>NZ_JACHWL010000001.1:0-4632906 GCF_014191365.1 Sphingobacterium sp. JUb56 | reverse complement strand
TGAATATCATCTTCCAAATTTACCGTATTACCGAGCAACGGTACTTATTTTTTGAATGTTGATTACAGTTCAATTTCGGAGGAACAAGACCTCTTATTTGCTGAACGTATGATCGTCGAAAATAAGATCGGATTAATTCCGATTTCAGCGTTCTATACGGCAGATCCAAATCAGTATATTTTGCGGATTTGTTTTGCTAAAAGATCTGAAACGCTCGTTCAAGCCATTGATTTACTTAATAATATTAGATAATACTTCAAATAAACGTTTTAGCAATCGTGTGCATTTGCATTTTTGCTATAAACGATTTAAAATCTTATAAAATATGGTGAATAAGCTACAATATTTTATAAATTTGTAATTCACCCTATCAATACTAATTCTAATAATGGCTAGATTAAATTTATTGGAAGAAACACGCTTTGAAAAAGTTCCTGTAAGTGTGTATCCTGATCCAAGCACAGCTTCCAAAGTTGTTGCAAAGCGTATTGCGGACATCATTCGCAAAAAGCAAGAGAATGGCGAAAATGCAATTTTAGGTCTTGCTACTGGTGCAACACCCGTTAAAGTTTACGCTGAATTAATCCGTTTACATAAAGAAGAAGGTTTAAGTTTCAAAAATGTCATCACGTTTAACTTGGATGAATATTATCCGATGCAGCCAGATGCCGCACAGAGTTATGTGACATTCATGAATAAGAATCTATTTGATCATGTTGATATTGAAAGAGCAAACGTTAATATTCCTGATGGAACATTAGCAGTAGACGCGATCAATGCCGCTTGTGAAGCTTATGAGCAAAAAATTACTGACTTAGGTGGTTTAGATATTCAAATTTTAGGAATTGGTCGTACAGGTCATATCGGTTTCAATGAGCCGGGATCTGCTCCTAATTCGGGTACACGTGTTGTCACATTAGATGATTTGACACGTCGTGATGCGTCTCGTGATTTTGGTGGTAAAGAAAATGTACCTCGTAAAGCAATTACGATGGGTGTCGGTACTATTTTTAAAGCTCGAGAGATCATTTTGATGGCCTGGAGTGGTAATAAAGCTGAAATCATTAAGAAAGCTGTAGAAGGTGAAATCTCATCAGAGATTCCAGCAACTTATTTGCAACTGTCTGATAATGTAGAATTCATTTTAGACACAGAATCAGCTTCGTTATTAACAAGATTCGATTTGCCTTGGTTGGCTGAAGATATTGAATGGACACCTGTTTTAATTAAAAAAGCAGTTGTTTGGTTGTCTTTGGAAATTAAGAAGCCTATTCTGAAACTGACAGAAGAAGATTATAATAATCATGGTATGGCTAAGTTGGTAACCCAATCAGGTCCTGCTTACAATATCAATATCCGTATTTTTAATGAATTGCAACATACCATTACTGGCTGGCCAGGTGGTAAACCAAATGTTGATGATTCACAAAGACCTGAGCGTGCTAATCCGGCTAAGAAAACTTCAATTGTATTCTCTCCTCACCCTGATGATGATGTAATCTCTATGGGTGGTACATTTATTCGTTTAGCAGATCAAGGACATAATGTACATGTTGCTTATCAAACGTGTGGTAATACAGCTGTTTGGGATGATGATGTTATCCGCTATTTAGAATTTGCAGAAGATTTTGCAAAAGAGATGGGAATTGATGCATCAAAAATTTCAACGTTGTATAAAGAAAGCCGTGAGATTTTTGAAACTAAAAAACCAAACCAGATCGATACAGAGATTGTTCGTAAGATCAAAGCATTAATCCGTAAAGGAGAGGCTATTGCTGGCGCTCGTTTTGTAGGTTTACCAGATACAAATATCCATTTCCAAGACTTACCTTTTTACGATAGACAGAAATTCTCAAAAGATGTTTCTTTCGAAGATGATATCCAGCAAACAATGGAATTATTACGTCAGGTAAAGCCACATCAGGTATTTGCAGCTGGTGATTTTGCGGATCCACATGGAACACACAAAGTATGTTTTAATATTTTGTTTGAAGCATTAAGACGTTTAAAAGCGACTGATGAGTGGACTAAAGATTGTTGGTTATGGTTGTACCGTGGAGCGTGGCATGAATACCCAATTCATGAAATTGAAATGGCTGTTCCATTATCGCCACAAGAGGTATACCGCAAGCGTTTGGCTATCTTTAAGCACCAATCACAGAAAGATCTTCCAGTTTTCCCTGGAGATGATCCTCGTGAATTCTGGGTACGTGCAGAAGATCGTACCAGCGAAACTGCAGAATTATATGATCAATTGGGATTAGCTAATTACGAGGCAATCGAAGCTTTCGTAAGATGGGAATTCTAATTATATTAAATAACTAATAAAAGGCTCTCCGTTTTAGGAGAGCCTTTTTTATTCTATATGTAAGCACTTTTTCATCAAAGCTGATTCGGCCTCTTCATTCGTATTTGCAAATTGTATTGATGATATAGCTTTAGTTGTACTGAGCTTATAATTTGCTAGTTTCCAGATGGGGCTTAGGTAGGTATAGATACTATTATGCTGGAATTATAGTGGATTCTAGTAGTCAGATACAAATCGGGATTCTATGGTTATCCTGCACAGGAAAAAGGCCATGATCATTGAAAATTTTTAGTGCATCTAATTGAGATTGCTTAAAGAATACAGAGCAATTCTAATTCTAAATCTAGATAGTAAGGTGATAAGTAGGCTATCCAATTGAATCTGATTGAATTTGGTAAAAAGCCAAAATATCTTTTAAAAGCAGTTGTAAAATGAGTCGCGTGTTTATAGCCGATTTTATTTGCAATGACAGCCACTTTATGATCTCCTTTCAGCAATAGTTCTTTCGCGTGGTTCATCTTATTTTTCAAGATGTAGCTTCGAATCGTCATTCCATACTGCTGTTTGAAATGCTGTTTAAGATATTGTTCATTGGTGCCAATGATTCTTGATAATTCTGGAATGGTATACGTATTGGATATGTTTTCGTCAATCAACTTTTTTGCTTTTTCAACCTTCTTTATCTCTTCTAATCGAAGATTAACGGTATCTTTTTCTTGGAGATTGGAAATGAAAGTAAGCTGTTTGAAAAATATTTCAAGTACTTTCGATTTCTGTTGAATATTCCTTAAGTAAGCAGGGCCATTGACTTGCAACAGTTCAACAACGGAAGAATGGATCGCCACATCTTGTATTGTATGCGGCGTGTAGATTTGAATTAACTGGAAAAACCTGTGCTCTTCAGTCCCTAAACGATCAATAAAGTCTTTACTGTAGATAATAAATAGGCACTTACTATTTATTGCTAATGATTTGATTTCGATTAAGGTATCCTTGGACAAGTATTTCAAAAAGCTGTATCCTTCCTGTAGCTTAAATGATTCAGTAGCTGACGTGGTATAAAAGCTCGTTTCTTTTGTTGCAATTATACTTACATAGACATCCTCATGGATCTTGAATTTACAGCCTTTGTAGGGACTTAACTCGTCAAAATGGATATGTTCTGATATTTTTTGAAGATTGTAATTATTATCTAGTACAGTACTAATCATTTTAATTCAATAGTGCTATGATTTTTCGGAATACGTCATCGTTATTTCCAATAACGTCTTTTCTGTATTTAGAAGAGCTTTATATTTGCGACGCTGTATTTATTTAGACTCGTTCTAAGCGAATATTCGAAGTTAAGAATTAATCTCAATTAATGAAAATTTTTTACACAACCTTTGTGCTTTTTATCCTAGCATTATCTGCCTCAGCACAAACAGGTACAATTAAAGGAATTATTTATCTAGCCGATAGCACCGTCGTTTCACATGCTACTATTCGTATAGAAAACAGCAACATTGTGGCAGTATCTTCCGTTAAGGGAGATTATGAATTTAAAAATGTTCCTTATGGTGAGCAAACAATATCTGTAAGTTCTGTTGAATTCCACTCGAAGAGAGTTAAGATCAATGTTCATAAAAAACTACAGAATCTTCATATCTATGTGGCCCCTAAAGGTGATCGTTCTTTAGATGAAGTCCGAATAGAAAAAAAGTCAGTAAAAAAAGAGATTGAGACAAGTGGTTTTGCCGTTGCGGTGATTGAAACTAAGGAAGCTTCTTTACGAAATCTAACAACCAATGAATTACTGGATAGAGCAGTGGGAGTGCGTGTTCGCCAGAATGGAGGAGAAGGTTCGCCAATTGAATATAACCTCAATGGCATGTCGGGAAGTACTATTGGACTATTCCTGGATGGTATAGAGATCTCCACTTACGGATCCTCATTCAATTTGAATAATATCCCACCTTCCATGATTGAGCGTATTGAGGTATACAAAGGCGTGTTACCTTCACATTTAACAGGGAACTATATCGGAGGTGCCATCAATGTTATCATGAAAAAAGATGCCTCTTCAAATAATATTACAGCCGCAGTTTCTTATGGTTCATTTAATACCTACAGGGCAGATATTGGTGGATTATATAGAAATCAGAAAAATGGATTTACAGCTAGAGTATCGGGTTTTTACAGTCATTCAGATAATAACTACGAAATGTGGGGCAAATTTTCGAAATATACCAGACCCGGTGGAAGAGTAGACCGTTATTATCGAGTTAAACGTGCAAATGATGAATTTAAAACTGTAGGCGGACGTTTTGAATTCGGTTTTACAAATGTCAAGTGGGCAGATCAATTTTTCTTAGGGTATAATATTTCCGATTCCCATAAGGAGGTTCCACATGGTATTACGATGACCAAACCCTACTTTGGTCGTTTTAATGACTATCAAGCTCACGTATTTAGTTTAAACTACAATAAGAAAAACCTATTTATTGATGGACTATCTCTTAATGTGAATGCTGTTCATAGTAAACGAAATACATATTTGCAGGATACGGTGAGTTTGAGATATAACTGGGACGGAACTTTATTGGTGAAGAATTCGGAAGGTCCACCGGAAACTTATGGATATGAACCCGGCAAGGGACAACAGGGCGACGCTGTTATTTCTGATATCGATCGGACTATTTCTAATGTTCGTTCAAATTTAGCCTATACCATCTTTTCAGGGCAACGAATCTCATTGAACCATAAATTTGAAAAAACGAATAGAGAAGATAAGGATTTGTTAAATCCAGCACGTAGCCGCTGGATCACTAATAATAATACAACAACTAATATCTGGGGCCTGAATTACGAATCTGAGCTCTTAGATGGTAAATTAAGAACCAATATATTTGGTAAATATGCCCTATATCACACCGATCAGCGTACACCAACTGGTGAAAAGGATGGAACAATGGTATATGAACATAACAAAATAAAGAGAAACAATAAAGGTTTTGGCGGGACCCTATCATATGAGGCTGTAAAAAGAGGTTTTATTATTGTCTCGGCCGAAAAATCTTTCATTATGCCTACAGACCGTCATGTTTATGGAGAACCTGAGAGCAACGTTTTGGCTAATCCGGATATTTTGCCTGAACGTGCCATTAATTATAATCTGGGCGCTCGATTTGGAGCACTTGAAGTAGGTAAACATAAGTTGTCATTATATGGAAATATGTTTTGGCGCAACGGTTATGATAAAATTATTCAGCAGACTAGAACAGAGGAAGTCGTAGAAGGAAGAGAAGGGCAGGTCGAGGATATTCAGGTAACGCAATTTGTTAATCTTTCTAAAACGCAGTCAATTGGATATGAGGCAGAGGTTAACTATGTTTTTGATAATCGGTTAAATGCTATGGTAAATTTCTCCAAATTCAATTCATTGTTTAAAGTGAAGTCGGATGAAATGGGCAATCCACATAGTTTGTATGACAAACAAATTCCTAATGAACCATTTTTCACTGTAAATGGTAATGTGCAGTATCGCATGAACAATATCCTTCAAAAGAAATCAGTGGTTAATTTATATTACAATGTGGGCTATGTGGCTCCGTTTAGTACCATTTGGATTGAATCGGAGTGGTTTACAACACCAACTCAACTCGCGCATGATTTAGGAGCAAGTTACCGTTTTCCTAGCGGTAAGCTGGTTGCGAGTTTGGACTGTAAAAATGTATTGAATGCTGAACTGTATGACAACTTTGGTGTTCAAAAACCTGGAAGAGCTTTTTATATTAAATTAAATTATACGATCAATAAATTTTAAATACAAAAATTCACATGAAAACGAAATTTTTTAAGACAGCGGTACTTGGTACTGCAATCGCAATCGGTGCTTTAACCTCTTGTAAAAAAAGTGACGGTGTTGATGCTGGTCAACAGGCTTCAGGACCAGATGTGGCAGACCGTAAATATATTACATTAACAGGTGCATTTCCAGATGCTGAAGGAACAGCAGGAAATGGTGGTACGATGGCATTTGCGATCACGCCGGAACAAGCAAAAGATGCAAATTTTGAAGTGAATGTCTTTGCCAATGGATATGGCTTAAGATCGCAGCGTACGGCGCGGGTGCAGGGCTCTGTCAATGGAAATTTCTTATACAATATTCAATACACAGGTAATGACGGAGGAATTTTTAATAAATACAAAGTTGAAGGAGGTAAGAGCTTTGTTGATACACGTGAAGAAGTGAATACTGAACCTATTTTGGGTACAGCACCTCGTTGGGTAGTTGCAGCAGAAGGTATTGGCGTTGGTGTATATGCATCTTCTAAAGTTACAGGTTCGAAAGAGGGCGCAGGTGCAGATTTTGTTAATGTTGCAAGTACTGCAAAAATTGCTGTGTTGAATTTGAATGATCCTCAGATTACCCGTCAGACAGAATTTACAATTCCGTTTACTGCAGAGCAAACAAAAGCAGGTTATCAGATCGGTCGTATCGATGTGCCAATTTTGAATGCCTCAAAAACAAAAATCTTTATCGGCTGTAATTTAACAAGAACAGATGTAACTAAACAATCTACGGTTAATGGCGACGGAAATCAGGTATGGACGTCAGGAAAAAATGAATTGGGTACTGCAACTTTAGTTGTGGATTATCCTTCTTTAAACAATCCAAAATTGATTTATGCTGCTAATGGTAAAGCGAACAACCACTCATACCGTACTATGACGCAATACTTGGGTACTGATGGAAATATTTACCAAGCAACGGCTACTTCCGGATCACAAATTTTAAGAATAAACGGCTCTACAGGAACTTATGATAATGCTTATAATTTTGATTTAAAAACAGCTTTAGGAACAAGTAATAATGTTGCTATCCGTGCATGGAGACATGTGAAAAATAATATCGGTCTGGTTTTGTATACAGAAACAGGTGTTGATGGTGGTTACTTGGCTTTAATTGATTTAACGGCTAATACAGCAGTGAAATTGGCTACTGAAAACCAAACTAATATCGGATTCTCTGGCAGATCGGCTGATAAAGTAACTGGTGTAACAGCTATAACAGGAACTTTTGGTCAATTCCAGAATATCGGCGTGATCGGGGATCTGGCGTATGTTCCGATGACTCCAAATGGTGTCGATGGTCATATTTATATCATTGATACAAAAACAAAACAGATCACAAAAGGAGCTAAATTAAAAAATCAATCAGGTAGTTTCTATTTAGGAGCTTACTAGGATAAACTGTATTTTAGTTATGAATTAGGAAAGGTATGATTACCTTTCCTAATTTTTTATTTTAAAACCATACCCTAAACAGTAAAATATGAAAGCAACAAAAGCGAAAAAATCTAATTGGCAGAAAATCAGAAAACTATTTAACGATCTACATCTTTGGTTTGGGCTTATTAGCGGTATCGTCGTTTTTGTCGTGTGTTTAACAGGAACTGTATATGTCTACAATACGGAGATTCGAGAGGCAGCAGCACCACAGTATTATCAGGTTGCTTCAGCTGGAAAGCAAAAGATAAACACTGATTCATTATTGCGTATTTCTAAAGATAATATCAAGGGTAAAGTTGTTGGTATTAAAATACCATTTGATCAGGAGCGGACTTTAGCAATTTTATATAATAAACCAAAAAAAGATATTGAAGGTAAAGAGTCTTCTGCAAAGGACAATGGACCGTCTATTTCTGTAGATAAGAAAGCAGGAGAAGGAAAAGCTAGGGTTGAAAAAGCTAATGATAAGTTGGCGGACTCCAAAAAGGAAGAACCGAAGAAAGAGGCTGGACGTAAACCAAGAGCAAATCAAATGATGGTTAATCCTTTTACAGGTGAATTAATTGGTGATGTCGGAGAGATTAAAAATGGCACCAATGACATGATGCAGGTTATGTTCGGATTACACCGCTGGTTGCTCTTAAATGAGATCAAAGAACCAATTTTTGATGGGATTGAGAATAGAAAACTAGGTAGCTGGATCACAGGAACTGCCACTTTATTATTTCTATTGGGCGTCATCAGTGGAATGATCATCTGGTTTCCAAATAAGTTAAGAGGATGGAAAAATGGTTTATCGATAAAATGGTCAGGAAACTGGAAGCGAATCAACCATGATATTCACAATACACTAGGTTTTTATAGCTGTATCATTTTGTTTTTGATGAGTGTCACCGGACCATTTTGGTCATTTGACTGGTACCGCACAGGCTGGCAAA
Source organism: Sphingobacterium sp. JUb56 (assembly GCF_014191365.1). Classification (NCBI taxonomy): domain Bacteria; kingdom Pseudomonadati; phylum Bacteroidota; class Sphingobacteriia; order Sphingobacteriales; family Sphingobacteriaceae; genus Sphingobacterium; species Sphingobacterium sp. JUb56. Next base: position 4,624,386 of record NZ_JACHWL010000001.1, on the reverse strand, counting down.
AAACTTGGGGGACCTATGAAGCGCCTTCCGAAAAGAAGGAGGAAAAGACTAAGCTTCTCTCTATCTATCCAATAACGGGGAAAAGAATAATAACGATTGATGAAACTTTGATTGCTATCAATAAAGTTCTTCCGTACGATGGTGATGTTACGATTAACTTTCCTAAAGATAGCACAGGAACAATTAGTGTAATGAAGAATAAAGTGGGATTTTTTGCACCATCAGCAGGTGATAAACTTACTTTGGATCAGTATACGGGTGAAATTTTGGAAAAAGAAATTTTCGTTAAAAAAACTTTTTCACAAAGGGCTTCGGCATCTGTAAAAGCATTACATATCGGCGATATATACGGACCTTTTACAAAAATACTTTATTTTATTTCCTGCTTAATCGCCACCTCATTACCAGTAACAGGTGTATTTATCTGGATTAATAAGATGAAGAAAAAACCTAAACGCAAATAGTTATTATAGTCATTATTTAGGTATTCATAGTAGAGGCCAATCGATATCGATTGGCCTCTATTCGTTTTTGAGATACATATCGTATTTGTGACTATTGTAACTTTCTTACTTCTAAATGTAGAATTTTCAATAGTGGTACATGATCCTATATTTTTTTAATCTTTGCTAGGAAACATTTTTCCAATGATCATTTCTAGCACCGCTACTACAATTGCAAAGAGCGCCGCTGTCCAGAAACCGGAAACATCAAATTTAGATCCGAGTAATGAATCTGTTAATAATATCATAAGTACGGTAATGATAAAAGAAACTAGTCCCAGTGTTAACCAATTTAATGGAAAAGTGAACAACCTTAAAATTGAACCAACAGTGGCATTAACAAATCCAATAACAAGACCTGTTATGATAGCCCAAAGAAAGCTGGCAACATGTACTCCTGGAGATATGTAGGCTGCTAACGCAATCACTACACCTGTAATAAGTAGGCTAATAATGAATTTCATGATATTTATAATTTTAAGTTAATCTTACAAAATTATCATCAAATGCGGTGCCAAATTGTACTCCCAAACAATCGTTTGCTATTCGTCTCTCCCAAATTAAACTTTTGGTACTTTAATGTGTTTAATATAATTAATTGCATATATGTTATGCTTGCATAATATAAATTTTGTAAATTCACATAAACAATTATAACAGAGACAATATGAAAAAGATGATCATGACACTGATGCTGGTATTTACGTCAGTATTAATTTTTGCACAATCTGACCCTATTATTGGAAAATGGCAGAATCCCAGTGGAGAGGGTAGAATAGAAATCTACAAAAAGGGTGAAAAGTATTTTGGTAAACTATATTGGTTGAAAGAACCAAATGATGCACAGGGAAATATTAAAAAGGACATTAAAAATCCTGATAAAAGTTTGCAAAGCAGACAGGTTCAGGGCTTAGAGATTTTGACCAACTTTTCAAAAGATGGTAATGTTTATCAAGACGGTAAAATATATGATCCAAAAACAGGAAAAACCTATAGCTGTAAAATGACCTTACAGGGAACAGATAAGTTAGATATCAGGGGCTATGTGGGCGTCAGTTTATTCGGACGTACCGAATCATGGAAAAGGGTGAACTAAAGCTGTGGTTAAAAATAAAAAGCGCTACTTATTTTTTAAGTGCGCTTTTTATTTTGGGGTCTTTAATTATTAAAAACATTGTATAATTAATTTAATAGCAGTAATTTCAGCAATCTAAATATTAACGATAGAATTGCTATGGCTGTTAAAATGTCCTATTCAGAGAATATAAAACTTGCTCTCCAATCCATTGTAGGCAATAAGTTGCGCACATTTCTGACAGCACTGATTATCGCAATAGGCATTACGGCACTTATAGGTGTTTTAACATCTATAGATGCGATTAAATCGTCTTTAACAGATTCCTTTTCTTCAATGGGGTCCAATTCATTTAATATTCGGAATCGCGGTCTGAATGTCCGCATTGGAAATAGCGGTGAGCAGTCGAAGGTATATTCCTCCATTACATACCGAGAAGCGGTCAGCTTTAAGGAACAATATAAGTTTGACGCGGTCACCTCGATCAATGTTAATGTTTCATGGGCAGCGACAGCAAAATATAAATCAGAAAAAACAAATCCTAATATCGGTGTCATCGGATCTGATGAATCCTATTTAAAAACATCCGGATATAACTTGTCTATTGGGCGTAATTTTACGAATCAGGAAGTTTATAAAGGAAGTCCTGTCGTCATTATCGGTGATGAAATATATCAAAAATTATTTAAAGGCACCATCAATCCCATAGGTGAATTTATGACAATCGGTGGGGTGCGTTATCAAGTAATCGGCGTATTAAAAAATAAGGGATCAAGCGCTGGTATGGGCGCTGATAAAGCCTGTTTGATACCTTTGGTAAAAGCAAGAACGGTAATGGGGGGTGTTGAGCCTTCTTATACCATTACGATATCGGTTAATGATCCGGTTCGCTTAGAGGCCGGAGTGGGAGAGGCTACTATTGTGTTCCGTAATATACGTGGGTTGACGGCAAAACAAACATCGGATTTTGAAATCACGAAATCTGATGCGGTTGCGCAGATCTTACTTCAAAATATGGTTATCATTACAATGGGAGCAATCGTGATTGCATTAATAACATTAATAGGAGCTTCCATCGGTTTAATGAATATTATGCTGGTTTCTGTAACAGAGCGGACACGTGAGATTGGAATCCGTAAGGCAATTGGAGCAACCCCTTCGGTGATACGTAAACAGTTCTTAATAGAAGCAGTTGTTATCTGTTTAATTGGTGGGGCAGCAGGAATTATATTGGGTATCGTTATCGGCAACCTGCTAGCATTACAATTGGGTGCATCATTTATTGTTCCTTGGAATTGGATCATATTAGGTTTTACTGTATGTGTTCTGGTGGGTATGCTCTCAGGCTATTATCCTGCATCAAAAGCTTCAAAATTAGATCCTGTAGAAGCATTACGTTATGAATAGTAAAATTGTGCAAACGGTTTCACATACTTTTGAGGCATTAATAACATAAACTTCATTTATAAGTGGAGTAAATGCTCTTATAAAATCTTATTATTGTAGAAAATTTTGAATTATTATGTATAAAACTCTTCAACCTGCATTGCAGAAAGAATTAGCAGCTATCAAAGAAGCTGGTTTGTATAAAGAAGAACGCGTAATTACTACGCCTCAAGGTGCTGATATTAAAGTAAGCACTGGTGAAGAAGTCATCAATTTTTGTGCAAATAACTATTTAGGATTATCATCACATCCTAAAGTAACTGAAGCAGCAAAAAAAGCAATTGATTCACATGGATATGGAATGTCATCAGTACGTTTTATTTGTGGAACACAGGATATTCACAAAGAGTTGGAAGCAAAAATTTCTAAATTTTTAGGAACAGAAGATACTATTTTATATGCGGCGGCATTTGATGCCAATGGCGGAGTATTCGAACCTTTATTAGGTGCAGAAGATGCGATCATTTCAGATGAATTGAATCATGCATCTATTATCGATGGTGTCCGTTTGTGTAAAGCACAACGTTTCCGTTATAAAAACGCGGATATGGCAGATTTAGAAGCTCAGTTACAAGCGGCTTCTGGCGCGCGTCACCGTATTATCGTTACAGATGGAGCATTCTCTATGGACGGTTCGGTAGCTCCATTAGATCAGATCTGTGATCTAGCAGATAAATATGAAGCATTAGTGATGATCGATGAGTCACACTGTACAGGTTTTATTGGTAAAACTGGACGTGGTACACATGAATTATATAATGTAATTGATCGCGTTGATATCATTACTGGAACATTAGGTAAAGCATTAGGTGGTGCATCTGGCGGTTTTACTTCTGGTCGTAAAGAAATTATTGATATGTTACGTCAGCGTTCTCGTCCATACTTGTTCTCCAATACTTTAGCACCAGCTATCGCAGGAGCTTCTGTGGCGGTTTTAGACATGCTAAGTGAGACAACAGACTTACGTGACAAATTAGAAGCAAATACAGCTTATTTTCGTGAAAAAATGACAGCGGCAGGTTTTGATATTAAGCCGGGATTTCACCCTATTGTACCTGTTATGCTGTATGATGCAAAATTAGCACAAGAATTTGCAACCAGAATGTTGGCAGAAGGAATCTATGTAATTGGTTTCTATTACCCTGTTGTTCCACAAGGAAAAGCACGTATCCGTGTTCAGATTTCGGCAGGTCATGAGATCAGTCATTTGGATAAAGCAATAGCAGCATTCATAAAAGTTGGAAAAGATTTAGCTGTAATCAAATAAAATACACATAGTTATATGAATTTATGATGCAAAATACTTATCTTTGCACCCTGAATTTAAAACAAATTTACTTGCTGGATGCAAAATATTAGAAATATAGCGATTATCGCTCACGTCGATCACGGTAAAACTACGTTGGTAGACAAAATCTTACACTTCACAAATCTTTTTAGAGATAATGATGGTACAGGTGATTTAATTCTAGATAATAACGATCTAGAGCGTGAACGCGGTATTACAATCGTTGCTAAAAACGTTTCTGTTCAATACAAAGGTGTGAAAATCAACGTTATTGACACTCCTGGTCACGCCGATTTCGGTGGTGAGGTTGAGCGTGTCTTGAAGATGGCTGATGGTGTTGTGTTATTAGTAGATGCTTTTGAAGGTCCTATGCCTCAAACTCGTTTCGTTACACAAAAAGCTTTAGCTTTAGGCTTGAAACCTTTGGTAGTTGTTAATAAAGTAGACAAAGAAAACTGTCGTCCTGAAGAAGTATATGAAAATGTATTTGATTTATTCTTTAGCTTAGATGCTACTGAAGAGCAATTGGCGTTTCCAGTATTATACGGTTCTTCTAAAAATGGTTGGATGTCAACAGATTGGAAAGAGCCTAAAGAAGATGTATCTGAATTGTTAGATGCTATCATCTCTCACTTCCCACCATCTCCTTTTAATGAAGGTACTTTGCAAATGCAAATCACATCTTTAGATTACTCTACTTTCGTAGGTCGTATCGCTATTGGTCGTGTTGCACGTGGAACAATCAAAGAAAACCAACCTATTTCATTGATGAAACGCGATGGTAAAATCGTTAAATCTCGTGTAAAAGAATTACATACGTTTGAAGGTTTAGGTCGTCGTCGTGTTACAGAAGTTGCTTGTGGTGATATCTGTGCTGTAGTTGGTATCGAAGGTTTTGATATCGGTGATACTATCGCTGATTTCGAAAACCCAGAGCAATTAGAGGTTATTCATATTGATGAGCCTACAATGAACATGTTGTTCACGATTAATAACTCACCTTTCTTTGGTAAAGAAGGTAAATTAGTTACTTCTCGTCACATCCATGATCGTTTACAAAAAGAATTAGAGAAAAACTTAGCATTACGTGTAGTTCCTACTGAATCTCCTGATGCATGGTTAGTATATGGTCGTGGTATTCTCCATTTATCTGTATTGATCGAAACAATGCGTCGCGAAGGTTACGAATTGCAAGTAGGTCAGCCACAAGTTATCTTGAAAGAAATTGATGGTAAGAAATGTGAGCCAGTCGAAGTATTGGTCGTAGATGTTCCTGCTGAAGTTTCTGGTAAAGTAATCGAATTGGTAACACAACGTAAAGGTGAGTTATTGATTATGGAGACTAAAGGTGAAATGCAACACTTAGAGTTCGAAATCCCTTCTCGTGGTATCATCGGTTTACGTAACAACGTATTGACTGCTACTGCTGGTGAAGCTGTTATGGCTCACCGTTTGAAAGGTTACGAGCCTTGGAAAGGTACAATCCCTGGACGTCAACATGGTGTATTGATCTCTTTAGATAAAGGTACTACAACAGCTTATTCTATCGATAAATTACAAGATCGTGGTAAATTCTTCGTTGATCCAGGAGTAGATATCTATGAAGGACAAATTTTAGGAGAGCATATCCGTGATAACGATTTAACAATCAATATCGTTAAAGCGAAACAATTAACGAATATGCGTGCTTCTGGTACTGATGATAATACTCGTATTGCACCAGCGATCAAATTCTCTTTAGAAGAATCAATGGAGTATATCCAAGGTGACGAATATATTGAGGTTACTCCTCAGTCTATCCGTTTACGTAAGATCTACTTAACAGAAGGTGAACGTAAAGTGAACAAAAAAGTTTAATGATCTCATTAGATTTAAAATAATAGAAAAAGCCTCCGATTTATCGGAGGCTTTTTTTGTAATATCCTTTTTTCATACAGTGATTATAAATTCTCCTTTATCTGTTTTGAATAAGTCTTTTTGGAATTCTTTTTAGATTTTCCAAATCATTTGGATCGTTAATAATCTGTCTTTTTTGTAATAAAATCAATGCAAAGTCGTGAATGTCAATATAAATTTCGATTTTTAAGTGGCCTTATTAAAAATCCTTACATATTATATTTTATGAAAAGAACTTATCTCACGTATATTTTCTCAAAAAGAGTCTTAGGTTATACCTTGTTTTTTAGCTTTTTTACGCTAGATCATGGATTTGCACAAAATCGATCACAGCAGGGATCGCAGGTATTAGAGCCTATTGTGCAAAAAATTGTAGCAGAAGCCAATAATAACTCTCAGCTGGAATCACTCGCGTTTGAACTGTTAGATGTAGTTGGTCCCCGCTTAGTGGGAACTCCAGGCATGACCCGTGCAAATGAATGGGCAGTTGCTAAATTTGAAAGTTGGGGCATTACAGCTCAAAATCAAAAATTTGGTGAATGGCGAGGATGGGAACGCGGTATTTCACATATCGATATGATTGCACCCCGTGTCAAATCATTGGCCGGAACACAGCTTGCATGGAGTCCGAGTACAAAAGGGAAAAGTATACAAGCGGAAGTTATTAGCCTACCAGATGTAAAGGATTCCTTGTCATTTCATAAATGGCTTCCATCTGTTAAAGGTAAATTTGTGATGATTTCAATGCCACAGCCAACCGGTCGTCCGGATCATAACTGGGAAGAGTATGGGACCAAGGAATCCATTGAACGGATGAAAGTTTCTCGGGACTCTCTTGCAGTTTTATGGAACAACCGAATCAAAGCTTCTGGAGTATCTGCAAATTCTATCCCAGCCATGTTGGAAGATGCAGGTGCCGTAGGGATATTGACCAGCAATTGGTCAAAAGAATTTGGAGCGAATAAAATATTTGGAGCACGGTCATATAAGGCGCCATCGCTCGATATCTCCTTAGAAGATTATGGTATGTTATACCGTTTAACCGAAAAGGGAATCAGTACAAAGATCAGTGTCGAGACTGCTTCAAAGGATCTAGGAAACGTACCTTCCTTTAATACTATTGCTGAAATTAAAGGAAGTCAATTTCCGAACGAATACGTTATTCTTTCAGCTCACCTTGATTCCTGGGAGGGAGGTTCGGGAGCAACAGACAATGGAACCGGAACTATCGCTATGATGGAAGTCGCACGTATTTTGAAAAAGATATTGCCAAATCCTAAGCGAACTATACTAATCGGTTTGTGGGGAAGTGAAGAACAGGGGCTAAACGGCTCGCGTTCGTTTGTCTTGGACAATCCAGAGATTATAGAAAATACACAAGCTGTTTTCAACTTAGATAACGGTACAGGCCGTGTTGAGCGAATTAATGGCTCAGGCTTTGTACATGCTTATGACTTTATATCCCGCTGGATGTCTGCTGTGCCTGCTCATGTTACAAAAGATATCAAAACAGAATTTCCGGGATCACCAGGAGGCGGGGGATCAGACCACTCATCTTTCGTTGCTGCTGGAGTACCTGCTTTTATGTTAAGTTCATTGTCTTGGGGTTACTTTTCAAATACATGGCATACCAATTTGGATACTTATGATAAGTTAGTGTTTGATGATCTCAAGTATAATGTAATTCTTACTGCTGTAATGGCTTATAAAGCCTCTGAGGAAGCTAAGTTGGTTAATCGGGAGCAACGGGTACTCCCAGCGGGAACTGACGGTAAACCGGGTGTTTGGCCCCCTATTAGACAGCCGAGGAGAACAGGAGTTGGATATTAGGTAACATTTGAAATAGATTCTTTATTAAGAATTTGTAAAATATTGGGCTTTTCTTAGTTCATGTTATTAATAAGGATTTTTAAATCCTTATTTTTGTTTTTATCTGTATGTCAGATTGAAACAAATTAGATTGGAATTTATAAATGGCGAAGACACAGGATAATAGTCCGAAAAATTATATTCAAATAAAAGGGGCAAGAGTCAATAATTTAAAGAATATTGATGTCGATATCCCTAAGAACAAACTGGTTGTTATTACAGGTATGTCAGGCTCGGGCAAATCTTCCTTAGCATTTGACACACTCTATGCCGAGGGGCAACGTCGTTATGTCGAAAGTCTCTCTTCCTATGCCCGTCAGTTTATGGGAAGGATGAATAAACCTGAAGTTGATTATATTAAAGGTATAGCACCGGCAATAGCGATCGAACAACGCGTTATTACGAGCAATCCTCGCTCTACTGTCGGTACATCGACTGAGATTTATGATTATCTGAAACTATTATATGCACGTATAGGCAAAACCTATTCTCCCGTATCTGGACAACTTGTTACAAAAGATACGGTCTCCAGTATTGTAGATTTTGCAACGGCTTTAGAGGAGGGAACATCTATTACCATTTATGCTCCACTAATTCCTACGAACGACCGTAAGTTAAAAGAGGAACTTTCACTTTTATTACAGAAAGGTTTTGTCCGTATCAAGTATAAAGGTGAGCTACAGAAAATAGAAACGATCATCGATGACAAGAAAGTCGATAATAAAGTAATTAAAGAAGGTGAAATAGAAATCGTAACGGACCGTCTTCGTATCGACTCGGATGACGATACCTTAAATCGTCTTTCGGATTCTATTCAAACAGCTTTATTTGAAGGAAAAGGTAATTGCTCCATAGCCGTAGGAGACGAATTACATCATTTCTCAGATCGTTTTGAGCTTGATGGAATCTTGTTTGAAGAACCAACAGCTAATTTCTTCAGTTTTAATAATCCATATGGAGCATGTCGCCGTTGTGAAGGATATGGGAAAGTGATTGGTATTGATCCAGATCTTGTTATTCCTGATAAAAGCCGATCGGTATATGATGGTGCTATCGCACCTTGGCGAGGTGAGAAAATGGGCGAATGGTTACAGGCACTGATCAAAGTTTCGTTAAAGTTTGACTTTCCTATCCATCGTTCCTATTCTGATCTAACAGCGGCACAAAAGAAATTGCTGTGGACGGGTAATAAGTATTTTTCAGGTTTAAATCAATTTTTTCAAGAGCTTGAAGAACAGACCTACAAAATCCAATATCGGGTCATGTTATCCCGCTATCGTGGTAAGACAGATTGTCCAGAATGTCACGGTTCCCGTCTTCGTCAGGATGCAACCTACGTAAAAGTTGGTGATAGATCCATTACAGATATCGTACTGATGCCTTTGGATAAAGCATTGGAGTTTTTCAAAGGATTAGAACTAAAAGGGAATGATCTTTTAATTGCGAAGCGGTTATTATCTGAAATTGAAAGCCGGTTACAGTTTTTATGTGATGTAGGATTGAGCTATTTAACTTTAAATCGCTTATCCAACTCTCTTTCTGGAGGTGAATCGCAACGTATTAATTTAGCGACTTCATTAGGAAGTTCTTTGGTTGGGTCAATTTATGTCTTGGACGAACCGAGTATTGGTTTACACCCTCGCGATACACAAAGGCTCATAGGAGTTTTAAAATCGCTAAGGGATATTGGTAATACAGTCATTGTGGTCGAGCATGAACAGGAAATGATGGAGGCTGCCGATTATCTGATCGATATTGGTCCGGAAGCAGGAATAAATGGTGGAGAATTGGTATTTGCAGGTCACTACGATGATATCATTAAAGATAAAAAAAGTTTAACAGGTCGTTATTTAAGCGGACAAGATCAGATCGTCATTCCGGCTCAACGTCGTACATGGAACAATTCCATTACCGTTAAAGGAGCGCATGAAAATAACCTGCAGGGTATTGATGTGACTTTTCCACTCAATAATTTTACTGTTGTAACGGGTGTTTCCGGTTCTGGGAAGACATCAATTGTAAAACGGATTTTATATCCGGCTCTGCAAAAAGCGATCGGGAATTATTCCGGTGAGCAGACAGGAGTTTACGATGGAATTGAAGGAGATATTGATCGCGTTGAACAAATTGAAATGGTTGATCAGAATCCGATCGGTCGTTCTTCACGATCAAATCCCGTTACCTATGTAAAAGCTTGGGATGAAGTTAGAGCTTTATATTCAAATTTACCGGCTGCTAAAGCTGCAGGACTAAAACCCGCCGCCTTTTCATTTAATGTGGAGGGTGGTCGCTGTGACGTATGCCAAGGCGAGGGAGAGGTCAAGATTGAGATGCAATTTATGGCCGATATTGTGCTTCCTTGTGAGGCTTGTGAAGGCAAACGTTTTAAACAGCATGTACTTGATGTCCAGTATAAAAGTAAGTCGGTTTCAGATGTTTTGGAATTAAGTGTTGATGAGGCTATTGTTTTCTTTGCTGATCAACCTAAAATCTTATCTAAACTTCAACCTTTACAAGATGTTGGACTAGGTTATGTGAAATTGGGACAATCATCAAGTACACTATCTGGTGGAGAAGCACAGCGAATCAAACTGGCTTCATTCTTAATTAAAGGAAATAACAGTAAGAAAACACTTTTTATATTTGATGAACCAACAACAGGTCTCCATTTTCATGATATTAAGAAGCTCTTGAAATCGTTTGAGGCACTGATCAATTTAGGGAATAGTATTTTGGTTATCGAACATAATATGGATATGATCAAATCGGCAGATTGGGTGATAGATATCGGTCCTGAAGGGGGAGATAAAGGAGGGAAATTAGTTTTTGCAGGACTTCCTGAAGATTTGGTCAAATGTAAAGATTCTTATACAGGGCAATATTTACAGACTCATTTAATGAATTAATTTTACATTTATAGCCTAAACAAAATAAAAGACATGATTAAAAAAATGTTAATAATGATGTGCGTAGGGTTGAGTAGTTTGACAACCTTTGCACAGTCGCCAGAACGTCCGAAATTAGTCGTGGGTCTTATGGTTGACCAGATGCGCTGGGATTACCTGTACCGATTCGCTGAACGCTACGGGGAAGGTGGTTTCAAAAGATTGTTGAATGAGGGATTTTCATGCGAAAATACGCTGATCAATTACATTCCAACCTATACTGCTATCGGCCATAGCTCTGTTTACACAGGATCAGTACCTGCTATACATGGTATTTCAGGCAATGATTGGATTATGGAGCAAACTGGTAAACCAATGTATTGTACTCAGGATGACAATGTTGTTGGGGTAGGTACAACAGAGGCTGAAGGAAAGCAGTCTCCACGCAATTTACTTGCTTCTACGATTACAGATCAATTGAAATTGGCGACCAATTTTCAATCAAAGGTTATCGGTATTGCAATTAAAGATCGTGGCGGGATTCTACCTGCTGGTCATTTTGCTGATGCAGCCTACTGGTTTGAATCTAAGTCAGGTAATTGGATTACGAGCAATTTCTACATGGATAAATTACCAAACTGGGTAACAGATTTTAATAAGAAAAAACTTGCTGAAAAATATTTAAAACAAGATTGGAAACCATCTTATCCGTTATCGACCTATACTTCAAGTATTGCTGATGATAATATTTATGAAGGAAAATTTGCTGGAGAGGCAAGTCCAACTTTACCAAGAGCAACTTCCAAATTGATGGCTACTGAAGGGTACGAGTTGATCAAGACGACGCCTATGGGAAACACCTTGACATTAGATTTAGCTAAAGCGGCTATAGAAAATGAAAAACTTGGAAATAACCCAACGAAAAGTACCGACTTTCTTTGTGTAAGCTTATCTGCTACTGACTATGTGGGCCATCGTTATTCCCTTTCTTCTGTAGAAATTGAAGATATCTATTTAAAGCTGGATCATGAACTTGCAGATCTCTTCAACTATTTGGATAAATCAGTTGGTAAAGGTAATTACACATTCTTTTTAACAGCAGATCATGCCGCATCTTATAATTCACGTTATTTCATGGACATGAAAGGGAACGGGGGATATTTTCCAGGCAGACAGATCTTAACAGCATTGAATGATAATTTGAAAGCTAAGTTTGGTCAAGAAAAATTGGTTAAGAGTCTAATGAACTATCAAGTACATTTAGACAATGAGAAGATTGAAACTTTAAAACTAGATGAAGAAGCCATCAAAACGGATATCATCAAGTATTTGAAAAAACAGGATGGTGTTGCATTTGTTTTTGATATGTCCAAAGGTGATGTTCTTCAAGCTCCACTAGCGATCCGCGAAAAAGCAATTAACGGATATCATATGAAGCGAAGTGGTGTTATTCAGATTGTTGTTGAACCACAATGGTATGAGGGATCTCCTCGTTCTACAGGTACAACGCACGGTACATGGTCAAGCTTTGATTCACATATACCATTAGTATTTATGGGATGGGGTATCAAACATGGCGTTTCTAATAAAGCTGTAAACGTTACTGATATTGCTCCAACTTTAGCCGCGTTGTTGCATGTTATGGAGCCAAATGGCAGTATCGGTACTCCTATAGTAGAAGTGTTAGGACAGTAGTATCGCTTTTAAATGCTATATTACAGGTAAAATTTGTTAGATTTCTGCTATATAAATTTACTGATTGAAGAGAAGAGGGTGGTAAAATTGTTTTATAAGCAATGCAATAAGATTGTAAATAAAACAATTTTATCTAAGTTTGTAGATAAAATTGAATAAATAATATGCTTTCTAAAAAGACAAAATATGCCATTAAAGCCTTAATGGTTTTAGGTAGGAACTACGGTAAAGATCCCATGCAGATTGTAAAAATTGCAGAGGAAGAAAACATTCCGAAGAAATTTTTAGAACAGATATTGTTGGAAATGCGTAATGCAGGGATTTTGTATAGCAAGAAAGGTGCAGGAGGGGGTTACAGTCTAAATAAAGCACCAGAAGATGTTTATTTATCTCAGGTGATGCGATTGATCGACGGACCTATTGCCTTATTGCCATGTGTCAGTCTCAATTTCTATCGTTCATGTGATGAATGTACCACAGAGCATGCCTGTGGTATACGCGATACTTTTGTTGAGGTTCGTAATGCAATGTTACAAATACTAAACGACACGAGTGTTGCGAGTCTAATAAACAAGGAAAAACAATTAAACCTAGACACTACAGAAGATAGCTAGATAAATTAAACTTTTTACTGAAAGGGCCGAATTATTTGATTAATTCGGCCTTTTTTATTTTTAACGAAAATTTAACAAAAAGCATACGACTTTATCGTATTAAAACTATATCTTTAGTTTTTAGTATCATTATAAACCGAACCTAATGGCCAAATTCTATTGGAGCATATTATTACTATGCTCATTTATGCTGACCAATGCAACACATGCACAAACAAAAGTATCGGGAGAGATTGTAGATTCGAAGGATGGGGGGAAACTTGGTAAAGCGGCTGTTGTATTATTAAATGCGAAAGATTCCGTTCTTGTCAAGTTCGTGAGAACAAATGAAAATGGATCCTTTTCTTTTCCTAAAATTGATACAGGAACTTATCGGTTCATTGTATCCTTTCCTCAATATGTGGATGTTGTCAAGGATGTTACTGTAGGTCAAGAGCCCATTGCTTTTGGAACTATTAAATTATCAAAAGCCGCATTGCTTTTGGAAGAGGCACAAGTAACAGGAAGAATCCCTGTCGTCATGAAAGGGGATACCATTGAATATGATGCAGGAAGCTTTAAAGTCGAAAAAGATGCTAAAGTGGAAGATCTCTTAAAAGTATTGCCAGGAATGACCATGGATGCAAATGGTAAGATTACGGCAAATGGAAAAGAAGTGAAGAAAGTATTATTAGACGGAGAAGAGTTCTTTGGCGATGATCCAACACTTATTACCAAGAATATCCGTTCGGACATGGTTAGTAAGGTACAGGTGTATGAAAAAAAATCAGACTTAGCAGACCGTACAGGTGTTGATGACGGAGAACGCACGCAGACCATTGATATCAAGTTAAAAGCCGATAGTAAGAAAGGAATGTTTGGGCAAGCTACCGTGGGTGGAGGTACCGATAACTACTATGGGGGCAAAGTGATGGTCAATAAATTCAAAGGAAGCCAGAAAATAGCTGTTTACGGTATTGCGGCCAATGATGGTATGGTGGGACTTGGATTTGAAGATGGACAGAAGTATGGTGTAGGTGGATCGGGTAGCATGGAAGTTATGGATGGTGGCGGTATTATGATCTCTTCTGGTGGTGACGGCTCCGACGGTGGATTTGACGGAAGGTTTTATGGAGGTGGAGTACCCAAAGCTTTAAATTTTGGGGCCAGCTACTCAGATAAGACTGCAAATGATAAGCACAAAATTAACGTTAACTATAGAAGGAATCAACTAAACGTAAATAATACCAGTACTTATTCTGCCCAAAATAACATTCCAGAACAAGCACGTATTGATAATTCGGTAACGAGCTCGGACAACGAGACTAAGACAAATGCAGCCAACCTGAGGTATGATTATAAATTGGATTCCTTAACAGATATGACTGTGAAAATGGGGTTCAATAAGTCGCAAAGGGATAATTTTTCAGAAACATTTGCTGATCAAAAAACTTTGGAAGGGCAGGGAATTACGGAAACATATTCTAAAAATAATTCGAGAACTGATCAGGAGCAATACAATCTGGACGTTTTACTCACGAGACGTTTTAAGAAAGTAAGAAGATCATTGACTTTGGCGGTCAATACGAATTCGGATAAAAATGATGGTAATATAAATTATTTCTCAAGTACCCATTTCTTTAAAAACAATCTTACCGATACCATAGATCAGTATAAGAAAAATATGAATAGGAATACGAATTTAGGAGCTTCGATGACCTTTACAGAACCTATTTCTAAAAGGTTGACCGCTGCTCTGGGATATTCATTCCTAAATAATAAGTCGGAAACATTAAATCAATCTTTCGATAGAGATTCGTTGACAGGCGAGTATACCGTATTAGATCAGGCGATCCTGAATGATTTTGATTTTACGAGTATGAAAAATGGATTGAGTACTTCACTCAATTATAAAGATAACAAGTTAACGGTTAATCTAAGTAACCAACTGGATTTTGAAAATGTGAAGCGTGATTACAATAATTTGGAAACTGTGCTTCAGCGTGATCAAACGTCAATTCGTCCAAGCTTATCGACTAATTATCAGATTACGAAAAGTAAAAGTATTAATTTCAGGTACTCGGGAAGAACATTGCAACCGTCACTGACGCAAATCGAACCATTAAAGCAAAACTCACAACAATTGGTAACCTATCTTGACAATTTTGATTTAAAAGCTGGTTTTAGTAATAATTACAGTTTAAGTTTCAATTCCTATAAACAGCTGAAAGATCAAAGTGTTTATGCATATGTAAGTGCAACCCAGGGAATCAATAATATATCCAGCAGGGTGAGGTATTATGAAGAAGGTCGTCAAGATATTCAATATGTCAACATCGACAAGACGAACTGGCGGATATATGGGCAATCTGGATATCGATTTGTTGTACAGAAAAAATGGGGACTAAACCTAAATTTAGGAGCTAATGTGGAATACAGTAGTCAATATAGTTACTTATCATTAGGAATAGAGGAACCGCGTTTAAATCAGAATGAAACTTGGAGTTTAGCCCCTAGTATCGGATTAAGTCGTTATAAGGCAAATAAGTTGGATTTCTACTTAAATATTACTCCGGGTGTTGAAAAACTAAATTCCTCTTTACAGCCTCAATTGAGTAGAACAACTTTTACAATGAATTCTTATGGCAATGTAACTTATTACCTGCCGAAAGATTTTAAAGTAGGGCTTAACGTTAATCAAAGCTATCAGAGTTCGACTCAAACCCTGCAGTCTATTAATATCGTTAATATGAATGGTTATATTTCAAAGAAATTCTTTAAAGATAAATCGTTAGAAGCACAGATTTATGTTAACGATATCTTGAATAAGAATAGTGGTATAAACCGCTATCAGAATGGATCCTCTTTTATTCAGTCCAGTAATGAAGTGTTGCACCGTTATGGCATGTTGAAAGTGATTTATAATTTTACAACTATGAAAGGAGGAAAATAAGATGAAAAAGTATATTGTAGTAATGTTTTTATTTGTGGGTTTTATGATGCATGCGTCTGCCCAGTACGCTTTTTTTCCGAGTAGTGGAACCGTTACGTTTGAACGGAAATTTCATTTACATAATTATTTGAAACGCAATTTCTTGAATAAACCCGATCTGGATGGTTGGGATAAGATTAGTGTAGAGGCTGCCATAAAATCCGGGCCAGTAGAAATCATCACGCATCATAGTTTAAAATTCTTTGATGATGAAACCGTTTTTGAGACCGTACAGGAGGATTATCCGCCGAATTACCGTAATTACTCTTGGTACAGCCCCTTTATTACTGATTCCAAAACCTATATCAATGTTAAACAGAGCAGCTTTCTAAAGTTATTGCCTTTCGGAGATGAAGAATTATTAATGAAAGATTCATTGCCCAATGTGAAGTGGAAGTATACGGATGAGTACCGAAATATTGCAGGGTACGATTGTCGTAGGGCGAATGGTATTATTCAGGATTCAATTTATGTGGTGGCATTTTTTGCAGGGCAGATTCCCATTCCAACAGGTCCAGAACTTATTCATGGTTTACCGGGGATGATTTTGGGTGTATCCATTCCGAGCATGAACATTAATATTTTTGCAACAAAGGTTGAATTAACCAATACGCCAGTTTCCAATGTGCTGACAAAGAAAAAGAAAGTGGTAGCGGAGCCCAAGACTGCGATTGTCGCAAAACTAAAATCTTCTGTCTACGATTGGATGGACGAAAAGGAATTCAATAAAAAGCTGAAAGCGATATTATTTTAAATAAGAAAGGGAACGATAAGTTCCCTTTCTTATTTAAATATAGTTCTTTATCGAATGGTACTACCCGGTTTGATTGCCGAGGTTGGATTTACAAAGTCCAAACGGCCATCAGCATCCTCAGCCATTAAGATCATCCCTTGAGAGGTGATTCCTTTGATATCGCGAGGCTCAAGATTTACTAAAATAGATACCTGTTTGCCGATGATTTCTTCTGGAGAGAAGAATTCTGCAATTCCAGATACAACCGTACGTTGGTCAATACCAGTATCAATTTTGATTTTTAATAATTTCTTTGTTTTAGCAACTTTCTCTGCTTCTAAGATCGTACCCACACGAATATCAAGTTTCGTAAAATCTTCGAAAGCAATATTTGCTTTAGCCAGTTCAGTTTTTACATTTGCCGCTGCATTTGCAATTTTTGCCTGAGTCAATTTGTTCAATTGAAATTCAACCTGCTCGTCTGTGATTTTTTCGAATAATAGTTGTACTTCACTCAATTGGTGGCCATCATCAATTAAATCCGCTTTACCTGCATTTGTCCAATTTGTACTTGGGAAATCGAGCATTTCGAAAAGTTTTGTAGCAGTTTTCGGAAGGAAAGGCTGTGCCAATACCGCTAAGTTTGCGACTATTTGTGTGGCCACATTCAGAACAGTTTTTACACGTTCCTCATCCGTTTTGATCACTTTCCAAGGTTCTTCATCTGCTAAGTACTTATTTCCTAAACGAGCAACATTCATAAACTGTGCTAATGCCTCGCGGAAACGATATTGCTGTATAGAGCCGGTGATCGCGTCAGGGAATTTTGCTAATTCAGCAAAAACATTTTGATCTACTTCATTTAACGGAGAACCGCTAACTACTTTACCATCAAAATATTTGTGAGAAAGTACCATGACACGGTTGACAAAGTTACCAAAGATGGCAACCAGTTCATTGTTAACTCTAGCTTGGAAATCCTTCCATGTAAATTCACTATCAGATGTTTCAGGAAGAATAGAAGTCAATACATAACGTAATTCATCTTGTTTTCCTGGAAACTCTTCTAAATATTCATGTAACCAAACAGCATGATTACGAGAGGTCGATAATTTGTCTCCCTCAAGATTTAAGAATTCGTTAGCAGGTACGTTATCTGGTAAAATATATTCACCATGTGCATGTAAGATCGCGGGGAAGATGATACAGTGGAATACGATATTATCTTTTCCGATGAAATGGATTAAGCAAGAGTCATCTTCAGGATTTTCTTGTTTTTTCCAATAATCTTCCCAGTTTTTACCATGATCAATAGCCCATTGCTTGGTAGCAGAAATGTAGCCAATCGGAGCATCTAACCAAACATACAGTTTTTTACCAGCAGCCTCTTTAAGAGGAACATCTACACCCCAGTCCAAATCGCGGGTCATAGAACGAGGTTGTAAACCCGATTTCAACCAAGATTGGCACTGACCAAAAACATTTGATTTCAACACGTCTTTTTTACCTTCGATCAACCATTTCTCTAACCAAGGTTGGTATTTATCTAGTGGTAAGTACCAGTGTTTTGTTTTTCTTAATACCGGTGTTTTTCCGCTCAATGTCGATATTGGATTGATTAAGTCTGTTGGACTTAACGAAGTACCACATTTCTCACATTGATCACCATAAGCACCTTCCGACTTACAGTTAGGGCAAGTACCAACAATATAACGATCAGCTAAGAATTGATGAAAATCTTCATCATAGTATTGTTCTGAGAATTTCTCAACGAATTCACCTTTATCGTATAAATTCGTAAAGAATTCTTGAGATAATGCATGGTGGATAGGCTCGGAAGTACGGTGATAGATATCAAATGCAATACCGAACTCTTCAAAGCTCTCTTTAATTTGTGAATTGTACTTATCAATAATTTGCTGCGGTGTGATACCTTCTTTTTTTGCTCGGATGGTAATCGCCGCTCCATGTTCATCAGAACCACAGACATAGACAACGTCTTTATCATTAAGACGTAAATAGCGCACGAAAATGTCGCCAGGAATATATGCGCCGGCCAAGTGACCAATATGCAAAGGACCATTAGCATAAGGCAATGCAGATGTAATGGTGTAACGTTTTTTGGATAAATTACTCAATGCTATACAGTAAATTAGTAGTTAGCGAAATAAAAAAACACTATAAATGTTTGTTTCTTTGACAAAGATAATTCAATTTGCGGTATTAAAATAAAGATTATGACGAAAATACCTGAATTTCTTAAAGCAGGCGATAAAGTCGCAATTGTCTGTCCTGCAAGTTTTATTCGTGGAAATATAGATGCCGCCGTTAAAATTTTGGAATCATGGGGCCTGGAGGTCCTTTTGGGAAAGACTGTCACAGCCGCTTACCATCAATTTGCGGGCGATGATCATGAAAGAGCTGCCGATTTGCAATGGGCTTTGGATGATGATTCGATCAAAGCTGTTTTTGCGGCACGAGGTGGATACGGCTGCGTGAGGATTATTGATCAACTTGATTTTTCGCTTTTTCAAAAACAGCCTAAATGGCTTGTTGGGTTTAGTGATATTACTGTTTTACATAGTCATATTCAACAGCAATTTGCCATTCCTACCATACATGGGCAAATGCCAAAATCTTTTGAAGCAGGTACCAAAGCATCTTTAGATACATTGAAGGCCGCTCTCTTCGGGCAGTCGGTAGATTACAGCTATGAACAGAAAGAATTTCCAAATAGAGTAGGAGAAGCAACAGGAATACTTGTTGGAGGAAATTTAGCTATTCTACTATCCGTACTGGCATCTGAGTCAGATGTCAATTACGATGGTAAAATCTTGTTTATCGAAGATGTAGGAGAGACTTTCTACAGTGTCGACCGTATGTTATGGGCATTGAAGCGTGCCGGGAAATTTAAAAAATTGAAAGGCCTGATTGTCGGCGGTTTTTCCGGAATGAAAGATGCTGATCCTTCATTTGGACAGTCTGTCTCTGAAATTGTGATGGACAAAGTAAGGGATGCAGATTTTCCAGTAGCATTCGTTTATCCTGCCGGCCATATTGATGATAATCATGCATTAATTTTTGGGAAGAAGGTGAAATTAAAGACCACAAAAAATAAGGTTTTATTAACATATATCGATTAAATATTATGGCACTATTTCAAAATTTAGGAAAATATAAAGATTTCGGTTTATTGATCATGCGTGTTGGTTTAGGCGTGATGATGATTGTGCATGGTTTCCCTAAAATGATGGGCGGAGTAGAGACATGGGCTAAGCTTGGGGGGTCTATGGGAGTATTAGGCATTCATTTCTTACCCATTTTTTGGGGATTTATGGCAGCCGTTACCGAAGGAGTAGGAGGTTTGTTTTTATTGATCGGCCTTTGGACTAGACCTACTTTACTTTTTTTAGCGTTCACGATGATTGTTGCGGCTCTTGTTCATTTCGGAAAAGGAGATGGCATTAAAGGAGCCTCTCATGCCATTGAATTATGCTGTGTTTTTATTGGTCTATTATTTATCGGTCCGGGAAAGTATTCTGTTGATAAGAAATAAGACAGTTGAACTTATTGTAACAAGAGAAGAGGCTTAACACATCATGCGTTAAGCCTCTTCTTTTGTTCTGTGAACGTTCTATTTTAGTATGTCGAAACAATCCCCAAGTCTCCGATCGGAGTGATTACTCTAAACTTGTAGGTCGACTTGCTATTAAACGGAATAGCTCCTTTATATTCTTTTGATTTTAAAGTAGGTTCCGTGTTATCTTCACTGTAGTAAATTTTAAAACCAGGGTAGTCGGTGTTGGCTGTTAACTTTCCATCGATCAATTTTACTCCGACAGCAGGTACACGATAATGATACCCTTTATTTAATTTATCTAATTTCTTCAATTCATCATTACCTAACTTCTGCATAAATCCAGCATAGCTTTTTTGGTAAGTCTGATGATCAAAATTTTCGCCATTTTCCCAGCTTTGTTCCGGAGCCCATCCACGATCGGCAACTGCCAATAAGCGTGGAAAAATCATTTCTTCAAGACGCGTATCGTTATTTATTTTTTCAGACCAAAGTCCAGCTTTAACACCCAAGAAGTTTGCTTTGCCTTTTTCCGTTAAATGAACCTTATTTTTTGCGAAATCTTTCGGTAACTCGTTTCCTGAATTGTCTTTGAACAGGTTAATAAAATAGTTTTCCGGAGCAAACGAGTATGTTTTGTTAATATCAACCAATCCTACCCAGCTATGTCCCGGCTCAGCAAAGTTATGGTCCCAGGTCATGTCCAGATAGTTGTTATAAGCAGAAGTAAAGACAACTTTGTAACCTGCATTCGCTAGGCGGTACGCTAAATCTTCCTGTCCACCACCGATCAGGTTATTCCAGACGTTTAAGTTGATGTTATGATCGGCCAGTGCTGGATTTATATCCATTCCCTTTCCGAAATTTTTCATCCCCATTTCTTCCCAACCTGACATGATCAATCCTTTAGAGTGGCATAATTCATTAATACGGTTAATGTAATATGGCCACACATCATGCACGGATGTGATGTTCTTTTCTTTCATGAAAGCTTCGATCTTTGGAGATTTTTCCCAGACGCCGGCAGGCGTTTCATCACCACCTAGATCGATGATCTTTAAAGGTACTCCGGCTTGTTCATGCATTTTTTTCACTTCATCGATTACCTTACTTAAGAAATGGTACGAAGAAGGTAAGGCAGGATTTAAAACGTTGTCGTTCCAGTTCTGTGCAGAGTTGTATACCGATAGGTCTTCCGGATCATGTAATAAATATTCTTCCGCACCTTTAAGGTCTCCTGCTTTTTTAAGTTTATTGTAACGCGCTTCCATTGATTTTATTGCAGCACGTGCATGTCCCGGAGTTTCAATTTCTGGAATGACATCAATATGTCTTGCCGCGGCATAACGTAAAATCTCGATATAGTCCTGCGTGCTTAGATATTGTTTTTCTTTTGCTACCGCTCCAGATCCATAGGCCGGTTGTATGGCTTTTCCATCTTTAAAATTGGCAGAACGTACACTACCGACGTCAGTCAATTCAGGTAGTCCTGGAATTTCTAAACGCCAGCCCTCATCATCGATGAAGTGGAAGTGAAATTTATTCAGTTTGTACTGCGCCATTGCATCCAAAATACGAAGTACCTCAGCTTTGCTATGGAAATTACGTGCCACATCCAGCATGAGACCACGATACGGGAAACGGGGCTGATCTTTTACCTGAGCATATGGGAAATTCAATGATTTATTCGTCGTGCTCCATACTGCGGCAGGAATTAAAGATTTTAATGACTGTAAGCCGTAGAATGCACCCGTTGCGGTACTTGCTTTAATTTCGATTCCTTTGCTATCAATATTCAATGCATAAGCCTCATCTTCAAAGCCTGCAGTTTTAACGATCTTGATTTGAGCGTCTTTACTCGTGCTTTTCTGTGCCTGTATTCCTGTTTGTTCTTTTAAGAACTGTATGAATAAACCCGCTTCATTATTAAAATCATTATCGCTATTGATTGAAACGGTATTTGTCAATTTAAATGACTTTGTTTTATCAAAGCTTGCTTGCGCCGGTAGCGGAAGAATATCTTGCTGCGAACCTTTAGAAAGAAGCTCATTGCTCGCAAACTTCTGCTCTAAATAGGCTTTACGCTGTTCTGCCGTAAAGGTATTGCGCTGCGCTTCATAGTTTTTGATGTCCGCATAAGTGTCTTTACCATCATAGCTTACGTAAAGCCCGATTGGTCCATCTGTATAATTTATCAGGCCACCGAGTGTTGTAAAATTGATTTCAATGGTATCTTTGGGCTGTAGCGTTAGATTGTTTTTTGCAAATTCAATCTGGAATAAATCTCCATTACGATGTGACAATTTAAAACGTGAATCAACAGATTTTGCATCTATTCCACGGATGAAATTAAACCATAGTGACCAATCTTTAAGTGCAATTTGCTGACTGTCTGTGTTTTTAATGATTAATTTCGACGTCGGGTTTTTCTTTAAACTTATTCCTGTTGGAACTTCCCAGCGTACTGAAATCTTATTTTCAATGTTTGCAGGAGTCTGGGCAAAGAGATTTGCTGTCAACAATGCCATTGTAGTAGACAGCCAAATGGACTTTTTATACGGTTGATAACTCATGAATCTATAAGTTGTTTAGTTTGTTGTGTGATCTAAAGATACAATTTTTAGAGAAATAAATAATTTTTCATTTTTATTTTGAAATATTCAATAACCTTTCTATATTTGCACACCGAAACACAAAAAGGCCCGTTCGTCTAGGGGTTAGGACGTTAGATTTTCATTCTAGAAACAGGGGTTCGATTCCCCTACGGGCTACAAAAAAGCGACTTCAAAAGAGTCGCTTTTTTTATGCGTTTAAAGTTTTCAATTTTTATCGTTTAAGCGTTCTAAACCAATGTAATGTTTTTTTGTACCTATTTTTATTCTCTTACTTCTCTTCCTGATATAATCAACAATTAGTTTATAGTATACGATCAATTCTTCTGTAGCTTTAAATTCTTCACAACTATCTACATGAATAAATTTACTATATATATCTATTTCTGAACACTTATATTTAACAGTTGCATCTTCCGAAAATCCCCGATAAAAAAATAAATCTATATAAGGTCCTCCTTTACGTTGATTAATACCGTATTTATTGCCTTCTTTTATATATCTATTTTCAGTAACTAGCAATCTCTCAATTTGAAATGAATCACTAATTAGAAAAAAATGAATTGTTTGATATTTTAAAATTGAATCAAAATCTTCATATTTTTCAACGATTTGATAATTAGAATCTTCAAATAGTAAATCAGGAATTATTTTACCATTGATTGAAATAATAAATTCAATCAGTTTTTGAATTTCATGGTCATTAAAATAAAATTTTATATTCATTTGCCGCCAACGTTATATGTCCTATTCCAAGACGTTTATAGTCAATTTCTACATTTTTATTTCTTGCTTTTAGGTCTTCTCTCAGCCTTATATACTTTTGTTGTATTTTCTGTAATACCCTGCTTGTCAATGTGTTTACTTTTGTCTTTGTAGGCTAAGTGCTGTACTTTCTCTTAATGATCAGGTTTCCTTTATCACTATTAGGATTTGGTACCTTTTCTTCTGCGGTTCCTTGGCCAATATCAACAGTACTTGGTTTTGTGGCTTTGCTTTCTGTGAAATTCTCATAAACTGTGACTAAGCCTTCCACAAGTAGTCCGCCCCCTACAACTGCTCCGCAAATAACCTAACCTACAGGGGCACCTATGACGGTTACTGTTCCTCCTCTGGCTATTGCACCACCTAGTGCCAGGAGCCCCGCCTACTATAGTAGAAACAACTGATCGTCCGAGTACCCCTCTTAGCATCACGCCGGCAGCCCCTCTTTACTGTTTTTTAGTTGGTGGATCAATTGGCCCCTTTCCGTCTGGATCAATAAATCTGATCGGATTGTTACTCACATAATTGTAGAATGAATGACTCTTAAATTCCTTCGCCAATGGATCCACCACCTTCCTATCTCAGCATCATAGAACCTTGCACCGTAATCCTATTGAAATAAAAGTATCACATTTCTAATTTCCATTTTTCAAATTTAAAAGTCTCTTCTTCATCCCTATATATAAGGAATTTGACAACAATTTCATTTTTGGATATCCAGAACATTTCTACAGGAAATAAATCCTCATAATTAAAACTTACAACTTCCTTAATTTTATTAGAATTATCTATCGAAAATATATTGACTTTATTCTCTAAATAATCTACTTGTGAATTATTACTGTATGTAAAAAAGTAAGTGCCTTCTTGATTCAAAAACGGAAAAGATAGAAGCTCTGTTTGAATACCGTTTTTAATATTAAAGATAAACAGTTCATTTGTCTCGTATCCATCAGCTGAAAAATATAATAAAGAATTATTTAAACTTCCTAAATAACTATAGTTTCTATAATCCAAATCATCCTCTTTACCTTTGTCCTGAAATACAACATTTTTTTTATTTTCCAGAACGAATTTATATCTATCATTTATTTTCACTATAGCTGCGGACGAATCTAAAGAA
Source organism: Sphingobacterium sp. JUb56 (assembly GCF_014191365.1). Lineage (NCBI taxonomy): Bacteria > Pseudomonadati > Bacteroidota > Sphingobacteriia > Sphingobacteriales > Sphingobacteriaceae > Sphingobacterium > Sphingobacterium sp. JUb56. The sequence goes on along the minus strand of NZ_JACHWL010000001.1, from coordinate 4,599,334 downwards.
AAAAGAAACTTGTGGGTTATCAAGTTTTGATAATCTTTATCACTAATTATCTCCTTATTTACCTTAATTTGTATCATCTTTTCTTTATCCAGTTTATTTATTATCTGTCCTTGACAAGAAACCTGACTGCCAAAACAAATATTCAATAATGATAGTAATACAATGTTTTTCATTGGTGATTATTTAATACTAAAATTTCGTCTATTTAACTGTTGAATATGCATATGATGCTTATGATGAAAATTTTTACCAGGCGGAGGCGCGACAAATTTTGTATTTGGCAGAGCAGGGCCATTCCCCTTTGAATTTTCTGTAAGAATTGAATTAGAATTTTTAAACCCTAAAGTATAAAGAGATGTCACAATCTTTTTGCTAAAATGTTCACTATAGTTTTTATCACCAACCCAAATTGCCTGACTTGTTCCAGGATAAATACTTCCATATCTAATATCTGCATATTCACCTAATTTCCCTCCATGTCCACTATGCTTTCCATTTTTATCTGTTAACTGAGTAGCCTGTAATCCATAATCTCCATAAGCCCTAGCCATTCCATGTAATTCAAACGCAGTAAAATGACCAGCTGCTCCTAAGACAGCAGCTGCGAAATCTTCTTGCAAATAAGTACTCTGATCTTTTTTAGCATTATCTGTTATTAGTAATAAGCTAGGGTCTACTGACGAAAGGTCAACTAACTCTACAGTATTTCCTTTTGAATCTTTGATGTCTCTTTTATTATATGTACCAAGATCTCTTGTTTTTCCATCAGCTTCATGGTAGGTATAAGTATTTGTTTTATCTTTTGTTCTTGTCACTTCGATCCTTCCATCATCATAAATTTCATAATTATCCTCCAACATCCCTGTCGGATCAGTAAACTTAATAGGATTATTGTATCCATAACGGTACGGCGACCAATCGTATGCAGCATCCGCCAGCGGATCGACCACATTCCACCTTCCTATCTCAGCATCATAGAACCTTGCACCGTAATCTTATTGGCCTTAATGATTTTTTCACAGTCTGCCGATTCTGTAGCAGCTGCAAATCGCCTTTTTCAAAGAACTTTACCTTCCCAAAGATATTAGTTTGTACAAATTGTGCAAACGGTATTTTATGGTTATTTTTTTATTGGTAATAGCAAATATAGCCTCACTAGTTTAATTTCGTAAAATTATGATGATAATGGTTAGTCTAATGATTTTCGCAGAAACTTTAAGAAATAGATGTTACACAATTGGAAAGTATAGAGAGAGCTGAAACAAATTCACGATATCTGACGTTATCCTAAAATTGGGAGAACGTTATATCCATCTTAAAAAAAACTGCATATAAATCTAATATACCAGTGACTAAGCTTATGGATTTTTAAAACTGAAACTCTAACAAGCTTTAAAGTATGCGGGTACTAAAGCGAGCGATCAAATAAATCTTGATCCCTCGCTTTATTTATCAATTTTCTATTTTTGGTTGTTCCAGTTTATTGGGAGGAGGTCAAAATGATACTAAGATTTATGATTTAATCTTTACTTATTATTATCAAGTATATTTTGAATAAATGCATCTGAAGCCAAGGCTTTTACTGTATTTTTATTTAAAATTCCCTCATGCATTTTTAATATATATTCAGAAGCTTTAAACCATTGAATAGGTATTCCATCTATTTCTTTATCTGGTAAATAAGAATATGATAAATTCAATTTTTCAATGCTGATAACAAGTTTTTTTACTTCAACGGCGTAATTTTTGAGTTGAGAAACGCTTAGACTCTCTTCGATCTTTTTTGTTAATTCAGTATTTTCAAATAATCTACTTTCGGTGAGTTTGATGACTTCAATAAAATTAGCAATTGATGAATCATCAAAACCATCCCACCAATAATCGCATAAATTTTCATTTTCAATGTGAAAGTAAGTTTTCCGTTCTTCTGTTGACATTATGAAGCCTGGACGTTCATAACTTTCTTTTGGGATGTCGCCCCAAACAGAGGACCATCTGGTTGTTTTAGAATAATAAAAATCTCCAGTAAAATCACTTTCTCTATATCTATCAATTGTTAAGCCAAGTGTCAAATAAAAGCCGTTTTCTAATTTTTTCGAGAAGAATCCCTGTGCGGCAGAAATTGATTCTTTAAAGTAGGTATAACCTAATATTTCTAAAGGAGCTTTAACTTTTGACGTCAATTTTGCTTTTGTTAATTTCATGTATTGAACTATTTCGTGATGTTATTTCATGAATTATTCTTGTTTTTCTTTTTAGGCCCGATATATTTATCGGACCCTTCTTTATAATCCGGATTAGCAGGATCATATAATATTGTTCTATGTTTGGTTTTATTGTTTTTATCAAGTAGTTCTTCGCGCTTTTTTGCAGAAGGCCTGCCCGATTCATTGTGTCATACTTATGGCAATACCGTTTTCTTGCAATATACTGATATAATTTGTGTTGCAATAGTGGATGCCTCGATCCGAATGGTGGGTCAGACTGTTCTATGGGTACATCCTATGCGCTATCGCCATCAGGAGTGCTTATATACAGGGCTTAGCTGTTGGTCGGCGGGCAAGTTTGTAGCCCAGGATCTTTCTGGAATAGGCATCTGTAATCAGGCACAGGTAGATACATTTGTTCCGGATGCGTATGTAGGTGATGTCACTCATCCCTATCTGTTCGGGATGGAGGGCCTGCCTACGTTACACAAGATCGGGCGACTTTTTGAAACGGTGGTCTTATTGGATTGTGATGGCATACCTGCGTTTGCACTTTACCAAAACGTCATTCTCATGCAACAGCCTGAAGAAAGCGTCCCTTCCCAGCACAATCATCGCGCTGCGCATTTTTTTGTCAGTATGTTGCGAAGCTTAAGGCCACCCATGCGATGGGAGTCCTTCTGTATTTCTCGTACCTGGACCAATACAAGTTCAATGCGAACGGAATATTCCTGCTCTCTGCCCATATATTTATAATAGGATTACCTTGTTCTGCCAAATAGTCCACAAAGTCTGGATACCGAAATATTCTGATAACACGATTTCATTCTCTATCTATGACATCGTTGTCATACTAATCAATTTAAATTTAAGATGCGCGTACGGGGAGTTTGATTATGTAATAAATCACATACATGGAAGTTATATGGGTGAATTATATTATTTTTGAAATTTATGCTATTAATTAGCATAGAAATTAAACTTAATTTAATGATGAATAAAAAAATTATATATGGTTTATTAGGGGCAGTTATTTTAAGCGGAAGTTTAAAATTTGGGTATGCTCAGCAAAAGAATTTTGAAACTGCTACGGTATCAACCCTTCCCTCTATATTTCCCTCACCTGTGTTTATGGAGCTTCAAGGCGAGAGCTTTCCTCTTGGACAGACCATTACTTTAGTTGCATTATCAGAGGTTAGTGAGTATACTAAGACCACAGTAGTGAAGATGCTGAACAAGGCAGGAGTGAAGAATGTGAATACAACCCAAAAGATTCCAAAGTCAATTCGAGGTACAGTAGTGGTTTTAGGGGTGAGCAAAAATGGGGACGGAACAGCACTTCTTAGCAACAACCAGGCAATTTTAGATTCTCATAAAGAAGGTTATGTAATTTCTAGTGGAAAAAAAGATCAAGGTTTTTTAATATCACTAATGGGGCATGATGCGCATGGTCTATTTCATGCCACACAAAGCTTCGCACAGTTAATCACGAGCGCTTTCTTTCCATCACTATTGATTCAAGATTACCCAGCTCAGCCTATCCGCGGTTCGGTGGAAGGGTTCTACGGGAAACCCTGGACTATGCTAGAGCGCGAGCAACATTTATTATTTTTATCCTCTGTTAAAGCCAATACCTACGTATATACGCCGAAAGATGATCCTTACGCTAGAGATAGATGGAGAGAACCTTATCCAGCGGACACATTATCAGAACTTGGCCGTATAGCAAAGATTGCAACCGATAATCATATCAACTTTGTTTATGCAATATCGCCTGGTCCAACGATTTGTTTTTCATGTAAAACAGATTTTGATCTATTAAAAGACAAAGTAAATGCGTTAAGAAGCGTGGGTGTGCGTAGTTTTTATTTGGCATTAGATGATATTGAGTATCAAAAATGGAACTGTAATCAAGACTCGATCACTTTTGGGAAATCAGGCCCCGAAGCTGCTGCAGTAGCACAATCATCATTATTAAATAAATTGCAGGACTATATCAAGGGAGTAGATCCTGAGGCGCCAAATTTAATTATGGTTCCCACCGAGTATTATGATGCTAAAGAAACCCCGTATAAAGCTGCATTACGTAAAAATTTAAATCAAGATATCGTTGTTCAATGGACAGGAACTGATGTCGTTCCGCCATCAATTTCAATAAATGATGCAAAAGCGGCTACTAAGGTGTTTGGAAAACCAACATTGCTCTGGGATAATTATCCTGTAAATGACTATGCAGAATCTAAAGGAAGGCTTCTTTTAGCACCATATGATAGAAGGGAAGCAGGGTTATCAAAACAGCTTGCCGGGATTTTGTCCAATCCAATGAATCAGGAAGCTGCTAGTAGAGTAGCAATATCGGGAGTGGCTGCTTTTGCCTGGAATGATCAGGATTACGATGCTTCTCGTACTTGGACATTTGCTGCACGTCAATTAGCTGGAAATAATCCAAAAACCACTCAGGCACTATTGCTGTTTTTCGATACCCAGCACTTAGCCCCAACATTTGGAACACACCCTTGGCAAGTGCAAGCACCTGCATTAAAATCAATTTTAGATAAGTTTAGAGATGCTTTTTCTTATGGTAATAAAGATGATCGTGCGCAGGCTATTAAAAGTCTAATAAATCATGCTCATGAATTTAGAAATGCTCCAAATATTATTCGTTCAGGAACAATTGATAAGGGTTTTGTCCGTGAAGCTGGACCGTGGTTAGATGCGATGGCAATATGGGGAGAGGCTTTAGAATCAGTTGTCTTAGGTTTGCAGGAGGTAGAAATGGGTAAAAGTAATAGTATCGGTTATTTTGATAAAGCTCAAGAACTCGCTAAAAAGGCGGCGGTTATTCCATCAACACCAGGTGCGACTCGCTTTGAAGGGCCAGTTAAAATTGCAGACGGAGTATTGGATGTATTTATTAAAGATGCACCCAAATTACTTTATATAGCAAAAGGTAGTAAGTAGATCATACTTTTTGGTCAGATTAATCTAATGAGAAGATATCTAATCTATCATTGAAAGAACAGCTAAAGGTAATTCCTTTAGCTGTTCTTTTTTGTTGTAACTTGATTTCAGACTCGATATTAAATGGGTTTTAAGATAGAAATAAGAAAGGAGCGGAAGGTCGATATTTGTAAAATCTGTAATACTTTAGTGAAGCCTTATGTTGATTAATAATCAGCAAATTAGATAGTTTGTTACTTATTTTTTGTTCACTATTTCACACATGTTCACGTTCCATGAACATGTGTGAAATAGTGAACATGTGTTTGTTTTATCTTTCTCATGGGGCATTTACCGGCCAATGGAATAACTCTTAAAAATCTTATCAGAAGCCAATTTGTGGAACATGAGGCAGCTCTACCAAGTATTCCCTGAATTTGCCACATTCTCTACGTAGCGAATCTTAGCTGGACAAATATCCGTTTGATTATGCATATCGATGAACCCAGCGAATAGGACTATTATATCAAGGATGCAACAGGTGAACAATAAGCTAATGATGACTTGACAACGAGATATGCAGTAAGTAAACTGCGATAAGAAGTAGTAGGACGAAGTGTCAAATAATGAAGAATTGACGCATTCTAGGCAAGCTGGGAAATCGTCAGTTTTATGGGGAGTGTGCAACGGAGCATGTCTTCGCGCTATGGCGTAGCGGTTTCGACGATGGAGAAAAGCATTTATACCTAGGTCGATGTGATTTAGAGCGGAGAGGAAATGTTTTGATCACCCGGGGAAATGCAACACACCGTTGACAGTGTGGTCTCGCAATATGTCAAAGAGCTTTTGGGCTTCATGAAGAGGGGAGGAGGAAGGACTAAGTGATTCACCGAGATGACGGATTAATATGGATACTCGGGAAAATGCATCGGAATGGTGGCTGTATGATTTCGCCACGTGGTGAAATGGTCAAGTGAGTCCGGAGATTCCTTTCGCCATATCGCGAAATTGACCATGTTCAATTTGATTAAAGAGTGATTTTTAGCTAAAATCTGTTGATATCACCAAATGGAATACAGCTAATTTTAATATTTATAAAAACGAAAGTTGAATCTTGGGAGATAAAAGATATTCATGGAAGTTGGAATTATTTAATTGAATAGTTTTGTATGGCGGACGCTCTATAATAAATAAACAAGTGTAAAATGGATGATTTTGCGAACTGCTTTTCAAAAGATTTTAATAGATAAGTATGTGCTATGTGATTGTATGAAAAAGCCGTTCGACGATATCGCGAACGGCTTTTGTTTTTTCTATACAGGAAGAACGTTTTATTACGTCATTATCTTTAGAATTGGAAACCAACTCCGACAGAAAATACACGATTCTTAGCGGAAGCACCTTGCAAATCTTCTACGATATTAGTCAATCCCAGATCATATCCACCGTTGATCAAGAATCCATTAGCGAATTTGAATCCTGTTAAAAAGTTAAGACCCGCTGCAAAGCTTTTTAAGCCCGCATCGCTAAAGCTGCTTGATTCACTATAGTTTCCTTGCGAAGTCTTTGCGTGGACTCCAAAACCCGCATAAGGGCCAGCTCCTAAAAATATGTTACCTGTATTTCCTGTAGGAATTGAATAAACAAAATTTACAGGTACTTCAATATACATTAGATTATCTTTCGCTTTTCCATCTGTGTATGCTTCCGAAATGGCGCCACCTTTACCTTGTAGAGAGATTCCTGGCTGTACACTCAGGTTACTTGAAACAGGTAGATCAGCATAACCCGTTACATAAAATGAGGTTGCAGCATCAGTTGTAAATGAAGTATTACCTCCAGTTGTCTTAACTTTTGCGAAATTAAGACCGGCTTTTAGCCCATAAGAGGTTTGTGCTTTTGCGCTTGCAACGAGATATAATGTTGCCGCTAATGCTAGTAATGTTCTTTTCATAAAAATATTTAAAAAAATGCAAGTCGCAAAGCTAGCTATATTTTTTAAAATTCTTGTGATTAGGAAAAAAAAGGAAAAACTTAAATTTCGAAAATTAAATCCTAAATATTTTTATACTAATTTAATTATCCCAAAAACGGATGCTTCCAAGGTGCCCGATAAGGTCTTCTTAATAATTTGGTTGCTTCAGGATCATCAATGCATATTTTTTTAATAGGATCGTAGACCAATGGTCTGTTTAATAACATGGATAGATTGGCGAGAATACAACTTGCCGTTGAGATATGTCCTTCTTCAATATCAGCAATAGGGAGATGGTCATTTTCAATCGCAGATAAAAGATTCAGCATATGTTGGCGGGTAGCAGGAGCGGTGTGCAGTTCGATTCTGGGTTCATTGAGATCTGCAGGAAATTTTTCTTTCTCATAAACAACATCCATCGCAATACGCTCTCCCTTACCAACAGGAATAAACTCATATTTCATGACACTGCCTTTTAAAGTACCTTTTTCTCCATAGATAACAAATGCCCAAGGGTATTCTGGATCTGCAGGAGTTCCCCAGGACCGCATCTGCCAAACGCAATTTAAGTCAGGATATTCAAATATAGCAGTCTGCGTATCCACAATATTGGATTTTCCGCCTTTTTGCACAAATATACCGCCTGTTGAAGTAATCTTTTCTGGCCATTTAAGTCCTAAAAGCCAACGAACAGTGTCGAACATATGCATACCCATATCGCCGGTAATACCATTACCATACTCCATGAAAGTGCGCCACCAGCCACCATGTGGTAAACCATCATAAGGACGCAATGGAGCCGGGCCTGTCCACATTTCATAATCCAGAAAGTCAGGAACAGGTTCTACTGCAGGATTTCCATTTTTACGCATATGATAATAACAGCACATCTCGACATGTGATATTTTACCAAGCAGTCCTTGATCTATGATGCTTTTTTTAGCATCTATAAGGTGGGCTGTACTTCTTCTCTGTGTACCTACCTGTACTTTTTTATTGTGTTTTCTTGCTGTGCTCAGTATAGCTTCGCCTTCAAGAACATCAATGCTAATGGGTTTTTGGAGATAAAGATGTGCCCCTGAACGTATGGTGTCGATTGCTTGTTGCGCATGCCAGTGATCGGGTGTTCCGATGAGTACCAGATCCAGTTTATGTGCGTCGAGCATTGCTCTGTAATCTTTGTAAAGTTTTGGTACTTTTCTGGATATTTGGCGTTCACTGATCAATTTTCCAGCTTCTTCCAGATGTTTGCTGTCCACATCACAGATTGCTACAACATCAATATCGCGTACCTGCATGAGTCTAAATAGATCGTTTTTACCGTACCAACCTGCTCCAATCAATCCGACCCGCATATTTTTAAGTGTACTTGCAGAGGAAACCCCTTTTGCTTGTAGAGCAGATAAAGTTAAAACAGCAGTAGCACCTTGAATAAATTTTCTACGGTTCAGGTTGAAATTAGGCATAATTTGTTGGTTTATGGTTTATTAAGAGAAAACAAAGAACTGGTCAAAATGTTTATTTTATTATTAATTTGCAATAAATTACAACATTCTCCGATCCCTAATCCGTCCATTATATGTCCGTGTAAAACCAAATATAATCTTAGTCTATATTTTAATAGATCAGTCTCTTTGTTCCCTGTGTAACATGATAAGAAGGTATAAAATTGATTACGTTTTTTAACGATCAAGAGTTTATTAATAAAAAAGGTTGAACGGGATAGAAATCACCTGTTCAACCTTTTGTTCAATCACTTTTTTACAAATAGATCCTTTAAGGCGATAGTATCGTCAATCCGGATTCAAATTATCTAGTGAGATGCACTTTTTGAAGGTATTAAAATATTAACACCAGCCTGTACAGCCATACCTCCGAATCGGCTTTCTGTTGCAAAGTTCTGGGTTATACGTGCCATTGCTCCAATTTTTTTAGGTACAATCCAGTAGGAAACAAAGCCACCAACTCCTGCTGTCTGATCTGACAAGAAACTACCTTCAGTTCCTTTATCATCTGAAACCTGTTTGGTGTAGTGACCGAATACCCCCACTTCATCGCCACGGCTGTTGAGCACATAAGAACCTCCCATATCGACAGTTAGATGGCTTCCCTCTTTGAAGTCAGTATCTTTTTGCCATTGATTGATCTCGAAGGTTGGCGCAATACTCAGATTGATTTTGGGTTGCGGTTTGTATTGTAATGCCCCTCGAATATTGTGAGACCAGTAACCATGACCACCGTTGTCTAAACTATTGTGTTCATATTTTCCGGTGGGAGCCCACACGCCGTAATTTAACGCATATTTGAATTTTCCATCTTTCCATGAGAGCCAGATCGGCTGGATATACATATCACCAAAACCGAGACTTTTATTTGTGAAATTATAACGGCCAGCCCCTGTCTGTTGCGAATAATAATCTAAAGCAATACTTGCCGTGGGGCTATTAAGGGTTGGAATGATCATCATTCCCCAGTCTGCATTTAAGATTTTACCTTTGCCGCCATAAATAGCCATTAAGATAAATGAATGGGTCTTGACATTTTGCTCGATATTAAGAGTCGTCGGATTGTTCGGTGTCGGATTGATCAGTTGATCCGATTTATTCCCCTGCTTATTATAATAGTTCATATTGGCATAGCCATACCATACCGGAATGATAAAGCCAGCATGTGGGGCAAAATAATCATTTGGATTAAAGGATGAACCATTGTAATGTCCTTGAGCAAAGCTACTGGTACTCACAAATAGCAACAGTAATAAATTGATTATTCTTTTCATTGGTATAAGTTTTCTTAATATGCGTAGCTATCGTTTAAATACTGTCTTACCTTCCTTGATTGTTTCTAAGACCTGAACAGAGCGTAATTCTTTCGGATCAATGGTCAAAGGATCTTTATTTAAAATAACAAGGTCTGCAAGTTTTCCTGCTTTTAATGAACCCTTTATATCCTCTTCTTGGTATTGATAAGCGGCATTGATGGTGATCGCTTTTAACGCATCGATAACCGGAATACGTTGATCTGCACCCAGGACCATACCTGAACGTGTTATTCTATTAACAGCAGAATACACACCTGTTATCAGATCCGGTGGCGTGACAGGAGCATCGTGGTGTATGGTAAATGTAATCCCGGCATTTTTTGCAGCATTTGCAGGACTTATAAAAGCAGCTCTTTGCGGACCGAAGACACTGTTGTAGTGCCAATCACCCCATAAATAAACATGTCCAGAGAAGTATGAAGGTATGACACCCACTTCTTTAATTTTCGCAATATGGTCAGGTCTACTATTTTGCACATGAATGAGTGTGGCACGGATTTCCGGTTTATAAATCCCTTCTTCTTTTAATTTTCCTATTACACGCAGTGCCTGATCAATAGCAGCATCTCCGTTCACATGTAGCTGGGCGGTGATGTTTTTTGAGAAAATCGTTTTTAAATCTTCATAAAGAACTTCATCCGTAAAAATTGGGAAGCCTTTATAATCTTTGTTTTGTCCTTCAGGAGGAACTAAGTAGGGTTGTGTCAACCAAGCTGTTTTACCTTGTGGAGAGCCGTCATCCGAAAATTTGAAACCTCCAAATTTGAGGTTATTTTCATATTTCATGTAATGTGGTAAAAATGATTCCCACTCCTTTTTGTTGGCTTCAAAATCAGGAAAATAAACGATATCTGCCTTTATTAGCTTCTTGGCCGCTGCTTCTCGAAGTAAGGTAAGTCCTATACCCATAGTTCGACCATCACATATCGTGGTTTGTCCATAACTAAACCATTCATCCTGCGCCGCTAAAAAATCTTTAAGGGACTGTGATAAACCATCTGTTTCGGTGGGTTTTGGTAAAAGTGAGGTTAACTTTATTAGTGCCGTGAAACTGGCATTTTCTTCCAATTTTCCATTTAGACGATGGGTTTTCGGATCGCGGCCATAATGTCCTCCCTGCGGATCTTTAGCATCTTCAGGAATCTGTAGTAACTTGAACATAGCCGTATTGATAACGCTGGCATGCCCTGAAGTGTGAATCACGATTATGGGATTTGTTGTACTTACAGCATCCAGTTCAGCACGTGTCGGATGTCTATGCTCACTAATAATCGCGTCGTCATATCCATTCCCCATCACTGGAGTAGTTGGATCCAGCTGATGTTTTTTGATATAATCTTTAAGTGTGGTCTGCAGTTCTGCAATACTGTTTACAGTACCGTAAGGAGTTGGAGAAAGGTCAACAGCCTGAGACATGCCTGCTCGCGAAGTAACATGACTATGTGCATCAATAAATCCGGGCATTAACGTTTTGTTTTCTAAGTCTACTTCAGCGGTTTTAGAACCAGCATAATTCATGGCTTCTTTCTTCGTACCTGCAAAAAGAATTTTCCCATCCTTAATAGCAAGTGCTTCCACTTGAGGATTACCGTCTTCCATCGTTAAGATGGGACCTCCGTAATAGAGGATGTCCGCATCATTCTTAGTGCTTTTACAACTTGTAATGATCAAAGCAAAAAAGATGATGTTTATATTGTATTTCTTCCACATAGCGTTAGTATTAGTAAATTAACTTTTTCTAAACCTTTATTGAATTTAATCAATAGTTTCTACTATAAACTGTTTTTTGCTTTTAAAGTTTTAAAAATTATGGCTGAAGCACAATAAAACAGCGTCGTAGTTGGAGAAGAGAAGTGGCTCTTAATTTCATGATAAAAAACTATAAAGCAAAAGGGCCTACAGATTAACTGTAAGCCCCTTAATGTCTGCTTTTTTACCTTAAGTATTCTTCTTATTTCCAACCCCCGCCAAGGTCACGATAGGTATTTGCGACAGTATTCAACTGATCTTTTTTTGTTTTAATCAGCTCTAACTTTGCTTCTAATGCATCTCTCTGGGTCATCAGTACTTCGAAATAATCAACCCGGGCAGACTTAAACAAATCATTAGAGATATCGTTTGATTTTGTTAAAGCGTCTACCTGCTGTGATTTAAGATCATAGCTTTTTTGCAGATTGCTGATCTTGGAAAGATGGTTTGAAACCTCGGCATAAGCACTTAATATCGTCTGCTGATAGTTATACATCGCTTGTAGCTGCAGTGCACTAGCCTTGCTAAATTCAGCTTTAATACCATTTTTATTGATCAAAGGCATGGCAAGTTCTCCAGCAAGCGAATATAACATAGACTCCGGCATTTTTACAAAATAAGAGGGTTTGAAGGCCTCTAAACCTAAAGTTGCAGAAATGTTAAAAGAGGGATAGAATTCTGCACGGGCAACTTTAACATCCAATTTTGCGGCCGCTAGATCCAATTCTGCTTTTCTGATATCCGCTCTATTGGCTAATAACTGGGAAGGAATACCACTATGAACCGCGGGTGATATCATCGTTAGAAAGCTGTTCTTATCCCGTGGGATTTTTTGCGCAAAGCGTCCCAATAAAAGATTAACCCTATTTTCAGTTTCCTGAATATCCTGCTTAATCTCGTACGCTAAGCTTTGCGAATTGAGCATTTCAGCTTTGAATTTCTGAACCGCAAGTTCGGTTGATCTTGCGGCCTCTTTTTGTGCTTGGATAACCTCTAATGCATTTTTTTGGAGCTTGATAGTTTCTTGTACGACGTCGAGTTGGTTATCTAAAGCAAGTAACTCGTAATAGCTGTTGGCCACTTCAGCAACTAAATTTGTCAAAACAAAGTTTTTCCCTTCCATCGTGGAGAGATAGCGGGCTATTGCGGCCTTTTTTTGATCATGCAATTTACCCCAGATGTCTATTTCCCAGTTTCCGGTAAGAGCAGCTTCATAATTCATGAGCGGATCAGGGAATTTCTTTCCGGGTGCGATATCAGTACTCGCATCCCCTGCACCCTGACTTGTATAGCGTCCAACTTTTTCGACACCGCTTCCGATTCTCGCTTCAACAGTAGGAAGTAATTGTCCCTGTTTAAACCGAACTTCGCTCTTCGCAATTTCTATCTCTTGCAAAGTGATCATAAGCTCCTGATTGTTTTTCAAAGCTGTATCAATCAGACTGCTCAGGTAATGATCTGAAAAGAAGTCACGCCATGGCGTAACAATCATGTTTGAACTGTCTTGAGATGAAGCTGTCGAGTCATTAAACGCTACAGGAAGTACCTTGTTCTCTTTTACAATTGGAATAGCGGGTACTTTACAGCTTGCGACTATAAAGCACAAAACGGCTATTCCGATCCACTTTCTTATCTTAATATTATACATTGTGATCGATTTCTTCTGATAATGGATTCTCGTCTTCGTAAGACGTTAATTTACTTTTCGACGCAATTTTTCCGAAAATATAGTATAGTCCAGGTATGATGAGTAGACCAAATACGGTTCCTATGAGCATACCGCCGGCGGCAGCACTTCCTATGGTTTTATTTCCAATAGCTCCAGGTCCTGTAGCAAATACCAGCGGAATAAGACCCGCAATAAATGCAAAGGATGTCATCAAGATCGGACGGAATCGCACCCCAGCTCCCTCGATTGCCGCAGCAAGAACCGAACTGCCGGCATTGTGCTTTTGTACCGCAAATTCAATGATCAGTACCGCATTCTTACCGAGCAAACCAATGAGCATAACCATGGCTACCTGCGCATAAATGTTGTTTTCAAGACCTAATACTTTCAGTAAAAAGTATGCGCCAAAAATACCTGCAGGTAAAGAAAGTACAACTGCAAGTGGTAAGACAAAGCTTTCGTACTGCGCTGCTAAGATCATGTAAACGAAAGTAAGACAGATCAGAAAGATATAGACCGCTTCGTTTCCGCGGGAAACTTCATCTTTTGAAATTCCTGCCCATTCGATACCGTATCCTCTTGGAAGGGATGCTTTGGCTACTTCAGTAACAGCCTTAATCGCCTCACCACTGCTATATCCAGGGGCCGCAGAACCGCTGATCTCTGAAGAGTTGTACATGTTGTGTCTTGTAATTTCGGAAAGACCATATACTTTTTCCAATGTCATAAATGCCGCATATGGAACCATCTCATCCCGATTATTTTTCACATACAGTTTCAGGATATCATCCGGCTGTGCGCGATATTGCGGCAATGCCTGTACCATGACCTTATACTGCCGATCATATTTGATAAAACTGGTTTCGTAATTACTTCCTACCAATGTGGATAGTGTACTCATCGCATTGTCGATCGTAACTCCTTTTTGTTCGGCTTTTTCGTTGTCGATATGCAACATAAACTGAGGGAAACTAGCGCTGTAAAAGGTAAATACAGATGCCAGTTCGGGGCGTTTACTCAATTCTTTTACTAGATCTTTACTTACGGTTTCCATTTTTTTGAAGTCACCAGAACCTGCTTTATCCAAAAGGCGCAATTCAAATCCACCTGCGGCACCGTATCCGGGTACTGCCGGAGGTCCAAAAAATTCAATCGTAGCTCCGGTAATATCTTTTGACTTTTCTTCGAGTTCGTGCATCACGTCCTGAACAGAGTTTTTACGGTCTTCCCAACTCTTTAAGTTGATCAGACAGGTTCCAGTATTAGCTCCGGTACCTTCAGTTAGAATTTCATAACCCGCCAGAGAAGAAATCGATTTTACACCTTCAATCCCCATACCTATTGCCTGAAGTTTTTCGGCAATTTGATTGGTACGTTCTAGAGTAGACCCCGGAGGAGTTTGAATAATGGCATAAAACATGCCTTGATCTTCATTTGGAATGAAGCCAGAAGGTAGGCTATTGTTTAAAAAGAAGATCGCAGAACAAAATGCTGCCAAGAGTACGAATGTGACCAGTCTTTTATTAACGATCTTACGAAGTAGATCTTGGTAACGATTAGCTCCTTTTGTGAAAAGATTATTGAAGCTTGTCAAGAACCTATTTAATGGCGTTTTTTTCTTTGGATGTCCATGTTCATTTTTTAGGATGATGGCGCAAAGCGCAGGTGTAAGTGTTAGCGCAACCACACCAGATAAAATAATGGCTGTGGCCATGGTAATGGAGAACTGCTTGTAAAAGATACCAACAGGTCCTGACATGAATGCTACTGGAATAAATACTGCCGCCATAACAAGTGTGATCGCTACGATAGCCCCGCTTATCTCATGCATCGCTTCTTCCGTCGCTTTGAGAGGTGACAGATTTTTTTCCTCCATCTTGGCGTGTACAGCCTCAATGACGACAATGGCATCATCGACCACAACCCCAATAGCCATGACCAGTGCAAATAGGGTAATGAGATTGAGGGTAATTCCAAACATGGACATAAAGGCAAATGTGCCGATCAAAGAAACTGGAACTGCCATGGCAGGAATAAGAGTAGACCTCCAATCTCCTAAAAAGAGAAATACCACAATACCAACGAGGACGAAGGCCTCAAGAAGGGTATGGATGACCTTTTCAATTGATGCATCCAGAAATTTGGAAACATCATAACTGATCTCGTAATCCATGCCTTTTGGAAAGCTCGTTTCTTTAATTTCTGCTAATTTGCTTTTTATGTTTTTAATAACATCACTCGCATTACTTCCATAAGACTGTTTAATAACAATAGCTGCGGAAGGTCTACCATTTAGCGTAGAATAGATATCATACATCGAGCTTCCAAATTCGACATCAGCAACATCTTTTACACGCAGTACTTCACCGCTAGGATTTGATTTCAGAATGATGTTTTCATAACCCTCTTTGGTATTGAATCGACCTGGATATTTGAGTACATATTCAAATGCTTGTGATCTCTTTCCAGAGCTTTCGCCCGTTTTACCAGGAGAAGCTTCCAAACTTTGTTCATCAAGTGCTTTTAATACTTCATCAGCAGATATTTTGTAAGCGAGCATGCGATCTGGTTTTAACCAGATACGCATGGCATATTCTCTGTTACCTAGAATGTCGGCAACTCCAACACCATCAATCCGTTTCAGCTCGGATAGGATATTGATATCACCGTAGTTGAAGAGGAAGTTTTGATCGGCTTTGGGGTCCTTACTGAATAAATTGACGTAGACGAGCATGTTAGACTCTTCACGGGTTATTTTTACACCTTCGCGAACGACTAAAGGCGGTAATTTATTGATAACAGAGGAAACCCTATTTTGTACATTGACTGCAGCGAGATTGGGATCTGTTCCCAGGTTGAAAATAACCTGAATAGAAGCCTCTCCGTCATTACCTGCATCTGAGGTAATGTATTTCATGCCGGGTACACCATTGATCGCACGCTCTAGGGGGATCAATACCGATTTTACCATCAGCTCGCCATTTGCTCCGGGATACTCCGCCGTTATGTTTACTTTAGGTGGAGAGATGGACGGAAATTGCGTGATGGGCAGTTTGAGCATCGACAATATTCCAAGAAACACAATAATCAAGGAAATGACGATGGAAAGAACTGGTCTATGAATGAATTTATTAAACATCGTTAATTTTTTAGAGGTGAATTATTGAGCGTGTATTTGCAAATGGGACATAACCTCCTGCGGCGCTACAAATTCGAATTTTATCTTATCGTCATCTTTAACCTTTTGAACGCCATCGATCAATATTTTATCTGTGGGCGCTAGTCCCGAAGAGATAACATAAAGATCAGGAAGGTCATTGCTAATGGTGATGTTTCTAGATTTAACAACTCCATTTTTGTCAATGACAAAGACATAGGTTTTATCCTGAATCTCGTAAGTAGCTTTTTGTGGGATTATCAAAGCATGTTTCAGCGGTACAAGCATTTGTACCCGCCCTGTCTCGCCGTTTCTAAGAAGTTTATCTGGATTTGGAAAGCGTGCCCTAAAAGCAATACTTCCTGTTTCATTATTAAATTCGCTCTCTATGGTTTCTACTTTTCCTTTGTATTTCAGTAACTGATTGTTTGCAAGAAGTAAATTCACTTCATTGTTGGCTCTATTTTCCGTATTCGTCTGGTAGTCGAGGTATTCAGATTCCGATACATTAAAATAAGCATACACCTGACTGTTGTCGGATAAACTGGTAAGAAGTTCACCTTCGTCGACCAAACTACCAAGCTTCAAGGGAATCCGGTTGATGGTTCCTGCGAAAGGAGCCCGAATCTCGGTTGCCGTTACATGAAGTTTTGCCAATGACATTTCTGCTTTGGCCTGATCAACTTTCGCTTGTGCCAACGCCAATTCATTTTTAGAAACGATGTTCTTATCTGCTAATGCTTTCGTATTTTCAAGTTCTATTTCTTCCGCTTTAACTTGTGCCTGCGTTTTCAGATACTCAGCTTCGTAAAATTTAGGCATTATTTTAAATAAAAGCTGACCCGCTTGTACAGTCTGGCCTTCATCGACATAAATCTGTTGTAAATATCCCTTTTCAAGACCTCGGATCTCGATATTACGGATCGATTGAATCTGGGAGACATAGTTTTTAGAGAGGGTGGTATCAATTAATATTGGATTGGTTACTTGATACTGGACGTTCTCAATCTTTTCTTCTTTTTTTTTGGAACAGCTTGTTAGGACCAATAAGGCATACAGACCTATAAGCATGCCTGTGCTAATTCTTTTCATGGATGAAATAGTTATTAATATATTGTAATAAATTGGGTAATATTCCAGGACGGAAGAGGCTCTTCAGAACACAATGCTAAACAACAGTAAAGATAGCGATTGGAAAATATACCATGCTATGATGCCTATTTAAGCTATTTTTTTAATGCTGAAGAGTGGGAGATATCACAGGCGAAGGACGCGCTGTAAAATGTATTTGTTTGTAGAAGTAAAATGCTGTGTTTTAAAAACCGATAGGAGATTCTTTAAATTTTTAAGAACAAAAATCAGTGCCAGTGCATAACTGAGCAAAGCAATGTTTTTGAAAACAGTAATCGTATGCGATTCAAAAACAAGTTCATCTTCGACATCATCTTCTGTCATTTCATATGTGCGTTCATTTAACGCTTTACTGAAGATAGAATGGATATGTGAACTTTTTATTTTTGTTTCAGGAGACTTACCTAGGAAGGAAGAAACAGACCCTGTGCTGCTATGAAAATGACTGTTGGTCAAAACAATTCCATCTCCCTGTAATAGGAATAAATTGAAGATCAGGACCAGTAAATACAGCGCTCTCATATTTGCGGTAAAAGTAGTATCAAGAACGACATGTTACACCATATTAACACTTTTTAACTGTCAGCTTTTTGTAAAAATATAATCATATGATTTCGAGATAAAGTATAATGTTGGGTTATCCGTTTAATATGCTGTGGGATTTTATTCATGATATCAAGTCAAAGATTGAATTTCAGATTCTATATTTCCGCTTTATCATCATTCTAGATCGTGGTAGCTGGATTTATAAGTGGATCACGATCATGGCTTCAAATAAGGAAGTTTCCAGTAAATGAATTTGTATCGTGTCATTCAATAATAACAGTAAATAATACAA
Source organism: Sphingobacterium sp. JUb56 (assembly GCF_014191365.1). NCBI lineage: Bacteria > Pseudomonadati > Bacteroidota > Sphingobacteriia > Sphingobacteriales > Sphingobacteriaceae > Sphingobacterium > Sphingobacterium sp. JUb56. The sequence continues at coordinate 4,580,847 of NZ_JACHWL010000001.1, read as the reverse complement.
ATTTATCTAAGTTTGGTTGAAATGAAGATCGGTAAACGTTTAAAGATAGTTCTTGCTAGTGTAATTATATTAATTGTAATGGGTAATGTTTATTTAATGAGGCCTCTTTTTGGAGGAAAAATCACCGGAACACGTCTGGAACGTGTTATAAAGTCTCCGAATTTTAGGGATTCGCAGTTTCAAAATTTGGAACATACTCCATCATTGAAAGAGGGCGAGAGCTTTGTCGGAGCGATGTATGCTTTTTTATTTAAAGATCGTGCTATTCGAAGCCCTAAGATGCCACTTCCGGTTATGAAGCAGGATCTTAAAAATTTACCCGATGCTGATTTGCTTATCTGGTTTGGGCACTCTTCTTATCTCCTGAAGATTGACGGAAAGATCATTGTTGTAGATCCCGTCTTTTCGGATAATGCTTCTCCTGTTCCAGGGAGCAATAAGCCTTTCAATTTATCTTATGTTTATCAGGCTGATGATTTTCCGCCGATTGATCTTTTGTTAATTAGCCATGATCATTATGATCATCTGGACTATAAAACCATGATACAGTTACGTTCAAAAATTAAAAATGTGATCTGTGGTCTTGGTGTTGGCGCCCATTTCGAGCGATGGGGATTTGCTGAAAATAAGGTTACGGAATTGGACTGGTATGATGAGACATCTTTTGAAAAGGAGTTTAAGATAGTTGCCACACCTGCACGTCATTTTTCAGGAAGAAAGTTTAAGCGTAATACAACACTTTGGACATCATTTGTTTTACAGACAGAAAAGTATAAGCTGTTTTTAGGTGGAGACAGCGGCTATGGGAAACATTTTAAGACTATCGGCGATAAATATGGTCCTTTTGATTTAGCGATCCTGGAAAATGGTCAGTATAATGAAACATGGCGTTATATCCATTCCATGCCCGACGAACTTTTAAAGGAGGTTGTTGATCTTCAGGCTAAACATTTTCTACCAGTACATTCTGGCAAGTTTGCATTGGCACTGCACGACTGGAAGGAACCGCTTTCTCTGGTCAGTAAGTATGCGGAAGAGGCAGAAATTCCTGTGTTAACACCCAAAATGGGAGAGATTGTTTATTTGCAACAGCTAGATAAACGATATGATAAATGGTGGGAAGGGCTTAAATAAGCTTATTTCTTATTCTTTTCAGCTATCCACAAGGATAAGTATTTCGTGCTTAATAAAGAATGGTGGAGCAGCAGCTGTCCCATAAAATTCTGTTGTCGATGGGCCTGAAGCTGTGCTTTGATGAAACGGATGGTCATTAGAAAATCGTCTTCAAACCTCGTGCGTGAATAGCGATGATTAATGATGTTGATACCGTTTTGCTGTGCTTCTAACCAGATCGTTTTATTGTTATAAAGTTCGATTGCTTTTTCAACAAATAGTTGCGGTTCATTTGCGATAAACCCGTTCCATGGCAGGTCTCCCGACATTGCTTCAGCTCCAATAGTTGTTGTAACGGAGGGGGTTCCTGTTTGCATAGCATCTATAAATTTACCTTTAACACCAGCACCAAATTGAATAGGAGCTAATAGGACACGGTGTCTGGACATGGTATCTTGGGCATGGTCTGCTCTTCCATGAACAAAGAATCGTTCCTTAGGGTTGTTAAGTTGAAGTACCTTTTGACTTGGATAGGCACCGTAGATATTCAGACTTACTTTAGGAAGCTGCTTCCTGAGCAAGGGCCAAATTTCGGTTTTTAAATACTGTACGGTGTTCCAATTCGGCTCATGTATAAAGTTGCCGATAAACATAAAGTCAGCACGGTTTTCATAAGTCTTCCAGCTCGCTATACATGCTTCATCAATTTCTTCTTCCAAAAAGGGGAGGTAATAGAGGATGGATGGATTGATCGCAAACTGATTCGTCAATAATTGCATCTCAAGTTCGGAGATAATGAGCGAGATATCCGAGCGTAAGATTGCGGCAACTTCCCTTTTCGCAATATCGGAATACAATAAGGTTTGATCAAACTGTTCGCCATTTTTAGCATTGGACTGGCGGGCGTGTCTTAAGAAGTGTAAATCTTCGGTATCGAGTATTCTGACAGTATCTGGACACTCTTGTGCTACTCGCCAGCTGTATTGCTCCTCGGTCATAAAGCGATCAAAAACAACAATATGAGGTTTAAGATCTCGAACGAAATCATTGAAGCTAGCATCATTGAGTTTGATCTCCACTTCATTAATACCCATAGCGACTAGATCGGTACTATATGGAGATTTAGATGCGGCACTTGCAAAGGTGATGGTGTTATCATTTTTTTGAAAACTTTTTAGTAGCTGTACCATACGAAATCCAGCCGCAGAAGAACTTGGTTCCGGCCAGACTAAACCTATAAAAAGAATTTCTTGTTTTTCCATCGATGGAAATTTACGCAAAAAGCACAATACTCTATTCATTATATTTTCAATTGATTGTTTTTCATTTTGTAATATTATTTACAAAAAGAAACTTAGCTCAAAAGGATAATAAAAGGATGGTGTTGAATATATTTTTTCTACAATTTGATTCTTGCCGTTATCAGGCTATCTGTTGTCATATGGAGATAAATTTATCTACGTTTAAAACAATGGTCACAATTTATTTATTTAAAGAGGGTAAATACTCGTTATATTTATCATAGATAAAATAGCATACTCATATGAAGAAATCATTGCTAAGTGGTATCCAAAAGCTGTCTCCAAAAACGTACTGGAAGGAGCTATTGGCTATTTTTATTGTATTGTTGGCCTTTGTTTTTTTTAGAAGCGAACGTAAAGAAATAGCCTCCATAGGTCCCCAGCTGGCTTCAGCAGATTTTAATTGGTTAATAGTTGGGTTTGGAATCACTTTATTATATATTTTGTTACAAGGAGTGATGTATATTTTTAGTTTCCGATCTATCGGATTGAAACTGAATCTATGGGATGCGGTTGAACTCTTTTTAAAAAGGAATCTACTGAGTGTATTCCTTCCGGCCGGAGGGGTCAGTTCATTGGCCTATACCACTTCGCAGTTACGAAAGAAACAACTTAACTCGACCAAAATTCATCAATCAGGCGCCATATATGGGTATGTCGGGTTACTGACTGTTTTTATTATTGGTGTCCCTATTATTCTGTATACTGTTTTTGATCATAAAAACTTTGATAATGCCTGGATATCTTTGGTCGTACTTGGTTTGTTACTCGGTTTATCCTTTCTGTTTTTCTGGTCGATTAGAGTAAAAAATGGATTGTATAGATGGCTGGAGATTAAATTTCCGAAGCTGATCGGTAATATTCATGAGCTGTTTTCGGCACATATTCACAAAGGATATCTATGGATGACCATTCTGGTTTCTGTCGCTATTGAGTTCTGTGGTATTGCCCATGCATTTATTAGCATGTATGCGCTGCAGACACATGTTTCGTTTGAAGCTGCAGCTGTGGCCTATACCATTACAGTCGTTCTGATGATGGTTTCTCCCTTTTTGAGAGGTTTAGGTGCTGTAGAATTTACGATGTTATATATCTTTACTTCTTATGGTTATAGTAAAGAAGAAGGCTTAGGGCTGACAATTATCTATCGGTCATTTGAATTTTGGTTGCCCTTAATTTTTGGAGTTTTTTCTTTTATCTGGCGTGGAAGGCAGATCATTGCACGAATTTTACCCGCCATTGCTATTTTCTTTTTAGGGATCATCAACCTCATCTCGGTAGCAACCCCGCCATTGGTGGAACGGATGCGGCTTGAAAAATATTACCTTCCTATCGAAGCGATGCATGCATCTAAGTTGATGGTATTGGTTTTAGGACTTGGGTTGATGGTGAGTGCCGCTTATCTGATTAAGGGCTACAGATCGGCTTTTTGGATTGCTCTCATATTTTCTTTTCTATCCTTACTAGGACATATTGGTAAGGCACTAGATTATGAAGAAGCATTGGTGTCCTTGTTTATTATTGTTTTACTGGTTACGAACCAAAAGCAGTACCGGATTAAAACCAATAAAAATTGGATGCGTATCGGTTTTGCGACCTTTTTCATTGCCTTGACAGGGGTGTGTTTGTTTGGGTTTGTCTGTTTTTATGTGATTGACAAAAAGCATTTTGGCGTTGATTTTACCTGGCAGCAGTCTATATATCATACCATGCAGAGTTTTTTGTTATTTAATGACGAACTCAACCCGTTAACAACTTTTGGTCAGGAGTTTTTGAATATTACACACTTTCTGGGTCTATTTTCATGGATGTTGTTGATCTATACTTTCTTGTGTCCTAGGATTATTCATGAAGAAGATCATGAGCAGAACGTACTGGATAAGGCGAAGCGTTTACTCAAATTGTATGGAGGGTCGCCGATGGATTATTTCAAAATTGCTCCAGATAAACAATTGTATTTTTCTGAGCGGACAGATGGTTTTGTCTCTTACCGTATCAGTCAGGCTTTCGCGATTGTTTTAGATGAACCTGTATGTGCATTTGACGATAAAGATGAAGTAATTGCAGAGTTCGAACTTTATTGTACCTCTTTGGGGTTAAAGTCCGTGTATTACCGCGTTGATGAAAACAGCTTGCCTTATTTTCTGGAGCTTCGAAAACGGAAGATCATTATAGGGCAGGAGGCCTTGATGGATGTTGCATCATTTTCTTTAGAAGGTAAGAATAGAAAATCGCTTCGAAACTCTTTAAATAGCTTAGAAAAAAAAGGGTATGCGACTGTTTTGCTAACCGCCCCGCATTCGGATGCGATTGTAGCTGAACTGAAGGCTGTTTCTGATGAATGGCTTACAGTGTTCGATAAGAAAGAAATGATCTTTTCGCAAGGACAGTTTGAGGCAGCAGCAATTGCTGAACAAGATGTTATAGCGGTAAAAGATGATCAAAATAAGATTGTCGCCTTTTTGAATATTATACCAGATTTTACTGAAGGGGAGTGTACGTATGATCTTATCCGTAAAGTGGAGCATGCTCCCGGAGGATGTATGGATGCTCTAATTATAAATCTGGTTGATTATGCCCGGAAAAAAGGTGCTAAATATATTAATCTGGGAATGGTACCGATGAGTGGTATTGAATCTCCAGATAACCCTGCAGAGCAGATTATGAAATTTGCAGCCGACAAAGTGGGCTCTTTTAAACACTATCAGAGTTTGAGAGATTTTAAAGAAAAGTATGCGACGATCTGGGAAAATAAGTATTTAATTTTTGGCAATGATTTTGACCTATTACAGTTGCCTCAAGCTTTGTCTAAAGTAATGAAGCCAGATAATGAATAGGATACAGATGGTACGCAATAAATTAGGGTTATTTATCCTCTTGTTTTTGTTAAAATTAACAGTAATGGGGCAGCAGAAAGATATCCCGCTTAAGATTTGGAACAATAATGCGAATAGCCCTATTGTCCTTTATCTAAGTGGTGATGGTGGTCTTAATAGTTTTTCAACGAGTTACTGCGATCTCTTGGGGAAACAGGGATATACAGTTGGAGCTGTAAACTCGAAGAGCTTTTTTTGGGATAAGAAATCCGCAGATCAGATTGCGAAGGAACTAAGCAGCACGCTTGAAAAATTATTGGTAGGTAAAAAGAATCACCTCGTTTATTTTGTCGGATATTCCTTTGGTGCGGATGTTATTCCTTTTTTGGTTAATAAATTAACCGCAGAATGGAAGGAGCGATTGCAGGCTGTGGCACTTCTGGAACCATCAACTTCTACAGATTTGGAGATTCATGTTTCAGACCTGTTTGGGAGGAGCGAGGTTAAAAGAAGTATGGATGTTGTTGCCGAGATCAATAAAATGGTCAATGTTAGAACGGCTATTTTGCTTGGTGAAGATGGAGTGAGTTTCCCGATTAAGAATATTCGGTTAAAAAATTTAGAAACTATTTATATGAAAGGGAATCATCATTTTGATGGTCATGTGGCAGATGTCGTAAAAGCAACAGTAAAGCATTTTGCATTAAAGTAATCTGTCTAAAAAATGACTTATAAAATGGTTATGCTTATTCACTTTTTTATGTGTTGTCGCTGAAATGGATCCACAAAGATTGTTCTGCCATCTTCTTTAAAGGCATAGTAGTATTATTCAGTTAGCTTCTGAATTCATTTGTAGTAGATTGTTGAACATGTACGCTCATTTTCTTTTAGTTTGATGGCTGTACTGTCATCATGTTTTCAAAAAAGTATTTTCTAGTTTTTTCTTGTTGTAGATCAATTTTTAAGAGATAGAAAATTGATAAGTTTGTTTAATCTTAAAAAAGAATAATATGGAATTAGGAATAGGAATGTTTGGCGATTTGCATATTGATCCCAAAACAGGGCAAATACAATCTTCACAGGAAAAGTTACATCAGATTATTGAACAAATAAAATTGATGGATGAAGTTGGGCTGGATTTTTTTGGAATGGGTGAGCATCACCGTCCGGACTATGCTGTTTCAGCTCCAGAAATTATATTAGCGGCAGCCGCTTCTGTTACTAAAAATATAAAATTAGGGAGTGCAGTTTCCGTGTTAAGTTCTGCAGATCCGGTTAAACTTTTTCAAGACTTTGCGACAGTTGATGTTTTATCAAATGGACGTGCGGAGATTATGGCAGGTAGAGGATCATTTATTGAATCATTCCCTTTGTTTGGTTATAATTTAAATGATTATGGAGCATTATTTGAAGAAAAATTGGACCTATTGGTCAAATTAAATAATCAGGATACGATTAATTGGACGGGTAAATTTCGTCCTACATTAGTAAATCAACAGATCTTTCCAAGACCTGTTCAACCTAAATTACCAATTTGGGTTGCGGTAGGAGGTACAACTTCATCTGTTATTCGCGCTGGGAAATTAGGTTTACCCGTTATGTTTGCTATTATTGGAGGAACGTACGAAGCTTTTAAGCCACTGGTAGAAATGTACCAACAAGCTTATGCCGATAACGGTCATGATATGGATAATTTTCAGGTAGGTGTACATATGCATGCTCTTTTTGGGGATCATTCACAACAAGTTGCAGATGCGTACTATCCTATTTATGCAGCACAAATGAATCGCATAGGCGGCGATCGTGGATGGCCACCATACCAACGGACTCAATATGACTTTGGACGTTCATCACATGGTCATTTAATTATTGGAGATGCGGACTATGCTGTAGATAAAATCTTAAAAATACAGGAATCTTTAGGTTTGACGCGCTTTTCTGCACATATGGATGTTGGTGCACCAAATCATATTGATATGATGAAAGCAATTGAGGTTTTTGGAACAAAGATCGCTCCTCAGGTTAGAGCTGCCCTTAATAAGGGATAATAAGACCTTGGTTAAAGTAGTATTCAACATTTTTATATCGGAGAGATATGCTTAACTTTGTGTTTTAAAAATAGAGAGGACAAAATGTTAGGATTGAAATTGTTAACGGATCCGAGGTGGGCAAATATTGCAGAAGGAAATTTAGAAGAGATTCTGACTGATCATGCTTGGTGCGAGCAAAAGGCAGCTTCAAATGCTATTTCATTAATTATGTACAATTCGGAACATGAAGAATTGGTGCATGAATTGACAGCGATTGCTATTGAAGAAATGCAACATTTCCAAATGGTCATTGATATTATTAAAGAAAGAGGCTATACGTTGGGTAAAGAACGTAAAGATGATTACGTGGGGCAACTGATGAAATTCAATAAAAAGGACGGTTCCCGTAACATGGCTTTTATAGATCGTTTGTTATTTGCGGCCATGATTGAAGCTCGAAGCTGTGAACGCTTTAGAGTATTGTCTCAAAATATAAAGGATGAGGAATTAGCGAAGTTTTATCATGATCTAATGGTTTCTGAGGCGAATCACTATACAACGTTTCTTAATTTCGCACGTCAATTCTCAACGGATGTCGATGTCGATAAGCGTTGGAAAGAGTGGTTAGAATTTGAAGGAAATTTGATCCAATCGTATGGAACGAAAGAAGCCATACATGGATAATAAATAGTAATCTATTGTGCAAGAGCCCCATTTTTATTAGAAAAATGGGGCTCTACGTTTATATTAGTGCTGACCGCCGCTCTAAAATGCAGTTGTCCATCCAAATTCCGTTTAGCTGGGCAGCTTTTTGCTGCGTGCCTAATAATTTAAATCCGAATTTTTTGTGCAACAAGATACTTTTATCATTTTCAGGAAAAATAAAGGACATGATCGTCCAAATGCCCGCGTTTTCAGAAGTGTCAATAATATGTTGCATCAATACTTTGCCAATTCCTTTGCCTTGATGATCCTGATCGATATAAATACTTAATTCGGTTACACCATGATAGCCTGTTCGCTGTAGTACAGGAGATAATGCTACCCAACCGATTATAGTATTGTTCTCAATGGCAACAAAGCGCATATTTTCGAGATGATCTTTATCCCAATCTTTCCAAGAACTAGTTTTTGTCGCTAAAGTGATGTTTCCTGCAACGATTGCCTGCTGGTAAATGCGGGCAACATCGGGATAATGCTTCTGTTCTAGTTTCTGTATTTCCATCTGTAGCGTGAGCTTAAGGTATTATATTCTGATACTTCTTTTGAAGTTGATCAAAACTGATGATTCAAAACTAGGAAAAGTTTTGCATCCATTCGAGCGGGAATGTATATTTTATCTGTGATCTAAATCTCGTATGAACGCATTATAAACTTGTTTTTCATTTAGTTAAGAAGAATTTTTTTAAAAATTGGTCAAGAACGATGTTGGCTCCGTTAACATTTGTATCCCTTTGATCGCAAGTAATAATTTATAATTCAGCGAGTTCTGATTTTTATGACATTATAAAAATAAGTTTTTTATAGAAATAACCTTACCTTTGCGCTGTGACTGAGAAAAGTAAAATAATTGATATTCGTAGTCTGTCGATAGATCAGATTAAAGAGAAGCTTACTGAAATGGGTGAGCAAGGGTTCCGTGCAAAGCAAATTTACGAATGGATTTGGGCAAAATCCTGTGTGGATTTTGATTTGATGAGCAACCTAAGTAAACCTTTACGGGAAAAGCTAAAAGAGAATTTTGTTATTCGTGCTGTTAAAGTCAAACAATCACAGGTCAGTTCTGATAGAACTATCAAAAGTAGTTTTACTTTGTATGATGGAAATGTGATTGAGGGTGTATTAATCCCTGCTCCAGAACGTATGACTGCTTGTGTGAGCTCTCAAGTTGGATGTAGTTTGACCTGTAAATTTTGTGCCACGGGTTATATGGATCGTAAACGTAATCTGAATGCAGATGAAATTTATGATCAAGTTGTTTTGATCGCAAAACAAGCAGAAGAGAAATATCAGCAACCATTGACCAACATTGTTTATATGGGGATGGGTGAACCACTCTTGAACTATGCGAATATGATGAAGTCGGTAGAGCGTATTACCTCGCCAGATGGATTGAATATGGCGGCAAAACGGATCACAGTTTCTACCGCTGGTATTGCTAAAATGATTAAAAAATTAGGGGATGACGAAGTCCGATTTAATTTAGCATTGTCTTTACATGCCGCAAATGATAAGAAGCGTAATGAGATCATGCCCATCAATGAGCAAAATACATTAGAAGCATTAGCAGATGCATTGAAGTATTTTTATGCGAAGACAAAAAGCCCAATAACCTTTGAATACATCGTTTTTGATAATTTTAATGATGAGCTCGAGGATGCTAAAGAGTTGGCAAGATTTTGTAAAAATGTTCCTTGTAAGGTTAATATTATTGAATACAATCCTATTTCTTTAGCAAGTTTTGTCAATGCCGATGCCGATAAGATTGAGGTATTTGCTAATTATCTGAAAAATCAAGGTATTATAACAAATGTTCGTAGAAGCCGTGGTAAAGATATTGACGCCGCTTGTGGTCAGTTAGCAATTAAAGATAAAGAAGCTCAAGAAGCTTAATAATAAGGGATTAGACTATACCTCTTCTCAATATACTAATTGATGATAGAGACTGTGATAAATTTGTTTTATTTATAATTTTAATTGTAAATAGAACAAATTTACTTAAGTTAGTATAGGCATAATCAAAAATGAGAAACCAATTATTTCTTTATTTATCAGACTTTGTAGCCTTATTTTTCCCAAAAATTTGTGCAGGCTGTGGCCATGTTTTAGTTAGTCAAGAAAGGTATATCTGTACTTCTTGTCTATTTCATTTACCTATCACAGATTTTCATTTAGATCTTAATAATCAAGTTGCGCGCCAATTGTGGGGAAAATTTCATTTTGAACATGCCTCGGCTCTATTTCTGTTGCGGCAGGACTCGCGGGTAGAGCGGATACTTTATCAAATCAAATATGCCAATCAACCTCAACTTGCATATTTCCTTGGAAGGAAATATGGTGAGACGCTGTCTAACAGTCACACTTTTCAGGATGTTGATGTCATTGTGCCCGTTCCTTTGCATAAAAAGAAGTTGAAGAAAAGGGGGTATAATCAATCCTTTTATTTAGCAAAAGGTCTTGGTATTGCATTGTCAAAACCCGTTTTGGAACATGGATTAACGCGAGTTGGCGAAGGGACAAGTCAAACTAAAAAATCAAGATTGGAACGATACGACAACGTTCAAGATGTGTTTTTTTGCCCAGATGAAACTATTTTAGCAGATAAACATGTGCTCTTGGTAGATGATGTACTGACCACAGGAGCTACATTAACCGCCGCCGCTGAAAAACTTCTTGCGGCGGGTTGCCGGATTTCTGTTCTGACCTTAGCGAGGGCTTAGCATACTTCAGATAACTACTTCACAGTTAATTTCTAAGCAGTATCTGATCTAGAATGTTAAATATTTGATCTGTTACTTTTTACGTCTCACGTAAAAAAGCAAGTAAGCAAAACCCGACATACCAATGCCTACGCTATCTGCAAAGAGATCCCACCAATCACCAGATCTATAGGTGAATATATACAATTGCAATGCTTCAGTCAGTAAGGCGAAAAGGATACCTAAAATACTTACGACAATAACGGGAAGCCATTTTGTAGGGCGACCTTTGAACTGAACCAATACACCATTATAAATTAACGTACAAAATACGAAAAACATACCTGCGTGAACGAGCTTGTCCATCCCCGGATAGGAAGGAACTTTCTCAAAACTTTGTCCTGGCATACAACACAGTGCTATAACCACTACAGCCCAAAGCATTACCCACTTATAATCTAATAATAATCTTATCATGCACTCCTTATAATCAATTTTCGTGCTAAAATAGTGATAAATATAAGAAAAGTGAAATAATGTATTTAGACGTATATAAAAATTATTTAGCTGATTTACAGCGTTTTAATTTTATTTTTGAAATTTATATAGTACTATGTATTGCATAGTACATAATAAAACATATATCTTTGTATTGTTATGATAGCTGAAAATACACAAATACAGATGCGGAAAGGAATACTGGAATATTGTATTCTTTCTATTATTTCCCGAGGGGAAATATATGCATCGGATATCATCAGCGAACTGAAAAAAGCACAGCTCTTGGTTGTAGAGGGAACTTTATATCCTTTGTTGACTAGGCTTAAAAATAACGGTTTGCTGAGTTATATATGGAAGGAATCAACTTCTGGACCTCCACGTAAATATTATGAAATCACAGCAGAAGGAATACAGGTTCTTGAGCGATTGGATGTTACATGGAAAGAACTTGTTTTTGCAGTGGAGACATCTCTAGCGGACAGAATTAATACAATTGACAAATCAATATAACCTATAAATACCATGAACAAGACTATAATTATCAATATAAATAGTATCGTTTTTCATATAGAAGAGGACGCATATGATGTGTTGCGCAATTATATGATTGATATTAAAAAGCATTTCGGAAGTTCGGAAGACAGCAAAGAGATTTTGGAAGATATCGAAAATCGTATTGCAGAGATGTTTACAGAGAAGATTCAACTCGGAATCAAAGAAGTACTGAATATGGATGATGTCAATGCCGTCATCGCACAGATGGGAAGTGTGAGTGATTTTGAGATCAACGATACGGATCAACAGTATTCAGATCAAAAAACAAATCAGGCATACAGCACTTTTCGTACGGGTAAAAAGTTGATGCGTGATCCAGAAGATAAGGTAATCAGTGGTGTGTGTAGTGGTCTGGGACATTATTTTGGCATAGAGGCTCGATGGATTAGACTTTTATTTGTGTTATTCGTTGTAATCTTCGGTTCAGGATTTCTGGTGTATATTATCTTGTGGATTGTAATGCCAATCGCAATTACCAGAGCAGATCGTATGGAAATGCGCGGAGAGTCGCCTAATATCCAGAATTTTAAACGAAGTTTTGAAGAGGAATTGAGCGGTCTAAAAGAGAATTTTTCTGGTGCCGGCAACACATTCAATAGAGGTGTAGAAAATGCTGGAACAGCATTTGGAGAGATCATTAAAATCTTTGCAAAAGTGATCGGTCTGATCGTTGCTTTTTCAATAGGCTTAAGTTTAATATCGCTGTTAATTGCCTTGATCTTTTTTAGCTTGGGTATAGCAGGCGTAACGGACCGCGGGATTATTGAACCATTAAATTTAATCGATCCTCTGCAGGCTCCATGGGCATTAACGGCAGCATTCTTGGCTATTGCAATTCCATTTGCAGGTTTATTTTACCTCATTATTCGCTTGTTGTTTGACCGCAAGCCGATGAATAATTACTTAACGACTTCTTTATTTCTAGTATGGTTAATTTCTTTAGGTAGCATTATCTATTATGCAGGTTCGGTGGCTAAAGATTTTAGAGAAGAAAGTATGATCGTAGAAGAAAAACCTTTGGCTCCAAGATCTATCTATCGTATCAATGCCCGTGATGTGCGTGTCATCAAAATAAATGGAGATCACGGCCGTTCAAATCTAAAAATCAGAGGTACTAACTTATCCGAATATCTTCAGGATGATATCCGAATTCGATTTGAAAGGGTAGATTCAACGCAAATGCCTTATATCAAATATGAGTATTCGGCAAAAGGAGCTAATTATAATTTGGCAACTAAACGTGCGTCTGCAATCAATTATAAAGCCGTTCAGGATAGCGCAAACATTATTTTTGATAGCCACTTTAAATTAGGTGAGAAAGAATTGTATAGAGATCAAAAAGTGAATGTTACGATCTACCTTCCAGTTGGTGCAAAAGTAATGCTGAACAGGGATTTAGAGCGCAATTATGCAGATATATCTTACTGGGAATGCTATGAGCGTTATGAAAATGATGATATTAAAGAAACGGAATGGGTAATGACAAATCTGGGTTTGAAATGTGCTCTACCTGAAAAATCTGAATTTGCACCTGAAGCGGAAGATGAGACGGATGAAAATGTGGTAACTGTAGATACTGCAGTTAGCAGAAAAGATACCATTATCAGTATTTCTCCTACTGGTGTGGTGGTTGAAACAAAAGGAAAGAAAAAATAAATAATAGGTGCTTAGCACCTATTATTTTAATAAAACTCGCAAACTGTAACATTATACGATAACCGCATACTAATTATTCATTACACCTATTTTGAATATAACAACCTAAACAATACAATGAAAATGAAACTATTATTAACAATCTTATTTGCAATCAGTAGCCAACTGCTTTGGGCTGCTATTGGAATATCGGGTAAGATCGTAAATGAAAAAAATGAACCCATGGGCGCAGTTACAGCCTATCTGATCAATAGTACTAATGATATTATCTTAAAAACAGCAATTACGAAAGAAGATGGGCAATATGCTTTTGAAAATGTTGCTGCAGGATCTTATTATGTGGAAGCAAGAATGATCGGGTACAGTGTATCCCGATCTGCAGTTATTGCTTTTAATAAAACACAGCAACAGATTGCAGATTTGAAATTGAGTCCCAGTACAAATGCCTTAGCTGAGGTGACGATCGAAGGCAAGAGGCCATTAGTCGAAAATAAACAGGGGAAATTGATTTTAAATGTAGAGAATTCGCCTTTAGCTGCGGGTAATAATGGACTCGATATCGTACAGCGCGCTCCTGGAGTTAGTTTGGACAACGACAATAATCTGCAGTTAATGGGGCAGTCTGGAGTAAAGGTTACTATCGACGGCCGACAAACTTATATGACTGGAGAACAATTGACCACGCTTTTGAAAAGTACTGATGGAAATCAGATCAAATCTGTTGAAGTAATCAAATCACGTAGTGCGAGGGACGATGCAGAAGGTGCTGTGGGAACGATCAATATCGTGATGAAAAAAAATAAGATGGAGGGATTTAATGGTAATTTCTCTGCCACAGCAGGATTAGGACAGAAGTTTAGAGGTAATTCGGCCTTATCTTTAAATTACAAAAAGAATAATACAACCTATTTTGGATCTTATTCTTATAGTGATGATAAATATGTCAACAGACTAAATATAGAGCGTATCATTTCTAATGACGGCATCGAGACTTTATTTGATCAAAAATCAAATCTGCATATTAAAGATCGTACGCATACATACAAATTTGGCATAGAGCAGAAAACTTCCGATCGGAATGTGATGTCTTTACAATTTAACGGAAGCAATAATGTGGAGCTTAATGATAACGATAGTAAATCTCTCATTGGACCTTTAACGACAATTGATTCGACGTTGATCTCTATGACACAGTTCAAAGAGGGTTTTAATCGTTATTCACTTAATTTCAATAATGAGTTTAAGATCGACTCGACAGGTAAAAAATTGGTACTGGATTTAGATTGGAGTAAATTCAAAAATAGTAAAAAGGCTGATTATGATAATAGATTGTTTAATCAAAACGATCAATTGATACGTGATCCAGAACTATTGCGAAGTGAGATGCCAATAGGAATTGATATATACGTCGCAAAACTGGATTATAATCAACCGCTGAATAAAACCTCGAATATAGAAACCGGCGTGAAGTATTCAAATGTGAAATCTGATAATAATCTTCTGTTTGAAGAGCAACTGGATAATGTCTGGACAAATATCGTCAATAGATCAAATCATTTTGTTTATAAAGAGCAAATTGCCGCAGGTTACTTTGATTATGATAACCAGATTGGTAAATGGGGTATTAAGGCCGGTTTAAGAGGGGAATATACACTGTCTGATGGACACTCCATTACAGAAAATAAACAGGTTAAACGTAATTACTTTGATCTATTCCCATCAGCTAATTTGAGTTACGATGCGCATGAAAACCATATTTTCTCTTTGGGATATTCACGTAAGATCACAAGACCTAATTATCGACAACTCAATCCTTTTGATTACTTTATCGATAAGTACACTTCTGAGCGTGGTAATCCTTACTTAAATCCACAGTATGCAAATGAGTTGAATTTGAATTATACTTTATATAAGAAATATACGGTTACATTGGGTTACAATGCGCAGACCGATGCTATCGTGGAAAGTATGGGCCAAGATTCAATTAAGAAAACAACTTGGGTAACGCGTGAAAATCTAGGAAAAAATAATTCGGCATTTTTGAATTTAAGTATGCCAGTTCAGATTGCAAAGTTCTGGTCTTCCTACAACAATATCACGGCTGTATATATGAATTTTGACGGAGCTATTGCAGGAGCGGTGGTAAACAATTCAAGTTTCCTTTTTCAGGTGAATTCAATGAGTACATTTAAGCTGTCACCTTCATTGTCTGCAGAGATGAATCTACGCTACTTTTCACCTTTTACTTATAACATTTATAAATTGGAAAGTCGTTGGGATGGACAAATTGGCTTTACTAAAAACTTTAAAGACAAGAGAAGTTCGCTTAAACTCGCAGTCTCCGATGTCTTTAATACCAGTAATCAAAACCTATCAACGAATTTCTCATCTTTCAATACAAAGATCCGACAGAATCAGGACCGAAGAGTGGCACGTTTAACCTACTCTTATAAGTTTGGAAATTTGAAAAATGTGACTAAGAAAAAGAGCACGGATAATGAAGAAAAACAGCGTGCCCAATAATAGATAGTTTCAATGTTTATGTAATATGTTGACCGTAAGTATGAAAATACTTGCGGTTTTTTTTGCAATATCATCACTCAGATCATACCTGTTTACAACAGTATTCGGATAATCTCACTATTTTATCTCGCTATTAAATATAAGATGGCTTGCTGCTATTTTGAGAGAAAATTAATGAGCAGCTGTGTGCTTGATACATGGTCAATTTAAGATCTGTATGGAGTTCGTGTTCGTAGACTTATTCCAGACCGAAAAAAATACAGGAGGGATAGAATATCCCTCCTGTAAATAATATTCTAACGTTGAAGTTACGGAGTTTCCTTCGATGTTGATTCCACTGTTTGTGTTATTTATTATAATTCTACAATTTTCATTTTAGGAACTAATGCTTTCATTCCTGCCCACGCAATAAGATAAGCGACCGCACAAAATGAGAAGATAATGAAATATCCAGCTGGTTCACCTTCAAATCCCATGAATTTCAGTTGAGTTTCTTTAGCATAGTCAAAAAGAACACCTGATATTTTATTAATAATAAAGGCTCCTAAGCCTCCTGCTAATCCTCCGATACCGGTAATAGTGGCAATAGCTTTTTTCGGAAACATGTCTCCAACAGTAGAAAAGATATTTGCAGACCAGGATTGGTGTGCAGCACCAGCAATTCCAATAAAAATGACAGGAACCCAATAGGAGATATAACCTAAGGGCTGTGCAAATAAAACGATCAAAGGAATAAATGCGAAAATTAACATCGCTTTCATTCGACCTTCATACGGATTCATACCCTTTTTTTCGACAAATAGGGTCGGAAGATAACCTCCGTAGATTGAGAATAAAGTAATGATGTATAAAACAAAAATTGCTAATTGTCCTTCTGTATCAGATGATTTTATATTATAAACAGCACTTAAATAGGCGGGCATCCAAAATAGGAAAAACCACCAGACACCGTCTGTCATAAATTTTCCAAAGGCAAAAGCCCAAGTTTGTCTATGTTTAAAACACTCCAAAAAAGATACTTTTAATTTCTCATTAGATTTTTGTTCTTCGGTATGATGAGCTGAATCTTGCAGAATATAGCGTAGCTCACTTTCATTAACCTTAGGGTGCTCTTCTGGTTTTTTGTACATGAATACCCAAAATCCCATCCATACAAAACCCAAAGCACCAATAATAATAAAAGACATTTCCCATCCATAATACTTTGCAATGGTTGGAATGGTGATGGGGGCCACTAGTGCACCAATAGTCGCACCGGCATTAAATATACTGGTCGCTAATGCCCGGTCCTTTTTTGGAAAGTACTCTGCAGTTGCCTTTATGGCCGCAGGAAAGTTTCCAGCTTCACCTATTGCTAATACAAAGCGGGCAAAAATAAATAGGGTAACACTCGTACTGATTACTAAACCGACATCATTAATTGTTCCAATTACTGCTTTCGACTCCTCAAAATTTAGAAACCAGTTACCTGTTAACTGTCCCGCAGTAGCGATACCACAAAAAGCATGAATAATAGCACCAACTGACCAAATGCCGATCGCCCAAAGAAAGCCTTTTTTTGTATCCATCCAATCGACAAACCGACCTGCAAAGAGCATACTTACGGCATAAAAGATTGAGAAAAGTGCTGTTATATTACCGTAGTCATTGTTTGTCCAATGAAATTCAGGGCTTATAAAATCTTTCCATGTTAAGGATAAGACTTGTCTATCTAAATAATTTATAGTGGTGGCAAAAAATAGGAGAGCACAAACACTCCAGCGGTACTTTGTTGGTTTATTATTGTTCATATTTGGTTTACTCTATTCTTTCTATTTTGATAATAGAAATATAAGTTTGTTGTTACTGTAACTTTATGAATCTATATGATCATCTTTATGCAACTGGATCAGTGCAGTATGTGTCGAAGAATTATAATAGATATATTTTAAAGTTAATGCTTATAATATTAGGTAGAGCAAAATCAGCATCTTATTTTTACGCAAACGTTTTCAAAGATTGATTAGATTTATACCAGCATGATGTGCCTAATGTTAAAAACAGAAAGCATGATCAGCTGTTGTCTTACGGTTGCATACTATAATTGTGTCAATCCATCTGGATCATTTCGACATCCTCATTTTCACTGTTATATCTGCATGAATTATAAGGAATCAGTTGATATTCCCTTATATTTACAAAGTAGTCCCACATGTAATTATTTGTATCTCCATACTTTTGAGCATACGCATATTTATGTTGCGATAAACTGAATAGCCTACGTTGATTGGGATTAAGGATTATTTGAAATTTTTGTGCTGATTTATAGAACTCTAAATTATTATATTTGTTTGATGATTGCTACTATTGAGGTAATCAAGTAAAAGTTTTTAAGAATGGAACTGCAAGCACTGTATAACTTATTCAAACAACACCCCAGTATATCCACGGATACACGAAATATTCTACCAGATTCGATTTTTTTTGCTTTAAAGGGATCAAATTTCAATGGAAATGAATTTGCGGAGCAAGCCTTGATTTCGGGCGCCGCTTATGTCGTCATTGACGAAGAGAAATATAAAAAAAATGATCGATTTATACTTGTAGAAGATGCTTTAGAAACTCTCCAAGCGTTAGCACACGTTCATCGTAAACAATTGAATATTCCTTTTATTGGTGTAACGGGCACTAATGGTAAGACAACGACGAAAGAGTTGCTGCATGCCGTTCTGTCCAAAAAATATAAAACTTATGCTACAAAAGGAAATTTAAATAATCATATTGGTGTTCCATTGACTTTATTAGCGATAGACCATAGTATTGAAATGGCAATCATCGAAATGGGAGCTAATCATATTGGTGAAATTGATTTTTTATGCAGGATTGCCGAACCCACTCATGGTCTGATTTCAAATGTAGGTAAAGCACACTTAGAGGGATTTGGTTCCTTTGAAGGGGTAAAGAAAACAAAAGGTGAACTCTATGACTGGTTGGAAGCTAATCAAGGAACGTTATTTTTACAGGGAGATAATCCTTTTCTTAAAGAAATGGCTGAGCAACGGCATATTGATAAAGTAGTTAAATATGGTTTTTCCGAGTCAAATGCTATTATTGGAAGGCTGATTAAAGCAGATCCATTATTACAGATTGAATGGCATCTTCAACAATCTGAAGAGATATTTCATGCCGATACGCAGTTAGCAGGTTCTTATAATACGGAGAATTTTTTGGCAGCGATAGCTCTTGGACATTATTTTCATGTGCCTCTTACCCTTATCAATAACGCTATTTCAGAATATAAACCAACAAATAACCGTTCTCAGATAACAAAGACAGATCGTAATACAGTGATCTGTGATTATTATAATGCTAATGCAACGAGTATGGAAGCGGCATTAACAAATATGCGTATCATTGAGGCAACTCATAAAGTTGTTATACTGGGAGATATGTTTGAATTAGGTGAAGAATCTTCTTATGAGCATAAAAAAGTGGTGGAACTGGCGAAAACCATTTCTGGAGCGAGTTTGATCTTTGTCGGTAAAGCATTTTATGAGCATCAAGATGTAGGTGGAGAATTTTTCGAAACAACAAGTGATGCGAAAGCCGCTTTATTGAGCAATCCGATTTCGCATGCAACAATATTACTGAAAGCATCCCGTGGAATGGCTTTTGAAAAGCTGATGGATGTTTTATAGATTTTTGAAAAGATATTAGAAAATAAAAAGGAGCTGATCGGCTCCTTTTTATTTTCTAATCAATTTACTATTGAAATAATAGATCGACAATCTGTTTGGCTTCTTTTACATCATGCACACGAAGTAACTGTACACCCTTAGTCAGGAGAAGTGTATTGAGAACTGTTGTTCCGTTTAGTGCTTCTTGTGGAGTTAGACCAAGTTTTTTATAGATCATTGACTTTCGGGATATACCACCAAGTATAGGAAGCCCATAATAGTGAAGTTCATCTACCCGATATAGCAACTCGTAGTTTTGTTCAATTGTTTTTGCAAAACCATAACCTGGATCCAGTATAATATCTTTGACGCCCAATTTTCTTAATGTAGCAATCTTCTCACCAAAATATGTAGCGACATCTGTGACGATATCCTGATAGGCAGTTAATTGTTGCATATTTTCGGGAATGCCACGCATGTGCATCAAGATATAAGGCACTTGCAATTTTGCAACTGTCGGGAACATTTTTGGATCAATTGTACCTCCCGAGACGTCATTGATCATATGTACGCCGGCATGTACGCAGGCCGCAGCAACATCGGCACGGAATGTATCTATTGAAAGTATCGCGTCAGGAAATGTGTTTGAAATAGCGTGGACAGCAGGTAGTGCTCGATCTAGTTCCTCCTGTGAAGTAATTAATGTGGCTCCAGGTCGAGAGGAATATGCACCGATATCAATGATGTCGGCTCCAGCATCTAAAAGGGCCTGAGTCTTGATCAGTATTTGTTCAATATTCTTATTATTTTGCCCACCATCAAAAAAGGAGTCCGGAGTAACATTTAAAATTCCCATGATGACGGGACGGTCAAATGTCATGATGCGACCTTTTAAATTGATGGATTGCGCAGGGGTAGTTTTGATCATTTTCATCTTGTACAAATGTATCAAGCTTATTTAATAAATGCTAAAATTAAAAAGAGGTCAATTTTCGTTAATGAAAATGACCTCCTTTAATTTATTAAACGATCTATTTAACAACTAATACGCCATCAGCAACAAAAGTGATTTCGTTTGTCGTATCTTTTACTTTGGCATAACCATCTACAATCACATTTTTACCAACTAAATCAGCAGGTACAAAATAACTGTAATCAGTAAAGCGTACTGTAATAGGCTCTTTGTCACCCGTTCTTTGAAGTGTCAAGAAGCACCCTTTTTTGGTGCAGACCTGAATAACTTTTCCAGTGACTTTACCGGTGAATTTAGGTGATTTTTCTAATGATTTTTCAAGTTTGTCAACTGTAATAGCATTAGACTTATCCACTTTTTTACCATATTGTACACCAATTTCTGCAGGAGTAATTTCTTTTTGTTGAGCTTGGCCGTTCCAAGAAATACCAAAGGCTAAAGCAACAAGTAATAGTAATTTTTTCATACTGATCTTATTTTCGTAGAAATTCAAACTTCCCGCTAGGATCTAACTTCATCACACTTGATGACTTCCCGTCACTTTTAGTATGTTGTCCAAACTGAACAACATAATCCACTTGATTTTTAATCTCTTCAGAGATATCATCAAAACATTTTGGCGAATCTTCGCCACTAATATTCGCAGAGGTAGATACCAACGGTTTTCTAAAACGTTGTAAAAGCTGTTGACAAAAGTCGTGATTAACAATACGAATTCCGATTGAACCATCTTCTGCTATAACATTTGGAGCTAAGTTTTTAGCTCCAGAGTACACGATAGTTAATGGTTTCTCTGTGTATTCAATCAATTGGTAAGCTACTTCTGGAATTTCAGTAACGTAACTTGCCAATTGATTGTCATTATGTAGTAGAATAATAAGGCTTTTTTCCTTTGCTCTTCCTTTTAACTGAAAAACCTTCTCCACAGCCTCAGGATTTGTGGCATCGCAACCAATACCCCAGATCGTATCTGTTGGGTATAAAATCAAACCGCCATTTTTGAGAACTTCTAAAGCTTGATTAATATCGTTTCTATCTACAAATTGACTCATTTTTTATTTTAATTAGGAAATTATACAGCTACGTTGTGATCACGTAAAGCATCATTTAAAGATGTTTTCTTGTCTGTAGACTCTTTACGTTTACCAATGATAAGTGCACAAGGAACTTGATATTCACCAGCAGGGAATTTTTTGGTGTAAGAACCAGGGATAACAACCGAACGAGCAGGTACATAACCTTTGTATTCCACTGGCTCAGGGCCCGATACATCAATAATTTTAGTGGATGCCGTTAATACCACATTAGCACCTAAAACAGCCTCAGTTTCAACACGGATACCTTCTACAACGATTGCTCTAGAACCAACAAAAACATTGTCTTCGATAATAACCGGAGCAGCTTGTACCGGCTCTAATACACCACCAATACCTACACCGCCACTTAAGTGAACATTTTTGCCAATCTGTGCACAAGAACCCACAGTAGCCCAAGTATCGACCATAGTGCCTTCACCAACATATGCTCCGATATTGACATACGAAGGCATCAAAATTACACCTTTAGCTAGATATGCACCTAAACGAGCAGATGCTCCAGGTACAACACGAACACCAATTTCTTTGTAGTTCGTCTTTAATTTCATTTTATCGTAGTAAACGAATGGACCTGCAGAAGACTCACTCATTTCACGGATCGGGAAGTATAAGATTACAGCTTTTTTAATCCAGTCATTAACATGCCATCTCGTACCGATTGGCTCAGCGACTCTCAATTCACCAGCATCAAGTTTTAAGATCACAGTACGAATTGCTTCCGCATATTCTTTATATTCTAGAAGTTGTCTATCCTCCCAGGCATCTTCGATAAGTTTTTTTAATTGTTCAGGCATCTTTTATAATTCAAAAATTATCAGTTCTTTTTATTGAAGACAAATATGTTAAAATTTGTTCAATTTATAATGGATAATGAGCAGATTTTAAGTCAATATGACTATTTTTGTACAAATGGCAACAGAAACTGAAAAACTTCGAATCGATAAATATTTGTGGTCAATACGTCTTTTTAAAACACGTAGTCTGGCTACTGAGGCCTGTAAGGCTGGGCGGGTAAAATTGAACGGGCAGAATATTAAGCCTTCCTACGTTGTTAAAGTAGGGGATATCTATCAGGTTCAAAAAGGAATCGAACGTAAGATCGTAAAAGTTCTAGGACTTCTTGAAAGAAGAGTTGATGCGAAGACGGCCGTACAGTTTTATGAAGATCAAACTCCGGAAGAGGAGACAACCGCTTATAAATCGGCATTCCATGCTCCAATTTTAACTCGAGATCGGGGAGCTGGCAGACCCACTAAAAGAGACCGTCGTGAGATTGATGATTTGAAAGAAGATTGGTGGGAAGATGATGGACAAAGTAAATAAATACATATAAAATAGAAAAAGCTACTTAGTAGCTTTTTCTATTTTATATAAGTGACAAGATCATCGAAATCAATATCTCCGTGCGATGCATTGAAAAGACATGCTTTGCCTTTTATAATCAAGAGCTGCGGCGACTGATGTTCGATATGCCAAATGGAAGCAATCTGATTCGAAATTTCTCGGAAAGCTAATAAATCTAAATAATAAACATCGTAAGACTTATCTGTTAAATTAGCAAAGCGTTCAAAGTTTTTCTTCGCCATACCGCTAATGCCACAGGTAGTACTGTGTTTAAAAATTGCAGTGACCTGCTCACTACCCAATATTTCCTGTAGTTGGTCTAAACTATCAAGAGGAATCCAGTTAATCATATTATAATTCAGTAAATTTTGAAGCTTCTACGTGTTCGAATGTAGAAACAGTTGTAAATGTACAGCTTTTCTTTTTATTGTTTAGTGCGATAAACGAAGTTGGAAGCTTTAGGCCAGAACCTGCATCTTTATATTGATCAACCTGATAATTGACCATACTTATGGTGTTTTCAAAAGCTTTTATCTCACCCGTATTTTCATTGATGAGTAAATTTCCTTTTATAGGACCGTCATAGAAACTCCCATCATAGCTAACAAACGTGCTCAACAATTTCTCATTATTCAAAAGTTTTACTTTTATATCAGTGAAGTTTATACCTTTTAATTCTGTTATTAGCGGCAATAACAAGAGCTTTAGGTCTTCATTGACCTGTTGCTGAATGTCGCGTTGCAGAGCCGTCTCTATGGTTTTAATCTCAACAGCATTAACAAAGAGTTTAAGGGGCTGTTTGCGTTTGAAATTGAATAAATAAACCAGCTTCTCATTTTTTGTTGATTGTCCTTCAAAGCGGCATTCTCCAGTTTCTCTATTCCATAATAATGATCTGTCGGAAGAGCTGTTAAGCAGATTCGCATTATCATTCCCTGTGCAGGAGAATAAGAGAAATTTAGTATTCTGCCAGTTTTCAATTCCTCCTATGGAGGATTCCAGCTTCATTTGTATATTACTTTCTTGTGCTATTCCCAAGACAGCATTCATTTGCATGATGATGTATAAGAAAGCAATTTTTAGTATAGTCTTCATTATATAAAATATAGATCTTTATAAAAGATAAAATCGACTTCAATATCTTATACAAGACACTGAAGTCGATCAAATACTATAGTGATAACAATATTATCTTATTCTTGTTTGCATTTCGCTAGCCAAGTTTTGATCTGAATAGCTTTTGTCTGGCTCTCGTGTTTAGAGCTCTTATTTTTTTAAATTAAAAAAAAGACATATTAATACTGCGCACTAATATGTGCCATCTGAATAGCAGTGATTGCTGCTTCTTCACCTTTATTCCCATGCTTGCCACCCGCTCTGTCCAATGCTTGCTGTTGATTGTCAGTTGTCAATACCCCAAAAATAACAGGCTTGTTGTATTTTAATGCGACGTTACTGATGCCATTGGCAACCGCGTCACAGATGAAATCAAAATGACGTGTTTCTCCTTGAATCACACAGCCTAAGCAAATGATTGCATCAAATGAATCATCACGTAACAAAATATCTGCACCCGTTATTAATTCAAAACTACCCGGTACTTCGATGATTTTTATATTTTCTTCTTGTGCTCCATGCTTTTCTAGACCAGAAATTGCACCATTTAAAAGAGCCCCAGTTATTTCCGCATTCCATTGTGCAACAACAATTCCAAATTTAAAAGGATTTGCGTTTGCAACTGTAATGTGTGAAAAGTCCGATAAATTTTTAATACTACTTGCCATATGTAGAACAAACTTAGATAAATTTGCTTAGAAACACAATATAATTGCGCTCATATCAACGTAAATTTATGCATTGGTAATTGTTTCCAGGAAATGCTTTGTAGTTATTTCAATTATAATTGGAGTGACGTTATTGCAACGTATTTTAGCTGTCATAATAGCTCATATGAGAAATATATAGCATAAAAAAAGGCTGCCTTTTTGGGCAACCTTTTTTTATGTGTATTTGAGTCAATTCTACAAATGCGCTTGAACACGACCGATAAGACCATCGATCATAGCTGCTTCTTGACTTTCAGGGAAATCAGTCTTTATTTTTTTATACGTTTCTTCAGCTTGCTTGAACTCATTCTGCGCTTCGTAAACTAAACCTAATTTTTTCAAAAATAATGGAGTAGTATAAGAGTTAGCCGATTTATCAGCTGCTTCTTTGTAAAATCCAGCTGCTTTCTTATAATCTTTCAATTCTGAATGTACGTCACCTTTCAATCCAGTAACCAATGGGTCTAGAATTGGACTTCCGGTTGCCGAATAATTTTCTAAAGCTTCGATCGCTTCATTATACTTTCCTTGACGTAAATACAAGCCACCTAGGTATGCATTTGCAATGTTTGCAGATTTTGTATTTGAATATTCATCTGCAATTTCTTTAAATCCTGCAAAAGAACCGTCTCCTTCAATAGCACGATTTTGTAATGAATCTATTGCAGCATATTCTTCAGCTTTAAATATTTCGTTCGCTGCTTTCTCAGCTCTCGGTTGTAGATAAAGTTTTTGATATCCAAAATACAATATAATTAACACAAAAATACCACCGACGATAAAAGTGATGCTTTTTTGATTGTCCTGAAAAGATGAACCTTGTGAAGGTTTATTCGCTTGTCCAGCGTTATTTTGGTTTTGATTTTTAGACATTATGATTCAATGAAAAAATATAGATTGCAAAAATACAATTTTACGGTAAATATGCAAGCTTTTGTAATTATAATAAACGTTAAACTCTATTAATTAAGTCTTTCTCTGCCTCAATTTCTTTATCTATCTGTTCGTAGATTGAATTTTGGCTTTTAAATTCTGGCACAATCCTTTTCATTTCTAAAACAACATTATGCTTATTTTGCTGTTTAATACCGGTTACTAAGTTCTCAAGGTGATGATTAACCTGTTGAAAATCGTTTTCCCGAACTTTTGCAATCATAATTTTTTTATGATGCGTTGGCATTGTGTTCTCTAAATCATTCAGTAGCTCCTCGTAAAGTTTTTCTCCGGGACGTAAGCCTGTGAACTTAATTTCGATATCTTGATTTGGAATAAAACCAGAAAGTTTGATCATTTTATTCGCTAATTCGATGATTTTAACAGATTTGCCCATGTCAAAAACGAAAATCTCACCACCTTCTCCCATCGATCCAGCCTCTAATACCAATTGGCAGGCCTCTGGAATTGTCATAAAATACCTCGTTATTTCGGGATGAGTAACGGTTACGGGACCTCCTTTTTCAATTTGATCTCGAAAACGTGGTATAACAGATCCATTTGAGCCTAATACATTGCCAAAGCGCGTCGTAATAAACTTGGTTTTAGCATTGACATGCTCATTACTTTGTAAAAAGTGGTTGAAGGATTGGACATATATCTCAGCAATCCTTTTCGTTGCACCCATAATATTTGTCGGGTTTACCGCTTTGTCTGTTGACACAAACACGAATTTTTCCGCACCATATTCAACCGCAAGATTTGCGATATTTTTAGTGCCAACAACATTTGTGTGTACTGCCTCTAAAGGATGGTTCTCCATCATCGGAACATGCTTGTAAGCTGCAGCATGATAAACATAATGCGGTTTGAAAGTTTCAAACATGAGTTTCATACGGTCAATACTACGTACGTCACCAATAAATGAATGATAAACCTGTAATGGAAACTCGTCCTGTAAATCCAGCTGTAAGTTATGCAAAGGTGATTCTGCTTGATCGCACAAAATAATCATCTGTGGTTCAAATTTGCCCAACTGCCTCGCGATTTCACTTCCAATAGAACCAGCAGCACCGGTTACCAGAACACGCTTGCCTTTTAACTGATTTAAAATGTTGTCATTGCTTATCTTTATTGGAGCTCGTTCAAGGAGGTCTTCAATTTTTATTTTTTGAATCTGATTTGGATTTAACTCCCCATTCATGATTTTCTTGACAGAAGGTAAAGTCAATATGGTCACCTTCTTCTCAAGGCAGATGTCAATGATATCATTTTTAGATTCTAAGGGGATATTGTGAGAAGCAATGATGACCTCTTCAATGTTCAGATTGATAATAACCTGTCCTAATTTCTTCGGGTCAAAAATTTTAATTCCATCAATTACTTTTCCGATTTTTTGTTCATTGTCATCTAGATAACCGACAATGGCATTTTTGGAACGTGTATCGTGATCTAACGTTCTTTTAACGGCAATACCAAGGTCGCCAGCGCCGTAGATCAACGTATTGCGTCTGTCACTTCTTATATTTTTTGTATAAACAAAGAATATTTTAATAAATGTTCGGTATGTCGTGAGCAATAAGAAACAAAATAAGGCATATAAAATAATGAGTGAGCCAGGTAGAGTGTGTTGATCTCCAGTTGCGAGTAATACCGTTTTGATAACGAAGAAAACAAGTACTGCGAATACAATTGCTGTAAGAATTCGAATGGAATCAACAGCACTGGTATAGCGTATAATGCCCGTGTGCATCTTAAATAAATAAAAGGAAGTTGCTGTGACACCCATTGCATAAATCAGTCTGATCGCAAATTCAGATGTATTTATGAAAGCAAAATCAAAACTGTAATAGATGATATTTGCCAAGGTAAAGGCAAATATTGCCGTAAAGATATCTAATACAAAAATAATCCAACGTGGAACAATATTAAGTTTATTAAACATAGTTTTGTTTTAGTGCTTAGTTGGACAAATGTAACTTTTTTTCTAAACAGCTAGGCATATAAGTGCTTAATTTCTTTTGCTTAGCTTAAATAAAAGTAGTAAATTTAAAAAGTAATGCATGAAAATAAATGAGTGACTTAAGTAAATTGGCAAGTCAAGCAATGATACAGCCACAAGAGACTTTATCAGCGACTGCTTCTAGGGAAAAAAGATTGTTTATTGGTATACCCAAGGAAATTGCATTTCAGGAGAGAAGGATTTGTTTGACACCACTGTCAGTCGGTCTTTTGGTAGAAAATGGCCATGAAGTTATTATGGAAACCGGTGCCGGTTTAGGATCTAATTTTTTGGATCATCATTACAGTGAACAAGGTGCTCGTATTGTCTCATCTGCCGAGGAAGTTTATCAAGCGGATTGTATTGTGAAAATATGCGCACCCACTTTTGAGGAAGTTGGAATGATGAAGCAAAATCAGATATTGATGTCTTCACTACAGCCTTCATTATTAGAGCTACCTGTTCTGAGAGCGCTTATTCAAAAAAAAATTACTGCTTTATCTTTCGAATATCTGCGCGATGAGGGGGGCTGTTTGGCAGTAGTCCGAGCAATGGGAGAAATTGTTGGGGCTACTTCAACTTTAATCGCTTCTGAATATTTAAGTAATAGTTTTGGTGGTAAAGGCTTAATGTTGGGAGGTATTACAGGTGTTCCGCCGACAGAAATGGTCATTATAGGTGCCGGAACAGTTGGAGAATATGCGGCAAGGACTGCTATTGCACTGGGTGCACAAGTGAAAGTTTTTGATAATTCCATTTATAAATTAAGACGTCTCCAAAATAATCTAGGAAGTCGGGTATACACATCTATTATCCAACCTACAATTTTGAACAAAGCTGTGAAAACCTGCGACGTGGTCATCGGTGCTTTACGCTCAAAAAATGGGAGAACTCCTTGTGTCATTTCTGAAGAAACAGTTTCAGAAATGAAACCTAATTCTGTTATTATAGATGTAAGCATTGATCAAGGGGGATGTTTTGAAACTTCAAATATCACATCACATGATACACCGACCTTTAGAAAATATGATGTCATTCATTATTGTGTCCCTAATATTGCTTCTCGGGTGGCGAGATCTGCAACCTATGCATTAACAAATATTTTTACACCAATACTACTTGATATTGCTGAGCAGGGAGGTGTCAAAAATGTCATTTGGAAAAGTGCAGGAATTAGAAGTGCAACCTACTTATACCAGGGAATATTGACCAATAAGGATATTGCTTCAAAATTTGAAATGACAGCCAAAGATCTGGATTTAATTATAGTGACCAATTTGTAATTCATGAAACTTACTTTAATGATTATTCTTTTTTCAGTTGTTTTTCAAGCAACAGCGCAAGAAAAGTTTGCCTTATATAATGACAAGATCCCAAATTCTATCAATACAGATACGGCCAGATACAATCGAAATATTCCAGAAATATTTGTTTACAAGCCAAGTGCAGCTTTAGATAAGGGTATGGGTGTGTTGATTATTCCAGGTGGTGGCTATGCACATATTGCTATGGATCATGAAGGACACGATGTTGCAAAAGAGTTGAACAAAGCTGGTTTTACGGCTTTTGTTCTTAAATATCGATTACCTTCGCCCAATATCATGGTCGATAAGAGCATTGGACCAATACAAGATGCGCAGCGTGCCATGCAGTACATCCGCAGTGGTTTTCCTTTATTGCATAAAGTCGGAGTTATCGGTTTTTCAGCAGGAGGGCACCTTGCATCTACTTTGCTTATCAGTTCAAAACGTGGTTTCATTGCTAATCCGTCACAGTTATCTTTAGCGCCCGATTTTGCCGGATTGATTTATCCCGTTATCTCCATGACTGACGCTATTACGCACAATGGTTCTAGAATCAACCTTCTCGGAGAGAATCCATCTCCAGAGCAGATTGCCAAATTTTCATCTGAACAGCATGTGACCTCAGATCTTTGTCCTGTATTTTTTGTTCACGCAAAGGATGATAAAGCGGTTCCGATTGAAAATAGTTATGTGATGATCAAAGCACTGGATAAAGCTCATGTTAAAAATAAGCTATTGACTTATGAGGAGGGGGGACACGGTTTTGGTTTGATTAATAAGACAAGTTCAGTAGCTTGGTTAGATAGTTTTGTAGACTGGGTAAATCATTTATAACATATTATTGAAATGAAACATATTTTAGGACTTATTTTTAGTTTTTTGTTTTTAATAACCGAAGCACAAACCTCTGATGGAGGATGGAAAGTGCCTCTTAATGCAGCAAGTCCTGCATTTGCAGTTCCCAAGAAAGATGGAACTTCTATTGCCAGTTCCGATCTGAAAGGAAAAGTAGTGTTGCTTAATTTCTTCGCAACCTGGTGCCCTCCATGTCGAGAGGAATTGCCTCGCTTGCAGAAGGAAATATGGGAAAAATATAAAGATAACCCCAAATTTGAATTAATGGTACTGGCGCGTGAGCAAGATTGGAATAAAATTGATCCCTTTGTTGCCGAACACAAATATTCCCTACCATTTTATCCAGACTTGAAAAGAAATGTATTTGGTTTATTTGCAGACCAAGGTATTCCACGCAATGTCGTACTCGATGCCCAGGGCAATGTTATTTACCAGTCCCTTGGGTATGAGAAAAAAGAGTTTGATCAATTGATTGCTCTTATTGATCGTCTTTTACTTAAAGACTGATATATTGCGCGATCTTGACGGTTACAGGTTGTCCTATTTGGATTGAAACAGGAGTCGTACTGATGGCATGTAGTTGTAAGGCATGATTTGTAATTACTAATTCATAATAAAAACCTCTAAAGCGGATATCGGTTAATGTGAAATCATGCGTTGTCTCCGATGCCGTTATAGATACCCATTCTTGATGAATGATGACGGTTGTATCACTTTGTATTTGAAGCAATTTCGCATCTGTGCTACTCAGAATATTGCTTTTAGCTAATAAAAGTGCTGTGTATGGATTAGTTGGTCTTTCGTAAAGTTCCCGTGGATGGCCTTGATCCAATATCTTACCATCTTTCATTACAATAAGATCGTCGGCCAGTGCCAATACTTCTGTCGGATCATGGGAAACAAGTATGATCGTAAGGCCTGTCTCGACCACAATTTGTTTGATGTCTTGTTGCAATGTGTCTCGGAAAGAGGCATCAACCTGATTGAAGGGTTCATCCATCAATAGTACTTGTGGATCATTTACCAATGCTCTGCAGATCGCAACACGTTGTTTTTCTCCACCGCTGATGTCAGCAATTCTTTTCTTTGCAAGATGATCAATTCGCAGTCTTTTTAGGATTGCAGCAGTTTTTGTTTGTTTGGCTTCGATATTTGTATTTGGCAATTGGGAAGCGACATTATCCCAAACATTGGCAAATGTGTTTAAGTCATCAAAACCCTGGGAAACCAGCTTCATGTCTTGATGCCCTGGGATTAGTTTATCTTTTCTTGTTGGAACTAACCAGCCTTTGTAACGAACTTCACCGGTTAATGGCTCTAATAGACCATAGATGAGACGAAGTAATGTGCTTTTCCCACTGCCGGATTCTCCGATAATAGCCGTGATTTTACCTTCTTGGATTCCTATATTTGCTTGCTGTACGGCTAAACTTTCCGAATTTTCTGAAAATGAAAAACTAAGATTTTCAAGATGGATGTAAGGAAGTCCAAGGACCTCTTTATCAAAGGGAACATACTGACAAGAAGATTGTGACATATTTTGCGAAATAAAAAAAGCCGAATGTTATAATTCGGCTTAAAATTAAGCATTTTAATATTATTCTACCCTAAAAACCTAGCGTCAGGCCAAAAGTAAAATTATTTAAACCCTGTTGATCAGGACTATTTTCGAACATATCATTGAAATAATATTTGACAAAAACGCCCATTGAATCATATCCAAGCCGGGCAAAGGCACCATACTGGAAGCTGGCCAAATTGTAATTATCTTTAAATTTTTGGCTGCCTTGTTCATTACTTTTTAAACGTTGACTACCTTTTATTAAAATTCCGGTCATTGCGCCGACAGCAAGTTTCGCACGCTCACCATTTTTAAACCTTTTACTTCTGAACTCAAATGTTAACGGAACACGTAGGTAGGTTGATGTAAATACATTCTTCTTGTAAGTGATGTCATCCGGGTAGGAATAGTCCAAAGGTGTAGCGTCCTGATCCAGCAAAACATTATGTTTCAACCTCAGATAGTTCCATTCAAAACCTGTCGATATATACGTTTTGAATCGATCATTGAACCTAAGACCAAATTGAGCAATATCGAAACCAAAGTTTGAAGCTTTTTTATATTCTAAAAATTCGTTATTCTCATTTAATGTAAAGCTACCATCATTAATTAACCTTGAAAATCCCCAATCTATGCGAGAAAAAGTGATGCCACCAAATATTTTTGGATATTTTGAAACAGCAGGTGTGTTTTTGTCATCAATTTTATCACTGTCTTCTTTGCCTAAAATGCTTGTTGAAATATTAATTTTTTTAGTGCTGTCCTGTTGTGCATATGCTTTTACTAGAAGGCAGGATGTTAGGATACCGATGATTGCGAACGATAGAAAATATTTTTTCATATGGAAAGAGTTTATTTAGGTTTTACTTTTTTCTTTTTTTATTTTTAACGAGACTATTAAGTAGATCAATCTGTAATGTTCCCTCGTCATCATTGCTGAACTGAACTTCTGAACCATTCCCTTGATTGATGGTTTTGCTCAAAATGTTGAGCACCTTAGTAACAACATTCTGCTTGCTTTCGCTGATTGAAGCCATCATACTTTCTTCTTCGTCCGGGTTTTCAATAATGGGTTTGATCGGGATGTATTCCATTGCATGTGCTATTTGTGCTTGTGAATCCACAACTACTAGCATCGGTTGTTCTGCTGTTATTTTTAGTTTTTTAAGCGCTACCGCTTCATTGATCTGTGCAATTTTCGGTGGCATTGATTTTATTTGATAATCAGTTTGCGTATCCTGAGTTTTTTCGGGTACAGTTTTGACGGCAAATCGGACAGGCTCTTCTTTAGTTTCTATCAAATCTTCTACTGGCTCCTTTTGTTCTTTTTGGGTAGCTGTATCTTTTTTCCGATTAACAATGTTTGTGGTTTCCACGGTGCTTGCTGACTGCTTCATGACCAATAGACTAAAAATCCCAATACAAATGAGGGTCGCGGCGATGCTAACAAGCGGTTTTAACCACTTTATTTTTTTCTTGATTGGTACAATTTTCTGTTCATTAAGATCCGCTTCTATTTTATTCCAGATATCAGCGCTAGGCTGTATATCAAGTTTGTCAATATGATCGCGGAATAATTTGTCGATTTCTTCATTTTTCATAACGTAAATGCCTCAATTTTTAATAATCTTGTTTTCAGCCACTGCCTTGCTCTTGATAACTGTGATTTTGAATTTCCCTCACTTATGTTGAGCATTTCGGCAATTTCTTTGTGTGTATAGCCTTCTACAGCATAGAGATTAAAGACTGTACGGTAACCAATGGGTAATTGATGAACGATTGACATTAAATCTTTGTAATGTATCTGATCGGTAGCGTTGTTATTCGGAATTTCATGAATAATGTCGTTATCGAGAGACTCTACATAAGCAATTTTGTTTTTTCGCTGTATTTCAATAGCTGTATTGACCATAATTCTTCGTATCCAGCCTTCGAGAGACCCATTTTCTGAAAACAGGTGTCCTTTAGTGAAGACTTTTACAAATCCGATTTGCAGTATATCCTCCGCTTCTAAGCTGTCTTTTGCATAGCGTAAGCAAACAACAAACATTTTTTTTGAAAAAAATTGATATAGATGGTACTGAGCTTTTCTATCTCCAGTGAGACATTTTTTCCATGTTGAATCTATACTTACGTTTTCCAAAATTTAATCAGTTTATATTAGGAAGACGTAAGATATTTAGGAAAGGTTGCATGGGGCGCAACTATTTTATAATTATTTTTCGACTTGTAGGTGATGTAATCTCAATTTCAATTGTTTTTGCATCATCAGGCAGTAAGTTTGGGATTTTATTCGGCCATTCGATAAAACAATAATTTCCAGAATAAAAATAATCCTCATAGCCAAAGTCATAGGCCTCTTCTTCTTCTTTTATTCTGTAAAAGTCGAAATGAAAAATTGTGCCCTGTGGTGCGCTATATTCATTTACAATTGAAAATGTGGGACTTGAGGTGTTGTCTTGTACTTGTAATGCTTTGCAAAGTGCTTTTATAAAGGTTGTTTTTCCCGCACCCATATGACCGTAAAAGAGAAATACACGATCATCAGGAAAAGACTTTAAAAGTAGTTCTGCAGCATGATCTAATTCTGAAAGTTGATTGACTTCGATTATCATGCTGCAAAATTACTTATTTGGAAGTATAAGTAGCGAAAGGAATAATCATTTCTTCCAATGAAATACCCCCATGCTGAAAAGTTTCATTAAAATAATTGACAAATTGATTGTAATTGTTTGGGTATACAAAGTATGAATCCTCTTTTGCAAAGACAAAGCAGGAGCTCATGTGCAACTTTGGTAATTGAGCGTCATGTGGATTCTTAATTAAGAACACGTCCTTGTCAATAAAATTTAAATTCTTACCCTGTTTATAGCGTAAATTGGTATTTGTATTACGGTCACCAACAATCTTGCTCGGTTTTTTTACTTTAATTGTTCCATGATCTGTTGTGATGATCACTCGAACATTACGCTGGGACAGCCATTTCAAGGCTTCAAATAAGGGCGAGTGTTCAAACCATGAAAGGGTTAAAGAACGGTAAGCCGCTTCATTGTTTGCCAATTCGCGAATCATAGCCATATCTGTTCTTGCATGCGAAAGCATATCGACAAAGTTGTAGACTAATATATTCAGATTGTTCTGGATTAAATTGCTCAGATTGTCCACGACATCTTTCCCCTGATCTAAGGTTAAGACCTTTGTATAGGAGTGTTTTATAGGCTTCCGGTAAACACGGTTGATCTGGTCTTCTAAAAATTTGTCTTCATATAAATTTTTACCACCTTCATCTTCATCGTTCTGCCACATTTTTGGAAATCGCTTTTCCATTTCTAAAGGCGTCAGTCCACTGAAAATCGCATTTCGGGCATATTGAGTCGCGGTCGGTAAAATACTGTAGTAAGTATCTTCTTCCTCTAGTCTAAAATAATCGGTGATTACTTCGTTGATCACTTTCCATTGATCGTAACGCAAATTGTCAATTAAAAAGAAAAATGTAGGTTTATCTTCCGTTAATTGCGGAAATACCTTTTTCTTAAATAATTGATGCGAAAGTATTGGAGCTTGATCTGGAGCTTTCATCCAATTCAAGTAATTCTTTTCGATAAATTTGCAGAATTGAACATTTGCTTCCGATTTTTGCATTGTCAAGATTTCATGCATGCCCGCATCTTCAAGTTTCTCGAGCGAAAGCTCCCAATAGATCAGCTTTTTATATGCCTCGGACCATTGTTGATAATTCAGATCATCATTTAATACCATACCAAGGTTTCTAAAGTCCTGTTGATATGCCATCGATGTTTTCTCGTTAACAAGTCTCTTGTTTTCCGTCAGTTTTTTGATAGTCAGGAGAATTTGCTTCGGGTTAACGGGTTTTATAAGATAATCGTCAATTTTAGAGCCTATGGCATCCTCCATGACATGTTCTTCTTCATTTTTTGTGACCAGTACAGTAGGTACGGTAGGATTAATGGATTTTAAGATTGCTAATGTCTCTAAACCTGTTAAACCCGGCATATTTTCATCTAAAAATACTAGGTCGAAAACACCTTCTTTAAAAGCATCCACCGCATCATTTCCATTATTTACTGTTTTGACTTTATAGCCTCTTTCTTCTAATAAGAGTATATGAGGTTTTAAAAAATCAATTTCATCATCAGCCCAAAGTATATGTGTTTTTTGCATATTGTAATATTTGCTATAATCAAAATCGATTAAATTCCAATTGTTTTAGTGTTTAGGTAGCTGGAGTAATAATCACTTTTTTTTGATATTTTCATTTAAACTATACGAACTTAAATAAAAAAGGAGCTTTACCTATTATTTTTAACACTTGTTAACCACTTAAACTAATTATATTTGTATTTATAATTTAACTCCTAGGACAGGAAAATAAACTGGCTCATCTTTAACTCATTTGATGAACAATTAAAGTTAGCTATTGTTTTGGCGCTATATGTTAGAAGAAATGCATTCATAAATTGAATAAGAAAAAAATATTAAATGATCCTGTCTATGGATTTGTTTCCATTCCATCGGGATTGATTTTTGAGCTTATACAGCATCCTTATCTGCAACGACTTCGCTATATTAAGCAAGTCAGTATGACACATTTGGTGTATCCTGGAGCGCTGCATACCCGCTTTCAACATGCGATAGGAGCTATGCACTTGATGTCGTTGGCGATTGATACGCTAAAAGGTAAAGGTATCGATATCAGTGAGGAAGAGAAAGAGGCGGCACTTGCGGCTATTTTGCTGCATGATATTGGCCATGGCCCCTTTTCTCATTCTTTAGAACATACGATTATAGATGGGGTTTCGCATGAATTACTATCTTCTCTTTTAATGGACCGTATCAATAATGAGTTCGGAGGAAAGCTTGATCTGGCCATTACTATTTTTAATAATAAATATCACCGAAAATTTTTCCATCAGTTAGTTTCCAGTCAATTGGATGCTGACAGAATGGATTATCTAAATAGAGACAGCTTTTTCACAGGAGTATCAGAAGGCGTTATTTCATATGATCGAATTATAGCTATGTTAGCTGTGGTTGATGATCAGATCGTTATTGAAGAAAAAGGAATTTACTCGGTTGAAAAGTTTTTAATAGCGCGTCGATTAATGTACTGGCAGGTATATCTCCATAAAACCGTAGTGGGCGCAGAACAGTTATTAATCAAAATACTGCAAAGGGCAAAGCAATTAGCAAGTAGTGGCAACACATTGTTCGCGACACCAGCATTTAACTGGTTTTTGACTCAAAAAATTGATAAGAACAATTTTTTAGAAGATGCTTTACACTTAGACTGGTTTACACTTTTGGATGATACTGATATTATGTCTGGTATTAAGACATGGGCCCATCATGAAGATTCTATTTTGCGTATGATGTGTCAGAAATTGATGAGCCGTGAATTGTATCGGACCATTATGAGTAATATGCCTTTCTCAAAAGAATTGATGGATGAGGTTTATCGTCGCGTTAAAGAATATTTTCAGGTAAGTGATGACGAATTGCAATATTACGTTTTCACCCAGGAAATTCAGAACAGTGCTTATGATAGCCACAATGACCCGATTAAGATATTGATGAAGACAGGTGAGATTAGCGATATTGCTGAAGCATCAGATTTGTCGAATTTAGAGGCGTTAGCAAAAAAAGTGCAGAAGTTTGTACTGTGTTATCCCAAAGAGCTTGGATATATAGCAATTCCAGCTAAAAAATAATTAAAATATAATAAAAAAACATAGCTTTGTAGCATGCAATTTACTGCTCAACAAATAGCATCCTTATTAAATGGATCGATAGAGGGGAATCCTGATGTAGAAGTTTCAAATTTAGCGAAAATAGAAGAAGCTTCTTTAGGGGATCTTTCATTTCTATCGAACCCTAAATATGAGCAATTTTTATATGAGACTAATGCCTCTATTGTAATTGTTAATGAAGATCAACAATTATTATCAGCCCCCAAATCAACTTTAACGTTGATCCGCGTAAAAAATGCTTATACGGCATTTTCTACATTATTGAACATCTATAATGAAGTTCGCCTGGATAGAAAAGGCAGAGAAGAACCGTCATATATACATGATACTACTACCATCGGTGAGGATGGTTATATCGGAGCTTTTGTCTATATTGGCAAAGGTGGAAAAATCGGTAAAAATGTTAAAATTTACCCGCAGGTTTATATTGGTGATAATGTGATTATCGGTGACAATACGACCTTATTTCCTGGCGTTAAGATATACCAAGATTGTGTGCTGGGAAATAATGTTACTGTGCATTCTGGAACTGTAATTGGTTCTGATGGTTTTGGATTTGCTCCGCAGGATGATGGTACCTATGCTAAGGTTCCTCAAATTGGTAACGTGATTATTGAAGACGATATCGAAATTGGTGCCAATACGGTTATTGACCGTGCTACAATGGGATCTACAATATTACATAAAGGTGTTAAACTGGACAACTTGATTCAAATAGCCCATAATGTAGAATTAGGAAAGAATACTGTAATTGCCGCTCAAACGGGTGTTTCTGGAAGTAGTAAGATCGGTGAAAACGTAATTTTGGGTGGCCAGGTTGGTATTGTAGGCCATATTACTGTTGCTGACAAAAGCCAGGTACAGGCTCAAGCCGGAATCAATAGATCGATTACCGAAGCGAATAAAAAGTGGGCGGGGAGCCCTGTATTGGGTTTTCAATCCAATATGAGATCGCAAGTCATTTATGCGAAATTACCTGATCTTGAAAAACGTGTCAGGGAGTTGGAGCGATTATTAAAGGAAAATTTGAAATCTTAAAAGAACCTTTTGGTCGTTTTTGATTAAATATATGTTAGAAATGAATGTAAAACAAAGAACCATCAAGCAAGATGTGGTCATATCTGGAGTCGGTTTACATACAGGTAAAACTGTATCTATGACAATAAAGCAAGCTCCTGAAAATCATTGGTATAAGTTTAAAAGAATTGATTTAGAAGGTCAGCCAGAAATACTGGTTGATGCTGATAATGTCACAGATACATCGAGAGGTACAACGATTTCTCAAAATGGGGCAAGTGTGAGTACTATTGAACACTTAATGGCTGCTCTGGTAGGTTTACAGATTGATAACGTATTAATTGAAATTGATGGACCCGAAGTACCTATTTTAGATGGTAGTTCAGCCATATTTATTGATAAATTTGAGGAAGCTGGTTTCGAAGAGTTAGAAGCTGATCGTGATTATTTTGAAATTCAGCATGCCATACATTATATAGAATCTGAACGTAAGGTAGAAATCATGGCAATGCCATTAGATGGTTACCGTTTAACGTGTATGATTGATTTTAATTCGCCTGTATTAGGAAGTCAGCATGCTGCTATTAATACCATTGAAGATTTTTCAAAAGAAATATCTTCGTCAAGAACTTTCTGTTTTTTACATGAATTAGAAATGTTGGTTGATAATGGTTTGATCAAAGGTGGCGATTTAAGCAATGCGATCGTAATCGTTGATAAAGAAACATCTCCTGAGGAATTGAAGAAATTATCACATTTGTTCAACCGTGATGATGTTACTGTTGCAAAAGAAGGTATCTTGAGCAATATTCAGCTTCGTCATCAGAATGAGCCCGCTCGTCATAAGTTATTAGATATGGTGGGTGACCTCGCTTTAGTTGGTCGACCATTGAAAGGACATGTTATGGCAGCAAGACCTGGTCACGCCGCTAACGTTGCTTTTGCAAAGAAAATCAAAGAGCAAATCCGCAAGGATAAAAATACAAAAAAGATTAAGGTGTACGATCCAAATATGACTCCTGTATATGATACAGTGCAGATTATGAAGATTTTACCTCACCGTCAACCGATGTTAATGGTTGATAAAATATTAGAATTAACAGAAAATCATGTAGTTGGCCTGAAAAATGTTACAATGAATGAAGACTTGTTCATGGGGCATTTTCCTGGGGCGCCAATTTTCCCTGGGGTATTGCAAATTGAAGCGATGGCACAGACAGGTGGTATTCTAGTATTGAATACTGTTCCTGACCCGGAGAACTGGTTGACGTTATTTTTAAAAATTGAAAACGCACGATTTAAAGTGCAGGTAAGTCCAGGTGACACGATTATTTTTAGATGCGATTTGACGGAACCTATCCGCAGAGGCATTGCTAAAATGAAAGGTGTAGCTATGGTAGGTGAAAAAGTTGTTTGCGAAGCTGAGTTAATGGCTCAGATTGTGAAAGTAAAATAATAGTAGAGATGATACAGCCGTTAGCTTATATACATCCAGAAGCAAAGATTGCTCAAAATGTTGTTGTAGAACCATTTGCTACTATCCATAGGGATGTAGTTATTGGGGAGGGAACGTGGATCGGTTCCAATGTGACAATTATGGATGGGGCACGTATTGGTAAAAATTGTAAAATTTATCCAGGAGCAGTTATTTCAGGTGAACCTCAAGATTTGAAGTTCGACGGTGAAATTACAACTGCTGAGATTGGGGATAATACTACTATTCGCGAATGCGTTACTATCAATAGAGGAACAAAAGATAAATTTAAAACAGTAATTGGAAAAAATTGCCTTATTCAGGCATATAGTCATATTGCACACGATTGTACAATCGGTGATTACTGCATATTTTCAAATAGCAGTACACTAGCGGGACATATTACCGTAGGAGATTATGTAGTTTTGGCAGGTATGGTAGCAGTTCATCAATTCTGTACCATTGGATCGCATGCTTTCGTGACAGGTGGTACATTAGTAAGAAAAGATGTACCTCCGTTTATCAAAGCGGCACGTGAGCCTATTTCTTATGCAGGTATAAATTCTGTTGGATTAAGGAGAAGAGGCTTCTCAGAAGAGCAGATTGCTGAAATTCAAAATATTTATCGTGTTCTATTTGTTCAAAATAGAAATTTAACAAAAGCGGCGGCGATCATTGAGGCTGAATTTCAGGCAACTGAAATTCGTGACGAGATATTAGGTTTTATCCGCAACTCTAATCGAGGTGTTATTAAAGGATTTAATCAAAGGGCTGTCTAATTTTAGATCATTTGAAAATTATTTTAACAGATGTCGGTCGGCGTTATAATCGGGAATGGATTTTTAAACACATTACATATGAGTTTGAATCCGGAAAGTCATACGCCATACTTGGACCTAATGGTTCAGGAAAGTCCACTTTGTTAAAAGTGCTTTCGGGAAGTTTAGCGCCTTCTGCTGGAAGTATTTATTATGAAATGAATGATAAAGCAGTGGATGTTGAGTCTGTTTTTCAATATCTTTCGCTCGCTACGCCCTATGTAGAATTAATAGAAGAATTTACGTTACGAGAGCAAATACAATTTCATTTTAAATTTAAGAATTATCTAAGCGGATATAGTGAACCTGAGGTTGTACACTTATTAGGTCTGGAAAATGCAATAGACAAAGAACTGAAATTTTTTTCATCAGGAATGAAGCAACGTGTCAAATTGGCTTTAGCTTGTTGCAGTGATTCTGCTTTCGTGTTATTGGATGAACCAACTAGTAATTTGGATACCGCAGGTGAAGGATGGTACTTAGAATTGGTTGATAAAACAAAGCGTGCAGATCGATTGTTTATCATTTGCTCCAACCAAGAGAAGGAATATAATTTTTGTGACCAGACCCTGTCTATTTCAGATTATAAAAGTTGATAATTATTAGATTTTTATTAAAAGATTAGATTTTGTAGTTTTGTGACTCAGAAAATAATTATAAAAGTTTAAATCATGGCAAAAGCATCAGACGTTAAGTCAGGAAATGTTTTAAGATTCAACGGTGAGTTAGTCGCTGTTGAGGAATTTATACATCGTACACCAGGTAATTTACGTGCTTTCTATCAAGCGAGAATGCGTAATGTGAAAACTGGTAAATTAGTAGAATACCGTTTTCGAGTTGACGAAAGTGTTGAGATTGCTCGTGTTGAAACAAACGATTATCAATATTTATATGAGGAGGGAGACTTTTTCGTTGTAATGGACAATACCACTTACGAACAGTTTAATATCCCTAAGTTCTTGTTTGGAACTTCGGCACGATTCTTGAAAGAGGGTATGAACGTAATTGTAGCATTTGAAAGTGATGAAGCAATTATGGCGCATGCTCCTAAAAGTGTTGAATTAGAAATAACATACACAGAGCCTGCAGTAAAGGGAGATACTTCAACAAATGCATTAAAAAATGCAACAGTGGAAACTGGAGTTGAAATTAAAGTACCTCTTTTTATTAATCAAGGAGATAAAGTAAGAATTGATACGCAAACAGGTGATTACATCGAGCGTGTTAAATAATATTAAGATTTAGGTTTAGGTTGATTATTCGGTCTTGTTAGCACCCAGCTGCAAGGCCGTTTTTTTTTCTATTATGATGACCAAAAATGAACTCAGGACATATTATCGGCATTTAAGATCGCAATTAGCTCCGTCTGAAGAGATTGATCTAAATTTGGGTCTGTTAGAAAATTTAAAGCGTTTGGAATGGCAAAACGTGAAATTTTGTCATGTCTTTTTGCCAATACTGAAATTTCATGAACCTAATACGCTGCTACTCATTTCATATTTGCAGGAAAAGTTTCCGGAGATTCAAATTGTTATCTCCAAATCGAATTTACAGTCTAATGTGATGAGTCATTATCTTTATGATGATAAGTTGGCATTAGCTCATAATCAATGGGGCATACTCGAACCGGTAGAAGGAGTTTATGTTGACGAAAAGAGTATTGACATGGTGCTGGTTCCCTTATTAATTTCAGATAAGGCTGGGAATCGGATTGGATATGGAAAAGGTTATTACGATCGCTTTTTATCTTCATGCAGACCTGATGTTAAAAAGGTCGGTCTTTCATTTTTTGAACCTATAGCGATAATCGAGGACATCGATCCGCACGATATTCCTTTGGATGTCTGTGTGACACCAAAAACAATATATTATTATTAAAATAAAAGCGGGAACTATAAGTTCCCGCTTTTATTTTAATATAAAATTCGAAATTTTATGGTATTCTGAACTTTTTTAAGTTGTTTGATTAAATCCCGGTCATATTCACCTTTGATATCCGTGACAGCATAGCCTATATCAGCCTTAGTCATCAGAAATTGAGAAATGATATTGATATCATTTTGAGCATAGACTAGATTAATCTGAGCCATGATACCAGGTACATTTTTATGGATATGAAGTAAACGTGTAACATCTTTTACTTTAGGAAGCAATAGATTTGGAAAATTGCGACTCATGTAGGTATCTCCATTATTAATGAAGTCGGCCATTCTTCTCGGAATAAATTCGGCGTTTCTCTTTTTGTCTTTTTTGTCATCAAAAACAACAATGCCTTTTGCATTGCAAATATCTTTGTTAAGATGATTTTTTGCATCACCTAAAACGCCAATCGTTTTGAGCTTATCGGCACGGGATAATTGATCTTCAGAAACAGAGATATCTTTTCCAAGTAAAAGCATGCCGACGTCTTTTGTATACTTTTCTTCAAAAGTGTCTTTTGTGCGCACAGAAAATCCATCTCTTTTTAATATATGAGAAGCAATTTCAGGAACCTCTCCGACGATCAGACAAAGAATCCGATTTTTAGGGTAGGAAATAGCGCGGGGTAAATTATTGACATATAGAAATTCATCAAAACTAGGTGTAATAAAATCTGCTTTTTCAGTGACAGTTTTTCTGGAAATATTTTCAGTAAATGCAAAGAATTTCTCAATAAGCCCGGATTCTTTTAATTGAAAATCAGAATACCCATCACCGATGCCGTAAATAGTACCATCTATTTTTAATTCCTGTAGTAATTTTACTTTACCGCCTTCATCCGATAAAGGATTTGATTCGTCAAATCCGATGATATTATCATGCTCATCAAATATAAAGGTGTTCGCGTAGATATTTTCCTTTTTGATATTATAAG
This sequence comes from Sphingobacterium sp. JUb56, assembly GCF_014191365.1. Lineage (NCBI taxonomy): Bacteria > Pseudomonadati > Bacteroidota > Sphingobacteriia > Sphingobacteriales > Sphingobacteriaceae > Sphingobacterium > Sphingobacterium sp. JUb56. The sequence continues at coordinate 4,537,451 of NZ_JACHWL010000001.1, read as the reverse complement.
GAATAACAACTGGCGTAATGAACTCTTTAAATCCTCCAGATACAATCCAAGCGGTGTCCGAATTTTTTTTAAAAAACTCTCTATTTCTTGAGAATGAAGTAGAGACTTTCTTTTTCAGGTGTGTAATAAGTTTGTCGAGATGACTTTTATTTGCTTGTAGTAATTGGACACGACCAGCTAATGCTTCACGAAATGAAAGTTTACCCTCCATTGCAAGATTGGTGTAGCGTTCAATTTCAAGATATATCTTTTCCCTGTCAGGATGATGTTCTAGCGAAATTTTTGCTAATTCGTCCAAAGCCTCTACTTGCGTAAAGGTACTGTCAAAATCAATGATGTAATAATTTTTCACGGTTTAGTTTGAGTTTAGGATTAGATTATTTATTGTCAATTATAGCGTACAGCTATCTCTTTTAAGGTCGTTTCTAAAGGTTTATATTCAAAAGCTAATGCTTGTTGTAATTTTGCATCTGTATAGGCTAGCTTCTCGCTAGAAGCCCTAGCGCTATCTTTTGTAAGGGTCGATTTTTCCTTTTTTATCGATGCAACTGCAGTCGCTAGCGTAGCTGCGATCATCAGTACAGCAGGAGGGACTGCTATTTTAGGAGCTGCTTTACCCATCAAGGCACTTGCCTTCTCCAGTAATTCTTTATTGCTGAGGTTCACATTGTTGATAATAAAACGCTCTCCTGAAATATTTTTTTGTGCCATTAGATTGCGCATAATGGAAGCCACATCTTCAACATCAACCACACCAACAGTACCTGTTGGGTAATATTTTAATCCTTTATTGATTAATGAAAATATTGCACCGGAACCTTTTGCACCAGAGGAAGCTCCAATGATAACAGATGGATTTACGATAACAGCATTTAAACCTTCCGCAATACCTCTCCAAACTTCCATTTCACTTTCATATTTTGAAATTGCGTAGTTGGATAACGAAGACTCATATTCCCAATAGTCTTTTTCACTAACAGGAGCTTGATTTTTACTGGATCCTAATGCAGCAACAGAACTGACATGAACAAGTCTGGCCTGATGTGCTAGACAAAGGTTGACAACATAAGCGGTCCCTTCAACATTTACTTTTTTCATGTTCGCCGCATCTTGTTTTTGGTAAGATACGACAGCGGCACAGTGGTACACCTCAGTGATATTTTGGAATGCTTCTTCAAGATCAAAGTAGTTACAAATATCAGCGTCAATCCATTGGATTAAAGACGATGATAATAGCTGTTCTGGAATTATCGAGTTTGAGCGTTTCGTAGCTATCACATCAATTCCTAAATCGATCAATTGCTTGATCAATGTAGCCCCTAAAAATCCGGTTCCTCCTGTTATTAATATCACATGTTAAAGATAACGTTAAAAATAATGTTTTCAAAAGTAAGTTAATAAATGGATATTTGTCTAAGGCAAGGTTTTAATTTTTGATTACCGTCAACACAAATTCATCATATGTCATTATCCGTTTTTTTTAGTCCGATTGTTACCCAAAAGCTATTTCCTGAAGAAGGATTTTTTCGTTCGCAACTTGGCAATGTTGTTCGTTTTTATGACAATCAATTTCCGACTTGGGATAAAGACGATAAGCCACAATTGGCTATAATTGGCGTAGAAGAAGATCGTGCTGCTGTTAATAATCAGGGCTGTGCAAAATCTCCTGATGCGATAAGAAAACATTTGTATCAGCTTTACCAAGGGGATTATGCAATCAACGCTGTTGATCTCGGTAATATTAAAGAGGGGGCAACGATAAAAGATACTTACGCAGCACTTAGAGCAGTTGTGGAAGAATTATTAGCCGATGATATCGTTCCCATAATAATTGGTGGTGGTCAGGATCTGACCTATGCACAATACTTAGGCTATCAAAATCTGGGGCAAAAGGTGGAAGTGGCCGTAATAGATGGTCGATTTGATCTGAACCAGGAAAGTGGTGAACAGGTTGCACTGGATTCAAGATCATATTTGAACCATATTATTCTGCACGAACCCGATTACTTATTTAATTTAAATAATATTGCATATCAGACCTATTTGGTAAGTAAAGAATCGCTGAATATGTACGATAAGTTATTCTTCAACGCTACTAGGCTCGGGGCAATAGCCGGTCGAATGGATCAATCTGAACCGCTGGTGCGAGCCGCTGATATGGTTAGTTTTGATATTGGAGCTATCCGTGCTTCTGAAGCTTCGGGCAATGCGAATGCAATGCCAAATGGTTTATTTGGCGATGAAGCCTGCCAGATTGCACGTTACGCAGGGATGTCAGATAAATGTTCTTCAATCGGGTTCTATGAATATAACCCATCTTATGATCCCATGCAGCAAACAGCCATGTTGGTATCCCAGATGATCTGGTGCTTTATAGATGGCTTTTATAACCGTAAGCAGGATACCCCTTTATTACCAAAATCGTCTTATATTATCTATAGAACGACCCTGGAAAATGAGGAACATGAATTGGTATTTGTTAAAAGTAAAAAATCAGATCGCTGGTGGATGCAAGTTCCATATTTTGGGTCACGTTCTGTTAATGAAAGGTATCATCTAGTTCCTTGTCGATATGAGGACTATCAGATGGCTGTTACAGGTGAAATGCCTGACCTTTGGTGGCGAACTCATCAAAAGTTACAGTAGTTTTAATGGTCTGAAAAGACCATTTTTTATTTAGTTAAGTGAATTTATGGAAACAGTGTATATTATTATCGTTATCATTTTATTAGTTGTTCTAATTGTAATTTCTTTGAAAAAGAAGGATTCACATCAAGATGATAATCAGTGGAGACAGGAGAAGGAATTAATGGCAATAGAACTGGCAAAAGTGCAGCAGCGGGAACAGAGTTTATTGCAAGAGCGGGCGATGTTGCGTGATGAACTGGAAAAAGAACGGGAGCATGTACTGATCGTTGAACGTTCTTTAGAGAGCACGCGTTCTTTTTATGAGGCGCAGCAAGATAAGTTTCAGGAGCAGAAAGTGGAGATTGCTGCTATTAAAAGCCAATTTAATACCGAGTTTCAGGTCATTGCCAATAAAATTTTAGAAGAAAAGACACTTCGATTTACAGAAACCAATTCGAAGTCCATTGGATTGATCTTAGATCCTTTAAAAGAAAAAATCAAACTTTTTGAAGAGAAAGTGGATAAAACTTATTCGCAGGAAGCCGCAGAAAGAAACTCTTTGAAAGGTGTGGTGCAACAGCTGATGGAGCAAAGTTTGCGGATTAAGGATGAAGCGACCAACTTGACGCGAGCTCTTAAAGGTGACGCAAAGAAACAGGGAAATTGGGGCGAGGTAATCTTAGAACGTGTTCTGGAACGCTCGGGGCTTGTGAAGGATCGTGAATTTAGATTGCAGGCATCATTTACAGATATTGATGGAAGACGAATGCAACCCGATGCCATTATTGATTTGCCCGAAAATAAACATCTGATTGTCGATTCGAAAGTTTCTTTGATAGCTTACGAGCGTTGGGTAAATGCAGAAGATGATATCGATCGTGCTGTTTTTGCAAGACAGCATATTTTATCTGTGGAAAATCATGTCAAAGACCTTTCTGCAAAAAATTATCATGAATTGTATGGTATTGAATCTCCAGATTTTGTCTTACTCTTTATGCCGATAGAATCTGCTTTGAGTATGTCGGTTTCCGAAAAACCAGATCTTTTTAGTGATGCATGGGATAGAAAGGTCGTAATTGTAAGCCCATCTACGCTTTTAGCAACCTTACGTACCATAGCTAGTATCTGGAAACAAGAAAGACAGACACGTAATGTTATTGAAATTGCCAAGGAAGCCGGAGCACTTTATGACAAATTCCACGGATTTTTAACAGATATGGATCAAGTACAGGCACAATTGCAAAAAGCATTGAAAAGCCATGAAGATGCTTCTAAAAAACTATCTTTCGGCGCTGGTAATGTGATTAAGCGCGTGGAGAATCTGAAGAAATTAGGTGCTAAGGCAAATAAGCAAATTGATTCCAAATATTTGGATGAAGAAATAGAAGAAGAGGATTAAACCTCTTCTTCTATTTCTTCGTTCATTTTCTTAAGCCTTTTATTGATCGATATATCGATAGAAGCATCCTTCAAATGGTCTATAGCAGCTTTCTCCGTAACGGTATAAGCATCCGATTCATATTCATCGATTATGCGTTGATTGTAGATCGCCTTATCATAAGCATCTTTTCCTGAAAGAAGCTTAACGAATACCGGTAAACACTCAAGGAAAATAAAAAGTAATCCGATGAAAGTAACCGCATTTGCAGTTGCTTCATCCACTTGTCCGTTAGCTTTAAACTTAAGGTTTCCAAGGGCTGAATTTCGGTCAGCAAATCCAGCCAGATTAACAGCACTATCCAAACTGGCATTTGAAAGCCCTTTTTGATTTAATATACCTTCCGCTTTTTGTTTGTCAAGTATTAAGCGCTCTTTAGCTATAATTGAGCTACGTAAACTGTCAAGATATACTGTTGATTTTTCTAATTCAAGTTCTTTTCGTTTTGCATATGGTCCGTATCCTACTACACCAGATGTTTCGGTTGTTTTATTACCGAAGATTTCAAAGTTGAGCTTTTGTCGATCGGCTTTGATTCTTGCATCAAGGGAATCTCTTTCTGTGGTAAGTGATTTAAGTTGAGTGAGATCAAACGTATATTTTTTGTTAAAAATAATATTTAGACTGTCTATCTTAGCTCGTTCATTGGCAATATAGGTTGTCTTTAAATTTTCTCTTATTTCTTTGTCGAAAATTTTAAGCTCTAAAGGTCTTGAAATAACGATACCAATTAATATGGCAAGTAATATCCGTGGTAAAGCCTGTAAGAATTGAAAGCCACCTGTTTTCGATTTATTAATACTCAATACAATATAACGGTCCATATTGAAGATCATTAGACCCCATATGATACCAAATACAATTGCTAAAAGCCAATCCAGATAGGTTCCACTAAAAACAAAATACATAGCATAGCCACCAGAAAGGGAGGCAAAAAGACCCGTGAAGAAAATGGTAGCACCAATAGCCACATACTTATTATGTTCTTGCGGATATTTTTTTAATGTCTCTTCATGTACACCTGCGCAGTACAAGAAAAAATGATTGATATTATTCATTAATGAAGATTTATGCTATGAGACAACAAAATTATAAAATAGTTTCAGTACTTTTCTGGTTATTACAATATTGTGATAAATATACAATACTTATTTTGATCTTTCTAAAAAGTATTACTTACACAAATATTTGTAACTTTGCCCAAATTATTGCGAGAATAAAAAGATATATAATGAAGAAAAAACGACTTTTGCCATTTTTTTTAATTGTGGCAACTGCCTTTGTTGGTTGCGAGGAAAAGAAACAAATGACAGATAATCCGCTATTATTAGCATATGATACTCCATTTAATGTTCCTCCATTTGATAAAATCAAAGACGAACATTTCAAACCAGCTTATGAAGAAGCTATTAAAGTTCATAATTTAGAAATTGATACAATTGTAAATAATACAGAAGAACCTACTTTTGAGAATACAATTTTAGCAATAGAAAATGCAGGAAGTTTACTAGGTAACGTTTCGCGTGTATTTGATAATTTAAGCAAGGCTAATACAAATGATAGTATTAATGCATTAGATAAAGAAATGGCTCCTATATTAACGGGTCATTACGATGAGATCTCAATGAATAGCAAATTATTCAATCGTATTAAAACAGTTTGGGATAAGAAATCATCATTGGGATTGGATGCTGAGGATCTTAAACTATTAGAGGATACTTATAAGAATTTTGTGCGTTCAGGGGCAAATTTAAAAGATGGTGATAAAACTAAATTAAAAAAAATCAATTCCGAATTAGCAGGGTTAACTGTTGATTTTGGACAGAATGTATTGGCCGAAACTAACGCATTTGAATTGATTATTGATAGTGCAAACCAATTAGATGGTTTACCAGAATCATTGAAATCTGCGGCCGCGGAAGAAGCAAAAGCTAAAGGAAAAGATGGGAAATGGTTATTTACTTTGCAGAATCCTTCTGTTATGCCATTCTTGCAATATGCTAAAAACAGAGATTTAAGAAAGCAAATTTGGGAAGCATATCAAATGCGTGGTAATAACGATAACGCAAATGATAATAAGGAAGTCCTTAGAAAAATAGCTAACCTACGTTTAGAAAAAGCTAAGTTACTAGGATATCCGTCATACGCAGCTTATGTATTGGAAGAGTCAATGGCCAAAAATCCTACTAATGTATATGCATTATTAAACAAACTATGGACACCTGCTCTTAATAAAGCAAAAGGCGAAGCGACTGATATTAATAAAGAAATTAAAGCTGAAGGTGGAAATTTTGAAGTAGCGCCTTATGACTGGAGTTACTATACTGAAATTATCCGTAAGAATAGATTTGCATTAAACGAGGATGAAATCAAACCGTACTTTAGTTTACCGACTGTAAGAGAAGGCGCATTTGCTGTCGCTAATAAATTATATGGATTAACTTTTGTTGCTTTAAATAATGTGCCAGTATACCATAAGGATGTTGAGGTGTATGAAGTTAAGGACAAAGATGGCTCTCACTTAGGATTATTATATGCCGATTTCTTTCCTCGCGCTTCGAAAAGTAGCGGTGCTTGGATGACATCTTACCGTAATCAAAGTAAGAAAGAGGGAAAACGTAATGCACCTGTAATCTCGATCGTTTGTAATTTCACAAAACCTGTTGGTGAGCAACCGGCATTATTAACTTTTGATGAAGCGAGTACTTTGTTTCATGAATTTGGACATGCCTTACATGGTTTATTATCAAATGTAAAATATAAAAGCTTAGCCGGAACGTCCGTTTCTAGAGATTTTGTAGAGCTTCCATCTCAGATTATGGAAAACTGGGCAGCAGACGCCGCGGTATTGAAAGAATATGCTAAGCATTATAAAACTAAAGAAGCAATTCCAGATTCTTTAATTGCTAAAATGGAGAAAGCAGGTACGTTTAATCAAGGCTTTGCAACTGTTGAATACCTTGCAGCTTCTTTGTTAGATATGAATTATCATGCTGCGACTACTCCTATAAAAGGTGATATCAATGCCTTTGAAAAGGAATCAATGAAAAAAATAGGTTTGATTGATGCTATTATTCCGCGTTATAGAAGTACTTATTTTAAACATATTTTTGAAGGAGGATATTCTGCAGGATATTATGCGTATATCTGGTCGGAAGTATTGGATTCGGATGCTTTTGCAGCTTTTAAAGAAAAGTCATTGTATGATCAGCCAACAGCAGATTCATTCCGTCGTAATATCTTAGAAAAAGGTGGTACAGGAGATCCTGCTCAGATGTACAAAACATTCAGAGGAGCGGATCCAGATCCGAAATATTTGTTAATTAAGCGTGGCTTGAATTAAACACAAAAAAAAACAAAAAAAAGGAGCAAAATTATTTTTGCTCCTTTTTTTTGTTTTTTTATTCGTCAGATTCGGAATTAATCTTTACATTTGATTATTATTTATAATTAGTCTAAATACATACAAGGTGTCATGTTTTAAATAAAGCGAATCATATGTGTCAATCAGTCGTTCTCAGCCATAAAGGCAAATCTCATATCAGTTATTGCACGAAGTGTAAAACATTTTATATCTGGCAAGACTCTTTCCTATTAAGTTTAGGTTATCTTCAGTTTGAGTCCTTTGTTTCCGCAACGATGAGAAGTAATGTGAAAGGGAACTATTTTAGCTTTCCTGATGGTGATATGCGCGTATTGATTGATACACCTTGTCCAGAAATTGTTTTTGTTTTTAATGAAACCGAATGGAATGATTTTTCGGATGCACTGTCAGAATCCACTTACATGAGCGAAATATATCAGATGATGTCCAGCTAAAGATAAAAAGTCCTGTAGGCCTTTTCCACTTTCTTCTTCTATTCTTTTAAAAGGCTTTACAGGCACTATTAAAGTCCGATGTTCATTTATATACGAATCAAATAAATAATATTCGGACTTCTCTCGAACCCAATACATAAAAAATTGGTAAATAAAAAAAGGGTTGTTTTCAAACAACCCTTTTTTTATTACAGAAATGCATAGACTTATTCGCCGATAGCATAATATTTAAATCCTAGATCTTCCAGGTACTTTCTGTTTAACAGTTTTCTGCCATCAAATATAAAAGCGGGTCGTTTCATTTGGTGTTTTATGGTGTACCAGTCATAGTTTTTAAACTCATCCCATTCCGTTAACACAGCAATAGCATGGGCGTCTTGGCATGCCTGAATGGGATCATTTACGACCTTTACAAGTGCTCTATTTTCTTCAGGACTTCTTGTATTTAAATAATCGAGATCAGCGTAGATACGTTCGGCTGTGACTTTAGGGTCGTATATCGTGATTTCAGCTTGTTCACTTAATAAGTAATCAGCAACGTAAATAGCTGCAGATTCTCTAGTGTCATTTGTATCCTTTTTAAAAGCCCATCCCAAGAATGTAATTTTCTTTCCTGATACTGTATTGTACAAAGTTTGGATGATATTATCTGCAAAGCGCTGTTTTTGGTGATCATTCATGATGATGACCTGATCCCAATAATCTGCGACTTCATTCAGACCATAACTTCTTGCAATATACACAAGGTTTAAAATATCCTTTTGAAAACAGGAACCGCCAAACCCAACAGATGCCTTTAAAAATTTTGAACCAATACGGGTATCCATGCCAATTGCTTTAGAAACTTCATCCACATTGGCACCTGTTTTTTCGCAGAGTTCAGAGATCGAATTTATCGATGAAACGCGTTGTGCCAAAAAGGCATTTGCCGTCAATTTAGATAATTCCGAAGACCATAAGTTAGTCGTCAAAATGTTAGTGTCAGGAACCCAATTTTGGTAAATTTTTACGAGCGTATCAATTGCTTCTTGATTTTCTCCACCAATTAACACGCGGTCCGGGGCTAATAAGTCTTGAATAGCAGTACCTTCGGCTAAAAATTCTGGATTGGATAGGATATGAAAATTAACACCATTGCCTGTATGGTCGAGAATACTTTTTAATGCTGCTGCAGTACGCACAGGTAAAGTAGATTTTTCGACAATAATCTTATCTGTTTTTGCAACAGAAGCAATTTGTCTCGCACATAATTCAATGTATTTGAGATCAGCAGCCATCCCTTTTCCTTTGCCGTAGTTTTTGGTAGGGGTATTGACAGAAATAAAAATCATATCTGCTTCATCTATAGCTTTATCAACATCAGTAGAGAAAAATAGATTACGACCCCTTGCCTCAGCGACAATCGCTGTCAGCCCTGGTTCGTAGACCGGAAGGTTATCCAAATTTTCGTCATTCCAGGCCGCAATACGTTCGACATTGACATCAACAATGGTGATTTGGATATGAGGACATTGTTGGGCAACAACAGACATCGTCGGTCCGCCTACATATCCAGCACCGATACAACAGATTTTTTTGATATTAAATGACATAGCTTTCTATTTCAGCATTCTTATGGTATTGCAAAAATAGTAAAATATTTAGTTTGGATAGCAGAAATGCCGATGAATTTGATGTTGTAATTGCTTATATATTTATTAAATTTACTGATTATAAAAGGATACGAAATTGATCAAGCAAGAGATAATAGATAAGGTGTTGGATGCTGCTCGAATAGAGGAGGTTGTAGGTGATTTTGTAGACTTAAAAAAGAGGGGTACATCGCTTATTGGTAACTGTCCTTTTCATCATGAGAAGACGCCATCTTTTCACGTTTCTGTTTCCAAAGGAATCTATAAATGTTTTGGATGCGGGGTTGGAGGAGATTCGTTGAAGTTCGTGATGGAACTAGAGAAATTTTCTTATCCTGAAGGCATAAAATACCTCGCTAATAAATACAGTATAGAGGTTGAAGAGGTTGAACGCTCGCCAGCACAGTTAGCGGCTCAAGATAAGAGAGAAAGTTTATATGTGTTGAGCGCATGGGCCAGTAAATTTTTCAAAGATGAAATGTGGACCACGGAGATGGGGCAGGTTATTGGCCTGCACTACTTTAAGGAACGTGGCTATCGGGAAGATATCATCAAAAAATTTGAATTGGGCTATTCCCCCGATAATTGGACTGCACTTGTTGATGCAGCGACCAAAGCGGGTTTTCATCCCGACTATCTGAAGGAAATTGGGCTTGCGATCGAGCGCGATGATAAAAGCTTATACGATCGTTTCCGCGGACGTGTTATGTTTCCTATCCATAATTTGACTGGAAGAGTAATCGGTTTCGGAGGAAGGACATTAAAGACAGATAAGAAAGTTCCCAAATATGTAAACTCACCAGAGAGTGATATCTACCATAAGTCAGATGTGCTTTATGGACTCAATTTTGCGAAAAAAGCAATTATGGAGGAGGATAACTGCTATTTGGTAGAAGGATATGCAGATGTAATATCTACCCATCAAGCAGGTGTAGAAAATGTGGTATCTTCATCAGGTACATCATTGACGACAGCACAGATTCGACTTATTGCGCGCTTCACAAAAAATGTAACAATTCTTTATGATGGAGATGAAGCTGGGATTAAAGCTTCTCTTCGGGGAACGGATATGTTGCTGGAGGAAGGTTTGAACGTTAAGATTTTGCTTTTCCCAGATGGTAATGATCCCGATTCGTATGTAAAGACTTATGGTTCTTCCGTATTTAAGTCCTATATCAAAGAGAATCAACAAGATTTTATTTTTTATAAAACTAGAATTTTACTTCGCGATACCAATAATGATCCGATAAAAAGGGCAGAGGTGATCCGTGATGTCGTTGAGAGTATCGCATTGATTCCGGATGAAATTAAAGTTTCAGTTTTTATACGGGAGTGCAGTAATTTATTGGATATTGAAGAGCGAATCTTACTTTCAGAATTAAATAAGATCCGAATTTCAAAATCTAAGAAAGCAGATAAGGATTTCAGTAAGAAGAGTACTCCGGTTATGGGGGCAGGGGCTCCACCAATGGATGGACCTCCTGCAGATTTTTTCATGACCGATGAAGAAAGAGGTGGTGCCGCGCCGCTGGCACCAGAGACATCTGCGCAGCAGATTACTTCAGAAATACTTCAAGAACGTGAAATTATACGGATTCTTATCAATTATGGCGACTATCTGGCGACCTGGGAAGGGGACGGAGATATACCAGTAGCAGGGGTTTTACTAAGTAATATCGCTGATGTCAATTTTGAGGACAAGGCCGCAGCTTTTATCTTAAATGTTTATCGTGAGGCGGTTGAAAAATTTGAAATACCGGAGGCTAAGCAGTTTTACTCTAATCAAGACGCTGCTGTTGCTGAGCTTGCTATTAACTGTGTTGCGTCCAAGTACAATCTGAGTGAAAACTGGAATGATGATAAACGTAAAATCTATGTAACTCAAGAATATGAGCATTTAAAAGTGCTTGTTATCACTTCGATTTACCGCATCAAAAAACGTAAAATAACCCGTGAAATGGTCAAGATCCGTGAAGAGCTAAAGACGGAAAAGGATGACGCGAATGTCGAAGTTTTAATTTTCAAATATCAAAAACTTAAAGATGCCGAGAAGATGTTAGGAGGATTACTCGGAAATACCGTAGTCAAGTAAAGTATGGCCAAGCATCTTGAATTCGGCAAATTAGGAGAGTCTTATGCGGAAAAATTTCTGCAGGATTTAGGGTGTGAAATTTTGTTAAGAAATTGGCGATATAAGAATTTAGAAGTAGATTTGATAGTCAGAGATGCCGGTATTTTAGTTTTTGTTGAGGTAAAAACTCGTCGTAAGCTTGATTACGGAGAACCGTTTGAGTTTGTTGACTGGCAGAAGAAACGAAAATTGACAAGAGCTGCAGATGTATATTTGAAAAAATATGATGTGACTGGAGAAATTCGCTTTGACATTATATCAGTTCTCATCACAGATAAAGATAACATACAATTAGAACACATCAAAGATGCGTTTTGGAATGAATAAAAGTAGATTTAATATGAAAAAAACAACCTATATCCTCTTAGGTTTAGTACTTGGTTTAAGTGCCTGTAAAACGAAGAAGTCAGGTAAACTGGAGTTTGCTAAACCCGATGCTAGCCAATCAATTCAGCTAGGTGATCCAATTCAATTTCAGCTCAAATTTAATTCACCTGATCTGGACTCGGTTGTATATTATATCGATGATAAGATGGTTGCTTCTGGAAAAGATACTTCTGCAGTGCAGGTAGACAGTAAGAACTTAGCCTTGGGTACACGCAATATTTCTGCAAAGGTATATCAAGGAACAAGTATTGATAGTGCAAACGCATACATCACTATTGTACCACCAGCTCCAAAAGAATATGGGTTCGAAATTGTCAATAAATTTCCACATGATACGACAGCATTTACCCAAGGGTTACAATATGAAAATGGGTTTTTGTATGAGTCAACAGGTAGTGGCGGAGGTACACTTACCTCCTTGAGACGCGTTGACTTAAAAACGGGTAAAGTGCTACAGAAAAAAGAGTTTGATTCAGAAAAATATTTTGGTGAAGGAATGACCATCATGGGAGATAAAATCGTGATGTTGACATGGAAAAATATGGAAGGTTTTGTTCTTAATAAATCAAGTTTTGAACTGGAGAAAACTTTTCCTTATAAGGATAGTAAAGAAGGTTGGGGCTTAACCTACGATGGCAAAAGATTAATTAAGTCTGATGGATCCAATAAATTATATTTTTTAGATCCGAATACACAGCAAGAAATGAGTTCTGTTGATGTTTATGACGAAAATGGTCAGGTGAATTTTCTAAATGAACTGGAGTATATTGATGGTAAAGTGTATGCGAATGTATATGAAAAGGATATTATTGCTATTATAAATCCTGAAACTGGAATCGTAGAAGGTCGAATTAATTTAGTTGGGATCTATCAGCATGCACAATACGATAATGAGTTGAATGGTATCGCCTATGATCAAGCAGGTAAAAGATTGTTTGTCACTGGAAAACTTTGGAATACTTTATTTGAAATCAAGATGATCGCCCGTTAAGCTACCTACCTTGTCACATTAAAAAATATCTATTTTCAATCAGTAGCTTTGATGCGATGAAGATTGAAAAAAAGAGCATAAATAGATTTTATGCTCTTTTTTTTTATCTTAAGTTTTGGACGCATTACCTCCCTTAGATAGACATATAGATTTGCTGGGAATCTTATGAGAGACACCTTTGAATCTTGTTAGATTTTAGTAGGAATATTTAATAGCCTAAAGGCAGGGTTTGTAGAGGATTTATAGAGCTTTACCTCTATGAACCCTCTACAAACCCCCTATTATCACACTATAAAAACTTAAGGAAATTATAAGATGATCCTTATTAGATAGTAAGTTGTTTCAACTGCCATGAAGGGAGGTCATTTGTTTACGATTTACCAAATACAGGTGGTAGGAAATGTATTTGTTGCTATAGGGTCATTGCCTTTTCTAACAGGACTTTGATCGTTTGAATTAATAGCTAGGGATAATAAGTCATAGCTATTGAATTAATTCATTTTGCAAAATATTTTTCTTTTATCAAGCAGATCTCGATGGTAAAGGAGAAATTTATGATTGTATGCCAATCGGTGATGCTCAAGTAACAATGGATCGCTATGGATATTTTTAATAAGATCCATAGCGATCCATTTTTTTATTAAGGGCGTAACGTATTTGGCTTAATATAAAACTGCATTTTATCACTTAGGGGTTCAAATTCTTCTTTTTGAGCCTCTTCCACACGGTCTGGGTAAAGTATTCCATATAAATGATCTACTTCATGCTGAAAAATAACGGCAGTAAACCCCTCAATATTTTCCTCCTTTATTTTGCCTTCTTTACTAATATATTGTAAGCGGATGGTATTACTGCGAAGTACCTCTTCCCGACGATCAGGTATTGATAAGCATCCTTCAACTCCCTTTCTGATGAATTTTGATCGCCAAATAATTTTAGGGTTAATGTAACTTTCAAAAGGTTCACCTACTTTATCAAATCGTTGTACAACAATTAAGTTTTTATTTATTCCTATTTGCGGGGCCGCGATGCCAACGCCAGCATGCTCTGGATCTTGAACTGTGCTAAACATTCTTTTTTCTAAGATTGCGATCGATGGGTCATCAAATTTAAGGTCAACAGAAGTGGTCGTTAATACAGTCAGATCTTTCTCATTTGTAATTTGTAGCACACGTAATTTTTCTGTTTCTGTACCATTATTGATGATCTTAAGATCATCTGCGCTAAAATTTTGTCCTGCCTGAATATCTACTGGTCTTTCGTTTTTTTGTTTATGAAAAGCTTTTTCTCCTGCCATAATCTTTGTCTCTAAAATGTTTTCTTGAGGTGGTACAGGGCAGCGATAGCCATTGCTGTACGCACAGTAAGGGTTGTAAGCGGTATTAAAATCTATAGTTGCTTTGCCATTTATGATGTCCTCCGTTGATAAATCAATATAACGTCCACCACTATAGCTTTCCTGACCGTTTGTTAAATCTAAAAAGGGTAGAAAGAGGTGGTTTTTGTATTGTGGATTTTGAAATAGCGCCGCACTTTGATAAACTGTCAGTTGATAGGGTTTATTGTTTAAAGTGAAATTTAAAATAGCATAACGTTTATAGGGGTTGCTAGTTCCATCGTAAGTGGGCATTTTGAACGTTTCTTCTCCTATTAATAAGGTAACGTCCGCCGTCACTTGGTATGCTTTATCTACTGGGAAATAATCTAAAAACTGTACCTGGTCTGCCGGTAAAGGACCGAATTTTGACTTGGAGAGACTCAAAGCTTTTTCTTGGCGATCTTTTAGAATAAGCGCCTGGTAATCTTGAGCATTTGCTTTTATACTTACAGTAATTAAGAAAAGCCCAATTAATATGGTGTATTTCATTCATTTTAATTTAAAGTCTAGCAAATTTATAGATTTTTTTTGATCAATAGGGAATCTATTTTACAGAAACAGAATCGTATTTTTGTCAAAATATTTAAGATAGGCATCGTTATGAGATTAATGGCTTTTGATTATGGAACAAAAAGGATCGGTATTGCAGTGACAGATCCGATGCAAATAATTGCAACAGCATTAACGACGGTGCATCCGGATAAAATTTGGGAGTTCTTAGAAGATTATTTTAAAACAGAGCAGGTGGAGACGTTTGTATTGGGCAAGCCTTTGCAAATGGACGGGACGGATTCGGAGTCTGCGATTCATATTTTAGGATTTGCAAGACGGTTAAAGAAAACATACCCTTTGATCCCTATTATTGAAATAGACGAACGGTTTACGTCAAAAATGGCCGCTGCTGTTATCGCTCAAAGCGGTAAGAAAAAAAATAAAAGACAAGAAAAGGGTATTGTGGATACCATATCAGCAACCTTGATCTTGCAGACATATATGGAAACTAAAGCATTTTAATATGGCATTAAAAGATATTCTATTCTTTGTAGAAGATATTGATTTTAAATTAAAGGAAAAGGCAAAAATTCGTCAGTGGATTGTGGATACAATCAAGGCTGAAGGATTTAAGCGTGTTGGTGAACTAAGCTTTATCTTATGTTCAGATGCTTATTTATTGGAAATTAATAAGCAGTATTTGAATCATGATACTTATACAGATGTTGTTACTTTTGACTCCTCGGAAGATGATGATGTGATTGCTGGTGATATATTTATCAGTGTTGAGCGTATTACAGAAAATGCTGCTAAATTTAAAGTTGATAGTAGAGATGAGTTACAGCGCGTGATTATGCATGGCGTATTACATTTATGTGGATACCATGATAAAAAACCCGAAGATAAAACGTTGATGACGGCTAAAGAGAATGAGTATCTTGGGAAACGAGATTTTTAGATATAAAAAAGGCTTGCAATAATACTATTGCAAGCCTTTTTTATATGATTTGATTAAGACTAAAATCTCTCGAATTGAGAAAAGAAAAATGCACCTTCGATTTGAGCGTTTTCATCTGAATCAGAACCATGAACCGCATTAGCATCGATAGATTTTGCATATTTGTTACGGATGGTACCTTCTGCAGCTTCAGCAGGGTTAGTAGCACCGATTAAAGTACGGAAATCTTCAATTGCATTTTCTTTCTCCAAGATAACAGCAACAATAGGACCTGAAGTCATAAAGTTTACTAATTCTCCGTAGAAAGGACGCGCGCTGTGTACTGCGTAAAAAGCACCCGCTGTTTCTGTAGTCAATTGAATATATTTCATTGCTACGATTTTGAAACCACCAGCAATAATATCATTCAAAATAGCGCCGATGTGACCATTTGCTACTGCATCTGGTTTGATCATCGTAAAAGTTCTGTTAGTTGCCATTAATGTTATTTTTTTTGCAAAAGTAATGATTTCCACCAATAACTGAAAGATAAGCATATTATATTATCATTACGACTATTTTTATGTAACTTTTTCTTTGATAAAAAGTATTTTCTTTGCGTGTCTAGAAATGATTAACTTTGTACTATTATGGCATTAAATCTAACAGTTGATATTGATAAGGATTCCGGTTTTTGCTTTGGTGTAGTCTATGCAATAGACATGGCTGAGGAAATTCTTGAGGAAGATGGTTATTTGTACTGTCTAGGCGATATTGTACATAATGATGAAGAAGTTGCTCGACTAAAAGCAAAGGGTTTGCGGATCATTGCTCATGATGTTCTTCCCACTTTACAACATGAAAAAGTCCTTATCCGTGCACATGGTGAAGCTCCAGAAACTTATAAGATCGCTCTAGAGAATAATATTACGCTAATTGATGCATCGTGCCCCGTTGTTCTTAAGTTGCAAAATAGAATTAAAACTTCTTTTGATCAGGATGAGAAGATCCTCATCTTTGGGAAGCATGGCCATGCTGAGGTTGTTGGTTTGCAGGGACAAACTAATGATGAAGCTTTAGTTTTTCAGGATATTGCTGAGCTGGATGATGCCGACTTGCCAGCATCCTTTACACTTTATAGCCAAACGACGAAGAGTGTAGATAAGTTTTATCAGATCAAAGATGAGTTGATTAAGAGAGGCTATGAAGTAAAAGCAAACGATACAATTTGTCGCCAAGTTTCTAATCGTTACGAAGATCTGGTACACTTCGCCAAGATGTATGACAAAATTGTTTTTGTTTCGGGTAAAAAATCTTCCAATGGTAAAGTTCTTTTTGAAGTTTGCTTAAAAGAAAATCCTGATACTTATTTTGTTTCAGAAGTTGGAGAGATTGATGTAACAGTTTTCAAAGAAGGCGATCGTGTGGGTATTTGTGGAGCGACCTCAACACCTATGTGGCTGATGAAAGAAGTCAAAGCTTACTTAGAAGCAATATAACCTCACAATTACGCGTCATAAATATTTCATATTGTCGTAGATAGCAATATCTACGATCTAATTTTCATACTTTTGTTTCAAATGAGTAAGAAAGCTACCAAAGGAATTTTATTAGTTCAACTGGGGACTCCGGATAGTCCTGCCACATCAGATGTAAGAAAATATTTAACAGAATTTTTAATGGACGGAAGGGTAATTGATATTCCATATATCAATAGAACACTTTTAGTTAGGGGAATCATAGCTCCTACGCGCGCTCCGAAGTCTGCTAAAATTTATGAAACAATCTGGGATAAGGAAACAGGTTCTCCTTTGATGCATTACAGCATTATACAGCGTGATCTCTTGCAGAAGTCTTTAGGGGAGGATTATCATGTCGAATTGGCCATGCGTTACCAGAATCCTTCTATTGAAAATGCTTTGAAAAATATGGAGGGAATGCTTCTGGATTCGATTCGTGTTATTCCTTTATTTCCGCAATATGCATCTGCGACCAGTGGATCTGTTATTGACCGCGTGATGGAACTGATTCGTAAATGGAATTATTTACCGAATATGAGTTTTGTAAGTAGTTATTGTCAAGAGCCACTCATGATTGAAACCTTTGCAGATCATGCAAGACAGCATGATATTGCTCATTTTGACCATATTGTATTTAGTTATCACGGGCTTCCTGTACGTCAATTGGGGAAAGTTGATCCAACCAGGCAGTTAAGTTGTCCGGAAGATGGTTGTGATTCGTGTAAAAATACGGTCAATTCTTTTTGTTATCTGTCACAATGTCATGCAACTACAAGAGCAATTGCGCAAGAATTAGGTCTTGAAAAGGAACAATATAGCATCTGTTTTCAATCGAGATTAGGCAAAGAACCTTGGATTCAACCTTATACGTCAAGTTTATTAGAGGACTTGGCACAAAAAGGCAAGAAGAAATTATTGGTATTTAGTCCAGCATTTGTTGCCGATTGTATTGAAACAATAGATGAAATTGGCGTGGAATATGCTAATGAGTTTAAGCATTTGGGAGGTGAAGAGGTTCAATTGGTTGAAAGTCTAAACGGTGATCCTAAGTGGATTGAAGCATTGAAGCGCTTGGCTTTGAATGCTTAATACTAACTTAAAAATACGATGTTAATAGTAAATGTAATTGTACTTCTTCTATTGGACTTTTATATCTTTTTTGCATTAAAGGCAACAAAGATCAAGTTTGCAAAGACTAAAACTTTTGGGATTCTTTGGTGGGGTTATTCAATTTTGCTTTCTCTAGGAGTTATCATATCCTTTAAATTTAATATTCCACTACTAGTTCGTTCAGTTTTTTTAGTTGCTTTTTTTCTCACAGCAGCTTCTAAATTCTTCTTTTTCTTTGTTCTCATTCTGGATGATTTGAGGAGAGGAGGACTTTGGCTAACGAGACTGTTGACCCCGAAAAAAACGATCAAACAAGCGGTCAATGTGTTGGAAATGCCAATCGCTGAAGAGCCAGTTAAAGGGATCACAAGGTCAGATTTCTTAACAAAGGCGGGGATTTTGGTTGGTGCGTCGCCATTGGTGCCTTTAAGCTGGGGAATTATTTCGGGAGCGTATGATTATCGTGTGCGTCGTCAAAAGTTATACTTGCCAAATTTGCCAGCAGCTTTTCACGGGATGAAGATTGGACAAATTTCTGATGTGCATTCGGGTTCTTTTTATAATAGAAAAGCCGTAAATGGTGGAGTTGACTTATTACTGAATGAAAAACCAGACGCTATTTTTTTTACTGGTGATTTAGTTAATAATGTCGCTTCAGAAATGCGCGATTATCAAGATATATTTTCAAGGGTAAAGGCTGATTTAGGTGTATTCTCAAGTTTAGGAAATCATGATTATGGTGATTATTATTTTGGGAAAGATGATTCAGCGGCCAAAAGAAAAAATCTTCAGGACTTGATTGAGACACATAAAGTAATGGGCTGGGATCTTTTGAATGATGAGAATCGGATTTTGAAAGTTAACAATGAAGAATTGGCTATTGTTGGTGTACAGAACTGGGGTACCGGCCGATTCCCTAAGCACGGCGATTTGCAAAAAGCTTTGTTGGGTACAGAAGAACAGTCTGTTAAATTACTTCTTTCCCACGATCCTTCGCACTGGCGGGCTCAGGTGCTAGATACAGATATCGACGTCATGTTCGCGGGGCACACACACGGTATGCAGTTTGGTGTTCGGCTTAAGAATGTTCAATGGAGTCCTGCAAAGTATGTGTATAAAGAATGGGCCGGGTTATATAAAGAAAAAAACAATAAGCAACTTTATGTAAATGTGGGCTATGGATTCTTAGGTTACCCGGGTCGAGTAGGAATATTGCCTGAGATCACCATTTTTGAACTTATAAAAGGGAATGATCCGAAAGCACGCGTATAATTAAAGAATAACATTTATAAGGGATGTGGTAGTTAAATATGCTTCTCCTACATGTTAGCTGATGACAATAAAAAAATAAGCACTCAATCGAGTGCTTATTTTTTTTATTGTCATTGTCATTTTCTTTAACAGTCTAATTACTATCTTTAACGATCAAAAATTATGAAATAAAAATTAGACCATGCAACAAACATTCGAAATTAATTCGGATCCTCATACCCGGTTGAATATACTTACTGGTGAACGTGTGCTCGTTTCTCCACATCGAAGTAAAAGGCCATGGCAAGGACAAGTCGAAGATGACAATCAAGAACAACGACCATCATACGACCCGAAGTGTTATTTGTGTCCGACGAACGAACGGGCTGATGGAGATGTTAATCCCGATTATAAAGAGAGTTTTGTATTTGTAAATGATTTTTCTGCACTCTTGAAGGATACGCCTACGGCAGATATCAATGAAGATGAGCTTTTTATTGCGGAATCTGAAAAAGGTATTTGTAAAGTTATCGCCTTTTCTCCACGACATGATCTGACACTTCCAGAAATGTCAGTTCCGGCAATCAAAGCGGTAGTAGATGTTTGGCAAAAGGAGTTTGCTGCTTTGGCTGAACATGAGTGGATAAAGTATATTCAAATATTTGAAAATAAGGGTGCTATAATGGGGTGTAGCAACCCGCATCCACATGGTCAGATATGGTCACAAAATCATGTTCCTGTGGAACTTCAGAAGGAGTCGAAAAATCAAAAGACATATTTTGACAATCATGGTGTTACCATGCTAAGTGCATATGTTCAAGCAGAATTGAGAAAAAATGAACGTATTATAGAAGAGAATGACAGTTTTGTTGCGTTAGTTCCATTTTGGGCATCATGGCCGTATGAGACGATGATCGTAAGTAAAAGACCTGTACAGAATATATTAGCTTTCACAGATCAGGAGAAAGAACAGCTGGCCTCAATTTTGAAATTGTTGACAACACGCTACGACAACTTATTTAATACATCATTTCCTTATTCTGCGGGTATGCATCAAGCTCCGGTGAATAGTGGAGACTTTCCGGAATGGCACTGGCATATGCATTTTTACCCACCATTGTTACGTTCTGCTACCGTTAAGAAATTTATGGTAGGTTATGAAATGCTGGCAAATCCACAGCGTGATATTACGCCTGAATTTGCAGCTCAACAATTAAGAAACTGCTCAACGACTCATTATAAAAACGTTTAATTTATGATTACTAAAGAATCTATACAGAATAAATTTACATCCATTTTTCAAGCTGAGCCTATTATTGTACGGTCCCCAGGTAGAATTAATATCATAGGAGAGCATACCGATTATAATGACGGGTTTGTGCTGCCAGCGGCTATCGATAAAGCGGTATATATTGCTGTATCTAAAAGAGATGATGAGTTGATCTCTTTATATGCCGAAGATTACAAGGCCGTCTACGAGATCAGTTTAAATGCTATTGCACCAACAGATTTACATTGGCCCAACTATATCTTGGGGGTTGTTGATCAAATCCAGAAAAGGGGTTTATTGGTTGGTGGATTTAATCTTTATATCGATGGTGATGTTCCCTTAGGAGCAGGTCTATCTTCTTCTGCCTCTGTAGAATGTGCTACGACTTTAGCTTTAAGTGAGCTTTTTGAGTTAAATATTCCACGTTTGGAGATTCCAAAAATTGGACAATTGGCCGAGCATACTTATGCAGGAGTAAAATGCGGTATTATGGATCAGTTTGCTTCAACGTTTGGTAAAAAGGATCAGGTATTAAAGCTCGATTGCCGTTCTTTAGAATATGAATATGTTCCTCTGATATTGGATGGTTATACAATCATTTTGCTGAATACAAATGTAAAACATGCATTAGGAGATACTGCGTATAACAAGCGTGTGGAACAATGCAAGCAAGCTATTGATTGGGTTAAGGAAAAATATCCTGAGGTTGTCAATATGCGTGATGTGTCGGTTTCGATGTTGGATGAAATGGTGAAAGATAGAGATGCTGAAGTATATACAAAAACACGTTTTGTCGTTGAAGAAAGCGAACGCGTGCATGAGGCATGTGAGCATCTGAAAGCTGGTAATTTAAAAGCATTAGGACAAAATCTATTGGAGTCACATCATGGTTTGAGTCAAGAATATGAAGTGAGCTGTGCTGAGTCAGATTATTTGGTGGATTTTATCAGACAGTTTCCTGAGGTGCTGGGGGCAAGACAAATGGGGGGTGGTTTTGGTGGCTGCACGATTAATCTTGTGAAAAATGATTTTGTTGTCGCACTTATCGAGAAGATCTCACCAGAATATTTCGCGAAATTTGGTAAGGAATTGACCGTAATACAGGTGAAAACAGATGATGGTACATCTGTTTTGTAATCAATAATCTAAAAAAAGGTTTCTATCATTAAATAGAAACCTTTTTAAATCGTGTACTCATATGACAAATGCTATTATACCATTTCTTTTAAAAGCTTTAAAGCATAACTAATACTATTCACATTACTTAAAGCCAGCCTAAGCTGTTTTTTGATTTCTTTTAAATTACTAATCTCTGGGTGCTGCTGAACAAAAGCAAGTACTCTTCCAAATTGATCCGATTCGAAATAAGTTGATTTTGGGTTGTTAACGAAATATCCTTTTAAGGTGTTTTTCTTGTAGGATATTTTTTCAAATCCAATCTGCTTTCCAAACCATTGTAGGCGCAAAGTATTAAACAATTCAAAGACTTCATGTGGTATCGGACCGAATCGGTCTTCTAATGATACTGCAAAATCTGTCAGTTGGTCTTCATTTTCGAGTTTCGATATTTCCGTATATAGGTTATATCGCTCACTGATATTGGTTACATATTCATCAGGTATCAATACTTCCATATCGGTGTCGATCTGCGTAAAGGAGACATATTTGTGGTCTTTATCATCGGCAAAGACATTTGAGAATTCGTCTTCTTTTAATTCCTGAATTGCTTCATCAAGAATTTTATGATACATCTCAAAACCAATTTCGGCAATAAACCCAGATTGTTCTCCACCTAATAAATTTCCTGAGCCACGAATATCAAGATCGCGCATAGCGACATTAAATCCTGCCCCTAATTCTGAAAACTCTTCGATTGCTGATAATCGTTTATAAGCCTCTGGCGTAAGTGTCGATAATGGAGGGCTTAGCAGGTAACAGAATGATTTTTTATTTGAGCGACCTACACGTCCACGCATCTGATGAAGATCGCTTAGACCAAACATATGCGCATGGTTAATGATGATGGTATTGGCATTGGGAATATCCAATCCGGCTTCGATAATGGTTGTGGCAACCAATACATCAAAATCGTGATTGATAAACTTAAGCATAACATCTTCGAGATCATCACCTTCAAGCTGTCCATGCGCGATACCTACCCGTGCATTAGGGACTAATTTTTGAATCATAGCACCTAGTTGCTTAAGATCGGCAACACGGTTGTGAATAAAGAACACTTGTCCACCGCGTTCCAGTTCAAAGGATACTGCTTCCTGTATCAGTGTTTCATTGAATACATGCAATTCTGTTTGAACAGGTTGACGATTGGGGGGGGGCGTGTTGATTAAACTCAAATCTCGCGCCCCCATCAGCGAAAAGTGTAATGTACGGGGTATAGGGGTTGCGGTTAATGTCAGTGAATCGACATTGGCACGTAATAGTTTTAATTTTTCTTTAACGGAGACTCCAAATTTTTGTTCTTCATCAATGATCATCAGGCCCAGATCTTTAAATTTAACATCCTTACTTACTAGGCGATGAGTACCGATGATAATATCAATTTTCCCCTCAGCTAATTTTGCCAATGTTTCTTTAATTTGTTTTGCTGTTTTAAATCTATTGATATAGTCTATGGTACACGGTAGATCTTTGAGGCGTTCAGTAAAAGTTCGGTAATGCTGATGTGCAAGAATCGTTGTTGGTACAAGTACTGCAACCTGCTTGCTGTCTGCAACAGCTTTAAATGCTGCTCGTATAGCAATTTCCGTTTTTCCAAAACCAACATCACCACATACTAGACGGTCCATCGGATGTGGCGATTCCATATCACGTTTTACATCTGCAGTAGCTTTTTCTTGATCTGGTGTGTCTTCATAAATAAAAGAAGCTTCCAGTTCATTCTGTAAATAAGAATCTGGACTAAAGGCCGTACCGGTCTGTGCTTTACGTTTCGCATAGAGCATGATCAAGTCTCGGGCAATGTCCTTGACTTTTTTCTTTGTGGTTTTCTTTAGCTTGTCCCATACATCTGTTCCCAGTTTATTCATTTTTGGAATAGAACCTTCTTTTCCTGAATACTTGGAAATCCGATTTAAGGAGTTGATGTTTACGTACAGAAGGTCATTGTCAGCATAACTCAATCGGATCATTTCCTGAGATTTGCCATTGACTTCCACTTTCTCAAGTCCAGCATACTTTCCGACACCATGGTCGATATGGGTAATATAATCACCTGGTTTAAGATCTCGCAGATCTTTTAACGTGATGGCCTGACTTTTTTCATAACCTTTTTTTCGCTTGTACTTATAATATCGATCAAAAATTTGATGATCTGTATAGCAGGCTAATTTGACATCATCGTCCCTAAATCCTTCTCTGAATCCTTTATGGACAGGAATAAAGGTAACTGTTTTGTCGAGATCTTCTAAGATTTTATATATCCGCTCTATTTGTTTAGGCGAATCTGAGAAGATTAAATTTTCGATTTTATTTTTCTCATTCTCTTTGAAATTATGGATCAACAGATTGAAATCTTTATTGAATGAGGGTTGTGGGTGGATATCAAATTTGATTGTCGTTTCGGCTTTATAGAAGAATTGTTTTCCGAATTCGACGATTGGGAAATCGAAAAGGAGTGCATTGAAATTTTTTTCGTCAGAAAATCCATAAGCGGGATTTATCCACTCTGAATTGTCTTTCTTTTCTTTTTCTGATAAAGCATTCCAAAACTCGGTTGCTTTTTTATTTCCATCTTTTATCGTATCCAATGTGAACTGAACATCTTTTATCCAAACAACTGCATCTTTGTCAATATACTCCAAAAGGGAAATATTTTGTGCACTTAAGAATTTAGCCTGCACATTGGGGACGATGGTTACTTTATGAATTTTTGATACAGACAGTTGGGATTCAATCTCAAATGTTCGAATGCTCTCAATGTCATCTCCAAAAAATTCTATTCGGTAGGGAAGATCATTAGAAAAAGAGAATATATCGACAATTCCCCCTCGAATGGCGTACTGTCCAGGCTCGTAAACAAAATCTACACGGTCGAAATCGTATTCAAATAGAAACTCATTGATAAAGTCTATACTTAATTTGGTGTTTTCGGTTATTTCTAACGTGTTTTTCTCCAGATCACTTCTATTAATTACCTTTTCAGCAATTGCTTCGGGGTATGTAACAACCATTTTTGGTAATTCGGAAGTATGATTTAGTACATTTAATGTTTCTGCGCGTTGTAAAACATGTGTTGCATCAAGTTGTGTAAAATCAAAAGGTTTACGGTAGGAGGCGGGAAAAAATAATACCTGTTTATCCAGAAGGCTTTCCAGATCACTTAAGAAATAAGATGCATCTTCATGTGTTGGAAGGATAAAGAGGTAGGGGCGTTCTTGTAGGGTATAACTCGCTACTGCAACAACGGCATCAGATGAACCGATAAGGCCTCTTAAATGGACTTTTGGATTTTTAGCTTGTATCGCTTTTGTCAAAGTTTGTGTCAACTCACTTTGACCGTATTTTTCTATAATTTCTTTAATTCCCACGCGTTCACTAATTTGGAATATTGCGAATTTAGTTAAAATGATGGGTTGTTACAAAATAAGCTTTTGCTATCTGCTATAAATAACCAAAAAAATTAGTAAGGTCTCATTGTCATTGGTACTGGACGGTGTTGTAAAACTGTATTATAAGTTTGTATTTACATTTAATACTTTTATATAGTCTTTTAATGCTGTAGCATTTGCTGCATCAAGTATTTCTTGGAAATGCTCTCTATAGTCAAACTGATGGTCCTCATGAATTTTTTCATATTTTGACACAGCATGTTTTATTCTGCCAGCTATATATTTTTGAAGTTTATGTGCGGCAGATTGGTAAGATGAACCAAATAACGATGGGTACATCATGATGGCTCTTTCTAAAATGTAAATACGAAATTCTACTTCACTCAATTTATCTTTTGTGATTTTTTCGTGCTCGTTAACCATGCCGCTGGCTTGTTTTACCAATTTGCTTAATCCTACGAAATTGCTCATACTTGGCGTATTGTACACTTGTGATTCACCTATGTCAAAAAGTTTCTGTAGCTGTTTTCTCAGATGTTCAATGCGTTGTTCTAAGTCAGATTCATCTTCTAAAAGCTGAAAATGTAGTTGTTTGATGAGCATTTTATCTTTACTAATCAATCGGAGTAATAACTTGTCTTTTTCCTTTAAGGGAAGGTTAAGTACAGCTTTTTTTAATTCGGGATCTTGATGAATTGACATGATTTAAAGATAGGTGAAAATTAATGATTTTTAAAATTAGTAACGACGATGTATGCCCTACCTTAAAAAGCGGTTGGCTAATTGTTCATCCTGATGTTACTATAAAATCAAAATTTTAATAACATTATTTTAATAGACCTTCTTGACGTACTACATCTAAAATTATTTATATTTGTAGATAAATACCTACATCCTAATAATCTTCCATTGATTTGAAACTGCTAAATATATTTTTCTGTACGTTAGTTTTTGCGAATACGGCTTTTGCGGATTCTATTAAGCTTGAGGATTTGTTTTCCAGTAAGAGTCGGATTGAATATTTAATCAAACAAGAGAGGGATTTTGGGACTGATACTATTGCTTTAAAAAATTTTTTAAAGCCTATCATTTCTTATTCGAAGATATATGATGATGAGTCCTTGCTCATTGCATACGATAATATGCTTGCAAGAGGATTTGCCAATGTTTATGATTCGGCCAATGCTAGAAGCACAAATCTGTATTTAACTGCGATAAAAAAAGCAAAAAATAGCAAAGATAAAGAACTTGAATTTTGGACAAAAGTCAATTATGGGTTTTATCTGTATGATTTGCATAATTATACGGATGCATTTCCAGTTTTCTTAGGTCTACGCGACTTACTGCCTCAGATATCTCTGAAAAAACTTCCTAATCCTGATATTTCCCTACGTAATATGGCTTATTTTTTTGGTAGTATCGGTGATGCTGAGGCTAATATGGAATATCTAAATCTTGCCCGTAAACATGCAGCACCTCAATCAAGAGAAATGGGAAGTATCCTTGATGCATTAGGTACGGCATATCTGAAATTGGCAGATACTGTAACAGCATTTCGTTATTTTAAAGAAGTGGAGTCACTGTCTAAATTTAATGGTGACGAAGTTCGATTGGGTAAGGCACTTGGTAATCAGGCACTCATTTATCGGGGGAAAGGGGATTTCGGAAAAGCAGTTGATTTATTATTGGAAGACCTTGTTTATTCTGAACGCAATAGTAGTAATCAGAATACCATGTACGCTTATATCTTATTGGCTCGAATATATGTCGATCAGGGTAAATTAGACCTCGCTGAGAACGCGATCAAGCGAGCGAGTAATTACGCTACTCAAAAAGTGTATCTGAAAAAATCTGAAAAGGAGATTACGGAAGTTAGATTACAAATTGCTGTAAAGCGACAGGATGACCATAGCGAACTTTTAGCCAGGAGGAGACTGATTCAGATTAATGATAGTTTACAGCTGTGGAATAGTGATGAGAAACTGCAACAATTAAAATGGCTGGCGGATAAACAGAAATATATTCATAGAATAGAACTGGGCAAAGAACAATTCGAGAAAGAATTGTTTAAAAAGAGAGCGTACAGTATTGTTGTTGTATTATTATTGGCGTTATCGATAAGTTTGTATTTTCTTTTTAACAGAAAACTGAAGGTGCGTAGAATTATCTATGAGAGGCGTGTATTAGGCCTGCAGATGGAAAAGTATTTGTCTGACCAAAAGCTAATGGAAGCAAATAATAATTTATCTTCTTTTACTATATATCTAAAAGAGAAGAATGAGTATATCGCTAATTTGAAAGATGAAATAGAAACTGTAAAACAAACTTCGTTTTCTGTTATTGAGAATGAAAGGGGGCAACTACAAGCATTGTTGGAATCCCATTTAATGACTGAAGATAAATGGAGTTTATTTAAGGAAGCTTTTGTGAAGGAGTATCCGCTTTTTTACAATGATATCCTTAGAAAATTTCCAGAATTGACTGAATCAAATCTGAGATTCATATTTTTAGGTAAGTTAGGCTTAAAAAATAACGAGATATCTAATTTATTGGGCGTGACTGAGGATGCTGTGAAGAAAGCTAAACAGAGATTGAAGAAGAAAATAGGGGAAGACCGTTACACCGTATTGTCTTCGAATTTAAAATCGTAGCGCTGTCATAGGTGATCTCCACTTTCAAAGTCAAATATCTGTTTATGGATAAAAAATAAAAGGAGTTAACACTAAACGTTAACTCCTTTTATTTTTTTAATCGATTGGATTTTCCTGCAGGTATTTCTCCCACTTCCAAGCGCTATCCATCATTTCGAAGATGCCTAATTGTGCTTTCCAATTTAACTCATTGGTTGATTTTGTTACATCGCCATATACCTTGACGATATCGCCTTCACGACGTGGTCCTACGACATAGTTTAGTTTTTGGCCTGAAGCTTCTTCAAAAGCTTTTATAGCTTCTAAAACAGAATATCCATTTCCTGTGCCTACATTAAATACATCGTACTTTCCTTTAGGATTTCCTTTTTCCAATAATTTGATTGCTGCAACGTGTGCTTTTGCTAAATCTACAACATGGATAAAGTCACGTACACAGAAACCGTCCTTTGTATCGAAGTCATTTCCAAAAACAGTCAATTTATCGCGTTTTCCTATAGCTGTTTGGGTAATGAATGGAAGAAGATTTTGAGGAACTCCTAATGGTAATTCGCCAATTAATGCTGACTCATGTGCTCCTACAGGATTGAAATAACGTAATGCAATAATATTAAAATTGTCATATGCATTTGCAGTTTCTTCTAATATTTCTTCTGCAATCTGTTTGGTGTTACCATATGGAGAAGTTGCTTTTTTTACTGGGGCAGCTTCGTCAACAGGTAAGTAATCAGGTTCTCCATAAACTGTACAACTGGAAGAGAAGACAAAGTTTATCGGCTTTTCACGATAAGCTTCTAAAAGATTGATTAGGGAGAAGAAGTTGTTGTGATAATATTTTAATGGATTCTGAACGGACTCACCTACTGCTTTAGATGCTGCAAAATGAATGATACCGTTGATATCTGGATTGTTTTTAACAAATTCTAAAACTTTGGTGTCATCACATAGATCAAACTGATGAAACTCAGGCTTTATACCGATGATTTTTTCAATTTGATCTAACATTTTGATGCTAGAATTAGATAAGTTGTCAACGATAACCGGTGTATAGCCTGCATTATGTAATTCAACAACTGTATGCGAACCAATATATCCTGTTCCGCCTGTTACAAGTATTTTGCTCATTGTTTATAGTTATAATATGTAAAGTCTTTGTGATCTAAATGCTCAGTTGATACCTATCGATAATATGTCATCGTTTTTTTAATCTTACCGCTTCGGTTATTAAAATTCGTTTCCCAGCCTTATTTTCTACTTATTTCCAACAATTAGAAAAGGGTTTAATATCTTTGACGAATATAAGTATTATTTTACGAACATGCGTCTTCTTTATTCTTTAGGAATCCATCTTTATGGGCTTTTATTACGCTTAATAGCGCCTTTTCATCCGAAAGCAAAGCTTTGGGTAGAGGGGCGTAGGGACTGGTATGCACGCATGAATCAAACGGTTGAAACGGGTCAAAATCACATCTGGTTTCATTTTGCTTCTTTGGGTGAATTTGAGCAGGGAAGGGCTGTTTTGGAAGGGATAAAAAAAGATTTCCCCTTAAAAAAAATTGTTATTACTTTTTATTCTCCCTCGGGATATGAAGTTCGTAAAAATACAAATTTAGCAGATTACGTTTTTTATTTACCTGAGGATACAGCAAAAAATGCAAAACTGTTTATTGATTTAATTAATCCTGAGTTTGTAGTTTTTACAAAATATGAGTATTGGTATCATTATTTTTCTGAGCTGAAAAATAGACAGATATCATTATTGATGATTTCTGCCATTTTCAGGCCTGATCAAATTTTCTTCCAGCCTTATGGCGGTTTTTTTCGAGAGATATTGAGTGCTGTGACTTATTTTTTCATGCAGAATGAAGAAAGTGTTCATTTATTGAAAGAGCATGGATTTAGAAATGTTGGGTTAACAGGGGATACGCGATTTGATCGTGTGGTTGAATTGCCTAAGCAGAGAAAACAGATCGATGAGGTTACGCAATTTGTCGCAGAATATCCAGTTTTGGTTGCGGGTAGTACTTGGCAAGAAGATGAGCAGTTATTAAAAGATTTAATGTTGAAATTTCCGAAGTGGAAGCTGATATTGGCTCCACATGAAATTCATGATACTCATATAAGAGCAATTTTAGCGTTATTTCCTGATGCTTTACAATTCTCTAAATATGTTTCGTATGCTGATGAAAGAGTAGCACATGCTCAAGTGCTGATTATCGATAATATTGGCATGTTGTCGTCGCTATATGGTTATGGAAAGATGAGTTATATCGGCGGAGGCTTTGGAATTGGTATTCATAATACATTAGAGGCTGCTACTTATGGTATTCCCGTTATATTTGGTCCTAAATATCATAAATTTCAAGAGGCTAAGGATCTGATTGAGCAAGGCGCTGGGTTTTCAATTCAAAATCGGGAAGAACTGTATAAAGTGTTTACATGTCTGCAGGATAGTGTAAAAAGAGAATATTCCGGGAAACAAGCAAAATGTTTTGTGCAGCAGCATGCTGGTGCTACTGCAATTATTATGAAATATCTTTATTCTTCTAAATTATTGAAGTAAGGTGTTTATGAGAAATATGATCGAACTTTGATCATACAAGTTTGATCATTTAGTCTACAATAAACAGTTCTGACATAATGTGATCGGCCATGAGTTTTCCTGTATCTGTAAGGGTCAGCTGATTTTCAACTTGAGTTAACTGCTTGTTGTAGATGAACTCTTCAGCATTGTTCAATAATTGTTTTTTAACCTCTGATCCGAATTTATCTTCCACTATTGTAAGATTAATACCCCACATCGTCCTTAGTGAGGTCATCGTATATTCATTGATACGGTCTAAGGCTGATAATTCTTCAGTTTCCAAAGGAAGTACTCCTTGGTAGATATCGTGTATATATTTGGCATTATTCGCGATATTCCATGAACGTGATGTACCATTAAATGAATGTGCAGATGGACCTATGCCTAAATAATGCTTTCCTTTCCAATAGTTCGTATTATGCTTTGCATACATCCCATTTTTAGCAAAATTAGAAATTTCATATTGTTCAAACCCTGCAGTTGTTAATCGATCAATCAGCATCAACATTTGATCCGCTGCTTGATCGCTATCTATTGCGGCTGCTTTTCCTGTTTTGATCATATGATCGAGCGCTGTTTTCTTTTCTACAGTCATCGAGTAGGATGAGATATGCGGAATCTGAAAATCCAGTAGCTTTTGCATATTCATTTTCCACTTTTCATCGGTTAATAATGGAAAGCCATAGATCAGGTCGCAGGTTATATTTTCGAATCCAGCATCTTGAACCCGCATAATACAGGATTCGGATTCTTCTTGATTGTGTGCCCGGTTCATCCATCTTAGATCTTCTTCAAAAAAGGATTGAATGCCGATACTAAAACGATTGATTTCTGTTTGCCGCAGTTTCGCTACTTTTTCTCGCTTAAGATCGTCGGGATTAGCTTCTAAGGTAATCTCAACATTGGTGTCAATTTCGAAATGCTGCGATACTTTGTCAATCAGTCTGGAGATATCTTCCGCTTCTAGTATAGAGGGGGTGCCACCGCCAAAGTAAATGGACTGAATATTTTTGTCTTCCAGATAATCAGCTCTAAGTTCCACTTCCTTGTATAGCATGCTGAGCATTTCGTCTTTATATTTCAGTGACGTGCTGAAGTGAAAGTCACAGTAATGACAGGCTTGCTTACAGAATGGAATGTGAAAGTAGATCATGGGTACGTTTTATATGAAGGCAAAGGTAAAGGAAAATCCATATTTAAATGGATTTATTCTATTTCTTTGGTATACTGTTGCATGTTTTTATGAACTCTTCTTTTGATCCGATCGCGTAGATTACGGGGAGCAATAACCTCTATATTCTCGCCAAAGCCCAATATTTCTCGTTCCAGTTCAAAGTTTAAAACGACATCAAGACGAATCATGATACTACCATCATTATTTTTATAGATGATCTGTTGAGAGCTGTGTAATGGTTTGGTCTCTACATAAGGAGCATTGAAACTGTCAATTTTTAAAATTACTTTTTGGCCTCGGTCTTTGTGGCTTTTTGTTACGCCGATTGTATCGGCAAAGTAACGATCGAAATCAATTCCATCATAGGCTATGAAACCATTTTTTGCCATTTCATCAATATCTACAATACGATCAAGGGCAAGGTTGAGTAATAATTTTCCTTTTTTTGGTTTACAGATTAAAAACCACCTATTTCGGTATTCTTTTAAAAGGTATGGGTAATAAACATCTTGCGTTGGTGCAAGCGACTTAAATGATTTGTAGGTGATAAGTAAAGGTATTTCTTCGAGGATGGCATGATGTAAGGTACTGATCCAGTTCAAACCTTTCAGTAGTTTATTACTTTCCATTTGCACGACAGGTTTTTGAATTCCTACGGATTTAATGAGTGTATTTTCTAAACGTAAGATCATATCACTCATCTCGTCAAAATAAGAAAATCCATTAAGATGCTTGAGTAAATCCACGGCTTCTTTCATCTTCTTCATATCTAAGGAGGTGATGGGTGAATTACTGATGCTATATTTTGGATCACTATAGCTGTAAAATTTCCGATCTGTCACAATGATTGGAGCATTATATCCTAACTTATTGCTACGCATAAGCTGTATGTCTCCTTGAATCGTTCTTTTACTTATCCCATTATGGATACCTTCCAGTTCGTAAAGGGCATTGGATACTTTTTCAATGAGATCTTCTAACGTCCATTTGCGATGACGTTGACATAAACAACTGTCTATGGTTTTGTAGCGTATTAATGCAAGTTTATTGGTGGACATCTTCTTTTTGATGAAATTTTACAAAGTTAAATGTACAAAATTCATTTTTACTGCGCAATGTATTTGCGCATGAAGTTTTTTGTTAAGATTTTTTTTATATATATTCAAATTTATAAATTTGATTTTCAGTTATATATGTATTTTTTGTATTGTTTTTTAAAAGTATTTTTTGCTACGCAGTAAGGTTGCGTGATTAGGTGTGCACATTTGTAATGTCGATCAAGACAAATAGTTCTTTGAGAAATTAAGCGAATAGCTTTTAAGATATATACCTGAAAAGGTGTATGACATAGTGGATTATTTTAAAGTCCTCGTCTCCTGTTTCTGTATAGCAGGGTAGTATTATTTCAGTTGAAAATAATATGCTGACTTAAAAAACTACTATTGTCTCATGTTGGGGTCGTAGGTTCGAATCCTACCTCCGTCTCGAACGGAGTAACTCAGGGGGTAGAGTACAACAAAAAGGTGGGTTCGAATCCCACGCACATCTCAAAAGTGTGTCCATCGGTTGGAGGAACGAAAGTTCCATGTTCAAGTTTAAACTTTCTTTAAAAAAGTTTCCACTTAATAAGCGCTTCGTCTCTCGTTTGGTTTTCTCTTTTTGTGAAAAGGGCAGACAATTGAATGGGGTCTTTGTAGTATAAAATAGGTTCTAAAGGCAACAATAGGGTTGAGGATAGTGGAATACTTAAAAGTAATACAGGAATGGGCTGTATTTTATTTAGGGATAAGCTGTCATCATTTTATTTTTCTTTTAGCCCACTTTTATATTCCGGTCATATTCAATAAACAGGAATCGAAGCGTTTATAAATAATTGGATGATCTTTTTGATCGCGAGAAAATGTTAGAACAATAGTATATTCTGATAAAACACAGTGTTTTGTGTTGGGGAAGAGTATAATAAAAAATAAAATTAGAAATGAAAAGAGTAAGTATAGATATCAATCAATTGGGATTAGTTGTTAAAAAAAATCGTTATATCCGCGTAGTGCCTGCTGGAAAATACTGGCTAGGTTTTGGTGAAAAACTGGAATTATATGATTTGTCGAAGCCTTTTCCAGGTAGCTTGGATGTCGATGTATTGATGCAGCTTGCAGGTTTTTCGGAGCATGTGGAATTGGTGGAAGTTTCCGATAATGAGATCTGTCTGGTTTTTGTTAACAACAACTATAAGCAGGTACTAGCAGCGGGCAGGCATGTTTTCTGGAAGGGTTTATTAACCTATCATTTTCAAAAGGAGGATATTACTGATATAGAAATAGGAACGACAGTACATAAGCAACTGTTGGAGAAGCAGACGCTGGCTTACTACGTACGGCAGTTTAAGTTGGAGCCTTCGGAAAAAGGTTTACTATTTCTTAATGGAGCATTTTCAAAGATATTGGAAGCGGGTACATATTACTGGTGGAAAAATGCGACATCCATCAGTATTTCAAAAGTAGATATACGATTGACGACTATGGATATTGCTGGTCAAGAGATTTTGACTAAAGACAAGGCGCAGATTAGGATTAATTTTTCGATACAGTACCAAGTTGTGGATGTACTGAAAGCAATGCTTGAAAACAAAGATTTTGAGAAGCAGTTGTATATGTTGATGCAATTGGCATTACGTTCTTATATAGGTCGAATGACTTTGGATGAACTGATGGACAATAAATCTGCAATCAACGCACATGTGCTAGAGGAGACTGCTTCACAGGTTGAATTGCTGGGTGTCAAGGTATTTCATGCCGGTGTTAAAGATATCATCTTGCCAGGAGATATCCGAGAGATAATGAATCAGGTACTGGTCGCGGAAAAAAAAGCTCAAGCCAATATCATCACGCGGCGTGAAGAAACTGCTTCTACAAGAAGCTTGTTGAATACAGCGAAATTAATGGAAGATAACGCGATGTTGTTTAAATTGAAAGAGATGGAATATGTGGAGAAGATTGCAGAAAAAATAAACAATATTTCGGTTTCGGGTAATGGTCAGATTGTGGATCAGCTGAAGCAGCTGTTTGTGAAATGATAGAGTTATCGTTTTATTTTAGCGTAAAACGGAGGTATAAATAAAGAGGCGCAGGGGACAGCGGTAAAGAGGTGCTGTTCCTTGCTTAAGAGAAATGAATAACCGATGTGAAAGATTGTCAATCTGTAAGCAATGGTTTCAGTACAATGGATTTGAGTAAGATCATGATGGAAAATAAAAGAATAAATGGCAATGACTTAATTGCTTTAGGCTATGAAGAGAATTTTGCTTTAGGTGAAGCATTGAAAATTAATAAAAAGAGATTAGGGTTTACCCGTGAAGAGATGTTGTTGAAGTTTGCAGAAGTATTGGCCACTCCGGATAGCTATTTGGAGGATGGGCTATTCAAGTCGCTAGCGTCAGCACTTTTAAATGTTGATGAAGTAGCTAAAGCTACGATTTCTTTAAAGGAGGGGAAACAACAATACACTATTTATGGTGAGTCACAGATTGAAGAGGGGGCATTGCGCCAGATGGATCTAGCGATGAAGCTTCCTGTTGCAGTTGCAGGAGCATTAATGCCCGATGCGCATCAAGGATATGGTTTGCCAATTGGTGGGGTATTGGCTACTCATCATGCTGTCATTCCTTATGGTGTGGGTGTTGATATCGGTTGTCGAATGGCATTGTCAATTTTTGATGTACCCGAAGAGCATCTTTATCTGCATCATGATTTATATAAGAAAGTGATTATGGATAATACCAAATTTGGTGCTGGACATGGTTATTTAAAACATGAACGTGTTGACCACGCTGTATTAGCGAATAAAGCTTTTGAAGCGAATGATTTTATTCGTCAATTAAAGGATAAGGCTTGGACGCAGTTAGGCTCTTCTGGTGGGGGAAATCACTTTGTTGAATTTGGGGTCATGGAGTTTAAAGAAACAGA
This sequence comes from Sphingobacterium sp. JUb56, assembly GCF_014191365.1. Classification (NCBI taxonomy): domain Bacteria; kingdom Pseudomonadati; phylum Bacteroidota; class Sphingobacteriia; order Sphingobacteriales; family Sphingobacteriaceae; genus Sphingobacterium; species Sphingobacterium sp. JUb56. The sequence continues at coordinate 4,501,529 of NZ_JACHWL010000001.1, read as the reverse complement.
TTGTACACTTGGTATTGAGAAAGGTCGATATGTGGCTTTATTGACGCACTCGGGATCTAGGGGATTGGGCGCAACTATTGCCGATCATTATACTAAATTGGCTAAAAAGCTTTGTTCTTTACCTTATGAAGCTCAGAATTTGGCTTATATGAGTTTAGATACTGCGGAAGGGCAAGAGTATTGGTTAGCGATGAATCTTGCTGGTGATTATGCTTCGGCTTGCCACGAGGTAATACATGAGAAAATCGGTAGGGCATTAGGTGCAGAGCGATTGGCGATGATCGAAAATCATCATAATTTTGCATGGAAGGAGTTACACCAAGGCGAGGAGGTGATTGTGCATCGGAAGGGAGCAACTCCTGCCGCGAAAGGGGTGCTGGGTATTATTCCTGGATCGATGGCAACTCCAGGTTTCTTAGTACGAGGGAAAGGAAAAGAGGAGGCAATTCATTCGGCTTCTCATGGTGCTGGACGTTTGATGAGTCGTACGAAAGCTATAAAAACCATAGCCCGTAAAGATCTAAAATCCATGTTGTCGGATAATGGTATCACTTTAATCGGTGCCGGATTGGATGAAGCACCAATGGCTTATAAAAATATTCACGAGGTGATGGCTGCGCAAGAAGATCTGGTAGATATTATCGCGAGTTTCTCTCCGAAGATTGTGCGCATGGCTGATGATGGAAGTCGGGAAGATTAACATAAAAATAAGAGGCCGGTTTATTAACCGGCCTCTTATTTTTATGTTATTTCTTTTCCCAGATATTGTCGTTGGATTCAATATCTGCTAAGCGTAGCGATGGATCAATGATTACTTTTGCTGGTTTTTTTGTTAAATTGATCTCATAGGATGGCTGTGTCCAGTTCCAGTCTTCCAATGTTGTTCTTTTAATACCTTCGTATATCTTGAAGTTTTCCGATGGCTTTTCGCCTCTCATTTCACGTAATGGGATATAGAAAAGTTCTTTTGTGCCATCTTCATAGGTTACTGATAGATCAATAGGCATTGCAAAGTCGGATTTGTTCTGTAAGATAATTTCTTTATCGGTAACCGTTTTGATTGCATAATCAATCTTACGAGTTGTGTTTATAAAGAGGTTGAAGTACCATTTCAGATTGATTCCTGATATATTTTCTGCAATTCTTTTAAAATCATTCGGTGTTGGATGTTTGAATTTCCATTGTTTATAGAATTCTAAAAATGTTTTGTCCAAGTTATCTTTACCGATAATATAACCCAACTGTACTGCTAGTACCTGACCTTTGTTGTAAGCTTCATTACTGTATGCATAGTTGGTGTTGTAATAATCGGCAAGTAGGCTTGCAGGTTCTTCTTTTCCTGATAAAGCTAGTTTGTAATATGCACGATAAGCTTCTATTGATGGGTTAGCTTCAATGGCTCCACGTTTTTCAAATAGATTTTGCATGGCAAGTTCTTCTACATAAGAAGTGAAACCTTCGTCAAACCATTCGTCTACGGTTTCATTAATGCCAAATAAGTGCTGGTACCACGAGTGGGCTGCTTCGTGGAAGATGACACCAACTAGGCTTTTTAAATTACGGCCACCTGTAACCAACGTTGCAGTTCCATATTCCATTCCTCCATCTCCTCCTTGGATAATGGTATAATTTGGCCAAGGGTAAGCTCCAAATGTCTTAGAATTGAAATCAAAAAACTCTGTTGCTAATCCAAGTGCTGTTTTCCAATTTGTTTTGACAGAATCGCTTTCTGGAATATATACTGTATAAACATGCACTCCTTGGTTGCTCTTCGCGGAGTCAACAACAAATTTTGGATCTGCAGCCCAAACAAAGTCATGGATGTTTTTAGCAACATAGTGCCATTGGACTTTATTATCTTTTGCTTTAATCCTTGGTTTTCCAACATAGCCTTTTACTTCTGTAGGGTTTTGTAAAACACCGGATGCGCCTAGAATATAATTTTTGTTGATATTGATGGTGATATCAAAGTCTCCAAATGGGGCGATAAATTCGCGTCCAATATACTCATCTAAGTGCCATCCAAATTCATCAAAATGTGCCATTTTAGGATACCATTGCGCCATGGATAAGGCGACTCCTTCTTTAGAATTGCGTCCCGATCTTCTGATTTGTTCAGGGATTTGGGCTTCCCAGTTCATCTCAAATGTTGCGGTTTCGCCGTCTTCAATTTCATTAGGAAGGGTCACTTCTAAAATGGTACCATCAACTTTGAAATTGGTGTTGTTACCATTCATCGTTAATGATTTTATTTTTTGATAACCAATTTGTTTTGCTGTTAATGTAGCAATACGGCTCTGGTATTTGGGTTTATCTTTTGTTCCAAGATTGGTGGTCATTCTTTTGTCTGGATCGGCAATGTTTGCCAGTCTGTTGTCCATCATTGATCCTGGTTGAAAGGCGTTGAAATACAGGTGGAAATACACTTTTTTGAGTGATTGTCCTGAATTATTACTGTATTTCAATTGCATATTTCCGTCATATTGATATGTCTTCTCATTCACATCAATGTTCATTTTATAATCTACGGTCTGTTGCCAATAGCCTTTTCGTTGTGCTGTTGCTGTCTGAAAGACGAACAATCCTACGATTAATGTGTAGAGGTATTTCAAATTCATGGTCCAAATTTACAAAAATGATTAGGAATTTGTGGAACTTAAAGAAGTGCTGTTTTGTAATATTTGTTTGATAAAGGGTTGTTTTTACATCTTTCAATTGTTAATTTAGATATATATCTAATCAAATTTATATGGAGGAAACCTATTATAAATCTTCAGGAAAAGCTCCGATTGGGGGAGTCCTATTTGCTATTGTTGCTGGATTATGTGCTTCTGTTATTTTAGCTATTGTTTATATTGCTTTGCAATGGTTTATACCACTTGTGTATTTCAATTTTTTAATCACATTTGGATTAGCATATGGTTTATTTTATGTCATTGATGTTCTTCTAAAGATAGGAAAAGTTAGGAACAGGATGATTGCACTTTTGCTTACTTTGATCTGTACTTTGGTTGCCTGTTATGCGCAATGGTGCTTATTTGTTTCTTTGATGTTTAATGCGGAAGGTACAATGGGAGGTGATATATGGGTGAAGTCTTCCTTTAATTTGGATGGTTTTTTATACTTTCTATTTCACCCAACGGATACCTTTAGCGGGATTCAAGAATTAAATGCAGTTGGAACTTTTTCTCTACAGAAAAATGTTGTGAGTGGCTGGCCTTTGTGGATTTTATGGGGTATTGAGGCGGCTACCATTATTATCTATCCTATGGTATTAGCCTTTTCGGGTAAGACAACTGAACCTTTTTCTGAGAGGGGTAATGAATGGATGAGAAAAAGGGAACTGGAAAAACAAATTGCTTATATCCAAGATAAGCAGATACTCGAACAGAATTTGCAAAAAAAAGATTTTACAAGCCTACAAACGTATCTTCAAAGTGATGATTTGGGTGCTACGTTTGCAACTGTCACGATTTATGAATCTGACGCTGATAATTATCAATATATTTCAGTGGTTAATCATAAATTGGGCACAAATAAAAAGGGCGATATTGTTGATAATAAGACGAATGTCCTCACATACTTCAAGATTCCTGAACGTAGTCTTTAAAAATAGAAAAAGCGGATTAATCCGCTTTTTCTATTTAATAAGCTGGCCATTCTTTTCTTTCCAATCTTTCATGGAACCACTATAATTTTTAATCTTTTTTATCCCTGCTCTATAAAGGAGTGAAGTGGCTATAGTAGCACGATCTCCTGACTGACAGTGTAAATAAAGTTCTTTGTTGGTGTCAATTTTATGAAGATTTTCGGTTAAAGTTCCCACGAATAAATGTGTTGCATTTGGAAGATGTGCAGTTTTAAATTCATTCTCATTGCGAACATCTAGAATTTGTGCATTAGGATTATTTAAAGCATTATTCATTTCTTCGAAATCAATAATTTTCTGCTTTTCAAGAGGTAAGCCAAGTGTCGTTATTGTTTCGGGAGTGATAAAACCAATCGCCTGATCAATACCTATGCGCATTAGTTTTCGTGTAACGTCTTCTAATTGGTCTTTTGAAACAATGAGTATAAAAGGGTTATTATAATCTAATATCCAGCCAGCCCAATTGCTGAATGCTTTGTTATTTTGAATGTTAATGCTATTTGGGATAAATCCTTTTGCAAACTCTATTTTATGGCGTGTATCAATAACTGTTACATTATTTTGATAATGCGATACAAATTCATTCGTCTCTAATTCTTTGTAATTGGGTACGGATGTTAATAATGGACGCTTGATTTTGTTGAGTTTTTTCATCATTGCAAAATACTTTGGTGGTTCTGGCTGCCCACTTAACAGTTCTTCTACAAATCCCACTTCATTATTTCCAAATTGTAATGCCCAGTTTCTTACTTTTTCATATCCGACAGTTGTACTTGGGACTGCGCCTAAAGCTTTTCCACACGCTGATCCTGCTCCATGTGCAGGCCATACTTGGACGAATTCGGGAAGGTTGGCAAATATTTTCAAGGATTCGAACATTTGATGTGCTCCAATTTCTTTTGTGCCAATAAGTCCTGCCGCATTTTCTAATAGATCTGGACGACCCACATCGCCAACGAAGACAAAATCTCCTGTAAATAACATGACGGGTTCGCTCGTTGCTGGAGTATCGGTTAATAGGAAACTGATACTTTCAGGCGTATGTCCTGGTGTATGTAGTACTTTGAAAATAAGATTCCCTAATTTTATTTCATCTTGATGCTTTAACCCGATATGATCAAAATCATACTGCCACTCTGGCCCTCCTTCATCAGATAGATAGAGTTGAGCTCCTGTTAGCGATGCTAATTCTAATGATCCCGAAAGATAGTCGGCATGAATGTGGGTTTCTGCGATATGAGTTATTTTTAAATTGTTTTTTTCTGCAATTGATAGGTATGTGTCTACATCTCTTTTAGGATCTATCACAATTGCTACGCCTTTGGCTTGACAGCCAATAAGGTAACTTGCATGTGCTAATGATGATTCGAAAATGTGTTGGAAAAACATAATTTATTTCTTTATAAATTTATAAACTGACTGATTTCGGTACCTGCTATGGCAATGCCTATTGCTCCAAGAAAGTATCCAAATACTACTTTTAAATTTTCTGGCTTTAATTTCGTTTTCAATTGGAATCCAATCATCAATCCAATCAGTGTGATTCCTGTAAAGATAATTAATATTGCCCAATTGATTTGATCTAAGTGTCTGAAATTGCTGAGTAGACCGAATGTGGCGTTAATGGTAATAATGAATAGGGATGCCGCCGTGGCTTGTTTAATGTTAATTTTCATTAATAATACGAGTGCGGGTACGATGATAAATCCTCCTCCGGCCCCCACCAATCCAGTTAATAATCCAGTGATAAATCCGAGGGTTATTAAATGAGCTATAGTATTGCGTACTCTTCCAGAATTATTATTATTATTATTATTATTATTATTATTATTATTATTTCTTTTAAGCATTACAAATGCCGAGACTAAAATCAGTACTGAAAAGAAACTCATAATAATCTGATCTTTCGAGATAGTACTCTGATTGATAGGGATACTATTGGGAATATTTGGAAGTATATATTGCTTCGTAATGTACACCGCTAGCAGCGATGGAAGAATAAATAATGTTGTTGTTTTAAAATCAATTTCTTTTTTGTACACGTGTCCAATGGAGCCTATTAGTGATATTATGCTAATGGTAAATAAAGAATAATCAAGTGCCTGGATGGGCTCTATATGAAATAAGTAAACAAATATAGGTAGTGTTAAAATACTGCCGCCACTGCCCATAATACCCATTGTGAGACCTACAGCTATTGCTAATGTGTATCCGAGAATGAGTGATAATTCCATCATATTATTCCTTTTTTTTCAAAGGTATGGCCTTATTAAATCATAAAAGGTAACATAAGTTACCTTTGAGTGTTTTATTTTATTCATTAAAGTAGCCGGATATTATTTCTTTGCAATAGAATCCTCCCTTGGTTTTCTAATGATTTTAATATGCGCGATACCACTACACGAGATGTATTGAGGTCATTGGCAATTACTTGGTGTGTAATATCAATGTCTTGTGATTGAATGATTGTTGCTTTTTCTTTTAAGTAGTTCATGATCCGAACGTCCATTTGCAAAAAAGCGATGTTGTCGACGGTTGTTAGCATCTCATTGAGTCGATTGGAGTAGCTCTCCAAAATAAAATTTCTCCAGGATTTATAATGCCCCATCCAGCCATCTAGATATTGATTGGGTATCATAGCAACTATAGTGTCGGTATCAGCAATTGCTCTGATTTCACTTTTTTTTGCCCCAACACAACAAGCTATAGACATGGCGCAAGTATCTCCTTTTTCTAAAAAGTATAATAACAGTTCACCTTCTTTTTTGTCTTCGCGAATAATCTTGATGACGCCATCTAATAGAAGTGGCATAAATTTAATATACTGACCAATGTCTATGATTACTTCGCCTGCTTTAAATTTTTTGACGATGGCAACTTGTTCGATTTCTACGATCAATTCTTTCTCAAAAATTCCAGAAAATGCTTGTTGAACTGTGATCATTTGTTAGTGTTTAATGAGGTAACTTATTTCTTAAAAGGCCATATAACCACGTTCCCAGGAGTGCAAATACCAGTACAATTCCCATCGTCCAATATCCTGCTCCTAGGAGTGTAAACATTGGTCCGGGACATGCGCCGGTGAGCGCCCAGCCTAACCCAAAGATTGTTCCTCCAAGAAGGTAGCGTGTGATACTCCTGTTTTTATCTATGAATTGAATATCTTGGCCACTCGTATCTTTGATATTCTTACTTTTGATTATTTGTACAATTATAATTGCTGTGATTAAAGCTGTACCAATTATTCCATACATGTGAAATGATCTGAATTGGAACATTTCATATATGCGGTACCAGGAGGCGGCCTCTGACTTATACATGATGATACCAAAGAGTATTCCAATTAATATAAATTTTAACTGTTTCATAAGGATTTAGAAAATAAGTGGGAATATAAATTGAACCATGATGATCCCGCCAATAAAAAAACCGATAACGGCAATCAATGAGGGCAATTGAAAGTTGCTCAATCCGGAGATGGCATGTCCTGACGAGCATCCTCCAGCATAACGGGTCCCAAAACCAATTAATAAGCCACCAATGCTTAAGAGTAAAAATTGAAAAAGTGAGCCATCAAATAGAAAAAGACGGTCGGGCATATATTTTTGTAGATTTTCTATAATACCTAACGATTGAAGGTCAAGGACACTTTTGCTGTTAATATCAGGTGTGCTCCCATCACTTAGATAGAAATGCGCTATGAATCCCCCGATTATAGTGCCTAGTACTACTAATAGATTCCAAATCTGTGATTTCCAGTCAAACCGGAAAAAAGAGCTTGTTTTACCTGCCCCTGCTATTGAACACATTGTTCTTAAATTATTGGACATCCCAAAATCTTTGCCCTGTTTTAGTAATAAAAACATGATAAGGGCAATCAATGGACCTGATATATACCAAGGCCATGGTTTTTGAATAATTTCATACATAATAATCAATCCTAATGTGACACAAAGTAAAGGAAGAAAAAAGAGAAAGATTGTAACTTTAGTTACAATCTTTCTCTTTTTATGTATTTGTTACATGTCGTAATATTCTATTTTAATGTCTTTTAGTGATTGACAGAGATTCTTGAGATCATCTTCCGATTCGAATAACTTATTTCTCCAAGCTCTGACGTGCGCTCCGGTTTTTAATTTAATGATGATAAGATTGCCTCCCGATCGTCTTAAATTACGCACATAGTCTATGGTATTGAGCGGTATGATTTTATGAGAAGTGGGATCTTCTATTGTTAGAGATTCACTGTCAATAGTCCAAACTGTTGGTTTTCTTGAGCATTTTACGGCAATATACAAGACAAGAGGCAATGAAAATAAGGAGCCCATTATTTTTACTACTTCGGATAAAGGCAGTCTCGATACGATGTAAACAAGAGCTAGGACAAATAGCATCATGAGCAACATATATCTGCCCCGGTGTAATGTTGCAATCTTAAAGCTCAATTTTTCCATGTTATATTTTTAATGCAAAGAAACAGAAACCTGAGCTAAAACAAAAATGAGACAAGTAATTGCCTCATTTTATTATTATTACTCTGTTTCCATCTTTTGGACGAATTTTCCTTTATGGTCGATATAAAAAAAATCTTCTCCATTTTCTGAGACTAAAGATAACCCAGAATCGAACGGAGCTGCGTACTGATATTTAATGGGCGTGACAGGTTTGCCTTTTAAATCAATGAATCCATATTTTTCGTTCTGCATACAAAGCCAGAGATTCTCCCCACCGTTTGTTATAAATTCGAAAGCTGCACTAAGTTTTTTCTCCTGATGGTCAACTAGGTAATATAGTTCTTCTTCTGATATGACAGCTGTTCCATTTTGAAATTCGTGAATGAGTTCAAATTTAGTAGGAATGATTATCTTCCCAGTCCTGTCAATGACACCTGATCCAGTTTTTGTTGTTACGATGGCATGTTCATTGTCGAATTCACGGGCATAGCTGTATAATGCAGGAATAATGATATGAGCATTCGTATCCATAAATCCGTATTGGTCATTTTTTGAAAATAATAATGGACCATCTTCCGTTCTTGCTAAGTGTTCATATTGACATGGTATAACTTCTTTGCCTTCAAGATTTAATAGACCATAGCTATTATTAGAATCTACAGCTACGGCATATCCTGCAATGTATTCTTGAATAATGCTATATTTAGCAGGTGTAACTTGATTGCCATCCTCATCGGAGATACCAATGTATCCGGTGTTTTCGTCAAAATAGGATACTCTGTTTTCATCTAATTGAGTAGGTTCAAATGTGAATTGTTCTTCAGCTTTTTCGATAAGTTCAAAATCAGCAGGGATTTCAAATAATGAAGGATTTATTTCTGATGCTGTAACTTTAAAAGCTTGAATTCCCATTTCATAGGCTGATATGGATAATGCCGCGCCGGGGATCTTCTCTAAATAACCATATTCTCCCCAGTACATTTTAGGGAGAGCTTTCGTATACCAGACTTCAATAATTGGATTTCCTTCTTCTGTTTCAATTGGAAGTGTGATGATGGCTTTGTTACAGTTGTAGCCTGCAATTGATTTGGATTCTCCTGTTATAAATTCAACCTGTAGATCAGCTGTTGAGATGGGGTCTTCAGTATCAGTGACAGTTAATTTTCCTGATAACAGCTCCTCCTCATAATAGTTTTCATTATCGTAATCTAATGTATAGGCTTTGTGTTTGTTAAAGTCAGATATCTGAACTGTTTTATCCATAAATTTATTTTCTACTCGTAGGAAGTCGCGAGTGGAATAAAGATCTGCTACAGATTCTGCCTCTGCAACTCCGCCCATATGGAGAGCAAATTGAATTTTATACATTTTCTCCTGTGCATTGGAGAAATTAACAAAAATTAATAGCAGGATAAGTGTTTGAAAGTGTTTACTTTTCATTGTTTTTTCTATGAACTGCGAAATTATGCATTTTCTAAATTCTTTTAAGGGGTAAAGTTTGTTGCTGTGATTTTTTCGTTACAGCATTTCTTCAAATTGCTGTTTTAAATCGTTTCTGTATATTTGAAATTCAACCAAAACTAATTCTTTTATAATTCATGAAGAAGACCGCATTATTAATAGTTCTCTGTGTAGCAAAGGTGCTCGCTTTTGCTCAACAAAAGCCAAATATTGTTATTATCATTTCGGATGATCATTCGTACCAGACAATTGGTGCCTATGGTTCTACCTTGGGACATACGCCAAATATTGACAGAATCGCAACAGCAGGTATCCGTTTTAACAAGGCTTATGTAACGAATTCGATCTGTGGACCGAGTAGAGCTACTTTATTAACGGGAAAATATAGTCATAAAAACGGCTTTAAGGATAATGAAACATCAAACTTTGATCATAGTCAAGATTTGTTTGTTAAAGACTTGCAAAAGGTAGGTTATAAAACGGCCTGGATTGGAAAACAGCACTTAGGTAATGAACCTCAGGGTTTTGATTATTTTAGCGTGTTGGTGGGGCAGGGACATTATTTTAATCCGACTTTTGTGAACGCAAATAATCAAAGAGAGACCGTTAATGGTTATGTGTCTGATATTGTTACGGATAAGGCAACTCACTGGTTGGATTCTTTAGATAAAAGTAATCCATTTTGTCTTGTTATAGGCCACAAGGCTACCCATCGTACCTGGATGCCTGATCCGCAAGATTTTGGCAAAAATGATGAAAAGGAATTTCCTCTTCCTGCAAATTTTTATGATGATTATGAGGGACGATTGCCTGCCGGGGGGCAAGAAATGTCAATTGACAAAGATATGCAGATGGGATATGATCTTAAAATGTACAACTCTGTAGCTGCAATGAAGAAGGAAGGCAATTTTTCCCGTATGAATGACGATCAGTGGCGTAAATACTTGGCCTATTATAAGCCTATCAAAGAGCAACTGGATATGAAGCAACTTTCTGGAAAAGCTTTGGCAGAATGGAAATATCGTCGTTATATGATTGATTATTTGAATACTGCTGAATCTATGGACCGTAATATTGGTCGCGTGCTGGATTATTTGAAGGAACATGACTTGGAGAAGAATACAATTGTTATTTATTTGTCGGATCAAGGTTTTTATATGGGCGAGCATGGATGGTTTGATAAACGATTTATGTATGAGGAGTCTTTCAGGACTCCAATGATTGCTAAATTTCCTGAAATGATTGCCAAAGGGACGGTATCCGACGCTCAGATTATGAATGTTGATATTGCTCCAACGTTGCTGCAGTTGGCAGGAGTGAAGAAACCCCAGGAGATGCAAGGTCAATCATTTGTTGATGTGCTCACTGGAAAAGATAAACGGGGACGTCAAAATTTGTACTATCATTATTATGAAAATGGAGAACATGCTGTTTCACCTCATTTTGGTGTGAGCGATGGACATTACAAACTGATCCGTTTTTATAAACGTTTCAATTCTTGGGAGTTATATGATCTTACTCAAGATCCATCTGAAATGAAAAATATTTATACTACTGCTCCCGCAAAGATTGTGAAGGATCTGAAAAAGAAATTAAAACGTGAAATCATGAAAGTGGAGGATCATGATGCATTAACTATCTTTAATAAAAAATTATAATGAAATTGGTAAACCACTATATTATTAGTCTGCTGACTTTAGTTGGCTCTGTTACTCAGGTAGCGGGACAGCAACAGAAACCTAATGTTGTTCTGATCTATGTTGATGATCTGGGATATGGCGACCTAGGAAGTTATGGCGCTACAAAATTAAATACCCCCAATCTGGATGCTTTGGCTTCGGAAGGAATCAGATTTACAAATGGTCATGCTACGGCAGCGACTTGTACGCCGTCTCGATATTCTCTAATGACGGGCAATTATCCATTCAGACAGACAGGTACAGGTATTTTACCAGGTGATGCTAAATTGATTATTCCTCAGGATAAAATAACGTTACCCAAAGTATTTAAAGATGCGGGTTATCAAACCGCTGTGATTGGGAAATGGCATTTAGGACTTGGAGATCAAGTGGATAAGGACTGGAATGGTAGTATCAAACCAGGTCCTTTGGAAGTTGGCTATGATTATTCCTTTATCTTTCCAGCTACTGCCGATCGTGTGCCAACTGTTTTCTTGGAAAATCATCATGTACTTGGTGTTAATAAGGCAGATCCGATAATGGTTTCTTATAACAAAAAAGTAGGTAGTGAGCCTACTGGTAAAGAAAATCCGGAGTTGCTGAAGATGAAAAATTCTCTTAATCATGGTCATGATAATACCATTGTGAATGGCATAGGTAGAATCGGATGGATGTCAGGTGGCAAAGAGGCTAAGTGGGTTGATGAAGAATTAACGTTAACATTTGCAGATAAAGCGATCCGTTTTATACAAGATCATTATCAAAAGCCTTTTTTCCTTACTTATAATGCCACCGAACCACATGTGCCTCGTATGCCTGCGACAATGTTTAAGGGTAAAAGTGGATTGGGTTATCGCGGAGATGCTATACTGCAACTGGATTATACTGTTGGACAACTGGTTAAAACATTAAAAGATAATAACGTATACGAGAATACGATTATTATTTTTTCTAGTGATAATGGACCTGTGCTGGATGATGGTTATGATGACGGTGCTGTTAGTCAGTTAAATGGACATAATCCATTTGGACCTTATAGTGGTGGGAAATATTCTGCATTTGAAGCGGGGACGCGTGTTCCTTTTATAATCAGCTGGCCAAAAATGATTAAAAAGGGTACTACATCGGATGCTTTAGTTTGTCAGGTTGATTTATTGAGCAGCTTTGCTTCTTTTCTGAATGTTAAATATCCTAAAGGGGAGGCTGTTGATAGTGAAAATACTTGGGAAAGCTATATGGGTAAAGATCTGGTAGGAAGACCTTATCTAATAAAAGCATCAGGTACTTTGAGTGTATTAAAGGATAATTACAAATATATTAAGGCTGGTAAGGGCGCAAAAAGAAATAGCCTAGTCAATATTGAGCTTGGAAACGACGAGGTTGATCAATTGTATGATCTGCGCACAGATAAAGGAGAAAAAATCAATATTGCAAAAAATAATCCTGAAATAGTCAATGAGTTGAAAGCGATTCTTGAAAAGGAAATGAATAAATAATTGACAGGGATTAATTTGATAGCTGGTATAAAAAAACGCATTTTTGCAGGATGTCATTTGCAAAAAAAATAATAGAATGGTATCATGATCATCAGCGTGATCTGCCTTGGCGAAATACAAGGGATGCTTATAAAATATGGTTGTCTGAAATTATTTTACAGCAAACCCGTGTAGAGCAGGGCATGCCTTATTACTTGCGGTTTGTGGATCGATATGCTGATGTTTTAGCTTTTGCTAACGCTTCTGAAGATGATATTTTGCATTTATGGCAGGGACTTGGGTATTATTCCCGTGGCCGAAATATGCATAAGGCTGCAGGAATTGTGCGTGATATGTATCAAGGTGAATTTCCTAAATCGTACGTAGAATTAATTAAACTGCCGGGAGTTGGGGAGTATACTGCAGCGGCGATTTCTTCTTTTTCGAATGATGAACAGCAAGCAGTGTTAGACGGAAATGTTTTTCGTGTTTTATCTCGTTATTTTGGTGTAGAGACGGCTATTAATACTCCTGCGGGTAAAAAAATCTTTACGCAATTGGCAAAGGATAATCTTGATCGAGACTATCCGGCATTGTATAACCAAGCGATTATGGATTTTGGTGCTCTACATTGTAAGCCAAAGGCTCCATTATGTGGTGAATGTGAATTGCAATTGGACTGTTTTGCCTATACGCATGGAATGGTGGCTGATTTACCTGTGAAAATTAAAGCTAAGAAAAGCAGAAATCGTTATTTTCACTACTTTATTATTCAAAAGGACGATGAAATTTTAATGTCTAAGCGTGGCGCATCTGATGTTTGGGAGAATTTGTATGAATTTCCTATGATTGAAACTTCTGAGGCTTTAGAAGGGTTGGAAATAACTGCTCATCCAGAGTTTTTAGCTTTATTTGGGCCAGAAGTTACAATAAGTTTGTTGCAACGGAATAAAAAACATGTTTTAAGCCATCAAAATATTTATGCGACTTTCTATAGCGTGTTAAGCTCTAGGGATTTGGAGCAAAAAAAAGTAAATTGGAATTATGTTTTATTAAAAGATTTGGATAAATTAGCTAAACATAAGCTCATATTTTCTTTTTTAGAAATAGCTAAATTATAACCAAATACCTTAAATATTATGTCAGGAGTCAACAAAGTTATTCTAGTAGGCCATTTAGGCAAAGATCCAGAAATTAGATATTTAGACAATAATGTCTCTGTTGCTAGTTTTCCATTAGCAACATCAGAAAATTTTAATCGAGATGGAAAACGTGTAGAGCAAACAGAGTGGCATACAGTTGTTCTTTGGCGTGGATTGGCGGATGTCGCAGCAAAGTATCTGACAAAAGGAAAGTTAGTCTATATTGAAGGACGCTTAAGAACGCGTTCATATGAAGATAAAGAGGGTATAAGACGTTATTCTACTGAAATTGTAGCTGAGAACTTCACCTTATTAGGACGGAAATCTGATTTTGAACCTCCTACAGCTCCCCCTGCTCAATCCCATGCAGATAAGATTGAGAATAAGGAGGTTGAAGTCGATTTTACAGAGAATGAAAATGATAGTGATCCATTACCGTTTTAGGTGCTGGAATATATTTCGAAAAAGAGCATCTTTTTTAATGATGCTCTTTTTTTGTGATTATTTTTTTGCTCTTGTTACATAAATTTGAACTTCACTTACGAAAACCCTTTATCTTTTATAATATTTTGGTGTATCTTTGAATAATTATGTTGCAAGATAAAATAACGCAGTATACTGAGGAAATTAAGCAATTTGCTCCAACTTCTTCAGCTGATGTAGAAAATTTCAGATTGAAATTTTTAGTTTCAAAAGGTATTGTTAAAAGTTTGTTTGATGAATTTAAAACTGTTTCTGTAGAAGAGAAGCGTGTTTTGGGTATGGTATTGAACGAGTTTAAACAATTTGCTGAAAAAACATACCAAGAGGCTCACGAAAAATTTGGTGCGAATAAATCACAGGCTCAAAAGAGTGAAGGTGATCTTACTTTACCTGGTCAGGGTTTAAAGTTGGGGTCCCGTCATCCACTGTCTTTGGTACGTAAAGAGATTGTTGAGATTTTTAAGAAATTGGGTTTTATCGTTTCTGAGGGACCTGAAATTGAAGATGACTGGCATAACTTTTCGGCTTTAAATTTTCCTCCGGAACATCCTGCTCGTGATATGCAGGATACTTTCTTTATTAAAAAACAAGAAGGGAATGATATTACATTGCGTACGCATACCTCATCGGTACAGGTTCGTTTAATGGAAGCTGGTAAGCCACCTTTCCGCGCTATTATGCCTGGTCGTGTTTATCGTAATGAAGCGATTTCTGCTCGTGCACACTGTTTCTTCCATCAAGTGGAGGGATTGTATGTGGATGAGAATGTTTCTTTTGCGGATTTGAAGCAAACATTGTTTCACTTTGTGCAGGAATTATATGGTGAAGGTACACAGGTGCGTTTCCGCCCTTCCTACTTTCCGTTTACAGAGCCATCTGCTGAGATGGATATTTCATGTACAATTTGTAAAGGTGCAGGTTGCCAATTGTGTAAATACTCCGGTTGGGTAGAGATCTTAGGTTGCGGTATGGTAGATCCAAACGTTTTAGATAACTGTGGTATCGATAGTAAAAAATACTCTGGCTTTGCTTTCGGTATGGGGATTGAGCGTGTCACCAATTTAAAATATGAGATTAAAGATTTACGATTGTTTTCTGAAAATGATGTGAGGTTCTTATCTCAATTTGAAAGCGAAATCATTTAATGATAGAACGAATAGATTATTTAATCACATTATCTATACTTTTAATCAAGAAATTGATTTTAAAAGGTATAGATAATGTGATTTCTTTTTTCATTAATGCAAATAAATATGTGTTTGATAATGAAATTTTATTGATGAATAATCGTATTTTAAACGTTGTGGTTGCTCGACGTTTGGTTCATGTACTTAAATTTTCAAGATAAATTTATGGAAGCAGATAAAATTATTGAATCTATCAAAAGATCTGCTCGAGAGCTATTTCGTAAGTACGGTTATAATAAAACCAGCGTTAATGAATTGGCAAAAAGAGCTAATATAGCAAAAGCGACATTCTATAAATATTTTGATAGTAAAGAGCTGATTCTTCACGCTATTTTAATGGAGTATATTCAAGAGAATGTGAAGGATATTCTGAAAAAGAACGTCGGAGAAGAGGATTTGGCAGTTTTTCTGGGAAATACAATTTTGAAAGTTAGCCGCCTTACTTATACAGTCTGTAATGAATTTGTAGGTTGGGAATTTATTCGTGAATCTGCTAATGCGCAGGAGTATTTAAAAACGCTCTCCGATGATTTAGAATTTTTATTGCTGAGTTCTTTTATTCAAAATGATACCATTGCAGCTTCTATCTCCGAAAAGAAGCTGACTTTCCTTATTAAGACGAGCAAAAACATTGTATTTTCATTTGCATTTACAGCGGTTACAGAAGCAGATGTGCGTAAAAATTTCATTTCTTTTCAAAAGGAAATTCTTCCTTATTTAGTTCACGCAACTATTCATTAAAATTCTGATCAAAAAAGCGTAATTTTGCGCCAATATGAGAAGAAGAAATTCACAAGAAAGATTAGTTTTCAACGATATCGCGATTATTGATATTGCAGAAGAAGGTAAGGGTGTTGGAAAAACAGATGATTTGGTATTGTTTGTTGAAAAGGCAATTCCAGGTGATGTGGTTGATATTGAATTGATGCGCAAAAAGAAAAGCTTTGGTGAAGGTCGTATTCAGACCTTGAAGAAAGCATCTGAATATCGTGTTGAACCTTTTTGTGAGCATTTTGGAGTATGCGGTGGTTGCAAATGGCAACATATGACCTATGATGCACAGCTGTTGTTTAAACAGCAGTCTGTAGAAAATGCGCTCACACGTATTGGCAAAGTTGATACTTCTTCAATGGAGCCTATATTGGCATCTGGGCAGACGGAATATTATAGGAATAAATTGGAGTACACTTTTTCTAATAAGAAATGGTTGACGACTTTGGATGATAATGTGGAAGATATGAATATGGATGCTCTAGGTTTCCACGTTCCGGGAAGATTCGATAAGATTCTTAATGTTAGTCATTGCTATTTGCAAGAAGATCCTTCTAATGTATTGCGTAATAGTGTTCGAGAATTTGCTGTCGCAAATGCGCTATCATTTTATGATTTACGTGATCATAGTGGCGTGTTACGTAATTTAATCATTCGTATTTCTTCAACAGGAGAATTGATGGTGATCGTGGTGTTCGCTTATCCAGAAGAAGGACAAGTTGAGCTATTAATGTCTTTCATTAAGGATAAGTTTCCGTCAATAACTTCTCTTCTTTATATTATTAATCAGAAAAAGAATGATACGATTTTTGATCAGGAAATAGAGATTTATAATGGACGCGATTTCATTTATGAGGAAATGGAAGGTCTTAAATTTAAGGTTGGACCAAAGTCATTTTATCAAACGAACTCTGCGCAAGCTTATGAACTGTATAAAATAACCCGAGATTTTGCAGGCTTGTCTGGTGATGAACTTGTATATGATTTGTATACAGGCGCTGGTACAATTGCAAATTTTGTTGCTAAATATGCTAAGGAGGTTATTGGTGTTGAATATGTGCCATCGGCAATTGAAGATGCGAAAATCAATTCGGAAATTAATGGCGTGAAAAACACGAAATTTTATGCAGGAGATATGAAAGATGTGCTAACGGCAAGCTTTATTGCTAAACATGGCAAACCTGATGTAGTCATTACAGATCCCCCTCGTGCTGGTATGCATACCGATGTTGTTGCACGACTATTAGAAATGGAATCTCCAAAAATTGTTTATGTAAGTTGTAATGCGGCGACTCAGGCACGTGATTTGACTTTATTGGCTGAAAAATATGATGTGGTTCGTATTAAACCTGTTGATATGTTTCCGCATACACAACATGTTGAAAATGTTGTTTTATTAAAATTAAAGGGATAATTATGGAAATAGAAGAGTGGTTTGGGGCATCGAAAAATAATGAAGATGATAGCCAAAAATCTAGTCCCCTAAAGAGTTTAAAGATCGATTTAGATTATTATAGTGATTCGATTAAGGAGATATCTTTAGAAATTATGGCTGAGGGCTTATCTGCGTATCCAATTTTTATAGCGCACCAACATGTTGTTAATGTCGGTGAATTGATTTTAGATCATGTCGAGCTAAAAACAAACTGGAGTATTAACGCTTCTACATTTGAAGAGCTTGTTGAATCAAATATTATTAAAGAGGATAGGAAAGACGCGTTTATCAAAAAGTTTAAGCGTGCACAGGATTTTATGTGTTTGTTAGTTATTGTTCCTGAAGGTGCAAATTTTGTCTTTTATCCTTATAAATAGGAATTCTTAAATATTTAAACTTTTTTAACAATTGATGTGTCAAACTATTATTACTTTTATTTAAATATGTATAGAAAAATAATTTGCCATATCAGTTTGCTTAGCTTCGTGTTCCTGTTTTTTTTAGGCACAAATGTTCAGGCACAACAAATACAGCGTATCTCTGGGATGGTGTTCGAAAAAGGAACTTCATTGCGTCTTCCTGAGGTGAATGTTCGTAATTTGAGGACAAATAAATCTGTTGTGTCCAATTCATTTGGTGTATTTGTAATTGAAGCATCTATTGGAGATAGTTTATCTTTTTCTAAAATTGGTTACGCTGAGGCGAAAACTTTAATTAGTGATCTTAAAGATTTCTATGTTGAATTGCAATCAGGAATTCGACTAGAGACCGTTATTATAGAACGTAAAACTAAGGAAGCGGAATTAAATGAAGCTATGCGTGACTACGGAAAGAAGGGCGTTTATAATGGTGGTAGTAATAAGTTTGGAACCTACTTGGCTAGCCCGGCCACTGCTCTTTATAACCTTTTTGGGCGTGAGGCTAAAAATGCAAAGCGTTTCAGTCGTTTTCTAGACAGTGAAAAAGAACAGTTGCAAGTGGATAAGGTTTTTTCTAAGGACGCTGTCCGAGAAATAACAAAATTGGATGATAAAGATTTAGATTCTTTTATGCGCATTTATAGGCCATCTCCGAATATGGTTGCAAATTGGCAACATTATGATTTTTTGGAGTATGTACAACGTTCTCTTGCTGATTTTAATAAAAATGGCCGTCCAGAGGGGCTTACTCTTCCAGATATTGAAGTAAAAACACAAGAGAAATAATCCATTCAATTTTCTATCTGTTTACTATTGTCATATTTTTGTTACTAAAATTGGTCTTTATCGGCTATTATTTATTTTTTGGCATTCGGTTTGTTTCATATAGCTGTGGAATCACACTGGAAATATTATTTAAGATATTATAATTATGAAAATGAATAAGAAGTTAGCTGTTTTTGGTCTTACAGTGGCTACATCAGCAATGTTATTTGGGAGTTGTTCAACAATTCAAAATACAAATAATACCACAAAAGGTGGCGTAATTGGTGGGGTTGCAGGAGGTGCATTAGGAGCTTTAATAGGCAACAAGGCTGGTAGTACCGCTATTGGTACTATTGCTGGTGCTGCTATCGGTGGTGCTGCAGGTGTCTTAATTGGTAAGAAGATGGACAAACAAGCCGCCGAGATCGCTAAAACTGTTGAGGGTGCTGAAGTTACTCAAGCGGGTGAAGGTATCGTGGTTAAATTTGATTCAGGTATTTTATTTGATTTTAATAAATCTGATTTGAAAGCTTCTGCGAGAGAAAATATTAAAAACTTAGTCGCGACTTTAAATAAAGAGCAAGGTACTGATATTTTGGTTATCGGTCATACGGATAACGTTGGATCTTTAGATGCCAATCAAAAAGTTTCTGAAAACCGTGCTAATGCGGTTCGTGCATTTGCAGTTTCTCAAGGTTTAGCTTCTTCTCGTATCCGTACGGAAGGACGAAATTTCTCTGAGCCTTTGGAGAGTAATGATACTGAAGCAGGTCGTGCAGCAAACCGTCGTGTAGAAATTGTTATCGTTGCTGGTAATCAAATGAAACAAGAAGCTAAGAGCCAAGCTCAATAGGTCTGAAAAATATTTTATATTTAAAAAAGCGCTGATGTATCATCAGCGCTTTTTTGTTGGTTTTTATATTCATTTAGGTGCAATATTAATATGACAAACTGTCATCAATTCAATATTTATTCCTAACTTTGTAGTCTTTGAATTTTGAGCTATGTTAGATTTTGCGCATACAACTAAGGAACACGACGAGACGCGTCAAGGTGAAGCCTTATTGATTGAAAATAATGTTTCCAAAGGTAATGGACGTAAGTTATATATTGAGAGTTATGGTTGTCAAATGAACTTTTCTGATAGTGAAATAGTTGCTTCTATTTTATTGGAGACAGGATTTGAAACAACGAAAAATTATCAAGAGGCAGACGTTGTCTTTATCAATACATGTTCCATTCGTGAGAATGCTGAGCAACGTGTACGTAATCGTTTGAAAGAATTTGAATTTGCTAAGAAAAGCAACCCTGGTATGATCGTGGGTGTGTTGGGATGTATGGCAGAACGATTGAAAGCTAAATTTTTGGAAGAAGAAAAGTTAGTTGATGTTGTTGTTGGTCCTGATGCTTATCGTGATTTGCCAAATTTAATTTCACAGGTGGACGATGGAAATCGTTCTGTTAATGTATTGCTTTCTCGTGAAGAAACATATGCTGATATAAGTCCTGTTCGTTTAAACTCGAACGGTATCACAGCGTTTATTTCGATTATGCGCGGATGCGATAATATGTGTTCGTTCTGTGTTGTTCCATTTACCAGAGGTAGGGAACGCAGTCGTGATGCGGCATCTATTGTGAAGGAAGCGCATGATTTGTTCAATGCAGGATATCGTGAGGTCACTTTGTTGGGACAAAACGTTGATTCATATAAATATACTGCCCCTACAATTGAAGGGCAAGAAGCAAGTGCTCCTGTTAATTTTGCGAACTTATTAGCATTGGTGGCTGAAGTGAACCCGTTATTACGTGTTCGATTCTCGACATCTCATCCAAAAGATATTACTGATGAGGTGCTGCATACAATGGCAAGCTATGATAACATCTGTAAATACATTCATTTACCTGTACAGTCTGGAAATTCTAGAGTATTAGAATTAATGAACCGTACTTATGATAGAGATTGGTATATCAATCGTATTGATGCAATCAACCGGATTATTCCGGGTTGTGGTATTTCAACAGATATCATTACTGGTTTTTGTACAGAAACGGAAGAAGAGCATCAAGATACAGTGAGCATGATGGATTACGTGAAGTATGATTATGCGTTTATGTTTGCGTATTCGGAACGTCCGGGTACATTAGCTGCTAAACGTTATGCTGATGATATTCCAGAAGAAATTAAGAAAAGTCGTTTAACAGAAATTGTTGCGAAACAAAGAGCACATAGTTTTGAACGTTTACAGCAATTTGTAGGTAAAAACCAACGTGTTTTAATTGAGGGTTTTTCAAAACGCTCGGATAAAGATTTTGCTGGTCGTAATGATCAAAATGCAATGGCTATTTTTCCTGTAGATGAACGTTATCAGGCTGGTGATTACGTTACTGTAATGATCGAGTCTTGTACTTCGGCTACTTTACTGGGTAAAATAGTTGATTAATTAGAATATAATAGAGGTCTTTATTCTTAAATTTAGAGGATGGATAATCAAGATATTAAGAATCGATTTGGGATTATAGGTAACTCACCTTTACTTAATAGGGCTATAGATATTGCCCGTCAAGTGGCTCCTACTGATATTTCAGTTTTGATCCAAGGGGAGAGTGGTAGTGGTAAGGAGGTGTTTTCACATATTATTCATCAATTAAGCGCGCGTAAACACGGTGCTTTTATTGCTGTGAACTGTGGGGCTATTCCTGAAGGAACAATTGATTCGGAATTGTTTGGTCATGAGAAAGGTTCTTTTACTGGGGCACATGAAGCAAGAAAGGGATATTTTGAGGTTGTCGATGGTGGTACTATTTTTTTAGATGAGGTAGGGGAGTTACCTTTAGGTACACAGGCTCGTTTGCTACGTGTTTTAGAGTC
The DNA here is from genome assembly GCF_014191365.1 of Sphingobacterium sp. JUb56. Classification (NCBI taxonomy): domain Bacteria; kingdom Pseudomonadati; phylum Bacteroidota; class Sphingobacteriia; order Sphingobacteriales; family Sphingobacteriaceae; genus Sphingobacterium; species Sphingobacterium sp. JUb56. The sequence continues at coordinate 4,479,740 of NZ_JACHWL010000001.1, read as the reverse complement.
TGGTGAATACATCCGTGTGGGTTCTTCTAAGGTTCAGAAAACTAATGTTCGCGTAGTTGCAGCGACAAATGTTGATGTTTTTAATGCTGTACAAAATGGTAAATTTCGAGAAGATCTTTATTACAGATTGAACACTGTTCCCCTTCGGATTCCATCATTACGTGAACGTGCGGAAGACATTTATTTGTTATTTAGAAAGTTTGTTGTCGATTTTTCTGATAAATACCGCTCACCAAGCATACAGCTGACTGACGATGCACAACAACTATTGAAGACATACAGCTGGCCAGGAAATGTGCGCCAGTTGAAAAATATTGCGGAACAAATTGCCGTTCTTGAGAAAGAACGAGTTGTGGATGCGCGAATTTTACAAAATTATCTTCCTTCTGAAAGCCGTTCTACTTTACCAGCAGTAGTTGCTAATCAAAGTGGAAAGGATGATTTTTCAGAGCGCGATCTTTTATATAAGGTTCTTTTTGATATGAAGAAAGATATGGTTGATTTGAAAAAATTGGTTGTTGAATTGATTCAAAATGGAGTTAATCCTTCCACGTTTGATGAAAATTCTCCCTATATTAATCGATTGTATCAAGAGGTTGAACCTAGTGCTGATCGGCTTCAAGATCATTTGGCCGCTTCACAGACATTGACTATACATCAACCTAATGTGCTGAAAAGTAACCCGGGTCAAGATGGATATTTAAATTATGATACACAAGATGCCGAAGAAGTTGAAGAATCGTTATCTTTAACAGAGAAAGAATCCGATTTGATTAAAAAAGCGCTTAAGAAGCATCGTGGTAAACGTAAAGCGGCAGCGCAGGAGTTGGGTATCTCCGAAAGAACTTTGTACAGAAAAATTAAAGACTTAAATTTAGATTTATAATCTCGTTTATGAAGAAGCTTAGATCAAGTTTGCTACCGGGTTTTATCATGATAGCGATGTTGTTTTTTACAACAAGCTGTGGTGTAAAATATGGTTTTACCGGTGGATCTATTCCTGATGGGATGAAAACAGTGAGCGTATTGTACTTTGAGAATATTGCATCAATGGTTTATCCAACCTTAAGTCAGAATTTTACAGAAGCCTTAAAAGAGCGTATACGTAATCAATCGCGGTTGAGTCAGGTTAATGATAATGCTGATGCAACTTTTGAGGGTTTTATCACGGATTATACGATTAGTCCCGCTGCTGTTGAGGCAGGAACGGATCGTGCTGCATTAAATCGCCTTTCAATAACGATTAAAGTAAATTATCATAATAAAATCGTTGAGAAGGATAATTTTGAACAATCTTTCACAAGGTTTAAAGATTTTTCTGGTCAATTGCAATCGGCTCAAGAGGAAACATTAAATAAAGAAATTATTCTAATGTTGACAGAAGATGTTTACAATAAAGCATTTGCTAATTGGTAGTGGTTTGAGATATGGAAAATAGACGAATTTCAGACGATATAAACTTGTTTCATCAAGCGATCAACAATCCGTTATCTCTTTCGGAATCTGATTTGTTGTCCTTGATTGCCAAATTTCCATATGCGCAGTCTCTTCGTTTTGCTTATGAAAGACACCTCTACTTGCTAAATAGGGAAGTTCATAATATTTCTTCGACATTGCTCTATGCTGCTAATCCAAATTGGTTATATGAGTATCTGCATAAAGCTGTTCCTGTTGAATTACCTATTGAAGTTGAATCGGATGATTATATTGCTTTCGAAGATACAATTGATGATGTACAGGAGGATTCAACTGCAGATCTTGATAATGGAAGAGAGGAACTAAATGCTTTGATTCAATCCGGTGTAGCGCATGATTTTTTTCGATTGGAAAAAACCGATGATATTCTGGAGGAGATTAAAGATGATATTTCTAATGAACCAATGTTATCTGTGGAGTCGACCTTTGTCATAGGTCCTGTGGATGAAGAAGTGCGTGAGGAAGAGCGGATCAGTGTGTATGACGATGAGCTGATGCCTTATAGTTTTTTATGGTGGTTACATAAAACTCGTTTAGAGCATGCAGATACGTACCAGCCATTTTTGAAGGCCCCAAATTATCATGCTCATTCTGCAGAACAGCATGTGACTCGGTTTAAACAGACGATTGATGCTCAAGTTTTGGATCAACAGATTAAGGAGAATATTTTTCATCTACAGTCTCCTGAGGTTAAGTTAAGCGAGGAATTTAAAAATACGGTACCATTTCAGGTAGAGAAGAAAAATACGGATCATCTGATCGAACGATTTATCAAAGAGGATCCGCAGATAAAACCTCCTCCAGCTGATAAGATTAATCTGGAAAATAAAGCAAGGAAAAGTTCGGAAGATCAGTATTCGCTGGTGACTGAAACTTTGGCCCGAATTTATATCGAACAAGGATTATATCCTAAGGCTATAGAGGTTTACAAAAAATTAGTTTTGAAATATCCAGAAAAAAATGCGTACTTTGCGTCGGAAATTTTAAATTTAGAAAAGAAATTAACTTAATACATATAGAGAAATGCAAGGAATATTAATTGCTCTTATAATTTTGGCAAGTATTTTATTATCATTTTTAGTTTTAATACAAAATCCAAAAGGAGGTGGTTTATCATCAGGATTTGCTGGTGGAACTAATATTATGGGTGTAAAACGTACAGGTGACTTTTTAGAAAAAGGTTCTTGGGGATTAGTGATTGCGATCATGGTTTTTTGTTTAGCATTTAATATCGTAGCTCCAACTACAACAGCTACTGTGGGTGGTGGTTTGGGTAATCAAATTGAAACTCCTGCACAAACTAGTCCATTGAATTTAAATAATACACAACAACCTGCTCCAGCTCAACAAGCTCCGGCACAGAAAACTGTAACAGATTCAACTAAATAGGTTGTTGTATAGAAATTGAAAGCCCCCAAGTAATTGGGGGCTTTTTTTGTATTGTCAGTTTTGTAGCGTGACAGCCTGACAGAATGTGAATGAAATCTGCCAGTGCCTTGTTTTTTCGATGCAAATTTGTCTCAAAAGTCTGCTCTTGGCTCTTTGGCATAATTGCTGATGACATTTAGATATAATTGAAATAGAACTAAAAATAAAATATATTATGGCATTAAACATTAAACCTATCGGTGACAGAGTAGTAGTTGAAGCTGCTCAGGCAGAAGAAAAAACAGCTTCAGGATTATACATCCCTGATACAGCAAAAGAAAAACCATCACAAGGAATCGTTGTAGCAGTTGGAACGGGTAAAGTTGACGAACCTTTGACTGTTAAAGTTGGTGATAAAGTTTTATATGGTAAATATGCTGGAACTGAAATTACTGTTGAAGGTAAAGAGTATTTAATTATGCGTGAGGCTGATATTTACGCGGTTATTTAATTTTTTTATATAGTATCCAAATGTAAATAAATTTGGTCTCTTCTGGGATCAGGTGAAAATTTCAAAAATTTAAAGATAATGGCAAAACAAGTAAAATATAACGTTGAAGCTCGTGAAGCACTTAAAAAGGGTGTTGACACATTGGCAAATGCAGTAAAGGTAACTTTGGGTCCTAAAGGACGTAATGTAATCATTGAAAAAAAATTCGGTTCTCCGGTTATCACTAAAGATGGTGTTACTGTTGCTAAAGAAATCGAATTGAAAGATGCCTTAGAAAATATGGGCGCTCAGATGGTGAAAGAAGTTGCTTCTAAAACTGCTGATCAAGCAGGTGACGGTACAACTACTGCAACTGTTTTGGCTCAGGCTATCGTAGCTCCAGGTATTAAATCTGTAGCAGCAGGTGCTAATCCAATGGATTTGAAACGTGGTATTGATAAAGCTGTAGCAGCAGTTGTTGCGAATTTAAAATCGCAATCTCAAACTGTTGGTCAAGACAATAATAAAATCAAACAAGTAGCATCAATTTCTGCAAATAATGACGAAGTTATCGGAGCTTTAATTGCGCAAGCAATGGAAAAAGTAGGTAATGATGGTGTTATTACTGTAGAAGAAGCAAAAGGTACTGAAACTGAAGTTAAAACAGTAGAAGGTATGCAATTTGACCGTGGTTACTTATCTCCATATTTTGTTACAAACTCTGATAAAATGGAAGCGGAACTTGAAAATCCGTACATTTTAATCTATGACAAAAAAATCAGTAACATGAAAGAGTTGTTGCCGATTTTAGAAAAACAAGTACAAACTGGCAAACCATTAATCATTATTGCAGAAGATTTAGATGGTGAGGCATTAGCTACTTTAGTTGTTAATAAAATCCGTGGTTCACTGAAAGTTGCAGCAGTGAAAGCTCCAGGGTTTGGTGACCGTCGTAAAGCAATGTTAGAGGATATTGCTATCTTAACTGGTGGTACAGTGATTTCTGAAGAAAGAGGTTTCAAATTAGAAAATGCTGAATTATCTTACTTAGGTCAAGCAGAAAAAGTTGTTGTTGATAAAGATAATACAACAATCATTAATGGTGCCGGTAATGCTGAAGATATTAAATCTCGTGTTGCTCAAATCCGTTCTCAAATCGAAACAACTACTTCTGATTATGATCGTGAGAAATTACAAGAGCGTTTAGCTAAATTATCAGGTGGTGTTGCTGTTCTTTATGTAGGTGCTACTACTGAAGTAGAAATGAAAGAGAAGAAAGATCGCGTTGATGATGCTTTACATGCAACTCGTGCAGCTGTTGAAGAAGGTATCGTTGCAGGTGGTGGTGTTGCTTTCATTCGTGCTACTGACGCTTTAAAAGGATTAAAAGGTGCTAATGAAGATGAGACTATCGGTATCGAGATCATCAGACGTGCTATCGAGGAACCTTTACGTCAGATCTGTTTCAATGCTGGTATTGAAGGTGCTGTTATCGTTCAGAAAGTGAAAGAAGGTACAGGGGATTTCGGTTACAATGCTCGTACTGATGTATTCGAAAACCTAATTGGTGCTGGTGTTATCGATCCAACTAAAGTTTCTCGTGTAGCTTTAGAGAATGCAGCTTCTATCGCTTCTATGTTGTTAACAACTGAATGTGTATTAGCTGATGAGCCAGAAGAAAATAATGGTGCTGGTGCTCCTCCAATGGGTGGTGGCATGGGCGGAATGATGTAAGATCATTCTTCTTTACTAAATATAATAAAAAAGCCCTGTTGCAATTTTGCAACAGGGCTTTTTTGTTTATTTAATTAATGACGGCGTCTATACTTCTCGTAATATCCATCGTAATCAGATGGTGAATAGTTTCTTTTTATTCCCCATTCTTGAAGTTCATTGTTGAAAAAGTATAGCCAGTAGATTCTATATCCTGAAGTTGAATCTGCCGCATTTTCTAATTGTGCAGTGCCATATTCATAAATCTCTAATATACCGTCTTGATATTTTTTTGAGGCTACTACGGCATCCGGCTTTCCTAGTTGCTGAATAACCTTCTCTTTGGTCATGCCAACTTGTATTTTTGTAAAGTCAGGACCTTTTAGCATGCTGCAGCTCACGATTAAAGTGGCAAAAAATAGCATCATCATTGTTCTGCTGATTGGATACGTATAATTTTTAATCATAAAATCAGTGTTTGTTATATAGAGCTGATATGTTTGTATAAGTTTAATTGTTTTAAAAATAATCTATACTATTTAAAATTTAATATACTAAAAACCTGAAGCGGTATCATCACCCCTCGGATCGGCACCTGTCTGGAGTTTTCCGTTGGGTAATATTATGATATTTTCCACTCTGCCTATATTACCTCTAGGTGATATTTTGTACCCTGCATTTTCTAGACTTTTTCTTACTTCGGGAGTTATTGCATTTTTTTCTACATCAATCTGATCGGGTAGCCATTGATGATGAAAACGCGGGGATGAAACGGATTGCTGTGCATTTTGTTGATAGTCAATTACGTTGACTATCGTTTGGAAGACGGAGGTCATAATTGTTGATCCCCCTGGTGTTCCTACTACCATAAATAGCTTTCCATCCTTTTCCACAATAGTTGGTGTCATTGAACTTAACATACGTTTGTTTGGCTCGATGGCATTCGCTTTTCCGCCAACGAGGCCATAGATATTTGGAACTCCTGGTTTAACTGAGAAGTCATCCATTTCATCATTTAATATAAAGCCTGCGCCAGATACAAAGACACGTGATCCATATGAATTATTAAGTGTTGTCGTAATAGAAACGGCATTGCCTTCGGAATCGACGATATTAAAGTGTGTTGTTTCTTCTGATTCATATCCTGGAAATTTCGCAGCCTTTACATCGCTGCTTGCGGTTGCTTTGGTTAAGTTTACGGCTTTTAATCTTTCACTGTTGAAAATAGAGTCTGTCAATTCTTTGACAGGTACTCTTATGAAGTCTGGATCACCTAAATACTTTGCTCTATCTGCATAAATACGACGTTCGGCTTCAACCATTACACGTACAGCGGAATCACTTTGGAATCCCCATTTTCCTAATGTATATTGTGCTACTGATTGTAATAGTGCAACTAAGGCTGGTCCACCACTAGATGGAGGTGCCATACATATGATCTTATGTCCACGGTAATATCCTGTAACGGGTTGTCGCCATACTGCTTTATAATTCTCAAGATCATTATAACTGATAATGCCATTGCCTTTATGCATTTCTTTAACAATTAGGTCAGCTGTTATGCCTTTGTAGAAGCCATCACGACCATGATCAGCAATTCTTCTAATTGTGTTAGCCAGTTCCTGTTGCTGGAATAAATCGCCTTTTTTCCAGCTGGTGGTTTTCAGTATAGGGGCGCCACTTGGGTTATATTTTTGAAAGCTTTCTTTATATTCGTTGAATTCTTCTGCCTGTTGTTTTGTAATCGGAAAGCCTTTTTCAGCTAATGCTATAGCAGGATTTAATAAAGTTTTCCAATATAATTTGCCATACTTTTTGTGAGCTTCAACCATTCCGTCAACTGATCCTGGTACTCCTGCGGATAAATGGCCATATACACTTAGATCTTCTATTACATTTCCCTGCTTGTCTAGGTACATATTAGCATGTCCTTTTTCTGGTGATTTTTCTCTAAAGTCTAAAGCATTGATTTCACCTTTACTACTTCTGTAGACCATAAACCCACCACCACCTATGTTTCCAGCATTAGGGTAAACTACTGCTAATGCAAATTGTACTGCGACAGCGGCATCAATGGCGTTGCCCCCCATTTTTAGGATATCTACACCAACTTTTGAAGCTAAGGGATGCGCGGTAACAACCGCCGCCTTATTGAAGGTCTTGGGTTTTTTATCAAGTTCTAACGAAACTGTGCACGATTGTACTGACAGCGCCGCCGTAATAATAAACAAATAGAATTTGCTTTTTTTCATAATCTTAATTAGGTAGTTGTTCTATTTTTTCAAAATTTCCATCTACATGGTCAATTTTTATTTTGTATCGCTTAATGTTTGAAGGTGCTGATCCCACTCCAATTCCAATCATTCCACCTCCATATCCAAAACCTGATCCTATGCCTGCTGATATCGAGAAGCTCGTACTGTTTTCTTCTGCTAAACCATAGAAATAGTATTCGTCATTTTCCATTACAAGTGGATAATATCCAAAACTTGTGGAGACATAGGTTTCGTCATTATCTACCACGGCATATATCTGTGAATCTTTTAATTTTACTTTTTTCCCTTTTTCATTGGTGTAATAATAGTATTTGATTTTGCCTTTTTTATCTTTCTCATCAACTAGCGGATAATCTGGTTTTTGGTTTTTTAGAGTTTCATAGCTCATATAAATCCCGTCCACGAGATGTTCTGCGGCATATAATGGTAATTTCTCTTTTTCCTTGTAATCAATGTTTTGGATATCATGTAAGGTTAATGATTCGGACGATATGTCTTTTACTTTTAAATTTTTACGAATGAATGAATCTATAATGAGGCTTCCTTTTTTTAATAATTTGTTGGAGACATCGATTCCTGAAACTTGAAAGCTACTGTCGATATGATTTAATGGGAAATAATTGTTCCCTTTTTTTTGATATAGATTTGCTCTGAAATCAAAAAAGCCCTTTTCTTTGATTCCACCACCAATTTCAGAAAATGATAATCTTCGAATTTGCAAAAGCAATGTATCTCTCTGCGTATTTCCATTACTGATTGTTTCTAGATATTTCTGCAATTGATCTTCAAGAGCTGGATTTGCAACTACAGTAGCGGATTTTCCTAAGAAACCTTTTTGTATGATTCCGTAATGAGTCGTGTCTTTTCTTGAATCCAGGATCTGGATCTTTTGGTATTGGCTACCATTAACGATTTCCTGAGGGTCATATTGAAAGGTAAATTCTTTATTTCTATCTTGTGCTGAAGCGTGTGTTAATCCTGTAAGTAAGATTGCTAAAAGCACATAGTGTTTTAATGTATGGACGTAATGTGTTAAATTCATTTCCAGAGGGAATTAATGATCTGCATTAAAGATAAAGAAATTAAAAGGCTGTATCAAGTTTCTTGATACAGCCCTTCAACAGTTTGCATGCAAACTGTATTAAAATTAATTTGATACTTATATAACGAACTAAATTATAGTAATGTTGTATTACTTTAATTTTTCATTGTTTTTATGTCGATCGGCGTCACGGATTGATTTTTTCTCTAAATTTTTTTCTAGCGCATCTGTTAAATCAATACCGGTTTGATTGGCCAGGCACATTAATACAAAGAGAACATCGGCCATTTCATCCGCTAAATTTACTTCTTTATCAGATTTTTTAAATGATTGTTCGCCATACTGTCTTGCCATAATTCTAGCAACTTCTCCAACTTCTTCCATTAGCATTGCTGTGTTTGTTAATTCATTAAAATAGCGAATACCTGTTGTATTGATCCATTTATCAATGGTCTCCTGTGCTTCTTTTATTGTCATAGTATTAGAAATTATCTTTATCCTGTGTATTCATTATGATGGTAACGGGCCCATCATTTAATAAATCAATTTTCATATCTGCACCAAATATTCCCATTTGCACTTCGCTGTTTATTAAAGTGCTAAGATAGTGGGCCATTTGTATGTACATTGGCTGTGCTTTATCTGGTTTGGCTGCACGGATAAAAGAGGGGCGATTTCCTTTTTTTGTTTGTGCGAATAATGTGAATTGGGATATAAGTAATATTTCACCACGTATGTCTAGCACCGATCTATTCATTAAACCGTTTTCATCATTAAATATTCGAAGATTGACGAATTTTTGTGCCATCCATTTCATATCTTCAATTGTATCTTCCTCTTCGATCCCAATAAGGATTAGTAAGCCGTCTTTAATCTGACCTGTTATTTTGCTATCGACCGAACAGCTCGCCCTGGAAACTCGTTGTATTACTGCACGCATAGGACAATATTAAGAAAAAAATGCCAACTATTGAGTTTGATCTGATTAAGTATTGTTGACGTCATGGATCTTGAAAATGCTGTAAAACAACTTGCGCCTTAAAATAATGTTGAAGGCGCAAGTTGTTTTATTAGAATTTTACGTTTAGGCTTAACATAAAATTTGTTGTAGCCTGTGGATAGTAAAAATTAAAATATTTTCGAGATGTACCGTCCATATAACCCCAAGTATATCCGTTGGTTTGATATTTTTCATTTAGGATATTGTTGACAGTAAGTCCAAGGTCTATATTTTTCAAACCTAATATGGAGAAATTATAAATAGCTCTAATATTGTTTACAAATGAAGGGTCTATACTTCTTACTTTGGCTGAACTATTGTCCAGATATTGTCTTGAAATATATTTTGATAATAGTGCAATTTCTACTGAACGAAGAGGGCGATAAGTGAACTCGCTTGATAAAATAGTTGCCGGAGAAAGTGCAATATCTGTTTTTTTAATGAATTCTCCACTCGTTTCATCCGTGTAATTTTTGATTTTGTTCTGACTTAGTCCCGCTGTTGCTTTCCAACCAAAGTACGCTGAAATTTTCCATGCGGCATCTACTTCTAAGCCTATTCTATAGCTATTTGGGATATTCATTCTCAATGGAGAACCTACATTATTAAGTGCTCCGGTCGGAATAAGTTGATCTTTATAGAACATACCATAAAAGTTCGTACCGATGTTAAATGTTTCATTATTGAAGCGGTAGCCAGCTTCGATATCTTGCATTTTCTCTGGTTTGGGATTGTTTCCTTTTAGATCAACAAAGTCATTTCTGACAGGTTCTTTACTAGCATAGGCATATGAGGCGTATAAATTTGAATTTTCATTGATGAGGTAAGTAATTCCTAATTTTGGATTTACAAAATTGAATTTTCTTTTAAAATCCATTCCTTTGATTTTATCGTCATCACCTTTTACTTGGTAATTAATATTACGATACTGTATATCCGCAAATAATAACCATTTTTCGAATGTAAAGTCTGCTTTCAGAAATGTGCTGATGTCATCTTTTTTAGCATCATTGAGATAGTATTTATCCCCTAAGTTGCTAGCGGAAGCATATTTTGCCCAGATTATTTCACCGTAATGATCTCCCTTATATTGATTTGTAGCTCCACCCCATGTCAATTTTATTGTCTGTGAAGGATTATAGTTGAAGGAAAAGGTAGTCCCATAGAAGTAATTATCTAACCATCTTCTCCTTACCAAATCGGTTTGTTTGATGGTATCGGTTCCTGAAATGACTGGTGGTAAATTGTATTTTGAAAAGTCGTCTTCAGGTCGGAATTCTTCGTAATAGCCTGCACCTCTGGTGTAATGTAATGCCGCATTAAAAATTAGTTTTTCATTGATAAAATTGGTGTAATGTAACTGGTGATGTGTTTGCGTGTAGTTGTCTGTTTGGTTTTTATATAGGTATTTGTTGTAAGTGCGACCAGAATTTAATAGATTTTCTGTTTCTAGCTGTGTATAGCCATCATTGACGGCATAATCTTTCATCCCCTCTACATCATTGTTTAATCTTGGCTCTGGTGTTCCGTACCAAGATTGATATGTTTTTTCCTTGCCAGAGAATACAATGGCCTTTAAAATATGTTTGTCACTATAATAACCTCCATCTACATAAAAAGACTTTAAATCGGAAGATGCTCGGTCGATATAACCATCGCTCAAGATACGTGAGAGGCGAACATTAAAGGCAAATTTATTATTTAGTAGTCCTGAACCTACTTTCAAAGTATTTTTCCAAGAATTATAGGAGCCGAAAGAGTTGTTGAATTCTACGTACGGCTCTTTTTCGAGTGTATTGGATTGTATGTTTAGTGATGCCCCGAATGATCCCGCCCCGTTTGTAGAAGTTCCAATTCCTCTTTGAATCTGGATACTCTCGGTAGAGGATGCAAAATCGGGAAGATTGACGAAGAATGAGCCCATACTTTCCGCGTCATTCAACGGAATTCCATTCAATGTTACATTTATGCGGGCATTATCAGATCCTCTTATTTTCATATTTGTATATCCTATACCTGCTCCTGCGTCCGATCCTATGACGACAGATGGTGTTTGATCTAGTAGGTATGGAATATCTTGTCCGAAATTGTTTTTAGCGATATCTTGTTTGCTAATATTTTTATAGGTTGTAGAAGAGTTGTTTTTGGCACGTGTTGCCATGACCAGGACTTCTTCTGTTTTTATAGCACGTGGTTTTAGAAAGATTTCAAGATCAGTATTTTGTACCAGATCAATCTGCTTCTTTTCTGTACTATAGCCTATGTAAGAGATTGTTATGGCGTATTGTCCATCAGGTAATCCTGAAAACTTTGAAGTACCATTTCGATCAGTTGTTAAATTCTTACTCTGATTTTTTGTCAGAACGATACTTGCGCCCTGTAACGATTTTTTTGTTTCATTGTCTAAGACTTTGATGGATAAAGCGTTTTGAGCTGATACGGATAATGTTATTCCTAGAAATAGCACTGTGCTGATTAAATTTTTAATCATGTTTTTTAATTGAATTTTGAGTTAAACAAACTATTGCTAGGGGTTACAACAGTTTTTCACTTATTTAACTAACCTTTTCCCTCCGCCAGCATTATCTGGATCAGGTGCACAACACATAAATGTATTGTTGGGTATAATCTCAGCCTTTATTCGTGTTCGTAGAACAAGGCACCCCTTATTGATAATGCGAAGGTATTAAATAAAATCTGTACTAAAAATATAATGTAAAAATGGATGTTGAGGAATTGAGTTTTGGAATATCAATTTGTTTTGCTCGTAAAAATAAGTGGAATAGATTTTCGTTTATAGGATTGTATTATGATGAATGTTGTGTTGCTTTATCTTTAGCTTCTTTCGGATTTTAAAGTAGCTGTATTGATCCGGTTTCTTTTTTTAATAACTAAAAGGATGTCCATTTATAATTCCATGATTTATTGATGCTTCACTGACATAACGTCATTGAATCGCTACAAAAATGAATAAAATTGTGGTTTTTAGATAATATATTGGCTGAATTTAAACTTATTCCCTACCTTCAAAAAATATGCTAAAATTCAAACTTTTAGCTCATGTTAATTATTTTTAGCAACAAGGGAGTTTTTATTAAGGTTTAAATTTATGTTACATTCTTATAAGTTAATTTATCTAAAAGTCTTTGATTTTTATCACGATTAAATAATTAAACTAATTGTGTAAATTTGTTTTTTTTAATGGTAATATTTTTTTTACTAAATTTTGGCACGAATTTTAACGTTAATAACCACAGTTCCTTTGCGTTGACCTGAATGCTAAGTAACTATTAAAGTTTTTATAATAATGAAATATTTTAGCGCTACCTATATCTTACCAATTACATCTTTACCTATTAAAGATGGAGTGGTAAAAGTTAATGATGATGGTGAAATCCTTGGGATTTATGAAAGTAAAGACGTAGAATTGAGCGGCCAGCATATTGAAAAATTTGAAGGAGTTATTGTTCCTGGATTTATTAATGCGCATTGTCACTTAGAATTGTCCCATATGAAGGGTACGATTCCGCAAAAAACTGGATTACCAGCTTTTCTTTCTTCGGTTATGACAAGTCGTGGCACTTCTTTAAAAGTGATTGATAAAGCGATGGCTGCTGCTGATGAAGAAATGTACAATAATGGTATTGTGGCAGTTGGAGATCACGTGAATTCTGATAACACATCTAACATTAAGGAGTCTAGTAAGATTCTTTACCACACTTTTGTCGAAGTCTTCGGAGTAGAGCCGGATGAAGCTGATGGTCGATTGCAGGAGGCTAAGGATTTGATTCATGAATTTGATCCAGCACATTCTTCAATTACACCACATGCTCCTTATTCTTGTTCGAAAATACTTCTGAAGAAATTTAAAAAAGCAGTTTCTGATGTTAATATTATCAGTATTCATAATCAAGAGAGTGATGAAGAAAATAGATTGTTTCGTTATAAAACGGGAGGATTTATCGATTTCTTTAAAGTAATAGGGAAAAATCCTGATTTGTTTAAAGCTCAGGCTAGAAATTCAATTCAGTCATATTTACCATATTTACCTCATCCTAATAAGTTGATCTTGGTTCACAATACGTATACGTCATTGAAAGACCTTGATTTTGTGGACCGAATGGGCCGTGATATCGTATGGTGTTTATGTCCGAAGGCGAATCTTTATATTGAAGGTCAATTGCCAAAAGTAATGAACTTTGTAAACGATAATCAAAAAATTGTAATCGGTACAGATAGTTTAGCATCCAATGATAAGCTTTCAATTTTAGATGAATTAAAAGTGTTACATAAACATTTTGATAATTTAGATTTTCAGCAATCTATCCAGTGGGCTACTATTAATGGGGCACAGGCTTTAAATATCGATGATAAATTTGGTTCAATTGAAGTTGGTAAAAAACCAGGTCTTGTTCTATTAAAAAATATGGAACATTTTAGATTATCTGATAAAGTTACGGTGCAAAGATTAGCATAGTAAAATACTCAAAATCTTCTGTACTTTTGTTGATATGAAACATGTTAATATTTCTATCAAAGGAAAAGTACAGGGGGTTTATTTTAGGTTATCTACCAAAGCAGTTGCCGACCAATTGGGTATTAAAGGGTTTGTTAGAAATTTAGCGGATGGTTCTGTTTATATTGAGGCAGAGGGTGATGATTTTGCTCTAGATTGTTTAAAAGAATTCTGTGAAGAGGGACCTGAGCGCGCAGTAGTGGAAGAAGTGATTTGTGAAGAGGGCGTCTGGGAAGATTTTAAGAATTTTGAAGTGCTAAAAAAATCGTCTAAATAAATCTTAATATCTTGTCTGTTTTTAAGAAATTTGCTGGTCAAACCTTGATCTACGGTCTCAGTACTATCATCTCTAGATTACTGAATTTTGTTTTAACGCCAATTTTCGTTCGTAAATTTGAAGCTTCCACCTATGGAATATTTACGAATATGTATTCTTGGGCAGCTATGATCAATGCATTCCTAGCTTTTGGGATGGAAACAACCTATTTTAGATATTTACAGAAAGTTGAGGAGAAGGATAAATCTAAAGTATTCAATAATAGCTTTGTTGTCACCATTTTTACTTCTTTAATTTTTCTATTAACTATTCTTATTTTTTCTAATGACATTGCGCATTGGTTTGCAAAAGAAAATATTGACTCTGTAGGTCAATATAAAAGCTATATTTACTTTGTTGGACTTACTTTAGTCGTTGATGCACTTGCTGTTGTTCCTTTTGCCAAAGTTCGTGCTAATGGTCGGCCATTGCGCTACGGCGTATTGAAGTTAGTCAATATCATCACATTTGTTATTTTAAACTTGACATTCATTGTCTTCATACCTTATTTACTTCAACATTTTCCGGATACTGAACCATATTTTTCTAGCTGGTATATAAACTCATGGTTGGGTTATGTGTTTATTTCTAATTTTGTAGCGAGTGCAGTGACATTGTTGATGCTGTTGCCCGAGATTAGAACATTTAATTTTAAAATTGATCGGGTGTTATTAGGTGATATGTTTCGATATAGCTTTCCTATTTTGATCGCTAATATTTCATTTATCATAAACGAAAACCTAGATAAGATTTTAATGCCTGAATTATTACCGAAAAGTATTGCTGACCGAGATGTTGGTATATATGGTGCTATTGCAAAGATTGCTGTTTTCTTAAGCATTTTCGTGCAGGCATTTCGTTTAGGAGCCGAACCTTTTTTCTTCTCCTATGCCAAAAATGATAATTCGAAAAAGGTTTATGCAATGATCATGGAATATTTTGTGATTGCTATGATGGTTGTCATGATCGGATTGTCTGTCAATATTGAATGGCTTAAGTATTTTATTCAAGGAGGATCTGCTTCAGAGAGTGCAGAATATTGGTCGGGTCTATTTATTATTCCTGTTATTTTATTCAACTATGTGATGCTTGGGATATATATGAACCTTTCTGTGTGGTATAAACTTTCTGATCAAACACGATACGGTCTCTATATTTCAGGTATTGGGGCTTTAATTACAATTATATTGTGTTATATCCTGATTCCGCGCTACAGCTATGTCGGTGCAATTTATGTGACGACCATAACTTATGGTGTAATGGTATTTTTATCCTATTTTTGGGGACAAAAGAATTATCCAATTCCTTATAAGATCTTTAAAATTGGGGCTTATATGTTGGTTGGTACTATGATCGTTTATATCCATTACATAGTATTTGACCGGAATTTTTGGATTGGCAATATGATGTTGATTGCTTACTTATTGGGAACCGTTTTTGTCGAGAGGAAAACGGTAATGAAGATGTTGAAGTCTAAAAGTTAGAAGAAGCTATTTTTAATAAATAGCTTCTTCTGCAAAGTTATGTTGTATTTCGTCTAACACTTCTTGGATCTCTTCGAATGTCTGAAGACTGACTAATCGCATTCTGTATTCTTTAAAGTCTGGTATACCTTTAAAGTAGTTTGAATAATGACGACGCATTTCGAAAATACCTGTTTTAGGTCCTTTCCATTCAATTGATTTAATCAAATGTGTTCTGCACACATCTACACGTTCAGCAATTGTTGGACCGGCTAAACGTTCTCCTGTGTTGAAAAAGTGTTTTATTTCTCTAAATATCCAAGGATATCCAATTGAGGCGCGACCAATCATAATACCATCAACTTCATATTCCTGGCGCCATGCAATTGCTTTTTCTAAAGAATCTACATCGCCGTTTCCAAAAATTGGAATTTTAATGCGTGGATTACGCTTAATATCACGAATCATAGACCAATCTGCTTGCCCTTTATACATTTGTGCGCGTGTACGTCCATGTATTGATAAAGCTTTAATACCGATATCCTGTAAACGTTCTGCCACTTCATAAACATTTTTGGTATCATCGTCCCAGCCAAGGCGGGTCTTCACAGTAACTGGTAGATGTGTTCCTTCCACGACTGCTTTTGTCATTGCGACCATACGATCGATATCTTGCAATAAACTAGCACCTGCTCCACGGCAAGCAACGTTTTTAACTGGACAACCGTAATTAATATCGATTAGATCTGGATTTGCTAATGTGCAGATTTCGGATGACTGTCTCATGTGTTCGATTTCGGAACCGAAGATTTGTATACCTATTGGTCTTTCATACTCGAAGATATCTAACTTTTTACGTGATTTTGCTGCGTCTCGAATTAATCCTTCTGAAGAGATAAATTCCGTATACATCATATCTACCCCATTTTGCTTACAAACAAAACGGAATGGCGGATCACTTACATCCTCCATTGGAGCTAGCAATAATGGAAAGTCTCCTAAATCTATATTTTCGCCAATCTTAACAGACATATTTGATTTTTTTACAAAGATAACAATTTTGAGATAGTTCTATTTATGGTGTTTTTGATATGAATGTCATATGATGATTTAGGAAATTAATGTTTTATTGTTTATTAATATGCAGGGCAGGTTTCTTGCTAAAATGTGCTTCTTCGTAAAGAGATTAATTAGTAAGGATATATGTTCTGAAGTTTTCAAAGTTGTTCGTATTTACAACGCTCGAATAAGTATAAATAGAAAACAGCTATCAATTTCTTTTGATAGCTGTTTTCTATTTATACTGGTGTGGAATATCACCTTTGCATCGTGTTGATTTTTATAATCTATTTTTGATATCTTCCGAACCTGTTGAGCGTTCTTTTGCTCTGTTATCTGAACCTCCAAATCGGTAATTGAATGATAAAATTGCTGTTCTGCTATCGGGATTTGATTTTCCTATTAATCTCACTGGATTGGATACTGTTTCATATCGACGGTTATTGGTATGAAATATGTCGTTAACGACCAGCTTAATCGTTGCTTTTTTACTTAAAATGCTCTTTTGTATTCCACTGTAAATAAGTCCGTAACTTTTGATATTCGTTAAACCAATGGTCAGACCAGAATTATAATTTCCTCCAATCTCTACAGACCAATCTTTGGGTAGTTTGAAAGTATTTTGTGTATTTAATGATAACGTATTGCCTGATCTTTTGATTAGTTCATTTTCTTGTGGAATCTCATATTCGTTTCTGTAATAGTTTGCAAAATGTGTAGCTGTCCACCAGGAAAATAATTGTGTAGGAGCCATGAATGATACGCCAAAATTTTTGAATGAACCGATATTTTCGGGTCTTTCAAAAGTGATTTGTTTGTTTGTAGGATCTAATCCTATGATATCATTTACGACATTAGATCTGTCTGCATAATTTAACGTAAATATATATTTGTTAGCTAGTGTATAGTTAGCTTCATAAGAGTGCTCGTAAGCAGGATCTAGTTTTGAATTCCCTTCTGAATAGGAGAAGGGGTCTGTATAGACGCGGAATGGGTTTAGACTCCAGAAGGATGGACGCTCGATGCGATAGCTATAGCTTAGTTGTACTTTATGATTGTTATTGATGCTATAAGATAAAAATGCTGATGGGAAAAACTTTAAATAATCTTTAGAGAAATGTTCATTTAAAGTTATTTGATTACCATCGGTAGATGTGTGCTCTGCTCGTAATCCTACTTGTGTTGAAAATTTGCTCCAAGTTTTTGATAGATTGACATAACCTGCTTGTATCGTTTCTTTATAAATGAAGTGATTACTTGTCGATAGATCTGGAACATAACTCTCATTTAGCAATGTATCATACCGCAAATCGTTTTCTGTCCGGATATGACTTGCTTTCCAACCAGTTTCTAGCTTAAAAGTTTCATTAAAAGGGAGGGTATAATCAATTTTTGCAACATAAACCTTACTGTCTGAGGGAATATCGCCAGTGCGTGATGATAAGGGGCGTATATTATTTTGATTTTCATTACTGTATTTAGTATTTAGTGTTTGATCCATTTTGGAATAATGGTCAATCATATCAAAATCCACTTTTAGTTCATGTCCATTTTCGTTGAACTTCAGGTTATAATTGATGTTATATAACATGTCTTCCCATCTTTCTTTTCCTTCGGTTATGGTTGAAGCCGACCAGATGAGATCTTTTGTCGCATAGTTTCTAAAATGATTGGTGGTTGGTTCATATTTTGGATATTTACCAAAGCCTCCATTTACTAGAAATCCCAAAGTCTGTTTTGAACTTAAATAAAAATCCATACCAACTCTGAAATTATTTGAACGCAGTTTCGGTTGAATTTTGTTTTCCTGTTGGGAGTAGGTTTCTGGTTCTGCTTGCGTATCTTTATAAAAGTAGCGTGTTAATGAATTGTAATACTCTAAATTTTGAAAGTATTGATTGTAATTTCCGAAGATATTTACTTTTTCCGTTCTGTAATTTAGGTCTAAACTACCGCCTAGGTGTAATCCGCGACCTGCTCCCATATTTCCGGAAACAGCTCCGTTCAACCCTTGCTTCAATCCTTTTTTTAATACGATATTGATTATCCCTGATGTTCCTGCCGCATCTTGCTTGACATTAGGATTAGTCATAACTTCAATTTTTGTTATATCGTTTGAGGATGTGCTTCTTAACAAATTGGCTAGCTGATCTGCGGAGAGGTAGGTAAGTTTTCCGTTAATCATGATAGAAGCACCAGATTTTCCTTTTAAACTGAAGGTTCCATTATCATCTAGACTTATACCTGGAATTTTGGTCAAAAGTTCTAATCCACTGTTACCATCTGCTAATGCAGAGTTTTCTATGTTGAAAATGGTTTTATCTTGATGTTGTTCTATAAATTGCTTGCGTTTATTGATGACAACCTCACTCAGATAAGCATTGTTTTGAAGCAATACAATTTTCCCAAAATCATATGCATTCACGTGCTCGCTTAATATGAATTGAGATGTTTTAAAATCTTCGTGTGTCATATTTTTTATATGCACATAGTAATTTCCATATGGTGCATTAGGGAAAATAAAATTCCCTATGCTATCGGCAGTAATAATTTTTGCGACAGTTCCATCATGAACGCGATGTAAAGTTACTTGTGCATGGGGTACAGGTTCGTTCTGTTCATCTAGGACACGGCCCATGATTTTAGCAGAATTTTGAGCACTGGCAACAAATAAAGTAAAAACTAGAAATAAACTAAGTAAGTAGCTGCTATGATGAAACATGTCTGCAAGATTAAGATGTTATTGGATGAATAGATTTTGATTTTTTTACTGTTTTTTTCTTTTTCCCCCACCAGATATAGAAACCAGTAATCGGTAATGTTGCGCAAATAAGTGATGCTAAAAAATATATTATTTTAGTAGTCATTCCCCCAATGAATCCTGTATGTAAGGCATAATTTGCGCGCATTAGCCATTCTGTGGTATTGGCATCATCAATGGGACCTTGTTTTCTGCCTGTTAATTCTAGCGTATTACGATCAAAATTTAAGTCACGCCATATACCGTTTTCCATATCTGTACATGCATATACGGATTTATCCTCGGCTTCAGGGTAGTGGACGATAACGGCTTCTTTGTTATGGCGAGCATATTCATGGCGCACTTTATACCAGATTTGATCAGCAACAACCAATGCATCATTCAAGGGCTGATCATCAGGTATTTCTTTTTCAACTTGTTCTACTTTAGGTTTATTCGGGTATCCTCCGCTGAGCCAAACTACTGATTTGCGCATCCACGGGAAGCTCATGATTAACCCTGTAAGGCACATAACTAAGGCTATGGTTAGTCCGTAAAATCCTAATACATTGTGCAGGTCATAATTTACTCGTTTGAACCGCGCTTTCCATTTGATGGTAAAACTCTGCTCACGAGATCTTTTGTTCCATTTTTTTGGCCACCATAAAATAAGACCAGTGATTAGTAGTGAAAAGAATATAAAAGTACTCCAGCCGACTACTTGACGGCCGATCTTGTTCGGCATCCATAGATGACGGTGCCCCTCATCCATGAAATGAAAGAAATCTTCATGATTAACAACAGCTAGGATCTCAGCTGTATAAGGATTGACATAGACTAAACTATCGGAGTGGTCTAAACTTACTTTAACTGATTTATCTAAACCATAATACCAGGAACTAGCTATTTCTTTGTCTGGAATGGCTGTCTTTACAGCTTTGTAGATTGCAGATGGAGGAAGCTGATCTTCTGATCTTTGTGCTTCTACGCGAATATAATTTGTAGTGAATTCTTTGATGTCATGTTCGAAGACAAGTACACAGCCGGTTATACTTAGGATAACAACAGGTATGCCTGCCGCTAGTCCTAACCAAAGATGTAGCCATGCATTAATTTTGCTGAGCATAATAATTTAAAGCGCTATTTATAAAGTGATAAAATTTATTCTGTCAAAGTATTTCTTTGACAGAATAAATGGATTTTTATTTTTAGTAATTGATTTTACTCATGGACGAAACACCAGATACACCGACAAATTTTAAACCTCTTTTGGCTGTTGCATTATTGATGTCAATTGTATAGGTATAATATTGTTTGTCTTCTAAACTCTGACATGCATAGTAAGCTTTACTGCCATCTTTTTCAACAAATACGACGTCCTTATATCCTTGTTGTTCATGGGCAGGAATTTCTTTGATTTCAGTCATCTTTTTTGTCTGAATATCGACGATGTATAATTTTACTAATCCACCTCCTACACCTTCAGCTTGTTCGCCTTTATTATAAACTGTCATTAAGAATTTATCATCTTTAAGATAACTTCCTCTTGCAATTTTGCCATTTCCTAATGATTCAATATCAAAATAATAGTCTTTATCAAATTCATCCGTTCCTTTCTTAATTCGAAGAAATCCTGATTTGTTTTTAGAAGCTAAAGATGCTTCATTTGCTGAAAACCAAACGTATGCATCACCTTTGTTGTCTACAGCAAGACCTTGTTGTGCCCACCAATTTCCAATATGTGAACCACGTCCATCTCTAATTGTTTTTTCGAATTTTAGCTCAGGATAAGAGAAGATACCGATGTAAGTAGTGTCGGTGGTTGTGAAATTACCGCCCCAGTTGTTTGATCCGTCTCCAGATTGAAAAGGTACATATATTTTATTTCCGACTTGAAACACGCCGGTCCAGATGGCCATTCTTTTTCCGCCTAAAACTTTGGATAGATCAACGGTGTTTTTATTTGCTATAGAGAAATTTTGAGCATCGTAATTTCTTAGGGTTGCCACTGGATTAACAATACTTCTATTTGTGGTACCTAATATAATATTTTTGTCTCCAAAATGTCCATAAATACCTGATGTCTCAGCATTTACTTGTTCATCTTTAAGTCTCTGGAACTCACCTTTACTGTCAATGTTGTACGGGGTTATCGGTCCTTGACCACCATATGTTAGTCCAAAGATATAGTTGTTCTGATTGATAAAGGATTGTTCTGTCGCTGGCATACCGTTACCTACAATACTGAGTGTTCCATCGCTTACATTATCTGTTGACAGGATATAATTACCTGAAGTTCCAGCTTCTCCACTACCTTGTCCATTTACGATAAAAACAAATTTTTCTCTTTTTCCGGAATTTCCGGTATCACTTCCTCCATCAGAAGGATTGTCTTTTGAACATGCAGTGATGGCTAAAACGCCACATGCTAGGGTCAGCATTTTTAAAGTGTTTAACTTTTTCATTGTATTTATTTATTGAATTGTGATTGTTATTTTGTACGTATAAAGTATCTGAACTTAATATTGAAAGATCTACTTGGTTTTTGCATTTCGAAATTGTCGAAACGTGTTGCATCGGTTAGATTATTACATTCTAAAGCGATATTATATTTTCCAGATGCTAAAGAATAGATGATGTTGACATCATGTGACACTTGAGTTGGGATTCTATATCTTTGAGATGGGGTCGCTAAACTTGGCCAATCTAAAAAGAACTCATGTATATATTGAAGATTATATCCTACCGTTAAAGTATTATTCTGTTTACCGACGTTGTGAAAATAGTAAGCCGCGTCAGCATTACCATATAAATAGGGCATATTTGGCATTCTATCTTTGTAGATACTACTTTGTATAATTTGCGAAGGTTCAACTTTAGTCGTGTTGATCAGGTTTTGGTAGGTCATATTTCCTCCAACTGAAAACAGGTTCTTGAAATAATATTTTAAGTTGATATCAACACTATTGTTTCGTACACTTCTTAGATTAGCACTTTTAAGTTCTCTCTTATTATTGCTGCTTAATGGTCCTACATACTGGCGTATAAAATCTTTAGCATTGCGGAAAATGTAATTGGCATCTATGATAATTTGTTGGTTTTTTTGTAATTTTAAAGCATATGATAAACCTAAGTTGATATTATCACTACTCTCGGGTCTTAGACCAGGATTACCACTAATATTGATGGCATCACCAAATAATTCGGTATTATCGGGAAGTCGGTATGCTTTCTCATAGGAAGCTTTTAGTTGAATGTCTGGATTCAGGAAATAGGAAGTTGCTAAGCCATATCCGATTTTATTGATTGATATTTCCACATTCTCATAAATTTCCTTCTCAAGTTCATTGAAGTATTTTCCATTTTGATTGTAGTTTTTTAGAAAAATATTAGCATCCCAACGATCACGTATGGAGGTTCTATATCCGATTCCTGTAATGTTTTTTATTGTTTTGCGTGGGAGCTTATTAACTTCTAAATCTGGATAGTAATGATCTTTTCCTTTTCTGTCAAATGTTGTCAACAAATGATTGATCATAATGCTATTATTCTTGTTAATTGCATAAGAGATGTTGGCCGTAAGATTGCCATTGTTGTTTTTGTAGCGGTAATCTGTTAAGTCGTTTTCACCTCCTGGAGCATTTGGATCTTTTGGATTTTTAGGTATACTTTCTCCTGTCCAAGTGAATCTTCTTGGGACGGTATCCAAACTTCTTTCCGTACCGAAATTGTATCGAGCGTTTATCGTTACATCTAAACCTGCTGTCAATAAATTTCTCTTGATGTATTTAAAAGTGGGCTGTACAATGTTTCCTTGGCTTTCTCGACCTCCAAATACATCTTCCATAGTATTACCTGTCTGGATTTCTTTCTTATTCTGACCAAGGGTAATACCAAAAAGGAGCTGATCTGCGTATTTTTTATTAGAAACGCCCATATTATATACTAATGTTTCATTTCTGTATGCATCGTGGAAACGTTTCCTTCTTTCGGCGGGGTAAAATTTTCCGGTTTCAAAATTGTATGATCTTACATTTACCAAGTAATTGTTGTCCGAATAATTTTGAAAAGCAGAAAGCATCATTGTAAAACCGTTGTTAGCAATGTATCCGGCATTA
This sequence comes from Sphingobacterium sp. JUb56, assembly GCF_014191365.1. NCBI lineage: Bacteria > Pseudomonadati > Bacteroidota > Sphingobacteriia > Sphingobacteriales > Sphingobacteriaceae > Sphingobacterium > Sphingobacterium sp. JUb56. Next base: position 4,456,163 of record NZ_JACHWL010000001.1, on the reverse strand, counting down.
ACTGAAGTTTTGTGGGTGTTAAATGAGCCATATGAATATGAAGCATCTAAATATTTTCCCGGCTGGTTTTTGGTTACAATGTTGACTGCTCCACCTAATGCATCGCCTCCTAACCATACTGGAACGACACCTTTGTAGACTTCAACTCGTTCTGCAAAATTGATTGGTATGTTGTTTAACTGAAAGGACGATCCGAAATTATCCATAGGAATTCCATCAACGAATAATTTAACCTGATTGCCCGAAAAACCATTTAAGCTAAAATTCATGTTTGACCCTACACCACCCGACTCTCGCAGTCTAACGCCCGAAACACGATTTAATGCCTGACCAATATCCATTGTTGTATTGTACAATTTCTTCGCATCGATTGCTGTAACATTAAATGGTTGCTTTTGTATTTCTTTTGCTTCGGATCTTGCAACGATCTCGACTTCATCCATTGTTGTCTGTTGTGAAGCCAATTTTATAGATAGCACTTCAGTGTTTTTCTGGCTAATAAGAAAAGTTCTGTCCTTGGCTTTGAATCCAACAGCAGATACTCGTATAGTATAGTTGGCAAAAGCGATATTTTTTATTGAAAATAAACCGCTTTTATCAGCTTGGGTCACTTGATTTGTTTCAAGAATTGTAATAGTTGCACCCTCAATAGGTGTATTTGAGGTGGTACTTATTCTTCCTTTTATTTCTCCTCTCTGTTGTGCGTAAGCAGTAAACGATATGATTAAATATAGACTTAACCATATTATTTTTAAATTCGACATCCCTTTATTTAGATTAATTATACATAGAGATGTTGCGTAACTCTAAATATACCGAAGGTCAGAGTGAGAAAAAGATTATAAAATGTGCTATTTACTTAATTTTTAGGCTAATAAAATTTATACATCTAAATTTATTTAGTTTTTAGGCTACTCATTTTTGGAATAGATTTATGATGATAATGTCAAATTGAAATATCATCATTGATTAGGCCATAAAAAGATAGATAGCGAATTATGGAGTTAGCAAGAAGAAGAGAAAGGTTTAATACTGTTGTATGGAGACAATATTTCTTGGTCGAAGAGGTTTCAAAACAAAAATCAAGTTGATTTTAAATTGATTTATTTAACAATATTCAAATGACAAGTGGTAAGATATTCGGAGCGAATTATTTTCAGCTATAAAAACTAATTTAGTTTGTCTATACGGACAATGAAATCTGTCTCTTTGTCTAATTTTAGTCCGGTACTTATCTTTTTAGTTTGGATATTGTATATCCAAACTTGATGATTATCATCTTTATCGTCAATGGTAATATATGCCTTACCATTCTCCACAAGAACAGATTCTTTGCGAGTTCCTTTATCGTAGGGTAGGGTTAGCTTTGTTGCTGTTTGTTTTAATAAATCTACAACATAATATTCAAATTGATAAGTTGAATGATGATCGCTGAAATCGTTATAAAGGTCTTTTCTTTCACTACGAATGATTGCTTCATTATTCCCTAAGTACCACATGCCATAGGCATGATTTTGATTTGTAGCGGTAAGATTAAAGAAATAGCTTGAATCTACTGTTGTTGTATTATTTGGTATTTTAAATATTGCGGTAGGTTTACTGAGATTGTTTCCTAGAGCAATTCCTGGGCAACTCATAAAATAGAAATTTCCTCTCTCATCATGAAAACTATAAGACTGTACTGTATTGACTCCTCCTGGGTAGGTGGATCGGTTATCTTTTTGTATGCTTTTTATCTTTAGCGTTTGTGGGTCTAATGTTGCAAAATACATGGTGTCAATAGTCGTAAAATCTGTTTCGTTGATTACTTTGTTGTATGTATATCCCAGTATGAGATTATTCTGATGTAAAGTGCTGAATCCTATTGAAACTATCGGAAATTTAATTGGAGCAACTGGTAAATGTATTTCTTCTTTTTGTATGATCTCGAATTTCTTTACATCTATTTTATAGTAGTGCAGTTTACTATATGTTTTATTGTCAAGCGTAAAAAGTAATAACGTATCTTTTCCTTGCCAATTCATATTTTCTATATGTTGATTGGACATCGGAATCGCAGCTATTTCTGTTAATGCACTTTCCTGCATTTCGAATTTTATGAATTTTCCACTTTTTATATGATAGAAAAAGCCATTATGTACGATGATGCTTCGATCAAAATATTGTGTTGGTAAGTCGATACCATCTTTAAGAATATTTATTGTCCCCGAATCTATAGAATTGGTTGTTACGATGGTATTTCCCAAATTCTTATTCATAATATACAAGCTGTAGTTTTTGGAACTACTGTTGCTTTGGTCTCTACTCGAACAACCAATAAAGAAAACCATTAATAAAAGTAGAATAGTTTTAGAAATAGGTTTTAATTGCATGGAAATTGAAGTTATTAATAGAGGCTTGTTATATAATGTTAAACTGTAATTTAAGCTGATTCTGTATTGTAGGTGCTAAAAAAGTGAGTTCCGATTGGGAGAGAATAATTTGCTTGCCTGTATTTTTGGAGTTTAGAATGAAATAAGTTTCTCCATTTTTTAATTCCTTTTTTTCTCTAGTTCCAGTAAAACTAAACTCGAAATCTTTCTTTGGAATAATAACCATTGTACCCATTGAAAAAAACTCTCCAGTTTCTACATTAATTTTTGCTATAGCATGCTTTCCTAAAATTAGTTCATAACTATTTTTTTCAAAATACTTTGAATTTGCACTTGTGCTATTATCAAAAATGGCATAACTAACTTCTTTGTCTATATTGTTTTTACAGATAAAGAGGCCGAATAAAATTACGATTGAAGCAGCGATACTTATGTAACGTATTAGTCTTTTTCTATTATTATCAACTTTAATTGGGGCTGGTTCAATTATATTAGCTGCAATGTTTTCCCAGATCTGTGATTGGATATGGGACTTGTCAATTTGAGGAAGTGATAGTGGAGAAAAGTCCAAATTATCATCTACAAGCCATTCCTCCACAAGAATTCTTTCTTCTGGGGTGCATTGGTTTAAATGATATTTCTCTATCAACTTTTGATCAACTTTCATCGGCTTATATCCTTAATAGCAAAAATACAGGATTTCTTTTTTATTTAATTAATATATTCGGTTAATTCGGTTTTTAGCGTTTTTAAAGCTTTGGAAATGTGATATTCTACAGCTCGCTCTGATATATATAATTTATGGGCTATTTCTTTATTTGTTAAACCTTGATCTCTGCTCATTTGAAAAACATTTTTACATTGAGCGGGTAATTTATTGACTAATGATGAAATCTTCTCCGATAGTTCTTGAGCAATTAAGGGATGCTCTACATAGTGGTTTTCCGCTGTATTAATTATGTTTTCTAAATGATGTTGGCGCGTAACTTTATTACGTATATATTCAAAGGTTTTGAGTTTAACAGCTCTGATTAAGTATCGCTCAACTTCTAGAAGACGAAGATCATCACGCCGTTCCCATAATGATTTAAAAACTTCTTGAACGATTTCTTTTGCAACTTCTTCATCTTGGATATTTTTGATACAAAATGCAAACATACCTTCCCAATATTGAAGGTATATTTGCTCAAAGCTATCTTTATTTATGATAAAAATTTTTGTGTCCAAAATAAGAAGCGGCTACTTAATCTGTGATTTTAAGAAGCAAATATACTCTTATTTAGATTGGATTTAAATAGTTTTTATATTTCTTTTACAAATTCCAATAATGCTTTCCCCGGGTCAGTTGTTTTCATAAAATTTTCGCCAATAAGAAATGAATTATAACCAATGCTTTTTAATTCACGGATTGTTTGAGGGTCTGAAATTCCACTTTCTGAAACTTTAATATAAGTATCTGGAATTTTATTGACTAAGTCGTAAGAGTGCGCTAATGATACGGAGAAGTCTTTCAGATTACGGTTGTTTACGCCAATGGCATCAACTGTATCAAATAGGTTTCCTTTTAATTCTTCTTCGTTATGAACCTCCAAAAGTACATTCAGACCCAAAGTTTTAGCGTAATTGGAGAGTTCGCTTACCTCTTCATTGGTCAAACATGCCGCTATTAGTAAAATAATATCAGCACCATAGGCTTTTGCTTCAGCGATCTGATATTTATCGATTATAAATTCTTTACGAAGTAAAGGTATGGTTAATACTGATCGGGCTTCTTCCAGATCCTTTAAACTTCCTTGAAAAAAATCAGCATCTGTTAATACTGATATTGCAGAAGCGCCTGCATTTTGATATCCTTTGACAACTTCTGATACCGTGTTAATGTTGTTGATGACGCCTTTGGAAGGGGAGGCGCGTTTGTATTCTGAGATTATCCCCGTACGTTGTGGATCAAGAACGGATTCTTTTAGCGAATAACAAGTTCTACTAAAGAGCGGATATTCACTAAGTTCTTCGATAGAAACTTTTGCTTGAGCTTCAGAGACTTCTACTCGTTTTCGTTCAACTATTTTATCTAAAATTGTCATTTCTATTTTTTTAACCAGTTTTCAATTAGTTTTTTCCCATTCTCTGTCAAAACAGATTCTGGATGAAATTGTAATCCTTTTACGTCAAGGGTCCTATGGGACAGTGCCATGATAACACCATCTTCATCTGTTGCGGTTACTTTTAAGGTTTCAGGAAGAGATGAAGTTTCGACAGCCCAGGAATGATAACGTGCAATTTTACTGTGACTAGCGTAATCTTCAAATAGTTTTTCTGAATGATCTATAATAATTAGATCTGTTGCCACTCCATGTAGCGGTCTCGGCATATTATAAAGTTTAGCTCCAAAAACTTCGGCAATGGCTTGTTGGCCAAGGCAAATGCCTAATATACTTTTTGTATCCGCATATGTGCGGATGACATCTAATAACAGACCGGCTTCTTCGGGAATACCTGGACCTGGCGACAATAAAATTTTATCAAAAGCAGCTACCTCTTCTAATTTGAATTTATCATTTCTCCATACTGTATATTCTTGATCACATTCTTGTAATAGATGAACCAAATTGTAGGTGAACGAATCGTAATTGTCGATTACTAATATTTTATGATTGCTCATGGAAAATTTCTGTTTCTTTATTAATGAAGTGATTGATGATTGATTGGAATACACTTTCTACGAGTTTTCCTTCAATTTTAAAATTAGTTGCCCAATCATTTCTTTGCTCGAACATGTTAATTACTCTTTGTTCCGCTTTAACTTCTTCTAATGAAGATTTATATTGAGCGGCTTGTTGTACATATTGCGCCCGTTGTGCAATAAGTTCAATGATTCTATAGTCGATACAGTCAATTGAACTACGAATGTGTGATAGATTGTCACAATATTCTAAAGGTCTAATCATAACGTTTCTGCTAATTCTAATGCTTTTCTCAAAGCTGCTATTTTATTATTTACTTCTTGTAATTCCATCTCTGGATCTGAATCTAATACAATTCCTCCTCCTGCTTGGTAATTCAATAGATTTTGTTTACTTAAAAATGAACGAATCATAATAGCATGATTAAAATCGCCATTAAAACCCATATATCCAATTGCACCGCTATAGAATGATCTTTGTTGGCCTTCATAACGATCTATTAAAGTAAGCGCCATATGTTTAGGGGCACCACTCAGTGTTCCTGCCGGATAAGTATCACCCACAACATCAAAAGGATTGACTCCTGGTTTTAATTTGCCTGAAACTTTTGAAACTAAGTGGATTACATGGGAATAGTATTGTGCTTCCTTATAAGATTTTACCTCAACTTGGTTACAATGTCTGCTTAAATCGTTTCTTGCAAGATCTACGAGCATGACATGTTCAGCGGATTCTTTAGGGTCATTTTTAAGTTCTTCGGCTATTTTAATATCCTCCTCCATATTACCGCTCCGTTTAAAAGTACCTGCAATTGGATAAATTGTTGCTTCTCCATTTTTAATGGTCAATTGTGCTTCTGGAGAAGACCCAAATAGTTTGAAATTTCCGTAGTCAAAGTAGAATAAGTAGGGGGAGGGGTTGATGGAACGTAAAGCACGATATACATTGAACTCATCGCCTAGAAAAGGCGTTGAAAATGCGCGTGATGGAACAATTTGAAAAACATCACCTCTTTGAATATGTTCTTTTACTTTTTTGACCAATTCGCGATGTTCTTCATCTGATCTATTGGACGCCTCTTCTCCAGTTCTACGAAATGTATATTCGGGAAAGTTCTTATTCTGTATTAAATACTGTAGTTTATCTAATTCGGATTCTTCATCATTTAATAAATGTTCAAATACAAATAGTTCATTTCTAAAATGGTCTATTGCTATCACGTATTTATAAACATGATACTGTAAATGTGGAATATCCAGTTTTGGACTTGGAGCCGTAGTTAACTTGATATCTTCGAAATGTTCGATAGCATCAAATGTGAAATAACCAAAAAGACCATTTGAAATAATGTTACGTTCTGTTGAAATGGGTTCGCCAAATGCTTTTCTGAATGTAGCAACCTCCTCTTTTAAATTAATTTCTTCCTTATTTTTAAGGATGACTTTTTCGTTCGGATATGCAATTTCTAATTGCGTATTATCAAGTTTGATATGCGCAATGGACTGGCAACAGATGTAACTTATATTGTTGTCTCTGCTGTGGTAATCCGAACTTTCTAGTAAAATGCTATTTGGAAAGACGTCACGTAATCTGAGATAGATGCTAACCGGAGTTGTCGTATCAGCGAGCAATTTTTTGAGATTTGTTTTAAACGTGTATTTCATTTTATTCTTAATTTTTTAAACATAAAAAAACCCGATACTGAGTCGCATCGGGTTTGAACTTCCATAAATGGTTTTGGTTGATTATGAAATATTTTGACAATACCAATTAGTCCCCGATGCTTATTGCTTCAGGCCACCACCAATTTGTATATGTTCTAACTGTCGTCATTGTATCACAAATTTATAAAAAAAAATGATTAAGCAAACTTTTTATGATAAATAATCAATAAAATCTGAAATTTATTAGTCATTTAATAAATCTGGTCTTCTTTCTCGGGTGCGGATAAGCTGCTGTTCGTCTCTCCATTGCAATATTTTAGCTTCATGTCCACTAAGTAATACATCCGGAACTTTATGTCCTTTCCAGTCTGCAGGACGCGTATAAATGGGCGCATCAAGTAATCCGTCTTGAAAAGAATCGGATAAAGCGGAAGTTTCATCTGATAAAACTCCAGGTATTAATCTTATAATGGCATCTGTTAAAATTGCCGCTGGTAATTCTCCTCCAGATAAAACATAATCACCCACAGAAATTTCTTTTGTAACATAGATATCTCTAATTCGTTGATCAATACCTTTGTAGTGGCCACAAAGAATCATCATGTTACCTTTTGTAGATAAATTATTCACGATTTCTTGATTGAGTGTTTCGCCATCAGGAGACATGAAGATAATTTCATCATACGTGCGTTCTGCTTGTAGTTTTTCTATACAAGCCGCAAAGGGCTCGATCTGCATAACCATACCAGAACCTCCTCCATAGGGATAATCATCAACACTTTTCTGCTTATTTGTCGCGTAATCACGTAGATTGTGTACAACAATTTCTGCTAAACCTTTTTTTTGTGCCCGTTGCAAAATAGAATGTGCAAAAGGACTATCTAATAGACTTGGAAGTACGGTAATTATATCAAATCGCATGAGGCAAAGATACACAAAATTGAAAATTACTATTATTATTTCTTTTATAGGAAATGATATTCAATTATCAATAAAGATATATGCTGAAAATTATTGACCATAATTCTTGTTTTTTCTTGTAGTTGTTAGGTATAATCATCCATAAAAATGGTGGGTACTATATTTATAAGATTGATTCGCTTATCTTTGCGGAAAATATAAGCGAATAAAAGTGATTAACGTAAATAATATTTCAGTTTCCTTCGGAGGAACAACTCTTTTTAGTGATGTGTCATTTTCAATCAATGAAAATGATAAAATTGCTTTAATGGGAAAAAATGGTGCAGGTAAATCAACATTATTGAAGATTATTGCTGGTGCAGGTAAACCTACAACAGGTAATGTTTCGGGACCTAAAGATGCAGTTATTGCATACTTACCCCAACATTTATTAACAGAAGATAATGTTACTGTTTTTGAAGAGACATCTAAAGCATTTGGAGAAGTTTATCAGATGCGGGATGAATTAGAGGAACTAAATGAACAACTTAATGTAAGAACAGACTACGAAACTGATGATTACATGAAGCTGATTGAAAGAGTGTCTGAACTAAGTGAAAAGTTTTATTCAATTGAAGAGGTTAATTACGATGCTGAAGTCGAGAAGGTACTAAAAGGATTGGGATTTGAACGCACAGATTTTACTCGTCAAACTTCTGAATTTTCTGGAGGATGGCGCATGCGAATTGAACTGGCGAAGATTCTCTTGAAAAAACCAGATTTAATTTTATTGGATGAGCCGACCAATCATATGGATATTGAGAGTATTCAATGGCTAGAGGATTTCTTGATGAATTCTGCAAAAGCTGTCATTGTTATTTCTCACGATAGAGCTTTTGTCGATAACATTACAAATCGAACAATTGAAGTAACGATGGGTCGTATCTATGATTATAAGGCTAAGTACAGTCATTATCTTGAGTTACGTAAAGATCGTCGTCTACACCAATTAAAGGCTTATGAAGAGCAACAAAGATTTATTGCTGATAATCAAGAATTCATAGACCGTTTTAGAGGAACTTATTCAAAGACGCTCCAAGTACAATCACGTGTTAAAATGTTAGAGAAATTGGAAGTAATTGAGATCGATGAGGTTGATACATCTGCTTTGAGATTAAAATTTCCACCTTCACCTCGTTCAGGACAATATCCTGTTATGGTTGAGGAGCTTACAAAAAAATATGATGAACATGTTGTTTTTCAAAAAGCAGATATGGTTATTGAACGTGGCGAAAAAGTTGCTTTTGTGGGTAAAAATGGAGAAGGAAAATCAACTATGATTAAAGCAATTATGGGAGAGATTGATTACGAAGGAAGTTTGAAAATTGGTCACAATGCTAAGATTGGCTATTTTGCACAAAATCAGGCCGCGTTATTGGATGGAGAACTTACTGTTTTCGACACGATTGATCAGATTGCAGTAGGTGATGTCCGCGTGAAAATTAAAGATTTGCTCGGCGCTTTCATGTTTAGTGGAGATGATACTACAAAAAAAGTAAAAGTCTTGTCAGGAGGTGAAAAAACTCGTTTGGCCATGATTAAATTGCTATTAGAACCTGTAAATGTTCTTATACTAGATGAGCCTACCAATCACTTGGATATGAAGACTAAAGATATTATTAAAGATGCTCTTCAAGATTTTGATGGAACATTGATCTTGGTGTCTCACGATCGAGATTTCTTAGATGGATTAGCTCATAAAGTCTTTGAATTTGGAAATAAACGTGTTCGTGAACACTTTACAGATATTAAAGGTTTCCTAGAATATAAAAAGATGAATAGCTTAAAAGATATCGAAAAATAATTTTTCTAATCTTTTAATCGCTAATTGAGAGGTAAGTATCCAAGATACTTACCTCTTTTTTTTGAATGTATTGATATCGAGTAGCCTTCGTTGCGATATTTTATTTATGAAGAATATTAAATGTTTTTTGGTTCAAATTAAAATACTAAATTTAGTTTATGTCAAGAATTTTTAAAAAAATTATTTTCACAGTTCTTACCCTTGTATTAATTCATGGGCCCTCATTTTCTTTTGCTCAATATGGCATTGAAGATCTTCCTAATCCTAAAATTAAGGGACAAAATTATTTTGTTTCAAATCCGGATCAAATTATTTCTAATCATGTAGTAGCAGAACTAGATGCTATTTCTTGGCAGATCGATTCGATCACAAAATGTGAATTTGCGATTGTAATAGTTAATGACTATATCGGAGATAGTGATTTTGATTTTGCATTAAATTTATTTAATGCTTGGGGAATTGGTAAAAAAGAGAGTAATAATGGATTACTTCTTTTTATTGCTAAAAACAGACATGAGTATCGATTTATATCTGGATATGGTATGGAGGGTATATTGCCGGATGCCTATCTTAAGCGGATAGGTGAAAAGTTTTTAGTTCCCAATTTTAAAGCGGAGGATTATGATCGTGGCGTTTTAGAATGTTCACGATTTATCCAGACTATCCTGACTGCTCCAGATGCACGAACAGAATTGGATCGCTTAATGCCAGAAACAATACCTTTCTGGAATTTTAAAAATCCACATTTAAAAAATTCATTACTAGTTCTTTTTGCTTTTGTAATCTTATATGTTTGGATATCAGTTGTGACTAAAATGACAAAGGGAAAGATTACAAAAAAAAGTAGTTATTTTCCTCCGTTAGTAAGCGGTTGTGGGTGTATGGGTATGCTGATGTTTTTTACATCTTTTATTTTTGCATTTGTTTTTGAAAATTTTGAACAAGTTTATCAAGTTAGGAATTTACCTTATTTCATTCTCGTGTTCGGTATCATAACTCTTGCTATGAAGTATAATGCGGGTGTAACGACTGTTATGAATTCTTATAAGGATGAAGAAAATATTCAGCAAGCAATTCGTAAATTTTTGAGATGGAACTTTTTTCCAATATTAGTAAGTCCTTTGGCTTGGATAGATTTTGGCAAGTCAAATAAAAGATTATATAAATATGAAGGACGGTTATTACCCCCAGATAATTCTGATAATTGGTTGCGTATAAATAGAGATAATGCGGATTCAAAAATGAGAAATTACCTGGATGCAGGTCAATTAATGGAAGAGAAAATTAATAGCCGTGATTATGAAGTCTGGGTTAATAGTAAAACTAATGAGACTAAATTGATTCCCTGGGATGAAAATAAAACTATCGAACTATGTCCACAATGCCATTATAAAACATTTGAAAAAGATTTACGTAAAACTATTACAAAGGCGACCTATAGTTCTGGTGGATTGGAAGAAAAGTATGATCTATGTAAATATTGTGGTTATATAATCTCTCATGGAACTCAGAGTACTCCGAGATTGGTGAGGTCATCATCAAGCAGTTCAAGTGGTGGATCGGGCAGGTCTAGTGGTTCGGGTGGTGGAAGTTTTGGTGGAGGATCTTCTGGAGGTGGAGGCGCGGGAGGGCGATGGTAAAGCATTGTCCATTAATGTGATAGATGAATTTAGTATTTCATTAAATAAAAGGGATTTCCTAAAATATAGATCTATAAGTCTATATTATTGTTACAATTATCCAATTTTTCAAATTAAATTTCAAAGCTCTTTATTGTGCTCTAAGAGTATAAAACATCATTTCTTTCTGATTTTTTATTTTATGCTTTAGCATTTGTTTAATTTTAAAATATATTGTCTGATCTTTATTTTAAATTAACGTAATTTTATTTATTTTAAACTTATAATTTTATGAAGAAATTGATTTTATCTGCTGCGGCTGCGGTGATTATTTTTGCGTCATGTAATAATACGGATAGCAAAAAAGTAGAAGTAAAAGATACAACTACTCAAGTTAACACTGATAATGGTGTTGCGACAACAACTACTACAGAGACTACTTCGACAACTACAGTACCTAAATTTAGTTCTCCGGAAGTACAGCAATTGGCTGATGATTATACAAAATTTGTGAATGAGTATGTTGCCGCCGCTAAAGGTGGTGATGCGACTAAGCTTCAAGAATTAGCAACTAAACAACAAGAGTGGGCTACTAAAACAGCTACCGCTGCTAGTAAGTTTACAGCTGATGATGCTAAATTGTGGGCTGAATATACTCAAAAATTGGCTACTGAAATTACTGGAGCAGCGACTAAGTAAATCTTACAGCAATAAAATAGAAGAGGCATTCATTTTAATGATTGCCTCTTTTATCTTATGAAGATAGAATAATCTTAATCTTTATTATGTTACCGATTTTATTTCTTACTGATAGCATTGATTATGCCCTGTAAGTTTTCATTAAATTCCAATAATTGAGCAAACATTTTATCATCTTTACCTAGAGCACCATGCTTATTGTCTTTTTGAAAAACCTTTTTGATTGCTTCCCAGCGCTCTTTTTCCTCTTTTGTTAAGATATCTGCTAACTCTTTAAGCTTTAATAAATTTGATTCTGTATCTGCAGTAAGCGTTTGTGATTCACTTTCATAATGTGTTAAAATAAGCTGATTAATTTCTTGATCGTTCATCATAGGAACGACTTGGGCGACCAGTTTGCTCATATTTCGATAAGAACCCTGTAATTTAAAGGGAGGCTCTGTTCGATAATTATCTTGCATAGCAGCACTGTTGATGTAGCTTTGATTTACTTTTATGACGATATTACGAATCTTAAGAAGATGCTGCGAGACTGCAAGGAAGTCATCAACGTCTTGCTTCAAATAGTTTCCTTCTAACTCTGGTAATTGTTCTTCTCTATTTTCTATATACCGTATGAGCGCGTAAAAATCGTTGAAACTTTTACCTGCAATTTTGTCAATTGCAGGATTTTCAACAGCAGCATTTTCAATTAAGCTTAAATTGAATAAGTAATCTGTATCTCCTATAACATCTCCTAAGTTGTATACATCAGCGCGATTGGCTAGCATATCAGGGATTCTAAATTTTGAGCCACTCTCTGTATAAGGATTTCCCGCCATTACGATACAAAATCGATTTCCGCGAAGATCGTAAGTCTTGCTTTCTCCTTCAAAAATACCGTCAATCTTTCTTTGTCCATCGGCTAGTGATATGAATTTTTGAAGAAACTCAGGATTGAGATGTTGGATGTCATCCAGGTACAGCATCACATTGTCTGCCATTTCAAAGGCTAGATTAATTTTTTTAAGCTCCTCTCGTTCACCAGATGTTTTAGCTTCAGAAGGATCGATCGATGTAATGGTGTGACCGATTGTGGGACCATTGATTTTCACAAAGTGTAGCCCCATTGTTTTTGCTAAATACTCCATCAATGTTGTTTTACCATACCCGGGAGGAGAAATGAGAAGAAGCATTCCCATTTTTGCTGTACGTTTATTTTCTCCAGCCACACCTAATTGCTTCGCAAAATTTGTTCCTATTAAAGGAAAGTAAACATCATTAATCAATTTATTTCGAACAAACGAACTCAATACTTTTGGTTCGAATTCGTTTATTTTTAGTTCTTTTTTATAGGCTGTGCTTAATTTTTCTTTTAATATGTTAAATGACTCGAAACGAGGTATATCTATATCGTGAAATTTTTCTAATTTTTGAATGAAAGAGTGAAAATCTATTTGATAACTTTCATTTGTGATCACTGGATGACTTCCTTTCAAATTCGCTACTGAAAGTTGATCCTTGGCTATAATAAGTTCGTAATCAATCTGATCAAACAAGATTAATGTTGCGGTTTCATTAATGTATTTTTCAAATTTAATTAAATGATCATTGCTCTCAATAAAAGCATATAGCCAGTTCTGAATTAAATAATAACGATCTATAAGACTGAAACCTTCATTGTTTATATCTCCTTCAAAATCTTTTAAGGTCTTTCTATCATGTAGGTAACGCGTAAACTCTTGTTTTAAATGATCGGCAAAGTCGGACAATGATAATTTATTGAATTTGCTAAATGTTTTAAAAAGGTATTTTGCAATGTTCTCTTTGATTATTTGCGATAGATCCAGGTGTGTTTCCCAACGATTGACCTCATCATTCATTTCCTTTAGTATACTTTCGTATCGATTTGAATTTGGAAAATTCTTAAGGATTTGATTAGATGATCGGATAAGAGCTATTAATTTAGAACGAACGGCTTGGTCCAATTGCTGCCAAAAAAAATGGGCTAATGTTCTTGTTTCAGGATCAAACTTTAATACATCTAATTTTTCCCCTAGGGTGTGAAGTTGTTCGTAGATCTGAAGGGCATCAAAATTGTGAACACCTTTGATATAAGATTCTACATAGTTTTGTTCTACAGCTTGATTAATGAATTTCTCTGCATTAAAATTGCTTTTAGATTGTGATGCTAGGAAAGTTTTATAAGCTAAATATTCGGCACGATACACAAGTTTATTCTCAGAAATAATTTCTTGTTCCCAAATATCTTTATAAATATTGATCTCTTGGGCGGTCACTTTTTGATAGAAACTAGTTCCTGTCAAATGATAATATAGTTCGTCTTGACGCCGTATTAATGTTAAACCTAAGCGTTGGTTATTAACTGTGAATTTGTTTTTGCCAAGTTTAATTATATTTTCACCTTCAACATATAGTTCGGACTTATCTCTTAAAACTCTTAACGCATCTTCTTGTGATTTCTTAAGTAAATTCTCAAGGCTTTCGGCTTTAGATACATCTTGTATTGTTTTCAGTTCTGAAATAATATGACGAATCTTGTCGATCATTAAGTCGGTCGAGTAAAAACTTAAAATCTCTTCTTTCGTGAGTAAAGATTTTGCCTTATTTTCGATGTTTTTAAGGACACGCAGTGCTATCTGTTCAAGAGAAGAGGCGCGTTTATTGATTTGTTCAATAATATATTCGCGTTTCCCGTTGAAAGCTTTAATGATTTCATCGCGCTTATCAGCGATTTTTAAAGCAAATTCGTCAAATTCAGAAAACTTGCTTTCGAGTTCTTCTAAGTTTACAACAATCTTAGTATAATACTCGTCAACTTTTTCTGCCGAAGTTGATAATTCCAGGTAGTTAACAATTGATTGCTCTAACAAAGTGAGTTGAGCCGAAAATTCTGCAATGGCTTCAGAACTTTTTAGTGTATTTAATTTACGTGTTAATTGGGCTCGAACCTCATTTAATGAAGCGAAAATAACTGATATTTTTTCAATTATCTTTGTTGTATGTGTTGTGTCATCAATCTTTAAGCTATGAAGTATATCAATTAATAATTCCAAATCACTAGAAATAGCTTTACATCCATCCTCTATGGCTTTGGCATCGATAGCTTTTGTTACTTTGTCGACTTCATTCTTTTGGATGACAACCTTCTGTTCATATGATGTAAGTGCAGCTTCCTGTAATAAGAACTGTATTGTTTTCTCAGAAAGATTAGTCGCTATGTGGTGAAGCTGTTCCTCTAGTTCATTTATCCGATTGTTTTCAATATACTTTACATTGCGCAAGTCAATGACCTCACCTTGTAATTTACGTGTATGTGATAAATTATGTACCAGTTGATCTAACTGTTCATAAATCGAACTATTGACTTTAAAAACAAGATCTTCTATTTTTTTTTCTATTGCTGTTAGAATCTCTTCCGCATGTTTACGCTGAATCTGTACCTTAACGAACTCGTCGATCGCTGTGTTCGCAATTTCTTTTATATGTTGTAATGGTGTACCAAGATTTTGAAGAGCCTCATCATGGACCCAGAAGTACGAATCAATGATGGAATTTGATTTTTTTAGAATATCCTCATATAGGCCTTCATAGGAATCTTCTTTGTTAATCAGTTGAATGACTTCTTGAACTTCAGACATCGCTTGGACAATATCTTTATTGCCAATTTTGTATAAGGGATCATCTCTGCGCGATGCATTTTCTTTCAGAACAGCCATGTATGGAGTCTCCCATATTTGTACTTGATGGTGGCGCGTCGCTTCATTTTCTGTACGAAAATAGATTAAGCTTCCATCTTTAAATATGGTAAATCCATTGCAAACGATTGGGGTTTCTACAGATTGTTGAATAATATTGTAAGACATTAAAATGTATGTATTCGACTGCTCATGAGTGAAAACATATAGGTAGTCTTCTCCGTTAGGAGAGATTACTTTTTTTAGAAACTGAACATTTTCAAGGTTATTCTCAAAGGTTTTATGTGTGCCATTTTGAAGATAATATCCATTTGAGAAAATAATTCCTTGATTATCTGGTAGCAAAATAGCAGATTCATTGAGCGTTTTTAGGTTGACAACCTCTTTAGTTCTGATGTTGAAAATGTAAGCGCGAAATTCTTCTTGAAAGGGTTTGATCCTAAGAGCAATCATATTACCTAAGTCAGCATAATGGTATTCTGCATCATCTAGCTGTTGATCAAGATTACTAACCTTTTCAGAATAAATTCCTTTACCTGACTCTGTATTATTTTCAATTTTAAATGTTATATCACCATGAATTGCTTCAATAAATACCTTATCTAAGATAGAAATATGGGGAAACCGACCCAATCTTCGATCTTCAAGGGTAGTTTTTGTCCAATCAAATTCATGTTGATTTGCTTTTTTAACTTCATGTATACTTCGATCATCTAAATAAGTTAATTTTCCATCTTTAATCAACCATTTAAATGCTTTTAGATCTTGTTCATTCTTGGTGGTTTGAAAGATCATATATAAATAGTTCTCTGTTTTTCTAAATTTGGAAAAAATTGAATCTCTATAATATTTGTATAGATTTTGGTAATCATTAACAAAATTTATATCATTTATGAAATCAAGATCTTGGGGAATAAATTGATTATCTTCAAATAAATAGATGCTAAATACGTCTTGTAACTGAATTTCGGTTCGTAATCCAAAATGTACATTATATCCGAATATGCAGATATTACCAATTGCTAAAATACCTCTTGATACGCAGTTATTATCTGTTGATATACGTTGATTTGCCTTTAATATAAAGTTGGTCGAATTAAATATTTCTTTTCTGGCGGTATTTAATAATTGTAATTTATCGGAAAGCGTTTCTTTTTGATGTTGAAGACGTTTTCTGATAATTTCGTAAGATCCAGAGTCTAAAGTATCGTTGTTCGCTTGTGTTTCTTGCATAATTCGAAAATAATCGTGGACTATTTAATCCGTGTTGAATTCTACTTTCTACCTGTGTTAGTATATAGTTAATGTATTGACTTTATGATTTTCATTTGGTGAAGTCAATGTTACATTTACAATGGTGAAAATCTAAATCATCTTTGGAAAATACTATATTATGAACAGTGTAATAAAGCTAATTATATCGTTGTCAACTTGAAAACAATCCGTTATCAAGTTGACATATGTGTAAAAATTAGATCAATTTTTTGTTTGATATTCCTAAGTTTTTGGCTAAACCGAATAACGAGTTGATGAAATTAGTATCTTCATTATCATCCGCATTTTTGGCTGCTTGTTGTAATTGAACCAAGGCAGCGGAGACAGTTAGATTTTTGATATCATTAGATGAAATACCATATTTATCGGCTAAGCCACGTACTTTTTCTGCCAGATCACCTTTTCCGTCTGGGCCCAACAATGAATTTTTGATGTCTGTTGCATGTTTTGAATTATTGATTAAATGATCAAATCCTTTGGAATTAGAAACTTGGCGTACAATGTTTTCGAAGAACATAGTCTCACCTCCAACGATATCAATTTTTGCAGTTTTTAACGCTTCTGCCAATACAGATGCTTGTGAAGCTGCGATATCTTTTTGAATGCCTATTTGAGCCAATTCAATATCTTTTTCTTTTTGTAGTTGAAGCTTGAATTCTTCGTGATCTCTTCCAACACCATCTAACTTTTTCATTGCTTCAGCTTTTTCTTGAATACCCGTGGCTTCAGCAATTGCTTTCTCTCGCGTTACCTCTGCCTCCATTATTCCCTGCTTACGGCTTGCTTCAGCTTTTTTCTCGATGATAGATGCCTCTGCAGTACCCTGTATTTGAATTGCTTCTGCTTTCGCTATCATAACTTCTGCCTCAGATAGACCTAATGCAGCATCCTCTTTCGCTTGTGCTTCGGCAATTATTTTACGACCTTCTGCTTCTTTTACTGATGCTTCTTTTTTCGCATCAGCATCGATTAATAACTCTTGCGCTTTTTTCTCAGCAACTTTTCTGCGGGACTCCGCAAAAATAACATCTTGCTCAGCTTTTTGTTCAGAAGCTATTTTATCTGCTTCAGCAGCTTTGACAGTTGATATTAGACGCTCTTCGGCTTCTTGTGATGCCGCAATAACACCTGCTTGTTTTTTTCGTTCAACTTCACGGAATACCTCTATATCTTTGACACCTTGTTGTTCTTCTACAACACCTTTTTCGAGTTGAACACGCTCTTTGATTACATTTTGAATATTTTTCTTTTCGATTTCAATTGAACGTTCCTTATCAATTTGTGCTAATGTGACAATTCTTATTCGCTCTGTCTCTTCCAGTGCACGATCTTTTTCCACACGTTCAGTTTCAACCGCACTAGTACGTAATTTGTTTTTCTCTGCAATGATAATCTGACGAAGCTTATTTTCTTCTTGAATAGCTAACTGTTCTTCTGTAGAGATGCGGACAGTTTCGGATTTTAGACGCTCTTCTTCTCTAACTTTCGCTATTTCAGCATCTTCACGAGCTTTAATATTGTCGATTTCGCGACGTTGTTTCTCTTCTTTTTCAGCTAATTGTCGATCTAACTCAAGTATTGCCTCACGCGTTTCTACATTCTGTTTTTTAATTACTTTTTCTTCATCACGACGTATTAAATTGGCATGAATATTCTGAGCTGCAGTTAGTTCAGTGATTTTACGGATACCCTGTGAATCTAAAATATTATCTGGACTTAAAAATTTCAATTCTGTTTGTTCTAAATAATCGATTGCACAGTCGTCTAATATATAGCCATTCAAATCTGTCCCAATAATATTTAGAATTTCATTTCTAAATTCCCGTCGAGCTTCGTACAATTCAATAAAGTCGAATTTTTTTCCTACAGTTTTTAGTGCTTCTGAAAATTTGGATTCAAAAATACTTTTTAACGTATCTGGATCACTCGCGCGCTCACATCCTAAATTTTGTGCTACACTGATTACATCATCAACAGACTTATTAACACGCACAAAAAATGCGACCTTAATATCAGCACGAATATTGTCCTTACATATTAATCCATCGTGCTGCATTCTGGATATTTCAATCTTTTTTACTGAAATATCCATTATCTCCATTTTGTGAAAAACTGGAATGACATACATCCCTTTGTTGAAAGCAACATTTGTCCCGCCAATCCCAGTTCTTACTATTGCTTTTCCTTGTGGAATTTTTTTGTAGAAAGCACTTAATACAATGAAAAATGCAAAAATTAGTAAAACTATAATTCCTACAATCAAGAGGATGAGACCTGTTATCCCATCTATAAATAAAAGAGTTTGTAACTGCATGGTTAATAATTAAATATTGTGAATGGTTATTTCTTTGGTTACGTAATATATTTTTTTGTCTTTTGATTCATCAACAATAATGACTTCATCTCCATATTCTATTTTTTCTCCATTTAGACTTTCTACATAAAGCCGTATAGGATCTCTTTCGATCAAAAATTCTGCTGATCCCAGTTTTTTTCCTTCTATTGTTGCTTTCATTTTTCCTATTCTCCCAAGGAAATCAATCGGTTCTTCCCCATGATATCCAATGTTTTTAAAAAGTTTTGCAAGAGGTTTAGTGAAAAAATGCATTAATATAAAAGTGATGAAAAATATAGGAATTAAAATAAAAAGGGATTTCAGTCCCCAGGTGGCGGTATTTAAAAGTAATGAAGAAATGATCGTGATGATCCATCCAATAAATTTGAAAAGTGTAACGATGATCATAATAGGAACTTTGCCAACATTAATGAAATCCATTGCTTTTGCGAAAAAAGATGGCTCTATATGTGTATCGGCGTCCGAATGGTGATGTAAATCTTGTGAACTGTCTACGTCGGTTACATCAGCAGTAGAGTGGAGGTGACCATCCAGGTCCACATCGCCATCAAAGAGATGTAATCCATCCCCCGCAAAGGACATAATTATCCAATATAACAGCGAAATTCCTGTCAGTACAGTCATGATACCGTTGGATACTGGATTGAAAAGGAGGTTGAATAATTCGCTCATAATGGGTTCGGTTTTGTTATAATTCTCTTTTGAATGTATAGTGAAATGACCAAGAACTTCCGCCGATCTCTAAATCTTGCATCGATACAAGTTCCCAGCCCTGAGCACCTAATTCGTTAAGTATTTCATCTATGCGATCTTCATCAAGTTTTGTCCCCCAAAAACCTTTAGGTTCGATTTTAATTGTTTTGTATTCAAATTTTCTCATCATTATTAAGTTTTAATTTTAAAGCTTCTAGTTCGGCATTGATGGAGTCCTTATTTGAAATTGTTTCATTGATTTCATCAATGATCGATTTATTCCCATGTGCAATTTCGCCATATGCTTTTGCTAACGCTTCATCTTCCTCTACTTTAACTTTCATTCGTTCCAGCATAGATATGGTACTATTTGAATCAATATTCGCCAATTGCTTATTGACCATCTTAGCGGCGTTAGACACTTTTACACGAGCTTTTAATGTGGTTAATTCGCTTTCCCATTTCGTAATGTTGAATTTGAGTACATCTACATTCTTATGTAATTCGTCTGCTGACTGAAGATGAATTATACTTTGTTTTTCTAATTCTATCGCCTCTGCTATAAATTGCTTTTTTAATAAGAGAGCCTCTTTTGCTAAGTTTTCAGCTTTATCAACTTGAAGTTCTCCATTCTGTGCTTTCTTTAATAAGAGAATAGCTTTTCCTTCAAACAGGTTTGCTTCTTCTTGTTTTTTCTCAAAATTGCTTTTGGTACGAATTGCTAATGCTTTTACTTTAGCATATGCCTCAAGGGCTTGTTCTAAATCTTCTTTCATTTCCCGGATACCTTGTTCCGTCATTTTGATTGGATCTTCCATTTTTTCAACGACAGCGTGTATTTCCGCTTGACCAATCCTGAAAATTCTTTTAAAAATATTCATAATTACTATAATTTAGAGAAGTTAATTAATTGATTGTAATACTCACTGATTAATAAGCTTAAAGAATTGATGGCTGCATCAAATTCATTTTGGTCAATATTGCTGATTTGTAGTGTGTATCTAAAAATTACTTTTTTACCGTCTTCTGTTAACGCGAAACCACCGTGGATCATGTCCCTATTTTTAATGAGTAGTGATTTAAACAATTCCATACTTTCATTGGAAATTGTAAATAAGTATTGTTCAAAAATTAAAATTGGATTAGCTATACCTACAATCAAATTGTGAATGCCATCTAATTCATTTTGAATGATGAAAACGCCTTCTTTCTCATCTTTATAAAAGATATCGTATCCGATATTGCTAATAAAATTTTCAATTTTTGAGAAGTACATAATTTAGTTTTTTATATATTGCATATATTCTTTGCATAAAGATAATATTTTTGCAAAAATATTTTGCAAAAAATTTTAATTTTTTTTAAAAATGACAAATATTGGTAATAATATAAAGAAATTAAGAAAGGTGAGAGGGTTAAGCCAACAAGCATTTGCTGATTTATTTAATCTAAGCAGAGGTAATATTTCGTCTTATGAAGAATTAAGAGCTGAGCCTAAAATAGAAACAATAATGATAATTGCTAATTATTTTGGCATTCCTTTGCAGAGTTTAATTCAAGAAAATCTTTCTGTTAATCAAATTTTAAATTTCAGTGATTATTTTGAACCAGCTATTGTAACAAATAGCACAAAAAAATTAGCAGGTATTCCCTTATTGACCCGAGAAGTTATGATGAACAATACTGATTTGTTAAAGCAAATAGAGGGCGCACCACAACTTCAGCTTCCTATTCAAAGTAAGCATAAGTTTTTAGCCATTGAGTTTTCAGAATTGATTGCCGCTCCATTGGAATTGGAAGTTAAAGAGCAAAGTATACTAATTTTTGAAGGTATTGAAATGGAATATCTGCATCTTCTTCACAATAACTTGGGTTTGTTTTTGTCTGAAGAGGAAGTTTTTGTAGGGAAGTATGAGCAAAATGGGGAACAGATATCGCTGATTCTTAGCTCTTGGAAAAAAAGTTTATTTTCCTTGTCTGATATTCGATATTATTGGAAATTGTATGGAAAGTTTGAAAAAGTTTAGTAGTTCAATAGTAATGAAACATAGATATAATTAAAAAAATATGCCTAAAATATTTTTAGGCATATCTTGTAAGTTATGTTAGTTTTTACTACCTCCACCAAAAAGTTTAGCTAGTAGCCATATTACTAAAGCAACAACGACCACAACGATGATTATACCTGACCAAACTCCTGCTTTGAAAATACCTTCAATGACCGAACAGCTCGATAAAGAAAGGCAAGTTAACACGATTAATGATATTGGAAATATTCTTTTCATATGATATTGAGTTTAAATAAGAAACAATCATCTGGATTGAAATGTTTGTTTTTACTACTATTTATTTAAAATGGTAAGTCTTCTTCTGTAATTTCTTGACTAGAAATTTCTTCATTTCGTTTCTTTAATTTAGATTTATTCATAACAATTAAACTGTCAACTTTGATTTCTGTAATTGTCTTGTTATTTCCATTATTATCTTCGTATTCGCGGTAGGTAAGTTTTCCCTCTACTAGTAACTCTGAACCTCTTAGACAATATTTTTCTACAGTAGTATTAAGGTTGCCCCAGATCACTAAAGTATGCCACTGGGTTTCATCAACCCATTCACCAGCTTTGTTTTTAAATAGATCTTTGGTAGCTAAACGTAAGGTTGATACTTTAGTTCCGCTTGTGCTAATTTTTACCACGGGATCAGAACCTAAGTGTCCAATCAATTGAATTCTGTTTTTTAATCTGCTCATAACTTTGCTTTTAAATGTTTGTAAAATTGTTTAACTTCAATAAATGCATCCTTTCGAATTATGCTTAGGAAACAGAAACAAAAGTGAAAAGTAATTGAGATTTTAATCGGTTAATAAACGTTTGTAATCGACTATAACCGTTTGTAAGCGTTTGTTGTCGTTTATTTTATGATTTATGGAAGAAGAAATTAATTTAAAAAAATGTCTAGATTGTAAAAAGTCAATAAGGGGACGCTCTGATAAAAGATTTTGTGATGATGCCTGTCGCAATAGTTATAACTATAAACAGAATAGTGATCAAACGAACTTGATCAGAAAGATCAATCATACATTGCGTAAGAACAGGCGTATTCTACAAGAAGTTCTGGGAGATGAAGGGATACTCAAGATAAGCAAGGAAAAAATGTTGCTGCAAGGCTTTGATTTAAAATATCATACTCATAATTTCATCAATGCTAAAGGACAGACCTACTATTTTATTTATGAGTATGGCTATTTGGTTCTGGAAAATAATTTGCTGTTGATCGTGAAACGTATACCTAAATAGTTTTTGATAAATTTATTTTGAAATTTCAATTTTGTTTTAAATATTTGCAAAATCAATTAGGTATTCACAATTAATAATAGAAGAATATGTTTGCTATATTAAATAACCCTACTTCAATCCAAAAGAAGGATCTTGGGTATATTCTTCAGAATACTTTTTTCTCGTAGTTACTCCTCTTTTGACTTTATTTTGGTCTCGACAATGTTCGAGCAATTAATGATTTCTTTGGTATTTCGTGAGTCGAGGTATTTAAGATAATCTTTTATTTAATTATTGATCCTTAAATAGACATCGCTTATTTAAGGATCTTTTGAGAATTGATGCAATATATTTTATGAATAAATATGTGTTACAGGCATTGGATAGTTATCCATATTACCTAGAAAATACGTTAGAATCTTTGTCATACGCCTTGTCTTATGATGATTCAAATACGATGGCACTATGTCTGATGGGGAGACTTCATGCGGAACAGTTGTTTGATTTTGAACAAGCAAAGAAATATTTTCAAGAAGCGTTAGTACATAATTTATATGCTTTGGAAATTTATCAACCTTATATACAAACCTTGATTGATACCAATGCATATGAAGAGGCAGAAAAAACAATTGAGTTTGCTTTAACAATACCCGGAGTTTCATCTTCTTTATTTTTATTAAAAAGGGTACTTATATTGGAAAAACTTAAAAAATTTAAAAAAGCCTTAAAAGTATTAAATTTGGTTAGATTGGAAAATTTAGATAGTGAGATGTTGTCCACGATCAAAGACGTTGAAGATCGAATAAAAGGAAAACGGAAAATAGGACGTAAAAGCAAAAAATAACTAATTGACAGTTTATTCTTTCTAATTGAGGATAAACTCAATAGATTGTTTCTGAGATGAGATGAATAACACGTATATCCTTCCCCTGAATTAAAGAAGGGTATACGTTTAAATATTATAATGCAACAACGTCAAATAAACGCCTCATTTTCTTTTTCAATCAAATGATGTAAACTAATTAAATAAAAAATCTAATGCATTAAAGAGTTGAATATGACAGTAGGCAATGGGATTGGCGCCTAATGTCAACTACGGTATCAATTTCTCTCGTACTTTGGTACCCCTGTGGTCTGTGCCGTAAAATATGAGATATTCAACTTGCGTCCCTAAGCCTGAAGTTCCCTCTTTTTGTTTGATGAAAATACGATGGAGATTAAATTTGTGACCATTTAATGTGGTTTCCACATAAGGCTTTCCTGCTTTATCCATCTTGAGATATAAGGGTTGATTTTTGTAAGACACAATCTCAAACTCAAATGTATTATTGCCTAGTTCTTTTGTTATAATACCGTAGGCAAATTTTTGTTGGATACCAGTTAAAGGTTTAATTTCTCCTCCTTTATCATATAAAATCCGATAGTTATTGATAGGATTCTTGTTATTGAAATGCTGTTTATCACTCATATTTGCTTCATAAACATAGGTGTTATGACCTTCGCTATGTTGTATATAAAAAAGAGTGTTTGATTTGAATGGTGGAGTGGGATAGCCCTCTTGTGCAAAGGTATAGATTGATACAAAAAACAGAAAGTATAAAAGACAAGTGAAAGTTTTCATGATATACACTTTTTTGATTAGGGTAAATTTAAACTTTCTATATTAAAGTATTAAATAGAAACTATTATTTTTTTACAAAAAAAAATCCTGAAGTGATTTAACTTCAGGATCTTTTATATTTATAATTCTAAAAATCTAAACTTATTCAGCTCGCAAGATTTTAGCAGCTTCAACCATAGCTTCTAAGGCAGCTTTAGTCTCTGGCCAAGCACGTGTTTTTAAACCACAGTCAGGATTTACCCAAAGTTGTTCAGCTGGAACTACCGCTTTTGCTTTACGTAATAATTCAACCATCTCTTCTGTACTCGGTACACGAGGAGAGTGAATGTCATATACACCTGGTCCAATATCGTTTGGATATTTAAAATCTGCAGCAAATGCATCTAATAATTCCATTTGCGAACGTGAAGTCTCGATAGTAATTACATCAGCATCCATTGCAGCAATATCTTCAATGATATCGTTGAACTCAGAGTAACACATATGGGTGTGAATCTGTGTATCGTCATCTACATTCGATGATGAAACTCGGAATGAACGTACAGCCCAATCTAAATATTGTTGGTGATCAGCTTTACGTAATGGCAGACCTTCACGAATTGCAGGCTCATCGATTTGGATAATTTTAATACCTGCTTTTTCTAAAGCTTGTACTTCATCTAAAATCGCTAATGCAATTTGGTAAGTTGTTGTAGAGCGTGGTTGATCGTTACGTACGAATGACCATTGTAAGATCGTAACCGGCCCCGTTAACATTCCTTTTACTGGACGGTTTGTCAGGGTTTGAGCGTATGAAGACCAACGTACGGTCATATCAGCAGGACGGTAAACATCACCATAAATAACTGGAGGTTTTACACAACGTGAACCATATGATTGAACCCATCCGTTTTTAGTGAAGGCATAACCTGCTAATTGCTCTCCGAAGTACTCAACCATGTCATTACGTTCGAATTCACCATGAACTAATACGTCGATATCCAATTGCTCCTGAAGACGGATTGTTCTTTCTGTCTCTTCTGCGATTTCTTTATCGTATTGTTCTTGAGAAATTGCGCCTTTTTTCAAATCAGCTCTCCATTTACGAACATCTTTAGTTTGTGGGAATGAACCAATTGTCGTTGTTGGAAATGCTGGAAGATTAAATTTCGCTTGTTGTGCTTCTTTACGAGCTAAGAAAGTAGATGTACGTTTAGCATCATCATCAGTGATATTTGCTGTACGTTCTTTAACTTCAGGCTTGTGGATTAAAGAAGATGTACGACGGTCTTCCGCAGCAGCCTTATTGGCTTCGAAACGCTCAGCTGTTTTTGCATCTACTTCGCCTTCAGCTAAGATCGCTAAATCTTTTACCTCTGCTAATTTTTGCTTAGCAAATGCCAACCAATTTTTAACTTCTTTAGGCAATGACTCTTCATTATCTTCATTGTCTAAATCGAAAGGTACGTGTAATAATGAACTCGAAGGTCCTACTAATACACGGTCTTTGCCTAAAGCATCAACAGCTTTTTTGATTTGTGCTAAAGATTTTACGTAATCATTTTTCCAAATGTTGCGACCTTCAACTACACCCAAAGAAAGTGTTAATGAAGCCGGAACTTTGGCTAATATAGTGTCGAGTTGGTTTTCACCTCTTACTAAATCAACATGAACTGCGTAAACTGGTAAGTTTAGAGCTGTTTCTTCGTTGTCACGTAAAGCCTCGAAATAAGTCGTTACAATAATTTTGATGTCTTGAGCAGCAGCAGCTAATTTAGTGAATACACTAGTGTATAAAGCACGTGTTGCATCATCAATATCTAAAGCTAAAAATGGCTCATCAATTTGTACATATTTTGCACCAGCGGTAGCCAATTTAGTTAAGATTTCTTCATATACAGGAACCAACTTATTGATTAAATCGATACGGTTGAAACCAGATTCTTTTTCTTTACCTAATAATAAGTATGAGATCGGGCCAATTAACACAGGCTTCGTTTCAATACCTAAAGATTTTGCTTCATTATATTCATTTAAGAATTTCTCTGAAGTCAATTTGAATTCTTGATTTTTCACGAATTCAGGTACGATGTAATGGTAGTTGGTATCAAACCATTTTGTCATTTCCATTGCCGTTACGTCAACGCCATCTTGCTGGAAACCACGCGCCATTGCAAAGTAAAGGTCCAAATTGTATCCTTTATCTTCGTTATTTAAAAGTGATTGATATTGTGCAGGGATTGCACCTACAGTTAATGTCAAGTCTAAAACTTGGTCATAAAATGAAAAATCATTGGAAGGAATCAAATCGATGCCAGCATCTTTTTGAGTTTTCCAGTTGCCTTCACGGATTTTCAGTCCAGCCTGCAATAATTCTTGCGCGCTGATTTTTTTAGCCCAATATGCTTCATTGGCCTTTTTCAACTCGCGGAAGGCACCTACACGTGGGTAACCTAAGTTGTTCGTTAGTAACATAAATATAAAATTATTTTATTTGTTCAACCTTAACGAAGCAAGAAATTAGAAAGATTTTTTTTATTCGAAATAAAAAACGATCAAAAATTCTTGAATCTATTTACTAAATTTTTTGATTGCTTTTAGAGAGGAGGGCACAAGATATATTTTGTGTCTAGCTTATCATTCCCACTTTTTGATGGGGTAGAATGTAGCACCTTGTCAATCGACAGGTTGCTAAGGCTTCATTGGGTCTATTCCCTCTGCCTTTCTCTATAAGCGCTGTAAATATCGGAATTAGTTTTATAAAAACAAATATTTTGTAACTTTTATATAAAAATGATAATAAACCAAGGTTTAAAATTGGAAATTAGCAGACAAACCAATTTGTTTTCCATTGTAAAACGGTGTTGCCATCGTTAGGTAACTTGTTTTTTTTGATTGCAAGTGTTTATCAAATAATGGTAATAGCCAGTATGCAATTTTTGTTCCCATAATACCAATACCAGCTCCCATAGCGACGTCAGAAAACCAATGTTTATGATTATACATTCTCAGGTAACCTGTTCCCGCCGCAATTGTATAGCCTGCAATACCATACCAAATGGATTGATCTTTATATTCTTGCCATAGAATTTCTGCACCGGTAAAAGGTACAGCAGTATGTCCTGAAGGAAAAGATTCTTGATCTGCGCGATCAGGTCTCCAAGTAGGTGTCGTTTTTTTTATGGTATATACTGCTGATAAGGTGATTGCATGGGCAATCGAACTTACCACTAAGCGTTGTTTTAAATTGTGCTTACTTGGTATTCCGAGTAAGTCAAGCCCAAAGACAGCGGCAGAAGGAATGAAAACACTAACATTATCAAGTTTAAAAGTTTTGGACGGATCATTATTAATTGAATTGTTTATTTGTTGATCCTTATGTTTGAGGTATGGGCTATTTAATGAGATTACTCCGTAAGTCATTAAAGCCGCAGGAACTATTAATTGCTTATAATTTATTGGCTTAGCATTGGTTTCAAAATCTTGATTATCATTTTGTAAAGTATCTTTTTGCGCATAAAGCGATGTAGAAGAGCAAAAGATTGAAAGGATTAAAAAAAATGGAATTGATAGTTTCATTGTTGCAAGATAAACAAAAAGAGATGTTTTTAACATCTCTTTATTATTCTAGTAATTGTGTATTAGCTAACCAATAATTTATAGCCTTTTCCATGTACATTGACAATTTCAACTTTGGGATCATCTCGTAGGTATTTTCTCAATTTGCTTAAGAAAACGTCCATACTCCGGCCTGTAAAATAATTGTCATCATGCCAAATTTTTAAAAGGGCTTCTTCTCGAGTCAGTACATCATTCTTTTTTAGACAAAGTAGACGTAATAATTCCGCTTCTTTCGTTGATAGTTTTTGTTGCACACCTTTATGCGCAATTTGTTGACTTGTATAATCGAAGAAGTACTCTCCAATCTCAAATTTATCGCTTACAACCTGATCATCTTTCTCTCTTACAACACGCTTAAGCAATGCATTTATGCGAAGGAGCAATTCTTCCACTCGAAATGGTTTTGTGATATAATCATCGCCACCAAGTTCAAATGCTTCTGTTTTATCTTCCATCATACCTTTTGCAGTAGCAAATATGATGGGGGTTGTTGTATTTATTTTCCTGATTTCTCGGCCTACTGTAAAGCCATCTTTCTTGGGCATCATGACGTCTAAAATGCAAAGATCATAACTGCTCTTACGAAATTGATTGACAGCTTCTTCACCATCTGTACATAAGGTGACATCAAATTTCCCTTTAAGCTCTAAATAATCTTTTAATAAATCTCCTAAGTTTGGATCGTCTTCTGCTAATAATATCTTCTGCATATTCTTATGGTTTTGTTCGAATATTGATGATAATATACGAAATTAATATCGTTTTAAATTTAATTTTTTATGGGTAATAGGATGTCAAACTGCGTTCCCTTATCTTTATCGCTTTTTACTTGAATTTTACCATTCATTCTTTTAATAATATCATAAACATATGATAGTCCCAATCCAAAACCTTTTACGTTGTGGACATTTCCTGTAGGAATGCGATAAAATTGATCAAATATTTTTAATAGATGATCTTTTGCCATTCCAATCCCATTATCAATAATTGTAATTTGAATACTTTCTTTTGTATTTTTGGTTTTCACAATTATGTGTGGATTATCTTTACTGTATTTTATAGCATTATCTACCAAGTTGAAAAATACATTTGACAAATGAAGTTCATCTCCTACTACAATATCATTTTGTGCATCAAAGTGATGTTCAAATTTGCCACCTACTTTTTGTATTTGAAGTTGCATGCTGTCTAATACTGCTGAAAGCAGATCATTAATGTGAATAGGTGTTTTTTCTAGCTTTAATGTTTCTTTTTCCAGACGGGCAATATCTAATACTCGTTCGATATGGTTACCTAATCTCACATTTTCATCATATATAATATTTGCAAGACGCTTTACTCTACGCTCATCAGATATGATCTCTGGATCTCGCAAGGATTCACTGGCTATCATAATTGTAGCAACAGGTGTTTTAAATTCGTGCGTCATATTGTTGATAAAATCAGTTTTCATCTCTGAAACTTTTTTCTGTTTGAATATGATTAATAGGGTATATGCAAAACAGCCAATTAATAGGAAAAGCAAAGCTATTGTAGGGAGCAATAGATAACTCATATTATCAACAATGATAGTACTTTTTCTAGGAAAATAAACGCTTAATCTTCCTGGAGGAGAACCAATATCTCCTTTAAATAGAGCTGTTGAATAACGAGTTATTTTATTTGGTTTAATAATATTATCGATGGTTTGTACACTGAAAACAATATTACTGCTATCGCGAACTTCAATATTAAAAGGATAATTGATATCTCTTTCTGCAAGTTCCTCTTTTAATAAGTTTTGAATGAGATTAATATTTAAGCGCTCTCTAAATGGACGTTTGGATAGCTCCATTCCAATAGCAACATCTTCAATAAGACCGCTTCTTTTCCCGCCAATAGCTGCGATAGTATCAAATACATTTTTACCAGTTCCAATCAAATTCTGACCGCTCATATTTTCCAACTTATTTTCAAGATCTACTATTTTCTTAGCAATCTGTTTATTGAATCTTGGAGGTAAAGTCGCAATTTTATACTCAATTGCTTGCTTTAAGATAGGATCTATTGTTGGTATAACGAATCTTGCACTATCATCTTTTGCATTTTCTTTTGGTAGAAATTTGGTTGCTCCAATTTCTACATATTCTTTTATGACATGATCAGGACTGTTGTATTTGATGACGTCAATGCTTAATACATTTTCTTTACTTTTTCTATTGATGTAAGTCTCATAAAATGAATTTTCAATAGATACAACACTAGGAAATGTTTCTTTTAGTTGATCTTCAGCTTCTTTAAATTTTTCTTTTATGGCATATTGATCAGCTCGTAAGTTTTCCAGATCTCTTTGCATTTTCAATTGTTCAGCAAGATGCCTTTGCTTCTCCTGTTCAAATTGATATTTTTTGATATTGGTTTGCTGTTGCACTTTTGCAAAATCAATTACCTCCCGACGTTCTATTTTACCTGCGACTGCCGTTAAGGAAGCATTGACCGATTCGTCAAACAATTGTGATTTTTGACGATAGGATTCTCTGATAAAATAAAATTGCATAGCTGCCACTCCCAGTAATGCTAGGGTCATCAAGCTAATAATTAAAACTATGCTACTTTTCTTCATTTGTTACAAATATAGGTATGCTTTATTTGATTTAATTGCTTTTAACAATGTTTAACAAGCTTAATGTTTCATTATGAAGGATTAAGCTTTATTTTAGATAAATATTTTATAAAAATACTCGATATGAAAAAGATATTAAGTTTAGTTTGTTTCTGTATTTCATTTTTTGCAACACATGCATCTAGTGTATCCAGAGATACATCAAGTGCTAAGTTTGGTACAGAGGGTAATAAATACGGATCGAAAAATTTTAATTTAAAATTGGAGCCCAATTCGGATGAACGTTTTAATGTAGTAAAATCGAATAGTCTGCCAATAGATAGGGAGGGTGCTGATTTGAATATGAGAGGAAGTCGCTACAAGTCCAATACTCCGGTGTTAAAGATTCCGACAGATCCAAATGTTCATTATCATATGCAACATAAAAAAACTGACATTGACGATGCTGCTCCGATACCAAATTCTTTTAAGAATGCTATTCCTTTAGGGGACAGTGGCAATTCTAAACTAGAGAATAACCCTGTTCAACCTTTATATAAATTAGAGTTTTTACCCGATAGCCTGATGCATCGTCATGACTCTCCACTCAAACGTAATGGATATAAAGCTAAATGAAGATAATTAAACCATATTTTATGGGTGTTGCTTAAATTTTGACGGAGCTTTATTTTACTTGGTTTTTAGTTAAAAATATAGGTTCATACAAGGCAATGGGCAAATAACAGCAATTAATTAGTCGCTAATTGCTATATATTGGCTATTGCCTAGATTTTGAAGTAAAGGAATTTCAGTAAATCTTGAGAATCAGCATCTAAAATTTAATAATGCTCAGTAATTGTACTTATCATATTTTGCTGTACAAGAGGTTTATTTATTATACAACCTTTTAAATGCTATTGTTCTTTGCAAGCCATAATATTTATATCGTTATGGTGGCAAAGTGAATCCTAAGTTTTACGATATTCCTTATTAGATGTAAAAACTGTGTTTTAATTAACATTTAGAAAATAAAAATAGGTCAATTACAACTAAGCTATTGACGTTACTTTACCCCGTAAGTCTGTTTTAAAATGAATTTAACAGCATCTTTAATTCGATTTATACCTTCTTCTGTTGTTAAATTTATCTCACAAAAGGTACTATCTGTTGTTTTTGTATGCAATACAAGATAATATATACCAGCTACTAGTAAACTAGAGACGGCTCTAAGATCAACGTCTTTTCCAGCGAGTTCTTTATCCGAATATGGGAAAAATAGGGCACTCATCTTCTCTCTAGTCTGCGTAACATGGGACATAATATCAGATTTTTCACTGATTTGCCAAAGTACTACTTTTTGCATTTCTTCATTCAATGTGAATTGATCAATTTGCTCCAGTAATAAGTTTTCAAGGAAAAGGCGAGAGCTAGTACCTGAGGCTTTTGCAAGTGTTTCCTCAGCAGCAATGGTTGCTTCTACCCAGTAGTCCTTACCTTTTATATATGTTTCGATAAGATTATCAACACTTCCAAAGTATACTGAGATTAATTTTCTGTCTACTCCAGCAGTACTGGCAATATTCGCGATTGAAAGTCCTGTATATCCTTTTTTTTCCAAAACTGCACCCACTGCTTGGATAAGTTTGGTCATCGTTCTACTTTTATCGTTCTTTTCTCCTTGATACGTTTTTCTGGCCATTGAAGTAATATATTTAGTTAGACACTGCCGTAATATATTTAGTTAAACTTTAGGATCAAAGTTAATTAAATATATTGCTTTCTTTCAATTAGATGCTTTTATCTTGTTTTAGTAAGATCAATTTTTTTGCCAATATGTTCAAAAGCATTTAAAACATGGTCTAAATGCTCCTTGCTATGTGTAGCCATTAAGCTGGTTCTAATGCGTGCATCTTTTTTAGAAACACCAGGATAAACAATGCAATTTGCATATACACCGGCCTCTAGTAGCATTCGTGCTACTTGCGCAGTTTTGTGTGGATCCCCAATCTTCACAGGAATTATTGGAGACTGTGTTGTGCCTATATTTAAGTTCAGTGAAAGAAGTCCGTTTTTAAAATAAGCAATGTTTTCTGCTAATTTGGTTCTCCATTGTGGTTCTTCATCAATGAGTGCGATCGCTTTAATTAAGCCATTGGCGGCGGGTGATGATGTTGAAGAAAATACTTGTTGCCTAGCTTGATAGCGTAAATAATTTATAATTTCTGGAGTTGACACAATAAAACCGCCAATATGTCCAAATGCTTTGCTTAAAGTGCCAGAAATGATGTGAACTTTATTTAATAAATTATAAACTTCAATGCATCCTCGTCCTTTTTCACCTATTACACCGATGCCATGTGCATCATCTACCATTAAATAAGCACCATATTTTTCACAGAGATCATATATTTCATCCATTTTTGCAAGATCTCCATTTTGTGAGTAAACACCATCAATGATGACCAGTTTTGTCCTGAATTTGTTTTGAGCATCAACCAAAGCTCTTTCCAAATGAATCATACTATTGTGAGGAAAACGTTTTGTGTTTGTGCTATTTAAACCTTCGTAAACACTAGCGTGTACTTCCATATCAACAATAGCACAATCTTCTTCTTTTAGTAATGATTGTAGCGTTGCTGTGTTTGCTGTATATCCTGTTGTATAGACAATTGAGGAGCCTGTTGGTCTATTGAAAAAATCAGATATTTTATCTTCAAGTTGAACATGATATTCATGATGGCCTCCAATAAGAGGAGATGCACCTGCCCCTGTTCCATATTTCATTATACCTTCAATTGCTGCTTGCTTCACTTTCGGATGCTGGGTGAAATTTAGGTAGTCATTTGAGACTAAACTGATACATTCCTTTGAGTTTTTCATGAAGGAGGTTTTCACTTGAACGACTGGTCCACACCCTTTGGTAACGAACCGAAAATTCATATGATCATTTTCGCTCATGTAATCAGTAAATTCTTGAAAAGCAGTAGCTGATTGGACCATGTCATGGTTTGGAATATTTTCAAATTCCTTAAAGCTAGCCTTTGTAAAATCAATGTTGTGGTTAAGAGTTGGTAGCATTTTTTTTCTATATTATTTAATTGGCTGTAAATATTATGAAATATAATGATTTATTTTTTAAAATTCCTTGCCTTGGTATTTTTTATTATAAATTTTATCTAATGATTTTGAGCATTTATTTTGTACTTGTTTTGGCATTCTAATTTATATCTAACTGTGGGTTGGGTATAAATTAGAAAATGGTGGATTTATAGATGATTTAGATTTTCTTTTAGCTCACTCTAGAGTTAAATAATACTTGTTGGCCAATCCGGAATGAAGAAGGTTGCTTAATTGCCAAAATTATCAATAAGTGTCTAGTTCAAGTAGGTGTCCATCATTCCCGATATCAATCCTATTTTCATTAATTTCGATTTGCTGGGTAAGAACATAGCTACCTTAAAAGGCATCATTTAAGGTTAAAAAAAACCTACTGCAATAATAGTATTTAGAAAGGTACCTCTAAATCTTTACTGATTTTCATAGCTTAAAGCTGAACTTTACTTTATTTTTAAAATCCTTGACAGTAATCTCACTTTGTTGTTGTGGTCCATCAATAAACTCCTTTTCAGCGGTAGTTGAAAAGGTTGCTATTAATTTGGGTATACTGTATTTGGGTAAGGTTGCTTAGTAGGTGTCGCCATCTTTTAATGGTGTTAGTTCTTTTATCAATGACGGATCGTTTGAGACGCGAAAGTAAAATGCGCTAATTTCTATATTCTCTTCAGGGCTATGCTCTTTGTCCTGCTGTGTAACATCTTTACTACTCTAATAAAAAATAATATGTACAAGAATAAACGATTGCGAAGGTACATATTTACTAATTTAGGAATATGGTAGAGACAATTTAGCTAATTGATTCTGTAGTAAATATCGGCTTAAATCAGGTTACTTTTTTTATTAAATGCCTTAAATGTCTTGTATATGAGAACTATGTCATTTTTAACAATAACTTCTAAATGTATATTGTAACAAAAAAAGCGCTCTCCAAATTATTCTTGGAAAAGCGCTTTTCTATTTTTTAATATTATGCTGATTACAATTGGGAAACACGAATTGTGTTCGTTTTTCCTTTTTCAATTAACGGTGTCGATGCCGTGTTAATCACAATCGAACCCGGAGCGATATAGTTATTCTTAACAATAAATTTATTGACATCATGAATAGAACCGTCTGTACTGTCAAATTTGTCATAAATAAAGGTTTTAACACCCCATAATAAACTTAATTGACGTAACAATTTTTTAGTTCCTGTAAAAACCATGATATCAGCGTTCGGTCTGTAACTTGCGATTTCAAATGCAGTAGCACCAGAAGATGTTAAAACAGCAATTGCGGCAGCATCTGTTTTCTTTGCTAAATATACCGAAGACGCACAAATTGCATCTGGAATTTTAGTTCCATCGCTAATCTCACTAACTTTCTCATTATAATATGGATATGATGTTTGTTCCACGTGGATAATGATTTTACTCATTGTTTCGATAACGATTTCAGGAAATTCACCTACAGATGTTTCTCCGCTTAACATCACTGCATCAGCTCCATCAATAACCGAGTTAGCAACATCATTAACTTCAGCACGTGTAGCACGTGGAGTTGTGATCATACTTTCTAACATTTGAGTTGCAATGATAACCGGTTTTGATAAATCACGACATTTTTGAACGATGATTTTTTGTAAACCTGGTACTTCTTCCATTGGCATTTCAACACCTAGATCACCACGTGCAACCATAATTGCATCAGTTGCTTCGATGATAGCATCAATATTTTCGATAGCCTCGGGTTTTTCGATTTTTGCGATTACTTGTGCGTGGCTTCCTTTTTCAGCAATGATTTTTTTACATTGGTAAATATCTTCTGCTGAACGTACAAATGACATTGCAATCCAATCTGCACCATGGTCAAGTGCAAAATTTAAATTATCTAGATCTTCTTCTGTTAAAGAAGGAATTGAAACTTTTGTATTTGGTAAATTAACACCTTTACGAGAAGTTAATACACCTCCATGTACAACCTCACAAGTAACAGTATCTTTATAGTTGGTGTTTAAAACACGCAATTGCAATTTGCCATCATCTAATAAGATGATTTCATTAGCAGCAACATCATTTGGGAAATTTTCATAAGTGATGTAAATTCTCTCTTCATCACCGATTAATTCATGTGTAGTAATTTCAACTTGTGAGCCATTTACTAATATAGCGCCACCTTCTTTCATTTTTCCGATACGGATCTTAGGACCTTGTAGATCGGCTAAAATAGCGACATTAAAATTAGTTTCTTCATTGATCGCATTGATGGTTTCAATTACTTTCAAATGATCTTCTTGACTACCGTGTGAAAAGTTTAAACGACATACGTCTACACCTTTAGCAATCATATTTGTTAGCACTTGTTTATCAGCAGATGCAGGACCTAGTGTTGCAACAATTTTAGTCCTTTTTTGAACTTTTTCCATTCTAATTTTTTTATTACTATGTATTTTTATTTTTATATAACTTCATTTTTTTTGTGAAATTATAAAACTCGTTTTACTAACGAGGATAATTTAGATTTAAGGGGTGTATCTTGTACACTATTAAATAGTTTGCTAAAATATCAGATTTTCTTTGGATTTCAATATTTTTGGTGATATTTCTTTTACAAACACGACTTCGGGTATTTTGTTTATATTTTTTACTATACGATCCAGGTCATCATCATCAATATAATTTTTGATTATTATAAAATAATCGAAATTAGGATGCTCCGGTATTAATAAATTACCTTCGATACTTTTATTGTTGATTAAATAATATTCTGTTTGAAATTTGGTATTTATATACCAGAAGGTAGTAAAGTGCTGCTTCGATTTTTTAGCATTGTCAAAAACAATATGATACTCTAATTCTTCAGAAGTTTTTTGCTTTAACTTTTGATTATGGTCAAATTTATCTTCTTTTCCTCTGACAAAATTTAGGAGCGTTAGCTTATTAATAAAATGGCAGAGACGGTAATCTTTTAAAGGAGATGAAATGGCAATAAGGACGAAGTCTAATTCGGCATCAAATTCTAGGTCCCATTTTAGTATCGTTTTGTTATTCAAAGTGAAAATTTAAGCTTGTGTTCTTGACGAAAATACAAAAAAATGATGCAAATGCTGTGAATTTAATGTAAAATTTCAATTAATTGCCTCTATGTTTGTACATATTAGGAATTATTGTTATACTTGAATACGGTTAGTTTATAGCGAGTTAAGGGTGTAGCTGTACCGGGTTGGGAAATAATTTGACAATCTAAAAATCAAATGGATTTTTATATTTGATGAAATTTATTTTTCTTTGCACAGATTTATTAAACAATTAAACTATAAAATCATGTCAGATATCGCTTCAAGAGTAAAGGCAATTATCGTTGAAAAATTAGGTGTAGACGAAAACGAGGTAACACCAGAAGCTTCTTTCACTAATGATTTAGGTGCAGATTCACTTGATACTGTAGAGTTAATCATGGAATTTGAGAAAGAATTCAACGTTGCAATACCTGATGACCAAGCTGAAACTATTGGTACAGTGGGACAAGCAATCACTTATTTAGAAAAAAACGTTAACTAACTAATTTAATTGGGCCAAATCGTATAAATGGAGCTTAAAAGAGTAGTAGTAACAGGATTAGGCGCACTTACACCAATTGGTAATACCGTTTCAGAATATTGGAATAGTTTACTAGATGGTGTAAGCGGTGCTGCTCCCATTACGCATTTTGATGCGTCAAAATTTAAAACCCAATTCGCTTGTGAAGTGAAGGGGTTTGATCCACATGAATTTATGGATCGCAAGGAAGCTCGCAAAGTAGATCCTTTTGTACAGTATGCTATTGCATCATCTGATGAAGCAATTAAGGATGCTGGTTTAATTTTTGAAAATTTAGATACAAATCGTATCGGAGTTATTTGGGGATCAGGAATTGGGGGATTGACAACTTTCACAGATGAAGTTGTAAATTTCGCAAAAGGGGATGGAACACCACGTTTCAATCCTTTCTTCATTCCAAAAATGCTTGTCGATATTGCTCCGGGACATATTTCTATGCGTCACGGACTTCGTGGACCTAACTTTTCGGCTGTCTCCGCATGTGCTTCGGCAACCAATGCGATGATTGATGCTTTTAACTATATCCGTATGGGTAAAGCTGATGTAATCGTAACTGGTGGATCTGAGGCAACTATTAATGAAGCTGGAATCGGTGGATTTAATGCAATGCATGCATTGTCAACTAGAAATGATGATCCTAAAACAGCTTCACGTCCTTTTGATAAGGATCGTGATGGTTTTGTTTCTGGTGAAGGGTCTGGTGCGATCATATTAGAAAGTTTAGAACACGCATTAGCGCGTGGTGCTAAAATTTATGCTGAAATTGGAGGTGGGGGTATGAGTGCTGATGCACATCACATCACAGCTTCTCATCCAGAGGGCTTAGGTGCTAAACTTGCGATGACAATGGCGGTTAATGATGCGGAACTAGATTTCACAGATATTGACTATATCAATGTGCATGGCACTTCTACTCCGGTAGGGGATATTAGTGAAACTAAAGCTATTGTAGATTTATTTGGTGAGCACGCTTATAAATTGAACATTAGTTCGACAAAATCAATGACAGGACACCTTTTAGGTGCTGCTGGTGCGATTGAAACTATTGCTTCTATTTTAGCTGTTCAAAATGATATAGTACCACCTACTATTAATCATTTTACAGATGATCCGGAATTGGATAACAGATTAAATTTCACATTTAATAAAGCTCAAAAGCGTATTGTAAATGCTGCAATGAGTAATACTTTTGGTTTTGGTGGTCATAACGCAACTATTGTTGTGAAGAAATACAAAGCTTAATATTACTTTATTTAAGTTATTAAAATAATTGGGATACAACAGGTGCTTTATACCTGTTGTCCCTTTTTTAGACTAAGATGCCTTTTTCAAGGATTTATAAATTATATTTTTCTGCTGACAAAGCTTATGTTAGAAAGCTCAAGAACCTGTTAGGTTTTGTCCCTGGAAACATACGACTTTATCAAATGGCTTTTAGGCATAAGTCTGTAGCTGTTGTGATCAAGGAAGGTTCCAAAAATAGCAACGAAAGATTGGAATTTTTGGGAGATGCTATTTTAGGTTCAGTGGTTGCTGAACTACTATTTAAAAAATACCCTTATAAAGACGAAGGCTTTTTGACTGAAATGAGATCTAAAATTGTCAGTCGTGTACATCTTAATCAACTTTCTCGGAAGCTCGGATTAAATGAGCTTATTCAGTTTGACGCGAGAATGATTAGCTTTCCCAATAAACAAGGCTCTTTGCTAGGTGATGCTTTTGAAGCACTTATCGGTGCCGTATATTTGGACAAAGGGTATGTGTTTACTAAAAATTTTCTATTAAACCGTATTATTAAACCACATGTAGATATTCACTTATTGGAACAAACGGAAACTAATTTTAAAAGTCGTTTGATCGAATGGTGCCAGCATAATGGTAAAGAGGTTGTATTCAATCAAATTGATAATCCTCCTGGTGAATCGAATAAAATGTTTTCTATTGAAGCAGTTGTACAAGGTGAAGTTTGTGGCCTAGGACAAGATTTCAATAAAAAAAGCGCTGAAAAAACAGCTGCAGAAAAAGCTTGTGAGTATTTGAAAATTTTAGAGCTTGACTAAGCTTTTTTCTTCTAAGTTCCAATAAATCCTTCTTAAATATTAACTTTGCCAAATGGCAACAGTAAAACCTTCTTTAGCAAAAGGCACACGTGATTTTTCACCTGCCGAAATGCTTAAACGTAATTATATTTTCAATACACTTAAGCGTGTTTTTAAAAAGTATGGTTACAGTGAAATTCAAACTCCTTCTTTTGAAAATTTGCAGACACTTACGGGAAAGTATGGTGATGAAGGGGATCAGTTAATTTTCAAGATTTTGAATTCTGGAGATTATTTGAGTAAAGCTCCCAATGATTTACTTGAATCCAAGTCTTCAACTAAATTAATCTCTCTTATTTCTGAAAAGGCACTTCGTTATGATCTCACTGTACCGTTTGCTCGTTATGTTGTCATGCATCAAAATGATATTTCTTTACCTTTTAAACGTTTTCAAATTCAACCTGTATGGCGCGCTGATCGTCCTCAAAGAGGTCGTTATCGCGAATTCTATCAGTGTGATGTAGATGTAGTGGGTTCTGAAAGCCTATTGAATGAAGCTGAGTTTATTTTAATCTATCATGAAGCATTGAAAAATTTGGGACTGCAAGATTTTACGATTAAAATTAACAACCGTAAGATTCTTTCAGGTATTGCTGAGATTATTGGCAAGCCGGAACTTATTGTCGATATGACAGTTGCGATCGATAAATTGGATAAGATCGGTTTAGAAGGTGTAAATAAAGAACTATTAGAACGAGGTTTTACAGCAGCGGATTTAGAAATTTTACGTCCAATTATTTTATTAGAGGGATCAAATCTAAAGAAATTGTCTGCCTTAAAGCACGTATTATCAAATTCGGAAATAGGATTAAAGGGAATAGCAGAAATAGAAGAATCGTTTGATTATATTTCTAAGTTGGATTCTTCAAATGAAGTTTTAAACCAATTTGTAGAGGTTGATATTACCCTAGCGCGTGGGTTGAATTATTATACGGGCTGCATTTTCGAGGTAAAGACGAATGAGGTCGCTATGGGGAGCATCGGTGGTGGTGGACGCTACGATGATTTGACAGGTATGTTTGGTTTGAAAGGATTGACCGGTGTAGGTGTGTCTTTCGGTGCCGATCGTATCTATGACGTTCTAGAAGAATTAAATCTTTATCCTGAGGCTAAGGGAGATTACACTAAGCTTTTGATTGTGAACTTTGATAAAGAAACCGAGTCCTTTACATTACCTCTTTTAAATCGCCTACGTAAGGCGAACATTGCAGTCGAGCTTTATCCAACAGCTGCGAAATTGAAAAAACAGATGAGTTATGCCGACAGTAAAGGTATTCCATTTGTTTTATTAATTGGTGAAGAGGAAGTTTCTTCAGGCCAGCTTTCATTGAAAGATATGCAAACAGGTGATCAAAGAAAAATAGATGAATCAAGTTTGATTGTTGAATTGAGCTAAAATCATATTTGTTACAAAACAAAAAAGCCAAAAGAATAATATGTCTTTTGGCTTTTTTGTTTGTTCTTTTTTTAATTTACTAAATTAAGCCAGTCATTTATTTGGGTATCTTCTTATGTCGTTTAAATCAAATGTCTTAGAACTGTCTAAAACAAGAAGAAAATTTGATTTTCTGACCAAAATATCACCCAAATTGATTAGATTTGTAGTCAAGATTAGTAAGAAATTCAAAACTTTGAAATGAGTTCAACACCTATAACAAAAGAGACATATTTAGAGTGGTATAGATCTATGCTACTTATGCGTAAGTTTGAAGAGAAGACAGGTCAACTTTATGGACAACAAAAAATCCGTGGTTTCTGTCACTTGTACATTGGACAAGAGGCAGTAGTAGCAGGTACAATGTCTGTTATCAAACCTGAAGATTCTTTAATTACAGCCTACCGTGATCACGCACATGCTTTAGCAAAAGGTGTGTCAGCGAATGAATGTATGGCTGAGATGTTTGGAAAAGCAACAGGTTGTTCAAAAGGAAAAGGTGGATCTATGCACTTTTTCTCGAAAGAACATAAAATGATGGGTGGCCATGGTATTGTTGGTGG
This sequence comes from Sphingobacterium sp. JUb56, assembly GCF_014191365.1. NCBI lineage: Bacteria > Pseudomonadati > Bacteroidota > Sphingobacteriia > Sphingobacteriales > Sphingobacteriaceae > Sphingobacterium > Sphingobacterium sp. JUb56. The sequence continues at coordinate 4,414,470 of NZ_JACHWL010000001.1, read as the reverse complement.
TCAGATTCCATTAGGAGCTGGTATCGCTTTTGCTGAAAAATATTTGGGTACAAATAATGTTAACGTATGTTACATGGGTGATGGCGCAGTTCGTCAAGGTGCTTTTAATGAAACTTTGAACATGGCCATGTTGTGGAAATTGCCTGTAATTTTTGTTTGTGAAAACAATGGTTATGCAATGGGTACTTCCGTACAACGTACAACCAATATGCAAGATATTTATAAAATGGGCCTAGGTTTTGATATGCCTTGTGCACCAGTAGATGGTATGGATGTCGTAGCTGTACACAATGCGATGGATGAAGCTGTTCAACGTGCTCGTGCTGGGGAAGGACCTACTTTCTTGGAAATACGTACCTACCGTTACAAAGGTCACTCGATGTCCGATCCTGCGAAATATCGTACGAAAGAAGAATTAGAAGAATATAAAGGACGTGATCCATTATTGGCGACAAAGCATGCTATTGTTGAAAACAATTATGCTGATGAAGCTTGGTTTGCTGAAGTGGATGCTGAAGTGAAAAGTATTGTAGATGAATCTGTGAAATTTGCTGAAGAATCTCCTTTCCCTACAGCTGATGAATTGTACAAAGATGTGTACGTTCAAGAGGATTATCCATTTATATTAGATTAATATAAGTTACTTTAACTAGATAAATAAAATACAATGGCTGAAGTAGTTAGAATGCCGAAAATGAGCGATACCATGACCGAAGGGGTTATCGCAAAATGGCACAAACAAGTTGGTGATAAAGTTAATTCTGGTGATTTAGTTGCTGAAATCGAAACTGATAAAGCGACGATGGATTTTGAATCATACCAAGAAGGAACACTTTTATATATTGGTCCTAAAGAAGGTGAAGCAGTTGCTATTGATGCTGTTATTGCCATTCTTGGAGAACCTGGAGAAGATTTTCAAGCATTATTAAATGACGCTCCTCAGGCTGAAGAAGTGACGGAGAAAAAGGAAGTAGAAGGTTCTAATTCATCTGGGACTGAAGCAGCTCCTCAGTCTAATGTAACACCGGAGTCTTTAGGTGTTACAGTTATCACTATGCCTTTGTTAAGTGATACGATGACAGAAGGTGTAATTGCGCAATGGAATTTTAAAGTTGGTGATACAATCAAATCTGATGATTCTATTGCGGATGTAGAGACGGATAAAGCGACGATGGAGGTTACAGCTTATGCTGATGGAACATTGTTATATGTAGGTCTTGAGGCAGGTGAGGCTGCTAAAGTAAATGATATTATTGCTATTGTAGGTCCTGCAGGAACAGATGTAACACCATTGTTAAATCAAAAAGCTGCTCCTACATCTCAAGCTGCTCCTGCCGAAGTAAAAAATGAATCAAAGGTAGAGGCTAATGTAACTACGGAAAATAAAGCTACTGATGTAGCCGATGATTCTCGAGTGAAAGCATCTCCATTAGCACGTAAAATTGCTAAAGATAAAGGAATCAACCTGAATGAGATTAAAGGATCTGCTGATGGTGGCCGTATTGTAAAAAAAGATGTTGAATCTTACGTTCCAGCTACTAAAGTTGCTCCTGCTTCAACAACTGCTGCGCCAGTTGCTACTGAAACAAAAGCGATCACTTTACCTACTTTTGTAGGTGAAGAGAGATATACAGAAGTTGCTGTTTCTCAAATGCGTAAAACAATTGCACGTCGATTAGGTGAAAGTTTGTTTACTGCTCCACATTTTTACCTAACGGTAAGTATCGACATGGAAAATGCAATGCTTGCTCGTACGCAAATCAATGAAGTGGCTCCAGTAAAAGTTTCTTTCAATGATATCGTTGTGAAAGCAGTTGCAGTTGCATTGAAAAAGCATCCTGCCGTAAACTCTTCATGGAAAGGTGATAAGATTCGTTTTAATGAGCATACAAATATTGGTGTTGCAATGGCTGTTGAAGATGGCTTATTAGTTCCTGTTGTACGTTTTGCTGACGGAAAATCATTATCTCACATTTCTGCAGAAGTTAAAGATTTCGCTCAAAAAGCGAAAACTAAAAAATTAACTCCAGCTGATTGGGAAGGTTCAACATTTACAGTTTCTAATTTAGGTATGTTTGGTATTGATGAATTCACATCAATTATCAACTCTCCGGATGGTGCAATTCTATCTGTTGGTGCAATTCAACAAGTTCCTGTTGTTAAGAATGGTACTGTTGTTCCTGGTAATGTGATGAAGTTGACTTTAGGTTGTGACCACCGTGTAGTGGACGGTGCTACTGGTGCTCAATTCTTGCAAACATTAAAAGCATTATTAGAAAATCCAGTGAGATTATTAGCGTAATCTTACTTTGAATAAGTATATTCAAAAGGTCACTTTATATAAAGTGACCTTTTTTTATTGTTTTTTTCTTTTTTTAGTACTAAAATCAGCATTTTAGCATTAATACATTAGAAAAGAAATAGAATCCGTTAAATAGTGAAATTATATATACTAAAAAGCATAGTTGCTGTTCTTATCATAGCAACCGTATCGTGTAGTTCGAAAGAAGAAAAGCAAAAAAAAGCATTAGTTGAACAGGCTAAGACTGACAGTTTAAAACTCATATACAATCCATCTGAAGCAGATCCTAAAATTGAAGCTTTTATGCAAAATTTGCATAAAAGAGTAGGATTTAATGGTAATGTACTGATTGCAAAAAATGGAAAGATTTTATATCAGAACTCATTTGGTTGGGCAAATTATCTTTTAAAAGATAGTTTGAAGATTGATTCGAAATTTGAATTAGCGTCTGTTTCCAAACCACTTACAGGTATTGGTATTTTGAAATTGGTTGAAGAGGGCAAATTGAAATTGGATCAAACTATTAATGATTTTTATCCTAATTTTCCCTATCCAGATATTACAATAAAGCAATTATTGTCTCATCGTTCTGGATTGCCAAATTATGTTTATTTTTCGGAAGAGCATTGGAAGGAAAAAAAGAAGGGTATGACCAATCAAGATGTCATGAATATGCTGATTGAGTTTAAACCGAATCGCTATGGTAAACCTGACGGTAAATTCTTTTATAACAATTCGAATTTCATGGTTTTGGGCGCTATTATTGAAAAGGTAACTAATCAAAGTTATGCGGAATGGATGAAAGAAAATGTCTTTAATCCAGCAGGAATGACTAATACAGCTGCATTGTCAAAAGCTATTTATGAAAAAATTCCGACAGATGTTATCGGTCACGATAAGGTTTGGAGAAGATCTGTTGTTCAGAATTTTCAAGATGGCCCTCTGGGCGATAAGGGAATTTATAGTACAGTTCGGGATCTGTATAAATTAGATTTAGCGTTAAATGAAGGAAGGTTATTAAAGAAAGAAACGTTAGATTCTGCTTATGTCGATCGTGCGAAATCTAAAAATGGAATATTTGGATACGGATTAGGTTGGCGCACTTTTCACAGAAATAATGATCTAATAATCTATCATACTGGATGGTGGCACGGATTTCGCAATTTGTATGTTAGGGATCTAAAAAATAACGTTACGATTGTACTTTTATCGAATATGACTAATGGTAGCTTAGTTAAATTGGATGAATTGTATAAAATTTTAGGGATGCCTATCTTAAGAAAGGGAATATATAATGATGCTGGTAATGTGGCTGATGATGTTTAATAAAATAAGTAGTTATGAAAAAAACGCTAATAATAGGAGCGAGTACTAATCCAGAAAGGTATTCGTATAAAGCAGCCTATAAATTGAAGCAATATGGACATGATATTGTGAATGTTGGGCTTAAGAAGGGTGAAGTTGCTGGTGTCGAAATAGAACCTATGGGACTTATTCACACGGATATTGATACCATTACTATGTATGTTGGCGCAGCAAATCAAAAAAGCTATTTTGATTATATTTTAGAAACAAAGCCAAAGCGGATTATTTTTAATCCTGGAGCTGAAAATGCGGAATTAGTAGCACTTGCAGGTGCAATAGGTATTAATACTGAAAATGCTTGTACATTGGTTCTTTTAAGTACAGGACAGTATTAAGTGGATTGATCTAGTTGTTTTAATATTGGATTTATCATCCTTATTAAATTTTCATGAAAAAAGGGTAATAATGGTTTCTGAAACCATTATTACCCTTTTTTCATGATTTTCTTCTCAAACGATTTCGTAAGTTTCTCTTGTGTGTCTACTAAAAAAAGTACATTTTAGAGCCCAATTGAACCCTATTTATGCGGAATTTATATATTTTTTTTATTTCTATCTTATGTGTTATTTGTCGTGCTCAGGGTCAAGACAAACCAATATTTCATATTCCTCAGTTGGGTAAAAGTATTTACGAAGGGGTATTCACGGGGAATGGTTTACTAGGAACGATGACCTATTTGAAATCTTCACAAGCTGTACGTATAGATATTGGTAGAACGGATATTTATGATCACCGTGAAAAAAATCGTGAAAAGCTTTTTGATAAAGCTCGTCTGTCACTAGGGCATTTTTCTATAAACCTTAATGTGGACATTGATAGTATAGGTGGTGATATTTTTATTCAGCAAGCTTATTCTCAAACGAATATTAAGACTTCGGATGGTATGTTGCATATTAAAACGACAACACTGTCTGATGATAATATTATACTCATTGAAGTCATTAAAAAGGACTACCATGGTAACTACTCTTTTGACTGGTGTCCGGATTCTGCTATCAGTCCCCGTATGAAATTTGATTATACGCAAAAACCTACTTATTATACTCGCAATCCTGAGGGAAAATCAGGCACTAGTAAGGGATTTTCTTTTTATAATCAAGAGTTATTAGCTGGCGGTGGCTATGCAACTGTATATAAGAAAATGCTCGGTATGGACAATGATGTTTATGTTGTCTCGGTTGGATATAATCAGGTTAACAAGAGCTATCTAAAAGAAACAATTGATTATGTTGATCATTTTGATTCTAAAGATATTACTATAGCTTTGGAAAAACACCAAAATTGGTGGCGTAATTATTATAGTGCTTCTTCTTTGTCATTACCAGATAAAATTTATCAGCGTTTTTATGATATGCAGTTGTATAAATTAGCAAGTGCCACCAGAACAAATAAGCCAGCAATAGATTTGCAGGGACCATGGACGAGCGTTACTCCTTGGCCAGCTTACTGGATGAACTTAAATATGCAATTGACATATTCTCCTGTTTTCACGTCAAACCATCTTGATATCGCGAATTCTTTAATTCAAATGATTGATCAGAATGTCTCCAATTTGAGAGAAAATGTTCCTGTGGCTTATCGTTATAATAGCATTGCTATTGGGCGCTCATCTGCGAACGATCTCTGGAGTCCTGTTCTCTTAGAGAAGGGAGTCTCAATTTCCGATGCTTCTGATGGTGAAAAAGAACTTGGCAACTTGCTTTGGTTATTGCATAGCTACTATTCTTACTATCGCTATGGCATGCAGGAAGAGGTATATGACCGCTTATTTCCCTTACTTAAAGAGGCTGTTAATTATTATTTGCATCTATTAGAAAAAAATGAATCAGGAAAATATCATATCGCTGTTAAAACTTATTCGCCAGAATATAAATATGGGTATGCTTATGATACGAATTATGATCTAGCTATTCTGAGATGGGGGCTTAGATCACTTATCGAGCTAGATGATGAAAAGAATAGGAAAGATCCTCTATATGATCGATGGCTCGATGTACTCGAAAATTTGATCGATTTTCCACAAGGTGTAAACGGTTATTTGATAGCTAAGGATGTTCCTTATGGTGAGTCACATAGACATTATTCGCATTTAATGATGATCTATCCTTTTTATGAAATTAATTGGGATCAAAAAGAAAATAGAGTTTTGATTGAGCGTTCAATTAAGTACTGGCAGAGTAAAAATCAGTTCTTGCAAGGTTATTCATTTACTGGTGCCGCATCGATGTATGCCATGATGGGAAGGGGAGATGATGCCTTAGCATCTCTTGATAATTTATTAAAATCTTATATTAAAAAGAATACGCTTTATGCCGAGTCGGGACCAGTAATTGAAACCCCGTTAGCAGCAATGACAAGCATCCAAGAACTTTGCTTACAATATTGGAATGGAAAATTAAGAATTTTTCCCGCTGTACCTACTTCCTGGAAAGATATTTCTTTTAAAAGGTTTTTGACTGATGGAGCTTTTCTGGTTTCTGCAAAGAGGAAAAATGGTATAACGCAAACTGTGGAGATCGAAAGTCAACATACGGGTACAATTAGAGTTGAATCGGGGATATCGACTCCAATGATTGTGATTAAAGGAAAGGGTAAGTATGAAATAGATCTTGATGGAATAATTGTTTTTACACTTAATAAGGGCTCTCGAGCATTAGTTTATGAGAAGAAGTAGAAAATGCTATAAAATTTTAATGTTTCTCTTTTTTGTTATGTTGCAAATTAATGCACTTGGACAACACACCTTAGAGCGGCATCTTTCAGGTGCAGTTTTGACAAATACCGTTAATCGTATTGATGACTGGCGGTTGGAAAAGAAAAATGAATGGAAAAAAGCTATTCAAGCGCTATCAATATTGGAAAAGTCCCACATAATGAAAGTTGCGGAGGATGCGAATTTATTTACTTGGCCATCATTGTTAGCTACAAAATATCTTGAATATAAGACTGATGGAAACAGAACTCGCTACGAGGATGATATTAATACACGCAGGAGTATCGTATCGCATTTGGTTATAGGAGAATTGGTTGAGGGAAAGGGACGTTTTATTCCGCAGATTATTAATGGCCTCTGGTTAATGATGGAAGAAAGTACTTGGGTAAGTCCTGCACATATTGTAGTGCAAAAATCTGGAAATGGTTTGCCTGATCCACTGGACGATTATATTGATCTAGGAGCAGGTCGGGTAGCAGCTGATCTGGCGATGGTTTATTTATTGTTGGGCGATGAATTAAACCAAATTTCTCCTATGATTACTAAAAAATTGAAAGATGTCTTACAGAGCCGTATTTTAAATCCTTATTTAGTCCGAGATGATTTTTGGTGGATGGCGCTTCAGTCAAACAATATGGTTAATAACTGGAATATTTGGATCAACGCCAATGTTCTTAAAGTAGCATTGTTAGTGGAAGAAGATGCTTCTAGATTGAAGATGATTATTCAGAAATTGGCTCATAGTGCGGATAAATTTATTGACTCTTACGCTGAAGATGGTGCGTGTGAAGAGGGGCCCTCTTATTGGCTACATGCTGGTGGTGAACTTGGACAGATGTTGTTGTGGTTAGAGGATGTGTCGGATGGAGAGGTGACATTTAAGGAGGAACATAAATTATTTAATATTGGCAACTATATCTTGAATTCTCACATTTACAGAAATAGATACATCAATTTCGCAGATGCAGAGGCGATACAAGTACCCTATCCTGCTAAAATATGGGCTTATGGTACTTTATATAATGATGATAATCTAAAAGCATACGCAAGCTATTTGACAACTCTAAAATCACCAAGTATGTCATTAGGAACAGTACAGGATTTTTTAATGCATGCGTCTATTTATAATGAATTAAGTAATCATCGAAAAGACTTTATAGCCCCCCAATTTCATTTTTATGAGAGTTTGGGACAGGCAACTATGCGGAGTTTAAATAAAAAGGGTAATTTATTCTTGGCTACGATAGGAAGTAATAATGGGGTAAGCCATAATCATAATGATGTTGGAAGCTATATGCTCTATTTGGATTCGACGCCAGTTTTAATTGATGTAGGTGTGGGAACTTATACCAAAGAAACTTTTAGTAGGAATCGCTATACATTGTGGAATATGCAATCGCAATGGCATAATCTTCCTATTATAAATGGAATACAGCAAAAGGATGGAAGGTCTTATCATGCGGAGGATGTCGAGTATATAACTAATAATGAAACTGCTCAATACCGTGTCAATGTTGCGAAGGCTTATCCTAAAGAAGCCGCAGTACAATCTTGGATGCGAACTATCAAGATGCATGCAGGAAATAATGAAATCAGGGTAGAAGAACAGTATCAATTGGAGGAATTTAAAAAACCACAATCGATTAGTTTCATATCTAAAATAAAACCTCAGTTAGTAAAGGATGGCTTTTTCTTACAATTGGATAATGGGAAAAAAGTCTTTATAAATTTCGAAAGGGAAACTGTTACTTTTTCTTTAGAAAATAAGGAAATCGAGGATCCACGATTGATTAAAGTGTGGGGTGGAATGCTTTATAAAATGAATGTTTTAATTAAAAGTATGGAATTAAGGAATCAAGTGATATATAAAATAATAGCGAATTAAGATTATTGTAAATTATGATGAAATTGAAAAGACAGATTATCATGGTATTATGTTCTGTTTTAGGAATATGTACTGTTCAAGGTCAATCCCGGGATCTGAAATTATCGAAAGAGTTTATTCAGCAGAATTTGAATGACGCAGCTCTCCAAATTAAAGTCTTGGCAAATGCAACACCCAATGGAAAATTTCCTAAAACTTTTGAAAATAATAAAGAGATCTTTTCATCATCCAGTTGGTGGTGTTCTGGATTTTATCCTGGTACACTTTGGTATTTATATGAAGGGACTCAAGATCAGGAATTATTAAAAAATGTAAAAGAGAAATTACCTAATTTGGAGAAAGAAAAGTATAATAAAGGTACACATGATCTAGGTTTTATGCTGTTTTGTAGTTTCGGCAATGGTTTACGTCTGACCGGCGATTCTGCGAAATATAAAGATGTATTAGTTACAGGTGCTGCTTCTCTTGCTTCTCGTTTTAATGAGAGAACAAAAACAATTCGGTCTTGGGATCACAAACCTTGGCATTATCCCGTTATCATTGATAATATGATGAATTTAGAGTTTTTGACGCAGGTTTCAAAAATGACTGGTAATAAGAAATATTATGACTTGGCTATAAAGCATGCGGAAACAACATTGAAAAATCATTTTAGGAAAGATTATAGCTCATATCATGTTATTGACTATGATGTGAATAGCGGCAAAGTTATTGGAAAAAAAACGCACCAAGGTGCTTATGATGAATCCGCATGGTCTAGAGGCCAAGGTTGGGCGCTTTATGGGTATACGATGATGTATCGAGAAACAAATAAAAAGGAATTTCTAAATCAAGCTAGACATATTGCGAAATATATTTTGAATCATCCGAATATGCCTCAAGATTTAATTCCTTATTGGGATTTTGATAAAGATAAGATTGATCAATCTAGTAAGATGTATGCTAAAAAAGATCTTCGGGATGTTTCGGCAGCCACATTGTATGCATCTGCTTTACTTGAATTGGCTCAATATACAAAAGGTAAAGAATCTGCCCTTTATCTTTCTAATGCAGAGACAATGCTTACTAATTTATCCAAAGAACCTTATAAAGCAGTTTATGGGACAAATGGCGGTTATTTATTAAAACATAGTGTGGGGGCACTTCCTTTAAATTCGGAGATTGATGTACCACTGACATATGCTGATTACTATTATGTAGAAGCATTAGTGCGCTATAAAAGGCTCTTGGATGGTGAACCAATGATTAATGAAATCGCGAAGTAAATACAGTAAAGATAAAAGTAACAAAGGCCCCCATTTAGGCGCCTTTGTTACTTTTAAATCTATTCGTACCCTGCCTACAATCTTTTTTCAAATATTTAATCCCTTTTGTGTTTTAATTATCTTCGTCGGAGTCTGCTATTTGCTGTGATGGATTATACCCAAATTGTTTCTTAAATTCTCTGCTGAAGTACTTTCTTTCAGAAAATCCGACTGCATAGGCTACCTCACTGACATTCATCGAAGATTTTAGCAACTCCTTCGCTCTGTTAAGCCGGTACATCTTCACATAATTATTGATAGAAAGGTTGGATATCGCCCGGAGCTTTCGATAAATAATAGGTGTGCTCATACCCATCTTTCGGGAGATAAAATTAACATCAAAGTCATCCGACTGCATATTATCTTCGATCAGTTGATCTAATGTAGCAATAAATTTAGCATCCAGTTCATTGTCGAAATCTGTTTTTTTGACCTGAAATTCCTTGCTCTTTTTATGACTGATTGCTATGAGATTCTGCACAGATAGAAACAACAGCCTATTGTCAAAAGGTTTTGTTAGATAGATGTTTGCTCCATATTGTAGGGCCTGTGTCTGTGATTCACTGTCTGTCACTGCAGTCAACAGGATAACAGGAATATGACTGGTTGCGATATTTGTTTTTACTGCCCGGCATAACTGGGCTCCATTCATATAAGGCATCATCAGATCAGATAAGATCAAGTCGGGAATATACTCTTGCGCTTTCGATAAGGCATCTTCTCCATTGACAGCCGTGATGACGGTATAGCTATCCTGAAATAAATGAACAATGGTATCCAAAAGCTCTCTATTGTCTTCGACAATCAGAATGGTCTGTTGCAAGGATCTGCCCAATACGGTCGGAGTTGTTGAATTTGATTCATCTATAATGGTCATCAGGGAGTCTGTAGGAGGGGACATGTTGACTTTTGATAGCTTCGGTAAACGTAGGTTGAAAACCGTCCATTCTCCTTTTTCATCTTTCATGGTAAAGCAACGGATCTCTCCTTGATGCTGTAGAACAATCTGCTTGGTTAAGGCTAGTCCGATACCAGTACCTATACTGTCATTTGCTTGTTCCTCCCGATAATATTCTTCAAAAATCTTGAATTGATTGTCCGTTGCGATGCCAATCCCGTTGTCAACGATGTTGATAATGATGTTGTCTTCGCTCTCAAGAAGCTCAAGATAAACTGTGCCATTCGCGGGTGTATACTTAATGGCATTTGACAATAGATTGAACATGACCTTGTCAAATTGAACAGCATCTATGGATTGTAACCCTACGGCATCCAATTGTCGGATATAATAATTGATATGTTTATTCTGGGCAAGATCATTGAGGAGATAGAATGTGTCTTCAATATATTCCCTGAAGGGGATATCGCTCTGTTTCAAGATGAAGTGCTTGTCATCAAATTTTTTGAAATCAAGTAGCTCGTTAACTACCCCCAATAATTTAGCTGTATTCTTTTTAATCCGTTTTATCTTAGATTGGGTAGTCGATAAGTTGGCTGTTTCGGTAATGATTTCATCTAGAGGTGACATGATCAGGGTAAGCGGAGTCCGGATCTCATGCGAAATTTGTGTAAAGAATTTGATTTTCTTTTCCTGTTCTCTTTCGGAATTGATCAGCATCTCGCGTTCCACAACAAATTTAATGACAAAGTGTACCCCGAGTGTAAATAGTCCGGCGTATAAGAGGTAGGCCCACCATGTTCTCCAGAGCGGAGGTTTTATATCAATGTGTATTTGTAGTGGGGTACTGCTCCAGATGCCATCATTATTGCTGGCATATACACTGAGTGTATGCTGTCCTTCGGGAATATTGGTATATCTGACACTTGGTGTATTGGTTTCTATCCAACCTTTATCAAAACCTTCGAGCTTATACCGATATCTATTTTTCTGTGGTTTGATAAAATTGGAACTCGAAAAATTGACCGTTATAAAATTCTCGTCATAAAGTAATTGCAACGTATAGTTATTGGGTTGATCACCTTGCTGGATGCGACCATAGTTTAAGGGTGTATCTTGAAGGAATATATTTCTAAAAAGCACATTCGGTTTTTTCTGATTGAAAGTGATTTTTCGGGTGTCGATCGAAACTAAACCATTCAATGTAGTCACGAATAAAAATCCGGCTTCGCTGCTATAGACCTTAGCCCCTTGCATATTCTTAACAGGGAGACCATCATACTGATTAAGGACAGTATGATACTTTGTGCTTGGATCGAAGAAAATCAGTCCATTTTTGCTGCTGATCCAGAAATGTTTGTCGATCATGACAGGCCAACCTAGGGTGTTATTGGGAAAATGGGCTTTAAGGGTCACATTATCCTTAACATCGAAATGATATAAATCCCCTTTCGAGGTAAGCCAGATATTGCCATCGGGCGCGACATAAAATCCATTGATGTACAGTGAGTCAATTTGCTTTATGGATCGGACAGTAGCGCTAAAAGTCTTTTTTCGAAATAGCTTTCCTGATTGCAGGAAATAAATCTGTTGTTTATCATCTGCCTGTATCTCATCTATTGTGTTTGCTGCTAGTGAGGAATCAAACTGTAGTGGTTTTTCCTGTTCCGCAATGTAAAGTCCCTTATTTGTGCCTAGATAGATTCGTTGTGCTGGATCCACGTAAATGCTATAAATATTGTTTTTGAGGTTTAAGAGATCCTTTTCGAGGAGATAATTTTTGGTGTTGCCCGATTTTAGGTCAATGATGGAGTAGCCTCCACCATATTGTGCGGCATATAATTTTTCATCCCGGACATAGAGGTCTTTTATCAGGTTTGATCGGGTAAATTGGGGCTGTGGACTAGTATTCCCCGTAATTTTATCAATTTTATTAATTCCTTCTTCTTCAGTGCCTATCCAAGCAGCATTCTTGGAAACGGCAAAACTACCCACGATATCACTATTCAACTGTTGACTTAATAGCGAACGTGTAGAGTAGGTTTGTATAGGGATAAAATCAGGATAAACTGCGTTGATACCCCCAAAATATGTTCCTAACCAGACTACTTTTTGATTATCGACAAAGATATCATAAATCGAGTTCTGGCTGAGGGAGTTTTTGATGGATGTATTATGTTTGTAATTTGTGAAAACAGGGGATCCATTGAAAACGGAAAGACCTTTCAATGTGCCAATTAATAGTTCTCCATTTGTATTTTTAATGATTTTACGAACATTATTGCTTAAGAGATTACTATTTCCTTCCGTTAGATTTTTCCAATTTTGACTGGAAAAATTAAACAGAAATAGACCATGTAGTTTTGTCCCTACCCAAAGCGTGTTATCTTTCACATACATCGTACTAAAGATTCGTTCCTTTAGTGGTAACTGTGGTAAGCCCAGGTTGCGGGTTTCAGATAGCCGCTTGTTTTTATAGGTAAATGATTCGATACCGTTAGCGCTAGCTATTGTATAGGAGTCTGCTCCTGTTTGAACAATACTTTGTGTATGAGGACGGTCTAAAATTAATTTAAAATCATAAGAGCCTGAGGCGGGAATAGCTATATATAGACCCCTATTTGTACATAAGAAAATATGGGAGGATAGAATTTGTATGTCTGAGATAAGGACTTTCTCGATAAAGGGCTTTCCTCTTTTTAGGAGAGGCTTTCGTTTGTCTATATTGAAAATAAATACCTGAGTAGAGGTAGCTATAAAAAGATCATTATTGTCGTTTATACAAATCTTGTTGATATAATCTAATTTGTTGAATACGCTATCCTGAACTCGAAGGTTTATAATATTCTGTGAGTCATAAATAAACAGATTTGGACCTCCTCCAAACCAAAGTTTTCCATTTTTATCCTGAGCGATACTCAATACCGCCTGTTTATCTAATACATTGTCCTGTGTTAGTGTTTCAAAACTGAAATTCTGGGCCAAACAAGACATAAATGGGCAAAGTAGCCATGCGATAATGATCATGTTTTGGATCTGTTTTACAAGGAAATTCATAGATGAATAGAGGTTATACCATCAAATTTAAGATTTTACCCCTTAATATTTATAAAAATCACCCTAATAAATGACCGCACTTAATCAATTTTGAGCTTGTTAAATAACCAATTTTTAATTATAAAACCAATTTCCTAAAGTATGGCTAAGTTTTACGCAATAGGATTGTCCGCGATGACACTATTTTCTGTAGGTACAGTTCACGCCCAGCAGAAAGTAAATGTAACGGGACAAATCAAAGACAGTCAAGGAACACCATTATCAGGTGTAACAATTCGTGAGAAGGGGGGGACGCTCGCTACTTCCACAAATGGATCGGGAACATATTCCTTATCTGTGAACCCTAACGCAACGCTAGTAATTTCTTATGTAGGATACCAAAATCAAGAGATTGTACTAAATGGCCGCAATGCCATTAATGTAACGTTGGAAAGTGCCAGCTCGGCGATTGATGAGGTTGTTGTTGTGGGGTATGGGCAACAGAAGAAATCCAAACTATTGGGTTCTGTTGCAACTATCGATGGAAAAAAACTGGAAAGCAGGGCTGTGACGAATGTATCCTCGGCCTTGTCGGGGCTGGCTGCCGGTGTTCAGGTGAAGGTCGGCAATGGTAAGCCTGGTAGTGATGGAGCAACCATTCGCGTACGCGGTACAGGTACCATGAACAATAATGATGCTTTGGTGATTATTGACGGTATTCAAGGGGTAATGGATGCTGTAAATCCAGAAGATATTGAAACAATATCGGTATTAAAAGACGCTTCTTCGGCAGCGATCTATGGTGCGAGGGCTGCTAATGGAGTTATTGTCATTACGACAAAGAAAGGAAAAGTCGGACAAGCACCGCAAATAAAATATTCAGGTTTATTTTCGCGAACGACACCAAGCGCGAAGCCTGAATTTTTAAGCGATTATTTGAGGCATATGAGCTTGTTTCAGGAAGCTGCAGAAAATATAGGCGAGAAAGGTCCATATACGCAAAGTGCTATTGATACCTGGACAGCGGCAAATGCTGATCCAAATGGTATGACCGCTCAGGGCATACCAAATTACGTCGCATTTCCCAATACCAACTGGGGAGATTGGATTTATGAGAACGCGTGGTTAAAGAGTCATAATGTCAGTGTTTTAGGAGGTAGTGAAAATATCCGCTATAACCTATCTGGAAGAATACAAGACAACCCAGGCATAATGCACAACACAGGCATGAAGCGCTATGAAGGGCGGGTGAATCTGGAGACCGATGTTACCAACTTCCTTACAGTAGGTACACAGACATTTATTCTGAAAGAAGATCGTTCTATGGCTTCCGATGCCAATCTGTATAATTTCTTACGGCAAACAACACCGGGTATTTACCCAATGTATGACGGTAAGTTTGGAAGTGCTGTACTCAGCTCCGGTGAATCATCACAGCTGAACAATTTAATGACCTATCTTTACGATAATAAGGGAAGCAATGAGCGTACACGATTCAACACGACCTTATTTGCTAATGTTAAACTTTGGAAGGGTTTGACATTTGAAACGAAATTTAACTATCAGAGCCGATTTGATGAAGTGAAAACCTGGTCTGATCCGTCTCCACGCTATGACTTTTCAACCATGACGATTACATCGACACCTGTTAATCTTGCGACTTCGACGACTGGACAGTCTTATGGTAAAATTTACAGAAAATCTTTCGATAACGTATTGCGTTATAATACGACGATTGGTAAACATACGATTGGCGCATTAGTTGGTCATAATGAATTTTATTACAACGATTCCGGATTTAGTGCTTCTCGAAAAGGATTGATCGATGCGACCATTACCAATATCGGTACAGGAACGGAGATGAACAGTATCTCTGGAGGGGAATCTGATAACTCCATGCGTTCCTTTTTTGGTCGTGCTAGCTATGACTACGATGCAAAATATTTAGCAGAATTCAGTTTACGTCGGGATGGGGCTTCAAAATTTGGGCGGGGACGAAAATACGGTACATTCCCTTCTGCTTCTGTTGGTTATATATTATCTAAAGAGTCGTTTATGGAAGCCGTTAATCCTTACGTACAGGATATTAAACTTCGGGCTTCATGGGGTAAATTGGGGAATGATGGCGGAGATGATTTGAATGTTTACGGCTGGCACGGAGTATATGGTTCGGTGGGGTATTCATTTAATGGAGCTCAAGCCAACGGATTAGCATTGTCACGTTTTGGCAATAACTTGTTGCAATGGGAAGATTCCGAAAATAGAGAGCTTGGATTGGAATTTGCAACATTAAACCGTCGTGCATCTGTGGAACTAAGTTTATACGATCGTAAAACTTCAAACATTATTCGTACAGCACAAATGCCAATTACGGCTGGTACCGCTAGTGGCCCTTATTACAACCAAGCCGCTATGCGTAATAAAGGAATTGAGCTCAATCTAAACTGGCGGGATAAGATTGGGGATTTTAGTTATAACATCGGTGGTAATTTCTCATATAATAAAAATAAAGTCACGGAATATGAGGGTAAGCTGGTTCAAGGTATGGTTGATGACGGAACGGGAAAAATGGTCTGGAATACTAACTTGGGTGATGTATCCACAGGCGGTGTAAACCGGAGACTTGAGGGATACCAGCTGGATGAATTCTATCTACGCCAAGTATATAGAGGTGATGGAAGTTCTTTTAATGCCGATGGTTCGGTTAATATCAATGGTGGACCTACCACAGGGATGATCCGTACGGATCAGGATTACGAATGGGCAAAAGCAATGAAAGCTGCTGGCTATTCTTTTATAACCTCATCCCAAGCTATTGCGGATAGTTATGGTGCGAATGCACGTATGTATTATGGAGACTTGGTCTATGCCGATCGGAACGGAGATGGTATTTATGGAAATAATGCCGATCAGTACTTTACTGGGACGTCGACAAGTCCTAAATATATCTATGGATTCAATCTTGGGTTCTCTTATAAAGGTCTGGATATGTCTATGATTTGGGCAGGAGAGGCTGGAGGACAGTATTACTGGACAGATATTGGTTATAATAATAATGTGTTGATTCTTGGTAACCAAGTGACCACTCGTATTGCAGATGATCATTATTTCTACAACCCGGCGGCACCAAATGATCCACGTACCAATCAAAATGGATATTTCCCTAGATTGAAATATGGCACTTCAGCGGAAAATATCAATAATCAAGCAAGCGATTATTGGTTATATAAGGCAAATTTTTTAAAACTTAGAAATTTACAAGTAGGTTATACGTTTGATAAGAAACTAACTGAAAAAATTAAAGTACGGAGCTTACGGGTATTTTTTACAGGTGAAAATCTACTGATGGTTACGGACTTTCCAGGGTTAGATCCAGAAGTTGGTGCAGGAGCAGAATATCCAACAATGAAACAGTTTGCTTTTGGTTTGAATATTGGATTCTAAAATAGAAAGATCATGAAAAATAATATAAAAAAATATAATTTGTGGAGTAAAAAAATACTGCTTTGCGTGACTATCGGTTCTGCAATATTGTTTTCTTCTTGTCAGAAGGATTTATTGGATACTGTCCCTAAAACACAGGTATTAACCAATAATATGTGGTTAACAGAAAATCTTACCGACCAAGGTGTAAATGGTGTTTATCATGGGTTGCGTTTAGGTCAGATGTTGTATGTATATGACACATACGCGACTCTTCAGGGGAGGGACAATTCAACCTTGATGAACGCAACGGCTACTGCGTCATCGGGTATTTTTTCATCTACCTGGCAAAATTTGTATGAGGGTGTTCACCGAAGTAATAATGCGATCTATGGTATCGCCAATGTGTCACCTGTAGGTGCTGAAAAGAAAGCAAGATTGCTTGCAGAGATGAAATTTTTGCGCGCGTTCTATTATTATCGGTTAAATCAACTGTATAAAGGAGTCCCCATTTACACTGAACCAATCGAGTGGGATAAGGTGGATAAACCAAGGAGTACAGAAAAAGAAGTCTGGGATTTGATTATTAAAGATCTAACAGATTGTATCAATGAACCTTTATTGTCAAATCGTTATGATAAAGGAAAGGCCGAGTTTGGGCGAGTGACTAAATCTGCAGCATATGCGCTTCGTGGTAAGGTGTATATGTATACGCAAGAATGGGCAAAAGCCATTGCCGACTTTGAGCAAGTCAAAAATATGGGACATACCTTATTTGGTAATTATGCCAATCTGTTTAAAGGTGATAATGAGCAAAGTCCTGAAATTATATTTAGTATCCAGAATATCGCTTTGGCAGGATATGGTTCAGATTACCAATTCAGGTTTGGATCACGATCAGCTTTTGGATCCAATTGGAATACCTATTTGGTACATCCCGATGCGGTAGATCGCTATCAACGTAAAGATGGTGCTAAATTTGATTGGGATGATTACCTACCAGGTTATAATCAGATGGCACCGGGCCAAAGGGAGGTGTTTTTCTTACGGAATAATTTAACCCCTGCTGAAATATCGAACATTGAAAAACGGACTACAAATAAGCTTGATATGTCTTTGTATTTGCCTACGGGTAATGAAGAACGCCTTAAGAAAGCCTATGAAGATAGAGATCCGAGGTTAGTAAGCAACGTGATTTTACCATATTCTACTTTTGTAGGAGCAAACGGTGCGACAGACCAAACCTTCACTTCAAGATGGCCATATCGGCAAGAATTTGGTGGTGTGTTTGACTTGAGAACGGATATTGTCCCTAATTTCTACTATTACCCACGTAAGTTTGTTTATGAGGGAGCTAACCCAGGTATTCCCAATAGAGAGGCAGGGGCTTATGATTATATTGTGATGCGATATGCAGATATTCTTTTATTATGGGCAGAAGCATTGAATGAATCGAAAAAGCCTGGTGAAGCTGTGTTAAAAGTAAATGAGGTAAGAAAACGTGCCGGAGTTGGAGAATTACTATTAGGGATAGGTGAGCAGGATCTCAGAAAAGAAATTCGTGAAGAACGCCGTCGTGAATTGATGTGTGAAGGTGTTATCTACTTTGACGAGTTGCGATGGAAAACATTGAAAGAAACATCTTTTTACACAGGAAATGGTATTAAACAGGCATGGGGAGGAGTTGTTTCGCCGTATGACTGGCGAGGTGATCAACTTTATACATGGCCAATCCCACAAGTGGAACGGGAACGAAACACATCATTGACACAAAACAGTGGCTGGGATGATTAAGAAATAAAGAAAGATTTTTCTTTTCTTGTAAAGAACTTGTTATCAATCGCTCTAGCAAACGATTGCACGAGCGATTGATTCTTTTTAGTTTGTTTTTCTGTGTTAAAATAAAGATTTTTAATGTTTTGTGTGCTTGTTGAGCACACATTATTTATAAACCATTATCGATGAAGAGAAGATCTGTATTAAAATTGTTAGGCGGTGCTGGCGTTGGTGCATTGACGGCATCGTTGCCAATGGGGGCGAAGGCAAGTGTTTTATCTGATGAAGGCATAAGTTATGCAGGGAATGATCGTGCTTATTGGGTTTCAATACTAAGCAAGATGGCTACACCTATATTGGATAATATCAGTAAACAGCAATGGCACAAAAAGATGCCGATGGAGGTAAGTCCTACTTTTGACAGTAGAGATCCGGGCGTTGGATACCTCGAGGCTTTCGGTCGACTGCTGGCAGGTATGGCCCCTTGGCTGGCTTTACCTGATGATAGCTCCGAAGAAGGAAAGCTACGTAAAAAATTACGTGATCAGGCCTTATTGGGGATTCAATATGGTGTAAATCCTCAATCCCCGGATTATTTTACATGGCGAGGTCCTTCATCGCAAACACTGGTAGATGCAGCACATCTCGCCCTTGCGTTTCTAAGGGCACCCAAGGCACTGTGGGAACCATTGGATCAGGTAACAAAGAAAAGGGTTGTCGAAGAATTTAAACTACTACGTAAAATTAAACCTAATGAAAGTAACTGGTTGCTTTTTGCGGCCATGACTGAGACGTTTTTACATTATACCGGTGAGGAGTGCGCACGAGAAAAAATAGATTATGCTGTAAATAAATTTGATACAGAATGGTATGTGGGCGATGGGTGGTATAGTGATGGTGCTCACTTTAGTTTCGATCATTACAATGGTTACGTTATTCACAATATGCAGGTTGAAGCACTGCGCCATAATATAAACGTAGATAAGAAATACAAAGAAATGTTTGATCGTGCTTATAAAAGGATGCAGCGATATGCACATCACTTGGAACGCATGATTTCCCCAGAAGGTTATTATATGGTAGTTGGTCGCTCTTCAACATATAAGAATGCTGCTTTTCAACCCTTGGCTGCAGTGGCTCTTGAAAATAGGCTGCCAGAGGATATTTCTAAGGGTCAGGTGCGAGCTGCCTTAACTGCAATACTGAGACATATTTATATTGATAAGACTTTTTCACCTTCTGGATGGCTTAGTATGGGAGTAGTTGGTGACCAGCAGCAGAATTTGGCAGATTACTATACGAATGCTGGCTCTATGTATGTAGCTTCTTTATCCTTCCTTCCTCTCGGATTGCCGGCTAATGATGAATTTTGGACTTGTAGTCCAGAAAAGTGGACTTCGCAAAAGTGCTGGAATGCGGAACAGTTTCCGAAAGATTATTATGTAAATTATTAAAAACTCAAAAAAATAACGTTTTAAATGAACATTCGAAATTATTTAATCCTATTTGGAATAGTAGGATTTGCTCTTCAAGGGGTTTCGTGCCAGACTAAAAGAGGGCTTGCCAAGAATAAGTTAAACCTTGATTCAGCTTTTGTGAATGAAAATCTGGAAGATGCAAAAAAACAAATTAGTTACCTCGCTGCTTCTGTTAAAGAAGCCGATATTCCTACGACTTTCCAAAATGGTAAATATGTGAATTGGGGGTCTAGTTGGTGGTGTTCTGGTTTTTATCCAGGTACTGTATTGTATCTTTACGAATATTCGAATGATACGAAATTGTTAGATGAGGCTAAACGAAAGTTGAAATATTTAGAAAAAGAAAAGAATAATAAAGGTACGCATGACCTGGGTTTTATGCTTTACTGCAGTTTTGGAAATGCATTAAGATTGACAAATGATTCTAGTGCTTATAAGAATGTGCTGAGTACAGGTGCTGCTTCTTTGGCTACACGTTATAAGGATGCGACAAAAACTATTCGATCATGGGATGGTGGTAAGAATTGGGATGGGCAATCTTGGACTTATCCGGTTATTATAGATAATATGATGAATTTAGAGTTTTTAATTGAGGTATCCAAGATGACAGGTAATTCAAGTTATGCTGACATCGCAATTAAACATGCGGATGCAACAATGATCAATCATTATAGAAAAGACTATAGTTCTTATCATGTTGTTGATTATAACAGTAAGGATGGAAGTATAATCTCGAAGAAGACTGCGCAAGGGGCTTTTGATGAATCAGCTTGGTCTAGAGGCCAAGCCTGGGGTTTGTATGGATATACCATGATGTTTAGAGAAACTAAGGATCAAAAATATCTACGACAGGCACGAAATATTGCAAATTTTTATTTGAATCATCCAAATTTGCCCCAAGATTTAATTCCGTGCTGGGACATGGATCAAAATAAATTAAGTGCTTCAAGTAAATATTACAAACAGAAAGATCTGCGTGATGTATCAACTGCTGCTGTAATGGCTTCTGCTTTATTGGAACTTGCTCAATATACTGATGGGGCTGAAAGTCAATTATATATTGTCAAAGCAGAACAAATGTTGCGGTCATTATCTTCTAAACCTTATAAGGCGGAGTATAAGGAAGCTGGTGGTTATATACTGAAACATAGTGTGGGATCTATTCCACATGAGACAGAAGTTGACGTTCCCTTGACTTATGCGGACTATTATTATGTAGAAGCTTTAGTCCGATATAAAAGACTGTTGGATGGGCAGTCTGTCATTAAAATGTAGATTATTGTTAATTTAAAAAGGCACATGAACTATCCGCAGCTTATATGCTATGGATAGTTTTTTTGAGTTTTTTATGTTTGTATTGGTTGTATAATATCTTATTATTTCCCATTAAGCTCTGATAATTTATCTTCTTATTATATATTATTGAATTAGGATGCTCACTTACTGTTCTTGTTATTTCTCAATTTATTTTAATATCTCGATTAGTTAGTTTTTTAAATATTCGATCTAGACAAAAAAATAAAAAAATAATGTGCTAATAATTTGGTAGTTAGAAATTTCTTCGTACTTTTGCAATCCCTTATTGGGGGAAATACGTCTTGAGCGAAGCCCTACTGCTTCGATGGACTTTTAATTAATTAATTTACAACATGTCAGGTATTATTGGAAAAAAAGTAGGAATGACAAGCCTGTTTGATGCAGAGGGAAAAAACATTCCGTGTACTGTTATTCAAGCTGGTCCGTGCGTGGTTACGCAGATACGTACGGAAGAGAAAGATGGCTACGCTGCTGTTCAACTTGGCTTCGATGAAGCTAAAGAAAAGAACACAACGAATTCTTTAAAAGGGCACTTTGCGAAAGCAAATACAACGCCTAAGCGTAAGCTGGTAGAGTTTAAAACTTTCCCAGATGCAAAACAACTTGGTGACGTAGTTGACGTTACACTATTTGAAGAAGGGGAGTATGTTGACGTAGTCGGTACTTCTAAAGGTAAAGGTTTTCAAGGTGTAATGAAACGTCATGGATTTGGTGGTGTAGGTGGTGCGACTCACGGTCAGCACAACAGATTACGTGCTCCAGGTTCAATTGGTGCGGCTTCTTGGCCTTCACGTGTATTTAAAGGTATGCGTATGGCAGGTCGTATGGGTGGTGACAGAATTAAAGTTCAAAACTTACAAGTTTTGAAAGTTTATGCTGATCAAAACCTAATCGTTGTTAGTGGTTCCATCCCAGGAGCTAAAGGTTCTTATGTAGTTGTAGACAAATAGGAAATGGAAGTTAAAGTTTTAAATTTATCAGGTAAAGAAACAGGTGCCAAGGTGCAACTTCCTGAGTCGGTATTTGGGTTAGAGCCTAACGATCATGCGATCTATTTGGACGTGAAACAATACTTAGCGAATCAACGCCAAGGAACTCACAAATCTAAACAACGTAATGAAATCGCGGGTTCAACTCGTAAATTACACAAACAAAAAGGTACTGGTGGTGCTCGTGCGGGTTCTATCAAATCTCCATTGTTTAATGGTGGTGGTCGTGTATTCGGTCCTCAACCACGTGATTACAGTTTCAAATTGAATAAAAAATTGAAACAAGTAGCACGTAAATCAGCGTTAAGCTACAAAGCAATTGATAACAATGTTGTAGTATTGGATGAAGTTAAATTTGACTCAATCAAAACTAAAAATTATGTTGCTTTTGTAAATGCTTTGAATGTAGCAGATGAGAAAACTTTATTGGTTTTATCAGCGCAAGATAATAACGTTTATTTATCAAGCAGAAACTTGAAAAAAGTAAAAGTAACAACTGTAGATCAATTAAATACATATGATGTATTAAATGCGGCTAAGTTATTATTTACTACAGGTTCGCTTAAAACTTTGGAGGAGGCATTAGCTAAGTAATATGGACATTATTAAAAAACCTATCTTAACTGAGAAAGCTTCATTTTTAACGGAAAAATTAAACCGTTATGCTTTCAAAGTAGATCACAGAGCTAACAAAATTCAGATCAAAACAGCTATTGAGGCTATGTTTGGTGTTACTGTTCTTGCGGTTAATACTGCAGTAGTAGCAGGTAAAGCAAAAAGCCGTTACACAAAAGCAGGTTTCGTATCTGGTAGAGCTCCTAAGTATAAAAAAGCTGTCATTACAATTAAAGATGGCGAAACTATTGACTTTTACAGTACTATATAATTAGAGATGGCAGTTAAAAGATTCAAACCGGTAACCCCTGGTACTCGTTTCAGAGTAGGCGCTGACTATTCTGACGTAACAACTAATGTTCCTGAAAAATCATTAGTAGTTGGAAGCAACAAAAGATCGGGCGGTCGTAATAAATCCGGTAAAATGACTATGCGTTACATCGGTGGGGGACACAAGAAAGTATACCGATTAATAGATTTCAAACGCGATAAAAAAGATATCCCTGCAACAGTAGCTACAATTGAGTACGATCCAAACCGTACAGCACGTATTGCATTATTGCATTATGCTGATGGTGAGAAACGTTATATCATCGCTCCAGCTGGTTTAAAAGTTGGAATGACTGTAGTCGCAGGTGAAAAAGTTGCCCCAGAAGTAGGTAATACTATTCCATTAGCAAATATTCCATTGGGTTCTATCATCCATAACATTGAGTTGAACCCTGGTCAAGGTGGTTCAATCGCTCGTTCGGCTGGTACTTATGCGCAATTGTCTGCTCGTGATGGTAAATACGCTATTATTAAATTACCTTCAAGTGAAACACGTATGATCTTATTGACTTGCGTGGCTACAATCGGTTCGGTATCTAATCACGATAGAAGAATTGAAGTGTTAGGTAAGGCTGGTCGTAACCGTTGGTTAGGACGTCGTCCAAGAGTTCGTGGTGTAGCTATGAACCCTGTCGATCACCCTATGGGTGGTGGTGAGGGTCGTACCTCAGGAGGTCAGCCTCGTTCACGCACAGGTGTTTTAGCTAAAGGCTTCAAAACACGCGACAAGAAGAAAACATCGAATCGTTACATCATTGAGAGAAGGAAAAAATAATGGCTCGTTCAATTAAAAAAGGTCCTTATATCGATCACAACTTAGAAGGAAAAGTTCTTTCTATGAATGAAACTAACAAAAAGTCAGTTATCAAAACATGGTCTCGCAGATCAATGATTTCTCCTGATTTTGTTGGTCATACCTTTGCAGTGCACAACGGGAATAAATTTATCCCTGTTTATGTAACGGAAAACATGGTAGGTCACAAATTAGGCGAATTCGCTCCTACGCGTACATTCAGAGGCCACGCAGAAAAGAAAAAATAATAGGTAATGGAAGCAACAAAAAAACTTAAAAAGTCTGTTTTAATAAAACAGCGCAAAGAGCAAGAGAAAGCTCAAATAGGAGGAGCTTCTACTGCCAAATTATTAAATTGCCCTACTTCACCTCGTAAGATGCGTTTAGTAGTGGACTTAATTCGTGGCGAGAAAGTAGAGAATGCTTTATATATTTTGAAGCATACAAGCAAGGAAGCAGCAATCCGTGTAGAGAAATTATTATTATCTGCAATTAAAAACTGGGAAGCTAAAAACGAAGGTAAATCAGTTGAAGATAGTCAATTATACGTTAAAGAAGTATCAGTAGCAGGTGGTCGTCAATTGAAAAGATTACGTCCAGCTCCTCAAGGTCGCGGTTACAGAATTCGTAAACGTTCGAACCATGTTACTTTGATCGTTGACAGTAAATCTAACGTTGAACAAAACTAATTTATTGAGAAATGGGACAAAAAGCAAATCCAATAGGTAGCAGATTAGGAATCATCAGAGGTTGGGATTCTAATTGGTTCGGAGGAAAAAACTATGCCGATAAATTAGTAGAAGACGAAAAGATTAGAAAATATCTTTCTGTTCGTATAGCAAAAGGTGGTGTAGCAAAAGTTGTTATTGAAAGAACTTTAAAACGTATCACAGTAACTATTCATACAGCAAGACCTGGTATCGTTATCGGTAAAGGTGGTCAGGAAGTTGATAAGATTAAAGAAGAGTTAAAGAAAATCACTAAGAAAGATGTTCAAATTAACATTTTCGAGATCAAACGTCCTGAGTTAGATGCAAAATTAGTAGCTGAAGGTATCGCTAAGCAATTAGAGGCTCGTATTTCATTCCGTCGTGCAATGAAAACTACAATTGCTTCGACAATGCGTATGGGTGCTGAAGGTATCAAAGTAATGTGTTCTGGTCGTTTAGGTGGTGCTGAAATGGCACGTTCTGAGCAGTACAAAGAAGGAAGAACTCCTTTACACACATTACGTGCTGATATCGACTATGCATTAGCTGAAGCATTAACTACTTACGGTAAAATCGGTATCAAAGTTTGGATCTGTAAAGGTGAGGTTTACGGTAAACGTGACTTATCTCCAAACATTGGTCAAGCTTCTGGTGTGAAAACGCGTGGTGGAAACGAAGGTGGTGCTGATCGCCGTGACAACCGTAAAGGTGGTCGTGGTGGTGACCGTCGTGGTGGAAACAATAATCGTGGTGGAAACAGCCGTGGTGCAAAAAGAGATTAATTAATAATAAGATTTTAATATATCCCGTCTCTGGCGGGATTAAAATAGATAACGAACATGTTACAGCCAAAAAGAACAAAGTTCAGAAAGATGCAGAAAGGACGTATGAAAGGTAACGCTTCTCGTGGAGCAGAGTTAGCTTTCGGTTCATTCGGTATCAAATCATTGGAGGAAGCATGGATCACAAGCCGTCAAATCGAGGCAGCTCGTATTGCAGTGACACGTTACATGAAACGTGAAGGTCAAGTTTGGATCCGTATCTTCCCTGATAAACCTGTTACTAAAAAACCTGCAGAGGTACGTATGGGTAAAGGTAAGGGAGCTCCAGAATACTGGGTTGCCGTAGTCCGCCCAGGCCGTATGTTATTTGAAGCAGAAGGAGTATCTTTAGAAATTGCTAAAGAAGCTTTACGCCTTGCTGCTCAAAAACTTCCGGTTCAAACTAAGTTTGTTATACGTAGAGATTACGTAGAAGCATAAATCGTTGGTAATATCATTTTTTTAGCCTTAGGACCGTTACTCCTAAGGCTATATATAAACTAATGATAACCCAATATAACAACTGAAATAAAATGAAAAATTCAGAAATTTTAGAATTATCAACAGAGGATCTAGCTGCTCGTTTAGTACAAGAGAAAGCTGCCCTTAGCAAATTGAAATTTGCACATGCTGTTTCTGCAATTGAGAACCCTAATGTAATCAAAACGGCTCGTAGAGAAATCGCTCGTCTTAGTACGGAGTTGACTGCTCGTAAAGCTGCAGCTAAAAAAGAAACAGCCTCTGAGGCATAAATTAAAGTCGAAATGGAAAGACAATTAAGAAAAACAAGAATCGGCTTAGTAGTTAGCAATAAAATGGAGAAATCTATCGTAGTAAAGGTTGAGCGTAAAGTGAAACACCCTATCTATGGTAAATTCGTTAAAAAAACTACTAAATTTACTGCTCATGACGAAACTAATACCTGTGGTATCGGCGATACGGTATTAATTATGGAAACTCGTCCGCTGAGTAAGACTAAGAATTGGAGATTAGTAGAAATATTAGAAAGAGCTAAATAACATGGTACAACAGGAATCAAGACTAAATGTTGCTGATAACAGCGGAGCTAAAGAAGTTTTAGTAATCCGTGTGTTAGGTGGCACAGGTAAGCGTTATGCTTCGATAGGTGATAAAATTGTTGTTACCATCAAAAGCGCTTTACCTTCAGGAAACGTAAAAAAAGGTACTGTTTCTAAAGCTGTAGTTGTTAGAACTAAAAAAGAAATTCGTCGTAAAGATGGTTCTTATATTCGTTTTGATGACAATGCTGCAGTATTATTAAATAATAATGATGAACCACGTGGTACACGTATCTTTGGCCCAGTTGCTAGAGAATTACGTGAGAAACAGTTCATGAAAATTGTATCACTAGCACCGGAGGTTTTATAATTATGGCATACAAAAAAACAACAACAACTACACACAAAATCAAGATCAAAAAAGGTGATTTAGTGAAAGTTATCGCTGGTAACTCTAAAGGTGTTCAAGGAAAAGTATTGCAAGTTTTAGTGGATGCTAATAGAGCTGTTGTAGAAGGCGCTAATATCATCAAAAAACACACTAAACCAAGTGCGGCTAATCCTAATGGTGGTATTATTGAAAAAGAAGCAGCTATCCATATTTCTAACTTAGCTTTCATTGATCCTAAAACAGGAGCTCCTACACGTGTAGGTCGTAAAGTTAACGAAGATGGTAAAATTGTTCGTGTAGCAAAAAAATCAGGGGAGGAAATTAAATAATGACTTACGTACCAAGATTAAAAGTGAAATATGCGGAGGAAATCCGTACTGCACTTAAAGAAAAATTCCAGTATAAAAGTGTTATGCAGGTTCCTAAGCTTGAGAAAATCGTTGTTTCACAAGGTGTAGGTGCTGCTACTTCAGATAAGAAATTAATTGATAATGCTCTTTCAGAGTTAACATTAATTACTGGTCAACAAGCTGTTGCAACTAAATCGAAAAAAGATATCTCAAACTTTAAATTACGTAAAGGTATGCCTGTTGGTGCACGTGTTACTTTGCGTGATAACAACATGTATGAGTTCTTAGATCGTTTAATCGCTGTATCACTTCCACGTATTCGTGACTTCCGTGGTATCAATGATAAAGGTTTCGACGGTAGAGGTAACTACAACTTAGGTATTACTGAGCAAATCATTTTCCCTGAGATCAACATTGATAAAATCAACAAAATTCAAGGTATGGACATCACTTTCGTGACTAGCGCAGGAAACGATGTTGAGGCTTTAGAATTGTTGAAACAATTCGGTTTACCATTTAAAAATCAAAATACTAATAACAATGGCTAAGGAAGGATTAAAAGCTCGCGAAGTAAAACGCGCTAAATTAGTAGCTAAATTTGCTGACAAACGTGCTGCGTTAAAAGCTGCTGGTGATTATGCTGCATTAGATAAATTACCTAAGAATGCTTCTCCAGTTCGTTTACACAACCGTTGTAAATTAACAGGACGTCCTAAAGGATATATGCGTCAATTCGGTATCTCTCGTGTTACATTCCGTGAGATGGCGTTAGACGGTAAGATCCCGGGGGTTAAAAAAGCTTCTTGGTAATATCAAAAAAATAAGTAATTTTGCCCCAGCAAATCTTATATAAGATTTGCTAGGGTTTTTTACGTTAAAATTTATTAATCGATAAAAGGTCTGTCCCAAAGGTTGGGAAGGAAACCGTTGTCACAATTTTATATATAATGAATACAGATCCAATAGCGGATTACCTTACACGAGTAAGGAATGCCATTAAGGCCAACCACAGGGTTGTTGAAATTCCTGCATCGAACCTTAAAAAAGAAATTACTAAAGTTCTTTTTGATAAAGGTTACATTGCTAATTACAAATTTGAAGAGACTGGAGTTCAAGGCACAATTAAAATTGCTTTGAAATACAATCCTATTAGCAAGATCTCGGCTATTCGTACGTTGACACGTGTGAGTAAACCTGGTTTAAGAAAGTATGCAAGTGTTGAGACTATGCCTCGTGTTTTGAATGGTTTGGGTATCGCTGTTTTGTCAACTTCTAAAGGAGTTATGACAGACAAAGAAGCTCGCTTACAAAATGTTGGCGGTGAAGTTTTATGTTACGTTTATTAATCTAGGAAAATCACAAAGAAATGTCAAGAATTGGAAAAGCGCCTATCGCTATACCTGCTGGTGTAACGGTGACTGTATCTGACAAGAATTTAGTTACGGTAAAGGGCCCTAAAGGTGAATTAACACAACAAGTTGATCGTGACATTACAGTTGCTCAAGAAGATGGTAACATCGTTGTAACTCGTGCTACAGATCAAAAAAGACACAAAGCATTACACGGATTATACCGCTCTCTATTGAGCAACATGGTTGTCGGTGTAACTGAAGGATACAAAACTACTCAAGAATTAGTCGGTGTAGGTTACCGTGCAGCATGTACTGGTAATGTATTAGAGTTAACTTTAGGTTTCTCTCACCAGATTGTATTTATGTTGCCAAAGGAAATTACAGCAACAACTACTGCAGATAAAGGTAAAAATCCTACTATCACTTTAGAATCTATCGACAAACAATTAATCGGTCAAATTGCAGCGAAAATCCGCGGTTTCCGTAAACCAGAGCCATACAAAGGTAAAGGTATTAAGTTTGTAGGTGAAGTATTAAGAAGAAAAGCAGGTAAATCAGCTAAAAAATAATAACCATGGCAGGACATAAAGCATCTCGTAGAGAGAGAATCAAAAAAGGAATCAGAAAACACCTGGCTGGATCAACAGAGCGTCCACGCTTGTCAGTTTTTAGAAGTAATAAAGGTATCTACGCTCAGATTATTGATGATGTTGCAGGAAAGACATTAGTGTCAGCTTCTAGCACTTCAAAAGATTTTGCTGCTTCAGGCAACAAAGTTGAGCAGTCAAAAGCAGTAGGTAAATTGGTTGCAGAAAAAGCAGTTGCAGCTGGAATTAGTAAAGTAGTTTTTGACCGTAATGGGTACTTATACCATGGCCGTATCAAATCTTTGGCTGAAGGTGCTCGCGAAGGCGGTTTAGACTTTTAATCATAGAAGAAATGGCATTAAGCAATATAAAAAGAGTAAAATCAAGCGAGATTGAATTAAAAGATCGCTTAGTAAGTATCCAACGTGTAGCTAAAGTTACTAAAGGTGGTCGTACTTTCAGTTTCTCTGCAATCGTGGTTGTAGGTGATGAAAACGGCATCGTTGGTTTCGGTTTAGGTAAAGCGAAAGAGGTTACTGAAGCAATTACGAAAGGAATTGATGACGCTAAGAAAAACTTAGTTAAAGTTCCTATTATCAAAGGTACTGTTCCTCACGCTCAATATGGTAAATATTCAGGTGGTTCAGTTTTGATTAAACCAGCAATCGCAGGTACAGGAGTTTTAGCAGGTGGTGCAATGCGTGCCGTATTAGAATCTGCAGGTATTAAAGACGTATTAGCAAAATCATTAGGTTCATCTAACCCACACAACGTGGTAAAGGCAACTATTGACGCTTTAGCTAATATGCGTGATGCGTACACAGTAGCACAGCACCGCGGTGTCGATTTAAACAAAGTATTTAACGGTTAATTATCATGGCAAAAATTAAAATCACCCAGATAAAGAGCGTTATCGACAGAAGCGAGCGCCAAAAGAAAACTATTGAGGCATTAGGGTTGAAAAGAATCAATCACTCAGTAGAAGTTGAAGCTACACCTGCTATCATTGGTATGGTGAGAAAAGTGAATCACTTAGTAGCTATCAGCACTATTTAATATTAGCATATGGAAAGGGCTTTAGGGTCTTTTCCATTACTTGCTATCAATCAATTTTTTAATAGTTAGGACCTGTTTAGTGAAAGCGAAGGCCTAACACAATTTAGTTTTAAAATGAACTTAAGTAATTTAAGACCTGCAAAAGGTTCCGTAAAAAATCGTAAACGTATTGGTCGTGGTACAGGTTCTGGTCGCGGTGGTACTTCTACACGTGGTCACAAAGGAGCAGGTTCTCGTTCAGGTCATAGTACAAAGATCGGTTTTGAAGGTGGTCAAATGCCTTTGCAACGTCGTGTGCCTAAATTTGGTTTCAAAAACTTAAACCGCGTAGAGTATAATGGTGTAAACTTAGATGCTTTGCAAGAATTAGTTGAGAAGCATAATTTGACTATTGTAACTTTGGAAGAATTAGTTGCTCATGGATTAGTAGCTAAGAAAGATAAAGTTAAGATCTTGGGTCGTGGTGAGTTGAAAGCAAAAGTTGAAGTTACAGCACATGCGTTCTCGGCTTCTGCTCAAGCAGCTATTGAAGCAGCAGGCGGTTCTATTGTTAAACTTTAATAAATGAAGAAACTAATCACAACCTTAACCAATATTTGGAAAATAGACGATTTACGTACACGTATTTTGAATACGTTGCTATTTCTTCTGATTTACCGTATTGGATGTCATATTGTATTACCTGGAGTTAATCCTCAAGCTTTGGCTTCCGGTCAAAAAGAAGGATTACTTGGGTTGCTAGATATGTTTGCAGGGGGGTCATTCTCTCGCTCAGCTATCTTTGCATTGGGTGTAATGCCTTATATCTCGGCATCCATTGTTGTTCAGTTACTGGGCATCGCGGTTCCTTATTTCCAAAAAATGCAGAAAGAGGGTGAAAGTGGTCGTACTAAAATGAATCAAATTACGCGCTATCTAACGTTAGCGATTACTTTGCTTCAAGCGTTTGCGTATGTTAGAACTCAAATTGAGCCTGCTGCGAAAACATTAGCAGATCCTATGTTCACTATTCTTACTGCAATAGTTTTGACAGCGGGTACTTTGTTTGTAATGTGGCTAGGAGAAAAGATTACTGATAAAGGTATTGGTAATGGTATTTCCTTGATCATTATGACTGGTATTATCGCACAATTGCCAAGTGGTATTACTGCGGAGTGGGTATCACGTATGAGTAAAGGTGGTGGTGGACCAATTCCATTATTATTGGAGTTTTTAGCTTTGTTCTTTGTCGTTGTATTTACAATTTTAATTGTACAAGGAGTTCGTAAGATTCCTGTTCAATATGCA
This sequence comes from Sphingobacterium sp. JUb56, assembly GCF_014191365.1. Classification (NCBI taxonomy): domain Bacteria; kingdom Pseudomonadati; phylum Bacteroidota; class Sphingobacteriia; order Sphingobacteriales; family Sphingobacteriaceae; genus Sphingobacterium; species Sphingobacterium sp. JUb56. Next base: position 4,382,673 of record NZ_JACHWL010000001.1, on the reverse strand, counting down.
AAGAAGATTGTTGGAAACAAACAAGTGGGTGGAGTAAGACAGTATATACCATTAAAGGTTAATGCTGCTGGTGTAATGCCAATCATTTTCGCGCAAGCGATTATGTTTGTGCCAATGAGTCTGGGTCAATTTTTCCCTAATCTTCAGTCTGATTTCTTAACATCGTTGAGTAACTATACATCTGTTGCTTATAATGTAACTTTTGCTGTTTTGATTATAGCATTTACATTTTTCTATACAGCAATTATGGTTAATCCTCAGCAGATGTCTGATGATATGAAGAAAAATGGTGGATTTGTTCCAGGTATCAAACCAGGTCTAGAAACAAGTAACTTTATTGATCGTGTGATTTCAAATATCACATTCCCGGGAGCAATTTTCCTTGCGATTATTGCTATATTACCTGCTATTGCAAGTTTATTCGGTATTAATAATCAATTTGCGCATTTCTACGGAGGTACGTCCTTATTGATTTTGGTAGGTGTTGTGTTGGATACTTTGCAACAAATTGAAAGCCACTTATTGATGCGTCACTATGACGGATTAATGAAAACTGGACGTATAAAAGGAAGAACTCCTGCGTCAGTTGAGGGTGTAGATCAGTCGGCAATTTAAATTCTTTAGATGTCTAAAGTATATTATAAATCAGAGGAAGAAATAGAGCGAGTGCGTTTGTCTGCAAATGTACTTTCGCAATTGCTTGGTGAAGTTGCTAAGGTTATTAAACCTGGCATCACCACCTTATCTCTTGATAAGTTAGCTTACGAGTTTATCCATGATAATGGTGGTGCGCCTGCGTTCCTTAATTATCATGGATTTCCATACTCACTTTGTATTTCTGTTAACGATCAGATCGTTCATGGATTTCCAAGTGATTATATAATCAAAGATGGAGATCTTGTTTCTGTTGACGGTGGCGTAAATCTAAACGGTTTTATTAGTGATTCAGCCTACACTTTTGGTGTGGGTAATGTTACTGAAGAGGCGCAGCTGTTACTTGATGTAACAAAAGAATCTATGTACAAAGGCATAGAGCAAGCTGTAGCTGGAAAACGTGTTGGAGATATCGGTGCAGCTATACAGGAACATGTTTCTAAATATGGTTTTGGTATTGTACGAGAATTAGTTGGACATGGTGTCGGTTTTCATTTACATGAAAAACCTGAGGTGCCAAACTACGGTAAACGTGGTGCTGGTGCTAAGCTAGAGTCTGGTTTAGTTATTTGTATTGAACCAATGATCAACGCAGGAAAGGCAGGCGTGAAGTTTTGGGATGACGGATGGACAGTAAGTACTGTTGATGGTAAACTGTCGGCGCACTTCGAGCAAATGGTCGCTATTCGAAAAGGTGAACCCGATGTGCTGTTGACATTTGAACATGTAGAGAAAGTTTTAGGTGAAAAATAGTTGATTTTCAATTATTTTATATATCTTTGCACTCCTGTTTGCAGGCTATTTAACAAAATAATAATCAAGAATATATGGCTAAACAAGCCTCAATTGAACAAGATGGAATAATTAGAGAGGCACTTTCTAATGCTATGTTTAGGGTGGAATTGGAAAATGGGCATGAAATCATTGCTCATATTTCTGGTAAAATGCGTATGCACTATATCAAAATTTTGCCTGGGGATAAAGTTAAATTAGAAATGTCTCCTTATGATTTGACTAAAGGACGTATCACATACCGTTATAAATAACGGACTGGTAGTCTGATAGTGCAAGCTTTTGAAAATATTAAAATCATGAAAGTAAGAGCATCAATAAAAAAACGTAGCGCTGATTGTAAGATCATTCGTCGCAAAGGAAAAGTTTTTGTAATCAACAAAAAGAACCCTAAGTACAAACAACGTCAGGGTTAATTATTTAAAAATAATCGCTAAACATATATGGCAAGGATAGCAGGTATTGACTTACCTAAAAACAAAAGGGGTGTTATCGGCCTTACCTACATTTTTGGTATCGGTCGTACAACAGCAGAGCTTATCTTAGATAAGGCGGAAATCAGTCATGACATTAAAGTTCAAGATTGGAATGATGATCAGTTAGCAGCAATTCGTACTTTGATTTCTGATGAGATTAAAGTGGAAGGTGCTTTACGTTCTGAAATTCAATTAAACATTAAACGTTTAATGGATATCGGTTGTTACCGTGGATTACGTCACCGTAAGCATTTACCAGTTCGTGGTCAACGCACTAAAAACAACTCTCGTACTCGTAAGGGTAAACGTAAGACAGTTGCAAACAAGAAAAAGGCTACTAAATAAAAATTAAGAAATGGCTAAAACTAAAAAAGCTGCAAAAAAACGTATTGTTGTTATTGAGCCTGTTGGTCAAGCACACATCAATGCTACGTTTAATAATATCATTGTAACTTTGACTAATAATCAAGGTCAAACTATTTCTTGGTCAAGTGCTGGGAAAATGGGTTTTAGAGGGTCTAAAAAGAATACACCGTACGCGGCAGGACAAGCAGCAAATGACTGTGGAAAAGTTGCATACGATTTAGGTCTACGCAAAGTAGAAGTATTCGTAAAAGGACCTGGTGCTGGACGTGAGTCGGCTATCAGAACATTACAAACTGTTGGAATCGATGTGACAACTATCAAAGATATCACACCACTTCCTCACAACGGTTGTCGTCCTCCAAAACGTAGAAGAGTTTAATTAGGTTAAAGATAAGATTCATTAGCTAAAGGCTAATAGATACTTTAAGAGAAAAAAAATGGCTAGATATACAGGACCTAAGTCCAAAATTGCCCGTAAATTTAGAGAGCCGATTTTCGGCCCAGATAAAGCGTTAGAAAAAAAGAATTATCCTCCTGGACAACATGGAGCATCTAAACGCAGAGGTAAACAATCTGAATACGCTATTCAGTTGTTAGAAAAGCAAAAAGCAAAATACACTTACGGGGTGTTAGAGCGTCAATTCGCTAATTTGTTTGTTAAAGCTGCCTCAAAACAAGGTATTACAGGGGAGATCTTCTTGAAATTATTAGAAGCTCGTTTAGATAACACGGTATACCGTTTAGGTATTGCCCCTACTCGTTCTGCTGCACGTCAGTTAGTATCGCACAAACACATTACTGTTAACGGAGAATTAGTTAACATTCCATCATATAGCTTACGTCCAGGTGATGTAATCGCTGTTCGTGAGCGTTCTCAAACTCTTGAAACAATCACTGATTCAGTTGCTGGTAGAATTATCAACAAATACTCATGGTTGGAGTGGAATGCAAAAGAACTTACAGGTACTTTCTTAAGTTTCCCTGAAAGATCTGACATTCCTGAGAATATCAAAGAGAACTTAATCGTAGAGTTATACTCTAAATAATAAATAAAGTAGCAATATGCATAGTCCATTATGGATTATGCATATTCTATTGTATTGCAAGTATTATTACAAAAACTTTAAAAAGAAATAAATGGCAATTTTAGCATTTCAAAGACCGGATAAAGTTATCATGCAAAAATCTACAGATTTTGATGGTACGTTCGAATTTCGTCCATTGGAGCCTGGTTTTGGTGTAACCATTGGTAATGCTTTGCGCCGTATTTTATTGTCCTCATTAGAAGGATATGCAATTACGTCGATAAGGTTTTCAGGCGTTTCGCACGAATTTTCAACTATCAAAGGTGTAGTTGAAGACGTTACGGAGATCATTTTGAATTTGAAACAAGTTCGTTTTCAAAAAACTGGTGATCAAGGTGATAGCGAAAAGATATTTGTAGTAATCAATGGTCAAGAGCAATTCTCAGCTGGTGATATCACAAAATTCTCAAACAACTTTACAGTATTAAATCCTGATTTGGTTATCTGTAACATGGATAGCTCGGTTACAATTGAAGTAGAATTGAGCGTAGCTAAAGGTCGTGGTTATGTAAATGCTGATGAGAATAAAGTCGTTGATGGTCCTGTAGGATTAATCGCGATTGATTCGATCTTTACTCCGATTAAGAATGTTAAATTTACCATTGAGAACTACCGTGTAGAACAAAAAACTGACTACGAGAAATTGTTGTTAGATATTTCTACAGATGGTTCGATTCATCCAGAAGAAGCCTTAAAAGAAGCTGCTAAAATCTTAATTCAACACTTTATCTTATTCTCTGATGAGAATATGCTTCTTGAGTCTCAGACTAAAGAGGAAACTAAAGTTGTTGATGAAGAAATTTTACATATGCGTAAAATTTTGAAAATGGAATTAGTTGACTTAGATCTATCAGTTCGCGCATTGAACTGTTTGAAAGCTGCTGATATTCGCTCACTATCTGAATTAGTTACTTATGACGTAGCAGATATGTTGAAATTCAGAAACTTCGGTAAAAAATCATTAAGCGAAATCCAAGAATTGGTTAAATCGAAAGGTTTATCATTTGGAATGAACTTGTCTAAATATAAGTTAGACGAAGATTAATATATTAATAAGCGGCTTGTATATAATTCCCTCTGTGAAGAGACGGTATATACATTAAAATTAAATTAAAAATGAGACACGGAAAAAAAGTAAATCACTTAGGTCGTACTGACAGCCATAGAAAGGCAATGTTAGCTAACATGGCAACGTCACTAGTAAAACATAAACGTATTACAACAACTTTAGCAAAAGCTAAAGCGTTACGTAAATATGTTGAGCCTTTGATTACTAAATCTAAAAACGATACGACTCACTCTCGTCGTACTGTTTTCGCTTACTTAAAAGATAAAGAGGCTGTTACTATATTGTTCCGTGAAATTTCGGAAAAAGTAGCTAATCGTCCAGGTGGTTATACACGTATTATCAAAATGGAAAATCGTTTAGGTGATAATGCTGAAATGGCATTCATCGAATTGGTAGACTATAATGAAATTTACGGTGCTAAAGCTGCTACTGAGAAAAAAGCAACTCGTCGTCGTGGTACTTCTAAGAAGAAAGCTGATACTACTGAAGAAGCTCCAGCTGAAACGGATGTTACTGCGTCTACAGAAGAAGAAAACAAAGACTAGTTCTTTAACTTTTTTAGATATAAAGCCTATCATGAAAATGATAGGCTTTTTTATTTTTAACGGATTTTTAGGAAGACTTAGCTATATTTGCAATGCATATCGGACTTATGTTTCTCATTTAATTATTTATTCATTATCAATGGACTTATTTAACGTTTATCCCATTAATCCAATCAATATTGTAAGAGCACAGGGCTCAACGGTGTGGGATGCCGAAGAAAATCCTTACTTGGATTTATATGGTGGTCATGCTGTGATTTCAATTGGTCATACGCATCCACATTATGTTCAACGTATCACAGAACAATTAAATCAAATTGGATTTTATTCGAATTCTGTGGAGATTCCTATTCAGCGTGAATTAGCTCGATTATTAGGTAAAGTTTCTGGGAAAGAGGATTATCATTTGTTTTTATGTAATTCAGGCGCAGAGGCAAATGAAAATGCGTTAAAGTTGGCTTCTTTTTATAATTCAAGAAAAAAAGTGATTGCTTTTTCAAAGGCATTTCACGGTCGTACATCTTTGGCAGTAGCTTGTACTGATAATCCAAGTATTATTGCTCCTGTCAATGAGACTGATAACGTCATTTTCTTACCTTTTAATGATGAAGATGCTTTATCTAATGCTTTCAAAAATTATGGCGAGGAAATTTCATCGGTGATTATTGAGGGTATACAGGGTGTTGGTGGCATAAGGGAAGCGTCTGTTTCATTTCTTCGTCTGATACGCACACTCTGCGACCAGTATGCTTCTGTATTTATCGCTGATTCAGTACAGTGTGGTTATGGCCGTTCTGGTTTGTTTTATTCTCATGATTATGCTGGGATAGAAGCTGATATTTATACTATGGCAAAAGGTATGGGTAATGGTTTTCCTATCGGTGCAATTAGCATCGCTCCAAAATTTGTGGCAACATACGGTATGCTGGGAACTACTTTTGGCGGAAATCATTTGGCTTGTGCAGCCGCTGTTGCTGTCTTAGAAGTTATTCAACAGGATAGTTTAATTCAAAATGCAGCTACTGTTGGATCTTATTTAATTGAAGAATTACGCAAGTTTGATCAAATTTCTGAAGTAAGAGGAAGAGGATTGATGATAGGTATTGATTTACCTAGTGAATTAGCGCATGTAAGAAAAGATCTGTTGGAAAAGCATAGAATATTTACAGGTGAAGCAAAGCCTACTGTAATACGCTTATTGCCCGCATTAAATACAACAAAAGAAATGGCCGATCAATTTTTAACGGCTTTTACAGAAATTTTGGAAGGTTAGTTTTTTGAATAAGATAAATATATGAAAAAGTTTTTTTCAGTTAAAGATGTTGCTAGTGTTTCTGAAATAGTTAAAGAAGCAATGGAGTTGAAAGCTAATCCTAACACTTTGGAAAGTTTGGGCAAATACAAAACATTGGGTCTGGTATTTTTGAACCCAAGTTTGCGCACACGTTTAAGTACTCAAAAAGCAGCTATGAATTTAGGAATGAATGTCATGGTTATGAATATGGATAAAGATGGCTGGGCATTGGAGACTCAAGATGGTGTCGTAATGAACGGAACTACTGTTGAACATATCCGTGAGGCCGCAGCGGTAATGGGTGAGTATTGTGATATTTTGGGCTTACGTTCTTTTCCTAAATTGAAAAATAGGGATGAGGATTACTCTGAAGATTTATTTAATAAGTTTATCGAATATTGTGGTGTTCCAGTTGTGTCTTTGGAAAGTGCAACCCGCCATCCTTTACAGAGTTTAACTGATATTATAACAATAAGTGAATATAAAGTCACAGAAAAACCAAAGGTTGTTTTAGCGTGGGCACCACATGTAAAAGCTTTGCCACAAGCGGTACCAAATTCTTTTTCAGAGTGGATGTGTCAAGCGCAGGTTGAAGGCCTGGTTGATTTCACTATAGCACATCCAGAGGGATATCAATTGTCTGAAGAGTTTACTGAGGGTGCGAAGATTTCAAATGATCTAGATCAGAGTCTCAAAAATGCAGATTTTGTTTATGTAAAGAATTGGTCTTCTTATGAGGAATATGGTGAAGTATATCCAGTTATTGAAAATTGGTTAATCGATAATGAGAAATTAGCGTTAACAAATGACGCAAAGGTTATGCATTGCTTACCAGTAAGACGTGATTTAGAATTATCCGCAGAGGTACTTGATGGGCCTAATTCTTTAGTCATTAAGGAAGCTGGTAATCGTGTATGGGCTGCACAGGTTGTTTTAAAACGTATGCTTGAAAGCTTAGAAAAAAATAAATAGGTCTGTAAATAAATTATTTTGGAAGATTTAGAGAGAAAGATGTCAAATAGTGGCCTTAATATTATAAAAATTGGTGGCAATATTATCGATGATGAAGTATTGTTAGACTCATTTTTGGAAAAATTTGCAGCTTTGCCTGGCAAAAAAATCTTAGTGCATGGAGGAGGAAAGATTGCGACACGTATTGCAACAGATTTGGGAATTGAAGCTAAGATGGTGGAAGGCAGAAGAATTACAGATGAAGCAATGTTGCGGATTGTTACAATGGTGTACGCGGGTTTAACTAATAAAAATATTGTTGCAAAGCTTCAAGTTTTACAATGTGATGCTATTGGTTTAAGTGGTGCAGATGGAGGTACAATTAAAGCAATAAAGCGACCTGTTAAAGATATTGATTACGGCTTTGTCGGGGATATTTTGCACGATTCTGTCAATACTGCTTCTATTAAGAAATTTTTGGAAGCGGGATTTGTTCCTGTATTTTCTGCAATAACTCATAATGGTTTAGGACAACTTTTAAATACCAATGCAGATACGATCGCATCAGCTTTAGCTGTTGGGCTGTCATCATTATATGATACATCTCTAGTATATTGTTTTGAAAAAAATGGTGTACTTAAAGATATCAATGATGAACAGTCTGTAATTAATTCAATCCGTGCCGACGAATTTTTACAGTTAAAGGAAGACGGTGTTATTCATGATGGAATGGTACCAAAATTGCAAAATGCATTCGATGCTATACAAAAAGGTGTTCGGAATGTGTATATTGGTCATGCCAATAATTTGCACTTATTCCAACAGGGCCAATTTGGCACTTGTTTGACCTTAAAATAGAACTTTAATCATGAAAAGAATTACCATTATCGGAACAGGGAATATTGGTTTGTCTCTTGCAAAAGGATTAGTAAAAAATCAGTTTTGTAATGCAGATCAAATCACTTTAACAAGACGTAATATTAAAGCCTTAAATCAAGAAAGGGAAGATGGTTTTGTTGTTACAGATAGTAATATCGAAGCAGTTAGAGATGCCGATATTATTGTCTTTGCAATTTTACCACAACAATTACGAAAAGTTTTGGAAGAAATAGCTCCGATAGTTCAAGGTTCTAATCAGGTTTTTGTATCTGTTGTATCTGGGGTAAGTTGCGTTGATATAAAAGAAGTGCTTGGTGTAAATGCATTGGTCGTAAGGGCAATGCCAAATACAGCAATTGCAATTGGTCAGTCGATGACATGTATTGCAACTGATAATGCACCTTCAGATATTGTGAAGGATGTAGAAGTTATGTTTGAAACGGTGGGCGCAGTTGTAGTTATTAACGAAGATTTAATGACTTCTGCTACTGCATTATGTGCTTGTGGTATTGCTTTTTTCTTGAGAGCTATACGAGCAGCTTCACAGGGTGGAGTAGAAATTGGTTTTCATGCGCATGATGCTCTTAAAATGGCTGTTCAGACAGCAAAAGGTGCCGCAGATTTATTATTGCAAACTCAATCACATCCTGAAAGTGAAATTGATAAGGTGACTTCGCCAAAGGGGTGTACTATTGCAGGGCTTAATGAAATGGAACACCATGGTTTCAGTTCCGCATTTATTAAAGGAATAAAATTGTCTGCACAAAAAGCTGGAGGCCTCTACAATGAATAATCGAGTTGAGTTATTTGAAGAAAGTTTAGCCTTATTAAAGTCTTTAATACGTACCCCTTCTTTTAGTAGAGAGGAAGAAGAAACTGCAACGATAATAGCACAATTCTTTACTGCGAAAGGAATTGTTCCCTACAGAAAAGCAAATAATATTTGGGTTTATAATAAATGGTATAGTACCGATAAACCTACGATACTGTTGAACTCACATCATGACACTGTAAAACCAAACACTGGTTATACAAGAGATCCATTTTCTCCAGATATAGTAGATGGAAAGCTTTATGGATTAGGAAGTAATGATGCAGGTGGATGTTTGGTTTCTTTGATTGCAACTTTTCTACATTTTTATGAAGACAAAGATTTAAAATATAATTTTTGTTTAGCAGCTACTGCTGAAGAGGAAATCTCCGGTAAATGTGGAATTGAATCAATTGTTTCAGATTTAGGAACTTTAGATTTTGCTATAGTAGGAGAACCAACTTTAATGGATTTAGCGATCTCAGAAAAGGGCCTAATGGTATTAGATTGCACTGCTCATGGCATATCAGGCCATGCTGCACGAGATGAGGGAGAAAATGCTTTATATAATGCATTAGCAGATATCGAATGGTTTAGATCCTACCAGTTTGAGCGTGAATCAAATAAATTAGGACCCATTAAAATGTCCGTGACGATGATTCAGTGTGGTGTTCAACATAATGTTGTTCCCGCAACTTGCGATTATGTTGTCGATGTTAGAACAACAGATGCATACAGTAATGAAGAAACATTAGAAATAATAAAACTACATGTACAATCTGATGTCCATGCTCGTTCAACACGTTTAAATTCATCTTCTATTCCAGAAGATCATCCTCTTGTTTTGTCAGGTGTTAGTCTTGGAAAAAAGACTTATGGCTCTCCTACAATGAGTGATCAAGCATTGTTGCGGATACCTTCTGTGAAGTTAGGACCGGGCTTCTCCGGACGATCGCATATGGCCGATGAGTTTATTTTCTTGGATGAAATTAGGAAAGGCATTGACGATTATATTAATATTTTAGAAAAAATCATATAAACAAAAAAGCACAAAATATATTTTGTGCTTTTTTGTTTATACGATTAATAATTTAGACTAGACTAAACTAATCTGTCTTTTTATACTCTCTTCAAGAGATATAATAGTCTCAGTACGCTGAATTCCTTGTACAGATTGTATATCTTCATTTAATACTTTACGCAGGTGTACTGTATCGCGACAGATTATTTTTGCAAAAATACTATATTGTCCCGTGCAGTAATGTAATTCAACGACTTCTTTAATTTCTTTTAATTGAGCAACAGCATCAGAGTATTGAGATCCTTTTTCAAGGTAAATCCCTAAGAAGGCAGTGATATCGAAACCAACTTTCTGAGGATTAATAATTAAGTTGGATCCTTTAATAATACCTAGTTCTTCCATTTTTTTCATGCGTACATGTATAGTGCCACCAGATACAATTAACTTTTTTGCTATTTCTGTATAAGGAATAGACGCATCATTCATCAAAATTGATAATATCTGAATATCAAGATTGTCTAAATCGTAATTAGAATAGTTGTTTTCCATTAAAAGTGCTGTTATTAATTAAGTTAACCCAAACCGATAATTTATTACCAAATAGTCGTATCGGATTAAATTTTTAAATTTTTCAAAAATACTAAGATTTGTTGGTTTATCTATGTAAATTTAGTAAAAATTTTATATACATATTGTTAATGTGATATTTAAATAACAAATTTTGTATAGATTTTTATTGCTATTGGCATTTGATTTTAAAAAGATATTTATGGAAATAGAAGATGTTAAAATTTCAAGGAAGAAACCCATTTTTGCAGTAGGAGAGGGATTACATAAATACTTGAGACTATATCAACGTGATGCAAAGCTTCCTATTACGTATAAGGATCTTTTATCTTTTACTGAAACTATACCTGTATTGGATAAATACGGTAACGACACTTTTTGGGAAACGCCATTATATCCACCATATCTGATTGATCATTTATATGAAGGTTTGAAAGTAATATATGCTAAATTAAAGGCATCGGGTAATACCCGTATTGTGCAACATAAGTATATTGATCGTGTTGAGTATTGTGCGTTTGGTAATACAAGGCCTTTTCGAATTCGTATTGTAAACCGACTGAATGATGTTTATGATTATTTTTATATTAAGCAAGCTGATGCATCTCGTATTTATGGCTTAGAATTGGAGGAAATCTTATCGCCAAATCAGGTAAATTATATGGTCGATAATGAAACTTTGGTTGAGGAACATATTGTTGGAATCCCTGGTGATACTTTTGCCAAGCAACGGATGTATACACCAGATTATAATCTAACACGTATTTCTAAGGAGTTTGTTAAATTTAACGAACGTTGCATAATTACTTTGTTAGGTGATATGCGCGCTTATAATTTCGTCGTACAAATAACTCCAGATTTTGACGATTTTCAATTCAGAATTCGAGCTATTGATTTTGACCAGCAATTTTATGAAGGCAATCCAAAAGTGTACATGCCACAATTTTTCAAAGAAAACTTTCCTTATGTGAAACTTTCAATGGAACATTTGACAGAAAAAACGGTTTCTCAATATCAACAAGAAGAGCGATCATCTATTGTACATCGTGTACGTAGTGAAAGGCATCGGATCGCTGACCTTAGGGACGCATCAAAAACCCAACAGTTATCGACAGAGGAAAATATAAAACAATTGCGTGAAGCTTATGCAATTTCTCATTCAAGTGAACAGTATTTGAAGTGTAAATCGATGACTGATATTGTTGAATTAAATGTGAAAAATGTTATTAGGCAAGTACAGCTATAATTACTTGATTCTTTTTTCATTATCTTTTACAAATGCACTCCAACCACTGTAACTTTTGCCAGTTTCGGAGGTCGCATTTTTTTGAAAGGAATGACAAACAGCAACAGCTAATCCATCTGTTGCGTCTAAAAATTCAGGGCTTTCATTAAATTTTAATAATGACTTCAACATGCCTGCTACTTGCTCTTTGGTTGCATTTCCATTTCCAGTTACTGATTGCTTTATTTTTCGTGGAGCATATTCAAATATAGGAATATCAAAATTTAATGCGGCGGCCATAGCGACACCTTGTGCTCTTCCTAATTTCAACATTACTTGTATGTTTTTTCCATAAAATGGAGCTTCTAATGCAACACTGTCCGGTTTATATTCCTCTATTAAAGCAGTAGTTTTTTTAAATATACGTTGGAGTTTCAGAGCATGGTCATCAAGATGCCCCATTTTCACGACTCCCATAGTAATGAGACTGATATTGTTTCCTTGTTCACGTATGATTCCGTAACCTAGAACAGCTGTTCCGGGGTCAATACCTAAAATAATTCTCTCTTTTGCTTTCTCCTTCTGCATGTGCAATATTACATTTTTTATTTCGTAACGATTCAAAAATGAAGATGTAATGGATACTAATATTGCCATAAAATAACTTTAGCTTTGATTAATATTTAGTAACATTGTGTCCAAAATTGATAAATGCTAACAAAGGTTCAAAAAAAATATAGCGGGATATTGATAAAAATTGCGGTACTAGCTTTTGCTGGATGGTATATTTATCAACAATTATCCGATCCTAAAAATCTTCTGAAGTTTGAAACATTAATCGCAGGTATAGATCCTCATTATTTCTGGTTGACATTTAGCTTAATCGTGTTCTTGATGTTTGTTAATTGGATGCTTGAAGTTGTAAAATGGCAATATTTGGCTATTAGAATTGAAAGAATATCTTTTGGACGTGCATTTCAATCGGTATTTAGTGGATTAACATGGGCTATTTTTACTCCAAATAGGATTGGTGAATATGGAGGTCGTGTTTTGTTTTTGAAACCTGAAAATCGAGCAAAAGGTGCTATAGCAATGGGAGTTGGGTTATTTGCACAACTTGTATTAACCAGTATAGCTGGTGCTTTAAGTATTGCTTGGTTTGCATGTACTTATATGGATACTCCAGTTTCTATAGAGTTTGGAATTTGGTTATTAGCAATATTGTATGCGACAGGTTTTTTAGTACTTTATTTTAATGTGCATTGGATTGATTTATTGGTTGGTCGAATTAAATTTCTAGAACGTATCAAACCTTTCTTTTCTATTTTGGAAGAGTATACTTTTAAGGAATTGCTTGTTGTCATATTGATATCGTTGGCAAGATTTACCATTTTTACTTCTCAGTACATTATTTTAATGTTAGTCATTTTACCAGAATTACCATTCGTGGCAATGATTTTGATGATATTTATTCTTTTCTTTGTGCAGGCCGCATTACCGACATTGGATATTTTTGATTTTAGTGTAAGAAGTTTTGTTGCAGGTAATCTTTATAGTTATATCACAAACCAAGAACTAGCCGTGATGGCAATTGTTTCTTGTATTTGGTTCGTTAATTTGATACTTCCAGCTGTTTTAGGTTCTATTTTTGTTTTGAAAATAAATTTTTTTGGTGATTCTAAGTCTTAGTTTTATTACGATAATATTGGCGATTGTGTATATCGCTCTGGTTCTGTATATGCGGAAAGGTTGGTTTGAAATACCAACTGTAATATCGAACTGTTTACCGGTCAAACGTATTTCTATTATTATAGCTGCACGTAATGAAGAGAATGGTATAGCACGTACTATTGATGCTGTACTTAATCAAAAATTTCCACCTGAACAGTTTGAATTAATTGTAATCGATGACCATTCTACTGATCGGACAAGTGATGTTGTATTGTCCTACGCGCACAGAGGAGTACAATTAATTCAGTTGAATGAGAGAAATAAATTGAATTCATATAAAAAGCTTGCTATAGCGAAGGCTATTGATTTATGTACAGGAGAGATCATTGTTACAACTGACGCTGATTGTCGGATGGGTGAAAATTGGTTAATGACAATCATTAGCTATTTTGAAACTCAAGACTTATATCTTTTATCTTCACCTGTAGTGTATTCAGAAGAGAAATCATTTTTTGAAAGACTTCAAACACTTGAGTTTTTATATTTAATAGGCTTAGGCGCAGCAGGTATTGGTAATAAAAATCCGACAACTTGCAACGGAGCAAATTTGGCATATCGCAAGGATATTTTTTATGAAATGGGTGGATTTGCCGGTATCGATGAATTAGCATCTGGTGATGATGAATTATTTTTGCATAAAGTTGCTGCAAAATATCCACATAAAATAGGATTCTGTAAATCTACGGATGCAGTGGTTTACACCGATGCTAAGCCTACAATTAGGTCATTTATAAGTCAGCGGAAGCGTTGGGCTTCTAAGAGTACAAAATATAAAAATAAAGCAATTGTGTTACTCGGAATCACAATTTGGTTATTCAACTTTTGTATGCTTACCTGTCTTATCGTAGGTTTATTTTATCATTATTCCTATCTTTTTACTTTTTTGGTTGTATTAATCGCTAAAATCATAGTTGAATATCTATTTATACAACCCTTAACTCAGTTTTCAAAGAGAGAGGAGTTAATGCGGTATTTACCAATTCTTTCCTCGTTACATATTATATACCTCGTGTATATTGGTATACTTGGTAATATTGGTAAATATGATTGGAAAGGTCGGCAGGTTAAATAATCTAACCATTTTTGACTTTTAAACGGATCTTCTGTTCAGCTTCTAATACTATTTCTTCCAAAGTTTTATCAGTTTTATCAATAGGATCTAAAACTTCCCAGCTCATTTTGACAAAGGGTGTAAGAGGAAATAAGCCATTTTTAGTCATTTCATATGAACCATTTATTGCGATAGGAACAATTAGTGCATCGGGATTTTTCTTTAATAATGTAGCTATTCCGCCAACATGAAAAGGCTTCATTTTACCATCTCGAGTGCGAGTACCTTCCGGGAAAATAAAAGCTGACCAGTTTTTGGTCTTCATATTATTTGCAAGTTTTAATATTTCACCGATAGACTGTTTTGAGTCCTTACGGTCAATATTTGCCGCCCCACCATGTTTCAAATTGAAGGAAATACTTGGAATTCCCTTCGCTAGTTCTATTTTTGAAATGAATTTTCCATGAAATCTTCGCAGAAAATAAATCATAGCCGGTATATCAAATGTACTTTGATGATTTGCAACGAAAACAATGGGCTGTCCGGTTGGAATGTTTTTATTATCAGTAAAAGATATCGTATTAAACAGCAAAATATTGCAATAGGTGAGAAAGAAATTAAGAATATCGACACTCTTTTTATGTGTTGTATATCCGCCAAACTTTAGGCTCAACCATTGTATAGGGTGAAAAACTAAAAGGCACAAGGCAAAAAAGAAATAAAAAATGGGTGTCAGAATAAATCCAATAATCTTCTTCATGTTTAAATCTAATAATTATTTACAGCAAATATAATTATTAATATACTTTACGAATAATTATTGATCGCTCATATTTTAAATTATGTTTAATAATACTTTTATAAAGTTTATATTATTATTAATAATATTTATATTTATAGAAGAGATGAAAAAATTTCCAAACGTATGCCCTAGCTGTGATACAAAATTAGAGGTCAGTAAATTAACTTGTTCTTCATGCAATACTGAGGTTAGCGGTAAATTTATGTTGCCAATTTGGACGCAATTAACTCTTGAGGAACAGGATTTTGTACTTGAGTTTTTATTAAACTCAGGAAGTCTGAAAGAGATGGCAAGTCAATTAGGCAAGAGTTATCCTACCGTAAGAAATAAGTTAGATGATCTTATTGATAAGTTATTGGGTTTAAAAAATAATGATTAGTATGGTTTTTAAAGAGAAACAGTCTTTTTGGAGTTGGTGGATGGTGATTTTGATCGTCTTTTTATTATTATCGACTTTAAATTATGAATGGAATGATATAAAAGATGGTAATTTCAAAGAATTAAGTGTAAATCCTGGGTTTTGGATTATTGCTGTTATTATTATTATATTTTCGTTCATTAAATTAAAAACAACAATAAACTCTCAAGGAATTATGATTCACTTCTTTCCCTTTCTATTGAAAAGTAAATTTATTCCTTGGTCAGAAGTAGCACAGGTTTCTGTAAAGGATTATAATCCTATATACTACTATGGAGGTTGGGGGTATCGCATTGGAAGAAAAGGTAAAGCCTATAGTACCAAAGGATCACATGGGTTGGAATTGATCTTTAAAAGCGGGTCTAGACTATTGATAGGTACCCAAAAGAAATGCGAACTCAATACGATCATTTCTAAGGTTAATCAAGAAATTTTAAATAAGGACTATGAATAAAATACTTTTAAATCCATTTGATAATCTTTCGGAGACAAAACTTTTATCTATTGGTCTTATTTGATTTATAATCGGCACTTTTGTAGCTTGTTTTTAGGAGATTCCTTTCCTGGGATGATGAGTTTTAAATCCAACGGGGCTAGCTTTTTACAATTATTATATCACAATATCTTAACAACATCTTTATTTTCAATCATTATATTTCTACTTGGAAAAATATTGAATTCGAGTCTGAGATTTATAGATATGCTAATAACCGTATTGGTTGCAAGGTCTGTCATTTATGCTATGGCTTTATTAAATACAACTAAATGGCTAAACCCGATAGTAGATTTAATTTCCAGAATGTAGTAAATCCACTGGGTAACCAAAATGTTGATAAAGCAGATTGAATTATCCCTTTTTTGGTGTTATTCTCAGCCTTTGCTTGCTGATCTCTTTCTTCTATTTACTTATTTAAAGGATTTCTTACTGTTATAAATAGAAAAAAATTATAATGGCTTGATTTTGGTACTTGTTGTAATGTTAATGGAAGCTTTATCTTCTTTATTCTCTTTTATTACATATAATGATTAAAAAAATAGTTGGTACATTTCTCCTGTTGTTTATAACAATAACTGCTTTTTCCCAAACTTTCGTAGGGGACTGGAAAGGTAATTTGCAAGTAGGACATTCCAGTTTGGTTTTTATAATTCATTTATCTCAGGAAAATGGTGTATGGAAGGCAACAGCGGATAGTCCAGATCAGGGAGCCTTTGGCATTCCCGCGAAGGCAAACGTTAATGGTAACGGAATCGAAGTACTGATTGAAGGAGGAATTAGTTATATCGGGAAAATGGAACGGGATGATTTAATAGGTGGGGAGTTTCAACAAGGGACATTTCGAGCCAAGTTAGATCTTATGAAAATAAAGGCAACCCCTAATAATATCAAGACAATAAGATCTCAACGTGTTTTTCCTCCTTATTCATACGATACAGTAGATGTCAATTTTAGAAATAAATATGATGATGTCCTATTAAGTGGCACCTTAACCACACCTAGACAAAAAGGTAAATTCCCTGCAGTAGTTTTAGTGACAGGAAGCGGTCCCCAGGATCGCAATGAAACATTAATGGGACATGAACCTTTTCGAATATTATCAGATTTTTTAACAAAAAATAATATTGTTGTTCTTCGCTACGACGATCGGGGGGTCGGACTTTCAAAAGGAAGTTTTATAAATGCCTCAATTGAGAATTTTAGTAAAGACGCAATGGCAGCAATAGATTTTCTAAAGGAAAGACCAAATGTAGATCCCGGCAAAATTGGTATTATCGGGCATAGTGAGGGTGGTTTAATCGCAGAGTTGTTGGCTGGACAAAAATTTCCGGCGCTTTCTTTTATTGTTTCTTTAGCAGGTCCAGCCATTCCTATCGACTCTCTAATGGTATCACAGCTATATCGCATTGGTAAAGTAGCAGGCATGTCAGAACTAGCATTATCACATGCCAAAGAGATTAATAAAAGGAATTTTGAGGTTGTTAAAAGTAATAGGCCGCATATGGAGGCTATGGAAATGATTCTTGATAATATGAAAATAGATCCAGCACAATTGAATTCATCGAGTAAATTGGAATTAGAGACACTCTTGTTGCCATCTTATAGATATTTCATGCGGATTGATCCCATTCCTTTTATTAAAAAAATTACAGTGCCGGTTTATGCCGCATTTGGGAGTTTAGATGTTCAGGTTCCTGCTGACCAAAATCTAAAAAGTTTAAAGAATAATCTACCATATAATCGAAAAACTGTTCTAAAGAAATATGAAGGATTGAATCACTTATTTCAAAAATCGACAACTGGGGCTGTTTCAGAGTATGAGCATATTAGTGAAACCATGAATAGTGAAGTCTTGAATGATTTAGTTAAATGGATAAAAAGCTTATAATAGTTAGCTGTAGTTAGTATTATTTAAGTGACATCATCTCTATTTTAGTAAAAGTACGATAACGTTGTAAATTGGTTTTCTGTGATGCTACAGCAATTTTTTGCCCAATATTAACTTCTATGTAGTTTTCTAGTAAAGTCAATTCTTCTTTGTAATACAATTAGGTTTATATCTTTGTTTTACACTCCATCATCATGTTTATGATGGATACTATTGAACAAAACCTTTATTTTATTATTATGAATTTCAAGGCAATCGTCACCTTATTTTTCTTAACAATTTTAACCTCAGTTTCCTTTTCTAGAGAAGTTATTTCATTCAATCAAAATTGGGCTTTCAAAAAGGGCCCCTTTACTACAGATCTCTTACAGTATGGGAATGTTTTTTCTGGAACATGGCAATCTATAGCTGTTCCCCATACATGGAACTCAAAAGATATGCAAGTACGTAATGATCGATTTACATCTAATGAAAAATTTTATGTGGGAGATGCCTATTATCGTAAAACTTTTATTCCCGAATCTTCTTGGAATGGTAAGCGCATTTTTGTGAAATTTGAAGGTGTAAATACAAACACAGAAGTTTACATTAATAATTCACCGTTGCCTGCGAAGAAGGAAAAGGGAAATGTAGTTTATGATGCGTCAGCTATAAATGGTAATTATCAGATTGTGGGAAGACATCAAGGGGGCTATTCAGCATTCGTGTTGGAATTGACTAATATGTTGAAATTTGGAGTTGAAAATGAGATTCTTGTAAAAGTTAACAATGAAGCAACTCCACAAGTAATACCAGTCAATCATACGCTATTCCCTATGTATGGTGGTATTTATCGTCCGGTTGAACTTATTGTGACGGATAAGATTAATATTGCAGTATCCGATTATGCTTCTTCAGGAGTATATATAAGTCAAAAGGACATTAATAAAAAAAGTGCATCAATAAATTTAAAAGTGAAACTTGAAAATAAAAATCATGACGCAAGAGATTTACAGGTGGTGTCAACGATTTTTGAACAAAACGGCGCTGTGAAAGCCAAGAATATAAAAAAATATCGTTTACTTCCGCAGGGTAGACAAGAAGTAATGCAAGACTTTAATTTAACAAATCCACATTTATGGCAAGGTCTGGAGGACCCATATCTTTATAAAGTAGTTACACAGCTTGTTGATGGAAATACAGTGCTAGATGAAGTGATTCAGCCTCTAGGTTTACGAAAATTTGAATTAAGAACGGGAGAGGGCTTCTTTTTGAATGATATTAAGTATCCAATGTATGGAGTAACAAGACATCAGGATCGATGGGGAAAGGGTTCTGCTTTATCAAATGCTGATCATGATGAAGATTTGGCTATCATCAAGGAAATTGGAGCAACTACTATTCGATTAGCTCACTATCAGCAATCTGCATACTTCTATGAAAAATGCGATAGTATTGGATTTATTGTTTGGGCAGAAATCCCATTTGTTAATCGTGTAACGACCTTAGAGGAAGCAAATGCAAAACAGCAATTGACAGAACTTATAAGACAAAACTATAATCATCCATCTATTTATACATGGGGTCTCCATAATGAGGTTTATACGCCTAATGCGTACACAATCGAGTTAACGACAAAATTAAATGATTTAGCTAAGACCGAAGATCCATATCGCTATACGGTGCAAGTGAGCGGCTATAATGTCATTAACCATGCTGTAAATAATAATGCAGATATACAGGGAATCAATCATTATTTCGGATGGTATAATGGCGTTATTCGTGATGTTGATAAGTGGGCAGATCAAATCTCAAAAGATTTTAAAGATTATAAAATTATTTTTTCAGAGTATGGAGCCGAGGCTAATCCTAGTCATCAACAAGAGGTTGTTGGAGATGTAGGTAATCAATGGGCGAATCCAGCATTTTTTCCCGAAGAATTTTCCACAAAGTTCCATGAAATACATTGGGGAACGATTAAAAGACATCCGATCTTTTTGGCCTCTTATCTTTGGAATACATTTGACTTTGCTACTCCGATTACAGCACTCAATGTTGAACCAAGGAATTACAAAGGATTGGTTACGTTTGATAGAAAACTCAAGAAAGATCCTTTTTATTGGTATAAAGCTAACTGGAGTAAAGAACCTGTATTATATCTGACACAAAGACGTGTTATTGAGAGAGTAAACGAGATTACTCCGGTGACAGTTTATTCTAATTTAGGTACACCTACTTTGTTGGTCAATGGTGTTGAGGAAAAGAACTTTGTTATCGGAGAAACTGATGTCCATTATATTTTTCAAAATGTTAAATTGAAAGAAGGGGATAATATTATCCAGGTAAAAGCATCAAGTAAAGGTCAACAATTTGAAGATAAGATTACTTGGCATTACTTGAAAGATAACCCAAAGGCAATCAGTAAAGATGGACCGAAATCCAATAAAAATGAACATATTGGTTTATAAAAAAGCATCTTTGTGCAATGCCCCCGAAAAGTTAAACACTTTCTGGGGGCACGCTACTTTTGAGACTTTTTTATTAAGGAGTTGTTAATGCTACAGGTAGAATTTTACCATTATAATATTGATGTCCATTTTGGGCAAATTCCGCAATATATCTTCCCATCTCAAAAGCGAGTTTACCAGCTTCTATTCCTGGAAAAGCTGCTTCAAACATTTCAGTTTGTGCAGATCCAAGAGCAAGACAATTTACGCGGATACCTTTACCCTTAAATTCTTCAGCCAAGCACTCTGTTAATACTGCCAACGCTGCTTTACTAGAAGAATAAGCCGCTAAGCCACTAAACTTGGAAGAGCCTTGAAAACCGCCCATACTTCCTATATTGAGAATATGAGATCCTTCGGGCATTAAAGGGACGATATGTTGAATCATATTAGCATGTGCCAATACATTGGTTTGAAACATCGATGCAATTTCTTCCAATGAACTATCCATAAAAGGTTTATTGATAAGCACCCCTGCATTATTGATCAGGATATCTACCTGTTCAAATTTTGATTTGATAAATGGTAATAAGGTTTGATAATCATCATAAACAATATCAAACTGAGCTGGATATAAATTACCCCCGTCGAAATTCAAATCCTTAGCAATTTCGTGAAGGCGCTTTAGTTTATCTGCAGATCGAGCAAGTGCGATAACATTATTTTCTTTTTTTGCCGTGAGATCCAATACAGCTTCAAACCCAATTCCACTGCTTGCTCCTGTTATTATAATATTTGCCATGTTTATTTATTTAATCTTCCGTCTGAGATTCTTCTATTTCTTTAACAGATGGTAATTTTTCGGTCCCTAAAGCAGAGGGATGAAATATGTAGTACGAACCAGTAAAGGCCATGAATGCCGATATAATATAAAATAGTAGACTAATCAAGACAGCTAAATGTGAATCAAGGTGAAAAAAATTAGCTCCCCACATATAAACTAGCTCTCGCATACCCAATCCTCCAACTGAAAATGGAATTATTGCCACTAATGAAGAAGCGAGAAAGAGAAAGAGATAAGGAGAAAATTTTCCATCAAAGCCTAGGGCGTATAATATCATAATAGCAGCAATTACTTGCATTGACTGTACACCTATTGCTTTTAGATGTGTTTTGATGAAATTTGCCTTAAAATCATTGAAAAATTTGCCTACCAAAAAATAATAAAGCGTTGTACCCAAGATAAATCCTAAAATTGTTAAGTAATTAGGAATTCCAAGTTGAGGCATAAAAATGATTAATGCCGCAATTATTAAACATAATGCCCACAGACCACTTAATCGGTCAAAGAATAATGCTCCAAGTAACTTTCGACCTTTAATACTATACTTTTTTCGAAGAAAATATATTTTATATCCATCACCTCCAACACCTCCAGGCAAGAAAAGATTATAAAACAAGCCAAGCTGATAAAGTTTAAAATTATATCTCTCAGAAACATGAAGTCCGATTGCAGTTAAGAAGGTAAGTAAGCGAGATGATGATATTAGTATTGAGATGGCATATGCTAAAAATGCGAATAAAAGGAACAGCGGATTTGATTTTAATAGAGCATCTTTTAGATCTTGGATAGAAACCTTACTAAATACCCAATAAAGAGCAGCAACAGTAACAACTACTTTCAGTATATTCTTAACAATTTTCCAAATTAGTTTTTTATTCATTAGATATTTAAGTCTATGTTTTGACTTTATTCATTAATTCTCAAAGATATTAATTTGATTAATGATATTGTATTTATTTGGATTATGCTATTAGGGGATATATACGGGAGTATAATAGAATTAAGTAGATCAATAGGAAAATCGTGCATAATGAGAATTGCCAATTAATATCGACTCTTAAATATTTGTTTTTTAACATGACAATCAGTAAAACTACAAAAATGATAAAGAGCAATGCAGGAGCAACTACTGCCATTTCATTTGGAAATGCAACGTGTTTAGCATCTAAATTAGACTGGGTTCCCTTATTCGATAGTATAGGAACAGAAGCTAGTGCTAAAAGTAAAACGAAAAGACGCAATAGTGATTTTGCTACAATCTTACTAATGGTATGATTTTTGGATGTCTCAATCATGATTTGTTGTTATATTTACAGCAAAAATACAATAAGTAACTATAAAATTAATGAATATGAATCGAGTTCTTTTATCTATCACAACTCTCATGTTGAGTTTGTTTCTTTTTTCGGCTTGTAGTATGCAACCAAAAGGAACAGCATCTAGTTCTTCATCTACTGCGATGTCTACAGGGCCTAGTGCCTCTGACTGGAAAGGAGCTGTAAAAGGAACTTGGGTTTTAAACACTATTGATCGCGAGAATTTACCCGCATCTTATACCATTAAAAGTGTATTTGAAGAAGCGCCTGCTGAATGCTTTATCGGAAGTACTTGGACATTGCCTGGTAATGGTAAAGGAAACATCTCATTTTCAGCAGACGGTAAATTATGTGCCCCTGGTGCTT
Source organism: Sphingobacterium sp. JUb56 (assembly GCF_014191365.1). Taxonomy (NCBI): domain Bacteria; kingdom Pseudomonadati; phylum Bacteroidota; class Sphingobacteriia; order Sphingobacteriales; family Sphingobacteriaceae; genus Sphingobacterium; species Sphingobacterium sp. JUb56. The sequence goes on along the minus strand of NZ_JACHWL010000001.1, from coordinate 4,359,600 downwards.
CCAGAGATATTATATGGTCTATATTCAATCCAGGAAAGAATAACGGACAACCTCAGTTTCAGTTTAAAAAGATTTATGCGGGCGATAAAGCTAAAAATGTTATTACAGGCTACCGTTTAGATTTATCATACTCAGACGCTAGTAAATTAGTTATGCGTATGCCGGTAACCATTACAAATGGCGAAGCATATTTAGTATTCACTTTTTCAAGAGTAAATTAAGATATCCTTTTTGAAGATAGATAAAGCTATAGGAAACTATAGCTTTACTTGTTTAAAATTTTTTATTTAACAAATTTTCTAATTTTAGAAACAGTACTTTGATCGAAAAAAATATTGTACAAAAAATTATAAGGGAGGTGGTTCTTATCGCTCTTGGTCTAGAAAATAGAATATATATCAAGGACTTATCTGCTCATTTATATTGGATGGAAAAATCTCAATTTAATTTTGGGGAGGAATATATAGCCAAAGATATTACCATACGTGATTTGATAAGAATGAGCTTTGCCGAATTGGGGGTAGAAATAGAATTCTGTGGAAGAGGAGAATTAGAGAAGGGTGTAATTATTGATATTGATGAGGAACGATTGGACCTGTTGAAGATAGACAAAGAATATATAAAATTTGGACAAACTGTCGTTAAAATTGAAGATCGATCCTCTGTTTCAATTGATGTGAATCGAACAATAGAAAAACATTTAGTACAGCAATATATTGGTCATTTCGAAACAGAGATTCATTTTGATAACCTTATTAAGGAAGTGATTATGAGTAATTTAATGATTGTGAAAAAACAGTCCTAATTAAGCTTTGAGACGCTTTAACCTTGAAATGTTCAAAAGCAGTCCTTAAGACTTAAGATATTATTTTTTTAATATTGTTAAAATTTAAATTTGGAATAATATTTGTTGTACACATGTATCTACTATGACTTAATAAGTCAAATATAAATGGAATTCAAGGGTAATGGAAACTGAATTAGTAAAAGGTAATAAGCAGGAAGAGATTAAGAAAAATACATCAAAAGTTTATTTTTTTATCATAGCAATCGCGGCGCTTGTTGTCACAAATGTTTATTTTTATGTTAAATTTAAGTCTTCAGGAGAGAAGGTCTATGCACTAACGGTTGAAAAAGAGAACCTTGAAGTGGAGATCGATCGTATTGAAGCAGAGCTCGATAAAATGAAAATTGAAAATATTCAATTATCTCCTCCTTTAATCGAGAAAGAACAAAATGCAAGAAAAAAAATCATAGACTTAAGAACTAAATTAGCGCAGAAACAATTGTCACAGAGTGATATTGATCATGCACAGTCGACAATTACTTCGTTGAAAAGTGAAGTTGCATATTTTAGTTTGGATGTTAATAGACTTATTCAGGAAAATAAAATTCTAGCCGAGAAGAATAGCTTATTACAAAAAGAAGTCTCAGCTTCCTCCACTAAGATTAGTAATTTGGAAAGCTCAAATACAAATTTAGCATCAAAGGTAAATGTCGCTGCAGCTATTAAAGTTTCTAATATTGCGGTTTATGGACTACAGGAAAAAAGAAACGATAAAGTCGAAGTAGAGGAAAGGGCAAAGAGAGTTGATAAATTAAGTATAAATTTTAATATCGCAGATAATACCCTTGCAAAAGTGGGGAAAAAAGATATTTTTGTACGTATTATTGATCCGCAAGGTAATCTTATTATCAATCAGGATGACAATACTTTTTATGCACATAGTGAAAAACTCCAATATACTTTTAAAAGCACAATAGACTTTACCAATCATGGTGAAGAATATTCATTATATTGGAAAGACGATAAAAAGTTCACTAAGGGAGCTTATACTGTTCTTTTGTATGCCGACAATGCTATCATGGGAAGATCAACGGTTGTATTGAAATAGTACTTATACGTTATTTATTACGAGTCATACGGTAAAAAAATAAGGAGTTCAATTTGAACTCCTTATTTTTTTCCACGCATTTCGTATATTGGTCATCTAAATTCCGCCCTATCATGACGAATATTTTGCTATGAACCTCTGTATTTCGGTACAGTAATTTGAAATGTCGTTCCCTGATCCTCTATAGAATCGAATTTTACAGTTCCACCCATGGCTTCAATTGTTTTCTTAACAAAAACTAACCCAAGTCCCGTTCCGGAGCTTTTAGTCGTAAAGTTTATTTCAAAGATTTTTGCCCGCATTTCTTGTGGAATACCTAGTCCGTTATCCTTTATTTTAATAATGTATGTATCATGTTCTCCATTTGAAATGCTGATATCAATTTTTATTTTCCTTTTTCCAAAACCTGCTTCAATAGCATTTTTCAGTAAGTTATTAAACGTTCTTAATAATTGATCCCGGTCAGCTTCTACAAATATAGGAGCCTGATTTGTTTGATTCATTAATTGAATCTGAGCATGCGGATTTTGACTATATACTGCAATTGATTTATTAATTTTTTCCACCAAATTGACCTTTTCATATTTAGTATCTGGCAATTTTGCAAAGGCTGAGAATTCTTTAGCTATATGGGTTAAACTATTGATTTGTTCAATAAAAGATGCGGTGATACGTTTAAAACGCTCCTCAAATTTTGCATCGTTATCATGATAAGATTTTGTCAATTGTTGGATCCCAAGTTTCATTGGTGTCAGTGGATTTTTGATCTCATGAGCAACTTGCTGTGCCATTTCTCGCCAAGTAGACTCCCTTTCATTATCCTTTATTTTATTTGCATAATCCTCAAGTTTTAATATCATTAAATTGTATTCTTTAATAAGCCCCCCAATCTCATCATTGCGTTGCCAAAATAAAGGTTCATTTTGTTGTCCAAGATTTGTTTGGGCTATTTTTTTACTGATCAAATTTAATGGTTCTGTGATTTTATTGGCAACAAAAGCCGCGTAAAAACCAAATCCAATGATTATTAGAGAATAGATATTAATTAATGTGTTTAAAAGTAGATTTTTATTTAAGTTATCATCTTTCTGTGCATTAAAATTCGGTATACCCAGATACGCTATAGTAGCATAGTTTTCATCTCTAATAGTTGCATAACTGGATTCGTATTTAAAATCACCAACAACCTCCTCTTCAATAGTCTCTGATTTTTTAAGAAGGGAGAGTTTTCTAAATGCACTCGGGTTAATAAACGTTGATAAAATATTTAAATCATAAATCTTGGGTTGTGAACTGAATAATAGACGACCCGATTTTGAATAGAGTGAAAAATCTTTTGAAAGCGATTCTGATAATAATTTCAGATAATAGATCAATCTTTCTTCTTTTTCTTCAGCAGTAGACGCTGTACTAACTATACTTTCAAGTCTTTTACTAATATCTGTTACAGTCTTTTCTCTTTCCAAAGTATTATTATACGAAAGTTGCATACTTATACTTACGAAAGATATAATTCCAGAGATCAAAATTGCCAGCACGATGGAAGATATAAACAATGTTTGTATTCTGGAACTGTATTGTATACTATTTACTAAAAAAAGGAAATGGTACTTTATGCTTCTGATTTTGAATGATTTATTCTTTAAAATTTTAAAGCCATATCTAACACTGGAAGAGATAGAAAAAAAGATAAAAATAACCAGAAATAAAAATGATGCGGTAGCTAAATATTCCCATGGTGTCTCTTTTGGATAACTAACTAAAAAAGTAGTATAATTATTAGGCCTGTACATGATATGAAAATAATCATCCCTACTATCCAAATTGATATATTCTCCCAATTTCTTCGGATAACCATTGTCATGACTTGGGTAGTTATATTTTCCATATTGGGTCACTAAATTCCCATCTTTAAACAATGCGATGGAACTATTATTAAATGACTGTGCCTCCATTTTATTTAATCTGGAATCAACTAGTATGTCCGGATAAGGCAGGCTGTAATTAAATGATCTATTCTTTAGATTAAGGTATAGAGAGACAGTGTTTTGTTTATCAATTTGAATATTGATAATAGAAAAATACTCATGAGTTCCCAGTTCGCTGTTTAATCTGTAGAAATTATTACTAATCTTTAACGAGTTTTTAATAACTTTTTCTCTGTACTCATCTACTTTATTGTTTTTGTAAGGAGCAAGTTCCTTATTGTTATTGTAGTAAAATCCCAAAAATTCATATCTAGAAAGATACCCACTAAGATATTTTTTTTCAATGTATTCACTTATGGTTTGTGTACTGGTGTTTGGTAAACTTATTTTAAATAAATGTTTGAGTTGCTCGTCATTTAAAATATCTTTTTCAATTTCAGTATATAATGAAATAGCATTAATGTCATCTTCTGCTTCTAAATTGCTGATAAAAAGCTTCATGTTCTCCAGTTTTTTCATTTTGAAGAAATGTCCATGGTAAATGGAAAAGATTGTAGATAAAAGAATGATAACGATGATATGTGTAGCTAGTCTGAACTTCTTTTTTAGAAACGAATTGAATGATCTTATTAATATTATAAGTGCAAGTAGGATATTAACGAGCCCATTATTTTCACTTAATGAAGTCCCGATTAAAATAAATAAGATGAGACAACTCAAGTGTATATTAATTAATACCGTATCTGATATCTGTAATTTTTTTATATTAGAAATAACCAGATCGATATATAATATTAATGTGACGAGACTTACGCACATAATAAAAAGGTCGATCCATGTAAATATATTTAGCTCAACAAGTTTTGTGAAGTCTACCACAGTTGTAGTGGAGTGTGTAATGAGTGTGCCTAAAGTTCTGTAAAGAATAGTAAAGAAGAAATAGACACTTAGGATGGAAAGAACTGCAAAGATTATTTTCGAGCCTTTCTTTTTCAGATACTTCTCAATTGAAAATGAGTCTTTGATATTATATAGAAATAATATGAAAAGAAATATGAAAAAGACTGTAATAAGTAGTCCCCAGATATTTGGAAAAAGGTAGTTATAGGCATAATTTTTAGGATTGAATATGCCCAAATTAGCATGGATATTCAACCAATTAGAATTAAGGTCTAGATAACGTAAAACAATTAATGCTGTAAGATAGAGTAAAATTCCAAGTATTATTTTTTCCTTATTTACGAGTAGTTTCGCGAGATTATGTATTAAAGTGATAAAACATGTTGCAGCGAGTATCCAGCAGAGTGTTTGTAGGATACTAAAAATATTTTGTACCTGACCAGATTTTAGTTTAATAGAAAATAAGTAAGTTTTGTCTTTGCTATAAATATTTTTAATGTTTACATTATCATCATAATCAGCAATTTCGATGTTTGTACTCTTTGTTATTAAAGGCGAAAATGCTTTAGTGAAATATTCGTTATTAATGTTGAAATACTTTTTAACCATTACATAGGCTAATACTGTCGTATTTCCGATCTCCTTCTTTTTAACAACAAATGAGCGATCATTAGTCGCGATATAGTTGACGGGATTTTTGAGTCCAGCATCAGTTAGGGGTACAAATAGGTTTGTACTCCAGAGTAGAAGTTCATGGTTTTTAAAAATAAAAAGTGCGATTCCCTCATCTTTATTATACTTTTCAAGTATATGATATGACTGCTCAGGATATTTTTCTGCATTTTTGAATGTTTTTAAAATAATTGGATCCGCAAATAATTCATCAATTACTTCTTCTTTTTCATGAATTTTAGATTCTAGATTGGCGGTTTCAAAATTTAAGATATCTTTACTAGTAATAGACTTTTGTAAAGTAATAGCAGTAACGATAAAGCTTAGCGTCAGCAGTATAAGTAAAATTCTTATTTTGGAGGATATCGGCACTTTATTATCTATTTATTGAGATTGAATATATAAATATATAAAAAAAGTCCTTACAAAAAGATTGTAAGGACTTATCTATAAAGTGATGTTCTTTTATCCGTGGATATCCTCTTCTCTGAAAAGCTTAGCACCTAGGTACTCGCGATTCATTCGAGCGATATTAGTCAATTTGATACCTTTAGGACACTCCGCTTCGCAAGCGCCAGTATTAGTACAGTTACCAAATCCTTCTGCATCCATTTGATCAACCATCGCCTGAGCACGCTCATAACGTTCTGTTTGACCTTGAGGTAATAACGCGAATTGAGATATTTTAGCAGAAACAAAAAGCATTGCTGAAGCATTTTTACAAGCTGCAACACAAGCCCCACAACCGATACATGTCGCAGACTCGAAAGCCTCATCCGCAATACGTTTTGGAATCAAAATGTTATTTGCATCTTGTGCGCCACCCGTATTTACGTTTGTATAACCACCCGCTTGTTGGATACGGTCAAATGATGTACGATCTACCGCTAAATCTTTTAAAACTGGAAAAGCAGCTGCTCTCCAAGGCTCAATAACAATTGTTTGTCCATCGTGGAATGAACGCATGTGTAATTGACAAGTAGTGATACCATATTTTGGTCCGTGTGGACGTCCGTTGATCACTAATGAACACATTCCGCAAATACCTTCGCGACAGTCATGATCAAAGTAAATAGGATCCTCTCCTTTGCGAGTCAATTCATCATTTACGATATCAAGCATTTCTAAGAATGACATATCATCGGCGATATCATTTGCTTGTACAGTTACGAATTGACCTTTAGATTTATCGTTTTTTTGACGCCAAACTTTTAGCGTTAAATTCATATGTGCACTCATAATAATAATATTGAGTCATCAATTGACTACTAATAAAGTAGTCAATTGATATTATTTATAACTTCTTTGTGTTAATTTAACGTTTTCGAAAACTAACTCTTCTTTATGAAGAACTTCTGGTTGATTTTCACCTTTGAATTCCCAAGCAGATACGTAAGTAAACTCTTCGTCAATACGTAAAGCTTCACCTTCTTCAGTTTGAGATTCTAAGCGGAAGTGACCACCACAAGATTCTCTGCGGTTCAATGCATCATCAACCATTAATTCGCCCAATTCGATGAAATCAGCAACACGGCCAGCTTTTTCAAGAGACATGTTTAACTCTTCATTTTCACCTAATACCTTGGCATTTGACCAGAATTCTTTTTTCAAGTTTTGGATCAATCCTTTAGCTTTAGTTAATCCTTCAGCTGTACGGGCCATACCACAGTATTCCCACATGATCAAACCTAATTCTTTATGAAGATCATCAACAGTTTTAGTACCATTCAAGGCTAATAGCGCATTGATTCTAGTTTCAACCTCTTTACGAGTTTCTTCGAAAGCAGGATGATTTTTATCAATAGGGGCAAAAGAACCTAAGTTTGCTAAGTAATCTCCAACAGTATAAGGAATAACAAAGTAACCATCCGATAATCCTTGCATTAAAGCAGAAGCTCCTAAACGGTTAGCTCCGTGATCAGAGAAATTACATTCTCCTAACGCATATAATCCAGGGACAGTTGTCATTAAGTTATAATCAACCCATACACCACCCATAGTGTAGTGAACAGCAGGGTAGATACGCATAGGTTGTTTGTACGGGTTTTCGTCTGTAATCTGGTAGTACATGTCGAATAAGTTACCATATTTTTCACGTACAGTATCTTCTCCCAAACGACCGATTGCTTCCGCAAAGTCTAAGAATACAGCAACACCTGTTTTACCAACACCACGTCCCTCATCCACTGCTTCTTTAGCATTACGAGAAGCCACATCACGAGGTACCAAGTTACCAAAAGATGGGTACTTACGCTCTAGGAAATAATCTCTATCTTCCTCTTTGATATCAACAGCTTTCAGTTCTCCTTTTTGAAGTTTTTGTGCCAATTCAACTGTTCTCGGAACCCATACACGACCATCATTACGCAATGATTCTGACATCAAAGTTAATTTTGATTGGTGATCACCGGTAACAGGAATACAAGTTGGGTGAATTTGAGTATAACAAGGATTTGCAAATAAAGCACCACGTTTGTGAGCTCTCCAAGCAGCAGTTACATTACATCCCATTGCATTAGTCGAAAGGAAGAAAACGTTACCGTATCCACCAGTACACAATAATACAGCATGACCTTCATGTGATTCGATTTTACCTGTAACTAGGTCACGAGTAATGATACCACGAGCTTGTCCATCAATTTTAACAAGGTCAAGCATTTCATGACGAGTGTATGATTTTACTTTACCTTTATGAATTTGACGGTTTAAAGCCGAATATGCGCCTAATAATAATTGTTGTCCTGTTTGACCACGTGCGTAGAATGTACGTGATACTTGGGCACCACCGAATGAGCGGTTATCTAATAAACCACCATATTCACGAGCAAAAGGAACACCTTGAGCCACACATTGATCGATGATGTTAGTCGATACTTCTGCTAAACGATAAACGTTTGCCTCACGAGCACGGTAATCACCACCTTTAATAGTATCATAAAATAAGCGGAAAACAGAGTCACCGTCATTTTGATAATCTTTTGCAGCATTAATACCACCTTGTGCCGCGATTGAGTGCGCACGACGAGGTGAATCTTGATAACAGAAAGTCTTTACATTGTAACCTAACTCTGCTAAAGAAGCAGCTGCAGAAGCTCCCGCCAATCCTGTCCCAACAACGATAATTGTAAATTTACGTTTGTTAGCAGGGTTAACCAGCTTCATTTCAAATTTATGTTTTGACCATTTTTGGGCCAATGGCCCCGCAGGTACTTTTGAATCTAACATATCTTATATTTTATTTATTAGATCGTGCCTTATAGCACCATCCTAAAATATTGTTAACGGAAATAGAAATATAATGGCATCGCTGCGAAAAGAATTGGAATAACTACTCCAAATACCCATACTCCAATAAATTGAACCAATCCAATGTATCTTTTGTGATTGAATCCAACTGTTTGGAAAGCAGATTGAAAACCGTGAATCAAGTGGAATGCTAAAGCAGCCATTGCAATTACGTATAATGCTACTAGAGCAACGTTTTTAAATGCAAAGTCTACCTGCTTATACAAGTCACGTGCTTTTACGATTTCAACGCCATTTTCAACAACGACTGAGTAATCATGAAAATCTGACGCTTGGATCTCTTGATGAGTCGTTACACCATTCGACAGATCGGTACGATATTCGATATAAGGTGTTTGATCATTATGGTATTTCCACCAAAAGTTTGACATGTGCGTCGCCAAGAATACTAAGATAACAGTACCTAAAATACCCATATTACGTGAGTTCCATTTGCTGTTAGCGCTTCCATCATAAGATGCATATCCAATAGGACGAGCAGCCTTATTTTTTAATGAAATCACGATTGCATAGATCACGTGAATAATCACCGAAGCATACAATAAATAAGACACAACCTTGATAGGTGTAAAATGCGTCATGAAATAGGCGTACTTGTTGAACGCTAAACCCGCGTCATCTTTAAATAACTGCAAGTTTCCAATCAAGTGAACAATTAGGAACGTACATAAGAAAAGTCCCGTTAAGCTCATGATTAGCTTCTTCCCGATTGAAGAACTTAAAACTGGCTTTGATTTACTCATTATTCTTTGTAATTTAATTTAATTAGGCAAATCTACTATTTGATATTAAATATGATACAATTTTGACAAGAAAAAGAAGTAATTTAGAACTATTCTAAACCGCTATTGAAAAAGGCTCGCTATTTTTGATAACGAGCCTTTTATGATTTGATTGAAAAGTACTATAAACTAAATAAACGATAGCCTAATCCTATACTCCACATATTAATTTTTGGATTTGCTTGACTGCTGTTGTTGATTTTGCTTAGTCCCATTTCATAACGTAGATCAACACGAAGACTTGAAACATCAGCACCCACACCAAATGCCCAAGATGTACCGTTCTTTTTGTAGCTATTTGGATCTAAACTAGGAATTATCTTATCTTGTTTATCATCTACTTTAAAAGAAAATATTGGTCCAGTTTGGATTCTTGCTCCAATTGGTCCTAAACCAAAACGTTTTCCTAATAATACCGGGATGTCGATTGTGGTTAATTTTACATCTGTTGTTTCTCCTCCTTCAGCCTTAATCGTAGTATTTTTGCCTGTAATGTAAATCTCCGGTTGCACATGGAAACCCAATACACCAACACGCCCATACAAACCTGCTTGATATCCTGCTTTGTTGTCTGAATTGAAATACTTACCATCACTTTTAAATTTAGAAAAGTTTAAGGCACCCTTTAAACCAATTTCTACTCCTGGTAACAATTGTGCATTTGCAGTAGCAACACTACCACAAATTAATAGTAATGCAGGTAAAATTTTCTTCATAACTTTTATTTTCTATATAAATTGTATCTTTAACTAAACTTTGAACAAGTTTCAAAAATAACAGCAAATTTTATACCTAAAAAATGATGGGACTTAAAATAACAACATTTGATTGGATTACAGCAAAAGAAAAAATAAAAAGAAAATATAATCATCTAACTGATGAAGATTTAGTTTTCGAAGAAAATCAAGAAGAAAAATTGATTAACCATTTGATGGCAAAATTACACCGCGATCGAGAATATGTTTTATTTACACTGGCCAAGTCATTAAGCAGTATCGAAAGTAATCGTTTGTAATGGAAGAAATATCTTGGAATGATTTTGAAAAAGTGGATATGCGTGTGGGTACAATACTAAATGTTGCCGATTTTCCAAAAGCAAGAAAACCAGCTTATCAGTTAACGATTGATTTTGGTGAAAAATTGGGAATAAAACAAAGTAGTGCTCAGATCACGGTGCATTACAGTAAAGAAGAATTATTAGGTAAGCAAATTGTTGCTATTGTAAATTTCCCCAAGAAGCAGATCGCAAATTTTTTCTCGGAATGTTTAGTTACCGGTTTTGCTGATGACAACGGGGATATCATTTTAACAACTGTAGAAAAAAAAGTGCCTAATGGTGCAAAATTAATGTAAAATGCGGTATATCGATTTTGAAGGAACATCTGTAGACAATGCTGACGATTTTTTTATGCAGCAAGCATTGAAGGAAGCAAAATTAGCATTAGCCGCAGGGGAGGTGCCCATAGGGGCGGTAATTGTGCATAAAGGTAATATTATCGGTAGGGGGCACAATCTGACACAGCGTCTAAATGATGTAACAGCCCATGCCGAGATGCAAGCCTTTACGGCTGCTGCAAATCATTTGGGAGGTAAATATTTGGTCGACTGCACACTTTATGTGACTGTAGAACCATGCGTAATGTGTGCAGGTGCAGCTTATTGGACACATATCAGCCGAATTGTATATGGAGCTCAAGATGAAAAAAGAGGATATTCTCAATTTCATGATAAAATTTTACATCCCAAAACAATTGTAGAGCATGGTAAGTTGGGGGAAGAATGTGCTGAACTTGTTAAATCATTTTTTCGTCAAAAACGTTAAAAGCTTAGTGATTATTTAATCGCAAAACGAAACATAAAGGTATATTAAACGTTATATTTGCATAGAAACAATCTTTAAATAAACATAAAAAATAATAATTATGGCATTTGTATTAGAAGCGCTACCTTACGCGTCAGACGCATTAGAACCACATATTGATAAAGCTACTATGGAAATCCACCATGATAGACATCATCAAGCATATGTAGATAATTTAAATAAGGCAATTGCTGGAACAGAAGCTGAGAACTTATCTTTAGAAGATATCGTTAAAAATATCAGTAAATATCCTGCAGCAGTACGTAATAATGGTGGTGGTCACTATAACCACAAATTATTTTGGACAGTATTAGGTCCAAATGCTGGTGGTGAGCCAACTGGTGAATTGGCAACGGCAATCAATGAAACATTTGGTTCTTTTGCAGAATTGAAAACACAATTGCAAAATGCAGGAGCTACACGTTTTGGTTCTGGCTGGTCTTGGTTAATTGTAAATGCAGAAGGTAAATTACAAGTAACATCGACACCTAATCAAGATAATCCATTGATGGATGTGGCTGAAGTTAAAGGTACGCCTATTTTAGGTATTGATGTTTGGGAACATGCATATTACTTAAAATTTCAAAATAAACGTCCTGCATATTTAGAAGAGATCTTCAATATCATCAACTGGGATGCAGTAGCGAAAAATTATGCTGCCGCTAAATAGTTTTTAATTTTAGTAGCGAAATAAAAGCGGTAGAATGATAACATTTTACCGCTTTTTTAATTTAAGGGTTATTGAGATGGTACATAAATATATCGCTATGCTTGTACTTTTGGTAACAAGCAATGCATTGTTATCCTGTAAATCTAATATTGCTAAAAAGGAACCGCAATCATTTGAACAGTTGCCAGATCATCAGAATGGTCTGGTAGATACTGCAACATTTGCAGCAGGTTGTTTTTGGTGTGTTGAAGCTCAATTTAAAACACTTGATGGTGTACAGCAAGTTATTTCAGGCTATGCTGGAGGAGAAACGAAGGATCCATCATATAGCCAAGTCAGTACAGGGAATACAGGACATGCTGAAGTGATCAATGTTTTGTATGACCCCAAGAAAATAACATTCGATACCTTGTTAGAAGCTTTTTTTATCGCACATGATCCTACACGATTGAATAGGCAAGGTAATGATATTGGTACGCAATACCGCTCTGCAATTTTTGTTCATGATCAAGAACAATTAGAAAAAGTTAATTTTTATCTAAAAAAAATGAAAGAAGAACGGTTGTATGACCGTCCTATCGTGACAGAAATTAATCCATTTACTACTTTCTATAAAGCTTAAGATTATCATCAAAATTACTATGCGAATAATAAGGAAGATCGATATTGTCAATACGTGATTAAACCAAAATTGGAAAAGTTTAAACATATTTTTACCAGTACTGTTAAAGACTAATCCAATAATTGGAACACGGATTAAAATCTTGTAAATTTATGTTGAATTCTATGAATTCATTGAAATTCAGCTTTTTGAAAATATAAAATTATTACTATGATAAAAGGATTTTTTAATGTACCGACACCTACGAATGAGCCAGTGTACTCATATGCTGTTGGAACAAAAGAACGCAAATTATTAAAAGCGGCGATTGATGAAGCTCGTGCTAAGCAAGTTGACGTACCTATGTATATAGGCGGAAAGGAAGTCCGTACTGATAATAAAGTATCTATCAATCCTCCACACGATCACCAACATGTTTTGGGACAATATAGTCAAGGCACTAAAAGTCATGTCACTGATGCCATTAATGCCGCCTTGGCTGCTAAAAGTGATTGGGAGAATTTGCCATGGGAAGACCGTGCAGCAATCTTCTTGAAAGCAGCAGAACTAGCATCGACCAAATATCGTTATAAGTTGAATGCTGCTACCATGTTAGCGCAGTCAAAAAACCCTTATCAGGCAGAAATTGATGCAGCTTGTGAGTTTACGGATTTCTTACGTTTCAACGTACAGTACATGACAGAAATCTATGCACAGCAACCACCAGTATCAGGAAAAGGTGTATGGAATCGCGTGGAGCAACGTCCTTTAGAAGGTTTTGTATTCGCTTTGACACCATTCAATTTTACAGCTATTGCTGGTAATTTACCATCATGTGTTGCTATGATGGGAAATGTTGTCGTATGGAAGCCATCTAATGCTCAGATATATTCTGCGCAAGTGTTAATGGAGATTTTTATTGAAGCAGGTTTGCCGGCAGGTGTTATTAACTTAGTATATGTATCTGGACCGGATGCAGGTGATGTAATTTTCAAACATCCTGATTTTGCTGGTATCCACTTCACTGGTTCTACAGGAGTTTTCCAAGATATTTGGAAAACAATCGGTGAGAATATCCATCTTTACAAGACATATCCAAGAATAGTTGGTGAAACTGGAGGTAAAGATTTTATTTTAGTTCATCCAACAGCAGATTTGCAAGTAACTAATACAGCATTAGTTCGCGGTGCATTTGAATATCAAGGACAAAAATGTTCAGCTGCTTCACGTGCTTATGTTCCAGCATCGATGTGGCCAGCATTGAAAGATGCAATGACTACAGATGTGAATTCATTCAAAATTGGTGGAACAGAAGATTTTACAAACTTCATCAATGCAGTAATTGATGAGAAATCATTTGATAAGATTTCAAAATATATTGATCGTGCAAAAGAATCTGCTGATGCTGAAGTTGTGATCGGTGGAACATACGATAAATCTAAAGGTTACTTCATTTCTCCAACCGTTATTGTGGCTAAAAAATCAGATTATGAAACAATGTCAGAAGAATTGTTCGGGCCAGTTTTGACAATTTTTGTTTATGAAGATGAGAAATGGGAAGAAACATTAGAAATCGTTGATAAAACCTCTATTTATGCTTTAACAGGTTCAGTTATCGCTAAAGATCGCTATGCAATCGCACAGGCAACACATGCATTGCGTAATGCAGCAGGTAATTTCTATGTTAATGATAAGTGTACAGGTGCCGTAGTAGGGCAACAGCCATTCGGTGGTGCACGTGGTTCTGGTACAAATGATAAAGCCGGATCAATGATCAACTTATTGCGTTGGGTATCTCCACGTACGATTAAAGAAACCTTTAATCCAGATACAAACTATAAATACCCTTTCTTAGAAGAAGGAGAATAATCAGAGTGATTATTAATTTTATAAAAAAGGCGTTTACTATGTAAACGCCTTTTTTATGTGCAATAATTAGTAATAATTATGCCTTTTTAAGATGACCTAATACATCGCCATTATCTTTGATCATTTTTATATCTAACGATTTCTTATCACCATTCACATCTATTATTGTACGTTCTCCAACCTTTGGACCGCCACCGATGAAGATCGTATAATTATGATCTTTGTCAGGCGGATAATACCCATATTTGTGCGTATGTCCTGTAATCATCGCATCAATTTTATACTTCTGAAATAATGGATGAAAGCTTGAGCGGTTATGTAATGTTCCGTGCCAGTCATCAGAGTGAAAAATAGGAATGTGGCTGACAACAACGGTATGCTGAGAGGCCTTTCTTTCTTTCGATTGCAAAACTTTATCTAACCAAATAGCCTGTTCTTTACGGTAATTGTCATAGTCTACAGTTCCTCCATACACCTCATGTGTATCTGGTTTATCCTCCCCACTGTCTAATAGAATCCAGTAAATAGGGCCCAATTTGAAGGATTGATAAAATTTATTTTCAGGATAGCCAAATAACTTTTTGAAAAGACGAGAAAATGAACCCCTTGTTTCGTGATTACCGCGATTCATGATAAAAGGCCTGCTGGTTTCAAAAAATGAAAAGGGTTGAAGCAGTTTTTCTGTTATATCTTTTTGGTTTGTAACATAATGAAAAGAATCGCCATTTAGAATAGAAAAATCATATGCTTCTATATTATGGCTTGGAACTAGATCCTTATATGTATCTTTCGCTTCGTGTACATCATTATATATCAAACATCTAATTTTATCCTGATCTTTTTCAGCTAATTTGGCCGAAAAAATGTTGGTTTTAATTTCCTCTCCGTAAACAATTTTATAAGCTTCAAATTTAAGAACTTCTTTAGCTACTATTCTATATTTAAAGACCCTAGGCGCTTCCTGTATAGTAAATTTAAATAAGTCAGTATTAGCCTCTAACATACCATCTTCGCTTTGATATATCTTGTCAATTACCTCGTTGTTGTCGTCCAAGATCTCCAACCATGCAAATGCAGGTTTGCTTAAAATGGAAAAGATACTTATACTCTTATTGATTTGATTTTGCAAATATGCTGGTACGATAAAATCAAATTTTTCGTTGTCACTACGTTCTTTTTTTTCCTCAGCCAAACCGATGCTTGGTAATGTTATGCCCGCTAAGGTTAAGGCCTCTATAAATTTTCTTCTATTGATACTCATTAGCTATTATTGGGCATTAATTTCAACATATACAGGTCTATGATCACTTGCATAAGTTTCAGATAAAACACGATGATTTTTAAATTTAAACTGACTTCCTTTATTTATCATGATAAAATCAATTTCGCGATCAGGATTTACTTCAGGTATTGTAAATCCATTTTTGATTTGACTGCGTGTAAATATTTGCTCTAAATTACGGATTGGTTGTTCTGCAGGTGTTGCATTTAGATCACCGACTAGAATAACAAGGTTTTTATCATTCTTAAATTTGTCAATGATAAAAGCCGTTTGCGCAAGCCTATTTTCATTTTTCAAATCAAGGTGCGTATTAGCAAACTTGACTACTTTTCCTTTTATATTTATATGGATTATGCCTAAACTTCTCTTCTCACTTTCAATTGGTGATGGAAGTTCGAAACGTTCACTTTTAACAATAGGGTATTTCGAAAGGATCACAGTCCCATACTCACCCGCATCTAGATTAATTCCTTTAGAAAAGAAGTAGTGCAAACCTGTGAGTTGAGCTAATTTCTTTGCCTGATCAATATTTTGGGATCGATCTAAGTTAACATCAATTTCTTGTAGACCAACTAGATCTGCATTTGTTTTTTTGATAATGGATGCGATCGTATCTAGATTGATAACGTCGGCACTTTCACTAGGAGGGTTAGCATGATGGATATTGTATGTTAATATCTTTAATTGTTGTGCCGAAAGTAGAAGCGAGCTGCAACATAAAATCGAAAGAATAAAATAAGAAAGAATATACTTTTTCATTAGCATAGGTTTTAGTAAATAAATATAGCCATTCTTTTGGAATGGCTATATTAAAAATCTATATGTAACGAAAAAATTAACCTTCTTCTAAAACGAGATTTGGATCTACGCCAGCAACTTCAGCTCTGATTTTTGCTTCTAGTTCATCCGCCAAATCCGGGTTGTCAAGTAATAATGATTTTACAGCATCACGACCTTGTCCCAATTTTGTCTCTCCATAGCTAAACCATGAACCAGCTTTCTTAATGATATTGTATTCAACACCTAAGTCGATGATTTCACCAACTTTTGAAATACCCTCTCCGAACATGATATCAAATTCGGCGATTCGGAATGGAGGAGCTACTTTATTCTTAACAATTTTTACTTTTATGCGGTTACCAGATACTTCATCAGAATCTTTGATCTGAGAAGTACGACGGATATCAAGACGTACAGATGCATAGAATTTTAATGCATTACCACCTGTCGTTGTTTCAGGGTTACCAAACATAACACCGATTTTTTCACGGAGCTGGTTGATGAAAATACAACAGCAGTTTGTTTTGGAAATTGTACCTGTTAATTTACGTAAAGCTTGAGACATTAAACGTGCTTGAAGTCCCATTTTGGAATCCCCCATCTCACCTTCAATTTCTGCTTTAGGTACTAAAGCAGCGACGGAGTCAATGACAATAATATCAATAGCTCCAGAGCGGATTAGATTATCGGCAATTTCTAAAGCCTGTTCGCCATTATCGGGTTGTGCAATTAATAAGTTCTCAACATCAACACCTAATTTCTGCGCATAGTATTTGTCAAAAGCATGTTCAGCATCAATAAAAGCAGCTATACCGCCTGATTTTTGAGCCTCAGCAATGATATGCGTTGCAAGGGTTGTTTTACCAGAAGACTCAGGACCGTAAATCTCAATGATACGACCTTTAGGAACGCCTCCGATACCTAATGCGATATCAAGACCTAAAGAACCTGTAGAGATTGATTCAATGGGATCAACAGTAGTATCTCCTAATTTCATAATGGCGCCTTTGCCATATGATTTCTCTAATTTATCTAATGTAAGCTGTAATGCTTTTAATTTATCTGGGTTGCTCATATTCTTAGTATTGTTAAGTCAAAAGTAAGGAATAGTTTTTAATTTGCAAAATATTTTTACTAAAAAAATTAGTCTACTGTTTTTAACTAACTTTTTCTTTGATTTCTTTCACTTGGTGCGTTTTTTCAAAATATTTACACATGTAAGTAATGGCACATTTGTCACATTGAGGTTTTCGGGCTAAGCAAATGTAGCGACCATGTAATATAAGCCAATGATGAGCAATAGCGATGGTTTCAACAGGCAGATATTTGACCAGTTGTTTTTCCACAGCAAGTGGAGTTGTAGCTTTACTCGTGAGACCAAGCCGGTTACTAACGCGAAATACATGGGTATCAACAGCCATTGCAGGTTGATTGTAAACCACTGAAGAGATGACGTTTGCCGTTTTCCTGCCGACACCGGGTAGTTTTATCAAATCTTCTATTTTTTCAGGAACTGTAGAATCAAATACATCAACCAGCATTTTGGCCATTCCAACCAAATGTTTCGCTTTATTATTCGGATAGCTTACTGAACGGATATACGTGAATATTTCCTCAGCACTACTATTCGCCAAAGTTTCGGCAGTTGGAAATTGTTGGAAAAGTTTAGGGGTCACCAGATTGATTCGTTTATCTGTGCATTGTGCAGACAATATTACAGCGACCAATAATTCATAAGGATTACTATAATTTAATTCTGTTTGTGCATCTGGGCTATTTTTAGAAAAATATTCTACAAAAGCTTTATATCTATCTTTTTTCAACATATCTATCAAAGATAGTTAAGTTTTTAAAATATAGAAAAGGCTTAATCTTCCGACTAAGCCTTTTTGTTGACTACAGATTTTGAGTAATTCAAAATTCTATCAATACAGGAATCACTTGGATTCATCATGATTTTTGGTAGCTGAAGTTTTAATTGTTGTTCCACATCCTCATCAGAGATTTTTACTTCTGTTTCGATGTTTTTAACTTCATTTTCTGTTGTAAAGTTTTCGACCATACGCAATCTTTGTTGTTACTGTTAAATTTATTAGTAAAACGTAAAACAAGATGCAAATATTATGTCAATATTTTATTTTTTCTTTTTAATGAGATATTCATTTGCTTTTTGCACAGCCATGTAAGCATTAACTATACCGCCTGAAATAGAAATATCAGCTAATTTGACTGTCTTATAAGAACCATCTTCCAGTTTAATTCGAACCGAATCATCTAACTTTGTAACAGAGTTCATGATAATCTCTTTTGTCTCAAGAGCTGATAACTGCGGGTAGTAAGAACGTAACATACCAGCAAGACCGGCAACTACAGGTGCAGCCATACTTGTACCCTGCTCTTCTTTGTATTCAGAGTGTGGAGCAGTTGAATTGATATATAATCCTGGAGCAAATACATCCACGGAAGCTTTACCATAGTTTGAAAAACTTGCCAGCAGCTCATCATCTTTCCGAGGCCCTGTCGCACCAACAGTAATCCATGCATCTGCAACGCCTGTTATAGCACCTAAGCTATCGGTATAAAATTTATTCGGATAATTAGGTGAAATATCATTATCCTCACTGTCGTTACCTGCAGCATGAACAAGTAAAACATCTTTTGACATAGCATATTTTACTGCCTCATCTACCGTATTTTTATTATAAGCGTATCCTTTTCCGAAACTCATATTAATAACCTTAGCGCCATTATCAACAGCATAGCGGATGCCATTTGCGACATCTTTGTCACGCTCATCTCCATCTGGCACTAGGCGAACTGAAAGTATTTTTACATCGTTAGCGACCCCTTTAATGCCAATATTATTTTTGCGATCAGCTGCAATGATACCGGCTACGTGTGTTCCGTGAAGTGCATCAGGACCTGTAACATCCGAGTTTCCATAATGATATTCACGTGCATCATCGTAGTTATCACCAACAATAGAACGTGAATCATATTCTTTATTAAGATGATAGGCGACTTGATTTCCGAAGTAATTTGCGCCTTCAGTTAAATCATCATAAAACTTTTTAAATCCGCCAGCTTTCTCAATTTCTTCTTTCGCAATTCTAATCGCAATCTTTTGACGGTTGCCCGGAGGATTGAGACTATCTAGATCTGCTGTTGTTATCGCAGACTTATCCTTATTGATGCTTTTGACAAGATTATCGATGTTCTCTTTCAATGCAACATAATTTAGTGCACCATATTTTGCTTCATCCAATTTCTCATTATAGGCATCTACCATTTTTAAATAAGCATTGTAAGCACGTTTTTCTTGGTCGGTCATAACGGTCGAAGCCGTTACTCCATCATATTTTGGAGCATGTTTACGGATCAGTCTTGTTAATTCCAAATTATCAAAATGCACGTTTTCACCAGTTGCATTACCAATGAAATTCCAGCCATATTTATCATTAATGAATCCATTTTTGTCGTTATCAACTCCATTCGAGATACTGTCTTTCAAATTAATCCAGACTATGTTTTTTAAATCCTCATGATTGACATCAACACCGCCATCCAGAACGGCTACAATAACGGGTGTAGATTTTTTACCTTTTAGTAAACTCTCGTAAGTTCTTTCTGTACTTATGCCCAGTACACCATCTTTTTCATAATCCAGATTAAACCAGTTTTCAGGCACACTTTTATTCTCCTGAGCGTAGCCCAAAATGGGGGTTAATCCAATAGCAAATACATACAGTAATCTTTTTAAATTCATCTTTTGATATTTTGATGTGGTTACGATCTGCAAATATAATGCTAGTATGATGCTTAAAATGTTAATTTTTACTAAATAATACTGATACATCCGTATTTTTACCTTTACATAATTCTGAATTCTTTGGTTAATTCAGTCTTTTGATCATTACGAAAATTAGAAATATGATTATTTTAAGCGCTATAATAGGAACAGCACGAGCAGAGCAATATACTTCAGAACAATTAAATACAAAAGGTATTCAAGCTCCCTTAGCAGTGATTAAACCACATAAGAGAGACATTCACAACGATCAAGTGATCGATGATTATTATTGGATGAATAATTTCTTTAAGGAGGGGCCTGACGCTGAATTGGTAATTGATTATTTAAAAAAAGAAAATGATTATACGAATGCTGTGCTAAAGCCAACGGAAAAATTGCAGGAGCAATTGTTTCAGGAAATGAAAGCACGGATTAGAGAAAAAGATGAATCTGTTCCTTATCTTAAAAATGGATATTATTACTATACCCGTACAGAAGATGGGCAGCAGTATTTTAAGTTTTGTAGAAAAAAGGATGAGCTTAATGCGAGCGAAGAGATTCTGCTCGATATTGATGCCATGGCAGTAGGTTATGCGTATTACGCTACTACAGGGTTTTCGGTAAGCCCCGATAACAACTTAATGTCTTTTGGTGTCGACACCGTATCACGAAGAGAATATACCATTTTCATTAAAAATCTACTGACGGGTGAAATCTATAAAGACGAAATACCAAAAACATCAGGAAACTCTACTTGGGCTAAGGATAATAAAACGCTTTACTATACGGCAAAAAATCCAGGTACATTATTAAGTGAAAAAATTAATAGACATACATTAGGAACCCTTGTAGATGATGATGTAACCGTTTATGAAGAAATTGATAATACCAATTACATAGGTGTCGGAAAATCAAAGAATGGTGAATACATATTTATTGAATCAGAAGGAACGCTTTCATCAGAAGTTTTTTATCTGAAATCTGATGACCCAGCTGGAAATTTTCAGGTGTTTCAACCAAGAATGAAAAATGTGCTGTACCATGTTACAGCTTTGGAAGATCGCTTTCTCATTGTAACAAATGAAGAAGCAAAAAATTTCAAGGTTATGCAGTGTCAGCTTGGTATGACTAGTAGAGAACATTGGAGAGCATTTATTCCACATCGAGAAGATGTATTAGTAAGTGAGGTAGATGAATTCAAAGACTATTTGGTCGTTACCGAAAGGAAAAATGGATTGTCTCAAATAGCTATACACAACTTACAAAATGAAGAACAGTATTATCTTGATTTTGGAGAAGTAGCTTATACAGTTTATCCCAGTACTAATGTTGAATACGATACACAAAAATTACGTTTCGGCTATACCTCGCTTGTAACACCTTTATCGACTTATGAGTACGATATGGTGACTAGGGAAAAAATCTTATTGAAGCAACAAGAGGTTGTTGGGGGCTATGATACGCATGCATATAGTACGGAACGCATTTTTGCAAAAGCAAGTGATGGTACTGCTATTCCCATTTCTCTTGTCTATAAAAATGGTATTAAGAAAGATGGTTCGGCACCTTTGCTATTATATGCATATGGTTCGTATGGATACGCGATAGATCCTACATTTAATAGTGCTCGATTGAGTTTGTTAGATCGCGGTTTTGTATATGCAATAGCACATATCCGAGGAGGTGAAGAGATGGGGAGACAATGGTATGAAGAAGGTAAAATGATGAATAAGATCAATACATTTACAGATTTTATTTCTTGTGGTCATTATTTAATTGATCAGAAATTTACAAGCTTGGGACATCTTTATGCACAAGGAGGAAGTGCAGGTGGACTTTTAATGGGAGCGATAGCCAATATGGAACCAAATCTATGGAATGGTATTATTGCACAAGTTCCTTTTGTGGATGTCGTGAATACGATGTTGGACGAAGGCATTCCATTAACAACCAATGAATATGACGAATGGGGAAATCCTAATGAAAAGGAAGCTTACTATTATATGAAGAGCTATTCCCCATATGAAAATATAGAAGGAAAGGAATATCCAAATATATTAGTCACAACAGGATTGCACGATAGTCAGGTTCAATATTTTGAGCCGGCAAAGTGGGTCGCGAAATTAAGAAAGATGAAAACTGATCATCATGTGTTACTGCTTAAAACGGATATGGAGTACGGTCATGGTGGGGCATCCGGACGATTTGACTATCTCAAAGATATTGCTTTAAACTATGCATTTCTATTTGCTTTAGAGCATATAGAGAAGTAAATCATAAATAAAAAAAGCGCCTGAAAGGCGCTTTTTTTATTTATGATTTAAACTATCGATTTTTTCATCATGTTCGATTTGTCTAGAATCAATTTGATGTTGTTGATAATTATCCATCGCAACCTTGCTCGCCTTTTGCGAAACATATATTGCGAGAACAGCAATTGCTGTGATAAGTGCAATTCCCCAAGCATATTTTTGTTTATCTTGTTTAACTAACCAATACATAAAAATAAAGTAAGGGATCCCGAAAATGCAATAAAAAATGATACTAGGAGTGTCCATATGCTGTTGTGTACTAATGGCGAACTTTATAAGATCACCGATGAAGCACAAAATTATCTAATTTTAATGAGAATACTAAAAGTTTCTATTTCTTTATTTTTTTTAGTATTGATAGCAAGTTATTAATGATTCTAGACATTTGTTACCAGATTGGTTTTTTTATTCATCAGTTATTCATTACAATAAAATGATTTAAGTGATTGATTTATAAGTTGTAAGTTGAGTGTTTTTAAGTTTTTGTGGTTTTTTGTCATTTTATAAAAAATGCGTACTATTATTGCAGAAAAGAAAAAAATTATTTTATACATTTGCAACGTCCTTTAAGAAGACGATAACTAGAAATGAAGAATAACAATACATTAAAATTCTCTTTGCTACATGCTTTTAAAAAGTTTGTTGGTAAGAGGTATTGTTCTTTTATTTTTAGGCAGATTCCAGTTCTTCGCTTTCGACGACCCATACTACCTCGGGCTTGATATGAGGTAGTGATCTTTCTTTTCAGTAATATCATCAGGTCCGATGATGGCGCTCCACGATTTTATTAATTGTTTTTTCATAACAAAACGCAATTTCGGTTGTTAGTTTTATTATTTGGGTCGTAAGTCAATGACTATTTCAGAATTTTTAATTATTCCCGCAAAACCTGAGCATGTTGCATATGCTGAGCAGATTTGCAATGAAATGTTCGAGTCTGCAAAAGCTCGAGGTACTGGTATTGCACGTCGCAAGCCAGAATATGTTGCTAATAAAATGATTGAGGGTAAAGCCGTTATTGCTTTACACAAGGATGGAAGATGGGCTGGGTTTGTCTACATTGAAACCTGGGGACATGGTGATTATGTTGCCAATTCTGGTTTAATTGTCAATCCTGAATTTCGTAAAGTAGGTTTAGCCAAAGCAATTAAAAAAAGAGTCTTCGATTTATCTCGCGAAAAGTATCCACATGCAAAGATTTTTGGTTTAACGACAGGTTTGGCGGTTATGAAAATTAATTCAGAACTAGGTTATGAACCTGTGACCTATTCCGAGCTCACACAAGATGAAGAATTTTGGAAAGGATGCCAAAGTTGTGTGAATTACGATATCCTATTAAGTAAGGATCGTAAAAACTGTATGTGTACAGCTATGCTTTGGGACCCTGTTGATAAGGAACGCGAATTGAAAGAAAAAATTCAGCGAAAAGCAGAAGCCAAAGAAAGATTAGAGCGTATTACGCAGAAACAATCGTTGTTGAAACGTATAGAAGCAAAATTATGGAAATCAGCAAAGAAGTTTGTTGCAGCTAATTTCCATAAGAGTAAAAAAGTAGTTAAGGAGTTTTAAGTTTTTTATATTTTTGTTTAAGTCTCATTCCGAGGTTTATCAATGAATTAATCCAAAAAGATGAAAAAAGTAGTTTTAGCATTCAGTGGTGGGTTAGATACATCATTTTGTTGTATTTATCTAACACAAGATTTAGGTTTAGAAGTTCACTCAGTAGTAGTTAACACAGGAGGTTTTTCCGATGAGGAATTAAAACAGATTGAAGAGCGAGCTTATGCTTTAGGCGTAAAGTCGCATACAGCTATTGATGAAACAGAAGACTATTACCGCGAAACTATTAAATATTTGATTTTTGGTAATGTATTGAAAAATGCAACTTATCCATTATCAGTATCCGCTGAGCGAGTTTGTCAAGCGACCGCTATTGCCAATTATGCTAAGAAAATTGGAGCAGAATGTGTAGCGCATGGATCTACAGGTGCGGGCAATGATCAGGTACGTTTTGATATGATTTTTCATACCTTAATTCCAGGAGTGGAAATTATTACGCCAATCCGTGATTTGCAATTATCGCGCGAAGATGAAATAGAATATTTAAATAAACATGGTGTCGAATATTCAGCTGAGAAAGCTAAATACTCGATTAATAAAGGTCTTTGGGGTACTTCAGTAGGAGGAGCAGAGACATTAACATCCAATCAATATTTACCAGAATCCGCTTGGCCAACACCAGTAACTTCTACAGAACCTCAGCAGATTACGATTGATTTTGTAAAAGGTGAACCAACAGCATTGAATGGAAAAGCATTAGATGCGGTACGTGTAATTCAAGAATTACAAGCATTGGCACAACCTTATGGTATCGGTCGTGATATCCACGTAGGAGATACCATTATTGGTATTAAAGGCCGTGTAGGATTTGAGGCAGCTGCATCCGTTATTTTGATAAAAGCACACCATGCTTTAGAAAAACATACGTTGACTAAATGGCAATTATCTTGGAAGGATCAGATTGCAGGGTTTTATGGCAATTATATGCACGAAGGACAAATGCACGACCCTGTAATGCGTGATATCGAGGCATTTTTACAATCTACTCAGGAAACTGTAACAGGAAAAGTGATTATCGAGTTACACCCTTACCGCTTTGTCGTTATTGGTATCGAATCGGAATATGATTTAATGTCTAATAAATTTGGAACATACGGTGAAATGAACGCTGGATATACAGGTGACGATGTAAAAGGATTCTCTAAAATATTTGGTAATCAAACCATTATTTGGCATAAAGTTAACGGAAAGTAAGCATTATTGTAATTCGTTTAATTCGAATTCGTCACTTATTTCTTTGTTAAAATACAATGGATCCCATGCTCACCATTTGAGATAGGGATCCATTTTTTACATACATTGGACCGATAGATGTGTCACTGGATATCCTAAATTAGTAGTCCATCCATCGTATCGTAGTACAATTAAAATCTAAATACTAAAAAATGATAAAAGTAGGAATAGTAGGATCAGCAGGGTATACTGGAGGAGAATTATTACGCGTGTTGATTTATCATCCGGAAGTTGAAATTGTATTTGCCAATAGTGCCTCCAATGCAGGCAATAAAATCTATGAAGTACACAATGATCTATTTGGTGATACGGAATTAACATTCTCTTCAGATTTTCATTCAGATATAGATGTATTATTCTTATGTGTAGGTCACGGAGATGCTCGTAAGTTTTTGGATAAAAATCCAATTGATCCTTCTGTGAAGATAATTGATCTATCTCAAGATTACCGTTTGAAAGCGAATACGGCGTACAACGATAAGAATTTTGTATATGGTTTACCTGAACTGAATAGAGATAAAATTAAAACAGCTCACTATATTGCAAACCCGGGTTGCTTTGCAACAAATATTCAATTGGCTCTTTTGCCATTGGCAGATAAGGGTTTATTACCGAGTCAGATTCACGTGAATGCAACGACAGGATCTACAGGAGCAGGACAGAAACCAGGCGCGACTACACACTTCTCGTGGCGCAATAATAACCTATCAGCTTATAAATCTTTTGAACACCAGCACTTGCAGGAAATATCGGAATCTTTAGCGCAATTGCAAGATGGATTCCTTCCTCAGTCAGATCAATCCTTACTAGATAGAGCTGCAGAGAGAATCAATTTTGTTCCGCAACGAGGTGATTTTGCAAGAGGGATATTTTCAGTTATATACGTCGATTCAGATTTATCTGAAGAACAGGCTTATGAACTTTACGAAGCTTATTATGAGGGACATCCCTTTACCCATGTGAGTCGTAAAAATATTGATTTAAAACAAGTTGTCAATACAAATAAAAGTATTGTTCATATAGAAAAACACGGTAACAAATTATTAATCTTGAATGCAACAGATAATTTGTTGAAAGGCGCATCAGGACAAGCCGTACAAAATATGAATTTAATGTTTGGTCTAGATGAAAGAGCAGGGTTAAATTTGAAGAGTGTAGGGTTTTAAGCATATACTTTATAAGAAGAGGCAGCCTCAACCTCTTCTTACTGATGTACTCAGATTTATTTACTTTCTAAGTAACATGGATTGGGAACGCCTATTATTAATAATGTCATATTCAAGCGCATCCATCCATCTTTCTGCTAATTTTATTATACCCATAATTAAGTGAATCCTATCGATTTTCCGCTACGAATGAATTAAAAATAAGCTTCCCAAGATCATTTCTATCAGATGCAACTAAAAATTTAACTTTCCCTAGATAGATGCAGGTTGTGCAAAAAGCGTATTTGATTTTAACGGAGGGTATACACATCACTAACCTATCTTCTTATAAATTTACCTTCTTTAATAAGAACATCTAATGCTCTAAAAGCATGTTAAGTAGTAATATTTAAAAAACCATCCAAAATTGCCAATAAACCAATGGGCAATATGAACTGGATAGCATCAAGACACATTGCCTGATTGCGGTATTCATGGGTTACGATAAGAAATCAATCGGCCATAATATTTAAGACTTTCCTTAAACTCCCGATGGTCATCCTGTTTTTAGGTTAACTTTTATAGTTTCCTTCTCTTAGTGCAAGGGTCTCATACAATTCTATTATCTGTAATCAAACATTTTTTTGATCTTAAATTAGTAGTAATCTGCTATTTATTCACATTGGCTAGCGTTGTTTTTTAATTATTCTTAATCTATTAGGATTAAGGTACCTTCAAATTTAAAGGAGTTTTAGTCGTCTAATTACTACAAAAAAAATACAAACTTATGTATAGCATAACTTTTCGCAACCGTTTGCACATTTTACGCAAACGGTTTCGTTTCAAAGCGATAATGGTGTATTTAAAATAATGTTATATAATTGTTACTAACTATCAATTATTAAAACGCTTATAAATAGCGAATAGCCGCAGCTTATTAGACTAACCATAAGGGTTGCATTTTTAATTTTTAAGCCTAAATTAAAATCGGATGAAAAGACTTTTTTGTTTTTTATTTCTTGTCCCGATGTTGCAAAAAGCGTATGCCCGTTCTTCGGAAATGTGGATAATGCAACAGGACACTTCAGAGATAAGCGAAGTGGATCAACAAATTTTGCGAGGGAGGTTAAAATCCTTATTGCAAAAGCGACCGGTCAAGGATAGCCTTAATTTCAAACAGGTGGAAACCTTACCTCTGGTAAGTATTTCCGAAGTATTGAAAGGTCAAATTTCTGGACTATATGTCCAGGAATCAAGTGGAGAACCTGGTTCTTACAAGAATATGGTTATTCGAGGACTCGGAAGCCCTCTTCTTGAAATCAAAGACGCCATTAATGTACAGCCAGCGGTTTATATTAATGGAGTACCTATTGCAAGAGAGAATAATTTTACTTATTCTATTCAACAAAATCAATTTAATCGTATCGGACCTGCAACAGATAATTTTGCGGGTATTGACTTATCAACGATTGAATCTATCCAAGTGATAAAAGATCCGATTGAATTGGCAAAGCTAGGCCCTTTAGCTGCTAACGGTGCAATATGGATTTTAACCAAGCCTGGTAAAGAAGGGCAACGTGAGATCAGTTTTGATGCTTATGTTGGATTAGCAACAAAGCCGACTGTTACTCCGGTCAATGCCCAGTATGAAAACCAATTCAGATCTTCATTCTACAGTAAATATGCTTCAGCCGGTGATAAATTAGCTTATCCTGGGTATTTAAGTGATTCGACCAATGTTAATTACTATGGTCCGGCAAATTGGAATGAAGAATATTATAAAATTACTCCAATTTACGGTGGAAATTTAGGAATCCGTGGCGGTGGTGATCGTGCTAATTTTGCTTTTATGGGTGGTTACACTAAAAATGCAAGTTCTGCCGATAAAGCAAATTTTGAACGATATAATGCTTTATTCAATGTGAATATGGCCCCATATAAGTGGTTTAATTTCGGAACCACGGTTAATGCAAGCCGCAGCTTACGTGATCGAAATAGAAGTTTACGCGACCGTTTTGGAGAAGCGTCTTATGTGCCAGATCTTTCCGTACCGATTTCGCCTAATAAAGACATGTATAGACAATATGTTGATGTCTATAAAAAAGCTATTGATAACAACTCGGTCAACATGATTAATCTTTTAGTCAATCTAGATTTGTATTTTCTGCCAAATCTGAAATTTAATACAAACTTAGGAATTGATTATTCTGAAGGCGCTCGACAAGCATTTTTTCCGGGATCATTGATGGAGACAAATAATTACATGTCTAGTTACTTTGGATTCAACCAGCGTTTAGTTTTTAGCAATTCTTTAGATTATAATTTTACACTGCAAGATCAACACAAATTTAATTTTGTCTTAGGGTCAAATTATACACAAGATTTGTACCGTTACCACTATTCACGTGCTTATGACGGACCAAATGATTTTATCAAAGTGAATGTCGTGAATGGGGATCCAAACAATAGTGGATACCTTATACCAATTGGTGGATTATATGTCAATCGCTGGACAAACAGAGAAGATTTTAGGTTGCATTCCCTTTATTTATCCGGAGCTTACAGCTGGAAAGATAAGTTAGATATCAATGCCGTTATTCGCTACGACGGTTCTTCTACCATGCAACCCGATTCACGTTGGTTGACTACACCCGCAGTTTCTGCCAAATATCATCTCATTAATGAATCGGAAGATGCAGCTATGGACAATTTGAGTGTCAAAGCTTCATGGGCTCGTATTGGCAAGCCAATTTTTACAAGTAAGTATGCAGTAGGACCAAATTATACCGCAGATTTAAGCTGGGGAACTGAGAAATCACTTGTTTCTTACAACGGCTTTGCAGTAGCATCACGCCCATATTCAGATGGGTGGGTTGGATATGGTATCGATTGGCCTTATACAGATCATGCAGAAGTTACAGTAGATGGTGCATTCTTGGATAAGAAGATTGATTTTACTTTATCCGCATATCAAAAGAAAGATGTCAATCAGCTGATCAATATGCCGATTCCTGCAGAATATGGTTATTCTGGACAGATCATCAATGGTATGACTGTGCAAAATAGAGGAATAGATTTAAACCTAGGTGCACATGTGTTAAGTAATCCGGAAGGATTGCAATGGGATGCTAGTTTAAACCTGAACTGGAACCAGAACAAATTAACAGCATTACCAAATGGGAAACAGGAACTAAAAGTAAGTAATCGTTTATTAAAAGTAGGTGAGGCCATTGATCAATTCTGGCTTTATGAGAACCAAGGAATTTACAATACAGAAGCTGATATTCCCGTTCAAAATGGCCAAAAACTACAGTTTGACGGTGTGGATTTTGCCGCTGGAGATCCGGTTTGGAAAGATCAAAATGGCGATTTCAAGATCGATGAAAAAGATCGTGTGCTAAAAGGAAACGCAATGCCAAAATTAGTTGGAGGTTTCAATAATCAATTTAGATACAAAGGTTTTGAGTTGAATATGCAATGGTACTTTGCTTTAGGTCACAAAGCACTGAATCAAAGAGCATCCACAAAGTATGATTTTATCAATACTGAAAACACCAATTCTTTGGAGGGTATCCGAGAAGTATTTCATTGGCAACAAGATGTTGATATTACGAAATACCCAATTTATAACCCCTGGAGTCCTATTGTCGCATATCGGGTGGATCAAGATCTATTCTTAGAAAATGCTTCTTTCTTAAAATTGCGAGCCTTGACCGTTGGTTATGATCTTGCTCATTTAAATTCTATTAAAGATAAAATAAAGTCAGTACGTCGTGCCTATTTGTATTTGTCTGGAACCAATTTATTGACCATTACCAAATTTTCAGGTAAAGATCCCGAGTTGATTGATTTTAACGGTTACTACACAGGTTACGGCCTGCCTATGTCTCCAATTGTCAGTATGGGAATCAAATTGGATTTATAAAGCTAATTATTGAATGATGTTTAAAATGAAAAGATATAATCAATGGGGAAAATACCTACTCTTTATGATGGGTATTACTGTGCTAAGCACATCCTGTAATAAAAAATTGGATATCGTTGCAGTTAATGTGGGAGCAGAAGGTAAAGAATGGAATTCTTTATCGGATACTCGCGCACACTTGATGGGTATATACGGTTTAATGCGCGCAGCAATGGTGGACAATTATGGACACTGGGTATATGGCGAGATGCGTTTTGGCGATTTTAACTCCTATTCTCGTGCTGATTTACGTGTAGTACAAGAGAATAAATTAAAGTCTGCTTATCCTTTGATTAAAGGTTTGACAGACTGGCGTCGCTTCTATGCTGTTATCAATGCAGCATCACTTTTTATCGAACGTGCGCCAGAAGTTATGGCAAAAGATACTCGCTATACAGAGCGTGATCTTAAATATGATGTTGCTCAGGCACGTACGATCAGAGCTATGATGTATTTTTATATGGTACGTATATGGGGTGAAGTTCCTTTATTAAAAGATTCTTACGATAATGGGAGCTTTTTAGAGGTAGATAAAGCAACAGAAGCTACCGTTCTGGCATTTGTAGAAAAAGAATTATTACAAGCAGCTCAAGAGCTCCCTTATACATATGCATCGGGAACTCAAAACTATTATGGTGAAAGCTATTCTACATGGGTAGGTGTACTGGTCAATAAAATTACAGCATATTCTTTGTTAGCTCATGTTGCCGCATGGCAAGGCAAATACATCAATGCCGACGTCTACTCGAAGTTTGTGATTGATAATTTTTCTAAATCAGGTTTATCCTTATTATCAGCACCAAATTTGGTAGATCCTACAAATGGTCTTTTTGGACCAAGTGATCGCGCGCAAATTTTAGCGGTACGTTCTTCGTACGAGCTTGGTGAGGCAACTAATACAGGTCATATTGAGTCGTTGACATTAGGATATCCCATCGTAACCAAAGCAAAACCAGATATTTTTGTTAACAGAGATACCATCAACAATATTTTTGATGATGTCAATGATACTCGCTTTGGAATCGATTCTGTTTCAGGGTTAATAAGAACAAATTATTTTTCAAACTATAATGGTGATATTCCAATCTTTAGTAAGATTAAGGTCATACGTAATGGCTCAGGTGATTCTGATTTCTCCATATTCGGATCCAATTTAGTATTCACTCGTTTAGAAGAGATATACTTATTGCATGCTGAGGCTAAAGCCGTACTGGGACAAAAAGACGAAGCCATCAAAAACCTGAATATCATCAAAGCACAGCGTGGATTGAAGCCTTATATCAATACCTCTCCAAAAGATATTTTAGATGAAATTTTTTTAGAAAGAAGACGTGAATTGATGGGCGAGGGCTGGAGATGGTACGATCAGATACGTTTGGCAAAGATCAAAAAGAACAATGCGGTGTTGAATGATCTTATTGCAAATGGAGGAATCTATTGGCCGATATCTTCGGATGTCTTGGAGCGTAATTCAAAATTGGTACAAAATTCATATTGGAAATAACCTAATAATAACCATGATGAAAAAAATATTATATGTAGGGTTTTCCTTCCTCTTCCTAGTCATTGCACTCAGTAGCTGTAAAAAAGGAAATACCTATTACGAAGATTATCAAGTAAAATATACCGAATACGATGGTACAACATTACAATTTTTAGAAGAGCAGAATTCGGTATATGATTCTTTACTGTTAGTATTAGAGAGAGTTCCAAATCTACGGGCGAGATTAAAAAATCCACTGGATACCCTTACTTTCTTTGCAATGACAAATAACAGCTTTACTAATGCAATCGATGCGATGAATGCCGTGAGAAGCGCAGCTGATAGACCAAAGTTGTATTTAGAAGATGTTCCACAGCCCTTGATCGATACACTGACCTATCATTATGCTTTCAATGGAAATTATGATACGGACAATCTAAAAGAGTTTGTCGAAGGGAGAGAAGTTCTCAGCATTGATAAGTATCGCATGACAATGAAGTACAAGGTGACATCGGCTTCGGGTATTGTAAATGGAGGACAGCAACAGATTATCTTGAGCGATATGAACAATTCTATCTTTCAACGTTACTGGCAGGAAAGTAATGCTTCTGTAGTTAATATCCGTACGAAAAATGGAAGATTACATATTTTGGCTCCAAGTCATAATTATGGTTTCTCCAAACTGGCCAAACTCCTAAATAAATAATATGAATATGAAATTATATAGCACGATTAGACACATTGCTTTATGTGGACTTGGGCTTTGTGTATTGGCATCTTGTAAAAAAAATATCCCTACAGATCAGGATTCCTTAGGAGAGGATGTTGTATACAATACCCAAATATTTCAGCCGATTTTAGGAAGAAATACATTTTTTAACAATATTCTCAATGTCGGACAAAACACCTCCCAACCGCTAACATTTAAAATTATCAATGTTAGGGATGTGGATGGACAGCCTACAACCCTATTCAATGATAAATTTCCAGTTAAAATCTGGGAGCAACCATATACTGGAGAAGAAAAATCCTTAGCGGAGATTGAAAGTAAACGTAAAACAGAGTATCGCCCATTATTAGAAATTTTAGAGAAATCTGGAAATATTAATTTTTGGGGACAATCTGGAAATTCCGGTTTTGTTAAAGCCCAACCAGATTCAGGTTATGTTTTTGATATTGAATTAACCAATTCAGGTGGCCGTCGGTACTTACGTAATTTTAAATTGAAACCCCTTAGAGAACGACCTTTTGAACCAAGTCTTGTTGATCCAATCACAGGATTATCAATTTTACCATATTCTTATGTTTCCATTATTTCGGGCAATATGCGGACGGATAGAACTAATTCTGGTATGTACAATAGTGATGTCCTTGTCTATTTCAATAAATTAGAAAGTAAAGGTAAAGATTCTAAAACACTAACAATAAGTTTTTTAGATTCATTGAATAATCCTGTTGATCCGAAAAAGTTTTCAAATACTAATTGGGAAAAACTGGTACATGGTTTTAATCATCGTTTTGAGAATAACAAGGTGGTGTATGACGTAGCTTATCCGATTCCTTTAACAAATGTAACCTCGGACTACACTTTAGGAGGTTATGCTTTTATGCAATTCAAATTTCGTAAAAAAGGTGATTCCGGCTTTATAGAAGATTATTACATCGGACAATTATTTTCCATTTATGAAGAAGGAGATTGGGAGATTCAATTTCGTTTTCCCAATGAGCTACCAAAATTTGATTGATAATACACCAATGATTTAGCTAACAATTATGAAACAGTTTTGTATAACGATACTTCTTTTTACCAGCATGTTGGGAAATGCGCTCTTGGCGCAAACCAAAATGGTAAAAGGGACGGTTAAGGGAACCGATAATAAACCCTTAAGTGGCGTTTCCATTAGATTGGAATCACCAAAACGAGATCTTGGTAAAACAGGTAGTGATGGAAGATTTGTGATTTCTGCACCTGTAGATGGCGTAGTGGTATTTTCTTACCAAGGATATGGCACGGTTAAAACAACCGTTACAGCCTCTAAAAACGAGTATAATATCGAGATGGGCAGTAAGAATCAAGAAATTGATGAAGTTGTCGTTGTTGGTTACCAACAGCGTAAGAGAGAAACATTAACGGGTTCTGTAGTAACCATTTCTGGAAAGGAAATTCAAGATATTCCGGCAGGAAACTTTGTCGACTTATTGCAAGGAAAAGTCGCGGGTATGAATATTCAAAATAACACCGGTAGTCCAGGTATGCGCGGTACAATAGCAGTACGGGGTATCTCCAATTTTAATGTTTCGGGGAGTGGTGACAATGCTTTTTTGACTCCTACATCACCTTTGTTTGTTATTGATGGCGTTCCTATCGATGATAACTCGGGTTACGAATATGGTTTTGAAACAGCGGGACCAGGTGTATCGCCGATCTCCATGATTCCGCCAGAGGATATTGAAGATATTACCGTATTGAAAGATGCACAGGCAACAGCTCTATATGGATCGCGTGGTGCGTATGGTGTTATCTTGGTGCGTACAAAACGCGGAAATTCTAAAGTGCCATTGGTACAATACCAAGGACAGTTTTTCATGAGTTCCGTACCAAAATTGCGTAAAGTGATCGGTGGCCGTGATGAACGTATGCTACGTGTGGAGCAAATTTTGATGAATGATACTACATTAGCAGCAGCATATAAGCGTATCAATGATTCACCCTTATTAGCAGATAGTTTAAATCCATACTATAACAATTCAACCGATTGGCAATCCTATTTCTATAGAAATACCTATAACCAGACGCATAACGTCAATATCTCTGGTGGAGAACGCGTGTTCAACTACAAAGTGAATATGAACTATTACGATGAGAATGGTATTATTGCCAATACAGGTTTCAAACGCTATACGGTACAGTCCAATATGCAGTATGAACCAAATGATCGTTTCCGAATGATGGCCAATGTGAATGCCAATTTAGCTCAAAATCAGATGGGTAGTGGTAATGCGATGATGCAAACCGGAGTCGGAAAATCAGTAAATACGACATCTCTTTATCCTGCACCATCGCTATTCTCTGGAAGTATGGGCGCATTATCGGCACTAAATGTCGATGATCAAAATAAAACAGGTAATTACGTTGCACAGGTAGAATTGCAGTATGAACCCATTAAGGGCTTAAGAGCGACATCTACTTTTAATTATAATTATACAACATCAACTAAAGATCGTTTTACTCCCGAATTATTGCTGGGTAATAGTTCAGAAGTATACGGTTATTACGATAATAAAAGTAAAGTATATAACCGAAATTTAATTTCATGGGTAAAAGCAATTAAGGAAAAGCATGTCTTTAATATTTACGGATTTTCGGAGATGGAAATTTCGCAATCTTCGGCGAATCTTAATAGGATTAAAGGAACAGCCAATGATCAGTTTCAAGCAGGTATCAGCTATAATACACGCCGATCATTAGGTGGTTTGTTGAATAGTCTTACAAATTTTCGTTCCATAGCTTATGCGGGTAATGCATCATATAATTACGATTCCAAATATATCATTGATTTAACGTATCGTGTAGACGGTACATCAGTGACAGGCGGAGCATCGCCATGGACAGCAAATCCATCATTGGGTTTCCGATGGAATTTCAAAAAAGAGAAATTTATGGAGAATATCTCTTGGTGGGATACTGGATTTTTCCGTGGATCAGTTGGGCGTACCATTAGTCCTACAGGAACATTGTCAGATCTTTATGGATGGTATAAAATTGATGACGGACGTTATAATAACAGACCGACAACTTCACTAGATTTAACAAATGCTCCCAATACGGAACTTGTACCTCAAACGACCACGCAATGGTCAGTTGGTGCTGAGTTAGGATTTTTTAACAGTGCTTTATATTTAACTTACGAAACCTATTACAAGCAGTCGGATAAGATTTTACGTAAAAAAGCGATTGCAAATCACAATGCTTTTGGAAATGTGTTGACAAATGAGGCAGCAATGGTCAATATGGGGCACGAGGTTTCTTTAAATTTCAGACCTAAATTAGCCAATTCGGATTGGGAATTAAGTGGTACGGCTACTTTTGCATTAAACCGTGATTATACGACAGCTTTGCCTGACGGAGTTCGACAATTGATTGATCCTGACAATACTTCTGGATTTAATTTACCGCAGTTTTTTAGATTAGGAAGAAATCCTTTAACGTTTGTATTATATGATTATAAAGGAGTATACAGATCAGATGAAGATGTTCCTGTTAATCCGTTAACTGGTCAACGTTATCGTGCAGGTGGAGAATTCTCCGAAGGCAAGTACTTCCGTGCCGGTGATCCTATTTTTACCGATAGAAATGGCGATTATATTTTGGATGAAAATGATTTGGTATTTGTTGGAAATGCTCAACCTGCTGTGACTGGGGGTCTTTCACTCTATACAAGATTCAAAAACTGGTCTCTACGTACACAATTTTCTTATACAGTAGATCGTGATATCCTAAATACAGCTTTGACAGATCGTTTCCGTAATTACGATCGTCCGAATGGAATTAAAGAAGGCGATTTGAATTATGTTCCAGGGGCTTATGTACCATTAGATGCATATAATGTGTGGCGCGAGTTGGGAGATAACGCCGATTATCCAAATGTGTCCGATTTTACACGCTTGTCTTTGTACAATCCTTACCGTTATAACTCAACGATGTTTATGGAAGACGGTTCATATTTTAAAATTAATTCGGCAACATTGGGATACAACTTCGACCGCAAATGGATTCAGCGGTATGGTTTGACTTCTGCAAGGATTAATTTTACAGCAAACAATATCTATACATTCAGTAGATATTCTGGTCCCGATCCTGAGATCGTAACTGGTGTAGGGCGCGATGGGTCAAACGGTTATCCGAGTAAAAGAACGTACTCACTGGGTCTTAGTGTACAATTTTAATTTGATGATATCATGAAAAGAACGTTAATATATACATTATTACTGGGAGCAAGCTTAAGCTTGTCTTCCTGTGGTAAAGATTTTTTAAACATTACGCAGATCGACCGATTGACTGGTAATAACTATTGGACAAACAAAGGCGATGTCGATCAATATATGGGGGGTATTTATTCCACATTTAGAGAGGCCACAATGACTAATATTTTTTTTCCAGCCTCAGGTGATTTACGCTGCGCTCCTATCAGTAGGACAAGTGCTACTTCAGGACCAGGGAGGGATTATATTTCATTATTGAGACAGAATAACCTCAATATGCTTTTTGCTCGTCAGGCTGATTTTTCTTATTTTGGGTTTCCACAAATTACCAAGTGGAATGAATTCTATAAAATGGTTCAAAATTCCAATATTGTAATCTATCAATTGGAAAATAAGGATATGCCATTTTTATCTGAAGCTCAGAAAAATGCCTATAAAGCAGAAGCAATTTTTATGCGCTCTTTAGCCTATTTCTTTATGGTACGTTTATATGGTGATATACCTTACTATACCACTGTCAATACCGATCCATTGCCTCGTACGAATATGCTTACGGTTCTAAAAAACATTTCAGCAGACCTTGATGCATCTTATAAGGAATTACCTTGGACTTACGATGATCCTTCAGTGGTTGCAGTAAAAGCAATGAGAGGAAGTGCAATAGCTTTAAATATGCATATCAATATGTGGATCGCCGGATTTACAAATGAAGATAAAGCGCCATATTATGAAAAGGTAGCAGCTCAAGGTAAAGAATTGATGGAAGAAAATGAAGGCGCTTATGCTTTGTTGGAACTATCTCGTACAAGAGAGATATTTAAAGGCCGTACAAAAGAAGGATTATTCGAGATTGTTCAAAATTTCAATTATGGTGAAAGCTTTCACTTATCAGCTTCTTATTCCGATTATGTGTTACACGCACCAAATAAGGTCACCGAAAAATCGTATATCTACTATGAATCTAAGTTTATGGAAAAAATGTATCCACCATCTGAACAGGATTTAAGAAAGACCTTTTGGTTTGATGAAGATATCTATGCTACAAATGGTGATTTCCAATGTCTAAAATTTGCCAATGTATTTATGGAAGAAGGAGAAGATAATAATCCCGATGATAACCAGATGATTTTCCGTTATTCAGATCCTATTCTATTACGTGCCGAAGCATTAGCTGAGTTGAATCGTGATGATGATGCACGTACAGTCGTAAATGTCATCCGTAAGCGGGCCGAAGCGACTGATATAACAGATAGTGGAGAGGATTTAAAAGATGCTATTTGGTGGGAGCGTGTGCGTGAATTGCTTGGAGAAGGTAATTTTTATTATGATTTGGTGCGTACTAAAAAAGTTTTGAATTCTGAATATACGACCGCAACAATGTCGGTAGCAGCGTTTAATTCTGGTGGCTGGACGTGGCCGATTGATAAAGCGGCTCTGATAAACAATCCATTTATGAAATTAAATAATTATTGGAAC
This sequence comes from Sphingobacterium sp. JUb56, assembly GCF_014191365.1. NCBI lineage: Bacteria > Pseudomonadati > Bacteroidota > Sphingobacteriia > Sphingobacteriales > Sphingobacteriaceae > Sphingobacterium > Sphingobacterium sp. JUb56. Next base: position 4,321,048 of record NZ_JACHWL010000001.1, on the reverse strand, counting down.
TAAAGGGGGGACTTAAGATGAAGAATAAATTAAGAATAGGATTGTTATTTTTACTTATAGGACTGATTTTTAGTGCCTGTAAGAAAGAAGACTACATGGATACAGGTATCCATGATCCAAAGTATAACGGAACCATATGGCAATATCTGGAAAGCAGACCAGACTTATTTGATACTTTGTCAGTAGCACTGAAGATCGCGAAATTGGATGAAGTCTTGAAAAATGAAGAAGTGACCTTTTTTGCACCTGCCAATGCATCTATATTGAAATCCATTTGGTCATTGAATCAAACTTTAATGCGTACAGGACAGGATTCTATCACTCGTTTAGATCAAATAAAACCGCAGGTTTGGCGTAAATATTTGGCACGTTATATTGTGAAAGGTAAAAGTTTAGCAAAAGACTTTATACAGTTAGATACCATGAAGTTGGACTCTTATCCAGGAGGTGTTTACAAAAACTATGATGGTGCAGAAATGAATATTGGTGTAATTTACAATGATATCAGAGCAAGTGACAATCAGCTTATTAAATACGCGGGTTATAGGCAGTTGTATTTTAACTACCCATATACTATCCCAGGAACAGAAGCATTTCTTTTACCATTTATTACAGCACCAGTTGCGACTTCAGATATCCAGCCGACCAATGGTGTATTGCATGTGCTTCAATTTTCGCAACATGCACTTGGATTCCGTAAGTCTTTGTTTGTAGAAGATGCTATAAACGAAGGAATTATACAAAAAAATTGATTTGACTGAATTTATCATGAAAAGACTAACATTGAAAACGATTTGGCACGTAACTGTAATTTTTATGGTTGCTGTTACGTCATGTTCGAAAGATATCGCGCTAGGGACAGACCCTTATGCGGGCGGAAAGGGCTCCTTGGGAATAGGTTTTTATGCCGATTACGCTGAACCGGGAATCGCAAAACCAGGTGAACTAGTGGATTTCTATGTCAAAGGCATTAAACCATTTCTCGGAAATATCGATTTCTCTATTAACGATACAAAAGTAGAGGTCGTAGCGGCCAAAGATTCGTTGGTTACGATTCGCGTTCCTGAAGAAATTTCTTCAGGAAATGCGAAGATCATTGTAGATGGACAGGTATTTTACGGACCAAGATTGGAAATTGAAGGAGATGCCTCTTTAGATGAAAATTACGGCATAGTCAATGGATTCCGTTCAAGTGTATACGATATTCTGCCCAATGCAGGAGGTTTTATTGTAACAGGAGCATTCTATGATTTTGAAAATGAATCCGTTGATAAGAAAGTGTTTCGCAATGGCATACATTTTATCGGTGTCGATGGAAAAACGTCCTCTGCCATGGATAAATTTGGTGAAGGCGCGACTGGAGGAACCATCAATTCAATTACCAAAATGACTGATGGGAAGTTTATCTTAGGGGGAGGCTTTGGAATTTATAATAAAAGAGCAGTCAATAACATCACTCGGATAAATGCTGATGGATCTATAGATAGTATGGTAGTGGATGTAATCAATACCACAACCAATCCTAAAAACTCCTTTGACACCGTTTCTACTTTTAACGGTGGGCTGCTAGGTGGTTCTGCGATCAAAGTATTTGGTGTATCGGATAATAAAGTATTGGCGATTGGTAATTTTCAAGCACATTACAAAATAGACTATACCTATTCTTCTAGAACTAATAAGAGGTTAATTTATACAGAGGCTAAGCATGTCATTCGTATGAAAGCAGACGGATCATTGGATTCGGCATTCGCCTTAAAAAATTTAGGTGCAAATGGTAGAATTACCAATGCAGCATTGATCGACAATGACCGTGTCGTTGTTATAGGTACTTTTACAACCTACAACGGAAAGCAAGCTCCAGGTATTGTTTGTCTTAAGTCTGACGGTTCTGTTGACCCTTCTTTCAATTTAACGGGAACCATAGATCGCATTATCAGTATAAGCTATAATACGCAATTGAAAAAAATAGCAATAGCAGGTGTTTTTAAAGGATTAGGAGCTAGTGGTAAAGTTAACGGTGTGGCGCTTATCAATACAGATGGCTCGGTGGATGAGCAGTTTGTTCTACAAAACATTGGTACAGGAATTCCTGTTTATGCCCAAGTTTTGAACAATGGCCGTGTAGTTGTTAATGGAACTATTGAGACCTATAATAATATTCGTAGATCAAATTTATTGATATTGGAAAATGATGGTTCTTTGCTACAGCGATACAATAGTCAAGCGCCTTTTGCAGGAGTAATTAATAAAATCGTTGAAACAAAATCATCGTTAGGCTTGCCGGCATTATTAGTAGGTGGTAGCATTTATCAATATGGTAAAAAGAACGTTGGTAACTTTTTCCGATTAGAAATTAAAGATTAACCTCTTAAAAGAACAAAAATATGAATAAGTATATTCACATATTTAAAAACATAACATACGGCATAGGAGGCATGTTGCTCCTCGTATCCTGTAACAAAGATTTTCCTAATTTGCTTCAAAATTTTAATGAGGCAAAGGATAGTCCTGAGAATAGGGATAAAGTGTTGATGGTTATTGTGGACGGGTTGGCAGGACCAGCGGTCCAAGCTATTGAACCAACAAATTTGATCGAAATGACACGTAATGGAATGGTGTCATACGGTAGTTTGGCAGATCCAACCACAGATTTCCAGATGACAAATGCTTCAGTAGCATCGTCCTTATTGACGGGAGTGTATGCGAACAAAAATAAGGTAGTTTCAAATGATCTGTCAACTTTGGATGCAGCAACATACCCGACCATGTTCAGCAGGTTAAAATCAACAAATAAGGCATCGAGTATGTATACCTCTTCTGCAGATTATACAACTTTTTTAGGCAAAGATGCGCATGTTGAAACCGTCGTAAATGATGAAGCAGTTGTTGCAGCTGCTGTTAAAGGATTAGAAGCTGATAGTGCAGATCTAAATGTTGTCCATCTGACAGATGTAGAGCAGGCAGGCGCAAGTTCGGAGTATAGTGATGAGTCAACAGTTTATGTTGATGCGGTCAATAAGCTAGATAAACAAGTGCTGCAGTTGGTCAATACGATCAAAACACGCAAATCTTATAGCAATGAAAACTGGTTAGTTGTTGTTACTTCAGGAAAAGGAGGCGATTCTAAAGCTCCTGTTACTGATTTTACAGCCTTTGGAGATAGCAAAAGAAATACCTACACACTGATGTTCTCACCCAAGTTCTCGAGAAAGGTTTTACCGAGACCTAGCGCAAAAGATATTCCTTTTGTTGGTGCGGCAACAAGGTATAGTTACTCTGCAAGTGGTAAAGTAACTGCATCTCTAGCGGATGTAAATAAGTTTAATTTGAGTACAAGCGAAGATTGGACCATTACATTTTTTGCGAAGCACAATGTGGCAAATTCAGGTTATAACTACGCAACTTTTTTAGCAAAACGTTCAAAAGGATTTAGTGGTAATGGTTGGAATATTTTTTCAGAAGGCGGAGGTTGGGGCTTCAATAGTTCTTTTGCTGACCAAACATTTGGCACATATATAAATGATGGCGAATGGCATGCTTTGACTGTAGTTATCAAAAGAAGTGGTACTCAGGATTCTATTTACACATATACTGATGGTACTAAAGCTGCTATAGCGGGTAAAATCTCGCAAAATTCGATCAAGAATAGCAATACAGATAATACTAACCCTTTTACTATAGGGTACACAGTTGGGGATGGTGATAATTTAGACCTCTCTATGTGTAATGTTCAAATTTATAATCGTGCCTTTACCTTCGACGAAGTAAAACAGTACGGCGGTGTCACAAATATAGATGAGAAATTTCCTTTCTGGAATAATCTGCAAGGTTATTGGCCTGGCTATGATGATGTCAATACCAATAAGTTAACAGAGAAAACAGGTAAAGGAGCAGGCAATTTTGAACTTAAAGGACCTGTATCTTGGGTGAGCTTTAATGAATTGGTACCTTTCTTTCAACCACCTATTAGCGATGCTTTTTTCCGTCAGGTGCCCAATGCTGTTGACGTTCCATTTATGATTTATCAATGGCTTGGCGTTTCGGTAGAATCTGCTTGGAAATTAGATGGAAAGAGCTGGAGCCCTAATTATGCGCAAATAAGAAATTAATCAATAGAATTGACCATTATGAATAAGAGATATATAATCATCGGCCTTCTGACAGGGATCATAGCCTTAGCTTCCTCTTGTGGCAAGGAAGGTTTTGATTTTAAAGATGGCTATCAAAAAGGGGAGGATACTGAATCCCCAATTTTAACAGATACGACAATGGGTAAAGCCGATAAAAGCTTATACCACAAAGCACGTATTTATCCAGGGTTGGTTGGAGAGACTGTCAAGAGAATTAAAGATACCACCATATCTTTATTGATGGACAAGGAGTATATCAGTGCTTTCAAATATAAAGTAAGTTATGTTCCCCCCCCAATATACAGTACAGGACTTTACGCACCTGCTGGAGAGGTAGTTCGTATTACAGTTCCTGCTGGCGTCATTGGTTTAACGGTTCAAGTTGGTGTGCATACGGACAACCTTGCAGGCAAGGATGCGCCTAGAAGAGATAATATTATTTATACGCGCAAAGAGCTTTTCCCGGGTAACAATTATGTTGGCAATTTATATGGTGGAACTATCTGGATTATTAGTTCATTTCAAAGTCCTAATCCGGTTGATTTAAAAGTTGCCGGAGCAGTTAAAGCAACTGATTTTGTTTTAGGGAAAATGTCTGTTGCAGATTGGCAAAAGCAAGTGTTAGCCAACGATGTCCCTTGGATGGATTTAATAGGTAAGCGCACAGCATTTACAGTTCCACGATCATTAGTAGTCAGATTTCTTCAATCAGGCAGAATGGATCATGTTGATCAAGCCTTGCAACTTTGGGATGAATCTTACGAAAAAGATTATTACAATTGGATGGGGTTAACGCCAAATGCTGTCAATCCGATAAACCGGTACCCAAGTTTGTGGGAACGTGGTGTGATGGATATCCATCCTTCTGCAGGTTATGCACATAGTGGCAATCCTTGGATCATGCAAGAAGATGAATATTGGTTAGATGAATTGACCAATCCAACAACCATTAAAAAAGGAACTTCATGGGGTTCGTATCATGAGGTAGGGCACAATTATCAAGCAGGTAACTCTTGGAGTTGGCAGGATCTAGGCGAAACGACCAATAACTTATTCATCTTTAATGCGGCACGCAATCGTGGAGAAACTAATCGTACTGATTTTCATCCAGCATTGAAGGAAACAATACCTCTTGCATTAGCATATGCTAAATCAACTGGAGCTAAAAGTTTTTCTAATTTTCCTGCAGGATCTGGACTTAATGAAGATAATGCGCCTTTCGCGCGTATTACACCGTTCTTACAGATATTTGATAAAGTTAAAGGTAAAAAAGCAGAGGCAGGATGGGACTTTTTCCCTTTTATTTACACAAAGGCGCGTAATGAAAATTTTACTACAGCCTTAGAACAAGCTAAAAGAGATTATTTCTATCGTCAACTCTGCGAATTCTCTGGATTGGATTATAACCGTTTCTTTATTGCCTGGGGCATCCCAGTGAGTGCCGCCGCAAAAAGAGAGATTCGAAATAAATATGCTCCAATGACGACAGCTATCTGGGAATATAATCCACTGACATTTACTGGTGGAGATACTCCTTTAGGTTCTAAGTATTATTTACCGAGTGGTACCTATGAATTTACTGCAAATGTTGCTACTGCTTCTGATGCTCCAATAAATAATATGAAAGATGGCAATAAGGATACCTTTTGGCATACCTGTTGGTCAGGTTGTAATATACCTACGACCTCTCCTGTCGAGTTAGTGATGAATATGAAAGAGATGAATGCCATTAAAGGGGTTTATATTCAAAATAGAATAAACAATACCTTCCAGACCAAGGTCATTGTTTACACCAGTACAGACAATAAAAATTGGACTGAAATGGGAACTTATCCATTAGCACAGACTGGCGAAACTACAGCGCAAAAAGCTATTGTAAGAGAATTATCCTTTTCAAAAATTGTGGAAACGCAATATGTTAAGTTGGTATTCCCAGACAAGAATCAAAGTGGTGAAAGCCATGTTGCATTAGCTGAACTTGGAGTTTTTTACGATATTTAATCTATTGTTATGAAAAGAAATTTTAACCGAATAAGAACAATTGTTTACGCATTAGGATTTTTAATGCTTTGGAGCAGTTGTACTAAATATGAAAATCCGCCTGCTGTTTATGAAGATTATGAACAAGCAGGAAATCAGGAAGTAAAAAGAAAAGTTTTATTTATTTCAATAGATGGTGCGGTGGGGCAGGAAATAAAGAAGAAGTTGCCACCAAATCTGACTAATTTACTTAAAACGAGTAAGTATACTTTTAATTCCTTGGCAGATGAAAATACGAGTGATGCCTCGTCATGGATGTCCATGATGAGTGGTGTATCTTTTTCCAATCATGGTATTGTGGATGAAAGTTATATTCCGAAACCAGATGTAAATCATCCACATGAAGATCCTGCAGGATATCCTTCTATGCTGTTTCGTATGGCAACTATCGCTCCGAGTATTAAAACGGCTGTAGTCTCCAGATCCATCGCATTAAATGATAAGTTATTAGTGAGTGCTGATGAAACTTATGATGAAAATACAGATGAAGGCATTAAAAACAAAGTGTTAGACCTTTTTGAAAAGAAAAATCATGATGTCATGATTGTTCAATTCAAAAGTGTATTAGATGCAGGAAAAGAATCTGGTTTCTCTGTTGAGAATGCTGCTTATACAGATGCACTTAATAAAGTGGATGGTTATGTTGGTAATATTTTAGATGGTTTAAAGGCTAGAAAAAACTATGCAAGTGAAGATTGGCTAGTTATCGTTACATCAAACCATGGCGGCATTGGCACATCATATGGTGGAAAGTCCGACCAAGAACGTAATACGTTTGCAATTTTTGCAAATCCTAGTTTTAAGGAGGCTGAATTAACAGGAAAAGCGATGAATTACGTTCGACTTTGGGGATATGACGGAAATGGTACAATGCCTTTAGGTGTAAGAGCTGTAAGTGATAATCTGGGCAACTCTAGTGATTATGATTTAGCGACGACTAAAGAATTGACCATATCTGCTAGATTACGATTTAATTTGAATAATACAATAATATCATCAACTCTTACACCGAATAGTTATACGTACTGGTACTCTTCATTTTTTGGAAAGGATTCAAATACCAGTACCGCTACACCGGGTTGGAATTATTATACATTTGGCAATGATCTTGAAGTTCACGTTAGTGATGGTGCAAAAGTTGCGACTTGTCGTTTTCCCAAAATTAATGGTGAGTGGTATACAATGACTACGGTTATTACAGCAATTGCTCCGGATAAGGTAAATATTAAAGTTTTTAATAATGGAACATTAGCACAAGAATCGACAACTGAGGGTATGAATATCAATAATATTAAAACAAATGATCCGTTAATTTTTGGTTATCGTCCCGCGATATCGTATGATTTGGTCGATTTTGATGCATCAGAAGTTCAAATATTTAATAAAGCCTATAAGCAAGAAGAAATACGTGATTTCACTTGCTTTTCAGGAGATTTAAGAGAATCTCCTTATGGAGCAAATTTGAAAGGTTTATGGAAAATGGGATCAACTTCATCGGGAGAGATTCAAAATGAAGTATCAGGAAAAAGTAAAATGCAGTTATCAGGAGCATTTAGTTCGAGAAGTGTATCTGAAGTAAAACCTTGTGAATTGGGTGCCAATGCTGTATTTGTTCAAAATTTAGATTTTTACACTCAAATATTCTATTGGATGGAATTACAGACACAGAAAGATTGGAAGATAGAGGGACAAGTATTTTTAAATAAGTACGAGATAGAATTTTTAAAGCCATAATAATTAGCCAATTAAGATGAAAAGAAAATTTAATTTGAATATGAGTAGAGTCCTCCTTTTTGGAGGACTGCTATTGGCTATTTCCGCTTGTAAAGAAGAAGAGTTGATTTTTCCTCCACAGGTGGGCCAAGGAACCGAAGTAACAGAAAAAAGACCGACAGCGCGGCCATCAAATTTGACATATGTATCTGCATTTAATAAAAATGTCGAGATTTATTGGCCTGAGCTAAGCGATCGCGTAGTGAAGGCACAAATTAAGTATACCGATGCTGGTACTGAGAAAGTTTTAGATGTCACTAAATTTGACACGCCTGTAATAATACCATTAAGCGAAGTCAAAGCGTATGAATTCGCTTTGCAGTATTTTACAGCTGATGGTACACCTTCTAAAGTGACAAAGACTGAATTGAGTCCGAGGCCATATGAAGCCGATTTTAAGATGAGTAGTTTGCTAGTCAATCCTGTTGCTGGAGGAGTAACATTTATTTTTCCTAAAACTTCAGAAAGAGCGATCCCAGGTACGATTTCGTATGTGCTCGATGGAAAACAAATGAAACAAGCTTTCAATGCGAATATAATGGATACTGTACGTATCCAAAACTTGTCTGATGAAACAAAGATCATCGATTTTACCGTTAATTTAAACGATGAAGTTTGGAATAGAAATTTAACTTCACAGAACCAAACCGCACCAGGTCTGTTGGTTTATAAAGCAATTTTACCCACATTGAATTATTCGTATGATGCAAATAATGTGGTATTGAATTGGGTAAATAATACCGGTGATCCTATTGATGTAACCTATACGTTTGATATTGCTGGTGATATTAAAACAGCAAATGTTATTGGTAGTACTGCCGCGGCAGGTTCACTGAAACTTGATGTTGCAGGTAGAGGGGGAGTAATGAAAGCAACGGTCGCTAGTGAAGGTGGTATTTCTACTGAACAAATATTTGATATTTATGCTCCGATTGATAGAAGTGCTTGGTCAGCAGAGGTTTCTTCTATCGAAACAAATGAAGGTGCAGCAAATGGAAAAGCATCTTCTTTAATTGATGGTGATATTAATACCTATTGGCATTCGACTTGGTCATCTGGCAGTTTTAACTATCCACATTGGTTTGTTGTGAATTTAGGTAAAGAAGAAATGCTTTCTAAAATTGGAATGATCAGAAGACACAATAATACCACTGGAGGTTTTAAAACCTTTAATATTGAAGTTTCATTGAATGGCACCTCTTGGACAATGGTATCACAAAATCTGACGTTTAATTCTGAAGTAGCTACAGCAACGTGGCAGGATTTTGTGATAACGCCTGTAAACGCACGATATGTAAGAATTACAATGACAGCTCCTTATAGAGTAGGGGCGACAAGTACGCATTTGGCCGAATTTAGAGCGTATAGAAAATAAGTAAACTTTTTAAATAAAAAGTAGGGGAATAAACCAATTATTTCCCCTGCTTTTCTTATAACCATTTCGGATATTCCGAAGCAGTAAACCTTAAGAATAAATCTCTTATTAGAATCGATTGCTACCTTCATGAGGTGATTGTTTTCCAATAAGATATTTTTATTTTTTCATACTTAATATATCGTATCAGATACTGTTTAGTATTCTAGATTGACATTAGCTGTTCCTTTCGCTTTAATTTTATGCTTTTACGGTTTTAATTTTAATTTCTTAAATATTTTATAATGTAATTTTTGATAAATGATCTTCAATTTTTTTATAAGTAAAAATTTATGATTTATCTCTCAGCACAACCCTTTACGACCTATTTTATTTGGCAATTAGAAATCCAGCTCAGGAATTTTAAATCATTGGGTATAAAAAAGGAAAACATTCATGTTCTTTTTGCGTATTCAAAAACAATTAATGATGATCAAGAAATGGATCAATTTGTGCACGAAAATCAACATCTTGCCTGTTTCTTCTTTTACGAAGATTTGAGAGAAAATTCTAAATACACTTCTTCCATTCGCCCTCATATTCTTAAGAAACATTTTCTCAATAACCCAGAATTAGAACAAGAAATTTTCTTTTATCATGACTCTGATATCCTATTTTCCCGTGTTCCACAAATTGTAGATGTAGAAATAAATGATATATGCTATGTATCTGATACTAGAAATTATCTGGATATAAATTATATCAGAAAATGTAGCTCTGAAAAATTATTGGATGATATGTTGGCTGTGGTTGGGTTGGACAAGAAAAAATTGGAAGCAGAAAATCATCATTCGGGCGGAGCACAGTATGTACTAAAAGGAATCACTGCTAGTTTTTGGGATAAAATTGAGCGGGATTCTGAATCCCTATTTGTTTTGATGAAAGGCTTTAATGTTAAATTATGGGAACAAGAATATCCAAAGAACAGGATATATAGAAGTCGAACTAACGGAATTCAGGCATGGTGTGCTGATATGTGGGCAGTTTTATGGAATCTTTGGCTTTTAGATTTAAAAGTTGAAATTCACACTGAAATGAATTTTTCTTGGCCTTATAGCCCGATAGAGGAGTGGTCAAAGGTTGCTATTCAGCATTATTCTGGTGATATGAAAGGTAAGGATAAGTATTTCAACAAAGTAAAATATTTGAACTACAGCCCTTGGTACGATGACGAGCTTGATGTAATTCCACAAGATAATTGTAGTTATGAAATTGTCAATTGCATCAGGGATAGAAGAGCGGAGTTGGAAAAGGGTCGAGCAACCTGTTTTGAAGATACATTAATAATACTTGAGGCAGGTATTCTTAATGAGGATGTATTATATGCTTTTCATATCAATAAGAAATATATTCAAAAATATCTTGATGTTGCGGTAATCCTTATTGTTAATGATTTGGAAATTAGTAACAAAACGAAGTTTATTTACAACAGATTTTCCTTATTGAGCGACTCACTTATGCTAGATCAGTATGCCCATTTTATCACCTATTCTGTTAAACAGATAATGAAAATCGAATTTTTACTAGAGCTTTTAAATCACAAACGGTCAGAGATGGGATTCAAATATTTTACGAAATTTCATTATCAAGTTGACGCCTTATTCAGAGAGACTTTTATGAAAATGATGGAAATAGAATTATTTGATAGAAATAAAGGAAAATTTAATCAGACAGATACTCAGCATTCGGTTAACGTTATTCCTGTTTCGAAGTTAAGAACATTTTACAATCATTCTCCCTCTTATGCTGGTATTGAAAAAGAGTTTCATCACGAAATTTATGAACTGATTTAGATCAATTTTTTATGCTAGATGTGAAGAAAAAAAATGTATTTGGAATACTTTATAATGCCCTTTATCTGCAAAATAAGGATGAAGTTGAGATTGATTTGGACGCTTTAATGTTAGTTGCCATTGAACAGGATGATTATTCTTTTGATTGTGGGCTTCTAGGTCTTGGATGGCTTATCACATTTCTAGTGCAACTTGAATATTTTGAACTAGACGTCGAGGAAGTGTTGTACGATTTTGATGACAATATGTATAAGCTCGCAATGAAAGCAATTGCAGATCGCGAATCCCAAATCGATCACCTATTTGAACTGATCGTATACTTTCAACAGAGATTGCAGAGTAAGATCAATTATAATAATTTTTATCGAAGATTTTCTTTGTATGAATGTTTAAGGTTGTTAATTGAAAAATTGACTAAAACAATTTCAGAAGATCAAATTTCAATTTTTCAGCTGTCAAAGGTTTCCTGTAAAATGAGTTATTTGATTAAAACCTGCTTAAATGAAAGAGAAATTGAAGTCATTTATTATGATCAGATGGAGTTTTTGATTTCTTGTTTCGAAAAAAAATCGCATTTAACAGAGCTAGAAACTCAAGCACTGTGTTATACGCTCCTGAGTGCAAATCAGTATAAAAATCCATTTTGGGAGATGAGACTAGAACATGTTTTACATTCCAAAGGAGCATTAAGTGAAGAAGTTCGTTTTTTGATTGGTCTTAATGATATCGGATTTAATGAGAAAATAGATATTTCCACCTTAGGTTTTACCGGAATAATTGAAAAAGATCAATTGTTATTTTTTGTTGCAACAAATGTTGCAAAAATACATGCTGAATCAATTTTAAATTCACCCATTCAAGCGTAAACATGACTGACCATCAAAATCTTTTATATTTATGACAGCAATATTTCCATTAAGTGATGACTTAAATAATAAATCTGATTGTTTTTCTGAAGATTTATCCCATGAAATAGCAACTACGCCCTTTCATAAATTATTAAACGCGATTGAATTAGCAAAAAGAGCTGATGAAGATATATTGTATTTTAGTTTTGAAGAATTTCAGTTAGATATAGATGAAAGTACATTAGAAGAAATAATCATAGAGGTTGCTGAGAAGAAAATATATTTTCTGTATGTAGATGTAGATTACGACGAGAAAATGCCTATTAATGAAAGACTATCTGTTATCTCCTCAATTCATGGGGTCAGATCTTTTATCCTTCTACGACCTATTTTTAATTATATTACCGAAATCCTGTCTTTCCATAATATTGATAATGTTGGAGAACTGGATTTCTTCAAAATTATAGCTCCGCACAATTTTTTAATAGATGTAAAAAGTAATTGGATTTTACCAGAAAGTAAAATCCATGTTATTTCCCCATTTAGGAATGTTGAAAAATACATATTGGAATGTTATAACTCTATTATTGAGCAAAAGTATACTAATTTTCATATTCATTTTATTAACGATAACTCGGATGATTTGGGGGGGATGTTAATTCCTATTCATACTCATGTAAGTGTAAAGGAAAATGATGTACGTAAATATGCTTTATTAAATATAATTGAAACACTATGCGAGAAGGAATTTGATGATGAGGATATTATTTGTATTGTAGATGGAGATGATAAGTTTCCCCATGACGCTGTATTCTCAATTGTTAACTCCTGTTATAAATCATTTGATTGTTTGATGACTTATGGAAGTCTGGCACATTATAATAAAATTCGTAAACACGGTGGTGTTTATGAAGCAATAGACTTTGAAAATATCAGAAATGCATATTGGCATTATTTTCCACTACGAACATTTAAATACAAAGTCTTTAGAGAGTTTCTAAAGCAAGATCCTCATCTAAATCAGATAAAACGTTCGGACGGTAGTTTTTTGGAGATGCCTTATGATATGGCTTTGTTTTTTAATCTTCTAGAAATAACAGGATACCATAGGTTACATTTTATAGATACGATTATGTATGAGTATAGAGGGCATCCGAATAACGACTTTAATACCAATGGAAAGCTTCAAAAACAGGGAGAAAATGAGGTTCGGAGCAAGGGATCGTTAATTAGAAAAGAATTTTAATCCTAGGATTCTCGGGATAATGTGAGGATCAAAATTAATTATTTATAAACCAAAAAATGATGAAAAAGATTTCATTAAAAAAATTGAACCTACAAGATGTAGAGCAACTTTCAAGAGAGCAGTTAAAAAATGTATTGGGTGGTTATTCCGGAGGAACAACAGCACCAGGTCCACCAGACGATCCTACTACGACCATGCCAAATGATGATACAGGTAACCCACCTGCTGGTTGTAAGATTTGGGGAGGAATCCATGGGGGACAGTCTGGTCAAACTTATTACGGTATATGTACAAATAAAGGGTTTGGTGAAATATGCTTAGATGAAGCAAATAATGTTTACCAACATGGTTGTATTTATTAACCGCTATTTTGATATAGTGGTACTTGTTTAAAATGTTTAAATATGCATTCTCCTATTGAAGCTCGGAAATAAGTGAGTCTCATTTTAATAAATTATAAACCAAAAAAATGATGAAAAAGATTTCGTTAAAAAAATTGAATCTACAAGATGTAGAGCAGCTGTCTAGGGAGCAATTAAAAAATGTATTAGGTGGTTATTCTGGAGGAACAACGGCCCCAGGTCCACCAGACGATCCTACTACAACATTACCTGAAGACAACGGCAATATAGGGAAATCCTGTATAGTATATTCTGGAATTCACGACAACCTACCTACAGGTACAACTTGGACAGGAACATGTCAACAAGCACCTTGGTATGAAACGCCTATGGAAATTTGTGCATATACTGATGGAACGGGATTTTCGAGCTATGTATACGGCTGTAATTAGTAGGTATTTGGTTGAATTTTGAGTTTATAAAAGATAATTCTAAATTCTAAAATCCAAAGCAGATGGGGACGCATATTTTTTACATGCGTCCCCTTTGTTTTATTATTATTTCACACATTCATTTAGAATAATAAATCATAGGTTTAAAGTGAGCTATTTAAATATTTTCCTGTAATAGATCAGTTGTCCATTGTCACTCAGTCCTTGTATCGTTAAGCAGAAACCATTTGCTTTACTATTGTTGAAGAAAGTAGCTTGTGCAGTTTGTTGTTCCTGAGAGATCGTAACAAATGGATTCCAGTACAAGGTCAGGCGCTCATCGTATCCAGAAGAGAATTTCTTAGCAACATTTTCATAGACAACAGCTTTATATTGTTTGATCGGCATGTAGCCCATTACGGTTTGTTCATCAACCGCTTTGCCAATTTCTTTATCTACTTCATTTGGTGAATATTGATAGATCAATACCGTAGGCCTACCTTTTGCTAAAGAGAATGTACTATAAAACTTGATATAAGGAAAGTTGGAAATATCTTCTTTTAAGAAAGAAATATTTTCATCATAATATTTATCTGCCTTAATGTTAGAAATTGAATCAGTACTTAATTGCGGTATATATCGACCATTTAAATAAACCTCAAATTTTCTAGAACGTATATTGTTAAATAAATAATCTTCCAAAATTTGTGATCTCTTTAACACTGTGCTGTCCAATAGTGGAACAAGAATTTGATCAGGTTTCATGTTACTAGGTATGCCCACAGTATAGAATCTACGTTCTAAACGATCAATTTCACGCTGCTTACGACTTCTGGTGATGGTAACGGTTTGCAATACTCTTTTGCCAGATGGATTTATTGTATAATTTGGCTTGATAATATTCTCTTTGTTCTTCCATAGATTAGAGGAGATAAAAGACTGATAACCTGTTGGAATTTGGAAAGGACGGTCAAAAATAACAGGATTAAAAAACACGTATTTTATATGGAAAGGTTCAAATTTCAGCTTTCTATTAATTTGAACAAATTTTGTATCCATTGAATCCAGTACAATAAGATTTGGGATATTAAAACGACCTTCAGAATCAAAATCTACTTTAAGATAATTCATTTTTGATGCCATAAAATCCTGATATCCAAATGAAGCACCGCTCATTTTGGTATCTTTTCTTACAATTTCTTTGTAATCTTTATAAAAACCCGGCCAGCGATTTTTGTTCATAATGATCTGTCCCTTAAGGATAAATAAACTGTCTTTAACAATCTTTCCGTCCGAAGGACAAATCATATCAGTCCATTTTTGCGACTGGATAAATAAATCTTTGTTTATACTTTTTTCCCAAAGAGTAAGGGGCATGATCATATTTCTTTCAGTCATAGGTTGTAGGTAAAGATCGGTGAATATGTTTGTAGCACTGTCAATTGGTACATCAATGGCGACAACAGATACTGACAGATTAGCAGACTGTTCATAATTGGGAAGCTGAATTTTTAATCTATTGCCCGACTTTTCACCAGAACCACGTTCTAAAGTTACAATTGGTTCCAAGACCATAATTTTTTGACCCAGTAGATGACTACGAGTGGATAATATCTGTCCTCCCTGGTCCTTTACAACCACTTGCAGGATGCCATATTCCAAATCTTTATTTTGTAAAGGAATCGTAATTTTCTTTTCTTTTTTAAGGTGAAACTCTTGTTGAAACAGCTCACGCTTCCCTAATTTGGCAATGACAGTAACCTGTTGTTCTATCATGTTGCTCATCAGTTGTATTATTGTAGTATCCACATTAGCTCGTATACTTGCTTTAGTGCCCTCGCGAATTTCTGGAATACTATTTTTATGTTTGTGATCATCATCACTTACCCAATCAATGCTATACTTTTTGCCTTTAACAGGAATGAAAAGAATCTGTGCATATCCAGCACTGTCTGTTTCAAATGGTATTAAAGTTTGACCTTCCCATTCAACTAACTTTCCTTTTGCCATAGCAGGATAGCCCAATTCATCATAACATTGTATGATGAGCTGGTTTTCCATGTCAGATAATAGAATTCCACTTTCTGGGTACACATTTATATTATATTTTTTATCTACGGAAGGGGTAGTGGAAGTCGGTGTAGAGTCGGACATCTCTTCATTTTGTAGAATGCCTATTTTTTTGAAATAGCATCCTTGAGTTGGACAATTCATCAGCTGAGTATAGGCATTTAAATACAGTTCCTGCCCTTGATAAGATAAAGGAACTACAAAGTGACTCGCTGTAATGCCACTAGAGACAAGTGCTACCGATTGTTGATAAACCCGACCACTCTCCTCCGCGAATTTAAGGTAAAGGTTGAGTGTATTATCGGAGAGTAATCCATTGTTTGTGACATATCCTTTAAACCACACGGTATCTCCGGGAAAATAAAAATCACGATCTGTATGAATGTAGATAGCGGGGATTTGTTGTGCAAAGTTTGAGTTTATTACTGCAAAAAATAAAATAAATAGAAAAAGATGCCGCATATTATTGTTAATATTTAAGTTTAGATTGGTTATCTAAATTTAATAAATTAATCAAGAACGGGCTAAATAAATTTTATTGCATTAATAGTTGAATTGCAGCAGAATTATACTATTAAATAAATAAAGGGGGGATGAATACTTTAATTTAACCAAAAAAAGCTCAGGTAGAATATTATATCTACTTGAGCTTTTATAAATTATCGAATAACTGTAGAAGTATTTTTAGAAACTCAGAGTAATCCGAAATCTTCGATAATCCTTAAAACTATTGTGCTAATAATTTGATATCTCTTTCTACAGAAACATTGTCACCAGTAACAGCATTACCATCTTTATCCACTAGTGTCAATTTTACTTTCACATCCCCTAAAGGTAAGCCCTTGATTTCATATGGCCCCCATTTATCCAATGTGAACTGTTTACCATTCACATCCGCTAATACTTTATTGCCGTCAGTGGCTAAAGTCGTGTTGACCAAGAAAAAGTCTAACAATAATACTTTCGTATCTTCACCCTTATATTCACCTTTTGGACGGCTATAGAATAATGATGGAGCTGTAACTGCTGCATCTTGAACTACTTTTCCATCCTTGTCAATCTTAAATTTAACTAATTTAGAAGCCTCAGTTGTCTTAATTGATTCATGGTAGGAGCGAGATAAGAATGACATCAGATAATGCTCCGAATTCAGCGCTAAAGTAACCGTGTTTTCTGGTTTATATAGAGCTGCATAAGGTTTATTGTCTAATATAAAGTGAATGTGTTGACCATCATGAGAATTTGCCATATGATGCTCATGAGCAGTTTGTTCAGTAAGTTTAAAATTACTAACAGCATACTTTACAGTTACTTTTGCCGAATCCGTTCCAACCTTTTCAGATGTAATAGAGGCAATTTTCAAGTCAGCACCAGGAAATGCTTTCGAGTCCGAGACTGGTGTTACGGTTATTTCAGTACCAGCAACTGTATCAGTAGAAAGAGTAGAATCCTGTCCCGTTGTTGTTTTAGTTGCGGTATTTTGACAAGAAGCTAATGTTCCTGTGATAGCCAAAACAGCAGCAACAGACTTTAAGATATTTTTTTTCATAATTATTATTGATTGATCATTCAATAAATATAAACAGATTACTTATGAAAAAGTTCACGATTAACCGAAAACTAAATCCAATGCCGCGAAAATATGTCTTTTAGCCGTAATTAAATCTTCATCTGTATGCGCATGCGAGATAAAGCCGACCTCATAACCAGAAGGGCCAAAGTAAATACCACGATTCAGCAATTCACGATGCATTAATTTATATAATTCCATCGAATTTGGATCAATTTCGCTCGCTTTCAAAATCGCCTCTTGATCTGTAAAAGCAAACCAGAAGATCGAAGCAATCGTAAAGATTTTTACTTCATAATTCTTTTCTTCAATATAGTTTCGTATTTCAGAAACGAATGACTCCGTTTTTGCATTCAGGTTTTTATAGAAATCTGGCTGTGTTAAGACTTTACATGTGGCGATTCCGGCAGCCATTGCAACTGGATTACCTGATAATGTTCCCGCTTGGTAAACAGAACCATCAGGAGAAATACAGCTCATCAATTCTTTAGATGCCCCGTAAGCTCCAACCGGCATACCACCTCCGATAATTTTTCCATAGGTAATGATATCAGGTTGTACATCATAATAAGCGGCAGCACCTTCAAAACCTAATCGGAAACCAGTGATCACCTCATCAAAGATAAGTAAGGCTCCATTTTGTGTTGTTATCTCTCTTAAATAATGAATGTATTCTTTGGTCTGGAGTAAAAGACCATTATTGGCAGGAACCCCTTCAATAATAACAGCAGCAATCTGATCTTTAAATTGATCAAAAACTGCGGCCAACGCCTCTTTATCATTTAATGCAATGACAATGGTTTCATCAGCAAATGCTTTAGGAACGCCAGCAGAAGAAGTTTCACCAAAAGTAACCAATCCAGATCCTGCCTTTACCAAAAGAGAATCCGAATGTCCATGATAGCAACCCTCAAACTTAACAATCTTATCACGTTTCGTGTACCCTCTAGCCAAGCGGATAGCCGACATGACAGCTTCAGTACCTGAGCTTACAAAACGGATTTTTTCAATAAATCGATTGTTAGAAATAATCAATTCAGCCAGCTCATTTTCGAGAGCAGTAGGTGCTCCAAAACTTAAACCTTTGCTTAATTGTGCCGTTACTGCCTCACGAATCTGATCGTTGTTATGACCTAAAATAAGTGGACCCCAAGAACAACAAAAATCGATAAACTCATTTTCATCCGCATCCCAGATATGAGCTTTATCTCCTCTTTCAATAAATAAAGGGGTGCCATAAACAGATTTAAAGGCACGTACTGGTGAATTTACGCCACCAGGAAAATATTGTTTCGCTTTTTCAAAAAGTTGTGCCGACTTCTCCCTAGAAATATCAGCAGTTTTCGTGTGAGCGCTATTTTGTTGTGTCATATTGATTATAATTTACAGGACAAAAGTATCCAATTATTTACTAAAATCTCTCATTTCAGTGTAAGGAATAGCATAATACAAAAACACCATCTGGATGTTATCATGATGAGCACTTAGCTATAACAGATGAAGCCCAAGGATTATCCTTGGGCTTCATCTGTTATTTAATAAGTTGTTTATTTAATCCAACCTTTTTCTATAGCTTCTTTAGCATGGTACGTTAAGATTGCAGTAGCACCTGCACGACGGAAACTCATTAGAGTTTCCAATATAGCGGATTCTTGTAACCAACCATTACCAATAGCAGCTTTGATCATAGCATATTCGCCGGAGACATTGTACGCAGCAATAGGCAAATCAAAATTATCATGTAATGATTTAATGATGTCCAAATAAGGTAGACCCGGTTTTACCATTAAAAAATCAGCACCTTCTTCCAGATCTAATTGCGCTTCGATTAATGCTTCTCTGCTGTTAGCATAACTCATTTGATAACTCTTTTTGTCACCTTTTTTAGGAGCAGAACCTAAAGCATCACGGAAAGGACCATAGAATGAAGAAGCATATTTTGCTGTGTAAGACATCAATGACACATCGGTGAAACCATTTTCGTCTAGAATATTACGGATAAAGCCAATACGGCCATCCATCATATCCGAAGGAGCGATAATATCTGCACCCGCTTGCGCATGTGCTAAAGCCATTTTACCCAGAACAACTAAAGTCTCATCATTTAGGATTTCTCCATTCTCTACAATACCATCATGTCCATCTGAACTATAAGGATCCATAGCAACATCGGTAATGACACAAGCTTCAGGGAAATTTTTCTTGACCTCTTCGATTGCTTGAAGATATAGCGTACCTTCTCTGTAGCTTTCAGTTGCGAATTTATCTTTCAAAGATTCTTCGACAGCAGGAAATAAATCAAATGAATTTAATCCAAGTTTTAAACAGCTTTCAATTTCACGCAATAAGTTGTCAATCGAATAACGAAAGATACCTGGCATAGATGAAATTTCAGTTTTTTGATTTTGACCTTCTACAATAAAGAGTGGAAAGATCAAATTAGCGGTACTTAAGCGGTTTTCTTGAATCATATCGCGAATCACAGCAGATTTACGATTTCTTCTCGGACGTTGTAACATGTTATATGTATTAAAAAAGATTGGAAGAATGTTAAATTATTCCAATCGTATTATGATTTATAGTCTAATCCAAAAATGGCCTCAGCTAAGCCAATTTCATCTGGTGAATAAGGCAGCGTATAGGAAAGACCCATTTCGTCAAAAATAGCAGCCGTAGAGCGTCCAATACAGATCACCTGTTGCTCAGGTTCAATTAAGTTATTCACAAAATAGGCCTCAGCATTGCTCGGGCTTGTAAATATTAAGACCTCAGCACTTGTTGCATTGACATTATCCTCAAGTACAGTTTCATATACAGGCATATTGATCACCTTGGTTTCTGGACTAAGCGCTTTCTGAATTGTTTCCAAAGAACCTTTTGCTCGAGGAATTAAAACCGTACCACCATTTGCCAGTGCAGCAAAGTTAGCCCCGATTTCTTCCATGTTAATTCCGGACTGCTCGCCTGAGAAATCAGCAACACGGTCAAATTTGCGCAAAGTCTCCTCAGATCCACGTCCAACTACTGCAATTTTAGTCTTTTTACTTAGTCGTGGCTCCAAGCTAAAGAAATGTTCAATTCCATTTTTACTGCCAAAGAAAATCCAGTCCACATGCTTTAAAATAAACGGATCCAATTTATTTATTATTGGAAATATTTTGATTAAAGAGCGTGCATCAGCTTGAATATTATGCTTCGCAAAGAAGCGGGATAAATAAGAATGTTCATCCAGATCCCGGCTTATAAAGACAGATTTTGGTAATACC
This sequence comes from Sphingobacterium sp. JUb56, assembly GCF_014191365.1. Lineage (NCBI taxonomy): Bacteria > Pseudomonadati > Bacteroidota > Sphingobacteriia > Sphingobacteriales > Sphingobacteriaceae > Sphingobacterium > Sphingobacterium sp. JUb56. The sequence continues at coordinate 4,300,126 of NZ_JACHWL010000001.1, read as the reverse complement.
CGATCTTTCGCATACTTAGAGAAAATTATTTCAGGTAATAGTGCCGGGTCAGTTCCTTTCACATAAAAACGATCAGGAAAATCATCACTGGTATCTGCGATAGAAGTCCATGCTTCGTACGTATGACCCACTTTACGGCAATAAGCACCAAGAGGAGCATGACAGCCAGCGTCAAATAGATTCAATACTTTACGTTCAACGGCGATGGTCTTCTGTACCTCCTCATTATTAATTGGCTGAAGAGCTTGAAATAATTCTGTGTCAATTTCGCGGATCTGAATAGCCAGTACACCTTGAGCAGGAGCAGGAACTAGTTCAACAGGAGGAATTTCCTCAATATGGAAATCCGAGATGTCCATATCGATTCTCGAAATACCAGCCTTTGCTAACATGATGGCATCATACTGCTCATCACGAAGTTTCTGCATACGGGTCTGTAAATTACCCCGTAAATCTGTAAATTCAAGATCAGGTCTTATAGAAGAAAGTTGTGCTTTACGTCTGTTAGATGATGTACCCACAGTGGCATTGTGTTTTAAAGAAAGACGTTTCTTAATATCTACACAATCTTTATGAATAATTAATAGTTCTGCAGGGTTTTCACGTTCAGATACAGCGGCAATGATTAATCCAGGAGGATTCACAGTAGGTAAATCTTTATGAGAGTGAACAGCTAGATCAATGGTTCCCAAAAGTAATTCTTCTTCCAATTCTTTGGTAAAAAAACCTTTTCCTTCGAGTTTATCTAAACGGAGATGTTGAATGATATCACCTTGAGTTTTGATGATTTTTAATTCAGATTCAATGCCAATTTCAGCCAGCCGATCTTTGATGAAGTTTGCTTGCCATAACGCAAGTGCACTTCCACGAGTACCAATGATAAGTTTTCTATTCACAATCTATATACTTTACCTTATTTTAATAATTAAGATAGGCAAAAATAAATAAATAGTATTGATTTGTTGACACGTTACTGTCAGAATAAATCCAAATGCAGTGTGAAAAAGAGTTTTAGGACGCTCTTAATTAATTAACACCATTTTCGTTTACTTTGACTAAAATCTCTTTAGCCATTACCATAGGAACTTTGATGTATTTTTTTTCCATGTAATTAATAATCTTTTCCAATACATCACGCGCTTCCGGATCTAAGGCCTGAACCTCCGACGCAAAAACTTCATTTAATGCAAAAGATTTGATTTCTTTAATTTTTTGTGGAACCTGACGCATAGCAACTTCAACACGTCGCTGTTTAATGATAGGTAAAAATTCCTGAATATTGTCTGAAATAATCTTTTCAGCATTAGACAGTTCACTATAACGTTCTTCAATATTTTTGTTGGCAATCGCTTGTAGAGAACTTACCTCAATATAGTGGACCGCATTGTTGGCTAAAACTTCAGCATCAATATCATTTGGAATGGCAAGATCAATAATGATTTTCTTATCCATTTCTCCATTTAATAAAGATTGATATAGTGTATTATCAATGATGGCCGTTGTAGCACCTGTACAGGTAATGAGAATATCAAATCCACCTTTATAGTTGATCAATTCCGATAAAGGATAGGCTTCAGCATTAAGTTCAGTAGCTAATTTCTGCGCATTTTCAACTGTACGGTTAAAAATTACAAAATTGCTGGATTGTTTTTTCTGAAAATACTTTGCTAAATTTTGATTGGTTTCCCCAGATCCGATAATCAGAATTCTTGGGTTATCAACAGATTTAATTTCTTTTAATTTGCGGTATGCTAAAGAAACAACAGAAATTGGGTTTCTGGATATTTTAGTGTGGGTGTAGACCTCTTTTGCCGTTTTTACCAGACGGTCCATTAGCATGCGTAGGAAGTCACCGGTAAATCCAGCCTCTCGACATCTTTCGTATGCCCGACGGACCTGTGCTAAGATCTCCTTCTCACCAACAACTAAACTTTCAAGAGAACATGACATACGAAGAAGATGATTTAACGCATCCATACCCTCATATTTGTTCACCTGACCTAAATAACATTGCAATCTTTCCTGAGGGACACAGAAATTGAGTTTCTCCATAAATTGTGCAATGAATTCATTTGTTAAGTCATGAGCACCATAAAACACAAATTCAACACGGTTACAAGTTCCAATATAGAATACTTCAGGAATATCCATGTTATGTTTTAGATTCATTAGTCTACTTTCTAACTCCTCATTACAAATAACTAGATTACCTAAATCTTTAAGTTCTACGTGTTTATGTGTGAATGCTAATACCTTAAGATTCTTCAAAGCAATACCCTCGATTAATTTTAACTCTGCAAATGTAGTTTAAAAGCTTTTGCTATATGTCAAAAATCTGTCAAACAGATGAATTTAGAATGATTACAAATAGTGTTAAATTAATGTTAAATTGGTGATTTTTAAATACTTGAGTGTGAGTGGTGTAACTTATGTGACCAATATCATATTCAATATACAAATATATGAGCACGGTCACATATATTACACGCTATAACCATGATTAGACTACTTCCTACAACCTGTTTAAAGATTCCAATGATTTAGCATAGTTGATCATATGGATTAACCAAATTTGTCTTTAAATAGAGATGAAATAATCTCTTTATAGCAGTAAGAATTATCTTCGGTAATAGGAAATGTATAGGATGTATAAAATTACACCAAGTATATGAAGTAAACGGGTTTATAAGGATTTATTTTTTAATAAAAATAAATATCAAAACTCATCAGGCAGATGATTATTTTTGCGCCATATTAATTTGGATATTATGATTATCATCAGAAAAAGCTTAGCCTTATCAGGTTTGATTCTCTGCCTCTTAGCAGGGATGTTGCCGATGTTAAAGGTGCCGATTAAGGGAAATTGGAACCTCTATCAAACAGATGCTGCATTGTTTTTTATTACCTATATGATTATAGGAATAACAGCCCTACTTTTCTTTGTAAGGCAATTAACAGGATATCGCTTGATGACCCGGGTAGCAGCAGTTTGGTACCTGATCAGTATTTCTGCCGTATTTTTTAAGATCAATAATTATTTCGGATGGGGATTTGCAGATCGGCTATTATCCAAATCAATACATATGCGTTGGGGGTGGATTGTCTATTTAGTCGGTATTACACTTTTATTACTGAGTGTGAAAAAAGTTAAACAGATTGAAGAATAAAAAATAAGCTTGGAAATTTTCCAAGCTTATTTTTTATTCGGACGATGTGAAATAAAATGAGACTTCAGTTTATCTAAGCCTAAATCCTCTTCTTCTTTATCCAGTTCATATATCCATACTTTTTCGCCAAGGATATCGTTGATCTCCTTTGGATTCGTTAAATCGACAGGACGTACACGCTGTTCTTTTACAATTGGATTTTGGATCGCTTGTAAACTGTTGGCATGTCTGATAATCTGAAAACGGAATGTTGGCCATTTACCCACAGTAGCAAAATTTCCAGAGTAGAATTGAACAGAATCATGTTTACTGATTTTTTCAGCAAATATGCCTTTAGCCTTATTGACATTGGTATCCGCAATGCTAACCAATAATTCATAAGAAGTTTGATTCACGAGATGCAATTTCGCTAATCCATCTTTATGATCACCAGAAATTGCCAGTAAGATACCCTTCTCAATAAATTTTGAAGGTATTTCTTCAGCTTCCTCATTAAGCTCGTCATCATCACGGCGCATATTTCCATGCACTAAAGTCAATTTACTTGCCTGTACAGGTATTTCAAATCCAGTATCATCTGTTACACCGATGAGGTCATTGGATTGAAAGGAGGTGATATGTCCCTCGATTGGTTCATCTACAAACCGTACTAAATCGCCTATTTTGAAACCCATGTTATTTTAAAATTTTAGTATCAATAATTCTTAATAATTTTTCTAAATCTGTTTCATCATTATAAAGATGAAATCCGATTCTTATACCATTACCACGTGGAAAGCATTTGATATTGTTTTCCATTAATATATTAAAGTGCCCTTGATCAATCTGCAAATTAAAGATTGTACTTGTTTCAGCTCTGTTAATAGCCACTTCGGTTAATATTTTCCGTTTACCCAATTCCTGTTTGGCAAGCTTTACTAATTGTTGCGTATAAGCAGCGGTGTGTTCCAATCCGAGTTCGGACAAAAACTCCAGACCCTTTTGTAATGTTCCGTGAGATAAAGTATCTAGATGTCCGGGCTCAAAATAAAGCTGATCGATACCTTTTCCTGCCCACATTTTGTCAATTTCGACGTTTTGTGTGTCCAAGTTTGGAAACAAGATCTGTTTTCCATAATCACTAACAAGAAGGAAACCGTTGCCATAACCACCTAAAAGCCATTTATAACCGCTGGCACCAACAACATCAAATCCCGACTGGGAGAAGTCAAAAACTTCAGTTCCCAAAAACTGAGTACCATCACCAATTATAAGCAATTCCGGAAATTTCTCTTTCAATTGTTTAATAAATTCAAGATTGATTTTGATACCAGAAATGTATTGCACGATACTAAATATAAAAACAGTCGGTTCGTGTTTTTTAATAGCATGCATGATATGCTCTTCCAACTTTTCATCAACAGGGGTTGTCACATGTTCAAAACCCCTAGAAATAACAGGAAAATTAACAGAAGGATAGTCTCCTTCAAACAATAAAATTTTTGAATCCTTTGGCAAGCGGTCCAACAAAGCATTGAATCCTGTTGAAAAATTAGCGGTGTTATAAACATTGTGAATAGCAGTTGTGAAGAACTTTCCGATACTCTTTTTTACCGCGAGATTAAATTCACCCTGTTTTTCACGCAGATCTGTTGCTGTTGAAAAAAAATCAGCATCTCTTTTCAGACGCCATTCCTTAGATGAGATGGGAATTAAGCCGGAACCTGGTGTAGTTAAATAAGAAACGTCCTCAGGGATATCAAAGTAAGATTTATAAGGTGTTTGCATTTTGTTCTTTTAATATAGACAGATATTCTTGTTGCGAAATACTTGTACCGCCCATAGAAGCCAAATGTGGCGTATGGAATTGACAATCTACAAATTTCAAGTTGAAATGAGTAGTTAAATATATGAGAGCAGCTTTTGAAGCATTAGATACGGTGGAAAACATACTTTCACCACAAAACACCTGATTGATATAAACACCATATAAACCACCTACTAATTTTTCATTCTCCCACACTTCTATGGAATGCGCATAATTGATCCGATGTAGTTCCTGATAAGCATCGATCATATCAGAAGTAATCCAGGTTCCGTCTTGATCTTTACGTTCAATCTTAGCACAGCTGTGGATGACTTCGGTGAAAGCCTTGTCGACAGTAATCGAAAATTTATCAGTTTTTAAGATTTGAAGCATACTTTTGCTGATTTTTAAATGCTCTGGAAAGATGACAAACCGTTCATGTGGAGCATACCAAAGTATAGGAGAATCTTCGCTAAACCAAGGAAATATACCATTCTCGTAGGCTAAGATCAGTCTATCCGTGCTCAAATCACCACCAACTGCCAGTAAACCATCCTCATCGGCAAGTTCAGGATGTGGAAAGCTAATACTATCAGGATCTAAGTTGAAAACCATTTTTAAAAATAGACAAAAAAACCAGATTGTTTAATCTGGTTGTCTCGTTTCTTTACTAATTTCTTCAAATATTTTATCCATATGCTCTACATATTCATTGGTGTCATCCAAGAAGAAATCCAGTTGTGGAACAATCCGAACTTGATTTTTAATTTTAGAGCCTAATTTGTAGCGAATTTCTGTTGTTTTAGTGCGGATTGCTTTTAAATCCTCAGGAGCTGTTTTGGTATTTAAAAAACTTAAATAAACTCTTGCTATAGCTAAGTCCGGTGTTACACGTACACGCGTAACCGTAATAAATGCCCCAGGAGCCCAACTATTACCTTCGCGTTGCAGTAATTCAGCTAAGTCTTGCTGTAATACACCTGCAAAACGTTGTTGTCTTTTGCTTTCTGTTCCCATCGTTTTAGTTTTTGTTTCGTGAAAATTCACCCTATTATAGGTACAAAGATAAATATAAAAAAGAATAAAGGCATATCTTGGAGGGATATGCCTGTATAATTTTGGTTTATAATTAGTTAGGGTTCAATTTCTTAAAGTTTAGAGACGTTATGGTCTATCATAGTTTGGTTTTTTTACGGTTTTAAAAGTAAGTGTTTGCTAACTTTAAAACGTATATTTTTATATTTCACTCTCCCTTATGATACAAACATATAAAAATTAAATTGTTGTCACAATGGGTGAATTAAAAACAAAGTAATCGCTCACTCACTATCGCTGTTTGCTGAGTTTTAACAAACATTTAACATAAAAATATTTTTAATTAATATAAAATCATACCCACATTACTGTAAAACAATCGATCGAATTCGATCAATTGTCACATCGATCCATAGTATGACCTGAACTTCAATTGTTTTATTTGTTTTCAAATGGTATTTTTGTCAAGTATATAAATAGCGTACTAAAAAAATGAAAATCTGGCAAAAAAATATAGATGTTGATTCATTTGTCGAATCTTTTACTGTAGGTAATGATCGAGTGATGGATTTGCAGTTAGCAGCCGCTGATGTTTTGGGATCTTTGGCCCATACTCGTATGCTGAATAGTATCAACTTGATGACCGATGAAGACCTTGCTATTGTACAGCAGGAACTGAAAAATATTTATCAAGAAATTAGTGCCGGAGAATTTGAAATAGAGGATTCTGTTGAAGACGTACACTCACAAGTAGAGATGTTATTAACACAGCGGATCGGAGAAGCAGGAAAGAAAATTCATTCCGGACGCTCAAGAAATGATCAGGTACTCGTAGATTTGAAACTGTATTTCAGAACCGAAATCCAAAACATGGTCGGTAATACAGAGATTTTCTTTCAGCAATTGATTAAATTAAGTGAACAATATAAAGATATCCTGATTCCAGGTTATACACATTTGCAGATCGCTATGCCATCCTCATTTGGATTGTGGTTCGGAGCATATGCAGAAAGTTTAGTCGATGATTTGGAATTGATGAAAGCAGCATGGAAAGTATGTAATAAAAATCCTTTAGGATCTGCTGCTGGCTACGGATCTTCTTTTCCTTTAAATCGGACAATGACAACAAATCTATTGGGATTTGATGATTTAAATTATAATGTAGTCTATGCACAAATGGGCAGAGGTAAGACAGAACGTATCTTAGCACAGGCGATGAGTTCCATCGCGGCTACTTTAGCAAAATTTGCCATGGATGTCACCCTATACATCAATCAAAATTTTGGTTTCATTTCATTCCCTGCACATTTAACAACAGGCTCTAGTATTATGCCACATAAGAAGAACCCTGATGTTTTTGAATTGATCCGTTCACGTTGCAACAAAATTCAAGCATTACCCAATGAGATCGCATTGATGACAACTAATCTTCCTTCTGGATATCACCGTGATTTACAATTGCTAAAAGAAAACCTTTTCCCTGCATTTAAGTCATTGAATGATTGTTTAGAAATTGCAACGTTTATGCTAGAACATATTTCAGTGAAAAAAGATGTTTTAGATGATCCAAAATACGATTATCTATTCTCAGTTGAAGTTGTCAATAATGAAGTTCTAAAAGGTGTTCCTTTCCGTGAAGCCTATAAAAATATTGGTATTGCGATTGATGCAGGAGAATTCCAGCCATCAAAAGAAGTGAACCATACCCATGAAGGAAGTATCGGTAATTTAGGTAATGATCAGATACAACGTATGTTTAAAGAAGTAATCACCGCATTTGGATTTGACAAAGTGGAAAATGCTTTGAGCCAGTTGGTGAAATAGTAACCAATTAGTCGGTTAGAAAGTTAGTGTAAAAAGTAATCTAACTTTCTAACCAATTCATGCTATTTTTCAAGAGAGAATTTAAAATGAGTTTCCGATATAAATTCTTCTCCCGCTTTTAAAACTGTGGAAGGAAAGTCCGGTTGATTGGGACTATCCGGAAAATGTTGTGTTTCTAAACAGAAACCTGCATAGGGCAGATAAACATTTCCAGATTTACCGGTGTCATTTCCCGTCATCCAGTTGCCTGTATACAATTGTACCCCTGGTTCAGTAGTAAAAACATCTAAGCGTATACCCGATTTCGGAGCGTATGCCGTAGCGCAAGCTGTAGAAATAGGGCTGTTGTTGACAAAACAATGATCATATCCTTTGGCAGCAATCAGCTGTTCGTCATTAGCAGTAATATCCTGCGCAATGGATTTAAATTCTTTAAAGTTGAAAGGCGTTCCTTCTACCGGAACTGTTGCAATCGGAATTTGGTTCTCATCGACAGCAAGGTAAGCATCGGAGTTTATTTTTAACTGATGACTTAGAATATCTCCAGATCCCTCTCCATTTAGATTGAAATAAGTATGATTGGTCAAATTGATCACGGTATCCTCATCGCTGTCTGCTCTGTATTTGATAATGATTTCATTGTCATTTGTTAACGTATATGTAACCGAAACATTCAAATTCCCAGGAAACCCTTCTTCGCCATCTTTGGAAACGAGGTAAAATTCAGCCTGTGATTCATAACTGACACGACGATCCCATATTTTTTTATGAAAACCCTCAGGTCCACCGTGTAAACAATTGATGCCATTATTTATAGGAAGCTGATACTCTTTACCATTTAATTCAAACCTTCCATTTGCGATACGATTTGCAAATCTTCCTGCTGTGACACCGTGATATTGTTCATCAGCGCGATAGTAAAGACCAATATTGCTAAAACCCAAAGCAACATCAGTAAGTTTCCCTTTGTTGTCAGGGACAAGGATACTGACTATTCGAGCACCATAATCACTAAGGGCAACCTGCATCCCGCGCGTATTTTTTAAAATAATAAGGTGCGTGTTCTTCTCGTTAACAGTGCTGGTAAAATTATGGATAGACGGCAAATGATAGTTACTCATGATGATGGTTGTTTTGATTCCTTGTTAAAGATAAAGATTATAAACTTTTTAAAAAACGATTCTTGCTATTTATAAAAAATCAATTTCGAAAAAGCCACCGCACTTAGAAAATCAAAAAATGTATATTTGCAATATGTCTGTAAATACAAGTATGAATTGGAAACAATTACTATCCGCTAAACGCTGGGGGTATGAACATCGTGTCAGTGATAGTCATTTAATAGCACGTTCAGAATTTCAACGTGATTACGATAGATTGATTTTTTCTTCTCCATTTAGAAGATTGCAGAATAAAACGCAGGTATTCCCGTTGCCAGGAGCGGTATTTGTTCACAATAGACTTACCCATAGTCTAGAAGTAGCTAGCGTCGGAAGATCATTGGGACGTTTGTTTTACACAAAGATGAAAGATGCAGATTCAGAGATTGATGAATTATATCCCTATTTACAAGAAGTCGGCAATATGGTATCTGCCGCATGTCTCTCTCATGATCTGGGAAATCCGGCATTTGGACATTCCGGTGAAGCTGCCATTTCGACTTATTTTACAGAGGGTGATGGTCGTAAATATCAAGAACAGGTAACGAAGGAAGAATGGGCAGATCTGACACATTTCGAAGGTAATGCCAATGCATTGCGAATACTGACACATCCTTTCAACGGAAAAGATGATAAAGGATTTGCTTTAACCTATACATCTTTAGCGTCAATTGTTAAATATCCTTGTGCCGCGATTGATGGTCATATCAAGAAAAATCACCACCGTAAAAAATATGGATACTTTGCATCGGAAAGAGAAACCTTTGAAACGATAGCTGCAGAGTTAGGATTGTTGGAAGACCCAACGAATCCTAAGGGGTATTTACGGCATCCATTAGTCTATCTCGTAGAGGCCGCAGATGATATTTGCTATAATATTATCGATTTAGAAGACGCACATCATTTAAAAATTTTATCTTATCCCGAAGTTGAAGATTTACTATTACCACTATGTGGAGGAGAAGATCTAAGAGCCCGTTTGGATTCTCTTTACGATACCGCCAGCCGAGTAGCACTGTTACGAGCAAAAGCAATCAATACGTTGACAAAAGCATGTGTTGATGTATTTTATAATGAGCAGGAACAATTTTTAAAAGGTACTTTTCCATCTGCACTGATGGATGCTCTAGACGCTGATATCGTAGCACATCTCAAAAGAATTAATAAAATATCAGTAGCGAAGATTTATAACGCGCCTACGGTTGTGCAGATTGAGGTAGCGGGCTATAAAGTGATGAACGCGCTCTTGGCCGAGTTTGTTCCAGCTTATCTAAAAAAGAATAAAAATAGTTACGATGAAAAATTAGTAGCATTAATTCCACATCAATTTTATACAGACCAAGAAGATTCTTATTCTAAAATTAGATCCGTTTTGGATTTTGTTTCAGGAATGACAGATGTCTATGCCATCGATCTATATCGCAAGATAACAGGTATGATTATTCCTTCAATAGATTAAGCTTAAGAATATACAATATTAAAAATTTCGGGATTGTGAAAAGACACCTTTTCGCGATCGTGTATTTTATCTAAATAAAAAATATGAAAGTCGTTATTGCCGAAAAACCATCCGTTGCACGAGATTTGGCCCGAGTTATGGGTGCAAAAGAAACCAATGATGGTTACATTTCAGGAAATGGATATGCTTTCACCTATGCTTTTGGGCATTTGGTTCAACTGTGTACACCACAAGCTTACGGATTTCATAATTGGTCAATCGCAAATTTGCCCATTATTCCCACAGAATTTAAACTGGAATCAAAAAAGTTAAAGCGTGATGGCAAGCAAATTGATGATGCTGGTGCACTAAAGCAATTGAATACGATTAAGTATTTGCTAGATAAAGCAGAAGAAGTAATCGTCGCAACCGATGCTGGGCGAGAAGGAGAATTGATCTTTCGAAACATTTACTACTACCTTGGAGCAAAAGTTCCTTTTAAACGCTTGTGGATATCCTCGCAAACGGACAAAGCAATTAAAGAAGGATTTGCAAATCTCAAAGAAGGAACAGAATACGACAGTTTATATATGTCAGCACGTTCCCGTTCTGAATCCGATTGGCTTATTGGAATCAATGCAACACAGGCTATCACCTTGGCCGCAGGTAATAGAGGTTTATTATCACTTGGTCGCGTACAGACTCCTACATTGGCCATGATTTGTTCTCGATATTTAGAAAACAAAGATTTCAAACCCCAGACTTTCTATAAAATTCAGGCCGGTTTTGAAAAAGAGAATATCAAATTCAAAGCTACTTCCGAAAAAATAGATAAAAAGGATGTTGCAGAAGAAGCTATTGCTAAGATTACCATTGGCTCGGAGGCCACAGTAACTAAAGTTGAAGCAAAAGAAACGAAAGAACAACCGCCTTTATTATTTGATTTAACTTCCCTGCAGCAGGATGCCAATAAGAAATACGGATATTCTGCCGATCAGACCTTAAATATAGCACAGACACTTTATGAGAAAAAAGTCATCACCTATCCCCGTACAGGTTCTCGTTATATTGGAGAAGATGTATTCGAACAGATTGAAGCATTATTTCAACATTTAGCAGATACAGCAGAAGAAGGTATAGCGACGATTTCACGTAATCTAATCGGAGCAAAACTCAATAAAAGATCTGTAGACGAGAAGAAGGTAACTGATCACCACGCACTGTTAGTGACAGATGAAAAGCCAGGAGCTTTGCTTCAGGAACAGCGCAATATCTACAATATGATTGCTAAACGTATGGTAGAAAGTTTTTCCGATGTCTGTTTAAAAGATATTACCACGGTTGTGATCAATGCAGGAGGTGTCGAATTAATTGCAAAAGGAACAGTTATCAAGCAGTATGGGTGGCGCCTATCAGCAGATCAAGTTGAACTACCTGATGAAGATAAAAATACCGAAGATCAAGATAATGAAAATGCCCAATTACCTAAATTGACAGCAGAAGAGTTATTGGAAATCTTATCGTTAGAACTATCCGAAAGATTTACCAAGGCAAAGCCGATACACACTGAAGCATCATTGTTAAAAGCAATGGAAACTTCGGGAAAAGAAATCGATGACGATGAAATGCGTCAGGCTATGAAAGACTGTGGGTTGGGAACTCCAGCTACGCGGGCAGCAACTATTGAAACCTTGTTTCAAAGAGATTATATTAAGCGCGATAAAAAGAAACTCATTCCCACAGATAAAGGGTTGACCGTCTATAACCTGGTCAAAGACCGCTCCATAGCCAAAGTAACGCTAACGGGTAAATGGGAACAGAAACTGGAAGAAATGCGGGCCAATAAAGTTTCGTATGAGGTCTTTATGAAGCATATCAAAGACTACACCGAACGCATTACAAAAGAACTGTTGCAATTAAGAATTTCTATTGCCCATGAAGAAATCAAACCGTTGCAGAAAGGAAAGATAAAATGTCCAAAATGTGCAGCAGGGCAAATTCAGTTATTTGATAAAGTCGCACAATGTGACCATTATGCAAGAGGGTGTGATTTCAAAATATGGCGCACCTTGAATGGCATTATGCTGGAAGAAAAAGAGATGAAAAACCTGCTTGAAAAAGGAAAGACATCAACTTTAAAAGGCGTGAAGACAAAAGAGGGAAATACAGTAGATGCTGTTTTGACTTTTGAAAATTTTAAGGTAGGAGTAGCGTAAATCGTTTATCTCAATAAAAAAGGGTATCTCCACAAGAGATGCCCTTTTTTATTTTTTTAAGATTCTTGCAAGTTACTAGGTAATGTGCTTTTACTTTGTTTTGCAATACGTTTTCCTCTAAAGAATAAGAACATGTTCACAAAAAGCATAATTCCCAAATAAATACTAAAACCACCAATTTTATAGCTTAGTCTTTCAATTAATTCTTGCGTAGATGGTTTAAACATGGTGATTTCTAAAATGTAAAGTGCAAATCCTAAGTTCATCAGGTAAAAACCGATGCGAAAAAGATTATTAGTCGCCTTGGCAACTTCAGGTCTACCCTCAAAAATATCATTCATATACACGATACTGTTTTTAAATAGCGTATATGCAACATAATACGTCAATCCTATAGCAATAGGTAAGTAAATAAGATAACCGAGAACTGTTAAATTTTCCATGACTTTATTGTTTGATGGTTAAAGAATTTGTGTTATTTTTTGATAAAATATAGATGACAAGGATATTGATGTAATGCATTCCGGCAAGTAGTAAGATTAAGATGCCCATTTTCATTGCTATACTTGTTAATAATTCATTAAAACTTGTTAACTGGTTCCAGTAACTAAATTGTAAAATGGCATAACCGATGTTGAATAAATAATAACCTATCAATAATATATCATTTGTAGTATCAGCTGTTTTTTCTTTATTTCCGGAAAGAAATATGATGAAGATTCTACCATTTTTATGAAAAAGTTTTCCCACAAAAAGAATAATGTAAATGGTCAATAAACCATATATGCCATAGGCTATTATATTATAATTCATGTCGCTACATCATTAATTTTAATAATTTAATTAATAAATCACCTCTGTTGGTATTAAATAACTTATTTGCAATCGTTTCTAATTGGTCAGTTAGTACTTGTATATCTTTCACTGTCTTGTGGAATTCTTTTCCATCATCTGAAGTTTCTTTTTCAGTGGATGCACTAATTTGTTTCAGAATGTCCATGACAGGATCTAATTCTTTTTGTTTGCGCATGATTGCAATTTTCATTGCCCATTTTAGTACTTCCTTTTCAGCAATAAAGTATTCTTTTCGATCTCCTGCAATATGCTTTTTATAAACAACACCGTAATCAACTAGCTGTCGAATACTCATGTTCGCATTTCCTCGGGAGATGACTAGTTTTTCCATTATTTCATCAGTTGAAAGTGGATTACTAGATGCGAGCAGTAGGGCATGTACTTGAGCAACAGATTTATTAATTCCCCATTCTGTACCTAATGCCCCCCAAGTATCTATAAATTGTTGTTTTGCTTCTTCTAATTTCATTTTTGTCCAGGATTATTTCTTTCTCTATTCAAATGTAATAATAGTTTTTGTACTTTCAGTAATTATTGAAAATAAAATAATATAAATTGAATCCAAAGTTTATTTTGTGATGACTTTACTTTTTATAAAACGTGTACCTTTGTGCCCTATATGTCAACATCACTATACAATCCATTTAAAACATTTAAGTTTGATAACCAAACCTGTTTCTTGACAGGGAAGGAGCTTTCATCTGTGGACGAACAAATTCAGGTTTTTCCAGTATGGATGATGCGTGCCTTTGATTTAGAAGAAAAACCTTTTAAGATGTTAGACGAGTCTCTCGTCACTTATAAAAGTCTAAAACTTCCTTGTTCCGTAGAGGCCGCATTGGTAATTGAAAAAATGGAATCTGAGGTAGAACGTGCATTTGCACTAGGTTTTGATGCTGTAAGCGAATTACCGCAGATCACACTATTTCAGTGGATGTCTAAAATACTGTATGGTGTTGTATTTAATGAAATTCAGACCGGTATTCGCCAACAGACCTTAACAGGCGAAGAGATGAATTTCTCTCAGGTACTCGTTCAGAAGTTCAAAAACTTGCATGCGATGTTGCAGTCCTTACTGCAACCAATGGAATTTGAAGGAACCAATCCATTTTCAATTTTTATCAGTAAAGTAGATAATCCTGCGGAAACGTTTAATTATCGCGATGAAATCAATACCCTGATTTTTTCTTTGAGAATGAATGACTTTGGAATTGTTGCCTGTTTACAAGATAATGCAACGAATAATATCTACCATGAAGATGTTTTAAAAATGGTAGAAGGAAAAACACTGCACCCAGTTCAATTTGAAGAAATAGCAGCACGTTATTTTTATTCTGTATACCTCTTCAACCGTCTTCCAGAATATACCTATCTCAATACCCCAAAAATGATATATGTCGAACCGATGCCTTTGGCAGATATGTCCATGAAGCCCATTTTTGATCACTGGCAGGTAAAGGTTTACGGTCAGGTATTGGAAAATTTCTGGAAATCTTGGGGTTTCATTTTATTTGAGATTATTAAGGATCCGGATAGCCCGATGAGTTTCATAACGGATGATAGCGGAAATTTCGTTCCACGTGAAGCAATTGAGCTACCACTTGGATAAATAAAAAAAGCCCTTAAATATTATTTACGGGCTTTTTTCTTTTTTTGTACAGGAGAGCTTCTTTTCTTAGTATCTGCTAGATCGATCTCTTTTTTCTTCTTGTTTACAATCAAGATAAGCCCAAAGGGACCTAGTATAGGAACGCACATGCCCAATATTGATAGTATAACAAAGCCCCCGGTTACATCTTTGAGCCTAAATAATCTGAATAATGCGATGGCCATTAATACAAAATGGATAATAGTCACCAATTGAACCAACGCTAATTTACTTGCATCCATATTTTATCTTGATAATAAAGGCAAATGTAACGAGATTCATTTGAAATAGGGAATCTTTACAAATAAGATGCTATAAGATCCCTTCCATGATCGTAAATGCTTCATTGATTTCGTTCATCTGAATATTCAGATGCGGTCTAAAACGAATCGTCCTTTCTCCACAGCCCAGTAAAATCAGTCTCTGTGCAAAAGCGTTCTTAATAAACTTGTCTCTTTCCTGCTCATTGGGAAAATCAAAAGCGATAAACAATCCTTTTCCTCTTATATTGCTTATTTGTCCATGCTTACTTGCTAAAGCTTCCAGTTTTTGAATAAAATGTTCACCCTTCTTAGGGATCTGTTCAATTAATTTTTCCTGCTCTATCACTTCTAAAATAAGTTTAAAGCGCATCATATCTGTAAAATCACCTCCAAAAGTCGAATTGATACGGGATGATTCTTTAAAAACGTGTTTTTCTACGCGGTCAAACTTTTCTTTGTTGGCAAGCAAACCACAGACCTGAGTCTTCTTTCCAAATGCGATTAAATCGGGAACAACTCCAATCGTTTGATAGGCCCACATCGATCCTGTTAAGCCAATTCCAGTTTGTACCTCATCAAAAATCAATAAAATATCATGCTCATCACAGATATCGCGCAGAGCCTGTAGAAATTCTTTTCTGAAGTGATTGTCTCCCCCTTCTGCCTGAATTGGTTCTATAATAATACAGGCGATATCATTCGGATGATTGTCAAGTGCATTTCTGATTTCTCGAATGGCTGTTTTTTCTTTTTCAATAACTGCGTTTAAAACAATTTCCGTGATCGGGAATGTTAGTTTTGGATTGCTGATACGCGGCCAGTTAAATTTAGGGAAATACATGTGTTTTCTAGGATCCTTCGTATTGGTCAACGAAAGTGTATAACCAGATCTCCCATGAAATGCCTCTTTGAAATGAATGACCTGAGAAGCTTCCTTTTCAATTCCTGAAGCAAAATTTAAACGTGTCTTCCAGTCAAAAGCAGCTTTTAAAGTGTTTTCCACGGCTAAAGTTCCTCCTGCAATAAAAAAACAATACTGCAGTTCCTTTGGTAGCGCTACGCGTTCGAATACTTGCATAAAATCAGCAAATTCTTTGGGGTAAATATCCGATAAAGCAGGTTTGTTAATCGCCATTTTACCTAAAAAATCTTGATGCTTTAGGAGATAGGGATGGTTATAACCAATAGCAACAGATGCAAACATGCTGAATAAATCCAGATAAGCATCTCCATTTTGATCGACTAGATAAGAGCCATGTGATTTTTCTATATCCATCACAATTGGAAAACCATCTGCGAGCAAATGTTTAGATAATATTTCGTGAACTGTACTCATGTCGTTGTCATTTAAAGGTTAAAGGTTATTCCTTGTGCCAAAGGAAGTTCGGTGCTGTAATTAATGGTATTGGTTTGTCTCCGCATGTAGGCTTTCCAGGCATCCGAACCAGATTCGCGTCCACCACCAGTTTCTTTTTCACCTCCAAAAGCACCACCGATCTCTGCCCCCGATGTTCCGATGTTGATATTAGCAATTCCACAATCTGATCCTTGTGCACTGAGGAATAATTCCGCCTCGCGCAGATTATTAGTCATAATAGCCGAAGACAGCCCTTGTTTCACATCATTTTGGATAGCGATTGCTTCCATCACATCACCTTGATATTTTATTAAATAAAGAATTGGAGCAAAAGTCTCCTGTTGAACTATATCATAATGGTTTTCCACTTCAGCAATCGCAGGTTTTACGTAACAACCACTTTCAAATCCCTTTCCAGTGAGTAAACCACCGGTGACAATCAGCTTACCCCCTTGTTTCTCAATTTCAGATAGGGCATCTAAATAATGTGCGACTGCCTTTTGATCGATCAGTGGACCTACATGATTTTCTGGAAGTAGAGGATCTCCGATCTGTAGTTGAGCATATGCTTTTATCAATGATGCTTTGACTTGTTCATATACACTTTCATGAATGATTAATCTACGCGTTGAAGTACAGCGCTGACCGGCCGTACCTACAGCGCCGAATACAGCACCAATCGTCGTCATCTTCAAGTCCGCATCCGGTGTAATAATGATCGCATTATTTCCGCCAAGTTCTAAAATAGACCTGCCAAGGCGAGCAGCAACATGTTGTGCTACTGTTTTTCCCATTGCAGTTGAACCTGTAGCAGATATTAAAGGAATATTAGTATCATGTACTAACCATTCACCCACAGTCTTATCTCCAATTATCAAATTAGAGATGCCTTCTGGTAATTCTTTCTGTTTTAATATCCCCGCCAAAATCTGTTGACAAGCTATGGCACATAAAGGAGTTTTTTCACTCGGTTTCCAGATCACAACATCTCCACATACCAATGCTAGTGCTGTATTCCATGCCCAAACAGCCACAGGAAAGTTGAATGCAGAAATAACACCAACAACACCTAAAGGATGATATTGATCGTACATACGATGGGATGGACGTTCCGAATGAATCGTTGAACCATAAAGCTGACGGGATAAACCAACTGCAAAATCACAGATATCAATCATTTCTTGCACCTCGCCCATGCCTTCCTGTAGTGATTTTCCCATTTCATAAGAAACAAGCTTTCCGAGCGTAGGTTTTAATGACCTTAATTTATTCCCGAATAACCGAATCACTTCACCTCTTTGCGGAGCAGGAACAAGTCGCCAGATCGCATATGCTTTTTTCGCCTGAGCGCAGATATCTTTATAATCATTATGGGAAGAGCAAGTCACTGTAGCAATTACCTGACCATCAACGGGTGAACTGGAAGTAATATCCGCACCAGTTGCAAACCAATTTTGTCCCGTAGAAGAACCCAGATTGGTCGCTAGAATGCCCAATTCTTTTAATTCTTGTTTTATCATAATGGTTTATATTATTCGTTTATATTTTAAATATAATGAATTATATTCTAAATATTGGCTATATTTAGATATTAAATTATGACAGATATGAATTCAACATGTGATTATTTTAATATAGATGCGCTATTGTCTGATGAAAATAAGCTCATCCGACAATCCATTCGTGATTTTGTCACTACGGAAATAAAGCCAGTTATAGACCATGCCGCTCAACATCATGAGGATATTCCCAATCTGATGTTAAAATTAGGAGCTCTTGGAGCTTTGGGGCCTTATATACCAGTAGAATATGGTGGTGCAGGATTAGATCATATCGCTTATGGTATTATTATGCAAGAGCTAGAAGCAGGAGACTCCGCCATCCGGTCAGCAGCTTCCGTACAGTCATCATTAGTCATGTATCCCATTTTTACATTTGGAAGTGAAGAACAAAAAAAACAATACCTTCCCAAGCTGGCCTCAGGAGAATATATCGGTAGTTTCGGTTTAACAGAACCGAACCATGGTTCAGACCCAGCAGCCATGGAAACCCGTTTGTTAAAAAAAGACGGCCAATATATTCTTAATGGAGCAAAGATGTGGATTACCAATGCCCCGATATGTGATATAGCAATAGTGTGGGCACGGGATGAACAAGATAAAATAAGAGGGTGCATAGTAGAACGAGGTATGGATGGCTTCTCCACTCCTGAAACACTAAACAAATGGTCACTACGAGCTTCCAAAACCGGAGAGCTGATCTTTCAAAACGTAGCAATTCCCGCAGAAAATATTCTTCCAGAAGTAAATTCGCTCCGTGGACCTTTTTCATGCTTGAACTCCGCGCGGTATGGCATATCTTGGGGAGCAATCGGAGCTGCAATAGACTGTTACCAAACGGCAGTAAAATATGCGTTAGAACGAGAACAGTTCGGGAAACCGATCGCATCCTATCAATTACAACAAAAGAAATTAGCAGAATTCCTCACAGAGATTACAAAAGCTCAATTATTGTCGTGGCGCTTAGGCGTACTGAAAAATGAAGGAAAAGCAACCCCAGCACAGATTTCAATGGCAAAACGTAATAATGTACACATGGCATTAGAAATCGCTAGAGAATCAAGACAGATATTAGGGGCTATGGGAATTGTGGGAGATTTTCCGATGATGCGTCACATGATGAACTTAGAATCTGTGATAACCTACGAAGGAACACATGATATTCACCTGTTGATAACAGGTAACGATATTACAGGAATTAGTGCCTTTTAATTTGCTCGAGGACTTGAGGTATTGACCGATGGTTTACTTTGAAATAAAAACATGAAGGGAAATCTGAAACCATATATCTCAGCTTTCTTCTACAATAGGAAGGGGAGAGGAGCTAAAAGAAACATTAAGAATGTGCAATTAGGCTTTGAAACAAATTAAAATAAGCCCTTACCATTTTATCCCAGCTGTAATTTCCTAAAGAATATGCTTGAAATTCTTCGCTTCTGTTCTTGAGAAGCGAAGGATGTTCAAGCGTATTTTTAATTTCAGAAATCCAACAATTCTCCTGCTCAGGAGGTAGAAGAACTCCATTCTTCTGATGGATGATCGCATCACTGATCCCTTCAATATCCGAAGCAAATACAGTTGCCCCACAGATACTAGCTTCCAGGCAAACCAAACCAAAACCCTCCATATCGCCTGCAACTTTGATGTTAGGCATAATGAATAATCCCGCGTGGCGTAACAAGCATTGCAAATCAGTCGTAGGAATTTTTCCGATATGCTGTAACCGATCTTTGAAATTAGGATCCCGTAAATAATGACGTATAGCTTTTTGATCGGATGGAAATCCTAAGAACAACATCGTTAGATGCCGTAGAGAAGATGGGAGAGCATAAAGCAATTTCTCTTTCCTTGTTGCGATTGGCGCAAAAGGACCTATTAAGATCAGCTTATAATCTGATGGAAGTTGAGGTAGCACATGTTTAATAAACCAGGAAATGCCTTTTCGTTTCACAGGTCTGCCTATGGCGATGATGAGATGCTCGGCCTTTGTAGCAATTCCATATTTCTTTAAGACAGTTTCAATAGCCACAGTGTTATCCAAGACAAGACTATGGTCTACACCATTTTGAATCACTTCAATCTTATTGGGATGAATACCACTATTGATGGAAGCCTCCCTTGTAGCAGTACTTACAGCTATTATTTTGTCAAATTTGTTGAATTGAGGGATAATTTTTTGTTGAAAATAGGCTAAAGGAAAAACCACATCAAGGCCGTGAACAGTAACCACCCGTTTTAACTGTTCATAACCATTATGTCTTAAAGACAAAGCCGCAATCAGACCATCATTAAAATGAATAACCTTTATATTAGGATGTAATAAGAGCAACGCTAGAATCCGCTTATTTAAAAGGTAAAAAAATTTGATAATAGATTCATCCCCCTGATAAACTATTTTATGTACAGTTGTATAGGGGGCCAATCCGTTAATAAGCTCAAAGCTTTGTTTTTCCATCCCTCCAATAGCGGGCGGAAATTTATGACTTACGCAAAGAATTTCCATATTAGGATCGTATCCCCTCTTTTTTAATTCCGAAATAAGCTAAAAAACCAAATGCAATCCAAAAAACTTGTCTAGAACGTCTTATTAAAGCGATGATCAACCAGATTTGAACCGTATAGATACCAGCACTGGTCAGTAAAATTTTATTCCCGAATTCCTCCACCCCAATTTGAGCAGGAATAAAAGCGCCAAAGCTTTTGATAATAATAATACCCATGTCCATAAATTGACTCAGGATAATCGGAATCGTAATACCTGAAAAGTATAGGATGAGGAAAAGCTCCAAAGCACCAACAGTCCAGTGTAAGAAAAAATAAAAATATGCACGATAACATTTGCACGGCTGATTTTGATGAAAAGTTAGTACCGCATTTAGGATCGTCTGAATACGTATACTTAGTTTTCGGAGTGCTTTCCAGGATAGCGTAGAAGCCACTTGTAGTTCTTTGGATTTCTTGAGAATAATAAAAATAATCAGTGGAATACAAAAAAATGTAATCACTAATATCCACAGTACCGCTAGCAACTGTTTAGGAATATTTTGATTAAAAGAGCTCATTAAAAACCAAAAACCAGAAATTCCAAATAATGAAAATTGCGTGATAATGGTCAAAAACCGCGATATTAAAACTGAATTTAAAATTTCTTGTTCAGATGTACCCGTCGGTTTCAGCAAGACTGTTTTTATATAATCGCCCCCAATTATGCTTGTGGGATTGAATAGTCCTATTGTTTCCCCGATATGTCGGATGCAGAATAGCTGCCATAAGGAAGTCCGTTTCGGTTTTTCGATGAAGCAATTTTGCCATCCCGCTGTAGCCAATACATAGGCTAAACCCGTAATGACTATAATCCAGAGGAGATTCCACCCTATATTAGTAACTTCTTTTAGTACTGCCTTAAGATCAATGTGACTGATAAAGACAAGCAATGAAGAGAGTACGACAAGACTAATTGTAATTTTGAAAATTTTTTTACGCATTAACCAACCTGAAATTTAATGATTGAATCATTAGCGGTTCTGTTCATTTGTTCTAAGTCTTCAAAATAGGTGTTAGCTAAAGAGCTCCAATCTATTGATTTGCTGAATTGTAATCCCGCATGTCCAATCTCCTTTCTTAATCTACTATCCTGTAGTAAGTGTATAATGCGATTGACAAAAGCTGCCGCATCCTGCGGTTTACATTTAAAACCTGTTACACTTTCGGTTATTAAATCTGCAGAACCTCCGCCATCTGCAATAATGCAAGGTAACGCTGATGCCATGGCTTCGATAACGACATTACCATAAGTCTCGGAATGTGAAGGAAAGACAAATAAGGTTGAAGAAGCATACAATTTGGCAAGGTCATGATGATTCAATTTGCCTAGAAAGATAGCTTCAGGCATCTGCTGTCGACAAGAGTCCATTGCAGAACCGTCTCCAGCGACTATAAAATTGAAAAGAATGTTCTGTTGCTTTAATAAGCTGTAGATCGCGATCAGGATTTTTAAATTCTTCTCCCAAACCAGCCTACTGGCAAATAATATCGTCGGATGCCTGTTTCCTGTTATTTCTTGTAGCCAATTGTGATCTTTTTTGTCTGGAGAAAATAGACTGTTGTCAATCCCACGTTTCCAGATCTGCATCAAGCTTGGGTTAATACCCATTTTTGTAAGTTCGCAAACGATGCTATTTGTTGGAATATAGATTTTATCACAGTTATTATAGAATTTATTCTGTGTCTGGATAATTCTTTTCTTTGTAGGGCCAACCAAAAAAGTAAAATGCTTGAGATAGTAGTCAATATAGCTGACAAAGTGTGTATGGTAGATGCTGATGACCGGTATTTGATTTTTTAATGCATATCGCTGCCCGTAGAAACCTAAAAGAGAAGGTGTAGCAATATGAATAATATCGGGATTAAAATCCTGGAGTTTCTTTTTTAAGCGTTGATCTGCTAGAGCTGGAATCGCCATACTATAGTTCTGTTGTATCGGAATGCTTAAAGATGGAATTTTCAAGGACTCGAAATCTTGTACTTGATCTGGTCCTGTTCCATATATGAACAAAAATTCAAACCGTTTTTTATCGATGCGGTCGACAAGTTGAAAAATTGTTCGTGAAGCTCCGTCAAAGTCAGGAATCATTATCTCCGCAAAAAAAGCAACTCTTATCATCATGAATCATTTTCTCAAAGTAAGGAGCTCTATGTTTCCTTATGAATAAGGACATGTGAATAAATGATGTTTTTTACATTATCCCGGTATTATGGAAATATGAGTATAATATTGTTCTTACTAGGGGGTTAGTAGAGGTAAAGCCCTATACCCCCCCTATAAAATCCAAGTAATCTCTATATAAATCCCAGCCTAAGTAATAATCAGTTCCCTTTCAGTTCCCGAGCAGGTTATAATATGCCTTATTCCGGAGTATTTCAACGGAGGATAGCTTGGCTATATCAAAACACAACCACCTTTTTGGCTCCTTTTGTAGTATATACTTTATAGTATAAAGTAGATGTCGACCCTGCGGGCAGCATGAGCAGACATGAATCACCTTATCAGCTATAGTGATAGTGTCGATGATGCCGCTGTACTGAAAAAGATATAATTTCTGCGGAACCATTTCCTAAAAGCATACTGCATCCATAAAAGAAGACCCAGGACGAACCATCCCCCCGCTACCCTTTTTTACAGTTCAAAGCCAGGATTGTCCGTTTCTCAGCCCCGAGAATAGATCATCGGTGAATTTATCGGTCAGGTTATAAGCCTTTTACCGGTCCACGGCAAACTATTTCCGGAAAAGATTAGGAAGTGATTGTAAAAAGTCCCTATCTTTGCACCACTCCGCAAGGGAGGAACGGCTGATCCGAAAGGATAGGCACTGAAAAAAGAAGGGTTTAATTCAGGTTAAACGCAGAAACAGCAGGAAAACAAAAAAAATAAATTTTCACATTTATTTTGGAGAAACCAAAAAGATTTCTACCTTTGCAGTCCCAACGGAAACGAAGGGAAACAGAAACAAGATCGATAACGGCGCAATGCCGACATCATAAAAGCCGAAGCGAGATGCGGAAGCGACAGAAGTTCTTTAAAAATATAATCATGTAACGTAACGAGTAGTGTTGAGAAACGACGAAAGTTAAAAAAATCAACCTGTTCAATTTTAGAATTAGAAATTAAAATACAAGACAATTCTATTTATTATAAATAGTCTTGATCTTACACTTCATTTTACAATGGAGAGTTTGATCCTGGCTCAGGATGAACGCTAGCGGCAGGCCTAATACATGCAAGTCGGACGGGATTCAGGGAGTAGCTTGCTACAAACTGATGAGAGTGGCGCACGGGTGCGTAACGCGTGAGCAACCTACCCATATCAGGGGGATAGCCTCTCGAAAGAGAGATTAACACCGCATAACATCATTTACCGGCATCGGTTTTTGATCAAATATTTATAGGATATGGATGGGCTCGCGTGACATTAGCTAGTTGGAGAGGTAACGGCTCACCAAGGCTACGATGTCTAGGGGCTCTGAGAGGAGAATCCCCCACACTGGTACTGAGACACGGACCAGACTCCTACGGGAGGCAGCAGTAAGGAATATTGGTCAATGGAGGCAACTCTGAACCAGCCATGCCGCGTGCAGGATGACTGCCCTATGGGTTGTAAACTGCTTTTGTCAGGGAATAAACCTTTCTACGTGTAGGAAGCTGAATGTACCTGAAGAATAAGGATCGGCTAACTCCGTGCCAGCAGCCGCGGTAATACGGAGGATCCAAGCGTTATCCGGATTTATTGGGTTTAAAGGGTGCGTAGGCGGTCCTATAAGTCAGTGGTGAAAGACGGCAGCTTAACTGTCGCAGTGCCTTTGATACTGTAGGACTTGAATCTATTTGAAGTGGGCGGAATAAGACAAGTAGCGGTGAAATGCATAGATATGTCTTAGAACTCCGATTGCGAAGGCAGCTCACTAAGTTAGTATTGACGCTGATGCACGAAAGCGTGGGGATCAAACAGGATTAGATACCCTGGTAGTCCACGCCCTAAACGATGATAACTCGATGTTTGCGATACACAGTAAGCGTCCAAGCGAAAGCGTTAAGTTATCCACCTGGGGAGTACGGTCGCAAGATTGAAACTCAAAGGAATTGACGGGGGCCCGCACAAGCGGAGGAGCATGTGGTTTAATTCGATGATACGCGAGGAACCTTACCCGGGCTTGAAAGTTAGTGAATGATCCAGAGACGGATCAGTCCTTCGGGACACGAAACTAGGTGCTGCATGGCTGTCGTCAGCTCGTGCCGTGAGGTGTTGGGTTAAGTCCCGCAACGAGCGCAACCCCTATGTTTAGTTGCCAGCATGTAATGATGGGGACTCTAAACAGACTGCCAGCGTAAGCTGTGAGGAAGGTGGGGACGACGTCAAGTCATCATGGCCCTTACGTCCGGGGCTACACACGTGCTACAATGGACGGTACAGCGGGCAGCTACATAGCAATATGATGCTAATCTCTAAAAGCCGTTCACAGTTCGGATTGAGGTCTGCAACTCGACCTCATGAAGTTGGATTCGCTAGTAATCGCGTATCAGCAATGACGCGGTGAATACGTTCCCGGGCCTTGTACACACCGCCCGTCAAGCCATGAAAGTTGGGGGTACCTAAAGCATGTAACCGCAAGGAGCGTGTTAGGGTAAAACCGATAATTGGGGCTAAGTCGTAACAAGGTAGCCGTACCGGAAGGTGCGGCTGGAATACCTCCTTTCTAGAGCATTCGGAATTGAAGCTCGTTACGGATACACATGATTTATATAAGAAACAGAAACATTTGAAGAAATGTGCCCATCCCTGAAAATGGATGGTCCAGAGAGATAGAATGATAAGCTAGTCCCGTAGCTCAGTTGGTTAGAGCACTACACTGATAATGTAGGGGTCAGCAGTTCAAATCTGCTCGGGACTACCATAAATAAGACGGGGAATTAGCTCAGCTGGCTAGAGCACCTGCCTTGCACGCAGGGGGTCATCGGTTCGACTCCGATATTCTCCACACGTATGCCCGGACACTAAGATATTGTGTTCACGATAAGGCTACAAAGAGTTCTTTGACATATTGAAAGAAAAAAAATTACAAGAGAAGACAACAGTAGAGACAATACTGTGATGTGCTTGATGTATTATGAAGACCCTCGGTCAAGGCCGAACGGATTAATGCGTAGCATCACGGTTATATATCAAAAAGCAACCCATAGTAGCAAAAGGGCTATGAGGTGAAGAAAGTAAATAAGGGCACACGGGGGATGCCTAGGCTCTCAGAGGCGATGAAGGACGTGATAAGCTGCGATAAGCTTCGGGGATTAGCAAATGTGAGTTTGATCCGAAGATTTCCGAATGGGGCAACCTAGCATACTGAAGGTATGTTGTAAAATACGCGAACGCGCTGAACTGAAACATCTAAGTAGGCGTAGGAGAAGAAAATAATAATGATTTCCCAAGTAGTGGCGAGCGAACGGGAAAGAGCCCAAACCAATAATGTTACGGCATTGTTGGGGTTGTAGGGCTGCGATGTGGCATTAGCAAACAGAAGTGGAATGGGATGGGAAGCCCAGCGATACACGGTGATAGCCCTGTACACGTATAGAATGCTAGCCTAGCAGTACCCTGAGTACCGCGGGGTCGGAGACGCCCTGTGGGAATCTGTCAGCACCATCTGATAAGGCTAAATACTCCTGAGAGACCGATAGTGAACTAGTACCGTGAGGGAAAGGTGAAAAGAACCTCGAACAGAGGAGTGAAAAGAACCTGAAACCGTGTGCTTACAAGCGGTCGGAGCTGGCAGGTCCAGTGACGGCGTGCCTTTTGCATAATGAGCCTACGAGTTACTCTTGTCTGGCAAGGTTAAGTGGTTCAGCCACGCAGCCGAAGCGAAAGCGAGTCTTAATAGGGCGCATAGTCAGATGAGGTAGACGCGAAACCTTGTGATCTACCCTTGGGCAGGTTGAAGTTGCAGTAACATGTAATGGAGGACCGAACCGATAAACGTTGAAAAGTTTCCGGATGACCTGAGGGTAGGGGTGAAAGGCTAATCAAACTGGGAAATAGCTCGTACTCCCCGAAATGTTTTTAGGAACAGCGTCGGCATGGAGTCTTATAGAGGTAGAGCTACCGATTGGGTGCGGGGGAGTCAAATCCTACCAAATCCAGACGAACTCCGAATGCTATAAGATATGGCCGGCAGTGAGGCTTTGGGTGCTAAGGTCCAAGGCCGAGAGGGAAAGAACCCAGACCATCAGCTAAGGTCCCTAAATATACGCTAAGTTGAACTAACGAGGTCCGACTGCACAGACAGCTAGGATGTTGGCTTGGAAGCAGCCATTCATTTAAAGAGTGCGTAACAGCTCACTAGTCGAGCGGTCGGGCGTGGATAATAAACGGGCATCAAGTGTATTACCGAAGCTATGGATTCATGCATTTTGTGCATGTCTGGTAGGGGAGCATTCTATTTACGGAGAAGCGGTCTGGTAATGGGCCGTGGAGTTGATAGAAAAGCAAATGTAGGCATAAGTAACGATAAGGCGGGTGAGAAACCCGCCCACCGAAAGACTAAGGTTTCCTGATCAACGCTAATCGGATCAGGGTTAGTCGGGGCCTAAGGCGCATCCGAAGGGAGTAAGCCGATGGACAACTGGTTAATATTCCAGTACTTTTTATAACTGCGATGTGGTGACGGAGTAGTGACACTGCCGCGAACTGACGGAATAGTTCGTTAAAAGGCGTAGGTATAGGGACGGTAGGCAAATCCGCCGACCCTGCTGAAACCCAATAGTACAGCAAAGCTTCGGCGGCGCTGATAGAGCAGGTAAACAGACTTCCAAGAAAACCCGCTAAGCTTCAGGTTATAAAAACCCGTACCGTAAACCGACACAGGTAGTCGAGGAGAGAATCCTAAGGTGCTCGAGTGAATCATGGCTAAGGAACTCGGCAAAATGGCCCTGTAACTTCGGGAGAAGGGGCGCTTCCTCCAGCGATGGAGAAGCCGCAGTGAAAAGGCCCAGGCGACTGTTTAACAAAAACATATGGCTTTGCAAAATCGAAAGATGAAGTATAAGGCCTGACACCTGCCCGGTGCTGGAAGGTTAAGAGGGGATGTCATCGCAAGAGAAGCATTGAATCGAAGCCCCAGTAAACGGCGGCCGTAACTATAACGGTCCTAAGGTAGCGAAATTCCTTGTCGGGTAAGTTCCGACCTGCACGAATGGTGTAACGATCTGGGCGCTGTCTCAGCCATGAGCTCGGTGAAATTGTGGTATCGGTGAAGACGCCGATTACCCGCAACGGGACGGAAAGACCCCATGCACCTTCACTATAGCTTAACATTGAAATTGGGTACAGGATGTGTAGGATAGGCGGGAGATGTTGAAGTGGCTTCGCCAGGAGTCATGGAATCAACCTTGAAATACCGCCCTTTCTGTATTCGGTTTCTAACTCGATCATGTCGAGGACATTGTTTGGTGGGTAGTTTGACTGGGGTGGTCGCCTCCAAAAAGGTAACGGAGGCTTTCAAAGGTAAGCTCAGTACGCTTGGTAACCGTACGAGGAGTGCAATGGCATAAGCTTGCTTGACTGTGAGACCAACAAGTCGAACAGGGTCGAAAGACGGACATAGTGATCCGGTGGTTCTGTATGGAAGGGCCATCGCTCAAAGGATAAAAGGTACGCTGGGGATAACAGGCTGATCTCCCCCAAGAGCTCATATCGACGGGGAGGTTTGGCACCTCGATGTCGGCTCGTCACATCCTGGGGCTGGAGAAGGTCCCAAGGGTTGGGCTGTTCGCCCATTAAAGTGGCACGCGAGCTGGGTTCAGAACGTCGCGAGACAGTTCGGTCCCTATCTGTTGTGGGCGTTGGAAGTTTGAGTGGATCTGTCCTTAGTACGAGAGGACCGGGATGGACTGACCGCTGGTAAACCAGTTATGCCGCCAGGTGTACGGCTGGGTAGCTACGTCGGGAATAGATAAGCGCTGAAAGCATCTAAGTGCGAAACTAGCCACGAGATGAGACTTCCTTATAGGGCCGTAGTAGACTACTACGTTGATAGGTTGCAGGTGTAAAGGTAGAAATACCATAGCTGAGCAATACTAATCACCCGAAGCTTTCTCAAGCAACGCAAACACTGTTGTCTTCCTCTTTTAGTTTTTCTTTCAATTGTCTATAGATAATGCTTTTTATAGAGCATATATCACATAAAAACATTTTAGGTGCCTATATCGGCGGTGTCTACCTCTTCCCATTCCGAACAGAGAAGTCAAGCCCGCCAGAGCCGATGGTATTGCCGTAACAGGTGGGAGAGTAGGTCGGTGCCTTTTTTTATACAGAAGCCTTTGCTAAACAGCAGAGGATTTTTTGTGTTTATACCTTTTTATGCTGAGAACAGGGCTATTCCTGTTCTTCCGGTAACTTCTGCAGGCCCGTCATGCTCATCATGCTCATCATTTAACCTATTCAGCTTCTACATCCTCTTCCTATCGGACAAGCATAATGGCAGCTTCTGCTTATTCTTCTTTACTTAGTAAAAAGCACTTTTCCCGCCAAATAACTTCTTGTTATTGAACTATTTTCTTTTTTCAGATAGTTGCCTAGAGGATTTGGTGAAAAGATACAGTACCATCCTTGCTTGACAAACTGAATTAATTTTAGAATCATAGAGGACTACTCTGTTTATAAATAAGTTATTAACTGCCTATTGAAAGGAGGATTTAAGTTTTCTAATTTAAATTGTAACCATGATTTAACCAGCTCCTTTAATCATTCGTATAGAGACGTGTGCTTGTAAATTCATCATATTATTTAGTATAATTAGGATGTAACTCACTTTTCTAAGTATAAATGAATTATTTTTTAATGTAAAAAGCTGTTCGATGCTGCCTATTAGATATTGAGATAAAGTGTATTGAACTCATTTTTGTTGCTATTATAACATAATTCTAGAATTTCGTACAGTGAATAACAAGAAAATAATTGAAATCTACATAAAAATAGATATGGAATTGTTGTTATTTTTTAATGAGTTGACAATAATCTATATGCAATAGGCACAAAAATGCGCTGATGATGGGTGGGCGAATTGTATTTTTAACCAGGTATTTTAGACTTGTTGATGCATTAAGAAAGCATTGACATGATATAATACCCGTATAATATGGATATATGCTGTGGAATATGGGAAGAAAATGTATCCTATCACTTCTTTTCAAAAAAGTATTTTGATTTTTTGCAGGAATTTATTTTCTAAATGCAAATTTATGATGAGTAATTGTTGTAAAGTATCATCCTTATAGGAATAAAAAGATAGATACTACGCTAGAATCTTTTATACTGCTTAAGTACATTGAAGACTTCAGATTCGTAATTATTATGATTTTGAAGTCTTCAATGTAGCTACGCCTACAAATGAATCATCCAATGTTACAGTTAGTTAACCTTATTATGGAGAAATAAGCGAAAAAAGATTAGGAAGTGATTATAAAAAGTCCCTATCTTTGCACCACTCCGCAAGGGAGGAACGGCTGATCCGAAAGGGGAGGCACTGAAAAAAGAAGGGTTTAATGAAGATTAAACGCAGAAACAGCAGGAAAACAAAAAAAATAAATTTTCACATTTATTTTGGAGAAACCAAAAAGATTTCTACCTTTGCAGTCCCAACGGAAACGAAGGGAAACAGAAACAAGATCGATACCGGCGCAATGCCGACATCATAAAAGCCGAAGCGAGATGCGGAAGCGACAGAAGTTCTTTAAAAATATAATCATGTAACGTAACGAGTAGTGTTGAGAAACGACGAAAGTTAAAAAAAATCAACCTGTTCAATTTTAGAATTAGAAATTAAAATACAAGACAATTCTATTTATTATAAATAGTCTTGATCTTACACTTCATTTTACAATGGAGAGTTTGATCCTGGCTCAGGATGAACGCTAGCGGCAGGCCTAATACATGCAAGTCGGACGGGATTCAGGGAGTAGCTTGCTACGAACTGATGAGAGTGGCGCACGGGTGCGTAACGCGTGAGCAACCTACCCATATCAGGGGGATAGCCTCTCGAAAGAGAGATTAACACCGCATAACATCATTTACCGGCATCGGTTTGTGATCAAATATTTATAGGATATGGATGGGCTCGCGTGACATTAGCTAGTTGGAGAGGTAACGGCTCACCAAGGCTACGATGTCTAGGGGCTCTGAGAGGAGAATCCCCCACACTGGTACTGAGACACGGACCAGACTCCTACGGGAGGCAGCAGTAAGGAATATTGGTCAATGGAGGCAACTCTGAACCAGCCATGCCGCGTGCAGGATGACTGCCCTATGGGTTGTAAACTGCTTTTGTCAGGGAATAAACCTTTCTACGTGTAGGAAGCTGAATGTACCTGAAGAATAAGGATCGGCTAACTCCGTGCCAGCAGCCGCGGTAATACGGAGGATCCAAGCGTTATCCGGATTTATTGGGTTTAAAGGGTGCGTAGGCGGTCCTATAAGTCAGTGGTGAAAGACGGCAGCTTAACTGTCGCAGTGCCTTTGATACTGTAGGACTTGAATCTATTTGAAGTGGGCGGAATAAGACAAGTAGCGGTGAAATGCATAGATATGTCTTAGAACTCCGATTGCGAAGGCAGCTCACTAAGTTAGTATTGACGCTGATGCACGAAAGCGTGGGGATCAAACAGGATTAGATACCCTGGTAGTCCACGCCCTAAACGATGATAACTCGATGTTTGCGATACACAGTAAGCGTCCAAGCGAAAGCGTTAAGTTATCCACCTGGGGAGTACGGTCGCAAGATTGAAACTCAAAGGAATTGACGGGGGCCCGCACAAGCGGAGGAGCATGTGGTTTAATTCGATGATACGCGAGGAACCTTACCCGGGCTTGAAAGTTAGTGAATGATCCAGAGACGGATCAGTCCTTCGGGACACGAAACTAGGTGCTGCATGGCTGTCGTCAGCTCGTGCCGTGAGGTGTTGGGTTAAGTCCCGCAACGAGCGCAACCCCTATGTTTAGTTGCCAGCACATTAAGGTGGGGACTCTAAACAGACTGCCAGCGTAAGCTGTGAGGAAGGTGGGGACGACGTCAAGTCATCATGGCCCTTACGTCCGGGGCTACACACGTGCTACAATGGACGGTACAGCGGGCAGCTACATAGCAATATGATGCTAATCTCTAAAAGCCGTTCACAGTTCGGATTGAGGTCTGCAACTCGACCTCATGAAGTTGGATTCGCTAGTAATCGCGTATCAGCAATGACGCGGTGAATACGTTCCCGGGCCTTGTACACACCGCCCGTCAAGCCATGAAAGTTGGGGGTACCTAAAGCATGTAACCGCAAGGAGCGTGTTAGGGTAAAACCGATAATTGGGGCTAAGTCGTAACAAGGTAGCCGTACCGGAAGGTGCGGCTGGAATACCTCCTTTCTAGAGCATTCGGAATTGAAGCTCGTTACGGATACACATGATTTATATAAGAAACAAAAACATTTGAAGAAATGTGCCCATCCCTGAAAATGGATGGTCCAGAGAGATAGAATGATAAGCTAGTCCCGTAGCTCAGTTGGTTAGAGCACTACACTGATAATGTAGGGGTCAGCAGTTCAAATCTGCTCGGGACTACCATCTAGATGTGAGATGACAGACATGAGATCTGAGACGTAAAGTCTACTTTCTCTGTTCCTGAATCTATAATCTACACCACGGGGAATTAGCTCAGCTGGCTAGAGCACCTGCCTTGCACGCAGGGGGTCATCGGTTCGACTCCGATATTCTCCACACGTATGCCCGGACACTAAGATATTGTGTTCACGATAAGGCTACAAAGAGTTCTTTGACATATTGAAAGAAAAAAAATTACAAGAGAAGACAACAGTAGAGACAATACTGTGATGTGCTTGATGTATTATGAAGACCCTCGGTCAAGGCCGAACGGATTAATGCGTAGCATCACGGTTATATATCAAAAAGCAACCCATAGTAGCAAAAGGGCTATGAGGTGAAGAAAGTAAATAAGGGCACACGGGGGATGCCTAGGCTCTCAGAGGCGATGAAGGACGTGATAAGCTGCGATAAGCTTCGGGGATTAGCAAATGTGAGTTTGATCCGAAGATTTCCGAATGGGGCAACCTAGCATACTGAAGGTATGTTGTAAAATACGCGAACGCGCTGAACTGAAACATCTAAGTAGGCGTAGGAGAAGAAAATAATAATGATTTCCCAAGTAGTGGCGAGCGAACGGGAAAGAGCCCAAACCAATAATGTTACGGCATTGTTGGGGTTGTAGGGCTGCGATGTGGCATTAGCAAACAGAAGTGGAATGGGATGGGAAGCCCAGCGATACACGGTGATAGCCCTGTACACGTATAGAATGCTAGCCTAGCAGTACCCTGAGTACCGCGGGGTCGGAGACGCCCTGTGGGAATCTGTCAGCACCATCTGATAAGGCTAAATACTCCTGAGAGACCGATAGTGAACTAGTACCGTGAGGGAAAGGTGAAAAGAACCTCGAACAGAGGAGTGAAAAGAACCTGAAACCGTGTGCTTACAAGCGGTCGGAGCTGGCAGGTCCAGTGACGGCGTGCCTTTTGCATAATGAGCCTACGAGTTACTCTTGTCTGGCAAGGTTAAGTGGTTCAGCCACGCAGCCGAAGCGAAAGCGAGTCTTAATAGGGCGCATAGTCAGATGAGGTAGACGCGAAACCTTGTGATCTACCCTTGGGCAGGTTGAAGTTGCAGTAACATGTAATGGAGGACCGAACCGATAAACGTTGAAAAGTTTCCGGATGACCTGAGGGTAGGGGTGAAAGGCTAATCAAACTGGGAAATAGCTCGTACTCCCCGAAATGTTTTTAGGAACAGCGTCGGCATGGAGTCTTATAGAGGTAGAGCTACCGATTGGGTGCGGGGGAGTCAAATCCTACCAAATCCAGACGAACTCCGAATGCTATAAGATATGGCCGGCAGTGAGGCTTTGGGTGCTAAGGTCCAAGGCCGAGAGGGAAAGAACCCAGACCATCAGCTAAGGTCCCTAAATATACGCTAAGTTGAACTAACGAGGTCCGACTGCACAGACAGCTAGGATGTTGGCTTGGAAGCAGCCATTCATTTAAAGAGTGCGTAACAGCTCACTAGTCGAGCGGTCGGGCGTGGATAATAAACGGGCATCAAGTGTATTACCGAAGCTATGGATTCATGCATTTAGTGCATGTCTGGTAGGGGAGCATTCTATTTACGGAGAAGCGGTCTGGTAATGGGCCGTGGAGTTGATAGAAAAGCAAATGTAGGCATAAGTAACGATAAGGCGGGTGAGAAACCCGCCCACCGAAAGACTAAGGTTTCCTGATCAACGCTAATCGGATCAGGGTTAGTCGGGGCCTAAGGCGCATCCGAAGGGAGTAAGCCGATGGACAACTGGTTAATATTCCAGTACTTTTTATAACTGCGATGTGGTGACGGAGTAGTGACACTGCCGCGAACTGACGGAATAGTTCGTTAAAAGGCGTAGGTATAGGGACGGTAGGCAAATCCGCCGACCCTGCTGAAACCCAATAGTACAGCAAAGCTTCGGCGGCGCTGATAGAGCAGGTAAACAGACTTCCAAGAAAACCCGCTAAGCTTCAGGTTATAAAAACCCGTACCGTAAACCGACACAGGTAGTCGAGGAGAGAATCCTAAGGTGCTCGAGTGAATCATGGCTAAGGAACTCGGCAAAATGGCCCTGTAACTTCGGGAGAAGGGGCGCTTCCTCCAGCGATGGAGAAGCCGCAGTGAAAAGGCCCAGGCGACTGTTTAACAAAAACATATGGCTTTGCAAAATCGAAAGATGAAGTATAAGGCCTGACACCTGCCCGGTGCTGGAAGGTTAAGAGGGGATGTCATCGCAAGAGAAGCATTGAATCGAAGCCCCAGTAAACGGCGGCCGTAACTATAACGGTCCTAAGGTAGCGAAATTCCTTGTCGGGTAAGTTCCGACCTGCACGAATGGTGTAACGATCTGGGCGCTGTCTCAGCCATGAGCTCGGTGAAATTGTGGTATCGGTGAAGACGCCGATTACCCGCAACGGGACGGAAAGACCCCATGCACCTTCACTATAGCTTAACATTGAAATTGGGTACAGGATGTGTAGGATAGGCGGGAGATGTTGAAGTGGCTTCGCCAGGAGTCATGGAATCAACCTTGAAATACCGCCCTTTCTGTATTCGGTTTCTAACTCGATCATGTCGAGGACATTGTTTGGTGGGTAGTTTGACTGGGGTGGTCGCCTCCAAAAAGGTAACGGAGGCTTTCAAAGGTAAGCTCAGTACGCTTGGTAACCGTACGAGGAGTGCAATGGCATAAGCTTGCTTGACTGTGAGACCAACAAGTCGAACAGGGTCGAAAGACGGACATAGTGATCCGGTGGTTCTGTATGGAAGGGCCATCGCTCAAAGGATAAAAGGTACGCTGGGGATAACAGGCTGATCTCCCCCAAGAGCTCATATCGACGGGGAGGTTTGGCACCTCGATGTCGGCTCGTCACATCCTGGGGCTGGAGAAGGTCCCAAGGGTTGGGCTGTTCGCCCATTAAAGTGGCACGCGAGCTGGGTTCAGAACGTCGCGAGACAGTTCGGTCCCTATCTGTTGTGGGCGTTGGAAGTTTGAGTGGATCTGTCCTTAGTACGAGAGGACCGGGATGGACTGACCGCTGGTAAACCAGTTATGCCGCCAGGTGTACGGCTGGGTAGCTACGTCGGGAATAGATAAGCGCTGAAAGCATCTAAGTGCGAAACTAGCCACGAGATGAGACTTCCTTATAGGGCCGTAGTAGACTACTACGTTGATAGGTTGCAGGTGTAAAGGTAGAAATACCATAGCTGAGCAATACTAATCACCCGAAGCTTTCTCAAGCAACGCAAACACTGTTGTCTTCCTCTTTTAGTTTTTCTTTCAATTGTCTATAGATAATGCTTTTTATAGAGCATATATCACATAAAAACATTTTAGGTGCCTATATCGGCGGTGTCTACCTCTTCCCATTCCGAACAGAGAAGTCAAGCCCGCCAGAGCCGATGGTATTGCCGTAACAGGTGGGAGAGTAGGTCGGTGCCTTTTTTTATACAGAAGCCTTTGCTATACAGCAGAGGCTTTTTTGTGTTTATACCTTTTTATGCTGAGAACAGGGCTATTCCTGTTCTTCCGGTAGCTTCTGCAGGCCCTTCATGCTCATCATTTAACCTATTCGGCTTCTATATCCTCTTCCTATCGGACAAGCATAATGGCAGCTTCTGCTTTTATGCTATACATACCCATGCTTATAACCCCATTAGTTTCAGAATCCATAATTACTTATTGATTGCTCCTCATAGTGGCATTAGATTCTCTTAATATGTTGATTGATTCTTCAACATATTACTAGGATTGTGTTCAGTTTGATAACACATTATTATTTCATAGTATATTTTAATAATTCATAAGATATGCTAACGAGCTCTTCAGATTGATGTTTATTAATCCAAAAGAAGGACTTCAGAAATGATTTTTATTTTAATAACAGATACATGTCTCTGCGTTTCATGATAAGAGAATTCAGGATGCTATAAATTATAATTCAGAAGTTTCTTCATTTAATTATGAACAAGATTATTAGATGTAACTAATTGGTTACTAGAATTTGAGAAATATCTGAATGCTGGATGTCACTTTGCAAACGGTTGTTTATTTTAAGCAAACGATTGCTTTGTTTTTTTATTTTTAATTACCGATTTTCTAGTGTATTCTTGTTATAGAAAAGGTCTACGGCTGATTCTATAACTAATTATTGAACGACTGTTATCATTAAGTTTGATAATCATTTCAAAGACTGTTTAGTTTGTTTTAAAATAGGTGATTTTAGAGGGGCTTTCTATGGCCCCTTTAATTTTGTATGTAAATTAATCTATCAAAATATGAATTCTAATAGAAGAGATTTCTTAAAGAAAGCGGGTATCTTATCATCTGTAGCGGTGACATTACCAACTTTAAATTCCAATGTATTGGCTGCAACAAAATTCAACATGTCCGGTCATGCGGCCCCTAAGATTGATAAAGTGCGTGCAGCAGTTATTGGTTTAGGAATGCGTGGTCCTGGTGCTGTGGATCGTTTGTCTTACATTGATGGTGTTGAGATCGTTGCGTTATGTGATAAACATGCAGACCGTGTAGAACGGGCTCAAGGTATCCTGCGTAAGAAATCGCTGAAAGATGCAAAATCTTATTCTGGTGAAGACGGATGGAAAGACATGCTGAAAAATGAGAAATTGGATTTAGTTTATATCTGTTCTCCATGGGACTATCATACTCCCATGAGTATCGGCGCAATGAAAGCTGGTGCGCATGTTGCGTGTGAAGTGCCGATTGCCTTAACTCTTAAAGACTGTTGGGAAGTGGTTCGCGTATCAGAAGAAACGAAAAAACATTGTATGATGTTGGAGAACTGTTGCTATGATTTCTTTGAAATGCTAACATTAAACATGACGCGTCAAGGTCTATTTGGTGAGCTGTTACATGGCGAAGGAGCATATATTCACGATTTATTGGACTTAAATTTTGCGAAAAATGGTTACGATAATATGTGGAGATTGCGTGAAAATATTAAGTTAAATGGTAACTTATATCCAACACATGGTTTAGGTCCGGTTGCGCAATGTATGAATATAAACCGTGGTGATAAAATGAATCATTTAGTTGCTATGTCTACAAATGATTTCCAAATGGGCGCTAAAGCGAAAGAATTGGCAGCAAAAGATTCTTTTTATCAAGAATTTGTTGGTAAGAACTTCCGTGGTAATATGAATACAACTTTAATCCGTACAGAATTGGGTAAGACAATTATGTTGCAACATGATGTGACTTCGCCAAGACCATATTCTAGATTACATACATTAAGCGGTACAAAAGGTTATGCGCAGAAATATCCTGATGAAAATATTGCGTTTGGACATGAATTTATCTCCAAAGATAAAATGAAAGAACTGTATGCTAAATATACACCTGAACTAGTGAAATTTATTGGTGAGCAGGCAAAACAGGTAGGTGGTCATGGTGGAATGGATTTCATGATGGACTGGAGATTAATAGATTGTTTGCGCAATGGTTTACCATTGGATCAAGATGTTTATGATGCAGCTTCTTGGAGTTGTATCGTTCCTTTAAGTTTTGATTCTGTAAAAAACAACTCTAGAACGGTCAATATTCCTGATTTTACTAAAGGTGCATGGAAAACGAATAAGCCTGTAGATATCACTTTAAATGGTGGTGGTACAACGAAAATACGTTCAAAAGAAGGTAAAGTAAGCGGTGTTCAATTAGACGTATAATCTTTTTGTTAACTATTAGAAAGGGAGAGCGGTTATTGTTCTCCCTTTTTTATTGACGATCGTTTCACTTCTTGTTTAAAAATATCTAAATTGTAACTTTATTTGTTATCGACCGACCTATGTACAGGAATATATTCTTTTGTGTCCCATGTTTTGTCTTATTGACTTCATGCTTCAGTAACAGTAAGCCGAAAGGTAATACTGCCGATCTCTTTGTTTCGCAGGATTCTTCCCGCTGTTATATGGCAACAAATATTCCCTCTCGATTCTCGAATTTAGATACTGCGCATCATATTGTTGAAGGGGCTGGTATTGATCAAGTTAAAATGGTCAAGGTTACAGGTGGATATTTTATGATGGGTTCGGATCAGTTTGTTGATGCTAAACCAGTTCATGAAGTTAAAATCAATGATTTTTTAATTGATGAACATGAAGTAACAAATGGTCAATTTGAAGCATTTGTAAAAGCGACCGGTTATGTAACTGTGGCTGAAAGACCGTTAGATCCAAAGGAATTTCCAGGTGTAGATCCGGCGATGTTAAAGCCAGGTTCTGCTATTTTTTCACCACCAAAAGAGGTTCAAGGTTTAACCAATCATCTGCAGTGGTGGTCTTATGTCGTAGGGGCTAATTGGAAGCATCCTGAAGGTCCAAATACCAGTATTGAGGGTAAAGAGGACTTTCCTGTTGTACACATTGCTTATCAAGATGCTGAAGCCTATGCAAAGTGGGCAGGAAAACGTTTACCAACAGAAGCCGAATGGGAATACGCAGCACGTGCTCGTACATCAAATCCGATGACCTATTATTGGGGAAATGAATTGTTGGATAATGATCGTTATTTGGCTAATATTTTTCAAGGACAGTTTCCTGTTCTCAATACGAAGTTAGATGGTTACATCGGTACGTCGCCAGTTAAAGCTTTTCCTGCAAATTCAATCGGTCTGTATGATATGGAAGGGAATGTTTGGGAATGGTGCGCTGACTTTTATCGTCCTGATTATTATGCAAAAAGTACTGCCGATAATCCTAAAGGTCCAACTGATGCATATGATCCCGATGAACCGGGGGCTGTAAAACGAGTACAACGGGGTGGATCGTTTCTCTGCAATGATCAATATTGTGAGCGTTATAAAGCAGGTAGCCGGGGAAAGGGTGAGATTAATAGTCCGACAAACAATGTAGGATTTAGATGCGTTAAAGACATTTAACTCGTGAACAAATATGATCCTATAAAAAAAGCCTTCTTAAATAAATAAGAAGGCTTTTTTATGCAATAAGAGTTTAAGCTTATTTCGATAAGAACATCGATTTTTTAGCAACTAAATCTCTAAAGTAAGGGTCATTTAAATCTTTGATGAAACGGATAGCTTCACCTGTAGACTTCATTTCTGGACCTAACTGTTTATCAACTTCAGGGAATTTAGAGAACGAGAATACAGGTTCTTTGATTGCCCAACCTTGTAATTTGCGCTCGATTTTGAAATCTTTCAATTTGTTTACGCCTAACATGATTTTTGTTGCGATGTTGATGTAAGGTACATCGTATGCTTTAGCGATAAAAGGAACTGTACGAGATGCACGTGGGTTTGCTTCGATTACATATACATTTTCACCTTTCACGGCGAATTGAATATTTAATAGCCCTCTTACATCTAATGCTTTCGCTAATTTGATCGAATACTCTGCCATTTTATCTTGTACAGCTTGTGATAAGCTAAATGGAGGTAGTACTGCGTAAGAGTCACCAGAGTGGATACCTGCAGGTTCGATGTGTTCCATCATACCAATGATGTGTACATCTTCACCATCACAGATGGAATCAGATTCTGCTTCTTCAGCACGATCCAAGAAGTGGTCAATTAGGACACGGTTTCCAGGAAGGTTTTTCAATAAGTTAACAACTGCTTTCTCTAAGTCATCATCGTTGATCACGATGCTCATTCCTTGACCACCTAGTACATATGATGGACGAACAAGAACTGGATATCCAACTTCGTTCGCAACTTTGATTGCTTCTTCTGCCGACTCAGCTACACCATACTTAGGATAAGGAATATCCAAAGATTTCAATAGATCTGAGAAACGACCGCGATCTTCAGCTAAATCCATATTTTGGAAATCTGTTCCGATGATCTTAACACCAAGTGCTTCTAATTGATCAGCCATTTTAAGAGCTGTCTGACCACCTAATTGAACGATAACACCTACTGGTTTCTCTAATTCAATAATTTCGCGAACATGTTCCCAGAATACTGGCTCAAAGTATAATTTATCAGCCATGTTGAAGTCCGTTGAAACTGTCTCTGGGTTACAGTTAACCATGATTGCTTCGAATCCTGCTTCTTTAGCGGCTAATAAACCGTGTACACAAGAGTAATCAAATTCGATACCTTGACCGATACGGTTAGGACCTGAGCCTAATACAACGATTTTTTTCTTATCAGAAGCTACTGATTCGTTTTCTTCTTCAAAAGTAGAGTAGTAGTATGGTGTTTGCGCAGGGAATTCCGCAGCACAAGTATCAACCATTTTGTAAACACGGCTAATGCCTAATGCCTTACGACGGTCATATACTTCATCTTCCGTTACATTTCCTAATAACCAAGAGATTTGGATATCTGAATAACCTTTTTGTTTCAAGGTCATGAAGAAGTCTTTTGGAATATTGTTCAATTGGTAGCGGCGAAGTTCTGTTTCTAAGGCTACTAACTCTTGAATTTGTACTAAGTACCATTTATCGATACGTGTTGCTTTGCGGATAGATTCCAATGGAACACCCAATTCAAACGCATCTTTGATATGAAACAGACGATCACCACTTGGATGCTCAAGGCTATGCATGATTTCTTCTAAATTGCGTAATTGACGACCAT
This sequence comes from Sphingobacterium sp. JUb56, assembly GCF_014191365.1. Classification (NCBI taxonomy): domain Bacteria; kingdom Pseudomonadati; phylum Bacteroidota; class Sphingobacteriia; order Sphingobacteriales; family Sphingobacteriaceae; genus Sphingobacterium; species Sphingobacterium sp. JUb56. The sequence goes on along the minus strand of NZ_JACHWL010000001.1, from coordinate 4,259,080 downwards.
CAGCTCCTAAACCTGCGCGGTTTGTTTCTAATGATTGACATGCTTTTTGAAGTGCTTCGATAAAAGTACGGCCGATTGCCATTACTTCACCTACCGCTTTCATCTGCAAACCTAATTCTGTATTTGCTCCTTTGAATTTATCAAAGTTGAAACGAGGTACTTTTACGATTACATAATCTAAAGTTGGCTCGAAGTAAGCTGACGTAGTTTTTGTGATTTGGTTTTGTAATTCATCCAAATTGTAACCAATCGCTAATTTAGCAGCAATTTTTGCAATGGGGTAACCCGTTGCTTTAGATGCTAATGCTGAAGAGCGAGATACACGAGGGTTGATTTCGATTGCGATGATGTCTTCATCCTCCGGATTAACAGAGAACTGTACGTTACAACCTCCTGCAAAGTTACCAATAGAACGCATCATCAGGATTGCTTGATTACGCATGTCTTGGTAGCATTTGTCGGATAAAGTCATCCCTGGAGCAACCGTGATTGAGTCACCTGTATGGATTCCCATCGGATCAAAGTTCTCAATAGTACAGATGATAATTACGTTATCATTGGTATCACGTAATAACTCTAATTCGAATTCTTTCCAGCCTAATACTGCTTTTTCAACTAATACTTCGTGAGTAGGAGAAGCACTTAAACCTCTACTAAGAGCTGCGTCGAATTCATCTTTCGAGTGTACAAATCCGCCACCAGTACCAGCTAAGGTATAAGAAGGACGAATCACTAATGGATAACCAATTTCTTGCGCTGCTTCTTTACCTTCTAAGAAAGAGTTAGCGATTTTCGAAGGTGCTACACCTACACCGATATCAATCATTAATTGACGGAACTCTTCACGGTTTTCTGTTTTTTCAATTGCAGCAACATCAACACCGATAACTTTAACGTCGTATTTTTCCCATAGTCCGATGTTTGAAGCTTCGATACATAAGTTTAACGCTGTTTGGCCACCCATAGTAGGTAGAACGGCGTCAATCTTTTGTTCTTTAAGAATTTCTTCAATACTTTCTACAGTTAAAGGAAGTAAATAAACGTGGTCTGCAATGACTTTATCAGTCATAATCGTTGCAGGGTTCGAGTTGATGATGGAAACTTCAATGCCTTCTTCTTTTAGAGAAAGGGCTGCTTGAGATCCCGAATAATCAAATTCACAGGCTTGACCAATTACAATTGGACCTGATCCAATGATTAAAACCGATTTAATGGAGGTGTTTCTTGGCATTATATCTAGTTCAAAAAATAAAATTTCAAAGTATGAACAAAGACAATCAAAAATGCGCTTCGAGAAGGGTATATTCCGACCGCTTTGTCGGAGTGCAAAATTACATTATTTTATTTGATTTTCCGATATTTATTTTCAGATAAATCATTTATGTACGGGAGGATAGTCAAAAAGAGAGCAGCAGCACATTTTTTTAATACCGCTGCTCTCTGTAAAGAATGCATTATTTAATAGACAATCAGCTCATCCGCAAATAGAAATCCTTTTTTCGGATTTGTTGCTACGACACGTACAAAACGTGCTTGTTGAGGCTTCGCTAATTTCAATTCAAACCGTTTGAAAGTTAAGGTTGGGTCTTGATCAGAAACGTCGTTCTGTACGATACCGACCTCTCTGAAAGTTCGACCATTTTCGGATAATAAAACTTTAAATTCTCCAGGCATATATACGCCAGGACCTGTAATCTGCATGAAATTCATGGCAACACTATTGATCTCTTCACGTCGCTCGAAATCAACAACAACATCAAGATCTTTTAAAAATCCTTGCCATTGCCCATCTTGGTATGTTAACCCGCCTTTAACACCGTTTGTTAATGTCAGTTCTTTCTGTGCAGGATATCCATCGTCCCATTTATTTGTATAAGAAACAGCTTTTCCTATTGCTTTATGAACATCCAGTTGGATCGTTTCGATGGGTCCGACCTGAGTTGAATCTAAAAAGTAAGCTGCTTTAACAATCGTAGGAACAGAGAGATCAAATGAATTGTTATAAGGGGTTGCTTGATAAGTGGGTTTTGATCCATCTATCGTAAATCGGATATTATCTGCATGTAATTGTTCGGTCGTTAATGTTACCGTATTTGAGGCCTTCTTTGCATCAAAATCTACGGAAGCTTTTACATTGTACGATGGTCGATAATAATTGATATCGAAGTGCTGTAAAATTTTATAGTGTGATTGCAGTCTTTTATGGAAGTTCGGCCAATTTTTTAGATCAGCTTTTGTCCAGACAACTTCAGCTAAAGCTAATGTTCTTGGAAAAGCCATGTATTCTAATTGTTGATAATTAGGCATGTATTCTGCCCATAAATTTGCCTGAGCACCTAAAACATGCTTAATTTTATCTTGCTGAATAGCAGCTGGAATAGGGTTGTATTCATAGACTTTACTGATAGGAAGGTATCCGCCAATTGTTTCAGGTTGCGTTCTAGGGTCCGTTTGGTATGAATCAAAATAAAGGTGGGATCCTGGGGTCATGATGACATCGTGTCCTGCATTAGCCGAATTGATACCTCCTGATTCGCCTCTCCAGCTCATCACAGTAGCACCTTTTGTCAATCCTCCTTCTAAGATTTCGTCCCAGCCGATAATTTTACGACCTTTAGATTGGACATATTCATCCATCTGTTTAATCAAGTAACTTTGAAGTTCTTCTTCAGATTTTAAACCTTCTTTTGCTTTTAAAGCTTGACATTTAGGACAGGTTTTCCAATGTTTCTTATCGGCCTCATCTCCTCCAATATGAATGTAAGGTGAAGGAAATATGGCAATAACTTCATCCAGTACATTTTTTAAAAACTCATAAGTTTTCTCATTACCGACACAGAATTCAGATTGTGTATACGGTTTACCGGAGCAGGATAATTCGGGGTAAATGGCTAAAACTTCTTCAGAGTGTCCAGGCATTTCAACTTCAGGAATGACATTAATCCCCCGTTGCGCGGCATAGGCTACGAGTTCTCTGGCTTGATCCTGTGTATAGAATCCACCACTTGCATTTGGAGTTCCTGCATCCACATATTGACGGCCATTGTTCCACCAGTCTTTCCATTTTACATGCGTGCGCCACGCCGCTTTATTGGTTAATTCTGGGTATTTCTTAATCTCTAATCTCCATCCCGCTCCATCAGTCAAATGCCAGTGCAGATTATTCAATTTGTAGAGAGCCATAACATCTACAAATTTCTTCATAATAGGGAAAGGAATAAAATGACGTGAAGGATCTAAATGTAATCCGCGATATGAAAAACTTGGTTGATCTTCGATATCCACAGCATTTATCTGAGCAGGATCGTCCTGTAAGTAGCCGAGTTGAACAAGTGTGTAAATGGCATTGATGACAGGGGCAACTTCATGAGCTAGGATAACAATTCCTTTATCAGTAATACCGATGCGATAGGCTGCTTTATCTAGTTTATCTGTTTCCTCAGCTTTTAAGATGCGAATTCCTTCTTTGGGGGCTTTCTTTATCTTTTTTACAATTTCGGTCGTAATAGATGTTATAGCCGGATGTTCCGTTAGTAACTGACTGGCATTTATGAATTCTTCTGAAACATAAACTTTTGGAAAAGCTGGAATTTGATAAGAACCAACTGCTAGTGTAAGACTGCTGGGTTTCGGTATTAAGTCAAAATTTTGCTGAGCAAATATTTTTAGGGGTAAAAGTCCCGCTAAAAGTACCAAAGTTACTGAATGGCTAAATCGCATGTGAATTGGTATTTAATATGATGTTTTACAAATATCATAAAAAAAACAATACGTTCAACTGTATGATATGTGGTGACAATGGTTATTATGATAGTATTCAAACAAAATGTCGATAAAAAATTACATTTATAATCATTAACTTTGCATCATGATTGAACTTCCAGTTATCCCTGCAACACAAACACAGCGTAAGCCAGATTGGTTGCGTGTAAAATTGCCAGTTGGTAAAGAATATAGACATGTAAGAGGACTAGTAGACGAGCATAAGCTACATACGATCTGTGAGAGTGGAAACTGTCCTAATATGGGTGAGTGTTGGGGTGCAGGAACTGCTACATTCATGATTTTAGGCAATATTTGTACACGTTCGTGTTCGTTTTGCGCTGTATCAACGGGGCGTCCCAAAGCTGTTGAACTGGATGAACCAGCGCGAGTTGCTAATTCGGTTAAACTGATGCAGGTGAAACATTGTGTCATTACTTCTGTCGATCGTGATGACTTGAAAGATGGGGGTTCTATCATTTGGGCAGAAACAATCAATGCTATTCGTCAAGAAAGTCCTACAACTACTTTAGAGACTTTGATTCCTGATTTTAAAGGACAATGGGAAAATCTTGATCGCGTGCTTGCTGTTCGTCCAGAGGTTGTATCTCATAATATTGAAACCGTAAGACGTTTGACTCGTGAAGTGCGTATTCAAGCAAAATATGATCGTTCATTAGAATGTCTTCGTCGTATTTCTGAAGCCGGTCTGCGTACCAAATCGGGTATTATGCTTGGTTTTGGAGAGACTGAGGAAGATGTTATTGAGACAATGCAAGATTTATTTAATGTAGGGGTTGATATTTTAACAATAGGTCAATACTTACAGCCGACTAAGGCTCATCACCCTGTAGTGGAGTGGGTTACACCTGCGCAGTTTGATAAATATAAAGAAATTGGTTTAAAAATGGGATTCAAATATGTTGAATCTGGTCCATTAGTGAGATCTTCTTATCATGCAGAAAAGCATTTGTTTGATATGCAATAGAAGAAAAAATATATGTTAGAAAAGCCCTTACTATAAATAGTAAGGGCTTTTTTTTGTGGTTTTTTGATTTAAAATTGGCATATTTAAGTTATGACTGCATTGGAACATTTCAAAACCTTATATCTTATTGATGACGACTTAATGTTGTTGTTTTCTCAGATTATTGAAACAAAGGAATTTTATAAAGGAGATATAATTTTTGAACCTGATAGCTACTTAAAATATATTTATTTTGTAGAATCTGGCTTAACACGGATCTTCTACTATAAGAATGGTAAGGATATTACACATTATTTCTTTGGACCCAATACATTTAGTACAGGTATAGAGAGTGTTTTCTATCAAAAACCTTCTTTATTTGGTTTTCAAGCCTTGACCACATGTAAAATTTCATTCATATCTTTTCAACATATTTTGGAATTAGCAAAGACTCACATTGTCGTGAATCAGATCATTCAAAAAGTTTTACTCGATTCGGTGATCAGTTTCTCCAATCGGTTTTATAATATGCAGTTTCAAACGGCTATGGAACGATACCAATTATTATTAACAGAAAATTCGGAACTTCTTAAAAATGCTTCTCTAGGACATATTGCCTCATATTTAGGGATGTCGCAACAGACTTTATCGGTAATAAGAGGACAACTTGATTAATTTTTTCCTTTTTAAGATATCTTAAAAATTAAATCGTAAAACATACGCATCTTTGTATTGTTACTTAATATACTAATCGACCCTTATGCGAGTTATGAATATGTTAGTTAAAAAGATTTCATGCTTTATATTTTTAATGCCTTTTCTGTTTCAAAATACAACGTTTGGACAGCAAGGTATTAGTCCCCAGCTAAAAGAATTTATTCAAAAGGCAATTCAGAATAATAGCGATATTAAGAATAGTTATTTAGAAAATCAGAAAACCCTTTTAGATAAGAATTCTGTGAGCGGAAAGTTATTACCCCACATATCTGCTATGGGCATGTATGGATATCTCAATGCTAGTGGAGAATTGGATCTTCCAACAAAAACCCTTCCGATCTTGGGACTGAATCTTTTTGAAGGCGCACAAAAATTTAATACCTCTTCTCAGGTTGGCTTTGCAGGTGTAAATGCGACACAGGTTATCTTTAGTGGTCTACAGATTACGAATGGGAAAAAAGCTTTGGACGAAAAGTATAAAGCACAGCAGCTGATGACCGAGGCCGGTTATGAGGGCCTTGCTCAGGAAGTGGTGCAGACTTTCGACCAGATCATGTTATTGAAAGAAGTTGATGCCTTGATTGCTGATTCGGAGAAAAGATTGAATAAGGAGCATCTTAAAGTAGTAAAAGCGATCGAGAATGGTTTGGCTATACCTTACGATCGTGATAAAATTAAATTGGCTATGCTGGAGTTAGAAAGCAAGAAAGCCGAATCGACCAATAGTCGTGAACTCTTATATTTTAAATTGGAGGAATTGACTAAAATGCCTCTAGATAGTCTTAAGACAGTGAGCTATCCATTGGAACTAGCGATTGTAGATCCGATACAACCTGCTGTAGAGAACAGGAAGGAAATGCAAGCTTTGGCAAGTTCTCAACGTGCATACGAGTATGTACTGAAAAAAGAAAAGGGTGCAAAATTACCACAGATTTTTGCTTTTGGTAGTGCTTTTTATTTCAACGCCTTTGACACAAAGTTCAAATTCAAAGATGTACCGCTTGCCGGTGATCTTAATTTAAGTGCTAATCATTTTCAGATGGCACCGGGTTTTGCTGTAGGGGTTGGTGTTAAGTGGGATGTATTTGATGGAAATCAACATCGAAATAATATCAAAAAAGCAAATCTGGATCTGGTTATGAATCAGAATAAATGGAATGATACGCGGGATAAACTAATGTTGCTGCAACGTAAGACAAATTCGGATTACCAGTTGTCGATGAAAAAAATGGCGGTGCATGAACAGCAGATAAAAATTGCAAATAATAATCTTTCATTGGCATCAAAGCAATTTGAAGCTGGATTAATAGATGTAACGGAAAGGTTAAGTGCAGAAAATGAGCTTTACAAGCAGTCACTTAGTTTTTATAATCAACTTTTATTACAGCGTACTGCTGTTTTAGAATTATTAAAATCACAAGGAAGTCTTTATCAATCATTAGTGAAATAATTATGAGAAAATATATATCTATACTTGGAATCGCGGCATTAATGCAAAGCTGTAGCAATGAAGCTCCTCTTAAAAATACTTTTGAGGGAAAGATTGAGCGGGATCAGATTGCTGTAACGACCAAGATTCCTGGCAAAATACATCAGATTTTAGTGAGTGAGGGCGATGTTGTGCAGGCTGGTGACACCTTGATGATTTTGGAGTTTCCAGAGGTTGAAGCCAAATCTATTCAGGCTAAAGGGGCTCTTGAGTCTGCTGAGGCGCAATATAAAATGGCTGTAAAAGGAGCAACAGATAATCAGTTGAAGCAATTGCGAGCGAAGCGTGATGGGTTGCGTGAGCAATTTGAATTTGCACAAAAATCACTGAATAGAATGCAAAACCTCATTAAGGACTCTTTGGTTGCTCAACAGCAATACGATGAAGTTTATATGAAATTTCAAGGAGCAAAGAATCAATATTTAGCTGTTCAGGCCGAACTTGCGGATGCTGAAAACGGTGCCCGAGTAGAACAGCAGAAAATGGCGCTGGGACAAAAGGAGAGAGCAATAGGGGCGGTATCCGAAGTGGATGTTGCAACGAAGGAACGTTTTATCATCGCGCCTCAAAATATGACAATTGAAACCATAAATTTAAAAGTCGGGGAACTTGCTTTGGCGGGATATAGCTTAATTTCTGGTTACTTGGTGGATGGTACCTATTTTCGGGTTACAATTCCTGAAAAGCAGTTACATAACCTGACGGTAGGAAGTAAGCAGCAACTTTCATTTCCATATTTAGAGAATAAAAAAATAGAAGCTGAGGTGGTTTCCATTAAAACATTGAGTTCTTATGCGAATATTGCTACGGCTTATCCTGATTTTGAACAGCAGGAATCTTTGTTTGAGGTAAAATTGAAACCTGTGCAAAAAGATGGTTCGGATAAATTATTGACTAAGGCGACGTTTATTCTTCATCTTGATAACACAAAATAAGTATTATGCGCACATTCGTATCCTTATTAAAACGAGAATTTAGGCTCTTTTTTCAAAATAAAGTGTTATTGATGCTTTTTGTGGGCGCACCTATTTTATATGGGGTGTTAATTGGTGCAGTTTATCAAAAGGGTAAAGTGACTCATCTACCTATTATCGTTGTAGATCAAGACAGAAGTCCGCTAAGCAAGCAACTGATCACAATGTTTAATGAGAGTGAGGTGATTTATGTTGCAGCAGTTTTGCCAGATGCTTTTAATGCAAAACAAGAGGCATTGAAACATGAAGCAACGGTTGTGGTACAGATTCCAAAGAATTTTGATTCGGATGTGAACTATAACCGTTCTACGGAGTTGACGCTCTTTGTCAATGCAGCCAATACATTAACTTCTAATTATGCGAGCATGGCGGCGAATGTCTGTGCAGCAACATTAAAAGCTGGTATTCAGATTAAAGCACAGCAGAAGAAAGGTGTCCCAGGGTACGTAGCCAATCAGCAATATGAACCTTTTAAAACTACAATCATTAAACAGCATATTAAAAGCGGAAACTATTTATATTTCATGCTTCCGGGCGTGCTATTAACTGTATTACAACAAGTGATGATGTTAGCTTTGGCATTAAGTTTTGCATCAGAGTTTGAAAAGGGAACATTTGTGGAGTTAGTATCTAAATCGTCTAATGTGCTGCTGCTGATTTTAGTGAAAATAGCTCCTTTTTTGATCATGTCCGTAGGTATTTATTTTCTTTATTATGGTTTTTCACTTTTTTATAGAATGCCTCTTGAAATACCAATTGGTCCGTTTTTATTAGGAACTGTATTCTTCTTACTCGCAGTTAGTTTTATCGGTATACTGGTGAGTATTATTATTCCGAGTCAACTTAAAGCAACCGAGATACTCATGGTTATCGCTACACCAAGCTTTATCTTGAGCGGCTTTACGTGGCCTTTGAGCCAGATGCCTGATTGGGTAGTCTATATCTCTAAATTGATTCCGCTGACACATTATTTAGAGATCTTCCGAGTGTTAGTGATAGAACAGGGGGCAGTTGCAAATGTGAAGTCCTCGATCTTAGCGCTGGCTTTGACAACAGTTGTTTGTTTTATTCTTTCATTTGTTCTATTGTATTTAAAAGTTCGAAAAATAAAGAAGGAGAATGTACCAGTTGTTAAGGAGATTGAATGATGTGTATGAATATAAGGATATGTGCATGAAGTATGGAGGTTAAAACATACAGTTTTAATATTTTACAAATTTCAGTTTAAAAATAACATCATTACTTGTAATCATAATTATTATAATACAATAATAAATGATTTTTGATTTTAATTTATTGTAAATAAGTGTGTTAAATAATTTTGGGATTGTTTTGTGGCACTTGGTTTGAGCGATTCTTATCAAAATAAACTAACGCTATCTTCAATTATGAAAGCAATAAAATTTTCAGGAATAACTGCAGCTATCGTTGCCTCTTTATTGGTTTATGGAGCAGCCGCAGTATCTGCGCAACAGACGCATCCTGTGAAAAAATCGGAACCAAAGGTGAAGCCAGCAGCACCGGTTAAAGAAAATCCTGAGGCGGCAAAGGATTCAACTGCAGGAAAAAAGACTCCTGACAGAAAGGGTAATAAAATGATGCCTAAAGCTAAGCCACCAGGTAAATAAAGAACCAGATTAAAGGGTTTTATGACTGATCTCATAAAACCCTTTTTTATTAACCATTAGTAACGTTAAATGTCTGTTAACGTGCTTGTTGTTAAGGCGTTTTGGCATTTATTTTGATTTTTAAAACTAGTTTTACACTTAAATATATTGGGTTATGAATACCTTAAATTATTTTAAAAAAATGGCAGCATTAGCTGCATTTATTTCTTTGTTTGGTATTACCATGAGTACTGCACAAGAAACTACTCCAAACAAGGCTGTTAAAAAAACAGAGAAAGCGGTGAAGGATAATACCGTAAAAGCAAAAGAGACAGCTAAAAAGGAGAAGGTTTCCGCAAGTAAAACGGTAAAAGCTTCGGAAAAAGTAAAGGAGAATGCTGCAAGTACAAAACAGGTCGCTGAAAAAGAAAGTAAGGTCGCTAAATCAGATGCCGTTAAAGCTACTAAAGCTGCCGGAAAAGCGAAGGATGAAGCAATAAAAGCGAAGGAAGTAAATAAGCAGTCAGTTAAGAACGAAAGCGCTTTATCAAAAGCGGAATCTGAAAAAGCGATTAAATCAACTGAGAAAGCTAAAAGTAATGTGACAGCTTCAACAAATAAGGTGAAAAAATCGACTGCAACTCCTACTAAAGCAACTGCAGGCAAGTTATCTTCAGAGAAGTATAATGGTCATGATGTATATATTGGCCCAGAAGGGGGCAAATATTATATCAATAGTAATGGTAATAAGACTTATATTCCAAGAAATTAATTTGAATCTGCAGGGCTCATTTGAGCAAAACAAATGATTTGATAATATCAAAAAAGGCTATTCGAATAACTCGAACAGCCTTTTTCTTTTTCAAAAATCAAAATAAATGATTAACAGTACTCGTCAAATGCAGCTGCTAAATTATCAGCGATCATTTGGGCAGAGCGACCTTCAATCATGTGTCTTTCTATCATGTGAACTAATTTGCCATCTTTGAATAATGCCATAGCAGGAGAAGACGGAGGATAAGGCAACATATAGTTTCTAGCTTTATCAACAGCTTCTTTTTCCATACCAGCAAAAACAGTAACAAATTTAGTTGGATGTTTTTCATTTTTTACTGCCGCTTTAGCAGCAGGACGAGCATTTGCTGCTGCACAACCACATACTGAGTTTACAACCACAAATACAGTTCCTTCTGTAGCAATAGCCGCATCAACTTGCTCAGCAGTTTTTAATTCTTCGAAACCTACATCTGTAAGCTCTTTACGCATTGGTTCTACTAAATATTCTGGATACATAATCTTCTTTTTTAAATTTAATCATACAAATATAAGTGTTGTTAGGAGCTAAGTCAAGACGTTAGTCTCAAAACAATGTCAGAATTTTACAGCTTTCAAATTCAACGTTTTGATTTAAAGGTATTGAATGGTATTTTTGCTAATAAATTTAAAACTTAAAAAGAATAATATATGTCATCAGTAGAAAGTACGTACGTACCATACAAAGTTAAGGACATCACCCTTGCTGAATGGGGCCGTAAAGAAATAGAATTAGCGGAAGCTGAAATGCCGGGTTTAATGAGCCTTCGTGCTGAGTTTGGTGCTGCAAAACCTTTAAAAGGTGCGCGTATTGCGGGTTGTCTTCACATGACTATTCAGACAGCTGTTTTAATTGAAACTTTGGTTGAACTGGGTGCTGATGTGACTTGGTCATCTTGTAATATCTTTTCTACACAAGACCACGCCGCTGCTGCCATTGCAGCTGCTGGGATTCCCGTATATGCTTGGAAAGGTATGAACGAAGAAGAATTCAATTGGTGTATTGAGCAAACATTATTCTTTGGTGAAGAGCGTCAACCGTTGAATATGATCTTAGACGATGGTGGTGATTTAACAAATATGGTGTTTGATAAATATCCAGAATTGATCGCTGAAATCAAAGGTTTGTCTGAAGAAACAACTACTGGTGTTCACCGTTTATACGAACGTATGAAGAACGGGACATTACATTTACCAGCTATCAATGTTAATGATTCTGTTACAAAATCTAAATTTGATAATAAATATGGTTGTCGCGAATCTTTAGTGGATGCTATCCGTCGTGCAACAGATTTGATGTTGGCAGGTAAAGTTGCTGTTGTAGCGGGTTACGGTGATGTAGGAAAAGGTTCTGCAGAGTCTTTACGTTCTGCTGGTGTTCGTGTTATCGTGACTGAAATCGATCCTATCTGTGCTTTACAGGCAGCTATGGAAGGATTTGAAGTGAAAAAATTTGCTGATGCTGTGAAAGAAGCTAATATCGTTGTTACGACTACAGGTAATAAAGATATTGTTCGTCCTGAGCATTTCAAATCAATGAAAGACAAAACGGTCGTTTGTAATATCGGTCACTTTGATAATGAAATTGATGTTGCTTGGTTAAATGAAAACTATGGTAATACAAAAATTGAAATTAAACCTCAGGTTGATAAATATACGATTGACGGTGTTGATATCATTTTATTAGCAGAAGGTAGATTAGTGAATTTAGGCTGTGCTACTGGACATCCTTCATTCGTAATGTCAAATTCATTCACAAACCAAACGTTAGCGCAATTGGAATTATGGACGAATACGGCTGCTTATGAGAATAAAGTGTACACACTTCCAAAATATTTGGATGAGAAAGTTGCTCGTTTACATTTAGCGCATATCGGTGTTGAACTGGATGTGTTGACTGAAGAGCAGGCTTCTTATATTGGTGTTACAGTTGACGGTCCGTTTAAAGCGGAAGCTTACCGTTACTAGTATTATTTTTTGTAAAAAGCCTCAATTGATTTCAATTGAGGCTTTTTTGTTTATTGCTGTTGGTCGCTTTCACATAACTGACCATGCATTCATAAAGGTGAAAATAATCAGTAATGTAATTAAGATATAATGTTCTTTAAATTTTATGAGTAGAATATAAACTAGAATAATTGGTAATATTAATTGAAATATAACATATACGATCATGTCTAGCTGTAATGTATACCGATCATAAGTTTCATTGATTCTACTATCTTCTATTTTTGTGCAGATATAAAACCATAATAGATATTGATAAGCATTCAATAGGATGCTTAAATAGGAAATAATTAAAATAAGCTTTTTCATAATTATGTAAATGAATTGTTTACCAAACTTATTTTAATATTATCTTAATCAATTTGACAAATGTCAAATAATTATGTATTTGCTCTGATCCGACTTAATGTTGATAAATTAATGCCTAAATACGAGGCAATATATCTTAATGGTATTCTTTTAAGAGCCTGTTGGTTTTCTTCAATAAATTGGAAATAACGATCTTTTGCAGATAACATTCTTAAATTATAAATGCGTTTTTCTGAATTTATATAGTATTCCTCCGTCATTCTTCTTCCGAAATAATTGAATTCTGGGAAATCTTCATATATTCTTTCTAATTGTTTTTTGGGAATTTTAATTATTTCACAATCTTCAATAGTTTCGATCGCTTCTACAGATGGTTTATTGCTAAAAAAACTAAATACAGATAAAACCAGATCATTTTCAAATAATAAGCTTGAGGTTTGATTATTTCCCTGTTGATCGTAAGAGTGAATTCGAATGGAACCCGAAAGAATAAAATAAATGTGTTGACTGATTTGTCCTTCTTTGAGTAATTTGGTTTTTTTTGGATAGTGAATAATTTCAGTGTATTCGTCTAAAAAGTTGATTAATCCTCTTGATGGTTCTTTATACTTAAAGAAAATTCTAGCAATTTTTTCTGTATTCATAAATTGGTTCAGTTCTGCTACAAAGCCTATTGCATGTTAAAATACGATTTATTTTGCGGTAATAACAAGATAAAATCTTTTTTATGATCAATATTACTTTTGACATTTCTATAACCGGAATCTATGAATTTCTATAACCGGAATCTATGAATTATGAACGAGCTTCGATATCAGTTTAATACAAATGGCAAAAAAGTTATTTGCTTTTAATCGCCTTAAGTGCATTTTCAAAACGTTCAGCTCCTAATCCGGAAATAATGGCATATCGAGCATTGAGTTGATTTAATTCCTGTTTCCACACTTCCATAAAGTGTTCACGTTGCTCCGGGAAATCGCGTAATGGATCTTCCTCCCATGGTAGGTCGATATCCATGAGTAGGAAAAGGTCATATGGTCGTTGTTGTATTTCGTTTTTTACTTCCTGAGGTGTATTACCAAAGAGATGATCACACCAGATTTTGACAGTCAATATCGTTGTATCACATATCAACATATTATTATAGGCTAAAGGTATTAAAGTGTCTTCAAGCGCGATTTGTCCATAATACATATTAACTTCATCTTGCAGCGTGTATTCATTATGCAAGTTTTTACAATATTCACGTGCAAATTCAGGCACGCAAACCGTGCTGAAATGTCTTGCTATAGCCTGAGCAATCGTTGATTTACCTGTTGATTCAGGTCCAACGACAGCGATCTTCATTAATTCTGGATTTGATGTACTCATTTGTGCGCATAAAGTTAGGCATCTTGTTTGGACATTATTGCATAAAAGTACGATAAGTGGACTTCCAGTCTCTATAGCCTCCCCAAGCAATCACGGCAAATACAAAATATAGAATCGCCGTTAGCAATAAACCTTTATGTAGGTAAAGTGGAATATAACAGATATCTACAAAAACCCACAGTAGCCAGTTCTGCAGTACTTTTCGTGTCATTAAAAATTGTGCAACAAAGCTTACGGCAGTGCAAAAACCATCTGCATATGGAACGTCTGAATCGGTCAGCTTTTGTAGAAAAGTGCCAAGCAAAGCAGTCAGGATTCCGATAGTAATTATCGTGAACAGCATTTCACGTTTTGTAAAGGAGACAATAGGCTTATCGTTTTCTCTGATTTTCTTTGACCAATAATACCAGCCATAAATGGCTGTACCTAAAAAATAGAGTTGTAATACAGCGTCCCCATATAATTTACTATGATAGAAAATATAGCCATAGGTCACCACACTGATTACGCTGATGGGCCAATTAAGGATATGTTGTTTAGCGGCGAGATAGACACATAAAAAACCGGTGATGGTACCGATCCATTCAAGCATGGTCGTCTGGGCAAATTGTTGTATAATCTGCTGTATAATTGCTGGCATAGCTCTCGTGTCTTTAGAAGTAAAGATACGAATTTAGCAAAACCGTTCATTTGTCCAAAAGTAATTTTAGGACATCAACACTTTAAGATGAATTTCGCACTATTAGAGCTATCGTATCGAACGATCTTTAAGGTGCTCAGTCACTATTTTCATTTATTGTACTTGCTTGTTTGCACAAGTCGTACTGGCAAATGATTCTGGTTTTGCCTTGAACACAAAACCCATTCCCATAATGTAACCCATGGCTTCTTTTAATGCGACATTAGATTGAAAATTAGGGTTGGTATTAATGTCTGCATGGACTTCCAAATCGATTTGGTATTGCTCTAGGAGTGGACAAAGTGCGTAAGCAACGTCGATGGATTTTTGAACTTCGAGGAGCATCCGTTCTTTAATGCCCATCAGGTGATTTCTTTTATCTTTATGTACGAACATAAATCCGCCTCGGTGTTCTCGGAGGAAAACAATAACGGTTGCAAAATCAATAGTTCCTCTTTTAATCTGTGAATCTGTCCCGATATAGACTTTGAGCTTATTGCCTAGATCTATTTCTTTTAAGATGTTGGTTTCAACAGCATCCCATATGGATGTCTTGATGCTTTCGCCATTGTATTTTTGCCAAGTCATATAAAGATAAGTTAGTTTGTGTATGTGCGTATTTCATTTTGTTGTTTAAATTTACTGATATATAATGTGTTAAGAGCGGTGCTCTGTATTAAGTTTTTACTACTAAATTATTAAAAAACTAATGCTTATTTCCAAAAGCAAGGTCTCCCGCATCGCCTAAACCGGGTACAATGTACGCTTTGCTTGTCAGTTCATTATCTACTGCTCCGACCCATATTGTCGCTTTGGGTAAGAATGCCTGCACATGTCTAATACCTTCTTCGGAAGCGATGGCAATAACAATATGTAATTCTCTAATTGCATAATCATTTAAAAGATCCTTACAGCATAGTACTGCGCTTTTTCCGGTGGCGAGCATCGGATCGGCAACAATGACAATTTTGTTATCCAGATTTGGGGTGTTTACATATTCTTTATGGATTTCAAATTCACCACTTTTCTTGGTGTGACGATAGGCCGCAATAAATGCACTGTCCGAGTGATCGAAAACATTCAACAAACCTTGATGTAAGGGTAATCCTGCTCGCAGAATAGTTGCCAAAACGGGTTGATCAAGGAGCATCTGCGTATTTGCAACACCCAATGGAGTTTCTACATCTACAGGTGCATAAGTCAGTGTTTTACTGATTTCATAGGCAAATATTTCCCCAAGGCGTTCTAGATTGCGCCGGAAGCGCATGCGGTCTTTCTGAATGTTGACATCACGTAGTTCGGCAATGTATTGATTTGCGATGCTGTTCTGTGTGCTGAGGATATTGAGCATATCGTGTAGATTTTAGTGATTATACCAATTTACACAAATATTATTACTTATTGTTTGTTTAAACGGAAAAATAGTTGTGAATAGCAGACTCATTGAATAATATAAATGCCTCATTTATTTTGATTAAATTTGTATTACTTGAATAAGATTTTATGAAGTTCCAACTTACGTCTGAATATAAGCCTACTGGAGATCAACCTACTGCAATCAAAGAATTGGTGCAGGGTTTAAACGAAGGAGAACAATACCAAACACTCTTAGGGGTGACTGGATCTGGAAAAACGTTTACAGTGGCGAATGTGATTCAGCAAACACAGAAACCGACTTTAATACTCAGCCATAATAAAACATTAGCAGCTCAGCTTTACGGAGAGTTTAAGCAGTTTTTTCCTGACAATGCTGTCAATTATTTTGTTTCTTACTACGACTACTATCAGCCGGAAGCTTTTATCGCGTCATCGAATACGTATATTGAGAAAGATCTAGCGATCAATGAAGAGATTGAGAAATTACGTCTTGCTACTACAACGGCACTGATGTCGGGAAGGCGTGATGTTATTGTTGTATCTTCTGTTTCCTGTATTTATGGTATGGGTAATCCTGAAGATTTCTCCAAGTCGATTTTTCGATTTGCTGTTGGGACAGTGATTTCCCGTAACGCATTTTTGCATCGCTTGGTTGAGATCTTGTATGCGCGTACGACGACTGAATTTAAGAGAGGTACTTTTCGTGTAAAGGGAGATACAGTAGATATTTTCCCAGCCTATTTGGATTTTGCCATTCGCGTATCATTTTTTGGTGATGAGATTGATGAGTTGAGTGAAATCGATCCGGTAACAGGAAAGACCTTAAGTAGAATGGAAGATCTAGCTCTTTTTCCTGCAACACTCTTTGTAACACCAAAGGAAAAGTTTACTTCAACGATCTGGGCAATTCAAGAAGAGATGGTGCAACGTAGAACACAGTTGGAAGAGGAAGGTAAGATGCTGGAAGCGAAACGTCTGGAAGAACGTGTTAATTACGATCTGGAGATGATGCGAGAGCTTGGCTATTGTTCCGGAATTGAAAATTATTCCCGGTTTTTTGATGGTCGTGAGCCTGGGATGCGCCCTTTCTGTTTACTGGATTATTTTCCCGAAGATTATTTACTTGTTATAGACGAAAGTCATGTAACGATTCCGCAATTACGGGCCATGTATGGTGGAGACCGTTCCAGAAAAATTGCTTTGGTAGAACATGGTTTTAGGTTACCGGCAGCGCTTGACAATAGGCCTTTGAATTTCCCTGAATTTGAATCTTTGACGAATCAGACGATTTATGTTTCTGCAACACCGGGAGATTACGAGTTACAGCAGACGGAAGGTGTTTTTGTTGAGCAAGTTATACGGCCGACAGGGTTGTTAGATCCGATTATTGAAGTTCATCCTGCGATTAATCAGGTGGATGATTTCCTTGAGGAAGCAGATAAGGCCATTAAAGCCGGAGGACGTGTGTTAGCGACAACGTTGACGAAGCGTATGGCAGAAGAGTTAACCAAATATATGACTAAGCTGCATATAAAAGTTAGGTATATCCACTCTGAAGTAAAGACATTGGAACGGGTCGAAATATTAAGAGGATTGCGTCTTGGTGAATTTGATGTTCTGGTAGGGGTTAACTTATTGAGGGAAGGTCTTGATTTACCTGAAGTAACATTAGTCGCGATATTGGATGCTGATAAGGAAGGTTTTTTGCGATCTCAGAGATCATTGATTCAGACAATCGGTCGTGCTGCGCGTAATGACAAAGGGCGTGTGATCATGTATGCAGATCGGATGACGGATAGTATGGCTGCTACTATTGATGAGACTACCCGCCGTCGTGAGAAACAAATGAAATATAACGAAGACCATCATATTACGCCTCGAACTGTCGGAAAAACTAAAGAGGAGATTATGGAGCAAACCTCGGTCGCTGATTTCAATGGACTGGAGCCGAAGATATATGTTGAGCCAGATCCTTCGGTAGCCATTGCCGCAGATCCGGTGTTACAATACCTAGGTGAGAAAGAGCTTAAAAAAGCGATCGACACAGTTCGTAAGAAAATGGAAAAGGCAGCTAAAGAAATGGACTTCTTAGAAGCCGCTAAACTTAGAGATGAGATGTTCTCCTTAGAGAAAATATTTGATGAACGATTTAAATAAAAAAAGGGCTTAAGCCCTTTTTTTATTCTTTTTCTTTATATAAAGTTTTGTCGCCTTTAATTAATGTCCAGCAATGCTGATCCTGAATTAACTTGTAATCCTGATTTTCATACTCATATTCTTTGACGTGTTTTAAGACAATGCTTTCTGGGCTTTCTTTTAGAAAAACCTCTGCGGCATGTTTCTTATCATCAATAATCAGAAATGCCGCTGTTTCATAGCTATCTGAATTATTAACGATATCCAATTGTATCTGCTCAAAAGGCCTAACACAGCTATCTTTTAAAGTTGACCAAGTGTATCCTGCACTTGCGATACAGCCGTGCTTGTCTTTATCACCGCCCACTGTCGCTGTTTCTTTGGATTGGGTAGCCTCCTTGTTCTTTTGTTGGCATGAAACGAACAAAAGCGAAGCAACCATGATACTGTTAAGTAAACGATTCATATATGATGGTGTTTTGAATTGAGAGTATTCCTACACAAATTGTACCATATAAAATATACCTTTTTGGTAGATAATTTTTCATAAACCTTTCTTTTGTCAAAACGCTTCTTTATTTTTATAAGAATAAGTAATTACCTAAACAAAATAAACACAAAAAAATATATGAAAAAGCCAATTGTTGTTATCAAGTTTGGCTCAGCTTCTATTACGACAGCGGACGGGGAGGTAGATGAACGGATCGTATTGGAGATCGCAAGACAGGTCGCTCAAATACAACAGCATTATAATGTCGTTCTGGTTTCTTCAGGAGCAGTTGCGGCAGGGAAAAAGTTTTTGACACGGTATTCGGGGACTTTGTCAGAAAGAAAGGCTGCAGCAGCTATTGGTAATCCTTTGTTATTGCAAATTTATAGTACTTATTTTCGACCCTTTAAAATTGCTTTAGCTCAAAGTTTATGTGAGCGTCAGCATTTTGCAAATAGGAATCAATTTGTGCAATTGAAAAATACTTATGAAACTTTATGGAAAAATAACATTATTCCTATTGCCAATGAAAATGATGTGGTGAGTAATAAAGAATTGAAATTTTCTGATAATGATGAGTTGGCGACTTTGATTGCAGTTGGCTTTGGTGCTGAGCAAATTTTATTTACAACTTCGGTACCCGGAGTTATGGATTCGGAAGGAATAGTTATCCCCGAATTAAAAGTGATCGATAAGGCCGCACTTTCTTTAGCAAGAACAGATAAGTCTTCTGTCGGTCTTGGTGGTATGACGTCAAAATTAAATTTTGCACGGTTGGCTAATCAGATGGGGATACGGGCTGTTATTTTTAGCATGCAAACTGAAAATGCCTTGCTGAAGGCGATCGAAGGTCAAACGGGTACGATCTGCATGGCACAGCCTAAAAAGGTTTCTTCCCGCAATAAATGGTTAGCAAGTGGAAGTTTAATTAAGGGTAAAGTAATTATTGATAGAGGTGCTGCAGAGGCACTTTTGCAACGAAAAAGTCTCTTACTTGTTGGTGTTAAAACCTGTGTTGAACAGTTTGAGGAAGGTGAAGTGTTCCATATTTTTGACGAAGATGATCAAATCATTGCTGTTGCTAAATCTAAGTGGGATATGGGCGATTTAATGAAGAATGTAAAACGTAAAGATATCATCTTAGCACATGCTGATGATATCGTATTGTTATAATATGGAAAATATCACAGAGCAATTAGAAGCAGCATTGGCTGCAACAAGGGATATAAATCAATTGGATTCAGATACAAAAGCACATATTTTAACTGATCTGGCAGAGGCATTGCGAGGACGGGTTACTGCTATTCTATTTGAAAATGAAAAAGATCTGAAATTATTAGATGCAGATGATCCGAAAAGGGATCGGTTGGTTTTGAATGCCGAAAGGATAGAGGCTTTGGCAAAAAGTGTGTTGGATGTTGCTAAACTTCCTGATCCTTCCGGAAAGTTATTAAACCAACAGGTTTTGGATAATGGTTTATTGTTGGAAAAGAAAGCAGTTCCTTTGGGGGTAGTCGCGGTTATATATGAGTCTAGACCGAATGTGACTATTGATGTGGCTGCATTATGTATTCGCTCGGGCAATGTTTGTCTGTTGCGGGGTGGCACGGATGCTTTTCATACAAATCAGATATTGGTTGAGATCATTCAAAAAGTTTTGATTCAGCATCATTTAAACCCAAATATTGTTCAATTACTGCCAACAGACCGGAAATTTGTACAAGAATTACTTACGGCAACTAAATTTGTGGATATTATTATCCCCCGAGGTTCGCAATCATTGATTGATTTTGTTCGTGCGCATGCTAAAGTACCCGTTATTGAAACAGGTGCTGGAGTGTGTCATACCTATGTAGAGCAATCAGCAACAATCGATAAGGCAGTTGCTATTGTTGCTAACGCAAAAATATCCCGACCTTCTGTTTGCAATGCATTGGATACGATATTATTAGATGAAGAGATTGCTGATTCATTTTTAGATGGAATTATCGTTCCCTTTGAAAAGGAGCGGGTGGAAGTTTTTGCTGATGAACGGAGTTATGCTATTTTAGAGCGATTGGGATATCCTTATTTGCAACAAGCAAATGAAGTTGATTTTGGGCGTGAATTTTTAGATCTTAAATGTTCAATTAAAATATTAAACGGACTGGAACAGGCTTTGACGCACATTGCTACTTATTCCTCCCGTCATTCAGAATGTATTGTCTCCAATGATTCGGAAAAATTGGAACGATTTATGAATGCTGTGGATGCCGCTGCAGTGTATGCCAATGCCTCCACGCGATTTACAGATGGTGGAGAATTTGGTTTAGGAGCTGAGATCGGTATTTCTACACAAAAGCTTCACGCTAGAGGACCTTTTGCCTTAGAAAAATTAGTGACTGAAAAATGGTATGTAACGGGTAATGGACAAATAAGATAGTATGGGAATTAGATTTGAAAGTAATTCATTGTTGAATTGGACAAATGAAATGGGTAAGTTTTTGAGATTACTTGTCGATGAACAGCATGTTTTTGATGAGCCTTCATCCATTGTATTTGATAAAGCTTACGATGAGTTTTTTAAAAAAAGCCGTCAATTTTTCTTGACGGTAACTGATGAAGCTTTATTAAGCTACGCGAAAGAAGATCTGGAAGTGGAGCAGATAAGACCATTAGCATTGGTACTGATGCACGATGGTTTGAAAAGTAAGGACGTTCAAGAACAGCAAATCTTACTTCTAAAATCTAAGTTGTTATTAAATTATGTAATGAAAGAAACCTCTAGCTTTGCATTTGAAGATTATGGCTATTTAGCAACAATAGATGGTAAGCTTGTTTAATGGCAGATAAAATTTGATCACTTTTTAATCTGCTATCCTTAAAATAGAGGAAAATAAAAAGATTCACAGGGCATGACCGGTTACCCTGTGAATCTTTTTATTTTAGTATCTCTCTAGCGATGACTAATCGCTGTATCTCAGAAGTTCCTTCATAAATCTGTGTGATCTTTGCGTCACGCATCAATCTTTCTACATGGTACTCTTTTACATATCCATATCCACCATGGATCTGAACGGCTTCAATACTTGTTTTCATCGCAACTTCGGAAGCATGTAGTTTGGCCATTGCCGCTTCTTTGCTGTAGGGCAACCCTTGATCTTTTGTCCATGCTGCTTTATATGTCAATAGTCTTGCGGCTTCTATTTCAACTTCCATATCTGCGAGTTTAAATTGGATAGCCTGATGCTCTGCAATTGGTTTTCCAAAGGTTTTTCGCTCTTTTGCATAAGCAAGAGCGAATTCATAAGCACCTGCGGCGATACCTAATGCTTGGGCCGCAATACCAATTCTACCTCCATCTAATGTTTTCATGGCAAATTTGAATCCAAATCCATCTTCACCTATGCGGTTTTCTTTAGGGACTTTAACATCAGTAAATAAGAGTGAGTGGGTATCTGAGCTTCTGATGCCAAGTTTATTCTCTTTTGGTCCGATTGTAAAACCAGGCATCTCTTTTTCTACAATCAGTACATTTATTCCGCGATGTGCTTTTTCGGGATGCGTCTGTGCAATGATGAGGCAAATATCGGCATTACCGCCATTTGTGATCCAGTTTTTAGTGCCATTTAAAAGGTAATGATCTCCTTGATCTATTGCTGTTGTGTGCTGGGATGTTGCATCGGAACCCGCTTCAGGTTCGGATAGGGCAAAAGCACCTAGCTTTTCTCCAGAAGCTAAAGGTCTTAAATACTTTTCTTTTTGCTCTTCGGTGCCGAAAGCTTCTAAGCCGTAGCATACGAGAGAATTATTAACAGACATGATCACTGCAGCTGATGCGTCGATTTTAGCAATTTCTTCCAAGACCAAGGTATAAGCTAATGCATCAAGCCCTGCACCTCCATACTTACTGTCGACCATCATGCCCATAAATCCTAATTCACCCATTTTCTTCACCTGGTCGTAAGGGAATAGTGCTTTCTCATCCCGTTCTATGACACCCGGTTTTAAATCCTGCTGCGCGAAATCTCGAGCAGCTTCCTGAATCATGCTATATTCTTCGTTTAATTCAAAATTCATAATGTGTACATTGGTAATGGTTTGTAAGTAAATATACTTATTTTATTATTATGCTCGCATAATAAAGTTTGATAATTTTTAACAGGTTTTTGTAAAAAACAAAGCTTAGATTTTGTTATGAATAAAAATCTACTATATTTGTAGAGTATATAGTGTATTACGAATTTAAAAAAGAAAGATATGAGTTTAAGATTAGGAGATGAAGCGCCAAATTTTAAAGCGCAGACGACAATAGGAGATATTGATTTCCATGAGTTTATTAAAGATAGCTGGGTTGTGTTTTTTTCGCACCCTTCTGATTATACACCTGTTTGTACAACTGAACTTGGACGGACAGCGAAATTAAAATCGGAGTTTGATAAAAGGGGTGTGAAAGCAATCGCTTTAAGTGTTGATCCTGTTCAAGATCATTTGGATTGGATACAGGATATCAACGAAACCCAGCATACTACTGTTAATTTTCCGATTATTGCTGACGAAGATCGTCATGTATCCGAATTGTATGATATGATTCACCCCAATGCTTCTGCAACGGTAACAGTACGTTCGGTATTTATTATAGGGCCAGATAAAAAAATTAAATTAACACTAACGTACCCTGCATCTACCGGTCGTAATTTTGATGAAATTTTACGTGTTATTGATTCTTTACAGTTGACTGCCGATTATTCTGTAGCTACACCTGCGGACTGGAAACATGGAGAGGATGTGATTGTGGTCCCTGCTATCAAAACAGAGGACATCCCTGCAAAGTTCCCGAAAGGCTTTAAAGAAATCAAACCTTACTTAAGAACAACTCCACAGCCTAATTTATAATTAGGAGTATATTATTCATAAAAAAAGGCATCAATTTGAATTGATGCCTTTTTTTATGGGTCTTAAATGATTAATATACTTTCACCATGTATATATAATCTTGCATTCTTTTTATTTGCTCTGTTCTTGAAAGACCAGAGAGCATATTTTTCTTATTTAATTTTACTTGCCCTTGCAATGAATCGGCAGGTATTTCATCTAATGCTTTCAATATCGATTTTGTTTTGATTGCAAAACCGGCACCATCAATCCCTCTTTGTTTACCGGAGATAATACCGATAACATTTCCTTTGGTGTCCATTACTGGACCACCGCTGTTACCTGGGTTAACAGGGATTGAAATTTGATAAGCGATTGTATCACCGGCATATCCTGTCGATGAACTCAAATATCCTTGCCCGTACACGGCCTCATCCCGTGGGAAACCTATCGTATAAATATCTTCCCCTAAATCTGATGCTGCGGTTTTAAAGGTGTATGGTAAAGTTTTGCCTCTTTTAAAGTTAGCATCTTCAATTAGTAGTATCGCTAAATCATTGCTGGCGTCCGAATGGATTACCTGTGCTTTGTATGATTCCCCTTTATTATTTTGCAGGTATATTGAATCTGCACCGCTTACAACATGGTAGTTGGTCACGACATAACCATTATTTGAAACCATAAACCCTGTAGCTCCATATTGACTGACAGAAGATTCACTTGCTTTGGTTGATTTATTATTAATACTTTTCAGCGCAGCATTATGTTCATTGACATCTTTCTTCACATTATTCATGTCACGCTTCAATGCACTGTAATCTGTATTAGCTTTATCAATATTCTTATAATATCCTGAAATCCATAAGGTGGAAAATACGGCAACTACGGCTACCGAAGCAGCTACTAATGAACTTGCTTTCAATTTTTCCCACAAAGAGATTACTTTTGTTTGCTTCATCGGAATCACTTTCGCCTGCTGATGCGATTGGTGATAACTTTTAGCGGACTGTGCGAGTTGCTGTTTGAAATCAATACGTGACTGTGTATCTTTAAGATTGTCAAGAAATTGACGGTGTTGTGTTAGCTGTGCCGAGAAAGAAGGGTTTTCTGCACAGAAAGATTCGAAAGAAGCACGCTCTTCTTTTATCATTTCATCCCTGAGATAGCGATCTGCTAATTCAAAAAACTCTTGTTGGCTCATCATACTCATTGTTTGTTATACTAATTTTTTTACTGCATGAAAAATAGTTTTTTCAATCTTTGCAGGCATTTGTATTTTTGAGTTTTGGCATTGTCTGTATTGGTATATCCAAACTTCTCGCAGATCTCCTGCATGGAATGGTTCTGGATATAGAAATCGTGGAGAATGGTTTTACAAGGTTCTCCTAAAAGAGACATTGCATGTTCCATTTGTTCAAATTTTTTGTCAAGCTCCTGATGTCGCTCGATATCATCGTTATCCGGTAACGAATCTTCATAACCTCGGATATCTACTGATCCAAAACCTGCACGATTTAACTGCTTAAGCCAAAGTCTTCGGCAAATCGAATATAGATAGGTTTTAAGTTTACTGCTTAATTCAAAATTACCTTTAGAAACCTTGTCATAAAGAACAATCACGGCCTCTTGGAAGATATCTTTTGCCTCATCTTCGCTTCCGTTATTTTGAGAAATCATATGGGCAATAGATGGATAGTATAATTCATATATTGCATCCAATGCAATACTACTACCCGATTTAATACCGGCTATGATTTGCTCATCATTCTCGAGCTTATTTGATTTACTGATCTTACTCACCTATTAATACCTTAATATAACTAATAGTAACCCAACGAGTTTAATATTTGTGTTGTTTGGTAGAAAAACCCATTCTACGTAGGGCCAAACCTACTCTTTTTTTTTGATAAGCGTAAATTTTTTAAACGAAAAAAATAGCGGTTTCGTGTGCATCAAGTTTATTTTTGATTTTGTGCACTCAGCCGTTTATGAAGCTTTCCTAATTAACTTTTTGAACAGAATGGAACTTATCCATCTTTATATATATAAATTTTACGCAATCGAATGATTAATTGTAGCTACTTGTATTTCATTATATTGCTTATATTTTTGTGGACAACCTCTATTTAATAAATGAATATGATCAAATCATTATCTATGCGAATAAGCTGTGTCATGGCAGTTTTATTAGCATCGGCCTTTCAGGCGAATGCACAAATCGGTGATCCGATTGCAGGCTTTCGTTATGGGGTCGAAACGATTCCAACAGGTAAAGAGTGGGAGTCTCCCCAAGACCTCGCGCTCAATAAGGAGCAACCCCATGCTTATTTTTTCTCTTTTAAAGATGCTGATAAGGCTCGTAAAGTATTACCGGAAAATAGTGAGTATTGGAAGTCTTTAAACGGTACCTGGAAATTTAATTGGGTAAAAACTCCTGATGAAAGACCGAAGAATTTTTTTGATCCTCAAGCAGATGTAACAGCTTGGGATAATGTTGGTGTTCCAATGAGCTGGAATATAGCGGGCATTCAAAAAGATGGTACGCTAAAATATGGTGTGCCGATCTATGTTAACCAACCTGTTATTTTTCAACATCAGGTAAAAGTGGATGACTGGCGCGGAGGTGTTATGCGTACCCCACCAAAGCATTGGACAACGTATATCTACCGAAATGAAGTTGGATCTTATAGACGCTCATTCGAAGTGCCAACTAATTGGGACGGCCGTGATATCTATATTAATTTTGATGGGGTAGATTCATTTTTTTATCTATGGATCAATGGGAAGTATGTTGGTTTCTCAAAAAATTCACGTAATGTCGCTTCTTTTAATATCACTGATTATTTGAATAAGAAAGGTGAAAATGTTGTCGCCGTAGAAGTGTACAGGAATTCAGATGCTTCTTTTATTGAGGCTCAGGATATGTTCCGTCTTCCGGGGATATTTAGAACTGTCGCTTTAACAGCAAAGCCGAAGGTTCAGATTCGTGATGTTGTCGCCATTCCAGATCTGGATGAAAAGTATCAAAATGGAACTTTAAGTATTAAAGCTGAAATCTTAAATAAAGATAAAAAAGTTGCTAAAGGTCATCAGATTAAATATAGTCTTTATGCGAATGAACTTTATAGCGATGTTAATACAGCTGTAAAATCTATTTTGGTATCGAGTGATGTGGTAGATGTTAATCCGAATACCTCATCTATCGTGAAAGCTTCTCTTCAAGTTGAAAACCCCAATAAATGGTCAGCAGAGCGCCCATACCGGTACACACTTGTTGCTGAATTAAAAGATAGTAAAAACCGTACAATAGAAACATCTTCTCTTTACGTTGGTTTCCGTAAAGTGGAAATTAAAGATACAAAGGCTTCTGATGATGAGTTTGGTTTGGCAGGACGTTATTTCTTTGTAAATGGCAAAACTGTAAAATTGAAAGGGGTAAATCGCCATGAATCAAATCCTGAGAAAGGAAAAGTGGTGACACATGAGCAGATGGAGCAAGAAATTATCTTGATGAAGAAAGCGAATATCAATCATGTTCGTAATTCACATTATCCAGATGATCCATATTGGTATTACTTATGTGATAAATACGGAATCTATTTAGAAGATGAGGCTAATATTGAAAGTCATGAATATTACTATGGCGATGCTTCTCTTTCACACCCTCCGGAATGGAAGAATGCACACGTAGCACGTAACTTGGAGATGGTTCATGCAAATGTAAATCATCCTTCTATTGTTCTCTGGTCATTGGGTAATGAGGCCGGCCCAGGAAACAACTTTGTAGCGGCATATGATGCGATTAAAAAATTTGATACATCACGTCCTGTTCAGTACGAGCGTAATAATAATATCGTTGATATGGGGTCGAACCAATACCCTTCGATCGAATGGGTTCGTCAAGCTGTAAAAGGGCAGTTTAAGATGAAATACCCGTTCCATATTTCCGAATATGCACACTCTATGGGGAATGCATCAGGTAACCTGATTGATTATTGGGAAGCAATTGAATCGACAAATTTCTTTATGGGCGGAGCTACTTGGGATTGGATCGATCAGGCCATGTATTATTATGATAAACAGTCTGGTGAAAAGTTCTTTGCTTATGGTGGTGATTTTGGTGATAAACCTAATGATGGAACATTTGTCAATAATGGTTTGATTTTCGCAGATATGAAGCCAAAGCCACAATATTATGAGGTAAAGAAAGTTTACCAGAATGTGGGCGTTAAGGCTGTTGATATTGCACAGGGTAAAATAGAAATCTTTAATAAGAACTATTTTGTTTCTTTAGCGGATTACGATATCGTTTGGTCTTTATATGAAAATGGTGTGGAGATACAGAAGCCTGTCTCAGTAGTAAAGGGTGAAACAGTTGGAGCACGTGAGAAGAAAGTGGTTACATTACCTTTGGACTTTCAAAAATTAAATAAACAATCGGAATACTTTGTTAAAGTACAGTTCTTATTAGCTAAAGATCAATTATGGGCAGCTAAAGGATATTTACAGATGGAGGAACAGTTGTTTGTTAAAGCTGCAAGTGAAAAACCTACTATAGCTGCTGTTCAGACAAACGCTAAACTAAGCATCGTTGATGAACAAAAGTTAAAAGTAATTAAAGGTTCAGATTTCATTATTAAGTTTGATACGGAAAATGGTAGTATTTATAGCCTAAACTATGCTGGTAAACAGGTTATTCGTGACGGTGAGGGACCTAAATTAGATGCTTTCCGTGCACCAGTAGATAATGATAACTGGGCTTATCAGCAATGGTTTCAAAAGGGCTTACATAATCTGAAGCACAAAGCATTATCCAGCTCGATCTACACGAGACAAGATGGAGCAATCATTCTATCATTTATGGTCGAATCGCAAGCGCCTAATGCAGCGACTATTCATGGTGGTACTTCTGGAACATATACGATTGAAGAACATAAAGACAAACCTTTTGGCGCTAATGACTTCAAGTTTACAACAAATCAGGTCTGGACAGTATATCAAGATGGTTCGCTCGAATTAGCCGCTAATGTGACATCCAATGATGAAACGTTAGCTTTAGCCCGATTAGGTTATGGTTTGCAGCTACCAGATCAATATAGCAACTATACGTATTACGGAAGAGGACCGATCAATAACTATGCAGACCGTAAAACTGCACAGAATATAGAGTTACATACGAGTACGGTTAAAGACCAATTTGTTCCATGGCCCAATCCTCAAAGTATGAGTAATAATGAAGAGGTGCGTTGGACAGCTTTAACGGATGAGTCGGGGTCTGGTGTGGTCTTTATTGCCAAAGATCATATGTCGACATCTGCATTACCGTGGAGCGAGATGGAAGTTACCTTAGCAAGTCATCCCTATAAATTACCAAAAAGCTCAGGTACACATTTACATGTGGATGCGGCAGTTACCGGTTTGGGTGGAAATAGCTGTGGGCAAGGACCTCCATTGGAACAAGATCGTGTGAAAGCAAAATCAACTTCGTTTGGCTTTATTATCCGTCCTGTTGCTAATCAGGATTATCGTCAGAAGTCTCAGGTATCTCTAGCGGGTGATGTGCCGATCTCGGTGTCAAGAAGCCGTAACGGTGATGTGCATATCGCAAGTGAGCAGGTAGGTGCGGAACTATATTATACCATTGGTAAAGGAAAGCCACAAATATACAAAGCTCCTGTTAACTTACGTGAAGGTGGTATTGTGACAGCATGGGCAAAGGGCAATGAGAAATTGAAAGCTTCCTTCCAATTTCCTAAAATAGAAAGTATCCCGATGCAAGTTGTATTTGCTTCGAGTGAAGAAACAGGGGAAGGTGAAGCTTCTAATTTATTAGATGGTGATCCAAGTACAATTTGGCATTCGATGTATTCAGTTACTGTGGCACAATATCCGCATTGGGTAGATTTTGATGCGAATGCAATTAAAACCATTAAAGCTTTTACCTATACCCCACGTCAAGGTGGTGGTAATGGTACCATTAAAAGCTATAAATTGCAAGTGAGTACAGATGGTAAGAATTGGAGCGAGCCAGTTGCTGAAGGTAATTTCGAAAATAACGGAAAACCGAAGACAGTAACTTTGGCTAAGCCAGTAAAAGGTCGTTTTATTCGTTTTACAGCATTAAGTTCGCAAAATGGACAAGACTTTGCTGCAGCTGCGGAATTCTCTGTGAGCGCAGAATAATAGCTTTATAATAAAACAAAAGAGAAGCCTTCGTATGCCTTGCATATTAAGGCTTCTTTTTTTGTCAGTATCTATATATTGATAGGAATTTTAGATTGTACATTTAATTTAGACAGTTAGCCAATGATAAGCTTGTCTTGCGCTATTATGAGTCAAAAATGATATTTAGGGACGAGTTAACACAATAATCTGCTAGATCTATCTCTGAGTTTGAAAAATAGATTAAAAGCGTTAAAATAATAGGGTATTTAGATGTTCAAGATGTTGAACATGTTTTACTTTATGCATATTTCGTATAGCTATACTAAAAGCTATCTATAGAAAATGTAATAAAAAAAGAACAGGTGAATTAGGGAGAAATCCTAATAAACAAAAAAAGCTTTCAATTTGCATTGAAAGCTTTTTTATTCCAGCGGTCCGGACGGGACTCGAACCCGCGACCCCATGCGTGACAGGCATGTATTCTAACCAGCTGAACTACCGGACCGTTTTTACTTTTTTTGGCGGTCTGGACGGGACTCGAACCCGCGACCCCATGCGTGACAGGCATGTATTCTAACCAGCTGAACTACCAGACCGAAAAATGTAAAATGTTATTTAAAATTGGCGGTCCGGACGGGACTCGAACCCGCGACCCCATGCGTGACAGGCATGTATTCTAACCAGCTGAACTACCGGACCAAATTTTAAATGTTGTTAAAGAACTATTCGAGATTACTCTCTTATTTCTGGCGGTCTGGACGGGACTCGAACCCGCGACCCCATGCGTGACAGGCATGTATTCTAACCAGCTGAACTACCAGACCGTTTACCTTCTCTCTTGAAGGTGTGCAAATATAGCGTTTATTTCTTTATTTGCTAATATTATTTTAAAAAAAACTAGTCTACGGCTCCGTCTTTCATCTTTTCTGCATTCTCAGCGAACTGTAATGCGTCGATAATCGGCTGAATATCACCGTCCAAAATAGCTGGTAAATTGTATGTTGTCATTCCAATACGGTGCTCTGTAAATCTTCCCTGAGGGTAGTTATAAGTACGAATTTTTGCAGAACGGTCACCGGTTGAGACTAAAGTTTTTCTTTTTGCTGCAATATCGCCGTTCTTTTTGTTCAATTCGATCTCGTAAAGTTTAGTACGAAGCATTTCCATTGCCAATTCACGGTTCGCTAATTGAGAACGTTCTACTTGACATACCACTACAATACCAGAAGGTTTGTGAGTCAACTGTACTTTTGTTTCTACCTTATTGACGTTCTGACCACCGGCACCACCTGAACGTGACGTATGCATCTCAACATCTCCTGGGTTGATGTCAACATCCACTTCTTCAGCTTCTGGAAGAACAGCAACAGATGCCGCAGAAGTATGGACACGACCTTGCGTTTCTGTATCAGGAACACGTTGTACACGGTGTACACCTGATTCATATTTCAATTGCCCATAAGTATCTTCACCCATTACTTTCAAGATTACCTCTTTATAGCCACCAGAAGTTCCTTCCGTTACATCCATAACCTCAACTTTCCAGCCTTTGGTTTCAAAGAAACGGGTATACATACGGTATAAATCACCTGCAAATAATGCCGCTTCATCACCACCAGTACCACCACGAATCTCTAAAATTGCATTTTTGTCATCTTCCGGATCTTTCGGAATCAGCATCATGCGGATTTCATCTTCCTTCTCTTCTTTTGCAACTAATAATTCATCAAGTTCTTCTTTCGCCATATCGCGAAGTTCTTGATCTTTCTCATTGCTGATAATATCTTTATTGGTATCGATATTGCTTACCATATTTCTGTAAATATGGTACTGATCTACGATTTTGCCTAAATCTTTGTATTCTTTATTTAATTTGGCAAAACGCTTCATATCTTTGATGGTCTCTGGATTGCTTAATTCAGCCTCCACTTCTTCCCATCTTTCTTTTATCGCCTGTAATTTTTCTAACATAATTCACATTATTCAAACCCTGCGACATGCGCAAGAGCTTTTAAGCTTACAAAAGTAAAGAAATTTTGTCGATTTAATAATAGTTCTATTGCTTAATGTGAAGAAACTGCCTTCAAGCCTACAATAGATGCGATAAGAGTGAAAATGAAGAATATGCGCCAAAAATCTGCAGGTTCTTTAAAGAAGAAGATTCCGATTAAAACTGTTCCTACGGCACCAATTCCTGTCCAAACTGCATACGCAGTACCGAGCGGTAATGTTTGCGTTGCTTTGATTAGTAAACCCATGCTTAAAAACAGGGAAAGGACAAATCCGAAATACCAAAGATACATGGCAGAACCTTCGCTTTGTTTTGCCTTTCCTAAGCAGGTGGTAAACCCAATTTCAAATAATCCACCTAAAATTAATAATATCCAATTCATAGCCTTTTTTTTTGCAAAGATGGATACAATTAGCGTAATTATTTTTTACTAATGTTAAAAAATTACCGAATGTTGGCGCGGATACGGCTTAGGGTGACTTGGGAAATTCCTAAATAGGAGGCAATGTAACCTAATTTGATACGGTTGATATAAGTGGGGTATTTATCGAGCAGATCCATATATCTACTTTGTGCAGTATTGAAAAGTTTGGACATCGCTCTCTGTTCAATTTTAATAAATTCGTACTCCGCAATTTTTCTCCCTAAGTTAGCAATGCGAATATTTTCTTCATACAACCTGAAAAGGGCGGGAGAGTTTATTTTAAATAAAGTAGCATCTTCTACAATAGCAATGTTTTCATATCCAGGCTCATTTCGGGCGTAGGTATTGATCGACATCAGCATACAGCCTGCATCATTAAAATCAAGTGTGATTTCTCTATTAGGAACTTCATAATAGACGCGTGCTAATCCTGATGATAGTATGTAGATATCATGTTGCAGTTTGTCCTGTTGTATAATGATGGTATTCCGAGGGATGTGGACTTCGGTCGTAATAGCTTCTATAGCCTCAATGTCATCTGCTTCTAAGGGGTAGTAACTCAAAAGGCAATCGCGTAAACTTTTTTTTATTTCGACCATTTTTCAAGTTTTAGTTTATGACCATCCCAGACTGCATAGGTCTGGT
Organism: Sphingobacterium sp. JUb56; assembly: GCF_014191365.1. Lineage (NCBI taxonomy): Bacteria > Pseudomonadati > Bacteroidota > Sphingobacteriia > Sphingobacteriales > Sphingobacteriaceae > Sphingobacterium > Sphingobacterium sp. JUb56. The sequence goes on along the minus strand of NZ_JACHWL010000001.1, from coordinate 4,226,283 downwards.
AATTCATCCATTCACCTAAGTTTATCACTCGGCTTTGATCCGAAAGTTTGATGTCATAAGGTAAATGACGATGTCCGAAAATGTAGAAATCATGGTGCTGCTTGGCTTCCATTTCTTTTGCATAACCAATGAGCCATTCCTGATCTTCACCTAAAAAATGCTCATCTTCATTATTAGCAAGTCGACTGTGTTTTGACCAGCGTGTGGCAATGCCGATTCCTAAATTTGGGTGCAATCTTGCAAATAGCCATTGACAGGTCTTACTTCGGAAGAATTTTTTTAAGATTTTATATTTACGATCTCCCGCACCTAAGCCATCACCATGATGGAGATAAAAAGATTTTTGATCTCGGTTTATGAGTAGTTCGTCATCGACAATAGTTGCTTGCAGTTCGTTTTTAAAATAATCGAACATCCACATGTCATGATTTCCTTTAAAGATGGCTAATTTGACTCCCTTATCCACCAATTCTGCCAGTTTTCCGAGAAAACGAATATATCCTTTTGGTACAACGGTACTGTATTCAAACCAAAAGTCAAAAATATCACCGACTAAATATAATTCAGCAACATCATCTTTAATATGATCAAGCCAAGATATAATTACACGTTCTCTTTCTTTGGATTTACTTTGTGGATAAGATCCCAAATGAAAATCCGAAGCGAAATAGATATTTTTTCCTGTTGACATGTGGTCAAAACTACCTAAATCACTTCGGATTTCAAACTTCGATAAATTTGTTTTTTACAATTCTAATTTTTAATGGAAATAACATCCATTAAAAATTAACATCAGCGTTTTTCTGTAAGCTGTTTGATGAATGGTGCTAAATATGCTTTTGCTTCGGAATCCAATGATTCAATTGATTTATTCAATTTTGAAGGAACGATTTTTTTTATGGCCAACAATGATGCACTTAATACAGCATAGGATTGTTCTTTTAGACCTTTTTCAATAATAGGCAAGTATTTATGATTACCGCTATTTCCTAATGCGACCAATGCTGAAGCTCTTACTTTCGTTTTGGGATCCTGTTGCGCCATGGAGATAATTTTTGCTTCAACACTATTTTTAACGGATGGGTCTGTTAAATCCAATCCTTGAATTGCAGCAGCTCTAAGATCTTCTTCTTTGTCGTTTAATGCTTCTATCAACAATTTTGTTGTTTCCGTATTTTTATTGTGTAAGGCATATCCAATTGCTTTAATACGGTTATAATAGGTCGGTACATTTTGATATTGATACGTATAGTCGGACATTGTTTTATTATCGATGACCTCACCAACCAATATTTTAGTAGGATCAAAATCGATAAAATCAGGCTTTTGTTCAAAAGGAAAACTAAATTCCTGTGCTCGCTGATTAATAAGAATAGTTTTAGTCTCTTTTCCATTTGCCGTATAAAAATCGATGCTTAAAGGTAAAGTGAACGTTTGTACGCTGACATCCTGCATCTGCTTAATGGCTAATTTCTGCGTCCCATTTTCATAACTATATTGGATATTTAAAATAGGATGACCGCCTTGATAATACCATTGATTGAAATATGGACTCCAATCTTTACCTGTTATTTCTTCCATAGCAAGTCGAAGCTGGTGCGTTTCTCCTGTTTTATGGGCATTGTCTGTTAAATATTTTTGTAACGATTTATAGAAAGCAGCATCTCCCATCTGATTTTTTAATGCATAGAGAATGACCGATCCTTTTGAATAGGAAATATTATCAAACATATCTTCTTTATCGTTATAATGAAAGCGTGCTAAGGTAGGGCTTATTCCATTTTTGGTCGATCTTAAATAACTTTGCAGTTTTTCAAACCGAGATTTATCTTCTTTATCTTGTCCGCCATCATGACCGCGCCATATCACCTCTCCAAATGTTGCAAAAGATTCATTCATGGTCAGATTTGACCATGATTCGGCTGTTACTAAATCACCGAACCATTGATGAAATAGTTCATGGGCAATAGTTCCTTCCTCATTATCATCTAGTAATTCCCGTGTTGTCTTTTGTACCGGTTCACCATGTAAAGTTGCGGTTGTATTTTCCATAGCTCCCGATACATAGTCTCGCGCAACTACTTGGGCATATTTATTCCAGGGATATTCTACGCCTAAAATTTGACTGTAGTAAGCCATCATTGCTGGTGTTTTGCCGAATATATCTTTCGCATATGGAGCGTATTTTGGTTCGAGGTAATAATCTACCGGAATGGATTTGTAGTGATCATTTGTTATTTTGAAATCACCAACGGCCATCATAAATAAGTATGGAGCATGAGCTTGGGTCATTTCCCAAGTATCTGTTCGGGTACCATCCGTATTTTTATGCTGTGCTGTTAACGCTCCATTAGAAAGGGTTGTATAGTGGTCCTGCACCGTAATGGAGATTTCAGAAGTAGTTTTTTGATTTGGTTTATCTATGGTAGGAAACCAGGCCGAAGAGGCCTCCGTTTCACCCTGTGTCCATATCTGGATCGGTTTATTTGGAACTTTTCCATCCGGGTTGATAAAATACAATCCTTTTGCATCGGAAATTGCCGCACTGCCTTTGGCTTTTAATTCATCTGGTTTAGAAGTGTAGGCTATATAAATGGTGTATTTCTCGGTCCCTTGAAATGGTTTTCCTAAGTTAATGAATAGCGATTCGCCATCATAATCATATTTGAGTGGTGTTTTTTGATTACCTTCTTGTAATGCAATCTCTTTTATGTCCATCCCCTTGGCATCTAAGCGTAAAGAGTCGGTCGGATAGAAGTGAGGTTTTAGCGTCAACCATTCTTCTCCATATAGGTAGCGTTTTCCGTAATCAAATTTTACATTCAGTTTAGTATGGACCAAATCATTGATTTTAGTCTCTGTGGCCCGGTATTGATTGATCGGTAACGCTTGATTAGGTTGTGCAAATACTGTTGTTAAGCTGGCAGCAGTTAGTACACTTAGCGTTAAAAATATTTTATGAATCATTCGATGTTAATTTATACTTAGGCAATTTGCGATATTTTCTGTAGTAAACGAATTTTGTTGAAAAAATGTTTGCCTAATCTAATTATTTAAGCGACGCTGAAACACGTTATAATTTATTAAATTTGTTTATAACCTCATTTGAAAAAAACATGAATAAAAAACTGAGTTTAATTTTAACAGTAATAGCTATGTCGTCCGTACATCTTGGAAACGCACAAGAATTGAAATATCCAGAAACAAAAAAAGGTCAGGTAGTTGATCAGTTCTTTGGCGAATCAGTGCCAGATCCTTACCGTTGGTTGGAAAATGACTTAGCAGCGGATACAAAATCTTGGGTTGTTGCGCAAAATAAAGTGACATATGATTATTTAGCTCAGATTCCATATCGCGATCAGCTGAAACAACAATTGACAGATATTTGGAATTATGAGAAAGTTGGAACTCCTTTTATAGAAGGTGCTTATACTTATTTTTATAAAAATGATGGTTTGCAGCAACACGCCGTTCTATATAGAAAATCAAATAAAGGTGGAAAGGAAGAGGTCTTTTTAGATCCAAATACATTTTCTAAAGATGGATCAACTTCTTTGTCAGATGTAAGTTTTTCAAAAGACGGTAGTTTGATGGCTTATTCTATTTCAGAAGGAGGCTCGGATTGGAGAAAAGTAATTATTTTGAATACTGCTGATAAAAAACAAATTGGTGAGACGTTAATTGATATCAAATTCTCAGGTATTGCCTGGAAGGGGAATACTGGATTTTATTACTCCAGCTATGATAAACCGAAAGGCTCAGAATTATCGGAGAAAACAGATCAGCATAAAGTTTATTTTCATCAACTAGGTACCGCTCAGGCAAAAGATAAAATGATTTTCGGTGGAGCTGCTGTTCAACGCCGTTATATCGGTGCCAACTTAACGGATGATGAGCGGTTTTTAATCATTTCTGCCGCAAATACAACGACCGGCAATGAATTGTATGTACAGGATTTATCTAAGCCTGGAAGTAAGATCATCAACATCTTAAGTGGATTTGACAGTAACACAAGTATCATTGATAATGATGGCGATACTTTTTATGTGCAAACAAATTTAAATGCACCAAATAATAAATTGGTGAAGATGAACATTCGTCAACCTGAGTCGAAGAACTGGATTGATGTTATTCCTCAAACGGAAAATGTTCTTGAAGTTTCGACTGGTGGCGGTTATTTATTTGCTAATTATCTTAAAGATGCAATCTCAGTTATTGAGCAATACGATTATACAGGAAAAAAAATCCGTGAGATCAAATTACCGGGTGTAGGAACTGCTGCAGGTTTCTCCGGCAAGAAAAAGGAAAAAACAATCTATTACGGTTTTTCAAATTACATCACCCCATCTACAAGTTTTACATTTAATGTAGACAATGGACAATCTGAGGTTTATATTAAACCTAAAGTGAAGTTCAATTCAGATGAGTTTGAATCTAAACAAGTTTTCTACACATCAAAAGATGGAACAAAAGTTCCAATGATCATCACGCACAAAAAGGGATTGAAGCTGGATGGTAAAAATCCGACCATTGTTTACGGTTATGGTGGCTTTAATATCAGTTTGACTCCCGGTTTTAGTGTATCTACAGCCAATTGGATTCAAAATGGTGGCGTATATGCTGTCGCAAACTTACGAGGTGGAGGTGAATATGGTCAAAAATGGCATGATGGTGGCCGTCAGTTTAATAAGCTGAATGTGTTTAACGATTTTATTGCCGCAGCAAAGTATTTACAGAGCAATGGCTATACTTCTCCTGATTATACTGCACTATCTGGAGGTTCAAATGGAGGATTGCTCGTTGGGGCAACCATTACGTTAGATCCAACTATTGCAAAAGTAGCTTTACCAGCAGTAGGAGTGCTGGATATGTTACGTTATCATACATTTACAGCAGGAGCAGGTTGGGGATATGATTATGGTACTGCTAATGACAGCAAAGAGATGTTTGATTATCTGAAGGGATATTCACCTGTACATAATGTTAAAGAAGGTGTTTGTTATCCTGCGACTTTGGTTACCACCGGAGATCATGATGACCGTGTAGTGCCTGCACATTCTTATAAGTTTGTTTCAGAACTACAGGCAAAACAGAAGTGTGATCGTCCTGTTCTCATTCGGATTGAAACAAAAGCTGGGCATGGGGCAGGCCGTTCTACAGAAGTGGTGATTAATGAAACAGCTGATAAATATGCTTTTACCCTGTGGAATATGGGAATTAAAGCACTAAAATAAATATCATTTCAAAGTAAATCCACTCCTGACAAGAGTGGATTTTTTATTAAAAGAGCTACTTTTACTTAAAACAAACTAAGATGAGTACAAAAGCATATGCAGCCTTTTCGGAGGCCGAAGATTTAAAACCACATCAGATTCAACGCCGGGATTTGCAGGATAAGGATGTTTTTATTGATATTGAATATTGTGGTGTTTGCCATAGTGACATTCATACAGCAAGAGCAGAATGGGGACAGCCTCATTACCCCGTAGTTCCTGGTCATGAAATTATTGGACGTGTATTGGCCGTAGGGCCAAATGTGACAAAATATGAGGTCGGTGACCTTGTTGGTGTAGGCTGTATGGTCGAATCATGCAAGCACTGTAATCCTTGTGATGAAGGGTTGGAGCAGTACTGTGAAAGTGGGATGATCGGCACTTATAACAGTGCTAAATCTAAACATGGTGGTATTACCTATGGTGGCTACTCGGAGAATATCGTTGTAGAGGAAGATTTTGTTCTGAGTATCCCGACAACAATTGATGTGAAAGCAGCTGCTCCTTTATTGTGCGCAGGTATTACAACATGGTCGCCTTTGCGTCACTGGAATGTGAAAAAAGGTGATAAAGTTGGTGTAATTGGTCTTGGAGGATTGGGGCATATGGGTGTTAAATTTGCGAAAGCGATGGGTGCACATGTTGTCATGATTACAACTTCTCCAGAAAAGGGTGAAGATGCAAAGAAATTAGGTGCTGATGAAGTTTTGATTTCTAAAGATGCGTCACAATTGCAGGCGCATGCAAATACGTTTGATTTTTTATTGAATACAATTCCAGTGGGTCATGACGTTAATCCATATTTAAGTCTTTTAAAATTGGATAAAACAATGTGTATTGTAGGAGCTGTAGAGCCATTGCCTGGAGTTCATGGTGGTTTGCTGATCGGTAAGCGTAGACACTTAGCAGGATCGTTGATCGGTGGTATCAAAGAGACGCAGGAAATGTTAGATTTCTGTGGTGAACACCAGATCGTTTCAGATGTTGAGGTTATCAATATTCAAGATATCAATAATGCATACGAACGTATGATTAAATCAGATGTGAAGTACCGTTTTGTAATCGATATGAAATCATTGAAAGACAGTTAATAATTTCTGCGGTATCGAAAAGGGTTGAAAATAAATAATTTTCAACCCTTTTTCTATTTAATAATTATGTTCAAGAGTATTATAAATTCCAGGTTGGGATATCACTTTTCATTTTAGCTAGTGTATCCTGATAGTTATCTTGTTCGCCTTCTGTCGCTAGAGATAATGCTTCTTCTTGCCATTTTATAGCATTTATCTTATCTCCTTTTTTATACAATAGATTGGCATAGGTGTCTAAGTATGCGCTTTTTACATCTTGTTCTACAGCTCTTTTGCTCCATTTTAAAGCTGCGTCTAAACATGCCGCATCGGTACTGTTTTCAAAAATTTCCCAAGCATAACTATTCAATTGATTTGAATTTAGATCTTCTGATGTTAAATAGCTGTCAACAATATTTGTTAAAGAAGACCAATTACGCGATTGTACATAATACTGTGCCTTCATCAATTTGAAGATTGGGTCAAAATTGATATTTGTGTATTTGTCGGAAATTTCTGTTTTTAAAGCTTCCCAATTAGGTTCTGTATTGAAATCGATTTTAGTTCCTAATACTTCATTGATGGCCACAGTGGCAAGTACACGATTTGCCGCACCGTTTTTTTCTAATAAAGCATCAATTTTTTCAGGATTATCCCGTAGTAGCTCGAAAGCTTTAGATCGGGATGTGCGTGTGTTTGCCACGAGATAGGCAGCACATTCTTTCGTTAAATTTTCAGGTTTGGTATGGGAGATAATGATATCTTCAGCTTGTGTCACAGTAGCTTCATCATAAGCTGTGTTCGCAGCTCTAACCATACGGTGCGCTAAGGATAAGTCTGTTGGATTCTCGTTAAACGCTTTTAACAAGGCATAATACTGTGTTTCAGATTTTAAAGCATCTTTACTCCGCTCAATGAATTCATCAGCATCGCCACCTCCGACCATACGGTGCACAAGTTCACCTTGAGGATTGAAAATTAAGAAGGTAGGATATGCGGCAATTTTGTAGTCTTTACCGAACCGTTCGGCTTCTTCATACCATGCTTTCACTTCTTCACTATCCTTGTCCGTTTTATCCATTTGGATTTTGGCGTTAACAAATTTAGAATTGAAGAAATCTCCCACTTTTGTTTGTGGAAATACACTAGCACTCATGTATTTACAAGGACCACACCAGGTAGTAAACAAATCCACAAAGATAAATTTGTTTTCTTTTTTTGCTTTTTCTTTAATTTGGCTCCAGTTCAATCCGTGCTCAAATGTTATTCCTTTTTCTTGACCTATAACGGCAAAGGGTAAAATAAGGAGGAATAATAATATCTTTTTCATAACCAGTCTCTAAGAAGTTGCTCACTTAATCATTTCTTGAAATTAAAGTTATGTAATAAAATTGTAAAAAAAATAGGTTACAGAAATTTATTTCTGTAACCTATTTGTAGAATGGTGCTTTTTATAAGCCTAGATCTTCATTTTGGACTTTAAACCTTTTTGAATCCCGTCTTTATGAACTAAAAGTGATGTTGTTTTGTAACGAACAAACTCTTTTGTTACATACAAGTAACCTTTATAATCGTTTGTCACACCCCAAGAGTTTTTAACGATATAATATTCTTTACCTGTTTGATCTTTGGCTAATCCAACGATGTGCATACCGTGATCATCAGTTGTTTGGTAGTTGTCGAAAGCAGTCTGTCTTTGTTCAGCTGTAATTTTAGCCTCAGGTTTTGGTCCAACAAACATTTCTTGTTGTTCTTGTGGGGTCATTTGCTCGAATGGTTTTGCAGGGACATAAGCCACACCATTTTTCCAGCTAAAGCTTTTCTCAGAAACATCTGTTGCCCACGCTACTGTATAACCATTATTCAATGCATTATCAATGATATCAGTTAGGTCATTGATTTGAACATTATAAAAATTATCAAATGACCAGTTATCAGGAATCAATAATACAAATTTATTGTAGTAAGGTTGATCTGTAACAGAGGCAATACCGACATATTCATCAGGGTTAATACCAATTACTTGATCAGCAAATGTACGTGGTGTATAGCTTTTACCTTTGTATTGGAAGTTTTTAGGGACTTCACCTAGGTAGGAATCCATTGCGGCAGTGTACGCTTTTTCCCAGTTTGGAGTTAACGTTTTGCTTTTTACAAAAGTAGCTAACATGGCATCCAACATATTGGTCATTTCACCAAAGTTGTTTTTATCAGATCCATAGTGTAGGCCTGTGTACTCTGTTTGTGGCAAAGCACCATAGTGGCGGAACGCATTTAAAACATCATGAAATTGTCCACCTTCGCCTAAAGATAATCCGCCGTGTAAACGCACGTAGTTTTTTGCTTTTCCTAAATAAGTATTACGAGCAGAGAAAATCTGTGAAATTTCTACAGGTTCTTTTCCCATACGGATCATTTCAGACTCGAGGAATGAATTCCCAGAATATGACCAACAAGTACCGGAAGAACCTTGGTTTTTGATCGAAGTATTTTTTAGATTAATGATTTCGGTAAAAGTGAAGCCAGCCTTACTGTTATCATTTTGATTTGTTTTTAAGGCATTGATTAAATTATCCTGAGCCTTTACTACTTGTAATGAAGCTGCAAATAGTGATGCTGCCAATACGAGTGATTTATTCCAATTCATTTTTTAAAAGTTAATGATTTTATGATGCTAAATTAAAAATAAATTCATTTACCATCATGACATTCTTACAATTTGATTGTAATAAAATTGTGCTTAACAAAAAAACGGGGCTTTTAAAGCCCCGTTTTTTATTAATTTTCTATTTTGAGATCTGGTTTTTTAGGAAATACCAATGACGCGACGACACTGATCACCAAAATACTGACGATAATAATCAATGAATGTGATGTTGAAAAACCAATTTGTACCAACCAGTGATGCAGTAACATTTTTAATCCAATGAAGATTAGTAAAAATGCTAATCCTACCTTCAAGTAATGGAATTTGTGAATGATATTAACCAATAAGAAGAACATCGAACGCAATCCTAATACCGCGAAGATATTAGAGAAAAATACGACGTATGCATCTTTTGTTACCGAGAAGATCGCTGGAATAGAATCTACAGCAAAAATCAAATCGGTAAATTCAATTACCAACAGAACCAAGAATAAAGGTGTCATATATTTGACACCATTTTCAATATGGAAAAAGTGACCACCATCTAATTTAGGCGTTACCTTAAAATATTTAGATGCAAATTTTACCACAGGATGGTTTTGTGGATCCACTTCTTCCTCTTGATTTCTATTTAAGAACATCTTAATACCGGTAATCAATAAGAATCCTCCGAAGATGTATAAGATCCACCCGAATTTTGTAATCAATGCTGCTCCTAAGAAGATGAATATGAAACGCATTAATACGGCTCCAATTACGCCCCATACCAATACTTTATGGTAGTAACGTTCTGGAATACCAAAAGATGAAAATAAGAGCACCATAACGAAGATATTATCGACAGATAGGGCATATTCTACTACATAGCCTGTTATAAATTCTAGGGCTAGGTTATTATTGTATAACGCAATACTTCCTTCCAGATCTCCAGGTATGATTTTAACGTCATGCAGATGAGCTTTGATGACTTGTTGCAGATGATCTAGATCTTGAATGTTGTGTAATTCATGGCCATAGTGACGTAACACCCAGTAGAAGCCTAATGCTAATAATACCCAGATTATACTCATGATGGCGGCACTTTTTAGAGATACAGTTTTGTCTCCTTTCGAAAACACTCCTAAATCGATCGCTAACATTAAAATAATGAAGATTAAAAATCCTCCAAAAAACATGATCTCGTGACTCATTTTCTATTTTTTTCTTTCAGTTGTAAATTTGACAAGTTGTAGTAACCCTGTTTTATATTCATTATCAGGAAATTCATCTAATATTTTAAAAGCATCTTTTTGGTAATCCAACATTTTTTCTGTTGCATATTCCAATCCACCACTTTGTCTTACAAACGCGATGACTTCTGCTACTTTTTTATTGTCATCATTATGGTTTTTTACCAGATTGATGATTCTTCTTTTTTCTGATTTGTCCGCTTGACTCAATGCATATATCAGTGGTAGAGTCATTTTTTTCTCTTTGATATCATTACCGAGTGGCTTGCCCACATCGTCGACTCCAAAATCAAATAAATCATCTTTTATCTGAAAAGCGATACCGATTTTTTCGCCAAATGCATGTAGTTTCTGAACGGTCGCCGCATCGGCTCCCGAAGATGATGCTCCACAAGCACAACAGGAAGCAATCAATGAAGCTGTCTTCTGACGGATGACTTCAAAATAGATTGATTCTTCGATATCCAGTTTCCGCGCTTTTTCAATCTGTAATAATTCACCTTCACTCATTTGTTCAACGGCCTCTGAAACAATTTTCAGTAAGTCATATTCATGATGCTTTACTGAGAGAAGCAATCCTTTGGAAAGTAAAAAATCTCCGACTAGAACGGATACTTTATTTTTCCAGAGTGCGTTCACAGAAAAGAAACCTCTTCGTTCATTTGCATTATCTACAACATCATCATGGACCAATGACGCTGTATGAAGTAACTCAACTAAGGAAGCGCCACGATAGGTGGATTCTTTTATACCGTTGCACAGGCCTGCCGAAAAGAAAACAAACATTGGACGCATCTGTTTTCCTTTGGTTTTCACAATATATCCTGTAATACGATCTAATAGAGGGATTGAACTTTTCATTGAAGCTTTAAATTCAGTTTCAAAAGTTGCCAATTCCTTGAGGATGGGACGTTGTATTTCTTTTAATTTCAGCATGCAAGATGGTTAAAAACCACTATAATCTCCTTAAATGTCTATAAATATAAGCAATAGATTATAATGAATCTACCGCATTCTCTAATTTTTGGTACCATTCGTCACCATATTCCCGAATCAACGGGTCTTTTAGAAACTTGTATACGGGAACCTGTAGTTCTTTTCCAAAAGTACATGCATCTTTGCAGATGTGCCATCTGTCGTAATGAAGCACATCAAATTCAGGATAATTTGTCGTGCGAATAGGGTATAGGTGACAGGAAATTGGCTTTTTCCAGTTGATATCTCCAAGCTCATATGCTTTCTCAATGGCACATTTTGTGATACCATTTTCCCAGGTAACATATGCACATTCTTTATTGCCATCGACACATGGGGTTGTTAAATCTCCGTCCATATCAATCACATGTGTGCCTTGATCTTCTATGGCTTCTATACCCTTAGCTGTCATGTAAGGTTTTACTTTAGGATATATCTCCGCAAGTATGGCCAGCTCATTTTGTTTTAATGGAGCGCCGGAATCTCCTTCTATACAGCAAATGCCTTTGCATTTGGAAAGATTGCATACGAAATCATTGTTAATCAAATCTTCGTGCACTAATACATTTCCTACTTCTATCATGATATTTTTTTATTTTGAATAACTCGCACGCTGTCCGAGTTTATGTTTCAAGCCTTCGGCTTTTAAGAGTTCTAATGTCACAGAACCAATTAAAATGTCTACGTTAGCTTTTACTGGGATACGATTCCCATCATTGGTTACCCAAAGATATAACTTACTGTTTTTCTTGAAAATTCGACCTGGCTTTATTTCAGGACTGAATTTAAGACATTCTAATGATCCTAAATCTGTTTTTATGGTTTCTACACCAATATATTTGATGCCTAATGTGGCGATTTCGTCGTTTAAGAAATAAGTCAATTTAAATGACTCTCCTGGCTTGACAGACGAAAGGTCCAAATTGCGCGCAAAATAGTATGCTGATAGTAAATCAAATGTTTGAGATACTACACTTTTAAAGTCTCCTTTGTTTCCGCTTACTGATCTTGTCTTTTGGTCGAAAGTAACCTTATCATTCCTTCTGTAGCCTCCTTCTCGGATGTTTTCAGTGTAATAATAAGGAAGATAAGTCTTACCATCTATATAGGAGTTGTATTCGTTCTTTACTGTATATAAAGCAAATGCTCCGGCAGTTTTCCCAGTTGCATATAACCGAAATGCAGGCGCCCCACTACCTGATTTAGTATCTGTTACCGTCAATAGGCCAGTTGCCGCAGAGAGAAAACCATACTTTAATTTGTACTCTAATTTTTCTCCGCCTTTAAAAGCGGATTCTTTCAAATGAGGAAGTTCTTGAGCAAATATCTGACCGCAGAAACTGAGCACTAAGAGTATTAACGAGACTAGCTTTTTCATATACGTAAGAATACAAAAATATTTTGAAATTACGAATACCGCTATTTACGTTTAAAGACAGGAACGGTAGAACAAGGTTCTCCATACATGATACTTTTCGCAACTTTTGCCAAGGCAGTAGTGAACTGAACGAAAGCCGATTCTGGAATTTTGATATCTCCACATCCTTTCACAACTACGCGTTGATCTGTATATTCAGACATGTCAATTTCGGCTATAGTTTGGGCGTACAGTATACGTTCCAGTTCAACAAGATCTCCAAATACAACAGTCTTTGCAAATGGTTCTAATTTGGTCGCTAAGAGCATATATGCCCATGTCTGGACAATAGCATCAGTCGAACATGTAATTGCGACATGTTTGCCCGCATATGCTGACCAGTCATGTGTTTTTATAAAATCTCTAAAGTCTTTCTCTTTTAAGATCAGGCCATGAAATAGATTGTCTTTAATATCATATTCAACAAGTTCACCTGTTGGCTTGAACTTCGCAAGATCTACAGTGATAATACCACTCTGAGCAACTTTATTTACAATGTCGGTTTGAATATCCATATCAAATAATAAAAAAGCCGGACGATATACTCGTCCGGCTACAAAGTTAATTAAAATTATCTTAAAAGAATTTCACGCGATTGTCAGTGATTTCTGATTTATCTTGTAAAGCTTTGAAAATTGAAGCCCAAGAACGTTGCAGTTTTCCGGCTAAAATTTGTTTTTTCTGAGCATTTAAATCAGGAATCGCAGCAGGGTTAACAAAGCCATTCACTTGAACAGCGTATACACCTTGTGCACCTTCAATTGCTTTAGATGGTTTGTTCGGTTGTAAACCAAATACCGTACCTACCACTTTGTTTTCTAAAGAAACTCCAGGGATAACTGGATTTGCCAATACGATATTTTCAACTGCTACTGGAGTTTTACCTAATTTCTGTCCTACCTGATCAAGAGAGCTAGCACCGCTTAAGGCAGCATTCATTTTCTCTGTCAATAGTTTTGCTTTAACTGCATTTTTTACAGCAGGCTCAATATCTTTTTTTACAGTTGCTAAAGGCAAGATACCTTTAGGTTGTACATCTACAAGGCGTGCTAATATATACGATTGTTCTGTTTCAAAAACACGATCAGAAATATCATCTTTTTTAGCTTCGAATGCCCATTTGATCAATTCTCTTGGAGCTTCATTGCCGTCTAATGTATTATCCATTGCTAAAACACGAGTTGCAGTAGTTGCTTTCAATCCTAATTTTTGAGCTTCTTGAGCAAAGTTTTGTGCTGTAGCTGCAGTCAAGAAAGCATTTGCTTTGCTATGTGCCGTGTTTAATGTTTCTTTACCGCTGATAATCGCTTTATCTACGATCGCAGCTTTAACATATTTTGCAGAACCAATTTGATTCTCGATTTTGATGATATGTACACCAAATTGTGATTCCACAACTTTAATATCACCTGTTTTTCCATTGAATACAGCGTTATCAAAAACAGGAACCATTTGTCCACGAGGGAATGTTCCAAGTTCGCCGCCATTTACTTTACTACCTTGGTCAGTACTGAATTGGACAGCTAGTGAAGAGAAGCTTTCTCCCTTCGCTAATAAACCTTTGATTGAGTCTGCTTTTGCTAATGCTTTCTGAACACCACCTTCAGCAGTTGCATTCAATAAAATGTGACTAGCTTTTACGGAGTCAGGTCCAACAGTTGTTTGTGCTACTTTAGCAATTTCAAATAGACCGTTAGATTCGTAAGGACCAACAATAGTTCCAGCCGGAACATTGAAAAGTACTGAATCCAATGCTGGACTTAATTGACCTTTTTTAACAAAAGTGTAAGGGTATTTATTGTCGGAGTTGATCGATGCAAATAAAGAATCGTTTGTTGAAGCTGCTAATTCAGTTTTCAATCTATTGATAGTCTCTTTTGCATAATCGATATCTTTTGCAGTAGGACGTGCATCTACAACAACATACTCGATAGAGCGAGTTTCTTCTTGATTTTTAAATGAGTTTTTATGCTCATCGTAATATGCTTGATAGTCAGCATCCGTGATTTTAATTTCACTATCCTTAACGCCAGCATAATCCAATAATACATATTTGAAATTTGCTAATTTATTGCGTTGTTGATATTCATCATTAGCTTCTAAAGATGTAACATAAACACTGTTGTTTAATAAGCTTGAGTATTTATTGTTCAAACGTTCTTCCTTTACAGCTGCTAATAACATTTCCCACTGTTGTGCCGCCTGAGGATTACCTGCAGTGTTTAATTGTGAAATGAATGTTAACAATTGGTTACGATTAAATTGACCTGTCTGTGGATCAGTAAAAGCTTGAACGATTTGATTAGAAGGACGATTACCAGTTACTAAATCATTTAATTCATTCTTACCAACCTCTAAGCCGATTTTTTCAATTTCGCTTTTTAGGATTTCTTTTTGCAACAATTGATTCCATACCTGTTGTACAGCATATGATTTCATTTGAGGAGTCAAGTTACCACCCATTTGTTGCTTAAACATTTCTGCTGTTTGATCAACTTGTTGGTTGAATTCTTGGAAATCGATTTTCTCTCCATTTATTTCTGCTACGCGATTTTGGTTTTTAGCCCAAAACGGAGTTCCAGATTTGACAACATCTCCTAATAAAAATGCTAGAATTGCCACAGCCATAGCTCCAGTTAAAATGAAACCAGCTCGGTTGCGCAAAAAGCTCATTAATCCCATAGTCTGTTTATTGTGTTTATTATTGTTTAAATACTTAAAATACCATTATTTAGGAAATAGTATGCCTAAATGCGGTGCAAGATACAATTTTTATAAAAAAAAGAGTAATTATTTCTGATTAAGGGAAACTTATTTCATCCAAATTTGTTTTGAGCAAATTTTATTGACCAAATGAAGGGAACATACTATTGTCTTTTACGAGCATGACACCTGTTGAATTTTGGATATTTATTTTTTTAAAATCCTTATCAGAAGTAAAGGAAGATCCTTGCAGGTTACCTCTATTATCTTTGAAATAGGCCGTTATAGGCATATTATTATAGAAAGATTCTTTGCCTTCATCGTAGATGATTTCATCTGTTTTAATGATTGACCCGTCTGCCATCGTTACGACAACGTTCTTTTTGAAAGTTGTTGTTTTTGCCGCTTCATGCTGAATCGCATAATCCGAGATAATACGTTGTGTTTCTTTAACATCTTTATCATAGAATATGATCTGGATACCTTTAGGAAATTCATACACTTGTGTACTATCATGTTTAATGCGCATTTCAGGAGCTGTCATCCGTGCTTTTACGATCGTTGAATCGCTATAGATGACGTCCACGTGACGAGAGATATCAACGGCTTCTTCTTTTTTAAGATTAGCGATCCGATCTACTTCTTTTAAATCGGGTTCACAAGCTGTAAAGAAGATTGCCCCTACTGCAATGAGGAGCAGTAGAGGCAATGTATAATGCTTTTTTGAGGCAATTGTATATGTTGCCATATCAGTCTCTTGATTAATCAATGGAGTTTCTTCTAAACCAACGGTCATTTAAAGTAAAACCAACATTCAAGTTGACGTATCTCTCTCTGATCAGGCTATTGTTCATGGTTCCCATTTGTCCAAGTTCTGCAGAGATATTGATTTTAGAAAATGCACCTGAATAAGGATTTCTTGCTAATGGAAGGCCAACCCCAAAGGTAATAGCCATATCATTGATATCCTGTTTGTTGATGAAGTATTGCGTTCTGTTATAACGGAAGCCGATACGGTAATCCATTAAGCTGGTGTATTTAAAAGAAGTTGGATCTGGTGTGATTTGTCCACCGATTGCAAAACCATAATTTGTTTTTAAGTTTTCTTCGCCTTTTCTTACCTGAAATTTAGACCAGTCTGCATATTTAAATTCTGCACCTACCAACCAACGGTTTGTTCTGGCAAAAGTAATACCGACATTATGTTTTAATGGAAGGTTTAAATCTCTTCTTGTTCGGTCAGTTTGACTTACTGTATCCAAAGCGATGTTTGTGTCGTCACTATTGTTTGAGGGTAGCGTACGTGTCACAAATGATGTTGTACGGTCATGGATTGCATTATTCAATGATCCCGAATAACCAACTGTTATAGAATATTCTTTATTGATTGTTTTGTAATATTGAGCCCCGTAGTCAAAGCTTACGCCTTGGATTTCACGTTTATCTTGTTGTTGTACGTTCAGACCGTAGTTAAAGGGTAATTCAAGTCGGCTAAAATCATTTAACGTACCAAATAAGTAAGAAATATTAGCTCCGACACTGAAATTCTTGGTGATATTGACACCGTATCCGAAATAAGCTTTTGTTAACCCACCTTCTCCAGTAAATGTTTTTCTGTAATTAACAGTATCTATTTTTTGTGTGCTGTTTGAGTTGTAACCTAAATCTGAGTATGGTAAAAGACCGATACTGATACCCCCCGCTTTTTTCATTGGGAAAGTCATTGTGATATGACTGAAAGCAAAATCTGCTGTATTATCCGACTTATTTTTCGAACTCAATTGCGTGAAATTTCCATATAGACCAGCATCAAAAGTACTGAATTGAGCGGCAGAGTATGAAGCTGGATTACTAGGATTGGTATTATAAACTGAACCGAAGTAACGGACACCCGTGGATAAGCCACCCATCGCGCGATGTTGAGGTAGTAGATCTTCTCGCATTTGACCCAAGCCAAATTGTGAATAAGGTGATGCAGACGTCGACTTCTGCGCAAATGCTGCTGACGAGCTGTATAATAAGCCTAAAGTCAATAACACTTGAGGTACTTTACTTGTAATGGAGCTTAAAAAGCGTTTCTGCATGATTATAGATTAAAGTTGCGAAACTTTTATTTTATATAAATAATATATTAAAGTTTTGTGTTTCAAAGATTCTAAAAATATGCGAAAAGATCGGTATAACGGGTTAAAAATCTGTTCAAATTTATATTTTAAGATGATCCTATCAGCATACAAAACTATTTAATTTTTGCGACCTTGTAGAGTTGATTTTGTTAAAAAAGGTTAAACTCCTGATAGTTAAAATTTTAGAAAAACTGAAAATACAGTATTGTTAAAATAATGATTGCGTATACACTCTCAAAAAGCCATTTTTTCTTTGCATGTGTGAAATAATAAGCCATATAAATTGCTAATGGAGGTGCACATAGTAGAAAGTGTGTTTCGGTTATTTGCTTGTTCCAATAAAAGGAACCAACTGCTAATAACAACATGAAAAATAAGAGCTGAAATGATTTTCGAATATGTACTACGCTCTTAAAAAAATTATCTTTTAGAATGATGAGAAAAAGTATCAAATTAAATACGATGGGTATAAGTACAAAGTAATCATGAATTTCCATCGTTACTGTTGTTGGAAATGTTTTCGTCAGCGGTAGCCAGATGCTATAGAAATCCTTAAATCTCCCTAACCAGAGGTAGATTACTGCAAGAATAAAATAGATGGTTGCAAAACCCAACAACGGTGAAATCCATTCTCTCCAGTTAAATGGTCTGAAAATAATAAGACTGATCCAAAGTAATAGAAACATGATGATGAAAGGGAAATAGATCAAGCTACCGATAGCTACGATCATGCCCAGGTCAAACATCAGCGCCTTGATATCTTGCTGGCGGTATAGGCTTAATAATTTGCTCAGCATCCAAACGGATATGAAATTACAGATCAGGGTAGGTGATATAACCAGAAATGGTAAAAACAAACTGGCTAAAGTCAAATACATCAATGCAACAAGAAAACTTGGTTTACCCAACAAGTTGAAATGACCGATGATTCGATTTAGGATGGTCGCTTGAATAATGGTTAATCCTAATGTCACCAGCACATTCATTTGCGGTGATAAGGTATTGATACCGTCCTTTCCGAGTAAATTGCCCAGTGCGGGCTCAAATAGGATAGGAGTCAGGCTTTCGGGCAGATGAATGAATACACCAAAACATAAGAAAAATCCTATAAGTATAAGAAGAACGATATTAATGGGCGTGAATTTCCTAAATTGACTGATAATCATGTATGCCTTGTTACAAGTTGTTCTCTGCAATATTACTATTTAATTCCGAATTAGGTTGATTAAAACCAACAATGCCATCACATTTTTGATATGATAGCATTGCCTTTTATAAGATGATATTGTAAAATTATTTTTGATTTTGTTTCTTTTCTAATCTTGTTATTTTCCTATCCAGGATAAACAAATAACCAGCTATAGCTAAGAACAAAACAAGCATAACCAAAACAACCACATATATTTTACCTGAACTTCTTAGTCCAGTCGCCATATCAATTTCGCTTTGTGCAAAGATGTTTAATGTTGTCATGAAGACTAAAGCGATCGATAGTGATAACTTTTTCATATCAAGTGTAATAAGATTTTTCAAAAAATTAATTAATTTCATTTTGCTTCTGTTCGATGATACGTAAGCGATAGCGTAAGGTAAACATCCAAGTACCGATCAAAATCCAGCCAATGACAGCTGTATAAAATACCGGTCGTATTTGATTGTTCATATCCAGGCTACTGAATGCGTTATTTCCTCCGCTTCCTGGGTGCAGTGAATCAGTCAGTTTTGGTAAGATATAAAGCAAAACAATCATGATAGGAAAAGCAAAAATATTATATACCGCGGATATTTTAGCTCTTTTCTGTTCCTCTTCAAGCGCATTTCTTAAGACCAAGTAGGCCAAGTACATCAATGTCGCAATTGCAGATCCATTCAATTTAGGATCATTGGGCCATGCTTCTCCCCAGGTAATATTTGCCCATAGCATACCTGTCGCTAATCCCATAAAACAAAATGTAATTCCTGTGTTTACAGCTTCTACTGCCATTAAATCATACTCTTGCTTGCCCGTATTCAAGTACTTGATACTGTAGATAACAGATATTGTATAAAGGAATAGCATTGCAAACCACATCGGGACATGGAAATAAATATTTCGGATGGTTTCATGAAGAAGGAATAAAGCAGGTACTGGACCTAGTAGCCCTGCAATGATGACCAATGAAATTAAGACTACTGCCAAAATTTTCCACCAACTTTTTCTCATTTTTATGAATATTTAAAAACTGTAATTGTGCAATTAATCACGCCAAAGGTAAGGAAATAACAATAAAGAAACAGTGATTGTGATGATATTAATTGCAATTAAAACGACGATTTCATTCAAACTTTCTGCTCTATCCATGCCCTGCATTGCATTCTGTGACAGCTTAATCAGTACGATAAGCAACGGAATAATAACAGGAAAACTCAGGATAGCCATTAAGGTGCTGTTATTTCCAGCTTTTGAAGTAATACCCGAAACCATAGTGAAAACAGAAGCAAAGCTGACACTGCCCAAGATGACCGCAAAAAAGTATAAAGCGGGATCACCTAATGGGTTTTTGAAAATTACGGAGTAGGTTATATATGCAACAACGGCCAAGAATGCCATTAAACACATATTATAAAAAATTTTAGCGAGTATAACTGCTTTGGGATTTACGATGGAGTAGTAATAAAGTTGGCGTTGTTGGTTTTCTTGTGTGAAACTCTTATTGATGGCATTCACCGATGCGAAGAGCATGATAATCCAAAATAAAGCGTTCCATATCGTAGCATCTACAGATTTGAATGCTTGATAGCAAACAAATACTGTAGATATTACATATAGTAAAATGCTATTGATGGCATATTTGGATCGCCACTCTAGAATAGCATCTTTATAGACTAAAGTTTTTACTTGTTGTAGTAAATTCATACAGCGCAAAGATACAAATGAAATGTAATAAGCTGAATGAATAGTGCAACGAGGAAGTAAATTTTAAAAGGTTTTAGGCTTTATCAACTTTGCTTTTTGCTGTATCGACAGCATCGTCAACATGATCTGCTAATTTATGAGCAGCGCTATTGGTATTATTCAATGCTTCTCTGCCTACTTCTTTTGCTTTATTTTTTAAAGCATCCACTTCATCAGAAGCTTTATCTTTCAATGATCCAAATCCTTCAGCAGCTTTATTTTTTAAAGCATGTAGTTCTTCGGAAGCCTGGTTTGCTAATTTCCGAGCTCTTTTTGCTTCTCTTTTTGATACATCTTTTAGAGAACGAGTCAGATCTTTAATTCCGTCATTAGCACGACTTAATTGTTTCTTGCCATCATCAGTACCTAATAAATACCATGCTGCAGCACCTGCTGCTAAACCTATTAACGCAAATGCAACTAATCCATTTTTATTTTTCATATCGCTCATATTTTTAATATACTTCTTTCAACTATGATACCAATTAAACAGTTGATACAGAGAAAAGTTTTAAATGGGTTTATGAATTAACATTTTTTTACACTTGAATCTTATGTTTGGATTGCAATGAGTACAGATGATGATATAGGCCGCTACCTTTGCTCATTAATTCGATATGATTTCCTGATTCGGACACCACGCCGTTTTCGATGACCATAATTTGATCGGAGTCTACAATAGTAGACAATCGATGTGCGATGATAATGGAAGTTCTTCCTTTCATTAATTCTTCAAGTGCTAATTGTACTTGTCTTTCTGATTCGGAATCCAATGAAGATGTTGCTTCATCCAAGATAAGGATCGCAGGATCTTTCAATAAAGCGCGCGCAATTGCGATACGTTGACGTTGACCTCCGGATAATTTAACACCTCGTTCACCTACCAGTGTATCATAGCCCTCCGGGAAATTCATAATAAAATCATGTGCATTTGCACGTTTTGAAGCTGTAATGATATGATCAGCATCAGCATCTAAGCGCCCATAAGCAATATTTTCACGGATAGTACCGCCAAAAAGTAAGACATCTTGTGGAACAATGGCGACTTGATTACGGATGTCGGACAATAAATAATCAGCGCTGCTCATCCCATCATAAAGAATCTCTCCGCTGTCAGGTTTGTAAAATTGCAATACCAAAGAAGCAATAGTTGACTTACCAATGCCACTCGGGCCGACGATCGCAATTTTTTGTCCAGCTTTCGCATGAAAGGTAATATCTTTTAATATTTTAATATCAGGTCTGCTAGGATAAGAGAAAGATACATGGTTGAAAGTCAGATCACCATGAAAATGTTTACGGATCTCTTTAGAAGATTCATCGATTGTGATACTTTCCTGTTCTTCCTGTAGGATTTCCAGTACGCGTTCGCTTGCTCCCAGAGCTTTCTGAATATTGGCATAGAGTTCTGGAAAACTCCCCATAGATCCAGCAACGAACATCGAATATAGAATGTAAGTGGTCAAATCTCCAACAGACATTTCTCCTAAAAACACTAGAGTAGAACCGTACCAGATCACTGCAATGACAGCACCAAAGATACAGAAGATGATAAAGGAAGCAAATGCACCACGATATGTTGCACCTTTTACTGCTAAGCCAACAACGGCATCTAGTTTATTGGAATATCTGTTTGATTCATAATATTCATTGACAAAAGCTTTAACATTGCTGATTCCCTGTAATGTCTCTTGCACGATGGTGTTAGATTCTGCCAATTTATCTTGAGCCTGACGTGATAGATTTCTGATGAATTTACCAAATACAATAGCTGTTACAACGAGTACTGGCAAAATGCATAAGTTCATTAAAGCTAGCTTTGGTGATACAAAAACTAATAATGCAACACCAAATGCTAAGCTGATACACTGTCTCAAGATTTCAGCTAAAGTAGTTGTCATAGTGTCTTGTATCTGCGCTAAATCTGCAGATAACCTACTGTTGAGTTCGCCAACGCGACGATTGGCAAAATACTCCATAGGAAGTGATATCAATTTCTGGTATGAATCCTGGCGAATTGATGCGAGAGATTTTTCTGCAATCTCCACAAATAGGCGAATTCTAAAAAAAGAGACAATGGAAGTAAAAGTGAGGATAACAAAAGCGATGGATCCTATTTCAAAAACATCGGCTGGGAGCCATGTGTAAGTTTGTTTTCCTTCAGAAGCATCAATCATTGCACCTAAAAGTGCTGGGAAAGTCAGCATTGCCAAACTTGAAAGTATCAAGAAAAGCATTCCTAACAAAAACTTGGTTCTAAATGGTTTTAGATACGATAGTATTTGTGCCGCTCTTTTTAATAATTCCTTATTAAGTTTCGGTTTTGGTAGTTCTTCTTCTTGCTTATTTCCGCTGTTAAATCCTCTTGCCATAGCACCAATCAATTTAATATTGAGACCTGCAAAAGTAACTACTCTTCATTAATCACTTATCATCCTTTAGTAATTTTTTGATTTCGGTATACTAAATAACTCAGAACAGCTATGATAGCGAGGGCGATATAAAGTAAAATATTTGAACTATTGTCACTTCCTTCTAGATTTTCGATGTCTTTTTTGAGTTTCTCATTCTCTTTTTGCAGCTTATTGATGGTGCCCATGTAAGCAGAAACCTGTTTGTCATATTCCGAAGCTAGATTCTGGAACTTCTGTTTTTCATCATCTTTGATGCTGATGAGTCTACGTGTTTCCAAAAAAATATTGTTGTCGGTGATGACGATATTTTTTAAAATATCTATGGTGCGCTGCATATCATCTTTCGATTTAAAAAGCCCAAATATGGCTGATTTCTTTTCCAGACTTAGATCGTATTCTCCAAATTTTACTTTACGATCTTCAATAAGTTTATTGACACGCATACGTTGTGCCTCAAAGGAAGTTGAGTCTGCATTTTGTGCGCTAACAGCAAAACCTGTCAGAAAGAATAGAAGAAAAGAAAGACTTTTTATAAACTGCATATTCAAATGATATTTTTTTAAAATCTTGGATAAGACAAAAAAAAGGAATAAAAGTTTAATCGCTCGTTTTTCTTATTAATTGTGGAATTCGATTCTGATGATATGAGATTCATCATCAAATAATCCTAAGAGCTGACTTGCGTTTGCTTTATTCATAGCGATCTCCAGATAATTACTGATTCCGAACAAACATAGTTTTTCTCCCTCCGTTACCTCATTGTAGTTCCATGATAAATTGGTGATGGTTTCACTTCTTTTAAAATAGAGTGTGAAGCTTCTACCTTTTTGTACACGGTTAAATAATTCCTTGGAGATATTGGTAATCGCATTTCCAAAAGCATCGACATAGACGACATTACCGCGGATGGTATCATTATCATATATAGGTTGTAACGTAACTTTTTCAACGGTTTGATCTATGGAATTGCCAATATCCGTTAATTTACCGCCTTTCGCGATATGACAGGCCGATTTGGTCAAAATATCAGCAAGTGGAAAATGTAAGTATCGAAGATCCTGAATCAAATTAAGTTCAACAAGTTCTTGAGGTTTGTCACCATTTAAGAGTAAGCTAAAGATGCCATTGTCAGCACCTACAAAGAAGTGATCATTATACTTCATTGCCACGTAACGTGATCCTTCATGAAATAAGGTGTTGATTCCAATGATATGGACTGTTTTTTTTGGGAAATAATGATAAGCATTGGCCAGCACAAAAGCTGCTCTCGGAATATTGAAGGCAGGTATCTCGTGTGTAATATCAACAATTCGAACATCCGGAAGTTCCGATATCAAACTGCCTTTAAGTGCTGCTTGATAGAAATCTTTATGTCCTAAATCTGTTGTTAATGTAATAACTCCCATTCTTCTTAATTACCCTTTATGATATACCCTAGAATTCTTTTTGTTAAGGTTTTAATATATAAACTTAATCCTCAAAATTAAAGTAAAATTAACTCAAAAAAAAGAAAAGGTACGCAAAAGTACGTAATGTCTTCTGATAAAAATAAATAGAATGTACATATTCGATCCGATCGATTTGAGTTGGATGTTTTTAATCTTGATATCCACCAATATAAAAATAAAAAATGAACTCTTTTTTTTATTTTTGTTGCATATTCTGATGCTAAAATTGATATTAATACTGTATTTTTGGATATTGGTTGATGTTTGTAGGTAACAGGCCAATATGGAAATAATTCACCTTAAATTGAATGATTTGAACGAATTACAAATTACATTGGATGCTATCAATTTAGCGATACTTTGGGGCGCTCAGAATGAGCACTTTGACTACATAAAAAAACAGTATCCAAAATTGAGAATTGTAGCTAGGGGTAATGAGATGAAGGTATTGGGTGATGAAAAGCAACTTGAATCTTTCAAAAATTCCTTTGACGATGTTATCAACCATTTGGAAAAGTACAATAAACTTTCTTTAATGGATTTGGAAAACCTGATGCAGACAACTTCGGGATCTGCTGTACTGGAAGAAAAAATGCTTGCTGATAAAGCTGCAAGTGTCGGTTCCGAGCCTATTGTTTTTGGGCCTAATGGCATTATTGTGCGTGCACGTACACCGAATCAAAGAAAGATGGTGGATAGCATCACGAACAATGACATCCTTTTCGCTATAGGTCCTGCAGGTACAGGTAAAACCTACACCGCCGTTGCCTTAGCGGTCCGTGCATTACGCAATAAAGAAATCAAACGTATCATCTTAACACGGCCGGCTGTTGAAGCTGGAGAAAATTTGGGCTTTCTTCCGGGAGATCTAAAAGAAAAAGTTGATCCTTACTTACGTCCTTTATACGATGCGCTTGATGATATGATTCCAGCAGAAAAACTCAAAGGATATCTCGAGAATAGAACCATTGAGGTCGCTCCGTTAGCTTTTATGCGTGGACGTACTTTAGATAATTGTTTTGTGATTTTGGATGAAGCACAGAATGCAACCGATATGCAATTGAAAATGTTTTTAACCCGGATGGGACCGACAGCAAAATTCATTGTTACGGGTGACGTGACGCAGATTGATTTACCAAGAAAGAATCAGTCAGGACTAGCAACTGCTGTACGATTGCTGGATAATATTGAGGGTATTGATATTATACATTTAAACGGTTCAGATGTTGTGAGGCACAAATTAGTGAAACGCATTTTAGAGGCTTACGGAGATATTTAATAGTCAATAATAAATTTGAGATAGAGAGATACTATCCATTCATCAATATATGAACGCAATACAAGAAACAAATTTCAATTTCGAAAATCAAACCTCTTTTTACAGAGGTAAAGTACGTGATGTATATACCATTGCTCATGAATATTTAGCTATGGTGGCTTCAGATCGTATTTCGGCATTCGATGTGGTATTACCAAAACCTATCCCTTATAAAGGACAGGTATTGAATCAGATCGCTGCAAAATTTTTGAAAGCAACGGAAGATATTCTGCCAAACTGGGTAGTTTCTGTTCCGGACCCAAGTGTTACGATTGGTAAAATGTGTGAGCCTTTTAAAGTAGAAATGGTGATCCGAGGCTATTTATCTGGTCACGCTTGGAGAGAGTATAGTGCAGGAAAACGTTCGGTATGTGGCGAAGCGCTACCAGAGGGGTTGAAGGAAAATGATAAATTACCTGAACCTATTATTACTCCCACGACAAAAGCAGCAGTAGGTCACGATGAGGATATTTCTAGAGATGCTATTTTAGCAAGAGGAATCGTGAGTGAAGAAGATTATATCCAGTTGGAGAAATATACAAAAGCATTATTTCAACGAGGTACTGAAATCGCAGCTGAAAGAGGATTGATCTTGGTGGATACCAAATATGAATTTGGCAAAAAAGATGGTCAGATTATTTTGATCGATGAAATTCATACACCAGATTCTTCCCGTTATTTTTATGCGGAAGGTTATGCTGAACGTCAGGCAAGTGGTGAAGCACAAAAGCAATTGTCGAAAGAGTTTGTACGCAAATGGTTAATTGAAAACGGATTTCAAGGTAAAGATGGACAGCAGGTTCCGGAAATGACAGATGAAATAATAAAATCAATTTCTGAGCGATATATCGAACTTTATGAGCATATTGTAGGCGAGAAGTTTGTTTATCCAAATCAAGAAGATGTTTTGGAACGTGTAGAACGGAATGTGACTCAAGCTTTAAAACAACTAAAATATTAAGAGAAAGGATCTAGATTATGAAATATACGATTGATAAGCATGACCGCTATATTGTAATAGAACCGCTTTGTGATAGCTTAGATGCGGAAAAAGCGATTAAATTAAAAGGTGAGTTTTTGTTGAGAAACACGGTTGGTCAACGTAATATTATTTTAGATTTATCTAATGTGCGTAAAATAGACGAAAGCAGTATTCGCTTGGCACTATTGGCAAATCGTCTTTGTGATTCAAGTGGTGGGCTATTCATTTTAGCAAACTTGGATTCTGAAGTCCTTGAGGTATTGGAAATGTCCCACCTACAGACCAACTTTACGATCGTAAACTCTGTTAAAGATGCTGAAGACCGTGTTTTTGCACACGAAATTGAATTAGATTATAGAGGAGAGAAAGAAAAATAATATGCGATTTGAAGTTTTGATTTTAGGGAATAGTTCCGCAACGCCTATGTACGATAGGCATCCAACTAGTCAAGTCGTAAACTTCAATGAGCAATTGTTCTTAATTGATTGTGGAGAAGGTACACAAATGCAGCTTAGCCGTTATGGCATTAAAAGCAATAAAATAAATCATATTTTTATCAGTCATCTGCATGGAGATCATTACCTCGGTTTAGTTGGGTTATTGTCCTCCATGCACCTGATTGGGCGTAAAAGTGATTTACACCTTTATGGACCAAAGGGACTTGATGAAATATTAGCTGTTCAGTTTAAATATTCAGAGACATTACTTCGCTACGATCTTATTTTCCATGAAACTTCTGCCGACGAACCGCAGGTTATTTTTGAAAATAGAACCATTAAAGTAAGTACATTCCCTTTGACTCACCGAATTCCCTGTACGGGCTTTCGTTTTGATGAGGGACAGCGTTCACGACACCTACTTGTAGAAGATATTGAGGAGGCCGGTATACCTGTTGCTTATTATCAATTATTGAAAAATGGGGTGGACTATGTTCGTGAAGATGGACAGGTGTTCAGCGCATCAGATTATACTTTGCCTGCACCATTATCCCGCAGTTATGTGTACTGTTCAGATACCATTCGTACAGCAAACTACTTACCCTATATTCAACATGCGACATTAATCTACCACGAATCTACTTTTCTCCATGAGATGGTCGATCGTGCAAAGGAAACTTTTCATACTACAGCCCTGGAGGCTGCAGAGATAGCCAAGGAAACGCATGCAGATAAATTACTATTAGGTCATTATTCTGCACGATATAAAGATTTACAGCCTTTATTACTTGAGGCGCAGTCTGTTTTCCCGAAAACGATGCTATCGCAAGAGGGAAAATGGTTTTCGGTATAATGTTATTTGTAAAATCTCCCTGTTATATTAAATTACGCCAAAAATTTTCAGAAGGGAGCAATAAAGTTATATTTGAGCGGCATGCGTCAATACCTATGAACTAACAATAAATAAGGCTAAATTTCTATTGATCTGTAATTATATTGTGGATGTAAGCAAATTTATCTAAGTTTACGATTTAAAATTTAATAATTTAATGGATACTCCATTCAACTTAACGAAACTTTTACGGGAAAATATTAAAAATCTCGTACCTTATTCTTCTGCTAGAGATGAATTCAAGGGGGAAGCATCTATCTTAATTGATGCCAATGAAAACGCTTTTGGTTCTCCTTTAGCGCATAACTATAACCGTTATCCAGATCCTCTGCAACATCAACTTAAGCATAAGCTAGCACATATTAAGGGAGTGCCTGCAGAGAATATGTTCTTAGGTAATGGAAGTGACGAGGCTATTGATATCTTATTTCGTGCATTTTGTCGTCCAGGTGTTGATAATGTAATTTTAGTCCCACCTACATACGGCATGTATGAGGTTTCAGCCAACATCAACGATGTTGCTTTTCGGAAGGTAAATTTAACAAAGGAGTATCAATTGGACTTAGAGGGCATTGAAAATGCTGTCGATGAGCATACTAAATTGATCTTCATTTGTTCACCGAATAATCCAACCGGTAATACGATAAATCGTCATGATATCGAAACCATTTTGAACAACTTTGATGGTCTGGTTGTGGTGGATGAAGCTTATATTAATTTTTCACAAACTAAATCCTTTACTCAGGAATTGGCCGAATACCAAAATTTAGTTGTTTTACAGACGCTTTCAAAAGCATGGGGCTTAGCAGCTTTACGTTTAGGGATGGCCTTTGCAAGTACCGAAATTATTTCGGTGTTCAATAAGATAAAACCACCGTATAACATTAACCAAGCGACACAGGATATTGTTCTGGAAGCATTAGATCAAGTTGATCAGGTTAATAGCTGGATCAAACAAACTGTGGTGGAACGTGAAAAGTTAGTGCAGGGATTGTACAAACTGGATATGGTCCAACACATTACTCCTTCTGACGCCAACTTTATTTTGGTAAAAATGAATGATCCAAGAGCAGTATATGCCTATTTGGTATCACACGGTATCATTGTACGTGACCGCTCGAAAGTGGAACTTTGTGAAGGCTGTCTTCGAATTACAATCGGTACACCAGAAGAGAATAGTATATTATTGGAAAAATTAACCACAATCAACATATAAAATAATGCCTAATCAGCTTAAACGTGTATTGTTTATCGACCGTGATGGTACTTTAATTTTGGAACCTGAGGATCAACAAATTGATTCTTTTGCTAAACTTAAATTTTACCCAGGTGCATTGCAATACCTTCCACGCATCGCGAAAGAATTAGATTTCGACTTAGTATTAGTTTCTAACCAAGATGGTCTGGGTACAGATGTTCATCCAGAAGAAAACTTTTGGCCTGTCCATCAATTTATACTGGATACATTTGCGGCTGAAGGTGTAGTTTTTTCTAAAGAACATATCGACCGTACGTTTCCTCATGAAAATGCGGCTACACGCAAGCCAGGTATTGGTATGCTATTGGATTATTTCGATCCTTCACAATATAATCTAGCACAGTCTTTTGTTATCGGAGATCGTGTCAATGATGTAAAGCTGGCTCAAAATCTAGGTGCTAAAGCTATTTGGCTACGTAATAATGATGACTTAGGGGCTTTGGAAAATGTACAGATTGATGCAGAAACAATTGGTCTTGAAACAACCGACTGGAAGTCTATTTATGAATACCTGAAGTTAGGAACACGCACCGGTGAACATCATCGTAAAACGAATGAAACGGATATTTATATCAAATTGAATTTAGATGGTTCAGGAAAAGGTGATATTGAAACAGGTTTGCCATTTTTTGACCATATGCTGGATCAGATTGCCCGTCATGGTGCAATCGATCTGACAGTAAAAGCGAAGGGTGATTTACATATTGATGAACATCATACGATAGAAGATACTGGTATTGCGCTGGGAGAAGTATTCTTAAAGGTTTTGGGTGATAAACGTGGTATTGAACGTTATTCATATACATTACCTATGGATGATTGCTTAGCGCAGGTTGCTTTGGATTTTGGTGGCCGTAATTGGATTGTTTGGGAAGCTGATTTTAAGCGTGAGAAAATTGGTGATATGCCTACAGAGATGTTTTTCCACTTTTTCAAATCATTTTCGGATGCATCTAAGTCTAATTTAAATATCAAAGCTGAAGGTGAAAATGAGCACCATAAGATCGAAGCAATATTTAAGGCTTTTGCCAAATCAATAAAGAAAGCTGTACGTCGTGATGCTGATAATATGGAGCTCCCGAGTACGAAAGGAGTTTTGTAATCGGGAGATTAGAGATATTAGATTTGAGACGATAGATAATAGATTGGAGACCGTATATCGTTTCCTAAATTCTAAAAAAATAGCATATAAGAAAATCAGATATCTTCAATCTCATGTCTGATATCTATTATCTGACATCTAAAAAAACAAAAATGATAGGAATTATAAATTACGGAGCAGGTAATATATTTTCATTGACAGCAGCTTTAGATCGTGTTGGACTAGCCTATGGCATGGTCAATAAGGAAGAAGAGCTGGAACAATATGATCGAATTATCATTCCTGGAGTAGGACATGCAGGTGCAGCGATGCAAAAACTGCGTGACTCAGGTTTAGCTTCATGTATCCATAACATTGATAAGCCTGTTCTGGGTATTTGTGTGGGCATGCAGTTGCTAACGGATTTCTCAGAAGAAGGAAATGCCTCTTTATTATCCATTATACCTTTGAAGACTTTACACTTTGATAAAAAAATCAAGGAAAAAGTTCCGCATATGGGTTGGAATAGTGTATCGATCAGAAATGACAATCCATTATTCAGCAATATAGAAGATAATGCTTATTTTTACTTTGTACATTCGTATTTCATTGAGTATGATGCGAAATACACGGCAGCAATGTGTGCCTATGGATTGCCTTTTTCGGCCGCTATAGCAAAAGGTAATTTTTATGGTGTGCAGTTTCATCCTGAAAAATCAGGAAAGGCTGGAGAGCAATTATTAGTGAATTTTTCAAAATTAAGTTAGAAAATAAAAAACAGTTTACAATGTATATTATACCCGCAATTGATGTATTAGATAAGAAAGTTGTTCGTCTAAGAGAAGGAAATTATGACGATGTTACTACTTATGAAATCAGTTTAGAAGAGCAGATTGAGAAGTATCATGCAAATGGTACAGAATTGGTACATATCATTGATTTAAATGGTGCAAAAGGTGATTTTAGTAATCAAGAATATTTATTTGATATCATTCAAAAAACAGAAATGAAAATTCAATACGGTGGCGGTGTTCGTAGTATTGATAAAGTTAAAGAATTGGTTGATGCTGGTATTTACCGTGTTATTGTTGGTACTCAGGCAATCACTAATCCATCATTTTTGGAAGAATTAAGTAGCTTGAATGAAGGTAAAGTTAAATATGCTGATCATATCGTTATTGCAATTGATGTATTGGATGAGGTGATTAAATATTCAGGTTGGCTGGAATCTTCTCCAATCAAGTTAATTGCATATATCGATAAGTGTTTAGCTTTAGGTTTTTACCGTTTCTTATGTACGGATATCAGCAAAGATGGTAAATTAGGCGGTGCTGGTGTTGAATTATATAAGAAATTATTAGATCATTCTCCTATAATTAAATTAATCGGATCTGGTGGTATCAGTTCAATGGAAGACATCAGCAACTTAAAAGCATTGGGAAGAATGGAATCTGTTGTTGTTGGTAAAGCGATCTATGAGAATAGAATTTCAATTGAAGAGATTAAAGATTGGAATCTGAAATCGTTAATTAACTTCTAAGGATGTTAGCAAAACGTATAATTCCTTGTCTTGATGTTAAAGATGGCCGCACAGTAAAGGGAGTTAATTTTGTTGATTTACGTGATGCTGGTGACCCAGTTGAATTGGCATGGCAGTATTCTGAACAGGGAGCTGATGAATTGGTCTTTTTAGATATTGCAGCCACGCATGAAGGGCGTAAAACAACTATTGACCTGGTTAAGGCTGTTGCGCGTCAGGTCAATATTCCATTTACAATCGGAGGTGGAATTAACGAAATGAAAGATGCTGAGATTTTGTTGAATGCTGGAGCGGATAAGATTTCGATCAACTCTGCTGCTGTTCGTAATCCACAATTAATCAATGATCTAGCGGCGGCCTTTGGTGCGCAATTTGTTGTGGTTGCGATTGATACGCGTTTTTTAGAAAATCAAAATTTTGTTCACTTGAGTGGAGGTCGTATCAAGACTGATATCAAAACAGAGGATTGGGTACACGAGGCACAGGAAAGAGGGGCTGGCGAGATTTTACTGACATCTATGGACCATGATGGAACCAAGAATGGATTTGATAACGGGTTATTGAAAAAGATTAATGATGCTATTACTATTCCGTTAATTGCATCGGGAGGTGCGGGTAATCAGCAACATTTTGTCGATGTATTTCAACAGGCAAATGTAGATGCCGCTTTGGCAGCATCAGTGTTTCATTACGGTGAAATCCTTATCCCAGAATTAAAGAATACTTTAAGGAGTAATGGCATTGTAGTACGTTAAATTTGCTTACTATAGCAACTCTAATGACTTCATACCATGTACTCGATACTAATTAAAAGAAATGTTAGATTTTTCAAAAAGTGACGGACTTGTCCCTGTAATTGTACAAGACGCCCAAACATTGGAAGTGTTAATGCTCGGTTATATGAACGAAGAGGCATGGCAAAAAACACAAGCCGAGAAG
Source organism: Sphingobacterium sp. JUb56 (assembly GCF_014191365.1). Lineage (NCBI taxonomy): Bacteria > Pseudomonadati > Bacteroidota > Sphingobacteriia > Sphingobacteriales > Sphingobacteriaceae > Sphingobacterium > Sphingobacterium sp. JUb56. The sequence continues at coordinate 4,193,599 of NZ_JACHWL010000001.1, read as the reverse complement.
CGTGTTACTTTTTTTTCAAGAAGTAAAAACCGCTTATGGACTAAGGGTGAAGAAAGTGGGAACTTTTTAGAGGTTGTCGGCTTACATATTGACTGCGATAAAGATACGGTATTAATTAAAGCGAGACCTGCAGGCCCTACTTGCCACACAGGTAGCCGCAGTTGTTTTAATACTGATTTTAATCAAAATTTCTTGCTGGAGCTAGAGCGAATCATCAAACATCGCTATGAATTTCCTTCCGATGAATCATATGTTAATCGTTTGCGTTCAAAAGGAATCAATAAGATTGCTCAAAAGGTAGGTGAAGAAGCCGTAGAAACAGTTATCGCTGCATTGACAGAAACAGAGCATGATTTTATTAATGAAACTTCTGATCTATTGTTTCACCTTCTCGTATTATTACGCGAAAAAGGAATTTCATTAGAGACAATTGCTAAGAATCTCGAAGGTAGACATCAATAGTATTGTTCTACGTTATTAAGATGTATAAAATTTGTAAAAAAGGCACCTATGGGTGCCTTTTAAGATTTATAATACGCTGTAAATTTACTGATATAGCTTCTAGTTGATGTAAATTTAGCTAAGTTTGTATAGGGTAATATGATTATGGATACATTAGAAATGGAATTAGCAGCAACATTAACTGGACATCAAAATCCTATCTTCGCTTTGGAGAGAGGATATTTTACCAATACGTTCTTTTCTGGAGGAAATGATAAAGGTGTAGTGGAATGGGATTTGGAAACGAAGTCATTCAAGCGCATTCTTTGTGCGGTAAGTTCTTCAATTTACGCCTTACATCTTATCCCTAATACCTCTTTTTTGGCGATTGCACTTCGTGAGGGTAAGGTTATGATTGTTGATGTTGAAAATCAAAAATTAATAGCGAGCATTCAAGTTTCTAAGAAAGCAATTTTTGCCCTTCAGAGTATTCCGACCAAGAATGAGCTGGTTGTCGTAGGGGAGGACGGTATTGCTAGTGTATGGTGTTTGACAGATTACAAGAAGATATATGAATTTGCTATTTCCTCAAACACAATCCGTACGATTGCTCTTTCTCATGATCAAAAGAAAATCGCATTTGGAGATAAGAACGGAGATATATTTTTATTCTCTGCAGAAGATTTTCATTTTCTATTAGCGAACCAGAAACATACCATGCCGATTACGAGTCTGATCTTCTCTCGTAGCGGACTTGAGCTCTTGAGTGGAGCTAGAGATGCTACATTGAAAATCTCCGACGTAGCAACTTTAAAAGAGCAACATGGGTTTGTTCCGCATATGTTTACCGTATATGGCATTTACCCACATCCCAGTTATCCAGTATTTGCGACGGTTAGCCGGGACAAATCTTTCAAAATTTGGGATGAGGAAACCTATGCTTTACGCAAAACAGTCAGTCGTGATAAATTTTATGACTCGCATACTTTATCGATCAACGCCGGACTTTGGACTACTTCTGGAAAATACTTTCTCACTGCAGGTGATGATAAATTAATCAAAGTCTGGGAGATGAAATTGTCTTAGGTATTCTTAAGAAAGCAAAGCAACTATTTCAGTTAAATATTGCTCATCGACAGCATCGAAATCGTTGAGCTCGCTGCTATCTACATCTAGAATACCGATGATGTTGTTGCCCTTGTAAATAGGGATAACAATTTCTGATTTTGAAAGTGAGCTGCAAGCGATATGCCCAGGAAATTCATCTACATTGGGTACGATAATCGTTCTGTTTTCTTTCCAAGAAGTTCCGCAAACGCCGCGACCATATTGGATCCGTGTGCAGGCTACAGGTCCCTGAAAAGGTGCAAGTACAAGTTGTTCCCCCTCAATTAAATAAAAACCTACCCAAAAAAAATTGAACTGTTCTTTCAATGCTGCAGCAATATTTGCCAGGTTAGCGATTTGATTCGTTTCACCGGTGATCAAGCCTTTTATTTGAGGAAGAAGAGCAATATATTGTTCTTCCTTTGTTCCTTTTTTAATTGTTAAATCTTCTGCCATAAAAAAAGCGCTATTATGCTGTTCAAAGTTAACAGAATAATAGCGCTTGTTAAAAATAAATAATCTTTCTTTACAACTTTTTCAAAGCTAATTTGATCATTCCTTCGACGGTCAGATTTGGATCCGTTTGGATGACAGTATTTAAAACTTTTTCTGAGGTAGCTTTATTGAATCCTAACATAACCAAAGCGGATAATGCTTCGTCTGGTACAGATTGTGCCATTGGAATCGTTGACAAGGATTCTACGCCCTGTTTTTTTAGCTTATCTTGCAATTCTAAAATCAAACGTTGTGCTGTTTTAGGACCAATACCTTTTATTTGCTGAATCAGTGCAACCTGACCATTTACAATAGCAGATTGTATTTCTTCCGGTGTATTGGATGAAAGGATCATACGTCCTGTATTTGGACCAATACCTGATACTGAAATTAGATTTTCAAATAGTTTTTTTTCACCTTCTGTTGCAAATCCGTATAAGGTATGCGCATCCTCCCTAACCTGAAAAGAAATGAATAGCTTACACTGCTCCTGGTCTTTAATCAAGGAAAAAGTATTGAGGGAAATATGGATATAATAGCCAATCCCACCCACGTCGAGAACAACATGGGTAGGTGCTTTATGTGCTAATTTCCCGTTAAAATATGCATACATAGCGATACGGAATTAATTACCTTGTTTTTCGTGAGATTGTACATCGACAACAGCGATCGTTACCATATTCACGATTTCGCGAACTGAACTATCCAATTGTAATACGTGAACTGGTTTGTTCATACCCAATAAGATTGGACCAACAGCCTCGGCGTTGCCTACTTCCTGTAATAATTTGTATGCAATATTTCCAGATTCCAAATTCGGGAATACTAACGTATTTGCTGGTTGTCCTTTCAATGTACTGAATGGAAAGTTTGCTTCTAATAGCTCGCTGTTTAATGCGAAGTTTGCTTGTAAATCACCATCTGCAACAATTTCAGGATGCTCCTGGTGTACGATTTTAATTGCCTCACGAACTTTTGTCGGTGTGTTACCTTCGTTAGAACCGAAATTAGAATAAGAAAGTAATGCAATACGAGGGCTTACATTCATTTTTCTAACTGCTTTATCTAACAATACGGTGATGTCTGCCAACTCTTTTGCTGAAGGCTCTTTGTTAACAGTAGTATCTCCTAAGAAGATAGGGCCTTTTTTTGTTAACATCATGTACATACCCGCAATACGGCTACCTTCTTTTGCTCCGATAACGTGGATTGCTGGTTTGATCGTATTTGCATAGTTTTTTGTTAATCCAGAGATTAATGTATCGGCATCGCCAAACTGCACCATGCTTGCTCCGAAGTAGTTGCGGTCAATTAAAAGCTTTTTAGCATCTAATTTTGAAAGACCGCGACGTTGTCTTTTCACAAACAAATGTTCAACATATTGGTTGACACGTTCTGTTTCCATTTCTTCAAATGGATCAATGATCTGTACGCCTGCTAATTCAAAACCGTACTCATTAATTAAAGCATTGATTTTTCCTTTTTTACCTAACAGAATAGGAACTGCAATACCTTCTTCTTTTACGATCTGTGCCGCACGAAGTGTTTTGTAGTTATCTGCCTCAGCAAAGACAACACGTTTAGGATTACGTTTTGCTGCCATTGTCAAGTTACGCATAATAGCATCATCTTGACCTAATCTTTTACGAAGAGTTTCTCTGTATTTATCCCAATCTTCGATTGTATGTTTGGCAACACCTGATTCAATCGCTGCTTTTGCAACTGCTACTGAAACTTCAGTGATCAAACGTGGATCATTAGGTTTTGGGATGATATAATCTGCTGAGAATTTTAGATTATTGGTATTATATGCTAAGTTTACTTCTTCTGGAACTGGTTGTTTAGCGAGGTCAGCAATTGCTTTTGTAGCTGCCACTTTCATCTCTTCGTTGATCGCTGTTGCACGTACGTCTAACGCACCACGGAAGATGTAAGGAAAACCTAACACATTGTTAACTTGGTTCGGATAATCTGAACGTCCTGTGCCCATAATGACATCGTTACGTGTTGCAATTGCTAAGTCGTAAGCGATCTCCGGGTTAGGATTTGCCATTGCTAATACAATCGGCTGGTTAGCCATTGTCAATAACATTTCTGGAGTCAACACATCTGCTGCAGAAAGTCCGATGAAAACATCAGATCCGTTTACCGCATCAGCAAGCGTATGGATATCACGGTCAGTAGCGTAGGTAGCTTTCATCGCATCTAACGTTTCACGGTCACGACGGATTACACCTTTACTGTCTAACATAACAATATTTTCTTTTCTTGCACCAGCAGATACATACATACCTGTACAAGAAATAGCGGCAGCACCTGCGCCGTTTACGACGATTTTAACATCCTCGATATTTTTTCCGATCAGTTCGCACGCATTGATCAAGGCTGCACAAGAAATAATTGCTGTACCATGCTGATCATCATGCATAACCGGAATATTCATTTCCGCTTTTAGGCGTCTTTCGATTTCAAAACATTCTGGAGCTTTAATATCTTCCAGGTTGATACCGCCAAAGGTAGGTTCCATTGCTTTTACGATATTGACAAACTCATCTACATTTTTTGTGTCAAGTTCAATGTCAAAAACATCGATATCAGCGAAGATTTTAAATAATAGACCTTTTCCCTCCATAACTGGTTTGCCGGCTACAGCGCCAATATCTCCAAGACCTAGAACAGCCGTACCATTACTAATAACTGCAACTAAATTACCTTTTGCAGTATATTTGTAAGCATCTTCATTATTTGCAGCGATAGCTAAACAAGGCTCAGCAACCCCTGGCGAATAAGCTAGCGATAAGTCTCTTTGAGAATTTGTTGGCTTGGTTGGCACAACAGCTATTTTACCAGGTCTACCCATTGAGTGGTAGTCTAATGCCGCTTGTTTACGATTTACATTACTCATTTTAATTCTTTTATATAGTGCTAGTTTGTTAAACTAAGGTTACAAATGTATCATTCTTTTTTTGAGAAAGAAATGATAAATAGTCAAAAATTTATTCTGAAGTGTCAATTTATTTTAAGGCATCAAGAAGTGTGAACATTCGTTTGCGCATTGCACTAGTCGATCCTGAGTAATTATTCACTAACAAGGTGAAGGTGAATTTCTCTCCTGTGCTATTATTTTGGATACCGGTATAGCCTAAAGCTCCTCCAATCGTACCGCTTTTCATCTTCATATTATTGTATTCGGGCAGACTTTTATAGAATTCGGGAAACCAGGATTGTGATTGTGCATACTGCATAATCTTGGTCATGGCAGCGGTTGTCACTCTATTTTGTGGAGAAAGACCAGATCCATCCTGATTGTTGAGTTCACTGCTATTGATCTGCAATTTATTTTCCCAATATTTTTGAATAAAGGTTGCTCCCTCACTTGTTTCAGTCTTTTGTGCCGTTTGGTATGCAATTGCTTTCAGTAATGCTTCACCGTATAGGTTAATACTTTTTTGGTTGAACCAGTAGATAATCGCAGCAAGATCGGGTGATTCATGGGTGTCCAGAAGATGTCTTGAGATTTCTGCTGTTGAAATCGCTTTACTATTACTCGGTAATTCAGCGGTTTTAATGCCGACATTCTTAAGTGCCTTTGTTAATTGAAAGGCAACATCATAAGCTGGATCCGGTACGGAGATTTCAATTGTTTTTTTAAGATCTGAACCATACGTGCCCCGGATGTAAATGTTTGTAGCATATGGACCTGAATAGGCGTATACATTGTCTCCTGAGCCGTTTTTTCCGGTAGTAACTTCATTCGTGATTTTTATATAGGAAAGATCCGCAGTAAGCTTTTGTATTGTTGCTGGTTTTCCAAGCGCATCGTTAGGTGTGAAAACTACTCCTACGGCATTTTCCCGCCAATTCAGCGATGATACGCCCGCACCATAATAGTTTCCAATGTCGGACCAGATCCAGCCTCCAGGAACTTTATATCCTTGGTAGCGACTGTCATCCCCGATGATACGGCCTTTAATTTCCTTAATACCTGCATTCTGGATTGCATAGATCCATTTGTTGAGTATCTGTTCTTCACTGGTTTCGGGGTAACGGTTACTTCCCAACGTGGGATCTCCACTACCTTCAATAATAATATCTCCATGGAGCACGCCGTCGGCCTGAATAGTTCCGGTATATGATAGATTGGTTTTAAATTTAAAATCCTTGCCTAGAATATCAAATGCTGTGCTGGCGGTGATAATCTTCATCGTAGAAGCCGTTGCTAATCCTATCTCTTGATTATGCTGAAAAATGGGTGTTCCTGTGCTTGCATCAAATACGGATAGCGATGCTGTACCATTTTTTAACGAAGGGTCTTTTTCAAATTGACGATAAGCTTCTTCAATTTTGGTTTTTGTTGCTGACTGTGAAAAAGTAGGAATACTGTATAACGGGGATAAGCAGATACTGAGAAGGGTAAGGGATATACTGGTTTTCATTAATATTAAATCTTTCTGTTTTCATAAAGATACTATTGTTTGATCAAAAGTGTTTAATATGAAAGTCAAAAGTTAGCCTTCAAAACGTGTTTACTTCTTGAAATTTTATAACTTGCATGATCAAATTAAAGAAACAATGACGCATTCAGAAAAATTGACGGCAATTAGAAGTCTGATGAAAGAGCAAGGTGTTGATGGTTATATCATTCCTTCTTCTGATCCGCATATAAGTGAATATTTACCAGACCGTTATAAGTGTATCGCTTGGACATCAGGGTTTACAGGTTCAGCAGGTACTTTAGTTATTACACAGGGTTTCGCAGGTCTGTGGACAGACACCCGTTATTTTGTTCAGGCAAATGAACAGTTGGCAGGAAGCGGTTTCGAACTTGTAAAATTAAAAGTTCAAGGGAATGCGGAGTACGCAGATTGGTTAGGTGAGCATTTAACAAAAGGTGCCAAAGTTGCTTTTGATGGTAATTTAGCTTCTTTGTTAGTTGCACAATCTGTTCAGCAAATCTTGAAACCTCTTGATATTGTAGTTGACGGTCATGTGGATCTATTGTCTCCATTGTGGGAGGGTAGGCCGGCTTTGCCTTTAGCAAAAGCATATTTATTGGCCGATACGACAACAGGTCAATCTACAAAATCTAAATTGGCGGCTGTGCGCACTGTATTGGCCAAAAATAGAGCACAGGCACATCTGGTTTCTTCTTTAGATGATCTGGCTTGGTTGCTTAATATCCGCGGACGTGACGTACCATGTAATCCTGTTGTTTTAGGATTCGTTTATGTAACAGCAGATGAAGCTATTTTATATATTGAAACAGCTAAATTGGATTCGGAAACGGTTATCAGTTTAGAAGCTTCCGGTGTAACTGTTAAGCCTTATGAGGAAGTGTATGCACAAGTGAGCAATCTAGCTGTAGAATCTATTTTGATTGATCCAAAAAGAACTTGTTTTGCTATTTATGATTCTATTCCCTCTGGCGTAAAAATCATTGAGAAAATCAATCCTTCAGCTTCTCTGAAAGCAATTAAAAATGAAGTAGAGATTGGACATACGCGCGAAACAATGATCAATGATGGTGTTGCGATGACTAAATTCTTTAAATGGCTGGAATCGGCAGTACCTGCCGGTGGTGAGTCTGAGATTTCTATAGCCGCAAGATTACAAGAGTTTAGAGAGGAGCAACCTGGTTTTAATGATATTAGTTTTGGTACCATTGCCGGCTATTTAGACCATGGTGCATTGCCACATTATTCCGCTAGTAAAGAAAGCAATTACGATTTAAAAACGTCAGGGCTGTTATTGGTCGATTCGGGAGGTCAATATCAGACAGGAACAACAGATATTACGCGTGTGGTTTCGTTGGGAAATATTACGCAGGAAGAGAAGGAAGATTATACAACTGTATTGAAGGGTACGATAGAAGGTAGCCAGGCTATTTATCCGCAAGGATCTAAAGGTTATCAGATTGATGCGATTACACGTCGTCCGATTTGGGCTACATTACGTAATTATGGACATGGTACTGGTCATGGTGTTGGTTTCTTTTTGAATGTACACGAAGGTCCGCAGACGTTTAATGCCGCAAATATTGATGTTGCAATTGAAGCGGGAATGATCAGTTCGATTGAACCGGGGTTATACCGTGAGGGAAAACATGGTATCCGCATTGAAAATCTTGTCTTATCAAAACATGCCGATTCTTCCATATTCGGAGAATTTATGGATTTTGAAACATTGACAATCTGCTATATTGCAACAGATCTAGTTGATAAAACGTTACTGGATCAGCAACATATAAACTGGTTGAATCAGTATAACCAATGGGTTTATGATAAACTGGAAGGCAGATTGAATGATGATGAAAAGGCTTGGTTGAAAACCAGAACGCAAGCAATTTAAGATTATTTAAAATGTAATATAATAGGAAAGGAGATCATATGATCTCCTTTTTTGGTTTAATGTAACGGGTATGCTATAACGTTTTAATTTTTTAAAATTAATGCTACTTTTGTTGAAAGACCAAATCACTATCATGCGTAAAATCCTATTTTTAAGTTTTATTTTTTTCTATTCTTCTGTCTTATTCGCACAGAAGAACCTGATACCGATGCCGCAGCATTTGGAGATATCAAAGCAAGGTTCCTTTCCTTTAAAAGGAAATCTAACCGTTGGAGCAGGGGCATTTGAGACCCAAGCAAAATATTTGGCTAATCAATTAGAAAGCTTATTACAGACGAAAGTTACTCTTAAAAAATCGGGACCAATCCGATTTCAGAAAATTAACAATACTGCGGTAGAAAAGCATGATTATTATGAATTAAAGATAGATCCTAGTGGTGTCTTCATAGCTGCTTCTACAGAAAGTGCCGCTTTTTATGCTGTTCAAACTTTGTTGCAGCTTGTGGAGGAAAACCAAGCTAGTGGAAGTATTCCTGCTTTGGAAATTAAAGATTATGCGAAGTTCACTTATCGTGGTGCACATCTTGACGTCAGCAGACATTTTTTTACTGCCGATGAAGTGAAATTATTTTTAGATTATTTATCGCGTTATAAAATGAATAAGTTTCACTGGCATCTTACAGATGACCAAGGATGGCGTATTGAAATCAAAAGTCATCCGAAACTTACCGCTATCGGAGCATACCGTGCAGTGACAGATGATGTGAAAGATTCTAAATTAACTAAAGATGGCCGTTACGGCGGATTTTATACACAGGAACAGATTAAAGATGTTGTTGCCTATGCAAATAAACTGCAGATTGAAATAATCCCTGAAATTGAAATGCCAGGTCATGCTCAAGCTGCATTGGCTGCATATCCTGAACTTTCTTGCGCAGGAGGTCCTTTTCAGGTAGGTACAACCTGGGGTGTTATGGATGATATCTATTGTCCTAAGGAAGAAACTTTTGCTTTATTGGAAGATGTGATCGATGAAGTTGTTACACTTTTTCCAAGTCATTATATTCATATCGGTGGCGACGAGGCCCCTAAAACAAGATGGAAAACCTGTGCACATTGCCAGGAAATGATTAAAAAAGAAGGATTAAAAGATGAATTCGAGCTGCAATCTTATTTCATCAAACGGATGGAAAAATACATTAATGCAAAGGGTAAAGATATTATCGGCTGGGACGAGATTTTAGAAGGCGGTTTGGCTCCAAATGCCACAGTTATGAGCTGGACAGGTATTGAAGGTGGTATTCACGCCGCAAAGGCAGGACACGATGCCATCATGACTCCCGTAAGTCATATGTATCTGGATTATTATCAGGGGAATCCGCAATCTGAACCTTTGGCTTTTAATGCTGAACTTCGCTTGGATAAAGTGTATAGCTTCAACCCGATACCCAAGGAGTTGAATGCGCAAGAAGCAAAGCATATCTTAGGACCACAGGCCAATATGTGGACGGAGTATATTACAAATTTTAAACATGTTGAATATATGTTGTTTCCTCGATTGTTGGCTTTGTCTGAAGTGGCATGGGGAACATCAAAACCGGAAGCCTATAAATCTTTCGAAAACAGGGTGATTCATGAGTTTGCTTATCTGGACAGAAAAAAGATCAATTATAGTAAAGCTATTTTTGAATTGAATGGTAATATCGTTTCCAGAGACGGAAAGATGTATTATGAATTGTCAACAATCAAAAATGACAATACGATTCGCTATACTACAGATGGAACAGCACCGACTGTTCAAAGTGCCGTTTATAAGGAGCCTGTTGTAGTGGATAGAACAATGACCATCAATGCCGCAAATTTTAGTGCTGCACGTATGGTCGGTTCAGTATTGAAGCAGGATTTTGTAATTAGTAAATCTACAGGGAAATCTGTTCAATTGCTATATGAGCCAAATGAAGCATATCAAGCGAACGGTACAGCAACATTGGTGGATGGTGTTTATGGCAATAAACAGTATTTTAAGAAAAACTGGTTAGGATTCAATGGTAAAGATTTAGTGGCTACGATTGATATGGCTGAGCAAGTTTCATTTTCAAATGTGGAACTGAATGTCGTTGATCAAAATGCGAGCTGGATATACTATCCGCAAGCGGTTAAAGTTTATGTTTCCCAGGATAATCAAAATTTCACCTTAGTACAAGAGGTGGGAAAAGAAGTGATCGCTAAATCTAAAGGAACCATCAAATTATCATTTGAAAAGCAGCATGCTAAGTTTGTTAAAGTTGAAGTGCAACATCTGAATAAGATTCCTGCAGGATCTGGTGGTGCGGGTTCTCCGGCTTGGTTATTTGTGGATGAGCTGTCGGTATATTAGTATATAGCATACCCGATAAGCGATAATAAAGCGCTACTTAAGGATCTGGATACAGATTTATAAAGTAGCGCTTTTTAATTTGTCGGAAGTATGGTTAAATAATTAGCATCATGTTATGCTTCATTATTCAGTTTGCGGATCAGTTCATACAATTTAAGTTTGTCTATAGGTTTCAATATGTACCCATCAATGAATGGGTAGTCTTGAATTTGTTCCCTATCGCTTTTACTTGTGGATGAACTTATGATATAAATGTTCAAAAGATTTAAAAAGTCAGGACCAAACTCTTCTAATTTATCCATCATTTCCCAACCTGTCATAAAGGGCATATTAATATCGACAAATATTATTTCTGAAGAAGGGTCGAGATTTTCCTTTTTATTTTCAAAATACTCTAATGCATCTAGCGCATTTTCAAATAAGTTGATCTGTAGCGGAAAGTCTGGAAAACTCTTGATCATGTTACTGAAAATAACGCGTAAAATAGCATTATCATCGACAAGGGTGACAGTTCTTATTTTTATAGTATTGGTTGATCCCATTTAGTTGTTTTCTAAAAAATTTACTAAAAAAGTAGTGCCATTGTTTGGCTTGCTAATAACATCGATCTTACCTCCTAAAGATTCAATCTGATAGCGTGTGATGAATAAACCTAGGCCTTTGCTATCAAAGCCACGATGAAAAACTTTTCTAAACATAAAGATTTGCGATTTGAATTTAGGTAGGTCAATACCTATTCCATTATCTTGGATGCTCAGTAAAGTTGAATTATTTTGTTGATATGTTCTGATATGAATTTGTGGTTGAACACGGGGAACGGTGTATTTTAGTGCGTTGCTAAGCAGATTATAAATAATACTTTCGAGATATATTCTAGGGTATTGTAAATACTCAATCTCAAAATCTGTTGTCAGGATTACTTTTTTACTATATATCTCTGCTAAAAATTGATCATATACCTTTTTAAAAATTGTAGGGAAATGACAGTTTACTTTTTCTATGTTTCTATTTTGACTAATTTCTAATATCTCCGATAGTTCTTGTAAAGTATCTGTTAAACTGTTGTTACTACTTTTCAGTAGTTTAAAATATTCTTTGTTAACTTCCTTTCTGTTTTCATCTTTCAGCTCATCGATGAGCATATGAATATTGCTGACGGGCTCCCTTAAATTATGGGCTACAATATGGTTAAACTCTTCCAACTGGCGCACTTTCGTTTCCAGATCGATTTTGACAATTTCGATTTCCTTCTTTTGCCTTTCTAGTATTTCAAGATTCTTTTTACATTCCGATATGTCCTGTAGCTGAACAATAAAAAAAGATACTTCATTGGATTGGTTATGTACGACCGAGGTGGTCACTGAACACCATACATAGTGGCCGAGTTGATGGCGATACCGTTTTTCTAACGTGAAACTGTCCATTTCTCCCTTTAACAATCGTTGACGTTGTAGATAATCATTATTGATATCGTCAGGGTGTATATAATCAAAGAAATTTGTGCAGGATAGTTCTTCTTGCGAAAAGCCTAAAATTTTACTGAGCATATTATTTGCATCCAGGCAGTAACCTTGTGTGTCGGTCAAGGATATTCCTAACCCGGAGAAATGAAAAGCTTGATTGAATTTATGTTGATTATATCTAATTTTTTCAAGCGATTTAATTTTTTGGGAAATATCGGAGACAACAACTGCTACACGATCTTTTGTACTGTGTATGGGTTTAATTTTTAATTTGAACCATCTACCTTTATGCGTATCAAAAGGAGAAGGAAATTCCATATGATAAACCTTGTTATAGGTTAACGCCTTATTGATCAATGGCAATGTTTTTTCGGTCATTTCCGAAGGAAATAGATCTACAATATTTTTGTTCAAAAATTCCTCTGGTTCATAAAATAATAAATCCGGTTCGCTGGTCCAATAGTTTTTGAAAACTCCTTCTTTGGTTACTTCAAATACAATATCATCGAGGGATGTTATTAAAAGTTGAAGTTCTTGTTTGCTATCTAGTAATTTTTTGTTTTCATTGACGAGTGGGGAAACATCCTGAATGCTGATGAGCATGTGGATATCAGGTCTATCTGGTATTAATTTAGAACTAAAAGAAAGCCATATCAACGTGTTATCTTCTGTTGTGATACCATAGATTATATCACGCTGTACCGCACCAGTCTCCAATGTCTTATTAAATGATAATTCATTGGGATGTATCGGATGTTGACCTTCTTTGCTGTAGAAGATCAACGCCTCATGGAATTTTTTATGTGCTATTTTGTCAAAAGGTAATAGGGATTTAGCCTGATTATTTAATGCCAAAATATGCCCTTCATAATCAAGCGCAACTAATCCTTCAAAACCTAAAGTTTCTAGAAGTATGTTTTGTTTGTCCAATGCTTGATTGTGAAATTCCATTCGCAATTCTAGTTGAGAAAACCTGTTTTTCTAATGTTAATGCATGCAAATGTGCACATTTTCTTGAAATTTAATGGCAACACTACCTATTCACATGTATATTAATCATCTGATATGATATGCATAACCTAAATTTATTTAATTTTTTCTAACCAAATACTGTTAAGCCAAAGTTGTTGATTTCCAGTTGTCTGGAACGTAATTTTTTGTTTTCCTGTTTGATTAATACGAATTCTACCTAGGGCAGTATTTACAAATTCATCGGTGTAATTATTCTCGTTCGGTTCTACTACCATTTTTCCATTTGGTGTTAGTTTTCCTGAAGCTGTTTCGTTAGTGGTGTGAACCTTAATTTCTACAGGATCTGTATTAGGATTATGTGCAGATACATCTATTTTATAAGTTCCTGCTTCAGGAAAATCTACCTCCCAGGCAATGGTTTCTCCAGCTGTTTGAATATGGTTAGGTTTTTTTCCGTCATAGCGAATTACTTTTAATTGTTCTCTGTTTTGTGCATTAGTACTATTTAAAGCAAAACCACCAAAAGTGGACTCAGCAACGATATCTTTATCCAATTGCAATGGTTCATTGTAATGGATTACTATGGTAGATACATAGTTGTCTGTTTGCTTATTGGGAAGATGCACATGCAGGATGCTGCCAATCTGTTCAAATTTTAAGTTCTGATGATCTGTCGTACCTTGAATGGATATCTGTAACGGTTTTGTTTTAATTCCTGAGATACGCAACACCCGATCCAATGGCCAATTAAACACCTGAGCATATACATTTGTTTGTTTTCCTGTAGTTTTGGTTGTTAAATACCCCCAATCATGCTGGTTGGCTCTTAGATCTAGACCAGTTGCCCCATAGATACTTTCTCCATGTTTATTGAGCCATTTACCGATATCTTCCAGTCTTGTTACGCTTTCATAAGGTACTGTGCCGTCTGCACGAGGTCCAATATTTAAGGTAAATCCACCGTTTAAACTAACATTTGAAATCAGCGAATTGAAGATTTGACTGGTTGATTTCCATTCATTTTCTTGACCGTTGTAGCCCCACGAATGTGCAATGGTACCTGGTGTTTCCCACGGGTGTTGAATGTATGAGGTTCCAAATTGATTATCGCCGAAGGTTTCAAAATCAATATTTTTTTCGTCGGTCGGTAGACCAAGTCTTGAATTGATCAGGCAATTGGGCTGTAAGGTATGGATAAGCTCCACAACCTGTTCAAGCTGTTCTTTTTTAATTATTGATTTTTGATATGGAATCCACATATCAAACCACATCAGTGCGATATCGCCATAGTTTGTTAAAAGTTCACGTAATTGTGGCATTACTTTTTCCTGCCAATACTGATTGTACTGGGGGTCGGTGACATGTCCTGTGAGTTCCTGATTATGATCCCAGGCATATGGGTGTTCCCAGTCAATCCAATGTGAATAATAAAAACCTAGCTTCATGTTATGTTTTTTACATGCGGCAGCTAATTCTTTTATGATATCCCGATTGCTACCACTTAATTTGCTGAGGCTATAGTTTCCAATTTTGGTATCCCAAATGGCTACACCGTCATGATGTTTAGTAGTCATGATAATGTATTTCATACCTGCTTTTTTTGCAAGCAATACCCATTCTTCTGGATTGATCTGATCCCATACGAAGCGCTTCGCTAACTCACCATATTCATCTTTAGAAACCCGGTTTCGATAGCGGAGCCATTCCGCATAATTGTTGATATAGCGTAGTTTTTCGCCTTTCCACAATCCTTCTGCACCACTGTATAGTCCCCAGTGTATAAACATCCCGAAGCGATCATGACTAAACCATTTGGTTTTAGGATTTTCCTGAGCAAAAAGTGTACATGTTAACGTTAAGAATAAAGAAATTGTAATTGAAATTCTTTTCAGATTTTGTAGCATAAAGGTTTCAGTTCTTATGTCTTACTAATATAGTGAAAAAAATCTTACGTAGGGCTAGTGATAGATGATTTTGGCTACTGTTCTATGGACATTTAGGAGTAAAGATTTGCTTTTTTTGTTCCTTACTTCTTGTTTAATAGGATAATAACTATTTCCGATTTTTACCTGAGCACATTTTATTTAAATTGAAAACGCACCGTTACACAAACGTAGGTTCCTCTCTTTTAATTTTTAGGAGCAAACGAAGATCAGATGATTACCAGGTTATGTCTTTAAACATTACTTGTTCAGTGTTTGTTCAGTGCTTGCTCAGTGATCACTCAGTGTAGACTGTATCAATAATGACTGATTACTGTCTAAAAATTGGTTAAAAATTGGTATTAGTTATCATATGGTATTAGGATGTTCCCGTTCTAATGTTTATCTTGATTATCTATAAAACTAATCAGGTAATTAAGACAATCTTTTGTCATCCTATAATCGCTTTTAGCACATCAAATTCGTGGAACCGTATAGTGAGTTGTTCATCTTTATCCAAGAAGAACTCCGGATCAAGTTATAAGTAGTCTTCCAAATGATTTTTTTCATTGAATTGAAATCCAACTAACCGTTTGAGAATTGCGGGTTCCATAGACATATTTCCGGACAATTGATCGGGATTGGATTGGAGTGCCCGATACACTTGCTTATTTAGCCTGTTGATCATCTGTGAGTCGTAAAGATTCTGGTGAATCTCTGTAAAGCCAAAGCTGAACTATGTAGCTGTCAAGTATAGATGTTATTGTAATTCATGCCTTTTGTATAGATATTTTATACAAATAATTTTAAATTACCATATTTAATATATATTTGTATATTAAATCTATACTAATTATTTATTATTAAATCTCTATTTATGCAACTTAACACCCAATTATTGGTCGATCGATTGGTTCAGCGGATTGATTTAGATCGTATTTTTTTGTTTAATTTTCTCAATGATAGCGTCGAAAGTCCACATCTTTTATTAGTTGTTAATCCTATAAAGGGTATCTCTGTTCAAAGTATTGAACCTATTATCCGCCTCTGTATGGCCGATATGCCCGATATTCCATTCCATGTGATCTGGACAGGGGAGTGGAGTAATCAGTTGAAAAAAGGAAGCCTTTATTTTACGTATGCTTCTTTGCCTGCACACCTGCTTTATCAGGCAGACTGCAAAAAGAGCCCCATTTTAGGGGGTAAGCTCGTGATCAGTTTAATGGAAATGTCTCATGTAGACTATGCTAAAGGCAAAAATTTAGCCGATGAATTTATGTTCGCATGTTACAATTTTCAATCTAAAACGGATTATTTTCAAGCAACTGCCATGTTGCATCAGTTTATTGTGTTGCGGTTAAAAGGATTTCAAGCCATGGCGGGTGTAACGATTGGTAAAGCACAAAATCTGGAGCATATTCTTAAACTGATGCGGGGCACTTTACCTGGACTTTTTAAGATTTTTACTTATGATGCCCATAGTACACCTTTGTTGCGGTTATTGGATACTTGTCATAGTTATTTGAAGAAAAAGGATCGTCTCGATATTTTAGAAGAGGAATTTGAGTTTTTATTGTTGCAGTGTCAGGCATTTGGTAAAGCTCTGGATGATACGGTCGATTTTATGTGGAATGGGCTGGCTGTTTATCAAAAATATCGGGAAGATCGTGTCGTCAAAGTAGTTCAGGAAATAACAAGTGTAGAGAAAGTGTCAATTTCAGAGAGAAAAAAAAGTGATGAAAAGGATGTGGGACCTCATATCCTCGAAGATTTCTCAGGCTTTCCATGGCCACAAAAATATAAGGATGATGCTAATTTACTTCTTGATAAGTTGTATTCAGGCATTCATCCAGAACAGATCTTATTGGTCAACTATCAAACGGAAGGCTTATCACATGGTAATCCTTTTCAAGAGGGTGTTGATGAAGAGGAGAATGGTATCAAAGTTGAACTTTTTCTGGTGGTGCTTACTAAACGGAACTCACCCTATACATTTCAGATTAGGAAAGTGGGTGATGTTCGCGCTTCGGTTGTATTTCTTGATTTGCCTTATGTGGAAAAGCAGTTGACTCTTGGAGGCCGGTTTGTGAGCATTGTCTGGCAGAAGTCTTGGATTTTGAGGCAAAAGTCCACTTTCAATTCTCAATTGGTACCTATGGTGATAAATTGGACTGCAAAATTTCAGAAAATTAAAATCATATCGGAAAACGCTGTTGTTGTCATGCGTAACCTATTATTAACGATGACAAACTCTCCTCTATTGATGGCAGACACCGCTTTGTTGCTATTGCGCGAATTGTACAGTATCGGTATACAGACCTATCTGCGATGTGCTGTCGGATATATTCCTAAAAATACTGATTTATTGGATCTCATGGAGTGGTCTGCTATTGCCAGTACCGATGTAATACAGGGTATTCTGAATGATAATGAACTCGATATGTTGATTCTTTCCATCATTTTAAAACCTCAGGAGATCTGGTGGAAAAGTGCGGCAATGGATATGGATGATCAGCATAAAAATTTAATCATAACGCGCGCTGGTGCTGTGGTTGAATTGTATGAACGACTGTTAAAAGCCGTCGTTCAATCTATAGAACAGCGTATTGAGAAACAAGCAAATGTAGAGACGATATGAGAAGTGATATGGTGATTAAGTGTTCCTATGCAGGAATGATGTACTCGAACGATTTTCAATTGTGGTATACTTATTTTAGCCGGAGACTAAAAATGGGTTGGAGTCCTCAGGATCTTTCTTTTTTATTAGGTAAGCCTGATCATGCTTATCTGGATTTTGAAAAACTATTTGAGGTTCCTAAATTTTTATTATCTGAATCTATTTTACTGGATCGCATTTATGCTTGTTCGGAAGTTGTTCCGATGGAATTTTATCGCGAACGGTATGAAGCATCAACAGAGCGTATTGTTCGTGTTAAATTAGTAGAAGATGAAGTTAAATGGAATTACAAGATTGATATTCCATGGACTTTTCAGCGCGGAGAGCATTATCCCGTCCCTCCTTTGCTATCTTTGGAAGAGTGGAAACCTGAGATTAATGTGCTTATGGAATCGGATGCGATGATTCATGTGCGCTCTAGATTGGAAGCGTTGTTGGCGGGAAGTGGATTTGAGGGCGGAAAATCTTCATGGGAATTATTTCAAAAGGTACGATTTAATGGGTCTTCTAAATTGATTATCTATCCGAGACACTTGAAAAGCTGTTTATATCAAATGATTCAGAAGGGGAAAATAGTTGTTCGCAATGTGGATGATCGTTATTCTTTTAGTACTGTGAGTTAATTATCTGTGGTTTTTGCCAGATATTTTAATAGTATATCATGTTTACGTAAAGCTGTAGCGTTTATCTAGTTGGTAGCGTTATCTTTATACTGACAATATATAAACTATGACAAAAAAATTTTTTTATAGTGCCGCTGTTCTGGCATTAATTCATAGCTGTGCAAAAGATAGCGGTACACCAGATCCTGACTTTTCGAAAAATGTTCAAGAGAAATTAGTTGGTTATGTTTGGCGGCCTATCATTGGTGAGACGGCAGAAAAGGATAATATTAGCAATTATAAGCCGGATGACTGTGAAATGGATAATGGTTACCGTTTTGTATTTCAGGAAAAGTCAAATCAATTAGACCTGGATAAGGGGATGAAGATCTGTAATTCTGGGAAAATCAACTTTGAAGATATATTTTCGAAAGCCAAAAATAGTTCCAATTTTACTTTTAATAAGGAAACAGGTAAAATTAAATTTGAAGATCAGGATCAGTTCTCGTCTTATTTGGTGGTCGTTAATGGAGATAAATTGGTGTTAACTTATCAAAATAATAATCCTGTTGCCAATGTTATTCCTATGAAATATTATTTTAAAGGGGTGAAAAAGTAATTCATTTTGTATTTGTTGATTTTAAGATAGCGTTTCAGTGGATAGCGTAATTATCTTTATACTAACGATTAAAAATTATGATTAAAAAATTATATTGTAGCATTGCTATTTTGACTTTATTTAGCAGTTGTGGTAAAGATAGTGGTACGCCGGATCCAGACTTCTCGAAAGATATTCAAGTTCGTTTGGGGGCATATGTGTGGCATCCTGTTGTAGGGAACGTGAAGGAAACCGATTATAATCTAGATGACTGCGAAATGGATAACAGTTACCGCTTTATCTTTCAGGAAAAGTCAAATCAATTGAATCTGGATAAAGGGGTGAAAGTCTGTGAGGCGAATAAAGGAGCTTTTGAGGAGTTTACTTTCAAAGATAAGAATAATACAGGCTTTACTTTTAATAAAGAAAAGGGTACGATTAAATTTGCAAATCAAGATCAGTATTCTTCCTATGCCGTAGTGGTTAATGGGGATAAACTGGTGTTAACGAGTCAGAATAATAATCCTGCGGCTTTTGTTGCTCCCGTGAAATATTATTTTAAAGGGGTGAAAGCTCCATAATTTCGTAGATGTTGATTGCGAGGTTTATAGTGTGGTTGTTTTTTTAAAATTATTAAGAACAACAAAGGGCTCCAAATCTTCTGAGAGTCAGCGTTTATTTATCGTATTTGGACCATGTTTTTTCTTTGCAACAGGTTTATACACTCCATAAAAAAGGACGATCAGAATCGTCCTTTTTTATGGAGTGTATTTTTAGTGTTATTATCATGGTGAATTGCTGATTATTAATGCTAAAACGTTAATTTAGTGTTTTACAAACCGACCAATGGTCTTTTTTATATATTCTTAAATGAAACTTAGCAGTATATTTTTTAGTGGAATGTTATTTCTAGCGATTCCAAACTTACAGGCGCAGAAGCCAGCTTATAAAAACAGTAAACTTCCGACAGAGAAAAGGGTTCAGGACCTATTGGGTAGAATGACTAAGGAGGAGAAAGTTGGTCAATTGTCGAAATTGTTGGGTTGGGAGATGTATGAGAAGGGGGCTAAGGGTGTCGGTGTAAGTGCTAAGCTAAAAAAAGCAGTTCAGAATCAGCATATTGGTTTGCTTTGGGCTACATTGCGCGCTGATCCGTGGACTCAAAAAACGCTTTTAAATGGTTTGAGCCCTGTGGAAGCGGCACGAGCGACTAATGCGATTCAACGCTATATGTTGGATAGTACCCGTTTAGGTATTCCTTTGTTGTTATCTGAAGAAGCTCCGCATGGTCATATGGCTATAGGTGCTACTGTTTTTCCTACAGCAATTGGTCAAGCAAGTACTTGGAATCCAGTTTTAATTGAACAGATGGCGACTACGATTGCAAAGGAAACTTACGCTGTAGGTGGAAAAAATGGTTATGGTCCTGTATTGGACCTAGCACGTGATCCACGGTGGTCACGAACAGAAGAGACTTATGGTGAAGATGCGTACTTGATCGGGCAGATGGGAAGGGCGATGGTGAAGGGCTTCCAGGGTGATGTCATTGGGAAAGAAGATAAAATAATTGGTACACTTAAACACTTTGTTGCCTACGCTGTTCCTGAAGGTGGTCATAATGGTGAAGGTGTTTCTGTCGGTGAAAGAGCAATGC
Organism: Sphingobacterium sp. JUb56; assembly: GCF_014191365.1. NCBI lineage: Bacteria > Pseudomonadati > Bacteroidota > Sphingobacteriia > Sphingobacteriales > Sphingobacteriaceae > Sphingobacterium > Sphingobacterium sp. JUb56. The sequence continues at coordinate 4,172,943 of NZ_JACHWL010000001.1, read as the reverse complement.
GTCACCATTATCTGTATCCTTTTGAACAAGCTGTTCGCGCAGGAGCAGGTTCTGTGATGACGGCTTATAACAGTATTGATGGTATTCCTTGCTCTGCAAATCCCTGGCTACTGAAAGATGTATTGCGTAAAGATTGGGGATTTAACGGTTTTGTCGTATCCGATTTATTAAGTATTTCTGGATTAAACGGAGGGCACGCCACAGCTTCTACTGCAGCAGAGGGAGCCTCACAAAGTATACATGCCGGTCTTGATGTAGATTTGAGCGGTACAGGATATGGTGCTAATTTATTGGAGGCGGTCAATAGCGGTCTTGTAGAAACTTCAGTTCTTGATACTGCTGTGGCACGTGTACTGCGTATGAAATTTAATCTGGGTTTATTTGACCGTCCTTTTGTGGATGAAAAACTGGTTGCAAAAAAGGTAGCTACTGTTGAAAATGTGACTATAGCACGTAAAGTAGCTCAGGAGTCTATCGTATTGCTTAAAAATGAAGGAGACTTATTGCCTCTGAAGAAAACGATTAAACGTATTGCAGTTGTTGGTCCTAATGCGGATAATGCCTACAATCAACTGGGAGATTATACTGCTCCACAGGCCGATGGTAAAGTGAAAACAGTACTGGCTGGTATTCGTGCGGCAGTAGGTAAAGGTACACAGATTGATTACGTGAAGGGCTGTGCTATCCGTGATACGCTTAATAGTAATATACAAGATGCGGTTGCGGCGGCGAAGCTGTCGGATGTGGTTGTTGTGGTATTGGGTGGTTCTAGTGCCCGTGATTTTAAAACAACTTATCAAGCTACGGGTGCCGCAAATGTCGATATCAATGCAGTTAGTGATATGGAAAGTGGTGAGGGTTTTGATCGTGTCTCTTTGGATATGATGGGGCATCAGTTGCAGTTATTGCAGGCTTTGGAGAAAACAGGTAAACCTATTGTGCTTGTGACCATCATGGGAAGACCTTTGAACTTGAATTGGGCTGCTGCACATATCCCTGCTATTGTGAATGCCTGGTACCCTGGGCAGGAGGGTGGACTTGCGATAGCTGACGTTCTTTTCGGAGATTATAATCCTGCTGGACGTATGCCTATTTCAGTACCTCGTTCTGTAGGACAGTTACCCGTTCATTATAACCATAACAAACCTAAGCATCATGATTATGTAGAAATGTCTGCAAAGCCTTTATATGCTTTTGGTCATGGTTTGAGCTACAGTAAATTTGAATATGCTAATCTTGTTGTTGATGTGAAGGAAAGTGCAGAAGATTTTGCGTGTACGGTTTCTTTTGATGTGGAAAACAAAGGGCTGTTAAATGGTGATGAGGTGGCTCAGCTATATGTTGTGGATGAGGTTAGTTCGGTGGTTACAGCTATCAAACAATTGAAAAGATTTGAACGTAAGTCTATTGGAGCTGGAAAACGTGAAAGGGTCTCTTTTCACTTGACAAAGGAGGATCTTAAACTTTGGGCTGTGGATAACCGGTGGAAAACTGAGAAAGGGAAATTTAAATTACTGATCGGTGCGGGATCTGATGATATGCGACTGGAAGGTACATTGGAATTGAAGAACGACTATTTGTAGGAAGAGTAGTACGTTCGAAAGGTATGCTGCACACGCATTGAATCTTTAATGATCCTACTCACTTAGGATATAAAATAAAACTGAGGCTGTCAATAAATAGACAGCCCCAGTTTTATTTTAATACAATGTGTTTAATATTCTTTCTATTCCAGGTGTAGGTGATATGTATCAAACCTTCATCATCTTGTATTATTGTCGGGTAGGAGTATTCATCTCCCTTTTTACCATCTTCTAAGATCAATGCATCTTTCCAATTCAGACCGTCTTTAGATAATGCCACGCGTAGTTTCGTACGTCCTTCCCACCAATCTTTTCCGGCAAGATCGGGATTATAGACGATCATAAATTGTCCGTTTTTTAGACATATTGCGTCTGTTGCCGCATTTGGATTGAGCAAGTTTGTCGCTTGCCAAGGTTGCCACGTCTGCCCATCATCATTGGAAAATGAACTCATGACTTTATTCTCTTTACTGCGGCATAAAACCTGAATGTTTCCATTTTTATGTTTTACTATACTAGGTTGGATAACCTGAACTGGGCTTTCATGGTTAATGTTAACAATTGACCATGTGTTACCTCTATCTGCGCTGATCTCTAAATGAGCTTTCCAAATTTCTTCTTTTGACTCGGTGCTTGAAGGGGAAAGGATAGTTCCATTTTTTAGGGTGATGGGTTTATTTTTGATGGGACCTAAAATGTTTTGGGGTAATGCTTTCGCTGTTGACCAAGTATTGCCTTTATCTAGCGAATATTTGTAATAACCTTTCCATTCTCTAGGATTAGGTCCTATTTTATAATAAAGATATAAGCTGTCCGATGCTGGATGTTGATAAAATACGGGGTTCCATGTTGGATAGCGTATGTCTCCAAGGACTCCATCGGCAACTTGCACAGGGTGCTGCCATTTACCATTAATATAATGTGAAGTCCAGATCACAACATCGGGATTGGATTCATGTGTGCCTCCAAACCAGGCGGCAATTAGGCTATCTTTTCCAATTTGTTCTATAGTGGAGGCGTGGCACTGTTTGAAAGGTACCTGACCTTCGTTAAAAATCTGAGTTGATGTTAATAGTGCTGGTTTATAATTATTGCAAGAAGAAAGTATAGTTAGTATGATAATCGAAAAGAAGAATAGTTTGTTCATATAAGTTTATTTGGTCCTCCACTTTTTCATCTATCAAACGAAAAGTAAGACTTTTTTTTGTTTTAGTTCTTTAAAGCTTTAATATCTGATATATTGATTCCGGTAAAGCAATCGTCCTGACAATTTCCTATGACATAACCGCACGATGAGATCAGCCCATTATTTTTCGTTTCAAAAAATATCTTTTTCTTTTCTTGTGCTACAAGCCATTCACCTTTTGCTTTGGTATAAACGTCATCGAGTGTCATAATTTCAGTTGCTCCTAATCCATTATATTTTCCTAATTCTTTTTCAGATTCTGACCAGCTGAGGTATTCTTTTAATGTAATCTTCTTGCTAACCAGATAATTTTTATAAGATTCTGTTAAATTAGCATAGATTGCATCTATTTCCTGATCTGTCCAACCTGTTGGTGATTTTGATACGGATCCATTGAATACTATTACGCGATGTTCTCGCTTTGTTACTTTCCCATTGATGACTGATATCGTCGTTTTAGAACTATGTTCCATTGTTACAATACTAGTTTGGTACTGATAGGAATTATTGTTTTCTTTTTTGAAGTCTTTAAACTTGTCAAAACTGTTTTCAAATTGATTGGAATACTCAAGGTCGCTATTTTTACAGGAAAATACAGACAGGATCAATAATAGCGATAAGGTGTAAATGATCTTTTTCATATATAAGCGTATTTATTGGTTCAAATGATAACGATATCTGGTTTTATTATGCTACAAAAAAAGGAAGCCACTTATGTGGCTTCCTTTTTTAAGATAATTTAATTTTAATTAACGTCCCAGAAAAGTTTGGTAGTTTGCTTATCTTGATCTTTTACAGCGTTATAGTTTTGTTGATTATATGAAATTTCAGAAGTTGGTAAAGTCCATTTTACAGGAATAATTTTATTAATATCTGAATTTTCAACAGGTACTGTAAATTCAGGATAATTTAGTCTTCTAATTTCAGACCAAGCCTCGACAGCTTGAACTAGATTGAAATGGATCCATTTCTGCGTAGCGATTAAGTGTATTTTATTAGATGTACCATCCCAATTAAGGTTTGATAAATAGGTTTTAATCTGCTCTTCTGTTGGAGCAGTAGCTGCAGGAGTGGTGTTGTCATCACTTCTACTGCGTAACATCACATATAAACTAATCGATTCCTTAACTGCATTTTCAAAAGATGTTTTTGCAGCTGTTAAGTTTCCTTTTTTACTGTAATACTCCGTTAGTAATAAGTTAGCTTCAGTAGCGCTCATAAGTATTCCCGGGAAGAATTTATTGCGGGAGTAAGTTGAGCGATTGTAAATGGAAATAGTTCCATTGCGAGCTAAATCTAATTGGTCAGAACTTGCTAATGATTGATCTAGGCCTGTAAATTTATTATTTGCTTTAGCTCCCAGTTCAAAAATAAAAGGAAGTCTTGGATCAACTTTAATATTCATCTCGTCAATCATTTTCTTACCAGCTAAATTTGCATACCATGTTCCCTCAGCTTCAAACGCATCTTTTATTCCATCTGATGTGATCTTCGAGCCAGAATCAAAAATGTCAATTTGAGAATTTTCGCTATTTACTAACGGTAGAGGAAAATCAGTTTGATTTTCTATTATTTCTTGAATTTCAGTTGTTGCTCTTGATGAAAATTGTGAGCTAGCTGATACACGATATAACATACGTAATCTTAAAGCATTGCAATATTTTTTCCATAAGATTAGTTTCCCATTATTAATAATGTCTTGCGCTTCGAAAGATTTAACAATATTAGTTGGTATCGTGATGTTTTTTAATTCAGTACTGATAGTTTTTAAATCATCTAACATCGCTGTATAAATATCTACAGCTTTATCGTATTTCGCATATGATTTAGTATAATCGCCACCGTTAGTACTTAATTTTCCAGCCTCAGTCCAAGGAATATCACCATATAAATCGACCATCTGTTGTGTTTGATCATAATATAAAACTTTAGCAGTTAATAAGAATATACGTTTTTCATTTTTTTCAACATCAGTTAACCCATTGTAAAGTTTTTCTAACTCTTTGAATTGTGTTAGCCCTTTATAATATTGGATCCATCTATCCTCGGTGGCCGCAGCTCCAACTGTTAATTGATTAGCTTCATTGACCCATCCACTAGTTTGGATATATCTATTGATTGTTGGTCTTAATGTAACAAATAGATTTCTATAGGTAGGAATTATTAATTCTTTAAATCCAAAAATAGTTCCAGTATATTGTTTTTCGACTGTTGTTTCAGTTACTTTTGATGGATTTCTATATAAATCGTCAAATGAACTTTTTGAACAAGAAGAAATGGTTGTTAGTGCTATTGCACTTAATCCCATTATAATAATATGTTTTTTCATGTTTTTCTTTTTTAGAAGCTAGCGCGTAGCATTAAACCATATGTTCTTGTTGCAGGACTTGTTCCTGCATTGGAAACATTATTAATCCAATTAGAACCACCTGTCATTTGTTCAGGATCTAAATCTTTTATACTTCTGTAAATAAAGAATAAATTACGTCCAAAAGCAGAAAGTTGAATGTTTTTAGCTTTTAATTTATTGGCAACTGCAGTAGGTAGACGATATCCCAAAGAGATTTCTCTCATTTTAATATAATTGTTTTTTTGAACATATAATTCGTATCGTGAATTTGAGTACTGCGGGCCACCCCAGTTATATGTTTGATTATAATATGTGGCTTGAGAAATTATATTTGTGTTTTTTGTCCCATCTGTACGTACCCCATCCATTAGCATACCATCATGATAAACTGTTTCTCCATTGGGACCTTGTGTTGCATTTGTTGCGATTCCTTGTGTCCCTACTTTATAGTAACTTAAACCGCCATGTTCAGCATCCATTCCAGTTAAACTTTCTTCTAGAAGCCCTCTGCTAAGCATCCAATTGATTCCCGTCGGCATGACATGTCCACCCCATCTAAAGTCCATTAATGCATCTAGCGTAAAGCTTTTGTAAGTGAAAGTATTAATAAATCCTCCAGTGGCTTTAGGCATTGCATTACCCGCCTTTACCCAACTATTTGCATCAACTTGATAGATACCATTATCTTGTACGATTTTGTTTCCGTTTTCATCCAGTTTTAGTGGATGTACCATAATATCCCCCATTGGTTGACCAACCCGAGATACAAGTTGAGCAGCTTGACCATCATAATCCCGATGTAATAATTCGCCTACTCCACCAGGTAATTCTTTTATTACGTTTTTGTTCATGGAAAAATTCAAAATAGTATTCCATTTGAAATTGTCATGTTGTATAGGTGTACCGCTGATTGCAAATTCCCATCCTGAATTGCGTAGGGAACCAACATTGGCAAGAATAGATGATGCTCCAGAAGAGTATGGTAATGTATAATTGAGAATTTGATCTTTAACTAGACCATTGTAATATGTTACATCTAAACCTAATCTACCATTTAACATTTTGGTTTCAAGACCAAATTCTATTTCTTTTTTTGTCTCAGGTTTTATGTTTTCATTTCCAAATGCTTCTGTTGGTACAGTTGTATATAATACAGCTGGCCCATTTGCTACCTGTGGTCCTAGCGTTTCTTGGGTATAAAATAATGCACTTTTATAGATATCCGGATAATTTCCTACAACTCCCCAAGATCCTCTCAATTTAGCGTAACTAAATAAACTTGGAAGTTGGAAAGCATCTGAGAGAATTAAACTTGAATTAACGGATGGATAGTATAATACATTATTTTTAGGATTCATTGTTGATATTGTTTCCCTTCTTAAGGTACCTTCTACAAACCAATATTCTTTTACATTTAGATTTAATGTACCAAACATTGCTTCACGAAGCATATTATTCTTGTAATTATATCTTTCTGATCTAACGGGTTGATTAACCGAAGCATTTACATCAAACCAATTTCGTACACTAAGTCCTAGTTTTGTTTCATTTTGAACATAAGTATCCTCTGTTTTAGTTGCAGTATAGCCTGCTACTGCGCCAAGTTTAAAATCTGGTGTGATTTGTTTGCTATAAGAGGCTAATAAATCTGTATAATAAATGTTTGCATTTTGATTACCTAAAGAATAAAATCCCGAGTTTTCATAAGATAGCGGTCGTTCATTAGGTTGCTTGTCCTCTGTTTTTTGAGATGTTACATCTGCAGAAAATCTACCACGGATGAATAAATCATCCGTAATATTATAAGTGGTTGTATAAGAACCAAGCAATCTATTGGAGTACTCATCATATTGTTTAGCTCTAGTGTTCCAATAATAATCTAATACGTCTGATCTATATCCAAAGTGTTTTAAGTTTTCTGAGGGTGTTAAACTTTGATTTGTACCTGTAACAAATTTATAACCAAGGCTTGTCTGATATTTATTAGCATACCAATCTGGGTTATCAAATGTAGAGATCATCCCCGTGAAATTATTTATTAGACGATCGGTTAGCAGTGGTCTATTGTGTGTACGTTGATTAACAAAGTTGACAACAATATCATTCTTTAGTTTTCCCCATAGTGTAAATGTGTTGTTTAGATTGAAAACATTTTTCTTATTGTACGAGCCAAATGAAGTCATTTGATTATCTTGTCTCGTAATTGAAAAGCGAGTGCTTGAATTCTCTGTGGTATTTCCAATAGCTAAGTTGAAGATTGTATTGTTTGGGTTATTAAAAAGTTTTCCGTACGAATTTTGTGCACTATATGGTCTTACGACCCCATCCCAAGATACAATACTTTGACCATCGAATTTTGGGCCAAAGTTCACAGTTGCATCCATTACACCACGATTAACCCCATTAACTGCATCTCCAGCCCCATAATAATAAAACATATCATCAGATTGGTTCACATTATTATATGATTTATTAAAACCAGGCCCTCTTACATCTTGAAATCTAGGTAAATAAGCAATTTGGTCGTGGGTGTAAGTTGCATTAAAGTCAATTGAAAAACCTTTTCCTGATTTTCCTGATTTTGTTGTTACTAAAACAACACCGTTCATGGCTTCAGATCCATATAACGCCGCTGCAGAAGCACCCTTCAAAATACTGATGTTTTCAATATCCTCCGGATTCAGATCTTCTAAACCGTTACCGCGAGCGCGTTGGTCGCCCCAATAATCAGAGTTATTGAAGGTTGTTTGGCGCATTGGAACCCCATCAATTATGACTAAAGGTTGTGAATTGCCTGTAATGGAGTTTGTCCCACGAATATTGATGTTGATCCCTGAAGTTGCTCCACCTGGCGCCGCTGAAATACGGACACCTGGTGCCTTACCGTATAATGCTCCGGCAAAGTTAGGACTTCCTGTTTTGGTAAGTTCTTCAGCTCCAACTGTACTCATGGCATAACCCAGCTCTTTTGGAGCTCTTTTTATACCCATTGCGGTTACGACAACTTCATCTAATGCTGAAGCATCTTCTGTTAAAGTAGCATTAATCGTTTTAGTTGAACCAACTAAAATTTCTGTTGACTTGTACCCAATATTGGAAAAACGTAAAGTTTCGCCTTGTGAGGCTTGAATTGTAAAACTACCATTTGTGTCCGTCTGTGTTCCGCGAGCTGTTCCTTTGACAGAAACGGTTACACCGGCGACTGGTCCTTTTGCATCTGTTACTCTCCCGGTAATAGTTTGCTGTGCGAAAAGGGAGGATGCACTAAATAAGGTGCATAATGCCAATCCCGCACTTTTTTTGTAAAAATAACTCATAACGAATGGTTTATAAGTGTGATTAGTTTGTGTGAAAAAGTGTTTGTATAAAGTTGTCTATAATAAAGGCAGAAGTTCCTAGACTTTGTGCCTGTTTATTGGTATCAGATATTTTAAGTTGTGTGGCTTGCGCTAATCGTGGAATACAAAATTCGTTGATTGCTGTTTGGATCTGAGGCATTAAAATGGTTCCTGCTCGAGCTCCTCTGCCACTAATGATAATAGCTTCAGGATTGAGGATATGAATTAATGTCGCTATTCCTTTTCCTAGCATATAACCTATTTTTCCGAGATTGGCGACAGCTAATTGATCGCCATTTAGCGCACTTTCTAATAATGCATCACCCTGAGCTAACAGATTATTGTGCTGATCACCTTCTAAGCTTGATTTTTCTCCAGCATTAATTGCTGTCTGCACGTTTTTTACTGCCGCGGTAAGAGACGCTTCTACTTCAAGACAGCCTTTTTTTCCGCAGGAGCATAATTCGTTACTGTCACTGAGTGGAATATGACTGAACTCGCCGGCGTAACCGCTTGATCCTTTGAATATTTGGTCGTTCACGATCATACCCAAACCCACACCCCAGTTGAGATTAATGACTAAAGAACTTTTTATATTTTTAGCAGCACCAAATTTTTGTTCTGAAAAAGCAATACAGGTGGAGTCATTTTCAATGATGGTTGGTATGTTAAAATGATCAGATATGTGCTTTTTAATATGATATAGCTTCGATTGTTTATCATACGAATCATTAATACCTTTCTCTGTATCAACGAAGCCAGGCATACTAATGCCCATACCTAAGAAATCGGTAACAGGAATTTTTGATTCAACAATGATGGCATCTGTTAGACTGATAATTGTCTCTAAAGCTTTATTGCTATTTTTTAGAGGATTATAGTTGTCGACATTTTCTGCAATCACGTTATTTTCCAGATCAAATATGTAAATGGAAGTGTAGAATTGGTCTAATGCTATAACTAAAGTATAAGTGTTTAAATTGTTATTTATTTTAAATTGAATAGCTCTTCTTCCACCAGTAGATGCTGCAAGGTCGTTACCCTCAATTAAATTCATTTCCAGTAATGAATTTACTGACTTTGTAATGAGTGGAATACTCTTATTAAATGTCTTACTCAACTGCGCAATCGATTGCAGTTTTTGAAAGTATATTGCTTTTATAATCTGGTTATTCATAATTGGATTGGTTTTCCGTAATAGTAAAGTTACAGTTATATTATTAAGATGCAAATACTTTTTACTTTTTTTTAATAAGTAAATTTTCTTAATAACGGGAATTAATATCATTTTAATCTCTTTAAGATATTTTGATTAAGATTTCAATATTTTGTAAGGAATAAAATGGGGAATTTAAAATTTTTGGGAGATTTTATCATTTTAAAACTATTCTTTGAGAAAAGATATAAGTTTCGAAAAATTGTAACAGGATTCGAAGAGAAGGGCAAAAAAAACCTACTGCAGGATCAGATGCAGTAGGTTTTATGTAGTTATTTATTGTTAAACCTTATTTCGATTTTAATTGAATAACGGTAGCATAGTTTAATTTTGTGCTTGGATTCTTAGCAATAATTTTATTTTCCTTTTGTGTCCATTTCAATTTTCCTTTGTGGCCTAAGATACTCATGTCTTTAATTTTGAAATTATCTGGAACATTGAATGTAAACTCAGTTGGTTGTTGATAGCTGTCGCCTTCTACAATATGGAAAACATTGACGGTCTTACTATCCTTACTTCTGGTATAGTAATAATCTCCTTCGTGATAGGGAGCGACTGGACGGGTAGCATATATTGCGCCTTGGTTGATCTGTATCCACGAAGCTAATTCTTTTAATCTGTCATACGCAGCTTGGTCGTAGTCCCCATTTGGTCCAGGCGCGATGTTCATTAAATAATTGCCTCCTCGTGCGATAATTTTGATCAAAGTTTCTACAATTTTTTTAGTGGGCTTGTACTGATCATTAGGAACATAACTAAAAGAGTTACCCATGGTGATGCAACTCTCCCACGGGATGTCTAATGTGTGTTCTGGGATGGCCTGTTCCGGCGTGACATAATTTTCCCACTTCCCCGGTACAGTACGGTCGACGACAATGATGCCGGGTTGGTTCTTCCGCGCCATATTACCGATACGGTCCATATCAATATCTTGTTCTACCTTAATGGTTCGTTGCCAGTCAACAGATTGATCAATGGTTTTGAACGGTCTTACCCAACCGCCGTCTAGCCATAAAATATCCACTTTTCCATATTCAGAGGTCAATTCGTTCAATTGGTTATAGGTATAGTTTTTAAACTTTTCCCATCTTTCAGGATGTTTTTGCGGATCGTAATTCACGTTACGGTCTTTAGGTGGAAAATAGTTCCACCAATAAAAATCGGTATGCCAATCTGGTTTAGAAAAATAAGCTCCTATTTTAAAGCCATCGTTTCGGAAGGAATTGAAAATTTCTTTTGTGATATTGGCTTTCGGATTTTTTGAAAATGGTGTATTGGGAGAGGTAACTTTGTAGTCCGACTCTTTCGTGTCAAACATGGCAAATCCATCGTGGTGCTTTGTAGTAAATACCACATATTTCATCCCGGCAGCTTTTGTGGCATCGGCCCATTTTTTAGGATCGAAATCTGTAGGGTTGAATGTTTTTTGTAGATTTTCGTAATTCTTTACATAATCATAATAGTTCTTTCCATGTTCCGGTTTACGCTGTGTCCAGCCTTCATCTTCCGGACATAAGCTCCAGCTTTCGACAATACCCCATTGACTGTATGTTCCCCAGTGCATAAAAAGTCCGAATTTCATGTCCTGCCACTGTTCTAGATTTTCAATAACTAATGGGTCGGTTGGTTTTTGGTAACCAGAAGATACATTATGGGCCTGACCAAAACTATGTTGTCCTGCCCAAAGTAATGCTAGGGTAGGAATTAAGGTTTTTAATTTCATTTGGTTATAATTTGTTATTATAAAACGAAAGCCACGTTAGTGGCTTTCGTTTTAAAGGTATAAAAAAATTATTTTACGTCCCAAAATATTTTGGTGTCTCTCTTATCTTTCCCTTTTACTGCTTCATAGTTTGCTTGATTATTAGCAATTTCTTCAGAAGGGTACATCAAACGTGTTGGTGGTGTCGCATAGTTAGCTAAGCCCCCTTCTGGGTGAGTTAAGACAGGGTATCCTGTTCTTCTTAATTCTGCCCATGCTTGTTGTGCTTGAAGAAAACCGTAATGCAACCATTTCTGTGTCCAGATCAATTCAAGATCTTTAGTTTGATTGTTTGTGAATGAAATTGTCGATTTTTCTGTAAAGTCATTGATCACAACATCATTAGGTTTAACTTCTGTTTTTAATCCAGAATCATTGATGTTGTTTAGATAATAGTAAAATGAAACTGACTGTTTTACAGCTGTATTATAAGCTTCTTTTGCTGTAGTACTAGCTCCCCACCGTAATAATGCTTCTGCTTTATTGAAGTTGGTTTCAGATGCTGAAAATACAATTCCTGGTAAAGCATTGTTATCAAAGATGGTTGCAGAATCTAATACAGCATAGTCTTGGTAGTTCGTATTGATTTCTTCAGATGTAAATGTAATAGGCATAGCTTTGTATTCTTTGTTTGGATAGAATACACCCTTAATAGTTCTTCCGAATTTATCGAAAAGTACAGGAATACGTGGGTCATTAGACGGCAACATTACTTTATTAAGCATATAGTCTGGCGCATATTGATTTGGACCTTCAATTAATGCTTGTCTCAAACTTCCGGTATAATTCGTTAAGGGCTGTAGTAAAATATCTTCTGTTGCAGGATTGTAGTTTGCAACATTGCCCCCATCGGCCAAAGGATATTGAGCGGGGTTATTTAGCATTTCTAGTGCTTCCGTTCTGGCTTTATTTTCATCTATAAAAGAGATACGCATTAATAAACGAAGTCTCAGTGAGTTCGTATATCTTCTCCATTTATTGACATTCCCACTATTAAGGATATCGTATTTAGAAAAATCAGCATTTGTCTGAGCAGTTGCTAAATAGGTGTTGATTTTTTTTAATTCATCGATAAATAAGTTGTACAATTCTTTTTGGTCATCGAACTTAGGTTTTATAATTTCTCCCGTAGCTGGTAAACTTCCAGCTTCGCTGAATGGAATATCACCGAAGTTGTCAATCATTTTTGCCGCTTCATCATACATCAATACTTTTGCTGTTTGCATGAAAATTTCCATATTCTTTTTTTCAGTTTCTGAAAGTTCTGAATAGGCTTTATTCATACTGCGGTTCAACCCTAATACTCCTGTCGAATAAAAGTCTGACCAATAGGTGTACGAGTAATTGTCTCCTGGTTGATACATACTCAATGAAGGAGTAAAAGATGCTGTTTGCGTATAGACGGTCTGATTTGATAGTATGAAAGTTCTATAGTGATAATAAGAAGGTCTCACACGGTCATTGTTGAGCATTTTTGCAAAAAAAGCAGGAATATTTGCTTTAGTAGAGGCATCTGGATTTTGGAATTTCTCCTCCAATTGCGATTTACAACCCACCATAGTAGCGCAGGCTGTTATTAATGTTATGATTGATAAAAATATTTTTTTCATGATTTCAGTCGATTAATGTTAGAAATTAGCATTTAGTGAAAAACCAAAGCTTCTTGTCGCAGCTGTTGAACCTACGTCAACACCTTGAGACCACCATGCATTTCCAACTGGAGCTTCTGGATCCAGGTTCTTTAATGTTCTATAGATATAGAATAAGTTTCTTCCTAATAGGGATACGCGAAGATTGTTGATTTTCAGCTTGTTCGTGAAACTGTCAGGAATCTTGTAACCGATCGATAGCTCTCTTAATTTAATGAAGTTATTGTCGTATACTGCCCCTTCTTCCGACCAGGAGTTTGCTCCCCAGCCGAACGTATTCATATAGTATTCAGGAGCACTTAAATGTACATCATTTGCTTTTCCTGTATTTGCATTTACTCCTTGAAGCGTTACGCCAGTCTCTCTATATGGGAGTGTGTTTTCATATAAACCTGCACTCATACCGTATTTTAGGTTTTCAGACACCATTTGTCCACCGAAACGGTAGTCTGCCGTAAAATCTAACATAAAGTTTTTGTAAGTAAAGGTATTGGTCCAACCCCCGATTGCTTTTGGCATAATGTTACCTACGTGTTTATACTTTGTTTTATCGATTACATATAGACCTTCATCTGAAATTATATTATTGCCTTGCTGATCTTTTGCAATGTCGTAGACATAAATGTTTCCTAATTTTTCACCTTCTCTAGCTGTGATTTTTAAAGAGTTTTCATCTGCAGAATAGAAAAGAAGTTCGTCAACACCTGGTGCTAATGTTTTTACTTTAGAATTGTTGAATGAATAATTTAGTCTTGATGTCCAAGTGAAGTTATCATTTTGGATCGGCGTGCCGTTTAAAGATACCTCTAAACCATTATTCGCAACTTTACCTATGTTAAGAATCTGACTTCTAGCACCTGTTGAAGATGGAAGTGTTAAGTTAAGGATTTGATCTTCAATGTAGTTATTGTAGTAACTTACATCTAAGCCTAATCTATTTTTAAGAAACTTTAACTCTACACCAAATTCCATTTCGTATTTACGTTCAGGTTTCAGGTTAAGATTACCGTAATTGCTGGTATATGTTAATGAAGGTACTGCACCATTTACACTTAAAAGTGGTGCTTGCGTATTGGAGATATTAGCGGCATAAATCGGGGCATCGTTACCTACAATACCGTATGATGCACGTAATTTACCATACGAAAATTTATCAGACTTTAGATTGAAAGCATCGCTAAAGATAAAACTTCCACTAACTGATCCATACTGGTAGTTATTGTTTGCAGGAGGTAATGTTGAAGAATACTCTGAACGATAGGTTCCGTCTAAGTAAGCGTAGCCTTTATAACCAATATTTAAGGTTCCAAAATACGCATACTTAAGCATTTCTTTTCTGCTATTGCTGGTCTCAGCTTGAGCATAACTGTTATTTATACTAAACCAGTTTTCAGTGACAAGACCAGCTGCTGTATTTGAAGATTGATCATTATAATTTTCAGTTCTGGATTGAAAACCGAAACTTGCAGAATAGTCAAAATCTTGATTAATCTTATTTGTGTACGTCAACATAGCATCACCATACAAAATAGAATAAGCGCCTTTGGAAGTGCCGAAACCACCTGTGCTGCTTTTTGGCGAGTTGTAAGCAGTTGCATATTCGGTATATTGCTTATTTGTACTGGTCGCTGAGGTGAAGTCATTACCAATACGTCCTCTGAATTTTAAATGATTGACTACATCCCAATTTAAGGTTGCACTGGTTAAAATTCTATTCTCTGTTTCATCGTAGCTGTTTTTGTACTGATTCCAGAAGTAATCTAACAGATTAGATGCTCTCATGGTATAGGTAAAATCTTCTGGTCGACCCGTTCCAAATTTAGAGTACTTATAACCATCAGAAGTTTGGTATGCATTTTTCATAGCAGACATATCTTCTGTTCTGCTGAAAAATCCATCAAATGTTCCTAAAACCTCACCTAATAAACGAGCTCTGTTATGCGTATTTGTATTGACAAAGTTGGCTACGATATCGGTTGATAATTTACTGCTTAATTTAACAGTACTGTTTAAATTGAAGGTGTTTTTATTTTGCTTACTGCCTGGACTTGTACTTTTATAGTCCATACGTGTAGCGCTTAAGCGATAGTTAATTTTATCGGTTTGATTGGATATCCCAACGTTGGCTGTTGAATTGTATCCTTTATCAAATACTTCGTAATAATTATTTTCTCTTAATTTATAAGGTCTTACTTGACCATCCCACCATAGTACATCTTCACCTGTGAATTTAGGTCCGAAACTTCCGTATGCTCTGTAGTAAGGACGACGTCCACTTGGTGATTTGTCGTCTATAAACCAGCCTTCTGCAGTAGCGCCGTTAGCAATATTTGTTGCCGCATCATAGCCAGGACCATAAGTATTCTGAAATTTAGGCAGGAAAGCTGCTCTTTCAATTGATCCATTGTAATTAAAATCAACACCCAATCCTTTTCCCTTAATACCTTTTTTAGTTGTGATCACAATAACGCCACTTGCTGCATCGGAGCCATATAATGCACTTGCGGCCGCACCTTTTAAAATAGAGATATTTTCGATATCGGAAGGATTGATATCTAACATACCATTACCGCGGATGCGTTGATCATTCCAGTAATTATTATTATTTGCGCCACCAGAGCCATTTTGCTGATCATTACGGATAATGATACCGTCAACTACATAAAGAGGCTGTCTCTGAAAATTTAATGAGTTAATGCCTCGAATTTGCACGTTTACGGCACTTGCAGAACCACCTGGTGCTGTTGTTATTTTTACACCTGGAGCTTTACCATATAAAGCCGATCCAAAGTTCGTGTTACCTGCTTTTGTAATTTCTTCTGCTTTGATACTGCTGACAGCATATCCTAAAGCTTTTGCATCGCGTTTAATACCCATTGCTGTCACGACCACTTCATCTAAAGCTGAAGCGTCTTGTATCAACGTGACATTAATCGATTTAGTTGAACCAACCAAAACTTCTGTTGGTTTGTATCCAATCGTAGTAAATCGTAAAGTTTCTCCTTGTGAAGCCTGGATGGTAAAGCTGCCGTTTGCAGTGGTTTGTGTCGCTCGTGAGGTTCCTTTTACGGTAACCGTTACGCCGGATACTGGCCCCGAAGCATCTTTTACTGTTCCGGTAATGGATTGCTGTGCGAATAAGGATGATGCACTGACTAAAGTGCATAACGCTAATCCTGCACTCTTTTTCTGAAAATAATTCATGAGTAATGATTTATAAGCTAATTAGTTTGTAGTTATAAGGGTTTGTAATGTGTTTTCTATAATAAAGGCAACAGTCCCAATACTTTGTGCCTGTTTATTTGTTTCTGATATTTTTAATTGTGTTGTGCTGGCCAATCTAGGTATGCAAAATTCATTTACTGCAGTCTGAATCTGAGGCATGAGTATGGCGCCAGCTTTGGCTCCCCGGCCACTGATGATGATGACTTCAGGGTTGAGGATATGGATTAATGTAGCAATGCCTTTTCCTAACATATAGCCAATTTTCCCAAGACTGGCAATAGCAAGCTGATCACCCTGTAATGCATTCTCCAGTAAAGCATCTCCTTGTGCTAATAGGTTATTATACTGCTCGGCTTCTAAACTCGATTTTTCTCCGGCCTTTAAAGCATTCTGTACATCTATTACTGCAGCGCTTAACGATGCCTCTACTTCTAAACATCCTTTTTTTCCACAGGAACAAAGGGTGTTGCTATGGCTTAGTGGTATATGGCTAAATTCTCCTGCATAACCACTCGATCCTTTAAATATTTGACCGTTTACGATCATGCCTAATCCGACTCCCCAATTTAAATTGATGACTAACGCATTTGTTGTCTTTTGTGCGGCGCCAAATTTTTGTTCGGCAAAAGCAATGCAGGTGGAGTCGTTTTCAATAATCGTCGGAATTTTAAAATGATCAGTGATGTGTTTTTTTATGTGGTGTAGGTTACATTTTTTATCGTACGAATCATTAACGCCTTTTTGTATGTTTACAAATCCGGGCATACTGACACCCGCCGCAATAAAATTGGCTAGTGGAATCTGTGACTTAGTAATAAGCTGATCAGCATAACTGATGATGTTTTGGAGTGCTTCTGACTCGCAAGAAAGGGGATTATATTGATCAGTAATCTGTTCAATTATTTTGTTTTCAAGATTATAAATGTAAATCGATGTATAATATTGATCAAGCGCAATAACTAACATATAATGAGAAAGGCTATTATTTAGCTTGAATTGAATAGCGCGTCTTCCTCCCGTTGATGTCGCAAAACCATTACCCTCAATGAGTTTCATTTCCAGTAAGGAATTTATTGATTTGGTAATAACCGGAATACTTTTATTAAAAGTTTTACTTAGCTGTGCAATTGATTGTGATTCCTGAAAGTAAAGTGCTTTTAAGATTTGGCTGTTCATCATTAATAATCTTCGTATTGTCGTATTGAAGTGGTAAAGAAAGCAAATTTCTTTGTAAAATCCATGACTTTATAATATTTATTAATAAGTATAAGGGTCTTTGTCTTGTTTTATTAATAATTGGCAGTTTAATTTGATTTATTTTTCAAAAGTTTTTTAGAATGTAACAGACGTAAAAAGCTCGCGGATCCTTTTACAGTTGTTATGCATACTTTATTGCTTCTACTTTCTTATGTTTTTGTTTGAGGTGATGATGGATAATATTGATTTCTATTTAAAAAACAAAAATCCGTGTTTATGCCATTTTAAATTAAATTGCGCGTAAAAGTGAATAGTAAAATTGTTATTTTTATGCCTTAAACAAACTATTTTATGAAACAGCGTTATTATTCACTTGACGTATTCCGAGGAGCTACAGTTGCTCTGATGATTATGGTCAATAACCCTGGAACATGGGCTCATATGTTCGCACCATTAAAACATGCCGGTTGGCATGGCTGTTCCCCAACAGATCTTGTTTTTCCTTTTTTTCTATTTGCAGTTGGTAATGCCATGTCTTTTGTTATTCCTCGACTTCAGGAAGCTGGAGATGCTGTATTCTGGAAGAAAGTTATCAAAAGAACGGTTTTGATTTTTGCTATTGGTTTATTCCTTAACTGGGCTCCGTTTGTGCAGTGGGACGGTGATACACTTGGATTGAAACATTGGGTAAATCCAAATAATCCTGAAAAGGGCATCCGGATATTAGGTGTACTTCAGCGCATTGCGTTGGCGTATTGTTTTGCTTCTATTCTGGCTTATTACTTTAAAGAGAAGGCGTTGATCTGGATTTCTGCTGTTATCTTATTGGCTTATTGGGCTATTTGTGCTTTTGCTGGACAGGCAGGAGAGCCTTATAGCCTTGCAGGTTGGTTTGGAACTCCGATTGATATACAGCTATTGGGAGTAGCTCATATTTATAAGGGAGAAGGTGTGCCTTTTGATCCTGAAGGCCTGATGAGTACATTACCGACTATTGTACAAGTCGTTTTCGGTTATCTTGCCGGTACTTATATCAAGAAGCAAGGGCAGGTAGATTGGTTATGGTCTAAGGTTCCTGAAAGTAAAGAGCCTCATTTCAAATTACTTTCAGGGTTATTTGTAACGGGGTTTATTCTGGTAGTTTTAGCATGGATCTGGTCATTAGGTTTTCCGATCAACAAAAAAATATGGACAAGTTCTTATGTACTGTACACAACGGGATTAGGAATTATGACCATCGGTGGAATGATCTGGTTTGTTGAAGTACAAGGTGTGAAAAATGGTTTGACTAAATTTTTTGATGTGTTTGGTAAAAACCCACTTTTTATCTTTGTGCTAAGTGGTGTTTTACCGCGATTGGTAGGGCTGATCCGTATTCCGGATGGGGTAGGAGATGATGGAACTGTTTTATACACCAACGCATTTACCTGGTTTTATACAACAATCTGCAAACCTTTACCAGGTCCACCAGAGGTCGGTTCTTTCTTTTACTCGCTATGCTTTTTGGCCTTGATGTGGGGTATATGCTATTACTTGGATAAAAAGAAAATCTATGTGAAAGTTTAAGGCATTCCTTATTAATGCAGAGCGAATTTTAAGTTTATTGTTATCAGGTGTTTTGTTCCTCAATTGATTTAAACTTTATGTAAATTACTAGGTGCCTATTAAGGTGGCACTTTAATATTACTGCGTTACTACTTAAATTTTAATCTTCATTTTCTTTGCAGATTAAAGTTTAAGTGCTACCTTTGCAGTCAATTAACAAAAATTTTTAACGCTTTAATATTATTTCAGAGATGTATTTAAGTAAAGAGTACAAAGCAGATATCTTCGCGGAATTTGCAGGTTCGGCAACGAACACAGGTTCTACAGAAGGACAAGTAGCTTTATTCACTAAGAGAATTGCTCACTTAACTGAGCATTTGAAAAAAAACAGAAAAGATTTTAACACACAACGTGCCCTACAAATGTTAGTAGGTAAACGTCGTTCATTATTAGCTTACCTGTACAAAACTGACATCAACCGTTACCGTGCGATCATTAAAGGTCTTGGTTTACGTGATATCATCAAATAAGCTTTTAGTTATAAAAACTTTAGAAAGCCGTCTCTTTGGAGATGGCTTTTTTTTGTCGCTAAATTTTGAAATGATGATTTTATGCTACTTATTATTATAAAACCACCTTCAATGGTTAAGGGTAGCATGATAATTACTGTTATAAATGCAACTGACGTCAGTTTGATTATAAATATTTTACCTTATCTTTGCGATGAAATTAAAATATTTTTAATATAGGTATGCTGCCAAAAGATGAAAAGCATATCGCAAATAACAACGAATGAGTTATAACGAAATCAAAACAGTAATTGATATGGGCAATGGCTCCCAGATCGAACTTTCTACTGGTAAATTGGCTAAACAGGCTGATGGTGCAGTAGTTTTAAAACAAGGTGATACGATGCTTCTAGCAACAGTCGTTTCTGCTAAAGAAGCGAAATCTGGAGTTGACTTTTTACCTTTGTCAGTAGATTACCAAGAGAAATACGCGGCTACAGGCCGTATTCCTGGCGGTTTCTTACGTCGTGAGGCGCGTTTGTCAGATTATGAGATCTTAATCTCTCGTTTGGTAGATAGAGCTTTACGTCCTTTATTCCCTGAGAACTATCATGCAGATACACAAGTGATGATCTCTTTGATCTCTGCAGATAAAGATATTATGCCGGATGCATTAGCTGGTTTAGCAGCTTCTGCTGCTATTGCGGTTTCTGATATTCCTTTCAATGGACCTATTTCTGAGGTTCGCGTTGCTAAGATCGATGGCCAATTGGTGATTAATCCAAAAATGTCTGAATTAGAAAGAGCAACTTTAGAATTTATCGTAGCTGGTTCTGCTCAAGATATCGGTATGGTTGAAGGTGAGTGTAGTGAAATTTCTGAGACTGAAATGGTAGAAGCGATTGCTTTTGCGCATGAGGCGATCAAAAAACAAGTTGCTGCTCAAGTTGAATTAGCAAATTTAGTAGGTAAAAATGTAAAACGTGAGTATAACCATGAGCCAACTAATGAGACGTTGAGAGCTGAAATTTTCAGCGCGACTTATGATAAAGTATATGCTGTAGCAGCTTCTGCTTCTGCAAAGCATGACCGTTCTGAAGCTTTCGCAAAGATTGCTGAAGAATTCAGAGCGACACTTCCAGAAGAATTGGATGAGGATACAAAATTCTTATTCAAAAAATATTTCCATGATGTACAATACGATGCAGTTCGTAATTTAGTATTGGACGAAGGAAAACGTCTTGATGGACGTGATGTACGTACTGTACGTCCAATCTGGTCAGAAGTAAATTATTTACCTGCAGCTCACGGTTCAGCTGTATTTACACGTGGTGAAACGCAATCATTAACTTCTGTTACTTTAGGTGCTAAAGATGCAGAGCAAATGATCGATGGTGCATTCATCAACGGTTATAACAAATTTATCCTTCACTACAATTTCCCTGCATTCTCTACAGGTGAGGCTAGACCAAATAGAGGTCCAGGTCGTCGTGAAGTAGGTCACGGTAATTTAGCATTACGCTCATTGAGACAAGTATTGCCTCCAGTAGCTGAAAATCCTTATACAATCCGTGTTGTTTCTGATATCTTAGAATCTAACGGTTCTTCATCAATGGCAACTGTTTGTGCTGGTACATTAGCATTATTAGATGCGGGTATTAAATTGAAAGCTCCAGTTTCTGGTATCGCGATGGGTTTAATCTCGGATGAGAAAACGGGTAAATATGCAATTCTTTCTGATATCTTAGGTGATGAAGATCATTTAGGTGATATGGACTTTAAAGTAACGGGTACTGAAAAAGGTATTGTTGCTTGTCAAATGGACTTAAAGATCAATGGATTGAAATGGGAAGTTTTGACACAAGCTTTGGATCAAGCGAAAGAGGCTCGTCTTCATATCTTAGGTGAAATGAAGAAAACAATTTCTGAGCCACGTGAAGATTACAAACCTCATGCTCCTCGTATTGTTCAGATCATCATCGATAAAGAATTTATTGGTGCTATCATCGGTCCAGGTGGTAAAATTATCCAAGAAATGCAACGTGAAACAGGTGCTACTATTTCTATTGAAGAAGTAGATGGTAAAGGTATCGTTCAGATCTTTGCGGACAATAAAGCTGCTATTGATGATGCAAGTACACGTATTAAAAATATCGCTGCTAAACCTGAGGTAGGTGC
The DNA here is from genome assembly GCF_014191365.1 of Sphingobacterium sp. JUb56. NCBI lineage: Bacteria > Pseudomonadati > Bacteroidota > Sphingobacteriia > Sphingobacteriales > Sphingobacteriaceae > Sphingobacterium > Sphingobacterium sp. JUb56. The sequence continues at coordinate 4,151,205 of NZ_JACHWL010000001.1, read as the reverse complement.
TACTTACGAAGGTAAAGTGAAGTCTATTATGCCTTTTGGTGCTTTCGTTGAAATCATGCCAGGAAAAGATGGTTTATTACACATCTCTGAGATTGATTGGAAACGTTTTGAAACGATGGATGGTATCTTTACTGAAGGTGATAAAGTAACGGTTAAATTATTGGATATCGACAAACAAGGTAAATTGAAACTTTCTCGTAAAGCTTTATTACCTCGTCCTCCTCGTGAAGATAAACCAGCTACTGATGCAGCTCCACAAGCGTAAGTTTTAAAAAACTTAATCATATAAAAAAGCTCACTGAAAAGTGAGCTTTTTTTATGCTAATAAAACAGGCTGTCTATTTGACAGCCTGTTTTGTTTTGTTATAACATGATAACGGATTCTATTTTAGATACTTCTTTGTAATAATCAATTACTTCATCGGCATTATTGACAAAAGTCTCTACGGTGATGGACTTGTATTTACCACCTGATGATTCTTTTTCCGCGTATTTGGTGCTTGCATGCGTAAATACTTGTTTTACTTGCTCTATTTTCTCCAAATCGGCTTTTACAATGAATTTGAATTTGTATAAGGATGGAAATTGTTCTACAGCAATCAATTTTTCTTTAAAAGTTGTATAGAAATCTTGCTGATTATTTCCGTCTTCAATATCTTGGATATTGATGTTGTTGTTTAATTCTGACATTTTTAATCTCCTTTTGTTGATTATTATCAAAAGCTATTCCATAAATAGTGGCCTGACAGACTTGCAGATTAATTATCTACTGAAATTGGTCTATCCTGTGGTGCTTTACCCCAATTTTTGTTTGGAGTATTGCTCATTTCAATTTCGATCGTACCTCCTTTTAGAACCTCATCATATGTGATGAATGATTTCGAGTACGATAGACCATTGCGTTTGATGCTTTTTATATAGCTGTTTTTCTTAGCTTGATTTTTAACCTGTATCGTTAACTGTTTATCATTTGGAAGGGTAATGGTTGCTTTTTCCATCATCGGTGATCCGAAAACATAAACACCGCTGATTGGATTTAATGGATACATACCCATTGCTGAAAACACATACCAGGCACTCATCTGTCCAGCATCGTCATTACCACACAAACCATTAGGTTTGCTTGTATAAAATTCCATCATGGCTTTACGGGCAAGTGCAGAACCTTTCCAAGCTTCTCCTGCATATGCATACAGGTAAGGGACATGGTGATTGGGTTCATTGCCTTGAGCATATTGACCAATAAGACCAGTAATATCATTTGAAGCTTCTCCACCCAAATCGGAAGACATTGTTGTGAACTCGTCAAGTTTCTTCAAGAAGTTTTTATCGCCTCCAAAAAGATTGATTAGGCCTTTTACATCTTGAGGAACTAACCAGGTGTATTGCCATGCATTACCCTCACAGTAATCGTTTTCACGGTGTTTAGCCATCAATGCGTTGAATGGTCTTCTAAACTCACCGTTAGCTTTTCTTCCCACAAAATGACCTACTTCTTTATCAAAATATTGCTCATAAAGCTTATATCTCTTCTCAAAATATGCAGCATCTTCTGTTTTCCCTAATTTCACCGCCATTTTGTAAGCACTATAATCTGCAATAGCATATTCTAATGCCCAAGCTACAGATTCATGATCCATGCTGTCAATTGGAATATAAGTTAAGTCACGTACGAATTTTAAGCCGTTTTCGTAACCCATTGCGGTGGTTTTTACTGCTTCCCAAGCCAATTCGTAATCTTTCTCATCTAAAATCCCTTTGATAACTGCATCAGCTACTACTGGTATTGCAGGTAATCCAACCATAGTATTGGTCTCATTACCTTGTAAATGCCATACCGGTAATTTTCCCTGTTGCTGATAAATCGCCAGCATGGTTTTAATAAAATCCTGATTGATCTTACGATCCTCCAGTAAATTCATTAAAGGGTGAAGTCCACGGTAAGTATCCCATAAAGAGAATACGGTATGATTAGTAAAATCCTGTTTTTCGTACACTTGTTTGTCTGTGCCTAGATAATCACCATTTGCATCATTAAAGATGGTCGGTGCAAAATAGGTATGATACAAAGCGGTATAAAAAATGGTTTTGGTATCTGCATCTCCTTCAAATTGAATTTTATTTAAAGTGCTGTTCCATTTGTCATTTGCCTGTTTCTTCGCATCTGCAAAATTCCAGTTCGGCATTTCCACCTGTATGTTTTCTAAAGCATTTGTCGTACTTACAGATGAAAGACCAACCTTCACTTCAATGGTTTTATTTTTTACAGCATCAAAAAATAAAGCAGCTTTAATCGCTTGACCTTTTACGGTAGAAGAACCTAATTTTTGACTGTTCTCCTCATAGAACTGCACTTTTTGGATAGGAACAGAGGTTTTTAAAGCAAAATATACTTTTTGATCACTTGCCCATCCTGAAGAAAAGCGGTATCCGACGAATGTGCTGTCATTGATTTGCTTGATGTACGAGTCTGTTGTTTTATCCCAGTTCATCTTAAAAGAAAGGTCGATGAATAAGTGAGCATTGTCCGATTTATTATAGACATACTGATGATAGCCAACACGCTCAGTTGCTGTTAGATTTGCCTGAACTTGGTAATCGTCTAATAGAACACTGTAAAATCCAGGTTGGGCTATTTCATTTTCTTTTTTAAAGCTAGATCCATAGCCGGTACCCATCTTGTTAAACTCTGCAGGTTTTAACTGTACTTTACCGTTTGCAGGTACAATCATAATATCATTGAGATCGCCAATACCGGTACCACTAAGATGTGTATGGGTAAAACCCAGAATTTCTTTGCTTTTATAATTGTAACCACTGCACCAGTCCCAGCCATTAAACTGATCCCAGGTCTGTGCAATCTGAGATGGACCTAATTGTACAGCTCCTAATGGCACATTGGCACCGACAAATACGTGTCCATGATCTTCGGAACCGATAAAAGGGTTCACATATTGAGTCAAATTTTGTTGAGCCATTGAACTTAATGGCGATAATGCAAGAATACTTAATAAAATTTTATTGTAATTCAATTGAATCATAATTAATTAGTTTGATCTTATTTAGGGGTGAAATATAGCATTTTTTTTGCTTAATAAATCCTTTTAGCTTAAATATTTTTACAATATATGGCGTTATTACTTTATTTTTTTTTAGATTAGTAACTCATATTATAAACACACTATACTTAATGAAGAAGAGAATTTTGATCAGTGATATAGCAAAGGCTTTAGGGGTTTCGGTTACTACGGTATCTTTTATATTGAATGACAAAGCCAAGGAGAAGCGTATAAGTGAGTCATTGACAAAGCGAGTTCTTGATTATGTTAAAAAAGTCGGCTATAAACCTAATGAGCTTGCTAAAAGTTTACGTACAGGTAAAACGAAAATTATCGGTCTCATCATTGAAGATATTTCAAATCCATTCTTTGGTAATATCGCGCGTTTGATTGAAACTAAAGTTTATGAGCAAGGATACCGGATTATCTATTGTAGTACCAATAATGATAGCGAGAAGACCAAAGAGCTGATCGGTATGTTTAATGATCGACAGGTTGATGGTTTTATCATTACACCTTCCGAAGGAATTGAGGAGACAATTTCTAATTTGATTCAATCAAATGTGCCTGTTGTTTTATTTGACCGCTATTTGCCGGATGTGGAAACAGATTATGTTATTGCAGATAATTTTCAAGGCGCCTTTGATGCCACCGTTCATTTTAATGAGCAGGGCTATAAACGAATCGGTCTAGTGTCGTTATACTCTGATCAGACCCAAATGCGGGATCGCCTAGATGGCTACATGAAAGGTATGGATCAATTTAAGAAGCAGGTATACATCAAAAAAATACAACTGGACGCATCAGAAGCAGAGGCAATTGATGACTTACATGAGTTTGTTGTAGATAATCGCCTAGATGCTGTTTTATTTGCAACTAATTATTTGGCAATTACAGGACTTAAGTCTGGGAAGAAACATAATTATAAATTACCGGCACTAATTGCATTTGATGATCATACGGTATTTAAATTGCACGAACCTGCCATCACTGTTGTTTCGCAACCTATTGAAGAAATTGCGGATCACATTATCAATATTTTATTGTTAAAATTGCAGGGTAAAGCCAAATCAATTAAACATCTGACACTACCCTGCGAATTGAAAATACGTGAATCTTCTATTTTGAAGCAATAGTATCTGCTACAAATACCATAGAAATGGAGTTGACACAATGACGTGTGTTTTTATCGGTCAATCTTTCGCCGATGAAAACATGCCCGAGGTGTGCTCCGCATGCGTTACACAGAATTTCTGTTCTTCTTCCATCTGCATCTGTTTCTTTTCGTATGGCCCCTTTGATTTCATCATCAAAACTAGGCCAGCCACAATGCGAATCAAATTTATCTTCCGAACGATAAAGTGCAGCATTGCATCTTTTGCAAACGTAAGTTCCTTTTGTTTTATTATCCAGTAGGGTGCCCGTGTAGGGACGCTCCGTTCCTTTGTGAACAATAACATGTTCCTCTTCTGGCGTTAATTTGTTATATTTTGTTGAATCTTCCATTGTCTTAAAGATTGATGTTTGTTTTGAAGCTTGATGCGTCTGTGCATTACAGGAGGTTATTAAAAAAATCAAGCCATATAAAAATACTAATTTTTTCATTATAACTGCATATCCGTAAAGTTACAATTCTCTAATCAATTCTTTGTCAGCATACTGTTATCAAGAATCACTTTCGGGCAGTTTTGAATTTTTTTATGTCCTATTGATGTCTTAAATTTGAGGCTTATCAATTTCCGCCTTGAAGTACAAGAGGTGGTTTAAATCTGCATTAAATAGTCATTTTAAAATAATTTAGAACGATTATAAATTGATAAATAACGTCACAAAATTGTCAGGGATTTATTAATAAGTTATACTTTTGTGGCATTACTAGGCAGAGTGTGCTCTGTTTAGAATGGTGTTTAAATTTTTATATTCACAAATAAATAGTATAAAGTGTTAAATATGAGAAATATCTCATCCGTTTTGGGAAAACTTGCGAGGATAGCGTCAATGAGTTTGGTGCTGTTATTTGCCGTTACGACGCTGCATGCGCAAGATGTCAAGGAAGGTGAAAAAATCTTCAAAGCAAAGTGTACGAGCTGTCACAAAGTTGATAGAAAAGTTGTTGGTCCTGCCTTAAAAGGTATTACCGAAACTAAGTCTGAAGAGTGGTTGATTAAATGGATTAAAAACTCTCAAGCTTTAATTGCTTCCGGTGATGCCGATGCAATTGCAATTTTTGAGGAGTACAATAAATCTGTGATGACTTCTTTTACAGATTTATCAGATGATAATATTAAGTCAGTATTGGCTTATATTAAAGCTGAGTCTGTTGAAAAACCTAAAGGTGAATTGCCTCCGGGTGAAACTGCGAAAGATGACAATGCTAACTTGTTTATGATCTTCGGATTAATAGGTGTAGTTGTTTTGGCAATTGTTGTTATTGTTGTTTTAAACCGTGTCATCCGTACTTTAGAGAAGGTTATCGCAACAAATCAAGCTGCTGTTGAAGCAGAAGAGGAGCCTCAAACGAGTTCTAAATTCCTTGCTTTTGCTAAAGCTTTTGTTAAGAACAAGAAATTAGTCGGATTTGCTGTATTAATGCTTGTTGCTTTATTGGCTGTTGGTGGTTGGAAAACCATGTGGAACGTAGGTGTTCACACAGGTTATCAGCCGGTTCAACCGATTAAATTCTCGCACCAATTACACGCGGGTGTAAATAAAATTGAGTGTCAATATTGTCACGGTGGTGCTTTTAAATCTAAAAATGCATCTATTCCTTCTGCAAATGTTTGTATGAACTGTCACAATACGATTACTGGTTCGGAGCATTATGATGGTGAAATTTCACCTGAGATTGCAAAAATCTACCGCGCATTGGACTTTAATCCAGAGACTCGTACTTACGGAAACAATCCTAAGCCGATTCAGTGGGTTCGTATTCACAACTTGCCAGATTTTGCTTATTTTAACCACTCACAACACGTTACAGTAGCAGGAGTAGAGTGTCAGACTTGTCACGGACCTATTGAAACAATGGAAGAAGTGTATCAATACTCGCCATTAACAATGAAATGGTGTGTGGATTGTCATAAGGCAACAGATGTGAAATCAGATAACAAATACTACGAAGACTTAATCAAAGCGCATGAAAGCATCAAAAAAGGTGAAAAAATGACAGCGGCGATGATCGGTGGTCTTGAGTGTGGTAAATGTCACTATTAATAATTATTCAGAAATACGCAATCTTATATACAGCTTAAATGGATAGCAATAAAAAATATTGGAAAGGTTTGGAAGAATTGAAACAAACACCTGCTTTTGTAGAAAAAAGCAAGGGTGAGTTTGCCGAATCTATTCCTGTAGAAGATGTCTTAAATGAAGCAGGGTTGAGTACAAAAACTCCTCGCCGTGACTTCTTAAAAGCATTAGGTTTTGGTGTTGGGGCTGTTACTTTAGCAGCTTGTAACAGCACTCCTGTGCATAAAGCAGTTCCTTATTTAATTAAACCAGAGGAAATTACTCCAGGTATTCCTAACTTTTATACTTCGACTTTTAACGGTCAGAGTATCTTAGTAAGAACGCGTGAAGGTCGTCCTATTAACGTAGAGGCAAACCCGAACGCAATTGGTTTAAATCAAGGTACAGATTCGGGAACTGCAGCATCAGTTTTAGACTTATATGATGAGTCTAAATTAAAAACAGCCCAAATAAAAGGGCAGGATGTTGAATGGTCTAAATTAGATAGTACTGTTATCGCTGCGTTAAATGCAGCAGCTACTGCTGGAAAACAAATTACTATTGTTGCAAGCACAGTAAATAGTCCTACTACATTGGCTGCAATCGCTAAATTAACGGCGAAGTACCCAACGACTAATTTGGTTCAAGTAGACGCTGTTTCTTATAGCGCTATTATTGAAGCGAATAAAAACTCCTTTGGTAAAGCAGTTGTTCCTTCATACAATTTTGAAAAAGCAAATGTTGTTGTTTCAGTAGCAGCTGATTTCTTAGGAACTTGGTTAGCTGGCGAGGAGCATACACAGCAATATATTAAAAACCGTGATTACAAATCATTGAAAAATGGTAAGATGTCACGTCACATTCAGTTTGAGTCGGGTCTAAGTATGACCGGTTCAAATGCCGATGTGCGTATCGCAATTAAACCTTCGGAAGAAGCAGCTGTTTTAATTTCATTGTATAATGCAATTACAGGTTCTTCTTTAGCAGGTGGTATTGCTGCAAAAAGAGCACAAACTGCGGTTACTTTAGCGGCAAAAGAATTGTTAGCGAACAAAGGTGCTGCTGTTGTGGTTGCTGGTTCGAATGATATTAACATTCAAACATTAGCAAATGCGATCAACAGTGCATTAGCTTCATACGGATCGACAATTGATTTAGATAATTTCTCTAAACAACATCAAGGTTCAGACGTTGCATTTTCACAATTCTTGACAAACGCAAATGCAGGTCAGGTAGGTGTTGCTTTATTCTTAAACAGTAACCCTGTTTATGATTATTTCAAAGCTGAAGACGTGAAAGCGGCATTGAAGAAAGTTGATTTTACATTATCTTTCTCTCAACGTGCTGATGAAACAGCTTCAGAATTGACTGCTATTGCTCCAACAAATACATTCTTGGAGTCTTGGGGTGATGCTTCTCCAAAAGAAGGTTTATTCTCAATCGTTCAACCGACAATTAATCCTGTATTTAACACACGTCAAGCGGATCAATCTTTATTGGTTTGGGCGGGTGATACAACAGATATCTATTCATTCGTTAAAAACCTTTGGACTTCAACTATTTTAGCTGGAAGTACAAAGAACTGGAATAGCGTTTTGCAAACTGGATTTGAATATAAAGGTGCAAAAACTGCAGCTTCTTATTCATTCGCTGGTAATGTAGAGGCTGCTGCTAGTGCTGCTATCGCAGCTGCTAAAACAGTAGTTGGTGAGTTCGAATTGAAATTGTATGAATCAAGTGCTTTACGTGACGGTAGATATGCAAATAATGCCTACTTACAAGAAGTTCCTGATCCGGTTTCAAAAGTAACTTGGGACAACTATGCTGCTATTAACCCTAAAGATGCTGAGAAATTAGGATTGGGTGAAGATGCAACAGTTACTGTTGAAGCTAACGGTTACAAAGTTGAGTTACCAGTTGTTCAACAACCGGGACAAGCTTTGGGTACTGTTTCAGTAGCCATCGGTTACGGACGTACTAAAGTTGGTAAGGCTGGTAATAATGTAGGTAAAAATGCTTACCCTTTTGCAAGCTTAGTTAATGGTACAATTCAGTTTGTAGCTAAAGCAACTATCGCTAAAGCGAATACGATCTATCAATTAGCGCAAACACAAACACACCACACAATCGAAGGTCGTAACATCATTCGTGAAACTACTTTCGCTAAATATTTAAAAGATCCTAACTCAGAGTCAGGCCGCTTTACAGATAAACACAAAACGTATGATTTGTGGAACAAGTATGAGCAACCAGGTCACAAATGGGTGATGGCAATCGATTTAAATGCATGTACAGGTTGTGGTTCTTGTATCGTTGCTTGTAACGTAGAAAACAATATTCCTGTTGTAGGTCGTGATGAGGTTCGCCGTCGTCGTGAGATGCACTGGTTACGTATTGACCGTTACTACACTATCGAAGAGGATGGTAAAGAATATACAAAAGAAGCGGATATTGAAAAACTGAATAGTTTCGAAAATGTAACCGTTGTTCACCAACCGATGTTATGTCAACATTGTGCACATGCACCATGTGAGACAGTATGTCCAGTATTAGCTACTGTTCACTCATCAGAAGGTTTGAACCATATGGCTTACAACAGATGTTTCGGAACACGTTACTGTGCGAATAACTGTCCATATAAAGTACGTCGTTTTAACTGGTTTAACTACTGGAATGATTCACGTTTTGACAACTACTTGAATAATGAGTTTACACAATTGGTATTAAATCCAGATGTAACGACACGTTCACGTGGGGTTATGGAGAAATGTTCGATGTGTATCCAACGTATCCAAGCGGGTAAATTACATGCGAAAATGGAGAACCGTAAAGTAAAAGACGGCGATATCCAAATGGCGTGTCAACAAGCATGTTCTGCAAATGCGATTATCTTTGGTGATGCTAATGATCCAGAATCAGAAGTGTCTAAAGCATTACGCAATGAGCGTGTTTATTACGTACTTGAGGAAATCAATGTACAGCCGGGTATCGGTTATATGACAAAAGTTAGAAACACTTTTGAGGCGTAATCTTGTTCATTATTTGAAATAAAAATACTATGTCATCGCATAACGAATCAATATTAAGAGAACCATTAATGACCGGTAAGGACATTACGTATGCTAAAATTACGGATGATATCTTACTACCGGTTGAAAATAAACCGAATAAAGCATGGTGGATCGGATTCACTGTAGCCGTATTAGGTGCTTTATTATGGGTAGTCAGCGTTAGTTATACCTTTTGGACAGGTATCGGCGCTTGGGGTCTGAACAAAACTGTAGGCTGGGCTTGGGATATCACCGACTTTGTGTGGTGGGTAGGTATCGGTCACGCAGGTACGTTAATTTCGGCCGTATTATTAATTTTCCGCCAGAACTGGCGTAACTCCATCAACCGTTCGGCAGAGGCGATGACGATCTTCGCCGTTATCTGTGCCGCAACTTATGTTGTAGCTCACATGGGGCGTCCTTGGTTAGCATACTGGATTTTCCCTTTGCCAAACCAGTTCGGATCTTTATGGGTTAACTTTAACTCACCATTAGTATGGGATGCATTTGCGATCTCTACATACTTCACGGTATCCTTAGTATTCTGGTACTGTGGTTTATTACCGGATATCGCGACTATTCGTGACCGTGCTACTGGTTTAAGACAAAAGATTTATTCTGTATTGTCTTTCGGTTGGAACGGATCAGTAAAAACTTGGCAACGTTTTGAGATTGTGTCAATTATCTTGGCAGGTATCTCAACTCCATTGGTACTTTCGGTACACACGATTGTATCTTTTGACTTTGCAACTTCTGTTATCCCAGGATGGCATACAACAATTTTCCCTCCATACTTCGTTGCTGGTGCGATCTTCTCAGGTTTTGCAATGGTGCAGACTTTATTGTTGATCTTACGTAAAGTAATGAATTTTGAGAATTATATCACGATGTTCCACATTGAAGCCATGAATAAAATTATCATGACGACAGGTTCTATCGTTGGTATTGCATATTTAACAGAGTTATTCATCGCGATGTATTCACAATCGGAGTATGAAATGTACGCTTTCCAAAACCGTATGTTTGGTCCTTATGCTTGGGCTTACTGGTCAATGATGACTTGTAACGTAATTTCTCCACAATTATTCTGGTTTAAGAAAATCCGTACAAGTATTCCTATTTCATGGATCTTATCAATCGTGGTAAACATCGGTATGTGGTTTGAACGTTTCGTAATTATCGTGACTTCATTACACCGTGATTATTTACCTTCATCTTGGGCTATGTTTTACCCAACTTGGACAGATGTTGGTATTTTCGTTGGATCGATCGGCTTATTCTTTACATTGTTCTTATTGTTCTTACGTTTCTTACCAGGTATCGCGATTGCAGAGGTTAAATTATTGCTGAAAAGCTCTAGTTTACAACAAAAAACGAAATTGGTTAAAGAAGGCGCATTCCCAGCTGAACAAGTGGAATACTTTAGAGATTCTTTAGGTAAATATGATTCGGTAACAGAACAAGAAATTAAAGAGTTAAAATAATAGCAATGGGCAATACAAAATATATATTAGGTAGTTTTGCTGATCCAGATGAAATGATGCATGGGATCGACAAATTGCAGAAAAATAATGTAAGCATCTATGATTGCTTTACTCCAATGCCAATTCACGGTATTGAAGATAAATTGGGCGTTAAACCTTCGCGTTTGCCTATTGCAGCATTTTGCTTTGGAGCATTAGGAACAACATTAGGATTCAGTTTGTTGTACTATACAATGGTACACGACTGGCCAATGAATATCGGCGGTAAACCATCATTCGCTATCCCGAACTTTGTTCCAGTAACATTTGAGGTGACTATTTTAATCTGTGCCTTGGGTATGGTTGCAACTTTCTTTTATCGCAATCATTTATTCCCGGGACGTACACCTCGCGTAATGGATTTAAGAGCTACAGATGATCGTTTCGTTATCGCTATAGATGCTCGTGAGAACACAGACCATGCTTTGATCGATTCTTTATTGAAAGAAGCCGGTGCTGTAGAAGTTAAGTACAATGATAGAAAATATGTTAGTTATGAATAAGAAGAATTTACTAGTTACAGTATGTGCAGCTCTGTCATTGACAGCAGTCGTTTCTTCTTGTGGTGACAAGACTACTCGTAGTACAGGTTGGGAGTTTTCTCGCAACATGTACGATCCGATTGCTTTCAATCCTGATCAACCAAACGAGAATTTTAAAAACAAGCAAACTGCACAAACACCTCCAAAAGGTACAGATCCAATCGGTTTTACCAGATTTGAATATGCTAACACTTTGGAAGATTACGAACGCGCAGGACGTGAAGTTACTAACCCTTTTGAGTTAACACAAGCAAGACTTGAAAAAGGCCAGGCTTTGTTTACTACTTACTGTGCTGTTTGTCATGGACCAGAAGGTAAAGGTGATGGTTCTATTACAAAAGACCGTGAAATTACAGATTCTAGAGGCACACGTAAGCTTGAGAATTTCCCTAATCCACCGTCTTATCATAAAACGGATGCTGCAAATTCTTCTCGTGGCGGTATGATGGCTGATTTGACAGATGGTAAGATTTACCATACGATTTATTACGGTCACAACTCAATGGGATCGCATGCATCGCAGTTGTCTCCTGAAGAACGTTGGGAAGTTGTTATGTACGTTCATGAATTACAAAAGAAATAATCTAACATCAGATAAATAAATGGGAACTCACAATCATCATCACGATTATAATTTCAACGAGCGATTCGAGTTTGCTGGTAAAGCAAAAACATTCAGTATCATCGCAATCGTTGTTGGTATAGCTGCAGTAGCCTACGGAATGCTTATGGGCGATCATATTCTAGTAGAGCGTACTTATGCTAACTTATTATTGATGGGTTATTATTTTACATGTGTATGTGCTGCTGGAGCTTTTTTCCTGGCATTACAATATGTAACACAATCTGCTTGGTCAGCTGGTATCATCCGTATACCTCAGGCTATGGCAGGTATTTTGCCTATTGCGTCAATCATTTTATTAGTGATTGTTGCATTGGGATTAAGCACTCACAATCTATACCATCACTGGTATGCAGAAGGTCTTACAGATCCGAATAGCCCTGCTTATGATAGTATCATCGCTGGAAAGTCATGGTATTTGAATTTTTCAGGTTTTTTAAGTCGCCAGGTAATTTTTATGGGACTTTATAGTATTTTTGCCATTATCTTAGCGAAATTGTCTTATAAAGAAGATTTAGAAGGTGGTTTAAATTCTTATAAAAAGAGCTTTAAATTATCAGCTATATTTTTAGTTATTTTTGGTTTTACAACTCCAATTTGGTCATTTGATACCATCATGTCATTAGAAGCACATTGGTTTTCTACGATGTTTGGCTGGTATAACTTTGCAGCAATGTGGGTTAGTGGTCTTTGTGTGATTACAATTATTCTAATTGTATTACAAAAAGCAGGTTACATGAACTGGGTAAATGAAAATCATTTGCATGATCTAGGTAAATTGATCTTTGGTTTTTCTATCTTCTGGACTTACGTTTGGTTTGCACAGTTTATCTTAATCTGGTATGCTAACATGCCTGAGGAAACTGTATATTTTTACAAACGTTGGGAGCCAGAATATAAACCATGGTTCTGGTTAAACATTGTTATTAACTTTTTAGCTCCTTTATTGCTTTTAGTTGATCGTGATGCAAAACGTAAGAAAAATGCCATGTTATTCGTTGCGATTTTATTACTTGCAGGTCACTGGTTAGATTACTATATCATGATTATGCCTGGTACAGTTGAATCTCACCGTGGATTTGGTATTGTAGAAATTGGTACAGCACTTGGATTTGTAGGTTTATTTACATTCTTAGTAATGAGTAAATTGAGTAAACAAAGCTTAGTCGCTAAAAATCATCCTTTCTTGGATGAGAGTTTACATCACCAAATATAGTTTCGCTTTTAAAGGGATATTACGTAAAATCGTTATAAAGAAATGAGCTTTAAATTAAATAATAGATTCAAATCCATCTCAGGTTTGGTCCTTGCAATCGGGTTGTTATTCACAGTCCCATCTTTTGCAAGCCAAGATTCTGTAGTGGTAGATACGACTAAAGCTACGGAAGCTGTTGCAACTAATGCAACAGCTGCTGGAGCAAATGTTGTCGATTCGGCTACAACTGCAAAAGCAGAAGTTGCTGCGTCAGCAGGTACGTCTACAACAAAAGTTGACGCCAAAGCTGCAGAGGTAGAGAAGAAGATAGACCCTCAAGTCTATAAAAACTTCATTTATTATGTTTTATTATTCTTAGTTATCTGTACAGTTGTTGCAGTTATCGGTAAAGTTATCTCAATCTATGAGTTAACAAATAAGATGAATAAAAAACATAATCCTTTAGCATCAAATAGTTTCCAGGCATGGTTATTATTCATCTTCTTATTTGTTTTCTTAGGGGGTGTTTATTATTCATTCTCTCACCATGGCGGTATGGCATGGAGAGATGCTGTAACAGAGCATGGTGCGAAGATTGATACGATGTTTATCATTACGACAGTTATTACAACATTTGTATTGGTTATTACACACATTTTATTACTGACGTTTACGTTCGTTTATAGAATGAAGAAAAATGGTAAAGCTTACTATTTACCACATAACAATACGATTGAAAAAATCTGGACAATCGTTCCAGCTGTTGTTTTAACAGTATTGGTATTGTTCGGTTTCTTTACATGGAGATCAATTACAAATGTGCCAGAAGATTTACAAAAATCTGCTCTTCAGATTGAAGTGTTAGGTGAGCAATTTGCTTGGAGTGTTCGTTATTCTGGATCAGATGGTGTGATTGGGAAACGTAATTATAAAATGACAACTCCGACGAATCCTTACGGTATCGATTTCAATGACAAAAATTCATGGGATGATATCCAAGGATCTGATATTGTAATTCCGGTTAATAAGTCAGTACGTTTCCACATCATTTCAAAAGATATTATTCACTCATTCTACATTCCTGATTTCCGTGTTCAGATCAATGCTGTACCGGGTATGACGAATTACTTCCAGTTTACACCTACGGTGACTACAGAAGAAATGCGTGAGCGTATGAATGACTACAAATATGATTACGTTATGTTATGTAACAAAATCTGTGGTTCTGGACACTATAATATGCAGAAAAAAGTTGTAGTTGTTACGGAAGCGGAATATAAAGCATGGTTAGCGACGCAAAATAAATATTTTACTGAGGATTTACAGAAAGAGTTTGCCGCTAAGGATGCAAAAGCTCCACAGTTAAAAGATAGCGTAAACGTTACTGCTTCATTAAATTAATTAGAATAATTGAATTTTAAAAACGAATATGTCAAGTACAGTTATTTCGCATAGCGCTGAGCATCACGATTCGCACGGACATCATCAAGAGTCATTCATCTCGAAGTATATCTTCAGTGGTGACCACAAGATGATTGCTAAGCAATTTTTGATCACGGGTATTTTCATGGCGGTATTTGCTATGATCATATCCATCTTATTCCGTATCCAACTTGCGTGGCCGGATAAAGAATTTCCAATTTTGGAAGTATTCTTAGGTAAATGGGCTGCAGGTGGTCGTATTGCACCCGAATTTTTCCTTTCTTTGGTAACCATACACGGTACCATTATGGTATTCTTCGTTTTAACAGCGGGTCTATCGGGTACTTTTAGTAATTTACTGATCCCTTATCAAATTGGTGCACGCGATATGGCGTCTCCTTTGATGAATATGTTGTCCTACTGGATGTTCTTCGTAGCTTCAGTTATCATGATTGCTTCTTTCTTTGTTGAAAGTGGACCTGCATCAGCTGGTTGGACAATTTACCCACCGCTATCTGCAGTACCTACAGCAATTGCAGGTTCTGCTACAGGTATGACTTTATGGTTAGTAAGTATGGTACTTTTCGTAGCTTCACAGTTGATCGGTGGTATTAACTACGTAAGTACAATTTTGAATATGCGTACTAAAGGTATGGATCTTTGGAAAATGCCTTTAACAATCTGGGCTTTCTTCTTAACTGCCATCGTAGGTATGTTATCTTTCCCGGTATTAGTATCAGCAGTTGTTTTATTGATTTTTGACCGTTCATTCGGTACTTCTTTCTACTTATCAGATTTAGTTGTTCAAGGTCAGATTTTACCTAATGAAGGTGGATCTCCAATTTTGTTCCAACACTTATTCTGGTTCTTAGGTCACCCGGAAGTTTATATCGTTGTAATGCCTGCATTGGGTCTTACTTCGGAGGTTATCTCAACAAACTCTCGTAAACCGATCTTTGGTTACCATGCCATGGTTTACTCGTTAATTGGTATTACAGTTTTATCATTTATCGTTTGGGGTCACCATATGTTTGTGACAGGTATGAATCCTTTCTTAGGAGGTGTATTTATGATCACAACATTAATCATTGCAGTTCCTTCTGCGGTAAAAGCATTTAACTACATGGCGACATTATGGAGAGGTAACATCCGTTTCACTCCAGCGATGATGTTTGCTATTGGTTTAGTATCTTTCTTCATCTCAGGTGGTCTTACAGGATTATTCTTAGGTAATGCAGCATTAGATATCAACTTACACGATACTTACTTCGTTGTAGCCCACTTCCACTTGGTAATGGGATCTGCTTCGATCTTCGGTATGCTATGTGGTGTTTACCACTGGTTCCCTAAAATGTTTGGTCGTATGATGAACACTAAATTGGGTTACTTACACTTCTGGATGACATTTATCGGTGCTTACTTGGTATTCTTCCCGATGCACTTTATGGGTATAGATGGGGTTCCACGTCGTTATTATGCATTTACAGAGTTTGCCTTCATGGAGAAATGGGTTTCTGTTAATATGTTAATTACTTGGGCTGCTATCGTTGCAGGTTTAGGTCAAGTAGCTTTCTTGTTCAATTTCTTCTACTCCATTTTCTTTGGAGAAAGAGCTCCTCAGAATCCTTGGAAGTCCAATACATTAGAGTGGACTACTCCAGTAGAACATATCCATGGTAACTGGCCAGGAGAGATCCCAACAGTACACCGTTGGCCGTATGATTACAGTAAGCCAGGACATGATGAAGATTTTATTCCTCAGACTGTACCTTTCTCAGAAACAATGAGCTCTAATTTCCTTCATGATTTCGAAGGTAATGAAGAGGCTGAGCGTATCCAGACAGAATGGGATGCTCAAAATAAAAAATAATTAAGAACGATATTTAGAGTAAGTTGTGCGAAATGACTTACTCTAAATATTATTAATAACCAAAAAGGTAAAAGATATGTTTCCAGCTGCTGAAAAGCGTTTTATTCGATCCAATTTCATTACAATAGTTGTTTTGTTTTTAGTGATTGTAGCTGGAGGTGTTGTACGTAGTACGGGGTCCGGAATGGGATGTCCCGATTGGCCTAAATGCTTTAATCGGATTATTCCTCCTACGGATGTATCACAGTTGCCGGTTGGTTATGAAGAACATTATATAACAGGTAGAGCTAAGAAAAATGAGCGATTTGCCAAGATGATTGAATTCTTTGGCTATCGTGATTTGGCAACTAAAATTCGTCATGACAAAAGTATTCTTGAACATGAGGAGTTTAATGTAGCAAAAACATGGACAGAATATGCCAATCGTTTAGTTGGTGTTGTTGCTGGCTTTTGTTTATTGTTTACAGCCATCTATTCTTTTACCTATATTAAATCGAAACGATCAATTTTTATTTGGTCGGTGGTTAATGTTTTTGTTGTTGTCGTTCAAGCTTGGTTGGGTTCGATAGTTGTTTCAACTAATTTAACTCCTTGGGTGATTACAGTACATATGCTTCTTGCATTGGTTATTGTAGCAATCTCCATCTATACCTACTTTAAAGCAACAACATTACGGGATAAGTCAATCCTGATTAACCGAGATTCCAGTGGATTAAAAATGCTTGCCATCATCTCTTTAGTGTTGATGCTAGTGCAGGTTGTCTTCGGAACAGAAGTACGGGAAATTGTTGATATGTTGACAGCTTCCGGTATGCCTAGGGAAGATTTTATACAAAATATTGGCCAACATTTTGAAATACATCGTTGGCTAGCATATAGTTCTTTGATTTTAGTAATTGTATTGTTCTTTTTAGTGCGTACAAAATTTAGTAGCAGTACAGTTCAAGCAAGGTTTGGTACGCTACTCTTTATTTTAGTAGGTATTCAGATGTTATCGGGTATTATCCTGGCAAGATTTGCTGTTCCTGCATTCGCACAGACAACTCATTTGGTCATTGGCAGTCTTTTATTTGGATGTCAATATTATTTGATGTTGTTGTTAGGAAAATCGCAACGTTAATTGAATGAATGAAATGGATGTATAAGGTAATTTAGTTTTTACTTTGTACAAACAATTAAAAAGAGGACATTTGTCGCTATGAAAGAATTTATTTCTGATTTCAAGAAATTAGTTAAGTTAAGACTGACATTAACGGTTGTTTTTTCGGCATCCATCTCTTTTTTGATCGGAGCAAAGCAACTTGGAGGGGATATTTTGTGGATCAATTGGTTGCTATTGACATTAGGAGGTTTCCTAGTGACAGGTGCAGCGAATGGTTTCAATGAGATTATCGAAAAAGATCTAGACAAGTTAATGACCCGTACTGCTGACCGTCCCCTTCCTTCTGGAAGAATGACAACTGGTCAGGCCTTGATTCTAAGTTTGTTTATGGGAATCTTGGGAACTTTGGTTTTGGTACGTTTGAATTTTGTTGCGGGATTACTATCGGTATTTTCCATATTGTTATATGCATTTGTGTATACGCCATTAAAAAGGAAATCACCGATTGCTGTATTTGTAGGGGCCTTTCCTGGTGCATTGCCACCATTGATTGGTTATTTTGCTGCCTTTAGTCAAGATGATTTAGCAATCTACAGTCAAACAAATGAAAGTGCAATCATTATGATTCCATTTATTTTGTTTGGAATTCAGTTTTTGTGGCAATTCCCACATTTCTGGTCTCTAGCATGGGTGATTGATGATGATTATAAACAGGCGGGTTTTAGGTTATTGCCAACGACCAAGCGTGATAAGATTTCTGCTTTTATGGTCTTTCTTTCGGCATTGATCATGATACCAGCAGCATTTCTTCCCATGTATTATGGTTTCGGAGGCTGGATCTTTACAGCTGTTTCTGCGATAGGGGGTGTGTTCTTTGCTTATTATGGCTTTCAGCTTTTTAAGAATCAGGATATTGCTTCGGCGAGAAAAGTGATGTTTACCTCATTTTTTTATCTGCCTATTACGCAATTAGTGTTATTATTTGACTTTATACCTTTGAAATAATGTTAAATCAAGGAGTACAACAAACTGACGAGAAGTTAGTATCGCGTAAGGCTCAAAAATTTACCCTATGGTTGGGGATGCTGGGTATGTTTATGATGTTCGCAGCATTGTCCAGCGGTTTTATTGTCTATACGGCAAGTGGTGTCGATAAAGGACTTAAAACATTATTACCAGATACTTTTATCTATAGTACGATGGCAATTGTTTTAAGTAGTGTTACCATGCATTTTGCTTATAAGGCAGCGCAGGTAGGTAATTTGGCTAGACAGAAAGCGTTGCTTTTTGCTACCTTAATTTTGGGAATTATATTTTTTGCGCTACAGGTTTATTCGTGGGAAATATTAACAGAAAGAGGCGTTTATTTTGTGAATAACAATGCGTCACAGTCTTTTGTTTATGTTTTTACAGGAATGCACTTAGCACATATTATTGCGGGAGTGATCGTGTTGATTACCGCTTTAGTGGGAGTATTTAAACCACTTCCTCCAGACGGCAATCAATTCCGCATGAATCTAGCCACTATTTTTTGGCATTTTCTCGATCTTTTGTGGATTTATATATATGTTTTCTTACTTTTGAATCAATAATAGTAAACAATGAGTACAACTGTATCACAATTGGATAAGGTAAAAACCGGTCCATGGAATGGTGGAAAATCACCTTGGAATTTGGAATACGGAAAAATCATGATGTGGTTTTTCTTAGTTGGGGATGCCTTTACATTTTCTGCGTTTTTGGTTTATTACGGAACGCAACGATTTGCACATAGTACATGGCCAGATGCGGATAAGATTTTCCAATCTATACCAGGTATTGCAGAACACGGACAACCTTTAGTGTTCGTTGGTATTATGACTTTTATTTTGATTATGTCTTCTGTGACTATGGTATTAGCTGTAGAAGCAGGGCATCGTAACTCAAAAAATGAAGTAGTAAAATGGATGTTATGGACAATACTTGGTGGTATTGCTTTCGTAGGCTGTCAAGCGATCGAGTGGACTCACTTACACCATGCTGGTTTCTGGTTTGGTCAAAACCCGGCAACAGGTTTAGAGGGTGATGCTATTAAAGATGCTTTGCAACCGTATTTTACACATGATATCTCCTATACTTCAGCGTTGCAGTTTGCCAATCTGTTCTTTACGATCACAGGTTTTCACGGTTTTCACGTTACTGTAGGTATTATCTTAAATATTATCGTCCTGTGCATGACTTTGAATAACACATTCGAGAATCGCGGTTCGTATTTAATGATTGAAAAAGTAGGTTTATA
This sequence comes from Sphingobacterium sp. JUb56, assembly GCF_014191365.1. Taxonomy (NCBI): domain Bacteria; kingdom Pseudomonadati; phylum Bacteroidota; class Sphingobacteriia; order Sphingobacteriales; family Sphingobacteriaceae; genus Sphingobacterium; species Sphingobacterium sp. JUb56. The sequence continues at coordinate 4,131,314 of NZ_JACHWL010000001.1, read as the reverse complement.
CTGGCACTTTGTGGATTTAGTTTGGGTGTTTGTATTTACATTCTTCTATTTAGTATAATTATAAGTTTTTAATTTTAGAAAAGCTATGTCACAACATCACGATAATATTGCTCATGAGGAGCACGGACACGGAGAAGGAATGGATAAAAAAGGCATTTGGAGAATTTTCTTCGTCCTTTTAGCATTAACTGCTGTCGAATTCTTAATCGCATTGGGATTTGTTCATCATTGGCAAATCTTAGCAAAAGGTGCTTTAGTTAATACCATCTATATTGTATTAACATTAGTAAAAGCTTACTATATTGTCGCTTACTTTATGCACTTGAAATTTGAGAAATCTAGTTTCATCGTTACTGTAAGTATCGTATTTATCTTCATTATTTATTTTATCATTTTAATGCTAACTGAAGGTAACTTCTTATTGCATGAATTACAACCTCACCAATTGTGGGAAAATAAATAATATAAATGGGTAAAAATACTGGTAAAAATAAAGGTATTCAAACTATCATGATCCTGGCAATAATATTATTATTGCCAGGATTTTTGTATGTAGTGCTGAATAGAACTGGAATGGCGAATTCGTATTCTACTTTGCCAATATTCGGTCAAAAAGAAGTTCCAGGTACTACTCATCGTAAATGGGGACGAGATATCATGGATACAATCTATCATGAGGTTCCAAATATGTCTTTTATCAACTACGATGGCAAACCCGTTGATCTGTTTGGCAAGGATAGCGCTATTACTGTTGTACATCTTTTTTATTCGAGAGATAAGTCGTTTTCGACAACAATGATTAATAGCCTGAATAAGATATCTGGAGAGTTTAGACATAATAAGATGGTTAAGTTCTATTCTGTTTCTGTCGACACGACTTATGATACACCCGATGTATTAAAAAATTACATTAAGAATATCGATCCCTCAGATAAAAGATGGTACTTTGTAAGTAAGCCGAGTTCGGATATCTTTAAATTTGCAAAAGATGGTTTACTGCAAGATGCTTTAGCTACAGCAGATAAAAATAATCCTTTTGTTGTGGGGTCATCTTATGTTTTGATAGATACAAAACGTAGAATCAGAGGATTTTATGATATCACGATGAAAAAAGAAGCGGAACGCTTAAGTGATGAGGTTAAATTATTGGTTGTGGAGGAAATAAGAAATCATCCTCCAAAGATTGAAACTAAATAAAATGGGACAAACAGCAGAAGAGAAGAAATATAACAAGTGGATCATCGTTTTATCGGTTGTTATTCCACTTGTAGTGGCGGCTTTGTTTGGCGTTAATTTACGCAAATTAGGGTTTGATGTAGAACCTTTGGGATTTTTGCCCCCTATATATGCAGCGATCAATGGTATCACTGCGATATTATTGTTCTGGGCAGTCTTAGCGATAAAAAAAGGTAATCGTAAATTACATGAAAGATTAATTAAACTTTGTGTATGTTGTTCTGTTGCGTTCCTAGGGATGTATGTTGCTTATCATATGACTGCTAACTCTACACCATACGGTGGAGAGGGCATATTACGTCCGATATACTATTTTATATTAATAACACATATAGTATTGTCTGTTATTATTATTCCTTTTGTACTAATTACTTATGTAAGAGGTATTGCAGGGTCGTATGAAAGACATAAAAAAATAGCACGTATTACGTACCCGATGTGGTTATATGTAGCGGTAACGGGTGTTATTGTATATTTGATGATTTCACCATATTATGTTCACTAATTAATTCAAAAGTTATGACAAGTGCGTGGGTATATCAATCAAATCGTTTCTTTACTGATGATGAAGCGTTATTGATTCAAAACAGGTTGGCAGATTTTGCCGCAGGCTGGAAAGTGCATGGAGAACCTTTATCTGCTCAGGCGGAGGTTAGGTATAACTTGTTTATTGTGCTATCCGTGGATGAGCAGATTGCTGCAGCATCTGGTTGTTCAATTGACAGTTCCGTCCGCTTTTTGAAGACACTAGAAGCAGATTTTGATATTCAGCTTTTTGATCGTATGAACGTTGCTTTTAAAAAGGAAGGTCAGTTGAATGCTGCATCCAGATCTGAATTTGAAAATTTAGTAAAAGATGGTCAGATTGACGACACAACTGTTGTCTTTGATAATACGATCACCTCTTTAGCGTCTTTAACTGATAAATGGCAGATTCCTTTTGGAGAAAGTTGGCATAAACGGGTGTTTGGCTAGATAATAAAAGAAGCGATGATTGATCAATCATCGCTTCTTTTATTATAAACCTCATCATATTTTTGCTATTCTGGTATTTGGTAATGATCCATGTAACGAACAATACTATTTGCTCTACGATTCACATAAGCTGATGGATTTCGGGCATCCCACTGTCTTGGATTGGGCAGGATTGCAATGATCAGTGCGGCTTGTTTCTTTGATAAGGTAGATCCTGATTTTTTAAAGTAATACTGGGATGCAGCTTCTGCTCCATAAACACCTTGCCCCATTTCAATAACATTGAGATAGACTTCCAGAATTCTTCTTTTACTCCAGAATGTTTCGATTAAAACAGTAAAGTAAGTTTCTAAACCTTTTCTAAGCCAAGAACGCTTTGGCCACAGGAATACATTTTTTGCTACCTGCTGACTGATTGTACTTCCCCCACGTAATTTTTTTCCATCTTTATTTTTCTCTATAGCTTTTTGAATAGCATCAGTGTCAAAACCCCAGTGGGTCATGAAATGAGCATCTTCACCTGCTATCGCAGCACGTTTTAGGTTGTCCGAGAGCTCATCGTAATTTAACCAATCTTTTTCCAGTTTAAATCCTTTATCAGCTGCCTGTAACTCAAACCCACGTTGGATCATGAGCCAGGTAATAGGTGGATTGATGAGTTTAAGTGCGAGTACCCAAAATAGAGTTATTGCAAAGAAACCTCCAACAATACGTATTGACCAAGTTTTAACTTTTTTTTGCCAACCTGTTTGAACCTTTTTTTTCTTTACTTGATTCGTTCTTTTAATTGCCATATCTTTTGAAAAACAATGCAAAGGAACGAAATATTTTGCCCAATTGTTATGTTCAGTATTGTTTATGATATGCTTTTTTTTAGATGTTCTTTTTTACAAGCCTGAGATCGAGGTAATGGATATTCTTCGGTATGTATGTATATTGAAAAATGATTTAAGGCGAAAAGAGAATTAAGTTTTTCATATTCTACGAGATCGTTTGTCTAATCAGGTAGATTATGTTATTTTTACGGCTTATTATCAATAAACGAAATCCAATTGGCAAAGGCAGAAAAAAAGGTAACTCCATTAATGCAGCAGTACAATGCGATCAAGGTGAAATATCCAGGTGCATTATTGTTGTTCCGTGTAGGTGATTTTTATGAAACATTTGGTGAAGATGCCATTAAGGCCGCCAGTATTTTAGGGATCGTACAAACTAAGAGAGGAAATGGAACCGAATCGGAAACTGCTCTAGCAGGTTTTCCGCATCATTCTCTGGAGACTTATTTGCCAAAACTTGTCCGTGCAGGTCAGCGTGTAGCTATCTGTGACCAATTGGAAGATCCTAAGCAAACCAAAACCATCGTTAAACGTGGAGTAACAGAATTGGTGACTCCTGGCGTTTCTTATAATGATAATATTGTCCAACAGAAGTCCAATAATTATTTAGCCTCAATTTATATTGAGAAAACGCAGATCGGAATTTCTTTCTTAGATATTTCTACTGGTGAGTTTTTAGTCGCACAAGGTACGCAGTCTTATATTGACAAACTTTTGCAGGGATTTAAACCAACTGAAGTCATCATGTCGCGTAAGCAATCCAAAGAATTTTTGGAGCTATTCGGGAGTCAGTATTATACCTATACGCTAGACGAATGGCCTTATACTGGAGATTACGCAACAGAGCACTTATTGAAACATTTTGAAGTTAATTCAATGAAGGGTTTTGGTATCGACCGGATGCCTATTGGGATGGTTGCTGCCGGTGTTGCCTTACATTATCTGAATGAAACAGAACACCGCAATCTGCAGCATATTTCTAATATTTCGCGTATTGAAGAAGATCGTTACATGTGGTTAGATCGTTTTACAGTTCGTAATCTCGAACTGATCGGATCTGCAAATGAAAATGCGACGACTTTATCGGATGTTTTGGACCAAACTGCTTCTCCCATGGGGGCGCGTTTATTAAAACGTTGGATTGTAATGCCATTGAAAGATCGTAAATCAATTCAAGAACGCCTTGATGTGGTTGCTTACTTTTCTGAGCATAAAGATTTACGGGATGCCTTGATTCAAGAGATTAAGTATGTAGGCGATCTTGAGCGGCTTATTTCTAAAATTGGTCTTCAGAAAGCTTCACCCCGCGAAATTGTACAGTTGAAACGTGCCTTATATGCTGTTGAAAAATTAAAGGAGCTAACAAATCAAGAAAATTCTGAAGCCCTTCGAGCCATTGCTGATCAGCTGGATGTCTGTCGTATCATCCGTGATAAGATTGAAAAAGAAGTTTTTGCTGAACCTCCTGTTGCCTTGAATAAAGGAAATGTAATTGCTGATAGTGTGGACGATGAATTGGACCGTTTACGTAAGATCGCTTTCGGAGGAAAAGATTATTTAATCGAAATCCAAAAGAGAGAAGCAGAGGCAACTGGTATCCCTTCCCTTAAGATTGCTTTTAATAATGTTTTTGGCTATTACTTAGAAGTTACCAATACACACCGTGATAAGGTACCTACAGAATGGATTAGAAAGCAGACTTTGGTGAATGCCGAACGCTACATCACCGAGGAGCTAAAAGAATATGAAGATCAGATTTTAGGTGCTGAGGAAAAAATTCAGGTCATTGAGAATCGTCTTTATGCCGAATTGTTAATTGCTATTGCGGCTTTCATTAAACCGATTCAATTGAATGCCCAGTTACTGGCGAAATTAGATGTGCTTTTGAACTTTGCTGTTATCGCAGAAAAGAATTATTATGTTCAGCCCGAGATATCAGAAAGTAAAGTATTAGATATTAAAGGTGGTCGTCACCCCGTTATCGAAAAGAAAATGGCCATTGGTGAAGATTATATCACGAATGATGTTTACTTGGATAATACCACGCAGCAGATTATCATCATCACTGGTCCCAACATGGCCGGTAAGTCGGCGCTCTTGCGCCAAACGGCATTAATCGTACTCATGGCTCAGATCGGTTCTTTTGTTCCTGTAAAGGAAGCAAAGATAGGTCTTGTGGATAAAATCTTTACCCGGGTAGGAGCATCTGATAATTTATCGTCCGGTGAATCAACATTTATGGTTGAAATGAATGAAACGGCCAGTATCATGAATAACCTCTCTGACCGGAGTTTAATTTTATTGGATGAAATTGGTCGAGGAACAAGCACTTATGATGGTATCTCTATCGCTTGGGCTATCGCTGAATTTCTTCACAACCATCCTGCAGCTAAGGCCAAAACATTGTTTGCTACTCATTATCATGAATTGAATGAATTAACCAATTCCATGCCCCGCATTAAGAATTATAATGTGACGGTTAAGGAGATGAACAATAAGGTTATATTCTTACGTAAGTTAGTTCCAGGAGGCTCAGAACATAGCTTTGGTATCCACGTAGCTAAATTAGCAGGTATGCCACCAAAATTACTATCCCGTGCAAATGAAATCTTAAAAAGATTAGAGCAGGAGCGGACTGGGGGCGAACAGATTAAAGATAGTATGCGCAAAATCCAAAAGCAAGCCTATCAATTACAGATGTTTTCGATTGATGATCCCGTCCTTGAGAAAATCCGTGATATGCTGAATAATTTGGATGTGAATACGCTGACCCCTGTGGAAGCGCTTATGAAATTGGATGAGATCCAGCGGTTATTGAAAAATTAGAATCTGAAAAATAATTCGATACTTCCGTAGTGGTTGTAGATATTGCTGAGAAGATTATGATCCCACTGGTATGGGGTATAATGATATCCAGCTTCTATTCCTATATAATTTTTTCCTTTAATCTGACGCATTCCTGCCATACTAAGTCCCAAGTGCATGGTATTCACAGTATGTAATTTTGTGGAATTTCCGCCGGATATATAATCGCCATAGCCATCGTAATAACCATCTGTATAGATGTCTTCAGATATTCCTGTGTCGACCATATCTATTCCGATATTAAGTTTAGGAATGACAATATACTTGGTGTTATCATAGATTTTGTAACCGACAGCTCCGCCAAAAAATAAACCGAAATTGGAATTCACAGATTCGCTCTGATCGTAATAATTGTAGTCAAAATTTTTATCGTTGCTATTGATACGGACCTTAAATCCCCCTTCAAATATAAATGACTTTTGGAGCGAGCTCATAATAGTAAAACCAAGAGAAAGATTAGGTCCAAATGTGGTGTTTTTTCCACCTAAAGGACCATATACACCTATATACGGAAGAAAACCTATCTTAGACTTATTGTAATAATCTGCTAAAGCTAATGTCTCCTCCTGTTCCTCTTTTACTGCATGCTCTTGTTTTTCAGGTACCGTTTGTTTTACAGATGATGCCTGGTTACGCAATAACTCTTCGTTCGAAAAAAGATTTAAGATGTCAATTTCTGCATCGGAAAGCGTATAGGATTGAGACTGCAATAAAGCTTTTGCACGTGTTTTAATGAGCTGGTCGATCGGATGTCTCAGTGGAACATAATTATATTGCAGTTTATTAGATTCATACTGATAGGCAAAATCCTCTCTTGAAGCATCAGCAAAGCGGTTCAATAATTGTTCATCAAAACCATTGTCTAAATAACGCTCGATGGCATTGCCACTACTTTGTTTAGCGATGATCAAATGTACTATTTTGATTCGCTGAACAAGTTCTATAGTCCCACAGCTTTGTTCTATCTGAGCCAAGATCGGTGCTAATTTATCGTACTGGTTTGCATTTAATATCTTAGTCAAGGGGTCAAGCGAGCTGTTGATCGTTAGTTCGCATTTATCTTGTGCAAAGGATGAAGGAATGATCGTGAATAGGGTGATAATACTGAAGAGAATAACAGAAATATATCGATTCATATGTATTTGTTTTTATTGACCTAAAGTAATAAAAATTTATTCAAATATTGTAAAGATCAAATAGTGCAACGGTTTTAAAAGAATTATCTTTGTGACAATGGCTTCTATATTTCAGTTTAAAGAGTTTGCCGTTGATCAATCTGATTGTGCGATGAAAATTAATACCGATGCTGTGTTATTAGCTTCACTCGTTCATGTTGAATCCTCGGAACGTATATTAGATATTGGTACAGGTACAGGTGTAATTGCGCTTATGTTAGCACAGCGCTGTGCGGATAGCGAGGTGATCGCTGTGGAAATTGACCCTGCAGCCGCGAAGCGGGCAGCAATAAATTTTAGAAACTCCAATTTTGGAGACCGAATGGTGCTGCACGCTTGTTCATTTCAAGATTTTACTGATACAGGCTCTTTTGATTTTATTATTTCTAACCCGCCATTTTATACCGATTCGTTGCATAATCCCGATGCAAGGAAGAAGTTGGCCAGACATACCGATCTTCAGTTTTTCAACGAGCTGTTGACCTTCGCCGCAGACAAACTACAGGTAGATGGGCAATTGGCTTTGATCGTTCCAAAACTATTGGCCGATGAACTGAAGGATATTGCGGAAACTTTGGATTTATGTTTAAAAGAGGAGATTCAGATCCGATCTTTCGAAGGTGATGCCATCATCCGTAAGATTATTGTTTTTCAGAAAGCTTATCGTGGAGTTTCAACAGTTTCTGATTTTATAATTTATGAAGCGAAAGGTGTTTATTCAGAAATGTATAAGACCGCTTTGCGACCTTATTTTTTAGCTTTTTAGTATGATAAGAATTGGATTGATATCAGATACACATGCTTATCTGGACGAGTCGGTGTTTAAGCACTTTGAAAACTGTGACGAAATCTGGCATATTGGTGATTTTGGAAATGCCGCTGTTGCAGACCAACTGGAAGGTTTTAAACCTTTACGAGGTGTTTATGGGAATATCGATGATCAAGGACTGCGTCATCGTTTTCCCGAAGATCTGAGGTTCACCTGTGAAGGCGTAGATGTTTGGTTGACACATATCGGCGGGTATCCCGGTAAGTATGCACCACGGATAAAAAAGCAGATAACGACTCATCCTCCCCAGCTTTTTATTACGGGGCATTCGCATATCTTGAAGGTGATGTATGATCAGAAGTTAAAATGCCTACATCTAAATCCAGGAGCTGCGGGAAAACAGGGCTGGCACAAAGTGAGAACACTAATGCGGTTTGAAATTAATGGCAGTAAAATTGAAAATTTAGAGATTATTGAACTTGCGGGAAGGTAGGCAACTCATTATAAGCTGTCACGTACTTCCAATAAAAAGCTCTTTAATTTTTCTAAAGAATCGACGACGCGCTGATTTTCTTTAGCTTCAGATTTATTAGTGCGCAGATATTCACGTGCACCTTGAAGGGTATAACCTTTATCTTTAACCAGATTGAAGATGATTTTTAAATTAGCAATATCATCTTGGGTAAATAGACGATTTCCTTTTTTATTCTTTTTTGGTTGAATAATATCAAATTCACGCTCGTAGAAACGAATTTGGGATGCGTTGACATCAAACATGGTTGTCACTTCACCCATCGTGTAATACAATTTATTAATTTCGCGCTCTTTGTAAGGCATACTAATCTGTTAATTTTTATATAACAAACTTAGATAAATTTGTTGAATATCGTTGCACCTAATATAAAACAAATTTATCGTTCTTTCCTCTACCATCAAAAATTATTTTATAGAGGAAATATACAATGTAAGATAGATAATAAAAATTATCTATCTTGATTCGTAGTAATTTATAGAATTGGATTTAATTTGAAAAGATATGATTTTGGTTAGTCGGTTTTGGACAAAAGTATTTTCATGGGGAAAGGCTGATGCCATTACTATTTATCCTTTTATTTTTCTAAAGAAGCGTATATTTAAAGATAACCGTCAATTGATCAATCACGAGCAGATACATATGAGGCAGGCGGTGGAATTGCTCATTATATTCTTTTATATCAGTTATCTTATTGAATTTTTATTTCGCTATCTGCAGTACAGAAATTTCCATCAGGCTTACCTGAATATATCTTACGAGCGGGAGGCTTATGCCAATGAGGCTGATTTTGATTATTTGTCCAAGCGGAGATTTTGGGCTTTTTTTAAGTATCTAAAAAAATAAGAGCTCCAATAGTAGGAGCTCTTATTTTTTTCGGTGGAACACCGAAGATATTTTAAGGACCGATTATTATTTAATCAATCTCAAGTATGTTGATACTTTTTCTTTTAATTGTCTTCTGTCTACGATAAAATCCAGGAAGCCGTGCTCTAAAATAAATTCTGAAGTCTGGAATCCTTTAGGAAGATCCTTTTTGATTGTTTCTTTGATAACACGTGGACCTGCAAAACCGATTAAAGCTCCTGGTTCCGCAATATTGATATCTCCTAACATGGCGTAAGAAGCGGTAACACCTCCTGTCGTTGGATCTGTAAGCAAACAAACATAAGGCAATTTTGCTTTAGCCAATAGGGCTAATTTTGCCGCTGTTTTTGCCATTTGCATCAATGAGAATGCGGCCTCCATCATACGGGCTCCACCTGATTTGGAGATCAACATAAAAGGAATGTTATGTTCGATACAGTAATCGATGGAACGTGCAATTTTCTCACCTACTACAGAACCCATAGAACCTCCGATGAAGTTAAAGTCCATACAAGCGATAACCAGTTCCTGCCCATCGATTTTACCATGGCCAGAACGAATAGCATCAACCAGACCTGTTTTAGCCTGACTTTCTTTTAAGCGTTCTGTATAAGGTTTTGAATCGAAGAAATTGATCGGGTCACCTGAGCTTAATGTCGGGAATAATTCAGTAAACTCGTTATTATCAAAAATGATTGAAAAATAAGCTGCAGAACCAATTCTAAGGTGGTATCCACAGTATTGACAAACGTAATTGTTTTCGATTTGTTCAAGGTTCAACAACGGTTTTTTACATGATGGACATTTGTTCCACAATCCGTCTGGCGCCTCTTTTTTATTTTCTGTTGCCGTGTTAATTCCGGCTTTATCTCTTTTAAACCAACTCATACGATAGTTCTAATTCAGTTACAAATAAACAAAATTATTTTGTTTAGTAGAAGTATTCCTTAAAATTGCTGTGTATTTACGATTTGTGAAAGGAAGCTGACCCGAAATTTTGGGCATAAAAAATGGGTAAGCTCCTTTTATCGCACCGCTCAACCAAATACCCTTGCTTTGTTCCCAACCTGGGGGAGTCAATGGGAGCTGGTCGTAAAAGACTTACCCGTCACAAAAGTAGAAAAAAAATCCTTCTAAAGAAAGATATTTTGCTATTAGTGCTTACTTCGCTGATAGTCAATAAGAATAATTTTAAGTCTTGTCTTTTCCATACTCGCCACAGAGCGAATAATACCCAAAAAGACCTAGACCAAGTGAGATAATAGGTGTTAAAATGAACATAATAATGATTCCGAATACTAAATCTTCTTGATGTCCGATCATTATTTTAGGAATTGCGAGTTCAAAAAGACAAAAGTATGCAGTGAATAGGGCTAGTGCAATCCAAAGAATCCCTAATATTTTTTTTAGTTTATCCATTGTTGAGGTGATTAGGTTTATTTTTAATATACAACGATCCGATTATGAAACATACAGCCGCAATAATGATCGGATACCAGAGTCCTGCCAAATAAAATTCAGGATCCTGAGCAATTTGCGCATTTGTCGTCAGGTAAGTCGAAATTGCAGGCAATAAGCCTCCGAAAATGCCATTACCGACATGGTAAGGTAAGGACATGGACGTGTAACGAATTTTAACCGGAAACATTTCCACCAGAAATGCCGCGATTGGTCCATACACCATGGTGATGTATATGATCTGAATAAATATCAATGCCGTTAAACCTATGCGGTTACTACCATGCACAGTTACCGTTTTTTTAATGAGCGTATCTTGTTCGGTCGATTGATCATGGCTTATTTCTTGAGAACGTGTTCCATCAGTATACTGGATGATCGTTTGAAGCTTGTTATCGGCCAATTTTAATGTATTGGTCGAGCTCACTTCTTTTGTGCTGGTATCCGCTAGTTGATACATCGCTTTGTATATAGGTCTATAGGTACAAAGTGCCAGTAGCATACCCAAAAGCATAATCCATTTACGGCCGACTTTGTCACTTAACCAGCCAAAAAGAATAAAAAATGGTGTTCCGATCAGCAATGCCGTTCCTAAGATCATATCAGCTTCGTCCGAATTGAGGTGCATCACAGTTTTCATGTAACTCATGGAATAGAATTGTCCCGTATACCATACGACTCCTTGTCCCATAGCTGCGCCAAATAAAGCAAGCAACACAAATTTTAAGTTATACCGATTTCCAAAGCTTTCTTTTAAAGGATTTTTGCTTGTTGTACCCTCTTCTTTCGCTTTGGCAAACTCGGGCGATTCACTCATGTTTTTACGGATGAGGTAAGACACATAGACCATCAATATGGATAGAATAAATGGAACACGCCATCCCCAGGCGTCAAATTGTTCTTCGGTCAAGATGTATTTTGTTAGGAGTATAACAACCAAAGAGATAAATAAACCGAACGTTGCTGTCGTCTGTATCCAGGATGTCCAATAGCCACGTTGACCTTCAGGGGCATGTTCTGCCACATAAGTTGCCGCTCCACCATATTCACCACCAAGTGCCAGCCCTTGCAATAAACGTAAGATCAGTACCAGTAAGGGGGCAAGAAAGCCAATGCTCTCATAGCTGGGTATACAACCGATCAAGAAAGTGGCACCTCCCATGAGCAACAGTGTAACCATAAAAGTGTATTTTCTTCCGATAAGGTCTCCTAATCTACCAAAAAAAAGTGCACCGAAGGGTCTGACAACAAAACCAGCAGCAAACGTGGCTAAGGTAGAAAGGAAAGCCGCAGTCGGATTGTCCGCAGGGAAAAATTTGGTTGAAATGACGATGGATAAACTTCCGAAGATAAAAAAGTCATACCATTCAATCAGTGTTCCCATGGAGGACGCACCGATTACTTTCCAAATAGTTTTGGTATTTGTATTTTCTTTCATTTAGATTTATAAGGTTGTTTAGGTTTAAATTTTATACATTTTTCCAGGTAAAGAGGTGATATGACCATTCATCTCCATTTCGAGTAAAATCATCGCAAGTTTACTTTGTGGCCAGTTACAGTAACGCGTGATGTCGTCAATACCCACTTGCTGTTTACCCTGGAGAAAGAGATAGAGGTGCAACTGATCTTTATTTAACTCAGGAGGTAGGAGTGGGAGCTGTATACCTGTTTGTTTTTCTGAAGTTTCCCAATTCATCAGGTAGCAAAGATCTTTCGCATCCCGGATCAGATGTGCGCGGTTGGTTTTAATTAAATAATTACAACCTGCCGAATAAAGCTGATCTATTGCTCCCGGGAATGCGCATACATCGCGGTTATAGCTATTTGCTATTTCTGCAGTAATGAGCGCGCCTCCCTTTGTGGCCGCCTCTATGACAATCGTTACATCGGACATACCTGCTATAATGCGATTTCGCATCGGGAAATTTTGGCGGTCAAGATTGCTATCTGAAGGAAATTCGGTTAGTAATCCACCCTGTTGAAGCATTGCTGACGCTGTTTCTCTATGAGTCGCCGGATAAATCCGGTCTAGTCCATGTCCTAATACACCCACTGTTGGTATCCGATGAAGTAAAGCATTTTTGTGAGCCATGATATCGATGCCATAGGCCAGTCCACTTACAATTGTGGTATCAAGAGGCTGCATCTGTTCAATGAGCGTATCGCAAATTTTGCGACCATAGCTGGTGGCATTTCTCGTTCCGACAATGCTGACCATACGTTCTTTATTGAGGTCGGCATTCCCTTTGTAATATAAAACCAGTGGTGCATCCTCACAATTTTTCAATTTCTGAGGATAATCCGAATTATCTATCCATAAAACTTTTATCTGGTGTTTTTCAACAAATGCCATTTCTTTTTCGGTTGCTTCCTGATAGTTTTTCGACGCGATTTCATTAGCTGTTCGACTGTTTACTCCTGGAATTTTTGCTAAAGTGCTGGCATTTGTCTCTAAGATTTCTTGCACAGAACCGCAGTGCGTAAGCAAAGCTCGCGCAGTTTTAGGTCCTACCCCCTTAATTTTGGTAAGTGCTATTTGATGGTAAAAGTTCATATTCGGTTATTTAAAGATAATAATATTTTACTGAAATTCAGGCTTAAACAGTTTTACTTTTGGTATCAAAAATGATTAGAAAAGAATTTTACTTTCATATTTTAGAGAATTATGAGATAGCTTGTATCTTTGTTTGAAATAAAAATATATGACTATGGAAATGAAAGAACCGTTTGATATAGAAATTGAAGATATTGTTTACTCGGTATTCCCAGAAGAGGAAGATACTTATGTGATTTTTAAAGAAGGGGTAGAATATGTACAGATTATTAAAGATACAGAGAATCTGTGGTTGAAAACCAATCCCGAGACTGGTTTACCAATGTTTGGTATGGACGAAGAGATTAATGCGATTGGCAAAAAAATTATAGAAGAATTGGGTTAATAATTCAAGATAGATAGACAGTTAAACAAAGTTAAAATCGTCGTTCGTATTTCTTTTGTTGTTATTTTTAAATAACTAATTATAAAGAAATGAATTCAGGTCGCTTATTTTTTTTGCTGTCTATCTGTCTGCTTTTATTTTTTAGCCGGGCCAAATCTTCATCTGCACGTTTTGTTTTTTCCTATCAAGATACCACTCTTCGGAATAAAAAAATAATTAATCAGGATACCAACATACTGGATACTGCGCTAATAGTTGGGGAAAAATTAACGGCGGAAGAGAAAATGGCCGAAAAGCAGGTTACATATAAGTCCATATACTTTTGGGGAGATACCAAAAATATGGTGACCTTGCCATATCAGGGCGGTCTTGCCGTTAATCTCAATAAGTTGTATAATCTTTTGAGTAAGAAGGGTCGTGCTTCTCGGAGACTTCAAAGACTATTCGAGCGGGAGTTCGAGCAAGACAAAGTCTTAGCACAATGGACTGCGCTAACTGAAGCCTACACGCCTTTAACGGGAGACTCTTTGGTTAAATTTCGTTCTTATTATGAACCTTCCTCCAAATGGTTGCGCAAGGCAGACCATTACGATCAGATTGCTTATGTGCAGCACAGTTTAAAAAACTACCTAGATTCTGTCGAAATCATTCATCAACGTCTGAGTCTCCCTAAATTAGAAATCTTAAATCCCTAAATTACATCGGAACATAAACGACATATTTCGTTTCGAAGAAATCTTCTTTAAAATAATCGGAAAGTGGGTGCAGCTCAGCTTTCAGTCGTGACTCTTTAATTTCTTCTTTAAGATCACCACCTTTTAGATATAAGATACCGTTAGGAATTCCATTTTTATCCTGTTTAAGGAATTTATTGCGGATCCAAGGAGCAAAATCTGCTAATCGTGTTACAGCACGTGATACAACAAAATCATATTTGTCGTCCAATTGTTCTGCACGGATGTGATCTGCTTCAACATTCTCAAGTCCTAAAGCAGACGCAACTTCGCGAACAACTTTAATTTTTTTTCCGATCGAATCTACTAAATGAAATTTTACTTCAGGAAATAAAATAGCCAATGGTATTCCTGGGAATCCTCCGCCTGTGCCAACGTCTAAAATACGAGTGCCCGGAGCAAATGTCATGACGTATTTTGCAATACCTAAAGAATGTAATACATGATGCAGATAAAGGCTTTCAACGTCTTTGCGTGAAATAACATTGATCTGATTGTTCCAAAACGGATAAAGTTCTGCAAGTTGTGCAAATTGTGTTTTCTGAACTTCTGTTAAGTTTGGAAAATACTGATATATGATGTCTACTGTAGGATTCAAAGTGAACGTTTTAAAATATGAATATTATTTCCAGCTAAGTGATTTCTTTTTACGGTTGAATAGTCCGTTGATGCAAATATAGAAATAGTAGATGATGTCTAATAATGGTAACCACCAAATGAGGTCAGAAACTGCTAATTTCTTATATATTGCCCTAAAAACAATGAGCTGTGCAAGTAGGCGAATTAGATATGCAGCTACAGGTACGTACCAGTAATTAGGGAAAATAATCGCAGTCAGGATAATCGTAAAGTAGAATAAAAATGAAGTGATCAATTGCATACCCAACATACGCTGATGTCTTTTTTTGTAGATAACCGAAGCGCCCGAATGCCGTGCTTTTTGTTTGTAATAGCTTTTCCAGGTTGTTTTAGGTTCTGAGTAAACGATAGCATCCTCATGAATGGATATGGCTACATTTTTCTTCGTAGCGTTTTCATTTACAAAAAGATCGTCATCACCAGATTTAATGTGCATGTGTGATGCAAATCCCTTTTTACTGAAAAATAACGTTTTTGTGTAGGCCATGTTTCTGCCTACAGCCATGTAAGCATCTTTTTTTATCGCATACGATAAGTAACTCATTGCTGTATGCGTTGTCTCGAACCGGATAAGTTTATTGAGAAAACCTTTATATTTAAAATAAGGGGAGTACCCGATGACAATCTCTGTATCCGGTTGGTTAAGTGCTCCAGCTATTTCTTTTAACCAATTGCTTGAATTTGGATTGCAATCAGCATCTGTGAAAACCAGTTTTTCGTAAATAGCAGATTTAATTCCTAGGGTAACGGCGAATTTTTTTCCATGCTTAAGCCGTATATGTTCCTTAATATCGACAATTCTTAAGTTATCATATTGAGATTGATATTCCTTTAAAATCCATTTTGTCTCGTCAGTAGAGTAATCATTAACAACAATCACTTCAAATTGGGGATAATCCTGCTCTAAAATTGATGCTAAAAACTGCTTTAGATTTTTTTGTTCATTATGTGCACAGATGATGACAGAAATAGGATCAAATTGATCATGTTCCTGATAAGAATGCACTTTATGACGACTCAGGTTTCCGTATACAATTATAATATAGTACAACTGGATGAGCAGTAATAAACCGATGATGCCAAAGGCGATATAAGGGTAATAGAAGGCGTATTGCTGTACGATGTTCATAGGTTGCAAAGATAGTATGTTCCAGGGATATTTGCTTTAATAATGTTTTTTGTGCTGTAAATGTTAAAATCTTGTAAAAGGTCAATCTTTGCATTGCTTTTTATAGTATTTTTGCAAAGATTTTAAAAAAAGCATGTTGGGGAATTTGCTTCTGAAACAGTAAAAATCATCAAATTAGAATCCCCAAAAAATAAAAGATTAATGAAATTCACTCTTCAAGTACAAGATAAATTTTCTAAAGCGCGTGCAGGTGTTGTTGAGACAGCTCACGGAAAAATTCAAACTCCCATTTTTATGCCGGTTGGAACAGCTGGTACGGTCAAAGGTGTGCATCAGCACGAATTGAGAAATGATATTAAAGCTCAAATTATTTTGGGAAATACCTATCATTTATATCTACGACCAGGACTGGATGTTTTGAATAAGGCAGGTGGTCTTCACAAATTTAACGGTTGGGACCGTCCAATTTTAACAGATTCTGGAGGTTACCAAGTTTATTCATTGTCAGACAATCGTAAGATACGAGAAGAAGGTGTGACGTTCCGGTCACATATTGATGGTTCAAAGCATTTATTTACTCCTGAAAATGTGATGGATACACAACGAGTAATCGGTGCGGATATTATCATGGCTTTTGATGAGTGTACTCCTTATCCATGTGACTATGGGTATGCCCGTCGTTCGATTGAAATGACTCACCGTTGGTTGAAAAGATGTTGTGATCGTTTTGACAGTACAGAACCATTATATGGATATGACCAGACATTGTTCCCCATTGTTCAAGGATCAGTATATAAAGACTTACGTGAAAGATCTGCCGAGAAAATTGCGTCTTTCAATCGTGAAGGAAATGCAATTGGTGGTTTATCCGTAGGAGAGCCTGCTGAGGAAATGTATGCGATGACGGAAGTTGTGTGTAATATTCTTCCAGAAGATAAACCTCGTTACTTGATGGGTGTAGGTACGCCAATCAATCTACTAGAAAACATCGCTTTGGGTATAGATATGTTTGACTGTGTTATGCCAACGCGTAATGCACGTAACGGTATGATTTTTACACGTCACGGAACGATCAATATCAAGAATGAAAAATGGAAAGACGATTTTTCTCCAATTGATCCAGATAGTGATCTTTACTCAGATCAAGTATATACAAAAGCATATTTACGCCATTTAATCCGTTCGCAAGAACTTTTAGGTGCACAGATTGCTTCTTTACATAACTTACACTTCTATTTATGGCTGGTAAATGAGGCACGTGAGAAAATTGTAGATGGTACATTCTACGATTGGAAAAATAAAATGGTCAAAGTATTAGGTCAACGTTTGTAATTTTTTTGCATCTTAGTAGTATTATGTTTTCTATTATCGATCGTTACATTATTAAAAAGTACTTGAGCACATTTGTGTTCACGATGGCTATTTTTACAGTCGTCATGGTCATTTTTGATATTTCTGAGCGATTGGATGATTTCTTGAAATATAATGCTCCTATGGACAAAATTATATTTGAATATTACGCAGGATTTATCCCGTTTTATTTAAATTTCCTTTGTCCTCTGATCAATTTTATCGCTGTTATCTTCTTTACTTCGAAGATGGCCGATCAAACAGAGATCGTACCCATATTAAGTGCCGGCTATAGTTTTAACCGGCTTTTAAGACCCTATATTTTTTCTGCAACGCTTATATTTGCAGTTTCTTTTGTCTTTAACCTTTATATTATTCCGAAAACGAATAAAATGAAGATCGGTTTTGAAAATGTGTATGTAAAACCTTTGAAAGATAATACGAAAGTGTCCACGCATATGCAGATTGATAAAAACAGTTATGTATACATAGACAACTTTGATAACAACTCCAAGATTGGATATAAGTTTGTACTGGAAAAATTTAAGGGTGATACCTTATTGGAAAAAATGATCGCTGAGCGTATTACATGGGATTCTGTAACGACTAAGTGGAAAATTCACGATTATACAAACCGGATTATTAATGGTCTTCATGAACGAATGGACAAGGGTACCGTAAAAGATACCACTTTGGATATGAAGCCGAGTGATTTTGAACTGTATGATAATATTTTTACAGCCATGGATACGAAAGAGCTGGATGAGCGTATCCATAAAGAGGAAATTAGGGGTACAGGGATGATGACAGATCTTAAATTGGAGAAATATAAACGTTATGTCTATCCTTTTTCGGCATTTGTGCTTACTTTGATGGGCGTTGCCTTATCCTCTAAGAAGGTCAGAGGAGGTATTGGTCTTAGTTTGGGTATCGGTATCGGATTGAGCTTTACCTACATCGTGTTCATTCAATTTGCCACCATGTTCTCATTAAAAGGAGGGCTCCCTCCTTTGATTGCAGTGTTAATTCCCAATATTACATTTTTAATTATTGCAATCTATTTGGCTATAAAGGCGCCAAAATAAACAAACCGACAATGTCAAAAATTAAAATTAATCAGAATGTTCTTATTCTGCATTTAACAATCCTGATATGGGGTTTTACAGGAATTTTGGGTAATTTGATTTCGATATCTGCTATACATCTTGTTTGGTATCGGGTTTTGATTGCGGCGATTTCTCTATGGATTTATCTTGCCGTTAGCAAGCAGCAGATTCTGGTAAAAAGAAAGGATTTTATCTCTTTCATAATGGTCGGGGGTGTCGTAGGGCTTCACTGGGTACTCTTTTTTTATGCAATTAAGGTATCTACAGTATCAGTAGCTTTGGTAACATTATCTTCTTTGACATTGTATACTTCTATTTTAGAACCCCTGATCAATAAGAAAAAGATCGCCCTAATGGATATGTTAGTTGGTGTAGTGATAATAATGGGTATCTATATGATATTTCAATTTGAATCCAATTATATTGAAGGTATTCTTGCGGGCTTAGCATGTGCATTCTGTGCAAGTATTTTCTCGATTGCAAATGCCAGAATGGTTAAAAAATCAAGCGCTACCTTGATCACATTTTATGAAATGCTGGGTGCTTTTTTCTGGGTGTCAGTTTTTATGTTATTCAGTGGAGATTTTAATGAAAATATGGTTCTCAATCAATCGGATTTAATTTATCTATTGATCTTAGGGGTATTGTGTACTGCCGTTGCGTATGTGTTAGGTGTTGCTGTAATGAAAGAATTGAGTGCTTTTACAGTTGCTTTAACGACAAATCTGGAACCTGTTTATGGCATTTTATTGGCCATGCTGATCTTCGGTCAAAAAGAGACGATGAGTTTAGGTTTTTATGGTGGTGCTGCCATTGTTTTAGGTGCAGTCTTCTTTTATCCTTACTTAAAAACAAAAATCGAGAAACGGAAGCAGGATTTGGTTATTAGAAAAATCTATTAATTATCTATTTTAGCTTTATATATCTGCTCTTGTTGCAGAACGGAATTTAATGGATATATTGCGTATCCTGATAAAAAAAGCGTGCTTAAAACTGATTTTAAGCACGCTTTTTTTTGATTTAACACTGGATTAAAAATCAAATGTTCCGATGGTCACGTGCTGCTCTTTGGTTTTATCTAAGTACAGGGTGATGATTTTACGTTCTTGTTTTCCGGAGCTATAATAGGTGAATATTTCTGCCATAACTGCTGTTGGACCTGCTAGCGTTAGCGAATTATCATTATAAAAATCTACTTCGACTTTATATTTTCCTTTGACTGCTCTTTTTAATAGAAATTGTTCAGGGCCATATCCTCCGGTAAAATCATTACTTAAACGTCCTCCCATTGCAGTGCTATTATTGCTGTAAAAGCATTTTTCTCCATGTGGATCTGTGACCCAAAGATCTATATCTGTATTGTTTGAATTCCAATTGATCACCACACGAATATCAACAGGAAGATCTGCAATGAGTTGTTTGCTGATGTTATTGCTATTGACATGAGTCTGGTTTAATTTTAATAAATTATTTAACTCCATCACAATAATTTCTTCTATACCATCGTCGCGATGGGCTGCTTCAGGGGAATAACTTTGCGTTAGGATACTATATAATTGATCAAAAGCTTTTTGATATTGTTTATTATCTAATAATGCTAAAGCATAATCGCGGTGGCTTTGCGGGTCCATAGGACGCCAGTCTAAGATTTTCTTATTGATGTAAAGTTCATATTGATATTGTTCCCATTGTTTAAGTGTGTAAGCTATTGTCTTAAATAAATCTGCATTTTCAATTTGAAGATCTGCAAGTGAGCTCAACACTAATAATGCTTTATCTTTTGTGCCTTTTCGATAGAAAAAATTAGCAACGTCAAAATAGAAGCTCGGAGTACCCAAATATGCTTGGCGAAGTTCGAGATATGTTTGATAGGGATTCGCTGATTTTTCTAAGACCTGCAGATACATATTGTCATTTTTAATGTCAGGAATGGTGATTTTTGCACCAGCAGTTGTTCTGTCACTCACATCAGTGCCGGAATAATGCTGTTGATCAGAAACTGGGTCTTCTAAAGTGCTTATCACTATTTCCTCCAAATTTGAAGATCGATCATCTGCTAAAACCATCTGTCTGCTTTCTGATGATACCATTTTTGATGTTGCAGCTTGTGTATTATTAATTGGATGAACTTCGGGCTCTACAAATGACTCTTCTACGATCCTGTTAGGCTGTGGATAGGTTTTCTTTGCTTTGAAGTCGGTCTGCCACCATTTTTTTAATTCTTGGACAGCGGTTTCAGCCTGTGCCAATAAATCATGCATACGTTCCTCCCGAAGAACGCTTTGTTCTTTAATCAATTTATGATAAGCTGGAAGCAATTCTGTTGGAGGCAGGATGGCATATCGTACATAATCTTCCACGGTTTCCAATACAATTAAACTTGTGTTACGGGTAACAATACCAAATTGCTTACCAAGTTCTTCAATACGTTCTTTATTTTCCGTGTAATCAACATCTAATGTTGCAATCTTTTTCTGAGCCCAGATTTTATGAATATCCAACTCATTTTCTTGATAATTGATGTCAATTTTGACTTCTTGAGTTGCACGATTCCCGTAGCCAAAGAGTAAGGTAATCTGTTTTAAATTGTTGTTTTTTCCGAGACCTGTAATCGCGATATGATCCTGTACTTCTGTATGGATCGCTGGATATATTTCTGAGAAATCAGCATGTTCTTTAATCCCTAAAAATTTTAAATTTTCTGAACTTAATTTTTTGATACCGTCGATAGGTGATGTGTTCAATAGATTGAGCGTTTTTGCACCAGTTTTTTTGCTAATCGCCTGGAGGGTGCTGTAATCTGCAATGGCAGAGGAAGTGATACAATATATTGGTTTGTTGATGGTTACTTGATTTGACCCAAATGTGGATAATCCTTCGGTAAAGAAAAGATATTCCTCCGCTTGCAGCACTTGATCATTTAATTTTGAATAATCTGTTCCGCCATCATAAGTTAAATGCAAGAGATAATTTTTTAGAGCAGTCCAATTTCCCTTTTCTATGTGAAATGTTCCCGCTTTTACATAGCTGATATTCAGTAAGCCCAGTTCTACAGTTAAATTCTTTTTTTGTTGTATGATGAGATCCAGAAGTGCTAATTCTTTTTGAATGTCTTTATCTTTAGCGCTTAAAGAATTGTCCCAAATGATCCCAATTTTGTTAGTCCAGGTTTTTGCTTTCGAAGGAGCATCGATAAATATATTGCTAAGGAAATAGAAAGATTGATCTTGATTAGCCTGTGTCAAAATTTTGTTCTCATTTGGTCGCTTAGGTAGTCCAATTACTAATGATTTCTCAGGTATAAAATTGTTTTTAGCTATAGCCGCTTGATAAATATGATTTTTTTCTGAAAATATGAGTGATCCATCTGGTTTGCTGATCAATGTCGGTACCTGGTCTGTTTGGTAGATATTTACCTGAAGTTTAAACCGCTCGATCGCTTGTTTATAGGCTAAAGGTAAATGGTATTGAAAACCAGTCGAAGCATGGAATTGTAAATTCTCTTCATAAGTTATGCTAATGGTTCGTTGACCTTGTGCAGGTATAGGATATATTCTAGTCTTAAAATTATTCCCTTCTACACGCTCTAATAATCCAGGATCTACACGACGAGATTCAATACTTTCGAAGACTTCAATCCCTTTGCTCTTATCAACTGCAACAGCTTGACGTAGTTTTCCATTAATATCAAGGGCGTATCCTGTTACCGAAACACCTTCAGGCATGGGGAATGTCAGTATGCCCTCCAAGTCTCTGTTTTCATTATTACGGAAGATCATTGTCATCGTTGTTTTCGCGATGTTACCAAAAATATTAACTTGAATATCGAGCTCCTGTAGATTAACTTTTGCCTGATCTTTTGGATCATTCGATATTTTTAAGCTGGGAATAGGTCTATTTGGATTATTCTGTGATTTAATATTCTCTCCCTGAAGTAGGAGACATAAAATCAATACTATTATGAGGATCTTATTCATATTTTTTGAATTAGCTTGCTGTGTTCATTTAAGATGATGCATCTTAGTAACGAATTCCATAATTAACCGCAGGATTAAAAAACTTCATGTAGGTTGAAAATCTTAGTCCCGGTTAAAATGAATAAAAGCTTTTTGAGATCAGCGAGGGTCCATATGCTACTCATTTTTGAGATGAAATAACCGGATGAGTCAGTGACAGGAAGTGCTATAAAAGAATAAACCCCGTAAATATATTTACGGGGCTCATTCTTTTCTATTTAGGATTGGTATTAAGCATATTGATGAATAGCTTCTTTGCTTTCAAGCTCCGAATGCCCCATTAGGAATTCGTCTACTTTTCTAGCACACTCACGGCCTTCTGATATCGCCCATACAACTAATGATTGTCCTTTCCTACAATCTCCAGCTGTAAAGATCTTATCTACCGAAGTCTGGTAAGCTTTATCTGTCGCTACTATATTTCCTCGGCTATCGACTTGAACACCCAGTTTTTCTGGCAATTGTTGCTCTGTATGTTGATAACCGACAGCTAAAAGAACAAGATCTGCTGGAATTTCTTTAGGCTCTGATTGACCTAATTTTGTTCTTCTACCGAAATCATCTACTTCGTATTCGACCTCTATGATCTGAACAGCTTTGACATTTCCATGGTCATCACTGATGAAGGCTTTTGTTTCGGTCGCCCAAAGTCGGTCACAACCTTCTTCTTGTGATGATGAAGTGTTGAAAGTGATTTTATCTGATGGCCATGGATTATTCTTTAATCGTTCCTTTGCAGGGATGGGTTTACGTGCGATCTGGGTAATGCTCTGTGCCAGTTGTCGATTGGAAGTGCCGATACAATCCGATCCAGTATCACCGTCACCGACTACGACTACATGTTTTCCTTGGGCGATGATGTGCTCTTCCGTGTATTCAATACCACTCACTTTTTTATTCTGCTGTTTCAGAAAATCCATCGCGAAATGGACACCCTTTAATTCTTTTCCAGGAATATCCAAATGCCAAGGAACAGTTGAGCCTGTTGCTAAAATAACAGCATCAAAAGAAAGTAACTCATGGGTGGAGATGTTTTTGCCAACCTCAGCGTTTACGTTAAATTTAATACCTGATTCCTGCATCACCGAAATCCGGCGGTCAATAATTTTCTTGTCTAATTTAAAATCCGGAATACCATAACGGAGTAAGCCTCCCAATTGATCATCACGTTCAAAAACGACAACGTCATGACCAGCTTTATTTAATTGTGCGGCTGCAGCTAATCCCGCAGGTCCTGATCCAACAATAGCAACTCTTTTATCTGTTTTAATATAGCTTTTGTTAGGTTTTACATAACCTTTATTGAAAGCAATTTCAATAATATGTTTTTCAATTTCTTCAATGGTAATTGGAGAACTGTGTATACCCAATACACATGCCGATTCACATGGAGCCGGACAAATTCTTCCTGTAAATTCGGGAAAGTTATTTGTTGAGGTCAATATGTTGTATGCATCTTCCCATTTTCCATCGTAAACGGCATCATTAAACTCAGGTATTACATTGCCCAAAGGACATCCTGAGTGACAAAATGGTATACCGCAGTCCATACAACGTGCGGCCTGTGTATTCAGTTGACTATCTGTGTAACCCTTATTGAATTCCTGAAAATTCTGTATTCTGTAAGCTACCGGTTCTTTTTGCGGAAGCTCACGATCGTATTCTTTAAATCCTGTTATTTTTCCCATGATTTTTCCTCCTGATTATGCTTCAACTAATTTTGTACGTAATACCTGTTTGTATTCTTTTGGAAATACTTTGATAAAGCTGTTTTTCTCAGCAGTCCAGTTTTCGAGGATATGTTGTGCAATTTTGCTGTTTGTGAGTAAAATATGTCTTTTTAGCAATGCAATAATTGCTGTTTCATCTTCTTGTTCCAATGGATCAAGATCTACCATTTCAGTATTGCAATTGTCTCTAAATGTTCCTTGTTTATCATAGATCCAGGCGATACCTCCGCTCATACCAGCGCCGAAATTTCTTCCAGTAGCTCCTAAGATAAGTGCACGTCCCCCGGTCATGTATTCACAACCATGGTCGCCAAGACCTTCTACTACTGCCGTAGCACCTGAATTACGAACAGCAAAACGTTCGCCGGCTTGTCCATTAATAAAGAGATGTCCCGATGTAGCACCAAATAGAGCAACATTACCGATGATGATATTTTCATGCGGTATCAATTTACTTTCTGCTTTCGGATAGATCGCTAATTGTGCACCAGATAATCCTTTACCAACATAATCATTTGCTTCACCTTCTAACTCAAATGATAGTCCTTTTGTTGAGAATGCACCAAAACTCTGTCCCGCAGAACCTTCAAATTTGTAATTGATGGTATTATCAGGTAAGCCTTCGGATCCGTATAGTTTAGAAATCTCATTCGACAATAGCGTACCGATGGTACGATCCGTATTTTTAACCGTGAAAGTTCCAAAAACTGGAGTTTTGCTTTCTAAGGCATGTTTCGCTTGTTTCAATAATCCCCAGTCTAAGATCATACCCATGCCGTGATCTTGTTCTTCAGTATTGTAAAGAGACTGATTAGGATCGTTGGGCTCAACATATAATATGCCTGAGAAATCAATTTTGGAAGCTTTCCAATGATCTATGTTCTCACGTTTTTTAAGGAACTGTGCTTTTCCTACCATTTCATTGATGGTACGGAAACCCAATTCTGCCATGGTCTCTCTGATTTCTTCGGCCATGAAGCGGAATAGGTTAACAATGTCCTCAGGTTTACCGGTGAATAATTTTCTTAATTCTGGATCTTGTGTGGCTACACCTACTGGACAAGTATTCAAGTGACACTTACGCATCATGATACAGCCACCAGCAATAAGGGCAGCAGTTGATACGCCCCATTCTTCTGCACCTAATAAGGTTGCTACAACGATGTCACGTCCAGTTTTTACCTGTCCATCTGCTTGTAGTACGATACGGCTTCTAAGTTTGTTTTTCACCAAAGTTTGGTGTGCTTCTGCTAATCCCAATTCCCAAGGTAAACCTGCGTGCTTTGTCGAACTGATCGGAGAAGCTCCTGTTCCTCCGTCAAATCCTGCTATCAGAATAACGTCGGCATGTGCTTTTGCAACACCTGCAGCAATAGTTCCAACACCCGCTTTTGAAACGAGTTTGACATTGATACGTGCAGCACGGTTTGCATTTTTTAAATCAAAGATTAATTGTGCTAAATCTTCAATCGAATAGATGTCATGATGTGGCGGTGGGGAAATTAACCCTACACCTGGCGTTGAATGTCTTGTTTTGGCAATCCATTCATTAACCTTAGGTCCAGGAAGCTGACCGCCCTCTCCAGGTTTAGCGCCTTGAGCCATCTTGATCTGTATTTCGTCTGCCTGTGTCAGATAGTTGGATGTAACGCCAAACCTTGCGGATGCTACTTGTTTGATTGCAGAACGCATCGAATCACCATTAGGAAGAGTCTGATAACGGAGCTCATCTTCACCACCTTCTCCAGTATTTGATTTTGCACCGATGCGGTTCATCGCAATTGCCAGTGTGCTGTGTGCTTCATGTGAAATAGAACCAAATGACATCGCACCTGTGGCAAAGCGTTTTAAAATATCACTAGCTGGTTCTACTTCCTCTAAAGGAATTGCTGTTCTATGTTTAGCAAAATCTAATAAACCACGCAGGGTGAACATCTGTTCTTTTTGGTTGTTTATTTTTTCTGCATATCTTTTATAAGTAGCATAGTCGTCATTGCGACAAGCCTGTTGAAGAAGATGTACAGTATCAGGGTTCCAAAGATGTCCTTCACCTCTTCGTTTCCATTGGTAAAGACCACCTTCAGGAAGCAATGTTTGTGGAGTACGGCTTTCTTTGAAATTCACCCAGTGTTTTGTCAGTACTTCCTGTGCAATATCGTCCAAGTTTAAACCCCCGATACGGGATACAGCACCGCAAAAATATTTGTCTACAACAGTTTTATCTAAACCTAATACTTCAAAGATTTGTGCACCATGATACGACTGCAGGGTCGATATTCCCATTTTTGAAAATATCTTTAATAATCCTGCATTTACTGCCTTTACGTAGTTTTTGGAAAGTTCAGGCCATGTTAATTCGGTTTCGATTTTACTTTGTTCTTTCATCGTACGAATACTCGCAAGCGCCATGTAAGGATTGATTGCAGTGGCACCAAATGCAAGTAAACATGCGAAATGATGGACTTCCCAAGCATCTCCAGCTTCTACAACAAGACCGACAGCACCACGGTTTCCTGTTTTGATTAAATGGTGATGTACTGCAGATACTGCTAATATGGACGGGATAGGAGCATGTTGTGAATCAATGGCACGGTCTGAAAGTATCAATACTTCGAAGCCATCACGTACAGCATCATCTGCATAACGGCAAAGGCGTTCTAATCCAGCTTCCAGAGAACCATTTTGACCATCTGCTCGGAAATAAGATTGTAAAGTTTTTGCCTGAAATACACCCGTGTCAATTGACCGTAGCTTTTCTAATTCTTTCGAGGTCAATATCGGATGTTCGAGCGTAACGCAGTGACAGAATTTTTTATCTTCAATGAGTATGTTACCTGCATTTCCAATGAATGTTGCTAGACTCATGACCAAACGCTCTCTTATTGGATCAATTGGAGGGTTTGTCACTTGAGCAAAAAACTGCTTGAAGTAACTGGATAAATGTTGCGGTTGATCGGAAAGTATAGCTAATGGTACATCAGATCCCATGGAACCTGTTGGCTCATACCCGGTCAGTGCCATTGGTGTTAGAATTGTTTCTAAGTCTTCTCTCGAATATCCGAAAGTCTGCTGATACTTAAATACCGACTCTTTAGACAGATAGGTATAAGTAACACGAGGCTCAGCCAATTCTGTTAATTTTATTTTATAACTGTCTAACCAATCGCCATAAGGCTGTTGACGTATTAAGTCGCCTTTTACCTCTTCGTCAGATAAAATTTTACCCTGTTCCATATCGACCAAGAAAATTTTACCAGCTTGTTGTCTTCCTTTTTTGATGATCGTTGATTCATCAATAGGGAGTGCGCCTGCCTCTGAAGCAACGATGACTCGATGATCTGAAGTAATGGCATAGCGTAAAGGACGCAATCCGTTTCGATCTAGGGTTGCACCAATGGACTTGCCATCAGTAAAACAAAGAGCAGCTGGACCATCCCAAGGCTCCATTAATGTGGCGTGGTACTCATAAAATGCTCGTTTTAATGGATCCATTTGTGTATTGCCATCCCAAGCCTCAGGGACCAGCATCAGCATCACATGGGAAAGGCTGCGGCCACTGTGTAATAAAAGTTCTGCAACATTGTCTAAACATGCGGAATCAGATTGACCACGGTCTACAACAGGTAATAAGATCTCCATCTCTTCTTCTGTAAAATAAGGAGACGAAAGCGCACGCATGCCTGCGTAAAACCAGTTCAGATTTCCTGTTAATGTGTTGATCTCACCATTATGCGCTAACATACGGAAAGGCTGTGCTAAAGACCAGGAAGGGAAAGTATTGGTTGAAAAGCGAGAGTGTACTAATCCAAATGCAGAAACAACTCTTGGATCGCGAAGGTCTTTAAAATAAGTGCCAACTTGGTAAGTTGTCAACTGACCTTTATAAATAATTGTTTTGCAAGATAGGGAAGCGAAGTAAAGCGGTAGTGGATATTCTTGATATTGTTTGATTTTTTGGATAATCAAACGTCTGAGGACAAATAATTTGCGTTCAAATTCTTCAGTGTTATGTACGGTCTCGGGTCTGTCGATAAAGAATTGAACTATTTCGGGTTCAGCGCTTAATGCTGTCGGGCCTATACCTGCTCTACTTACTGGTACATCCCGAAATCCAAGGAATTTCATATCCCTTTCAGTAGCCGCTTCTTGTATAACTGTTCTGCAAATTTTGTTCATTTCAGGTTCTTTGGGTAGGAAAACCATTCCTGCTCCATAATATCCTGGTTCTTTAAGTTGTATACCTAGGTTAATACATTCTTCCCAAAGAAACTCATGTGGTAATTGGATCATAATACCTGCGCCATCTCCACTCTCTGGATCACAGCCACAAGCACCACGATGCTCCATATTTTCTAACATGGTCAAGGCATCTTTTACCTGTGCATGTGATTTTATTCCTTTAATATGCGCTACAAAACCAACCCCACAGGCGTCATGCTCAAAACTAGGGTCGTATAGCCCTTGCTGATTTGTGTTACTTTCAATCATCTTCCTATTCAATTATTACTTTGCTAATATATGAATAAAAACATTAAAATATTATAGATTTTATAAATTATTTTAAATAAGCTTATGTTATTTGTAAATAAAAAGTCTTTTATTGCTGATATTGTATTTTGGAAGAGCTTTGTGATTTGTTTTTTGAATGAGCTTGTTAGGTGTTGTAATAAAATGATTTGTATCATCTTAATGATTGGTGATGCAGTTTTAAAGCAGGTTTATCAAGATCATCTGCCTTTTACTCGATTAGAGTATGCTTCACTCTTTATTCGCACTTTGTTCGGACAGTCTTCGGTAAAGCTCTACCTTTTGTCTTCTGTTTGTCTTCTGTTTGTCTTCCGTTTGTCTACTGTTTCAGTATAGGCGAGGTATAGGATGGGTATAGGATCGGTATAAGCAAGCCGAATCCTTTTCGAACCTTTTGCGAACGAAGGGCGAAATCAACTCTTACTTTATTCAATTGTGAATGACTGCCGTTTGACTTAAGTTCGAGTTTGCTAGGGGAGAGATAGGAGACAAGCCCCACAGTTGTTCGTGGTTTATTCGGTAGGTGTTCGCCACCCTGCCGAATACCTGTCGAATAATAGTCGAAGGGTACTCGAACCAGACTCGAAGAGTTGTCCTGCCAGTACCCTAGCAATGTCGGAGTAAGGCGAAATAACGTATGCACTTGTATGGACTTTTACGGACTTCCATGGACTTTCACGGACTTTCCTTTGCGCATTGTATTCCGATCTCAATAAGAAGTCGATCGGAGACAGGTCTTTAAAAAATAATAAATTTTAGCATATAACTAATTCTGGAACGGATAAGCTTTGCGCTATATTTTAGATATTCTTTATCTATCTTAGCTTTTGTTATTTTCGCTGTGAGGTAGGAAATACATAATAGTTTAAACCATGAAAATCACTGAAATAGAAATTTATAGATTAAGCATTCCTATGGAGCCTTTTGTCATTGCAACAGGCACTATGGATTTTGCACAGAACACCTTTATTCGGATTCGTACGGATACCGAAATCGTTGGGGTTGGTGAATGTTCTGCCTTTCCTATGATTGTAGGGGAAACCCAGGACACCTGTTTAGTGATAGCGCGTGACTTTGCGAAGTTATGGAAAGGTAAAGATCCTTTAAATATAGAGGAGCGTCTCGCAGAGCTAAATATGTATATAGCCGGCAATACAACAATAAAATCTGCATTTGACATGGCTTTATATGATATTGCATCAAAAAATGCAGGAGTTCCGTTATATCAATTTTTAAAAGGTATTCCACGAGAGATCGTAACCGATATCACGTTAGGTATCGCCAGTCCGGAAGAAATGGCAGCTAAGGCAAAAGAGTTGTACCGTGCAGGGGCTGTGATGTTGAAAGTGAAATTGGGCAAGGATCCTAAAACGGATATCGCAAGGATTCGGGAAATCCGTAAAGCGGTCGGCTTTGATATGCCGATTCGTATTGATGCAAATCAAGGATGGACATACGAAGGTGCTGTAGAGGCTTTGCAGGGACTGGAACCTTTTAAGATTCAGTTTTGTGAACAGCCTATGCGTACTTATTTAGATCATTTGCTTCCTGAACTTCGTACCGAAACAACGGTTCTGATCATGGCAGATGAATCTGTTTATAGCCATCATGATGCGGAACGCTTGTGTCGTGCAGATGCCTGTGACTATATTAATATTAAATTTTCAAAATCAGGAGGCATTCATGAGGCATTAAAAATTGCCGCAATAGCTGCTGAATTCAATATTCCCTGTATGATAGGGGGGATGCTTGAAAGTCGATTGGCTTTAGCCGCGAAAGTTCATTTTGCTTATGCTGCGCCGAATGTGAAGTTTTATGATTTGGATACTTGTATGGTCGGCCATCTAGAGGATCCTGTTGTCGGTGGTATTCAATATAAAGGATATCATATTCATCTTTCGGATCTTCCGGGTATTGGTGCTGATATTAACCAGGAATTTTTGGATTCCTGTGAGCGATGGGTAATTTAAGATTGCAAATATTTTTTAACATTTGTTAAAAAATGCTTGAATAGCATGCTGTTTGGCAGACCTCCAAGCTTAAAATAAATAATATTCAGTACCTTTGCTACACTTATTATTTTATTAAAAGTAACAAAATATTATGAGTACACAAAAAGGTCCTATTTCTCAGTTTATTGAGGAAAATTACCTTCACTTCAATGCTGCGGCATTGGTGGATGCAGCTAAAGGTTATGAGGCTCATCTATTAGAAGGTGGTAAAATGTTAATTTCTTTAGGTGGTGCAATGAGTACTGCTGAATTGGGAATTTCTTTGGCTGAAATGATTCGTCAAGATAAAGTACATATCATCTCATGTACAGGTGCTAACCTGGAGGAGGATGTTATGAATTTAGTAGCACACTCACATTACAAGCGTGTTCCTAACTATCGTGACTTGACTCCAGAGCAAGAAAGAGAATTATTAGATCAACATTATAATCGTGTTACAGATACTTGTATTCCTGAAGAGGAAGCATTCCGTCGTTTACAGAAACATTTGGAAGATGTATGGCATGCAGCTGAAGCAAAAGGTGAGCGTTATTTACCACACGAATTTTTATATCAGGTGGTTAATTCTGGAGTGTTGGAACAATATTACGAAATTGATCCTAAAAACTCTTGGATTGTTGCTGCTGCAGAGAAAAACTTGCCTATCGTTTGTCCAGGATGGGAAGATTCAACGACAGGTAACATCTTTACTTCTAATGTAATCAAAGGTAAATTAAATGTTCATACAGTGAAATCTGGTATCGAATATATGATTTACTTAACAGAGTGGTACCGTGCTAACTCTTCTGGTAAGGGTGTTGGTTTCTTCCAAATCGGTGGTGGTATCTCTGGTGATTTCCCTATTTGTGTTGTTCCGATGATGTACCAAGATTTAGAGTGGGAAGATGTTCCTTTCTGGTCTTACTTCTGTCAGATCTCTGATTCAACAACATCTTACGGTTCTTACTCTGGTGCTGTTCCAAATGAAAAAATCACTTGGGGTAAATTAGATATCGATACACCTAAATTCGTAGTTGAGTCTGATGCAACTATTGTTGCTCCTTTGATTTTCTCTTATATTTTGGGTAAATAATAAGAATATGTCGAATTTACTGACTACAGACCCCATTGCTTTACAGGCATTCATGTCCGAGACTATATTCGCGACGGCCGATGCTGTAGAAGCTTTTTCGGGTCAGTCTGAATCGGTATCTTCACCTTTAAATCCTCAACAGGTTACTGCTCATCAGGAATCTGTTGAGGAATTTATATATCAGGGCTCTAAAGCAAAAGGAATTCTGTTTATCTTAAGATATCCCGCTTATCCTTACTTTTCTCCGGAAGCAGAGGAGGCATTTGTAAAGACAATTGGGGCGCTTAAGCTAACAGTTGCTGATGTTGCGGTTGTTAATTTGGCCAATGCACACAATCCAAATGACTTTAAGCGAATCATGTCATTTTTCACTCCTAAAAAGATTATTCTTCTAGGCGTTGAACCTTTATCATTAAAGTTGCCTGAGATTGCGCATAACTCCTATATGCACGGTCGTATTGCGACAGTCTTTAATACATACAGTTTTGAAGAGATGTTTGCAGACATGGTTAAGAAAAAAGCTTTTTGGACTGAGTTTAAGTCATTAATTCAACAACAGAGCTAGTCTTTAGCTCGGATAATTAGCTGTTTTTTCTATTATATTTAATACATTTGAATAAAATCTTATTCGGATGATTGAACTTATTTTTGCGACTAATAATGCACATAAATTGGAAGAGGTGCAGGCTATTGTAGGAAAGAAATTCCTACTTAAATCTTTGGCTGATATTGATTGCCATGAAGATATTCCTGAAACAGGTGTTACTTTTCATGAGAATGCAAAACAGAAGACAGATTATTTAGTCAATAAATATGGATTAAATTGTTTCGGAGATGATTCTGGGTTGGAAATTGATGCATTAAATGGTGAACCAGGTGTGTATTCGGCCCGTTATTCTGGTAGCCGTGATATGGAAAAAAATATTAATTTGGTTCTAGAGAAGTTAGCAGGTATCGCTAATCGTACCGCTCGATTTAAAACAGTGATTTCACTTAACCTAAACGGTCAGCAACATTTTTTTGAAGGTAGTATTGAAGGCCACATTATTGATGAACGTAAAGGTGCGGATGGATTTGGTTATGACCCTATATTTATACCAAATGGCTATAGTAAAACATTTGCGGAAATGACTGCAGACGAGAAAAATAGTATCAGCCACCGGGCAGTCGCTGTTCAGAAATTAGCCGCGTTTTTGAGTAATTAGAAATGAATATAAAACGAATATTTTTTAAGAATAAGAATTTTAAGTTTGGATATTATGTGAAAGCTAGTTTCCGAGAATATTCATTTTTGCCTTTGTTTCGATCCAAAAGAGTAGCAATGATTAATAATCTTTCTTCTTATGACCATGCTATAATTGATCGTCTGGCTTATTACAATAAACTAGATGAAATTCAAATAGTGGGAGAGGGTGCTTGCTACTTAAAGGATATGAAGAGACCTAAAAAAGGTTCGGTTTATTATTTTGATCTGAAAGAATATTTACGATATTTTGACGGTGATCTTCGAATAGATATGATTCCAGGTGATGTTGTTGATATTCCCAAAACACCTGCAATTGTGAAAAGCAGACCTATTGGAGGAAATAACTGCAATTCAGTATTGCTAAATATGGATAAAGTCAGGCATTTTAATTTTATCAAAGATGAGATTGCTTTTCGAGATAAAAAAAATATGTTGCTGGGACGCGCTACAGTTCAACAGGAGCACAGAAGCCGTTTTTTTCAGATCTATTTTGATCATCCTCTGTGCGATTTAGGAGATGTCTCTAAAAAGAATCAACATAAAGGCTGGTATAAACCTGCGATTTCAATAACAGAACATCTACATTATAAATTTATACTGGCCTTAGAAGGAAATGATGTGGCGACCAATTTAAAATGGGTGATGTCATCAAATTCTATTGCCGTAATGCCAATTCCAAAGTTTGAAACTTGGTTTATGGAAGGGTTATTGATCCCTGATTATCATTATATACATATCCAAGATGATTATTCGGATTTAGAAGTGAAATTAAATTATTATATCGAAAATCCGGAAAAGGCAGAAGAAATCATTAGGAATGCACATCAGTTTGTGAAACGGTTTGAAAATCAGATGGTAGAAGATCTGGTTTCTGTCCTGGTATTAGAAAAGTTTTTTATAAAAACTGGTCAAAGAGCAGTATTATAGCAGTGAGTGTTACTTTTCAATTTAGCCAACTGTAATTCGATGTTACTTTAATCAAGCGAACGCTAGAATAGTCTATTTTATTTTTTTCAAAGTAGATTATAATGGAGCTAAAAATTTAGAAGAAAAACTATGTTAATCGATATTCAGCATCTTCATACATCTTCGCTTCAAGATGATTTTCAATCGGCTTTATATCAGATTTTTATGTTCGAAAATTCGGCGAAATTTTCGGTTGATTTTTCAAATTATTCCAGCGCGGCTTATAGTTTGGTTTTTTTATCCCCTTATCAACATTTCAAGTGGCAGGGGACAACACCGGCTTTCATTATTAAATTGGAGTTCCATGGTGATTTTTACTGCATTGAATATCATAAAAAGGAAGTTGCTTGCAATGGTTTATTATTTAACAATATCTACTTAACACCATTTGTGACTATTTCTCCGATTTTATTTACTGAAATAAAAACAATTTTTAATAAAATTGAAGTGGAGAAAGATGGAGGAAGTCCATTTTCTGAATCTGTATTGAAATCTTATCTACAACTTGTTTTGGCTCTTTGTAGTAAGGAAAAATCTCTTCAGCTTGTTCATACCGATGTTTATCAGAACGAATTGACAGTTAGTCTAAAATTTCAAGAACTATTGGAGTCTGCTTTTCTTTTCGAGAGATCGGTGCAATTTTATGCAGATGAACTTGCTCTTGGAGTAGATTCATTCAGCAAAAAGGTTAAAAAAGAATTGGGAAAATCTCCTTCCCAATTCATCCAGGATCGTGTTGTTCTTGAAGCAAAAAAAATGTTGCATCTGACATATTTATCTGTCAAAGAAATAGCTGCAAAACTTCAATTTGAAGATGAGTTTTACTTTAGCAGGTATTTTAAGAAGAATGTTGGTATTTCTCCTTCAGGTTTTCGAGAGCGTGTAGGGATCTCCATTGCGGCTAAATAATCTATTGAATTTACCGATTTGTCCATGCCATAGCTGATTTATTAAATGGAAATTTGTAGCTATATCAAATATAGACAACTATGTACAGATTTATTTCTTTTCTAGCGGGACTACAAAATCAATTTATTAATATTTTACGTTTTGCGGTCTTTCTTGTGATGGCATGGATAGGTGGTTTAAAGGCATTTCAGTACGAAGCTGATGGTATTGTACCTTTTGTAGCCAATAGTCCAGTTATGTCTTTTTTTTACAGCAAGAAGGCACCAGAGTATCAGCAGTATAAAAATCCTGAAGGTAAAACTGTTCAAAAAAATGTGGATTGGCATAATGAAAACAGGACATATCTATTTTCTTATGGCTTGGGAGCGGTTATTGTCGGAATTGGATTTTTTGTTTTATTGGGTATATGGTTCCCGAAAATAGGATTGCTTAGTGGTGTTTTGACATTTGGGATGTCCCTCGTGACTTTATCATTCTTGATTACCACGCCAGAAACATTTGTACCAAATTTAGGTGGTGATTTTCCGACACCTCACTATGGATTTCCCTACCTTTCCGCAGCAGGGCGTTTGGTTATAAAAGATATTATTATGTTGGCAGCAGGTCTTGTGATCGCTGCAGATAGTGCTAAGCGCTTGTTGGTTTCCGAAAGACATTAACTTATTTGAAGATCATCAACAATGCGGTATTATTGACAGGCCGCATTGTTGATGATCTTTTAATTAAATCTTACTTTTTGATCGGTTCTTTATTTGGAGAAACTGCTTTAATAAGAGTGCTATCTTGTACGGCCTGCAATTTTTCTCCTTGAGCCTTACTATCCATTTTCTGAATTTCCCGCTTAGGCGTAGTTTGTTTTTTAACTTCTTCTTGAGGCTTTTCCTCCGGTTCGCTTTCTATATTCTTAATTGTTTTCTCTTTAGGTTTTCCCTCTTTGTTTTCAGCCTCGGGAACTTTAATCTCGTCTTTTGCAACAGATCGTTTTCTATTGAGTAAATCTTCTTTTGACTTCGGTCTATCTTCCGGCCTCCAAATAAACCCCGGTAGAAATTCTTTTTCTTGCGTTAACTGGGCAATTGGGTAGACTTTACCATCAACTTTTCTAATGGAAACATACTCTTTCAATTTATTGTTTTCCATATAAATTTTAATGCGGCTGCTGCGATCATGGAATAATTCTGTTGCTACATTGGTTTCTTCATTGACGACATAAATGATGTTTTCGGCATTTCCATCAACGAACATCCGCTCTAAACTGTTTTTATCAAAGAATCCTGTTATTTTACGGCCTTTTAACTGATTGTATTTAGCGGAGTCCAAAGTTGCATTTACCATAAAAGCATTACCTACAATTAACGTATTGTCCAGTTTCTGATTCACAAATTGCAGAAAAATCGTATCACCGGATATTTGAGATTTCTCTGCCCAGATCATCGGTTTTCCCATTAGCCTGAACATAGAATCTGCCATACCATAGTAAACAGAATCTGCTACAGCTTGAAAATCGGATTTAAACATGCGCACATTATGGTATGCTTTGACAATACGGGTTTTTGCTGTGTCGGGTGGAGCTGCAGGTTTTTCATGATTGTTTTTCGCAGCTTTAAGAGCTTTATTAAAGATTTGATCACTATAATCTGCTTTTGGGACGACTGCATTTTTTCGCAAAATACTGTCAGCCTTACTATTTTTCTCTAATTCAAAACGATTTAAATCTTTTACAACAGGTTTTGCTGTTGTTTTTTCAGTATTTGGACTTGCTTTTTTAGGCTCCTGTTTGTTTTTTTCTTTTAAAACAGCTTGCTTGTCTTTAATTTTCTTTTGAGGTGCATCGTTATTGATTTCCTTTTTTCCTAACGTATCACCTTGCTGCTGTAAAGAATCTAAACCTGCTGTAAAATCGGTATCCGTACTATCATTATCGTCTCCATAATCTTCATCTACCTCTACATCTAGCTCACCACCGTCACGGCTTAGTTTGAAATTTTTGGGTATGTAGGTGCTTCGGAGAATCATTTTTGAGAACAGGGTATCTGCAGTCATAAATATAGAATCCATCTGTACAGAGTCCTTAGGTACTACTACAGGATCTAATTTGACTAGTTTATTCTCTCCCTTGTTATCATCTTTTGAGACAACTTCTTCTTTAACCTTTTTATCTTCTTTTTCTTTCTTCTTTACCTCTTTTTTGTTGGACGGATTGGTTTTTGTATTTCCAGTATTTGTTGAATCACTTTGCGTACTATCTTTTTTGACGACAGAGATGATCAAGGGCTTGTCGGTCATCGTGATGGATTCATCCGACTGTCGATATAATCCTTTGTCCCCATAGGCATAAAACTTATCGGTCGTATCGACAAATACAACATTACGGATCGCTTCTCCTTCTCCGGTTCGTCGGTCATAATGCAACGTATCTCCTTTTAGCATTTTACTGCCTTCGGTATATAGATTTTTCTTTGTGAAGTTTGCTACGCCGGTATTGGTATTATAATCTCCTTTTTCTGTATATAGATTTTCCCCTTTATTCCCTTTGATATTAGTAGGGGTATAGAAGTAAGTCATACTGCTAGGCGAATTATACTTCATTGAATCCGTGTATATTTTGACATTTGGTGTACGTACCACGACTTTTTTATTGAAAAAGGCATCTTGTGTATTTTCGAAATAAGTCGCATTGGTACTCGTAATGGTATCTGTACCACTAGTGATACGGCCGCCACCATAATAATTTCCAACACTACTTCTCATGTTATACTGCAGATGATTGGTCGTAAGAATGGAAGACCGACTGACCATACGGACGTTTTGCGTTAGCGTTGCATTTTGTGAAGCCGCATCGTAGTGAAGTTTATCCGCGAATATTTGAGTCCCGGTAGGCTGTGTAATGATCACATTGCTATAAGCTTCAAAGAACTGGCGCCCTATGTCGTCTTTATGTAAATAACCGCTATCTGCAGAGAGGGTAGATCCTTTATGTTCATAAACCGGTCTGTAAAACATTGCATTGCCTGTTTTTGAATTGAGAACACTGTAAGAAGACGACAATAAACGGAGTTCATCTTGCTGTTGTGCTGATGCTAGCATGAGGCACAGGGCCATAAATATAAAGGACAAAAAGTATTGTTTCACAGAGACAAAAATATGTATTTTAATTGAACTTGTTGATTAATGGTAATTTTTCATTTAAACAAATATATGCTCAAAAAATATACATTATCTTTGATATATGAATTTGCTGGAAAGATTAACATTTTTTATCAAAGATAACAGCCTTTTTGAGGCTGATGATAAGATCTTGTTGACAGTGAGCGGTGGACGCGATTCGATGCTTTTGACTTTTTTATTGGCAAAGGCCGGTTATCAGATAGCTATTGCTCATTGTAATTTTAAATTACGTGGTGCAGAATCTGATCTGGATGAGTGCTTGGTTCGGGATTTTGCTGAAGCGCATGGTATCCCTTTTTATGTGAGGCATTTCGATACAGAGCAGATAGCTTCCGAAAGAGGCATTTCTATACAGATGGCTGCACGCGAACTGCGGTACTCCTGGTTTGAAGAATTAAGAGAAGCGTTAAGTTTTGATAAAATAGCTGTTGCACAGCATTTGAATGATCATATTGAAACGGTGCTGTTAAATCTATCCCGTGGAACAGGCCTTCAAGGCCTACAGGGCATTCAGGCAAAACGCGACCGCCTGATTCGTCCATTACTGTTTCTTAAAGCAGAGGAAGTATTACATTATGTCCAGGAATATCAGATTCCATACCGTGATGATCAATCCAACTTTTCGACGAAATATGCGCGTAATAAAGTACGTATCGACATTATTCCGCAATTTAAAAAAATGCAACCTGATTTTGAACGTATTTTTGAACAGAACATTGCTCACTTCAAGGAAAGCTATGCTTTGTTGCAACAATTCATAACACCCCTTCGTAATGAACTTTTTATAAAGGAACAAGAAGCTTGGATTATTGAAAAGGAAAAGCTTCGGAAGCATATAACGGATCTTCCCCTGTTGTATGAATTATTTTCACCATTCTGTTTTAGTAAAAGTGTGCTGACCGATCTCCAATCTTGTTTTGATAAGGAATCAGGTCGATTGTTTCAATCTGAGGGATACGATCTGTTACTTGATCGCGATTTTTTGATTATTCGTGAAAAAGAGTATAAGCAGGAAGATGAAACCATTATTACTTCAGAAACTAAATCTGTATCTTGGAGAAATTATAGTTTTTGTTGTGATTATAGTCATGATGTTTCTATTGTTCGGGATAAGCAGATTGCAAAAATAGATGCTAATCTTCTGATTTTTCCTTTGACGCTAAGAGCTTGGAAAACGGGTGATTATTTCTATCCTTTGGGAATGACAGGACGTAAAAAATTGAGTGATCTTTTTAATAATTATAAGGTGAATGTTTTTGAAAAGGGAAATGTTCCAATTTTAATAAACGGTAACGGCGATATCATCTGGGTAGCAAACTATCAACTTGATAATCGATATAAAATAAGTGGAAATACAAATAAAGTGTTTATTTTAAGCTGTAAATAACATGATAAAAGAAGGACTTCTATATACTGAAAATCAATATTTGGGGCGGGACCGTGTTTGGATAAGTGTACGTTTGGTTCTGGCCTTGTTTTGTTTTACAGCTGTTTATCTCAACATAGATCAATTACTTTCCAGTCAATTGTTTTTTTTAGTCGGAATAGCGATCATTATTACCTCTGTAGTCATGATGTATCTATTGCTGTATCGTATCGAAGTTTTTGAAGGAAAGGTGATGTTGAGTGGCTTATGGACTACGCGCTTAGTTAAAATTGAATTGAGTTCAATTGTTAAGGTGGAAAAAAAACCATTTAGTAAGTTTTTCTTCAATAATCCTGTTTATAATCTACATATTAATGGTAAGATTAAGTTTTATGCAGGTGGGAAAGATGCGGTATGGTTAACAGATAAAGATGGTCTGGTGTACGTAATTGGTACGCAACGTCAAGAGGAATTATTTCGTGCAATTGAGACAGCAAAGTCCAAAACAAACCCTTAAAAATTGTTAAATCGAATATACTGACATTTTTAAGACAACTGTTTTGAACGAGATTCTTTATTTTTGATTAAAATGACAACGAATATAAAGTTATGGCAGGATTATTAAAATTTTTATTGATTGCATTCGCTGTATGGTATTTAGTTAAATTCTTAATTCGATTAATATTACCATTTGCAATGCGTAAGGCTGCAGAAAAGCTTATGAAAAAAGCGCAGCAACAAGGTGGCTCTACCTATACCAATGGTGGTGGCTCGTTCCATTATGAAACATTTGGTCAAAATAATAACAGTTCACAATCAGCTCCAAAAACAGATGGTCGTATATCGGTAGATTATGTTCCACCTAAACAAGAGTCAAAAAGAAAAGTGGCTGACAATGCTGGTGAATTTGTGGATTTTGAAGAAATAAAATAGATGAGTTGCTACGCTAAATAGCGTATCTTTGTGCTATGTGGTTGCGTCAGCTTTCAGTTTTAAATTTTAAAAATTATTCAGAGTCTTCTTTAGAATTCTTACCGGAGGTAAATGCTTTTGCGGGGGATAATGGTGTTGGTAAAACCAATCTTTTGGATGCTATACATTATCTTTCCCTATGTAAAAGCTATTTTAATCCCATCGACTCGCAACATATTAAACAGGGCCAAGACTGGTTTATGTTGCAGGGTTCATTCGAAAAAAACGAATTTCAAGATGTTATTTCCTGTAGCATCAAACGTAATCAAAAGAAACAATTTAAGAAAAATAAAAAGGATTATCCTAGATTGGCTGATCATATCGGTCAGTTTCCTTTGGTAATGATCTCTCCTAATGATACCCTAATTATTACTGATGGCAGTGAAGAACGCCGTAAATTTATCGATAATGTCATCTCGCAGACAGATAATAAATATCTGGATACGCTTATTATTTACAATAAAATCATTGCCCAGCGTAATATGCTATTAAAGCTGGCCAAACAAAGTGGGGTATTGGATCTTGGTCTTGTTGAAGTGCTAAACATGCAACTCGATGAAGTTGGTACTGTCATTTATAATAAACGTATTGCTTTTATGGCTGAATTTCAGCCGGAATTTGATCGGCATTACTTATACCTGACTGAAAATGCAGAGACTGTCCAGCTTGTCTATGAATCTCCTTTGATGGAAGATTCATTTTTGAACATTTTGGAAAAGAACCTGGAACGCGACCGGGCACTGGAGAGAACCACAGTGGGTATACATAAAGATGATTTAATTTTCACCATCCACGGAGGTATGCCCTTGAAAAAATTTGGTTCTCAGGGTCAGCAAAAATCATTTTTAATTGCACTAAAATTAGCGCAGTATTCCTTTTTTCAACAAAAGAAAGGCTTTAAACCACTATTGCTTTTGGATGATATTTTTGACAAATTGGATGATAAACGTACGCACAAACTGATGCAGATGGTATCTGATGATGAATTTGGTCAAATTTTTCTAACAGATACAGATGCAAAAAGAATTAAACGAATTTTTGATGCGATTGCCAGTCCAGTGCGTATCTTTGACATAGCAGGAGGTGAAGTTTATGTATAATAAGAAGTATAAGGGCGGATTGGAATATATTCGTTCGAGTGATGATATCACAATAAAAGAGGCGATTGACCGTCTTTTGGATGCTTACAAATTGAAACGTAAATTTGAAGAAACTTCTATTCTGGCAGTATGGCCAACGTTGATAGGTAAGGCTATTGCCAATCGGACAAAACAGATCTATATTAAAGACAAAAAGCTCTTTGTAAAGGTCGAGTCTGCTGTAATTAAAAATGAACTTGTTTTAATGCGCAGGCAGATATTGGGACGAGTCAATGAGCATGTTGGTCACGTCATCGTTGAAGAACTTGTCGTTTTATAATTTAATTCTCAAATCTTCAGTATTAGGAGATGAATACATTTTTTCAAGATCAAATTGCGAAGCTTTTTGATGTTTCCCCCAATAATCTGACCGCCATATTATCTTCTTTTGTCGAAGAGGATCTTTTAAAAGGAACATATTTTTTAGAGCACGGTAAACGCTGTGATCGATTGAGTTTTATTCAGTCGGGTATTGTCCGCGTGTTTAAAGAAAATGCTTCAGGCGAGGTTACGCAATGGATAGGGCAGGAGGGGTACTTCGTTACTGACTTATCTTCGTTTCTTTTTGATGAGCCTGCCAGATGGAGTATTCAGGTCTTAGAGGATACGAAGTTACTTTCCATTTCTAAACAGGATTATCTTTTATTTGAACAGCAGATCCTTGATTGGAACCGGTTGGAAAAAAGATTTATAGCCAAATGTTTTTTACAATTGGAAGATAGCATATATAACTTTATAGCGTATACGGCAGAAGAACGCTATCATTTATATTTTGAACAGCATAAAGCGCTGTTTAACCGAGTGCCGCTTCAATACATTGCGTCTGTACTGGGTATGTCTCCAGAAACATTGAGCCGAATAAGAGCAAAAATTAATTCTTGATAAAAGTCAAGTGTATGGTTATTTGAATATACTAGTTTTGGTATATGAAAGCACATATCGAACAGACAATTACTATTAATACATCAATCGAATCAGTTTGGAATGTATTAGCTGATTTTAATAGTTACTCTATCTGGAGCCCTACAATTAAGCATTTTTTTTCTATTCCAAGCGTTGGAGAAAGATCGAAGGTTAGATTGGAACAGCCTGATGGACCAAGTATGACCATGAATCCGATGTTTTTAGTAATCAATCCTCAGAAGGAGCTTCGTTGGAAAGGCAGTCTTTTTATTCCAGGTTTGTTCGATGGCGAACATTATTTTATACTCGAAAAAAAATCCGATCATGCAACAGTTGTGACTCAAGGTGAATACTTTTCCGGAGTGTTTGTTTATTTTTTTCGAAAAATGATTTATGGTGTAACCTCCAATGGTTTTAAGTCTTTTAATGAAGCTTTAAAGAAACAGGTGGAGAATAGGAATATCTTATAGATATTCCTCTAAGTTTCCTTTGCCAGCTCTGATAACTTCAAATTCGCCCTCTGTAAGGTCAACTACTGTAGAAGCAACATTATCACCATAACCACCATCAATTACTAAATCGACTAGATTTTCATATTTTTCATGGATCAATTCTGGATCTGTTGAATACTCTAGAATGTCATCTTCATCTCGAATGGAGGCTGTAACAATGGGATTACCAAGCACACGTACGATTTCGCGTACGATATTATTATCAGGAACACGGATACCCACTGTTTTCTTTTTGGAACTTAATAATTTTGGAACTTGACTGCTGGCATTAAAGATAAATGTAAATGGACCTGGAAGGGCTTTTTTTAATACTCTAAAAACGGTTGTATCAAATGGTTTGGTATACAAAGATATATCTGTCAAGTCATAGCAAATAAAGGATAGATTGGCTTTATCTGCCTTTAATCCTCTAATTTCACAAACTTTTTCTATTGCTTTCTGATTTGTAATGTCGCATCCTATACCATAAACCGTATCGGTGGGGTAGATGATGACTCCGCCTTTTTTTAGAACGTCAACAACTTGCTGTATTGACTTTTCATTGGGGT
Organism: Sphingobacterium sp. JUb56; assembly: GCF_014191365.1. Classification (NCBI taxonomy): domain Bacteria; kingdom Pseudomonadati; phylum Bacteroidota; class Sphingobacteriia; order Sphingobacteriales; family Sphingobacteriaceae; genus Sphingobacterium; species Sphingobacterium sp. JUb56. Next base: position 4,087,618 of record NZ_JACHWL010000001.1, on the reverse strand, counting down.
TATTATCGTAAATTCGGACTAACATAACGTTGAGATATAGTACTAAATTACAAATTATTTATAGATAAAAGAAAAACGGTCAAAACTGGATATGTTTTGACCGCTTGCTATCGTATTGTTATCGATTAAAATTCTGCGTTGTTCGGTGTACGAGGGAACGGAATAACATCTCTAATATTGGTCATTCCTGTTACAAATAATACCAAACGCTCGAATCCTAGTCCAAAACCGGAATGCGGAGCTGAGCCATAACGACGTGTATCTAAGAACCATTCCATTTCTTCCGCAGGGATGTTGACTTCAGCCATACGTGATAATAACTTATCTAAGTTTTCTTCACGTTGTGATCCGCCCACCATTTCACCGATTCCCGGGAAAAGAATATCCATCGCGCGTACTGTTTTGTGTCCATTAGCATCTACATCATTTTGCTTCATATAAAATGATTTGATCTCCGCTGGATAATCAATCAGGATCACCGGTTTTTTATAATGTTTCTCTACTAAATAACGTTCATGCTCGGACTGTAAATCAGCTCCCCATTCATCAATTAAGTATTTAAATTGTTTCTTTTGATTTGGTTTACTGCGCTTCAATATGTCGATCGCTTCTGTATAGGTTACGCGTTCGAAATCATTATTCAGTACAAACGTTAATTTATCTATTAGATTTAATTCTGCTCTTTCTGCCGCAGGTTTATTTTTCTCCTCTTCTAATAAACGTGTTTTTAAAAATTCAATTTCTTCAGGACAGGTATCCAGCGCATACTTGATGACATACTTCAACAAATCTTCCGCTAAATCCATGTTATCTTCCAACTCATAAAATGCCATTTCTGGTTCAATCATCCAGAATTCTGCTAAGTGACGGGTTGTATTAGAATTTTCAGCTCGGAAAGTTGGACCAAAGGTATAGATATTCCCAAGGGCCATAGCCGCTAATTCACCTTCTAATTGTCCTGATACGGTTAGATTAGTAGATTTACCAAAAAAGTCTTCTTTAAAATCAATATCACCATTTTCTGTACGTGGAATATTGTTAAGATCTAATGAAGTTACACGGAACATTTCACCAGCACCCTCTGCATCAGAACCAGTAATAATTGGCGTATGCATGTACACAAAATCTTTGTCATTGAAGAATTTGTGAACAGCAAATGCTAAGGCATTACGTACTTTAAAGACTGCATTGAATGTCGTTGTACGGAAACGTAAGTGAGCGATTTCACGTAAAAATTCTAAGCTGTGTTTTTTCGGTTGCAAAGGATATTTTTCAGCATCTGAATCACCTAAGATCGTCAACTCATTTACTTTGATCTCAACTTTTTGACCTTTACCTTGTGATTCAATTAAATTTCCTTTTACGCGTAATGCAGCACCTGTTGTGATCCTTTTTAATAAAGCATCGGGTGTGTTTTCGAAATCAACTACTGCTTGGATGTTGTGAATGGAAGATCCATCATTGATTGCTATAAATTGATTGTTTCGGAAAGTTTTAACCCATCCTTTAACAATAACTTCATGCCCAAATTCAGTGGCATTTAATAATTCTTTTATACGTGTATGTTCCATTTTTATTGTGGCATTTCAAATCAGGTCTAAATAATAGATCAGGATCTTATTTTTTTGTATGAAACTCAAAAATAGGGTATAATTTATAAAAATCCTTTATTTATTTAGAAATATTCGGTATTTGTTTTAATTAAAAAAGCCTCTGAGATTTTCAGAGGCTTTTGATATTGTTTTAAAGGGAAGATTATCCTTTTAATACTTTAGTTACTAATTCAGCAGCTTCTTGTAATTGAATTGCCGAATAAACTTGTAAGCCTGAATCATCAATTAATTTTTTCGCTTCAGCAGCATTTGTACCTTGAAGACGTACGATAATTGGCACAGGAATATTTCCGATTTCATTATAAGCATCGATTACACCTTGCGCAACACGGTCACAACGAACGATACCACCGAAGATGTTAATTAAGATTGCTTTTACATTTGGATCTGATAAAATGATATTGAAACCAGCTTTTACCGTTTCAGCATTTGCAGTACCACCTACATCTAGGAAGTTAGCAGGCTCACCACCAGCAATTTTGATGATATCCATAGTTGCCATTGCAAGACCAGCACCATTTACCATACAACCTACGTTACCGTCAAGTTTTACATAGTTTAAGTTAGATTTACCAGCTTCAACTTCTGTAGGATCTTCTTCCGTTACATCACGTAATGCTGCATAATCCGGGTGACGGTATAATGCGTTCTCATCTAAGTCTACTTTCGCATCTACAGCTAAGATTTTATCATCAGATGTTTTTAATACAGGATTGATTTCGAACATAGAAGAATCTGTTGAATCGTATGCTTTATATAAAGCAGCAACGAATTTCACCATTTCTTTATGTGCACCACCAGTTAATCCTAAGTTGAAAGCAATTTTACGTGCTTGGAAACCTTGTAAACCAACTTTAGGGTCGATTTCTTCTTTGAAGATTAAGTTTGGAGTTTTCTCTGCTACTTCTTCAATATCCATTCCACCTTCTGTAGAATACATAATGATATTACGACCTTTAGCACGGTCTAATAACACAGATACATAAAATTCTTTAGTTTCACTTTCACCAGGATAGTAAACATCTTGAGCAACTAATACTTTATTTACTTTTTTACCTTCAGCGCCAGTTTGAGGAGTTACTAATTGCATACCGATGATATCTGTAGCACGTTGTGATACTTCTTCTAGGTTTTTAGCTAATTTAACGCCACCACCTTTACCGCGACCACCAGCATGAATTTGAGCCTTGATTACAACCCAGTCAGAATTGTATTCTTCTTTCAATTTTTTAGCAGCTTCTACAGCTTGCTCTGGAGTTTCAGCAACAATACCTTCTTGTACTCTTACGCCAAAACTTTTAAGTATTTCTTTTCCTTGATATTCGTGAATGTTCATTGCAAAAATGTTTGTGTTGTAAAAGTATTATTTTTTAAGTGAATGGTCAAGTTCTGAAGCATAAATTTAGCTTAAATTGACTTTTATTATATACTACTTGGCGGATATGGAGTTAAAAGGTCTTGATTTATTCAAAGGTTTTGTTCATAAAAAATATTTAACTTTGTCATATGATGTTACAAGCCAAAAGTATTTTCAAATCATACGGTCCTTTACCTATATTAAAAGGGGTGGATATAGAAGTTGCAAAGGGTGAAATTGTGAGTATTGTTGGAGCTTCTGGAGCTGGAAAAAGTACGCTTCTTCACATTTTAGGGACCTTGGATTTAGCAGATAAGGGGGAACTGTATATCAATGGAACCAACATCAGTGCACTGAATGCAAAAAAACTGAGTGCCTTTCGCAATGAACATATCGGGTTTGTTTTTCAGTTCCATCACCTACTCCCAGAATTTACGGCTTTGGAAAATGTGTGTATCCCAGCATTTATTAAAGGTGTGGGGCGCAAAGATGCAGAAGTTCGTGCGATGGAGATATTGGATTTATTAGGTGTAGCACATCGGGCTAGCCATAAGCCGACTCAAATGTCTGGTGGAGAACAACAACGTGTATCTGTTGCTCGTGCCTTAATTAATAACCCTTTTATTATTTTGGCAGATGAACCTTCAGGAAATCTAGATTCTGAAAATGCTACAGCATTACATCAGTTGTTTTTTGACCTAAGGGATAAATTTGAACAAACTTTTGTCATCGTTACTCATAATGAAGAGCTGGCACGTATTTCGGACCGTACTATTCATATGCGTGATGGAATTGTGATCGTATAGTATGTATACAGTCATTATAAGTCACTTAGAATACATAAACCGCGATAAATGTGTTGCTCATAATAACTTTATCGCTTAAAAAAACACTTTATTCTGATGAAAAAAAGAATACTAATAACCTTTGGAACTAGAGGGCTTGGGCAACGTATTGCAAAGCTATTAGGGGATGAATTTGAAATCTTTTTTGCGAGTTCTGAGGAGATTCCTTCACTGTTATTAAATTCAGGCAAGTATTTTAAATTGCCTGCGGGGTTAATGCCAACCTATGCTCACGAAGTATTAAAAATAAGTTTAGATCATCAGATTGACTATGTCCTGCCATTGGGAGGTTATGAATTTGAACCTCTAGCCGTGGCCAAAATTTTATTTGAAGAATATGATATTAAGGTAATTGTTCCAGCTCAGGACGTTTTGCAAGATTACTATGTGATTGAAAATCCACCAAAAGAATTATCACTTGCTTTATTAGTTGATGGTAAGTCATTGATTGATGATTTTACAACTGAACATCCTGGATTGGATGGTTTGTTTGTGGTATCGGATTCAGGTGATGATTTTGCCTTATGTGCTGTTTCAAAAGATTAACTGTTTTATGTTAAGATATCAAGATTTCCCAACGGATAAAAAGGTATTTATTTTTGAACTGGATGACGTTATTTATCCAAAACGGGACTATTTATTACAGGTTTATTATCTTTTTGCTAATTTTCTTGAATTTACAGAGACCTTTCCTCCTCAGGCTGATTTGGTTACATTTTTTAAGAATCATCTAGATAGTCAAGGAGAAGATATGATCTTTGAACATGCTACCGAAGTTTTTCATTTTGATTTAAAGTATAAAGAGCATTTCGAAAGATTATTTGTTAATGCTGTTTTACCCGTTAAATTATTGATGAAAGATGGTATTCCAGAATTATTAACAGCTATTGTTAATGCAGATAAACAGATCTGTATTTTGACGAAAGGGAACCCGCTTATGCAGTTGAATAAAATAAAACATATGGAGTGGGGGCCTTTGGCATCTAAATTAAAGGTTTATTTTGTTGATGAGTTAAAATTCCGCAATTTGGAGCCTCTCGATTATATAGCTGAAGAGCTACAAATAGCTAAAAATGATTTTATATATCAAGATTGTTAGTTTTTCGATTTAGCCATTGATTATCAGTTATTTAAATTTATGTAATTAATTGCTTTTTTCTAAAATTAAACTCTAATTCTAAAAAATATGCTAAAAAATGTTATATTTATCAGAATGTAAATTTAGTGAGATTCGACTATGAGTATACAAGGAGATAAACCAACAACAATTAAGGAAATAGCGAAGAAGCTGAAAATTTCACCCTCTACTGTATCTCGAGCGTTGAATGACCATCCAAGTATTGGATTAGTGACGACCATGCGTGTGAAAAAAGTTGCTGAGGAATTGAATTATGAGCCTAACCAAACGGCGATATTTTTTAAGCAACGCAAAACTTTTACAATCGGTGTTTTATTACCAAGTCTATCTGAACCATTTTTCTCTTCTGCAATTAGTGAAATTGAAAATGTTTCCAACGACCGTAAGTATACCGTGATCATGGGGCAATCTTTGGACGATGCCGAAAGAGAAGAGAGAATTTTGAAAACCTTTAAAAGCCATCGTGTTGATGGTGTTTTAATGTCAGTAGGTAAAAATACCACAAATCTTGAGTTTCTTGAAAAGCTAGAAAATTCTGGAACACCAATTGTATTCTTTGACTGTGTACCCGATATTCCTAAAATTAATAAAGTTGAAAGTGATCTAGCAACGGGTATGAACGAAGCTATTGATGCTTTCGTTGCTCGGGGTCATGCTAAAATAGCACTTATTAATGGTCCACAATTGCTTCCTGCAAGTGAAGAACGCAAAAATTCCTTTTTATCTGCTTTGAAACGTAATGGCTTGGACTATGATGAAAAGTATATTGTGAATACGGATTTAACGACTGAGGGAAATGAGGCTGCTATGGAGAAACTATATGCCTTACCTGAAAGGCCTACAGCAGTTGTGTCTTTTAATGACTTTGTGACTTTAGATGTTATGAAGGCTGCCCGAAACAGAGGTCTGGTTCTTAATCATGATATTCACTTTATTAGTTATGCGAATTATCCTCTCTGGAAATATATGGAAAATCCTCCAATGGGATGTATCGAACAATTTCCAGGAAACCAAGCTAAGAAAGCGGCTGAGATTTTATTTGAAAAAATAAATAATCCTGATCTTGCTCCACAACAGATTGTATTTAAGTCGAGATTGATTATGTGATCAATCTTTTAACATAAAATAGAAAGGGCTTATCATTATGATAAGCCCTTTCTATTTTATGTTGTCCGTTACCGTTATAAGTGTATCACTTCATCGTAAGCATCGGCACAAGCTTCCATAATAGCTTCACTCATAGTTGGGTGAGGATGGATCGCTTTAATCATTTCATGACCAGTTGTTTCTAATTTTCTTGCTACAACAATTTCAGCAATCAATTCCGTAACATTTGCACCAATCATATGAGCTCCTAAGAATTCACCGTATTTTGCATCAAAGATAACTTTTACAAAACCATCTTTTGCTCCGGAAGCAGATGCTTTACCTGAAGCAGAAAAAGGAAATTTACCTACTTTAACTTCGTAACCAGCTTCTTTTGCCGCTTTCTCAGTATAACCTACTGAAGCAATTTCAGGAGAACAATAGGTACATCCAGGGATGTTGTTATAGTCAATTGGTTCTACATGAAGACCTTTAATCGCTTCTATACATAAAATTCCTTCTGCTGAAGCAACGTGTGCAAGAGCTTGTCCTTTTACGATATCACCGATAGCATAAACGCCGTCGATATTTGTTTTATAATAATCGTCAACCACAACACGGCCACGGTCTGTTTTTACACCAACTTCTTCAAGACCTAGATTTTCGATATTTGGCATGATACCTACTGCTGATAATACAACTTCAGCCTCGATAACTTCCATGCCTTTAGCAGACTTGATATTTACTTTACTTAAAGTACCTGAAGTATCAACAGATTGTACTTCAGATGAAGTTAAAATGTTAATGCCTTGTTTCTTTAAGCTTTTTTCTAATTGTTTTGATATTTCTTCATCTTCAACAGGAACGATTCTGTCCATGAATTCTACTACTGTTACTTTCGTACCAATTGCATTGTAGAAATATGCAAATTCGATTCCAATAGCTCCAGATCCAACAATCACAAGTGATTTTGGTTGTTTTGGTAATACTAATGCTTGTCTGTAACCGATGATCTTTTTACCGTCTTGTGGTAAATTTGGTAATTCACGTGATCTTGCACCAGTAGCTAAAATAGTATGTTTCGCGGTGTATTCTTTTGATGAACCATCTGCAGCTTTAACATCGATCTTACCACCGGTTTTAATTTTTGCAGTACCATTAATGACGTCAATCTTATTCTTTTTCATTAAGAATTGAATACCCTTGCTCATTCCATCTGCTACGCCACGACTTCTTTTTACAATAGCATCAAAGTCAGGCTCACCACCTTGTACATTAATACCATATTCAGCAGCATGATTTAAATATTCAAAAACTTGTGCACTTTTTAATAGAGCTTTCGTCGGGATACAGCCCCAATTTAGACAAATACCTCCTAAAGATTCGCGCTCGATGATAGCAGTTTTGAAACCTAATTGTGAGGCTCTAATGGCAGCAACATATCCACCAGGACCACTACCAATTACAATGATGTCGTAATTCATAAAATAATTATTGTGTAGTTGAATGCTCAATCTATTTCTGAATTTCTTGAGATTCAGAATAGCAAAGCTTATTCAAAAGTACGCATTTTTTCTGAATGTTATAAAATTGAGCGACATTATATTGGCAGATTTTAATAAGCGCACGTCATTTTAAAGATTAATATGTCAAAGGAAGGTCAAAGCATTCAGAAAAAATATCCATCTCACTAAATAATTCTATTTTTGGGATTACTTATTTTTAAATCAAGTTTTTATGCTCCGTATTTTTAGACAAATAGCACTTTGGGAAGCTGTTTCAACCATTTGTTTGTTTTTCTTTGCTATGCCGATGAAATATTTTTTTGAAACGCCCGAAGCGGTGAGAATTGCAGGCTCGATTCATGGCTTTTTTGTCGTCATATTTGTCATCATGTTGATCATGTGCACAGTAGAATATAAATGGAATTGGAAAAGACCATTGACTTATTTTGTCTTATCTCTAATTCCTATTGTAGGTTTCTGGGTAGAATTGGATGTGAAGAAGATTATTAATGGACAAAAGAAATAGAAAATAAAAAAGGATGATTTATTCATCCTTTTTTATTTTATCAATACCTACATAAGCATAAGTAATTTCAGTGCGTCCATGCGGTGTTGGTGTGCCTTCTTTATTAAGGTTGACAAAAACTAATTTGTCGATGGATAGAATTGTTTTTCTCGTAATTTTGTTGCGAACCTCACATCGCATCGTGATGGATGTTGTACCAAAATTAGTTGCTTCTATTCCTAATTCTATAATATCACCTTGTTGAGCCGAACTGACGAAATTGATTTCAGAAATATACTTCGTTACTACATGTGAATTGGCCAATTGCACAATTGCATAGATAACAGCCTCTTCATCAATCCATCTCAATAGGGTCCCCCCAAATAGTGAACCGTTAGGGTTTAAGTCTTCTGGTTTTACCCATTTTCTTGTATAGAAATTCATGTTTTATTTTGGGCTTGGTTTGTTGAAAAAGAAAGGGGAAAATTTTATTTTCCCCTTTTTAGTATTTTAAGCGTGAATTGCTCTATTCGAAGTTGCGGCTAACGCAGCTTCTTTTATTGCTTCCGTATATGTCGGGTGTGCATGGCAAATGCGACCGATATCTTCTGCTGATGCGCGATATTCCATCGCTACGACTGCTTCTGCAATCATATCAGCAGCTCTTGGTCCGATCATATGTACGCCAATAACTTCATCAGTTTCAGCATCAGCTAATATTTTTACAAAACCATCCGTATCCATCGAAGCTTTGGCACGACCAGAAGCTTTGAATGAGAATGAACCCGTCTTGTATTTAACACCAGCTTCTTTTAATTGTTCTTCTGTTTTACCTACAGAGGCAACTTCAGGCCATGTGTAAACAACACCAGGAATTAAATTATAATCGATATGTGGTTTTTGACCAACAATGCTTTCTGCTACGAAGATACCTTCATCTTCTGCTTTGTGCGCTAGCATAGCACCTTTGACAACGTCTCCAATTGCGTATACACCTGGGACGATTGTTTCTAAATGATCGTTCACTGTGATTTTTTTACCTCTTTCTTCAACAGTGATACCGATATTTTCTAAACCTAAATTATCCGTATAAGCAGTACGTCCTACAGCTACGATACAGTAATCACCTTCTAATGAGATGATTTCACCTTTAGGGTTTTCAGCTGTCACAGTTACAGTTTTACCTTTTGAAGTTGCTCCTGTTACTTTGTGGCCAGTATAGAACTCCATACCAACTGATTTTTTCAAAACGCGTTGTAATTCTTTACCTAAACCACCATCCATAGTTCCGATGATTGATTTTGCAAATTCTACAACAGATACTTTAGAACCAAGACGAGCGTAAACAGAACCCAACTCAAGGCCAATAACACCACCACCGATTACGATTAAGTGCTTAGGAATTTCTGTTAGATTTAAAGCTTCTGTCGAAGTAATAATTCTTTTTTTATCAACAGGTAAGAATGGTAAATAAGTAGGTTTCGAACCTGTAGCAATAATTACATTTTTACCTGTAATTTGCTCAGAAGTACCATCATCTTTTGTGATTTTAATGGTGTTCTTATCTACAAATGAACCAATTCCTTGGAAACTTTCAACTTTGTTCTTTTTGAATAGGTATGTGATACCTGCAGTATTTTGATTGATAACATCGTCTTTACGAGCAATCATCTTCTTAATATCAACTTTTAAATTGCTTAAGCTAATACCATGTGCTTCGAAAGAATGTGCAGCATTGTGGTAATGCTCAGATGAATCTAATAAAGCCTTTGAAGGAATACAACCTACATTTAAACAAGTTCCTCCAAAAGTGTTATACTTCTCAATTACAGCAGTTTTTAACCCTAATTGTGCACAACGGATTGCTGCTACATATCCGCCTGGTCCACTTCCAATTACTATTACGTCGTATTGCATCTATTACGTTTTAAATGTTTGAGCAAATTTAGTCATAATTAACATTATAGGAAATCTATTTTGTTAAAAACGTGTATAAATTTGAAATAGTAGTCTCGTTATAATGTCATAAAAAAAGGCATCCCTATTTAAGGAATGCCTCATTGAAATATTTCTGAATGATTATTCTGCAACAATCTTTCCTTGCATTACACCGTAATGTCCTGGAAAGCTACAGATGAAATCATAAGTTCCTTTTTCTAACGTGAAGGTGATTTTATCTGTTTCACCTGGACCTAATAATTTTGTATGTGCAATTACAGAAGAAAGTGCTGATTTAGGTACATATTCATCTGCTTGAGCACCAGCTGCTTCAGCGCCAAATGTCGCTAGGTCAGTTCCTGGTTTTAAAATGACAACATTATGCCCCATAGATTCTTTAGGCATAGTACCAGCATTCTTAAAATTTAACTCAACGCTCTCTCCAGCTTTTACGCGGAATAGGTTTTTATCATATTTCATTGCATCATTACCTTCTAAAGCTAATGTATTAGAAAGCTCTACATTCTCAATTCCAGGGATTTTTTCTGTTTCTGTTTCAGCAACCTCTGGAGTTGTTTGTTCAGTTGTTGAACTGGTTTCTTTTTTCGTTGAATCGCCACCGCAAGAAGCAAAGGCCACTGCTAAGGCAATAACTGGTAAAACAAATAATTTTTTCATTATGTTAATTATATTTTTACTAAAAATAAGGAAAATATTGCTTTTAATTGTATTTTTTGCGTAACATTTTTTCTATCATTTCATGTAGGTGGTTTGGATCGAAAGGTTTTCCAATCACATTGTTCGCTCCAGCATCAAGAGCTTCCTGTTGTTCTGCCTCAAGCACAGATGCGGATATCGATATGATAAGAATATTCGAAATTGCTGGATTATCATGCTGTCTGATTCTACGGATAGTCTCAAAACCGCTCATAATAGGCATATGTGAATCCATGAAAATAATGTCAAAATCTTCACTTTCTACCTTTTCAAGCGCGGCTTTACCATTATTAGCAGTTTTAATTTCACAGTTCCAAGTTCTGAGGATATTAGCAAGCATGAAACTATTCAATTCATTGTCTTCTGCCACTAGAATTTTTAAATTATCGAAACTTTTGAGTTCTGAGTATAGTATTTTTTCAGGTTTAGACTTTGTGACTGCATTTGTTCTGTCAAACCAACAGTCAAATGTAAATTCACTCCCTTTTCCATAAGTACTAACAGCAGTAACTTTTCCTCCTAACAATATGGAGAGTTTTTTCACAATTGCTAAACCAAGACCTGTTCCTCCAAATTTTTTCGTGATTCCATCCTCACCCTGTTCGAATGCAAAAAAGATTTTCTCCAAAGAATGTTCCGGTATACCTATTCCAGTGTCGGTAACTTGAAATTGTAGGTGAAGTTTTGAAACATTGCTATCAATTAAATTGATATTTAAAGTGATACTGCCTTCTGCAGTAAATTTGAAACTATTTGATATGAAATTGGTGAGAATTTGTTTTAATCGCAATGGATCTGCTAAGAAAAAACTATCTATTTTTTCATCGATATAAATAGAAAAATTTAGACCTTGATGAATCGCTTTATGTACAAATAGATTTTTGAGGTCGTCTGTTATATCATGTACGGAGGTGGGTTCAATTTCTAGTTTCATCATTCCGGAATCAAATTTGGAAAGATCTAAAATATCATTTACGATATTAAGTAAATTGAGCGATGCACTATTTAACTTATTGACCCAATCTTGTTGTTCAAGTGAAAGCGGTGAGTTTTTTAACATTTGAGCGATTCCCATCACACCATTGATTGGTGTTCTAATTTCATGACTCATATTTGCTAGAAAAGTTTCTTTGGATTTTCGGGCTAATTCTGCCTCTTCCTTTGCTCGTATAAGTTCTTCTTTGGAGTTCTCTAAAGCCTGATTTTTTTCTTTAATCTCGTTTTGAGTTTGCACCTGCTGAATAAAGGATTTTACTTTAGCAATGGTGATTTCAGGACTTAGCGGTTTATAAAGGTAGTCGACAGCCCCACTGTTCAATCCTTGAATGAGATATTTTTCCTCTTTAGATATAGCCGTAACCATGATGGCAATAATGTGGCTGGTTTTCGGATTATGCTTGATAAGCTCCACAAATTCGAACCCATTAATGTCTGGCATTTGTACATCAACCAATGCAATATCAATGTTTTGTTTATAGCAGATACGAAGTGCTTCATTAGGATCTTGACTACTGATAATATTGATACCTACAATATCATTTAATAATGCTGTAAGGCTAATGAGATTTTCAATTTTATCATCAACTATTAATAAGTTTATATTCTTCATTATACTAGTCCATTTAAATGATCAATGTACTTTACAATTTCTTCTGTTGTATAAATATGATGTTGAGCATGTAAATCGATAGCGGCTTGAGGCATTGTAGGAACTTCTGCAGAATCTGGATGTTGTACTATACATATTCCGCCCCTATTTTTAATTGCTAATAAGCCTTTTGCACCATCTTGATTCGCTCCCGAAAACAAAATTGCGATACAGTTCTCTTTATAAACTTCGGATGCTGATTCAAATGTGACATCAATCGAAGGCCTTGAAAATTGGACGGGTTCTGAATTATCTAATGCAAGTTTGAAATCAGGTTCTATCAATAAATGGTAACCAGGGGGCGCAAAATAAACCTTTCCTCCTTGAATCTGTTCTTTATCTTCAGCCGATTTAATTTGTAGGGCATAGTTTTTTTTTAAAACTTGCTCAAAATTAGATTCAAATTTTGGGTTACGATGAACGATTACAAGTATTGGAATCTGAAAGTTCTTCGGTATTGATTTTAATAGATTTAAAATCACACCAAAACCTCCGGCAGATCCTCCCAACAGTAATATTTTATTGCCCTTATTCATATACGGCTAATTTTTTTAATGCGTGTTCGTTTTAGTGTTATTATTAAGCTCGTTTATAGCGTTAATGAAATCTTTGTTATGTACTGGATCTCGCCCGCTTACGAAATAGCTTATTCCATATGATATTTCTTACGCTATTTTTTGATAGATATTGTTTTTTTTATCAATTAACTTGAATCGGTTTGCGTGCTTATAGTTGATTAGGGATTCTTTTGATCCTAAGCATAGAAATCCTAATTTGCACAAAGAATCATAAAAAAGATCAAGTACTTTTTCTTGTAATTTAAGATCAAAGTAGATTAATACATTTCTACATGTAATTAATTGAAATTCATTAAAAACACCATCAGAAATTAAATTGTGAATAGAAAATAGTATATTTTTTTTTAGATCATTCTGAATGGTGGCTGCATCATACATCGCGGTATAATACTCGGATAAAGAATGTTCAGTTTTTGTTTTGATATAATTTTCGGAATACTCCTTAAGCTTTGTTAAGGTGTAAATACCTTTTTTTGCTTTTTCTATAACCTGCGAATTAATATCAGTACCATATATAAACGATCTGTTGAGTAAATTAGCTTCTTTTAGTAAAATAGCTAGGGAATAAACTTCTTCGCCTGTAGAACAGCCGGCACTCCATATTTTTATATGTGGATAAGTTTCCAGATAGGGGAATAGTTTTGTGGTTACAGATGAATAAAAGTCGGGGTCCCGAAACATCTCTGTAACATTTACCGTCATTTCTGGGATGAAATAATGTATAAAACCTTCCTGATTGATCAGATTTGATTTAAGACCAACGACATCCAGTTTATTAATGTCCATGATGCGGGTAACTCGTCTTTTTAAAGATGCTTTTGAATATCCAGAGATATCTAATCCATGGAAATTTTTTATGATTTCTATAACGTCGTCTAATTCGGAATAGTCTAACATATCTAATTCTATTTAACTAACCCAAACACGGATCAATGAAATTAATTTGTCAATATCAATAGGCTTACTGACATAGTCATTGGCACCCGCTTCGATAGCTTTTTCTTTATCACCTTTCATCGCTTTTGCTGTTATGGCAATGATGGGTAACTCCTGATACTTTTTATTTTTACGGATATTGGCAATGGCTTCATATCCATCCATAACGGGCATCATAATATCCATTAATACCAGATCAATGTTATTTTCTAAATTGAGAATATCAAGCGCTTCCTGACCATTATTGGCAATTTCAACATGAATATTTAAACTTTCAAATGCACTTGTCAATGCAAAGATATTTCGCATATCATCATCTGCTAATAAAATTGTTTTGTTTTCTAATGTTTTTTCAAGTTGAAAATCATTTGCTTTATCAATTATCCTCGATTTATTTTCTGTTTTCTGGTCAATTTTATTCAGGAAAAGGCGTACTTCGTCTACTAATCTGTCGTTTGACTTGGCAGATTTTAAAACCATAGCTTGTGAGTGTTTTAAAATTCTGGTAGTCTGTTCAGAGGTCAATTCCATCGCCGTGTTGATGATGATAGGAGTTTCATTGTACGTCTCTAAGGATTTTATTTCGTCTAGTAATTCTAATCCTGATTTATCTGGAAGATTTAAATCTAAAATAATACAATCGTAATTATTCGCTTTATTCTTCAATAATTCAAGTGCTTTATTGGCATCATAGGCTTGATCTACTGTTAGTTTTTCATCTTTTAGACCATGTTTGATAAAATCGCTTTGTACTTTTTGGTCTTCAATAAGTAAAACTCTTTTCATAACATTCGAAAGCATGGATTGAATTTTTTCAAATGTCTTTTGAAGGGTTTTTTCAGAAACTGGCTTGGCCATAAATCCGATAGCTCCGGCATTGATTGGTTCATTATCCAAATACGTCCCTGCAGACATCATATGTACAGGTATTGAGGAGGTCTCCCGATTTGATTTTAAAACTTTTAGTACATTCCAACCATCAATTTTAGGAAGCATAATATCCAAAATAATCGCCTTTGGTCTTAGTGCCATTGCCTTTTCTAATCCTTCTTCTCCGTCATGGGCAAGTATGACACGGTAATGATATGCTTCGGCATAGTCCTTTAATATTTCTGCAAAAATCAAATCATCTTCAATGATCAACAAGGTATTCAGGTCATCCGGGTTTTGAATTATATCTTTATTTTCTGGTAACAATATTGAATCATCGGTTTCAGAGGACGGGATTATTTTTTCAGTATGTTCCTCATTAGATTTAAGCGTTTGATTGGTACCAGGCGCAGTGCGTAGTGGCAATGTAAACATAAAGGTGCTTCCGACGCCGATTTCACTCGATAATGTGATTCGACCACCTAGTAATTTTGCAGTTTCTCTACATATTGATAATCCTAAACCAGTTCCACCATACTTGCGGCTTGTAGAACCATCTTCTTGTCTAAAAGCTTCGAATATGAGTTTTTGTTTATCAGCAGCAATGCCAATTCCAGAATCGATAACTTTAAAAGTAAGTTCATCCCCCTTAGTTATACCAATATCAAGTGTTACATTTCCATTAGGATTGGTGAATTTGAAAGCATTTGATAGTAAGTTTTTCAAGATCTGCTGGATCCGATATTCATCCGAATAAAAATGAGTAGGCACATCTGGAGAAAGAGCTATCTTGAAATTGATTCCTTTGTCTTCCGCAGTATTCTTGAAGAAATTTAAGATATAATCGATGAGATCTTTGTTGTCAATGTTCTCCTGTGCCAGTTCCACTTTGCCCGATTCTATCTTAGCAAGATCAAGTAAGTCATTGATTAAATGAAGTAAATCAGTGCCTGCATTATGGATCACACTGGCATATTTGATTTGTTCACCAGTTAGATTGTCTAGTTTATTATCTTGTAATAATTTTGCTAATATTAAAATACTATTTAAAGGCGTACGCAGTTCATGGCTCATGTTTGCCATGAATTCTGATTTGTAATTAGAGGCTGACTCAACCTCTTTGATTTTTAAAGCAATGTTATCTTTTGCTTTTTCTAATTCATTATTCTGCTCCTGTAGTAATTTAGCTTTTTCATCCAGTTCATTATTTGTTTGTACGAGCTCCTCTTGCTGTACTCTCAATTCCTCTTCGGATGCTTCTAGCAAATTCGTTTTATAACTTAATTCCTCATTCGTTGTTCTCAGTTCCTCCTGTTGCGCTTCTAATTCTTCCGTTTGTTGCTGTAATTCTTCATAGAGTTCCGCCATCTTTGAATGCGCTTGCGCAACTTTCAAACTAACAGCTAATATTTTGCTAACGCGGTGTAAATATTCAATATTTTCATTTTCATTCTTTTTGTCTTTTGGACATACTAATTCAATTATACCAATAGATTGTTCTTCATATACGATCGGAATAAGATAGAGATTCGTTTCAAATTGATCAATTAACGAAGACGCAATCTGATATTTGTTTGCATTTACATCGCGAATGATCGTTAATTTTTGATTATTAATCACATCACTGAGTATCCCATCTCCTTCTGAAATAAAAGTTTTAATAGGGACATCTAATAGGATTCCTTTATTTGCTAATAGGGAAAAAAGGGTGCTATTTTCTTTTTTGACATATACTGTACCAGCAAGAGAGGAAGTCGTTTTACAGATATTATCGAGTCCTATCGTTGCAATTTGTTTTTCATTAAAATCGCCTCGAAGGTTGTGGTCTAAAGTGTTGATGTTATTTAAAATAGAGTTGTCTTGTTCAACTTTAGAGGTTAATTTTAAAAGGGCTGTATTGGACTTCTTTTCATCAATTATACTCTTTTTTAATGTTTTAAAAACATTAAGAACAATAATGAATATATAGATCATGATCGCTAGACCCACAAAAACTAAAAAGTAAGTTAAATACCTGATATTTTCTAATCTATCTGTTGATTTTTTAATTAATTCTTTTCTTTTATCGATTAAGTCTTTGGAGATTATAGAAATCTGATTTTGAATATCAGCTCGTTTATTGTTTACATTTAGCGCTTTAAATTTGTTTTCCTTACTTAACGAGATGGCTCGCTCGAAGTCATAGAAATCTAAAATGGTATTTTTTAAATTATTTAGCTTGTTAGCATCAAATGTATAGTAGCTGTCCTTCTTGCTTAAGTTTTTTATAGTTTCAAGGACCACAGTTATTTCACCAGCATAGGGTGCAAATACACTTGCATTTTTTTCTGTATAAAACTTAAGTTTTGCATCATTTACTCGGGCAACACTATTCTTGATATTATCGATGAGATCAAACTTTGCTTCTGCTTTTTGTATAAGGTCTTGTTCATGAGCCGTACTTTTATCCAATTGGATGAAAAATAATAACGATGCCGAAAGTATGATTAGAAATGAAAATATAATTCCAATGATGAGTTGTTGTTGAAAACGTAGCTTTTTCATCTTGATATAAGAGTAATATTTTTTGATAACACGTTAAAATAATACGCTAATTGACATTAGAGTAATAGCATAATAATTTTCTGATTTCTTTTGATTCCTTTTTTATCATTCAAATGCGTCAAAGAAAGCTGTTCTTTAGCGTGTTTCAATAATTTTTAAGGGAAAAGTGGCAAATTAGAAATCAATGCTAGTTCTAAGTAAAAGTAGTAAAAAAATGAGGAAGTACTCGTAGTTTTTGAGGTTAATATTTGGAAGTTGAGTTTGGTTGGATTTTACTTTATTTACACTTTTTAAATTGTTTTGGCTCATGTTTGATCATTATTTGATATCTTTAAGACAATTACTATTTAATTAATCTAATCAAATGGATCCAAATTTTTCTTTCGCTTTAATGATTATAGGCTGTATTGTAGCCTTGTTTCTATTGCTTTATTTATTACCTGTAAATCTTTGGTTTACCGCACAGCTTTCTAATGTTAAAATTAGTTTATTGAACTTGGTTTTGATGCGATTACGTAAAGTGCCACCTTCTTTGGTCACTAACGCAATGATAATCTCAACAAAAGCAGGACTAAACATCACATCTAATGAAATTGAAACCCATTATTTGGCGGGGGGAAATGTTAATAGAGTAATTAAAGCTTTAATATCCGCCGATAAGGCAAATATTCCTTTGAGTTTCAAGCTTGCTACAGCTATTGATTTGGCTGGTCGTGATGTATTTGATGCTGTGCAGTTATCAGTAAATCCTCAAGTTATTAATACACCTCCAGTGGCAGCTGTTGCTAAAGATGGAATTCAATTAATAGCGAAAGCACGAGTTACTGTTCGCGCCAATATCAATCAATTAGTTGGTGGTGCCGGCGAAGAAACTATCTTAGCGCGCGTCGGTGAAGGTATCGTAACAACGATAGGCTCGTCGGAAAGCCATAAGCAGGTCTTAGAAAATCCAGATCGAATCTCTAAAACTGTTCTTTCAAAAGGACTTGATAGCGGTACGGCATTTGAAATATTATCTATTGATATTGCAGATATAGATATCGGTGAAAACGTAGGAGCAAAATTGCAGACAGATCAAGCTGAAGCTGATTTGAAAGTTGCTAATGCAAGAGCAGAAGAACGTAGAGCAATGGCTGTTGCAAGTGAACAAGAGATGCGTGCCAAGGCACAGGAAGCAAGAGCGAAAGTTATTGAGGCCGAAGCACAGTTGCCATTAGCTATGGCGGAAGCTTTTAGAAATGGAAATTTGGGTGTAATGGATTATTATAAGATGCAAAATATACAGGCAGATACAGACATGCGAACTTCTATTTCCAAACCTGGACATGATACCAGAGGACAGCAGAAAGATTAAAAGCTGATGTAACAGATTTTTTATACGAATCAACAACCGATTGCAGTTAAAATGCAATCGGTTGTTTTTTTTAAAAATATTTTGGACTGTTCTATATTCCTATTCCTATCATTATATTTAGTGCTATAATTAATTATTATAAACATGAAATCAATAAAAAAGTTATTATTTCTCTACCTTTCTTTGAATCTGACGCTAGCTTACGCACAGTCTTTGACATCGGGAAAAGAGAATTTTGTCCCTATTGGAGGTAATAGTTGGGAGTATCCGAATAGCAATCATAGAGAATCTATTGTAAAGAATGGAAAGATTGAAAATTGGAAAGACAATAAACGGACAGTAAAAACATTTGTTCGCTTTGGTAAAACTGGTCAGGTAAATCTTTCCGTTCAGGTACTTGAAGCCAATGCTGGTGGGAAATTCACTTTTACATTCGCAGGTAAAAGCGTTGATGTAACAATAGAACCGAATCAAAAAGGACTGATCAATGTTGCTGATTTTAGTATTGCGGATACCGGATATCACGCAATTGAATTAAAAGCAAAAACTACAGCTTCATTGTATCCGACAATAGGTGGTTACGTTTTGAAAGGAACAGCTTCCGATGGTCAGATGAACTATGTTAAAGATAATGAAGATAATTTCTTCTACTGGGGTAGAAGAGGGCCGTCGACCCACATGGGATATCAGCAACCGAAAGATAAGAATATAGAATATTATTATAACGAAGTTACTGTTCCAAAGGGTAGTGATGTGGAAGGATCTTATTTTATGTCCAATGGTTTTAATGTAGGATATTTTGGTATGCAGGTAAATAGCAGTACAGAACGTCGTGTCTTATTCTCCGTATGGAGTCCTTTTACAACAGATGATCCTAAAGAAATTCCTGATGACCATAAGATAATTTTGAAAACAAAAGGTCAAACTGTTCATACAGGCGAATTCGGAAACGAAGGCTCTGGTGGACAAAGCTATTTGAAATTTAATTGGAAAGCCGGAAGTACTTATAAATTCTTATTGCGAGGTAGACCTATTGCAAATAATTATACTGCTTATACTGCTTGGTTTTATGCGCCTGAAGTAGGTAAATGGCAAATTATAGCCGAATTTGAACGTCCTCAGACGAATCAATATTTAACAGGCTTTCATTCTTTCTTAGAAAATTTTAACCCTGATCAAGGTATTTATCAACGGGAGGTACAGTTTTCAAATCAATGGGTAGCGGATGACAAAGGGGACTGGTATGAATGTACTGAAGGTAGATTTACCATTGATAATACTGGCCGTAAAGGTTACCGTATGGACTATGCCGGTGGCGTAAATGAGAAAGGGTTTTATTTAAAGAATTTTGGGTTCTTTAATAAATATGTTCCGTTTGGTAGTAAATTTATTAGAAAAGCAACAGGAGTGAAGCCTAATATTGATTTCAAATCACTTCCAAGATAATAACGTTTTTTTTAGAAATTATAGCTGTAAATAGTTTATTTGCAGCTATTTTTTTGTCTTGCTAGTTGTTTAAAAAACAAAACCCTGGTGATGGGCACCAGGGTTTGTTACTAACCAATTATAAACCTAAATTATGAAAAGACATTTTTAATAATCACTGTTTTTAAGTAGTGATTTGATACAGCAAAATTAATGATAAACATTTGATATTATGTTATGTGAATGTCATTTCAAATATTTCTTGATGTCATTCATCATTATTCCCCTGCAATAGATAACCTTAATTATCTCCTACAAAGATACATCAAAAAACCTATTTATTCCAAATGTTTTTGAATTAAAGTTGTCTCTACAATATGTGTTGTGACATTAATATGATTTTTTGTCTATTTGTAATAATAAGTTGTCTTAATAGCTGTAAATTTTGTATTATTTTGTATTGTATTTCGAATTATATATTACTTATTTTTGAAAGAAAACAGCTATGATTTTTGATAATCTTAAAAAAGTGAAAGCTTTTGTATTGGACGTGGATGGTGTGTTGACTGATGGACGTGTGCTGGTCAATGAGGCTGGTGAACAGTTGCGAACTTTTAATATTAAGGATGGTTATATCATGCAGTTAGCTGTTAAGCGGGGTTATCCAATCATCATTATTACAGGTGGAAATTCTACTGGTGTTGTTAAAAGACTAAAGGGGTTAGGTGTTCAAGAAATTCATTCAGGAATCTCCGATAAGATTGGAAAGCTGAATGAAGTCCTGGCTTCACTGAGCCTGAATTTGGAAGATATCCTTTATATGGGAGATGATATGCCAGACTTTGACTGTATGAAACTGGCTGGTCTAGCCACATGTCCTGCTGATGCTATTGAGGAAATTAAAGGAATTTGCCATTATATTTCTCCAAAAATTGGTGGTGATGGGGCTGTACGAGATGTCATGGAAAAAGTATTAAAAATTCAGGGTAAATGGCAAATGGATACAACAGTCAAAAGTATATAAGTAATGATAAATTTAGAGAATAGACAAATAATACTGGGCTCTCAATCGCCGCGAAGAAGCCAATTGTTAAGTGAATTGGGTTTGAAGTTTGAAGTGGTGGTCCGTGAGACGGATGAAGTTGTCGATGAACTTCTAAAACCTATAGCGGTAGTGAAGGCCATTGCGACAAAAAAAGCTGAGGCTTTTCTTAATGATTTTGAAGGGGCTGTAATCATTACTGCAGATACTATTGTTGTTACCTCTGATCAAAAAATATTAGGAAAACCCAAAAGTAAAGCGGAAGCTTTTCACGTGTTAAAGATGTTATCTGGTGATATCCACGAAGTAATTACTGCAGTTTGTATTCTGGAAGATGAAAAATTAATTACTTTTTCGGAATCCACTGAAGTAGAATTTTATCCGCTTAGTGATGATGAAATTAATTTTTATATTGAAAAATATGAGCCATTTGATAAAGCGGGCTCTTATGGAATACAAGAGTGGATAGGTCGTATCGGGATCAAAAGTATCAAGGGAGAATATACAAATGTGGTAGGATTGCCAACAGCTCGACTCTATCAGGAACTAAAGAAACTAAAATAAAAAAGGGAACCGCTAACTTGGTTCCCTTTTTATTTTAGTTGATATGAAATCTTACACCGGTGTAGAACATTCTTCCCGTTAATGGTCCCCATAATAGAGACGTGTCAAAGTAAGATCCAAATGGATCATCTGCTCCTAAAATTGGATTTTGTTGGAAATAATTTGTTAAGTTTTCACCACCGACATAAATTGTGAAGTTTTTATTTTTTCCAAAATCTTTACTTACCTGCGCATTCATCGTTACATAAGCATTTGATTTTGTTGCTACCTGATATGCAACTGGGTTTTCTATTGTTGAAGGTATTCTTTTATCTCCTACAATATTTAAGGTATAGTCAAAGCTCCATCCTGATGAAGGTAATGTATAAGCTAGATTAGTAAAACCTCTGTGCTTAGCCAATAGCGGTTTACTTTTTCTACCACTTTCAAAGTCAGTTTGAACATCGAGTAAACGATATGCAAGTCTTGTTTCTAAACGAGGAAGAGGATTGAAACGTAATTCTGCCTGAAGACTATTTGAATATGATTTACCTGTTAAGTTATAAAAAGATATTTCTCTAGGGTTTTCATAGTCAACTACGACCTGATTTTCAAAACTGTTTCTAAATAACTCAACCGATGCAGTTGCCTCTCTGTTGAACAATCTGAAACTTTGATCAATTGTAAAGCCAGTATTCCAAGAAACTTCAGGATCTAATCCGTAAGCATTTTTAAAATTGTCTGGAGATTTGATAATTAATGTACGGCTACTTGCTAGTGCAGACATATTTTCGGCAATAATGTTAGCCGTTCTTTGCCCTCTACCAGCACTTAAACGCATTGTATTACCTGTAAAAGGTGCATAGCGTAAATTTAAACGAGGTGTAGTAAACCAACCGTACAATGAGTTATAATCTTGTCTTAAACCTACGACGGCATCAAATTTTTCATTTGGACTGAAAGTATATTCTACAAAAGCACCGGAAACAGTTTCTTTTCTCTTAAAATTCTGAACATCCAGATATAACTCATCATAGTTATCATAATTTACCGAAGCTCCCACACGGTATTTGTGAGCTACAGTTCCGAGAACATCTTGAAATATCAAATTGGCATATCCATTCTGTTGTTCACCATTATAATTTTTTAGACCAAAATAACTTTTTTGATTATAGTTTGAACCTGCAAGTTGTAGACCTATACTGCGGTGTCTGTTTTCTGGAAATACATAGCCGATTTTAGCAAAACCTTCGATTCTTTCAATATCAAAACCTAGACCATATCTATTGGTAGTTCCTTTATCTGTTTTTTTGTTAAAATCTGTTTGACCAC
Organism: Sphingobacterium sp. JUb56; assembly: GCF_014191365.1. Taxonomy (NCBI): domain Bacteria; kingdom Pseudomonadati; phylum Bacteroidota; class Sphingobacteriia; order Sphingobacteriales; family Sphingobacteriaceae; genus Sphingobacterium; species Sphingobacterium sp. JUb56. The sequence goes on along the minus strand of NZ_JACHWL010000001.1, from coordinate 4,064,642 downwards.
CTGTACGGTCATCATTTAAATATTTAATTCCAAACTGTGCCATGAAGCCTTTTCCGTTTTCGTAGTTCCAACGGTTTACTCCGGAAAAGAGGTTTCCAACAGGGATATCACGAAAACCGTTATCACTGAAATTCATTGTTTTATTATACATGAAATTATCATGTAACAGGACAGCGGTAGACCAATTGTTGTTTATTTTTTGAGCTAAATTTAAGTTTACATCTGTTCTTCCCATGTTGTTTGCATAGGCATTGAAATAAAGTCTGTCCGAATTTTGAGGTTTTTTAAGTTCAACATTAATTTGTCCAGCCATGTTTTCATATCCATTTGCAACAGAACCAATGCCTTTTGCAATTTGAATAGATTCGATCCAGCTTCCAGATATCGAATTTAAACCTAGTGGGGCTGCTAAGCCTCTAGGGCCAGGTAAGTTCTCTACAGTAAGCTGTGTATATATACCGCTTAATCCTAGCATTTGAATCTGTTTAGAACCTGTTACAGCATCATTACTTACGACATCAACAGAAGCATTTGTTTCGAAACTTTCACTTAAATCACAACATGCAGCTTTAAATAGTTCTTTAGTTGTTAATACCTCTACACGTGCAGGATTCATTCGATTGATGAAGTTTGATCTTCTGCTTCCTGTTACTACCACCTCAGATAAGACATTGCTTTTTGCGTTTATCATCAATACTTCATGCAAGTCTTTTATAGTAATCGTATCCGATTGCATACCTGCAAAACTCACAACGATCTTCTTAAAATTTCCATGATGCTGTAATTTGAAAACACCATTTTCATTTGTTCTTGCATTTTTGCTTTTATCTTCTAACCAATGGATATTAACACCTGTGATTGGATTGAGGTCTCCTTTTTCATTTTCTTCAACAACTACGCCCGTTAAAATGTGGTTGTGATCATGATGATCATCTTTCTTTGCTTTTACATCCGTAATTTTACCGTTTTCCATTCTCGGATATAAACAACATTCATGTAATTGTTCATATACATGATCATCGGCACGTACATTGTCTACATCGTGTCCAACGGCAGCAATGCTCTTTTTTATTTCTTCTAAAGGTGCTTTTTGATGATTATGTTTTACTACCAGCTCTTTTGTGTTCACATCCCAGATTGCTGATGTAACACCATTAATAGTTGCCGCAGTTTCGATTCTTTTTTTACATAAAGCACAGTTTCCTGCTACATGCATAGTGGTTGTGCTATCAACAGAAACGGTTGTTGTAGCACTACTATTGTTTGTGGTAGCACTAACTGTTAATGGCGAAGCTTGAACTTTTTCTAATCTAGGATATAAGCAGCATTCATGTAATTCGGCATATGCTTTATCGTTTCCTCGTACATTCTCAACATCATGTCCAACAGCCGCAATGCTTTTTTTAATCGTTTCTAATGTTGATTTTTTAGCACTATATGTTAAGGACAGCTTCTGGGTATCTTCACTCCACACGGCGTTCGACACACCCGGAAGATTGGCTGCTTTTTCAATACGTTTTTTACACATACCGCAGTTTCCAGCGACATGTAATGTGACCATACTGTCTTGTTTAGCAATATAAGAAGTGGCTTTCAGCGAAGTATTTGCAAGAAAAATAAATAGGGGTATAAGTGCGTATTTTAATATTTGTTTCATGATTTTTTTAAAATTTTGAAATAGTAGTATACTTCAGCTTTTATCGCTAAAGTGTGACCTTGGTTGTCTTTAAAAGACCTATTAAAAAATTTAAAAATCAGATTCTGAAGTTACAGTTTATCAAATAAGGAGAAATATCAGTTGCCGATATCGGTTTATTTGACGCGAAAACACATTTGGAATTGGCAATGTTTTCAAAGTAGTTTTGATTTATAATAATCCAGTTTAATACCAGAATGGCTGGACTGATAACCGGATAAACCTTTGCACTATCCGATGAAAAATGATTGTCGTCGACGTTTTTTAAATCGACAGAAACATTTTTACATTTATTATCTTCAGTCGATTTATGTTCTTCCGAAACAGGAGTTTTATGGCAGGCATCATTTTTTTTGCATAATGCACATTCTGCATGTGAGGCCTCGTCTTTATTGAGGGAGATGGATTGCGTTTCTCCATGACAAAAATGAAAGTACACAGTTGCACTAGTCGCCGTAAGGGAATAGTGAAAAATCAAGATAAGTATGATCAACTGTTTCATTTCGACAAAGCTAATAAACAACTTGCTCTCTTAAGCATTCTTGTTGTCATATTATTGCTACAATTTTTGTTCAGTTAGTAGAAGTTTATAAAAATAGTCCTTGATGGAGCAAGGACTATTTTTTGTTTTAACCTTTTATTGATTTAATAAAATTAGGAATTTCATCTAAGTAATTGTCCTTCGTTAGTAGTTTCACAAATGCTGTACCTATAATAGCTCCTGTGGCAAACGATGTAGCTTGTTCAAAAGATTGTTTATTTGAAATGCCAAATCCGATTGCAATTGGATTTTCAAGCTGCATATCTTTTATTCGCTGAAAGTAAGCAGTTGTTGTGTCTCCTACATTCAGTTCTGTCCCTGTAGTTGCATTAGAGGAGAGCAAGTAGATAAAGCTATTGGAAAGTTTATCAATCTTTCTAATACGTTCTTCTGAAGTCTGTGGGGTCACTATAAAAATATTGGCAACGTCATTCTTTTCAAATGTATCTTTATAAAGTTCTTCATATTCATACATCGGTAAGTCCGGTACAATTATTCCGTCAATACCCACCTTTTTGCAGTCAGCACAAAAGCGTTCCACACCATATTGTAATAAAGGGTTTACATACCCCATTAAAAATACGGGAATGGTCACATGCTTACGTAACTCTTTCAATTGTTCAAAAAGAATTTCTACTGTCATGCCATTCTTTAAAGCAACCTCGGAGCTATGTTGAATAGTGGGGCCATCGGCAACAGGATCTGAATAAGGGAAACCGATTTCTAAAAAATCAGCACCTGATTCCTCCAGCTTTTTGGCAATAGTTACTGTGCTATCAAGTGTTGGGTAACCAGCAGTATAATATATCGATAAGAGACCTTGATCCCCTGTTTTTTTTATTTTTCTCATCGTTTAAAAGCCAAAATATTTCATGTAATTGTCCAGATCCTTATCTCCGCGTCCTGACAGACAGATGACCACAGTATCATCTGGTTTTAAATCCATTTTTTCTAGGTATGCTAAAGCATGAGCACTTTCAATAGCAGGAATAATTCCTTCCAGTCTTGTGAGCAACAATCCTGCTTCCATTGCCTCTTTATCCGTCACGCTCACATAATTGCCGCGTCCGGATTTAAATAACCAGGCGTGCTGTGGACCAATTCCAGGATAGTCTAATCCCGCAGATATGGAGTATGGTTCTATAACCTGTCCATCTGGAGTCTGCATCAGCAATGATCGGCTCCCATGTAATACACCTTCTTTTCCAAGTGCCGTTGTTGCGGCAGACTCGCCAGAATCAACACCCAATCCAGCAGCTTCTACAGCAATCAGCTTTACTGATTCTTCATCTACAAAGTGATAAAACATACCTGCAGCATTCGATCCTCCACCTACACATGCTATTGCATAGTCAGGATTGGATTTGCCTGTTTTTTCTAAGAGCTGTTTTTTTGTTTCTTCAGATATGATAGACTGAAAACGAGCAACCATATCTGGGTAGGGGTGAGGCCCTACTACAGAACCAATGATATAATGTGTGTCAACGGGATTGTTTATCCAATCTCTTAAAGCTTCGTTAGTAGCATCTTTTAAAGTTTTGCTTCCCGATTGTGCTGGTACTACTTGTGCTCCCATCATCTTCATTCTGGCCACATTTGGTGCTTGGCGCTCAATATCGATGGCGCCCATGTAGACCACACATTCTAATCCTTTTAATGCACATACAGTAGCAGTAGCAACACCGTGTTGCCCAGCTCCCGTTTCAGCTATGATCCTTTTCTTTCCTAGTCGCTGTGCAAGTAAGATTTGACCAATTGTATTGTTTATTTTATGAGCACCTGTATGATTTAGATCTTCTCTTTTTAAATATATATTACTCCCATATTTCTCGGATAGACGGCCTGCATAGTATAAAGGTGATGGTCTACCGACATAATCTCTTAGAAGTTGATTAAACTCTTCCTGAAAACTGGGTTCTTGAATAATATCTAAATATTTTTGACGTAGTTCTTCTACATTAGGGTATAGCATTTCTGGAATGTAAGCACCTCCAAATTGACCATAATATCCTTTTTCATTAACCTGGTACTTGCTCATAATTCATGTTTTTCAATGTCTGTTCTAATAATTCTACATTTTTTATTCCTGACTTAAATTCAAATTTTGAATTTAAATCGAGACCGTATAAACGAGGATCGGAAATCTGGCTTGCCTCTCTTATATTTTCAACACTTAAACCACCACTTAAAAAATAGGGTTTCTCTAATGGGTAGTTCCTCAATAAATCCCAGTCAAAGTGTATTCCCGAACCACCATGGTTACTAGTCTTAGTGTCAAATAAAAAATAATCAGCAACCGATTCGTATGCGTTGAGAGATTGCCAATCAAAGTTTTCGTCAATGCCAAAAGATTTGATGACAAGAATATCTTTAGATTTTAACCTAAGACAAAAATCAGGATCCTCATGACCATGTAACTGAATTCCGGCTAATCCGTAATCACTGATTTTTTGTAGAATTTCCTGCTCGCTGGCATTTACAAAAACACCTATTTTTTTTATTCCTGGGATTGCCTTTATAAAATGGGCATCCAAAGCACTGACATATCGTTTTGATTTTTCATAGAAAATCAAACCCATATAATCGATCGGTAATTTAATGAGATCTAACATATTATCCAGATCTTTCATGCCACAAACTTTAATTTTTAAGCTCATGTTATTTATTTATAAGTTTTTTGAAACTATTGAATGCTTTTCCGCTTTTAAGTGATTCTTCTGCTTCGGCCAAACAAGCTGCAAATGTTTTTTGCGGATCAAATGTATTGATAGCAAAGGCAGCATTTGTAAGTACTACGTTATTTTGAATGTCATTGCCATCATTGCTAATAATTTTCAAAAATGTGTCTGCCGCTTCATTGATTGTTTCCCCACTAGCTAAAGAAGCTGGTGCAACAATATCAAAGCCAAGTTCAGGAATACTGTAGTATTTTTCTCCAGCATTGGTTATAACTTTGAAATCACCTGTAAGTGATATCTCATCGTATCCATCCAGTGCATGTATAATCGAATATTGTTTTACTGAATCTTGATAGAGGTATCCATACAATCTTGCAAGCTCTAGACTAAAAACACCTACGGATTGAAATTTTGGATTCGCAGGATTTGTCAAAGGGCCTAGCATGTTAAAGAATGTTTTAACGGCCAACGCTTTTCGAATAGGTGCTACCGTCTTCATCGCAGGGTGAAATAAAGGGGCATGTAAGAAGCAAATGTTAGCCTCATCCAGTTGTCTGTTTAGCTCGCCTTTATCGTTTGTAAATTGATAGCCCAAATATTCCATAACATTGGAAGAACCACAGCCCGATGAGACGCCGATATTACCATGTTTAGCGACATGATAACCTGCTCCAGCTACAACAAAAGATGCTAATGTAGAAATGTTGAAAGTGTTTTTTCCATCTCCACCTGTACCACATAAATCGATTAAATCATAACCGCTGAAGTCAAGCTGAAAACATAGATCGTACATCGCATCTCTAAATCCACCAAGTTCTTCCACACGGATACTTCGCATGCCGTAAGCTGTCATGAATGCAGCGATCTGATGGCTATCATATTTGCCCTCTGTGATATTGATGAGGATATCATAAGCCTCTTTTCTGCTGAATGATTTATATTCAAATAAATGCGCTAATATTTTTTTCATGGTATTATTAAAATAAAAAAAGGCTTACCTAAAAAGGCAAGCCTACTATTTTGATGTATAGATAAATCTAAGCAATAGTTCTTTGCCACAACAGTTTAACTGTTATGCCACCACCAAGACTTATTTAATACGTTTATATTCATTTCTTTATTGTAATAGCAAATATGGTTGATTATTTTAAAAAAAGCAAGTGATTTAGTGAATAATTTTAATATGTGACAAAATGTGCTAAATTATTTCCTTTTGAGACTAAAGTAAAGGATGCAATTTTGTCTGCTTCAAGATAAAGGGATACAATCAGCCTGTCTTTTATTTTAAGAAAGTAAATGTTCGACGCATTTTTTCCTTCTAAGTCGATATCCCTAGTTTCCTTTTTAGGAAGCTGATGATAGTTGAGATACTGAATTTGACTAATATCTTTCATCTGTATATTGAGACGGACTTCGTTTAGACTTGCTTCGAGATATTCAAAATATTCATCCGTAAGCTTTTTGTTGATGATGATGTGCTGACTTAAGATCACATCTGTAGCAATATTGGGGTCATTAAGAGCAGTGACAAATTTTTTCACAATAACCAAATTGGAATCAGGAACTCTGTTTTCCTGTGCAAAATTAATATTGGGAATCAGAAATGCCAAAAGTATACATGCACTTTTAAGATATGTTATCATATAGTGATAAGACTGCTATTTAGTGAAAAGGATTAAATCGTATAAAAAATGCCTTACAATTCAATGTAAGGCATTTTTTATTAATACTCGTCTTCGTTAAAGAAGAAATCATCCTTTGTAGGATAATCTGGCCAAATTTCTTCTATATTCTCGTAAGGCTCACCGTCGTCTTCTAAATCTTGTAAATTTTCGATTACTTCAACAGGAGCACCAGAACGAATACCATAGTCGATTAATTCATCTTTTGTTGCCGGCCAAGGGGCATCTTCTAAATGTGAAGCTAACTCTAATGTCCAATACATAATAAAAACAGATTAAGTTTTCAATTTTCGCAAAAATATAATTTAATTTGTCTTTAGCAAGTTATTTGTCATTTATTTTTTTATTATCAATTTAAGTGATTGATATTCAGTTTAAAAAAATAAACTAGCGTTGTGCTCATCTTTCTAAATATTTTCAAAATCATCACCTTTTTCTTCTAATGCTGATAGTCTTGGAGAAACGGATTTGATATCTGTATTTGGATAATCAGCTTCTATAAGTCCATCTCTCATGCGGACGATTCGATGTGCATGCTGTGCAATATCTTCCTCGTGAGTTACCAATATGATGGTATTTCCCTTAGAATGGATTTCTTCTAAAAGCCCCATGATTTCGATAGAAGTCTTTGTGTCAAGATTTCCTGTAGGTTCATCCGCAAGAATAATGGATGGGTTGTTTATCAATGCACGGGCAACTGCTACACGTTGGCGTTGACCACCTGATAACTCATTCGGGCGATGATCAACACGATTTCCTAATCCGACACTATTTAAAGCCTGTGTTGCTTTTTCCTCCCGTACACTTTGTTTAATCCCTGCATAAATTAATGGAAGTGCAACATTTTCCAATGCTGTGCTTTTGGGTAAAAGGTTAAATGTTTGAAAAACAAATCCAATCTCCTTATTCCGAACTTCAGCCAGTTCATCATCTGTCATATCACTGACATTGATGCCATTTAAAATATAATCACCATAATTAGGAGTGTCTAAGCAACCTAAAATATTCATTAATGTTGACTTTCCAGATCCAGATGGACCCATTAAAGCTACAAATTCACCTTTCTTTATATTTAAAGAAACAGATTTTAACGCATGAATAGTCTCTGTTCCTATTGTATATTGTCGAGCGATCTCTTGAATTTCAATTAATGTTGCGGAAGCCATAGCAAACTTGTTTAAATTTGGTGTTCAAATTACAATTTATTCTGCAATTTCCAATGTGAAAGCATTTTATTGTAAACGTAATTTTCTAAGTCAGCAGCATTTTGTTCATCATAATTATCTGTATTAATCGGAGCAAATACTTGCACTTTTACGATGCCTGGATGCGATCCTAATTTATGACCGTCATCCCATAAAATTTCCCAGGCATTTTCAATGACAATCGGGATTATTGGAATATTATTCTCAATTGCCAAACGAAATGCACCAGATTTAAAAGGATGTATAGTAGGTGGATACTGCTCATCAATTTTTCCTTCCGGAAAAATGGCAAGAGATTTTCCCTCCTTAAGCATTTCATTAGCCTTTTTAAAAGATCTGAAAGAAGCCATTCTGCTCTTACGATCTACAGGGATATCAATTGTTTTAAAAAATATGCGTGTTACCGGGTTTTTCAATAACTCTGCTTTTCCAATAAAACTAATAGCTTTCTGGGATATAAAAGTCATCGCCGTGATGTCTAAAACGGAAGTATGGTTAGCACATAGGATATAAGGTTTGGACCAGTCAATTTTTTCTTCAAACTTTACGCGGTAAAAAATACCGGCACCATATGAACCGATGAGGCTCATCCATCTCCTGAGATACGCGATTTGATTATAGTTTTTGGATGCATTTCTTGCATATAGCCATATGATGGGAAAAAGACAACAGAATACAATAAAAACACTGGCAAAATAAAAATAGCGATGCAGTTTCTTCAGAATTTTAATCATTCAATAATATTTTTATACAAGATAGCTTTTCGTAAGGAGAGCAATATAATAAAAAAGGGGTTCAAATTAGCGAACCCCTTTCTGTATTTTGTGCAGGTAGTTATTTACTTAATGCAGCATAATATTTATGAAACAAAGGAATAGTTGAAATACCTTTAAGATAATTTTCAATACCATATTTCTCGTTCGGAGAATGTAGGTTGTCACTATTTAATCCGAAACCAAGAAGGACAGTTTTTAAGCCTAAAACTTCCTCAAATAAGGCTACAATAGGAATTGAACCTCCGCCGCGGGTTGGGATAGGTTTTACCCCAAATGTGTCCGTTAATGCTTTCTCAGCAGCTTTGTAAGCGACACTATCAGTTGGAGTTACAACCGGTTCGCCACCATGATGCGGTTTAACTTCGACTTGTACATTTTTGGGCGCAATTGCTTCGAAATGTTTTTTAAATAAGTCTGTAATGCGCTGTGAATTTTGATTTGGAACTAATCGCATCGAAATCTTGGCATATGCTTTTGAAGGAAGTACAGTTTTTGCACCTTCACCAATATAACCTCCCCAAATACCGTTCACTTCTAAAGTCGGACGAGTACCTGTACGTTCAATTGTTGAATATCCTTCTTCTCCCCATAGCTCTTGAACACCTAAATCTTTTTTATATGCTTCGATTTCGAATGGCGCTTTATTAAGTTCATCGCGTTCTTCCTGAGATAGTTCGACGACATCATCGTAAAATCCTGGAATGGCAATATGATTGTTCTCATCATGTAGAGATGCAATTAATTTTGCTAAGATTGTAGCTGGGTTTGCAACTGCGCCCCCGTAAACACCAGAGTGTAAATCTCTATTTGGACCAGTTACTTCAACTTCAACATAAGATAATCCTCTTAATCCAGTTTCTAAAGATGGAGTTTCCAGACTGATCATCGATGTGTCAGAAATAACAATTACGTCAGCTTTTAATTTTTCCTTATTTTCTTTTACAAAAGTTCCAAGGTTAGCAGAACCAACTTCTTCTTCTCCCTCGATCATGAATTTAATATTGCACGCAAGTGCATTATTTTTAATCATATATTCAAATGCTTTTACATGCATATAGAATTGTCCCTTATCATCTGCAGAACCACGCGCGTAAATTTTACCATCACGTACTGTTGGCTCAAACGGTGGCGTATCCCACAATTCATATGGATCAGCAGGTTGCACATCATAATGTCCATAGGTTAATACCGTCGGTAAAGCAGGATCGATAATTTTTTCTCCATATACAATCGGATTACCCGCTGTTTGACAGATTTCTACATTATCTGCGCCAGCTTCCTTTAACTTTTGTGCTACAAATTCTGCCGTTTTTTCGATATCACCTTTAAATTTTGGATCAGCACTTACTGACGGAAGACGTAATAAATCAAACAACTCATCTAAAAATCGTTGTTTGTTCGCCTCAACATATTCTTGTATAGTTTGCATAGTATGAATGTATTTAAAACAAAAATAGGTAAAACATTATAATTTCACCTTGGTAATTATGGTTTTAGAGGCATAATTAAAGGATTTAAAAAAAAGTTATAAAAAGTTGTAACATTTCTATTGAAAGCCTATCTAATAGGGGTAACTATACAATATATTTGTGCAGTTTTATTAACCAAAGTGATAATTATAGTTTTTAGATGAAAAGAAAAACGATTTTCCATTTGTTGTTGCTATTACCGATGCTTGTGAGCTTTTGCTTTGCTCAGAGTAAAATTCAAGGTAAAATTAGTGATGCCAAAGATCAGCAGAAGTTGTCAAATGCAACGGTCATGCTCTTGAGTGCCAAAGACTCTATTCTTTTAGATTTTACCAGATCTGATGAAAATGGTAATTTTTCGTTAAATACACCCGTACAAAGTGAGGCAGTACTTATTGTAAGTTATCCCAAATATGGAGACTATTATACCGAAATTTTACCAAATCAAGATTATTCAGCATTAAAGGTTGGTTTGACAAGTACAGCGCAACTTTTACAAGAAGTTATCGTAACAGGACGCATTCCGATCACTATTAAAGGAGATACTACAGAATATGATGCAGGTAGCTTTAAAGTGGAAAAAAATGCTAAAGTTGAAGATTTATTGAAAGTATTGCCGGGTATTACGGTTGATGCATCGGGAAAGATTACTGCACAAGGTAAAACTGTGAAAAAAGTTTTAGTAGACGGGGAAGAATTCTTTGGCGATGATCCAAAATTAGTAACTCGTAATATCCGTTCGGATATGGTCGACAAAGTGCAAGTCTATGAAAAACAGTCTGAACAAGCGGAACGTACTGGAGTCGATGATGGAAATAAAGAACAAACGATCAATGTAAAGCTAAAAGAAGGTTCTAAAAATGGAATCTTTGGTAAAGCTGTTGCCGGAGTGGGAACTGATGATTATTACAATGGACAGCTAATGCTGAACAAATTTAAAGGTTCACAAAAAATATCCGCTTACGGATTATTTGGAAATAACGGTGGCACCTCATTGTCTTGGGAAGATGCTCAGAAATACGGCTCGGATTCCGGAGTTAGTTACAATGATGATGGTATGTATTTTAGTTCAGGAGGAGATGATTTCTCAGGATCTGGCTCTATAGGAGTACCTAAAGTGATGAATACAGGTGTCAACTTTTTTGATAAATGGAAAACAGATAAGCATAAATTAAATTTAAGTTACAAATACGGGAAAATTGAAAGTGATGGTAACGAGACAACAAATAAACAAAATAATCTCGAGAACGATATTCAATTTACAGATAAAGTAAGAAATGCTAAATCTGATTTAACGAAACAAAGAATGAATCTGAAATATGATTTGAAATTTGATTCGTTGACTACTTTAACTATTCAAGGTAATGCTTCTAAAAGTAAAAATTGGACTGATGATAGATCATTATCAAATACGATAAATAAGGATGGCATTTTATTAAACTCTGATTCGACAAATAATAGTCGAAATTCGAATGCGCAATCTTTTGGTCTTAATGCTTTTTTAACTAAGAAATTCAAAAAGGCTGGACGTTCAGTCTCTTTAAATATGAATATCAATAGAGATGAAAATGATGGTGATGGTTATTTATTTGCTAACATTCAGTTTTACAAAGATAATGTAGCTTCAAAAGATACCACTGATCAGTATAAGAAGAACGATGGAAATAATACGACCAAAGGTGCTACAATAACTTATACGGAACCACTAACGAAGAAATTGAATCTTTCTTTAAATTATGGTTTAAATAAAAATGATAATAATTCATCACAGTTCTCTTATAACAGAGATCAAGCAGGTAATTATAATGTCTTAGATGATCGTTTTAGTAATGATTATAGTTACGATAGATTTTCTAATAATTATAAGGTTGCACTAACTTATAAAGATGAAAAACTTAGAGCCAATTTCACGAATAGTATAAATGATGATCAATTAAAGCAATCTAATAACCGTTCGAAAGAACAAGTTCAACGTTCGTTTTTAACTTACAATCCTAATTTGAATATTAGCTATAATATCACAAAAGGAAAAGGAATTTATTTTAGTTATTCAGGAAGAAATCAATTGCCATCTTTGAATCAAATTCAGCCAATTCTTGATAATACTGATCAATTAAACTTGGTGATCGGTAATGAGAATCTAAAACCCTCATTTAGCAATAGTTTTAATGTAAATTATAATTCTTTTAAAATTCTTTCAGGTTCTTATACCTATTTGGGTGCAAATTATAGTAATCAGAATGACGCATTTGTCCAGAATATTACAACTGATGAAGAAAGTGGTAAAAGTATCTATCGTTGGGAAAATTTAACAGATAAAACAAATCAATCAATTAACGTTTATGGTGGTTTCCATTTTAAATTGAATAAAGAATTGGGAATAGAAAATTCTCCTAGGATAGCAGTTTATGGATCAAAGAACTATAATATGATCAATGGAGCTTTAAATAAAGTTGATGTGCTAAATTACAGTTTTACATATGCCATTTTTAGAAATATGAAAAAAGGTTTTGATTTCGATATTAACTTGACACCTGGATTTAAAACTATGAATTCTTCTTTACAGCCTGATGTAAATAGTAATGGTTTTACTTTTGGTTCTAATGGTGGAGCGACTTATTTTTTTCCTAAGAAATTTAAAGTTTACGTTAACTATGATTATACCTACGAAGCATCAACTAAAGCTTTTGCAACAAAATTTGATCAATTGTTGATTCATCCGGGCGTAAGTAAAAAATTCTTGAAAAACGAATCCTTAGAATTGGATTTTACAGTAAATGATATCCTGAATCAAAATAAAGGATTTGCACGTAGTCAAAATAATTCAGTTTTCACACAACGTCGTTATGACACAATTCAACGTTATTACATGTTGAAGTTGAGCTGGGATTTCACAAAAATGTTTATGAATTAAAAATTATTTATGAAAATATTAAAATTTATAGCAGTTCTATTCTTACTGTTTGTAGTAGGGGAGAGTAAAGCACAGTATACCCTATTTTCAAAGACCGGAACAATTACATTTGATAAGACAATGTATATTAAAAACATCATTGCTAAGCAATTTGTAGCAAAAGCAGATGAAAATTCTCGTCGTTGGTTTCAAGAAATGGTGACAACAGCACCTCAAAGTGTTACAATTCAAAAAACATTGAAATTTAATGGTAGTGAAACTCTTTTTGAGCCTGTTAAGAAGGAGCTTGATCCAGCATCATCACGTTACATGATGCAATTAGCATTAGATTTTGACGGGGTTACATCTTCTAATCTTGAACAAAATAGCTATAAAAGATTCAATGACATATTTGGAGAAAAGATAGTAATTCAAGATTCCTTGAAGAAAATTAAATGGAAAATTACAGATGAATATCGTGAAATTGCTGGATTTAACTGCAGAAGGGCCAATGGTGTTACTTCAGATTCAATTTATGTGATTGGATTTTATGCAAATGAAATACCTGTATACGGTGGCCCTGAATCAATAAATGGTCTTCCAGGAATGATTTTAGGGCTTGTGGTTCCTAATCAACATGTTTCCTATTTTGCCTCTAAAGTTGAACTTTCTAGTGCTCCAGTAATGGATAAGAAAGTATTTGAAGCCAAAAAAGTTAAAGTATTAACAAGAGCTGAGGTCGATAAGCAATTTACACAGACTCTTTCGTCAGGAATGATGACAAAGGATATGGTTAAATATATTATGCAGCTACTTTTATTGTAATTGTAAAACCAAGCTGTGTCTAATTAATAAAGCCCTTAAATATTACATTTAAGGGCTTTATTAATATAAAAAAATAATATCAAAATAAAAGGCGCTTTTAAAGCGCCTTTTATTTTGATTAAGATAAATAAAAACTATTTACCGTCATTTTTCTTAGCAGTAACTTCATTACGAATTTCTTGTGCTAATGTTTTAATGTCTTGTAATCCTTTGCGTACACGAGTACCTGCAGCAGAGTTACCATTGTTGAAAAATTTGTCTGCATCTCCTTCGATTGATGCTACTAACTCTTTTAATTTTACGTAGTTTTCCATTTTAATAATTATAATTTTAGTTTTATGGTCTTGTTTATTACTCTAATTAACACAATAAATATACAAAAACCAATTTAATAGAAAATATTTTTTCAGAAAAATTTCTGTTAAAAATTGTGAAATATGATTATTCTACAATTTTTAATTCACTAATGATATTGGTAGCTCCAGCAAATTTGTCAATTACAAATAAAACGTAACGAATATCTACAGATATCGTGCGTTGCAATTTGTGATCAAAAATAACGTCACCTGCCATCGCTTCAATATTACCATCAAAAGCCAAGCCAATTAGTTCGCCATTTCCATTTATTACAGGAGAACCTGAATTTCCGCCAGTTATGTCGTTGTCACTTAAGAAGTTAACCGGAAGGTATCCAGCTTTATCTGCATAGCGACCGTAATCTTTATTGTTTTGCAAATCAATCAATCTCTGAGGCAAATCAAACTCTTCGTCTCCTTTTTTGTACTTAGCAATAGTGCCTTTCAAAGTCGTATAGAAGTTTTGTGCAGCATCATTACGTTTATCTGCAGGCAATGATTTAATAGAACCATATGTTAAACGTAACGTGCTGTTTGCATCTGGATAGAATTTTCCTTTTGGATTAGAAGCTAATACGCCAGCAACATATTTACGGTGTGCAGCCTCGAATTTATCCGTTGCTTCTTTATCTGCAGGCGAAGACTCACGGTATTTATTTAATAATGCTGTCGATAATTTGTACAATGGATCGTTATCCAACGCTAACGCTGTCGGATTGTCTAAAAAGTTATTAAGTCTTTCTTCGGAAGCAAAAATACTATTTTTGACAGCTTCACGAATATATGATGTTAGATCATTGTTGTTTTTACCAGCTAGTTCTGCAACATAAGGAGCGATGTTGCCACCTTTTTTTGCATATAAGTTCAATTCATCAATCAATACATCTTCCTCTAGAGGTAAGTATAATTTCTCATAACTTGAAGCAATTGCTCCTTGCAACTTCGGTAATAACTCTTTACGTTTTGCCTCATTAGACTTTACATATAAATCCAATCCATTTCCGATTGAAAACGGTAAAGCGGCTAATGTACTTGAACGGATCATACCACTTAAATAGTTATCATGACGCGCTTTTTCATTCGTAGCAGCATAATAAGCATTAATCGTAGCAATTACATCACCATATTCTGCTTTATTCTCTTTTTTATTAGCCCATTTGTTAAATTTAGCCTCATCTTGAGCTTTTGTCACCGCAGTTTTGTGCAACGTTAAAGCGTCGATCATTCCTTGGCGATTTTTCCAGTAGTTAGCTACTTGAGAATATTTAGAAGCATAATTGATTTTAACAGCTTGATCTTTGTCCATGTATTTTTTCATGGCATCCATTCCTGTTTTTGATGCTTCTACCCAAGCAGGGTAAGCAAACTTTACATTTTGATCAATTCCTCCTGCAGGCATCCAACGATTGGTACGGCCAGGGTATCCCAATATCATAGCAAAATCACCTTCTTTAAAACCTTTTAAACTGATCGGTAAGAAGTGTTTTGGTTTTAAAGGAACATTTTCCTTAGCATATTCTGCTGGGTTACCATTCTTGTCCCCATATACACGGAAGATAGAAAAGTCTCCTGTGTGGCGTGGCCATTCCCAGTTGTCTGTATCACCACCAAATTTACCTATGCTGTTAGGAGGAGTTCCTACTAAACGGACATCGTTAAAATCTTGATAAACGAAATAGTAATATTCATTGCCATTGTAAAATGATTTTACATTGACGATGTATTTACCGTTTTCGCTGTTTTCTTTTTCGATTTTAGCGATTTCCTGATTAATGATTTTTTGACGTTCAGATTCAGACATTTTATCATTTACTAATGACAAAATTCTTTTTGAAACATCATCCATACGAACAAAGAAGCGAACGAACAAAGACTTCGGTTTTAGTTCTTCAGATTTTGTTTTTGCCCAGAAACCATTTGTTAAGTGGTCATTTTCAGGAGTTGATAATTCTGCAATTGCACCATATCCACAGTGGTGATTTGTGAATACTAAGCCTTGGTCAGAAACGATTTCTGCAGTACAACCACCATTGAATTGTACGATTGCGTCTTTTAAACTTGAATTGTTGATGCTGTAGATTTCCTCAGCCGTCAGTTTCAATCCTTTCTTTTGCATATCAGCTTCATTAAGTCGCTTCAAGTGCATTAAGAACCACATTCCTTCATCTGCGAATGTGGTCATACTTGCTGTGATAAGCAGCAATAAGATCCATAATTTTTTCATACAAACTTGATAAAAAAGTTTAGTTATTTACTACAAAGGTGGTTTAATTCTGCTTTAAATCAAAATGCGACCAATGAAGCATCTTTTTAACAATAATAATGAAACAGTTATGTCAGTTTTACGTCAATCTGATAATCATTTAATGCATAAGATAAGCATGTGGATGCTTTTCATTATCTTTGTAAAATGCAGCAAACATTTGAAAATTTTAAATTGAATAAGCAGCTTTTGAACGCAATTGAAGAAGCAGGTTATTCGGTTCCAACAGAAATACAACAAAAAGCTATTACACCGATTCTAGCTGGTCAAGATATCATGGGAGTAGCGCAAACAGGCACTGGAAAGACGGCTGCATTTGTCTTACCTATATTAATGAAATTGAAATATGCGCAAGGTCAAGATGCACGCGCTTTAATTTTATCGCCAACCCGCGAACTTGCTATGCAGATCGAGGAAAATATCCAGACATTTTCAAAATATCTTGATTTACGTACAGTCGTTTTATATGGTGGTTTGGGGCCTAAAACCCAAATTGAAAACCTTGAAAAAGGAGTAGACATAATTGTCGCGACACCGGGGCGCTTTTTAGATTTATATTTAGAAGGTCATATTAATGTGAAATCATTGAAATTTTTGGTGATGGATGAGGCCGATAAAATGATGGATATGGGATTCATTTCTAAATTGCACCGTATTTTGGAAGTCGTGCCTCGAAAAAGACAAAATTTATTATTCTCCGCAACAATGGGAGAGCTGGTTCGGAAAATTGCTGGTGATTTCTTAGCTTTTCCAACGGTTATAGAAGTTTCTGAGCAAGCAACGCCAGCTTCGACGGTGAGTCAGAGAGTTTATTTCGTTCCTAACCAAAAAACAAAACTCAATTTATTGCAACATCTATTGAAAGATGATGAATCATTTCATCGTTTAATTGTTTTTTGCAAAACAAGAACAGTTGCGGATAATGTTTTTGCCTTTTTAGAACGAAAATATGGTAAAGATCAAGTACGGGTTATACATGCTAATAAAGGTCAAAATACTCGTATCAATTCTATTAATGCCTTTAAAGAAGGAAATATACGAATTTTAGTAGCGACTGATGTAGCAGCACGTGGTCTTGATGTTTCAAATGTTTCTCATGTGATTAACTTTGAAGTTCCCATAGTGACAGAAGATTACGTACACCGTATCGGACGTACCGGCCGTGCATTTAATTCTGGTGATGCTATTACTTTTTGCAATGATGCAGAAAAATATTATTTCAGAAAAATTGAAAAGCTAATGCG
Organism: Sphingobacterium sp. JUb56; assembly: GCF_014191365.1. Classification (NCBI taxonomy): domain Bacteria; kingdom Pseudomonadati; phylum Bacteroidota; class Sphingobacteriia; order Sphingobacteriales; family Sphingobacteriaceae; genus Sphingobacterium; species Sphingobacterium sp. JUb56. The sequence goes on along the minus strand of NZ_JACHWL010000001.1, from coordinate 4,047,014 downwards.
TCAGTCTGTTGATGTTGCTCCACTACCAGATGAAGTTTTTATCGAAGAAACACCATATTTCGAACGCCAGGCTATTGCCAAAGAAATCGATATTCAAAAACGAAAAGAAGATCCAGATTTTAAAGGAGCGTTCCACGAGAAGAAATTTGCAATCAAGCAGAAAGAAGCAAAAGCATCACAGCGTGCATCGGGGTTCAAGTCTAATAAACAAGGTCCTAAAACTTCTACTAAAAGAAATTATAGAACAAAATAGTGAGACTTACACCAATTAATATCGTATCGGCATGCTTAGTAGCTTGGTATTTTGTAGAGGATATGTCCGATACGAAACCATTACTGTCTATGACCGCGCTGTTGATCTTAATGGTGGTATTACTATTGGTGGATATTTTCTTCCGGATTATTGTCAAACAAAATAAAAAGCTTTGGCTCTATGAGTTGGGTTTTATAGTGGTAGTCGCGATCTTAACACTTATTATAAAAATAGCGTAAGCCTTTTGTAAAAAGCATTATTAATATGAAACAGTCTTGAGCATATCATATAGAAATCAACATGTTCAGAGTAGCTTCATAGCCTTTAAAAACCGAGTGAAACCAGCTTAATAATTAGTAAAAGCTAACACTCATTATTAAAACAAATCATATTCTAATGAAAAAAGCAGAAATAAAATTACAGGTTGAATTGGATGATGCAAACGTGCCTGACAAAATTACTTGGTCTTCTAATGATGGTGAATCTTCTGATGAACTTCCTGCCAAAGCCATGTTTTTAGCATTATGGGATTCTGCATATAAAAACTCAATGCGTATCGATTTATGGACTAAAGATATGCCTTATGATGAGATGAAACGTTTTTTCTATGAGACCTTACAGACATTAGGAGATTCATTTCTACGTTCTTCAGGCGGTGATCCTATGGCAGAGAAAGTAATCGCAGATTTACGTGATTATTGCGCTCACTTTGCTGATAAAATGGAAGTATTAGAACAACAAAACTAATTTTTTCGATATGAATTACTTTTTGGTCAAATCTGAACCTTTCAAATACAGCTGGGAGCAATTTAATAAAGATGGTCAGACATTTTGGGATGGTGTACGTAATTATCAAGCCCGTAACAATCTTAAAGCAATGAAAGAGGGTGATCTTGTTTTATTTTACCATAGCAATGAAGGAAAAGAAGTGGTGGGTATTGCAAAAGTTGTAAAAGAATACTATCAGGATCCTACAACTGAAGATCCGAAATGGGTAGTCATAGATTTAGCTCCGGTCGAAACATTTAAAAAATCAGTTACACTAGAGCAGATCAAAGCAGATGAATTTTTACAGGATGTTGCATTAGTACGTCAAGGAAGATTATCTGTAATGCCACTAAAGGCTGAAGAGTTTGATCGTATAGTGGCTTTAGGCTCTGAATAATAGCGTTTGCACTAATTAAAATTAAAAATGCCTCAGATACACCATCTGAGGCATTTTTAATTAGCCTTTGTGATCAAATAAATTGACAAGGTTTTTTAATTCAGTAGCTTTGCTTGGATCTAGCTTACCACTTAATATTAAGCGCAACTCGCGACGTCTCATTGCCTCATCATAAAGCCTATGTTCCAATTCCGTTTCAGGAACTACTTTCGGAATAGGCTGCGGTTTGGCATGCTCGTCTACCGCTACGAATGTATAATAAGCTTCATTTGATTTTTCTTTTGTTCCCAATGGAAGATTTTGAGCAAACACCTCCATTCTTACTTCAATTGAAGTATTAAAAGCACGCGTTACCTTCGCTTCAATGGTCACAACTTCTCCTAGTCGAATGGACCTTTTGAATGAAACGTTATCGACCGATACGGTTACTACCGGACTATTACAGTGTTTCTGCGCTGCCATTGCAGAACAGATATCCATCCAATACAACAATCTACCGCCCATTAAATTACCAAAAGTATTCGTATCATTCGGTAATACTAATTCATTCATTACCGTAGTAGACTCTTTAGCACATTTCTCCTTCATCTCTTTTTTTATTATTAACGGAAGATTCCGTATTGTTTATCGATTATTTCTAAACTCGCTTTGAAAGGAGTTGGTTGAAAGCCCAAAATCGACTTGGCTTTTGATAATATAAACCCTGTTTTTTGTGGTCTGTTTTCAGATTGACCTATTGATCCCGCCGTAATTTCTGAAATTAAGGATTTGTCAAATTTCCAAAAATCTGCAATTTGATAGACTGCTTCAGCAATTGTAAACATTTCCTCCCCACTGATGTGGAAAACTCCTGTTGCACGTTTTTCAATAGCTAAAAGACAGGCTTCAGCTAAATCATCAACAAACGTTGGCATGCGCCATTGATCTTTCACCACTTTTATCGGTTCATTTTTTGAAAGTTTTTCTTTTGCCCAAAGCACTAAATTAGAGCGGTTTGGATTAGCATTTATTCCATACACCAATATAGTTCTTAAGATCGCATATTCACATCCAGAATTATGGATAACTTGTTCTGAACGTAATTTGCTTTTACCATATTCACTTAATGGATTGGTTGAATCATCCTCTTTATATGGACCATTTTGGCCATCAAAAACAAAGTCTGTGGATAACTGTACTAAAAAACCATTTGTCTGCTTACAATAATCGGCCAATTGCTTCGCTACCTCAACGTTCATCTTTTCACAGAGCACTTTATCAGCTTCGCACCCTTCAACACTTGTGATTGCAGCAGTGTGAATGATGTAATTTGGTTTAACTTCTGACAGATAGGTGTTTAAAAGATCCGAATTCATCAAATCCAATTGTTGAAAATGATAATTCGCTACATTCGGATTGTCGTTTTTATTCATGGAAATAGCAAAAACTTCATAATTGAGGTTTTTACTAAGTAGATCGATTAGTTTTTGTCCTAAAAACCCATTTGACCCAGTTATTAACACTTTGTTGGTAACCATCATTAATTTGTGAATTGGAATTCGAGTTTCTCACTTTGTTTTAACATATTGTTGATAACCATTACCTCGAAATCTATAATTCCAGTAAGTCCTGAATAGTTGATTTTTTCTGGATCATCTGTTGGCATATGATAATCAGGATGACCTCCTGTGTGGAAAAATAGAACTGGAATATTCTTCTTATAGAATGAGGTCTGGTCAGAACCACCATTACCATCATGACCTGTATAAAACTTAATTTTAGGTGTGATACCCTTAAATATTTCCGGCCATTTTTTACTTGTTCCATATCCAATTACAGCAACACCCTGTTCAGGATTTAACCTGCCGATCATATCCATGTTTAACATACCTGTTATTTTATCAAGTGGCAAAGTTGGGTGTTCGGTAAAATATTTTGATCCGATTAATCCTAACTCTTCAGCACCAAATGCGATAAAAAGAAAATTATAACTTTCCTTTAAATTATTCGTACTATAATAACGTGCTAATTCCAGTAAACCGGCTACGCCTGAGGCATTATCATCTGCTCCGTTGTGTATTTTACCAACACCGAGAGAGTCTTTTGAGCTGCCTTGATGACCAGTTCCTAAATGGTCATAATGTGCCCCGATTACAATAGTAAGTGGAGCGCCATTGTCTAAAAATGCAATGATGTTATCTGCTTTGCGAATGCTGTCACTCACTTTAACTTTCCATACTTTAGCATCAAACGATTGTCTGAATCCTTTTTCACCTAACGGTTGAAGTTTAAGTGTTTTAAAATATTTTTCAATATAATCTGCCGCTTTGAATACTTCTTTGCTTCCTGTACCGCGACCTTTCATTTTATCACTTGCGAGATAGTTGATATGTTTTTTTACGAGTTCAGGATTGCTGTATTGTGCAATTCCTTGTAAACTTAGAACACTGAAAAGTGTTAAAAGGATGCATTTAATATATAATTTTATCATTTGTAGTTGTTCATAAAAAAAGCCTTGAAAATTCAAGACTTTTTAGAAGTCGTTATTAATCTTCTACGATTTCACTATGTATACTTGTTTTTTCTTCTTTCTCTTCTTTAAAATATTTCTTTTGGAAGAGTAGAATCAGCACAACCCCCACCGATATTGCAGAATCAGCAATATTGAATACCGGTCGAAAGAATAGAAATTCTTGACCACCCCAAATCGGGAGCCAAGATGGGAATGTTCCATTAATCAGTGGAAAATAGAGCATATCAACGACCTTTCCATGGAAAATCGTTGCATATCCTCCATCTGCAGGAAATAATGAAGCTTTATCGTACCAGGTGCTTTCACTAAAGATCATACCATAAAAAGTAGAGTCGATAATATTTCCAAGTGCTCCTGCAAAGATTAAGGCAATATTGAGAATAAATCCGCGATTATATTTCTTTTTAACCATGTAATGCAGGCCATAGCCGATTGCTCCGACAGCGATAATACGAAAAAGTGTTAGCATCAGTTTCCCAAATTCGCCACCAAATTCCATTCCATAGGCCATTCCATTATTCTCTATAAAATGGATTTGTACAAATTTACCAATCACCTCATAACTTTGACCAATGGTCATATTTAATTTGACCCATATTTTTGATATCTGGTCAATTAAAAGAACGAGAATAATCAGAATTACTGGTTTAGTATAGCCTTTCATAGTTGTAAAAATGGTCTTTACTTTTGGTAAAGACCATTATGTTTTTGTATTTAAAAAATATTAATACTGTTTATTTTTAGCTTCGATACTTAACGTAGTGTGAGGAACAGCTTTCAATCTTTCCTTTTGGATCAATTTTCCCGTTTCTCTACAAATACCATAAGTTTTGTTCTCAATACGAACTAAAGCCGCATCTAAGTTGTCGATGAATTTTCGTTGGCGAGCAGCTAACTGATTCGTTTGTTCTTTTTCTAAAGTGGCAGAACCATCTTCCAAAGTTTTATAAGTACCAGCAGTATCATCCGTACCATTTGCATCACTATTATTTAGAGAGGCTGTTAAGGCAGCAAGTTCCTCTTTTGCAATTCTTAGTTTTTCTAAGATAATGCTTTTAAATTCTTGTAGCTCTGAATCGCTATAGCGTGTCTTTTCGTTATTAGTTGCCATAATTTAAATTTTTTCGATTAAAACATTCAATTCCTTTCCGTCAATATCAATGCTATCTCCGGTAGTTAGTGATTCTTCGAAACTCAATGAATCCGCTAGAATTTCGGTACAAATATAAGATAAATTTTCATTCGTTGCGCTCTCAATATCAGCATCTTTGCTAACTAAAACACGGATACGGTCAGTAACCTCAAAACCTTTGTCTTTCCTTAGGTTTTGGATACGGTTAACCAACTCTCTTGACAATCCTTCTTGTTTTAATTCCTCAGAAATATGGATATCCAGGGCTACGGTTAATTTAGCTAAATTAGCGACCTGCCAGCCAGCAACATCTTCTGCTATAATTTCTACATCGCTCAATTGAATTGTATAAGGTGTATCGGCTAATAAAATTTCACCATCGCTTTCCAATTTTGCAAGCTCTTCTGTAGAAAGTGCATTGATTTTTGCAGACACTAACTTCATGTCTTTACCAACTTTCGAGCCAAGAGCTTTAAAGTTCGGTTTAATTTTTTTCTTGATGATACCTGTCGTGTCCGTAATGAATTGAATATCTTTAATATTCGTTTCGGAAAGTATCAAATCTTTTACCTTTTCTACACGTTCTTGGAAGCTATTATCCAGTACCGGAAGTAAGATTTTGTTTAACGGTTGTCGTACATTGATGCCTACTTTTTTGCGCAGTGATAAGGTAAGGGATGAAATATCTTGAGCCAATGACATACGCTCCTCCAAATCCTTGTCGATCAATTTTTCCTGATAATTCGGGAAATTTGCTAAATGCACAGATTCAAAAGTTTCCCTACCCGTAGCGTTGTTCAAATCTAGATACAACTGGTCTGAAAAGAAAGGCGAGATAGGAGACATCAATTTCGCTATCGTATCCAAACAAGTAAATAAAGTTTGGTAAGCAGAGATCTTATCTTCAGAATATTCTCCCTTCCAGAAACGACGGCGGCAAAGACGAACGTACCAGTTACTTAAATGCTCGTCAACAAAATTTTGTATGGCACGAGCCGCTTTTGTGGGCTCGAAGTCCGCATAAAATTCATCGACTTCTTTAATTAAACTGTTCAATAGTGATATTACCCAACGGTCTATTTCAGGACGGTTTTCTAAAGCAATATCCGCTTCACTATAACTAAATTTATCAATGTTAGCGTACAGAGCAAAAAATGCATAAGTATTATATAAAGTTCCGAAAAACTTACGACGTACCTCATCCAGCCCCTCTTCATTGAACTTTAAATTATCCCATGGTGAAGCATTGCTGATCATGTACCAACGTGTTGCATCAGCACTATATTTATCTAACATGGTAAATGGATCAATCCCATTACCAAGGCGTTTAGACATTTTATTACCATTTTTATCTAAAACCAATCCATTCGAAATGACATTTTTGAATGCAACCGATTTTTGTAACATCGTTGAGATTGCATGAAGTGTGAAGAACCAGCCACGTGTCTGATCAACTCCCTCCGCAATGAAGTCTGCCGGAAATGCTTCTTTATAACCTTCTTTAAATGGAAGTGCTTCTCCTTTTGCAAGTTTTTCATAGTCTAGACCCCACTGTGCGTAAGGCATAGCACCAGAATCAAACCAAACATCGATTAAATCAGGTTCACGGAATAATTTTTGACCCGCATCCGATACAAATACAATATCGTCTACATAAGGACGATGCAGATCAAGTTTTTCAGTTCCGAATTTATCCAAATATGCTTTGTTAGTTTCTTTTTCTTTTTCAGATAATACATCAGAAACCAGAGATGCTTCCAATAAAGCCTTTAATTCAGGCATAGAACCAACGCAGATTTCTTCATTCTCATCTTCAGAGCGCCAGATAGGTAGGGGAGTCCCCCAGTAACGTGAGCGTGATAGATTCCAGTCAACTAGATTTTCCAACCAATTACCAAAGCGTCCAGTACCAGTCGCTTCAGGCTTCCAGTTAATGGTTTTATTTAGTGCAACTAAATCATTTTTAACAGCGGTCGATTTAACAAACCAGCTATCCAAAGGATAGTAGAGAACAGGTTTGTCTGTACGCCAGCAGTGTGGGTAAGTATGCTCGTATTTTTTAACATCAAAAGCTTTGTTGTCTTCTTTCAATTTTATGGCGATAAGCACATCCGTAGGTCGGAAATCTTTATCGGCACGTTCAGCATCCGAATAATATTCCTCTTTAACAAAACGACCTGCAAAGTCAGTGATTTCCTTAACAAATCGACCCGTACGATCCACAGTAGGTACCTCTTTGCCATTTTCATCTTTGATCAAGATTCCCGGTACACCTTGCTCTTTAGCTACTCTAAAGTCATCTGCGCCGTATGTTGGTGCAGCATGCACGATACCTGTACCATCTTCTGTGGTTACAAAATCTCCAGGGATTACACGGAAAGCTTTTTCCTGTAGTTCATCTGACGTGATATAAGGCATCAACTGCTCATAGCGTAAACCAACAAGCTCTTCGCCCGTAAAAGTTGCCGCGACTTCCCAAGGAATAACCTTATCACCTAAATTATAATCTTGAAACGATACGTCTTTTCCTTCAGTTTTGAAATGTTTAGGGATTAAATCTTTAGCCAATATAACCGAAACCGGTGTCCCTGTATATTGATTAAAAGTTTTAATTTTTACATAGTTTATTTTTTTACCAACGACCAGTGCCGTATTGGAAGGTAATGTCCAAGGCGTAGTTGTCCAAGCAATGAAAGCAACATCTTCAGAGTCATCTTCCACTAAAGTGGCAATTGCTGGATGCAATTGATTTTTGATTAATCTAAATTGTGCGACAATTGTCGTATCCTTTACATCTTTGTAAGTACCAGGTTGATTTAGTTCATGTGAGCTCAATCCTGTTCCTGCCGCAGGTGAATAAGGCTGTATGGTATACCCTTTGTATAAAAGACCCTTTTTATAAAATTCTTTTAAGATATGCCAAAGTGTTTCAATATATTCATTTTCATAGGTAATATAAGGGTTTTCAAGATCTACCCAATACCCCATTTTTATAGTTAAATCATTCCATACATCAGTGTATTTCATTACCTCTGTACGGCAGGCATCATTGTACTCTTCAACAGATATTTTCTTTCCAATATCTTCTTTAGTAATGCCAAGTTTTTTTTCAACAGCAAGTTCAATTGGAAGGCCGTGCGTATCCCATCCGCCCTTACGTTTTACTTGAAATCCTTTTAAAGTTTTATAACGACAGAAGATATCTTTGATTGCGCGCCCCATTACATGGTGAATACCAGGCATACCGTTGGCAGAAGGAGGACCTTCATAGAAGGTGTACGTTTTATTTCCTGGACGGTTTGTGATACTTTTTTCGAATATTTTTTCCTGTTCCCAACGGGTCAATATTTCTTTGCCTATTTCCGGCAAATTAAGCTGCTTATATTCTTTATACATCAGTGTCTCGTATTCTTTTTCTAAAGGTCGCTAATTTAATCAATTAAGCTGAAAGGTAAAAGCTAAAAAACAACCCTTTTAAGGTAAATACAACCTTTAACATCAGGTTGTATAGCATAATCAATCTAAAAAGTGATATTTAAACTTGAAGGAGTGATCATATCAATAGGATTCATAAATAAAAAAAGCCCAATATTCTCTGAATATTGGGCTTTGTCTGTATATTTTAATTCTTTATGCAGAGAAAGAACTTCCGCAACCACAAGTGCTGGAAGCATTTGGATTGTTGAAGGTAAAACCACGTGCATCTAAACCGTTTCTAAAATCAACTTCCATCCCAGCTAAATATAAACCATGTGCTTTGTTCATAAATACCCTAATTCCCGAAATACTGTATTCGCTATCACCTTCTTTTTTCTGGTCGAATCCTAAAATATAGCTCATCCCAGAACAACCGCCACCTTCAACACCAATACGTAATCCAAAATCATCTGAAATTTCTTGTTGATCCTTCAGTTTTTTTAGTTCCTTTATCGCTCCTTCAGTTAATGTCAAGGGAGCTTTTTCTGTTATAGTCTCTGTACTCATCGTGATAATATTTTAACCAACTTAAACAAAATTACATAATTTTAATAGAAAATAGGACTGCTTCTAATTTATGACATTGATTAAACACATTGATTGCCAATATCGGACATCGGTCGGTTCGTAACATGTTACAAAGTAATATGTATTAACATCAATTTGATCGTCATTGGATTTCTGATATTGATATTTATTTGTGGATGAGCAACTTTCTTTTATTGATTTTATGTGCATCATATGCAGGAAAGAATCAGGAGATATTTGAATTTTTCATTTTAATGAATTTTAATAAATAAGGGGTTTTTGTGAAATTTCGTAATAATAAAGCCTGTTTTTTGAGGCCTTTTTTAAGTATTATACTATATTTGTAGACTAAAATCATAATATTCATATTTTACACTAGATTAAAACAATGGAAAGAGATCAAGCCATTTTCAATTTGATAGCTGATGAGCTGAAACGCCAAGAGGAGGGTATCGAATTAATCGCATCAGAAAACTTCGTTTCAAAACAAGTTATGGAAGCTGCAGGTTCAGTTTTGACAAATAAATATGCTGAAGGCTTACCGGGAAAACGTTACTATGGAGGTTGTGAGGTAGTCGATGAAATTGAGACTATTGCCATCAACCGTGCAAAGCAATTATTCGGTGCAGAATGGGTAAACGTACAACCACATTCAGGAGCACAGGCCAACGCAGCAGTTTTTTTAGCAACAATTAAACCAGGTGATAAAATTCTAGGTCTTGATTTATCGCATGGTGGTCACTTAACACACGGTTCTCCAGCAAATCTTTCAGGTAAAATTTACCAACCTTTGTTTTATGGTGTAAAAGAAGATACAGGACTAATTGACTATGAGCAATTAGAAGAAACAGCACTTCGTGAAAAACCAAAAATGATTATTTGTGGTGCTTCTGCTTATTCTCGTGATTGGGATTATGCGCGTATCCGTAAAGTTGCTGATGAAATTGGAGCTTTGGTTTTAGCGGATATTTCTCACCCTGCAGGACTTATCGCAAGAGGATTGTTGAATGATCCACTTCCACATTGTCATATCGTAACAACTACTACCCATAAAACACTTCGTGGACCACGTGGCGGTATGATTATGGTAGGGAAAGATTTCGAAAACACTTGGGGTGCAAAAACACCAAAAGGAGAAACAAGAACTATTACACAGTTGTTAGATTTAGCAGTATTCCCAGGTACACAAGGTGGACCTTTGGAGCATACTATCGCTGCTAAAGCTATTGCTTACGGTGAAGCTCTTTCTGACGAATATATGGAGTATATTGTTCAAGTAAAGAAAAACGCAGCTGCTTTAGCACAGTTCTTCGTAGAAAGAGATTACAAAATTATTTCTGGCGGTACAGACAATCATTTAATGTTGGTTGACTTACGTAATAAAGATATTTCTGGTAAAGAAGCAGAGGCAGTTTTAGGAAAAGCGGGTATCACAACTAACAAAAATATGGTTCCTTTTGATTCTCGTTCTCCTTTTGTTACTTCAGGTGTTCGTTTTGGTACAGCAGCCATTACAACTCGCGGTATCAAGGAAACAGAGATTGTACAAATCGGTGAATTAATTGATGCAGCTATCGTAAATGCATCAAACGAATCAGAACTTGCTAAAATCCACGCTAAGGTAAAAGAGATGATGGCAGGTTTCCCTCTTTATAAATAAGCAGTACGTTAACATATCATAACATAATAAGTGCCCTTGATTTAAAATCAGGGCACTTTTTTTGTGCAAATGTTAAAAAGTCTTAAATTCCATTGTAATAATTTGATTACTCGATAATTTTCTCTTGTTTTGAGTATACGAAAATTGATCACTATATAAACGAAATACTATACGACAGACATCTACTTTTTAAACAGGTTGTAATTAAAATTAATTTGGTAACTGCTAAAAATAGGTGAAGTATGAGTATTTTAAATAAAAAGACGGATCAAGAATTAATCCATATATATTTAGATGGTAAAGAAACAGCGTTAGCAGCTTTGTTAGAACGTTATAAATCAAAAATATACACATCCATTTATATGAAAGTAAAAGATGAATATCTTGCAGAAGATATTTTTCAGGAAACTTTTATAAAAGTAATCAATACATTAAAAGGAGGGAAATATAATGACGAGGGTAAATTCTTGCCTTGGGTTATGCGCATTGCCCATAATATGATTATCGATCATTTTAGAAAAGAGAAAAGAGCTCCGAGTATTGTCAATACAGAAGGTTTTGATATTTTCGATGTATTGGATTTCAGTGATGAAAATGTGGAATCAAAAATGTTAAGAGAACAACGTGATATCGATTTGAAGAAAATGATTCAAAAACTTCCTGATGATCAAAAAGAGGTATTGATTATGAGACATTTTTGCGATATGAGCTTTAAAGATATAGCTGATATCACTGAAGTGAGTATCAATACTGCATTGGGACGTATGCGGTATGCATTAGCCAACCTTCGTAAGATGATCGAAGGCCAAAGTCTGATGTTGCAGATCGGTTAGTATCACACAATATACTACTATTTAAAAGGGATGAACCGATCAGGGCATCCCTTTTGTTTTTTGACTTTCTATGTAATAATGTCATATTTTTGTTTCACTTATTGTTCTTTTATGTATTAATGAATGATTTTAGTACATTAGTATGTGAAATTTTGTCTGTTATGACAAGGTGGAATGTATTTTGATAAGTAACTACTAAAACAAAGAAAATATTATGTATTGGATTTTATTTATAGGGATCATGGTTATAAGCCTGATCGTTCAAACCCGATTTAAAAATAAGTTTAAAAAATATTCTGAAATTCCTTTAACGAGTGGATTGACAGGGGCAGAGATTGCACAAAAAATGCTTCATGATAATGGTATTTATGATGTGAAGGTCGTTTCGATCCCTGATCGTTTAGGTGACCACTATAATCCAGCAGATAAAACAGTAAATCTAAGCCCTGAAGTTTACAGTGGAAGAAGTATTGCTGCAGCGGCAGTTTCTGCTCACGAATGTGGTCATGCTGTGCAACATGCTACGGCATATAAATGGTTAGGATTTAGATCTGCCATGGTACCCATGGTGAGCTTCGCTTCAAAATTGACATCTTGGGTTTTGATGTTGGGTGTTATATTAATGGCCTTTTCACAGAACTACATTGTTCTAGCAATAGGAGTTGCGGCATTAGCGATTACAACAATTTTTAGTTTCGTGACGCTTCCAGTAGAATTTGATGCCTCAAATCGTGCGAAAGCCTGGTTAAGCAATAATGGTGTAACTTACAGCTCGACAGAAGATGAAGGTGTAAAAGATGCATTAAAATGGGCTGCAATGACATATGTAGTAGCAGCATTAAGTGCTTTGGTTACCCTATTATATTATGCTTCCCTATTATTCGGAAGAAGAGATTAAGGGCTTTACGGATACTTAAAAGCACAAAAAAGCGAATGTTTTTATAAATATTCGCTTTTTTTATGTATTAATCCTTGGAATTGAATTCTATATGCTTCAGCTTCCGACTATTTTTTTAACTTTGCTTTTTATAATAGCATAGACTTACAATTATCATGTTTCAGAACTTACAGGATAAATTAGATAGAGCCTTTAAGGTTTTAAAAGGCCAAGGCAGTATTACCGAGATCAACGTTGCAGAAACGATGAAAGAAATTCGTAAGGCATTATTAGATGCCGATGTGAATTATAAAACTGCAAAGACATTTACAGATGATGTTAAACAAAAAGCGTTAGGTGAAAATGTATTAACAAGTATCTCACCCGGCCAATTGTTGACCAAAATCATGAATGATGAGTTGACAGCGTTAATGGGAGGCTCTGTTACTGAATTAGAAGCTTCTAAAAATCCGACTGTTATATTAATCGCCGGATTAAATGGTGCTGGTAAAACAACATTCTCAGGGAAATTAGCTTTATACTTAAAAGATAAAAAAGGTAAAAAGCCTTTATTAGTAGCTGGTGATGTGTATCGTCCTGCGGCAATTGACCAATTGGAAGTATTGGCAGGACAGGTAGGTGTTCCGGTTTATGTAGACCGTAATTCTACAGATCCAATCGCTATAGCAAAAGCAGGGGTAGAGGAGGCAAAAAGAAGTGGACATAATGTAGTGATCATTGATACTGCAGGTCGTTTGGCTATTGATGAGCCTTTAATGGTGGAGATTACTGCTGTAAAAGAAGCTACTCAACCGCATGAAATTCTCTTTGTTGTGGATTCGATGACTGGTCAAGATGCTGTGAATACAGCTAAAACATTCAATGACCGTTTGGACTTTACAGGTGTCGTTTTAACAAAACTAGATGGGGATACTCGTGGTGGTGCCGCATTATCAATTAAATCTGTTGTAAACAAACCAATCAAATTTATCGGTACAGGCGAGAAGATGGATGCATTAGATGTGTTTTATCCGGATCGTATGGCTTCCCGTATTTTGGGTATGGGTGACGTTGTCTCTTTAGTAGAAAGAGCACAACAACAATTTGATGAAAAAGAAGCCGCAGAGCTTCAAAAGAAAATTCGCAAAAATAAATTTGACTTCAACGATTTTAAATCGCAGATTCAGCAAATCAAAAAAATGGGTAACATGAAAGATTTGATGGGTATGATTCCTGGAGTCGGTAAAGCGATGAAAGATATTGAAGTAGATGATAATGCATTCAAGCCAATTGAAGCAATTATTGATTCAATGACTCCATTTGAAAGAGAAAATCCAGATGCGATCGATCAAAAAAGACGTTCTCGTATTGCCAAAGGTTCAGGTACTGATATCAATGAAGTGAATAAGTTAATGAAGCAGTTTGGCGATATGCGAAAAGTAATGAAGCAGATGTCAAACCCGGCAATGGCAGCGAAATTAATGAAAAGCATGCCTAAAATGCCAGGGAAATAAGATAGAAATTATTTTTTATATCCTTTAATACCCTAAAAATGCATAATTTTTAGGGTATTTTTTTAGAGATATAAAAAATGCCAGTTCGATTGTAAATGGGGCGTTGTAGCTGGCCCATTGTCATAGAGTTATCAAAGATGAAATAAATGAGCTATAAGGGCATGGATTCTCTGATATCTTTTGACAATTCGTATTTATTTTTTTGTATTTTAGACTTAGTTCTGATTGTAATAGAATTATTTTTTAACTTTGTAAAACAATGGATGACCCCGGGCAATTATCGGAATACGGAAAGATACTTATCATAATTTTGGTAGGCATATTTTTAGTTGCGATAACCATTATGGCAGGAAGAATGCTTTCTGTAAATAAACCTACTCCTCAAAAATTAAGTACTTATGAATGTGGTGAAGACGCAGTAGGCTCTTCGTGGGTTCAATTTAACCCAAGATTTTATGTTATTGCACTTATATTTTTACTTTTTGATGTAGAGCTCATTTTCATATTTCCTTGGGCTACTGTATTTGGACAGGCCGAATACATTGCCGCCGATGGAAGATGGGGGTGGTTTACTCTGATTGAAATGGCATTGTTTGTAGGTATACTTATTATAGGGTTGATTTTTGTGTGGGTAAAGGGCGATCTCGAATGGGTAAAGCCGATACATCAACTACCAAAGGTCAATGTCAGTATTCCAAGTACTGCTTATGATGGTCTTAATCAAGCAACTTATCCCTTAAGGGCTTATACAGCGCAGTTAGACGATAAAGCAACTGCAGAAAAAGCTAATGAAGAAATGCCTGTAGCCCCAAAAATAGCTTTTAAACCCAGATTCAAAAAACCAGGAGCAACATCATGAGTTTAGAAAGTCAAATACAGAATAATGGTGTTATTGTAGCCAAATTGGACGATCTCCTGAATTGGGCAAGACTATCATCGATGTGGCCGATTAGTTTTGGTATAGCCTGCTGTGCCATCGAGATGATGGGAGCCATGGCTGCTAATTATGATCTCGATCGATTAGGGGTTTTTCCTCGCCCTTCACCTAGACAGTCGGATGTGATGATTATAGCAGGGACGGTAACCTTTAAAATGGCCGATCGTATTCGGAAGCTATATGAACAGATGCCAGAACCAAAATATGTGATTTCGATGGGATCATGTTCAAATTGTGGAGGGCCATATTGGCAACATGGATATCATGTTGTAAAGGGAGTTGATCGCGTTATACCGGTGGATGTATATGTGCAAGGCTGTCCTCCGAGACCAGAAGCATTGATTGGTGCATTTTTAGAACTACAAAAGAAAATTGAAAAAGAAAGTTTATTGGGAGAACAGTTGTTTAACCAAAAAGCTTAATAGAATAGAAATAGAAAAATAGACATGGGAAAAGATTTTTATGGTGATTTGCAATTAGGTGTTCTTGGCGGTGGTCAATTGGGCCGTATGTTGATTCAAGAGGCCATTAATTATAACGTTAATGTTCACATTCTTGATCCAGATAAGAATGCTCCTTGCCGTAAATTATGCAATCGTTTTGAATGTGGCTCTCTGAGCGATTTTGAAACTGTATACAATTTTGGAAAAGATCTTGATATGATTACCATTGAGATCGAAAAGGTAAATGTGGATGCCTTAGAAAAATTGGAAGAAGAAGGTGTACTTGTCTATCCACAATCGCGTATCATTCGTCTTATACAAGATAAAGGATTGCAAAAGCAGTTTTTTAAACAAAATGATATTCCAACTTCTGCATTTCAGCTGATCTCTACCAAAGAGAATCTTAAAAATACAAATTTGACTATTCCTTATATTCAAAAACTGCGTAAAGATGGTTATGATGGTAAGGGAGTGAAGAAGATAAACACAGTTGATGATTTAGAAACTGCTTTTGATGAACCCTCTTTAATTGAAGAATGGGTTGATTTCGAAAAAGAAATAGCTGTTATAGTCGCACGAAATGATGATGGTGATGTTGCAACTTTTCCAATGGTAGAAATGGAGTTTAATCCTGAAGCGAACCTGGTGGAGTTTTTAATAGCACCTTCAACATATGGTTTCGATATTCAGCAACGAGCAGAAGAATTAGCCAAGAAGATTGCCAATGATTTACAGATTGTCGGACTTCTAGCTGTTGAGATGTTCTTAACAAAAGACGGTGAGATATTAGTCAATGAACTTGCGCCACGTACACATAACAGTGGTCATCAAACAATAGAAGGGAACTATGTTTCTCAATTTGCACAACATTTGAGAGCGATCTTTAATTTGCCATTAGGCGATACACGTTGTCGAACTAATGCAGTGATGATAAATCTTCTTGGTGAAGAAGGTTATGAAGGATTAGCAAAATACGAGGGTGTAGAAGAGATTCTGGCTATGGAAGGTGTATATGTACACTTGTATGGCAAAAAATTCACTAAACCTTTCCGTAAGATGGGACACGTGTGTATTATCAATGACGACCGTGAATTAGCCATCAGTAATGCTAGAAAAGTACAAGAAATTTTAAAAGTAAAAGCTTAAAAATATATGTCAACATTGAACCAGGTTTTAGTTGGAATTATTATGGGAAGTAAATCAGACTTACCTGTAATGCAAGATGCAGTAGATGTATTAAAAACATTGGGAGTTCCTTTCGAAGTAACGATTGTTTCCGCACATCGTACGCCGCAGCGAATGTTTGATTATGCGCAAGATGCGGCGAAAAGAGGTTTGAAAGTTATTATTGCTGGTGCAGGTGGAGCAGCACATTTACCAGGTATGGTAGCATCAATTACGCATTTGCCTGTTATCGGCGTTCCGGTAAAGTCATCTAATTCAATTGATGGATGGGATTCTGTATTATCGATCTTACAGATGCCAAATGGTATTCCTGTAGCGACAGTGGCATTGAATGCAGCGAAAAATGCAGGTATCCTTGCAGCACAGATAATAGGAACACAAGATAAAGAAATCGAAAAAAATATCATCGCTTTTAAAGCTGAATTAGCCGCAAAAGTGATTGAAACAGCTGAAGAAGTCGAAAAAATGACTTTTTAAGTGTGAATATAATTATAAAAATAAAGGGGGCTTAAGCCCCCTTTATTTTTATAATTATATTTTAGCTAAATGCTGTTCTACGTAATCGTAGCTTTTCTTTAAGCTCTCAAATTTATTAGGTAGATAGATATCATCTTGTTCAACAAAAGCATATTTTAAACCAGCTTTTGCTTTTGCCTGTGCGATAGCAATAAAATCAATATGGCCAGTTCCAACTTCTGTATATTTTACCTCTTTTGAAATTGCGCCAAAGTCTAATTTGTCAAATTCAGGTCCAACAATAGTTTTTGTAAATGCTTTATCCATATCCTTGATATGCCATAATTTGAATCGGTTCGGAAATTTTTCAAATAAACTGACCGGATTAATTCCTGCCTTTTCTGCCCAGTATAAATCAAGTTCAAAATCAACAAGGTCGGGCTCTGTAAAAGCCAACAATACTTCTTCCCCTTTGGTGCCATTTCCTAAATCTCTAAATTCCCAGAAATGATTATGGAAAGCAACCTTTAAACCATGTTTCTTAGCCGCTTCACCCGCTTTATTTAGCTGTTCAGCTATGTAAAGAAAATCATCCTTCTTTAAGGCAGAAATATCAAACATTGGAGAGACAGGAGCGATAACATATTCTTGTCCTAACTCTTTTGCCGCATCAAAATAGATATTTAGATCCTCTTTATCTTGATGGTTTCGGCTGAAGTATTTTGACATATCGTAATGACCGCTATGCGATTTTAGGCCGTTATCGTCTAATACTTTTTTTAAACTTTTATAATCTAAACCCCAAAAACTTTTTGCTACAGTATCTATTCCATATGTTTCAACATGCTTATAACCTATTTTAGAAACCTGCTGTAAAGAATCGGTCGGGTTTGCAGTCATCAGATCTCGAATCGAATATAGTTGTACACCTATATTAGCAAAAGGTGAATCAATACCTGGTTTCTTACTTTCACAAGAAAGGAGCTGTGGTAGGAAATATGCTGCAGAAAGTCCAAGACCAGCTTTTTTGATAAATTGACGGCGTGAATTATTCATACTGTTTAATTTGTTTGTAGTTTAGTTTAAGGATTAAGTTACAACTAATTTTAAAGAAAACCATTATTATAAAATAAAAAATGGGGATGTATAGCATACATCCCCATTTTAATATTCTCAGAAAAGAAAATTATACCGTCATGATATCTTTTTCTTTTAATTCTGCTAATTTATCAACTTTTGCAATATATAAATCAGTCAATTTCTGAACTTCAGCTTCACCAACTTTTATTTCGTCTTCAGAAGCACCGTCATTTTTCAATTTTTTCAAAGACTCATTTGTTTCTTTGCGGATATTACGAACAACAACACGACCTTTTTCAGTTTCTTCTTTTGCCTTTCTTACTAAATCACGTCTTCTTTCTTCTGTTAAAGCAGGAATTACCAAACGGATCACAATACCATCATTTTGTGGGTTAACACCTAAGTTAGCATCTGTGATAGCTTTTTCAATAGCATTGATCAATTGTTTTTCCCATGGTTGGATAACAATAGTACGTGCGTCAGTTGTATTAATATTACTAACTTGAGCCAACGGAGTTGGAGATCCATAATAATCAACCGAAATGCCATCTAACATAGATGGTGAAGCTTTTCCGGCACGAATTTTTGTTAATTCTGATTCTGTAAAAGAAACAGCTTTGGACATATTCTCCTTACAATCGTCCAATTCAAGTGAAATCAATTCATTCATATCTTAATATCGTTTTTTTCTTTTTTATGATTAGCGTACGATAGTACCTACAGGTTCTCCGTTTGCTAATTTAGACAAGTTACCAGGCTTGTTCATATCGAACACAATAATTGGTAAGTTGTTTTCTTGACACAGTGTAAATGCTGTCATATCCATTACATTCAAACCTCTTTGATACACTTCTGTGAATGAAATTTCATCAAAACGTGTAGCTGAAGGATCTTTTTCAGGATCTGCAGTATAAATACCATCAACACGAGTACCTTTTAAAACTGCATCTGCATTAATTTCAATCGCACGAAGTGAAGCTGCGGTGTCTGTCGTAAAATATGGGTTACCCGTTCCGGCTCCAAAGATAACAATACGACCCTTTTCAAGGTGACGCACAGCTCTTCTGCGAATAAAAGGCTCACAGATCTGCTCCATCTTAATAGCTGTCAACAAACGGGTTTTCAAACCTACTTTTTCAAGACCATCTTGCAACGCCATACTATTGATAACCGTTGCTAACATGCCCATATAATCCGCTTGTACACGGTCCATACCAGACTGTTCTGCACTTAAACCTCTATAGATATTACCTCCACCAATAACAATAGCAATTTCTAAGCCTTGAGTATGTAACTCTTTAATGTCTTTTGCATATTGTGCAACTCTCTTGATGTCAATGCCATAGCTTTGATCTCCCATTAAGGATTCGCCGCTAAGTTTTAATAGGATACGTTTGTATTTCATAATTGTTTTTTTGGAAATTCTCCAAAGGCCAAAGATAAAATTTTTTTTTCATCCGATAAGGACGAATGTCATATTTATTAGGAATTTTTAACTTTTTCTATCACCTGCCTATAATATTCTTCGTATTGGGGCATAATATTACTAAGTTGGAATGTTTTAGCTCGCTCTAATGCAGCATCTTTAAACTTTTCTAGGCGATCATTATCCTCTAAAATATAGATTGCATTTTTCGCCATTTCATCAACATCTCCAATATCACTTAAGAATCCTGTTTCTCCATTAACATTCAGTTCTGGTAAACCTCCCGTATTGGTTGAAATAACAGGAACTTTACAGGCCATTGCTTCCAAAGCGGCTAGACCAAAACTTTCAGAACTCGATGGCATTAAGAAAAGATCGGATACGGATAGAATTTCTTCAACAGCATCTTGTTTACCCAGAAAGCGAACATCTTGACATACACCAAGATCACGACATAGTTCTTCAGCATTCGTCCGTTCTGGTCCATCACCAACCATTAATAGTTTACTGGGGATATGTTCATTTACTTTTTGAAATATGCGAATCACATCTCCGGTATTTTTAACTTTTCGAAAGTTGGAGGTATGAATCAAAATGCGTTCATTTCCAGGAGCAATAGCTCGTTTAAAATGAGAACGGTCTTTTATACTAAAGCGTTCCAGATCAATGAAATTAGGAATAACTTGAATGTCTCGCTTAATATCAAAATAAGTAAGCGTTTGATCCTTTAAACTCTGTGATACGGTTGTTACACCATCAGACTGATTAATTGAAAAAGTAACGACAGGGCTAAAGCTTTTATCTTTACCAACTAAAGTAATATCAGTGCCATGTAATGTCGTTACAACAGGAATATTAATGCCGTAAGTTAATAAGATTTGTTTAGCCATAAAAGCAGCTGAAGCATGTGGAATGGCGTAGTGAACGTGGATGACGTCTAGTTTTTCAAAACGAACAACATCAACAAGTTTACTTGCTAAGGCAGATTCGTATGGCAAGAAATCAAAAAGAGGATATTGTGAAACAGCAACTTCGTGATAAAATAGATTTTCCGAAAAAAAATCCAAGCGGGCAGGTTGCCGGTAAGTGATGAAGTGAACCTGATGTCCATGCGTAGCTAAAGCCTTTCCAAGTTCTGTTGCTACGACGCCACTACCGCCGAATGTTGGATAACATACAATCCCTATTTTCATAATGCTTATTTATTTACTGCAAATTAAAGATTAATTTGTAAAACAGCCAATCACACGAATGCAATAATTTGTGAAGGACTATTTTCAGGTATTATGAATCGGTATTGCTGGTTTATTGCTGGAAATAAATTATCTTGTTATATATTAACTAAACTTATTATGAAGACTTTTGTAAGCAGTATATCTGGAAAGACATTTCCCATTACCAGTAAAGTGTTGGGATCTACATTAAGAACTTCTATTTTTGATCTTGTCAAGGAGGATTTTCCAGAATTTTCAAAAGAATCTCTCATTGCCTCTAGCGAACTGGATGGATATAAAGAAAAGTATATCTCAACAATCTTGAAAAATGAGTTGGGAGAGCTTACACGTTTAGATCAGCTGGTGATTGAGAGTATGAATAATAATCAGATGATTAGCGCATCTATTGACCAAGAGGAAGTTGCAGATTCTTTTGGGGAACGTATTGCAGATAGAGTTGCTGGGTTTGGAGGGAGCTGGACATTCATTTTATCCTTTTTAGGATTTTTAGTTTGTTGGATTGTGTTAAATATGTATTGGTTGAGTAACAAAGGATTTGACCCATATCCATTTATATTGCTCAATTTGTTGTTATCCTGTATTGCTGCTTTACAGGCTCCCGTTATTATGATGAGTCAAAACAGACAAGAGGATAAAGACCGTAAAAGAGCGCAGAATGATTATATGGTCAATCTTAAAGCAGAATTGGAAATACGTACTTTACATGAAAAGATAGATCATTTATTGATTCATAAAGAACAGGAGCTCATCGAGATGCAGCAGTTCCAGTTAGATATCATAAAAGATTTAATCAATAAAATAGATAAGTTGGAAAGAAGTAACAATGGTAAATAAAGAATTATTATTAAGAGAATTAACCTTTAAATTTGCACGCTCGGGTGGGGCAGGGGGACAAAATGTCAATAAAGTTTCAACTAAGGTCCTGTTACAATGGCCA
This sequence comes from Sphingobacterium sp. JUb56, assembly GCF_014191365.1. NCBI lineage: Bacteria > Pseudomonadati > Bacteroidota > Sphingobacteriia > Sphingobacteriales > Sphingobacteriaceae > Sphingobacterium > Sphingobacterium sp. JUb56. The sequence goes on along the minus strand of NZ_JACHWL010000001.1, from coordinate 4,025,364 downwards.
GTTTTGGCCAGTACATGCGTTGATGAGGATATGAAGAGTCTCATTATGGAAACATTAAGTAACCGTATCAATAAAGATGGTATCTTTCAATTAGAATGTGATACAGATCGTTCTCAATTGAAAAACAAAGAAATTGCAATCGAACGATTTTTACATATTATCAAAACGACATTGACACCCGTAAAAGCACGGAAAAAAACAAAAATACCTTATCGGAAAGTTTTAGATAGGCTAGATAGAAAGGCGAAACAATCAGAAAAGAAAAGTAACCGACGTTGGAGTGCTGAATAGTGGCTATTAAAAAATCATTCAAGCTTAAAACTCAAATTTAAAATATAGCCACTTAGGCCTATGCTATTATATTCCTGTAAATATTGAAGGTAATTCTCCAGTATTTATAGGAATTTAATAAACCTAAATTACAGTTATCCCAAATGACTCTATTTAGCAATAGTCTCTTAGAATATGACAATGTAACTTTGTTGTTAATTTTAATCTGCTTTATATCAGTTTTTTATGATGTAAACTAAAAAACTAGTTTGATAACTAGGTTTTTAGTTTTATACTTGTTATATAATCGATTATCGGCAGACGTGCCATTTAAGAAATAGAGTTATGAACGAAATTAAAGAACTTACAAAAGCTGAAGAGCAAATCATGCATGAGCTTTGGGAAATGAATGGAGCCTTTGTTAAAGAAGTGATAGATCGTTTACCAGAACCCAAACCAGCTTACAATACAGTCTCGACCATAGTGCGGATTTTAGAAACCAAGGGTTTCTTAGTGCACGAATCTTATGGGAAAAGTCATCGTTATATCCCTAAGATTACAAAAGAAGAGTATAAGAAACTGATTACAGGGAAACTTTTAAATAATTATTTTGATAATTCAGCGAGCAGCATGTTATCTTATTTTCTTGAAGAAAATAAACTTGATCTCGGCGAAGTCAACGAATTATTAGAGATGATTGCCAAACAAAAGAAAATTTAACGACTTCAATCACTTAATACCTGAATTATGATAGCTTATCTGATTTTAGCAAACACAAGCCTTGTCATATGCTATTTACTTTATCATTTAGTCTTGAGAAAACTCACATTTTTCCAGGGGAATCGGATCTATTTATTGGTTGCTGTACTATTGTCTTTTACATTACCAGCAATACAATTTGTAGATCTATCAGAAATGGATTATAAGACTAAGTTAATTCCTGCTATTTCGCTGGAATTAGCAGAATTTAGTATACCTGAAATTGAAATCGTGGGTAAACAGCAATTTTGGCAATTGCATTCGAATGTTGAACTCGTTTATTGGGTCTCAATCATCGTTGCTACTTCGTTTTTACTAATTCGATTGTATAAGCTATACCGTAGGTTTCATAAAGCTGATGGCAGCGAATCATTTTCTTTTTTGAATTTTGTTTATATCGGTGAGGAAGTGAAAGAAAATGAAATCATCCACCGTCATGAATTAGTTCATGTACAGCAAGGGCATTCTTATGATATTCTTTTTTTAGAGATTGTTCGAGTTTTTAATTGGTTTAACCCTGTATTCTTTTTTTATATCAGAGAATTGAAATTTCAGCATGAATGTATTGCTGATCAACTTTGTGCTGCAAAAGATAAAGCATCTTATGCAGAATTATTAATTGCAAATGCGCTCCGGGTATCGACTGATGTGTTATCACATGGCTTTGCCAGAGAGTCCATTTTAAAAAAGAGAATTATGATGTTATTTCAAAATAAATCAAAGAAATCAAATCAGTGGAAATATATGTTGATTATTCCAATTGCTGGTTTAGTAGGTTTGGTGGGGCTCGTATTAAACAATACCGTTGACGCAAAAACTGAACTGATTGATAAAGTGATCGATGTGAAATTACCAGTAGTATCGGAGGCAGTAACTAAACTGATGGAGATTGAGGAACAAGGACCACAGCAGGAAAAGATTTTTAGTAATCCTGAAGTTTTACCAATACCTAAAGGAGGTATGCAGGCTTATATGAAATATGTAGGTCAGAATTTAATTTATACAAAGGAGATGACCGAAAATAATATTAATGGTATTCTTGAAGTCGTTTTTATTGTAGAAAAGGATGGTCGTATTACAAATGTTAAAACGAAAAAAGATTTGGGATATGGTTCAGCGAAGGTTGCTGAAGATGTAGTAAAAAATGGAAAAAAATGGCATCCGGGAATTCAGAATGGTAAATCTGTTCGAACAGCATTTACACTTCCGATAAAATTTGAGACAGTCCATTTTCCAGAGCCTAAAAAATCAAATAAGCAAGCTGCTGTTAAGAGACAGGCTACAAAATCTTCGGAGGATGTCGTTCGTTTCCCTCCACCGAAAGTAACGAAAGATGAAGTGCCACAAAAGAAACCTGTTAAATCGTCTCCTGATGAAGTTCGTTTTCCGGAACCCAAGAAACCAGCGGAAAATACGGTTATATTTTCAGCTGTTGAAGTTAAACCAGCGCCACCAAGGGGGATGCGTGATTTTATGAATTATGTGGGAGAAAATTACAATTTTCCAAAGGAGGCCTTAGAAAATAATATTAACGGTGTCGTAGAAGTATCATTCATCGTTGAAAAAGATGGTAGCCTATCTAACTTTGATATAAAAAGAGATTTAAAGTACGGAACTGGACAAGAGGCTGTGAATGTTTTGAAGAATTATCCTGAAAAATGGAAACCTGCGATACAAAATGGACAGCATGTAAGGGTTGCTTACACAATGCCTATCCGATTAAATACAGCTGCCCAATAATTAAATAACGTTTTATGCGATGGCGCTTTTTTTGAATAATGTTATGAAAGCTTTTTATATTTTATTTGGACTATTCTTATTAACCTCTTGTCGATCAGCTTATCAATTCACTCCAAAAGGTTTTATTGTTGATGGGGATGAGTATTTTGTTAATGTCGAACGAAATCTGTCTGTATATGTCGGTGATAATTTTTCAAATTATGATGAAAGGACGAAAACTGGACTGCAGACAGCTTATCTTTCACATGACGATCAGAAGATCATAAAGAAATTAGGCTATGATGCGACGAAGTATACTGTTTTGTTCAATGGAAAAAGTATCGGAGATACGACATTTAGATTGATCAGCTTAATCAATAATAAATCGGATGAGCGTTTTAAAAATACAAAAGAATTGTTGTCAAGAGATGGATTCGAAATTAAAAAGACAGCAGAAGGGAAATATTATTATCGAACTACGACCTTAAACAAACAAGTTATTTATCATGCTATGGTTCCCTTTAAGCAGCAATTGGGAAGAGAAGAGTATGTTAGTTTGATTTACATTATCCCTGAGAAGTACTTTAAGAATTTTGATCATATTGAAGATCTGGCGATATCAAATGCATCTATGTATAGGCAGCATTATATTTTTACGCCAAGCCGTACCGAAATTTTATGTCCTGATGATAGCAGTAGGGGGCATTTTGATTACCGTATTCCTGATCAATATATACAAAAGGAAAATTACACATTAATGAAGGGCTTTTCTGCGGATAGAGATGAAGGAAAAAAACAGTTGATTATTTACCGGCTTGTTCAACCAGGACAATCATATGGTTCGTTTGTTGTTTGCAAAGGTAATTATCAAATTGAATTAACAGATTTACGGCATAATGTGATTTGGAAAGATATAATAACAGTTGATAAAGACTTAGATAATTAATACCATATTGTAAAAATCAGCTTAAAGCTTTGAATTATGATTCCAAAGCTTTAAGCTGATTTTTTATGCGCTGCAATTCACTTTGTAATGCTTCCACTTTCTGAATGAGATGATGTGCTACCTCAATACCCGCAGGATTTACATCTAGCTCATAGTACCAGTCCGAAAATCTTTCCAGATCCCGAAGCTGTTCTTCTTCAATATATTTTTCTTCCTGTTGGATGATAATATGGAGAAGACCATACTCATTTAAAGTTTCTATAAAAGTAATCTCCGCTTTCCTTGAATAGCAGTAATCAGATAGTTTAATTAGGGTCCTTTCCATAGGATTATTTCTTTAAATCGGCCAACTGTTTGAATAGTTCTTTTTCTTTGTCGGTTAAATTGGTTGGTATCATCACGTTCATACTGACATACAGATCTCCAAATTCACCATCTTTTTTATAGACAGGAAAACCTTTTCCTTTTAACCTGACTTTGGCATTGTTTTGTGTTTCAGGTTGAATTTTAAGTTTTATTTTACCACCATATGTATCAATGATGGCTTCCCCGCCTAAAATAGCGGTATAAAGATCGATATCTAACGTTGTATAGAGGTCATTACCCTGACGTTTAAACTTTGGATCAGCAATGATGTGGAAAGTAATATAAAGATCTCCTTTTGGCCCTCCATTTACACCTTCACTACCAAGGCCTTTAAGTTTAATTTTCTGACCATCTTCTACACCCGCCTGTATGTTGATTCGGATGTTCTTACCATTAATCGTAAAAGTTTGTGCATGAGTCGTATAAGCCTGTTGTTGTGTTAACTCCAATTCAGCATTGAAATCTTGTCCACGAAAGTTATTTCTTCTTCCGCCCCCGGAGCGGTTACCAAACATTTGTTCGAAAAAATCTGAAAATTGTCCATCATCAAAATTTCCTGTATAGCCCTGCGAACCTCCGAAAGGATTTTCATTCGACTGTCGGTACTGCTGTTGAGACCGTTCATATTCCTCTCCTCGCTGCCAGTTTTCACCATATTGATCATATTTCTTACGTTTTTCCGGATCGGATAATACCTCATTGGCTTCATTGATCTCTTGAAACTTCTGTTTTGCAGCCTCATCATTAGGATTGAGGTCGGGATGATATTTGCGGGCTAATTTTCGATAAGCTTTTTTTACATCATCAACAGATGCCGTTTTGCTTATGCCAAGTACTTTATAGTAATCTTCAAATGCCATATTATTTTAGTTGCTATAGTTTCAACAATTGTGAAGCCTGTTTGTTTAATTTTTCAGTTTTGTTACTTTAAATTTATAAATATATCCTAACAAAAAGTACTGTCTTAAAGTAACCGTGTTTTGAAAATAGGTTGTATTGCCACTGGTACCCCAGTAGTTCTGTCTGTTTTGATTTAAGATGTCAAAACCCGTTAATTTGATCTGGGAATTATTTTTCAACGTGTAATAAATAGAAGAGTTTAGTATATGATAATTGTCTCTTCCACTTAGGCCACTTGCCCTATTCTCTAGTGAATAGGAGGTCTCTAAAGAAAAACCTTTTATAGGATTTACATTTAATCCTACGCCAACATTGTGTGTTCTATTAGCGGTAGCAATAAAATCAGGATTGTTTTTAACCGAATTCTTAGACTTGTTCCAGCTGTAGGTATATTTAGGCGTTAGGCCGATTAAATTCTTCCAAGTAATAGAAAATTCCTGTGTTAGATTGATGCCGAGGTTTGTTAATTTGTTGTCCACATCATTGATCGAAGAATAATATTGGTAGGTATATAAGCTACTGTTTTGAGATATATAAAATACCCAATCGTTACCAGCTTTAAAATTATATCTACCATATAAATAGCCATTATAATTAGTCGTTGATCCTGCTTGAAATGCCTGTATGGTATAATGTCCATTTGTCACATCACGCCAACTTCTATGACCCTCATTTTTATCTTTATAATTTACACCGGCACTAAATCCCATTTGGTATTTTTGTGTGTATTTATTGAATGAAAAGCGCGTACTTTGTTGCAGTTTATTCTCATAGAAAAAAGCTGACAGTCGCGTCATCAGAGGATTTAGTGTATCCCTAATACTTTGGATCTGATATGTTGCAGGTGATTCTAAATCTTTAGACCAAGAAAGATCAAAATCTTTATAGCGAATATTGATATTAGGTAGCCAGTAACCATTCGAAGTTGTTTTTCGTTCATTGATTTTGAATAAATCAAATTGATTATCCTTAACTGCATATGCTGTACCAAAGTTTACCGCTAATTTTTTGAAAGGTTTCCAGTAAAATTTCATGGCAGTCACATATTCCTGCGATTTAAAACTATAGCTGTTTTCAAACTGCTCACCATGGATAGTCCCTGTATTATCTCTGTTGTAGAATAAGCTTTGCGTAGGTCTGCTACTCGAAGTATTATAAGAAATATAGAAGTCAAAATTTAGTTTTTCGATACTGGTATTATTATACCCAGCAAAAGTTTTAATACTGCTGGATTTCTCTCGATTCGTTCTGTTTTCCCATAGACTAGTATTTGGGATCGGGTTCTGGAATATCTCTGTTAATTGATTGCCAATTTCTTCTGATTTATCATTTCTAATATTGATGGTATTTTTTAGAGATACAAGATGTTTCTTACTTAATTGTTTTTCAATGTGGAAATTATGATCGTAATTAATATTATACCCATCTGATGTGTTATTGCTTTTGCTGTTATTTATTTTTTTGTCTTCGGTATAGGTATTCATCCAGCTATCAGTTTTACCATCATTATTGGTAATTGAAAGCTTAGGTGTAAACTCGACGTATGCTGTTGTATCCATTCGGTGTCTGAAAAGCGTATTGATATTGTGCGCAAGCGACTTCCGATAGCTATTATATTCGTTTTCGCCAAATTGCTTAACATTATCATACAGCGAGGTTTGACTTCCTTGGTTTTGGCCTTCTTCATTTTTGTACTTTAACATGTACATGAGGTTTAGTTTTGTTTTCTTTCCCCAATCATTATTGAGGTTAAAGCCACCGGCAATATCATTTGCTTTGCCATTATAATTTCTGCCACCAAAGTCATTAAAACCATAATTTTCAGCTCTTCCTAATCCACCGTGTTGATTAAGTTCATTGTAATCAAAACTTTCTCGATTGATATTATTTCCGAATCCGATGAAACTCAATTGCAAAGTATCCTGAAAAGTATTGAACAGACCACCAGCTTCATAGCGGTCTCTAGTTCCGACACTGCCATATAATTTACCAAAACTTGCTTTCAGAAAATCTTTTTTGAATTTCAGATTGATGGTAATAGGTAATTTTTCTTCATCCTCCACTGTTTTTTTTGATTCGCCTTTATCGCGGTATACCTGTACCGTTTTAATTAAGGAAGCATCTAGATTGCGTGTAGCAATTCGCAGATCGCTGGCAAAAAAATCCTTACCATTTACTTTTACCTGAGAAACTTCTTTACCTTCATAATAAATAGTACCATCCATATTAATTTGTAGACCAGGCAACTGTTTTAAAAGTTCTTCAGCATTGGCGTTCGGTCTAGTCTTAAAAAAATCAGTGTTATATTCTAATGTATCTTTATTCATGCGCACAGGTGGTGCAACAGAAATGATGACCTCGTCCAATAGTTTTCCCCCCAGTTTAATCGAATCTAATTGCTTTTTTTCGTCAGGATTTAAAAGAATGTCCTGATGATAGTTGCTGCTATTGACGTGCGAGATATATAAGATCAGATTTTTATTTGCAGGCAGTTTAACGAGGTTGAATTCTCCTTTATCATTTGTCAGAGAATAGGAGAGTACCGAAGAATCCTGTTGCATAAGAATGGAAACTGTTGCTTTTTCAAGCGGTTTATTTGTATGATCAATAACAGTCCCTTTCAAACTTCCTGAGTTTTGGGAATAGGCAAAATTAATGCATAAAAATAGCAAGCTTAATACATATAGCTTCATAATTGACTTTTTAGGAATGGTTGGTTTATTGCTCGCTAAGATAATTACTTTTTTAGATATCGATTTTTAATTAACTTATTTTTAACACATTCACTTTGTTTTATGCTGAATGAAATTGTTTATCCGATTTAATCAGTTGGATCGGTTATCAAAATAGGAAGCAGTTTTACTCGTTTAATTAGGTGCAATAAGCACATAAAAAAAGTGGTTTCCTTATTCAGGAGAACCACTTTAAAAATCTTACGCAACTAATTTTTAATCCTTCTTGCTATCTACAGCGGGTTTTGTAGCACTATTGGCAACATCCCAAGCCGTTTGAAAAATAAATTTTTCTCTTTTGACCATAATCGGGAAATCTATTTTATCAACAGTATCTTCAGGCGTGTGATAATGCGGATGTAAACCTGAGAAGTAAAAAATTGAAGGAATACCTTTACTGGCAAAATTATAATGATCAGATCGGTAATAAAGACGCATTGGATCTTTTGGATTATCGTACATGAAGTCTAATTCCAGTTTGCTGAATTTATCATTTGCTTCCTTATTGATTCTTGCTAATTCAGAGCTTAATTTATCTGCTCCAATGGAATGTATATAGTTGTGATTTCCATTTAAATGCTTATCGTCAATGCGGCCTATCATATCAATATTGATACAAGTAACGGTATTTTCAAGAGGGAAAACCGGGTTTTCGGTATAATACTTAGAGCCCAATAAACCCTTTTCTTCTGCAGCATATGTGATAAACAAGATACTTCTCCGAGGACCTTTGCCCTCAGCTTTAGCCTGACTAAATGCTTTCGCTAACTCAAGAACAGCAGTAGTTCCTGAAGCATTATCATCAGCTCCAGGAAAGATAGTGCCATTTGAACTTTTGCCGTCGTGATCATAATGGCCACCTATAACAATTATTTCATCTTTCAGATCAGACCCTTCAAGCAAGCCCAGTACATTAGGATCCGTGAATTGTTCAGCCACCATACCCAATTGTGCATTAAAGCTTGTATTGATGGCAAAAGATTGAGGCTTTTGACTTTGATTGATTTTTGATGTAATATTTGCAAGACTTGTTTTTCCCTGATTCAGGATATAGTTAGCAACATGATCGGTGATATTGACAACAATAGGCATTGGATTAGTTTCAGGAGCTGTTTGATCCTGAGCTAAATTAAAACGTCCTTCGGTTGCACGATCTCCTGCACTTTCCAGCCATGTACCGAGATCCTCAGTGTATGCAAGAATAAGTTTAGGCTTATGTTTTAGCACCTCTCTAATCTTTTTATTGCGCACGGTGGACCATTCCGATAATTTTGTCGTTCCAGTGATCACAGAATTCCCTTTTGCATCAACAGGTTCTTTGTTATTGATCAGCATCACAATTTTGTCTTGCAAATCAATTCCTTGGATATCAGAATATTTGGGGTCATCAATACCGTAACCGATAAAAATAATCTCTTTATCGTCGATTGATTTCAACTCATTATTACCTAACGCCAGTAGATCTTGTCCATTGACAAAAGGACGGCCTCCAATTTTAAAGCTCTTAACCTGATAACTGTTTTTTAGTAAACTTACCGGTTGAAAATATTTACCTGCAACAGGTGGTGTTAATCCTAATTTTTTAAATTCATTTGCAATGTATTCAGTAGCCAAACGACCACCTTTTTGGCCTGTGCCACGTCCCTCAAGATCTGCAGATGCTAGGATAGTAAGATGCTTTCTGGAAGACTCTTCAGTAATCAGATCAGCATATTTTGCAGCTGGATTTTGTGCAACTGCACAGCTGTAAATGGACGAAATAAGACAAATTAAACTGAATAATTTTTTCATTGTTTTTTCATTTAGAACAAATAGAACAAAAAAAACGGAGAAAAAGTATATATATACCTTTTCTCCGTCTATTAAATTATGTTAAAGTTAACAACCACAGGCAATTTTACCAACACGTGTAGCATGTCTACCACCTTCAAAATCTGTCGTTACAAATGTTTTAACGATTGATTTTGCAAGATCAAGATCAATAAATCTTGCTGGAATACACACAATGTTAGCATCATTATGTTGACGTGCCAATGCTGCAATTTCTTCTAACCACGCTATTGAAGCGCGGATCCCTTGATGTTTGTTTGCTGTAATTGCCACACCATTTGCGCTACCGCATATCAATACACCTAATGTTGCTTTTTCTTCTTCCACTTCACTTGCAACCGGATGAGCATAATCTGGATAATCAACAGAATCCGTATTATATGGTCCGAAATCTTTTACTTCGTAACCTAATTCTTTTAATAAAGCTACGATAGCCGTTTTGTATTCAAAACCTGCATGGTCACTTCCTATTGCAATTGTCTTTACAGTACTCATTATATATTGTTTTTTTCTTGTGCTAATTTTTGTTTTTTAACTTTCGCTGATACTAAGATACTAATTTCGTATAAAAGGAACATTGGGGTAGCTACCGTCAACATGGTGATGACATCCGCTGTAGGAGTAATAATTGCTGCCACAACAAGGATAATAACCGTTGCATATCTTCTGCTTGCACGCATAAACTCTGGAGTCATAATACCTAATTTTGATAAGATAAAGATCAGAATTGGTAATAAGAACACAATACCACAGCCTAACGATAATGTAGCGATCGTTGAAAGGTAAGAGTCAATAGTAATCTGATTCGTAATTTCGATACTTAATGAAATATTGGCTAAGAAGTTAACAGATAACGGAACGACTACATAATAACCAAATAATACTCCTAATACAAACAATAGGGTAGCATAAAAAACAAATCCTCGAGCTGATCTTCGTTCAATATCTGTTAAAGCTGGTTTGATAAAAAGCCAGATTTCAAATAAGATGTAAGGAAAACCCAATAGTAAAGACATGAGCAAACAAGAGTTAATTTGCAACATAAACTGTCCAGCTAGTTCAGTATTGATAATATTGAAAGGAATATGTTCGACACAGAATCCATCGATATTAAACTTGTTACCAACAAGACACATCATTCTATATGTCCAGAAATTAAGACTTTTTGGCCCCATAATAATTTCGTTAAATACGAAATCATAGAAAGTGAATGATAAACCTGCGAAAATACAAATTGCAATCACCGAACGAACCAAATGCCATCTCAGTACTTCGAGATGATCAAAGAATGACATTTCTGCTTCTAAATTTTTTCCTTTATCTTTTATAGATTCGACTAGGCTTTTCCGTTCTGTAGTACTCATAAAAATTGTTTGTAAACAAAAATACCATTCTTATTGAAAAGAATGGTATTTTTTATCTATGTAAAGATAATTTTATTATACATTATCTTCTGAAAGGTCAAAAGTTTCCATAAACTTCGTAGTAAAGTTACCAGCTCTGAAGTTAGGATCACGCATTAAACGTAAATGAAGAGGTATTGTTGTTTTAATACCTTCGATAACAAATTCACTTAAAGCTCTTTCCATTGTTGAGATAGCTTCTTCACGTGTTTGCGCAACACAGATTACTTTAGCAATCATCGAATCGTAATATGGAGGAATCGTGTAACCCGCATATACATGTGTATCGATACGTACACCGTGACCACCTGGTGAATGGAAATTAGTAATTTTTCCTGGTGATGGGCGGAAGTTATTAAATGGATCTTCAGCATTGATACGGCATTCGATCGCGTGCATGGTCGGCTCGTAGTTTTTACCTGAAATAGGGATACCGGCAGCAACTTTGATTTGTTCTTTGATTAAATCAAAATTAATGACTTCCTCTGTTACTGGATGCTCAACCTGAATACGTGTATTCATTTCCATGAAGTAGAAGTTACGGTTTTTATCAACTAAAAACTCTACTGTACCAGCACCTTCATAGTTAACAGCTTTAGCACCTTTGATAGCCGCTTCGCCCATTTTCTGACGTAATTCTGGCGTAATAAAAGGTGAAGGAGCTTCTTCCAATAACTTTTGGTGACGACGTTGAATAGAACAGTCTCTTTCAGATAAGTGACATACGGTACCGTATTGATCACCCACTACCTGAATTTCGATGTGTCTTGGTTCTTCTACATATTTCTCCAGATACATACCGTCGTTACCGAAGGCTGCAGCAGATTCCTGACGTGCAGAATCCCAAGCATGTTCAAATTCCTCTTCTTTCCAAATAATGCGCATACCTTTACCGCCACCACCAGCCGTAGCCTTAATGATAACCGGGTATCCGATTTCTTTAGCAAGTTTAACACCTTCTTGCAATGAGCTCAAAAGACCATCAGAACCAGGTACCGTAGGCACGCCAGCTTGTTTCATTGTATCTTTTGCTTGTGATTTATCGCCCATTTTTTCAATCTGCTCTGCAGTGGGACCAATAAATTTGATGCCATACTGTGCACATATTGAAGAAAATCTCGCATTTTCTGCTAAGAAACCATATCCAGGATGAATCGCATCTGCATTTGTTAATTCTGCAGCTGAGATAATATTTGGGATGTTTAAGTAAGAATCTTTACTGGCAGGAGGACCGATACAAACAGCTTCATCCGCAAAACGAACGTGTAAACTATCTTTATCAGCTGTTGAATAAACAGCTACACTTTTGATACCCATTTCGCGACATGTGCGGATGATACGTAAAGCGATTTCTCCTCTATTAGCTATTAATATTTTTTTAAACATTGTATTTTCTGTAAGTTTTGAGGTATGAGTGCACAGTACCTGTGCGCTCATGTTGATCGACAATAAAAATATTGACGATTGTTTATCTAGGATCTACCAAGAATAATGGTTGATCGAACTCAACTGGTTGAGCATCTTCTACCAAGATTTTAACAATTTTACCTGAAACTTCAGATTCAATTTCATTGAATAATTTCATAGCTTCAATGATACACAATACATTACCTGTACTGATTTCGTCACCAGCATTTACAAATGATGGTTTACCTGGTCCCGCAGAACGGTAAAAAGTTCCGATCATTGGAGATTTAATCGTGATAAAATTAGCTTCTTCAGAAACTACTGCAGGAGCCGCCGCTACTGGAGCAACTGCAGTCGGTTGAGGAGCTGCAGCCACTGGTGCTGCTGCAACTGGAACCGAAGCGGTTACATATGTAGGCTCCTGATTTGTTTTTATCGTAATTTTGAAATCTTTTTCTTCGATTGCTACTTCATTCACACCTGATTTTGAAACGAATTTAATCAAGTCTTGAATTTGTTTAATGTCCATACCCATAGTTATGCAGGTTAAATATTTTAGTGTTAATTTTTAAAATTCTTAAAACAGCCTTCAAAGCTACAAAATAATATTTGTACTTAGTAAGCCCATTTTAAGTATACAGATCCCCAAGTAAATCCACCGCCAAAAGCTGCTAAAATCAGGTTATCACCTTTTTTCAGTTTACTTTCCCATTCCCATAAACATAAAGGAATAGTGGCACTTGTGGTGTTACCATATTTCTGAATATTAATCATTACTTTTTCTTCCGGTAATCCAGCACGTTCTGCTGTTGCATCGATAATACGTTTATTTGCTTGATGGGGTACCAAATAAGCAATATCCGAAGCTTGAAGATTATTTTTCTCCATAATCTCGGCTGCTACATTAGCCATATTGGTAACAGCAAATTTAAATACCGTTTTTCCTTCTTGATAAGCATAGTGTAAACCTGCGTCCACAGTTGCATGGGAAGCCGGATTTAGAGAACCGCCACCTTTGATATTTAAATATTGACCACCTGAACCATCCGTTTTCAAGATTGCATCTTGAATACCATTGCCATCAGTGTTAGGTTCCAGTAGGACTACACCACAACCATCTCCAAATAAAATACACGTATTACGATCTTGATAGTTGACTACTGAAGACATTTTATCGGCACCGACAACCAATACTTTTGTATGTTTACCTGATTCAATAAATTGGACACCAGTTGTCAAGCCAAAAAGAAAACCTGAACATGCCGCTTGTAAATCATATCCCCAAGCATTTGTAGCCCCAATTTTATCGGCTAAGATATTAGCTGTGGCAGGAAAAAGCATATCTGGAGTACTTGTACAGAAGATGATCAAATCAATATCTTTTGCAGTAATTCCTCTTTTTTCTAATAATTGTTGCACCGCAGGTACAGCAAGGTCTGAAGTAGCTTTACCTTCTCCTTTTAAGATTCTACGTTCTTTGATACCTGTACGAGATACAATCCACTCGTCATTGGTTTCAACCATAGTTTCCAGCTCTTTATTTGTGAGGATATAATCAGGTACATATCCACCAACTGCTGTAATCGCAGCATGAATTTTTGACATAAAATTTAATTAAAAGCAGATCTGATTTTGTCAATAAAATCTGACTGGATCATATCTCTAGATTGTAAAACCATATTTTTAATAGCCTGAGGAGTTGATATTCCATGGCCTATTATAACAGGAGCATTAACTCCTAAAACAGGACTACCTCCATACTGCTCGTAGTTGAATCGGTCGAAGAACTCATCTTTAAGTCCTTTTTTCAATGTTACTACGTAAAATGATTCTGCTAGCTTTAAAACAACATTCCCTGTAAAACCATCACAAACATACACGTCGGCAATATCTGAAAACAGATCACGGCCTTCGGCATTTCCGATGAAATTAATGCGTTCGTTATTTTTTAAAAGGGGATAGGTGGTTGTGGTTAGGATATTTCCTTTTTCTTCTTCTTCACCGATATTTAATAAACCAACCTTCGGAGAAGAAATACCAAACATATGTTGCGAATACAAACTTCCCAAAATCGCAAATTGATTGAGCATCTCGGGTTTACAGTCTGCATTAGCTCCGACATCAAGGAGTAGTCCAAAACCGGATTTCAGTTTGGGTACAATTGTCGTTATAGCAGGTCTTAGTACGCCAGGTACCGTTTTTACACTAAAAATAGATCCGACAAGCATTGCTCCGGTGTTACCAGCAGAAGCAAAAGAATCAATTTCACCGTTTTTTAGTAATTCAAAGCCTTTGGCTATACTAGAGTTGGGTTTTTGTGTAATCGCTTTAGTAGGGTGTTCACCCATACTAATGTTTTCAGGTGCATGTATATATTCAAAGTCCGAAGGATTACCCCCAGCTTTTTCAATAAGCGATTTAGTCTCCTCCTCATCACCAAAAAGAACAAGTTTTTGATCTCCCGTCAAGAGTTGTTGAGCTTCTATCGCACCTAATATTGTTGCATTAGGGGCATAATCGCCACCTAAAATATCTAAACCAATCTTCATTCGTGATTATTTTTCAAGTCAATAATACGCAAAAAACATCCCAAATTAAAGTATAATCTGAAAATTATACTCGTTTTGGGATGTTTTATGTTTTGAAAGATCTAAGTTAGACAACAGCCGTATTTTCAATGATCAATTTACCGTTGTAGTACAAATTACCATCTACAGTGTATGCACGGTGTGGTAAATGAACTGCACCAGTTTCTTTACAAATGCTTAAGCTAGGTCTGTCTGCTTTATAATGTGTTCTTCTCTTGTCTCTTCTTGATTTAGAAGTCTTACGCTTTGGATGTGCCATCTCGTATTTCTGTTTTAGTTATTTTTAATATTTCTTAATGCGGCCCAACGTGGGTCAATGTTCTCTTCTTTTACTTGCTCTTCTTTCTGTTGCTCAGTTGATATATGCGCTAACATAATCGGATCACAGGTAATATCTTTTCCTTGATCACTACATTTAGCAAATAAAGGAACTGCCAAATTGATATATTCATATAGCAATTCAGTCAGGTCTAGCTCGTGATCGCTTTTGGATAAAACCAATACTTCTTCCGTATTATCAGTCCAGTCCTCAGCGGTGAATTTAACCAATATCCGCTCTTTTACTGTAATAGGCGATGGAAATTCGCTTAAACAAACATCACAAGTCAATCCGATATCTCCAACAATTGTAAAATTTAAAATAAGCAGATTTTCTTGCTTCTGTAATTCAACATTTGCTGTTAGATGACCATCTTTAACAATGGAATGCTCAAAACAATCAAAGAACTTTTTATCGATCTCAAACTCAAAATTGTGCTTCCCTGCATTTAGCCCCGAAAACGGTATTTTGTATTGTATTAGATGTTTCACAATCTTGCATTTGAGCCTGCAAAGGTATGTATAAATAAGTTAGCATTGAAATTTTTTTTTAAAATATATTTCAATTCCTACTTCATTTATATGCCTTATAGCAAGCGGTTATTCATAATAATTTTTACCTAATTCTATTTTTTCCCGACCGTTTTCCATTCGCCAACGGTTGGTATCCCGTAAAGAGTAAGCGCATCCGCAATATTCTTGCATGTAGAACTTTTCTTTTTTAGATATTTCTAACATGCGGATAGCACCACCTTTTTTTCTCCAGTTGAATGTCCAATAGTCCATTCCCTCAAAGCGGGAGGCAGCACGTACACCACAATCATTGATTTGATCCATGTTTTTCCACCTTGAGATTCCTAAAGAACTTGATATAACATCAAATCCATTCGCAGCAGCATATTCTGCTGTTTTCTCAAAGCGCATGTCAAAGCACATCGTACAACGAATACCCTTCTCAGGTTCGTTTTCCATTCCCTTTGCCAAGTCGAACCAATGATCTACGTCATAGTCGGCATCAATAAAAGGAATATTATGTTTTTCTGCAAAACGGATATTCTCCTCTTTTCGTAAATCGTATTCTTTACGAGGATGAATGTTTGGATTGTAGAAATAGATTGTGAATTTGATATCCGAGCTGATCAAAGCCTCCATTACTTCACCAGCACAAGGTGCACAACACGAATGTAAAAGCAGATTTTTGCCTTCGTTAGGTAATGTTAACTTTTCTCTGATGAACTCCTTCTCTTCCATTGCTATTTTACTGATAAAAGTTTGGCAATTTTACTCAAAAAGTACTGAACTAGCAAATATTTGATAAACAGAATTTATTGTACCCTCGCCAATCTCTCTTTTTTTATCTTTATATTGGATCATATTTGTAGATTTGTACCTATATCAGATTAAAAATGAAATCACTAACAACGTATATAACTTTACTTTTATTGGCTATTGTAACATGCTTGACTTCATGTGTACGAGAGGATGATGAGCCAGCATTGGCAAAGGTCGCAATCTCGAGGCTGTATGTTTCTTTTTCCGACTATCAATTGGATGAGGGGCAGACACCTTATAACAATATTGATATTATTGATCCTGCTGACTCATTAACGCATTTTGAACCTTCTTTGTCGTATAATTCAAGTACAAAAGGTGGTGCCGCAATATTATTTAATCCAATTGCGGAGTATATTTTTCAAAGCAGTGCTAATGAGGGTGGTATTGTAAAAGATACAAGCATTCAGGTAATGACAGTAAATCCTTTAACAGGGGCTCCCTCATCTAATGGTTTAATTTCAAATGGATTGTTAACCCGTGTCAGAGGATTAGCCTACCATTATAATAAGGGTTCGGAAAATTTATATGTAGCAGATCTTGGTGAAGGTACTAGACCTCCGAGTATCTATCTGTTTCAACGACCAGGAAGTTACAGAGGAAAAGCAAAAAGAAATCAACAGATATCCCTAGGGAAATTAGTCCCATGGACAATGGCTTTTAAAAACGCCGAAGATAATTCAGATTTATATGTCGCTGTCAATGGAGAAAAGAAAGGTCTTGCGATATTTAAGGATATCTTAAGAAAAAATCAACCCGCAGATTCAGTTTTGAGTGAGACAGCATTTCCACCAAAAGCTGTTCTAACTATAGCAGACCAAGGTGAAATCAGAGGATTTAGTTATTCCGCCCGTCAGGACTTACTTGCTTTTGCTAGTTATACCTCTACAGGCGGTACTAATGTCGGAAGAATTTTATTATTTGAAGGAGCAGGAGCATTATTAGCCAGTTCAGGAGACCGCGCTATTCAACCAACACGTATCATTACAGGTGCTTTAACAGGATTAAAAAGACCGCTGGATGTTGCGATTGACAATCGTGATGGAGCAAAATATTTGTATGTCGCCGATGCTGATACTAAGATCGTTTCTCGTTTTTTGATTACCGATAAAGATAATGTGGAACCCAACAAGAAAAAACAATATACCTTAACACCTGTTGCACTATCTTTAGATGCAAGGGGGCCAAGTGAGATCGATTAAGATTATATTATTCCTCTAAGAGTTTAAAGAGTATTTCGATTTCTTGTTTCTTACCAACACTTTCATTTTGTTCGTAAGCTGTAACAAGATTACGCAATACTCTTTTTAGTATCGTCACATTGTCACAGGGTAGCATAAATTCTTTTGAGAGCGGGAGGTTCAGTTGTTTTAAGAATGAAATAACATCTGCTTTTTGCATCACTTGACCTTTATTAAACGCATTTAGATAGAACAATAAATGATCTGCATTCTGATCCTCATCTAGATAAGATAAAATAAAATGCTTTGGAAGATTAATGCCGAAGATCGGGATATCCAGTTTTTGAGCAACGATACTATAGATACATGAAAGGGTCAGGGGATTTCCCTTTTTTGTTTCCAGAACCCTACCGATAAACGAATTCTGCGGATTATGATAATCATTTGTATTTCCGGAAAGACCAAATTTATCAAATAGAACATAATTCATCAGTGACACTTTTTCGTAGGGTGTCATTTCATACCGCAACTCCATCCATATATCGCGCTTTAGCTCTTCTAAGCTCATTCGTATGAGGTTATTGTCGTAAGAAGGGTATTGATAGCTGTTGATGATGATAAGGCCCTCTAAGAGGTTAAATGAGTTGCTCATCTTCCAGATCAGAAGTTCACTTTTAATTTGATCAAACTGTATTGCATGGATTATTTTCTCCAGGCGTTCTTGTATGAAGGGATCAAAAGCAGACTCCCAATACTCCTCTAAAGAAGGTATGATCTCGGGTCCTAAACTCAATAATTTATTTTCGATTTCTTCAGAAATCAATTGATCCGGATCATCGAGTAAAGTAACCAAAGCATGTAATTCTTTTTCATCCATATACAAATTTAACAAAAATCCCCGCGATATGCCAAATGAAGCATATGCAGGGATATATCTAGGTATATGGTTATAGAGTTACTTTAATTGACCATCCAGCATGTGGACCGTTCTTTTTCCGTAAGTGGCGTTTTTGTCCGAGTGGGTCACCTGTATAATCGTGACACCTTCCGTGTTGAGCTGTTGAAACAATTCCATGATTTCTTCTCCTTGTTTAGAATTCAGGTTTCCCGTTGGCTCATCAGCCAATAGCAGCGACGGAGAACCGGCTAAAGCTCTTGCAATCCCTACAATCTGCTGTTGACCGCCCGATAGCTGTGAAGGAAACAGATCTTTTTTACCGACAATGTTAAAACGGTCCAATAGATCACTGACAATGGACTTACGCTCCGACGAAGATTTATTCTTATAGATCAATGGGGTTTCAATGTTTTCATACACAGTCATTTCATCAAGCAGATGATAAGATTGAAAGACATAGCCCATGTGGGACTGAAAAAGCTGTGTTCTTTTTTTCGGCTTTAGCTCCAACACATTTTCACCTTGAAATAGGTATTCACCCTCATCGGGTTCATCAAGCATTCCAATGATGTTTAATAGTGTTGATTTTCCAGATCCAGAAGGTCCCATGATCGAAATAAAATCCCCCTCTTCAATATTTAGACTGACATCTTTTAGTACAAATGAACGTGTACTTCCAACATTATACCATTTAAATAAGTGTTTTAACTGTATCATTTTATCTATTTTTGTTGGTTATTTTAACTGTATGTAATATATAATTTTTAAACTGTTGTTATCCTAATTTACTCATTTCTCAGACTATCTATCGGATTAACTTTTGCTGCACGTATAGTCTGATAGCTGATCGAAACGCAGATGATGATGAAAATTATCATGATTGCAATTAGAAAATACCACCACTGCAAGTCAATGCGGTAAGCAAAATTGTCCAACCATCTATTGAGTATGAAGTAAGTCAGAGGAAGAGAGATTAGAGTAGCAGTTAAAAACAGTTGGAAAAACGGTTTGTTAAGTTGCATGAAAATAGATTGTACAGAAGCACCTAATACTTTACGTACACTCATTTCTTTTTTACGAATTGTTACTTGATAAGCGGCCATACTAAAAAGACCAAGAGCCGCAATAATAACTGCTAAAAATGTAAAGCTATTGAAAGCAGTCTGCATCTCCTGTTGTTTTTTATGCAACAAAGCATATTGTTGATCCATAAAAGCATATTCCAGAGGCAATGATTTTGTTGATGAATTTTGTTGCCATTCTTTTTTTACAGTTTCGATAGCTTGTGCTGCTTTTCCTTGAGCAGCTTTTACAATTAATGTTGCCTGGGGTCTTGCAGATCCACATTCATTTTTATAAGAATAGACCGTTGGCTTCACGACATTTTCAAAACCATAAGCTTTACTATCTTTTACCACAGCGATAATTTCAAAATTGACATCACAACCGGCTAACTTAGCTCCGATAGGTTGTCCTAGATCTAATGCCATAGCCGCCGATTCATTGATAACTACATAATGCGAAGTAGAATCTTGTAGCAATTGCTTGATTGACGTGGGAATATTTCCCTTTAATACCGCTATATTCAGTGTGCTGAAATAGCTTTTATCGATCCCGACGTGATCGAATTCCAATTGTTTTTGGTTATGAGAAAACTGTTTTTTGGGAGGAAGCTCCCCATCTCCAGGCATATTTGTTGCAGAAGCTACCGATAAAATACTGGGATCTTGTTGCAGTCGTTCCTTAAGATTGTAGTATGTACCATTTAATGTGCCATCATAATACATTCCTAAGCCCTTATATGTAATAACCTGTGCCGGTTCAAATCCTTTATCTGTGGTTTGAATATACCGGATCTGCTCATGTATAATGAGCATCCCTGTCATAAATAGTAAAGCAATACCAATTTGAAAAACCAGTAAACCATTACGGAGTGTATTTTTTCGTTGCGTCTTACCAAGTCCGCCCCTCAATAAACTAACAGATTTGAATCCCGAAAGTACGAAGGCTGGGTAAATCCCGGATAGACAGGTTGTGCCAATTACACCTAGAAAAAGATACATTACCGTATCTTGATTTAAAATGTACTGTTTGAGGTCATCATTGAACCACTTTTGCAATACATTTCCGGTAATACTTAGCATAAAAAAACTAAACACAGCTGCAGTTAATGTCAAAATAAAGACTTCCAAAAGTAATTGACGAATGATTGTCCAGCGCGAGCTTCCCAGTATTTTCTTTAATGCTAACTCTTTAATACGTTTGTCAGCTTGCGCCATGATCATGTTGGCAAAATTTGCTGATGCTAATACAAGTATAATAATCGATACGATGCCAATTATCCATAACATGAGATAAGGCGTATTACTTCCATTTTTTGGTCTTAAATGTAGATTGGATAAGGGATCTAAATAAATTTTTCCTTGCGATAAAGCTGCTGTTTGAGATAGAGGAACAATTTTATCGTGGTAGAGTTTGTCTATTTTACGGGCCAGAACATCGATATTAGTTCCAGGCTTTACTTGAATGTATGTTTGATATGAAAATGGAATTTCTCCTGCAAATAAATCCTCAGGTTCTTTTATAAAGAGTAAGTCATGGTCAATCAGGGATAAACCATTATTCTTACTAATTCCATAAATACGTTCATGTTGATCTAATAGTAAACTAAGCACTGGAACAGACTTAGGGGTGTCAAAATTTAAATCCCCCTTTTTGAAAATTTTCTCAGCGATACCTTGCTTTACTAGAGTGGCCTCATTTTGAATTTTACTCTTATAAAGGTTCCCGGTCTTACTTTCAATTTGAAAAATATGTGCCGCAGAAGAATCTATTACCGCCGCATCTTTAATTAATACCGTATTTTCTCCGAAAAGTGGATAAGTACCAAAACTATAAATTATTTTTCTGCCGGCAGTTTCTATTTCGGGTAAACTTCTTTTCAATAAGGGCGCAAGCATGGCATTTGTTGCATCTGTAAATTCTTCTGAAGAGGTCAGTCCAACCTGATAGATCCGATCATAATTGGGGTTCCATTTATCATAGCTTGTTTCTCTATTGATGTATTGGTACGACAGGATAAAACCTGTAAATCCCAACATCAGTCCGAATACGTTCAACAATGAAAAGAACTTATTTTTCAATAGGCTTCGCCATGCAATTTTGATTTCGTTTAAGATCATATGTCGCCTGTTTAGTTCGTTGTTAAAAATGAAATGTATGAAGTCATTACAAAAGCGGAAGATGCAATTGCGTTGCCATTTTGGTTTGTGTTTGATTATCAGTGTGTTGTTCTGTATTTAATTTATATTACTGTTCGATATCGAACAGTAACCGTTCAGTATTGGACAAGAAATCCTCATCATTTGTTAATCGCAGAATATTAAACAAATTATGCATAGTCAGTTAGACAGTGCTAATGCGTGATTAGGATGGAAATAGGGGAGGCGGGAAATTTCAATTTGCAGGGGGACTTCATAAGAGACGTCAGTAATTTTTCGCTTGCTTCGTTAGAAAAGCAAGCGAAAAATTCAATACTCTTTTTTATTATACTCAGATTATTAACATGTGATCTATTGACTTTTATATGTTAAAGATCTGGTATAGATTTAGTTAATAGAAATCTAGCGATACAGAACCTGAAGAAGTACGGGCATCTATTTTTTTTCCACCTCCATTAATTGCACCCTGAGCCAAAGATTTATTAGATCTGCCAGAAAAATTTTGAGCGGACGGAAGATTGACCCGTGAACCTTTTAGGTCGACGTTATATTTTCCTTCTGGTACTTTAATCTTCACGCTACCACCAGATGTAGCTAATGTAATGTCATCCGACATACGCTTCATATCCATAGTAATACTTCCGCCACTTGTATGTGCATCAACTAATCCTTCTACATTCTTACCATTAATTGATCCGCCACTTGTAGCAATACGGATATTACCAGAACAATTATCCAGATTTATAGATCCTCCAGAAGTGTTGAGCTGTATATCGCCCTGACTGTTGCTAGCAGTGATACTGCCACCTGAAGTCTTACCTGAAATATTTCCTGCTAACGATTTAATTTGTAAACTACCACCCGAAGTTCGGAATGTTTGCTTGCCATTTAGTGCATTCAGCTGTATACTACCTCCTGAAGTGCTCAGATTACTGTTGACAGACTCAGGAACTGTTACATAAAAAGCAACAGAAACCGAACTGTTACCATTGTTTCCTTTTTTACGTTTAGCAGATGCGGTCAATTTTCCACTTTCTAACTGGATGACAACGTCATACTCTTCATGCAATAATTTTTCTAAATCCGCTGATGAATTGAGTAAGTTTCCGTTGCGAGACACCCAGACTTCAACCGAACCAGGTTGGTTATTAGACCCGGTTACTTTTATTGCCCCGGCCGATGTGCTGACTTCGAGATCTTTAATTTTGCTGTTCTGAAAAGTTTCTTTCCGTACCATTTTTTGACCAAAAGAAACCTGTACCAACAATAGTAATAATGTGGTTTGAATAAATCTTTTCATATTCGTGTTTTTATTAAGATATTAATTGGCGTACCTTATTAAGATACAATCACAATGTATTCACTATAACATACAATCATTTTGCCATTCTCCTTATCAATTAGTAGTCAGTGATTTGTTATTTTTATTTTAAGAATTACCTGTTCGCTATTGAACAGTTTACGTTCGGTTTTGAACAATAATGAATCTCAATCCCACAACAAATGCAGCTGGTGATCAGAAAATCCTATTCATTTCTTAAACTCTCCACGGGATTTGTATGGATTACCTTTAACGTTTGCAAGCTGATTGTTGCCAAAGCAATCAGAATAGCACATCCACCAGCAATAATAAAATATATCCAACCGATGTCGATACGGTAATTAAAGTCGGCAAGCCATGTATTCATGGCCCACCAGGCAATAGGTGTAGCAATAATAATAGCGACTAATACAAGTTTCATAAAATCTTCCGATAATAATTTCAATAAGCGCATATCACTTGCCCCTAAAACCTTTCTAACACCAATTTCTTTAGTTCGCTGTTGCGTGATATAGGTGACCAGTCCAAAAAGACCCAGTGAAGCGATAAAGATGGCGACAACTGCAAAGCAGGTAAAAATATTTTTTGTTCGCTCCACATCTTGATATAATATTTTAAAACTCTCATCCATAAAGCTATAATTGATCTTTTGATTTGGACTAAACTGATCCCAGACTTTTGCTATCGCATTCAGTGTCTCATCCATATGTTGCGGATTTACCTTAATAGACAACAAAGAAGGGCTATCCCGGAGTACCAGACCAACCGGAGCTGTACCTTCACCTTTGAGCGATTCGAAAATAAAATCATCGACTACCCCTAAAATTGTCCATGTTTCACCATTCGTAATCTTTGTACCGATTGGATTCTTAATTCCCATTTCTTTAACCATCTGTTTGTTAACGATGATTCCCATGCTGTCCGAGGCTATCTGCGCATTGAAGTTGCGGCCTTCAGCCATTTCAATTTCAAAAGTAGCCAGATACTCTTGATCGACTCTCCAAAACTGACCCTGAGTTGCAAGATCAAGTTCACGTCTTCCATCTAACCAAAACGCGTTACCATTTCTTTTTGCACCATCTATCGGAACCGGAAGATAGTCGCTAACGGAAATATGATTTACGGAGGGAATCGAAGTTAGTTCATTTTTAAATGGACCAAGCTGATCGCCTATTACATTTAGACCTCGAAGTACAATAACCTGATCCTTGTTAAATCCCAGATCTTTTTGCAGCATGTATTGAATTTGCTGATGACTGATCAATGCCCCAACGATTAAAATAATCGATGTTGAAAATTGAAAAATGACTAAACCATTCCGTAACAATGAAGGGTTTGCATTGTTAACCAGTTTATTTTTTAATGCCGTGATAGGTCTAAAACCAGAAAGATAAAGTGCTGGATATGTCCCTGCGATGCTACCGATTATAATAGCCGAAATCAATAAACAAGGTATAAAATACCACGTGAACCACGGAATTTCAATTGATTTATGAGCGATATTATTAAAGACAGGCAATAATAGGTGAGCGATGAGTATCGCTAAAAATAGAGAAATAAAGCTATAGCATAATGCCTCCGTCATAAACTGACTTATTAGACTTTTTCGGTTAGATCCAATTGTTTTTCGGATACCGATTTCTTTTGCTCTAGTCGTGGCATTGGCAGTCGATAAGTTTACAAAATTGATACAAGCTATCAGTAGGATAAACAGAGCTACCGATGCAAAAATCCACACCATGCGAATATCACCGCGATTTAGTGTCGATACTTGATCATCTTCGATATCAGATGAATGTAAATGAATGTCTAAAGCATTTTGAAGACTGATCTTAATTTGATGGACAATAGGCCCTATTTTTCTTCCCGCTTTTATCAGTTCCGGAATGTAATGGCCAGTGATGTAAATTTTATTAATCTCTTTTTCAACAAGATCTATATTTGCCTGTGGAGTCAGTTTGATATAAATCGTGTAATTATTGCTTGTCCATTTATTCTGTTCACCAGGGTGAAATGGTTCTCCGGCCAAGGACATAAAGAAACCATATCCAGATAAGGTCGAATTACTGGGAATATCATCGATGACCCCTGTAATGGTAAAAGCCTTTGACTTATTGTTATTGAGATAGATCTGTTGACCAATAGGATTACCCTTAAAGTATTTAAGCGCTTTACTTTTGGTCAGCACAATGGTATTCGGTTTATCTAAAGCATGCTGTAACTGACCATATTGCATCGAAGATGGAAACATATCCAATATGGATTGGTCGAT
The DNA here is from genome assembly GCF_014191365.1 of Sphingobacterium sp. JUb56. Classification (NCBI taxonomy): domain Bacteria; kingdom Pseudomonadati; phylum Bacteroidota; class Sphingobacteriia; order Sphingobacteriales; family Sphingobacteriaceae; genus Sphingobacterium; species Sphingobacterium sp. JUb56. The sequence goes on along the minus strand of NZ_JACHWL010000001.1, from coordinate 3,999,901 downwards.
ATAGACAAATCCATCATCATAATGACTATCGGGCAAATTATTAATCGAAAGCTGATTACTACCTGCTCCTAATTGCGGATTTGGGAGTATTCTCCCGGAGTTCTCAATGGCAGGAATTTCCTCTTTTAATGTTCTAGCTCCTGGAGCAGAAAGCGATACCCAGCGATTGATTTTATTTCCCTCTGGAGCTTGTACAATGAGACGATAAACACGATCCATTGACGGATAAGACTTGTTGTAACTTATTTCATGTTTGATGTAGAGAACGATCAGTACACAAATTGCAATACTAAAAGCAAATCCGCCAATTTTAATACTGGAATAAAACTTATTCTTTGAAATATTGCGCAGGGCAATTTTAAGGTTATTTACCAACATAACAACAGTATTTATTTACATAGCCATATCCTATCATGATGATAGTGGGGGCGTAACTTATAGAGACAATTGTGTTGCCAAATAGTTATATCGCTGTTAATGAGTTTATTGTGGTTGTTTTTGGCAGGTTATATTTGTACGGAAATGAACAGTTTCCGTTCGCTTCCGTACAAATACTTTAGTCAGGATCTAAAAACCGATCGGTTATATTGTCATTGGACAGGATCGATCATTTTATTTTTATTATTCAGGCTCTTTCAATCGTAGGTCTTCACATAATTTAAGCATCATCTCATTTGGATCACTATCCGTTGCCAGAGCAATAAGATACATTTCATCTAACCGCAATTTTGCTGTATCATTCATCGTTAGTTCATTGATACGTGCTTTACTTAGTCCCGTCTTGCGTGCCACCATAGATTTATTGACGGATTTCTTTGCTAAAATCTCTCCAAGTTTTGTCATTATAATACTATTTACTGTCTGCTCATCTGTATAGATAAAAATACAAAATGTTGTATTTAAATATACAATCATTGCGAATATTGCCAGTTATTCGGTTTGTTTGTATAGAATATGTATATAAATAAATTTATGAATGAGAAAAACTTAAAGGAAAAACTGATAATTAGAAAAAACTTATGTTGACAACAAGGAAAATTTCTACATAAGAAGAATGTACATAATAGATGTTATAGTAAAAAAATGCCGGCTGTCCATCATCGAACAACCGGCATAACATAAACATATTAATCTCTTAGAAGAGATTTTAAACAAACACTAAAATCCTTTATTATATTTTATCACGAACCTTACTCATCGCGTAGACTATCTACAGGATTGGTTCGAATAACCTTCAACGTTTGGTAACTGATTGTAACGATAGCAATAAGGATAGCCGAAAAGCCTGCCAATAAAAAATATAACCAGTTTATCTCAATACGATAGTTGAAGTCCTGTAACCACGTATCCATAGACCACCACGATATGGGAACAGCAATAACGATAGCAATGAATACCAGTTTTATGAAATTGCTAGATAGCAGTTTTAACAAACTAATACTACTTGCACCCAATACTTTTCGGATACCGATCTCCTTTGTACGCTGTTGAGTGATATATGTGGCAAGGCCAAATAAACCTAATGAGGCAATGAAAATAGCGATAAAGGCAAAACTTGTAAAAATATTTTTTGTACGCTCAACATCCTGATATAAACTTTCAAAACCTTCATCTAAAAAACTATAATTGATCTTTTGATTGGGAGAAAATTTATCCCAGACTTTAGTAATCTGTGCAAGAGATTGATCTATATGACCAGTTTTAACTTTTATAGATAGGAGGGAAGGGCTGTTTCCAAGAGCTAAAGAAACTGGCCCAGACTCCTCTTTTAGCGATTCAAATATAAAGTCGTCCACCACTCCAATGATAGTCCAGGACTGACCGTTATTGATTTTGGCACCGATCGGATGTGTGAGTCCCAATTGTTCCACAAGCGTTTTGTTAACAATAGTAGCCGAACTGTCTGAAGCCAATTTGGGATTGAAATTGCGGCCTTCAGACAAGCGCAACTCAAATGTAGATAAATAAGTATCGTCAACAAGCCAGAATTGTGCTCCTCTATCAAGTTGTACATCTTTATTATCATCAAGTGCAAAGGAATTTCCATTTCGTTTCACACCATCAATAGGTACAGGAAGGTAGTCTCCCACAGAAACATCAGAAACGTAAGGAAGTGATTTTAATTCATTCTTTAGACTAGCTAGATCCTGAGATAAAGTGGTGATGCCACGTAATACGATGACCTGATCTTTACTGAAACCCAGATCTTTGTTTAAAATAAAATTAACCTGTTGATTGGCAATAAGTGCACTCACGATTAAAATAATAGAAGTTGCAAATTGAAACGTAACAAGACCATTGCGTAATAACGAACTTTTTGGAGTAGAATCCTGTTTATTTTTTAATGCTGAAATAGGTTTGAATCCCGATAGGTAAAGTGCCGGATAAATACCGGCTAAACTTCCAATAAACAGCAAAGAAACAAGGAGTGTCGGAATAAAATACCAGCTAAATATTGGAATCTCTAAACTTTTATTAGCCAGATTGTTAAATAATGGTAATAAGATCCAAGCTAACAAAAGGCCGATGATCAGTGAAATTAAACTATAACAGATAGCTTCGACCATAAACTGACCAATTAAAGATTTTCTGTTTGAGCCAATGGTTTTACGAATACCAATTTCTTTAGCTCTTGTCGCCGCATTTGCGGTAGAAAGATTGATGAAATTGATACAGGCGATCAGTAAGATAAAGGCCGCAATAGATGCAAATGCCCATATCATCTTAATATCTCCCCGATTTAATATCGAGACTTTGTCATCGCGGATACCCGTAGAGTAAAGGTGTATATCAGAAGCATTTTGTAAATACATTTTTACCTGACGAAACCAAGGTTTAATGCTTCCACCTGCTTTTTGCGTCTCAGGGATTAGATGACCATCTATATATACTTTCTGAATAATACTTTGCGTTTGCTTGGGATCACTATTTTCTCTCAGTTTGACATACACAGTGTAATTTGTAGCCATCCAACTATTTTGCTCACCTGGATATAAAGGCTCACCTGCTAAAGACATGAAAAATGTGTAGCCATACAGTGTCGAATTGCTTGGGATATCATCGATAACAGCGCTAATCGTATAAGCCTTCGATTTATCATTGTTCAGATAAATCTGTTGACCTACAGGATTATCCTTAAAATATTTTGAAGCTTTACTTTTGGTCAGGACGATAGAATTTGGATTGTCCAGAGCATGCTCCAATTGTCCATAGATCATGGGTGAAGGAAACATTTCCAGAATGGATTGATCTACGTACACAAATCCATCGTCATAATAGTTTTCTGGTCCAGATCCCAATGTTAATTGATTACCTCCAGCCCCAAAAAGCGGATTGGGCAATATCCGACCGGATTGTTCCACTGCCGGGACTTCCTCTTTAATTACTTTTGCCGCTGGTGCGGTCAAAGATAGTCCTCTCATTACATCATCCCCATTCGGAATTTGTGATACAATACGATAGATCCGGCTTACATCTGGATAAAACTTGTTATAGCTCGTCTCATGTTTAATATATAAAACAATTAAAATGCAGATGGCAATACCAAAGGCAAAGCCACCAATCTTAATACTGGAATACAGTTTATTCTTTGTGATATTCCGCCAGGCGATTTTAAGATTATTGATCAACATAATAATTGTTTTTATTTCACAGGGTCCTATCAATATAGTATGGGACATACATCTGAAAACAATTGCATTGCCAAATATTTATGTATTTGATTTGTAGTTGTTTAGTTGTTTTTTCGCAGTTGAGGTTTGTACGAAAATGAACAGTTTTCGTTCGTTTTCGTACGAATGCGCTTTAAGATTTTAAAATATTCCTAGGCTATGTCCATTGTAAATATCGATTATGAGATTATTATGTTGATCAAAATTTTTCAATGAGATGTCTATACCAAGTTTGAATATTACTTATCATAAGGTTATTAATGAGTGTTTTATCGCAGTTTCTCGAACTATAGTTATTGATTTACCTATCTACCAAAAATTCGTTGAGTTTTGTTGTTATAAAAACATCATATACTATATTGTAATGTATAGATAAAATTATAAAATGAATTATTTATCTATATAATTGTTTTGAATTATGCTAGTAATAATGTTTCTTTGTATAGAATAACTATACAATATTATTGAATTATGGAAAAAGAAATTATACCAGGAACCAAAGTCCACACAATTCGGTGTAGTGAGATTGAAATCACCATTATCTACCGCATGATGCTACTACGGACAGCAAAACATTTATCAACAGAAGAAGTTTCATTTTTAATGGGTAAAGAGCATGATTTTATTGAAAAAATAGAGACTTTTAAAATAAAGAGTGTCTATGCGCATGATCTTTACATATTTACACAGGTGTTAGATTATAATGCCGGAGCAGCTTACCCTAAATCTGTTGATGTTGATCATCAAAAGTTTGACTATGACATGTTTGTAACTATTTTTAGTGATCGTGTAATTTATGAGCTCAAACAGTTGGATGAAAACAAGAAAGCTATCAAAACCATCTTCTTGTTAATAGATTCAAGACATGATATTGATTGCTTTAATAATTCAACAGCTACAGAAATTGAACAATTAAGAAGTCTTATGCGACAGTTGTTTGTAGAAGGTTATTTTACAGAAGAAAGAATCGCTTATGAAATACTTAATAAATGTCAAAATTCTATCGATAGATCTATATCTCCTAAAAATTTGATGTTGGTTTTACAAGATTATTTAGATAAGAAGGAAGACTATCATTTAGAGCAAAAGATATCCAGTAAAAAGAACTTTCCTGGATTTGCGTATTTACAGATAAATAAGGTGAAATCTTAAATAGAAGCAAGAAACTATGAAAAATAGGAGTAAGCTAAGCTTATGACAATTTAGATTAGCATTTTAAAACCTTAAGCCGTAGGAAAACACCAGTTATAAACCGCCCACCTCTCAGTCGGCTTGTATAGTTTGCTTCGTAACTCCTACGGCTTTGTTTTTTACTCATCCCTTAACTTCTCAATCGGATTGAATCGCGTAGCTCGGTAGATAATACCTACAATCAGTGTACCCAGCAATAATGCTAAAAACCCCAATGGGAGCAGGTATGTCACTACATCGATAGCAATGCGGTTATTATAATTCTGTAACCAGACATTCATCAGCATATAACTGGCAGGTATAGTTACCAATAAAGCCAGAATAAAAATGAGATAAAACTCTTTTGAAAAAAGTAAAATTAAATGCATCAAAGAAGCACCAAGCACTTTGCGTACACCCACTTCTTTATTACGCAGGTTGATGGATAATGTAATCAACCCGATGATGCCCAAGGCGACGATCAGTAAAGATGCAATAGTTGCAATCTGGGAGGCACGTTGCAATTGCAGTTCTGTTTCATATAATTTTTGGATGCGGTCATCTGTAAATTGATACTCAAACGGTGCATCAGGAAGGAGTTCTTTCCATTTTTTTTCCAAAGCCTCCATAGATGAAGACAAAGAACCATCCTTTAAACGGATACTCAAAAATCGGAATTGTGCAGATCTGGAAATATTGATCCACGCTATTGCCGTAGCTTCATCGTTCATGGAGTTTGGAACGAAGTCTGCTGTTACCCCAGATATCATGACAGGAACGTTAGCTTCTCCAAAACCGATTGTTCGGCCAATAGCCTCTTCCGCTTTTGTAAACCCTAAAGCGAGCAGTGCCTCTTTATTAATGACCACATCAGGAATTTGGTCATTTTGAGAACTGTTAGGATTTAAAAAATGACCCGCTAATAGCGGAATCTGATACGTTTTTGCAAAATAAGAATCAGACATAATGATCTTAGAGTGCACTGTTTTTTCCGATTTCGTGTTGAAAAGTGTTTGATTATTGCCTCCAATAAAGCCAGGGATCTCATAAGAAAGACTAATGGACTCTATTTGTGGAAGTCTTTGGAACTCATCTCGCGTCGTTTCCATCTTTTTAAGCCCCTGTTCAGTCCAGTCACGGGGTACCTGAACGTTCAATACCGATTCTTTATTATAGCCCAGCTCACCATTTATAAATAGATTAATTTGTTTCGATATAATGATTGTAGCCATTAGTATAATGACAGCGACTGCAAACTGTGTGAAGATGAGTACGCGACGAACGGCCTGTTTGCCGTTACCTTGTGTAAACTTATTTTTCACAGACTGTAGAATGTCATTGCCTGAAAGTTTGATTGCTGGATAGATACCTGCTAAAAGACCAACAATACATGCAAATAAGAAAAGTAAAATATAAAAACTAAAAGGTAGTGCTGCCAACGATGGTAACTTGCGCATAAAGATTTCTTCAAAAATAGGACTTAAAAGTACATAAATAGGAAGACTGATCGTGACAGCAATCAGCATGGTTGTCATGTATTCGGCTATCAACTGGGATATGATCTGCGAACGGGAAGAACCCATCATTTTGCGAATCCCGATCTCCTTCAATCGGGTAATGTTTTGACTGATGGTGATATTGATGAAGTTAATGATGGCCATCAACAATACGAAGCCTGCAATCCATAATAAAGTAGCAATCATTTTGCGGACAGCTCCCTTATTATCATCTAAAAAGTAACTTTTCAAAGGCTTTAAATCCGGGGCATAGTTTGTTGAAAACTCACCATCCGTATTGCGCTTTACCAGAGCCTGGATAGGAATAGCGAGTTGCTCAGGCGTAACACCTTTCTGTAGCTCAATAAATGATGCAATATAAGGGTTTTGCCAGTTGTCGATAGACCTTCCAAAATACGATTCACTCGCTATCGGTAAAAAAATATCGGACTTCATGGCGTCATTTAATTGCATGACGGAGTTTTGAGTATTTTCTTTGATTACACCTGTAATGGTGAAGGGTTGTTTATCGCCTTTGAAGTTTTTGATTTCAAGTGTTTGACCCAAAACATCTATTTTTCCAAAATACTTTTGAGCAGCTTTTTCGGTGATGACCACAGTGAAAGGCTTCGTTAATGCAGTTGTTGAATTTCCAGCAAAAATCTCAAAACCAAACATATCCAGTAATGTCGGATCGCCTAAAACTGTCCCTTCTTCAAATATCTGCTCGCCATGAGAGACAATACAGGTCAAACCGTCGATGCGGTAATAATTTGCCACCAATTGTGGATACTCTTCTTTTAAAGCTTTTGGCAAAGCACCAATACTTGTTAGTGGGATGCCGAAACCTTCTTTCTTATAATTACTTTGTAATATATATTGTTGCTCTTTGTTGCGAAGTTCACTATTGACCTGATGCACTTCCCAAACATATGCGCCGACCAGTATGACGAAAGTAATACTGCAGATCAAACCCAAAAGATTGATTAAACTTTCATACTTACGTTTTATGATATTGCGCCAGGCGATTTTGATATTATTCTTTAACATAGCTATATTTTTTACCGCAGCGCTAAGCCTCGGGTTTGATTATCTTATTATGGGTTTAATCGCGTTACTTATTCATCCCGCAAACTGTCTACCGGATTTGCCCGCGCGGCTTTGAAAGATTGAAAGCTGATTACCAATAACGTAGTCATGACTCCAAAGAGCAACGCTGAAGCAAAAATCCACCATGTCAGCTCAATTCGGAAAGGAAAATCTTCCAGCCATCTATTCATCAAATAAAAGGCAATTGGCGTAGCTATTATACCAGAAATGATCATCCATTTAACGAAATCTTGCGTCAATAATTGAATAATTCCTGCTATAGAAGAGCCAAGAACTTTTCGGATACCAATTTCTTTGGTTCGCTTCAGAATAGTGATCGATAACAATCCTAAAAAGCCCATAGTGCTTATGATAACAGAAACGACCGCAGCGATCCAAATCAGTTTTTCAGTTAGTGTTTCTTTTGCATACAAATTAGCGATTTGTTCATCATAAAATTTATATTCAAATATTTCCGTAGGGTACCAATCCCTCCATTGCTGTTCAAATTCATGTATAAATTGCTGTGGATTTGTACCATTAAACTTGATGGCTATATTTTTTAAACGCCCCGCATTATAGCCGATAACTGTCGGCGCTATACCTTCCTTTAGAGAGTTTGTACTAAAATCAGCTACAACACCAACAATCTTTCCGATGCTTTCCTCATTTAATCCTCCCGCGTTAAGGCTTTTCCCTAAGATATCATATGGGTTCTCATATCCGAGGTCCCTGGCCATTTTTTGATTGATCAAAAACTCCGGATTCTTGGGGTTATCATTAAAATTATGTCCAGCGACAAGTTTGATATTAAATGTTTTAATATATGAAGAGTCAGCAATAGCATAACGGGCAGGCCATTTTTCCCAATCTGACCGATCATCAAATTGAATAGTTCCTCCCCAAACTTTATCATTTGCTGGCGGATTATCACAAAAACTAAATGAGGTAATGTCAGGCCGTTTCGCAAGGAAATGCTTAATTTTTTCTTTGCTGGCAAACATTTCTTTTTTCATAGGAAAAAGGAATACCTGCTCGCGCTCAAATCCCAGATCCGTATTTTTAAGATAATGGACTTGAAGAATGATCACTAAGGTTGCGATCAGAAGTACCATCGCGATTATATTTTGCAAAATAATGAAAGACTTTCTGGTGAAACTCCATGGACCCATTGTCAGTTTTTTTAGAGCATCTTGGATAGGTGTCCTATTGACGAAAAGTAAAGGATAAACACTAGTCAGAAGAGCCGTGCAGATCCAGGTCAATCCGACAATACTAATCAGTGAATTGAAAGAAAGAATTGCTACAGGTTCATCTTGAAAAAGATACCCATTACTCCAGTTTAGGAAAATGCTTAATAAAATGAGTGCAAAAATAGTGGACAGAAAGGTCAATATTAAAGTCTCCAATAAAAACTGGTAAAAGAGTTGTTTCTTTGAGCTCCCTAAAATTTTTCTTACCCCCATTTCAACACTACGGTTCATCTGTTGAGCAAAAAGAATATTGCTGTAATTCACGATTGCCATGATACTAATGCCAAGGGCAATAATTGACAATATCTGTAGTAGCGATTTTTGGGTACCTTTTCCATAGTCTTTATCAAAATGAAAATCGGTTAACGGAAGCAGTTTATAGGAATAATATTCTAGTACACTTTTATCATAATATTTTCCGACAAGCTCATGGATTGTTTTTTCTACCTGAACCTTATCTTCATTATTCCTTAAAGTCAATAAAATATTGTTGTTCGTATTTGTATAACCCCAATTATGAAAATAATCATCCTTGGTATCAATCTTAAAAAGTGTCGGAATCGATTTTAAGGAAAAGTAAACTTCCGATCTAAAGTCAGAATTTTTTCGACTATCATCGATAATACCAATAACTTTTATAGGAAATTCACCCTCAACTAGGATTGTTTTTCCTATTGCATTTTCATCTCCGAAATAAAGCTTAGCAGTAGATGCAGTAAGCGCGACAGTATTAGGCGCATCTAAATCTTTAGGATTCCCCTGTTCCCAGGGGAAATCAAGCATATTAAAGTAATTTGAAGAAGCAAAAGCTGCTTTTCCATCTGTTTTGAACTGTTTATCTTCGATTTCTATAGTGAAATCTTTTTTGTCAATATATAAAGCAGTTTTCTCGATCTGTGGCATTTCTTTCGAAATGGCCTCATACATGGCAAATGATCCTCCTTTTTCATGCTCAACCTGCTCCAGCTTAAGATCGTAAACAACCATGTAAGTCCGATCTTTTTGATGATGAAATTGATCGTAGCTAAGCTGATAGCTATTGTAAATGTAAATGAACAAACCACATGCAATCGCTAATCCTAAACCAATAATGGTCAGAATTGAATAGTACCGGTGCTTTACGAGCTGCCTAAATGCTGTTTTAAAAAATAACTGAATCATTTACTTGTTCTAAATTTTATTTAAAATATCTATTAAGCCTGTTATTCATCACGTAGACTATTGACAGGATTTGAAAGAGCGGCTTTGATCGCTTGGTAACTAATCGTTGCCAAACTGATCAGAATAGCCATAAGACCTGCAATAGCAAAATAATGCCATTGAATTTCAATGCGGTAACTATAATCTTTCAACCAGTCATTCATTGTCCACCATGCTATCGGTGATGCGATAAGAATTGCTATAAGGACCAATTTTAGAAAATCTAAAGAGAGCAAAGATGTTAATTGCCCAACAGATGCTCCCAATACCTTCCTAACAGCAATTTCCTTCATTCGTGTCTCTGCCATATAGGCGATTAGGGCAAATAAGCCCAAACAGGAAATGAAGATTGTTAATCCAGCAAAAAGCATGGAAATTGTGCCAATAGATTGTGTTTCCTTAAATTTAGCTTCAAAATTTTTATCAATAAATTTATAATCAAATGGGTAGTCAGCATTGTATTTCTTGAAGATAGATTCTATAGTTTTTAAATTAACAGCAGTACTATTGTTTGGATTCAATCGGTAATGTATGGTTGTAAACCAGGATCTAGGACCAAATACCACCATAGGAATAATTTCATCAAATGGAGATTCCACGATAAAATCTTTGATTATACCGACCACAGTCCAATCTCTTCCATCGCCTTTAATGATTTGCCCTAAGGGGTTTTTTAACCGCATTTTGCGAACAGCAGTTTCTGTTAAAAGCATTGCATTGCTATCGGTCTTATACTTATATACATCAATATCACGTCCCGACATAAGTACGAATCCCAGGTTTTTTACTGCATCAGCATCGGTGCTGAAACGATTGAAAGATATTTTTTTATCACTGTCGGTACTACCAGACCAGGAAAAACCCCATCCATTACTATAGCGATCGGTAACAGGAGACATATTTTTAGATACAGAAAGTACAGCATTGCTAGCCAGCAATTCATTACGTAACGTTAGATAATTTTTGTCTAATTCTCCTGAAAAACGGGTCGTTAATAAGCCATTGTCATTATAACCCCGATCCCGATCTTTCGTATACTGGATCTGTTGAAATATGATAATTGTTGCTATAGTCAGAATGATAGCGATCGAAAATTGAAGAATAACCAAAAAAGAACGTACACTGAGGCCTTTATTGTAGGTATTCAACTTTCCCTTAAGCGTTTTCAACGGTTTAAAAGAGGAAAGGAAAAATGCAGGATAGCTACCCGCTAAAACCCCTGTGATAACCGAGAAAATAATTAAAAAGAACCAGGTACTACCGGAGAGTAAAGAAATATGAAGATTTTTCTCTACAAGATTATTAAATGCAGGTAGAACCAATATCACACAGATGATGGCCAATATCATAGCCCCAAAACTGATTAAGATACTTTCTACAATAAACTGTAACATGAGGCTTTTGCGACCAGCGCCTACAACCTTGCGGACACCCACTTCTTTGGCTCTTCTTTCGGAGCGGGCTGTACTCAGATTCATAAAGTTAATACAGGCGACTAACAAGATAAATGCTCCAATCCAAGAGAATAAATGTACCAGTTGAATACGACCGGCCGTATATGACCCATTGATGCTTTTATTGTATAAGTAGGTATCTTTATAGGGAAAAGCAAAGATCTCATTCGTGGACTTGATTTCATTGTTACCTACATTGATATGATTTTGGCTCACGAGTTTTATTTTATCATTGAACTCCTGTAAGGATGTACCCTCCTTCAATAAAATATAGGTATAAGTAGAGTTGTTGGACCAGTTTTCGTCAACAAACCCTAATTTCTTAGCAAAGTCCCATGATAATAGATAATCAAATTGAATACTGCTATAACTTGTTGGATCTTTAATTATGGCCTGAACTGTTACCAAGTTATTGGATTCGACTTTTATAGATTTTCCTATAGGATCCTCATCTCCAAAAAGAGATTTCGCAAATTTCTCAGTAATGACGACTGAATTTGCATCTTTCAAAAGGTTCGTTTTGTCACCTTTGAGTAAGGGATAGCTGAACATGTTGAAAAATCCGGGATCAACAAAACTGGCATTGGAAACCAATTTTTTATCGCCATAAGTTGTCAAGAATTTATTACCGTCTTCTATACGGCTAAAACTTTCAATTTCAGGATAATCACTTTTTAAAATAGGACCCATTATTTTGGGAGTATTGGTCCATGCCTGCATCTCACCTTGATAAAGATCGTGATTACTGATGATAAAGAGTCTATCACTTTTCTCGTGAAACCGATCCATACTCAGCATATTTTGCAACCATAGCGCAATAAGCAAAGTTCCGGCCATACCAATAGCCAATCCAATGATGTTGATGCTAGAGAAAGCCTTATTTTTCAATAAATTACGCCATGCGATTTTGATATAGTTCTTTATCATCGTTATCGTATAAAGTAGTCAATTTTTTTAATGCAGTAAATTATTCATCCCGTAAACAATCAATTGGATTGACCATAGCAGCACGTACAGTCTGGTAACTTATTGTTAAGAACGAGATGAGTAAAGCACTGCAACCGGCAAGTATAAAGATCCACCAGTCAAGTTCAATATGATAAGCAAAATTGTCTAGCCATTTATGCATTGCAAACCAGCCAAAAGGAATGCTAATAGCTAGCGCAATAACTACTAACCTGAGGAAATCTACACTTAATAAGCTAACAATTTTTATAACAGATGCACCAACAATTTTCCGGATTCCAATCTCTTTAATTCTTTGTTGCACCGTATAGGTCGAAAGTGCAAATAATCCCATACACGCAATGGAGATGGTAATTAATGAAAAGAGTTGCATCGCTCGCGTTGTCTGTTGATCCTGTAGATAAAGTTGATTAAAGTCGTCATTTAAAAAATGATAGTCATAATTGTTTTTCGGAGCGATCTCTTTTACGATCGTTTTGATCTGATTCAATGCGTCTTGTGTAGGAACTCCAGCATGCAGCTTAATAAAGATATTTCCGAAATAACCATATTCAGGAAAGAGCACAACAGGATTGATTTCATTATGTAAAGATTTAAAATTAAAGCTTTCAACCACTTGTTTTACAGTGCCCTTGCGGCCATTTAAATTTATTTTCTTACCGATCGCATCTTTAGGAGTCCAGCCCATAGCAGTTGCAGCTAGCGTATTAATAATAAAACTATTCTCCGGAGCGACGGTATCTCTTGCTCTTAAGATGTCCGTATCCGATAGGGAAGAACCAGCAATAGATTTAATGTTGAACACGGATACAAAGTCTTTTTCAATAGGAATAGCAGTGACATCAATAGAGAAGTCTGGAGCCTGTCCTTCTACTTCATTAATCGTATAGCCCCCCTGAATATTAACCGGACTATCATAAGATGCCGTTACGCCTTTAACACTGTTTAATTGACTTAGCTTATCCTTTAGCAATTGACGCTCTTTATCCTGCCATCCTCGGCCATCGAGCACCAATATATCTGAACGATCCAGTCCTGTATTTTTAGATTGAATAAATTCCATTTGTTGACCAGCAAATAATGTACAGATGATAAAAAATATGGAAATACAAAATTGGAACACAATCAGCACTTTACTCAAGGATATCCCTGTCTGTTTTTCGATCAGTTTACTTCTGAATATTGAAATCGGTTTTGAACTCGAAATCGAGTAGGCAGGCCAACCACCTGCAAGTAGTGACAGGATAATAAAGAAAGTTAATATTGCTATATAGAGGATAGGTTTGTTCCAAAAGTTGATCTGCATTTCTACTCCCATAAAATGACCGAATAGAGGTAAAAGTAACCATGTTGCCACTAAGCTTATAATTAAGGATATCAAAATCATTAAGCTACATTCGAAGAGAAACTGAAAGAATATTGTTTTTCGTCCTGCACCCAGTACCTTCTTTACACCGATCTCTTTTTTGCGCTCAATCGCATTTGCAAGAATCAAATTGGTGAAATTAATGCAGGTCAAGACGATAAGAGCAATACCCAAAGCCATTAAAATATAAACATAGAGGATATTTCCTGTACCTGCAGTTTTTGAGTGCAAATGAATATCACTTAATTTTTCTACTTTAAAACCGAATTCATATCCCTGTTTAATAGACTCACTAAATTTGTCCTTAACCAGATTATCCAGTTTAAGTTGCACCGATTGAAAGCTTTGATCAGTTTTTAATAATCCTATAGTAATATCGTTAGCTGAATTCCATGAAGCTTCTTTATAGCGTGCTAGACCTTGGTTAGAGAGAATGGCAGAAAATCTGAACTGCGTATTACTTGGCATATCGGCTATTACCCCAGATACCTTCCAGTTCACTTTATCAATAATCAATGTTTTATTTATAGCCGATTCATTTGGAAAATATTTTTTAGCTAAGGTTTCTGTCAATACAATTTGATTAGGCTCATCCAATACATGTTTTTTGTTTCCCTCAATAAAATCATAATCGAGAATTTCAAATACGTTTTTATCAGCATAAATCAGCTTATTTTCCTTTAAAGATTGATTTCCAATATCAACTAATCCACCTTGTATATACGGATATAAACGACTGGCCTGCTCAACTTCGGGAAAATCAGATTGTAAAGTCTGTTGTAGACCTGTTGGCGTTGTACTGGATGAAACCATTTCTGGGCTATTTGGAGCCTTGTATGATAGGCTGAAATACGCAATGCGATCTGCATGAGAGAAAAAATGTTCATAACTGGATTCATGGTATATGTAAGTAGCTAATAACAAAAAGCAGGTTATTCCAATTGTTAATCCCGACATGTTCAACAGTGAAAACCCTTTATTCTTTCGAATATTCCGCCATGCTATTTTAATATAGTTTCGTATCATTTTTTATGCTTTAAAGCTTTTTTCATTAATTCATTCAGATAACCCTACAGTAAGTGTATGTTATTATTCATCCCGTAATGTTTTTACAGGATTTGTATTTGCCGCTTTAATGGCTTGTGTACTCACCGTAATAATTGCGATAGTTAATGCGACAATCCCCGCTAAAGCAAAGACCCACCATTGAATCTCGATGCGGTAAGAAAAATCCTGCAACCATTTATTCATGATCCACCAGGCAATAGGTGAGGCAATTAAAATGGCAATAAGAACCAATTTTACAAAATCTCTTGAGAGCATGGCTGTTATACCTGTTACAGACGCACCCAATACTTTGCGGATACCAATTTCTTTCATTCTCAATTCCGCGATGTACGATACCAGTCCAAATAATCCAAGACAAGATATAAAAATGGCTAATGCAGAGAATATGAGTGCTAACTGAGCTGTTTGTTGTTGCTCTTTAAACTTTGCCGCAAATTGCTGATCAACAAATTTGTATTCAAAAGGGTACGCCGGATTGAATTTTTTGAGTACCTGCTCCATTTGTTTCAAGCTCTGTTCTATAGGTACAGATGCAGGAGTACGAACAACCATATTAAACATCCACTCTTTGGCAGGATGAATAAGAAGTGGAGTAACTGGGCTGTATGGAGATCCGCTGATGTAATCATTGATAACTCCTATAATTGTAAAGGTATTACTTCCCCATTTCAAAATGCTGCCAATAGGATTTTTCAATTTCATTTCTTTGATAGCAGCCTCATTTACGAGTACCGACATACTATCAGAAGCCAATCGCTCGAAGTCAATATCACGACCTTCGATCAATTTTAATCCCAGAGTTTTTACAAAATCACTCTCAGCTTTTCCAATATTGAATACGATTTTTTTTCCTTGTTCAGGGGTAGATCCTTCCCATGAAAAATTACCCCCTGAATTAGAATTGTTTTGGGTAATTGACCATCCGGTACGGGTCACAGCTTGCGCAATATCCTTATTGATCAATTCAGATTTGATGACTTCATAATTTTTTGTCATATCACCTTCCATTGGAATTTCGATCAGTTGTGAAGGTGAGTAACCAACATCACGTTTTCCTGCATATTCAATCTGTTTATTGACGATCAGGGTTGCAATAATCAAGATTAGGGCAACTCCAAATTGGAAAACAACTAATACTTCACGGAAATTGAAGGCAAATCTTTGAGACTTTCCAAATACTTTCAATGATTTAACGGGTTTAAAAGACGATAGCACAAATGCAGGGTATAACCCAGCTAATATTCCTGTAAACAATATAAATCCGAGAAGAGAGACCCAGATCATAGGATCTGTAATCGAAAAAACTAAAGGTTTGTCCAATACTTTATTAAATAGTGGGAGGGATATAGATGTTAATCCTATGGCAAGTATTCCTGCAATACAAGATAGTAGGACCGACTCTGTTAAAAATTGTATAATCAAACTGCTGCGTTGGGCGCCAACCACTTTACGTACCGCGACTTCTTTTGCTCGCTTTTGACTGCGCGCAGTGCTTAAATTAATGAAATTGATACAAGCGATCACTAAAATCAAAAATCCAAGACCAGCAACAAGTTTAACTTGGGTGATTTTGCCTCCAACTGGGATACCGTGTTCAAATTTAGAATACAAGTGCATTTTGGATACTGGATATAAAAAGAGTGAACCTTTCTGCTCATTATTCGTTTTCTTTGCAATGATATTGACTAGTTTTTTATTAAAGGCATCTACATTTGTCCCATTCTTTAGCTGGATATAAGTCATAAATGTATTTATGTTCCAAGTGGGAGATTGACTACTTGCATTGATTAAGGGAATCAGATAAGTAAAATCAAAATCTGTATTGCTGGGTAAATCTGCTATTACTCCAGTCACCTGATAAGGTTCTTTGTTATCCAATGTAATCGTTTTGTTCAAAGGATCCGCATCCCCAAATATTTTTTTTGAGAGTCGCTCTGTTAGGATAATATTGTTTGGACCGTTTAATACTTCATTGCGATTACCCTTTAAAAGTTTGAAATCGAACATTTCAATAAAATTTGGATCAACTTCATTTCCTTTAGATTTTATCTTTTTATTATCAAAGGATAATAATCTATCGGTGCTCCAATACATACGAGCAGCATGCTCCACCTCTGGATATTCTGCTTTTAAAGTAGATGAAGCAGTTCCTGCTGTGATGTTTAGCAAGTTGATTTCACCCTCCTCGTCATATTTGTTCCAGAGTCTATATAGATTATCTTTATTGCTATAGAAATTGTCAAATTGTGATTGATTCTGTATCCAGATGCCTATTAACAATACAGCTGCCATACCAATAGCTAAGCCAATAATGTTAATGGTTGCATATCCCTTACTTTTCAAAAGATTGCGCCATGCTATTTTAATATAGTTCTGTATCATTTGTTTAAACTTTAGACTCGTATTTTTTGCCACTTTTTAAGTTCAATCCATAAGCCAATGTTTTAAATTATTGCTAATCAGCTAATTGTTTATTGCTATATCTTTCTTTAACTGTACGCTTTCGAACACCTAGCGTTCGTAAGCGTACATGTTATGAGGGTGATTATTCATTCCGTAGTGTATCAATAGGATTTGATAAAGCAACTTTAATAGCTTGATAACTTACGGTGATTAACGTAATGAAAAGAGCAAGACCTCCCGTGACAGCAAAAATGGACCAGCTAATAGTAATACGGTAAA
The DNA here is from genome assembly GCF_014191365.1 of Sphingobacterium sp. JUb56. Taxonomy (NCBI): domain Bacteria; kingdom Pseudomonadati; phylum Bacteroidota; class Sphingobacteriia; order Sphingobacteriales; family Sphingobacteriaceae; genus Sphingobacterium; species Sphingobacterium sp. JUb56. The sequence goes on along the minus strand of NZ_JACHWL010000001.1, from coordinate 3,982,486 downwards.
CATAATTTTCTAACCATTTTTCCATAAAAAGATAAGCAAGCGGGGTGGCTATCATAAAACCGATAAAAGTAAGCCAGATATACTCGGTTGATAGTAACTTCCATAAGCCGAGTTCAGATGCGCCTAATACCTTGCGGATTCCAATTTCCTTTTCACGTTGTTCAGTTAAGAATGAAACGAGGGCGTACAATCCTAGGCAGGAAATCAAAATTGCAAGACCAGTAAATAAACTGGTCAAACTACGAATCATTTCCATCTGCTTAAATTGCTTACCATAATCTTGATCCGTAAAGGTGTAACTGAATGTAATATCAGGATCTGTTTTGGTGAAGTGCATAGCAATGGCCTTCATTGTTGTATTGACTTCCGTGTCATCTTTTAAGCGTATGGTAATCTTACTCTTTGGTAATAGATTTAGGAAATAAGCTGTTGGGGTAATTGATTCGAAAGGTGATTCCGACATTGTGTTCTGTATAATGGCAAGGATTCTGTATTTTACACCTCTAAAACTTAATTGCTTGCTATTCAAATCGGATACTCCCATATATTTTGCACCAGCTTCGTTTAAAATGACAGCAATAGAATCTGTTTTAAAATCTTTCGAAAAGTTTCTACCTTTCATAAATTTCCATTGGACAGTAGGAGCAAAATTTTCGTCAATAGTATATATGCCCATGATTGATCCTTCTTTAGCATCATTACCTTGCCAGGTAAATCCACCGCCTGTTAAAGCGAGATTGTTTACAAAACTAGAGGATAAAGTTGCGTTTTGGATTAGTCCCTTGTCAAACAATTCTTTTTTGAGGACGTCGAATTTTTTAATAATCTCACCGCTTGAACTCGTGACATTAACTAAATTTTTGTTGCTGTAGCCAATTGGACGATCTTTTACATAGTTTAATTGGGTGATGACGAGGTATGTGGCGATCATCATAAAAATAGAAATAGCGAACTGAATAACAACCATAATCTTTCGCGCTTTAAATTTACTATTTCCTTGAATTGATTTTCCTTTAAGTGCTAAAATTGGATTAAATGAAGATAGGAATAGGGATGGATATAATCCGGATGAAAGACCAAGAAGAACGATGCTTAAGAAAGCAATAAGATAGAAAAATATCGAATGAAAAGGTATTCGTAATTCAGTTCCTATAAAACCGTTTATCCATGGAAGAAGTAAGAGTATAAGGGGGAGGCTGAGTATAAATGCTAAAAATACAGATAAGATAGATTCAAATAAAAAGCCCTGAATCAATTGGCGGCGATTTACGCCGATCGATTTTAATATACCGATTTCTTTACCTCTTTTGATACTTCTAGCGGTACTGAGGTTGATAAAGTTAATACATGCTAGTAAAATAATCAAAGCACTTACCAATGCAAACATCCAAACATATTGAATCTGCCCACCGATATTTTTACCATTTTTAAAATCATCATACAAATACCATTTAGTCATAGGGTGTAAAAGAACTTCAGGATCGATGTCTGTAAGTTTCGATTTTAAAATGGTGGTTGTCGTTCTCTCTAATGAAGGTAGAGAGAGCGGATTTTGAATAGAGGCATAAGTATGAAAAAAACAATTACCCCAACTTTGATCGGCATCAGGGTTTTGTTTCAGATAGTCGCAAAATGGCAATATATAATCCAATTGATGAAAAGTACTATTTTCTGGCAAGTCAGCATAAACGCCTGTTATCTGGTACTGCTCTTTACCGTTAAGTGCAACGACATTACTTATAACGTCTACATCTCCAAATAACCGACGTGCTAATGATTCTGAAATAATCATTTTTGATGGTAGGGCAGGTGTAGATACGTCTCCTTTTATAGATTCAAATGTGAAGAGTTCAGAAAATGCACCCATTGCATACAATCCTGTGCCAGTGATCCTTTTTTCACCACTCTTAAAATTAGCATTTTCACGTTTACTGACTAAAGTAATATGTTGCATTTCATTTTTAAAATCAGATTGCAATAGCTTAGCCAATGGTATGGGAGTAGATCGATCTGTAGACTTCTCACCATTAAATGTACCTGTGATCATGACCTGGTAGATATCATCGTAGTTTTTGAAGTTTTTGTCAACAGAAAACTGCTTCATTATCCACAATGAACTAATTATGACGACTGTAAATCCCAATGCTAGACCGATTATATTGATAATTCCACTTAATGGATTACGTTTTATATTGCGTAGAAAAGTTTTAAAAAATAGTTTTATCATGATTTTGAATCAATTATTTTATTTAGCAATCTCTTTTATATGAAAAGGTCGTAACTATTCGTCTCTTAAACTATTTGCAGGATTGATAATTGCAGCCTTAATGGATTGAAAACTAACTGTAAGTGCTGTGATGAGCAATGTGAGAATACCTGAAAATAAAAATATAGATATAGGTAAATTAGTTCTAAAAGCAAACCCCTGAAGCCAGTCATTTGCGAAATATAAAGCAAGAGGAATCGCAATAATATTCGCAATAATTACTAAGATGAAAAACTCCCGATTCAGCATTTGTACAATGTGGAAAACCGTCGCACCTAGCACCTTTCTAATCCCAATTTCCTTTGTTTTTACTTGTGCGGTGTATGTACATAAACCTAAAAGACCTAAACAAGATATTAAGATGGTTATGACTGCAAAGAAGTTAAATATGGTCCCCTGTTTTTGTTCACTCGTGTATAGTTTTTGATAGCTTTCATCCAGGAAATTGTAAGTGAAGGGCATATCATTATAGTATTGCTTCCAAATTTTTTCCATAGCATCTATAGCGGCAACAGTTTTATTTTCATTTGTTTTTATATAAAGCTGCCGAGAATTTTTTGGATTAAACTTAAAAACGATAGGTTCAATCTTCTGACGGACACTAGCGTAATTAAAATCTTTCACGACACCAATAATAGTTCCGGGTACAGTTCGGATTCTCAAACGGGTGCCAATAGGATTTTTTAACCCCATCTCTCTAACAGCCGTTTCATTTAGGATAAAATGGGTAGAGTCCGCTAATGAGCCCGTAAAGTTTCGTCCTTCTACTAGTTTTATCTTAAAGAAATCGAGCGTATGCTGATCTGAATGCGTGATATTAAACCAGAGATTTGACTTTGCAGGTTTTCCTTCCCAATCGTTATCTCCAGTAGCATCACCGCCGTGTATCATATCACGCCCCAGTCGGATTACATCATTTATTCCTTCGCTTTTTATCAGTTCATTTCTGATGGCATCAAAATGTTCGCCCATTTTTGATCCCATAGGAACCGCGAAAATATGGCTTTTTTCGTAGCCAAGATTTTTGTTGCGGATAAACTCTAATTGACGACCAATAACAATTGTCATGGTTATTAAAACAATAGAAACCGTAAACTGTAATACAACTAATACCTTTCTGGAACTAGATTTTTTCATTCCCAGATTACCTTTTAAGACTTTGATAGGATCAAAAGTTGATAGCAGTAAAGCCGGATAGATGCTCACTAAGAGAAGTGTTCCAATCAGTAAGATGAAAATGTAGACCCATAAATTAATACTGGCGAGATCCAATGCTATTTGTTTTCCAGAGAAGTTATTAAAAGAAGGGAGAAAAATAAAAACGACCGTTATCGCAATGGTCACTGCAAAAAGAAACAACAATGTAGTTTCTATGATAAACTGAAAGAAAAGTTCCCTTTTGCCAGCTCCAATAATTTTTCGAATTCCGACCTCTTTGGCCCGATTTAAAGAACGGGCAGTCGAAAGATTAATATAATTAATACTAGCTATTGCTATAATCATCAGGGCAACTCCCATAAAAATATGTACAGCGCCGATTCCTCCATCACTACCATCCATGTGGTATAAGTGAACTTTAGATAGTGGTTGTGCTACGTAAGGTACAGGTGTATCTTCAGGTTTATTGCGTTCATGTATCTGTTGTAACTTTTTAGTTAAAGCAGTGAGGTTCGCTTGGGGAGTTAGCAGTAGATAAGTTTCAAATGAAAAACTGGACCAATCCATATCCATGGATGACAAATATGTTTTGTTGTCATAAGTGGTTTTATTTTTTACATATGCCTGCTCATTAAACCTAGAAAGGGGAAGAAGTACCTGCAATTGTAAACTCGAATTTTCGGGATATTCTGCGATAACACCCGATACCACACAAAGTTCATCTAGACCTATGGTGACCGTTTTACCAATGGGATCTTCATTTCCAAAATAGCGTTGGGCAGTACTGGCTGTGATGACAATCGAATTGTTGTCTGGAAAAGGTAACTTTTGATTGCCTTGAACCAAAGGAAAATTAAATACAGAAAAATAGCTGGGATCTACAAAAGCAAAGCTTTTCTCGATAAATATTTTCTCTTTATATTTGATGGGACCATCTCCAATTTTGAGGATACGTACGGCGTCTTTTACTTCCGGAATCTCTTTTTTTGCAAAAGTGCCAACAGGGGCAATGATATTCTCAAATATTTTTTTAGTTATTCCAGTTCCACCTTCAATACCAATTTTATAGATCTTACGCTCATTTTTATGGAATCTGTCAAAAGATAGCTCATCCTGAATCCAAAGTAGGAGGAATATCCCTACGACTAATCCCGCCGACAATCCTAAAATATTAATGCCTGTATAGAATTTATTAGCAAAAATACTTCGCCATGCGATTTTTATATAATTCTTTATCATGATTGAGTTGATTGCCAGTAGTTAGATTTAATTGGTCACCATACTTTTTTCGTTAACATAGAAAGCCGTCGATTTCACAAACCGACGACCTTCATTTTCACACTTAATACTTAACTTATAAAAACATGTATGTTAATTATTCATCCCGTAGGCTATTGATCACATTTACTTTTGCCGCACGAATGGCTTGATAACTAATGGTCAGCCCTGCAATTACTAGCGCTATACTTGCGCCGATTAAAAATATCCAAACATTCAATTCTGTTTTAAAGCTGAAATTAGCCAGCCATTCATTTGCAAAATACCAGGCAAGAGGACTTGCAATTAAAATTGCGATGATGAGTAAGCTCACAAACTCTTTACCTAATAACTGAACAATTTGTGGTATGCTAGCACCTAAGACTTTGCGGATTCCGATTTCTTTTACTTTAGTTTGTGCCGCATTGGTAGCCAAAGCTAAGAGACCAAGAGAAGAAACGAAAATAGCAATCGAAGCAAAAATGTTGAAAAGCAATCCTGTACGTAAGTCCGATTTATACATCTTATCAATTTTACTGTCCAAAAATGTGTATTCGAATGGCCTTTCCGAAGGATAGCTGTCATAAATAGTTTTCACCCTCTCAATTGCTTTTTGAGCATTTGAGGCTGTGGTCTTAACATATAAGGTACCTGCATAACGATGAGTCCAAAAGACTAGAGGTTCAATCTTATTCTTCAGATTACTGAAGTTGAAATCCTTTACAACACCAATCACCGTTCCGGGTACCTCATGTAATGACATTTGCGCGCCAACATACGGTTTTTCCAATCCCAATTGTTTTGCCATCGTTTCGTTGATGATATAACTTGATGAGTCGGCAGGTACACCTTTGATATTATTTCCTTCAATCAATTTTAAACCCATTAATGGAATAAAATTTTTGTCTATGGTTGCTTGGGTTACTATGAGTGATTGATCTTTAGTACGATTTGGCCAGTCGATATCTCCAGTTGAACTGCCATAGTCCATTGGATTATATATTCCATTAATGGAATAGGAAACAATGGAAGGATCTTCAGAAAGTTTGGACGCTACAGTAGATTTATTTTCAACGGCTCCTTCATTGAGCTCTACGGTAAAAATATATGAAGTGTCATATCCTAAGTTAAATTCGCGGATAAACTTCATCTGCTTTTCAATAACCAAGGTGCAGATGATTAAAATAATTGATGATACATATTGAAATACAACCAAGCCCTTTCGGAAAATACTATTTGTGGGTTTGGATGATTTGCCTTTAAGTGCTGCAATAGGTTTGAAAGATGACAGTTGAATAGCAGGGTATATGCTGGAAAATAAAACGGTCATTAGTAAAGAAGACCCTATTAAAAGCCAAAGCGTGGGATTATTCAGATTAAAAGCCATTGATTTTCCCGAAATACTGTTATAAGTAGAAAAGGATAATCCAATCCATATAACTGCAACGCAAGTTGCTAAGGTAAATGTCAGGAAGGTTTCGGCCATAAATTGAAAAAATAGTTGTTTACGGCTTGCGCCCACAATTTTTCGAATACTTACCTCCTTAGCACGGTCCATAGCCCGAGCTGTAGCAAGATTAACATAGTTAATAGCGCCAATAAAAAGTAGGAGTAAAGCTACTGCACCAAATATCTGCACCATGCGTAAGGCTGATTTGTTTCCGTCAGGATCGATTAAATGTTTATCAGCAAGTGATCCTAATTTAAAAATGGTATTTTTATTACCTTCTCTAGCTTTAATATAGCTATTATTTATTTGAGCAATTGCTTGATCAGGGTTTGCTTGTGGAGTTAATTTGAAATAGGTATCAAAGGAGTAATTACCCAGATCTTCATCAATTGTTTTCCATGAACCATTCCCTCCATTTTCAGTAAAAATTTTTGCACGATAGGTCATTGGAAAAATTGCATCGTATCTTAATGTTGAATTCTGCGGCATATCAACGAAAACTCCCGTGACGAAAAATGGTGTTTTCTCAAATAAAATCATTTTGCCAATGGCATCTTCTCCTTTAAATAGTTTTTGACTTAGCGCTTCGCTTATGGTCACTTCGTCTATATTTGTCAGTAAGTTTGGCTTACTGGATTGCAGTAGCGGAAAAGAGAAAAAATTAAAGAATGAACTATCTGCATAAGCCATGGATAAACCCGTATAAGAATCTTTTTGGTTCTTTAGGCGAATGATGCCAGAATACTCGCGGGCTATTCTCACAGATGATGCTATTGCAGGAACGTCTTTTGCATAGAATGCAACTGGCCCAGGTGTGTTACTAGAAATGTTTTCTTTACCACCTCCCTTCCAGATGTTATGGACATTGTATATCTGTTTATAATCTTTGTGGAAACGATCAAAACTGATTTCGTCCTGTACCCATAGCAATATCATAATTGCTGTGGCAATACTGATCGAAAGTCCTACGATATTGATGGCGGTGTAAAACTTGCTCTTTTTTAGATTTCGCCAGGCAGTTTTAATATATTTAAAAATCATAAAGGTTTAATTGATTATATTTTTGTTCCTTTTCTAATCTTAAAGTCCAATCCGTGAGCCATAATGTTAATTACCTATTTTACAGTTAATTATATAATTTTGTTTGGTCTTGTAAGTGTACGTTTCCGAACAGTTGGCGTTCGTAAACGTACACTAAATTACTGATCTCTTAAACTATCAACAGGATTCGCCTTTGCAGCTTTTAAAGCTTGATACCCTACAGTTGCTAAAGCAATGAATAATGCGCTCACCCCCGCTATACCAAACATCCACCATTGCATATCAATGTGATAAGCAAAATTATTGAGCCACTTACCCATTGCCCAATAGGCTACCGGTATGGCAATACATATAGCAATAATGACAAGTTTGATGAAGTCAAGAGATAATAATTGTATGATGCCAAAAACACTAGATCCGAGTACCTTACGGATGCCAATTTCTTTGGTACGTTGTTGAGCGGTATAAGTCACAAGCCCCAAGAGCCCTAAACAGGCAATAAAAATTGCAAATCCTGAAAATGTGGTGAAAATTCTTTGGAAACGATAATCTGCTTCATATTGACGTTTAAAACTCTGATCCAAAAATGTATAATTAAATGGAATATGCGGAGCGAGGCCTGTCCAGATCTTTTCGATCCGTGCAATAGTTTCTGGTAGATCAGCCTTTTGCAATTTAATTGTTATGAATCTACTGCTCCACGGTGATAATCGCAAAGCAAGTGGTTCAACCTTATTATGTAAAGACATATAGTTAAAGTCTTTTACAACGCCGATAACCTGTCCCTCTTGTCCCCATTGCGTAAAACGCTTTCCAATAATATCCTGTGGATTATTATAGCCCCAAAGTTTAGCTGCAGCTTCATTGATTATCATGGAGTGCGCAGTGTCGGCAGGAAAATCCCGGGAATAAGCCCGTCCTGCGACCATTTCAATCCCCATGTTCGGGATAAAATCAATATCCACCTCAAAAAGTGCAGGACCCAACATCGTCATTTTCCCTTCTTTAGTCTCTATCTCTGTGCCCGCATTAGGGAAAAATGTACCCGGAACACTGCGCGATGATGATACCGCTATGACGTCCTTATCTCTCTTAAACGTATTTTTAATTGCTTCTAAATTCTTGTTGACCCCATCGTCAAAATTATAATCGATAACCAGCATCTGATCTTTCTGAAAACCAAGATTCGTATGTTGCAGGTGATATAATTGTGAAAAGACAATACAGGTTCCTGCAATAAGTACAATGGATAAACCAAACTGAAAGATTACTAATCCCTTTCGTAAAAATTGCCCTCCAGCAGCAGTTTTAAATGTTCCCTTTAAAACTTCGATAGGTTTAAAACGCGCTAAAATAAAAGCCGGATAACTAGCAGCAACAATACCGGTTATTGTCACGATACCTAGAAAGATACTGAATGTTGTCAAATTGAATAGACTGCTCCATGCAAAATGTTTCCCTGCAAAGGCCTCCATGGAAGGAAGAAGTACGATAACCAATAGCAATGCCAGTAATGCAGCGATAAAAACTAAAGCTAACGACTCACACATAAATTGAAGAATCAAATTACGGTGGTTCGCGCCAATCGCTTTTCGCACACCTACTTCTTTCGCTCTCTCCATGGAACGAGATGTAGCCAAATTCATGAAATTTACACAGGCGATGAAAAGGATAAATAGACCTATGATAGCAAATATGTACAGATTCTGTACGCTCCCCGTTACACCAGGCTGTCTGCCTGCAGACGAATGCATATAGGCATCCAGTATAGGTTCGAGTTGGAAATTATACTTGCCCTCTGCAGAAGGAACATTCTTTTTGAGAAATTGCGGAATTTTCTTATTAAAATTAGAAAGGTTAAATTGATCGGATACCAGTATGTAAGTATAAAAATCGACATATCCCCAACTTTCAAAACGATCTGTAAAAGCTTTTCTAAAGGTACTCATCGAGAGCAAAGCATCAAATGTAAAATGGGAGTTGGAAGGAACATCTTCAATAACCGCTGTGACTTTGTATAGTCCCGGATCTGCCCGTCCGGCGGCAAGTCCCCCTTCTAGTGTTTTCCCAATCGGATTTTCATTCCCAAAATATTTTTTGGCTGTGCTTGCGGTTAAAACAACAGTATAAGGAGCAGTCAAAGCAGTTGTTGGACTACCAGCCAATACTTTCCAGCTAAAAATATCAAATGCCGTTGAGTCCATGAAAAATACACGCTCTTCCTGGAATACCTTTTCCTTATTCTTTAAAGAAATGGAGGTAACTCCTGAAAATTGGACCACATTCTTCACTTCTGGGAAATCAGCTTTTAAAGCTGGACCTATAGGGGCAACCCCCCATACATTTTTTCGGATTAATTTCTCGTTGTCTTCGAAAGAATTAATAACACGGTAAATGCGGTCTTTATTTACATGGTATTTATCATAGGATAATTCATCATGAATATATAAGACGATTAATAAACAGCAAGCTAAGCCTATGGCTAACCCAACGATGTTGATGGAAGAATAACCCTTGTTTTTCCAAAGATTTCTCCATGCGATTTTTATATAGTTCTTGATCATTGTTTATATTTTAGGTCTTTATTTCTTTTGAAGTATGTAAGCTTTAATTGTATTATTCATCTTTTAAACTATTGACTGGGTTAGCAACCGCCGCCCTTATTGCTTGTGAACTGACTGTAAATAGCGCAATGACGACAGCTAAAAATCCTGTAATAGCAAACATCCACCATTGAATGTCGATGCGATAAGCGAAATCTTCCAACCACATGTGCATCATCCACCAGGCAATAGGGGAGGCAATAATGATGGCAATGACCACTAATCGAATAAATTCAAAGGATAACATACGCGCAATATCAGGCACAGAAGCACCGATTACTTTTCGGATTCCAATTTCTTTTTTACGTTGATGCGTGGTGAAAATCGCCAATCCCAATAATCCAAGGCAGGCAACAAAAATGGTCAGTGAAGCAAAGATAGTCAGTAATTGTCCGGTCTTAAGTTCCGACTGATAGGTCTGATTATAACGATCATCAAGAAAAGAATAATCAAAGGGAAGATCCGAAGGATATGCATTGTAATACTGTTTTACTGTTGCCAGTAATTTTTCCATGTCTGTCGCCTTAGTTTTGATAATCAGATTTCCTGCCTGATCATTCAATACCATCACCAAAGGAGCAATAGTTTCATGCAGCGGTTTAAAATGAAAATCTTCAACAACACCGATCACCTGGAAGACTTTATTATCCTTATCGGTTAATGTTCGACCAATGATATTATCTTTCCAACCTAGATTTTTGGCAGCAGTTTCGTTGATCACAACTGATAGGCTATCGTTGCCATAGGTTGTTGAAAAATTGCGCCCTTCTTTCAACTTCATACCCATGGTAGGAATGTATTGCTCGTCAACATCATAACGGAGAGTTTTTACCCATTGGTTAGGGCTCTCTTTTGGATAGATAAAAAAATTGTTATTGTAGGTAGCTCCCGCAGGAAGATAAGACGAGTGTGAAACATGTAGTACGCGGCTATCCTGAGTTAGGCGTTCAGCGAAAGCTTTTTCGTTAGCTCCTAGAGGCCAGCTTTGAATAATGACAACATTTTCCTTGTCATAACCAAGTTTGATATGGCGCATGTAATCCAGCTGACGACTTACCACCACAGTGCTAAATATCAATCCGACTGAAACGATAAATTGAAATACTACAAGACCACTTCTTAATCCCAGACCATTTCCAGAGGCGTTGAACCTGTTTCTTAAGATCATTATAGGATTAAATGATGATAAGTATAAAGCAGGGTAACTACTGGAGAATAATCCGATCAGTAAACCAAAACCAAGTAATAAAGGAATTGTTGTGATAAAGGAAAGCTGTCCGATCTCTAATGATTTTCCAGAAAAGTGGTTGAATAAAGGGAGCGCAAGTAATACAATACCGATTGCCAATAGTAATGCAATATAAGTTGTAAGGATACCTTCTGTAAAAAACTGTATCAGCAATTTTTGTTTTCCAGCTCCTAATACTTTTCTTACGCCAATTTCTTTAAATCTTTTAGACCCACTGGCGGTCGATAGGTTCATAAAATTGATCGTAGCAATCAGGAGCATAAAGATGCCGATGACTCCAAAAATATAAAGGTATCTGATATTGCCAGACGGACTCAGGTCATATACAAAGTCAGAGTGTAGATGGATATCAGTTAAAGGCTGTAGATATAGTCCGATCTTATTCCCGGTTTTTTTGTAATCTTCATAACTCATTCCGAAACCTGCCATAAACTGAGGCCCCACATGCTTGTCAAATAAGGCCGCGAGTTTAGTCTCCACTTGTTTAACTGTTACATCTTTTTTTAATAGCGCATAGGTATAATATTCCGAAGTCATCCAGGAAGTAGATCGTGCATCTTCAAGCGCATCGATGGAAGTGAAAATATCAAAATTAAAATGAGAGTTTTTGGGTATATTTTTCATTACACCCGTTATTTTAAGAATTGTCCCATTTCCCTTTATTGGTAGTTCTTTCCCGATCACATCATTAGTATTGAAGTATTTACGTGCCATCGTTTCAGTAATAATAGCAGTATTCGGCTCCGCTAATGCGGTTAAAGGATCTCCTTTCAATAAAGGTAATGTGAATATCTTGAAGAAGGATGCATCAACGTATGCTAAATTGGCATCGTGAAAAACCTGGTTGCCTATTTGAAATAGCGGAACTCCTCCCATGCGTAAGCGAGCCGTTTCTTCGACATCTGATAATTCAGCCTTCATCGTTGAAGCAACAGGTGGCATGATATGAGCTTCCTTGATATCGCCACCCTTTACTTTTCCTTTAAAAACTACGCGAACGATGCGGTCAGCCTGTTTATTAAAACGATCATAGCTAAGTTCATCTGTGATATACAGACTGATGAGTAAGCAGGTCGCAATGCCTAAAGCTAATCCACATACATTGATTAATGAAATAGAAATATTTCGCTTTAAGTTTCTTATTGCTATTTTAATGTAGCTCTTGATCATGGCTGTAATTATTTAAGATGTTAACATTAATGTCTAAATTTTAGCTTTATTCATCGCGCAAACTCTCAACGGGATTGGCGTTTGCTGCTTTGATGGAATGATAGCTCATGGTAATAAATGCAATAAGCAAAGTAATCACTGCAGGAATTGTAAACATCCACCAGCTAAGCGTAATTTTGTAAGCAAAATCATTCAGCCAATGATTCATCGCCCACCAGGCAATTGGAGATGCTATCAGAATCGAAATGAAAATTAATTTGATGTATTCTTTGGATAGTAATGCAATGATTTCAGAAATTTTGCTACCCAATACCTTACGGATTCCAATCTCTTTTGTCCGTTGGGCTGTAGTAATCGTCACAAGACCAATCAGTCCTAAGCAACTTAATAAAATGGTTATTGAGGTAGACAAATTGATTATTTTTGAAAACTTCGTATCGTTTTCATATTGATTTTTTATTTGCTGATCATAAAATTCGTATTTAAATGGAGCATTTGGATAGTATTTTTTCCATTCCTTTTCAATCTGTTGCAAGGCAGATGGCCATTTTTCCTGATGATCCGGCAATTGAATACTCATATTCTTTAATTGTCCTTTTTTGTTTGAAGGTCTGAGCTCTAAAGGGCCAATTTTACTGTGCATATTTTTACTGTGAAAGTTATCAATCACGGTAACGATTTGTCGATCCTGATCATCTATTTTTACAAAATTACCAATAGCCTCTGATGCAGATTTAAATCCTAGTTTCTCAATAGCCACTAGATTTAGAGCAATACCTGAAGCTGTGTCCGATAGTTTAATCGCTCGACCAGCCAGTATATTGATATTGTATAATTTAAAATAGTCATCATCTATAAACTTAAATTGATGATCCACCCGTACTTCTCCGGTATCACTTTTTACAACGATCGAATTACCCCAATGATCACCGCTCATCGGGAGATGCCCCAAAGAAACGTGTTTGATGACAGAAAGTCCTTCCAAAGCATGCTTATAGGTGAAGGGATCCGTATCAGCATTTTGAAAGCTTTTATATGGAAGCTGTAGCGTAATAATTGCTTCTTTGTTGAAGCCAAGTTTACTATTTAAAGAATGTTTAAGTTGCATTCCGATGATAAACGTGGAGACAACAAATATTTGAGCAATCACAAATTGAAATACAATAAGTGTTTTTCGTAAAGACAGGCCGCCCATTTTCACTTTACTGCCTCCTGTAATTTTGATAACTTCGGAGATTTTAACTCGATTAATGAGCATGGCCGGATACCAACTTGATAGTAGTGTGATTAAAATTGTCGTCCCGGCTATAAATGATAGAACCGTTAAGTTGTCAGCAAAGCTGTACATCTGTTGCGGAATGTAGGAACTTAAACTGGATTGGATAATTTTAACTAGTGGCCATGATAACAAAAGTGCCAATATTGTGATGATAAATGTTTCAAGAAAGAAGATGACGGTTATTCTCTTTTGACTCTCTCCCAACGTTTTTCTGATACCTATTTCCTTTGCTCTATGTGGAACTTGGGCTGTAGTTAAATTGATATAGTTTATGCAAGCAAGTATCAGTAGAAAAATTCCGATGCCAATAATGCCATACATTGTTTTTTTGTCGCTACTTTTTTGTGCAAATGATGTGAAATGTAATTCAGATAGCGGAATTAAGTTTGATGACATACTGAAGCCGTATTTTTTAAATTCTTCATTGGTCATCTCATGGAATTTAGCATTAACCGATTTTAAAATAGGAGCAATAACGTTCGGTGATTTAACCTTAATAAACATCTGCCAATTGGAATTAGAATTTGTCCAAGTGGTACTTGTCCAATCCTTTGCCGGAATCTGCATAAATTCTTTACCGATAAAACTACTTGGGTAAGCTAGATCTTCCACGATTCCAGCAACTGTAAATAACGTACTGTCGTAGGATAAGTTTTTGCCAATAATATCTGCAAACGTGTTTTTCGGGAAATACAATTTTGCTCTTGATGCCGTCAAAACCACTTCATTAGGGTTCTTAAATACGATATCTTTATTTCCCTGCAACCAGCGATAATCGGTGAGTTTGAAATAATCTGGTGTAGTTCCAATAATTTCCTTTGGGTCTTCAAAAACTAATGCTTTACTATTCGGTAAACTGACCTTTTCAAAATATTCACTGAATACAGGAACAGATAATGCTACATCAGAAAAATTATCTTTTACAAAGGCGGGTAGTGGTGCAGGAATACCGTCGAAGTGATCTGTTTTGTTGTTTTCAAGATAGCTTGTGTGGACTTTATAAATCAATTCCTTATCAGGATGTTTCTGGTCAAAACTAAATTCATAATTGACAATACGGAATATCACCCAGCAGGCACTGATACCGATGGATAACCCTACAATATTAAGTAAGGTGAAGAGGCGGTTGCGCCATAATTGTCTAAATATTAATTTAAAATTGTTCATTATCGTAAGGTTTATTATTGATTTTACTAACAGAATCAATAGTGTTTTTTTTTAGTATTGATTAAAAACGGTTTACTCATCTCGCAAACTTTCTACAGGATTTATTAAAGCAGCTTTTAGAGCTTGATAACCTACGGTTACAAACGCGATTATCAGAGCAAATAAGCCAGCAATCGCGAATGACCATAATGGGAATGCAATTCTATCATTGAAATCTTGAAGCCAATGAGAAAATAGCCACCAAGCTACAGGTATTGCAATAAATAATGAAAGTATAATCAAATTTAGAAAGTGGCCGGAAAGCAATTGAACGATTTTAAAAGTACTTGAACCAAGTACTTTACGTACTCCAATTTCTTTTTTTCGCTGCTGAGCGGTAAATGCCGCTAAACCAAATAAACCCAAACAAGCAATAAAAATCGTTAAAATGGAGAATGTTGAAATGATATTATTTGTTCGGTTCTCGGCTGTGTAATATTTCTTGATGTGTTCATCTAAAAATTGATAATCAAATGCTGCCTCAGGAACCTGTTGTGTAAATAATTGTTGGACTTGGGTAATATAGGAAGATACGTTTTGCGTATCGTATCGAATAAGTAAATAACGATAACTTTCATTGGGGTTGTGCATACGGTAATACATATACCCACCAATGGATTCTTTTAAACTTTGAAAGTTAAAATTTCGAACTACTCCTACAATAGTCGTATTTGGAGTTATTTCAGTTGGAATATTTTGTCCTACAGCATCGCTTGGATTTTCATAGCCTAAATAGGCAGCAACGACTTCATTAATCAAAATATAACAGGTAGAATCTGTAGGAGCTAATACTTCCGGTAGATCCTTTCCTGCAATAAGCTGTAGTCCTAGTGTGGGAACTACAGCTCCAAGACTACTTGAAGTATTGATTGGTAGACCTTCATTCGTATCACCTGGTTTATGCATTGTTTTTCCACTTTCACCAAAACCAGGGAATGTTTGTAAAGTAGCGATACTAACAGTGCCTGTTAACTTTTGAATAGATTCTTTAATATTCTTTAATTTGTCCATAGAAGGCACGGAGCGTATTGGAATCGTAACAATGTTAGTCGGCTGATATCCGAGATCTTTTTTAGAAATATGTCTCATCTGTAGCGAAATAATGATAACGCCAATAATCAATATAATAGAGCAGGTGAATTGAAATATAACCAAACCCTTACGTAGGTATTGAGCAATCTTACCTTGTGTGATGACATTTTTCATAAGGGAAAGGCTCGGAATATTGGCCATCATAAAGGCAGGATAACTACCCCCTACAAGCGTTATAATTAACCATATAGTCAGGCAGATGCCTATATTTTCTAGGGTAAATAAATGAGGAACAGCGAGACCAGAGCCAATAATGTGATTAAATGTAGGTAGTGCTACAAGAGCCAAAATTATTCCAACAGTAATAGACAAAAATGCAATAATACCTGTTTCAATGTAAAAACGAAATTTAATCTGGTTGCGATGTGCTCCCAGAACTTTGTTAATTCCTACTTCTTTTGCATTTTTTTGCGAGCGAGCTGTCGCAAGATTCATATAATTAATGCACGCAATCATTATAATAAGAAAGGAAAGAAAAAATACTGTTTTAACAGTTTTTATATTTCCTTCTCGAGTAGACATATTATCGCGTAAATCCTGTGATTGTAAATAAACTTGGGATAAAGGTTGTAAGTAAAATTTTGTGAAATATTGATTGTCCTTTGGTACATACTTATCAATAAGGGCTGTTGCTTTTCTTTCGATTTGAGCAGGATCAGTATGAGTGCTTAATAAACAAAATGTATAGTAGCTTGCATTAGACCAATGCACATTTTTTCCCATCCAGGAATCCATTATATTTAAAAAAATGTCGCCCTCAAATGAACTATTCTCCGGAAAATCCTGAAACACACCCGAAATATTTAAAGTATCTCGTTGATTGATGATTATTTTTTTATTTAATGCAGATCCTTCACCAAATATTTTACTTTTCTTACTAGATGAAATAACAACATTTTTTGGATTTGAAAAGGCAGTAAGACTATTTCCTTCTATAAATTCAACATCAAATACATTAAATAATGAGGAGTCGGTTAGGTAAATATTTTTTTCGATGAGATTATTATCATTAGCACGGACAGAACCAAACCCTGTAAAATCTAGCCTTACCAATCGGGCGGTTGATTTTACTTCAGGAATATCATCTTGCATTGCAGGACCTACGGCATTAGGAAGATTGCTCCATTTCTCATAATTATTTTTCCCGTTGGACTCCAATAGAACACGATATATATTGGCTTCCTTCTTAAATTGCTTATTAAAACTTAATTCTTGGCGACCGTAAGTTATCAATAGGATAGCAACGGACAAGCTTATGGCTAAACCAAATATATTGAGAATACTGAAAAATCTATTCTTCCAAAGACTACGCCATGCGATTTTGATATAATTCTTTAACATAATATTTTTACAACACAGGCTATTAAAACCGGTAAGTACTTTATTTTTTATATACTACTCATTCCTTAGATTATCAGAGATATTTGAACGGGATGCTTTTACAATATGAATGCATATCGTACAGGCTGCGACAATAAGTAAGACAGCTGCCGATAGTACAAATTGCCACACACTAAGAGAGATTTTATAAGCAAAGCCTTGCAACCAAGCATTTGTCGCCCACCAACCAAGCGGGATCGCAATCAATACAGCTAAAGCAACTAGACGTAAAAAATCTTTACCGAGTAACATTCCTAAATCGCTTAAGTCTGCTCCCAGAATCTTACGGATACTGATTTCTTTTGTCCTACGTCCAATTAAAAATGCAGTTAGCGCGAATAGCCCAATAATGGCCATTGCAATGGCTGTAAATCCAAAGAAGGTGACGATGCGTTTTAAGCGCAGATGACTCGCAAATAGTTGTTGAAAATTTTCATCTAAAAAAGAGTGACGAATTCCTAAACCAGGTTCAATATCTTTCCATAGTTTCTCAATCCCTGCAACCGTTTTGTGCGAGTCACTGCCAGAAAGTTTAACCAAAATCGCACCTCCTGACTGAAAAACACAAGCATCATTACCTATAGTGAAGACAGTCGGTTGTATTTCCTGCTCAAAGCCCAGCACATTAAAGTTTTTCACAATTCCTACCACCTCGATTGGAACACTATCACAGTCAGGGTAACTGATATATGCTCCGCCAGCATGTTTAAGACCTAATTTTTGAGCTGCGGCCTCATTGATAATAGCCGATCTTGTATGCTGGTCAGCATGACTGTCATTGAATGACCTTCCGTCAACTAAATCAATGTTGAGTGTTTTAAAATAGTCCTGACTTACTTTGACCGACCCAAGGCGATAGGAAGCTCCTGCATGTTTAAAATTCATTGTCGATGTATCCGATAAAACATCACCAGGAACCTTGGTTGTTTTCGCGACAGATTCTACACCCGGTATACGAAGCAATTCTGTTTTGACCTGTTCAAAATTTTCTTCCCTGTTTTTCATCATTAATGCTTGCACACGTAGTACCTGTTCACTCGAGAACCCTTTGTCTGACTGCTGCATGTAAGTCAATTGCCGATTAACAACTACAATACTGATAATGAAGAAGGTCGCCACCACAAATTGAACCACAATTAATCCGTTTCGTAAAGCAAGTCCTTGTTTTCCGGTTGAGTAATCACCTTTAAGAACTTTTGTGGTGTTATAGCGCGAGAGGAAAACGGCCGGATAAAGTCCGGAAAGCAAGGTGACAGTAACAAGGCAACCGGCAATCTGAGCAATTATTGACCACGAAGATCCTATACCAAATAAATTTAAAGAGACTCCGAATTCCTGATTAAAATAAGGTATGGCTACGCTTAAAAGTAGGAAGGATAAGAATAATGCGATGGTACATTGCAGGGCAATTTCCACCATAAATTGCCAAAATAAATTAGCACGGCTAGAGCCTAGAACTTTTTTGATCCCGACCTCTTTAGCGCGTCTCAAAGAAGATGCGATCGAAAGGTTACTAAAATTAATTGCTCCAGTAAAGAGAAGCAGTATAGCTAAAACCAATAAGATTGAAATCGTGCCAATATTGCTAGTTCCGTGTTTAGGGAAATTATGGATATCATGAACGGCATCGACAAAAAGACTTGTGCGATTGGCAGATTTGATATACTGATCATACGTCTTTCCTGTTTCTTTCATAAGTCTTTCCGTATAATAAATACGGTCTATTGCTGTCTCCAAATCATTTCCAGCTAGGATATTTTTGGTTTTAACATACGTATGGAAGGACCAATTTTCCCAATGATAGTTTTGTTTTTCAAATGGTGAACGGTATACGATTTCAATATTCAGATGAGTCGGCCCTTCTGGATTTTCCATAATTGCAGTCACCTCGAAATCAAATGAATTGAATGTTTTAATACTCTTTCCTATTGGGTTTTCATTTCCGAAAAGTTTATTAGCCATCGATTCACTAATGACCATGGCATTTGGTTTCAGTAGAGGATTTAATGCATCTCCTGCTACAATCTTATATGGAAAGACTGAGAAAAAGAGTGAGTCTGCAGATATGGTACCACTTTGTGAAAATGTTTTTTCTCCTACAGAAAGAGGTATTTCAAAAGTAGCATCTGTTGAGATTTTAGTGCTAGATTCGATTTGAGAACCATTTTCACGCAATAAAGTCGCTAAAGGTGCCTGTGTATTGGGAGAAATATCATTCTCGGCGTCACGAAGCGATACTCTATATACTTTTTCAAGTTCCGGGTCCCAACGGTCATAATTAAGTTCATAGTTGAGGTATAATAAGATCATCAAGAAACTAGTTAGACCTACAGTGAGTCCAAGAATATTAATGGCTGAATACCCTTTGATTTTCCAAAGGCTACGAAAGGTTAGTTTTAAATAGTTCTTTATCATCTTAATTTATGTTGCTTCAACTGGTGTACTTTTTCTAACAGCCCTGATTCAGTTTTTAGACCTGTTATTATAATTATTTATTAAAGTGCTCAATTATAATGTTGCTGTTTCCATAATGACCTGTCCATCTAACATACGGATCACACGATCGGAAAACTTAGCATCATGCTCACTATGTGTTACCATAACGATCGTTGTTCCAGCTTCATTCAGCTCTGTTAATAATTGCATCACTTCGTTACCATTATTGGAATCTAAGTTACCCGTAGGCTCATCGGCAAGAATTAGTTTTGGATTATTGACAACAGCCCGAGCCACTGCAACACGTTGCTGCTGACCTCCAGACAGTTGTTGAGGGAAGTGATTGCGTCGATGCATGATCTGTACTTTCTCCAGCACCTCTTCAACACGACGTTTACGCTCTGCTGCAGGAACATTGGTATAAACTAGAGGTAATTCCACGTTTTCGAATACCGTCAGTTCATCGATCAGGTTAAAACTCTGAAAGACAAAACCAATATTATGCTTACGTAAATCCGAACGGCCACGTTCTTTGAATTTAGCGACTTCGATTTCATTAAATAAGTAGCTTCCTTCATCCAAATCATCCAGAAGCCCGATAATATTGAGCAACGTAGATTTACCACATCCAGAGGGTCCCATGACGGCAACAAATTCCCCCTCCTTAACATGGATATTCAAATTGTTGAGTGCCACGGTCTCTACTTCTTCTGTACGATAGTACTTTTGAAGGTTACTGATTTTGATCATATTTTTTGTGCTCATATCTTTATGTATTGTTTGTAATTGTTCTATTTTATTATTGATCTCTTAATGAGTTTGTAGGGTTAGATAATGCCGCCTTTAAAGCTTGGCCTGAAATCGTTATGATGGCGATAACAAGTGCAAGTGCTCCACTGAGTAAAAATACTAGCCAGGAGATATCAATGCGATAACCATAATTACCTAACCATTGATTCATCATGTACCAAGCTATCGGAAAAGCGATCAGGCAAGATAGAAAGATGAGTATAATGAATTCACGATTGAGCATATTGATCAGTCGCGTAACAGATGCTCCCAATACTTTTCGAATACCAATTTCTTTTGATCGCTGTGCTGTTGCAAAAGCTGACAGCCCAAATAGACCTAGGCAAGAGATGATAATAGAAAGGATGGAAAACACTGAGGCTAGTTTTTGAATAAACAGTTCAGATTGAAATGTATTATTAAAAGAATCATCTAAAAACCGATATTCAAAAGGATAAGAGGGATTATATTTTTTAATAATTTTTTCAATTTGCTGAATAACGACCGGAAAATCAACACCATTTTTAGTTTTAATATTTAAGATTCCATTAGATGCAGAAAAAGGAATAAAAATAAGTGGCATTGGCGATGAATAGACACTGTTATAAAGAAAGTTTTTAACAACACCCGCTATTCGAAAGGATTCTGTTCCATAGGTAATCGTACTTCCTGCAACCATTCCATCTTTTTTGATCATTTTTGCGAGAGTCTCATTTACGATAATAGATGTACTATCTCCTAAAAAGTGTGGATTAAAGTTACGTCCATCGATCATTTTCATGTCCATGCTTGGAATAAAACCATCATCAGTTCGCAACATACTAATTAGAATACTGGATTTGGGATCTTTCCCTTCCCATTCAAAGCCACTTGAATTGCTGCCGATATTTAAAACACTCATATCGCTAAGCCCTACATGTTCAATATTTCCTGTAGCTTTTAGCTGATCTTTTATTAAATCAATATGTTTAGATAAATCACCTTGGAGATTGGTGGTAATGACTTGACTGCGATTATAACCTAAATCTCGACCTTTAGCATGGTTTATCTGTTGATAAATGATAATCGTACTTATAATAAGAACAATTGATGCGGTATATTGCAAAACTACCAATCCTTTTCGAATGAAAATTGACGCACCAGCTTTCTGCTTGTGTCCTTTTAACGTCGAAATAGGATTGAATGACGAAAGATAAAATGCAGGATAACTTCCAGCAAATATGCCACATGATAATACAATAGTGAGTAAAAATAATAGATGGTTTGTACTCAATAGATTTACTTCGAGTTTTTGATTGATAATACTATTAAATGGTCCAATGGAGATGTAAACAAACAGAATAGCCAATAGTGCAGAAAGAAAGGCGAAAATCAAAGATTCTCCTAAAAATTGTGTAATTAGAGAATTTTTAGTAGCTCCAACCACTTTGCGCATACCAACTTCTTTGGCTCTTTTCTCAGATCTGGCTGTAGCCAGGTTCATGAAATTGATACAGGCGATTAGTAACACGATGCCAGCGACAAAACTAAATAGTTTAACATTTTTAATTCTTCCCTCTTTTTCGTTCCCATTTTGATCGAATGCATTGTAAAGACGCCAGCGGATCATCGGATAAAGGAAGTTCTTAGAAAATGTTACTTGACCATTTGTTTTATTTTTAACAAAGTCTAGTAGCTTAGCATTGATCTGATTAACATCGGCATTTTTCTCAAGCTGGATCAAGGTCATGATGCTGTTGTTTCCCCATTCTTTTAACGCTTCTTGTCCAGTTTCAAATTTTTTGAAAGGAATAATCCAATTGAATTTTAGACTGC
Source organism: Sphingobacterium sp. JUb56 (assembly GCF_014191365.1). NCBI lineage: Bacteria > Pseudomonadati > Bacteroidota > Sphingobacteriia > Sphingobacteriales > Sphingobacteriaceae > Sphingobacterium > Sphingobacterium sp. JUb56. The sequence goes on along the minus strand of NZ_JACHWL010000001.1, from coordinate 3,960,295 downwards.
TATTATTCGGAAAATCTTGGACAATACCAGAAACAATATACGATTCATTGTTACCGATACGAACAGACTTTCCAAGTGCAGGTTCATTACCAAATAATAGCTTCGCACCATCTTCACTGAGAATAATATTATTGGGTTCTTTTAGTGCTTCAGAACGATTGCCCTGTAGAAAATTTATTGATAATAAATCGAGAATTTCGGGTTCGGCATGATAACCATTTAAATAGAGATTATTCTCCCCATTTGAAAACAATAGGGAATTATTCCAACCGACTCTTATTGCATGTTTTATACCTGGAATTTCTTTTTCGATGGCTTGGCTTAAGGGGCCTGGTGTTGATTCGAATACGAAAGTAGCACCGTCATAAGTCTGTTTGGATTTAACAACATAGATGTCATCTATGTTCGTAAAGTTCTTATTATAGTTTACCTCATTTTCTACCCATAGAAAAATTAAGGCCGCTGCGGCAATGCCAATAGCAAGTCCAAAAATATTAAGAAAGCTGTAGCTTTTGGTTTTCCAAAGGTTACGAAAGGTGGCTTTTATAAAATTCTTAATCATGTCTTTAATGTATTAGAATGAGGTGTTAAACTATTGAATAACACCTCAGAATTTTCTCTTTATTTTTTTTGAGGACTAACGCTAGTATCCCACCATAAGTTTTATCAGCGTTTAATATTTAACTCCTGTACTTTATCATAAGTCTCATAGCTGGATACAATTACTTTATCACCAGGTTGTAGACCTTTAATGACTTCATAATATTCAGGATTCTGTCTTCCCAGTTGAATATCCACACGGTAAGCAGTATTTCCATTTTTATCCAGTTTAAAGATCCAATTACCACCGGTCTGCTGATAAAATCCTCCTTTTGCAAGTAATACTGCTTTGGTCTCGTCACTCAAAGCCAATCTGATCTGTAAAGTCTGCCCCCTACGTATACCTTTAGGAACTTCATTGATAAATTCCATATCGACCTGAAACCGTCCATTTGTTACTTGTGTATATACTTTTTTGATTCTTAACTTATATGCTTTATCACCAATTGTGAATTCACCTTGAAGATCCGGGAAAATTCTATTGATATAATGCTCGTCAATATCCGCACGAACCTTAAATCCCGTAAGTACGTCTATCTGTCCAAGACGTTCACCTGCATTTTTATTTTGTCCAATCTCAGCGTCAAATGATGTTAATTGACCATCTACAGGAGAACGAACGATCAAATCGCCGATTTTTCTCTTCATCAATTCAAGAGCACTTTGTGTACGTTGATATGTTTCTTTATCCTGATGCGCTTTTTGATTGGTCGAAACCTCATCCTGTTTTAGGATTTGTTTTGTTAAGTTAACCCGTTCTTTTTGGTAGTTATATTCATTTTTTGATTTTTCAAATTCTTGTGATCCTATCGCTTTTTCATTCAATAATTTTTTATTTAATTGATATACACGTTCGGCTTCTTTATAAGCTTGTTCTACATCTGCCATCTGGTTACGGTTATTGATCGAAACCTGTTGTGCATTGGTTTGAGCGATCTGCGATTGTGTCAAGAGGTTTAATACCTGTGTTTCCTGTTGAATAAGAGTAAGTTCCTGATCCGTATTGGACAACCGCATGATTGGATCTCCTTTTTTTAAAATTGTGCCATCTTCTACATATTTTTCCTCCACACGGCCTCCAACAGAAGCATCTAAATAAATACTGCTAATAGGAAGAACAGATCCATTAATTGGAATGAATTCCTGAAAATTGTCTTTTTTAATCTCAACGATGGAAATACGATCTGCTTCTACATTCAACTTGCTGTTACCGCTTGTAAAATAAAAGCTAGCGGCTATAAGGCCGACCAAACCTGTAATTCCGACTAAGGTTAATATGCGTTTGTTATTCCACTTCTTCTTTTCTAAAGGTCTGTCCATAATACGTTTCAATTTTGTTATTATCTATGAAAGATGTGCCATAAATGTAATGTGTTGATATTCATAATATTATTATCTTTTAGCTGTTTGTTTAGTGTTCGTAATCGAACACTTATTGTTCGGCTACGTACAACTTGATAATTGAGCCGTTTTTTTTCATATAAAATGAGTCTATTATTGAAGTGTTCGCTTTCGAACACCTGAATGTACGAAGATGAACATATATGATTACTGGTTATTGTTATTTGGTTGATAATTAGCGATTTGTTTGTTTGGCATGGCCTGTGGTTAAAGATTTGGAAAATATGAAATATGAAACGAATCTTTATATACGGTTTGTGTTTTCTTTATAGCTTGACTTTTGTCCGTGCGCAAGTTCAACAGCGCTCGTTGAATGAATGCATACAGTTGGCTATAAAAGCAAATCCGGCTTTAATGCAGAACGAACTAGATGTAAGAAGGGCGGACATTAATTTGAAACAGGCAAAAGCAAATCGACTGCCAGATGTCAATGCAGGTTTAAATCATGGTTTTAGTACTGGACGTATTCTGGATAAGGCTGTGAATCAATACACAACTACAAACAACTCTTCGGGAGGAGCTTCTTTAGGAGTAAATGTTCCTGTGTTTAACGGATTTCGAATTTTGCATGATGTACGTATGAAAGCTGATGCAAAAACTGCCAGCAAGTTGGAATTCGATTCGAGAATAAATACGCTTAAACTGGATGTGATCGAATCGTTTATTCAGATTTTGACGGCTCAAGATGTATTGAAACAGTCCGAATTGCAAACTGAGGTGACCAGGGAACAGGTGCGTAGGGCAGAAGTACTTCATAAAGAAGGTGCAATTGCACCGGGAGATTATTTTGATCTGAAAGGACAATTGGCGAATGATATCAATGCGATTGAAAATAATAAACAGATTTTGTATGTCAATAGACTGAGGTTATCTACTTTATTGAATGTAGATGAAACAAGTCTGGGCGAGTTGAAAGCAATCGAATTTAAACAGGATGCCGAAATTAAAACTGCAGCGCAATTGTTTGATGCTGCAAGTGAGAATTTGCCAATTATACCAGCACTGGATTGGCGGATCAAGGCTGCTGAACGCAATATTAAAGTGGTGAAATCAAATTATTGGCCATCCTTGTCTTTCAGTGCAGGTTTATCTACAAATTATTCAAACGGTGCTGATTTTGGTTATTTTAAGCAATTCAACAATAATTTAGGGAAGTCAATTGGACTCAATTTAAACATTCCGATCTTCAATCATCTCGCTGTATATAATCAAGTGAAATTAGCTAAATTAGATTTGGAATCTGCCAAATTTCAAAAAGATGTTAGTCTCAATGAATTACGTACCGAGACTGCTAAGGCTGTTTTTAATTTGAAAAATGTCAGTAATAACATCGTTCAATTGCAAGAACAGCAACAAAGTTATTCGGAATCATTTCGTATTGCACAGGTACATTTTGAGGCAGGAAATAGCAATTCCGTACTGTTCTTAACAGCAAAGAATAAATTGGACAGTAGTCAGATTCAGTTGCTTGTGAAGCAATATGAATGGTTGCTTCAAAAATATATCAATGATTATTATGCAGGCTCGTTGAATTTATAGTTATCTTAGTATCTGAATAAAAGCATGCATGAGTATTCTTTTATAATTATGAACAATAAATTACTCATGATAACCTCATTGCTAGTGCAGAACAAATTATTTTAATGAAAAAGTCAGCAGTTTTAGTCGTCGATGATGACCATGATTTATTAACAGCAGCACGTATATTACTCAAGCCCAAAGTGAGCCATGTGCAAGTAGAATCTAATCCAGAAAATCTCATGGGACATCTGGATAAGATGTCTTACGATCTGGTTTTACTGGATATGAATTTTAAAAGTACAATCAATACGGGTAATGAAGGATTGTTCTGGTTGTCACGGATAAAAGAAAAATATCCAAATATTCGGGTTATCATGATTACAGCGTATGGAGCTGTTGACCTAGCCGTGAAATCGCTCAAACAGGGAGCTTCAGATTTCGTGGTAAAACCATGGATTAACGAACATCTATTGGCTACAATAGAAAGTGCGCTGACAGAAAATAAAAATCAAGACAAAAAAGTTAAAAATTCGCTTTTAACGTTGGACGGTGTTCCCGATTTAATTGGGCAGTCGGTCGTAATGGATGAGTTGCAATATAAGTTAGAGAAGATTGCTCCGACAGATGCAAACATATTGATTTTAGGAGAAAATGGTACTGGAAAGGATCTGATCGCACAGGCCATTCAGAAACGTTCACTTCGTGCCAATGATGTCTATGTGAAAGTAGACATAGGCTCTTTAACGGAAAGTTTGTTTGAAAGCGAATTATTTGGATATAAAAAGGGAGCTTTTACGGATGCACGGGAGGATCGTCAAGGTCGGTTTGAAGCGGCCAATGGAGGGACTTTGTTTTTGGATGAAATTGGAAATATCTCGCTGCAGCAACAGTCTAAATTATTGACCGTCCTTCAAAATCGTTATGTGACGCCATTAGGATCACATCAGATGATTCCTGTCGATATCCGCCTCATAACAGCTACAAATGCAGGATTGAAAGTACTAGCTGATGAAAATAGATTCCGAAAAGATCTGATTTACCGGATCAATACCGTAGAAATACAGGTTCCACCTTTACGACATAGGGGACATGATATTCAGCTTCTCGCAGAACATTTTTTAAACGTTTATGCTAAGAAATATAATAAACGGATTGACGGATTTGAAGCAGATGCCATAAAAAAACTCTTTTCTTATCATTTTCCGGGTAATGTGCGAGAATTACAATACAGCATTGAACGCGCGGTGATTATGGCCGACCAAGCGAGTATTAGCGGTAACGATATCTTTTTTTCCCCAATTGAGCAACAGCCCGAAGAAAGTTCATTTGACACGAGCATTGCTGGTACAAATTTGGAAGAATTAGAAAGAAAAGCGATAAAAGCGGCGATAGACCGATTTAATGGAAATATAAGTAAAGCTGCAAAGGAGTTGGGACTGACACGGGCAGCCTTATACAGAAGATTGGAAAAATATGATATCTAAAGAATGAAAGGTAATCGATTCTTTAATCTAGTTAAATTACTGATTTTGTTGGCAGGATGTGTGATCGATGCCTTTCTGGTGTTTAAGGGTTTTTATACCTATGCTGTTTTGATTTTTCTTCTGCTTGCCTGCTTAGCTTACAGCATCTATCAGCAAATCCACTTTTTATCGCAGCAAGTGGTCGAGTTTTCCGAGGCGGTGAAATACCATGATTTTACACGTAGATTCGTTGTTAAAAATGCGAAATCAACGGAAGGTAGACTTTTTACCTCTTTTAATCAGATTAACGACACCTATAAGGAGATCAGCATGGATAAGGAGATCCAGCATCAATATCTCGATAGGGTTATTAATATGCTAAATTCGGCTATTATTTTCTATCAATTGGATAGCGGAAAAGTGATGTGGGTAAATGATGCTTTTAAGCAATTGTTTCATATGCCACATTTAGGAAATATTTCTGCCCTAAAGAAAAAACACGAAGAATTGTACGAAAAGACCATGCGTTTGGATGTTGGACAGCAACAAATGGAATCTGTACAGTCAAAAAAAGGAAAGATAAAGTTGCTTATTCAGAGTTCTAGCTTTGAAACGCAAGACGCGGTCTTTCGGATTGTCGTCTATCAAAACATCAATGAAGCGATGGATGAGACCGAAACGAAAGCCTGGCAAAAGCTTTTAAGGGTGTTGACGCATGAAATCATGAATTCAATTGCTCCGATCAGTTCGCTAGCAGAGACATTAAACGGAAGGCTAAATCATTTCAGAGGACAGGAAGATATAGAGGATTTAAAAGTAGGAATTTCGACCATCCAACGCAGAAGTCAGGGACTTTTGCATTTCGCTAAAAGTTACAGGATGATCAATAAGGTCGACGAACCTTCGCTGGTTCCCATTTCTGCAGCACAGCTTTTTGAACATATTTACCAATTATTGGAACCAACAATTCTTCAAAAGAATGTGGATGTAGATATTATTTTGAAGAATACCCGCTTGATTCTTCACGCTGATGTTAATCTGATTGAACAGGTTATCATCAATTTGATGTTAAATGCTATTGATGCCGTTAAATTAAATGACAACCCTTATATCAGTCTTTCTGCCATAGAAGCCGATGGTAAGATACAGGTGAGGATTGAAGATAATGGAATTGGTATACCCAGTGATCTGCAAGAACAAATTTTTACACCATTTTTTACAACAAAGAAGACCGGTACAGGTGTTGGCTTGACCCTGAGCAAGCAGATTATGCTGCTGCACAAAGGGACGATTTTTGTTAATAGTGAAGAAGGAAAAGGAAGTGTTTTTATCTTACAGTTTTAGATCATTCCTTGCTATTGACTTATTTTATTGCTAACAGTTCTACGCTGGTTAGCCTTATGCTTCTGTGTTTTATCATCAGTCATTCACGAATGTTCCATGTGAAATATTTCCTGTTTTATACTTTTTTAGAGAAACGAAGGTAGATCATGTTGTTTCTTAATAGGAAATATGTATAGACCATATTGTTATTTTCTAAAGGATTTATAGAGCTTTTATAGAGGTTTGATAGAGGGTTCATAGAGGTAAAGCTCTATAAACCCTCTATTAATGCTAAGTAAAATGAGTATAAAGGCTAAAGAAATATCCAATAAGCTACACAGGTGATCCAAATATGTATAACTCTATGTACATTTGTCCTCGAAATGCAGTTTTATCTAAAATATTTACGTCATTACTTAATTTCTCATAGCCGTCATGGGACTCATTCACCGTTTGTATATAAATTGGTTGATGAAGTTCTTTATCGAAAACCTACTGTTGAAGAATTGAATGCTGTGCCATTATTCTATAAGAGGGCAGGGAAGAAGGCTATCAAAAAATATTTATTTCTAGAACGTTTGTTGCGGACATTTGCCTTTAGAACCTTTAAAGTAAGAGGTAAAATGGTCCAGCAGGATCTTTTAGAATTATTTAGGCAAATAAGAAGTGATGACCTCCCTAGGGTTATTTATTATATTGATACCGATGAGGATTATCTATCTGTATTGGAGGATGTTGATGAACATGCTATTTTAATTATTGAAGAGCCACATGCTTCTAAAAACAATGAAAAATACTGGGACCTACTAAAACAAGCTGAAACGGTAGTCGTGACTATTGATCTTTTCCATTTAGGATTGGTCTTTTTTAAAAAAGGTCAAAGAAAAGAAGATTTTCTCATTCGTTTTTAAGAGAAGAAGTATTTATGAAATTGATCATCTCTTATTCGGAAAAGATGATCAATTAACTATTGGTATGTTATTTTAAAATGCTTCGCTAAGAGAAAGGTAGAATCCCGATTGTCTTTTTTCTCCAGGCCGCTGTTCGCCGTAAGCGTAATCAATTCGAATATTACTATTATGTTCTAAGCTGAAAAAATAACGAAAACCTCCTCCATAGGATGGAATAAATCGAGCATTATATTTCTTTGAAAAGACAGATCCCACACCTGTAAACGCTGCTGCTGCAAATCTGGGATGAAACCGGTAACGTAATTCTGCTTGTGATGCCAGATAGTTTTTATCTTTATACCGACCGATATAGTATCCACGCATCATCATATCACCACCTAAATCTCTATAGGCGTAATATGGAATGGTTTTGCCAAAGGTAGATCTATAAATAGCCTGAGCAGCCAATGTTAGTTTGGGATGAAGAGGAAAAAATGCACGCAGATCAGCGTCAAAATTGCCACCTTCGAAATCTTCTTTTGTCCATAGTTTTGGAGCATAAGCTAGTTTAGCTCTTGCATAATATCCTTGAGTCGTGTAGGATACATTGTTTCTGCTGTCAAAAAGCTGTGAAATACCCAGCAGTAACTGCTGGCCACCTTTTTTTCCTAGTAATAATGCGTCGTCAAAGATACCGTCGATTTCTTTGTCCCTAAATTGTACATAATCATATTGTATATTGACACCAGCGTAATATTTGGAAGCAATTCTTTTTTCTATCTCTAATTTGGCACGAAAAAGTTTCTGACTGATGAGATCTTCATCCGCTTTTTTTGTATCCATACCTATACCATAGTAATTCGAGGGCCAATTGCGGTATCGGAGCTCTGAAATAATGTGATAATCATTATTATCTGTCCAAATATCAGCTTGTAATTTAATATTGGATTGTTTTTTAGTTGTATAGGTACCCATTAATAAAATGTTTGATGACCTAATACTTGAATCTTTTTTGTTAAAATAGAAATTGTAATTGCTGGCGATTCCATATTCAGCACCTGTCTCTTGCGCATATCCCAAAGCCGGCAATACCATGAATACGCCCGATCTTGTTGAGTCCTTTGAGGTTGAAAAAACTTTTTTCGTAACTTTTTCTATTATATTTTGAGCTTTTACAATATGTGTATCGGTGATGAAAACAATGAATAGTATTGAAACTAGTATTTCGATCACTTTACGCTGATCTCGATTTTGCATGGCCAAACTTAGATAAATTTGTTTTATTTACAATTTTAATTGCGTCATATAGATAACAAATTTATCGATTAACATTTATTTTTTAGGCTTTATGATGGAAGCTCTGTTCTGGATCTCGATCTGTCAAGGATAATAATCTAGCCTATGCAATACTGAATTTTGCACCCGTGTTATTAATTGTCTTATTTCGCTTGAAATTTATTTATCTGCGTATCAGTAGTGTTGTGAAAAAGTAGCGTTTTTTTTAAAAAAATATTTTTGTAATGTGGGTTTAGTGTATATCTTTGCATCAGCAAACAAGGAAATAGCGATGCTAACACAGAAAGTTTGATAGTTCTTTTAAGAGTGAAAAAAAATAAAAAAAAGCTTGCAAGTGTCAAAATTAAAATAGATATTTGCACTCGCTAAACAAAAGAAATTGAGTTTAGAGATTAGAAAAAAAGCTTTTAAATAAAGACGCCTCTTTAGCTCAGCTGGTAGAGCAACTGACTTGTAATCAGTAGGTCATTGGTTCGATTCCGATAAGAGGCTCAAACATAACTTTATAGTTATGGGGGGGTTCCAGAGCGGTCAAATGGGACGGACTGTAAATCCGTTACTTCGGTTTCGAAGGTTCGAATCCTTCTCCCCCCACACTAAACAGTTTGCGTACTGTTGGTAGGTGAAAATCTAAATAAAACGCAAACAAAGCGGAAGTAGCTCAGTTGGTAGAGCGATAGCCTTCCAAGCTATAGGTCGCGAGTTCGAACCTCGTCTTCCGCTCAAATTTTTAAGTATTGATTTTTAGTCTCTGTCTTCTTTGATAATATTATATCTAAAGGTGGAGGCATTAATCTGTAAACAGGATTTTCGAAAAGCCGAAGTAGCTCAGGGGTAGAGCACTTCCTTGGTAAGGAAGAGGTCGTGGGTTCAAATCCCATCTTTGGCTCGTACAACATTGTATAACAAGTATAGAAATATTTATAATTACTAATTCGCATAAACATGGCAAAAGAGAAATTTGACCGTAGTAAACCACACTTAAACATTGGTACAATCGGTCACGTTGACCACGGTAAAACTACTACAACTGCAGCTATTACTAAAGTATTAGCAGACGCAGGTTTATCAGAAGCTCGTTCATTTGATTCAATTGACTCTGCTCCTGAAGAAAAAGAGCGTGGTATCACGATCAACACTGCACACGTTGAGTATTCAACAGCTAACCGTCACTATGCACACGTTGACTGTCCAGGTCACGCCGATTATGTGAAAAACATGGTTACTGGTGCTGCTCAAATGGATGGCGCTATCATCGTAGTTGCTGCTACTGATGGTCCTATGCCTCAAACACGTGAGCACATCTTATTAGGTCGTCAAGTAGGTATCCCTGCTTTAGTTGTTTTCTTAAACAAAACTGACTTAGTAGATGATGAAGAATTATTAGATTTAGTTGAAATGGAAGTTCGTGAATTATTATCATTCTACGATTATCCAGGAGATGATGTTCCAGTAATTAAAGGTTCTGCTTTAGGTGCTCTTAACGGTGAGCCTGAGTGGGTTGCTAAAATTATGGAATTAATGGATGCTGTTGATAACTACATTCCAATCCCTCCACGTTTAACTGAATTACCTTTCTTAATGCCAGTAGAGGATGTATTCTCGATCACAGGTCGTGGTACTGTTGCTACAGGTCGTATTGAAAGAGGTGTAATCAACTCTGGAGATCCAGTTGAAATCTTAGGTATGGGTGCTGAGAACTTAAAATCTACAGTAACTGGTGTTGAGATGTTCCGCAAAATTTTAGATTACGGTGAAGCTGGTGATAACGTAGGTTTATTGTTACGTGGTATTGAGAAAACTGATATCAAACGTGGTATGGTTATCTGTAAACCAGGATCAGTAACTCCTCACGATTATTTCAAAGCTGAGGTTTACGTTTTATCAAAAGCTGAAGGTGGTCGTCACACACCATTCTTTAACAAATACCGTCCTCAATTCTATTTCCGTACAACAGATGTAACTGGTGAGATTTCATTAGCTGAAGGTACTGAGATGGTAATGCCAGGTGATAACGTTACGATCACTGTTAAATTGATCTCTCCTATCGCTATGGAAAAAGGTCTACGTTTCGCTATCCGTGAAGGTGGTAGAACTGTAGGTGCTGGTCAGGTAACTGAAATTTTATAGTCTTTTAAGATTCTAAAATCACATATAATAAGCTAATCAGTTCATACTGATTAGCTTATTTTTTCAGTCCAGATTATTGATTAAAAAACAATAAAAAAAGATTAAAAAAATTTGCAGGGAATAGTTTAAAACACTATATTTGCATCATCAAAATAAGATAATACACGGGAATAGTTCAACGGTAGAATAGAGGTCTCCAAAACCTTTGATCAGGGTTCGAATCCTTGTTCCCGTGCTTAATAAATAAACTGAAAATGGCAAAAGTACTTGATTTTTTTAAAGACTCTTATGTCGAAATTACAGAGAAGGTTACTTGGCCTACTTGGGGTCAATTACAGAACTCCGCTGTAATTGTACTTGTTGCTTCTGTTATAATAGCGTTATTGGTTTTTGTAATGGATAAAGCTTCAAGTAACGTATTAGAGTTATTGTACGGTATTGCTTCTTAATTTCATCAAACATTATTTATGGCAGATCAAAGTTTAAAATGGTACGTAGTTCGTGCAGTGAGTGGTAAGGAGAAGAAGGTAAAGCAATATATCGATGCCGAAGTTAGCCGTTTAGGAATTGAGCATTTGATTACTCAAGTGTTGATTCCGATGGAGAAGTACTATTTGATGCGTGATGGAAAGAAAGTGGCTAAAGAGCGTAACTACTATCCTGGGTACGTTTTGCTAGAAGCTGCTTTAGATGGTGAGTTGGAACACATTATAAAAGGAGTTAATAGTGTCATTGGATTTTTAGGGGATAAAGCAGGTAATGCTATTCCGTTACGCCAAGCTGAGGTTAATCGTATTCTAGGTAAAGTAGATGAGATGGCTGAGCAGGGTGAGACAATTAATGTACCATATTACGTTGGTGAGACAGTGAAAGTGAATGATGGTCCATTTAATGGTTTCACAGGTGAGATCGAAGAAGTTCATGAAGATAAGAAAAAACTGATTGTAATGGTGAAAGTTTTCGGAAGAAAAACACCATTGGAATTAAACTACATGCAAGTAGAAAAAGAATAATAAAAAGAGCAAAGTACAACTTTGCTCTTTTTATGTTAAAATAAATTTGCAAATAGATTTAATTCTATATATCTTTGCACCTCATTTGGTGGTTAAACGCAAGTTAATAACCAGGTGAAATAATAAATGTTACGTTATTTGCTTCCAACTTACTAACAAACATTTAATAATTTAATTCAAAACAAGATGGCAAAAGAAGTCAGTGCGTTAGTAAAATTACAAGTTAAGGGCGGAGCTGCGAATCCATCTCCACCAGTAGGACCTGCTTTAGGTGCTAAAGGTGTGAACATTATGGATTTCTGTAAACAGTTCAACGCTCGTACGCAAGACAAACCAGGAAAAGTATTGCCTGTTGTCATTACAGTTTACGCTGATAAATCTTTTGATTTTATCATTAAAACTCCACCAGTTGCTATTCAATTGAAAGAAACTGCGGGTTTAAAAAGCGGTTCAGGTGAGCCTAACCGTAAAAAAGTAGCTTCAGTTACTTGGGAACAAGTAGAAGTTATTGCTAAAGATAAAATGGTAGATTTAAACGCGTTTACTTTAGATGCTGCTATGAGAATGGTAGCTGGGACAGCACGTAGTATGGGTATTACTGTATCAGGTAATGCTCCTTGGAACAATTAATTAAGAAATCAATTTAAGAAAAGTGGCTAGATTAACAAAAAATCAAAAAGCGGCACTATCCAAAATTGAAGCTGGTAAAGCATACTCTTTAAAAGAAGCTGCGGCTTTAGTTAAAGAAATCTCATTGACCAAATTCGATGCTTCTGTGGATATCGACGTTCGTTTAGGCGTAGATCCCCGTAAAGCAAATCAAATGGTTCGTGGTATTGCAACTTTACCTCACGGAACTGGTAAAACTGTACGTGTTTTAGTTTTATGTACTCCTGATAAGGAAGAAGAAGCTAAAGCAGCAGGTGCTGATTTCGTAGGTTTAGATGAGTATATCAGTAAAATTGAAGGCGGTTGGACTGACGTTGATATCATTATTACAATGCCTAGTGTGATGGCTAAAGTAGGTAAATTGGGTCGTATTTTAGGTCCAAGAAACTTAATGCCAAATCCTAAAACTGGTACTGTAACTACAGAAGTAGGTAAAGCAGTAACAGATGTTAAAGGCGGTAAGATTGATTTCAAAGTTGATAAAACTGGTATCATCCATACTTCAGTTGGTAAAGCGTCGTTCGATGCAGACAAAATTTATGAAAACGCATTAGAGGTATTACAAACTATCTCTCGTTTAAAACCGTCTGCAGCAAAAGGAACATACTTTAAAAGCATTCACATTTCATCAACTATGAGTCCTGGTATTCATATTGAGACTAAATCAGTAGCGGGTATTTAATCATGAGAAAAGAAGAAAAACAAGAAATTGTTCAAGCTTTGGCAGAGCAGATTAAATCTTACGGTAATTTCTATATTACTGACACTTCTGAATTATCGGTAGAGAAAGTGAATGGCATTCGTCGCAAATGTTTCGAAAGTGATATTGAAATTAAAGCTGTTAAAAACACTTTAATCAAAAAAGCATTAATCGAAGCTGGTGTTGATTCAGAAGAGATCTTAGGAGCATTGAAAGGTGCCTCTACAATGATGTTCTCTGAAGTAGCAAATGCTCCAGCGAAATTAATCCAAGCTTTACGTAAAGAAGGTGATAAACCTTTGTTAAAAGCTGCTTATATCCAAGAAACTGCATTTGTAGGTGACAATCAGTTGAAAGCATTAGTGAGTCTTAAATCTAAAAATGAACTCATCGCTGATGTTATCGCTGCATTGGAATCTCCTGCTAAGAATGTTATTTCAGCTCTTCAATCGGGTGGAAATACAATTTCAGGTTTAGTAAAAGCTTTAGAGCAAAGAGGTTAACGAATACTCTTTTATAATAAAACATTCGTACTATTATTAATAACAATTTTTCATAACGACATTCAAAAATTCAAAATAAAATGGCAGATTTAAAACAACTTGCTGAGCAGTTAGTAAACTTGACAGTAAAAGAAGTTAAAGAACTAGCTGATATCTTAAAAGACGAGTACGGTATCGAGCCTGCTGCTGCTGCTGTTGCAGTTGCTGCTGCTCCAGCTGAAGCTGCTGCTGCTGAAGAGAAAACATCTTTCGATGTTATCTTGAAAGAAGCTGGTGGTGCTAAATTAGCTGTAGTTAAATTAGTAAAAGATTTAGCTGGATTAGGCTTGAAAGAAGCTAAAGATTTAGTAGATGGCGCTCCTAAAGAAATCAAAACTGGTGTTTCTAAAGACGAAGCACAAGCGTTGAAACAACAATTAGAAGAAGCTGGAGCTGTTGTTGAGATTAAATAATCTTATCTAACAAGCCCTCAAAAGGTTTAGACTCTGACGTAATTTCGTTAGAGTCTATTCCTATTTATGATATTTGACTACTAGTCTATGTGTGTGCTGAACATAGTCGAGATGTAGTAATAACAGCATAGTTAAGCTCAGTTTTTTTAAAACTAAAATTCATATCCCCTTGGCAAACAATAATATTCAACAAGAAAGAGTAAATTTTGCGACAAGCAGGAAAGTTCTGGAATATCCAGATTTCTTAGATGTGCAATTGCAATCTTTCAAGGAGTTTTTTCAATTAGAAACTACTTCTGACAACCGCCATCAGGAAGGGCTGTTCAAGGTATTCTCGGAAAACTTCCCTATTTCTGATTCTAGAAACATTTTTGTGCTCGAGTTTTTGGATTATTTTATTGATCCTCCTCGCTATGATATACAAGAATGTATCGAACGTGGGTTAACTTATAGCGTTCCTCTAAAGGCGAAGTTAAAGTTATCATGTAATGATGAAGAACACGAAGATTTCGAAACTATTGTACAGGACGTATATTTGGGAACTATCCCATATATGACACCGAAAGGTACTTTCGTGATTAATGGTGCGGAGCGCGTAATCGTATCTCAATTACACCGTTCACCTGGCGTTTTCTTTGGTCAAAGTAGACACACAAATGGTACTAAACTATATTCTGCAAGGGTAATTCCTTTTAAAGGATCTTGGATCGAGTTTGCAACTGACGTTAATAACGTTATGTATGCTTATATCGACCGTAAGAAAAAATTCCCAGTTACTACTTTATTACGTGCTATCGGTTATGATTCGGATAAGGATATCTTAGAATTATTTGATCTTGCTGATGAAGTTAAAGTTAGTAAATCTGGTCTTAAGAAATACGTTGGTCGTCGTTTGGCGGCAAGGGTATTGAAAAAATGGATTGAAGATTTCGTTGATGAGGATACAGGTGAAGTTGTATCTATTGACCGTAATGAGATCATACTTGAACGTGAGACTGTTTTAGAAGAAGATCACATTGATTTGATCATCGACGCTGGAGTAAAATCTATTATTTTAGCGAAAGAAGATGCATCTAACAATGCGGACTATTCAATTATATATAACACATTACAAAAAGATACGTCTAACTCTGAGAAAGAGGCAGTAGAGCACATCTACCGTCAATTACGTAACGCTGAACCACCTGATGAGGAAACTGCTCGTGGTATCATCGACCGTTTATTCTTCTCGGACAAACGTTACGATTTAGGTGATGTTGGTCGTTACCGCATTAACCGTAAATTGAAATTAAATACTCCTGATGAAACGAAGGTATTGACTCGTGAAGATATCATCGCTATCGTGAAGTATTTGATTAACTTAATCAACTCTAAAGCTGAGGTGGATGATATTGACCACTTATCTAACCGTCGTGTACGTACTGTAGGTGAGCAATTATACGCGCAATTTGGAGTAGGTCTTTCTCGTATGGCACGTACTATTCGTGAACGTATGAACATTCGTGATAATGAGGTTTTCACACCGACAGATTTAATTAATGCACGTACGTTATCGTCTGTTATTAATTCTTTCTTTGGTACTAACCAGTTATCACAGTTCATGGATCAAACTAACCCTCTTGCAGAGATCACGCACAAGCGTCGTCTTTCAGCTTTAGGTCCAGGTGGTCTTTCTCGTGAGCGTGCTGGTTTCGAGGTTCGTGACGTTCACTATACGCACTACGGTCGTTTGTGTACAATCGAAACTCCTGAGGGACCAAATATTGGTTTGATTTCTTCATTAGCTGTTCACGCTAAGATTAATAATTTAGGTTTTATCGAAACGCCATACCGTCGTGTTGAAGATGGTCGTGTTGTGGTGGAAGAACCTGTACATTATTTATCTGCTGAGGACGAAGATGAGAAAACAATCGGTCAAGCTAATGCACAATATGATGATAATGGTAATTTTATCGATGCTAAAGTAAAAGCTAGATATTTTGGTGATTTCCCGGTAATCGAACCTACACGTTTGGATTATATGGATGTTGCACCTAACCAGATTACATCTATTGCGGCTTCATTAATTCCTTTCTTGGAGCATGATGATGCCAACCGTGCATTGATGGGATCAAACATGCAGCGTCAAGCTGTTCCAATTTTACGTCCACAAGCACCTATCGTAGGTACTGGTCTAGAAGGCCGTGTTGCGAAAGATTCTCGTACATTAATTAATGCAGAGGGTGATGGTGTGGTTGAGTATGTAGATGCGGATGAGATTAAAATTCGTTACGACCGTACTGATGATGACCGTTTAGTGTCATTTGATGACGACGTGAAAACATATAGATTGATCAAATTCAAGAAAACCAATCAGAATACTTGTATGAACTTAAAACCTATTGTAGGTAAAGGGCAACGTGTGACTAAAGGTCAGGTATTATGTGAAGGTTATGCAACTGAAAATGGTGAATTAGCATTAGGACGTAACTTGAAAGTTGCATTCATGCCTTGGCAAGGATATAACTTTGAGGATGCGATCGTAATTTCTGAGCGTGTAGCAAAAGAAGACTGGTTTACTTCTCTTCATATTGAAGAGTTTGAATTGGAAGTTCGTGATACAAAACGTGGTGAAGAAGAATTAACAGCAGATATCCCTAACGTTTCGGAAGAAGCGACTAAAGACTTAGACGAAAACGGTATCATCCGTATTGGTGCTGAGGTTAATGGTGGTGATATCTTGATTGGTAAAATCACTCCAAAAGGTGAATCTGATCCTTCTCCAGAAGAGAAATTATTACGTGCAATCTTTGGTGACAAAGCGGGTGACGTGAAAGATGCTTCATTAAAAGCTTCTCCTTCATTGAAAGGTGTTGTTATTGATACGAAGTTATTTGCACGCGCTAAGAAAATGTCAAAAGAAGTTGAGCGTAAAACATTAGAGAAATTAGAAACAGCACATGAAAGAGCTGTTAAGATTTTGAAAGAACGTTTAGTAGAGAAATTGTTTACAGTTGTAAATGGTAAAACTGCTCAAGGTATCTATAATGTATATAAAGAATTATTAGTAGCGAAGGGAGCTAAGTTTACACAAAAAATCTTAGCTGAATTAGACTACAATAATATCAACCCTACAGGTTGGACAACTGACGAAGATAAGAATGAAATGATTAAAGCTGCTTTACACTTCTATAACATTAAGTTAAACGAAGAGTTAGGTGCTTTCAAACGTGATAAATTCGCAGTTTCTGTCGGTGATGAATTGCCATCAGGTATCGTTCAAATGGCTAAAGTTTATGTTGCTAAGAAACGTAAATTGAAAGTAGGGGATAAGATGGCCGGTCGTCACGGTAATAAAGGTATTGTTGCACGTATTGTACGTGATGAAGATATGCCTTTCTTAGATGATGGAACACCAGTAGATATCGTGTTAAACCCATTAGGTGTACCTTCTCGTATGAACTTGGGACAGATTTACGAAACTGTTTTAGGTTGGGCTGGTCAAAAATTAGGTGTTAAATTTGCAACTCCTATTTTCGACGGTGCTGAAAAAGAAGAGGTAGAAGACTGGGTAGCTAAAGCTGGTTTACCTGCTTCAGGTAGAACTTACTTGTACAATGGTTTAACGGGTGAGCGTTTTGACCAACCAACTACAGTTGGTGTGATCTATATGTTGAAATTAGGACACATGGTTGATGATAAGATGCACGCTCGTTCGATCGGACCATACTCATTGATTACACAACAACCATTGGGTGGTAAAGCTCAATTCGGGGGTCAGCGTTTTGGTGAGATGGAGGTTTGGGCATTAGAGGCATTTGGTGCATCTAATATCCTACAAGAAATCTTGACTGTGAAATCGGATGATGTTGTTGGTCGTGCGAAAACTTACGAGGCTATCGTAAAAGGAAACAATTTACCAACTCCATCTGTACCAGAATCGTTTAACGTATTGGTACATGAGTTACGTGGTTTAGGTTTAGATATCACATTGGATTAATTAAGCAAAGTGAAGTTTTAGTGATCGCTATGATCACTAAAACTTCTTCATAAAGCTTTAACTTTTGAATAAGTATGTCTTACAAAAAAGATAATAAAATTAAAAGCAACTTTACATCAATTACTGTAAGCTTGGCGTCTCCAGAAACAATTTTAGAGCGTTCAAGTGGTGAAGTTGTAAAACCGGAAACGATTAACTATCGTACCTACAAACCAGAACGTGATGGTTTATTCTGTGAGCGTATCTTTGGTCCTGTAAAGGATTATGAATGTCACTGTGGTAAATACAAACGTATCCGTTACAAAGGTATCGTATGTGATCGTTGTGGTGTTGAAGTTACGGAAAAAAAAGTACGTCGTGAGCGTATGGGACACATTTCATTAGTGGTTCCTGTTGCTCATATCTGGTACTTCCGTTCTCTTCCAAATAAAATTGGTTATTTATTAGGTCTTCCTACCAAGAGACTAGACATGATTATCTACTACGAAAGATATGTAGTTATTCAGGCTGGTATTAAAGAGGATGATGGTATCAACTATATGGACTTCTTGACTGAAGAAGAATATTTAGATATTTTAGATACATTACCGAAAGAAAATCAATATTTAGATGACAACGATCCTCAAAAGTTCGTTGCTAAAATGGGTGCCGAAGCGTTAGAAGAATTATTGAAACGTATTGATTTAGATAAATTATCTTATGATTTGCGTCATCAAGCGGCTAACGAAACTTCTCAACAACGTAAAAATGAGGCTTTAAAGCGTCTTCACGTTGTAGAAGCATTCCGTGGTTCTAGAGATCGTATTGAGAATCGTCCGGAGTGGATGATTGTTAAAATCGTTCCTATTATTCCACCGGAATTGCGTCCATTAGTGCCTTTAGACGGTGGTCGTTTTGCGACTTCAGATTTAAATGATTTATACCGTCGTGTTATTATCCGTAATAACCGTTTGAAACGTTTAATTGAAATCAAAGCGCCAGAAGTAATTTTACGTAATGAAAAACGTATGTTACAAGAGGCTGTAGATTCATTATTCGATAACTCACGTAAAGTTAACGCAGTGAAAACTGAAGGTAACCGTGCGTTGAAATCATTATCTGATATCTTAAAAGGTAAACAAGGTCGTTTCCGTCAAAACTTATTGGGTAAACGTGTGGATTATTCGGCTCGTTCGGTAATCGTCGTTGGACCGCACTTGAAATTACACGAGTGTGGTATCCCTAAAGATATGGCAGCAGAACTTTACAAACCGTTTATCATTCGTAAGATGATCGAACGTGGTATCGTGAAAACTGTAAAATCGGCTAAGAAAATTGTAGATCGTAAAGATCCAGTTGTTTGGGATATTTTAGAAAACGTGTTGAAAGGTCACCCGGTATTATTAAACCGTGCACCTACGCTTCACAGATTGGGTATTCAAGCTTTCCAACCTACGTTAGTAGAGGGTAAAGCAATTCAATTACACCCATTAGTGTGTACAGCGTTCAACGCCGATTTTGATGGTGACCAAATGGCAGTCCACTTACCTTTAGGTAATGCTGCAGTTTTGGAAGCACAAGTTTTAATGTTGGCTGCCCACAATATCTTAAATCCTGCAAATGGTTCTCCAGTAACAGTACCATCTCAGGATATGGTTTTGGGTCTTTATTATATTACTAAAGGCCGTAAGAGCACACCAGACCATATCGTTCATGGTGAAGATATGATTTTCTATTCTGCTGAAGAGGTGATTATCGCTTTAAATGAGAAGAAAATTGATTTGCATGCTTTTATTAAGGTAAAAACTAAAATCAGAACAAAAGACGGTAGTATTGTTGATACGTTATTAGATACAACAGTTGGTCGTGTTATCTTCAACCAGGTTGTACCTCATGAAGTAGGTTTCATCAACGAGTTATTAACGAAGAAATCTTTGCGTAATATCATTGGAGAAATTGTGAAAACTACGGGTATGGCTCGTGCTGCACAGTTCTTGGACGATATGAAGGAATTAGGTTTCCAAACGGCCTTCAAAGGTGGTTTATCGTTTAACTTGCAAGATTTGAACATTCCTGCTGCTAAAACTGACTTAATTCAACAAGCTACTAACGAAGTTGAAGAAGTAATGAATAACTATAACATGGGTTTCATTACTAACAACGAACGTTATAATCAAATTATCGATATTTGGACACGTATCAACAATAAGTTGACATCACACGTAATGGATATCTTATCGAATGACAACCAAGGTTTCAACTCTGTATATATGATGCTTGATTCTGGGGCGCGTGGTTCGAAAGAGCAAATTCGTCAGTTGTGTGGTATGCGTGGTTTGATGGCTAAACCTCAGAAATCTGGTTCAGCTGGTGGTGAAATTATTGAGAATCCGATTTTATCAAACTTTAAAGAAGGACTTTCAGTATTAGAGTACTTTATCTCTACCCACGGTGCGCGTAAAGGTCTTGCCGATACGGCATTGAAAACTGCCGATGCGGGTTACTTAACACGTCGTTTACATGACGTTGCACAGGATATGATTGTTATTACGCAAGACTGTGGAGGTTTAAGAGGTATTTACACAACTGCATTAAAAGATAACGATGATATTGTAGAACCGTTATACGATCGTATTTTAGGTCGTGTTTCATTATACAATGTATATGATCCTGAAACAGGTGAATTACTCGTTTCTGAAAATGAAGATATTGAAGAAGCTGTTGCTGAACGTATTGAAGCTTCAGGTATTGAGGGTGTTGAGATCCGTACCGTATTAACATGTGAGTGTAAACGCGGTGTATGTGCTAGCTGTTACGGTCGTAACTTGGCATCTGGTAAACGTGTTCAATTGGGAGAGGCTGTCGGTGTAATTGCAGCGCAATCAATTGGTGAGCCAGGTACACAGTTAACGCTTCGTACGTTTCACGTCGGTGGTACGGCTTCTAACATTGCTGCTGAGTCACAAATCTCTTCTAAATATGCTGGTACTGTAGAATTTGAAAACCTACGTACAGTATCTCAAGAAGGTGAAGACGGTACGCATCAAGTAGTATTGGGTCGTTCAGGTGAGATTAAAATTTTGGATGAAACTAAGAAAATTGTATTCCAACAAAATATCCCTTACGGTTCTCAATTATTTGTAGAAGAAGGAAATCAAGTAGCGAAAGGTGATAAATTAGTAGCATGGGATCCATACAATGCTGTTATTATCTCTGAGTTTGCCGGTAAAGTTGAATTTGATGCAATTGTTGAAGGTGTAACTTTCCGCGAAGAGTCAGATGAGCAAACGGGTCACAAAGAGAAAGTAATTATTGAAACTCGTGATAAAACGAAGAACCCTGCGATTAAAATTTTAGATAAAAAAGGTGAAGTAATTCGTACATATAACATTCCAGTAGGAGCTCACGTTTCTGTATCGGACGGTGTAACTGTTAAAGAAGGTGGTATCTTGGTTAAGATTCCTCGTTCTACAGGTAAAACGCGAGATATTACAGGGGGTCTACCTCGTGTAACGGAATTATTCGAAGCGCGTAATCCTTCTAATCCAGCAGTTGTAACTGAGATTGATGGTGTTGTAACTTTAGGTGGTGTTAAACGTGGTAACCGTGAGATCTCTATTGAGTCACGCGATGGTCAAATTAAGAAATACCTAGTTCCACTTTCGAAACATATCTTAGTACAGGATAATGACTTTATTAAAGCAGGTATGCCTTTATCGGATGGTTCGATCTCTCCAGCAGATATCTTATCAATTAAAGGTCCTTCGGCAGTACAGCATTATATCGTAAATGGTATTCAAGAGGTATACCGTCTTCAAGGTGTAAAAATTAATGATAAACACTTTGAGACGATCGTTCACCAAATGATGCAAAAAGTGAATATTGAAGATCCAGGAGATACACGTTTCTTAGAAAAAGAAGCTGTTAACAAATGGGATTTCATGGAAGAAAATGATTCACTTTACGACAAGAAAGTTGTTGTTGATGCGGGTGACTCTAATGATTTACGTCCGGGACAGATCGTTTCATTACGTAGATTACGTGAAGAAAACTCTAGCTTGAGACGTCGTGATCAAAAACTAGTAGAGGTACGCGATGCTATTCCAGCAACTTCAAGTCCTTTATTACAAGGTATCACTAGAGCTTCGTTAGGAACGAAATCATTTATCTCTGCAGCATCATTCCAAGAGACTACTAAAGTCTTGAACGAAGCAGCTATTGCAGGTAAACGTGATAATTTATTAGGATTGAAAGAGAATGTAATTGTGGGTCACTTGATCCCTTCAGGTACAGGTCTTCGTCAATACGGTAATATTATCGTTGGTTCACGTGAAGAATATGATCAATTATTGGCTTCGAAAGAAGAAGATTAATAATTTATTAATAATACTTACAAGGGTTGCAAATTTTATTTGCAACCCTTTTTTTTTACAATATTATACTACGACTCTTGTATATATACAGGTTGTTGCTGCAACCTGGTTAAAGAATGAATACTATTTGGTTCCTGCTACCTTTTGGTGAATAGGTTTACTACTTTTTGAGAAACATCAGCAAAGCCTTAATCTACGCATAGTATACTGAATTCAGTTGCAACAGAGGTAACCGCTTAGTGTTGATGATCGTTCAACGTCAATTCGAATGTTTCGATGAAATAGTCATCATCAGGAGTGATTGAGTAGGGGAGACCCAAGAAAATAGCACGACATGGTACATCAGATAAATCGATGTGCCGTTCCAGATAAGATTTTCGTTCATTACGTAAAAGTTTTTGTTACGGATAAGCGGTAAGTGAAGATCTTTTGATGGTCCACATATCGGGTGCTAAAAGTTAATTTACCGAAATGTACATTCCTTATTAAATGATCGGATATTTTCCGTTATTGATAAAAGATTTGCATTAAATGCTTACCTGAGCAGATGTGTATTGGATCGCGAATCATTGTTTTTCTCAGATTAGCAATATTTTTTTGAGCATTATACCAATACATATTATGGTATTGCAGCAATTAGTCATTGAAATGGAGTTCAAGTATAGCAGTCCAAAACACCTTATAAAAGAAGGAACCAGTCCTTTTTTATTCCAGATGTCTTGCTATTGATCTATAGCTTATAAATGAATCATCCAATGTTACAGTTAGTTAACCTTATTATGGAGAAATAAGCGAAAAAAGATTAGGAAGTGATTATAAAAAGTCGCTATCTTTGCACCACTCCGCAAGGGAGGAGCGGCTGATCCGAAAGGGGAGGCACTGAAAAAAGAAGGGTTTAATTCAGGTTAAACGCAGAAACAGCAGGAAAACAAAAAAAATAAATTTTCACATTTATTTTGGAGAAACCAAAAAGATTTCTACCTTTGCAGTCCCAACGGAAACGAAGGGAAACAGAAACAAGATCGATACCGGCGCAATGCCGACATCATAAAAGCCGAAGCGAGATGCGGAAGCGACAGAAGTTCTTTAAAAATATAATCATGTAACGTAACGAGTAGTGTTGAGAAACGACGAAAGTTAAAAAAATCAACCTGTTCAATTTTAGAATTAGAAATTAAAATACAAGACAATTCTATTTATTATAAATAGTCTTGATCTTACACTTCATTTTACAATGGAGAGTTTGATCCTGGCTCAGGATGAACGCTAGCGGCAGGCCTAATACATGCAAGTCGGACGGGATTCAGGGAGTAGCTTGCTACGAACTGATGAGAGTGGCGCACGGGTGCGTAACGCGTGAGCAACCTACCCATATCAGGGGGATAGCCTCTCGAAAGAGAGATTAACACCGCATAACATCATTTACCGGCATCGGTTTGTGATCAAATATTTATAGGATATGGATGGGCTCGCGTGACATTAGCTAGTTGGAGAGGTAACGGCTCACCAAGGCTACGATGTCTAGGGGCTCTGAGAGGAGAATCCCCCACACTGGTACTGAGACACGGACCAGACTCCTACGGGAGGCAGCAGTAAGGAATATTGGTCAATGGAGGCAACTCTGAACCAGCCATGCCGCGTGCAGGATGACTGCCCTATGGGTTGTAAACTGCTTTTGTCAGGGAATAAACCTTTCTACGTGTAGGAAGCTGAATGTACCTGAAGAATAAGGATCGGCTAACTCCGTGCCAGCAGCCGCGGTAATACGGAGGATCCAAGCGTTATCCGGATTTATTGGGTTTAAAGGGTGCGTAGGCGGTCCTATAAGTCAGTGGTGAAAGACGGCAGCTTAACTGTCGCAGTGCCTTTGATACTGTAGGACTTGAATCTATTTGAAGTGGGCGGAATAAGACAAGTAGCGGTGAAATGCATAGATATGTCTTAGAACTCCGATTGCGAAGGCAGCTCACTAAGTTAGTATTGACGCTGATGCACGAAAGCGTGGGGATCAAACAGGATTAGATACCCTGGTAGTCCACGCCCTAAACGATGATAACTCGATGTTTGCGATACACAGTAAGCGTCCAAGCGAAAGCGTTAAGTTATCCACCTGGGGAGTACGGTCGCAAGATTGAAACTCAAAGGAATTGACGGGGGCCCGCACAAGCGGAGGAGCATGTGGTTTAATTCGATGATACGCGAGGAACCTTACCCGGGCTTGAAAGTTAGTGAATGATCCAGAGACGGATCAGTCCTTCGGGACACGAAACTAGGTGCTGCATGGCTGTCGTCAGCTCGTGCCGTGAGGTGTTGGGTTAAGTCCCGCAACGAGCGCAACCCCTATGTTTAGTTGCCAGCACATTAAGGTGGGGACTCTAAACAGACTGCCAGCGTAAGCTGTGAGGAAGGTGGGGACGACGTCAAGTCATCATGGCCCTTACGTCCGGGGCTACACACGTGCTACAATGGACGGTACAGCGGGCAGCTACATAGCAATATGATGCTAATCTCTAAAAGCCGTTCACAGTTCGGATTGAGGTCTGCAACTCGACCTCATGAAGTTGGATTCGCTAGTAATCGCGTATCAGCAATGACGCGGTGAATACGTTCCCGGGCCTTGTACACACCGCCCGTCAAGCCATGAAAGTTGGGGGTACCTAAAGCATGTAACCGCAAGGAGCGTGTTAGGGTAAAACCGATAATTGGGGCTAAGTCGTAACAAGGTAGCCGTACCGGAAGGTGCGGCTGGAATACCTCCTTTCTAGAGCATTCGGAATTGAAGCTCGTTACGGATACACATGATTTATATAAGAAACAAAAACATTTGAAGAAATGTGCCCATCCCTGAAAATGGATGGTCCAGAGAGATAGAATGATAAGCTAGTCCCGTAGCTCAGTTGGTTAGAGCACTACACTGATAATGTAGGGGTCAGCAGTTCAAATCTGCTCGGGACTACCATCTAGATGTGAGATGACAGACATGAGATCTGAGACGTAAAGTCTACTTTCTCTGTTCCTGAATCTATAATCTACACCACGGGGAATTAGCTCAGCTGGCTAGAGCACCTGCCTTGCACGCAGGGGGTCATCGGTTCGACTCCGATATTCTCCACACGTATGCCCGGACACTAAGATATTGTGTTCACGATAAGGCTACAAAGAGTTCTTTGACATATTGAAAGAAAAAAAATTACAAGAGAAGACAACAGTAGAGACAATACTGTGATGTGCTTGATGTATTATGAAGACCCTCGGTCAAGGCCGAACGGATTAATGCGTAGCATCACGGTTATATATCAAAAAGCAACCCATAGTAGCAAAAGGGCTATGAGGTGAAGAAAGTAAATAAGGGCACACGGGGGATGCCTAGGCTCTCAGAGGCGATGAAGGACGTGATAAGCTGCGATAAGCTTCGGGGATTAGCAAATGTGAGTTTGATCCGAAGATTTCCGAATGGGGCAACCTAGCATACTGAAGGTATGTTGTAAAATACGCGAACGCGCTGAACTGAAACATCTAAGTAGGCGTAGGAGAAGAAAATAATAATGATTTCCCAAGTAGTGGCGAGCGAACGGGAAAGAGCCCAAACCAATAATGTTACGGCATTGTTGGGGTTGTAGGGCTGCGATGTGGCATTAGCAAACAGAAGTGGAATGGGATGGGAAGCCCAGCGATACACGGTGATAGCCCTGTACACGTATAGAATGCTAGCCTAGCAGTACCCTGAGTACCGCGGGGTCGGAGACGCCCTGTGGGAATCTGTCAGCACCATCTGATAAGGCTAAATACTCCTGAGAGACCGATAGTGAACTAGTACCGTGAGGGAAAGGTGAAAAGAACCTCGAACAGAGGAGTGAAAAGAACCTGAAACCGTGTGCTTACAAGCGGTCGGAGCTGGCAGGTCCAGTGACGGCGTGCCTTTTGCATAATGAGCCTACGAGTTACTCTTGTCTGGCAAGGTTAAGTGGTTCAGCCACGCAGCCGAAGCGAAAGCGAGTCTTAATAGGGCGCATAGTCAGATGAGGTAGACGCGAAACCTTGTGATCTACCCTTGGGCAGGTTGAAGTTGCAGTAACATGTAATGGAGGACCGAACCGATAAACGTTGAAAAGTTTCCGGATGACCTGAGGGTAGGGGTGAAAGGCTAATCAAACTGGGAAATAGCTCGTACTCCCCGAAATGTTTTTAGGAACAGCGTCGGCATCGAGTCTTATAGAGGTAGAGCTACCGATTGGGTGCGGGGGAGTCAAATCCTACCAAATCCAGACGAACTCCGAATGCTATAAGATATGGCCGGCAGTGAGGCTTTGGGTGCTAAGGTCCAAGGCCGAGAGGGAAAGAACCCAGACCATCAGCTAAGGTCCCTAAATATACGCTAAGTTGAACTAACGAGGTCCGACTGCACAGACAGCTAGGATGTTGGCTTGGAAGCAGCCATTCATTTAAAGAGTGCGTAACAGCTCACTAGTCGAGCGGTCGGGCGTGGATAATAAACGGGCATCAAGTGTATTACCGAAGCTATGGATTCATGCATTTAGTGCATGTCTGGTAGGGGAGCATTCTATTTACGGAGAAGCGGTCTGGTAATGGGCCGTGGAGTTGATAGAAAAGCAAATGTAGGCATAAGTAACGATAAGGCGGGTGAGAAACCCGCCCACCGAAAGACTAAGGTTTCCTGATCAACGCTAATCGGATCAGGGTTAGTCGGGGCCTAAGGCGCATCCGAAGGGAGTAAGCCGATGGACAACTGGTTAATATTCCAGTACTTTTTATAACTGCGATGTGGTGACGGAGTAGTGACACTGCCGCGAACTGACGGAATAGTTCGTTAAAAGGCGTAGGTATAGGGACGGTAGGCAAATCCGCCGACCCTGCTGAAACCCAATAGTACAGCAAAGCTTCGGCGGCGCTGATAGAGCAGGTAAACAGACTTCCAAGAAAACCCGCTAAGCTTCAGGTTATAAAAACCCGTACCGTAAACCGACACAGGTAGTCGAGGAGAGAATCCTAAGGTGCTCGAGTGAATCATGGCTAAGGAACTCGGCAAAATGGCCCTGTAACTTCGGGAGAAGGGGCGCTTCCTCCAGCGATGGAGAAGCCGCAGTGAAAAGGCCCAGGCGACTGTTTAACAAAAACATATGGCTTTGCAAAATCGAAAGATGAAGTATAAGGCCTGACACCTGCCCGGTGCTGGAAGGTTAAGAGGGGATGTCATCGCAAGAGAAGCATTGAATCGAAGCCCCAGTAAACGGCGGCCGTAACTATAACGGTCCTAAGGTAGCGAAATTCCTTGTCGGGTAAGTTCCGACCTGCACGAATGGTGTAACGATCTGGGCGCTGTCTCAGCCATGAGCTCGGTGAAATTGTGGTATCGGTGAAGACGCCGATTACCCGCAACGGGACGGAAAGACCCCATGCACCTTCACTATAGCTTAACATTGAAATTGGGTACAGGATGTGTAGGATAGGCGGGAGATGTTGAAGTGGCTTCGCCAGGAGTCATGGAATCAACCTTGAAATACCGCCCTTTCTGTATTCGGTTTCTAACTCGATCATGTCGAGGACATTGTTTGGTGGGTAGTTTGACTGGGGTGGTCGCCTCCAAAAAGGTAACGGAGGCTTTCAAAGGTAAGCTCAGTACGCTTGGTAACCGTACGAGGAGTGCAATGGCATAAGCTTGCTTGACTGTGAGACCAACAAGTCGAACAGGGTCGAAAGACGGACATAGTGATCCGGTGGTTCTGTATGGAAGGGCCATCGCTCAAAGGATAAAAGGTACGCTGGGGATAACAGGCTGATCTCCCCCAAGAGCTCATATCGACGGGGAGGTTTGGCACCTCGATGTCGGCTCGTCACATCCTGGGGCTGGAGAAGGTCCCAAGGGTTGGGCTGTTCGCCCATTAAAGTGGCACGCGAGCTGGGTTCAGAACGTCGCGAGACAGTTCGGTCCCTATCTGTTGTGGGCGTTGGAAGTTTGAGTGGATCTGTCCTTAGTACGAGAGGACCGGGATGGACTGACCGCTGGTAAACCAGTTATGCCGCCAGGTGTACGGCTGGGTAGCTACGTCGGGAATAGATAAGCGCTGAAAGCATCTAAGTGCGAAACTAGCCACGAGATGAGACTTCCTTATAGGGCCGTAGTAGACTACTACGTTGATAGGTTGCAGGTGTAAAGGTAGAAATACCATAGCTGAGCAATACTAATCACCCGAAGCTTTCTCAAGCAACGCAAACACTGTTGTCTTCCTCTTTTAGTTTTTCTTTCAATTGTCTATAGATAATGCTTTTTATAGAGCATATATCACATAAAAACATTTTAGGTGCCTATATCGGCGGTGTCTACCTCTTCCCATTCCGAACAGAGAAGTCAAGCCCGCCAGAGCCGATGGTATTGCCGTAACAGGTGGGAGAGTAGGTCGGTGCCTTTTTTTATACAGAAGCCTTTGCTATACAGCAGAGGCTTTTTTGTGTTTTTACCTTTTTATACCTGAGCTATTCTTACTTTAAGCTTCATTTAAATCCTAAATTTGTTCTATATTTGAGATGCTTTTATTTCAGCAACAATGTCACATATAACAATTATAGAATTAGCGGAACGTTTAGGTCTATCCAAGTCTACAGTATCACGGGCTTTCCGCGATGGTAATGATATCAATCCAAATACAAAAGCACGTATTTTAAAAATGGCTGATGAATTAGGCTTTTCACCTAATATGTATGCGAGCAATTTAAGAGCTAATAAAAGCAGTACCATCGCTATTATAATACCTGAATTTGGAAATAAATTTTTTAGTCAGGCGATTAAAGGAATTGAATTGGTTGCCCGTTCAAAAAATTACCATACTTTAATTTATGTAACAGACCACCGCGTGGATAAAGAAGCTTCTATTATACGATCGTTGATCAACGGACGAGTAGATGGGGTTATTATGTCTGCTTCTGGTGAAGGCCATGATCATAGCCATCTTCAGGTACTAAAAGATAATAATATACCGGTTGTTTTCTTTGATAGAACTTATGATGATGTGAATACCAGCTATGTAACTGGAAACGATTTTGAAGCAAGTTTTGCTGCTACAGAGCATTTAATAGAGAACGACTGTAGACGAATTGCTTATTTAGTAATTAATCAAAATGTCTCTATTGGTAAGGTACGTATGGCGGGTTATCAGGCTGCTTTGGAAAAATATAAAATTCCTTTTGATGCTAATTTGGTGCTTGATACCGTGAATGAATCAGAAGGTAATATGGAAGACATTAAGAATTTGTATAAAATACAGAAACCTGATGGTTTATTTGCTTCCGTTGAACGTTTGGCTATTTCGGCAATGCGTGTTGCCAAAGATCAAGGAATTAATATTCCTTCTGAATTAAAGTTGATCTGCTTTTCATGTTTAGATATTGCAGATCTTCTAGAACCTGGATTAAGTGTTGTTAAACAACCCGCTTATGAAATGGGAAAAACTGCTACAGAATATCTGTGTCAACTGATTGCTAAACCGATTAGCTTCTCTAATCAAGAAGTAACTTATCTGGAATCTTCTCTAATTTTTCAGAAATCTAGTAAAAAAAATCATTAAAAAGTTTGGATTTAAGCCTTTAGCTTTTTATCTTAGATAAATATTGGGAACGTTCCCAGTATAGGATTACCAATTGTAAAGGGATTTTAGCTTTGAATTCATAGTATATTTTTAGCGTACAAGATGCTTTAATGCATCATTATGGGAACGTTCCCATAAATTATATTGCCAATTGTAAGGAGTTATGAGACATTATTTTATCTGTATATTTTTTAGTATATCGGTTATTTTTTTTAGTTGTAAAAAAAGTAATCCTGCCACTATAGCGATAGAAAGTGAAGTGTCTCCTAGTGATATTGGTTTAGTCACAACGAATAAGCTGTTTAATTACTGGGATGAGTCCATTACATTTATGTTTGATGTAAATAAGGGGAATCGGGCACTGGTATCGGCAGATGGACCATTGTTTTTACATATTGGGCTAATTACTGCTATAAGTAAAGATGAAAATGATTGGAAAGAGGTTGCTACGGATTGGACAAAAAATGATGATGCCTTTAAGCTAAGCCGTCAATCTGATGGACGGTATAGCATCACGTTAAAACCGAGTGAAGTTTTTAAAGGAATTGCTGGAACTGACGTGATTAAAATTGCGTTAGTAGTACGCAATGGTTCAGGAACAAAAATTCAGAGGAATAGAGATGGGTCTGATATTTATGTAGATGTTGCTACAAAAGGGGAAGTTCATCTTTCATTTTTAAAACCTAGCACACAGCCTACTTATATTTTAACATCGGAAAAAGAAGCTTATTTATTGAATGAAGAGCTCGCTATCGAAGTTTTTTCTACGGTAGCGGGCAAACTTTCACTACGTATTGATGAAGTTGAACAGGAAACTGTAAGCAATTCATCGCAGCACACATTTAAATGTAAGTTTGGAACTTTAGGTGTACATCTTATTACTGCTCGCATAGAAGTTAATGGAAATAGCTACGAGAAGAAGTTACGGATATTCGTTAATGATAAGCCTGAAATTGCAGCACTTCCTATCGGCGTCAATAAGAACGGTGTAACGATCGACAAGGAAAAGAAAACAGTGAGTTTCGCGTTAACTGCTCCTGGAAAATCAACTATTTTTCTATTAGGTAGTTTTAATAATTTTCAGGCAGAATCAAAGTATGTCTTGAAACAGACGCCTGATGGAAGTGCATGGTGGTTAACAGTAGCAGATTTGGATTTTTCAAAAAAGTATACCTATCAATTTCTAATTGATGGTCAGTTAAGAATAGGGGATCCTTACAGCAAGTTAGTATTGGACCCAATCTATGATAGCAATTTAGGAAGTTCGGTCGCTGAGTTGCCAGCATATCCGATACAGCAGACTACAGGTCAGGTGAGTGTATTGGAATTGAATGGTACGGACTATCCTTGGAAAGTTCAAAACTTTAACAAACCAAATGCTTATGATTTAGTGATTTATGAATTGCTTACACGTGATTTTTCAAAACAGCATAATTTTAATGCGATACGCGATTCCATTCCATATTTAAAGCGTCTAGGTATTAATGCCGTCGAACTGATGCCTGTTCAGGAAAGTGAAGCCAATTCTACTTGGGGTTACAATCCTTCTTATCATTTAGCCGTGGATAAATATTATGGTCGTGCAAATGATTTAAAAAGTCTCATCGATAATCTTCACCAGTCAGGAATTGCGGTGATCTTAGATGTGGTACTTAATCATGCATTCGGACAATCACCTCTCGCTCAACTGTATTTTGAAGGGCAAACGACGAGCTCTAACAATGTTTGGTTTAATATGATGCCAAGACATCCTTTTAATGTCGGATATGACTTTAATCATGAAAGCCCTTATACACAAACTTTTGTGAAGGATGTTCTCAAGTATTGGATTACAGAATTTAAGATAGACGGCTTCCGTTTCGATTTATCAAAAGGATTTACACAGAAAAATACGGGTACTGCAGAAACTAACGTTGGGTCTTGGTCTGCTTATGATGCTAGCCGGGTTGCGATCTGGAAAAATTATCATGATTATCTTAAAATTCTTGATCCAAGTTGCTATGTCATTTTAGAACATTTCGGTTCTGATCAAGAGGAACAAGAATTAGCTGCTGAAGGAATGTTACTGTGGAATAATTTAAATGGGAATTTTAATGAAGCGACTATGGGCTATAATAGCGGATCTAAATCGGATTTAAGTAGATTATTTGCGGAATCACATGGTTTTAAGACAGCTAATATGGTGAGCTACATGGAGTCTCATGATGAAGAAAGAATCCAATTTAAGAATGCTCAATATGGTTATGCTGACGGTTCTTATTCTGTTAAGAATCTTGCTAATGCTTTAGATAGGATTCAAGCAGCAGCAACGTTTTTGTTAACTAGTCCTGGTCCAAAAATGATCTGGCAATTTGGTGAATTCGGTTACGATATCTCGATAGATGAAAATGGTCGAACAGGGGAAAAACCATTGAAATGGGATTATTTGTCCAACATTTCTCGTAAGCATTTATTTGAGCACTATGCAAAATTGATCAGGTTGAAAAAATTAAATTCAATTTTTAGAAAAGCAACTTTATTATCGTCCTCACTGCAGGATGGATTGAAATACTATACCATGTCTGATGGAAATCAAACTGTATTTGTTATCGGAAATTTTGACATTGTAACGAGAGCGTTTCACATTACATCAGATTTAGGGGGGAGCTGGTATGATAATATGACTCGATCGAATCTAAATTGGGATCAAAATAGTCAGATTACAATTAAGCCTGGTGGATATTACCTTTTAAGTAAAACTAAATTAATAAACTAAACATATAAAATCAATTACATTATGAGCAAATTTACATTACGTGCTGTAATGACCTTTGGTCTTTTGATGATGCTTTGGATTACTGCTTTTTCACAAAATTCTTCACTTTCTGGTAAAGTGGTGGATGATAAGGGAGAAATTGTGATCGGAGCTACTATTGTAATCAAAGGAAGTCCAATTTCAACAGCAACAAATCAAAACGGGGAGTACACAATTAATCAAGTGCCACTAGGAAAGACGACTGTTACGGTCAATATGATCGGTTACAGTTCTATGGATTTACCGATCCAAATTGTCTCCGGTGCAAATGTGTTGAATTTCAACTTGAATTCAAGTACCAATGATTTAGAAGAAGTAGTTGTGATCGGTTACGGTGTGGCCAAGAAAAAGCAAATTACAGGTTCTATATCAAGTGTCGGTCCAAAGGAATTTAATACTGGAGTAGTGAGTTCGCCTGACCAGTTATTGGCAGGTAAAGTTGCAGGTTTGACGGTGAATAGATCAGGTGGTGACCCTACTGCAGGATCCACTATCCAATTGCGCGGACCATCGTCATTGACTGCTAGTTCTTCACCATTGTATGTGATTGATGGGGTAGTCGGTGCAAACATTGAATTGGTAGCACCAGATGATATCGTATCGATGGATGTTATGAAAGATGCTTCGTCCACTGCAATTTATGGGTCACGTGCTGCAAATGGAGTTATTTTCGTGACGACAAAACGCGGTAAAGCAGGTAAGCCTGTCTTATCTTATAGTGGTTATGCTGCTATTGAAAGAGTTGCAAATCGTGTCAATGTGTTAAGTGCAGCTGAGCACAAGCAATTTGTTGCAGACAATGGTTTGACTGTAGCTGCCTCTGAGACTGGTTTTGATACTGATTGGCAAGATGAAATAACTCGGACTGGGGTTTCTCATAATCACAATCTCTCGCTAACAGGTGGTTCTGAAGGAACTCGCTATAATGCTTCTGTAAATTACTTTAATAACCAAGGTATTGTGAAAAGAAGTGATTTAGAAAGGGTCGTAGCGCGGGTTGGAATTGATCAAAATGCTTTTGATGATCGCTTGAAATTAGCGCTTAATGTTGCGAATAGTATGAACAAATCCAATCATGTAGACTACGGGATTTTTAATGGGGCAGCTCGTTATCTGCCTACTTCACCGGTTCGTTCTGATGATGTTGCTTATGCACCATATAATGGTTATTTCCAAGTACCTGGAAGAACAAACTATTTCAATCCTGTAGCCATGTTAAATCAACGCGATGAAGAGCGAAATAACAATACTTTGCTAGCTAGTTTAAAAGCGGATCTGACGATCTTCAAGGGATTGACCTGGACTAACGTGATATCGTATCAGCAAAATCAATTTGATAAAAAATACTATATGCATCGTACAGACTTTGATTCGAAAGCATTGGGAAGAGGATTTGCTGAACGTTCAAACTTGAAAAATATAGATAAGATTTTTGAGTCTTATGTTAATTATAATGTCACTAAGAATCTTCATTCTTTTGATGCAATGGCTGGTTATTCGTATCAGAAAACTAAAAATAATGATGGTGTTGTTGCTTCTTCTGTCGGTTTTATGTCTGACGATCTAGGAGGCAATAACCTTAATTTAGGAACCTTGCCAGATGGTTATAATCCTTATAGTACATATCCTTATATTTTAGAATCTTTATTGATTTCGGTTTATGGTCGTGTGGGATATAATTATGATGAAAAATATTTGTTAAGTGCATCTGTACGTCGTGACGGTTCATCAAAATTTGGAAAAAATAATAGATGGGCAACATTTCCTTCAATTTCCGGAGCTTGGAGAATAAGTAGGGAAAGTTTCATGCAAGACCAAGATTTATTTAGTGAATTAAAGTTACGTATGGGGTATGGTGTTTCAGGAAATCAAAATATAGATCCATATCGACAGATCATTATTTTCGGTCCTCAAAATGGTCAATTTCTATATAATGGTAATTGGATGAATGCCTATGGCGTTAACCAAAATGAAAACCCTGATTTAAAATGGGAAAGTACATCAATGTTTAATGCTGGATTGGATTTTGAATTATGGAGAGGGCGTTTTGGAGGTACCATTGAATATTATAATAAAGAAACTAAGGATTTATTGTATGAGTACGACGTTCCTTCGCCACCTTATCAGTTCAATCGTTTATTAGCTAATGGAGCAAGCATGAGTAATAAAGGTGTTGAGATCACTTTAAATGCCGTCGTTTATCGCAATAGTGATTTTTCATATAATACAACTGTCAACTTCGCCCGTAATATCAATAAGGTTGGTTCATTAGCTTCTAATATCGAAAATATTGGCGTATCGCAGCGTTATGAAGGAAGTATTGGTCTTGACGGCTGGACCGGTCAAACGGCAGCAATTGTTTTACCAGGTCATGCATTAGGAACATTCTATGTTGCTAATTATATGGGCTACGATGAAGTTGCGAAGAAAACGATTTATCAAAAACCAACAGGTGAACTTGTCACACAGGATCAGATTTCGGCACCAGATGATTATATGGTCATGGGGCAGGCGCTTCCTAAATTTACTTATGGATGGAATAATAGTTTTCAATATAAAAACTGGGACTTAAACTTCTTCTTACGTGGTATGTATGGCAATCAAATTTTTAATGCTACCCGTGCCGATTTAAGCCGTCTTCAACAAGCAAATGTGACGAATATTTCTAAAGATGCAGTTGAAGAAGGCATCTTTGAAACGCCACTAATTGCTTCTAGCAGATTTATTGAAGATGGTTCATTTTTAAGACTAGATAATGCAACATTGGGTTATACATTTAGTACCAAAGAATCTAAATATTTAAAAAATGCTCGGTTATATGTATCTGGACAAAATTTATTTACGATAACCAAATATTCGGGTGTAGACCCAGAGGTAAGTTTAGGTGGTTTAGCACCTGGTGTTGATAATAGAAATTATTATCCGAAAACAAGATCTTTCTTGTTAGGTGTGAAATTAACTTTTTAACCCTTATTCACAATTAGTTATGAAAAAGAGATTCAGTAAAATTCATTTATTCTTATTTGCCGGGTTACTGGTTGCAGGACAGTCTTGTACCAAATTTGACGATAAGATGTATTCAGCATATACAGAAGATACATTTCCCAAGACTCCAGAACAATTTATCGCCTTAACAGGGCCTGTATATACCAGTGCAAGAGGTTATTTTGATAATTATTTTAGTCTGCAAACAGCGGGATCTGATGAAGTTATTATCCCAACAAGAGGAGGAGATTGGTTTGATGGTGGAAAATGGCGGGACATGCATTACCATACTTGGTCAGCGTCACATGAAGTTGTTCAAAATAATTGGGATTGGGGTTTCAATGCAATAGGTACTTGTAACCGTGTGCTTAGTATTTTAGAACAAGCTCCAGAATCAACTACAAAAGCACAGACAATTTCTGAAATAAAAGCCATGCGCGCTTGGTATTATTTTATGATGATGGATGCTTACGGAAACATTCCGCTAGTTACCAGCTTTGATACAGGAACAGAGTTACCGGCAACTACAGCTCGGGCAGAAGTCTATAAATTCATTGTAAAAGATTTAGAAGATAATCTAGCAAATTTAAGTGAAGAAAAAACAGAAGCTACTTATGGTCGACCAACAAAATGGTTTGCACATACCTTATTAGCAAAACTGTACTTAAATGCACAGGTTTATAGTGGCACTGCAAATTGGAATAAGGTGGTTGAACATAGCAATGCTGTAATTAATTCGGGGAAATATGCGCTAGAAAATGATTTTTTGACGCAATTTAAACCTGATAATGGCGCTTCAAATCCTGAACCAATATTTTCAATTCCTTATGATGCTTCCCGTGCTACAGGGAATACTTTATTCAACCGTGTACTACATTATGCACATCGTCAAACCTTTGAATTGAGCATTAATCCGTGGAATGGATGGAGTGCACAACCGGCCTATTTTGACTTGTTTGAAAATGCGGATAATCGTAAAAAACAATGGTTATATGGTCAACAGTATAATTCTACGGGTCAACCTCTGAATTATAACGGACTTAATGTCGTCTTAGATCCATATAATTATAAATTAATACCTGGATCTGATTTTGACATTGGAGGAGCGGATGATGGAGGACGTTTAGCAGGTGCACGTTGTATTAAATACTATCCGGATAAGAACCAGATTAGTAATAATGCCGGCAATGATGTGGTTGTATTCCGCCTAGCAGACGTGTTGCTGATGAAAGCCGAAGCTGTTTTAAGAGGAGCTACAGCAGCAAGTGTTTCCCAAGCTGTTGATGCAGCTAATCAGGTCCGTAAACGTGCATTTCCAGTTAATCCGGAGAAACATTTTACGGCTAGCACATTAACTTTGGACGCTATTTATAAAGAACGTGCCTTAGAATTTACGTTTGAATTGACCAGAAGAACAGATATGATTCGTTTTGGTAGATGGGAAGATGCTCAGTTATTTAAACCAGCAAATGCTGGAGAAACTTACAAACGTCTATTTCCTATTCCCGCAAGAGCAAGAGCTAATAATAATAAATTGGATCAAAATCCTGGTTATTAATCTTTAAATGAATAGAAATTATGAAAATGTCTAATATATTTCGATTACTATTAGTTTTATTTGTTGGTATTACTTCCCTTTTGTTCTCTTGTAAGAAAGTGGAGCACGGTACGGACGTTCCAATATTGTCGATTAACGAAAGTACAGTTTCGACCATTCAAGTCGGGAAAAAATTAAAAGTTAGTTTTATTGCTAATCAGGTTACGGATTTTACATTCTCTATTGTACCCGTAAGTGCAGGCGAAGCTTTGATCACAGAAAATATTACTGTTGATCCCAATACATTTATTTTATCAAAAGAATTTGATATTCCTAATCAAGCATCATGGATAGGAGAGGCTTTACTCAAAATCAGTTATAATTCTTCAGGACAGATTATTGAAAAAACAAGACCAATTACTTTCACAGAGAGTAATCCACAAATGTTTCTTGTTGGAGGCTCAGTTGCCGCTGGTTGGGAACCAACTTTAGCGCTTCCGATGAGTTTGTACGATAAAGAAAGTAAAACTAAGTTTGAGATTTATGAGTACGTTACCGTAGATGGTTCTGGATTTAAATTTTTACCGACTAATGTTGACTGGACAGATGCTTTTGGTAAAGGAGCAACAGACGGAACATTATTACAAAGCGGTGATGCTGGAAATATTACTGTTTCTTCGAATGATTTTTATAGAATTCGGATGGATGCTGAAGCTAAAACCTATGAAGTGTCAAAATCAACCTGGGGCGTTATCGGTAGTGCAACTCCTAAAGGTTGGGATAGTGATACAGATTTAACTTTTGTAGGTAGCAAGGGAGTATATACCTGGAAAGTAACAGTAAACCTGGTTGCGGGTGAATTAAAATTCCGAATGGACGATGATTGGGCTGTGAATATCGGAGGCGACTTATCCGCTCTACAACAAGATGGTGCCAATATAGCAATTGCTACTGCTGGTAAATACGATATTGAACTGTCACGAACAGCTTCAGGTTATTCTGCAAAAATTTCTAAAAACTAATTTAATAGGGAGCATGAGGCTCCCTATTTCTTCAAACTTTTTTTGAACGATGATACGTTTATTGTTAAGTGGTGTTTTTATGCTACTTCAGCTTTTTTATGCCTTCTCTCAAGGTAAATTTTCTATACAAAGAGTCGAACCTTTGCATTGGTGGGTTGGTATGAAATCTTCTGATTTGCAGTTGATTATTTATGGAAAAGGCATTGGGAAGAGTACTGTTAAAATCAAGAAGCAAGGCTTAACCTTAGTCAAAACTAATCCGGTTGAAAATTCCGATTATTTATTTCTAGATCTATCGGTTGACTCCGACGCAACTGCTGGCTTTTATCCAATTGAATTTTATGAAAATAATAAGCTATTAGGAAGCTATAAATATGAA
This sequence comes from Sphingobacterium sp. JUb56, assembly GCF_014191365.1. Classification (NCBI taxonomy): domain Bacteria; kingdom Pseudomonadati; phylum Bacteroidota; class Sphingobacteriia; order Sphingobacteriales; family Sphingobacteriaceae; genus Sphingobacterium; species Sphingobacterium sp. JUb56. The sequence goes on along the minus strand of NZ_JACHWL010000001.1, from coordinate 3,921,685 downwards.
TTAAAAAATAGAGAAACATCTTCTGTGAAAGCTCAGGGTGTCCATGCCGAAGATTTGATCTACTTAATCATGCCAGATCGCTTTGCCAATGGAAACACAAAGAATGATCAAACAAAAGGTTTACGGGAGATTCAGGTAAACCGTGATTCCATGTATGCTCGTCATGGTGGTGATATAGATGGAGTTATTCAACACTTAGATTATCTAGCTGATCTAGGAGTTACTTCTGTGTGGTTAACACCAGTACTGACCAATGATATGCCCCAGGCTTCCTATCATGGTTATGCAAATACAGAAAACTATCATATTGATCCACGATTGGGAACCAATGAAACCTACCGTAAACTTGGGGAGGAACTACACAAACGAAATATGAAATTGGTGCATGATGTCGTTCCGAATCACGTAGGACTGTATCATTGGACCGTAATTGACAAGCCTTTTAAAGACTGGTTGCATGAATGGCCAAGTTTTACACAAACCACTTATAAAGATCAGACTATTTTCGATCCTTATGCTTCCGTTGCAGATCGCGAGCGAATGGAAAAAGGATGGTTTGTAGAGACGATGCCCGACATGAATCAAGAAAATGAATATGTTCAGAAGTATATTCTACAGAGTCATATTTGGTGGATTGAGTATGCAGGTATTGATGGTTTTCGTATAGATACCTATCCATACAACGATTTGGATTTTATGGCTAAATGGACAGCGGCAATTCAAAATGAATATCCTCAGTTTTCATTCTTTGGTGAAACATGGGTACAGTCTGTACCGAATCAAGCTTATTTCTTAGGAGGACAACGTGTTGGCCAGTCGATCGATACGAAGCTTGATGGTGTCACTGATTTTCAATTAAATTATGCTATCGCAGATGCATTGAATAATGAAAAGGATGGTGCAAATAGATTGTATGCAACTTTAGGATCGGATTATCAATATCCTAATCCATTAGCGAATGTAATATTTTTAGATAATCATGACAAGGACCGTTTTTTCTCTGTGGTTGGAGAGGACATAGAGAAATATAAAGCGGCATTCTCTTGGTTGCTGACATCTCGTGGTATACCACAGATGTATTATGGTGCAGAGGTATTGATGAAGAATTTTAATAGACCTGATGGCTTACTACGTGAAGATTTTAAAGGTGGATTTGCGGGTGATACTGTTAATAAATTTAATGCTTCAGGCCGATCTGATGCAGAAAATGAACTGTTCGATCATATTAAAAAGTTAGCGAATTATCGTAAGAATAATACGGTGCTACAATATGGAGCAACACAGCATTATGTACCGGAACATAATGTGTATGCATATTTCAGATCTCACGAAAACCAAGTGGTATCTGTTTTTATGAACTGTAATGACAAGGAGGTTAAATTACCCTTAGCTCGATTTAGGGAGAGTATGAAAGAAGCAACGCGAATGAAAAATATTTTAACAGATATTGATCAAGAAATACCATTGGAAATTACATTAAAACCTCATCAAACAGTGGTGTTTGAATTAAAAAAATAAAAAATGAAAAGTGCATTGGACCTTTTGAAGGAAATTAAGGGAGTAATTTTTGATCTCGACGGTGTTTTGGTGGATACTGCGGTATTTCATTTTCAAGCTTGGAAAAGACTTGCTCAGGAATTGGGATTTGATTTTACAGAGATTGAAAATGAACAATTAAAAGGTGTAAGTAGAATTGCTTCACTAGAGAAAATTTTAAACTGGGCTGGAGTTGATGCTTCTGAAAGTGAAAAAATAGAAATGGCAGAACGGAAAAATCGCTGGTATTTAGATTTAGTTGAGCAAATGAAAGCAGATGAAATTCTACCTGGATCTCTTGAACTGTTGCATTGGTTAAAGAAAAATGGATATCAGGTTGCATTAGGGTCTGCGAGTAAAAATGCACCGCTTATCCTCGAGAAAACGGGTATGATTTCTTTTTTTGATGTCCTTGTTGATGGTAATAGTGTGAGTCTTTCTAAACCTAATCCAGAGGTTTTTTTAAAAGCTGCCCGTGATCTTAAGTTACTTCCTGAAGTATGTCTGGTGTTTGAAGATGCACAGGCCGGGGTAGATGCTGCAAGGGCTGCAGGAATGAGCGTGATTGGTATCGGTTCAAACTTGAATGGAACCGATTTGTCAATCAGCAGTTTGGAAGAAGTTTTAAATTAATTAGTTGATTTTGCAATGAAAAATTACATCGTCCACGATGAGTGGAATATCATAGAAGAAGGGTTTCAGCCCGCATATAATGAAGTCTCAGAAAGTATATTTTCTATTGGAAATGGAAGAATGGGACAACGAGCAAATTTTGAAGAAGACTATAGCGGTAAATCATTATCAGGATCATATTTGGCTGGAGTTTATTATCCTGATAAAACCCGCGTTGGTTGGTGGAAAAATGGTTATCCTGAATATTTTGCGAAGGTTATTAACGCTATCAATTGGATTGGTCTTCATATCGAAGTGAATGGTGAGGTTTTGGATCTCGCAAAATGTGATGTATATAGTTTTCAACGAAAACTGGATATGAAGCATGGATTATTAATTCGATCTTTTGACGCTAGACTTCAAAATGGTATGGAGATTCGTGTAAAGAGCACGCGGATATTTCATCTTTTTCAGTCTGAAACAGCATCTTTAAAATATACTATCCAAGTTCTGAATCAAAAAGCTTCTTTACAGGTGGAGTCTTATTTGGAAGGAGATGTCGTGAATAGAGACAGTAACTATGATGAACATTTTTGGAATTTTATTTCAAGTGGTACATCAGATTCACAGTTAAATGTGACGATGAAAACGAAGAAAACAGATTTCATAGTCCGTGCTGATTTGTTTAATAACTTTACTTTAAATAATAAAACTCTGGAATCCAAACCTTCAAAAGAAGGTGCATATGTTTCTGAAAGTGTAGCAATTTCTGTAGAGCCAGGTGATATATTCTCTGTAGAAAAACGTGTTTCAATGGTTACTTCTCAAAATTATAGTGAAACTGAATTAGTTGTGACGGGAAAAGCAAATATCGAAAAAATTTCTGCCATAACATTTGATGAATTACAACATAATCAGGCGTTGGCCTGGGGAAATTTCTGGAATGAAAGTGATATTGAGATCACTGCAGATGTTGCCGCACAGCAAGCTATTCGTTTTAATATATTCCAATTATACCAAACTTATACTGGCGAAGATTCCAGACTTAATATTGGTCCAAAAGGATTTACGGGAGAAAAGTATGGTGGTGTGACCTATTGGGATACAGAGGCTTATTGTGTTCCTTTTTACCTTGCTACGCAACCCTCGGCTATTGCCCGCAATTTATTGCTGTATCGCTATCAGCATCTGGATAAGGCGATTGAGAATGCCGCAAAACTTGGTTTTTCAAAGGGAGCGGCTTTATATCCTATGGTTACAATGAATGGAGAAGAGTGTCATAACGAATGGGAGATTACTTTTGAAGAGATCCACCGTAATGGCGCAATTGCTTTTGCCATCTATAATTATCAGCGCTATACCGGTGATTGGTCATATGTCGAAAATTATGGGCTTGAAGTATTGATTGCTATCAGTCGTTTCTGGGCACAACGTGTCAACTGGAGTGCGGAGAAGGATAAATATGTTATACTGGGAGTTACTGGTCCTAATGAATATGAAAACAATGTCAATAATAACTGGTATACCAATACTATTGCTAGCTGGTGTTTAAAGTATACGCTGGAATCCATACAAACGTTAAAAGATAGTGATCATATCAAACTAAAGGTCTTATTTGAAAAAGTTGCTTTTAAGCAAGAAGAAGCCGTTGCATGGCAGCATATCATGGATCATTTATATTATCCGATCGATACTGAAAGCGGGATATTTTTACAACAGGATGGTTATTTAGATAAAGAGCAAGTCTTAGTTGCTGATTTGCCTGATACAGAGCGACCGATCAATCAAAAGTGGAGCTGGGACCGTATTTTGAGATCATGTTTTATAAAACAAGCAGATGTACTTCAAGGCTTATATTTCTTTGAAGATCAATATGATTTAGATACGATAAGAAAGAACTATGATTTTTATGAACCGCGAACTGTTCATGAAAGTTCACTGTCACCCTGTGTTCACGCTATTTTAGCTTCAAAATTGGGTAATGAGGCTAAAGCATATGAATTTTACCTTAGAACAGCCCGTTTAGATCTGGATGATTATAACAATGACACCGAAGATGGATTACACATCACATCGATGGCCGGAACCTGGATGTCTATCGTCGAAGGTTTTGCAGGGATGCGGGTGAAAAACAATACATTGATTTTTCAAACTTTCATTCCTAAAACTTGGGAAAGTTATGCTTTTCATGTTCAGTTTAGGGGGGTGAAATTATTTGTGAAAATAAAACATCATGATTTTGAACTGATCAATAAGTCTAATCAAGAAATTAATATTATTTTTAACGGAGAGGCAATCTCTGTTAAGCCAAGTGCATAACCAGCTAAGCAATAAAATTATGATTTCAAAACTGCATAAACCAAAACTGTCAACTGTTCAGATTATCAATATGAGCATAGGCTTTTTGGGTATCCAAACAGGGTTTGCTCTTCAAAATGGTAATGCCTCGCGCATTCTCCAGACATTTGGAGCTGATGTTGAGCATTTATCACTTTTTTGGTTGGCAGCTCCGATCACCGGAATGATCGTTCAGCCCATAATAGGCTATTATAGTGATCGGACATGGAATAAAATTGGACGTCGCAAACCTTATTTTTTGATCGGTGCTATTTTAACTGCAATCGCACTGATATTAATGCCTAATGCTGCATTGTTTACGGCTATTTTACCTCCGTTATTAGTAGGGGCGGGAATGTTGACCATTATGGATGCATCAATTAATGTTACGATGGAACCATTTAGGGCGTTGGTTGCAGATAATTTACCGAGTTCACAACGGAGTTTAGGATTTTCTGTTCAAACCTTTATTATCGGATTTGGGGCAGTAATAGGATCTTGGTTACCGTATGTGTTAACTCATTATTTTGGAGTGGAAGGAACAGCTGCAGAAGGGGTAATTCCTCTCAATGTAATATATTCCTTTTATTTTGGGGCAGGTATATTGCTGTTATCCATTTTATGGACAGTTTTATCGACAAAGGAGTATAATCCGACGGAATTAGCTTCTTTTGAAGATGCATCTCAAGAAGTTGAAGTTGAGCATCGTTCTGGCTTATTTGCTATTGCTGCAGATTTTAGATCCATGCCAAAGACGATGAAACAATTGGGTGTCGTACAGTTTTTTTCATGGTTCGCACTTTTTATGATGTGGGTGTATACTACTCCCGCAATCGCAGAACATATCTTTTATTTAAAGGGGGGGGATAAATCGAAGCTTTACATGGATGCAGCCAATTGGGTAGGAGTGCTTTTTGGTATTTATAATGCCGTTTCGGCAATCTATGCTTTGTTTTTAGCTAAGATAGCAACTAAATTTGGGCGCAAGCAGACACATGCTTTTTCACTTGCTATGGGAGGTCTAGGATTGATGTCCATATTTATAATTAAAGATCCCAATCTCTTAATTATTCCTATGATTGGGGTAGGACTGGCTTGGGGAAGTATATTAGCAATGCCATATGCTATTTTGAGTGACAGTTTGCCGGCAAAAAAAATGGGGGTTTATATGGGAATTTTTAATTTCTTCATCACATTTCCTCAGATTGTCTGTGGTTTTTTTGGAGGTTATATGATCAAGATATTCTTTGATAGTAATTCTGTTTACGGAATATTATTAGCAGGTGTCTTTATGCTACTTGGTTCATTATCTGTATTGCGCATTAAAGATAAAATTTAAGATATAATATGGATAAAAAAAAGCTTCTCTATTGAGAAGCTTTTTTTGTTCAAATTGAAAGATATTTTTTAATTTAGAGCTTATCTGTATAAATGCATTCATATGTTTAGCACTCGAATTACTTATATTCTTTTTCTTTTTTCTTTTATTTTTCTATCAAAATTAAAGGCCCAAACTGATGACCGGACATTAGATGATGGGGTGATTCGTATACTGGCTATTGGTAATAGTTTTTCAGAAGATGCTATTGAAAACAATTTGTTTGAACTGGCAAATGCTCGGGGGAAAAAAATTGTGATCGGTAATTTATATATAGGAGGAGCACCCTTGGAGCTACATGTTAAAAATGCTTTGGGAGATAGTAGTGCCTATAGCTATCGAAAAGTAGATGAATCCGGAGCGAAGAGCGTACATGAGCATATGAAAATATCGGCTGCGCTTTTAGATGAACCATGGGATTATATCAGTTTTCAACAGGCAAGCCCTCTATCGGGAAAATATGACACTTATGCAAAGGATTTACCTTTGCTATATGCTTATGTAAAGGAGCATGTCAAGTATCCGGAAACTAAGTATATTCTACATCAAACATGGGCTTATCAACATGATAGTGATCATAGTGGATTTAGTTTATATGAACGCAATCAAGAGCAAATGTATAAAGCTATTGTATCGACATCTGAAAAGGTATATAAATGGGGGAATTTTTCAATTTTGATTCCTTGTGGAACTGCAATACAAAATGCTAGAACGACTTATGTCGGAGACCATTTTACACGGGATGGCTATCATCTTAATTTAAATTATGGTAGATTTATTGCAGCCTGTGTTTGGTATGAAGCCCTATTTAAGGAAGATGTTCGGAATAATGCGTTTGTACCGCTTTCAATAAGTTATGTTGAAAGTAAAATAGCAAAGCAAGCCGCTCATCATGCTATTATACATCCATATAATATAACGCTTCTCAAGGATTATACTTTTTGGACTTATTGATATCTTATCGATGAAACAGAAAAGGCAAAGATTTTTATTTAGACACATCTATTTGGTCATATTATTCGTGATTCTTGCATCCGATGTGATTTATGCACAACGTTTTGAACATATTGTGGACTATCAGGTAAATTTTGCCAATGTTTCTTACAAAGGAAAGCAGTATGTTGGTATTCGAAGTTTTCAGGACCAAGGTCAGAACTACGTGTTGTCAGTAGATCCAATAACATTGGAGACATACGTGTTGAATCGTAATGCTTGTAAAATTGTAGCCGTTACTTCCATTGAGAAGGTACCATATTTTGATTCATCTTTGTATATGAAGAGCTTTAAACATGTTCGAAGTAATGAACAGGTGCTTCAAGATGCTGGAATTGATTTTCCCTTTCCAAAAGAGCGGGGCATTAATCTGACTATTGATTTATGCCCATCGCATAAGCCATTGGATAAAATTGTTTTTGAGACTCTATTTGTTGCTTTTAAAGGTGTTGAAAATTCGCTTCCAGTTGCTATTTCTCTTTCGGGGAAATGGATTTTGAATCATGAAACGGACCTACAATGGCTCATTAATTTACAAAATAAAGGGTTGTTAACGATAACATGGATCAATCATACTTATAATCATAAAGTGAATAAGGATCCTTTAAATCATAATTTTTTATTAGCCACAGGCACTGATGTAAATTATGAAGTTATAGCCAATGAGAAGTTGATGCTTTCTAAAGGAATAGTTCCGTCCGTCTTTTTTAGATTTCCAGGTCTTGTTTCGAGTAATAAAATTATTGAACAGGTATTAAGTTTTGGTTTGATACCAGTAGGATCAGATGCGTGGCTTGCGAAGGGACAGCATGCAAAAGACGGCAGTATCGTTTTAATTCATGCCAATGGAAATGAAGAGATAGGTGTACAAGATTTTATTCAATTATTGAAGAGTGAACAAAGTAATATTAAGAGTAAACACTGGATTTTACATGACTTGCATGAAGGTTTCCAGTATTAACATTTATTTTTAAAATAGATTAAGCAAATTATTTTTGTATTTAAAATAAGGTTATGAGTATTAAAAAGAGTTTTCTGATTGAATTAGAAAGAGAGACAAGTAATACAGGTCGTGTTTTGGATCGCATTACAGATGAACATCTGGATTGGCGTCCACACGAAAAATCGATGAGTTTAGGCGCATTGGCAGCACATGTTGTGGAATTGCATAATTGGGTTTCTAAAGCTATTCCGAAGGATGTCTTCGATTTTAAAACTGATTATCAACCTTTAAAAATTAATTCCATTGACGAATTAAAAGATATTCTAATCAAAGGTTTAATTGCAAATAAGGAAACTATTGAACAATTGCCTGAAGAGGACTGGTTAAAAGAATGGGTGTTAAAAGCTGGTGACTGGGAAATGGCACGATTGCCCAAGGCTGGAGCCGTGCGCTATATCATTACCAATCACTTGATCCATCACAGAGGTCAGTTGACTGTTTACTTGAGATTATTGAATATTCCAGTACCAGGACTTTATGGTCCTTCTGCTGATGAATAAACCTGAAGAGAATCGAAGCCAAAAGCTTCGGTTTTTTTTATGGTTTTACTTCATAGCTTATCTACCAAATTAATTTTGAACGGATGAGAAGTTATATCAAATTTGCGTATAATAATACATTATTATGCTTGTTTTATCTATCCACATGTCTAATTGAAAAACCTAAATTAGTGGTTTTAATACCTATATTATTATAATATAAAACTCCAATTATTGTTAAGTGCCCTGTTGGCTTTACCTTAACACGTTTTTATTCATGATATGAAAAAGTACATTATAACCACATGTTTTTTAATCAGCACTGTTTTGCTATCGTTGGGGCAAGATAAAAGTGATTTTAAAGTCTTTAATGATAAGAAATTTACAACTCTGAAAAAAGGAGTAAGTGACAAAGAAATAAATGCCATATCTTCAGAGGTAATTCGAGCTGTTGCCAAACAGCTGAAAAGTAAGACATATCCTGTGCATGAGCGTATTCGAAAATATGAAAGCTACCAAGATCCCCATATTTTAGCCAATCGACTGAAAATAGGTGCATATTCGCAGTTTGAAAATCCGACGGGTATTTACTTTGATCAGAATGACGAAATAATTGCCTGGGTCGGAGATGTTAACGGTAATTCTATTTCTTTGGATATTGTGAACTGGGATGATAAAGATTTCAGTAAAGAGACTTACAAATTAAAACCTGGACTTAATATTCTCAAATCTCATTCAAAAGGTAATAGTTACATCAATTATTATACGAAAGAAGCAAAGCTTGCTAATAAAATTGAGGTACATATTCTTTCAGGGCACATCAATGGTGTTTTTCAAGTTGCTAACGATGATAATAAAAAATGGGACCAATTGTTAGCAAACGCTTACGGACCTATTTTAGATATCGTTGGAAAAAAAACACAGTTAGCTTATTCTGTCGCTTCTTTAAAAAAGTATGCTCCATCACAGGGGACTCAACTTATTCAGTTGTATGATTCTATTATCACTATCCAACATGAATTAATGGGTCTTGTTAAGTATAATAAAGTTCCCCGTAATCATATGTTCGGTCGTGTAATATGGGATGGATTTATGCACGCAGATGAATTGGGGGCCGCATTTCACGATGAAACGATGCCCTGGGTGGCTCATATTCCAACCTTACAGAAGGATTGTTGGGGAGTTGCTCATGAGTTTGGACATGTTAATCAGGTACGGCCTAATATGACTTGGCCGGGTACAACGGAAACGACAAATAATATCTATTCCGTTTGGACACGTTATCTTTTTAATAGAAAGGATGTTAAATTAGAACGCGAAGCTTTAAAGGATTATGATGAACATAAAGTTGGGGGGCGTATCACGACTTATATGGAATCTGCATTTGTGCACAAACAACCTTGGATGACACAAGCTGGGCATGATCGTATGAAACGGGAGAATGACAGAGGGTTTGCCGGCGATCATTTTGGCACTTTAGTCCCACTTTGGCAGTTACAACTTTACATAGCTGTTGTAGGAGAAGGTGAAAAGTGGGGTAATAAAGATTTTTACGCAGATATCTTTATGAAGGCAATTAATGATCCCATAATTGATGCAAAGGAGAACAGTTACTATCAGCTAAGCTTTATTAAAAATGCATGTGATGCTGCTAAATTGGATCTGACAGATTTCTTTGAACATTCTGGTATGTTGACAACAATGGATATGATGGTAGATGATTATACACCCGGACGTATGACGATTACTGAAATGGATGTTCGTGAGGTTAAATCTTATGCATCTCAATATAATAAACCGACCACTCCTGTTATGCATTACTTAACAGCGAATTCCATTGATATTTTTAAGGGAAAGCAACCTGTTCGTGGAACTAAAAATAGTGGGATCGAAAAACAGATAGGAAAGATTGTAATTGATAATACAAAGTGGGAAAATGCTGTAGCATTTGAAACGTACGCAGGTGAAAAATTGCTGAAAGTCGCATTTCGTGGTGCAGGTTCTGTTGATGATATTAAAACTACAGTGGTTCAGACACCCGAAGGCTATACCAGAGTGGTTGCAGTAGGATGGGATGGACAACGTATAGAAGTGATCTAAAATAAGGTATTTAAATTTTTTTGCCCAAGATCACGATCTCACCATGGTCCAGATTTTTTAACATAACGTGTCACAGATATTTCTTTATAAAGTCGAGCAACATCTTAAAGGGACTTGCTGTGACTCTACTGGTATTTCAAGATTAACTTAACTAATATGAAGCTGATTTTTTTGATAATCAGCTGTCAATTTTTACTTATATCTATGATGAATTTAGATAGACGTTTTTTTATAAAAAGCTTAGGCTTGCTTGGGGGTGCATCTTTCGTACAGAACGTAAATGCTAATGAATTAGAACTAGCAGAAACTGCTTTTAAATTTGCCGCACTTCCTTATCTCCAAAATCTAACAGGGCAGCATATAACTATCTGTTGCGTTTTGAGTAGCCCAGGTATAGCCTGGGTTGACATACTAAAGGACGATGGTACATTGTCCCATAAAATCTATGAAGTAGTAGATGGTATACGTAACGCCCGTGCTGAAGTTTTTAAATTTAAGGTACCACATCAAGGAGCAGATTTTAAGTACCGTGTGGGGGCCAAAGGACCGGGTGGTCTTGAAATCAGTTCTGAAGTGATAAATACAAAGCTACCTATAGATAACAAGTCAACCTGCGATGTTTTAATTTTAAATGATATTCATGAAGACAGAAGCAGTTACTCGTATTTATACAATAAGACTGCTCTGAATCATAAAGATTTGGTCATTATTAATGGTGATTCGTTTCATTATATTATGAAACAGAGCGATGTAACGGATAAAATGCTAGATCCTATAGCTAAAGCTTTTGCTTCGCAGGTTCCTTTTGTTATGGTGAAAGGAAATCACGATAATAGAGGATCATTTATACGTCATTTGAAAAATTATTATGATTTACCTAACAATAAGTTTTATCAGGCTTTTACCGTAGGCCCTGTTCTTTGGATTATTTTAGACGGGGGTGAGGATAAGGAAGATGAACATGAAGCTTTAAGAGGTGAATACGAATTTGATAATTACAGATTAGAGCAACGTGCTTGGTTAACGGGGATCATGCAATCAAAAATGCGTAAAAAAGCTAAACATATCATTGTTGTCAATCATTTTCCATTTTTTCATTCCGATGAATATCACGGAACCGTACATAACAGGACAAGTTTTCATGATATTTTAGAAAAGTACAAAGTTGATGCAGTGATCGGTGGACATTCACATGAATTTGGTTTTTATCCCCCTGATGCCAATCATAATTATCATGTTATCATTGGAGGTGGGCCTGAAAAGGATAACCGTACGATGATTGAAGTAGCTGCTATAGGTCAGAAATTAGTTGTTAATTTAAGACGAGAGAATGGTGAACTTGTCAACGCATTGCAAAAAGGTTAATAATGCATGCAACCGTTACGGTAATTAAAGTTTATTCTTTTTTGGTAAGGTGATAAAGGATTATTTTGTAAATTCAATGATATCCTTTTATACTGATGTACTGAATTTCTAGGGGTTGTTTATTTCAGGCTACTTCATAATTTATACACAAACATGATTATTCATCTCATGGATAATCTATCTTTTTAAACCGAAGCTAAAAAGCTTCGGTTTTTTTATGTTCCTTCGTATAAGGAAGACAATTCCTAGAATATAACAGCACCAATTATTTTTTTTTAAAAAAGTATGTAATATTTCGATACCCTTGCATGTCTTCTATATAAAAGCGATTAAAATTTATGAACCAAGAAACCTTTAAAACGACAGTCTTCATCCATAAGGATCGGTTATTTCGTTTTGCAAATAGGTTTTTGCTAGATCAGGATGATGCGTTTGATTTGGTTCAGGAAGTATTATTAAAGTTATGGGAATCGAGGAATGAACTTTTAAAAATTACGAATATCGAAGCTTATGCGATGCGAATGACAAAAAACTTTGCCTTGAATAGATTAAATAGAGAGGGGGTCAAAACAAAATATATGGCACAACTTGATCAAGATATTCAAAAAGAAAAGTATCCTTCCTTAACTAGAGAACTTATCTTAAAATTCATAGATCAGCTCCCTGAAAAGCAAAGACTGGTGATGTATCTCAGAGATATTGAGGAATATGAAATTGCAGACATTGTTGCCTTGGTCGGAATAGATGAAAATGCAGTGCGCGTAAATTTATCGCGAGCTCGAAATGTGGTAAAAGTCAATTTGACAAAAGTATTTGATTATGAAGAAAGAAGAATTAAAGAAATTAGAAGCTAAATATTTAGCAGGAGAAACGACTCTTGCCGAAGAAAGGTTACTAAAGGAGCAAAGCGAAGAGGGGTATTTTTCGGTCTTATCAAAGCAGGATAAAGCGGAGATGCCGTTGGATTTTGAATCTTTTTTAACAACAACAGAAAAGGTGCAATCTGTCCATCTGCCGCAAAAGAGAAAAATATGGACATTGTTTTCGTCTATCGCAGCAGCTGTTTTGGTCATCTGTTTAGGTATATGGTATTTGCCTAATCAAAAAGCAGTGGAAGAAGAAGAGGTGGCCACTCTTAAGATTCCCTCGAAGGAGCATCATGAAAAGGATATCATTGAAACGAAACCATTGGTTGAGAATAAAGAAAGTGAAAAAAAGCTATCACGGAATTCAACGGTTGTAAGGATCGATACTTACAATAGTGACCGATCAGTTTTAAAGCCAGAATTAGATCTGGCAAGTGAGCCACTTGCGTCAGAAGAATTTTATGTAGAGGTCAATGGGGTAAAAATTACAGATGAAGCGGAAGCATTAAAGATTACTGAAAATGCACTGCTATTTGCCTCTTCGAACTTAAAAAAAGGAATGAAGGAAGTTGAAAATATAAAATGTTTAAGTATTGAATTATAAAAATTATGAAAACGATATTATTAGTATTAGCGCTATTGTGTTCAAGTTTGGCACATGCTCAACTATCGAAATTAGATGAGATCTTCGAGCAATATAAAGAAGGAAAAGGGGTGACTTCTATTAAAATTGGTAAGCCTATGTTCAGCATGCTGAATAAGATGAAATTATCCGATAATGAAGTAAATAGTATAAAACCATTGCTTTCTAAAATAAACAGTATTAAGATGCTGATCTTAGAAGAGGCAGATCTAGGAGTACAATCTGATGTATCAAAAGCTATTGGCAAATTGAAATACGAAGAATTGATCACCATTAATTCGGAAGGTAATAAAATTAAATTTTTAGCAGAAGATACAGCAACTGATGTTATTAAAAATCTATTGCTCAGCATTCAATCTGAAGGAAGTACGATTTTTATGATCCTGGATGGTAAGGTGAGCTACGATGATGTAAATAAATTGGTCAATACTAAACAATAGGATTATGAAGCATTCAATAATTATAGGAGCCCTTTTACTCTTTTGTCTGACCTTGCAAAGTTGTTTTGTTAAAACAAGTCCAAACATGTCGTTTGTGAGTAAGAGAGACCTCTCAAGTGATACGGAAGTTGCATCAATAAGGGTACCGATGTTTTTAACAAAAGCATTTATTAAAGGTAAAATAAAAGAATTAGATGAAGAGGATGCGATTGCGGCATTGGCCTTGCGGAAAATCAAGAAGTTAAAGATCATGACAATTTCTGGAAATAAAAAAGATAATCTCATGAGTAAGTTTAATGCTTATCTAGCTAAAAATAATTTTGAAGAAATGATGAGTTTGTATAGTGAAGGATCAAAAATTACGATTAATACAGAGATGAAGAAAGATCATGTGAAGCGTGTGCTATTGGGGATCGCAGATGAGGGGGACTATGTTTTTGTTGATATTAAGGCTGATCTGGATTTAAATGAGTTATCTAAAATGATCGAGTATTACGAAAAGAAAAATAATAAAACTAAAATAATAAACTAGTTATGGAAAAGTTAATAACCGCAATTGCACTTGTTTTTAGCGTGTTTACCGCGCAGGCACAGCTTTCTAAAGTTAATGAATTTGTAAATTCATTGCCGAAAAAACAAAAAGGGATAGACATCTTTAGATTTAGTGGTGCTAATGTAAAAGATGTAAACAAACTTAGCGATGGAGATTTGTTTATGGATATTAAACAATTTGTTCCCGATTCTTTATTGAAAGATATTCAAGATTTGGTCATCTGCCAAATTGGGGCTGAGCAAGCTAAAGAATCTAAAGCTCTTGAAAATGCTATAAAAAAAGCAGATTTAAAAACGCTGTATGCTGTAGAAACAGATGGTGTGGCAGTGCAGATGTTGACAACAGATTTTGATCAGAATAATGCGCAGGATTTACTAATTGATGTGAAATCGGAAGATGATTCCAGAATAACTGTCATGCTAAAAGGAAAGATTCCAATGGAGTTGACTGGTAACGGTAAGTAGAAGCGGGTATATATAAAAAAAGCCTTGCAATTTTTTGCAAGGCTTTTTTTATATATAAAGCTTACGCTTAGTTTTTCTTAGCTAATTCTTCAGCGATTGCTTTTCCGATTTCAGCAGGAGATTGTACTACACGAATGCCACACTCAGCCATGATTTTCATCTTAGCAGCTGCAGTATCGTCAGCACCACCAACAATAGCACCAGCGTGACCCATACGACGTCCTGGAGGCGCTGTTTGACCAGCGATGAAACCTACTACTGGTTTAGTACCATTTTCTTTAATCCAAAGAGCAGCTTCAGCTTCCATACCACCACCGATTTCACCGATCATGATGATCGCTTCAGTTTCTGGATCATTCATTAATAATTCTACTGCTTCTTTAGTTGTAGTACCAATGATTGGGTCACCACCGATACCGATAGCAGTTGTAATACCTAGACCAGCTTTTACAGTTTGATCAACAGCTTCGTAAGTTAATGTTCCTGATTTAGAAACAATACCAACATTACCTTTTTTGAAGATGAAACCTGGCATGATACCAATCTTAGCTTCATCAGCAGTGATGATACCTGGACAGTTTGGTCCGATTAAACGAGAATTTTTGTCACTCAAGTAAGATTTTACTTGAATCATATCTTTAGTAGGAATACCTTCAGTGATACATACGATTACTTCGATACCTGCTTCTGCAGCTTCCATAATCGCATCTGCTGCAAATGCAGGAGGTACGAAAATAATAGAAACGTTAGCACCAGCTTTTTCTACAGCATCTTTAACAGTATTGAATACGGGACGGTCTAAATGTGTTTGACCACCTTTTCCTGGTGTAACACCACCAACTACGTTTGTTCCGTACTCGATCATTTGACTAGCATGATAAGTACCTTCTGTTCCAGTGAAACCTTGAACAACTACTTTTGAATCTTTATTAACTAATACACTCATTTCTTCTTAAAATTTTGCATCACAAATCTACTATTTTGCATTGGAAATAGGAAGTAATATAAATACTTATATCCCCTTAATTGATAAAAAATTAAGAGAACTTACTTTTTTGAATAAAATCCCAAGTTACGATACCAATTGTGACAGATACATTGAAGGAATGTTTTGTTCCAAATTGCGGAATTTCGATACAATAATCCACTAATGTCATCACTTCTTCATCTACACCATTCACTTCATTGCCAAATATTAAAGCATACTTAGCATCTATTGCAGGTATAAAGTTTTGTAATAGTACACTGTTTTCGGCTTGTTCGATCGCAATAATGGTATATCCCAATTCTTTTAAAGTTTTAATTGCTTCCGTAGTTTCTTCGACATGTTCCCATGGAATCGTTTGTGTCGCACCTAAAGCTGTTTTTTCAATTTCGCGATGTGGAGGTGTAGCCGTGATACCACATAAGAATATTTTTTCTATTGCAAATCCGTCAGCCGTTCTAAAAGCTGATCCGACATTATGCATACTTCTCACATTGTCTAGAACGAGTGTGATAGCTGTTTTCTCTTGGTTTTTGAATGTTTCAACATCAGCACGTTGCAGCTGATCCATGGATAATTTTTGCATGTTGCAAAGATAAGTATAGAAAACTTTAAAATAGATTTTGAATATTAGAAATAAGATGTTATTTTTGCATTCCGAATTTTAAGTAAAGAACGAATAAAAATTAGCTAAAAAATGGCAAATCATAAATCAGCGATCAAAAGAATTAGAGCAAACGCTACAAAGCGTTTAAGAAACCGTTACCAAGCAAAAACTACTCGTAACGCAATTAAAAAATTACGCACTTCTACTTCAGCAGAAGAAGCTAAAACTTTATTGCCTCGTGTAATTTCTATGCTTGATCGTTTGGCTAAGAAAAATGTAATCCACAAGAAAAAAGCTTCTAACAACAAATCTAAGTTAACTAAATTTGTTAACGGTTTAGTTTAAGCTTTCAGTATAATATATAAAGGGATACAGTTCTCTGTATCCCTTTTCTTTATGTTTTTACTTTACCCTGGATTTTCTCTTTTCCAAGCGAATGAATGTAAATAAAAGTGTCGAGATTCTCGACACTTTTTTATTTTTCTTATTTTTCCATTACCGCTGCAATTGCCTTTTTCAGAGCCGCTGGGTTTTTCATATAAGGTTCTAAATCATAAATCTCAACCTTTTTAAAGTCTATAGGATGACTCTCGCTTTGAAGAGAGATTGTTCCTTTACTGAGTAGTTGCCCCGCTTTTGTTTTTGGAAGGTCAGAGTGCGATACATTTCCACCACCATATTGTGGCTTCTGATATTCGAGAACTTTTTCTCCATTTACAAAATGTTGGATAATTGAATCTCCTAAGACAAGAAAATCTGCTGTTACCCATTGATCTCCATGATAAGTTTTCGATGTAGAGCTTACACAATGTGGTGTAAATAATTTATTGTTCATGACAACATTTGTACCCGGTGTACATAGATTACTTGTTGTCCGTTCATTTGTTCCGTCGCCACCTAATAACTGGCCTTCAATTGAAACTGGAAAATCTTGATCTTTTGCCATTGTTTTAGGATCTTGACCATGTAACATAGCACCACTGTTGCGCCACGCCCAGCCTTCACCTCCATTAGCTTGATCGCCAACGAAACGATATTGAACACGCAGGATGTAAGCAGAAAATTCTTTGTTGTAGAATAAATGGCCATATTGTTGATCAAATTGATCATACCCATCATATCTTACTTTTAATAAACCATCTTCAACACGAAACGTATTCGCATAGTTTTCTCCAACCTCGTGCTTGCTAATTTTTGGCGTCCAATTTTTTATATCCTTGCCATTGAACAATTGTAATGGTTTTGGTTTCTTGTTCAGTGAGCTGGCGCCAACTGAAACACACAGGGCAAGTCCTGCTAAACTAAAAAATAGTTTTTTATAATTCATTATTAAGATTTTAGGTATTAGAGAACTAAAATACTTAAAAATATTAAATTAACAATTGTTTTTGCTTTACATATTCGCTTGGTCTTACACCGATCACTTTATTAAAGGTATTACTGAACGTCGGCAAACTACTATAACCTACCTTCAGAGCAACTTCATTTACACTCAGTTTTTCATCTAAAAGAAGTTTAAGAGCCGTTAACATTCTTAATATTGTATAATACTGTATAAAAGACATGTTGAGTTCTTTCTGGAAAAGACGCGCTAATGTACGTTCGCTGATGTTGAATTTCTGAGAAAGTGTTTTAAAGCTTACATTCTCCTCAATGCGGCTTTCTAAAAAGGTGACGATATCTTTTAGCTTTTGATTGTTCGGATAGGGGAGTGCCAATGGTAGCTCGTGCCGGGAGACTTCAGGTAATAATAATTTAAATGCTTTTGCAAGCGAATATTTAGGCTCTTCAACCGGGAAAATATTGCCGTTCCATCTGTTTGTGAACATGATCAACTCATTAAGAAGATCGTCGACAGGGTAGATGCTTATCTTCTTGTAGAATTCCTGGTCAGTATCATACTTTGGAAAATAAAGATTACGCATAACCACATCAGGGGTGCTCGGATGAATACTGTGACGAATGCCAGCCGGTATCCAGATGTAATGTCTTGCAGGAAGAAAATAGGACTTCTCAGCTGTTTTTAAAAAAACAACACCACCTTCTGTGTAAAGAAATTGATCTTTATTGTGCACATGCTCGGTAATAAAATTTTCGCCAATGATAGCATGGTGACAATAGATGCTATCCTCAAAAGAATCCACTTCTGTTACGTAATAACGATTAACATATTTGGGATCTTTTATATCGCTTTTTATATTCATGATTTCCTTCCGTTTCCGTTGCAAAGTTAAAGTTTTTATACAAAAGCTTTGTATTACTTTATGAATGTAAGTTAATACTCACCATTATTGATTGTTAATTTGGGTCTGTAAGTAAGTGTGTACTAATTTTTTGAAATTTTTTAAATAATTAAGAGGTTGATTGATAGTGTTTTATGTGTTTTCAAATATTTAATATTAAAACGATTTCTTCTGATAAAAAATATTAAATGCTGATTTATAAATAATTACAAATATATCGTCTTTATTGGATAATTTTGTGACTAATTGCAATAAATTGACATAGAAAAAATAACTTAATATTGTTTGTTCTAATATTCAAACAATTACTAAGAATATGTTTGTAAATATTAGTAAATTGGGAAATAAGTAAAGGAATATGTCATACGATAGAATTAAACTTAAAAGTTTACTTGATAAAGTAATTACAGCAGAGCAGGCTGCACAACTATTTGAAAATGGTATGATCGTTGGCTCAAGTGGATTTACGAAAGCCGGAGACAGCAAAGTCGTATTGCCAGCTTTGGCAGACCGGGCGAAAACAGATCCTTTAAAGATAACATTGATCACAGGTGCTTCTTTAGGTCATGGCACAGATGGTAAGCTGGCTGAAGCTGGTGTTCTTGCTAAGCGTATGCCGTTCCAGGTGGACCGAACACTTAGAGGAAAGATCAATAGCGGGGAAGTCCTATTTATTGACCAGCATTTGAGTGAAACAGCAGAGTTGCTACACAATAAGAATTTAGCCTCTGTTGATATTGCCGTACTTGAAGTAGCAGCGATTGAAGCCGATGGTAGTATTATTCCGACCACTTCAGTGGGTAACTCAGCAACTTTTGCTGCTTTAGCCAAGCATGTGATCTTAGAAATAAATACAGCTGTTCCGATGGAGATTCGTGGCATCCATGATATCTATCAAGCCGAAGATTATCCAAGAAGAAACGTTATACCTATAGTAGCTCCTGAGAATAAAATTGGGCGAAAAACAATTGCCTTAGACCCTTCAAAAGTCGTTGGAATTGTATTTACTGATATCGAAGATAGTCCGGCAGATATTGCAGAACCAGATACTAAGACAACGGCTATTGCGAGTCATATCTTAAATTTCTTTGAGAAAGAAGTAGAAATGGGACATCTGTCTTCCAGTTTATTACCGCTTCAGGCGGGGATAGGTAAAGTTGCGAACGCTGTTTTAATGGGTTTTAAAGACAGTAATTTCCGCAATTTAACGATGTTCTCAGAAGTTTTACAAGATAGTACCTTTGATTTAATTGATGCGGGAGTAATGGATTTTGCATCGGCTTCTTCCATTACGGTTTCAAAGCCCTGCTATGATCGTGTATTTGGAAACTTGGATAAGTATCGTGATAAGATGGTCTTGAGACCGCAAAATATCTCAAATACTCCAGGATTAATTCGTCGTTTGGGTGTTATCGCTATTAATACGGCTATTGAATTTGATATTTATGGCAATGTAAATTCCACACATATTTCAGGTACTAATATTATGAATGGTATAGGTGGTTCAGGTGATTTTGCAAGAAATGCTTACTTAAGTATATTCGTAACACAGGCAGCATCAAAAGAAGATCGTATTTCGCATGTGTTACCCATGGTATCACATGTTGATCATACAGAACATGATGTTGACATATTAGTAACTGATATCGGTCTAGCCGATTTAAGAGGATTAGCTCCTCGTGAACGCGCTCAAGTTATCATTGATAACTGTGTTCATCCAGATTATAAAGAGCAGTTACAAGATTACTATGACCGTGCCTGTGAGCGCGGGGGCCATACACCACATATCTTGGAAGAAGCATTTAGCTGGCATGTGAATTTGCGCGATCAAGGAAGTATGAAGAAATAAAAAAAGAGTGATACAATAAAAAAGTAAAGCAGCTATTCTTAAGAATAGCTGCTTTACTTTTTTGTCCCCAATTCAATGATTGGTAATAGACAATGATAAAAGCTCGCTTACTCTAAAATATGCTATTTTTTAACCATGTTTTAGTTTTACTTGCTTCTTGTCTTACCATCGTTATTGAATAAATTTGGAAGTTATATTTCTCTTTTTTATGTAAAAGTCTAAAACGCGTCCCGCTTCTAGGGGTCTATCGGTGCTCAAAATATCTGCGCCATTTTCAATAAAGCGGGCATAAAGTTGATCTCCTTTTTGTTTGGCCTGCCGGTCTAAATTTCCTAGTGTACCTAATATACACATGATACCATGTTCATGAAGTAGCTCTATTAAGTTTTTATCCGCTTCTCTGGTGCCGAGAAAGGCAATAATGCGATTATCTGGAATATCTCGATCATTGAGCCGCACTAAATCTGCTTCATTTTTTATAGGTGCAGATAGCATGAGGTCAGGGGCTAAATTATGCACAACAGCAGCCTGATTTGCGGAATACGTAATGATTATGGCATTACTTTCAGCTTTTTGACTGCGAATAGCACGGATCACCAAATCATAGGGAACTCCTTGTTTAATATCTAAGGTGAAGATGACTCTACCTTTGCCCCATGCTAAGGCTTCTTCCAAGCTCGGAATTCGATAAGGGGTTAGCTTTCCATTAGGATCTTTTAATCTTAAACCTTTTAATTCATTTTTAGTTTTAGAATCTACTGATCCAGAGCCATTAGTTGTTCTGTTTAAGTTGCTGTCATGCATCAATATTAAAGCAGAATCCTTAGTCAACCTAACATCACATTCCACAATGACAGGTCTGTAGCTCGCGTTAAATGCAAAAGTTTCTACTGCATTTTCAGGATAACCGGTTGTAGGGCCTCCTCGATGTAAGCTAATGAGCGGATATCGGTTTTCATCGTATGTTAAAAATTGATAAAGCTCCTCTGCTGTTTTTAAATTGAGTGTTTTACTACCCGCCAGAACATCCGAAGATGTGCCGGTCCGAAAGCAGGATGCTAAAAGTGCGGTTGTAAAAATTAAAAAAGGGAAGAGATTTATTCTTCTAAACATACAGTGATTTGTTATTGGTTTTTCTTTAATAAAATGATGAGATCATCTATTGGCGTATTGATATGATCAATAATTAGATGAGCTTGTTGATAAAACGGTTCTCTTTCAGTTAATTTTTCAGTAATAAAATTAAATAGTTCCTCTTCAGTTTTACCGATTAAAATAGGTCTTTTATTCGGTTTTGACTGAGACAATCTATCAAATAGCGATTTTGGTGACATCTGTAAATACACCGAAATACCATTTTCATTCATCCACTGCATGTTATCAAAAAAACATGGAGAGCCACCTCCGGTAGAAACGATTGCATTTTGTTGCGCAGTTTTTAGTAACTGCTTGCGTTCTAATTCTCTAAATTTTTCTTCCCCGTGCAACTGAAAATATTCTGTGATGGACATGCCTATCTCTTTGACAATTTCATCATCAGTATCGATAAAAGGTAACTCTAATTTACTTGCTAACTTTTTGGCTAAAGTGGTTTTTCCACTTCCCATATAGCCAATTAAAAAAATAGGTTTTGGCATATTATTATTTATCTAAACTTAAGTATCGCTCTTCTATATCTTTTGCATCGGGTATAGCATTGTAATGCCATTTGTCGATTACGGTTCCTGATTTTAATAAAAGTACCCCAGGATTTGCACGGATCATGCTTTTCAACGGAATAAGATCAGCATAGAATATTTCTGAAATTAAGTGTAATTTATCACTTAGGTAGTCAGAATCTTCAGAAGAACTGGCCGTCAATAACACTATTCGTAGATTGTAATCTTCCGTTAGTTTTGTCGCTATTTTATTGATTTTATCTAAAGCCTCTACATTAGCTTTGGACAGGTCTTTAGCAACAATAATTAAATTATAATAAGGATTATTGATTATTTCTTGGGTATGGTCATTTCCTTCAGCATCTGTAATCAGAAGATCTGTAATCGGAATCTGATAGCCTTTCTTCACCAATTTACTTTGCGGTTCGCCAACGATTTCCCAGTTTGTGTCTTCCCAGACTTTTTCAGACATGTAAATTTTATCGGTAATGGTTTTTGTTTCCCCCGTTTTAACATTTTTCATGCTGTAGATCTGTTCATAAACATCGCCTTCTTTTCCTTCAGGTAGAACCATTAGGGATGGGATATTATTACCGATTTTATAAGGTAAAAAATCTATAAACGGTAAATACATGAACGTATAGATTCCAATGCCAAAAGATAGGACTGCTGTAAATGTTGCTACGAGGCCACGATTGGTCGGATCTTTAATGAGTGGTGTAATTTGATTGCGGTAAACAAAAATGATTAAGATCAAAGCAAGCAATACGAGATCCTTGCCAAAGGACTGCCAGGGTGTCAGCGGAATAGCGTCGCCAAAACAACCACATGAAGTAACAACTTCAAAAAAAGCAGAGTAAAAAGTAAGGAAAGTGAAGAAAATGATCAGCAGTAATAAACCCCACGCTACAAGCTTTTTGTAAAAACCTAACAAAAGCCATATACCCAATATTATTTCTAGTGCACAGACAACGATAGCAATCGCTGTAGCATAGTCATTTAAAAAGTCGGTATGAAAAACATGAAAATATTCTTCGAGTTTATAACCAAAGCCAGTAGGGTCATTAGCCTTTATAAAACCGGAGAAAATAAAAAGAAGACCTGTAAAGATGCGCGCAAAGCAAAGTAGATAGTTTGTTTTTTGCGATTTATTATTGATGACTGCTGACATAATTTTAGTTTGATTGAGCTAACCCCATTTTTATAAGTGCAAAAACGGCATAATTTAACATATCTTGATAATTGGCATGTATTCCTTCGGAGGCGATGGTGGCGCCGTTATTGTCTTCAATTTGTTTCACACGGTGAATTTTCATGAGTATCAGATCTGTTAACGAAGAAATCCGCATATCGCGCCATGCTTCGCCATAATCGTGATTTTTAGCAAGCATAAGGTCACGTGTTTCATTTACTTTTTCAGTGTATTTTTCATTTACAAATTCTGGGCTTAAATTTTCTTCACCATCTTCACCTAATTCGAGCTGAATCATACCCATAATACAATAATTGATGATACCCACATATTCTTCCAAAATACCTTCCCCAACTTTAGATACTTTTTTGATCTCTAAAGTACGAATGCGTTGTGCTTTAATATAAATTTGATCGGTTATAGAAGGAAGTCGCATAATACGCCAGGCTGTTCCATAATCTTTCGTTTTCTTGATAAATAAATCTTGGCAGTGCTCGATAACTGTATTGTATTCCTGAGTAGTATTCATAACTATTATTTGCGTATTTCACGAGAAAGTGAGTGAACTATTGTTACAAATATAATTAGAATTAACCATTTTTATGCGTCACAATTATGTCCAATTTAGCTGAATATCGCTAATAAAAAATAAAAATGTTGATATTTGATTTAAGGATTTATCGCTTGAGTATCGGTAAATTATAAAAGGATGACAGATGATAATTAAAAAACCTGAAATAAGAGAAGTTAGAATTACCCGCTACATACAGCCTTTTCGTGAAGGAGGTTCTTTGCCGGCATTGGCCGATGCAGATGATGGCTTTAGTTACGTGATTAAGTTCAGAGGTGCCGGACAGGGAAAGAAAGCTTTAATTGCAGAGTTGATAGGCGGAGAGATTGCCCGTGTTCTTAATCTCAGAATGCCTGAAATGGTTTTTGCAGATTTGGATGAATCTTTTGCCAGGACCGAACCAGATGAGGAAATCCAAGACTTATTAAAATTTAGTGTTGGCAAAAATCTAGGTGTTCATTTTTTAAATGGGGCCATTACTTTTGATGCCAATGTTGATCAGATAAGTCCTGAAGAAGCATCTCGAATTGTCTGGCTCGATGCGTTGTTGATGAATGTTGATCGTACGGTCCGTAATACAAACATGCTGATCTGGCATAAAGAATTATGGTTGATTGATCATGGAGCTTCCTTATACTTCCATCATAGTTGGGACAATTGGGAAGAGCAAGCTATAAAACCCTTTGTGCAGATAAAAGATCATGTGTTATTAAAGAACGCCAACCAAGTTGAATCGGTAGACCGACAATACCGTTCTTTATTAACCGAAGAAGTGATCCGTAATATAGTGGATATCATACCAAGTGAATGGTTAGTTGATGAATCGAGAGATTTATCTGCAACCGAGGCGCGAGAAGTTTACGTGTCCTTTTTGATGAAGCGCTTAGCACATGCTGATCATTTTTTAAATCAAATTGAAGATGCCCGAAAAAACATTATATGAGTATGCGGTGGTACGCTTAGTACCACGTGTGGAGCGTGAAGAGTTTATTAATGTTGGTGTGGCGTTATATTGCCGGAAATACCGATTTGCAAATGTTCTGTTTGATATCGATGAAGTGCGCGCCAGATCATTATTTCCGGATATGGATATAGAAATGATAAAGGCTCATCTGGAATCTTTTGTGAAAATATGTAGAGGAGCAAAAGATGGTGGCAAATTAGCCGCGTTGGATCAGACAGAACGTTTCAGATGGTTGACCGCCAACCGAAGCACAGTTATCCAGTGTTCTCCGGTACACCCCGGATTATGTGAAGATCCGGCAGAAACTTTACAACTTCTTTTTAACAAGCTGGTTTTATAAATTGTATATTTTATCTACCATATAAGTATAGTATATTTGTACTGTTACATAAAGGGATTACACCCATGAATGATTTTTACGAACACATTTATCAAAAACAATTGGAGGTATTTGAAATGCCTTCCAATAAAAAAATATCAGGTTGGGCAGTAGGGATCTTAGATCTGTTATTTCCAGAGCGAAATGCAGGTGGGATAAAATCTGTCGCAGAAGTGCAACTTGCTTTTCAGCAAGCTGAGCTTGAATTAGAGCAACTGTTAAGTAAATCAAAGGCTTGTGAAGCATGTGATCACTCGCTTGTTGCACGTGATTTTTTTCAATCATTACCACAATTATATGAATTGATGTGTTCAGACGCTGATGCTTTGATAGCAGGCGATCCGGCGGCAAAGAATCAACGGGAAGTTATTCGTACATATCCCGGTTTTTTCGCAATAAGTATTTTTCGGATCGCAAATAGACTTCACCGTCTTGGTGTTCCTTTGATACCCCGTATTTTAACAGAGCACGCGCATTCGAAGACGGGCATTGATATTCATCCGGCAGCAACTATCGGCCATCATCTTTATATTGATCATGGTACAGGTTTAGTCGTAGGTGAAACCTGTGTTATCGGTAATTATGTAAAGCTTTATCAGGGGGTGACGTTAGGCGCATTGAGTGTTGAGAAAATTTTATGCAATGTGAAAAGGCATCCTACAATCGAAGATCATACCATTATTTACTCGGGAGCAACAATATTGGGTGGCGATACTGTTGTAGGCCATCACTCCGTTATCGGGGGAAATGTGTGGTTGACAAATTCTGTAGAGCCTTATACAACTGTCTATCATCAAGCAAATTCTAAATTTATAGATTCCAAACCTTTAATTTAATATGGGAAATATCATTGATACCATTGGCAATACTCCTTTAGTTGAAATCACAAAATTTCATAGTAATCGAAATGTGAAGATTTACGCTAAAATGGAAGGAAATAATCCTGCAGGTAGTGTAAAAGACCGTGCTGCATTGAATATGATTCGATCGGCTATGGAAAGAGGTGAAATTACGAAGGATACAAAGTTGATTGAAGCAACGAGTGGAAATACAGGTATTGCTCTCGCTATGATTGCAGGAATTTATGGCCTAAGTTTAGAATTAGTAATGCCCGTTACTTCTACGCGCGAACGGACATTAACGATGCAGGCATTTGGTGCACAGGTCACATTATTAGAGAGCATGGAGATCTGTCGTGATTATGCGGAAGATAAAGCTGCCACAGGAGATTATTTTATTTTAAACCAGTTCGCAAATCCCGATAATTATAAAGCACATATTAAAACTACAGGTCCTGAGATCTGGCGTGATACCGCAGGAAAGATTACACATTTTGTTAGTGCAATGGGTACTACCGGTACGATAATGGGAAACTCTATATATCTGAAGGAGAAAAATCCTGAAATACAGATCGTCGGTTGTCAACCAACTGAGGAGTCATCCATTCCGGGTATTCGTCGCTGGCCTGAGGAATATCTGCCGAAGATATTTGACGCTTCTCGTGTCGACCGTATTCTAGATATCTCGCAGAAAGAATCTACTGAGATGGCTCGTGAGTTAGTGAAAAGGGAGGGTATATTTGCAGGTATGAGTTCCGGAGGAGCATTTGCGGCCGCATTGAAGGTAGCAAATGAAATTGAAGAAGGAACTATTGTATTTATTGCATGTGATCGGGGTGACCGTTATTTAAGCTCAGACTTATTTGCCTAAGTAGCATTTTTATAATTTTAGAAAAAAGAGTCATCCCTTCCGGATGACTCTTTTTTTTACCTTGTTATTTCATTTTCTACATCTTAACTTTTTAATCAGATTTGATGATTCTCTACTTGAAGTTATCCACATTGTGAATTAATATTGTTGATAACTATAATGCTTGTATTTTATGTTATCCACATTTTATTATAAAAATGTGAATAAGGTATTTATGCAGGATTTAATGCTTTATGACTGATTAAATAGTATTTAAAGCTGTATTTTTTAAATTTTAGTTTTACAAAAAAAAGTATTAAACATTTATATTTTTTCTGATAATCTTTTTAAACTTATTTATACTGTCCATAAATAACTAGAATATATATGAATAACCAAATGTTAATAAGTTAAGATTGCTGCAATTATTAACACATGTTGTTAGTTATTAACATTAAATTGTTAATAACTTATTTCGATCTATCATCTGTTACACGGTAAACAAACTCTTTAATTTTTACTTTCCTAGTAATGAGAAATTTAGCTATTTTTTTTATAAAAGGATATATTTTTCTTTTTAGACAACTTTAATTTGATATAACTTAGTTGGTGTACATAATACAGCCTTAGTGTTGTGTATACATTACCAATTTAAACCGATTAAATTAAATAACGGTCTTGTTTAATAGACTATTGGTATACTTCCAATAGAAACAACCTGTTTACCTAATTTAATTAACATCAACTATTTTAAACCAAACTAAAAAATTATGAGCAATCTTAATTTAGGTCAACAGCAATGGAAGAAAGCCTTTTGGATGGGAGCTATCGTCTCTTTATCTACAATTTGCCAATCACCAGTGCTTGCAAATCCAAAGAGTTTAACTTTTATGAGTTCGACTCAGGAAAAGATTTCAGTTAGTGGCATAGTCACTAATACAGATGATGGTTCACCGATTGCGGGGGTCACTGTATCTGTTGTCGGGACAAATGTCGCTACCAAGACAAATCAAAAAGGGGAGTACGTTTTGACAAATGTTCCAAGTGACGGAAAGTTGAATTTTCGAATGATCGGAATGACTTCTACAGATGAAGAAGTTAAAGGAAGAACCAGTATTATGGTGAGTCTCGTTAGTTCCAACGCCAATCTAGAAGAAGTGGTTGTGGTTGGTTATGGGGTGCAAAAGAAGGAAACTGTTACAGGATCTGTAGTCGCTGTAAAAGGTTCTGAACTATCAAAGTCACCAGCTCTAAATGTTTCCAATGCCTTAGCAGGCCGGGTACCGGGGGTAATTGCGACGAATGGATCTGCGGAACCCGGCTATGATGGATCAACTATAAGTATCCGCGGAACCAATACCTTAGGAAATTCGAGCCCACTAATTGTTATTGATGGAATTCCGGCACGCCAAGGCGGTTTCGAACGATTAAATCCAGCAGATATTGATAATATTTCAGTTTTAAAAGATGCCTCTGCAGCCATTTATGGTGCCAGAGCGGCAAATGGAGTTATTTTGGTAACGACAAAAAGGGGAACAAACGGAAAACCTAAATTATCGTATAATTTTAATAAAGGATTTTCGCAACCGACGGTCATTCCAAAATTGACAGATGCTGTTGAATATTCCGAATTGCGAAACGAACTCGAGATTTATAAATTACCGGTAGCAGAGTGGGCTGCAGCACAAAATGCCTTCAGAACGACCGGAACTTTTATCCGTCCAAACAGTACAGCCGTTTCCGCTCCTTTTACACCAGAAGATGTTCAATTATTTAAAGATGGCAGTGATCCGTGGGGACATCCTAATACAGATTGGTATGGGGAAACCTTAAAGAATTGGTCTCCTCAAGAGAAGCATAATGTACAGATTACCGGAGGAAATGATGCGGTGAAATATCTAACCTCAATTGGATATCAGAATCAAGATGCCTACTATAAAAAATCTGCAACCGGATATAAGCAATATGACTTAAGAATTAACTTGGATGCCAAGATAAGTAAATACATCACAACCAAATTTGGAGTTTTAGGGCGTCAAGAAAATAGAAATTTCCCAACTAAAGGAGCCGGCACTATTTTTAGAATGTTGATGCGGGGTAATCCTACACAACCTGCTTATTGGCCAAATGGAATGCCTGGGCCTGACATTGAAAATGGTGAAAATCCTGTGGTGATCACGACTAACGAAACAGGTTATGAACGCGATAAAAGATATTACTTTCAAACCAATGGACAGATTGATATTACAATTCCTTGGATAGAAGGCTTGAAGTTTTCTGGTAATGCAGCTGTCGATAAATACATTAAGAAAATTAAACGTTGGGAGACGCCGTGGTACCTGTATACTTGGCAAGGAGCTTATGAAGCTGATGGAGTAACTCCACAATTGGTACCTGGCAAAAGAGGTCCGGCAGATCCACGACTAAACCAATCTGATGAAGATCAGTTGAATATTTTGCTGGGCGGTGTTCTGACTTATGATAAGGTCATAGGTGATCACACGTTCAATATACTAGCAGGGGTAAACAGAGAAACAATCCAAAATGATAACTTCTCCGCTTATCGACGTTATTTCTTGTCAGATAACATTGATTATTTATTTGCTGGTGGTGATGCTGAGAAGAATAATGATGGTAGTGCATGGCAGCGAGCAAGATTGAATTATTTTGGAAGGATCAATTACAATTATAAATCGAAATATATTGCTGAGTTGCTATGGCGTTATGATGGTTCTTATATGTTCCCTCAGAAAACGCGTTACGGATTTTTTCCTGGCGCAATGTTGGGATGGGTAGCATCTGAAGAAAAGTTTTGGAAAGATAATATTAAAGTCGTCAATTATTTTAAGGTCCGTGCTTCTTACGGGCAGATGGGTAATGATAATGTTGAATATGATAATGTTCTTCAAGAATATCAATATTTCTCAACATATAAATTTGGGTCCTATATTCTTGGAGATGAAATGATTAAAACCTTGTATGAAAGCCGTGTTCCAAATAATTTCATTACTTGGGAGGTTGCTAACAATTATAATTTAGGTATTGATGCACAACTTTTAGGAGGCAAGATTAATTTTGAGTTTGATGTTTTTAAAAATAGACGAAATTCAATCCTATGGAGACGGAATGCATCTATTCCTCAAAGTACGGGTATGACGTTACCTGCTGAAAATATCGGCAAAGTCGATAACAAAGGATGGGAGTTCAATTTAGGTTATCGCGATCAGAAAGGCGATTGGGGATATAGTGCTTCCATCAATGGTGGGTATGCTAAAAATAAAATTGTATTCTGGGACGAAGCTGCTGGAGCACCAGCTTGGCAGCAGACAACTGGTAGAGTGATCAATTCTGGTCTATATTATCAATATGATGGCGTATTTAAGAGTCAGGAAGAGATCAATTCTAATACCTTGGATTATTCGGCAATTACAAATAATCTTCGTCCTGGGGATATGAAATATAAGGATTATGATGGTGATGGAAAGATTACTCCGGATGATCGTGTGCGAACAAATAAGAATACCAATCCAACTTTTCAAGGGGGTTTGAATCTGGGATTACGATATAAGAATTTTGATCTATCCATCTTATTTCAAGGAGCTATGGGTGGCGAAGTGCGTATTGCTACAGATGAATCTGGTGCAATTGGTAATTACTTACACGAATTTTATGAAAATAGATGGACGATCGATAATCCTAGTTCTGTGCATCCGCGTATTACAGATCGTTCTGATCAGTATTATTCCAGTGGCAATACTTATTGGTTACATTCAAACAATTACCTGCGTTTAAAAAATGTGGAAATTGGTTATAATTTAAGTGCAAAACTTGTGGAGCGCTTAGGTATTTCAAGTTTCAGAGTTTATGCGAGCGGTATGAATTTAGTTACTTGGTCCAAATTGAAAATGTACGATCCCGAGTCGACTAATACCTTGGGACATTACTATCCTCAGGCTCGATTAATCAACACAGGGATACTTTTATCTTTTTAATTCGCTATCTTATGAAAACAATAAAATTATTTTATATACCGATTTCTGCATTATTATTTACGGGGTTACTTGCCAGTTGTAATGATGATTTTGTTAATACAAAACCACTGGCAGAGGTTCCAAAAGAGCTTGTCTGGACAGATGCTGGACTAGCGCAGGCATTTGTAAATGATCTATATAATGGATTTGGACAGGGAGGTTTTAACGAACAGATGTTAGCCTCGTTGACAGACGAGTCCATGTTTACCCATCCGGGTAGAGGAATCAATACCATTACGGAGAGTAGATCCAATCCAGCGGATCAGGGATGGATTGTTGATTCATATGAGTATGGAAACATGTACAAGCGTATCCGCGCCACTAATATTGCGATTGAAAATCTTATTACGCCAAAATTTAATAATGAAGCGCTAGCGAAACAGATGTTGGGAGAGGCTTATTTCTTAAGAGCCTATTACTATCAGCAACTTTTGCGTTTCTATGGTGCAATTCCATTGATTACCAAGATTTATACGCTTGAAGATACGGATTATACTGCTGCTCGAAATACGTATGAAGAATGCGTCAATTTCATTGTTAAAGATTGCGAACAGGCAGCTACTTTATTGAGTGGGGTGGCAAAAGTAGATGGTCGTACCAGTGAGGCTGCAGCTTTAGCTCTAAAAGCTCGTGTGTTACTTTATGCTGCTTCCGATTTGCATGATGTACCAACGGCAAAGACCAAATCTTCAACTATATCGGCATATGCTAACCCAGAACTGTTAGGTTATGTATCTGGAAATCGTACAGAGAGATGGCAAAAAGCTAAAGCAGCAGCAAAGGCGGTGCTGGATAAATCTGAACTGGCATATAAATTAAACTTATCAGAACCGGTTTCCCCTTCAGAAGGGAGAGCAAATTATATCGCTTTAGCGATGGGGGGTAATTCAAAAATTGCCGATGCTGATGCAAAACGGGATTTAATTTTAGGAAGATTCTTTAATGACTTGAAAGATGAAGGTGGTGCTTATGTAGGGCGTAACAATGGACCTAATGGCTATCATAACTGGGCAGGAAATAGTCCTACGCAATTACTGGTAGATGATTATGAGACATTGTCCGGTGAAAAATTTAATTGGAATAATTCTGTTCACGCAGCAAACATATATACCAATCGTGATCCTCGCCTTGGAGCTTCAATATTATATGACGGTGCTACTTGGAAACCAAGAACAGATGATGTTAAGAAGAGAGATCCTGCGAATCAAATCCAAACAGGTCAATATGAGGTAATCAATGATAAGGGAGCGAAAGTCATCCAGTATGGGTTAGATACGCGTAATTCTCCGGTTGAAGATTGGAATGGTAGTTATACGGGATATTATATGCGTAAGTTTGTTGATGCGGATCCTGCGATTGTTGATCAAAATACCAGACAACGTGTGCCGTGGCCAGTACTTCGTTATACTGAGGCCGTACTGAATTATGCAGAAGCTTGTCTTGAATTGGGAGAGGATGCTGAAGCACGTACATGGCTCAATAAAATTCGGTTCAGATCCGGAATGCCTGCAATTGATAACGATGAATCTGGGCAAAAATTAAAAGATCGGTACCGTAATGAAAGACGTGTTGAATTGGCTTATGAGGAACACCGCTTCTTTGATACACGCCGTTGGATGAATGCTAAAGAAACAATAGGAAGACAAGTTACTTTAATTAATATTTTTGGGACTTTAAAAGCGGGTAAGCTTGTGAGTCTTTACCAATATAATACAGACAATTATAGCTACTCTTATAAAGTGAATACAATTGCACCTGGGATAGAAAATAGAAATTGGTTGGATAAAATGTACTTCATATCCATTCACCGAGATGAAATGAATAGAAATACCAAGTTGATTCAAAACCCGGGTTACTAGTTTTAATTACCTAATTAATAAAATGGGGTTATCTTGAGTAAGTCATGACTTTAATTATAAAAGTTTCATCGTGCTTATTTGAGATAACCTTTTTCTGTCTTAAAATAAATGAATGCGAACCAATTGTTCCCATTCGTCATCAAGTGAGCCTATAAATTCCGATTTCTTCGCACGGTTATACCAGTAGCGAGCATTCCAAAGATCTTTTTCTTTGCGGTGTAGGTAAGCATGCACATGTGCCGATTTGGAATCTTGTAGATGATCGATTAAATCATGGGCTTTTTGCCAATCACCTTTTTTATCCCACCAAAGTGATTCGAGCCATATAGAAAGTTCAGACGGAGGAACTGCCAATACGGTGGAAGATGAAAATTTTTCAAATGTTAACATGCTTCTAAAATAGCGAATAATGTCAACATAAAAGGGTGATTTTATTAAAATCACCCTTTTATGTTATTTAAATCTGCTTGCTAATGCGGCTAATTTTGAAGCCATATCAGTCTCAGGTTCTTTTTCTTTTCGCTCTTTATTGTGAAAACTTTTTGGCTCACGCTTCTGTTTTGGTGATGAGGTTGCTTCATTTGTTTTCATAGAAAGGCCGATACGATTTCTTTTCTCATCAATTTCGGTTACTGTAACCTCTACATGTTGTTGTACTTTTACGACTTCGTGCGGATCAGAAATAAAACGGTTCGACAGTTGGCTCAAATGTACCAGTCCATCTTGGTGAACGCCAATATCAACGAAAGCACCAAAATTAGTAATATTCGTTATGATACCTGGTAATTTCATTCCTACCCTTAAATCCGATACTGCATTTACACCATCAGTAAAAGCGAAAGCTTCGAATTTTTCACGTGGATCCAGTCCTGGTTTTGCCAATTCGGCGATGATATCATTCAGTGTCGGTAGACCAACTTCATCAGAGATATAATTTTTCAATGGTATTGTTTTCCTTAGTTCGGCATTACTCAACAGCTCATGAACACTTGTTTTAAGATCTTTAGCCATTTGCTCGACTAATTTATAGCGTTCAGGATGTACTGCTGATGCATCTAAAGGATTTTCAGCATTGCGGATGCGTAAAAATCCGGCGGCCTGTTCAAAAGCTTTATCTCCCAACCTAGGTACTTTCTTCAATTCACGACGTGATTTGAAAGGTCCGTTTTCTTTTCTGTAATTGATGATTGATTGAGCCAAAGCAGGACCTAAACCAGATACGTAAGCTAGAATTTGTTTTGATGCGGTATTTAATTCAACACCTACATTGTTCACACAGCTCATAACTGTATCGTCTAGTGAGCTCTGTAATTTGTTTTGATCAACGTCATGTTGATATTGTCCTACACCGATCGATTTTGGATCGATTTTCACCAACTCTGCTAGCGGATCCATCAACCTGCGACCAATAGAGACAGCGCCACGCACCGTGATATCCTGATCTGGGAATTCATCTCGTGCAGTTTCTGATGCAGAATAAATAGAAGCGCCACTTTCATTAACCATCACAATAGTAACTTCATCTAGATTCAGTTTACGAATGAAATCTTCTGTTTCCCGACCTGCTGTACCATTGCCGATAGCAATGGCTTCAATATCATATTTTTTTACTAAGTAAGGTATAGTACGCGTTGCTTCTGCCAGACCTCCGGCACCACTATGTGGAAATATAGCCGTATTTTCTAGTAAAGCACCTTGCTGATCCAACACGACAGTTTTACAACCCGTTCTAAATCCAGGATCGATTGCTAAAATTCTTTTCTGTCCCAATGGGGCCGCCAAAAGTAGTTGACGTACATTATCTGCAAATACTTTGATTGCTTCTTCATCCGCTTTCTGACGTGTCAAAACTCGAATTTCAGTTTCCATAGAAGGTTTTAATAGTCTTTTAAAGCTATCTGTTAAGGCTAAGCGAACTTGCGCAGCCGCTTCATTATTCGCTTTGATATAAATGTGGTCAATTGCAGGAATAACTTCTTCTTCAGCAACTTCGATATCCAAATAAAGAAGTTCCTCTTTCTCACCACGTCGCATGGCCAAAACACGATGTGAAGGTGCATTTTTTAATGATTCTGACCATTCGTAATAATCTTTATATTTTAATGCAGCTTCTTCTTTTCCTGGGACTACTCGAGATACAAATTGACCTTTGTCCACAAATATTTTACGCGCTTTATCTCTTACTTCAGCATTTTCAGCAATTGTCTCTGCAATAATATCGCGGGCACCCGATAGTGCCTCCTCGATCGAGTTGACACCTTTTTCTTCATCGATAAGTGATACTGCTAAATCGGTGAAATCTGTACGTTCCTGCGCTAATAGCAGGTCAGCAAGCGGTTGCAATCCCTTTTCTCTGGCCATACTTGCACGTGTTTTACGTTTAGGCTTGTAGGGAAGGTAAATGTCTTCTAGATTTGCCATCGTCTCTACATGCTGGATTTTTAACGCTAGTTCTGGAGTTAATTTTCCTTGATCTGAAATTGATTTTAAGATGGCGTCCCTTCTTTTATCTAAGTCACGTAATTGTTGAATACGGTCACGGATGGTCGTAATTTGTACTTCATCTAGACTGCCCGTCATCTCTTTTCTATAACGTGAGATGAAAGGTACTGTAGCACCTTCATCTAATAATCCGATTGTTGTTTGTACTTGTTTTTCGCTAATCGCTAATTCCTTCGAAACTATAATTTCGTGTGTCATAAATAGGGAATGTAAT
Organism: Sphingobacterium sp. JUb56; assembly: GCF_014191365.1. Taxonomy (NCBI): domain Bacteria; kingdom Pseudomonadati; phylum Bacteroidota; class Sphingobacteriia; order Sphingobacteriales; family Sphingobacteriaceae; genus Sphingobacterium; species Sphingobacterium sp. JUb56. Next base: position 3,886,173 of record NZ_JACHWL010000001.1, on the reverse strand, counting down.
ATTTATTAAAATAGAAAGCTGCTGGAAATAATCCAACAGCTTTATTTGACGATATCTTATTGAAAATAATAGGCTTAAACTTATGCTTCTTTAGAAGGCTCTTCTGCTTTTTTAGCTGGATCAACTGCTGTTTTTTCAACAGATTCAGTTGTATTATCCTCAGTTGCCGCTGTTTGTCCGTTATCTGCAAAATGATCGTTGTAACCATATTGAAAATGGTTTGGCTCTTCACCATATTCAGGCTGACGGCTATACTGCATAGTCCCTTCAGGTGCTGTAAACTGAGGCGTCTTCTTTTCGGATTCTTCTTTATTTTCAGCTTCAGCTTCTTCTTTTACTTTTTGTTCTGCTGCTTGAGCTTCTGCCAAAGGATTTTCCTCTATTTTTAAATCAATGTCTTTTTCGAAATTATTAATTTGATCGGAAATTTCTCTTTTGATACCTTCTGAAGCATCTTTAAACTCTCTGATCCCACGCCCTAGACCTCTTGCCAATTCAGGAAGTTTTTTACCCCCAAATAATAAAAGAGCGATAACCAGAATTAACATCATTTCTGATGTTCCTATGTTAAGAAATGCAAATATTTGACTGTACATTTTACTATCGTTTTAATAAATTATAAATGCTAAGTTACAGCAATATTTTAAAAATGAAATAGTGTTTAAGGAAATATTAACATTTCAATTGTAAAAATTTAGTGTGCTAATTTGACATTTTCATTATGATTTATTGATAGATAAGAAATGTAGGATTGGGAAAAATCTCGTACTTTTGGAATCTTTTCAAATTAAGTAGCGGGAAAATATGTTGAAGCGATTAAAATCTTACAAGCCTTATTATTGGAGCACTTTTATACTGGCAGGACCAGTTGTGATCTCTCAACTTGGTCATACCATGGTACATATGGCAGACAGTGTCATTGTAGGGCATTTTGCAGGTACAGTTCCTTTGGCTGCGGTATCATTGGTCAATGCGGTCTTTATGGTCGTTATGGTTATTGGTTTGGGTATTGCTTACGGAATTACCCCATTAATTGCGCAGGAAAATGGACGTGGTAATAAAGAAGAATGTGCCAAGTTGCTTTCGAATAGTATTTGGATGAATGCCATAGCAGGGATACTCTTATTTTGCCTCGTATATTTTGGTTCTATGTTGGCTATTGATCATCTAGACCAAGATCCTGCGGTGGTAAAAGAGGCGAAACCTTATTTACTTATTCTGAGTTTATCTATTTTTCCTTTGATGATTTTCAGTGCATTTAAGCAATTTGCTGAAGGTTTAGGTTTTACTAAACAAGCCATGAATATTACCATATGGGGCAATGTTCTCAACATTATCTTGGCCGTTATTTTTGTTAAAGGAATGTTTGGTATCAAACCTATGGGAGTCAGTGGGGTAGGATACAGTACGTTGATCGACCGTATTATGATGATGGTCGTCATGTTGTTCTATGTTATGAAATCTTCTTATTTTCAGCCTTATATCAGTAAATTTAAACTATGGGCTGTTGATCTTATCCGGGTTCGAAAAATCTTAAAAATAGGAGCACCTGTTGCCATGCAATATGTCTTTGAAATCGGCGCATTTGCAGGGGCCTCATTGATTGCTGGTACTATTGGTGCTGTTGAGCAAGCTTCACATCAGGTTGCTATTCAATTAGCTGCTATGACTTATATGATGGCAAGTGGAATTGCGGCGGCTGCAACTATTAAAACAGGGAATAGCTTTGGTAACAAAAACTTCTTTCGTTTACAGCGTTTTGCAGTTTCCTCTTATCAATTGGTTTTAGTATTTATGACACTGACGGCTTCACTTTTTGCTATCTTTAATAACTACCTTCCTTTTATTTTTACACAGGACATGGCAGTCGTTACTATTGCAGCTCATTTGTTGATTATAGCTGGATTATTTCAGCTTTTTGATGGAACTCAGGTTGTAGGTTTAGGCATATTAAGAGGTATGGGGGATGTCAATATCCCGACATTAATCACTTTTATTGCCTATTGGATCATCGGATTGCCAAGTGGATATTTTATGGGAGTTCATTTAGGAATGGGCGTAGAAGGAATCTGGTATGGTTTAACTTTGGGCTTGCTCACATCGTCTGTTTTATTATACTGGCGTTACCGTATTGTAATTCATAAACATTTGAATGCTTAGCATAACAAAAAGGCTTCTTTTAATTTAAAAGAAGCCTTTTTGTTATGCTATAAAACGTTAGATTTCGCGATTAATATCCCAGTTCTCTAAATAATCGGCCACTCTTTTCAAAAATGTTCCTCCCAATGCTCCATCTATGACACGATGATCATAAGATAGCGAAAGATACATCATCTGTCTGATACCAATTAGATCACCATGTTCTGTTTCAATAACAGCAGGTTTCTTTTTAATAGTACCAACGGCCAGAATAGCTGCTTGAGGCTGATTGATAATGGGGGTACCCATGATATTTCCAAAAGCACCAATATTAGTAAAGGTAAATGTCCCACCTTGGGTATCATCAGGTTTTAACTTGTTAGCACGTGAGCGATTAGCCAGATCATTGACAGATTTGCTAAGTCCCACTAAGCTTAATTGATCTGCATTTTTGATTACAGGAACAATTAGATTACCATTTGGAAGTGCGGCGGCCATTCCAATATTGATATTTTTCTTTTTGATAATATGATTCCCATCAACAGAAATATTAACCATAGGGAAGTCTTTTAGCGCTTTAGCGATTGCTTCAATAAAAATAGGAGTGAAGGTAATATTTTCGCCATCTCTCTTTTTATACACCTCTTTCGCCTTATTGCGCCAGTTGACCAAATTAGTAACATCTGCTTCCACAAAAGAACATACATGTGGTGAAGTCTGTACACTTTTCACCATATGATCTGCGATGATCTTGCGCATACGGTCCATCTCGATGATTTCATCCCCGCCTGAATTTATAGTATGAGCAGTTTCAACTGGAATTGCAGCATACTGTTCTTTTTTCTCGGGAACAACAGTTGCTACTAGTTGAGGTGCACTAGTATAATCAGTGCCAGTCTGCTCTCTTTTGCGTGTTACATATTTTAAAATATCTTCTTTTGTTACACGTCCCTCAGAACCTGTTCCAACAACCTGATCTAACTCTTGTTGACTTAAGCCTTCATGAGAAGCTATATTTTTGACTAAAGGAGAATAGAATCTAATTCCATTATGAATGCTGGACTGATGATTTTCAATAGCAGGTTGAATCTGATTTAATCCTGGTATTTCTATTTTTTTATCTTCAATCTGAATCGTAGTCGGAGTAACTTCTATTTTGTCTTGATTTTTCTCTAATGCTGATTGTGTATCTACTGTTGGAGATTCTATTCCATCTTGGTCACCTTCGATCTCAATAATGGCAATTATATCACCTACTTGTGCAACTTGATCAATTGAAAAAAGTTGTTCTTTTAATATTCCTTTTACTGGAGAAGGTACATCCGAATCGACTTTATCAGTTGCTATTTCTAAAATTGCTTCATCTTCACTAATGGTATCACCTGGTTGTTTTAACCATTTTGTTACAGTAGCTTCAGATACACTTTCCCCCATTTTAGGAAGTAATAATTTATATAATGCCATAATAATTCAACTGCAATCCTTTTAAATACTAAGTTAGTTATTTTAAGGTTTATATTTTACAAAGTAAAATATAATTTTTGATAAATCAATTTTTGCGGAATAATATTTTACAAATCAATACCTATCTGATGTTCTTTGACAAGTAATTGCCAAAGCATGAAAAGCGCTAATTGTCTGGTTCGTTCGATATTTATTGTTCTGTCATTTTGAAATTGGAACTTTCTGGCAATGGTTTCTTTTTCACCGGCAATTGCGATCCAAACTGTACCTACCGGCTTTTCGGGAGTACCTCCTGTTGGCCCTGCAATTCCACTGGTTGCAACCGCGTAGTTTGTCTCAAATTTATGTTTAGCACCTTGAGCCATTTCAATAACAGTCTGTTCACTTACTGCTCCGTATTGACTCAGTGTTTCTTCTTTAACATCCAAAAGCTGTTGCTTTAGCTTATTCGAATAAGGAACGGTACCACCCACATACATCGCACTACAGCCAGGCACTGCAGTGATCATAGCGGCAAGACTGCCTCCAGTACAGCTTTCTGCTGTTGTTAACGTTAATTGGTGACGAATAAATTTCTGAATTAAAAACTTTTCTATTGAGGTGTCATGATTTGCAATGACATGATCAGCAAGTCTGTCGATCAGCTTACTTCCGAATTCTTTTGTTTCTTTTGTAATGTCGTCTTTATGAGATCCAGTTCCCGATAGCCGTAACCTAACAAAGGCTAGGGTGGGCAAGTATGCGAGTTTAATATGTGCAGGTAATTCTGATTCTAGATCCGCTATTTTTTCAGCGAGATAAGATTCACCAATTCCTCCAACGATAATATTTTCTTGCGCCAGATAGGTTGTGTTATCTTGTTTGCATAGTATGGGTAATACTTGTGTATTCATGAGATGTTTCATTTCAAAAGGAACACCAGGCATAAAGATATAGGTGGTAGCACCTTTTTTTATGAGCATACCCGGAGCAGTACCGTATTGATTGAACAGGATAGTACATCCTTTTAACACATCCGCTTGCTGTCTGTTGATTTCCAGCATCTCTTTTCCACGAGCTTCAAAAAATTGCGTTACATGCTGTAAGACTTTTTCATCGCGTTGTAGGAAAGTATCAAAATACTTCGCCGCGGTTTGCTTGGTTATATCATCTTTCGTAGGACCTAATCCCCCTGTAATGAGTACAACATCCGCCTGATCCTGACTATTGGATAATGCATTGAAAATAGCTTCCTCTTTGTCCGAGATCGAAAGTATCTGTATTACGGAAATATTATTGTTTTGAAGCTGAGTCGCTATCCAGGCTGAATTGGTATCAATAATTTGACCGATCAGGATTTCATCCCCTATGGTTATAATTTGTGCTTTCATGGATATATAATAAAAGAGACGTACTGTTGTTGGGAGCAAAAGCTACGAAATTTCAACGTTGAATCTTTTAGGTCAATTAAAAATATTAAAAAAAAGCAGTTATTAAAAATAACTGCCACCTGAACTATTCCTTTTCGAAAGTTTTAAATCTTGCAGGATTGAAGATTTAGCTCTTATCGTAATGTTATAACTTTGGTATCTTCCAAAAGGTGTCCATCCAATTGCCATATCCCAACAGTGAAGGTCTCTATAGATATTAAACTGTGTCAACGATATTTCTTTTGCTTTTAGATCGTAGCCCGAGTTAAAGGTCACTTTCCATTTCGGCGTTAAACTAAAATCACCATGAATATTTACCGTACTCGTGATGGTCGAAACATGACCTGGCTTTGAATATTGGAAACTAAATGATCCGGCTAAGTTCCAAGGTATATTGAAGTTCACAAACGCATTTGGGTCCGCACTGATACGGGATAGAGCCTGTGCCTGTTCTGGGGTCATATTAGCTCCCATTTGGTTACGTAAAGAATCGATGTTATTATTTCTATTTTTTGAGGCCTTTGGATTGAAACTATAATCAAATGAAAGACCGAAATTGGTCAAACGTGCAAGTTTACCGTCACTGAACATATATTTGTTATAGCGTTGTCCTGCTTGATCAATTGCATAGGGATCTAGTGTCCCGTTGAAGTTAATATTTATTTTTTCACCAAATACAGCAGTTCTTCCCGAGAAAGAGATGGGTGATAATTTCATGGAATCGGCCACAAAATTGTAGTTTCCACTAAATGATAAACCTTGTAGGATCGGAATTTTCTTAAATCCACCATCTGTCGTATCCGATTTACTTTTTACTTTAGCTTCGATATTATTATCAACAGAGAAACCTATTCCCATGGATTTTCCAGCTGAAGGTGAGCCGTATACATTATCCTGGAAAATGGAGTACTGGTTTAGCATACCATATTGATCGACATACTTTTTATAGAAGCCATATTTCGAATCGGAAAAATCAGGTCTGTAGTTTAAATTGACAGATGGGGTGATGACATGCCTTATAGCCTGTATTTTACCGATTTTTGGATACATACCATAGATTTTGGTAGATACCCCGGTTGATACAGAATAATCATAAGCCCTTTTAAATCCTTGTACTGTATCTTTGGCAGGAACATAACCCTCTTTCGTATTTTCCATTCGTTGCCGGGTACTCTGTAAATACCATCTCTCCGTGTAATTTACACTTGTATTAAATTGGAAATGACTAGCATTTAAAGATAAACTGATCGGTATATTATGTTGAAAACCGTTTGTAAACTCTTTTAATGTTTCTTTTCTAAAAATCCTAGATTCGTTGGTGTTCAGGGTGTTGGTTCCCTGTAAGCTATAACCGACATTGATTCGTTGGAACCATTTTTGTTCTCCCACGCGTTCTTTTGAATCAAAAGGATTGAAAGAAGAAACGTTTAAACTAAAATTTGGAAGTTGTAACTGAATATCACCTTTATTCATGTCCTGACGATGACTTAAAGTCGAAGTAAAGTTGACTTTTCCATCGGCATATACACGTCCATAGCTAATAGAAGAAGACATGTTGTTTTTGGTGATATCATTAAAATTATTGGTACCGTTAACACCCGTATTTTGAAAATATGATCCAGTTCCAAAATTTACATTCGCAGAAAAAGATGTTCCAGGATTTGCTTCCTGTCGCTGTGTATGGTTCCAGGTAACATTAAAATCTTTGTTAGTCCCATAATTATCTGTTCCTTCAACTCCAGCTTTGGTTGAGGCATAACGGATATTGAATCCACCATTGTATTTATAGTTGACCGTATATCTGGTATTGATCGATGCTTCCCATGATCCTTTCGAATATAAGCTTCCTCGAACTTCACTATCCCAATAATCATTGAAAGCTAAATACCAACCGATATCACGCATGGCAAATCCACGGGTATAATCTTCTCCAAATGATGGAAATAAAAAACCTGAAGATCTTTTGTCCGGTTTAGGGAAAAAGGCAAACGGGAAACCGATAAATTTTAAAGGGATGTTCTGTAATACGAGATATGATGGACCTGCGATAATTTGGTTTTTAGTCACAATACCTTTGCTAAGAAAAATCCCGAAGTGTGTGTGTGGTTCTGGAAGATTACAGGTACTATACAGTCCATGATACAACGACATTTCATCGTAAATATTCTTACGCACTACCTTTGCCTGGATATAACCTCCTTCTACATCAGTCATGATTCCATAGGTATTACCTTCTTGTTTTTCGTAATCATATAGGAGGGAGTCGACCGTTTTAGGACTTTCAGCTCCAGTCATTACAATAGGACGCCCTACATACTTGCCATTATGGTCAATAATACCTGACGCAAATATTTGTTTTTTATTTCGGTCTAATCGAATATAATCGGCAGATAATTCAAAATCTTGATACTTAACTTTAGCACCTCTATATAAGTGACTTATATTTTTATCGACTTCCGTACGTTGTGAATCTCTGGCGATGATACTGACCTCCGCCTGCAATCCACCCTTATTTTTGGTACTGTCTTTGCCGATAATTGTAGAATCTCGTTTAACACGAACGGAATCAGTTGTTCCTTTGACCGAAACAGAGTCTTTTAGACTCTTTGACGTTGTCTTTACGGGGGTTTTTTCTTGCGAAAATGTTGTAGAAACACTTAGCGAAAGAATAAGAAATATTGTTAAAATGTGTGTTAACGACTTCAAAATTAAAGACAAATGTTATTTTTGTAAAAATATTTAAACTAAGCTTGACAAAATTAGTCAAAAACAAATAGAAAGTGATGTTTTTTAACGAGATTAACATTTCCTATTTTTGTACCACAATATTACTCATTACATTTTGTTATTAAATTACAGAAATCAAAAAAAATATACATGAAATTAGATTTGAATATTAGAAAGCGGAAACTTATATTTTTTTTAGCTCCAGCGATTTTTCTATTTATGGTTTTGACGAGTGCTACTCCTCCAAGCAATACTATTTCTAAAGCACATGTTACTCCTCCCCAGGATTATCAAATTAAAACAATTGTGATTGATGCCGGTCACGGTGGGAGGGATTCTGGAGCAAAAGGATCACGTTCTTTGGAAAAGAATATAGCTTTAGAGGTGGCTTTGAAATTAGGTAAAGAAATCGAAAGACAGTTGCCTGGAGTACGCGTAATGTTTACCCGTAGAACAGATGAGTTTATTGATTTATATAAGCGTATTCGAATGGCTAATGCGGCGAAGGCTGATATTTTTATATCGATTCACTGTAATTCTGCACCAGGAAGATCGTCAAGAGGTACAGAAACAATTGTATCGGGCTCACATCGCTTAGGCGAACAAACTGCCGCAATTCGTGAAAATGCATCCCTATTATTAGAGGAGAATTATAAAGAAAATTATCAGGGATTTGACCCGAAAGATCCAGAAAGTTACATCATCTTCTCTTTGATGAAAAATCAATACCGCGAGAAAAGTGTCAAATTAGCAAATCTGATGCAACAGGAATATGTCAAATCAGGAAGAGTAAGCCGGGGGATTCTGGAGCAGGGATTGGCAGTATTAGCAGAAGCAGGAATGCCAGCGGTTTTGACCGAAATTGGTTTTGTAAATAATCGTGCAGAAGAAGACTATATGCTATCGGATGAAGGACAAAGTGAGATCGTACAAAACTTAGTCTCAGCAATCAGCACATTCAAAAAAAGCGTAGAAAGATAAACTTATTTGCCATTGTCTTGTTTAAATGATAAATTGAGTTCAATAAAAACACCTTAAGGAAATATTATTTTGAAAATATCAAACGAGACTAAAGTCGGAATTTTAGCTGTAATAGCAGTAACATTATTATTTATAGGATATAGCTTTTTAAAAGGCAATGATGTATTTAGCAGTGATAATACCTATTATACATCTTATCAGGCAGTGGATGGTCTTACTGCCTCTAAGCCTGTATTAGTGAACGGATATCAGATTGGCCGCGTTTCTAAGATGACATTGCAACCAGATGGAAGCATTCTGACAGAATTTAAAATTAAAGCCGAATACAAAGTTCCGAAAAATACCGTTGCACGTATAGCAAGTACAGATCTCCTGGGTGGAAAAGCAATTGTATTTGATATGGGCAACAGTACAGAAATGGCTAAAGATGGTGAAATATTAGCTTCAGGTATTCAGGCGAATATAATGGACAAAGTTGAGCCTATTCAAAAAAGAGTTGAAACCATCACCATAAAATTAGATTCTGTACTAACAGTTGTCAATTCTGTTTTGGACGATCAATTTCAAGAAGACTTTAAGCAAAGTGTTCATAGTATTTCAACATCTTTAAAAAATGTGGAGCTCATTACGAAAGATGTAGAAGGCCTGGTTGGTTCGGAACGTAAAAGATTAACCACGATTATCTCTAATCTTGAAGTTATTACCAATACATTTAAAAATAATAGCGGTCAGATCACGGCTATCATGTCCAATTTGAATACTGTAACAGATAAAGCAGCTAAATTAGATTTCCAACAAACTATGGATAAAGCTAATATGGCTATGACTGACTTCCAAACAATAGTAGATAAGATCAACAAAGGGCAGGGTTCAATTGGACTACTGATCAATGATAATAAGCTTTATGATAATTTGAATAATGCTTCCGAAAGCCTTGATCACCTTATGAAAGATATTAAAGAGAAGCCGGGAAAATACATTAAGCTTTCCATCTTTGGTAAAAAGGGAGAGCAGGAGAAATAACATTAAAAAGGCTTGAAGTTTACCTTCAAGCCTTTTTAATTTATAAGGTTTCTTTCAGCCATCCGAAAAATTCTCTTTGCCATACCTGAGCATTATGCCCTGATAACACCCAGTGATTTTCGTCTGGTAAATAAACTAATCTACTTTTGATTTTCTTCAATTGCGCAGCCTGAAAAGCACCTAGTCCCTGGCCAATCGGCACGCGGTAGTCATGACCTCCTTGAAAGATTAATATTGGTGTATTCCACTTGTCAACATATTCAGAAGGGTTGAATTCGGTATATGATTTTGCATTTGCTTTATCCCAATAAGGACCGCCTAGTTCATGGTTCGCGAAAAATAATTCTTCTGTCGTACCATACCAACTTCTCATATCGAATAAGCCGTTATGTGCAATTAATGTTTTAAATCTATTTTCATGTACTCCAGCCAGCATATATACTGAATAACCACCATAACTAGCACCGATAGCAGCACGACGTGTTGTATCTACATATTTCTCTTTAGAAATATCATCAATGGCAGATAAATAATCCCTTATAGGCTGTCCGCCCCAATCTTTGGATATTGCTTCATTCCATTTCACTCCCCAGCCAGGCATCCCGCGACGATTTGGAGCGATCACAATATAACCTTGAGAAGCGATAAGCTGTAGATTCCAACGGAATGAGTAAAACTGGGTCAGTGCAGACTGAGGGCCACCTTCGCAATATAAAATCGTTGGGTATTTTTTTGTTGGATCAAAATCTGGCGGATAAATTACCCAAGAAAAAAGATCTTGGCCATCAGAAGCTTTTGTAATTCTGGATTCAATTTTATTATCACTGATATGAGCATACATTTTATCATTGACAGTCGTCAATGCCGTTAACGTTTTATTCGCTAAGTCATATTTGTAAATCTCTGTAGCTCTTGTGAATTTTGTTGATGTTACGATCAACTGATTGGCTACCTGTCCCACAATTCCTGTGATATCAAAATTTCCTTCAGAGATTTGTTTAATCGATGCTAAAGATTTGTTTTTTAAATTAGTAGGAACAGTCAGTTCGAAAAGTTGTACGGTACCTTTGGATGGTGCTACAAAATAAATCTTGCGATTGTCCTTGCTCCAAATGAAAGAGTTTACTGTGCCGTCCCAATGTGCAGTTAGATTTAAACGCTGAGATGAGGCTTTATCGAAAATAATGATATCATTTTTATCGGCTTCGTAACCATCTTTTTTCATACTTAGCCAAGTTAACTTAGTTCCATCTGGACTGTAAGTCGGGTTGGTATCATAGCCATTCATACCCTCAGTCAGATTTGTTGTTTGCTTAGAAGTAAGATCATAGCGGTAGATATCCGTATTTGTACTCACGGCATACTCTGTTCCAAACCTTTTTTTACTAACATATAGCACAGCTTTACTATCTGGTGTCCATTCAAAATCTTCAGAACCGCCAAATGGCATTTGAGGACTATAGAAAGGCTCATCCTGCAATAAATCAATTGCTTCGCCAATCTTACCGTTGTTATAGCTGGCTACAAATGGATGATTGAATTTTCCATTATTGAACGTGTCCCAATGACGGTAGTCAAGATTGTCAAAAACATAAGCGTCAGATTTTGGTAAATCAGGATATTTGTCGGTACTGTGATATTTTTTGATTAAAACTGCTTTGCTAAATAAAATATATTGACCATTTGGAGATAGCTTTACATTTTCTAGATCAGTTTCGCTATGTGTCAGTTGTATAGCTTCACCTTTATATCTATTCTTTTTCCAAAGTTGCCCTTTGAACAAGTAAATGATATCGCCATTTTCTGTAATCTGTACGACAGACTCACCGCCCTTTTCACTTGTTAGAGGAGCTGTGTTACCTGTTTCTAATGATAATGTGTAAAGGTTTTTTTCCGAACTGTTTGTTTCTATAGCATAATTAGAGACACCATATACTAAAGTTTTTCCATCTGTTGAAATTCCTTCTCCAGAAACACGGCCTAATTTCCAAAGTGTCTGCGGATCTAATGGTGCTTTTGCGGTGTTTTCCATATTAAGAACCATTTTGGTTTCTTTGTTTTCCTGAGCTATTGATGCCGAAGCGCATAATAAAATGGAAAGCGTTATTAAAGATTTTTTTTTCATAAAGAATACGAATATGAACAGGCAAGATACAAAATCTACGATCATTTAACATATTAAATAAAGTATTAGAGAAAGAAAACAAGGTGAAGGAATTGTTCAGAATGATGCGATATCACTTTGTGTTAAGCTATTGAAGGAAATTGGTGAAATTATGAAATACGATTGTAACGCATTAAAAAAAAGCATAAAGCGGCATAGCATTGATATTAGTAACTGAAAGTTATACAGAATTAGCTGGATAAAAAAAGTTTCACTCAGTGCTCAAAAAGAAAGGGCTATTTAACCTTTTTAGCGCTGAGTGAATACGCAATTTTAAAGCTGTCTTTGCTCTTATTGGAGAATCGGGATAAGCGTATTTTCCTCTAATCTTACTGCGACATACTTTACGGAAGTAAAACCATCTTCTCTAGAAATGATGTTGGAAAGATCTAGCCCTCTTTTAGAAAAAGTGCTTATGAGCGCAGTGCGGAATGTAGATTTGGAAGAACCCCAACCTTTTTCCGATACCGTATCATTGTTGAGCTGTATCAGTTCGTTGATTGAATAATAACTGAATTTTTCCAGTAAATGTTGATAAAGATTTGGTGTTGACATACAATTTAAAAATTTAAAGGATTAAACCATAAACTGTATCCAGATATTTTTGGTCGAAACCCATATTAATTTACCACCGCGGTTATGTAACTCGGTTGGTATTGCAACGTGCAATTCTGAATACTCTACAAAGTTAGTAGATTTTATTTTGTTTCAAAATTTATTTTAAAATAATTAATTCATGATGAGAATTTTATGAATGATGTCGATTAGATTATTATTTCTTTATAGTGGAAATTATAATAAATATTGGCCTTCTCATCTCGTCTTTCATTTCCGGATAAATTTTTAAAACTTCCTCTGAAGGTTTGGGTTCCGATATTTGTTGAATATCAAAATTAGATTTAATAACTGTGTTGATGATAGTTTCTAAATTTCGATGGTATTTAGTTACCTCGTGTCCAAGAAATCGAGTGTTTCTTTGACCTTCTTCCTGATAATTGTCCATCGGCCAATGCAGACGATTTCCATTTTCATCCTTAAACCAATCCTGTTCAGCTCTTGAAGTAAAAGCAGGGTGCTCCATTGAAAAGACAAAACTTCCTCCTTTTTTAAGAATTTGATTTATTTTCATAAAAACACTTCTTAAATCTTTTAGGTAATGGAATGCAAGTGAACTAATAACGACGTCAAATTCTTCATGGTCAAAATTAATATCCTCGATGGCCATTTTTTTATATTCAATTTCAAAGTTTTTGGAATGCTCTTTTGCTTTATCAATCATTTTTTGAGATAAGTCAATTCCAATTACATTTTTAGCCCCTTTTTGCTTAGCATAAATGCAGTGCCATCCATATCCGCAACCTAGATCAAGCACTTTCTTATTCTGGAAATCAGGTAACATTTTCTGTAAAACATGCCATTCTCCAGCAGCATTTAAACCATCTATAGAACGTTGCATCTTTCCATAGCTTTCAAAGAAGCTAGGATCATCATATTTGTTTTGTTTCATTTTATTATTCGCCGTTTCAAGATAATTTCAAATTTACTGCCAATATTATTTTTATCAAAACTTAGTTGGCTGAACGAGACATAAAAGCATACTTGACGATCCACCCATCAAAAAGGGTGGATAAACCTTTAGTAAGTTACACTGTTATTAATATATTATCTCTTTATTAGGAAAATTAAATTTGATATTGAATTAATTTTTGGTTATTTTTAAACTGTAAAATATATTGTACATAAATGTTTTAATATTTTAATGAAACTAATATTGATTTAATGAAAAAATATCTGCTTTTATTGCTATTTTTTTGCGCACTGCTTATTGTTAGTTGCAAGAAATCAGAAGAAATTGATCCCCTATCAAACATGAGTATCGTGTTTTCTGACAATAATCATCCTGTCAGAGGAAAAGTGAAGTACGACTATAATTTGGACAATTGTGGACAGATCAATCTTATTACGAGCGTAAAGGAGTCTGATGGTACTTATTCACAATTGAAATTAACTTTACTTTCTAATGGAGCATTAGCCAAGGTTCAGTATTTCAAACAAAATTCTTCAGCTGATGGTAACTATTTTGCTCCACATCTTCAGCCAGAGAAATCTTTTCAAATCGCGGATTTTAAATATGAAAAAGCAGGCGGTCGATTATCTTTTTCTTTTAGTGGAAAAGTTTATAAAAACAATGAGCAAGAACGAGTATTGACTGGTAAAGTAGATCTGCACGCCATTAAATATGCACCGTGCGAAGCAATGATCCTTGATGTAATGACAGTGAAACCAGCTTTTAATTTTTTCTCTATGTATTCATCTTCTACTAAATCAACTGTTAATCCAGACAGATCGGACCAGTACAACTATTATACATATGTTGCTCACTCCAATTCTGGTCAATTTATAAGTTTGAAGCTGGAAAGCGATATTTCCAAATTGGTAGGCAAGGAGATTGACTTTGATGACACTAACCCATTATACAGTGTTAAATATTGGGAATATACCGGACTGTTTATGTTGGAGGAATCCTATGGATCCCTTGATCAAAACTGGAAGCGTTTTCAAACGAGGGGTAAATTTACCAGTATCCAAAAAGTATCGGATGAAAGATACAATAAACCGTATTACAAAGGTATAATCGTTATGGATATACTTGATGAAGGCCGTTTAGTGAAAGAAAGCGTCGAATTACCTTTTTATATGTCGTCAATGGACTGAGTAGCTCAATGAAATGTAGCATAGGCCACCTGAATAAATGTGTCTTTTTTAATTACAATGCCTTTGATATTAATCAAGTGCATTTGTGAGGTCCTTCGGATCAAAGTTTATTGTGTTCTAGTTTTTCATTTGATATACGGGCATGTAGTGGAAATGCTTTACCTTGAATATGGAGTGAAGCTGAAGGTGAAATATACCGTAGTAAAACTTCCGTCGGTTAATAACTTATATTAATGTATAAATGATATTTAAGAGTTTATAGAAGTATTTTAGAGTTTAAACCGCGGTAATACAACCTCTCTTTTACTTAGTTATAATTGCGAGATAGTTACTTATATAAACTCATATTTTGTTGTAGCCAATTTTCAAATAAATAAACCATTATGGCAATTTTAAAAGGTGGGATAAATGGACCCTTTTCGGGTAAAGTCGGAAGCATTGTAGGTTATGAATTAAACGGTCAGGCTATTATTCGCTCTCTTCCGAAAGTTGTGAAAAGAGCTCCTAGCGAATTGACGCTTATTAACCGGATGCGTATGAAGGTAGTATCCCAATTTCTGAGACACCTTAAAGCACCGATCGCATTTGGCTATAAAAACGTTGCCCCCAAAGGCAGTCGTATCGGAACTTTTCAATCGGCCCAATCTTATTTATTCCACAATGCAATTGATTATGACACCGAAAATGTGCCCTATGTTAATCCGGAGAAAGTGTTGGTATTTCGAGGTGATATGGTCCCGCCACTCCTTATTAATGTGGAACGTAGGGACAATAAGTTGTATGTCGAATGGAATAAGGCTGCCTGTAAGGGTTATCCTGCTGCAGTCGTTGTGCTCGCTTATGTAATTGAAAAGTCCTGCGCTTGGAATGAAGGAGCAGCAATCTCTACGGATGGAAAAATGTTGTGGGAACATGCGCAATTTTCTATTAAAGAAGATCAGGTCCACATCTATGTCGGTTTCTACGATATGCTGAATGATAAATTCTCAGATTCTGTATATGGAGGATGCGTATAAAAAGTATTCTTTATTTTGTCTATTTTTTGAAATAGGATAAGACAACCAAATTTTTTAGCCTAACTCCAGAAAATATTAAAATAAGCACGAATCTATAAGCATACAACACTGACTATACAATCACCCTAGCGATACACAACAAATAGCCTGCAAGCGCACAAGGACGACACTAGGATGAGCCTAGAATCACACAAGGTCGATTATACTTCCATGCTACATGTGCACAACGATGCCCCTTTCTATGGCCTCGCTATGCACATGTTATAGACAGCAAATGAGCAATTAGGCTTATCCGACCGCTATAGATGGAAATAGAGACAATAATCCATTTCATTATATTGCTTTTCTTTTAAGGAGTATCAAGATATATGTTAAATATATCTTGATACCTTCTTTTGCCAATCTCATCGTTTATCGTATTGATACCAATTGATCTTTGTGGATACGCGCATTAAAATTGCCAATATGATAAATATACCTATTGTACCCACTATGAGTGAATAATCACGTAATTGCATTAAGATAAATATGAAACTATAGAAAATGGAAAGTATTCCAGAAAAGATAAGTGCTGATCTGCTATCATTGGTAATGGACTTAATGAATGAAGCGATAAGAATAATAGTAGCTAATGCGGCTATTAGGTAAGCGAGGTTGAAACCCAGATGCTCACTAATAGAAAGAAGCAGGGAGTAGAAGAGTACCATAGCAAAACCGATCAACATATACTGTATAAGATGTATGCGTTGTTTTTTTATAATTTCTGTGAAGAACAGTGCCGCAAATGTTAGAATAATAATCAATATTCCATATTTGGCTACACGGGTAGTTTTTTGATAATTATTGACTTCCTCTAAGAAGTTGATTTGAATCATATCTTTTTCTGTCGCTATACTGCTCTCTGTGGTAGCGGTAGGTTCGGCAGTACTGCTATATCCTTCACTGATGGCATTACTGATTTCATAATTGTTTTTAATTTCATACAGTTTCTCTGCTTCACCGACCCATTGTTGAGAAAATTTACGGTTGAAACTTGGAATATTCCAGGTTGCCTCAAAATTGTTCCCTGTTATATTTCGGTCATCGGCTAAAACGGCACCGTTAAAACTTGGATTAGCCCAATTTCCGTGGGTATGGATCTTAGTCTGTTTTGCCAATGGAAGGAAGTTAATGGATTGTGAACCTCTTACATTAAATTTAATCTGAAAATTACCTAAGGTGGTTTTTGTTTGAGAAAGATCGATGGCCGCAATCATATTATTCTCAAAAGGACTTAGAGCAGACATATTAGGTTCGAAGTCAATTTTGGTTTGATTGAAAACTAGACTTGGAGATGCTCCAAGACCTTTAAGATCACTTAAACCAATCAGTATTTTGGCATTTTTCCATTCTAGTTCCTGACCGCTCAAGTCTATTTTGTTAAAATCGATCGCATCAAAAGAACCTTTTAAATCAAGTTGAGCATTGTAGACGACGCTTTTATAAATACCTCTTTTAAGTGATTCTGGTGAAATCATACTATTAATGTCCAATGATTTTGGCATTAGGTAAACGTATTGCGTTATGTAGGTATTCTTAGTGGAGATGATGTTCTTATCCGTAGTGACAATTTCTTTTACAACCTGATAGGGGATGGCAATAATAGGGCCTGATATCACCTGTTGACCAGCCCATTTAAATGCAATTTCACTGCTTACTTCTGACTGTCTATTTTTTCTTTCTTCAATAAGATCCTTCACCCAGAATAATGGGATTAGCAGTAATAGAATCAGTACAACAATGGTACTAAGTTTGGCGAAAATAGATGAACCAATACGTTCTAAGAGGGGTGTTTTATTTGTTTCCATGATTTTAAATTTATAATGCTGTTAAATTATGATGGTTAAGGTGTGTTTTTAGATTAAAAGATAAGCTGTTTTTGATTTCAGCTAAAGGAATTTTCAATAATGCCTCAAAATCCAGGTGATAGAATTTTTGCATTGAATTTCCTTTTGCTAATGCTCTGAAGTACATTTTTAAATGTTCGGGATATATACAGGTCCCTATTCCAATCATGGCAAATTGGTATAAACTTATCTTTCCATTGCCAAGTAATAGATACTGCATAGCAACTTCGTCCTGTATTTCTGTACCAGACTCTGTGATGACATGAAACACATCGTGATTTTCGAGTTTTGGGATAACATCAAAACCTTTCTCTTGATAGAATATACCCATATGATACCCCAAAGAGTCTTTCGGGAATTTTAGGAAATCTTCTTTACTGATTTTCCAAGCTGATTTATTTTGCTTAAATAGCTCTGTGTAAATCTTTTGACTGGAGTTGTACAAAGCGAGCATTATGGTTAATCGTATCTTCATATTTTTTATTTTAAAAGTACTTTGAAATTCAAAGTAAATAGATAAAAAAATTATTTGTATTGTTGTTTGATCAATTTTTCAAGAGCCTTTAAATGTTCTTCGAAAGCCCTTTCACCTTCGGTTGTTCTTCTATATCGTGTATTTGGCTTTCTATCGACAAAGGTTTTAAAAACTTCGATGTACTTTTCCTTTTCCAATGTTTTCAAATTAGAAGCCAGATTTCCATCAGTAACATCCAGTATGGATTTTAATGAATTAAAATCGTATTCGTCATTAGCCATCAATACGCTCATGATCTGTAAGCGGACTTTATTTTCAAATACTTTATTATACTGTGTTAAGTCTAAATTCACTATTCGTATTTTTTATGAACGATTACTCCATATATGATATGTAGAACTCCAAATCCCAATGCCCAAAAAATAATTCCATTGCCTGGAAAAAGCAAAGCTAATAGTCCTAGGACAATTTCTAAAATTCCAAGACCTTTTATTTCACTAAATGTATAATGACTACCGGCTGTAAGTGCCAGACCGTAAAAAATCAATAGGATAGAGGATACTACCGCATAGTTTTCTTTAAAGATAGCTATGATGGCAAATAGGCCACCAGTACAAAGCGGAACTGCCATTGCAAACAACAAAGCCCGGCTTGTGGTATTCCATATATTTTGGCGGTTAGCTTTAGCTTTTTTTATGGCCATGTAGACTCCTGTAAAGATAGAGGCTATTAACACGAGAATAGCTGTCGTTAGAAGTTTTATGATAATCAATGGTTCATTGACATAATGATCCCGATAACCCATTTGACTATCAAAGCCATAAACTTCATAGTAGGCATATGCTGCTCCTAATAGTGCATATGTACCAATAAGAACACTTGAAATCCCGCTAATGGAAATAAATTTGCTAGATTTTTCCATTAAATTCCGAATACTTGCTATTTCTTTTACTAAATCTTCTTGTTTCATAAAAGTACTTTGTTTTTCAAAGTAAATGAATAAGAATGAATTATGCAAATTTATTTTTTACCATAAAATATAAATTAGAAAATAATGAAAATTTATTGAGAAAAGACTTGCATCATATACGTTTCGTTTCTATCTTTGTGCCAACAAGAAATCCTAATGCGGAAGTGGCGTAATTGGTAGCCGCACCAGACTTAGGATCTGGCGTCGCAAGACGTGGGGGTTCGAGTCCCTTCTTCCGCACTTGAATGTCCTCCCGAAATTAAATCATCGGGAGGATTTTTTTTTATCAAAATAATGCGTAACGGTTTAGAAAGAGTATGAACATTTCACACGAAAAAGTTGACGCGATCAACGCAGTAATTAAAGTTGATTTAGCGCCAGAAGATTATAACCCACAAGTAGACAAAGAAATCAAGGATCAAGCTAAAAAAGCTAAATTACCTGGATTCCGCCCTGGTTTAGTGCCTGCAGCACATATTAGACGTACTTATGGTAAATCAATTTTGTTGGATACAGTAAACAAAATTGTTAATGATAAAATTACAGCGTACATCGGCGAGAATAAATTAGAAGTTTTAGGTCAACCTCTTCCTATTGAAGAAACGGCTACATATAACTGGGACTATAAAGATAACTTCCAATTTAAGTATGAAATTGGTTTAGCTCCAGAATTTGTAAATCCTTTCACTAAAGAAGCTGAATTTACAGAATATGACATTAAGGCTGATGATGAAACTTTAGAATCACGTATTAAAAATTTACGTCGTAGCTATGGTAAAATGACTAACCCTGAAGTTTCTGAAGAAGGTGATGTCTTATACGCTACGTTGAAACAAGATAAAGAAGACGGTATTGAGAAAACAACTTCGGTACGTACTGATATTATCGAAGATGCAAAAATTAAAAAATCTTTAGTAGGTCTTAAACAAGATGATACGGTTAAGATTGATATTAAAAAAGCATTCAATGCTGAAGATATCTCCCGTATTTTAGGAATCACTCCTGAGGAGGTTGAAGCTTTGGACGTTACTAAATTTGAGTTAACGGTAAAAAATATCAACCGTTTAGAAGAGTCTGATTTAAATCAGGAGTTCTTCAATAAATTGTTTGCTGAAGGCGAAGTTACTGAAGAAGCTGAATTCAGAACAAAAGTAAAAGAAGAAGTTGAAAACTTATTCAAACAAAATTCTGACCAACGTTTACGTAATGATATGTATACTTTCGGTATGGAAAAAGTTGATGTAGCTTTTCCAGAAGAGTTTTTGAAAAGATGGTTAAAAGCAACGAACCCAAGTATCTCTGAAGAAGAGTTGAACGAAGGTTTTGCTGATTTCTTGAATAACTTGAAATGGACGATCATTGAGAACCGTGTTGTTACTGAAAATGGTCTTGAAGTTAAATATGATGAAGTAATCAATTTGGCAAAAGAGCGTATTTATGCGCAGATCAAAATGTACAACATCAATGAGGAGCCAAGTGATGAGCAATTATCGCAATATGCAATTCAAATGTTGCAAGATAGAGAGCAAGGAAACCGTTTGTTCGAAGAAGCAAAAGCACTTAAAGTGTTCGAATTCTTAAAAGAGCAAATTAAAATCAATAAAGAAGAGATCGAATATAGTGCATTCGAAAAATTAGCGTAAGCTATTCAACTTCTAATCATAGAAAAAGCCTTTCCATATTTTGGAAAGGCTTTTTTTAGTTGCAATTAATGGTTTCTAAGCTTGATATATTATCAAGTGAGCCTTTGACAAGAAAGTTTTAGTATGACTACACGAGCTTTTATATAACCTTCATGTTGTTTGCACCAAAATGGTCTATTTGTTTTTAATTGAATAAATTATTAAGATGTTGAAGGGCTATTGCTATTTCGCTTTTTTCTTTTTTCCAAATGGAAACATCCGCGATAGAAATTCTGAAAAGGAATTGAACTCCTGACGGTATACTAAACCCACGGCACTTACATACTCCTCACCATTAGGATTGATAAGGAAATTCCGTGTATTTAGACGGTTAGACCCTCTTAGAAGTAAACGACCATCTTTACGAAGATAAAACAGGGCTTCTGCATCTGTAGTTACACGGTCCGAGAATACATTTAAATCCGTCAGCTGGTTGCTCCTGTTATCTGTGATTCCACCCGTCAAGATTAAACGATCATTAAAGAGTCTCAGGGATGCTGAAGCATCATTTAAACTTTTAATATTGATGTCGAAAAAATTGATATTTAGAGATTCTGCAATGATATTATTTAATTGATTGAATGCAATTTCAGTTCCGGCAGATAATAAGGTATTGTTGACTTCTTTACCGAAGTCAGTCTGTGATCCTGGCGTAAAGCTTCTGCGAACGATTAAACTGAGGGCTTGCTGATTGATGTTGTTAACATCTGAAAGATAACCTTGAAGTTCATCTTTGACATATGGATCCTGAGGAAAGTTGAGATCAAAATTTATTTCGGGCTGACTCAATAAACCTTTTAGATTCATATCCGCCTGGGCAAGAATTCGTTGCGGATTGTCTGTTTGTCCTGCCGCATTATAAAGAGGGGACAGGGAAGTTCTTTGTTGGTAGATCGCAGTCAAATTAATGTTGGCTTCAGCGGGTTTACCAGCCCAGCGAATAGTTCCTCCTTCTTTAAGATCGAAGATCTTATTCAGATAATCCTGTGCTTTAAAATTGAATTTACCCGAACTGATGATGTAATCGCCGAACATTCCAAAGTCACCTAGAGAGCTGATATTCATTGTGATATTTCCTGTTCCAC
Organism: Sphingobacterium sp. JUb56; assembly: GCF_014191365.1. Classification (NCBI taxonomy): domain Bacteria; kingdom Pseudomonadati; phylum Bacteroidota; class Sphingobacteriia; order Sphingobacteriales; family Sphingobacteriaceae; genus Sphingobacterium; species Sphingobacterium sp. JUb56. The sequence goes on along the minus strand of NZ_JACHWL010000001.1, from coordinate 3,864,437 downwards.
GTCCAGATACACCACCTAAAGTAGTATATAAATTCATTTCTGCATTTGGACTTAAAGAAAGATCCATATTCATCGTGATACCATTGAAACTTTTTCTTTTAATCTGTTCGGAGGTAATTGCGCTATCTGGAGAAACGAAATAGATAAAATCGTTATCACTGATTGTCATCGAACTATTGAAGGGAATGTTAATAACTGTATTGTCTTCCGACTTAGCTTTGATATCGATATTGATAGCTGAGGTTAGACCTTTGAAGTTGAAATCACCACTGGCATATGCTGTTCCATAATAAAGATTGTTGTCCTTAAGCGTAGTGTTGAGCGTTAAAAAATTATTCGCTCTTACCTTAATATCAATAGTCGGATCGGAAAGCTTATTTAGATCGACCATACCATTGACAAGGGCTTCACTGTTTTTAGGATCAAGAATTTTAAAATTGTTGAGGAAAATACCATTTGATACTATAATGGCTTTATCAGTAAGATGGTAGGGAGTCCTTAAATAATTGATGATAAATGATGCATCGGTGAAATTAGCATTTCCACTTATTTTTGGCTTGTCGATATTTCCTTTGATATCAAGCTCACCATGGACTCTTCCTTGGAGATTTGAAACTAATGATTTCAAAAAGGGTTGGAAAAGGATAAGATCAGTATTCTTTAGGGAAGCCTTGAGATTTATTTTATCCTCCTCCTCTTTGATATTATAGGTGCCGGCAAGTGTAATGCTTTTGTTCCCATCATCGATTTTACTGTCTAAATGGACAATATTGGCATTTTGGTCGTAATTTGCCTTTAAGCTAAGCTGACCAATCGGAAGTTGATTATAAAGGATCGGATTTGTCTGTAGGTTAGCAATAAAATATGGGGATTTAAAAAGGGAATTGATTTCAAGATTACCATTCATTGCTCCTGACATAGTAATGCCAAGTGGTTTTGTAATACCATTTAAAGAACTTAGATTAAAATCTTTGAATAAGATATTCAATTGGTCGCTTTCAGCATTAGACAATATCCCATTGAGCAGTACTTTTTGTTCGTCATGCTGTAACGTCAAATCTTGCAAGAACCATTTCCCTTTGGAAACTTTAAGTTCTGAACCCTGGGTAAGTGACCATTGGTTTTTATTAATAATAATAGTTGATGGATCAAAACTGATAAATGCAGGCTTCTGGTGAGCAAAACGAATAACACCATTAAGATCAAGGTTATTACTAGCATCTAGTTCGGATAATTTTATATTGAAACGTAAACTATCATTGGAAAGAATGTTAGCAATATTTACATTTTTAATATAGGTGCTATCCGTGAGATTTATACGGTCTGCTGAAGCTGATACAGACATGGATTCTGTATTGGAGATCTGATCTACAATAAGGTTAGAAATCTTTATGCCACTATATTTGAAAATGGGACTATATAAATTGAATTGTGCAGCGTTTTCCTCGCTTGAAAATTTAGCGTGCATAGTTGCTCCGCTATCGAGGCTGATTTCCTTTTTAAAGAAGGTCGCGATGGGTTCAAATGATTTGATTTGAAGGTCCAGTTCAAAGTTTTGATTATTGTACAGCTCTGTTTCAAAACCAATTGCAGGTGCATAGCGCATGGCAAGCATTTTAAAATAAGGAACAATTGTTTTTAGATCAATCTGTCCAATAAGCGACGCAACAACAACATCGGAAGATACCGTCAGTAATCGGTTGATTTCATCTCCGGACGCTTGGAATACAACTTCTTTGATATCAAATGTACCTTTTTTTGTACTGAAATTGATGTTGTTTGCTTTCAGATCGCCGACAAGATTATTGATGTTCGATCCTTTTAAATTAGTTTCTATCGTTGTGTTGTGAACAATTATACTATCTTGTTGTGAAAGATGAAGTGCATATAAATTGGTTTCATGAATATCTGCTACTAGATTGTATAGAACGGAGGTATCTGACCAGTCCACATCTGTTTGAAAGTCTATACTTGCATTTGGGTCTTTAATGGAACCAGATCCTTTAAATTTTTCTTCAGCTATAATTCCCGATATTGGAATCTGTTGATAGGTATAATTTCTGAAATTAAAATTTTCTAAATTACCATCTAGATCTATTGAAAGTGTTTTTGATGAACTTCCTTTACCTTTTAAATTGAGGTTAAACCCTGTTGTTTTTAAAAGACTATTGTTCAAAAATCTTCCTATATCAAAAGATTTCGATTCGTAAAGACCAGAAAATTGTGTTTCATTTTGAAAGTTTAAAGATGACTTGGTACTAAGCGCTCCTAACTCTGTTTTTAATTCTCCATCAATATGAAAATTATTATAAAGCCCATGTAAATCTCCCTGGTACGAAACTGTATTTAATATTTTTACGATTTCTGGCAGTTTAAAATTCTTGTTATTGCTCAGTTTTGGAAGAATAACCTGCAGGTCAGCGTAGGTTGATTGTAATGATAGGTCTGTTAGTTTAAAATCTGTCTGATCGATATCCGGTAGACCAATGATCTTAACGTTGCCCTTTAATTTAGTTGCTTTTTCTGTCTCAATTTGTATATTCTTTGCATCAATATGATTTACGCGACCTTGAGCTGTGGCCTGCTTTATTTTTAAATCAAACTTGACCCGGTGCATTGATGAAGAAAAGAAGGCTATATCTTCTGAATTTAAAATGGAATTTTTGATTCTTAGGCTTACATTAACCCGATTGTTAAAATCAGAAAAGTCATCAAAACTATTAAATTCTAATTTGACAAAGTCTTTTATCGTTGATTTATTCGTGATCAATAAAAGCTTATCCAATTGAATTCTCTTGTTGCTCACAAATGCTTTTGCAACTAATCCTTTAACCTCCAATCCTTTTTTTTCCCGAAGATTTAATTGCTTAATGTCAACTTGTATGGATTTGTCCGTAAGTTTTATATTTCGAAAGTCGGCATTTAATTGTTTAATGTCTAGGTCGCCAAAATCCACAACTTTCGCATAATGTTTCTTGGTATGATCAAGATAGCGAAACTGATTATTTATTAATTCCAGTTGTTTTAAATCAAAATTTAAATTTTTACTGACTTTCTTTTCCTTTTTCTTTGGTGGAGTAAAGTACTGCAATAAAAACTGAATGTTTGAGCTGTCTTTATAAGCCTGATAATAAGCTGTGGTATTTTCTAGTGTAAGTTTATTGATAACAATTTTTTTGTCATCCCAGTATTGATTTAAATCTACCGATGCATTTAGCTTTTCAGCAATCAAAATCGTATCACCATGTGGACTGTATAATTCAAACCCTTCTAGAACCAAAGAACGAAAGGGTTTAAAATATATTTTTTTAAGAGCGATTTTTGTATTTAATTCTTTGGAGAGATAAGAAACAGCTCGCTTGGCAATAAAATTCTGAACGGGCTCTAATTGTAACGATAGTAGCAATACCCCTAGCAAAACGAGTATGCTAGCCAGTGTAATCAGTGCTATTTTAATTATTTTTTTGATACTTTTGTACAATTATTAATTACCCCAAAGCTATGGCTGTTATTTTAGGTATTGAATCATCTTGCGATGAAACATCTGCTTCAATTTGTATCGACGGTGAAATATTTTCTAATGTTATTGCTACTCAGGCGATTCATGCTAAGTATGGGGGCGTTGTTCCCGAATTAGCATCGCGTGCGCATCAACAAAATATTATTCCTACAGTAGAAGAAGCCATTCGCACTGCAAAAATACATAAAAATCAAATAGATGCAGTAGCTTTTACACGTGGTCCTGGATTATTAGGCGCATTGTTGGTTGGAACTTCATTTGCAAAGTCTTTTGCTCTTGCTCGTAATATCCCCTTGATAGATGTCAATCACATGCAAGCTCATATATTAGCGCATTTTATTGAAGATCCTAAACCTACTTTCCCATTTTTATGCCTTACTGTATCGGGAGGACACACACAAATTGTGCTGGTGAAAGATTATTTCGAAATGGAGATTTTAGGGCAGACGTTAGATGATGCCGCCGGCGAGGCGTTTGACAAAACAGCAAAAATTCTAAATTTACCATACCCGGGTGGACCGCTAATCGATAAACATGCACAAAACGGTAACCCAGATGCCTATAAACTTCCTGAACCTCAAATACAGGGTTTAGATTTTAGTTTTTCGGGACTGAAGACAGCGATTCTTTATATGGTGCAAAAGGAGGAAAAAGCTGACCCCGATTTTCTGAAAAATCATATGGATGATGTGTGTGCTTCAGTTCAATCGCGTATTGTATCCATATTGCTTAATAAACTGAAAAAGGCAGCCAAAGAAACTGGAGTGAAAGATATTGCGATTGCTGGTGGCGTTTCGGCAAACTCTGGTTTAAGAAGAGAGTTGCTAGCAATGGGTGAACGGTATAAATGGAATGTGTTTATACCTAAGTTTGAGTACTGTACTGATAATGCAGCTATGATTGCAATAGCAGGATATCAAAAATATTTAATTAACGATTTTGTTGGACAAGATGTCGGCCCATTGGCGCGTATGCCTATGTAGCACACGGATCCCGATCATAAAAAAAGACTAGTTGTTTAACTAGTCTTTTTTTGTTTTTATAATGGGGCACTATAACCGTATGCTTCAGCAATGTTTTTAAAAACTCCATCTACTGATTCGTAAAAGTTGAGATTATAACCCTCTGCTCCCCAAAATACGGTTGCTATTTTGATGGATTTATCGGATTGAAAAATTGATAATAATTGTAGATTTTCAAAGTCAAATACGCCACCATCATCTACGCGCCAAGTACTCATTTCATCATATTTTGCAGGAAAATCTAACGTGATTAACTGATCATTATGCAGATAAGTCAGTACAGCAAGTGCTGAATCATTTTTAACCTCAAATAATGTTATATTTATCTGAGCTTTATTATTGAGTTCTGCTAGGGTTGAACTTTGGGAGATCTTTCGATTATACTGCTTCGCTATTTTTAACTTTATCTGTTCATTTGTCTCTTTGTCAATCTTCTTGAATGGTAGAATTTGATTTTGATCAATGAATTTTTGATTCACTAATAAAGCAAAATCACCCTCTTTTATTTGCTCCTTTATACTGAAAAAAGTACCACCATTATTCGAGAAATTGTGGCTTGTTTGTCGACCATTAGAGAATTCACTTTCAGGTTTAGTAACTGAAAAATCAATGGGAGTGATTTTGTTTTCAATAATAGCATGTGTTGCCGCCTCAGGTTTAATTTTTTCGTCTTCAACAGCCAAACTAACTAAAGAATCTTTTTTTTCATTTAAAAAAGCAAAACCTACAAAGGCTTCAACTTTGTCTGTTTTGAGATTGCTTTCTTTTTTTTCTTGTTTGATTTGTTTTGGTCCTTCATTCATGCAACTTGTTAATAATGAAGAAGCTATAATGATCGATAAGAATGATGTAAAGTTTTTAACCATTTTCTATTTTGTGGATTGATTTGTTCTCTATGGTTTAAAAATACGGTAAATTTTATAAATGAAAAATTTTCTTTTATGGAATTTTAATTACTGTGCATCATATGTTAAAATGTAAACTTAATTTTTAAAGCTATGCTAAACTCCAAATTGAATATTTACAAATCGGAATGGTTAGAGGTTGTTTTTGCAGGACGTAACCAATCTTATGGCGCTTTTGAATTGCGTAATTTATCGAATAAGGCAACGAACAGGTCGGTCTTAATTGTTTTAAGTGCAGTTGTTTTAATCGTGCTAAGTAGTAGCATATACAAAACATATTTCAAATCAGAAGCGCCAATTATAGAAGAACGAATAACAGTTGTCGATTTACCTCCTCAGGTTGAGCAGAAGGAAAAAGAGGAGGACAAGATTGTAGAACCTATACCTATTGAAAAAGAAGCACCACAACAAGTTGCTATAGATTTACCAAAGGAGGAAGTAATTCGTTTCGTTGAACCTAAAGTTGCTCCTCAAAGTATGGTAAAAGAAGATGTGTTAACGCAAGATGAACTAAACAAAACCAATAAATTGGCGGGACGCTTGAGTTTGAAGGCAAATACTAATGGAACATCTATTGCAAGAGGAGAGTTTGGTACAGTAAAACGGGATGGTGGAATAACCGGCACTAACCAAGATGGTGCATTACATGGAGATCCAGATGCTATTGTTGGGTTTGAGCATATAGAAATTCAGCCAAGACCGCAGGGTGGGATGGAAGCTTTTATGAAATGGGTAGGCGAAAATTATCAGTATCCTGAAGCCGCTTTACAACAAGGTGTCAGTGGAATTGTTGAGGTTTCATTTGTAATAGAGAAAGACGGTACACTAACAGATATCCATGTAAAGCGTGATGTTTCCCATGGAACAGGGAAAGCTGCTGTTGAATTGCTTGTCAAAGCAAAAAAATGGAAACCAGGCGTTCAAAACGGTCGTCCGGTTCGGGTAGCCTATACATTGCCTATTCGGTTAAATACAGTCTCTCAATAAATATATTACTATTAGGGTTTAACTTTATTTAACAGTGGACGATTTAAACTTTAGGTAGTTTTCAACATCTTATTAACAAATGTCTGTAAACTCATCAATTAAAAACGAGTAGACAAAGTTGTTAATAGTATTAAATAGAAAATATCATGAAAAAGTTAATGTTAAGTTTGTTGCTATCTGGAGTTATGTTTGCGGGTTTTGCACAAGAAAAAGCTAATATTAAAGAAAACGTAAACCATGATGGTCACCGTTCTGGAAAACGAGAATTTAAGTTAGATAAAAAATCAGCAGAAGAAATTGCGCAATTGCGTACGGATCGTATGGATCAAAAATTAAAATTTACGGATAAGCAGCGTAAGGAAATCTATTCATTGCAATTGGATCAAGCGAAAAAGGATAAAAAGAACTTTGCCGATCGTAAAGCTGCCATGGAACAGATGAAGAAGGATCGCATGGCTCAACGTGAAAAGTTGATGAAAAATCTAAATCCTGATCAACAAAAACTGTATAAAGAGTCATTTGCTGAAAATCATAAACAGCACCGTATGCGTAAATCTGAAGATCGTCCAATGCGTCGTGATCGTTTGGACAGAAATAATAAAGGTGAAAAAAATAGTATAGAGGTAAAAAAATATATAACCGAAAAAAATAGTTAGTCTGTTTTAATGGTTTGGTTTTAATTGGTTTTTGGTAAAAAAAAGGTTCGTTCGTAAGAGCGGACCTTTTTTTATTTTAATAGGTTTTTATTGAATTTCTTCGTTGTTGACAAAAATTTGAGAGCAATATTTTAAAGGTAAATTTTGAAACTACTCTCTAAATCTTTATGTTTGGTTTAACCAAATAAATTGTTCTAAACTTAAAATACAGCTATCTTTATGTTTAATAGATTCATATTTTTAATAAGTCAATTTTTTATTTTCACAACATGTGCTGTTGCTCAAGATGTTGTCACGAGTTATTTGCAAAAAGATGATACTCCTCTAGATAAAATAGAAGGATCTTATTATTACAGGAATGTATTTTTGGATACGATTATCAATAATACTAAAATCTATAGAATAGAAGAGTATTATTCTGCGGACAATTCAGCGAAGACATTGGGTTACTCTTCAGTGGACAAACCTCCTCTTAAATATATGGGAGAATTGCAACGATTTTATTCTAATAAAAACCTTGCCTCTTTTGAGAAATATAATAAGTCTGGATCGTTGATTGATACGGCGTATTATTTTTATCCCAATAAATCTTTAAAAATGATGCTTAATCTGAACGTGAAAGCAATTACTTCTTTCCCCGTTAAACCTATTGAGTATCTTGCCTATTATGACAGCCTTCAGGTACGTTTACTAAAGAATGGTGATGGTTTTGTTCGGGTTGATCTGGTAACTGGTCTTGTCTCGGAAGATTCTCTAAGTTACGAAGAGGGAACTTTAAGCAAGAATAAAAGAGAGGGACTGTGGAAGGGAGTCAGTGGAAAGTATAGGTTTGAAGAAAATTATACAAATGGATTAGTAATTGAAGGCAAATGTTTTTGGCCAGACGGAAAAGTAGTGGCTTATACAAATAGTACTATTTCTGAAGCTCCGGAGTACCCAGGTGGAGTGGAGGCACTAATGGAATATGTCAGTAATAATTTTGTGTACCCAGATGAAGCTAAACAGCATAAGGTAAGTGGAATTATAAATGTAAATTTTTTTGTCGATGAATTGGGAAATATTAAGAATATTCGTGTAAAAAAAGATTTAGGGTATAATACGAGCAGAGCTGCTATTAAAGTAGTACAAACATTGGGCAAATGGAAGCCTGGGACTTTGAAAGGAATACCACAGAAAGTTAGTTACACGTTACCAATAAGATTGAACAGTTTTTAGGACTAATATTACTAAGGGGAATGAAGTGGAAAGTGGGCGCCTGCGCAAGTGAGGAATGCAGCATTAGAAAAAAAAGGGGCTGTTCGAGTTTGCAGTGCCCCCAAAAAGTTAGACACTTTCTGGGGGCATTTTTATGAATAAGAAAAACAAGCACAGTTTTGAATTTAAGTTGAGCTGTGTTAGACAAATGGATGAGCATTATCGTTCTGCAAAGTCTTTGGGAGAAGAATTCGGGATTACGTATTCTTTGTTTGAGACGTGGTACAAAATATATAAGTATCAGGGGGAATCGGGTCTACTTCCCAGGAAAGGGAAAAGACACTTTAGTGCTTCTTTTAAGCTTTCTGTCCTTATCGCAATCCAAGAAGAAAGTTTATCTTTGAAAGAAGCCCGTGTACGCTTTGACCTTTCCTCGGATGCCCATATCATTGAATGGCAGAAAAGGCTGGACAAGTTCGGTCCAGAAGGATTGGAGGCACGGCCAAAAGGAAGACCCCTGATGACAAAGAAAGCAAATCCGCAGATCAAGCGAAAAGTTAGAAAAACGAATAAAGCGCTCACGCGTGAAGAGGAACTTTTGCAGGAGAATGAGTATTTACGTGCAGAAAATGCCTTGCTAAAAAAGCTCAGCGCCTTAGCTCAAGCCGAAAACAAGCGAAAGCCATAATGGAGCTAAGGCATCAATTTGATCTTGATATCCTGCTGAGTTGCGTTAAAATGGCAATAAGTACTTTCTATTATCATTCCAAGAAGGAGGGACAAGCAGATAAATACGAACAGGTCAAAGCGCAAATCAACAAAGTTTACCATGTACATAAGGGCCGCTTTGGCTATCGCCGCATTACCCTGCAGCTCAAACGGGATGGAGTGGATATCAATCATAAGACCATTCTTAGATTAATGAGGGAAATGGGTTTGAAGAGTCTGATCAGGATAAAGAAATACAGGTCATACCGGGGTGAACTGGGCAAGATCGCCCCCAATATCCTCAACAGGAAATTCCAGGCTGAGGGGCCTTTGCAAAAATGGGCCACTGATATTACTGAGTTCAAAGTCAAGGAAAAAAAGCTGTATCTCTCCCCAATAATTGATCTGTTCAATCAGGAAGTTATAAGTTATGAAATTACTGACAGGCCGGTCTTTAAAGGGTAATGGATATGCTCAAAAAGGCACTGCCCAAAGCAAGGGGGGCATCACAACTGCTTTTACATTCAGATCAGGGCTGGCAATACCAAATGCCTAAATATCAACAGTGGCTCAAAGAAAACGGAATCACTCAAAGCATGTCCAGAAAAGGAAATTGCCTTGATAATGCCGTAATTGAAAATTTCTTCGGAATTTTAAAATCAGAACTGTTTTATCTAAAACAATACGAATCAACAGAGAAGTTAAAAAGCGAAATAGAAGATTATATCTCCTATTACAATAATCAACGGATAAAACTAAATTTAAATGGAATGAGCCCGACAGAATATCGAGCTCATTATTACAAATCTAATTAACTAAATTTGTCTAATATTTTGGGGGCAGTCCAGTTTGGACTGCCCCTTTTCCATTATTTAACAAATCTTCTAGTTACAGAATTGGTGTCAAATAGCTTAGTCACTAGGTAACTTAAGACAAAACTAATAATAGCGATGAGAATTATTTTTAGAGCCGTAGGTAGATATGGAATTTTGAAAAACAAGTCTGAAATGCCCTGTACTATTATAAAGTGACAAAGGAATATACCGAATGTAGCAAGAGACCAATCTTTAAGTGCTTTTGATTCACGGATTTTTAATCTTTGGAAAATAATAAACACCGAAAAAGTCATCATCGCGACATTTATGGAGCAGAAATACCATACAATTTCTAAATTAGCATAGTTGGCAGGAAAATATTTTTGTGTAATTAGGAAACCTGAAAAAGTAATAACAAATCCGATTAAAAAGAGCGGAATAGCGATTGATAATGTTTTGTTCCAAGACCAATTTAAAGGGAATTTTACTAAATAATAGGCGAGAATGATGTAGCCGATAAAACCGGAAAAATAATAAAAAGTTCCAAACTCATTCCAGGTACAGACTCCCCAGATACCCGTATTGCCATAGTTGCCGTTGTAACCTAATAGTGGAGCAGCCATTTTAATGTAGGGCAAAACTAAAGTTACAATCCAAAACCCTAAAAAGATCTGTATGTCTTTTTTCGAAGCGCGATCTAACCATGAACCAAATATGGGTATGATTAAATAAATGCCAATGAGCATGTAAATGTACCAAAGGGGTGTTGTATCGTAATTGAAATTAAAAATTGAGGTAATTATTTTCGTAATAGTTCCTTCTACAGTGTATTTTTCAATTGAAATCAACCCATTTGGACTTTTTTGAATAAAATAGGCGTATAATGCAAATGCTATCGGAAGTGCAATGGACCAAAATAATAATGGAATAATGATGCGCCCGATACGTTTTTTATAAAATGTAGCGAGGTCGGTCTTAATCGGAAATAGTAAAATACCGGACATCATGGCAAATAAAGGAACGCATGGTCGTACAAGACTTCCTATGAATACTGCTGTATGAAAAGAAAAGCTATTATCAAAAGAAGCGACAAATGCATCGCAGCTATGACAGAGTACGACTAAAAAGCAAGCGAAAATTCTTAAAAAATCAATCCAGGGAATGTAAGTTCTTTTTGTTTGTAAATCCATAAATAAATTAGGTTTTTATTGATGGAGCTAAGCTAGGGAAAAAAATAGCAATTGATCTCAAATCAATTGCTACAATCTTGTTAATCTTTATTTTTTTGTTGCTCTTTCCACTGTTTGGAAAATGATTTATCTGCGATTTTTGGTAATTGTCGATTATTTCCCCATGTTTTTTTGAAAAATTTACTAATAAAGAAGTTCTTGACCTTGCCACCGAATAAATCGATCAGCTTTCTCCTTTGTATTAAGTAAGTAAATCCTTTCCATGCTTTTTTCTCGATTGCTGGTGATAGATCTTCCGCTACGGAATCTCTACGGTTTAGCAATAGCATACGTTGAATATCGATACCAACCGGACATACTTCTGTACATTTACCGCAAAGCGATGAAGCGTAGCTTAAGTGTTTAAACTCTTTCATTCCACTAAGGTGTGGAGATATCAATGAACCGATTGGACCTTGATAAGTCGTTTCATAAGTGTGTCCACCAATATTTTGATAGATAGGGCATACATTCAGACATGCTCCGCATCGGATACAATAAAGGCCCTGACGCTGCTCTTTTTGTGCTAATAGATTGGTTCGTCCATTATCCAATAAAACGACATACATCTCTTCTGGTCCATCAGATTCATAAGCTTGTCTTGGACCGCTCAGTAGTGTGTTATAAACTGTTAAATTTTGACCTGTTCCATGAGTGGCAAGCAAAGGCCAGAATAAATCAAGGTCATTGATCGATGGTAATATTTTTTCAATACCTACAATAGCAATGTGAATTTTTGGGAAAGCTGTTGTTAAACGGGCATTTCCTTCATTTTCTGTAATGGCAATACTACCGGTGTCTGCTATTAAAAAGTTTGCTCCGGAAATGCCGATATCAGCAGTTTTATATTTTTCACGTAAAAGTTCACGTGCTTTCATGGTCAATTCTTCAGCTGTTGCTTCGAGCGGAGTGCCAAATCTTTCGTTGAATAATTGCGCTATGTCTGCAAGACTTAAATGCATCGCCGGTGTAACGATGTGGTAAGGTTTCTGATCCAATAATTGAATTATAAATTCACCGAGATCACTTTCTAATGCCTCTATTCCTTTATTTTCTAGAAAATGATTGAGCTCAATCTCTTCAGAAGCCATGGATTTGGATTTGATAACACTTTTTGCATTATTTCGTTCCATGATCTTCCAGATTTCCAGACGCGCTTCTTCTGCGTTATTGGCCCAGATTACTTTACCTCCTCGTGCTATAAATTTGCTTTCAAATTCGAGTAGATATTTATCTAAATTTTCAATAGCTCTCCATTTTGTTAGATTGGCTTCTAAACGGGAGTTCTCCAGATTTACAAATTTACTCTTCCCTTTTTCGAAAGCAATAGTATACTTGTCGATATTATAGTTAATAATATCGCGATGTTTACTGTCGAAAGATTTTGTCGCACTTTCTTTTAAAAATTTATCTGCAGAGCTTACTGACATCTAATTCTTTTAATTTTACAAAAAAAGTTGGTAATAAATTACCAACTTTTAAAGATAACGCTTATAAATTATTTATCGCATGATGCGATCAAATTATTTAACTTTTAAATTCAAATTTAAGCTCAATTCGTTCAATTGATCCTGATGGATAGTTGAAGGGGCATCGATCATCACATCTCTTCCTGAATTGTTTTTAGGGAAAGCAATGACGTCACGGATAGAGTCTATTCCGGCTAATAATGCGACTAAACGATCAAATCCAAATGCTAATCCACCATGTGGAGGAGCACCGTAAGTAAATGCTTCCATTAAGAAACCAAATTGTTTTTGTGCCTCTTCGGGTGTGAACCCTAAATGTTTGAACATCAAAGATTGCAATTCACGATCGTGGATACGAATCGAACCACCACCTACTTCAGTACCGTTGAGTACAAAATCGTACGCATTTGCTCTAACTTCACCAGGATTAGTATCCAATAATGCAATATCCTCCGGTTTTGGAGAAGTAAAAGGATGGTGCATCGCATGGTAACGTTCAGATTCTTCATCCCACTCTAATAGCGGAAAATCAAGTACCCAAAGTGGTGCAAATTTGTTTTTATCACGAAGACCCAATTGATTGGCCACTTCAAGACGAAGTTCATTTAGTTGTTTACGTACTTTATCCTTTGGACCGGCCATGATTAGGAATAAGTCACCTGGTTTAGCATTAAATAATTTTGCAAATTCTAGTAATTGTTCAGGTGTATAAAACTTGTCAACGGAAGATTTTACTGTACCGTCTTCATTGTAGCGCGAATATACAAGACCTGTTGCACCGACTTGAGGACGTTTTACAAAATCGGTCAATGCATCGAGCTGTTTACGAGTATAGTATGCACAATTTTCTGCGTTAATACCAACTACTAATTCAGCTGCATCAAACACAGGGAAGCCTTTGTCTTTTGCAACTTCATTTAATTCTACGAATTGCATGCCGAATCGGATATCTGGTTTATCAGAACCGTATAAACGCATCGCATCGGCGTACGTCATACGGGGTACTTCTCCCAAATCAATATTCTTGATTTTTTTGAAAATATGCTTTGCTAAACCTTCAAATATATTTAAAACATCTTCTTGCTCTACGAATGACATTTCGCAGTCAATCTGTGTAAATTCAGGTTGACGGTCTGCACGTAGATCCTCGTCGCGGAAACATTTTACAATTTGAAAATAACGGTCGAAACCAGATACCATCAATAATTGCTTGAATGTTTGTGGCGATTGTGGTAAGGCATAGAATTCTCCTGCATTCATACGAGAAGGAACAACAAAATCACGAGCACCTTCCGGTGTTGATTTGATCAATACAGGGGTTTCAACTTCTAAAAAGTTTTGCTCGTCAAGAAAACGACGAACTTCCTGAGCTGTTTTGTGACGTAAAATTAAGTTTTCACGAACTGGGTTACGACGTAGATCTAAGTATCTGAATTTCATTCTGATATCTTCTCCGCCGTCGGTTTCATCCTCGATGGTAAATGGTGGTGTTTTTGCCGAATTTAATATTTCTAAAGAAGAAACTTTAATCTCAATTTCTCCAGTTGGAATTTTTAGATTTTTACTCGAACGTTCGATAACTGTTCCAGTTACTTTAATCACATATTCACGGCCTAGTTCACGTGCGCTAGCGCGTAAAGAATCGTCGTCATCCGAATTAAAAGTTAATTGTGTAATGCCATAGCGATCTCTTACATCTATGAAAGTCATTCCGCCTAAATCGCGAGATTTTTGAACCCAACCGCTAAGTGTTACTGTTTTACCTAAGTCAGCTATTGTTAATTCTCCGCACGTGTTTGTTCTATGCATACGCTAAATTTTAATTTTACCACAAAATTATCTGTTTTTAGGGAGAATAACGAATGGCAATTTTGTTTTTTGAAAGAAACTCCATTACACTTTTGCAAGCTGATATTATTTCCATGGAAAATTAAATTTTTCATTCTTAGAATTGGTGAATTTTGAAACTACTCGTTGTATTTTAAGGATGAATTTTAATGTTTTTATTTAACTGTTTTGTTATCCCACATTCTCCCATTTTTGAGTCATTTTTTGTAAAAAATATGTTTTTTGACGTAGTTTCAGTCCAGTTTGACGAAAATAAAAGTGATTTTTGAGGTCTTTTTTTTCGTGTTATACCGTTTTTTAAAACGGTATAAAAACTGTATTTATGCGCTGATATTTAGCTTTTTGGCTGCTTTTTCCTCAAGTAATTTTCAATTAAATGTAGCGGTCGGGCTATGTGGAAAACTTTTTTGTGGGTAAAAGTGGGTAAAAGTGGGTGAAAGTGTATACTTTTACATTGAATTTGAAACCAATGTGTACAAAATGAGTTTTTTAATTGGCGAATATGAATGCAAGTTGGACACCAAAGGAAGAATGGTGTTGCCCGCTGCGCTCAAAAGGCAATTGCCTGATGTTGAGCGTGAGGGACTTGTGATCAATCGTGGATTTGAAAAACATTTGGTGATCTATACGCGCGAGGAGTGGAATGCGATTACAGCTCGGTTAGCTCAGTTGAATCAGTACGTTGAAAAAAATAGGATGTTTATCCGAAATTTTACACGTGGTGCAACAGAGCTAAGTTTGGATGCTGCTGGTCGTGTTTTGTTGCCAAAGGGTTTGCTAGATTATTCAGGTATCACAGGTGAAGTTGTTTTGGCTTGCCAGGTTAATAAAATTGAAGTTTGGTCCAAAGACGGATATGAAGAGTTTATGAATGGAGATCTTGGAGAGGATTTTTCAGCTTTGGCCGAGCAGGTTATGGGAGGTTTTGATTTAGGAGGATTAGCGAATGGATAATGTTTATCACGTACCAGTAATGTTAAAAGAGTGCATGGATGCTTTGGCGATTAAGCCAAATGGTATTTATGTAGATGTTACTTTTGGTGGCGGAGGGCACTCAAGAGAAATTTTGAAACACTTGGGACCTGAGGGCAGGTTATTTGCTTTTGATCAGGATCCGGATGCATTAAATAATGTAATTGATGATGCTAGATTTACCTTGATCCATCAAAATTTTCGTTTCTTAAAAAACAATCTTCGTTTGAACGGGGTGAAGCAGGTGGATGGTATTTTAGCTGATTTGGGAGTTTCGTCTCATCAGTTTGATGCCGCTGACCGTGGCTTCTCTATTCGTTTTGATGCAGATCTGGATATGCGTATGGATCAGATTTCTGATGTTGACGCTCGTACGGTATTAGCGACTTACGCTGAGGAAGATCTTCATCGTATTTTTGGAATGTACGGGGAGATCGTTAATGCAAAAACATTGGCAAAGACAATCGTGACAGCTCGTTTGACTGCTCCTATTAATACGGTTGCGGAATTAAAGGAAGCGATCAAGAAGTTAGTGCCTAGAGGCAAAGAGCATAAATATCATGCGCAGGTTTTTCAGGCTTTGCGTATTGAAGTTAATAAGGAGTTAGAAGCTCTGCAGGAGTTTTTATTACAGACGGTCGATGTTTTAAAATCAGAAGGACGTCTTGTGGTCATGTCTTATCATTCTTTAGAAGATCGCTTGGTTAAGAATTTTATGGCTAAGGGCAAGTTTAGAGGTGATGTAGAGAAGGACTTTTTTGGGAATGAAATAAAACCATTTCATGTTATCAGTCGTAAAGCAATTACGGCTAATGATACAGAACTGGTTGAAAATAATAGATCGCGTAGTGCGAAACTGCGTATTGCTGAAAAGTTGGAGATAGCTTAATGCTTTAATAAAGTGTCGAGATGGGCAAGAATACAATAAAACAGCAGGGATTAAGCGAGGAGCTTCAAGAGGAACTACAGGAAGCAGTTGAGGAAAAAGCCGAGGAAACCCAGAAGTTTCTGCGGACGCTACTTACTGCTGGTAATTTGTCTATATATTCCATCGTCAATTATCTGCCATTTATTGGGTTTGTAACGCTGCTCATGTTGCTTTATATTACAAATAGGCATTTTGCGGAGCGTACGATTCGTAATATCGATAAGCTGGGGAAGGAAGTTAAGGAGTTAAGCTGGGATCATAAATCACTTTCAGCAGAACTCATGAAAATGTCCACTCAAACTGAAATTGCGAAACGTGTGGATTCTTTAGGTTTGAAAGAGCGGGTAGAGCCACCGATCAAG
Organism: Sphingobacterium sp. JUb56; assembly: GCF_014191365.1. NCBI lineage: Bacteria > Pseudomonadati > Bacteroidota > Sphingobacteriia > Sphingobacteriales > Sphingobacteriaceae > Sphingobacterium > Sphingobacterium sp. JUb56. Next base: position 3,847,822 of record NZ_JACHWL010000001.1, on the reverse strand, counting down.
ATTGAAATTGTAAAAGAAAAAAAGAAGTAGGAGACGTTTATGAATATCAGAACTACCATTCTATTTCGTGTTTATATCGCATTCGGTTTAATCGTCCTTGTGGCGATTGCTGTGTTTACGAAGCTTTTTCATTTACAGTATATTGACGGTGATAAATGGCGGGAGTTGTCAGATAGTTTATCCATTCAGGAGCGTGAGGTAGAGGCTGCTCGTGGAAATATCTACTCTAATGATGGAAGCTTATTGGCGACATCTGTACCTGAATACGAATTGCGCTTTGATGCTATGGCTATTCCGGAAGAGGAAAACGATTATTTCAATCTGAAAGTTGATTCTTTGGCGATTAAACTGTCGGGATTTTTTAAGGATAAATCTTCTAGACAGTATTTGACATTATTAAAACAGGCAAGAAATAAAAAGCAACGTTATGTCTTGATTAAGCGAGCTGTTTCGCATCAAGACCTGAAAGTTATTAGGAATTTTCCGTTGCTTAAAGCTGTTCGTGTTGGTAAAGAACGTTATCCTGGTGGTTTGATTACAGAGCGTCAGAATAAGCGTATTCTTCCGTTTGTTAATTTGGCTGCGCGGACAATTGGTTATAAAAATGTCAAAGAAAATATTCATGTTGGACTTGAAGGAGCCTATGGTGAATATATTGACGGAAAAAGTGGAAAACGCCTGATGCAAAGAATTGCAGGTGGTGTGTGGATTCCAGTTAACCGTGATATTGAAGTGGCTCCTGTAGATGGGGCTGATATTATCTCAACCATTGATATCAATATGCAGGATATGGCACAAAGGGCCTTGGAGAAGCAGATGATAGCAAGTAATGCTGATGAAGGTTGTGTTGTGATGATGGAGGTTAAAACGGGGGAAGTTCGCGCTGTTGCAAATTTTACGAAAGACAAAGATGGTGTCTACCGTGAAAAAATGAATATTGCGATTGCACAGAGTGCTGAACCAGGATCTACATTTAAACTAGCATCTTATCTGGCTGCTATTGATGATGGGTTGATCGATTCGAGTACTCATGTGAATGTTGGAAACGGAAACTGGCCGATCTACCGTCACACGATTAAAGATTCACATGCGCCTAAAAAATCAATAATGAGTGCGCAGGAAGCTTTTGAACAATCGTCAAACGTAGGTATTACGAAATTGATTTATGAGCATTATAAAGATAATCCAGGGAAATTTTCAGCTAAGCTGCATTCTTTTGGATTAGATCAGAAATTAAAATTACAAATAACGGGAGAAGGAGCTCCCTTGATAAAAACTCCAAAAAGTAAGAGTTGGAGTGGTCTGTCACTTGTACAAATGGCTTATGGCTACGAGTTAAAAGTGACACCATTACAGATGTTGACATTGTATAATGCCGTAGCGAATAATGGAAGAATGATTTCTCCGCTTTTTGTAAAAGAAATCAGACACCTAGGTAATACGGTTGAAAAATTTGAAGCAAGGGTTATTAATGAAAAGATTGCTTCTGATAAAGCCTTGGGACAAATCAGGGGAATGCTGGAAGGAACGATGAAAGATGGAACAGGGAAAACCTTGAGAAACCCATTGTATAGCTCCGGTGGTAAAACAGGAACGGCTCAAATGGCAGACGGTGCGATGGGATATCGTAATCGTAAATATCAATCTTCTTTTGCAGGATATTTTCCTGCTGAAGATCCAAAGTATTCGATCATCGTGGTGATTCGAAATCCGAGAAACGGATATTATGGTGCGTCAACAGCGGGACCGGTTTTTAAAGAGCTAGCTGATATGGTGTATGCAAATGATTTGGATATGCACAGTGCTTTTAATAGAAAAAAACTAAATACGTCGGCCTTGAATACGAAGGCTTTAACATTGAAGGGATCGCGCGAAGCGACTCAGAAGGTGTACGAGCAGTTAGGTTTAAAAATTGTGAATTGGAATTCAATTGCACAGAATGATTCAACAAGTTCAACGCTTGGAGTTCCTTTTGTGGAGTATCAAATAAAAGAGGGTGTAGTGCCAAATGTTATGGGAATGGGGTTGATTGATGCTTTGTTTGCTCTGGAGAATTCTGGATTTAAAACAAGCGTGATTGGAAAAGGAAAAGTGATTAAGCAATCTTTGATTGCAAGTCAGAAATTACCAATTGGTACAGGTGTAACAATAGAACTGAAGTAGAATGAAGAATTTAAAATCAATATTACATGCTATTCCTGTACAGGAGGTAGTCGGTCAACTAGATGTTGAGGTAGTATCGCTTTGCTTTGATTCGCGTCAGGTCGTGTTCGGAAGTTTGTTTATTGCCGTTAGAGGTGTACATACTGATGGGCATTTATTTATTGAAAAAGCAATTGCATTTGGAGCAAGAGCAGTGATCGTAGAAGAGTTGCCGACAGAGACGTTGGATTCTGTTGTTTATATTGTTGTAGCTGATTCAGCATTAGCTTTGGGTATTGTTGCATCTAACTTTTATGATAATCCGTCAAAGAAATTGAAATTGGTTGGCGTGACGGGAACGAATGGTAAAACAACTGTTGCGACGTTGTTGTTTCAGCTGTTTTCAGAACTGGGTTATCATGTTGGGCTTTTGTCAACTGTACAGAATCAGATCGGTGATCGTATTATACCTGCAACACATACAACTCCTGATCCTATTCAATTAAATCACTTATTGAGTGAAATGGTTGAAGAGGGATGTGATTACTGTTTTATGGAGGTAAGTTCGCATGCAGTAGTGCAACAACGGATTGCAGGTTTGAAATTTACAGGCGCTATTTTTACGAACATTACGCATGATCATCTGGATTTTCATAAAACTTTCAGTAGTTACATTAAGGCAAAGAAAAAGTTTTTTGATGATTTAGATACAGCAGCTTTTGCACTGACGAATGAAGATGATCGTAATGGACAGGTGATGTTGCAAAACACATTTGCTTATAAAAAGACATATGGTTTGCATTCTGGTGCTGATTTTAGCGCTAGAATTGTGGAAAGTCATTTCGATGGTATGTTGATGAACATCGATGGTCATGATGTTTGGGTGAAATTGGTTGGAGGCTTTAATGCTTATAATTTACTGGCAGTTTATGGAGCTGCTATTCTGCTGGAGCAAGAAACTGTTCGTGTATTGACTGCAATGAGTGTCTTGACTGGTGCAGAAGGACGCTTTGAAACCATGAAAGCACCGAATGGTGTCTTTGGAATTGTTGATTATGCACATACGCCTGATGCTGTTGAGAATGTATTGCAGACCATTGAAAAATTACGCAATGAGAGTCAGCAGATTATTACGGTACTGGGATGTGGTGGTGATCGTGATAAAACAAAAAGACCCGAGATGTCACAGTCGGCATTACGTTATAGTGATCGCCTGATTATAACATCAGATAACCCGAGAACGGAAGATCCGCTTGTTATTATCAAAGAGATGGAAGCGGGGGTTGCTCCTGAGCAAAAGAGTAAAGTTTTGTCTATTGCCGATCGTAAAGAGGCTATCCGAGTAGCATATCAATTGGCTAAGCCAGGTGATATTATTGTGGTAGCTGGAAAAGGACATGAAAAGTATCAAGAGGTGAATGGTGTACGCCATCATTTTGATGATAAAGAAATTTTAGAATTAACATTTAACGAAGAATAAGAATATGTTGTACCATTTATTCACATGGTTAAACGAATACGTGCACATTCCAGGAGCTGGACTGTTTCAGTATATTTCTTTCAGAACATCGATGGCGGTGATTGCATCATTGATCATCACGACTGTGTTTGGAGGAAAACTGATTCAGGTACTTCAGAATAAGCAAGTGGGAGAGACCATCCGTGATTTAGGATTAGAGGGGGAGAAAAAGAAACAAGGTACACCAACTATGGGTGGTTTGATTATTATCGCAGGTATTCTAATTCCGACTTTATTGTTTGCGAAGCTGACGAATATTTATGTCATCATTATGATCGTTTCTACACTTTGGATGGGAGCTGTAGGATTTTTGGATGATTATATTAAAGTATTTCGCCATAATAAGGAAGGTCTCGCTGGCCGTTTTAAGGTAATCGGTCAAACTGGTTTAGGTATTTTCATTGCATGTACAATGTATTTTCATCCAGAAATTGTCGTACGTCAAAATGTTGCGTCACCTACTTCGACTAAACCTGTTGAGGTTGTGATCAATCAGAGTACCGGTGAGAAGACTTATGCAGAGAATGTGAAATCATCGAAAACAAATATTCCTTTTTATAAGAATAACGAATTTGACTATGCTAAAGTGTTTAAGGTATTTGGACTTAATAGTAATGTTTTAACGTTTATTGTATTCTTGGTCGTTGTTGTATTTATTGTGACAGCGGTATCTAATGGTGCAAATATAACAGATGGTATTGATGGTTTAGCAACGGGTACTTCTGCAATTATTGGTGTTACACTAGCCATTTTAGCTTATGTATCCGGTAACGTTATTTTTTCAGACTACCTGAATATCATGTATATTCCTAATTCGGGAGAGCTTGTGATTTTTGCAGGTGCTTTTGTTGGGGCATGCGTTGGCTTTTTATGGTACAATACTTATCCTGCTCAAGTATTTATGGGAGATACGGGAAGTTTGGCTATTGGTGGTATTATTGCCGCTTTTGCAATTTTGATCCGTAAAGAACTGCTGATCCCGATATTGTGCGGTGTTTTCTTATTGGAACTGGTTTCTGTTATTTTGCAGGTTTCTTATTTTAAATACACAAAGAAAAAATATGGTGAAGGAAGACGTATTTTCTTAATGTCTCCTTTGCATCATCATTTTCAAAAGAAAGGTTATCATGAAGCTAAGATTGTAACCCGGTTTGTGATTGTTGGAATTATTTTGGCCATTTTGACCATCGTAACATTAAAAATTAGATAACAGTATGGCGAACATTTCATCAACATATTATCCACAGTCGGGAAAACTAATCGTTCTTGGAGCAGGTGAGAGTGGTGTAGGTACTGCTATACTGGCAAAACAGAAAGGTTTTGATGTTTTTGTTTCTGATATGGGAATGATTGCATCGCACTATAAAGTGCAGCTGGATGAAGAGCAGATTGCTTATGAGGAGGGCACTCATACCGAGGAACGTATTTTATTGGCGGATCTTGTTGTGAAAAGTCCCGGTATTCCGGAACATGCTCCTTTAGTCATTGCGTTGAAAGCTAAACATATTCCTGTTATTGCAGAAATAGAATTTGCTGCACAATATACCGACGCTAAATTGATCTGTATTACGGGATCAAATGGGAAATCGACCACTACCATGTTGACCTATGAGATGCTGAAGCATGCAGGTAAACATGTAGGATTAGCTGGAAATATCGGTAAAAGCTTTGCGCTGCAAGTAGCATGTGAGCAATTTGATGTTTATGTATTGGAAATTTCGAGCTTTATGCTGGATGATATGTACCAATTTAGAGCAGACATCGCTGTTATTTTGAATATTACCGCTGATCATCTGGATCGTTATGATTATAAGGTGGAGAATTACGTGGATTCTAAGTTTCGAATGATTCAAAATCAGACAAAAGACGATTACTTCATTTATTGTCTGGATGATCCACAAACAGCAGCAGGTTTAAAAAGACATCATACTGCAGCAATGCATTTGCCTTTTACACAGGAACAAAAAGTAGAATTTGGAGCATATTTGACTTCAATTAAAGATATTATAATTAACATACCTAATAGCGATACATTTACTATGAGAACGGAAGAGTTGTCTTTGACAGGGAAACACAATGTGTACAACAATATGGCTTCTGGCCTTATTGCTAAGGTTCAAGAGTTGAGAAATCAAGCTATGAAGGAAAGTATGAGCTCATATGTTAATATTGCACATCGTTTGGAGCAAGTAGCTTGTATAGGTGGCGTTAATTATATTAATGATTCAAAAGCAACCAATGTTAACTCGGTTTGGTATGCTTTGGAAAGTGTATCCACACCTATCGTTTTGATGTTAGGTGGCGTGGATAAGGGTAATGATTATGAAATGTTGCGCGATTTAGTTAAAAATAAAGTACGTGCTATTGTTTGTATCGGCAAAGATAATACGGCTATTCACGCCGCATTTGAAGATGATACGGAATTGATCGTAAACAGTTCTTCTATGAAAGATGCGGTGCAATTAGCATCTCATTTGGCTCAAAAAGGAGATACGGTATTGTTGTCGCCAGCGTGTGCAAGTTTTGACTGGTTTAAAAATTACGAAGATCGCGGTGATAAATTTAAAGCCGCAGTGATGGAGTTGTAGTGGATATAGGTTTTATAAATCTAAAGTAATTAAATATGGTAGAGCATCTACTTTCTAAATTAAAGGGCGACCGTTGGATATGGATTATTGTAATCCTGCTTTCGGGCTGGTCTTTGTTAGCGGTCTACAGTTCTGTAGGAACGTTGGCATATAAAGAAGGTAAGGGAACAGAATTATATCTGTTCAAGCACTTCTCTTTGATTGCTGTTGGTTTTGTGTTGATGTATTTATCGCATAAACTGGATTACCGTTATTATGCAGGTATTTCCAAATTGTTGATGGCGATAACGGTTCCATTGCTTTTATATACATTGATTTTTGGAAGTAAGGTGAATGATGCAAGTCGTTGGGTTACGATCCCTGTGATTAATCAGACGTTTCAAACTTCCGATTTGGCAAAGTTGGCATTGATTACGTTCTTAGCTCGTATGTTGTCTAGGAAGCAAGAGGAGATAAAAGATGTCAAGAAATCATTTATTCCGATCATGGGTGCTGTTTGTGGTGTCTTTGTTTTAATTGCTTGGGCGAATATGTCTACAGCAATTATGCTGTTTGGGGTATGTGTATTACTGCTCTTAATTGGACGTATTAGTTTTAAGCAGATTGCTATTGTATCTGCCGGCGTGGTATTGCTCGGAATAATTGTTGTTTCGATCGGTCCAAGACGAGCAACGTATTATAGTCGTGTCAAGTCTTTTATCGGGGTTGAAAAAGATAAACAGGAAGGTATGCCTGTTTCATTTCAGGATGATAAAAACTATCAGGCTAATAATGCGAAGATTGCAATAGCGACGGGAGGTGTTTTTGGTAAAGGACCAGGTAATAGTATTCAGAGAAATGTATTGCCACACCCTTATTCGGATTTTATATTTGCCATCATCATTGAAGAATATGGAACAATAGGCGGTGTCGTCTTAATTTTTCTATATCTCGCTTTGATGTATAGATGTATTCGTATTGTGACATTAAGCCCTAAAGCATTTGGTGCTTTTTTGGCCGCAGGGCTAGGCTTTAGTTTGACTATTCAAGCATTTGCGAATATGGCAGTAGCAGTAGGTTTGGGTCCGGTGACCGGTGTTCCGCTTCCCTTAGTGAGTATGGGAGGAACATCAATTCTATTTACCAGTATTGCATTAGGAATTATCTTAAGTGTAAGTAGAAATATTGAAGAGTTAAAAGGTAAACAGGAATTGGATGAACGACCAAAGGAAAAAAGAGTGGTCGTTGGTACGATTCCGGTATAAAAGATATAAAGAATGGCTATACGTGTGATCATAAGTGGTGGTGGTACTGGCGGACATATTTTTCCGGCAGTAGCAATTGCTAATGCACTAAAAGCATTGGATCCGCAAAATGAAATTCTTTTTGTTGGAGCTAACGGCCGTATGGAAATGGAGAAAGTTCCAGCAGCAGGTTATAAAATCGTGGGATTAGATATTCAAGGGATCAATAGACAACAGTTTTGGAAAAATATATTTTTACCGTTCAAGCTGTTTAAAAGCATGAACAAAGCACGTACAATTGTCCGTGAGTTTAAACCTGATGTAGCTGTTGGTGTTGGTGGTTTTGCTTCTGGCCCCTTATTGATGGTAGCAAATCGATTGCATATACCAACACTCGTACAAGAACAAAATTCTTATGCGGGAGTTACCAATAAGCGCTTAGGAAATAAGGCAGCTAAGATTTGTGTTGCTTATGAAGGTATGGAACAATTTTTTCCAGCAGAGAGATTATTGTTAACGGGTAATCCGATTCGCCGAGCTTCTATTGAGATTGAAGGTAAGCGTGAAGAAGCATTGTCCTTTTTTGGATTAGATGCTGATAAAAAGACAATTTTAGTCACGGGTGGCAGTCTGGGAGCACGTACTTTGAATGAAAGTGTAATGGCTTCTCTAGAGAAGTTTGATGATGCAGATATACAAGTGATATGGCAGTGTGGAAGTTACTATTTCGATCAATTAAGTCAAGAATTGAAAGATAAACTTTCTGGTCGTATTCATATGCTTGCTTTCTTGCAACGTATGGATTACGCTTATGCAGCGGCTGATATGATTATTGGCCGTGCAGGTGCTGGAACCATCTCAGAACTATGTGTGGTTGGTAAGCCGGTAATATTGGTTCCTTCGCCCAATGTCGCAGAAGATCATCAAACAAAAAATGCGATGGCTTTGGTGAATAAACATGCGGCGATATTAGTTAAGGATAATGAGGCAAAAGCAACATTATTTGACACAGCTATTGCTTTGCTCGATAATGAATCTGAATCGAAAGCTTTGGCTCAAAATATAAAGAAATTAGCGCTTCTTGATGCGGACATAGTCATTGCAAAAGAAGTTATAAAATTGGCAAATAAAAGGTAGAAATAATGAAAATTGACGCAATCAAACAAGTATATCTTATTGGGATAGGTGGAATTGGAATGAGTGGACTTGCTCGTTATTTTGCTCACTTAGGATGCGTAGTGAAGGGATATGATCGTACGGAAACGGAATTGACTAAAACATTAGTGTCCGAAGGAATTGAAATTTCGTATGTTGATGATGTCAATACGATAGATCCGATATTTAATATTTCTAATGAAGAAACATTAATCATTTTTACTCCTGCTATTCCTAAAGACTCTAAAATTAAACATCATCTGGAAGAAGTAGGGCATACGCTACATAAGAGATCTGAAGTTTTAGGCATCATTAGTGAAAGTCGTTTTACAATTGGTGTGGCGGGTACACATGGTAAAACGACAACTTCTACCATGGTGGCCCACATATTAAAGGATAGTGGTTTTGACTGCTCTGCTTTTCTAGGCGGTATCAGTTCCAATTACGATACAAATGTTTTGTATGGTAATAATGATGTGGTCGTCGTAGAAGCGGATGAATATGATCGCTCATTCTTAACCTTACATCCTAATATAGCTATTGTGACTTCAGCTGATGCTGATCATTTGGATATTTATGGTGATGCAAGCCAACTTTTGACGACTTTTCAAATGTATTTGGATCGAGTTGTTGAAGGTGGTACGCGTATTGTTAAGAAGGGTTTACCTTTTGAAAGTCAAATCTCGTATTCTGGACATGATGTTGCAGATGTTTATGCTTCTAATGTACATGTTAAAGATGGAGAATTTTATTTTGATTACATTTCAGGAGATGTAAAGATTGAAGATATTCATTTGGGAATACCGGGCACGCATAATGTTGAAAATGCTGTAGCGGCAATAACTGTTGCCCGTATTTTGGGTATTGCAGATGATAAAATAAAAGTTGCACTAACGAATTTTAGAGGTGTTAAAAGACGTTTTGAATATATCGTAAGAAGTCAGTCTGCTATTTATGTAGATGATTATGCACATCATCCGGAAGAGTTGCGTGCATTTTTGAGCTCGATGCGTAAGCTATATCCGAATAAGAAGTTGACAGTTGTATTTCAGCCACATCTCTTTACGAGAACCCGTGATTTTATAGAAGGATTTGCAGAAGTGCTTTCTATGGCAGATCGTGTACTACTTATGGAAATCTATCCTGCTCGTGAATTACCTATCGAAGGTGTAAATTCATCTTGGTTGTTGAGTAAAATCACGGCACCGGAAAAAGCTGTTGTTACAGCCGAGGAAGTATTGGCAATTGCTCAGCGTGAAAAACTGGAATTGTTGGTGACAGTTGGAGCTGGTGATATTGATAAATTAGTAAAACCATTGAAGGAAATTTTAGCACATGCTTAAATATTTACACAACATACGATGGAATCGCGTATTATATTTATCACTCTTTTTTTTAGGTGTGATAGCTGTAATCATTGTGATGTCCTTGGTCAATCGCAAAGATAACCTGCAAGTATGTCGTGAGGTAAATATTTTTATTGAAGGAAAAGAAGCTTTTATTGATCAAGGAGATATCTCTGCGCTTATCAGCAAAAGTTATGGCAATATAATTGGTAAGCCATTACTTGATATTCCTTTAGAAAAGATTGAAAAAACGTTGAAAAAGTTGCCTTACGTATCTAAGGCAACGGTTCATTTGGATATGGATGGTATTCTAGCCATTAATATCGCGCAACGGGAAGTCGTTATGCGTGTCATTAATAAGAATGGCCGGGAATATTATATCGATTTAAATGGATTGAAGGTACCAACTACATTGAAATATGTACCTCATGTTATGATTGCAACAGGTAATATTGAAGAGGGATATAAGAATCCTTTGGATTCGATTAGCTCTACACTGGTAAAAGATTTATTGCGAGTGACACAGTTTATCGAAAATGATGAGCTGTGGAGCAATCAAGTTGTACAGGTATTTGTTAACAATGATAAAGATATTGAATTGGTACCTCGGGTGGGAAATCAGCAGCTTGTTATCGGCACTGCCGATTCTTTAGACCAAAAGTTTAGTTTGTTGCAGACATTTTATAAAGAAATAATCCCTAAAGTCGGGGTTGACGCTTACAATAAAGTGAATGTAAAATATGCAGGTCAAATTATTTGTGAAAAACGTGGTGTTTGGACATTTGATGATCTGCATAACCCGGAGAAGAAAGTAAAGAATAACACATTATAGTATACAGCATCAATACAGAATATTATGAATCCAAAATCAGCAGAAATCGAAAGAGAGAACCCAATTATTGTGGGACTCGATATTGGTACAACCAAGATTTGCGTTACAGTTGGAAGACGTAGTGGCGGAAATAAAATAGAACTTTTAGGCGTTGGTAAAGCAGATTCGGCAGGAGTAAGCCGAGGTGTGGTCGCGAACATTCAAAAAACGGTGAGCAGCATTCTTGAAGCGGTTGAAATAGCCGAAAATCAATCAAATGTTGATATCAAAGTGGTGAATGTTGGTATTGCTGGCCAACATATCAAAAGTATTCAACATCGTGGTATTTTTACCAAGACTGATAGCGATGATGAAGTTACAAGAAAAGATATTGAACGTCTTATTTCGGATATGTATAAATTAGTGTTGCCTCCTGGAGAAGAAATTATCCATGTGTTGCCGCAGGAATTTACGATCGATAATGAGCCGGGTATTCGAGAACCGATCGGTATGGCAGGACGTCGCATTGAAGCGAATTTCCATATTATTTCGGGACGTGTTACGGATATTCGAAATATTAAAAGATGTATTGATAATTCAAATTTAGAGGTTTCAGAATTAATTCTTGAACCTTTGGCATCATCTGAAGCTGTATTGGATGATGACGAAAAAAATGCTGGTGTTGTTTTAGTTGATATTGGAGGAGGTACTACAGACGTAGCGATTTTCCATGAAGGAATCATTCGTCACACTGCTGTAATTCCTTTAGGAGGGAATATCGTGACGGAAGATATTCGTCAAGGTTGTTCTGTATTGAGAAGTCAAGCTGAGTTGTTAAAAACACGATTCGGATCTGCATTAGCTGATGAAAATAAGGAAAACGAAGTAATTTGTGTTCCCGGATTAAAAGGTCGCGAACCTAAAGAGATTTCAGTAAAAAATCTTGCATACATTATTCAAGCACGTATGGAGGAGATTATTGAGCATGTGTACTATGAGATCAAATCTTCTGGTTATGAAAATAAACTGATCGGTGGAATCGTTATTACTGGAGGTGGTGCCCAATTGAAACATTTGGTACAACTTGTTGAATATATCACTGGCATTGATTGTCGTATCGGTTTTCCTAATGAATACTTGGCAAAAAATGAAGTTTTGCCAAAGGCTTTGTATGAAGAATTGAAAAGTCCATTATATGCTACCAGTATAGGTTTGTTGATGAAGGGTATTCAGGCGCACGAGGATGAAGTAGAAACCAGAAGAGCGCCTAAAGTTGTGAAGAAGGATGTTGAGTCTGTGAAAGAGGTCGGCGAGCAACAACAGAAGGAGCATGGTTTGCTAACATGGTTCAAAAAATTAATGAAGGATGGCAATGAAATTGATGATGCCACTTTCTTGGATAAAAAATAGTTTTCAACACTTTATGTTTTTTTCCACATTTTAAACATTTGTGGAAAAAAATTGTTGAAAATATGTTATTATTACATTACGAATATTGAGTTTAGGTGAAGTTTGTACTGAAGTCATTATGAGTTAAATAGGGATAAGTTATGTCAATACAGTTTGAAATGTTAAAAGAACAATCATCAATAATTAAGGTTATTGGGGTTGGTGGTGGTGGCGGTAATGCCGTTAACCACATGTATAAACAAGGAATTAGTGGGGTAGATTTCATCGTGTGTAATACCGATGCTCAAGCTTTGGAGTTAAGTCCAATACCTAATAAAGTACAATTGGGTATGAGTTTGACAGAAGGTATGGGTGCTGGTGCAGATCCTGATGTAGGTGAAAATTCAGCTATCGAAAGTATTGACGATATCAAACGTATGTTAGGTACTAATACCAAAATGCTGTTTATTACTGCAGGAATGGGTGGTGGTACTGGTACTGGAGCTAGTCCCGTATTGGCAAAAGCAGCTAAGGAATTAGGTATTTTGACTGTTGCGATTATTACAACTCCCTTTACTTTCGAAGGTAAACGTCGCCGTTCGCAAGCCGAAGAAGGTTTATCTGAATTGCGTAAATATGTAGATTCGTATTTAGTGATCTCTAACGATCGTTTGAGAGAGATTTTTGGGAATCTTACCATGACAGCAGCTTTTGCAAAAGCTGATGATATTTTAACAACTGCCGCAAAAGGTATCGCTGAGATCATTACTATCCCTGGTTATGTAAACGTCGATTTTAAAGATGTGCGCACAGTGATGAATGATAGTGGTGTTGCCATTATGGGTAATGCTGTTGCTGAAGGTGAAGACCGAGCTATTAAAGCAGTTGAAGGAGCTCTTGCTTCTCCGCTATTAAAAGATAATGAAATTGAAGGTGCCCGTTATATCTTACTGAATATTACTTCTGGTTTAAAGGAAGTAACTATGGATGAGGTTGCTATTATTACTGATTATATTCAAGAGAAAGCTGGTCTTTCTGCAGATTTAATCTGGGGTAATTGTATTGATGAAAACTTTGGCGAGGAACTATCTGTAACAATTATTGCGACAGGATTCCAGACTTCTGAGGAAAGAGATATTGAACGCGAAAATACGAAAGTTACGATGCCTTTAACGGCTGCAGAACAAGTAGCATCTTTTGTTAAACCGGTTAATCAATTTGTACAGAAGGAAGTGACGAATACACCTCTTGTTAATCCTGTGCAAACAAATCCAGAAAACGTTTCAGCTCCTATCCCGACTAACGATTTGTTTTCTGCACCTAAAAATGCTGTTCAACAACAGGTGGCTGTTGAAGGGAATTCGATTATTCGTCATGAATTAAATTTTGAAGAAGTGGTCGAAGAAGAGGCTTCGTCAGCAAATCAAGGAAATGATTTCCAATTAAAAACTTCTCCTTCTGTATTTCAATTTCAGATGCCTACGGTATTTGACGATTATACTGCTGGATCTGTTTCTCCGCAAGAGGAGCAGGCAAATAATTTCTCTGCTTCTGTTAATAATAAAGCTGAGATAGAACAGGTGGAAGAGGAGCAAGTTTCTTTTGAAGATCAATTGGTACGTACAAAAGAACGTATTTTGAGATTGAAGGAGTTGAGTATGAAATTAAAATCTTCAAATGGTCTTCAGGAATTGGAAAATGAGCCAGCTTACAAAAGAAAGCAAATGTCATTAGATGATACGCCGCATTCTTCACAATCTCAGGTTTCCAGATTTACACTGTCTTTTGAAGATGGAAATACAGAAATTAGACCTAATAATTCTTTTTTACATGACAATGTAGATTAGTTTAATTTTGCATAAATAATATGAAAGCTATCTCGTGTGAGATAGCTTTTTTTTGTATCTTTAATTTTTACCATTTATATAGAAATACATTATATTTATGAAATAGCAATGTTGTAAAAACTCTAAAAAAGAGCATATGCATGGTTATTTCATAGAACCGATAAAAACAAGTAGTATAGATATGAATCGCAAATTGAATAATCCAATATGGGTGATGAGTTCAGCATTTGACAAGCTGGATTTACCAGAATTAATAGATAAAACAAAAGAAGTCGGAGCTTCAGGTATTGATTTATGTGTGTTTAGAAAAGATGGCACACGTCAGGATCATACGGCAACACATCTCAATTATGAAGGTTTTACAGCGGAGGATGCAAAACGCACAATAGAAGTTTTCAATCAGGCCGCTTTACATCTGTCTTTGGGGGCTTTTGAGAATATGATCGGTGGAGAAGAAGGTGAACGGGTTAAAAATCAGAATCATTTATTAAAACTTATTCGGATTGCTCATTTACTCGGAGGAGATGCCAATAATGTAAAAGTGGGGACTTTTGTTGGTTATAATCACGATCTTGGTAATCAGATAGATGGCTTTCAGAAAAATCTAGATGAGTACAAACGTGTTTTTGCACCAATTATTAAATATGCAGAAGATCTAGGGGTAACGGTATTGTATGAAAACTGTCCTATGGAAGGCTGGAGATCGTCGCGTTATAGCAGTACTTATAATAATTTGCCAGCAGTATTGGCCGCACGAAAATTGATGTATGAAATGATACCAAGTAAAGCACATGGTGAAATCTATGATCCATCACATGATGTCTGGCAAAATACAGATCCAGTATCTGTTATCAATGCTATGGATATTGAGCGGTTACACCGTATTCATATCAAGACTACACGCAATTTAAGTACGCAAGCGCGCACGGACTGGGGCGGCATGTATCCAATGCAGCATGTTGATGCTGGCCTTGCTAAGGCTGCTAATATTGCAATTCCAGCACATGATTGGGATAGACATCATTACGAAGCCATGCTTCCTGGATTTGGAGGGTCAGATAGCATGGACTGGAGAGCATTTGTTGATACTTTGCAAAACCGCGCTTTTACCGGAGTTTTTGAAATAGAAAACGAAGCTAAAAATTCAAAAGATACAGGGGTTATGTCTGCTATTTTACAGGGCTTTAGTACCTGTGTTAATTTCTTTGCACCAATGTTATGGGAACTGGATGAAAAGAGCGGGTATTCATATAAAAATGAACGTGACTTACAGATCGTACACGGAAAAGATATTCCTGTTGTAACAATTGATCAGTTGTCTTAAAAAAAATTGAATTCACTTTGCAAACTAGTTTGCAGAGTGAATTCTAAATATTTCAATGAGCTCTGGAATATTAGAGACATTTAATTTTTCAAATATTCTACTTTTGTAAGTACTTACAGTTGACGGGCTAAGATCTAAGCTCGTAGAGACTTCAATGATACCCAATCCCTGCATTAAATACTTTGCAACATCTACTTCTCTGTTTGAAAGTCGGGAAAGCGGATTCATCGTGTTTATCTTAGCTTTGGTTTGAGTTAGCTTCTTAACATAAAGGTCTTTTACTTCATCCGACATGTATTTTCCTCTTTCTTTTATTGTTAATATTGCATTACTAAGCTCTGCCATAGCCGTGCTTTTATTGACAAATCCGGCAGCGCCAGCTTCAATATATCTTAAAGCATAAAGAGATTCATCATAAGAAGAGAATACCAGTATTTTGATGGACGGTTGTATTTCTAGAATTTCTTTTACTACTCTAATATTATTTCCTCCAGGCATATTGATATCGAGTAAAAGTAGATCAAAATCTTCTTTTTCTAACAATGTTAGAACCTCACTATAATCCTGAGCCTGTGTAATGATACAGGATGGCATAGTTTCTTTTATAATGACAGATGCTCCTAATCGAACAATACTATGGTCGTCGGCAATTAATATTTTTTTCATGAGCGATATTTAGGAAATATTATTTTGCGAATTGTGTTGTTTAAAAATAAACAAAAATACTGAATTCGAAATAATAAATGCGTGTAAATATAGTCAAAGATTAGTTCTTTTCTGTTTATTTTATTTCTCGCTACTTTGTGTTGTAAATTGGCTAACGATATTTTACCGTAAATATTAATATTTTTGTGTCAGTTTTATTGAAATAAGTTTATATTTAGGTAGAGAATTACAATAATTGCAATATTAAACATTTATTTTATGGGAATTTTGAAAGAGTTTAAAGAATTTGCTATGCGCGGTAGCGTAGTTGATTTAGCAGTCGGTGTTATTATCGGTGGTGCATTTGGAAAAATTGTAACGTCATTGGTAGATGATATCATCATGCCACCAATTGGTTATTTAACA
Source organism: Sphingobacterium sp. JUb56 (assembly GCF_014191365.1). Classification (NCBI taxonomy): domain Bacteria; kingdom Pseudomonadati; phylum Bacteroidota; class Sphingobacteriia; order Sphingobacteriales; family Sphingobacteriaceae; genus Sphingobacterium; species Sphingobacterium sp. JUb56. The sequence goes on along the minus strand of NZ_JACHWL010000001.1, from coordinate 3,831,407 downwards.
GGAGGTGTTGATTTTTCAGAAATTAAATATGTACTTAAAGCTGCAGATGAGGTTGCAAAAAAGCCAGAAGTAGCGATTAATTTAGGAAACTTTATTAATGTCGTGATCCAATTTCTAATTGTTGCATTTTGTATTTTTATGGTGATTAAAGCCTTAAATTCGATGAAACGTAAGGAAGATAAAGCTCCTGAAGTGGCACCTGCTCCAACAAAAGAAGAAACACTTTTAACAGAAATCAGAGATTTACTTAAAAATAAGTAATCATATACTTTGGTAAAAAATTAGATGAAGAATAGGGTATTCTTCATCTGTTTTTTTATGGAATATTTCTATATTTTGGAGAAGTTGCATTTATTGTTTGTTATTCTCTAAAATATATTTTACTTTTGCATTCCTCTTTAGGGAGTTTTATTAATAGAATCAAAACATAATTTAGCATATTAAGCGTCATGAAAAGAACATTTCAGCCATCGCAAAGAAAAAGAAGAAACAAGCACGGATTCAGAGATCGCATGAGTTCTGCAAATGGTAGAAGAATTTTAGCTTCTCGTAGAGCAAAAGGTAGAAAACGCCTTACAGTTTCTGACGAAGGTCGTCACAAAGGTTAATATTTTTGCGTAGCTGGTGGCCAGGAGGCTCGTGTAATGACATGGCCGACTTTTCAGTCATCGATTATGATTAAAAATACATTTAAGAAAGAAGAACGTTTATGTAGTGTCAAGTTGATTGATACGCTGTTTCATAAAGGTTCTTCTTTTGTTTGTTATCCCTACCGTGTTGTCTTCTATGCTCCAAGAGAAGACGATCATCTCATCATGGAAAATTCTTCATCACAGGTCATATTAGCGGTTTCTAAACGCCGGTTCAAACGTGCTGTTGATCGTAATCTGATGAAGCGCCGTATGAGAGAATGTTTTCGTTTACAAAAAAATGAAGGCTTAACACCATTTTTAGAAGAACATCAATTACCTTTGTTATTCACAATACAATACGTAGGTAAAGGTCTGTTAGCATATGATTTTCTGTATAGTCATATGGAAAAAGCTTTGGTAAAATTAAAGAATGAATGTTCTAAACTATATTTGGCAAAAGATTATCAAGCGGATATTTAGTCTGTTATTTTTAGCTATTATCCGATTTTATCAGATTTTTATTTCTCCCTTTTTGGGAGCTAACTGTCGTTATACACCAACCTGTTCACAGTATGGTTATCAAGCCATTCAAAAATATGGTCCCTTTAAAGGAGGATGGCTTGCTATAAAACGTATTTTAAGTTGTAATCCCTGGGGTGGCCATGGTCACGATCCTGTTCCTTAATATTTTTTATTTTTTGTATGCATACTTATATTTTACAAATCGAGACTTCTACTTCTATGTGTTCAGTCGCTTTGGTTGAATCGGGAATTGTTCGTCAGCACGAAAGTGTCAATGAACCTAATGTTCACGCCTCACAGCTAACTTTGCTTATACAGGCTTTGTTGGATCAGGAGAATATAGGTTTTAAAGATTTGTCAGCAATTGCGGTGAGTATGGGGCCAGGTTCTTACACCGGATTAAGAATCGGAGTTTCTACCGCTAAGGGTTTGTGCTATGCCCTGGATATACCTTTGATCGCTGTCAATACGCTAGATGCTATTTATTCGGGTTTTCGTGCGAATGATGGGAAATCTCTATCGTACGATCTTTATATCCCGATGTTAGACGCGAGAAGGATGGAGGTGTACTGTGCTTCATTTGATGATACAGGAAAATCGGTAGTAACTACTCAAGCTTTGATTATCGATGCTACAAGTTTTGATCAATTTATAGTACAATACCCTCGTATTTGTTTATTTGGTCCGGGAGCGGATAAATTAAAAGATGTATTTAGTACTGGACAAGGTGTAGATATTATTGAGGAAGTACAGACGAACGCGACTGATATGAGCAAAATTGCTTTCGATAAGTATCAAGCTAAAGATTTTGAAGATGTTGCTTACTTCGAACCCTATTATTTAAAAGATTTTGTTGCAACCACTGCAAAGAAAAGACCTGGTTTATAACCAGCCTTTTCTTTTGAACCAGTAATAGATTGCTAGCGATATTCCGAGCATAATAATAATTGCTACAGGATATCCATAGTACCATTCTAGTTCAGGCATGTTTTTGAAATTCATACCGTAAACGCCAGCGACAAAAGTAATCGGCATAAAAAACACGGAAAAAATGGTTAAAATACGCATGATTTCGTTCGTGTGATTGGAGGAAATATTAAAATAGATATTGAGGAGCTGACTTGTGTTCTCTGAAAGATTGTCGTACAGGGTATTGGCTCTCAAATATAGATCTTTTAAATCTCGGCTGTAGACATTGCGTTTTTGATTAGCATGAAAGTGCTCTACAATTTCTTTGTACAATATGATAACCTTCCTGACAACATCAATCTGTCTTTTAATAAAATAGACATGTTTGAGGACTAGCTTTTTTTGACGTGTCAGAAAAACGCTTTCTTCATATTCATCCAATTTAGTTGATATTTTGGGCAGTATTTTTTCAAAAGTGGCGAGCGCGGCCGTGCTCAGGTAATTAGCTAAATGTTTACTGTCTTTTAATTTTGGAGATCTAAAATCCAAAAGTTTCATTTTATGAATGAATTCTACATTTTTCTTATGAAGTGTAATGACGAAGTCTGCACCATAGAAAATAGTTAAACGGTCTGTTATTTCACCTATATTGTCGGAATTATCCTTAAATGTTGCAGATACCATCCTTAGGATAATAAAAGTATAGTTGTCAAACTCTTCTATTTTTGGAAGATGTTCAGGTTCTAAAGAATCTTTAATAGATGCCTGATTGAGGTTATATTTTTCTTTCAAAATTTCGAGATCCGTTACACTTGGCTCGAATACATCGACCCATTCATAACTAGCTTGCTCTTTACTTACTATAGTGGATATCATAAATTAATCGGATTTTAGGTTAATATACCGAAGAGATTTTCAAAAAGCAAATTGTTGTTAAATAAGAAAGCCGCTCATGAGCGGCTTTCTTATTTAACTATTTTAGAAATGTTATTTCTTTTCTTTTTTATATTCTTCATTTAATTGTTTCACCACTTCATTCGTGATTTCCAATTTTGAATCAGCATATAATACTGTCGGATTTGATTTCGAATATGTCAGTACAAGTGTATAACCGTTATCACTTGCATGTTTCTTCAAAAATTCGGTAATTTTATTGTAGACATTATTAAATTCAGCGGATTCGTCTTGTTGTATTGAAGCAGATGCATTTTGATCTAAACGGCTTAATTCGTCTTGTTTACGTGCTAATTTTTCTTCTGTTGCTTGTCTTTCTGCAGCACTTAAATTAGGTGCTTTTTGTTGGTATTCTGCAACTTCACGTTGAAAAGCTTGACTTTTTGCCTGAAGATCTGTTTGTGCTTTTTTAACTTTTGCTTCTAATTTACTTCTAATGTCCTTAAAGTACTCATATTTTTGAGATAAAGAATCTGAATTGATGTATACAATTTTCTCAACTTTTGTTGAAGAAGTGTTTGCTGAAGTAGAATCTTTGGAAGTTGTAGCACCAGTACTTTTTCCCTCTTGGTTACAAGAAATAGCGGCTACTGATATTGCTACGCCTAAAGTTACCTTTGATAATGTTGAAAATATATTACTCATTGTTTATTTGATTACACGTTTTAATAAGAACAAACCTACTATAAAAAAATTACATTTAGGATTTTCGACTGCTAAAATATAAAATAATTATGGAATAATAGCGCATTAAATTGCTTGTTATCACTTCTCGTTGACTTGTTAAAGTGGTTAAAATTTCGTATTTTTGATTACAAGTATTTAATTAGTTTCAATGAGCGAAGAAAACAAAAATGCATCATCCTATTCAGCCGATAATATCCAAGTTTTAGAGGGATTAGAGGCTGTACGTAAACGTCCTTCCATGTATATTGGAGACACAGGGGTTAAAGGTTTGCACCATTTGGTATATGAGGTCGTCGATAACTCTATCGATGAAGCCGTTGCAGGTTATTGTACAGATATTTTTGTCACTATCCATAAAGACAATTCTATTTCCGTAAAGGATAACGGACGTGGTATTCCAACAGGTATCAATAAAAAGGAGAATAAATCAGCACTGGAAATTGTAATGACTGTATTACATGCTGGTGGTAAATTTGATAAGGATACGTATAAGGTATCAGGTGGTCTTCACGGTGTGGGGGTTTCCTGTGTAAATGCTTTATCTATTCATTTGTCCGCAGTTGTTCACCGTGATGGTAAAGTTTTTCAGCAAGAGTATGAAAAGGGAAAACCTTTGTATACTGTGAAGGAAATTGGTGAATCTGATGCTACGGGTACTATTGTTACGTTTACTCCCGATAGTGAAATTTTCACAACGACTACGACTTATAACTATGATACATTAGCGAGTCGTCTTCGTGAATTATCTTTCTTGAATAAAGGGATCACTTTATCTTTAACAGATGAGCGAGAAACTTTGGAAGACGGTACTTTACGTCAAGATGTGTTTTTATCTGAAGGTGGTTTACAAGAATTTGTCCAGTTTTTAGATAGTAACCGTCACCCAATCATACCACATCCGATTTATGTGGAGGGTATCAAACAAGGTATTCCTGTTGAATTGGCTTTACAGTATAACGAGACTTACACTGAAAATGTGCATTCATACGTGAATAACATTAATACCATTGAAGGTGGTTCACATGTTGCCGGTTTTCGTCGTGGTTTGACCCGTACTTTAAAAGCATATGCCGATAGATCTGGTTTATTGAAAAATTTGAAGGTAGAAATTACTGGAGATGATTTTCGTGAAGGTCTAACAGCTGTTATTTCGGTGAAAGTCGCTGAACCGCAGTTTGAGGGACAGACAAAAACCAAATTGGGTAACTCTGAAGTAATGGGGGCTGTTGATGTTGCCGTAGGAGAGATTTTAAATATCTATTTAGAAGAGAATCCTCGCGAAGCAAAAGCAATTGTACAAAAGGTTGTAATAGCAGCTCAAGCTCGTGCTGCGGCTCGTAAAGCTCGTGATCTTGTACAAAGGAAAACTGTAATGGGTGGCTCAGGTTTACCTGGTAAGCTCGCAGATTGTCAAGATAATGATCCTACAAAATGTGAGATTTACTTTGTCGAGGGAGATTCGGCTGGTGGAACTGCGAAATCAGGTCGTGATCGTAAGTATCAAGCGATTATGCCACTTCGTGGTAAAATTCTAAACGTAGAAAAGGCAATGGAACATAAGATCTATGAAAATGAAGAGATCAAAAATATGTTTACTGCCCTAGGTGTTAGTTTAGGTACTCCAGATGATCCTAAAGCATTAAACTTAGAGAAATTACGTTACCATCGTATTATTATCATGACCGATGCGGACGTCGATGGTTCTCACATCACAACTTTGATTCTAACGTTCTACTTTAGATACATGAAAGAATTGATTGAGAAGGGATACATTTACATCGCTACTCCACCATTATATTTGGTTAAAAAAGGTAAAGATCATCAATACGCTTGGACTGAAGATCAACGCTTAAATGCTATTCAGCAATTGAAAGGCGGAGGTAAAGAAGACAGCGTACATGTACAACGTTATAAAGGTCTTGGAGAAATGAACGCAGAACAACTATGGGATACAACAATGAATCCTGAGACGCGTACATTAAGACAAGTAAACATCGAAAATGCCGCTGAATGTGATCGCATATTCTCAATGTTAATGGGTGATGAGGTTGCACCTCGTCGTGAGTTTATTGAACGCAATTCACGTTACGCTAAAATCGATATTTAATTATTTTTAAATTTTAATCTCAGAAAGGTCTAACTACTCAGGTAGTTAGACCTTTTTTTTTGAAGCAGAGCAATCTATATTTTTTGCCTAATTAGGTTAATAACTGTAACTTATATATAGTCTTGGTATTTTCGTTGTACTTAAATTACGTTTTTTCGTCGATTTTAGGTTAGCGATTAACTCTCTGCTAAAGCGTGTTCTATGATCCGTTGATAATCTTCTTCAACCATATAATACGTATTAGTTTGCTGTAATTAAAGATTAATGATGCTGATTGATAAAAATTATGATTTACTGCGCCTATCTTATTTAGGTAATTATTTTTGCTTTTACCCTAAGTGAGAATGCGATAATGCTATAAAAAACCTCTCCTGGTTTTTAATTGTAGCAACGGTTATGGCATCTTTTAAAGAATTAGTTGATGCATTCGTTACAATATTTCTTTAGGTAACATAATTATTACTTATTGTAATAGTCATGTTCCGATATGTGAAATAATATGAAATTAAACTTTTTATTATCTATATATCAAATTTATGATTCTTATTTTTTTAAGTGATAAGTCTTTGAGACTTAAACTTTACCTAATAATTTGGATCTTGTTAGGTAGCGCTATTGCAACATATAGTCAAGAGTATAATGAATTGACTTTTGATCAGTTATTTGAACAACTATTGGAAGAATTAGAGGAGGATGTCGATGCAAGCGAAATTTCGGAGAGATGGTCATATTACTTGAAAAATCCGATTGATTTAAATAAAACAGACGGACGTGAATTACACGATTTATTATTTTTAAGTGTTATTCAGATCGAAAGCCTGTTGGCACATAGAAAAGAATCCGGTGATTTTATTTCTAAACAGGAGTTACAAAGTATAATCGGGTTTGATTTGCGTACAGTTCAGTATTTACTTCCTTTTGTTACTGTTTCAGGTGATATGCATTACAGAGATTTTACAGTTAAGAATTTCTTAAAATCGAAGCAAGAAGTTATGTTACGATATGGACGTTTATTGCACCGTGCCAAAGGATATTCTATTACTGATACAGCCAGGTCGCGCTACCTTGGGGATCCGAATCGATATACTGTACGTTATCGGCTCAATTACAATGATAAGATCCGGCTCGCTATTAATATGGATAAAGATGCAGGGGAGTTGTTTTTCAAAGACAAGCAACGGTATGGTTTTGATTTTTATGCTGCAAGTTTAGCGATTCGCGATCTTGGTAAAGTAAAACAGTTAGTGATTGGAGATTTTGCCTTACAAATTGGCCAAGGCTTAACCATGTGGAATGGATTGAGTTTCAGTAAAGGAAGCATGATCGAAAGTTCTGCTAGGCAGGGGATAGGTTTAAGACAGTACACATCTTTGAATGAAGCAAATTTTTTAAGAGGTGTAGCAGGTTCTTTGTCTTTAGGTAAATTTGAATTTACACCTTATATTTCTTATCGAAAGATTGATGGCAGTATGGAAAAGGTGAATGATGATTGGGTGATATCTACTTTGTCCACTTCAGGTCTTCATCGTACCCCAACAGAACAGCGATATCGTAATGCGATCGGACAACTGGTTTATGGAGGTAACTTACTTTACAGCAAAAATAGATTTAAGATAGGTGGAAATTTTGTTGCTACCCATTTACAAGGTGTTAAACTTTTGGGCAAAGCTCTTGAAAATAAATATGATTTTGAGGGTAATTTACTTCGAAATGCTAGTCTTTATTATAATTACACTTATCGTAATTCTTATTTTTTTGGAGAGATTGCTACGAGTTTTGATGAAGGATATGCCTGGTTAACGGGAATTATGACCAGTATAACTCCAAAGTTTTCCACAGTTCTTTTATATCGTGATTATCAAAAGAACTATCATAGTTTCTTTGCCCAGTCAATGGGAGAAAATAACAGTACTAAGAATGAAAAAGGACTCTATACAGGTCTTGTTTTTCATCCCTCTCGAAAAATTCAATGGACCGCTTATCTGGATGTTTTTAAGTTCCCTTGGTTGCGATACCGCGTACTAGCACCTTCTTCAGGCTATGATATTATGTCCCAATTCTCTTATATCTGGTATAAGAAGGGTCAGATATCAGTGCGCTTCCGATACCGTGTGAAAGAAGAAAATACTTCGGCCTCAAAAAATGAAAAGGTTTTCTTGGCAAAAGTTAATAAATACCAATTGAGATTTGAATACAAATATAAATTAAGTAATATCTGGAGCATTCGTAGTAGGCTCGAAGGTGTTCAATATCTGAAAGAGTCCGAACAAAAAGAATATGGGTGGATGGCCTATCAGGATCTGTTTTTTAACCCCAAGAGTAGTAAAATAGCAACAAATATGCGTTTAGCTTATTTTCATACTGATAGTTATAATACCCGGATTTATGCTTTTGAAAATGATGTCTTATATGCTTCTTCCTTTCCACTGTATTATCAAAAAGGGTGGCGAATGTATAATAATATACGTTACAGAATACATCGAAATATTGATTTATGGACTAAAATATCAGCTTTCTATTATCCTGAACTTGAAAAAATAGGTTCGGGGTTAGATGAAATTCAGGGAAATATCAAATCAGAAGTTAAAGTACAGCTAAGACTCCAATTTTAATGAAGACGAATTTTGAAGAACAGCTGAAAAAGCTTCCATTTCTTAAAATTGTGCTATTTTATGGTATTGGAATAGGAATTGCCAATTTTTTTGAACCTAGCAAAAGCATGTTTAATTTGATACAATTACTGCTTGTTTTTAGCTTTTTATCGCATCTCGTATTTTTCTTTTATACTTCCCGTTTAGAAATTTTATCTATTGTAAATAGCTACATTATTTTGATTTTTTTCGGAATTTGGAATATCTGGAGAACGCATGATCAGGTGGATATTAACCATTTTCTCATTGGTCCTAGTGATCAGTATATTGCGATGGTGGATGAAGAACCGGTTTTTTACAATAATTCAGTTCGATTTTCTGTAACTCTGTTAGCAAAACGTATCGATTCAACATTTCAAAAGGCGACAGGTCGGCTTATGGTGACGTTGCCTTTTGATCAAAAAGACTCTCGTATACAATATGGTGATGAGATGGTTTTAAAAAATAAGGTGAAACCCATCCCAAAGCCACTTAATCCATTGGAGTTCAATTATAGAGATTATTTAAAAAATCAGGGTATCGATGGCCAGATTTATTTGAAGTCAAAGGAGTATAAAATCATTCGTCATCATCAAGGTTTTGGGATTAAAGCCCGAGCTTTAGAATTAAGGAGGGAGCTCGTCAGTAAATTTAGAAAATATCTGAAAGATGAAAATTCTTTTCAAATTGCAGTGGCATTGATCGTTGGTTATAGAGCAGTGATGTCACAAGATATTGTGCAGACTTTTAGTAATACAGGTACTATTCATGTGCTGAGTGTTTCAGGTATGCATGTTGGAATAGTCTTTATTGTTTTGATGTGGTTGCTAGCCAGGGTAAGTGGTAATTATACTCTAAATCTTTTAAGAATTGTTATGTTGCTTTGTGCGATCTGGAGTTATACCATCTTAACGGGAATGGCACCTTCCATATTACGCGCAGCGATCATGTTGAGTTTTTTTCTTATTGCTAGATCAATGCAGCGGGAAGGCAATATGCTGAATACAATGGCATCTTCTGCATTCCTACTTTTATTATTGCAGCCCAATATATTATTTGATATTGGGTTTCAGTTGTCTTACTTTGCTGTTTTAGGAATTGTTTTATTTTTTCCACTGTTTAAACGTCTATCTATTTTTGAAAGTAATCGCTTCAGTCGCATCATATGGGATAGCGTCGCTATTTCTTTGAGTGCTCAAATTATGACAGCACCGTTTTCATTGTTTTATTTTGGACAGTTCCCAAATTATTTTTTAATTGCGAACTTACTTGTTGTTTTACCTGTTACGCTCATTATGTATATCGGGATGGCGATGATGTTCATGCCTGTTGATGTTATCAATGTTTGGTTAGGGTATGCTATGGATTGGCTTATTCAGAAAATGTTTTTCACATTGGAGTTTTTGGATCAATTACCTTTTGCAACATGGACTGGAATTGTCCTTTCTCCAACTTTAGTTTTGATCAGTTTAGTTTTCTTGTTCAGTTGTAGTTATGCATTTTATTGGAAAAATAAGTTTGCTCTATACATGAGTGTATGTTTTCTATTGATTGGCCTTAGCACTTTCAGCTATTTACAGTATTTGCAGTTTAATTATACAGGATTTCGCATTTACAGTACCAGAAAAGAGATTGCACTTGCTTTTATACAAAAGAATAACATCACCATGGTTAGTTCTTTCAATTCTTTAGATGCCAGAAATTTGGTTTATAGTGTAAAAAGGGATTTGTCACGTTTCTCTAATTGGGAAGATATTAATTTTCTTCCATTGATATCATATGATTCTGTAAGGACAAATTACCTTATTCAGAAACCCAATTTAACAATCCAAATTATGGAGCATTCTTTACTAAGTCATCGCTCTACAGATATTTTACTTGTCAGAAAAAATAGTAAATGGAATTTTATCGAAAATGTAAGAATTATAAAACCTAAGCTTGTGCTGTTTGATGGAACGAATAGCGATTTCAATATTCAGATGTGGAGACAGCAACTTGATGATATGGGGTTGGCGCATTATACCATAAAAAATAATTTTGCGTATGTTTGGGACAAGGAGTTATTATGAGTGTAGATAGCATCAGCATATTAAAACAGTATTGGGGACATGATGAGTTTCGACCTCTTCAGGAGGAAATCATCCAATCTGTACTGGATAAGAAAGATACCCTAGCTTTATTGCCTACAGGTGGCGGTAAATCAATCTGTTTCCAGGTTCCGGCAATGATACTTCCGGGTATCTGTATTGTCGTGACGCCTTTAATCGCTTTGATGAAAGATCAGGTAAAACATCTCAAGGATATCGGTATCGAAGCTGTTGCTATTTATTCGGGTCTTAAACCACGAGAAGTTGATATTATATTGGACAATTGTATTTTTGGCCATATAAAATTTCTTTATTTATCTCCCGAACGTTTGTATAGTGAATTGGTACAGGAACGTATCAAACATATGCCTGTCAATCTCTATGCAATCGATGAGGCCCATTGTATTTCACAATGGGGTTATGATTTTCGACCTTCTTACCTTCAGTTGTCTAAACTGAGGGAGATACATCCAGATATTCCTTTTCTTGCTTTAACTGCAACAGCTACCACGTCTGTAATTGCAGATATTCAGGATAAATTAGCCTTTAAAAAGAAGAACGTATTTGTTAAAAGTTTCTTGCGTGATAATCTCGGATATATGGCGCTGGAAGAAGAAAATAAATCGGGACGGATGCTTCGTGTCATTCAAAAGCTGGGAGGCTCAGGTGTCGTCTATGTGCGAAATAGAAGAGAGACTCAAGAGATTGCACGTTTCTTAGTAAACAATGGGATCTCCGCGGATTTTTATCATGCTGGTTTGATAGGAAAAGACCGTGATGATAAGCAAGAAGCTTGGATGCAAAATAGAACACGCGTTATTGTTGCGACCAATGCCTTTGGGATGGGAATTGACAAATCGGATGTCCGGTTTGTTATTCACTTGGATATCCCTGAATCTTTAGAAGCTTATTATCAAGAAGCAGGAAGAGCGGGCAGGGATGGAAAAAAGGCTTATCCTGTTATGTTATATCAGCAGGAAGATAAGAATCGTCTTTTAAAAAATTTAGAACTGAGTTTTCCAACCGTCGCCTTCATTCAACAAGTCTATCATTACCTATGTAATCACTTTCAAATTCCTTATGGTGCAGGGGAGGGAGTTGTATTTGATTTTGATGTAGTCTCCTTTATAAAAAAATATAAACTTGAAACAATTCCTACTTTAAGTGCCCTCAAGTTTTTAGAAAAGGATGGCTGGTTGACGCTTTCTGAAGCTGTCTTTATTCCTTCTCGATTTAAATTTGAAGTGAACCATCAAGAGCTCTACAAAATTCAAGTTCAATATGAGCGTTATGATAAACTTATAAAGGCTATATTACGATCGTATGGAGGAGTATTTGATGATTATATTTCCATAAATGAATATGAGTTTGCAAAAAAGTTAGGTGTTTCTTATGAGCAAATTGTAAGTTTGATCAACGCCTTGGTTAAAATGGAAATTGCGAGTTATATTCCTCCAACAGATAGTCCACAGCTATCTTTTCTGCAGGACCGTGTTGATTATAAGAATCTGTATGTAGACCATGTTTTCATTAGAGAAAGACAACGTGTAAAGACTGTCCAGATCGAGGCGATGCTCAATTATATTGAGCATTCACAATGTCGTAGTCAGTCACTACTCCATTATTTTGGTGAACAGAATACACTATTTTGTCAGGTATGTGATCTGTGCCTAATTCGTAATCATCGTGTGAAATTGCATCATAATATAAAATTGGAGATAGAACGCATTTTATTGAACGAAGCTCAAACGATACATGATCTTATTGAAAGGATCTCTCTTGGTGATGATGAAATAAAATTGGAAGTAGTGAGAAATTTAATAGATCATCATAAGATTATGGTCGTAGATGATCGGTATATCTGGAATACCAATATCTAGTTTAAAATTCAAATTTATTTACTTTTTCACTGGCTTCTAAATATAATGGTAGCGCCGCAGATCCGTACCATAACGTGATTTCGGAGATTAATAAACCAGCTTTAATGGCAGGATCAGTAGCCAATAGTGCTTCTGCTTCTTTGATAGTTTTAACATTTAATATAAAGATACCGCGATAATCTCTTTCATTTTTCCCAAATGGACCAGCTACAATTAGTTTTTTCTCTTTTGCAAGGCGTTGAATATTTTTCATATGTCCATCAAAAAGTCGATTGACAGAATCTTTATCGGTTATTTTTGTCGCGCCCGTTTTTAGAAGCACGAAACTATAATACTTCATTCCATAATTGTCAGCTCCTAATGAATCTGCTAGTAAATGGTCATATTTAGCATTAGTCTTTTGTGCATAAGAACGAGATAGCGTACCTAATATCAATAATCCAAGGTAAAGTATATTTTTCATCTATTTTTTATATTTATCATATAAACCTTTTCCACTTAATATAATAGGTTTAATTTTTTCTAGACGGTTTACTTTTGTTTTATCTTGTTTTGCTTCATGAATATACTCATAATATTCATTCTTTTTTGCAGCACTGAGATTCTCAAAATTCCTTTTTAATTGCGGGTCGTTCTTTAATGCTTCTTCAAATAATGCGGGAATGGATAAATATTCTTTTTTCCCTGGAATGAGTTTTAATCCCTTTTCTTCAATATTAATGGCCTGCTGTATATATTGTCTGAGTAGAGATTTATCAATTTGACTTTGATCTGTAAATTTCCATTGACGCAGGTTTTTCGTTTTTTCTCCCTGTGTTGCTGTTAAAACTGCTGCCGGATCTACCAGGTGCGATCCGTTAAAAAACCAAAGTGCAAAATGATCTTTAAATCCAGCAAATGAAATAACATTTTTTTGTTGGTACGTGAATACGGGACCACCCCATTTTGTTGTTTCTTCAAGTGGGAACTTTTCAATTATGCTGCGTAGGATTAATAATTCTTCCCGCCATTTGCTTTGCTTATCCATAAATTTGTAATAACTAGTTGGAAATAGGTAAATGGAGTCCTTCCTGTCCCCACTCGGACCAAGAACCGTCATATACTTTGATGTTTTTATTACCAAGCAAATGACTGGCAAAAGCTAGGATCGATGCTGTAATACCTGATCCACAGGTGAAGATCTGTTCATTGCTGTTATTAAATGATTTAAACAATTTTTGCAATTCTTCTTTTGAATCGTAGCTGTTTCCTTCGAGAACAAGATCAAATGGAAGATTATGAGAATTGGGAATATGCCCTCCTCTTAATCCTGCTCTGGGTTCTGGAGCTGAGGCAATAAATCTTCCTTGACTACGAGCATCAATAATGCTTGTTTCACTATTATCATAATGAGCTAAAACGTAATCTTTATCTGCATACCATTTTGAATTAAAATGAGCTTTGGCATTACCTCTTTGTTGTGATTTTATGTGATGGTTTACTAAGGGAAGATGTTGTTCTTTCCATGCTGGAATTCCACCTTCAAGTATATAAACTTGATCAAATCCCATAACCTTAAACATCCACCAAGCTCTAGGACTTGAATATATACCCCACCGGTCATATAGTATAATGATGCTATCTTGATTGATACCAAGTTCCTGAATTCCATTTGTGAAGGTTTCCTGGGAAACAAGTGTGTGTGGTAGCGGGTTGTTTTTATCTGAAAAGGTATTTTCGATATCAAAAAAGAGCGAGTTGCCTATTACTTCTAAGTTCGTACCCTTTAGCGATTGACCTACTTTGTCAATTGTACAATCTAATAATACAATTTTGGAATTGTTTAATTCACTACTAAGCTGTGCAGGAGTGATTAGTGAAGAGGGAAAGTACATGGGTTATTTCATTTACGTTATGTAAATTTAATCATGTTTTTGTTATAAACAAAAAAAGCCCTAGCTAAATGCTAGGGCTTAATATGATCGAGTTGATGTTAAAAACTATTTAGCGTTTTTCTCATCACCTTCCATTTGCTCTTTCAATTGTGCAAGAACGTCTAAGTCACCTAATGTAGATTTCTCAACTGAATCTTTTACTTTTTTAACAGCATTGTTTGCTACTTTAGCTTCTTTTTTACGAGCATTGAATTCTTCAACACGTGCTTCAGCTCTTTCATCTTCCCAGATACGAGAGTGAGAAATTACTAGACGTTTGTTTTCTTTGTTGAATTCAATGATTTTGAATGAAGCAACTTCGTCAACTTTAAGTGCAGAGTTATCTTCTTTTACAGAGTGTTTAGATGGACAGAATCCTTCAACACCATATTGTAAAGCAACGATATCACCTTTGTCACCAACTTTCAACACAGTACCTTCATGAACTGAATCAATTGTGAAGATTGTCTCGAAAGTATCCCAAGGGTTTTCTTCTAATTGTTTGTGACCTAAAGATAATTTTCTGTTTTCTTCATCTAATTCTAAAACAACAACGTCTAATTTTTCACCAACTTTAGTGAACTCGTTAGGGTGGTTGATTTTTTTAGACCAAGATAGATCAGAAATATGGATTAAACCGTCGATACCTTCTTCTAATTCTACGAACACACCGAAGTTAGTCATGTTTTTAACTACTGCAGTTTGTTTAGAACCAACTGGGTAACGCTCAACAATGTTTTTCCAAGGATCTGGAGTTAATTGTTTGATACCTAGGCTCATTTTACGCTCTTCGCGATCTAAAGTTAAGATCTCAGCTTCGATTTCATCGCTTACTTTTAAGAACTCTTGTGGAGAACGTAAGTTTTGAGACCAAGACATTTCAGAAACGTGAATTAAACCTTCAACACCCGGGATGATTTCTAAGAAAGCACCGTAATCAGCAACTGTTACGATTTTACCTTTTACTTTAGAACCAACAGCTAAGTCTTTATCTAAAGATTCCCAAGGATGCTCAGAAAGTTGTTTCAAGCCTAAAGCGATACGTTTTTTCTCATCATCAAAATCTAAAACAACTACGTTAATAGTTTGATCTAATGATAATACCTCTTTTGGATGCTCGATACGACCCCATGAAATATCAGTAATGTGAAGTAAACCATCAACACCACCTAAATCGATGAACACACCGAAGTCAGTGATATTTTTAACAGTACCTTCTAATACTTGACCTTTTTCTAATTTAGATACGATTTCAGATTTTTGGTTCTCTAAATCGTTTTCAATTAATACTTTGTGTGATACGACAACGTTTTTAAATTCGTGGTTGATTTTAACAACTTTGAATTCCATTGTTTTACCTACGTAGATATCGTAATCACGGATAGGTTTAATATCGATTTGAGATCCAGGTAAGAATGCTTCAACACCTTTGATATCAACGATAAGACCACCTTTAGTACGACTTTTAACAAAACCGTTAATGATAGCATCATTTTCCAATGCTTCATTGATAGCTTCCCAAGATTTTTGAGTTTTAGCACGTTTGCGAGATAATACTAATTGTCCATTAGCATCTTCTTGCGACTCTACGAAAACGTCAACTACGTCACCAACTGCCAATTCTGGTAAGTCACGGAATTCAGATAATGAAACCAAACCATCAGATTTGAAACCAACATTCAAGACAACGTCTTTATTGTTGATAGAAACAACAGTACCTTCGATAATTTCACCTTGATTGATTTGGTTGAAAGTACCTGCGTATTGTTCTTCTAATTTAGCGCGCTCAGCATCGCTGTAATTTCCGAAACCTTTATCACTAGCATCCCAGTCGAATTCGCCTTCTGGAGTGATCCATGTGTTAGATTTGATTTCTTCGATTAGTTTTGAATCAGCCTCTGATTCAATTTTTTCTGTGTCTTTCACCACTCTGGTGTCAGCGCCTTGTAGCTCCGCGTTTTTCGCTGCTAACTCTTTTTCTACTTCTTGTTTTTTTGCCATTAATTATTTTTTCTCCTTTTCCCCACATTGTAGGGACTGCAAAAATACGAAAAACTTTTATTAACAAGTATTTATATCTATTTTTTTTTAAATTGTTATCCACATTTATTCAATTACTAGCAGTTTTGAACAAAATTGACTGTTAAAACATAATTGGATTACGACTCTTCCACATGGAATTGGGGCATATGTTCCTAATAATTGTTCTAATCTGGCAGTGGTTGTAGGGCGTAAATTACTTCGATTTGGTTGTACAGGTACATTTGAGAAATTATTGAGCAGTATGATCGAATTGTAACGTAAAAAATAGGGGCTATGAATTTTATTGATTTTGAGGGAGATAGGGATTGTGCTTTTTTTTCTGGTAGCCGATATTTAAAAGCAGAATTAATAAGAAGATTGGACAGCTGTTCCGATTTACAGTGTAATAAACTAATTTTAAAAAAATAGACGATTTCTCAAGCCGAACTATAAATTTTCGTTATTTGCTCTGAATGAATTGTAGGATTTTGGCCTTACGATTTTAATACTTTGTTTGGACAGAGCAATGGCCGCATTTAGTTCGTAACCTATTAGTAATATTAATGTATTGAGATACATCCAGATCATGATGACAATTAAAGTTCCAATAGATCCATATAGCTTATTGTACGTGCCAAAATGGTTGATATAGAATGCGAATCCGGAGAAAGTTAGAATAGCTAAAATAGTAGCTAAAGTTGCTCCAGGGCTAAATATTTTCCAGCGACGGGAAGAGGTTGGTGCAAATTTATAAAGGCAGCTTACAGTAAAGAAATATATACCGAATATTACGAACCAACGAGCTGCCTTTATGACAAAGGCCCAGAAACTATTGGTTATAGCAATACTATCTTTTAGATAATTAACAACAATGCCAGCATAAGTAAATATAGTCATTCCTATGGTTAAAGCTGTTATGATCAAAAAAGCGAGTCCAAGCGCAATCATTCTACGTTTTACCCACGTACGTTTTTCAGCAATAAGAGAGGCTTTATTGAAAGCTCGCATCATGGAGGCCATTCCATTGGTAGCAAAGTAAGCTGCCAATATAAAACCGAAAGATAAAAGTCCTCCATTCTGATTTTTAATAATGTCTTCTAATGTAGTCTCCACTACTTCATAAGCATTATGTGGAATGACTACTTCCAAAAAATCTAAAAGTTGTTCTTGAAAATTGTCTATTGGTATATAAGGGATCAATGTAAATAGAAAGATGATCCCCGGAAAAATAGCCAGCATGAAACTATAAGAAAGTGATGATGCTTTGCTTAAAATAGAGTCACGAGATATTTCTTGAAAAAAGAATATGGCTACAGTATAGAGCGGCAAGGATCCAAATCCAGGTAAAATCACTCCTTTACTCCATTCAATAACTTGATTGTAAGGTTTTAATTTCAATAAGTATTGATGAATATTGGACATGTTTATTCAAAGTATTGCGCCATTTTTTCAAGAAAAATGGCGGGTGGCATTGTGGGTTTGTTCTTACTGATATCAACAAATACAAGTGTTGTTTCACCTGTATTTAGGAGCTCTTCTTTTTCATTGAACAGTTCATATTCAAAAACTATTCTTACTGCAGGTTTTTTTCTGATTGTGGTTTTAATCGTTATTAAATCATCGTACCGTGCAGGTTTAATGTATTTACATTTCATCTCCATAACCGGTAGCATAACACCCATCACCTCCAGTTCACGGTATGATATTCCAGTGCTTCGTAGCATTTCGGTTCGAGCTATTTCGTAGAATGCAGCATAGTTTCCATAGTACACATAACCCATTTGATCGGTTTCTGCATACCGTACACGTGTTTGATATTCGAATTGAAACATACTATTTTTTGATATTTCGTTCGTCTAATGCTTTTTGAAATTTGCGGGCGTTTATTTGATGTTCAGCGACATTAGTAGCAAAAGCATGGTATCCAGAAAAGTCTTCTTTAGCACACATATAAATATAGTCGTGATGCTTATAATTTAATACAGCATCTATGGCAACAATACTAGGCATCATAATAGGACCTGGAGGAAGACCTTTATAGATATAGGTGTTATATGGATTATCGGTTCTTAAATGTTTATTCAATACACGTCGGATAGTAAAATCTTGAGTGGCAAAAATCACTGTCGGATCAGCCTGTAAAAGCATTCCTTTTTTTAATCTGTTGAGATATAACCCAGCGATAGCGGGCATCTCGTCTTTGTGAAGTGCTTCACCTTTAACGATGGCAGCAAGGGAACTAACTTCTTGTGGTGTCAGGTTGATTGCTTTTGCTTTTGCTAAGCGATCTTTTGTCCAGAATTTTTTCCATTCATCATGAAAACGTGCAAATAATTTTTCGGGCGCAGTATTCCAATAAAGTTCATATGTATTTGGAATAAACATTGCAATGAAATTATCTTTAGTAAAACCGTATGACTTTGCTAGATTCTCATCATTTAATAGTTTTAAGAACGTGATAGAGTCAGCCTCGAAATTTTCTGCAAGTTTACCTGCAAAGTTTTCCTTTAAGCGGATATTTTCGAATCTAAATTTAACAGCATCTTGATAGCCTCCTCTCAAATTACCGATAAATCTTCTGTTGTTCATACCTGGAGTCAAAGCATAACGACCAGGCTTAACACTCTCTGTATAATTCTGATATTTGGCAGCGCGATCAAAACTATTTGGATCTTCCACTATTTTTTGATCTTTTATTTTTTGTAATACTTGTGGATAAGTATCACCGGTATTGATATACAGGTATTTTTGATTATCTGTAACATTTGATGCTAGGAAAGTGGTGTAAGCTGTCCAGCCGAAATATCCTCCAATAATAAAGATTAGGAGTGCAATGATTTTTAACCAATTTGGTATTCTCTTTTTATTTTCCATATTTATGGATTTGTTTTTTGTTTTTGCGTTGAAGAAGGAGCTGTTACTGGTGGAGTAGCAGGGACAGTATTGGACAACGTAAGATCCACTTTAGATCCTATGCTAGTGATCCCGGTTTCTAAACCGGGAAATTGAGTGATAACACGAGCTGTACTGGTGTCTGAAACACCAATGTCGTAAGTCACCGTACCCAGAGCTAATCCTATACCCTGTAGTGCAAATTTTGCCTCCGTAACTGTTAATCCCGATAAATCCGGTATTTGAACTTCATTTGCGCCCTGACCATTACCCAATATTAAATCAATTTTAGATCCTTTTGGAATCATTCTTCCATCACGGATAGATTGCCCTGCAAATTGGGCATCTAAAACAATATCTCTTGCTATGTCTGCAATATAAGTTGTATCACCTATACGTAAATTATGATTTTTTAGTATAGAAGATGCTTCAATTAATGTTTTATCCTTGATTTTTGGAAACGCAATTTCTGGTGCTACCTGTGTAATAATAGTTAAGTAGATGGTACGTCCGCTTTTTACATGAAATTTAGCTTCGGGATCTTGTTCAATCACTAGACCTGGTTTAGCATCCATTTGATAAACGGAATCAATTTGATATTCCAAGTTCGCATTTTCTAATGCTGAGATAGCAGCATTAATATGTAAGCCTTTTACTTGTGGAACTTCTATCGATTCATCGTGTTTGGTATATACTTTTAAACCAAGATAGATGAATAGGAAAATTGCTAAAACAAATCCAATAGCGATTAGAATGTTGTTTCTAAACGTATTCGTTTTTAAATACTGTAATATTTTTGACATTTATATTTCTTTAAAAAATCATTTTATCGTATATTTTCTAAGCAAGATTAAAGCCACTATTTTTGTTCAATATCTGCCCTTTTAAATATTGAACAAAAATATTCGTTTTTCTGTGTATAGCAAATTATATTTGTTAGAAGAATCACGATAATTTTATGAAAACAAAAATAGCATTAATAACTGGAGGTTATACAGGTGAAGCGGAAGTTTCTTTTAAAAGTTCTGCATTTGTATACTCACAGCTTGATCACAATAAGTACGATATCTATCAAATTACGATTACCAAAGATGCATGGTTTTATGTTAGTGATTCAGGAATAAAGCATGCAATCAATAAAGAAGATTTTACTTTAGTGCTTGATGATAGTATTGTTCAGTTTGAATTGGCTTTTATAATGGTTCATGGTTCACCCGGTGAAGATGGGCGATTACAGAGCTATTTTGACTTAGTTGGCATACCTTATACATCATGTGATGCTTTGACTTCGGCGCTAACAATGAATAAGGGATATACAAAAGCGATTTTGGCAGATCTTAATGATTTGTTTTTAGCTAAATCTGTATTATTGTTTGAAAATCAGCGCGCTCAAGCTGTTGAGCTGGTAGAAGATAAATTATCCCTGCCTTATTTTGTAAAACCTAATGCTGGAGGTAGTAGTATAGGTATGACCAAAGTAAAAGTGGCAGATGAACTAAAAGTAGCTATTGATAAAGCTTTTGATGCTGAGAACACCGGTAGCCAGGTTATTGTTGAGGAGTTTGTAAACGGCCGTGAATTTTCGGAAGGTATTTATCGTAATGTCGACGGAGAATTGGTTGTTTTGCCGGCTACTGAAGTGAAAACAACACGTGAGTTTTTTGATTTTGAGGCAAAGTATATTCCTGGGCTTACAGAAGAAATTACACCAGCGGATCTGGATGTAAATCAGCAATTGCGTATAGGAAAGATTTTAAAAGAGATTTATGTGCGATTGAATTGTAAAGGAATGGTCCGTATTGATTTCTTTTTGGAAAACGATACGGATAAGTTTTATTTTATTGAAATCAATACCATTCCAGGGCAAACTCCCCAAAGTTTTATTCCTCAACAAGTTCGCGCCGCCGGATTGACGGAGCAAGAGTTTTACGGTAATTTAATCGAAGTGGCACTAAAAAAATAACTTCAGTATGAGATTTTAAAAGTTACATTACAACTTCTTGTAATGTAACTTTTTTTATTTTCTAAAGTCAAATTTCGTTAGATCAGGACTAAATTCTTTCGTTCTTTTGAGCTCTTCCTGATAGATAATTTGGCCTATGTTTTTTAGAAATGGGTAGGTGACAGTTTCATATTCGTAGATTCCATCATTATAAATTCCATTTTCATTAGATTGGATTACTACAGCCAATAAGAACTCTATCCCTTTTTCAAAATCAACAATGTATGCGTTATCAATATTATAACCATATGAATCTCCATATTTATTGAAAATGCGAATATTTGGATTTATTGTTGCCTTTTTATCACGGCCATAAAAAAGCAATTTACTATATGTTGGCCAGAATTCAGTTGTGTCATATTTAGGGTAATCCGACTCAAACGGATAACGTGACATGTAGTCGTACAAAAATGAATAATCATCATTTGTTAATTTGAATCTTTTGCGAGCATCGAATGCTTCTGGGAAAAGTAATTTTTTCATGATCAGTTGCTGATCATCTAATGGGTAAACATTTAACCCTTCAAAACTCCATTGTTCATGAATAAGCTCGTCTTTGTCATTCATGTAACCTTTTCCTTGACGGGTATTTTCTAGCTTAATAGGGTAGTCGTTTGGATCAAATTGGGCATCCTGTTTATAGAGGGTTTTATCTTCTAAGTAGAAAGTAATGGGATTGGTGTGTTTTGCCCAGACACCTTTGTCACCTGTGGCCAGTCTATTGACAATGCGTGAGTTTTGTGCGCCATGCTTTTGTAATTTGCTGTTTAATTCAGCACGTCCGATAAATTCAAAAAGTCTGTTCTGTGCATCATTGTCACTCGTCAAAAGGATTTTTTTAATATATTGACCAACTGACGGAAGACCGTTTTTAGCAGACTCGTCTTGTACAACAGCTGTTTGTTTCTCATAAGAAGAGTCGATTCTTAACGGTGTATCTTTTGATAATCCAGCAATTTTTAGCTCATTTATTTTTTCTAATGCTAGGATTGCCGTTGGGAGCTTTACCGTGCTGGCAGGATAGAAATACCAGTTTTGATTTAATCTATAACTGAATGATTTAAAATGTGGCACATTATTTTTATCCCGATCAATTTGCGTGTAGAGAATTTGAACTTCATTTTTACTCGGGTGATCTAAGATCTTTTGAAACAATTCGGGATGGCCTTGTAATAATTTTTCGAGGTAAATTGTATCCATTTTTTGAGCAAATATTTGAGACGACAGCAGAATGAAAAATAGTGTCATGATCTTATGCATTGTATTTAATATCATTACATATAATTTTGATATAGCAGTTAGTTCTAAAATATTAATGGCTTCATAAATTGAAGCCATTAGTACTACTTACTATTATATTCCTTAATTGCTTTTAGCAGTTTGTTTTTATCAATTAGCTTTAATATCGCGGGGCTGTCACCTACCAATGGTTTTAAATTATCAGGTGTAAGTGCCAATATTTTGCCATTTACACCTGATTGAATATATCCAATCGTTGGCGAATTAAAATCTGAAGTAATACTGTATGTTCGAATTTTTCCAGAATCAATTAAAAAGGCCCAGCACGTATCTAAAGGGATTCCCTTAATTCTTCTATTATCAAAGGTTGTACGGTAAATTTCTTTTGTCTCTTTAGGATTAATAGTGTGTATTATTCCCTTTGATTTCCACCTTAAATCACAATGATTTGTTTTTAAGTCAATTTTTATTTTAGTTTTTTTTGTAAAGCTACTATCATTGAGTAAAACTATAGTAAAATCATATTTACCACTTGTGGGATCAGCATTATTAAAACCATAGTATCTAGGGCTATAAACTCCAGGAGTATTAACAGTTCCATAAGGAGTTGATATTCGACTAGGGGGAATAGAAAACTGTGCTTTTACAAGATTGATGTTTCCTAAAAATAATAGCGTAATAAAAAAAATAGACCTTTTAGTATTTATATAAATTAAATTCATAGAATTCGAATAGTCTTTGATTTTAACTTTTATTTTCTGACGTACACCTGAAAGCTATAGTCGAAAGCATGTTTCTCATCTTTTTCATGCTTATCTTCACTTTTTAATGTCCATTCATGTGCTGGTAATTCTGGAAAGTAAGCATCTCCATCAATAGTTGTATGCAACCTGGTCAATAATATTTTATCCGCGAAAGGTAACGTTTGTTTAAATATTTCGCCACCACCAATAACAAAGATCTCTCTTTCATCTCTGCAATAGTTTAATACTTCTTGAAAGCTATTGGCGATGTCCACATCATCAGATTTTGCGGTCATGTCTCTTGTCAAGATAATATTTCTGCGATCTGGTAATGGTTTACCAAGAGACTCAAAAGTTTTTCTCCCCATAACCACACTATGTTCAAGTGTATTTTTTTTGAAATATTTAAGATCATTTGGTAAATGCCAAGGCATTTTATTTCCTTTACCGATTACATTATTTTCAGTAGCGGCGACAATTAATGTTATTTTAAGTTTACTCATTTCTATAGGTTACACATGTATATAAGGAAGATTCTTTTTAAACTGCTACAGGAGCTTTAATATGCGAATGGGATTCATAATTTAACAACTCGAAGTCTTCAAATTTAAAATCAAAGATATCTTTTACTTCGGGATTGATTTTTAATTGAGGTAAAGCCTTTGGTTCACGGCTCAATTGTAATTCTGTTTGTTCGAAGTGATTACTGTATATATGGGCATCTCCTAAGGTGTGAATAAATTCAGCAGCTTCCATATCACAAACCTGTGCCACCATCATGGTTAATAAAGCATAAGAGGCAATATTAAATGGTACACCTAAAAAGATATCTGCACTTCTTTGATATAGCTGACAAGACAACTGTGGTTTTAAGATTCCATTTTCAGGATCAGCAGGAGCAACATAGAATTGAAAAAATGCATGACAAGGAGGTAAAGCCATATTTTCAATTTCTGCAACATTCCAGGCAGACACAATGATTCTTCTTGAATCGGGTGAAGTCTTCAATTGCTTGATTATTTTTTCAATCTGATCGATATGGCCTCCATCAGGAGTTGGCCATGAACGCCATTGTGATCCATAAACAGGACCTAAATTACCATTTTCATCTGCCCACTCATCCCAGATACTGACACCATTGTCTTTTAAATATTTGATGTTTGTTTCACCTTTCAAAAACCAGATCAATTCATGGATAATTGATCTTAAATGTAATTTTTTTGTAGTAACAAGTGGAAAGCCCTCCTTTAAATTGAAACGCATCTGATATCCAAATACACTTTTAGTTCCAGTTCCAGTACGGTCAGTTTTAATAACCCCGTTTGTATATACGTGCTTTAGTAAGTCAAGATATTGTTTCATTGTAAATAGTTGCTTTTATTTATTTTGTGATTAACAAATAGCATCTTTTTGGCTGTAATATACCAACAAAGATGCTCGCTGTATAATCATGTAATATTCTATACGAAGGTAAGATTTTTTGAAGTATTCTCACGAAAATTTATAAAAGTGTGCACATCATTTTCATATGTGGTATACTATCATAGCAATGTAAAGAAAGACGGTAAAATAAAGAAATCAAAACTGATATTGTTAAATTTTGGATCATTAAAATCTCATAATTAATTGAAAAGCGTTTAAATCAGAATTAAGAATTTTCATTTGGAGCTTTTTGTTGTATTTTTGCAAAATCATTATGAGTAAAAAAGTAGCTTTCTATACCTTAGGATGTAAATTGAATTTTTCAGAAACATCCTCCATAGGTCGTGTCTTTCAAGATGCGGGTTATGAAACCACGCCATTCAATAGTGCGGCAGATGTTTACGTTATTAATACATGTTCAGTCACGGATCATGCAGATAAGAAATGTCGCAAGGTAGTAAAGGAAGCACTTAAATATTCACCTAATGCTTATATCACCATTGTCGGTTGTTATGCGCAGTTGAAACCAGCTGAGATTGCTGAAATCCCGGGAGTGGATATGGTTTTAGGTGCCGCAGAAAAGTTTAATATTATCGAACATATCAATGATCTGACAAAAAACGAGAAGGCTGTTGTCCATAATGCACCAATTGATGAAACCAATCAATTTGTATCTGCCTATTCAATCGGTGACCGTACGCGTACATTTCTAAAAGTACAAGATGGATGTGATTATTCTTGTACATTTTGTACAATTCCTCTTGCTCGTGGAGCAAGCCGTTCAGGGAAAATTGAGGATATCGTACGTCAAGCCGAGGAAATTGCGGCATCTGGCGTAAAAGAAATTGTGCTAACGGGTGTAAATATCGGTGATTTTGGTATCCGAGACGGTAAACGACAAGATAAATTCTTAGACCTTGTAAAGGCTTTGGACGAAGTGTCAGGAATAGACCGTATCCGTATTTCTTCGATAGAGCCAAATCTTTTGGCCAATGAGATTATTGAATTTGTAGCACAATCAAAACGTTTTGTTCCACATTTTCATATGCCTTTACAGTCTGGAAATAATAAAGTATTGAGTATGATGCGTCGGCGTTACAAGCGAGAGCTGTATGCACAGCGTGTGGAGAAGATTAAGGAATTAATGCCGGATTGCTGTATTGGCGTTGATGTCATTGTAGGATTTCCTGGAGAGACTCGTGAAGACTTTATCGACACTTACAATTTTTTAAATGACATGGACATTTCCTATTTGCATGTCTTTACTTATTCTGAACGTGAAAATACAATAGCTGCACAGATGGAAGGGGCAGTCCCTGGATCTCAGCGCAGTGACCGTAGTAAAATGCTGCACATTTTGTCAGAGAAAAAACGTCGTGCTTTCTATGAGAAACAATTGGATAAAGTAGGCGAAGTACTTTTTGAGAGTGATGAGAAGGACGGATATATGCATGGTTTCTCCAAAAATTATGTGAAAGTTCGTACAGCCTACGATCCTTTGCTGGTCAACGAAGTTGCACATGTGAAATTCTTATCGATCACAGATGGTTGTGAAGTTGAAATAGAAGAGTTAAAAGAAATATTAGCACACTAATGCTAGATGATATAAAAGATAAGGGCTCAATTCGATTAGAATTGAGCCCTTGTCGTTATGCAACTTTTTCCTTTTTAGCATTTAACCAAATGACGGTTGCTAATATCATGAATACACCTATCCATTGAATAGGACTTACAGTTTCTTTAAGTATGAAGTATGACATAGCAGTTGCTACTGGTAGTTCTGCAGAACTTAAAATACCACTTAGAGAATAACCGATTTTAGGAATTCCATAAGCAAATAATAATGGTGGAATAACAGTTCCGAAGAAAGAAAGAATAAGTCCGAAATGCCATATGCTGTCACCTAAAGCTCCCGATATTAAAAATGTTGGCGGAAAGATGGAACAGATCATGATGCAGGATCCAGTGACCATTAATGCACTTTTTTGAACTGGCGGATAGTCATTTCCAACTCGTCCGTTAACAATTAGAAATACTGCATAAGCAGTTGCTGCTAATACTCCGTAGGTAATGCCGGTCCAATTGAGTTTATCGATTCCTTGTTCAATAAGACCTGTTGCAAATACAGTGCCTATAAGTACAATTGCAATACCAATCAATTGACGATTAGTAGGTCTATTTTTGAATATAATATATTCAATTAACGTTCCTATCCAGATGTATTGCATTAATAGAACAATCGCCAATGAAGCAGGCACTAATTGAACGCATTTGTAATAAACTAAACTTACTAGACCTGTAGAAATACCACTGATAACAATTTTCCATTTATTAGATTTTTTAGAGAAACCATGATTTGCTTTTGGGTTTAGTAACTGAATCAGTAGATAAACTGCCCATAAGATAATCATTCCAAAAATAGCTTGTACTCCAGTTACTTGCCCTAAAGTGTAATCTTGCGCATATGCTTTTTTGACAAATGTTGACAACAGTCCAAAACTACTTGCACCGACAAATACAGCAATAGCACCTTTTAATTTTTCCATATTATATTTTACAAATTCCGACAAAATTACAATTTGAAAAGAGATATGAAGAAAGAAGGGCTTGTTTGTCAGTTAAATTTGGTTTTATTACATTTACCTAACATTTGATATTGATATGTCTATAAAACGTAATATATTATTTTTTTTCAGCCTGATACTTTTACTCAGTAGTTGTTCAGTTAATAAAAAGGTGAACAGTAACAGTGGCCACAGCAGTACAGTTTTGACAGATGCCAGTGAAGCTAGAGGTAAGAATTATAGTACAAGCTCATTAGATAATTACGCAGATCTTTTGCAAGTAAAGAAAAAGGAACTCAATCCTACGCTTTATTCTTTTATTGACGAATGGATGGGTATACCACATCGAATGGGAGGTGCAACAAAAAGAGGGGTGGATTGTTCAGGTTTTGTTAATATATTATATCTTAAAGTATATAAAGAGAATTTACCTCGTTCATCTAGAGATATGGATGGTGCAATTAAGAGCAAGCGAAATTCCCAACTTAAAGAAGGTGATTTGGTTTTTTTTTCGTTCGGGGGACGTAATGTGGATCATGTTGGCGTATATCTGCATAATAATAAATTTGTACATGTATCGACAAAAAAAGGTGTTATTATTTCTGACTTAAAAGATTCGTGGTACGCCAAATATTTCACGAATGCTGGAACACCAAAATCCTGATTGGTAATACGAATTCCCTTTTTTATGTCAAATAATAGATAAAACTTTATAAAGCTATTTTAATCCTTATTTTTGTCAAAAACTAAAATAAAGATGAGTATCAAGGGTAAAAAGATTTTTTTGGGTTTATGTATTGTTGTACCATTTCTAATTTACTGTGTTTACTACTACAGTAATATGATTAGCAATGCGCCTTTCCGTTTCACAGATTTTCAGTCTGTGGTCTTTCGATACGGTGAGCCGAATCATATGGATAATCAGTATGATTCAAAAACTGGAATTTTTCAGTATGTGACCAAAACAAACGAGATAGAGCGTGATACGGTTCGCATGACTAAAGATGATTTGCTTTACTTACATCGGAAAGCTCAAGAATTAGGTTTTTGGAATTTGGATGATGACATGACGGGACCTGAAGCAAAAGTAAATCCTGAAACAGAAACGCCTCGTTTTTATTTAGAGATGAATTATAAAGACAAATCAAAAAAAGTCACGATGGACGCTGATTTTGCTGGTAATGAAAAAATGCGAAATGCAGGAAAGTCTATGATCGATGAAGTCAACCGAATATTAGCCGCGGCTCAATCTAGATCAAACGTTAAGTAGATAAAATAAAATATTATATACAAAAAAGGGATAATCATATGATTATCCCTTTTTTGTATATAAATTAACAGTTTGTTAAACATCAGGTGACTATTGATTCATATTAGAGTATTAGCTTCGGCTTTAATTATGTTATATATTCAAATGAAAAATATTTTTGCTGTTGCAACAGCTTTATCTTTAAGTTACACGGTTAGCGCTCAGGAAATTGCAACAGGTGTTGTTTTTGATGATATCAATAAAAATGGAATTCTTGATAAAAAAGAACGGGGTATACCAAATGTCTCTGTGAGTAATGGGGTAGAGGTCGTTCAAACTGATGCCCAGGGTCAATATAAATTGCCTGTTGATGAAGACAATATTATTTTTGTTATTAAACCTGCTGATTACGCACTACCGCTTAGTGCAGCAAATCAACCACAATTTTATTATATACATAAACCTCAGGGAAGTCCGGAATTGACCTATAAGGGAGTTTCACCTACTGGAAAATTACCTAAGGATATCAATTTTGGTTTGACAGCTCAATCTGAATCAAGAGATTTTTCTGCGTTTGTATTTGGAGATCCACAAGCTTATGATATGACCGAAATGGATTATTTTAAAAGAGGAATTATAGATCGTATATCCAATAAAAATGCTGCTGTGTTTGGGATCAGCTTAGGAGATCTAGTTGGTAATGATTTGTCATTGCATCCGGCATATAAAAGTACAATTTCATTAATGGGTTTACCCTGGTATAATGTAATTGGTAATCATGATTTAAATTTTGATACAAAAGAAGATAGCTATTCGGATGAAGCTTTTGAAGCTTCTTTTGGTCCCGCAACTTATTCTTTTAATTATGGAAATGCTCACTTTTTAGTTCTTGATGATATTATTTATCCTAATCCTGATACAGGAAAAGGATATAAAGGAGGTTTGCGTAAAGATCAATTGGAGTTTATTGCCAATGATCTGAAGTTTGTGCCAAAAGATAAGTTAATTGTATTGGCTTTTCACATCCCGCTTGAACATGAAAATTCTGAGGTTTTTCGTACTGAAGATCGTGATCGATTATTTGATATTTTAAGTGAATTTCCCCACACACTTTCTTTATCGGCTCATACACATTTCCAGCAACAAAATTTCTTTGGCGCTAAGGATGGCTGGAAGCAATCAAAACCGCACCATGAATATAATGTAGGAACAACTTCTGGCGATTGGTACTCTGGAGAACTGGATGAAAATGGAATACCTGTATCGACCATGCGAGATGGTACCCCAAAAGGTTACGCTATTTTAAATATTAAAAATAATCAATATACATTTGATTATAAGGTGGTAGGGAAAGATGAGGCTTATCAAATTGCACTATCTGGACCATCAATTGTAGATCAAAAATATGTACAACGATACCCAGTTTATGCAAATTTTTTTATTGGAAAAGAAGGTGATCAAGTATTATATCGTATAAATGATAGTCAATGGAAAGAAATGGATCAGGTCAAAGAAGTTGATCCATCCTTTGATGATGCGGTTAAGCAGTATGACCTAGCAACCGATTATAAAGAAGGAAGAAGGCCTTCTGATGGTACTAATAGTTCTCACTTATGGAGATTGAAATTGCCAAAGTTAAAGACAGGAAAATATAAAATTGAAGTGAAAGCCTCTGATTTATTTAACCGGATACATACAGCTGTAAAGGAAATTGAGGTTGTAAATAAAACAAAATAGTAAATAACCATATAAAACCGTGAAGCAACCTTTTTAAGGTTGCTTTTTTTATAAATAATGATGAAAGATTAAACTTTAGTTAAGGATTGCTTAATATGACAACTTTATATTTGTATCAGAGTAATTTTTGATTCATATAGTAAAGGGTTAATGTGGGGTCTGTTGGGAAACACACCCAGAAATTTAGTTTGTTTTTAAAAAGAAAGGTAATCTTGGAGAAGATTACCTTTTCTTTTTTTATTGTAAATGTGTATGATCTATTTTTATACTTAAGTTACGCAGATCATCAGATGCAGGACTTTCAAAAACTTCTAGTTTGAAGTATGTAATGACAGCAAATAAATGGTCAAATAAATCAGATCGGATACCTTCATAGATCTCAAAGCGGGTGTCATTTGAAAATACGTATATTTCTAATGGTACTCCATGTTCTGTCGGATCCATTTGACGTACCATACTGATCATATCCTTGTTTATGTTTGGATTCTGTCTAATATATGCTGTCGCATAAGCTCTAAACAGACCGATATTTGTCATTTTGCGTCCATTTACAGGCATGGATTGATCGGCTTGACTTCTATTGTTGTATTCGCTAATTTCTAACCTGCGTTGTTCAATAAAAGGTTTAAGAATTTGAATTCTCTCTAAATCTTTGATTTCTTCCTCAGTCATAAACCGAATAGTGGAAATTTTAATATTTATTGCTCTTTTTATTCTTCGTCCCCCAGAGGTCTGCATACCTCTATAATTTTTAAAAGAATCAATCAGTAAAGTATGCGTGGGTATTGTGGTGATGGTTTTGTCAAAATTTTGCACTTTCACATTATTTAGGTTGATTTCGATAACTGTCCCATCGGCATTATGTTTTGGCATTTCAATCCAGTCACCCACCCGTATGGAGTCATTGGCAGAGACAGATATACTTGCGACAAAGCCAAGGATGGTGTCTTTGAATACCAGCATTAAAATGGCAGAGGCAGCTCCTAGCGAGACCAGAAATGATAACGGAGAAATACCTGTTAAGATAGAAAAAGTAATGGTTCCTCCAATGCAGATTAAGACAATCTGAGAAACCTGCAAATAACTTTCCAATGGTTTGTCAGCAAAGCTTTTTCTAGTTTTAAGGATATCACGTAGTGTTTTTAATGCAGAATGCACAATGAGCATAATGTTTAAAACTAGCAAGATCTCTATTCCTTTATTGATTGCTTCTAACCAATTTGGAAATCCTAGAAATATGATTGGACTGATCTGCTGGGCAATGAAAAGTGGAATGAAGTGACTGATGTATTTCAGCGTTTTATTTTTTATCAAATAATCATCTATTGAGTTTTTCGATTTTATTATAAAACGGGTTACAACAGAAAGGATTACCTTTCTGGCTATAAAGTCTATAATTAATAAAATTAGAATAACTAAAAATAATAGAACGATGGAATTGATTGTATGTGCCCATTCACTATTGAAACCTGCCTGTAAAAGTTTATGATAGGACCAATCGTAAAATTTTGATTGAGATTGTTTATTTATTTCTTCTAAATAGTCTGTAGTAGATAGCTGCATCTACAAATATAAAAAAAAGCCATTCGACAGAATGGCTTTTTTATTATTTAGCGCCTAAAGGCATATTTTTATCGTGTTTATGTTTGAAAAGAATAGCAAAAAGAACTGCTAACACCAAAGTATAAAGCGAAAATGTTAACCAGATATGATGCCAGTCTTTAAGGATCAAATTTGTATTGAATAAACCATTTTCACTAATGGAGAGTCCTCGTTCTTTAACTAAATTGATTAACTTATTATTATTTACATCTGTATCTAAAAATGAAGCGAGCTGTTTCACATTAGTAAATGAAATGGAGAAATATTTGTCGATGATCCATCCTGAAACTAAACTGCCAAATACTGCACCAAAACCATTGGTCATCATCATAAATAGGCCCTGCGCAGAACTTCTTATTTGCGAACTAGTGGATGTTTCTACAAATAAGGAACCTGAAATATTAAAGAAATCAAAAGCCATACCATATACAATACATGATAATATGATCATCCATAAACCAGAAGATGGATCGCCATAAGCAAATAAACCAAAACGCAATACCCAAGCAAACATGGATATCAGCATAACCTTTTTAATTCCGAATCGTTTTAAGAAAAATGGTATGGCAAGAATAAATAGCGTCTCAGATATCTGTGAAATTGACATGATGATCGTTGAGTATTTGATTACAAACGAATTTGTATATTTAGGAAAGAATTTAAACTCATCTAAAAATACATCTCCATATGCATTTGTCAGCTGAAGAGCAGCACCTAAAAACATGGAAAAGATAAAAAACAATGCCATCTTATAATTTCCAAATAATTTGAAAGCTTCCAGACCTAGTGTACGTACCAGAGATGATTGCTCGCTTTTGATATTTCTAGGTGGACATTTGGGAATAGAAAAAGAAAACAATCCTAAACCTACTGCGGAGGCTCCGGCAATATAAAATTGCATACCTGTTGCTTTACTGCCTGTCAAGTTAACAATCCACATGGCTGCAATAAAACCAATAGTTCCCCAAACACGGATTGGGGGGAATGCCTTTACCAAGTCATATTTCCCTTGAGTGAGCACAGTATATGCGATGGAATTTGATAGGGCAAGGGTTGGCATGTAGAAACACATGGCAAGGAGCATCGCATAGAAAAAAGTAACAGGATCATTTATTTGTGGTAGATAAAAGAGTACCGCCGCATATAAAAGATGTAATACCAAATACAGTTTTTCAGCGTTAACCCATCTGTCTGCGATAATTCCCATTAAAGTAGGCATAAACAAAGAGGCAAAACCCATTGTTGCAAATATAGCTCCAAACTGGGTACCGTCCCATTGCTTAGTACCAAACCAGTAATTTGCTATTGTAATTAACCAAGCTCCCCACACAAAAAATTGGAGGAAGTTCATAATGGTCAACCTTAATTTAATAGACATAAGTAATATAGAGTTGAGTTTGTTTTTTTGTCGATGATTGTGACCTTATTTTCTACGTGATATCTCATCACGGATTAATGCAGCCTGCTCATAGTTTTCATCATGAAGGGATTGTTCGAGAACCGTTTTTAATTGTTCATCTGTAAGGCTTGAGAAAGGATTTTGAATTTTTGATTTTTCTTCTTTGACATCATCTTCAACGATTTCAGCATTTACTGCATTTTCTAGATTTTCAAGAAAGGCAAACTCATTGCCTTCGATAACGATGCCGGCAGAAGATAAGATGAAGTCGTAAGCATAAATGGGTGTTCCAAAACGAACGGCTAGTGCAACAGCATCTGAAGTTCGGGCATCGATTTCTACAGTTTTTTCTCCATCTGAACAGATGATTTTGGAATAAAAAATGCCTTCTATTAAATTATATATAAGAACTTCCTGTATATTAATTTGAAAAGCTTTTGCAAAATTTTGAAATAAATCATGTGTTAGAGGACGACTGGGAACCATCTTTTCTATTCTAATCGCAATAGCTTGTGCTTCGTGACTTCCTATTATGATAGGAAGACGGCGATTACCTCCAGACTCGCCAAGCACTAATGCATATGCACCTGATTGCGTCTGACTGTAGGATAGTCCAATGATGTCTAACTTGATTTTCTTCATTATGATACCTTTACGGTTTACAAATTTAGATAAATTTGCTTAGATAAGCAATATAATCAAGGAGATATAAAGGTAATTTTATTCATTTATACCTATTTTAAGTGACTTACATAATTATACTCGGGTAATCATTATATGCTCTGTGATAGGGTGTTTAATAGTAGAAAATGAAAAAATAATTTGAAATAAAAAAACTCCATTAACAAATAAATTGCTAATGGAGTTTTTTATTCAGGAACTTTATATTCCTTTGTAAGCTTTTAAAGCTGTGATTAATTTAGGAATAACCTCAAATGCATCTCCAACAATTCCATAATCTGCTACTTTGAAAAAAGGAGCTTCAGGATCTTTGTTGATCACAACAATTGTTTTTGAAGCACTGACCCCTGCTAAATGTTGTATTGCTCCTGAGATACCAATTGCAATATATAAATTGGGACTTACCGCTATTCCCGTTTGTCCAACGTGCTCAGAATGTGGTCTCCATCCCGCGTCAGAGACCGGTTTTGAACATGCTGTAGCCGCACCAAGTACATTAGCAAGTTCTTCGATCATACCCCAGTTTTCTGGACCTTTCAATCCTCTACCTGCGGAAACAACAATTTCTGCCTCAGGTAATGAAATTTTATCTGTTGTTCTAATGATATCCTTAACAATCGTACTAAAATCTGACGCATCCAAACTCGGAGAATAGGTTTCAATAGTTGCTGTTCCTTCGGAATCTTTTGCTTCAAATGAATTGGGATTAACAGCAATTACTTTGACAGCCGAAGTTAATGCGACATAAGCAAAGGCCTTGCCTGAAAAAGCTCCAGTTTTGACTTGTAGCGTTTCTCCATTTATACTAGGTAATTCAATAGCTCCGTCGGCTAAACCAGCTTCTAATTTGGCAGCAACCCGCGGGGCTAACCCCTTTCCAGAAAAAGAATTTGACAATACAACTATTGATGCGCTTGATGATTTTGCTACATCAACGATGATAGCGGCGTAAGCCTGGTTTACAAATGACTTTAATTGTTCTGTATTGACATTTAATACCTTACTTGCTCCATATTTACCCAAAATACTTAATTGCGATTCTTCAACATTACCGATTGATAATGCAATAACTTGAGTTCCCGATTGTTCTGCAATAGCTTTAGCATAAGAAACAACCTCAAATGCTGATTTCTTGAACTTACCGTCTGTATTTTCTACATATACTAATATTGACATATTCTTTACGATTAGAGTTGATTAAATAACTTTTGCTTTTTCATGCAAAAGAGAAACTAATTTTTCGACATCTCCAGCATCAACCAAAGTGACAGCACCGCGTGGAGCCGGAGTTTCAAATTTGACAATATGCGACAGTTGAGCTACCTCAATAGGTTCAATCACATCTAATGGCTTCGTTCTAGCGGTCATAATACCTCTCATATTCGGTATTTTTGTTTCTGCGACCCCTTCAGCTGTACCAATGACAGCTGGTAGATTTAAAGTTAGAACTTCTTTTCCACCTTCGATTTCTCGTTCTACAGTTGCACTATTGCCGTCAATATCTAGTTTTTTACTGATAGAAACGGAAGGAATATTTAGGATCGTAGCTACGAGAGCTCCTACTTGAGTTCCATTATAATCAATCGATTCTCTACCGGTTAATATAAGATCAAAGCTGTTGTCTTTTGCATAATGAGCAATCTGATTGGAAACAAACCAAGCATCTCTTGGTAAGGCATTTATTCGTATTGCATTATCTGCACCAGTCGCTAGAGCTTTTCGGATAGTAGCCTCAGTACTTGCGTCCCCAACTGTTATAACAGTTACGGTGCCTTTACCGCCTTCAGCCAAATCTATTGCTTTTGATAAAGCAATTTCATCGTAAGGATTCACTATGTATTGCACACCAGCATTATTAAAAGCGGTGTTGTCATTGGTGAATGTAATCTTGGAAGTAGTGTCAGGGACATTACTTATACACACTAATATTTTCATAATTTATTACCGTTTTATACAAACCTAATATAATTTACTTTAAATGTAAAGATAATTTGGCAGAGTACCATACTGCCTGCAATGGAATGTTGAGTTGTGTTTTTGTTAAAATAAAGGTTTGTAAATTATTTTATCGATAATTTAAGGTCTTTAAATATGGTTTTATTTATTAAATGTGTATTTTTTATTGTGGGTTGACTAAATTTTATACTGCTTATGATTCGTCAATGGTTTGTCATTTTTGTATGCTAGCATAGTAATTAGGTGTTGAATTGAACTTTTAAGCTTCTTTGATTATTTGTAGCTTTACCGGTGTAAAATTAAAAGCTATACATCATGTCAGACCGTTTAGAACAATTGAAGGAGTTTTTGAAAGATTCTCCACAAGATCCTTTTTTGAAATATGCTTTGGCTACCGAATATTTAAAATTGGGAAATCAAGATGAGGCGCTTAAGGGGTATACTGATCTGATAAGTAATCATGCCGATTATGTTGGAACTTATTACCACTTAGGGAAACTTTATGAGAAAATGAATCGTGTAGAAGATGCACGCGATATTTATAAGAAAGGTATGGTCATAACACAACAAAAACGCAATATGCATGCGTTAAGTGAATTGCGCGGAGCATTAAGTTTATTGGAAGGAGATGATGAAGATGAATATTAACATTTTTTTAACATTTTAATCTTGCTTTTTGGTACTTAATTTGTCTATATCTATGTGGAGATTTGAGAAAGAGTTTTAAAGAAGATGAAAAGGCTATTTATTATATTATGCTGTATCTTATTTGTTTTTATTGCATGCGATAACCAACGTAAAGGTGCTGAGGCAGTTAAAGACAAACAAGATCACCAAAGCGCCACTCTACATGAATTGAGCGGAGCATACAGCGGAGTAATGCCTTGTGCAGATTGTGACGGGATCGAAACTGTTTTAAAGTTAAATCAAAATTTCTCCTATAGTTATACCTCAAAATATCTTAATAAAAGTGATGAAGTATTTGTCAAAGATGGAAAGTGGAAGTTTGAAAATAATGTGATCACGCTTGAAGGAGTGGATTATAAATTCAAATTGGGTGAAAAGGCAAAGCTTTGGCAATTGGATTTATCAGGTAATGAAATCGTCGGAGAATTGGCAGAGAATTATAAGTTAGAAAAACTAACACAATAATCATTTTAATAAAATCACATTAACAAAAAAAGACCTTCAAATTTTGAAGGTCTTTTTAGTTTCGTTCTATTTGCAGATCTCTTTGAGGTGATTAACAACAAAGTCTACTTCTTCTTTTGTATTGTTTCTACAGAAAGAAAAACGTACTGAAGGTCTTGTGCCGTCCGCCCTTATTGCTCCTAGTACATG
Source organism: Sphingobacterium sp. JUb56 (assembly GCF_014191365.1). Classification (NCBI taxonomy): domain Bacteria; kingdom Pseudomonadati; phylum Bacteroidota; class Sphingobacteriia; order Sphingobacteriales; family Sphingobacteriaceae; genus Sphingobacterium; species Sphingobacterium sp. JUb56. The sequence goes on along the minus strand of NZ_JACHWL010000001.1, from coordinate 3,794,237 downwards.
CGATCCGATATCGGTTCCAGAACTACAGGCACTTCCACCCGAACAGGAAATACCAGCAATATCTAGATTGAATAATAACATATCTGCCATATCCGTACATGGAAATGATACATTTAAAACAGTGTATAGCGCTTTATTTGGCTCAGTGACACCATTAAATTTAATATCTGGAATTGCTGTCTGCAATTGTTCAATCATATAAGATTTTAACCCCTGTATGTAAGCACTATGTTCTTCCATATGTTCGTAGCTCAGTTCTAAGGCTTTTGCTAGTCCTGCGATACCATATACATTTTCAGTTCCACCACGCATATTACGTTCTTGTGCACCGCCATAAATCATGGGTTTGATTTTCGTATTGGCATTAATGTATAGAAAACCAACTCCTTTCGGTCCATGGAATTTATGTCCAGCTCCCGTTATAAAATCAATTTTTAGCTTGCTTAGATCATGTGGATAGTGACCCATAGTTTGGACAGTATCAGAATGAAAGATTGCTTTATACTTTTGACATATTTCTGATATTTTTTCAATATCATTTAAATTTCCAAGTTCATTGTTACCATGCATAATGGAAACGAAAGTTCTAGGATTTTTTGAGAGTAAGTCTTCTAATTGATTTAAATCAATATTACCATGAGAATCTACATGCAGTAAGTCGAGATGAACTTTTCCTGATTTTTCCAATTCTTCTAATGTATGAAGCACAGCATGGTGTTCTATTGGTGTAGTGATCGCATGTGTAATTCCAAAATCTACAATAGAACGTACAATTGCCATGTTATCAGCTTCTGTACCACCAGAGGTAAAGAAAATTTCAGATGGAGAAGTATGTAAGATTTGCGCAATGGATTTACGCGCCTTTTCAACAATTGTTTTTACTTGTCGTCCATGTGAATGAATAGAAGAAGGGTTTCCAAAATTATTTTCCATGGTGTCTATCATGACACGAATGACTTCTGGATCTAGCGCTGTAGTTGCAGCATTATCAAAATATACTTGCATAATGGACAAAATTAAGTAAAAGTAAGTTTACTTATTTAGTGGTATTGAGATTATTTAATAAAATTGCTTGTTTTTGATTTTTTAAAAAAGGTCAGTGTGGCAAGCAAAGCCCCCAAAAGACCTAGATAAGCGAGGATATCACCATTTTTTGTGTAAATAGTCAATTCCTCACTGAGGTTGATTTCTTGTGTTAAGGATGCAGGTACCCACCAATCTGTTTTTTGAATGATGTCTCCGCGCTGGTTGATAAAGCCCGATATTCCCGTATTCGCAGAGCGGGCTACCCATCTTCGATTTTCAATGGCTCTTAGCTTTGCGTAATCTAAATGCTGATCTTTACCAGAAGTATTTCCCCACCAACCATCATTTGTAATGATGGCAATAAATTGGGCCCCTTGTTGGATATATTGTGCAACATAATTCCCCCAGATAGACTCATAACAGATGACGGGAGCTGCACCGATACCACTTTGTGAATAAAATACCGATGGTTTATCCTGTTTTCCATATCCTCCGGTCGTTCCACCAAATGCACTAAATAGAGGCTTTAAGAAATTAATTGCAGTGCCAAATGGCATTTGCTCAACACCGGGAACTAGTTTCGATTTATGATAAAATTGTAGTTTGGAAGACACGTCAACTAAAGTTGCCGCATTGAAATTGTCTTTATATAAGTTTGGTCCTACTTCTCTAGCAGTACTTGTTCTTTTATCGTTATATAATCTATAACTCTCTATCCCAGATAATACATTGCCATTTTTATAGTCATTTAGAAAATTAATAAGCGAATCAAATGTACTTGTACTTCTAAAATCTTCCTCATCGAAATCACCTCTTTGTGACAATGCTGTTTCTGGCCATATAAAAAACTCTGTGTTCGGCTTTGCAACAGATTTTGATAATTGCATCAAAGTTTGCAATTGTTCTTCAGGGCTGATATGACCAAATTTTCCAAATGGGTCAATATTAGGTTGGACAGTTACAATCTGAGAAGGGTTAATATGCTCTTCGTACGTCATATAGCGAATGACAGAGTATGAAGAGGGGATAAGCAATAATAACGCTAACATAATAGTTATGGTGCGGGGTTTTGCTAAAATATTCATTTCTTTCTTGTTTAAATAAAGTAAGAAAATTAAAATATTGCTTAACCATATCCACACTGTACCACCATACACTCCAGTAAACTCATACCATTGAATTAATTGATGAAAATTAGAGAACCCATTACCTAAGGTCATCCAGGGAAATGCCAGATCCCAGGATTGGTGTAAATATTCATAAGATATCCAGAAGGCCATTAATCCAAATAGGGAAAGAATAATGGATGTTTTTTTCCTCATTTGATAATATAATCGAAATGCAAGTGCCATTAATAATGATCCTAATAAAAAAGGAATGAGTGAAATAAAAATGGCAATGTACCAAGGCATTACTGCAGATATTGAATTGTATACCCAATAAATAGAGGCTGTATTCCATAGCACTGCCGTTAATCCTGCTGTAAAAAAAATCTTTTTACCTTTTTTAATATAGGTTTGATTACGGATGATATTTTCAACTGCGATTAAGAGCGGGAGAAAGGCAATTAATAAGATCGGACTACTATAGGGGACGGGTGGCCAGCCTAACCATAATAAAAAGGCACTTAAAAGTGCCAGTAAATATTGATTTCTCACGATTAAATTTGAGATAAAATTTCGTTTTTCTTGTTTTCGTATTCTGCCTGTGTAATCAACTGTTTGTCAAAGAGGTTTTTTAATTTTCTTAATTTGAGTGTTATCTCATCATCTTCTTCAACTATAGTAGCTGCTGTTACCTCAATAGTTGGCGGAATCATAGTTTCGGGTACAATAGTTTCATTGACCTCTTCCACTATAGGCAAGGATGGTGTGTTTTTAGAGGCAGGTTCTTCTTCTATTATAGGTTGATGAATTTCAAATGAGGGAGCTGTCTGCTTAGGAGCGGTTACAATAAATTTTTCTCTCTCCTGCTCGATCTCTTTTAATTTAGATGTTTCTAAAGCCCCTTTGATTAGCTGGTATAATTTACGTGCCTGTACTTTAGGGATGTAATCAATACTTAAATTTTCCCCAGTACTAGGGATTACGGTAACCTTAGAACCAAAAATTTCTTCTTTAAACGCGATATCTTTGATATCTTTCCAACTGAAAATTTCAAAATCTGTTGCTAAGCCCAGCTTTGTAAATTCACACATGAAAATACGTTTGTTACTAATCGTTATACTGTCGGGAAGAATGGTAACGGCAGGTTTTTTCTGTACGGCGATATAATCAATTCGCTCTCCCTCTGTCATCATATCTTGCAATTTGACAACTAACTTTTCTACAATTTTTATGTCCTGGCCATCAATGGCAAAAAGTTCAAAGTTCATGTTAAATCTATTTTAAATAAATGAAGGCTAAACTTATTCTAAACCTCCCACACAAAATACAAATTCTCCTTTAATAGGATTGTTTTCAAAATGTAATTTTAAATCAGTTAAAGTACCTCTTACATTTTCTTCATACAGTTTACTTAATTCTCGTGATATCGAAGCTTGTCTTTCTGCTCCAAACACTTGAATAAACTCATCAATTGTTTTAAGGATACGATGTGGTGATTCGTAAAATATCATCGTTCGTTTTTCTTCAGCCAAGAATTTCATACGGGTTTGACGTCCTTTTTTCACAGGTAGAAATCCTTCGAAACAAAAACGGTCATTTGGAAGTCCAGAATTAACCAAGGCAGGAACAAAAGCGGTTGCACCAGGTAGACATTGTACTTCAAGCCCCTCTTTAATTGCTTCCCGTACTAATAAAAAACCGGGGTCAGAGATAGCTGGAGTACCGGCATCTGAAATTAGGGCAATAGTCTGACCTTCTTTTAGAAATCTAATGATTTCTGAAATCGCTTTATGTTCATTGTGCTGATGATGCGCAAATACTTTTTTTTCGATTCCAAAATGTTTCAAAAGGGGGGCACTTGTGCGTGTATCTTCGGCAAGAATAACATCTGCTTCTTTTAACACACGTATAGCGCGAAAAGTCATGTCTTCTAAATTGCCAATTGGCGTAGGAACTAAATAAAGCATTTACAAAGGTAAGTTTTTTTTAATAATTGTAATCAAGGCTTTGACTTGCCTTTTTTTAATAGCATGGGCTATTTTATTTATAGCAGTATTAAGCTCATTTCATTGGATAGAATCCTAATATGAAATGAGCTTTTTAAATTTATTGTGCTAAAATATTTTCAATTTGCTGTAATTCTTCTCTTGTAAATTGCTGGTTCTTTACCGCATTGACGGCATCTTGAATCTGTGATACTTTACTTGCTCCAATTAAAACTGATGTCACTTGAGGTTTCTGTAATAGCCACGATACCGCCATTTGTGCCAGTTTTTGATTTCGATGCAGCGCTATTTCATTTAAAGCTTTTATTTTTTCGATTTTATCTGAAGTGATATCACTTTCATGAAGTGAAATACTTCCAGAAGCCGCTCGTGAATCTTGCGGAATACCATGTAAATATTTATCAGTAAGTAAACCTTGGGCTAAGGGTGAGAAAGGAATACAGCCGACTTGCTCCTCTGTAAGCAAATCCAATAGGCTTTCTTCGACCCAGCGCTCAAACATAGAATACTTAGGTTGGTGGATGAGACAAGGCGTGTCCATTTGTTTTAAAAGATCTATCGCACGTTTTGCTTCAGGTGTTTTATAGTTCGATATCCCGACATATAAAGCCTTTCCTTGTTGGACTAATAAGTTTAAAGTGGCCATTGTTTCTTCCAATGGTGTTTCCGGGTCCGGTCTATGGTGATAAAAAATATCTACATAATCCAGATTCATTCTTTTTAAACTTTGATCTAAGCTTGAGACTAGGTACTTTTTCGAACCCCAATCGCCATACGGGCCATCCCACATTGTATAACCAGCTTTGGAAGAGATAATCATTTCATCGCGAAGTCCTTTAAAGTCTGTCTGTAATATTTTTCCGAAATTTTCTTCTGCCGAACCAGGAGGCGGCCCATAGTTGTTCGCAAGGTCAAAATGCGTGATACCCGAATCAAATGCTGTCTGTATTAACTTACGACTGTTCTCAAAATCATTGACATGACCAAAATTTTGCCATAAGCCCAATGAGATTGCTGACAATTTAATTCCGGAATTACCCGAACGGCGGTATTCCATTCCTTGATATCGATTATTCGCAGGTGTATAGTGCATCTGTTATTATGCTTTATGAGTTTATATAAAGGCAATTTACAAGTAATCTTACATAAATAAAGATCTTGATGTAAAATTGATTTTAAATTTCATTCGGACTTATTAATTGAACTTCACATATTATATTTCTTCTCCATAATATTTCGTGATGGAAGAGTGGGATATAGATTCGTGTATAACAATCATGAGTGCCAAATAGAAAGGGCGGGAACGAACAATTTTGTTTAATAAATGACAGAATAAAAATTGTAAATAAAACAAATTTATCTAAGTTTGTTTCTTTAAAAATACATACAATTATGTTGCAATTGAATTATATCCGTGAAAACAGGGATAAGGTAATCGAAAGATTAGGTGTCAAAAATTTCAAGGAAATTGGATTAGTAGATGAAATCATCACTTTGGATGAACAACGTCGTAAAATTCAATCCGAGTCAGATGCCCTTTCAGCTGAAGCAAATTCATCCGCAAAAAAAATCGGAGAATTAATGCGTCAAGGTAAAAAAGAAGAAGCTGAAGCCGTAAAATCCCAATCCTCCGGATATAAAGAACAGATCAAAAGTTTGACAGATCATTTAGATCGTGTTGAACAGGATTTAAATGCAAAGATTGTCCAACTTCCCAATCTTCCACATACTACCGTTCCTGTAGGTGTATCAGCAGATGATAATGAAGTTGTGTTAGAAAACGGAACTATCCCTACATTAGCAGATGATGCGGTTAGTCACTGGGATCTGTTAACTAAATACGGTATCGTAGATTTGGAGTTAGGTGTAAAGGTTACAGGTGCAGGTTTCCCTGTCTATAAAGGAAAAGGAGCTCGCTTGCAACGTGCATTGATCAACTTCTTTTTAGATGAAGCTGCAAAAGTGGGGTATGAAGAAGTACAGGTGCCTATTATGGTTAATGAGGCATCTGCATTTGCTACAGGTCAGTTACCTGATAAGGAAGGCCAGATGTATCATGTAACACACGATGATCTATACTTGATACCAACAGCGGAAGTTCCCGTTACTAATATCTATCGCGATGTTATCGTAAAAGAAGAACAATTTCCTATTAGACATTGTGCTTATACACCTTGTTTCCGTCGCGAAGCGGGATCGTATGGTGCGCATGTTCGTGGTTTAAATCGTTTACATCAATTTGATAAAGTAGAGACCGTACAAATCGTTCATCCCGATCGTTCTTATGATGCATTGGAAGAAATGAATACTTATGTGCAGGGACTGTTACAAAAACTTGAATTACCTTATCGTGTCTTGCGTCTCTGCGGTGGTGACATGAGCTTTACAGCCGCGTTGACTTATGATCTGGAAGTATACAGCGCTGCTCAAAAACGTTGGTTAGAAGTGTCATCAGTTTCAAATTTCGAAACGTATCAATCTAACCGTCTGAAAGTGAGGTTTAAAAACCAGGATGGTAAAATGCAATTGGCTCATACATTAAATGGATCTGCATTAGCTTTACCACGTATAGTAGCTTCTTTATTGGAGAATAATCAAACAGATAAGGGTATAAAAATACCGAAAGTACTAGTTCCCTATACAGGATTTGAATATATTGATTGATATTAATTTAATATAAATTGAAAGGGTTGTAATTTTTTACAACCCTTTTTTTATGTTAAAATTTTGTTAAATCTAATGATTGCCGTATTTAATTCTGTGTAATGGGGAATTATGAAAATTTAATTTATATCAGTGCTGCTTGCATTATTCGTAATATAGAAGCTTCATATTTACATTAGTTATGAAAAAAAAACTTTTTTGTTAAAATACTTGTAATAACAACTTTGTCTATATATATTTGCTTCCCGCTTTCAAGATGTAATGTCTATGAAGGTTTACTACCACATTATTCATCGTAAATTTTAAAAAGAAAATTTACAGATTCTTATAAGATCACCATAGTGAACTGATTGTTGTCACTATTTGTTGGATCTACAATTTGTTAAATCTGTTTGCAAAGGAAAAGCTATCCGTCAAGGTGAAGGAGGTTTTGATTTGTGTTTTTTAAATTGTTTAGACAATTAAAGTTTAAACGTTTTAAATGCACATCTTATTTTATGGACATAAACATATTACATAAATTAATTAACAAACTAAATAACATGAAACAAACATTACTTAGTTTTCTCGTTGGGGGGATGATTCTATCATCAGTAGCATTCGCTCAAGAGAAGAAGATTAGTGGACGTGTTACATCAACAACTGGCCAAGCGGTACCAGGAGTTACTGTTGTTGTGCAAGGAACTAATCAAGCTACCCAAACTGATGCAAATGGTAACTATTCTTTAAGTGTACCTGCAGGTAAAGTAGTTTTATTTCGTTCGATTGGTTTTGGCGAAAAAACAATTATTGTCAACAACAATACTTCAGTTTTTAATATCTCATTAGAAGATAATACTAGTACGATTGACGAAGTAGTTGTAACGGCAAATGCAATCAAAAGAGAGAAAAGATCATTAGGTTATTCTGCACCTACTATTAAAAGTGACGAATTAACTGAAGGAAGAAATTCAAGTGCTATTGGTGCTTTAGCAGGTAAGGTCGCTGGTGTCAATATTACTTCAACATCTAACTCCCCGGGAAGTTCTTCTCGTGTTGTATTACGTGGTGGATCATCAATTTCTGGTAATAATCAAGCCCTAATTGTGGTTGATGGTACACCAATTGACAATTCAAGTGTGATTGGTGGTGCATCATCGTTATCCAGTGTTGATTTTGGAAACCGTGGTAATGATATCAATCCGGATGATATTGCAACTGTAACGGTTCTAAAAGGTCCTGCTGCTGCAGCATTATATGGATCCCGAGCATCCAATGGAGCGTTGATCATTACAACTAAAAGTGGTCAAAAAGGTGCTAAAAATGAAATTACTTTTAGTTCGACCAATACGATGTCTTCTATTTTGAAATTACCAGAACTTCAAAACCAATATGGACAAGGATATTCTGATTACACCAAAGAAGGAGAACTTTATTTCGTAAATGATCCAAAGGAGAACTGGTCATGGGGAGCTCCTTTTACTGGTGAGATTCAAGAATGGGGACAAGCGATCAATGGTGTTCGCCAGAAAAAAGCTTATTCTGCTGTTAAGGATAATGTAAAAGATTTTTTTGATCTAGGTTTAGCATCAGATAATAACTTAAGTTTTTCAGGTGGTTCTGATAAATCTACTTTCTATCTGGGTTTAAATGCTTTAAATTCAAATGGTGTTTACCCCGGTAAAAAAGATACCCATAATAAATATGGTGTGCGTTTTAACGGAACTACCGAATTTTCTAACAAATTCTCTGCAGGTGTTTCCTTTAATTACAGCCGTATTAATAGTAATAATGTTGGAGGTGGTCAAGGTGGCGGTTCAGTTTATAACAATTTGTTACAAACACCAAGAGATATGGATATCACTAGTTTCAAAGATTTATCCAATCCTTACAATAGTTACGGTTATACAGATGCTAATGGTATAGAGCACAATGATGTTTATGGATACTACGGTGCATATTCAAACAACCCATACTGGGTATTGGAAAACTACAATAATTACAACGATGTTAATCGTATAACAGGTAACTTTAATGTTAATTATAAACCATTAGAATGGTTAACTTTCCAAGAGCGTATCGGTTTGGATAATTATACTGATCGTCGCCGGTCAGAATCTCCAAAATATAGCTTCATACCAGCAGATAATACCTCTGGAAATTATTCAGATGCCAATATTCAGACAGATCCAGGACAATACCGAATTGATCAATATAATGTCAATGAAATCGTGCACGATTTCATGGCGACTGCTACGCATTCTTTTAATGATGACTGGCAAGCATCTTTCATGTTGGGTAATAATATTCGTCAAAGAAAAACCTCTAATATTAGCACTGCAACAAATGCAAGTGGGGGTCTAGTGGTACCAGGTTGGTATAATTTAGCAAATAGTAATGGTCCATTAGATCTAATAGAAGACTCTTGGAGCAATAGAAGATTAATTGGTGTATATGGAGATTTAAATGTTTCTTACAAAAACATTGCATATTTACAAGCCACTGCTCGTAATGACTGGTCATCTACGTTGCCAAAACAAAATAATTCATTCTTTTATCCAAGTGTTAGTGGATCATTTGTACTTTCGGAGTTATTTACTCCTGAGCTAAAGAACAAATTCAACTATGCTAAATTACGTGCTAACTGGGCACAGGTAGGTTCTGATACAGATCCTTATCAATTATTAACCACCTTTTCACGAGGTGAGATCAATGGTGGTTTTGGAACAACAACTTTCCCTTTTGGTAATGTTTCGGCATTGATGTCAAGTAGTACGATTGGTAATATGGAACTGAAGCCAGAAATCACGACTTCTTTTGAAGTTGGTGCTGAATTAGGTTTCTTCAACAATCGATTATACGCAGATTTTACATACTATAACAACAATTCTAAAAATCAGATTTTAAGTATTCCAATTCCTGCTTCTACAGGATATGGTTTTAGTTTAGTTAATGCTGGTAAAGTTAAGAACACTGGTGTCGAGTTAACATTGAGAGGTACACCAGTAAAGACGGAAAACTTTACTTGGGAGATGTTTGGAACATTCACTAAAAATAATAGTGAGGTTGTTGAGTTGATGAATGGTGTTGAGCAGGTTTCCGTTGGTGGTTTTTCAGGAATGAATATTGTTGCAGCTGTTGGTCGCCCATATGGTGAGTTTTACGGTGTGACCAACGCGACAGATGATCAAGGACGTACAATTGTTGACCAAAAAACAGGTTTACCAGTAGTTTCTTCTTCACCTCAATATTTAGGTACATATAACCCCGATTTTCAAGCCTCTTTGGGTACCAACTTGACATATAAAAATTGGTCGATGAGCGCTTTATTTGATACCAAACAAGGAGGTGTTTTCTATTCTAGAACAAAAGATATCTTAGGTTTTGTGGGTACATCTGCTGAAACTGGCGGCGAGCGTTTTGGTCAAATTTTTCCAAATTCGGTTTATTTAGACGCTGCTGGAAACTCAGTGGTAAATACAACTGCAACATACGATAAAGTGGATTACTATCCGAATATGGAAGCTGGAGTTAATATTGTAGATGCGACTTATATTAAGTTACGTAATCTAACAGTATCTTATAAGCTTACTAAGAACCAATTGAAAAATACGCCATTTGGAGCGGCTTCTATTGGATTATTTGGAAACAATTTATTTATCTGGACGCCTAGTGAAAATAAATATGCTGATCCAGAAGTGAATTCTGCGGGAGCTGGCAATGCACAAGGTTTTGACTTTACAGCTCAACCTTCGTTAAGAAACTATGGTATCAATGTTAAGGTCTCATTTTAATAGCAAGTAAAGTATGAAAACTATATATTTAAAAAACGCTAAAAAGCTTTTAGTTTTAGCTTTAATTGGCACAGTTGGTTTGACAGGATGTAATAAGTTTTTGGACATCAATGAAAATCCAAATAATCCTGAACAGGCTACTCCAGGTTTACTATTGCCTACAGTAGAAGCTGCAATAAGTCAGGTAGTTGGTAACTCATTTCAGGTTTATGGTAATATTTGGGGCCAATATTGGACGCAGAATCCTACATCATCACAATACCGTACCTTAGATCAGTATAGGATTGTTAATTCTGCAATGGATCGCCCTTGGTTGATTCTTTACAGAAATGCATTGAACAATGCAAATCTGATTATCGATACAAAGACTTCAGCAAGTGAAAATTATAAGGGTATGGCTTATATTTTGAAAGCGTATACTTTTCAAATTGCAACAGATGCTTTTGGAGATATTCCATTATCTGAAAGTTTGCAGGCAGCGGGTAATTTGAATCCAAAATACGAAGCTCAGGAAGTTGTTTATGATTCAATTTTCAACTATATTGATAAAGGTCTTGCTTTATTGCAAACGAAGCAAGCTATTCCTGTAACGAGTCAAGATATGCTATTTAATGGTGATCTAAATAAGTGGAAAGCTTTTGGAAATACATTGAAATTAAGGGCGTATTTAAGAATATCGAATGTTGATGCAGCTAAAGCATCAGCAGGAATTAAAGCGCTTTACGCTTCAAATCCAGTTTTCTTAGATGAAGATGCAACGATTACTTACACTACTACTGGAGGGAACGAGAATCCATTTTATAATGAAATGGTGGGTTTAGGTAAAACACAAAATGTGGTAGCTAGTGGAACAGCTGTAAAAGCTTTTGTGAAAAATAATGATCCAAGACTTTTTGCATTCTACGAAAAAGTAGTTAATAATGATGGTATCGTTCAAGATACTATCGCGTTTATTAATCAGGGCACATATAGTGCTAATACAAAGAAATTGGTATCATCTCCGTCTCCTTTAGTAGGTGGGCGTGCAGTAGAACCAACATCAGCAGTAGCACCTGTTAAATTGATTTCAAACGCTGAAAGTTTGTTTTTGCAAGCTGAGGCTGTAGTAAAGGGTTGGGGTTCTGGTGATGCTAAGGCATTATATGAATCTGGTATAACTTCGAGTTTTAAGGCAACAGGTTATGCCACTGAAGCGGCAAATTATATTGCGAAGGCTCCTGATGCTGTATTTTCAGGAAATGCAGATTCAAAAGTAAAGGCAATTATCACACAAAAATATTTTGCATTGTGTGGTTTTCAAGGATTTGAGTCCTGGACTGAATGGAGAAGAACAGGTTATCCGACATTCTTTACTACGTCAGCTGCTTCTACCTTAGGAGAAGGTAGAATGCCTTTAAGAATGCCATATGCAAATAGTGAAGCAACCACTAACGCAAATTATCCTGGCAATGTAGTTATCTATACACCTGTATGGTGGGATGTTAAATAACAATTTTAAGGTTATAATTTTTAAAAAGCGATCTCGTAAGAGGTCGCTTTTTATTTTTAAAGATATATGTAAAAGATTAGTTTTACTATATTCAACTTGGAAAATTGATGGCCCCAGTAATTTACTAATTGAAAAGCAATTATGAAATGAATATATATAATGGTTTAATAGAAAATTACAGCATCTTTTTCTCAAAGATTAGGATATTTACAAAAATAAGCTTTTCAAAAAATAAACAATAGCAAGTATGAAGAAATTTCTAATGATAGTGACTATCTTTTTTGTTGGGCAAGTGGTTCTCGCTCAAAAAATATCACAACTGAAGGTACTACAAATTAATATTTGGCAGGAAGGTACAATGGTTCCAAATGGTTTTCCTGCCATTGCAGATGAGATTATAGCTAAGAAAGCAGATGTAGTATTGTTTAGTGAGGTAAGGAATTACAATAACACAGATTTTGTACAACGAATCCTGGCCGAATTAAAAAATAAAGATGCCGTGTATTATGGTATATCCAGTGAACCGTCTTTAGATGTTGCTTTTATTTCTAAGTTCCCCATTAAGGATCAAAGATCCTTATATAATGAAGCCAATAAGGTGGGTAATGTGTTAAAAAGTAAAATTCAAGTAGCAGGTAGAAATTTTACATTTTATGCTGTTCATTTGGATTATACTAACTATGCCTGTTATCTGCCTAGGGGATATGATGGTGTTACCTGGAAAAAACTTGATCAGCCCATTGTAGATGTAGCGAGCATTATAGAAGCAAATGGAAAAGGAAAGCGGGACGAAGCGATACGTGATATCATTCTAGATGCAGATAAAGAAAGTAAGAGTGAGACGATTGTAGTTGCCGGTGACTTCAATGAACCGTCTCATTTAGATTGGACTAGTGAAACAAAAGATTTGTTTGATCATAGAGGTGCTGTAGTTCCATGGGATTGCTCTGTGCTATTGACCAAAGCTGGCTTTGTGGATAGTTTTAGAGAAAAATATCCTAACCCAGTTAGTCATCCCGGTTTTACTTATCCAGCCTATAACAAAGATGTCTCCATTGATAAATTAGCTTGGGCACCACAGTCAGATGACAGGGATCGTATTGATTATGTTTATTATAGGACAAATAAGCCTTTAAAAGTTTCAGAAGTCAAAATTGTTGGTCCTTCTGGAACAGTCAAGTATGGTAAAAAACAAGATGAGGATAGTCAGGATGAATTTCTGCTACCTGTAGGAGTATGGCCAACCGATCATAAGGCTTTATTTGTCAAGTTTGAGTTTTAAAATGTTTCGGTAAATATTCGTGAATTTGATATTCATAAATAGTAGGTAATTTTTTGTATTTAATGACTGTGTTGATATTAGCACACGAGAAAAAAACTAAAATTCCTCGAAACTAACTAAGGGTTGATAGTGTCTGAAAATAACTTCATCAAATTACTTATTTTTTACGTTCGAACAACTGATCAAAATAGCTTTAGTAGCTTGTTATAAAATAGTCGAAAGATTTTGGTGTAATCTCTGACATCGAGTCGCTAAGTTTAACCTTTAGCTCCAATTTTGATATAATAGATGGCTGTTCTTTGTCGGCTTTACTAGTCTCCTCGACTCGAGTGTTGAATACCAACAGTGAAATTTTATTAGGATAAAAAAATACTTTTTTTGAGATAGACTATTCTATGATCTGAAAGAATTTTGGTTATTTTTTAATGATATATATTGTTTTGATGCTGAGATATATCGTTATTAGCTGTAATGCTAATTTATAATGTATATCATTTATGATCTGGAATACTTGTTTTAGAAGACTATTCTTGCATAAATTGTTGTTCATTTTCGAGACAATTAATAAGAATCTTTGTTTTTGTAACTTTAACTGACAGGTAAAGATTTTTTGTTACAATTCGGCAAGAAATTAATAGCCTGTTAATCAGGTGTTTGTTGTGTTTTGTGCATATTTTATATGCTAGCATATCATTTCTTCTATTATAGATTTAAAAAATAATATATATTTGTTTTAACATTTTTTTAACAAAAGGTACTAACTGATTCTTTTAATAAAGAAGATTAAAATAAACTGTCAACATATAATTTAAACTTAAGGAAAGTTATCGGATATATGAGTTCTAGTGGTTATATATTGCTTAAACGCATAAAAATTTAGGTTTTTTGAATCCAACTCTTTTGTTGCTTTTCAATTTTATAAATGTTCTCAGTATCTTTTATTTAAAAGTTGTTTAATAGAAATATTGTTTTAACATTTTTTAACAAATATGCTGTTTTCAGTTTGTAGAGATTTTTTAGAAGAGAACGCTGTTATGTTAACAGCTATTAGCTAATTGACCAAAGAAATATTTAGGAGTCTTTAATGTAGTTTTAATACAATTACGTTAAATAAAAAATAAACAATCGATTGCGTTTTTATCGTCTGTGTAAGATCAATAAATCGCAACTCTTTATTGTGTATGAATTTTAAGATCGAAAATATTATGAAAAGATTCGGTTTTTAAAATTTTATGAAAAGAAATTTACTTAACCAAAGTCTTTAGAGACTTTAAATACTTAAATAAACATAAACATATGAAACAAACATTACTCAGTTTTTTTGTGGGTAGTATGATTCTGACTTCTGTTGCGTTTGCGCAAGAGAAAAAAGTTAGTGGTCGTGTAACAGGAGCTGACGGGAAACCATTGGTTGGTGTGACGATCGCTGTACAAGGATCTAACATCGCTACCCAAACAGATGCGAATGGAAATTATTCGTTTTCTGTACCAACAGGAAAAGTTATCGTTTTCCGCTCTGTAGGTTATTCTGATAAGACATTAATTGTTAAGGAAGGACAATCTGCTTTTAATGTAACATTAGATGATTCTAGTCGGGAACTAGATGAAGTTGTTATTACAGGCTACGGCCAAAGGCAAATTAAAGATTTAACAGGTTCACAAGGTTCAATTAAGGGTGATAAGATCGCTGCTGAGCCAACTTTAAGTTTTGAGCAAGCGATGTCAGGTAAGATGGCTGGTGTTCAAATTGGTTCAACGGGAGGAACCCTAGGCGATGGAATGTCTGTCCGCATTCGTGGAGTGAATTCCATTTCTTCAAGCTCTTTACCTTTATATGTTATAGATGGTGTTCCTATGAATGCTGTCGAAAACGTTAATACCTTTAATAGTGGTGATGGAACTCGCTTTAATCCAATGTCTATGATTAATAGCAATGATATAGAGTCTATTGAAGTGTTAAAAGATGCTGCGGCGGCGGTTTTATATGGCTCAAGAGCTGCAAATGGTGTAATTCTTATAAATACAAAAAGAGGTAAAAATGGAGTATCTAGTATTAGCTTTGAATCTAAAGTTACATCTAGTAAAGCATCAAAATTACTGGATTTATTAAATGGCGATCAATTTATTGAGATTAATAATGAGAAAGCCAAAAATGCAGCATCTAAATTTGGCGGAGTAAATATTATTGCTAAAGAAAGTGATATTGATGGAGATGGTGTAAACGATCGCACTAATTGGTTAGATGAGGTGTATAGAACCGGTATTGGATACGATAATACAGTATCACTAAGTTCAGGTAATGAAAAAGGAAACTTTTATGCTTCAGCTAGATATTTAGACCAAAGGGGAATCGTTCTGCAAAATCAACTTAAATCAGGTCAAGTTAGAATCAATGGGGATATCAAACCTGTTAAATGGTTAAAAGCTGGTGTCTCTTTATCTTATTCAAAGACAGCCAATGATGGTGTTTTAACAGATAGATATATCGCGGGTGCAACGGTCGCAGCTCTTAATGCCTCTCCAATAGTTTCTATTTATAATCCTAATAATGTGATTGGTTATAATTTGGGTGCGAATGGCTACCTTGGTAATGGTAATAACACATCTTCATTAAGGGCAAATGGAACTAACGTAGCTCTAATTGGAAATGTTGCAAATCCTGTTGCTACTTTAATGTCGCAATTAAATCAAAATACACCAGAACAAATTTTAGCGAATGGTTATATTGAGGTTCAACCAATTACAGGTTTAAAAATAACAAGTAAATTTGGGATCGATTATTTAAGTAATTACGAGCATCAATATAGTCATCCAAATATAGGTGGATTGGGTACGGCATATAATACCTTGATTCAAGACAATTTTAGAGATCGTGACCAATGGGTATGGCAAAACTATGCAAACTACGACAAAACATTTGCAGAAGATCATAGATTATCAGTTACACTAGGGACAGAATATCAGTTTACGAAAGAAAAAAACGTATATGCTGGCGCTAGTAATGTAAGTGATGGCTATTTCACTGATATTCTAGATAATACTTATACAGGAACTGAACCTGGTACTTCTGATATTATGTTACTGTCTGGAGGAGGGTTGTTTTCAAATGGATTGGAGTCCTATTTTTCTCGCGTAGGATACGGATATAAAAATAAATATCTGATTGATTTAGCATTGCGTGCTGATGCATTTTCTGCTTTTGGAGCTAACTCAAAATGGGGATATTTTCCTTCGGCTTCAGTTGGATGGGTAGCATCTGAGGAAGACTTTCTTAAACAGTATGATTGGCTCTCCTATTTAAAACTTAGAGCAAGTTATGGACGGGTTGGAAACTCAAGAGGTATTGGGTCATACGCTTCTAGAGATCTATACCAAGGAGGAGCTTATGCTTCATTAAATGGTTTTTCCGCTTATCAGATAGGAAATACTAATTTAAAATGGGAAACTTCGGACAAATATGATGTTGGATTGGATTTTAATATTCTCAATAATAGATTCAATTTTGTAATTGACTATTTTAGTAATAATATTTCCGGTTTAGTTTTGTTAGCTAAACCATTATTCACAACAGGTGTCCCATCTACAACATTAGGAGAGCCTGGAGCAATTTTTACCAACATTGGATCCATGACTAACAAAGGTATTGAATTTACGTTCAATATGAAAACTATGGAACGTAAAGACTTTACATGGAATACCTCTTTCAATTTTACTGCTATCAGTAATAAAGTTAATTCTTTAGTAACAGCAAATACCGATATTATTGATGGGAATTCTGTCGCAAGCGTTGGACGTTCATTAGGATCTTATAAATTAATAAGATGGGCAGGGGTAGATGAGCAAACCGGTAATCCAATGTGGTATGGAAAGGATGGTAACATTAAAATGTTTAATCCAGATACCCAGACTTGGACTCAAGATGGTAATAAGATTTCTGGACTAGTTGGAGATGATGCCGTTTATCTAGATAAGAGTGGATTACCTAAATACTATGGTGGCCTCGATAATAATATAACCTATAAAAAATTTGATTTTGGAGTTTCATTGGTTTATACAGGCGGATTTTACATTTATAATACAACCAGAAGTTCTTTGTTAACAAACCAGTTTTTAAATAATACAACCGAGATATTAGATCGCTGGACTGCTCCTGGTCAAAAAACAGATATACCGCGTTTATTTTTGACAGATAATACTGCGAATAGAGCATCTGATAGATTTTTAGAAAAAGGAGACTTCGTTCGTGTAAGGACCATTAGCTTAGGATATAATTTTGCAGGTGAAACTTTAAAACGAATTGGAATAAACAATCTAAGAGTATTTACTCAGGTTTATAATCCATTCTTAATTACAGGTTACAAAGGGCAAGATCCAGAGGTTAATTCGAACAGAAATAACTCTAATATAGCTATTGGTGTGGATAACAGAGCTGTTCCGCAACCGAGGACCTATACATTCGGATTAAATGTTTCACTTTAATTATTTTTGACATGTTAAAATTAAAATATATATTAATTGGTTCTCTTGCTTTGACTTCTCTTTTTTCTTCTTGTCAAAAGCAAACATTTGAGCAGCCTTATGCTTATTTGGAACCTGAAGATGCATTTTTAAATGCAGATCGTATCGGAAAGACTGCAGTAGGTATGTATGATGCTCTTCAAAATAGAGATTTCCTAGGGGGGCGTGCATTTATCTATGCTGATATTAGAGCAATAGACTGTAGTGCTGGGCCATATTTTGGCTCTGTTCCAAATTATGAAAACCTTACATCAGAAAACCTAATGGTTGAAGCTTCTTTTGTTGGTGGTTATAGAACAGTTTATGAAGCAAACTTCTTTTTGAAAAATATTGCAAAATACACCGGAAGAGCGAAACCTGAGGATGAAGCTAAATATATCGCTGAGGCTAAATTTATCAGAGCATTATCCTACTTTTATTTGGTCAACCTTTGGGCACAGCCTTATAAATTTACTAATGACGGATCACATCCTGGCGTTGCTTTGGTATTAAATGCTACAGATCCTAGCAAAATTTTTGATGCTTCTAATCAAGTGCCGAGAAATTCTGTTAAAGAAGTTTATGATCAAATTATTAAGGATTTGAATGAGGCTTTACCATCATTACCAAAAGTTCCTGCCGCTGCCGCTAGTAGAAGTATTTCAAATGTTGGCCGAGCGACACAAGGGGCTGTAAATGGTCTTTTGGCTAGGGTTTACCTTTATAAACAAGATTATGCAAAGGCATTGGAGTATTCAAACAAGGTAATTTCTTCTAATGAGTATAGCTTAGTTCCCAATATTAAGAATATATTTACAGACTACACTACTATGGAAAGTATGTTTTCTGTTGCACATAGTGGGGGTGATAACCCAAATACTAATCATTCGCTGTCTCAACATTATTCACCGAATGGAAGAGCCGATATTCAGGTAAGTTCGTCTTTTGAAAGCTTGATGTCAGAAAACGATGCAAGACGCAAAGATTTAATCATTGAAGATGATGGGCTTTGGAATGGTAAATTTAGTAGTATTGGTGATTGGGTACCAGTTTTGAGATTTAGCGAGATCTTATTGATAAAGGCGGAGGCTCTGGCAAATTTAGAGAATGGTACTAATGTTAATTCAGAAGCACTGGCCCTTGTAAATCAAGTCAGACACCGCTCAGATCCTTCTACTAATGTTACAGCTACTAATAAAAATGAATTAATAGCTGCAGTTTTGAAAGAGAGAAGACTTGAACTTGCATTTGAGGGACAGGGAATTTATGAGTTTTTAAGAACTGGAAGAAATATTCCAGCTCATGGAATTTTTAATGAGCAAGTTTGGGGATCAAACAAAGTGGTCTTCCCATTCCCTTATTCTGAAACTCAACAAAACCCTAATTTGGTACAAAACCCGGGTTATTAGTAATTTGATTCTTTAAAATTATGAATATAAGGGAGTAGAAATATACATATTTTCTACTCCCTTTATTCTTTTTACTCCAGTATGAGCATTTATATAATCAAGTATGATCTTAATAACTTTTGTAAAAGATAAAATTTCTACTATCTACCAATACTTTTCAATTGATTTTAACGATTCCTGAAAACTCAGGTAGAAAAATAAAGGAAATCTCAAAAGTATCAGAAGGTTCTACAGCAATTAATGCTGGAGGTGTTAGAGCGGTAACTTATATTAACGTTCCAATTACAGCGGGTAATAATAAAGTTGTATTTAAAACTTCTGTGGCCGATTTTAGAAGTAAAAGCGCTGGAAATGAGAGGTTTATAAAAGATTTGGAGAATTCTGCAACATTAAAAACGTAAGAGATCGCATTTATGTTTTTAGTAATTCTTGATAATGGGCAAGAAATTATTACTGTTTATGCAAGGATTCGATTAACTAAATAATTACAGTAATAAATTAGAAAAAGGCTATTTCGAAATTAATGAAACAGCCTTTTTGTTTTTGAACAAATTACCCCTTATAATTAATCGACTTTTATATTTACTAACAGAAAGATCTTATATCTATTTTAGTCCTTATCAATGCTATAATTTTTTTCGAAATGCAAGTAGTCAAATTGGCTTTCTCTCTATGATCTATTTTTATTAGTGATCAATATCTTATTTTCTCAAAAAGTATATCTTAAAGTTTAGGTGTATTTCATTTCTAAGATGATTTACTTTAATTCTGATTTAATTTGTATCCTCTTTTTCCTATATTGCCTATTCGTGTATAGGTTAGTGGAAAATGGTTTCATAAAGCAAGCTTATTTTTGTGTTTCAATGTTTTTGTAATTATTAAAGATTTGTATTGAATGAATAGTACGCTAGCTTCCTTTTTTATATGCCGCAGACAAAGAAAAATGAAGTATGGAAAGTCTCTACTTCTAAGATTTTTGAAAAAAATAAAATTTACTAACCATTATAGATACTGTATTTACCAATCACTTACTGTCTTGTAATATACTGAAAATGGGATAGATAGTGTTGGATAATGCGAGACCTAATTCTGTAGATGTTGCAGTTTATTGCAAATTCTATTATTTATAAACATTCCCCTTATCGTACATGTAAAAAGTTAATGCTTCTTAAATTGATCTAATAATAGTCATCTTTTTATTTCGAAATATTGATTTACGATTTTTAATGGCTACCTATCGAGCTTTCCAATATAGTTTCTTAGTTAGCGTAATGCTACATCGCTTATTGATTTTAGAAATTATAATCAAAAATTCATGTGTTTAAACTTATTTATCTTGCGTTTTATTACCGATATAAAAAAAATAGTTGCAAAAGTTTGCCAAATAAAAATAATGTTATAACTTTGGTTTTAACATTATTTAACAAATGATGTTAAACAAATATTTTTTTAAATATCTGCAATCAGCCACATTGAAAAGCACCCAAGCACTATACAATCGTATTTCTTTTTTAATATTAAACTTGACAAATAGTCGCATGCATGAGAAAAAATGCAATCGATTGCGTAAAAGTGATTAATGACGAAATGTTTGAAAAAGATTAAAATATTGATTTATAGTTGTTTGGCAAACGAAGTTACTTAACCAAAGTCTTTAATTAAGACTTTACACACTTACATAAAAATAAACATATGAAACAAACATTACTCAGTTTTGTGGTGGGTAGTATGATTCTGACATCGGTCGCTTTTGCACAAGAGAAAAAGGTTGCTGGTCGCGTTGTAGGCGCCGATGGCAAACCTTTAGTTGGAGTGACAATAGTTGTAAAGGGGTCAAATCAAGCTACTCAAACCGATTCAAATGGAAACTATTCCTTTTCTGTACCTACGGGAAAGATTATTGTTTTCAAATCATTAGGTTACGGTGAAAAGACATTAATTGTTAAAGAAGGTTCTTCAATATTTAATGTTACTTTGGAAGATTCGAGAGAAGAGCTTAATGAAGTTGTTGTTGTCGCTTATGGTACTGCTAAAAAAGAATCACTAACGGGTTCTGTATCATCAATTGGAGCAAAAGATTTAGAAAAAAGACCAGTAACAAATGCTTTCGCGGCTCTGGAAGGATCAGCAGCAGGTATTCAAATAAACAATACATCGGGCATGCCTGGTGATGAACCAAGTATTAGAATCCGTGGTTTTTCATCCTTAAATGGATCTAATGATCCGTTATATGTAGTTGATGGTGTTCCTTTTGGTGGTAATATTTCTGATATCAATCCCAATGATGTTGAAAGTATTTCTGTATTGAAAGATGCATCTTCATCTGCGTTATATGGTAGTAGAGCAAGTAATGGTGTAATCATTATTACAACAAAAAAAGGAAAGGCGGGCCGTTCTCAGGTAAATGTATCGACAGATCAGGGATTTTACTCAAGAGGAATTGCTGAGTATAGTCGTGTAAATGATAGACAATTTATGGAAGCAATGTGGACAGGATACCGAAATAACCTGTTGAGCACGAACTCCAAAACTTATCCAACAACAGAACTCGCTAATGCTGAGGCTTCCAAGTCTTTAATTAGTAACTATTTGAAATTAAATATTTACGATAAAGAAGATGATAAATTATTTGATGAAAATGGAAAATTGGTTTCAGATGCACAAATAAAAAATGGATATCGTGACGATTTAGACTGGTTTAGTGAGGTTGATCGTATTGGTCACCGCCAAAATTATAATATTGATGGAACGACTGCTACTGATAAAGCTAAAGTATTCTACTCTACTGGATATTTAAATGAAAAGGGATACATTAAAAATTCTGGATTAAAAAGGTTTACTGGAAGATTGAATGCAGAACTCCAAGCTAAAGATTGGTTTAAATATGGTTTCAATTTAGCTGGTTCTCACCAGATTTCGGATAGAATTAGCGGTTCCACAGATGACGCTAGTTCATTTACGAATCCTTTTAATTATGCACGCTCAATTGCACCTATTTATCCAATTCATCTACATAATGCAGATGGAACTTATGCACCTGGTCTCTTAGGAGAAAAACAGTACGATAATGGAGAATCTACACGATTGCAATATGTTGGACGCCACACAATTTGGGAAAATGAATTGAACAGCGATCAAACCATTAGAAATACAATGAACGGTAGAGCTTTTCTAGAATTTAAGTTTTTAAAGGATTTTACTTTTACGGTTAATGGTGATTTAAATGTACGTAACTCCGAGCGTCGTACCTATAATAATGCGATTATTGGTGATGGCGTAGGACAGGGCCGTGCTGCAAGACGTACTTATAGATATAAGAATTATACAGCCCAACAATTGTTAACTTGGAATAAAGATTTTGGCGCGCATCATATTGATGTATTGGCGGGTCATGAAAATTATTATGATAACATGAGTTACCTTTATGGGTATAAGACAGATGAAATCTTCGCTGGTAAAACTGATATGATCAACTTTACAAAGATTACTTCTTTGTATGATTATCAAGAAGATTATCGTGTAGAAAGTTATTTGTCTCGTGCTCGATACAATTATGAAGGGAAATATTTTGCGGAAGCATCTATTAGAAGAGATGGATCTTCTCGCTTTAGTGCAGAAAACCGTTGGGGTAACTTTTGGTCATTAGGCGGTAGTTGGATCGTATCGAAAGAAGATTTCTTCAAGAATGCTTTAAATACAGTAAATGACCTTAAGGTAAGAGCGTCTTATGGTGAAGTAGGAAATGATGAAAGTGCAAAAAAATATGCGCATTTATCACTTTACGCAATGGACCAAAATGCAAATGCAGGAGCAGTTTATAAAAGTCAGATTCCTTCCCCAGACTTAATCTGGGAAACTTCTAGCTCTTTTTCTGCAGCAATCGAAGCGAAATTGTTCAAACGTGCTAACTTAAGTATCGAGTATTTCAATAAACAATCAAAAAATTTGATTTTTGATCTTAATTTACCGTTATCAGCGGGGCCTAACTCCACAAGTACTGCTGTTTCAACTGTAACTAAAAACATTGGATCAATGTCTAATAGAGGTATCGAATTAACATTCGACGTAGATGTATTAAGAGGTGAAGGTTGGAGATGGAATGTTGGTGCAAATGCGACTTGGTTAACAAACAAAATTTTAAGTTTGCCAGAAGAGAACAGAGAAAATGGCGTTATAACTGGAAACTTCAAATGGGTTGAAGGTGGTGGACGTTATGATTTTTGGATGTTTAAATATGCCGGGGTAGACCAAATGACAGGTAAATCGCTGTATTTAGCAGACACAGAAAGATTTAATGTGAATGGTTCTGCACCAGATAAAGCGGCAATACCTGCGGCCGAACTAGTTGAGATCAACGGAAAATATTATGTTACCAATGCTTCATCTTATGGAGTAAGAGACTGGTCCGGATCGGTTATCCCAAAAATGAGCGGTAGCTTCAATACAAACTTTGAATATAAAAATTTCAGTTTATCAGCTTTATTCACTTACGCAATCGGAGGTAAAGTTTTTGATTCTTCCTACAGGGATTTGATGAGTATGTCAGGTACTCCAGGGGCTTTACACACGGATATTATGAACTCATGGTCCGGTATGCCAGAAGGAATGACTACGACATCTGAAAATAGATTAGATCCCAATGGAATTCCAGCTATCAACTTTTCACAAAGTAATATGAATAACTTTACGAGTGACCGCTTTCTTATAGATGGATCATATCTTGTTGTGAAAAATATAGCATTTGGATACCGTTTGCCAAAACAGTTGATCAATAGAATTGATTTGTCTTCAGTAACAATCGTAGCAGGAATAGAAAATTTGGCTACAATGACAAAGCGTAAAGGTATGAACCCGCAACAACAATGGAATGGTATAAGTACAAATGCTTGGGTTACTCCTCGTACTGTATCTTTTGGTGTAAAAGTTGGACTATAAGAATTTAAACAATGAAAAAAATTAATTATATAAAGTTATTATTATTAGGAGTTGTCTCTCTCTCGTCTTGTAATAAGGATTATTTAGATACACGTCCTACAGATTCTGTAGAGAAATCTGAAGTTTTTGCAACCACAAAAAGCGCTAAAGTTGCTGTAAATGGCCTTGCCAAAATGATGACTCAGCAATACTTAGGTACCCAAGGTTTCAATGGAGAAGGCACAATAAAGATGTACTACGGTAACTACCCAGGTAACAATTTTTTTGTCAATCTAAGTGGTTGGGCTGATATCATTAACTCCAATTATAATCAGAACTTAACAAGTATCTATTTATATTATCCTTGGTATTATTATTATAAATTAATTGCAAATGCAAATGAAATTGTATTAAATATTGATGGAGCTGAGGGCCCTGTGGCAGAAAAACAATTTATAAAAGCACAGGCTTTAACTTTCAGGGCATACAGCTTTATGATGTTGGCTCAAATTTATGGAAATAGATGGAGTGATTCAAACAATGGACAAACAGCAGGACTGGTTTTAAGAACTGACGTGTCGACAGGAGATATGCCGTTATCTACTCTTGGACAAACTTATGATTTAATTTATAAGGATTTAAGCGATGCGATATCCATGTACGATGAGTCAAAATTAAACCGTGAATCAGGGAAGAACTTTCAGGTTAATAGAGATGTGGCTTATGCTGTTTATGCAAGAGCAGCTCTGAATAAGCAAGATTATGTCAGCGCAGAAAAATATGCGATTCTAGCTCGTGAAAATTACAAATTGATGAACAATGATGAGTATAAGAGTGGGTTTTATGATCCAAATGGTGAATGGATCTGGAGTAGCTATGGTGCTGCAGATGAAACGCTATTCTTTTACTCATTTCAATCCTATATAGCTTATAATTCAACGGCTAGTGCGGCTAGAACTACACCAAAATGTATCAGTAGAGAGCTTTTTGATAAAATCCCAGCTTCTGATATCAGAAGAGGTTTATTTTTGGATCCTAATGGTGAGGCATATACAACTGCAACTGGTATTGCAGGTACTGCAATGAAAGCGAGAGCATTTCAAACATTTCCAGATTTGCAATCGACAGCGGTTCCTTATGCTTATATGAATTTCAAATTTAAGGCAAAAGATCTTCCTGGTGTTGGAAATTTAAATCATTTTAGAGCTGCTGAGATGTACTTGATTGAAGCTGAAGCTAAATATTTCCAAAATAAGCCGGCAACTTCGGTTCAAGCTACTTTGAATGCATTAAATACTTCTTCTGGCAGAGATGCAAAGTATAATTGTACAAAAACAGGCGCAGAATTATTAAAAGAAATCAAATTATATCGCGCAATTGAGCTTTGGGGTGAAGGATTTGACTGGTTTGATATGAAAAGATGGGGTGATCCGATCATTCGAAACGCGCATGCAAATGGAGGAAATTTCTTGACGTCATTAGCCGTTACGATCAATCCTCAAGATAAAAATAAATGGACTTGGTCTATTCCATTAAGAGAGTCAGACTATAATAAAGGCTTAGAATAAATATTAATATTAAAGCCTTGATTCAATTCAACGCCTCCAAGAAGATTTAAGCTTTTTGGAGGCTTTTTTTATGATATTATTTAATATTATAATATAACTGTTTACCAAGTCGTCATTGAGAATTATTTAATTCAAAATCGGGTACCTTATTCCTTTTTTCGTATATTGTCTATACCAATATAGACTTTCATGAAAATAGGCCTCCTATTGTTGATATGTTTGCTTTTCCAAGTTGCTTTTGGGCAATCAGGGTTTGTTTTGCATAAAAACAAGAAGCTAAGTTTCCCCTTTATATTTGTACATAATCTCGTTATAATACCTGTAGAGGTAAATGGTTTTATGATGAATTTTCTGCTCGACACCGGAGTAAAAGAAACAATGGTCTTTGGCAAGTCTTTAGGTGAAGTCGACAGTACAATCTTTAAAAATAAGTTTCAGGGTCTTGGAAGGAATGCCGGTATTGACGGTATTTTAGCGATCAATAATCATGTGGTGGTTGGGAAAAAAATGGAAGACATAGATCATCCTATTTTTATTTTAGATAATGAGCATATTGATATTTCATCACGAATTGGGGTAGAGGTAAACGGTATATTGGGAAGTCGTTTTTTTACCGATCATAAGATTGCATTTGATTTCATAAAAAAGCGAATAACGGTGTATCCCAATGATAGCAATCCAAAATTATGGTCTAAAATGACCTCCTTACCCTTGGAGATAATTTCAAGTCGCCCCTATGTTGCGATCAAAATACAGCAGAATGAAGACGAGATCGATGGCAAAGCACTTATTGATATGGGAAATAGTGATGCTGTTTTATTATTAAAAGATAAAATACAAAATTATCAAGTTCGTGCTCCTTTTATAGAAGATTATATCGGTCAGGGGTTCAGTGGAGAAATTTATGGATTACGTAATCGGATCAAGAAATTGTCTTTAGGGCCATTTGCTATGTCATATCCTTTAGTCGCTTATCCGGAATTGGAATCAGTACAAAATGCAAAGATGATCAACGATAGGATAGGTTCAGTTGGCAATGAACTGTTGAGACGTTTTAAAATTATTTTTGATTACCCCAATCATCAACTGTACTTAAGTAAAAATAAAAATTTCGACAAATTCTATTATCTCAATATGAGTGGGCTGGAGATTATTCATGATGGTGTTCAATGGGAAAAGGAAGAAATTCCGGTTGCCTTAAAGAAGGATGGTAGTAAAGAAATTAATTTCGATAATAAGGTACAGTTTAAGTTTGTTTTGAAAACACTTTTTAAAATTGATATGGTTAGACCAAATTCACCAGGTCAGTTGGTTGGGATCATGAAAGATGATAAAATTCTAACTATCAATGGTAAAAAGGCAACCTCATACTCGCTGGAGGATTTAACAAATTTAATGAAATCAGAAAATGGAAAAGAGATCGTAATGAAAATAGAACGAAATGGTGAAAAAATGGATTTTCGATTTATTTTGAAAGATCCTCTGCCTTTTGATCATGATTAATCTACTTTTAGCCAGTGAATAAATAAATTTCTATTTCTAACTCCAATTAAGCTGATCTCGTAATTGAGCAAAACTAACAACTCGTTATTTTTTTCTATGTAAACATTTTGTTAGGTAATTGTAAGCGCTACTTTAAATCAGACTAATACTTGAATCTCTGTGTAAATATCTTGTTATACAGACATTCGTTATGAATTGGTATTGTTTAATATTGATTAACTTTACCGAGTAATTTTTAATATTAATCAACTTAAATCAAACCTTTTACCCAATGTCATTCATTATAAACTGAAATTTGTATGATTTACGAATAACAGCAATCAAAAATCAACACTGTATTTCTAAAAGCTATATTACTTTTAAAACCTAAAGGAGGAGCTAAACGATACAGATAGCAACTAGTAATGATTACTAAAACAATTGTATTCTAATGAAAAAGAACCTTATTTTTTTAATTGCCCTATTTTTTGCACAAACCATTAGTCAAGCGCAGACTGGAAAAATCAAACACGCTGTGCTCGTTGGTTTTGATGGATTAGGTGCTTATGCAATCCCAAAAGCTGAAATGCCCACTTTGAAACAAATGATGGAAGATGGAAGCTATAGCCTTCATGTCAGAACAGTACTGCCTTCATCAAGTGCGGTGAATTGGGCATCTATGTTGATGGGAGCTGGTCCAACTATGCATGGTTTTACAGAGTGGGGAAGTAAGACGCCCGAAATTCCAGCGATAAAAACAACCAAGAATGGTCTATTTCCTTCAATTTTTAATGCAGTAGCATCTAAAAACCCTAAGGCTACTTTTGCAGTGATACACAGTTGGCCAGGTATCGGTTACCTCATTGATAAAAATGTTGTGCAACAAGTCTATAATATGGAAGACAACGAGGATAAGACATTAGAGAAGGCAATTGAAGTTATTAAAAGAGATAAACCGACACTTACTTTTGTGCATTTTGATCAACCTGATGGTGTAGGACATAACATTGGACATAATACTCCAGAATATTATGCAGAACTGAAAAATGTAGACCGTAGAATTGCGCAATTACAGCAAGCTGTTAAAGATGCAGGAATGGAGAAAGAAACTATTTTTGTCATCTCAGCTGATCACGGCGGTATTGACAAAGGACATGGAGGTAAGTCGTTAGCTGAAGTTGAAATTCCCTTCATCATGACGGGTCCAGGTGTACCAAAGGGAAAGCAGGTAAATCAACCAATGTTAATTTATGATATTGCACCTACATTGACCTGGTTATTGGGAGCAGAGCAAGATGAGGCTTGGAGAGGTAAGCCCATTAAAGCTTTTCAAAAATAATGATTAAGATCACATTCAGATTTGAATACAAATTTGAACTCTTTTAAGTTTAATTACAATAGTAAAAAACCATTTATTGCAATGTTTAAATTTTTTCTAACAGCTATTTCTTTTCTAGTACTTATCACTTCCTGTAAGGTAAGCAATCATCCAAAGTCACATCCCTATGTGTACATTCAAAGCGATGCTCGTGAAGCTAAAAAATGGAAATTGGTTTGGGAAGATCAATTTAATGAAACCTCCATTGATACGACAAAATGGACAAGAATTTCTGCAGGTAGCGCCGATTGGAATCGCCATATGAGTACAGACGATGCCTGTTTTGCAATGGAAGATGGTAAACTGATTTTGAAGGGAATTAATAATACTGATCTGACAAAAGATCCCCGTCCATTTCTGACAGGAGGAATTTGGAGTAAAGGAAAATTCGCTTTTCAATATGGACGAGTGGAAATCCGCGCGAAACTTGGGAGTGCTCAAGGTGCATGGCCAGCTATGTGGATGTTAGCGGAATTAGATAAATATGGAAAATATCCAAAAAATGGAGAAATCGATATTATGGAACATTTAAATTCTGATTCCATCATCTACCAAACAACACACTCCTATTATACCTTAGATTTAGGACAAAAAACAAATCCTCAACACGGCGGAACAGCTAAGATCAATGCAGGTGAATATAATGTATATGGCATAAGCTGGTATCCTGATCGAATTGTATTCCAGTTAAATGGTAAAGATACGTTTACATATCCTCGCATAGAAGGGGTTGATAAATCACAATGGCCATATGATCAGCCTTTCTTTCTATTAATTGATCAACAATTAGGCGGTAGTTGGGTTGGAAAAGTCGATCAGAAACAACTGCCAGTTGAAATGATCATTGACTGGGTTAAGGTTTATCAATAACCTATCTCAAAGATTAGATTTAATAGTACCAATGAGTAGCTTTATTTTTAGCTGACAAAAAGTTAAAATAATTAGGTTCATTACAAACAAAACAACTTTAAAAGTTAATATACGATAAACTGTAAAATGAAAAAAAAGTATTATCTATTGACATCCTTATTGGCACTAGGGATGGGTGTTGCAAATGCACAGTATAAAGGTCATATCTTTATCGATTCGAATGGAAATGGTCAGTTCGACAGTGGCGAACGTACTGTTGAGCATGCTGTTGTTTCCGATGGTTATCAGGTTTTGAAAACAGATGCAAATGGACAGTTCGAAATACCAGCAAATCCTGCAGCACGATTTGTATTTGTAACTGCTCCGGCTGGTTTCAAGCCTGCAAAAAGTCATTTTTTAAAAATAAGTCCTGACCGTAAAGAGTATTCAATTGGACTTCTTGAGGATACTTCTCAAGATCCGAATGTTTTAAATTTTATTCAAATAACAGATACCGAAACATATTTGTATGGTCCATGGATTGAGAATGTCCGTAAATATGCTGCAAATCAAAAAAGTTCTTTGATCATGCATACCGGTGATATCTGTTATGAACCAGGCATGCGTTTTCATGCGCAGCAAGTAAATAGCCAACTGATGGGCTTACCTGTTTATTATGCTGTTGGCAATCATGATCTCGTAAAAGGAGAATATGGTGAAAAGTTGTTTGAAGATTTGTTTGGTCCGACCTATTATTCTTTTGATGCCGGTCCTGCACACTTTGTTGTTACGCCGATGTGGGGAGGCGATTATAAACCAAGTTATACAAGAGATCAAGTTATCGCATGGTTGAAGAAGGATCTAGAATTGAAGGATAAGAATAAACCGGTTATTTTTATTAATCACGATTTTGATATCGGACCTGACTTTATTCTAAAGGGAAAGACTGAGGAAATCGATTTAAAGAAATATAAATTAAAAGCGTGGTTATTCGGTCACTGGCATAATAACTATTCTTTTGTTAATGCAAGCAGCGGTGTTCGTGTTATTAGTACAAATGCACCTAATAAGGGTGGTATCGATCATGCTGTTGGCCAGTTTCTGCATATTAAAGTTACTAAAGATGGTGTTGAAGATGTTTCTCCAAAATACAGTAATTTGTTTGATCATATTCAATTGATAGATCCGGCATTACAAAGCACTGAAAAAGGGAAAATTCCTTTCCGTGCGCAAGTATACGATAGTAATCGAGATGTAGCATCTGTCCACGTGAGAGTACTTGATAGTAAAGGCAATCAAGTAGCCTATGCACCGTTTAAACCATTATCAGATTGGTCATGGGAGACAGAACCTCTTATGAATGTAAGTAATAAAACATGTACTGCTTTTATTGAAGTCAATTACAATGATGGTACCCAGGCAACCAAAAAAGAAACTTTTGGAGTGAATGATAAAGCAAATCAGCTTCAACTTAAATGGACTGGAAACTTAGGTGGAAATACTTGGAAAGTGAGTCCATTACTTGTAGAAGGTCTCGTTTTGGGAGCAACTTTTGATGATGGTGGAAATGGTAAGTCCCAAATTGTAGCTTTAGACGAAAAGTCAGGAAAGACTAAATGGACTTTTTCAACAGCTAATTCCATCAAACAGAAACTCCGTTATCAAAATGGCATTGTTGCGGCAACTGATGTGGCAGGAAATGCCTACGCTTTGGATGCTAAAACTGGGAAGCTGATTTGGAAGAAAGAATTAAGTCAGGGACGATTACCAAGTTATGTTACAGCCGGAGCAATTTATGAAGGAGTATACTATACTGGTTACGGTTCTTATCTAACCGCTTTAGATTTAAAGACTGGCCAAGAGCTATGGAGAAATCAGGATTGGAATGGGGGAGAGGCAATGCCAGGAGAGATCATAGTAACCAAAGATCAGTTGTTTACAGGAGCTAATTGGAACAGTTTATTTGCTCATGACCGCAAGACAGGTAAATTGATGTGGAAGAAAAATGAGGATGGTCTACGTTTTAGAAGTGGTGGAGTTGCGGTAGTAGGTAATGAAGTATATGCAACTGGATTAAATACGGTATTTGTGCTAGATAGATTATCAGGAAACGTTTTACGAAAAAAGACACTTGATTATGATTTCAAAGTAATGGCAACGCCTGTAATAAGTGGCGAACAATTATTACTATCGACTTCGGATAAAGGAATTGTTGCTTTGGATAAGAATACGCTGAATGAAAAATGGAATTTCACAACTGGAGAGGCTTTAATCTATACCTCATCGTATAGTTCACCAGATCAAAATAAGTTAGTTGCAACTGTAGAGGCAGCTCCGCAGCAAGTTGGAACTGACTTTGTATTTGGTGCGTCGGATGGATTTCTTTACCGTCTAGATCCACAGGGCAAATTAAAATATAAAATTAATTTAGGTGCTCCAATTTTAGCAGAGGTGCTTGTAAAAGATGATTTACTTTATGTGACAGATTTTGCTGGAAACGTATATAGTTTTCAACAATAACTAACACATTTTTGATTTTTGAAAAGGCGAACCATCAGTTCGTCTTTTCTTGTTTTAAATCTTTATTAAAATTTGCCAAATAAAAACTCTTATACAACATTTAGAGTTTAGCAAATAATAAAATAGCACATCACAGGTATTTGTAAATATGATACAAACACTATTTATGCTTTACGACTTTTGCAACATAAGAAATTGTTAACATATGCTATGAAACTTCCTTGTGCAAAATTTTCATTCAAGTTTGAAAGCTGTTAAAACTTGGAAATGATTATACTTTTTACTAATTTATGTTTGTGCTATAATATTAATTGTTTTTGTGATAATAAAAACTTAATATGCATCAGGGTAATTATTTGTGTACTTTTGAGGTTAATTATGGAAGATAATACAATATTTAAGATCAGTAATAAAATTAAGGAAATCCGAAAGATTAACGGGGTTACCATTCAAGAAATAGCCCTTAAAGCTGGTGTCAGTAAAGGGTTGATTTCTCAGATTGAAAATAATCGAACGGTTCCTTCATTATTTGTCTTGATCAATATCATCAATGCACTTGATGTGGATTTAAATGAATTTTTTAAAGACTTTAATTCCGATAGTACGTTGGGGCCTATTATCGTCAAAAGGAAAGAAAATTACGAAGAGTTTGAAAAGGAACAAGCAATTGGATTTCATTATAAGCGAATATTAACCTCTTCTATTGATAGCTCTACTTTAGACATAGTCTTATTGGAACTTCTTCCAGATGCTAAACGGCCTATGGTGGAGACTGAAGCCTTTGAATATAAGTATATTTTGAGTGGTCAGGTTGAGTATGTATTTAGGGATCAGGTTATTGTGCTTAATGAGGGTGATTCTATTTTCTTTAATGGACGTCTATCGCATACACCGCGAAACATCGGAAAAGATAAAGCAATCATGTTAATTGTTTACTTTTTTGAGCAGAACAAAAAATAGTGAACTCATTTAAGATCATATTATAGACTTTCTCCCATAGAAAGTCTTTTTTTGTTTTAGGCTTAATTCAATTAATTTCTATATTTGTTTACAAATACTTAACAGAAGTTTAGTAATGTGTTAATCTTTGAAGTTTACTTTTGGTTGTGGAAAAAAATCACATTTACCAAATGTCTAAATAATGGAATTAACGCAAAGATTTAAACAACGTATTAGTCAACTGGATGAACGCTCTGTTGCCATGATATTGGCCCTTACAGCATTTCTTTGCTATACCTGTATGTATTCATTTAGAAAATCTTTTACTGCCGCATCTTATGATGATGCTTCAGTATGGGGAATCAATTATAAAGTCTGTTTAGTTATTACTCAGATGGTCGGGTATATGTTTTCTAAATTTTATGGAATAAAATTTATTGCAGAAAGTAAGCAAAAGAATCGTGGACGCTATCTGATTATATTGATCTGTATTTCCTGGTTAAGTTTGTTAGCATTTGCTTGGTGTCCGCGTCCTTGGAATATTATTTTTCTTTTATTGAATGGATTTCCCTTAGGCATGGTGTGGGGTTTGGTTTTTAGTTATCTGGAAGGTAGACGTTATACAGAAATAATGGGAGCAGTTATGGCTGTCAGTTTGATTTTTGCTTCAGGTTTGATTAAAACAGTTGGACGTTGGTTAATGGCTACTTTTCCAATAGATGAATATTGGATGCCCTTTTGTACAGGTTTTTTATTCTTACTACCTTTTATCGGATGTGTCTGGTTGTTAGAGCATGCACCGGGACCAACAGAACAGGATAAAGCCTTGAGAACAGAACGAGTAGCGATGGATAGTACAAGTCGAAAAGCGTTTTTTAAAATGTTTAAACCTGGAATTTTGCTTACTGTTGTTATTTATACCATGTTGACAATTATCAGGGATGTTCGAGATAATTTTGAAATTGAAATCTGGGAAATGCTCCATGTAAAAGGCAATGGCATTTTTGCAAAAGTTGATGGTATAATTGCTTTGATTGTATTGGTACTGGTGGCATTGTTGATTGTGGTGAAAGATAATTTAAAAGCATTTAAATTGATTCACATGTTGATTATAGTAGGTTTTCTTATAGCAGGTGGTTCTACTTATCTTTTTAGCCATCAACTTATCGATGGATTAAGTTGGATGTTGCTGGTAGGGCTTGGTCTTTATTTAGCATATATACCGTACAACGCCATCTTTTTTGAAAGGATGATTGCTACATACAAAATGAAAAGCAATATAGGTTTTGTCATGTACTTGGCAGATTCGATCGGATATTTAGGCAGCTTTATAGTTTTACTGAATAAGGAGTTATTACCTAATTCCGTGACGTGGGGAAGTTATTTCATACAATTGGTTTTTTTCGCATCTATCATCGGTGGAGGATTATCCTTACTATCTTTATATTATTTTGCGCGTAAAAAAGAAGCGATGGATAAACAGGAACAGGAGGCAGAGAAACCTTGGTGTGTGAATAGTAGTGATGTTCAAATAAGTTAATAAAAATACATAAAATGAATTTGAGTAAATATGATCTAATCGTAGTGGGAGGAGGAATCTTAGGAACCTTCCATGCCTACCATGCTTTGGTAAAAGGATTACGCGTTCTACAATTGGAGAAAGATAACTATCCGGTAAGCTCAACAGTACGCAATTTTGGACAGGTTGTGCCATCAGGGATGTCTGGAAAATGGTTTGATTATGGTGTTAGAGGTTTAGAAATCTATAAGTCCATTCAAAATGAAATGGATATTTCTGTTCGCAATAATGGCAGTATCTATATTGCATCCGACGCAGATGAAGTACAGATGTTGCATGAATTAAGTGCACATTATAAGCAGGTTGGATATGCGCATGAGCTATGGTCAAAAGAACAGATCTTAAAGACCTATCCTATGATGAAGGACACGTATGTAAAAGAGGCTATTGTTTTTAAACAAGAGGTAAGTGTTGAACCAGATTTAATGATCCATCGCTTACATGCTTATATGCAGACTAAGTTTGAGCAGTATACATTAAAATATGATGCAACTGTAATGGCTTGTGAGGATAATGCCGACCTTGTTAAAGTGACAACGAATGATATGCAATTATTCGAGGGGGATAAGGTTATCATATGCAATGGATATGAATTCAAAATTCTTTATAGATCACTATTTGAAGATAGTGGTTTGAAGATCAGTAAACTTCAGATGATGCGTACAAAGCCGATGAAAGATCTGCATTTACCAGGAAATATTTTAACAGGGCTTACGACAAGACGTTATGAAAGTTTCGAAGAATATTGTCCATCTTTCCATCAAATAAAAGTGCCTGAACACTATAAAGAATTGCGTGAACAGGGAATACATATCTTATTTAAGCAAGCCATAGATGGTAGTATCATTGTTGGAGATTCACATGAATATGCACAAGGTAATCAACTGGATGAATTAGGATTTGCTATTAATTCAAAGATTAATGATCTCATGTTGAATGAAGCGAATCGTATTATCACTATGGATCAGTCTATGATTGCAAGCTCATGGGCTGGATTTTATGCTCAACATGACAATGATATTTTAGAAGTGGATGTAAGTGATCGTATTCATGTACGTACCGGAATCGGCGGAAAAGGTATGACAGCCAGTGCTGGTTATGCCGAGCAAAGCATTGAAGCGATCTGTGGATAAAAGCAAAATATAAAGAGTAGTTTTAGAGGCCTAGCATTTAGTTGCTAGGCTTTTTTTATATATCCAGTTGAATATTGGCTTGATATCAGATATGGATTTCGATGAGGTAAATAATAATATTAACTCTTTTTAAAGATATAGTTGATAATTTTTTCTTTTATAGCTATAAAATGATACATTTAGGGAATTAAAAAGAAGTTAACCAATTATAATGAAAAATAAGTTAGGCTATAGATTGCTTTGGGAACGTGTGCGGAATGGTGATGAACAAGCGTTTTTTGATTTATATGCCGCATTATTTAACGAATTGGTGAATTTTGGTATTCGTACATGTGGAGATGCTGATCTGGCGAGTGAAGCAACAGATGAAATTTTCGTTACCATTTGGGAAAAACGAGATCGCCTTGATCGCGTAGAAAATGTGCAGGCATACCTCATTACATTTTTAAAAAGAAAAATCCTTCGGCTCTTAGAAAAACAACATAAAATACAAACTGCTTTGCGACATGTTAAAGCAGAAGATGATTGGATAGAAATGCCTTATGAAGAATTTATTATTAAGGTACAAACAAATGAATGGATTCAGATCCGATTAAGAGAAGCACTCGAAAAATTAAGTTTTCGTCAAAAACAACTCATTCATCTTAAATTTTTTGAAGGATATTCCTATGAAAAAATAGCAGAAACCACTCAAATGACTGTCAAAACTGCGTACAATACTTTGTATGATGCTTTAAAAGTGCTGCGGCAAGAATTAAAAGATCTTTAAAACTATAATAGATTGATGATTTTATTTGATTGATTTAAAGCTTGTTATATTTTATTTTAAAATTTCTTTAGGAAAAAAGTGCAATCGTATGCACTCTATAGTAAAGACCTAAAGAATGAGCCAAAAAGATTATAACAATATTGAAGACTTTTTAATAGATGATACTTTCCAAAAGTATTGTTCTGGAGAAAATACATCTTGCAAACAATATTGGGAACAGTATATTGTCAATCATCCTGAGCAGTTAGAAACGATTCAGCATGCCAAGAGATTATATCAAGTTCTTGTAGGCAACAAACCTGCTGTTAATGAAAGGTTGGAGCAAATGAAAGCTCGCCTTAAAGAGGAGACAAATGAACTTTCTATTTTTTCCTGGCATCTATCTCACTTATTTCGTATTGCCGCGGCTCTTGTACTTTTCGGCTTGGCTTACTTCTGGTATACACAGTTTTATTCGAAAAGAATTGAACCTTTGGATCAATTTGTGGCCGCCCAGATATTCCAAACTAAAAAAGGAGAGAAGAAAACATTTGATTTGCCAGATGGGACCACAATCACATTAAATTCAGACAGTAAACTGGAACTTGATAAGGATTTTAATGATCATGCACGACATGTCTATCTAACTGGAGAAGGCTTTTTTGAAGTTAAAAAAGATAAAGAGAAGCCCTTTGTAGTTTATGCTAATGATTTTGATATTTCTGTCCTCGGAACAACTTTTAATGTGAAATCCTATCCTAATGATGGAACATCTGAAGCTTTTTTAGTGGAAGGATTAATTGAGATGCGCAGCAAGGGAATTAATGAGAACTCCATGATTATCAAGCCTAATCAGAAAATTATCTTATATAAAAATCAATTTATTGAGTCTAAAAAAGACCCCGCTGTTAAAAAGGAGGTATTAAAAAGTAGTGTTAAGGAAATCAAAATTCAAGATTTTTCAGTAGATGAACCTGCCGTTAGTTCAAAGGAGATTGCCTGGAAAGATAATCGATTAGAAATCATGGACCAAGATTTTGAATCATTGCGACATACCTTAGAACGATGGTATGATGTGGATATAGAGATTAAAAATAGAAATCTTGAAGATTATCGCTTTACAGCGACTTTTTCAAAAGAAAATATAAACCAAGTATTAAATGCATTACAAAAAGTAGAACCTTTTAATTATGAGATATATGGAAGAAAAATAACCATTTACTAGAAAAAAATAGGATGGCGGACCAACGCCATCCTTGAAAAAAAGATTAATTCTTAAGCAGCAATTCTGGAAAAACGTGCTGCTCTTTATTGAATTTTAAACCTAATACTAAAGTATGATAAAAAATTGCTTATTGCAAATGCGTAATGGCTACATTGTGCATTTTAGATTCATTATACGGATGAAACTAACCTTGATTATGAGTGCATTTGTCGTAATGAATGTTTCGGCTAATGTTTATTCCCAACAAAAAGTATCGCTTGATGTCCAAAAAACAAAATTGAGCAGAGTACTTAAAATGATTGAAGAAAAAAGTGACTATTACTTCGTCTATGGCTCAAGTAACGACAATCTGAATAAGGAGGTTTCCATGCAGGTTGAGAATGGACGAGTTACGGATATTTTAGCCAAATTATTTAATAAGACTGGTCTTACATATAGTATCTCAAACGAGGGCTTGGTGGTTGTCAGTCAGCAACAGAATAAAGTTTATGATGGTGTTGTAACAGATGAAAAAGGAAACCCACTCGTAGGAGCCACAGTTCGTGTTAAAGGTTCCGCAGTAGCAAGAGCTACTGATTTAAACGGTAAGTTTTCCATTAATGCACTGACGGGAAATACACTTGTTGTTTCATTTGCAGGATATAACTCAGAGGAGCCGGTTCTGGGTAATGATACTTCTATTAAAATCGTTTTGACGGAAGATAATCGTATGCTGAATGAAGTTGTTGTAACTGCCTTAGGTATGAAAAAAGAGAAACGTTCTTTAGGTTATTCGGTTACTCAGGTTCAAGGTGAATCGTTGACGCAAGCGCGTGAAAATAATGTTGTAAATGCCTTAGTTGGGAAGGTTGCTGGTTTGGATATCGGCAGTACTTCTGGGGGAGCAGGAGCCGCTACGAATGTAACGATTCGTGGTATTTCCAGTATAAGTCAGACGAATCAACCGTTATATGTTATTAATGGTATTCCCATGGAAAATAAACCTGTAGGTGTTGGAAATACCAATTCAAAAGGTAATTCTGGAAGCCAGTGGGACAATGCTCCAGATCTTGGAGATGCCATTAGTAATATAAATCCAGACGATATTGAAAGTATTTCAGTATTAAAAGGAGCCGCGGCTTCAGCATTGTATGGTGCACGTGCTAAAGCAGGTGTAATTTTGATCACAACTAAATCTGGAAAAGGTAATTCAATTGATTTCAATAGTAACTTTGTTGGAGAACAAATAATTGACCAAACAGATTGGCAAACAATTTATGGGCAAGGGGCTAGTGGTGTAAAGCCAAATAGTCAAAAAGCAGCCGCTCAAGTCGGTAGTTCCAGTTGGGGAGCAAAATTAGATGGTACACCTGTTGTTCAATTTGATGGTAAAGAAAGACCATATTCCTTACAAAAGGGAAATTTAGATCGTTTTTATAGATCAGGTAGTACTTGGACCAATACGCTTGCTCTAAACAAGAGTTTCGATGGTGGCTCGATCCGTTTATCAGCATCTGATGTTAAAAATAAATCGGTGGTTCCTAATTCTGGTTTAGATAGGCAGTCATTTAATCTGGCAGGTATGTTTGAACCGATCAAAAGGTTGACGATTGACGCTCGTGTTAATTTAATCTATGAGCAGGTGAAAAATAGACCCATGCTTTCGGATGGTGCAGGGAATGCTAATTTTAATGCAATGTTTATTCCAACAAGTGTCAATGTAGATGACTTAAAACCGTGGAAAGATGAGCATGGTAATGAAGTTGCGTTCAATACAGGAAATGTATATGCTACTAATCCATGGTTTGCCGCTTATGAATTTCAAAATAATACAAAGCGTGATCGCTCAATAAGTTCAATAGCCGCAAAATATACATTTATTAATGGCTTATTTATCCAAGGACGCGCAGGTAGGGATGGCTATAACGATCAATATACAAATGTATTGCCTACAGGTACAGCTTATTACGCTACTGGTAAGATTAGTGAACAGAATACAAAATTTGTTGACATTAATACAGACATATTACTTGGTAAATCATTTCAATTTGGAGATTATTCGATAACTCCCAATGTTGGAGCTGCATACCGTAATACTGAATCTCAACAGACAACCAATAATGGAGTAGATTTTGCCGTTCCATTTGTTTATACAATAAGTAATGCATTAAATAAATCGATCGCTTTGGGCTATTATCAAAATGAAATGCAGTCGGTTTATGGTACAATGGAGTTTGCTTACAAAGACGTTCTTTACTTAAATGGAAGTGTGCGTTCAGATTGGTTCTCAACTTTGGCTTCCCCCGGCAAGGATAATAAATTAAATTCTGTATATCCGTCGATCTCTACATCATTTATTTTTTCTGAATATTTAAAACCATCATGGTTAAGTTTCGGTAAGTTAAGAGCAGGTTTTGCACAAGTAGGACAAGCTACAGATCCTTTTCAAACCATGTTGACTTACGGATTAAGGAGCGAGTCTTTACAGGGTAAACCTCTTGGAATTATTTCAAATGTTAACATTCCAAATTCTTCGCTATTACCATCTACGGCAAAAGAACTTGAAATTGGTACAGAATTACGTCTTTTTAATGATCGTGTAAATTTGGATTTGACATGGTATAATAAAAAATCGAAAAATGAGATTACTTATGTAAAGGTGGCAACTACTTCAGGATATTCTGCCGCAGTTTTAAATGCTGGTGAAATGCAAAATCAGGGATTTGAAGCTTTACTTTCTGCGACAATTATTAAGAATGATCACTTTAAATGGGTGTCAACTTTAAATGGATCTTTTAATGATAATAAAGTACTTTCTTTAGCGGATGGTATTGATGAGAGTAATCCATTAACGATTGCAACTTCTCGTTCAGGAGTAGGTTTTACTTCAATAATAGTCGGTAAATCTATTCATCAGGTAATGGCATTTGATAATAAATACGATGCAAATGGGAATATCGTATTACTGGATGATGATGCGAAATCACCTGCGCGAGGTGATTTGGAAGCCTATGGGTCTGCTATGAATAAATGGTTTGCAGGCTGGAATAATGAATTCAGTTATAAAAATTTAAATGTTTCGTTCCTGATTGATGGAAAATGGGGCGGTAAATTGTTTTCAGCAACTAATTATTATGGATACATCAACGGATTACATAAAGCAACATTGGATAATCGTGAATCTTTAGGGACAAATGCAGCTGCTTACTATACGAATGTTGCAAATAACGTTTCAAAAAACTTTGTTCAAAGTTCAGATTTTATAAAATTGAGACAAGTTGTAATTGGTTATAATTTTCCTGTTAAAATGTTTAATAATAGAATTAAATCACTTAATGTTAGTGCTGTAGGCCGTAACTTATTTGTGCTGATGAAGAAAACGGATAATATAGATCCTGAATCAAGTTACAATGCAACATTTCCTGGTTTGGAGTTAGGTGGAGTACCTGCAGTACGGACGTTTGGTGCTAATTTAAGTGTTAAATTTTAATGAAGTTTACAATGAGAAAAATATTTAAACCAATTATATCGGGTTTAGCAGTTACACTATTGCTAAGTGCAGGAAGTTGTACAAAAGATTTTGAAAAAATCAACACAGACCCTAATGCATATACCAATGAGAATTTTAATCCTAATTATTTGCTATCAACATCACAGTTGACCTATACAGGAAGTACCGATTTCGCTTACGATACTTGGAGAGCAAATTTAATTTATGCGTCTACAATGATGCAGGGTTTTTCTACAGTGGTGAGTTATTGGGCTGGAGATAAATATATTTTAAATGAAGCATATACAACTGCTTATTGGGGTACATCTGCTGTCGGCGCTTATTCTGAGCAAGTGCGCAATATTGCTGATCTGGTATACAATACAAAAGGAAAACCGGAGTATAACAATTTGCATCAGATAGCAAGAATCTGGAAAGCTTTAATTTTTGCAAGACTGACTGATTTGTACGGAGATATTCCTTATTCTGAAGCAGGTCTAGGTTATCATGGTAAAATATATACACCTAAATATGATAAACAACAAGATATTTATAATGATCTTTTAAAGGAAGTGGATGAAGCTACTAATGCATTAACAGCATCTAATGAAAATTTAGTAGGAGATGTAATATATAGAGGTGATATCAATAAATGGAAGAAGTTTGGAAATTCATTTATATTACGTCTAGCAATGCGTCTAATTAAGGTCGATGAAAATAAAGCAAAAGAATATGCGAATAAAGTTATTAATAAGACCATGACGTCTAATGATGACAATGCTTATCTAAAACATGAAACTTCTGGTGCACGCGTCACTCAAAATAGAAATAGCCAAGTGTTATTAGGTGATGGAGGGCAAGAGCATTTTTATACTAAATGGTCCAAGACCTTTATCGATTTCTTGAAAAAATCAAATGATCCAAGACTGGCTAAAATAGCTGTTACTAAATTATATTTATCTGACGGGAATAAAGATCAAAATGCAAGTTTTATTACTGATCCAGCAAAACAGAAAGGAATGCCTAATGGTAAAGATTTAGGTGCTAAACCAGAATACAATATTGCAAGTGACCCGAATTTTACAAAAATGGATGAATACTCTTCGGCTCACCCTGAAATGATCAAAAGAGAGGCACCTACATTTATTCTAACATATGCTGAAACAGAACTTCTATGGGCCGAGGCAGCTCAGAGATGGAGTATTGGCGGTAGTGCATCACAGCATTATAAAAATGGAGTTAAAGCGGGACTTACATATTTAAATCAGTATAGTTCTACATTAGGGATTTCTGAAGCAGAGGCAGAAGAGTATGTTATTAAAAACCCTTTGAATACAAGAGATGCACTTAATCAAATTAATTCCCAATATTG
Organism: Sphingobacterium sp. JUb56; assembly: GCF_014191365.1. Lineage (NCBI taxonomy): Bacteria > Pseudomonadati > Bacteroidota > Sphingobacteriia > Sphingobacteriales > Sphingobacteriaceae > Sphingobacterium > Sphingobacterium sp. JUb56. Next base: position 3,751,809 of record NZ_JACHWL010000001.1, on the reverse strand, counting down.
GGCACATACTATCACAATGCTCGATTTTTATGAAACTTGGAGTAATTGGAGAAGAACAGGATATCCTATTTTAATTTCGATCGGTAATTATCCGGGAAATGCAACAGGAGGAACTATCCCGAGAAGATTTCCTTATCCGGTAATGGAAGCTGCTGAGAATCCAGAAAATTATAAAGCAGCTTCAAATGCAGTAACTGGTGGAGATAAATTAACCGGACGTGTTTGGTGGGATAAGTAATTTCTTGCATCTTTAACAGAGATCAAATGCAAGTACTTTGATCTCTGTTAAAATAAAAAACCATTTTATGAAAAACCTAATAAATCAAAAGTTAATCATTTTATCATTTGTTGCTGCATGTTCATCATGTGCGCCAAAGTCTGATAAACCTGTGGAAAGTATACAAAATATTGCAGGAACCTATCGTTTACTTGAAAGTAAAACCATAAAAGGAACAGACACGATTCTTGCTTTTACAGATACATCAAAAACAGAGATGTTTAAGATGTTTAATGGAGATCATTTTTCTTTTTTTAATCACGATAAAGAGAAAGGGAAAGGAAAAGAACCATTATTTGTCTCGGGAGGAGGTACATATACACTAAATGGTAATAAATATAAAGAACATTTACAGTATTGCAGCATGCGCGACTGGGAAAATAATACTTTTGATTTTGAGCTAACTCAAAAAGGAGATACACTTATTCAAAAAGGTGAAGAAAATCTTCCAGAATTAGGTGTTAAACAAATAATAATTGAAACCTATATCAAGCTTAAATAGCCCATTTTAATTATCAGATTGGTAATCGTATTTAAAATTCCTACTTATTAAAAAACAAAGCCTTTCGCAATATTTCCGAAAGGCTTTGTTGTATCTCATTAAGTGGGCACTATTTTCTCTTTTCCATACGAACTAAATATTGGTCGTGTTCATCTTCAAATAGAATTTGTACTACCCAGTTTAATTCATGTGCAATTTTAATGAGCATCTTTTGATCCAGATATAACCACTTGAATTTATCTCCAAAATTTCCCTGATATTGATATTGATAATTTATCTCTCCAAAATAGTGATCAGGTCGTTTTATTTTATATTCCTCATAAAGATACTCGATGTTTGACGTATCAAAGATAAGCTGTCCACGATCTGTTAATATGGATTCAGCATGAATCAAAAGGTTTTTAAAGCCTTCTATATCGCCTGCTAATCCAATTCCATTCATCAAGAACAAGAGCGTCTCATATTTATGATCTTTGAATTGATAAAAATCGTTATGATGTATTTTTTGAACCCCTCTCTGTTGCATGATCTGACAGGCGATGTTCGATACTTCAAGTGCTTCAACGTCAAAGTTTTTGTCTTGCAAATACAACGTGTGACAACCTACGCCAGCGCCCACATCTAAAACACGTCCATCACATAGGGAAAGCGCAATAAATTCCAGTTCAGGAATCTCATCTTCGTCGCGAAAAAATATATCAACGGGCATTTCTTCAATATCACCATAACTACTGTGTAACAGTAGAGGCGCTACCTCTTTTTGATGAATGTAATAATCGTTTAAGGCTTCGCCGTAAATATCTCTAGTCATGTATCATTAATATTTGTTTTGCTAATTTGATGGTCGCTGGATCTCCTGTGTTCTTTTTAGGTTCATCTGATAATTTAATTACCTGTGTCCATTCATCATCCTCTGGTTGTGTTTCAGTCATTTTAATGACTATATTCATTTGTGTCAGGCCAACATCATTAGTGAAGTTTGTACCCACTCCAAATGAATGTCCAATTTTGCCTTTGCAATACTGCGTAATATGAGCCACTTTATCATAATCTAAACCGTCCGAAAATATGATGGTTTTCGATAAAGGATCAATTCCTTTATTGACATAATGTGAAATGATTTTTTCAGCGAACTCTATAGGATCTCCGCTGTCATGTCGTACACCATCAAATAATTTGGTGAGTTTTTTGTCAAATTGTCTAAAGAATACTTCTGTTGTATACGTGTCAGATAGCGCGATACCCAAGTCACCTCTGTATACATCGGCCCAATGTTCGAGACCAAGCAAATTTGCCATTTTGTAACCATACTTGGCTGCATGAAACATAAACCATTCATGAGCATGTGTGCCAATAGGTTTAATTTGATATTGCATAGCAAGAAGAACATTACTCGTTCCGATAAAAGTACCAGCCCCATATTCTTTTAATGTTTCTACGACAAGTTTGTGAACCTGAAAAGAATGTCTTCTCCTTGTACCAAAATCTGCGATTGTAATATTTAATTTCTTATATTTTTCAATTTTAGTTTTAGCATCATCAATAACCTGTTCATTCGTTAAACGCTTCTGTTCAGTTATTTCGTAATAAAGTTCACATATTAAAGCCATGATCGGAACTTCCCATAGAATGGTACGGTACCAATATCCTTCAATTTTAACTTCTAAATCTTCGCCATTTTGAATAATACTGATCTCATCAGGATCATAGCGATAGCCCTGTAAGAAGTCAAAATAAGTAGGGTCAATATATGGGCAATTTTGAGCAAAAAACATTTTTTCAGCTTTGCTCAATTTTAGATTTGCCATCGCATCGATTGCCTCTCTTAGTTTTTTATCAAATCCTATCGGAAATTTATGTTGACCGCGATTAATGAATTGGTATCGAGCCTTTGCTTTTGGAAATAACTTGACAACAGCATATTGCATCGTGAACTTATAAAAGTCGTTGTCTAGTATGGATGTTAGTTGAGCCATTGGCCTCTTAATATAAAGTGAATAAGGATGTAAATTTAATAATTAACATCAATTTAAAGTAATTGTTCGGAAAATCCAATTTGTGTCTTATTCATAAAAAAGAGGTTTAGTATCATTACTAAACCTCTTCATAAAATTATTTCAATTCTTATCTTGTACGTGTACTGCCGCTTCTGGTAGCTCCCGACTGTGTTGAGCTTCTTTCATTGGTACTTTTATTACTTCTTTCCACACTATTTGACTGTGCTCTCGCAGGTCGTTCCGTATTGGATGAAGGGGCAGTTCTACTACTTCTACTTTCGTTGTTTGAAGATGACTGAACTCTTGCAGGTCTTTCTGTGTTCGTAGGCGCAGTTCTGCTACTTCTAGTTTCGTTGTTTGAAGTTTCCTGTACTCTAGCTGGTCGCTCCGTGTTAGTTGGTGCAGTTCTGCTACTTCTAGTTTCATTGTTTGTACTCGTTTGAACCCTAGCTGGACGCTCAGTTCTAGATTGTTCCACTGTATTTGTATTTCTTGCAGGTCTTTCTGTACGAACTGAAGTATTATTATTATTATTATTATCGATAGATTGTACTCTCTCCCGGGTGTTTCTGGTATTCGAAGAGCCATTATCTGTATTAGATGAATTACTTCTTGTGCTACCACCATTATTGTTTATACGTCCGTCTGTTCTATCAGTTGTACTATTATTACTTCTTGATCTATCCGTTGATCCATTTTCTCTCGATCTAACAGTAGCATTTCCACTATTGTCAATATATAATTCGCGACTACCTCTCGTACTGGTCATATTATCTCTTGTAGATATCACCCGATCATTTCTATTTTGTAAAGAAGTATTGTTGCTGCGTGTACGGGATGAAGCTTCAGCAACGCGGCTTGGTCTTGCATCAGTTCTTGAATTACGATCCACATTTGGACGATAGATATCAACACTGCTACGCGTTACACGTGATGCACCAGGTCTATCAGAATTATTAATACTTCTTACGCTTACACGTCTTCCTGTACTTCTTTCAATATCTGATCTTCTTGGACCACCATAATAGTTTTTATTATTGATGATAATCGTATTATTGATAATTGTAGTTCTATTATAAAAATTATTATAATTACGAGGGTGAACATAGTAACGATCTAATCTATTGCTATAGATGTTAGACGACCCAACAAATACCCATAAATTCATAGGAAGATTGATCGAAATATTAATTCCTAAAGGTGCCCATCCATAATAACCAGAACCTTCTCTCCAATTGACCCAGGCTGGTCCCCATTCATAATCTGGGATCCACGCCCAACCATAATTGTTGTTGTATTCCCATCTACCATAATGGAATGGTGCCCATCCCCAAGAATAATTTGATACCCATGTATTTCCATATTCGGTCATGGTCCAGTATCCATTGGTTGAATAAGGCTGGAAGTTGGGACCTACATCTGGTATCCACATATAACCATAATTGCGGTCATTTACCCAGTCACCATAAGGCGCTAGTTCATCATAAAATGTTTGAAAAGAAACACCACTGTTATAATTAGAATATCCACGTTGTGCTAACGAAGATTTAGGCGTCGCAAAAAACAGGATACTAAAAACTGCTAATGCGATTAATTTTATATATTTAATTTTTTTCATGATATTTCTTTTTTATCGATCGTGAAAAATAGTTCTTTATTTTATAGGTATGACACCTATAATATACATATGGTTTAATCTGTGATTTGTTTTTTATGTAGACAAAACTTATTCCAGATTATTTTGTTGTTTTCTAGGGCTGTAAGAAAACTTAAGAGGAAACTAAGTGATTATGGTTTGATAATAATTACCTATTTTTTGTACCTTTATCCCTTCAATCGTGTCATAAAATATTGTACACAGGAAATATTTATTTGAATGTTAAATAAACTTCGATCATTTTTTACTGAATTCGCAAATATCCATCGATTCTTAATTCGATTCTGGAAAGAACTTGTCACACCTCCTTATGAATTTAAGGAAATAATACGTCAATGTTTTGAAATTGGATGGAAATCATTACCCTTAATCAGTTTAACGGGTTTTATTGTGGGATTTGTTTTTTCTAAACAATCACGACCTTCATTGGAAGAGTTTGGAGCAACCTCTATGTTACCTTCATTGATTTCCATTGCTATTGTTCGGGCGTTAGCCCCATTGGTAACGGCATTGATTGCATCTGGAAAAATTGGTTCGCAGGTTGGGGCTGAATTGAGTTCTATGAATGTTACCGAACAAATCGATGCGATGGAAGTTTCAGGAACAAACCCATTTAAATTTTTAATTGTAAGTCGTATTATAGCGACAACAATAAGTATTCCTATTTTATGTTTTTATGTTGCAGGAATCGGGCTTCTTGGTGGATACCTAAGCATGGCATCCAAAGATGATCTAAGCTTTTTAAGTTTTTTTACGCAAGTCTTCGAAACAATTGGTTATCAGGATTTATGGGCAATGGTCTTTAGAGCTATTGTTTTTGGTTTTACTATCGGTGCAGTGAGTTGTTATTGTGGATATTATTCTTCAAAAGGAACTGAAGGGGTTGGTAAAGCGGCTAATGCCGCAGTTGTAGCTTCCATGTTTTTAGTTTTTATTGAAGAAATTATCATTGTACAAATTTTATCAATAATAAATTAGTGATGGAAAAAGTAAAAACACATATCGATTATCAAGATTCTGTCATTACAATACGCGGTGTTAGTAAATCATTCGGAGAGAACCATGTATTAAGAAATGTTGATTTAGACTTATACCGGGGGGAAAACTTAGTGGTTTTGGGACGTTCTGGTACTGGTAAATCCGTATTAATAAAACTTATTGCAGGACTTTTACAGCCTGATGTGGGGAGTATTGAAGTTCTTGGAAATTCTGTTAATGATTTGGATAACCATGAGTTGATGAAGCTGCGGTTGCGTATAGGATTTTCATTTCAAAATAGCGCTTTGTACGATAGTATGACGGTACGTGAAAATCTTGAATTTCCATTGATTCGTAATAAAAGAAATCTGACGCGTGCTGAAATCAATAAAGAGGTGGAAGATGTGCTAGAAGGTGTGGGACTATCACAGGCAATCAATCAAATGCCATCTGAATTATCTGGTGGACAGCGTAAAAGAATCGGTATCGCCCGTACGTTAATCTTACGACCAGATATCATGATGTACGATGAGCCAACAGCAGGATTGGATCCAATAACTTGTTTAGATATTAATAGTCTTATTAACGAAGTCCAAGAAAGGTATAAAACATCATCCATTATCATCACACATGATTTAGCTTGTGCTCGATCGGTAGGAGATCGTATTGTGATGTTACTAGATGGTAAATTTGAAAGACAGGGATCTTTTAAGGAAATATTTGAAACAGATGATGCGCGAGTTAAAGCGTTTTATGATTATAATTTTATTGTTTAAATAAATGAGCAAAGTAGAAAATAAGAGAGCAGTAATAGTTGGATTATTCGTATTTATAGGATTAGCTATTCTGATTGCAGGTATATTTATACTGGGGAGTCAACAGAAAAAATTTACTAAAACTTTCGAAATTGCTACGTCTTTCCCTGATGTTGCAGGCTTAAAAGTAGGTAGTAATGTTTGGTTTTCAGGTGTTAAAGTGGGGATTATAAAAAACATTCACTTTAAAAATTTACAGGATGTAGAGGTTGTCATGACCATTGAAGAAAAATCAGCTGAATATATCCGTAAAGATGCCATTACCAAATTAGGATCAGATGGTCTTATTGGTAATAAAATCATTGTGATTTCAGGTGGTTCTCAAAATGCGCCATCAATTGAAGCTAATGATTTTCTTCGTTCTGCGAAAGCCGCAGATATGGAAGCAATGATGGAAACGCTACAGCTTAATAACCAGAACTTGGCAAAAATTACAACAGATTTTGTTGAAATTTCACGTGGTTTGGTTGAAGGGCGTGGTGTAGTTGGGTCTTTATTGACAGATACAGCCATGTTATCTTCCCTTCATATGTCTTTGCAGTCGATCAGTCAGGTTATGGCCAGTACAAATAAAGCAACATCTAACCTTGTTCTATTGACAGAAAAATTAAATTCGAATAAAGGCTTAGTTCACGATCTGACTACAGATACAGCAGTTTTTGCTAGTTTAAGAGCTTCTGCAGCACAATTGCAGGGTGTTTCACAGACAGCTAATGCACTGATGACAAATTTAAATACTGCTTCAGGTAAATTAAGTAGCAAAGATAATGCGATTGGTACATTGATCAATGATCCAGCTGTTGGCAATGAGCTTAGAGAGGCTGTTCGTAACTTAAATAACAGTACCGCTAAATTGGATCAAAATATGGAAGCTTTGCAAAGTAATTTCTTATTGAGAGGTTTCTTTAAGAAGAAAGACAAGGAAGCAAAAAAGGCAGCTGAATTAGAATTGAAAGATTCAGTGAAATAGAAATTTTAATATATTTAAAAAAGTAAAGGGCAATTTTCTTCGAAAATCGCCCTTTACTTTTTTAAGCTATTCTGATTAGGTGTATCTTTGCATTTATACATAGGCAAGATCTCTTGCATATGTATAATTATTGTAAGATTTTATTTTAACTAAATGCATAATATTACAGATAGAGATGTTATCTATGAAGATAACCACCTCATCGCAATCAATAAAAGGGCAGGAGATATTGTTCAGGTAGACGATACCGGTGATAAGTCTTTAGAAGATATGGTTAAAGAGTATTTAAAATATAAATACAATAAACCTAATGAAGCCTTTTTAGGAGTTATTCATCGTCTGGACAGACCTGTTAGCGGTTTAATCGTTTTTGCAAAAACAAGCAAAGCATTAGAACGTATGAATAAACTGTTTAAAGATAGACAGGTAAAAAAAACTTACCTTGCTGTTGTGAGACAACGTCCACAAGAACCTGCCGGTAAATTGATCAATTGGCTTGTGCGAAATCGTGAAAAAATGGTAACAAAAGCTTTTAATAAAGAAGTGAAAGAAAGCAGCTATGCCGAATTGGATTATACTTTGATCGGTGAACTGAATGGTTTTCATTTATTAAAAGTTGAGCCATTAACAGGACGTACTCATCAGATTCGGGTGCAATTATCCACGATGGGATGTCCTATAGTCGGTGACAATAAATACGGATACCCTCGGGGCAGTTCAAAGGGTAGTATATGCCTTCATTCTAGATCACTTACTTTTGTTCACCCAATCAAAAAAGAGACGATTACACTAAAGGCTCCATTACAGCATGACGGTTTCTGGGAGAAGTTTTCTAAGTTTAATGACTAGAGTAGCTGTAAAATAATCTTAATTTTTTAAGTATCTTTGTATTATGAAAACGCTTAAGTATTTGCTAGTTACAATTGTTCTGTTTTGCACGATTACGGTAACACCAATCAGTTCAGTATATGCCCAGTGTGCTATGTGTTCCTTAAATGCTGAAAATTCTACTCAGAACGGCAATACACAAGGTAAAGGCTTAAATGATGGAATCTTATTTTTGCTTGTCATTCCTTATTTGGCAGCCGCAGGTTTGGGCTTTCTATGGTATAAAAAATATCGTACTGTAAAGTCGAATAAATCTCAGGAAAAAATTCTTTAAAATTAATAAGATATGCCAACATCTAAAATTCATGCGCTTGTGCATTCAAAATGTCCAAGATGTCATGTCGGAAATATGTTTGTCGGACCTGCCTATGGTTTACGTAAACAAAAAACAAATGATGTATGTCCCGTTTGTAATTTGACTTTCGAAATCGAGCCAGGTTATTTTTATGCGGCCATGTATGTCAGTTACGCGATGTCGGTGGCTGAAGTGGTAACATTTGCTTTGGCAACAGCAGTATTAACAGGAAGTGAGTCCCCGTGGACGTATATGGTAGTCCTTTTTGCAACAATTATTATCTTTTCTCCATTTAACTTTCGTTATTCAAGATTGGTCTTATTGCATTACATGACTCCAAAAATTGTTTATGATCCCAAGTGGGAGCTACTAGAAGAAAATAAAAATAAGAGCGATATTTAGTATCGCTCTTATTTTTACAAGTATTTCATTGTACTGTCAAAAATGAACGCTTTATCCTTAAAGTTGGATGAAATTTCATGCTGTAAATGGCTAAGATGATCTTGCTGAAATTGTGCAATGTCCTCTTCACTGGAAACCTGTATCTGAATGCAGTATGTTACTCCTTCATGAGGAGAATTAAGCATTTCCAAAAAACGAGGATTGAAATTAGTGCTGTTTAGAAGATTTTCTTTTATCCAGGAAACTATTTCCTGATGTACAGATTCTTCTGATATGATGGATATGTTATATAAATACATAAGTGCAAAAATATGAACTTTAATTGCCTTATTGAAATATATATCTGTATATTATCGTGGTACAATAAATGTTAGCTGTTCTTGTAAAAATAAAGTTGCACATGATTTGTTATTGCTAATTAATTTTAATCTTTGAGTAGGTTGACGAATGAGTTTGTTTATGCGCGCATATATTACATTTTCTATATTAATTACCTTGCTGTTTCTAGGCATTAGCTGTTCGAATAATAAAACGGAGCGTATACCTATTGAAAGTTTTTTTTCAACTCCTGAAAAGACATCATTTAAAATTTCCCCTGATGGTAATTATATCGCTTATATCGGGTTAGATAATCATTGCAAGAATATTTTTTTATTAAACTTAAATAATCAGGACAGTTCCAAGCAATTGACGTATCAAAATGATATGAACGTTAATAGTTTTGTTTGGGGAGACAATGAAGAGATTATATTTTCAATAGAGCAGACATCTAATGACAGCCTAAGACTATATGCTGTAAATATTTTTACAGACGCCCTTCAACCATTGATTAAACCCATGAAAGCAAAATTTCGTTGGGTACAGCCGGCAAGATTATATGATAATGGAATTATAGTAGCTATCAATGATCGAGATTCTTCAACGTTCGATCTTCATAAATTATTTATTGATGGACGCAGATCCGAGATGATTCTTCAAAACTCAGGAAACATCAATTCTTGGTATCTTTCTCAGGATGGTCAAGTAAGACTTGTCATGGCTAATGATAGTGTGGAAGAATCAATGATGTATAGGGCAGATAACGAACAACCTTTTCATCAGGTTTTAAAAAATGATTTCAGTTCTACCATTATACCGATGGGTTTCGTTAAAAACTCGACAACAAATATTTACGCACTTTCAAATATCGGCAGAGATAAGCTGTCGTTAGTTGAGTATGATTTAGAGCAGAAGAAGGAAGTGTATGAAGTTTTTAATAATAAGGAAGTAGATCTCGATTGGGGTGGATATTCTTCTTATACCAATGAAATGCTCTATGCCTCTTATACTCTTTCAAAAAAGAAAAGATTTTTTTTCAACGATAAGATTGCAGGAATATTTAAAAAAATATCTGAAAAAGCAAAGGGATCTGAATTTGATATCATTGACTCGGACTCTTCCTTCAATAAAATCATCATAAGAACATATACAGACACCAATCCTGGTGCAATTTATTATTTTGATTGCCAGGATAACGAATTACATAAACTTACTGATAACAATCCTAATTTAAAAGATCGTGAGTTATCTCAAACAGAATCTGTGAAATATCAAGCCCGCGATGGCAAGATCATTACAGGTTTTATTACCTACCCTTTGCATGAAGATAGGAAGAACCTTCCTGTTGTTGTAATGCCACATGATGGACCTAATCAGCGAGAGGTTTGGGGTTTTGATCACGAAGCACAGTTCTTAGCCAATCGAGGGTATGTTGTATTTCAGATGAACTATCGTGGTTCAGTAGGCTTTGGTAAAGAATTTTGGTCGGCAGGTTTTAAAGAGTGGGGAGGTAAGATTCAAGATGATATTACTGACGGCGTAAAATGGTTAATCAGAGAAGGTATTGCGGATAAAGATAGAATAGCAATTGTTGGAAAAGGCTTTGGGGGGTACTCAGCTTTGCATGCGGCTTGTTTTAATTCTGATATGTATGCCTGTGCAGTATCATATTCGGGGTACACAAACTTGTTCACATATTTTAGAGACATACCACCGTATGTAAAACCCTATTTGCAAAAATACTATCAGATTATTGGAAATCCAATTCGCGAATCGAGCATGTTTAAGCAGATTTCTCCCGTATTTCATTCTAATCGTGTCAAAATTCCAGTTTTAATAGCACAAGGGGGAAAGGATCGATTAAGTTCGGTAACAGATGCCAATCAATTTGTGCAGAAACTTAAAAATAATAATATTCCTGTACAATATATATTGAAAGAAGAAGAGGGTAGAACTTTTAAAAAGGATGAAAATGTCATTCAATATTATCAGGAACTGGAGAAATTTTTAGATAAATATATCGGTAAATAGTGGGGCGATGAGAGGAACAGGTTATAATTATCGTAAGAATTTTGGTTTGCTTTTTGTCTTCTTTGCTTTCGTTACGTTATTGTATTTTGTTGTCATATTTGCAGCTAGAAACTATACTGTAAATCTCGTTAATAACGAATTTACGAATCGCAAATCGGAGGTCTTTGATTTGACATTGGTACCCTTCAATGATTTTTTTCAAAATCGTGTTCCCGAAGTTTCTTTTTATCAGGGATACTTGGATTCTTTGGAAGCAGGAAAATATGCTTACAGCGTCTTAAGCTCTTATCCATTCGTTAAGGAGATCGCTTTTTACGATATGCTTTTTAGTAATGATAATAGAATACTTGCCGGCTTTTCGATCAATGGATTAAATATCAGACCTAAAACATTATCCATATTTACAATTAATAACCGCGGTTTAGATAAAAGGTACATCACCAAACGTGAAGAAATGGGGCCTTTTAACGAGGAATTGAACAGTATGGGGATCAAGGTGGCAAGTTATATTGATAAATTGCAGTCCAGCTCAAAATTAACAGATCGTGACATTCTTCGTGTTTTCTATTCTACGCAACCAGGTCGTATTACTTATCTCAATATTCCGCGCATCAATGATCTATTGGTATATAAAGATATCATGGATACAAAATTAGATCATATTGTGAATTATGAACAGGATATGTTTGTCTTTAGCGTCGATCCGACCTTATTGGATGTTAAAAATATATATCCCAATCTGTATGAAAGAATTGAAGTCGTTCCTATAGTACGTGCTCCTGTAACCTCCGATGTCAAAGAATATGTGACCGAAATGCTTTTACCTGGAGCTCTGGCAGATTATAAATTGTTATTCCATTCCAGCGAATCATTTATCTCAAAAGAAGTGAATCGTAGTTTTTTGCCCGTTGTGCTGGGTATCTCATTAGTTTATTTGATTTTATTGGTTATTTTATATTTGATTTACCGTAATTTAGAAATTAATGGTAGACTGTTTAAATTGCAATATGATTTTATTAATAATTTGACACATGAGTTTAAAACCCCTGTTAGTGTAATAAAAATAGCAGGTAACAATATTAAAAGTGCACAATATTTATCTGATGAAGAGCGTATAATGTATGGAAACATATTGGATCAAGAATCAGATCGGCTGAACAATTTGATGAACAAATTATTGTCATTTAGTCAAATTGAAAATAAAACAATCAAGCTTAAAAGAGAAGAAATTGATTTAAATACATTTGTCGATAATATTGTGGCATCCACACAATTAAAACATGCAGATTTTAAAATAACAAAAGAAATTAACGTCAAATCCAGTCTACTTGCAGATCCTGTATTATTAACAAGTGTGTTTCAAAATTTAATTGATAATGCCTATAAATATTCGGATCAAAAGAGGAAAGTATTAGATATTAAAATACAACAAAATAAAAAGAATTTTGTTATTATCTTTAGAGACGAAGGAATAGGTATAAATAAAAATGAGTTTTCAAATATATTTAAGAAGTTCTATCGGATCAAAAGTCAATACAATCAACAAGGAAGTATTGGTTTGGGTTTAGCCTTTTGTAAAGAGATAACAGAATTTATGGGGGGAGAAATTTCTGTTAAAAGTGAAATCGGTAAAGGAACTACCTTTACTCTCATTTTTTCAGTTTAAAATATAATTAATTATGAGCAAAGAAATAACTGTAGCTGTTATTGAAGATGATGAAAATCTACGCTTTTTAGTTCGTCACAGATTAGAAACGGAAGGATACAATGTTGTTCAAACGGGGGATGGAAATGAGGCTGAAAAGTTGATTTTAGAGAAAAAACCAGATGTTGTATTGCTAGATTGGATGTTGCCAGGTAAGGAAGGTAACGAGATTTGTGAAAATATACGTAAAGCAGGATTTGAAAATATTGTTATCATGATGACTGCTAAATCACAAGATATTGATAAGATCGAAGCTTATAGCTTTGGTGTGACGGATTACATTAGTAAGCCATTCAATATGGACGTATTAATCGCCATGATTGAGAATAAGGTTCGTTTCTTTTTACCTAAAAATACGCCTGAGATCTATCATTTTGGTAAAACTGAACATCAGCCGAACATTCACTCACTTGTGAGAGACGGTAAGAAAATAGAACTTACCATTTTAGAGAATCGTATTTTACTGCATTTTCTACAAAATGTCGGCAAAGAAATAACACGCGAAGAGCTGATGGAAGTCGTTTGGGGGTACAGTTCAAATGTCAATACACGCACCTTAGATATGCATGTGGTTAGATTAAGGAAGAAGATCGAAAAGAATCCTGATAAACCCTATTACTTGCAGACTGTTAGGGGTTTAGGGTATAGATTTGTTGATGAAGAAGAGAATTAAAATGAATTAATGGGTTTGAATTTGTTTTGTTAAAAACAATTCTTACCTTCGTATTATAGACAGCGAGACCATGTTATCCGACAAGGATAACATGGTCTTGTTTCATTTTTGAATAATTAAGATAAAACAAATAACAATAATTATGGCAGAAGTAACTTATTACACCGCAGAGGGATTACAAAAGCTCAAGGAAGAGTTGCACTATCTTAAAACTGAAGGAAGAACTAGTATCTCGAATGCAATAGCTGAAGCAAGAGATAAAGGTGATTTGTCTGAGAATGCAGAATATGATGCTGCAAAAGAGGCGCAAGGTATGCATGAAGCAAAGATTGCAAACTTGGAAAATACGCTAGCTGGAGCTCGTTTGATTGACGAATCCAAATTAGATACATCAAAAGTATTGGCCTTATCTATCGTAAAGATCAAGAATAAGAAAAATGGCGCTGAAATGACGTATCAATTGGTGTCCGAAACAGAAGCTGATATGAAACAAGGTAAGATTTCTGTTAAGTCTCCTATTGCCAAAGGTTTACTAGGTAAATCTAAAGGTGATGTAGCTGTAATCGATGTTCCTGCAGGTCAGATTGAATTCGAAATTATAGAAATTACAAGATAAATTATATCGGTTATGTGCGGTTTTGCCATAACCGCATATTAATAAAACGTTATATCATCATTTAAGGTTGCATTACATGCAGCCTTTTTTTATATTTGGGTTATAAACAATTGAAATATGTCTACGATTTTTTCAAAAATAGTGTCAGGAGAGATTGCTGCTTATAAGGTAGCTGAGAGTAATGATTTTCTAGCATTTTTAGATGTTAGTCCATTAGCCGAGGGGCATGTTTTGGTCATTCCAAAGCGTGAGACCGATTATATTTTCGATATCAATGACGACGAATATATGGCACTTTGGGTTTTCTCAAAGATTGTAGCTCAAGGTATCAAACGCGTTTTCCCTTGTAAGAAAGTCGGTGTTGCTGTTATCGGATTAGAAGTAGCCCATGCTCATATCCATTTAGTCCCGTTAAATAATGTTTCAGATTTAAATTTTTCTCGACCTAGATTGTCGCTTACTCATGAAGAATTTACCCAAATTGCGGAAACAATTAAAGAGTCAATTATCAATGTTACAACTGATAATTAATCGAAATCAACCTCATCTAAAAGTAGTATTTTAAATATAAATATAAAAAAAGACTATAATATATCATATCTTTGCAGTCTTATATAGAAATTATATGTCTATATGAAATGTCATAGATAGGGATTATATTATAATGACATTTTTCACAAAGTAAGTGAAAACGTAAAAAAGAAATTATGCAAGATCTTTTGTTGTCTTTTCAACAATTACTGAACCCAGAGGAATTATTAAGCTCTGGCGGTTTTTATTTAGTTTTACTCATTGTATTTGCTGAAACGGGTTTGTTTTTTGGTTTCTTTTTACCGGGAGATTATTTGTTATTTTTAGCTGGACTATTTTGTGCATTAAATAAAATTGAAGTGGATATCGTGACGCTTTGTGCTGGTTTAATTGCAGCTGGCGTACTCGGAAACTTTGCAGGATATTGGTTTGGTTATCGAGCCGGTCCTATGCTTTTCAAACGTAAGGATAGCCTTATCTTTAAGCGTAAATACGTTATTATGGCTGAAGAATTCTACCATAAATATGGTGGTACAGCTTTGATCATCGGTCGCTTTGTACCTATAGTGCGTACATTTGCACCAATTTTTGCAGGCGTTGTTAAACTCGATTTTAAAAAGTTTGTAATCTTTAATATATCAGGAGCACTGCTTTGGGTACTATTATTAACTTTATCAGGGTATTTCTTAGGTATTGAATTTCCTTGGATTATTAATTATGTCGAATATATTATTGTTGGATTGATTGCGATTGCCTTCTTACCGATCGTCATTGCTTTGATCAAACGTAAAATGAATGAAAATAAAAACAAACAAAATATACAGTAAATCAAATGAGTACACAAAATCCTTGGCATAAAGTATCTCCTGGTACAAATGTGCCAAATTCAGTAAATGCTATTATTGAAATTTCAAATGGTTCAAAAGGAAAATACGAATTAGACAAAGAGACTGGTCTTTTATTATTAGATCGCGTTTTGAGTTCTTCTGTAGTGTATCCTGCTAACTATGGTTTTATTCCACAAACATATTGTGATGATAAAGATCCATTGGATATTTTGGTAATCTGTTCTGTTGATATTCTTCCTTTGACATTGGTTGAAGCACAAATCATTGGTGTGATGAACATGGTTGATGGTGGTGAGCAAGATGATAAAATCATTGCTGTTGCTAAGAATGATCCTGTGTACAATTACATTACAGATATTGAACAACTATCTCCACATAGTATGAAAGAAATTGTTCAGTTTTTTGAAAGTTACAAAGCATTAGAAAAGAAAAATGTTGTAGTTGAAGGCGTTCAAGGCCGTGAAGTTGCACAACAAATTCTATTGGATAGTATAGAATTGTACAATAAAGAATTTGGTAATAAATAAACCCCATAATGGCCCTCGATATTTTTTGGACAATATTTTTAGTAGTTGCAAATGGTTTTTTTGTTGCGGCAGAATTTGCTATAGTCAAAGTAAGAGCTTCACAAATTGAGCTCCAAGCAAAATCAGGTAGCAATGTTGCTAAAATCGCAAAAAATATTACGGAGCATTTGGATAAATACCTAGCTGCAACACAGCTAGGTATTACTTTAGCATCACTAGGCTTAGGCTGGAAAGGTGAAGCAGTCATGACCGAAATCGTATCTAATCTGTTTTCTTTTTTTCAGGTAGATACTTCACAAAGCTGGGCTAAATGGACCGGTTTTGCACTTGCATTTGGAACTATTACGTTCTTGCATGTTGTACTAGGTGAGCTTGCTCCTAAATCTATTGCTATTCAAAAACCTGTCGCGACAACAATGAAAGTAGCCGTACCATTGCGTATATTTTATTGGTTATTGATGCCATTAATATATGTATTCAATGGCTTTGCTAATTTTTTATTGAGATTAATAGGTATTCAACCACATCCTAGTGAATCTTCACACTCTTCAGAAGAACTTCAATATTTATTGGATAAAGGTAAAGAAAGCGGAGCATTAGAATCATCTGAACATGAATTGATTAAAAACGTTTTCGACTTTAATGAACGGATTGTGAAAAACATCATGGTTCCGAGAACAAAAATCGTAGCGGTTGAAGAGGATTGTGCAGCCATTGATTTTATCAATACGGTAACAGAAGAGGGATATTCACGTATTCCTATTTATGCCGATAGTATCGATCAGATTGTCGGTATCGTACACACAAAAGATATCTTACCGATCGTTATGAAAGGTAAAGAAGTGGTATTAAAGGATATCATGCGTAAGCCCTACTTTATTCCGGAAACCAAAAAGATCAATGATTTAATGGCCGAATTTCAATTGAAAAGAATTCAGTTGGCTATTGTATTGGATGAATTTGGAGGTACAGCCGGTATGGTTACTTTAGAAGATATTGTCGAAGAACTTGTCGGTGAAATTCAAGATGAATATGATGAAGAAACTCCAGTTGTTGAACGTATTTCTGAAACAGAATATATGGTGGACGCTGGTGCGAGCATTCATGATGTGAATGAATTTTTACCATTAGAATTACCAGCAAGTCAAGATTATGATACTGTTTCAGGTCTAGTAAGCGATTTGTTTGATAAAATTCCTGAAGTAGGAGAGTATAAAGAAGTATTTGGTTATACCTTTACGATTATTCGTAAAACGCAACAGAATATAGAATTTGTAAAATTGGAACTTGTTGAGTCGATGGATGATGATCAAGATAATTAGCGATTATGCAACTATTTTTTACAGAAGAGATTAAACCTGATTTTAAAAACTTTATTCTAAGTGAAGAAGAGAGTAAGCATGCCATTCGTGTGCTTCGACTTCAAGTAGGTGATAAAGTTCACTTGATTGATGGAAGAGGCGGATTGTATGAAGCTAAAATTTTGGACCCACATCCGAAAAGAACAGTTTTGACTATTTTAAATGTCAAAGAAAACTATCAGCAATCATCATATCACTTACATATTGCAATTGCTCCAACTAAAAATATCGATCGTTTCGAATGGTTTTTAGAAAAAGCGACAGAGATTGGTATTCATGAAATTACACCTTTAATCTGTGAGCATTCTGAGAGAAAAGAGGTGAAATTAGATCGTCTTAATAAAGTGATTGTAGCAGCAATGAAGCAATCGTTGAAGGCCTATATTCCAAAATTGAATCCTGCGATTACTTTTTCTCAATTCTGTAAGCAACAGGAATTGAATACAGCAACAAAAGTTATCGCACATTGTATAGATAGTGAGAAACAGTATCTAAACGAAGTTTTACAATCAGAACAGCATTATATCTTATTGATCGGTCCTGAAGGAGATTTTTCGACACTGGAGATAGAACAAGCATTAAACCTGGGCTATCAACCGATTTCGTTAGGAGAAGCACGTTTACGAACCGAAACAGCAGGAATAACATCTTGTGTTGAGGTTTCTCTCGTAAACAGATCAAAATAAAAGCCGCAATAGCGGCTTCTTTTATTTTATAATTACGGCATCAACTATCGTAATTTCCGAATTACCTTTTAAAGGATCCTTGTTAAAGACCATTTTGCCTTTTAACTTGATCGGCTCTTCTGTAAATTTTATGGCGTCACCTTTTAGAAATACCTCTACCATCGGCGGGATTCCATTAGAACCGCAAAACATACATTGCGCTACAGGAAGTACCGATATCATAAAGTTTTTATGTGTTCTGCCACTGGTCAAAGGCACCATATAACCGGGCATTTCAACAATCTTATTTTCTAAAGCTTTTAACTCTGCAGGATAGAAAGGAGTATAGATCTTTTTACTGCCGCTATAAGAAACTTTATAAGCCATTTTATCAACAGCTTCCCAGGTTTTATTCATCATTGGCGTATGATCGGGTGTATTGGGATCACGACCGATCTGTGCATTTGCTGTAATACAAAAGGTAATCAGTAAACTAAAGAAAGCGAGTATTTTTTTCATTATAATTGTTTGTTTGTACATTTAAAATTTGCTTTTGACGGGCTCTACAATTTCTCACCTTGAAAATTCCCGTTTTATAATTCCATTTTTATGCGCTGAAGTATTTCGAAATAATCCGAGCAATTGTTAGATCAGTTTGTAAAAATACAAAAGCTTATGATAATATCATTTTACATTAATTGTTTGATAAAATATGGGAAATTGTTGTTTTATATGCCTTGATCGCAGGAATTAGTGCTGAAATAATACCAATTACACAGGCTAATAAAACAAAAATCAGTTCTATGGGATCGAGCTTAAATGCATCTATAAAGTCAGCACTTTGGCTTGTTTGTGTATTGATATAATAAAGCGCTATATGGGCGAAAATCAATCCTAAGAAACCACCAATTACAGTAATGACCATTCCCTCACAGATTACCAGAGAGAAAAGTTTGAGCTTGGAAGCACCTAATGTACGCATGATCGCTAAATCATATTTTCGTTGTTTTAAGGCATTGTATAAGCTGATAAAGACACTCAATCCAGCAATTGCCATGATGATATAAGCTAATATCTTTAATGAGTCAATTCCCACCCCTAAAAGAGAAAATAAACGTGTGCTCTCTATAGCTGGTGAGGCAGCCTGCATTTGCGTATTTTGTGCGATGTACTTAGGTAATACCGCAATTGCAGCTGGTGACCGGTACTGCACTAACAATGCCGTAATTTCAAGACCAGAAGAATGAATCATATCTGCACCAATTGATTTTACCATCATATTGGGTTCATGTTGATCCTCATCACGATGTTCCTCCTCTTCTGCTTCACCATGGTGATGGAGATGTGCGCTTTTCGTCTCTTCAAGATCCTCTTTAGCCTGTACTTCAGCAGGAGTTAATTCATGGTCATGATCGTGGTGTTCAATTCCATGTACATCCCAGACACTACTTAGACTAGTCAGTATGAGATTGTCCGTAATATTATTGTTGTATGCCAATATGCCTACAACAGTAAATGGTTGATCATCATGACTATGACCGCCTTTACTTAATCCATGTGAACTATGAATCTGATCTCCAATCTTAAGATTTTGCTTACGGGCAACATCAGTTCCGACAACAACTTCATAGTCTTTATCAAATAGCTTTCCTTGTTGTACTTTGGTTTCATACAAAGTAAGAAAGCTAGAATCCGTGCCTACTATACGATGCCCCCTATAGTTATCTCCCAATGATACAGGAACAGCCAATTTTATTAAAGGGTTATGTTGCAATTTTTCAGCTTCAGCCAAAGGGATATTACCAGTAGGATTGTCGATGTGATAAACACTGGATAGAATCAATTGTAAGGGACTTCCTTTAGCTCCGATTACTAAATCAATATTCTTACTATTATTTTCAAGTTGCTTTTCAAAGCTATCGCTGGTTATAGAAAGTACACATAGTATGGCAACACCAAAAGCAGTCAGTAATATGCTGAGTGCTGTTGAGCCTATTTGTTTACTAATATTTTTCCAAACTAATTGAATAGTATTCATGCTATTTGCTATTAGGATTGAGTGTATTTAAATCGTAAGTATTCGAAAAGTTATTTTTAATTCTTTTATCATGCGTAGCGATCAGGAGGGTAGCGCCCTGTTGATCGGCAATTTCCATTAATAACGATAATACCCTAGTTGTATTTTGATCATCCAATGATGCAGTAGGTTCGTCAGCAATTAAAAGCAAAGGCTTATTAATAACAGCACGTGCAATAGCGGCACGTTGTAATTGGCCTCGACTTAATTCCTGTGGATATGCATGGGCTTTATCAGACAATTGTAGTTTGTCTAGCACGCTTAAAACTTCATTTTTATTGACTGTTTTCTTTGCTAAAGACTGCGCAAGCTGAATGTTTTCAAGAATAGTTAAGTTTTTCAATAAATGGGCTTCTTGAAAAATAAAGCCGATATGTTGCGATCTAAATTTATCCATTTCAGATGTGCTCATGACATAGATATCTTTTTCATTAATCCAGACTTTTCCTGCTGTCGGTTTTGAAAGTCCCCCCAAAAGGTGAAGCAATGTTGTTTTACCAGTTCCTGAATTTCCAAGAAGCAGTGTATGTTGACCTTTTTGAATTTGAATAGCGGGAAATTTGATTGGTATACCTCCTTTGTATTGGAAGGAAAGTTCCTGTGTTGCTATGATTGGATTATTTGTCTGCATAGTATGATCATTCTTTCAGATGCTAAATTTAGCCTAATTCCTGAATATATATCGAATTGTTATGACATTATTACATCATATGTTTATTAATTATTAAGGCGCACTGCACTTAACATTTTAGCTGTTAATCAATTGTTAACATGTAAAAATGCGTATAGTACGTGTAAACGATGACGTTAACAATTCTTTAACACAGCACTAATGTAATAGTAATGTTAAGGTAATGTGCACGTAATATCGCGGTAATAGATTTGCAGAAACAAAAAAACAAATAAATTGAAACCACAATTAACACTTAAGAAATTTGTTGCTACTCTAATCTTATTGGTAATAGCGACAGCTGTTTTTGCACAAGGTAGTGGAAAAGTAGTTGGAAAAGTGAGTAACAGCAAAACCGGTGAGACTATTGCTGGAGTTACAGTGAAAATTTTGAATACTTCAAGAGCCGGGAGTACCGATGTAACTGGTAATTATAATATTCCAGGTCTTTCTGTTGGAAAGTATATATTGGAATTTAGTTATGTTGGGTATGGAACGAAGCAGATCTCAGACGTTGAAATAAAAAATAACGAGATTACAAGTCTTGATATTATCTTGGACAACTCAGAAGGTAATGTTTTAGAACAGGTTGTGATTAGAGGTACTTATAAAAAAGAATCTATCGGAGCTTTGTATGCACAGCAAAAGAATAGTATTTCAATATCAGATGGTATTTCTGCTGAAATAATTAAGAGAACTCCAGATAAGAATACCGGTGAAGTTTTAAAGCGCGTAAGTGGTGCAAGTGTTCAAGATAATAAATTTATTGTTATTAGAGGCTTAAGCGATCGCTATAATGCTGCTTTACTTAATAATAGCCCATTACCAAGCACTGAACCTGATCGAAAAGCCTTTTCATTCGATATTATTCCTTCCTCATTAATAGACAACATTGTTATCAGTAAAACAGCTACTGCAGATTTACCAGGTGATTTAACAGGAGGGGCCGTAAATGTTAAAACGAAAGATTTTCCAGATAGGAAGACAATGGAGATTAGTGTTGGACTAGGTGGTAATACTCAAACCACTTTTAAGGATTTCTATGGTAGTAAAAGAACAGTAGGTAATTATTTTGGAATCAAAAATCCAGATAATAATTTACCATCGACCTTTCCAAAAGATAGAGCAAGCTATACCGATTTAAATTTTGAACAGAAAGCTGAACATACCAAAGCATTTAAAAATACTTTTGGTTATGAAAAATTAGGAAAATCACTTCCTTATCAAAATTTACAGTTTATATATGGTAACTCCTATCGATTAAATAATGAAGGTAAATTGGGAGTTATAGCTTCTGTGACTTACCGCAATTCTGAGAGTATATCTAACGAAGTCCGAAATGATTTTAATGGTACAGATCAAGGTTTAAATAGTTATTACTTCAAGTATGAAGATACATACTATCGCTTCAACTCTTCAATAGGGGCCTTGGCTAATGTATCGTATCTAAAAGATAATTTTAAGATCTCGCTAAAAAATATCTACAATCAAAGTCTTGAACAGAATTTTATCAATAGAACGGGTATTCTAGACAATGAGTCATTGCGTAAAAGTACCTTATTGGAAGTACACCAAAAACGTATGTTAAACTCTGTCCTTGACGGAGAGTACTTGATGAATGCTGATAAGCAAACAAAATTGTCGTGGAATTTATCGTATAGTAATATGAATGATGATACTCCTGATTTAAGACAGTTGGCTTATACTAAAAATATAGCATATAAGGATGATCCCTCTGTTGCTTTTCAGGCAGCTATTCCAAGTGGATCTGCTACCTCCGAGCAAGCTGGAAAGTTTTACAGCAATTTGAATGAAAATATTTACAGCGGAGCTCTTAATTGGTCTCAAGGAGTTAATTTACTAGGTTCGGCAAAAACTGTAAAAATTGGCGTGTTCAAGCAGTACAAAAATAGAGAGATGAATGCACGTGTTTTAGGTTTTGTTAATAAAAGCGAAGATTATACAGAATTTAATAGGTTGTTGCAGTTACCTCAAGATCAGTTGTTTGCAGAAGAAAATATCGCTAAGGATAAGTTTTTTATAGATGATATCACCAATCCAACGAATAGCTTCGAAGGTATTGGGGATCTCAATGGTGGATATGGTATGCTATCAGGGAATGTTTCTGAAAAGTTAAAAGCAACTGTTGGGTTAAGAGTCGAAAATTATATTGAAAAACTCAAGACTGGATCCATTTCTGGTGTAGATAATAATGTAAACAATTCGTATACTGATCTCTTACCATCATTAAATTTGACTTATGAATTGAATCCCAAAACTAATTTAAGATTCAGTTTTTCAAATACAGTAGCAAGAGCGCAATTTCGTGAACTGGCAGCATTCAGCTTTTATGATTTCGTAACAGGTAATGTGAAAATTGGTAATCCTAATTTGAAAAGAACCAGAATATCTAATTTAGATCTTCGCTATGAATTTTATCCAAGTCTAGGGAAATTGTTTTCGGTTTCGGCATTTTACAAAAATTTAACCGATCCCATCGAATCTAACATTATAGCAGGATCTACATCCGCAAGTAAATCGATGTCTTTTACTAATGCGCCTAAAGCATATATTATGGGGGGAGAAGTTGAGATTAGACATGATTTAGGAATTTTCAACCAAGATTCGGAAATCTTAAAGAGTTTGACATTCAGTGCAAATGCTTCTTTAATTAAATCTGAAGTCAATTTTGAAGGCACAGAATCGCTGTTAGAAAATAAACGATCGTTATATGGTCAGTCCCCTTATTTATTAAATACTGGTCTTCAGTACTCGAGTAAAGGTGGATGGGAATCAAGTATCTTTTTTAATAGAATTGGACGTAGAATTGATATCGTTGGATTTGGTAACTACGTGAATGGCGAGTTTAAAGACGAATATGCTACAATTTATGAAGCGCCTAGAAGTATGCTGGATTTTCAATTAGCAAAGAAAATCATTGCAAATAAAGCCGAACTAAAATTTAATGCAGGTAATATATTAAATAGCAAAGTAGTTTTTTATCAAGATATTGATAAGAGTGGTAAATATAATATTGATAGTGATCAACTAATTAACTCAGTGAAATACGGTAGAAATTTCTCACTATCATTTAGTTATAAATTTTAAAGATTAAATCATTATTTCTTAACATTAAGGTTACAACAAACGAATAGTTTTACAAAAAAATTAGATTATGAAATTGAATCGATCAACAAAGTGGTTTGCATTAGCAGCAGTAGCAACTTCAGTAACTTTTGCAAGTTGTAGTAAATCTGATAATAATCCAGTAACTCCTCCAACTCCAGGAACAAAGAAAGAAGCGGTTATTGAAGGAAAGATTTCAAAACGTAGAGTGTTAAGTGCCGATACGACATACTTATTAAGAGCATATGTACAAGTAGTAGATGGTGGTACATTAGAAATTCCAGCTGGCACGGTCATTAAAGGTGAAAAAGCAACTAAAGGAGCTTTGATCATAGAAAGAGGCGGTAAAATCCAAGCAAATGGTACAGCTGAAAAACCAATTGTTTTCACATCAGATCAAACAGATGGTAACAGAGATAAAGGAGATTGGTCAGGTATTATTATTTGTGGGAAATCTCTTGTGAATACTTCTACCGGAACAGCTCAATATGAAGGTGGGACTCTAGGTGCTACTATTGCAAACTACGGTGGCGGTGCAACTCCTGTGTTAGATGACAATTCAGGTGAATTGACATATGCTCGTATTGAATTTGCAGGTATTGCTATTGAAAAAGATAAGGAAATCAATGGTTTAACTCTTTGTGCCGTTGGTTCTGGAACCAAAATCAATCACATTCAGGTTTCATATGGAGGTGATGATTCATTTGAGTTTTTCGGGGGTACGGTCAATGCTACTCATTTAATTGCTTACCGTGGCGTAGATGATGATTTCGATTTTGACCAAGGTTACAATGGTAAGATCCAATATGGTATTTCTATAAAAGATCCTATTATTGCAGATGCCGCCGGTACTTCAAGAGGAATTGAATTAGAGAATAAGGGTACAGTATCAAATAATCAATATACGAGACCGATATTGTCAAACTTTACTTTTGTTGGTCCTGGGACTGAGTCTTCAGCTACTCATGGTGCAGGTATTCACTTCGGATTAAATAGCCGTATGGTATTAGCAAATTCAATTATTGTAGGAGCTAAAACAAGTGCAGTTGAATTTAATTCAGATTTTCCTGCTGCTGAATTGAAAGCAGGTCGTTCTATCTTATCAAATAATATGGTGTTTGGTAATGTTGCTAACTACGGATTAAAAGATGTTACTTCATTTGCCTCAGTTGCTGATTTAACAGGTTATTTAAATGGATTTGGAGACTTCGCAGTTACATCTGTTGCAACAGCAGGTTTAACAGGTACCAGTCTTTCAGCTCCAAACTTGTTGTTAAAATCTGATTCTCCTGCACTAGGAAAAGCGAAATATGAAGGTGATTTAGCAAGTTTAACAAAAGAAACTTTTATTGGTGCAATGGGCACAACAGACTGGACTAAAGGCTGGGCTAGTTGGGATCCTAAAAATAATAAATACTAAAATAAATATAATATGAAACAAGAAAAATCCTGAAAAATTCAGGATTTTTCTTGTTTATTTTGATAGTATTTCGTTTTATATATAAATAATATAGATTATTAGAAGAATGTTAAGAAGAATCAGTTATTTTTTTAGGTTAACTCCTTTAATGCTTTTGCTTTTGTCGTGCAGCAAGAATGACAAAGTTGAAAACTCAAAAGAACCAATTGAAGTAAGAAAGACAAAAGCCTCTGCAATTACGGATGTAAACGAGCAAAATGCTAATAAAAATTGGAAATGGGATGATCCTACTTTAACAAATGTAAAATTGTATTTTAAACCAAAGGTGAATGGGGTGCCCAGCCCGTCTATTGAGCGACCTTTACCATGGTTTACTTTTGGTAATCCATTAAATAATTCGGATAAGGATTATCGTTCTGAGTTGGGTTGGGTATTATATCTAAAAGATTTTGGTACGCCGGATCGACCAGCGCAAACACCATTTTTTGCGTTATATAATAGATACTCTGGTATTTTGAGATTTTTTGTATATAATTATAGAACACAAGATCTCAGTGAGGGATCTAAAACTTATTATATAGGAAAGTTAAGTTATACCAATCCTGATAAACACAATGGTACCCTATCATTTTTAGCTCCGCCGGAACAATTTGTTTTAGATAAAGAAGATAAGGATAATTCCCTTGTTTGTGTTACGAAAAAGAATTCGAGCGATATTTGGATGAATTTTGACTTTTTACTTGCGAAACCTGCTGAATTAGCTCAAACTCCAGTCGAAAGTGTCAAATTAAATCTAAGCATATTTGGAGCTAATGAAACGGAAATGAATTTAGGATCAGACTTCTCGAACATTACTGCTAAATCTGTAGTTGGAGGGGCTGGTAAATCTTCTGATTTTTCTAAATTTGTTAATGGTGGTGTGGAATATACTACATCTGGGTCGGCTTTATTGGAGTCGATAAATAAGCTACAGGAATCATCTAGCTCAAAAGTCCAATCAAAAGCGGATTTATCAGTAAAAGCAGGAAATAGTTCAGAAACTTCTAGGCTTCGAGCTGTAATCCCTGTGGCTACTGTTGCAACGGCCGTAAGTGTTGTAAAAGGATTATTTGGTTTTGTAAAATCTTTTGTTGGAGGAACAAAATCTGGTACAAATACACAATCTTCATTGCAATATAATGGTATTGTGAAGACAACAGGATCAGCTATTCTTTCTAACAATTTGTATAATTTACAATTTAGTTTAGAAAAATCTGATCCGACATCTTCTGGTTATTATGTTCCTCTTTACGAATATCCAATTGGAATTTTAAGGGCTTTACCTCCAATTTCAGATACATATGGAACAGGAATTTATTTTGAAGAGAACGAATACTTTTGTGGTAAGCCAATGCCGTTGGATGTTTTGAAACAAGCATCATATGCAATTAAGCGTAATGCTTTGCAGAATATCTATCGAGATTTTACAAGTGAGTATCGAGGACTCGAACCATATGTTAGACTAGATAGTATAAATTTAACTTTAGTAAATCGTATGTATTCCGGTGATGGATTACCAACTTCATTTGTTTATTTTCCAAAAGGAGCTACTCCAATTGAGCCAAGAAATTATGACATCATGAATGAATTTACATTTCCAGATAGTAGGAATTCTGGTTGGCGAAATTATTACCCATTCACGCAATTAGGACAAGAATTCTTTTACGTGAAAAAATGGTATTATCCTAATTCTGTTTATGCAGAGAATATATTTGGAGATGTCTTTGCTCAAAGAAATAAACCTGCATTGGGGATATATATAAAATTTACGATTACAGATCCGAACTATCCTGACAACGAATCAAGAGAGCGAGTGATCTTCAAAGTAGTAGATTTAAATAGAAGCAGTAAACAAAAAACGAATATCAAAGGTTGTCCAGTCATAGGGTATAATTAGTCATTATTTAATGATAGAAATCCTTCCTACTAGACTGGTTCTAAAAAGTGTGTGAAGATATTCAATGTTTTGAAGATAATGAGTTCGGTATTCCGCCGGACTCATTCATTTTAAATTGGGTGTTATTTTTAAATTAAGTATTATTTGGAACAAAATATTTATGTTCAATCGAAACTATCGAACTCACATTAGAAATAATACTAGTTTCTAGCTGAGTTGATTTTGTAAACATCAACACTGACAAAAATAAGATAGAAAAATCACGTAATTATTTCAGTTCACTATTCGAATGGTAAATAACTGAACTTTTATTGAATTTTCTTTATAATATTTCATTAACTTATTTAGGTTCATAATGATAAACCACCTGATAAGACTCGTTCTTTAATTTATCTGCCATTTGTCCAATATCTAAATTCTGTTCTTGTGGTGTCGGCTCGCACAGCGAATAATATTTACCATTGTACAAAATAGCATCGCCAATAGGTTTATCAAATTGAACCGCCATCGTGATGTGAGTTGGGAATAACAATGTAATCATTGGCAGATTGTAAATCTCTTTGACCAAATAAAAAAATAAAGCAGCCCGATCATCACAATCACTATAAGAGCTTGTTAATGTTTCCTCTGGGGAGAGCCTTTTCTCTTTACCAAAATTAACATCATCATTTTCATAGAGGAATGCATAACGTGTAAAGCGCATAAGATAATCAACACCTTTTGTCGTATCCATTTTTTTAATATTCTCCTTCAATACCGGAATGAGTGTCCGATAAGTTTCATGACTAAGTGGAATATTAAAATAAGTTTCAAAATTTACCCCAGGATAATTCGCAAAGATTTTATTGACATCATTATTGATTTTTACCTTAAAATGGTATAATCGCTCATTATATTTGAAATTGATTTTTTTATCCACGTAATTTTGGGGATTAAAATCAGGCATCTGAGTTACCTTATAACTGAAGTCATTCACCGCTTCAGTAATTTTCAAAGAGACTGGTTTGTAAATGCCATTACGTTGAAATAACTTTCCATAATCATGATAATTCAGACAAGTATATTGATTGCCATCAACAGAAAAAAATGGAATATCAGCAATATCTTCGTTATTCTTTATATAAAATATAATTTGATTATTTCCCACGGCAAGACGCGCATCATAACCAGATTTACACATCAAGTACCATTTATATAAAGTGTACCGACTATAATTTTCCTGTTTGGGGCTTATTGCTTGCGCTGTCTGACGTACGAGCTGATAGTAGATCCAATCATTTAGATGGTGTTTCTGCTTGTAAGCAAGTAATGAATTTACGACCATAGAGTCGGTCGACGATTCTATCTTTTTATAAAAATCAAGAATATGATTTTCGTTTACCTCAGTCGGAAAATCTATTATAAATGATGAATCTGCAGAAAACAAAAATTGGGTATTATAGAAATCAACTTTGTATTCTTGCGCATAGCTTTCTCGCTTCTGCATAAAGATAAATAGCAGTGAAAGAACGCTTGCGACCAAATATGAAGATAGAAATTTCAATTCCTTAACAATTTATTAATAATGAAGTTACATAAAAATAACATCAAAAGAAAGACCTAAATTCATTACTTACAGCTAAATGACGTGAGAGATCCACAATAAGGTAGTGTGATGCAGTTTTCGAACTATAAATTCTTGTATGAAGAAGGATTGGATCGTAAAATTGAGTTTGGTTGTAAAGGACAATTTGTGGATAGAAAATTCAATGCAATAGTTTTTAACCATGGTCCAATCACTGATCGTACATTGAATAGTGATTAGGTAAATGATTGAGATCAATTATTCAAAAGTTCTAACTTAACTTCAAAACTTTTCGAAATAACAACAGGCCGTGTTCAAAATTGAGATTCTTATTGGTAAAAGAAAGGGTTGATTGGGCGGAGATTGAAATAAAGAATTTTTTTTAAAAACTATACCGTATTATTGAAGTAAAATATTGTCGGTTGGTGCCAATTTTTCTTACTTGTATTCCTCGTAAAGATTATGAAGCATAGAAACACTCTTTACAAAAACAAGAGGATCGAGCAAGTTAGAGGTGGCTTCCGAATTATTGTTAAATACTGATCTTAGTTACTTGTTAAATAGGAAAGGTTGGAACGTGACTTCCTCTGCTGATATTATAAAAAACTGTCTCAACTTTAGGTTTTATTTCAAGGGCTAATATTCATGAAAAAATTTGGTATCAGCTTGAAGGCTCATAATCTATCAAATCCAGATTTGCGTTTAAAAAGAAAGGTAGATAACATGGGGGAATATTGTATCCAATTCTTATAAAAGAGGTATAGATCAAAGTTTGAGTCTGTCATATAAGTTTTAATATTTAAATAATACTAACTTAATAATTATTTGTTTTTAAAAAATTAATTTTATAAAAAATAAGTCATCATAAAAAATAAATTCTTTATTGTTTCAATAATTTCAATAGTTGTATTTGCATCTTTTTAACCTCTTAAAGAGAAATTATTAATAATCTCTCTTTAATTTTTTTTAACCATTTATTTTAGTTTATGAAAGTAAAAATTTTACTATGCTTCCTCTTTTCGTTATTTATCCTTTCTGTTAAGAGTCAGGTGTTGTCTGAAAAGTATCATGTTTTATATTATATTGGAAATAGTCTAATCGAGGTTCAAAATAATTTATGTACCGCAGTAAAAAATGCAGAAACTGGTTCTAATAGGATAAAGGCCAATATCATGACCGTTAACAAGTATCCGGGAAAGTCAGTTCTTAAAATTGGCAACGAATATTACTATGTTTCAGCTTCTTATGATTATAGGAACTCTGATGAAGATCAGATGTTCAATTCAAATAATATTACGGTTTTAACCGAATATTCTAAAGACACGGACAACGATGGTTTGATAGACCATTGCGAAGTGTTGTCTGAAAAGTATCATGTTTTATATTATATTGGAAATAGTCTAACCGAGGTTCAAAATAATTTATGTACCGTAATAAAAAATGGATATGTTTCCGGTAAGAGAAAGGCTAATATCATGGTTGTTCACAAATACCCGGAAAAATCAATTCTTAAAATTGGAGAAGATTATTATTATGTCTACTCCTCTTTTGATTATAGACACTCTGATGAAGATGAGACGTTCAATTCAAATAATATTACGGTTTTAACAGAATATTATAAAGATGCGGATAACGATGGTGTTATAGATTATTGTGATTTATGTAAATCTCAAGTAGGTACTACAGAAAATGAGGGCTGTGCAGTACCGAAATATCACAAATTGTATAAAGTTGGCACGTCAATAGCGAATATTGAGAACCAACTTTGTAATATATTAAATCTACCTGAAACTGATAATTCGAGTACTTATAATGCAAATATTTATCTTGGGGGTACTTATAAAATTGGCGTAATTTTAAAGGTGGATGGAATTTACTATGTAGTAAGGAATGTATATGATACTAGCATAGCCACTCCGGATCTTAATCTCTATCCAGATCAAATAGAGACGATTGCTCAATTTGCAAAAGATGAGGATAAAGATGGTGTCTTGGATTTATGTGATAATTGTAGAGCTCAGGCTGGCCCAAAATCAAATAACGGTTGCCCTTTGGGACTTCCAGATTTGAGCTTTGATATTAATAGTACGACTGTATTTAGTGGATGTACAGATTGTTCTTCATTTCTAACAAGTTTAGGGTCAAAGAAATTAATTGTGTACAAAGTTGGAGCAGGACTAACCTTTAATACTTATATTAATAATTCGGGTGCATCAGATAGCAAGGGATTTAATGTTGGAGTATATATATCTAAAGATACTAACATAAGTACAGATGATATGAAGCTTTCTCAAATAGTATTTCCTGTTAATCCAATTTCATCTCAAGGGGTAAGCGGAGTGGGCGGAACTATTTATGGAACATCACTTAACAAATTAGCTTTTGGAGATTATTATATACTTTTAAAAGCAGATGATCAAAATATAATTTCTGAAATTAATGAAACAAATAATACCCTAATACTTCCTCTTAGATATCTGGAAAAGCCTAATTAATTATATTTTAGTTTAAAAGATGAAAAATTTTATCGTTATTTTTGCTCTTGCAACTAGTGTAGTTGCTGGATGTTCGTCTAATGAATTGATCATAGACAAAGTAAATACAGAAAATACTGGAATGGTTATAGAAAATGATCATTTGAATATTGACTTTATAAAAAATAAAGCAAAGCTATTTGTCGCTATACCCGAAAATAGAAAAATTCAAGATTATTCGATTTTCTTATTCAAGAAAACCAATCAAGACTGGCTATCAATTAATGATGCAACCGGATTAAATAATAATGAAAGTTATTATTATACAGTAGCAATTGATTCGAATAAAACTGATTATGTAATAGAGCTTTCATCCCAAATGTCAACCCTTGGAGCCTCTAACTCTGATAAACAAAGTATAAATATTAAATCTATATTGGTACCACACGATAAATTAGAAGAGATTAGAAAACGCGGTGTTAACTTGTTCGATTATACACAAATTATTGCACGGGATTAGACTTTTGCTTCAGTAGTTTAAATCCTTATAGTATGTTACAATTAACAAAATTCCTGCGAACCGTGGGAATTTTGTTTGTTGCATTTATAGAAAGCTGTCTTGGTACCACGATTTCGATTGTCAATTAATCTGTATTACTTTAAATCTTCTAAGTGGTCACCATCCTGTTGAGAATGTCTTCCAACATTCACCCTATCCTATATTTTATCAGTTGTAATGACTTGAAAATTATTGCTTTGTCCAATAGGTTTATCAAATTGAGCGGCAAGAGTAACATGAGTTGAATACCGAAGTGCTATCATGGGTAAGTCATAGATTTCTTTGACTAAATAGAAGAAAAGGGCAGCTCGGTCGTCACAATCGCTCATATCATTAATTAATGTCTGTTCGGGCGCAAAGCGTTTTTCGGCCCCGTAAATTTCGCGGTCATCTTCATAAAGAAAAGCATACCTAGTGAACTGCGTTAAATAGTCAATTCCCTTTTTTGTTGGCATTTTCGATGTATACTGTTTTAAATAAGGCATTATAGACTCATAAGTTTCTTTACTCAATGGAATATTGAAACATGTCTCAAAGTCTACAATTGGGTAATTTGCAAAGATATCATTCACTTCTGTGTTGACCTTTAATTTGAAATGATATGCTTTACCATTATACTTAAAACAAATATCTTTATGTACATAGCTATCGGGTCTAAAATCAGGAAGCTTAGTGACTTTATACCGTTTTCTAGATATAAAATTTTAGAATTTGGAAGATTTTGTAGCAGTAATTTCAATCTACTAGTCTTTTTATCCAACCATAAATAATAGAGGAGCCGTCCAATGACTTTGACCATGTTTATTGCGCGCTCTAACTTGAAAATAGATATAGTGGCCAGGAGTAAATCCTGAATAATACGCCCTGAACGAGTTTGTTTTATAGAATATTTCTCCCCATTGTGGGAGTCCATACGAGTCAACCTCTGTTGCAAACCTATAATCATAAAACATATCCCGTCCTACAGGTTTAAATCCAAAGGCGACTTCACCACTTGTACGTCCATCACAAAGAAATGGGGCGGATGGAGTATTAGGAACTTGGCCTTTACGTTTTTTGGTGAGTACAGGGAAACCCGAACTGTGTAGTAAAGATAACTTTCCATCACAGACTAAATTGACGTAAGCAACAAGCTGTTGCAGCAGTTCACAGAGTTTCCGCTTACTTTCTCGTTTATGAGACTTCTTTTCTCGGCTTCCGCTTTCAGCCTCGATCACTTTCTTCTGGTAATCTTGGTAAGCATCTTCAATAGTTGGCAGTGGCAAAGTCGGATTAATAAAGACAGTAGAATTCTTCATGCACGATAAAATATACCTTGCTTTTACAAGTAGTTTTTCGTCAGTATATCGAATAAAATTGGCTTTTGCACGAATATATTTCATCAGAATATCATCTAGGTTTAATCACTAAAATAACTCTTTTTTGCTATACCTCACAATTGAAACGATAGATAGTAAAGATTATACGCGATGCAACGGCTCTTCACGCAATGGAATTCCTAACAGACGGAAAGGCCGAATTCTTCCGCACTATTTCCGATACCCTGAGCATAGTGGGGAGATCATTTTGCGCCATTGCAATTCAGTGATACCGTACTTTTGAATGCTATCTTCTAGTTTCTTTGTAATGATGAAGAGGAACAGGAAGGTTTCTTCTTACAACAAGCTTATATCTCCCAACGGCTTGATTATATTGCGCGATCTCTCGTAGATAGTTCTACGTAACATGCTTTTAAGGAAATAGTTATTTACTCACAGGAGGAATAAGTTTATTGAAAGGAAAGTGTTTGGAGCCATTCACCAGTCTGTCAAGATAAAAGTAAACTCCTGTATTGTCTCGTTGCAGGCAGGGAGATAATTTTCTTTTGACTTATTTATGTTCAACCATCTTGGCGGACTTATATTTCAAGAAAATGTAGCGCATCATCTTAAGAGCATCATCGATTTGCGACACAACAATATAGCTACGCCATAGCATGTGATGGTACCGTCATCCCTCGGCAACATAAATCAATTGCTCTTCGAATCCATGTTACGTAGAAAAGTAAAAAAGATCACACTAAAAAAACAAAATTTTTTCTCAGCCAAAGCATTATTATCTCATGATCTTAGTATTAAATTTTACCTGTTACTATTGTATATTATCTGTAGGAAATAATATACATGTAGCTGTATCCTTACTTTAATTTAACTCATTGAAACACAGGTGTAAAAGAGGTAAGATATTTGACGCAAGTTTGACCATATTATAACTTAAAGAAATGGAAACAAATATTTCTACAAAATTTGTTGCTGAACTAATTGGAACTTTTGGTTTGGTACTATTTGGTTGTGGTGCAGCGGCTGTTGCCGGCGCTACGACTTTAGGCGGATTGTCGGGATTGGGATTACTGGGGATCGCGCTAGCATTCGGTTTATCCGTTGTTGTTTTTGCCTATGCGATAGGCGGCATTAGTGGGTGTCACATCAACCCCGCAGTAACAATCGGTGTACTTGTTGCGGGAAAGATTACTGCGAAAGATGCTGTTGTTTATATTGTAGCACAATTAATAGGAGCATTATTAGGTGCTTTTGTTCTACAGCAAATTCTAGGAGGACAGCTAGCGGGTTTCTCTCCAGGTGAATGGGCATATGGCTCGAATGGATGGGGGAAAGGCTATCAGAATGAATACGGCACATCCGCCGCATTTTTAACAGAGGCTGTTTTAACCTTTATCTTTTTATTTGTCATCTTAGCGACTACCTCCAAAATTGGAAATTCCACTATGGCTGGTTTGGCTATAGGGCTGACCTTAGTTTTGATTCATTTAGTTGCCATTCCCATCACAGGTACTTCAGTCAATCCAGCACGTAGTTTTGGTCCAGCTATACTAGCTGGGGGCCAAGCCCTTTCACAACTTTGGTTATTTATTGTAGCCCCTATTGTAGGAGCTATAATTGCCGCAGTCGTTTAGCGTGCTCTTGAACCTAAAGGGAATTAAAACTTTTATATCATGATATTGGATAGCTTCATTGAAAAATGAAGCTATTTTTTTATCTTCTTGTTTCGATGATAGAACAATTTTAGGAGCACACTTTTTTGAAGTATCGCTTTTTAATTTTGTGACGGAGGTACAAAATTTGTATCTTCGTACAATGGAAAATTTTATTGTTTCTGCTCGTAAATATCGCCCGGTCACCTTCGACTCGGTTGTCGGTCAGCAACACATCACCGGTACACTTAAGAATGCTATTCATAACAATCAGTTAGCACAAGCATTTTTGTTCTGTGGACCAAGAGGTGTGGGTAAAACAACTTGCGCGCGTATTTTAGCAAAAACAATAAATTGTGAAAACATTTCAGATATTAGCGAAGCCTGTGGTGTATGTGATAGCTGTAAATCTTTTCAGAATGGTAATTCATTTAGCATTCATGAATTAGATGCAGCATCAAACAACTCAGTAGACGATATCCGAAATTTGATTGATCAAGTACGTATTCCACCACAAGTGGGTAAGTTTAAGATCTATATCATCGATGAGGTTCATATGCTGTCGCAGCAGGCATTCAATGCTTTCCTAAAAACATTGGAAGAACCACCTGCCTATGCCATATTTATCTTAGCAACTACAGAAAAACATAAAATCTTACCGACGATTTTATCACGTTGTCAGATTTTTGATTTTAACCGTATCCGTGTTGAAGATATGGCCAATCACTTGGCCAACATTGCAACACGTGAAAGTATTCAGTACGATCAAGATGGCCTTCATATCATCGCTCAAAAAGCAGATGGAGGACTTCGTGATGCATTATCGATGTTTGATCAAATCGTTAGTTTTTCAAATAAGCAGGTCACTTATCAAGCAGTTATTGATAATCTGAATATTTTAGATTACGATTACTTCTTTAAATTGACAGATGCTATATTGATTGAAAATCCAGCAGATACCTTATTAATATTAAATGATATTTTAAATAATGGTTTTGATGGTAGTCATTTTATTTCAGGTTTAGCATCGCATTTCAGAAATCTATTGGTTGCAAAAGAACCGTCTACCTTAAAGTTGTTAGAAGTAAGTGAAAGTATAAGAGCTAAGTATTTGGATCAAGCACGTAAATCTTCAACGGGATTATTATTATCAGCATTGAATATTGCTAATCAATGTGAGATTAATTATAAAACAAGTAAGAATCAGCGGCTTCAGGTAGAATTAGCACTTTTAAAAATATGTCACTTATCAAGTGCTATTAAGTTAAGCCAGATTGGAACCCTTCAGGCTCCCAATACTGTTGAAGGATTAAAAAAAAAACTCCCTAATGTAGCTCCAGCCACAGAAACAGCTGTCGTTGATGCAAAACCCTCATTACCAGTAGTAGATAAAAATATTGCTATAACTCCGATTGCAGTACCTCCTGCAACACCAGTAGTAGAACAAACGAAAAGCCCAGAAGTCTCTAACTTACCGCCTAAAGTGAAAAAGGGTGGGTGGGGAGCTTCCAAAAGTTCTATGCCATCACTACCCGATCTAAATTCAATTTTTGAATCTAAAACTGAAGAAGAAGATAGTAATGAGCCGAGTTTAGTTAAAGGTACTGAAGAGGAAGTAGTGACTTATGAAAAATTTATCCAATTCTGGAAAACGTTGGCAACAGATATAAAAAAGCAAAATAAGATTAATCTGTATACCCTCATGACAGCTGTGCCCCCAAAGTTAGTTGGAAATCAAATAGAGGTAGATGTGGAGAATATGGTCCAGATGGATGTTCTGAATATGGCAAAGGTAGATTTATTAAATTTCCTTCGTCCTGCACTGCATAATTTTTCACTAGATCTACGTGGTATTGTTATGGAGCATGATGTTGTACGTAAACCTTATACCTCGCAAGAGAAATATCAAGCTATGGTACAGAAGAATCCACTTTTAGAAACGTTAAGAAAAGAGCTTAATTTGGGACTAAGTTAAAACTTAGACCAACTTTTTCTTGCACTAACCCATATTTCTTTTTGTATCTTTGCCTTTCAAATTGGTTAGCTAATTGCTAGAAACCAATTCTTATTTAGAATATTAAGCATGCAAAATTTTCAAAGACACGATAGATCATCAGATCGTGAAGCCAATCAGATGGTTTTCGGTATTCGTGCCGTTATAGAAGCGATAGATAGTGGTAAAGAAATTGAATCATTATTTATACAAAGAGGTTTAGCCGGAAGTTTAGTTTTAGAATTGAAAGCTCTTTTGAAAGAGCACGACTTAGGGTTTCAACAAGTTCCAATTGAAAAACTAAATCGTATCACACGCAAAAACCATCAAGGTGTTATAGCCGTTATTTCCCCGATTATCTATCAAAAAATTGAAGACATTGTTCCTGAAATTTATGAAAAAGGAGAAGTGCCTTTATTTTTGATGCTAGATGGGGTTACAGATGTGCGCAACTTTGGTGCTATTGCACGTACAGCAGAATGTTCAGGTGTACATGCGATCATTGTACCAAAAAAAGGATCTGCAGAGGTTAATCCTGATGCAATCAAGACATCCGCAGGTGCATTATATAAAATACCAGTATGTCGTCATGAAGGTTTGGCTAAAGTGGGTAAATTTCTTATTGAGTCCGGCATACAGTTAGTTGTAAGTACTGAAAAGACAAAAGATAGCATCTATGATGTTGATTATACTGTACCAACATGTATCATCATGGGAGCTGAGGATACAGGTGTATCAGACGATTTAATTCGTATTGCAGATCATCTTGCCAAAATACCTATGTTCGGAGAAATAGGATCATTAAACGTTTCTGTTTCGGCTGGAGTTGTATTATACGAGGCTATTCGTCAACGCGTGAAATAATACTTGTATAAATACTATATAAAAAAAGAAGAGTGGCTATCTTTAGGGTTAGCCACTCTTCTTTTTTTATGTTAATCACATTAGGAAATAACATAACTGTTGTATAAATAATAAGAGCGGCTATCTTTGGGATAGCCGCTCTTATTTTATAAGATGAATCGATTAGTATTTGTTACTAGATTCTTTTCTTTTTCCAGAAAAGTCTCTAAAACCACCACCATTTCCTTCTCTACGATCTCCACCACGGTATCCACCTTCACGTCTTTCACCGCCACCGCTTCTGCGATCACCACCACCGCGGTAACCACCTCCACCTTCACGTCTTTCACCACCGCCAAAGCTTCTACGTTCGCCACTTCCACCACGGCTTCTGTTTCCACCACCACGGTTTTCAGTTTTTCCGTCTCCAGAAACTTCGATACGTACGTTACGACCGTTGAAATCAACGTCTTTAAATCCTTCGAATACTTTTGTTACCTCAGCATCTTCAACTTCAAAGAAAGTGAATACTCCTTTTAAATCAATTTTACCAATTGATTTTCCAGAAATTTTAGCGTTGTTACAGATAAATCCTAACATGTCTCCACGGCTGAATTCATCTACAGAACCAAGGTTCATGAATAAACGAGTAAATCCTTTAGAGCTTCCACGTTCTCCTCTTTCACCACGCTCGCCTCTTTCGCCACGTTCGCGGCCATTGCTGCTGATATCACGTGCTTCGATATTTAAATCATGAGCACCTTTGTAATAATCTAAGAATCTATTGAATTCTAATGAAGCAAATCTTTTTACGATATCTTCTTTCGATAACGATTCAAAACCTTCCATAATAGCTGGTAAGAATTGATTGATTTGATCCTCATTAACTTCTACATTCTGAACTTTATTGATGATCGTTAATAATTGTTTTTCAACAACATCAGCTCCTTGAGGAACTTGTTTACGCTCAAATTGTTTTCCGATAACTTTTTCAAGTTGACGGATTTTGCTTTGCTCTTTAATGTTGATCAATGAGATTGAAATACCAGTTTTACCTGCGCGAGCTGTACGGCCAGAACGGTGAGTATAGTTTTCAATTTCATCAGGTAAAGAGAAGTTAATCACGTGAGTTACGTCGTTTACATCAATACCACGGGCTGCAACGTCTGTAGCAATTAATAATTGTAAACTACGGTCACGGTAACGTTTCATCACTTTGTCACGTTGTTGTTGAGATAAATCTCCGTGTAATGAATCAGCGTTGTAACCATCTTTAATTAAAGATTCAGCAATTTCTTGCGTTTCAATTTTTGTACGACAAAAGACGATACCAAAGATATCAGGATTTGAATCTACAATACGTTTGAAAGCAGCGTATTTGTCTTTAGCTCTAATTAAATAATATTGATGTTCAATATTAGCATTACCAGTGTTTTTCGTACCTACAGTCATTTCAACTGGATCAGTCATATAGTTTTTAGCTATACGGCGTACCTCAGATGGCATTGTTGCAGAGAATAACCATGTTTTTTTAGTGTCAGGAGTTTCTGACAGGATGTTGTTGATGTCTTCTTTGAAGCCCATGTTAAGCATTTCATCTGCTTCATCTAACACAACATATTTCACTTGAGAGAAATCAATAGCATTACGGCCAATGATATCTAACATACGACCTGGGGTCGCTACTACAATTTGCACACCACGTCTGATTTGACGAAGTTGGTCACTAATATTTGCACCTCCATAAACAGCAACAACATGTACGTTGTCGAGGTTTTTAGCATATCTTTCTATATCTTTCGAGATTTGCAAACAAAGCTCACGTGTTGGACACAATACCAACGCTTGAGGATGTTTCTGAGAAAAGTCTAATTGCTGTAATAATGGAAGACCAAATGCTGCTGTCTTACCTGTGCCGGTTTGGGCTAATCCGACAAAATCGTCGTTACCAGTCAATAAAACAGGAATGGCTTTTTCCTGAATTTCAGAAGGTTTTTCAAAACCTAATTCTGAGATGGCATTAACAATTTCCTCACGGATTCCCAGTTCTAAAAATGGGTTCATGAATTAATTTATACAATAGGCTCTATTGCCTAAGGCGATGCAAAGATAGGAAAATAATATTTACAAAACTAATTTATAAGCTAAGTATTTGATATAATGTGTTTTTTGAATGACAAATAAATATTTTTATACCTGTTAAACATAAATAAACCACATTGAAAAGAATTATTTGGATTGTGAAACTAATTTATAACTATTCTGCTTTTTTGATCATTTGTTAATGTAGACTTAATATTTCAACCTTACTTTTGATAGTAGTATGGATCAAATACCAATTATATATCAGCATTGGCTTCAAGCTATTAAAGAGCGAAATGATACAAACGCTTTTGGAGAGCTTTATCGCTATTGTTGGAAAGATCTTTATCAGCATGCTGCCCGGCGGATTTTGGACGCTCAGGATGTAGAAGATATTCTCCAAGAATTATTTGTACAGTTTTGGGAAAAGCGTCATACGATCGACATCCAAATGAATCTTCCAGCTTACCTCAAAGGAATGCTCAAGTATAAGATTATCGATTTTTTTAATGCCAATAAAGTTAAAAATAGACTGTTGGACCATTGGAGCAACCATATTTTTGACTATGTACAACAGCATCCTGAAGAATTGGAAACTTACCTTGCATTAGAAAGATTACTGGAAGAGGAATTGGAAATTATGCCGCATAATATGCGTCAGGCACTCTTACTTAAATGGGAGCATCTACCAATTCGAGAGATCGCCCTGCGTATGGGGCTTTCGGAGCAGACCGTGAAGAATAACCTGACAGAAGCTTCCAAAAGAATGAGGAAAGCAATAAGTGCAAGACAAAATGTTCAAAATAGCACGCTTAGCGTATTTCTTGTTCTCGCTCTGGAGCAACTATCTAAGTGAATATTATGTACAGCAGACAATGACTGCCACCAAAAATATACTTAACAATTCTTTTATAAAACATTAACTATTTCTTGAAGTACTTTATAGCTTTTTTGCAGACTTATATATAAACAGCAATCAAAAAAGTGAAAAGAAGAATATTTGAATCCCTGATCTATAGATATCAGCAGAACAAAGCTACAAAAGCAGAGCGTATGTTGGTCGATCGCTGGTATGAAACACTAGATCGGGAAGAGATTCCTGAAAGTGTAATTGATGAGGTCCAATTATGGAATAGGATACAACAGCAGATTGAAAATAAAACTCCTCAAAAATCATCAATTCGGAAAATGGTCTATTGGATTGGATCTGTGGCGGCTACACTTTTGTTTTGCTTTGGCATATTGTTTTGGAAAAACCAAACCGCTCTGGATACCGTAAAACAGGAAGTGAATGTAAAACCAGGATACCGGATTTTTGAAACAGGAGTTGCACAACGGAAGAAAGTATTATTGGCAGACGGATCAACGATCATTTTAAATGCACGTTCCAAAATTAAATTGGATACCGTTTCATACGACAGAAAGGACCGTGTAGTAGAGCTTCTTGCCGGAGAAGCATTTTTTGAAGTTAAAAAAGATTCTACAAAAGCTTTTGTTGTCAATACACAGCAATTACAGACAAAGGTATTGGGTACATCGTTTACGGTAAAAAACTACCGCGAATCGGATGAAATATCTGTATCTGTATTTACAGGTAAAGTACAAGTAGCGGCGGACAACAAGTCATTAGGCACATTGGAGCGCGGCGGACAGATTCGCTATACCAAAAACAACCACAGTAGTAACCAAGAGACTTTTGACCTCACTATACGTAATAGTTGGATTGAGGGAAAGATTTACCTAAAGCAAAGCAGTTTTGCAGAATTGGCATTAGCAGTTAAAAATATCTACAATGTAGATCTGAAAGCCGGCGATGATCAGATTGCCCGACAGCGCTACAGCATGCCGATATCGAAACAGCTCTCTTGGTCAGCAACCTTGGAAAGTATAAAAGCTGTCCACCATAACAAGTCTAGGAAGGAGGGGAGTACGGTGCATATCTACTAATTCGGGAATAAAAAAGAGCTGACGACTGCCATCGTCAACTCTGGATCCTATAGCATCCATAAGGTGCTATAAAATAACATATACAAAAACTTATAGAGCTATTATATACGCATACAAATTTATGAAATACGTTACGAAAAACAATATTAAGTTTATGATCAAGTCATCATTGGTGGGACTACTTCTTTTAATCGTATCGGCAGAAATGCTTTTAGCATCAGGTGCATACGGCCAGTTGCTCAATAGAAAGATTTCAGTTTCTTTTAATGAATCTAATATTCCAGCAGCTTTCGAGCAATTGGAATTGCAAAATATACATATTGCCTTTGATGCCAATAAATATAATCTGTCAAAGGAAAAAGTGAATGCCAAAATTTTTAAAAATAGCAGTATAGGAGAAGTAGTGCGCTATCTTCTTAGGGGTACAGATCTGATACCTAAAGATAATGGGGTCTATATTACATTGGTCAAAAAACCAATACAGCAGCTAGGACGCATTTCTGGGAAAGTAATTGATGATCGAGGTCAGTTGTTGGCAAATGCCAGCATTAAGTTGGTCGGAACCAATAAGACGACACAGAGCAGTATTGATGGTAGTTATATTTTAACCGCTGTATCGGGGACCTATGCCTTGGAAGTCAGTTATCTATCTTATCAGACACAGCGCATAGAAGGCGTGAAAATAGAGGACGGACAACTTACAGCATTAAATATTGCGATGAAAACGCAGACCAATAAGTTGGAAACGGCGGTCGTTAGTGTGTCGTTTAAAAAAGCATCTGTAGCAGGACTGTATGCCGCACAAAAGAACGCTGCCTCGGTGACTGATGGTATATCTGCCGAGCAGATTGCACGTACACCTGACAATGAT
Organism: Sphingobacterium sp. JUb56; assembly: GCF_014191365.1. Classification (NCBI taxonomy): domain Bacteria; kingdom Pseudomonadati; phylum Bacteroidota; class Sphingobacteriia; order Sphingobacteriales; family Sphingobacteriaceae; genus Sphingobacterium; species Sphingobacterium sp. JUb56. The sequence goes on along the minus strand of NZ_JACHWL010000001.1, from coordinate 3,709,220 downwards.
ATGGGGCAGGTGCTAAAGCGCGTTACTGGATTGACGACCGTCAACAATAGAAATGTGATTGTGCGGGGTATGTCCGATCGTTACAATCAAGCCATGTTGGATGGCGTAGTCATCCCAAGTACTTCGCAAAATAGACGTGATTTTTCTTTTGATATTATTCCAACCGAGATGGTGAGTTCTGTGGTGGTCAATAAAACGGCAACACCGGATGTATCGGCCGAATTCTCGGGCGGACAGGTTTCTATTAATACGTTAGATATCCCGGATAAGGATTTTACCACAATACAATATGGCGTTGGAGGAAATTCCCGCACAACAGGAAAAGACTTTTATCGTCTTGGTGAACGGCATACAAGCGAATATTTTGGTTTTAATCATTCTTCTTCGAAGCAGCCCGAAGGGATACAGCCTTGGTTTTGGAATGGTGAAGCAAGACGTCTAGATGCTCCTCCAGGATATATATTGAACGATCCAAAGTTGAATGAAGAATTTTTAATGCCAGGTTCAAATCTCAAGTATAATGACATTGATGCAATAGCCCAGTCCAAACAGGTTAACGCAGATGCGATGAAATTATATCGCTACAAGGCCAATCCTAATCAAAATTTAAGGTTTGCATTGGGAAGGCGGTATAATTTTTCAAATGGATTACTGTTCGGTTTCTCTGCTTCTGCTAATATTCGAAATGAACAAAATATTGTCGCCTTTAATAATGTGCGAGGATCTGGTATCATTAATGGGTATGGAGAGAAGCAACATATGATAGAAAGTGACACGATCGGTCAGAATGGTGCAGGAACCTCCTATCGCTTTAATAGTAGTAGCGGATTGGTGGCGAATTTTGGACTAAAAGGACAGGATTTTAAGCTCGCATTTAAAAATATGTACGCTCGGACTTTTAACAATAATTATAGTGAAAATATCCGGTCAACCTTTACAAATTTAAATAACCCTCCGACCAAAAATCAGTATCAATTACCTGAAACAATGTCTTTGCAGCAGCATCAGTTAAGCGGTGAATATCAGTTGCCGTGGAAAATCAAGGCTGAGGGTATGTTTGCCTATAATAGAATCAAGCAGCAGATTTTGGATGAACGTAAATTGCGATATGGATTAACGACTATATTAGACGGAAATTATATGTTTCAAAGTCCTAATTTATTAAGTCTTTCTAACTGGTCTAACCATTCCGAAACGGGTTTTGATTCCCGCATGTGGACTGAGATTAATGAAAATGATTTTAACTGGGCAATGGCATTTTCTCGAGTCTTTGGTGAAGGAAAATCCGTTAGCACTTTGGTTAAGGCTGGATATCAAGGCTGGAAAAAAAATCGTAATCTTTCGGTTTTTCGTTTGTTGCCATTTACCCGCTCTTACATGCCCGATGATCCTTCTAAATCGGCACCTGCTATTGAAAAACCTTATGATATATTGTTCTCTCCAGAAACTATCGGAAACGGAGTTGGTCAAGCTTATTATTATCCTGAGCCTATCGGTGGTAATGTTTATGATGGTGATATGAGTTCACATGCAGGGTATCTGATGTTGGATCAGAAATTTTGGAATAAGCTAAGATTAGTCTATGGATTCCGTGCCGAATACTACAATCTGTTAAATCGTCAGGATGAAATGTTTAGAAAGCAGAATGGCGATCCAGATGCAGATAACAATAAATTACTATTGTATAAACTGATGATTCGTGAAAATAATTGGAAATTTCTACCGTCCATTAATGCAACTTATAGTGTAACCAATACCTTTAATGTGAGAGGAAGTTATTCAAAGACGGCCATTCGTCCAGACTTTAGGGAGTCAGGTTTTTTTGGATTTTATGACTTTGAATTGGATGCTATTGTTTCAGGGGATAATGTCGAATCAACTTTTATCGATAATGTTGATCTGCGATTGGAATGGTATCCAAGTCCAGGTGAAATTATATCCTTAACCGGATTTTATAAATATTTAGATAAGCCAATAGAACTGATTGAAAATGAAGATGTAAGTCCCGGAACTGCATATGTTTTCAATAATATGGAGTCCGCAAAAAACATGGGGTTGGAATTTGAAATTCGTAAAAACTTGAGTTTTATTGGTGAGGCCGATTGGCTATCTAAAGCTTTTCTAAATGCCAATGGGACATTGTTGAAATCTGAAGTTAATGCATTAAGTCAGTGGAGACATAAGTTGGTAGATGATCGTACAATTGCAGAACGCGAAAAAGAAAGAGCGCCTAATCAAGATCGTCCACTAATGGGACAATCACCTTGGTTGTTGAATTTAGGTGTCGGTTATTGGGGTGATAGTTTTGGTATAACAGCAAGCTATAATCATAGAGGCTATCGTACAAATACGGCCTCCTTCAACCCAAATAGGGTAGAGTATGAACTTGCGCCAAGGCAGGTTGATTTTCAGGTGTATAAACGTTTTTTGAAACAGAAATTGGAAGTGAAATTTAATGCTGCCAATCTTCTGGATGAATGGACAAGGTATTATCAAAATCAATCAGCGTATAGTAATTCTCAAGGAGAAAAAGGAGAAATAATTTATGAGCTTGTTAAAGGAGATAATAAATATAATAGGGCGGACGACGATATTATAACCTATCGTAAAAAAGAAGGTCGAAGATTTAGTCTTTCAGTGACCTATAATTTTTAAAATAATAAAAAATAACTGCGCGAGGCAGCTTCATGCCTACCTTAAAAAATTGCACATGAGTTCCAAGTTTGTCCACATCGCACAACAGGAAGATAAAATAGAAGCAAAATAAGGGGGGATGAAAATAACTATGCAAACTTATGAAATGCTATCCCATAGGGATGCATAGTCTAAAAAATGATCTTGTGATGGCAAAACTAGTAATTATTTAACATAAAATGAAAAAAATCTTAACAGTAGCAAGTGTATGCGCAATCGCATTGGCTTCTTGTAACAAAGACAACGTAGGACCTAATTCAGATTTGAATGCTGGTTTGCCAAACAAACCTCAGGCAACTATTCCAACAGATGCTTCAGGTATTATTACTAAAACAACTCTTTCTGCGGATACCGTATGGAAAATTGATGGTGTAGCTTTTGTAAAACCAGGGGCAACATTAACTATTCAACCAGGTACGTACATTACTTCTGGTTTGACTAAAGCATACAACGATCAGATTACCGGATTGACACAAAATATCAAAGGAGTTTTGGTTGTTCCTAAAACGGCCAAATTGATTGCCAATGGTACTGCTGCAGCACCAATTGTATTTACTTCTCCGAATGCTGCTAACTCTCGTAATCCAGGTGATTTTGGTGGTGTTGTATTACTGGGTAGCGCAACCACAAATCAAGCTGCAACAAAAAGAATCGAAGGAATTCCTCAACCCGTAGGCGTAGATGTGACTTATGGTGGTACAAATGCAGCAGATAATTCAGGCTCATTAAAATATGTACGTATTGAGTTTGCTGGTTACAATTTAACTGCCGACAATGAAATCAATGGATTGACTTTAGGTGGCGTTGGTACTGGTACTACGTTAGAAAACATTCAAGTATCTTGGGGTAAAGATGATGGTTTTGAGTTCTTTGGAGGTACCGTCAATGCGAAATACCTAGTAGCATTATCAAATGACGATGATGATTTTGATTTTGATCATGGTTATACCGGAACAATCCAATATGCTTTATCATTGAAAGATCCTAATTCTACAAACAGTCTATCAGGCGGTAACTCTGATTCGAATGGTTTGGAGTCTGATAACGAAGGTACAGCTCCATATGCTCAAACACCTAAAACACGCCCAGTTTTGAAAAATTTCACATTCTTGGGTATTAAAGATGTTACTGTAGCCGGTACTAAATTGAAATTTGGTAACCGCTGGAGAAGAGCTTCAGAGTATGATATTCAAAACTCGATTATCGCAGGTTATGCAACAGGTGCCGCATTTCAAGACGGTGCAACAGGTACATTTACTGGAAATGTCGTTCATGCATACACTGCAGCTTTCAGTGGTGCTACTCCGACAGGAAACCAAACAAATGTGTCAACAGATGCTACAACTTATTTGAAATTGGCCGGTGCTGCTAATATCTTTTATCCGACATCATCTACATTTAATCCTGCTGTGTTAAGACCGTTGTCAACATCACCAGCATATGGTAATGGAACTACAACTTATAGTGGTGCTTTCCATCCAACAAATCCAGTTTGGACTGCGGGCTGGGCTCAATTCGCTCCCAAAACTTATTAATACTTATTTTCTTAAGTGAGCCATTTTTATGGCTCACTTCTTTTAATTAACAGACATATGCTTAAAAAATTATTTATCTATTTTATTGTACTTTGGACAGGTTGTGCGTTATATTCCTGTCAAAAAGGAGAAATAGTTGAAGATCAGCGACAGTTGGCGCGTGTGGCCTTTAAATCTTATTCAGGTGAAAATTTAGGAATAAAAAAAATCTCCATAGATGGCGAGTTTACCAATTATGATGGACCGAAAGATAGCTATCTTTTTATCTTTGATAAGAGTAAAGATACTTCTGTTGTAATTGCCTTTGGTAATGAGGATAAAATTGTGCTAAAACAGCGGTTAGCATTGAAAAGTGGAAGTAACATTTTCGGCGTTTATCCAAAAAGTCCACTTGATCCGACATTGGTAGTCGGGAAAAACCCCTTAGAAGGAGCACAATCAGATGCTACAAATTATCAAATAAAAATATTGAATTATAATAAGATCATTTCTCCCGATGGCGAGCCGGTAAGACTGGCTATATATTCAGGAACTTTAGTTTTTGATGAAAATACATTTGAGGAAAAGATGGTGTATGCCGAAGAACCTATTCTAACAACCGATCTAATAACCGATCAAATTCCTGATAATTTTATCAAAATACCTGTCGCAATACCCTATTATAGAGCTACAGTCTTGGATAAAGATTCAAAACCGCTATTGATCAATGGTCAACAAGTCTTTTTATTTTTAAGATTAGCGGCTCTTGGTTCGGATCCGATTGCCTTAATATATCTCCCACAAAAAGATCCTGATGTAATTTTTGAAGATGATTGGGTGACCTTCGTGGATGGATTGGGATTTGAACTGTCAAATGTTTGGCTAAAAAAGTAGATCCTCTTAAGAAAAACAAAGCTTTCTATTATTGCGCAGAACGTAAGCTATCAATACCATAAAACTAATCCTTATGAAAGGAATCAATGATTTAAAACATCGAAAACTACTGGCACTCTCCCTGAATTTTCAGGGAGAAATTAAGCATGATATAGATGCCTCCGTGCTATTTGCCTTGGGTAAAGAGCTTAACGACCTGAATCAACTTTATAGTCAATATCAAGAAGTATTACTACAGTTGGAAATATTGGTCAAGGAATATGAAGTAAAAGAGCGTAATATTCGTTCCGGCATATTATCGCGTTCCCTTCGTAAGCTTGTTAGAGAAGGACAAACCGGAGTTGATCTCCGTACCGTGATCAATTCTTTCAATTCCTGCGCACGCTGAAGAACGAATAGGTATTTATTCCAGTTTTTCTAATGAGGATTTATTTCTACAGGAATCGTTTCATAACTGCTGCCCAGGTATTGATGAGCATTTGAATTGGCTTTGTTGTTTTTATCCAGCGCGATTTTAGCTTGAGGTTTATGTGCATTGATTGTATTCAACACTTCCTCAATAAGTGGATCTTGTGTATCGCCTATAGGCACCAGTGGTAAAAAATCAAATTCATTTATAGGCTTTTGTGGTAGAATTCCCGCATTGTAGTTCCCTTGGTCCAATTTGTTATAAATTTTATAAACCATTGGGATTAAATGCCAGCTGCGCTCTACGCCATGTATTTCTTCTGGTGTAGATATGGTGGTAGAAGCCATGTCTTTTCCATAAGTTTTATCGCCAACCTGAATAACCTGTACGTAAGGGTGCAATCCATTAATGAGCATTTCGGAGGCGGAAGCTGTGTTTGGACCCGTTAGGATATATATTCTATTTAGTCCCAGGCCCTCTTTTAAAACTTCTTTGGCAATAAAAGAATAACCCTCTGGCTGTCTTTGTAGCGCAGCTGAAAAAGAGTCCTCCAGCTTTTTGATGTTTTTGTTTCCCTGATATTTCGCAAAGATGTCATTTTCCTTAATATTAGCGAACAATAGCGCACAAAATGAAGCAAAAGCAACCTGTCCGCCAGGGTTATAACGTAAATCAACAATAAGATCCTTTACTTGTTTGGATTTAAAATTTTGGACAGCTTCCAATAATGAATAAGCACCGCTGAAGTCAAATTGACTTAAAAAAATGTAACCTACTGTGGAAGACGACGAGATAATCTTAGACCTATAAACAACAGGTTGTGAAATATAGGAGGAGGGTAGAATAAATATTTTCCCATCTATCCGCTTCAGATTGATTGCAGGCAAATGAAAGGATTTATTTATCAGAGCTTTCATATTACTCTTATCCAAAAGCTCGTTGTTCATATAGGATAAACTATCACCACGTTTTAGACCCAGTAAATCTGCTTCACTAAATGGAACCACCTGAGTTACGACTTGGATAGTACCTGTTGCAACCTGTAGCTGCACCATATCAAAGCCAAAAGTATTTGTCAAGGTATTACCGTAGGTGTCGCTGTTCAGGGTTTGCATAATCATTGAATAATGGTCATCTTGAAACAAGATACTTTTGAAGAATAGATCCGGACGTTGCTGATAATCGTTTGTTGTTCTGATTTTAGTATTCCAGTAATAATACTGTCGCATTTGATCCAGAGTCCAGTGATTGATGGCCTCATTTGAGCCGGGCTCTTTCAACGAGTCTTCTTTTTCACAGGAGAAAAGAATCACTGAAAAAAGGGTTAAAACAATACGATTTGATTTCCACATTTTTTAAAATCTTAACGACATAAAAATACGTATTATCGAAATGATATTGGCGTTATCTTTATGTTGTTCAAATGTTTATTTGGTTTAAACAACTTATCAAAGCATTCATATTGCGATGTTTTTATTTCATAAAAAAAGGCTACTCTATATAGAGTAGCCTTTCTATGCCTGATGTTAAAATCTACTAATATATTGTAAACTCAACACGACGGTTTTGTTGGCGACCTTCTGCAGTTTTGTTAGATGCAATAGGTTGGTTTGGACCGTAACCAGTAGCTTCTATACGAGAAGGGTTAGCGCCTTTAGATACTAAATAAGCTTTTACTGACTCAGCACGCTCTTTAGATAATCTTAAGTTCAATTGTAATGAACCAGTGTTATCTGTGTGACCAGCTAATTTTAAACTGAAATCTTTTTCAATTAATAAAGCAGCAACTCGATCTAAAGAATTGTATGAAGTAGAACGGATAACAGATTTACCAGTTTCGAATTCTAAGTTTTTGATTGCTTCATCAACAGTTCTTCTATCCGTCTCCGTGATAACTTTCTCTACAATTTTAGTTTCATTTTTAACAAGAATTGGACAACCAGCACCATCTACTTGAACACCTGAAGGCGTACCTGGACATTTGTCAAATTTGTTAGCAACACCATCGCCATCATCATCTTGTAAGTCAGCATTCAATGACTCAACTTTAGATTGTAATGCTTTATTAGCAGCATCTAGTGCATCACGTTGTGCTTTTAACTCATCATATTTTGCAGAGTAATCATTTACTAACGTTGCAACAGGATTTGAATTATTCAAAGTAGGTTTCGAACCATCTCCTAAAGCAATCTCTAAACCAGCATGTGCATACGAGAATAAATCATTTTTGAAGGTAGGAGCAGGAGCTGCAGCAGGATTAGATCCGTCAAACTTCTGATTCGCCCAGTTTAACTGGTACCCTAAATCTAAATTAATCCCTTTTGCAATGGCGAATTTCAATCCGAAATCAGCAGGAACAAATAACTTTGATTGAGAATCATATGTAGTGCTTGTTGACCCCATCGTTACTGTAGCCTCAGAATTTAATACCCCAATACCTAATGATACATAAGGTTTGATAAAACTGTTGAAAAATCTCCAGTTGGTATTAGCCATTGTCCACTCTCCAGATAAAGCTGCCGACCAAGGTGTTTTAGTTTCGAAAGATTGTGAACCATCATCATATGCTCCACCAACTTTACCGCCTAAATAAGAAGCTTTAAATCCAAAAGAAGGAGATATTTGTTTCTTAATGTATGCCGAATAACCAACATTGTGGTCTAAGTCATTGTAATCCTTACGGTTGAAACCAAAAATATTAGTTTGATTTAAAACCCCAGCACCAATACCGATAGACCAAGTTCTGTATTGGGTAGATGGTCCTAGCGGTGTAGTGCCCTCTATAGAACCAACTTTTGCATTTTGTGCAAATGAAGCAGATGCCAATAATCCAGCTGCTACTAATAATCCACTTTTCTTAAGGTTAATCTTCATATTATTTAAATTTGATTTTAAATTTCATCATAGTGCTCTAGACAATAATGTTGCCAAATATTGGACGTCTGCAAGAATCTGAGTTACATTTATCCCTTCTTGTAGACAATTCTCTACTTTGCCATTTTATTAATTTTTTAAAAAAAACGCCATAATGTATACTATAATTAACATTACAGCGTTAGATTGTACTTTATTTAGGAATATTGCTATTCGGATTCGTTTTGCCAAAAAAGTTAGGAATAACAATCCCCATAGCCATTTCTTTAATTATATTTTCATTAAACAAGTTCTGAAAAAATGTTTTACGGCTCTTTGTTATTAAAATAATATCAATATTTTCATCACGGATCATCGTTTGTATTCCATTCGCAATTTTCTCAGCAGAATTTGCAAAATGACTTCTGTTTTTTACGGTATAAGAAACGTCGTCAATGCCCGTTTCTGAAATGATATTGTCTATCCATTCCGTAAGCTTTTTATCCAGTATTTTAATATCAACCTCTTGTTTATTAATATGAATCAATAATAGATGAAATTTACTGCCAAAGACAGGAATCGCCTGTTTTAACACCTCTAATTCACCTGGTTTAAAATTCGTTAACAAAGCAATCGTATCCTTTTTATATGCGGTTGCATTAGCAGGTATCGCTAAAATTGGAGTTTGTGAATCACGGATTACATCATAAGTATTACTCCCTATTAATACAGACTCTAATCCAGAGGCACCCTTTGTACCCATAACAACAACTTTATACTGATTTCTTGCCGTTTCTTTACTAATAACTTCAGCAAGAATCCCTTCATCGAAAAGTTGGCTTATGACCAAAGTAGGCCATTTTTCTTTTACCACGCCGACAAGTTGATTGAGTTGTTCCTCAGATTCCTTTATAGTTGGATCAACAATGTGTTCCCCATGGACCATAAAATTGGCGTATTTGTTTACATGTCGGGTGTAAACATGTAAGAAAACAAGTTCATCTTGATTTTCAAGAGCAATTTCTCTTGCGTATCGTGCAGCAATAATCGAATTTTCAGAAAAGTCGATCGGAACTAATATTTTGCCCATAATAATTAAGCTTTAGAAAAAAATGTTGGAATAATAGGATGATGAATGATTTGTTTGGCGACAGATTTTTTGAACAATCTTTCAAAAAATGACTTACGTGTTTTCGTGATCAATACAACATCGATTTCTTCATCTTTGATGATATCATTGATTACCTCAGGAATAGTGTCCAATTCTTCTACATCAGTTTGTATAGAATCTACTTCTATATCCACATCGGTTATTTCAGTGTGCTTTTTGATTTGATATTTCCAAATTTCTAGTTTATCCTCAATGTCAGATTCAGACTCCGAATGGTAGTGTACGTGAATGATCTGTACTTTGACATCAGATCCGAATATTTTGATGTATTCATTTAACGTATCCAATTCAGCATATTTAAAATTGGACAATAAACCTATTTTTTTAATATCTTTTGTTTGGTAATTAAAGGGGATCGCAATAACGGGAATATTACTTTTCTGACTAACAGCATATGTTGTACTGCCCACTATCACACTGGTATCATCTGTTTTACCCTTAGTACCCATGATAATAGCCGAATAAGTAGTATTTTTCGTTTCTTTCAACAGGGACTCCGTAATAATGCCGCGCTCACATTTTGACGTGAAAACGATAGTAGGATTATTGGCCTTTAGTTTCTCGATTAAATCAGCCATTAAAACATCTGCTTTGAAATTATCATCAGAACTATCACTGTTTACATCATCAAAAGTACTGGACGAAACGGTATAGTTATGATATAAATGAATATCAAACCCTCTCTTTTTTGCCAAATCAATTGCAAATTGAACAGCCGTGTTGGCGTTCTCTGAAAAATCAATCGGGACTAAAATTTTATTGCTCATGTTGTTTGGTAATTAGTTTTATTACGTACACTTTCTTTAATTAATAATGATATAATTTCATCATTGTAGCTTAACACATTTTGTATCGGTTAAGTTTGCTTTTGACTGTTGTAAAGATATTTTTTCCAATGATCTAAACATGTGCTTAATTTAATGAAATAAAGTGATTTTAAGCACAAATTTAAATAAGACGTATCACGACCATTAATTTTCCTTATTCCTATTGTAGAGTGAAATTGAATTATTCCTAAAAATAGTCAAAATTTATTTTATTTCATGACACTTTTAGTACATTATTATGAACTAAAAGACATCCGTCTAATTGCATAACGAGGCAATTTTAAGTAAGTTTGCAACATCATAATTAGACAATTAGATTTTCAATGACAAGTAGAGAAATTCGTCAGGCTTTTTTGGATTTTTTCAAAAGTAAAGGACACCAAATCGTACCATCTGCACCAGTTGTGGTGAAAAATGACCCCACATTGATGTTTACAAACGCGGGAATGAATCAGTTTAAAGATTTATTTTTAGGCGAAGCCGCCATTAAATTTCCACGTGTCGCCGATACACAGCGTTGTTTACGTGTTTCTGGTAAGCATAATGATTTGGAAGAAGTAGGTATTGATACCTACCACCATACCTTATTTGAAATGTTGGGCAATTGGAGCTTTGGCGATTATTTCAAAAAAGAGGCTATTCAGTGGGCTTGGGAGTTATTTACTGATGTATACAAATTAGATAAAGACCGTCTTTACGTAACGATTTTCGAAGGTGACGATTCAGAAGGACTAGCAAAGGATACTGAAGCCTATGATTTTTGGAAAGCTTTAATCGCTGAAGATCGTATTCTATTAGGAAATAAAAAAGATAATTTCTGGGAAATGGGAGAGACAGGACCATGTGGTCCATGTTCCGAAATCCATTATGATATGCGTACGCAAGAAGAACGTCAAGAAGTAGCTGGACAGTCACTTGTTAATGCCGATCATCCGCAGGTTATTGAAGTATGGAATTTGGTTTTTATGCAGTTCAACCGTCTAAAAGATGGTTCATTGCAACCTTTACCAGCAAAACATGTGGATACAGGAATGGGTTTTGAGCGTTTGGTACGTTCTATTCAAGGGAAAACATCTAACTACGATACCGATGTTTTTCAGCCCACTATTCAGTTCATCTCTCAAAAAGCCGGGATAGCTTATGGTGCGGATGAGAAAACAGATATTGCAATGCGTGTAGTTGCAGACCATATCCGGGCGATTAGTTTTGCCATTGCCGATGGTCAGCTACCTTCTAATAATAAAGCAGGTTATGTAATCCGTCGTATTTTACGTCGTGCAGTGCGTTATGCGTATACCTTCCTAAATTTCAAAACACCATTCATCAATGAGCTAGTCCCTTTGTTGGCGGCACAGTTTGATGGTGTATTTAACGAATTGAAAGCACAGGAAAGTTTTGTTCAAAAAGTAATCTTAGAAGAGGAAGTATCTTTCTTAAGAACTTTAGTCACAGGAGTACAGCGTTTCGAAAATTATGCTGAATCAAATACAACTGTTGATGGTGATTTTGCATTTGAATTATATGATACTTATGGCTTTCCAATAGACTTGACCGAGTTACTAGCGAGAGAGAAAAATCTTTCCGTTGATATGGTCGGTTTTAATCAAGCATTGCAGATCCAAAAAGACCGTTCACGTGCAGCAACTGCCATTGATACAGGAGACTGGATATTAGTCAATGAAGATGAAGGCTTTGAATTTGTTGGATACGATACACTAAGTGCAAAAACAGAAATTGTAAAATACCGTAAAGTTTCAGCAAAAGGAAAAGACCAATTTCAATTGGTTTTATCGGTCACACCTTTTTATGCAGAAGGTGGTGGTCAGGTCGGTGACACTGGAGTTTTGATTTCTGAAGCTACAGGTGAGAAGATATTTGTAACGGATACAAAAAAGGAAAATGGGTTGTTCGTACATTTTATAGATACCCTCCCACAAAGTTTTGAAGGCCTTTTTGTAGCTCAAGTCGATCAGGCAAAAAGACAAGATACAGAGAATAACCACTCTGCGACGCATTTATTGCACGCTGCATTAAAGCAGGTATTAGGCGATCATGTGAATCAAAAAGGTTCCTTAGTAAATGATGATATTTTACGTTTTGATGTTTCTCACTTCTCTAAAGTAACAGAAGAGGAGATCAAACAAGTCGAAGATATTGTCAATGCTAAGATTCGTGAAAATATTGCATTGAAAGAAGAACGCAATATTCCTTACCAACAAGCATTAGATTCAGGAGTAACTGCGTTGTTTGGTGAAAAATATGGCGATTATGTGCGTGTCATTACTTTTGATGATCAATTTTCAAAAGAACTATGTGGTGGTACACATGTTAAAGCTACCGGTCAGATCGGTTTCTTTAAGATTACATCAGAGTCTGCCGTTGCAGCAGGTGTACGTCGTATCGAAGCGATTACAGGAACGAGATCTGCAGCAGTGATCCGTGAACATTTTGAATTAGTTGACCAAATAAAAGGGTTATTAAATAATCCAAAAGACTTTGTTGCTGCAATGGGTAAAATTGTGGACGAAAACAGTGCTTTGAAAAAGGAAATTGAAAAAACGATTATTGAAAAATCATTAGCGTTAAAATCAGACCTAGAAAGCAAATTACAACAAGTAGGTGATGTTAATTTCTTAGCCACAGTTGTTGATTTGCCAAACGCAGAGGCTGTAAAGACCTTAGCTTACGCATTAAAAGGAGCCGTTAATAACTTATTCTTAGTAATAGGAGCTGACTTTGACGGTAAACCAAGTTTGACCGTTGTCATCTCAGATGAATTAGCAAAATCAAAAGGCTTGAATGCTGGAAATATTATCCGTGATTTAGCAAAAGACATCCAAGGTGGTGGTGGAGGACAGCCGTTCTTTGCGACAGCCGGAGGAAAAAATAGTGCCGGATTACAAACAGCGATAGATAGAGCAATAGAATTTATAAAATAAAGCGAATATGATGAAGCAGACGTTGCTAGTGGTGGGTTGTTTATTTTTATTTCTAATCGGATGTAAAAATAAAGATGAGTTTACAATTTCTGGCCAAATTGAAAATCCAGGAAATATTAAAGTAATATCGTTATACGAAGGCGAAAGAAAATTGGACTCCATGTTCTTTGGAGACAAAAATGCCTTTCAATTTAAAAGACCTACAAGTCAGGCGCGTCTATTATCACTTCGTGTAGGTAAAAATCGTTATGATTTAATTGCTTCACCAGGAGAGGACATTGTTTTCAAGGCAGATCTTCAGAAAGATGTTAACGATTATCAATTAGAGGGCTCTGAGTTGTCATCATCGATTCAGAGTTTCTCAAAAATGAGAAATCGACGTGATGCAGTTCGCGATTCCTTACAGGCAGATTTTGCGAAGAAATCCATCACAGCTGATGTGGATGATATTGAAAATCTGCGTAGTGAGTACAAACAAAAGTTTACAGAGCAATTGCAGTACTATACAAAAGCAGCAGTAGATTTTGCTGAACAGCACGATGATATCGCTGGATTTTATGCCATCAGTACACTTGATCCGGAAATTGCAGAAGCTGAAATTATAACCTATGCCGATAAGATAAAAGATAAGTTCTTAGATAATGGCTATGTTACCCAGTTTAAAGAAGAAACAAATAAACTGAGAAAGTTGGCTGTAGGTCAACCAGCTCCAGACTTTGAATCGTTCACACCTAACAATAAATCGATAAAGTTATCAGATTTCAAAGGTAAATATGTGCTGTTGGATTTTTGGGCGTCATGGTGTATGCCTTGTCGTCAAGAAAATCCGAATATTGTCAAATTATATAATCAGTACAAAGGAAAAGGGTTTGACGTTTTTGGAGTATCTCTTGATGATAATCCCGGACCATGGATGCGTGCCATAGCAGACGATCATTTACAATGGACGCAGGCATCTGATTTAAAAGCATGGGGATCCGTTGTTGTTGGTCTGTATCGAATAACAGGAATACCGGCCTCTTATGTCTTAAATCCAGAAGGCTTGATCATTGCTAAAAACCTACGCGGTAAAGAATTGGAAGATTTTTTAAAGAAAACTTTAAAATAGCGCAAATTAAATATTAACTTTCGGAATGTTACTTAACAATTTAATAACACTTCGTTAATGTTTTGTTGTCATTTTGTTCATAATTTAGCAAAAAAAAAAGATGAGCATTGCAAAGCAAAAAATATTAGTAGTTGATGACGAGCAGGATATTCTAGAATTAATTGCTTTTAATTTAAAGCGCGAAGGATATCAAGTATCAACTGCCTCGAATGGTCACGAAGCTATCAATGTAGCAAAGGATATTAATCCAGATCTTATTATTTTGGATGTTATGATGCCTAAAATGGATGGTATCGAAGCCTGCCGACTAATGCGTGCCATGCCAGAGTTTAAAAATACATTTATGGTGTTTTTAACGGCTAGAAGTGAGGAGTATTCTGAAATTGCAGGTTTCCATGTTGGAGCCGATGATTATATTGCAAAGCCTATCAAGCCTCGTGCTTTGATGAGCCGTATTAATGCCATTCTAAGAAGAAATGTCTCGGAAGAAGCAGCACGATCACAAGATAAATTAGAGATTATGGATCTGGTGATTGATCGTGATTCTTTTTTAGTGTACCGTGGAGAACAAAAAATTGTACTTGCAAAAAAAGAATTTGAATTGATGTACTTATTGGCATCAAAACCAAATAAAGTTTTTACAAGAGAACAAATTTTGAAAAGCATTTGGGAAGATTCAGTTGTTGTTACCAACAGAACAATAGATGTACACATCAGAAAGCTTAGAGAAAAAATTGGTGAAGATTATGTAACCACCGTTAAAGGTGTTGGATACAAATTTGATGTAGCCTAATTGATAAGATATAATTATAATTAAAAGCAGTAATGGATTCCATTACTGCTTTTTTGTTTGTTAGGTATAATCGATAACATCTTTATCAACTTCAGTTTAAGTCATCCAATTAAATATAAAACAAGCTGGCTTGATGCTGCAGATTTAAAAGACCAAATTTTCAAATCCATAAAATACGTAAACAAGCATCCAATTGTGTATTTTTAGGCTGTAAATATTCAAATGCTTATATTTGTATATCATATTAAACATTACCATCATCCATGTCAACAATACTTATAAAATCTGCTCAAATCGTTAATGAAGGGAAAATTACCACTTCAGATGTCTATATCAGTAATGGCCGTATCGAGATGATCGCCGCAGAGATTAACCACCCTGCCGATAGAGAGATTAATGCAGAAGGATTACACCTTTTACCCGGATTAATTGACGATCAAGTACACTTTCGTGAACCAGGATTGACGCACAAAGCTGATATCTGGCATGAAAGCCGTGCCGCAGTGGCGGGAGGTACAACATCATTTATGGAGATGCCCAATACGGTACCCAATACTTTAACACAATCTTTGTTACAAGATAAGTACGATATCGCCTCTCAAAATGCTTTAGCCAACTACTCATTTTTTATGGGTGCAGCCAATGATAATCTGGAAGAAGTACTCAAAACAAACCCTCGTGATGTCTGTGGTGTCAAAGTATTCATGGGATCATCAACTGGTAATATGTTGGTAGACAATGAGCGTGCATTGGAACAGATATTTGCTAACTCGCCCACATTAGTAGCCACACACTGCGAAGATGAAGCCACTATCCAGGAAAACCTTGCTATATATAAAGAGAAATATGGCGAAGCAGGATTGACAATAGATATGCATCCCCTTATTCGTTCGGCAGAAGCTTGCTACATCTCATCCTCCAAAGCTGTAGAATTAGCGAAAAAGAACAATACCCGCTTACATATTCTGCACATCTCTACTGCTAAAGAAATCGGGCTATTCAGAAATGACATTCCATTGGCAGAAAAATTAATTACAGCTGAAGCATGTATTCACCATATGTGGTTCTCCGACGTCGATTACAAGACAAAAGGTAATTTTATCAAATGGAATCCAGCTGTTAAAACAGCAGATGATAGAGATGCCATTGTAAAAGCGGTATTGGATGGACATATCGATGTAATTGCTACCGATCATGCCCCACATACCATTGCTGAAAAGACACAAGCTTATAGCGCCGCACCATCAGGAGGGCCATTGGTACAGCATGCATTACAAGCTTTATTGGACATGTACCATGAGGGCAAGATTACTTTAGAGCAGATCGTTCAAAAGTCAGCACACAATACAGCAATTTGCTTCCAGATTGAGGAACGTGGATTTATTCGTGAAGGCTATTGGGCAGATTTAGTACTGGTAGATTTAAATAAACCTTATACGGTTACAAAATCAAATATACTGTCAAAATGTGGCTGGTCTCCATTTGAAGATCATACCTTTAAATCTTCTATCGAGCACACCATTGTATCAGGACAATTAGCCTATTCCAAAGGGAGCTTGATCGAGTACGGCTCTGGTAGACGTTTATTATTTAACAGATAATCATGATCATCCAGGACTATGGATAAAAGAACATTTTTAAAATCCTTAGGCTTAGTCGCAACAGGAATACCTGCACTGTCATTTGCAAAGGAAGATTTCTTTGAAACAAAAGCAGATCAAAAGAAATTACTAGCTCAAGTATTGCGCAAAGGAGATACCATCGGATTAATAGCTCCTGCGGGAGTTATGGATACCGAAGAAGCCATTGTTATGACCCGCGAAATTTTTGAAAACTTTGGTTTCAAAATCAAAGAAGGAAAACATATCCGAAGCAGATATGGTAATTTTGCAGGAAAAGATGAAGAGCGCCTAGCCGATATCCACAGCATGTTTGCAGACAAAGAAGTGAAAGCGATTGTCTGTATACGCGGAGGAGCAGGAGCATCCCGTTTATTATCACATATTGATTATCAACTCATCGCCAATAACCCCAAAGTATTATTAGGTTATAGCGATATTACTGCACTGATCATGGCTTTCTATAAAAAGACCGGTTTAATATCCTTTCACGGCGCAGTCGGTATCAGTACATGGAGTAATACCGTTGCTAAAAATTTTGAAAATCAATTTTTCCTTAATCAGCCGACACAATTTGCAAACCCAACAGAAAAAGGCGATAACTTTATCCAGTACAAAGAGCGGATCACGACCTTAAAGTCAGGACAAGCAACAGGTACACTACTAGGAGGAAACCTGACATTGCTCAGTGGGTTATGCGGGTCAGCCTATTTGCCAGATTTTAAAAATGCCATACTCTTCCTAGAAGAAGTAGATGAAAATATAGAGCGCGTGGACCGGATGTTCTGTCAATTAAAATTAGCAGGAATTTTGGATCAGATCAAAGGTTTCGTCTTTGGTAAGTGTACGGACTGTGGGCC
Source organism: Sphingobacterium sp. JUb56 (assembly GCF_014191365.1). Lineage (NCBI taxonomy): Bacteria > Pseudomonadati > Bacteroidota > Sphingobacteriia > Sphingobacteriales > Sphingobacteriaceae > Sphingobacterium > Sphingobacterium sp. JUb56. Next base: position 3,691,539 of record NZ_JACHWL010000001.1, on the reverse strand, counting down.
AGCAGGAGGTTATGGTTCTCTTACGCTCGAACAGGTATTGAACGATTATATCAAACCGCTCGGGATTCCTGCTTATTCAGGAGCCATGATCGGACATATTGCCAATCAATTTATATTACCGGTAGGAGCACAGGTCAAAATAGATGCCGACAAAGGAACCATTACACTTTTAGAGAAAGTACTAAAAGATTAAATCGATGAAAATTATCTCCCTGATGAAAATTATCTTCTTTTTGATCTTCGTTACTTCGGGAATTACAATTTCTGCCCAAACCATGAATTTAAATAAAAATGATTTTGATGAAGCCTATTCATCCTATAAAGAAACCACGTTAACAAAACGTAGATTTAAACATTCGACTGTAGTCGATCTCATCAATAAGCATCAGGAGGCATCAACCCTAAAGATTGATCAGATCGGACTGTCAGTTCAAAAAAGATCGATCTATAAATTAACCTACGGTCAGGGAAAAAAGAAAGTAATGCTGTGGTCGCAGATGCATGGCGATGAACCGACCGCAACCATGGCCCTTTTTGACCTGTTTAATTTCCTTGAAGGAAAAGATAGCAGATTTCAAAGCTTAAGGGAAATATTAAAATCAAACTTAGAAGTGCATTTTATCCCTATGCTCAACCCAGATGGAGCTGAAGTCTATACAAGAAGAAATGCGCAGCACATTGATCTGAATCGGGATGCCAGAGATACCTCAACACCAGAAGGTAAGCTATTAAGAAATCAGGCAGAAATGATCAAACCACAATTTGGTTTTAATCTACACGATCAGAATATCTATTATAACGTTCCGGGAACTAAAACTCCGGTTACCATTTCCCTTTTAGCACCAGCATATAATTGGGAGCGCGAAGTCAATGAAGTGCGTGGTAATGCAATGAAGATCATAGCTGGCATGAATCAGCTGCTTCAAGACTATATCCCAGGAGCCATTGCCAAATATGATGATGAACACTCACCAAGAGCTTTTGGAGATAGCTTTCAGAAATGGGGTGCAAGCACCATACTGATCGAATCAGGAGCTTTTGCTGGAGATCCGGAAAAACAGGAAATTAGAAAATTGAATTTTATTCTGATTCTTAATTCCTTACTGCAAATCGCCCAGGACAGTTATCAGCAATTTTCAATCTCAGAATACCAGCACATACCATTCAACGCCTCGCAGCTGCACGATGTGATCCTTCGTCGGGTGACCACAATATCACATGGTCTTCCTCTGAAAATAGATATTGCTATCCGAAGAGATGAGATTACCGAGGGGGAAGATTACTATACAAAAGGATATATTGAAGACATTGGAGATCTTCATGACTTTTATGGGTACGATGATCTGGATCTGACAGATTTCGAATTTGTAGAAGCTAAAGTTTACGAAAAGGAATTTTATCGCCTGAGTGATCTTGAAAACGTTGATATAAAAGCATTACTGAAGCAAGGGTATGCCGGTGTAAAGATAAATGCATCCGAGCCCAAAGTACTACATCATTTTCCCATCAATGTGCTATCTAAAAGCAAGTTGAATACGATCAGAACATTAATTCTTGGTAAAGAAGCAAATTTTTTCTTAAAGAAGAAAGAAGAAATTCAATACGCTGTTATCAATGGTTATCTCATTGATTTGAATCAAGAGTTGCCACGAAATATGAAACAGATTGTTCGGTAGTTTGGTTAGATAGTTAGAAGGTAATAAAGTGAGATGGTTAGTAAGTTATACCTTTCGTTACTTCGTCACTAGTCACTTTGTAACTGATAAGTCGGTAATAAAGTGAGATGGTTAGTAAGTTATACCATTCGTTACTATGTCACTAGTCACTTCGTTACTTCGTTACTTGGTCACTGCGTTACTGATAAAATAAAAGTTTATTGTAAATATGGATATTAGAAAAACAAAATTAGAAGATTTAGATCAGGTGATGGCTATTATTGACATTGCACGAGGTTTAATGCGTGCTAGTGGCAATACCATTCAGTGGACAAATGGCTATCCCTCTCGGGAATATATTCAGTCAACAATAGCGATCGGAGAGAATTATGTCTGTATAGAAGATGATTCAATAGTAGCCACCTTCTGTTTCTCACTAGAGCCTGATCCAAATTATACCATAATTGAAGATGGGCAGTGGTTGAATGAAGAGCCATATGGTGTAGTACATCGTCTGGCTTCCAATGGTCAAGTAAAAGGGGTAGCGGCACAATGCTTTCAATGGTGCTTTGAACAATGTCACAACATCCGGGTCGATACCCATGAAACAAATATCCCGATGCAAAAAGTACTCACAAGACTAGGATACATACGTTGTGGCATTATCTACGTCGGCGATGGGACACCTCGGGTAGCCTTTCAAAAGATAGATTCATAAAAAAGATAACTCACAAAAAATGGCTTCCGATCAACATCAGAAGCCATTTTTTATTGCGTCAATCATGGAGACTAATATCCCGGATTTTGTTGTGCTTTTATCGGAGGATTAGCATTAATCTCTTCTTGAGATATAGGCAAAATCGTTTTGAAGAATGATCTATTGATCGCATGTTCTCGAGTAGGTACGCTGATACCGGCAAATGCATCATCAAAATTGATTGTCTTATTTAGTCTGATCATATCAAAATAGCGAATGCCTTCACCAAAAAACTCCTTACTTTTCTCTGCTAAGATCAGTGCTTCTGAAACAGACGCGGCATCAATAGCTGGTAATCCTGCAGCACGTTTATGGATCGCCTGCAAATAAGTTGCCGCCTTGGCTGGATTAGGTGTACTGGCCTTCAATGCTGCTTCCGCCGCAATCAGATAAAGTTCAGAAAGACGGATCACTTTAATATTGACAGCAGTATAATTAGAAGTTCCTTTATCCCCAGAAAATGTCGTAGAACCAAGGTACTTATAGCAAGAGCCAAGACGATCAGCAGATGATTCATCTCTAGCCATCACACCTCTTCTTACATCAGAGGGATCAGCATTAAGTGCATTTAAGAAAGGTGTACTTGCTAGGAAATTTCCTAAAGCACCTGTTTGGTGATTTCTTCTCATAAAATAGAAACCTAATGAATTTCGAGCGAGATCCGCTTGATTAGGTTCGATTACAAGTTCATATATAGATTCCGATCCAAACTGGGACTGCCACGAAGTGACCCAAGCTGCATTGGTATAAAGAGAATAAATAGGATTATTATTGATCACTTCCTCAGCTGCCAATAAAGCATTATTATAGTCAGCCATCGTAAGGTACACACGTGCCTGTATGGCTTTGTTGGCATAGTAATTTAAGTAGCCATCTCTTTTGGTCTTTGGAAGACCAGTTTCCGCAGTTTTTAAATCCGAAAGAATCTGTTTATAGTTTTCATCAACCGTAGCACGTAAACTTTGCTCATTGAAAGCCAGTGTTTTGGTCACGTTAGGAATTCCAAAGGCATTTTTATCATCGGTGTAAGATTTACCGTAAAGTCTAACCAGGTCAAAATTGGCCAATGCACGGATGGTTAATGCTTCCGATTTTGCAAGATCAAAGTTCTCAATACTTCCTGATGCTTTTAACTTTTCAATATTTTCGAGTAGATTATTGGTCTGGTAGATGATATTATAGATCGAAGTCCAAAAGCTCGAAAAACTGTTCGTTTGCGCATTATGATTAAAAGTATAAAATGCATCCAACCCACGACCTTGGGAGTAAAGCGTTACATCGCCACCTTTAGCATCACCATAAGCGATGAAATTACGTCCATAATAGTTCGAAGAAGTCATTTGACGCTGTATACCGTTGATCGCAATCTGAGCATCGTTGGCGGTTACAATGGCCTTATCAGCATCAACCGCATTAGTAGGTTCCACATCTAAAAAGTTCTTACACGAGTAAGTTGTACTCAGAACAGATGCGAAAAGTAAATAGTTTATATATTTTTTCATCAGAATTAGCTGTTTATTCAATAATCAATTTGTTTATTAATGGCATTAGCAATGCCTATGTCGGTTAATAGCTATTATGATCATCAGGTTTGTTGCAATAAGTTATCGTTTATCCTATGATCAATAGAAAAACTAGAAGCCGATTTCAATACCAAATGTGTATGTTTTGCCATATGGTGTTTCCCATCCACGCGTTCCATATTGGTTAACCTCAGGATCCGCTAGTTTAAATTTAGATGCCGTGAATAGGTTTGTACCATTGAAAAATAAACGCGCATTACTGATTTTAACTTTTTCCAACCATTGTGAAGGCAATTTATAAGCGACATTGATGTTTTTTAGACGGATAAACGAAGCATTATATAAATGACGGCTACTGAACTGGATAGCATCAGTTAAATCGTTACCATCGATTTTTGGTTGTGTACCATTTACATTGCTAGGTGACCACATATTATCATAGTAATACTGTGAACGTATTCTTTCCCAATAGTAGCCATCATCCATGACATCCTTTTCCGCACCATCATACAGCTTTCCACCGATCTTGTAACTAAAGTTTAGACCAAGTGAGATACCTTTATATTCCACATCTGTATTGATTCCTCCGAAAATTTTAGGCGTAGCCGAACCCAAGATGATCTGATCTGCTTTCGTATAGCTATAAGAAGCATTTCGGCCATTGTATTCGAAATCCGATTGATTATTGTTTGTATACCAAACGTTTTTACCATTGGTTTTATCTACACCGCCCCACTCATAACCATAGAAAGATAATACCGATTCATTTTCACGGTAGATAAACTGTGCACGGGCATCACCACCTGTTGGATCAGTCCAGATAATATCTTTACCAGCATCTAAAGTTTTGACTTTGGAAGTTAAAAATGAACCATTGACCCGAGCCGACCATCTGAAGTTTTCTTTACTGATGATATCGCCGCCTAAATCAATTTCGACTCCACTATTATTTATGACACCCACGTTTTGGAGCACCTTGGTAAAACCAGTCGTACCAGAAGTAGGCACATCTTGAAGCAAGTCTTTCGAATCTCTATTAAAGTATTCGATGGAACCCGTTAGTCTATTGTTAAATAAACCATATTCCAAAGCTAGATCGTAGGTATTACTTTTTTCCCAGGTTAGTTTTGTATTTCCTAATCCTCTATCTATAGCCCCTAATGAACCATCGCCAACGACACCCCCAGGGTTACCTTTGTAATTGTATTTATAATACATTAAAGTTCTCCAAGCATAATTATCGGTTGGTAGCGTACCATTAACACCATACGAAGCTCTTAATCGGAAGGTATTGACGATATCATTTTTAAAGAACTCTTCTTTATGGATACTCCATGCGCCAGATACAGACCAGAAGGTACCCCAACGATTATCTTCACTGAAACGTGACGAACCGTCCCGGCGGATAGAAGCTCCTAAAAAGTATTTCTCATTATAGTTGTAATCGACACGTGAAAGATAAGACATCAGATTATTACCGAACTGATAGCTGTCCGCTTTATAATTTGCACCCGTACCGATAGATGTCAAAGAACTTGATCCGAGATTAATCGAATTGCTGTACTGAAAATCAGTGACATTCTTTTCAACTTCATAACCCGCTAAAATATTGAAGTTATGCTGCTCAATACTTTTGGCATACGTTAATGTATTGGACGAAACATATTTCCGCATATTTGTATTCCATTTGCTCGATGAACCCTTATCAGTCAAACCAATGAAGTGCAAGGCTGAAAAATTCAAGGCATCTTTTACTTCTGTGTTATCAAATGAGAAAATTGTTTTTGCCGTTAGATTAGGAACAATTTCCCACGATAGAGATTGTACAGCACCCAATTTGAGAGTTTTTGTACTGTTACCCCATTGTTTATTATAATAGTCAGAATTATAGGCTAAGCTACCATATTGTGCTGTCCATGGATTGCCGGTTTTGTAGTCAGTAGGCCAGTAGAAAGGAAACAATAGATTTCTAGATTGAAAGAAAGGATTAGATCCGGTACTTCGGGTATCATTGAACCCAGTTTTATCCGTACTAGCAACATTTAAATTTACATTATATTCAATATTGCTTCTTACTTTTTGATTCAGGTTGATTCTTCCTGAGATTCTTTCATATTCATTGATCGTGGCGCGTCCTTTATCTTTTGTATAGTTTAGAGAAGAGAAGTACTTTGTTGTTTCAGAACCTCCGCTCAAAGAGATGTCGTTCGTATTAAAAACACCGGTTCTAAATAAGTAATCCTCCCAATCAAAGAATTTACCTTCCCGGTTTTCGACACCGTCAGTTATTCCAAGAATTTTAACATTATTCATACGGGCAGGACCATCTACTTCAAAGCGATATCCATGTTTATTAAATCGGTTGTTGATTTGTCCCAGAGCATAAGTACTTGCCTCCTGATCGGTGTAATTGACTCCAGTAGCACTGTTTTTATTTGACGTTCTATAGTCATGGAAAATCTGATATTCCATATTGATCTGTGCCTGCGGATCCGCTACTTCATAATTATCTGTCGCCCACGATGGGGTAAAACCAAGAGAAGACCGAAAGTTTATGCGTGCCTTTCCTTCTTTACCACGTTTTGTTGTAATTACGATAACGCCATTGGCAGCTCTAGATCCATATAATGAAGATGCAGCAGCATCTTTTAATATGGTGATCGATTCTATATCCGATGGATTAAGCGTACTCATGACATTGGAAGAAGAATTGATCTGGCCACTCATTTGTCCCACATTGCCCGAAACAACAGGAACACCATCGATCACATATAAAGGATCATTAGAAGCGTTCATAGAACCGATACCACGTATCCTGATGCTAGATGTTGCGCCCGCCTGGCCGGAGCTGGAACTGATCTGAACACCAGCTACACGTCCGTTCAATGCATTTTCAAACGACGTCGTAGGGACATCTTTAATATCACTTTCCTTTACCACCGCAGCAGAACCCGTGTAGGTGCTCTTTTTAGCCGTACCATAAGCGACTACCATAACCTCATCCAGTGCATTCTCTTCTTTTTGTAAGGTTATTGTTAATGTTTTTCGGCCATTTAGTTTGATTTCTTGTTTCTGATAACCGACAGCACTGATGATGACTGTTGCATCCTGATTCGCATTTATCGTAAACAATCCACTGGAATTTGTGGATGTTGCGGTATTTGTTCCTTTGACCGAGATCGTCACATCTGGAATGGCAGCGCCATTTCCATCTGAAACTTTCCCCGCAACCTGGATTTGTTGCGCATGTACGACCTGCAGAGTCCCGCAAGCCATCGTACATAACGAGGTAAGTAAAATTTTATTCATAAGAGTATTGGTTAGTTGTTGCTTTTAATAGATGATCTATTTATACCCGTAAGGTACAAGATAAGAATAAGATCATGATATTTTTTCTGAAAATTCATGATCTTATGAAAATTTAATGTGTTTTATTCTGCTAGGATACCTATCCCTGGACGATCTGGTAAGATACATTGTCCGTCAATGACTTTCATGCCATCGTAAATATCATTTCCGATAAGAAGTGCACCATCCAGATCTGCCCAATCTACCAAAGGAGCCAACTGAGCCGCGGCAGATATGGCACAAGAAGTTTCAGTCATACATCCGATCATTACTTTCATTTTTAATGACTGCGCTAACTCTGCCATCCTTTTTGCTTCACGCATTCCAGTGCATTTCATCAGTTTGATATTAATGCCCGAATAAACACCCTGCAATGCAGGAACATCACTCAATCTCTGGCATGCTTCATCGGCAATAGTCGGTATGGGGCTATGGGCTGTTAACCAGGCATTATCATCGATCTGTTCTTTTGGCATCGGCTGTTCCAAAAAAACTACGCCTCTTTCAGCGAGCCAATGTGACATTTCAAGTGCTTGCTCCTTTGTTTTCCATCCTTGATTCACATCCGCGCACAAAGGACGATCCGTACATTGGCGAATAGTGTCGATAATCATTTTATCCGTTTCAAGGCCCAACTTTACTTTGAGGATTTTAAACTGATCTGCCTCCATGACCTTTTTACGGATCACCTCCTCCGTATCGATACCAATGGTATAGGAAGTAGCGGGAATTAATGCGGGATTTAATCCCCATATTTTATAAAATGGCTGTCCCAGTATTTTTCCTATTAAATCATGAAGAGCAATATCAACTGATGCTTTTGCAGCCGTGTTTTTAGCACTTATTTGATCCACATAAGCCAATAACTCCTCCGTTTGAAAAGGAGAGTTGAATCCGGATAGGTCGATTTTGTTTAGAAAATTGATAACGCTTTCCTGCGATTCTCCTAGATATGGAGGCATACTTGCCTCTCCGTAACCAATAATGCCGTCATATTCCAATTGTGTCAATACAACCGGAGTAGTCGTTCTGCTGAAAGATGCAACAGTAAAGACATAACGCATTTCTAAAGTGTAAGGCTTATATCTCAGTTTGAAAGCCCCAAAATCTTTAGTAATCCAGTCTGAATGTGTACTCATGATCGTTGTTATCTTTTATTTGATGCTATAATAAGGGTTATTTTGTACTTTCTGTATTTGTGGATCGTTTGATCCCAAATATCTTTTTGCAGCAACGACAGTGCGTGTCTGAAAATCATCGTAATTTGCAGCATCTTTCAACATACTATTGATCCGTACAGATCCCGCTGCATGAATAAACGTTCCGTTACCGATGTAAAGTGCTACATGCGTAACACGGGCATTGGGATTCGTATTTTTACCTGCAGCAAAAAACAAAAGATCAGCAGGTTTTAAATTTTTAAGCGCCTTTTCTGGATCAAAGTGACCTTCAGCATTCAGGATATCCACCGATTCACCTGCTAATACCTGTTGAGAAGCATCACGCGGAATAACATAACCGTTCATGAAGTAAGCTGTCTTTGTAAAGCCGCTGCAATCTACTCCCTTTACAGAAGTACCCCCCCAAAGGTAAGGAAGTCCGAGCATAGATTTGGCACTCGAGATCAAGTTGTCAGCTGTAGGATTGCGTGAATCAACCCATTTTTTTAGCGATAAAGCTTCTTCTTTTTTGATGTATGCTTTCCTTTTATCTGGATAGGAAACTTCGAAATAGTTATTTTTCTCACCCGTCAGCACCAGAATATCGCCATATACAAGATCCGATACACGTTGGCTTTGCGCATGCGGTTCGGAAAGTGATTTTCCAAATTCAGCGGTATAGATTATTTTAGGCTGACTGTTCCATTGTGCCGCTTCTTCCTTTGTCATCGCTGTAACCGAAGAAGTCGGTAACCAGGCAATGTATCCTTCCGGAGTACGGATGCGGTATTCACCATGATCCTTTTGTAAGAGGTCAACCTGTGTTCCCATTAATACCTGACTCGCCATTTCAGCCGCATTATCAGGCTTAGTTCTCATATTTCCGACAGATAAATGTACGATACCGATCAGTTTATTTCCTAAGTTTTGTTCGGGCAATAAGTTAATGGCTACCGTTGCCGGAATATTTTTAAATTGCTGTTCGAAAGCTGTTTTAGCGGCGGGTTCTGTCGTTTCTATCAGATAGTCATTTTTGGCAATATCTGTTTTTGTGAAGGCAAATAGCTTTGTACGCTTATCAGGAGCATATGCTTTTCTTACGGTTTCTTGCAGTTCTTTAACCTGAAGATAAACAGTGGAATCTAGCGCTTGTGAAAAGGCATGGTTAATCGTAAAAAAGCCTGCACAGGTAAGAATAGCATATTTTAGTTTATTTGTCATGCTGATTAGTTTGGTTTTTAAAGATAGTCTAAATTGTATGTTTTCACAAGAAATGTTGACGATTTGTGAATTAATGATCGATTCTTTTGCATAAATACGAATTCGGGGCTTTGGCAGAATTAAAAAATTCTTAAAAAGAAAAATGCAATTGTGTATACTTGTATTGCTAAATCGATTAAAATATGAGTTCAAGACGCCAATTTATTAGACAAGGTATTATTGGAGCAACAGCTATAGGTACTGTAGAGACGTTATCAAGTTTTTCAATTCCGCAGAAGCGGTCGGGAATGAAACCGATCGTTATTTCAACTTGGGACTTTGGTATCGCGGCAAATCAGGCGGCATGGGAAGTGCTAAAAAAAGGCGGAAAAGCAATTGATGCCGTAGAGCAGGGAGTGCGTGTACCGGAAGCTGATTTAAAAAATATGACAGTAGGAAAAGGTGGATATCCAGATCGCGATGGTATCGTTACCTTAGATGCCTGTATCATGGATTCAGAAGGAAACTGTGGTTCCGTAGCGGCCTTAGAGCATATCGCACATCCAATTTCTGTAGCTCGTCTGGTAATGGATAAAACACCACATGTGATGCTTGCAGGAGATGGTGCATTGCAGTTTGCGCTGGAGAATGGTTTTGAAAAAGAAGACCTGCTTACCCCAGAAGGAGAAAAAGCATGGAAAGAATGGTTAAAAGAAAAGAAATATAAACCGGTTATGAATATTGAGAACAAGTCATTCGCGGTCGAGCGTTTGCCAGGTAATCAGTATAATCATGATACAATAGGTATGCTTGCATTGGATGCTCAAGGAAATCTATCTGGTGCATGTACAACAAGCGGTATGGCTTTTAAGATGCATGGCCGGGTAGGAGACAGCCCGATTATCGGAGCTGGACTTTATGTAGATAATGAAGTAGGCGGGGCCACTTCTACAGGAGTAGGAGAGGAAGTCATTCGTACAGTAGGTAGTTTTTTAGTAGTCGAATTGATGCGTCAGGGATATTCACCGGAAGATGCCTGTAAAGAAGCTGTAAAACGTATTGTTAAGAAGAAACCTAATATTGCAAAAGATATTCAGGTAGGATTTTTAGCATTGAATAAAAAAGGTGAATATGGATCTTATGCTTTGCAAAAAGGATTCTCATACGCTGTATGTCATAACGAAAAGCAGGATCTGCTGATTCCAGGTTCCTATTACTACAAATCATAATTTTTCAAAATCAGTAAACTATTATGACGCTTTTTCTGTCATTTAATTTCTAAGTTTCCTCAATTATTTATTTTTTGATGGTGGAGGAGAGATCGATAACTGCGAAGCAATCATGAGTACCATAAAAATACACTTGGACGAATAAATTTGAAAGTTTGTAATTTTACTAAACAAATTTATCTAAGTTTGAATATAAAATATATTAAGATATGAAAGCAACATTTGGAGGCGGCTGTTTTTGGTGTACGGAAGTTATTTTTCAAAATACTGAAGGTGTAAAATCCGTTTTACCAGGATATATGGGCGGGCTAAATGATAATCCTACCTATGAGCAGGTATGTACAGGTACCACAGAACATGTTGAAGTGGTACAGATTGAATACGATGAAGATCTTGTTAATTACGAAGAATTATTGAAGATCTTCTTTAAAACGCATAACCCAACGACGTTAAACCGTCAAGGTAATGATGTCGGTACGCAATATAGATCGGTCGTATTTTTCCACGATGAGGAACAGGAAATACTCGCTAAGAATTTTATTGATGAGTTAGATAGTGAGGATGTTTTTGAAGATCCTATTGTGACTACTGTAGAGCCAGCGGTTACTTTTTGGGTAGCAGAAAACTATCATCACAATTATTTTAATACGCATCCTGAAAATCCTTTCTGTTCTGTTGTTATTGCACCAAAACTTCAAAAATTCATCAAAGAGTTTAAAGATTAAAAGATACTAGAACATAAAAAAACCGCTATTAAGCGGTTTTTTTATGTTCTAAAATAGCTGTAAAGCTATTTGTATATATGTTTTAGAATAACTCAATCTGACCGCCATTATCCGTTTGGATATCGTCAGGATTTGTTATTTCCAGTTTAATATCACTTTGGCTATTCGTCGCTTCAGCTGTCTTTTCCGTTTCTTCATCAGATTCCGAAGTTTCAGTAGGAGCTGTCACCTCTTCCTTAGCACTCACGGCCAGATCAATTTCATCAGTAGTCAGTTTAACACTCTTCACCGTATGAAAGGATAGGCGGTTACCTTGCGCTTTCAAACCTTTGACATCAATGATCTCATTCAAAGGTTGATCTAAACTCTCCTCTGTCTGCGATTTTCCTTTCAGCACTTCCAGGTGTACCACAGGGTCTGTACTGTTTGTCAGCACGATAAGTTTTGAACCCGGTTCATCATTAATAAATGATACACTTTTACCGACAGGAATATCATCAAATTTAAATCGCTTCACATAGTAGGTGCCCGATTTACCATCTTGATGGATTGCAGTATAGACATGATCAGGAAAGTATTTCTCGATGCGAATCATCTTATCATCGAAATAATTGCTCAGATCAAAATTAGACAGCTCGTAAGTACCGTCCGACATGACGATCAAAATTTTGTCGTCACCATCAAACTCTCCTAAATATTGACCTCTTTCATCAGCATTTAGACGTTTCGTTATTTTATCAAACCAGATCTTACGGCCAGCTAAGGTAGAAACCCCGGCGCTTTTGAATGTGATCTTTTTAACCGGATATTTCGAAACAATATTTCCTTGAGATGCACGACCTTTAATAGCAATCTCAGCAAAATTCATATCAAAATTAAGCTTTCTCAATTTCGTATGCGGTTTCAGCTGAATATTGACAATCTCCGCCTCTCCATTCGGATTTGCAGTGAAGTAAGTTACTTTAGAACCCTTTGATCCTTTGCTGATGTCATATTCTTTATCACGTGTTACACCGACAACAGCAAAACGTTTGATGAAACTTGTACCCGTGTCTCCTTCTTTATAGATGGCATTGTAAATTGTTCGCTCGTCACCTTTTTTAAAGACAGCGACATGGATGATATCTTTTCCGACAAATACTTTGTCCTGAATTTTGGTAACGACATACTTACCATCCGCACGGAAAACAATGATGTCATCGATGTCCGAACAGTCGCACACAAACTCGTCTTTCTTCATGCCTGAACCGATGAAACCCTCTTCGCGGTTGACATACAGTTTTGCATTGGCCAAAGCTACCTGTGTAGCCTCCACACGATCAAAAGCTCTTAATTCAGTTTTACGTTCACGACCTTTACCATATTTATCACGCAATCTTTCATACCATGCAATGGCATAATCAGTCAAGTGTTTAAGATGGCGTTTAACATTCTTGATTTCATCCTCTAGTGAAGCCATATGATCATCCGCTTTCTTAACATCAAAGCGCGTGATGCTACTCATCGGTTTATCGATCAATCGCTTATAATCTTCAGGGACAATAGGACGGTAGAACTGGGAGAAGAACGGTTCGAAAAGACCATTTAGTACTTCAACAACCGTATCAAAATCTCCAGCATTTTCGTACTGAGGATGCTTATACATACCCTCTTGAATGAAGATTTTCAGTAAACTGCTGAAGAATATCTTCTCTAAGAGATCATGTAATTTGATTTCAAGTTCTTGTTTTAATAAGTTTTTTGTATTGATGGTGTTTTCAATCAAGATATCATTAACACTCAAAAAGTGTGGTTTATCTTCTTTGATCACACAGGTATTTGGTGAAATAGAAACCTCACAGGCTGTAAAAGCAAATAAAGCGTCAATCGTAACATCAGGAGATATTCCCGGGGCCAGATGCACAATAATCTCTACAAACTCTGCCGTATTATCTTCGATTTTCTTGATTTTGATTTTCCCCTTATCATTCGCTGCAACAACGCTGTCTATTAATCCACCGGTAGTTGTTCCAAAAGGAATTTCAGTAATCGCTAATGTTTTCTTATCACGCTCCTCAATTTTTGCACGGACACGGATCTTGCCACCGCGTTGGCCTTCATTGTAAGCTGAGCAATCTGCCATTCCTCCCGTTGGAAAATCAGGAAGGATATGTGGTCTTTCGCCATTCAAAACCTGGATGGAACCATCAATTAACTCCAGGAAGTTATGAGGCATAATTTTAGTAGCCAAACCTACAGCAATACCTTCGGCACCCTGAGCCAGCAATAGCGGGAATTTGACAGGTAACGTAACCGGTTCTTTATTACGGCCGTCATAACTCAATTGCCAGTTTGTTGTTTCTGGATTGAAGACAACATCCAGAGCAAACTTCGATAGACGTCCTTCGATATAACGAGGAGCAGCAGAAGCATCTCCGGTAATAGGATCACCCCAGTTCCCCTGACAGTCAATCAGTAGATTTTTTTGACCGATCTGAACCATAGCATCACCGATTGAAGCATCACCATGAGGATGATATTTCATCGTGTTACCGATCACATTTGCGGCTTTGTTATATCTTCCGTCATCCATCTCTTTCAATGAATGCAGGATACGTCGTTGTACAGGTTTAAAACCATCATTGATATGAGGTACAGCGCGATCTAAAATAACATAAGATGCATAGTCCAAAAACCAGTTTTCATACAAACCCGAAAGTGGAATTGTTTTACTGTTATTTGTCTGTCCGTTATTTAATTCTTCTTGATTATCGTCTGCAGGATAGTTTGTTTCTTCACTCATGTAATCAATAATATGGTGTTTTTATTCTAATTTGCTGCAAGAAAGCATCGTTTTTTGCAAGCGTAAAAATACGAAAAGCATTTCGTTTTATCCAAAGGATATACAAATAGATTTACATTGAAAATTTCAACATTCAAAAGTGGCATTCTAAATTCAGAAAAGATGCATTCAGGTCTTATTTAGCATCTTCAACCCGATCATACCAATAACAGTCCATGTCCCAGATGGTAAACTTAAAAGTATCCGTAATCTTAAATCCAGCCTTTTCCAATACATTTCGCGAACCTTGATTATCGACATGCGTAATGGCATGGAGAGGTATATGCGTCATGTTTTCATAGTAAAAGGCAATACAGGCCAATGCCGCTTCTGTGGCATAACCTTTACCCCAGGACTCTTTACGGTAGCGATAACCAAAGTCTAGAAAATTGACCCGATCATTCATCGGTTCGTCGATAAATTTAAATCCGGTCCAGCCTATAAATTGATTTGTTGCTTTTTCAATAACAGCAACACGTCCTGTACCATATGCTTCATATTGCTGCAGCAAACTAAGAATATAATCTTTTGCCTCTTCACTTGATTTTAAAGGAGATCTGTTTAAATAAAGATGAACTTCCGGTTGTGAATCCATCGCATAGAATTCTTCAACATCATCTAAAGTTATCGGACGAATAAGTAGTCTCTCCGTTTCAAGTGTAGGTACGTATTTCATAAAAATATTATTTAAAGTAAAGTTAATAGAAATTAATTATCTTCAACTATTTAAAGCATAGTGAAGAAAATGGATACCATGGGAGGAGAAATTGTTGATTACTTACATCAGGCAGATTTTTCAGTAGTCATACAACTAGCATTTCTAGGGAATTTTCTGCTATTTTTCTTATCCATTACATTTTATGCTGTGGCGCACTATCTGTATAACAGCAAGCAGGAGTTGGTTGAGCGTCATCCCATATTGAAAGCAGATATTGGAAATGCAATTTTAAATATCTCCCTTAATGCGGTTGTTGCCATTGCGGGCATTTATATGTTAAGAATTGGATGGATTAAAATAGTTGATCTTGATTGGAAGGTATTTCCAATCAAATTTTTAGGCGTTTTGTTTCTTGTGGATTTTTTGATGTTTATACTTCACTGGCTTGTTCACAAATCCATTTTATATCGTTATTTTCATTACAGGCACCATACCTTCGAACGTACAAATGCATTGAGTCTCTTTGTGATGCATCCACTAGAAAATGTGATGTTCGGAGCTATTCTGATCATCACCTTTATGTTAATTCCCTGCGATATTTTTACAGTTTGTTTTTATCTAGGATTCAATCTCTTGTGGGGAATATTAGGACATATTGGGTTTAATCTGTTAGAGTTTAAAAATCGATGGATCACCAATGGTCTTTTTCATATGAATCATCATCATGATATTCATGTCAATTTTGGTTTTTATACCTCAATCTGGGATAGACTCTTCCAAACTCATCGGGAATCCTGAAACCAGGAATACACTTAATTCAGCAATGTCAACCATCAAAAATCCGGTTGCAATAAAAGATCATATAAAATAATTCGTCCAAGAATCATCTTTCAGATCCTTGGACGAATTGTTTTATCACTTAGTAAAAGAGTATTTACAGTTTTTTATCTGTACTGTTTGTATCATCCGGCGAAGCCGATTCCACAACAGTTGGTGTAAGAAACTTTTTAGGTTTCCGTACGATTCCCCATTTTTGAAGCAGTTCCTGTGTTGCATTTCGTTTGAGATGCTCTTTTTCAGGCTCACCGATTAAATATCCGAAAGGCTCCATGCTAGGGATCGCATCAAAAATCACCTTTAAGGTTGCGAACATCGGTAGCGCTAGAATTAATCCTGCTAAACCAAAAATCATTCCGCCCAGTAGAATAGCAATAATGGCCATCAGGGGATTGATACTTACTTTGCTTCCGACGATATTAGGAGTAATAATATTACCTTCTAAAAATTGAACCACCTGGAACCAGGCAATCACACCGACCGCATATAAAGCGCTATCTTTTGTCGCCAACGCAAACAAAGCCGGTAAGATTGAGCCAATAGCGATACCGATATAAGGCAATAACATGAGCAAAGAAGCCATAGAGCCGAAAAACCAGGCGTATTGAATACCCATCAACATGAGACCTACTGTATTCAGCACAGCGACAATTCCCATCACCATTACAAGCCCCAGACAATAACTTTGTACTACCTCATAGATTTTGCTCAGTACAGCATGAATTTTCTTGTTATCGGTGTTTTTAAATGCTTTAAAGAAAAACTCTTTAAAAAAATCACGGTAGTAAAGGAGAAAGAAAATAAAGATAGGAACTAAGATAACACCAGCTAATGTACTTCCGATTGAACCAAAAGCTGTTGACATATAACCACCCACATTTTCTAAAGCATTATTTCCTTGCTCTTTCATCTTTTGAATCACCTCACTTCGCTCTAATCCGAATTGAGATTGAATCCAGTTCTG
This sequence comes from Sphingobacterium sp. JUb56, assembly GCF_014191365.1. NCBI lineage: Bacteria > Pseudomonadati > Bacteroidota > Sphingobacteriia > Sphingobacteriales > Sphingobacteriaceae > Sphingobacterium > Sphingobacterium sp. JUb56. Next base: position 3,674,662 of record NZ_JACHWL010000001.1, on the reverse strand, counting down.
TATCGATTCTACAGCAGCCAATACTTTTTCCTGAATCGCTACAGCATCTTTTCCAATGATAATACTTTGATGTACAATAAACCATATCAAAGTGCTGATAATTAAGATGGCAATAATAACAGCCATGATAGAAGCGGCCGCCTTCCCAAATCTCAATTTATTTTCAAAAAAAGATGCAATCGGGTAGAGCGTCATTGAAAGAATGATCGCAAAAAGTAACGGTACGATAACACTTTGAGTAACATATAAAAATCCGATGATTAATGCTAGGGCAAACAAACTTGAGGCAAGCTCAACTGAATACGGTTTTTTTCCTGATTTACTTTCCATATATGACTGCTAACAAATAAAGGGTTAATCTTAATTGAGAATACAATTAAGCTTTTTTCTTTCTATAGCTAAATCCTTGCCAAAAAAACATATACAGTAAAGCGATACCTAAAAACAAAGCGTTAAAATACATCACTTGCGGTATCCGGGTGATAATATCCTGATAGTACATCCCTGCAAATAAGGCACCTAAACCAATACCTGCCTCCATCGATATGTACATCGTCGCTACCGCACGTCCACGTTGATTATGCTTACCAAGGTCTATAGTCCAGGCATTGATCGCAGGAGATAAGATTCCTGTACCGATACCGTATATACTTGCACCTAACATCAGCTTGTTAAAGGAATCTCCCTGTCCGATGAGGAACAAAGAAATACCAACAATGAGTAAACCGATCATAATTACTTTGGTACGTCCATATTTATCCGATGCTTTTCCAGATATGAAGCGGATCAAAATTGATGCAATCGTATATGCAGCAAAGAATATCCCTTTGTTGCTCAGGTTGAGGTGATCACTCCAATCGGGGATTAATGTCAATATGGCTCCGAATGCGGAGTAAGATAGAAACGTTACAATTCCCGCTGGCAATACACCGATATCAATGATGTCGGTACGCGAGATTTTGAACATGGATAAATTGAGCTTTTCTTTTTTTGCAAGTGTTTCCTTCATATTCATGACAATAACAATAGAAAGAAGTGCAAAAAGAGATGAGCTATAGAACATGATATTGATACCAAAATATTGAAAAATTGCACTACCGATAGCGGGACCTACTGCACCACCAATTGCAAAACAGAGACCATGCATCCCCAAAGCCTCACCCCAGCGTTCGCGCGGAATAATATCAGCAACATAAGCTGAAGTAGCAGTAGGTTTGAAACCTGTCGAAAAACCATGAATCAATCTCAAAAGAAGAAAACCGGAGACTGTGGTGAGTATCGGATACAGAAAACCACATAAAAAACAAACAATAGATCCGATGGCCATAACCGGTACGCGTCCCCATCGATCGGTCAATTTGCCACTGAAAGGACGTGAGATACCAGCTGTTAAAGTAAATAGAGCTATGATGAGACCTTTATGTTCAGCACCTCCCATTTGACTCAGGTAGTTCGGAAGTTCTGGAATAATCATATTGAAACTTGCAGAGAAAAGTAACGAACTCAGACAGAGAAGGGCAAATTGTAATGTATATATGGATTTATTTTCAGTCATGATAAACGGACTCTTGTTTGTGTAAAAAATGAATCGCCTTCTTTTTGAAGAGAAGGCGATGTCTTATAATTTTTTTGTTCGCGCTATTTCCGAACAAAAGATCGTGGTTGCTACAGCGACATTTAAAGATTCTGCCTCACCGATCCTCGGAATCGTGACAGGTTTGTCGACCAATTCGATGAGCTCATCCGAAATCCCATTTCCCTCATTTCCAAGAACAAGGAGACCTTCATCTCTCCAGTCGGTTTCGTAAATACTATCGCCGTTGAGTAAAGCACCAAAAACAGGTAATTTAGCGTCTTGAATAAAAGCCTTTAAATCGAGGTAATGGATTTCGATACGTGAAAGAGAACCCATTGTAGCCTGGACGACTTTAGGGTTATAAGCATCGACAGTACCGATCGAACAAAGGATCCGTTGAAAACCAAACCATTCAGCTGTGCGGATAATGGTGCCGAGATTTCCAGGATCCTGGATGTCATCCAATAGTAAGGTGTGCTGTCCTTTGAAATCTTTTATGGCTAAAGCCTCCTGTTTCGGTATATGTACCAGAGCTAGTATACCCTGCGGAGATTTTAAGCTGCTGATTTTTTGAAATTCGTTTTCAGTCAGCACATAAGATTTTATTTTTCCCGATATTTTACCCACTTTTGCGAGTACATCTTCTGTATAAAATAAGCTGTCAACTTGATAAGAGGAAGATAGAAATTCGATAACAGATTTTATTCCTTCGACAATAAAAAGACCATGTTGTTTGCGAAACTTTTTATTTTGAAGTGATGATATTAGAGTAATTTGTGCTTTTGACAACATTTTTTAATGATAAATAATCAACGCCTTTTAGCTTTTACAAGTATAACGCTTTTGTTGCTAATTTTCACATCTTGCCGTACAGCACGTTTCTTAAATGAGGACCAAGCTTTGGTAGATCATGTGGATATCCATGGTGTAAAACCTGAGCTCAAAGAAACAACCTCACTCTATATCTCGAATGAGATTAAGGTCAATTCGCGGGTTAACTTATTTATCTATAATCTTTTTAATACAAAAGATGGAAAATATAAGAAACGTAATATCAGAAATGTCGGTGAAGCTCCCCATTTATTAGATTCTGGTTTAGTTGATTTATCTGCGACACAGATAAAAAGATTTTTATTTACAAAAGGTTATTTTGGTGCTAGCGTAAAACCTGAAATAGCAGTTAAGAAGAAAAGAGCGACCATTCATTTTAATGTTACTCAGGGCGATCCCTACTACATGAGCAAAATTACGTACAACTTTGCAGATCCTATAGTTGCCGACCTTTATAAAAAAGAAGTAAAACCAGCTACAGTTATCAAAGAAGGAGATCAATATGATGCGGTAAATCTGATCACAGAAAGAGAAAAATTGTATATGGCTATGCGTGATCATGGCTATTTTGATTATATCCGTCAATACATGCGTGTTGCTGTAGATTCGATGTCAAAGAAAAATCAGTTAAATTTAGAAGTGCAGGTTGAAAATCCAAGCGCTTCAACAAAACATCAGGCATATACCATCGATAATATCTTTGTTACTATTCGAAATTTTGGAACTGCAAAGAAAGAAATTAAACAGACATTTGACAGCATCAATAAGATCCATTTCACAGACGAAACAAATAATTTTCGTCTGAAACCATTGACCAGATATATGTATATCAAATCTGGGAATCCTTACAATCTGACGAAAGAAAATCTTTCTTACGATCGTTTGTACGAAATGAATGGATTTCGGAGTGTTAAAATTCATTATCAAAAGACAGATTCAAATAAATTGGATGCTTTCTATGAGATGGTACCTCGTCCGTTGATGGGAAATCAGATTGAAGGTGAATTTACACTGAGTTCAGGTATGAGCGGTTTTAATATCGGAAATACATTTTCACATCGTAATATCTTTGGCGGAGCCGAACTATTGGAAGTAAAATTACGTTATGGTATTTTGTTTGACCCTAGACTTAGTGGTAGCATTTCTAACAAAATCTTTAATAATGATATTCAGATCGGTGTAAATCTGATTGTCCCACGTATGATGACACCTTTTCCTGTCAGCAATACCGCACAGTATGGTTTAGCCAAAACGACTTTTTCGACGAGCTTACAAATCTTCAATCAGGATGCCACCTATTCAAACCGTTATTTTATCAATACATTAAATTACTCCTGGCACGAATCTGCAAACAAATTCCACAGCTTTACGCCAATTGTGTTAGAATATAGACAAGGACGTTTAAACGATAATTTTGCTCAGAACCTGATAGATCAGGGGTACTTATTATATGTACGAAGTAATAACCGCGAGTATTTTGGTCTGGGATCCCAGTACGCATTCACTTATAACGCCAAGAAGCTGACCAAGAAGGAAAATTTTAATTATTTCAAAGGCTCAGTAGATTTAAGTGGTAATATTTTAGATCTTGTAAGCCGGGTAGTTAAGTTTGACCGGACGGCGGATGGCGAAAAAAAGGTTCTTGGAGTACCTTATTTGCAGTATGCCAAAACGGAATTAGACTATCGTCTTTATCGTAATCTAGGGGGCAATAGACAATTTGTTTTTAGGATCAATCCAGGTATTGCTATTCCTTATGGAAACAATTCGACGCTCATGATTTTCGAAAAAAGCTTTTACGGTGGCGGAATGAATGGCATGCGTGCCTGGCAAGCTCGGACATTGGGTCCCGGAAATTATAATCGCGAAAGTGTAAATGAAGATTTACGGTTGAACCTTCGGAACTTAGATCAATTGGGGGAAATCAAAATTGAAGGAAATGCTGAATATCGTTTCCGTATATTAAATAGTGTTTTAGGAGCTAAGATGAATGGTGCTACCTTTGTAGACTTTGGAAATGTTTGGCGATTAAAAGAGAACGAATTAAATCCAGGCGGAGAGTTTAAGTTTAATAAATTTTTAAATCAGATTGCAATAGGAACGGGGTTTGGACTTCGTTTTGATTCCGACTATTTTATTATCCGATTGGATGCAGGACTTAAAGTTAAAGATCCGCAATTCTCAGGAAGCGATCAATGGGTTTTAAAACATTTTTTCGATTCCAAAGAATTTAAGGATCAGTATTACCAGACACATAGGCCTGACCGTTATAATTTTATTCAGTATAACTTTGGTATTGGATTGCCTTTTTAGAAAATTAAGTTTTTTAAACTTGCAAAAATAGACTCTATAATAGACGTGATATTTAGGCCCTGCGAGTGATTGAAGAAAAAGAAACATACAGCCAGTACAATTGCCGTTAATAATAGTTTCTTAAATGCATAAGCAATAAGTAAGATCACTGCCGGGATAATGAGAAACATAAGTCCGCTGATCGCAAAAGCTGACAATCCTTTGTCAGATTTATAGATATAAAATAGTCGACCTTTTGATCTGTCTTGATTCTTATGTTTGAAGAATACAAATGTTGAGGATTCAATTTTATCATTTGGAACCCCAATTCCATCGTGGAACTGTAAGTCCTGGGTAAACCCATTAATGCTAAACTTATACGTACCGTTGATACGTTCATTTGTCTTCTCTGCCGAATCTACAGCTATAATGGCAAGTTTCCCATTGCCTGATAAATTTTCTTTTACTATAAAATTCTCTATTTTTTGCATTTGTGCATGCCCTAAAAATGGAATTAACAGCAGGAGAAACAATAATTTTTTCATTATTAAATTTGTTTTTTAACGGTTATGAAGCGATCATGATCTGCACTTAGCTATCTGTAAGATCATGATGGTTTCATTATTAAATTTGTTTTTTATCAATAATGAAGCAATCATAAATCCAGTATTCTTCAAGATTTGAACTGATTTAGTTCATGATGTTTCATTAAAAATTGTTTGCGTTGCAATTTTAGACATTTTCTATCTCTTTATAAAATAGATAGCCTTAATAATTCAATAAATGTTTTTGTTATTTTATTTCCGAAACAATGAATAATTTGTACCTTTGTCTTGTAAAAAAATTAAATCGAAATGGCAGAAACAGTACAACATAGAGAACCAAAAAAGACTGATAATAACGCAAATCAAACTCATTATTACAAGACTTTAACAATAGCTATCGTTTTGGGTCTTATAGGAGTATTCATTAGATTTGTACCAGATGTTTGCACAAACTTTGATCAACATGTATCGATGTTTTCAGCAATAGCTAACATTAGCCTTGTAGTAGCATCTCTTATCGCTTTTAGAACAGTTTTTGGAATTTTAGGATTCGGAAAAAATAAATAAGTCTTTATAAAAATATAGTAAACGTCAATTCGAAAGAATTGACGTTTTTTTTACGCTGTTTTTCTTCGAATTGCCTTGGTACGGTTCCATCTAGATGACAGGTAACCCCCTTTTGGAGGTTAAGATATAACAAAGCATAGGGTTAAAAGTTTTAAATATTTACTTACCCGCGCCAAGATAAAATGTCGAAAAAAAAATACGCTGTTTCCCGTAAGAGAAACAGCGTATTTTTTTATAGTACGAATAGCAATTAATTATGCAAATAATGACCAAGTTCCCCAAGGAATACGTGCTAAGATTAAGATTAATCCAAGAATGTAAAAAATCAAAACAGTTTTGTTAGCTTGTTTGGCATCAGTCAATTTTTTAGCTTTTATATAACCAATAGAAATTAACACAATCGCGATAATCATCGTAAGCGGATGCTCGATAATTTTAAAACGCATCGTAGGGTCTTTCATAATAGAACCTGAGATCATGGATGGGTATTTTAATACGAAGAATAAAATCAATCCAATTAATAATTGCAAGTGAGAGGCGATAAAACCTAACAGCGCAATTTTTCTATTATACGGTTTGTTACCTGAGAAGTTTACAAAGGTAATGATGATTGAAACAATCAGAGCTAACAATAAGATAATTGCTAATGTCGAGTGTAAGTGTAACATAATTTCTTCTTTAATTAATTCTTTGAATACAAAAGTATAAAATAACTAACGCTTTTCGCCTATTTCTTTAAATTCAGATTTTTCTTTCCATTTCGGGAAAGTCGCTTCTTGACTTAAGGTATAACCAATATCAAAAAATAATCGAATATCGGCTAACATGCCTTCAAAATTCCACTCCGGAATCACTTCATCGTTGACAGCATGATAACGGCCTTCCAACGCTTTTTTTCGTTTTTCAATAATGGACAGATCTTTTTCTAGATAATCGTTTCCACTACCCGCATAAAATGCAGGAACGCCAACCTTCGCAAAATTGAAATGATCAGAACGATAGAAGCCTCCAGATCCAGGATTGCCTTCTGATTTCGTATAGCGGTCAAATTTGAGAGCAGAACGTTCGGCATAGTCATCCATATCCGATTGCCCTTTCCCAACAATAGATACATCTTTGGTAGCACCCGCAGCACTGAAGGCATCCATATTGATATTAGCAACTGTTTTATTTAAAGGGTAAATCGGATTTCTAACATAATAATCCGATCCCAGTAATCCGTCTTCTTCCGAAGTCACGGCAAGAAATACAATGGAACGTTCGGGAGCTTTTTTAGCGGCTTTAAAAGCTTTAGCAATCTCAAATAGTGCCGCTACCCCAGCAGCATTATCAATGGCACCATTATATATTGAGTCTCCATTTACTGCTTCGCCAATGCCGAGATGATCCCAATGTGCGGTGTAGATAATATTTTCATCTTTACGACTTTTACCTTCGAGTCTGGCGATGACATTATTTGACTTTGATCTTTTTATTTTATTGCTGACCTCAAAATTTGTTGTTATTCCCAAAGGAACTGCTTTGAAGCCTTTTTTCTTCGCTTTTTCCATTAGTGAGTCATCATAACCTGCTAGTTTAAAAAGCTTGGATGTACTTTCTGTCGATAACCATCCTTCCACTTGTGCATATTTATGAGGGTCGCTCACATTATCTAAGTCCATCTGTGGCGCATTTCCCCAGCCTGTACGGATCACATTCCAACCGTAACTAGCTGCCTTTGTCTGATGGATTATCATAACGCCTGCGGCACCTTGACGTGCTGCTTCTTCATATTTGTATGTCCATCTTCCATAATAGGTCATTGTATCGCCTTTAAATAAAGACTTATCATAATGTCCGGGATCATTGACCATGACAACGACAGTCTTTCCCTTTACATCAAGATCTTGATAATCATTCCACTGATATTCCGGAGCAACGATACCAAACCCTACAAAAACGAGCTCTGTATTTTTCAGTTCCACATGATCCTGTAGACGACGGCTTGTTACCACATAATCTGTAAGATTATTTAGTGTGAGCTCGTCTCGCGAAGATTTTAAAGATAGGCTTACATTGGGAGTGGAGGTAATCTCTACCATCGGAACTTCCTGAAAGTAACTGTTGCCATTACCTGGTTTTAGTCCTAGTGCTTTAAACTGAGCCGCGATATAGTTGGTCGCCAAAGTATCCCCCTTTGTAAAGGGTTTTCTACCCATAAATTCATCCGATGAAAGTTTGAGGATGGTGCTCTTATAGCTTTTTTCAGTGATGCTGCTGAGAGCTTTTTGATCGAGGGTATTTTGCTTCGTTTGCGCTGATACAAGATGCGGCATACCCATGCATGCTATACCTAACGCTATGTATTTAAATTGTTTTTTCATGTTGATGTGTTGTTTCAATAGGATAAATCTCCGCAATAGGATGGAAAAGATAAATTTTGTTACTGCTCAATTCTACGCATTTGTAGCGCTTTCTCACTTTTTCCTGCTTTTGAAATACCCGGCCATTCTGTAATTTGAAATGACTTTTTTCAGGTAACATTTCAACAGTTAATACCTGATCGGCATGTTTGTCAAATTTTTTAAGGGTACGAAAAAGATGAAGATCAGTACAACTGGATGCTGCCGGATTTGCTAAATATTGCGCTACAGCCGTGGCAATTTCAGCAGGAAAAATCTGAAGCCCTAAAAATGGATTCATTAAATTTTGAAAATTAGACTTCCATTCACTACCATGCGGCTTCACAGCATGTTTATGCTGTTGCCAAGTCTGCAGATGTGCAAACTCATGAATGGTGGTGATCAAGAAGGAATAGGGGTTGAGATCATGATTCACCGAAATGCGATGGCCAGCAGTACGAAAAGGTGCACGATAATCACCAAGTTTTGTACTTCGGGATTTAGATATTTTGAATAAACAGCCCGTATCATTGATCCATCTGGAGATAATGGGAGCAGCCTCTTCGGGCATAAATCTTTTCAATGTAGCACTATAATCCTGCATAACACAAACATAACTTTTTTTATTATTATAGCACTTATGCAAAAAGAAATTAAAAAATAAAAGCCGCACTATCACTAGTGCGGCTTAAAAAGAATACTTTAATAAATGTTTACCTGTTTATCTTTTGGATATTTTAAACTATAGCCAAATCGGATTTTTTTACTAGCGCCAGCAGGTACTGTGACATTCCATTTCAGTATACCGGTCTCTTTTGTTAATTCGGCACCGTCATGGTCATCGACTGTGATTTCCATCGATTTGTCTGTCGAAATTGGTATCTGGTCCTGCAGGTTGATGGTTACACTGCTCTTCTTATTATTTTTTATGGTGATCTCATACACCAAGCTTTGTTTTTTGCTTCCGCCCAATATCTTGGTTTGAGATAGATCATTCACCTTGTCACGCTTTATGCTGATCATCTTGTCTCTCCCCATGCTCATTTTGAGCGTATCGGTAGAAATATTTGGATCAATAAAGGTCTTGCCAACCAGCATATTTTCAAACATGACATTTGCAATTCCGGGCATCAGATTTAGTTTTTCGTAATCTGTTAATTCCGCCATTAGATAAACGCTAGGATCTAAGCGAGGTATCGCTACATAATTGTAATTTGCCGGATGTTTGTATTCTTTTAACGATACACTATGTGGCTTGCCGTTGGATGCAATATCGTATAGGATAGTAATATCAAATGTCGTATTCAGCTGATTTTCGTTTTGCTGTGTATAAGCATTGATACCATTTGTTCCCCGAATGCGGATATTTTTTTTGTCACTTATGGTAACGACTTCATCAAGCACAAGGCCTGAAGCCTTATTTTGCAAAGCTTGAGGAAACGTGGGTTGATTATAATACAGTTGCCAAGGAACTAGCGTTGGCGCTATTCCGTATTGAGACGGAGCACCTGTTGACAAGGTCAGATGAACCTGTTTCCAGTCGATCCCGGTTTCTTGCGTGACATTCGCTTTGTAAATGATTTCCAACGGTGCAGTAGTACTAGCGGATCGTAGATCATATGATGCATTCCAGGATGCCTGTGAAGATGTGTACGTAATGTCGAAAGGTTGATTTCCAGCTTGGTTATTGATAACCTGAACAATCAGTTGTCCCCCTGAACCTGTTGTTTGTCCCTGTACCTCTTCTAGCTGGACTTTTGCTCTGTTAACGACATCTTGCTGGCTAACGATTTTATCTTCTAATATCGTAATATTACTTTTCACCTCCAGGTATTTAGTCTTATAATAATCGGCCATTTTAGCAAGTTCAGCAACAGTGGTACTACCATTTGTTCCAGCTATTTTTTGATTGTTTTCCAGTAGTTTTAAGATACTTTCTTCCGTTGCCTTTTGATTTTCAAAAGCTTTTAAAGCGTTAGCCTCCTTTTTGTATAAATTCTCTGCTTGTACAAATGCATCACTTTTGACATCCGCTCCAATATAATTGACGGCTGACCGTACGGACATCACCGTTACGTTAGGAGAGCTTCCGATCTGAATACTGTTTTCATCGATGCCATTTGCAACATGTGTAAATACAAGTTCACTAGTTCCTGCGGGCAGGTTTACGTTAGCATGATGATTCAGTTCAGCCGCATTGGTATACAGCATAACCTCTTTTAAATCCGTCTTAATAATTTTGGGGCTCTGTGCAAATAAACTGCCACTGATGATGATGCTACCAATTGTTAATGAAATCTTTGTTATCTCCATCTTGTTCATTTAGTAATTTATATAAAGATGCGGTAATTAGTTTTATTTCATAAAAATAATTTGGCGCAGGAATAATGTTGCCTCCTGTACCTGGAATAATAGATTGGGAACTGCTAGTATGGATACAATATGCTAGAGATGAATTTTGTTTTAAAAGAAAGAGTAGGTATTTAATAAAAGGCTGCTTATCAGTAGGTAAACGGTGGTTTAAGAAATTGTAATTTTAGTTTTAATAAACAAAGTTTATGTTTGCTAAACAAAAGATATTTTCTAACTTTAGTTTTACCAATGTAATGGGACCGAATTGTTCTGGTGATGCAGTGAGTGAAATTCTGTAAAAAAATATAATATATAATACCATGAAAATAAGAGTATTAATAGTAGCATTGTTTATACTGGTTTACGTTAATGTAAACGCACAAAGGGTAGTTATAATTGGCCTTGATGGTTTTAGTACTGAAGGGTTCAACGGTTCTAAACACCCTGATATTGATCGGTTATTTGAAAAAGGACTGATTACGTTGACAAATAGGCCCGTAATGCCATCGATCACATTGCCCAATTGGACAAGTCATTTAACGGGACAGGGGCCGGAAGAACACGGTATAACAGCCAACAACTGGACAATGGAAAACCATACCTTAAAAGCCATAGAAACAGATGAGCAGGGATATAGTCCGTCTATCTTCAAGGTATTAAAAGATAAAAAAAACAATGCAAAAACAGCATTTTACTACAACTGGGCCGAATTAATCAATCCAATTAACAAAAAATATTTAGATGAGGTCTCCTTTGAGGAAGGCGACAGGTATAAAGATAATTATGCAAAGGCATTGAAATTTATAGAGAAAAATAAAAATGATCCTACTTTAGTCTTTTTGTATAGTGTGCATACAGACCATGCAGGACATGAATATGGATGGATGTCGCCGCAGTATATTACAGCAATTGAAGAGGTGGATGTAGAAATCGGTAATTTCATTAATAAGCTTAAAGAACAAAAGCTTTACGATGATACCTACTTTTTGTTTATTACAGATCACGGCGGTATAAAAAAAGGTCATGGTGGCGTGACTATGAATGAAATGCAGATTCCATTGGCGATTACCGGTCCAAAAATTAAAAATCTAGGGCTTACTGATCAGTTTTTTAATAGTAATAAAAATACCTCTTTGGTACTCGCTAAGCTATTTGGCTTGAAGAATATTCCAAAATCCTGGACGGGAATTGCGCCAACTGTGATTTTTAAATAACGATATTTTTCTGCTCCCGCTAGGCAGAGATCTGAAAGACAGGTATACGAAAATTTATCGTGCCTGTCTTTTTTTATTCAAATGCTTTTACTTATGATACTTGCCGAAGTGTTCTTTTCCCTTTTGTGCTAATACAAATTAACGCGCGCACTTCGTATACATTCGCTTATTTATCTTGTCTCCCTTACATATATTTTTGTACAGCTAGATGGTTATATAGGTTTGTTTTTCTTCCACATACCGCTTATTTATACTAATATAAATAGATTTTTAGCTATTTATATTAGTAAATTATCATTTATTGTTTTATCTTAGTGCTGGAAATTTTTATAGTTAGCTCGTTTTCAGTTAGCTTATAAAAAGATAATATTTATTATCTTTCCGATATTAAATAATTCTTGATGGTAACGGAGAGAGCGATATATTCGTTTAAATTTGATAGCGTTCAAGATTAATCTCATATAAATTAAGTCAAAAAATAGACACATAAAAAATATGCTAGCGAGATTAGATATTAAGAATTACGCATTGATTGACGAATTATCAATTCAATTTGATAAAGGATTGAATATCATCACAGGTGAAACCGGTGCGGGTAAGTCAATTATCATGGGTGCGCTATCCCTTATTTTAGGAAGTAGGGTAGAAGGAAAATATTTTTTTAATCAAAATAAGAAATGCAGCATTGAAGGTTTTTTTCAAATTGAAGCATACGATCTGAAAGGTTTTTTTCAGGAACATGATCTGGATTATGAAAATGAAACCATTATTCGTCGTGAAATTAGTGTAGATGGTAAGTCGCGTGCTTTTGTGAACGATTCACCAGTTACCTTAGCTATCCTTAAAAGTTTAGGTGAAAAGTTGATTGATATTCATTCACAGCATGCCACCTTGCAGATCAATACGGAAGAATTTCAGTTTTTGGTCGTGGATAATGTCGCAAAGTCCACTGCTTTAAAAGCGGGTTACCTAACCTCATTTTTAAGGTATAAAAAAGTTAAAAACGAATTAAGAAAGATAAAGGAACAAGCCAAGCAAGCTCATATTGAAGCAGATTTTAATCAATTTCAGTTTGATGAGCTTCATCAAGCATCTCTAACTGCAGATGAGCAGGTAAATTTGGAGGCCGAGCAGCAACAACTTGAGAATGCAGAAGAGATAAAAAGAGGTTTACTTGGTGCCGTACATATCTTAGAGGAGCAGGAACAGAACGTAATCTTACAGGTGAAAGAATCTTTAGGTCAGTTAGAGTCTGTCGCTTCTTATCTTACAGCTTTGCCCGATCTGGTCAATCGACTTCGGAGTGTCTGGATAGAGGCTAAGGACATTGCTACAGAAATTGGTTATCTGGAGCAGGGAACAAATTTGGATCAGGACAAATTATTGTTGATCAATGAACGTCTGAGTTTGATTTATAACCTTCAAAAGAAGCATCATGTCGATACAGTTGAAGACTTAATAGCAATCAAAGATGCTTTAGAACAAAAACTACTGGATGTTAATAGTCAGGATGAGCGAATTATTGCATTAGAGAAAGAGTTGACCGAGACTTATCAGCAGGCTTTAGAAAAAGGAAAAGCATTAACAGAGCTTCGGAAAAAAGCTTTACCTCAAATTGAAAAACATGTCGTTTCTATCTTAGCGGAAGTAGGCATGCCCAATGCCAAACTGGAAGTCAGGCTGGAGGATTTAGCGGAAAATGAACTGAAAGAAAATGGAATGAACAGTATCCAATTTCTATTTTCGGCAAATAAAGGACAGGAATTACAGACAATTCATAAGGTTGCTTCAGGTGGAGAGTTATCGCGTGTCATGCTCGCGATTAAATCTTTGATTGCAAAGAGTTCAGCATTACCGACGATTATTTTTGATGAAATTGATACTGGTATTTCTGGTGAAGTAGCATTGAAAGTTGGGGAGATCATGGAACGCTTGGCCGGAGATATGCAGGTTATTGCGATTTCGCATTTACCTCAGATCGCATCAAAAGGAAGATCTCATTTTAAAGTCTACAAAATTGATGAAGGTGATAAAACAAAATCTAATATTGTGCTTTTAAATCAAGAAGAGCGTATCAAAGAAATCGCTCAGATGTTGAGTGGAATAAAACCTACCTCTGCAGCACTAGCGCATGCTAAGGCCTTGTTAAATATTGTTGATTAGTACGTGTAAGTAATAAAAATCATCTGATTAATTATAGTGATCTAGCATGTTCAAGATAGATAAAGAGCTAACAACATGATCCCTGATAGATTACTTGAATTTTGAACTTCTATAAGTTTTTGGCTTCTCAGCTTATGCAAAGGTCTTGCATAGGCTGAGATCGCTCATAAAATATATGATGATATATTAAACATGTTGATCAATTAATTATTTCTATCCTCTTTCAATTTTTTCACCTCACTGGCAAGATCTAAAACTGCCTTACTTAATGCTGCAATAGATTGTGTTTTGATGCGGTCTTCCTCAATGAATTTTTCCAGTAGTGCCAATAATTTGTCGGAACCATCAGAATTGAAGGTGGGTTGGGTATGCTGACTAGAATTAGTAGATTGGTCGTTGAAGGTGTGGGAATGTTGTATATTATAGATAACATTTTCGTCTTTAAACGATTTGACGAAATCTGGTGTTACCCCAAGTGCATCTGCCAATTCTTTTAAAAGAGGTTCGTCAAAAGCAACCATGTTTTCAAAATCAGAAATACGTTGTTGAGAGTATTTGCTTTTGCATAATAGCCCTAGAGCTTCTTGTTTAATTCCTTGAATTTCTCTTATCCGTTTTATATTGTGACCGATGTGCATGGTTTCTTTTTTTTCTTCAAAAATAGTGTTCATATGCTATGATTTTATGGATCGGTACTTTACCGGTAAATCGGTAGGATACCATGTATTAATATGGTTGACAAAGTATAAATTTGATTTAAAATTACGAAAGTTTGTTGGTAAAGACAAAATGTAATGTGTTCCTCTGCAAGAGGAATTATAAACCAAGAATAAACTTCTTAGTTCTTTGACATATTGGTATTGACTGGAATAGTTAGTGGGTTAGGAGCCACTATGTGATTCGTTAAAGGGTGAGAAAGTTAACTTCTCGCTCACAATAAAATAATTGAGGCTGCTTGTGACGCCGTAGAGTGAGGGTTTTTAGCACTCACTGAATACCGAAAATAACAGTTTTGTTATTGACCATAATTTGAAAGGTATATATAACACTAAGGCTGTTCGCATGTTATGTGAAAAGGTTGTTACTGTCTACAATTTGAAAGATATATACAACAAGATCTAATAACTGTTGTAAAGTGCAGTTGTTTTTACTGACTACAAATTGAAAGGTATTTATAACCGTGATGCCGATATATAACACTCTGATTTTGTTGTTACTAACCGAAATTTAAAAAAAGCGTTTGAAAATAGTTAGAATTTAAAGGGTTAGAAGGTTAATTTCTAGTTCACCACATAAAATAATTGAGGCTTCTTGTGACGCCGTAGGGTGAGGGTTTTGCCACTCACTGAATACTGAAGATAGTATGTTTTGTTTCTGATTACAAGTTGGAAAAGGTATATACAACCCCAGTAGATTTCATACTTTAGATTTTCTTTTTATTACTGACTACAATTTAAAAGAGCGTTTGAAAATAGTTATAAAGTTAAGGGGTTAGAAGGTTAGTTTCTAGTTCACCATATAATATATTGAGGCTACTTGTAGCGCCGTAGGGTGAGGGTTTTTACCGCTCACTGAATAGTATTTATACACAATGGGAAGGTTTTCCTATTGATATAAATTTACACAACTTAGTCTCTGTGGAAAAATAAAGCATATGCAAAACAAAAGTGATTAGGATTTATGTAATTAAATATGTTTTAGGATTGGCTTGTTTACGAACTTGAAGTATACTCAATCCTAGGAGTAACTCGAGGCATTAAAATAGGTTGTTCTATCTTAGGTAGTGGAATATATAAGCAACTTTACTGTAGTTGTCAACCTGATTTTAGAAAATCTATATACAACTAAGGCGTCAGAACTATGTTTGTTAATGATGCGATTTACAAACTAACTGTAGCATAAAATGATTGAGGTTTACATCCGTAGAGTGAGGGTATTTGCCACTCACTGAATATTGATAATAGGATTGGTGTTACCAACCACAGGTTGGAAAGGTCTGTACGACTCAGTACTTGCAAGGTAATCTTTTGTCACTGTTGTTGCTGACCATAATTTGAAAGGTATATACAACGCCGTCTTTATATGCAATGTTTTCAAGTGCGTTGTTGCTGACCATAATTTGAAAGGTATATACAACAGGCTCATCATTTATAATCTTAAAAGATGAGTTGCTACTGACTACAATTTAAAAGAGCGTTTGAAAATAGTTAGAATTTAAAGGGTTAGAAGGTTAATTTCTAGCTCACCATAAAAATAAATGAGGCTGCTTGTGACGCCGTTGGGTGAGGACAAATGTCACTCATTAAATACTTTTGATATGCAATGGGAAGGCTTCCCTATTGATAATGAGTAGTCTAACTTATTTTTTGTGTGTAATCATGAAAGACATTTAAAAAAGGTAGAAAGTAGGATTTAATAAATTCAAAATGTAATATTTTGTGTGCTACTAGCATAAATTTTGAGGCTACTTGTAGCGCCGTAGAGTGAGGATAAATTTCACTCACTGAATACTTGTTATATGCAATGGGCGAGCTTCCCTATTGGTAATGGTTTATATACCAATTGTTTTGGGAAGGATAAAAGAAATTGGAAACAGCAAATATCGAATTTAAGTGAATTGAAAATGTAAATTTATTTCCTAATACTAACATACATTTTGAGGCTTCTTGTGACGCCGTAGGGTGAGGGCCGTTGCCACTCACTGAATACAGAAAATAGCATTGGTAGCTACTGACTATGAATTGAAGGGTATTTACAATTTATGAACAAAAAACATTTTTTAATTCTAAGTTTACTGACCATAGTAAATCTAACACAATATAACCTGACATAAGCTCTTCAAACTATTGCCAATTAGGTACTTATAATATTTATTGCTAAATTTGAGTATGACTACATTTAAAGTATCTGTTCCAGAAGACAAGACTTCTTTTTTCCTCGAAGTACTCGAACTTATCGGGGCTACATACGAGTCGAAAGAGACCAATTTCAAACTAACTGATGAACAAGAGCAGTTCCTTTTGTCTCAGAATGACGTGTCGCTCGATGATTGCCAGCCTGCTAATCTAGTTTTCGAAGAGTTAAAGGTCAAATATAGCGTATAGAATACTTCTCATTCTGATATATCCTGATAAATAAATAATTCTTGAGGCTTCTTGTGGCGCCGTAGGGTGAGGACTATAGGTCACTCTCTAAATACTTATTTATTACAACTAGCCAGCGTAGAATGCATTAGTTATGCATGGATGGGTCTTGCTGTTGACATAATTTCATTACACAATGGGCTGCTGTAATCCCGAAATTTAGATACACAATGCTAGTCACCCTCAGGTCACTTTATTTGCAATAAAAAGAAACTACTTTACACGATTAGTACTCACACTTCGAGTTTAAATAGTAGATATACACAACAGATGGGCATTCTCTTGATATAGCCACTAATTCCCGATCAATTCCAATATGATATGAACGTTCTAAGTCGTTTTAATATACCTCAAACATGATCTCAGTTTCCAATAAAATCCGCCAGACCAGCTGAGATCTGTTGAGGTGAAGAACCAATTAATTGGCATGCTCGTATGCCTTCACTAAAACGTTGATTATGAATAAAACTTTACAAATACAGCAAGCTGAGAAATACATCTCCTTTCTCCAAAATGGAGATGAAAGAGGCTTAAATTTTTTCTACAATCGCTTTTACGGATATCTTTTTGCAAGTACATTTCGGGCAACAAAAGATGATTGTGCGGCAGAAAGTATAGCACAGGAAGCTTTATTGCGACTATGGCTGTACCGAAAACAGGTTAAGGATATAGACGATACTTTAACCTTTTTAAAGGCTCAGGTTAAATCGGCTATTCATGCATTCTACAACACTACGCGAGATAGATTTCACAGAAACCTGTTACGACTCGATGGCATTGAAAACTATCAAGAGTTTCTAATGGGTTATGAAATGGAAGAAGAGGAAGAAATGGATTTGATCTATATGGAGAAACTTGAGGAAGAAAAGCAAGAGCGATTGGATAAGCTCAACAAACTACTGCCAAGCCTTAACAATCAACAGCAGCTATTCATCAAACTTTGTTTAAAATATAGCTTTAACTATGAACGCATTGCCTATTATTTGGGAGGCATATCTGACTATGAAGTCAGCTTGCAGGTTGAAAAAACGATTGATACACTACGTTCTGTATTCAATAGTTCGCAGCAAATGGAACTCCTAAATAAACCATCTAAAATTGTGTTGCAAGGTGAATTCAATGATCAACAGGCCGAAATCTTTCATATGCGCTATGAACTTCAATTTTCTTTTGAGCAAATTTCGGAAGCCCTAAAATTGAACCCATCCCTGGTCAAACAACTGTTCGTGCAGGCTCATGCTAAGATAAAAACTGCAAAGAAAACAGCTTAATAAAATATATCGCTATGGAAAAAGATACTCTAATTTTAACCCGAAAAGTTCAGATTTATTTGGACTGTGATGATAAAGAGCAACGGGCTGAATATTATAAAAAATTATTCGAATGGCAAGACATTGTATACCGTGGATCAAATATGGTGATGACGCACCAATACATCCAAGAGCAGATAAAAGATTTTATTTATTTACGCGATGAGGTCAAGGTGAAGCTTGCGGATTTTGATAAAGACCCAGAAGGTATATTCACATCGTCTAAGATGAATACTACCTATCGAATATTGGCTCTATATTTTAAAGGTAAATTACCATCGAATATTCTCTCGGCAATGAATATGACGTTGAACAGAGCTTTTAGTAGTGACCGCGTGGCTTATTGGAAAGGTGAAAAATCTTTAAGGAATTATAAAAAGGACATGCCAATTCCCTTCGGTGGAAATCAGGTGAAACTTAGTAATGATGAGAAAGGGTGGGATTTTAAATTGCAGCTTTTCAAAATTCCTTTCCGCACGTATCTAGGTAAAGACCGATCAGACAAAAGGGTTTTACTACAACGAGCACTGGTGGGACATATCAAAATATGTACAAGTTCAATCCAGATCGTGAAAGGGAAAATATTTCTGTTGCTTGCTTTGGAATTACCGAAAAAGCAACACGAACTAAAAGATCATATCATTGCTGAAGCATCCTTGTCTGTCGAGCATCCGATTACCGTTTCTATTGATAAGGATAGTTATCAAATCGGAAACAAAGAAGAATTCCTATACCGTCGGATGGCTATTCAGGCTGCTAGGCAACGATTGCAAAAGGCTGCAACATTCAATAGGGGTGGTCATGGTCGTAAGAAAAAAATGAAAAGTTTGGAGCAGTATAACGAAAAGGAGAAGCAGTATGTAGATAGTCGTCTCCATCTATATAGTCGAAGGCTGATTGATATATGTGTGAAATCTGAAGCAGGAACATTATTATTAGTCAATCAGACGACCAAAGAAGAGTTTGCTAAAGAGGATGAATTTCTATTACGAAACTGGAGCTATTATGGTTTGATTGAAAAGATTAAATACAAAGCCAATATGGCTGGTATAAATGTTATTGTAGAATAATTTTTTTTGGATAGCAGATCGAAGTAAATTAAATTTGGTGTAGATATCTAATCGGAAAAAGGTTTAAATCATAGAAACGTAACAAATACTTATTAATAAAAGTAAAGCATGGATAAATTATTTTTTGTAATCTTCAACAGTTATTATAAAGACAATCAATTCAAAAATGATAACCCGCCGCTGACAGTTGGAGGGTTATTCTTTGGTCTGTTCTTTGGACTTTATGTAACTTTTTACTATTGTTATATTCTGTATTTAGACATAGAGACGCGACAAGGGCCTACAGATTCAGCAGCAATTTTATTAGGTTTTTTGAGCGTATTAACGACGTATTTTGTTTTTTTTGGGAATAGACGCTACATGACCATCTATGAAAAGTATAAGGATGACATTGCGTTAAGAAGCAAAACAACAAAATTTTTTTGTTTCTTTTTAGTGTTCTTTCTTATACTTTCCAGTCTATTTTTAATTGCTATTCGGAATAAGCTTGTCTTTGGTAACTGGATATAATCAGAAAGTATATTTAAATATGAAATATACTAATTTTTGAAAGTCCGTTCTGTTTACTAATATTTTGATTGTTTTTAAAGATTGCATAATCACAATGTTATTTAGTAAGAACATTGAGAGGGATAGAATACTAAACTTTATCAAAGTAATTTCGAAAATAAGCTAAATTATTTATGAATGAAGCTTTTTCTAAAGAAACACTAGTACGGTTATTGGAGGGTGAAATATAATAATTTTGAATAATTTTTTATAAGAAATGCTCTTTTAAACAGAGCATTTCTTATAAAAAATCAACTTTTACTCTACATAATCAGCTTGTGTTAAGGTCACCTTAACGAAAACGTGAGTTGGAACTTCAATAATTGTTCCATTTTCGAATATTGGATCTTGAGCATATATTCTAATAGAACCTGTTGTATAATCATAGTTATATGATACGCCATCTATTGTTGCGGGTATAGCATTGTATGTTTTTTCATTATCAAAGCTCATTGCTAATGTTATCACACCTTGATCAACATAATAATTACTAAGTTCAGGAACTCCTAAATCAACATACTTACTTTTTGTAATGTTGCCACTAGACTGCCATTGATTTGCAGACCGTTCATAAACCATTGTTTTTGAAACAGGTGTCACATACTCTTTAGTGCAAGAACTAAGTGAAGTTAAGGTTGCACCACCTATTAATAAGGCTAATAAAATTCTTTTCATATCTGTAGTTTTTTTGTTCCTTAATTTGTAAGACTGTTTGTAACTAAAATAGTTTAACAATCTTTTAACACTTCTAACAAAAAATGCACCATTTCTGGTGCATTTTCTTAAATAAATCAAATTCTATTAATCTTCTTTTTTATCTGCTGGCTCAATCGGTCTTTCAGAACGATCAGCAGTGACTTCAATTTCTTTAGTTTCAGCGTTTAAATCAACTTTTAAACGATCGCCGGCTTTGACATCACCTTTTAAGATTTCTTCAGCGATTGGATCTTCTAAATATTTCTGAATTGCTCGTTTTAATGGACGGGCTCCAAAATTAGTGTCGTATCCTTTCTCTGCGATAAACTCTTTTGCTGTTTCAGTCAAATCTATTGTGTAACCTAAATCTGTGATTCTACCGAATAGAGATCTCAACTCAATATCAATGATTTTGAAGATATTCTCTTTCGATAACGAATTGAAAACAATCACATCGTCGATACGGTTCAAGAATTCAGGAGCAAAAGCACGTTTCAATGCTGTTTCGATAACAGTTCTTGAATGTGAATCTGCTTGTGTTGTTTTTGCCGCAGTGGTAAAACCAACACCTTGACCAAATTCTTTCAATTGACGTGCTCCGATATTAGAAGTCATGATGATGATGGTATTTCTGAAATCAACTTTACGACCTAAACTATCTGTCAATTGCCCTTCGTCCAACACTTGTAATAACAAGTTGAAAACATCCGGATGTGCTTTTTCAATCTCATCCAATAAGACTACAGCATAAGGTTTGCGACGAACTTTTTCTGTTAACTGTCCACCTTCTTCATAACCAACATATCCTGGAGGCGCTCCCACTAAACGTGATATCGCAAATTTCTCCATATACTCACTCATGTCAATCTGAATTAATGCATCTTCAGAATCAAACATAAAGCGTGCTAACTCTTTTGCCAACTCAGTTTTACCAACACCGGTAGGGCCTAAGAAGATGAATGAACCAATTGGTTTCTTCGGATCTTTAAGACCTGCACGTGTCCGTTGAATAGCTTTCACTAATTTCTGAACAGCATCATCCTGACCGATGATTCTATTTTTCATCAGATCACCCATGTTCAACAGTTTTTGACTGTCTGTCTGGCTAACGCGCTGTACAGGAATCCCTGTCATCATCGAAACAACTTCTGCAACATTATCTTCAGTTACGACATAACGTTTTGCTTTCGTTTCCTCTTCCCATGCTAATTTTTCACGGTCAAGTTCCTCTAACAGTTTTTTCTCAGTATCACGTAGTTTTGCAGCTTCTTCATATTTTTGACTGCGAACAACACGATTTTTCTCCAATTTGATCTCTTCGATTTTCTCTTCGATATCAATGATCGATTGTGGAACATGTATGTTTGTTAAATGCACACGTGAACCAGCTTCATCTAGCGCATCGATTGCTTTATCGGGTAAGAAACGATCGGTAATATAACGAGTCGTTAAACTTACGCAAGCTTCGATAGCTTCAGGAGTGTAGTTGACATTATGGTGTTCTTCGTATTTCTCTTTAATACGATTTAAAATCTCAATAGTCTCATCACGAGTTGCAGGTTCAATGGTGACGCGTTGAAAACGACGATCCAAAGCTCCATCTTTCTCGATGTACTGACGGTACTCATCTAATGTAGTAGCACCGATACATTGAATCTCACCTCTTGCTAAAGCAGGTTTGAACATGTTGGATGCGTCTAATGAACCCGAAGCTCCACCAGCACCTACAATGGTATGAATTTCATCAATGAATAAAATCACATCTGGAGATTTCTCCAATTCGTTCATCACAGCTTTCATACGCTCTTCAAATTGGCCACGGTATTTTGTACCAGCCACTAAAGATGCGAGATCAAGCGTAACGACGCGTTTGTTAAACAGTACACGTGATACTTTACGTTGTACAATACGTAATGCTAATCCTTCTGCAATGGCAGATTTACCAACACCCGGCTCTCCGATTAACAAAGGATTGTTTTTCTTACGACGTGATAAAATCTGAGAAACACGCTCAATTTCTTTTTCACGACCTACAATAGGATCAAGACGACCTTCTTCCGCAGCTTTTGTTAAATCGCGACCAAAGTTATCCAAAACCGGAGTTTTAGATTTAATGTCAGAAACCTTCTTAGGTTGGATGAATTGCTCTTCTTCAGGATAATCGTCATCACCAGTGGACGAACCTGGAGCTTCATCTCGGATAGTTGTTTTATTTTGTTCTACTTCCGCTTTGAAGATATCATAACTCACTTGATATTGTTGTAGTATTTGAGAAGCGATATTATCCTCATCTCTCAAAATAGCTAATAACAAATGCTCTGTTCCTATGATTTCACTTTTAAAAATTTTAGCTTCTAAATATGTGATTTTAAGTACTTTTTCTGCTTGTTTAGTAAGTGGCATATTGCCAATTGGAGCGCGAGATACAGCTGAGCTTTTCACGGCCTCCTCTACAGACTGACGTAAAGCCGCAGTGTCAATTCCGATATTTTTCAAAATCTTAATT
Source organism: Sphingobacterium sp. JUb56 (assembly GCF_014191365.1). NCBI lineage: Bacteria > Pseudomonadati > Bacteroidota > Sphingobacteriia > Sphingobacteriales > Sphingobacteriaceae > Sphingobacterium > Sphingobacterium sp. JUb56. Next base: position 3,651,467 of record NZ_JACHWL010000001.1, on the reverse strand, counting down.
GCCATGCCATCACCTTCACGAATCAAACCTAACAACAAGTGTTCTGTGCCAATATAATCGTGACGCAACCTCAAAGCCTCTTCTCTACTGTACGATATGACATCTTTTACGCGCGGTGAAAATTTTGCTTCCATGTAATTTACCTTTCTTTTAATGACCAAGAATGATATAAATGTAATAAATTTACTTTATCAATCCTTAATATTTTAGTAATATTTATCAACAATTAAGCCATGCTATTAAATCGATCAAAATGTCAGTATAAAAGTTTACATTTGTGTGTATTTATTGTCCAAACAAAGAATAATTGATTAGTATGTCAGACGAAAAAATAATCTTTTCAATGGCGGGTGTCAACAAAATCTACCCTCCTCAAAAACAAGTTTTAAAAAATATTTACCTTTCTTTTTTCTACGGTGCAAAGATTGGTGTAATCGGTCTTAACGGTTCCGGAAAATCTTCACTGTTAAAGATAATTGCTGGTTTAGATAAATCTTTTCAAGGTGAAGTTGTTTTCTCACCAGGTTATTCTGTGGGTTATTTAGCGCAGGAACCTATTTTAGATCCGGAAAAAACAGTACTTGAAATTGTTCAGGAAGGTGTTGCCGAGATCACGGGTATTCTGAAAGAGTACGAAGAAATTAATGAAAAATTTGGCTTACCTGAAGTGTATGAAAATGCAGATGAAATGGATAAGCTTTTGGCTAGACAAGGTGAACTTCAGGATATTATTGATGCAACCAATGCTTGGGAAATTGACTCAAAATTAGAACGTGCCATGGATGCTTTACGTTGTCCAGAGCCTGATGCTAAGATTGCCAATTTGTCAGGAGGGGAGCGCCGTCGCGTGGCAATGTGTCGTCTTTTGCTACAAGAACCGGATGTTTTATTATTAGATGAGCCAACCAACCACTTGGATGCTGAGTCTATCGATTGGTTAGAACAACATTTAAAACAATATAAAGGTACAGTTATCGCTGTAACCCACGATCGTTACTTCTTGGATAATGTCGCTGGATGGATTCTGGAATTGGATCGCGGTGAAGGTCTTCCTTGGAAAGGAAACTATTCTTCTTGGTTAGATCAAAAATCTAAACGCTTAGCGCAAGAGGAAAAAACAGAGTCAAAACGTCAAAAAACATTAGAACGTGAATTGGAATGGGTACGTATGGCTCCTAAAGCTAGACATGCCAAATCTAAAGCACGTCTTCATAATTATGAGAAATTAGCTTCAGAGGAAACGAAAGACCGTGAAGAGAAATTAGAATTATTCATTCCACCGGGACCACGCTTAGGTAATGTGGTGATCGAAGCAGATAATATTTCAAAATCTTACGGTGACCGTATTTTATTTGAAAACTTAAGTTTCTCACTTCCTCCTGCAGGTATTGTGGGTATTATTGGTCCCAATGGTGCCGGTAAGACAACTTTGTTCCGCTTGATTACAGGACAGGAACAGCCTGATACGGGTACATTTAAAGTCGGCGAAACGGTAGCTCTTGGTTATGTGGATCAAAACCATGATGACTTGGATCCGGAGAAATCAGTATGGGAAAATATTACCGATGGAAACGAGAATATCATGTTGGGCAACCGCTCATCAAATTCGAGAGCGTATGTTTCAAAATTTAACTTTAATGGAGCAGATCAACAGAAAAAAGTTGGTGTGTTATCTGGAGGCGAGCGTAACCGTGTACACTTGGCCATTACATTGAAGAAAAGTTCGAACGTACTTCTTCTGGATGAGCCTACCAATGATATTGACGTGAACACTTTACGTGCTTTGGAAGAAGGTTTGGAGAATTTCGGTGGTTGTGCAGTTGTTATTTCCCACGATAGATGGTTCTTAGATCGTATCTGTACGCATATTTTAGCATTTGAAGGTGATTCTCAGGTATATTTCTTCGAAGGGAACTATTCGGAATATGAAGAAAATAGAAAGAAAAGAATTGGCGATGTCACTCCACACCGTCTTAAGTATAAAAAACTAGTGAAATAGTAAATGGATAGTGCGAAGCTTTTAGAAGCAATTATTGATCATGCTATTGATGGAATTATTACGATCGACAATCGGGGATTGATCGAATCTATTAATCCGGCAGCGTCAAGTTTATTTGGTTATTCAGATCATGAAGTTATCGGTAATAATGTTTCGATGTTAATGCCCGAACCGGATCATAGTCGCCATGATAGCTATATCGATAATTATAAAAGAACAGGGCACAAAAAGATAATTGGAATAGGAAGGGAGGTTCTTGGAAGAAAGAAAGATGGAACCACCTTTCCTTTTCGTTTGGCAGTGAGTGAGGTGTGGTATAAAAATAGAAATATTTTCACTGGCTTTATTCATGATCTTACAAGAGAAAAAGCCGCGGAAAACCGATTGAAAAAACATGCTGTCGAGCTTGAACAGAAAGTGAGCGAAAGAACGAAAGATTTGATTATGCTTGTTTCGGAACTGGAGAAAACAAAGGCTGAAGTTTCGAAATCGCTTGAGAAGGAGAAAGAACTTGGTCAGCTAAAATCGCGATTTGTTTCCATGGCTTCGCATGAATTTAGAACTCCCTTGAGCTCTGTACAGTTATCAGCTTCATTGATCGATAAGTATATTGAAAAACCAGATTTTGCAAGTGTATTGAAACACACCGGTAAAATTAAGAGCTCTGTTCAATTGCTAACAAGCATCTTAAATGATTTTCTATCACTGGAAAAGTTGGAAGCAGGTGTTGTTACGGTCAATAAGCAAATGATCAATGTGGTTGGATTAGCAGAAGAAATTACCGAAGAGATGCAATTGATCTGTAAAAAGAATCAACATATTGTTTATCAGCACACAGGTGAGGTTGGACTGTTTATGATGGATTCTAATTTACTTAAAAATACGGTGGTTAATTTGATTTCAAACGCCATAAAATATTCTGGTGAAGATACCTTCATTGAGTTTAATACTATAATCGAGGATAATATTTGCATCATCACAGTCCGTGATAATGGAATAGGAATTCCGGAGGAAGATCAGATCAATTTATTTGAACCGTTTTTTAGAGCTCATAATACAGGCAATATACCAGGTACAGGTCTAGGGTTGAACATTGTAAAGCGCTATGTTCATCTTATGGACGGATTATTGGAATACAAATCTGCTATCAACGAAGGAGCTTTTTTTAAGATGATATTTACCCAAAATAAATAATTGTAGGTGGAAAAGAAGACAATATTAATTATAGAGGATAATACAGATATACGGGAAGGAACGACAGAGATTTTGGAGTTAACAGGACGTTATCATGTACTTGCAGCGGAAAATGGCCGTGATGGTGTTGATTTAGCAACAACTCATTTGCCCGATTTGATTCTCTGTGATATTATGATGCCTGAGTTAGATGGCTATGGCGTTTTATATATTCTAAGTAAGAACGAAGAAACGGCACACATACCTTTTATTTTCCTTACGGCTAAAGTTGAACGGTCTGATATGCGAAAAGCAATGGAGCTAGGAGCAGATGATTATTTAACAAAACCTTTTGATGATGTTGAGTTGTTAAATGCCATTGATGTGCGCTTTAAAAAGCGGGGACAGATAGGCGAGGCCATAACAGTTAAAAACTCCTTGTATTTAAGTCCTGAAGAACAAGATTTTTTGTTGAAAGAACTCATTGAAAAATCTCGTGTTAAAGTATTCAAAAAGAAACAAAGTATTTACGAAGAGGGTGATGTACCCGTATTCGTCTATTTTGTGTTGAGTGGACAGGTCCGCAGTTTTCTATGTTATAATGATGGACGGGAGCTTTCGACAGATATTCAGATTGCAGGTACATATATAGGCTATGAAGCGATGCTGTTGAATGAAAATTATTCTGATAATGTTGAAGCTATTGAAAAATCCGAAATAGCACTGATCAGTAAAGAAGACTTTTTTGAATTAATTTATCGCAAACCTTTGATTGCAGGTAAATTTATCCAGTTGCTATCGGGAAATATTAGAGAGAAAGAAGAGCAATTGTTGGGATTTGCTTATGACACGGTACGTAAACGTATTGCCAATGCATTAATTAGTGTTGCTGAGAAAACGGTGAATACAGCAATTGAAGATGAATGTGTTATTCAAATATCAAGAGAGGGAATCGCAACAATTGCAGGTACTGCAAATGAAACGATCTCACGTGTTTTAGCCGATTTTAGAGAGGAAAATTTAATTGCAAAAGAGAAAAGTGCCATTCGTATTTTCTCAGTTAAAAAACTTCGTAAGGTTAAGCAGTAAGGTCTTTTATTACCACGATATTTTGATCAGAAGGGTCGCATCCAGTAAGGATGCGACCCTTTTTCGTTTTCAGAGCATTTTTAAGATTAAAAATGTGACGTAGATCACTTTTTAAGCTGATGAACTTCATGTGTAAGTATTTGAAGACTATTTACTTTTGTTCTAGTTCGGATTTAGAATATCAAAAAAGATAGCATGAAAGTAGTTGTTTACAGTATTCAGACCTATGAAAAGGAGTTATTAGCATTAGCTAATGGTAAAATGCATGATTTGACATTAATTTCTAATGGGCTAAATGAAGAAACAAAAGTTTATGCTACAGGGAAAGATGTTGTTGTCATTTCGGCACAGGATATTCTAGAAGCTTCCATGCTCCGGGTGTTAAAAGATATGGGTGTGGGCCGTATTCTGACACGTACTTTAGGGACAGAACACATCGACTTAGTTGAAGCCGGAAAGTTGGATATACAAGTTGCTAATACACCTTATGAGGACCAAAGTCCAAAAGGTATTGCCGAACAGACAATTCGGAATTTGAATTTGTGGGGTGCTGGCAAATGTGTGGGCACTGCTTGTTGTTGTTTAAAAGTATGTCCTGTAAAATTATAATCTCATGAATTCGAACAATGGAATAGATTTGCAGTCTTTAGTACGGAAGTACAATGTTGCAGCCCCTAGATATACGAGTTACCCAACTGTTCCATTTTGGAATAGCGACCAATTCTCTGAGAAGGAATGGTCTAGTCGCGTATATCATACCTATCAAAAATCAAAAAAAGCAGGGATAAGCCTCTATATTCATTTGCCATTCTGTGAAAGTCTGTGCACATATTGTGGTTGCAATACCCGAATTACGAAAAATCATAAAGTTGAAATACCTTATATCGACAGTTTGCTAAAAGAGTGGGGGATGTACACAGCAATATTAAAGGAAGGTGCGCCTTTGATTTCTGAAATTCACCTTGGCGGTGGAACCCCTACCTTTTTTGCTCCAGAGAATTTAGCAAAATTACTGGCGGGTATTTTATCGAAAGCTCAGGTCGCAGACGATGCATCATTTTCTTTCGAAGCACATCCTGGCAATACGACTTATGAACACTTAGCCGATTTATATCAGTTGGGATTTCGAAGATTAAGCTTGGGAATTCAGGATTTTGATCCGCTTGTGCAGTTTACTATAAATAGAAAGCAGGATGTGGAAGATGTACGCCGCGTTATGCAAGAAGCTCGTGCTATCGGATATACTTCTATTAATTTTGATCTGATTTACGGACTGCCCAAACAAAGTTTGAAAACAATAACAGAAACGATCAAAGAATCGCTGTTGCTTGATCCGGATCGTATTTCTTTCTATAGCTATGCGCACGTGCCATGGTTAAAGCCTGGACAGCGTCATTATACTGAATTAGACTTACCTCAAGGAGAAGAAAAGCTTGCGCTTTATACCGTGGGAAAGCAATTTATTCAAGATGCTGGGTATAGAGATGTTGGAATGGATCACTTTGCTAAACCTGGCGATGAATTGTTCATTGCATTTCAACAGCAAAGGCTTCATCGCAATTTTATGGGATATGCAGATCGATACCGTCCCTTATTGATTGGTCTCGGAGTATCTTCTATCAGTGATTCGTGGGATGCTTTTGCACAAAATGTTAAAAGTGTGGAGGAATATCAAAAGATGATTGAAAACAATCAGTTGCCGGTTGTGAAAGGGCATTTACTTGATGACGAAGATCTGATTATAAGACGCAACATTTTAGATCTGATGTGTAAAGGAGAAACAAAATTGATAGCAGATTTTGTTAAAAATGAAGGCATCGTAGAACGTCTTGAAGATATGATAAAAGAAGGTTTAATCCATGTTAATAAAGATCATATAATCATTACCCCATCAGGAAGATCTTTTCTACGCAATATCTGTATGGCATTTGATCTGAAGTTACAGCATTCAAAAAACGAGAAAGAATTATTTAGTCAAGCTATTTAAGATGATATAATGGTAGAAGTCAAAAAAGTTCAAATAGACCAGCATTGTTTTCATTGTGGTGATGCAGTTGTCTCTAGTGGCTATCAATTTGATAACCATGATTTCTGCTGTTTAGGTTGCCAAACAGTATACCAGATTTTACATGATAATAATATGCAAAGTTATTATCGCTATAACCAGCATCCAGGAAAATCAAACCTTGATAAAACTGCTGATTTGTCTTATCTGGATGAAGCTATTATTACCGATAAACTGATTGACTATAAAGATGAGCAGATCACGATCATAACATTTTACATTCCTGTAATTCACTGTAGCTCTTGTATCTGGTTATTAGAAAACCTGTATAGAATAAACCCAAATGTACTTGTCTCGAAAGTTGATTTCATGAAAAGACAAGCAAGTATCACATTTAAGCATACGGAATTATCACTCCGTGATCTTGTACAGTTACTGCGAAGTATCGGTTATGAACCAAAGATTACCTTGCAGGATGTGGTTAAGGCGGGCAAAAAAATTAATGCTAATCCATTGATAGCAAAAATAGCGGTAGCAGGTTTTTGTTTTGGGAATTCGATGATGTTGAGCTTCCCTGAATACTTTGGACTGGCAGGTTTTGAAAAAAACTATTCGGTGTTTTTTGGGTATGCAAATCTTTTATTTACACTGCCTGTTTTACTGTATAGTGCTTCTGATTATTTTAAATCGGCATTTTTAAGTATCCGTCAAAAAAGACTGAACTTAGATGTACCATTGGCATTGGGAATATTTATCTTATTTGTACGTACCGCATATGAAGTGATCTCGCAGACCGGGGCTGGCTTTGGGGATACACTTTGTAGTTTGGTCTTTTTTATATTGATTGGGAAATGGGTTCAGGAAAGAACATATTATCACATTTCTTTTGAACGTGATTATAGAAGTTATTTTCCTGTAGCTGTAACAACGATACACGATGAAAAGGAAAAACCGATTCAGCTGGCCGATTTAAAAGTTGGGGATCGGATTTTAGTCCGAAATAATGAGATCATACCAGCAGATGCGGTGTTGCTCCGCGGGGATGCCTGTATAGATTTTAGTTTTGTGACTGGAGAGTCAAAACCTGTGACTAAAACACTAGGCGAAGTGATTTATGCTGGAGGACGTCAAATGGCTGAAGCGATTGAGCTTGAAGTGGTCAAATCGGTTTCGCAGTCTTATTTAACCAAGCTTTGGAATAATGAAAATTTTAAACAATATGATAAACATTTTCAGACATTTATAAGTTATATCAGTAAATATTTTACGGTTGCTTTATTGATTATTGCCCTATCTGCAACAGTTTTTTGGATGATGGACGCAGATACCGATAAAGCTTGGGGTGCATTTACAGCAGTATTGATCATTGCCTGCCCTTGTGCTTTAGCATTGAGTTCTCCATTTACATTGTCTGCAGCTTTAAGTGTATTTGACCGAAACAAATTCTACGTTAAAAATACAGATGCCATTGAGCAGATGGCATCAATTGACACGATAATATTTGATAAAACAGGGACAATCTCGTCACCTACTGTTAATGGAATTGTTTTTGACGGATATTTAACAGAAGAAGAAAAAATATTGGTGTATTCTTCTTGTCGAAATTCAAGTCATCCATTGAGCCGGGAGATTGTAAAATGGTTAGAAGGAGTAGATGCTGTACCGGTTAATCGGTATGAAGAAAAAATTGGAGAAGGGTCAGTAACGCATATTGGCCAATATACAATCAAGATAGGTAGTGCCCGTTTTGTAGATGTGCCTACTCGAGCAGCAGAAGCTTCTTATGTATTTGTTTCTATTAATGGTGAAGTAAAGGGTAGTTTTGCAATGGAACAGTCTTGGCGTGCCGGGCTTTCCGGTATTATTCATGATTTAAAACATTATGATCTTCACTTGATATCGGGAGATAATGATCGAAAAAAAGATTTATTAAAGGAGATTTTTCCTTCAACAACACGATTGCTGTTTAATCAATCTCCACAGAATAAATTGGATATTATCAATTTATTCAAAGAGAATGGACATCGTGTCTGTATGATAGGAGATGGGCTTAATGATGCTGGAGCGCTAAAAACTGCCGATCTAGGGATCGCGGTCAGTGATGATATCAATAATTTTTCTCCAGGTTGTGATGCAATCTTGGATGGCGAATCTTTTGATAAATTACCTAAGTTTTTTGCTTTTAGTAAAGATGCAGTCCGTGTTATTCACTTAAGTTTCTGTATCTCTATTTTTTATAATGTGATTGGACTGAGTTTTGCTGTTCAAGGAGAAATGTCTCCCTTGTTTGCAGCAATACTGATGCCTATAAGTACGGTAACGATTATATCATTCACCAGTATTTTGACAAGATGGTTTGCAAAAAGAAGGGGATTATAGAAGATTTTTATATTAAAATAGTGTTATGAGTATCATCTTTATGTTGATTGGCTGTAGTGTATTTGTTGCGTTATTGTTTTTAGGTGCTTTTTTTTGGGCTAATAAAACGGGACAAAATGATGATACCTATACGCCTTCTGTTCGAATCCTGTTTGACGATGATGTGGAAAAAACTGAACCGGAACCAGAAAAGAAGAAGCGCTAGGTTTATCTTTGGCTTTTTATAACAGTTCCGTTGTCAGTTATCAGAAGATAATGATAGAGGGGAAATCTTTTTGCTAATAAAATACCTTCTTCTTGACCTAGAACCATAATCGAGGTGCTTAGAGCATTCGCAAACTCAGCAGAAGGGCCGTAGATCGTAACACTGGTCAGTCCAGTAGAAGGATAGCCAGTTTTAGGGTTGATGATATGTGCATATCGTCTGTTGTCAATTTCAGCATACTTCTCATAATTGCCCGATGTCGCAACAGCATTTTCCTGCATTTTTAATGTTTTAATCGTTTTATAAGCTTTGAAAGGGTTTTTTATGCCTATTAACCAAGGCTTATTATTTGGTTGAAGCCCCCAGGTCGATAGATCTCCGGATGCATTAACAATGCCAGCTACAACAGATTTTTCTTGCATCAAAGCTTTTCCACGATCTGCCGCATAACCTTTTCCAATTGATCCAAAACCTATTTTCATACCCGGGAGTGCTAAGTAAATACTGCAATCGACACTATCTAAGATAATATGCTGATAACCCACTTTTTCAACTGATTTACGAATAGCTTCTTCCGTAGGTAATTCGGTCATACTGCCATCAAATTTCCAGATTTTGTCTAAAGCAACTATACTGATATCAAAAGCTCCATTTGAATTGCGGGAATAGGCGATTGCTCTTTTGGTCAGATCAAAAACTTCACGATCTACTTTTACAGGTCTAATACCCGCATTGCGGTTTACTTCCGAAATCTGGGTTTCCGGTTTCCATTCTGAAATCAGATTCTCAATACGTGTAACCTCTGCTATTACAAGATCAATATAATTTCGGGCAGATGCGGTATCCCGGTCTACAATAGTGATTTCAAAGACAGAGCCCATTAAAGTCACTTGCTTTTTTTGTAATACCTGTGCCTGACTAAGCGTTATAATAAATAGAAAGGTGATCGTACAAAGAAGTCTCATGAGCAGTAGTATTGATTTGTCTTTTAATAACAATCGGTTAGAATCTGTTTCTTCTCCTTATAATAAAGCAGTGCTTTACCTTTTTGCGATAGGGTCATTTCTTCAAGGACCTTTTCGACGTCACGTTGCATTTGAAGCGATCCGCAGATCATAATGACACCGTCATTCTCTAAATGTTCGATAAATAGTTTTACATCATGTTTGATTAGATCCATCACATATTGTGCTGTTGATTCTCTTGAATATGCAAACTGATAGGCTGTTAAATGTTTTTTTACAATTTCCTCTTGTGCAAATTGTTGATAGCGCTGTGTGAGTGTATTGTTGTATCTAAAACCAGCATATAAACGAAGAGGTGTTTTTACATTGTTTTGAATCATACCTAAAAAAGGTGCAATTCCTGTTCCGTTTGCAATCATAATAACAGCAGGAGCTTTAGGAAAGTGGAAGTCAGGATTCGTCATCACCCGGGCATCAATATGGTCATTTTCCTTTAATTCATATAGAAAATTTGATCCCAATCCATTGGGATGCAGCTTAACTTCCAGTTGAATCGTTCCATTATTTTCACCAATGGAATAAAAGCGTTCCCTATTATCATGTGCAGGATATATCGCTAAAAGATCGCCCGATTGAAATTTTACCTTTCTGAGAGGTTTAAATACAACAGTGAATGTCGCGTAATCTTGGCTTGTTTTTTTAACAACCTGAAGTTGCTGCAGATTGGCAACTTTTGACTGGTATAAAGATGGAGCAGTAGCTAGAGCAATGCACGATTTTTCACTCCAGTGATGTACCCAATTTGTAAATTCATGAGCAGATCGATCATTAATTTTATGAAGATCTAAGAAGCGGGTAGCCCATTCTTTGGTCGCAAGAAGTTTATCTATATGTTCTGCGTAGGCACAATAATCTGGGTAAGCTTTCGATCCGAATCCAATTACACTGTATTGGACTGTCTGTTCTTGAGGAAATTTCTCAAGTAGCTCTTCAAAATTTGATGCTCCAGTCGGTGCTGTTCCGATCCCATATGTCGAAGTGAATATTAAAATATGTGTCGCATTTGGATAGTTTTGGTATTGGTTCATCGCTGTAACAAACGAACGTTTACCATCTGCTAGTAGTTGCTTATGAATCTGATTTGCAAAAAATAAAGTACTGCCATTTTCTGAGCCAACTAAAATAATAAATTCAGCTTCATTGGCTTTATATTTATTTTTAATCTTAGTTTTTGTTCTTCGGAATGTGATGACAAAGCCAGTATAAATAAAGAATACAATGTTAAAAGAAGCAAGACCTAGAATAATAGCCCAAATCACATTTGTTCGGCCTGTATGGATATCGAGACTTAATTTCTCTAGTGCTGCAGTATAAGGATATTTTGTTTCTTTAACGATTTCGCCATTAAACTGATTAACTGTAACAGCACGATCCTTAAATTTGATCGTGTAAAATTCTTCAGGATCATCATCCATGAAAGGAAATTCAATCTTTTCAATTGTACCTAAAGTGTGCTTTTGAAAAATCGCAAATTCCTTGAAATCCTTTTGATTCTTAGTTTGCGTATCCTGATGTTCAAGCTCTTCGTTCGATTTCTTGATCAGTTCCATTCGTGCCATAAATAAATATGTGCCTGATAAAGCAATGATCAGAATAGGAATGAGGAACAATCTTCCACTGACAACATGAAAATATTGAGCAAAAAAATCACGGTTTATTTTAGAAAAGAAATTGCGAAGACCCTGCTGACGTTTAAGGATCAAGATGAGTCCACTAATGGTAATCAATAGCAATATGAAGGAAACCAGGCCGACTAATATACGTCCTGTTTCGTGTAGAAATAAGGAACGGTGTAAGGCGGTTGTCCACTGGATGAACTGGCTTTTGGGTTTGATTTCACCTAATACTTTCCCTGTGGTCGGATTGATATAAGCTTTAATGGTATTACCCTCTTCATCTAAAGCATCTATACTAACAAATTGATTGTGATCGACTGCTATTTCAATGATTTCAGGGTAAACCTTGCGCAAGGCCGTTATGGATTGCGCAAGGTTTATGGTATTGAAATTTTCTACTCGGTATGCTTGTGTTTTTTCGTTAACTGCATCTATCGCCAATATAATTCCTGTTACGGAAAGTATGAGTAAAAATAGGGATGATACTATCGCAAGAGCTAAATGTGCATACCTCCATATGGATAAGGTCATTTTAATTATTGAACTTTACTTAATTTTACAAATTTAATATATCCTTTGCCGCTAGCACGCTCCGCTAATGCTTCTGTTGTCAAGGGAATTTCTACGTCAGTGACATGATACTTTTGTTCTTCAACAGCCGATTCGAAACGTAATTTATAACCTTTGTTCAATTTTGTATCGTCAATTTCTATTGTTCTCATTGCACGGTCACCACCACCAACAGAGGCGCCTGTAATTGCATTAAGTTTGTTGTTGGATTTTGTTTGAAACTTATGCCATTCTTTAAGCGTATTATACCATTGTTTATCCGGGCCTAATACAGAAAGCGTTTTTTCGTAAGCGCCTTTTGGATTGATTAATGATATAATGATATATGCTCCCTCACCCTCGTAGCTATTCATTTGAATCATGCACTTGAATTTACTTGATTGTGCAAATGAATTTGAGCTAAATAGTGTAATAAGAAATATAAGTACAGTAAATTTTAAAGAGGTTTTCATGCCGTTATTTTAAGAAATCGATAGATACATTATTTTTTGCTAAAAAGTCATTTTCCTTTGCAATGTCGTAAGCTGTTTCATCAAGTGATGTTAGCAGGTCTTTTTTAGCACCGATTGAAATCAATTCTTTAAGAATAGTATCATCTTTTGCTATTAAAGCCGCTTTATGTAAAGCGCTCATGCCATCATTGTCTTGAGCATTAATATCAGTTCCTAAGGCAGCGACTCTTTTAATAAGGTTTATGTTCTCTTTTGCAACAGCTAAGTGTAATAAAGAGCTTTTATTTTTTTGAAGATCAGTGACTGTTAAGCCATTATTCTTTAATAAGGTTAATTTTTCTTCAAAACTATCTCCTTGTGGATTGCGTTGCTGGCCACCTTGTGTTTGAGGATTAGGTTCTGTGTATGAATTTAACCAATAATAAGCAAGATTGTTTCCGTCTTTATTCAGCACTTTGATATCAGCACCATTTTTAAGTAATAAAGCTGCTACTTCTGAAGAGCCATTTGCAATTGCTTTTGTCAATGCAGATTCTCCTTTATCATTTACAGCGTTAATATTTGTTGTTTTTGATAATAGAAGCTCGACCAACTTCGCATCTTTACCGGCAGCTGCGACCATAAGTACGGTATTTCCTTCATTATCCGCTTTGTTGATCGCAACGTCCTTTGACAGGAAATAGTTGATTACTTCCATATTGGGTCTACGTACTAATGCATGTAAAATTGTAGCACCATCTTTATTTGTTGCTTTTGGATCTAATTTTAGAGTTTCTACCAAGTATTTATAGGTTTCAATACCATTAGTAACCTGTCTAGATCCTTGAGTAGCGAAGAAAAGAGCATTATTTGTTGGTTTAACACCTCTTTTTATCAGTTTTTCGATAAGTTCAATATGACCAAGTTTAGCAGCATAGTCGACTGCAGTACGTCCAAAGTTATCCTTATCTGTTAGCGATAACCCTTTCGATACAAAATAATCAGTAATGCTTAAATCATTATCTGATGCGACTGACAATAAAAGTAAGGTCGCCCCATCTTCATATTTTTGCTTTGGATCTACACCTGCTTTGAATAAAGCATCGTAAACAGCTGTGTTTTTGTTTCCTGTTGATGCCGCATAGGCTGCAATAGGAAAGCCATGACTATCTTGATAATTGACGTCGGAACCTTTAGCTATTAAATATTTGACAAGTTCAAGATTTCCTGTAGAAGCAGCCCAATGTAAATAACTGCGGCTATGGTGTGTTTTTTTAGTAACACTATTTCCTTCTTGTTCAATTAAATATTGGATAATATCATTAGGAGCTTTATTTAAAATAGCGGTAGTAACAGGATCGAATGAAGCCGCATTTGGTTTTGAAGGGCTATTTCCTTTTGCGATTTCAGTTTTAACAGTAGCTAAATTTGGCGAACCTTTCCAAAAATCCGCATTCATCAAGGTGTTGTTATTTTGGGCTTTTCCGTATAAAGCTGATAGTAATAAAGCTGCTAGAAAAATCTTTTTCATATTATGATTGGAATATCTTGAGTTTGGAATTTATTTATACTAAATCTAAATAGTAGGCAAATCTATAAAATTTAATTATAGAAAAAAAATATTATTTATTGAAAATTACACTATTTAAAGGCATTGAAGTGATTTTGGTAACAGGACGCTATTAATAATATCTTGTACAATCTCACTTTGTACGTTTAGCTTTTACTTTAGTTTTAAAGTAACTTTTTTATATCAAGGGGAATTGGATCATTAAATGAATTTAATTACTGCCGTTATGCTATTTGTAAGTGAACTAATATCCTCTTATTACTTTTACCTGCTAGAAGTTATTTGTATAAACTTCTATGGTGTGTATTTGTATGAATAATTTGTATACTGGGCTATTTATAAGGATACTGACTGTTACGAAAGTGATCATAAAGAAGCTCTTTAAACCAATTGAATTTGGAGAAACCTACTATTGTTAGCAGGGTGATACCATGTTATAAGCAAGTAGGGATCTTGTTCGAATATAATAGAGGTATAACAGGGGGATAAGAGGGGGTTTATAGGGGGTTAGTAGAGGTAAAGCCCTATTAACCCCTTATAAAATCCCAGTAATCTCTCTATAAATCCTCGCTTAAGTAATAATCAGGTTCCTATCAGTTCCTGATCAGGTTATAATATGCCTTATTCTGGAGTATCTGTACGGGGGATAGCTGGCTATTGCAAAACAGCAGCACTTCTCAGGATCCCTTTTGTAGTATATTTTGTAGTATATACTATATAGTATAAAGTAAAGATGTCGGCCCTGCGGGCAACATGATCTGACATGAATCACCTTGTCAGTAATAGTAATAGTAATAGTAATAGTAATAGTAATAGTAATAGTAATAGTAATAGTAATAGTAATATAGTATATATAGTGTCGATCATTCCGCTGTACCAATACTCCGAGAAGATATAATTTCTGCGGAACCATTTCCTAAAAGCATACTGCATCCATAAAAGAAGACCCAGGACGAACCATCCCCCCGCTACCCTTTTTTACAGTTCAAAGCCAGGATTGTCCGTTTCTCAGCCCCGAGAATAGATCATCGGTGAATTTATCGGTCAGGTTATAAGCCTTTTACCGGTCCACGGCAAACTATTTCCGGAAAAGATTAGGAAGTGATTGTAAAAAGTCCCTATCTTTGCACCACTCCGCAAGGGAGGAACGGCTGATCCGAAAGGATAGGCACTGAAAAAAGAAGGGTTTAATTCAGGTTAAACGCAGAAACAGCAGGAAAACAAAAAAAATAAATTTTCACATTTATTTTGGAGAAACCAAAAAGATTTCTACCTTTGCAGTCCCAACGGAAACGAAGGGAAACAGAAACAAGATCGATAACGGCGCAATGCCGACATCATAAAAGCCGAAGCGAGATGCGGAAGCGACAGAAGTTCTTTAAAAATATAATCATGTAACGTAACGAGTAGTGTTGAGAAACGACGAAAGTTAAAAAAATCAACCTGTTCAATTTTAGAATTAGAAATTAAAATACAAGACAATTCTATTTATTATAAATAGTCTTGATCTTACACTTCATTTTACAATGGAGAGTTTGATCCTGGCTCAGGATGAACGCTAGCGGCAGGCCTAATACATGCAAGTCGGACGGGATTCAGGGAGTAGCTTGCTACAAACTGATGAGAGTGGCGCACGGGTGCGTAACGCGTGAGCAACCTACCCATATCAGGGGGATAGCCTCTCGAAAGAGAGATTAACACCGCATAACATCATTTACCGGCATCGGTTTTTGATCAAATATTTATAGGATATGGATGGGCTCGCGTGACATTAGCTAGTTGGAGAGGTAACGGCTCACCAAGGCTACGATGTCTAGGGGCTCTGAGAGGAGAATCCCCCACACTGGTACTGAGACACGGACCAGACTCCTACGGGAGGCAGCAGTAAGGAATATTGGTCAATGGAGGCAACTCTGAACCAGCCATGCCGCGTGCAGGATGACTGCCCTATGGGTTGTAAACTGCTTTTGTCAGGGAATAAACCTTTCTACGTGTAGGAAGCTGAATGTACCTGAAGAATAAGGATCGGCTAACTCCGTGCCAGCAGCCGCGGTAATACGGAGGATCCAAGCGTTATCCGGATTTATTGGGTTTAAAGGGTGCGTAGGCGGTCCTATAAGTCAGTGGTGAAAGACGGCAGCTTAACTGTCGCAGTGCCTTTGATACTGTAGGACTTGAATCTATTTGAAGTGGGCGGAATAAGACAAGTAGCGGTGAAATGCATAGATATGTCTTAGAACTCCGATTGCGAAGGCAGCTCACTAAGTTAGTATTGACGCTGATGCACGAAAGCGTGGGGATCAAACAGGATTAGATACCCTGGTAGTCCACGCCCTAAACGATGATAACTCGATGTTTGCGATACACAGTAAGCGTCCAAGCGAAAGCGTTAAGTTATCCACCTGGGGAGTACGGTCGCAAGATTGAAACTCAAAGGAATTGACGGGGGCCCGCACAAGCGGAGGAGCATGTGGTTTAATTCGATGATACGCGAGGAACCTTACCCGGGCTTGAAAGTTAGTGAATGATCCAGAGACGGATCAGTCCTTCGGGACACGAAACTAGGTGCTGCATGGCTGTCGTCAGCTCGTGCCGTGAGGTGTTGGGTTAAGTCCCGCAACGAGCGCAACCCCTATGTTTAGTTGCCAGCACATTAAGGTGGGGACTCTAAACAGACTGCCAGCGTAAGCTGTGAGGAAGGTGGGGACGACGTCAAGTCATCATGGCCCTTACGTCCGGGGCTACACACGTGCTACAATGGACGGTACAGCGGGCAGCTACATAGCAATATGATGCTAATCTCTAAAAGCCGTTCACAGTTCGGATTGAGGTCTGCAACTCGACCTCATGAAGTTGGATTCGCTAGTAATCGCGTATCAGCAATGACGCGGTGAATACGTTCCCGGGCCTTGTACACACCGCCCGTCAAGCCATGAAAGTTGGGGGTACCTAAAGCATGTAACCGCAAGGAGCGTGTTAGGGTAAAACCGATAATTGGGGCTAAGTCGTAACAAGGTAGCCGTACCGGAAGGTGCGGCTGGAATACCTCCTTTCTAGAGCATTCGGAATTGAAGCTCGTTACGGATACACATGATTAAAAAAGTATTTAGTACAGCGTATTTAGTATTTAGATTATTTTCTATCTAACTACTGATATCTAAGTACTGATTACTATAAAAAAGCATTTGAAGAAATGTGCCCATCCCTGAAAATGGATGGTCCAGAGAGATAGAATGATAAGCTAGTCCCGTAGCTCAGTTGGTTAGAGCACTACACTGATAATGTAGGGGTCAGCAGTTCAAATCTGCTCGGGACTACCATCTAGATGTGAGATGACAGATATGAGATCTGAGACGTAAAGTCTGCTGTCTCTGTTCCTGAATCTATAATCTACACCACGGGGAATTAGCTCAGCTGGCTAGAGCACCTGCCTTGCACGCAGGGGGTCATCGGTTCGACTCCGATATTCTCCACACGTATGCCCGGACACTAAGATATTGTGTTCACGATAAGGCTACAAAGAGTTCTTTGACATATTGAAAGAAAAAAAATTACAAGAGAAGACAACAGTAGAGACAATACTGTGATGTGCTTGATGTATTATGAAGACCCTCGGTCAAGGCCGAACGGATTAATGCGTAGCATCACGGTTATATATCAAAAAGCAACCCATAGTAGCAAAAGGGCTATGAGGTGAAGAAAGTAAATAAGGGCACACGGGGGATGCCTAGGCTCTCAGAGGCGATGAAGGACGTGATAAGCTGCGATAAGCTTCGGGGATTAGCAAATGTGAGTTTGATCCGAAGATTTCCGAATGGGGCAACCTAGCATACTGAAGGTATGTTGTAAAATACGCGAACGCGCTGAACTGAAACATCTAAGTAGGCGTAGGAGAAGAAAATAATAATGATTTCCCAAGTAGTGGCGAGCGAACGGGAAAGAGCCCAAACCAATAATGTTACGGCATTGTTGGGGTTGTAGGGCTGCGATATGGTATTAGCAAACAGAAGTGGAATGGGATGGGAAGCCCAGCGATACACGGTGATAGCCCTGTACACGTATAGAATGCTAGCCTAGCAGTACCCTGAGTACCGCGGGGTCGGAGACGCCCTGTGGGAATCTGTCAGCACCATCTGATAAGGCTAAATACTCCTGAGAGACCGATAGTGAACTAGTACCGTGAGGGAAAGGTGAAAAGAACCTCGAACAGAGGAGTGAAAAGAACCTGAAACCGTGTGCTTACAAGCGGTCGGAGCTGGCAGGTCCAGTGACGGCGTGCCTTTTGCATAATGAGCCTACGAGTTACTCTTGTCTGGCAAGGTTAAGTGGTTCAGCCACGCAGCCGAAGCGAAAGCGAGTCTTAATAGGGCGCATAGTCAGATGAGGTAGACGCGAAACCTTGTGATCTACCCTTGGGCAGGTTGAAGTTGCAGTAACATGTAATGGAGGACCGAACCGATAAACGTTGAAAAGTTTCCGGATGACCTGAGGGTAGGGGTGAAAGGCTAATCAAACTGGGAAATAGCTCGTACTCCCCGAAATGTTTTTAGGAACAGCGTCGGCATGGAGTCTTATAGAGGTAGAGCTACCGATTGGGTGCGGGGGAGTCAAATCCTACCAAATCCAGACGAACTCCGAATGCTATAAGATATGGCCGGCAGTGAGGCTTTGGGTGCTAAGGTCCAAGGCCGAGAGGGAAAGAACCCAGACCATCAGCTAAGGTCCCTAAATATACGCTAAGTTGAACTAACGAGGTCCGACTGCACAGACAGCTAGGATGTTGGCTTGGAAGCAGCCATTCATTTAAAGAGTGCGTAACAGCTCACTAGTCGAGCGGTCGGGCGTGGATAATAAACGGGCATCAAGTGTATTACCGAAGCTATGGATTCATGCATTTAGTGCATGTCTGGTAGGGGAGCATTCTATTTACGGAGAAGCGGTCTGGTAATGGGCCGTGGAGTTGATAGAAAAGCAAATGTAGGCATAAGTAACGATAAGGCGGGTGAGAAACCCGCCCACCGAAAGACTAAGGTTTCCTGATCAACGCTAATCGGATCAGGGTTAGTCGGGGCCTAAGGCGCATCCGAAGGGAGTAAGCCGATGGACAACTGGTTAATATTCCAGTACTTTTTATAACTGCGATGTGGTGACGGAGTAGTGACACTGCCGCGAACTGACGGAATAGTTCGTTAAAAGGCGTAGGTATAGGGACGGTAGGCAAATCCGCCGACCCTGCTGAAACCCAATAGTACAGCAAAGCTTCGGCGGCGCTGATAGAGCAGGTAAACAGACTTCCAAGAAAACCCGCTAAGCTTCAGGTTATAAAAACCCGTACCGTAAACCGACACAGGTAGTCGAGGAGAGAATCCTAAGGTGCTCGAGTGAATCATGGCTAAGGAACTCGGCAAAATGGCCCTGTAACTTCGGGAGAAGGGGCGCTTCCTCCAGCGATGGAGAAGCCGCAGTGAAAAGGCCCAGGCGACTGTTTAACAAAAACATATGGCTTTGCAAAATCGAAAGATGAAGTATAAGGCCTGACACCTGCCCGGTGCTGGAAGGTTAAGAGGGGATGTCATCGCAAGAGAAGCATTGAATCGAAGCCCCAGTAAACGGCGGCCGTAACTATAACGGTCCTAAGGTAGCGAAATTCCTTGTCGGGTAAGTTCCGACCTGCACGAATGGTGTAACGATCTGGGCGCTGTCTCAGCCATGAGCTCGGTGAAATTGTGGTATCGGTGAAGACGCCGATTACCCGCAACGGGACGGAAAGACCCCATGCACCTTCACTATAGCTTAACATTGAAATTGGGTACAGGATGTGTAGGATAGGCGGGAGATGTTGAAGTGGCTTCGCCAGGAGTCATGGAATCAACCTTGAAATACCGCCCTTTCTGTATTCGGTTTCTAACTCGATCATGTCGAGGACATTGTTTGGTGGGTAGTTTGACTGGGGTGGTCGCCTCCAAAAAGGTAACGGAGGCTTTCAAAGGTAAGCTCAGTACGCTTGGTAACCGTACGAGGAGTGCAATGGCATAAGCTTGCTTGACTGTGAGACCAACAAGTCGAACAGGGTCGAAAGACGGACATAGTGATCCGGTGGTTCTGTATGGAAGGGCCATCGCTCAAAGGATAAAAGGTACGCTGGGGATAACAGGCTGATCTCCCCCAAGAGCTCATATCGACGGGGAGGTTTGGCACCTCGATGTCGGCTCGTCACATCCTGGGGCTGGAGAAGGTCCCAAGGGTTGGGCTGTTCGCCCATTAAAGTGGCACGCGAGCTGGGTTCAGAACGTCGCGAGACAGTTCGGTCCCTATCTGTTGTGGGCGTTGGAAGTTTGAGTGGATCTGTCCTTAGTACGAGAGGACCGGGATGGACTGACCGCTGGTAAACCAGTTATGCCGCCAGGTGTACGGCTGGGTAGCTACGTCGGGAATAGATAAGCGCTGAAAGCATCTAAGTGCGAAACTAGCCACGAGATGAGACTTCCTTATAGGGCCGTAGTAGACTACTACGTTGATAGGTTGCAGGTGTAAAGGTAGAAATACCATAGCTGAGCAATACTAATCACCCGAAGCTTTCTCAAGCAACGCAAACACTGTTGTCTTCCTCTTTTAGTTTTTCTTTCAATTGTCTATAGATTACAGGAGTAGTTAGTATATAGTACTTAGTATTAAGTACGAAAAAATATAACTGATGTTAACTGCTGATCTAACAAAAACATTTTAGGTGCCTATATCGGCGGTGTCTACCTCTTCCCATTCCGAACAGAGAAGTCAAGCCCGCCAGAGCCGATGGTATTGCCGTAACAGGTGGGAGAGTAGGTCGGTGCCTTTTTTTATACAAAAGCCTTTGCTATACAGCAGAGGCTTTTTTGTGTTTATACCTTTTTATACCTTAGCTATTCCTGTTCTTTCGGCAGCTTTATATGACACCGCACTTTTTCATTGATTATTGCATTAATATTATCTGTTGCTCAGTTATTGGATTTTTCATTTCTGCTATGGGCTATTAGCTGCTTTGTATTAGGTTCAGTACTTTTTGTCCATATTGACACTTGCTGGTCATGACATTGAGGCCCTAGTTTATAATAATTGTACTCTTAAATCTAGTTTATCTCACGTTATAAGAATACTGGTATTAAACCATTTCTTCTTTTTTTATTATAGATCGGTAATCCTCGACGTCTACTTATATAAACACTTTCCTTACTTTACAAAATAGTGTACAGTATTTATATTAAATCGCTGTAAAAGATATTATATTTTTTAAAAATTTGGATATGGCCATTCATTCAGTTTGCTTATTTATCAATATTATTTTATTAAACTAATTGTTTGAAATAAGCAAAACTGGTCTGTAATTACTATTTCATTAATAAGAGAAGTGGTTTTTGCTTATGAGGCCTATCCTAATTATATCTTTGATATTTTCAGTGTTACTAATTATAGGTAAATATAAAGTAGTATTTGATGTGTTTTATAGTAAGGAGAAATTTTTGTTATGTGACCTAATGAAACAAGTATCTTGATGGTAGCCTTTTTTTGCCATAAACTCTTTATTATTAGTAATTTTTCGAACCAACTTCACCTATTTTTTATACCAAATAACCATACAAGCTGCATTACTATTTGTAAAAAGTAGTTGAAACTCATCATTTATGTCAAAACATTATTAATGTGATATAAATGTGTGACGAATGTTATTTTTTTTGGTTATCGCCATCATTCTAATGTCATAAAACAAGCTCTACTTTTGGTAAGGAAATCAATAATATAAGTATGCAGTTAGAGCAGTTTAATTATGACAATAAGATTGTCAGAAATTTCGGTATCGCTACCATTATTTGGGGGATAGTTGGTATGTCCATTGGACTACTTGTAGCTACTCAACTGGTGTGGCCTGCGATGAATTTTGGGATTCAATTTTCCACTTTTGGTCGGATCAGACCTGTACATACAAATGCAATAATCTTTGCATTTGTCGGAAATGCAATTTTTATGGGTGTTTATTATTCGCTACAACGTGTTTTAAGAGCGCGGATGTTCAGTGATATGCTCAGTAAAATTCATTTTTGGGGTTGGCAATTGGTGATTGTTGCGTCAGCAATTACATTACCACTTGGATTGACGACAAGCCATGAATATGCTGAGATGGAGTGGCCCATTGACCTTGGTATCACCTTAATTTGGGTGGTCTTTGGTATTAATATGTTTGGAACAATTATAAAACGTAGAGAGCGACATATGTATGTAGCAGTTTGGTTTTATATTGCAACGTTTGTTACCGTAGCAGTTCTCCATATTGTAAATTCTGTTCAATTACCGGTATCAGGTTGGAAAAGTTACTATGTTTACTCTGGTGTACAAGATGCTTTAGTACAATGGTGGTATGGTCATAATGCAGTTGCATTTTTCTTAACTACACCATTTTTAGGTATGATGTATTATTTCTTACCTAAAATGGCAAATCGCCCGGTATATTCTTATAAATTGAGTATTCTTCACTTCTGGTCATTGATCTTCATATATATCTGGGCTGGCCCACATCACTTACTTTATACTGCTCTTCCAGGATGGGTTCAATCATTGGGTGTTGCATTTTCAATTATGTTAATTGCTCCAAGCTGGGGTGGTATGATCAATGGTCTGCTTACGCTACGTGGTGCATGGGATAAAGTACGAACAGAACCTGTATTGAAATTTATGGTTGTTGCCTTGACTTGTTATGGTATGGCGACATTTGAAGGACCAATGCTATCGCTGAAACAAGTAAACGCAATTGCCCATTTTACGGATTGGATAGTGGCTCACGTACACGTTGGTGCTCTAGGATGGAATGGCTTTATGACTTTCGCGATTCTTTATTGGTTGATTCCTCGCATTTATAGAACTGAATTGTACTCTAAAAAAATGGCATCTGCTCACTTTTGGATCGGTACATTAGGAATTTTATTTTATGCAATTCCGATGTATTGGGCAGCTGTTGTGCAAGGGTTAATGTGGAAAGAATTTACACCAGAAGGTGTTTTGAAATATCCTAACTTCCTTGCGACTACGTTGGAAATTATTCCAATGCATATGATGCGTGCTGTCGGTGGTGCTCTTTATTTAAGTGGTGCTATTTTGATGACATACAATTTGGTAAAAACAATGCGTCAAGGTAAGTTATTGGCTAATGAGCCCGCGCAAGCACCTGCATTATTGCCTGTAACGACCAATGAGCAATCTACACATAGACGTTTAGAACGTAAACCTATTATGTTTATGGTGCTGGCGTTAATTGCTATTTTGATCGGTGGAATCGTGGAAATGATTCCAACATTTACAAT
Organism: Sphingobacterium sp. JUb56; assembly: GCF_014191365.1. NCBI lineage: Bacteria > Pseudomonadati > Bacteroidota > Sphingobacteriia > Sphingobacteriales > Sphingobacteriaceae > Sphingobacterium > Sphingobacterium sp. JUb56. The sequence continues at coordinate 3,628,076 of NZ_JACHWL010000001.1, read as the reverse complement.
ATCTTCTAATATTCCAACAATTGCAAGTGTTAAGCCATATACTGCATTGGAATTACAAGGACGTGATCTGTATATCCGTGAAGGCTGTGTGAATTGTCATACGCAATCGATACGTCCTTTCCGCTCGGAGACTGCACGCTACGGGGAATATAGTAAAGCCGGTGAATATGTGTATGATCATCCATTCTTATGGGGCTCTAAACGAACAGGTCCTGACTTGCATCGTATAGGCGGGAAGTATCCTAATAAGTGGCATTTTGACCATTTACTCGATCCAACAATAACATCTCCTGGTAGTATTATGCCTACGTATCCTTGGCTAATTGATCAAGAATTGGATAATTCTTTATTGACCGCAAAATTGGAAGCAATGAAAACATTGGGTGTCCCTTATACGGATCAGGACATAGCACAAGCACAGGCTTCTTTGGATAAGCAAGCGCAAGAGATTGCGGCGGATTTGAAAAAGAACCAAGTTCATGTTCTACCAAACCGTGAAATCATAGCCATGATTGCTTATCTACAGCGATTGGGTACGGATATTAAAGCTGAACCAAAAGCTAAGGAAATAGTTGATGAACTAAATTAAAATAGAAGATTATGTTCAAACAAATAACAAATTTAAATGGTAGCGAGCTGTATTTGATCGCTTCATTATGGATATTTTTAGTATTCTTCATTATCGTAGGAATTATGTTGTTCAGAATGAATAAAGAACATATTACCTATATGAAGGAGCTTCCATTTCAAGAGGATGATATTAACAAAGGTGAATCATCAGATAGTCTATAAATATGAGTTTATTTTTAAATACAACAGTTGTAAATGCAGAAACTTGGAGCATAAGTTCTGGTAATATATATCAGAATATTTTAATCATCGTACTCTTTGTAGTCATGCTTGCTTTATTGGCTTCGGCATTGATGGTGAACAAGGCGATGCGCTCAATTTTGCGTATCACGATGCCTGAGATTTTAAAAGAGGAGCAAGTTACTAAAATTAGAAAAAAAGAGTCACGTAAGGCTTCCTGGAATAAATTGCTAGGGCTACGTCCTATTTCGGAAGAGAAGGATTTAATCATTGATCACGAATATGACGGTATTAAGGAATTAGATAATCCAATTCCAATTTGGTTCAATGCTTTATTCTATTCGACAATGACTTTTGCGGTTGTTTATATCTTAATTTATCATGTTTTTGGCTGGGGTCTAAATCAAAATCAAGAATATGCTCAGGAGATGGAGAAGGCTGAAATCGCAAAACAAGAATACCTAGCGCAAGCGGCTAATTTGATCGATGAATCTAGTGTGGTATACGATGAATCAAAAGTTGCAGCCGGTCATGCTGTTTTTCAAGCAAATTGTGTTGCTTGTCATGGTGGAGCTGGTGAAGGCGGAATAGGTCCTAATTTGGCTGATAGATTCTGGTTACATGGTGGGGAGATCAAGGATATTTTTAAAACGGTTAAGTATGGTGTTCCTGATAAGGGGATGGTGCCTTGGGAACAGACTTTGACTCCGGGACAGATTGCGGAGGTGAGTAGCTACATTATTTCGATCCGTGATACTAAGCCTGCAAATCCTAAAGAACCTCAAGGTACTGAGGTTACATACGCAACGGCTGATGCTAAAGCAACAACCGCCGATTCTACAAAAGTTCAATAAAAAAAGTATTTATGAAAGCAGTAGCAACAAATCTTCCTGACAACCAGAGTAATAAAACAAAACGAGCCTGGATATATGCAAAGAAACCTTCGGGGCAATTGTATGCAATAAGGCAATGGGTCGGGTATGGGTTGCTGCTGTTTTTATTCGGAGCTCCTTTTATTAAAATTGGAGGTGAGCCATTATTGATGTTTAATATTCTTGATCGAAAATTCAGTATTTTGGGAAGTATTTTTTATCCTCAAGATTTGCACATTTTTGTTTTCGGAATGCTTATCGTGATGGTTTGTGTCGTTCTATTTACAGTTGTTTTTGGCCGCATCTGGTGTGGCTGGACTTGTCCACAGACAATTTTTATGGAACTGATATTTCGTAAAATAGAATACTGGATTGAGGGGGACTGGCAACAGCAGAGAAAATTGAATGAAGGACCTAACACGGATGATAAAAAGTTAAAAAAGGTATTAAAGCATAGTATATTTCTATTGATTTCATTTTTAATATCTAATATTTTTTTATCTTATATAATTGGTGTTGATGCACTTTATAAAATTGTAACCGACCCGATTGACCAACATTTAGGGGGGCTTTTAGCCATTACGATATTTACATTTGTTTTCTACGCAGTGTTTGCACATATCAGAGAAATAGTCTGTACAACAATATGTCCGTATGGACGGTTGCAAGGGGTATTGTTAGATGATCAAAGCATAACAGTTGCTTACGATCACCGCCGTGGTGAGCCACGGGGAAAACAGAAAAAAGATGTAGAACAAGTAAAAGGAGATTGTATTGATTGCCAGTTATGTGTCCATGTCTGCCCTACAGGGATAGATATTCGAAATGGTCTGCAGATGGAGTGTGTCAGCTGTACTGCTTGTGTTGATGCTTGTGATGCCGTGATGGACAAAATAGGTAAGCCGAAAAAACTTATTGGTTTTTATACCATGGGTGAGATTCAAGGAACTATAACCAAAAGAAGCAATACTCGAGCTATTGCGTATTCTGTTGTATTGGTTGCATTAGTTTCTGTCTTTGTTTCGCTTATATTGATGCGATCTGATGTAGGTGCAACTTTGTTGAGGGCGAAAGGAAGTTCTTATCAATTACGAGATGATCATACAATCAGTAATTTGTATTCATTGGAGTTAGTGAATAAAAGTAGTGCTGAAATGCCTTTTACACTCGTGCCTCAAGATGAAAAACTAAAAATACAAGTTGTAAATCCGATCAAATCGTTGACAAAAGGAGGATCGGCTTCTTTAAGCTTTTTTCTCATCATCAATAAAGATGATGTAAAACGCTATAAAGAAGATGTGAAAGTTGATGTATATTCGGGAGATCGAAAAATAGAAACCTTAAAAACGACCTTCATTGCTCCTCCGGGGATGTGATAAAGGAAGGGTTAAATTATAAAGAGATAAAGGATGAATTGGGGTACTAAAATATTTTTAAGCTTGGGTGTATTTATGCTCTGTATCATCGGTGCTGGGATTTATATGGTCAGTCATGATACAGATACATTAGAAGATACAGATTATTATGAGCAAGGTCTAAATTATGATCAGGTTTATAATAAGAAATCAAATGTTGCCAAGCATAAAGCTGAACCTGTTATTAAAATTAATCATGATACTTTGTATATTCAGTTTGCCACTGTTGCAAATAGCGGTAATCTGATCTTTAAACGTCCTTCGGATCGCAGTATCGATTTGCAGTTACCATTTGAAACAAATACAGGTGTATATCAGTTACCGATTTCTACTTTGAAAAAAGGAGCGTGGAATCTGGAAATTGTTTGGAAGAGTGAAGGTTTAGAGTTTTTGACAGATCAGCAACTGCATTTATAAGATGAGTTACCAATATTTTGCTTTTTTTATGGGTTTGTTTGGCAGTGTACACTGTGCGGTGATGTGTGGTCCTTTGCTTTTTGCTGTGCAGGGTAATCATGAACTGACCTGGAAAATAGCGTTCAATAAGATATTATATCAGATAGGGCGGATATTGACCTATGGTGTTTATGGTCTTGCACTCGGTATGATTGGTAGAATTGCATCGATCCAGGGATGGCAAATGGGATTGAGCATTTTAACGGGATTGATACTACTTGTTATAGGTTTAGTGCAATTATTTAAATTCAAAAATCAGGATTTTATAAAATTGCAGACACGTCTTGTTCAACCGATAGCTAAACTTATGGGACGTTGGTTATACCGTCCAGGTGGAAGTTTTTTTGCGGGTGTATTGAATGGTATTTTACCTTGTGGCATGCTGTATATGGCCGCAGCTGCAGCAATGAATACAGAATCAAGTTTAACAAGTTTCTATTTTATGGTCATGTTCGGTTTGGGAACATTGCCACTGTTATTAATCTTCTCTTTTTTAGGCAACTTTATTCGCACATATTTTAAAATGAATTTTTCGAAATGGTTACCTTTTCTCTATATCTTGATGGGAATCTGGTTTCTGTTACGTGGAGCAAATTTAGATATTCCTTATTTAAGTCCATTGCTCCATGTCGACGGAGCAATGAACTGTCATATTATTTAGTTTCTGCCCATCCACCTCCTAGGGATTTGTATAGTTCAACGAATGAATCCAGCTGGGATTGCTTTATGGAAACGAGGTTAAGTTCGGATGTCAAGGCATTGGATTGCGCTGTAATAACTTCGAGATAGGTTGCATATCCAGATTTAAACAATAAACTAGCATTTTTTACTGCCAAATGAGAATTTGCGACTCGCGCTTCTGCGAGTACCAATTGCTCTTTTAATTTCGCAAGTGATGTGAAGCTATTGGATACTTCGTTTACCGAACGTAATACTGTTTTCTGTAAGTTGATCTCTGCTTTTTCACGTTCTAATTTTGACACTTCAAAAGCTGTCTTTAGTTTTTTGTTTTTAAATATGGGAGTTGTAATATTTCCCAATGCGGAACCTAGCAATGATCCGGGAATATTAAACCAATTTTCAGGCAACATGGAGTTTAGACCCAGTGTACCTCCGAGCGTCAATGAAGGGTAGCGTAAAGCTTGATTAATATTAACTTGTGCATTTGATGCGATTAAACTTAATTCTGCTTCACGGATATCTGGTCTGTTGCGGATCAGATCTATAGGAGATCCCATTGAGATCTTAGATTCATCAATTAAATACTGTAGACTTTTGCCCCGTTCAATTTTATCGGGCATTCTACCGGTCAATTCTAAAAGTGAATTTTCTTGAATCTGTATTTCTTGTTCCAACTGCGGAACTAGTGATGCTGCGAGCAATCTTTGGGATTGTGTTTGCTGAATGGCTAATGAGGTGATTTCTCCGGCATCAAACTGTAATTGAATCATACGTAAAGTGCTATCATTGAGTTGTACATTACGTAAGGCCACTTCAATCTGAGCATCTAGCTTTAAAAGATTGAAATAACCCTTAGCAATATTTGCAATCAGACTAGTTTGAATCGCTTTTTTTGCTTCTGCAGTACCTAAGTAGTTAGCGAGTGCTTCTTCTTTTTGGGCAGATATTTTACCCCATATATCAATTTCCCAACTGAGGTTTAATTCCGTTAAATACTGAGATTGGGTTCTAAAAAGATTATTTTTTGCTTCTTTACCATTATAGATTTTGGAAGCAGGTCCTGCGTAATAATTTTTGGAACGCCATTCTTGGCCTACACCTGCAATCGTTGCATCCAATTCTGGAAGATAACCTGCTTTAGCCTGCGTTAATTGACGATTTGCGATTTGAATATTCAAGATAGCGCTACGCATATCATAGTTATTAGCCAGTCCGGCATCAATTAGTTTTATCAGGCTTGAATCCCTAAAGAAGTCGCGCCAATTGACATAGGCGAGTGTCCCTACACTATCTTGATAGGTCGAATCTGCGCGGTATTGATCTGGAAGATTATATTTTGGAGCAGTATAGCGTTGTCCAACTTTACAGGAAGAGAACAGAAGTAAGATAGCCCCGAATAGGAAGATATGGCGATTGATAAGATTCATATATATCGGACTAATTTGATTTGAATTTAATTTTTAAACGTTCATCTAAGGTTTTGAAGATGATATAAAGTACTGGGATAATAAAGATCCCGAGCAATACACCGAAAAGCATACCGCCAGCGGCACCAAAACTAATGGAATGATTTCCTTTTGCTGATGGTCCTGATGACCACATAAGGGGTATTAATCCTGCTACAAATGCAAATGACGTCATTAGGATAGGACGCAGACGTAATTTGGCTCCTGCAATAGCAGAGTCGTAAATGCTCAAACCTTTGTTTCTTTCCTGTACGGCAAATTCAATGATCAGAATGGCATTTTTGGCAAGCAACCCAATCAGCATGATGACACCAACCTGTACGTAAATGTTATTTTCTAATCCTACGAGTAAGATAGTCGCATAAACGCCTACTAACCCAACTGGAATGGATAACAGAACGGCCCAAGGTAATATGTAGCTTTCATATTGTGCCGATAATAGGAAGTATACAAAAACAATACTCATGATGAAAATCAGTATGGTTTGGGAACCTGATTCCGATTCTTCTAAGCTCATACCGGTCCATTCATAACTGTAGTTTCCAGGTAATTTTTCCAAAGCTAATTTCTCTATCGCTTTCATGGCATCACCTGTACTGTACCCTTCATTTGGATTGGCATTAATGGTAATTGCATTGTACAGATTATAACGAGTGATGGTTTCCGGTCCCACTACCTTTTTTAAGGTAAGTAATGTACTGATGGGGACCATCTCGTTGTTTTTGTTTCTGACAAAAATGGATTTAAAGGATTCGGGATCTGTTCGGTAATCGTAATCTGCCTGAATGTATACACGATATTGTCTGCCGAAACGACTAAAATCGCCGGCCTGTACACGGCCGTAGTAAGCTCGTATGGTAGACATCAAGGATTTAATATCGACTCCCAATGATTTTGCTTTAACAGCATCGATATCCACTTCATATTGTGGGAAGTTTGCTTTAAAGGAAGTGTATGCACTTTTAACTTCTGGTAATTGATTGATTTCATTGATGAAGTTGTCTGCAATACTGCTAAAATCCAAGATCTCTCCACCTAATTTATCTTCTAAAACCAGCTGTATACCTGCGAAATCCCCAAAACCCTGAACAGTTGGACGAGGAAAGACATTGAAAGTGGCTTCATTGATTACTGATAAGTCCTGACGGATCGAATCCATAAAGGCTTCAATATCTTTAATTTTTTCTCTTTTATCGTAGCTTTTTAGGTTAATGTAACCAACTGCATATGCAGGACTTGTACTTCCATCTAATGCATTAAATCCTGAGATGGTGGTCATTCCTGCAATATCTGGATTTCTTTTTTGAAGAATACTATCTGCTTGTTTTAAAACTTCTGTAGTTCTTGCTAGTGAAGCACCTGGTTGCATGGCCAGCGAATAGGTCACAAAACTATCGTCTTCCGTAGGGATAAAACTTTTGGGTGCTAAAAGTAATAAGGTAAATCCGATTGCTGAAATACCGATCAATCCTGTAATGGCAATCTTCTTATTTCGGATCAGATATTTAACACCGACAATGTAGCGTGAGGTTAAGCTATCAAATGAGGTGTTAAAGGCCGTGAAGAAGCGCTTTTTATATGCGGTAAATTTATTTTTTTCTTTCTGATCCGTCTGATCTTCATGTTCGGGTGCTTTTAGAATCAAGGCACATAAGGCCGGACTTAAAGTCAAGGCGGTTAGAGCAGAAATCAAAATTGCTGTTGCCAGGGTATAAGCAAATTGACGATAGAATATACCTGCTGGTCCCTCCATAAAACCGACCGGAATAAATACGGCCGCCATGACTAAGGTAATGGATACAATGGCTCCGGAGATTTCGGACATTGTAGAAAGCGTTGCCTCCCTGGCTTTCATACCTGTCTCATGCATTTTTAAGTGAATGGCTTCGACGACGACAATGGCATCATCAACAACAATACCTATCGATAGCACCAATGCAAACATGGTGAGCACATTGAGTGAGAAACCGAATAAATTGAGGAAGAAAAAGGTACCTATGAGGGAGACCGGAATTGCAATCGCTGGAATTATGGTTGATCTAAAATCCTGTAAAAAGATAAAAACAATAATAAATACCAAAATAAATGCTTCAAATAAAGTATGTTTTACTTGAGAGATCGATGCGTCAATCTGATCTCTTACAGAGTAGGAAACTTCATATTTAATACCTTCTGGAAAAGTTTTGGATAACTCTTCCAATACTTTACGCACTTCGATATCAATATCGTGGGCATTGGAACCTGATGTCTGTGTGATATTTAAGGTTAATCCGGGTTTTCCATTTACTTTATTGTCCGAGCCTAAGTTAGAAGAGCCAAACTCTATACGGGCTAAGTCTCGTAAATATAATACGGAACCATCTTCATTTGTTTTTATAACAATGTTTTCAAATTCCTCGGGTTGACTGAATCGTCCTTTATGCTTAATAACGGTTTCAAATACCTCATCGGATGTTTCGCCAAATTTTCCGGGAGCAATTTCGAAATTCTGATCTTTAATGGCTGTTATGACATCGTCAGGAACTAGATTAAACAAAGCTAGCTTTTCAGGATTCAACCACATACGCATGGAGTAATCACGTGCTCCAACACGAGAAACTTGGGCAATGCCATCAACACGAAGTAATGGCCGGATGATATTGATTTGGGAATAGGCTTGAAGAAAAGTTTCATCAAACATACTTTCTTTGGAATCTGCAAAGAGGTTGATGGTCATGATTACCCCAGATTGACGAGGCATTACCGTGATACCGGCTTCATTGACTTCTGAAGGAATAGAACCTATTGCTTTCGATATTCTGGTTTGGACATTTACAGAAGCTATATCTGGATTAATACCTGTTTTAAAGAACACCTGAACAGATCCTGAGCCGGAATTACTGGCCGTTGAACGGATGTAAGTCATATCTTCTACACCATTTACGGCTTCTTCAATTGGAAGGAGAACAGATTTAGCAACGGTTTCGGCATTCGCGCCAGGGTAACTTAATGAAACGACCACAGACGGAGGAGCTATTTCTGGGAAACGGGATACAGGTAACATTTTCAGCCCCACAGCTCCTAATACTACTAAGAGCATGGAGACAACGGTAGCCAATACGGGTTTATTAACAAATGTTTTTAGCATTTATAGTGCGTTTAATTAAAAATTGGAAAAGTATTTTATTGGGTCTTGTTGATCGGAATGATGGTAGCTCCTTCCGAAATCTTGTCGAAACCGGACATTAAAATTCTGTCTCCTACAGCTAACCCTTCTGAGATGATATAGTTCGAATTGGATTTACCCTCAATTTTGATAGACCTGCGGTGAACCGTATTTTTGTTATCAACAACGTATACAAAGGTTTTATCTTGTAGCTCCGATGTTGATACTTGTGGGATTTGTATCACTCCTTTTTGCGTTTCCACAAATTTTAATGTACCGGTACTACCTGTACGTAATATATTGTCAGTATTTGGGAAAGTGGCACGTAAAGAAATTGCACCAGTGGTTCTATTTACTTGACCATTTACGGCATCAACTCTTCCTTTTTGACTGTAGGCTTCTCCGTCTGCAAGTACCAATGATACTTCTGGAAAAGCAAGTTTTCGGATTTTTCCATCCGATTTATAGGATTCATCTTGCTGGTCTTGTTTTGCTTGTTTCTTTGTGAAATATAAGAAATCGGATTCGCTCATCGAAAAATATACATAGACTTCTTGCACATCGGATAGTACGGTAAGAGACTGGGAATCATTTTTAGTCACTAAATTTCCTACGCGTTTGGGAATACGGCCTATATAACCTGAAACAGGTGCTTTGATTGTTGTAAACTGTTTGTCAATATCGGCTGAACGTACCGCCGCGGATGCCTGCTGTAAGGATGCTTTTGCGACATCATATTCTGATTGCGCAGATTTTAAGCGTACTTCTGAAATGACCTCATTTTCTACTAAAGGACGGAGACGCTCTACTTCTAAACGTGCATTCTGTAATTTTGCTTTGGCTACATTTTCTGTCGCAACCATATTATTTAATATCTCATCATAGGCTGAGGCATTAATTTTAAATAATTTTTGATCAGCTTTCACAAAATCACCCTCATCGACATATATTTCTTCTAAAATCCCTTCAACTTGAGGGCGGATCTCAACATTGACTTTTCCTTCAATCGTACCAATATAATCTTTTATTGTATTCGCAGAACTTGTATCAATTGAGTATATTGGTAGTGCAATAGCGTTGTTTTTTTTGTCTAATTCTTTGGTTTTACCCGAGTTACAGCTAAAAAAGAGTACTCCGGTCGAGGCAAGGGCTAGGGTAAAAAGTGCGATTTTATTCATAAATATTATTTAGAGTTAATTGTTAATTAACTTTTGACTTTTAGATTATTATACATTAATACATAAATGTTGCCAATAAGTTCTGTATAGTATGATTTAACATTTGTTAACAAAATAAATTGATCAGATTTGACTTCATTTAGAGATACTTTATTTCCAAATGTATCTGATATGTTACAAATGTTAACGTTTGATAGGGCTATTTGTTACTTATAAGATTAAAATAAGTTGATTTTTATATGCAAAACTTCTTTAATGAGATTGAAATAGATTGGAACCAATTGTGGCAATGGCTATTAAATTGGTATTGGCTTCCCTTATTTGTGTTATATTTTGGGGTAATAAGTACAATACTGATTGAAAATAGGAATCCAACGAAGACGATTTCATGGGTAATGGTTATTGTATTTCTTCCAGGTATTGGATTGGTTCTATATTATCTATTCGGACAAAAATTTAGAAAAGTTAGGCGACTGCAACATATTAATCGCGAGCAGAATACAAAACTGTTAGCAGCATGGCAGGAAAGTTTAATACGAATGGACGAGCAACTGGAAACAATTCATGAAAAAATAGGAACTTTATCCCGGGTTTTTGACTATCTGAAAAACCAAAAATTATCTTTTTTCTCTTTAAATAATAGGGTCGAATTGTTTATCAATGGCGAGGAGAAATTTCCAGTTTTATTAAAAAGACTTCGAGAAGCAAAACATTCCATACACCTGGAATACTATATTTTTGAATTGGACAATATTGGTCGTCAGGTGCTTGAAATTTTGGAAGAAAAGGCAAAAGCGGGGGTAAAAGTGCGACTGATACTGGATAGTTTTGGTTCTCCTGATGTGATCAAATATTTAGTTAAAAATCCACCTGGTTATCCTTTTGTTGCATTTTTACCAGTCAATTTTACTTCTTTAGCAAATAGTAATTATCGAAATCACAGAAAGATTGTCGTGATTGATTGTCAATATGGTTTTGTGGGGGGAATTAATATTTCTGATCGATATATCAATACTCCGGATCAGATTGATTATTGGAGAGATACTGCAATGGCTGTAGAAGGAATAGCAGTTAATAATCTGCAGATCCAATTTTGGAACAGTTGGAATCAAACTGAAGGTGAACCCTTTTTATTGACTGATGAATATTTAAATTTTAGTGTACCGCACATTCCTGAGCGTGCCGCTGTTGCATTTTCTTCTAGTGATCCGGGGTCACTTGGTCCTTTTAATATGGAAGCTATCATATTGGCGATCAATGATGCGAAGGAAAGCATTCAATTGTGTACGCCTTATTTTATACCGAGTGAGCAGTTATCTACGGCTTTAGAGATAGCTGTTTCCTCTGGGGTAAGAGTGGAGCTGATGCTGCCAGAGAAAGCCGATTCTTATATTGTACAACATGCTTCTTTTTCCTTTTTGAAGCCTCTTTTGCAACGTGGTGTGCAGGTTTATCTGTATAAGAAAGGTTTTATCCATGCTAAGACAGTATGTATTGATGGTCAATTGGCTTTCGTAGGGACTGTAAACCTTGATATGCGGAGTTTCTACATCAATTATGAAATAGCAAGTATTGTTTCTGATGAGGCTTATTGTAAACGTCTTGAAAATCAATTTGAAATCGATAAGGAGGCGTCTGATCTGATTACTTTGTACATCTGGGCACATCGAAAAAAATGGAAAAGGGGTATTGATTCTTTATGCCGGCTTTTGGCACCTTTATTATAGCCTAAAAAATGTTAAAAACTTGTGATACTTCCGATATCTAATTAAAATTGAATATATTTATCTATTCTATTTTAATTACCAATAGTATTAGATGAAGTATATAAAATTATTGACGCTTACGATGGGGGTTTGTGGAGTAAAGCATGCCGTTGCCCAGACAACCGAAGCTACACTACCTATCAATACAATAGTCGAAAGAGTACAAAAGTTATTTCAAGTATTTCCTGTTGAAAAAGTGCATCTTCACTTTGATAAACCATATTATGCGATAGGTGATACGTTGTGGTTTAACAGTTACTTATCACGCAATCTTGCGGAGTATGAACCGAGTAAGGTTACATATGTTGAGATTCTTAATAGCAGAGATTCGCTGATTCAAACGTTAAGGATTCCGTTGGATAAGGGAGTGGGAGATGGTTATCTTGTTTTGGATCCGCAGTACCTGGCGCAGGACAATTATCGATTTCGAGCGTACACGAAATGGATGGGTAACTTTTCATCGGATTATTTTTATAATAAAGTGGTTCCTATTGGAGATGCTATTAGTAAAAAACTAATCACGGATATTATATTTGTTAACAATGATCAGAATGCTGCTAAAAGTCAGGCTGTTATTCAATTTAGAGATGCTGTTGGTAAGCTATTGATTAATTCGAAAGTGAATTGGTCTATGATTTCTGGATGGGAAACCATTGCTGATGGCAAAGGTGAAACGGATAATATGGGTAAGGTCACTGTCAATTTAAGTGCTAAAGATAAAGAAATCCTGAAAAAGGCATATCTAGAAGTCTCACTTCAAGAGAATAAGAACGACAAGCCACTAAAGAGTACATTTTCCTTAAAAAATGCCTTGTGGGATGCCGATGTTCAATTCTTTCCTGAAGGGGGTGATCTATTAGCTGGAATCGCTAAAAACGTTGCTTTTAAGGCTGTTTCTGCAGATGGAAAAGGTATTGCTGTTAAAGGCCGTATCTTGGACGGTAAAGGAAAACAAGTCGCAGAATTTTCAGATTTAGGCTTAGGTATGGGATTTTTTAGTCTTTTACCTCTCCCAAATGAAAAATATGTAGCCTCGATTACATTTGCTAATGGTCAGGAACGAAAGTTTAAATTGCCGGAAGTGGTTCAGAATAAAGCGAATGTTGTTTTTGTAAAACAAGATGAAACAAATCTGAATATGGCGATTGTGACGAGTGAAGAAGATTTTGCTAAAAATCCAAATCAATCGTTCTATGTGCTGGTACAATCAAACGGTCATCTCGTATATGCGGCACAGGCGAACTTGAAAAGTGCAACAGCATTGATCACTATTCCGAAGGAACGTCTTCCTAATGGTATTGCTCAAGTAACCTTGATGACTCCCGCAGGTAAGGTGATCAGTGAACGTCTTACTTTTGTTAAAAGTGAGAAACTACTGGATATCAATTTAGCGGTCAATAAGGAACAGTTTAAAGCGAAGGAAAAGGTTAATCTGAAACTTTCTGTACTTAATAACGGTAAAAAATACCCGGGTAGTTATTCCATTTCTGTTATTGATGAATCTAAAGTTCCTTATGATGATAATCAGGATTTATCAATTGTCAGTAATTTCTTGTTGACTTCTGATCTGAAGGGATATATTGAAAGTCCAAATACGTATTTTGATGAAAAGAATGTGAATCGCGATAAAGCATTGGATGCTTTATTAATGACACAAGGATTCCGTCGATTTGATTATCAAGACCTGGTGGCTGAGAAACTTCCTGTACTATCATTTATGCCTGAACAGGGAATTGAGATTGGTGGAACGTTAAGACTGAACACGGGTAGAACTGTGCCGAATGGGGGCTTACTCTTATCTATTCCTTCTAAGAGTATTCGTAAAGATACTTATACAGATGATAAAGGGCGGTTCCTATTTAAAGATCTTGTATTTACAGATTCTTCAAAAGTTACTGTTAATGCCCGGGGAAATGATAATTACCGCAGTATGGTGATTAATATGGATCAGACTTATTTTCCGGAGATTGATAAAAACAATGCTTATAAGAATAATTTTGTCATGAATATTGACCGGGCAATGGTTCCGTATCTAGAAAATAGCAAAAAGGAATATCGTAAATCTATTCTTTTGGATGAGGTCGCGGTTACTGGTGTGCAGAAAAAGGTGATCACCAACAGAGATTTTCCTTCCATTTCAGGATTGTCGATGCCTGAACATCGTATTGATGCAGAGCGTTTATCAGGATGTAATGTATTGACGATGTGTCTGAACACATTGTTGACTGGTATTACTTACGATTCGCAGACGCAGAAATACTATGTTACACGATCTTATAATAGTGGAAGTCGGGTGCCCGTTCAATTTTTCTTAAATGGAATGGCAATCGATGAACCAGGATTAAATAGTATTAATGTGCCGGATATTGAGGGAATTGAGATTTTCCTAAAGGATGACCTCGGAACTGTTTCCAGAATGTACCAGAATAATGGGGTTGTGTCTATCTATACGAAGAAAGTAGAGAAAAAACCTAGAATGTCATTGACGGAAATTGAAAAATTATTACCAAAATCAAATGTGATTGATCTGTTTCCTTTGGGGTATATAAAAGAAAGAAAGTTTTATGAGCCAAAATATGAAACACCAGAAAGTAAAGCTGTGAATGATTTGAGGACAACAATTTATTGGAATCCAAAAGTTAAGGTTACTGAAACGGGTGAGGCTGCTTTAGAATTCTATAATGCTGATGGAAATGGACAATATAAAGTCATTGTGGAAGGTATGGATGAAACAGGTAATGTGGGTCGAAAAGTGATTCGTTATAACGTTACTCCATAAGGAAGTAATCAATATTATTATAGAAGGGTGCATTTTGTTATAAAGTGCACCCTTTTTTTATTTTAGAACATGAAGAATTTCTCCTTCTTTGGAATCGGCTTCTTCGCCAACTTTTTTAATGCGTTCTGTTTGTTCGATAACAACAGCGAATGAGGAAGGTTCAATACCGCCACCTAATTTTTGAGCATAGAACTTGGTGAATTCAGCGCCAAAATATAAAATTGCTGCAGAGTAGTATATCCACAATAACATAACGATGATTGAACCTGCGGCGCCGTACAAACTTGCTGTAGAGGATAAAGTCAAGTATAGAGATATAAAATAGCGACCTAACATGAATAATAAAGCTGTAAAGATTGCTCCACCAAGTATATCTTTAAATTTCACCTTTGCATCTGGCAAAAATGAAAATATGAAGCCAAAGAGCGTCGTGATAATGATAAACGTGACACTGGTATTAATCCAGTCAATTAATGTAATCGGGATAAAAGGAAAATATTGTAGCACAAGATTTGTAACTGCTGCAATGACGCCATTGATCATTAATGAAGCGATAAGGAGGAAACCTAATGCAATAATAATCGAGAAGGAGATGAGCCTGTTAATGATTAATTTTAACCAGCCTTTTTTTGGTTTGGGTTTCACTTTCCAGATTTGATTAATAGAATCCTGAATGTCGACAAATATCGTTGTAGCACTAATAATAAGGGTTACAATACCAATAGTAATTCCTAAATTAGATTTATTTTCAAAGTTTATTTTTTCGATAAAGGATTGAATTTGTTTTGTAACATCTGCTCCGAATAAGACCATTAGCTCATCAAAAACTTCCTTCTGTCCAGTAGTTTCTTTACTCAAATGCTGTCCATAAAAGAAACCGATACACCAGATCACGATCATCAATAATGGACCAATAGAAAACACCGTGTAGTAGGCTAATGATGCACTTTTTTTCATGCAGTTGTCGTCCATAAAGCCATTAAAGGCATCATAAACTAATCTTAAAACTTGTTTCCAGTAGGTAGGGGTCAATAAATCTTTAAAGTATACTTCTTTCATAATATGATGGCGGATAAACAAATTTTATTTCAAAAATACCCTCTATTTTTTAGATAGAGGGTATTTTTTCTAATTTTCCTGATAGAGCTTCTCAATTTTCTCATCAAACTCTTTGAGAATGACTTTTCTTTTTAAGCTTAATTTTGGTGTTAACTGACCATCGTTGATGGTCCATTCTTTAGGAAGTAAGATAATTTTTTTGACTTTTTCCCAGTGACCGAATTCTGTAGATAACCTGTCGATTTCTTGATTATATTTTTCGATTACTTTTTGATTCGTAACGATCTCTTCTTTGGAACCTACAGGAATGCCTTTATGTTTCATCCATTTTTCGATTTCTTCAAAAGCGGGAACGATTAAAGCTGATGGAAATTTTCTATTTTCTCCCACGACCATAATTTGTGCAATGAGGGTAGATTCCATTAGTTTTGTTTCAATAGGCTGTGGTGCGATGTACTTGCCACCTGCTGTTTTGAACATTTCTTTTTTGCGGTCTGTAATTTTCAGAAATCCATCAGTCGATATTTCGCCAATATCGCCTGTTTTGAAGAATCCGTTTTCATCAAATGATTCTTTTGTCGCTTCATCATTTTTGTAATAGCCAGAGGTGACACTTGGTCCTTTTACTAAGATCTCTCCATCTTGAGCTATTTTTACTTCTAAATTTTTCAGAGGCCGCCCAACTGTTCCGAATTTGATACCCGTGTCAAAAAATGTGTTGACTGCTATAACTGGAGATGTTTCGGTTAGACCATACCCTTCTAATACTTTCATATCAGAAGCCCAGAATACACGCGCTAATCTTTCCTGAAGAGCTGCACCACCAGAAACAATAATTTTTATATTACCACCAAGGGCTTCTTTCCATTTTGAAAAGATTAATTTTCGAGCAATGGCTAATTGAAAATTGTACCAAGCGCTGTTTTTTGTTGGCTCTTGGTAACGAAGGCCAAGGTTTAATGCCCACATGAACAGTGATTTCTTGATTCCAGTTAAGTCTTTTCCTTTCGCAACGATTTTATCATATACTTTTTCGAGTACCCGCGGTACAGTGGTAAAAAGATCCGGTTTAACTTCGTTGATATCCACAACAACATTGTCCAGTGTTTCACAAAAATAGATCTCTATACCTTTTGAATAATACATGTATACAACCATCCGTTCAAAAATATGACATAAGGGTAAAAAGCTGATCGCTTTTTTAAAATCGGGTCTTATGAGATGGTAGCAGGCGAGTACATTACTTAAAATATTTTTATGGGATAAGTATACTCCTTTCGGTTTACCGGTGGTACCTGATGTGTAGATTAACGTGAGTAAATCATCTTCCTGTATAGCGTCATTGTAAGGCTTTAGATCTGTATCCAATGTGTCACCAGTTTGATATAAGGATTCTAGATCTTTATGATGTTCAGTCTTCTCAAAAGTATAGAGCGGAATTGTTAATTGATGATCTTTTAATGCTGTGTCAACACGTGCAGCAAGCTCGGCATTACTGACGAATATCAATTTAGCTTCTGCATCATTGACAATATAGGATAGGTCCTGTGGAGCTAATGTAGGATACAGCGGTACAAGTGCAATACCCAATTGATTACAGGCAAAATCAATGATACTCCATTCAGGACGGTTTCCGGACATCAGCGCAACTCGATCTCCTTTTATTAAACCGATACTTAGTAGCGCTCTGCTGAGACTGTTTATTTTATCAATGAATTCACTGGTCAAGTAGGTTTTCCAACGACCATTTTTATCGCGTCCAGCAATAATCGTTTTATCGGAGAACTCGGATTTATAATTTGTGATGAGGTCAAAAATTCTACTTTGTTGTGCCATAATGAAATATTTAAAATATTTGCTTAATTGGTTTATTACTAAGTATTCAAATACAATCTAATATATGAAAAATGTTTTGATGTACATTTTTTATATTTAAAATTGTTAATAACAATTTAGTATTTGCGTCGTTTAATTATTGATATTAACTTTGAACGAATAAATTGAAAAACAAATAGGCACGTTAAATATGAAAAAATTATCTTGGATCTTTGGAGTGACAGTTGGCTTATTGGGCGTATCGAACGAAGCTTCCGCGCAATTAGATTCAAAAGGGGCAATTGGGGCTCGTTTTGGTTCTGCTCAGGGAATTACCTATAGGCATACACTTTCAAATGACCGAGCTTTCGAAGGGCTTTTGAGCATTCAGAGCAACTCAAATTATAGACGTTTTAGAGTCGTTGGATTGTACGAATATTATAAGCCTATATCAGGTGGTTTTAATTGGTATTATGGATTTGGTGGTGGCCTGGGGTCTTATAAGGAAAAAGACAAAACGATTGATGGAAAACGTGTTGAATATGATTCGGAGCTGGCGCTTAGTATTGATGGAATTATAGGGATTGAATATAATATTCCTGAAACTCCTTTCCAGGTTTCTTTGGATGTTAAACCTTATTTTGATTTCTTGCAATCGAGTACTATTAAGCTTATAGATCCAATCGGTTTTTCATTTCGATATAAATTTTAGATATCCTCTAATAAAACAAAAAAGGTCACTTGATAAATCGAGTGACCTTTTTGCATTTTTATGATAACCAGAATTCTGCTAATTGTTTTTGCTCTTCCGATTGTTCTTTGAGGGGTTGTATACGGAAT
The DNA here is from genome assembly GCF_014191365.1 of Sphingobacterium sp. JUb56. Lineage (NCBI taxonomy): Bacteria > Pseudomonadati > Bacteroidota > Sphingobacteriia > Sphingobacteriales > Sphingobacteriaceae > Sphingobacterium > Sphingobacterium sp. JUb56. The sequence continues at coordinate 3,609,794 of NZ_JACHWL010000001.1, read as the reverse complement.
AATTTTTTATTGGCCGCCCGTATCTCAATTTTCAGTTCTTTTATAATACCATCTCTTGCTATTAAAATATCTAATATATCTCCTTCATTGCTATGCTGCATAAAATAGTCGTATTCTTTATCTTTGAGGTCGAGTCTGATGCCATTGATGGCTATTAATTCATCACGGACATTTAATCCTCCATCCCAAGCTCCCGAACCTCGTTCTACTGCAGTAACGGTTTGAATCCCATCATTTTTTTGATGACTTATTCCAATTCCTAAAGTTTTGCTTTCGGCATTAATGTCTATGATCTCATAACCTACTAGGTTGAAATATGCATTATAGTCAAGTTCACCATTTTCGTGTGCAGCTTTGAAGATATCGGAAACGGATATACCTGTAAATTCTTCTACGAGTCGCTGAAATTCATCTTCTTCAAAACCCCTGTTCTGATCTAAATAGAAATGGTTATATGCTTCTTTTAATACATGATCTAATTTTTTTGTTCCTTTTGAAGCTACTATAATTTTTAAATCCAGCAACACCGTGAGCATAGCTCCTTTATTATAATAGGATATACTTGAATTAGGTGAATTTTCATCTTGTCTATAATATTTGATCCAGGCATCAAAGCTTGCTTCTGCGGCTGATTGTATGTGATGTCCAGGACGATTCAGTACTGTTGTGAAATCATTTGCTAGTAGATTCAGATATTCTAGTTCTGAGAAGAAACCACATCTTTTGATGATCAGGTTATCGTAGTATGAGGTAAAGCCCTCCATAATCCACAGCCCCGTGGTGTAATTTTCCTGATCATAGTTAAATGGTCCCAATGCTTTGGGACGAAGTCGTTTAACATTCCATAAATGGAAATACTCATGGGCAATTAGGCTGAGGTATGTCTTGTACGATCCTTCGTTACTATATGCTGTCCTTGATGCTCCCAGTACGGTCGAATTGAGATGTTCTAATCCTCCGCCTCCGGATTGGTAGTTATGGGTAATGAAGACGTATCTTTTATTGGGGTTAGAACCCCAGATGCGGGTTTCTTCTTCGACTATTTTTTTGACATCGGCACTTAATCGTTCTTTGTCATAAGTACCACCACCTACCATGGCAAATTCATGCTCTACGTTGGAAGCTTGAATGGTCCAAATATCTTGATTACCGACTTCAAAGGGTGAATCGTAAAGAATATCAAAATCGGGTGCATAAAAAGTATGCGTATCGATTTGTTCAAGACCTGTTGAAATACTGCTCCAGTTTTCAGCGGGTCTGATGGTAACAGTTACTGGGCTGTCAATGTTGCCGTCTATATGTAAAAAGGTTGCAGTCGGTACTATAAAGGCATGCTCGTCATTAATAAAATTAGTACGAACGGATGTTTCAAAACCATAGATATGGTAGTTGATAACAATTGAGCTTTTATTTTTGGTAAATATACGCCAAGTATTTTTGCTTATTTTTTCATATCCTACTTGATCTTCAACAGAGAATCGTTCTACTTGTTTAGAATATTCGCGTACTAGGTAGGATCCTGGGGACCAAACGGGCATTTTAACATCAATAAAATCAGACTGAATTTCTTTGATGGACATTTTTACGGCTGCGTAATGTGCTTGAGGCTCACTAAAGGAAACATCAAAATGTATTTTTGACGTATAATTACTTTTTTCAATCATTTTAAAGCGTTAAATAACTGATAGCTATACCAGTTCAAAATTTATTTGTGGTATGCAAAAGTACAAGGTTATGAGGGTTATACAAAATTATTTGACGTAATGTTTTGTAATGGTAGGCCATTTTATTTTATGGCTACATCTTTGGTTAATTTAAACTTGAAAATTTTGTATATTTGATACGCTCGATGTAGCATAATCTTATAATTTATGATTTTAGTCGTTGATAGCGGTTCTTCTAAGTCAGACTGGAAATTAGAACTTCCAGATAGTCCACCTTTGTCTTTTTCGACAAATGGGCTTAATCCTTTTTTTGTAAATGATAAAGAAATAACCCGAGTAATTAAAGAAATACCTGAGATAATACCTTATGCGAATGAAATAACGGAACTTTATTTCTATGGCGCAGGTTGTATATCTCCAGATCGTAGGGAAATGGTTTCCAATGCGCTGACTCCTTTGTTTGAAAATGCTTTTATTTCGGTTGAGAACGATCTTGTAGGTAGTGCTTTAGCGACTTGTGGTACTAATAAAGGGTATATTGCCACATTGGGTACTGGCTCTGATATTAGTTTTTTTGATGGACAGGAGGTGCAACCCTCTAACCATGGAAATGGATATGTGCTGGGAGATGAGGGATCGGGTGCCTGGTTTGGCAAAAAGTTAATTACATTGTTTCTTTATGGTCGATTGCCTAAGGATCTGTCAGAGAATTTTGCAGAGAATTATCGCATAACAAAGGAGATCGTTATTAAGAATGTGTACCAAAAGGAGAGACCGAATGCTTATTTGGCTTCATTTGCACCATTTTTATCTGCGAATATTACGCATCCGTTTATAGATGAAATTATTCGTTCGGGTTTCGAGGAATATGTACAGACTTGTGTATTAACTTATCAGAATTATCAAGATTACGAGTGTCACTTTGTGGGATCAATTGCTTATTATCTGGATCTGATATTACGTGATGTCTGTAATGGATATAATATTAAAATTGGAAAAATATTGAAATCACCGATCAATGAATTGTTTGATTTTGTGATAGAAAGAGAAAAAAGTTCACTTATTAATTTTTAAAATAACATGATGATTTTATCAACGATTATTGCTTGTTTTTCCATGATATTTGGAAATCCTAGCATTTACGATTATAGTTTTAAAAGTCTCGATGGTAAAGATGTTAAAATGTCGTCTTTTAAAGGGAAGAAAATTTTAATAGTCAATACAGCCTCAAAATGTGGCTTTACTAAACAGTATAAAGATCTGCAAGCATTGTATTCGGAGTATGGAAATGATTTGGTGATCATTGGGTTTCCGGCGAACAATTTTGGGAATCAAGAACCTGGTACGAATGGAGATATTCAGGAATTTTGCGAACAAAACTATGGTGTAGAGTTTTTAATGGCAGAGAAGGTTGAAGTAAAAGGTGATCAGATAGATCCTTTATTTAAATACCTGACTTCGCAAGATAATCCAGATTTCAAAGGTGATATCAAGTGGAACTTTGAAAAGTTTCTAATCGATGAGAACGGAAAGCTGGTTCATCGCTATCGTTCGGCAGTTAATCCACTTGCAGATGAAATTGTCAATTGGGTGAAGAAATAGAAATTGAGAAACCAGGAAGTAAATCTTCTTGGTTTTTTTTTGTGAAATTAGATTATAAAAAAGAAAGTCCACCTTGGGAGGGTGGACTTTAACTAACCAATTATAAACCTAAATTATGAAAAGTATTTTGTAGCTATTACTAGCTGTTATTATCTTGTTATTATAGTTATACAAAGGTAATGCCAAAATATGCCATCATATATTAAGTAAATGTTAATAATTTGTTAAATTATAGTAACATCTCCTGCATCTTGCTTCGTAAGCTTCTTTTTCACCCAAAAGCACTGTTTTTGTATCTGTAGAAGTCCTGAAAGAGTAATTTGCTGGCGCTCCGCATTGCATGCATACGGCATGTACTTTTGTTACATGTTCGGCAATTGCCATTATATGGGGTATAGGGCCGAAAGGTTGTGCTTTAAAATCCATATCTAGACCTGCAACTATGACACGAATTCCTTTATTTGCCAAATTGACACATACCTCTGTCAAACCTTCATCAAAAAATTGCGCTTCATCTATACCGACAACCTGAGTATCATTGCTTAGCAATAAAATAGAAGAGGAGTGTTCAACAGGGGTAGATGGTATACTGTTGCTGTCGTGCGAAACAACTAAACGGTCATCATATCTTTTGTCTACTGCCGGTTTGAAAATTTCGACATGGAGTTTAGCATATTGTGCCCGTTTTAGTCTACGGATGAGTTCTTCGGTCTTACCGGAAAACATCGAACCGCATATCACTTCGATACTCCCGTATGCTGGGCCCCTTTGTGTGAAATTATGTTCAGAAAAAAGCATTTAAATGAATTAAAATCAATAAATTGAATATTACTTTCAATCAGTATTAAATCTGATTTTTTAAATAAAATAATACTACTTAAGTCCTGCTAATATCAGAATTTAATATTAAATTTGAGTCTATAAAAGCTACAATACTTAACAATAAAGTATAAATCAGTAAGTTGAAAATGAAGTTTTATTCCTTTTGTAAAATTTAGTGTTTTACTGGAATTACGAACAATGAAATGTATTAATTTATGGTTACGAAACAAAATTTATTTGATAAAATAGGAGATTTATTGCAGGAGTTGGAAGCGCAATATCTTGCGCTTTCAAAGGATGGCTTTGAAGATAAGAAAACTGATTTAGCTCTTTTTGAAGCTACCGCACAATATATTGCCGCTCAGATTGGTGTTTTAAAAGCACAGAATCTGTTGGGTATGGCTCAGAAAATTGAAAGAGCTGATGAACCTGCGGCTCCAAAAGTAGTGCATGACCGGATAGAAGAGGAGAAAGTTTCTTTTAATAACTACTTTACACCTCCTTCCAATTTGTTTCAAAGTGTTCCTGAAAAGAAAGAAGAACAACCTAATGTGGTAACGGAGGTGGTAGATGAAACAGCTGATATCAGTTTGAATACACCACAGAACGAAGTTGCCCCTGTCGAAGATTTAAATTTGAAAGAAGAGCCTGCTAAAGAAGAACTTACTCAAGAGGAGGTCATTCCTGAAGTAGAGAAAGTGACTTTTGACAACAGTATCTCTGAGCCTGTGTCTGCTACTACTCAAGAGGATAAACCACGAGATCGTGTAACTCCAACATATGAAAAAGAGGAGGCAAAGCCTCAACAGGTAGCCGTTAATCCGGTGGAACAAGAGAAGTTAGTTGTTAATGAAGTTATTGAAGAATCAAAACAAATTTTGATTGAAGAAGAGATTCGTCCAGATGTGGAGCAAGAGACTCCTTCAAGACCGTTAACGTTAAATGAAATTATTTCACAACAGAAAAAAGCTGGTGTACAAAACCGGGTTTATGAGATGAACAATGCCTCAGGAAATTCGGGTCAGGTGAAAGATATCAAATCGATCATTAATTTGAATGATAAGCTGCTGTTTATTAAGGATCTCTTTAATGGGTATAGTTTAGCTTACAGTGAAGCTGTTGAATTATTGAACAGATGTAACGATTATGCGGAAGCGGATGCTTTTCTGCAAACGAATTATGCGGTTAAAAATAGATGGGTTGAAAAACCACAATCGGTTGAAAAGCTGTATTTATTGATTCGTAAAAGATTTGCATAAAAAAAAAGCTGACTTCAAGTCAGCTTTTTTTATTGTAATTGAAACTGTATCCAGGTATTTCCCTCTAAGCCGTAAAAAAAATATTTGGGCTGCAGTATTTCCGCTAATGTTTCTAATTCTAAGCAATAGTCAGCTCCCGGAGTTTTTCCAAATTCCTCCTTATTGATTAAAAAAACTTGATTTAGCTTAACGGCATTACTATCAGACCAGTTTGTGTCAGATAATAGTGCGGGAATTTGTGCTATTGTTAATTCTTCTGAATTGATAATAATAACTTTATCTGCTTCCGAAATGGTGTAAGTAGGTATACCACCTGCTATTTTAATACACTCTTGTAAATAGTCACTGGTATTGATTACGGCAGGGTTGAGGCCATCTAAAAGAATTACTTTAGGGCGATCGCTTGCTGCAATAAATTTCAATTTATGAATGATGATATGAACTTCATCATCCAAAATTTCTAAAAGCTCTGCGGTTTTTTCATCCTTATTTAATAGTCTTCCAATAGACTCTGTATAATTTATAATATCATGACTCGTGACCAAATTACTGGATAGGGTATAGATTTGCTCTAAAATATCCGTTGGCAACTGCGTTTTGTCTACTTCATATTGATTCAGAATAGCTTCAACTAAAATTTCTTGATTGCTTTGCATGATGCAAATTTACAAATGATGATTTGATTTGCGAATTAAATTGAAAGGTTATTTTGTCATCTATGATTTGAATTCAAATGTGTAAATTGCATTATATTTAGAATTGTTCATTTAGATCATATATTATGTTTGATAAATTATTCCAAGCGCAACAAAAAGCACAAGAAATTAAACAAAGATTAGATAATATTTCTGTTTTTGGAGAAGCTGAAGGTGGATTGATAAAAGTAGTTGCAACTGCTAATAAAGAAATTAAAGAAATTACAATTGATCCGATCTTCTTGAGTAATGCGGATAAAGAGGAACTGGAAGAATTGCTTGTCGTGGCTTTAAATAAAGCGATGACCCAAGCTGAAAATGTGAGTCAATCTGAGATGTCTGCTGCTAGTCAGGATATGCTTGGTGGTTTAGGAGGCCTATTTAATCAATAGTTTTATGAAAGCGACATATTACGGACAATCTTGTGTTATGTTCAATTTTGATGGACACGAGGTATTAATGGATCCTTTTATCACTTATAATCCCTTGGCAAAGGGTGTAGACGTTAATGCTCTATTACCTGAATATATTTTTTTAAGTCACGGTCATCAGGATCACGTGGCAGATATGGCACAGATTCAAAAAAATAGCCAAGCAACTGTTGCAGCGATTGTAGAGACTGCAGCATGGGTTAGGAAACAAGGAGTTCCGGATGAAAAAGTAATTGAGTTCAATTTAGGAGGTACTATTGTGACTTCTTTTGGTACTGTGAAGATGGTGTATGCTATGCATACAAATAGCACTCCTGACGGACAATATGGTGGATTTCCTGTTGGTTTCATTCTGCATTCTGGTAACAAGAAAATTTATTTTGCAGGAGATACAGCGCTTACAATGGAAATGAAGCTTTTGGCAGATCTTGAATTGGATTGGGCATTTTTACCTATCGGTGGACATTATACCATGGATGTTGATGATGCGGTAAAGGCGGCAGAATTTATTAATTGTGATAAAATAGTGGGTGTGCATTACGATACATTTCCTCCTATTACCATTGATAAAGTTAATGCTTCTGAAAAATTCGCAAATTATGGTAAGACATTATACTTACCAGCAATTGGTGAATCAATTGAATTATAACAAATAAGGGGGATGCAAATCCCCCTTATTTGTTATATCGTTACCAGATTTTTTAGATCTTCTAAGGTGAATAGTGGTGTTTCTGTCAGCTTGTTTTTGAGAATGGATTCTTTATAATCTTCGTAATGAAATAATCGCCATTCGCCGTTATGATATTCTAAACTGCTTAAGTTTTCAACCCAATCACCTGAGTTCATGTAAGTCACTGTTCCTTTCCGGGTAATGACTTCTTTGATTTGTGGTTGATGGATGTGTCCACAGATCACATAGTCGTAATTTTTTTCAATAGCTAGTTCAGTGGCTGTTTCTTCAAAATCAGAAATGTATTTGACAGCTTTTTTAACACTGTTTTTTATTTTTTTTGATAATGAATATTTCTCATGCCCCATTTTAAGCAAGATCCAATTGATAATATGGTTTAATTGGATCAGTTTATCGTATCCCCAACCGCCTAATTTTGCTAACCATTTTGAATGATGAATGGAGGCATCAAATACGTCACCATGGAATATCCATGCTTTCTTATTGTTAAGGGATAGTAAGAGCTTGTTGGTTAATTTGATATTGCCAAGTTTTAAATCTGCAAATTTTCGGAGCATTTCATCATGATTACCGGTGATGTAATGCACTTCGGTGCCATTGGCGCTGAGATCGATTATTTTTTTGATAACATGTAAATGCTCGGATGGGAAATAGCTTTTTTTGAATTGCCAAATATCGATTATATCGCCATTTAAAATCAGCATTTTTGGTGCGATCGACTCTAAATAATAGAGTAACTCTTTTGCGTGACTTCCATGTGTTCCGAGATGAATGTCTGATAATACTACGATATCGAGATTTCTTTTCATAACTTCCGTTTTTCAAAAGACGCATTTTATTATGATCTGTATATAAATGCTTTGTTATGAAATTATTAAAAATATAAAGGGTGAAGATACGATCTTCACCCTTTATATTTTTAATACTAAAATAGCTTGAAACTATTTTGACGCTCTATTGATGTGGAATTGAACTAAATCATCGATAGGGGAACGTAATATTTTGCCAACTTTCATGCCGTACTGTACTGCTTTTTCCTCCAAAACATTACGGAAATTATAGCCTACAGAACCGATACAGTTGAATGTATATTCTTGGTAGTTTGGATATTTACTAACTAAGTTTTTGAAAAATGCTTCGAAAGCATCATCTACAATAGCACGTGTATATTCAATATTCACATTGTTGTCGTAAACAAATTTGCTGAAACTTGCGCAGAAACGGTTCGCTAATGGCTTTGTGTAAACGGTATCCATGATTTCATCTGGAGTGATTTTGTAAGTGTCGTAAAATACTTTACGAACATCTTGAGGCATTAAATCACGGATGTAATCTGTTAATAATTTTTTACCGATATAACTTCCGCTACCTTCATCACCTAAGATGTAAGCACATGAGTCGATGTTATAGGTAATGTCATTTCCATCATAAATACAAGAATTGGTACCCGTTCCTAGAATGGCTGCAAAACCTGATTCAGTACCTAATAAAGCTCTTGCGGCAGCTAATAAATCGTGACCAACCTCAACTTGAGCTTGTTGGAAAACTTCTTGGATAGCTTTAATAACGATTTCTGCTTTTTCTTTATTATGAACGCCTGCACCGTAATAGTTAACCTCTTTAATTTCATCAAAAGGTAAATCATTTGGTAAGCCTTTTCTTAAAGAGTTAACGATGTATTCGCTATCTACAAAATATGGGTTATACCCTTCTGTATTGAAGTAAATTTTTTTGTTTGAATCATCCAACAAACACCAGTTTGTTTTCGTTGACCCGCCGTCAGCAATAATAATCATTATTGAGTAGTTTTAATTGAGTTTTTTCGTTTTAAAATTGGATCATTTGAATCCGATTTTCGAAAATACATTTTTTTATTTATAATTTATGTATGATCAAAGCACTAAAATGAAAAATTATTTCATCTACTTTACAGCAATTTGAAAAAAAAGGCCTTAAAATTGTATTTAAGGCCTTTTTTTTAAGATGCTATTAAATTGATTTAATAGTGTATTTTTTACAATTAGTTAGCTTTATCAATAAGCTTAATGTGATCCCTCTGCTTCGACATCATCAATATTAATTCCTTGTTTTTTGAGTACTGATTTTACTGCTATTGCAAAGAATACAATGTAGGCAAAACCTAACAATGGAAGTAGGTAAGAGTTGTGGATACCTATGATATCAGCTAATTTTCCTTGGATAGGGGGAATAACACCACCACCTAAGATCATCATGACTAAGAATGCTGATCCTTGTGCTGTATATTTTCCAAGTCCTACGATTGAAAGGCTGAAGATTGATGACCACATGATGGAACAAGCTAATCCTCCTGCTAAGAAAGAGTAAATAGCTACTGTACCTGAAGATAATAAACCAACAGTCATAGCGATAATTCCGAATAGACCGAAAACGATTAATGTTCTAGCAGGTTTTTCTTTACTTAGGTAAAATGCTCCGATTTGTATAAGTATACAAACAACATAATAGTATAGGTGTGACATTTCAAAGCCCGCCATTGCATTAACGCCTATAATAATAGAAAATGCGACAAGTGGAACAATGATAAGTAATATGTTTTTAGTTGTTTTAGTTAGGTTAAACGCTGTAATCGCTCCAGCCCAACGACCAATCATCATACTACCCCAATACATAGAAACGTAAGGCGTAATTTGCGATGATTGTAGGCTTCCAAATTCTTTTAATGTAAGTAGTTCACCTAAGTTACTTCCTATGGCTACTTCAACTCCAACGTATAAAAATAGGGCAATCATACCCAATACTAATTGAGGGTATCTCATTGCTCCCCATCCTTCTGGGTTTTTCTGCGCTTTTACATTTGCAAAAATCAATCCACCAACAACAACAATCAGTGCACCTGCTAACCACAGCATACGTTGTATTTCAAGGGGGTGAGCAATCTCTTTAATCTGAAGTTTTAATTGCTCAATACTTGCTGGATCAACTAAAGATTTTAATTGCGCCTGTAATTGATCTACCTGAATTGCTACTTCACTTTTGTAACTTAAAAATACAGGAGCGAACATGGCAAAAAGCAAGATGGTCATGATAACCAAAGTATTAAGGGCTTTATTAGCTTTTTCCATGGGTTCATTGCTTATTCCTGCAGGCACCTTTTTACTGAAGTAAAACAAACTTGCTGCTAGTAGGAACAATAAACCAACACCTATATATAGGAAAACGACTTTGTCTAAAGGTAAATTAGCAATTTCGGAATCGGATATTTTCTCAAATGTTCCGAATAACGCAAAACCGATAACTAACGGTCCTATTGTTGTTCCGAAAGAATTGATACCACCGCCTAAATTGACACGTGAAGCACCAGTTTTGGGATCTCCTAATAAAACTGCAAATGGATTTGCAGCGGTCTGTTGTAATGAAAAACCTAAGGCAACAGTGAAAAGTCCAAGTAACATACCGATGTATACATTTACTTCTACTGCCACGATCATTGCTCCGGCACCTAATGCTGAGAATAATAGACCATAGACAATACTTTTTTTATAGCCCCATTTACCAACTAAATCTTTTCCTGAAAATGTGCTGAAAATAAAAAGTAATAATGCACCAAGATAATAAGCGGTGTAAAATGCAAAATCAATCAATTGTGACTGAAATTGGTCTAAGTGAAAGTAGTTTTTACAAAAGGGAATAAATACGCTATTTCCTGCTGCAATAAAACCCCAAAAGAAAAATACAATTATTAATGTATATAAGGCGGGATAATTTGTTTTAATGAGTTTATTTTCCATCTAAATCGTTTGCTTTGTTTTTTTTGCACCGCTAACTTACAAAAAAATATATCATATTTAAATATAATATTGTTGTTAATAACTACGTTTGATTTTTTAGTAAAACGTTTTAACAAGATATGATTTGTTATAAGTATGTTTTTTTTTACAAATAATTTTGAATTGTCAGATTTGTTTTTTTTCTTTGTGCAGGTTCTCATAATTTATTCCGCTTCAGGTATAGAAGAAATCACTTAGTTCTTAAATCCCTTTGTTTGTTAATCAAAATGATTAATGGAGTGTAATAAATTTCATTTTAAAATAAAATCCTAATATATCATAATAAAAATTTAATGGATATTAATGAATTAAATGCAAAACTCGTGTCTGAATTACGCGAAATTGCAAAATTAATAGGTATCGGTGACGCTGATAAGCTTAGAAAGCAAGAGTTAATTGAAAAAATAATCAGCACTGGTGATGAGTCCGAAAATACTTCTGAAAAAAAGGAAGAAAATCATGATGAGTCAACGGAGAGACCTCGAAAAAGAATAAGAACCGCAAAAGCGTCTGAGCCGGTTACTATCCGTAAAAAAGAAAATGAAGAAACAGATTCAGCTAGCGAAGTAGCAATCTCAGAATCTGAAGAAAATATAAAAGCAGCTCCCGCAATTAAGTCAGCACCTCCAAAAGTAGAAACAGCTTCATCAAATGCAGATTTTGACAATGTTATTGTCAATGAAGGTGTGTTGGAAATTATGCCTGATGGATATGGTTTTTTACGTTCTTCTGACTATAATTATCTTACATCTCCAGATGATATTTACGTTTCTCAGTCGCAAATCAAATTATTTGGTTTGAAAACTGGTGATACAGTCAGAGGTAGCATTAGACCTCCAAAAGAAGGTGAGAAATATTTTCCATTGGTACGTGTAGAAGCGATCAATGGTCAAAATCCTGCTGAAATTCGTGACCGAGTTCCTTTTGATTTCTTAACACCATTATTCCCTAATGAACGTTTGAATTTGGATTTGGGTACAAGCAACTATTCGACTCGTATCATGGATTTGTTCACTCCTATAGGTAAAGGACAACGTGGTCTTATTGTAGCTCAACCTAAAACAGGTAAAACCAATTTGTTGAAAGAGGTTGCAAATGCTATCGCTAAAAACCATCCTGAAGTTTATTTGATTATCTTATTAATCGATGAGAGACCTGAGGAGGTGACAGATATGGCAAGAAGTGTACGTGCTGAAGTGGTTTCATCTACTTTTGATGAACCTGCAGAGCGTCATGTAAAAATCGCAAATATTGTTTTAGAGAAAGCAAAACGTATGGTCGAGTGTGGTCATGATGTCGTGATCTTGCTAGATTCAATTACACGTTTGGCTCGTGCTTATAATACAGTTGCCCCTGCATCTGGTAAAATATTATCAGGTGGTGTGGATGCAAATGCTTTACATAAACCAAAACGTTTCTTCGGTGCTGCCCGTAATATCGAGCACGGAGGTTCTTTAACTATTTTAGCAACAGCTCTTACAGAGACTGGTTCTAAAATGGATGAGGTTATTTTTGAAGAGTTTAAAGGTACTGGTAACATGGAGTTACAGTTGGATCGTAAATTGGCGAACAAACGTATTTTCCCTGCTATCGATTTGACAGCTTCAAGTACGCGTCGTGATGATTTATTAATGGATAAAGAATCGATTCGTCGTCTTTGGATATTACGTAATCACTTGGCGGATATGAATTCTAATGAGGCAATGGAGTTTTTATTAGCGCAAATGCGTGGTACTAAGTCTAATGAAGAGTTTTTGATTAGCATGAATGGGTAATTCCATTTGATTTTAATAATTTAGCCATCATTTATAAAAAATGATGGCTTTTTATTTATATTGAAAATATGAAAAAACATATTCCTAATACCATAACCTGTTTGAATCTATTTAGTGGATGTATCGGGGTGTTAATGGCACTTAAAGGTGATTATATGACAACAGCTTATTGTGTATTGGCTTCTGGTATATTTGATTTCTTCGATGGTATGGTAGCACGGCTTTTACATGTCAAATCCAACATCGGTAAGGAATTAGATTCACTGGCTGATATGGTTAGTTTTGGTTTCTTGCCAGGTGCTATCCTTTATATGTTATTGTCTGAGGTTTTTATTGAGCAACCCTTGTTTGCTTATTTAGGTTTTGTGGTAACCGTGTTTTCAGCGCTTCGATTGGCAAAATTTAATCTGGATGAACGCCAAACGACTGATTTTATAGGGTTAAATACACCTATGAATACTTTTTATGTCTTATCACTGCCTTTTATTGCTGAAAAATATCCAGATATTATATTAAATCCCTACTTTCTCTTGATCAGCACTGCACTAACAAGTTTTTTATTGGTTAGTGAGATTAGATTGTTCTCTATGAAGCTATCGTCATTGGCTTGGTCTGAAAATAAATATAAATTTATTTTTGTGATTTTAGCGGTTGTCTTATTTGCTGTTTTGCAATTCGTGGCATTGCCAATTATTTTATTAAGCTATATCTTGCTTTCACTGTTACATTTTCAACGTTTGAAATAAAGATTAAATCGATTTTTCATACTGCTCTAATTCTGTAAATAATTCATCGAATTGTATTTTTAATAGGGAGCATTCCGATTCAATGTGATTGATGTCAGCGGTTTCTTTTGCTAATGATTCTATGAGCTGCAGTTGCTCTTTTAAATGTGGTGCTCCAATGTATTCCATAGTAGGTTTGATATGGTGTGCCGCATTATTAATCTCTTGATAGTCTTTCGCTGTTATTGCTGCTGTTAATTTTTCAAAATCTAAAGGAGTTTGTGTTCGGTAAAGGGCGATAAACTCTTTTATCATGTCCTCATTATTAAACATACTTTGCTTGATAATATCTGGTTTTATGTGTTTATACATTTTTTTTGTAGATGTTTACGTCTAAGGGATCTGTGCATATTGCTAGGAGTTCCTTATTACTCTTTTTTAAAATCGGGTGTATATATTCTGGAGCGATCTGGACTAATGGAATTAGTGTAAATTTACGATCCTGTATATATGGATGTGGAATTTGGAGGTTAGGCAAGTTAATCTGCTCATTTTCGTAATATAAAATGTCAATATCGATCACACGTGCTCCCCATTTTTCTGAACGAACTCTCCCTAATTGATTTTCTATACTTTGACAGATTTCAAGCGCCTCTATTGGGTTAAGAAATGTTTTGACTTCAATTACTTGGTTTAAGAAACTGGGTTGATCTTCTACCCCCCATGCTTCGGTTTCGACAATAGCTGAAACTTTTGCAATGTTGCCCAAGGAATCCTCCAGAGCGCTTAATGCGCTGTTTAATTGCATTAAACGATCACCCAGGTTTGCTCCTAATAAAATGTAGATGCTTTTCACCTTATAAATATAGAATTTTAGTTAATTAAATGAAAGATTTAAAAATTTATTTGTAACATTTGTACTAAATTGGCAACTAATAAATCAATTGAACTTTAGATTATTCATTTTATGAAATCATTTTTTAAGTATGTACTTGCTACTGTCACGGGAATTGTGATATCATCGGTAGTTTTATTTATTATAATGTTAGGTATTATCGGCGCGTTAGTAACTTCTGCATCTTCGGAAAAAGAAGTTATGGTTAAGGATAATTCAATATTGTATCTTTCTTTTAATCATGAGATTACAGAACGTTCCATAGATAATCCTTTTGGTTCCTTGGATATTCCTGGTTATAATTTGAAAAATCTTGGTCTTGATGATATTCTGTTGAGAATAAGAACAGCTAAAGAAGATAGTAAGATTAAAGGGATCTTTATGGATGCAAGTACAATTGCTACTGGATTTGCTAGTCTTAAAGAGATTAGAGATGCTTTGGTAGACTTTAAGTCATCGGGTAAATTTATTGTGGCTTACAACGAAGGTTATTCTCAAAAAGCTTATTATGTCGCTAGTGTTGCAGATAAGGTGTATGTGAATCCAGAAGGAACTGTTGATTTTAAAGGATTGGCAAGCTCCACCATGTTTATGAAAGATGCTTTTGATAAATTTGGTGTGGATATGCAGGTTGTAAAAGTGGGAACTTTTAAGAGTGCTGTTGAACCTTATTTCTTAAACCAAATGAGTGAGGCGAACCGTTTACAGGTTAATTCTTATTTGGGAAGTATCTATGATTCATTTATTCAGGAAATTTCAACTTCAAGAAAAATGTCTGCCGACTCATTAAGGAGTATAGCGACAAATTATTTGGTTCGTAACGCTGATGATGCTGTAAGGTATAAATTGGCTGATGCTAAATTGTATAAAGATGAGCTGATTTTAGAATTAAAGAAAAGATTGAACGTAGCAACAAAAGATGATCTCTCTGTTGTATCCCTAATTGACTATAAATCGAAGATGCCGAGTGGTTCTGAATCTAATCAGGTTGCTGTTTTGTATGCTGAAGGTGCTATTGTAGGAGGAGAGGGGACTAAAGGTGAGATTGGATCCGATAAAATTTCACGTGAGCTACGTTTGTTAAGACAAGATGATAATGTGAAAGCAGTTGTTTTCCGTGTTAATTCTCCTGGAGGTTCTGCTTTAGCATCTGATGTTATATGGAGAGAGGTTGAGTTGACAAAGCAAGTAAAACCGATCATAGTTTCTATGGGGGATTATGCGGCTTCGGGCGGTTACTATATTTCGGCGGCAGCAGATTCAATCTTTGCTGAGAATAATACGATTACAGGTTCAATCGGGGTGTTTGGGGTTATTCCAAATTTTAAGAATTTATTGAATAATAAAATAGGTGTTCATTTTGATGGTGTGAAAACTGGTAAATTCTCTGATTTAGGTATGGTTCCGGATCGTCCTTTAACTGCTGAAGAACGCGATATCATCCAGATGGAGGTTAATCGTGTTTATCAAACGTTTATGAAGCGTGTGTCTGATGGTCGTAAAATAACGGTTGCTCAGGTTGATACTATTGGTCAAGGCCGTGTGTGGACTGGTAAACAGGCTGTAGAGATTGGATTGGTAGATCGTATAGGTGGTATTGATGATGCTATTAAAGCAGCGGCAAAGAAAGCAAAAATAGGTCAATATGCAGTTAAGCAATATCCTGCCAAAGAGGATGCAATTTCAACTTTTTTAAATTCGTCTAAGGAAAAGGTTCAAATATGGATGGCACAACAGCAAATGGGAGAATTCTATAATTACTTTGATGTGATCAAAAAAGTTTCTGGACAATCTGGTATTATGGCGAAATTGCCGTATTCGATTGAAATACATTAATTATTTTTCATTTTATCAAAAAAAGCCTTTTATTATTCGGATAGTAAAAGGCTTTTTTTATATTTAGCTGTCCATTTGAATAGGTGGGTAAATACTTCATAATAAATAATAGAGATGAAAACAGTTGACAACTTAAACTTCGCTGACAAAAAAGCGCTAATACGTGTAGATTTTAATGTTCCTTTGGATGACAATTTTAATATTACAGATGATAATAGAATTCAAGGTGCGACACCCACGATTAAAAAAATATTAAATGATGGTGGATCTGTTATCTTGATGTCACACTTAGGTAGACCAAAAGATGGGCCTACAGATAAATATTCACTAAAGCACATTGTTTCACATTTATCTGGAGTGTTAGGGGTTGGTGTTCAGTTTGCTGCAGATTGTATTGGTGAAGATGCGGTTGAAAAAGCAAAAAATTTGAAACCAGGTCAAGTTTTACTTTTGGAGAATCTTCGTTTTTACAAAGAGGAAGAAAAAGGTGATGTTGCATTTGCAGAGAAATTATCAAAATTGGGTGATGTGTATGTTAATGATGCTTTTGGTACAGCTCACCGTGCTCATGCTTCTACTGCTGTTATTGCTCAATTTTTCCCTGATGCGAAATATTTTGGGTATTTAATGGCTGCAGAAATTGGTAATGCAGAAAAAGTGTTGAATAAGGCTGAACGTCCATTTACTGCTATCATGGGAGGGGCGAAGGTTTCTGATAAATTAGAATTAATCGAAGCTTTATTGGATCGTGTTGATAACCTGATTATAGGCGGAGGTATGGCTTATACTTTTATTAAAGCTCGTGGTGGAGAGATCGGTAAGTCATTAGTTGAGTTAGATAAGTTGGACTTGGCAACGGAATTGGTTAAGAAAGCAGCGGCAAAAGGCGTTAACCTGGTATTACCGACTGATGCTCAAATTGCGGATAAATTTTCAAATGATGCAACTGTTTATGATGGACCAAATGATCAGATCCCTGCGGAATTGGAAGGATTGGATATTGGTAAAGAATCTGGAGAAGCGTTTGCAAAAATAATTGAATCGTCTAAAACTATTCTTTGGAATGGTCCTATGGGGGTTTTTGAATTTGATACCTTTGCTAAAGGTACAAAAGCTGTTGCCGATGCGGTGGTCAATGCAACTGAAAAAGGTGCATTTTCATTGATCGGTGGTGGTGATTCTGCAGCTGCAGTTTCTAAATTTGGCATGACTGAACAGGTAAGTTATGTATCCACTGGTGGCGGTGCTTTGTTAGAATATATGGAAGGTAAAGTTTTACCTGGAGTAAAGGCTATCGAAGGGTAATAACTTTGAAATATAAAACAGGAAAAGGCATCGTTAGATGCCTTTTCCTGTTTTAAGATTTTAGTAGGTATAATTTAAACTAACGGTTGGTACAACTCTTTGTGTAGCGGTAACATCGTTGATATAAGTGAGTTTAAGAGCGGCTTCAAAATTGGGTAATGGGTATCTGAAAGCATTAAAATCTGCTGACACAGAAAGACCGAAAGTTTTTGGACTCATGTCGGACTGGTGATGGATATTTTGATAGTCGGCAAATATCCCTCCCTTAATTCGTTTGATGTACGTTATGCCTCCAACTGCCCAATCTGGATAGCTGATCGGGAATCTGTAGTTTAGTAATAAGGTGTTTTTAATTTTCTCGTACTTATAGTACCCGTAGCCGCTAATTGTTGGTATATCGTTGCTGTATTGATAACGGCCTGATGCTTTTTGATAACCAAATCTAATTTGAAATCCATGATTACTGACAAATCCAGGAATATAGAATCCACTTCGAATGGAGAAAAGATTTCCTTCTTGATCTTCGAATGGAAGGTGGCGATAAGTCATACTAAAGTTTTGTCCCCATCGAGGTGTGATATCCATTTTTGACATCATGGCGTTTCTATTCCAATAAATTTGATAAGTTAAGGGGAACAATACCTTTGAGTCGAAGTTTTTAAGGTTTTTAATACTTGTGTTGTATCGTTGAAGGTATGATGTCGCAAAATTGAAACCTAAGCTATAGACATAATTGCTTTTATAGTAAGCCAATGGAATGGAGATCTGACCACTTATATCATGCTCTCTCCAATCGAAATTGATCGTGCTATCAGATTTACTATTGATTTTTGCTGTTCCTATCTGTCCTTTGTTTTCATATTTAAGTGTGAATTTGGGAAAATATTTATTGTAATTTAAGGTTGCAGAGTAAATAGATTTTTTAATATCGGTATCGTATTCGTAACCGAGTACAAATTGTGTTGTATTTAGAATATTGTTGGAAAGCCAAAATACACCTGGTTTGAAGTTGTCTAAGCTTTCGAAATTGGTGTTGCTAAGAGAAAGGCTGTGAAAATTAAATGTTCTAGATAGGCCTTTATAAGGACTTACATTGTAATCTGAAACACTTTCTGTGATGCTATCAATTTTGTTTTTTAAATTGTTACTAATAATTTTTACGCTATATGGGTTCTTAAGAACTGTATCGGCGTCATTAAATGTTATTTTGGATATTTTATATCCATTGTACTGGTAATTATTAAAGAGAATTTCTTTTTTATTGACATCATAAGAGGGGTTGAAAGCTCCGAAAGTGGTATTTGTAAGCTTCGTTAATGCTTTTGATAGTTTATTATATTGATATAAATTATCGATACCTGAATATTGTGCTTTAAACAGAAAAAGGTGATCGTTTATGTATTGCGGTCTTTCAAATTGTTCATTGCTCCAGTCCTGAAGAAAAGTAATTTGGGAGGATTCTAATTCGATTTCTACTAAGTTTGTGCCTTTGTTTGAAATAGCAATAGCTACTATTTTTGAGCCCTCTTCATTAAATGAAGGCTGTTGAAGATAAATATCGGATGCTATCGGAATTCTTTTTAATATTTTTTTGGTTTTAATATCGAGCAATAGAATTGCTGTCTGATTACTTAAATCCACTTCAATTGTCAGTATTTCTGCTTTGGATGGGTGTAGTATGGGATAGAAATAGCGACTTTTAAAACTAATCTGCTCTCGCTTTTTTGTTTCTAAATGGTAAAGGTTAATTACATTGTAGGATCTTTTGGTGTATCGGATATCTCTTTTAACTTCATCCCATACAATCATATTATTTCTGAAATCATAGTTTGGGACGATCTGATTTCCCAATTTTAACAATGATTCTATTTTATTGTTGTTATCTATTTTAACGATTTCAGCTGTTTTTTCTGGGGTCTGTAAAATAGATAGGGTGCTATTGTCGTGATTGTTTTTAGGCAATAACCAATCCTGGTAGTTTTTACTGGATGTTGGTTCAATTATCGGGTAGGATATCGTTGGTCTTTCATGTTCTTCTTTTTTCCATTTAATATTCAGATCATCCATCGTATGTGCAAATAGACTCGTATTATTAAATCCAGTTGTTTTTTTTAGCGACCGACTAAAATTGTAGGGCATCAATATATTTTTGTTGATGTTTTGATACAGTTCGGGTTCAAAGTTCTCCTTTACGTTTTGTTTTAAATAATTGGTCATGAAATAACCAATGGTATAATAGCTCGGTATTTTATCACGATAAGAACCTAATAAATATTTCTCGAATTTATATTTTTTATCAGTTCTTTCATTAGCTTTTAGCGTCATTTCAAAAGAGGGGAGTCGACCTCTTCCTCCTTTGGAATAAAATGTTTCTGCCCAGACTGCATCACCTTCAAAATACCAGGAAGGCAACGTTATACCGTATATAGCAAGGGCAAGCTGTTCTAAGAACGGTGCCTTTAATTTTCCGGTCAATTTATCAAATTGAGCAACGTGTCTAAGTTCGTGCAATGCTAGATTGGAGAGCCATTCCTGATTATCTGGCTCAGGGGTTGGACTGCTGTACAGCTCCGATTTGCGTGGAGCGAGTTGGACAAAACCATTAGGACGAAGTTCGGTGTTTTGAAGAATTAAAGAAATTTTACGCGGTTTTACTTGTAAGTCTTTATGATTTGTTTTTAAATGCTGTGTAATTTGACTGGCAAGCGTTGAAGCCTTTTTTTTCATTTCGACCGGAAAGATCAGTTTAAATTCTTTAGTGTCAATATGATGCCATTTTTGCGATGGAGGTGCCTGACTGTCTTCAAATATTTGGCAAATACCTTTATGAAAAGTTAAAATCGATAGTATGAAGGAGAGTAGGTAGATTTTCATGTACTTAAGTTGCTGTTGCTAATTATTTTAGATCGATGGTTGTTTCTTAACTTTCGAATAACTATATAGCTTGATCGTTAGGTGTTTATGTTTTGTAATTCGTTTAAATGTATTCAATAATTTGCAAATTAAATATAGGTTTTTTATTTCAATTTACTGAGTTACTTGTTCTTTATGTTGTAATGAATTGATAGTTAGTGTTGTTGTTATTTTCTTTGATTTAGATTGTCTTATTTGGAGATTTTATGAATTGGATTTAAGAAAAATAAGATCTAACTTTTTATAAATGACTGTTTTTCAATAAGTTGTTTTTGTAAATTATTGTTGGAGACACTATCATTTATTTTTCTATAGATTAGGTGTATCGATTATGATCACGATCTTTATTTTATGATCTAATACTGCATTAGAATATGTTTTTTATTGTTCTATTACCTATTGAAAATTTCTATTTTCAATAGGTAATAAATAAATTCTTATATTATTTTTAAAAAGACGATTTTTGCATAAAATTTTAAATACACCGATGTAGCATATTAGTAAAGAAAGGGAATTATGGAAGAATTGGAAATGCAGGTAGAACAAATCGAACAGTTCATTGAGTCGAAGGATAATGAGGGGTTACAAGCATATTTAAATGAGCTAAATATTTCGGATGTAGAGGCGTTGATCGATGAGCTACCCGAATATGGCCACATATTCATCGAAACATTAAATTTGAACCGTGCGGTTAATGTATTTCGTATTTTAGATTTCCCTACGCAAGAGCGTATTTTTAAGAAGCTTTCAGGTGCAAAAATTAGTGAATTAATTAATGAAATGCCTCCGGATGACCGGACATCATTTTTCAGTGAACTGAAGGATGGTGATGTCGTAAAACAATTGATTATTTTACTGCCACCTCAGGATCGTAAAGAAGCTCTTTCTTTATTAGGTTATCCTGAAGATAGTGTGGGGCGTCTGATGACCCCAGACTATATCACTGTAAAACCACATTGGAATATCATCCGAATTCTTGAGCATATTCGCCGTTATGGTAAAAATTCGGAAACAATTGATGTCTTATATGTCATTGATGCCGCAGGTAAATTAATAGACGATATTCGTATTAAAGATGTATTAATGGCAGATCCAAATGTTGTTGTTGGTGATCTTATTGACAATAGGCTTATTTCTCTACATGCGAATGACCCACAAGAAGAGGCTGTGAATATTTTCCGGATGAATAATCGAGTTGCTTTACCTGTTGTTGATGAGCAGGGAATAATGTTAGGTATTGTTACGATCGATGATATTCTTTGGGTGGCAAATGAAGAGTATACGGAGGATATGCAACGATTTGGGGGAACTGAAGCTTTAGATGAACCATATCTGGATGTGTCGATCGTTAATTTAGTTAAAAAACGTTCTGGGTGGTTAGTGGTCTTATTTTTCGGTCAACTGTTAACTGCGACAGTCATTGAGCATTTTGAACATCAATTGGCGAGTGCTATCATGCTCTTCGCATTGATGCCACTGATCATATCGAGCGGTGGTAACAGTGGCTCACAAGCATCTACCTTGATCATTCAAGCCATGGCATTGGGAGAGATTACGATAGGGGACTGGTGGCGTGTTATGAAGAGGGAGATCGTTTCTGGTTTTCTGCTTGGTTTAATATTAGGTATTTTAGGTTTCATCAGAATTATGACTTTTCAGGGGTTTTCTGATGCTTATGGTGAACATTGGGTTTTAGTGGGGCTTGTGGTTGGCTTTTCTTTAGTAGGAGTAGTGCTGTGGGGATCCTTAATGGGATCTATGCTTCCTTTTATTTTAAGAAAGCTTGGTGCTGATCCTGCTAGCTCTTCAGCTCCATTTGTATCGACTTTGGTTGATGTGACCGGCCTATTAATTTACTTCACATTTGCTGTTTTACTCTTGAAGGGTGTTTTGATCTAAATGAGATGAAAATTATTCTTGTTGGAAGCGAGGGAGTTGCAAAAAATGTTTTTAAAAGATTTGTAAGATTGCAATAATCTTCCGATAATTGCATCACCGAAACGGAAATGACGCTTCGGAAAATTAACCGGATTCCTGAATAGCTCAGCTGGTTAGAGCATCTGACTGTTAATCAGAGGGTCGCTGGTTCGAGCCCAGCTTCAGGAGCAAAACGATTTTAGATAGTAAAATCGTGATTCAATCGAAAGTCTAGATTGAATGTATTTAAGAGATAAGAATGCAAATTCTTAAATAACCAAAGAGCTATAGTAATATACTCTTGAATGATTCCTGAATAGCTCAGCTGGTTAGAGCATCTGACTGTTAATCAGAGGGTCGCTGGTTCGAGCCCAGCTTCAGGAGCAAATGAAAGCCTTTCCAGTTTGGAAAGGCTTTTTGCGTTTAGTGTGATTTGATTCTGTTTTCAATCATTCCTTTAAATTGAGGAGGAGAGAGCGCTTTTAATTTTTGAAGTTGGTTTGAACCCGATGCTTTACCGGAGAGCATAGATGTACTATTCGAAAAGTTTCCTGTTACGATGTAATCATATGCGGCTTTAAACGATTGTTCATTTAAATTGCCGAAAGGGTAGTAGGCGTCATCGTTACTTGATTTGTTAACGGATATACCGTTATAATAATCGCTTTCATTTGATGCATTTCGTGATTCAAACATACTGAAATAGACATCATAACCGCCGATTGTCAAGGGGAAAAAACCAATTGGTTTTCCATAGGTTTTTGCTCCCACGATTTTTACGGTTAGATGTGGTTTAAATATATTGATCAATAACTCACTTGCTGAGGCTGTATTTTCTGTTACAATAAATACAAGGGTATTGATATTTATATTACCTGTAGGGTTGAATTTGAATGTATTCCCCGAAATACTGTAATCTAAATCGGTGTATCTGACCTTAACTTTCTCGCCCTTACTGTTTGTCGTTTCAAGGCTCAAGTTCTTTAAATATTTTGTTTTATTGTTTTGCATGGTGCTGTTGAAGTTTTCAGTAAACATAACTTTCCCATTTAATGAATTGGGAGCTATTTTATTGGCAAGAAATTCGGCAGTATTGATATACCCACCTCCGTTGTAGCGCAAATCAATTATGAGATCTGTAATACCGGCGTGCTGAAATTTATTAAAGGTTGCCGTTAAATCGGCTTGGGTGTGGCTTAGTTTGGAGAAGGAATTGAAAACAAAATAGCCAACCTTTTTTGTTTTATCTAAATATATGCTGTCTTTAATGACTGATTTTGTTTGATATTTTATTTTGTTCAAAGTTATCTCAAATGGGGTACCGCTACTTTTTTTTCCTTTAATAATTGCAGATTGGCTTTCAAAAAGCGCGTTGCTTAAGGAGGGTACTTCATGATTGAAATTGGTGCCATACTTAACTCCATTGATTTCGGTGATGATATCTCCACGTTGTAATCCCGAAATTGCAGCTGGTGATCCAGGATAAGTCAATTGAACTAGGATCTTGTAATTCTGCTCGACCCCGTATAGACCTATCTTCAGACCTAAATCGTCTCCATTTCCTTCTAAATCGAGGTTTGACAATTCATTTTTTTTAATGAATGATTTACTTCCATCGTAGCTTTCTTTGTCGATGTAACTGTATTTTGTATCGTTATTATCGATTTCATTGTATTCATAGGGTTTTCCAGTAGCAGGGTTTGTACCATATCTAGTAATATTGAATAGTACTTTATTCAAGCTATTGAATTCGACGCTTCCTTTGCTAAATTGTCTCGGATTAAATACTTCATACGTGGGTAATTGGTCGTTCCAGAAATAAATGTCCTGTGCATAGTAGAATAGTGAGTCAGCTAATCGATCTACGCGACTGACTTTTTTTTCAGGTTCTGGTTCTACAATATTCTCCTTTGGCTTTTCTTCCTCTAGATTTTTTTTACTGCAGCTGAACAGCATAGGAGCAAATAAAAGCAATGTGATTGTTTTTAAAAGTGGTTTATTCATGAAAATCGGTTATGTAAGAAATTTATAGTGATGGTTAAGCTATGTAATTGCCTTGTTTTCAATCGCTACAATTTGATAATCTAAATATGATGAATATTTAGATGAAAAAAAAGTAAAAAATCTTTAAAAAAGATTTGGAAATACGTTGGATTTAGCTATTTTTGTGGCATCAAAAGAGAAAGATATATAGTCATCTTTCTTATGAAGATTCCTGAATAGCTCAGCTGGTTAGAGCATCTGACTGTTAATCAGAGGGTCGCTGGTTCGAGCCCAGCTTCAGGAGCGTTAGGTGAAACCGGCTTTATAGCCGGTTTTTTTTGTTTACAGTTATTTATTTATATACTATGAGTTTAGTAGTAATGGGCACGGTAGCATTCGACGCTATCGAAACGCCTTTTGGTAAAACAGATAAAATTGTTGGCGGAGCAGGTACTTTTGCAGCTCTTTCTGCGTCTTTTTTATATGACCAGGTGAAATTAGTAGGTGTAATCGGTGAAGATTTTGGTGATGATAACTTACATATCATTACGAGTAAAGGTGTAAATGTAGAGGGGATTCAGATTATTGAAGGTGGAAAATCATTTTTCTGGGCAGGTAAGTATCATAATGATATGAATAGCCGTGATACAATCACTACAGAATTGAATGTATTAGCTGACTTTGATCCGATTATTCCTGAGAGCTACCAGGATTGTGAGTTCTTGCTATTAGGCAATGCTACTCCTCAGATTCAGATGACTACTTTAAATCGTTTAAAGAACAAACCTAAATTGGTTGTTTTGGATACCATGAACTTCTGGATGGATATCGCGATGGATGATTTGAAAGCGGTGTTGAAGCATGTTGATGTTTTGACAATCAACGATGGTGAAGCGCGTCAATTATCTGGTGAATATTCGTTGGTGAAAGCTGCCGCAACTATTCTTGAGATGGGACCTAAATATTTGATTATTAAAAAAGGTGAGCATGGTGCATTATTGTTTGGTGAAGGACAAATTTTCTCTGCACCAGCATTACCACTGGCAGAAGTATTCGATCCAACAGGTGCTGGTGATGCATTTGCTGGTGGCTTTATAGGATATCTGGCGAAGGTAAAAACGATTAACTTTACCAATATGAAAAATGCGGTTATCTATGGATCGGCGTTAGCATCATTCTGTGTTGAGAAATTCGGTACGGAGCGTTTGCAAACGTTAACGCAAGACGAGATTGAAGCTCGATTAAAAGCCTTTGTTGCTTTATCTAAATTTGATATCTAATTATCCGATCTTTCCTATTATAGGAAATTTTTTAAATACTTGATCTGAGTGAGGAGCTTCTGAAAGCTCCTCAGTTAGGTCTTGACCTGCCCAATGTTCGTAATGTTTTCCGGACCTCCATAATCGACTTTCTGTAACATCATATATAATGCCCTGAAAAGCAACCCATATTTCAGGCTTATCTTGCCCATTTCGTAAAGCAAGTTTTGATTTAGAATATACCGTTAACTCCTCATGATTGTCCATAGGACGAAGTTATAAAAAACTTAGTCGATAAGTTTATATGTGGATAATGATTTCTTCATTACTTTGCGGGCGATATGTATCCGGGTTTTTACAGTACCAATTGGGATTGCTAAATATTCTGAAATTTCATGGTATTTATAGCCTTCGAAATACATGCTGAATGGAACGTAGTAGTCTTCCGATAATTTTGAAAGCGCATCATGGATGTCTTCCATGACAAATTTGTTTTCACCTTGATTTTTTGATGCTGATAAGATCAAGTTTGCATTTGAAATTTCTTCTTCTTTTGTTATGAAAGAATTCGTTTTAACAATTCTGCGGTAATTGTTAATGAATGTATTTTTCATAATAGTATATAACCATCCTTTAAGATTGGTTCCTTCTCTGAAGTTGTTGAAATATGTAACAGCCTTAAGCAGAGTGTCCTGCACTAAATCGTTAGCATCTTCGTTATCATTTGTAAACTTCTTTGCATAGTGTTTTAGAGAGTCTGACTGCTCTACCACTAACGAGTTGAATTCATACTTAGTCATATCACTGAATTTTTATTCACTTTAAAATGAATGGTTTACAAAACACTGAGTGAGAAATTGAAATGTTGATTCCTCAGCGATTTTAATACGGTTCAGTAGACTAATCGCAAATAGTATGCTAATTATTGAGAATTGATATAAATTTAATAAATATTTAACAGGAAGTTTCGTCTATAGAAATGTTATTTTGTGTAAAACGCCTAGCCAGAAGCTTTAAATGACCATTTTTATAAAGCTATTTTTAAAATATTTTTTTATTAAAAATCAAAAAATATTTACTTCACGTTCTAACTTTACATTGAATTTTTGATCAACATCGTTTATTATTTTAGACGATAATTCAAAAATTTCAGTTCCGCTTGCAGATTGTACATTTATTAGTACAAGTGCTTGATTTTTCCATACACCTGCCTGGCCGATCACTTTCCCTTTCCATCCGCATTGCTCTATTAACCAGCCTGCAGCTAACTTTACACCACCATCGGGCATGTTGTAACTGACTATATCTGGATAGAGTTCTTTTAATCCCTGATATTTATTTAATGAAATAATCGGGTTTTTAAAAAAGCTTCCGGCATTGCCTACCGTACTTGGATCAGGTAATTTTTCAACTCGAATAAAGGATACCACTTCCGCAATATCTTTTATGGTAGGATCACTTATATTTCTTTTTTTTAGTTCGGCACTTATGGCTCCATAAGAGGTATTTATTGATGGAGAAGAATTAACTTTGTAAGTAACCTCTGTAATTATATATCGTCCTTTTTGTTCTGATTTGAAAATACTATCCCGGTAAGAAAATTTGCAATCTTCATTATAGAATATTCTAAACACTCCTTCTAATGTGTCGAAAGCAATACAACTGTAAAAAATGTCCATAAGCTCGGTGCCGTATGCGCCTATGTTTTGAACTGGAGAAGCGCCCACTGTTCCAGGAATTAGAGCCATGTTTTCTAAACCACTATAATTGTTATTGACACAGAACCAAACGAGTTCATTCCATATTTCACCACCTGCAGCGGTGATAAAAATGTCGTTCTGATGCGGTTTTGCTGTAATCCCCTTAATGTTGATTTTAATGATATAACCTGCGTATGGTTGGGTAAATAAAATATTGCTTCCACTTCCCAATGTCAAGAAATCTTTTTCAAATATTCCGGCTTCATAAGCGCTTAATAACTGAGTGGGTTCTGTTATTTCAATGAAATGTGAAGCAACTTCAGTAATGCCGAATGTGTTATATTTTTTTAAAGAGATATCTGACTGTATATTTATACCCATTGTTGACTAGTTTTTTCAAAAATTCAAAAAAATAAATTATCTTTATATAATAGTTAGTAAAGATAGTACAAAGCAGTTATTATGTGTAATTAATTTTTGAATTGATGGCAAATGCAGATTTAAAGAGGACAAGGATTTTAGAGGCAGCAACGCGTAGATTTGCTCATTTTGGTATGGCCAAAACAACCATGTCCGAAATTGCAACTGATCTGAACTTTTCAAAAGCACTTCTTTATTATTATTTTCCAGATAAGAATAGTCTTTATTCTGCTGTATTCGAGTATGTGATTGATAAGATGGTGCAGGATATTAGAGAGAAGATCAACACCTGTGATGATTTTGAAGAAATCATGATGTATACCATCGATAAAAGAGTTGAACTAATTAATCAATATTATAATCTTTTTGAATATACGATCAATATGGTCAAAGAACTTCCTGAAGAACTGGAACGCGTTTTCAAAGAATCTTATGTAAGGGAGGTTGATCTTTTTGCTGAAATATTAGAAATAGGTGTTGAAACTGATAAAATCGAGGTAGAGGATGTTGAAGAGACTGCCCGCATTTTATTATATTCTTTGTTTGGAATGAGAATGGGAATATTGAAAGATATGAAGAATATGCTGTTTCCGACCAAGGATGAATTTGATGTGATATTAAGTTTGCAGAAGAAGATGATGCAAATATTTTTGAGAGGTTTAAGAAAGTAAATTATTCTCTCATTTCTTTCTTCTTGATATCTGCTAAAATTTGTTTTGCGTGTATTCGTGAATTTTCAATGAACCATAAATGAGTATTTAAACCTCCGCAGACCACTCCTGCAAGATACAACCCATCAATATTTGTTTCCATACTATCAGGATCATGTTCAGGAAGACAGGGTGATTCGGAGGGAATATAAATACCGATTTTTTTAAGAAAGTTGAAATTTGGCTGATATCCTGTCAGGGCCAAAACAAAATCATTTTCTAGTATGATATCGCCTGTTGGGGTATGGACGTGTGCGTGCGAATCTGTGATCTCTTTTAATTTGCTATTATATAGTACACGTATTTCGCCGGAGGCGATTCTGTTTTCAATATCTGGTTTGACCCAATATTTTACTCTTGGACTAATTTCTTTCCCGCGAATCACGAGCGTAACGTCTGCGCCTTTTCTATAAGTCTCAAGTGCGGCATCAATTGATGAATTGCTTGCTCCAACTACAATTACTTTTTGATTGGCATAATAGTGCGGATCCTGATAATAATGTTTTACTTTTTCTAATTCCTCACCTGGAATATTAAGTAGCGTGGGGATGTCGTAAAACCCAGTAGCAATGATGACATTTTTCGAACTGTAGGTGTTTTTTATCGTATTGATTTTGAAAAGATGGTGATCTTTTCTTATTTCAGTTACTTCTTCGAATAATCGGGTATTGAGCTTAAATTTCTGCTGGATGCGGCGATAATATTCTAATGCTTCTGCTCTTTTTGGTTTAGGTAAGGTGGTTACAAATGGGATGTCGCCAATTTCTAAGCGGTCAGAAGAGGAGAAGAAAGTCATATTCTGCGGATAATTATATAACGAGTTCACCAAACATCCTTTCTCCAGGATCAGGTATGTCTTGTTATTTAAAGATGCTTCTAAAGCACAGGCCAGTCCAATTGGTCCTCCGCCTACAATGATGATATCGTAATAATTATCGTGCATAGTTGCTTGTTGTATGAAAATTAATGCATTTTATTGTTTAACATGGGGTCGATCTCAGCGCTTGTTTTTTCTTTTAATTGCTGTACCAATTTAGCTATGTCTGCAACAATTTTAGTAATAAATTGAAGTTGTTCGGTCATTAAAGTACTGTTTTCATCTACCGTTTCATCAACTGATATTTGATTTTCTGGTATTTGAAAATCTACAGGTATAAATTGATTTTCTTCATTGGGGTTGGCCAATGCTTTGATAGCCGTTTCTAAAGAACTTAATATTTTACGGATCAATTTAATATGTTCTTTTGTTATTGTGTGGTTGACTCTTGAGGATGTAACCTGATTATGCAGGGTAACTGCAAACGAGGCTAAAACATGGTTAAAAATAACAAACTTGTTTACATCTTTTGTGTATTTCTGTTTATTTTTTGGTTCCGTTAACATGCGTTGAAAGGTTGACCCCATATTGGCTGTTTCAACATAAAGTTTTTTCCTTACCAGTTTGTATTCTGTAATAGTGGGCTCATTTCCTGCGATTTCTTTTAAAGTTAGTGCTATATAGTGATAGCTTGCGATAAGTAGTTTTTGCATGGAGAATTTGACCTGCGTCGCTTCCCAATTGGGGAAAATGACATAACTGGACAAAAATGCAATCATGCCACCTATGAAAGTATCTAAAATACGCTCTTTTGTTACCTCCATGGTATTTGTACTTACAAAACTTAGCATAATGAGTACATAGGGCGTCATAAAAATAACAGCAACGATATAATTGACCCGAAAAAGACTGTATGCACTTAAGAAGAAAAAAATAAGCAAAACAAAGCGAATTGTTTCATCGTGAACTACGAATAAAATAAGAGCGCCAATAAGACCGCCGATTACGGTTCCCATGAGACGCTGTATATTTCTTGATTTTGTTAAGCCAAAACCAGGTTTTAAAATCACCATAATCGTCAAAAGTATCCAAAAGATATTTTCAGTTATATGAAATGATTTGGCTACAAAATAAGAAACAGACATGACAATAGCCATGCGTAATGCGTGTCTAAAATAAGTAGATTCTAGGGTTAAATTTTCTCTTATTTTTTTAAAATCAATGATCGAAGGTTCTATAAATTTTTTTGCTTCGTCAATTTCCATTTTATTAACTTCTGTAGATTTTAAATGGGAATAGCTGTAGATATCATTAATATGTCTGATGATATCTCGGACATTTATTAAAATCTTCCTTAAGGCAATCGTACTGTATTGAAGCTCTTTTTCAACAGTATCAATTTTTTTATGTAATAAATTGATCTCTTGATCAAAGTTGTACATAGGTTTCGGCATTCTGTTGGCATTGAGTTGATATGCAATGTGATCGAGCTCATTCGTCAGTTTTAAAATGATATGTTTGAATTCGTTCAAAATACCGGTATGACCAAATTTTTCACTGACGGTGTTATAGTCATAATGTGTCGCCATACTTTGTTCAAAAAGGTCAATGATATCATTGAAGACAAAGGTTAGATAGCGGCCCGTTTTGGTGGTATCTTTTATGGATCGCTTACTTTGAAAAAGTAAGTTTCTTACATTTTCCTGATGATCATTTACTTCTACTTGTTTTTCGATAAGTTTAAGATAATTCTTATCATTATCTACATTGATATCATAAAAATTAGCCTTTAATCTGAGGTAATCGGCAACATGACGAATGGATTCTGCGAGTTCCTGCTGTGTTAATCTGTATGGACGAATCTGCGTGATGGATAGGCTGATGATGATATACCAGAGGCATCCGATACTATAGTAAAATAGATATGATAGGGCACTAAATAGGGTAAATGGCGTATCGACATGTATCAACATCATTAGCATACACATTAATCCTACATTCGCAGCTCGGGCATTGAAAACTGCAAACATTGCGAAGATAAAACATAATGCCGCAATGAGTATGGTCAATAAATAGATATTAGCGTTTACGGAAACAGTAAGTATAAAGGTAATGATGGTTAATATACCTGCAAAATACATTCCGGTACGGCGATGGGAAGGGGCACCGGGCGTGTCTGATAATCCGACCAATAAGGCTCCTAATGACACATATGTACCATTTATGAATTGACCCATGGCGGCAAAAATAATGACAGGAACTATGCACCCAATGGTTATCCTAATACCATCTGCGAAATATTGGCTATAAAAAAAACTCTTTATCTCTTGTGTCTGCTTCATAATATCGAATACAAACAAATATACAAGATTGAATAGGAAAAGCTATGCTTTTTATTGTAAAAGCATAGCCTGTTAATATTTAAATACAAGAATCTAAATTCCAGTTATTTTGGTTTCTATATTTCCTTTGGTCGCTTTCGAATAAGGGCATACACGATGTGCTTTTTCGGCAAGCTTTTGAGATTCTGATGCACTTAATGTGGGAATGTGCAAATCAATTTCAGCTGAGATAAAGAATGCATTGTTTTCTTCATTAAATGAAGCTCTAACGGTTACGGTAGCATCTGTCATGTCAACATGATCTTTTTCTCCTACTGCAGCTACGGCACCTAAAAAGCATGAACTCCATGCTGCCGCAAATAATTGCTCAGGGTTGGTGGCATTACCTTCACCTCCCATTGCTGTTGGTTTTTTAACGATTAAATCAATTATTCCATCTGAAGATTTCACTTCGCCATTACGTCCGCCTGTTGCGGTAACTTCTGCTGTATATAGTTTTCCCATTTCGCTATTTGTTGAATGATGTAAAATAATATAACAAATGGCAAAAGGTTTTTGTTCTTAATAATATTGTAATATTACAATGTTATTATTATCTATTTTTCATTTAAATGATTATTTGAATATTAATTTTATATATTTGAATGTTTGATCTTATTCAAACATTCTCCATTAACGACAATTTGTTTTTTCTATAATATGAAATTGAGTACAAAAGAAGCCGTTTTTCAAAACGAAGTTTTGACGCGATTTGAACTTTTTAAAAGTCTATTTTTAACACTGCCCTTCCAGCAAGTGAAGGATACTGGTACCTTGTTACCTTTTTTTGCCCAACATTGTGAGAAGGGTGTTGAGAAACATCAAACTCCAGAGGAAATTATCAATTCTTTCTTTGTGCAGCATGAGCTTTATTCGGATGAACAAACTCAGGTCGATCTATTATTTCGATTTGTGCAATATATAGAAAGACAGGTGGTTCTTTTTGATGCTATTGAAGATTCTTCATTTAAAGCGATCGGCAAGACTGATCAATCTTCACAGCTTGGGTCTTTAATTAAATCTTCTGAAATAAATCCGGAATTAAAGCGTAAGATAGTTGGTAAATTGAAAGATTTTTCGGTTCGTCTTGTGTTAACGGCTCATCCAACTCAGTTTTATCCTGGGACTGTTCTATCGATTATCAATGATTTAATTGGAGCGATTAAGGAGAATGATATTCACAATATTCATTTATTATTACAACAGTTAGGTAAAACACCATTTATTAATAACAATAAGCCAACTCCAGTTGATGAAGCTATTAGTTTAGCTTGGTTTTTGGAAAATGTTTTTTACAAGGTTGCTTCTGAAATCCAGACATATATTGATGATGAGCTAGGTATAGAGACGGAAGAGGTTAGGCAATTGATTGAACTGGGTTTCTGGCCGGGGGGAGATCGTGACGGTAACCCTAATGTAAGTGCTGAAAGTACTAAAAAGGTAGCGACACTTTTAAGGACAATCTTATTTCGCTGTTATTATAGGGATTTTAGAGTTGTAAAACGTCGCATTACATTTAGAGGGGTTGAAAAATATATGGATAATCTGCAGGAACTGTTTTATGAAAATAGTTTTAACCCTGTTGAGAATCCTGTTGATGAAACAGCACAGATTGTTGAAAATCTAAAAGCTATTCAAGTTGTGCTTAAAGAGGACCATAATAATCTTTTTGTTGAGATTGTTGACGATTTGTTACGCAAAGTAATGACCTTCGGTTGTTTCTTTACCACGCTTGATATTCGTCAGGACAGTAGTATTCTGACTCAAACTTTTGAATATATCATTAAGAAATATCCGGAAGAAACTGGTATTTCAGCTGATTTCTCATCGTTATCTGAAGTAGATAAACAGACTGCTATTGATTTTAAAGAGTTAGATCTAGCGTTTGATGAAGAGGCTACCGCATTGGAAGTTGATACTTTACAAGTTATTCGTTTACTGAAAGATATTCAAAAATCAGGATCTGAGCGTGCTGCACAGCGATTTATCATCAGTAATTGTCAGCAAGCGAGCGATATTTTGGGATTACGACAGTTATTTCTCTGGTCTGGCTGGAAGAAAGATACTTTAACTATTGATTTTGTACCTCTATTTGAAACTGTTGATGATTTGACGCGTGCTGCTGATGTGATGAAATCACTTTATACGAATAAGGAGTATGCCAAGCATCTTAAATTGAGAGGAAATAAGCAAACAATTATGCTTGGTTATTCTGACAGTACTAAAGACGGTGGTTATTTGATGGCTAACTGGTCTATTTATAGTGCTAAAATTGAATTAACCGCTATTGCTCGAGAATATGATGTGGATCTCGTATTTTTTGATGGTCGTGGTGGTCCGCCTGCGAGAGGTGGGGGTAAAACGCAACGTTTCTATGCATCAATGGGGGAAGAAATTGCTAATGATCATATTCAATTAACTATTCAGGGACAAACTATAAGTAGTCAATACGGTTCTCTAGATACAGCACGATTTAATATCGAACAATTACTTCATGCTGGGATTATTTCAGATCTTAAACAAAGGTCGGGTGATACTTTAACGCCGCATCAGAAAGGTATTGTGGATAAATTGGCAGATCTCAGCTATAATAAGTTTATGGATTTACGTAAGAATCCTTTATTCTTAAGCTATTTAGAAAATTTATCACCTTTAAAAGCGCTTTCCTCTATCAATATCAGTAGTCGTCCAGTTAAAAGAAATTCGGATAAGGAGCTGAAGCTTAAAGACCTTCGTGCTATCAGTTTCGTAACTGCCTGGAGTCAATTGAAACAAAATATACCCGGTTTTTATGGTGTCGGTACAGCATTGAAATGGGCGGAACAAAATAATCTTTGGAAAGATGTTCAACAGTTATATTTATCTTCTGGTTTCTTTCAGACTTTAATTGATAACTGTATGATGTCCATGACCAAATCGAACTTTGATATTACTTCTTATATGCAATATGATGAGAAATATGGCGAGTTTTGGAAGATGTTGCATGCCGAGTTTTTAATTACCAAAGAGTATTTGTTAAAATTGAGCAATACATCGAAATTAATGGAAAATTACCCTATTGATCGTGAATCCATATTGGCACGTGAGAATATTGTGTTGCCATTATTAATTATTCAACACTATGCTATCAAGGTAATCAATGAGGGTAAATTGGATGAAAAGAAGCGAGAAGCTTATGCTAAATTAATTGCCAGAACAATTTATGGGGTTGTTAATGCCGGTAGAAATGTGGCATAAAGTTCAACTCTTTTTTAATTAGAGTTTTGAACCCCGTTTATTTTATTATTTTTGTGCTGTTAATATAATTGATATGAAATTTAATAAGTTATTTGTAGCGGTAGCAGTTTGTGGAAGTTCTTTATTAGCTTCTTGTAACTACCAAACAGGTTTGGATAACCAATATAAAAATTCGCGTGCTTCTTTGGCTGATGGTGATGCTTATGCCATGTTTAAGTTTGTGGGTGAGCAAGGGAACTATTTGATGAATTTGGCGAAATTTGCTGAGTCAAAATCTACTTCTGCAGAGACGAAAGCTTTATCTGCAAAAATTCAAGAGTCGTATAGTACTATTCTTCCGCAGTTGGATTCATTAGCATTGAGCCTTCATGTTAATGATGCGATGAGAGGTGTTCCTGCTTTTCAAGCTCCAGTTGCTTTAGGTGCGGACAGTACTGCAGCATTTAATGATAAAGCTTATACTCATCTTGTTGCTGAGATTCAAGCTGAAGTAAATAAAAAATTGACGAAAGAGTCTCACAATACAAATGCTGCTGTTAATCACTTTTCACATGAGAGCTTAGAAAAACTTCAAGAGGTTTATAAACTTGCTGGTGGTAAAGTAGATGAGCATGCACATCACTAAATAAAATCTTATTTTAATGACTGTAAATAAAATAATTACAGGTGTTTTGTCGTATGGAATGTCCGGAAGGGTATTCCATACGCCATTTATAGCCAATAGTGATCGCTTTGAATTGCGGGCAGTTGTAGAGCGATCAACTAAAAAAGCACAATTAGATTATCCTTCGATTATCAGTTATGATAGTGTTGAGGAGCTTCTCGCAGATGATGCAATTGAACTTGTCATTATCAATACACCAAACGATACCCATGTTTCTTTAGCTAAGCAGGCTTTGCTGGCAGGAAAACATGTTCTGATTGAAAAGCCATTTGCGCCTACGGTATCAGAAGCAAAGGAATTATTTGATTTGGGACGAAAGGTTGGAAAGTTTGTGTTACCTTATCATAACAGAAGATTTGATTCGGATTTTAATTCGCTAAAATCTGTTTTGGAATGTGGTAAAGTTGGTGAACCTGTTGAACTTCATTTACGATTTGATCGTTATCGAGCTGAGATTGGACAGAAGGTCTTTAAAGAAACTAAGCGTCCTGCCGCAGGAATTTTGTTCGATCTGGGATCTCACTTACTGGACCAGGTGATCTCTTTATTTGGCAAGCCATTAACTGCTGTCAAAAGAACATCTATACATCGTAAAGATTCTGAGGTTGATGATTTTGCTACACTTCTATTGACTTTTGATCATGGTCTTACCGTATTTATCACGGTCAGTATGTTGGTCTTAGAATCACAGTACAGCTTTCTGCTCCATGGTACACAAGGAACCTTTGTTAAGGATCGTACTGACGTGCAAGAGAATCAACTGATTGATGGTATTAGTCCTATTGATGAGCATTATGGAGAAGAGAATGAACATGCTGAAGGATTGCTTACTTACTTAGAGCAGGGTAATATGGTCTCAGAACGATTAAAAGCTTTAAAAGGTAATTATATGCTGTTGTTTGATGCTGTTTACGATCAAATAAGAAACGATAAGGCTTATTTTGTTACGGAAGAACAGATTTATTGGCAATTGGAAATTTTGGAATAACCGACTTAGTGTTAAATTATTATCTTGTTCATAATTATTTAACACTAATTTCACTTCGTCTTCATTTATTATTTATATTTTCGAAACAATTAAAGAAGGCTTATTGTGAAGGAGTATTTTATCCATTCTCAGTAAGAAATCAATTTCATTTTTATTTACTTTAAATGTATTAATGTGAGGTATGCTGCGATAGATATCGGCTCCAATGCGGTTAGACTTTTAATTGCTGATATTGTTCAAGAAAAAGAAGGTTTTTCTTTTAAAAAGAATACGCTACTAAGGGTGCCGTTGCGTCTTGGTGATGACGCTTTCATCCATCAAAAATTATCGCCTAAAAAAGCGGATAATTTAGTAAAGACTATGCGTGCATTTCGTGAACTGATGGATGTGTATAATGTTGAAGATTATATGGCATGTGCTACATCGGCGATGCGTGATGTAACCAACGGTTCTGAGGTTGTGAAAAGGGTAAGTGAAATTGGTATTGATATCGCTATTATTGATGGAACCAAAGAAGCTGAGATAATTTACAATAGCCATCTGGAAGCGAAGATGGATATGGATAAAGTTTATTTGTATATCGATGTTGGCGGTGGAAGTACTGAATTATCGTTGTTTGCAAATGCCAAATTGGTGAATTCTAAATCTTTTAATTTAGGAACAATCCGTATTTTGGATAACAAAGATGAACAGGAGACCTGGGATGACCTTAAGGAATGGGTAACCACTAATACAAAAATGTATAAGCAGGTGTACGGTATAGGAACGGGCGGTAATATCAATAAGCTTTCCCGCTTGGCAAATGAAAAAGGTGATAAGCCTATTTCTTATGCAAAATTGAAGGCTCTTTATCATTATCTAACTTCGTATTCTTTAAAAGAACGCATTACTTTATTGGGATTAAATGATGATCGTGCCGACGTCATTATCCCAGCGACAGAAATTTTCATGACTATCATGAAGTATGGACACTTGAAGCAGATTATGGTACCTCGCGTAGGATTAGTTGACGGGGTTATCCATACTTTGATAAAAAAGAATTTGCTAAAATAAGAGGTAAAAATAAAAATGAATATACAGGTAAAAAATACTTGTAGAATTTAAAAAAACGTTTAAATTTGCGATACCATTTTGAAATTAGGCCCAGGTGGCGAAATTGGTAGACGCACCATCTTGAGGGGGTGGCGCCTGTATGGGTGTGGCAGTTCGAATCTGCTTCTGGGTACATCATATTGATGATAAAAAAAGGTCTGGATATTTTTCCAGACCTTTTTTTATATTCGATTAGCTCGTACCGTTATTTCGGCGATATCTAATACTTCTATTTCCGTTTCTTTGTCTTTAATTTTGACTCCATCTTTAAGCATAGTCATGCAGAATGGACAGGCGGCGGCAACAATCGTAGCTTGGCTGTCGATTACTTCCTCTATGCGCTCTATATTGACGTCTTTTGTGCCTTTCTCAGGTTCTTTAAACATTTGCCCGCCACCAGCTCCACAGCATAGTCCATTGCTTTTACATCTTTTTAATTCGATTAATTGTGCATCTAGACTTTCCAGTACTTTTCTGGGTGCTTCGTAAACTTCATTGGCACGCCCTAAGTAGCAGGGATCATGGTAAGTGATCTTTTTGCCTTGAAAAATATGACCGTCTGCAGGTTTCAGTTTTCCTTC
Source organism: Sphingobacterium sp. JUb56 (assembly GCF_014191365.1). Classification (NCBI taxonomy): domain Bacteria; kingdom Pseudomonadati; phylum Bacteroidota; class Sphingobacteriia; order Sphingobacteriales; family Sphingobacteriaceae; genus Sphingobacterium; species Sphingobacterium sp. JUb56. Next base: position 3,571,623 of record NZ_JACHWL010000001.1, on the reverse strand, counting down.
ATCAATTAGACTTTGAATCAATTGCGTGTGATGAATCAGTTCGTAGTTCCCCCCAAGTGCAGGATACTCGTTTTTAAGGGTGTTAAAACAATGGGGGCATGCTGTTACTATTTTTTTTACTTCATAGCCATCTAATACCTGAATATTCATCATGGCCTGCATTTGAAATAGAAATTCATTGCCAGCACGTTTTGCTGGATCACCGGTACAACTTTCTTCTGTTCCCAATATCGCGTATTTGATTCCGACATGCTGTAGGATACGGCAAATATCTCGGGTTATCTTTTGAGCCCTTTCATCAAAACTTCCGGCACAACCTACCCAAAATAGAATATCTGCTGTTTCACCTTTAGCCACTAACTCGGCCATCGTTGGGACGTGTAATTCTTTTTCCATCTTTATCGTTTTATAAAAAGCATTATTGTTGAGAAGTCCAGTTTGCACGATCCATTTGTGAATATTTCCAAGGTGCACCGTTATTTTCTACATTTCCAAACATTGTATTAATGCTTGCAGGTGCTTGTGATTCTTCCATCACAGAGAACCTTCTCAATTCAATAATTATTTCAAGGGGATTGATATTCACTGGACATTGCTCTACACATGCATTACAGCTTGTGCAGGCCCATAATTCTTCACGAGTTATATAAGTGTCTAATAAAGATTTTTGATCATCTACAAAGCTTCCATTGGCTTTAATATTTTTTCCGACTTCATCTAGACGATCGCGTGTGTCCATCATGATTTTTCTTGGAGATAGCAATTTGCCTGTTATATTTGCGGGACAAGAGGATGTGCATCGTCCGCATTCTGTACAGGTGTAGGCATCCAATAAGTTTTTCCATGTTAAATCCTGAACATCTTTTGCACCAAAACGAATAGGTTGATCTGATACAGGAGGGGTGAAGGTTGGATCTAACATCGCTTTTACCTCATTGGTTACACTTTCCATATTCGTTAATTCTCCCTTGGGTTTTAAATTCGAAAAATAGGTGTTCGGGAATGCCAGCAAAATGTGCAGGTGTTTTGAATAGGGTAAATAATTAAGAAAAGCTAATACTCCAAGAATGTGGAACCACCAGCAGATCCGCTCAATCAATATCAGAGCAGATGGATCGGAAGGTAGGAATGAAATTATATATTGACTGATTGGAAATGAGCCGGCAATAATATAATGTGATTCGCCATAGAGCTGTAATTTTTGATCTGCGGCATTCATTAATAAAAACGCTGTCATTAACAGAATTTCTGTAATCAGAATAAGGTTTGCATCTGTTTTTGGCCAATTCTTTAATTCTGGGCTATTGAGGCGCTTTAAGTGAAGGACATTTCTGCGAATAAAGAAAATGATACAGCCCAACAGAACACCAAAAGCTAACCATTCGAATGAGGCAATCAAGAAATTATAAAATCCTCCTAAAAATGATAAAAAACGATGGGTACCAAATATGCCGTCTACTACGATCTCAATCATCTCTATATTGATAATACAAAAACCGATATAAACGAAAAGGTGAAGTATTGCGGGAATAATCCGCTTAAACATTTTTTTTTGACCAAATGCAACCAAAAGCATGGTTTTAAAACGTTCGGCAGGTTTGTCATTTCGATTAAGCGCTCTTCCTATTTTTATATTTTTATAAATCTGCCTAGCATTTTTTGCAAACAGAATAATTGCGCTAACAAAGCATAATGTAAATATAAGTTGGTTAATCATATCTTTTTATCACTGTATACACAAATATAATATAAATAATATATTATGCATGCATAATATATTATTTAGAATTTTTAAAAATTAATGACTTTTTTGAATAAATAAGTTTGGCATTGTGGTTTGGAGGTAGGGCTGGGGTGTGTATTCAATTCTGACGATAGATATATTGTGTTAAGCAATCTTTATGATGGTATTTACTATTTTCAGTTTGCTATTGCTTATTAGCTACAAATGGTAAGGTAAGGTAAGGTAAGGTAAGGTAAGGTAAGGTAAGGTAAGGTAAGGTAAGGTAAGGTAAGGTAAGGTAAGGTAAGGTAAGGTAAGGTAAGGTAAGGTAAGGTAAGGTAAGGTAAGGTAAGGTAAGGTAAGGTAAGGTAAGGTAAGGTAAGGTAAGGTAAGGTAAGGTAAGGTAAGGTAAGGTAAGGTAAGGTAAGGTAAGGTAAGGTAAGGTAAGGTAAGGTAAGGTAAGGTAAGGTAAGGTAAGGTAAGGTAAGGTAAGGTAAGGTAAGGTAAGGTAAGGTAAGGTAAGGTAAGGTAAGGTAAGGTAATAAAAAAAACAGCAGACCTTGAAGGGACTGCTGTTTTTTTATAACCTGAATTTATTTCAGGATTTAATTAATTATTTTTTTGCTGGAGTTGCAGGAGCAGCTGTTGCAGAAATACCTAATTTTGTTTTTAAAGCAGGTGTTAAATCATCTCCGCCTTGGAAATAAGGAATGTTTGTGCTTGAGATATCAAAAACATAAGCAAATCCTTTTTCTTTAGATACAGCAGTAAGTGCATCTGATACTTTTCTATGAATAGGAGAAATCAACTCTTCTTCTTTTTTGTTTAATTCTTCTTGAGCAACACGTTGGTTTTCGTTGATACGAGTTTCAATATCGCGTAGTTCAGTACCTAATTTTTGTAATTCAACATCAACAGTCTCTTTGTTTGCTTCGCTTCTGTTACGTGCTTTATCATTTGCTTCTTTTTGTTTCGTTTGATACATCGCATACATATCTTGAAGCTCTTTTGTTTTTCCGTCGCTTAAAGTTTTCAATTGGCCTTCCGCTGTTTTGAATTCTGGTGTTGCCTGAATTACTTCAGCTAAATTAACGTGACCAATTTTTTGTTGTGCCTGAGCTAACTGAGTAGCGAAAATAACTGCTACAAATGCAATAGCACCTTTAAATAAATTTCTCATTCTTTTCATTTTAATCTTAAATCGTCTCTTCAAATTATAATGAGACAAATTTTTGTGTTTCTAATTTAATACTTACTACTACTGGTATTTGTTCTCGCAATATTAATAAACTAATATTTAGTTTGCAAGTGCTGAATTAGGTTTTAATCCTAATTTAATAATGACGTCATTACTTTTATCCAATTTTGGATTTGCATATAGGAATGTTACTTCTTGACCTCTATCTAATACAAGATCGAATCCTTGTGATTGCGCTACATCTTGAATTGCTTTAGACACGCGTTGTTGTATAGGTTGAACCAGTTGCTGACGCTGTTTAAATAACTCGCCTTCAAAACCAAATTTTTGTTTTTGATAATCTTTTACTTCTTTTTCTTTTTTCACGATTTCATCTTCGCGACGTCTGCGCATATCTTCATTTAGTAAAACTTGATCATTCTGATAAGCTTTATACATTTTTTCTATTTCAGCATATTGTTGATCTACCTCTTGTTGCCATTTTTGAGAAAGATCATCTAACTGTTTTTGTGCGGCTGTATATTCAGGGATATGCTTTAAAATATATTCTGAATTAACATAGGCAAAATTTTGTGCAAAAGTAGCTGATATGGTAACTACGACAAATGCTATTACTAAAACTATTTTTTTCATATTCTCTGAAAGTTTTATAGACTATAATATATTATTTAACACTAATTTACTTTAAGACCATGGATAAACCCAATAGTTTAATTTGGGGAAATCATCTCCAGTAAACTTACTGCCCAAAAATAATAAAAAAGAAGCAATCTATGCGATATTTTTCGGGTTTAACACTATTTAACTTGTTTGTCCTTTTTCCTTCTTGTTATGAGTAGTATAGATTCTAGTGATTAATGATCAAATTAATATATTGTTGCTTATTTGTGAAATTTTGTTAGCCTATCTGATTGTTGATTTCTTTTTTAAATAGCAAAATAAATTTTTTATATAAATAATTCTTTTTTCTTATTGTGTATTGAAAGTTATTGATGATTTATTTTCTCTATGCGTATCATGTGTAGTTTATTTGTTTGATTTTATGGTTTAAATTCTTTTTATTTAATTTTTTATTCATTAATAACGTTATTTTAAATTTTTTTATAAATGTTTCTTAATTTTTTTAAATCATTTGTTTCTTTAAATTATTTTTATAAATTTGCATTATCTTTTAAAGTATATATATTTTTACTTAGCTTTAAATATCTTTATTTTGATGTAATAATTCTTTTATATTTATTATTTAACTAAAACATTACCATAAATAATTTCTAACAATATAATATAAATTTTAAATAATTTTAATGAAAAATTCTGCAAAAATGATGCTATGTTTAGGAGCATCTGTTAGTTTGTTTGCTTGTAGCAAAAAAGAGGAAAAGATCGGTTTAGATAGTGGTAGCAATCCTGAAAAGATAGAAATGAATAATTTGGGAATGTTGAAATTTGAAAGCGACCAAGTGTTTAAACTTACTTTGGCAAAGTTTGATGAAATTGATCCTAAACAATTGGAACAAAATATTAAAGACATTTCTAAAAAATTCGTTAGCTATCGTGCCGATACATTGGATGATAATAAAAACCCATGGGATTTTGATCCAACCTTATCTAGGGTATTAAGTAAAGATGGAGCTGTTCAGGTTGGTGATAGCGTCTATTTCTTTACACAGAAAACTGATTATAAAATAGCCATTACTGATAAAGATTTATTGGATAAAGCCATTTTATCAAAGGATTTTAGTAGCAACAAGGTTGCGAAGCAAACAGTAGTTTATACGACATTTTCTGAAAATGATGATCTGGTTAAGAAATCTGGGACGAGTACAAGCAACTATAACGGATCATATCAAATTAGCACTCCGGAAGTTACTACCGGAGGAAGACCTGAAAGGGCTACGATTACGCTAGATGAGAGAAAAGGTAATGCTGGAATTCGATTTAATGCTGTTATTTATGGTCAGGCTTATAGAAAAGGAGGGCTTTTTGGTGCAAAAAAATGGAGAGAAGATGAGATTAATGATCTTATCTATGATATGATCCGAGGGAAAAGTTCAGCACGAGCAACCTTTGAAGGGCCTTTTTATAACTTGCGAAGATTAGGACAATATGAAACGAAGTTTTTTAGTACTGATGGACCATTGATTAACAATTACGTTCCAGTGGAATATTTAGATGTTGACTTGAAAACGATCAAAAAAAACAGCAACTCAGCAATTTATTCGGTTAAAATTCTAATTGATAAATATGCAAATGGACAGCGATATTTAAGAGTGACTACTAGTTGGTAAGAGTCTAATTTCAATTTTATACTTCTATTGTAAAGAGGTATTCTGAATTCAGGATACCTCTTTTTTAATTACTATATTTCTCTTTTTGTAAGATCTATATTCTTTGTTGAATAATTGAAATTATTAAGAGTTTATCTTTATTATCCTTCTTTAAGAGAAATCCTTTATTATAGCACTGTTCTATCTTTTACTTTTTTTTCGTCTATGAATTTTGTGAATCTTTAAAAGCATAATACAGGCTTAAGATTAATATCAATTTTTTTATAAAATATGAGCTTGAAAAACAGTTTCTTTACTAAGAAATGCATTTTATACTTTTGGAGTAGAGGATAAATAAGTGTCGCGACCATCTTAACTCTTTGCGTGTTTGAACCAAGCTTCTCGACTTTTTAAGAAATTGGTGGTAAAAGGAAAGGCTTTCACAATGGTGAAAGCCTTTCCTTTTATTTTGATAGTACCTGAGGGTTGGATTAATCCAGCGATTAAAACCCGCCCATATTTTGCATGATACTGAATGTGAAATTTTGTTTCCACTGGCTACTTTGTAAACCTGGGATCGGATCAAATGCGTGACCGTAATCGATACCTAGCATACCAAATATAGGTAAGAAGATACGTGCACCAACACCTGCTGCGCGTCTTACTTTAAATGGATTGTATTCAGAGAATTTGTTCCAAGTATTACCAGCTTCAGCAAAAGCTAATACAAAGACTGTTGCTTGTTCATTTAACATGACAGGATGTCTCAATTCCATTTGATACTTGGTGTAAATTGGACTACCTGAACGCATAGCGATATTAACGTTTTGTGTCCCTTCTGGAATAATGGAACCATTTGCATACCCACGCATTGCTATGATTTCAGATCCCTGTAGGAAATCAAATCCTTGCATACCGTCACCACCTAGTTTGAAGCGCTCAAATGTAGAGATTCCTGTTTTGTTGGAGTAACTACCTAAGAAACCGAACTGTGCCTGTGCTTTGAATACCAATTTACCAGCAATCTTTGCATACCATTGTGAATCAAATTTCCATTTGTGGTATTCAGTCCATTTGTATTTAACTTCCGGTGCAGATGTTTCATAGTTAATTTTGTTAAACAATGAATATGGAGGCGTAAGTTGTACTGAAAACTTTAGATTGGACCCTGAAGTAGGGTAAATCGGTGCATCAATTGTATTACGGCTGATTTCCTGTGTTAGGTTAATGTTGTATGCAGTACCGTTGTCAAACAAGAAATAGTTTGAATAATTCTGCAATTTGTAACGTTGGAACGAAAGGGAAGTATTTACCTGGAACCAGTTGTCTGGCCATTGCACACGCTTACCTAATGTTGCGGTAACACCAGTCATCCAGATACGGTTAAGATCTGAATCTTTTACCATCTGCTCTCCAGTGTACATGTTAAAACCACCATAAGAAGAACTAGATGTATAGGCGCTAAGACCAAAATAAATTGGTTTTTTACCACCTAACCAAGGTTCTGAGAATGAGAAACTATAAGATTGGTAACGTTTACCTGAAGTTTGTCCACGAACACTCAATTTTTGTCCATCACCGCGCGGTAGTGGTTTCCAAGAGCTCTTATCAAAGAAGTTACTTGTCGAGAAGTTATTGAAAGTTAAACCTAAGGTACCTATAATTTGTCCAGCACCGTAACCACCTGATAGTTCAACTTGATCGGAAGGTTTTTCTGTAACGTTATAAACGATATCTACTGTTCCTTCCGCATGGTTAATATTTTCTGGAACTGGATTTGTTTTCTGTTCATCAAAATTACCCAACTGTGCAATTTCACGAACAGAAGTCATGATAGCTTCTTTTGAAAATTTTTGACCTGGTTTTGTACGAATAGATCTTAATACTACGCGATCATTTGTCACGTCATTTCCTTTCACTATAATATTGTTGATGGTGAACTGTGCACCTTCATATACGCGCAAATTTAAATCAATTGTATCGTTATAAATACGCGTTTGTTCAGGATCAATTGAGAATGTCAAATAACCATCATTCATATACAGAGAAGAAATATCATCACTATTTCTGCCTCCACCCATCAATTTAGTCGTTAATTTTTCTTCACTAAAAATATCACCTTTACGGATTCCTAAGATTCTATTTAGGACTGTGTCTGTATATTTTGCGTTTCCTGACCATTTAATATTACCAACATAATATTTAGGGCCTTCGTACACATCAATATTGACTAAGACATTTTTATCATCAACTTTAATTACGGAATCTTGGATAATTTCGGCATCGCGGAAACCTTTGTTTTGCATTTTCGCAACTAAAGTTTCTTTTGCTTCTTTATATTTTTCTTCTTTGAATTTTCCAGGTCCAAAAATACGGAACCAAGCTTTTTGCTTAACACCTTTTAAGTTCTTACGAAGCTGTTTTTGTGTGAATTCCTTATTTCCGGTAAATGTTATCTTTTTAACACGAACTTTATTTTTACGGTCAACATCAGCAATTAATATCTCGTTATTAGCTTGAGTAGTATCTTTAATAGTACTAATCTTAATTTCTGGATATAAATAAGCTTTCTCTCTTAAAAAACGTTGAATTGTATTGCGTGTTGTATTGATCAAGTTTTCATTGACAACTTTACCTGCGTTATCTTTTAATCTTTTACGAACTTCCTCTGTTTGACTTTTACTTAAACCGTTAATGTCTATACGGGTTAATCGAGGTCTTTCGTTAACACGAATGTTTAGAAAAATAGTTTCACCTTCTATTTTTTCAGCCCATAATTGGACATCATCAAAAAGTCCTTGTGCCATCATCACTTTCACGACATTTGATGTGGCCTCACTAGGAACTTCAATATATTGGCCAACGACAAGTTTGGAGATGGTAATTAATACATTGTTGTCAAGATGCTGCGTTCCCGAAACAGTAACACCACCAATAATATAGTCTTTAGGGGATAAATAACTTATCTGGTCGGGGTCATTCAGGTTTATAGCAGTTCCATTCACTTGAGCTTGTGCGAATTGTGGTTGGGTACATGCTAAAAATAATATAACAAATAGTATGCGCTTCATTTATAAATTTTTATTGATGCTAAAGTACACCAATCAGTTGTTAATTTTTGTTAATTAAGAAAAATTTAAGAACCAGCAGATATGAAGGTTTAAAATCAGTCAGCAAAGTTACTAATAAAGATTAGATCTGTTCACTTGTTTTTCCAAATCTTCTTTCTCGCTTTTGATAGTCAAGAATTGCCTTAAAAAGGTCTTCTTGTTCAAATTCAGGCCACATCTTATCTAGGAAACAGAATTCAGCATAAGCAATCTGCCATAAAAGAAAATTACTAATTCGATATTCTCCGCTTGTTCGGATTAATAAATCTGGGTTTGGTAAGTTTGAAGTGTAGAGATTTTCCTGAAATACCTCGGTTGTTATATTCTCAATTTTCAGATCTCCTTTAACAACTTTTTCTGCTATTTTTTTTGTTGCTTGGACGATTTCCTCCTGCGAACTATAACTTAATGCTAATGTTAGTATACATTTATCATTGCCGGCAGTTAAATTCATTGTTTCCTGCAATTTTTCTTGACAATTTTTAGGGAGCTTAGATAGATCTCCAATTGCATTTAAACGAACACCGTTTTTTTGGAAAGTTTTCACTTCTTTTTTTAACGAAGATACCAGCAACTCCATTAACGCTATTACTTCTAGTTTGGGTCTATTCCAGTTTTCTGTTGAAAAAGCATACAAAGTAAGGTGTTTTACGCCAACCTGTAAAGTTGCTTCTAGTGCCTCTCTTACAGCTTTTACTCCGCTTTGATGACCAAAAATCCGTAATTTTCCTTTTTCTTTTGCCCATCTTCCATTGCCGTCCATAATAATAGCAATATGTTGAGGAAGATTGTTTTTGTCAATATGATCTATTATGCTCATTTTCTATTTCTTTACTTCTGCCTATCTCACGATTGGTAAAAACATTTATTTCTAAATATATGCTACAAGTGTATCGTTTTTTCGTAAGATAGTTGTTGAAATTGGCCTGATGCCTGTTTTAATTTCAATCGTGTATACTTATTTTAATTTCGTTGTATACAAACTACCACTGCAATTAAATTATTAAATTAGTGTGAAGTGCTACGTCAGATTTCCTTGTATCAGGTGTGATTTTCATTTGAAAAATGTAATTTCCTAATATCCTCAAGAAATTGCGCTTGCCATTAAGCAATTTTTTCTTCATTAATTTTTAAGTATTGCTGCATAAGGATAACTTATATTAACCAGATTCTTTAAAATATCGTGCGGTAAATATAAATCTTTTTGACGAATAGCGGATTACAAATTCATGTTAACGCTAATAATTTCTTACATCTAAGCCCCAAAGTAGTTTCTCCCGGAGTGTTTCAAAATAGCTTTCACCTTCTAATCTGATTAAATTAATATAGAATGGCGCTTTAGTTATTTTTAGTTTGACATTACTTTCTATTGTTTCATTTTTAGAATCGCAGCTCAATATATATTTTTCGGAACGACTTTCAATTTCTAATGCTAATTCAAATTCAGATGATATAACTACTGGACGAACATTTAAATTGTGTGGTGAAATTGGGGTAATTACGAAATTGCCACTTCCAGGCATAATGATAGGTCCTCCGCAACTTAATGAATATGCCGTAGATCCTGTTGGTGTCGCGATAATTAGACCATCGGCCCAATAGGAGTTTAAAAGTTCGCCATTTAAGTACGCATTTACTGTGATCATTGCAGAACTATCATATCTAAAAACGGTAATATCATTCAAGGCATAATTACTGTTTCCGCCAAATAATTCTCTGTCAGGCGATTCTACGGCTAGTAATGCTCTTTTTTGTATTTTATAGTTTTTAGCTAGAATTTGATCAATTGAAGGTTCAAAATCTGTTTTATTTATGGATGCTAAGAAACCTAATCTTCCGAAATTTATGCCTGCAATAGGGATTCCGGAATTATGGATTAGTGATACTGCTGATAACATAGTTCCATCACCACCCAGGCTTAACATAAAATCTGTGTCTTTTGGCAGATTCTCATTAGAGCTGTAAGTGGAGAAGGTTTTATTACAGTCAAATTGTTTTTGTAGAAAAGTATAAAAGCTGTCGTAGATCCAAATCTCAACATTTTTCCCATTTAAATATTCCAGTAAATGCTTTACATGGGGAATAACTGAAGGACTAAATTCTCTACCATAAATTGCTATTCTCATATTGTACAGTATTTTTTATTCTAGCAGTAATGATTGCATTATTTTGCCAAAGATGAGAAAAAACTAGCGTATTGCTAAATATTGATGTAATTCATGAGTTGTTGGTAACGATCTTCTAAATCATCAAATTCTTGCAGTGTATTGAAAGATGCAATGACTTTATAATTTTGTCGTGCGAAGGAAGATAGTAGAGAAGCGATGTTTGACTTATTTACTTTCATTGTCACAAGCAATGTTGCATTTTCAGGGACTGTTTTTGTTGAACAGTTTAAAATTTGAGCATTTTCTGCTTCAACTAGATGTGCTATTTTAGATAAAGAAAAATCATGTATTCCAATTTCTAAGGTAATAATTGCTCCTATATCATTTAGTGATTGCAATACTGAAATCGTTTTTACCAACTCTAAAGAAGTCAATACTCCTTCAAATTTATTGTTTTCATCTAACACAGGTAAAGTACTTATGTTATAAGCTGTCATTAAACGGATCGCATCGTATGGATGTTGATTTGCCTTGATATAAATTGGGTCAGTTTTTAAATGAACAGAAGCAATTGTATTTTGATCATCAAGGGCATTCAGTAAATCATTTTGAGAAATAAATCCTAAATAATTATCACCATCAACAACAGGCAACAAATGAAATTGGAAATCTTCCATTCGATCTAAAGCAAAAGCAATTGTGTCAGATTGCTTTATCGTCGTGTTTTGTGAAAGAGGAATGTTCGCTATATACATATGGATAATTTATCTGTATACTATTGACCTTAAATTTAGTAAAATGTTTAAAGAAAACCTTTTTTATTAACAAAAAAGCTTTCTTGCATTAAAGGTCATTAAATTTTTACTTTAACTTTGCACAGTTTATATATTATTGATAATGTATTGTACAAATTTTATCTACTTTTACAAAAGTGCGATTTATATTTTGAATATATAATGAAGTTAAATCATAGTACTGAAATTTTATGAGTGAGGTTGCAAGTCGGAAATTTATTGAAGTTAGAGAAGTAATTCGCAAGAAAAGTCCCAAGTTGATAAAATGGATTCCATCTTTTTTATTAAAGTATTTGGAACGAACTATACATGAGGACGATATCAATGATATTATGACTCGGTTTTCGGACTTGAAAGGTTTGGATTTTGTTGATGCTTTAATTAAAGATCTAGGCGTTAATGTTGAGCTAAAAGGTGCGGCTAATATTCCGATTGATGAAAGCGTTATTTTTGCTTCAAATCATCCCTTAGGTGGATTAGATGGAATTGCTTTTATGCATGCTATTGGACAGTACCGTAAAGATGTTAAATTTTTAGTCAATGATATATTGATGAATGTCGGTAATCTTCAGCCGCTATTTATACCTGTAAATAAATTAGGGGGACAAGGAAAAAGTGGGATCGCCGCCATAGAGGAAGCCTACGCGTCTGATAGTGCTTTATTGGTATTTCCTGCGGGTTTAGTTTCTAGAAAACAGGGAGACGGAAGAATTGAAGATCTTGAATGGAAGAAAAGTTTTATAAATAAGGCAAAGAAATATAAAAAAGATATCGTACCTGTCTATATTGAGGGGAAAAACTCTAACTTTTTTTATAATTTTGCAAGGCTAAGACAGAAGATTGGCTTAAAGGCAAATTTGGAAATGCTTTATCTACCTGATGAAATGTTTTCTCAACGCAACCAAACTGTGACGATTGTTATTGGCAAAAAAATATCTTACACACATTTTGATCAATCTAAAGGCGAAAAAAAATGGGCTGAAGAGGTGAAGCGATTGGTTTACGGAATGTCTCAAGAAAAATAGAATTATGCAAGAAATTATTGCTCCTGTTGATAGAAAATTGTTAAAGGCAGAATTAGGTAAAGATGCTTTTATACGATATACCAACAATGGAAATAACGAAATATATTTGATTAACTATCATAATGCACCTAATGTGATGCGGGAGATAGGACGATTAAGAGAATTGACGTTTAGAGGTGCTGGTGGTGGAACTGGTTTATCAATTGATATTGATGAAAATGATACATGCGAAGATTGCTACGATCAATTGATTGCCTGGAATCCTGAAGAAGAAGAAGTTGTTGCAGGCTATCGTGTCATCAAATGTGCCAATGCTTCGGTAAAAGACGGTGTCCCAAATTTATCAACAGCTCATTATTTTCAGTTTTCCGAACGATTTAAAACGGATTATTTGCCCTATACAATTGAATTAGGCAGGTCTTTTGTCCAACCAAAATTTCAACCAGCAATTGATAACCGTAAAGGAATCTTTTCTTTGGATAATCTATGGGATGGATTAGGTGCTTTAGTGATGATTAATCCAGATATTAAGTATCTTTTCGGTAAAGTGACCATGTATCCGCATTATAATAAAGAAGCCCGTGATTTGTTGCTTTATTTCATGGAGTATCACTTCCCTGATCATGAAAATTTAGTGGTACCAATCCCAAGTTTAAATTGTGAAAATGATTTTTCTAAATTTGAAGGTATTTTCGATGGATTAGATTATAAGGAATCTTATAAATTATTAAATAGTAAGGTTCGTGCGTTGGGTGAGAATATTCCTCCTCTGATTAACACTTATATGAATCTATCTCCAACGATGAAATCGTTTGGGACAGCAATTAACGATGAGTTTGGTGAAGTTGAAGAAACAGGGATTTTGATCATTATTGACGATGTTTATCCTGTGAAAAAAGAAAGACATATGAATACTTTCGAACGTGATCGGGAGTATGGTAATAAAAAACCAAAGAGAGGCTAAGCCTCTCTTTTTTTGTAATTATTTTTTGCTTTAAGAATCTCTTCTTCTCGAAGAAGTTCTGTTTCTATTATCAGATCTTGGACCGGATGACGTTCTTCTTCTATTTCCTCCAGGACTAGCGTTATTTGAACTTTGGCCATTTCTGGATGTAGATGATGGTCTGCCAGATTTCTTTGCTGTACCAGCTTTCTTTGGTGCTACACCTGAGATATGTAAAGCATAGGGATGCTTCTCAACTAAAGGGATCTCCATACGGATGGATTTTTGGATATCTAGTAAGAATGCATATTCTTCTTCGTCGCAGAATGAAATCGCTTGACCATCTTTACCTGCTCTACCTGTACGGCCTATTCGGTGTACATATGATTCTGGTATATTGGGTAAATCATAGTTGATTACAAATGCCAACTCATCTATATCAATACCACGTGCAGCGATATCGGTAGCAACCAGTACACGTAGTGTACGATCTTTGAAGTTTTTAAGGGCATTTTGACGGGCACTTTGAGATTTGTTTCCATGAATGGCCGCAGATTGAATATTCTTTTTTGCAAGATCTTTAACGATGCGATCTGCACCATGTTTAGTTTTAGAAAAAACTAACACGTGATTTATATTTTTCTCCTTTAAAACATGGATTAACAAATCTTTTTTATCGTTTTTCTTAACGTAATAAACTTCCTGTTGGATCTTTTCTGCAGTAGTAGATTCTGGAGTTACTTCAACCTTGATAGGATCAACAAGAATATGATTTGCTAATTTCTGAATCTCAGGTGGCATTGTTGCTGAGAAAAATAATGTTTGTCTTTTTTCAGGTATTATTTTAATTAGCTTCTTTACGTCATGGATAAATCCCATATCTAACATGCGGTCAGCTTCATCTAAAACAAAAAATTCTAAATGTTTTAAATCGATATATCCTTGACCGTATAGATCTAGTAATCGGCCTGGTGTAGCAATAAGCACATCAACACCTCTCTTCAAGGCATCACGTTGTGGTTGTTGTCCGACACCTCCAAAAACAACTAGACTTTTAAGTGGAAGATCTTTGGAGTATTGATTGAAATTTTCTTCAATTTGAATTGCTAGTTCACGTGTGGGTGTTAAAACTAATGCACGAATATTTTTTTTCGCAGTTTTAACTTTTGAATAACTTAACATTTGAAGTATAGGAATGGCAAAGGCAGCTGTTTTACCAGTACCTGTCTGAGCGCAACCTAATAAATCATTTTTTCTAAAAATAATAGGAATCGCCTGTTCCTGAATTGGGGTAGGAGTAGTATATCCAACAGCTTCCAATGCCTTAAGGATTGGTGCTATGAGTTTTAAATCTTGAAATTGCAATCTAATTTATTTATTTGTAAGCGACAAAGGTAGCTTAATTTTATGGATTGCAACTGAAATTTGTTGAAACATTTATTTTTAATATGATCTAAAAATATGATTAATACCTACTTATCCTCTTGAAATCCTTCAAAACTTGGGTCAACGATTTCTTTCCATTCTGGATGTTTTTTTATATACGCGTATACCAAAGGGCATAGTGGAAAAAGGGTGTAATGATGTTCTTTCAGGTATTGTAATGTTTTTTCAATGACAGCAGTTGCTACTCCTTGACCCGCTAATTGAGGGTCGGATTCGGTATGAATGAGCCAAACTTTACTAGGTCTTTCTTTGAATGCGATAAAGGCTTGGTATTCTCCTATATGAAGTTCAAAATGATTTAATTGATCATTTTTAGTTAAAGGTAAGTTGATAAATTCTTCTTTCATGGTTTGTTATATTTTATATGGATATAATATCAATTGCATGCATATTGTTTTGGCGGGTCGAATGATAATGGTGCTTCGGGTAGACAAATAATCTTATTTTTAGCATAAGAGTTTCCTGGTAGCACTACTGGCGATCTCAGTCTGTTATTCATCTTATTTTAGCATGCTTCTTCTAAACCCTTTATATTAATTTTTTTCATCTTGACCAAAGCTTCCATTGCTTTTGGATTTGAAATGAGCATATGAATTCTTTTAGGAATTATTTGCCAAGAAAAACCAAATTTGTCTTTTAGCCAGCCACACATATTTTCTTGACCTCCATTTGCAGTCAACATATTCCAATGGTGATCGATTTCTTGTTGATCTTCACATTCAACGACAAATGAGACAGCATCTGATGGTTTATATGATGGACCTCCGTTAAGTCCCATAAATCGAGTTTTGTTAATTTCAAAAATAACGACCAGAGAATTGGATGAGATGATTTTTCCATCTTTAAATACTGAACAGTAGAAGTTTGCTGCATCTTGGGCTTGACCATCAAACCATAAACAATTATAAATTGAATCTGTCATAACTATGGTTGGGTTAAAGTATTATATACCTAAAATACAAATTAATCATGAATAACAGATATTAAATAAAACAAAAAAGGTTAGAAATGAAAATTTCTAACCTTTTATTGTGAGTTGACTACGCGCTTATTGGTAGCCCAATAATTTCATAACCTGTTTTGAATTTTGTTCCTCACCAAAAACTTCGTAATTGAATGTTTCGTCGCGGTTACGGCGAATCAGTACATGCTTTGGAGATGGTAATAAACAATGATGTATACCGCCATAACCACTCAATACATCTTGGTATGCTCCTGTATGGAAAAAACCTAGATATTGTAATTTACGTGTTTTAGGCATGAATACTGAACTAGTATGTGCTTCTTGATTGTAATAATCTTGGCCATCACAAGTAATACCACCTAGGTTTACCCGTTCATATTCAGAATCCCAATTGTTGATCGGAAGTAAGATATATTTTTGATTTAAAGCCCAAACATCTGGTAAGTTTGTAATAAATGAGCCATCAATCATAAACCATTTTTCACGATCATTTTGTAATTTACGACCTAAAACCTTGTAAAGGATACCTGATGCTTCGGCAACGGTATATTTACCAAATTCAGTAATAATATCCGGTTCCATTACTTCATGTTGTGCACAGATCTGCTTGATCCTGTTCACAATTTCATTGACCATGTACTCATAGTCAAAATCATGCACTAATGAATCTTTGAAAGGCATGCCTCCACCGATATCTAAAGTATCTAAGTCTGGGTTTACTTTTTTAAACTTACAGAACAATGTAACATATTTTTCTAGCTCATTCCAGTAATACGGGGTATCCGATATACCTGAATTGATAAAGAAATGTAACAGCTTTACTTTGAAGTTAGGGTTATTCGCAATTTTGTTGTTATAGAATTCTATAACTTCTTCGATACGAATACCTAGTCTTGAAGTGTAAAACTGTGAGTCTGGCTGTTCTTCCGATGCGATACGGATACCTAAAGCACATGGTTCATCCAATTCAATTTCATCATCATAGAGATTGAATTCCTCTTTGTTATCTAGGACGGGGATAATATTCTTATACCCATCATGGATCATGTCGATGATATACTGTTTGTATTGGTATGTCTTAAAACCATTACAAATCACTGTAATGTCTTTTTTTACTGTACCTTGACGTTCTAAGGAATCGATCATCGGCATATCAAATGCAGATGATGTTTCTAAGTGAATCTCATTCTTCAATGCCTCTTCAACAATATGTTTGAAGTGGGAAGATTTGGTACAATAACAATATTTGTAGGACCCTCTGTAGTTATGTTTCAAAATTGCGGTTTGAAACAAAATTTTCGCTTGTTGAATTTTTTTGCTGACGATTGGCAAATAAGTAAAACGCAACGGCGTACCGTACGTTTCTATCATTTCCATTAAATTCAAATCGTGGAAATACAATTCGTCGTCGATGATTTCGAATCCGTCTTGCGGAAAACCAACACTTAGGTCAAGAAATTCCTGATAGCTCTGCATTTTTTATTATTTTTGCAAAGATATACTTTCAATATGAATACAAGAATAGCGAATGTGAATTATTTTTGTATTCTATTTCAGGGAGTTGCATATTTTACATAATCATTACATGGCGAATTCTATTCAAAACAGACTTATTGAAGTCACTGTTCAAGCTGTAAAACAGCTTTATAATGCAGATATTTCTGAAAATCAAATTGCTCTGCAAGAGACACGCAAAGAGTTTGAGGGGCAAATTACAATTGTAACTTTTCCTGTTACCCGATTTTCTAAGAAATCTCCTGAGCAGACTGGTACGGAAATAGGTGAGTATTTGAAAACTCATATCTCAGCTATTACTGATTTTAACGTTATTAAAGGGTTTCTAAATATTTGTCTTTCGGATGAATACTGGATTTCTCTTTTAAACGAGACTATTGTGAAATCTGATTTTGGGGTATTTCCTTCGAATGGTAAAAAATTAATGGTGGAGTATTCTTCTCCAAACACCAACAAGCCGCTTCACTTAGGCCATATTCGTAACAACCTATTAGGATATTCTGTTGCAGAGCTTTTAAAGGCTTATGGTTATGATGTCATAAAAGCCAACCTGGTAAATGATCGCGGTATTCATATCTGTAAATCTATGCTTGCATGGCAAAAATTCGGAAATGGAGAAACTCCTGAGTCTACGGGTATAAAAGGTGACCATTTGGTAGGTAAATATTATGTAGTTTTTGATAAAGAATATAAAAAAGAAATAGAAACACTCAAAGCTGAAGGTCAAACTGAAGATGAGGCTAAGAAGAATGCGCCATTGATTAAAGAAGCACAAGCGATGTTACAGCAATGGGAAGCTGGTGATGAGGCTGTGATTGATCTTTGGAAAACAATGAATACCTGGGTATATGCTGGTTTTGAAAAAACGTATAAGCAACTAGGTGTTAACTTTGATAAATATTATTATGAATCAAATACGTATTTGTTAGGAAAAGATATCATTCAAGAGGGTTTAGATAGTGGTGTTTTCTTTAAGAAAGAAGATAACTCTGTTTGGATTGACTTAACTGCCGACGGATTGGATGAAAAGCTTGTCCTGCGAGGCGATGGTACTTCTGTATATATTACTCAAGATTTAGGTACAGCTCAATTGAAATACGATGAGTTCAAGATGAATGATTCTATTTATGTGGTCGGTAACGAACAAGATTACCATTTTAAAGTATTGTTTTTGATCTTAAAAAAACTTGGTAAATCTTGGGCAGATGGCTTATTCCATTTATCTTACGGGATGGTCGATTTACCTTCTGGAAAGATGAAATCGCGTGAAGGTACAGTTGTAGATGCTGATGATTTGATGAGTGAGATGATCGAAACAGCGAAAGAGCGCACAGAGGAACTGGGTAAAACGGAGGGCTTGTCTGAAGAAAATAAAAATGCACTTTATAATACCATCGGTATGGGGGCTTTGAAATATTTCTTATTGAAAGTTGATCCCAAAAAACGTTTATTGTTCGATCCGAAAGAGTCTGTTGATTTTCAGGGAAATACAGGTCCTTTTATCCAATACACTTACGCTCGTATTAAGTCTGTTCTTTCTAAAGTAAATTTTGATGAACAGTCGAAAGTATCGGTGCCAGTATCCATATCGGCTTATGAGCGTGATTTGATTATGACTTTGGGTAATTTTCCAAGTATTATAGCAATCTCAGCTCAAGAATTCAGTCCAGCGCAGATGTCTAATTATATTTATGATGTAGCTAAATTGTACAATAAGTTTTATCATGAAGAGACTATTTTAAAGGCAGAAATTGAAGAAGTGAAGAATTTCCGTTTGCACCTTTCGGCTTCTGCAGCAAAAGTTATTGCAAAAGGAATGAGTTTATTAGGAATTGAAGTTCCTGAACGTATGTAATTTATCTCATGATGGCTCAAAAAATCCGTGTTGGTTTAATTGGTTTTGGTATTTCAGGACAAGTATTTCATGCTCCTGTGATGCGATCTATTGCTGACCTAGAATTAGTAAAAATAACTGCTCGCAAAGCGGAGCAAAAATTAATTGTAAGTGAAAAGTATCCTACAGCGTCGGCTGTAGATCATGCTGACGAAATATTAAATGACGATTCTATTGATTTGGTGGTTATTGCTACCTCTAATGATATGCACTATCCTTTTGCTAAGCAGGCATTGCTAGCAGGGAAACATGTGGTAGTCGAAAAACCGTTTACCAATACATCTGAACAGGCTGATGAATTGATCGCATTGGCAAAAGAAAGTGGTAAAATTCTATCTGTATATCATAATTTAAGATTCAACTCAGATTTTAGAACGATCAAAGAGGTGATTAAGGATGAACGATTGGGGCAGATTAAGAATTTTGAAGTTCGTTACGATCGTTTTCGTAACCATCTTAGACCGGGTGCGTGGAGAGAAGATAATCTGCCTGGTTCAGGAATCTTTTATGATCTTGGAGCGCATTTAATTGACCAGACGCTACAACTCTTCGGTAGACCAAATGCTGTATTTGCAGATTTGACTATTCAAAGACCTGGAGCGGGGGCAATTGATAATTTTGAATTACTACTTTACTACCCGGAAATGCGTGTTTCTTTGAAAGGAGGGATGCTTGCTAAAGAGCCGACTCCGCGATACACTGTATTTGCATTAAACGGAAACTTCCTTAAAAATGGTGTTGATCCTCAAGAGGAATTATTACGTGCTGGTGCATTTCCTGATGAAGATCCAAACTGGGGCAAAGAAGATCCAGCTATTTATGGTAAATTAAATTTACTTTGGAATGGCGAAGATCTCGAAGAGACCGTTACTTCTAAATTAGGCAGCTATCCTGATTATTACCAAAATATAGCAGATGCTATTCTTGGGAAAACTCCTCTAATTGTTACAGCAGAACAAGGACGTGATGTTATTCGTATTATCGAACTGGGGATACAAAGTCAGGCGGAACGCCGTGTCATGTCATTAGATAATGAACTAATAGGCTATTAATATATAAATATGAAGCAATATGATGCCATTATAGTTGGGGGAGGGGCGTGTGGGCTCATGTGTGCTGCTCAAGCTGGATTATTAGGTAAGCGAACTTTAGTGATTGAACGAAATGATAAAGTTGGAGCTAAGATTCTAATTTCGGGCGGAGGAAGGTGTAATTATACCAATTTGGGTACTGACATCGATAATTTTGTGTCCGAGAATGCAGACTTTTTAAGATCTGCATTTAGTCAATGGACGGTAGATGATACATTGAGTTTTTTTGAGTCGCATGGTATATTTGGTGAGGAGAAAACGTTGGGACAATTATTTCCTTCTTCGAATAAGGCTAAAGATGTTGTAGCCGTTTTTACTAAGATCTTATTTGCAACGGATCAGGATATAAGATTAAACACGGTTGTTAAAGCTATAGAAAAGCTTGAGGATGACTTTGTCTTAACAGTGGAAAGTGAAAAGGGCATTCAGCAGTTAACGACAAAGAAAGTTGTTATGGCCAGCGGAGGTTTACCTGTCGCGAAGTTGGGAGCCTCTGATTTTGCTATTCGTACGGCTAAGAAATTTGACATGGCAATTGTCCCTACCGCACCTGCTTTAGTACCTCTAACTATTACAGGAAAGGAGGCTGAATGGTATGCTTCTTTAGCTGGTAATTCAGTTTTTTCTAGAGTTTATAATCATAAGATTAGTTTTGAAGAGAACATCCTTTTTACGCATTGGGGCTTAAGTGGTCCTGCGATTCTACAGATTTCATCTTATTGGCGTGCTGGAGAAGAGTTCTATATTGATCTTTTACCTCGGTTTCAATTGGATAAAATAATCAAAGATGAACGTAATGAAGGTGGAAAACGTTTGGTTTCGAGTATCTTGAACGATTACTTTACTAAACGTATGGTGGAGGCACTGGGTAAATTTCTTCCTTTAGAAACTAAAATAGCATCTTTAAGTAAAGCGGATGCAAAATTGATTATTGATACTATTCATAAATTTAAAGTCAAGGCTGCTGGAGATAAAGGGTACGATAAAGCAGAGGTAATGCGTGGTGGTGTTTCTACTGCAGAGCTGCATGCTAAGACTCTAGAAAGTAAGCGGGTAAGGGGATTGTTTTTTGGAGGAGAGGCAGTTGATGTCACCGGTTGGTTGGGAGGCTATAATTTTCAGTGGGCTTGGGCATCTGGTTATGCTATAGCACAAGCACTTTAAATTCAAAATTTCATTCTTTTCTTTATTTATAGGGAATAATTATCAATCTAAATCCTACCTTTGCAGAAGAAGCAAACTGGTTCTACCGCTGCTCCCTTGAGGAGGAGAGGAAAGTCCGGGCAACGCAGAGCAACACGCTTCCTAACGGGAAGGATGCTGTTACAGCAGACAGAAAGTGCCACAGAAAATATACCGCTTTTCGGAGTAAGGGTGAAAACGTGAGGTAAGAGCTCACGGTCTTGTATGGCGACATACATTGCGGTAAACCTCGTGTGTTGAAAGACCAAATAGGTTGCGAAATTCGAAGGCTGCTCGTCTTCTTTTAGTTTAGGCTAAGATTCGTAATGGGTAGGTTGATGGAGCTAGTTAGTGATGACTAGCCTAGATAAATGGTAGAAACTCCGATTTTTTCGGTTTACAGAACCCGGCTTATAAGGTTTGCTTCTTTTTTACTATATTACCAATAATTTAGATAACCTTTAAGGAAGAGTAATAATACTTTTATGAGTACAATATTAATTATTGATGACGAACGGGCAATCAGAAATTCACTAAGAGACATCTTAGAGTATGAAGATTATAATATACTAGATGTAGATAATGGTATTGAGGCCTTAGAGATCATTAAGAAGGAAAAAATTGATCTTGTTCTTTGTGATATTAAAATGAATAAGATGGATGGTATGGAGGTTTTGGCAACTGCCCAAAAAACAAATCCAGATCTTCCTTTTATTATGATTTCGGGTCATGGTACGATAGAAACTGCTGTCGAAGCCGCTAAAAAAGGTGCCTTTGATTTCTTAGAAAAGCCACTTGATTTAAATCGTTTACTTATCACGGTAAGGAATGGCTTAGAGAAGGTCTCATTAGTTACTGAAACTAAAGTTTTAAAGAAAAAGGTAACGAGCTATAAAACCAAAGAAATCTTAGGTAAATCTGAAGCGATTAGTCGTATTAAAGAAACAATTGATCGGGTTGCACCTACGGAGGCTCGCGTACTTATTACAGGTGCAAATGGTGCCGGAAAAGAACTTGTTGCACGTTGGTTGCATGAGAAATCTAATCGTGCAGAAGGTCCTTTAATTGAAGTTAACTGCGCAGCAATACCATCGGAATTAATTGAGTCTGAATTATTTGGTCACGAAAAGGGATCTTTTACTTCTGCTATTAAACAACGTCTTGGTAAATTTGAATTAGCTACCAATGGTACACTTTTTCTGGATGAAATAGGCGATATGAGCCTTTCTGCCCAAGCTAAGGTGTTAAGGGCTTTACAAGAGCATAAGATAACCCGTGTAGGTGGTGATAAGGAAATTGATGTGAATGTTCGTGTTGTTGCAGCGACGAATAAGAATCTCTTTAAAGAGATTGATGAAGGGAATTTTAGAATGGATTTATACCATCGCCTTTCTGTAATTCTTATTCACGTACCTTCATTGACTGAACGTGTGGATGATATTCCTTTATTATCGAAAAATTTTTGTGAAGAAATTTGTAATGAATATGGGGTTCCAATAAAAGAAATTACACCTGCTGCATTAAAAGAGTTGAGTAATCTTCCTTGGACGGGTAATATTCGCGAATTACGTAACATGATTGAACGCTTAATTATTTTAAGTGATAAATCTATTACGGATAGGGATGTTATTGCATTTGCAAATCCTTCAAACACGGTGAATGCTATTTCTTCTCATGCACATACGGATAATGGATCTAGCCATACGACTCAAAATGGTGGAAAGGTTGATCTAGATAACTTTGCTTCTTTTCAAGATTTTAAGGATTTTGCAGAGAAGGAGTTTATCAAATATAAATTAGAGAAAAACACGTGGAATGTTTCTAAAACTGCTGATGATTTAGATATTCAGCGAAGTCATTTATATAGTAAGATCGAAAAATTCGGTCTTAAAAGAGATTAGAAAAAAGGGCTTGATAATTTTATCAAGCCCTTTTTAGTAATTCTAAAATCTTGTAAGTTGATATCTCCGTGTAGTCATTGATGTATGCATGACAGGTTGGAAGTTGATCTTTGGTGTGGGTAGATAATACGCCAACTACTGTCATTCCCGCATTCAGACCAGCTGTAATTCCTGAAAAAGAATCTTCAAAAACGACGCAATTTATAGGCTCTACCTCTAAATTATTAGCGGACGTTAGATAAACTTCTGGATGTGGTTTATGATGACTAACATTTTCACTACATAAGATCGAACCCATTTTGGATCGGATATGAAGTGCATCTAAGATTAAATCCATATTTTCTTTAGGTGCAGAAGTGGCCACTCCAGTTTTTAAATCATTTCTCTTGAGGTCTTCTAAAAATTCTAAGTAACCTGCTATTGGTGTGATCTGATCTTTATAAATAATTCTAAAGAGTTCTTCTTTCTCAAACTCTAACTTGATCAATTCATCAGGAGCTATTGTTCTCTTGAAAAAATGTTGCATGATATAGCTATTGTGTTTACCATACATATGCTCCTGAAATTCTTCTTCACTACTTTCAATATTGTATTTTTTGAAAAATGCTTCAAAAGCTTTAGCGTGATAGGGATTGGTGTGACAAATAACACCATCCATATCAAAAATAACTGCGTAATTACTCATAGTGCTAAGGTACATTTTTGACATTAAAATATGATATTATCCTGGTTAAGTTTTGTCATTTGTAACTTAAAAAACTAGGAACAAAAAATAATTCGTATTTGTTTTGCTTGCTTAGCGGGAATTTTAAAGTGATTTATTGCTTTGTTAATGAGTTGTTGTTGTAGAAATGTTGCTATAATGGATAGTGTGAGAATAGCTATCCAATTTAAATACCAGTTTTCTAAATTGATCAAGAATAGAAATAATATATGCCATAGATAAATCCAAATTGTTGAAGAGCCTATGAAATTTAAAATAGGTTTGTTTAATTTTTGAATAGTTGGTTTTATACAAAATATAAGTGAGAAAATACTTACTGCATAAAAAATATAAAACGAATGTGGTGGATATTTCAATGCTCCAATATCAAATGGTATTCCCAGGTGGAATTTAAAATATATCAAGCCTCCAATACTTATCAAAGCACTTATGATAAATAATAGTGTTTTAGTTCTTACATCATAATTTCGGTATTGTGCTCCTAGCATGAAGAAAATGAGAAAACCTAAGCTATAGGTGCCAAATTGATTGAAGTATTTTTGTACGCCTGGTTGAAATAAATCAGTTGAAAACTGAACGACCATTTCATAAATGGCATAATAAATCAATAATTGCCATTTATTTTTAATGACTTTACTGAACAATGGCCCTAGGATGGCAATCATTAAAAAGATGCGTATAATCCAAACATAGCCAAAGCCATCTAATAGCAGATAGCTCGAAATCATAATATCTGGAAACTGTGTGTAATTGATCTTAAAGGATAAGGGGAAAAAGTACTGAATGATGTAAAATATCGATAAGAAAATCCATACGGGTACAACAAGACGGAAAAAGCGTTTCCATAGATAGGTTGTAAAATCGGTTATGGATTTAAAGGTTTGATTTTTGTTCCCAAATAAATATCCTGAGATAAATACCATTAAAGGAACATCAAAGTTTCTGATTTGAAAAATTGTAAAGGGTGGGTTTACATGTGCGAGAATAATGCACAATAAACCTACACTACGTATAATATCCAGTGAATTGTCCCTTTCTAGCATCTTTTTTTTGCGAAGATAGTGAATAGGTGAAATTTGCAAAGGACTTATACGTATAATCGAAAAAAAATATTATTTCTTACTCTGGCTTCTTCAGTAGATCTTGAATTGTTGCGGAAATTATTGCAGGATCTTCACCATCTTCTAAAAGTGAAAAAGCAATATAGGTGGCATATATTTCAATACTGAAAGTTTCGTGTTTGTCAGCAATAAACCCGTCAATTTGTTGTTCGTTACAATCAAAACCAATTTGTTGTAATTCATTAAAAAGGTTTGTTGAAATCGTTGCATGATCTTCGCCACATGCGAATGCAACTAAAACATGAAATAGAAATTTATCGATGATTTCACTATCAGTTTCTTTGAATAAAGATAAAATATGTTTGTAATCAAACCTTGTTTTTGCACTGTTAACAATGCTGTCCCAAATTTCATATTCTAAAGTTGCTTCCATACTTCAGCTGTTTTTTATTTATAATCGGTAATCTAAATATACTGAAAAACAATTAGTAATGAAAGCTTTGTTAGAAAATTTTTATTCGTTATGAAATTCTTTTTTTTGCTTTTTACGTCAACAATTGATAAAAAGAAAAAAGAATCTCCCCAATAAAGCAACCCAGCAGTATTCCTAATATTATCGAACCAGTTACTTTAAACCAAGAGGGAGTTTGTATTAATTGTAATTTCATGATGCAAAACTCGTAATTAGATTGGTTTTCCTAATCAATTTTGGTTTCATTAGTTTTATTTGTAGTCGTTTACTGACGTTGTATTTTCAACCTATTAACCAATGAGAATTATATCTGATAATTTTTTAAGATTTAGCACTTTTTTTGAGTAATTTTAAGAGAGCAAGAATAAACTGACACATTTAATTTTAAAACCTTTTATTTATGACAATTAAGATTCTTTTATTTTTTTTAATGATCGGTTCTCATGCTTCAGCACAAGAATTGAATCTTCTTAAAATTCGTAAAGAGTATTCTTTAGCAGTGAAAGATGAAAGTATTTGTGAAAATAATCTGAATTTACTACGGGCTAAAGCGAAAGAAACGACTGATAGAGGTTATTTAGCTGTTTATGAAATGGTTTTTGCTAAACATATGGGTAATCCATTCCGGAAACTTGGTCAATTTAATAAAGGTAAAAATTTATTAGAGACCTTAATTAGGGAAGAACCTAGTAATGTTGAACTTCGTTTTATCAGGTGGAGTGTTCAAACTCATGCACCTTCTATTTTAAATTACAGCAATGATATCAAAAAGGATAAATCTTATATAATTGACCACCTATATAGTCTTCAGCATCGGGATGTAAAAGAAATTATATATAAATATATCAAAGGTGCAAACTCTTTTAGTGAAGATGAATTGAAAGAATTGATGAAATAATGATTTTTAAATTAGATTTCTTTTATAGATATTTTTATAGGTTTAACTTTTATGTTTAAA
Source organism: Sphingobacterium sp. JUb56 (assembly GCF_014191365.1). Classification (NCBI taxonomy): domain Bacteria; kingdom Pseudomonadati; phylum Bacteroidota; class Sphingobacteriia; order Sphingobacteriales; family Sphingobacteriaceae; genus Sphingobacterium; species Sphingobacterium sp. JUb56. The sequence continues at coordinate 3,545,247 of NZ_JACHWL010000001.1, read as the reverse complement.
AAGTCAGTAATGTGACTTTAACTTGATGAATGGTGTTTTATATATTTTTTTATAATTATTATTTTTGCAAAAGATAATCTGTAGCAATTTTATTAATAAATTAATTGTATGGCAAAGCGTAATTTTGTTTCAAATTCCACTGAATCTTCAAGGATGTTTAAAAGTGATTTTTTAGAATCATTGACAAAAGTCCATTGGAGTGTTCCTTTAATATTTTACTTACCAATAATTGGTTACTTTTCATGGACTGCTTTAGGTCCTGGAGATATGAGTATTCTTAGTTATATCCAGTATTTTGTCTTTGGACTTGCTTTCTGGACTTTATTCGAATATGCATTACACCGTTGGGTTTTTCATTATCATCCAACAACTAAGTGGGGTAAGAGAATAGCATTTATTTTTCACGGTGTACATCATGATTATCCAAAGGATAGATTAAGATTGGTTATGCCATTATCTGCGAGTATACCTTTGGCAGCATTGGTTTATTATTTGTTTACTTTCTTTTTTAGTTCGGATATTATATTGGCGTCTTTCTTTTCGGGTTTTATGATTGGTTATTTAATTTATGACGAATGCCACTACGCAATGCATCATGCTAACTTTAAGAGTGGAATTTTTAAACGAATTAAACAACACCATATGTTGCATCATTATTCTGATCCAGAACATGGATTCGGTGTAAGTTCAGCTTTGTGGGATGAGATCATGCGCTCCGGCTTTCCAAAAGAGGATGAAAAAGTAGAAAAAACAGAACGAATCAGTATGGATAAATAATACTTAAAAAACAACAAAAGCCCAACTTTGCAGTTGGGCTTTTTTATTGGGAGAGACTCAAAAGGGAGGCTCCATCACAAAATATAACCAATTGTTTTACTCATTTCCTTTGTTGTTTTATAAAGCTTTATAAACTTCATAAAACAACAAAAGCCCAACTTTGCAGTTGGGCTTTATTTTTTGTTGGCGGAGAGCGAGGGATTCGAACCCCCGGACCTATGACAGTCAACAGTTTTCAAGACTGCCGCATTCGACCACTCTGCCAGCTCTCCGCCACAAAAGTAGAAAAATTCATTTAGTCGCCAAAACTTATTTTTTACTCCATTGAAAATGAGGGAGATTAATTTTTTAAGCTATATTTTAGTTAAAAAAAAGGCTTAAATTACTTTTAAAGGCTATGGAAGTAAGATTTCATAACAGTGTTTTTTGATGTTCTGTGCGATTTTATCAATCGGTAAATCATCACTATCTGTTCCGAAAGGTTCTTCAATGGATTCGCCAATTAATTCTAATGATGCTAGTACATAAAATATAAATGGTACTGCTGCAATCACAAAATAACCAATTGAAAAGACGTATCCGATGGGTAGTGTTGCTGTATAAAGGATGATGAACTTTTTTATGAATGCATTATAGGATAGCGGTATTGGTGTGTTTTTAATCCGTTCACATGCTCCACATACATTGGTGAAAGATTCAAGTTCATTGTTGATGATTCGAAATTGATCTCCTGTTATTTTTCCTTCTTTATAGAGGGAATTTGTTTTTTTAAAAATTAATGATGCTACCTGATTGGGACCATGTTTTTGATCATCCAGATTTTCTAATTCCGGATGTGACACTTCATCAAGCATGAATTTGGTGTAGTCCGAACGAAGAAAGGTATAGAGTGTTTCTGCATAAAGCGGAATTGCTTTCCTATAAAAGCTGCGGTTTACCTTATCATCGCTTTCCAGAAATGCATTCATTTTATAGGATAAACTTCTACTGATGTTTGTTAGTGAACCCCATTGTTTTCTAGCTTCCCACCAACGGTCGTACGCAGTATTAGTTCTAAATACAAGCAAAAGGGAGAGTACGAATCCAAGTAAGCTATGAACTATAGTGATATTTTTAATCCAACTTTTTTCAGCTAGTTTTAAATATTCCAGTTCTAGGTACGCAATGCCCCAAGAATATAAAGATGCTAAAATAAGATATGGAAATAATTTACGGAAAGTATCCGTTTTATGGAGTTTGAGAGTTGAAGTAAGCCAATCTTTTGGGTTGTAAACAATCATAGACAAAAATACAAAATGTTTATTTTAATTTTGATTCTTTGTAAAAGATAGATTAAATTCATTGCCAAATGAAGAAAAAGAAAGTTCAGCGCAAGAAATCAGGCGAGATCACAGATGACAATGGTAAAAGATGGAAGTATATCGCATTTTCTGGAGCTTTTATTCTTATTGTTCTTTTAGCGTTTGCATGGCATTATCGTGCGGGAATTAGATATTACCTCAGTACTTTGGGGAAAGCTCGAGGAACTGCTCATAAAGAGGCTAAATATGATATTCGAAATGTGGAGATTATGTCGAGCCATTCAGATAAGATTTTTGGTTTAGATATATCGCAATATCAAGGTGATATTAACTGGATAGAAGTTAATACAATCAATGATCAATTTCCAATAGATTTTATTTTTGTAAGGGCAACGATGGGTGAAAGTAAGGTGGATGATCGATTTGATGATAATTGGAAAGCAGTTGCTACTAGAGCGAATTTAAGAGGGGCTTATCACTATTTTAGACCAAATGAAAATTCCGTTAAGCAGGCTAAAAATTTTATTAAGACTGTTAAACTTGAATCAGGAGATCTACCGCCTGTACTAGATATTGAGGAATTGCCTAAACATCAATCCATGGACAGTCTGAAAGTTGGTTTAAAACGGTGGCTGGACGAAGTTGAATCACATTATAGGGTAAAGCCTATTTTGTATTCAGGAGATAAGTATTATACAGATTTTCTTCAAAAAGAATTTAGTAATTATATTTTATGGATTGCCAATTATAATTTTTGGGTCGAAGATCTTAAAGATCATTGGAATTTTTGGCAGTTTTCCGAGAAGGGGACTGTTAGAGGGATTAAGGGGAATGTTGATCTAAATATCTTCAATGGTACTATTGAAGAACTTGAAGAAATTACTATTCCTTTTAAAAATTGAAATTACATAATCTTGAGACAATAAATACAGAGGATGCTTAAGGGGGGGATGTTCCTCTTCGAAACTTATAAACATACATCATTATTTTCTGGTGGAAGCGATCAGCATCGCACATCAATTCACAAAAGAACTTGAAAGTATCGGTTTTAATTGCTTTATCTTCTTTTAAAAATTAATACAGATGAAAAAAGAATATTTAACTTATATAGTTGGCGCGTGTGCAACAGTATTTTTTATTTTAACATTTACCCAGATAGGTTTTGGAAAAGCAATATCGGAAAGTGAAAAGAGATCTCCTTCTATTTCGCTTACCTCTCCTGTTTCAGCTTTGAATTTAACGCAATTTATGTCATTGGAAGCAACAGGAGCATTGGTGTTAGATACCAGGTCGGTAAAAGATTTTGCAGCAGGTTATATTCCTAAGTCGGTGTTTATCGGTTGGAACGGACCATTTAAAGCTTGGGTTCCAAAAATATTAGCCAACAAAGACCAACCGATCATACTCCTTTCAGATCAGGAAACAGTAGCACAGGTATGTTTAACATTGGAAGAATTAGGCTATACGCGTATATTAGGGTATCTTGAGGGAGGTGTGCGTAGTTATAAAAAGCAATACCTTTTAGATTCTATACCAGAGGTCGATGCTTCGACTTATTTAGATTTATCAAACGAAGGTCAAATAATAGATGTCCGGTCGGAAAAAGAGTTTGCCACAGGGCATATTGACAATGCTATGAATTTTCCATTAAAAGATTTAGGTAACTTTAATCTTGATTTACCAGACAATAAGAATTATTATGTCCAATGTCTTTCTGGATATCGCAGTATGATTGCTATGTCTATTTTGAAGAAGAAGGGCTTTGAGCATGTAATAAATATTAGAGGTGGATATCAGGCATTGAAACAATTAAAAGAGGAGAAATAATGGCTACATTCGATGAGATTATTAAATCAAATAATGTTGTACTGGTAGACTTCTTTGCAACTTGGTGTGGACCGTGTCAGACCATGGCACCCATATTACAAGATGTAAAAGAGTTTTATGATGAAAGTTTGTCAATTATAAAAATTGATGTGGATAAAAATCCTAAGATAGCATCCATTTATAAAGTAAGTGGAGTTCCTACTTTTGTATTATTTAAAAATGGTACTCAAGTATGGAGGCAAAGTGGAATGATTACTAAAACAGATCTACATAAGCTTATTGATGCTCACAAATAAAAAAGGAGATGATTAATCATCTCCTTTTTTTCTGAATGAAATTTTATCAATTCGATTACCATCCATATCCAAGACTTCAAATTTTATATTTTTGTACTGGACCTGTTCTCCTTCTTCAGGAACGTGGTCAAGGAGCAAAAATACAAGTCCACCTAAAGTGGTAATATTATTTATTTCATCTTCGTCTTCTTCAGAGAGACCAATTTCAAACTCTTCCATAAACTTATCCAGTTGGTATTGCCCATCTGCAATATAGGATCCGTCCTCACGTTTACGGATTCGAGGTCTGTCGATTGATTGATCTTCAGGTAAATTACCTACCAGGTCAGATAGAATATCCCGAAGGGTAATAACGCCTTGTGTAGAGCCATATTCATCAATTACGATAGCCTGGTGTATATGCGATGCTCTCAGGCTTGTTAAAATACTGTAAGCGGAGCTATGCTCGTTAACAAATTTAATAGGTTCTATCAAACTGTTTAAATCTATCGGTTTTTCTTTTAAATATTGTGACAGTAATTTTTTTACATGTACGACGCCTTTTATGTTATCAAGATTACCTTCGCAAATTGGGTACATGGTATGCTCCGTGTTCATAATGATATGTCGATGTTCTTCGAAACTATCTTCTAGGTCTAAAAAAGCAATATTACTTCTATGGGTCATTAAATTTATTGCTTTTTTATCGCCTAAGCTTAATAATCGGTCTACAATATCGTGTTCTATCCCCTCAATAGCTCCACTATCCACTCCTTCATCGACCAATGCTTTTATTTCTTCTTCTGTTACTGAATTGTGTGTGCTTTTGATATTAAATAGTTTGACAATACAATCTGTTGAAATACTGAGTAGCCAGACAAAGGGACGAACTATTTTACTCAGTAGATTCATTGGGTAAGCGATGACCATGGCATACTTTTCTGGAATAGCCATACCGATTCTTTTTGGCACTAGTTCTCCAAGTACCAAAGAAAAAAAAGTGATGATAAAAACAACGATTACTACAGACAACTGTTCACTGTATGGTGCTAAAAATGAGATTTGAACAAATATCTGCTTCAGGTAGACTGCAATACTTCCGCCGCTAAAAAAACCTGTCAGAATCCCTATTAAAGTAATTCCTATTTGAACAGTGGATAAAAAATTGTTTGGAGATTCTTTTAAAGCTAAGGCTATTTTAGCTGCAGGGTTATTTTTGTCAGATGCTGCTTGCAGTCGGGCTTTTCTACTGGAGACGATTGCAATTTCTGATGCAGATAATACTCCATTTAGAATAATTAGAGCTAATATAATAAGGACTTCTGTGAGCATGTTTTTTTTATACTTAGGCTAAATGTAGTAAATTTTTAGAAATTTATATGTAAAAAAGATTGAGAGATCTCTTTTGTCAGGGCATTAGCCTTCGTCTATAACATAAAAAGGCTTCTATTTAGAAGCCTTTTTGTTATTTTACAATCCGCTATCATCTAGCATGAATGTGTTTTTCTTCGTTTTCCATTTTCCGGAAGTAAAATCAGGAAATTCAACAGTTTTATTACCTTGTTTAATTGATTCTGTTGATAATGGGAATACTGCACTCATTGTAACAGAGTCGTAAACATCGAAAGGAGTTTGTTTTCCTTGTTTGGTAGCTTGGATAAAAGAGTTGAAGACAAACCAGTCCATTCCACCGTGACCTGAGCCTGTTGCTAATGTTTCATACTTTTTCCAAATTGGGTGATCGTATTTATCTACCCATTCCTTTGCAGGGTCCCAAGTATGAGGTTTTGATTTCCCTTCAATATGGATACCTTGTGCAACGTCCATCCAGATTCCCTCTGTACCTTGAACACGGAAACCGATTGAGTATGGTCTTGGCAAGTGCGTATCATGTGTTAACATGATAGTCTCTCCATTTTGACACTGAATCATTGTTTGGGTGATATCACCATTTTTATAATTCAATTTTGCATTTGGATGACCTGGAGATTGTTTTTCAACATATGCAGCCAAGCCTCTCGCTTTACTCGAATAAGACGTAAGGTGTGTAAAACGATTTCCAGCATTAATATTAACGAAAGGAAGAATTGGACCTAAACCGTGCGTCGGATATAAATCACCATCTTGTTCTACGTTATATTTTGTGCGCCATTGTGCCTCAGAAATTGCTTTAGGGCCAAATTCTACACCTTTACCGTAGTAGCTTTTTCCATCATTAAAAAGAACTTCACGTAAATCATGTTGGTACCCACCTTCTAAATGAAGTAATTCTCCAAATAATCCTTGGCGGTGCATGTTAAGAACAGCCAATACATCACGACGATATGCCACATTTTCTAAAGTCATGTAAGGTTTCCCTGTTTGTTCAGATGCTTTTACTACATCCCAGTGATCTTGTACTGTTAGTCCTGCAATAACTTCGCAACCTACATATAGGCCTGCCTTCATGGAGTCAATTGCTTGATCTTTGTGGAATTCCCAAGGAGTTGCAATGATTACAGCATCTAACTTTTCTTTACTTAACATTTTCTTGTAAGCATCGATACCGCCTGTGTATTCTTTCGGAAGTTTAATTCCTTTTTTATCAAATTGCTTACGACATTGTGATAAAGATTCTTCTTGTGTATCACAAATTGCAACAACTTCAACATCGTCGCGGTTTAATGCGATAGCAACATGGTTACGGCCTCTAAGTCCTACTCCAATAAATGCTAACCTAACTTTACCATCTTTTGCAAATAAATCTGTACTAGAAAGGATACCCAGTCCAGCAGTTGTAAGTGCTGTAGATTTTATGAAATTTCTTCTGTCCATAATTTTTGTTCTTTTATAATCAGGATATTAAATATCCCTTTTAAGTTATATTGTGAGTTTAGTGTGATATAACTTAATTCGCTATCAAACAAATATATAAAATTGGAAATACAAACTTAATGTGCAAACGTTTGTCTAAAATGAAAAAAAAGAACAAACGTTTGTGTTGATATTTTATTAGCACTTTTCACAACTATTTGGGATATTGCAGTCCAGTTAAAAACTTAATTATTTATAGTTAGTATAATTTTTAATGTCAAATTCGAATCAAATGAATGGTCTGAAAGCAGCAGCAGCGTTTTCTTTAAGTGAAGATATCATAAGTGTGGAAGCTTTTGGTTCAGGACATATCAACGATACATATCGTGTAACAACAAGAAATACCATTGGTAAAACCTTTTTATTACAAAGGATAAATCATCATATTTTTCAAAATGTTGATGGTCTCATGTTAAACATTAAACATGTCACCGATCATTTAAAAACTAAAATTGCGCATTTACCAATTGAAATTCAAGAGTCAAGGGTACTCACTATAATTCCGACTAAATCAAATGATTTATATCATCTTGATGAAGATGGAGATTATTGGCGGATGTTTATTCTTATTGATGGTACCAAAAGCTACGATGTTGTGGAGACGACAACGCAAGCTTCAGAGGGAGGGAAAGCTTTTGGTCAATTTCAATTACAGTTGGCAGATTTAGATGCTACTCAAATTGTTGAAGTATTGCCAAATTTCCATAACATCCAGTTTAGGTTGGATAATTTAAGGAAGGCAATTGCGGCTGATTCACAAGGACGTGTTGAGGGCGTAAAAGATATTTTAGAATTTATCTTCTCTAGAGAGGACCGTATGCGAACAATTCTTGATCTAGCTTCTAAAGGAGATCTTCCTTTACGCATTACTCATAATGATACAAAATTTAATAATGTATTATTGGATCAAAATGATCAGGCGCAATGTGTGATTGATTTAGATACGGTCATGCCTGGATATGTAGCATATGATTTTGGAGATGCAATTCGTACGATTATTAATCCAGTGGAGGAAGATGAGAAAGACTTGTCTAAGATTGTTTTAAATATTCCTCTTTATGCAGCATACGCAGAAGGATATTTAAATGAAGCTAAAGAGTTCTTAACTGATATTGAGGTGCATTCTTTGTTAGAAGGCGTATTTTTACTGCCATATATGCAAGGTGTACGATTTTTAACAGATTATCTTGAAGGAGATCATTATTTTAAAACAAAGTATGATGATCATAATCTCGTTAGAACCAAAACGCAATTGAAATTGGTTGAAGAGATGGAAAGACAAGAAGAGGAGTTAAAAACTGCCATTAGTTCAGTTTTGCAAGATTAGTAATCAAATAGTAGAGAGCATTGATATTTCAATGCTCTCTTTTTGCTTTAATTTAGTATTATTGTATATGACAAATTCAATCATTATATCATCAATTAATCTGGAAAATAGTGATTTAAAGGGGTACCAATCTTTAAATGAATTATTACGTTCTACATCTTGGAATCATATAAATGTCGCGAACTGGAATGAAGATTACCCATATATTCCTCAAGCTAAGTTTAGGGTAGCGTATGATCAAAAGGCGATAATTATTCAATATGAGATCGAGGAAGAAGTTATCAAGGCACAATATCATGTACACAATGATAATATCTGGGAAGATAGCTGTGTTGAATTCTTCATTTCATTTGATAACAAAGAGCACTATTACAATTTTGAGTTTAATCCTATTGGAGCAGGGTTGATTGGGTATGGCACTAATGTGAAGACTGAGCGCTCGCGATTAACAGAAGAGCAAATTGATCAAGTTGATGTATTTAGTACTATTGAGCGTACTCGAACAGGCTCTAAATGGAGCTTGATTCAGTACATTCCATTTACAGCTTTTATACATAATCAAATTACAAATTCCTTTTTAAAGGAAAATAAGATTTTTGCTAATTTTTATAAATGTGGTGATCATTTACCTCGACCTCACTTTTTATCTTGGAATAAAATAGATCATCCAACTCCTAATTTTCATTTACCTGAATTCTTTGGTGAATTGATTTTTGAATAAGAGTTGGATGACTCTTATTCAAATTATTTGTATAAACTTTCTTTCTTGAATTTCTTAACAAGCAGTGCATACACTAATGCACGGTATTTGTTGCGGTTTGATTTGCCAATTTGAGTAAAAACTTCTTCAATAGCCGCATCTAATTTTGCATCATCTGTAAGGCCTAATTTTTTGATTAAAAAATTGTTTTTTAATCTTTTAATTTCTTCAGGATCAGAAGATGCGATTGTTTCAGCATCTGCTTTGTAAATAGAAGGGCCTAACCCTTTTGTAACAGATTCGATAAGAGAGTCTTCTAAGGATAGTTTTAATTTTTTTGCCTCTGCAATATATGCTGAGATTTTTTCATCTAATTTGCTCATAATGTGGTCTTGTTAAATTAAGTAGTTTCTAATTTATGTTTAAATTAAACAATATTCCTTAAATAAGGAATAAATATTATCTTTTTTTATGCTAAAATTGACTATATTTGCAGTAGGAGTAAAGGGTAAAAAATAAATACCTTATTTGGAATATTTGTTACGGAATATTCTTGCAAATAAGGTTTTAATAAATTATCTTTGCACCTCAATTATTGAATATACGTAATCATAAGATAAAAATGAAAAAAGATTTGCATCCTTCAAATTACAGATTAGTTGTGTTTAAAGATATGTCAAATGACTATTCTTTCATCACAAAATCATGTGTTGATACAAAAGAGACAATCACTTGGGAAGATGGTAATGAATATCCAGTTGTGAAATTGGAGATTTCTCATACTTCTCACCCTTTCTATACTGGTAAAATGAAATTGGTTGATACGGCTGGTCGTATTGATAAATTCCGTAGCCGTTATAACAAAAAGTAATTTTTGTTATCCTAAGGGTAGCACAATATTAAAACTCGATAATATCCATTATCGAGTTTTTTTTGTTATTTTTATAGGGTGATAGTTATCTTATTTGATCAGTCAACAGAGTCAAGGTACTTACAATGTTTTAATGGATTAGGGGATCTATTTAACTCTGATTCTTTGTGGCCCTTTACAGAAGTTAAACCTACCGCTTCATTACGTATTGGAATACTTCCATTGTTTGAAAAGTGGAAACATGCTTTAGATGCTGTTGTTTTATATGATTGCTTAGACAATTCTTTATCTATCGATGAACAGATTGCATTATCACCTTATGAAGCAGAGGAACTCTACTTTGTGTCTGTAAATGTTATTCCCAATGAATCCTTTCTTGAAAAATTAATTTCGTTGTCGAAGGGCCAGTATCTTAAGTCTGGTAATGATCTACTTGCATTAAGGGCTGATTTTGACGAGCCTTCTAAAGTGAGGGTGGCCCATATACCTTTTGATGAGACCCTCATTCGTGTCCGATTTATAGAAGATCTGTATTTACATGTTGGTCCGGAGATTATACGTGATTTTGAGATCTTGACAAAACATTTTTCAGGTGCACTTTATTCTGAGAGCAATACGGTGATTGGTGATCAATTGTATATCGGTAATTTCGTTGAGATGGAATGTGTGACTCTGAATACAAAGACAGGTCCAATTTATATAGAAGAGGGTGCTGTCGTTATGGAAGGGGCTAATTTAAGAGGACCATTGTATATTGGAAAGCATGCTGTTGTTAAGATGGGGACAACGATTTACGGAAATGTTTCAATTGGTGAATGCGCAGTAGTAGGAGGGGAGATCGCGAACTCAAGTATCGGGGATTTTAGTGCAAAAGGGCATTACGGATATTTGGGTTGTTCGGTGATTGGTGATTGGTGTAACCTTGGTGCGGGCACAACAAATTCAAACTTGAAGAATAATTTATCTCCTGTTGAGCTTTATGATTATTTATCGAAAGGATTGCGTGATACAGGATTGATGAAGTGTGGTTTATATATGGGAGACTTCAGTCGATCTGGAATACAGTCAGCTTTTAACACCGGAACTGTTATTGGTACAGGATGTATGTTAGCATTGACGGATTTTTATCCTAAATTTGTTCCGTCATTTACTTGGCTATACGGGGACATAAAGGAAGCTTATCAACTTCAAAAGTTTATTTCTGATTTAGAAGTTGTATTTTTATCAAAAAATAAAAGATTAGACAAGAGACTAATTGAAAGAATTATAGAAATTAATCAATCAACATTTAAAAACTAAAGTATTATGCGTAAGAAAATTGTAGCAGGAAACTGGAAAATGAATTTGGATTATCAGGATGGGGTTAGCTTGTTCTCTGAAGTTGTGAATATGGCTAAAGATGAAATTGTTGGTGACCAACAAGTCGTTGTTTGTAGCCCATTTATTCATTTACATAGTATTGCGCAATTGGCAAAGACGGCTTCTCATGTTGCTGTAGGTGCACAAAATATCCACCAGGCTGAATCTGGAGCTTATACAGGAGAAATTTCTGCAAGTCAAGTTAAATCTGTAGGTGCTGATTATGTTATATTGGGACATTCGGAGCGTAGAGCTTATTTTGGAGAAACAAATGCCTTATTAAGTGAGAAGGTTGATGCTGCGTTAAAGCATGGTTTGTTACCAATTTTCTGTATTGGTGAAACTAAAGAGGAAAGAGAGTCTGGAAAGTTTTTTGATATTATAAAAACACAATTGGCAGAAGGGGTGTTTCATCTATCCAAAGAGGAGTTTGCGAAAGTTGTGTTGGCTTATGAGCCAGTTTGGGCTATCGGTACTGGTTTAACAGCTTCTCCAGAGCAAGCTCAAGAAGTCCATGCTTTTATTCGTGCTACTGTAGCGGCTCATTATGATCAATCTGTTGCGGATGAGACTAGTATTTTATATGGAGGAAGCTGTAACCCTAAAAATGCAGGTGAATTGTTTGCACAACCTGATATTGATGGTGGATTGATCGGTGGAGCTTCTTTAAAATCAAGAGACTTCTTAGATATCGTTAAAGTTTTTAATAAGTAAAAATCTATTATGAAATATAGTGAGGTAATATTTACGCGAATAGTAGGGGAAGAGTGGCAACAGGATTTGTTTATTGCCGAGCTAGCTGATATAGGTTTTGATACTTTTGAAGATACTGAGACAGGGTTTGCAGCTTTTATTCCAACTGCAAACCTTGATCTTCAGGCATTGGAAACAGTTATTCTTCAACAAGAAGACGGTTTCGAGGTTCGTTATGAAGTGGTGGATATACAAGATCAAAATTGGAATAAGTTATGGGAAAGTAACTTTAGCCCGATTTTAATTGATAATGATTGTTATGTCAGAGCTAATTTTCATCCGGCTAAACCGGAAATTCGTTATGAAATAATAATAGATCCTAAGATGTCGTTTGGTACGGGGCATCATCAGACCACAACTATGATACTTCGTTATATCCTTGAAAATAACTTTCAGGATAAAGAAGTTTTGGATATGGGTTGCGGTACAGGTATATTGGCTATTTTAGCATCACAAAAAGAAGCAAGACATGTATTTGCTGTAGATTTTGATGATGTTTGTATCGCTAGTGTTGAGGAAAATAAGTTACTGAATAACGTTAGTAATATAGAATCAAAATTAGGTTCATATGAAACAATAATAGGTCGGGAATTTGACATCATTTTAGCTAATATAAACCGTAATATATTGTTGGAACAATTTCCGCAGTATAGCAAGTCTCTTCGATTAAACGGAGAGTTGTATATTAGTGGTTTTTTTGATGGGGAAGATTTATCAATTTTGAGAACGAGTGCAGAAGCTGTAGGTTTTGAGTTTGTTTCCAATAAAGTAATGGACAACTGGTGCTCGGCTAAGTTCGTGAAAGTAAAATAATAATATGCGCATACATTTTATTGCGATAGGAGGAAGTATCATGCATAACCTTGCTATTTCTTTGGAAAGGCAGGGGCATCAGGTCTCTGGGTCTGATGATCAGATTGTGGAACCTTCCCGTAGTCATCTCATTGATGCAGGTTTATTGCCTGAGCAACTAGGGTGGTTTGACGAAAAAATTACCGATGATATTGATGCTGTAATTTTAGGAGCTCATGCACTTATCAATAACCCTGAGCTTATAAAAGCGCAGGAGTTAGGGTTAAAGATTTATTCATTTCCCGAATTTATTCAAGAACTTTCTCAAGATAAAACGAGGGTGATCATAGCAGGTAGTTATGGTAAGACTACGATCATGAGTATGATCATGCATGTTTTAAAAACTCTTGAAAGACCTTTTGATTATTTAGTTGGAGCGCAACTTGAAGGTTTTGATAATTTGATCGAAATTACAAAAACAAACAAAATTATATTAATCGAGGGTGATGAAAATGTAGCTTCTAGCTTGAGCAATAAGTCAAAGTTTATGTTTTATAAACCAAATATTGCCTTGATTAGCGGTATAAATTGGAATGAATATAGCACGACAATAACTTTCGATAACTATTTAAAACAGTTTGAAGACTTTATTAATACGATAGAGTCTAAGGGAACTCTGATTTATAACAAAGAAGATAAATATCTGCAAAAGATTATAACAGATACTAAATCTTGTAAAATTAATCGGCATGGATATCAGATTCCTGAATATGCTATTAATAAAGGTACCACATATATTAAGTCTGTAAAAGGTGATATTCCTTTGCAGGTATTTGGGAAGCATAACCTTTCAAACATTGCTGGAGCATATACGGTTTGTGAGTGGCTTGGTATTAAGAAGGAGGATTTCTTTGACGCCATAAAAACTTTTAAGAGTTCAATTCGTTATCTGGAATTTGTAGCAAGTTTCGAGGGATCTGTTGTTTATCAGGATTTTGCTCATACTCCTAAGAAACTGAAAGCAAGTATTCATGCTATTAAAGAGCAATTTCCAAGTCAAAAGTTGGTTGCAATAATTGAATTAAACGCTTATGACAGTTTGGATGAGAAATTTGTCAGTCAATATAAAGATACGATGAATGAAGCGGATCTTCCGGTTGTTTTTATAAATATGGAATCAATTAAGGAGGTAAATAAGTGTACTACACATCTGTTGGAAGACATCCGAAACGCGTTCAATCGATCAGACGTGGACATTGTGACGAATTTAGGTGATCTCTACGATTTCCTTGAGAATTTTAAATCAAAAGGCAATAATTTATTGCTGATGAGTTCTGGCAATTACAGTGGGGTTAATTTGACCGAGCTGGCGGATCATTTTTTTAAGAATTATTAATAAAATTGCCTTAACACTTTGAATAAAAGATTTTTTATTTTATATTTGTTTTGTAAATAAAAAAATCTACCAAATGAATGCACTAGGAAAAAAAATTAGACTACTGAGACACCAAAAAGGGTGGAGCCAAGAGGATGTTGCAAAGAGATTAGATATCTCAATTCCAGCTTTTTCAAAAATTGAAACAGGAATTACAGATGTTAACCTTTCTCGCTTAAATCAAATTTCGAAATTATTTAATTTGTCAGTAGTTCAGCTTTTATCAACTTCCGATATGGAAGAGGATAAAGAAGCTATCAATGAATTGGCAGAATTAACTAAAAAATTGCAATCCCGTGAAACTGAAGTTATCGAGTTGCAAAAGAAAGTTATTGATCTTTACGAGCAATTGCATAAGAAATAGGTTTTATTCAATTTTGGGAATGAATAAAATAAAGGCTTGCAGATATTAATCTGCAAGCCTTCTTACTTTTTGACTGACAACGTAAGTTGTTTTCTATAGATCTTTGTGATTGATTTGGATTAAAATTCGTCTTCGTCTCCGAAATCGTCAAATTCTCCAATAGAGTCAATGTCTTCTAAATTAAAGTCATCTTCTAAGATATCATCAGAATCATCATCAGGTCCATTAAATGAACCAAATTTATCATCTTCTACATTCATAGATTCACTTTTCATCATTGCCGTGTTCATAAAATTATATTTTTTTTTGCTTATTTAATAATGTAAAATTATATAACAAAATTCGAACTTTAAACTTTTTTTGAAAAAAAATAATCAATCTAAAAGATTGATTATTAGTGTTATTCGGTGATTTGTAAATGCGGAGCAAAATTACTAATGTCGTTATTCGACGACCTCACCAATTTCATTGTCTACAGAAACGATATCTTTAAGTTGTGGTAGGTCTCTTACACCATTAATGCCGAAGTGGTTCATAAATTGAGCACTTGTGCTGTACAGTAGAGGTTTTCCTATTGAATCTGACTTCCCAGCAATCTGAATTAGTTTTTTTTCTAAAAGTCGTTGAACGGAATAGTCACAGCTCACACCTCTTATCTGTTCGATTTCTAGCTTTGTAATAGGTTGTCTATATGCAATGATTGCTAAAGTTTCCAATGCCGCCTGACTTAACTTTTTCTTGTCCCGATGCAACTGTAATTGATTGATCGTTTCATGGTAAGTTGATTTTGTCAAAAATTGGTAGCTGTTATTAATCACTTTTAATTCCAACACTTCATCTTCGCTTTGATGCTTAATGATGATCTTATCTATTAAATTTTGCAATTCATCTTTTGAAATTTCGATCGCTAAAGCTTCTTGCAATACATGTTTGATATCTTGCGGCGTAATGCCGTCTTCCGAAGCATATATAATTGCTTCTATGTTACGAATAATATCCTTCACTGATTTTAGTAATTGATGACTTGTTCTACCATATGTTCAGGAAGCTCGCGGAACTCATAACGCTGCGTTCTCAATTGGGGTTCAAATCCAGCTTCTTTGATCGCTTGTTGAATAGATTTTGCTGTAAATCTATGCGGAGCTCCAGCAGCGGATACTACATTTTCCTCGATCATGATGGAACCAAAATCATTAGCACCGGCGTGTAGGCATAATTGAGCAGTTCGTTTACCTACGGTCAACCAAGAAGCTTGAATGTTTTTAATATTTGGAAGCATGATTCTGCTTAAAGCAATCATACGGATATATTCTTCCCCGGTTACGTCATTTGTAATGCCTCTGAGCCTTTTTAGTAAAGTACCATCATCTTGAAATGGCCAAGGAATAAATGCTACAAAACCGAAGTGGTTTTCAGGCTTTTCAGTTTGAACTTCTCTAATCCAGACAAGATGCTCGAAACGTTCTTCAATTGTTTCGATATGACCAAACATCATTGTTGCTGAGGTTGGGAGATCAATTTGATGTGCTGCACGCATTACATCTAACCATTCTTTACCGCCACATTTCCCTTTTGATATAAGGCGTCGTACACGATCATTTAAGATTTCTGCACCTGCTCCTGGTAGTGAATCTAATCCGGATTCCTTTAGGGCTTTTAATACTTCAATATGAGATAGATTCTCAAGTTTAGCAACATGGGCAATTTCTGGAGGACCTAAAGCATGGAGTTTTAATGTTGGATAGAGCTCCTTTAATTGTTTAAAAATAGTCGCATAAAATTCTAAACCAAGATCCGGGTGATGTCCCCCCTGTAACAATAATTGATCTCCCCCGTACATAAAGGTTTCCTCAATCTTCTGTTTGTATGTTTCAAGATCTGTGATGTAACTATCTTCATGGCCAGGTCTGCGAAAGAAATTACAGAATTTGCAGTTTGCAATACAAACATTTGTGGTATTTACATTACGATCGATTTGCCAAGTTACCTTTCCATGAGGTACTTGTATTTTACGTAATTCATTTGCAACATAGCTTAGATCAGCTGTGGCTGCATTATGATATAAATATATGCCTTCTTCTTTGGTTAAGAACTCAAATTTTAAGGCTTTTTCTAATAAATTGCTTACATTCATTAAGAACAAATATAAGGACCTTTTACTTTATATTTATTGATTGTCTGTAAGTTTTCATTAATACTCATACGAAATGTTTGAAGTAGCTGATCATTAATTAAGCAATGTTTTTTAGTGTAATAGCTTTCTGCTTGTTTTCATATTGAAAGCGAATGTTTACTTTGGTTAAATAATAATTGTTTGGCTGTTTCCCTCATGCTCATTTATGGCCATGAGGGAAATAAGTAAAACCAGTATTATGTCTCAATTTTCGTAGTTTTACAGGGATGGAATTTTTTAAGAGAATATTTATTGTTTTAATTTTAGTTATTAATATTTATAATGTTAATGCCCAGGTGTTTAGTGATGTTTACGCTAAATTGCAGCAATCTCAAATACTTAATGATCATTTTTTTGGATTTTCCTTATACGATTTAGACAGTAATCGTTATGTTGTTGATATTAATGGTCACAAGCATTTTACACCGGCTTCTAATACTAAGGTTTTTACACTTTATACAGCTCTAGAAATGCTTGGTGATTCAATTCCTGGGTTACAGTATGTTGAAAAAGGTGATTCGCTCTTATTTTGGGGAACAGGTGATCCGACTTTTTTACACAGTAAAATGGATTCACATGTTGTCTACAACTTTTTAAAGAAGACAGAAAAAAAGCTGTTCTTTATTCCAACTCCTATGCAGAATCGTTTTTTTGCTGCAGGTTGGACAATGGATGATTTTGATTCTTATTATCAACCCGAAATTGCAACATTTCCAATTTATGGAAATGTCGTTACTTTTAGGGAGAATTCGAACAATGGTCTGAAGCTTGTTCCATACTTGTTTCAGGAGAAGTTAACGATTGATCATTCTTTAGATAAAGGTAAGTTTACACTAAGTAGATCATTTGTTGAAAATCAATTCTTACAATCTCGGGAAAAGGTACCTTCCAACTATGTTAACGAAATTCCTTTTAAATATTCGGATACTTTAGCCATTAGATTATTATCAGACACTTTAAATAAATCTATTCAGATCATTGAATATAGTAAACCAACTGAGGTAAAAACTCTTTACTCTAATGCTACCCGGTATGTTTTACGTGAAATGATGTTACCTAGTGACAATTACCTAGCTGAGCAAATTCTCATGATGATATCACTACAGAAATTTAAGATGTTTGATACTTATTTAGTCCGCAACTGGATGAAGGATCATTATTTTAAATATTACTCGGATGAAATTGTATTACATGATGGATCTGGGCTCTCTTCTTATAATAAGATAACGCCACAAAACATGATTGATGTTTTAGTGGCTATAAAAAATAAGCTTCCAGATGAATCTCAACGATTTAAACTTTTTTCTACAGGTGGCGTTGATGGTACATTAAAACGTTCATACAGTACTGACCGTGGTGTTCCATTTGTGTTTGCTAAAACAGGAACCATTACATCAGTTTACTGTCAAAGTGGATACTTAATAACCCGGTCTGGAAAAAAACTTGCTTTTTCTTTTTTAAATAATAATTTTATTGATGAAAGAAGCGCGATTATTAGAAAGGAAATGGTTAATATCATGACTTATATCAGGCAGAATTATTAATATTTCAGTTTATACTGCTTAATTATTATTTTTATCGACTAAACCTTCAGTATGTCTGTTATTAAAAAAGATAATAAAAAATTAATTCGTTCTTGGGCCATGTTTGATTGGGCTAATTCGGCCTACAATCTGGTTATTACATCAACGATTTTTCCTGTTTACTATACAACAATCACCAATACAAAAGAACATGGTGATGTGGTTAAGTTCTTTGGGTTTGAATTTGTTAATACGGCATTATCAAATTTTGCTTTAGCATTTGCTTATTTGGTCATGGCATTGACTTTACCTTTTATTTCTTCGTACGCAGATGCAAATGGCAAGAAGAAACAAATTATGAAGTTTTTTACTACTGCTGGAGCAGTCGCATGTATGGGACTCTTTTTCTTTAAACTGGAAACTTTGGAAGTTGGGATTATTTGTTTTGTGATTGCGGCGATGGGGTATATAGGCGGTGTTCTATTTAACAATTCTTATCTTCCTCTTATCGCTTCTGTGGAACAGCAAGATAAGGTGAGTGCACAAGGTTTTTCCTATGGTTATGTGGGCTGTGTTACCTTACAGATTTTATGTTTTATCATTGTATTGAAACCTGATTGGTTTGGAATTACTGATCCTTCTTTACCGGCAAGGGTTTCCTTTTTAATGGTTGGAATTTGGTGGTTGGGATTTTCTCTTATTCCTTTCAAATATCTTCCTAACATTCCGGCTACCCGAAAAGGTGAGGGTTTGTCATTAATTAACAAGGTAAAAGCAGAAATTTCTTCAGTTTGGGGGCATATTCAGCAGATAGAGGAGATCAAAAAATTTCTTCCCGCATTTTTCTTTTACAGTATAGGGGTACAGACATTAATGATTGTCGCATCGGCATTTGGAGAGAAGGTATTGCATTTGGGCGCGACTAAATTAATTGGTACTATTTTATTGATTCAACTTGTTGCAATTGCAGGTGCATTTATTATGTCGGCTATTTCAGCTCGTATTGGAAATGTTCGAGTGTTGATGTTAGTTGTGGTTATTTGGATCAGTATCTGCATTTCTGCTTATTTTTTAACAACCGAAATTCAATTTTATATATTGGCAGCTTTGGTTGGATTGGTAATGGGAGGAATTCAATCGCTTTCAAGATCGACATTTTCTAAATTAATTCCTGAAGGTATACAGGATACAACGGCTTTTTTCTCTTTTTATGATGTTACAGAGAAATTAGCAATTGTGGTGGGTTTGTTTTCGTTTGCGCTGATTGAACAAATGACACATAATATTAGATATTCGGCATTATCCTTATCTTTATTTTTTGTAATTGGATTGTTACTGCTCGCTCGTCTGTTGCGGTTCAATAAATCCTAAATTTAAATTTTAGAATATTAACATATGAAAGTTGAACTTTTTGTTCCTTGCTTTATAGATCAGTTGTATCCGGAAACGGCTTTTAATACTATTCGACTGTTAGAGAAAGCAGGATGTGAAGTTACTTATAACGCAGAACAAACATGTTGTGGTCAACCTGCTTATAATGCCGGTTTTTGGGATGAGGCAACAGTTGTTGGGCAAAAATTTTTAAAAGATTTTAGTGCAGATCATTATATAGTTTCGCCATCTGCATCATGTACCGGAATGGTGAAGCATAGTTACAATGATTTATTCACGGGCTCTATTGAGCAGTCACACTGTCGTTCGATACAGAAAAATATATTTGAAATTTCTGATTTTTTAGTAAATGTCGTTAAGAAGGATTATTTTGGTGCTGAGTTAGAGGGGATTGCTGTTTATCATGATGCATGTTCAGCATTACGAGAGTGTAAAATCAAAGATGAACCGCGGCATTTATTAAGTAAAGTCCTTGGTCTAGAAATGGTAGAAGTAAAGGATAGTGAAGTTTGCTGTGGTTTTGGTGGGACATTTTCAGTAAAATTTGAAGGAATCTCTTCTGCTATGGCAGAGCAAAAAGTAAAAAATGCCATGGATATGCATGCTGATTACATTATTTCGACAGATGCCTCATGCTTACTTCAGTTACAAGCATATATCGATCAATATCGATTACCAATAAAAACTATTCACCTGGTTGATGTTTTAACAGCTGGTTGGGGTAATATTTAAAAATAAAGAACTTAAACTAAATACTATAATTATGAATTCAAGAAGAGATTTTCTCAAAAATTTGGGTTTAACGGCTGCCGGAGTGGCCTTAATGCCGAGCTTAGATTTGCTGGCAGCACCTAAAAACTGGTTCGATATTTCATTAGCTGAGTGGTCATTGCACAAAACATTATTTAAGGGAGATCTTAAAAATATCGATTTTCCTGAATTAGCGGCAAAAAAATTCGGAATTTATGGAGTTGAATACGTGAATGCTTTTTTTAAGGATAAAGCACAAGATATGACGTATTTGAAAGATCTTAATAATCGCGCTAAAGACAATGGTGTTCGTAACGTTTTGATTATGATCGATGGCGAGGGTAATTTAGGGGATGAAGATGCTACTAAACGTAAGCAAGCTGTTGAGAATCACTATAAATGGATTGATGCGGCAAACTTTTTGGGATGTCACGCAGTACGTGTAAATGCCGCTGGTAAAGGTACTCCAGAAGAAGTTAAAAAAGCTGTAGTAGAAAGTTTATCTACTTTGGCTGATTATGGTAAAAAATCAAAAATAAGTGTTATCGTTGAAAATCATGGTGGTATTTCATCACATGGCGATTGGTTAGCAGATACTTTAAAAACTGTAGGTAAAAAGAATTGTGGAAGTTTACCTGATTTGGGTAATTTTTATGAGTATGATCGTTATCAAGGTGTTCAGGATTTAATGCCGTATGCCAAAGGGGTGAGTGCTAAAACACATGATTTTGATGCAAATGGTAATGAAACTCAAATTGATTACGCACGCATGCTTAAAATAGTAAAAGATGCTAAATTTAAAGGTTATATCGGTATCGAATACGAAGGAAGCAATATCAGTGAAGAAGCAGGTATTTTTGCTTCAAAAAAATTATTGGAGCGTTTACGTCCAACAATTTAATACTTAAGTATAATAGCGTACAAAACTTTTAGATAGCTGAAACCCTTTATTTATGCAAATGCATAAATAAAGGGTTTTTTGTTGAATTTAAATCTCTATTAGACTTATCTGTGGGAATGATTATTTTTCTAAGCTGTGAAGAAACTGCGTGTCATTGTATTACTTTAAGACCATTTAGTACCTGTCTCATGTCGCTAGCATGTTGAAGTATGACTTTTAAATGCTTAAGATAAGGCAAAAACAGTTTTATGAAAAATTCGATTGTTTATACGGCAACTGAATTAAATTAGTATTTTGCAACTCCTTATTTAAAGAAAAACAAATATTAAAACAAACCAAAAATATGAGTCAGGTAAAAGATGATGCTCTTGCCACGCATTTGCATCAGCTGCAAGTAGAAAACATTTTAGTAAAAGGTCATCCAGCGGGTTTATTTGTTTTATTTTTTACTGAAATGTGGGAACGTTTCAGTTATTACGGTATGCGCGCTTTGCTGACAATTTTCTTAATTAGTGAAATTTCAAGTGGGGGATGGGGATGGACGAATGCTGAAGCGATGAAGCTGTATGGTCTTTATACTGGTTTTGTGTTTTTAACTCCGCTCATCGGAGGAGTAATTGCTGATCGCCTGCTTGGATATAAAAATGCAATTTTAATTGGTGCCTTAACGATGACCATAGGTCACGCTTCCATGGCGTTGGAAGGAATAAATTCTAATTTTTTCTTTCTAGGATTAGTACTTATGATTTTAGGTAATGGAATGTTTAAACCCAATATTGCTTCGATGGTTGGAAAATTATATCCCGATTCTAGTAGTAAGAAAGATGCCGGTTACACTATTTTTTATATGGGTATCAACGGTGGTGCATTTTTGGGTATGATGTTATGCGGTTATATCGGGGAGAAAGTTGGTTGGCACTTTGGTTTTGGCTTAGCAGGTGTTTTCATGTTCTTGGGTATGTTGCAATTTTATTTTGCTCAAAAGATATTTGGAATTATAGGCGATTCGCCCCAATTGCAACAAGTTGATCCGGTAAAAGAAATAGATGATCCTAATGAGTTAAAAACACCTGCACATGTAACCCGTGACCGATTAATTGTTATCGGTATTTTTATGTTTGCGAGTATTATTTTTCATTTAGCTTTCGAGCAAGCTGGAGGATCAATGACAATTTTTGCAAAGAATTACACTCAACGTGTTCTCGAGGGAAATACTGCGGTTATTTTTAAATGGGTCGATGCGGCTTTGACGGTATTTCCAATACTCGTAGTTTCCGCCGTTTTATTTGCTTTAGCAAAAAAGATCTGGTCCAAGTATCCACTTATTGTCATATGTTCGGCACTTTCATTTTTAATTATCTGGATACTTTGCGGTTGGAAATTATTTAGGGAATTCAATTCGGTGAGTTCTGAAGTTACTGTCTCTTGGTTTCCAATGCTAAACTCGTTTTTTATCATCACTTTAGCGACCTCTTTTAGTCGTATCTGGGAAAGAGTTTGGAATCCTTCGGGGCCTATAAAGCTTGCTTTAGGTTTAGCAATTGTTGGTTTAAGTTTTGCAGCGTTGGCCTATGGCAGTTTAGCTATCCCTCAAGGGGCTAAAACAGCTTCAGTGAGTATGATCTGGTTGGTATTGGCTTATTTTCTTCAGACAGTTGGAGAGCTCTGTTTATCACCAGTTGGTCTTTCTTATGTAAGTAAATTATCGCCTCAGAAAGTCATTGGTCTTCTATTTGGTATCTGGTATTGCGGAAATGCGATTGCCAATTTTATAGGAGGTTTTATAGGTTCTTACATAGATGATATTACGGCAACACACTCTATGTCTTATTTCTTTGGTATGTTTACCGTTGTTTCTTTTATATTTGCCTTAATATTGGTTTTGTGTAGTTCGGGGATTAAGAAAATGATGCACGGTATTCATTAATCCATAACTTTTTGTTAATTTGCTAAAATTTTAAACTTAGATAACCCTATTAATATATTATATGTATCAAGAAAGAGATGAAGCTCTTGTTATCCATTTGAAAAAACAAGGTGTGGACGATAAGATGGTAATTGGACATCCTGCGGGATTATTTGTCCTATTTTTTACCGAAATGTGGGAACGTTTTAGTTATTATGGCATGCGTGCTTTACTGACATTATTCTTAATCAGTTCTCTTGCTGATGAAGGATGGGGATGGAGTAATGAGGAAGCCATGAAGCTTTATGGACTTTATACTGGTTTGGTTTATTTGACACCATTAATTGGTGGAATGATAGCTGATAAGTTGACTGGATTTAAAAAAGCAATTTTAATTGGTGCATTGATTATGACCATGGGCCACTTATCTATGGCCTTTGAAGGGATAAACCAAAATTTCTTTTACGTTGGTCTTGGTTTAATGATTCTTGGTAATGGTATGTTCAAACCAAATATTTCCTCCATGGTTGGAAATCTTTATCCAGATGCTAGTGCTAAGAAAGATGCGGGATACACGATATTCTATATGGGTATTAATGCGGGATCTTTTCTTGGTATGTTACTTTGTGGTTATATTGGAGAGAAGGTTGGCTGGCACTACGGATTTGGTTTAGCTGGTGTTTTTATGTTTTTTGGAATGTTGCAATTCTACTTTGCCCAGAAGATTTTTGGTGTCATTGGTGAGTCTCCAAAAGCTACCAAAGCTTTTCATGATGAAAAGATAAAAAATCACGAAGAAGAACCTGAGGAAGTGATTCCTCCAAATGTGGTAAGGGACCGTTTGATTGTGATTGCGGTATTAATGATTGCAAGTATCGTTTTCTTCTTAGCATTTGAGCAGGCAGGAGGATCAATGTCTATTTTTGCTAAAGATTATACACAACGTGTTCTTTCGGGAAACACAGCTACTACTTTTAAATGGATAGATACCATTTTAACCATTGCACCAATGGTTATTGTTAGTGTTGTCTTGTTTGCATTAGCAAAACGTATCTATAAGCAATACCCATTAACTATTATATTTACAGGAATTTCATTTGCAGTTATCTGGTGTTTAGGTTTATGGAAAGTTTTTAGAGAATTTGGTGCTACAGAAACAGAAGTAGCTGCTTCATGGTTCCAAATCTTGAATGCTTTTTTTATCATTTCATTAGCAAATTCATTTAGTAAGTTTTGGGAAAAGGTATGGAATCCATCAGGTCCAGTGAAATTTGCGTTAGGACTTGCTTTGGTAGGTGTCGGTTTTGCCGCTTTAGCTTACGGAGCGAGTGAAATACCTCAAGGAGCTAAGACTGCAACTGTGAGTATGATCTGGTTGATTATTGCTTATTTCTTTCACTCTACAGGAGAATTATGCTTATCCCCAGTTGGTCTATCTTATGTAAGTAAGCTATCTCCTAAGAAATTATTAGGTCTATTGTTTGGATTTTGGTTCTGTGCATCTGCAATCGCTAATTTTATAGGTGGTTACTTAGGTTCATATATTGATAAAATTACTGCTGAACATTCTATGTCATACTTCTTTATGATTTTTGCCATTGTTCCAGCAGCTACAGCTTTAATTTTATTAATTCTAAACCCAGTGTTAAAGAAAATGATGCACGGTATCAATTAATCTGTGCTCATTATATAATATTTAGAAGAGGCGTTTCGGTAGAGACGTCTCTTTTTGTTTTTAAATGATGCCTTATAATAGAGATAATACAATTATTCAGTAAAAAATGCGATTGTTTTTTGTTTCTTTGTAGACTGTTAATACATTTTTTTAATACGCATAAATAGATTTAAATTATTGATATGAGTCAAGCATCTAAGGCTTCATTTTCAGGAGGGACGACTTCTGATTTTTATAAATCAAATGTTTTAGGACAACGATCGGGATTATTTGTCCTATTCTTTACCGAAATGTGGGAACGATTTTCGTTCTACGGTATGCGGGTATTGTTGATCCAGTTTTTGACTGCTGCAGTTCTAAAAGGAGGCTGGGCATGGAGTGCAGAACAAGCCGGTGCATTATACGGTACATATGCGATGATGCTATATTTAACTCCAATTTTGGGTGGTATTATTGCCGACAAATATATTGGATCACGTAAAGCTGTAATTATTGGATCTATTATCATGACAATCGGTCATGCTTCAATGGCATTTGATACACAGATGATGTTTTTTATTGGTTTAGCCTGTTTGGTGATCGGTACAGGTTTCTTTAAGCCTAATATGCCATCCATATTAGGTGAAATGTATAAGGATCTACCTGAAAAGAAAGATGGCGCTTATACGATCTTTTATATGGGGGTCAATGCAGGGGCATTTTTTGGTATGATGCTTTGTGGTTATATTGCTGAAACACAAGGATGGCACTGGGGTTTTGGTTTAGCCGGAATTTTTATGCTTTTAGGAACATTACAATTTGTGTTTGCTAAACCTTTGATGGGTAATCTAGGGATATTAGGTAAAGCGAAAGACTTAAGTGCTGAAGATAAATTGTTAGAAGATGCTGACAAAAGAAATCCTTTTACTTCTCTTGATTACATCTTAATAGCTATTATCTCGATCATAGGATTTTTATATGCTTTTAATGATCCATTGTCTAAAAATGGTATTATAGATATGTTTAGTGCATTGGACTTACCTTTCCTGAGAGGTCAATACCTGATGATCTTTATTGCTTTAGTTCTTTTCATCTATTTAATTGCATCTCGTATAGGACGATATGATAAAGTTGTAAGGGATAGAATGATAGCTGTGGTATTTCTAGCATTCTTTTTAATATTCTTCTTTATGAGTTTTGAGCAGGGAGCTACTTCATTGGTTATAGTTGCTCGGGATTATATCGATAGAAGTTTAACTGGTGCTGCTTTGACTACTTTTAATATTGTAAATGCGTTATTAACGATTGTTCCTTTGGGACTTATATCTTGGGTATTAATCAAGTTAGCAAAAGCGACATGGAATAAAATTGCTTTATCTAATATCATTTTGATTATTTGTTTTGTACTTATTTGGGGTGCAGCAATCTGGATGTTGAAAAATGAGTTTTCTAAAGAAGCTTCGGAGATTACTGTTTCTTGGTTCTCAACATTAAATTCCTTTTTTATTATTGCTTTAGCTTCAACGGTTTCTAAACTATGGGAGTCTAAGTATAATCCTTCTGCCGCGATGAAATATGGTTACGGTTTAATTTTAGTAGCGATTGGATTTTTGGTCATTGGTTTAGGCTCATGGGGAATTGGTGAGGGTGTTAAAATCTCCATGATTTTTCTAATTCTTACTTATTTATTCCACACTTTGGGTGAGTTATTTATCTCTCCGGTAGGTCTTTCTTATGTTTCGAAACTTGTGCCGGGCCGTATGCTGGCTTTTATGTTTGGTATCTGGTATTTAGCTATTGCGATTGCGCAAAAAGTTGCCGCCGTATTAGGTGGACAAGTGGAGACTATTCAGCAGGAATACTCCTTAAGTCACTTCTTCTTTTTGTTTACTGCTATTCCAGCAGCAGCAGGTTTGTTAGTAATGGTATTTAATCCTATTATTAAAAAATTGATGCACGGCGTTAAATAATGAAATCTGATAGAGCTTCCTTTTTAGGAAGCTCTTTTTAATAATAATCGAAATGTCAAAACAAGGACAACAAACATTAGAACAGGTTCAACATTTTGAAGGAAAATATCCAAAACAGATTTGGAGTTTATTTTTCTCGGAAATGTGGGAACGCTTTTGCTTTTACGGTATGCGGGGTATGCTGGTTTTCTTTATGATCACGCAGCTTAATTTTGCAGAAAAGGAAGCAAATTTGCAATACGGAGCGACTCAGGCTTTTGTATATGCTTTTACTTTTATCGGTGGTTTATTTGCTGATAAAATATTAGGATTTAGAAAATCTCTTTTTTGGGGTGGTACTTTGATGATTGTAGGTAGTGCATTATTAGCAACAGATCCACATCAATTTTTCTTCTTCGGATTAGCATTTATCATTATCGGGACGGGTTTTTTTAAGCCAAATATTTCAACAATGGTTGGTGAATTATATCGCTCGGATGATAATCGAAGAGATGCGGGATTTTCATTATTCTATGCTGGGATTAACTTAGGTGCATTCCTAGGTGGGTACATTTGTGTTGCAATTGGAAAGGGGTATATGCTAGCTTCAGTAATTGATGAGGCACATCGTTGGAATGTTGCTTTTGGTCTAGCTGCTATCGGTATGCTGATCAGTCTCATTAATTTTCATTTTACCAAGTTTCACTTAGGACCTATCGGTTTAAAGCCAGGACATCCAGATGCTATTGTTAAAGTTAAGGCATTACCTAAGTGGGCAGAATATGCTGTTTATCTAGCGACTTTATTATTAATACCGTTAGTGCAGGTGATGGTTTCTAAAACGGAGTATACGGATATTTTTATGTACCTAATCGGTCCATTGACATTAATATACTTGTTCTATGAAATGACAAAATTGAATAGGGTCGAAAGAAATAAATTGATTGCCGCTTTGGTCTTTATCTTATTTTCTATCATTTTTTGGGGAATTTACGAACAGAGTGGTGGTTCATTGAGCATTTTTGCAGCAAAGAATTTGAATGACTCCATGTTAGGTGGATTATTTCATTTAGATCCTAATGGCGTTAATAATTCGGGAGGAGCATTTTTCATTATTATTTTGGCTCCAATTTTTGGACTATTATGGATTTGGCTGTCGAAAAGAAAGATGGAACCGAATACCATTATTAAATTTGGTTTAGGATTTATTTTTCTAGGTTTAGGTTATTACGTATTATTTGGAACTAAATTTTTCGCACAGGATGGAATCGCATCTTTAGATATCTTTACGTTAGCGCTTTTAGTGATCACTGTTGGTGAATTGTGTTTATCGCCTATTGGTTTATCTATTATGACTAAACTGTCGCCAGGGAAGCTGCAGGGCATTATGATGGGGATGTGGTTTTTAGCTAGTGCTTATGGTCAATATGTAGCGGGTTTAATAGGAGCTAGTATGGCTGAAGCTCGAGAAGGTGATTCTTTGGCGGATAAATTAATCACATATACGGATAGCTATAAGCAACTGGGGGTTTATTCATTAATAGCCGGGGTGGTTTTAATTGCTTTATCACCATTGGTGAAGAAATTAATGGGGGGAGTGAAATAATCTACTTCTCCATAATTTTGTGAAATAATAAAAAAGCTCGATAATTTATTATCGAGCTTTTTTATTATTTCTGATCGTAGATCCATTTAAACTTATATTCCGTTTCTGGAACCTTCATTCTGTCTGCTAATCTAAGTAAGCGATCTGGTAATCTCATTAGATAATCTCTCGCTTTTTCTCCTTTTTCATTTAAACCGGTCACTTGATCGATTTTCCAATCAGCATTTAATTCTTTTAATATATCAACATAATCAATTGCTGTATAGATATTGAGACGTTGTGCTGCATCAGAAAAGTGCGCAAATGCTTCCCCTTGTGGTTCTCCAGACTCTCTTAAGAATTGAGCAGGCATAACAATTTTCTTACGCATCATATCTTCAAAAGCAATCATTACTTCACTAGGGTCAACGACTAATGCATGGGATATAAATGACATATATGCTTTGGCATGACGTGCTTCATCTGAAGCAATAACACCGCACATTTTTGCTAATAATTTATCACCGCTCTTTTTGGAGAGACCTGCGACGCGGCGGTGAGAAACATTGGTTGCTAATTCTTGGAAAGATGTGTAAATAAAGTTACGGTAAGGGTCTGCCCCGGTACCAATATCAAAACCATCTTTTATTAAATATTGTGTTGAGATCTCGAATTGACGCATATCAATTCTTCCTGATAAATATAGATACTTGTTCAGAAGGTCACCATGACGATTTTCTTCAGCAGTCCAAGCACGTACCCATCTCATCCAGCCACCTTGTTCATTTTTCTCTACATCCTCAACCATGGTTAACCACGATTCGTATGTAGGTAACGCTTCTTCTGTAATGGTATCACCAACTAATACAGCAACTAAATCATATGGAAGTTCTCTTGCACTCTCTTGTAAATCTCTAATTTCTTCAAAAAATGTATCTCTAGAAGCATCTGGTAGAAAATCTGCAGGTTGCCACATTTCGTCTACAGGCTTTAAATAATCGCTCATCTCGTTAAGCATGAACGGTTCCAAATAGCTCATAACTTCTTTTCGTGAGCCTTCGGGTAAATTTAGAGGTAATTCTTGCATATCAATACAAAGATAATTAAATAGGTTCAATATTAATTGTATTAGAAAAAAGATTATACGTTTATGTGATAAAAATCAAGTATAGAGGTGGATTAAAAAATTGTGACAAATGTACCGCTATAT
This sequence comes from Sphingobacterium sp. JUb56, assembly GCF_014191365.1. Classification (NCBI taxonomy): domain Bacteria; kingdom Pseudomonadati; phylum Bacteroidota; class Sphingobacteriia; order Sphingobacteriales; family Sphingobacteriaceae; genus Sphingobacterium; species Sphingobacterium sp. JUb56. The sequence goes on along the minus strand of NZ_JACHWL010000001.1, from coordinate 3,515,570 downwards.
TTAAAAAGTAGATAACGAAGACATTTTTTCGCTAAAATACTGTTAACTTTGCTCATATCATGGAGCAAAACAAATTGAAAGATTTCGATGTAAGTAAGATAAGAGCAGACTTTCCAATACTTAAAAGGGAAGTCAATGGAAAGCCTTTAGTTTATTTAGATAATGGAGCGACGACTCAAAAGCCGCAGTCTGTTATTGACGCAATAACTCATTATTATTCAGATATGAATAGTAATGTTCACCGAGGAGTTCATTATTTAAGTCAAATTTCCACGGACGCTTTTGAAGTGACTAGAAGGAATATTCAGTCTTTTATAAATGCTAAGCATGAGCATGAAGTCATTATCACTACAGGTACTACCCATAGTATTAATATAATTGCGACTTGTTTTGGTAAAGCGAATATTGGTTCTGGTGATGAGATCATTATTTCTGCAATGGAGCATCATTCGAACATAGTTCCTTGGCAGATGATCTGTGAAGAGAAAGGTGCTATTTTAAAGGTTATTCCTATGAATGAGCAGGGGGAACTGGATATCGAAGCTTATAAAGGGTTGTTCTCTGAAAAAACTAAGATTGCTTCTTTTACTTATGTTTCAAATTCATTAGGTACGATCAATCCTATTAAAGAGATGATTGCTATAGCACATGAACATCATGTTCCTGTTTTATTAGATGCAGCTCAAGCTATTCAACATATAAAAATTGATGTACAAGATCTAGATGTCGATTTTCTTGCTTTTTCTGGACATAAAATGTATGGCCCTACGGGTATTGGAGTTTTATATGGAAAAGAGGATGCTTTGAATGCTATCCCTCCTTACCAGGGTGGGGGAGATATGATTAAAGAAGTGACTTTTGAGAAGACAACGTATAATGAATTACCATTTAAGTTTGAGGCGGGGACACCAAATATTGAAGCAGGTATTTGTTTAAATGCTGCTATTGAGTACATTAATGCTATCGGTATTGATGAGATTGCTTCTTATGAGGAAGAATTATTGACTTACGCACAAGAGCAATTGGAAACTGTACCAGGAATCCGTTTTATTGGTACAGCGGCTCATAAGAGTTCGGTAATCTCTTTTCTGATTGATGGTACTCACCCTTATGATGTTGGGGTTATTTTAGATAAGTTAGGAATTGCAGTTCGTACAGGACATCATTGTGCGCAGCCGGTTATGAACAAATTCGGTATTCCAGGTACAATAAGGGCTTCATTTGCCTTGTACAATACGAAACAAGAGGTGGATACTTTAGTTGCTGGTCTAAAGAGGGCTGCAAATATGTTAGTTTAAAAAATATAAATAGTAATGACTATTAACGAAATACAAGATGAGTTAATTGAGGATTTTTCTTTTTTTACAGATTGGATGGAGAAATATGAATATATTATTCAATTAGGAAAGGAAGTTCCATTAATAAGTGAAGAACATAAAAAAGATGATTACATCATTAAAGGATGCCAATCGAAAGTTTGGTTATTTCCTGAAGTGAAAGATGGAAAAGTTTATTTCACTGCTGATAGTGATGCAATCATTACAAAAGGCTTGGTGAGTTTGATGGTAAAGGTTTTGTCTGGTCATACAGCAAAAGAAATTGTGGATGCTGATTTATATTTTATTAATCAGATCGGTCTTAATGAACATCTTTCGCCGACTCGTGCCAATGGATTGCTATCCATGGTGAAACAAATGAAATTGTACGCCTTGGCTTTGCAGGCAAGAGCGTAAATAAATTAGAACACTATTAGGTTAAGGGTTTAAGTTTTATTAAATAAAAAATCCCGATGAGAATTATTCTCATCGGGATTTTCTATTTAATAGCTTTTATTTGTTATTAAACTTCTAATAACAAACGAGCAGGATCCTCTAATAACTGTTTTACACGTACTAAGAAGCTTACAGACTCACGACCATCAATCACGCGGTGATCATATGAAAGTGCGATATACATCATTGGACGGATAACGACTTGACCATTCTCTGCAACTGGACGTTGGATGATGTTGTGCATACCTAGGATAGCAGATTGTGGAGCATTGATAATCGGAGTTGACATCATTGAACCAAATACGCCACCGTTCGTAATTGTAAATGTACCACCAGTCATTTCGTCGATCGTTAATTTGTTGTCACGTGCTTTTACAGCTAATGCGCCAATTCCTTTTTCGATTTCATGTAATGACATTGACTCTGCATTTCTAAGAACAGGAACTACTAATCCTTTAGGAGCAGAAACTGCGATTGAAATATCTGCAAAATCGGAATATACTAATTCATTTTCTTCAATTCTAGCGTTTACTGCAGGCCATTCTTTTAATGCTGTTGTAACAGCCTTAGTGAAGAATGACATGAAGCCTAGACCTACACCATGCTTTTCTTTGAAGGTATCTTTGTATTTAGCACGTAGATCCATGATCGGTTGCATGTTAACTTCATTGAAAGTTGTTAACATTGCTGTTTCATTTTTAACAGAAACTAAGCGTTTCGCAATTGTTTTACGCAATGAAGTCATTTTTTCACGACGTTCGTTACGTGAACCAGCTACAGCAACTGGAGCAGCGGCCTTTGGTGCTTCTTTAGCAGGAGCAGCTGCTTTAGGAGCTACTTGTGCTTTTTCAGCATCTTCTTTTGTAATACGGCCTTCTTTACCTGTACCCTTAATAGTAGCAGGATCAATTCCTTTTTCTCTTAAAATTTTAGCGGCAGCAGGGGAAGCAGTTCCAGCAGCATAAGAATCAGGATTCTCATCAGCAACATTAGCTGTTGCAGCAGGAGTGCTAGCTTTTTCTTCAGAAGCAGCAGCTGCAGGTTTTGCATCACCAGCAGGAGCACCACCTTCTTCGATAGTACATACTACAGCACCAATTTCTAAAGTATCACCTTCTTGAGCAATGATTCTTAAAATACCTGCTTTTTCTGCTGGTAATTCAAAAGTTGCTTTATCAGATTCCAATTCAGCGATGTTTTCGTCCATTTCGACGTAATCGCCATCTTGTTTCAACCATTGTGACAAGGTTACCTCAGTAATGGATTCACCTACGGTTGGTACTTTAATTTCTAAGCTCATATATAATGTTCTTTACAGACAATTGCGTCTTTTTGATAAAAGACGCAATTGGATAAAAATTGTTTTTATTCGAATGATTTATTTAAAATGCTAGCTTGTTGTGCTACGTGCTGTTTCATATAGCCAGTAGCAGTACTACCGCTTTCCTTACGTGCTACAAATCCAGTGAATGCAATTTCAGTATTCATTAGTTTACGACAGTAGTAAGACCAAGCTCCCATGTTTTCGTTTTCTTCTTGAACCCAAATAAATTCTTTTGCTTTGTTGTATTTTTTACGGATAGCTTTCAACTGTTCCTCAGGAATAGGGAATAATTGTTCTAACCTCACAATTGCAATATCTTTACGTTTATCAGCTTCTTGTTTTTCTAATAAATCGTAGTATACTTTACCAGAGCAGAACAACACACGTTTTACATCTTTTGCATTTACATTTGCATCGTCAATTACCTCTTGGAAAGTGCTGGTCGTAAAATCTTTCAATGAAGAAACAACTTTAGGGTGGCGCAACAACGATTTTGGAGTAAACGCTACTAATGGTTTGCGGAATTCACGAACTTGTTGACGGCGTAATAAATGGAAGTAGTTTGCAGGTGTTGTACAGTTTGCTAAGATCAAGTTTTCGTCCGCACAAAGCTCTAAGAATCTTTCGATACGAGCTGAAGAGTGCTCAGGACCTTGACCTTCCATACCGTGAGGTAATAACATTACTAAACCATTAGAACGTTTCCATTTCGTTTCTGCAGATGATAAATACTGATCCACAATAATCTGTGCACCATTGTAGAAATCTCCAAATTGTGCTTCCCAAATTGTTAATGCATGTGGGTTAGCTGAAGCATAACCATATTCGAAACCTAATACTGCATACTCAGAAAGTAGGGAGTTGTAGATTGAGAATTTATCTCCACCATTGATATTTGCTAATGGTGTGTAAGTTTCTTCTGAATTTTCTAATGTTAATACAGCATGTCTGTGAGAGAATGTACCACGTTGTACATCTTGACCAGAAATACGTACGCGGCTTCCTTCATTTAATAATGTAGCATAAGCCATTAATTCGCCCATTGCCCAATCGTAAGAATCTTTTTCAATCATCTTTGCACGATCTTCGAATAAGCGAGAGATTTTACGGAAGAAGCTTTTATCTTTAGGAAGTGTTGTAATTTCTTTTGCTAACTGTAAGAATGTTTTATCCGATACATTAGTTTTTACAGGTTTGAAAGACTCACCTTTTTTAGCGGGACGAAGACCTTTCCAAGCGCCTGAGAACATTGGAGTTTCTTCTGTTAAGTTAACAACTTCTTTTGATTCTTCTAATTTCTCTTGTAGAATTGCTTTGAAGTCTTTTTCTATTTTTTTAGAATAAGCTTCATCTATACTACCTTCTTCGATTAATTTTTTAGCATAAACTTCCTTTGGATTAGGATGTTTTTCGATCAATTTGTAGAGTAATGGTTGCGTGAACTTAGGTTCATCAGCCTCATTATGACCAAATCTTCTGTAACATAATAAATCAATGAAAACGTCAGTTTTATATTTTTGACGGTATTCAACTGCCAATTTAATGGCATATACTAAAGCTTCAGCATCATCACCATTCACGTGGAACACAGGTGAAGAAGTAATTTTTGCAACATCTGTACAGTATGTACCTGAACGGGCGTCTTTATAATTTGTTGTGAAACCAATTTGGTTGTTAATGACAATGTGGATTGTACCACCTGTTTTATAACCATCCAATTTGGACATCTGTGTTACTTCATATACAACACCTTGACCAGCGATAGCAGCATCACCATGAATAGCAATAGGAGCGATTTTAGAAGAATCGCCTTCATATTTCATGTCAATTTTTGAACGAACTAAACCTTCAACAATTGGATCTACGGTTTCTAAGTGAGATGGGTTTGGAGCTAAACTCAAATGGATTGTTTTACCGTCATCTGTTTTAACATCTGTTGAATAGCCTAAGTGATATTTTACGTCACCACCAAAGTTAATTTCAGGGTCTTCGGCATAAGTTTTACCTTCAAATTCTGAAAAAACAGTTTTGTAAGGTTTACCCATGATATTTGTTAGTACATTTAAACGGCCACGGTGAGCCATTCCGATTACAAATTCTTGGATACCTAATTCAGAACCTTTTTCGATAACAGCATCTAAAGCTGGAATTAAACTTTCTGCACCTTCTAAAGAGAAACGTTTTTGACCTAAGAATTTTGTTCCTAAGAAACTTTCAAAAGCAACTGCATGGTTTAATTTGTCTAAGATTCTTTTTTTGATGTCTAAAGAATAGGTAGGCTTGTTACGATCAGCCTCCATACGATCTTGTAGCCATTTAATTTTTTCCGGGTTACGGATGTATTTGAATTCTGCACCAATTGAGCGACAATAAGTATCTTCAATTAATTGTCTAATATCTTTTAATTTGGCAGGACCTAAGCCAACTTCTACACCAGCATTAAAGATTGTGCTCATGTCAGCTTCAGAAAGACCAAATGTCTCTAATTCTTTTCCAGGATAATATTTGCGACGTTCACGTACCGGATTTGTTTGCGTAAATAAATGACCACGGTCTCTGTAGCCATTAATCATGTTCAAGACATTAATCTCTTTTAAAACATGATCTGGTGTTGCATCTCCAGAAACACCAACACTTTCGCCAGCATTTTGACCAAAGTCAAAACCTTCAAAAAATTTTTGCCATCCAAAATCTACGGATTCTGGATCTTGTTTGTACGCTTGATATAAGCCGTCGATATAGCTCGAATCAGCGTTACTCAAATATGTAAGTTTGTCCATCTATTTGAAAAAATATGAATGTGTCAAAGTTAGGAATAAAAATAGAGTTTTAGGTACTGTGATTGATTATTTTAGTAACGAATTTCAATTTTAATCTTGTTTTTATTGTGAATAAAAATTTGACCCTATATGATGATTTTTTATTTAATTATTCAAATAAGCCATTTTGTTATTAACCCCAATAATCCTCTGGTTCTTGAATTCCTTTTGGATAATGTGTATTAATTAACTTTTGCCAATCTATTGGTGTATTATCTTTTTCACTTGTGCCGACCCCTGCTATATGCGACCAATTGCCATAGTTGGTTGCGGGACTGTAGTCGAATATATTTTGTTCAAACCAATATGCGCCTTTTAGCCAATTAATATTATATTCTTGCACAAGAAAGCTCGATACAATAATTCTCGCAAAGTAAGGGAGGTATCCTGTTTTTTGAAGTAAGATCATGCTTTGATTAACAAAATCATTTTCTGTTTCTCCAAATCTCCATTTATCAAAGAGTAATTGATCATTTTTACTCATTATTTGCTCTTTTTTAAATCCTTTCTCCTTAAAGAAAACATTTGGATATTTTTTTAACATGAATCTGAAATAGTCTCTCCAGAGTAACATATCTATGATTTTGTCAAAACGTTTATTTTTCTTACCGTTTTCCCTTTTCTTAATTTCATGATACAGGTTTATCGGCGATAATGAGCCCAGTGCTATAAAAGGAGATAGTAATGTATAGTCATGTTCTGACCCTCTAGGATCATCCAGTACAGCCTGCATCATTTCAAGTGCTAGATCTTCTCCACCTTCAATGAATTTGTTTTTAACAAGTTGTATTTCTTCTTTGCTATAACCTAACTCTTCCAAAGTGGGTAGAGCTGTTTTCTCGAGATGAGGGGCTGTTACAAAATTAGTAGGGTAATCTGCTGATCTTCTTACAAAACTTTCCCGCTCTATTTTCTTTTTGAATGTTGCAAATGAATTTGGAATATCACGGATTGGAAAAGGTAAATCTTCCTTATGGTAGAGGGTGTGACCGATGATATGCTTTAAATTAATTTTACTTTTCCAGAGTTCTTCTTCTACTTTTTCGGATATTGTAGTTTCTCTGTTAGCAACTTCACGATGATGATAGACTTCATCGACCTCATATTTTTGTGCAATGCGAGGAATAATATCTTCAGGATAGCCGACAAAAGTAATCAGATCACTTCCTAAGGATTGTAATTTTTCTTTCAGGGCTTTAACTGTTTCTAGTTGGAAGGCAGCTCTTATAACATTTGTATTTAAGAAGTCGTATTGGTTTTTAGCATAATATCTGGGATCAAAACAAAAGATAGGGATGATAAAGGAACTTTTTGAGGATGCTTCTAAAAACACTTCATTGTCATGAAGCCTCAAATCATTTCTAAACCAGATCAACGCGGCCCTTTTTTCCATACAGATATAATTTTTTTGTATTATTTTCCTCGAAAAAGCTTATAGGAAGTACAAATATATAAGGTTATTGTTTGTTTTATGGACATTATTTACATATTGACAATAAAAGGACAATAATTGTAAGTGTAAAAAAATGGTGGTGATTAAACCTTAGTGTTTTTTATTTGTTTAATCTCTAATTAAAGAAATTTGAATGGTTCATTCATGGAAGTATTAATTACAGGTTTAAACACGTATTTGGGTAGAAGGGCTGTCAGTCATCTAAATTCTGCGGAATTTAAAGTCACTGGATTGGTTCGTAATTTGGAACTTTTTAATAAACGATTAAATGAACCTGTAACAGCAGATTTAATTGAAATTGATTTATTTAAAACAAATACTTTGAGTAAAAATTTCTCTTTAGGAAATTTGCAGTTAGGGATTTATTTTACTCAGGTTCCGGGTTTGAATGACCAATTAAATATGCAAATGGAGCTTATTTCACTTCGAAATTTTATTCAAGTTTGCAAGGAAAACATGTGCAATAGAATTGTGTATGTTGCACAGTTGATGGATTCGTTCTACATTGATGCCATTCAGAGTTTATTTGAGGAACATCGAGTTAAGTATACGGTTGTCCTTAAATGTAGTGCAGTAGGGAAGGGCACTATTATTAGTGATATTTTCGGTCGCTTGGCCAAGAGTAAATTTATTCCTTACTGGAAACTTATCGGCGATTTAAAATTTAAGCCTATCCCACTATTGGATGTTTATCGTTGGATTAGGACAATTCCCTGGGAAGATAATTTTATTGGTGAGGTAATTTATTTGGGCGGGGAGGAGTCTTTAAACTATAAACAGCTTTTTAATCAATACATGGAAGTTTACCATCCTGATCGTGAGTATAAAACATTTTCGATCAAGAAATGGTTGGTAAAATTGGTGTACACTCGTTTTTATCGAATTCATGAAGAGAATTTTGATGAATTTAGGAGAGTGATGAAATATGAAGCTGAAGTTGATAATACCAGCTGGTCTAGAAAAGTGCACTTCACTTTTACCACAATTAATCGTTGCTTTTTGCTTGATCAATAAATCAAGGTAAGTATTTTTAAAACTTTTTCCTCCCAATTATTCTGTTAATTTTGTAATAGAACAATAGAATGGAGCTATATGGGATATAGAAGTTTAGCGGAGTGTGTTAGCGATTTAGAGCAACATGGACATTTGATCCGAATTAAGGAAGAGGTAGATCCTTATTTAGAAATGGCAGCCATTCACATGCGTGTTTTCGACGCAGAGGGACCGGCTTTGTATTTTGAAAATATAAAAGGCACAGATTTTCCAGCAGTTTCTAATTTATTTGGAACTTTAGACCGTTCTAAATTTATGTTTAGGGATACATTAGATCATATTAAAAAGCTGGTTGATGTCAAGATGGACCCTACCGCAGTTTTAAAAAATCCGTTCAAATATTTAAGCTCTTCGGCTGTCGCATTAGGAGCTCTTCCTTGGAAAAAGAAATCCAATGCGCCTATTTTGTATGGTAAAACTGAAATTAGCAAGTTGCCTCAAGTAGTAAATTGGCCTATGGACGGAGGTGCATTTGTAACCATGCCTCAAGTATATACCGAGGATATTACTAAGCCGGGTATCATGCAGGCAAATCTAGGGATGTATCGTATACAACTCTCTGGTAATGATTATATTCAAGATAAAGAAATAGGACTGCATTATCAATTACATAGAGGTATTGGTATTCATCAACAAAAAGCAAATCAATTAGGGAAACCTTTGAAAGTTAGTATTTTCATTGGAGGTCCTCCTTCACATCCTCTTTCAGCAGTAATGCCCTTACCTGAAGGGTTGTCAGAAATGATTTTTGCCGGGGCTCTAGGAAATCGTCGATTCCGCTATTTTTATGATCATGAGGGATTTTGTATTTCAGCAGATGCTGATTTTGTGATAACAGGAACCGTGTATCCTAATGAGAATAAGCCTGAAGGTCCTTTTGGTGATCATATCGGTTATTATAGTTTAACCCATCCTTTTCCTTTAATGAAAGTTCATAATGTGTATCATAAAAAAGATCCGATTTGGTCTTTTACCGTTGTTGGTCGCCCTCCACAGGAAGATACAAGTTTTGGTAATTTGATTCATGAAATTACAGGTGCCGCAATTCCTAAGGAAATTAATGGTCTACAGGCTGTTCATGCTGTTGATGCCGCTGGTGTGCATCCCCTATTGTTTGCTATAGGAAGAGAAAGCTACACGCCGTATCAAAAAGTGGATAGACCGCAGGAGATCTTGACGATAGCTAGTCAGGCATTGGGTAAAAATCAACTTAGTTTAGCGAAGTACCTATTTATTGCAGCGATTGAAGATGATCCTGATCTGAATATTTATGATGTTTCAGGTTTTTTGCGTCATATGTTAGAAAGAATCGATCTTTCAAGAGATTTACATTTTCATACTAATACTACTATTGATACTCTCGATTATTCTGGTGATGGACTTAATTCCGGCTCTAAAGTTATTTTTGCTGCCGCAGGTTCAAAGAAAAGAATATTGAGTAATGAAATTCCTTTGGGATTATCGTTTCCTCGTCCTTTCAATCATGTTAAGATGGCGATGCCTGGTATCCTTGTTGTCGATGGTGCTGCATTTTCATCTTATGAGCAAGAGGAAGTGATTTTGAAGGACTGGTGTGATGCAATGAAAGATGTTGATTTTACGGGGATACAGATGGTTGTTTTAGCTGATGACGCATCTTTTACTGCTGCAAATGAAAACAATTTTGTATGGGTAACCTTTACAAGATCGAATCCAGCATATGATATTTATGGTGTCAATAGCTTTACAAAATATAAACATTGGGGTTGTTATGGACCGGTTATTATCGATGCAAGACGTAAGCCGCACCATGCTCCTGACTTAATTAAAGATCCTGCTGTTGAAAAAAGAGTAGACGCAATGGGAGCAAAGGGGGGATCATTACACGGTATTATTTAGTGATCAAATATAACTTTTAATAGTTTTCGTCAAGGAGAGGGTTTAAATATGATTATTTATGCCCTCTTTTTTATTGCGTATATAAATAATATTCAATTACAATTTTCAGTAGTTTTACTACCACCACTTGAAACTATGTTTCAATAAACAAATAATTGTTACGATGATGATCTCAAAGTCCGTACTAGTCCGTGAAACTCCGTACTTGTCCGTGAAAGTGCAGACACCATTTGACATTGACTCGTTAAAGATAGTATATTCCTAGGGCAGTGTTTTGGAAATAATTTGTTATTTCTTCGCTGTATATTCAACTTTGTTTAGGTAGGGAGCTAAACTATAGTCAAAAGCATCTCGAGCAAATGTTGAATCATATACGTTCAAGTCCCGAAAGTTTTACGAACAATGCTCAAATAGAATTCATAGACCTATTTCCCTTTTAAAAAATCAGTTATACCGTTATTTAATTCTTTACCTACTGTTTATTGTTTTTTATGCGCTCTTTTTGTACCCTCAGTAAGCTTTGTTTACAAAGTTTACAAATTTGCTGCCAATCCATTACGAGGATCAAGATTTTTATTTGAGATTGGGAGTTTTAAGAGATTATATTTTAGGAATATTTTTTTCACCTAAAAGGGGGATGATATTCTAGTAATCTGTTTTTATTAGCTTGCTTGTATTTGTTGTTTTTTAGAGAATTCAATTTCGTTAAACGGAACGCTTCTAAATAGAAGTGAGATTGCGTAAAGTTAGTTCATTATCTCTAGTTTTGTATAGAAAACACATTAATAAAATAGATATGTCGAAGACGAAACTTACAATTAATAATAACGGATCAGTAAAAATTGAAGGCGATTTTGAAATCGTTGATAGAAATGGTGACACTTATGGTTTGCAGGGAAGAACAGTACTTTCGATTTGTCGTTGTGGATTATCCAAAAATAAACCTTTTTGCGATGGTGCTCACAATGGTCATTTTGAACATGAGGCTATTGCCTTTGATCTTCCTCCAAAGAAAGCATAGCCACTTCTGTAAGCAAATTTGATTACGAAATTAAAATAAATAATACCCATTTTGATGTCATTATGATGTCTAAATGGGTTTTTTGTTTTAATCTGAAATTGCTATTTTATGCATTTAAAATGAAAAGTCATTGCATAAAAAAACCTTCATCAAATGATGAAGGTTTTAGCGGAGAGCGAGGGATTCGAACCCCCGGACCTATGACAGTCAACAGTTTTCAAGACTGCCGCATTCGACCACTCTGCCAGCTCTCCGTCACAAAAGTACAAATTTTAAGCTCAATACCAAATTTATTTTGGCATTTAAAGCTGTTTTAATGTATTGTGAGCTGTATCATCCTGTTTTTTAGTTACTTTTATTTTGATTTTTTTCTTTAAATCTTTATCCCTAGTTTGCAATCATGGAGAAGGATTATACTTTATTACGATCGTCGTTAATGTCATCATGTAAATTACATGTTGAGGATCGCATTGCAAACTTAGAACTGGCATTGAAATCGGCTCAGGAGGCAAGTACTGATGATACTAAAAGTAGTGCGGGTGATAAATATGAAACTACGCGCGAAATGATGCAACAGGATATCGCGAGATGTCAAATGCAGTTGGCAGAAGCAAAAAAGGATGAATTAATATTAACGGGGCTTCTTGAACCTAATCATTTGGATTTTGTACAGAATGGAAGTATAGTGGAAACAAATTTGGGTATTTATTTTATTGCAATTAGCATTGGTGTTGTGAAAATCGATCATGATAAGGTGTTTGTAATATCTAATCAATCGCCAATCGGAAAGTTGCTTTTACGAAAGAAAGTTGGGGAATCATTTGTCTTCAATAATGTAGAACAACGTCTACTTTCTATTAATTAGTTTGGGGATCGAAACTATTTACTCTGATAATTGTTTAGATTTAAGTGTCTATATTGGATGATTTAGGCTTTAAAAAAAAAATAAAAAACTGTGATTATGGAGTTAAAAAGAGTATTCCCAATGTTAATGATGGCGGGCACTTTAGCTGTTGCAATGCCTTCCTGTAAATCTAAAGTTTCTGATGCTGATTTAAAAGCTAAAGTAGAAACGGTGATTACTAGCCATCAAGGTATAACGACATCGGTTAAGGATGGTGTCGTTACTTTGGAAGGTTTCGCATCTTCAGATGCAGAGAAGGCTCAGATTGAAACTGACGTCAAAGCTGCTGATAAGTCTATCAAGTCTGTTGTGAATAATATTATCGTGCAAGCTGTTCCTCCGGCAGAGATTTCTGTTAATACTGTGGATGAATCATTAGCTAAAGGTATTGTTGATGCTACAAAAGATTTTCCAACTGTGCAGGCTACTGTTAAAGATGGAGTTATTTCAGTAACTGGAACTATTGAAAAAGCAAAGTTAGTAACACTAAAACAAGCTTTGGATAATTTACATCCCAAAAAAGTTGATCTGAGTGCGGTTGTCACTAAATAACTAATTCAAAAAACGAATATCATGGCTTTAGAAGAAAAATATAAAGTATTATTGGATACTGCGAGATCATCTGGTATTAATGATTTAAATTATGCCGAGCAGGATGGCGTATTGCAAATTAGGGGTACTGCCCCTTCTGCAGATGTTAAGAATAAATTATGGGAAATATATGGAAATATAGACCCAAATTTTGCAACAGGAGATGTGGTTATGGATGTAGAAGTAGCTACTGAGGTTCCAGGAAGTGAGGTCAGGGTTATTACTGATAGTTCAAATCTGAACATTCGTAAAGGACCTGGTACTGATCAGCCAATCGTTGGAAAAGCTGCAAAGGATGAAATCATCACATTGATTAGTAAAGCTAATGACCAGTGGTGGTTAGTTCGGACAAAAGATAATGAAGAGGGGTATTGTTTTGCACAGTATCTACAGACAGTTTAAGTCTTTCTTAACCTTTAATAGAGCCTAAAATTATATTATTTTAGGCTCTGTTCGTTTTATAAGGTTGTAGCGGGACCTTGACAATTAGGGTAGTTGTAATAACAAATTTCAATATCATTTGAAACATTGTTATCTTTGAGCTTTTGAGCAATTTCTTAATTATATTATGCGAAATTTAGTGCTTGTATATTTTTTGTTTATACTTTCTTTTTCATCTTGTCAAACAGATCCGCCCACATTTGGTGATATTTTAGCAAAGTCATTTGATCAAGAGATATTTAAAGATTTTGATAGTACGGCATATTTCTCTGCTATTGAGAAAGAATTAAAAGGTGATAACTCTCGTTTGTTTAACCCGAAATGGATGCGTGTATTAGCAGATTCCTCTCGTGGTTTTACCTGGATACCTAATCAGTTGTTTACGGGTGGTACAGATACTTTATTGTACTATCTAGAAAGATCTGAAGAACATGGTATTGATCCCTCAATTTTTCATACTGTAGAAATTAGCCGTGCTTTGAATCGGCTAAAAAGTAAGCAAATAACGGATTTAAATGAGGCTTACCAATTGTTGGCAAAAGTGGAAGTTCTTTCTTCAGATGCTTTGGTTGCCTATTTGAACGTATTGGAAAACGGTATTGTAAATCCTAAAAAACTTTACGGAAGGTATTTTGTCGGGCATAAACGATATTCGTTAGATAAGGCAAAGCACTTGTTGGATAGTGCTTTAAATGTTTCGGAGGTTGTGAACCATGCTCAACCTACAAATTCGATTTATAGAAAATTTCAGCATCTGTTGCTTGAAGGAGATCTTAATAAGGAAGAACGTGTCAAAGTTTTGATGACCATGGAACGGTTGCGGTGGATGGGGGAAGATTTTCCTGATAAATATGTCTTCGTGAATATTCCGGAAATGAAACTTCAGATGATCACAGCAGGGGCTGTTGAACAAACGATGAATGTTTGTGTGGGAGAGACTGAAAACAAAGCTTTTGCTAAAACAGGGGAAAATCACGAAACTCCTATGATGCGCGGTGTACTGGATAGAATGCAAGTTAATCCTGTATGGAATATACCTAAAAGTATTGTGAAAAAGGAACTGTTAAATAGTGTAAGAGCTAATCCAGGTTATCTTGAGAGTCGGAATATGGTGGTTTATAATCTAAAGGGGCAAATCGTTGATCCTTATACAATAAATTGGCAGGCAGATTCGGTAGAGAATTTTAAATTTAAGCAAAACCCTGGATTTGATAATTCATTAGGGAATATAAAGTTCATCTTTGCAAATCCTTATGCTATTTATCTTCACGATACTCCTGCTAAACAGAAATTTAAGGTGAGTAACCGTGCTTTGAGTCATGGATGTGTACGTGTAGAAGATCCTACCAGTTTAGCTGCTTTTTTAGTTAATAATGAGAAAGAAGCGGAAAAAATTGCAACAGAAATCAAAGATTCAGTTAATAATTCCAGATGGGTGAAAATGAAAGAGGGCATCCCTGTTTACCTATCTTATTACACGACTTGGTTAGATGAGGATAATAAAATTCAACAATTTCCTGATATCTATGGTTATGACGAACGATTGAAGGTGGCAATGAAGAAATATCTCAATTAATTTTTAGTATCCGAATAAAATAAAATCCCCTTTACTTTTGTAAAGGGGATTTTATTTTATTCGGATTTGCTTTTACTAGCTTTCTTTGTTTTTTTCTCAGCTCTTTTTTCTTTTAGCGTCTTTTCAGCTTTCTTTTTATCATTCTTTACCGCATTTTGTTCCTTTGCCATAACAGTTATGTTTAAGTGAATAATAATTCTTACTAAAGCTACTGATAATAAATAAGATTATTTCTGTCTTAACGTATTTAATTGTTTTTGAGATATAATAGTTTATTGGAATAGATATTGAAGTAAATATACATTGCACCATTGTTGAGATTAAACTTTGATCTTATATTTTAGTCTTAACGGGTGGTTTTTATAATTTAAGGACATGAAGAAACAATTTCTAGGTAAGGCTCTGGCTCTATTTGAAAGATTTAAAACACATAAAATTACGTCGGCGGATTTAGAGGAAGCTGAACAAAAGGCGAAAAATTTGGATGTTCGAAAGGAAGATTTTCAATTGTTGATAGCAATGTGTAAGGATACATTTTCGGGAAAATACAAAATGAATAAGTGGAATTTATCCGTTATCGTTGCGACTATAATATATGTGATATCGCCATTAGATGCTATTCCAGACGTTATTCCGGTGTTGGGATGGATAGATGATGTGACTATTATTGGATATGCTATCTCAAAACTCTCCGAAGAAATATTAAAATACAAGTTGTTTAGTAAACAATCTATTGTAGTCAAATCTTAGGTCTAAAATATATTCATTTTTACAAAGCCCTTGTTATTCTAAATTTCAAGGGCTTTATTTTTGAATTGCGATTTGTTTTTTTTTTTTTTAGCAAAAATATGTTTAAATCTATATCTTAATTTTAGCTGTTTAAATAATATTTAAATTAATTTGTGGTTATAATGTTCTTATTTTCAAAGCATTGTAAATGTGTAGTTTCAACAATAAGCTAAATTTTGTTTGTATCTATGTGTTATATTTAGCTAGATTTGAACAATATTTTAAAACAAAAGTATGACTTTATCAAAGATTAAACAGTTAGCTGCTTTGGGTATTCACCAGCCCAAGGAAGTATTTTGTCAATTGGATAGAAATGCTCTTATTGGACATGCTATTCAAAAAGGAGAAGCTTCATTGGCTGAAAATGGGGCTTTGAATATTTTGACCGGTAAATTTACGGGCAGATCTCCTAAGGATCGTTATCTCGTAAAGGATGAGATAACTGAAAACAGAGTTTTTTGGAATGAAGTTAACCAAGCAATTACTCCAGATGCATTTAATAAATTGTATGATTTGACTACTGAGTATCTATCGGCTAAGGAACTTTTTGTAAGAGATTGTCAGGTTGTATCGAGTGATGATTTATCGAAACATCTTTTAGTTGTCTCCACAAAAGCTACTCAGGATCTGTTTGCTTCCAATATGTTTATTGAAACAAACGGTATTGAATATACTGAGGTCGATTGGACTGTTCTTGTAGCTTCGGATCTTCAAGTTCCTAATTTTCAGGAGTTGGGTCTTAATGCTCCAAATTGTGTTGTTATTGATTTTAGTCGTTGTGTTGTCTTGGTCATTGGGACTGGTTATACTGGAGAAATTAAAAAAAGTATTTTTTCGATTTTGAATTTTATATTGCCCGTTGAGGATGGAGTTTTGTCCATGCATTGTTCTGCAAATGTTGGTAAAGATGGAGATACCGCTTTATTTTTTGGATTATCGGGTACGGGTAAAACGACACTTTCTGCGGATGTGAATCGTAATTTGGTTGGTGATGATGAACACGGCTGGTCTGACAATGGTGTGTTTAATTTTGAGGGTGGGTGCTACGCAAAGTGTTTAGGGTTAAATCCGCAACAAGAACCGGAGATCTGCGGAGCTATAAAATCGGGATCACTTTTGGAAAATATTAAATTTCACGAGGGTACAGCTGTTCCTAATTTTGAGGATGCAAGTATTACTGAGAATATGCGTGTTTCTTATCCTTTATCCTATATTTCTTCCTATAAAGATGTTAAATTGGTTGATGCACCTAATAATATATTTTTCTTGTCAGCGGATGCTTTTGGAGTTTTGCCTCCAATATCAAAGTTAACTATAGAACAGGCCATGTATTATTTTATCAATGGCTATACTGCAAAGGTTGCTGGTACTGAGATGGGTGTTTCAAAACCAACGGCTACATTTTCAGCTTGCTTCGGGCAGGCATTTATGCCATTACATCCTATGGAGTATGCTGAGTTATTAAGAGATCGATTAAAAAAGAATCCAGATACTAAGGTTTGGTTAGTCAATACTGGCTGGATCGGAGGACCTTTTGGTGTGGGTAGACGCATCAAGCTCGCTTATACGCGTAGTTTAATTCAGGCCGCATTATCAGGAGAACTGGAGGAATATCCTATGGAAGTGCATCCGATCTTTAATTTAAAGTATCCCACATTTTGTCAAGAAGTTCCAGAGCAGATTCTAGGAGCCAAGCAATTGTGGGGCAATGATGATGCCTATGATGAGCAGGCCATGGCTCTAAAATCACTTTTTGAGAATAACTTCAAAAAATATCAAGATACCTATTTTACTACCGTCTAATGTAAAGGCTAAATCATTGTGTATATATGAAAACGTTGGGTCAATTTATTATTGAAAAACAGGCTGATTTCCCTTTTGCAAAAGGAGAGTTATCCCGATTGTTAAGAGATATTGCTATCGCCGCAAAAGTGGTAAATCGTGAAGTTAATAAAGCGGGGTTAGCTGATCTTCTGGGTGCATGCGGGGATATGAATATACAGGGCGAGGTGCAACAGAAACTGGATGTCTATGCTGACGTTCAATTTACTTCCGCACTACAGCGGGGAGGAGAATGTTGTTATTTAGCTTCGGAGGAACATGAATTGGGCATTGATTTGTCGCATGATGTTGTTTCCAAGAATGCTAAGTACATGGTTTGTATTGATCCTCTAGATGGTTCTTCTAATATCGATGTGAATGTTTCAGTAGGAACAATTTTTTCAATATACAGAAGGGCGAACAATGAACCTGTTTCGATGGCTGATGAACTATTGCAACAGGGGCGGAAGCAGGTTGCGGCAGGATATATTATCTATGGTTCGTCAACTATGCTTGTATATACTACCGGAAATGGTGTGAATGGGTTTACTTTAGATCCTTCTATAGGAGAGTTCTGTTTATCTCATCCTAATATGAGAATTCCTGAAAGTGGGCAGATTTATTCTATCAATGAAGGAAATTATATTAAATTTCCACAAGCGGTCAAGAACTATATTAAATATTGCCAAATTGAAGATTCGGCTTCAAAACGTCCTTATACTTCCCGCTACATCGGGTCAATGGTTGCTGATATACATCGTAATTTGATTCGTGGAGGTGTTTTTATATACCCTGAAACATTATCTTTTCCTACAGGAAAGTTGCGTTTGATGTATGAATGTAACCCTATGGCTTTTATTGTTGAGCAGGCGGGAGGCAAAGCTACTACTGGCAGTGAACGGATTTTGGATATTCAGCCTACTGAATTACATCAGCGTGTTCCTGTAGTTATAGGAAGTAAACTCATGGTTGAACAGGTGGAGTATTTTTATAGTATGGAGCTTGAATCGTCGTTGAATGTATAAAAACTCATGAATGCAGGTTTGTTTTAAGCTTTACTTTCCTTAAATTTGATTTTACATTTGAATAGAATTGTATGCGCAAGATTATAAGAGTTTTCACGTTATGCTTTGTTTTTTTTACTTTTCAGCAGATTATTGCACAAACGAAGCCTGTAGGAGAAAAAGATACTTTATCATATCCTTATCATCCTGAAGCTAATGCACAAGAGGATTTAGATAAACTAATAGCTCAGGCTAATAAAGAGGATAAAAATATTATTATTCAAGCGGGAGGTAATTGGTGTATTTGGTGTTTGAGATTTAATGATTATATTCATAAAACTGCTGAGATTAATGATTATCTCCGTCATAACTATCTATACTACCATCTTAATTATTCCAAAGAGAATAAAAATGAGGCCATATTTAAAAAGTATGTACCTGATTCGTTAAAATTAGGATATCCTTTTTTTATTGTCATGAATAGTACAGGTGAAGTCCTTAAAATTCAGGAAAGTGGTAGTTTAGAATCTGGTAAAGGCTATGACAAAAATAAGGTCATGCAGTTTTTTAAAAGTTGGTCTAAAAAATAAATATTTATAACCTTCAAAAAGGGCTTTGGGAAATAACTCAAGGCCTTTTTTGTTTACAGAATAAATTCAATTGATCTTAAATATTTGGATTCTTTTATTGGGACTCATATTTTGAATTATTTTCTATTGACAATTGGTTAGTTTTGTAAACTTATTCTCTTAGCATTTTGTTTAAGAGATGACCTTACTCTCAAGGTGGATTTTTTTAAGGATTGAAATGGAAGAAAAATTAAGAATATTTGATTTAGCTGAACGGCAGTTAGGATTATATCCCGGTCTAGCCATGTTCTCCAGTAAAATAAATGGAGACTGGACTGATCTAAAGACTGATGAGTTTATTGGTCAGGTTAATGCGCTATCAAAAGGATTAATAGAATTGGGGGTCAAGCCTAATGAAAAAGTTGGTTTAATCGCCGAAAGTAGTGTGCAGTGGCATATTGTTGATTTTGCAATTCAACAAATTGGAGCTGTAGTTGTTGCTATTTATCCAAATATTACGGATGCTGATTATCAATATATTTTTAATGATGCCGAGATTCGGGTTGCTATAGTTAGTACAAGGAGTCTTTATCAAAGAATTGTTAATATTAAAAATTCCATCTATACGCTCAAGTATATTTTCTGTATGAGTTCGCATGATGAGGTACGGAATTGGAAAGAGATTGTTCAAATAGGAAGTCATATTGAGGATGGGCATCTTCAAAAACTGAAAAATGCAGTAAAATCTGATGATCTTGCAACTTTGATTTATACTTCAGGAACTACAGGAAAGCCTAAAGGTGTGATGTTGTCACATGATAATATCATAGCAAATGTTCGATCGGCCCGAGAGATTACCCCATGTAAGGCTTATGATCGCGGACTAACATTTTTACCTCCTTGTCATGCTTATGAAAGGATGGTTATATACACTTATTTTTATATCGGTATAACCGTTTACATTGCAGAGTCTTTTGATAAGATCGGTCAAAATCTAATAGAGGTAAAACCTAACATAATGACTGCTGTCCCTCGCATTTTGGAAAAAGTATATGAAAAGATCATTAAGAAGGGACATGACCTGCATGGTCTTAAACGTAAAATATTTGATTGGGCTGTATCGGTAGGGGAAAATTATGATCCCGATCCTCAAAAAAGAAGTTTTGCATATGATGTTAAATTAAACCTAGCTAGGAAACTGGTATTAAATAAATGGTATGAGGGACTTGGAGGTTCTTTACAGACAGTTGCTTCTGGCAGTGCTTCTTTGCAAAGTAAGTTGACACGTGTTTTTTTAGCTGCAGGTATTCCTATTTATGAGGGATATGGGATGACTGAAGCATCTCCACTTATATCTGTTAATCATTATTTAAGAGGCACTCGTGTAGGTACTGTTGGACTTGCGGTAAAGGATGTTCAGATAAAATTGGCCAGTGATGGTGAGGTTTTAGTGAAGGGGCCAAATATCATGATGGGATACTATAAAAATTCGGAAGAAACGAGTAAGACGATTATTGATGGGTGGTTGCATACAGGTGATATCGGAGTTTGGGAGGACGGTCTATTTTTAAAAATTATTGATCGAAAAAAAGAATTATTTAAGATCTCAGGAGGCAAATATGTGACTCCTCAGCCTATTGAAAAAAAATTAGTAGAGTCTAAGTTTATTGAACAGGCGATGGTGGTTGGTGATGGGATGAAATTTGCTTCTGCTTTTATAGTTCCTGATTATGGACATTTAATTGACTGGGCCAAATCTGAAAATCCTAATCTTCTAAAATTATCTAAGGCAGATTTTCTGAAGCAAGATCAGGTTATTAAAAAAATAAATCAAGAAGTGCGTATGGCTAACCAACATTTTGGTAATTGGGAGCAGATCAAAAAACCTATAATCATTGCAGATGAATTTACAATTGAAGGGGGAGAACTTACTCCTACATTAAAGCTGAAACGTAAAGTGATTTTGCAGAAGTACAAGACAGAGTACGATCATCTTTATCAAAGTGCCATTGATTGAATTTGATAAAAGTCAAATATAGGAAATGGTGATTACAAAAAATATGTTTTAGCAAAGAGTAGATATTTTTGCGTTACGTTTTTTTGTCCACACGTAATTTCTAAAGCGAATTTGTTTGTTTTTTATTTAACAAGTGCGGTTTTATATTTTGTATTTATTGCCGATATGCTTGATGAATAGGGCTGAAGTCGATATTTGTGAAAATTAAATTCTTAATTATGAACGAAGTAAAAATTTATTGTAAAAAAAGATTAAAAACAGTTTCTAAATACCAATAATTGTTCTACTTTTGTAGCAACAAACACGGTAGATGTAGCTCAGTTGGTTAGAGCATCGGTTTGTGGTACCGAGGGTCGTGGGTTCGAGCCCCATCATTTACCCCAAGCCAGTACATAAGTACTGGCTTTTTTTATTCTCTTTTATTTCGACAGGTTGTTCAAGTAGTATCCTATATTTTTATTAACTTCAAGCATACAACTTATCAATGAAAATGCATCGCTATCTTTTCTTTATCTTTATTTTTAGTCAAACCACCATTTTTGCTCAGCAAAAATTACCGAAAGGTTTTAGTTATGTTAAAGATATCATACCTGGAATAAATGTTGATCTACGTTATTATAGTTCACATAATTTTGTTGGTAAGAAAATCGACGGTTATAAATCGCCTGTCCTTATATGGAGTACTGCAGCGACAAATGCTTTGAAAAAAGTGGAGAAGGAATTAAATGCACAGGGAATGTCATTGAAAGTTTTTGATGCTTATCGTCCACAAAAAGCGGTTCAGCATTTTAAAAGATGGGCTCTACAAATTAATGACACTTTATCAAAAAGAGAATTCTATCCGAATCTAGATAAAAGAAATTTATTTAAATTAGGTTATATCGCAAGTAAATCGGGGCATAGTCGAGGTAGTACGATCGATCTAACGATAGTCACTCTTATTGATCATAAGGAATTGGATATGGGAAGTCCTTTTGATTTTTTTGGACCAATATCCCATTTTGATACTGAGGAAATTAATGCGACGCAGAAAAAGAATAGAATAATGTTGAAAAGCATCATGATGAAACATGGTTTTAAAGGCTATGCTAAAGAATGGTGGCATTTTACTCTAATTCATGAACCTTACCAAAAAACATACTTTGATTTTGATGTTTATTAAGTTGGTGCTGTTTTTTTGAAATTCAAGAAATTGAAAAACTAACTTTGTTATGTTAATTTTTTAGATCTATCAAAGCGGTAAGAAATGCCTTATTCATTCCTGTTATATGGTTTAAGTATATCGATAGACATGCGATAATGAAAAATTAACTATTCGTTTATGGAAAGCATTCTTTAAAAGCATATACATTCTATCTACGCTGGGTTCAACAGTTAAATCTTATTTTCTGGCTTCTTTTTAGTTTTTTATGGTCGCAAGTTTTAGGAAAAGCCTGTGACCAATTTGTGTAATACACCTATTACTAGATACAATTGTCAGATCTGTTCTGGAAATGCCTTTATTTTAATTTGATAAAGTAATCTACATAACATGAATTTAGGAATTTATTTCGATTCGAGCTCTAAATAAAAATGTTGGAACTTTTATTTCAGATTAAGGATGTCTGAAGGTTCTGCTAGTTCCTTATAATCGTAGATATTTAGTTATTTTTGTTGAACTTGAATTTGATTGCACACATTCATCTTGAGTATCCTTTGTTTTTAATTTAAAGAATATTAAATGAAACCATCTAGTTATATATTGATTTTGTTTTTATTGCTCTGCTTTAGTGATAAAAGTTTCGCTCAGATCGCTGTTGATACGATTAGCGCAAGGAAGAGCGAATACATTGTTAAAGCTTCTCGTAATAAGGAAAATCGTAGAGAAAATAGGATGCGACGCAATTTTGTAGATACTGTCGCTAGTTTGCAGTCGAATAGTACTGTTGATAGTCTGCGGGCTGATCTATCAAAGATCAATGTAAAATACATTGCAAATATTCGTGCATACGCATTGGAAAGTGAGGCTATACATAAGCGTGATATACGGACTGAATTTATTGAGAAGGTGAATAATTTTTCTGGAACGCTTCCTCCAGATTCTGTGACTTCATGGACGCATTATGTTCGCACTCAAATCGCTGATTTAAATGCATTTCACAGTAGTTTAGAAAGTTACAACCGTAGTCTTAATTTGACTTTAAGTCAACTAAAAGGGTTTCGATCAAAGTATAGTCAAAGTGAAACTAATGAGCGGTTAAGCACTTATTTGACTACATCAGAACAAGATGTGCAACGTAAAATTGATTCTTTACAAGTGTCTGTAAGTATTACCAATGATAATTTGAAGGCTTATTATGGTTTATCCCATCATGTGAAGGAAACTGTCTCTAAGCAAACTAATGCAGGGAAGTCGGATACCTCAGCTGTAAAAAGTTCATTATGGAAAGCTGGAGGTGCCGCAGTTACAAAAGAGAAAATTTTAAATAATTTAAAAGATAATTACAGAAAGAGTAAATCGCTAGATACTTATGTGAATAAGACTGAGTGGACGAGTCGGGTGTTATTGATTATTTTGGTATTTGCTTATCTCTATTGGATTGTTTCGACAGCTTATGTATTAAATAAGCATAACAATAGCCTATCTGCTACGAAATCATCTTTTAATTATTGGGTTCCTGTTGGAAAAGCATTTGTTCTATTTCTGACGTTATTACCTATTGTTTCCATTGTTACTCCAACTTTGGTTATTCAAGGGATGCAATTGCTAATTATGGCCATATTTGGTCTTTTGTTAAGAAAGAAATTTACTGTAAAACATGGTAAAATTGTAGGATTTTTACTTCTTTTTTATATATGCGATGTCTTTGTCAATTCTGTTGTGAGCGAAGACCTTATTATGCGGATTGTTTGTATTTTATTTAATATAGTGGCTTTAGGAATAGGGTTTTATCTAAAAAAGAATATTAACGATCCTACTGCCGCGGGCTATATTCAACTTCCAGTTTTTATCATATTTGCCGTTTTAAATATTGGTGCAATTATTCTGAATATTTTAGGCTATGTTGATCACTCTCGTAGTTTTAGTATTGCTGGTGCGGTTGGTCTTGCACAATCTTTTACCTTGACTTTTTTCACGCAGATGATAAAAGAGGATGTTAGAAATCAGTTTTCAAGAAATCGTGTGAAGAGAGGATTTTGGTTGCGATTTAATGAAGAACGTGCTTTGAAGGCTACAGGGGATGCTTTAAAATTTGTTTGTCTTCTACTAGCCATTATTGTGCTGGCGAATAACCTTCAGTTTGCTGCTTCTTTAGCATCTTCGGTGTCTAAATTTTTGAGCAGTAATCATCAGCTCGGTGGAATTAATTTTAATTTTGGTAATTTATTGTTAGCGGTAATTATATTGGCTGCTGCTAATTGGTTTCAAAAGAATTTGAATTTATTGTTGATCGGTGGTGAAAATGGAACGTTGAGTACTGATTACGATCAGAAAATGACCCTTTTTCCCTTATTTAGGTTGATTATAATTGTTATAGGTTTTTTTATAGCTATTTCTGCTTTAGGTGTTAGTCTTGATAAGTTGACGGTAATCGTTGGAGCCTTAAGTGTTGGTATAGGTTTAGGAATGCAGAATATCATTAATAATTTTGTTTCGGGTATTATTTTAGCTTTTGATAAACCTTTTCGCGTTGGAGATCGCATTGAGTTGGCTGATAAAAAGGGTAGGGTAAAAGAGATTGGTATTCGCGCGAGCATCTTAAATACTGGAGATGGGGCCGAGGTTATTATCCCAAATGGTGATTTATTATCTGGACGTGTGGTCAATTGGACTTTATCTAATGATGATGCAAAAACAAGTTTTGTTATTCAGGTGGATCGTACAGCTGAACTTGATACTTTAAAATCATGGATTACAGAGGCTGTTGAGCATAGTACTTTTAGTAAACCTGAATTGGGTATTGGCATTAGCGTTCAAGATATAAGTGAAGAAATGATTTACCTTAGTATTAGTTGCTGGATTGATAATTCGGGTAATAGTGGTGGTTTTAAAAATGATGTCTTGATTGAATTGAATAATCGGTTCAAAAAAGAGGAACTGAAGTTTTACAGTATTGCCCCTTCAAATAAATAGTTGAACTTATATAATAATAGCAAAAGGTCAGAATAATAACTTAGTTCTGACCTTTTGTTATTTCATCTAAATGCTAATGCTATATAGCTGTTTCTGATAAGTAGAATTTGATTGAAGGAGTTACAAATTGATATGCACTTTAATTTAAATTGAAGAATAATGTATTTTAATAGATACAATCTTTTATTTTCAAATCTCTTTCCTACATTTACGGACCTATAAATACAGTTTTAAAACAAATTATTATTTAACGTCTAAACAGCTATAAATAAAATAAGAAAACACAAAATTGTAACATAATGTATAAACAACACAGAAAGGTGATGTTTGCTTTGGCATTTCCTTTAATGGTTAGTATTGCTCCTACGCAGGCCAATTTCAAGGGAGAGGCTTTGCAGAAGCAAATTAATCCAACGTTAACTATTGTGAGCGCAAAAAAAATAAATGCGACGACAATAGAGGTTTTATTTTCCGATAATCAACGATTAACATTTGATTTTTACGGAGGACATATTTTTCGTTTGTTTCAGGATAATACCGGAGGTATCATTCGTGATCCAGAAGCCAAACCTGCAGCTTCGATATTAGTTTCAAATCCCAGAAAGCCTGTTCATCTTTTAAATCTTAACGATTCAAATAATCAGATAACTATTGCTACAGATGAAATTTCTGTTGTTATTGATAAGTCAACTAATTTATTGACTGTTGTTAATCAAAAAAATAAAGACAAGTCTATTGTTTTTACAAAACCTATTCAATTTGAAAAGGGAAAGGTAACTTTAAGTCTTCAGGAAAAACCGGAGGAGTATTTTTATGGAGGAGGTGTTCAGAATGGTCGTTTTTCTCATAAAGGAAAAGTAATCTCTATTGAAAATCAAAATAGCTGGACCGACGGTGGTGTTGCTTCGCCTACTCCTTATTACTGGTCATCCGGAGGATATGGTTTTATGTGGTATACTTTCAAGCCCGGTAAGTATGATTTTGGTTCAAAAGAAAAAGGACAAGTTCAATTGACACATGACAGCGACTATCTTGATGTCTTCTTCATGGTAAATGATGGCGCTGTTCCTTTGTTGAATGATTTCTATCAATTAACAGGAAATCCTATTTTACTTCCGAAGTTTGGTTTTTATCAAGGTCATCTGAATGCTTACAACCGAGATTTTTGGAAAGAGGATGAAAAGGGCATCTTGTTTGAAGATGGGAAGCGCTATAAAGAAGGTCAAAAAGATAATGGCGGTATAAAGGAGTCTTTAAATGGAGAATTGAATAATTACCAATTCTCGGCGCGTGCTGTTATTGATCGTTATAGGAAGCATGATATGCCTTTTGGCTGGTTGTTGCCTAATGATGGTTATGGAGCGGGTTACGGACAGACAGAAACTTTAGATGGTAATATTGCTAATTTAAAAAGTCTTGGTGATTACGCACGTAAGAATGGGGTTGAAATTGGATTGTGGACACAGTCTGATTTACATCCAAAATCTGAGATCAGTGCATTATTGCAACGTGATATCGTAAAAGAAGTGAGAGATGCTGGAGTTCGTGTTCTGAAAACGGATGTTGCCTGGGTAGGTGCTGGTTATTCTTTTGGATTGAATGGTGTGGCGGATGTTGGTCATATTATTCCTTATTATGGAAATGAAGCTCGACCGTTCACTATTTCATTAGACGGATGGGCAGGTACGCAACGTTATGCCGGCATTTGGTCTGGCGATCAAACTGGTGGTGTCTGGGAATATATCAGATTCCATATTCCGACATATTTAGGTGCAGGTTTATCTGGCCAGCCTAATATTACATCCGATATGGATGGTATTTTTGGAGGTAAAAATAATGCGGTCAATATTCGTGATTTTCAATGGAAAACTTTTACTCCAATGGAGTTGAATATGGACGGGTGGGGTTCGAATGAAAAATATCCACATGCACTGGGTGAGCCTGTTACCTCAATTAATCGTAATTATCTGAAATTAAAATCAGAGCTTATTCCTTATGCTTATAGTATTGCTAAAGAAGCAGTAGATGGTTTACCGATGATCAGAGCACTGTTCTTAGAGTACCCAAATGCTTATACACAAGGAACATCTACACAGTATCAATATTTATACGGTCCTTCCTTTTTAGTAGCTCCTATTTATCAGGCTACGAAATCTGATGATAAAGGTAATGATGTGCGTAATGGCATTTATTTACCAGAGGGTACTTGGGTAGATTATTTTACAGGTGATAAATTTACTGGAAATGTTATTCTCAATAATTTTGATTCGCCGATCTGGAAATTGCCCGTATTTGTAAAAAATGGTTCCATTATTCCCATGGCAAATCCAAACAATAACGTTCATGAAATAAATAAAGGACTTCGTATTTATGAAATCTATCCAGAAGGAAAAACGTCTTTTACGGAGTATGATGATGATGGGGTTTCTGAAGCTTATAAATTAGGTAAAGGATCTTCTACCTTAATTGAATCATCTTTAGACGGAAAAAATCGGTTAGCTGTTACGGTGAATTCTACAATTGGTGATTTTGATGGTTTCGTGAAAAATAAGCAAACAGAATTTAGAATAAACGTTACTTCAAAACCTAAAAAACTGACTGGACTGATTGGAAAACGCAAGGTTAAATTGGTTGAAGTAAATTCTTTAGGAGAATTGGCTAATCAAGAAAATGTTTATTTTTATGATGCTGCGCCTAACATGAATAAGTTTGCAACTAAAGGTAGTGAATTTGAGAAGCAGATTATTACTAAAAATCCTGTTGTACATATTAAATTGGCCTCTACAGATATTACAGCAAATAATGTAAGCTTACTGCTGGAGGGATTTGAATTTAATCCACAGGATCGTTTCCGCATTTCTTCGGGTGCATTGATTGCGCCTCAAAATGCTATTGTTAGTGAAGATAATAAAGCTGCATATACATTGAAGCCGACATGGAGCAAGGTAGACCATGCTGATTATTATGAGATCGAATTTAAAGATATGCTTTATTCGACGATCAAGGAGAATGAATTGCTCTTTGATGGGTTAAGTCCAGAAACGGCGTATACTTTTAAGTTAAGAGCTGTCAATAAGAGTGGTTTTTCTGATTGGGTTGAAGTTAAGTCCGTGACGAAGTCAAATCCACTGGAGTTTGCTATTCATGATATTAAAGGCGAAACAACAGCTGAGAATCAAGATGGATCAGGAGTTGATAAATTGTTTGACTTTGACGAAGGTAATATGTGGCATACTGCATGGGGTAAAAATGCATTACCATTTGATATGATTTTAGATCTAAAGTCTGTTAATCAATTGGATAAGATTCACTATTTACCTCGTACAGGTCGTGGTAACGGTATTGTGCTGAAAGGTAAAGTTTATTATAGCGCAGATAAAGATAGCTGGACAGAAGCAGGTGCATTTAACTGGGCTAATAATGATGAACTGAAGATCTTCAATTTTGCTAATCAGCCTACAGCTCGTTATGTTAAGTTAGCAATTACTGAAGGAGTCGGCGGATTTGGTTCAGGTCGTGAAATGTATGTTTTTAAAG
This sequence comes from Sphingobacterium sp. JUb56, assembly GCF_014191365.1. NCBI lineage: Bacteria > Pseudomonadati > Bacteroidota > Sphingobacteriia > Sphingobacteriales > Sphingobacteriaceae > Sphingobacterium > Sphingobacterium sp. JUb56. The sequence goes on along the minus strand of NZ_JACHWL010000001.1, from coordinate 3,486,887 downwards.
TTCCTGGTACAGAGAGTTACATTCCTGGTGATATCAACAACGATCGTTTGATAGATCGAAATGATTTGACTTCTTATACAAATTATACTGGTTTGAAAAGGGGTGATGCTGATTTTGAAGGCTATGTTAGTAACGGTGATATTAATAAAAATGATTTAATTGATGCTTATGATATTTCAGTTGTAGCAACTCAATTAGATGGTGGTATCAAAGATCCTAAAGTCGAAAAAGTTGCAGGTGAAATCAGCCTATCGATTCCGAAAGCAAGTTATAAGAAGGATGAGATCATTGAAATTATGGTTAAAGGTAAGGATCTTAAATCTGTTAATGCCATCAGTTTTGGATTACCATATCAGTCGCAAGATTACGAATTTATTTCAGTTCAGGCGTTAGCTGTTAAAGGGATGGATAACCTGACCAATGACCGACTTCATACTAGTGGTGAAAAAGTATTATATCCTACTTTTGTAAATATTGGCGATCAAAAAGCTTTAAATGGAAATGAAGATCTATTTGTTTTGAAACTTAGAGCAAAAAAAGATTTAAAATATACATTGAAAGCTGTTCAAGGGTTTTTAGTTGATAAAAATCTGAATACATTAAGATTTTAAATTCTTTTTATTTTTTATAAAAACGGGCTTAGAGAAATATTTCTAAGTCCGTTTTGTTTTTGATTCTTATCCTAGTATTAGACGGTATTATTAACTTGAAATAATTATCTTTATATAAACAATTATAACCCAATGAGTGAATATTAAGTATTCATATTATGTTTCGTGGTTTTTATTTTTAATTGTATGCCTAGTTTTAGATTTTATGTATGAAAAGATCCATAAAAATTATCAAAAATAGATCTGATATAGGGGCTGGAACAAGAGGTTCCGATTTAGGAATTGATGCTATTGAGGTTGCTGCGATTAATAAGGGAAGCCAATACTTTCATAATTATCCTCATATTGATGTGGAAACTCGCAATGATGCAGTTTACGACCCGTCCTTCCATCCCTATGCTAAAAGAATTAAAGAAGTCTACGAGCAATGCCGTGAGGTTGCACTTGTCGTTGAAAGGACATTAAGAGAAGGTTTCTTTCCTTTAGTTTTTTCAGGGGACCATTCATCTGCTATTGGAACTATTTCTGGAATAAAATCTGTTTACCCCGATCAATCATTAGGGGTAATTTGGATTGATGCTCATGCCGATATCCATTCTCCTTACACCACTCCTTCTGGTAATTTACATGGTATGCCTTTGGCAGCTACATTAGGCGTAGATAATTTATTGTGCACAGTTAATCGGCCTGATGAGGAGACGAAAAAATATTGGCAGAAGTTAAAGGGTATTGGTGGACATTTAGGGAAATTTCAGGCTCAGGATTTGATTTATTTTGGTGTACGTGATACTGAACCTCCTGAGGATATATTAATCAATGATTTAGAAATTAAGAATTATATTGTCGACGAGGTTCGTCAGTTTTCTGTAAAGGGCTGTATACGTGAGGTGATGAAGAAACTCGCCGGTTGTGATCTGATTTATGTTTCTTTTGATGTTGATAGCATGGATAGCGAGTTAATTTCTGATGGAACTGGTACGCCTGTACCTAAAGGTTTTTATGCTTCTGAAGTTATAGAATTGCTTGAAGGTATATTAAGCTCTAAGAAGGTTGTTTGCTTTGAGGTGGTAGAAGTAAATCCGTTATTGGATCACCAAGGGAATAAAATGGCTGAAGTGGCTTTTGAAATATTGGAAAAAGTAACTAAATCCATCGAAAGATAATCTATTATTCATGACTTTTAAAATTTGAATGGATTAAAAAGGCGAAGGATTATTTGATAAAAACAATCCTTCGCCTTTTTAATTTTAATATTCTTTAAGTATCTATTGTGATTTTGGATACCTTTTTTTATTTTATCGTCTATTTGTTGGATATTGTGATTGAATCTTGCATCAATGATTCTCGATATAATTTTTTATCATCATTGTCCATATCTGTATCCAGATCATCTTCTTTATATTTCCCTAATTTTATTATTGGGTTTTGTGCACTACCAGTTATTCGCATTGGAACTCCAAAAATACCAAAAGGAGGGAGCCCTAATCGGAATCCAAGATTCATCTTACCATCCAGTGTGACCTGTCCTTCAAAACGAGGTCTGAAAAATCCCATTTTCATTTTAGTACGTGCAATAGTCATTACATTATTGGCTATGGATGTATTGATCTTTACTTTTTTGACCGATCCATCAGCTAGACTTTCTTTTGAAGTTTCTTTTGAAATGTTGTTCAATAGTTTAAACCCCATGAATTGGATCTGTTCAAGGGTCAAGGAACCACTTCCTTTTATTGAAGGCATTATTGGATTCATGTTGTTATCTAGAAGTCCTGATAATTGATACTCAAGCGATACCAGTCCATGGGCATTTTTCGCAGAAGAAACCATTTCTTTAAACATAGGGATTTCATGATAAGCACGCTGGATGTCAAAACTATCAGCTTTTACGAGGTAATCAAATCGAGCTTTATTGCTGTTCAATGCTTTATATTGACCATTCATAGCCACTTTTAATCCTGAAAGTTCAAATCCTGTATTTGAGAATGAAAGGTTTCCATTTTGAATTGATACTTTGCTCGTTAGTTGATTTAATGTAAGCTGATCATATTTCATTTTATTTACGATGCCATTAACTGAGATATCTAGATTTTTTGGTAGTAAAATTACGCCTGAATTAGTACTTGTTGGGCTACTGTTTTCAGTTTCAGCAAAAAATGTAAAATCATTTACATTAATAATGGGGCTGCTTAATTGAAAATTACCTTTTAATGTCTGTGTTGTGTTTGTGAAGTATTGGATAAGATTATCTAAGTATCCTGTAATATTTAATTTGTTATGTCCATATGAAGATGCGACATCGCTAAAAACTAACTTCTCTTTGGCAAAAGTGAAATGTCCTTTTTTAATATTAAAGGGTTTAGGAAATAATTCAGATTGTACTTGTATTTGCCCGATGTCTAATGTTCCATGGTTCTTTAATTTATGGTATTGCCCACTTGTAGCATCGCTTTGTAATCCGGCGAGATCCAGATCGGTTCTAATATAACCATTGACGTTTATCCCCTCTATGGCAAATATTTTATATAGGGGTTCTAAATTAAGCTTCCCTTGAGACTTAATTGCATAGCGGATATTTTTAAAGTTTTGCAAATCTGCTTGCAAAAAGAAAGATTCGCCAGCTAAATTGAAAGATATCGGTAAAACTTTAACTTTTAAATCTTTTAAAGAACCTTTTTCACTGGATATAAAGGTTTCAATATTTATCTCCTCAATTGGAAGGGGATAATTTAGTGTTTTTAGAAATCCGTTTTTTAAAGTAACTGTTGTATTTGTTTGTGGAAAAGTACCTTTTTTTAGATCCATTTTACCATCAGCTACCATATTGACAAAGATTTTTCCCGATATTTCAAGGCTATCGACTGGATATACTTTTTTAATATCGGCCAATTGAATATCAGCCTGCATATTTGATTTGACATCTAATTTTAGCAAATCGTTGATATGTATAAATCCTTTTATGTAATTGTTCAGTGCTTTAATGTCAATATGATCTAATGCAATTTGAGCATTGGTGATTTTTGCATCATTACATTTTGCTTTTAAATCATACTCAATTTTTTCGATAGCTGAAGGTAAATTTGCGAGTTTGAAATACCCTTTGCGTAACGTATTGTGAATATCAAAATTAGGTATAGATGCAATGGTAGTATCTATTTTATTTCTTAATCCTGAGGTTTTAATAGCCGTTGCGTAGGTTCCATTAATAAAACCAGCTAACATCCAATTTCCTCTAAAGCTTAAGGTGGGCAAAGCTAGTGCATTACTGACAGCACTTAAGTCTAGATTACTTTTAAATTCAGTATTTACATATAAAGGATTTAGTCCTTTAACTATTCCTTTGCTGTTGAAATATCCGGAAGCAACCTTAAATTCAAATTGTTTTAATTCAATTAAAAGAGAATCTGGCTTTAATTGAGGAAGGTTAATCTTAAGTTTTGTCTGTAGATCTTCTATTGGGATTTTAGCCGTCTTATTGGAAAAGTATCCATCTGTAATATTTAAACCCACGGTAAGATCTGGCATTTTATGTTCTTCCACAATGTATTCCCCTACGAGATCTATGAATAGTTCTGAGTTACCTTTTATTTTTGTTTCGGCCAACCATTTCGAGTAGGAGGTCGGAACTAAAGATAGTAATTCAGATAAAGTGCTTTTACTGGATTTTAATTTAAAATCCAGATGATAGCCATTTGTTAAGAAACCAAATTCACCTTTAAATTTAACAGGAAGTTTATTGATCCGAATGTCATTCCTTTCAAATATAAAAGCCAATGTATTGGTGTTTACTTTAGTCATGAGACTGGCATGTATCATTTTATCATCTACATATTTTTCTCCGTCGAAAGTTAGGCTTAATGATTGTATGTCTACTTTGCTATCTAAATCAAAAAGTGAAGACATGAGATCACCATGACCTTCATAATCCATTTTTTTAGCTTCTAGGATGATTGGAACTGATAAATCCTCGTAATACACATCTACTTTTTGAAGTAAAATGCTTTTAAAGGCTAAGTCAATTGCGGTACTTGTTTCATCAGTATTTGTTATTTTATCATTCTTTTTTTTAACGATATTATAATTAGACTCACCATCTTTATTTACTTTAACATGGATTTTGCCATGATCGATATAGAATTGTTCAACGACAATTTTTGACTTTAAAAGGCTTAGAATATCGACTCCAAGACTTACCTGTTTTGCTTTTAATAGCTCAACATCTTTAAATGGAGCAGATCCTTTTAGGGAAAGGTCATGAAGGGAAGCTGTTAATGCAGGGAAGTGGTCGAAGAAAGATAAATGAATTTTACTGTAATTTAACTCGCCATCAATCTGATCATTAATAACCTCTTTAATTTTTGTATTTACTTGTTCCTGAAATAATAAAGGAATAGTAAAAATGAGTGCAATAAATAAAATACAAGCTGTAAAGATTATTTTACCAGTGAGTAAAAAGTAGGGTAGATATTTTTTTAACACAAATTCTTTTTTTGAATTTGCAAAGAACGTATAAATCTTTGTAAAACAATATTGAAAAATTACAATTTTCAATATTCCTATACAAAGTGATGGTAAAGAAATTCGGAGCCTTTATAAACTTGATCTTGTGAAACGGATAGCAAATAGGGGGAAGATATTTTTATAAAATATACTAAAGGGATTAATAAATAAGTTATTAATCCCTTTAGTATACGTTTAATGAGCGTTGATGTCCACTTCAAATATCCCAAAGATATTGTTGTCCGGATCAGTAAAATATCCTTGATAACATTTTCCTATTACTGCAAACTTAGGTAAGGCAATCTTTCCGCCATTATGTAAAATATTTGCTGATGTCTGATCAAAATCGTCAACTTCCATTGAACATGTAAATGCATTAGTGCCACAATTTGACGGAGGAACTTCTGCTGGACGTTTTAATAATCCACCCATTATACCTGCTGTTTCTATTCGATAGTATTCAATTGGAAGGTTTTCTTCTTTAATAAATGTCCAACCAAAAAGTTGTTGATAGAATGAAGCAAGGTTTTTAGGATCAGTTGCTTGAATCTCAAAGTATACAACTGCATTTTTCATTATTGCATTTTTTTATTCCCTTCAAAATGAATCATCCACGAAATACCATATTTATCTTGGAATGATGAATATAGCTCAGCCCAGAATTGTTCTCCTAATGGCATTTCGATATTTTGTGCTTCTGCAGTGAGTTTTGCATATAAGTCTTTTGCTTCATCAGCTGTTTTTGTATCCAACATTAAATAAGCATTTGTTCCAGAAGTTGCTTTATGTCCGAAACCTTCGATACAATCGGATCCCATTAGCATGACAGAATCATTGATTTTAATTGCTGTATGCATTATTTTATCTCCTGCATCAGCAGGTAGTGGATAATTTGGATCGGCTGGCATATCCTTGAAGCGGTATATACCTAGTGATTCTGTATTAAAAACAGATTGGTAAAATTTGAAAGCTTCTTCGCAATTACCGTTAAAGTTTAAGTAAGCATGTAAAATAGCCATAATTTTCTTTTTTATATTTAAGTTATATCAAAGTTAGTTGTTGATTTGACAACTGTATGTCAGTAAATAAATTGGTAAAAAATATTTTTATTATTTAAGTTTTGTTTCTATTCATAAACCAGAATATAAAAGAACTGTTTTAAAGTCTTGACGATCTGTTGCTTTATTTATCTTACTCAAAAGTAAAGTAAACCCTAATCAATCGACTTCGCATAGGACAAGTAATTTTACTGCTCGGATAAATTATATTTCTTTTCGGATTCGACTTAACGATGTGTCTGTTATGCCTAGGTATGAAGCTATATATTTTAAAGCTGCTTGCTTAATTATTTGGGGTTTGGTACTGATTAAATTATGATAGCGTTCGGTAGCAGAAAGTGAAACCATATCTATAAAACGTTTTTTGTTAATGTGTAAAGCATAGGTCATCCATGATCGTCCCCATTCATTAAAAGCTGGAATGGTATGATACAAAGATTGAAAGGTATTAAAATCAATTTTCCAAACGCTACAGTCAGTTAAACATTGAAGATTTTCGGGAGAAGGAAATTGAAGAAAAAGTGAAGTGACTTCGATAACTACATCATGATCACCAAAGAAATCAGTTGTAATTTCATTTCCATTATAATCATGAATAAATGACCTTATGAGGCCACTTTCCAAAATATAGTATTCATGTGCCTTTTCGTCTTTGCGGAGTAAAAAATCATTTTTAGAAAAATGAAGAAGCTCATGTCCGGTCATTATTTTATTTAGGTCACTTTGTTTAATTGCTAGATTTTCATAATGATGAAGTAAAGCTTTCATAATGGGTGATTTATATTTTTTTTCTAGTATGAATTTATGCAAAAAATGCCAAATCTGGTTAGAAAATGAAACAAGTATATTTAGTAATGCATGTTTTATTGTTGATTATTAGAGGGTTCTTTATTTTTTATTTGGTACTGATTGAGTCATTTTAATGTATAAATGGTAAAGAACTTAGTTGTTTAATGTTAAATTTTTAATAAAATTTAAAAAACATTATGAATTTAATTATTTATTGCTTTAATTTGTGTCAATAATTCAATCAAAAGAAAGAAACAATAAAAAAACAATAATATGTGTGGTATCATCGGAGCATTTGATTTAAAGGAATCTGTCACATTAATCAGACCTCAAGTTTTAGAAATGTCTAAGCGTATACGTCATCGTGGACCAGATTGGTCAGGTATTTATAGTTCAGATCTGGCTATACTTGCGCATGAGCGACTAGCTATTGTAGATCCAAAATCGGGTAGTCAACCTTTATATAGTCCAGACGGGCAAGTTGTCTTAGCTGTTAATGGCGAAATTTACAATCATCAGGAATTGCGCGATAGTCTGCCAAATTATGATTTTGCTACACAATCTGACTCTGAGGTTGTACTCGCTTTATATTTAGAGAAAGGACCTCAATTTATAGAAGATTTAAACGGAATTTTTGGTTTTGCTCTTTATGACGCTCGCAATGATTCATTTTTTGTCGCTCGTGACCATATGGGTATTATACCTTTATACTATGGTATGGATGATAAGGGACAATTTTTTGTTGCTTCGGAATTGAAGTCCTTAGAAGGATTTTGCACTACTATGGATCAATTTCCTCCGGGACATTATATTTATAGCATTGAAAGTAAAGAGCCTAAGCGTTGGTATTCAAGACAATGGGAATCATATGACGCAGTTAAGGATGCTGAAACAGATATAGCTAAATTGCGTGAAGCTTTAGAAGCTGCTGTTCACCGTCAATTGATGTCTGATGTCCCTTATGGTGTCTTATTATCCGGAGGTTTAGATTCATCAGTAATTGCTGCTGTAACAAAAAAATTTGCTTCCAAACGTATAGAATCTGGTGATGAAGAAGAGGCGTGGTATCCACAATTGCATTCTTTTGCTGTTGGATTAAAAGGTGCTCCAGATTTAATTGCTGCACAAAAAGCTGCAGACCATATTGGCACTATCCATCACGAGATTAACTTTACTATTCAGGAAGGGCTCGATGCTATCCGCGATGTTATTTACCATTTAGAAACTTATGATGTTACTACGATAAGAGCTTCTACACCGATGTATTTATTATCACGTGTGATCAAATCTATGGGGATAAAAATGGTTCTTTCAGGAGAAGGTTCTGATGAGTTATTTGGAGGATATTTGTACTTTCATAAAGCACCGAATGCTAAAGAATTTCACGAAGAGACAGTTCGTAAATTGAAGAAATTGTATTTATATGACTGTTTGCGTGCTAATAAATCTTTAGCGGCATGGGGTGTGGAGGGACGTGTTCCATTTTTAGATAAGGAATTCATGGATGTTGCCATGACGATCAACCCAAAGGATAAAATGATTAAGGATGGTAAAATGGAAAAGTGGGTGTTACGTAAAGCATTTGAAGATTATTTACCAGAAAGTATTGCCTGGAGACAAAAAGAGCAATTTTCTGATGGTGTAGGTTATAGTTGGATCGATACTTTAAAAGAACAGGCTGAAAGTAAAGTAAGTGATGCCGTATTTGCAGGTGCGGCGGAAAGATTTCCTATCAATCCTCCTAAAAATAAGGAAGAGTTTTTATACCGTACGATCTTTGAATCACATTTCCCTTCAGAAGCGGCTGCTAAAACAGTGCCCTCTGTTAAGTCTGTTGCTTGCAGTACTCCTGAAGCTTTATTATGGGATGCGTCATTTCAAAACTTAAATGATCCATCGGGCAGAGCTGTTGCTGCGGTTCATAATGATAGTTATGTTAAAAAAGAGGTATTGGCTGATTAAGATCTAAATTACATCGATAAAATGGAAAGGCCTCATCTTTTAGTAGATGAGGCCTTTTTTATGTGACTTTAATGTGTGTAGCTTTAATTTTTTGACCGAAAAATATTTCTGCTTTTGATTCAAAATCAAGTGGATCATCGGTTGTATAAAATTGCATGCTTCCATTTTTAGAACTTTTGTATTCAATATCATGGTGCAGGTCCAAATATTTTTCTAAGCTTTTAGCGACGAGTGGTCCCTGTGAAATGATATTGATATGGCTGGGTACAAATTGCTTAATTACGGGTAGTAATAAGGGATAATGTGTACAGGCCAATATGATGGTATCAATATCAGGCGATTGTTTTAAAAGTTTTTCAATATCTTTTTCAACGAAATATTTTGCTCCTTCTGTATTGATTTCATTATTTTCAACTAAAGGTACCCAAAAAGGACAATCGTGTTGAAATACTTTTATTTCGGGATAAAATTTGTTGATTTCAATTTTGTAGGATTCCGATTTCACTGTCCCTGTTGTTGCTAGTATGCCCACCTGATTTGTTTTTGTGAATTCTTTTACAATTTCAGTTGTTGGACGAATGACACCCAGTACTTTTTTTCCAGGAGGAAGGTCATTTTGTTGGATTGAACGTAATGCTTTGGCAGAGGCTGTGTTACAAGCTAGAATAACAAGATTACATCCTAAATCAAATAACTTAAATACACATTGTTTTGTAAATTCATAGACGGTTTCGAATGAACGGGTTCCATAAGGAATGCGAGCATTATCGCCTAGGTAGATGTAATCGTATTGAGGCAATTGTTTTTTGATCTCTTTAAATACGGATAAACCACCATATCCAGAATCAAATATCCCTATTGGACCAATTTGTTTTTTTTCTTGCTCCATAAAAAAGTGCTATAAGTATTACCTTATAGCACTTTTATTACTATAGGGTAAACTATATTTGTTTAAGCAAAGATGGTTTTTCTTTATAAATTTTCCATATTAATTCTCCAAATAAAGTATTTTGCCATGCAAACCATTTTCTGGTAAAGTTTTTTGGATCGTCTTTATGAAAGGATTCGTGCATAAAACCTGTATCTCCATGTGTAGCAATCAACATTTTAACACATTCGATTACCTCTTTATCATTATTTGATGTAAAGGCACGCATCATGATAGACATTGGCCAAATGAAATCGCGACCAATATGTGGTCCACCGATACCTTCTCCAGCAGTACCTTTAAAGAAAAACGGATTGTTTTCTGATAGGATATATTGACGTGTACGTTGATATACGGGGTCTTCTACTTTTACTGCATCCAAATATGGTAATGAAAGTAAACTTGGAACGTTTGCATCATCCATCATTAAGAATGAGCCGAAGCCATCAACTTCAAAAGCATATACTTTTCCAAATTGTGGGTGATCTATTATTCCATGTTTTTGAACAGCTGCTTCCACTTCATTGGCTAGTGCTTCCATTTTAGTGGCTAAAGTATTGTTATTTTTGACTTTTCTTAAGATTTCTGCAGATTGTCTAAGGCTGACTACTGCAAAAAGATTAGAAGGAATCAAGAAAGAAAAAACAGTTGAATCATCTGAAGGTCTAAAGCTGGAGCAAATCAAACCAACAGGTTTAACGGGATATCCATAACCATCAACCTGCAGGGTGTCTGATCCTCTTGGCGTGGTACGCATAAATTTATATGGACCTAGATTTTCTTTACGTTGTTGCTCAATAAATGTCTGATAGATTTTTTCCTGTGCAGCTTCCCATTCTTCATTAAAAGGGCCTGCATCATTTGTTTCTTTCCAGTAGTGATAGGCGAGTCTGATGGGGTAACATAGCGAATCGATTTCCCATTTACGTTCGTGAATCCCTGGTTTCATGTCTGTATGGTCACTGAACCATTCACCTTTTTTTGTAGGATCATTGTAGAATGCATTAGCATAAGGATCTATGTTGATGCATTTACTCTGTTTATGTATTAATCCAGAAATCAGATTTTTCAAACTTTTATCATCTTTCATAAATGCGAGGTATGGCCATACCTGAGCGCTACTATCTCTTAACCACATCGCATCAATATCACCCGTAATTACATAGGTATAATTGCGATTATTTTCAACATATGGGAATACTGTTGTGTCTAAGGTATTTGGAAGACAGTTGCCAAATAACCAAGCCAATTCTTTATTACTTGTTGCTTTACCAAATGTTACAATTGCATTTTCAATAGCTTTACTTGAAAATAGACGTTTATCTGCAGGAATACGCACTGTTGGGAATGAAGTCTGATTCGAAGCAAAAGATACTTTGCTTGCAAATAATCCAGCACCCAATACGGCTGAATTTTGAATGAATGTTCTGCGTTTCATTGTTAAATTTCAAAAAGGTTATTTATTATCATACTGGTTTTCTCTGTATTGCAAGGTAATAAAAAATCGTTAAAATGGAAAGCAAATACGTTTTAGCATGTTTTTTTTGTAAATAGTAATCTTTATAAGTTTAAAAAAGCGTTATTTTGTTTTTTAGGAATAGATTTTGCTGTCCTATTTTACTGTATAAAAAAATCTCATGAAAGAAAAAGTGTCATTAAAATTTTTAGCATTTGCTGGAGTGCTTGCACTTGGTATGCTAAATCAGAACGAATTAAGCGCACAAATTAAAAATCAACCCTATTCCTATCAACTTTCTCAAAAAATGAACGATGTACTGTATTCGCCACATACGCGTTTACATACATCATCTAAACCATTTCTATTTACCGATGAATTATTGGCGAAGTTTGATTCTATAAAAACGAATCAGCCGGTAGCTTCGGATAATTGGTTTATGCGTAAGATATTTAATGAACATCTTATTGAGGTAGAGAAAGATGATTATACTTTTTATGCTGATTTATTGCCCGATATGATAATTGGGAAGGATATGATGGGAGATAAACGCCGTATTTGGATGAACTCTAGAGGTTTTCAAGCGGGAGTCACAGTGGGAGATAAATTTACATTTTACACCAGTGCAACGGAAAATCAGGCCGTTTTTCCAGAATATTTGTCGGATTATATCGATGATAGAAAAGTTATACCAGGAGAGGGGAATACAAAACATCAGTCTAATAATAAGAAAGACTGGATGAATGCAACTGCTAGTTTAACTTATGATTTTAGTAAGCATTTTCAGGCTACTGTAGCTTATGATAAGAATTTTATCGGTGATGGATACCGTTCGCTTTTATTGTCGGATTTTTCTTCTAATTATACACATTTAAAATTTACAGGTACGATTGGTAATGTTCAGTATACTTCAGTCTGGGCGTATATGAATGATCCAACCAATAAACGTTCTAATGCCTTAGGTGAGACTGAGCGATATGGTGACGGTAAGAAGTGGGGTGTTTTTCAGTATGTGGATTACAATGCTACGAATAGATTTTCGATTGGATTTTTCCAGGCCATCACCTGGGCAAATCGTGATGCCGCAGGTACTCGAGGTTTTGACTTTACTTATATTAACCCCGTGATGTTTTTACGTCCGGTCGAATCTAATAATTCAACATCTCCGGATAAGATGTTTTTAGGTTTGAATACAAAGTATAAAGTTCTTAAGAACATAACAGCTTATGGCCAGTTCCTATTAGGTGAATTTACGGCAAAGGAGTTTTTTGCGGGTAAAGGTTATGTGCATAATAAATGGGGAGCTCAGTTTGGTGTAAGGGGATATGACATATTTGATGTAAAAAACTTAAACTTTTTAGTTGAATACAACACAGCCAGACCTTATACCTATGCCCACTTTGATTCTGGTTCAAACTACAGTAATAATGCTGAGCCATTGGCGCATCCTTTGGGAGCTAATTTTAGAGAGGTTGTTGGTATTGCTAACTATGCATGGAAAAGATTTGATTTTTCTGCGCAGCTGAATTATAATGAAAAGGGGTTAGATCTTGAGGATGGTTCAAATATGGGAGGTGATATTTTTCAGTCTTACCGTACTTTTGCTAACATGTATGGTAATCATATTGGGCAAGGGATAAAAAGTCAAGTCGTTTATGCAGATGCTAAAGCTGCTTATGTTCTGAATCCTAAGTATAATCTTAGATTCGAATTAGGTTATTCGCAACGTTATCAAAAGATACAATATGAGACCCCGCTAACGCATAAATCGGGTGTATTTAGTATTGGTCTTCGTTCAAGTTTTAGATCATTATATAGTGATTTTTAGTCTGTAAATTGTTTAAAAGAAACCGAGCTTGGTTGCTCAAGAAGCTATTTATTTTAATGAAAAACATATTAATTCTCAATGGACCTAATCTTAATTTATTAGGAGTCAGAGAAAAATCAATTTATGGAGCACAAGATTTTGATAGTTATTTTTCAACTTTAAAAAATAACTATGAATCTGTTGAGTTGAGTTATTTTCAAAGTAATACTGAAGGATTTATTATAGATAAATTGCATGAGGTAGGTTTTGAATACGACGGTATTGTACTCAATGCAGGGGCTTATACGCATACTTCTGTTGCAATTGCTGATGCTATTGCGGCTATTAATACTCCGGTTGTAGAGGTCCATATTTCAAATGTTCATACACGGGAGGAATTTAGGCATCATTCGTATTTGTCAAAGAATTGTGTAGGAGTCATTTGTGGCTTTGGTTTAGATAGCTATCGATTAGGAGTTGAAGCACTTCTTGCCCGCTAGTATTGATATTATATAATAAAAAATCCCCTTGAGCGATCAAGGGGATTTTTTATTGTTTTTAATTATTCAAATCATTTATTTCTTTAAATGCAGGTCAAAGTATCTGGCAATTTTTTCATACATATGAATGCGATCTTTCCCAGAAACATTATGTTCATGAGTAGGGTATAGGAAATAATCAACCTGTTTTCCTGCTTTGATACATGCTTCTACAAACTCCATACTGTGCTGTTGTACCACTACAGGGTCTTGAGCTCCGTGAATGATTAATAAGTCGCCCTTCAGCTGATCTGCTTTATCGATTAGTGTAGTCAATTTATAGCCTTCTGGATTTTCTTGAGGCATATCCATATAACGTTCTCCGTACATGACTTCATAGTATTTCCAATCCATTACTGGACCACCTGCTACTGCTGCTTTAAAGATGTCGTTATGGTGTATCATAAATGATGTTGTCATAAATCCACCGAAACTCCAGCCGAATATACCCATCTTGTTTTGATCAACAAACGATTTGGATTTCAAAAACTCGATACCTTTCATTTGATCAGCCATCTCTGCTTGTCCTAATTGACGGTGTGTTGCTGTTGCAAATGCTCTTCCACGAGCGTCTGTTCCTCTATTGTCCATTGTGAATACAATGTAACCTTGTTGCGCCATGTACATATCAAAATAACCCGCACCGCCTAACCATTTATTGGTTACTAATTGTGAATGAGATCCTCCATAAAGGTAATACATCACGGGATATTTTTTATTTGTGTCAAAATCACTTGGATAAATGATACGGCCAGTTAAAGGTGTTGCTCCATCTGCAGATGTCAACGTGATAAATTCTATTTTAGGAGGATTGATCTTTCCTAAAAACGGATTTGTTGATTCCACTATCTTTTCTGTTTTACCGGATTTTGTAGCTTTTATCTGAACAATATTTGGAGTTGTCAGATTACTGAATTGGTCTAAAATATAAGAGCCATCACTGTTTAATTTGGCATTGTGTGTTCCTGTACCCTGTGTTAATTGTATTGTTTTACCGGTTTTAAGGTCTACTGAAAATAGCTGACGATCTAAGCCATCATTAGTGACACCTGTATAATAAATTAAATCTCCTTTTGGCGAAAAGTCGCCTAGCTGCTGTACAATAAGATTTTGATGTCCTAATTTTTTGATCAATTTACCATCAGTATTATACAGGTAAAGTTGATTGAAACCTTCTCTGTCTGATTGATATAGAAATTGTTTTGGGTTATTTGGTAAAAACAATAAATCATTTTGAGGTTCTACCCATGTCGAAGCTGTTTCTTCAAATAATGTTTTGATTAGACGACCATCTTGTGCATTATATTGGTTAAGTTTTAGATGATTTTGTTCACGATTTAATACCCCAACATAAACTGATTGTCCAGAAGGATCCCATGTTACCGCTGTTAAAAACTGTTCTTTTGGTTCTCCCGTCGCAAGGGTAATTTTTTGTTTTGTTTTCGTATCATAAATGACCAAGGTAACTTCTTCACTTTTCATACCCGCCATCGGGTAGCGAATATCTTTGACTGAAGCTACACGCGTGTCCCATTGGATAAGCGGGTACTTAGTAACCATCGTCTCGTCTTTGCGGTAGTACAATAATTTGTCATTTTGCGGGTTCCACCACATACCTTTTTTGATACCAAATTCTTGTCTATGCGTATAGTCACTTCCACTAAGAATACCGTCTACTGTATCTGCAGTAACAACAGTTAATTGCCCAGTATTGTCTTTAATTTGTATATTATTACCAATTAAAAAAGCTACTTTACTGTAATCTGTTGTATATTCTTGATTTGTTGCCTCCAACTTTGTTTCCAACAGATGAACTATTTCTTTATTCTTTACGTTAACAGCGATATGATAATGAGCTTGTTTCGTATAGAGTATAAAGCTGATCGTATTTGCATCCTCCCATTTATAATCACTAGGAAAGATCTGCAAATTAATCTGCTCATTCGGAATTCTTGTTTTTAAAGCATTTTGTAAGTCATTTTTGCTCAGTATTATTTCCTCAGACCCTGTGTTCGTAGCACTTTTCTGAACTAAATTTTGATATCCCTTATCCAAATAACTAATGTTATTGCTGTTGGGTATCCAATTGCTGCTAATAAGGGCAGTCGGGGCATATGTACGAGGTCCAAAGACTGTTTCTTCTATATTCAAGTTGCGCTGACCATAAGCCATTGAACTTGCTAATAACAAAAGTAGCGTGAGTTTTTTCATGCATTTAAAGATTTTTAGTGCCTAAAATTATTGTTTTCTTTTGACTATTTCTCATTTGTGTTACTAAAGAAGGTCTTTTTTTTAAAATAAAATATTGATTTTTGATGTAAAACAATATTTTATGAATGTTTTATGGTTATATGTGAACTTTATAGGAGATGAAAATTTCTTTTTGTAGTATTTAATTTGGTACTTTTGCAAAAGTTAAGTGATTAGCATATGCATAGTCTTTTATCGATATATTTCCACATTAATAATATAACCTACATTGCGTGATCATTTAGAAATAGTATGGCAAAAGGCACGGTTCTTTATCAATAGTCAACCGTTTCATGAAGGATTAAAAATTACGGTGGCAGTGCTAATTTCGGTTGTAATATTTGCTTGTTTCGGCCATTTGCACAATGGTGTAACCTTAGGAATAGGTAGCATTATTGCAAGTACTCCAGATCTGGTTGGTCCTTACCGGGAACGCCGTCAGTCCTTGTTTATCAATGTTGCTGTTATTTTCGCAATGAGTATGCTCACGCGTATACTTCCTTTTTCAGATGTGTTCCTTGGTTTGTTTATTGCTTTTTTCTCTTTTGCAGCTTGCATGCTCAGTGTTTTTGGTATCAGAGCTATGGGAATCGGAGCTTCTTGTTTATTGGCTCTATTTTTTAGTTTGACATTGACACATGAAAGCAGTCATCCTATAACAGAGGCTTTATTGATGACTGGAGGTGCAGTCTGGTATATGATTTTTGTGTTAGCAGTACGCTACATGAGACCTTATCGGGTCAGTCAACAGGTTCTGGCGGAGTGTGCCTATAAGATCGGTACTTTATTGCGTATCAAAGCTTGCTTCTTTGATGTTCATACTGCGATTGCAAAGACTCATAAACGTGTTATTCAGATCAATGTAATATTGAATCAACGACAGGAAAATGTACGTGAAGTTTTATTTTCTGCGGCTACTGAGAAGCAATTTGCAAGTTACCAATATAAACAGCTTACTTTTATTTTCGCGACCTTGATGGAACTG
Organism: Sphingobacterium sp. JUb56; assembly: GCF_014191365.1. NCBI lineage: Bacteria > Pseudomonadati > Bacteroidota > Sphingobacteriia > Sphingobacteriales > Sphingobacteriaceae > Sphingobacterium > Sphingobacterium sp. JUb56. Next base: position 3,470,005 of record NZ_JACHWL010000001.1, on the reverse strand, counting down.
TTTGAAAGAATAAATGCTTCTCATCATGATTATTATCAGATTCGTGAAAAATATGGACATACAAAGGTTTATCAGGTCATACCTGAATTGTTAATTAGCTGTGCTCAAGAATTGGAGCGACTGACGACTCCAATCAGTTTATTGAAGCCACCGAAGACAGCTATTCAATTTACAGGACAGTGGGATAAAGCCTATGCTGAGGTTATCGCTTTAGAGAGCCGAGAGCAAGGAACGACAATCGTATTGAAGAAAATCCTTGTTAATATCCGTTATGTCATGCAGAAAATAAGAGAGGTTCATCGTATTTTATCTAAATCTGAGGAAGTTCATGATCACTCTGAGTTACTTGCACACAAAGAACGTTTCTTTAAACAAAGAACCTTTTCGTGGCCAGCATTACAGGCACATTTAAATTTAAAGTCACCAATTTTTAGACACTCACTTCGTGTCGCTATTGTTATGTTGGTTGCTTTTGTTATTACTAAAACACTTCCTGTTTTTTTTCCAGAATACATTGCTTTGACAAAACATAGTTTTTGGATTTATATTACCATAATTGTTATTCTGCGTCCTGGTTTCAGTTTAAGCAAACAACGAAGTATTGATCGATTGAAAGGATCATTTCTGGGGGGCATGTTGGGATTATCAAGTATTTTCTTGATCACAAATATTTATGTACTCCTAGGTCTCATGTTAGTTTATATGCTATTGACTTTTACTTTTTTAAGAAGTAAATATGTTTATGGTTCGTTTTTTCTAACTGCCTTTTTTCTAATTGCTTATTATTTCTTTACAGGAGTAGATGATTTTGGCGTTCTTTTATTGAAGGAACGTCTATTGGATACTGTAATTGGCTGTGTGCTTTCATTTTTATCTTTTCATTTCATATTTCCTACTTGGGAAAGTGATTCAGTAAAGACGTATTTGAAAAATGTGATACAGGCGAATGTACATTTCTTATCTGTTAGTTTTCGTAAGTTATCGGGTGATAAAGTCGATATTGCGGATTATAAATTGGCTAGGAAAGAAATTTATCTCAGTTTAGCGGAATTGAATGCACTAAATGAACGTATATTGAATGAACCTATATTTCAACGCCCGTTCACAAAGGAATTAAATGACTTTTCTATTTTTACACATCAATTGATTTCCTATGCTATGGCCTTTACAAATATGCTGGACCATAGTTCCGGTTTAGCCTTTCATGAGGAGCATGAACGGCTGATGAACAAGATTCTTTCGAAATTAAAAAAGACCTATACTTTGTTTGCCACTGATTCATTAGAAATTCTTGCCTTGAAAACAGCTGTTTCAAAAGCGCATATTAGTGATCAGAGTGACGAGCTATTAATTACAGAGCAATTAGAATTAATGGATGGTCTTGTGGATAAATTGTCTCATAATTCTTTAGATATTTCCTTACTGGCTAAGCGGTCGCTATAGGTAATTTCAGAAAAATAAAAAGGTAGCTTTTGATTTAAGCTACCTTTTTTTATATGTATTTTATGCCAGCGGGTTTACTTGATCTGCAACTGGAAACTCTTGCCCAGTATTTCCGATTAGTTTGTTGAGTTCAAATCGGGCATTATCTGTCATATCTTCACCTCCAGCCAATTTAGCTTTGTCTAATAAGTCTAAGGCAAGTTTCTCTTCCTCACGTTGTTCATTAACAAGCCATTGAAGGAAATTCCATGTTGCCCAATCACCTTCTTGCATACTTAAATTTACTATTTTATAGATAGATTCTGTATTTTCTATTTCTTGTTGCAGTACCATTTCAAAGCATTCTAGAATGTTTTTAGGTTCTGGTTCTGGTTTCTTTATTGCATCAATTTTTACAGATCCACCTCTTTCTTGAATATATTCTATTATTTTGGCCATATGTACGCGCTCTTCTTGGGAATGCTTCATAAGAAACGAATTGACACCATCTAACATATTCTGATCAGCCCAACAAGCTAACATTAAATATACTTGAGCAGAATATGCTTCTAATGTAATTTGATCATTCAAAGCTTTACTAAGAGTCTGTGATAATCTATTGGTTGTTATTGCCATTTTTTTGCGATTTATGCACCACGAATTCGTATAGGTTTATTCGGGTGTTTGTTAAAAAATTGTATACCTGTGTCACATATGTTAATGTGTACTTTATTAGAATCAACAGCCAGGAGACGAAAATGTTTGCAGATATTCTTTTTAGGGATGAGTAAAATGAGCCAATTCTTTTTATTATAAATAGTTGAAAATGGGTTATTCGGTGATTTTTGTGATGTTGTTTCTATTGATCACCTTGTTTATTTTCAGATTAGAACTGTGTGTATATATTATATCTTAGTTGTCTATATTATATCTTATCATCTTGATCTTTATGTCTATAACAAAGCAAAATTTTGCTTGTCATATCGATAATAATTTAATTTTTATATCTTTAACATAAGATTATTAACCAATGAAATTTAATTCATATTTATTTTTTTTATTCTTTATAGCGGTTTTGTTTAATAGCCATGTTCTGGCTAATAACAAACTTAATAAAGCTCCTGTTCCAACTTGGGTTAGAGCGAATAAACTTTCACCTTCAAAAATTGATATTAAAGATATAGGACAAGGGTATTATTATGATTTGATTGAATATCAGGTTAATATAGGAGAGCAAATTAAGTTTTTTAGAGATGTTAAAGTTTTATTTGATAGTAACGGTGCTGAAAATGCAGGTCAAATTTCAATAAACTTTGATCCAAAGTATCAGCAGGTTACTCTTCATGAATTGAAAGTAATTAGGGATGGGAAAACTATTGATAAGCTTGATGTCGGTAAATTTACCTTAGTTGCTACTGAGACCGATTTATCTCGATTTATCTATAATGGAACTTATTCTGCTTATTATATATTGGATGATTTAAGAAAAGACGATAAGATTATCGTTTCATATAGTTTGAAGGGATTTAATCCTGTTTTTGAAAATAAGTTTTTTGACAAATATTATCTGCAATCTTATGAACCTATCGGTTTGGCAGTAGTTAATTATATTGTTCCGAAAAATAGGAAGTTAAATTTTAAATCGCATAACAATGCTAGTAAACCGCTTATAGAAGAAGGTAGTAATCACGTTTCTTATAGCTGGGAAGAGCAGTCGTTTCCTGCCGTTGAATTTGATGAATATGCGCCTGCATGGTATACAAATCTACAATGGATAGAGTGTACAGAATTTAATTCTTGGTCAGAAGTAGGGGGCTGGATGGCGCGGACTAATCCAACTGTAGATTTTAAAGACGGTTCTCCGTTAGCACTTCTAGTTGATAGATATTGGGATGATTCTCAGGGAGATTCGATGAAATTTCTGAAAAAGGTAACACACTTTGTGCAGAATGATATTCGTTATATGGGAGTTGAGCTGGGTGAATTTTCTCATCGTGCTAACACACCGGAAAAAATTTTTAATCAGCGATACGGTGATTGTAAAGATAAATCGTTGCTGATGATTTCCATGTTAAAACGGAAAGGAATAAAAGGATCTTTGGTTTTAGCGAATTCGTACCTTACATATGGTATGGAAGATTATCTACCATCGCCAGGTGCTTTTAATCATGTTGTGGCTGCTATTGAGATTGGAGACAGACAACAGTATATTGACCCTACCATCACTAATCAAGGTGGCGGGATTACAGATTTATATTTCCCTTACTATGGTAGAGTTTTAAAAATCGATGATTCGAAGCATTTGACATCTGTTGATAAAAATGTCAATGGATTAACAAAAATTTCAGAAACTTATTTGCTAGATAGTAAGGGCGGAGCAATTTTAGAGGTTAAAACGAGCTATAGCGCCTCTAGTGCAGACTTTATAAGAACTTCATTTAAAGAAAGTGCAAAAAATCAGATACAAAAGAGTTATTTGGATTACTACAAAAAAATGTATCCCAAAATTTCCATTAAAGAGTCACTAAAATTTGAAGATGAGTTTGATAAAAATATTATTCATGTAACAGAGAGGTATTATATTGAGAAAATTGGTGAAAAAGATGAGGCGTCAAATAAAAATATCTTTGGCATATATGCGAGTCAAATTAATAATAATTTACCTGAACTTAATTCATCAGAAGGTTTAGCGCCTCTTGGTTTGTATTTTCCGTATTGCTTAGAATATGATATTCGCATCGTAAATCATGGCGGGGTTGAATTTAATCCAGAAAGAGAGAGCTCTTTCATTGATCGTGATTCTTATTATTTTGGTAAAACTGTTAAAACGTCAAAAGACACGCTTATTATCAGCTACAATTTTGGATTCCACAATCCTTTCGTAGCATCGAGTGATAAAAAACAATATGTTGATGATTTTAAAAACAGAGATGTTTTATTGTACAATGCATATTATATTGAGGATAATGGAATAATCGTCGGCTCTAATATTTCAGGTAAAATCAGTATGCTTACAATTTTTGGATGTGTTTGCATTATTTTAATCTGTGTTATTTTTATACTTCGCTATAATAAAACAGCATCATCTTCAATGATTCAATTATACGAGGAGCCCGAATACCATTCAGTTGGGGGATGGTTGATTTTATTAATTATTTCGATGGTAATTACTACTCTAAGAGTTGCGTATAATTTTTTTGAGTCTGGGTATCTAACTCAGGAGATCTGGGAGAGTTATAGGTATACTAGTTATTTTCCGGACTATGTTCATAAAATATTTGTTGCGAGTGAAATTTTATTAAATATCATTCTCTTAATGGGTTTTATATACTGCATCTATTTATTTAGTAAAAAAAGAGATCTTTTCCCACAAACTATGATTGTTGTGCTCGCTGTGATGTTTCTTTCAAATGTTGTTTTTACTTTTTTTAATTATTTTTATATGAGTAATATTTTAGCTCCCGATGTAATTTCTACAAATGTGAAGAATATCATCTACAGTGTGCTATGGGGGATGTATCTTTATAATTCAGAACGTGTGAAAGGAACTTTTGTAAACGCTTATAATCAAGAATTAGCGATTGATAAAGATACTGCACTGTCGGAATAGATATGACTACTATATTTTTATTTGCCAGTTTTATGTATGCGTTTTTAAATTAGATCATGATGTTGTATAAAATTTTTGTATTCTTTTGTTTAATCTTAACTAATTTCACTTCTTCAGCTCAGGGTTATAAATTGTTGCAAGATATTTCTTATGTAGAAAAGTCTGAAAAAGATATGTATAAACAAGAGCGCTGTAAGTTAGATTTGTATTTTCCGGAGGACAAATCGAGTTTTGCTACAGTCGTATGGTTTCATGGCGGAGGATTAGAGGAAGGAGAAAAATATGTACCATTGGAGCTTAAGGAAAAGGGGATTGCTGTAATTGCTGTTAATTATAGATTGAGTCCCAAAGTAAAGGGGCCAGATTATATTGATGATGCTGCTGCCGCTGTTGCCTGGGCGTTCAATAACATCACAAAGTATGGTGGTGATCCTACTAAAATATATGTATCTGGGCATTCGGCTGGAGGTTATCTAGCATTGATGGTCGGATTGGATGTGAGCTATCTGAAGAAATACCATATAGATGCTAACCAGATCAAAGGTATAGCACCTATCAGCGGACAAACAAATACCCATTACACTATCAAGAAGGAACGTAAACAGTCAATGGAAATACCCATTATTGATCAGTATGCACCTATTCATTTTGCTAGAAAGGATGCTCCTCCGACTTTGTTGATTACAGGTGATGCTAGATTAGAATTACCTGCCAGATATGAGGAGAATGCACATCTGGCCAAAGTGCTCGAAAACTTAAAACATTCTAAAACGGAGTTATTCCAATTACAGGGTTTTGATCACGGTGCTGTGTATGCCCCAGGTTGTTTGTTGTTATTAAGATGGATGGAGAAATTAGACCGAAATTAATAATGAAAATTTAGGAATAGATTAAGATACCTTGATCTTGTTGATTTTTAATCTATTCTAATTTTTACGGTTTATAATCTTCTTTCAGATTTTGAATTGAATTCATCGTCATATTATTTTTTGTGGTTTATAGTAAATGAATGAGAATATTGCTTAAAGTGTTAGGAAATTAGCAATTGTACGAACTATTTAGGTAATTTAATGTTATTGATTATACTAAATTATGCCAATTATGAAAAACGAAAAGATCAATATGGATGCGCGTATTTTACAATATAATCTGCATTATGGTTTTATGGAAAATCCTATGATGTTCAATTTTGAATATAATCCTCACAGACTTATTGTAAGAAATTATGCGCTTAGGAATAATCACATAGAGGTATATAAAGGTTATCTGCTTAACTTTTTTCCAGATAGGGCCACTAAAGAATTGGAGCAGTTTGGTGTAGATATCTTACATTTAAAATACTTTAATAAAGACGAAGCATCAAAGTGGCTAATGACTCAAGATGTTAAAATTTTACAATCTGATATTAATGCAGATGATCAAGATGCTGTGTTTAATATTGTTTATTTATCAGATCAAGATGATATCAACCCTTATCTGAATGAGGACAATGATGATTTCATCTTGCGTCATTCTTGTCCAAATCAAGTACTTAAATCAAGAGAAAAAATATGGTTAGATACGAGAGTTGATGGAATTGGTTTGCAATTCTTATAATTTAATTGATCCGTTTCTGACCTTCTTCTATTTTATTTATTTCGTGCTGAAAACACCAAAGTATAATAAGGTATTTCACTTTTTATTTTCTAGCATGTTCTCTGGTTTCATATTCTTTGCTCCGATATGTCTTCAAATTTGTGTGTGAGTTACCAAAAGCTTATTTTTATCTTTTGAAGGAATTAAAAGGTAATCAGATATCATGTCATGAATATAGAGCAACAAAAAATTATCTTGGTAGAAGACGAACAAGATGTAGCTGATTTGATTGTTCAGGGCTTGGAAGAGGACGGTTATCAGGTAATTCATTTAAATAAAGCAAATTTATTGCAGGAGCTGCTTAGCAATCATGATATATCTCTCGTACTGTTGGATATATTGTTACCAGGTACCAATGGGCTGGAGATTTGTAGACAAATCCGGTTTTGGGGTTATACTGATTTACCTGTGATGATGCTAACTGCCTTGGGAACTCCCGAAAATGTTGTTCTGGGTTTGGACAACGGGGCTGATGACTATCTTTCTAAACCTTTTAAACTGATTGAACTTAAAGCAAGAATTCGTTCTTTGATTCGACGCAAGCATTCCATACTTCAGGCTACACAGCGGGATCAGGAACCAGTCCATGAGATATATAAATACGGTTTTTTTGAAATCGATGATTATAAAAAAATAGCTTATTGTGAAAAACAAGAATTAACGCTTACGAGTACAGAATATCGATTGCTTTTATTGTTTATCCAAAATCCCAAAAAAGTATTTGAGCGTAGCGAACTGCTTGATCGGGTATGGGGAATAAACTTTGATATTGGTTCTAATGTAGTGGATGTGTATGTTAACTATCTCCGCAAGAAAATAGAAAAAGTATCATCCAAAAAAGCTATACATACAGTGATCGGTATGGGATATGTTTTAAAAGTCGAAGATTAAGATTTTATGCATAATTATAATAAAAAGCTTATTTACCTCATTACCATTCTGGTTATCTATGTCTGTTGTTTTGTTGGTTTTATTTTTTATTCTATTTCCAATTTTGCGTTTCGCGATTTTTATAAACGGTTAGATTTGAGACGGAATATAGCAGCTGAGAAGTTTTTAAATAATGGTAGCGCAGATCAAAATAACCAATGGAGCTTAGAATTTATTGAGAATCTTGATAATCAGCACGAATTTCTTGTCGAGTTTGATGCCGCTGGGAATATTGTTAAGAGTCGCGGTTTTAATCGAAAGCTATGGAGTAAGATCGATAAAAAAGGTGTTTCTAATTTTAAATCCGATAGTCAGTTTTATTCGACCAAATTTTTTGAAAAGGATGGACGGAGGTATATAATTGGAGCTTCTGCTGAGAACTACTTTTATACGCATCATCTTGCATATCTTCGAAATCTGCTGATAATTAGTTTAATCTTGGGTATACTTTTTATTTTGGTAGTTTCCGTTTTTATGAAACGTTCTTTTTTGAAGCCTATCTTAACAATGATGAAGGAGGTGCAACAAATAGGTTCTGAAAATTTACATAAAAGATTGGATGAAGTTAAATATAAAGGGGAACTTAAGGATCTTGCCAGCACTTTTAATAATATGTTAACAAGATTAGAGACATCATTTGAAACTCAGAAAAATTTTATCAGTAATGCTTCACATGAATTGAATACTCCTTTGACTTCCATAATAGGGCAGGCAGATCTGGCGCTATCAAAAGAGCGAAGTAAAGAAGATTATCAAAAAACTCTTTTGAAAATTATTTCATCTGCTGAGCATTTAGAAAAAAAAACAAAGGCACTTTTGTTGTTGGCACGTACTGGTTTTGTCAGTAATTCATCTTCTTTTAGTCCTGTTCGTATTGATCAAATTATAATGGATGCAGAGTTGACAATCAAAGCTATTAATGATAAGTTTCGTATTGTTACTGATTTTGACTTATTGCCAGATGACAGTATGCGTCTTAAAATTAATGGAAATGCTATTTTACTTCAATTGGCTTTGTCCAATATTATTAGTAATGCCTGTAAGTACTCATCTAATAGGACTGCCTATATTGCTTTAGGTGCTTTGGATAATAAGGTGTTTATTTTGATCAAAGATGAGGGCATAGGTATCCCTTCAGAAGATTTGGAACATATTTATGATCCTTATTTTAGGGCTTCAAATACCGATGGTATTGACGGTTATGGTATTGGCTTGCCTTTGGCTCGCAATATCATTAAATTACACGAGGGGACGTTAAAAGTTAAATCTTCTGTAGGAAAAGGAACAACAGTTGAAATAGAGCTCCCTACTTATCTTAAATTTTAATCCTATTCTAATCTTTTCATTTGTTTTAATCTCATTTTAATTTCAGCTTTGAAATTCTAATAGAAAGCTAATTTCAGCTTCATTCCATTGCAATCTCTCGGTGTTAACTTTGTATCAAAAGTAATTTGATATGAAGAAACGTATATTGATTCCTAGTGATTTTACAATAGATTCCCTTTTATTTGTGATCCAAAGTCTCGAACATTCGAAGGCGAAAGAAGTGGAGGTCGTATTGGTATATGGCAACCGCAGTAGTACGTCTATCAGTGAATTGCTAGGTATTAAACTGGAGGATCAACTGTCAGATCTTCATTCGGAAGATTTTATTAAAGCTTGCCAGATGATCTGTAATCGCTATGAAGATCGGAAGTTGGTCATATATACGGATATCATCGGTACCGACAATTCAAATTACTTACATAATTATTTATTAGGCGCAAAGATTGATGAAATCAGAGTGCCATCAAATTATGCATTTGAAAAAAGAACTAAGCATTTTTTTGATGTAGGAAAGGTTTTACTGCGGTTGAACGCGCGTAAACTGGGGCAAGTCGGAATTATACAGAAACCCAGTACTGAGAAATTTGAGTGTAATGTTTTATCTGATTTATTCTTTAAAAAAAAATGGGATGTCAATTATTAAAATAAATCTGCTGGTTAAATTCAACTTTATCTTACTTGCTTTGCTTCTTTTTTTAGCAACAACTATGGTGATGTTTTATGAAAGTCCAGAGCGTATGTTGGAAGGAGAATGGGTCGAACAAGGATGGTATTTTGAAAAAGTGGATAATATGCCATCTTTTCAAAAGCAATCGACGATTCATGAAGAAATTAAAAATACTCTGATTGCACATTTACCGCCTCTTCAAGACGGTTTGTGGCACTTTGAAAGAAAAGGAAGCCGCAGTTATATTGCCCATCATCATGATAATAGATATAATTGGTTTTTAAAGGGAAGAGGTCATATTTTGGAGCTACGGAAAGACGATAAACTTGTGGAAAGTTTTGTGATACATGAACTTAGTGATACCAGATTAATACTACATCTTAATTTAGATCTACAGGCTAAGGGAATTGCACGAATTGTGTTGGAGAAAGGAGAAAAAATAAATTATGCTAAGAAAATATAGTAATCATCGCACGATACAAGACAATATTAAATTGGGATCCTTGACTGCTTTTTCAGCAGGTATGGTCAATGTCGCATCGGTCATCGTTTTTTTTTCATTTACCTCAAATGTAACGGGGTATTATGCCATTTTTGCTCAAGAGATTGCTAAGGGTAACTGGTATCAGGGGGCTGTAGTTTTATTCTGGATATTATTATTTTTAATCGGCAGTATGCTTTCGAATATGATTATTATTCATGGAAAGGGGCGTTTTAGTGCTTTTCTTACTCATTCTATACCTTTAGTTCTTGAAATATTAAGCATATTATTTGTCGGCATTTATCTGGATTTTTTTTATAAAGATTCTTTACAGGAAACAGAAATCTTGGTGGGGGCGTTGTTATTCGCTATGGGGCTACAAAATGGATTGACTGCCAGTATTTCAAACTCAGTAGTAAAAACGACTCATTTGACTGGGCTTACAACAGATCTGGCTATTCTGATTTCTATGTTTACAAAGGAATCTAACAGACATAATAAAGCACTTGTTGATAAGTTTAATTTATTGTTGAGTATAGTAATGGCTTATGTTGCGGGCGGGCTGTTAAGTGGTTTATCATTTGCTTTTTTGACCAATAAGACATTTTACGTAGTATGTTTTGTCCTATTGATCATAGGCTCTTATGATTACTATAAGCTATATATTATCAAAAAACAATATGTGCAGCGACACCGCCAATCATTAGTTTCCTAGCTTTTTATATATTTTTTATCATTTCAAGTTGAGACACATTATTTTCAAGACTTAAACTTTTAAAAAATCCAGTGCTTTCTGAAGAACTATTGTCGATATTAAAGGCATATAGTTCTTTTGATCCGGTTGATTGTGTCATCGCATTTATCAATTGTGTTGCTATGCCTTTCCGTCTATGGATTGTAGGAACTGCAATTTGTTGTATTCTTTTTGTCTGAGCATTATAGATTATATATCCGACCAATTCGTCTTCTAAATACGCGCAGAGGATAGTAATCTTATCTTTGCTTTTTTCTAAAGTTGTTATGGAATTTTGCCAAGATGGTTTAATTGACCAAAAAGATATAAAATCATCCCATTTAAAATTTTCTACTTGTTTAATAGATAAAAAACTGGATTTCTTATCTGATTCAAAAGATCCTTTAAAACAATCTAGCGTTCTATTAACCCGATAATTCATTTTCTCATAGGCGCGTATTGCACGTTGGTTACCGACAATAACTTCCAGTACCATATGATCTACATCAAGATCTCTTAGTTTTGGGATTAAGTAATTATACATTTTACCTACCAAACCTTGTCCTCGAAAATCAGGAATGACTCCAGTAGCAGCATTATAAGCGACCAATTTTTCACCATTATGATTTAAGGCATGAAGCATAAAACCAACTAATTTACCTGAATAAAAAACTCCTAAAGATAAATCAAGCCGGATGTTTTCGGTGAAAATTTTATATTCCAACTGCTGAGAAGTAAGTTGAAATGGAACGATATAATCAGAAAATGATTGGTTCAAAATTTCTGTAATGTAATCAATTCTGATATTTTCTAAAGTTGTAATTTCCATTTTTTATTTTTTATTACAGAATGCTTTCTTATTATTTTTGAGTAAGATGAGTGAACTATTCTATTCACTTTACTAAGGTATAACTTTCTTAAGTGCTAGAAGTTTTACTGTTTTAGTGTACCTGGAGAAATGCCAAATTTCTTTTTAAATGCTGTTATAAAATGTTGGGGATTCTGATAACCGATGTGGTCTGCCACTTCATTTACATATTTATCCTCTTCTAACAACAGCCTTTTTGCTTCTTCCATTTTCAGATCTTTGATGTAGCTGTATACTGTCATTCCAAAAAGCTCTTTAAAGCTTAGCATAAGTTTCCGTTTGTTCATGCCAATAAGTTGAGCCAGTTGTGTGATGGTTAGGAATTGGTCCATGTGCTGCTCGATTAGTTGCTTCGCATGAAAGAGTTTATCTCTATCCATTTTTCCAAAAGAGAGAGATTTTTGGTGGGGATGATTATTGGATTTTTGTAATTGCAGTAGGAAAAGTTCTGTCATTTTTGCTTCCATATATAGCCCGCGCATCTTTTGATTGTAAGGGTTAATTTGAATCTGAGCAATTGTATTACGCATTGCTGGAGTAGTGGTCATCACAGTTCCTGAGAATAGATTTGATGTGTCAGAAACAAAATCACTTAATAATTTTTCAAAATGAGATTGGCCTATCCTAATTTCCAAAAAACTTCCTGTTTCAGTTGGAGACATCACAATATCTTGTCTATGATCTTCTAAATATGTTATAGTATTGCTTCCTTTTATAAGATTCAATGGTTGTCCGGAACGATAAGCTCCACTAGATCCATCTAATCTGAAGTGCATTTCAAGAGCTTCTTTTTCAATATTAATCTGGAGTTGCTCTTCTTTAATTAATGTGTAATTGCACTGGATAAATTGTAACGAATCAAAGGTCGTTTCGTGAAAAAAAAACGCACCACCTGATTTTGTTTTTATATTATGTTTCTTTTCCGAATAAGCAGAAAACTTTTCGCTTTTTAGACTATTGCGTTGGATAATAGTTAATTCCTGATTTTGCATCATTGCGTAGGTTTTAATCTCTATTGCGTTATCTTCTCTCGATATGTAATGATAATATTTGTACAAAGGTAAGCAAATAAGTTTTTATGTATTGTTTTGGAATGAACTCGATATACAATTTGCTTTATTCCTTCATAAGTTGAATTTTTTTTTAAGACAGTTTAAAAATGAAAGTAGAAAAAATACAGGATGTTATTGTTGTCGGAGCTGGGCAAGCTGGACTGGCCATAAGCTATTATCTTAAAAACCATAGAATAAAACATATCGTATTGGAGCAGCATTTTATTGGTTATTCGTGGAAAGAGCATCGCTGGGATTCATTCAAAATGAATACACCGAACTGGATGACCACTCTTCCTGGTATGGATATTCCGATTAATAAAAGGGAATACTTTATGACTAAAGAAGAATTTGTAATGTATTTGAAAAAGTATGTTCGAACATTTAACCTACCTATATTAGAAAACCATAAAGTAATCGGAATTGAAAAAACTGACATAGGTTTTGCTGTTAATATAGAAAAGGAGGGTGTATTTTATACATTTTTATCAAAAGCAGTTGTAATCGCTTCGGGTATTATGAATAAGATTTCATTGCCCAAGCTATGGAAAAACGTACCTGCTCATGTAAAACAATTTCACGCTTCCGAATATAAGAATGTGAAACAAATGCCTACTGGAAATATATTGGTTGTGGGAGGTGGGCAATCAGGTTGTCAGATTGCTGAAGAACTGGCTCTGGCAAAGAGAAAAGTATATTTAGCTGGAAGTAAAGTCGCAAGAGCACCACGCCGCTATAAAGGGAAAGATATCATGGAATGGATGGATCGGATGGGGATGATGGATATGTCCAGTAAGTTGTTAAAAGAAAAATCTCATTTACTTGCTGTGCAACCTCAAGTTTCAGGTCTAGGTTTGTTAGGACATACGGTAAGTTATCAATCATTGTATAGTATAGGGGTCACAATTCTTGGTGGTTTAAAAGGCGTAGATGATGAAAATCTATATTTTGACGATAATGCTAAAAGTAATATCCATTATGCAGATGAAACCTCGGTTTTTATTAAGAGTCAAGTAGATGCTTACCTTGAAAAGCATTCTGCATTTATTTCAGAAGAAGAGGAGGATCTTTCAGATTGTCCTGATAATAACTATGTTTCAGCTTCCGATTTACGTATACTTTGTTTAAGAGACTTTGATATAGCTACAATAATTTGGGCTACAGGGTTTGGATATGACTTTAGTTATCTAAATGCATCTTTAGTTGATGATAAGGGAAGACCTGAGCATGTAGATGGTGAAATGCTAACGGAGGGTTTTTATTGCATAGGCTTTCCCTGGTTACGGAAGAAAAAATCAGGACTTGTTTTTGGAGTAAGTGATGATGCAAAAGCAATTGTAGAAAAAATTATGCAAAATTTGAATAAGAACCAATGAATTGAAGTGTAATTTTTATCCCTTTTGAGCAAGAAGCTATTGTGAATAAAATGTCTATTTCGACATAAAAGACTGCTATCTGCATAAAAAGATAGCAATCTTTAATGGTCTGATCTATTATGAGTTGTTTAGTGACTCATAAATACTATTGATTAATGTCCGTATTTGAGAAATATTTTGATTAGAAAATGAAAATTCATCTGAGAATCTATTTGCCCCTTTCAAAAATTCTCTCAATTCCTGACCGTGCTGAATGTTATCTTCGTTTATGAATCTGTCTTTGTAGTTATTGAGATAGTTTAGATATGCTTGAATAGTGGTTTCATTTGCGGCTTCTTTTTCTATTAGTTGCAATAACTTTAGATAATCATTTTTTATTTTCTCTGAACTTACCATGATAATGGAATTTGTATTACTAATTTTTTAAAAGCATCGTCTCTAACTGCTGGAGGGATGAATAACTGCAGTTCTCCTCCAGGTAGGTGTGGATTAATTACACCTGCTGCAATAGGTTGTTTTGCGGTAATTCCCTGCCAAACTTTTAAAGTCTGCTTTTGTGGAACTTCATATTCGTAGCATTTACTAAAATCGTTCCAAGCGGGCTGAACGGCAGTACCACCAATAACAGCTCCAACAGATTTTGGTTTTTCCTTTGTCCAGTATCCTCCTGCAGGATTACCTCCGGTTACCCGGTAAATTTTTGTTCCGGAAGGTAGAACCGTTGCTGTTGCATCAACAAAGTTGGCGGCCTCAATAGCTGGTAGATCTAAAGCTGGATCATTCCAATCCGGATGGTTAATACCTGCCAATAAACCATTTGATTTATAATCAGATTTTGCGATTCCTGGAATATTGTTCCAATCTTCTATATGAACTCTTTGGTGATAAATGCTGATTGCAGTTTCAAGTTTAGTCATTAAACCAGCTTTATCACTCGTTTTAGAGAAAGCTTCTTTTAGCTTCGTATTATCTAATCCTTTTTCTACCCAATTATTTAATTTGGCCTTAGTACCTGTACCAAGTGATCTTTCCAGATCATCCATCCATCCGGTTGGGTTTTCAATTTCTTCATTAATTGGATCATTGTCTGAAGAACAGTTAATAACAAGTTGACTTGTGAAAATCAACAGAATTAACATCATTTTTTGTGTAAATCTAGTCATAAGAATCTTACGGGTTTAGGTTTTTGATAAAAATATATTTAATAAAAATTAATGAGTTTAGATTTGAATGGTATTTTTTAAAACTAATTTTGTTCTATTAGGGAATTAAATTCATTTTTTATTTTATTTCTTATTTATAATTCATCAATTTTAATCATAATTAATTAACCCTGCAATAGGAAAATTAAAATAACTTTACATAATTAGGATGTGATTCTATTTTTATGGAATTTGCGGTGTAGCATTTTTATTATAAGCAGGTAAAAATTTAATTTTTACGAGCGATTCTGCTATAACAACATTTTTTTGTATTCTTTTGGTTGTCAGCTGAAACAAAAACATCATTGCTAAAGGGGGGATAGCAAGTGCTGGAAATCAAGATTTATGTGATACGTAAATCGAATGTTCTGAAATTTGGATATTATAATTTCAGAAGGGGAACGCGTAAGAGTTTATCAGAGGCAGTTATATATAGATATCCATCTCCACCGAAATTACAGTTTGCCGTTGCAATTCCGAGTTTAATTCTACCTATTACATCTCCTTTATCGTTCAGTATGATAATTCCGCTTCCAGCAGCGGCAAAAACATATCCGTCAGGATGTACTTTAATACCATCGGCAGCCATTGGTTCTGATGGAAACTTTAATTTGAAATCAACAAAAACCTCTGGTTTTCCCACTTCCAATTTATTATTTAAAGAATATTCCATAATAAATGGGTGCTTGTGATCACTAATGGAGACATACAGTTTATCTTGTTTTGTTGAAAGTGCTATACCATTAGGTCTTGTTAAATTAGAGATTATTTGGATCGCGTTTCCAAAGGAATCTAGTCGATATACACCATTACTAATGATCTCTCTATTTATAGTATCCACTTCCCGGTTAGGGAGTCCGTAAGGAGGGTCAGTGAAAAAGTAATCTCCATGATCATGTTGACAGATATCATTAGGGGAATTAAATCTGAGCTGTTTCCAGTGTGTACTTAATGGTGTAAATTTTCGTTTATTGAGATCGATCTGAACAATTTGTCTATTCCCATGATCACATGCAACGAGATATCCTTCTTTGTTGATCACGAGCCCATTAGTACCTGGTTCTTCACTGTAGATCTCAGTTCCTTGGTATCCTGCAGGTTGTATAAATTTCTCTACTCCATTTTTTGAGGACCACTTATATATGGTGTTCAGCCTTGTGTCGCTAAACAAGAGATAGTTACCTTTTTGAACCCATACCGGTCCCTCTGTCCACTGGAAACCTTCTGCTAGTAACTCAATTTTTATAAGAGGGTCAATTATTTTTTTAAAATCGGGGTGAAATACCTCTATTTTAGCTTGATCATAGAATTTTGAAGGAGTTTGTCCGAATACAGGTGATGAAAATATTATAGTCAATATAGCTACTGTCAATTTTATGTTTCTATGAATAGTCATTATTAAAATTTTGATTGTGGTTTAAATTGAGTATGGTTTTGAATAGATCAGCATTTCTATAAAGTTTTATCCTTTTATAAAACACAAAAATTTAAAAACTATTGGTACTCAGTTATTAATAAAGATAGTAATATTTATCGTTTACTAAAAATAATCAATTCTTCTTATCCAGAAACTTAACTATATGTATGTTTAAGGTTATTTCATGGTTGTATATATTAACCTTTGTTTAGGTTAGATGGCAGAGGAGAAGATCAAAATAGCAGTAGCTCCCGTTTATTATTTCAGATTGGAAGATGAATTTTTATCGGTTAGGGTAACTGAAGTTTTATGATAAAAAAACTCCTGCAAACTTTATGTTGTGCAGGAGTTCCTTTTTTTGTTAGCTATAATTTCGTTTATTTTAAAACGAATTTGAATCCCAATGAAAAACTTGATGGATCAAAGTTAACATCATGAGAAATATTCCACCAAGGTTTCCAATCAAAATGCATCGCCAATGGAGCGGAAGGAATTCTAAATTCTAAACCGAGCGCTGGTCTTATTGCAAAATCTACATGCGTATCATCACCATCTTTCCAATGATACTTTTTGTACCCTTTATCATAATCGATAAACGATACTTGCGGACCAACACCAATATACCAGGAAAGACCACGAGCTCCTGGAATTCTTTTGTTATAGGAATAGTCAACGCCTAGCACTGTGATATTATCCCCAAATAATACCTGTGCATTTACAGCGTCATTTCCGCCAAAGTTATGTTTTATTTGTGGACCAAATAAAGTTTCGCCATCACCTAAATCTATCCCTAAACCAATGGCCGTACGATAAGGTGTTTGTGCATTTGCCTTCTGATGAGCGGCAAATAATAAAGTAAAAAGAGTAAGAAAAGGTAGAATTACTTTTTTCATGATAATTATAAAAAATATTAGTTTAAGTTTTCAAAAGGAAAACTTTCGCTGTTATAACAAATAGTTTGCCAATCCCCTCTAATTTAAATGTTGAAAAAGTCATCATTTTGCTAATGAGGTAGTTATTTTGTTGTTTAATATTTTTTAAAGCTAGATCACTTTACAATTTAATTTTCTGATTCTATTTGCCTTATTTTTTTTATTTTGCTTCTATCTTCCATTCATTCGAGTAAAATCCTGCATCTATTATATTCTCTGGACCATTTTTTAACATATCTAAATTGAAGAACATATAATCTGGAAAACCACTAGCTCCTGCAAAATATTGATTTGCTCCTGTGGCCTGCATTCCTTTAAGTCCAGTTCCTGTAATCACGCCAACACCTCTGGTTTCGGTTCCTGGTTTTTTCCAGTAAAAGTAACCGCCTAAATTATTGCCTTTATAAGTTTGTTTATCTATTTTAATTTGATCAGACGTTACCGTAATTGGGCAGTCACTAAGCAGTTTGTTCCAAGCACTATTTGTTTTTGCATTACCAATTAATATAATATTGCGATCAATGTATTTTTCTGCATCAAAGTCGCGGTCAGCTATCATATCAAATGTTCCATTACCTCTGTAATACCATGCTTCAGCATCATGGAGTACTTTTTCTAAAGCCCATTTATTTTCGTCTTTAGTTCCGGTTGTACCATAAACATACACCATACTGTGGTTAAAGGCCTCTTTAAAAGAACCGTTCCGATGAGGGCCTTTTTGATCTAGCTTTGGTCTTTCAACAACTAACCAACCTTGGGTTTCTCTTTTGAGGTACACTACAGATTGTTCAATTGTATTCCACTGATAGGTAATTGTATTGGAGCTGTCGATATCAATCGTGATGGGTTCATTTTTCTGAAAACCTTCCAAATTTAATTTCAATATCTGTACATTATCTGTTTTACCGATTAGGGTTCTTTTCTCCAGATTTCTAGTAAGTACAATTTGTGAATAATCAAGTGGCTTAATCTGTTGATAGATCGTACTCCAGTAGTATGTCGCTGAGATACCAGGATTTGATGTTTTGAAATCAATATGATCGACTTCGTTTGTTGTTTTTCTTTGATGTATTTTAAAGTAATCAAATAAAGGTTTCCAGTCGACACTTTCATTACTGTACCAATGTGATCCACCTGGATATTCGTAATAGCTAAAATCCGGATGAAAAGTTCCGAGTAATTTACGCATTTGACGTGCATATTCAACAGATACTGTTCGATCAGCATCACCATGGAGCACATATATTCCTAAAGGTTTGTAGTTGCTTGCATATGCAATTACATCACTTTGATTTCCTGACTTTAATAATATGTCTTCATACATATTTCGGCCTTTTTCTGGTATCAGCCCATCAGCAGATCCGTAGCCTTTTAAAGTTGGATATCCTGCACAAGGTGCTATTGCTGCCCACTTTTCTGGATAAGTAGCGCCTAGGAACCAGGTGCCGTGTCCGCCCATGGAATGACCAGTTAAGTAAATTTTTTGGCTGTCTGGCTTTAACGTTTGTTGGGCAAGGTCGAGTACTTCTAAAGCGTCCATTCTGCCCCAATCCTCCCAGTTGAACCCGCGGGGGCGACGATTGGTCGGTGCGACAAGTGTTCCCCAATCCTTTGCTTGATAAGCCTGTGCTTGCCCTAAGGCTTCTACACCGGCACCATGTACTGAAAAGAAAAGTGCATCTCCTGCTTTTTCTCCTCCTAAGGCTGGATTTACGGCATAATATTGTAAACTATTATCTATTTTGCTGATGAATGTGATTCGATAGGGAGTATTTCCCGATACACTTCTCAGTGGTATTTTTTTCGTCTCGATCAACTTTTCTTTATCCCAGATAGCGATATCAGTTTGTACTTCACCTAAACTATTTATTGCAGATGCATCAATAGGAACGATAATTTTCCGTGTACTATTGGCCATAAGAACAGGTGCTGTTGAAATTACTTTTCTCCCTCCAGTATTGCTCTGAATTTTTATATTATGAATATTTTTATTACTTGTATTAATCAGAACTAGGCCGATAAGGAGATTCTGATTTTGTTTACCCTGTACGATATCTGGAAGTGTCAGGTCTTCGGTTGCTATCTGTATTTTGTTTTTTGGAAAACTGAGTGTCGCAGCTATAAATGAACCTCTTACATAAAATTCGTTTAAGCCTTTCTTCAACTGGACGGGAATATATAGCCAGCCCATACGATAGGGGTCGCCAGTATGCATTTCACCATTAATAAGAACTGCGCTATTCCCTCTGATATTGAGTAGAGCGGCCTGTTCTTTATTTGAATGGTAAGTAAGATAAAGATAGCTCGGGCGCGGCCCTCTATATGTTGATGCGGCAGATGTTGTGTTCTGACTTTGCTGTGCAATACGACCTGGTCCTGGTGGATTATTGGGTTGCTGTAGGTTGGTCGCTGTATTTTGTTGACGTCTAAAGAAGCCACTAGTATCGGCTTTTACAATAGTCCATAAAGCTTTATCATCTTTGCCATCTAAAGTTGTTCCTGCCACAGGGGTGGATAATTTATGCTGGTAAAAATACCAGAGTAGTTCGTCTGTATATATGGCTTCCCTTCCATAGGTAAAGGATGCTTCTATGCTAAGCCCTTCTGTAAAGCGATGTATGTTTTGTGCCGAAGAAGGTATGATTATTAAACTTAAAAACAAGATTATGAAAATCGATTTTATATTTAAGAGTGATTGCTGGTATTGCATGTTGAAAAAGGTTTAGTAAATCTAATATACATATCTTTATTGAGCTCCTCTTCATTCTTGATGTGAATTCAATGTTTTTGCGTCTGAGTGGATCAATGTCGTCTTATAAATAAATATTATTCGGGTTATTTTTTGCAATGGCGAAACCTATTATTTGTCGTAAATTTGTATCATTACTTTGTTGCAATCTATTGATAAAGTAATGTTTTATACTATTTAGTAGTATCATAGACGTAGGTCACTTAGCTTTTACTGTACTCGTAAATTGCTAATTTATCTGAATATGTTAAAGTAAAGTTGAAGTGAAGGAAGTAGAAAATAAAGGAACTTATTGGGTGATGTGCCGGGAATGCTTGGGACGCGGAAAAAAAAGACGTAAGCTTAGTAAGAAAGTACGGTTAAATTACCAGCTTGCATGCGATCAATTTGAAACAATGAAAGGTGAGGGCAATGTACCTGTTCGCCCTAAAGGTCATCAATATACTTGTTTGCACTGTAATGGTTCGGGCTTGATTCTGTCTAACGAACCAGTTATACCTGACGAAGAGCATTATCCACATGTTGCTATTATTGGTGCGGGTATTGGTGGTATTGCGCTAGCGGTGGCGTGTATGCACCGTGGTATTCCTTTTACGCTTTATGAACGCGATCGTGACTTTAGCACTAGGTCTCAGGGTTATGGACTTACTTTGCAACAGGCTAGCAAAGCTATTTCTTCATTAGGTATTTTAACTTTGGACGAAGGTGTGGTTTCCACAAAGCATGTGGTTCATACAACTGCAGGTGAAGTGATAGGTGAGTGGGGGATGAGGAAATGGTTGTCTTCGGATGTTGAGATGGTTGCGAAACGTTCGAATGTACATATAGCCCGTCAATCACTACGGCAGGCACTTTTACAGCAGCTTGGTGGAAATGATAGAATTAAGTGGGCACATCAATTGGTGAATTTTAAGCAAGACGAGAACGGGAGGGCTGTCTTAGATTTCCAAGTGAACGGTGAAATCATAACTTCGAAAGCCGATTTAGTAGTTGGTGCAGATGGTATTCGAAGTTCTGTCCGCAAGTTATTGCTTGGTGATGATGTGAATCCTTTACGTTATCTTGATTGTATGGTGATATTGGGTATTTGTTCTTTGAGTGCGCTCAATAATATCACAAGCACTTTATTGGACGGTGCGACGGTTTTTCAAACAGCTAATGGAAATGATCGTATTTATATCATGCCCTATACTTCAGATTCTGTTATGTGGCAACTTAGTTTTCCTGTCTCTGAAAATGAAGCAAAAGCTTTAAGTTTACAGGGACCGCAGGCCCTTAAAGAGGAGGCATGCCGCAAGGCGCCATGGCACGATCCTATTCCTCAGATTCTAGCTGCTACCGAGGTTGATCTTATTTCAGGTTATCCTGTGTATGATCGAGCGTTACTTGAAGCGGGGCTTATGGATAATGGGAAGCAGGTAACATTAATCGGAGATGCGGCCCATCCTATGAGTCCCTTTAAAGGACAAGGGGCAAATCAAGCCTTACTGGACGCATTGGCATTAGCGCGGGGTATTTCAAAAGGATGTGGATCATCTCATTGGAAAAAAACTGGAATAAGGGAATCCGTGTTGATGGAGTATGAGTCAGAAATGATAACACGGAGTGCTGTCAAAGTGAAGGATTCTGCAGATGCTGCGAAATTTCTGCATTCAGAAATGGTACTTTTTGAAAGTGATGCGCCTAGAGGGAGCTGTGTAAAGAAAATTGAATAGGATTTAATTTAGTTTTCTTTAATATGAGTTTTCTGTGATTTAATGAACGTTTTCCTATCTCAACATTAGTAAAAAACAATTCTCAAGGTTATAATCAATATGCTTTTCAATCAATTTGATTGATTAACTCCTATTTTATCTAAGAGTAATTTGATCAGATCAAATTCTGCTTGCCATACATTCTGTTTGGCTTTATGATAGGAGAGAATTGATTGATTGTAATCTGATAACATGGAGCGTCCCTCTCGATATCGTGATTCTTGTTCTTTTTTTTCTTGTGCTGCCAATTGTTCAATATTATGAAAGCGGAAGAGTTTTTGTTGTGCAGTCTTAATTTTAACAATTTGCTGTTGCGCATTGATCTGGTCGATTTGCTGTTCCTGATGTAATTGTAATTCCAATACACCTGAATTTAATATTTCTTTTTTCAAGGTTGGCTGTGCGGTAAAATAAGCGGATAAGGGTATGCGAAGCACTAGATTGATGTAACTATTTCCATACCACGAATGGCCTCTATCCAAGCGGAATTCATTACTAAAATACTGTTTCCCTAGGTAGGCGTTTGTTGATAGGGTCGGCAACAGCTGTTTTTTGACACCTTGCATCTGTAATTTGTTGATCTGTTGATCTAATTCTAATGACTTAATGGTATAATTTTCCTGTTGCAAATTTTTGACGAAAGAACAGATTTCCTCGATATTTGAATTTAAGGATTGTGTTTGAGCGAGATCGGTATACTTTCTTAACTCTAAGTCAGCATCTTCTAGAACCGACCAAGCATCGTATAGTCCGATCAGATGCTGTTCATATTCTTGTTGCGCATTTAAATACTGACTAGATGGGAGACGTCCAGCTTCATAACGAGCTTTGCTAATTTTCAAAATTTCATTATAAGAAGCAGAATCCTGTAATGCGAGCTCATACTGTTGTGTTGCAAGTACAACAGAAGCATAAGCTAGTGTAGCATTTTTTTTCCACTCTTGTATATGTTGCTCTTTGTTGATATCTTCTTTTTGTATTTCAAATGATTTTTGTTTCTCATCGAGCTTTCGTTTTGGATCAAATAAATTCCATTCCATCTGTATTCCCGCTTTGGAAGACCATTTTGTGGCAAATTTTAAAGGAAGTATAGCACCTTCCAATGCATTCGGATCAAATGCAATTGCCGGGACTGGCGTGGTCGGGATAATAAGATTCCGTTGCAGGTTAGCATCTATGTAAAATACCGGAATACGAGTATTTCTTAATTCTTTTAATTCCTGTATTTTAATTCCTCTTTTTAAAAGATCTTGTTGGTATATGAGGTTTTTATCAACCTCTTTCCATAGTTGTGCAATGCTCAATTTTTGTGCTTGAACGAAGATTGGAAAAATTGTTAGTATAGTAAATAGGATCTTCTTCATGTTAAAAAACAGATGCCGGTTCTAATTTGGTTATTTTTCTAACTGCAAATAATGAACCGCCAATTGAAATAAGCAATGTAATGAATAGTAGAAACAAGGCAAAAAGTGGGGAAATATCAATTACTAATCCAGCACCGGCAACACCGAATTTAAATCCTGCCAATAAAAACATGGCAATAAGATAGCCAATGACAGCATATAAAAATGCTTGAGCAATAATAAGTTTATTTACATAGCTTTTTTTTGCTCCGATCGCTTTTAGCGTCCCATAATCTTTAATTCTATCTAAAGCAGATGAATATAAGGTAAGTCCGATAATGAAAAAGCCACTAATCATAGCGAAAAGGACAAGAGTTCCAAAGCTCATTCCCATATTGGAGGTAATCAAGATTTCTTTGATTGTAGACTGTTGCAATTTCTTGGCATCCCAAGCACGGAGCTGTGGAAATAATTGCTGAATATCGTTGCGTACCTTTTCCTTATCTGTTCCGGGCTTTAATCTTGCAATAATGATGTTGACTTTAAAAGGAGATACATTTCCCAGAAATATGGCATTTTCCATAGAGGTATACATTAAACTTGCTCCGAAAGCTTGCGCTTGCTTTGTTATTACACTAATTTTGGCACTTTGACCATTGATTTCTATGGCTTTATCGACAAATAAATTTGTATTCCATGTTTTTGAACTGAAAAACTCGGCCGACACTGTACTTGGAGTTGTTAATGAAGATAAATTTCCTTCCTTTATCCTTTCGGTCTTAGGGCCCATAACAAAGTCTGGAGCATCGGCACCAATTAGCGTTACTGAAGCCGTTTTTCCATCTAAAAAAGTTGCTCGTGCTGGTGCTAATATTACAGGGTAGGTATGCTCAATATCGTTTAAGCTCCCTATTTGCTGAACCAGTCGCTTATCGATACTATTTACAGCATTTATATTGTTACTCTGTGCTTCAATAATCCATAGATCATTTTCTTGAACAGGAGCATTGCCCACTAGATTTCCCATTAGCCCCATCAGAAAAAAAAGGAGCCCGAGCTGTTGTCCGATTAGAAAGATACTGATGACAATTGCCGTAATGATTCCTACACTTTTTGCGCGATCATATTTGATGAATTTAAAAGCTAATGCTAACATGCTATTTCATCTTTATTGTACAGTCTACCTTGGCATTGATAGGTAGTTGATTATTGTTATTTACCTGTATTTTTATTTTTCGAACACGGCGGTCTTCTCCTTCATTTGCGGTTTCATATAGAATCGATTTGTTCGATAAGATGGGGCTTATGTAGAAGATCTGTCCCGTAGTAGGATTATCTTTTCTGCCTACCGGCAGGATAGTTACCGATTGACCAATTTTAACATCCTGAGCAAATAATTCATCGACTTCGGCTTCAATAATTGGGTTTGAAACATTTACTATTTTTCCAAGCTCATTTGCATTGCCGACACTTTGACCAACTTTGGCAGTTAGATCCATAATAATTCCTGATTTACGTGCCTTTATGTTGAAATCATTCTCCTGATTCTGTATTTTTTGAATCTGTAAATATTGTTCATGTTCTTTTATCTGCTGCGCTCTGCGCTTTTCTTGAAGACCTTTTAACGTTAATTCTTGTTGTCGCCAACTGGTAAGATCCGTTTCCATTACCTCTTTTGACTCTGCATTTTGGGCAAACAGACGTTTAGAAGTTTCATATTTAGCTTGCAATTCTTTTAGATTTAAGTTTGCTTTTTCAATATCCTCAACTGTAGTTCTGTTTTCGGTGACTGCCGCATTTAACTTTGTTTGCTCTTGCTCGATATCTAATGTAATATTGCCTTTATCAAGTAGGACAAGAAGCTCTCCTGCCTGAACTGTATCTCCCTCTTTAATCAGTACCTGTTTAATAATTGCAGCGGTTGTGCTAGCAATAATGGCCCAATCTTCTGAAGGAATTATCTTACCAATCGCTTTTATTTCGGTTATATCTTGTAAGATTTGTTTATTAGTATGTGATGTTTTCGGCTTCTTATCCGAAGTGCAGGCCATTGTCATCATTACAATAGCTATAGTTATCGCGATTCTATTTGTAATCTTGTTCATTATTAATCACATCTGAAACTTTTCCTTCTTCTACATATATTACTTTATCTGCATATTTGCGCAGACGTAAATCATGGGTAACAATAATGACTGCCTTGTTTTTGGAAGCTAGTGTTTTTAGTTCTTGCATAATGCTTGTGGCACTTTTAGCATCAAGCGATGCGGTTGGTTCGTCACATAGGATCATTGCAGGATTAGTCACCAAAGCACGCGCAATTGCTACGCGTTGTTTCTGTCCCCCACTTAATCTTTTCGGAAGTGTCTTCATTTTAGTTGATAATCCTACTTCATCCAAAGCTCTGCTTGCACGGACGATAGCTTCCTTTTTTGTAATGCCTTGCAAAATGAGTGGTTGGATTACATTTTCTAAAGCATTTAATGGTTCTATAAGATTAAACTGTTGAAATACAAAACCGATTTCATGTAACCGTAATTGTGCTAAATCGGATTCCTTTAAGTTGTTAACATGTGTTTCTTTATAAAAAACATCACCAGCGGTAGGATAGATCACAAAGCCTAAAATTGATAATAGTGTTGTCTTTCCACTACCCGAAGGCCCCATTATTAAAGTCAATTTATTTGTCTCAAAACTAACATTGGTAGTATCTAATGCAGTTATAACAGAATCGCCTGTCTTGTAAATTTTTTTAACGTTTTTTAGTGTGACGATTCCTTGTTGCATGTCGAATTTTTATTAAAACAAGTGTTAAGAGGCAATGTTTGCACCGACTTACACGAATATCGATAAAATTTTATAGAAAGTGATAGATAAACGATCATTTAACTGGGATACCCGAACTTAAAATTTTGGAAGTAATGAACTTTGATATTTTTTATGTGATCATAAGGATAGACTTTCTAAGCTTGTGTTTCTTAAAAAGGATTGTTATAATTTTTTAAGATTATAATGATGTGTGTATCAAGACGTTTTTCTTGTAATATTGATAAATAATAACCAAATTAGTTTCATAATACAACCAACAAAAATCATATAGGAAGTAGTTCAAGATCAAAAGAAAATATTGCTTGAGAGAAGATATATGAGTATAAACCTGATAATCTAAAATGATATTATGCAGTACCGAAATCGTATAGAGACAACCAGCCCATAACATGAGTTTTCCGTTATTGGTATTGTGTTACGAATTTTCATTGCGAATATTTAAAGATGTTGTTAAATAGATTCTTGGTTGTGTAGGCTTATGTATCTTAAAAAACTGGAATAAATACCATTTTGTTAATTAAATTTATATTTAAATGAATACAGTAAAAAGATATGCTTTAGTTGGAATTGTCACAGTGACGTTATTTTCCTTTTCTGCTTATGGCCAATTAGCGTATCCGCCAGAGGTACAGAAATGGGATGCTGATGCATTGGGAAATCATCGGGCGATAGTGAGGGTAAATAGTCAAGAAAAAGAGGTACAGGTCGTTTTGCCTTGGCGTAACCGTTGGATGGAACCTAAGCAGCAACTTATCATGGTAGATAGTGCAAGTAACAAAAAGTTAGTTCCCAATACTTATTTGTGGATCAATGCTGAATCGGGGGCTTTTCGCTTTAATCCTTTAGCAAATCATGGAACGTACTACATTTATTATTTACCCTATAAAATGGGGGGACGCAGTGCTAATTACCCTGATGCCATCTACCTCAAGAATCCTATTGCAGCACCTTCGGATGCAAAACCTGAAATTCAAAATTCGAAAGGTGTTTCATTTGATCGTTTCGAATCGGTGGATCACTATAATAGTAATGATCCTATGGAAATTCTTGCAACTCAGAAAGAGATCGAAGCATTTGTTTCCCATAATGCTAAGAAATCCTATTATGTATTTCCGGAGTTAAGGGAATTTCCTGTAAAAATGGAAAAACAATTACCCCAGCGCTGGATAGGCATTGACAGACCTCGTGATCGTATTTATGGACACGCAAAACGAGGTGAATATTATGCTTTTCAAGTTGCTCTTTGGTCTTCTAAGCATGATTTAAGGGATGTAAAGATTTCATTTTCAGACTTTAAATCTAAGGATGGATCGTTGATCACTGCAGAGAACTTGAACTGTCTAAATACGCAAGGTATTGATTATACTGGACAACCGATGAAATTAAAAGTTTCTGTTCCGATAAATAATATCCAGTCGCTTTGGTGTGGTCTTCAAGTTCCTGAAACTATAGGTGCTGGAGTGTATGAAGGAACAGTAAAAGTAAAACCAGCCAATGCTGAGGAACAAGTGATAAACGTTATTGTAGAAGTTACAGCCGATCTGATTCAGGATCATGGTGCGGATGAACCTTGGAATATGACACGCCTTCCGTGGTTGAACTCTACTTTAGCACAAAAGAATACACTTATCGCGCCATATACAGCACTGCAGATGAAAGCTGATTCTACTTTACAAATATTGGGGAGAGCGGTTAAATTGAGTGCATCGGGATTACCCGGACAGATCAGCACGTTTTTTACACCGGAATTAACGGAAATTTCAGATAAACCAAATAATCTTCTAGATGGACCTATGCAGTTTAATCTTTATGGAGCCATTGATGGAAGAGCTATAAAAATGAATAATAGTGGAATTAAGTTTGTCGAAAGAAATGAAGGCCAATATTGTTGGACAGCAATGAATAGTTCTCCACAACTTAACATGGAAGTAAATGGACGTCTGGAATTTGATGGTTACTTACATTACGAAGTTAAGCTAACTGCTCAGGAGGATGTTTCATTAAAAGATATCCAGATGCATATTCCGATGCAGTCCCAATATGCAACCTATTTTATGGGTTTGGGAGAAAAAGGAGGGAAAAGGCCTAATAAACTGACTTGGAAATGGGATGTGGCCAATAAAAATCAGGATGGTGGCTGGATAGGAGCTGTTCATGCCGGAATACAGTTTTCACTTCGTGACGAACATTATTCAAGACCGCTCAATACTAATTTTTACCTGCAAAAACCATTGGTATTACCAAAATCTTGGGGTAACGACAATAAAGGTGGAATCAATATTATAGAAGAAGGAAACTCAGTTGTAGTAAATAATTATAGTGGTGAACGAATATTGAAAAAAGGAGATATTCTCTACTATAATTTTAATTTACTGATTACCCCTTTTCATCCGTTGAATACCGAAGCCCAATGGAACGAACGTTATTATCATGCTTATAAACCTGTGGATTCGGTTGTACAGAGTGGATCTAATGTGATTAATATACATCATGCTAATGAAATAAATCCCTACATCAATTATCCTTTTATTGCTACTAAGGAAATGAAGCATTATGTAGATGAAGCCCATCAAGCAGGATTGAAAGTGAAAATATATAATACGGTTAGGGAAGTTTCCAACAGAGTCTATGAACTGTATCCGTTAAGAAGCTTAGGGCATGAGGTATTCTCCTCTGGTAAAGGACAGGGATATTCATGGCTACAGGAACATTTGGGAAGTGATTATATTGCTGCTTGGTATGTGCCTCAATTTAAGGATGCTGCAATCATCAACAGTGGAATGAATAGATGGCATAACTACTATGTTGAAGGTATGAACTGGTTGGTCGATCGTATTGGTATTGATGGTATTTATCTCGATGACGTTGCATTTGATCGGATCACGATGAAACGCATAAAAAGGGTACTAACTAAAAATGGTAAAGCTGGATTAATTGATCTACACTCCGCTAATCAGTTTAATAAGAGTGATGGTTTTAATAACAGTGCAAATCTTTATTTGGAACATTTTCCTTATCTCAATAGACTGTGGTTTGGTGAATATTTTGATTATGAAAACAATCAACCGGACTTTTTTTTAACAGAGGTGAGCGGTATTCCATTTGGATTGATGGGGGAAATGTTACAGGACGGTGGAAATCCTTGGCGAGGCATGATCTATGGTATGACTAACCGTATGCCTTATCAAAAATTAACACCTGCCGGACTGTGGAAAGCATGGGATGATTTTGGTATCAAAGGAAGTAAAATGATCGGTTACTGGTCTCCAAATATCCCTATAAAAACGAATAAAGAGAATGTTTTGACTACTGTTTTTCAAAAAAGAAATAAAACTATGCTGGCAATCGCGAGCTGGGCTCCGGAAAATACCGCAGTTAAATTGGAGATTGATTGGAGTAAATTGGGCGTAAATCCACAGAAAGCAAACATATATGCTCCAGCAATACCTCTTTTTCAAGTTGAGGGAAGATATAAAGCTGATGACCTAATTATGATCGAAAAAGGCAAGGGTATGATCCTCATTATTGAGGAATCTACTGAAAGGTAGTCGTTTTCAATTGCAACAGGTAAAAAAATCAAATTAAATCTGGAAATATATATGAGAAACTTTTACAGCAGATAGCCGCAGAAAAGTTAGGAGAGAACATAACAATTTTAAGCAATGTTGTGTCAGAAAGAGCATGTAAGATGGAACAGCAGATTCGAGAAGGACGATTGGAGAGGTACTGGCCAGAGCTCATACGTGCTGTGTATTTTTCATTAGATGATAGGATGTTTTAGTATTATTGATTCTGCCATAAAAAAAGTGTAACAAAATTGATAAAGATGCGACTAATACAAAAATAACTTTATTAATTATGAAGCAGATTCTTTATGCAATTGTATTTGTAATTTTGGGTATGTCAAATACGCAAGCACAGATCAAAGGCGATTGGACCGGTACATTGGATTACCAAGGTACTGCAATTGCCATTATTTTTCACTTAACCGAGACCGACGGTAAAGTTCAGGGTACTATGGATGTTCCACTTCAGGGGGCTGTTGGAATTCCCCTGTCTGTTGTCACTTTCGAAAACAAGCAACTTGTTTTGAGTATTGAGCAAGCAGGAATTAAGTATAGTGGTAAATTGGAAAATGGAAAAATCACAGGTACATATACACAAGGTGACGCCAAGCTACCTTTAATTTTGGAAAATAAAGTAATCACTAAGCCTGGCGATACTACATTGGTATCTACCAAAGAACAGTTAGCAACACTTATTGCATTGGACAAAGGTAATTTTAAATATCAGGTTGAAGATTATTTTGCGAAACCAAAGCTATCCGGTTTTCAGTTATCTCCAAATGGTAAATATATCTCATATCGCGAGAAGGATGATAAGAATAAACGCCATGTAATGGTAAAAGAAGTCGCTACTGGTAAAGTTATTCGGGCTATTGAAGAAAAAAATGAGCTGATCCGCGGTATGGGTTGGATTAATGATGATCGTTTAGTGTACGTCATGGATCAGGGTGGTAACGAGAATTACCATCTTTATGCAATAAATATTGATGGAACTAATAATATTGACTTGACACCTTTTGAAAATATTCAAGCATCGATTTTGAATATGTTGAAGGAACAAAAGGATTTTATTATTATCCAGATGAATAAAGATAATAAACAGGTATTCGAACCTTATAAAGTTAATATTCAAACTGGGGTAATGGAAAAACTATTTACGAATGAAGATCCTGCAAATGCAATAGTTGGTTATGAATTTGATAAGGATGGTAACCTTCGTGGATATGCAAAGATGCAGAATGGTATAAATAGTCAATTTTTTTATAAGCCTCAAGGTGCCACAAATTTTGAACTTTTCCATACGACTAAGTGGGATGAAACATTTAGTGTTGTATCGTTTAACTATGCTTCTAAGAATTCCGATGAAGCTTATGTCTTAACTAATTTGGATTCCGACAAATCTCGAATTGTTTTGTACGATCTTAAAAATAAAAAGATATTAAGAGAAATCTACGCCAATGAAGAATATGATGCGAATCTAATTTCTCTTTCAAGAAAGCGCAATTGGGAAATTGACTTTGTGGGATATGAAGGAGAAAAGGTAATTATAAAACCGGTCAGCGAGACTTTTAAGAAAATTTATAAAAATCTGGAAAGCCAATTTAAAGGTTATGAGTTCTCGATTGCTGGTAAAACAGACAATGAAGATCAATTGTTAGTTGTTGTTCAAAGCGACAAACTTTATGGGCGTTATTATCATTATGATACCAAAAGTGGTAAAGCGACTCTATTAGTGGATTTGATGCCACAATTGAAAGAAGAGGATATGGCAGTGATGCGTCCAATTACTTTTAAATCCCGTGATGGAATGACTATTCATGGATATATCACATTGCCTAAAGTAGCTCTTGATGGTAAAAAAGTTCCTTTGATCGTAAACCCACATGGTGGTCCTCAGGGAATACGCGATAGCTGGGGCTTTAATCCCGAAACACAATTGTTCGCAAGCCGAGGATATGCAACCCTTCAAGTGAATTTCCGTATATCTGGTGGATATGGAAAAGAATTCCTTCGTGCCGGTTTTAAGCAAATAGGTCGTAAAGCGATGGATGATGTTGAAGATGGTGTACAATATGCTATTGAGCAAGGTTGGGTTGATAAAAGTAATGTCGCGATCTATGGAGCTAGTCATGGTGGATACGCTGTACTAAGAGGTTTAGAAAAGACACCTGATCTGTATAAAGCGGGAGTTGATTATGTTGGTGTTTCTAATATTTTTACACTTATGAGTTCGATTCCTGAGTATTGGAAACCTTATAAAGAAATGTTATATGAAATATGGTATGATCTGGATAAAGAAGATGAAGCTGCAATCGCGAAAGAAGTATCACCAATTTTTCATATTGATGCAATCAAATCACCTTTATTTGTCGTACAAGGAGCAAATGACCCACGCGTTAAAATTGCTGAAGCTGATCAGATTGTAAAAGCTTTGCGGGATAAGGGTGTTGATGTACCCTATATGGTTAAATATGATGAAGGACATGGTTTTGGTAAAGAAGAAAATCAGATCGAGTTTTATAAAGCGATGATGGGATTCTTTAGTAAACATCTTCACTAATCAGGATCAAGATTATTTTATTAGAAAGCTGTCTTCTTTTATAAGGAAGACAGCTTTTTTATGTTAAAGCCGAGAGCCGATATTCGTTTGGACTAAGGCCTACATTCTTCTTGAAAAACCTTGAAAAATGTTGAGGATATTTAAATCCTAATTCATATGCAATTTCATTGATTGATTTACTTCGGTTGTAAATTTTATTTTTAGCTTCATCAATGATCTTATCCTTTATATATTCCTGTGCTGATTTGCCAGCTTCTTTTTTGATTAGGTCTCCAAAATAATTGGGCGATATGTTTAGTTTATCTGCAAAATACGCCACGGAAGGAATACCGTTTTCAATTAAATTATCACACTTGAAATAATGATTTAATAGCTGTTTAAAATTCTTTACCATCCCCTGATTAATATGATCTGGAACGCTGAATTGACGATCATAGAATCTTTCACAATAATTTAAAAACAACTCGACATTCGAGATTAATAGTTTTTTGCTGTGCTTGTCTATGGGTTGACTTAATTCATATTCGATTTTTGCGAAACAGTCAGATACAATCTTACATTCATTTGGAGTTAATAGCAATACTTGATGACTGTTATTTTGAAAAAAATGATAAACATTTAAATGTTCAGTAAGTGCTGTTCCTGCAATCAGATCCGGATGAAATACTAAGGCATGCCCTTTTCTAAAAACCTGATCGGCCGTATTTTCGATTCCGATCGTGTTGCCCGGAGCAATAAAAGAAAGCTTGCCTTCATGATTATCAAGTATAGATAGTGCAATACAATATAAATCCAAATGGACATTGCAATCTGGACGTAAGGTTGCTTTAGACCAGTCAACGATATTAACTAACGGATGGCGCACTTCAAAATGATTGAAAATGTTGAATGCATAAACGCTATTTAGATGAGTGATTTTTTTCATATTACTTACATTTATGATTTGATCAATTTTTGCCATTTAAGATAGGTTCCTGATCTCCATAACCATTCGATCGGACCGTAACGAAATTTCTGTAGCCACATATGACTTAACTGAATCTGGAGCATAGTATAGCCTAAACAGATCATAACGCTTAGAAATATACCAAGATCATATAGACCAAAGCCATATCCATAGAATATAAATACACCTAAGATCGACTGTACCATATAATTGGTCAGCCCCATTCGACCATAGCTTTCAAGTTTTGAAAGTTTCTTTTGCATCGTTTCTTTACTGTAAATAACTATGATGACAGCTAACCATAAATATGCTGCTAATAGGTTAATGAGATTATCTAAGGGAATTACTAGCCATTCAGCAATTGGATTACCATGTTGTGCCGGTAAGATCGGTTTTATAATATAAAGTAATATAACGGCACCTAAGGCCATCCAAGCTAAGCGATAAATCTGATTTTTGTATTTTTCAAGTTTTTCAAATAAACGTAAACGACCTGCCAATAATCCAAGAATAAAAAAGCCCATTGTCATATAGCCTCGTCCATATTCCCCAAATTGGAAGTTGAATTTAAAATGTAACTGTTCACTAAGGTTGTGCTGTATGTTTGTTAAAATCGATCCATTGAAAAATATTTCTTGCCAACGGCCTCTTCTTTCAGTCATCGTTTCAGTAATAGTTGATAGAATCTCTGGAGCAATTGATTTGTAAACAATGTTAGATAGCTGTGCACCGCCCAATAAAAAGAAAATCGAGATCGCAATCAACCATTTGTTGGATAATTTATACATAAAGATCAGCGGTACACCCAATAGCGCATAGATGATCAAGATATCATTTCGAAAAAGAGCGCTATGTATAAGACCGATGATAAATAGGATAATAAGACGCCAGAAAAATCGACCACGAAAATCAATACCTTTCTTAGCAGCATTATCCATTTGTATAAAGAAACTCAAGCCGAATAAAAAAGAAAAGATAATAAAGAATTTCCCCATGATGAAATACTGCAATATCCAGCTTAAGATCGAGTCCATTGTACCGATCCAGGGCAATGGTGGTGGGGCAGTACTAGTGAATGCACCGAAATGCTGTAAGGCATGTGTCATACAAATACCGATTAGAGTAATACCCCTAATAGCATCTATGACAGTTATTCTATTGTTTGTAATTGCTTGTTTTGCTACTGGTTCCATAAACTATCTTGTAATAGGTAGTCGCAAAAATGTGGAAATTTATTAATGCCTATATGTAGGGATGGAACAAAGCGAAATATTGATTACTGAATACGAAAAATCTGAGAAATAAACGACGATGGTTTTACATATTTACCATCCATTCTTTAAAATCTGAAGCTTTATTTTTACTGACATAAATGCGTTCAGGGGTTTCTGTATCAAGTGTAATAAGTAAGCGGTTATCAAACCAGATGGTGATGCTCTCGACTGAATTTCTTGCAATAATGAACTGTTTGTTAGCACGATAAAAGTTCTTAGGATTTAAAGTAATATAGAGTTGCTCGAGTGTTCTTGAATAAGGATATTTACTGCCATCTTTGAGATAGATATGGGTACTTTTATCTGTTGTGTAAAAAAAAGAAACAGTCTGTAGGTCAATTGGAATTAATCTGTCTTGAACAGGAATTAAGATTTTATCTTTATACTGTTTGGCAGGAGCTAATTGCGTAATCTTTGAGATATAGGCTACTAGATCTGATTGTGTAAAACGTTGAAATTTTTGCAACGCGCGGTCAAGATCATTTTTCTTTATTGGTTTTAGCAAATAATCAATACTGTTGACCTTGAAGGCTTCAATAGCATATTCATCATAAGCAGTAGTAAAGATTATAGGAATTTCGACCTCAACATGATTGAAGATAAGAAATGCCGCACCATCAGAAAGATGAATATCCATTAAAATGAGATCCGGCGGTGGATTTGTAGTTAACCAGTTAATGGTCTGGCTGACACTTTCTGTATTACCTAATACCTGAATAGTGGGATCAATTTCTTTTAATATCTCAACCAAGCTTTCATAAGCTGCAGTTTCGTCTTCAACAATTAATACCTGCATCAATAATTACTTTAAGGGTAAATAAACTGTAAATGTTTTGCCATTATCTTCAATATGTATCGGTTTTTCCAGTAATAATATAAATCTACTTTCTAGATTTTTAAGACCTGTTCCGTTACTGACGGGTGCGACCAATTTAGGGTAAATAGGATTTGAAACAACAAGTTCATTGCGGTCATTGAAGTAAATATCAATGATCATTTTATGATCGCTGTCAATGATATTATGTACAACAATGTTATCCAATAAAGGGAGGATAGATAACACTGGTAATTTATAGTCCAATACTTCATCACTTATATCAACGTTATAGGTCAATTTATTGGCAAAGCGAACTTCCATCATATATTTAAAAGCATCTACGAAAGCAAGCTCTTCTCTCAAAGTAACCAGACCTTTTTTGTCACTCTGCAGAATGTATCGGAATACATCAGATAATTTGTTAACATAAGTTAAAGTGACTTCATCATTCTTTTTTCGAATTAAAGAAGTTAGACCATTTAGGGAATTAAAAAAGAAATGTGGGTTGATCTGATTGGTAAGTGCATCATAGCGGCTCTGTAGATTTTTCATGGTTAGCTCCTCAATCTGCTGTTCTTTTTTTCTCTTATCGCGATAGAGCTGTATAATGTACCCCACGAGCGAACTCAGGATAGAAACAACAAAGAATTGAAAGAGTACAAGACTTCCAAAATGCCTTACTTTGGTAAATAGTAAAAATGAAATACCGCCATATACAACGTAGCCGCTAGCTGATATCAAAAGATTGTAAGCGATCCGTTTTTTTAAGGTTGAAGATCGAAGATAAGTAAGATTGCTTTTAATCAAAATAAAAACCAATGAGACAAAGAACAGGTAGCGAAATAAGAAAAAGATGATATGCTGCATTTTTCTTGTTTCTTCTAATCCTCTTAATTCAAAAGGTAACCAGGTGATATCCGGGTATATAATAAATGTTGCGGCAGCGATACTGATTAATAAGACCTGCCATGAACTGTATTTTGCTAACAATATTTTTTTGATTTTGTACAACAATAAATAGTACTATTTATAAAGATACAACCTTCTGTTTCGAAAATAAATACCTGACCCGACTAAAACGAAAAATAAAGGATGAAGACGAAAGTATATTTTGTAATACACCATTCCCTTAAGCATGTAAATAGAGTTATGCTGTTTATTTTTATAAATATCCATCAGTCCTTACATGATTTTTATAAACAAAATCATGTACAATGATGTCTGTTTAATAGAGAATGAATAAGCATCGGTAATAATGGTAAGTGAAACCGTAATCTGTATACACGACTATTCAATACCATAGCTGAACTTTGCATTGTAATACCTGTTTAAGATCTTAAAAGAAAAAGTAGCGATTGTAAAAAATACTTATTGTCAGTATAAAAATATTAAATCATGGAAAAAAGGAATTTAGGAAATAATAAACTTGAAGTATCAGCTTTGGGTTTGGGTTGCATGGGGTTAAGTTTTGGTTATGGACCTGCTACAGATAAGCAAGAGGCTATTAGCTTAATTCATAAAGCGTATGAAGCAGGGGTAACATTTTTTGATACCGCAGAATGTTATGGTCCCTTTATTAATGAAGAGCTACTAGGTGAAGCCTTGGTCCCTTTTCGCGACCAAGTAGTAATTGCAACCAAATTTGGGTTTCAGGAAGGTGATTCAAAAAAAGGATTGGATAGTAGTCCATCACGCATAAGAGCGGTAGCGGAAGCATCCATGAAAAGGCTTAAAACAGATTATATTGATTTATTTTATCAGCATAGAGTGGATCCGAATGTTCCGATTGAAGACGTTGCAGGAACTATTCGTGATCTGATAAATGAAGGAAAAATTAGACATTGGGGGCTTTCAGAAGCGAGTGCGGAGACGATTCGTAAATCACATGCAGAGCAACCAGTAACTGCATTACAAAGTGAGTATTCGTTATTCTATCGGGATCCTGAAAAGGAAATTATACCTACTCTTGAAGAATTGGGTATAGGTTTTGTTCCTTTCAGCCCATTAGGAAAAGGATTTTTAACAGGTGCTATCAATGAATTAACACAGTTTGATCCCACAGATTTCAGAAATATAGTGCCTCGGTTTTCACAAGAGAATAGAAAAGCTAATGAAGGCTTGGTTGATTTGTTGAAAGTAATCGCTATTGATAAGGAGGCTACTCCGGCACAAATAGCATTAGCTTGGTTATTGGGACAAAAGTCATGGATAGTACCTATTCCAGGGACAACAAAAATCCATCGATTACAGGAGAATATCAGCGCATCTTATATCAGATTATCGGCTGCAGATATGGAACTGATTGAACAAGCTACTTCAAAAATTACGATCCAAGGAGCGCGGTATCCAGAAGCTTTGCAAAATCGAGTAGGGAAATAAGTAATAAGGGTAGTTTTTTCCGTAATCCGTATACTAAAATAAAAACTGACGGTTTGATATTTGTCTAATAAATTGATTAATAATGAAAGCATTAACAAAATACGGATTACTATTAAGTGTAGCTTTATTATTGCTATTATCCTATTCTCAGGCTCAAGAACCGATAAAAGAGCAGTCTAGCTCTGCTCCAATAACAGACAAACCGCTTCATGATAAAAAGATATTAATCGTGTACTTATCGCGTACAAACAATACAAAGGCAGTTGCTCAGATCATCCACAAAGAAATAGGAGGTGATCTGGTGCCGATCGAATTAATGACAGCTTATCCACTGGATTATCAAAGTGTAGTAGATCAGGTTGCTCGTGAAAATCAAGGAGGCTATTTGCCTCCTTTAAAAACGCAAATTGAGAATATAAAACAATATGATGTAATTTTTGTCGGGTTTCCTACTTGGGCAATGCAACTTCCTCCTCCAATCAAAAGCTTTTTGTCCCAAAATGATTTAAGTGGGAAAACGATTGTTCCTTTTAACACGAATGGCGGGTATGGTATTGGTAGCAGTTTTGAAACGTTAAGGCAATTATGTGCTAATAGTACCGTTTTAACAGGCTATTCTACTACAGGCGGAAAGGAAAAAGAAGGACTTTTTTTGGTGATGAAAGGTGCAAAAGAAGAGCAGGTTAAAGCGGATATAAAGAAATGGCTAGCAACGATTAAGATAGATAATTAAAGATTAGGGGAGCTGGTCTAAGTATATGCTATTTATAATTATTAAATAGGAGAAGTATTTATCTGTAAGAATATAATCTGTAAATTAGTTTTGATATTTCAATAAATTATGAATTTTCAGCTGTCAGATCACAGTTAAATATGGTTGTAAGGTGATGGATAAGAGCATAGACTATGGCGTTTTTTTACCGAATAAATCCCTTTGTAATTATGTAGAAAGCTTTTGGTTTTTGCATAATCAATCTGATCAGGAAAAAGAAACAGTTGGTTTACCAGATGGACGAATTGATCTGATATTTTCTAAATCACCGGAAAATCCTTTTCAAATCATATTATTGGGACTTGGTACACAACATAAACCGGCGACTATTCCCGCACGTATAAAGATGTTTGTGGTAAGTTTTAAATTACTTGCTGTCGACTATATTTTGAAACAACCTATTTCCGATCTAGTGGATTCAGGCAAAGTGCTTACAAGTGATTTTTGGGATTTTTCTGAAGATGATCTGCAAGATTTTAATTGTTTTATGAATAAAGCAACACTGACAATGGAGTCCTTAATTCCCCATCAAATCGATAAACGGAAACAACACTTATTTGATTTAATTTATGCCTCGAAGGGATCCGTGACTGTAAAAGAATTAGCAGAAAAAGTGATATGGAGCAGCCGTCAGATCAATAGGTATTTCAATCAGCAATTTGGCCTATCCCTGAAGGTATACTGCAATGTCTTACGCTTTCGAGCATCTCTGGATCATGTTGCACAGGGGAAATTGTTTCCTGAAGAGAATTTTTTTGATCAGACCCATTTTATAAAAGATATAAAAAAATTTTCTGGCGTAGTACCGAAAGAATTATTGAAGAATAAAAACGACCGATTTATACTATTATCTTCTCTTAACTCTGAATAATTTTACCACATCGTGTTAAAAGAAAAAGAATGTTAGTAGAAAATAAGAAAATTGCTATCGTCGGAGGTGGCGTTGGCGGGTTAACTTTAGCTCGTCTTTTACAGATGCAAAATGTGGAAGTAAATGTTTACGAAAGGGATATTAATCGTGAAGTGCGCGTGCAAGGATCTACGTTGGATCTTCATGAAGGTACTGGATTAGAAGCGATGAAGCGTGCAGGTCTTCTTCAAGAGTTTTATAAACATCACCGACCCACTGCAAGTAAATTGTTGCTTGTCGATCAGGATCTTAACATTCACATGGATGATCATGATCGTGAAATTGGAAAAGGAGAAGACCGACCTGAAATAGACCGGGGACCATTGCGTGATATTCTGTTAAATTCATTAAAACCCGATACTGTCATTTGGGACAGCCAATTTGTGTCCATGGAATCACATCAAGATGGATGGTATTTAAATTTTAAAAATGGCACAACTACATATGCAGATTTGGTAATTGCTGCCGATGGAGCTAATTCAAAAATTCGTCCGCTCATTAGTACTATTAAGCCTATATATTCTGGTATCACCTTGATTGAAGGTAATATCTATGATGCCGCTATTCATGCTCCAAAACTTGTTGAATTTGCGAAAGATGGAAAGGTGATGGCTTTTGGGCAGGGGCAATTTGTGGGATACGGATCTAAAGGTGATGGTTCGATTATGTTTGTTGCGAGCTTTAAATGTCCAGAACATTGGTTCAAAGAAAATGGAATAGATTTGAAAGACAAGCAGCAAGCGGATCAATGGTTCAGACAGGTGTTTGTGGAATGGAGTACAGCATGGTCTGAATTTTTTAGAAATGAGCATGTTCAGTTAATTTTACGTCCACAATACTACTTTCCGCTTGATCAATCTTGGGAAGCAAATCATAACCTGACTATGATTGGAGATGCGGCTCATCGGATGCCGCCCTTTGCTGGTGAAGGTGCCAATGTTGCGATGCAAGATGCATTTGAATTGGCATCATGTCTTACCAGAGATAAATTTACTGATTTAAAGAGTGCTATAGCATTTTTTGAAGCAGATATGATCAAGAGAGGTGCAGAGGCTACAGCAGATACTTTAAAGAATAGTGAAATTATGCATGCCAATAATGCATTAGAGCAAATGCTTACATTTTTTAATCTTACACATGAAGATTAGTAATATTGTATTTAAATGAGCAGGAAATAGTTTCTGCTTATTTAAATTTCGTGGGTGAGACGCCTATATATAGTTTGAAATCTTTTAAAAAATGGTTGTAATCATAATAACCAGATAAGAAAGAGTTCGACATGAAATCCTTTTGATAGTTGCTCTGCCACTCGCCATATATATAAATGAAGCGTTGTAAAGAAATGTATTTTTTAGGAGAAATTCCCATGTATTTTACAAAACTTCTCTGTAGCCATTTACGATTTATTTTTCCTCCCAAACCATGGATTACATCTGCTACAGATATATTTCCTTTTTTCTGTTCAATTTTATTTAAAGCTTCTTGAAGCAGAGAAGGTAGGTTTTCTGCTGGAGTATATGTGCGCATTGTGTTTTCCAGTAATTGCATACGATCTGCAACAGTTTTATTTTGATACAGTTTATCGATTAGCAATTTTGATTTTTCACTTATGATGTCAGTTAAGCTACAGACGGGATGTGAAAGAAAGAATTCTGGTGCTACATCAAAAATTTGATAAAAGGATGAAGGATGAAAACGTAATACAATAATATATTCAAGATCTTGAGGTAGTTGCCAGTAAGTATTCTGTATTGTCCCACAACATACCCATGCCGCATTTAATTTGATTGTTTGATCAGCCTTTTTAATATGAACGATATCCGTTTTATTAGGCATAAAAATTAAAGTAGGAAGACCGTCATTGAATAGTGCCTGGTTGCCTTCTAAGTCTTTGCATGAAAATACATATGCACCTAAGATGCATTCTGATTTAAAAAATAAATTAGAATCCCTCCAGTATCTTGTTGATTCTCCTATTATGGAATCAGATGGTTTAATATCTCCAAAAAAATTAATGGGCATAGTTTTACAAAAGTACTTAAAATATATTCAGTGCTATGTCGAATTATTGTCCAATTTTTACTTTTCTAGTTGTATTATGGTCATTAAATTTGTTTCAAACTATTACTTAATCAGTAGATTAGATGGATGTGTGCTCATTTAGAATCTTGATCCTGGTGAAGTGATATTTATTGGCTAAAAGCCTGATTGTAACAGATTGTAATAAAAATAAATGATATGATTTATAAGACAGAAGAAGAAGTAGCATTAATGCAAATAAGTGCAAAATTGACAAGTCAAACATTGGCTGCTATTGCATCGATTATTAGACCAGGTATCACAACACTTGATATCGATCGTTTTGCAAATGAATTTATTCGTGATCATGGTGCAATTCCTTCGTTTCATAATTTTGGTGGATTTCCATTCCATATCTGTGCTTCAGTAAATGATGCTATCGTGCATGGATTTCCAAATCATAATCCTTTGAAAGAGGGTGATTTAGTTTCCATAGATGTTGGAGCATTTAAAAACGGATTTCACGGAGATCAGGCATATACATTTATCATTGGTGAAGTTGCTCAAGAAGTAATTCAATTAGTCAAAATCACAAAGGAATCATTGATTAAAGGTATCGAGCAAGCTGTGCATGGTAATCGTATTGGCGATATAGGTTATGCAATAGCCTCTCATATTTCACCATATGGATATGGTTTAGTACGCGACTTGGTCGGTCATGGATTAGGACGTGATTTGCACGAAGGACCAGATATTCCTAACTATGGACAACGTGGTAAAGGTAAGGTCTTGAAAGAAAACTTAGTGATAGCAATTGAACCGATGATTAATTTAGGAACGGATGATAATTATACAGAGGAGGACGGTTGGACTATTCGGACTGCAGATGGTAAACCTTCAGTCCATTTTGAACAGGATGTATGTATTAAGAAAAACTTTCCTCTAATTCTGACAGATATCAAAATTATTGAAAAAGCGGAAAAAGAAAACAATAACTTAAACTCTTCTTACTACTAATTTGAGGAGTCTTACCGTGCTATTATCATGAGAAAGTGATCGATTTAAGATCATTTTCTCATGATTATTATAACAACCAAACCGCCCGTCTCCTTATTTTCAGGATCAGTGTAAATTAAGGTGTGATGCTAAGATATATAGGAGAGAACGATTATCTTCCATTTACGTGTTAATATGGTTTTTAAAATCAATTGTAGATGAGTACTCATGTTTTTAGAATTGATATTGCCTATCGATTATTTAGCTTAAAAACATAAAATACTTCAATATTAATCATTAAATTTGATGAGTGCTCTGACATATAATCTTTTGTGTAGGATAAACTTATTAACCTAATTATTAAAGAGAATGCGCTTTTTGAATATATCTATACTGCTGACCATATTTCTTTTTGTTTCTGACGCATATTCAAAAGTGTTGGCACAAGATAGTGCAAAGCAAGATTTCGTTTCACGTACCGAGATTTTCTTTAAAGAATCGGCGAAAAAAAGTCTTCAAGATATAGAGACAGATAAAGCGGCCATACGACAAAATCAAGTCATTGAAGAAATCGAAGTGCTGTCGAGGCAAGCCCGCTCTTTTTTGAAAAAAGGTTTTGATACTGTAGCCCTTATTCGCGATCTGAATCAAGTTTCCCAATGGCATAATATTTCCAAAGATGGTGTCTTTGAAAATAAGGGTACAACTCAAACCTCGCGCAACCTGACCACAACTTATCATATTCTTGATGCTCTTCATGCAGAGGTTTCTATCTATAAGAAACGGGTTGATCGTTATTTAGACCAGCTGGTTCGTTATAGATTTCAGATTG
Organism: Sphingobacterium sp. JUb56; assembly: GCF_014191365.1. Classification (NCBI taxonomy): domain Bacteria; kingdom Pseudomonadati; phylum Bacteroidota; class Sphingobacteriia; order Sphingobacteriales; family Sphingobacteriaceae; genus Sphingobacterium; species Sphingobacterium sp. JUb56. Next base: position 3,426,608 of record NZ_JACHWL010000001.1, on the reverse strand, counting down.
ATTCGTTATGTAATGATAAATCACTATTTATATTATCTAAAGACTCAACGGAACTCAATCAATATATTCACAAACTGAAAGTTGTAGCTGTGGAAATAACTCCTGTCACAACTTTATTAAAAGATAATATTAATACTATACAGACCATACAGAATCAAGTTAATTTTGAGTTGCTTCAACTTCAAACTGGAATGGAAGAAATTGAATACGATCAACAGCAAATTTCAGATAAAACATTTCAACAAGAATTTTTAAATCTTTGGGAAGAAAGTAATTTTGATCGGCCGATCCACGAAGTGCTTTACTTTTCCGCACTAAAAGCAAAGCTGGTATTCTTTTATTACCTAAAGGGGCATTGGGGAAAGATTATTCTTTCTGTTTTATTGTTACTTCTCGTAACGACCTATCTTTATTCTTTACGATCTGGAATTAGAAATATAAATAATAAAGAAGAAGTGAAAAGTATGCTACTAAGCTCTCCATTTCTATCAGGAATAGTGATTACGCTCAGTGTAGCTCAGTTTTTATTTCCTAATCCACCATTTATTTTTACTGCGGGAATTGTATTAGTATCTGCTTTGATGATCACTATTATATTTAGAAAAGAAATTTCTAAATATTGGTTGGGTATCTGGGTTATTTTTGTCGTTTTATTTGCCTTTGTAGCTGTAGATAATCTTGTATTGCAGGCTTCTAGGCCAGAAAGATGGTTAATGGTTATTCTTGCCATGATAAGTTTTGTTACTGGTATCTTTATTCTTTTTAATAAAGAGCGTCATCAAGAATTACGTGAGCGTTGGATTCTTATACCGATCTTTCTTATGACCATAATGGAACTTTTTTCGATTTTGTTTAATGTATTGGGGCGCTTCAATATTGCTAAAATTTTGATGGTTGCAGGTTTGATGAATGTCGTTGTTGCGATTGTTTTTCTTTGGGTGATTAGGCTGGTTAATGAGGGATTGACTTATGCCTCTAATCTTTATAAAAAGCAGGAAAGAAGACTTTTTTACATTAATTATAATCGAGTTGGTAAGCGGGCCCCATTCTTTTTTTACGCTATTTTAATTGTTGGCTGGTTCGTATTATTTGGACGAAATTTTTATGAGTTTAGGCTTTTGTCAGAACCATTAAAAAGTTTTTTTCAGGAAGAACATCAGTTAGGAAGTTATACCTTTTCGATATATAACTTGCTTATTTTTATGCTTATTATGATCGGAGCCACCGTACTTTCCAAAATAGTATCTTTTTTTGCATCAGACTCCCAATGGAATTCCAACGATGATAAGCAGGAGAAAAAGTTCCGTTTGGGAAGCTGGATTCTGCTCATTCGTATCAGTATTATCTCAATCGGTTTTTTCCTAGCCTTCGCCGCTGCCGGAATTCCCGTAGATCAAATCATGTTAGTGATTGGTGCTTTGGGTGTAGGAATTGGTTTTGGCTTACAATCACTAGTCAATAATCTAGTCAGTGGATTGATTATAGCTTTTGAAAAACCGGTTAACGTAGATGATCTAATCGAAATTGACGGACATGCCGGTAAGGTTAAATCTATTGGTTTTCGTAGCAGTGTAATTGCGACACTAGATGGTGCTGATCTCATTATGCCTAATGGTGATCTTTTGAATTCCAATGTATTAAATTGGACTGTCGGTGGTTTTAAAAAACGAATACATATTCAGATAGAGGTAAAATATGGGTCAGATCTGGATAAAGTAAAAATGTTAATCGTAGATGTTTTACATAAGAATGATCAGATATTCGCTACTCCTGCTGTATCCGTGCAATTTGGAAGTCTGTCAGCACAATCTATAATGATAGAAATTTACTTCTGGGTGAAAACTTTAAAAGACACGGGTCAGGTAAGAAGCGATGTGATTAAAACCATCCAATCTGTATTTCAGGAGAATGGAGTTGATCTGGCCTTACCGAAACAAGAGCTACTGTGGAAAAATGAACCTGAGTCAAATAATACGATTGACTAATCAAATGAGAATGGTTTACGTAATTAATAAATACTAATCAAGGAACGATGAGAAAACGGCTTTTTGCCACGCTATTTCTATGCATAGTGCTTATGCAAGGCTGTATTAAGGATGCTCCGCAAAACCCTGAGGCAGATATTGAATCCGTTACTGTTGATCCACATTTACTAACTGGTAATGTGTTTATAGATCAGATAAATCGGACAATAACATTAAACCTTACAAACGAAGCCTATGATTCGGGAATCTCTCCGGTGCTGACGTTATCTAGGGGTGCTTCTGTAAAACCAGCAAGTGGAACACTGATCAAGTTTGACGGTGATCAAGAAATTGTATATGATGTCACTTCAGAATCAGGAGAAAACACCAAACGGTATACGGTTAAAGTTGTGAATATTGGTCATTGGGATTTTGCTTTTCAAAATTGGGCTAGTCATCCTACAGATAAATATGAGTATCCGGTAGAGGATGCTGGATTACAGCTCTGGTCTTCCGGCAATCCGGGAGTTGCGCTTTCGGGTGTTCCTGCGCGCAGTGACGCATACCCGACACGATCCACTACAGATGGTTACCTTGGAACGAAGGCTGCAGAACTGGTTACGATTAAAGGTACACCTTTATCAGAACTTATTGGTATTCGACTGTATGCAGGTTCTTTGTTTTTAGGAAATTTTAATGCTTCTCAGGCTATGCTTAATCCGTTGGCGGCGACAGAATTTGGAGAACCTTATAAGGGGCTTCCTAAATCTTTCACAGGTTATTATAAATATAGTGCAGGACCTGATTTTATAAATAAGGCAGGTCAGGTTCAGCCAGGAGTGAAAGACAAATGTAGTATCTATGCCGTTTTGTTTAACGGTCCGGATAGACTTAATGCGACTAATATTATGAATTCGGACCGGATAATTGCGCGTGCGGATCTTCAGGATGGCTCTGATAAAACCAATTTTACACGTTTTGATATTCCTTTTGTATATAAACAGGATGCTAGTATTGGTAAAAATTTGATGATGACCATTGTTACCTCGTCCAGTGCTGAAGGGGATCAATATAGAGGAGCGATAGGATCGCGATTAGTGGTAGATAGTTTAAGAATCGTACCTTTATTATGAAGAAATATATAACGTTATCCCTTTATTGTTGTCTATTGGTGGGATCAAATATCTCGTACGCACAAGACATAAAGCGAAAGTTTTTATTTGATCAGATTAAGCATTCAATTACATTAGGTTATAATATTGGTGCTACGGCTCCTTTTTCTTTTCCTAATACCATTCGTCAGATCAATAGTTATGCACCGATATTTTCACCTTCTTTTGGCTATCAGGCTACATATGATCTTTCATCAAAGTGGTTTGTAGGTACTGGATTAAGCGTAGATGTTAAAGGAATGAAAGTAACTGACAGTGTCCAGTACTTTCATACTATTATTTCTGTGGATAATGGTAATGGTGAAAAAGGCTCTTTTGAAGGAGATTTTACAGGAACAAACGCCACGACATCCCGAAATGTGTATTTAACGCTACCTGTTTTTGCAGGTTACCGTCAGGGAGAATGGGATTTTAAATTAGGGATGTATTTCGCTTGTTTATTATCGGCTGAATTCAAAGGAACTGTATCAGATGGTTATATTAGAAAAGGTAATTCATTAGGTGAAAAAGTATTGATTGAAAGTGCTGATTTTGACTTTTCAAGAGAGGTGAGATCCTTTGATATTGGAGCTCATTTAGGAGTTTCAAGGCATTTTGGTCAACGTTGGGTGGCAGATCTGACAGGACAATTAGGCTTAAATCCAGTTTTCCCTTCATCTTTCCGTGGAGTAGGATATAATTTGCATAATATGTATCTAACACTTGGTGTAGCATACAAACTTTGGTAATATAAACTTGAATAGGTTGGCTATTTTTGATAGTTCTGATATTTAAAAACAAGCTCTATTTCAGAGCTTGTTTTATTTGCTTAAATCAAGATACAAGCGCAGCATATTTATATAACTAATTGTTTTTTTTAAGAGATGTTCTCTTTATTTGGTTCATGGTGTAGTGATCTAATCAAAGAAATTATAGCTTTCTTATCATATCCGTATAATGCATGAAGTTGATTTTGGGTTCCCTGTGTCGCAAATGTATCAGGTAACCCCAGACGTTTTAAAATGGAATGATATCCATTATCTACCATAAATTCCATTACTGCACTACCTATCCCGCCTATGATACTACCATCTTCTATAGTAATCACGACTGAAAATTGACTAAAGACATCGTGCAGTAATGTTTCATCAATAGGTTTAAAGAACCGGAGGTCGTAATGGGCTACATCAATGTGATCATCCAAAAGTTCTTGACAGGCTTCTACTGCAAATTGACCTATCGGACCGAGCGATAATATGGCTATTCTTTTTCCAGATTTGATTTTTCGTCCCTTTCCGAGAGGTATTTTGCAAAACTTACTTTTGAGCTCACCAGAGCCTACGCTTTTTGGATAGCGTATCGCGAAAGGACCATTTAACGTATCGCATTGTGCTGTGAAAAGCAGATTTTTAAAATCATCCAAATCCATGGGAGATGCGCCTGTTATGTTGGGTATACATCTAAGAAAGGAAATGTCAAATGCGCCGTGATGTGTTGGCCCATCTGTGCCAACAATACCTGCACGATCTATGCAGAACACAACAGGTAACTTTTGCAAAGCGACATCATGTATGAGCTGATCGTAGGCGCGCTGTAGGAATGTTGAATATATTGCGCAAAATGGCAACATGCCGTCAGCGGCAAGTCCAGCACAAAAAGTAACGGAATGTTGTTCGGCAATACCGACATCAAAAACTCGGTCAGGCATTTCTGATTTCATCTTCGATAACGAGCTACCCGATAACATGGCTGGACTGACTGCTATGATGCGGTCATTGGTTTTTGCTAGTGTAAGTAGCGTATTTCCAAAAACCTCCTGAAAAGTGAGACTGCGATTAACTGTACTCAACTTCGCTCCCGTTGATTTATTAAAAGTTCCTGGAGCATGCCATTTTTTAGGATCGGCCAGAGCGGGAGCAAATCCCTTTCCTTTGACAGTAACACAATGAAGTAATTTTGGTCCTGGTATGTGCTTTAGTTTTTCGAACAAACTAATCATTTTTTTTAGATCATGTCCATCTACAGGACCAAAATATCGTATGTTTAATGCTTCGAAAAGATTACTATACTGCATAAATCCTCCCTTAATGATTTTATCAAATTTTCGCAGCGTATCTGACGCCCATTTTGTGGATGAATTTTCTGATGAAAGGAGATTTTTGAGATGTAACTTTAAGGTATTGTAATATTTAGCGGTCGTGAGATCTGTCAAATAATTTTGCAGTGCACCGGTATTGCTATCGATAGACATATTATTATCATTGAGTATAATAAGCATGTTTGGTTGTTCATATCCCGCATTGTTCATTGCTTCAAAGGCTTGTCCTGCTGTCATCGCCCCATCTCCAATAACAGCAATATGCTGCCGGTTGAGTTCTCCGCGATATTTGGCTGCGATAGCCATACCTAGGATGGCCGAAATGGAGGTAGAAGAATGACCAGTTCCAAATGCATCAAATTCGCTTTCGTCCCTACAGGGGAAACCGCTTATACCTCCTAGTAATCGGTTAGAGTAAAAAGATTTTCTTCTTCCTGTGAGTAATTTATGAGGATAAGCTTGATGTCCTACATCCCAGATCAGTTTGTCTATAGGCGTATTAAAAACATAATGTAAGGCCACAGTAAGTTCAACAACACCTAAACTAGAACTGAAATGACCTCCGTTTACGGCAACATGATCGATAATAAACGATCGTAAGTCTTCGCATACAACTTGTAAAGAGGAAAAGGATAAATTGCGTAGATCTACTGGACTACTTATGAAATTATTAGGGGACATAGTATTTTTTTTCTCAAAGGTAAATTACTTAGATTTGCGATATAGGTGTAGATTTTGTAAAACTTACCAGTACAGATATGAAGGCGTATAAATTCGAACTATTTACCAGTACTATAGAAAAAAATATCAAAGATGGTATTTTCAAGCCAGGTCATAAACTGCCTTCCGTTCGTGAGTTGAAAGAACAGTTTAAGATCAGTGTCAGTACAATACAAAATGGGTACGAATATCTGATGATTCATGGTTTAGTGGAAAGTATTCCTAAATCGGGTTATTATGTAAGTTATCAAACAAAAAAAAATGTAGAAGAGTTAAAAAGTGACCGTATTCCAGTCATTAGGGATGCTATATTTAAGGATCATCTTGGACTTACAACTTCTGCGGGAGCAGGAAAGACATTTTCTGAGTTTAATGTAGCTGCTCCTGGAGATTTGCTTGTGCCACAAAAGTTAGTGTTGCGGACAATGCAACAGGTGATCCGGGAGCAGGGGGCAGGTCTGCTTCGGTATTATCCTTCAAATGGTTCTGTTGAGTTAAAAGAACATATTATCACACGTGCGGCAGCTTATCGTACTGTTATTCATATGGATGAGCTAATTATTACAGATGGTGCATTGCAGGCTTTATATATTGCTCTGGCTACAGTTTGTTCTTCGGGCGATGTTGTAGCAGTGGAAAGTCCCTGTGTATTTTCGGTACTTGAAGTAATAAGGGTATTGAACCTGAAAGTTATCGAGATTTCTGTAAATCCGGTTTTGGGATTTGATATTAATTTTTTCAGAGAGGCATGCCTTCACAATCCGGTTAAAGCGGCGATTGTAACTTCAAATTTTCATAACCCGACAGGGATATTAATGTCAGATGAACAAAAGCTAGCCTTAGTTACTGTAGCACAATACTATAATGTTGCGCTTATTGAAAATGATATTTATGGTGATCTGAATTTTCATGGACAGCGACCGACTACTTTGAGAAGTTTTGATGTAAGTGGTCTTGTTCTTACTTATTCGTCCTATTCGAAAACGTTGGCCCCCGGTATAAGACTAGGTTGGTTGGCGGCTGGAAAATTTATGCAACGGGCAGAGCAGATTAAATTTTCATTGGGAAGTACCGTTTCTCCTTTATATCAGGAGACGCTAAACAAACTGATGACAGGAAGTAGTTACGATCGTCATATACGTTCCTTTAGAATGCAATTGGCTAAGAATGCCTATAGTACTGTACACTTGCTTTCTGCTAATTTTCCGGACAGTACTTCTATTTTAATGCCAGCAGGAGGCTATAATATTTGGGTAAAGATGCCTGACGGGACAGACATGCTTAAATTTTACAGACAATGTGAGCAAATAGGAGTGAGATTTACTCCTGGGTATACTTTTTCATTTTCGGGGGCGTTCGCAAATTACTTTCGAGTAGTATTTGCAGACAAATTTTCTGTTAAGAAGATAGAAGCGATTATGCTTGCTGGTCAACTAATGCGATAACAACTGTACTGCTTCATGTTGCATAAGCTGTTCTCTTTATTCTTTTGAAAGACTTATACATTTGTGCACACACATTTATGATATCAGTATGAAAATAATAATCAAATTTACTATAGCTACAGAAGAAGGATTGGCAGCTCTTTTAACATTAACGCATGCGATAGCGATAGAAAAGTTTTCAAAACATCTAGAGCTTTCGTTCGTAGAGAAATATATACATGAAAATTTTAGTGATAGCAATTTGGTTGAAGAATTAAATAGCATGTCAAATCAATGGCTCATCGCATACGTCGATAATATACCGGCAGGATTTGTCCAAATTACGTCAAAGGGCGTTAGACCTTCGAGTTTAGACCGTAAACGGGCTATCCGTATTGCCAATTTTGGGATCTTAAAAAAATATTTTAATCTGGGTGTAGAAGAAGCATTACTGGAAAAAAGTTTATCCGTCTGCAGGCCATATGAAGCGGTATGGATCCACGAGTATATTCGAAATCCCTTTATCAGACTTTTTGAAAGTAAGGGATTTGTTAAACAGTCGGAGATAAATCAACTTGATGAATTGCCTTTGAATGCAGTATATTTAATTGCATAATTTATTTAAGAGAATGTTCTTGAAATCTTAAAGGCAGACGTTAAGTTTTGTCTTCTGATTTTATTGACAAGGAAAAAGTATATATCTAATCGCGATCATATACATTAATCACTATTTTTTAGTACCTTATATTACGTTAAATTGCATCTATTCATGTGATTATAAATTTCTTGAATACGATTTGAAAAAAAATGTCCCGAATTACGATCCTCATTTGTCATTAAAATAAATAGTATATTTATTAACCTTAATTAAGAAAAGATGAAAGAGTTTTTATTGTTGATTCGTGAGTCTTCGACTTATGGCAACCTATCGGTAGAAGATATGCAGGCTGATATTCAGGAACATATCAATTGGGTAGAGGAACTGGTTGCAAATCGACATTTTCTAGAAGGAAATCCACTAGAAGCTAATGGAGTTACATTAAAGAAGGATATGATTTCAGATGGTCCATACATCGAGACAAAAGAATGTGTTAGCGGTTACTACAAATTAAGTGTGAAAAGTTTGGAAGAAGCAACACAGCTTGCTAAAAGTTGTCCTGATTTAAAGAATGGTGCAACTTTAGAAATACGGGAGATTATCATTACCGATGAGCAATAAGGACATTGACAAATTAACAGATCATCTTTTCAGGGAATACCATGGAAAGATGATTTCGTTTTTGTCTGCAAAATTTGGATATCAGCAGATCGATAATATTGTTGATGCAGTTCAGGAAGCATTTGAAATTGCCCTAAGTGAATGGAGATATAAAGGAACTCCCAAAAATTGTTTCGGATGGTTAATTTATGTTTCTCAAAATAAATTAATCAATAAAATCAATCGAGATTCGGTTGGAAGCAAGATTCTTAATCGAATTTCGTACGAGGAAGAAGAATCAATTGCGTCACATGAAGCCGAAGATAGTTTACTTCAATTGTTGATCTTCTTTTCTAAAATCAATGTCTCTGACAGAAATAAGTTGATTATATCTTTGTTTTATTTATGTGGATTTGGCTATTCTGAAATATCAAGAGCCATGATGTTACCCGTTGAAACTATTAAAAAGATCATCTTACGAAGTCAGGTTTTAATAAAAAAAATTGCTATTCAATATGAGAAATGTGAATTCGAAAGCTTGCATAATGAGATGCCCCATCTGCTTCATGTATTGTATTTGATGTTTAATGAAGGCTTCAAATCTGCTCAAAAACGAGAATCAATAAAAAAGGATTTATGTTTTGAAGCGATTCGTCTAAGTGTTTTAGTCAAAAAATATCAGGAGGATCATTGTGAATTAAATGCTCTTTTAGCTTTATTTTTCTTTCATGTTTCTCGATTTCCTGCAAGGATTCAAGAAAATGGATGGATATCTATTCAATTTCAAAATCGGACGCTTTGGGATAAAAATTTAATAAGCGAGGGATATGCTTATCTTAATAAAATAGATTTAAGTAAAAATAGGCTGAATAAATATCATTTAGAGGCTTTAATTGCTTCAGTGCATTGTTCTTCACCTAATTATGAAAAAACAGATTGGAGATTGATATCTACCTTGTATTCTCAATTAGAATTTTTAGAGCCTAATGCTATAGCAGTAAAAATAAATAGGGTTATTGCTGAGAGTAATTACTTGCCAATAACTCCATTGATTGAGAAAATGTTTGATTTGGAACCTATGTTAAATGACTTTCTTAAATTTCCATTTTATAGCTCTTTAGCATTTCTTTATGAAAAGGGGGAAAAGAAGGAAATGGCCTGCCATTACTATTGGTGTTCTTTATCATATACCAACAATCAATTTGATAACGAATACATAAACCTGAAATTAAGCCTTCTCCATTCGTGATCATAAAAAAAGCCCAACTTCGCTATTGGGCCTAATTTATAATTACTGTAAATATTATGTTTAGATTTGTCAGCTGGTCATATGATTGTACCGCCCTTCGATATAAAGTCTTTTTTCACACGATCGTATCTTTCCAGATCTATTGGTTTAGATGCACCCGCTATAATACTCGATTTAAAACCTAAATCTAAAGCATCGTTTGCAGTGTAATATACGCAGTAATCAGCAGCCACTCCACAGACAGCTACTTCTGTAACACCTCTACCTTTAAGATAATCACCCATTCCTGTAGATTTTTTTCTACCATTATCAAAAAAACCACTATAGCTATCAATTTCTTTATCCATTCCTTTTCTAAAAATAGCTTCAATTGCATTTGTTGAAAGTCCAGAGACGAATTCAGCGCCTTTAGTTCCTTGTATGCAATGCTCTGGCCAAAGTACCTGATCTAATCCATTTAACATTATTTCTTCAAATGGCTCTTTGCCAGGATGCGAGGTATAAAAACTTTTGTGCCCCCTTGGATGCCAATCTTGTGTGGCTACCACAAGATCATACTGTGTCTGTAGCTCGTTAATTGTGTGTACGATTTCATCACCATGATTAACAGCTAAAGCACCTCCTGGTAAAAAATCATACTGTACATCGATTATAATTAAAGCTTTCATAAAGAAAAGTTAAATGTTAGTAAGGATACCTTGATACGTACTATTTTCCCTAATATAAGAAAAATGTTAGTAATTGCTGTTGTTGCTTTATTAAAAGGAAAAAAATAATTATTTCGGATTGTTTTATATGGTAAAGCATTAGTTTATGACTTTTTTTCACATCATCACTCCATGTACTCAGATCTTAAAGTTGTTAACTTTATTAGTATATTCCTTGTTTAAAAATTAGGATGAATGTTATAGCATATGTGTTTTGATTTTGAAAATATAGCGTATTTATCAAAACTATAAACGCGGCTTTATTTAGAAATATTAAATCCATCATTATATTCATGGCATTCTCATTTTGTATCTTTAGAAGATTGTTTAGAAAAAAGAATTGATATGGATCATATTATAAACCACTTTAACCAGTATCTGCCCCTTGATAGCGAGGAGATCGCGGTTTTAACAAACCATATTACGAAGAGAACTATAAAAAGAAGACAGTTTCTTTTACACCAAGGGGATGTATGTAAGTCTTTTACCTACATACAGAGTGGTTGTTTTAAAATGTACGGTATAGATGATAAGGGGGCTGAACATAATCTTGTCTTCGCAGCTGAAGACGATTGGATTTCGGACATAGGTAGTTTACATCGTGAAACTCCTTCGCAGTTATATATAGAAGCAATAGAACCTTCAGTAGTATTACAGATTTCCAAAGGTGATTTATGGTATTTATACACTAATTATCCAAAGTTTGACCGTAATTTCCGTGTGATTATTGAAAATAAATATATTGAACTTCAAAATCGATTATTACAAATGTTTAGTTCTACCGCTATTGATAGGTACGAAAGTTTTATTAATCAATATCCCAATTTAGCAAATAGGCTACCTAATACACAAATTGCCTCTTATTTAGGTATAACTGCAGAATTTTTGAGTAAAATAAAGAACGATAGATTTAGAAAATAACTATACTCTTAAACTAGATTAAGGGTATTTCTTATTATAGCTTATAGGTGTAGGTTGACTATTCATCGCAATTTTGTATTGTCAATAATGACAAACAAATTTTTAACATATAAAACGATGAATACAGTAAATCAACAAGTAAAAGTAGCCGTTATTGGTTTGAGTAATATTGGTAAAGCCATAGCCACTAATCTTGTGAAAGGAAATCACCCGGTTATCCTTTCCTCTAGAGCATTTGAGAAGGCAAGCAATCTGGCGGACAAATTTGGAAATCTTGCCACTGCAGAGGAGATATCCGATGCGATTCATAAAGCTGATGTAATCATTCCAGCGATTTACTTTGATAATATTAAAGAATTTTTGGTGCAGTATGCGACGGAGCTAAAAGGAAAAATTATTGTAGATGTTTCAAATCCAATTGCTCCAGATGGCAATGGAGGTTTTAGAAAAATTATTGATCAACATGATTCTGCAGGTCAGACTCTATTAGCTTTGGTACCTAAAGAAACCAGTTTTGTTAAAGCATTTGGAACTCTAGGTGTACATTCATTATCAGAAGAGGCTTTCGTTACCCCTCAAAATAAAGTGTTATTTTATGCATCGGATAATACTAATAGTAATCAATTTGTTGAAGAATTAATCAAAGCCAGTGGTTTTGAACCTCTTCATATTGGAGGTATCAATCAATCTATTCGCATAGAAGTATTTGGCGATCTTCATGAGTTCGGAGCACTGGGAAAAACAGTGGTACTTGATGAAGCAAAGGATATTATTGGTCAACATAAAATCTAAAATCATATGATAAAGGCCATGGTGGCGGCAGTGTTTTTTTTTATGTTATTAGCCTGCCAAAATGAAACAAATCAGCGGAATGATGATGCACATATTTCTAAACTTGAAAATTCAACAGTAATGAATAAACAAACAATAAAAGCGGAAATCGAAGATGCTTTGACTATTTATTTTGAAGCCCTGAATAAATCAAATGTCGAGCAGGCCGTCGGTCAATACACGGCTGACGGTATATTTATGCCAACAGGGTTGCCCACAGCAACAGGAACACATGAACTTACAATAGCTTATCAAAATGTTTTTAAAGCAATCCTGCTTAATGTATCCTTTAAAATGGAGGAAGCAGTTATACTTGAAGATAATGTAGTATTTGTTCGAACTCAATCAAACGGAAGTCAATTGATCCGTGCTAGTGGACAAAAATCTAACGAGTTAAATCGAGAGTTTTTTTTAATGAAAAAAGAAAATAACAAATGGAAGATCGCTCGGTACATGTTTAACCAACCAAAATAGGTACTAGATAGAAAATCGTAATTTAAAATAAAAATCAAAACCCTATAAATTTTCTGATTTATAGGGTTTTGATTTTATGTAATATGGTAAACCGGCGGATTTTTTTTAAAATAATTTTAGCATTTTTATTTGACTATTTATATAATTGAATTGAGAGCCCCTGACTAGTTCCATTTTTTAAATATATTTGAAACAAACTAATTGAAGTCGGCACTTCTGTAACCTTATTTATTTTTACATATAGTATAAGTTTCGGACAATCTTGTTCTTTAAATATCGACAAGATCGTTTCGAATATTGGTTGAACTATAGCGAATATTGAAAATGGTTTATATTAGTTGTTTTAAAAAATGATTTTTATAGGGATGAAAGAATATTGTCTAAAAATTGGTCGCTTGCTGAAATTGAATAGAATTTGGAGCATAATTTTCTGCATTTATTTTTTAACCATATTTGTAAGCTGTGACTCCAGTCAGAAGCCAACAATTTCTAAACATGCAGGTTTGACTTTGGACAGTGTTGCAAAGCATCATTTGTTAAGTTCGATTATAAATTCAACACAGGATAATAATCGGATCAGAGATAGTCTATTTGTCGAGTATGAAAAATCAGCCAATTTTAAGAAGAATATTTATTATTGGGCACTCAAAGCACTTAATTTACCCTTTGGTTTCAAAGATGATTCACTGATAAATAGTGTGAATAACATATATATATTACCTAAGCAGGTGGATGAGTGGGCTTTAAAGAAATATGTACTCTTAAAAAGTAAAGCCGACCATACAGATATTAATAGCTCAGAAGTGACTAAGGAGCTTATGAATACGAGAAGTCTGGTGGAGAAATCTAAGTCTGTATTCTTATTTTTATATGACAACATGTTGGCCATGATTTTTTATACTAATCAGGACTCCGAGAATTCTTTACGGTATATTAAATTGTTCAGACAAAATCATCCCTATGCAACATCTGCACGCTTCCTTCAAATGTACTATGATATTCGTTTTATGATCTCCTTAGATCTTGATGGAACTCCTGGGGCTGAGACATATCTGGATAGCTGTCAAGCATTGGCTAGAGAATTGGATGATACATTGGCCTTAATGCGTTCGATTGACTTTGAATCACAATGGCTGAAAAAACAGGGGAAGACAAAAGAAGCTGTTGATCGACATAGGATATATTTTAACTATCTCACCAAAACGAAAGAGAATACGGCGTTAAAACAGTACAATAATTTTGCCGACCTATTCCTTGCTAACAATCAACCTGATTCGGCTATTCTATATGTAAAGAGGGGGATGGAAATCGCTCGTAAAAACAAAAAGGAAACCAAAGATATGACTTCGGTATTGGATATCTTAAGCAAATCTTATGAAAAAAAGGGTGATTATAAACAGGCTTACCTGTATGGTAGAAAACAATATGAAGCATATCTACAGGCCACTGAGGTGATGCAAAAGACAGCGATAGCTGACATTACTGCACGTTATGATGCTCAGAAGAAAGATGAAGCAATTCGATCTCTTCAGGAAAATAATGATTTAAACAGTAAATTTATTACCCAACAGCGATGGACCTTTATAATTTTCATCATATTGACGATTTTTATTGTCTTTTTTGTTTTCAGCTCCTACAAACAAAAACTCTTCAAGGCTGAACATGATAAATTATTATTACAACATAAACAACTTGTCTTAGAACAAAAAAATAGACAAAATCAGCTAAATCCTCATTTTATATATAATTCTATTGCCAACTTGCAGGGCTTGATCAGTACCGATAAAAAATTGGAAGCAAATAAGTATTTGGTTACACTAACAAAAGTTATCCGCGATATGTTAGAGTTAAATAGAAAAGATTTTATACCGTTAGAAAAAGAAATAGATAGTCTTAATAACTACGTCAATCTTCAACAAATGCGTTTTAATCACTCTTTTGAATATCATGTCGAAACAGGCGATTTAGACTTAGATAATACACTTATTCCTCCGATGTTAGTCCAGCCCTTTTTAGAAAATGCGATAGAACATGGTCTTATGAGCCTGGAGGATAAAGGTTGTCTACAAGTTAGGTTTTACCAAACTAAAGGTACGCTACATATTGAGATTACTGATAATGGAGTGGGAGTGGCGGAAAACTCACAGATAAATAAAAAGAAAGAATCTTTATCTCAGGTAATAACCGAGGAGCGTATTGAACTGCTATTTGGAAAGGATAAGCATGTTGCAGGTATGCGGAAACATCCGAATTTTAAACAGGACGGAACAGGTTATCAAGTTGAAATATATTTCCCATTAACTCTGAATTTTGATTAGATTATGTTAAAGATTTATGTACTCGAAGACGAGGCGAATATACTTCGTTATATCCAATCCATTTTGGATGAAATACCCTATGTGCGGATGGTTGGAAGCTCGTCTAATATCAAAAAGGCCGAGATCGAAATTCCGAGAGAATTACCGGACCTTATCTTATCAGATATACAGTTAAAAGATGGTCTCAGCTTAGCATTATTAGCCAATCTTAATTTAGATGCTAATATTATATTTATAACTGCTTTTAACCAATATGCTATTGAAGCGCTTAATCTTGGCGCTATTGGTTATCTGACAAAACCGATCGATCCAAGTTTACTCATGGAGAAGATTGAACAATGCTATAAAAAGACGACAGAATTTACGCTAAACCAATTACAGCTCAAGATTGCAGAAAGTCATCTTAAACATCCGGCTACTCCAAAAAAAATAGCACTTCGAACCTTTGAATTTACACAGATTGTTGATGTAGAGGATATTTTATACTGTTTTAGTGATAAAGGATATACTACTTTTCATTTAAAAGATGGGGTCAATTTAATGGTTTCTAAAGTAATAAAGCATTTTGAAGCGATGTTGCCTCAAGAACAGTTTATACGTTGTCACCAATCTTATCTTATTAATTCCCATTATATCCATAAGTATTTTAAAGACGGGCAACTGGAAATGAAGGATGGCAGGATGATTCCTATTTCAAATCGAAAGCGAGAAATGATTATGCAGTTTATCGAAGGATTGGGATAATTTTATTTTTTGAACAGGTTTAAAATTTAATGTCACCTGTACTTAGATAATGGATTAAAATTTGTGTAAATAGCATATTGTATTTAGTTTGAATCAGCTCACTCTCTGTCGTGAGCAGGTTCGAACGCGATGTATTTAAGTCGTATATACTGATTCTACCTGCCTCGTAACTTTTTAAACTTAAATCAAAAGCCTTTTTAGTGACTTCCAGAACATTAGTTGCTAGTTTATATTGTTTTTGATAATTATCCAGATCAAGTAATTGTTTTGTTAGCTCCTGCTTGATAGTAAGCTGTTCTAATTGTATTTGTTTTGCATTTTCAGCCTGTTGAATCTTATTCTTTTGAACAGCTGTCTTAACCGTATTTTTGTTGAATATTGGTACATTGATGGTCAGACCTATCTGTTGAGAAAAATTATTTTGAAGCTGATTAAATAAAGGAAGTCTTCCAAAACCTGTAGTTAAATTGTTGAAATAAAAACTACCCAATGTCAGACTCGCATCAATCGTGGGGTAAAGCTGGGCTTTTATAGCTTTTTGATCAAATTGAAGTGCCTCACTTAACAATGCATATTTTTTTAATCCAGGGTGTTGTTTTAAATAGGAACTGTATAAATCCGAAGATTCAGAACTTGATTGATGTAACGGTGAAAAAGCCTTAGTTTCCGTATTAATTTCAAAATTTTGATCTGGTTCAATAGCCATTATTTGTTTAAGTTCCAATATAGCTTTATCTATAGTGTAGTGCGCCTGTCTATTTTTTTCGTTCTCACGTTCATAATTAGCCTTTGCTTCGTATAATATAGTAAGCGAAGTGGCTCCGAGGTCAGTTGACTTTTGTACTTTTAAAAGTTGGCTCTCTGCAAAAAATAGAGCTGTATCTACTGATTTGCAGATCTCTTTTTGCAACAATACGTTTAGGTAAGCCTGGATAGTTTTTAGTGTTATTTCTCTTTTGAGTAAAGCTAAGTCTTGTCCGCTTGCTTCCATTTCTCTCTCTGATTTCTTAATGAAATTTTTCAGTTTGCCATTGTTTAAGATCGAATAGGAGGAAGATAAACCTAATGTACTGTTGAAGTTGTCATTTCGTGCATTGTTACCAAAAATATCTTGAGATTGTCCAAAATTGTTGTATAAATTTGTAAATCCATTTAGATTAGGTAGACGTTCATTTTTGTAATTTTTTATATCTAGATTTTTGTCTTCAAGAACTAATTTCGCTTTGTCTAAAGTGATATTCTTTTCAAGTGCAACGGCAATGCATTGGTGTAAGTCAAAAGTCTGTTGTGCGAACAAAACTTTGCCTGTAATGCATGTGATGCCAAGCGTTAGTAATATATATCGAAATAACACAATCATTAATTATCTTGATATCTAAGTAAACTCCTTAATTGACTCAATATTCTTTCAGCAAGTGTTAATTCTTCTGTAACAATATCAGCCGTTCCGCTCAATTCCTTGTCAAATACAATTGTTTTATGATAAGAAGTCTGTAATCCATTGGGCAGTGCTACTTCTATATAGTATTTACTGTCTTTATCTTGAACTAAAGCAATGGATTTGATTTTCCCTTGTACTATACCATATTCCTGGTACTTATAATTATCAAGCTTGATCAATACCTTTTGATTTATTTTTATTTTACCTTGATTCTGAGCTCCTATATGCATTTGTCCTATTGTTATCTGTCTATTGTTTGGCAGTATACTGAGCAGGGTACTGCCCGCTTTCACAAATTGTTTCTCTCCTAAAAATTGGAGATAACTTAATGTTCCATCTATAGAAGCATAGACGAGATAAGTTTTTTCCCATTGTCGTAGTGCTTTTTTGAGCTTTTCAAGTAATAAGATAGAAGCAGATGAATAGGAAGTTTTTTCTTTAACAATATTTACATCTGCACCTGATTTTATTTTTTTAAAGTTTAAAATAGTTTCTTCCAATTGCGCAATTGATATTTCTGTATTTTTGAAATTCCTTTGCGCTTCCAATAATTTTACTTTTTCATTTTCAAGTTCTAGAGCAGCTATCACACCTTCACGATGTAATGATTCGGAACGCTTGTAGTTTTTTTCGGTCAATTGTAACTTACTTGATTCTAATATATGTTGTTGCCTAAGATTTGCAACACGTTCTTTATAATCTGTAATACCTTTAAGGGCCGTTACCTCTTCTGCAGCATAAGGCTGTAGATTGGTAAATAATATCTCTTCCTCCAGCGCCTTGGCAAAGGCATTGTAATCTTCCTGTACTTCACCCAATCTAAAGCTGGAAACAAGTTGTAATGGAAATTTACTAAGTTGTTTCGTCGATAGAGAATCGAGAATCTTCTTTAATTGATATATATCTTGATCATCGGCTGACGACTCCAAAACCATCAGTAAGTCTCCTTTTTTTACTGTTTTTTGATCTTTTGCGATCAACTTTTCAATCCGTGAATCGATCCTAACCTCAATTTTCTCTGGTGGATTTTGAGATGATATAATAATAGTAGATGAAATGAATTCTGGATATTTAATAATGCATGCCAGTAAAAAAAATAAAAGTATTATACCTAACATCACTAGACTTCCCCAACGGATAAGCCAATTTGGCGGTGTTTCTAAAACCTCCTGTACCTGCTCTGAACGCAGATTGATATTGTCCAATATGTTGTCTTTAGTTGCCAAGTTCTAATTGATTTTTTACTAATCGATAATATTCTCCTTTTAAGGATACAAGCTGTTCATGGGTGCCTTCCTCGACCACTTTACCTTTATCTAGTACGATTATTTTGTTTGCATTTTTTACAGTAGATAAGCGATGTGCGATAATCACTGCCGTTCGCCCTTTTAGGAACTGATTCAAATTATCTGTTATAACTTTTTCTGTATTTGCGTCAAGGGCAGAAGTTGCTTCGTCGAAAAATACATATTGTGGAGATTTATAGACTGCACGCGCTATTAACATCCGTTGGCGTTGCCCCCCGCTGATACCTAATCCTTCATAGCCAATTTTTGTATTGTAACTTACTGGCAATGATTCAATAAAATCTTTTATATGTGCGATTTCTACCGCGTGCTTTAATTTTTGCTTATCTACACTAATATTACCCATTGCAATATTATTTGCTATACTTTCATTGAAAATGTAACCATCCTGCATAACAACGCCACAGGATGCACGCCACATACTGGGGGCGATATGGCGTATGTCGGTCTTCCCAATCTTAATTTCGCCTTCATCTGCATCGTAAAACTTTGTTAAAAGTTTCATTAAAGTCGTTTTCCCAGATCCACTGGCGCCTACAATAGCGGTCGTTTTTTCATAGGGAATCAATAGATTCAAATTTTCAAATACAGCATGAGTTGATCCTTTATAGCGAAATGTTAAGTTCGTTACTGAAATATTTTGTTCTGGAATTTCAGACGCATAGTTATTATCCAGACTTTCCTCATCGTCCTTTCCGTGGATTTCATTCAATCGCTCCAGTGCAATTTTAGCATCCTGCGTTTGTCTGATGAAGTTCATAAATTGGATTAATGGACTATTTAGCTGTCCTATGATGTATTGCACAGAAAGCATCATTCCTAATGTCAATTGACCTTCTACCACCAGGCTTGCCGCGATAAAACTGATGAATACATCTTTAAGTTGATTGATAATATTTCCACCTATAGTCTGTATCTGTTCAAGCTTAAGTGCTCTAATTTTAATTCTGAAAACTTTAATCTGAATACCTTCCCATTGCCAACGTTTATTGGTTTCGGCATTATTCATTTTGATTTCTTGCATACCATTGATCAATTCCATGACCTGGCCTTGTTCTTCTGCTAGCTGGGAGAACTGTTTGTAAT
Source organism: Sphingobacterium sp. JUb56 (assembly GCF_014191365.1). Lineage (NCBI taxonomy): Bacteria > Pseudomonadati > Bacteroidota > Sphingobacteriia > Sphingobacteriales > Sphingobacteriaceae > Sphingobacterium > Sphingobacterium sp. JUb56. Next base: position 3,406,975 of record NZ_JACHWL010000001.1, on the reverse strand, counting down.
CTAATTCTCTTCTCTTCTTTAAAAAAAATGCGATCCAAAAGAAATAAAGAACAGCACCTACCAGATAAATAATAAAAAGCTTATAGCTGTAAAATAGAAGAACAACACCAAAAACCAAAAAATTGATCAATGAAAAGAGTGTCTGTAGAGAGTTGTTGGTAAGTAATTGTTCGATTCGACCATGATCAGCGATTCGTTGCATGATATCGGCCGTTACCCTTGAATCAAAAAAGCTAATAGGCAAACGCATCAATTTAATGAAGAAATCAGATACAATAGATATATTGATGCGTGATGATAGGTGCAGTAAAATCCATCCTCGGATCACTTCTATGCCCATTTGTCCAATATAAAGCATAATTTGGGCAAATAACACTAAATAGATAAAATTTAAATCTTGATTCTGAATCCCTATATCAACGATACTTTGTGTCAGAAACGGAAAAACCAAGGACAGTAAACTTCCTCCTATCAACCCTAAAGCCAATTGAATAATAAAGGATTTATATTTAAAAAAATAATGTTTCAGATAGTTTTTGATAGAAAAGGATCTGTCTGAAATGTCTTCTTGTTGATCAAAACGTGCTGTTGTTTCTAGAACGAGTACAATACCTTCTTCTGTTGTATCGGTAGCACCTTTTCCTATCCAGTTCTGTAGAAATTCTTCTTCTGAATAGCTAATTAAGCCGTAACTTGGATCTGAAATATAGATTCGGTAACCCTGACGTTTTTTTTGAATTTTATAGACAACAACGTAATGTTGTTTCATCCAAAACACTACACAGGGAAGTGGTGCGTCTTCAACAAGTGTCTTGAAATCTATTTTTACAGAAAGTGTTTTAAATCCTATAGATTCGGCAGCTTTACTTAATCCCAAAAGACTTGATCCTTCGCGTGTTGTCTCGGACAAATCACGGAGCATCTGGAGGGGTAATATTTTTCCGTAATATTTACTGATAATGCGGAGACAGGTAGGTCCACAGTCTTTGGAATCCGGTTGTTTATAGAATGGAAATTTTGCCATATTTAATTTTTCGGAGCCAATTGTTCAAAACCATAGTACGTTATCGCTTGTTGTTTTAGCGGATTCATAGACCATTCCGACCATTCATTGCTATAGGGGTCATAGCCACATTTTAAGGGTTTGGAAATATCCAAACCTTTTTTATTGTATTGGGAACGTTCTGTAAAAGCCCTGCAATCGGTGCATACATTTCTAAATTCACAATCTTTACAAACCATTATTTCTTCTTTTGTCAGATGCCAATATTCCTGAACCGAATTTTGCTGTAATACTTCTTCTAAAGTCATCTCTTTTATGTTACCAAAAGATTGTGGCATTGCTGGACAGTTCTTGATATTACCATTTATATCGATTCCAATCTTTTTGTGAAGGCAAGAATTATGATTTATAGCCTCTAGAACTTTGGGCATATTTGTATTGAAATAATCTGTGTTTACTTTTCCGCAGGAATTAATAGATAGTGCATCTTCAGTAAAATCAACCATAAATCTGAAACTGGAATTCGATAGCACAGGGACTTTTTCACATTGATAAAATACAAGATGATAAATCCGCTGACTTCGATCATGAACAGCTTGAAGAAAAGCTTCGTTAAGAGCAGTAGAATAGGCTGTAAATATTTCTAAACCTTCTAAAGGTGTATTTTCAAAAGCACGGTCAAAATCGATGATCTCTTGTGAAGATGCTGAACTTCTGCAAAAAACAACCACATGTTTAATATTTAAATTGGTTATAGATTTTATTAATGTTTCTGGTACGGATAGTTTTTCAATTTCTATGAATAAATTGGAAACCAATTGATAGTCATGGTACTCGTAAGATAGTGGGGGGAAATTTCTATCCCAATCGTTTTCCGTAATAAAACCATATTCCTTTTCCAATAAATAATCGAGATATTCTTGGACAATCATTTTGGATTCTGGATCATAATTGTCAAGTACCGATTCAATGGAACTCGATTTTAATTCTTCAATAAGCTCATACAATTCTAACGGATATAATTTGGAAACATTTCTCCCTAAATCGGATATTAGTATACGATTATATCCCTTTGTTATAAAGATGTCAGTGTACAAATTAAAAAATCTCATATCAGTCTTGTCAATCGTTTAAATGGTTTTGTCCGTAACAAATAATCTGTTTGATACGTTGAACATTTTAGATAAAGCGATGAACCTGAACTGGAATCTAAATTATTCGAACTTTTACCATCATACAATTCCATGTATTCAAATGTCAGAGGAAGCTTATTCTCTTCTTTTATAATCAGGTCTTTTACTTTTTCTTCCATATTATAGATATGTTGCTATTTCTCTTTCTAATCCATAGTTGCAGGCATTGGACATTCCTAAAAATTGACCAATGGCATTAATTTCTAAAAAATAAAACTTATCGCCAGATTTAATAAAATCTAAAGACCCTGAATTTAGATCTAATGCCTGCATCAATACCGTAATTTTTTGCTCTACTTCCAGAGGTAGGTTATACCGGACATTTCTATTGGGAATTTTGCTGTTGTATCTTCTATGATCAATCTTTGTTCTTTCATCATTTTGTGATATAATGGCTGTAGAATAAATTTTTCCATTTAAGTAGAAACTTCGTATCTCGAAATCTTTTTCGATCTTATCTTGAAAAAAAGAAATAAAGAAATTGGATTCTTTCTTTTGCTCGATGACCGATGTGTACATAATGCCATTCTGATTTTCATGAACCATATCTATTATCGGCGTACCAGAAATGGGTTTCACAATGGTTTGATTGATGATAACATCCTTCATATCTTCAGCCAAAAAATAAGGAGGTACATCCAATCCTACTTCTTTTGCTTTTTCTAAAACCAATAGTTTGTTAACATGACTATTACTTTCCTTATTGATGTGTTTTTTTCCTTCCAAAGATTTGATTACATAATCTGTTAACCAGTGCTGCACTTCAAACATATAGCGATTTATAGCTTGATTCTCGTACTTTAATGTATCAAATGCGATATATCCTCGTCGATACCATACAGCAGTTATTTCATCAAGAAAAAATTGATTTCGCGTGCTTTTTAAAAGAATTCTTTTTTCTGCAGTTTTGATTTCAAATACCTCGTTTTCATGAATACGGATAAATTCCTTCTTCATAGCAATAAGCCACTTTATGACCGTTGTGGTCGTGATTTCATTGTTTTTAGAGATGATTAAAATCATAAATTTGAGTAGTGTATTATTTTTAAGTATAACAGTCTTTTTAAAAACATAAGCTGCTTTTGCAAACAAAAGCAGCTTATGTTTTAGAAATATATTTCGATTAAAACTGAAATTTAGTTTAATCTAGGTGAGGAAATCGGCCATCTTTGATCCATACTCTTGACAGGTATGTACCGCCATTTCCATCATAAACATCTACATCAGAGCAACCATGTGCATCGACGAAGTTTGAACGTATTTCATAAACACCACCAGACATGGCTAATCCGCCTACCGTATTTATATCGATTTTCTTCTTTTCCAAAGCAGAAAAATCCTTCATTCCAGTTAATTTCTTCATAACCTTAAAATTGAAATATTAACAACCTGAACAATCATAAAATCTAGCACGCCATTTACCTCCATGATAGTAATCTACATCCTGACATCCATTTTCATCTAAGAAATTAGATCTGATATACTGAGGCCCACCAGCCAAACTACCTAACACAGCATTAGAATTATCTAAGTCTAGTTTTTTGTTTTCTAAAGAAGAGAAACTCTTCATTCCATTTAATTTTTTCATTTTTTTAAAATTTATAATTAACAAATTCAATGTACAATTGCTTGTGTTCTTTAAAATCAATCAGTAAGTCAATGGGACTCGGGCAACATACATATTCGCCAGGTAATCAATGTTCTTTTGAATAATGTTAGATGTACACGATGTGATGAATCGATTCAGTTCTTACCAAGAAACGTCACAATCTGACATATCCCATCCTCTTCCAACAAATCTACTACCGATGTACATATCATAATCTTGAGCACCGTCTGCATTTAAAAAGTTAGAAGAAACTTGGGTGAAACGTTCCTGAGATAGACGACCTCCAGTAACACCTTCCACATTTTCTAAGTCTAATTTTTTGTTTTCTAAAGAAGAGAAACTCTTCATTCCATTTAATTTTTTCATTTTTTTAAATTTTATAATTAACAAAGGCCATGCACCATGTATGTATTCTTTAAAAATAATCAATTTAAAAGAGGTCTTTTTAGGCAATAAATATTCGGTTGGTATTTATGTATTTTCGAATGCTTTGGGTAAATATTCGGTTGATTAATAATTTTCTACGGTACGTTTTACATCATTAAATTTCAAAAAAAATACATGTAAAAAATGAGAAAGCCCAGCTTTGTAGCTGGGCTTTTTAGTAGTTTAGGGAGGGAGTGTTATCGTTAGTCACCTATGTAGACGCTTTAAGCGATAGATAATCACGCCCATCATTTATTCTTTATACTACAATTATTTCTTAGTCTTTTGTCTCAAATTCAATATGATCGTGGTATGCGATTATCGCACATAAAGTATCTGTAAGTTTCTCTCCTAATTCGCTTCTGCTTTTAGAAAATTTTGTCCAAACAATTTTTACAGATGTCGCATAATCGTAAACACCAAAACCGCCACAAAGTAGGTCATTAAACGCGTCTAAATTATGCCCCGTTTGCCAATCAAGATCTTTCGTCAAGACTTGGTCGACTTCATGATAGAAACTTTCTAAATCAGAAAAATTGTCTCCGTTTATTATGATTGTCAGTTTGTCCATTTTAATCTTACATTATTATGTTCGCTCCTAATGGTTCAGCAAAACCAATCTACAAAAAAAGTAGGAATGATACCTATGCTACAGGAAGACTTTATCTAAAAATAAAACCATTCGTTATGCTTATTCACTTTGTCATGTAAGTGTGTGATGTTTTATTTCAATATTCAATTTACTCTTTTGAGTATAAACTGTCAAGATATTCAACGACTGGTCACGTAATGACCTTGTTTGTTTTATATCTAAGAGTTCATTTTAGCGAGACCCTAGCTAACCATCTTTTAGGGTCTCGCTGGAAATGAGAAGTATTTAAAAAAACGATATGGCGTGTAAAAGAAAAACCCTACAAATTGTACAATTTGTAGGGTTTTGATACGTTTTCCTTGTTAGGATGCGGAGAGGGCGGGATTCGAACCCGCGGTACCGTTAAGTACACACGCTTTCCAAGCGTGCTCGATCGACCACTCTGACACCTCTCCGTAGTCTGTTGGCAAAAATAGAAGTATAATTCTATTTTCCAAAACAAATTTTATTAAAATGTGTTATTTCCGCATTAATAAAAAAACTACCTTTACTCAAGGTGTTTGAAATAAGAAAATTATGGTCAATAAAAAATTATGGGCAATATTACCGATTGCTGCTCTAGCATTTGGTTGCCAATCCAATAAAAGTTCGGATCAGAAACAAGCAGATCGAACTGTATTTTTAGATGTATCCGGTATGGATACGACAGTTCATCCAGGAGATAACTTCTTTATGTATGCCAATGGACAATGGTTGAAGAAAACAGTTATTCCTCCATCAGAGTCTGGCTGGGGATCATTTTATACCTTGAATGATGAGAACTTACAAAAGCTTCATGGTATTTTAGATAAGGCCGCTCAGTCCAATAGTAAAAGAGGTACGGATCAACAAAAGGTTGGCGATTTCTATTCCAGTGGAATGGATACCCTTACGATAGAAAAGCTTGGAATTTCACCTATTCAGGCTCAGCTGAAGAAAATTGATGATTTAAAATCCATCGAAGAACTGATTGCTTATAGTGCCGACGGTTTTAAAGAGGGGGAGGGAGATCTTTTCTCATTTTATATCGCTGCCGATGAACGTATGAGTAATAAAAATGCCGCTACTTTTGTACAGGGTGGACTTAATCTTCCTGAATCAAGTTATTATTTGGATCAGGATGAAAAGGCAAAGAAAATACGTGAAGCTTATACGAATTATCTCAGTAAGCTGTTTACGCTTGCCGGTCAACAGGCTACAGCTAAAGCGGATGCAGAATCTGTCCTTAAGATTGAAACTGCAATTGCGAAATCTCATCTTAATCCAGTTGAATTACGTGATCCGATTAAAAATTATAATAAAGTTGCGGTAGCAGCTTTTCAAAAGGAGACACCTAATCTGAACTGGAATGATATCTTGGGCAGATTAGCAATTAAAACAGATACTTTATTGGTACAGCAACCGAAGTTTTATGTTGCTCTAAATAATTTGTTGAAATCTGAACCGCTACCAGTATGGAAACTTAAATTGAAGGCGGATCTGTTGAATTCATCAGCAACAGCATTGACAAAAGACTTCCGTAATGCACAGTTTGAACTGTATGGTAAAACTTTGCAGGGACAGAAAGAGCAAAAGGAACGCTGGAAACTTATGGTCAGTACGGTTGATGATAACTTAGGAGAAGTACTTGGAAAATTGTTTACCGAAGAATACTTTAAACCTGAGGCTAAGAAAAGAATGTTGGAGTTAGTTAATAATTTAGAAATCTCATATCGTGACCGTATTGAAAAGTTAGATTGGATGACTCCTGAAACCAAGAAAAAAGCGATCGAAAAACTGCAAGCTTTTACTAAAAAGATCGGATATCCAGATAAATGGAAAGATTATTCTGATGTAGAAATCAATAAGGATACTTATTATGCCAATTTACAAGCTGCATCACGTCATGCTTATAAGGAAATGATCGACAAAATGGGCAAACCAGTTGACAAGACTGAGTGGTTGATGACAACACCTACTGTCAATGCATACTACAACCCACCTTATAATGAAATTGTATTTCCTGCAGGAATACTACAGTTTCCATTTTTTGATGCAAATGCGGACGATGCAATCAACTATGGTGCTATAGGAGCTGTAATCGGACATGAAATGACGCATGGTTTTGATGACCAAGGCCGTCAATATGATAAAGAAGGAAATCTAAAAGATTGGTGGACTCCAGAAGATGCGACTAAGTTTACGACAAAAGCTAATCAGGTAGCCGCCTTATACGATGGTTTTACTTTACTGGATAAACAACATGTGAATGGAAAATTGACATTAGGAGAAAATTTAGCGGATATTGGAGGTCTTAATATTGCATTCGATGCTTTCAAAAAAACAAAGCAAGGACAAGATGCAACCAAAATAGATGGATTTACACCAGATCAACGTTTCTTTTTAAGTTTTGCTCAAGTTTGGCGTATTAAAAATAGTGATGAGCGAATGAACATGCGTTTGAAAGTCGATCCGCATAGCCCTGAAGAATTTCGTGTCAATGGTCCAGTCTATAATATGGAAGCTTTTTATCAAGCATTCCAGATTCCAAAAACTGCGAAGATGTATGTAGCACCCGAGAAACGTGTTGCTGTTTGGTAGTGGTAAATAAAAAGTGTAATATATTTTTAGAATTGAATAATAATTGCTAATTTTGCCGTTCATTAACAATAAACACATTTAATTAATTTATTAACAATGTACGCAATAGTAAATATAGCAGGACAGCAATTCAAGGTTGCAAAAGACCAATTTCTTTTTGTGCACCGCTTACAAGGAGAAGAAGGCGCTAGTATTGAATTTGACAATGTATTGTTAGCAGAAGATGGTGGTAAATTCACAATCGGTACTCCGAACGTGGCAGGTGCTAAAATTTCGGCTAAAATTTTGTCTCATTTAAAAGGTGATAAAGTTATCGTTTTCAAGAAAAAACGTCGTAAAGGCTACAAAAAGAAAAACGGTCACCGTCAACAATTCACTAAAATCCAGATCACTGGTATTACATTATAATTGAATTTTTAATCAGACATTAGTCTTAAATTGAGATAAAGAAATGGCACATAAAAAAGGTGCGGGTAGTTCTAAGAACGGCCGTGAGTCACATTCGAAACGTTTAGGTATCAAAATCTTCGGTGGTCAAGCTGCTATCGCTGGTAACATCATCGTTCGCCAACGTGGTACTAAACACAATCCTGACTTAAATGTTGGTATTGGTAAAGATCATACATTGTTTGCTTTAGTTGATGGAAAAGTACTTTTCCGCAAAAAAGCTAACAACAAATCTTATGTTTCTATTATTCCTGCAGAAGTTCCTGTAGAGAAGGCATAAGTTTTTTTGCTACACAATATTTGTAAAAGGCGTTAAGTTTACTTAACGCCTTTTTTATGTTTTTAAAGCTTAAGTAAGAGCTTCTTAATAAAATTGTATACATTTATTTCTTCAAGAATCAAAGTTTGGTACAATTTTATACAGGAATTGCAGTTTATAGATAATATTAAACGTTCATGATTTATAAAAGTCTACCTTACAGTATTCCAACAGTTGTGTTATTGTTGTTGTCATCTTGTAGTTCGATGTATATGCCCAATGTGCCAGCCGCACCAATGTTTAAAGATGCCGGTGAAGTATATGTTTCCGGAAATATTAATTTAAAGGGAAATGTTTCTGCCAGCGGAGGAGTCGCAGTTTCAGATCATATCGGAGTGATTGCAAATGGTTCTTATGTGGACCGAAAAGATAGCCCTACAGATTTTGCTCAAAAAATGGGTGAGTTGGGTATTGGCTATTTTACGACTTTTGGTCAACGGCGCAATCGTATTCTCGAAGTATATGCAGGTTATGGGATGGGTGTTGTAAATGAACTAGATACAAGGACATCAACGGCGGGGCCGGCAGTGGTAGAAAGCCGAGATATGGATTTTAATAAAATATTTGTCCAAGTCAATTACTCTTCCACAAAACGGGAGAAAATTCGTTTATTTGGTGGAGATCGCGCCCTGAACTATGGTACAATTTTACGATTGTCACATGTAAATATGACCGATTTTAAAATAAATCAGCTTAATGCAAATAAAGAACAGAATGTTTTGATAGAACCTGTATTCTATACCCGTATGGAAGTAGGGCGTGGTTGGCAGATACAATATATGACTGGTATGAATTTCGGTTTGATGAGCAATGATTATTTGAAAGCAGGGCATCCGATAAATAGTTTGGGAATTCTTTATAAATTTGGAGGGAAAAATTAAATTATGATAAAAGCATTGAAAAAGAATTGGCTATTGATGTTAATGAGTGTGGCATTTTTGAGTAGCTGCGGGATCAGTAGGCAAAAAGCCCAGATTGAAAATCTTGGTAAGTGTAAGTTTGATATACAGTCTGTTGATAGCATTCGTGTAGCGGGAACTTCCATTCAAAAAATAGTGAAAGCAGATGGTATTGATCTATCGGCACTACCGAGTGTAGCTTTGGGAATGTTGCGTAAAAATATTCCTTTGGATGCCGTAATTCGCTTGAAAATTGAAAATCCGACTTTAAAGAAAGCTGCAATTAATCAGTTTCAATATATTATTCTGTTTGAAAAAAAGCAATTAGCAGAGGGGATTGTTAATCAGTCGATTTCTTTAGACCCTGGACAATCTACGGTGGCCTCGGTAAGATTAAATACTAATATTTATGAGTTGATCAATAATGGTGATTTAGCAGGATTTATAGGATCTAATTCAAACACTAAAAAAGGTTTGTTTACAATAAAGATTAAACCTTCTATAAATGTCGCCGGTAAATCAATTTTTTATCCCGGATATATAACGATTGATCGTGAAGTTAGCCGTAATATTTTATTATAAAGGATACTTGTAATTTTCAAATAGGGTCTGTAAAACATTGTCTTACAGACCCTATTTTTTTTATTCAATTGTCATTTTTTATCTGTGTAATAAAAAAGTTATGATACTTATTGTTTAAATTACACAATGAAATTAATATCTTAGACAAATAATATATCTGGATTAGTGGTGGGTGATGACCAATTATTTATAGAAAAAAATAGAAATGCGTAAAAGTTTACTTGCTCTTATCTTGTCAGGAATGTCCAGCTCGTTGTTTGCACAGCAAAAGGTGGAAAGCTATGTACAAGAAATAAAAGGGACAAAATTGAAGTTTGACATGGTTGCGATTCCAGCTGGCGTATATAAACAAGGTGGGAATGTTAAAGCAGATGAAAAGCCTATTCATGAGGTAAAAATAGCTCCCTTCTGGATAGGGAAATACGAGGTAACCTGGAACTTGTTTGAACCTTTCTTGTATAAAGATTATGAGTTGACTCAAAGTATAGATGGCAAGATCACTCCCGAAGTGGATGCAGTAACACGTCCTACAAAACCATATTTAGATATGACCTTTGGTATGGGTAAAGAAGGTCACCCAGCTTTGGCCATGACCCATTATAATGCAATTCAGTTCTGCAAGTGGCTGTACGTACGTACAGGAGTTTTTTATAGATTGCCAACAGAAGCGGAATGGGAGTATGCTTGTCGCGCCGGAAGTGATAAAGCGTATAGTTTTGGAGATGATGCCGCTTTATTGGATCAATATGCTTGGCATAAAGGCAATAGTGACGGTTCAACACATCTTGTTGGAACTAAGAAGCCAAATGCTTGGGGTTTATTTGATATGCATGGAAATGTTTCAGAATGGACTTTTGATCAATATATCGAAGATTATTACCAGCAGTTTGACGGTAAAGTAGCTGATAACCCCGTTGCAATACCTACTAAATTATATCCCAATAGTGTAAGAGGCGGTGCCTTTGATAGTGAAGCTGTAGATTTAAGAAGTGCATCTCGGGTAGCTTCAGATCCATTCTGGAAACAACTAGATCCACAAATTCCTAAAAGTAACTGGTGGTTCCCTGAAGCTCCATTTGTAGGAATGCGCTTAGTAAGACCTGTGACACCTCCTTCGCATGAAGAAATAATGGCCTATTATGATAAGGCTCCAATTAAAGATTATTAATTATAACCAAAAAACCTAAAATATGGAAAATTTTGAACGTCGTGATTTTTTAAAAACGACAGCAGCTATCGCAGGCGGGACAGTTTTAAGTTCAGTGCCATTGGTAGGAGCATTTGCCGCAGGAAGCGATGTAATTAAAGTTGCATTGATCGGTTGTGGTGGACGCGGTACAGGTGCAACTTTTGACGCCCTAAGCTCAGGATTTAATATTAAAGTCGTTGCATTAGCTGATGCTTTCAAAGATAATTTGGACAGCACATATAAAACATTAAAAGATAAATGGCAGGATAAAATTGATGTTCCTGAAAAAAATAAATTCGTTGGATTTGATGCCTATAAAGAAGCTATTAAATTAGCCGATGTGGTGATCTTAACAACTCCTCCTGGATTTCGTCCGATTCATTTTGAAGAAGCTGTGCGCCAAGGTAAACATGTATTTATGGAAAAACCTGTTGCCACAGATATCCCAGGGATCCGTAAAGTTTTGGCAGCTGCTGAAATTGCTAAGAAGAAAAAACTGAATGTAGTGGTGGGTCTTCAACGTAGGTATCAAACAAACTATAGAGAAGCGATTAAAAGAATTCACGAGGGTGCAATCGGTGATGTTGTTTCTGGACAGGTATACTGGAATAGTGGTGGTGTTTGGGTAAGACCACGTAAGCCGGGACAGACAGAAATGGATTATCAGATGCGCAACTGGTATTATTTTAACTGGTTATGTGGTGATCATATCGTAGAGCAGCACGTTCACAATATTGATATTGCCAATTGGGTCAAAGGTGCATACCCGGTACGTATTCAAGGTACTGGTAGCCGCGCACATAGAACAGGTAAAGAATATGGTGAGATCTATGACAACTTTGCATTAGAGTTAACTTATCCTGATAACTCAGTTGTATACAGTCAGTGTGCGCACTTCGAGGGGGTTACAAACCGTGTCGACGAACAGTTTCAAGCAACAAAAGGTAGAGCTTACCTGTCAGCAAATGGACAAGCAGTACTTTGGGATGCTAAAGGAAATGAAATCTATCGTCATGAACCAAAAGGAAATCCAAATCCTTATCAACAAGAACATAAAGAATTGTTTGAAGCAATTTCAAAAGGTGAATATAAATTTGATAATGCAGAATATGGTGCATATAGTACTTTAACAGGTATTATTGGTCGTATTGCATGTTATACAGGAAAAGTAATTAAATGGGATGCCGCCTTAAAGTCGGAAATCGATATTATGCCTACAAATTATGCATGGGATGCTTTACCTAAGATATTACCAAAAGAAGATGGTTCGTACCCGGTAGCTATACCAGGTCAGAATACAAATTTATACATTTAATAAGAGGATGCATTCATGTATTTTAAATCATGGATACTGCTCACAATTAGTTTTTTTGGCTTGTGCAGCATAACAGCTGCACGAGCTGAACAAGCTTCTTATTCTTTAAAATCTCTCCGAAAAACTGTTTTATCTGGCCCTGCTCAGGGTACTTCTTATCATATTACGTATTTTGATACACAGGAGTTAGTTTCAAAAAATGATATCGATAGTGTTTTGAAAGTCATTGATTTGTCGATGTCGATTTATAACCCATCCTCTACAATAAGTCTATTTAATAAAGAGGAGAGAACTGCTGTAAAGCTAGATCGTCATTTTCAAAAGGTGGTTGATGCATCATTCCGCTATAATCGCATCACGAAAGGTATTTTTGATATTACGGTAGCACCGCTTGTCCAATTGTGGGGGTTTGGACCTAAACAGATTAAACATTTTCCAGACTCAAATGAAATCAATGCAACCCTAGCGTCTGTGGGAATGGATAAGTTAATTTGGAAAGCTCCTTATCTTAAAAAAAGCAAACCTAACGTTAGTATTGATGTCAATGGTATTGCACAGGGGTATTCAGTAGATGTCTTGGCTAAATTTCTTGAAAGTAAGCATATCAAAAATTATATTGTGGAGTTAGGTGGAGAAATGCGTGTTAAGGGAAGAAATCAGGCAGGTGAATTTTTTAAAATTGGTGTTGAAAGACCATCCTCCAGCCACAATCAATTACTGAAAACCGAAGTTGTGCATATCAAATCTGGAGCATTGACGACTGCTGGAAATTTTGAAAAGTACATGATGAATGGAAAACAGAAGATTAGTCATCATGTCAATCCTTTGACGGGATATATGTTTTCTAGTCCAGTAGTCAGTGTTACAGTATATGCAAAAACTGCAATGGAAGCAGACGCCTTGGATAATTATTTTATGGCCCTTACACCAGATGAGATACTTGATTTTGTGAAGAAGAGAAAGAATTTAGAAGTTTATATTATATTTAACAATGAAAAGGGAGAAATAGAAGAAAAGTACTCGAAAGGGTTTTCCAACTTTTTTCTAAAAAAAACAATATAAATGAAATTATGAAAAGATCTGAATTTTTAAAAAACACCTTATTGGTTGCAGGTTCCGCTGTGAGCTTGAATACTTTAGCGGGTGAACAACAACAGAAAAAAAATAAGGCAGGAGCAGTATTTAACTTAGATTATGCACCGCATCAGGGCATGTTCAGTGCAACTGCTGGTAAAAATTTTGTTGATGAGATAAAATATATGCATGAACTGGGATTCAGAAGTATCGAAGATAACGGTATGACAGGACGCAGTATCGATGAACAAAAGAAAATAGGTGAAACGTTGGCATCTCTTGGGATGCGTATGGGCGTTTTTGTTGTTCCAAAGGGCGGGAACGGTGCCAATACTTTAGCTGCAGGTAAACAAGAATACATTGATATCTTTCTAAAAGGCTGTAAAGAGTCTGTGGAAGTAGCAAAACGTGTCAATGCAAAATGGGTAACGGTTGTTCCTGGCGATTACGAACGTAATCTATCTATCGGGGTACAAACTGGTAATGTGATTGAGGCATTGAAGAGAGGTGCAGAAATTTTTGAACCACATGGCATAACGATGGTACTGGAGCCTTTAAGTGACAGTCCTGATTTATTTCTTAGATATTCAGATCAGACCTATGAAATATGCAAAGGTGTGGGAAGTCCTTCATGTAAATTATTATATGATGCGTATCATATGCAAAAGAATGAAGGTAATCTCATTCATAAAATGAATGAGTGCTGGAATGAGATCGCTTATATTCAGGTAGGAGATAATCCAGGAAGAAGGGAACCTACTACAGGCGAAGTTAACTACAAAAATGTGTTTAAATGGCTTCACGAGAAGGGATTTAAAGGCGTGGTCGGTATGGAGCATGGTATGTCCAAAAGTGGCAAGATCGGCGAAGAAACTTTGGTCAACGCTTACAGAGAAGTAGATAATTTCTTAGTGTAACTTGTACAATTGTTTTTTTTATGCTAGATTGTCATTTTAAAAACCAAATTCTTGATAGAAATCTCTTATTTTAAAATAAACTAAAACATATAATGTCCACATCTATTAGATTTAAATTATCCTTCATGATGTTCCTGGAATTCTTTATCTGGGGCGCATGGTTCGTTACATTGGGTACATACCTGAGTAAAAATTTACAAGCACAGCCGCTTGAAATTGCGAATGTTTTTTCAACCCAATCATTAGGTGCTATTATTGCTCCTTTTATTATCGGTATGATTGCCGATCGTTACTTTAACGCGGAACGTATATTAGGCGTGTTGCATATCATCGGTGCGGTATTGATGTATCAAATGTATAATGCAACTGAAATTTCTTCTTTTTATCCTTATGTATTGGCTTATATGGTTTTATATATGCCAACGCTATCATTGGTAAATTCGGTATCATTCAGACAGTTGACCAATCCTGAGAAACAGTTTTCTAATATCCGTATTTGGGGAACTATCGGTTGGATCATTGCTGGTCTTTCAATCAGTTATCTGTTTAAATGGGATGCAGCAGAAGCTTCATCTGCTGGAGCTTTGAAAAATACCTTTTTAATGGGGGCTATTGCTTCTTTGGTGTTAGGTTTATTCTCATTTACATTGCCTAAAACGCCACCTGTTAAAATTGAGTCAGATCAGAAACCATCATTCTCATCTATCATCGGATTGGATGCTATCAAATTATTGAAAGACCGTAATTTCTTGATTTTCTTCGTTTCATCGATTTTGATCTGTATTCCTTTGGCATTTTACTATCAAAATGCCAATCCATTTTTAGATCAAATAGGAATGGAAAATCCTACTGGAAAAATGACAATTGGTCAGATTTCAGAAGTATTATTCTTATTAGCATTACCTGTTTTCTTTTCTAAATTCGGTTTCAAGAAAACGATTTTGGTTGGTATGCTTGCTTGGGCATTAAGATATATCTTATTTGCTTATGGTAATGCGGGCGATCTTTCTTTCATGTTGATATTAGGTATTGCTTTACACGGTATCTGTTACGATTTCTTTTTCGTTTCTGGACAAATTTATACCGATAGTAAAGCTGGAATCAAATATAAAAGTGCTGCACAGGGTTTGATTACATTAGCGACTTATGGGGTAGGTCAGCTTATTGGATTCTGGGTTGCAGGTTTTATCGGAGAGAAATATGCATACTTGCAACAAGCTAATGTTGCTGATTTTTGGAAACAAACATGGATCATTCCTGCGGGAATAGCATTCGTAGTCTTTATTATCTTTTTAGTTGCTTTTAAAGATGAGAAGGTCGAGAATAAAGCGGTTGCTGAATAAATTAATAAAAGAACTAAAACTAAACAATAAAATAAAATGGCTGAAAATAACACTTATGATGCTATTGTCATTGGTTCAGGAATCAGTGGTGGATGGGCAGCAAAAGAATTAACAGAAAAGGGTTTAAAAACTCTTATGTTAGAACGTGGTCGTAATATCGAGCACGTAAAAGATTATCCGTCGCCGAATAAGAATCCTTGGGATTTCCCACATGCCGGAGGACGTACGCAAGAGATGATCAAAGAACGTCCAGTTTTGAGCAGGGATTATCCGTTAAATGAAAAAAACTTAGATTATTGGGTAAATGAACAAGAAAGTCCCTATACCGAAACTAAACGTTTTGACTGGTATAGAGGTTATCACGTAGGTGGTCGTTCATTGATGTGGGGAAGACAATCTTACCGACTTGGCGATTTAGATTTTGAAGCAAATTTAAAAGATGGACACGGTGTAGATTGGCCGATCCGTTATAAAGATATTGCTCCTTGGTACAGCTATGCAGAGAAATTTGCTGGTATCAGCGGTAACCGTGATGGTTTGGATGTATTGCCGGATGGTGATTTTATGCCTGCTATGGCGATGAATATCGTGGAAAAGGATCTTGCAGCACGTTTGAAAAAAGAATACGGTGGTAACCGCCATTTTATTATGGGAAGAACAGCAAACATTACTGTTCCTCATCATAACCGTATCAACTGTCAATATCAAAACCAATGTTGGTTAGGTTGTAATTTTGGTGCTTATTTTAGTACACAATCGGCAACATTACCAGCAGCAGTAGCAACTGGCAATTTGACATTACGTCCATTCTCAATTGTTACGAAAATCATTTATGATAAAAATACCAAGAAAGCAAAAGGTGTTGAAATTGTAGATGCGGAAACAAATCAAACGTATGAGTTTTTTGCTAAAGTGATCTTCGTTAATGCATCTGCATTTAACTCAACTTGGGTACTGATGAACTCAGCTACAGATGTTTGGGAAGGTGGACTTGGAAGTAGCAGTGGAGAATTGGGACATAACGTAATGGATCACCATTTCCGTTGTGGAGCAGGAGGTAATGTAGAAGGATATTTAGATAGCTATGTATTTGGTCGTAGACCAACAGGATTATATGTGCCACGTTTTGTTAACGTTGCTGGAGATGACAAGAAACGTGATTATGTTCGTGGTTTTGGTTATCAAGGAGCTGCAGGCCGTGGTCGCTGGTCTGGAGAGGTCGCGGAGATGAGTGTAGGTGGCGCATGGAAAGATGCTCTTACCGAAGCTGGTGATTGGAACGTAGGTTTTACTGCTTTCGGTGAGATTTTACCATACCATGAAAACAAAATTAGCTTAGACAAAACTAAAAAAGATAAATGGGGTCTTCCTGTATTATCAATGGACGTTGAAATCAAGGATAATGAGTTAAAGATGCGTGGTGATATGCAAAATGAGATGAAAGAGATGTTGGAGAAAATTGGTGTTAAGGACACATATACTTATGATAACGTGTATGGTTTTGGTCAAGGTATCCATGAAATGGGAACTGCTCGTATGGGTAGAGATCCTAAAACATCTGTTTTAAATGGTAACAACCAGGTTTGGGATGCGCTTAACGTTTTTGTAACTGATGGTGCAGCGATGACTTCTGCAGGCTGTGTCAATCCTTCATTAACGTATATGGCATTAACAGCTAGGGCGGTTGATTTTGCTGTAAGTGAGTTGAAAAAAGGTAATCTTTAATCAGTTATAAATCTAAATTATGGAAAAGAATAATTCATCAAGAAGAGACTTTCTGAAAAAAGCTGCCTTATTTGGCGCTGGAGTGACTATACTGCCCCGCCATGTATTGGGTGGAGTAGGTTTTACAGCACCGAGTGATATGTTGAATGTTGCATCTGTAGGTGTCGGTGGTATGGGGGGATCAGACGTATCGCGATTTGCAGCAAGTGGAAAAGCAAATATTGCTTACCTATGTGATGTAGATACGCGTCGTGCGGCAGATTCTGTGAAAAAGTTTCCGAAGGCAAAATTTTATAAGGATTTCCGTGATATGCTCGATAAAGAGCATAAACATATTGATGCAGTTTCAGTATCAACACCGGATCATCAGCATGCTATTGTAGCTTTGGCAGCAATGCAATTGGGTAAGCACGTTTATGTGCAAAAACCATTAGCTCATGATGTTTGGGAAGCACGTGTTTTGACACAAGCAGCCAAGAAATATAAAGTTGTGACGCAAATGGGTAATCAAGGAGCATCAGGTGATGGTGTGAGACAGATGCGCGAATGGGTTGACGCAGGGATGATTGGAGATCTGAAAGAGATCTTCTGTTGGACCGATCGCCCAGTATGGCCTCAAGGTATCCAATGGCCTACACAACAAGCTCCAGTTCCACAAGAATTGGATTGGGATCTTTGGTTAGGTACTGCTCCAAAAAAAGATTATGTTGAAAAATTGATTCCTTTCAACTGGAGAGGATGGTGGGATTATGGAACAGGTGCATTAGGTGATATGGGATGCCATAACATGGAAGCGCCTTTTAGTATCTATGGTCTTCAATATGTGAAAGATGTACAGGCAACTGTTGGATCTGTATATGTTGACGAATTTAAAAGAGGATATTTCCCAGAAAGCTGTCCGCCGTCAAGCTATGCCGTAATGACATTCCCGAAAACGGATAAAACAGCAGGAGATGTTAAGCTACATTGGATGGATGGTGGAATTCAACCACCAAGACCAGATGAACTAGGTCCTAATGAGGCTTTTGGCGACGGTGGAAATGGTATTTTATTTATCGGTACGAAAGGTAAAATATTGGCCGATACTTACGCTGCAAATCCGAGATTATTGCCTACAACTGCTTCTTATACGACTCCAAAACAAAAGTATGCACGTGTTAAAGGTGGTGCCGATGGTCACTGGGCACAATGGGTAGAAGGTTGTATTGCTGGTTATGGTAATATGCAGATGTCTTCTCCTTTTGAAATTGCTGGACCATTGACAGAAGCTTTACTGATGGCAAACTTGGCTATCCGTGGATCAGATTTGAAAGTTGATAATAAATATCCAGGAAGAAACTTACGCTTATTATGGGATAATAATAATATGCGTGTGACGAATTTTGATGAAGTAAACCAGTTCGTGAAGCGTAACTACCGTCCAGGCTGGGAAGTTAATTATACAATTTAAGTATTAAAAGAGATTGATTATGAATAGAAGAGAAGCAATTCAACGTGTCGCAATGTTGATGGGAGGCGTGGTCATTGGTTCAAGCCTTTTTCTTGAAGGTTGTTCACGCTCTGCTACTAAACAGGTAGAAGTTTTATTCGAACCTAAGACAACCGATTTATTGGGAGACTTAGCCGAAGCAATATTACCGAAAACCTCTACTCCTGGAGCTAAAGAAGCAGGCGTGGGAAGCTTTATCCCAGTGATGGTAAGAGATTGTTATACCGATGAACAACAAACTGTTTTCATGGATGGAATTAACAACCTAGATAAAAAAGCACAAGAGTTAATGAAGAAAAATTTCTTAGATCTTTCTGCTGAAGAACGTACAAGTTTTGTAAACTTACTAGACAAAGAAGCTGGTGAGTTTAATAAAAAACAAGATGAGGCGACAAAAGAAGAACGTGAGAAAAATGCTGTAAAACAAAATGAATTATATAGAGAAGTGGAAAACAAACCACCTCATTGGTTTACCATGTTTAAGCAGTTGACCTTAACAGGATACTTTAATTCGGAACTGGGATTAACTAAAGCATTGCGCTATGTGAAGATTCCAGGAAAATTCGATGGAAATTACCCTTATAAAAAAGGTGATAAAGCTTTTGCAGGTTAATTCAAAAAGATAAAGAAGAAAAGGGGGTACTTCAAGCGAAGTACTCCCTTATTATTTAGTTTCGATTTCTAAGGCGAAAGAAACACGTTCTTGCTTTGTGACCGTCATGAAATAGCCTTTATCTGTTGAGTTACCACTAATTTCTACACGGTCATTATAGCGGAGTTCTCGTAGGTAATTCATTTCTATGGATACAATTTGATTTGTAAGCACTAATTCCATCGGTAATCTGTCCATACACCAATCTAAATATTTGACATTATTAGCATGATTGACAATATCCAGATCCGATATTTTAACCGTATGGTTTTCGATTGGTTTTACGGTCTGTGCTAGATTTAGTTTTGAAAAAGGCTTTTGCGTACTGTGACGCTCTGGAAATGTTTTAAAATCGCCAAGTGCTATTGCCAGTTCCTCAGGTCCTCTTTTTACAGTATTGATAACTGCCCAATAACTTGTAGCAGTCACATAAAGTTGGTTATTGACATACACCTCAAAATTACGGGTTGATTTAGCCCCTTCTAAGTGCTGAATCCAGGTTTTTATGGTCACTATATCCATCCATTTTGGCAAGCGGTTTATTTCAAACCGGATACGGCTTAACACCCAGGTCTGATTATTTTTGGCCATTTCCCTAAAACCAAAACCTGCAATAGTCGCATGTTCACCAGCTGTGAGCTGCAGTAAATTGGAAAGATCAGAATAACGGATTCTGGCATTTGAATAGCATTGTGTAAAATTGATTTCCCAGTTTTTTTCAAATGTTGAATTGTCCATTTTTGATAAATTTCAACAAATTTAGGCATTATTATGCTGTAGCATAAGTCATTTTGTAAAATAAATGTTAAAATCGAAATAGTATTGGTATTTTATCGAGGATTCCTTACATTTAAATAAGGTTAAGTATATGTTATAACAATTAGGAGCGTTATAAATGAAATGTCTTACTTAATCAAAGTGTCAATTATAAATTATTAGTAGTATGATCGGAGAATTGATAGAAAAAGAACAAATCTCTTCATTCAAAATAGTGGCGGCGAATGAAGATAAAAGTCAAACATTTTTAGAAACTTTAAAAGGAGCTTTGCGATTGGGGAATGAATTTAAGTCGAAGACTACAATAGCCTTTCAAACAGAAGTAGGTCCTAAAAGAATAGAAACAACGGTTTGGTCGTTAACGGATAAGTATCTCCAAATAAAAAGCGGTGTATTGATTCCTCTGAGATCAATTTTAGCAATAGAATATTAAACAAAAATAATTACTCAAAAAAAGAAAAGTGCTGTTGTATCAGCACTTTTCTTTTTTTTCCTCAGCTAATTCCCGATCTTCCTGATCTAAATCTAATGTATTGTCTTCTTGTTCTGCATCCGCGGATTTTTCGTATTGTAATACGGTCAGAATTGGGAAGTGATCTGAATCAAAATTATTCAGTCTTTTCATTTTCTTTAATTTGAAGTCTGTACTACAGAAAATATGATCTAAAGGAAAGCGCATAAAAAAATGATGTGCATGAAAAGTATTCAGAAAGAAACGGCCTCTTCTCGGATCAAGTAATTGACTTGTCTTTAAAAATAATTCAGTGGTATAGCTCCAGGCGACGTCATTCAGGTCACCGCAAACTATCACTGGTATTTTTGATGCTAAAGCTTTATCTGCAATCAGAAGGAGTTCCTTATCACGTTCTGTTGACCTTGGGTTTTCACCTGGTACAGGAGGAGTCGGATGTACCGCATATAATTGAATGACCTGCCCATTTCGTAAAATTACTTTTGTATGAATGGAAGGGATATCATCCTCCACAAGAAATTTGACTTCACTTTCCTTCAATTCCAATTTAGAGTACAGCAACATACCATAAGTGTTATCTATCGGTTTCTCTATACGATAAGGATAGGCATCTGTGGCTTCCTTAAGCTGTTCCATCCATTCATGACTGGTTTCCAGTAGCAGTACCAGGTCAGCATCAGTCTTTTTAATTTCCGCAATGCAGCCTTTGTAATTGGTATTATCTTCAAACACATTTGATATCATAATACTGATGGTTTGATCGGGTATTTCCTGTTTTACTCTTAAAATCTGCTTTTTTCCAAGAGGAGTAAAGGGAATAATCTGTTTTAATAGGTATAAAATAGTCCCTGAAAGTAAGGTTACATAAATATAGAAGGTTAACGTTCTGTTAGAGAATATTAAAAGGAGCGCCAGTGACAGGGCTGTTAATACAAGCTTTTGTAGTCTTGGATACTCAAAAATTCGGAACGTCCAATAATCATTTCTTATTAATGGAATAAAACTTATAATGATTAGGATGGAAGAAAAAATATATAGAGCTGTGTGCATATGTAATCTATTTGTGCGATAAAAATAGAAAAATAATCAAGAAAAGATGATTCGGGCACAATAAAATGAGAATTGGAAGATAGCAGAAGCAGGCTATAAGGGCATCATGTATGGGGAATCGTTAAAAATGCATACACCATTATATAAACTTTTTGCTGGAGTTTATATAATGGTGTAACAATGGATCAGCTATTATTCTTCGTATAAGCGCTCAACGGCAAAACCATTTTGTTTCAGACGTAGTGCTATTTCAAACGCTTGAATATTTAGAGCTTCCAATTTTAATATTAATCCGTTACTGAATCTGTTAATATTAATGGTGATGATGTTGGGAATCTTCTTTAAAGTTTCCTCTAATTGATGAATTTTGTCTTCATTAATTAGCATGGTTTCAAAAATGTATTTTTCCATAACAATAAATATTAAGGTTTTAAAATCAATGTACTCGGTAATTTTTTCGTCCATTGCTCTTTCTCAAAAGAAATCTGTTTCCAAGCAATGAAACTTATCAGTATAATATCGAATGAAGAATAATCAATATCTTTAGTCTTGGGTTCCTCTATAATATTGATTTGATTAGGTGCCGCATAATCTAACGAACGAATAGCCTCTTTGAGCTCTACAGAAGTTTTAATGACCTCATCTTCGTCTAAGAAACTTATTTTTACATCGTTGTTCTGTACAAGTTTGTGCACATATATTAATAAGAAACTATCACTAAGTGTTTTGATAGGAACCAATATGCTTTTCACCTCTTCAGGAAGACCCCTATCGACTAAAATTCCACAAGGAATATGAACAGCTTTTAAAAGCGCTGTCGTTTTATCTTCAAATCCGCTATGATTAAATAAACTTTCTTTACCTGTTAATGAACCTAACAATCTTTCCGGATTAACGACTTTACTTGTAAACCCGATGATACTTCCTAAAACAGATCCTTCATAGACAGATTGACCGATACCTGTCAACAGTAAGTCGAAATCTTCTTCATTGGCCATTTTTGCAATGTCGTCGTTGATATTGTCGGTACCTCTAAAAATACCAGTGTACGGTTGCTCTATTTTTTCACTTTCATCATTTAATACTGAAAAATTATCTCTTTCGTATTCGATCGAATTATAAGTATTGAGTTCATTCCCGATCGAAAGATGTAATGCCGTTACCGTACTATTTTCTTTTGATTTTTTAATCAGCATATTGGCAATACGGAGTAAAATTTTTCCAGAATTTGGGTTGCCAAATGAAATCAGAATATTGTATTTATTTTTCTTCGAAATGAGATCGCCATTATTTTCGATTTCAGGCTTAAAAAATTTATTAATTAAATCTAATGCAGGCCCCGTCATAAATGTTGTGATCAAAGCCATAAGAACCAGTATTGCGAACATTTCATCAGTAAGGACTCCTAAATCATAACCTATGTTTAGAGCGACTAGTTCCATCAAACCTCTAGTATTCATCAAAGCTCCTATAGTAAGGCTACTGTGCCAGTTTTGCCCCACAAATCTTGCCGATAAAGCACTTCCAATAAATTTACCCACTACAGCAATTGTAACCACCCAGAAACAGGTTTGCCAATGTTCGGCCTCATTGAGTAATCCAATCTGTGTTCTTAGGCCTGTAAAGACAAAAAATAGCGGTAAAAGAAGTACTTGCGCTACATCTTCCACTTTTTCAATAAAGATACTTCGAAAACTTGTGTTGGTTGGCATGATTACACCAGCCATAAAAGCTCCAAATAGGGCGTGGATACCGATAACTTCGGTGGTCCATGAAGAAATCAGCAATGTTAGAAAAAAGATACCTACAATCGATTTGCCTAACCGTTCTTTAGTGGAGTGAAGGTCACCGATACGTTGGAGAAATGGTTTTACGAACCGGACCATCAATAAGACATAGCCGGCCGCGAAAGCGATCGTGTAAACTGCACTGACTACAGATCCTGCTTTTACAACCGCAATAACAGCTGCCAAAAGACACCAAGCAGTGATATCATCTGCCGCTGCACAGGTGATGGCAATCGAACCTAGTCGTGTTTTGCTCATACCCCTTTCCTGTACGATCCTTGCTAAAACAGGAAATGCAGTAATACTCATGGATATTCCAATAAAGAGCGCATATGATAAAAATGAAATACCTTCAGGTGCTGTTGTCTGGAAGATCACATAGGCGAGCCCCATCCCCAGAAGAAAAGGAAAGATAATGCTTACATGACTGATAACTATGGCATCTTGAGCTTTGTTTTTCAATATTTTCAAATCTAGCTCCATGCCGACGACAAACATAAATAGCACTAAACCTATTTGACTCAATACCCCCAGATTTCCCAAAGAACTGACTGGAAATAAAAATGTGGATATTTCTGGAAAGTAATTCCCTAGTAGGGAAGGCCCTAGTGCAATACCCGCTACGATTTCTCCAATAACAGAGGGTTGACCAATTTTTCTGAATAATATACCAAATATTCGCGCTACAAATATGATTGTTATGATCTGCAACATGAGTATTGCTAGCGGGTAGGAAAGATTTTCATGCAAATGATCTAAGAAATGTGACCATGCTGAGTTGAGTGGTACATCTGCAGTTGTATGTGGTTGATTTTCAAATTGGGAGCCCTGATGGATAATAAAATAGCCTAAAGCTATCCCAATAATTAAAATGGCTAGATAAAAAAAGGTGGAGCGGTACTTACTTTTAAACATATTTCGTCGGATTGTAAAGAGCAAGTATAATAGCTAAAGTTTTTTCTACAAAACGAATTCGTGTTTTTTGTACCAGACCAGAAAAAAAATGTACTAAACATTTAAGCTGTTTACAAAATGATCTTTGTAGGGTGCCGATAAGGTAAGTTGTTTCAGGTCAGGCATATCTTTTATTTTACACGCGACATACTGTGCTGTGTAAGACGAGACCACAGCTAATGCAACAACATTTCGTCTGTTGATCCTACAGAATTTTCCAGAAGGTAGGATCGCCAAAATTTCATCTAAACTGATGTTTTTCGCAAGAATATTTTGACCGTCTTTCATATAGATGTATTTATCCCGCCTATCATGATCGGCCACCTCAATGTAGGCAATTTGATCTATTCTTATCCTTGTTTTTCCTTGATTACTGTTTAACTCTATAACCTCTAAACCTGTTTCCTTTGTTGAGTTAAGCCACTTCAAGGCTTTATCGAAAGCAGTCTGTAATCGATCAGCCTGATAAGGTTTTCGTATATAATCCACAGCATTGAGATCAAATGCATCAGCAGCATATTCCTTATGAGCTGTTGAAAAGATAATTGCTTTGTCAGAAAGTATCCGGGCGACCTCTAGTCCGTTCATACCTGGCATATGAATATCTAGAATACAGGTGTTAAAATCAAGTCTGTCAATCTGTGCTAAAAACTTTTGGGGATTATTGAAACTTTTCACGATTTCTACGTCCTTAAAATTTTCACATAAAGCTTGAATGTAACTTAGTGAAGGAAGTTCATCATCCAATAAAATACATTTAATCATTTTGATAAAGTTTTATTTTTACGGTTACCGTGTATATATTTTCTTTTTGCTCAGTATTCAAGCTGTATTCAGTACCGTAAATATTTTTCAACCGTTTTGAAAAAGTTTTATTGCCCAATCCACCTAGGCTTGAGTCTATTTTTTGTTTTTGCATGACCCGATTAGAAACGGTGAGGTGAAAATAATCGTCGATAACCTCAAACACCACAGAGATAAAACTGTTTTCATTTTGAACATCAGCATGTTTGAAAGCATTTTCAATTGGGTTGATGGTCATAAATGGAGCAATAAGCATTTCTCCAGCTTCGGCACTAATTTTTTTTCGTATATGTAGATCAAATAAAGGACTTATTTTAAGTTTATTGATCTCTATTAGATTTTGCGCAAAAGCGATCTCATCTTTTAGCTTTACGAACGTGACATCTGTTTCATAAAGAATATAATCCAGTACATTGGATAATTTATCAAGTGCATGATAACTTTGGTAGGCATGAGACTGAATAGCGTTTAATGCATTTTTTAGTAAGTGTGGGTCCAACTTATAATAATTCGTTTCATCAGGAAGAGAAATGCTATTTAAATCTCGATTTTGTCGAATTAATAGTTTATTTTGACGTTCTAAAATACGAATCTTCCAGTAGAGGAAGACCGCTAATAAAACAAGAATAAAGAACACAAGAAATAATAAACTATAATAAAAAGTAGACATACTGACTTTGTTTTACTTCGAATATAGCAATTTTCTAAAAAGGCAATGGAATTTTAAGATTTCAATAGGAAATGGGAATCTATAGATCGACTATAATAAAATACAAAAACTGATCCCAAAGCTAAACTTTTTCTATTTCTAAAGATGATCATTTTTTTATCAAGGAAAATATATATACAAACAGACTAATATACTTACCGGAATTGTTAAGTTATCATAGCCATCTTTGCTAAATGCCTCTGCTAATGTAGCAGTAAGAGCAATTGTGGCTATTACTATAAATTCCTCCGAATCTAAATTAGAATTATAAACGGATCTCCATGTTAAAAACATAACGATCATAGCACATATAAAGAAAACAGTAGATCCCATTAAAGTTTTTTTTGCACTAAAGATCTTATATTGCGCTAAAGGCCATTTCTTGCCGGATAGTGCGGCCATAGGATCGCAAATAGCTAAGGTAACTAAAGGTAAATAATAATATATATAGCATTCATCTAAAGATGTCTGGATTAAGAAGCACAGATAAACTGCCACTGGATATACAATACTACCTACGGATTTTCTGTCAACTGCATTGATGGATTTTAATAAATTAAATTTTAAGGATAGGAGTAAAATCACAGCAAATAATCCACAAAGAAATAGGACTGACCAATGATTTTTCAATAATATTGGAAAGAGCAAACAAATTAATCCCGTACCAATATGTACAAGTTTTCTTGTCAATTCTACCTTAATCTTGTATTGATGGTATAAAAATTCAGAAAGAGCAAATAAAAGCAAGAATGTCAATGCCAGTAAAAGCAGGTTTAACAAATCGTTTTTCATTATAATATTTCTTTAAATAAATCAGTTAACCAATACATAGCTCCAGAAAATATAAAGCTGTCAAAGCGATCTAATATCCCACCATGACCTGGAATTAGCTTACTATAATCTTTAATTTGATATTTACGTTTCAGCAATGAAGCTAATAAATCTCCAGTGAGTGCTGTAAAACAAATAGAAATTGCTGTCGCTATGGTTTGGCCAATTGAAAAATCGATGTATTGGAAAAAGAAAAAGCTGGTCGATGTTGTTAGTATTAAACCTCCAAGTAAACCTTCAAAAGTTTTATTGGGACTAATCTGAGGCAGAAGTTTTCTTTTACCAAATAATTGACCAGTAAGTTGGCTGAATCCATCAAAAGTGACCACAGTAAAGTACACAAAGCATACGTTTTCTGTTAAAGTATTGTCACTGAATTTGATAAATGCAAATAGGATCGTAAGGTAAATAAATACAGAAAAAAAGAAAAATATAATCCGTTTATTGGAAAATATATGAGCTTTTGAAATTTCAAAAAGACCTATTATTCCAATGCAAATAGCTAGACATACTGTTAATTCAAAATAGATACACGAAAATACCATGATCAGAATTACAAAGTACAACACGAGTTTTAACCAACGTTCATTAGCTTGTCGCACCTTACTCTGTTTATTGATATACTGTGTAACTAAACTGCCTATTCCAAAAAACAGGAACAATATAGAACCAAGAATTAAGTACATGATTAATTTCTTTTTTGTTGCTGTATAAGAAATATGCTCTTTAAATTAGAGTGTAGTTTTGGTAGCGTAATAACTAAGATTAATTCCTCTAGGTACGCTAGACAACTAACAATTAACATCAAGTGAAAATAGAATGCACTAAAGCCAAATACGAAGTAGCTGAAAATAAATATGCCCTGTAAGTAGCCAGTTATTTTATAAGACCATAAATGAAAGCTAGGGAATCTTTGAAATCTGATAAGCGCGCATAACTGTGGAATTAACCACATCGCAATTAAGATTATAAATTCTATTTTGTATGTTGCTACGAATACTTTTTCTAAACTAATCATTCCCATGAACGCCATAATATAAGTCCCGATGTCTGCAATCGAATCTAGTTTTGCACCAAACTCTGTTTGAAGGTTAAACAGTCTTGCGATTAATCCGTCAAGTATATCAGTTACTAGGTTTATGGACAGCAACAATATAAAGGACTCTCTATTTGCTGTAATTATAGTATAAATGATAAAAGGTAATGCCAATAAACGGTATAGTGAAATTGCATTTGGCACATTCCATCTGTTTTCTTTTTTAGTTTCCATATTACAGTGATTTTTTTCTACCGAACTTTTGATGAGCCTGCGTAAATTGACCTGCTGACAGCGCCGCGGCGATCGATAACTCGCCGGCAAGAACAAGAGCAGCAGCTATCTCGGCATATTTTATTGAATTTCCTTCTCCATAGCAGTCCATCATATCCAGACACTCTCTTTGAGTAGGTAGATTGGTTCCTCCACCTACCGTTCCTACGATCAGATTTGGCAATGTAACACAGGCGTAGAGCGATCCATTACTATTTAATTCCATTCTTGTAATTCCTGTTGCCGCTTCTGCTACGCAGGCCACATCTTGACCGGTAGCTATAAATAATGCTGTAAGCCCATTTGCATAATGACCCTGTGCGCCTATTGCACCGCTCTGGATCACTCCCATTGTGGAAGTACGCCAATACCTATCCATGAGTGCAGATGACGTTTTAAGTACCTCTGATACAATTTTAGCGGATAATTCAATTTCCGCTGTGACTTTCTTACCCCTAACGTTATTAAAGGAATATGCTGTTGCTTTTTTGTCTCCTGAACTATTTCCTTCTATAAACCAATGGCTAGGTTTAACGGGACATTGATCAATCATAAATCGACAGATCGCATCTGTACATATCGTGACCATATTTTGTCCCGATGCATCTGCTGTAAAGTATTCAAAAGATATGGTGAGATGGTTTCCTTCAATCTGAATCTTTGTATCTGTTAGCTTAGCAAATCTGCTTGTATTTTTAACAATATCGTGGAGACTTTCTTTTTTAGCAAGAAACCAAGAGATAAAAAGGCTTAAATCATTTAAATTTTCAAATTTGAATACAGGACTTCTCTGGATACCTTCCTTTAGACATATCGAAGTAATTCCTCCAGCTAGTAAGCATGCTCTCGCTCCACGATGATATGAAGCCACCAGCGCGCCTTCACTGGTAGCTAATGGAACATAGTAAGCTCCATTAGCTGCTGTACCATGAACTTTTAGCGGGCCAATGACCCCCGTAGGAATTTGACTTATCCCAATAAAATTTTCAATATTTCCATTTAATAGCGATAAGTTGATGTTACTGTCAGTAAGAATTGGATATTGTTTATTCGTTTTTTTGCTGAGATAATCACACAGTTTCGCTATCTCTGTTTGGCTGATTTCTGAAGAAAATGGTAAAGCGCATGCGTCTTCAGTATGAACGTCATATGCTTCTGTTTTTTTTAATAATGTTTTCATAATGAGCTTTTAATAAATGGACTGTTTGTTTCTTATTCCAAAGTTATTGTGATAATTGCATTTAAAATTGTGACAAACAATAAAAAATATTTTTAATTTTGTGATTATCGCAAATGATTAAACCAATGTATCAAGAAAAGCTAATCCAAGAAATATATAAAAAAATCGACGCTACTAAGTCTATTATAGAAGCCATTGCAAATGCGCTTGATATTAGTTATGATGCGGCACATCGAAGAATTTCGATGAAAAGTAAATTTTCGATAGAGGAGACAGTTCAGCTGGCTAATCACTTTGCAATTTCTTTAGATAAGATGTTTCAAAAGAGTGATCATGTCTTAGTAAAAAAAACGACAGAAATCCGGACGCCACATGACCTTTCAACTTATCTGGAAAATTCCTTTAAGTCTTTAACAGAATTCAATCCTGATCTTGGTACGTCCCTCTACTATTCCGCTAAGGATATTCCAATTTTCTATACCATAAATACAGGATTACTGTCAAGCTTTAAAAGATACGTCTGGCTCAACTTATTGAGTTTTGAGGGGCTGGAAGTATCATTCGAATCTTTTTTATCGAAAAATCCCTTAGACAATGGCGGAAAAAAATTGAACGATTATTATTCCTCCATCAGAGTAAAAGAAATTTGGAATGATACAACTATCAATAGTACGTTACAGCAGATCATGTATTTTTCACAAACTGGTTTATTGACCGCAGCGCACGGGACGATTCTCTGCGATCAGATCAAAGAGCTTTTGTTTTCGCTGGAGAAGAAATGTGTTCCGAATAATGACCAATACCAACTGTATTATCATGAACTGTTGATATTAAACAATAATGTTCTTGTTTCGAACAAAGATAGAAGGGCTTTATTTGTCCCCCATACCATGTTGGGGTATTTTATCACACACGATACTGACACCTGTCAACACGTTTCAAATTTTTATCAGCACCAGCTTAAGAATTCCAGGTTGTTAAACACAGCAGGAACAAGGGATAAGAAAATGTTTTTTAATAAGGCTTATCAAAAAATTGATCTGTATAAGGCAAGAGTAAGCGCGATGGATGAAATTTGATTTAATGCTAATGGGTCGTTTATATAACTGCAGTTTACAGTTTCGATCAGGTGGTGCTTTTAGTATGAAAATCTAGTATTTAATAAAAATATTTTAGACGGCATAGAAAACAAGAAAGCTCATCTTTTGGATGAGCTTTCTTGTACCTAGGGCGGGAATCGAACCCGCACTTCCTTAACGGAAACAGGATTTTAAGTCCTGCGTGTCTACCAGTTCCACCACCTAGGCAGGTGATATTAATGTGGAGCGAAAAACGAGATTCGAACTCGCGACCCCAACCTTGGCAAGGTTGTGCTCTACCAGCTGAGCTATTTTCGCATTGCTAACAGTTAACAAGTTGTTTTCTGTTTTGGTGATGCAAATATACGGCGATTTTTATAAAATCAAAATTTGAAACCATCATTTTTTTAATATTTAATGTAATGACCTCAAATATTGGCTCTTATTTTTTAGATTGAAATGAATAACAGAAAAACACATTGATCTGAAACTGGAGTATAGATGTTTTTTCAAAATTTTGCACCTATTATACGATGCACTATTTGTACATGTTTCAAGTAAAATGACAGCCTTTCTAAGCCGTCATTTTAAAATGTTCATTTATAAATTTTCTAAAAGTAGCCGAGATCTAGTGCTCTATTTTTTTGAAAATGGAACAAGCGATATGACCACCAAAACCAAAAGTATTGCTCATGGCTATATTTACTTTTTTATGCTTTGCTTTTCCGAGAGTTAAATCCAATTTATCAGCAAATTCTGGTTCTATTTCTTTAGAGTTTATCGTAGGCGGAACAATATCTTCTTGAACCGCCTTAATACAAGCAATAGCTTCGATAGCTCCAGCAGCTCCCAGTAAGTGCCCTGTCATTGATTTTGTAGCGCTAATAGATACCTCGTTGTTAAAACCAAACATTCTTCCCATAGCTTTCAGTTCACTTTGATCGCCCATAGGAGTAGAAGTTGCGTGCGCATTGACATAGTCTATATCTTTTGCAGCGATATTCGCATCCTCCAAAGCAAGTTTCATTCCCAGAAATGCCCCGTCTCCTTCAGGATGTGTGCCCGTAATATGATAAGCATCCGCCGCTAAACTTCCTCCAATTATTTCAGCAATAATCGGGGCATTTCTTTTAATCGCACTTTCATAGCTTTCCAATACGATAGCCCCAGCACCTTCTCCTAATACAAAACCGTTACGATGAATATCAAAAGGGCGGGAGGCACCCAAATAATCTTCATTACTTGTTGATAAGGCTTTAGATGCATTAAATCCACCGATGGAACTTTCGGTTATAGACGCTTCAGAACCTCCGGTAATAATCATATCTGCTTTGCCCCAGCGGATATAATTAAAGGCATCAACAATCGCAGTATTACTTGCAGAACAAGCAGAAGCGGTCGTATAATTTACTCCTCTAAGTCCATATTTAATGGAGATAACACCTGAAGCAATGTTTAAAATACGCTTAGAAATAAAGAACGGACTGAAGCGTGGTATTCCATTTCCTTGCTTAAACTCCGCTATTTGTTGCTCAAATGTTGAAACCCCGCCATCTCCTGAAGCCCAGATAACACCTATCCGATCTTTGTCCAGTAGATTGAAATCAATCTCAGCGTGGTGAATAGCCTCATGAACGCTAGCTAATGCATATTGCGTAAAAAGATCTAATTTTCGTAATTCTGATTTTTCCATGAATTGTAAAGGATCGAAATCTCTTACTTCACAT
This sequence comes from Sphingobacterium sp. JUb56, assembly GCF_014191365.1. NCBI lineage: Bacteria > Pseudomonadati > Bacteroidota > Sphingobacteriia > Sphingobacteriales > Sphingobacteriaceae > Sphingobacterium > Sphingobacterium sp. JUb56. The sequence continues at coordinate 3,374,903 of NZ_JACHWL010000001.1, read as the reverse complement.
GCGAATTTTGTTTTAAAGTTTGTCGCATCAAATTTAGTAATCATTTTTGCGCCACTTTGTCCCATAATCAGTGCATTCCAAAATTTATCTACGGTATTTCCTAAAGGCGTAATCGCTCCAATACCTGTTATAACAACTCTTTTCATCATTTAATCGTTTTTAATTAAATCTTCTTTAATAATTTTTTGTATGAGAGTGAAATCTTCATCACCGGTCAGTCTAGTAATTTGTACACTTGCAATCATCGTGGAAATAAGTAAGACGGCTTTTGTTCTAGGCTCACCTTTAAAATGAAAAGTACCCTGTTCTTGACCATATTTAAGCCAAGCAATCACCCAATTTAACACCTGTTCGGAAAAAATCTTTAGATGTTCAATTATACCTATATCTAAAGTATTGTAATCAGTAGATAGCGATCCAACGATACATATTTTATTGTCATTTTTAATATTCCTGTATATAGAGAGGAACTTGTCTAGTTTTTGTAGTGGAGACTTATCTTCAAAATCCTTTTTCATTTTGTGAAAGTTTTCAATATGATAATCTATAACTGCAATTCCCAAATCTATCTTTTGTGGAAAATGATAATGAATAGAAGCTTTTTTTATTCCAACGGCATTAGATATATCAAAAAAGCTAAAGGCATTGTAACCCTTATCCCGAATCAGGCTATCAGCAACTCGTATGATTTGTTCTTTTGTTGACATCAATTATTTTTTTGTAAATATACAAACCTACCAGTTGGTAGGCAAGGGTTGCTGATATTTATTTGAGATCAGTGGTGTGGTTGGATTTTTCCGCATGATCAGGCCTACCTGATTATGCAAGAACTTTTTTGAAGGGAGCGGATGTATTATCGCTGGGGTTATTGTATTTTGAAATACATGATGATCAGGATTTAAAATCCGAAATTTAAGTTTTAAGGGATATCTTGGTCAATTACATGTAAAGGGAGGCAATTCGAAATATTTAAAATAAACAAGAAAAGCTCATCTTTTGGATGAGCTTTTCTTGTACCTAGGGCGGGAATCGAACCCGCACTTCCTTAACGGAAACAGGATTTTAAGTCCTGCGTGTCTACCAGTTCCACCACCTAGGCAGGTGATTTAATGTGGAGCGAAAAACGAGATTCGAACTCGCGACCCCAACCTTGGCAAGGTTGTGCTCTACCAGCTGAGCTATTTTCGCTTTTGATACTGCAAATATAGGGAGATTATAGATACTACAAAATGTTTTTTTATAGCTTAAGCGTAATTCCCTCAAATGAAGCGAGATAATTTTTATCCCGCTTCAAAATACGATGTGTTTAAATTTGAATTCACCACCTTGCTAGATATGTAGGGGAACTAATACAAGCTTTCATAGTAGTCAAAACTTAAAATGAGAGCGTAGTGAATCTCCAGTGGTAAGTATCAACTAGCGTCAGTTTGTCGGAATCAACAGGTAGATCTGTTATAATTTTTAATACCTGCATGGCCATCATACTTCCCATGATTCCAGGCAGAGGGCCTAATACCCCATATTGATCACAGCTAGGAACATCTTTTGGATGGGGAGGCTCTGGAAATAAATCACGCAATTGTTTACTGCCCATGTAATTGAAAACAGCCATTTGACCTTCGAAAGCAAGAATACTTCCATACACCAAAACTTTGTTGGAACGTACACAAGCATCGTTGACCAGATAGCGTGTAGTAAAGTTATCAGAACCATCTACAACAATGTCATATCCCGCTAGGGTAACATCAACATTCTCCGAAGTGATTTTTGTCGCAATGCTGTCGACTTGGATGGATGAATTGAGTTCGCGGATATATACTGCCGCACTTTTTACTTTTTGTAGATGTACACTTTTTTCATTGTGTATAATTTGTCTGTTGAGATTATGAATTTCTACATGATCAAAATCAACAATCCCTAAATGACCTACTCCAGCAGCAGCGAGATATTGAAGAACAGGCGAACCTAGTCCACCTGCTCCAATTACAAGGACTTTTGCCGCCATAATTTTCTGTTGCCCTTCAACACCAATTTCATTAATAAAAACTTGGCGGGAGTATCGATCAAAAGCACTGTGCTGTTGCATAAATACGATAATTTGTGTTATAATTATTATTGCCTACCAGAGTAGCTTATGTCCCAGTCTTTCATAATGGGATCGTATCCAGCCTTTCTGATGATACCTTGGATAGTTTCCATACTGCGCTCATCACTGATCTCAAATTGTTCAAGCGACTGTGGATCGACCACATAGCCACCTGGATTTGTCTTCGAAGCGGCGCTCATGGTCGTGACACCGATAGGAATGATATGGTCTCTAAATTTCTCGCGTTCACGAGTTGATATGGATATTTCTAGATTTTCATTCCATAAACGATAAGCGCAGATCAATTGCAGTAAATCACGATCTTCCATAATAAAATTCGGTGTGGATACACCTTCCGCAGGTCGTAATCGAGGAAATGAAACTGAATATTTTGTACGCCAATAATGCTTCTCAAGATAATCAATATGTAACGCATTGAAAAAGCTATCGACACGCCAGTCTTCTAGACCTAAAAGAACACCAAGACCAATTTTATGAATTCCGGCTTGACCTATACGGTCTGGTGTATTCAGCCGATACTCAAAATTTGACTTTTTGCCTTTTGGATGATATGTTTTATAAACCTCTTGATGATAGGTTTCCTGATAGACAAGCACAGTATTAACCCCTTCTTCCTGCAGAATACGGTATTCTTCTAAAAGCAGAGGTTGTACTTCAATGGATATCTGCGCGAAGTGGGGCTTCAGCAATGCAATCGCATTTTTAAAGTAATTGATCTCAACTGTTTTATTGGCTTCTCCGCTTACCAATAATACATGACTGATACCCATAGATTTTAGCGCCATGGCTTCTAGCAGTAATTCTGTATTCGAAAGTGTTTTGCGCTTGATCTTATTGTCCATACTAAAACCGCAATAGGTGCAGATATTCTGACATTCATTGCTTAGATATAAAGGAGCATATAACTGGATTGTCTTACCAAATCGACGTTGTGTGATTTGTTGCGTTAATTGGGCCATTTCTTCTATTTCAGTAATGGCCGCAGGAGAAAGGAAGGTTAGAAAATCAGTTAAATTTCTTTTTTCTTTACGGAGACTTCTTCTGACATCCTCAACTGTGGTATTATATATCTTTTCCTTGATTTCCTGCCAGCTGTATAGTGTAAATAGTTCCTGAAAAGTTTGCATAAAACGTTCTTAATCGATTAAAAATGAAGTTAGCGGACTAGAAGCGATAGCACGATTTTCTGATATACCTAATCCTGCCTGATAAGCTTTGCGACCTGCTATTACAGCTTCTTTAAATGCCGTCGCCATCTGTATCGGATATTTTGCGGATGCAATAGCTGTATTGACTAAAACAGCATCAGCACCGATTTCCATTGCCTTTGCAGCATCGGAAGGAGCACCAATTCCAGCATCAATAATAACAGGAACTTGGCTTTGGGCGATGATCATTTCTAAAAAGTCCAATGTTCGAAGTCCTTTATTACTTCCTATGGGTGCAGCTAAAGGCATTACTGCTGACGTTCCAGCTTCTTCTAGTCTTTTACAGAGCACTGGATCTGCATGCATATAAGGGAGCACAATAAAACCGAGTTTTGCAAGTTGCTCTGTAGCCAACAATGTTTCGATCGGATCGGGCATCAGGTAGCGTGAATCTGGATGAATTTCGAGTTTTACCCAGTTCGTTTCCAGGGCTTCACGAGCAAGTTGTGCGGCCAAGACTGCTTCTTTTGCATTACGTGCTCCAGAGGTATTGGGGAGTAAATTTACGCCAGGGATTTGTAAAGACTCGAGAAATGTGTCTGAGGAAGACTGATGGTCCAAACGCTTTAAAGCCATCGTGACCAATTCAGAACCCGATGCGACGATAGATTCCTTCATTTGTTGCAGACTTCCGAACTTTCCTGTTCCTAAGAATAGTCTCGATTGAAATATCTGATCTGCTATTTTTAATGTATCCATTGTAGTTTATTTTTAAGTTCTTGAATGTAGTGAGGGTGTACGGTGATTAAACTTGACAGTGCTATCCCATAAATGCCAATATCTTGTAGGGGAACGATATCATCAAGTGTTATACCGCCAATAGCGTAAATCGGCGGATAGTTTTGACCGTTGTTTTTTAAATGATAAACGATGTCTTGATATCCTGTTAAGCCTAATATTGGACTTAAATTGTTTTTAGTTGCGGTGAACCGTAAAGGGCCAAGACCGATGTAATCGCAGTTTTCTGTGATGCGTTGCTGTACGTCAGAAATATTATTTGCTGTACCACCAATTATTTTGTGCGGGCCTAATACATGTCGGGCCTCTTGTATGTCAGTATCTGTTAATCCCAGATGAACTCCAGCAGCATCAATGGTTTTGGCTATGTGCAGATAATCATTGATAATAAGCGTAGCACTATGTTGCAAGCAATGCTGTTTAATACGACGTGCTAATGCGAGCACTTCATCTTTAGTGCCTTGTTTCCAGCGTAGCTGAATCCAATCTGCACCCGCTTGTAGTGCATTATTAATGTTAGTCTCCTGTTCAATAGCCGTATCTCCCTGCGAGATATACTGTATCTTACTGAACGTGATATTTTTGGGGTATGCTGTCATTGCTATTTCAATTTTTTTACTATCGCATTTTTCTGCTCAGTATAATCCGGTTTGGGTATTTCCTTCTAATCATCTGTAAAGGAATGAATTACCTGTAAGAGCAATTGTTACAGGCAATACGCATGATCTTTTATAAGACAATTTTTAAAACTTTTTACAGGTTGTGCACTCTTCCATATTGTTCCTAATAAAGCTACACCATCGACGCCGGCGTCATATGCAAGGCCTAGGTTTTCGGAATGGATACCAGCAAGCCCAATTAATTGAACTTGCTGATTATTCCGAAGTTTTAGCTGATCTTTGATAGTATGCTCCTTACCATAACCTGGTTTTGAAATACTTGAAAACATCGGACTAAACAGTGCATATGACCATTGGTTATCCAGTTGATTAAAATCTATCATACTGTGTACAGATGTTGATCGGATTACGGTATGACTATACTGATTTTGTTTTTTTGATTTTCGATCATATTCATTAAAATGTAACCGGTTTAAGTTTAACTTTTCGGCTAGATGATGATGGCTATGCATGACAAGACGATTTCGATATTGCGGATCTATTCCATAAATAAATTGACACATATCATCATCCGAAAAATTATATTTTCGAATATGCAATAGTTCCAATCCTGCATCCAGTACACTGTTGATGGTCTGGAGTTCGTTATCAATATCATGCTCGGCTGTCAAGACGATGATCATAAGTATAATTCTTTACCTTGTTCGATAAACTCTTTTGACATATCGATCATGCCTTGTTCTGCAGAATCCCGGATTTCCTGTGTGATCTTCATCGAGCAGAATTTAGGGCCGCACATCGAACAGAAGTGAGCAACTTTAGCGCCGTCTGCAGGTAAAGTTTCATCATGAAATTCTCGGGCTGTGTCAGGGTCTAAGGAAAGGTTAAACTGATCTTCCCAACGGAACTCAAACCTCGCTTTACTTAGAGCATTGTCTCGGTATTGTGCACCAGGATGTCCTTTAGCCAAATCTGCCGCATGTGCAGCCAGTTTGTAGGTGATCACGCCATCCTTTACATCTTTTCGGTTAGGTAAACCGAGGTGTTCTTTTGGGGTAACATAACAAAGCATGGCACAGCCGAACCAGCCAATCATTGCCGCGCCAATTGCTGAGGTGATGTGATCATAACCCGGAGCAATATCTGTTGTCAATGGGCCTAAAGTGTAAAATGGTGCTTCGTCACAAACCTCAAGCTGTTTGTCCATGTTTTCTTTGATCATGTGCATAGGTACATGACCTGGACCTTCGATCATAACCTGTACATCATGTTTCCATGCTATTTTGGTCAACTCACCCAAGGTTTCTAATTCAGCAAATTGTGCAGCATCGTTAGCATCAGCTATAGAACCTGGTCGAAGTCCATCCCCTAGGGAAAAAGCAACATCATATTCCTTCATAATCTGACAGATCTCTTCAAAATGCGTGTAAAGGAAGTTTTCTTTATGATGGAACAGACACCATTTTGCCATAATCGAGCCACCTCGGGAAACAATACCTGTTACACGTTGTGCTGTTAAATGGATATAACGTAAAAGTACTCCTGCATGGATGGTGAAATAAGAAACCCCTTGTTCGGCTTGTTCAATTAGTGTATCTCTGAATATTTCCCATGTCAGATCTTCTGCAACGCCTTTTACTTTTTCCAAAGCTTGATATATAGGAACTGTACCAATTGGCACCGGAGAATTACGGATGATCCATTCGCGTGTTTCATGAATATTTTTACCTGTTGAAAGATCCATAATTGTATCAGCACCCCATCGGCATGCCCAGACAGCTTTATCAACTTCTTCTTCAATGCTTGAGGTAACGGCACTATTACCAATATTAGCGTTGATCTTTACCAAAAAGTTGCGGCCGATGATCATCGGTTCGCTTTCTGGATGATTAATGTTGTTTGGAATAATTGCTCTTCCGGCGGCAATTTCTTCTCTTACAAATTCAGGGGTAATTAATTTCTTTGGAGTACGGGCACCAAAACTGTGACCGGTGTGCTGATGATCCATACCTTTAGTTGCTGCTTCGATTTGCTCAATACGCTGATTTTCGCGAATGGCTACATACTCCATCTCTGGAGTTATGATTCCTTTTCTTGCATAGTGCAGTTGACTTACATTTTTACCCGCTAATGCTTTTTTAGGTCTATGGCTGTATTCAAAACGGAGTTCATCCAGGTCCGAGTCTGCCAATCTTTCTTTTCCATAATCTGAACTGATTTGTGATAAAACTTGAACATCTTTTCTGTCCAATATCCAATTTTCACGAGTTCTAGCAAGACCTTTGCGGATATCAATCTGTGCTTGTTCATCCGTATACGGACCAGAAGTGTCATAAATAGTGACTGGAGGATTGATTTCTATTCCACCCTTGCTAAGTTTGGTCGGACTTAATGTAATTTCACGCATGGCAACCTGAATAGGATAGAGCTGACCTGAAATATAGACTTTTTTTGAATTTGGAAATGGGGTCTGGGTAATGTTTTGTTCTAACATGATGGTATAGTAATAGGTATAAGAGATTTATCCGCCCTGTGTTGCAGCGATAATTAGAATTGAGTCCTGATGCTGTAGTTTGGTTGTTGCCCAAGCCGTTTTGGGTATAACCTGGTTATTAATAGCGACAGCAATGCCCTTGCTTTTTTCTGGGAATTCCAAAAGCATCAAACCTTCCAAAGAGGTGGGGGGCTGTTCAAAAAAACGTAATTGGTGATTAATTGTGAGTTCCATTCCTTTTAAAATTTTTAAATAAAAAACTTTAGGAATGGCCACAGTTGTGCCGGTATATGCACAATGAAGACATCTACTTTTCCCTACGCCAGTATGATCCGGATCAGGTTCTAAGGGTAAAATCTCAGCCTGCAAATTTTGCAGACACCCCTAAAGTTTCCACTAAACTAGGTAAAAAATCTCAATAAACGAAAAGAGGTAGATTTATTTTAGTCTGTCCATCTTTTTGTGACAGAACCATATACTTTAAGAAGTGAAGTGTTTTATTGATGGGGACTGCTGGTATAGCGAATAATGATTCTCCCTGGCAGAGGTGGAGTTATGGGCAGGGAGAATCAATGGCAAATACTATAAAATATGCTGGAGTTTAATATATTGAAGCAGCATAATGGTTTTGGCATCTTTGATTTCGCCATTATCAACCATTTGCATCGCTTCTTTTATAGGCAATTCCAAAACTTCAATATTTTCTTCCTCCTGTTCTAGCCCACCACCTTCACTGACTTTCATTTCTTTAGCATATTCGGCTATAAAGAAATACAGAATTTCTGTGACAGATCCAGGGGACATATAAGCTTCAAATATTTTACGTACATCTGTAATTTTATAACCCGTTTCTTCTTCAGTTTCTCTTCTGATGCAATCCTCGGCATTATCTTTATCCAACAAACCTGCACAAGCTTCAATCATCATACCGCTCTCATTTCCATTGACAAATGTAGGTAGACGAAATTGACGGGTAAGGATAACTGTTTTCTGTTCTTTGTTGTACAGTAAAATAGTGGCACCGTTTCCTCTGTCGTATGCTTCCCTGCTTTGACTCATAATGGTGCCGTCCTTTTTCAAATATTCGTAAGTGATCTTTCGCAAGACGTACCAATTGTCTGATAAGACCTTGGTTTCTGTGATTTTGATGTTATCTATCATGATTGAGGTATTTCAAATTCGCATTATTAATAATTGTCATATGCATATTTTTCAGTTCTTTTATACTTTTTTTCTAAAATACGGTGGACTTTTAAAAGTAAGTTGTCGATGGCTAAAGGTATATAAATTTATAAACTCCTAAAATTGTTTATATGGGAAAAATCGATCGTGTTGAAGGAAATTTTATTCAGTAGCGATTGCCTTATGAGCTGATATAAAATGATGAAGATCATGTAGAGGACAGGTTAAAAAGTACTTGAGATCTTAGATACATTTTATTGTGTATTTATAGAGGGTTTATAGAGATATACCTCTATGAACCCTCTATAAAACCTCTATAATATCACTATCACCTATCTAGAAATATACAAGATGGAAACAATAAAATGCAATGGTAAATCTATTGATATCAATAAAAAAATCAAAGGTCTATAAACAAGAAAAGCTCATCTTTTGGATGAGCTTTTCTTGTACCTAGGGCGGGAATCGAACCCGCACTTCCTTAACGGAAACAGGATTTTAAGTCCTGCGTGTCTACCAGTTCCACCACCTAGGCAGGTGATATTAATGTGGAGCGAAAAACGAGATTCGAACTCGCGACCCCAACCTTGGCAAGGTTGTGCTCTACCAGCTGAGCTATTTTCGCATTGCTAACAGTTAACAAGTTGTTTTCTGTTTTGGTGATGCAAATATAGAGCTAATAATTAAAAAAACAAATTTTAATATAAGCTTTATTGTCTTTTTTTTATAAGCCCTTTTCTTTCAGGAGAGAAGAAATGAGATCACTTTCGAAACCTCTTGATAAAGCATATTGAAATAACTTGTTTTTTAGAATATAGACATCTTTATCTTTCAATGATAGTTGCTTTTTATCTAAAAGATCATGGAGTTTATCTTCATACTCATCTAAATCAATTTTTGAAAATGCAATTTTGATTAAAGGGTCGGATACCCTTTTGAGTTTTAAGGACTGCTTAATCTTAATCTTTCCCCAACTTTTTATTCTAAGCTTACCTAGAGTATAGGCTATAGCAAAGCGTTCTTCATTTAGAAAATTGTCCGATATCAATTGTGAAATGATTTCCTCTACATCTTCTTGATGCAAGCCCCATTCGTATAATTTATCCCGGACTTCTTGTTGTGCCCGTTCTTGATAAGCACAATAACTGGCAGCCTTAAGCAATGCTTGCTTAGGTGTGTATATTTTTTTTCTCGTTTTCTCTTCGTCAAACATCTTTACAAATTTCAAAAATATATTGAACTTATTGAAAAATTGTGGAGCTTTGATTGAATAAATATTTTAAAAAATGTATACCATATCGGATATTTCAGAGATTGTTGTTCCTAAAAGATCAATTATTGTTCATCATAAATCTATCATTCAAAATCTGATTTATGATACACGTAAGATCGTAAATGCTGAAACAGGATTATTCTTTGCCTTGATCAATCGTCGTGATGGACATGAGTTTATCATGGATGCCTATAGTAAAGGGATTAGAAATTTTGTGTTACAAAATGACTTTCAGCAAGAACTGATATTGCCAGATGCTAATGTTTTATGGGTCGCAGATACTTTTTTAGCATTACAGGCAGTAGCAGAAACACAGCGCATGAAATTTAAATCTCCTGTATTGGGTATTACAGGGAGCAACGGTAAGACTATCGTCAAAGAATGGTTGTTTCAACTGCTATCTCCAGAATATAAAATCTATCGCAGTCCTAAAAGCTATAATTCACAGCTGGGTGTTGCTTTATCACTATGGGAACTAAATGAACAATATAATTTCGCCATCATAGAAGCTGGAATAAGTGAGGTCGGTGAAATGGAGAAACTCCAAAAAATGATTAAACCCACGCATGGTGTATTAACCAATATCGGGGTAGCCCATAAAGAAGGGTTTCAATCGAAAGAGGAAAAAATTGCGCAGAAGCTGAAACTTTTTACAGATGCTGAGGTATTGGTCTATCCTAAAAAGTATCTTGAACAGATCTATATGCCGTCTCAGATTTACAAATTTGCCTGGGGAGAGGATGAATCGTGTCAATTAGAGGTTTATTCGCTTAAGAAGGAAGGTGATCAAGCTACATTGGTAAGTTTATGTTTTTCCCGTCAGTTTTTTACGGTTAAAATTCCTTTTGTTGATCAAGCATCAATTGAGAACGCGATTTCATGTATTGCAGTGATGATTACTTTTGGTTATGATTTTAAAACTATAGCCGATCGTATTGCCACGTTGCAACCGATGGAGATGCGTCTTGAATTGAAAAAAGGAAAACATAATACTTCCATTATTGATGATTCATATAGTAATGATCTGGTAGCGCTACAGATTGCATTGGATTTTTTAAAGCAACAAAAGCAAAATTCTCGTAAGGTCCTAATCTTATCCGATATTCCTGGTGTACAGTTGCATGATGAGAAGAGTATCAGTAAACTAAAGCGTTTGGTCGCAGCTAGTGGATTAACTGATTTGATTTTTATCGGACCTATTTTGAGTCAGTTGCAAGCACAGTTTTCATTACCCACGGCCAGCTACTCGGATACAAAATCATTTATAGATGGTTTTAAGCATATTGATTATAGCAATTCAACGATCTTGATAAAAGGTGCACGTGATTATCATTTTGAACAGATCAGTAAACGATTGGTTGCTAAATCACATGATACGATATTAGAGATTAATTTAAATGCATTGGAACATAACCTCAATGTATATCGGGGTCTGTTGCCTGCAGGTGTTAAATTGATGGCTATGGTAAAAGCTTTTTCTTATGGAAGTGGAAGTTTTGAAATTGCTAATTTACTACAGTTTAATCATGTGGATTATTTGACGGTTGCTTTTGCTGATGAAGGTGTTGATCTGAGAAATGGAGGCATCACACTTCCAATAGTGGTAATGAGTCCTGATGAAAATGCCTTTGATGCTATTGTACATCATAAGTTGGAACCAGAGATCTATAGTTTTAGAGTTTTAAATTCATTTCTCCGCTATCTCTTACAGCAAGGACTAAAAGATTTTCCAGTCCATATTAAAGTTGATACTGGGATGCATCGTCTTGGTTTTATGCCAGAGGAAGTTGATGAACTGCTAGCGATATTGAAAAATCAGGATGCGATGAAAGTGCAGTCTGTTTTTTCACATTTAGCTTCGGCAGGAAATGCTGTTGATAATGATTTTACTGAGAGTCAGATTCATCTTTTAGATGTTTTCACTACAAAACTTAAGGAGGAATTAGGGTATTCTTTTATCAGACATATTGCTGCGACATCGGGTATTGATCTGTGGCCAAGTGCTTATTTCGATATGGTACGCTTAGGGATTGGTCTTTATGGAATTGATATGGATCGAGATGATCTGCCGGTGAGAGAAGTTAGTGTTCTGAAGACCAATGTTACCCAGATAAAAGAGCTTGCGGCTAATGAAACAGTAGGATACAATCGCGCTGGTATGTTGCAACGTGCGAGCAGAACCGCAACCATCAAGATCGGTTATGCAGACGGTTATGATCGCAGGTTCGGTAATGGAGTAGGTAAAATGTCGATCAACGGGCAACTGGTTTCTACCATTGGAAATATCTGTATGGATATGTGTATGTTGGATGTGACAGATATTAATGTTAATGAAGAAGACGAAGTCATTGTTTATCCTGATATCAAGGAAGCGGCATTGGCTATAGGAACCATCCCGTATGAATTGTTGGTCAATATCTCACAACGGGTGAAAAGAGTTTATTTTTACGAGTAATTCGAGGCTTATTTCGCATCTTTGTAGGGTCTTTTAGATACAAGTGATATGTTATCAAAATTAATTAGAGCTTTTTTAAATTATCTTATCAAAGGAACTTTGGTCGTTGTTCCTTTAGCTGGTGCGGTTTTTTTAATTGTTTGGATTGTTGCTTCAGTCGATTCGGCGCTTAACCTTACAGGGTTATTCCTGGAGGATGAGACAGGGCATCCTTTATATATTCCCGGAATTGGTATTTTAACAGTCATTTTATTTTTGGTTGTAGCAGGGATTGTTTTTACCAATTTTGTGACAGATCCAATTAAACACTGGCTGAATAATCAGATTAACCGTATTCCTTTGTTGAATACGCTATATTCATCCATTAAAGATTTTACTGAAGCCTTTGTAGGTGATGCCAAAAAATTTAATGTTCCTGTTCTAGTTAAAGTGAATGAAATAGGTGTTAGTAAAATTGGTTTTCTGACACAATCAGATCTATCAAAAATTAAGCTTACAGATGAAGTGGTGGTTTATTTTCCCTATTCATATTCATTTGCAGGTCAGGTGGTCGTTGTAAAATCATCCTTGGTAACCAAATTAGATATGTCTGCTACAGACGCGATGAAGCTCGTTGTTTCAGGTGGTGTCAGTGGTTTAGAATAAGACACAAATACATACGTTTATATAAAACAAAAGGGAATCATTGGTAAAATGGTTCCCTTTTGTTTACATTTATCTTGAACTTTAAATCATAATTAGTGATGAATGTTGAATTTAAAACAGTAGAAGAGTATATTGCTTCTTTTCCAAAAGAAGTGCAGGAGATCTTGTTGCAGGTCCGTAATACAATTCTGCAGCATGCTCCTCAAGCTACTGAAGGAATAGCTTATGGCATGCCTGCTTATAAATTAAAAGGAAAACCGCTTGTTTATTTCGGTGGTTATCAAAAGCATATCGGATTTTATGCAACGCCGACTGGTCATTCAAAATTCGAAATAGAACTTGCTTCATATAAGCAAGGTAAAGGTTCGGTGCAGTTTCCGTTACGGGGGGCGATCCCATTTGAACTCATCGGAAGAATTGTTGAATTTAGGGTTTCAGAGACATTAGATAAGTTTAAATAGGTTATTAGGATTTTAAATTAAAGGTGGTGATGGATCGATTATGGAATCGTTTATGGAGCAGTAAAGTTCCTGAAAACTTACACGAACAATGGAAAGATAAGGCAAAACTTTCTTTTGTAAACAGTCAGTTTGATGTAGAACTTATACGAGGTTGCTTGGATAAAATTAAGGATGATCCAAAGAATACCTTATTTTTACAAGCTTTTCTAGCTTATCAGGATATTGTTTCGCAATTGGAAACTCAGAATAGTGCTGAAGCAGAAATTGATTTTATGGAAAGATATGTTTTTTTATTCAGTCAGATTTCTGCTGTAGACCTTTCCGTTGTTTGGACTAAAAAGATCGAATATCCCACTTTGTCTGTACCGAGGTTTATCTTATTGCCATTGGTTCAGAATGCTTTGTGGCAAGGATATCATGCAGCAGAAAAATATCCAATGAAAATCAAGATTTCAGTATTTGAAAAAATCATTTCATTGGATATTACAAATCATGTTAATCACCATATTGTAGATCAAAAAGTTAATGACTCTGTGGAGAATTATCAGGCTCGTCTACAGTATGAATTTGGTGATCAACATACACTTATTATGAATAGCAATGCACATACATTTCGCGCAAATCTAACTTTGAGGTTTTAGATAACCTCAAAATGTGCTAGAGCATTGTATATACCGTCACTGTCTACATCATCTGTAATATAGTCTGCAATAGCTTTTACCTCAGGATTGGCATTACCCATAGCAATTCCGTAGGCCGTATGTTTCAACATGGTGATATCGTTTCCACCGTCACCAAAAGACATGGTTTCCTTGATGTCGATATTAAAGTGTTTGATGAAAATATCGATACCAATTTGTTTGCTTTGACCTAAAGGATTCACATCTGCAAATAGCGGGGTCCAACGGCTGGCCACAGAATTAGGCATTACATTGTTCATGAATTCTTCCTGTTCCTCCGGTTGAATGAAGATATTGGTTTGAAGCACAGATCCCATATCAAAGTCTGAGTAAGATCTTTGAAGCGGGACAGGTAAATTTAAGAGTGCATACATGGAAGCGATCTCCGGTGTTACTTGAAAAATACTGATTTCTTGTTCTGACATCAGAGAGAAGCTTACTTCATTTTTTGCCGCATGGTCAATCAAAGATTGAATATCAGTGGCGTGAATACCTTTTCTGAAAAGTACATCACCCTCTTTCGTGATGCAATAACCACCGTTAAAAGTGATAAATCCGTCAAAGTCAAGGTATTTGATGTGATCTAAACTATTGATAGACCTTCCTGTAGAAACAATTACTTTTATACCTTTTGATTTTAATTCTTGAATGGCTTTTTCGGTTGAAGCGGGGACTTTGTGGGTGTCGAAACTAAGAAGAGTACCGTCGATGTCAAAAAAAACTGCTTTAATCATGCTACTTTATAAATGTTTGTGATACAAAGGTAAACATTAGAAGATTGCTTTTTGCCCCTTTGATGTCATAATGAAGATGTATTATGGGTATTTTGCTGTATTTTATCCATCAAAAAGTATTGAATTTAAATTAAGATTATTTGATTTGAAATTCATGGAACAGCTTCTATGTTAAGTAAATCTTTTCAAGAACGCAGGAGATTGCTTCCGGTGATTTTAAGATGCGTTCATGACCGACACCATTCAAGTCTATCGCCTCTGTCGGGGGATGAACTTTAAAAAATGATTGCAGATAGGTATAGGGCGCAATTTTGTCCTGTTGATCATAGAGTACAAGATGCTGTTGGCTATTATCAAAATCGTATAAACTGTTTAAATGAAAGTAAGCGGTTTTCATATTGAATTTTTCTTCAAAATTCAGAAAAAAGTGCTCTTGAACATCTTTTGGTACAGCTACGAAATCCATACTAGCTGCGAAATTTGCTTTTAAATCTATTAGTGGAGTAAGGCTAATGATCCAGTTCGGAGTATGTCTAATTTTTGCTAATGCTGCGATATTAGCCATGGCACCGAGAGAATGACCGATGACTATTGCAGGTAAACCATAGGTATTAATAATAGTTTGAACAGCTTCAATGTATAAAATTAAATTGGATAATTCTCCTTCAGCTCCTCCATTTCCAGGTGCGTCAAATGCGATTATCGTTAAATCTGGATTTTCCAATAGTTTATCAATAAGCATCGAAAAATCTGCGGCTTTTGATCCCCAACCATGCGTCAACAAAACTAAATCTTTGCCCGATCCCCAACGGTAGACAGGAAAAGATAATAGGTGACCACTGAAAAATTCATCCTTTACTGCTAATTCATCTTTTGAAGCTAACTGTATTAGTAGCTCTTGATGATGTCGCAATGGCATTTTAGGGGAATAGCAGATATACGACCAAATATCATCTAAATTAGCCGTTATAGAAATATGTTCTAAAGATTTCAGATATTCAATGCTTTGCTTTAGTTTTTTCATCAGGATAATTATTTAAAAATGTATGTTTTAAGGGCATAGATGAGCTCTTTACATTCGCTTTGTATGTAGCAATTCGATTTATTGAAATAAGCTCAGTAGGCGTTCTTTATTCATAAAGTCTGCAATCGGATTATAAGTACTGGAAATGATGTTATCTGCTATTGCTGTTTTATTGGCTTGCAGTTTCATGATTTTATCCTCCACAGTATCCGGGCAGATTAAGCGTATCGCGGTGACATCTTTTGCTTGACCTATTCGAAAGGCGCGGTCGATAGCTTGCGCTTCAACTGCAGGATTCCACCAAGGATCAACCAAATATACTAAGCTCGCCGCTGTAAGATTTAAGCCCGTTCCACCTGCTTTTAAACTTATCAGTATGACTCGCTGTGCTTCATTTTCTTGAAATTGCGTTACAATATGTTGTCTATCTCTTGTCTGTCCTGTTAATTTTAGCACTTTGATATTATGTTTGGCTAAAGCTGTTTCGATTAGATTTAGCATGCTCACAAATTGGGAAAAGATGATGATTTTCTGATATGGACTTTTGTCGAGTACTTGTTCGATAAGCATTTCAATCTTGCATGCATCTTGTTCTACACTTAAATCATCTGTTTTTAGCAATTTTGTTGAATTGCAGATCTGACGTAATTTGGTCAATCCTTTTAATACATGCATAGGACTCTTGCGTATTTCATCTCCATCTTTGACTGAGATAAATTCCCGAAATTCCTTTTCGTAAGTATCGTAGATATGTCTTTGAGCAGGCTTCATTTCGCAATAAAGTACGATTTCATTTTTTGCTGGCAACTCTTTGGCAACCTCCGTTTTTGTACGTCGCAAAATAAAAGGTTTTACTTTGCGTTGCAATTCTTCCAATCTTTTTTTATTGCTGAATCCATCAATAGGCGTAGTATAGACATCTTTAAAATATTTTTTCGAACCTAATAATCCGGGATTGGCGAACGACAGTTGCGCAAACAAATCCATGGTGCTGTTCTCGATCGGTGTACCTGTAATTACAATACGATTACGAGAACTGAGTTTGGTAACAGCTTGGTAACGTTGTGATTCGGGGTTTTTAATCTGCTGTGACTCATCTAGGAAAATATAATTGAAAGTGTGTTTTTTTAAGTGATTAATATCGGTCAATAAATTATGGTAAGAAACTAGTATCAGGTCATATTGATCGAATCCAAAGGTGTTTTTTTGACGATCTGCACCTTGTAATATAAGTACCTTAATGGAAGGAGCAAATTTCTCCAATTCGTTTTTCCAATTGAAAATTAGCGTGGTTGGAAGTACCAGTAAATTGCAATTGTTTTTTACTTTTTTACGTTGATCTAAAATAAAAGCAATGACCTGAATGGTTTTTCCGAGTCCCATATCGTCCGCTAAGCAACCACCAAAATTGAATTCATCTAAGAAATTTAGCCAATTCAATCCATCATGTTGGTAATTACGGAGTTCGCCGATAAAATCTTTTGATAATATTACGGGTTTGACCTGATCGATGTTGCGTATTTTACTTTTAATTTCTTCCAAACGTTCTTTTGCTATTTGGGATAACCATTGTTCCTCAAAATATTGATCAATGGCTGTATAATTTGTTTCTGCAATCTGTAAGTGGCTGTCATCAATGATTTCGCCTGCTAAAAAGAACTGTTCAAATTTATTCAACCATTCTTCGGGCAATATACCTTGCGTACCATCATCTAGTGTAATGAATTTTGATTTATTACGAATAGCTTTTTGAAGGTTTTTAAGCGAACCTTTACTTTTATCAAACTGCAGATCCACATTTACATTAAACCAATTCTGTCCACTGAGCACATGAATTGCTATTTTACCTTTAAAGGAGTTGAATTTATTTGCTTTTATTTCGTTAAATCCGATGATGGAAATATGATGATTGCGCCAATCTTCAAACACATTTAAGAACCAGTCCAGTTCAAGGAAATGTTTACGATGCAGATAGAAGTGCTGAAAATCTTCATCAAGTTGCTCCTGGAAATAGGGATGTTGCTTAATGATCAAGCTGATGATCTTGAGTTCTGCTTCGAGATCCCGTTTCACTAAAAATTTTTGTCCATTTTTATCAAATCCGAAGATAGATCTTCTGCTTCGAACAGGAACTTCTACATCCGCATATCGCATGGTCGGAATGAGATTGATATAATCACCAGATTCTTCAAGATAGATAATCGATTCGGTGTCGTTATAAAACTGTTGTTCTTTGATTTGTTTACTATTTGCTTTGGGAATATGTAGATAGTTGACTTCTACAATCTCCTCCATTGCTACTAAAAAATCCTTGTTAAAACCTTCGAATTTGGACTGATGTACGATAAGGTGATCTGCTGTCGTGTTGAAAAGTTTGAACAGGGCAAGGATTTGTGCATGCTCTATAAAATAGAAATGTTGCTGTAACTGAACGAAATAATCAAAGACTACAGGAAGCTGCTGTAAAGCGTGATCTTGTCCAGCGATTTGAATTGAGCTTTTAACAGTGAAAAATCTCCCGACGCGATCGATGTCAATTCGGATTGTTTTGGGTAGTTCTCTTAATGTGATCTGCGTCAGACTATTTGCCCCGATAGTTTGCGATAAGGATTTATCATGTTGATAGATTTCCAGTCCTAGTGGATTTTTAATCAGCTTTTTAAAGGCGGTGATCTGTTGTTTGCTTTCTTCTATTGTGTTCTGCCCTAAAAAATGAAGTGCGGTAAAAAATTGACTTTCTGTAATATCTTTACTTTTCCAGATCATTTCCTCACATGAAAGTTGCTGTACTGGGTTTTTTAGCGAACCATTTTTAGCGCGGGGTGCACGATAGAGTAACACCTGAGGGTGTTTATAGTATTTATGCTCTTTAAGTACTAGAATGTTGCTTAGCTGTTCTAATTCCTTATTGTTGCGTTTTAAATCAGGATTTGTTGCGGTGTTAAGAATATCTTGAGATAAATCTAGTAAATTATCCTGTTTTTTGATGGTTTTTACAACACCGTCAATGCATTGAATTTCGAAATAATCCTCGAGTTGCTGTTCATCTTCTATCCCATATTTAACTGCTATTTTAGTTAGATAATTCTGATAAGCATGATCGGAGAAAAATAAATATACCTGATCATTTTTAAAGATTTCATTCAGAACTAGCTTTTGATGGATACAGAATTCTTCGCTTTCAGAGCAATTGCACAGTAATGAGAGTACGGGAGTGTCATAAACGACAATGATATCGTAGGGAATACCTAGGGAGAGGATAGAGAAATGGCCTTCATTTTTCTTTAGTGTCAATATGCGGATTGGAGCGTTGCTATCGGATAAGTTTGACATCCAAGAATAAAAGCTGTATCGATTTTCATTGTTAAAATGAATATCTGAGAATCGAAACTGGTGAAAATCATCTGAACCCTGTGGCAAAACGTCTTTTGTATACATGCTACTCAAACTTAGATAAATTTGTTTTATTTACAATTTTAATTCCGTCATATAAAACCAATTTTATTCTTCAATATTTATGGTCAGAGTCTTTAAAACTGTTATATCAGTATGAATATAAGCGCAACGATGTAAATTCGTTTTCCAGAAATATTTTTTGTTAAAAGACTAAAAAAGCATTTTTTAAAATTTATAGTGCTAAGTTGTAACATTTGATGATCGGTCTGCATCTAATGAGAAAAATATAAATTATGGAAAAGGAAACAATGGGTGCAATTATGTTCGTATCATTTTTTAGTACAATTTTCTTCACGCTTTATTACTATTTTCAAGCAAGAAATAAAGAGCGTATGGCCTTGATCGAAGCAGGGCTGGACTTATCGCAATTTTATAAAAAACAAGTTCGAATTTCACACTGGTTACGTTTAGGTGTATTTATAGTAGGAATTGGCATCGGGCTGTTGATAGTTGGTTTAATTTCGCAATATCAGACCGAAAATATTGTCGGTGTACTTAAAGTTTCGATTATTGTACTTTGTGGCGGTATTGCCATGATTGTTGCTAATTATGTAGATAAACCTAAGCAGGATAGGGATTGATGGATCAACAGTATATTGATAAAGTTTTAGCGGGAGATCGCGATTCCTTTCGATATTTTTTGCAAAAATATCAGGATATGGTCTTTTCTGTTGCAATGAGTATTGTGAAAAACGAATCGCTTGCAGAAGAAGTCGCGCAGGATGCTTTTGTCAAATGTTACCATAAACTCGACACGTTTAATCAGCAGTCCAAATTTAGCAGTTGGTTATATCGAATTGTCGTCAATACAGCCTTTATGCAATTGCGAAAGATTAAGATTGAAGTCTTAGATTTTCAGTCAGATTATGATAAAGAGGTGATCGATGAAAGTGACCTGACTTTATTGGAGGAAGAAGAACGGAGTCAGATGATCAATGAAGCACTTTGTCTATTACCGGCAAATGAAAGTTTGGCTTTAAGGTTATTTTATCTGGAGGAAGAAAGTATCAAAGAGGTTTCGATAATAACGGGCTGGACTGATGCAAATACAAGAGTCATCTTGCACCGGGGCCGTAAACGAATGTACGCCATATTGAAGGAATTAATGAATAAAGCAAATGTGTAGCATGGAAAATAATGATGAATTAATGAAGACATTAATGCAGAGCAGTAAACTTAAAATGCCTTTTTCTGATTTTGAAAGTCGCGTAATGCAAACAATCGAACAGGATGAAAAAAAAGCGGTTGCTGTTTTAGAGGATCGTAAGAGAGGAATTTATTTTTTCTTAGCAGGAATGATATTTGGGCTTGGACTGAACTATCTACTCAGCAAGTCATGGAAAGACCTCCAATTCAATTTACCGCAACAGGAAAATGCCTTGTTAGTTTCTCAGATCATCTATGCGATATTGATCCTGTTTTTTATAGAAAGGCTTGTTAAGCTATATCACTTGAACCGTCAGATTAAAGGTTTATAAAATAGAAAAGGAGAATACATCTTGTATTCTCCTTTTCTATTTTATCCTCTTTCGCGCTCTAGTAAGATCATCATCATAAAACAAAGAATAAGTCTTGTTTCATCCTTTGGATTGATATCCGCGAGTTTGTCCAATGTAAATTTTCGGCCGAAAAAAGAAGGTTTTTTCTTGAGCTGTAATATTTTATTTCCTTCTTTATTATACATGGTGTATGAGGGGTTGAATACATAGCCGGTAAGAATATTGAGTATCGGTATTTCTCCTAAAAAGCTGTCGCCAACTTTTACCCAGCCATTGTCTTCTTTGATGGTATAATCTTCAAGACCATCTATGTCTAAAGCATTGTAATTAGCTTTCCATATCGATCTCATTCCTTTTCGGCCTACTTTACCAATCGTTTCAGTAGTTCTGGTATCTGTAAAAGTATAATTTGCATTAAAATCTAACCAACGGTCTGCTTTTATACCATACTGCTGTTCTGATCTACTTTCGTCTGAAAAGATCATAATTTCATCTTTAAGCTTGAACAGTTTTTGACGAACATAAAAGAGTGTACGATCCTCACTATCCTTTATGGTGAAGTCATTATGAAAAGTCGAAATTTTAAATAGAAAGTTTAATGGATAATTGAAATTGCTCATGGTATCTAAATGCTCTTTTTGTAAAGCTATTATTTTTAAAGGTATGTATAATTATTTATATTGTGTTGCAGGTAGTTTAATCTGTATTCGTTTTTAAACGGTATGCAAAGACAAGCATGTGCTTCATCTGCAGTCCGTTTTCTATAATAGGGTCAGCATAATTTTCCATAAAGAAGTTATGACGGATGTGATTCATTTCAAAACCATTGCGCATATAGAATCGATGCTGTTGAAAGCCTACATCCGCAGTACCAACCCAGATATGCAGTAAATTTTCTTCCTGTGCATGGGATTTTAAGAAAGACAGCATGTCGCTGCCCAGACCTTGCGCTTGGTACTGTGCTGTGATCGCAATATTTTTTAGTTCAACCGTATCTGAATTTATTTGTTTTACTGCCATGACTCCAACAATCTCGTTAGTTATTCGATGTACTAATGTAAAGATGGTACAGGTCGAAATGTACTTGTCGATAGCTGCTTTCGTCTCATCTGCCAATAACAGTAAATCGTAAGGTATAGGTTCATCAGTTGAATGTTTTCTGATGATATAGTCTCGTTTCATTTAATAACTTAGTTTTAGTCCAGCGAAAAAATTTCGTGTTGGTGCGGCATTGTAGTATCTATTCCCAAATGCATTAATGTCATTTCCTAAACTGTATTTTTCATTCAGTAGGTTATCGACTCCGAGGTATACATTTGCCATGAATTTAGTTGAAAATTTGAATCCCCATTGGATCTTTGCCTGAACTAGATGATAGGAATCTGCAAATGCTGTATTTGCATCATTTAGCGGAATTTTTGACGTATAATTATGTTGCACATGGATACCAAGTTGATGGGCAAAATCTAGGTTTAAAGCATGAACAATAATCCAGT
The DNA here is from genome assembly GCF_014191365.1 of Sphingobacterium sp. JUb56. Classification (NCBI taxonomy): domain Bacteria; kingdom Pseudomonadati; phylum Bacteroidota; class Sphingobacteriia; order Sphingobacteriales; family Sphingobacteriaceae; genus Sphingobacterium; species Sphingobacterium sp. JUb56. The sequence continues at coordinate 3,352,831 of NZ_JACHWL010000001.1, read as the reverse complement.
CCGGTACTGCAGTAAGTTTATTATCATCATAATTGTTATTCCCTATCTCATAATCTTTAAATCGGTAATGATTGTAGGTCACGCTCGAATTGATGTACAGCGCCTGCACCAACTTTTCCGAAGAAGGCTTTATAATGTACCCCATAATGGAACTCTCAATTCCACTTTGGTTTACCTTTCCAGCATTTTGGTAATATTCTACCGCATTTGCATTTAACTGGCGAATAATGGCATTATTCATTTTGTACTGATAGTAGGAAATATCGGTAATAAAACGACGGTTCATCCATTCCCATCGTAATCCGATCTCTTTGTTGTAACCAGATTCAGGTTTCAGAGCTGTGTTGATGATATTGTCCGATGATCGGACTTCAGCAATTGTAGGAGCTGAGAATCCAGAGGAAATGGAACCTCGGATGGCTAGTTTTGGTGTAAGCAGATAGGATGCCGCAAACTTCGGCATCCACGTTGTTCCAAAAGAGATTCGTTCTTTTTGTTGCGAGGTTTGAGGATATACTTGTCTATAAGCAATTTGATTCTGGTTCAACCCAAGAGCACCCTCCACGGTCAATTTTTCTGCAAGAATAATTTTACCCCTTACAAAATAGAAATTCTGCCAATTTTCCAATTTATCTTCTGCTTGAGGATCTGTGGAAACTCCGTTTTTATTATCATAATTAGCAATATCATACCAACCTTTTTGACCTTCTGTACCAATTTGTAATTGCCAATTCAATTGATCCTGCGATTCGTAAGAAAAATAGCTTCGGTACCCTAAGTTTTGTTCATCTCGATATTCATAATTACTGATAAATGGATTTTCTATTTTTGATGATGAGCCAAAAATAGTGATCGTATTGGATAGTTTATTACTGATGTTGATTTTATGGGATATTCCTCCGAAAAAAGTTTTATTATCAATCGCCGCTTTTTGTTGTTTAGCCGATGGTGTGGCTGGAGTAGCGGGACGTGCCATACGTGGGTTTTCCTGATATTGTTCTAGCGTAAGTCCTCCTGGTGTTTGATAATTCAAATCACTATAAAGGGCAAAGACTTTAAGACTTGCTTGTCGATGATAGTTCCATAGGTGTGCTGTTTGAATAGTTTTTTTATTTAAAGCCGAATTTTCTCGATAACCATCGGATCTTGTAAAACTTTGATCAAGGGAAAATTGATATTTTTGGTTGATCTGCTGTAGTATCGAAAGTTGTTGTTGTGCGAATCCAAAAGATCCACCAGCAAGGTTAAGTGAGGTTTTCGATAACGGACTATGTTGAAAGCCATTAGGTTTAATCATGAGTACACCTCCCGAGTTCGGTCCGAAAATAGATCCATCAGGACCTTTTAGAACTTCAATTTGCGAAATGGAAGCCGGATCAATAAGATTGAGGTAAGTATTCCCACCTGCGTCTGTTATTGGAAATTCATCGACATATATTTTCACATTACGGATACCAAAAGGAGAACGGATTAAACTACCACGAAGGGCCAAACGGTAGCTTCCTGGTGAGCGTTCTTCCATCCGTAAGCCCGGAACGGTATTCAAACTCGGTAATAAAGTAGCTCCATTTTGACTAAGAATTGCTTTCTGCCCGACTATAGAAACAGATCCTGGTGTTGTTAATAGGGGCTGTTCTGTAAAATAGCCAGACACTTTTGCTGTTTCTAATTGATAGGATGTAATGGTATCTTTACTAACCTCCTGTGCATATAGAGAAGGTGAAAATAGTATTAATGCGTAGAAAGCAGATTTAAAAACAGACATATGATATTGGGGCTCAAAAACAATTTGCCCCTAAAATAATGAAAAACTTCAATTAAGCCTGCTTTTTAAAAGGTTTCATTTAATCCAAGGAATAGACCTCTTTGATGATACCCACCAAAAGCATAATCAATACATAAATTAGTGCGTGTGGCTTTATTAAACAGAATACGTAATCCTGCTCCTCCAGCAGCTCTCCAAGATTGAAATAATTTGCTGTCCATATCGTTATTGGTCGATTGGATATTAAAAAAGGTTGCTCCACTGATAAATTTATTACGAAGTATCGGGAACCGGTATTCTGCCTCATTATAGAAGTAAGATAAGCCTTTGAAAAACCCAAGCGTATAACCGCGCCCTGACCGTGCATAACTATCTTTGGCAGTTCCTGGTAGATCAAGATAAGGTAGTCTTCCTGCTATACGGTAAGATCCATAATTCCATAATGCAAGTACATGTTCAGGGTTTTCCTCAGAAAGACTAATGTATTTTCTAAAATCTGTGGTAAGCTGAATTGCATTCTTACTACTGCCCATCCACTCCTGGTTCATACGAATTCCAATATCCGAATAAATTCCTTTATACGCACGATTTGGATTATCACGTGTCATATACTGAACATTAAACAGGAGACCATTTGAATTGAATTTTTCAGGATCAAAACCATAACGTTTACTATAGACGTAATTTGGATTGTCATTGTTTTCGGTCGATGCTTTGATATTTCTGCGAATGTCAAATGCAAAACCAGCACCCAGAAAAAGATTATCTGAAACCCGTTTATAAAGCTTTTCATTGATGCTAAAGGATGTATACTTGTAGACAAACATGTTTTTGTCTGGGTTAGCAAGAATATCATCATCATGTTGTCCAGAAAAAGTTTTAGTCATTCCTAAGCCGGCATCTGGATTGACCATTTTTACAATAGCCCATCCTCCCTGGATATTCCATTTATTCTCTCTGGTATAGATGTTATGGCTTACGTAAAAAACCATAATACCTTTTGTTGTTACTGAAGCTGTTGATGCTGCTGTAGACATTGTGGTATTCGATTTATCTCCCAGTACAATGCCTGCAACTCCCTTTATTCCGATTTGAGCTCCAATAGTGGGATTTAAGGCCACACCAGGCATCAGGGTAATTCCAGAACGTTTTTTATTTGGGTTTCGCTCTCTTTTTGGATGAAGAATGTTGCGAAATAAATCGGATATATCATATTGATAAGAAGCGTTAGAATCAATTTTATGCTGCATATAGGTGGATTTTGATTCTAATCTAGAAGAGTCCGATACAATAGTGACCTGAGCAAGAACTGGGGTGATATGAGTTGCGAACAAAAGTAATAAGGAAACTAAAGTTATGTTAACAGCTTTAAAATGAGGTAAAGATCTTTTCATGTATCAAGTTTATATTGCAACATATGAGTATAAAATTTAAAGTTTTAGTCATATAGATAGTATGCAAACTTAGATAAATTTGTTTGTATTTTTTTTATTTGGCACTCATGATTCTTATACAATTATCGATATCTCTTTGGTATCAAGAATTATTTTATTGAGGAAATACGGTTAAAAGTAAGACTTGCGATATTTTTTAGCCAGTAATTTTTAATATACGACACATCTCCTTGTTGTACGACGTTTAGGAACTGCTTATCTTTAGCAAAAAAAAGTACATGAAAATAAAGATTCTCTTCAGTCTGGTTTACATTGTCGTCTGTAACATATTCCTGCACGCTCAGGAATTATATACTCCTCGTCATATTAAGCAGGCTTATAAAAATGAAACGCGAAGTTTAACCGGTGCACCAGGTGCAAAATATTGGCAAAACAGAGCGCAATATCACATACAGGTAACGGTAAACCCAGAAACAAAAATTGTTTCTGGAAAAGAACGTATTCAATATGAGAACAATAGTCCTAATGCATTAAAAGATCTTGTTATTCATTTTGCTAATAATGTACATAAACCTACAGCCGCAAGAGCTGCGGACGTCAGTACAGATTTTCTCACTTCGGGACTGAAGTTGAAGTCGTTTAAAATAGATAATAAAGTGTATGTTATCGATAGTAAGGACTGGACTTCCGCCAATCGCATTAAGTTGAATAAACCTGTTGATCCCAAATCTTCTGTCACAGTCGAAATGGAATGGGAATATCCATTGTCATTATCCAGTGACCGTGAGGGGCAGATTGATCCTGGTACCTATTTCTGTGCGTATGCATACCCGCGTATAGCAGTTTATGATGATTATAATGGATGGGATGTCTTGGAACATAACGGCCGTCAGGAATTTTATAATGATTTCAATGATTATAAAGTTGAAATCCGCGTTCCAAAAAATTATGTAGTATGGGCTACAGGAAGTTTTCTAAACCCTGAAGAGGTACTGCAAGCTGAAACATTAGACCGTTTTAAAAAATCTTTGATTTCGGACCAAGTGATTACGGTTGCAAATTTAAAAGAAATGGAGACACAAAAGGTGACAAAACAGCATGACTGGAACATCTGGAAGTTTGAAGCAGATCATATCGTTGATTTTTGTTTTGCTTTGAGTGATCATTATGTGTGGGATGCTTCTAGTGTTCAATTGAAAAGTAAAAGAGTAAGTGTTCAGGCGGCTTATCTGAATGGGACTAAGGATTTCGAGCAATATGTAGGTTGGGAGCGTTACTGTATTGACTGGTTCTCTAAAAATTGGCCAGGAGTAGAATATCCATTTCCAACGATGACTGCAATTCAAGGATTTGCGGATATGGAATACCCGATGATGGTCAATGATAGCAGTGTGCCGGATAACTTGATGGATGCTAGACAAACTGTAGACCATGAAATTGCCCATACTTATTTTCCTTTTTATATGGGAACTAATGAAACCCGTTATGCTTTTATGGATGAAGGTTGGGCTACAGCTTTGGAATTGCTTATTGGAATGGATGAAAATGGAGAGGAAGCTGCTAAGCAATTGTTTAAAGAATTTCGGGTAAAAGGATGGATTCAGGATCCTGCTACTGAACAAGATCAGCCATTGATTTCTTTGTCATCACAATTGAGCGGTAAGGGTTATGGTAATAATGCCTATATCAAATCGGCATTATCTTATTTGGCACTGAAAGATTATCTAGGGGACGAAGCATTCAGAAAAGCTTTACATCATTATATGGATAATTGGAACGGGAAGCATCCGACTCCTTGGGATTATTTTTATTCCTTCAATACAGGATCTGGAAAAAATCTCAATTGGTTCTGGAATAACTGGTATTTTAGTAATCATTATATCGATCTGAAGGTGTCTAAGGTCAGTCAAAAAAATAAAACCATTAGTTTAGAGATTGAAAATAATGGTGGATTTGCAATCCCATTTGATGTGATATTGACTTATGTGGACGGTGAAAAAGAAAAAATTCATTTTACACCACAAGTTTGGGAGAGTAATCAGGCTGTTACTACATTAAAACTGAAAACTAAAGCAAAGGTGAAAGAAGTTGAGCTTGATAATGATATATTTATGGATTATACCAGTGAGGATAATCGAGTAATACTTTAATATTACTGTTTTGTAATCTCTGAGAAGATTTTGCATCTTACGGTTTGGGGCTGTTATTTCTCTTAAAAGCGGGAATAATAGTACTCAAACCGTTTTTTTGTGCTCTTATTTTCGATAAGGTTCTGAGATTTTTAGGGAAGAGAGCTGCTGCCTTTTATTGAAAAAGTAGACTATTTAGGTATTTGTAGATGACTAGGTATTTTTTTTCGATTTTCTTCTGGTGTTCTTAAATATCATACGGCGTAACTGAAAGAAACCCAGTGTCATTTTATGATTTGACCGAAGATAAGGTATGCTCATAATTACCAGTAATGATATGCACGCTGAAGTACCTAATGCACCGCCAAAACCATCAAAAAATTTACTGGTGTTGATATAGATTAGGCTGTATACAAGACCTGAAAGTGAAACTCCGATAAATGTAGACAATTGATTGCTCGAAACCATACCAACAAAAGAAGAACCTATAAAAATCAGTGGAATATGATTGACTAATTCTTTTGGAATATAAGAAGGAAAAAAGTGGACAAATCCAGCAACAATGCTGGTCAATAGGGATGAGGATAATACACCTCCAAGTTTCAGCTTATTATTAAAATAATAAGTGAGTAAACTTCCGAAAATTCCTGTAAATATGAGAATCGCTGTAAATATCATTATCTAGAAAATAAAAATAGAATCAAGTAGGTAATGGTAACTCCGGCAAAAGCCAATGTTCCAAGTTTTCCGCCAATTCCGTTCAACAAACTTTTTGATATGATCAGCAGAATAGCCGTACAGATACTGGCTGCGAGAATGAAATAAATATCATGAGCTACTTTGGTATTGGACATACCTACGAATGCACCGCAATAAATAGCAGGAGGTAGATGGGGCAGATAACTTGACTTTTTGTTTAGGTACGGAATTAAGGCGCCGGTGAGCCCTACTAAACTTGCTGAAAATACCGAACCTAATCCAAATGCGTGATTTAAAAAATAACAACTTATTGCACCAATTGGAACCCATACGGCAATATAAACTTTTTCAAACGCTAATTTATTATGATGAACTGGCGACTTAAAAAAGGAGAAAAGTAATAAGAATGAAATTAGAATGATGAAGAATGATAGGGCAATAGTTGAGTTATTTTCCTTAAAGATTGCTAATAAAAATAATAATTGTATTACGAAAAGTAATAATAAAGAGGTATAACGAATAACTCTATTTGATGAGATTTTTGACATTATTGTGCAAAATTACAAAGAAAATTGGGAAAAAAACATAAAAATTGAACTATTTTGAGATGAGTGAAATTGATTATATAAGTTTTCTGTCGGTTTTTTTATGTGATTGTGCAATAAATATTTCTATATTTAGCCTCACATTTTTATATCAAAATCTAATTAATCTTAACTAATGAATACTATTTTAAGTACGAAGGATTATATTGTATTTTTTGTATACTTTATAATTGTTGCTTCATATGGTTTGTGGATCTACTACAAAAAGAAGTCAGCGTCAGAAGGAGCAAAGGATTATTTCTTGGCTGAAGGATCATTGACATGGTGGGCTATTGGTGCCTCCTTGATCGCTTCAAATATTTCTGCCGAACAATTCATTGGAATGAGCGGTTCGGGCTTTAAAATGGGACTTGCAATCGCAGCATATGAATGGATGGCCTCCATAACCCTGATTGTTGTAGCCATATTCTTTATGCCGGTCTATCTTAAGAATAAGATTTTTACCATGCCTCAGTTTTTAAACCAACGCTATAATAGTACTGTAGCGATGATCATGGCTGTATTTTGGTTAATGCTTTATATCGTGGTCAACTTAATGTCGATCTTATATCTTGGAGCTGTCGCTATCAGTGGTATTTCTGGTTTAGATTTGACTTTATGTATTATGTTATTGGCTGTTTTTGCTATCATCATCACATTAGGTGGTATGAAAGTTATTGGGTATACAGACGTTATTCAGGTATTTTTCTTAGTATTAGGAGGTTTGGTAGCTACCTACTTAGCACTTAATATCATTTCAGATGGTAATGGTGTTTTAGCTGGTTTTACCACTTTGCATAATGATGCTCCTGAACATTTCCATATGATATTCAAAACCGACAACCCTAATTATATGGACTTACCTGGTATCAGTGTTCTGATCGGAGGTATGTGGATAGCCAATTTAAGCTACTGGGGATGTAATCAGTATATTACACAGCGTGCGTTGGGAGCTTCTTTGCCAACAGCAAGAAATGGTCTATTGTTTGCTGCATTTTTAAAACTCTTGATGCCAGTGATTGTTGTGATCCCAGGAATTGCTGTTTACTATATTGTAAATAAAAATTTAGGTGCTATTGATGCATCAAGCTTATTGACCTCAACTGGAGCACAGGATCCAAATAAAGCATATCCAGCGCTCTTAACTCTTTTGCCTGCAGGCTTAAAAGGTCTTTCATTTGCCGCATTGACTGCTGCAATCGTCGCTTCTTTAGCGGGGAAAGCAAACAGTATTGCGACCATTTTTACGTTAGATATTTACCAAAAAGCAATTAATAAAACTGCTTCTGAAAAGAATTTGGTTAATGTTGGAAAAATAGCTGTTATTGTTTCCATGATTTTAGGAACAGGATTGGCACTTATTTTAGGTGAATCGCTAATGGGAGAAGGAAAACAGGGATTCCAATACATTCAAGAGTATACAGGATTTGTTTCTCCGGGTATTTTTGCGATGTTTATTCTCGGGTTCTTTTGGAAAAAAACAACATCAAATGCAGCGATGTTCGCAACGATTGGAGGCTTTATTTTATCTGTACTATTCAAAAAGTTGCCAGATATGATGGACCTTTCTTTCTTATCAAGCACCGGATTCTCTGTGCTGAATCCAACAACAGGTATTTATGAAATTCCATTTATAGACAGGATGAGTTTTGTATTTATCATCTGTGTGATCTTCATGGTAATCATTAGTTTGATTGATAACAAACGTGGTATTGTCCCTAAAGGATTAGAAATTGATGCAAAAATGTTTAAATCTCACAATGGTTTTGTTATTGGATCATTATTAGTACTCATGATTGTGGTTGCCCTATATTCAATTTATTGGTAAGAACTACGTGTGCACTATAATACAAGAAAAGGCACCCAATAGGGTGCCTTTTCTTGTATGCATTATTTTTTATTAATTTATAGCAATCGAGAAATCTTAATAGTAGTGGGATTGAAGCCATGTAGACATTTGATTTGATCGCATTTTTTTACATGCACTATTTATATAAAATGCATGCTATATTAAAATTTGTTAGATAATGACATTTTAAAAAAAAAATATAAGTCTAGTCGTCAACTTTCACAACATGTTGTCAACTTCATGTTGTCTGTTTTTCATATTTGTAACGGCTTATGTAAAGATGGTGAACGGCTAGTATCTTATGATTTTTCCGACCTACTTGTCTGGCAAGTAGCACTGATAGAGAAATCTTCATGACTAATTTATTCTTGATACAATAAATTTAAGTGAGTTTTTTTGCTCTATGATAGATGCATGTTCTTGTTTATTTGTGAATGTAGTAGGTCGGTTTTTTATTTTCAATTTTTTATAGGGAAGTCAAGTGATTTGGGAACATACTTAGTATAGCTAAAGCTTTTAATTACTCGAAAAACTTATAAACATATAATACGAATGAAAACATTAAGGCAAGATCGTTTTAAAACTCGTGTCATGAAGGAGTTTCAAACTCATAATCGGGAACAACCTTTAAAAAGCATTTTAAAAGTAAAACCTCCGGAACAATACTATGCACAGTTTACATCTCCTTTAAAAGGACTTGATTCTTACAGTGCTGTTGTGCGCGATGAAAAAGCCGATATACTTCGAATCTCATTAGTCAATATGGCGATTTATGAATTTTACTTGTTTGCGTTTGGTTTATCGGCAAATTTTCCTGTCTCACGTATTTTTATCTATGATGATAATCGGTGTCAGTATTTACATACTCAGGATTGTGGAGACTCCGCATTATGGAGGGAGAAGTATTTGTATTGCTATGAAATTACTTTACCTGCGGCAACTGAAAGAGAGGAGTATCAGCAGCGTATTTTAAATGATTTGGACAGTATGTTTCAGCTGGAGGTGAAAATCGAAAAAGAGCATGTTGTATCTGATATTTATTATAATGAAAAACTGGGTTGTCCAGTAGCAACAAGCTGGCATGAACAGACTGTGATGACAATAAAACCTAAGAACGTATTATGTTCATGATTCTTTAATGAAGTCTGTTTTATGATGAAAAAATGACGTGAATAAAAAAAGCACATAGATGAATATGTGCTTTTTTTATACGGTGTAAAAATCTGTTTTTATCTCTGACCAGGTAAATAGATTTGGAATCCAAGTCCTACTCCTAAACCAGAAGACTTCTCACCTAAGTTAACGTTCGATTTGGTATAGTTATAACCGACAGTAGCCTCAAGTGCAACTGTTCTTGTAATAAAGTGTGCATAACCAAGATTTGCTCCTAAAGCTAAGGAAGCACCTTTTCCAACTGAACTACCTGCGATACCAATATCACCTTGTCCGAAGAAACGTCCTGACGAAGATGAACCTTCTGGGAAATAATATCTGACAAAAGGTGCAATACCATAATTCCATTCGTTATCATGATCTTTTACAGCAATAAATCCTAAGTTAGCTTGAGCTCCGATCGCGATACCATCAGAAACAAAATAACCAGCTCGAGGTTGTACGTTGATATTAAATGCTTTTCCTTCAAAACTATAACCAAGATTTGCTAAGGAACCACCAACCATCCAGTTACCTTTTTTTATTGGGGCAGTTCCAACATCTGCTGAACTTTGTGGAACAGTTTCGATTTTTTGTGCATTTGCGCCGAAAGCTATTCCCCCCATAATTGTAAGTAGTAATGCTAATTTCTTCATGATTCGTAAGTTTTCTATATAATTAACGATTGTTGTTTATTATATAACAGTAAACGAAATCAAAAGTTTTCTTTTTTTTGCTTGTAACTTACAATTAAGATCAGAAATTAATTATTTTTAATTTTTAGCTGTTAAATTTTCTGTTTTAAATTGCTCTTAAAAGAGCAGCAACGAATTTAAGTGGTTATTGTATTATTGTTTTTACGATTTGAGAAATGTGGGTAACACTTGGAGGAAGTTCAATTAATTGAAAATTTCTAAAATGTATTTCCGAACCTTCAGATTCAAGACATAGGTACCCTTTCTTGATAGTCGAATTGCGAATACCATTGACAAATTTTCCGTTCACAGCTAGTTTAATTGTACCGTCCACGCAGATGATCGTATATTTATTCCATTCCCCTTTCCCTTTAGCCCGATTCTCTATCGCTTTACTTCTTGTACCGCGTGGATTATCTGGTATTGTTTCCACACCGCCCACACCAAATAATTCGCCATGAACGTAAGCGATTGGCGGAACAACACCGTCTTTGGTATTCTGTTTTACCCAATCCAATTCCAGCATCTGCACTTCAACTCCTCCTGGAAGTCTTCCTATGGAATCGGGCTCTGCATCCGACCATACAAAGATACCCGAGTTACCTCCTGCATAGATATGCTTCCATTCGACATGGATAATAAAGTTTTCATATAGTTTTTCAGACCGCATGACACCAATAGGAAGCCCTGTACATATTAGTGATTTTCTATTTAAACGCCAAGTATCTTTGGCTGTGTTTACATTTAGCCAGTTGATTGAATTTTTCGTGGGCTTTTTTGATAAAAGTAGATCCTCAAGTTGTACTTCTTCGCCAAAAGATAAGGTTATTTTTTGAGCGTAGTTATGCTGACATAAAGTGAGCAAAAGAAAAAATAAACCGATAGTTTTAAGGTTCATATTGATGTAGTGAAACGGTTTGAAAAAGGTTAAATAAGGGTTATGATTAAAATACTGCGTACAAGCAAACTTAAATAAATTTGTAGTAATAAGCAATATAATTATAGCCGATTCTATTGCTCATCATCTGACCCAGTGGATATGCAGGTTGTCTCAGTATTTAGCCTTTTTAATTATTTTATCGATGTTTTTTTTTATTATAAAACTTTTGATAATCAATATTTTGGAGGGTGTTGTTGAGAGTGTGTATTTTGAACATTTACATGAAAAATGATCATTAAAGATGGTGATCACGACCATTATTTTTCTTATCTTTAGCAATAAGGGAACTTTTTTCAGTACGATAATATAGGAGAAAATTTCTTGGACATTAAACAATAAAAAGTTTAATGCATCTGCTCGGCTATCGGGCTCATTTATAATATCCAATTATATGATAAAAACTCCAGGGCTTCTTTTCAGAGAAGCGATGCAACAGGAAAAACCATTACAGGTGGTTGGAACTATCAACGCGAACCATGCTCTGCTAGCTCAGCAAGCAGGTTTTCAGGCCATTTATTTATCGGGAGGAGGAGTTGCCGCGGGTTCTTTGGGAATTCCTGATCTTGGTATTACCACGCTTGAAGATGTACTGGTTGATGTGCAGCGTATTACGAACGTTTGTCCAGTCCCTTTATTGGTCGATATCGATACCGGATTCGGACCCTCGGCATTTAATATAGCACGTACGATTCAGTCTTTGATCAAGGCTGGTGCCGCAGCTGTTCACATGGAGGACCAGGTGGGAGCAAAACGTTGTGGACATCGACCAGGAAAAGAATTGGTATCTAAGACAGAGATGGTGGACCGTATTAAAGCTGCTGTGGATGCACGTACGGATAATACATTTGTAATCGGTGCCCGTACAGATGCTTTAGCATCCGAGGGTTTAGAGGCGGCTTTAGATAGAGCTATCGCATATAAAGAGGCTGGAGCTGATTTTATTTTTGCAGAGGCTGTTCATGAACTGGATCAATACAGACGATTTCATGAAGCAACCCAATTGCCTGTTTTAGCAAATATTACAGAGTTTGGTCAAACGCCAATGTTTACTCGAGATGAATTACATCAAGTAGGAGTTTCAATAATTTTATATCCGCTCTCTGCTTTTCGAGCAGCTAATAAAGCGGCTGAAAATGTATATCAGCATATTCGAAAAGATGGTACGCAAGCTGGCGTTCTGGTAGGTATGCAAACCCGTGAAGAACTTTATCGTAGCATTAATTATTATGCATATGAAAATAAACTAGATCAATTGTTCAATACTAAGCATGATGACAGAAACAAATGAAATGGGTTTTAAACCCAAGAAAAGCGTCGCATTATCTGGTGTTGCCGCAGGCAATACAGCATTAAGCACCGTCGGAAAAAGTGGTAATGACTTACATTATCGAGGTTATGATATTTTGGAACTTGCAGATCAGGCTAGTTTTGAAGAAGTAGCCTATTTATTGATCTATGGAAATTTACCGACTAAATCGCAATTGACCACTTATCAGGCACAATTAATAAGTCAACGTGGATTACCGATTGCGATACAGAAAGTTTTAAAACAATTGCCTACAACTGCCCATGCGATGGATGTTCTTCGAACCTATGTTTCAGTATTTGGGAGCATTCAGCCTGAAAAGGAGAGTCATCCAAGTGCTGGTGCGCGCGATATTGCCAACCGTTTAATGGCCTCTATGGCTTCTGCTTTGTTGTATTGGTATCATTTTAGCCAACATGGCCGAGAAATTGATGTCGAAACTACCGATGGAACTTTGGGTGCGCATTTTTTACACTTGTTGCATGGCACGCCGCCATCTGCATCTTGGATAAGAGCCATGCAGGTGTCTCTTAATCTGTATGCTGAACATGAGTTTAACGCATCTACTTTTGCCGCCCGTGTTATTGCAGGTACTGGATCGGATCTTTATTCTTGTATTGCAGGAGCTATTGGTGCCCTGCGGGGACCAAAACATGGTGGTGCTAATGAAGTAGCCTTTGAAATACAGAGTCGTTATGCCAATGCTGATGAAGCGGAGGCTGATATTCGTAAGCGGTTAGCGAATAAAGAGGTTATTATTGGATTTGGTCATCCTGTTTATACCATTTCAGATCCGCGTAACCAGGTTATTAAGCGTATTGCTAGGGAGCTATCGGAGGAAGCGGGCGATATGACACTATATTCCATTGCCGAGCGTTTGGAATCTGTGATGTGGGAAGAAAAGAAAATGTTTCCCAATTTAGACTGGTATTCGGCCGTTTCATATCATGTAATGGGTATCCCGACAGAAATGTTTACCCCTTTATTTGTACTGTCACGGATAACAGGATGGTCGGCACATGTATTTGAACAGCGTCAGGACGGAAAGATTATTCGACCTAGTGCTCACTATATCGGACCAGAAAATAGACCTTATATTCCTATTTCTGAAAGGTAATGTGAGAAAGTATACAAATGAACGCAACAATTGAAATTTAATATTTACGAATAGTTTTTTAGAAAAAATGGCATCACAAATTTCGAATGAACGACCACCGGTTGATCAGGTCTTGGCTGATATTGCAGATTATGTACTTCAATATAAGATTGAAAGCAAAGTTGCATGGAGAACTGCATTTTACTGTTTTTTGGATACATTAGGATGCGGTTTTGAAGCGCTCACTTACCCTGCCTGTACAAAATTGTTAGGTCCGGTGGTATCTGGTACCATTGTGCCAAACGGTGCGAAAGTTCCTGGAACAAACTACCAATTAGATCCGATACAGGCTGCTTTTAATATCGGTACAATTGTGCGCTGGTTGGATTTTAATGATACTTGGCTTGCGGCAGAATGGGGACACCCTTCGGATAACTTAGGAGGTATTTTAGCAACGGCTGATTGGTTGAGTAGAACCCGTATTGCTATGGGTGAAAAACCTTTAAAAGCAAGGGAAGTCTTAGAAGCAATGATCATGGCACATGAGATTCAGGGTGTTCTTGCTTTGGAAAATTCTTTTAATAAAGTGGGCTTAGATCACGTCATTCTTGTTAAAGTAGCTTCCACAGCTGTGGTTGGTAAATTGTTGGGATTAAGTCGTGATGAATTGATCAATGCTGTTTCACTGGCATTTGTTGATGGGCAGGCACTGCGAACATATCGTCATGCACCCAATACAGGTAGCCGTAAATCTTGGGCAGCAGGCGATGCAACCTCACGTGCTGTAAAGTTAGCATTGATAGCCAAGACAGGGGAAATGGGATATCCTTCCGTATTAACGGCTCCAGTATGGGGATTTTATGATGTTTCGTTCAAAGGAAAGGAATTCCAATTTCAGCGAGCTTATGGTTCTTATGTGATGGAAAATGTTTTATTTAAGATTTCTTTTCCTGCTGAATTCCATTCTCAGACAGCTGTTGAGGCCGCCATGTTGCTGCATGATCAACTTAAAGCAATAGGGAAAACTGTTGAGTCTATTAAGCATATAGAAATTAGGACCCATGAAGCTGCTATTCGCATTATTGATAAAAAGGGACCACTTCATAATCCTGCTGATAGAGATCATTGTATACAATATATGATTGCAGTACCTTTAATCTATGGCCGATTGACAGCAGAAGATTACGAAGATCGGATAGCTATGGATCCTCGAATTGATGTTTTGCGTGATAAAATGAATTGTATCGAAGATTCTAAATTAACAGAAGATTATCATGATCCTGAAAAAAGGGCAATTGCAAATGGATTGACGATTACATTAAATGATGGAACAAAACTCTCTGAAATTTTGGTTGAATATCCAATAGGACATCCACGCCGCCGCGATGAAGGTATTCCTAAACTGATTGAAAAATACAGGATTAATGTAGCCCGAATATTTGCAGATAAACAACAGAAACAAATCTTAAATGCAACATTGGATTACGATACTTTTATCGATATGGATGTTAATCAGTTAGTTGATTTGATGGTGAAATAAAGTTAGTTAGTTAGTTAGTTAGTTAGTTAGTTAGTTAGTTAGTTAGTTAGTTAGTTAGTTAGTTAGTTAGTTAGTTAGTAGTTAGTTAGTTAGTTAGTTAGTTAGTTAGTTAGTTAGTTAGTTAGTTAGTTAGTTAGTTAGTTAGTTAGTTAGTTAGTTAGTTAGTTAGTTAGTTAGTTAGTTAGTTAGTTAGTTAGTTAGTTAGTTAGTTAGTTAGTTAGTTAGTTAGTTAGTTAGTTAGTTAGTTAGTTAGTTAGTTAGTTAGTTAGTTAGAGATGGTTTTCATAAAGGTTTTTTAAAACTTTTATGAAAACCTTTTTGAATTTATAGATTTTGGGCTTGGATAGGCCAGTTGGATTGAAGGCCTAAATAAAAGCTGTAATTTTCCTCGGCGAGCTGATGTAACGAGGTTGGAATCATCCATTGTTCGCCTAGTCGCTCAAAACGCTGACAGTCTTTTACAAATTTTTGGAGTCCAACTTGGTCTATATGACCAAAGACACCGCCAGTATGAATGGGATAGCCAATCCCTAAGGTAGCGCCGATATCGCCATCGATCGGCCTGTCGAGTATCCCTTCTATTAAGCATCGGTAACTATCCAATGCCATAACATGTAATAATCGATCCTGAATGTTGATGGTTTCGGGCAATGTAGTTAAGGTCGGTAAATTCGAATCTTGCCAAATTGTTTTTTTTCCAGATGCAATTTCATAGTCATAAAAACCTCGATTGGATTTTCGTCCATTTCGTCCACTATCCACAAGTTTTTTTAAGTAATCATAACATCGCCTCTGGCTTGGATGTAGATGGGGTAGCTGGTCGTATACATGCAGCATAAGCGATAGCGAAATTTCATCAAGAACTGCCAAAGGACCAACAGCAAACCCAGCATTTATTGCCTGTTCATCAATGAGAGATGCAGGAATACCTTCCAACAGCATCGTCACTGCTTCCAGTAGGTAGTTGAAAAAAATACGGGAAGTAAAGAATGCAGGGCCATCATGTACAACAATTGGAATCTTTCCCAGTTGACGGACTACTTTTAGAGCTTTAGACAGGGTTTGTTCGCTAGTTTGTTTCCCGCGTATGATTTCTACTAAAGCCATTCGATCTACAGGTGAAAAAAAATGCATTCCAATAAAGTTTTCTGGTTTCGGACTTACTAAAGCCAATTCACTGATGGGTAATGATGTGGTATTGGAAGCAAAAAAACCATTATTATTTAGGAAAGGAAGTGTTTCAGTACTGACAGCCGCCTTAAGATTTTTGTCTTCAAACACAGCTTCGATAATGAGATCAACTTCTCCAAAATCTTTTGTCTGATCTGTAGGGGAGATTCGGGAGAGGAGAGCCTGTCTTTTTTCTTCATTCATTTTTCCCAGTTCCACCCATTTTGCTGATACTTTTTCTGCATATTTTTTTCCTTGCTCTGCTTGTTGTAAAGTCACATCTTTCAAGATAATATCAATTCCTGATCGGGCAGCTTCGAATGCAATTCCAGATCCCATCATTCCAGCGCCTAATATTGCCATCCTTTGTAACTCGAAAGGGGTATGGACTAATGGATCTGTAGCTTTTGTAGCTTCATTTATACCGAAGTACTGGGTCCGGATGATACTGCAGGTAATAGGATCGCGCAGGGTCTGGATAAAATACGCTATTTCAATACGGAGTGCTTCTTGTTTTGAAAGATTGTGTTTTTGATAAATAACTGCCATACAGTTGTCTATGTTTGGCTTAATTCCTAAGTTACGTTTTTTGATGGGTACGGTAAGATTATCCCATTGTGCTTCATCCCATGGTGGAGTTTGTTTCTGAGCCTGTTCATGCACATGTTCTAAGATCCATGTTTTGGCAAGAAAGATTGCATGATCTATATTTGAAGAAATGAGATCGATTAAACCTATTTCTTTAGCTTTTTGTGCTGTGATTATTTTAGCCTGTAGCACCAATGGAAGAGCATCTTGTGCATCAAGTATCTCTGTTATTTGTATCGTGGCACCAAACCCTGGAAATAATCCATAGTTGACTTCTGGAAATCCTATTTTTATCTGCTCAAGGGCAATCCGGCAGTGTGCCCATAGTTGTGTAGAAAGTTGTAAACTCATACAGTCGCTGTCCATTAGACCGACGATGGGTTTCTTTTGTTGGTTAAGCTCATTAAAATTTGACAGAAGTGATTTCAAACGTAGCTTAAATGAATTTTCATCTAATGCTTGTTGAAGTAAAATATCATAGTTAATAGCTTGGCCTATAAGTGGATTTTTGAATATTATTCCTTTTACTTCATTGAGATTAATCTGATCACGGATGATGGTCACAAATTCTTCTAATCGCTCTAAGTCATTTCCATGGATAGTTTCTGTAGAAATTAAGGGGCTAATCAATACGACTCCCTGTTCATCTCTTTCACTTAAGAAATAAGTAAAATATATAGGATTAATTTTATCCATTTTTTTAGGTGTTATATTCCCTTATGGGGAATTGCAGTATAGAGTTTAATTAATTTGAAGAAATTGATTTATCGGACTTGGATTGATAATTGACTTTATCAATTGTCATTTTAGCAATAATTTCTAACATGATTTCAGATGTTCCCCCGATAATGGTACCGACTCTTATATCACGGTAGAGACGAGCTATTTTGAAATCTTCTGTAAAGGCATAACCACCAAAAAGTTGAAAACATTGGCTTACAATGCGGACCGCAAGCTCACTCGCCTGTAATTTCGCAATCGAACATTCTTTAACTGCATATTTTTCAAGTTGTTGCAAATCGCAACAAGCATATATAAATGCTTTTGTTGTAGCGATATCTGCAACCATTTGTGCGACGCGATGTCTTACTACTTGGAAATCTTGCAGTTTATGCTTAAATACTTCACGTTTGCTAATATATTCTAGGGTATACTGTAAGGCAGAATCTGCTGTAGCAATGCTATGGATTGCTGCGGTCAGGCGTTCCAGTTGTAGTCCGTCCATCAGGTAACTAAAACCCGCACCTTCTTCACCTATTAAATGTGAAATGGGGACTTTTACCTGATCAAAACCTAATTCTGCTGTATCAGAAGCATGCCAGCCCATTTTATTGATTTTGGTTGCTGTTACTCCTGAAGCATGACGGTCGATCAAGAGCAAACTGATACCTTTACTACCTTTGGTCGGATCGGTTTTAACAGCAGTAATAAAAAAATCGCCATAGTAACCATTGGTGATAAAGGTTTTCGAACCGTTAACAATATAATGATCACCTTCCCGGATAGCAGTTGTTTGGATTTTTTGTACATCAGATCCAGCACCTGGTTCCGTAATAGCTACTGCACTGACCAAATCTCCAGCAATAACACCTTTTAAATATTTTTCTTTTAATTCTTCAGATGCATACTTGAGCAAGTATGGGGCTGACATATATTGAATAACTAATGCTGTTATCGTGAATCCTCCCGAAAAGCACTGAGAGAGCTCTTCGCAAAGAATCATGGAATAATAAAAATCAAGGTCGAGCCCACCATAAACTTCTGGATAGTTAAGACCTGTAAAGCCCATGTCGCCCATTTTTTTCCAAATGGCACGATCTATTTTACCTTCTTCTTCCCATTGGTCAATATAAGGCAGGATCTCTTTACGGATAAATGCTTTTAAACTTTCGCGAAATACGTGGTGCTCAACTGTCAATTGTGTTGCTTGCATATGCTATCAAGTTTTATTGGTTATATTTTCTTATTTGGATTTGGTGATCCAAATAAGTTGAAGCTAATTTAAATTAAAAAGCTGACGTTTCCATTTATTTGAAAGTTAATTTTTATGATAACTTATTTTTATGGGAGAGTGTTCGCTTGTTTTAAGTGTTTTAGGCTCATTTATAAGCTTATTAAAGATTTCTGTTTAACCGATTCATTTACTGTTTACTATTTTTTGTACCTTTAAATATAACTTTATGATAACGCTCTACTGTTTGTTTTCTTCGTAGGTCAATTGGGATTCGCAGTTCGGGGGAAACCGGATCTGACTTCTAGATAAAACAAGGTAGTAGCATAGATAACCAAAATAATAAACGATGACTAAGAAAGTATTTATTGTCGCGGCGCAACGTACCGCAATAGGAAGCTTTGGAGGAGGATTATCCACTTTGAGCGCGACAGAATTGGGTGCTCAAGCTGTTAAAGCAGTTTTGAGTCAAGTTGCTGTTGATGGCAAAGAAGTGGATGAATTATTGATGGGATGTGTCCTACAAGCTGATTTGGGACAAGCTCCCGCTCGCCAGGTTTTAAAATATGCAGGTTTACCCGATGATATTCCTGCGACTACTATTAATAAGGTTTGTGCAAGTGGAATGAAGGCGGTAGCACTAGGGGCACAGGCTATTTTATTGGGTGATGCTCATGTGGTACTTGTTGGCGGTATGGAAAGTATGAGTCGCGTACCTTATTATGCACCTACGGTACGTTGGGGAGCGAAATACGGTCATCAAAGTTTAGTAGATGGAGTACAGAAAGATGGACTGAGTGACGCTTATTCGCAAGACGCAATGGGTGTTTTTGGGGAGCTGTGTGCCATTAAATATGGTATTAACCGAGAAGAGCAGGATGCCTATGCGGTATCGTCCTATACCAGAAGCCGTGATGCTTGGCAACAGGGTAAATTTGATAAGGAAGTGGCTCCGATAACAG
The DNA here is from genome assembly GCF_014191365.1 of Sphingobacterium sp. JUb56. NCBI lineage: Bacteria > Pseudomonadati > Bacteroidota > Sphingobacteriia > Sphingobacteriales > Sphingobacteriaceae > Sphingobacterium > Sphingobacterium sp. JUb56. The sequence continues at coordinate 3,333,011 of NZ_JACHWL010000001.1, read as the reverse complement.
TTTCTACCCGAAAAGGAGAAGTTGTTGTCAAGCAAGATGAAGAATTTACGCAGGTCAATTTTGAGAAAATTTACACTTTGAAACCAGCTTTTCAAAAAGACGGAACGATTACTGCAGCAAATGCTTCTACTTTAAGTGATGGAGCTGCGGCATTATTACTCATGTCCGGTGAGAAAATGGAAGCATTGGGTTTACAGCCTTTAGCTGAAATCATTGCATATGCTGATGCGGAACAGGAACCGGAATGGTTTACAACGACGCCTAGTCTCGCCGTGAAAAAAGTATTAGCAAAAGCAGATCTAGAATTGTCTGATATTGACTTTTTTGAATTTAATGAAGCTTTTTCTGTTGTAGCATTAGTAAATGCCCGTTTGCTGGATATTTCATTGGAAAGGATGAATGTTTATGGGGGAGCAGTATCTTTAGGTCACCCTCTGGGGTGTTCGGGTGCCAGAATTTTAGTAACCTTAACAAGTGTGCTGGAGCAGGAGAGAGGACAGTATGGGTTAGCAGCAATTTGTAATGGTGGCGGTGGTGCTTCTGCAATGATTATTAAAAGATGTAATGTATAGCAGCGATCACGTTAGATATATTATCATACATACATATGGGCTGAAGGTTATAATACTGAGTTTAGAGAATATTGTTAAGTGACAGTACTCATTTACCTGAAAGGTTCCTATCTTTAACACAAACTTCTCCATCGAAGGTAAAAGACCGTTTTTCTTATATAGAGAAACGGTCTTTTGTTTGGACCTAATTTGTTCGGCATAATTACTTCTTATAACGATCGCTAATCTTTTCAATATAATGTTAGAAATCAAAAGGGTAGGTTTCTTATTTCTGATATTATATTTAAAATTGTTTGCGTTTTCTTTTATTTCTTTAATAAAAAGTACAAAATAATTTGCATTCTTATTTTTCCTTTCTATATTAGTGTATTAATTAAATAATACAGTAGTATGATAACTATTAAAAACCTAAATTTCAGCTACAGCAAATCGCGACCATTATTTAAAAATATGGATCTTCATTTACAGGAAGGGCATATTTATGGTCTATTGGGGAAAAATGGTGCCGGCAAGTCGACGTTACTGAAGAATATGGCCGGTTTGGTCTATCCTGTAAGTGGTACGATTGAAGTGTTACAGCATGATCCTTGTAAACGCGAACCTGCTCTGCTTCAGGAAATCAGTTTTATTCCTGAGGAATTTCACTTACCAGCAGTGAAATCCGCAACTTTTGTAAAAGCGAATGCCGTTTTTTATCCAAAGTTTGATCATGCATATTTTCAAGAACTGATCAGAGAGTTTGAAATTCCGATCGAACAGAAGCTTGCAGATATGAGTTATGGGCAAAAGAAGAAATATATCATATCATTTGGTTTGGCTTCCAATACCAAAATCATGATTATGGATGAACCTACTAATGGTCTAGATATTCCTTCTAAAGTGCAGTTTCGTAAAATTATGGCCTCTGCTATTGCCGACGACCGCTGTGTTATTATCTCGACACATCAAGTACGTGATCTCGACAACCTGATCGATGCGGTTATTCTATTGGATGAACATCGGGTGGTATTAAATGCTAATGTTAATCGTATTACGGATCATATCAGCTTTAAAAAAGTACGTGAGTTGAACGATGATGTGCTATATTCAGAACCTGCGTTAGGAGGTTTTAATACCATACAGTTGAATGCGATGGGCGAAGACTCTAAATTAGATCTGGAACTGTTGTTTAATGCTGTTTTACAGAAAAAAGAATTGATTACAAACCTTTTAAATGTTACTGAAGATGTCGAACGTATTTAATGTTAATCGCTTGTGTGCATTGATTCGCCGGCAGTGGATTTCTGTCGGACGCATTTATTTGATGTCACTAATTATTATTGCTGGAGTTTTTATAGCTTTTTATGGGGTTGCAATCTTTAAAAATTTTGAAGATATAAGGACAAGCTCTAATATAGGCCAAGATGTTCTTAATTTTAGAATACCGTTATTTTTTATTTTGGGATTATTTTTTATCACAGTTGTATCAAGCAGTTATTTTTCTGATTTAGGTCAAAAAACCAAGGCGATTTTTGAGTTGATGACTCCAGCTTCTTCCTTAGAGAAATTTTTAACTTCTATTTTTTATACTATTATTGTAAGCTTGTGTGCCTATTTCTTATTATTCTTTTTAGTTGATCTTGCTTTTGTATCCTATTTAAGAAGTATAGGATCTTCTATTACAACTTTTGAAACCGAACAAGGAGGAAAAGTAGTGATTGATAATTGGATGTATTTCTTCAAGCTGGAAAAATCTGAATTCTTGCCCTACTTCTATTTTTTACCCTTCATATTGAATGCCCTATTTTTATTAGGTTCTATCGCCTATAAGAATTATCAATATATTAAAACAGCTATAACCATGATTATATATGTAGCCATATGGATAATCACATTTATCTATGTCATGAAATTACGAACAGATAATACAATTGGCCTTGATAACGGTAATTATTTTGATGATAAGGTTCATGGACTTCAACTTGCGCTAGCAATTGGTATATTTTTAACATTAATTTTTTGGGGATTAGCATTCTTGAGATTAAAAGAAAAGGAGGTTTAGTATGGATTTTAATGCTAACAAAGCCATTTATCTTCAGATAGCAGCGTACGTATGCGATCATATTCTATTGGGGACCTGGAAAGTGGAGGATAAGCTACCTTCGGTCCGTGAACTTGCTGTACAATTGGAAGTGAATCCAAATACCGTGATGCGTACCTATGACTTGTTGCAACAAAAAGAAATTGTTGTCAATAAACGAGGAGTTGGATTTTTTGTGACTGATACGTCAGTTGGAAATGTAAAGGAATACCGCAAAACAGTATTTTTAGAAGAGGATCTCAATCCTTTTTTTAGAAATATCTATCTTTTGGAAATTAGTTTAGATGAACTAAAGCAAAGGTATCAATCTTTTATTGAACAACATTTTAAAAATAACGAATTATGAAACTGAGTAGTAAAATATTGATAGGCTTGGGGATAGCATTATTTATTATTCCTATAGTCACCACTTCTTATATTGTAGGAAATAATAGGGTTGATACAAAAGTGTATGAGGAGATGCTTCGCAAGGAAGGTAGTGAACCAGATAGTAAGGATACTTATTTGAAAACATATAAAACTAAAAGTTTTACAAATTTGAATATTATCGGAAATGATAAGGGGTCCATAGGACTTTTTATTGTGAAAAGTGATAAATATGCTGTGAAAGTGGATAATAATAGTGAAGGAGAAATTTCAATTGATGTTGATGGAAAAGGTCAATTGAATATTGAACTAAAGGATAATGCAAAATCCTACTATAAACGGATATATATATTTACTCCCGATATCAAGCAGATTGAATTTTCAGCAATTCATGTGAGTAGTTTTTCAGGTCAATATGATCAACTGGAGATCGTAGGAGATAAGGTTGAAGATTTTACGTTCAATTCAGATGTAGTTGTTAATGATTTGTCCTTACGATTAAAAAACTCCCATATTAGTGGCGATCGTCAGGAGTCTTTTAAACTTAATCAGCTGACATTGGATTTGGATAGCAGTGATGTGAATTTTGCAAAACAAGATTATGAACATGTTTTTATTCAAGCGAAGGATTCTAAAGTAAATTTTAAAGGAGATAACCCTGATTTGAAATTGAAGCTTCTGAATCTAAAAACAGTTGGACACACATCAATTGATTTAAATGATTTTCAAGTAGAAAATGCCCAAGGAGAGTTGTCTGAAGAAACCAAAACAGATTTTCCAGTTTCTTTATTAAGGAAGATTTTAAAATAAAATTTAAGATTTTAGATCCTTAACAAAAAACGCTCTTCAAATTTAATTGAAGAGCGTTTTATTAATTTTTATATTGCGTTTAACTATTTCGTTTTTTTTAGAGGAACCTCAGCGGCTTGGTAAGTTTCAGGCTCAGCTTTGTAAATTTTGAATTTTACTTCATAGCCCTCTGGTGCGTAAATAACGATTGGCATTCTTCCATTGTAATCGGTTATAACAGATTTCGCCTGTACAAAGCTGTTCTTTTTTTCACCCTGGCAAAGCATTTGAGTCGAAGCTACATTTCCATTTGTTTTGAAAACATAGTAATTATATCCCCATCCCTGCAGATCTTTTTTCTCAAAATCACCGGATAAGAAGTAACTGTTACACGCGTCGGTCTCCATATATTTGCCAGCAAAAAACTCAATCTTTTTATTATTATCACCATCGATTCCTGCGTGAGGGACTTCAATTACATATTTTACCATTCCTTTTTCTGGTGCTGGAAATACATTTACGTCTTGTTTAAGTAATGTCTGTGCCATAGCGGATATCGAAATTAATAAAGTAGCAACGATCATACCTGTTTTTAACATTAACTTTTTCATATATATTATTTTTACATGTGTATTATTATCAGGTTAGAGTGATCTGTAGACGATAAGTTTAATCTGTTGACGATTTTTTTTATCATGAAAAGTTTTGGAAGTCGTTCTAAATTATGCTATTTTCTTGATAGACAATTTATTGTGTCGTGTTTCTTGTTAATTTTTCTCTTGATTTTAAGACTAAAAGGCTTTAAAAATATCATTTTATACTTTATAATGGTAAATAGCTCGCTTTTACAGTAATGTTTGCAGTCTTTTTTCGAGATGTTGTATTGAATGCACCACCATAAGAAAATTCTTCGTTATCATTTTGACCAGTTATCTGAAAAACGCCCAAATCAGCTTTTACCAATTGACCTAAAGTGGAGGAAGATTCGGTAGCAATATTCTGTGCACGTTGGTGTGCATTTTTAGAAGCCTGAGAAATGAGTTCTAATTTTAAATCTTCCAATTTAGAATAATAGTAATTCGGTGTGCTCGAACTTAATTCAAGCCCTTGAGATATTAACGTTGATATTTCGCGAGATGCATTATCGACTTTGTTAAGATCTTTTGATTCCACTCCAACAGTTTGCGATAAGGTATATCCAGAAAAAGTATTATAGCTACTGCCTTTACCATCTGTGTGGTATTCAAATTCTTTATTAATATTAACAGCTTCAAATCTTATCTCTTCAGCTTTTAGACCCTGTGCGATCAAGAAATTGCGAACCAGCTCACGATCCTCAGCTAATTGATCTGATGCGCCTTTTAAATCGAAATTTTTACGACTGTAACTGGCATTCCATTTTACTAAATCAGATTCAAAATCTTTTTTAGCATTTCCATTAACGGTAATCGTTTGTGAAGATTTGAATTTGTAACGGTATGCATTGCTAAAAAGGCATGCACTTGCAATAATAACAATACCTGCAATAAGTGCAATTATAATTGGATTGTATTTCATAATCATTATTCTAATCAGGTTATTTAACGTTTTATCGACTTACTATGTAGCAATCATGATACCAAAAAAAACTGTTATTTTTGAATTTAAATAGATAATTTGCAGTTTTTGAATCAATTTGTTGATATAAGTAATAAATAATGAATAAAAAAATCATTCTTATAGGGTTGTTAGCAATGCATGGAGCCGTTTTATTCGCTCAAAAGCAACCGCTTAACCATACGGTTTATGATGGATGGCAAAGTTTGAATGCTAGTGAAATAAGTGGTAGTGGAAAATACATCACATTTCAAGTACTGCCACAGGAGGGAGATGGAGCCTTATATGTCAAGGATAATTTAAACAAATCCATACTTGAATTACCAAGGGGATATAATGCCCGTTTGACCAATAATGAAACGCATGTCATTTCATTGATAAAGCCTAAGTTTGCCGATACACGCCAAGCGAAAATTAAGAAAAAGAAACCGGAAGAAATGCCGAAAGACTCCCTTGCTATTTTTACGGTAGCGACTGGAAAGCTTTTAAAGTATGCAGAAGTTAAATCTTATAAATTGGCTGAGGAAGCTAATGGTTACTTTGGATTCTTAACGGATGATAAAGGGATAGCTCCTACAGACACCGCGACGTCAAAGACTAAAAAAGCAACTAAAATCAGCACATTGCATGTATATGATCTAGCAACAGGTGATACGGTTAATTTTCAGCAGGTAGATCAATATGACTTTAATAAAGCGGGAAACAAGCTGGTTTTTACCAAAAAAACTGAAGCGAAAGATTCTACATCAAATATTGCCGGTGTTTATTTATATGATTTAACCAATAAAACATTAAAAAAGATTACAAATGGCCGCGGAACGTATAAAAACTTCACTTTTGACGATCTTGGTAATCAATTGGTCTATTTAGGAGATAAAACTGCTGAAAAATCTTTATTAAAAGAGTTTAATCTTTATTATTATACTGCACAGCTTGATTCAGCACGCATTGCTGTTCAAAAAAATACTTCAGGAGTACCTGCAAATTGGGCTGTAAGTGGAGATGGAGAGTTAAAATTCAGTAAAAATGGACAGAAATTATTTTTAGGATTGGCACCTATACCTAGAGTTAAGGATACGACATTAGTGGATTTTGAGCATGCGAAGGTAGACGTTTGGCATTGGCAGGATGATTACTTACAGCCACAGCAATTAGTCAATCTTAAAAAAGATCTTGCTCAAAGCTATCTGAGTGTATTTTATCCGCAACAGAATAATCGTGTGATTCCTCTAGTTGATGAGAAATTTAATCCAGTACGTACAACTATTGAAGCCGACCAAGAATATGTTTTGGCAACCACTGATTTTGGACGTAGAGTATCTACGCAGTGGGATTATCGGAGCAAACAGGATGTATATGTCGTCTCTACCGTTTCTGGTGCTCGTCAGTTGGTAGCTGAAAATTTATCAGGACAAGCTGTTTTATCACCAGATGGTCAGTATGTGCTGTATTTTAATCAGGATAATGGCAATTGGTATTCGTATCAAATTGCCTCCAAAAAAGTGTCGATATTAAATGATGGTCTTCCTGTATCCTTTGTCGATGAGGATAATGATATGCCGGCAAAACCAGAAGGCTATGGTATGGCCGCTTGGGGAGCCGACAATAAAGGAGTATATGTTTATGATAAATATGATATTTGGTATTTCGCTTTAGATGGATCGGATAAATATTTAGCCACAAATGGATATGGAAGGGTATCCAGTACCGTTTTAAGGTATAAAAACTTAACACATCCCCGAAATAGCAAATGGAAATCCAACACACTTGATGAGCGTCAGCGTATTCTCTTAACTGCTTTTAATGAAAAGACCAAAGAGAATGGTTTTTATGAATTGAGAGGTAAGCGTAAAGATCCGAAAGAGATCTTGATGGCACCAAAGGTGTTTAGAAATTTACAAGCATCCGAAGATCAGAAATACCTGATCTATTCAAAGGAAGATTATGTTAATAGTCCTGATTTATACGTGAATAGCAATACGTTTAAAAAGGAAGAAAAATTGAGTGAGTTGAATCTGCAGCAAGCGAATTACAATTGGGGAACCGCGGAATTGGTACAGTGGACTACACCTGCTGGTCATGCTGCAGAAGGTATTCTGTACAAACCGGAAGATTTTGATCCGAATAAGAAATATCCAATTATTGCTTATTTCTATGAAAAATTATCAGAAGGACTATATAGTTACCAAGCGCCTGCGCCTACACCATCTCGTTTGAACATACCTTATTTTGTAAGTAATGGTTATTTGGTTTTTGCGCCTGATATTTCATATGTTACAGGTGAGCCTGGTAAATCTGCGGAAGAATATATTAATTCAGGAATGAAGCATCTGGCGCAGAATAATTGGGTAGATTCATCTAAAATGGGTATCCAAGGACAAAGCTGGGGAGGCTACCAAGTGGCGCATTTAATAACAGCTACCAATATGTATGCAGCAGCTTGGGCAGGTGCTCCAGTTGTGAATATGACTTCAGCGTATGGGGGTATTCGTTGGCAAACAGGCATGTCCCGTCAGTTTCAGTATGAAAATACACAAAGTAGAATTGGTAAGACCCTATGGGAAGGGCAAGAAGCTTATCTAGCCAATTCACCTTTATTTCATTTGAATAAAGTGACAACACCAGTCGTTATTATGGCAAATGATAATGATGGAGCAGTGCCATGGTACCAAGGCATCGAAATGTTTACGGCATTAAGACGCTTACAAAAACCTGTTTGGATGCTTAATTACAATGGTGACGAACATAATTTGTTGTTAAGACAGAATAGAAAAGATATTCAAATACGAGAGCAACAGTTTTTTGATCACTATTTAAAAGGAGCGCCTGCTCCGAAATGGTTGAAATCTGGAGTTCCCGCAAAAGAAAAAGGAATCGATTGGGGGTTTTCTAGTGAATAATTTTAAAAAGAGCTTATTTGTTACAAATAAGCTCTTTTTTTTATGTCTAATTGTAATTTTTTAAGGTTTTCAATAAAAATATTAAAAAAAATTTCAATTTTTATTGAAAACAACATACTTTTACAAAGTAATTTGATGGAAAGATCAAAAATAGGGTATAAAAAAACTTAAAATCTCAATCACATAATGTCTAACTTAAGATTTAAATCTGTCGAAGCAGCTGTATCTCGCAAAAATGCTTCTTTAAAAGTAGAAACTAAAAAAGCTACCGATATTTACGGTAAGAATGTTTTTTCAATTGCGAAGATGAAAGATTATCTTCCTAAAAACTCTTACAAGGAATTAGCACAGGCAATCGAAGATGGAAGTGCAATTTCTCGTGATTTAGCGGAGCATATTTCACAGGCGATGAAAAGTTGGTCACTATCTAATGGTGCTACGCATTATACACACTGGTTCCAACCTTTGACAGGATCTACTGCTGAAAAGCACGATGCTTTCTTTGAGCCGGATGATAATGGTGAAGCTATTGAGAAGTTTACCGCAGATGCTTTGGTACAGCAAGAGCCTGATGCATCAAGTTTTCCAAATGGAGGTATTCGTAATACATTCGAGGCACGTGGCTATACAGCTTGGGATACTTCATCACCAGCTTTCCTTTATGAAACAGGTTCAGGTAAAACATTGTGTATCCCAACAGTTTTTGTATCATACACAGGCGAGGCATTAGATTATAAAGCTCCTTTGTTAAAAGCTGTAAGTGCTATTGACAAAGCTTCTACTGAGGTAGCACAATACTTCGATAAACAAATTACAAAAGTAAATGCTTCTTTGGGTATTGAACAAGAATATTTTTTAGTTGATCTTTCTTTATATAATGCACGTCCAGATTTACAATTGACAGGACGTACTTTATTCGGTCATATGTCCGCAAAAGGACAACAATTGGATGATCATTATTTCGGAGCGATCCCTGAGCGTGTTTTAGCATTCATGGTCGATTTGGAAAATGAAGCTTTGAAATTAGGTATTCCATTAAAAACTCGTCACAACGAGGTTGCTCCTTCTCAATTTGAGTGTGCGCCTATGTATGAGGAAATCAACTTAGCAATTGATCATAACCAATTGTTACAGAATTTAATGGACCAAGTGGCAATGCGTCACCATTTCAAAGTGTTATTACACGAGAAACCTTATAGCGGTGTCAATGGTTCTGGTAAACATAATAACTGGTCTTTGATTACCAATACAGGTGTTAATTTATTGTCTCCTGGTAAGACTCCAAAAAATAACCTAATGTTCTTGACATTCTTTGTTAATACCATTAAGGCTGTTTATGAACATGCGGATTTATTACGTGCATCGATTGCTAGTGCAAGTAATGATCACCGTTTAGGTGCAAATGAGGCTCCTCCTGCTATTATTTCAATCTTCTTAGGCTCTCAGTTAGATGATCTTTTAGAAGAAGTTGAATCGGCTCGTGTTGCTAAAAAAGTAAAATCTGAAGCGAACTTATGGCATGGTATTCCTAAAGTTCCTGAATTGAGATTGGATAATACAGATCGTAACCGTACTTCCCCATTTGCTTTTACAGGTAATAAGTTTGAATTTAGAGCTGTAGGTTCTTCTGCGAACTCTGCATTACCAATGACCGTATTAAATGTTATTGTTGCGAATCAATTGATCGAATTTAAGATCGAAGTTGATAAGCAAATTAAAAAAGGCATTAAGAAAGATTTAGCTCTATTGAATGTTGTTCGTAAATATATCAAAGATTCTAAATCAATCCGTTTTGAAGGTAATGGTTATAGCGAAGAGTGGGAGAAAGAAGCTGAGGCAAGAGGCTTGTCGAATATCAAATCTACTCCGAAAGCTTTAGACGTTTACGTAAAAGAAGAGTCGATCGAGTTATTTGAGAAATTAGGTATTTATACAAAACGTGAAAGTGAAGCACGTCATGAAATTTTGTTGGAAAACTTTTACAAAAAACTTCAGATCGAAGCTCGTGTTATTGAAGATATCGTCAATAATCAGATTGCTCCTGCATGTTTGATCTATCAAAACGAATTGATCAAAAACGTACAAGGTCTGAAAGATCTAGGATTCGGAAAAGAGGCATATAGCTCTCAGTTTAACTTCTTAGAGCGTATTTCATTACACGTTAATACTGTTCTTGAGAAAACAGAGGCGATGCGTAAAGAACGTAAAAATGCAAATCAAATCGAAGATATGCGCGAAAAATCAATCGCATATGATGAGGTTGTTAAACCTTATTTTGATGAGATTCGTTACCATGTCAATAAATTAGAGAAAATTGTTGATGATCAAAAATGGCCATTACCAAAACTTCGCGAACTGTTGTTCATTAGCTAAGAATTGGTAAATTAGGTATCATTTAAATTGATACATCTTGAAAGCGCGCGATATTTTATCGGGCGCTTTCTTTTTGCACCTTAACTGGTTACGGTGCAAAAGTCAATATTGTAACAATCTACTGTATTGTCATATTAATTTCATTTTATCATAGGTTATTCGTTGTTCTTTTTTTACATTTAGTTATTAAAAGAAGAAGAAGAAAAATGAAGAAGTTTAATTTTAAATACAGGAAAATATCCTTAGTTACTGCAGTGATTGCAACTGCGATGACTTTAAGTGCTTTTATTCCCAATCAGGAAAAACCAAAGGAAGAAAAGTTTACCAATCTAAAAGTACTCCCTAAAAATATAACTCCAGATGAGTTAAAGTTAGTGATGCGCGAATTTAATAGCTCCTTGGGAGTCAAATGTGGATTCTGCCATACTCCTTCAAAAGATGATCCTAAGAAAATGGAATTTGCGAGTGACGAGAATAAGCATAAAAGTATAGCGCGTGATATGATGAAAATGACTGCCAAGATCAATAAAAAATACTTTCATAAAGGAAGTAAAGAAGGGGAGATCAAAGCTATTTCATGTAAAACCTGTCATAATGGACAGAAGCATCCAGAGATGAAAATTGTGAGTTTATAAAATTGAAAAAGGAAGTGTAGACTTCCTTTTTCAATTTTATAACTTTTGTAGCTCTTCCGTTTATCACAAGGGCTTAAAAAATAAAAAGGGTCTGAAGAATTAACTTCAGACCCTTTTTCGGTACCCGGAGCCGGGATCGAACCGGCACGGTTTCCCACTAGTGTTTGAGACTAGCGCGTCTACCAATTCCGCCATCCGGGCGGTCCGTTCAAACAAGTATTTCGTTGTTTGGAGTGATGCAAAGGTAGATATTCTTTTGATATATGCAAAATAAAAATACATTCAATATAGGAAATGTCTGATTATGAATGAATTTATTTTTGTGCAATAAAAACATAAGATCAAAAACCCAATCCTCGTATTAATAAAGGCTCAGGAATTTATTAATTATTTAGATTGAGTTTCAAATTTCTACGTTTGCCATCAATTGTCAATACCAGATCAAGCTCACCCTCTGCATAGTTATTTCCTTTATTTTCTTTAAGTGTAATTTTGGGCGCTTTTCCTCCAGTAAACGGATACATCACACTTACAAAAGAAGCATCTTTCTTATTATCCTTATTTTTTTCAAATACTAGCGCAGGTCGTGTTGTTTCTGTGCCGTATTGGTACGAAACTTTTCCCTCTTCCTTTTTTAATTCAGTTTTTATAGGAGACAGACACTGAACAAGTAAATTGTTTCCATCAGAATAGCTTGTCCAAACCCTATTTTTAGTCTTATCAAATTGAGGTTTGCTATCTTCTTTTAACTGATAATGAACGCCTAATATTCCTGTTTTAGCGCCTATAGCCTGGTCTAGAATAATAAAGTATTTTTTGTCAACAAAAAGGACTGTTCTTCGGTGATTTAAGTCTAGATAGCTGGGATTAGTATACGTCAGCACGTCTAAATCGGTACTTGTTGTCCATTTGTTCTGCTGTGCTTTCGTAATGACCATGTCTTGATTGTTTAAAGTCATTGTACTGTGTACACGGGTTTGGCGAAACCAGTTTCTTTTTTTCATGATCTCAGCATCGCCACTGTATACAAAACAGCCAGCATCTGGTGTGAAATTCCTACCGTTTACCCAAAGTTCGAAAGTACCATTGTCAGGTTGTGCATGAAACTCTCCCGGAGGACTCGCCTTGATTATCAAAATGGTAGATGCTCTGTCCCAACCGTTACGAAATGTATATAAACCAGCATTGTTTAAAGCATTGGAAAGCCAATTAGGCTTTTGACCTTTTTTTCCATCGCTCGCAAAGTAGGAGATAAATGGATTTTCAGGGAAGAGTTCTGACCAAGCTGTAAATTGTCTTATTCTTAGCTCTTTTTTTGTCCACCAAGAATCACCAAACATAGGCTGATTATAATTTGGAAAGGTAATGTTAATGAAGGCCATAGCCATTTTTTCTACCGTCAATTTATAACTTGCTGGAAATTCATCTTCTACACCTGCTTTTTGTGCCCCTTTATATGCCTTTGCAAAGATGTCGATAGCGGCCGCATGATAAACTGGAGATAGCTCATATTGAACACCATCGGCATAAACTTGTTTTATTATTTCAGAATTAAGGACATCAATTCCACTTTTTCGCCAATTTACAGCATCGGAGAACTCTGGAAAGGAAGCACCTGCAAATAATGTACGTTGTGCTTCAAAGAGGCGATGGTTTCCCTCCTTAGCATAATGGTTACGAAGGTATTCCGTTTGTTGGTGATAGCTGTTTAGAACAGTGATCAGAAATTGGGAAGTAAAATGTGGAGAATTAATAAAAATACTTATCGTAGGCACTAAACTCTGTATACGGTCAGAAACCTCTAATGCACGCCAGGCAAAACGGTCATTATCTGCAGATAATCCTAAAGGATTTTTTTTTACCCAGTCATCAAACTGGAGAACCCACTCTTGAGCGTATTTTTCATCTTTCGTACTGCGGTATGCTAAAGCCATCGGGAGCCACCATTTTAACCGGTGCAGTTGCCAGCGAACTTCATTATCTTTAACAGGCCACAATTGCCAATTGATGTCTTTTCCAAAATCAAAAAAGCCATAACTTTCCTGTGTTTTAAATTGATGTTGTAAAGCCTTTTCGGCTGTTTCAAAGGTTTTATTATCAAGGGATCCAGTAGTATCAACAGGAATTTCTAAGTTACTGAAGTCGGGTTTTCTAGAGCCGAGTTTGATTCTGTAGTATTTTAGCAGGGCTGAAGCGGCATCATTATATTTGCCTGACTCCACTGCATTTTTTACATTTTCAAGCCCCTGAAAGTTTAGATTTATATGTTTAAAACTCTCTTTCGTGATCGGGCTCTGTGCTTTTGTACTGCCTATCTGTATAAATAGTGTACATATAATAAATATAGATCTTAAATTCATCGCTTTTAATTGCTGTGCGGTAAATACTATTTTGAATATAATTGTTCTTTAATCATTTTCGTTTTTCCATCTATTGTGAGAGTGATATCCAATTTTCCGCTTGCATAATCGTTATCAGGATTTTCAATTAGACTAATGGCAGGAACTTTGTCATTACTGTATGGATATAGGATGCTGATAAAAGTTTGCTGTTTGCCGTCCGGTTTTTCCTTTTCAAAACCGAGAGCTGGTCTTTCTAATTCTTTACGATATTGGTATGAAACCTTACTCTTTTCCTCCAGTAGATTTATTTTATCTAAGTTAAGGGACTGTATTAACAAATTATTACCATCGGTATAACTCGTGTATACCGTGTTTTTTGATCTGTTGTAATGAGGATTACTATCTTCTTTAAGATGAAAACGGATCGCCAATTTACCATTTGCAATGCCGATCGCTCTGTCAATAATCAAAAAATAGTGTTGATCAATAAATAAAATACTACGTTGATGACTCATATCACTATAGCTAGGATTGGAGTAGGTCAAGATATCGAGATCCGTGTTGCTTTCCCATTTTTCCAATTTAGCTTTAGTAATCACCATACTTTTATCATTAAGAGTGAGTGTATTATGCACTTTCGTTTGGCGGTATTCTTCACGTAGCTTATTAATCTCTGCGTCACCACTATAGACGAAACAACCTGCATCAGGCATAAAATTTCTGCCTTTTATCCATAATTCAAAAGTGCCGTTGTCTGGCTGTGCATGAAATTCTCCCGGAGGACTTGCCTTTAATACCATAACTGTTGATTTTCTATCCCATCCATTTCTAAAGGTATAGAATCCAGCATCTGTCAACGCTTTGGATAGATATGAGGGAAGTGTGCCTTTTTTACCGTCGCTGGAAAAATATCGGATCACTTGATTATCTGGAAATGCTATTGCCCAATCCTTGTATTGTTTCAACATGGCACTTTTATCTGTGAGCCAAGCATCACCAAACATGGGGAATGTATAGTCAGGAAAGGAAAAATTAATGGTTGCGAGTACCATCTTTTCGATAGTACTCTTATAAGATGCTGGAAATTCTTTTTCCAAGCCTGCTTGCTGTGCCGCACGTAGACCAGCTAAAAAAGTACTGATCATTGCATTGTGGTAACCCGGAGCTAGCTCCCACTGCATACCATCATCAAAAACCTGTTTTTTAATTTCAGTATTAAGAATCTCCACACCACTTTTTCGCCATGCTGCAGCAGCTTTTAGTTCAGGGAAAAATGCACCTGCAGCCAATTCTCGTTGCGCTTCAAAAAGCCTGTGATTTCCTTCTTCGGCATATCGAGTAGGCAAAACTTCTGCTTGTTGATTGTAAGATTGTAGAAAATCCATTAAAAAAGTAGGGGTAAAGTTGGGGGAGGAGAGAAAAAGACCAAAAGTATTTGGTAAGCTTTTTAGGCGCTCTGAAATTTCCAACGCTCGCCAAGCGTATCGATCATTATCTGCAGATAATCCGAGTGGATTTTTTTTTACCCAATCTCTAAATTGAAATACCCATTCTCTAGCATACTCCTCATTACTGCTTTTGCGATAAGCAAGACCCATAGACTCCCACCATGTTACACGGTGCAGCTGCCAGCGTACTTCATTATCTTTTACAGGCCACAATTGCCAGTTGATGTCTTTCCCATAATCGAAAAAACCATAACCTTTGTGTGGTTGGAATTTATGTAAAAGGCTATTATCTGCCTTTTGCTGATTGGCAGCACTAATGGACTTCGTCGAATTCACAAAATTGTTATCCTTTAAGTCGGTACGGGCGCGATAATAATCAAGTAAAGCTTTGGCTGCAACATCATATTTTTTTGCGTTAAAGTTTATTTTTGCTGTTTCAAGACCTGGATAGTCCAAATTTACAATACTAAAGCTTGCAGCGTTAATAGGCGCTTCTTGGGCCTTGATGAGCAAAGTAAATGTGAGATACATACAAAGTAGCATGAGTTTTTTCATAACCTATTGTGTTAAGTCTTTTTTTAATGTCGTTTTTAAGCCATTTATTACTAAGCTAATATCTAAAAACCCTTTATCTAGATCGTGATCTTTGTTTTCAATTAAATCAATTTTGGGTGCTTGTTTTGCAAATGGGTAAATGATCGTGATAAAAGATTTTGTTCTATTGTCCGGTTTTAGTTGTTCAAAAGCAAATGCTGTTCTAGCTGTTTCTTTTTGATATTCATAGGACACAAAGCTTTTCTCTAACTTTAATGAAACTGAAGTATTTAAGGATTGTATCAACAAGTTATTGTCATCTGTATAGGTTGTATAAACCCGATTTTTTGCACTATCAACAACAGGCTGGTTGTCTTCTTTTAAATTAAAATGGATATCAAGCTCACCTGTACCTTCACCAATAGCTCTGTCAATAATAATAAAATAGTTTTTGTCGACGAATAAAAAGGTGCGTTGATGTTCAAGATCGTTATAGCTTGAATTGATATAATTCAGCATATCGATCTTATCGCTGGTTTCCCAGTTGATTAATCTGGCATTATTCTCCATGTTTTTATTGTTCAACGTTAATGTTTGATGTGCTTTGGTACTGCGGTACCAATCTCGTTTTTCATTTTCATGATGACCAATATTAGCATAAATAAAGCTACCGGCGTCAGGGGTAAAGTTGCGTCCTTTTATCCAGAGAACAAAGTTTCCATTGTCAGGATGAGAGTGAAATGACGCAGGTGGACCTGCCTTGATCTGCATGACAGTTGCATTCATGTCCCATCCGTCACGAAAGGCATAAAATCCGGCATTGGGTAAAGCACTTGATAGATAGTTTGGTTTCTGACCCGAAGCACCATCAGTAGCGTAATATTCGATTGTCTTATTATCCGGAAATACAGTCGTCCATTCTTTATAGTTCTTTAGCATTTGCGCCTTACTAGTCATAAATGAGTTGCCAAATAGCGGGTATTCATAATTTGGAAATGAATATTTGCCGACAGCTAATACCATTTTTTCTACCTTCCTACTGTATGTTTCGGGAAACTCACTCGCAATATCGGCCAATTGGGCAATGCGTAAGGCATCTAAGAATATTTTAATCGTACCGATATGATATCCTGGGGAAAGCTCAAATTGTATACCATCCGGAAGTACCTGTTTTTCAATTTCCGCATTTAATACCTCAATTCCACTTCCGCGCCATGATTTTGCATTTTTTAGTTCAGGAAAAGTGCTTCCCGCATACATGAGGTGTAATGCTTCATACAAACGATGGTTGCCAATATCAGTATAGTTTGCCATCACATAATCTGCTTGTTCATTGTACGAATTGAGAAATTCCATTAAAAAAGCGGGTGTAAAATTGGGCGAACGAAGAAAGAGGTTAAAAAGTCCGCTCCAATGATTTAGTCTAAACGATACTACAAATGCTTTCCAACCATAATCTTTTTCATCTGAATAGGTGCCTTGCTTGTTTTTTTTTATATAGTCACTTACCTGAAAAAACCACTCAAGAGCATATCGCTCATCACTTGTATTACTGTAAACAACACCCAGATTTTCCCAAAATGCTGTTCTATGTAAGAAAGTACTTAATAACTGATCCTTTACAGGACGGTATTGCCAGTTGATCTCTTTTCCATAATCATAGGTTGGATAGCCTTTATGGGGTTTAAATTTATGGAGTAATATATCCTCTGCGAGTTGTTTTGTTGTCTCATCAATTTTTTTACGTTTGAGCTGGATATAGTCATCACTGTTAAAATTAAGATGGCGTACAGATGTACGATCACGATAATAGTGTAACAGTTCAGCTGCAGCAAGGTCATATGATGCCGCAGCTACTGATTTTTTAACTTTTTCCAATCCCGGTTGATCTAAATTGATGTTTTTAAAACTTTCTTTAGTCATCAATGGTTCTTGTGCTACTGCAATGGCTGTTAGCATTGCAAAGGCGATGCTCATGAAAAGTTCTTTAAACGACATCATAATGTGGTGAAATTAGAATTAATTCTATTTATTTATATTTTTATTACCTGTAATAGCAACATATCGTTTTAGAGCTTCTAGATAATAATAGTCAGCGTAATCCAATGGAGTATCTATTTCTGAGTTATATAGAAAAGCGCCAACACTGTGTTTCAAAATAAAGAAATTATTTTCACCTGCTTTCGCAAGGTATTCATCCGAAGATAGAGACTCTAAAATATCTTCAGCATAATCGAAATACTTTTGACCATCTTTTACTTGCGTACTCAAATTTAGGAGTGCCGATGCAATTACTGCTGCTGCAGAAGCATCTCGTGGTGCTTTTTCTTCTATATCCTGAGCATTATGAACATCAAAATCCCATACAGGTACTTTGTCTTTAGGCATTGTGGGGTGATTCATGATAAACTTTGCAATATTTTCCGCTTGAGCTAAAAACTTTTCATTTTTAGCGTTTTCATTGCACATGGCATAACCATAAAGAGCCCATGCCTGTCCACGTGCCCACGCAGATTCATCTGTAACTCCTTGATGGGTCCTTTTCGCAATAACTTTACCTGTTTTAGGATCATAGTCGATTACATGATAGGAACTGTAATCTTTTCTGAAATGATTTTTTAGCGTTGTTGATGCATGAGTACTTGCTGCACCTGCATATTCTGGTTTTTTAAATTGTTCAGATGCCCAATACAAATATTCCAGATTCATCATGTTGTCAATGATAACAGGAAATTTCCACCACGAGAAATCCCAAGAGCGGATAGCGCCAACTTTAGAATCGAAACGGTTATACAAGTTTTGTGCACCATCGGCTAGTGCCGGTAAATAAGATTTGTCGCCCGTAATGCGATAGGCATTTCCATAGGAGCTGTATAACATAAAACCAACATCATGGGTATTTGTGATGTATCTTGCAGAATCTAAGGCAAGTGTAAATCGTTTCGCTTGATTGGCTAGTTCCTGATCTCCCGTAAGCTCATAGCCATACCAAAGTGAGCCTGGAAAGAAACCAGTCGTCCAATCTTTATAGTCTGCCAATCTTACCGATCCGTCTGGATTTGTAGAACGAGGATTGTGTCCAGGTCTATAGGTAGCGCCTGCTTGCTTCAATTGATAGTCGATCACAGCAGTTGCTTTCTTTAGCCAAGGCTCCGCTGTTTTATTATTTTGTGCATATCCATTAAAAGCAATAGCCGCAGTAAATAGTAGAGTACTTAAGGTCTTCTTCATCAAAGGTAATTAAATCGGTTAATAATGTTTTAGTTTGTTAATGAGATGTGAAATTAAGAGTTATGCCGACCATAGGCTTTTGATTTTTGCTAGAATGATTTTGAATTTGTTGAATTCCTGTAAAGCCACATCTTTGTGACAATGGGGACTTAATGCAAAAAAAACTAAAAGAAGAAGATCTGATTAGAAGGAATATTTTGTTTTGTTTATCATTTGGATTTCAGTCCGATGTTGTATTTGTTTTTTTTAAGAAAACCAATCGAATCAAATAAGACAATGACGAGCAAACATTCTTATTGTTTTGATGTCAATAAAACACGTTATATTTTTTTCAGTTCGCTATTATAAATTAGTCGTTATAAAAACCGCAAATAGATCCTAAATAGGCTTATTTAACTTTTTGAAGATAGCATTGGTTAATTTTGATAGTATTTTAGACAAATTTAAAACATCAAAAGCAATGATGTTGCTATTTTCGCTTCTACCAAATATAGCCGAGTACTGTTCAACCAATTTGCACAGATGATAAAGGAAGATCCTTTGCATTTGTGCTATAAATGATTTAGAATTATGAAACTCGCTCAGGCTATTACTTGGTATTATAGCAACTAATTAAACAAACTACCTAACATGAAACAAATCTTATTATTCTTTTCACTCCTCTTCTGTATTTTGCAGACGTCTGGACAAGATCTGTCTTTAATAAAAGGAGTGGTCAGAGATCAGGACAATCAACCGGTTGCTGGGGCTACCATAACTGAAAAAGGCACTTCTAATGTAGCGCTTTCAGGAAAGAATGGCAATTATCAGCTTAAAGTGAAATCCGGAGCAACACTATTATTTACTTACTTAGGTTATAAAACACAGCAGCAGCAAGTAAATGGCAAAACAACTCTAGATGTGCAGTTGCAGGCTGAGCAAAATAACCTCAACGAAGTAGTTGTCGTTGGTTATGGTCAAACTGTACAGCGGAAGGACCTGACTGGTGCTATATCTTCCGTATCGGGCACTGAATTGGCTAAAGTTCCCGTTCAGAATGTTGCGCAGGCATTGCAAGGTCGTATCGCTGGAGCACAGGTAACGATGTCCGATGGGACACCGGGTTCAGAGCCTAAGATCACTTTACGTGGAGGGATGTCCATCACGCAGAGCAATGAACCCTTATATGTCGTTGACGGAGTACCGCAAACTGATGGATTGGCATTTTTAGATCCTATGGATATCGAATCTGTTGATGTGATGAAAGATGCATCTTCAACTTCTATTTATGGAGCCCGAGGTGCAAACGGGGTCATCCTTATCACGACCAAAAAAAGCAAGTCAGGAAAGGTTCGAATTAATTACGATGGTTATTTCGGAGCAAAAAAAATCAATAAAGAGCTTCCTTTATTATCCGGATACGAGTATGTTTTAGCCCAATATGAATATGCCGCAAACTCTTCACCTGCTATAGCACAAAAATTTCTTGGTGCTTACGGCTCTTTCGAAGATTTGAAGAAGAATTACGAACATAGGCCAGGAAATAATTATCAAGAAGTACTTTTTGGTAATACTGCGAGTAGTCAGTACCATAAATTTAGTGTTAATGGTGGCGGAAAAGAAACTCAGTTTAATGCATTCTATTCTCATAACCAGGATGATGGTATCATGATTTCGAGCGGTTCTGTTAAAGATATCGCTAAACTGACCATAAACCATAGTCCAAGTAAGAAGTTTTCTGTTAATGCTATCGTTAATTACGCTAACCAACAGATTACAGGTATAGGTACAAGTGAAGGCGGTAATACACGCTTGAGTTTCTTGCAAAATATTTTACAATATAGGCCGATTATTGGTCTTACGGGTACCGATGAAGATTTATTGACACAGGATTTAGATCCTTTAGATCCCTCACCTTCATTACCAACATTCCAGAACCCACAAACTGCAGCCGAATCTAATCAACGGGACAACCGCATAAAATCATTAAACTTAAGTGCAACGTTACAGTACAATATTTTCAAGGATCTGACCTACCGTGGTCTTGTAAGTTATTCTGACATCAATACTAAAAACAAAGCATTTACAGACGCTAAATCCACTATTGCCATTCGAAGTGGAGGTCCTTTTGGCAGTATCGCTCAAAATGAATCTTCGCGTTTCAATTATAGCAATATCTTAACCTATGCCAATACATTTAATGACAAACATAAGTTTGATGTTTCACTTGGTCAGGAGTATATCTATAATTATAATGAAGGGTTTTCCACTTCGGCATCTGCATTTCCAGCAGAAAATTTAGGATGGGACAATTTGGGCTTCGGAACTCTTACCGTTGTTCCAAATTCATTTGCACAGGATGAGAAAATGCTATCATTTTTCGGTAGATCCAATTATGGCTATAAAGGAAAATACCTATTAACAGCTAGTTTACGTGTTGATGGATCATCCAAATTCGGAGAAGACCATCGCTGGGGAATTTTTCCTGCAGCAGCCGTAGCATGGAAGATTAATCAGGAGGATTTTATGAAATCCTTACCCTCAGTGTCAGATTTGAAGTTACGGTTTAGTTACGGTACTTCAGGAAACAATAGAATTAATAATTATTTAGCATTCGGTACTTTTGGAAATATAAGCTATCCACTAAATAACCAGCCCGTTACTGGAACAGTATTAAATACCTTACCAAATCCAAAATTGAAATGGGAGGCTTTACAAAGTGCTAATATTGGTTTAGATCTTGGTTTATTTAATCAAAGAATCACCTTGACAACCGAGGTATATAGCAATCGTTCAAAAGATTTACTTTTCAGTTCGCGCATACCAGCGAGTTCAGGATTTGCTACACAGTTGAGAAATATAGGAACAACTTCCAGCAAGGGAGTTGAAGTGACTTTAAATACTATAAACGTGCGTAACGCTAATTTCACTTGGAACAGTACTCTGAATTTTGCTTTCAATAAAACCAAAGTGTTGAGTTTAACTCAAAATGAGACATCTATGGTTGTTCCTAGTTATACCACTACCAACGATTATATTTTGCAAGTTGGTCAACCCGTAGGTGCTATGTATGGCTATATTCAAGATGGTCTCTATCAAGTAAATGAATTTGATTATGACGCAACGACCAATACCTATACCCTAAAAAACGGTGTCACAACCGATGCGATTACTGTAAGACCTGGTTATATCAAATTTAAAGATATGAATGGTGATAATAAGATAGACGAAAAAGACCGTACAGTCCTGGGTAATGGAAATCCTAAGTTTACTGGTGGTTTTAACAATACATTCAGCTATAAGGGTGTCGATCTTAGCGTATTTATAAACTGGGTGATCGGGAATAAAATCTACAACGCGAACAAATTAAATATGCAGCTTTTAGATGAGTATAGCAATGACTTTGCTTATATGGCCGATCGTTGGACCACGATCAATGCTAGCGGTCAAATTGCTACACCAGAAGAACTGATTGCGTTAAATCAAGGTAAAACTATTCCTAACACCATTGGTGCACAAGACAGACGCTTGTCTGATAAAATGATTGAAGACGGTTCTTTTCTTCGGATTAATAATATCAGTCTGGGCTACACGCTACCAAAGAAATGGTTAAATGCGGTGAAAATTGCAAATGCCCGTATTTATGTAACGGCTTATAATCTGCACGTATTCTCGAAATACTCAGGTTATGATCCAGAAGTAAGTGTTATCAAAAATCCATTAACTCCAGGAGTTGACTTTAGTGCTTATCCAAGAGCAAAATCTATAGTAGCGGGTGTTAATTTATCCTTTTAATTATAAATCGAGATGAACATGAAATTCATAAATAATAGACTCATAGTAAGCGCGATTTGTTTGTCACTAATGGCTACATCTTGTAAAAAAACATTAGAAGTAGAACCATATTCTTCTTTTACCAGTGCCAATTTTTTTGAAAATGAAAATCAAGCTTATATGGCAACTTTAGGTGTATATCAGTCCCTTGGTCAACAAGCTACCTATGGTTGGTATATCAATTTAATTTACGATAATGACACGGATGTTTCACAAATTGATGGAAATGTAGATGCTAATCAATGGCGTGCCATACCTCATTATGCGGCGACTAAGGAAAGCTCTTTTCTCGATCAGACTTGGATTGCTCTTTTCCAAGGAGTAGGTCGAGCGAATGTTGTTTTAGCTCAAATCCCCAAAATGGATGCTTATACTAATGGATCGGACACTCAAAAGGCACTGCTCAACAGATTGATCGGGGAAGCTAAATTTTTGCGTAGCTATTTTTACTTTGACCTGGTACGGCTTTTTGGTGATGTACCTTTAAAACTTACCCCATCGCAAACAGGTGAAAAGTTTGATGTTCCGTCCACTGACCGTTATGTTATATACGATCAGATTATCAAAGATATGAAAGAGGCTGCAGATTTATTACCTGAAACTCTTCCTACAGATGAGCGGATTAATAAATGGGGGGCTAAGGCTGTTTTAGCTAAGGTGGCCTTATATGCAGGTGGATATTCTCTTCGCAACAATGGTGGCATAGGAAGTGTGGAAAGACCAGCAAACTATAAGGAATATTATACTTTGGCCAAGCAACAGATTGATGAAGTGATTGGTAGCAAGCTCTACAGTCTCAATGACGATTATACTAAAGTATTTAAAAACCAGAGTCAGCATATTCTGGAACCTAAAGAGAGTTTATTTGAAGTGGCCTTTTTTAATCAGGCTAATTCTACTATCGGCGGTAATTCAATTGGTCAATTCAATGCACCAACTACCGTGAACGGTGTTTATAGACAGGCTAATTCAAGAGTTTTGGTTCTCAAACCATTTTTTGATTCGTTTGATACGAAAGATGTACGTCGAGATTTTGCTGTTGCCGCATTTTCCATTGATGCAAAAGGACGCCGAGTTCCTTACTTAGCAGCTAGAGGTGATGAGAACTGGAAGGTCGGAAAATGGAGCAGAGAGTATCAAACAGGAACTTTGCAAGAACTACAAAGCACCAATATCAACACCGTTATTATGCGTTATTCAGACGTACTGTTGATGCGTGCTGAGGTAGAAAACGAATTAAACAATGGACCTAACACATTAGCTTACGATGCTATTAACGAGGTAAGACGGAGAGGTTATGGGGTCAATACAGCGGGTAGAAGTATTTCAATCGATGTCTTAACACCAGGAAGCGGTTATTCAGCTGTTCCTACTTTTACGATTGTTGATGGTGGAGGGACAGGAGCTATAGGAGGGGCCAATCTCATCGCTACTTCTGGCGCATTAGGCCCAATGACCATCGTGACCACCGGTTATCCGAACACTGTTAATGCAGGTTACGGATACACCTCTGTTCCTACGGTTACTGTTTCGAATCCTTGGCCTGATAACGTGTCAAATTGGGTATCTTCCAAATCCTATTCTGTTGGAACTTATGTAAAGCAGGGTAGTAATTATTATCGGGTAGCAACCGCAGGAACTTCCACTAGTACAGCTCCATCACACACTTCTGGAAACTCTTCAGCAGTCAGTACTGGGGCGGAGTTCACTTATGCAAGCCCCGCTGTTGTAAAAGCGACACTATTAGTCAAGCCAACAGCTAATGATGCCGATTTGATGTCGGGTAAATCTAAGGAACAATTTTTCGATGTGATCGTTAGTGAAAGAGCACGTGAATTATGTTTTGAAGGTGGACGTAGAGGAGATTTGATTCGTTGGAACTTACTAGGAGCGAAAATTGCATTGACAAAATCATTAATTCGTCCAAATTATACGTACTTGTCATTTGCTAATTTCAGAGCCAATCAACATGAACTTTATCCAATCCCATTGAGTGAAACAGATGTAAATACATCAATTAATCAAAATCCTGGGTATTAGTTTAATGTAACCATTATTAAAAAAGGTATGAAAAAATCGATAGCAGTAGTTTTATTATTGTTCTTACCATCAATAATATTTGGAAAGGAAAAGCAGGATTCTTTAACAATGCAGTCTAGGCCTAATATTTTAATTATTATGACCGATCAGCAAACTGCCGCAGCGATGAGCAATGCTGGAAATAATTATTTGCATACGCCAGCCATGGACCGGCTGGCGGCAAATGGAGTCAAATTTACGAAAGCCTATTGTGCACAACCCCTCTGTACGCCATCACGTACGGCTATTTTTAGCGGAAAAATGCCTTTTGAGACTGCAGTTGTGGGCAATGTACCAGAGAAAGATGGAAATTGGAAAGATAGTATTCTGGTTATGGGTAAAATCTTGCAGGATGGAGGTTATAAAACTGGTTATGTTGGTAAGTGGCATTTGCCTTTACCCACCGCAAAGATTAGTCAGCATGGATTTGAATACATAAAAAACACAGATTTTTTAGATTACAATGATGCGGCAACTCCGTCCTATTGTGCCCGTTTTTTAAAAGAAAATCAAGAAAATCCCTTTTTATTGGTAGCGTCATTTCTGAATCCGCATGATATCTGCGAGTGGGCGCGGGGAGATGCTCTTAAGATGGATATTTTAGAAGATGCACCTGCGCCACATTTATGCCCTCCATTGCCCGTTAACGCAGGTATTCAGCCCAATGAACCTATGATTGTTAGAGAGCAACAGAAAGTCAATCCTGGAACTTATCCTACTGTTGAATGGACGGATGATCAATGGCGTCAATATCGATGGGCATACAATCGTCTAGTAGAAAAGGTAGACACTTATATTGGTATGGTTTTAGGGTCTTTAAAAAAGTATAACTTGGAGAAAAATACGATCGTAATCTTTACATCAGACCATGGTGATGGTTATGCGGCGCATCGTTGGAATCAAAAGCAGATTCTTTATGAAGAGTCTGTCAGAGTTCCTTTTATCATTTCCAAAATAGGCGTATGGAGGCCGACTACTGACGATATGTTGGTTTGTAATGGAATTGATATTATTCCAACAATTGGTGGTTTTACAGGTGTAAAACTTCCCTCTTATCTAAAGGGAGTTGATCTTAGTAAAAGAATTGTAAATCCCAGTTACCAATTGCGTGATACGTTGGTTATTGAGACCGATTTTGCAGACAATGAAAGATTGCTTGGTATCAATGGAAGAGCAGTTATAACGAAGGATTTTAAGTATATTGTATATAACGAAGGTGAAATTAAAGAACAATTATTTGATCTCAAAAAAGATCCAGGAGAGATGAGAAACTTATCTGTTGACAAGGTTTTTGGAAAAAAGCTGATCACTATGCGTAATTATCTCAAAAAGTGGTGTAAAGAAAACGGAGATTCTTTTGAGTATCAACTTTAAGTTTAATATCAAAGATTCTTTCTGCTGGTTTTAAACTTTTAATGATTGCAATTTTTATTTCCGCTATAAAATAATTCTTGATGCTAGAGGAGATATCGATAAATTTATTTTATATATGCTGTTATTATGTGTAAAATAAATTTATCTTAGTTTGATATAAATTAATGATGAGAGTTTGGTATTTGTGTTTTAGCCTGATCTTTGTTCAATGGATAACAAATTGTGTTTTTGGTCAGCAAGACGAGAGGCATTTTCGCAATATTTCAGTAGAAAAGGGCCTATCTCAAAGTACTGTTTTCTCAATTACACAAGATACCGTTGGCTTCATGTGGATCGGGACCAAAGATGGATTAAACCGGTACGATGGGAAGCGTTTTACCATTTATAGATCCTCAAATACAAATTCAAAAAGTATTGTTTCCAGTTATATCAGTTACTTGTATGTTGATAAAAGTGGTCAGCTTTGGGTAGGTGGCGATCGGGGTATCAGTAAATATAATTATGATACGGATGATTTTGAAAATTATCCATTAGCACGCACAGCAGGCGAATGGAGTGTCTCTAGTATTGTTGAAGATGAAAATAAAAATCTATGGGCTAGTTCAACTGGCGGAGACATCTTTATCTTTTCTAAAACTCAAAAAAAGTTTAATTCCCTTACTATTGATGTCAGTGCTTATGGTATTAAACGTATTTCTTTTATCAGTTCCTGGCAAAAAACAATTGTAGTAGGAACAGAAGTCGGGCTTTTTAAAATTGATGCTCATAAACAAAAACTTGACAAAATAGATATTGGTATCAGCAAACCTGTGATTAACTGTGCTTATATAGATGGCGATCTTTTGCTTATCGGAACAGAAGGATCGGGCCTAGTCACTTTGCATAAGAGCAAAGGAGTTACTCAAATTGAGCGTCATCGACCTAATAAAAATTCCATCGCAGACAATAAT
This sequence comes from Sphingobacterium sp. JUb56, assembly GCF_014191365.1. Lineage (NCBI taxonomy): Bacteria > Pseudomonadati > Bacteroidota > Sphingobacteriia > Sphingobacteriales > Sphingobacteriaceae > Sphingobacterium > Sphingobacterium sp. JUb56. The sequence continues at coordinate 3,305,929 of NZ_JACHWL010000001.1, read as the reverse complement.
GTTCGTACTATTTATAAAGATCAGTTGGGTAATATCTGGTTAGGAACATTTCGGGGGCTTTCTATTTATAATCCTAATACCAAGATATTCCAAAATTATTTCCATGAAGTCTCTCAGCCTTTCGCGCTGAGCCAAAATTCAGTTCGTTGTATTTTTCAAGATCGACAAAAGGGCATGTGGTTAGGAACTTATTATGGGGGTGTCAACTATTACCATCAAAAACATATCAAGTTTAACCTATTAAGCAGAAAAACTGGAAATCTTTCTCTCAATGATGAAGTCGTTAGTATCATCAAGGAAGATTCTGATGGGAATGTATGGATTGGGACTAATGATCGGGGCTTAAATTTTTGGAATCGAAAGAAAAACCAAATCAGTTATTATTCTGCTTCAGAAGGGAATGCAATGGGATTAAATAGCAATAACATAAAATCTCTTGTGTTTAGTTCCAATAACGATGTTCTTATTGGGACACATAATGGAGGACTCAACGTCTTAAATAAAGCTACGGGGGTGGTAAAACACTATGTTCATAACGATCTCGATCAGCAGAGTATAGCTGGAGATCTTGTGTATAGCTTGCTTAAAGATGATAAAGGACGTATTTGGGTAGGGACATATTCAGGACTCGATCAGTTTGATCCACAGCAAGGAACCTTCAAGCATATTCTTTTGGACAATGCCAGAAGACGATTGCGTTCGGACGAGATTACTTATCTGTTTCAAGACAGCAAGAAAAGAATCTGGATCGGCACAACAAGCGGTGTCACACAATTTTATCCAGATAACCTTTTGTTTGCATTTTTGCCCAATTCAAAATTGGCAGACGATGTGATTAACTGCATCACTGAAGATAAAAAGGGACGTATATGGATCGGTACACGTCGAGGAATCAGTTTATACGATGAATCGAGTCGCGCATTTGTCACCCATGATACGAGAAAAGATTTTTTTAAGGGAAACATTTATGGTATCGTACCCGATGAGGAGGGAAATCTTTGGATATCGACCAACCAAGGGTTGATACAATTTAATCCAGACAAGGGTACTTCACATAGTTACGATGAAAAAGATGGACTGCAAAGCAATCAATTTAACGAATATGCATTTTGCCGTACATCTGATGGGATGTTACTGTTCGGTGGTATTAAAGGCATTTCATATTTCTATCCTTCGTGGGTAAAACAGGAGCCTATAAAACTACAACTTCGGTTTACAGGTTTGGAAGTTTTTGGTAAAAATATAGTAGCACACGATCAAACTAATATATTAGATCTACCGATAGATCAGACTGTTGAAATTACCTTAGGGCCGGAAAATAAGCAGTTTAGCATTTATTTTAATAGCTTCAATTATCTTTCAGCTAATCGTACTGCCTATCTTTACAAGTTAGATGGCTTCGATACCCAATGGCAGCAAAGTGAGGATCCAAAGGTAAGTTATAACAATGTTCCCGCTGGAAATTATACGTTGCTAGTTAAGGCTAAAGGACCTAATGGAGAAGAAAGTAGTCTCAAAAAGCTTGAGATTAGAATTCAACCTTTGTGGTATAAATCTACTTGGTTTTATCTCTTGTTGCTGTGCTTAGTTGGTGGTTTAGCTTATTTGGCTTATCGTATCGTTTCCGAGCGCATCAGAACTTTGCAACAATTGAAAATGGAGCGGCTTGATAAGGAAAAGGTACGTTATATTAACCAGGTTAAAATGGATTTTTTCACCAATGTTTCCCATGAATTAAGAACTCCATTGACTTTATTGCTCGGACCTCTGGAAGAGATGGTGAGCAGAGCTGGGGCAGATAAGTGGCTTAAAAAACAACATGAACTTATGTTGGTAAATGCAAGACGCTTATACCATTTGGTGGATCAGCTGTTTGAATTTAAAAAAACAGAGCGCGGTACTCGGAAATTGCGTGTTCATAAAAGTGATCTGGTTAGCTTTTTAAAAGAAATTTACGAATCCTTCAGCTCTTTAGCTGAGAAAAATGGTGTTCAGTACGTGTTTAAGTCTGAAATTACTACCTTATCATTCTTTTTTGATAAGGATGCAGTAGAGAGGATACTTTTTAATTTACTTTCAAATGCATTCAAATATACTTCAAGTCATCATCGTATTGCCGTTTCGTTTTCTGTTCAGGACGATTTTGCCAGAATAGAAGTGAGTGATACAGGGACAGGTATAGCGCATGATCAACTGGATAAAGTATTTGATCGTTTCTATCAGATTGATGGAGAGGAAGCTAATTTGGGATCTGGTGTAGGTCTTGCATTTACCAAACGTTTAGTTGAGTTGCATCACGGCCGTATATATGTAGAAAGTGAACTAGGTAAAGGAAGTCGATTTTTCATCGAACTCCCGATCTCTGATCAGTACTACGTTGATGCAGAGCAGAAAAATGATGAACATGAACTTGTATCAATTCCTGAAAATAATGAATTGAATGTAGCAGATTCTGATGGGAATGCGGATATTATCGAGTCAAAAGAGAAGCAATTGTTTAAACACACCAAAATTTTGGTTGTAGATGACAATGAAGAAATACTCAACTATCTTAAAAGATTTTTGGAAGATAGTTTTGACATCTCTACAGCAGCGGACGGACAAATGGCTTTAAAATATTTAGAAACTGAACAGTTTGACCTCGTATTAAGTGATGTCATGATGCCCGAGCTTGACGGATTACACTTATGTAAACGTATAAAACAAAACATCAATACATCCCATATTCCGGTTATTTTACTTACAGCAAAATCTGAAACCTCACAGCAATTAAAGGGATTGGAAATGGGAGCGGATGATTATATTACTAAACCCTTTTCGCCTGCATTGCTCAAAGCAAAACTATTCAATCTGTTAAAATCTCGTAAAAGGCTTAAAGAATACTATGCAGAAAATAAGGAGATTGTTCCTGAGAATATTGCATTCAATACACTCGATGAAGAGTTTCTGAAAGAGGCCGTTGCAATTATCGAAAAACATTTATCAAATTCAGATTTCTCGGTCGAGAAATTTAGCCGGGAGATCGGTATGAGCAGATCTAATTTGTATCTTAAATTTAAAGCTATAACGGGTGAATCTGCAACAGATTTTATTAAAAGAATTCGTTTTACAAAGGCCGTCGAGCTCATGCAGTCGCAACGTTATACCATAGCACAAATTGCTTACATGTGCGGTTTCAACTCACCATCTTATTTTTCAACGGCATTTAAACAGTATTATGGCTATATGCCATCGGAATATGCTAGTAGAAGAGATGCTTGAAAATTAATATATTTACCTGTATATTAGTCTCTTTTGTATTAATTTTCACTATATTTAGTGCTACATAAAGTAAACCTAAATACTAATAAATGAAAAAATACTTGCTAGCCAGTATCCTTTTTTTGTTCACAGCGACATCCTATGCAAAAATTCGGCTTCCTAATATTTTAGGGAGTAATATGGTGTTGCAGCAAAAATCAACCACCAAGTTATGGGGATGGGCAGAGCCGGGTGAAAAGATTAAAATCATTACTTCGTGGGATAATAAACTTATTGAAAGTGTAACGGACGGTAATGCAAGATGGCAGATCGATATCCAGACGCCACAGGCTGGCGGGCCCTACAACATTACACTTCAAGGTGGCAACAAAATAGTCCTTGACAATATATTGATCGGAGAAGTGTGGGTATGTAGCGGTCAATCTAATATGGAATGGTCGTATAACCAAGGTATCACAAGTATAAAAGATGAGTTTTCAGAACTTAATAAACGCAACATTAGACTCTTTAATATCCCAAAAACAACTTCAAATACACCACAGGACAATAATGAAGGAAATTGGTCTATATGTGATAGCAACACCATTAAGAATTTTAGTGCGGTTGGATATTATTTTGGTAAACATCTCAACGAAGATTTAGATGTTCCAATTGGATTGATCGGTAGTAATTGGGGTGGTACACCTGCTGAAGTGTGGACTCCCGAAGAGTTGGTGGATAATAATACGGTTCTGAAAGAAGCGGCAACTAACAATAAACCTACAGCATGGTGGCCTGTATTGCCAGGATATGCTTACAATGCGATGATTGCTCCACTTGTCAATTATAAAATAGCAGGTACCATCTGGTATCAGGGTGAAAGTAATAAAGAGACAGCATCTACTTATACGGAATTGATCAATACGATGGTTGGATCATGGCGTAAGGCATGGAATAAAGAATTTCCATTTTATTATGTACAGATTGCACCATTTCGTTATGAAAGACATGGTGTCGGAGCTTTATTGAGAGAAGCGCAGGCTAAAAGCCTTATTACAAAAAATACAGGAATGGTGGTAATTTCAGATTTAGTCACAGATACGTTAAACATTCACCCTACAAATAAAAAAGATGTAGGTCTAAGATTGGCAAACCTCGCTTTAGTAGAAACCTATGGTCTTAAGAAAGATGCGCACAAAAGCCCGGTGTTTAAATCATTAACAATAAAAGATAAAGAAGCTATCCTCGATTTTGATTATGCTACATCAGGATTGATTTTAAAAGGAGATCAGCCAAAGGAGCTTTTTATTGCTGGAGCGGATAAAGTATTCTATCCTGCAACTTTAAAAATAAAAGGAAATCAACTCCTTGTCTCCAATAAACAAGTGAAGGCTCCTGTAGCGGTACGCTATCAGTTTAGTAACGCTGGAATCGGAAATATTTTTACTAAAAATAATCTTCCGATGGCGCCATTTAGAACAGATAATTGGGAAATTGATACAAGCCCATTGAAATAATGAAATAGATTTCTGATGGTTGCTTGTTAGCATCAGAAATCTATTTGCACCGCTACTTCTTTAGATTAGAATTTCATTAGATATTCATATTTCTGTTTAATTTCCTCTAACCTTTCTTTAAATTTGTGAATTAAAGTAAATTACTATGCAGATATTAGTTGTGGAGGATGATAAACGGATCAGTGATTTTCTAATTAAAGGATTAGAAGAAAATGGCTATTTGGTTACGTTATGTCGGTCCGCAGAAGAAGTCATTGCTAATTACCTCAATATAGCATGGGATCTCTTGATTATTGATATTATGCTTCCGGGAATGGACGGTAGGCAATTAGTTAGTACTTTGCGCTATAAAGACTGTCACGCACCTGTCTTAATGTTGAGTGCATTAAACACGGTACAAGATAAGGTCGATTCTTTAGATATTGGGGCTGATGATTACTTGACCAAGCCATTTCACTTTGATGAATTATTATCTCGGATTAAAGCACTGACCCGTCGGAGTCAGATTGGCTTTGACGTTAAAAAAAGCCAATGTATACAGATCGGATCACTCATGATTGACAAAGATCAATATAAGGTGTTTGATGGGGGACAGGAGGTGGAATTATCACCTCGAGAATTTAAACTCTTGATGTACTTGGTGGAAAATCAGAATAAAGCGGTTAGCCGAATTCAGATCCTCAATGCAGTATGGGGAATTAACTTTGACAATCAGACCAATGTTGTTGATGTATATATTTCCTATGTCCGCAATAAGGTAGAAAAAAATCAAAAATATATTTTTACTGTAAAAGGAGTAGGGTATCTATTTAAGTTAGAGCAATGAATTTAAAGAACCGACTTTCTATATATGCAGCTTTCATCTTTGGAGTGATTATTTTGATTGCCTCGACGATCATCTATGTGTCTTTTTATACTAAGATGGAAAGCCAGGAATTTCGGAATCTGGAGAGTAAGACCCTCTTATCTGCTCTATTTTATCTGGAGAAAGACGAGGTATCATTTATCGAACATGAATCGATTAAAAATCAACTTCAGAAGAATATTTCTAAACGCAATATACTGGTTGTGGACTCTCTTAATAGACGCTATGATGGACTGATGGAGGACGATGCTCCAGTTTCTTCAGATTTTTTCGATTTGGTACGTAAACAGGATGAAGCACAACTTAAAACAGATGCTTTTTTTTATAATGGACTTTTTTATCATGATAATGAAGGTGATTTTGTTATTGTAACTCGGGCATCAACAGTCGAATTTCAAGATCAGATGAAACTATTGCTACATATCTTGCTGGCTGTTTCATTAATCGGATTGATTTTGATCCTGATTTTCTCGCAGTTTCTTGGAAATATTGCTTATGATCCAATCCTCAAGATGATCAGTCAGATTAAGAAAAAAGACAATCAAAATTTCAATGAACCCATTGTATTAAATAAATCCTATCAAGAGGTACAGGAATTGGTTGATACCTACAATCACTTTGTTGAAAAGCTAAGCCAAACCTTTTCCATTCAAAAAAATTTTATCGATTATGTTTCTCATGAATTGCGAACACCCCTTGCCGCGATTTTAGGGACATTGGAAGTGAGTAAACAAAAGCCTAGAACTGTCGAAGAGCATGAGCTCGTCAATTTACAGCTGAAACGTTATACCGAAGATCTCCGTGATACGATCGATCATATGATGATTCTATCGGGCGCAAAGACTAATTTTGAGACTAAGATCATACGTATTGATGAAGTACTTTGGGAAATTATTGAGCAACTTACCTTAGTACATGGTGCCCAGATCAGTGTTGATATCCAGGTTGCAGATACCGATATATTAAAAATCGATGCGAATGATAAGCTGTTACAGCTTGCTGTTCAAAATATAATTTTAAATGCTGTCAAGTATTCCAATAATCAACCTATCGTTGTTCATCTCAAATCCCATAGTGGTAAATTGCTTGTTGAAATCATCGACCAAGGAATAGGTATTCTGCCAGAGGAACTTATTCGCGTGACCGAAAATTTTTATAGAGGTGAAAATGCACATGGTTATACGGGTAAAGGGATTGGTCTATCGTTAGCGAATGTTATTTTTAAACTCCATCACATTCGTATGGATATCAGTTCTAGTACAAAAGGGACAATCGTCTCGTTGTATTTCTAATCAAATTCTAATCTACTTCGAAATTCCTGTTAATCTTCTAAGCCTAGCTTTGCTAAAAATAATAAATAGTGAAGATATATTGGTTTATAGGTGTTTTTCTATTGACAGTTGGTCAATCGCGGGCACAGACGTATTCGTTACAGGCATTGAAGGATATGCTTCTGCAGAACAATGGACAACTTATTGCTCAAAAGTATCAGATAGCTGCTTCAGATGCATTGGTCGTACAGGAAAAATTATGGTCTAATCCTACTCTAAGTATTAGTGAAGTCAATCTTTGGAAAAATGGTACCTCAGAGACTTTACCTTATCTGTTTGGAAAATACGGGCAACAACAGCAAGTCGCGGTAGAATTAGAACAGCTGATTGAAACTGCCGGAAAACGTAAAAAAAGAATCAGTCTTAAATCCTTAGAAAGGAAAGATGCTTTACTTGATTATGAAGAATTACTTCGTGAATTACAATTTGAGTTAGATGAAGCATATTGGAGCTATATGGCTGTCTCCCGAAAAGAGTCGCTCGTGGATTCCATTGTAAATCTCTATCAGAATTTGGAAAATCAATATAAACGTCAATCCGACCTCAATAATATTCCTAAATCTGATTACCTCCGTATTCAAGCTGCGCTTATCAATTTTGAAAAAGATCGTGTGGAACTGTATGCCGACAAAAATAATTGGTTGACAAAGATTAAAGTTTTGACTCAGAATGAAACGATTGAAAATCTGCAAATTGAACAATCTGAGGTGCCGTTAAATTTATCTCAAAAAATACCCCTTGATATTGAGCATCAGTTATTAGATCAAAATATTGGTTATCAAAAACAAATCAACGAACGTGATAAGGCAAAGCAACAGCTTTTGATCGAAAAAGCTGAAAGAACACCCAATCTAACATTTCAATTAAGTTATGATCGTGGTGGAAATATTATGCGTGATTTTGTAGGTGCTGGAGTTAGCATGGACTTACCTATTTGGAACCGAAATAAGGGAAATATAAAAGCCGCCGAAAGTATGGCAAAACATGCTGAATCGCAACAAAATGTGTTACTCAGTCAATTGAAAGGACAGCTCAAAGATTTACAGTATCAAGTTGCACTATATGAAGTTACTTTATTAAAATCAAAAAATATTGCTTCGGAAGAACGCAAAGCTATGATTGCTAACTACCAAAAACATTTACAAAAGAAACAGATCACTTTATTGGAGTTTATTGATTTTATAGAAGCTTATCAGGAAACCGAAACGGGTATTGTTGATATGACTTTAGCTTATCAAATGGCACATGCGCAATTACAATATTTAACCGGACAAAAATTTTAGAAAGATGACGATGAAAACCAAACTTATATATTTACCGATGGTCATTTTTATGAAATTGCTATCGGGATGCAGTGCCGATGCCACTTCAAATACAACTGAAGGTATAGCCGATACCACCAAATTCTGTCTCAGTGAACAGATGAAAAAAACAACGACCATAAGCCCGATCGCTTTATTACCCATTACGGAACAATTATCGCTTTCTGGTAAAATTGATTATAATGAAAATGATCTAGTTGCCTTTAGAAGTTTATTGGAAGGTACAGTTGAAAGTGTTGGATTTGAATTGGGAGATTATGTTAAAGCTGGACAAATATTGGCGACGATTAAATCGACACATGTTCAGGAACTCTTTCAGGAACAGCGTAATTTACAAAATCAAATTGTAATGGCGACTAAGCAGTTGCAGACCAAAAAAGAACTGTTGCAGGACGGTATGGTAGCAGGATCGGAGGTTCTGACCAGCGAACATGAATTAGCCAGTTTAAAAATTGAATTGGATAAAGTTCAGCAGATATTAAAAATGTATCGCGCAAAAGGACAGGGATCATTTGAAATTGTAGCGCCTAAGAATGGTTATATTATTCAAAAAGCGGTAAGTGTTGGACAAAGTATTTCAACAGACCAGGATCCGCTTTTTTCGATTTCTAATCTGAAGCAAGTTTGGGTGATGGTTAATATTTATGCAAACAATTTAAAATACATCAAAGAAGGTGATGCGGTAAAGGTAAAAACCATCGCACAGCCCGATATTTTTTATGCTGGAAAAATTGATAAAATATATCATGTGTTTGATGACAATGAGCATGTATTAAAAGCTCGTGTGGTACTGGAGAATCAAAATCTACAATTGATGCCAGGTTTAGCGGCCGATATCATTATTGATAAATCCAATGGAGGTGCACAAGCTTATGCTGTTCCTAATGGCGCCATTGTCTTTCACAACAATAAAGAATATGTCGTTATTTATAAAAATGACTGTGCTATTTCTACAAAACGTATCACGACAATTTCTTCCAATGAGCAGTATACATTTGTTCAAGAAAAATTTGATGAAGGCGAACAGATCATCAGTAAAAACGCTTTGTTATTATTTGAACAGTTAAATCCCTAAGGTATGCAAAAGTTAGTTCAAAATATCGTGACCTTCTCGTTGCGAAATACAACCTTTATTCTTTTTGCAACCTTAGCATTGCTGTTTGGAGGTGTCTATGCGCTACGACATACAGCTATTGAAGCATTTCCCGACGTAACGAGTACTCGTGGCCGTATTATTACACAATGGCCTGGAAGAAGTGCAGAGGAGATGGAAAAGCTGGTTACTTTGCCTATATCAAAGGTGATGAATAGTATCCCGCATAAATCCAACATTCGTTCCATATCTTTATTTGGATTATCAGTTGTTACGGTGCAATTTGAAGACGGAGTTGATGATTTTTATGCACAGCAATATGTTTCCAACAAATTAAGCGGGGTCAATTTACCCGAAGGAGCAAGTGCTGAGATTGAACCTCCTTCGGGTGCAACAGGAGAGATTTTTAGGTATGTGATTAAAAGTGATCTTCCATTGAAAGAAGTAACCGCTATTCAGGACTGGGTTATTGAACGTGAGTTGCTTTCTGTACCTGGAGTTGCCGATGTTGTGAGTTTTGGTGGTGAAGAGAAGACTTATGAAATCAAAATTAATCCGACAGAACTCAAAAATTTCGACCTTTCTCCATTAGATGTCTATGAGGCTGTATCGAAATCAAATGTGAATGTCGGTGGTGATGTCATCGAACAGGGAAGTCAGGCTTATGTAGTACGTGGAGTAGGTCTATTGGATAAAATTGAAGATATTGGGAATATCACAATCAAATTAAACGGTTCTACGCCAATATTGATTAAAAATGTTGCTGAAGTCGTTGTTTCGCATAAACCTCGTCTGGGGCAGGTAGGATATAACGAGAACAATGATATGGTTGAAGGAATTGTGGTTATGTTGCGTGGAGAAAACCCGTCAGCTGTTATTGAAAATCTGAGAGCAAAAATTACAGAACTTAATGAGCGGACATTACCTGATAATGTAAAGATTGAAACCGTTATCGACAGAACCAAATTGGTGGACAATACGGTGAAAACAGTATCTAAAAATCTGGTTGAAGGTATTCTGTTGGTTTCACTGATTGTATTTATCTTTCTTTACAATTGGAAGTCAACCTTTATTGTTGCTTCGGTCATTCCGCTTGCATTCCTGTTTGCTATTATCATGCTGAAAATTCAAGGACTGCCGGCCAACCTAATATCTATGGGTTCTTTAGATTTTGGTTTATTGCTTGAAGGGACGCTTGTTATTGTAGAGACTGTATTTGTAGCCATGGCTACGTTATCACACAAAGTAGGACCCGAGCGTTTTGCTAAAATGAGTAAGCTAGGGGTGATCAAGAAAAGTGCTGGTAGTGTAGCTTCTTACATCTTCTTTGCATTGATTATTCTGATTGTTGCACTACTGCCTATTTTTTCTTTTCAAAAAGTGGAAGGAAAAATGTTTACTCCTTTAGCATTTACGTTGGGTTATGCTTTACTTGGTTCTCTGATATTAAGTTTGACCTATGTTCCAGCGATGTGTAAATTGTTGTTTACCAAAAATATCGACGAGAAAGAAAATGTGATCACCCGATTTTTTCAGAAAACAATTTTCGGGATGTATGCCGTAGCATTCCGCTATAAAAGAACAACTATAGGTCTATTTTTAGGTATTTTAGCTTTATGTCTTTTCAAATTTATGCATTATGGATCCGAATTTTTACCCAAACTCAATGAGGGAGCGATTTACATCCGTGCAACACTGCCCAATAGTGTCAATTTGAAAGAATCTACCCGTTTGACCGCAGAAATGAAAGATTTAATGCAAAAAGATTGCGAAGAAATCGATTTTATTTTGACGCAAACAGGTCGGCCAAATGATGGGACAGATCCGACGGGGTTCTTCAATATTGAGTTCAATGTTCAACTGAAAGATGCCGGCGAATGGAAAAGAAAAGTATCTAAAGAAGATATTATTCAAGAAATGCGTACCAAATTGCATCATTATCCCGGTATTACATTTGGATTCAGTCAACCGATTCAAGACAATGTGGAGGAATATGTCGCAGGTGTGAAGAGCTCTTTGGTTATCAAAATTTTTGGTGATGATCTCTATGATTTAGAAAAATATGCCAATAAAGTAGCCACATCTATTGCAAAAGTTAAGGGTATAGCCGATATCAATGTGTATAAAAATATTGGACTGCCAGAACTCAAGATTCAGTTGCACGATTCGAAGATGGCAAAATATGGAATTCAGACGCGAGATGTGCAGGCTGTTATTGAAATGACTATCGGCGGACAGGCTGCCACTACCTTTTATGAAGGTGATCGACAGTTTGATGTCATCCTTCGTTTTCAAGAAGCTTATCGTGATACCCCAACTAAAATTGGTCAAATTTTAATACCGACCAGTAACGGACAGAATATCCCATTGCAGGAGATTGCGAGTATCAATTATCAAACGGGGCCTGCATTTATATATCGTGAAGGCAATAGCCGCTATATCGGTGTCGGATTTAGTATCGATGGCCGTGACTTGGGAAGTACGATTGCAGAAGCGAAGCAGGTAGTAGCCGCAGAAGTAAGTCTACCAAAAGAAAATCATATGGAGTGGGCAGGAGAATTTGAAAGTAAAGAGCGTGCCGCTAAACAGTTAGCTTTAGTAGTTCCTATCTCTTTAGTGCTGATTTTATTGTTACTATATGCCAATTTTGGAAATATAAAAGATACAGCCATTGCTTCTCTCACATTACCTTTTGCCTTTATTGGAGGATTTATTTCTCTTTGGGCCACAGGCACCATCTTTGGGATATCAGCAGGTATCGGTTTCATCATTTTATTTGGAGTGGCTACGATTGATGGTATTGTACTTATTGGTGTTATCAGAGATAACCTCAGACATAAAATGAAGTTGAAAGATTCCATTATACATGGTGTCCGAAGCCGGATCAGGCCTGTTGTTATGATCGCCTTAATGGGGTCAATGGGTTTATTGCCCGCAGCTTTATCAACAGGTATGGGTTCTGAAATCCAGAAACCACTTGCTATTATGATTGTAGGTGGACTGCTGATTTGTCTTGTACTGTCATTTACTATTTTACCAGTTGTTTTTTATCTGGCTTATCGCAAAGAGAAGGTCTAAGGGCAATTAGCTTTTTAACTAAAAGATCTCCAATAGTTTCGTGCTTTTGGAGATCTTTTTATGTAGAATAAGGTGATGCCGATCAATCTGAAGAGCTTACCTTAAAACCTATCTTTTTTCTTTCTTTTGGAAGAGGTTCTTCTAGTGAATGTTGACATCAAACAATTGCTATTTCCGTTTATGATTTTGTGTTTGGTCTTAGTGACATCTTATTACCAAACGCATCCATTTACCTGATATCGCCAATACCCGAGCTGAATCTGGTGAAAAACGAGAAAGGAGCATTCGGTCATTTCGACATTTTGCCTTAGGGGTAGTGGCTATCTTTTTTTATGTTGGGACAGAAGTTGCTATTGGAGCTAATAGTAATCTTCATGCTTTTGAATGGGAAGAATATAGACAACGGATACTTAACGATCTCAACAAGTACTTCGGAATAGAAGAGAACTTAGAAAGATAAACAATAGTAAAAGGTAGTCGCAAAGTATTGAACATAGTAGGTAAATCTTTCGACTTGATTTTTAACGAACAGCGGATGATGATCATGAAAGCTAAAGTTGTCGTTGAAGAAAACTAAGCATTAATCTTAGAAATAATATTAAAATAGAATTTCTACCTGTGAACTCCGGATGCCCCCGAGGTATTATTGACACATTAAACGTGTCAATAATACCTCGAGATGAAAAGGGGCGGCTTTTTGCCTAAAAAATCAAAATAATAAACAAAACTATACACGATATAATCAAGTTCTGGGGATATCTCCGTAAGCTATTGAAATCTGATAGGAAAGGATTTCTGTTGAGTAGAAAGCAGGAGGAATTACCTGAATATCCTGTAACTAAAATGTAGTAAATAATAATATTGCAGAAGCAACTAACGTAATTTTTAGCAGTAAATGTACCTTCGGTGAAGGTTCGCTTATGGTTGGAGATAAGGTTATAGCCGACTCAGGACTGGATTACCATTTCTCTGGCTATTTATTGCTAAATAAGCAAAGAATAAGCAACAAAACAGCAGAGAATAAGCAAGTAAGGTGTAACGCAGGTCATATGCAGAAGCCTAGAATTATCAAAGAAACGGCCTATAAATGGCAACGATTCGGTAATCAAATACCAAACAAACGGTAATGGATTAGCAATAAATAAGCGGACAAAGACCATCGCAAAGAGATCAAGCAGAATAAATTCTGATTTTTTCTTAACCAATTTAACACCAACTTCTAAGTTTCTTCGACTGAGCTTCGAGTCGGCATCGGTATTTCATCGGCTACAGTGCATGAAAAGTCGAAGCACGGTCGAACAAAAGTCAAGTGGAAGTATAAAAAGAGGTGAAGAAAAGGAAAAAAAAGTTAGTAGAAGTTTGCTGGATGTGGCAAACAGCAAATCAACGCATTGTCCGGGAGGTACACGCTATATACCTGCTTTTAACCTGTTTCGGACCTTGTTTTATTTCCGGCTGTCGATGCACAAGGGAAAGGACGGTATAGCTACTTTGCAAGTGTTGTGCAGTTACTGGGAAACTTAGTACGAGGTTCAAAGAAGGCTAAAACAAATGCTGATCAAAACAGTCGTTTTCCGCATCATGGTCGATCTATTTGTAAGATCTCGCTCAAGAGGGTTTGGTGTGTAGCTCAAGCGTCCGTAATGCGTATGCTAAGTACTGGTAAAGCATGGATAGTGCGTAAAACGGTACCCGTTTACGCACTACTAACGCACTATCAACGCTTTATCTATGCTTCATCCATACTTAATCCCTACATTGAAAGCACTTTATTTAAAATAAGAAGTTTTAAGCGATTGATTTCATTTAGTCAGGTCTATGGCTGGTTTTGCTTTAATAACCTGTCTAATCGCTTAAAAAGCTTTTCAAATCAAATGCATGGGGGTGTAAGAGATGTTGTGAATGAGCGTTTTGGAAAGCGGTTGCTAAAATAAGGGTTTTCAGCAGTGTTGCTTTTATTGCAGTTGATGACTTTCGGATCGGTATCCACACAATTCCTGAGTAAGCAGAATTATGTGTTGCAGGGAAAGGTTATTTCTGCTGTAGATAAAAAGCCGTTACAAGCTCTATGCGGGCGTGTTGAATCGGATAATATGAAGACATCGACCAATAAAGATGGCATGTTCAGTATGACCGTATCCCAACGCAATGGTAAAGTGAAGTTGACTTCTGTCGGCTATAAAACCCAAGAGTTGAATTATAATTAAAGTATATTATTGCACATGCAACTAAACCATTTGTAAGATCAGATTGAAGAGGTGGAAGTGGTGTCTGTCGGGTGCCAAAAATACCTAAAGAAAGAATGACAGGGAAGTTGGTTCTATATTCGTACAATCTTAAGAAGAGTGAGGCGCTGAATTTACCAGGTGATATGGGGGTGTTGCTGGTAGGAAGATTGTATAGTTTTTGTTTTCAGGTATATATACTTTTTATCGGCCCTAATATGGATATTGAAATTGATAAAATATAGACTCGTAAAGTGCGGATCTATAAAAATATTCCCTTAGTAGCTTTTGTAGAAGAAATGAGCCGTTTGGAAGGGTTTACGATAAAGCGATGGGATTGTGTACCCAATTAGTTAGTCACGGTAGCCGTATATTATCAGAGCCCTAAAGAAGAGGTTTATAGTGCTATTAATAATTTTGGGGTGCTTTTGTACGAGGAGAAAGGAATATTTAGTTTTTGCCCTGAAGATCAGAAAAATAAGATCGCAATGATTGAAAGCAGAAAACATGATAAGCAGTTTTAAACAGTTTTTAGACACGGTGATTTACAGGCTTGAAATTAATGAAGTAGTCGAGAGACGAAAATGCCGAGCAACCGGTAAGGTACGGTTTAGCAGTAAAGCGGAATCGACTTTCTTTATTCATTGGCTTAAATAGAGGATTCTCAAATGGTTGGAAAAATCTGCGTGGCGGAAGCTCCGTAATAAGGGATTTGGAACGAAAAGTTCAACTCCACGATATGTATACTTCTGTGAAGGATACCACAGCACAAAAGAGCATCCATATGATTATCAAAAGAAAAATAAAATAGACAATAGGAAATATTTTGATAAATTAGTGTATACTGAGAGTACGGGGGGATTTGAATGAGTGGTAGCTCATTTTTTGGAAATAAGAAATTGGAATGATCGATAAAAAAAATAAAATAGCCTGTTTCGGCGAAGTACTGTGGGACATATTCCCTGGAGGAGATAGAAGAGCTGGGGGAGCCCCCTTTAATGTCGCTTATCACTTGTCTAAAATGGGGGTTGAGGTCAATATGATAAGCAGCGTAGGAGATGACGAATTAGGTCGTGAATTGCTGCAGAAGATCGAAGATTGGAAAATACATTCTACTGGCATACAGGTGAATAGTGCTTATCCTACGAGCACAGTTGTTGCGACTATCGATGAACATAATGATGCACATTATGATATTGTCCGGGAGGTTGCATGGGATTATATTGAAGTGAATGCTATTAATCAAGCAATGGTTAATGAATCGGATGCATTGGTTTTTGGTACACTGGCCACTCGTAATACCCAGTCTAAGAATACATTATTTGAGTTGCTTGAAAATAGTTCTTACAATGTATTTGATATCAATCTGCGAGCACCACACTATGATGTACATGTGATAAAAGATCTGTTGCATAAAACACAGTTAGCAAAATTTAATAAAGCCGAGTTACGTATGATGATTGACTTTATGGGTAAGTCCTATACGACAGAAGAGGATTGTGTAAGTTTCCTACAGGACACTTTCAGGATGAACGAAGTTATTGTATCCAAAGGAAGTAAAGGAGCACTCTATGCTGATCATCATGATTTTTATTCCATATCGACGATCCCTATTGAAGTAAAAGATACTGTTGGTAGTGGAGACTCCTTTTTGGCGGGATTTTTATCAAAAAGGTTTGAAAAAGGAAGTTCAGCAATTGAAATTATGAATCAAGCTGTTTCACTGGGAGCATTTGTTACTGCTCGAGAGGGAGCATGCCCAGATTATTCTAAGGCAGATTTTATTGCTTTTCAAAAAGAATCAGCACATAAAGATTAGAGGTTAAGCTATTATTTTCATGCAGGCCTGTGTTTATTTGGTTCATCAATACAGGCCTGCATGTTTAGTTTATTCTGACCAAACGGCCAGCTCATTGCCATCTGGATCTATAAATTGAAATCGTCTCCCACCAGGGAAGCTGAAGATTTTTTTTGTTATTATACCACCAGCTTTAATTACTTTTTCAAGAGTTGTTTCAAGAGCTTTAGAGTAAAGGATAATTAATATACTTCCCTTTACAGGAGTTCCTAAAGTAAAACCACCATCAATATATTCACCTTCAAATGCAGTGTAGTGAGGTCCATAATCGGTAAAAGTCCAACTGAAACATGCTGTATAAAAATTTTTGATCTGTTGAAGATCTTGAGATAAAAATTCAATATATTGGATCTGTTCGTGCTTGAGTTTTTGTGTAGGTGTATCTTTCATAATTTTTTGATTATAGATACAAATATAATGTACTATACTTATTTAATTCTGAAAAAACGACGATGATTGCACCTCTTCTTAAGTGATCAATAATTCTATGTAATTTACGCGATGATTTTAGAATAAAGAATATTTATAGATCAAGTTAATCTGATTAAGCTTTTATAGAAAGGGACACTTATAAGTTCATTTTAAGAATTCTTTTCGACAGTTTAATATTCTTCAAGATGTCTGTTTAGTATAACTTTTTTTTATTTTAATGGAAACGCCACGAATTGTAAGTGATGGTTTACAAATTGTAAATGCTTCGTGTTTTAGTCTTGTCGATTTTTATTTTTGGCCAATAAATTGTTATCAGTGAAATAGTAATTTGAATACTAGAAATACAACCAAAAATAAGATGGATCGAACCAATTCTAACTCAAGTCAATTTCAGAGCTCGGATAATTTGCCTGAACCGAAACCTAAATCAAATAAAAAAACTATTTTTTGGGTAGTTCTCATCATTGCCTTACTCGCGATAGTATGTTTTATTGCTTTTCAATTTGGAGTTTATAAACAGCGTCAGGAAGTTTATACAGAAGAGATCGCATATCCCGCTGATAGTGTTTTTGTAAATGGATGGGCTAGTCAAGAAGATTATGCATATTGGAAAAATGCGGTTTTTACAATACCTGAATATAACGATATTCCTGTTCCATTTCAAAGGGCTATCATAAAGATTTTTATGGACAATAAGTTCATGCAAAATGAAGATAACAATCAATATTTTTTCACAAAAATTAAAGATCGAGCACCTAAAGTAATTGCATATGGCAATTTTACTGGTCAAGGGGATAAAGAAATGGCTTTTCTACTTGAAAAACAAGATTTTGCCAGTAGTGCCATTTTCATTATAACTGATCAAGGTAATCTCCTGTACTGGAAAGAATTAAGTTCCGAGTTGCCGACCATCAAACGATTTGCAAAAGGCGCACTAATATATTTGAATGATATGAAGCTTGTTCCTGCACCAACTGATGGTATAATAAAGCAAAACAAAAACTCAAAATATGTGCTGATTTATAATCGTGAGACGAAAACCTTTGATGAACATTATCAATATACAGATGAGGATGTTAAAAATTCAAAACACGAAATGGAAGGTGATG
The DNA here is from genome assembly GCF_014191365.1 of Sphingobacterium sp. JUb56. Lineage (NCBI taxonomy): Bacteria > Pseudomonadati > Bacteroidota > Sphingobacteriia > Sphingobacteriales > Sphingobacteriaceae > Sphingobacterium > Sphingobacterium sp. JUb56. Next base: position 3,287,859 of record NZ_JACHWL010000001.1, on the reverse strand, counting down.
AGGAAACAGTAGAAGAGGTCGATACCGCTGTTGTCGAATAGCCACAGTGTTTTAATGTATTTTTATAAAAAGCCATTGTTTGTAAAATGATACTTAACTATATATACTCATCAGTGCACCGAATGAATAAGGTCACAACTGAATCTAGCAATGAATTAAAATCATGTAATAAAGACTCGCAGATCGATTCGATAAAGGCTCATCATAAAGAGGGTCTATTAGATGGTAAATGAAGATGCCTCCAAAATATAGCTTCAGCATATCTTGAAATTAACACGTACTCTATTGAACTTTTATAAAAAATATACAATGAAATTACTTCACTATTATTTTATTGCTACTGTGCTATTGATATGCATTTCTCAAAGTGGAAGTGCGCAAAGCAAAAAAACGAAAAAAACAATAAAAAAGGAGATCCTTAAACCGATTAAGAAACAAATTGAACCACCGGTTGTGGTGGGAAAAATAACTGATTCTATTTTTGCAGAAGTGCCTCCTATGATTGCATCTCCGATAAAAAATAATGATCTAGAAAATGATATCGCTGACAATGCTAAAGCCGCCCGTGAGAAAAAGTCTTATGATAAACCCTTTCAATTTTGGCCATCTATAGATACGGTGATACATGAAGATTATCAGACATATTTGAAAAAGAAAAGATCGGCATTGAAAAACTATAGTACAGGTAAATTTTCGAATATGAATAAACCTATACTGAAGTCAGTAAATGAACTTTGCTACGTCTTAGAGAATAATAAAATGGACACGGTTCGTTATTATGGCGATGGATGGAACGAACGTAAAGTATATGATAGCAATGGCAATCTGACTCATCTTTATGTTATTTTTGAAGATGAGAAGACTAAGCAAGATAGTGCTTATCTCACTACAGAGTACTTTTACAGTGGAGCACAATTAAAACTAAAATTATATTTTTGGTGGGAGACAGGTCAAAAAGAAGCTGAAGAAGAACTGGAATATAATGACGAAGGGGAACTTTGGAAAGTATACTATACTTCTTTAGATAAAAACGGTGATGAAGTGATCGAGGAGGGCAGAGGCTTTCGGACGCTCTATAAGTACGAGGATCATAGACAGATTGAAGAAAATTATGAACGTGTCGAGGATGCTATGAATGAATTTGTCTTAAGTGAAACAATTTATAAAACACTTGGTAATGGCGGAGTGCTTATTGAAAGTAAAAAAGTAGAGTGGCCACAGAAAACTCCATCTATAATTACCAGTTATAAATACGATGCCAAAGGGAACAAAATTTTTTCAGGAGATCAAAACTCTTCTTACACCTATCAATATAATGAACAGGGGGATGTTGTCTCTTCCATTTACAAAACCGCAGATCCTAATTATGGTAGTACAACTACCTATTCTTATACATATGATCAGAACAAGAACTGGGTGATGAGAGAAGAGGTTGTTATTGATAAAGATCAAGAAACGACAACAGAAAAAGTGTTTTTATGGAAGCGCGAGATTTCTTATCATGATTAGAACTAGCTATTAGCCGAGTTCTTTCTGGAGATTTAAAAATTCTTTCTCAAATTTTTTCGCATAGTTATATCCGAATTCATATATCTGATTCACTCTACTTGTGTCAAATGTTTTAAACTGATTGATTTCCTCAGGCTGTATAAATATATCGCAATCGCCAGGAGCTTCAGCCTTAATGTTTGAGGTTGTAATTCGGATAATACGTTCCACAATCTGCTTGTAGTTCAGTCGTCCTTCGGAACGATTGACCGGATTCACATTGATGCCGATACTTTTATTGCATGTTGCTTTAATCTGCTCCACCGGAAAGTTATTTAATATTCCGCCATCACATAAGTAACGGTTATTTTTATAAGCTACCGGCTGAAATACCAGTGGAAAACAGCATGAAGATTTAATAGCAAAAGATAGTGAGCCTTGGTTGAAGATAAGAGACTCCGCATTGGTTAAATCTGTAACAGCAACATATAGGGGCATTTTCAAGCTTTCGAAGCTGTCGTGCGGAATATATTTTTTAATGATTTTTTCAAAAATATCTGCACTGAACAGGCCATCAGTTCTAATGGAGAAGTCGGAATAGGTGAAGAATTTTTCCTGTTTTACCAACTCCAATATCTCTAGCGGAGCGTATCCTTCAGCTATAAACGCACCGACCAAAGCTCCTGCACTCGCTCCTGAAATAGCATGAAGCTGTATGTTCAGTTCCTGAAGATATTGGAGTATGCCCAAATGGGCGATTCCTCTAAAGCCACCACCGGAAAGCGTAATTCCTATTTTGTTATTTACAATCATTTAAATTTTATTGTAAGAATTCCTAATACTAATAAAAAAAGCAACGATCCATATTCACTAACTATTGAATGTAGTCTGTTGTTAGATTTTAAGTAGGTTTTTCCAGGCTGTATTTAATTATTAAATTTCTCTTATCATTGATTTCCACATTTGCCAAGGATATCTTGACATATAAAACTAGCAAATAAAATCATACGATCAAAAAGCTGTTATCATAATGCTTGCTGTTCTACAATAAGACAAGTCTATTTTTTACTTTGCATTGATGTCTGTTATATAAGCCTACGGTTAGTCCGTGATCTTCATTGTACAACGACAAAGATGATGAGCTAAGCGCTATATATTCTATATAAATGGCTATAAAGATTATTATTAAACTGTTATAAGGAGATCACTAAATATTGATAATTATAAATGTGAAGACATGTGATTTGATTTTATTTATCAATGAATCAGTTATTTATATATTTATTTTATGATTTTCCTTAATGAGTATTTGTTAATTACGAATATTTCGTAAGTTTACAAATAAATCGTAAAATTATGAAGAAAATCTTATTAACCACATTCATTTCATTCAGCCTGCTCACTCTTCATGCACAAGAAAAGGCAATTGCTAAAATACATTACATCTTTAAGCATGTTAATGATACCACACAAAAAGACAAACATATACGTGATGAAGTTGCTACTTACCTTGGTAAACAAGCTAGTTATTACACCAGTTATTCTAGTACTAGAATGCAAGAACAGACTTCAAAAATACTATCAGCTCCAGATTTTGATGGTAATTTAGTGATTTCCAGATCGACTAGTGGTATCAAGGAATCTTATCTTTTAGAACCTTCGAAGTCCAAGATGGTAGAAGTAAAACGTGTTGCATCTGATGAGTTTTTATTAGAGACTACTTATCCTAAGCAGGATTGGGATATAGAAGATGAAACCAAAGTAATTGGTGGATATACTTGTCAAAAAGCAACTACAACTTTTGCTGGTCGTCATTACACCGCTTGGTTTACAACAGATATTCCTTTTTCTTTTGGACCTTGGAAATTGCATGGCTTACCAGGACTGATCTTGGCGGTAAGGGATGACAAGAGTGAGGTGGAATTTGAATATTCTGGCTTTGATAAATTAACTGATGATGTACAAGTGAAAATTGGAACTCCTGCAAATGCAATTTTGTCTAAAAAAGATGAAGTAGAGAAATTAGAGCAGGCTTTTAAGGCAAATCCCAGTGCCTATATGCAAACCAGATCTAGCCGCAGATCTACAGGCGCTGGTGTTTTTGTTAGCATTAGTGGCGCGAGTTCATCAGCTCCAGCTATGGATGCTTCAAAAATTAAATCGATGACTATTAAGAATGATGATGATTATAAGCCCTCTTCTGTGATCAATAATCCACTCGAGTTAAAATCGTATTAAAAACCCTAAAATTATTCGAATCGGAATATAATACTTTGGCTTCGTTACGCCTTATTCTTAATTCAACTGCTTTAGACCAAAAAAATGAAAAGAAATCTATTCATCGTATTGATGTTATTAACTGGGATCACTGTTAAGGCTCAAGAAAAGGCAATTGCGAAAGTTCACTACCTCTTTAAACACGTTAATGATACAACACAACGAGATAAATATCGGAGAGATGAAGTCGTAACTTATTTAAGTCCCCAAACAAGCTATTACACAAGTTATTCATCTACTAGAACACAAGAACAATCTGCGCAACAGATGGATGCTCTAAATTTTGATGGTCATGTTATTGTTTCGAAATCCACTAGCGGAATAAGAGAATCTTATCTTTTAGAATCCTCTAAATCCAATATGATTGAAGTGAAACGTGTAGCATCCGATGAGTTCTTGTTGGATGCAGTATATCCTAAACAAGACTGGGATATTCATGATGATACTAAAGTAATAGGCGGATATACTTGTCAAAAAGCGACAACGACTTTTGGCGGTCGACATTACACAACTTGGTTTACAACAGATCTTCCTTTTTCTTTTGGACCATGGAAATTACACGGCTTACCAGGATTAATTTTGGAAGCCAGGGATGATAAAAGTGAAGTTGAGTTCGAGTATTCTGGTTTTGATAAACTTGCTGATAGTGTTCAGATTACGATTGGTGCTCCGGTTGATGTTATTTTATCAGCACCTGAAGAGGTAGAAAAATTGTACAAGGCTTTTAAAACCAATCCAAAGGCGTATATGCAAACAAAATCGGGTGGTTCTTCCTCTGTAAAAAAGAGTGGAGTTTTTGTAACGAGCGACGTGCCATTTTCAACTATCGACCCTAATAAAATTAAATCGATATCTATTAAAAATGATGATAATTATAAACCTTCTTCGGTCACTAATAATCCTTTAGAATTAAAACCATAATATGTTATTAAGATCTCTTACTGTAATATGCTATATACTTTGTAGTGCATGGGTTTTTGGGCAGCAGGTTGCCATTGAAGGGGTATTAGTAGATAAGGCGTCGGGAAAACCGTTAAATTATATCCATGTGGTACTGAAGTCAAGTAACCATAAATTGTTAACCTTTAAAGAAACAAATGAGAATGGGGCTTTTTCTTTAACTACATTGAAAGGTGTGGATGGAGCATATCTCGAGATCAACCACTTAGGGTATCATAAAAAAATAATTCCATTGACAGATCTTCGTACTAAAAAAACGATTGAACTTGAACAGAAAGCTGTTTTATTGGATGATGTTGAAGTCAAAAGTAGACCGAAGATCCGTCGAATCGGGGATACATTATCTTATGATGTTTCGACGTTTGCAAAGGATGAGGATCGTAGCATTGGTGAGGTTTTAAAACGCATGCCGGGTATTGAAGTTGGAGAAAACGGTGCTATCAAGTACCAAGGTAAATCTATTTCTAAGTTTTATATCGATGGAGACGATCTGCTGGATGATCGCTACTCTATCGGCACGAAAACTATTCCACATAAGATGGTAAAGGATATACAGGTACTGACCAACCACGAACATATGAAAGTGTTGAAAAATAAGCGTTTTACAGATAATGTGGCGATAAATCTGGTTATTAAAGACGATGCTAAGCTCAAGTTAACCGGTCAGGCTAAACTGGGAGCGGGAATGCCCAAGCAATATGATGCAGAAGTCAATACGATCTTGTTCAATAAAAAATATAAGGTATTGAATGTGCTGCAGGGAAATAATATAGGTAATGACTTGACTGGTGATTTTACTGGATTTAATCAAAGTTCCGTGTTTGCACAAATGGGGTATTCACCTATAAATAATTTGCTTGCTGTAGGGACTGTTGGTGGTCCTCCTGTAGCAAAATCAAATTATTTTATGAATAATACAGTGGCTTTAAATGCAAATAATCTATTGAATATAAAAAATGGTTTGCAACTGAAGTCGAATGTACAGCTCTTGTATGATAAGAATAATACCACTTTTCAAGGAAAAACAAGCTATTTTTCGGAAGAAGGAGATTTTGTATTTGATGAAAACCAATATACAGAAACAGCGGAATGGCTAGCAGCATTTCGGTTGTCATTGAACAAGAACATGGAAAAGCGTTATATCAATAATACGTTCTCGTTCGAATATGAAAAAGAAGATCGGCGCGCCACAATAGGGAGTAATGGAAATACTATTTTCGGGAATTTGAACCATAAAATTAGAGGCTTTTCTAATCAATTGGAATGGGTTCCTCAACTTAAAAATGGAGATATTGTGCAGATCAATTGGTATATGAATTACGCCAATAAACCACAGACCTTAGCTTTTTCTCCTGGTCTTTTTCCGGATATCTTTGCTTCAGGAATATCATATGAACAAACACTGCAACATGTTGAAGTTCCCACAATTTTTACGAATGGTAGTATCGGATATAGGCTTCCCAAAGGAAAGATCAAACAATACTATACGCTGGGGGCAATGATGGAAGACCAAAAACTCAAATCGGGTATTGATCTCAATAAAGAAGGAATTGTAAAGGCTACAGATGTTGATTCTACGGAGAATAATATGCACTGGAATCGTTCATCGTTTTCTGTCAATGCAGACTATGAATGGAGTATTAATAGACTAGCCACAAAGTTGAGTTTGCCTTTATCATGGCAACACACCAGTTATATTGATGACGGTTTTAGTATCGATAATAGCCAGAATAATCTTTTATTTAATCCTTCATTTTCAGCTCGTTTGCAAGTACACCAAGAGGATGAACTTAGTTTTTCTTATCAGAGAGGCAATACTTTTGGAACTATCGAAAATGTGTATCGAGGTTTACTGATTAGAAATTACCGGACTTTATCGACTAATAGTGGTGGGATCAATGAAAATAGGAGCAATAATTTTGGATTAAACTATAAGTTAGGTAAAACAATAAAACTGCTATTTTTTAATTTTGGATTGGGCTACAACCAATCCATATCAAGTACAATGCTTTCTAATGTAATCAATGAGGAGTCGACTCAAACACAGCTGATCGCCCAAGAAAATGAAGTGAAGTCCTATAGTGCTTCTGCTGGGATTGATAAATACATTTTTGCTTTATCGAGTACGGTGAAAATTGCTGCATCGTGGTCTTTGTCGGACTATAATCAGTTATTTAATGAGGAGATACTTCCATTTCAGAATACAAGTTATACGTTGAGGCCAAATATGGAATTTAAAATATGGAAGCAGTTGAACCTTTCTTATACTGGACAATTATCTTGGGTAAGTACGAAACAAAAGGGTGGATCTGATGAATTAAATAGAAATACATTTAATGCTTCACATCAAATGAGTTTACCGGTAAATCTATTTTCAAGCGTTCATTTGCGTTTAAGTGCTAGAAATACGTATTCCCATCAACCGGGATTGAAAGATTTTAATTATGTTTTCTTTGATACATTTTTACGCTATCGTCACAAGAAGTTGAAAACGGATTTTGAACTAAATTTGACGAATTTGGCAAATGTGAAGAAATTTGAAACCTATTACATATCGGCGAATATGCAGACTCATAATCAGTATGAACTACGAGGCAGGATGGCTGTTTTAAAAGTGGTGTTTAATTTTAAATAATAGTTGATCTAAAGGAAGTTTTACCCTTGACGGTTATTTTTACCCAACCTCGACCGCAGTAAGGTTAAAAGCTGTTGTTCTGAGATCGCTAAGACATCAACATCGATCCAAAGTAAATCTGGTTTTGACCTAAAAAGGCGACCTATTGTATTTAAAGCAGTTAAGTATGTCGTACGTTTAACTTGGTCATATTTTTTTTCGTTCCTAACTTTGATAAAGATTTGATTTTGGGTACGAAAAAAGCCAGATTCAAAACTTTGAATTTCTTCCCAAGGAATAAAAATGGATGTATCAGCGGTGTTATTTAATATACCTTGTTCCTCAATGCTTAATCCTGGTCGGCCATTTTTATGATCGATCCAGAATTTTATCTTGTGAAAATATAAAATATGTAAAGTTATGCATATTAAAAATATTAGTATGGGGGCATAGCTATTGGACGAGGTATAAAAGATGAAAAGTAATAGTACAATAAATGCAATACAAAGGAAAATGCCTGTCATAATATTGCTCTTCTTAAATTGTATATCTACCATAAGGACCTCTTTTAAATATTAAAATTATCTTTTTTATTTGATGCCCAATAAGGTGAAAAACTCCTCCTTTTTGTTTACAGCGATCGCTATTGATTTGCCATTGGTTAATTCGATCATATTTCCGGTAACTGTTTTTACAGCTTCTATGTTGAGGATAAACGACCGCTGAATACGAAAAAATAGTTGCTTATCAAGGATTTCTTCCATGGATTTGAGCGTAGCTTGTGTGGTATATGTTTTTTCGTAAACAACGATTTTTAGATAATCTCCCTGGGATTCAATATACAGGATTTCGTGTAATAATATTTTCACTAATCTTCCTTCTGATTTTATAAATATACGATCAGGTCTTGCTTCTTGTATCTTTGGAGTTTTACCGGCCAATACACTTTCTTTGGCTCTATTTACTGCTTTTAAAAAGCGATCGAATCGAACGGGCTTAACTAAGTAATCTGTTACCCCAGCATCAAAACTATCCAATGCGAAATCACGATGTGCGGTAATAAAAATAATAACAGGTGGATTGACCAAGGCATTTACCAACTCCATACCATTAATTTTCGGCATTTGGATATCGCTAAACATGATGTCAACAGCATTACTTTGTAAATACAGCAATGCTTCGACAGGATCTCCAAAAGAGCCGACAAGCGTAAGGAAGGGTATTTCTTTTACAAATGATTCTATAATTTCTCTACCAAGTGGTTCATCATCGGTGACGATACAGGTGAATTTATCCATGAGTTGCTAAATCTATTTTTAAGTTGACGATAAATTTATTTTGTAAATGCTCCATTTTGAGTTCGTGTTTATTGGGATATAACAATTGAAGTCTCTTTTGTAAATTAGATAGACCGATACCACCAAAGTTTTTTGTCGGGACAAAGTCTTCAACATCATTCTCAAGATGAAAGTAAAAATGATGATCCTTAACTTTTATCGTCAAATATATAAGCTGTTCTTTATTATTTTTGAGACCGTACTTAAAAGCATTTTCAATACATGTAAATGTTAAGAGAGGAGCGATGTATAAACCTAATAATGCACTTTCTTCAGGAAGATCAAATTGGATCTTTTTATCTACCGGGTATCGCATTTTTTCGAGTTCACCATAGTTTTTTATAAATTCCAATTCTTTCTGCAAGGATACTTTTTCCGTGTTAGACTCATAAAGTGTATAACTCATAATGTCCGAAAGACTTACAATCACCTCTGGCGTAGCGGGATCTTTCTTAATTGCAAGACCATAGAGATTATTTAAAGTATTGAATAGAAAATGTGGATTAAGCTGTGCTTTTAAAAAATTCTTTTCAATATTGATATTCTCAATTTCTAATGAAGCTTTTTCGTTTTGAATTTTTAAGGTTTTACTGTATAATTTTGAAATTTCAAATAGAATTTTGACAAAAAAGAAAGGCGATAGAATTGAAATGACAATGAATGCTTGTGAAATCATGCGTTTTACAGATACGGCTTGTATGAACGACTGATCGGCACTCATCTTAATAGCATTCTTTAGTTCTCCATTTTCTATTTCAAAGCCCAGCGCATGGTAGATTAGGGAGAAAAAATAGGTAGTAGCAATCCAGATAAATAACAATATCGGCAAACTAATGACTAGAAGTAAAATGATCTTATTCTTGCTACCGGATAAAATCTTGGGAAGTAACACATAAAAGAACAGATAGAAAACGAGCATATTAACGCTTGTCATCCTAATGGTTAGGATGGTAGCATTAAAAAAAGAGAGTTTATATGCAAGTATGTAGCTCAACAGCAATAAGATCGAAAAAGTGAACCACATGCAGACATGAAGTAAAATTCGACTGGTTTTGCTGTATAAACTATCAAAATCAAATTCAGCTATTTTACTTGTTAAATAACTAGATAAAATTCTCGTATCCTGCGACATGATGTTTGTTTAAATGATCAACCAAATATAGTTTTTTGAACGAGTTATAGGATTACTTTTCATATAAAAAGAGAATTGCTTATGGTGTTTACGATCGCTTATTAGCAGATTCATGATTCACCTATTGCCCTATTTCAGCATATGTTCCACTATAATATTCGTATCAGTGCATTCAATACATTGACCATATTGTGGCCTATTATGGGATAAATCAGATTACCTGTAAATTTCCTTAGCAAGCCAAGACTTAACGAAGATATCAGCGTGAGGTAGATGATGGTTATGATATCAAATTTGAGTTGATGATCTTCCGTTAACACAAGGCCATGTGCAACACTGAATAGCAGGGTCACGATAATAAATCCCCAGCCAAATGAGATGCCTTTGATATTCCATTGGGGAGTAAAAGCTTGATCAAGAAGCCAAAAGCAAATGCCTCTAAAAACTAATTCTTCGGTTAAGCCTGGCATTGTAGCCTGGAAAGCGAATGTCTCAAGATCAAAATGACCTCCTTTAGGGAATAAGATAAATTTGAAAATCAAATCAAAAAGTAAGAATCCAAGGAATATGGATATACCGAATTTCACCTGTTTCTTTGCATTACTTTTCAAGGTGAATCCGATCTGCTCACGATGGGTTTTGCTTACCGAGAAAATGATGGTCAGCGATAAGAATAAACTCAATATTTTACCGATCCATGAAAATTTAAGGCCGATCGAATCAAGGCTAAAATATTGTCTGCTAAAATGTTGGATATAACAATCCGCTAAAAAATAGACGATAAAAAGGATTAAAAATTTTGTATTTACTTTTTTCGTTTTGGCAAAAGCAATAGCCATTAACGGTAGCATCAAAGAGATCCAAATAAGCGGTGTGAATAGTGACATATCTTTTAATTTTTCTTAAAAATATGTGAATGCAGCATTCGATGAAATTTCTACCGATGAAAAGGTGGAATCAGCCGATGGAAGGTGTTTTTTGATCGATAAAGGAATTGCATACAACGCTGATCAATGGTTTAAAGCACGATCAAAAAAGTTAGTAATGGGTAAAATCACTTCATGTCGCATGAAGTGATTTTTAAAATAACCTAACTAGCTCTTCAAAAACTGAAAGTAAAATCCAAAGGGTATGCGTTTAAATGGATTGATCGATCCTTTAATTGCTGTCATTTTACTTGATGTAAGAAAGAATGGATAGGTGAAGTGATCATGTAAAGACTGTTTTTCAATCTTATACGATACGATTATCCAGGTAGGTGAGCTTAATGAATTTGCAATTCTGCTTTATACTCAAAAATTTCAATAATCTGTTGAGCCACATCCTGACCAAGGATATCTGTCACCATATATAAGGCTGCATCTATACCTGCTGTGATGCCTGCAGTAGTTAATAAGTCACCCTGATCAATATATCGAGGCCCTGTTACAACTTGACTGTCCGGATTTAGTTCTTGTAACAGATCTGTCATCATAAAATGACTGGTAATAGATTTTCCATCTAAAAGCTTAGTATTCGAAAGTAATAGCGCACCTGTACAAATACTGGCAATTACAGTATCACGTTGTGCCTGAGCTGTAATCCATGCTGTGAATCGGGATTCAAAATGCTCGTCTTTAAATAATTTGATAACTGTTTCAGGAAATGCTCCAGGTACGATAATCAGATCTGCTTGTGGACAATTATCAATTGTATATTTAGGAATAATTTGCATGGTATTGGATTCTGCAAATATAGGCGTAGTATCCAAGGCAACAGTATAACAATTAAAGCTGTTTGGTATTATTATATTTGCTTTTACAAATACATCTAAAGGTCCGTTTAGATCTAATACTTCTACTTGGTCAAAAACAAAAAATGCAATGTTTTTGATGGTTTTATCTTTGTTGATCTCCATTTTTGAAAAGGTATTTATGAATTAATGTTGAAATGTTTTTCGATACTGTATTGCACTAATTTTATAGTATTTATAAAACAGCTTGTTTAAGGAGCTGACCTGATCATAGCCGCATTGAACACTGATAATCGTTAAGGTGTCAGCAGTGTAAGCAAGTAGTTGTTTTGCTTTTTCTAAACGTATTTTTTCGATAAATTGTCCAGGCGGAAAAGAAGTTTCTTTTTTAAAAACCCGTGAAAAATTACGGGGACTCATGTTTACTGCGGATGCTAATTGTTCAAGATTTAATGTTTCTTCAATACGTGCATTAGCATAGTGATAAACTTTTTGAACAAGTTCACTCATATTTTCAACAGCAGGTAATTCTTCAGAAAAAAGTGATTGATCCGAGAGTCGATGTACTCCAAATACCAGATGTTTGGCCACCTGTATGGTTATGTCCCGCCCCACATCTTCTTCAACTAAATGTAATGCCAAGTTGATTCCAGAAGTGATCCCGCCAGAGCTATAGATATTGCCATCCTTTAAAAAAATAGATCGGGCGTCAACATGAATTTCAGGATACATACTTTTAAGCAGGCCTGCATATTTCCAGTGTGTGGTCACTGTTTTATTTTTCAGCAGACCGCTTTTGGCCATTAGAAATGTGCCGACGCAGATCGAAGCTAGGCGATTTACCTGCGGATATATTTGCTTGAGCCATGTATAGACCGTTTCATCAAGATTTTCAAATAAATTGGGGTGCGTGCCCGCAATGATCAAGGTATCTATAGGTGTTGTTATATTGAAAATACTTGCGTCGCATTGGAGCTTGATACCTGAATTTGATGTGACAGTTTCAGATTTTAATGCCGACAGGTAATGAAGCTGATAGGGTGCGCCATAACCTACTTTTTTTTAAAATCTCATTGGCCGTATGAAAGACATCAGTAGGTCCTGCTACATCCAATAATTGTACATCTGGTAATATCAAAATGGCAATATTTTTCTTATCCATGTCTCAACGTAATTTGCATATTGATTAGGACAAAGGTACTCGATCGTAACAGGATCATCAATGACAATATGCTGTGTTATCATGCCATTTTTTTGATAATTTATTTAAAGCATCTGGATATACTTGAATGGTTACTTCATTATTTTGATCCGCTCAGGATGTAAATTTTTTAAAATAAAACCTGTTATCAGGTCAATTTTGATGAAAGGAGTATCTGCATCTTGAAGTCTGATGATAATAAAATAGCATGGTAGCATAAGTATGCACCATGCTATTTTATTCTTTCACTGATCTTCTCCACTTTATATATTTGTTGGAAAAGGATCTTCGAATAGGATGTTTTTATCAAACAGATAAAACTCATCTTCTTGGAGTAAGCATTTTTCCAGATCCAGCATTACTTTTTTTTCGTTTATGTCTTGTCCGATAAAGACAAGTTCATTTATCCTGTCGCCCCATTGTTTACTCCAGCGACTTTCAATATAGTCTTTGTTGGCCACATAACTTTCAAACTGTATGCGTTCAAAGTAAGACATGCTGCTCCACCACACGCCAGCTGTTTCTAGGCGTGAAGATCCGCCTGCCTGAGAAAAATTTAAAGCTTCATCCCGACGAGAAGCTAGCCAAAAAAGACCTTTGGCACGTATAATACCTGCGGGATAGTTATGGTTTAAGTAATGCCAAAACCGTTCAGGATGAAAAGGTCTTTGATTTCTGAATACGAACGAACTAATCCCGTATTCTTCAGTTTCAGGAACATGATGCTCCGACTCCAACTCCTTTTGCCATCCCGCCGAAGTCTGGGCTTCATCAAAATCAAACAGGTTGGTGTTTAATATTGCTTTTGGACTTACCTTTCCAAAAACAGAACTGATAATATTTGCTCCTGGATTTAATTTGTGTATCGCAGCCTTTAAAATACCAACTGTTCCAGCATCCACCAAATCTGTTTTATTCAGGATGATGACATTGGCAAATTCGATCTGATCGGTAAGCAGGTTGACAATGGTTCGGTCGTCCCCCTCCATATCCGTTAGATTTCGGTCCTGTAGCAGTTCATTTGTTCCAAAGTCCTTGAAAAAATTAAAGCAGTCCACGACGGTAACCATGGTGTCGATGTAGCTGAAACGAGACAAGTCTATACCATGTTCTTCATCAACATAGGAAAAAGTCTGCGCTACCGGAATAGGTTCACTGATACCCGTACTTTCAATCAATAAATAATCAAATCGTCCTTCATTCGCAAGTTTTTCAACCGCAACCATGAGATCTTCACGGAGCGTACAGCAAATGCAACCGTTGCTCATTTCTACTAATTTTTCTTCTGTACGCGATAGCGTGTTTTGATTTTCAACCAATCGTGCATCGACATTCACTTCGCTCATATCGTTGACGATAACTGCAACTTTTAAGCCCTCTTTGTTCTGCAAAATATGGTTAAGTAAGGTTGTTTTTCCAGCACCAAGGAAACCGCTTAATACGGTGACCGGAAGTTTCTTGCCGATGCTTACATCAGGATTTAATAAGGATGTTTCTGTCTGCATGTAGTTAATTCTTTAGCGTTTTAGATGAGCATTATGAGTAGAAGTATTCAATTGTATAGCCTTGTTAATTTTAACTTAAATCGAGCCTTCAACTATTTTTGTAAACCAGCCAATGATATTTTGATAATGTTGAAAACCATACAAGCGGATGAATTTTTTCGTTTCGGGTTTATCTAGATCATGATAAACAGCAAGTCTCCTGGTTGCAAATTCTTTGGTAAGACTGACCTTGCAATCATTTACCAAACAGGTTTTCCATTGTTCAAATGTTTGAGGTATCATATATAATCTGTTTTCTGAATTGTTATACAGAAACAAATGTAGGAAATAATTATATCAAATGCAATTAAGTTGCATTTGATATAATTATAAAAAGTGAAGAAATAAATCTGGTACAAACCCAATATTATTAAAAAAATGCATGTTGATTCAAATGATCTATTGTTTTAAGTAAGGGGGGCAAATATTGTCGATGGGGCGATACAGGCAAGGTATGTGATGTTTGTTGCTTGCTTGTTTTTATGCTGCTCTTAGAGATGACATGATTTGGTTATTTATAATTAATGCTCTGTTAATATGCGTTCTATTTCTTTGTAAGGAATAGTTAACCGTATTATTTTGAATTTATGCCTCTTATAAAACGCCACGACCTGAAAGAACACTGGAATAAATTTGTTATCGAAGAATGTGAAGAAGCGTTTTATCAGATTTACGAATACTATCACCATTACCTAAGCTATGTCGGCACCAAACGTGGTTTTGCTATTGATATTATTCAAGATGCCATTAACGATGTCTTTCTTTATTTATGGGAAAATAGGATAAAAAGCAGTGCGATACAGAATCAGCATAATTACATTATTACCATATTTTTGCGCCAGCTATTCCGTGGTGACGCAAAAAAATACGAAATGATACCTACCATGGCTACTTTATTAGAAAACTGTGAGGTACCTTCTGTTGAAGATGGATTTATACAGCGTTATACGGAAGATGAGGTCGGTCGCTTTGTAAAAGAAAAAGTAGATGAGCTTGGCGAGAAGCAACGCTTGTTGATTTATCAGAAATTTTACCTTGGATTATCCTATCATGAGATCGCTGTTGCAAATGGTATTTCGATCAATACGGTCTACAACACCATCTATAAATCTGTTGATAAATTACGAAATCTGTTGACTGAAGAACAAGAAACTTTCCTTAAAATAGCCATTGGCGCCCTTTCAACATTTTTTTTATTTTTTTTAGGAAATCAGTAGTGAAAAAAGCTTACTCCATGCTCTATTGATCAAATGAAGAAAAATAAAACATGGAAGAACTGAATCTGAAAGCATTATTAGCAGATGAGAGCTTCATTAACTATTGTAAAGGATACCCTGCTCATGATGTTGCCAAATGGGAGAATTGGCTTCAGGATCGTCCGCAGTATCGTAAAGAAGTTGAAGAACAGAAGCGTATCGTACAGGCGCTGGCTTATCATGCTACCGTTACGACTTCTGAAGATAATTATCTTCGACTTAAGGAGCGGATCGCTAAAAAAAATAAGAAACTGGATCCGGGTTTTCGAATTTCCTCATGGCTAAAGATCGCAGCTTCACTACTGCTCATCTGTTCCATCTCTTACTTGATTTTTCGTCAATCTTTCCTGTCTAAGCCTGATAACAATACGCAAAGTTTAGTGATACCGGGAGAAGATAAAGCCCTATTGACTCTGGCAGATGGTTCTACGATTTCATTAGATGAAGTTGCCGTCGGAACATTGGCCTTAGAAGGCGGTGTCCTTGTGGAGAAAACAAAAAGTGGTCAGCTTATTTACCGTGTTTCCGGATCGGAATCCAATAACAAGAGTGCATCTAATACGATTGCGACACCTAAAGGAGGGCAATACCGGCTCACATTGCCCGATGGTTCTAAGGCTTGGTTGAATGCCGCATCGTCTTTACATTATCCAATACATTTTGAAAATAATGAGCGGAGAGTAAAAATGACCGGTGAGGTGTATTTTGAAATTGCCAAGATGGAAAAGCGTCAGCATGGCCGGATGGAGAGCATCCCTTTTTATGTTGAAACAGCACATCAGGAGATACAGGTTTTGGGTACGCATTTTAATGTGAATTCATATCTCGATGAACCTGGAATAGTAACCACACTGCTTGAGGGAAGTGTGCGTGTAACTTCTTCTTTAAATGGTGAATCGATTCTATTGCGGCCCGGACAGCAGTCTTTCTTAGATAAACACTTTGTTGTGGGAGACGCAGATGTCGAGCAACAGGTATCGTGGACAGCTGGAGATTTTGTTTTTAAAAGTGAGTCGCTAGCAAGTATACTGCGTAAAGTTTCGCGTTGGTACGATGTCGATATCGTATGTCCACCACATTTAGGAAAACTCAAATTTGATGGAATTGTATCCCGTTCTCAACCTTTAACCGCCATTATGGATATGGTTGAAATAACAGGGAAAGCAAAATTGAAATTGACAGAAAGGAGGATTATTGTGACCGACTAATACCATTATAATACTTGATCTGCTTGAACAAAAAAAGGCCAAAGGTGCTCGTAACACCTCTGGCATGTATGTTAAGCTGATCGATAACGTTGTGCGAACAAAATCATCAATTAATATTAACGACAACAAATATATAAAATATTCATTTGGATTGGGTAAACACCCGTCATGAATATGCTATATAGTCTTGTTAAAGGACAATAAATACATATGAATTTTTATCAATGCATGCGTGTTATGAAAATCACCATGATGTTAATGACTTGCTTGTTGGTTCAGGTCAGTGCGTCTACTTTTGGACAACGCATTACACTGAATAAACAAAATAGCAACATACCATCCATTTTGCAGGAGTTCAGAAAACAAAGTCAGTATGACTTTTTTTATGACACTGAATTATTTAAAAAGACCAAACCAATTTCGATTAATCTGAAGGATGCTTCGATTGAACAGGCCTTAATGGCTTGTTTTTCTGAACTGCCTTTTCGCTATGTCATTAAAAATAAGTTAGTGGTTGTGACCGACGTTCCTGCCGATGGTGGAACCAAATCCAAGCCCGAGCAACAGCAATTTACCATCACCGGACGGGTCCAAGATGTGAATAATAAAGCTGCTCTTGCAGGTGTGACTATTCGGATAAAGGGTCTTCAATTGGGAGCGACCACCGATGCTTCAGGTAATTTTACTATTGTAGTTCCAAAAAGTGTACAGGTGTTTGTATTCACCTTATTGGGCTATCAATCTAAGGAGGTTTCTATTAATGTTGCTGAGCGTAACCTTATTGTTCAACTGCGTTCTGCCTCAACAGCATTAGATGAAGTTGAAGTACGGGTACAGGCAAGACGTAAGGCAAATACTGAAGTTGCTGTTTTGGAAGAGCGTAAACGCGCGTCCATTGTGCAAGATGCTATTTCAGCAGAATTAATAGAACGTACAGGAAGTATTACAACGACTCAAGCTTTGCAAAGGGTTACCGGAGTAACGGTTACAGACGATAAATATGTTGCGGTACGTGGTCTCGGTGACCGGTCGGTTATTGGACAGCTGAACGGAGTACGTTTGGCATCATCCGATCCAGATCGCAGTTCTATTCCTTTAGATTTAGTTCCTGCTTCTTTGCTGGATAATATCACCATCTATAAAACGGTGACACCTGATAAACCTGCAGATGCTGCTTCTGGAATTGTAGAATTGAAAACAAAGTCTGTACCTGATCGGATGACTTTTGAAGTGATTGCACAGACGGGTCTAAATGCTAATATCGGAATGGGAGGGAAGTACAATAGTTTATGGAATAGTGACATGGGCTTTTTGGGCACAAAGATTAATAATAAAAATCTGTCGACTGATTTCTTAAATCTGGCGAAAGAATATCCCGCAGGTTTATCATCGATCCATAATATGATTGCCAACAGTAATTACAGCAACGATGCTTATCAGGAGGTTGGAAGAATTAATGGGATCATGCAGGGCTTTGATCCTGTGATGACGAGTACTTATAAAAAAGCGCCATTGAACCAGCTGTATTCGGCAACATTTGGAAACAGTTATGACTTGTTCAATAAAAGGCATAAGCTGGGTGTTATTTTAGGGGGTAATTATTACAGAAGAACGACCGATATAAGCGGGGGGGACTTGACGCAATATAGTATCTATCAAGGGGTGGTGACCGGTAATCCGGACGTGTACAGTGTTCGTAATATTCCAAATTATATTACACCTAATAGTTTGTATATGGGTAAATATCAGACTTATAAGGAGAATACAGGTACGGAGACTCTGAATTATGGAACTCTGGCGGGTTTAACTTACCGATTCAATCCACAGCATGAAATTAGTATGCAATATCTCGGGAGTTGGGGTGGTGAAACCAAATCAACCCATCTTGCCGGCAGATATGAGTATACGGGTTTACCAGGAGAAGTGAAAAGCACAACTTATTCGCTAAAACAGACTTTCAGAAACTTGAATACTTTCAATTTACAAGGCGAGCATAAGTTCTTAAAAGGAGATCTTTCACCTCGTTTAAGTTACAATGTGGCGAGCTCAAAATCTAAACAGAATGATCCCGATTTTCGTTTCGCAAGTTTAGCTGATTATATACCACGTGATGGGGGCTATTATAGTAGACCGGTCGTTGGTGCAAATAATGGTGCAACAGAAGAGGTTTATAGTAAACATCTGTATGCGCTGACTTCGGGTTATGTGAATGGATTTGGTACATATGGTATTATGCAGGCGGAACCGAATGGTAGGAGATGGCGAAATCTGACAGAACAGAATTATAATTACAAAGCTGATATCAGCATTCCGTTCCGTTTATTAGGACAGAAGCAAGAGTTCAAAACAGGGGTAAACTATTTGTTCCGAGATCGGGATTTTACAGAAAACCAGCTGTTCTTACCAGGGTCGAATTTTACCGCTAATAAAGCAATACCGCTTTATGATGTTGAGGGTAATCTGAATCGTCTTGTCAGTAATGAGATCATTGGGGTGAAGATACCGACAGCAGGTCAGGGTGAAGGTATGATGCCTATCGGTGGATTTTTATATAACAGTCAAAAATCACCCAATAATTATACTGGTTATTTTGAAACGAATGCCTTATATGGTATGCTTGATCTGAAATTGACAGATAGGTTCCGTATGGCAGGGGGTGTTCGATTTGAAATGACCAATATTGGCTCTACAGTCGATACAGCTGGCGTTTTTTTGGACCCTTCATTAACAACAGGCGCCAATGGAGAAGCGCCTATTCCGCTTAATCCGATTGATCCTAATTCCGTCTATAAAACGGGTTATAAACCTTTTTATTCGTTGAATGCGACGTTTACATTAAACGATAACATGAATTTCAGAGGCGCTGTCAACACCACTTTGGCTAGACCAGAACTGCGTGAGATCACGAATGTTTTTGAATTTGACGCTTTTCAAATGGGGTTAGTCGTTGGAAATCCAAATCTGAAAAATCAATATACACAAAATGCAGATTTTAGATGGGAGTGGTTTCCTGCGAAAGGTGAGGTTATTGCCGTTTCGGCTTTTGGTAAGCGCATCGAAAATCAGTTGGTTAAGGTGTTTAATCTTGAAACCCAAGGATTGGCAGCAACTTATCCTGAATTTCCGACTATACAGTTCCAGAATGATGTCAATATTGGTAAAGTCTGGGGAGTCGAGTTTGAAGTGGTTAAAAACTTGGGAACTTTGATCGATCCTTTGCGTAATTTTTTCTTAGGCTCAAACCTAATGCTTGCTCAGAGTAAAATCCAGAAATCAGCAGCGCGCTATGAAGCAAATCGTTCGTTGGATCGGCATTCACCAAAAAATAGTCCGTTGTTTGAGCAAGCTCCCTATTCAATAAACGCTTGGTTAAATTATGATAATGATCAATCAGGAACAGATTTAACGATGACCTTTAATATGGTCGGA
This sequence comes from Sphingobacterium sp. JUb56, assembly GCF_014191365.1. Classification (NCBI taxonomy): domain Bacteria; kingdom Pseudomonadati; phylum Bacteroidota; class Sphingobacteriia; order Sphingobacteriales; family Sphingobacteriaceae; genus Sphingobacterium; species Sphingobacterium sp. JUb56. Next base: position 3,267,681 of record NZ_JACHWL010000001.1, on the reverse strand, counting down.
GAACGATTGGTCCAAATCAATTTAACAGGCGAGCCAGATCTTTATACACAGCCAGTTCCTTATTTGGACTTTGTATTTAGTCAACGGATTAACAAAAGAATTCTCTTTAAGGGCTATGCCAAAAATATCATGAACCCGGCCATTAAAACGGTGTATGCTAATCCGCAGACGGGAGGCAAATGGTACGGTAATGAGTACATCAACCGTAGTTATAAACGTGGTGCTGAAATCATGGTGGGCTTTACTTATAATTTATTGTAGTCATGCGATATCAACAAATAAACTTCAAGAAATACAGATGCTATAATGCGATGCCTGCTTACTGGTTTCGCTTAGTCGATAACTACCTTACTTATGTGGCAATTATAGTGCTGTCTTTCGTATTCACTTCCTGTAAAAAAGAAAAAATTGAAATGGGGGTGGACAATCGGGCGGTAACGGAAAACCGTGAACGATCAAATGTCCGTATTGTAAACATAGCAGGATATAATCAGGTTATTTCGGGAAAAGATAGTTTAACCAATTTTATCGTGCGTCGTCCAGACGCTCCAGATGCCGACCAATATCCCGGTACACCCTATTTTCCTGTAGACGGACGATTGGGTAAAAGTTGGGTAATTCCGCAAGATCTTTTTAACCAGCAGGATCAGGTAAAGCTTACGTTGGGCGCAAGAAGTTATCAGGGGAATTTATATCCAGATATTACTTTTCAGGCACCAAACGATTATAATAAACCCATGGATTATTTCCTGATGCCCACTATTTTTATGGATGGCCAACCGGATATCGTATCGGTACCACGCGCAGTTTCCTCTCCTTCAAAACCAGATCATTTTAAAATTCGGATTGTGAATCTTGGAGGAAATATTAAACATCACACCATGGGCTTGTTGGGTATGCAAGAAGATCTTACTGGCGCAGTATCTCTGGCTTACGCAGACGGTACTCTTGTTCATTCAAAAACGAATAATATAAACGTAAGTACGGTCAGTTCTCCTTACATTGAATTGCCTTATGGTACTTATCAGTTTAGGTTATTGCTACAAGACGGAAGACAAATTCCAGCTGTAGGAGCAGATACTTATGAATACACCGTCCTTCATCCGTCGACTTCAACAATTGCGATCAGCCATTCCAGCAACAGCAATCTGCATTATGCTCCCGTCGCAACCTATCAGCCAGGAGGTGTGTATACGATAGTTGTTGCTCCAAGAGAATTTAATTATCATGTAGACGAAGTCGACAACACGTCATCTTATTACCAGAATGCTTTTCAGGTGCTTAGCGATGTAACAGCTCCAGCCAACCGCACTTATTTTCGTATTCAAGCGGCTAATGCACTAGCTGGACAGTCCGTTCGTTTTCGAATTGATGGTAAAATTCTCGCAGATGCTTTGACTTTTGGTCAGGCGGGTAATTATCTAAATCTGATTCAAGGAACACATGTTATAGAAGCCCTGGATATGTCAGGCAAGGTATTGGCATCTGTAGAACAGGCGTTGCAACCTGCACAAAATTATACCATTTGGCTTTATCCCGGACAGGATGGTAAGGCAAAACTGCTACTTGTTGCGAATGATTTAAGTGGCTCTGTGTATACGGGAGCTCAGGATGATGCCAGTTTTGCCCATTTGCAATACCAATTTTATTTTCCCAAACGCTTTTTAAACTTATCTATTGGAAATCCATATGTGACTTTCACAGCAGGAAATGGACAGTCTCCCGCTATGGCATTAGATAATCGTGACGCGGTAGAAAATCTACAGCCTGGAATTCCGAAGATGGAAAGACCATATATCGGATATCGAACGATCTATAATCCTTTTGAATTTATGGTGTACCGTTCTACACCAGATGTCGTTCCTGGCACTTGGGCAAATGATATCGCCGTATTGACACATGAAGCTTTTATCGCCAATAAAAAACTCTATGAGAAACCAGGACAGCCTGCCCCTGTACAAGAAGCGGGCGTATATACAGTTGCTCTTATTGGCAAGAGTTCTAAAGATGTGACTCCGTCAGATAAAGCAAGAATGATTTTAGTTAAACATACTCGATAATGGGGAGGTACAGATTTTCTGGACTGATCATTATTTTAAATAATATTTACATGAAAAATCAACGATTAACGATTTACTTAGGGGTGTTGCTGCTGTGTGTTTCGCTATTTACAGGTTGTGCTAAGGTCGAATATACAGCCATCGCAGAACCTGCCTATCTACGGGTTTTCAATAACCTCAACTATATCCAGACTTTAGGGAGTAAAGATGATAAAGTTCCTTACTTCTGTATGTTGATCAATCCTAAGTTTAGTGCAAGCGGTGCAATAACCGGCGCCGAGATTGTAGGTGATTTTTTGGACAAGAGAGCAGCGTATGCTCCGCCTTATCCATCACATATCGGAAATAGCACAACAGTGGACAATCCTGAATATCCAGGAAAGGAAAATGTGTTGGTAGGTCCTATCTTAAATGGATTTGATTTAAGCAGCTGGGCTCAAGTTCCATCAGGAGAACTGCGCATCGTTTTCGCCTATAGACCAAAGAATACCATTCCATTTTTTGAATTAGAAAGCCATCTACAGACCGATATTTTAATCGATACGGTGATCAATCTTACAAGTAAAGAGGTGTATACCTTGCATTTGCTACAAAAAGATTTTGTAACCAAAGCGCATGGATTACTCTTGCGCCAAGAGAATTTTCATAAGTTACCGCTTTCTGATTCGTTGGTATATGTCAATTTCTATAACATGAGTGCCAAAGGTTTCGTAGATGCAGATCTGAGTTTGAAAGATGATGATTATGTATTGCGGAGTTTTAAAAATGGCATCAAAGACGAAATGAATATTTTTCTTTCGCTTTATGAGAGTCAGGATAATCCTATTCTTCAATCGCCTACAGTAACCGGTTATAAAGGTAAATTTTTAACACGATTGACCCGTAATAGTACCAGCGCTACAGTAAGTCCTTATATGAGTTTTCCGCTCTGGGCGAGCAGTAAAAGTAATGGTATTCAAACGGATATCTGGCAACGGTTTGATTTCTTTTCACCGGGTATGGATATCACCAATAATCCTTTTTTCTCTGGTGAGATCGCTACCGGAGGTAATTGGGCTTCGGTAAATTGTCTGAAGAACGGAAAAGTATTCTTGGGCGGATCTGACAATGGTACACAACTGCCGAATCTTTTGGTTAACGTACATTCCGGCACCCATAACCCACAGACATTTGCAACAGTAAACACGTTGGAAGTTGTAAATGGCCGGATTTATCTAACCACTATTCAACGAAAATACGCCCCACCAATTTACTAACAGTTAGATAGGAGATTTTAAATATGAACTATAAAATAATCGATAAGTGGTGGAATAAGGTACAGCAGTATGTGCTGTTTATACTTTCATTTTTCCTTTTCTCTTGTGAACATCCCGATTTAACAGTGGTTGTACCGAATGAGAACCTACGTCCTGCATCGGATTTTATCAAGAATAATTACGAAATGACCTTATTCAGTGCCGCACTCGAAAAAGTTGGTTTGACGGAAACGTTAAATGAAAAGGGACCTTATACTGTTTTGGTTCCTACTGATGACGCATTTAATGAATTGGGAATATTTAGACCTTCTGATTTTGATAAGATGGATCTAGACAGTTTAAAAAAGGTGATCCAATACCATATTCTTCCGCGCCGTATGTTGTTACGGGATATTCCCTCGAATGGAGTTGATGTACGCTATGCCACGCTAGCTGGAACGGAGCTATATGCTTCACTTGGTTCGGTAGGACCAAACGGGGGTACACCTGCCAATGAACTTTTTTTTAGCGGAGCAAAAGCAACCCGGAAGGATGTGATTTTATCCAATGGTGTGCTGTATGTTTTAGATAAAATGATGAAACCGCATTTTGATACACATATCCAAGGATGGTTGGCGGAACGTCCTGTTTACAGTGTATTTGTAAGTGGACTTAAAAAGTTTGGATTATGGGATCAATTGGCAACTGGTGGTCCCTTCACCCTATTTGCACCTACCAATGAAGCTTTAGCAGAAGTAGGGATTACATCGGAATCACTGCGGACATTAAGTCCAGACAATTACCGCGCTGATGTTCTTTTTGGTGCTTATATTCTTTATAATAAACACTTTTTTGTGTCCGATTCTAAAGTTTTATCTGTGATCAATTCCAGCGGTATGTATAAATATAACTTAAAAAATAATCCGCATGAGATGAGCTTTTCTGGAGCGGAAGCATATCCCAGTTTTGTATTGAGTTACTTCTTGCGCTTACGTGCAGATCATACCGTCATGGCCCCAGTTATTGCCGAAGTGTCCTATGGAATAAGAGCAAAGATGGATTATCTATGTCGTAATGGTGTGGTGCATGACCTTGATCGGGGTTTGGTAAAACCAGAGCAGGCTATTAAATAATATGACAAATTATGCTGATGAAAACGCAACAAATGAATACAATATATAAGCTGGCATCTATGGGCTTGCTCATCATGCTGCTATTTGCCGCCTGTAAAAAAACAGAGTTTATGCCTGCCGCTGAGGGCGAACAGGTACCCTATAAACCAGATGCGAACGAGACTGTTACGGAATTATTAGGGAAATCTACAGGTGCAACATTATTTTATACGGCTTGGAAAAAGAGCAGTATGGACGAGAAAATAAAGGAAAAAGGGCTGAATACAAACTATACCGTATTTGTTCCTAGCAACGCGGCGCTGGCTGCTGCTGGTCTTACTGAGGCAAAGCTGGCGCAGATGCCAAAGGCGGATGTAGATAGTCTGATGCTTTTTTATACGGTGTTGGGTTCCATATCGAAAGACCAACTTCGAGGAAACAGTTTACCTGTAAAAAGTATGCTAATGAATCCTGGTTTACGAGTTTCTTTTTACGAAGGTGGTGTTGGTATTGGACAGCGATATGATCTGTACTATTATAAACATTACTTGGCTATACGTGATGACCAGTTACTGATCAATGGAAAGAAAGTAGGTAAAATTAACTATCAACCAGCACGCAATGGTGCCGTTTATTTTTTGGAGCAAACGGTTTATAAACCTACAAAAACGGTTTTGGAAGCATTGGAGCAGGATGGTCGTTTTACCATGTTTCTCGAATTACAACGTCTTTCTGATGAAAGTTTTGCAGAAACGATGGTGACTCAAATGGAGCCTTTATTTGGCTATAAAATGTCACATGAAGAATATTGGCAGAATTTTCCTGATGCACGTGAGCCCTATACAAAAAAATGGTTAATTGGGCCAACACCTAATCCCGATTATGCTGATCCCAACATCATTATTTCGACTTGGTTTGCGCCTACAGACGCAGCATTTAGGAACGCTGGTTTTAAATCTGTAGCAGAAATGCTTCAATTCAATGAAATACGTGGCAATGTACATTTTGATGAGTGGACGTACCAACCTACAGGGGGGTACCCATTGGATAGTGTCATTAACTATCACCGTGATTGGGGACGCTTTTTTGCGATTAAGGATCCTGCATATGGGTTAGCATACGCTAATAGTACCGTGTTTTTTAGTAATGATTTAACGGAAGATTTTTTAAAAGACTATTATGTCAACATCGGTGGAACTGCGCAGGTTCAATATGCGTACAAAAATCCTTTTGCTTTTACGGCCTCCAAAGAACAGTTATTTATGACGATAAAAGAAAGTGGTCAACCTCCTGCACAGATCATCGATACAGATATCAATACCCTCAATGGGCCGATACATGTTGTGAACAATTTGCTGTTGCCTAAGGGATTTAAACTAAAGTAGACGCTTAAAATCGAATAGAACCTCAAATATAAGAGCATATCGATACGATTTTAGATGAACGCTGAATAATAAAATGAGCTTGCAAGCTCTGATTAATGATTGATAGATGAAACTACAGCTAAGATATTATAAGCAATTAGTGATACTGCTTTTTGCAACTTTTTTGATTACCTCCTGTAAAAAGGACGAGGTACTCAATAGTCATGACAATAATAGAGTCAATTTGGTCATAGCCGACAACTTTAATCTGTCCAGTTTTAGTGCTGTTTTACGTAAAAGCGGTATGGATAAGGTTGTACAGCATGGTGAAGGCCCCTATACTTTATTGGCCCCTTCAGATGCCGCCTTTTCAACAGCTGGCTATAACGGTCCGGTCGCAGTTTTGGCTGGGAATACGAAAATGATCAGCAGAATTGCCAATTATCATACATTGGACGGGAAATATGAGTTGAATAAACTTCCTTTTTTGTTTAATCAGGAATTGCGGACTCGGGGTGGAAAGATGTATGCAACGCATTGGATAAAAGGAAGAGATACGGTGTTGACCCTCAACGGATCACGTGTATTGGCCCAAAACATTGCCGCGTCCAATGGATTGATTCAGGTTTTAGATCGTGTTCTGACACCTTATGTACACGATTTGATCGGGAGTGCTATAGCCGCCGATCCCAACATTACTTTATTTGCTCAAGCATTAAAGAGTTCGGGAGTTTTACAGACCATAAGCGGTGCTGGTCCTTATACGGTTTTTGCTCCAGATAATGCAGCGATGCAGGCTTTGGGATATAGTACGGTGCAGCAAATCCAGTTGTCAGATCCTGTTAAGCTTCGAAGTTTTTTGCTTTACCATATTGTGAAGGACAGACGTTTCGTATACGATTATATTCTCAGTACTGGCACTTCAAATATGGCACAACAGGGTATGATGGATGGTAACAGTATCACCATAAAGCTGGTGCCAAATCCAAATGCTCCAGCATCTTTCCAAGGGATTAGCTTACGTGGGATAGGGAATACTGTAGATATCAAATTACTGAAACAGGATATGTTAAGTGGAAACGGGGTATTACATGTGATCGATGGTGGTTTGCGGATTACTCAATAATCAAATTAGGATTAGCTAAAAGAAATTAAAAATGAATAGTTATATCAATATGAAGCCAAGATCTGGTCCGTTTTTAGGGAAAGATATGCTTTGGTGGATAAAAATAAAAGCAGCCTTATTGTGCTTCTTCTTTTTAATGGGTACATGTGTTTTCGGACAGGAAACATCAGGTGCTTTAACAGGGCGTGTTCAAAATATTGGTGGTCATGCTGTTGCTGGAGCTTCGATTTTGGCAGTGCATACGCCTTCGGGAACACGCTACTCACTTGCTACGGATAGAGATGGTCGCTACACGTTAAACAATCTCCGTATTGGAGGACCCTATACGGTGACGGTGAGTATGATCGGGATGCAAAGTGATACACGTTCGGATATTCAAGTCCGTCTTGGTGCCGCACAGGAACTCAATTTACAATTGCAGGAAGGCAATCAGGCATTAGCAGAAGTTGCTGTAACTGGTCGTCTACAGCGACAACGTGTTGATACGTATGGCGCAGGACGCAATATCAGTGCTGAGCAGGTTCGCAATATGCCTACAGTGAGTCGTTCGATTACAGATGTGACCCGCCTGACACCTCAGGGCAGTAGAGACAATAGTTTTGGAGGAACTAATTTTAGGTATAATAACGTCACTGTAGATGGGGCAGTCAATAACGATGCGATCGGTTTCTCTCCTTCTTTAGGTGGACAGACAGGGACTTCGGGCATGGCTGGAAGCAGTACGCGTACCAACCCGATTTCAATTGATGCCATTCAAGATATGCAGGTGTATTTGGCACCTTATGATGTAAAAATCGGTAATTTCACAGGAGGTTCGGTCAATGCCGTAACCCGAAGCGGTACCAATAAGATCGAGGGCTCAGTATATGGATATGGACGCAATGCTACGTTGACAGGAAAAGATCGGGTTGGTGGTTTAGGCAAGATGGATAATGATTTTTATGACTACCAGTCCGGATTTAGAATTGGTTTTCCAATTATAAAAGATAAACTTTTCTTCTTTAGTAATGAAGAGATAACCCGTCGTCAAGATCCTACACAACTGTATGCAGGTACTACCGAGACAGCCCATATTCTGAGTGAGGATGATGTGAAATCGATTGCTACAGCAGTGGGTAGCCGCTATGGAGATGTATTTGATGCAGGTACAGCAGGAAAGTACACAAACTGGTCAAAATCGACCAAGTTCTTTAACCGTATCGACTGGAATATTAATGATAGGCATCAATTGGCCATTCGTAATAATACTATTTTTAGTAGTGCTACCCATATGGACCGCGATCAACAGGATTTCCGCTTTTCAAGTATGGCGTTTAAGCAAACGAATAATCAGAGTAGTACAGTAGCAGAATTGAAAAGCCGCTTTAGTAATAATCTTTCTGGTAATGCGGTATTGGGTTTTACAGTAGTAAACGACAGACGAGATCCGTTGAGTGACCCTACGCTTCCTCAAGTACAGATTCAGGGGCGCACTCCAGGTACGACAATTTATCTCGGAACTGACCGTGAAGCGAGTATTTTTGATATGCAACAGCGGACATGGGAACTAACGGCAAACCTGAACTGGAACCTTGGCCGGCATAAACTCCTTTTTGGTACGCATAACGAGCTTTACCGTATTCGCTATGGTTTTGTTAATGCTTGGAATGGACGTGTAGATTATAATAGTATTGACGATTTTTTAAATAATAATCCTTATCGCGTACGTGGTAGTTACAACTACAAGAACAATACGCGGGATTATATTCTAGATAATCCAGCCGCAGATTTTGGAATCAATATGTACAGTCTGTATGTACAGGATGAGATCAGGGTAAGTGATCATTTTCGTGTTACACCGGGTTTACGTGCCGATTTTACGCAGTTGCCAGATATGCCTGTACTTAGTGATAAGGTTCGTCATATACAGTCCGATCCGTATTTTGGAACAACTTATAATTACACGCCTTTGTCTCGGATTTCAAATGATTTTCTTAATCGCGTACAGCTGTCACCCCGTGTGGGATTCCGTTGGGAAGTGCTGGAAGATCAAAGTTTAGTATTACGCGGTGGAGCAGGACTTTTTACAGGACGTATTCCCTTTGCATGGTTGGCATATGCTTATTATAATACAGGTGACAGTTATGGTGCTTTTGATCAGCGTGCAGATCAGAAACCTTTTGTTCCGGGCAGTGATGCGATTAAACCAAGCCCAAATGGATTGGCTGATTTTATAGCTGCAAATGGGGCTGTAGTAAATGATCCAAGGAGTGGGAAAACGCAAGTTGATCTGGTGGATAATGGTTTTACATTGCCACAGGTGTTGCGTGGTAGTTTGGGTATTGATTATGAAACAATGAACAACTGGAAGTTTACTGTGGAAGGTATGTACACGAAAAATATCAGTGATGTGCTCTTTCAACAGCTAAATGTACATGATAATCCACTTTATTATGGTTATGATGTTCATAAGCAACAGCCGGTATATAAGGGATCGGTTGACGATCGTTTTTCGAATATTTATTTGTTGAGCAATACCGATCAAGGATACCGCTATAGCATTACAGGAACGATCAGCAAACGAATGAAGAATTTTAATGGAACTGCGAGTTATACGTACGGAGAATCAAAGGATTTGAGTAATGGTGTCCGTAATTCAATGGAATCAAACTGGCAACTGAACCAATCGCTTATACCAAATAATCCAAAGTTGGCCTATAGTAATTTTGATATTCGCCATCGTATTGTTTCAAGTATCAGTTACGATCAATATTGGCGAAGTGCTGGAAAAACAAACATCACTTTGTTTGTCAGCGCACAGTCGGGCTCTCCATTTACTTACGGAATTGTCAACAACAGTATTCAAGGATTGCCACAACAGGTTAGTTTGGTATATCTACCGAATCCTGAGGAAGCAATCGGTTATTTTAAAGATATTCCTAGTGGAAATACTGCACTACAACAGGCTGAAGCATTTAACAGGTACATCGATGGCAATGCTTATCTGAGCAGTAGAAGGGGGAATTTTACGGAGCGTAATATGGGACGTACACCTTGGAATGTGCAAGCAGATCTTCGCATTGCACACGATTTGCCTGTAAACAGTAAAAAAGGTCAATTTATTACAATTTCTGCTGACGTAGTCAATGTGACAAATCTGCTGTATAAAAAGTGGGGGGTACAGTATTTTTCTCCTAATACGTTCAATTCGACAAGTAGTGTGGGTTTGACCCCGACATTGTTTCCGCCACAGCAAAATAATGGAAACTGGCCGGTATTTACGTTCAATGAGCCTGGGGAAACCTACAGTATTGATTATTTCAATTCAAGGGCACAGATGCAATTAGGGGTTCGGTATACATTTTAGGTTCTTGCAGTTTATGGGATTTTAACTCCTAATGACGGTAATGACCTGAACGGTGAGGAGGATAATAATGAAAAAAGATAGTATATGGATATTCCATATGATTAAATAAAAAATGAAAGTCATGAAAATATGGACAAAATATAGCCTCGGTATCATCCTTTTTATTTTGATACTTGCAGGTTTTGCAGGTTGTGAAAAGAAGGAAGGTATACTTCCTGAGACAGCAGTGAAAATAACGGAGTATTATCCGAATTCAGGAAAAGAGGGGACGCTTGTCACCATCGCAGGAGAGGGATTTGGTACAACACTTGAAGCGTATAAAGCAACAGTAAATGGTAAAGATGCCACTGTGATCAGTGCGACTGCAACAGCTATAGTGGTTCGTATGCCCACTGGTGGGAATACTGGTAAATTGGTGTTGAGCTATAATAACCAGATCATGGATGTGGGTACATATACCTATCAAGATTTAAGTGTTCGGCAAGTATTTCCTGCAAATGGTCCTGCTGGTTCTCAAATACGCATTGGAGGTACCGGATTTGGAAGTGTCAGTAATCCGGCGGAAGTCTTTATTAATGAAAAAAAGGCTTTGGTCGTCAGCATTAGTGATACGCTGATCGTAGCAGAAGTGCCCAATGAGGCTGGTTCTGGATCTGTAGTTGTTAAAGTGGATGGGATGAATGCAAAAGGACAAACCTTCACTTATCAGGCAATAAAGGGTATCAAACCTTTGACAGGAGGGAAAGATACACGTGTAGTGATCTCAGGAGAAGGTTTTGAGCAACTGACTACCAATAATATTGTTGAATTTAATGGTAAGAAAGCCGTTGTCGTTGAATCTGCCCCAGAGCGTTTGGTCGTAAAGGTTCCAGATGGAGTAACAACAGGTCCTTTATCGGTTAATATCAATAACCAAAAAACAATAGGTCCATCTTTTACCGTTGTGGATAAACCTGTTATTCAAACTGTAACACCGCTAAGTGGTTCAAAGGGGGCACAAATGACGATTAGTGGATCTTTATTTAGTAAAGAGCTAGATGAAAACCAAGTATATATCAATAATATATTGATACCGTTGACCTCAGCTAATGAAACGGAACTGAAACTAACAGTTCCAGGAGGTACCGGATCAGGCGTTATTCGCGTTGTGGTAAATGATCAAGTGAGTAATGGCCCGCAGTTTAAAGATCAAAATCTGGGGATTATTGCAATGACACCAGACAACGGTCTGACCGGTACGAGTGTGACGATTAAAGGTACGGGTTTTAGTACTACTGCATCTGAAAATAAAGTATATTTTAATGGCGTATTAGCGATGGTAAAAACAGCAACGGAGAATAGTTTAGTACTCGAAGCACCTTTGGGATTAAGTACCGGAAATGTTAAAGTTGTTGTCGGTGCACAGGAAGCGCTTGCCCCGCAATTGTTTAAAAGAGCGGGTGTGATGACTTTGGCTGGAGGACCAAGCAGTAATACCTTTGCTGGATATATGTCTGCTATTGCGACCGATCAGCAAGGTAATATTTATGTAACCGATACGAATAATAAACAAGTGAAAAAGATTACATCTTCCGGTACTGTTTCCATTTTGCAGGTTAACGGAGCAGATGCGGTTTTTGTTAAACCTTACGGTATCGTAATCGATAAGCAGAATACTATTTATGTGAGCGATCAAGGGACGGATCAGGTAATCAAGATTACATCGGCTGGTCAACGTTCAGTCCATACATCGGGCTTTGCGCCAGGACATATGAGTATTGACGATGCTGGAAATCTGTATGTCAATATCAATGGATTTGCCGCGGGGGTCAATAAGGTTAATCCAACCGGAAATTATACTAAAATTAATGGTCCAGGTTGGGTGACAACCAGAACAGTTGCGGATGCTCTAGGAAACTACTACTATCCAGATCAGAACGCAATAAGCGGTAATGGTTTGATGCGAAGAGGTGTTGATGGTATAATTATGAATGCATGGGTCGGATTTTCAGACGCAGGTTATGTTGATGGTATTGGAAGTGCAGCACGTTTTCAAGGAATAAGTAGCGTTGTCCTTTTTGAAGGTAAGACCATGTTTGCAACAGATAATTTTAATTATGGTTTAAGAGAGATTGATATGGCGACTAGAAGGGTATCTACAATTTTCAAAGCGAATAATCGTGGATATATAAATGGAACATTACTGGAGTCTCGCTTTGGTGCCATGGCCGATATGGCAATTGACAAGGATGGTAATATTTATATCTTGGATCCGGACAATAAGGCAATCCGTAAGATTTTCTTAAAATAGGAATAATAGTATAGTAAATAATAAAAAGATCCTACTAGCTGATTATCAGGTCAGCTAGTAGGATCTTTTTTGTTCAAGAGCTATTTGTTAAAATTCAGGTTTGTTTCTTTTTGGAATTTTTAAATAAATTTAGATGCTGTTTTAGATCCAATTAAATAATCTCAATTTTTAGTAAACACGAGTAATAGCTGTATAATCTCAATAATGCTAGATTATAGTGACATTGTTAAAAGGTTTTTTTGAAGAAAAATTGTGAAAGACATGCATTTAAATATTGAACTATGCATAGACTAATATTTCTGATGAATAGAAAATAGTGAGTATATTAAAAAATCATGCTTAAAATGCAGTATTATTGCAAATTACAAGCAGAAAGTATAAATTAATAATAATATTATCTATTAGCCCTTTAATAATAATGTCACAATAATGTTATAAATTTACTTAATCTTTTAATGGTAAAATGACAAAATATGCTTCAGCAACTTGGACGGATGAAACCCTAATTGATTTAATTCGGGTTAAGGAAGATCGTGTTGCTTTTTCTGAATTATATAACCGATACTGGGAGAAAATATTTCTTTTAGCGGCTAATGCGCTCAATTCTAAAGAAGAAGCAGAGGAGTGCGTTCAGGATATCTTTTGTAGTTTATGGAATCGTCGAGAAACGTTAAAATTAAAATATTCCTTATATACGTATCTCGCTGTGGCTGTTAAATATCGCGTAATAAATATTCTCGATAGTGCATTCCATAAGAGAAAACGTACTCAAAATGTGGATCTAATAGAAAATGATATTTATTCACCTTCTGCAGAAACACTTTTACTTGAAAAGGAGCTTTTTGCTAAGCTTGAAAACGCTATTGCAGAATTACCTGAAAAGTGTCGTTTGGTTTTTAAGATGAGCCGAGAAGATTTAAAAACACATAAAGAAATTGCTGCAGAACTAAATATATCTACAAAAACTGTCAATAACCATTTAACTAAGGCAATCAAAGACCTTGGAGACAAAATGAGTGCTTCATCTATTGCTTTTATAGTAGGCGGATGTATACATCGTCTTTTTTAACCTATCTACTCATCGTTTTTAAGGAAAACAAACTTTTTAATAAAAATTAGCTATTCTGGTTTTGATTCTGTAAGTGATTGTTTTTCAGTCTGATGGTAGTTTTTATTTATTTTTATTATTTTTTTTTAAAAGGACTAGGTATATAATCAGTTTTTACTGACTATTAGTATAAACCTAAAGTCAGAATCCAATGAATAAAAAGCAGCTAAGAAAACGTATTGAGGAGCTCGCTAGTAAAATTAAAAAGGGTAATATAAATACTTTAGAGCAACAGGAGTTCGATGATTGGTATCGTCTACAAGCGGAAAAAGACTTTTATATTCCTGAAGATTTTGCAAATAACAATGCCGAATTAAAAAATCGTATTTATCATCGTATTGAAGATAAGCTAGAATTTGATAAGAAAACGAGGTATCATTGGATTTTTAATCGCAATAATTTAGGCGCAGCTGCAGCTGTTTTAATCATGCTTAGTTTTGGAGTTTATTTTTTATTAAAAACAGACCGAACTGCTAATATCGTTACTATTAGTAATCAAATCCCCGATTTAGCCCCAGGAAAGAACAGAGCGATATTAACACTATCCGATGGAGAAGAGATAGACCTAGAAGCATCTCCTCAGGGGCAGATTGCCGCAGAAGGAAATTCATTTATTCATATCAATGCTGAAAATGAAGTGATCTATAAGGATCGCAACGTAAATCAGGTTAAATCTCCTTATAGGACAAATACCATGCGTACGCCTCGAGGTGCAACATATAGATTAAAATTAGCAGATGGTACTAAAGTATGGTTAAATGCCGCATCATCGATTACTTATCCAACATCATTTTCTGATAAAACCCGTGAAGTATCCATCAGCGGTGAAGTTTATTTTGAGGTTGCACATGATGCTTCTAAGCCTTTCAAAGTAAAAACCGGGGATCAGCTGATTCAAGTTTTAGGAACACACTTTAATGTGAATAGCTATAATAATGAGGATGTAATACGGACAACGTTGGTCGAGGGATCAGTAGCGATTTCAATGGGCGAATTTAACCATGTTCTTAGACCTGGAGATCAAGCTCGCGTTAGTAATAATGGAATCAAAGTTGGAAAAGTAGATACGGATGAAATTAGCGCTTGGAAGAATGGTTATTTTCAGTTTGTGGATGCGGACATATATACGATTATGAAACAGATTTCACGTTGGTATGACGTAGATGTTGAGTTTGTCGGACCAATGAGTAAAGAATCTTTTACCGGTCGTATTTCGCGCGATCGAAATCTAAATCAAGTACTTCAAATTGTACAGAATTCAAAATCAGTTCACTTAACTTTTGAAGGGAGGAGGATTATGGTTAGACAATAACATAAAGCAGCTATCGCAGTGATCTAAAAAAATGGCCAGTGTGCTGTAACACATCTGGCCGGACTGGATCAAGGCAAAAAATTATGATCAATTCACTTATAAACCAGTAATCAAATGTATAAAATTTATACTCAAAAGATGGGCATACTATGGAGGTATGTCTGTAAAATGCTATTAATTATGAAGTTAGCTACTTTTCTATTAGTTGCTAGTATAATGCAACTTCACGCAGCTTCATTTGCGCAAAAAATTTCACTATCTGTTAAAAACGAACCTTTGTCAAAAGTATTTATTCAGGTTAGTAAACAAAGTGGATATGATTTTTTGGTGTCTGGAAGCACTTTAAAAAAAACAAATCCAGTAACGATTGATGTAAAAAATGTGCCTTTGGAAGATGTACTGATATCCATTTTTAAAAATCAACCTATAACTTATGCTATAGAAACCAATACAATAGTCATTAAAGAGCGACCTAAAAATATGGTTTCAAACGCTAAGTCCGAATTAAGTACAGCTATAAATCAGGTGATGGAGGTCAGCGGAACGATTTTAGATGAAACAGGAAAAGGGGTTCCTGGTGCCAGTATTAAAGTAAAAGGCAAGGAACTGGGGACTTCAACTGATGAATCCGGAAATTTTAAATTAGCAGGTGTGACCGATGGGGCTATTTTGGTTATTTCTTATATAGGTTATCAAACTACAGAAGTAAGAGCCTCAGCTAACGTAAGAATTACTTTAGCTCCTTTAGTGAATACCTTAGAGGACGTGGTCGTGGTGGCGTATGGTACGCAAAAGAAAGTGAATCTTTCTGGAGCTGTGAATACTGTGAATACCAAAACCATCATTAATAGACCCGTAACTTCGTTAACAAATGCACTACAAGGTACTGTACCAGGGGTAGCTATTAAGTCGTCTCCTGGCGATTTAGGAAATGACTTGGGAAGCATCAATGTTAGAGGACGTGCAAATTTAGGTTCATCATCTCCTTTATTTGTGGTTGATGGTGTGGTTGTAACCCAAAATGATTTTGCACGCATCAATCCAAATGATGTTGCTGGTATTTCTATATTGAAAGATGCTTCGTCCTCATCGATTTACGGTGCCAGAGCTGCAAATGGCGTTATTTTGGTGACAACTAAAAAAGGTAATGGTACACCGACTATAAGTTACAATGCTTATTTCGGAAGCCAATCGGCAACATACTTACCAGATTATACGAATGGTTATGATTATGCTATTTTACGTAATGAAGCAGAGACTAATTTAGGTAGAACACCGCTTTATGATGCGACAGCTCTAGAGGCAATAAAGAGTCAATCCAATCCAGATCTATATCCTAACACCGATTGGTACTCTTTAATTTTACGTAAACGCGCACCGATGATGGAACATCAGTTGAGTGTGTCTGGGGGTGAAAAAACGAAGTATTATTTAAGTGGCGCCTATTTTGGACAGAATTCTCTGATTCCTGGTAAAGATTTGAAACGTTATTCGTTGAGATCCAATACCGAAACTCAAGTGAGCGATAAGTTTAAAGTGGGGAGTAATTTATCCTATATAAGAGATGGGTATAACAATGATAATATGGAGATCGGTTTTACTGGTGTTGGTAGATCAATTCCATTATCGGTAGCACAGCAAAGTAATGGCGAATGGGGTAGTGTGACTGCTGGAAAAGAAAACGCAACAATAGCTGGTCAAAACCCATTACGTTTACTAAAAGAAGGGGGGAGAACAAATTATAATACCAATCGTTTTATCGGGAATTTGAACGGAACATATACACCAGTTGAAGGATTGGATATTTCCGGGTTATTTTCATACAATGCATATAATTACTTCAATAGTTCTTTTATCAATACGATAGATCCTGTTATAGGCTTCATCACGAATAAACCATTAACTAGTACTGCTGTATTAACAAATCAATTGACTGAAGCATGGCAAAGTACGTCAAATTTATTAGCTCAGACTACAGCCAGCTATGAAAAAAATATGGACCAGCATTACTTTAAAGTATTGGCGGGTGCCTCATATGAAAAGCTTCAAAAAAGGACAGTAAGGGTGGTTCGTAAAGGTTTTCCAAATAATGATCTTAACGCTATCAATGCAGGTTCTACACTTCCAGCAAATACTACCGTTACCAGTGATTTAAACGATGGTGTGGCAGGTGTTGGAGAAAGTGCGTTGGCTTCTGTATTTGCGCGTTTAAACTATTCTTACGCTGACAAATATCTACTTGAAGCGAGTGCAAGAAATGATGCTTCTTCTAGATTTGCTCCTGGTCACCGTTCAGCATGGTATCCTTCAGCATCGGTAGCATGGCGCTTGTCGCAGGAAGATTTTATGAAAGATCTTGGTGCTGTCAATGAATTGAAGTTACGTTTGTCGGCCGGTAAATTAGGAAATATTAACAATGTAGGGGATTACGATTTTTATGATGGATTAAATGCAGGTAGTACAGTAATTTTAGATCAATCAAAACAAGATGGTGTAACACCAGGTAAGCTCGCTAATCCCTTATTAAGTTGGGAAAAATTAACCACTTATAATGCTGGTTTAGACGCGACATTGTTTCGATCACTTACTTTACAATTAGATGTTTTTAGTCGCATAACGAAAGATATTTTATTGGACGATCCAAATATTACAGCAGAGTCTGGGCTAGGGGAAGGAGAATCGCCATCTGTAAATCTGGGAGCTGTTAAAAATAATGGATTTGAACTTTCCTTAAATTACAATGGGAAAATAAGTGATTTTAATTATTCAATAGGCGGAAATGTCAGTAAAATATGGAATAAAGTAACGGATTTGGGTGGTGCAAATGAAACTGCTCCAAACGGTTATTATATCAACCGAATTGGTCAACCAGTTGGTTCGTTTTACATGTGGCAAGCTGAAGGACTATTCGTTGATCAGGCCGATATTGATGGACATGCAAAACAAGCTAATAATCCAAAACCAGGCGATATTAAGTACAAAGATCAAGATGGAAATAAGGTGATAGATGGTGACGACCGCGTTATCAATGGTAATGATGTTCCTTATTTTACTTATGGCTTAAATCTTTCGTCAAGTTATAAAGGTTTTGATCTGAGTGTGTTGGCTCAAGGAGTAAATAATGTAAAAGTTTATTTAGAGCAAGAGGCTTCGCAGGCCTTTTTTAATGGTGCGGGCGTTAAAAATTACGTTTTGGACAGATGGACTGTGGATAATCCCAATCCAAATGCTTCTTATCCAAGACTAACTAACGATACCCAAAACTTTGGAATGTCTAATTTCTGGTTATTTGATGCCTCATATTTAAGAATAAAGGCAATCACTTTGGGTTATACGATTCCTAAGCATATATTGGACAAAGCTAAGATTAAAGGTTTAAGAGTTTATGTATCGAGCAATAATCCTTTTACTATTCGCGGTGATAAAAGATTGAAAGATTTTGATCCTGAAGCTCCGTCACAGAGATCAGCTTATCCATCTTTAAAAACAATTTCTGCAGGTCTAAACTTAACACTGTAATCATCATGAAAAAAATTATATATATATCACTTGTCGCGTTTACAGTTTTGGGTAGCTGTAAAAAGTCGATCGATTTTGTTCCACAGGATAAACTTTCTGCGGGTACTTTCTGGAAATCGCAAAATGACGTACAGCTCGCTTTAAACGGCTGTTATAGTTCTTTGGCAAATGCTTTTAATTATGCATACGATGATGGAGCAGCTGATAATGCTTATTGCCAATATCCCTGGGAAAGCACTGCAAGTCGCGTATCTGCTGGAAACATAGATGCTACACTAGATGTGGGGTATAATAGCCGTTATATTTTTATACGCCGTTATAATTATTTTTTAGATAATATTGGCAAAGCAACCATGGATGAAAGCTTGCGTAAACGTTTTATTGCTGAAGTCAGAGTTTTAAGAGCATTTACTTATTACGAACTGGCACATCTCTTTGGTGCTATACCATTGTTAAAGAATGCTTATACTGACCCTGAAGAAACTGCTGTAGCAACAGCTCCTGCTACGGAAGTAATTCAATTTGCTATTGATGAGATCAAAGCCGTCGAAGCAGATTTGCCAGCTAGTTATAGTGGCGGTGCTCCAAATCAGACTGGCCGCATTACCAATGGTGCAGCTTGGGCTATTTTAACGCGTATTCAACTGGAATATGGTAAATTTCCAGATGCTGTAGCAAGCGCTCAAAAAGTGATGAGTGCGGGTTATCAACTCTTTAGAAAGACTGCTTTAACTGCTAACGATACTAAAGATGATTACAGTAATTTGGTAACTTTTGTCGATGATGATGCTAAACAGAAATTTTATAAAGGTTTGGCTAGTTATCAGCAACAATTTTGGACAGCTAACGAAGGAAATAAAGAAGCCATTCTAGTATCACAGAATATACAGGAAAATCAAAGTTATGCACCATTTGGTAATGGTTTAAGAACGTTATTGGCTCCACCAAATATTGGAGGTTGGGGATCTATAACCCCTATTCAAAGTTTGGTTGATGCATATTGGAAAAGTGATGGTACTACTTTTACTCCTCCATCACCAGAGCAAAGGGCAATTGATTTTAATATTAATAAAACTCCTTCTGCGAACTACATTAACGAATTTAAAAACAGGGATACGCGTCTTTATGCAAGCGTATTATTCCCAGGAGCAACTTGGAATGAATATAAAGATGGTTATACCTATACTTGGGCCGGACCAGGTGGCGGAGAAAGCTTCACTGGTTATAATTTTAAGAAATATTTAGATCCAATTTCATTAGTTAGTGGTTTAGAATACGATGCACCACAGGATTATAGCATCATTCGCTATGCCGAAATTCTGCTGGCTTATGCAGAAGCTAAAAATGAAGTAAGTGGACCGGATGCTACTATTTTTGCGGCATTAGATGATATCCGTGACCGTGCCGGTATGCCTCCAATAAATCAGGTAGTCAATAATACGAAAGAAAAACTAAGAGAAGTGATCCGCAATGAGCGTCGAATAGAATTGGCAGGGGAGGGACAGCGTTATTTTGATATCAGACGTTGGAACATCGCGGCCAATGTTATGAAAACTACAAAAGATATTGCTAATGTAATCGTTCAGGAACGTATTTGGGATCCAAAATTTATGTTGATGCCTTTTCCGCAAACTGCCTTAGATAGGAATACTAATTTAAAAGCAGCACAAACTGCAAAAGGTTACTAAATAATAGATTATAAATGCATTGATTACTTATTGCAAACAACTTATAGGTGATCAATCATTAATTTTTATTCCATCTTTCTATTTTAGTTGTCAATAGAGTAAATTAAAAAAAGCTAATCGTAAGATTAGCTTTTTTTATGCCTAAACAATATATTGTTCCTCGATTTTGACTAGTCTATTCCATCACTCACCACTAATAAAAGCAATTCACCACATAAATTAATCAATATCTCTAGATCGAACCCGATCGATCCCTTTTTCGAATCTAGCCGAAATAAAAAAAGCTTCACATTTCTGTGAAGCTTTTTGTGATCCCGCTGGGATTCGAACCCAGGACCCATACATTAAAAGTGTATTGCTCTACCAGCTGAGCTACGGAATCTTACTCTTTTTTGAAGTTTCCTTCGTTGTTTGGAGTGATGCAAAGGTAGAAAAATCCCTGAGATATGCCAAGTATATCTTGCGAATATTCTTTAAATCCTTTATTTTGAGGGAGAATATTTTTTTTATCTAAGATTTTTGTTGCTTTCTGGAAGCATATTTCATTAAAATATGCTTCTGATTATCCATATTAATATTTTTTAAACACACATAAAATTGTGTTATTTCTAAAAAAGTATATCCCAAATACCTGCGGATTGTTCCAATATGACGAGAGCATGGGCATTATTAAACAGTATTTCATAATAATTTTGCTGAACTTCAATATAGGTTCTCTGTGCATGGAGTACTTCAAGTAAACTAGAATCACCTCGTTTGTAGCCGTAGAGTTTCCCCGTTAAGATAGCTTTAGCATCGTCAAGAATACCACTGTTGAACTGCTGGAGTTGCTTTTGAGTCGCTTCATAGTTATAAAATGCTTGCTTAACTTCTGTTTGCACCTGTAGTTCAATCTCTTGATGTTGTAATCCAGCTTGTTGGGCAGTATAAAATGCCTCCTTAAGTTCTCCTTTCCGATGATTTGAAAATTTCAAAGGAATTCTTATTCCAAAATTTGATGAAGTGAAAGCTGGACTGGGAGCTAACTCATTGCGGGCTTCTGCATTGCGCGTAATACCTGTCGTTATTCCTAAATCTAGTACCCGATTTACTTTTGTAAGACGGATCATTTTTTCTGACACATCTTTATTTTGTAATGCATACAGTAGATCTGCACGGTTTGATAGTGCATGGACTATAAGGTTATCAAGATAAAAAGACCGGTCAAATGTAGAAAAATTCACCAATGCCACCTGTGTAAGTTCAGCATGTTTACTCCCCATCAGTAAATTGAGGCTACTCAACGATCCTTTCCAATTTCCGATGGACTGAATTGCTTCATTCCATATGGATTTAGCCTCAAGTTTACTTTGTTTGGCATCAATAGCAGTAATTGTACCTAATTTGGCACGTAAACTGTCCGATTTTGCAAGTTCATCCATCGTTTCATAGGAATTGAACTTTAATTTCATCAGTTGCTCATGATGGATTGCGGTTAAATATTGTACAGTAGCATCGGCTCGGAGATTCCTGAAGTAATCCTGCAATATATATTTGCTAAGTTCAAATTCACTTTTTGCCAGATCAACGCGTGCTTTCCGTTTTCCGCCAAGTTCGAGGGTCCAGTCCAGTCCGATATTGTATCCGTACCCCATCTTCATCTTATGCTGGTCGTTATTAAATACATCAGCGGTAAATTCTGGATCAGGAATTATTTTGGATTTTTCAATATTTGCTTCAGCAATATTGATATTTAACTTTTCTGCCGCATAAGCTATGTTATTTTGAGCAACAGCTTTTATAAAATCGGGATAAGTAATCTCTTTTTGACTATCTGCGTCAATCTGAGCTTGAGTAATTACACTTAAGACTAAAGTAAAATATAATAGTAGAAAGTGTTTTTTATGGATGTTTTTAAGACGTAACATGTGATGGTATTTTTGAGATGAAAACTAATTATGTTTTTTGTCTGCATTTATTTTCTCTAATAGATAATATAATGATGGCAATGCATAGAGGGTTATCACGGTAGCGAAGAATAATCCGTAAACAATGACAGTTGCTAATGGTCTTTGAACATCAGATCCAATACCTGTGGCCAATGAAGCAGGAAGAAGCCCCAAGATGGCTACAGTGGCAGTCATGATTACTGGTCTGAAACGATGTTGAGCGCCTTCTATTACGGCTTCTTTTAAAGCATACCCTTTTTTTCTTAATGCATTGAACTGTGTGATCATCAGTACACCATTTTGAATTGCAACACCAAAGAGTGCTATAAATCCGACTACTGAAGATACATTGAGGGTCATAGCGCGAATATTTAATGCAAGCATACCTCCAAATATGGCAAGCGGTACAACACTCATCAATAACCCGGCTTGTGAGAAGCTTCCAAAAGCGCCGTATAGTAGTATAAACATTAATGCTAGTGCCATAGGAACAATAATAGCCAAATGCTGATATGCGCGATTTTGATTTTCAAATTGACCGCCCCATTTTATTTTTATGTCGTTGTGGTCATATTTGATATCTTTTTCAATTTTAGCTTGTGCTTCTTTGAGAAAGGAAGTAAGATCATTTCCGCGTAGATTTAACCGCACTGTCAAATGTCTCTTATTCATCTCACGAGCGATCGTGCTTTCTCCGGTATTGAGTTTTATTGTCGCTACTTGTGATAGGGGAATTTTGGCTCCGGACTCATTTGTCAACATTAAATTTCCTATTTTTTCAGGAGTATTGCGACTTGCTTCATGATAACGGCAGATAATATCGTATACCTTTCCCTCTTGAAATATTTGGGAAACCGCTTTTCCGCCGATAGCTGTTTCAATAAGGTCGGAGACATCGGCGACATTTAAACCATATTGTGCTATTTTATAACGGTCTGCTTTTATCTGTAGTTGCGGCAATGGAGGTTCTTGATCGATCGCTAAATCGACAGCACCTTTTACTTTTCGCAACGTAATCAAGACCTCATCTGCTATTCTTCGGATTTCCTTAAAGTCTTCTCCATATATCTTAACGACGAGCTCACTATGCGCCCCCGCAATTTTATCCATCACCCCATCAATCATTGGTTGTGAAAAAGCAACATCATATCCGGGCATCTGTTTGTATTCAGCAGCCAATTCCTCAATTAGATCAGCTTTGGTTTTCCCATTTTTCCACTGTTTGTAAGGAAGTAAGCCAATACTGCATTCAAAATGAGAGGGAGTCCATGCATCTGTACCATCATCATTGCGACCTGCTTGGACCATCACATATGTTACCTCATCATATTGAAGTGTTCGCGCACGCAGTGAGTCACTCATTTCCTTTGATTTTTCAACTGTGATCCCAGGAGGTAGTGATACTTGCAACCAGATGGATCCTTCATCTAAGGGTGGCAGAAAATCTTTACCAACAGTACATGTTAATACGATTGCACCTGCAAAAATGATGATTAAAGGTGTGAATACTCTCTTTGGACGCTTTAATAAATGCTGGATTTGTCTGTGATATCCTACAGTTAATTTTTCTAACCATTTGTTGTGATATACTTTTTGAGGCTTCCGATAAACAACGTAAGCGAGTCCAGGTATTAGGAATAGAGCAACTAATAACGCACCCAACAATGCATAACCTACTGTAAATGCCATAGGAGTAAATAACTTTTTTTCTACACGTTCAAATGCAAATAGGGGAATATAAGCCGTGATTATAATGATTGTTGCAAAAAATATGGGTTTAGCCATTTGCTTTACAATAGAAGCAATACCTAATTCTGTGAGTTCTTCATCTTCATTCTTTTCTCTTTTTTTCAAGATGGCTTCCATCATGACAATGGCCCCATCGACTATAATACCAAAATCGATGGCACCTAATGACAACAAGTTAGCCGGAACATGCGTAAAGTGCATCAGGATAAAAGCTGTCAACAGAGCGATAGGTATGGTAATAGCAACTAAAAGCGCTCCACGCCAGCTACCAAGGAATATGATGAGTACAATAATAACCAAACCCATTCCTTCTAATAAGGTGTGGGAAACGGTAGTTAAGGTTGTTTCTACAAGTTGAGTACGATCCATGAACGGATGAATCTGTATTCCCGCAGGTAATGTGGTATTGTTTAATTCATCAATAGCTTGATTGACGCCCTCTAAAACGACAGAAGGGTTTTGTCCTTTAAGTAATAGCACAATTCCCTCAATATTGTCGGAATAGTTTGCTCCACGTTTATCAGAATAGCCTAAAGCACCTTTTCTTTCAAGATTTCCGTATCTGATCTGACCGATATCTTTCATGAAAATAGCTGTTCCTTGCTGGGATTTAACAACTATATTTCCGATGTCTTCCAATGTCCTGAGAAGTCCGATTCCTCTAATGACGTAAGATTGGTCCCCTCTATTCATGACACTTCCACCTGCACTGGTGTTGTTTGTTTCAATTTTGTTCACCACCTCGCTTAGGGCTAGACCATATTGTTCCAGTTTAATGGGATCAATCTCAACTTGAAATTGTGTCGTAATACCTCCAAAATTTGTAACATCAACTACGCCAGAAACTTGTTTGATACGGGGTATAATGACAAATGTCTGCAGATCGGTGAGTTCACGTAGATCATGTGATTTACTTTCGATGATGTACCGAAATATTTCTCCTGTTGGAGAAGTTAAAGGGTCAAGATTTGCTGTTGCGTTATAAGGCAGTTCCAGATCCGTCAACCGTTCTTGAATACGGGTGCGTGCGAAATAATCGTCTGTTCCATCTTGAAAAACAATTGTAACCATAGACAGTCCAAAAGTACTTTTACTCCGCATCACGTGCATACCTGGTAAACCATTGATAGCTCTTTCTATCGGAATAGTAATTTGCTGCTCTACTTCTTCTGCAGCAAGTCCAGGTACTTGTGTCACAATCTGAGAACTTACATCGCCTATATCAGGATACGCTTCAATGGAAAGCTGTGTCCAAGAATAATATCCAAAAAAGGTTAATAGAATAAAAAGAGCCAAGACCAACCAACGTTTGGCTATAGTATTGTCGAATATATTTTTCATTAGAATAGAGTTGATTAAAGTTGCGATGCACCAATCAGGAAGGCATTAATTTATCTTAGTTTCTCAGCGCTGTTTTTATAGCTATACTTATTTCAATAGATCCCCAAATGCAATTCACAGCGTAATTGGTTTCATTGGAATAATATACTTGAGAATGTACAGCAGTTTTTATGTGAATAAACTTTCTTCGAAATACTATTTATTTTGCATTTAATAGATAAAATGCACCCTCACTGATAATATTGTCTCCTGCTTGCAGACCTGATAAAATTTGTACCTGATCTTTATCTGTGATACCAGTTTCGACGTAGCGTCTGAGATATTTATCTTTCCCAATTGCTAAGAACACATAGCTTTGATCATTATATTGTAGTAATGATTTTGCAGGAATGAACACAGCATCAGAAGCTTTTTTAGTAAAGTTGACATTCACATACATGCCTGGTTTTAATAAACGATCGGGATTGCGGCATTCAATAAGTATTTGGACACTTCGGGTATCTTCATTTACAATTTCATCGATGTGGTAAATGGTTCCCTTTATCTTATCATCAGGAAAGGCTATTGTAGCAATTTCGGCTAAATCTAATTTATTAATAAGGTTTAGATTTTGTTCTTTAACCATTCCAACTACCCAGACAGTGTTCAGTTCGGCTACTTTAGCAAGGGGTAAATCATCCGATTTAATGTATTGTCCCAGAACAATGTCATTGCTGATAACTTCACCACCAATAGGCGATCGGATAATAAGTGGCTGTCCTAAAACTAGTTTTTCAGTATCTACATTGAAGAATCTAAGCGAAGCAGACGTATTTTGATATTCTTTCTCTGTAATTTCGTACTGGGCCCTGGCCTCTTCGACATCTTTATCAGTTCCTACACCATGTTGTTTAAGATCTTGTTGTCGCTTTAGAATCAATCTAGCATTTTGATAAGCTGTTTTTGCCTGAAAGTATAGCTTTTGAGTATCAATAAATTCCGGAGATATCAGTTCATAAAGAGGAGTTCCAGGTTTTGTTTTCATTCCTAATTTGAGATGTACTGCTGAAACACGTCCTGAAAATGGAGAACCGATTTCAGCATAGAGATTTGGAATAGCTTTCACTGTCCCGGCTGTAATGAGCTCCAGTTGATGAGCTTGTTTGAGAACAGTACATGTCTTTAATTGTGATTTTACCTTTCCTTGGACTTGAATGGTATCACCTTTTTGTGTGAAATCTTCAGTAATTTCTTCATCAACTTTTGTATGACATCCCATTAGACTAAGAGAAAGTACAGAAATGATGAGAATCTGTATTAAGTGACTATGTTTTTTTGTAATTGTGGTTTTCATCGCCAAGAATTTTAAATTAACATTTATTTGTGCCTAAGTGATATTTCTCCATGAGGAGCATCTTTATCGCTGTTTTTGAACATTGCAAAGGTGCTTAGGTTGTAGGAGTATAGCAGTTAGAAGACGAATAGAAAATTATTAGAAAATTATTAGAATGATTTACGAGATGCTCAGCTTAGCAGAGCAGATTTTGATCAATTTGTTTTAATATTTGAGTTTGATGGTGCTCAAGATAGGGTTAAGCTGATTGAAGTGTTGTATGGCTATAATTTATAGAGAAATTAAAGCATAGCATTTTTTGGATTACGACTGGGCTGTAATAATTTGTTTGGCAGTTAGGTCTGTTTAAGTGGTCGAACTGCGTTAAATCATTAGCAATGTGGTAAGGTTAAGATGAAAGTTGTTCCTTCATTCTCTTTTGAAATGACCGAGATGTTGCCATTATGCAGTGCAATAATTTTTTGTGTCAATGCAAGTCCAATGCCGTGTCCATAAGTATAGTCTTTGTTTTTACCACGATAAAATGGACTAAAAATCTGTGGTAGATCTTCTGTTGCAATTCCAATTCCTAAATCAACAAATTTTAGCACTATATTTTGGCTGTCAAATAGAACAGAAACAGTACAACGAGGTGGGATAGAGAATTTACAACCATTTTCGAAAAGATTGCTACAGGCCACTTTTAACAAGTATTCATTACCATTTATGGAGATTTGATTGTCGTTTTCAAAATCGTCATCAAAGTGTATGTCAATTTTATATTCGGGATTGGTTTTTTTAACCTGTTGTCTGGCATCTAACAAAAGCTCGTCCACTCGTATGGGTTTAAATGCAATTTCGGCAGGATCGTAACTAGCTTTTGCTAGATCAAGGAGGCTATTGCACAAACGGGCCAATTTGTTTGAGTCATTTAATGCATGATTAATTGCGTTCTTATAATCGTCTATCCCTCGATCCTTACTCATTGATAATTCCAGTTCAGTAATAATAGCCGCAAGTGGTGTGCGTAATTCATGAGAGATGTTCGATACAAAATGTTTCTGTGCGTCAAATGAGTTTTCTAAGCGATCCAACATATCGTTGAAGGTATCGGCAAGCTCAGATAGTTCATCTTTATTGTCATTATTTGATAAACGTAGATCAAGATTGGTAGCAGAAATATTTCGTGCTTTTTCACTCATGGCACGAACAGGTTCAAATGCTTTCTTAGAAAAAAAAATACCTGCTACGAGAATAAACAAAATTGAAATAATAAAAACAATAATGCTATTATTTAATAAATTATGGAGTTTACTATAACCATATTGGTCATAAGCGGCCGCAGTAACAATATATCTTTTACCTTGATAAACATACTGAAGACCTATAACTTGCCAGTCCTGCTGATAAAATTTGATTTCACCTTTTTGGTAAATTTCATCAAACATAGGTTTTGTTTCTTTGACAAAATCGATATCCACAGCGTCATGATAGATTAAATCAAATTTGGTATCATAAATAGCAACCTCAACCTCATTCAATATTTTTCTATTATTATGGTAGATATCTTGCAAAATCTTTTTGTCTACATGAGCATTTAGAAAAAGATTGGCTTTGGTGATCGCTTCTTTTTGGAGTAGATTGTAAAATTCTATCTGTCTGTTTTCCTTTGCAGATAGATAGATTACAGTAGCAAACAAACTAAGAATAATTGCTGTAATGAGGGTAAATAGAAAAACTAGACGTGTTCTTATTTTCATAGTTCTTTTTTCAGAATGAAACCCATTCCCGATTTTGTATGAATCAGTTTCTTGTCAAAATTACGGTCTATTTTTTTTCTGAGGTAGTTGATGTATACATCGATGAAGTTCGTGCCGGTATCAAAATGAGTTTCCCAAACTTTATCTGCAATTTCTACCCGAGACAATACTCTGTTGGGATTTTGCATTAGGTATTCCAGCAGTTTAAACTCTTTAGGTGTTAAATTAATCTCTTGCTGACTACGTTTTACAATTTTGGTATGTAGATTCATTTCGAGATCTTCAAAGTGTAAAACAAAATTGAGATTACCAGTTGTTTTTTGACGACGCTTTAATAATGCTCTAATACGGACTAAAAGTTCGCGCATTTCAAATGGCTTTACTAAATAATCGTCAGCTCCGGCATCGAACCCTTCTATTTTATCATCTGTAGTTCCTAGTGCTGTCAGCATAATGATTGGAAGATCTGGATTTATTTGTCTGATTTGCTTACAAAGGTCTAAACCATCCAGCTTGGGTAAGATGATATCCGTAATGATTAAGTCAAAATGATCTTGGGAAAAAAGCTTTTTACCTGATAATCCATCATAAGCTAATACGGTTTCAAAATCCTGTTCATCCAGTCCTCTCTTTATGAGTTCTGCTACGCGCTGATCATCTTCTATAATTAATATTTTCATGGAGCATACGTTATTTATCAGTTGAAACCATCATCGATATTTAATTCATAAACTGTTTTTTACTATGGCGCGATAAACACATGATGGTTTAATAAATACAAACTTACCATTTAAGATGTTATTATCGTAAAATACCATAAGCAGGTAACATTGGTATCTTATCTATATGGAGATTATATTAGTTCATGTATATTCTAAATCCGAGTTGAATTGAAAAGTTGTTTTGGACTTGATTTTAATAAAATTATTATTCAGAAGAAAGTGTTATGTAACACATAGTTATCTTAAATTAACTTTTAAGGTGTTTTTGATGATCTATATGGAAATTTCATATATGATTTCAGTAACTTTGATTTGTTGCAACAAAGTAATTTCAAAATGTCGAATGAATAAAATTATGACTTCGAAACTCCTTTATCGCAAAATGCATTATTGATATAATCTAATGAAATTTGAATTTGAAAAAGATACAAAAAAACAATTAAATTGAGTTTATTTCAAAAAATAATATTTAAGGGCCTACCAAATTTATATTCTAATTACGCTATACAATTTTAGGTTTTTAATGATTTAGAATTCAATAAAATAGTTCATTTTTAATATTTTTATATATAGTGAACAGCTTTTGATTATATTGATTATTTTTGAATCTTAATCGAATAATTAACTGTCCATGGCACTAATATTTAAAGAGGGACGTCCTGTGGTCAGGTTAAGAGCGTTTCGTGCAATCGATGATCCTAAAACTTGCGAACGTTTTATAGAGGGACATGCACATGTTTTAACGGCCATAGGTGTGAAAAAAGTTACATCATCCAAAAATGATTGGATGTATAACCCTGCTGCTTTCGTTTTGATTGTAGAATCTCTGGATGGAGAAAATGTATACGGAGGTGCAAGGATACATGTTTCAGGAGGATCCCAACCTCTTCCTATCGAGGAGGCGACAGGAAACATGGACGCTAAAATCTTTGATTTGGTATGGGACTATGCACAAGAAGGTACAGGCGAGGGCTGTGGGCTATGGAATTCAAGGGAAATTGCGGGCTATGGTATTGGAAGTATTTTTTTAACTAGAGCTGCAATTGCAATTGCACCACAAATAGGTATAAAATCATTATTTGCTTTATGTGCTCCATACACGATTAATTTAACAAAATGTGTGGGCTATCGTTTGGAAAGTGGGGTTGGAAATAACGGCACATTTTATTATCCTAAGCTGGATCTTCTTGCAACAACGATGATTCTAGATGACGTTAATAATCTTGAATTAGCTTCTGAAGAAGATAGAAAGGCTATTTTAGAATTACGTAATCGTGGAAATGTTGTTAGAATTGAGGAATTGCGCTCCAAGGAGATTGAGATACATTATATGTTGCAACTGGATAACATGGACCGATGGAACTTGAGTGAAGTCATCAAGCAGATGAGCAAACAGAAAACTAACAATGATTTTTTTGATGAGAATAATCTCAATATACTTTGATAATATAAAATGTACGAAAAACATTATAATCTAGACTATTTAACTGAGACACTGAAAATATTGAGTGGAGTTAAACAAAAATCTTATACCTATTTTAATGATATCCCTGAGGGAGGAACGATTGTTGATTTAGGCTGCGGTTCTGGACAGGATGTCCTTAATATGAGCCGTATGTTTAATACTAATAAATTTGAATTTATTGGTATAGATCACGATCCGGAAATGATCACTGCGGGCCAAGCTGCTATACAAGATGAATCAAATGTTAAATTTTTAGTATCAAATGTACTTGAAGTACCTTTAGCGGAAACGTCTGTTCATGGTGTTCGGATGGAACGTTTAGTCCAACATATTGGAGAACCATTAAATCTTTTCAAAGAAACACACCGTATATTAAAGGATAAAGGTATTGTTGTTGTGGTGGAATCTGATTGGAATAGTCTATCATTTTATAATGGCGATAGTGCGATTGCTGATAAATTAAACGGTTATTTAACCCAACAAAAAGTAAATAACGGTAGAGCTGCACAATCCTTGACCACTTATCTAAATAAAATGGGCTTTTCGCAGATAACAATTGAAGTTTTTCCCTTTGTACTAAGAAATTATGATGATGCATGTAAATATCTATGGATTGATAAAATGATTGATGAAATGTTTTCATTAAATATTATTGAAGCAACTGAAAGAGATCGTTTTATTGAATCTCAAAAACATGCTGATCAAAAAGGTTATTTTTCTTGTTCCATGAATATTGTAATTGCTTCGGCTGTAAAATAGTATGAATTTATTTCGACTGATATTATTTTTTATAGTAATACCTATCCCTTTATTTAGTCAAATTCAATTAACTGATAATTTTGAATTTTTTGAGCCTGGTTCTGATTTACACATTTTAAAATTAGATAGAGAGGTGACTCCGCAGGAGGTCCCTACATTATTAAAGAAATTTAAACCAGGTGAAAGCCCTAACCCTAATCTAGGGCTTAGTAAATTCAGTGTGTGGGTTGCATTTAAAATTGAAAATCTCAGTCAACGTACACATTACCTTTTGGATATTGCATATCCACTTTTAGATGAAGTGGAACTGTATGATTTGGATAAGGAAGGGAATTTTAGATCATTGGCACATTTTGGGAGTTTTAAAAATTTTAAAGAAAGAACTTATCAAAGCCCAAACTATATTTTTGATCTCAATTTAAAACCAACAGAAAGCAAACAGTATTTTTTAAGAGTGAAAAGCTCCGAACAAATTATACTCCCGATAGCTGTGGGGAAGCCTGATGTAGTTTGGGAAAATTTATGGAAAGAAAATATTTTATTAGGACTGTTTTTAGGAGTGGTGTTGATAATGGCAATTTACAATTTTTTCCTATTTCTTTCTGTAAGAGATTTGGCATATTTGTATTATGTGCTTTATATCTCATTTTTAGGGCTTACACAGCTAGGAATAGTCGGATTTAATTTTCAATTTTTATGGCCAACTATGCCTGGATGGGAATCTGTCAGCATCGTTATTTTTGCATGCTCTAGTAGTATAGCCGTTTTATTCTTTTCGAATCAATTTCTAAATCTTAAGAAAAATGCGCCGACTATCCGCAAGATGCTCTTGGCACTTCTTGTTTTATTTTTAGCAAGCTTTCTTTTATTAATTTTTGGCTATCACCAGTTCGCATTTGAATTAATGCAGACTGCAACATCATTAGAAACAATAATCTTATTTATAGCTTCTTTATATGTACTGAAAAAGCAGTATCAACCGGCTAGATATTTCTTTATAGCATGGTTTATATTGCTAACAGGAGCTTTGATATTTCTTTTAAAAGACTATGGAATATTACCCTATAATCTATTTACAAGTAATTCCTTTAGATTAGCATCAATTGTTGAAATGGCATTACTTTCTTTTGCACTAGCTTCAAGAATTAATATCTTGAAAAGGGAGAAGGAAATATCCCAAGCTAATGAGTTAGCCACTTCACTTGAAAATGAACGTCTTATTCGTGAACAGAATGTAGTTTTAGAACAAAAAGTTGTAGAGCGAACGAGCGAATTGACAGAGTCGAATGAGTCGCTGCAAGCGACTTTGAAACATTTAAAAGAAGCGCAATCACAACTGGTAGAGGCCGAGAAAATGGCTTCTTTAGGGCAATTGACTGCTGGTGTAGCACATGAAATTAATAATCCGATTAATTTCGTCACCTCAAGTGTTGCGCCTTTGAAGCGAGATATTAATATGATTTGGGAAACTTTAGATGAAGTGGAAAGTGTTGCACTTGATGATGAACTGACCTT
The DNA here is from genome assembly GCF_014191365.1 of Sphingobacterium sp. JUb56. Classification (NCBI taxonomy): domain Bacteria; kingdom Pseudomonadati; phylum Bacteroidota; class Sphingobacteriia; order Sphingobacteriales; family Sphingobacteriaceae; genus Sphingobacterium; species Sphingobacterium sp. JUb56. The sequence goes on along the minus strand of NZ_JACHWL010000001.1, from coordinate 3,234,970 downwards.
AAGTGAAAAACAATCTCGTATTATAGCATATAAAGAAGAAATTGATCTGGAATACCTCAGAACTGAAGTGGATTTCTTATTGAAAGGGATGAGTGAGGGAGCCAATCGAACCGCTGAGATCGTTAAAAGTCTTCGAATCTTTTCACGTGTCGATGAGGACACACTTAAATTTGCTGATATTAATGAGGGTTTGGAATCTACGATGGTTATTCTAAACAGTTTAATACAACAGGGGATTGAAGTTGATAAAAATTACGGTGAATTACCAGCGATAGAATGTTATGCAGGAAAACTTAATCAAGTTTTTTTAAATATATTGACTAATGCGATTTATGCGATCAATAAGAAATTTCAAAATAATCCGGGTGGAATTTTAAAGTTAGAAACAGGATTAACTGAAGGTGAGTCACTTATGTATATTAGTATTGCTGATAATGGTATTGGGATTCCTTCAGAAATTAGAGAGAAAATTTTTGAACCATTCTTTACCACTAAAGATGTTGGTGAGGGCACAGGTTTAGGTATGTCAATTGCTTATAATACTATAGCCAAGCATAATGGAAAGATTGTGGTTGATTCTATAGTCGGAGAGGGGACCGTTTTTAAATTAATTATTCCGATTCGACAAATTATTTAAATGGAACCTTATCTTTAAAGTAAGGGATATTCTTATTTTTGTAGGCGTGGCATTTACTGCTATATGATTAGATTATGATAAAAGATATAGAAATACTATATATTGATGATGAATTAAATAACTTATTTGGTTTTAAAGCCAATTTTAGATATAGCTATGTTATACATACCGCTTCTTCAACAGTTGAAGCTCAAGAAATATTGATTAAAAATCCTAAAATTAGAATCATATTCTGTGATCAGCGCATGCCAAATGAGTTAGGAATTGATTTCTTTGATCGTATAAAAAGGGATTTTCCAAGACCTATCCGTATCTTATTGACTGCTTATGCAGATATGGAGACTGTAATTGATGCTGTTAATAAAGGAAATATATTCCGTTTTGTCCGTAAACCATGGATAGAGGAGGAAATGATTTCCTGTATCGAAGAGGCTGATAAATTTTATACAGCCAATTCTATGCTCGATATAAAAAATGAGGAACTAGAAAAAGCTTATCATGAGCTGGATAAATTTGCTTACAGTGTAAGTCATGATCTTCGCGATCCACTTACTGGAGTTCTATCAGCTGTTAAACTTGGGTTAAAATTTGATCAGGTCGATCAAATTCATGAGTTATTGGGATTAATGGATGGTTCGTTGACAAGACTGGATTTATATATCGATAGCTTACGTGATTATTATTTATTGAGGCGTGGCGAATTAATGCTATCTACAATTAATTTCAGAGAACTTTTTAATGATATTCAAGCATTCTATAATATGTCTGTTCGGAATAATGATGTAGAATTTATAATCAGTGTTGATCAAAAAGAAGAATTTATTTGCGATAAAACTGTCTTGGAATTAATTTTACATAATCTGCTTTCTAATTCTTTTAAATATCAACGAAAGGATTGTGAAAATAAATTTGTCAAATTATCTGTAGATGTTTCTGATGGAAATGCAACGCTTAAAGTAAGTGATTGCGGGATCGGAATCTCTTCAGAATATATCAATGATATTTTTAAATTGTTTTTTAGAGCAAGTGACCAAGCTGAGGGTATGGGCTTTGGTCTTTATAATGTGAAAAGTGCGCTACTTAAATTACAGGGTACGGTTGATGTTCAATCTGAAGTGGGAGTTGGAACAACTTTTACAATTGTTGTTCCAAGCAAAAAAATGGATTGAATTTCGGTTAAGTATAACCTATGAGAGCAATTTTTGACGAAGTAAAAATTCTAGTTGTTCATTTGATACTTCCAATTTCGAATATGTTTCTAATAGATTTTTTCGTTCAGAATAGATATCATAGGCCCGATTTATTGTTTCGTCTAATTCTTCCTCACTCCAAGGTTTATTTAGATAATGGAAAATTTTCCCTTTGTTTACAGCATCTATAACCGCGGCCATATCGGTATAACCGGTCAGTAAAATGCGCATAGGTTCTGGATTAATCTTAATGATTTCTTCTAAGAATTGTACCCCCGTCATGCCTGGCATCCGTTGATCTGTAACAATAATGTCGACGTGATTCTTTTTTACAATTTCGATAGCTTCAGAACCACTAATAGCAGTAAGTACTTTATACTTGAAACGGAAAGTTGCTTTGAAAGAAACGAGATTGTTCTCCTCGTCGTCAACATATAATACAGTGATTTTGGTTTTTTTATTTTCCATGTTATTTGTTGTAAAAAGTTAGAAAACCTAATAAAAGTGTCGCGCAACGAATGGATGTTGTTTTTCTTACTAACAAAATTTGCATCAATTGGTTTGTGTTCAAAAGTTTTAATATATAAATTAACAACTTATACATTAAAAAGGTAGATTTTCTATCGAAACAAACATGACTTACCCTAGAATTCAAATAGGGGGTTTTCATTACGTACAAAGTTAAGAATTATTTGAATCTAATTTCAATACAAAGAATAATCATATAGAACATACGATTACAAATAGATAGCAATTAAATGAAAACGTATCTTTTGAAAAAAATAAATGATAAAAGGTCGTAAAATCACTTTCGGAGTAATGTACCTTTGCAATAAATTAAATGCTTATCTGCAAATCTTTTAAATGAGAAATGGACAAATAATTATCGGTTATGAAAATAGCCATTTTATAGATTTTGTAATTGACAGTAAATACCGCTGGATACGGCATGTTTTGTTAATAGCAGCAATCATAGGAATTCATTTCTTACCCAATAATGCGCCTGCAGAAGTTGATGAAAAAATGAAGGTGTGGAATCTACTGGTAAAATGTATTTCAATTATTATTCTCTTGGCTTTATTTTATATTAATCACTATGTTTTGATACCTGTGTTTATGTTGAGAAGTAAGTTTTTAGCTTATGGAGGTACTTTGTTCGCATTTTATAGCATCATTTTCTTAAGCATGTTGATCTTAGAAAGTCAGGAATTGCGGTTTATTAAGAAGCCAGATCAATCTTTATTAGATGGAAAAGATTTTGTTATATTAATCATACTTTTTACAATTTTTATTGCTGCGGTTAGTAGTGTTAAGCTGTTTAAAATATGGATTATCAATTTAATACGATTTAAGGAATTTGAAAATAATACCTTACTGAGTCAATTGGAACAATTGAAAAGTCAGATTAATCCCCATTATCTTTTCAATACGCTCAATAATATCAACTTTCTCATTGATGAAAATCCTAAATTAGCATCAAAAGTCTTATTGAAGCTTAGTGATATTCTTAGAAATCAACTTTATTTGTCAAAAGGGGATACAATAGAGCTGGCAAAAGAAATTGAGGTACTTCAAAATATTATCTTTTTAGAGGAAATTAGAAGGGATAAATTTAGTGTGAATTTTGAAGTTGATTTAAGTGTGGAGGAAATTAATATTCCACCATTTCTATTTATTCCCTTTATTGAAAACGTCGTGAAGCACGGTGCACATCAAGCTATGCATGGCGGTTTGCATGTGCAAATTAATTTTAATGTAGTCAATGAGCAACTTTGTTTTTCATGTGTAAATGCGAAAAAAAAGAAAGTATCTGTCAAAGAATACGGAGGCTTAGGATTGAGTAATATTCGAAAGCGGTTGGACATTATATATGCGAATAGATATAATTTGGCAATAGATGATGGAGAAGATGTTTTTAAAGTATTTTTAAGTATTCCAATAGAAGGGTCGTATGAATATAGAGCAGTTAAGCATTAAGTATATTGTGATTGAGGATGAACCTTTTGCAAGAAGGGGATTGGTAAAATTACTAAAAGATTATACTTTCTTAGATTGTATGGGTATGTACAGTAATACTGATGATGCCCGTATGATTATGGAAACGCAAGATCTTGATTTAATTTTTTTAGATATTCATTTACCAGAGGAGAGTGGATTGGAGTTTGCAAAACATATTCCAGCGTCAATTCAGGTTATATTTACTACAGCATACCCTAATTATGCTTTAGAAAGCTACGATCTGAATGCCTTAGATTATTTATTAAAACCTATCGCTGAAGATCGATTAAAAAAAGCTTTAGATAAGGTAATTAACTATTTTCAGAATAAAGCTTATGATAAACAGGCTTTACAACCAACGGATCATATTTTTGTTAAGTCTGATCGCAAATTATTCCGTCTTGCACTGGACGAAATTCAATACATTGAGGCAATGAAAGATTATGTTATGATACATAGTAAAGACAAAAAATTAATGGTTGCTATGAATATAAAAACAATCTTAAATAAGTTGCCAAGTATGGATTTTGTACGTGTGAATAAATCATTTGTGGTCAATCTTAAAAAGATTGAAAGTGTCGATAATCATTGGGTAACAGTTGCTGGGTTCGAAATGCCTTTGGGTGCTAGTTTTAAAGAGGACCTATTAACGCGTATTGACAAGCAGACAATTAATAGGTGATGAATGAAAGCTATTAGGAGAATGAAGTGATACAAAGGAACCATATGTTATCAACGATATGGTTCTTTTGTAATGATGGAGTTGACATTAATTAACAACGATGTTTTTGCTGGATATGGTATGCGCACTGAAGTAACCAAATACATTTGGACTTATATTAGTTGGTGGATTACTGGGGGTGATACCACCTCCTGAAGACTGCTGCATGAGGCTATACCAGTAATTATAGATCGATTTATCAATACAAAGCATTTCGACACGAATTTGATCCCCTGGATATATCTTCTCATCATCATTTGGCCTTAATGTGATACTAACCTGATTACCATTGTTAAAATCATCATTTAGGGCATATACATCTTTAATCTGTTTATTGTTAACAAATAGAATAAAACGATATTGGTTAGCGTCATCTTTAGGGTCGCGGTAAAATACTTTTATATTGCGGGTATCTTTATCTCCAAGCTTTGGCTTTTCTACTATTAAAGAATCTATCGGAACCACCTGTGGCATTTTAGACTTCGCAGCAAATTTATTCTCATCGACTTGAATATCCATGCTGTAGCTTCTTCCGGGCTGTCCCGTAAAATCTTTAGCTACATAAGTTCCTGGAATGGTTTCTTGAAATACATATTCTTTTTCTTCATTATCATAAACAATAACCCTAGCGCCTGTTACGGAAGGGTAATCATTACCTGCGGAAAAAGATACATTACGACTCAGTTTAATCTCTTGCTGAGGGTTTGTATTGTTAATACTGCCTTCAATCACAAGCTTTCCTATCTCGTCATTTACTTGAATATCAATCACTTTTTCGCATGACTGTGTCAAGATAAATAGGACTAGCAACAACATATAAAATAAAGTTTTTTTCATGTTTTCTGATTTTTAGATTAAAATTTAAAATTCCAGGTAATGGAAGGAATAGGTGCTCCAAATATGCTGGTTTGAACTGCTTCAGTTGCATTGGGAACTTTTTTACTATCTCTGAATGCTATTCGATAAGGATCTTTATGGGCGTACACATTATAAATACCAAAGGTCCAACTGGACTGAAAATATTTACCAGGTGCTCCTTCGAATGTTGCTGCTAAATCTAAACGATGAGTGGCTGGCTGGCGATAAGCGTTTCTTTGTGAATAAGAGAAAGTTGTGTTACCTCCAATATTATATTTGCCAGTAGGATAGGTTACAGCTTTACCTGTTCCATAGACGAAATTGCTCGAAAAAGTCCATTTGTCGCTGTATTTGTAAATAGCAACTAAAGATAAATCGTGTGTCCGGTCGTGTGTTGCAGGGTAATATTTTCCATCATTTATTCCATCAAATTTACGTTCTGTTTTGGATAGGGTATAGCCAAGCCATCCGTTAAATTTTCCATATCTTTTCTTTAGGAATAACTCAGTACCATAGGCTCTGCCAATACCGTAGAGTAGTTGTGATTCTACATCCTGATTGACTAGCAATTGTGCCGCATCTTTATAATCGATTTGATTTTGTAAATTTTTATAATACAGCTCAACTGATAATTCGTAGGTATTGTCTTTGAAATTTCTAAAATATCCAGTAGAAATCTGATCTGCGATTTCCGGTTTGATATTTTTGCTGCTCATGACATATAGATCTGTAGGACTAGCGCTTGTTGAGTTTGTTAAAAGGTGAATGTTTTGTGTATTTCTATTATAAGAGGCCTTGATTGATTGCTGATCGTCTAACATATAGCTTACGCTGAATCGAGGTTCTAAATTTAAATAATTTTGAACAACTTCACCTGTCTTATACTTTTCTGACATTAACGTATTGCCTAACATATCATATTTGCTGAATGTTCCAGGACCGACGACTAGCATTGAACTTAGGCGTAACCCGTATATCATACTTAATTTATCGTTTACTTTCCATTCATCGCTTAAGTACGCTGCCATCTCATAACCATACCGATGTTCAACATGCTTATCATTAAAACTGGAACTCGCTGTGGTGGTAATATCTCCTGGTGAAATATCATGTCTAGTTGCCTGGATTCCAAATTTTAAAGCATGATTATAACTTGCATAATAATTGAAATCTTGTTTAAAATTTAAGTCGGTTATTTTTGAAGTTGCCTTAAAACCATCATTTCGGTCCAGTCCTTCAATAACATAGTTATAATTGCTGTAGATGAATGAAGTGTTTGAAAATAATTTACTATTGAAAACGTGGTTAAATCTTACCGTACCAGTTGCATTTCCCCAATTAGTGCCAAAAATGTCCTGAAGGCCCAATACATCCTTACCAAAATAACCTGAAAGATAAATGGCATTATTATCGTTGAATCTGTAATTTGCTTTTGCATTAACGTCATAGAAAAACAATGTGCTTTTATTTATTGTGGTATCTGATGAAGCTTTCAGGAAAAGATCCGCATATGTGCGGCGGGCGGAAATCATAAATGAACCTTTATCCTTTACGATTGGCCCTTCAACTTTAATGCGGGAGGCAATCATTCCGATACCGCCTTGAACGGTTATTTTTTTATTATTCCCTTCATTCATTTTTACATCTAAGACAGACGATAATCTTCCGCCATATTCAGCAGGCATACCACCTTTATAGATGCTCACATCTTTGATCGCATCTGAATTGAATGTTGAAAAGAAGCCTAATAGATGAGAGGCGTTGTAAACAGTAGCTTCATCCAATAAAATTAAATTTTGATCTGAACCTCCTCCACGGACATAAAAACCAGTATTTCCCTCACCGGAACTTTTTATTCCCGGCATCAGTGTAATACTTTTTAATACATCCTGCTCACCTAAAACGACTGGTAGCTGATTAATTTGCTTCATGTTGAGCTTTTCAACACCCATTTGCGGAGACGAAATATTCTTGTTGTTTTTTCTGTTCGTAGATATGACCACTTCTTCAAGCATCGCTTGAGACTGCAATGCTATATTCAAAACAAAATTTTTATCTAAGGTGATGGTATCTGTATAGGTCTTGTAACCGATGTAGGAGCTTATCAGTACATATCGTCCTTCTGGTCCACCAATTGAATAAAAACCATATGAATTACTTAAACTGCCGGACTGTGGTAATTCCTGAAGTTTAACCGAAGCACCAATTAGTGTTTCGCCGGTTGATATATCTGTTATAGTTCCTGATATGTTGTATCGCTTTTGGGCAATACCTATATTGGTGATTGATACTAAAAATAATAGAAAAGATAGTGGTTTTAACATATTTCAAATTTTCTACGAAAGTAGAGGTTTGGCAGAATGAAATATTTACTATTATAGGAACGCTGGTAGATATTATAGGAACATGCGATTTTGAGTGCTTTTTTAGAATATCGTATTGAGATGATCGATATCTTGATTCCGTTGGGATTAATTACATTGCCTAATCATCTAACGCATGTCCGCAATGAAAAGCGACGAATCATCCCAACGCTTATGTTCGAATCCAGGGAAAACAAAAAAAGCCTCACATTTGTGAAGCTTTTTTGTGATCCCGCTGGGATTCGAACCCAGGACCCATACATTAAAAGTGTATTGCTCTACCAGCTGAGCTACGGAATCCTTTCTTGTTGGAAGTGTATCCCTTTTTGAAAGTGATGCAAAGATATAGTTTATAGTACTATAGTCCAAATAAAATTTATTATTTAACCCTAAGTCCCTAGTACACCGATATATTTATTTATATAATGCTCTTTATCTCGGGATTTATATTGCTGTATATAGCGTGGGTGATCTAGAATCATTAAATTTTCAAATAAATGCTCTTCTTTATTTATCTTTTCAATAAACGTTGCATTCTTTTTTCCTAATACAAATACGTTAGTTGTATCCAGGCCTAAGCTTATGTGTTTTTTTAGAGATTCGATCATAAATGGCTTAACCATTGCAAACAAGTTTCTATCATCATAATAGTTTGCATTGATCCATTTGTTTTCCTTTGTTCTGCGGACAATGGCTAATGGGAAGGGTGAATTGATGTAAAATTGTCGATAAAAAGCATGTGCACCACCAAATTCCTTAATCATGTCATAAAGAAAAACGGAAGATATTTCATGGGTATGTGCAGATTTCATGGGGATACCACAGATGTGTTCTAACCTTTTGGTGTCTGTAAATGGTACGCCTGTGACCCCTGCGCCGTGACGGCTAGGATTGATTCCTATAATAAATTTTCTAGGAGCAGTGTCGTCGTAATACTTGTTGTAAAACTTTTCCATAACGATTAAGGTCTCCGGGTTTTCAAAGTAAGGATTTAATACTCGAAAGTCATCTGGAAGATTTCCTGAGTAATGTAATTGTTTATTAAACTCAATTATTTGTGTTGCTACAGTCTTGGCGTTGTCCATACCTTGATTTTAATATTCTATTTATTCACAAATTAATTATTTTCTGAGATATGACGTATACAAATACTGACCTATCACAATTTAATAACAACAAAAGCCAATCGAAAGATTGGCTTTTGTGTTTTCTGGTAAGTGTAATTATGTAAAATGTCTACTGCTCTAATTATTTTTGAACATTATTTCAGTAGATATGATCTATTTAAATATCGTTAGTACATGCAGTTTGCTTTAAAAATTGATTTTCGATCCTACAGCAAGTTTGTTGTTTTTTGCAAATACGCCACATAAATGAAATAGAAGTCTAGCACCTACGTTACCATCCCAGTCGTCTTCTCCGGGAGCAACTTCAACTAAATCAATACCAATAATGTTTTTATCGCTATTAGCCAATCGACTTAACAAGTAAGTTGCTTGTTCATAAGACAGTCCCCCAGGTACCGGAGTTCCGGTGTTTGGACAGTACCAACGCTGTAAAGCATCAATATCAAAACTGACCGCTACATTTTCCGGTAATTGTGCTAGAATTTCATCACATTGATCTTTCCAAATTTTTCCTTCAAAGCTATTTGCTTTTAGATCTGTGTCAGTAAATACTTTTACTTTATTTGAAGTTTGAACTGCTTCCAATTCTCCTTCACTAAAATCGCGAATACCAACCTGAACGATTTTTTCCAATTGTGGAAGTTTGATCGCGTTGAACATAATTGATGCGTGAGAGTAGGTAAAACCTTCATAAGCATTGCGTAAATCCATGTGTGCATCGAAATGTAAAATTCCAAATGAATCATGGTTTTCAGCTAAAGCTTCATAATATCCCAAAGGTGTAGAATGGTCTCCGCCTAAAAGAATTACTTTCTTACCTTTATTCATCCAATACAATGAGCGTTCTTTTACTTCGTCATTGAATTGTTTGGAAGCTTTATTTATTTCTTCTAAATACCCTCTTAGTGTAACGTCATTTTCAATATCTTCACCATTTTCTAACGCCTCTATAATCGGTTGCGCTAAACTTTTATATTTTTCACTGTTTTCCGACCAGTGCGCAGGAGTTTCATCCATGAAAATTCCTAATTTCCATAAATCAGGAAATTCCTGATGCAGTAAATCAACCTGAAACGAGGCGTTTAAAATAGCATCAGGGCCATTACTAGCACCGCTTCCATAACTTACAGTTACTTCCCAAGGTGCGGGTACAACAATAATATCACTTTCTTCAGCTGTAAAGGGAAGCCCGTATATGCTTGAATCTGGTAAGCCAGGTTGTGATGGATCGAAATTTTCAATTTTTGTTTGCTTTGTCGACATGTTATGAATCACTAGTTGAACTGCAAATATAAAAAAACTTACCTGCGTTAAAAAGGATATCTTGATCCATGTTAGGGAGGGTAAATGAACAAATAAAGGTTCAGGAATTTAGGCTATCTTTACAGTCTACTAAAAGTATAAGAAATAAAATGGCAGAGCAACGTATCCATATTTGGGCAGGGACATCAAATAAAACGGAAGAACAATTTTATAAATATTTTGACCAAAGTAAATTTATTAAGGATTATAATCGATTTAAAACTGATGAAACCTACGCGAGAAATGCACCTGACTTTAATCTTCGTTCACAGTTTAGCAAAGCAATTGACAAACAGTATGATTATGATGTAGATTGGATCACTGTTTACTTTAGTCGCAAAAAAATGAGTATTCAAGCTGCTATAGAAGAACTGCCTATATGGAATGATCAAACAGAAGTAGCAATCTATCAGGCATGTGTTGATAAAGGAATTTCAACTGTGAATGCCATATTATGCTATGCCGACGCAGAGTTGATTATAGACAAACCGCTCGGAAATTACAACGACATGATCTATATTGGAAGCTTTAATATCCCTGCCTAGCATATACTAAACCAGATCAGTGTGTAATTGAGTTCGTGTTTCCTTCTAATTCTCATATCGATTAAACAGAAGAAACTAATTTTAAGATTAGCTTCTTCTGTTGAATCGGCCGGGAATGAACTTAAATTCTTTTTGAAAAGATCTAGTGGGTTAAACCAATTGAAAGACAGTGCCTATATATGCATGCAACCATTTTTGCTATGTCACTAAACAGCACAATCATTTTTTTATAGGTTATTCAGGAAATTTATATATTGGGTAACACTCTTTTCAATCCACTCCTCTGAACTATTTTGTTCAAGTCCATAATAAGCAAAGAATGGCTGATAATCGGCTTTTATATATTCAAAAGTCAATTCAAAAGGCCGGGTCAGTTCCTTTAAAGTATATTTATACTTTCCCTTAGTAGTGTACTCTTCCTCATTTATACCGATAGATAATGCCAGAGCGATCTTCTTCCCTGATACTTTGTAACCACTCTTACTTCCATATGCCCACCCATAAATAAGAACTTCATCCAGCCACTTCTTAAATAAAGGAGGACAATTGAACCAATAAAACGGAAATTGAAATACAATTTTATCATACTGCTCTATCAGTTTCTGTTCTGCAGGCACATCGATCTTCTCAGTAGGATAAACTTCGTGTAATTGATGGATGTGATATTGATCAGGATACTTTTTCAATTCTTCCATCCATCTTTTATTGATTATGGAATTTTCTGCATCGGGATGAATAACAATTACTAATGTTTTCATATGTCTTCTAATTTTAAAATTCTTATACAAAAGTAATTGATGAAGCATTAATTTTGTATGTTAGATGCTCATTGTATGGTACTATAAAAAATGTAAGTAATGACAAAAATAAAAGCAACTTCAACGAACTTTGCAAATAAGCAGGCTTTAGCAAATGAATGTTTGGAGGTTTATGCTTCTAACATAATTGGCGGTCAGTGGTCACTGGCGATCTGCTGCTATCTAATTAACGGAAAACTCCGATTTGGAGAATTGAAAAAATGTTTACCAAACATTACCGAGCGTATGCTTACCTTACAACTACGTAAGTTGGAGGAAAATAAAATTGTGAAACGAACGGTATACGCTGAAGTCCCTCCGCGCGTTGAATATGAATTAACTCCAATCGGAAATGAATTGAAACTTATTATTGATGAACTTGGAAAGTGGGGTGAAAAACATAAAACTGGAGCAATATAGTGCGGAATATTTTAGGCACAGTACAACATGGAGTTTTATCTAGGGAAAAGCTGTTGGTCATTTGTTGTACATTCTCGATGGTAGAAATGCAATTGGTGCAGTTTTACAATTACCGTATAATATCTTTAGCTTCCAGTGGATGGCAACGATCCGAATGGTTCTATTGAAATCCAGTAATAGCAAAAAAGCTTCACATTTCTGTGAAGCTTTTGGTGATCCCGCTGGGATTCGAACCCAGGACCCATACATTAAAAGTGTATTGCTCTACCAGCTGAGCTACGGAATCCTTCCTTTTTTGAAATAAATTTCGTTTTTGAAAGTGATGCAAAGGTAGAAAAAAAGGTGATATGTGCCAACTTTTAAGTTGAATATTCTTAAATTATTTTATTACTATTTGGTAATGAAATGATTAAATTTTTATCACCTTATTTTTTAGCATGTATCATTCTTGGATTTTGTTGCATATCATGATGTAATATCACTGTTTTAAACCCCTTTTTTCGTAACATATCGACTGTTTCATCCCCATAATACTGATTAATTTCAAAATATAAGTCACCTTCAGCTGTTAAATGCTTCAGGGCAAAAGAAGCTATCGTCTCATAAAATAATAAAGGAGCAGTTTCTTCCACAAAAAGAGCTAAATGCGGCTCGAATTCTAATACATTTGGATGCATTTCCTCTTTTTCTTTTGGTGTAATATAAGGAGGATTACTGACGATAATATCATATTGCTGGGATTGAAAGATATATTCCCATTCTAGGATGTCTGCATTCACAAAATTTATTGGTGCATCTAAACGGAGTGCGTTACGTTTGGCTGTGGCAATAGCTTCTTTAGAAATATCCAATGCAGAAATATGGGCTTCCGGCAAATGCTTTTTAAGTGAAATCGGTATGCAGCCGGATCCAGTTCCGATATCGATAATACGTAGAGGTGCCTGATCTCGATGATTGCGGATAATCATATCAACTAATTCCTCTGTCTCTGATCGTGGAATGAGCACAAAAGGATTGACTTCAAAAACTTCTCCATAGAAATCAGCTTTTTTCAAGATGTGCTGTATGGGTTTCTGTTTTAGCAGATCTTTTAAAATATTCGAAATGTGAGTGCTTTCCTCTTCTGACAATGTCAGTTCTTTATTTAAGCTATATTGCATTCTGGAAAGTCCTAAAACATCTTCAATAACTATATAGAAGATGTTTTTGATTTCTTCTGCGTCATAAAATGTAGCTAGGTCTTTTTGGAACAAGCTGTCGTAGGTTTGTAAATTTTCCATTGGTCAAACTTAGATAAATTTGTTTTATTTACAATTATAATTACCGCAGATATCAAACAATTTATTTGTTGAAGTCTTTTTTATTTGGAACTCATGTTGTTAAAAAATAATCAATCCTCATGTTATATTTAGAATTACTGAAGAATCAAAATTTACAATATTTCTAGTATTTTCTGTTACAGTATTGTTTTGATACTTTTGTATATGAATATGCAAGAAAGCTACATGCGGAGATGCCTGGAACTGGCCGTTCTGGGAGCAGGTACTACAAGCCCTAACCCAATGGTGGGTGCTGTTATTGTCTGTGATGACCAAATTATAGGAGAGGGTTTTACATCACCTTACGGTGGAGCTCATGCCGAAGTAAATGCTATTCAGCAGGTATTGGACCATTATGGGGATGAGGCCGCAACTAAATTAAGACAGTCAATTTTTTATGTTAGTCTTGAACCCTGTGCACATTATGGTAAGACACCACCTTGTGCAAATCTTATTGCAAGATACAAGCCTAAAAAAGTATATATAGCATGTTTAGATCCATTCGCCAAAGTGAACGGTAAGGGTGCAGAGATTTTAAAAAATGCAGGAATAGCTATTGAGATCGGACTATTAGAACAGGAGGCTTTGTGGTTAAATCGCAGATTTTTGACACGTGTTCAAAAAAATCGCCCTTATGTTATTCTCAAATGGGCAGAAAGTGCAGACGGGTATCTTGGAAAAGAAGGGGAGCAAGTGTGGATTAGTAATGTGGCGAGTAAGCAGTTGGTTCATAAATGGCGAGCTGAGGAAGATGCAATTTTAGTGGGTGCTAAGACTGCATTGGTTGATAATCCTAGCTTGACCGTACGCGAGTGGAATGGAAAAAATCCGAAACGTATATTGATAGATAAATTACTTTCCGTTCCCGCTGAAGCTGCGATTTTTAACGATGAAGCTGAAACCATTATTTTTAATGCTTTGAAGACGGAATGGTCTGGTCATAATAAGTATATCGAATTGGAAAATTATGATTGGTATCTTCCTCAAAATATTTTGTATCAATTGTATTTAATGGATGTGCAATCTATTATTATTGAGGGTGGAGCAAAGACATTGTCCCTATTTATTGAAGCTAATCTGTGGGATGAGGCTAGGGTTTTTAAAAGTAAACGTACTTTGGATGGCGGGATAAAAGCCCCGCAGGTAAAAGGTGAATTGAAAGAAATTATGAAAATTTCGGATGATCAATTGGAAATTATCGTAAATATATAAACTTTAAATTATTTGATTATCTTTAGGTTATGGCTATTCCTGAAGATCTTTTGCAATTCATATGGAGGTTGCGTCTGTATCACACAGATCAATTAAAAACCGTAAATGGCGAATCCATCCAAGTTTTACATGTAGGTGAACATAATGACAATGCAGGACCAGATTTCTTGTTTTCAAAAACCCGTATCGGAAGTGAGTTGTGGACAGGTAATGTGGAGATTCATGTCAGATCATCAGATTGGTTTCTACATGGACATCAAAAAGATGCAAAATATGCAAATGTAATTTTACATGTTGTGTGGGATCATGATCAAGAAGTGTTTCATGAAGATGGCTCCCTTGTTCCAACACTCAGGCTGTCGGATTATGTTTCTGAAGAATTACTGAGACAATATCAGCGTTTAATGGATGGGCAACGTTGGATTCCCTGTGAAAGTCAGATACTTCATTTAGATAGTTTTAAAGTGGAGAGCTGGGTGGAGCGTATGGCAGTAGAAAGAATGGAAGATAAGTCAAGACTGATACTTGAATTACTGCAAAAATTTGATGGAGATTGGGAGAAAATATTTTTCATATGGCTGTTTCGAAGTTTCGGATTTAAAGTAAATGCAGAAGCTTTTCAGGCTTTAGGCGAGCAATTGTCAAATTTATTATTGCTGAAATATAGGACAGATATCAGTAAATTGGAAGCTATGATTTTTGGTCAGGCGGGTTTTTTAAATTCTACTTTTGACGAAGCATATCCTCTACAATTACAAAAGGAATATCTTTATCTTAAAAAAGCCTATTCCTTAAAAGAAACTCATTTTCCACTGCTTTTTTCACGGATGCGACCTCACAATTTTCCCACTATTCGAATAGCTCAATTAGCCAGTTTGTTACAAAATGAAAGTGTTCGTCTACAAGGAATCTTAGCGATTGAAAATTTAAGTGAATTTAGATCGCTACTTAATAATATAAGGGTTACTCATTACTGGAAGACTCATTTTAGTTTTGCGAAGCAATCCTTAGCGACTAGTGATCATAGTTTAAGTGAAATGAGTCAAAATAGCTTGATTATTAATGCATTTATTGCATTAACATTTTCTTATGGGGCTTACTTTAAGCTGGAAGATTTGAAAGAAAAGGCAATGCGATGGCTAGAAGAATTACCAACTGAAAGAAATAATATTATTCAAAAATTTGAAGATATAGGGGTTAATGCGTGGCATGCGGCACATTCACAAGGTTTGTTGCATATAAAAAGGAAGTATTGCGATTCAAAACAATGCTTACGTTGTGGGATTGGCTTAGAATTGCTCCGGCGTTAGTTTACATATCCTTAAGTATTGTTGCAATATCACTGTAGCCTTTTGAGGCAGCGAGATCTGATGCTGTTTTGTTATTGGAGTTCTTTAATTCAATAATAGCTCCATGTTCAAGGAGTAAAACGATAATTTCAATATTTCCTTGTTGTGCTGCTAAATGCAATGGGGTAAGACCTGTTTGCTGTCTGTTGTTAACATTTGCTCCAGCTTCAATAAGTAGCTTTGTAATTGCCGTGTTTTTATTTAGAAGAGCAATGTGAAGCGGGTAGAGATGTTCCTCATTTTGGGTAGGGATATCAGGATTGGCTTTATGTGCAAGTAATAGACGAACAACATCTTCTTTATTAAAATGGGTCGCTAAAGCGAGGGCAGAATAACCATGTGTGGAGACCTCATTAACAACTGAAGGTAACTGTTTAATCATCGCTTCAATATAATTATCCAAGCCGGCAGCCACTGCTTCATGAATATTTAAGCCTTGATTGTGCTGAAGAAGAACGCGGATAATTTGAGGTTTATGAAAATAGCAAGCTAGTAATAAAGGCGAAATGCCGTGACTTGTTTCTTCTAAGATTAAGGCTGGGTTGCTTGTTAAAAGCAAATCTAAATCTCTACTATTTCCAGATTCGATGTATTGTTCTAATATACTTAAACTCATTTTCTAGTATTATACGATCTTAACGGTAACTAAAATAGAAAAAAAAAGTGATGAAAATCTGGATTTATAAAAGAAATGTACAGATTATTTTTTATTAATAATCATTGGTTGTGCATGTAGATAACCTTGTTAAGTTTTAATTTATCAGGCTTTTAGGTAATGAATAAGGTGTTTTTAATTATTTTTAGGAATATAGTTGTAACAATTATTCTTTTTTTTAAAAAATCCTTTAAAATATTCACACTTATGGTATATTTGTATACGCCCCTCCCAAGGGTTTGTTTTTCATAGGTAGATGTAGGGTCGAATATTCCTTATTCGACCCTTTTTTATAGCTTTGTTTTATTAAAAGGAAATTATGTCTAGAAAAATTGTAGTAGCAATAACAGGAGCAAGCGGTTCCATCTATGCTAAGGTTCTGCTAAATCGACTGATGGAATTAAAAGATCAGATCAGTGAAGTGGGAGTAGTAATGTCAGACAATGCCAAAGTTGTGTGGCAGGAGGAGTTGCAAAATAAAGATTATGAACAATTCCCTTTCCAGTTTTACAGTAAAAATGATTTTTTTGCGCCATTTGCTTCGGGATCTGCACGATTTGACACGATGATTATCTGTCCTTGTTCAATGGGGACTTTAGCACGTATCGCGCATGGTATCTCTTCTGATTTAACAACAAGGGCAGCTGATGTCATATTGAAAGAACGTAGAAAATTAATTTTAGTAACTAGAGAAACACCTTTAAGTCATATTCATATTCAAAATATGAAAGTTGTTACTGATGCAGGTGGTATTATCTGCCCGGCATCACCGTCGTTTTACAGTTTGCCAAAAACTTTTGATGAATTGGCAGGTACAGTCGTGGATCGGGTGTTGAGTCTGGCTGGTTTTAATTTTAATCATTATCAGTGGGGAACAGAATAGCGATAGCTACGTGAATATTTTCTAAAATTCAATGGAGAATCGATAGTATTTTGTAACTTTGTTTTTTGAAATGAAGCAGTCTAAAGCTACACGTATTAAAAATAATCCTTCCTCTAATTTTCAAAGAGAAAACTCGCTATTTTTATTGAATTCTACTAAGGAAAGAGTATTAGTGTGCTTTAAAATTGCGCGTACTTACTATTCAAATCCAATAAATTTCAACTTCTTAAGCATATGAAAAGCGTATTAATTACTTCTGTCAAAGTGGTTTTGCCGGGAAATGAATTTGATCAACAGGTGGTTGATGTATTCATTGAAAAAGGAAAGATTTCCAAAATTGCAAATTCCATTGAAGTCGCTGATAAAAATATAGAAATATTCGATGGTTCAGGAAATATCCTTTCTATAGGTTTCTTTGACCTAAATGCTAATTTTGGTGAGCCAGGTTTGGAAACCAAAGAAGATATTACTTCTGGATCGGCAGCTGCCGCCGCTGGAGGGTACACTGCTGTTGCTGTGATGCCCAATACGCAACCGGCAATCCAAAGCAGGGCTGAAGTCGCTTTAATTGTCAATATTGCAAAAGGTAATTTGGTAGATATTTTACCGATCGGAGCAGTGAGTAAAAATCGCGAAGGTCATGAAATGGCTGAGTTGTATGATATGAAACAGACTGGTGCCATTGCTTTTAGTGATGGTAATAAAAGTATGCAGCATGCTGGTTTAATGAGCCGTGCATTATTATATGCGCGCGGATTTGGAGGCTTAATCATTGCTCATCCAGAAGATGCTTCAATGGCGGGAGGTAATAAAATGAACGAAGGGGTGATGAGTACTTATTTAGGTATGAAAGGTATTCCTAATCTTGCAGAGTCTTTGATGGTTTCTCGTGACCTTTATCTAGCTGAATATGCCGAGTCACCTATTCACTTTACTACGATAAGTACAGCCGAAGCGGTAGATTTGATAAAAAAGGCAAAAGCAAAAGGAATTCAGGTTACCTGTGATGTTGCCGCACATCAATTGGTTTTTACTGACGATGAAATTGTTGATTTTGATAGTAATTATAAAGTAAGTCCCCCGTTGCGTACCAAATCCGATGCAAAAGCGTTAATAAAAGGATTGAAGGATGGTGTTATTGATGCTGTTGTTTCACAACATACTCCGCATGAAATTGAATTTAAAAATGTTGAATTTCATATCGCAAAAAATGGTATAATTGGTTTACAGACTGTTTTACCTCTTTTAATCAAAGCAGGATTAAACGAACAACAGATAGTTGAAAAATTAGCTGTAAATTCACGACGGGTAGTTGGATTAACTTTGCCTGAAATAAAAGAGGGTGAAGTGGCCAATTTGGTGCTATTCAGTATGAATGAAAATTGGATTTTTGATCAAGAATCAAACAGATCCAAATCTAGAAATAGTCCTTTGTTCGGAAAAGAGTTAAAAGGGAAAGTTAAATTAGTGATCAATAATGGTCAAATCATAAAAAATGCTTAATAATGGAAGCGAATATTAAAGCGGCTGTTGCTGCAGGGATTAATACCTACGGTAGAGTAGATAACATCGAAACAAAATCAGAATTTTTAACAAAAGTTGAGCATGTTTTTGATACCGATGGAAAATATATCGATAAATTGGCTTTATTGGATGAAGCTTTTGATGACTATCCACTATTTGATGAGTTAAGAGAAGTATATGTCGATCTGTTATTGATGAACTTTTTTTCTATTGATATTCAAAAATTAGAAGAAGATTATTTGGAGTCTGAAGAATGGGAGAAAATCGAAGATGAAACAATAGATCGCGGTACAGAACTATTGAATATATTTTTATACTTACGTGAATGTAAAGATGATGAGATTGATCCTGATTTAGATGATTACTTGAAGGAGTTTTTATTGGTTGATGAAGATGAGTTTCAAGATGAGCATGAGATTTATGAAGATATCATTGCCAATCAAATTTTAGTAGAAAGTACATATGCAGAAATTGCAAAAACTGCAAAAACAATCAATCCATCAAGTGAGGTTTATGAGCTATTTTATGCAATCATAAGTTTCTTCAGTGAGATTAACCCTAAAGATGCGCAGTTTGAAGAGTATGAATCTCACAGCGAAAACAAAGCTTTCGATGCAGCTCTTTATCAAATTATTACTAACTTTTACAAGGGCTAATGGAAGTTGGTGTTGACAAAAATAGTAAGATTACAAGTATCCTATATGGTTTTGGCTTGGGGGTGATTTCATTTTTCTTAGGATTATGTTCCATTTATGTAGTAAAGCCATTAGAAGGATCAGCCTTATTGCAGTACAGCAATCCATTTTTTAATTTTATTTTATTTTTAGGTGTGACGGTTTTAATAACCTTTGCGTTACGAAAAAAAATGGGAGGTATCTGGGACTTTAGTAAGGCGTTGAAATGTATTTACATCATGCTTGTAATTAATCATTTAGTCGCTTCAGTAAGTACCTTTACCTATTTAAAATATGTAGAACCAACTCTTCAGGAAGAAAATTTTCATGTAATGATGAATGCTCGGATTGAAAGTATGGAAAGAAGTACAGGTTTTGCCAGTGAAGAAGAAAAGCAAAAAACAATAGATGTAAGCATTGAACAAATGGAGAAAGATAATGAATCGGTTGCAAACATGACTTTGGGCGCTCGTGCAAAAGGTTTTATTATCACCTTACTTCCTTATTTTTTGTTTGCCCTAATGTTAGCTGCTTTGACAAAAAATGGTCAAAAAGCTAGCAGTAATCCTGCTGTTTAAAAAGGATAAATTTTAAAAAATCATTACGTTAAGGTGTTGTCAGAATGACGATACCTTAACTTGTTTATAAAGCAAATATATTGACAATGATCAACGTACATATGGATATTTCAGTTGTTGTTCCCCTTCTTAATGAAGAAGAATCTTTACCAGAGCTAACCTCATGGATAGACCGTGTGATGGCTAAACACCAGTTTTCTTATGAAATTATTTTAGTTGATGACGGAAGCAAGGATAAATCATGGGCTATAATTGAAGAATTAAAAAAGAGTAATAACAATATTTCAGCAATAAAATTTAGACGTAATTACGGTAAATCTGCTGCTTTAAATGTTGGCTTTGCAGCAGCTCAAGGTGATGTGGTAATTACAATGGATGCCGATTTACAGGATAGTCCTGATGAAATTCCGGAATTGTATGATCGTATAATGAATAAAGGGGCAGATCTAGTTTCTGGATGGAAACAGAAACGCTATGATCCACTTACAAAGACATTACCTACTAAACTGTTCAATGCTGTGACAAGAGGTATGTCGGGAATTAATAATTTGCATGATTTTAATTGTGGATTGAAAGCATATCGTAAAGATGTTGTTAAAAACATTGAAGTGTATGGAGAAATGCATCGTTACATTCCTGTTATAGCGAAATGGGCAGGTTTTACCAATATTCAAGAACAGGTTGTACAGCATTATCCAAGAAAATACGGTACAACCAAATTTGGTGCAGGTCGTTTTGTAAAGGGTTTTCTTGATTTATTATCCATATTTTTTGTTGGAAAATTTGCTAAACGTCCTATGCACTTCTTTGGTGTAATGGGTGTAGTGAGTTTTTTAGTAGGTCTTATTATTACTTTATACTTGATCTGTCACAAATTGATGAGTATCGCCGCTGGGACACCATTTAGAGATGTCACAGATCAGCCGATGTTTTTTTTATCACTGACAGCGATTATCATTGGTTCACAATTGTTTCTAACCGGTTTTTTGGCAGAATTGGTTTCGAGAAACAGTACAGATCGTAATAATTATCAGATCGAGAAAGTAATATAATTAATAGAAATGCGCATTGTTATCTTAGGATCTGCATATCCATTAAGAGGAGGGGGGATAGCTTCATTTAATGAACGATTGGCCGAGCATTATCAGCAATTGGGACATGAAGTGGATATTTATTCTTTTTCACTCCAGTATCCAAATTTTTTATTTCCTGGTAAATCGCAATTTTCAGATGAGTCCGCACCAAATGGATTACGAATTTTTTCAAAGGTGAATTCTGTCAATCCTTTTAACTGGATTAAAATAGGACTAGAACTAAAGAAAGCAAATTATGATCTCTTAATCGTGCGCTTCTGGATGCCTTTCTTTGGGCCCTGCCTTGGAACGATTCAAAGAATTGTACGTCAAAACAAACACACAAAAGTAGTATGTATTGCTGATAATATCATTCCACATGAACATCGGATTGGAGATCAAATATTAGCGAAATACTTCTTAAATGCTGTTGATGGTTGCGTTACGATGAGTAGAAGTGTTTTGGATGATTTAAAAGAGATCAATTCTAAGATACCTGCAACTTATACACCACATCCTTTATACGATAACTATGGTCCTAGCATTAGTCTAGAACAAGCTAGAGCAGCGCTGAAGATACCAGTGGAAGACAAAGTTGTCTTGTTTTTTGGTTTTATACGCCAGTATAAAGGATTGGATATGCTTTTGGAAGCGTTAGGAAAAGTAGAACTTCAGGAGTTAAATGTAAAATTATTGTTAGCTGGAGAGTTTTATGGAGATGAGGATCTTTACCAGTCACTAATTCAAAAATACGGTTTGCAAGACCGTATTTATCTCCACACTTCCTTTATTCCGAATGATGAAGTTGGTAAATATTTCTGTGCAGCCGATGTTGTCGTATTACCATATAGAACTGCCACACAAAGCGGTATTACCCAAGTAGCCTATCACTTTGATCTTCCTATGATCGTTACTCGAGTAGGCGGACTGCCAGAACTGGTGCACGATGGACTCGTTGGTACCGTTGTCGAACCTAATATAGCAGAAATTGCAAAAGGAATAGCATCTTTTTATAATCAAAATAAAGGAAGTGTCTTTCGTGAAAATATGAAAGAGGAAAAGAAAAAATATAGCTGGGATATCTTTGGTGAAGAAATAATTCGATTGGCGAAGTAATCTTTAAAATTTAATGTATAAAGCGTTTCATATACAATTATTTAGGGACTGATTGCTAATTATTTCCAGCCAGATTTATCAGAAAAATCAGAATTGTATAGGCAATCAACAATGATAAAAGTGCTTTGCAACCTGTACATTTCCTGTTCAATTGGAGGTAATTGTATTGCAAATCTGAGCAAATTTATCTAAGTTTGAATATAGGCACAAGCATAAATAAGGGAAAAATTGGTAGCATATACACAAGGAAGTTTAGATAAGATCGAAGAACTTTTTAAGGATCAGGGATATAGGGTGAGGTACGAGAAAGGGACTTTTAAGACAGGAGCGTGTGTGTTACAGAGTTCACTTGTAGTTGTCGTGAATAAGTTTTCTAATTTAGAGATGAAAATTCAGTCCTTGATGGCTATTTTAACTGAAATCGACATCGATCAATCACGCGTTAATGAGAAGCACCTTACTATTTATACACAAATTACTAAACTAAAATCAAAACGTTGATAGTCAAATTTTTAGGAACTGGAACTTCGCAGGGTGTACCTGTGATCGCTTGTCAATGTGCTGTTTGTTTATCAAATAGTCATTTTGATAAACGTCTTCGTTCCTCTATTTTGATTAGTTATGACGATAGAAACATTGTCGTAGATACGGGGCCAGATTTTAGATATCAAATGCTACGCGAGCATGTGATGCATATGGATGCGGTATTAATGACACATTCACATAAAGATCATATCGCAGGTCTTGATGATGTTAGAGCATTTAATTTTAAGCAACAGTCTTCCATAGATATTTATGGTACAGATGTTCTTCATGATGCGTTAAGAAGAGAATTTTACTATGCTTTTTCTGGAGTAAAATACCCTGGGATACCGCGTTTAGAATTAGTGGAAATTGAAGCATTAAAACCATTTCAATTGTTTGGAAAGGAAATTCTTCCTTTGGAAGTGATGCATTATCAAATGCCTGTATTAGGTTTCAGAATAGACGATTTTGCGTATATTACAGATGCAAAGACCGTATCCGATTTAACAAAAGAAAAACTTCAGGGATTGAAAGTTTTAGTTATAAATGCTTTACAAAAAGAAAGCCATGTTTCGCATATGACTTTGGATGAAGCTGTAGCTTTTGCTCAAGAAATAGGAGCTGAACAAACTTATCTAACACATATTGGTCATCGAATGGGGCTGCATAAAGATGTTGTGAAGGAACTTCCTGCAAATATTACTTTAGCTTACGATCAACTTGAGATCAGGGTGTAATTATACACTTCTATACTTTTGAGTAGATCTGTGCAATTACCAGATCCTCAGGATAAGTTATCTTAATGTTTTTATAATCACCAATCACAATATGAATAGGTATACCTAATCTTTCCACAACGGAAGCATCATCTGTAAAAGTCGCCTCTTCATCCTGTTCATAAGCTGTTTCTAATAAACCTCCTTCAAAAATCTGAGGTGTCTGTACAAGCCAAATATGATTACGATCAATTGCATAGTTGGTATCTGCTGTCGTCATACGAACAGAATCAGTACACGAACGAGCAACGATTACCGCTTTAGAAACCTTCACTTGTTCAAAGGCCAGATCAATTGTATTGGTGGCTATTAAAGGTCTCGCCGCGTCATGTACAGCGATAGCAATTTCCTGTAAATTTAGTTGCTTTTTTTTGATAAATGCAATTCCATTTTTGACCGTCTGAAATCTGGTTTCTCCTCCATAAGTAATATCATGAGGAATAGTGAACTTGTATTCTTGACAAAGAGATTTCCAAAAATACTCCATTGCTGGATCAATCGCTATGATGATATGGGGTTGTTTGGTACTTGTATAGAACTTCTCTATCGTATGCATCAAGACTGGTTTCCCGTTCATCAATAGATATTGTTTCGGTAAATCTGACTGCATACGACTACCTTTGCCAGCCGCAACTATTAAAACAAAGCTTTGATCGATCATGGGTTATGATGAATATAAAAGGATTGAAAACAAAAAACGTGGATAAATATACTATTTATCCACGTCTATATTTTTTAATTGTCGATTAGATAATCAACATGGCATCGCCATAACTGTAAAATCTGTATTTTTCTTTAACCGCTTGTTCATAAGCATTCATAACGTGTTCGTAACCACCAAAAGCAGCAATCATTACTAATAAAGTAGATTCTGGAGTATGGAAATTCGTAATCATTGAGTTTGCAATACTGAAATCGTATGGCGGATAAATAAATTTACTCGTCCAATCGTTCGCTGGTTTTAAGTGACGATCAGCAGAAACAGCCGATTCGATTGCGCGCATTGAAGTCGTTCCTACGGCACAAACTCTTCTTTTTAAGTCAATAGCTTTATTTACTGTTTTAGCAGCTTCTTCAGTGATGATAAACTGCTCAGAATCCATTTTGTGTTTTGTTAAATCTTCAACTTCAACCGTTCTGAAAGTTCCCAATCCAACATGTAAAGTTACTTCAGCAAAATCAACACCTTTTAGTTCCAAACGTTTCATCAACTCGCGAGAGAAGTGAAGACCTGCAGTTGGTGCTGCAACAGCTCCTTCATTTTTAGCATAAATTGTTTGATAACGAAATTTATCCTCAGGTGTTGCTTTACGAGTAATGTATTTTGGAAGTGGAGTTTCACCCAAAATCTCAATATTACGACGGAATTCTTCATCAGTTCCATCAAATAAGAAACGGATTGTACGTCCACGTGAAGTCGTGTTGTCAACAACTTCAGCAACTAATAAATCATCATCTCCAAAGTAAAGTTTATTTCCTACACGGATTTTTCGAGCTGGATCAACCAATACATCCCATAAACGAAGTTCTTTGTTTAATTCACGTAACAAGAAAACTTCGATTGTAGCACCAGTTTTTTCTTTATTGCCATATAGACGCGCCGGAAAAACTTTTGTATTATTTAAAATCATGACATCTTTGTCATCAAAATAATCTAATACATCTTTAAAAATTTTATGCTCAATTTTACCAGTATCACGGTGTAAAACCATTAAGCGTGATTCGTCACGATTTTCAGTTGGTTCAGACGCCAAAAGAGACTCTGGTAAGTTGAATTTAAATTGAGATAACTTCATCTTTAATATTGATATTTTAAATGATTGCCTTTTATATGTATTTAAGTTCCCTATAACAGACTTATTGGAACATAAATAAGCATACAAAGGTAGTCAATTTTTTAGTTAAAAGGGAGTTTCTTTCTGGATTAAATTGATTAATGAATTGATTTTGACATAAAATCAAAACTTAATTGTAATTTAGAACCTGAATATGCTAGCAATAGGTCTCATTAAGGAAAGTGCAAAATTCGCACTGTCGGCGCTAAAAGATAACCGCACACGTACTTTATTGTCCTTATTAGGGGTGACAATAGGTATTTTAACGATTATTGGTGTTTTTTCAGCCGTTGATACATTACGAAATAATATTGAAGATTCTGTTAAAAAAATAGGATCAAATACATTATATGTTCAGAAATGGCCTTGGACTGGAGGTCCCGATTTCCCTTGGTGGAAATATCTCAATAGACCAGAACCAAAGTACGAGGATTATTTAATGCTGAAAGAACGTATAACGACAGCAGATAAAATTGCCTATATGATTGATATCGGTAATTCTACGATTAAATATAAAAATAATAACGCCTCAGGAGTGTCTATTTCAGCAGGTACACAGGATCAGTACAGTATTCAGAATTTGAATGTTGAAAAAGGTAGATATTTTGTCGAAAGCGAAACCCGTGCAGGGTCATTAGTGACTGTTTTAGGTGCTGTCATCGCAGAGGGACTTTTCCCAAATAGTGATCCTCTGGGAAAATATGTCAACATGCTGGGAAGGAAGGTACAGGTAATTGGTGTATTAAAGAAGGAAGGGGAAGGAGTTCTAATCAACACTTCTCCTGATAATAGTGCATTTATTCCCTTTGAGCTTGCTCGAAATCTAGTTAATTACGATAATTTTTCACCAAGTATTGCTGTTCGAGTGATGTCAAAGTATTCTTTAGCAGAAGCTGAAAGTGAAATTAAAGTTTTAATGCGTTCAATTCACCGCATTTCTCCACAACGAGAGGACGATTTTTCAATTAATCAAACAACCATGATAACTTCACAACTGGATAAAATGTTTGGCATTGTAAATCTAGCCGGTTTCTGTATTGGAATCTTCTCCATATTGGTAGGCGGATTCGGTATAGCCAATATTATGTTTGTGAGTGTCAAAGAACGTACACATATTATTGGTATTCAAAAGGCATTAGGAGCTAAGAACTTTTTTATATTGTCTCAATTTTTGATCGAATCAATTGTGCTCTGTCTTTTAGGTGGTGCTATTGGCTTATCTATCGTGTTTCTGATCACATTATTGGTTAAAATTGGTACTGGGTTAGCAATTGTCGTGAGTATAAAGATGGTACTCTTGACGGTCTTTATTTCGACGTTAATTGGTTTGATATCAGGTATTGTTCCGGCTTTAATGGCTTCTAGATTAGATCCGGTGGAAGCAATCCGTAGCAAATAAGCTATAAAATGAAATTAAGTTTATTCTTTACCACATGATGTAGCGAGTTTTTGTATTATTTATCGTAATTTAAGTTCAGCTTAAACTGATTAAATTATTTAAAGATAAATACTATGGGAGACTCGATAAAAAAAGAGGAAATTGCAAATGATCTGTTAGATGCAAACTCGTCTGAAGATAATGTACATCATGTTAATAATCCTGTATTAGACCTTCCTACTATAGAGAAAAAATACCTGGCTAGAGTAAGAGCATGCTCTAAGGATCGGAATACATTTTATTTTACAGATGGTATTGCTAAAGTGGAAATTCGAATAGTTTCTGATGAAATTATTCGCGTTCGTTTGGCTCCTCAAGGATCTTTTTTAGATGACTTTTCTTATGCTGTTATCGATACAGATCAGCACGCAGTATCGTTTTCTGTAGATGAAGATGAAACAAGTTATTACGTCAAAACAAATAAAGTGATCTGCGCTATCCGTAAAGCAGATTTTTTGGTTTCATTTCAAGATTTTTCAGGTAAAGTATTCAATACCGATGATAAACCAATGCATTGGGAGGAAAATCCAGACTTTGGCGGTTATTATGTATATTGCAGTAAAAAGGCACATGAAGATGAAGCTTTCTTCGGCTTGGGAGACAAAGCCACCAATTTAAATCTTCGAGGTAAACGATTTAAAAACTGGAATTCGGATACCTACGGCTATGCTTTTAATCAAGATCCCCTTTATAAAACAATTCCATTTTATATCGGAGTGACTGGTGGAGAAGCCTACGGTATTTTCTTTGATAATACATTCAGAACATTCTTCGATTTTGCTTCAGAAAATAAACAACGTACAAGCTTCTGGTCCGAAGGCGGTGAGATGCAATATTATTATATTCATGGCCCAAATATGATCGATGTGGTAAAACGTTATCATAGTATCACTGGAACCCATTATATGCCTCCATTATGGGGGATTGGTTACCATCAATGTCGATGGAGTTATTATCCTGAGCAGAATGTAAGAGATATAACAGCAGAATTTAGAAAAAGAGAAATCCCTTGCGATGCTATTTACCTCGATATCGATTATATGGATGGCTATCGCTGTTTCACCTGGGACAAAAAATATTTTCCGGATCCTAAAAAAATGATATCAGATTTAGCTGCCAATGGCTTTAAAACAGTGGTTATGATAGATCCTGGTATTAAGGTTGATGAAAATTATTGGGTGTTCAAGGAAGGACAGCAAAATAGGTATTTCTGTCGTCGAGGTGATGATTATTTTATGGAAGGTTTTGTGTGGCCGGGAAGATGTCAGTTTCCCGATTTTACAAATCCAACTGTAAGGGAATGGTGGGGTACTTTATACAAAGGCTTGGTTGATGACGGAGTTGCTGGATTTTGGAACGATATGAATGAACCTGCTGTTTTTGGAAGAGGTACATTTCCGGATGACGTAAGACATAACTATGATGGCTATCGAGGTTCCCACAGGAAAGCGCACAATATATATGGCATGCAGATGGTACGTGCTACGTATGATGGTTTAAAAAAGCTATATAAAAATAAAAGACCTTTTACTATCACGAGAGCAGCGTATTCGGGTACACAGCGTTTTTCTTCGGTATGGACCGGAGATAATATTGCAACATGGGAACATCTTCGTATTGGTCTTCTGCAGTTGCAAAGATTATCCGTTTCGGGACTTTCTTTTTGCGGAACCGATATTGGAGGATTTACAGGAGAACCGGATGGAGAATTGTTTACACGTTGGATGCAATTTGGCGTCTTTTCTCCATTCATGCGCGTACATTCCGCAGGTGATACCCGCGACCGTGAACCATGGAGTTTTGGTCCCGAATGGGAAGCAATATGTAAGAAATTTATTGAAATGAGGTATAAATTACTACCTTATATCTATACCATTTTTTGGCAACAACATCGTTATGGAGAACCTATTTTAAGACCGATTTCCTTGGTGGAACAACATATCCCTAAAAATTTAATACGAGAGGAAGAGTTTTGTTTCGGAGATAAAATTTTAGTCTCACCTGTTCTTAATCCGGGACAAAAAAATAAAGTGGTTTATCTTCCAGAAGGAGAATGGTATTATTATTTCAATTTACAGAAATATGTAGGTTTACAGGAACATACTATTGATACTCCCCTAGATGAAATGCCAATTTTTGTAAAAGGAGGAAGTATAATTCCTGAATATCCCGTCATGCAATATACATTTCAGCAAAAAATTGATGCATTGAAATTGAATGTTTATTTCAGTAGAGGTAAGTTTGACTCTTATACCTATGCTGATCATGGCGATACCTTTGCTTATGAACAAAGTGTCTATGCTGAAAAACACTTCCTTTTAGAAGGGACAGATAATAGCTTAGTGATACTGCAACAAGTGGAAGGACTTTACAATGAAAGGTTTGATGATTACAAAATTTATCTGATCGGCATTCCATTTGAAGTAAGAACAGTTAAGGCAGATGGTGTTGAACTCAACTTGTTAAAAGATGAATCAGGCAATGATTACATCCAAGTAGAAAAAGATTTCAGAAACTTAATTATAACATAATTTACGATTATTAAACCTAACACCTAATCTGATCATGGGTCAACCAGTAGAAGTATTTTCGTTACTTACAGCATTCGACATATCATTATTTAGAGCTGGAAGACATTACAAATTATATGAGAAATTTGGATCTCATGTTGTTGAGTATAGCGGTCAATCAGGAGTTTATTTTGCCGTTTGGGCACCTTATGCAAGTCAAGTTTCCGTGATTGGAAATTTCAATGGTTGGAATCCTTATACACACCTTTTGCATGTGCGTTGGGACGGAAGTGGTATCTGGGAGGGATTTATTCCAAATATTGGAATAGGAGAAGTATATAAATACCATATTAATTCAATGTCAGGAGAGCAATTGGAAAAAGCTGATCCTTTTGCGTTGATTAGTGAGTTACCACCACAAACTGCGTCAATTGTCGGTACAACTTGGTATGAGTGGGAGGACAAAAACTGGATGTCACAAAGAGCTCAATTTAATAGTTTGGATAAACCTATGTCGGTGTATGAAATACACTTGGGTTCCTGGCAACGTGATCCTTCAGATCCCGATCGCTTGCTTTCCTATCGCGAAATTGCAGATCGATTAGTTCCCTATATAATAGAAACAGGATTTACACATGTCGAGTTTCTTCCTGTTATGGAACACCCCTTTTATCCATCTTGGGGTTATCAGATTGCGGGTTATTTTGCTGCATCTTCACGCTATGGGGGACCACAAGATTTAATGTATTTGATCGAATCTTTACATAAGCATAATATTGGTGTAATTTTAGATTGGGTACCTTCACATTATCCTGGTGACGCTCATGGATTATATCGTTTCGATGGTAGTTTCCTTTACGAGCACGAAGATATAAGGAAGGGATTTCATCCAGATTGGAAATCATATATCTTTAATTATGGTCGAAACGAAGTGCGATCATTCCTCATTAGTAATGCGCTCTTTTGGTTGGACCGGTATCATGTGGATGGTTTGCGTGTGGATGCCGTTGCTTCCATGCTTTATCTTGATTATTCGCGTAATGAAGGCGAGTGGGAACCCAATAAATTTGGAGGAAGAGAAAATTTGGAAGCTGTAGAGTTTTTAAAAGAATTTAACGAAGCTGTTTATCATCATTTCCCAGATGTTCATACCATCGCAGAGGAATCAACATCTTGGCCTGGTGTAAGTAAGCCAACATCTGTAGGAGGATTAGGTTTTGGCATGAAATGGATGATGGGTTGGATGCATGATACGTTAGATTATTTCAAAGAAGATCCTATTAATCGCCGATATCATCATCACAAATTGACTTTTGCAACTGTGTATGCATATCATGAAAATTTTATGTTGCCCTTATCTCATGACGAAGTTGTGCATGGAAAAAAATCTCTTTTGTATAAGATGCCGGGTGATGAATGGCAAAAATTCGCAAATTTAAGAGCACTTTATTTGTATATGTTTACATTAACCGGGACGAAACTGTTATTTATGGGTGATGAATTTGCACAAACAGCAGAGTGGAATGAAAACAAATCTTTGGATTGGCACTTACTGGATTATTCGCCACATAAAGGTATGCTTAGATTTGTTACCGCCTTAAATCGTGTGTACAAAAGTCAACCAGCACTTTATCAGAAAGCTTTTGTAGGCGATGGGTTTCAATGGGTAGAACAAGGAGATTATACCAATAGCGTGTACGCGTATTTACGCAAGGGATATGAAGAAAAAGACAACTTATTAGTCATATTAAATCTAACCCCAGTTGTTAGAAAAGAATTTAGGATAGGTATACCAAAAAATGGCGTATGGGAAGAAATTTTGAATTCAGATCAATTAGAATTTAATGGGAGTGGACTGATCGGCGAAGCTTACAATTCAACACATATTCACTGGATGGGTTTTGAGCAATCGATAACGATAACTTTACCACCTTTAGGAGGTATAATATTAAAACGAAAAGCATAATGAAAGTAATACATTTAAGTGTTGAATGTTTTCCGGTAGCAAAGGTAGGCGGACTGGCAGACGTATTGGGAGCTTTACCTAAATATCAGCGTAAACTTGGTGTTGACGCATCCGTTGTTATGCCTTGGTACAATCGAAAATTTACACAAGAAAATAAGTTTGATCATATTGCCTCCGGAGCTTTCTATCAAGGATCGGAATTATTGCATTATGAAATTTTGAAGGAAGCAAATGATCTGCTCGGATTTCCATTATATCTCATTCGCATACCCGGTAAATTAGATCGTGAGGAAGTATACTGTTACCCTGATGAATCTGAGCAATGGCTGTCATTTCAACATGCTTTTTTACATTGGTTAAAAGCAGATGGCATACAACCCGATTTGATCAATTGTCATGATCATCATGTCGGATTGGTTCCTTTTTTATTGAAATACAGTTATGAATTTCAACAGTTTTCGCATGTTAAAACACTTTTTACAGTTCACAATGGACAGTATCAAGGCTGGATGAATTGGAGTAAAGGTATTTTATTGCCAAGTTTCGATACTTGGCAATGGGGATTGCTTGATTGGGATGGTGTAATTAATCCCATGGCAGCAGCGGTTAAATGTTGCGATGCATTTTCTACGGTTTCAGAAGGATATTTAAAAGAATTATTTATCGAAGCAAATGGTCTACAATCTTTGTTTTCATCCGAATCGCAAAAAGGATACGGCATTGTTAACGGGATCGATACAGATTATTGGAATCCGCAGTTAGATACTTTAATTGATTCGAATTATAATCTTAATACAGTTGAAAAAGGTAAATCACAAAATAAAAAAAGCTTATGTGAACAGTATAAATTAGATCCTTCTTTACCATTAATGTCATTTATAGGCCGATTTGCGATAGAAAAAGGAGCAGATTTATTAGCTGAAATAATTGATCAACTATTGGGAAATATTAAATCCAAAATGAGTATATTTATTTTAGGCTCAGGAGATCAAGATATTCAGGATGCTTTGCAACAGGTTTTAGAAAAATACCCAAAACAGCTTGCGGTTTATTTTGGGTATAATGAATCACTTGCACATCAAGTATATGCAGCAACAGATCTGTTATTGATGCCCTCAAGAGTGGAGCCTTGTGGATTAAACCAATTATATGCCCTACAGTATGGGACAATTCCAGTAGTAAGAGGTATTGGCGGGCTCAAAGATACAGTTATTGACGTGCAAGAGACAGGTGGATACGGTATCGTATTTCCCGAAGCACATGTTGAAGATGCAGTACAGGGTGTGATAAGGACTTTAGAAATAGTTAATCAGGCCGATTTGTTGTCAGAAATTAGACAAAGGGAAATGCATTTGGATTTTTCATGGAATAAGTCAGCTCAAAAATATTTGGATTTGTACACTAAATTATTGAAATAATATGTCACACAAAGTAGTCTCTATTGTTTTGGGGGGTGGACGAGGTACTCGTTTGTATCCCTTGACCGAACAGCGCTCAAAACCAGCTGTACCAATTGCTGGTAAATACCGTTTGGTGGATATTCCGATTTCGAATTGCTTAAATTCCGGATATAATAAAATCTTTGTTCTGACACAGTATAATTCGGCATCTTTAAATAAGCACATTAAAAACGCTTATAATTTCAGTATTTTTAGTAAAGGATTTGTAGATATATTAGCTGCAGATCAAAATAATGAAGGCGATCGGTGGTTCGAAGGAACAGCTGATGCTGTGAGGAGAACACAGAAAAATCTGCTGAATGTCGATTATGACTATGTACTTATTCTGTCAGGTGATCAATTGTATCAAATGGATTATGCTGCATTAGTCGACTTTCATGTTAAAAACAAAGGAGATGTCACCATTGCAACTATTCCTGTCACTGGTAAAGATGCAACAGGATTTGGAATTTTAAAATCGGATGAAAATAATGTTATTACCTCCTTTATAGAAAAGCCTAATAAAGAAGAACTGTTAAACTGGGGGTCCGAAGTATCAGAAGAGATGGATAAGCGCGGTAGACATTATTTAGCTTCTATGGGGATTTATGTTTTTTCAAAAGGTGTATTGGCCTCCTTACTCAAAGAAAATCCAGGTATGGATTTTGGGAAAGAAATCATTCCTGAAAGTATAGATTCCAAAAATGTACTGAGTTATCAATTTGATGGGTACTGGACTGACATTGGTACAATTAGTTCTTTTTTTGAAGCAAATATTGGTTTAACCGATGATATCCCTGATTTTAATTTGTTTAATGAAACAGTTTATACAAGAGCACGGATGTTGCCTCCTTCTAAAATATCAGGAACTACATTAAACAATACAATTGTTGCAGATGGATGTATTCTTAATGGCGATAAAATTCAGCGTTCAATCATTGGTATTCGCTCCCGTATAGGACATGGTACAGTGATTAAAAACACCTATATGATGGGTAGTGATTATTATGAACAACTGGAGGAAGTTTTGGAATTAGGAAGTACGCAGGCACCTCCGCCAGTAGGCGTCGGTGAACGATGTTATATTGAAAATGCAATCCTAGATAAAAACTGTCGTATTGGTAATAATGTTCGTATAAAAGGAGGGAAGCATCTTAAAGATGGAGATTATGAGACTTATGCTGTTTGTGATGGTATCGTGGTCGTAAAGAAAGAAGCGGTTATTGTGAACGGCATTACCATTGGTTGTTAAGTGAAATTTTGAAAATTAAGGTAATTTTTTAAATTACCTTAATTAAATCAAATCGGAAGAGATGACTTTGGGTTGGAAAAAAATCATTGGTAATTTAGTACTATTATTACTGTTTGGCTATAGCTGTATCCTAATGGCAGAAATTATTTGGCAATATCGAAATTTTGAATTAGATACTTCTTTTTTACAGATTAAACAGACTGAAATAACGGAGATCTTCTGGTACAGATATGTGTTTTATGCCCATGTTACTTTTGCAATTTTAGCGCTTCCAGCTGGATTTACACAATTTAGTAGCACCATTTTAAGAACATACCCACGTTTACATATCGCATTTGGTTATTTATATGTTGGTGCTATTTTAATTGTTGCAGCACCCTCTGGTTTTTTAATCGCAATGCAAGCCAACGGTGGACCAGTTGCTCAGATTGCCTTTACCTTACTTGCAATATTTTGGTTTTACTTTACACTTCAAGCTGTTCTAAAAGCAAAAACGGGAGATTTTAAAGCGCATAAAAAATTTATGATCAGAAGTTTTGCATTGACATGTTCGGCATTAACTTTGCGCTATTGGAAACTTGTATTAGTTTATTTCTTTCATCCCTATCCCATGGACCTATACCAATTGGTGGCCTGGTTAGGCTGGATTCCAAATCTACTAATTGCAGAATGGATAATTAACCGTAATAAATAATATGAAAAGACTTTTCTATATGGCACTGGCATTCGTCATGCTAACCTCTTGTAATAGTAAAACAGATAAAAAATCTTCAGACCAATCAGTTTCGGGAGCTATGGTCGAAGATGAGATTCATCCAGAATTATATGGAAATTGGGTAGGCGATTTTACTGTAGATGAAAAAGTTTCGGAAGAAATTCTTGAAAAGCAAGGCGAATTTCCTGCGGAATTCGATTATAGTCCTAAAATTAATTTGACAATTAAAAGAATCACAGCTGATACAGTCATTGCGCAAAATGTGGTTAAAGGAAATTTAAGACCTTTGGTAGGGAAAATAGAAGAAAATGGAAATTTGATCACCTTTATCTTGGATGAGCCCGGAGATAAAAAATCTGACGGAAGATTTGAATTCAAATTGAATAAAGATACTTTAGAGGGATCTTGGACAGCATTTGATCAAAGTGTAAATGTGAAAAAACGGAATTTCAAATTAATAAAAAAACAGTTCGTTTATAATGCTAATCTCATGTTACCTAATGATGAAAATAGCGAACCATTAATTGACTGGTATGCGTCAAAAAAGGAAACAAAGACGATGGCAGACGGAGATTCAACTTACACCTTTATTAATGATTTATATCGTGCAGCATCGCCTGTTGTATATACGCTCAATGCGTCAAAAACAAAGCTCACAGAAGCTGATTTAAAAAATTTGAAGAAGTTGGATTTAGAGATTATTCGAAATACTATTTTTGCACGTCATGGATATGCTTTTACTAAAATTAATGTGCGTCAATTCTTTGATCCGGTGGATTGGTATGTCCCAGTTTCCAATGATGTAACAAAAGAGCTAACGCAATTGGAACGTGATAATATTGCCCTGTTAACACGTTTTGAAAAGTTTGCAACTGATAACTATGATCATTTTGGTCGTTAAGTACAAGTTGTATTTGATATAGATAATAAGTTTCGCCTAAAATTTACTTAAGTTTGATATCTAAATTTTAATCATTGAGCACTATCCTAATCATCGACGACGAAGAAAAGATTCGTACACTACTTGCTAGAATTATTACTCTAGAAGGCTTTGAAGTATTTCAAGCTTCAGATTTAAAGAAAGGATTGAAACGCTTGGAAGAGCAAGATATTGATGTTGTAATCTGTGATGTTAAATTACCCGACGGAAGTGGTGTAGATAGCACCAAGGTAATAAAACAGAAGTACCCGTTAACTGAAATTATCTTGTTGACAGCATATGGAAATATTCCGGATGGCGTACAGGCAATTAAAAATGGAGCTTTTGATTATATTACCAAAGGAGACGATAACAATAAGATTATTCCATTAGTAAATAATGCAAGCGAAAAGGTAGCATTGGCAAAAAGAGTTCAAAAACTCGAAGAACAGCTAGGGGACCGCTATTCCTTTGACAAGATTGTCGGAAAATCGAAATCAATCTTAAATGCAATTGATTTAGCAAAAAGAGTTGCTGTTACTGATACGACAGTGTTATTAACAGGTGATACAGGAACTGGAAAAGAAGTGTTTGCACAAGCGATACATCAGGCAAGTAACCGTAGTAAGTTTAATTTTGTCGCCATTAATTGTGCCGCTTTTAGTAAAGAACTATTGGAAAGTGAATTATTTGGACATAAGGCCGGTTCTTTTACCGGTGCAATGAAAGATCAAAGAGGACTTTTTGAAGAGGCAAATAAAGGCACTATTTTTCTTGATGAAATCGGCGAAATGCCAGTGGAATTGCAGGCCAAAATTTTAAGGGTATTAGAAACTGGCGAATTTTTAAAAATTGGAGAAACAAAAGTAACACGTGTAGATGTTCGTATTATTGCAGCTACGAATCGTAATTTGGAAGAAGAAATAGCAAATGAACATTTCAGAAGTGACTTATTTTATCGTCTTTCGGTATTCAGTATTTATTTGCCAGCACTGCGTGAACGTAAGCAAGATATTCATTTATTGGCAAATCATTTTACACAAATCTTTTCTTTGCGTGCTAAGAGAAAAGAATTACAAATCTCGCCTGAATATATTACTGCATTGGAAAACCATCAATGGAAAGGAAATATTCGTGAACTTAAAAATTGCATAGAACGTAGTGTGATTTTATCAGATAATGATGTATTGTGTGTTGACACGCTTCCTTTTGCTAGTATAGCCGTTGATTCAGGTGTAAAAATGTTATCTGCCTTCTCCATGGCAAGTGTCGAAAAAGTGCATATTCAAAAAGTACTACATCATACTCAAGGAAACAAAGCAGAGGCTGCTCGTCTTTTGGAAATTGGTATTGCAACACTCTATCGTAAGATCGAAGAGTATAAATTAATACCATGAGCTAGAGGTTTCTGGTCTTACGGAGACTTCATGCTCTTTATTGTTATTTTCCCACGTGGACGACTGTTTAGTTATTACTTTCATAATTATATTTCAAACTTTTGTTAACGAATTCCATACAGAGATGACTGTTTCCCCCGTAATCTCTTAATTGTTATTTAAACTGAACAAAACTATTATTCCTGCTCTTGCAATAAACAAACTGAAGATCCAATAGCATGTAATAGGGACTTTATTGATAAAAAGGTCGTACCAAATAGGTATTGTATCCACGGTGAGTCCACTATAAGTCCACAGTAAGTTCTCCTTATATAGCACTCTCACCCTGCTAATACTAAGCTAGAACGCTGCTTACAGGTATACCCTATGTCAAGGTTGGTCCCTAGCAATACCGTAGAACCGTGCAATACTTACGTATCAGAATCCCTTATAACCTTACAGCAGTTTACACGATATCTTTTGAAGAAAATCTTTCTATTATGATAAAGAGCGTATCAAAATGATAGGCTTTTTTGTTGGTAAATATTTCTGTTTTTAATATAATGAGTTGTTGTGTAGTGTTTTGTCTGTTTCTTGGCAGAGTTGGAATAAAATTGGCATCCAGCACTTCCAAAATGAATACTCATGTTAAATTCAAAATGGAAAAAAATCAGGCAGTACGACAGGTACTGGAAATCCGGCATAACGTCCGGATTATTGAAAATTGCCTTTGTCGCAATTGTGACTTTTGCACTTGTAAAATTTGTAGATATTCTCAGCACATAAATTAATAAAGATGATAGCCATAATATTGACACTTGTTGGTGTAATTTGTTTTGCACTGTTTTTTAAATCAATTGACTTTTTTGATCAGATTTAAGGTGAAGCCACGAAGTAGATAATCTTGATATATAGCAGCTATTATGTACTACTCGAGCAGTCATCAACAAATGAAAAAATAATAGAATGAAAACAAAAATGATAAGTACCCTAGAAGAATGGATACCAGAATCCAGTAATTGGATTTCAGATAAAGAATTAGGCGATCATACCGTAGCTGATTATATCATATTAGGAAAATTAGCCGAACAATGCTTAAAAAAGATGAGCTCAGGTAATGAATATGAGTATGCAGACGCCGAAGAAATTGCAAAAGTGGTGAATTTGATATATCAGGGAGGAAACCAATATACACGTAATGCGATCGAAAATGAATTTCTGACTAAGCTGTCCATAGAAGAAAGTCCAGCAAGTTTAAAAAAGCATCTGGCCATATTGCCAAAAGAATTGAGGAAGGAATACCTCAAAACGATAATGGAAAATTAAAATTATAGCAAACGATGATAGCATTACTCATAGTAGCAGTAGGCGTGTTTGCATACATCGTGTATGTATTACTAAAGCCGGAGCAGTTTTAACAATCAAACTGTGAATGAAATAATATTTAAAATTTAATTATGAATACAGAAATAATAGCCATAATCGTCATGTTTCTTGGTACGATCGCTTTAGCAATTCCTTTAGGAAAATATATTGCGAAAGTATTTGCTGGAGATAAGACAATCTTTGATCCCGTTTTCAATCCGATTGAAAGATTATTTTATAAACTAACAGGTATAGACCCAAAAGTTGAAATGAGTTGGAAGCAGCATATGGTTGCGATGCTCACCATCAATATGATTTGGTTTCTGGTGGGAATGCTGGTACTGATGACGCAAAGAAGTTTACCTTTAAATCCAGATCAAAATCCAAGCATGACAGCAGATTTGGCATTCAACAC
The DNA here is from genome assembly GCF_014191365.1 of Sphingobacterium sp. JUb56. Taxonomy (NCBI): domain Bacteria; kingdom Pseudomonadati; phylum Bacteroidota; class Sphingobacteriia; order Sphingobacteriales; family Sphingobacteriaceae; genus Sphingobacterium; species Sphingobacterium sp. JUb56. Next base: position 3,196,098 of record NZ_JACHWL010000001.1, on the reverse strand, counting down.
GGTAATCTCTTTTGTTGTGAACTGTAATTTACAACATTACTCTGGTGAAACTGGGGTGAGTTATTTGGGTCAATATTGGTTGATGTTTTTACAGTTTGTCAGTGCAGGTACTGGTATGGCTGCGGTAGTAACTCTTTTTAGAGCTTTTAGAGATAGAACAGCTACAGATTTAGGTAATTTTTATGAATATTTTATTAAATCTTGTACGCGAATTCTGCTTCCATTATCCTTTATTGTAGCTATTATACTTGCTTTTCAAGGAACACCCATGACGTTTGAGGGTAAGGATACAATTGTAAGTTTGCAAGGTGATACCGTTCAAGTATCGCGAGGACCTGCTGCAGCGTTTGTTGCAATCAAGCATATTGGAACAAATGGTGGTGGTTTTTTTGGAACCAATTCGGCTCATCCTTTTGAAAACCCTACCTATTTGAGCAATATGGTAGAAATGGCGGCACAGATGATCGTTCCATTTGCCATGATCTTCGCTTTTGGTTATTTTATCAAGAGGAGAAAGTTATCCTGGATGATGTTTGCCGTGATGACGGTAGGGTTCTTGCTATTGGCAATTCCAAATGTCAAGATGGAAATGAATGGTAACCCTTCTCTAACAAATATGGGAATTGATCAGTCATTAGGTGCGATGGAAGGAAAAGAAATCCGAATTGGAGCAGCAACATCTGGATTCTGGAGTATTGTGACAACAGTGATTTCAACGGGATCTGTTAATTCCATGCACGATAGTTCAATGCCACTTTCCGGAATGAATGAATTATTAGCAATGATGATAAATAGTTTTTATGGAGGTGCAGGAGTTGGTATCCTTAACTTTTTCATCTTCATTATTCTTGCTGTATTTATCAGTGGACTGATGGTGGGACGCACACCCGAGTTTTTAGGAAAAAAAATAGAAGCTAGAGAAATGAAGATTGCGATGATTATTGCATTGATTCACCCATTTCTAATCTTAATCAGTGCAGGTTTAGCAACCGCATTTCCCGGACAAGGAGCATCAACATTAAACAATCCTGGTTTTCATGGTTTCAGTGAGATCTTATATGAATATACATCTTCATCGGCAAATAATGGAAGTGGATTCGAAGGTTTAGGTGATAATACACCTTGGTGGAATATCAGTACTGGTATCGTTTTGATCTTATCACGCTTCTTGCCGATTATCGGACCAGTAGCAATTGCAGGTTTGTTGGCTAAGAAAAAATTTATTCCTGAGGGCGAGGGAACTTTACAGACAGATACAGCAACTTTTGGGATTTTGGTATTTACAGTAATCATTATTGTAGCTGCATTATCATTTTTCCCAGCATTAGCTTTAGGTCCTATTGCAGAATATTTTTCTATGCGTTAATCTCATTTGAATGATAACGATCACTGGTTTAGATAAGCTAACACGATCGTTTACTTCATCAATATAAATATTTAAAAATGAATAAGAATCAATCATTATTTCAGAGTGACATGTTGTTGCAAGCTTGCAAACAGTCTTTCGTGAAATTGAACCCTAAACTGATGTTTCGTAATCCCGTAATGTTTACGGTAGAGATCGGAACTTTTGTGATGCTAATAGTCAGTTTATGGATATTGTCAGGAGAATCATCACAAGGTAGTTTTGGTTATAACTTCACCATATTTTTGATTTTATTGCTTACTCTGTTGTTTGCCAATTTTGCGGAAGCGATTGCTGAAGCTAGAGGAAAAGCACAAGCAGACAGTTTACGTAAAACAAGAGAGGAAACCCCTGCAAAATTAGCAAATGGAAGTATGATTTCTTCTTCACAACTTGTGAAAGGTGATATCTTTATATGTGAAGCAGGTGATATCATTCCTTCTGATGGAGAGATTGTTGTAGGCTTGGCAACGATAGACGAAAGCGCGATCACTGGAGAGTCGGCTCCTGTTATACGTGAAGCAGGAGGGGATAAAAGTAGTGTAACAGGAGGAACAAAAGTATTGTCCGATAAGATACAGGTAAAAGTAACGACCGAACCAGGTGAAAGTTTTTTAGATAAAATGATCGCTTTGGTAGAAGGAGCAAGTCGTCAAAAAACACCAAATGAAATTGCATTGACCATTCTTTTAGCAGGTTTTACCTTGGTATTCATTATTGTTACTGTGACTTTAAAACCTTTTGCAGATTATGCCAATGCGCCCATCACAATTGCAGCTTTTATTTCACTATTTATCTGCTTAATACCCACTACGATTGGCGGATTATTATCCGCAATTGGTATCGCAGGAATGGATAGAGCGTTGCGAGCAAATGTCATTACTAAAAGCGGAAAAGCAGTAGAGACGGCTGGAGATATTGATGTCCTATTATTGGATAAAACTGGTACCATTACCATTGGTAACCGTAAAGCAACACATTTTTACCCAACGAAGGGCATAGCCGAAGAGCAACTGATTAAAGCTGCTGTATTAAGTTCAATGAGTGATGAAACTCCTGAAGGAAAATCAATCATTGAGTTGGCGGGCGTTAATCCGTTGGCGTATCCAATCAATGCACCCGTTTTTATCAAATTCACGGCAGAGACAAGAAGTTCCGGGATTGATTTTGATCAGACTCGTATTCGTAAAGGTGCGACTGATGCGATCCGTAATATCGTTACGCAGGCCGGAAATGTATTTCCAGTAGATATAACCGATCAGGTTACTGAAATTTCTCAAAATGGAGGTACACCCTTAGTTGTTTGTGAAAACGAAATTGCTTTAGGCGTCATTGAATTGCAGGACGTTATTAAACCAGGGATTCAAGAGCGGTTCGAACGTTTACGGAAAATGGGTATCAAAACAGTTATGGTAACCGGCGATAATCCATTGACGGCAAAATATATTGCCGAAAAGGCCGGAGTCGATGATTTTATTGCTGAGGCTAAGCCAGAGGATAAGATGAACTACATCAAAATGGAACAAGCTAATGGCCGTCTGGTTGCCATGATGGGAGATGGTACAAATGATGCTCCAGCACTGGCTCAGGCAGATGTTGGTGTTGCAATGAATAGTGGGACGCAAGCTGCTAAGGAAGCAGGCAACATGGTTGATTTGGATAATGATCCGACGAAATTGATCGAAGTTGTGGAGATCGGTAAACAATTATTGATGACTCGTGGCACTCTTACTACTTTTAGTATTGCAAACGACGTGGCGAAATATTTTGCGATTATTCCTGCTTTATTCATTACGGCTATTCCAGCGTTGCAAGGATTAAATATTATGCAATTACATAGTCCAGAGAGCGCCATCTTATCTGCCGTGATATTCAATGCCCTAATTATTCCATTTTTAATTCCATTGGCTTTGAAAGGGGTGGCCTATAAACCGATAGGTGCAAGTGCACTGTTACGTCGTAATCTGCTCATTTTTGGAGTAGGGGGTATTTTGGTGCCATTTGTAGGCATCAAATTGATTGATCTTATTGTATCCTTATTTATTTAAAAAAACGAAATCATGAAAAAGCATATTTTTCCAGCTATAAAGCTGACTTTTATCCTAATTGTTTTTTTTGCAGTCATCTATCCTTTTGCTGTATGGGCCATTGCTCAAGTAGCTCCAAATGAAGGTAAAGGTGAAATCATCACTTTTAAAGGTAGGACTTATTACAGCAACATTGGTCAGGCCTTTACAAATGATCACTATTTCTGGTCCCGTCCTTCTGCGGCTGGCTATAATGCAGCAGGATCTGCGGGAAGTAACAAAGGCCCTTCAAACCCTTCATATCTGGCAGAGGTAAAAGGTAGGATAGATACATTTTTGGTGCATAATCCCGCTATTACAAAAGCACAAATACCTGCTGATCTTATTACTGCAAGTGCGAGTGGCTTAGATCCTCACTTTTCAGTACAGGCAGCTCAGGTTCAGGTGAAACGTATTGCTAAGATCCGAAATATTGCAGAAGCAGACTTAATGACATTAATTCATGAGCATACCGAAAAACCATTAATCGGACTATTTGGTCCTGCGAAAATAAATGTATTAAAGTTGAATATTGCATTAGACCAATTATCTGCAAAATAATTTAATATGAAATATCCATGTCATACACATTCGAATAAATGTAATTCTGTCAAGAGTGATGTGTACGCAGTCTGGATATTTCATAGCATCCTTATACAATCAATTAACAAATGTGAAATCAAGCTGTAAAATCATCTGCTATGGATGTTAAGCATGATATACACGAATGCTCTATCAACAAAATGATAAAATTAAGATGAAAAAATATATCATCAGTTCCCTATTGTTATTAGGAACTATCCATATTTTGCAAGCACAAGAAAACGTTGAGATCAAAAATCCGTTAACGATTAGTGGCTATGTTGAAGTATACAGTCAGTACGATTTTTCTAACCCTAAAAATAATTCCCGACCAGGATATGTATACAGTCATCATCGTAATAATGAGGTTAATTTAAATCTTGGATTGATTAAATTAAATTATGAATCTGATAGAATCAGGACTAACCTGGCATTGGCGGCTGGTACTTATATGAATGCAAATTATGCTGCTGAACCAGTAACGTTGAAAAATATATACGAAGCAAATGTCGGTATCAAGATTTCAGAAAAGCGTAATTTATGGATTGATGCTGGTGTTTTGCCATCTCATATTGGATTTGAAAGCGCCATTAGTAAGGATTGCTATACCCTGACACGTAGTATAGGAGCGGATAACTCTCCTTATTTTGAAACAGGAGCTAAGATATCGTATACGACCGATGACGGTAAATGGATGATGAGTGGATTAGTTTTAAATGGCTGGCAAAGAATTCAGCGGATTGACGGAAACAGTACCCCCGCTTTTGGGCATCAGTTAACGTATAGGCCCACGGATAAAATAACTTTAAACAGCAGTTCGTTTATTGGTAATGATAAAGCCGATTCTGTTCGTCAGATGCGGTATTTTCATAATTTTTATGGACAGTTCCAACTGCATGATAAATTTACGGTTATAACAGGGTTTGATATTGGTGCTGAACAAAAGGAAAAAGGAAGCAGTCATTACAACACATGGTTTACTCCAGTTTTGATCGCTTCCTATCAACCTCATGATGATTTTGCTATAGCTTTACGAGGTGAATATTATCAAGATAAGAAAGGGATAATTATTAATACCGGAACTACAAATGGTTTTCAAACATTTGGTTATTCCTTTTCAGTAGATTATGTGGTTTTCTCAAATTTAGTATGGCGAACAGAGTTAAAGAGACTACAGAGTAAAGATGCTATTTTTGCTGATCGAAATGATTCTTTGGAAAAAGATAATATGATTGGAATTACTTCTTTGGCATTACGTTTTTAATCAAATTATTATTTCTCTTGTTGTTTTATACTGGTTTATAAAATAACAAGAGAGCTAATAACATGATCTACACTTATATGGAAGAAAGAAAAGATGCGGAACATTTCTTAGGGCTGATAAAAAAATCTAGGAAAGGAAAATTTAAACTGTATATCGGTATGAGCGCTGGTGTAGGGAAGACTTATCGTATGCTACAAGAGGCACATATGCTTCTACATAGTGGGGTAGATATTAAAATAGGTTATATTGAAACTCATAATAGAAAAGAAACACATGCATTATTGGATGGTATTCCGTTGATAACCAGACGTAAACTTTTTTATAAGGGAAAAGAGCTTGAAGAATTGGATGTTCAGGCGGTTATTAACATACATCCTGAAATTGTCATAATTGATGAACTTGCTCATAGTAATATTGAAGGAAGTGTCAATGCTAAGCGTTGGCAGGATGTTGTCGATATATTGGATGCAGGTATCAGTGTGATCAGCGCAGTCAATATTCAGCACATTGAAAGTCTGCATGATGAGATTAAGAATATCACAGGTGTTGATGTACAGGAACGTATACCCGATAGTGTGCTTGGATTGGCCGATGAGGTCGTTAATATTGATTTAACAGCTGAAGAGTTGATAAATAGATTGAAAGATGGTAAAATTTACGATGCTGCTAAGATAGAAATGGCATTAGCAAATTTTTTTAATAGTGATCATATTTTGCAATTACGTGAACTGGCTTTAAAAGAAGTTGCTTCACAGGTGCAAAGGAAAGTTGAGACGGAGGTTATTCATCATAAATATATGAAGAAGGAGCAATTTCTAGCTTGTGTAAGTTCAAATGAGAAGACTGCTACGATCGTAATTCGTAAGACTGCAAGGTTAGCAAACTATTATAATAGTAAATGGTTTGTTCTCTATGTACAAACGCCTAAAGAAAGTGTTTCTAAAATAGCGCTGGATAAACAGCGACATTTGATTAATAATTTTAAATTAGCAACAGAATTGGGCGCCGAGATTATAAAGGTTAATCATAGCAAGATCGCTACAGCCATTATTGAGCAATGTGAAGCAAAACAGATAACGACAGTTTGTATAGGTAAGCCACATTTGGGATTAATCAAAATCATTTGGGCAACAAATACTTTTAATAAACTTCTGACGAAGCTTTCAAACGAAAAAATTGATCTTATAATTCTTTCATAATGCGTATAAAGACAAAATTAACTTTTGGTGTTGGGTCACTTTTTCTGATGATTGTACTATTGGTTGTGGTAAGTGGCTGGTATGTCAATCAGTTGAAAAGGGATACCAATAATATTCTCGTTGCCAATTATAATACTTTGCAATATGCCCGCAATATGCTGTTGGCATTGGAAGAATATGATGTTGATCCAGTAGCGTTACATGATTTTAAGGAAAATCTAGAGAAACAAAAGCATAATGTTACTGAAATCGGAGAGGTGCAGGCTACAAAGATGGTCGAAAAACATTTCTATCAGTTTACTGAAAATAAAGCGGATGTTACGCTGCTTTCCAAAATAAGAAAAGACATTACTGAATTGATGCGTCTCAATATGGAAGCCATAGAACGTAAAAGTGATATTGCTTCTGTAACTGCAGAAAAAGCCATTGCTGTCATTTCCATTACCGGAACATTGTGTTTTCTGATTGCTTTTGTTCTGATCGTTAACCTGCCATCAAATATTGCAAATCCTATTAAAGAATTGACAGAAAGCATTAAGCAGATTGCAAATGAAAACTATAAAAAACGAATACATTATGATAAACGTAATGAATTTGGAGAGCTTGCAAATTCTTTTAATACAATGGCTGAAAAACTAGAAGAATATGCCGAAAGTAAATTGGATAAAATATTAAAAGGTAAAAAACGAATAGATACTCTTATTAATAACATGCATGATCCTGTAATTGGGATTGATGAACAGAAGGTGGTATTATTCGCGAATGAAGAAGCTTTGAAAATTTCTGGTTTACAAAATGAACAGCTAATTGGAAAGCAAATACAGGATGTAGCGGTGACAAATGATCTGATACGTGATTTTATCAAAGATATTTTTCAGGATCAGAAACAACGAGAAGCTACTCTTCTTAAGATTTATGCAAATGGTAAAGAAAGTTATTTTGAGAAGGAGATTGTCGATATCAATATTGTACCGACGGGAGAATTAGATTCTCAATTTATAGGACAGGTCATCATGTTGCGTAATATTACCCAGTTTAAAGAAATGGATTTCGCTAAAACGAATTTTATAGCAACCATATCGCATGAACTTAAAACACCGATTGCCTCCATAAAGATGGGGTTACAACTTTTAGAAAATAAACAAATTGGTGTACTCAATGAAGATCAAAATAATCTTGTTCAAAGTATCCGCGAGGATACCGGGAGGTTGTTGAAAATTACAGGTGAGCTTTTGAATATGACACAGGTTGAAAGTGGGACCATTCAGTTAAATGTAGCACCGACCAATGTGAGCGAACTTATAGAATATGCTATACGCGCAACAAAAGCGATGGCAGAACAAAAACATATAGAATTGCAATTGCAAATGGAAAATAACTTACCAGATGTGCTCGCGGATAATGAAAAAACAGCCTGGGTATTGACCAACTTACTTTCAAATGCAGTACGTTATTCCTATGAAAATGCTATCATTGGGATCTCTATTGGATCTAGTGAGGATAAAGTGAAATTTGCAATTAAAGATGCTGGACAAGGTATAGAAGATCAGTATAAGGATAAAATATTTGAACGGTATTTTCGAATTCCGGGAACTAAAAAAGAAGGTACAGGTTTGGGTTTAAGTATCAGTAAAGAGTTTATCGAAGCACAGGGGGGGACTATAACTGTTGATAGTGAATATGGTTCAGGAAGTACTTTTTCTTTTACATTGAATCGTATTGATACCAATAATTAAAAAAAAACTAGTGTCTGTAGTAACACTTGAGATTGAGAAAATCTAATATGTTTTTTATTCCATAATTTTCGCTTTGAGATTTGGAGTGGCCACAATAGGGTAAAGGTTCCTGTGTGCTTGGCAGTTCTAACAAGTGGTGTTGCACATTCATTTTGCTTAAAGGTATGATAGCAATGCGCGATGGCTCATTGATTTATCACTCTGATCAATGTATATACCAACTTAGCCGGTTGTCTTCGCGTTTTTGGTAAACTATTTTGCGTTGCAGCGGTGTAGTAATTCGCCATGTCCAATTGATTCATCACGCTGGCCAATGTATATTGAAATTTGGCAGTCTGTCTTTATTCTTACGGTAGTTCATTTTACGCTATTGCTTATTATTAACTCTGAATGGCTTATAGCTATTGCTACGTAACATGCTTTTAGAGAAATATTATTTTACTATTAAGTTAGTTGAGTTTACTGGCGGGTAAAATTCTGATATTGTTTAGCCTCTTGTTTAAATTAAAAGAGCTTCTCGTACAGAATCGATGCACTTAGGGAAAGTCTGATTTTTAGTTGAATTTATTGAACATCATATTGGAGAGCTTATTTTGTATTCGGAATTGACGTAAAACCCACACTACAGCTTTGATATGCCGTATGCCGAAATAAAATTAGCAGAAGGATTTATGAATACGGCATACCGCGGCAAGATAAATCATATCCGTTCCCTTGCCATGTTACGTAGAAAATTGGGCTAATCTGAGTATATAACAAAAGAAGAGACTATCTTTAAAGACAGCCTCTTCTTTTGTTATGGGTTATAAAAGTTTATGCTAATTTGCCTAATGCTTCTTTGATACGTCTTAAAGCTTCTACTAAGCTTTCATCAGATGCAGCATATGACAGACGGATGTATTTGTCATTTCCAAATGAATCACCACCAACTGTTGCAACATGACCTACATTCAATAGATATAGAGCTAAGTCAGATGAATTGTTGATTACATTTCCATTCTCATCTTTTTTTCCAAAGAAAGAACTGATTTCTGGGAAGAAATAGAAAGCGCCTTCAGGTAAGTTTGTTTTAACTCCTGGAATTGCGGATAATAGATCATAAACCAGTTGACGACGACGAGCAAATGCCTCTTTCATTTTATTCACTGATGCTAATCCTTGCTCATAAGCAACGATTCCTGCACGTTGTGATATCGAACATGTTCCCGATGTCGTTTGTCCTTGTAATTTGTCATTTGCGGCAGCGATCTCTTTATTACAAGCAATATAACCTAATCTCCATCCGGTCATTGCAAATGCTTTGGAGAAACCGTTAATGATAATCACACGGTCTTTAATGCTATCAAATTGAGCGATAGATTCATGTTTGTCTACAAAATTGATATGTTCATAGATTTCATCTGATAAGATAAATACCTGTGGATGTTTTTCAAATACTTTTGCCAAAGCAGCTAACTCATCTTTACTATACACCGTACCTGTAGGGTTATTTGGTGATGAGAACATGAACAATTTAGTTTTAGGCGTGATAGCAGCCTCAAGTTGCTCAGGAGTAATTTTAAAGTTATTATCGATTTCAGTATTGATAAAAACCGATTTTCCTTCAGCTAAAACAACCATTTCTGAATAAGAAACCCAGTATGGGGTGGGTATTACAACTTCATCACCAGGATTAACAAGTGTTAAAATAACATTTGATAAAGACTGTTTTGCACCTGTAGAAACTACGATTTGAGAGATGTCATAATCAAGATTATTTTCAATCTTCAATTTATTCACAATAGCCTGACGTAATTCTGGGTATCCCGGAACTGGCGAGTAACGTGTCCAATTTTCGTCTAAAGCTACCTTAGCAGCTTCTTTAACGTGGTCAGGAGTATTGAAATCTGGTTCGCCAACACTTAAGCTGATAACATTAACGCCTTTTGCGGCTAATTCGCGACCAAGCTTAGTCATTTTAAGCGTAGCCGACTCGGATAAGTTGTTTATCCTATCTGATAAATATGATTGTGTGCTCATGGTAAGACAAAGATATTATTTAGAATGCAAATAATACTTTAATTTCTTGAAAAAAGACAAACGATTGCTTCTTTTTTACTGAAAATATGTAAAATTATTAAGATTTTGATTTCTTTAGAATAACATCTATTCTAATCTTTCATCTCGTATATTACCGATGTTACTATGTTAGAAATATACGATAAATTTTATAATGATATTTCTGCTTAGCATTGATCACCATTTTATTTTATCAGATTGCATTGATGTAAAAGAGTATGCTAAAAGATTAGTAGTTTCAAACTAAAAAGGAAATCGTAGCGTTATATGACTACCTTTGTCGCGAAAATAAAGTATTATTATGTCTAAGCAAAAAAGATTAGTTCTGCTATCCCTTTTGACAGGGCTAGGATTGATGATCATCAAATTTGTCGCGTATTTCCTTACTGCTTCCAATGCTATTTTCACCGATGCTGCGGAAAGTATTGTCAATGTCATTGCCTCAAGTTTTGCTTTCTATAGTATTTATTTAGCCGCTCAACCTAAAGATAACAATCATCCGTATGGCCATGGAAAAGTTGAATTCTTTTCTGTTTTCTTGGAAGGGGGACTTATTTTTATAGCCGGATCAATCATACTGGTAAAGGGATTTTACAATATCTTTTTCCCATCTACATTATCAAATTTGGAAGAAGGGATCGGTTTAGTTTCTGTTACGGCCCTGATTAATTTTATAATTGGATTCTACATCATGAAAAGAGGGCGAGCATTGGGTTCTCTTACATTGGAAGCCGACGGTAAACATCTACAAGTTGATGCCTATAGTACAATAGGCCTAGTAGTCGGTCTTATTCTTATGAAATTAACAGGCTTAAAGTGGATCGATATTGCTATTTCTTTTGTCTTGGGCACTTTTATTTTATATAATGGGTATAAATTGTTACGGCAGTCAGTGGGGGGACTTATGGATGAGTCCGATGTAGATCTTGTAAAAGAAGTCGTTCAAGTTTTGCAGGAAAACCGTCATACAGATTGGATTGATATACACAATCTGCGCGTGCAACGATATGGCAATGAATTGCATGTAGATTGTCACTTGACACTTCCAAATTATTATTCTTTAATTAAAGTACACGATGAAATCTCGATTTTAGATAAAATCGTTAATACCAAAATGTCTGTTGAAACGGAGTTTTTTATTCACGCAGATCCATGCCTCCCTGAATGTTGCAGCTACTGTCAGGTAAAAGACTGTCCGATACGATCGCAAGAGTTTACAGTTGAGATTGAATGGCAAGTCGAAAACGTCACAGCAAATCGAAAACATTTTTTATCTTAATCGATAAATCATGAAATTATGTGCATAAATAGGGGACAGCTTAGCTTAAATGTCTGTCAAAAAAAGTATCTTTGCTTTTTAGAAACGATTTTTAAAAATCCTATATGAAGCAAATACGTAATTTCTGTATCATCGCACACATTGATCACGGTAAAAGTACATTAGCCGATCGATTATTGGAGTATACCAACACCATTACACAACGTGAAGCGCAGGCACAATTACTAGATAATATGGATTTGGAACGTGAACGTGGTATTACCATTAAGAGTCACGCCATCCAAATGAACTATATACAAGACGGAGTGGAGTATATCTTAAATTTAATTGATACTCCCGGACACGTCGATTTTTCTTACGAAGTATCACGTTCTATTGCTGCCTGTGAAGGAGCTTTGTTAATTGTAGATGCTTCTCAAGGTATACAAGCACAAACGATCTCCAATCTTTATTTAGCATTAGAGCATGATTTAGAGATTATTCCAATTTTGAATAAGATGGATCTTCCTGGTGCTATGCCAGAGGAAGTGAAAGACCAGATCATTGATTTAATTGGTGGTAACCGAGAAGATATTATTCCAGCATCTGGTAAAACAGGCCTTGGGATTCCTGATATTTTAAGAGCCATTGTAGCGCGGGTTCCAGCACCAATTGGGGATCCAAATGCGCCATTGCAAGCCTTAATCTTCGATTCAGTTTATAACTCTTTCCGTGGTATCATGGCTTATTTCAAAGTTGAAAATGGTGAGATCCGTAAAGGTGATAAAGTGAAATTTGTGGCTACAGGAAAAGAATATTCTGCGGATGAGATTGGAACTTTGAAATTAAATCAAGTTGCTAAAGATGTCGTTAGAACAGGTGATGTTGGATACATCATCTCCGGGATTAAGGAAGCACGTGAAGTAAAAGTTGGCGATACGATCACTCATAAGGAAAGACCTTGTGATGGTGCTATTCAAGGATTTGAAGAAGTAAAACCAATGGTTTTTGCCGGAATATATCCTGTTGATACAGAAGATTACGAAGAGTTACGTGAATCTATGCACCGTTTACAATTGAATGATGCATCTTTAGTGTTCGAACCAGAATCCTCAGCAGCGCTAGGTTTTGGATTCCGTTGTGGATTCTTAGGAATGCTTCACATGGAGATTATCCAAGAGCGTCTTGAGCGTGAGTTTGATATGACTGTTATCACAACTGTTCCTAACGTTTCTTACAAAGCGTATTTAACAAAAGATAAGGAAGAAGTTCAGGTTCATAACCCATCCGATTTACCAGATCCAAGTAAATTAGATGCTATTGAGGAACCTTATATTAAAGCAAATATCATTACTAAATCTGATTTCGTAGGACCGATTATGTCTTTATGTATCCAAAAACGTGGTGCAATCATTAATCAGTCATATTTAACTTCAGACCGTGTTGAATTGGTATTTGAGATGCCAATGGGGGAAATTGTATTTGATTTTTATGATAAGTTAAAAACGATTTCCAAGGGCTATGCTTCTTTTGATTATACACAGATAGGTTATCGTCAATCGGATTTGGTCCGTTTGGATATCCGTTTAAATGATGAACCTGTAGATGCATTGTCATCTCTAATTCACAGAAGTAATGCATATGACTTTGGTAAGAAAATTTGTGAAAAATTAAAAGAATTACTACCTCGCCAACAGTTTGAAATTCGTATCCAAGCATCTATTGGAATGAAAATTATTGCCCGTGAGACAATTTCTGCTTTACGTAAAGATGTAACAGCAAAATGTTATGGCGGTGATATTTCTCGTAAGCGTAAGCTTTTGGAAAAGCAGAAAAAAGGTAAAAAACGAATGCGTCAAGTAGGTAACGTTGAAATACCGCAATCGGCATTTATGGCGGTACTGAAATTAGATTAGAAACTTAAAAAATCCTATTCCTATAAAAATGAATTTATTAGACGGTAAACTCGTATCAGCTAAAATCAAAGAAGATATCAAAAAAGATACAGCTGATTTTACAGCGCAAGCTGGACGTAAACCTCATTTAGTGGCTATCCTAGTTGGAAACGACGGAGGTAGTGAAACTTATGTGGCGAGTAAAATGCGTAATTGTGAATTGGTAGGTTTTGAATCTACTAATATTCGTTACGATGTTGATGTGACTGAAGAACAATTGATCGCGAAAATTCAAGAAATAAATGCGGATGCAAATATTGACGGTTTGATCGTGCAGTTGCCACTTCCAAAGCATATCGATCCCGATAAAATAACTGAAGCAATAGATTACCGAAAAGATGTAGATGGTTTTCATCCCATCAATTTGGGCAGAATGCAACGAAATCTTCCTTGCTTTATCCCAGCAACACCTTATGGTATTATGTTGATGCTGGATCATTATAAAATTGAAACTGCAGGTAAACATGCTGTAGTGGTAGGTAGAAGTAATATCGTTGGTTCACCAATGAGTATTCTTTTAGCACGAAACTCTAATCCAGGTAACTGTACAGTTACCTTAACACATAGTCGTACAAAAGACCTTAAAACAGAAGTTTTACGTGCGGATATTATTGTTGCTGCAATTGGCAAGAAAAACTTTGTTACTGCAGATATGGTGAAGGATGGCGCAGTTGTAATTGATGTAGGTATTAATAGAGAAGACTCAACAGAAACAAAATCTGGCTTTAAATTATATGGAGATGTAGATTTTGAGCAAGTCGCTCCTAAAGCTTCATGGATAACTCCTGTACCTGGAGGAGTGGGCTTGATGACGATTGTAGGATTACTTAAGAATACACTAGAAGCGGCAAAAGGCACAATTTATCCTAAAGCATAATTGGCATAAATATTGTTTAGTTAAATCTGTTAACCAAAAAAATATACGAAATGAAAAAAGTTGCATTTTTAGCATTATTCGCAGGAGTTTCATTAACTTTTGCGGCTTGTAATAACACGCCAAAAGAAGATAAAAATAGTGATGGAGAAGTCACAGTCGGAGAAAAGTTAGATAATTCTCTTGATAGTTTAGATAAACATGCAGACGTTGCTGCAGCTGATGCGAAAGCTAAATATGAGCAAGCTCAAAAAGATCTAGATGCTGCAATAGCAAAAGGAGATAAGAAAGCTGAAGAAGCTGCACGTAAAACGGTAGATGAGACAAAAACTGCTTGGGAAAAAATTACTTCAGGTACTGCTAAAGTAGCGGGAGATGTTGAAGAAGGTGTTAAGGATGCCGCTCATGCAACTGGTCATGCTATCGATAAAGCCGCCGAAGCGACTGCTAAAGCTGGAAAATCTGCAGTTGAAGGCACTAAAGATGCTGCCAAAGCTGTAGGTGAAGGAACCAAAGATGCAGCTAAAGCTGTAGGTGACAAAGCCAAAAAAGTTGGTGAAGCATTGAAAAATTAAATCGAAATAAGATTTTAATAAAAAAGCCTTTCAGAAATTCTGAAAGGCTTTTCTTTTGATTTGAAATTTTTAATTTTCCTTTCGAATGGTAACAGCATTCTTATGTGCATGAAGTCCCTCTAATTCTGCTAAGATCTCCACAGTAGAACCAATATTAAGTAGTCCTTCCGGACTTATATGTTGGAAAGTAATCTTTTTTACAAATGAATCTACAGATACACCTGAATAGGATCTTGCATATCCTGATGTGGGTAAAGTATGGTTTGTTCCAGAAGCATAATCTCCCGCACTTTCAGGCGTTAAGTGTCCTAAAAAGACAGAACCTGCATTTAAAATAAGACGAACAAGACGTTCCCATTGATCGGTTTCTAGGATCAGATGTTCTGGTGCATAATAATTACTAAACGCCAGTGCCTCATTTAAATCAGTTGCTAACACCGCATAGGAGTTCTCGATTGCTTTGCTTGCTAATTCAAAACGGGGTAAAATAGCAAGTTGCTTTTCTAATTCAAGATTTACAGCTTCAATAATATCTTTGGAAGTTGCTACCAGTACAGCCTGACTGTCCGCACCATGTTCAGCTTGAGCTAATAGATCTGCAGCTACATAAGCAGGTGTGGCAGTTTCATCAGCAATTACTAAAACTTCAGATGGACCAGCAGGCATGTCGATACTTACATTGGCCATACCTTGAACAATGCTTTTTGCTTTTGTCACAAATTGATTGCCAGGTCCAAATATTTTATCAACTTTAGGGATCGTTTCCGATCCAAAAGCCATTGCCGCTATAGCTTGAGCACCACCGACAAGGTAAATGCGTTCGATTTTTAATAATTTGAGACAATAGGCTACGAAACCGTTTATTTTTCCACTTTTTTGGGGAGGAGAACAAACAATGATTTCTTTACATCCCGCAATTCGTGCTGGTACACCTAACATTAATAGTGTACTTGGTAGAACAGCGGAGCCTCCCGGTATATAAAGACCCACTTTTTCAATAGGGCGGATCTCCCGCCAGCATTTTACACCTATCATGGTCTCTACAACTCGCTCACGCTTTACTTGTGAAGAGTGGAATTTATGAATATTCTGGAACGCAATTTCTAAAGCCCTTTGTTGTTCGCGATTAATCGTTGATGCCAGTGCATCAATATCGTTAGCATCAAGGTAAAGTTTTTCTAATTCAACTTTGTCAAATTGTTGTGCATAGCTAATCAAAGCTTTATCACCATTTTGACGAACTTCTTGTATAATATCTAAGACAGTATCTTGGATAGCATGCGAAGGATCAGTATTACGCGTTGTTAATTCCTGCAATTCAATGGGATTTAACTGAGCATATTCAAAAGTTTTAAGCATGATGAATTTTATTTTAAGCGCAGTGCGCTTATTAACTACATAATAATTTTTTCGATCGGCATGACCACAATTCCTTGGGCACCTGCAGACTTTAGCTTGTTGATCTTACCCCAGAAATCATCTTCTGAAATAACGGTATGAACGGCAACCCAACCTTCTTCTGCTAAAGGAACAACAGTCGGTGATTTTACACCATGTAAAAGACCTGTTATAGTAGGTAAATTAACTTTCTCAACATTCAGAACAACGTACTTAGTTTCTTTTGCCATTAACACCGACTGGATTCGCTGTAAAAGTTCTGCTAAGATTTCGTTATTCTCCAATCCTGGACGACCGATAAGAATTGCTTCAGATTTACGGACATCGGCAAACTGTTTTAATCCATTATTTTTAAGGGTTCCGCCCGTAGAGACAATATCACATATAGCGTCGCTCAAACCTAAGCCAGGGGCAATTTCAACAGATCCGGATATCATCTGAATATCTGCCTCGATGCGGTATTCATCTAAAAATTTCTTTAAAATAACAGGATAAGAAGTTGCAATAGATTTTCCATTAAGATCTCTTAAATCTTTAATATCACTATCTTTTTGAACCGCTAGTTTTAAAGTACATTTTCCAAAACCGAGACGTTGTAGATAATTAACTTCAGATTCAGTTTCATCAATGACATTTTCACCAACTATTCCGAGATCAGCAATTCCTTGCTCTACATATCCTGGAATATCATCATCACGAAGGAAAAGAATTTCAAGAGGGAAATTGGAAACGGTTGTTATTAAAGAACTTTTATAATTTTCGAAGTCGAGACCACAGTTTTTAAGTAATTGAACTGATTTTTCGTTTAATCTACCCGATTTTTGGATAGCAATTTTAAGATTTTTCAAAGCTTTATAATGTTAGCTGTAAATTATTAATAAATAGAAATCAAACACAAGGGAAAAAATGCTTCACGTAGAAACACACTTATTACATATCGCCGCAATGGCGATGATGCATATGAAAGTGATGTCCGTGAGCAAAAATCATGTTTGTATTAATAATGTGTCAAAAATAGTATTTTGTTAATAGAAATCAAATTTAAATAGCTATTAATTGATAAAAATAAAATAGAGATAGCGTAAATATGACATTTCTGCATTGAAATTAAACATATTTTACCTTACTAAAATATTTAATAAGCGATAGAAATTACGTTAAAGTATGCTTCAAGCTTCTTTTTGCGTGATGTTGTTATGATGCACAACATTATTACATTTGGAAGCTATTTATACTTTTTTAGTATAAAATTTAATATTAATTTTAAATTCTCGATGTCTGTAAGAAGAATAGGGACTTGTACAATCGAAAATAATAAGCTAAAATATGAATTTAGAAAATCTAAATCGCCGTTCTTTTCTAAAGAAAACAAATACCGTAGTTCTGGGGACTGCTCTGGCTGCATCAAGCCTTAATTTGTATGCAAACAGTGCTCCAAAGAAAATTAAGATCGGACTTGTAGGCTGTGGCGGTAGGGGGACAGGGGCCGCTTCTCAAGCATTGCGCGCAGATCCAAATGTCGTCATTACCGCTGTTGCAGATATCTTCCAAGATCAAGTAGACCTATGTTTAGATTCATTAAGACAGATATCAAATGATCAAGTAAAGGTCGATAGCAAAAACATCTTTTTAGGATTTTTAGGATTTCAAAAATTGATGAATACCGATGTGGATGTGGTTTTACTTTGTTCTCCACCAAACTTTAGACCAGATCATTTGGAAGAGGCCGTCAAAAAAGGAAAACACATCTTTTGCGAAAAACCTGTTGCAGTAGATATTCCAAACTTGAAAAGAGTTTTTGAAAGCGTAAAGATTGCTAAAGAAAAGAATCTCTGTTTGGTAAGTGGTTTCTGTTTTCGGTATGCAACACCAAACCGTGAAATCTTTCAAAGGATAAAACAAGGTGATATTGGTGATATACAATCTGTTTCTACTTTTAGATTTGGAGGAGAGTTAAGTCATAAGGAAAGACAGTCCGGTTGGTCAGATTTAGAGTATCAGTTGCGTAATTGGTTCTATTTCCAAAGATATTCTGGCGATCTTATTGTCGAGCAAGCTATACATAGTGTTGATATGATGTCTTGGGCATTAGGAGATATTGTTCCTAAGACTATTATTGCAACTGGAGGAAGACAGTCCCGAGAGTTGGATAAATTCGGCAACGTTTATGATCATATGTCTATTGAATTTGATTATGGCAATGGATTAAAGGCCTTTCATTCTTGTCGTCAACAAAATGGAACTGATTCCCGAAATTCAGTGGACGTCATAGGAAAGAACGGTCGTGCAAACTTAAATATTCCTTCAAACTTCGAGATTTATGGTGACAAAGCGTGGAAGTTTACTGGACGGAACAATAATATGTATCAAACCCAGCATGATGAACTTTTCGCAGCCATCCGTGATAAAAAAGTGATTAACGATGGACCACACCTTGCGAATAGTACCCTACTTGCAATTTGGTCTCGAACGGCCGCTTATACGGGGAAAGCGATTACGTATGATCAGATTATGCAATCGACAGAAGTTTTAGGCCCTACTTCATTAGAATATGATTGGAAAATGCAAGCTGATAATCGCGGGATTCCTCAGCCGGGAAAAACACCATTTGTTTAGGTATGGACGTTGGAATTAAGATATTAGTAGTCGGGTGTGGTAATATGGGAGCATCTCATGCCCGCGCCTATCATGACTTACCGGGTTTTGAAATTGTTGGGCTGGTATCCAGGGGAGAAAGTAAAAGTAGATTGAATAAATCGCTTCAGGCAGCTTATCCTGAATTTGATGATTTTGAAGAGGCGTTACTGCAAACAAAACCAAATGCAGTCTGTATTTCAACCTATCCCGATACGCATGAAAATTATGCAATCAGATCTTTTGAGGCAGGAGCACATGTTTTTCTTGAAAAACCTTTAGCGGATACAGTACTAGGCGCTCAAAATGTTATCGATGCAGCAATAAAGTATAATAAAAAATTGGTGGTAGGATATATTTTACGATATCACCCTTCATGGAAAAAGTTTATCGCAATTAGCCGTAAGATGGGAACACCTTTGATCATGCGTATGAATCTCAATCAGCAGAGTCATGGTTATATGTGGGATGTACACCGCAATTTAATGAATAGTTTAAGTCCAATAGTAGATTGTGGTGTTCATTATATTGATGTGATGTGTCAAATGACAGACGCTAAGCCTGTTCGAGTTTCCGCTATCGGAGCTCGATTGACAAATGATATACCCGAAACGAATTATAATTATGGACAGCTTCAGTTACATTTTGATGATGGTTCTGTAGGATGGTATGAAGCAGGATGGGGACCTATGGTCAGTCAAACTGCTTTTTTTGTTAAAGATGTGTTTGGCCCTAAAGGGGCGGTATCTATTGTGCCAAATCATGCTGTCAGAGAAGGAGTGTCTGATTCGGTGGAAGCACATACCAAAACAGAATCAATTCGTGTACATCATGCTGATATTGATGTAAATAATGAATTTTTAAAAGCGGATGAATGGATTCATTTAGAAGACGAACCTACACATCAAGATCTTTGTAACAGAGAACAGTTGTTTTTTCAAAAAGCAATTGTAGAGGATTTGGATTTAAAGAAGCAATCGGAAGATGCTTTGAATAGTTTACGTATTGCTTTTGCATGTGACCAAGCTGTGAAAACCAAAAGTATAATAACGTTGTAAAGAACTTTTAATAGAGAAATAATGGTTTTAGGTATGTTATTTTGTAATAAGGCAATTAGCAGAACAGCATATGTAAACCATGGTTCACTATTTTATTTAAAACAATAAAATGTGGAGAAATAAAGTAAATTAATTTTAATTGTGAAAGATAGATCGTTTTGGTCTATCTTTTGTTGTTTAGGAGCTATATTTGTAATGTATGAAAAAATTGGTTCATGTTGTATTTCTTACTATACTGTTATCCCATTCTGCTACAGCTCAGGATAACCTATGGCAGATGAAATTGAGTTTTAAAGGACAGATCGCTGTGGAAGAATTAGAAAAGTCTGTGCCTGAATTTGCGTTAGATTTCTATGAGCCATTTTTAAAAGGAGGAACCACTGCTCAAGAGGTTACGATTTTTACCTCACCTACGAAGATTAAATCAGTTGATAATCTAGGGCACGTTCTGATTGCAGATCGAACTAAAAAACAGGAATATTCATTTACAAAAGGTGATGATCTACTTTCACAGGATGTGCTGTCTTCAGATTATCCCTTATTGAAGAATCCGACTGATCCAAAAGATGCTTATCTTATCTTGGAAAACGGGTCCGAAAAAGAAACCATCAACGGTGTTTCCTGTATAAAAGCATTGTTGAAAGTTGTGGACCCTTATTTAGGTGAAGTTGCAATGACAATTTGGTATGCTCCGGATCTACCGAGTTATTATCTAAGTAGTTTGCCTTTTTTGATTAATGTACCAGGAGCAGTTCTGAAATTAAATGATCAGGTGCATAATTCTTTAGGTTTTGAAGTCTCAGCTTTGTCTAAGCTAAGTGACTTAAAGGAATTTGAATTACCTCATGAGGTTAAAATTGTTAAGCTTTCAGAAAATGAAGGTAGTAACTTGGATGATGCAAGTGTTTTTCAAGATGCATTTGAACTTAAAGCACCTTTAAAATGGTTTTCACAGCAGAATGCCGCATATGGTGATGAACATTTGTTTGGGGTTAAAAAAGCGGATGGAACAATTGTGGAGCCTGCAAATTTTTATTCAATCGATGTATTGAATAAACAAAGAGCAATAGTTTCTGATAGTAGTAGTTTGTTTTGGATTATTGATGATGAAGCAAAAAAGATAAATCATGTAGGTTTTGAAGTGCTTTATGCTGTTAATGATGAGAACATGGTGTATGCAATAGAAGATCGATATGGTATCATCAATGCTTCAGGAGTGTCAATTATTGGAGGTTTAAGCAATATCAGCAACTTTGTAGGATCATATTTGCTATTTTCTGAAAACAATAAGCAAGGTTTATTGGATTTTAATGGGAAGATTGTTCTGAAACCTACTTTAGATTTTATTGATACTGATGAGCAAGGTAATATTCTGGTTAAGGATTTGAAGATTAGTTCCGAAGTACAACAATATTCACTACCAGATTTTCAGGAGAAGTACTTGAAATAGAGTCGAAAAAATATTCATTCAAAAATAAAGGCGATCATTGATCGCCTTTATGCTTTATTATTAATCCCAAATTTAGATTAAGGGATGTTCAAATATTTATGTGTTTGAAGTGAAATATTCCATTTAGGATTATCTTTGACATGATCAATGATCAGTGGGGTCATTTCAGGATATTTGGACCATTCAGGTTGCAAATATAATTTACAGTCGTTGTTTACTAATTTAGAATGTTCTTCAGCCCATTCAAAATCACTTTTATTAAAAACAATGACTTTTAATTCACCGGCAGCTTCTAAAACATCTTTTCTTGGAGCTTTAAATTTCTTTGGAGAAAGACAGATCCAATCCCATTCGCCACTTAGTGGATAGGCACCAGATGTCTCTATAAAAGTTTGAATTCCAGCTGCGTGAAGACCTCTTGTTAAGTAATCCAAATTGTAGATTAAAGGTTCTCCTCCAGTGATGACAACTGTCTTTGCAGGATATTTTTTTGCATTTTCAATAATCTGATCAGCAGAAGTAAGCGGGTGTAAAGTGGCATCCCAGCTTTCTTTAACATCACACCAGTGACACCCCACATCACATCCTCCCAATCGAATAAAATATGCAGCTTTTCCTGTGTGAAATCCCTCTCCCTGAATTGTATAGAACTCTTCCATCAACGGAAGTAAAGTGCCGTCTTCTGGAACTTGATGTGACATAGTAATGAATTTAAGATTGCAAAAATAATAAAAAAGATTGTGATATCGGGATTGTTTTCAATTCATTACTTTTAGATTAGATAGTCAAATCACTTGACGATCTTATTTGTCGCAGACAGGATTCTATATATCTCCATGTTTATCATTAGCGAATATTTCATCATGAGCTGTTAGTTCAGCTTTTCTATGATGAATATTCCTATGTTATGTTTGCATTATGATGTGCTATCTTCCAATTGAAGGGTAGAACTAAAATGTGTCGATCAATGATGGGAGTGCAATAAAGACTTAAAAGTACAATTATGGATTATTTTCAGTATATTTGATGGATAATAGGTCTAGGAATAGATTTAATTTATTAAGCCTTATTGATAATTAACAATTTAGTATGTTGTGTATCTGTAAGGTGTTGTTTTATAAATAATTACTAAAAATAATCATATTTGTTGATGATTAAAATTACATTACCTGATGGTTCCGTTCGTGAGTACGAAAAAGGAACATCAGCTGCTCAAGTAGCATTGTCAATCTCGGAAGGTTTAGCTAGAAATGTGTTAGCCGCCGAAGTGAATGGAGAGATTTGGGACTCATCTCGTCCTATTGAAGAAGATTCTGCAGTAAAGTTGTTGACCTGGAATGATACAAATGGTAAATCTACCTTTTGGCATTCTTCTGCGCATCTATTAGCAGAGGCATTAGAAGATCTTTACCCAGGTATCAAGTTTGGTATAGGTCCCGCGATTGAGACGGGTTTCTATTATGACGTTGATTTTGGAGATCGTGAATTCTCATCTGATGATTTTAAGCAAATTGAAGATAAGATGCTAGAACTAGCAAAACGTAAAGAAATTTTCGAACGTAAAGCTGTTTCTAAAGCTGATGCTATTGCATATTTTACTGAAAAAGGAGACGAATATAAATTAGATCTGATTAAAGATCTGGAAGATGGAAAGATTACATTCTATACACAGGGAGAATTTACCGATCTATGTCGTGGACCACATATTCCTAATACGGGATTTATCAAAGCGATCAAATTAACAAATGTTGCCGGTGCATACTGGAGAGGTGATGAGTCTCGTAAACAATTGACTCGTATTTATGGGGTAACGTTTCCAAAAGCTTCCGAATTAACAGAATATTTGAAGTTCATTGAAGAAGCAAAAAAGCGTGATCATCGTAAATTAGGTAAGGAATTAGAGTTGTTTGCTTTTTCAGAGAAAGTAGGAGCAGGATTACCATTGTGGTTGCCGAAAGGAGCAGCTTTGCGTCAAAAATTACAAGATTTTTTACAAAGAGCTCAGTTAAAATCAGGTTATGAACCCGTGATGACACCTCATATTGGTAATAAACAATTGTACGTAACTTCTGGGCATTATGATAAATATGGCGAAGATTCATTCCAGCCGATAAGAACTCCAGTTGAAGACGAAGAGTTTTTCTTGAAGCCGATGAACTGTCCACATCACTGTGAGATTTATAAAACAAAGCCACGCTCTTATAAAGATCTTCCTGTACGTTTTGCAGAATTTGGTACGGTTTACCGCTACGAACAATCTGGAGAATTAC
The DNA here is from genome assembly GCF_014191365.1 of Sphingobacterium sp. JUb56. Lineage (NCBI taxonomy): Bacteria > Pseudomonadati > Bacteroidota > Sphingobacteriia > Sphingobacteriales > Sphingobacteriaceae > Sphingobacterium > Sphingobacterium sp. JUb56. The sequence continues at coordinate 3,172,316 of NZ_JACHWL010000001.1, read as the reverse complement.
ATGGTTTGACACGTGTAAGAGGGTTTACACAAGATGATGCACATTTATTCTGTCGCCCAGATCAGGTGAAGGAAGAATTTAAAAAAGTGATTGACTTGGTATTGTATGTTTTCAAAGCATTAGGTTTTGAAGAGTATACTGCACAGATTTCATTAAGAGATCCAGAAAATCGTACCAAATATATTGGTACCGATGAAAATTGGGCTCTTGCAGAAAGTGCAATTATCGAGGCCGCTGCAGAAAAAGAATTATCCACTGTCGTGGAATATGGCGAGGCAGCTTTCTATGGACCTAAACTGGATTTTATGGTGAAGGATGCTTTGGGACGTAGATGGCAGCTAGGTACTATTCAAGTGGATTATAATTTACCTGAGCGCTTCGAACTGGAGTATACAGGTTCTGATAATGCAAAGCATAGACCAGTGATGATTCATAGAGCACCATTTGGTTCTATGGAGCGTTTTATTGCTGTATTGATCGAACATTGTGCTGGAGAATTTCCATTATGGCTTGCCCCAGAACAATTTATCGTCTTGCCAGTGTCAGAAAAATATGAAGAATATGCGAAAAACCTTTTAGAATCGCTAAATAATTCCGATATTCGCGGACTGATAGACTTGCGTGATGAAAAAGTGGGTCGCAAAATCAGAGATGCAGAGGTGAAAAAACTGCCTTATATGTTGATTGTAGGGGAGAAAGAGGCTGAGAGTGGCACGATTTCTGTGCGTAAACATGGTTCAGTAGACATGGGATCCATGACTGCTGACGAATTTAGAGAAGTATTAATTAAAGAAATAACCGTTTAAATATTTAAACATTTGGCATTAAAAAGACCAGGTGGTCCTAGACCACCAATGAGGAAGAAAGAACCAGATCACCGCATTAATGAACTAATCCGTGTGCCTGAGGTACGTTTGGTAGGTGACAATGTGGAAACAGGAGTATATCCTACACGTAAAGCTTTAGAGCTTGCAGATGAATTGGAACTTGATTTAGTTGAGATTTCGCCAAATGCTGTTCCGCCGGTTTGTAAAATTATCGACTACAGTAAATTTGTTTACGAGCAAAAGAAGAAACAAAAAGAAATCAAAGCTAATGCAAAACAAACTGTTATTAAGGAAATCCGTTTCGGACCTAATACCAGTGAACATGATTTTGACTTCAAATTGAAACATGCGATCAAATTTCTTGAAAGCGGTGAAAAAGTTCGTGCTTACGTACACTTTAAAGGCCGTGCAATTGTACACAAAGAACAAGGGGAGATCCTGTTATTGCGTTTTGCACAAGCGTTAGAAGAAGTAGGTAAAGTTGAATTATTACCGAAATTAGAAGGAAAACGTATGTTTTTAACTTTGGCGCCTAAATTGGTAGCTAAAAAATAATAAAAAAATTCTAACAGATTGATATAAAATTTAAAGTATTATGCCAAAAGTAAAAACCAATTCCAGCGCTAAAAAACGTTTTAAGCTTACTGGAACAGGTAAAATCGCAAGAAAAAACGCTTTCAAAAGCCACATCTTGACAAAAAAGAGCACAAAACGTAAACGTAACTTAACAACAACAAGTTATGTATCTGATGGCGATATGGGCAACGTTAAACGTATGCTTGCTATCGGTAAATAAGTTTTATTCGATTTAATTAATAATAATTTTTTAACCGGGTACAGGGTTGTAAGATCATTGAGAAACATGACGCCTTTTACCAAATAATTTTAAAAATATGCCACGTTCGGTTAACGCAGTTGCTTCGAGAAGAAGACGTAAAAAAATCCTTAAATTAGCGAAAGGCTATTATGGATCACGTAGCAAAGTTTATACTATTGCTAAAAATACAGTAGAAAAAGGTTTACAGTACGCTTACCGCGACCGTAAAACAAAAAAACGCGAGTTTAGAGCTTTATGGATTCAACGTATTAACGCTGGAGCCCGTCAACAAGGATTATCTTATTCAGTGTTGATTGGTAAATTAAACGCTAAAAATATTGGTTTAAACCGTAAGGTTTTAGCTGATTTAGCTTTAAACAACCCAGATGCTTTCAAAGCAGTTATTGACGCAGTAAAATAGAGTTTTAACCCTGAGTCAATTTGTTAGATATTGGAAAGGAACCCATCAGGGTTCCTTTTTTGTTGTTACAGACTTTCGATTATTTATCGTTTTAATAATGAGCTCTTTTAAGCTTTATTTTTTTTAACTTTTTTGAAGTTTGGAATATATTTTTATTTTTATATAAAAGAGCCGTAGTTTATGAAGTTTCAAGATTTAGTTAATTTGTATGAGGAAGGAAGATATGAGGATTGTTTGTCCGAATTAGAAGTTTTTCTGGTACTGAATCCTCAAGATATCCCCACTCTAATTTTAAAAGCTACTGTACTTAAAGAACTTGATTTTCAAAATTCAGAAGAAGATAGTAAGGAATTATTATTAGAAGATTTTCAGGAAGTTATTACAATTTATAAATCTATTCTTGAAATAGAGCCCAATAATGAGGCCGCTCTTTTTGGTTTGTTGGAAACAACCCGATTCTTTTATAAAGATTTAGATTACGATGAGTATGCATCGTATATAGATAGGTTGAGTATTCATGAAGATGAACTGGAGAACGTATGCCGTTTTAAAGCTGATTTAAATTATTTGCATGAAAAGTTTAATGAATCTATAGGTAATATCAATGAATTATTATCTATTTATGAAGTGCTATACGCTCATGATCGTATTAGTAAATGTGCTTTGCTAACAGAGAGTTTACTCTTTAAAGCAATGATACTCCGTGAAAATTTAGATCAACATCAACAAGCCTTAGCTGAATTTAAAAAATACAAACATGATATTCTTTCCAATAATGTATTGCTTTACCTAGATATAGGACAGCTTGCAATGGAGTATCATGATTATGACATGATCGGTTGGGCCGGTACTAAGGCTGTGTTATATGGAAATGAAGATCCTGAACTTGACGCAGAGATATTTAAGTTTTATGAACAGGTAATAGATCTATTAAATAGTGGCTTAGAAAACAAGCAATGTATTTACTTTGCAATTATGGTCCAACGTAATTTTCGTGAAGAACTGGGATTGGACTTATCCGATCCTCTCATCGAAGCAAAACGTTATATAGATCTTAATCCAGATTGGTTTGTACCCTATCACTTTGCGGGAACTTATATTCTTGAAGGTGGTAACTACGAAGAAGCTTTACCTTATCTGGTAAAAGCTGTCGAATTAGGTGGTTTTTCAGTTACTATATACCGTTATATACTCACTTATTACGAAGTTCATAAACAATTGCCCGTCGTATTAAATTGGCCGGAAGATGGACCTATTGACTATTTTAATTCTGGTTGCGAATTTTCGGAATTCGAAAATTCAATTGGCTCACCAATACTCGATATGGCCTTATTGAATTATCGCTTACAGTTTTTTGAAAGAGCATACCTCGCATTTAAAGCTTATTTCCACGAAAATAAATTTGAAGCGAATTACTTCATTAACCATCAGCTCATGTCCATGTGCTGTAATAATTATGCATTAGCGCTGAGCAGTAAACGAAAATACGATGAAGTGATTGAGATCTGTAAAGAAGGACTGACATATAGTAGATTCTGGGAGCTGTATAATACCATGGCAGATGCCTATTTTGAAAAAAATGAATTTGAAGATGCACTAATCAATTATCACGAATTATTGGATGATAGTTTTAAAGAATTTGATTTACCAAACTACCTTCGAATTTCAGCTTATGTAACGAAATGCGAATTTAAGCTCGGGTATATTAAGGAAGCTGAAGAGCGTTTAAAAACAATTTCTCGGGAATATGATGAATTGATTCAATCTTCAGAATATGCTGAATACGATGAGGAAGATTTATTTGTTACACGTCAGGCCTATATGGAAATTCAAAATGCTCGTTTTGATTTAATCAATCATCGTGGAGATTCTGAAACGTTAAAAGATTGGCAGAAAGAGCTGGAAAGCAAACCTGATGATGCTTCAAATTGGTACATGTTAATGCAAAATTATTTCCAATTGGAACAATATGAACAATGTATTGCTTGTGCTAATAACTATGAAGCGACAAAACCCATACAGGAGATGGCATTAATAGATTATCGCAAGTTACATTACCTCAGAGGGAAGTCGTACTTTTTAACTGCAAACTATACAGCAGCATTGCAGGATTTATTGGTGGCGTATAGCTCTACAAAAGCAACTTTGGAAGAAGAGGAATCACATGGTGATTTTCATTTAATACTGCTTCATTTAATCCGTACTTATTTTCATTTAAATGACTGGAACAATGTCATTCGAATTGCTCAAGAGTCTGACGAAATGTATAAAAGTCAGAATTGGGAAGAAGATGATGATTGGTGCGAAATGTTCTTGATGTCTGCCGAAGCATCATTTCAATTGAATGATACAGAAAACGGTAAACAAAAAATACAAAATATTCTAAAGTTTTTTCCGAGGCATGAAAAGGCATTAGAGAAAAAGAAAGAATGGAGCTCCGGTTGGTTTAGCTGGTTGAAAAAATAAAGATTTTATATCCTGAATGTTTAATTTGATCATTGCTAATGTATGGTATGGATCAGCCAAAATGCACCTGTTTAATTAGCATCGTTTATAGGTATAATATGAAAGGACTGATTATTTATATTGGTCCTTTTTGTTTTATGAATGTATAAGATAAAAAAAACACGCTTTAAGCGTGCGACAAATTGTTTATAAATGTAGGTTAATCTTCACCCGATAATAAATCATCTCCATCAAATGTAAATTCGATTACATCCGTGTAGCTTTCTAATGTTTGTACTTCAAAATCTTTAATCATCTTTCTGTTTTTTATTTATTATAAAGATAAGTATCGTTTTTAATCTCTGCGTAAAATGTATGTGAAGTTTTTGTTAAGTATTTTGTGTATTTGATTTTGTTAACATTGGAGGTTTTTTTTTCATTCTAAAACCATCATTATTGAGGCAAAAAACCTGTTATTATAAAAGAAAAACTTATCTTAGTAGAATTACATAGTTAAAGTTCCGCAGTCATTTTGGAGCTTGTATATTTCCTTATTGATCACTAAATGAAACAGTCTTCATGTCAAAATTAATTAATCTAAAAATTTTTAAGCAGTTTTTACAGTCTAGTAATATTGGCGGTATTCTGTTATTTATCTGTGTTATTCTTTCTTTAATAGTAGCCAATAGTCCCTTAGCAGATTCATTCAGTAAGCTATTAAATACAACTCTAGGTTTTGAAACAGATCATATTCAGTTAAACTATTCGGTACTGCTTTGGATTAACGATGGTTTGATGGCAATATTTTTCCTTTTGGTAGGTTTAGAGATCAAGCGTGAATTGGTAGAGGGTGAATTATCTTCTCCAAAGAAAGCATTACTCCCCATATTAGCTGCTGTGGGTGGAGCTATTTTACCAGCCCTTATTTATTTGTTTATTAATAAAGGATTACCAACTGAGCATGGTTGGGGTATCCCTATGGCTACAGATATCGCTTTCGCCTTGGCTGTGATCACTTTATTGGGTAATCGGGTTCCGGCAAGTCTAAAAATATTTTTAGCGGCTTTAGCAATCGTTGATGATTTGTTGGCTATTTTAGTTATTGCATTGTTTTATAGTGGCGATCTGCATTATAATTATTTATTCATTGCATTAGGAATTTTTGCTTTCTTATTGTTGCTTAATTTTTTTGGAGTAAAAAAAATATGGGCCTATTTGATACCAGGAGTATTTATCTGGTATTTTATTCATCATTCAGGGATACATGCCACCATTGCGGGGGTATTGGTAGCACTATCATTACCAACAAATGCAACAGACGATGAATCACCGTTAGAAAAATTGGAACATATACTCACTTCTCCCGTCAATTTTATCATTATCCCTTTATTTGCAATCGCAAATACCAATATTACTATACAAAGTGAAATGGTGCACGGATTGACCACTGCTTTGGGTATTGGTATAATAGGCGGTTTATTGGTTGGAAAATCTGTTGGGATATTAGGGATATCTTTCATTGCTACGAAATTAAAGTTATGTACGTTGCCTGAAGGTGCAAATTGGAAACATATTTTTGGAGTAGGTTTACTAGGCGGTATAGGGTTTACGATGTCTATCTTTGTATCTATATTAGCTTTTACTGATCCCATGCTTATTGAAGAAGCAAAATTTGCAGTACTCATCGGATCTTTATTTTCAGGAGCAATCGGCTATTTATTTTTAGCAAGTATTGGTAAAAAGACAGCATAGCTAAATAAAAACTAAGCAGATAAAAGGCAGTCCTAATATTAGGACTGCCTTTTTATGTTTTGAACATATCTATGATTTCTGTCATTAAAATTTGAAAATAAATCGAATTAAATAGATTCTGATTATTTTTTTTCGAGGTAAATCATTTTTGTTAAGAATTAATCTAGAGTGGATCTTGATCATTTAAATTCATTCTTTAAACTAATGGATATTAAGTTAAATTGTCTTTTTTTTGTTACATGATGTACTTGTTACAATAAGGCTTTATAATTTTAATCGTTAATTATCAATATGTTATGGTAATGTTAAAAACATTTTTTCGGAATAATTATGAAAAATCAATCGATTGCGTACATTAGGTAACAACTAAACATATGGTGCTAGGGGAGATTCTTTCAATAGGGTTTAGCACTGATTAAATTACCAAATTAAACCTTTTTCACATTATGAGAAAACTATTACAGTTTCTTAACGAGGATTTTATTGAGCATAAAAAATCGATAAAATACTCCCTTTGGGCGTCCACAGCGCTCGTGTTAATTAGCCATCAGTCATTAGGTAATCCGATGTCAAAATTTGCTGATGTGTCAAGTTATGTAGTCAACACACAGATTACGCAAAACCCTGTTCGAGGAAAAGTTCAGGATGCCGCGACTAAAGAACCCATCGCTGGAGCAACAATTAGAGTCGTGGGAAAGACTTTAGCGACCTCTTCCGATGCGGAGGGTAATTTTCAGATTGATGCAGCCTTAAATGATGTATTGGAAATTACCTATGTCGGTTTTTCAAAGCAATCTGTGAATGTGACATCAACATCACTTCCACTAATTGTTGGGATGCAAGGACAAACTGGTGATTTGGATGAGGTAGTTGTGACAGGATACAGCACACAACGTAAAAAAGATCTGACCGGATCTGTTTCAGTTGTGGATGTTAATCAATTAAAAAGTACACCAGCCGCAAGTGCTGTAGAATCTTTACAGGGACGCGCTACAGGAGTTCAGGTTGTTACAGATGGTGCTCCTGGTGCAACTCCTCAGATAAAAATTCGTGGATATAGTACAATCAATAATAATGAACCATTATATGTCATCGATGGTGTACCTTATGAAGGAAAATTAAGTTGGCTGAATCAAAACGATATTGAAAGCCTGCAGGTCCTAAAAGATGCATCCGCAGCTTCTATATATGGTTCACGAGCCAATAATGGGGTTATCATTGTAACCACCAAATCAGGTAAAACTGGTAAACCTCAAATTAACTTTGATAGTTATTATGGTGTACAATCTCCAAATAAGAGCCGTTTTCCAAAAATGCTGAGTCCACAACAAATTTTAGATATTAATAATGGTCTTAGTAAAGGGAATGAAGTTTTACCGGATTATCTGCTTGCTGGGGCTAAAATAGGAGCTTCAATCACTGCTGCTGATGTTGATATGTCTAAATATAATTATGCAGACAATAAAGAAGAGTTTTATCAAATTACCAAAGCAAATAAGGCTGGTACCAATTGGTTTGATGCATTATCGAGAAATGCACCTACACAATCTTATCAATTAAGTGCTACAGGAGGAGGGGAAAATGCTTCTTATGCAGTCTCTGGAGGTTATTTAGGGCAAGAGGGGACAATTATCCATACTGGATTTGAACGTTTTAATGTGCGGTCAAACACCAATTTCTCAGCTTTTAATAAAAGATTGCGTTTTGGCGAAAATATGCAATATAGTATGACAAAGGGACATGGTATAGGAGTAAACACAAATACAGCAGGTGATTATATCGGTGAAGGAAGTGCTTTAGGTTTTGCTTACCGGATTAAAAATATTATTCCTGTCTATGATGAAGGAGGTAATTTTGCGGGATCTAAAGGTGGTTGGGGAAATGGCGAAAGTCCAGTTGCTATTGCTTATCGTGCAAAAGACGATGTGAACAAAAGTAATTTGTTTTTTGGAAATGCTTTTGGGGAATATGATATCATTAAAGGTCTGACGTTTAAAACAAGCTTTGGTATCAAATATGAAAACTATTATTCAACAGATTATACTTATCCAAATTTAGAGTTTCAGGAAGGTAGTGCAAATAATGGTGTTACAGAAACGTCTGGTTATAATACCGAATGGACCTGGACTAATACATTAAATTACAAGGCTAATTTTAATGATATTCATAAACTAAATATTTTATTGGGTACTGAGGCTATTGATAATACATATCGTCAGGTTCAGGGTAGAGGAAATGACTTTTTTATCAGTGATAATACCGATTTCTTTTACGTGAGTGCTGCTGCCAAAAAATCTGGTGAAAGTGAAGGTGCTTTTGGTTCCTTATTTTCCATTTTTGGAAAGGTAGATTATTCGCTGATGGATCGCTATATTTTTAGTGCTACAGTTCGACGTGATGGATCTTCTAACTTTGGTTCGAATAATAAATATGGTACTTTCCCAGGAGTAAGTGCTGCTTGGCGTCTATCCGAGGAAAATTTTATGAAAAGCGCTACTTGGTTAAGTGATTTAAAGGTTAGAGCGGGTTATGGTATCACAGGAAATCAACGCATACCATCTTTTCAATATCTAAAAAGATACCAGCTTTCGCAAAATTCATCTTCTTATCCGATAAACAGTGCATTGGTGAGCGGGATGTGGATTAGTGATTACCAAAATGAGAATGTAAAATGGGAGCAGGTAAAATCACTGAATATCGGTCTAGATTTTTCAATATTGAATGGAAAATTTGACGGATCATTCGATTGGTATAATAAAAAGACTTCCGATATGCTCTTTGCTTTGCCACTTCCAGCAACTGCGGCAGGTAGGGGTGCATCACCTTATTTGAATATTGGTGATATGCAGAATCAGGGAATTGAACTTTCTGTCAATTACCATCATCAGCAAAAAGATCCAGAAAAATTTAATTTTGATTTAGGCGTGAATTTTTCTAGAAATAAAAATGAAATCTTGTCCTTAGCCCCTGGAGTGGATGAAGTGATTTATGGTGCATTTAGAAGTATGGAAACTTCTGTTATGAAGACAGGTCAACCATTTGGTGCATTTTATGGATATCAGGTAGCTGGAATTTATCAAAATGCGAGTGAATTGGTTAATTTGCCATCTTACGATAAAGCACGTGTTGGCGGTTTTAGATATCAAGACTTAAATGATGATGGTAAAATTGATGCCAATGATAGAACGGTGATCGGAAGTCCTCATCCTGATTTTACCTATTCGATTAATTTTAATGCTAATTACAAAAATTTTGATATGATGATGTATTTCTACGGATCTCAGGGGAATCAGAATTATGAAGCAACACGTTATTTTACGGATATGGGTGTGTTTGATGGACAAAAAAGCGTTCGTGTATTGGATGCATGGTCAGAAGAAAATACTTCAGGTAAAGTTCCTAAGCAGGAATTACCAGGCTATGCTTTTGTAGACATCGAATCAGCTTCATCAACTTATTATATTCAAGATGCAAGCTTTTTTAAAATGAAAAATCTGCAAGTCGGTTATAACTTCAAAACTGAAAAATTATTTGGTGCTGACACGGGAATTAAAAAATTGCGTGCTTATTTGGGTGTAACCAATTTGTTTACGATAACTAAATATGAAGGATTAGATCCTGAAATTACGGCAACACCTTCAAAATATCCAGCATTGGGTGTAGATTTTGGGGTGTATCCACAATCTAGACAATATATGTTGGGCGTGAGTTTAGGATTTTAATTTAATTTTTAAAGTAAGTAAAATGAAAAATATAAAGATATTAATTGGTATTGCTGGGTTAGCAGTCGTGGGGATAAGTGGTTGTGGTAAAGGTTTTCTGGAGAAAAATCCTCAAGGTCAACTCATCGAAGAGCAGGTCAGTATTAAGAAAGGTGTGGAGTCCTCATTAATAGGTGCTTATGCTATACTAAATGGAAATGTTAACGGTACCTGGGGTAACTATGCTTCGGCACCTAGCCAATGGGTTTTTGGAGAAATGATATCGGATAATGCGCACAAAGGCTCTACTCCAACCGATCAGCCTAACATGAATAGTTTAGTGAACTTTGCTCCATTTTCATCAAATGATAATTTGAGTACAATGTGGCAGGTATATTATGAAGGGGTACTTAGAGTTAATAGTACTTTAAAATTACTGGCTCAGGATCAATCAGCAGGTAAAACTGTTCCAGCTGAGCGTGCTAAACAAATTGAAGGAGAAGCGAAAATGTTACGCGCCCATTATTATTTTCTGCTTTGGCGCGTATTCAAAAATATTCCTGTTATTGATGAAAATGTATCGATAGAGGATGCGAAAACGATTAAAAATGATCAAGATATTTTACCTTTAATCGAAAGTGACCTTAAAACTGCTGTTGCAAACTTACCTACAACCAAAATTAATAGTGAGGCTGGACGTATGGATCAATTTGCTGCGAAATCATATTTAGGAAAGTTTTATCTGTATCAGAAAAAATATAAAGAAGCACTTGATTTATTTAAAGATGTTTTATCAGGAAGGGATATTACTGCTATGCCATTTCAAGATAACTATGATGTATTGAAAGAAAATGGTCCTGAAGCGATCATGGTGGCTAAACATGTTATTAATCCAGATGGTTCAGGAGACAATGCTAATGTTGGAGATATGTTAGGCGGTTTAAATGGCGGACCTGTTGGTTGCTGTGGATTTTATCAACCTAGTATTGATTTAGTCAATGCTTATAAAGTGGATGCAAATGGTCTTCCTTTATTAGATGGTTCTTATCGTACTAATCCGTATATTTCAGATTTGACATTGACAGGCGCTGCTCTCGATAATTATAAAGTTAACATTAATTTACGTTTTGATCCACGATTAGATTATACCGTTGGTAGAAGAGATGTTAGTTATTTGGATTACGGAATTTTTCCTGGAGATCCTTGGTTAAGATCTGATAAAGGAGCGCGCCCCCATGCTGGACCATTTTCAGGACTGAAAACAATGATTCCCAAAGCACTCTTTTCTGGTCATACTTCAAATGATGGAGCTTATTTGACTGATTTAGATGTTAACATTATCAGATTGGCTGATGTAATCTTAATGGCAGCTGAATGTGAGGTCGAATTGAATAACTTATCTGAAGCTTTAAAGTATGTTAATTTCATCCGCTTAAGGGCAGCAAAATTACCAGGTAAAACGACCTCTGATGGTTCTCCGGCAGCAGTATATGTTGTAAAGCCGTATCCAACTTTTTCTTCGCAGGATTATGCACGTAATGCAGTTCGTTTTGAGCGTCGATTAGAACTGGCAATGGAAGGGCACAGGTTTTATGATCTGGTAAGATGGGGGACTGCAAAACAAGTAATTGAGAGCTACTCTGCATTTGAAGGTGGGTTTTTGCCCACATTTAAAGGGATTACATTTACACCCAACAAGAATGAAATTTTCCCTATTCCTCAAGTTGAAATCAATGCAAGTATGGGCAACTTAAAACAAAATACAGGTTTCTAATAGTAGTAAAACAAATAAATAGTAAAAGGGTTCTTCATATACTGAAGAACCCTTCTTTATTCTCGATTATTAAGTTAGAGAAATTTAGTATTTGATTGTTAGCATTTAAGTAATAAGGTCTTTCTACAAAATATTTTAAATACCATTAAAGTTGCTTTAAATCATTAATAAATGCATCGACATATTGTTCGTCTGTTGCCCATGATGTTATTAATCTAATGGCAGCATTGTCGTCATCTATTTCTTTCCAAACAAAGAACAAATAATTTTCGTGGAGTTTTGCAATCATATCTTTGGGTAAAATAGGAAAGATCTGATTTGTAGTTGAATTTGTTAAGAAAGAAAAACCTTTGAATTTTACAGTTCTTGCTATTTTCATGGCCATTTTGTTAGCATGATCTGCCAATTCGAAATATAGGTCTTCCTTGAATAATTCAAGAAATTGTATCGCAAGTACACGTCCTTTCGCTAACATTGCACCTCTTTGTTTCAGTACATAATCAAAATCTTCTGCCAGATGCGGATCTTTAAAAATAACAGCTTCGCCTAATAATGCACCATTTTTCGTTCCACCGATATAGAATACATCTGTTAATTTTGCAACATCAGCGAGTGTTAAATCATTATCTTGAGCCATTAAAGCGTGTCCCAATCGAGCACCATCAAGAAATAACAACAAATTATGCGAAAGACAACATGCTGCCAGATCTTCTAATTCTTTTTTGAGATAGATCGTGCCGATCTCAGTTGAATTGGAAATATAAACCATCCGAGGTTTTACTACATGTGGTTTTAGTGCATATTCTTGCAATGCTCTTTCAATAGCAACTGGATTAAGTTTGCCATCAGCGGTTTCTACAGTAATTACTTTATGGCCGGTTGCCTCAATAGCTCCTGTTTCATTAGCCGAAATATGTCCGGTTTTAGCACTGATCACCGCTTCATGGGGGCGTAAAAGAAAAGAAATAACAATTAGGTTGGTCTGCGTGCCTCCGGAAAGAAAATGTATGGTAGCTTGTGGGTTATTGAACTTATTTTTTAAAATATCTTTTGCTTGGATAGCATATTCATCTTCTCCATAACCAAGTTGTTGAACAAGATTTGTTTCTATTAATTTATTGAGAATATTTGGGTGTGTACCCTCAGAATAGTCATTTTTGAAATTGTACATTTTTTTATTTTAATATAACCAAGATAGAAGAGGCATAGTGGTAAATAGCTTCCTTCATTATTTATAACTTACAGCGCCACTCAATAGATCTGTAAAGATAAAATATAATTAATGATTTTATAACAGGTTAAATTTCATTGAATCGTCACAAGTTCACAATTAAATAGGCTAAACCATATCGGAATGATCTATATTAAGCCAAAAAACAAAAAATCACGGAGTGATAGTTCCGTGATTTTTAGATTTTATATGAAGGACGATATTTAACCCTTTTTCTTCTTCATGGTCATCTTAGCTTTTTTGCCGGCACCATAATTATATGTTTTACTATTACTTTCTTTCTTTTGATGGAAAGCTGCACCACGTGTTCCATCATTATCATCATCAATTAATGAGGTATTTCCCTTTTTTGCACTGTAAATTGATAATTTTTCTGGTAAATCAAGAACTTCCATTTTTTGACCTACTGTATGCTCCATCTTTTTGATTTCAGGTAACTCCAAATCTGTTGCAAAAGTAAATGACAGTTGCTCTTCTGTATTTGATTTAATGATTCGTTGTATAAGCGTATCGTTATTCTCGGGGATTTCAAAATGAAAAATATACGGTATTCCCGACAGATCTAATACTTCAGTTCCTTCATTGGCAACGATTAAGATCCGATGAGCATCCTCTTGTTTAAATAATTCGATGTCAGAAATGCTTTTATCTTCAAAAAATAAAGGGTTAAATATAACGATCTCATCGTTATATTTACGGTGTAAGCTTTTCCCTAATTTTTGTGCAGTAAGTTTACTATTAACAAAAATGATCACTTTATCAAAAACTTCGTTGTCCAGCATTAAGCTGTTGAGAAGATTGATTTTAGTTGTGAAATTTGGAACCTGATATAGGAACATATCATTTACATTAAGTTTTTCTGCAGCAAGTTCTTCTACTTCGATCAGGGCTGGTGAAACCATAAAACCATCAATCATCTGGTGCAATTTTTCATGCTCTACTGTACTAAAAACAAGATGCTGACACTTTTTAGCACTTTGAACAAGTTCTTTCACCGGAGTTATCATACCATTTTTAATTACCTCTTCTGCATCATCGATAATTATGGTATGTATTAAATTAAGATTTAAGCCCAATTTAAGGTAGACAGCTCTTGCTCTATTTGGAGTAGAAACAACGATTTCAACACCATCGACAAGTTTTTCAATTTCTTGCTCCATACTACCTCCAGCACGTAATCCAATAATACTAAGGTCTTTATTTTTACTGATCAAATAAAATTGATCAACAATAGCCTGAACACATTCTTGATCAGGAGCTAAAATCAAAACTTTTGGAGCATCAGGAACGTTGAATTTAAGTCCAGAAAGTACACTTAGGATATAAGTTGTCGTTTTACCTGAACCGTCAGGACCTATAGCGATAATATCTTGGCCTCCTAATATCCGAGACATTGATTTCACTTGTATTTCCTTGGGTGTTAAATAACCCAAACTTTCCATGGATTTTTGTAACCGCTTGCTTAATTTTAATTTATCGAAAGACACCTTATTGTCGTATTTAATGAATAATGGACAAAGTTACTTAAAAAATAATTGCAAATAGATGCTTATGGTTCTTTATGGAATATAACTAAATTCAGAGATTTAAAAGCGAAATTTATAGCAGCACCAGTAAAGGTAAAACTACTTTATTTATGACATCATGATAGTTTTCTTCAATTTAGCCTTAAACCGTTCTCAAAATAAGCCATTACGTTTTTCTTATTACCTTATTATGGTTATCTTTAAAAGGAGTCAAAATCATTAGAGAAAGGAATGGAAATGGTCACAGAATTAGAAAAATATTCATTGGTATTTCAACCCTGTGAAAAGGGTATTCAGATGGTAAGGTTAATCAAAGAAAGTTTAAAGAACAAGATTGGATGGTTTTCCAGTTGTCACTCATTGGCACATATTACAATTTGTGAGTATCTCGCGGATCGTGCGACTTTATCAAAGATAAAAAAACAAGTCACAGAGATTCTTAAATATGAAAATTCACAATATGTCTATTTCGATGAATATAGCGCTTTTCCAAAAAATGGTGCTTTTTTCATTGCTCCAGCATTAAAATCTAAACAGTTCTTGAAAAATAAAATGCAGGCCATAACCAGTATCGATTTTGATACGGAAATGTTTAAAAGTACTGAACCTCATTTGACAGTTGGGCGTAAGTTGGATCAGGAAAAGCTTGCAGTAGCTTTTGAAAATTTCAAAGCAATAGATTTAGATTTTTTTTGTTCTAGTATTTTCTTGCGAAGATTTAATCCCATTAGAAAACAATATGATACAATAGAAGAATTTAAATTTGGCAATCTTCCTAAACCTCCTAAAGAAGAGGGACAGTTGTCTTTTGATTTCTAATAAAAGGATAAAAATGTAGTTTTTCGTTTTAGGATTTATATCTTTATTTCCGCAAGATAGATGGCATATTAACGACATAGCAATCCTAATGAGTAAAGATCCTTACCAGCATGAAAAATCTCTTTCAGATGTGCACGAAAGTGTTGAAATCAGTAAGGGCAAATCAAAAATAAAAAAAATCCTCAGTTTTTTTGGACCGGCCTATTTAATTAGTGTAGGTTATATGGATCCTGGGAATTGGGCTACAGATTTAGCCGGGGGAAGTCAGTTTGGCTATGCCCTATTATGGGTTTTGTTGATGAGTAACATCATGGCTTTACTCTTGCAGAGCCTTTGTACCCGTTTAGGAATAGTGAGACGAAAAGATCTCGCACAGTGTAATCGGGAGACATACCCAAAGCGAATGAATTTTGTGCTTTATATCTTGGCAGAAATAGCAATCGCGGCCTGTGATCTCGCTGAAGTATTGGGAATGGCGATCGGATTAAACTTACTTTTTGGAATAGATATCCTTTGGGGCGTATTAATCAGTTTTGCAGATACATTTTTGATTATGTATCTACAGAAGTTAGGTATGCGAAAGATGGAACTTTTCATTATTGGTCTAATTACGATGATTGGTCTGTGCTTTATGGTAGAGATGTTTTTAGTTCAACCTGATTTCGGTGAAGTAATGACTGGCTTTATTCCAAGCTTACCCAATAGCGCTGCACTTTATATTGCAATAGGAATTATCGGAGCTACTGTAATGCCACATAATTTGTATTTACATTCAGCCTTGGTACAAACGCGAAAAATAGACAGAGATGACCATTCCATAAGAAAAGCACTCAAATATAATTTTTTTGATAGTGCAATTGCTTTAAATCTAGCCTTTCTGGTCAATGCCGCTATTCTCATCCTCGCATCTGCCGCTTTTCATAAAAACGGAATGCATGATGTAGCAGATCTGGAAGATGCTTATCACTTATTGGGGAAAACATTAGGAACAGATCTCGCTCCTAAATTATTTGCAGTAGCGTTGATATTGGCAGGTCAAAGTTCTACCGTAACTGGAACCCTTGCTGGACAGATTGTAATGGAAGGATATTTGAGATTACGGATCAGTCCCACCCTCCGAAGAATTATTACTAGATTATTAGCAATTATACCAGCAGTATTGGTCATATTAATTGCTGGAGAATCTCAAGTTGGCTCTTTATTAATTTTTAGCCAGGTTATATTAAGTATGCAGTTGGCATTTGCAGTTATTCCATTAATTCATTTTGTAAGTGATAAGGAAAAGATGGGAAATTTCGTTATAAAGCCTTATATGCAAATATTGGCATGGCTTATAGCTATTATCATCGCCGTACTTAATATCAAACTGGTATATGAGGAAATCTCAACATGGATTATTAAATATGATGTACTCTGGTTAACTATTTTATTAATTCTTGGGGCCGCAGGTATGATCGTTTTGTTGATTATGACCTTTATTTATCCTATACTTCATAAAAATAGAGCAATTGTATTGGATGTCCACCCCCCATTTGAAGATTTAAAGTTTGATGAACCCATATCGTTCAATAAAGTTGTACTTGCTTTGGACTACTCAACTTCAGATACAAAAGCAGTACAGTATGCCCTTTCTATAGCTAATACGAATTCTCATTTTATCTTGGTGCATATTGTTGAAAGTGCAGGCGTGAAATATACGGGAGAAAGTACGGATGACTTAGAGTCTAGACAAGATCTGGAAAGATTAGAGAAATATGCACATTTCTTTTCCGATAGAGCTTATCAAGTTAATTTTGAACTGGGTTATAATAATCGGGTTGCTTCTATTGCGAAGATATGTGAACAATATGCGGCTGACCTATTAATTGTTGGGAGCCATGGACATACGGGAGTTAAGGATTTTGTTTTCGGAGAAACTGTAAATAAATTACGACATGCAGTGAAAATACCCGTTTTTATTGCGCAATAACCTGAAATGATAATTATTTAAGATAAAAGATACTTAAACTGTTAACGATCTTTTTTATATTAGAGAATAAGATAAAATGCGAATGGATAATATGAAACAGGTTTATATAGAAAGAGATGTAGCAGAATTTCTAAATCTTTCTATGTATCAAAATCAGATTACTTTTTTGAGCAATTTGATGCTCTCTTCTAAGAGTGATCAAATTTTAGAAAAAATCCGAATTGAAATTGATACTGAGGGAGCGTGGATGGAACCCTTTTCTTATGAATTAGCCTATCTACCCGTCGGATTATCTGTTAAGATACCCACGGATAAAATTATTGTCAAGCCAATTTATTTCCTTCAATTAAGTGAGGTCGAACGAAGTACTTTTCAAATTAGAGTCTATCAGGACGAAAATTTATTAATAGAAGAAGTAGTGTCTATAGCATTGCATCCCTTATCATTTTTTGGAGGTTTTAATACTCTTCCAGAATTATTAGCATCTTATATTACACCTAATCATCCTTACATTTATGCTGTTAAAAGTAAGGCGATTGCCTATCTAGAACAGCAAAATTTACCTGTTAAATTTGAGGGGTACCAGGCTACAGATCCATCTCGGATTCTTGAAATGATGCGGGCGATATACCATGCTTTGCAAGCGCAAGAAATAGTATACAGCGCATTACCGCCTAGTTTTGAAGAGAATGGACAACGGCTGAGGATGGTTGATGTTATTGCAAAAAAACGTTTTGGTAATTGTATTGATATTAGTTTACTCTACGCAGCATGTTTGGAGGCCATTGATTTGAATCCAATAATAATAGTTACTAAAGGACATGCTTTCGTAGGATGTTGGCTTCATCAAGATCGATTTGCGCAGATTATTAACGAAGATAAAACCGCTATTACTAAACGTTTTGCTAAAGGAATAAGTGAAATTGTTGTTGTTGAGTCAACAAGTGTTTGTAAAGGAGCTAGTATTAACTTTAATCAGGCAATTGATCTTGCGGAAGCGAGCCTGATAGAAAGGAATGATTTCTTACTTTCCATCGACATAAAGCGTGCGCGTGCCAGCGGTATCAAACCGCTGCCATTAAAGATAGATGATTCTTTCGATCTTGAGCATGAGTTTATACGAAATCAAGTAGATTTGAAGATGCAAGAAGAAACGATTGAGGTAGGAAAAATTTATAAAGAATTTGAGGGAAATGATAATAAATCCATCAGTAAGCAGAAAGTCTGGGAAAGAAAGCTGTTAGACCTGTCATTGCGCAACAATCTTCTTAATTTGCGTATGACAAAAAATATGTTGCAGATTATGGATGTAAATATTCATGACCTGGAAGACCTGTTAGTTGATGGTAAAAGTTTTTCGATTAGTGCTAGTGCTGATGCTCCCATACTGAAGCAGTACAATATCTTGAATCCTTCATTACATCCTTCATCGCCAGCCTATCAATTGGCAAAAGAAGAATTAGCACATAACCGTTTATTATCTTATTATCATGCTGATGATTTAGATACAATTCTGACTCATATATCTCGCAATGCCAAATTATCGATCGAAGAGAACGGCTCCAGTACTTTATTCTTAGCTATAGGACTGTTACAGTGGCGGGATAAAAAAACGCTTGCCCAAGTTCGATCTGCTCCAATTATATTAATTCCGGTTGAGCTGATGCGACGTTCTATCAACAGTAAATTTGTCCTCAGAAGCCGCGAAGAAGAGGCGATGATCAATATTACCTTATTAGAGTTTCTTCGTCAAGAACACGGTTTGGATCTCCGGGATCTCGAAGAGCTTCCTAAAGATGGAAAAGGAATCGATGTTGCACAATTGATCGCACAGATGCGAAGAGCAATCATGGGACTTAAGGGATGGGATATTGTAGATCAGGTGATTTTGGGTAATTTCTCTTTTAACAAATTAATTCTTTGGAATGATATTGCACATCAATCTGAAGAAATTGCAAAAAGTAGCATTGTTCGTAGCCTTATCGATGGCCAGTTGCGATTAGATATTGGAAAAGAGGAAGTTCCATTAGATTTTGATAATATAAACCCCTCTGCTTTAGCGTTGCCTATAGCAACAGATGTATCCCAATTAGAAGCAATTTTCACTTCTAATCAGAATCAAAGTTTTGTTTTACATGGTCCTCCTGGGACAGGTAAATCCCAGACGATTACTAACATTATTGCAAATGCACTTTATCAGGGCAAAAAAGTATTGTTTGTTGCTGCGAAGAAAGCCGCATTAGATGTTGTATATAAGCGATTGGCAGCAATAGGTCTATCCAATTTCTGTTTGGAACTCCACTCCAATAAAGCAAAAAAATCAGATGTACTTTCACAGCTTGCAGAAACTTTGGAACAGCCACAGTTGAAGGGTAATTTTAATTTTCAAGATGAGGCCAATCATTTAATAAATGCTAAAAAAGAGTTACAGATTTATATTAGCCAATTGCATAAACAGCAACCTATTGGCTGGAGTTTGTACGATAGTATTACAGCATTAACAACTTTAGAATCTTATCAGTTCGCTAAAATCGATCTCCCTCAAACATTTTTTGATTCTTTGACAAATGAGAAATGGCGAACATGGAAAGATTTGGTAATCGATTTAAATTCTGTTTCAAAGATTATCGCTAATCCTAGTCAGAATCCGTTCAAAGGTATTGCTCTTGTGCAATACTCAAGTGCTATTCAACAGGAAGTTGTATCTTCTGCTGTAGAATTAAATCATACTCTGTTGGAGTATGGACAATTGCTACGTCAGTTCATATCAAATTTTGATATGCCTATTCAGAACTTATCTTGGTCAGATTTGTATTTATTCGATCAGCTTATTAAGTCCTTAACGGAACTTCCTGAGACGGATTTATCGCTTTGGAAGATGCTATTAAGCAAATCGCAAGAAGAGCGATTACAGAAATGGATCTCTGATTTTGAAATATATCAGAGTAGACGTCTGTTTTTATTAAATCATGCCCACAAAAGCGTGCTCGATGCTAATTTGACAGCATTAGAGTCTTTATGGAATGAGGCAAAACAGACCTGGTTTTTACCAAAATGGTTTAAAAAAAGAAAAGTAAAGAAAGGTTTGTCAGCTTTTAGTACCATACCTTTACATGAAGATGAAACCTTCGATCAATTTTTTGCTTATGTCAATGCCTTTCAACAAATAAGGACAGTAGTTGAGTCTAAAGAGTATGAGGCAATCCATCAAGGCTTAGGCAGCTCTTACCTGCAAGAAGATACTAATTTAAAACTTGTGCAGGAGCAAATTGAGACACTGAAAATAATTAATGGACAATTATTAGCATTAAGTAATGTTACAGTAACTGATATTGTACAAAAGTGGATTGAAAAGTCGAAAACAAAAACAACCCAATTGATCCCAAATCAAGAATATACTTTACACAGTTTAACAAAGGTATGGGGTAAACTACTTATTAAGAGTAGTGATTTTCAAACTTTAACGCAATTAGATATTCGGTCTTATCCTGTTCAGGTCGATTGGCTGACTGAAATCGAAGGTAAAATGTCTGGTATTATTGATCAAATTGATTATTTAAAGAATTGGACAAATTATTCGAAAACAAAAGAAAAAGCTATATCATTAGATTTAAACTGGTTTATTGAATTGTATGAAAAAGATGATCTTAAACAAGAACATCTTTTGGAACATTTTGATTACATCATTCATTACAATCTGGCCAATAAAGTGATCGCTTCGCATGAAGCACTTAATATGTTTAATGTCCGATTATTTGAAGATAAGATCGAAAAGTATAAACAAATTGCAAATTCTTTCACTGAATTGACTAAAAAGGAATTATTGTTACGACTAAATGAACGGTTGCCAAATAATACTATTGAAGCTCTTCAAGGATCTGAAATAGCAATTTTACAGCGTGCCATTAAAAATCGGGGACGTGGTGTAAGCATTCGAAAGCTATTCGATCAAATTCCAGCACTACTGCCTCGTTTAGCTCCGTGTATGCTTATGAGTCCAATTTCAGTTGCTCAATATTTTGAGGTAAATCCGGACCAGTTTGATTTATTAATTTTCGATGAAGCTTCTCAATTACCCACTTGTGAAGCTGTCAGTTCTTTAGCTCGATCTAAACATGCGGTTATAGTAGGTGACCCAAAACAAATGCCTCCAACATCATTCTTCATGACGAATAAAGTAGATGAGGAAAATATGGAAATTGAGGACCTTGAAAGTATTTTAGATGACTGTCTTTCTTTATCATTCCCTTCAAAATATTTGTTACGTCATTATCGAAGTAAACACGAAAGTCTTATTGCTTTTAGTAATGCACATTATTATGACAATAAATTATTAACATTTCCATCAGCAGATGATCTAAATAGTCGTGTCACTTACCAGCATGTATCAGGTCATTATGACAAGGGTAAAACCCGACAGAATAAATTCGAAGCACAGGCCATTGTTGAAGATGTCGCAAGACGGTTTCAGAATGCAAAAACTCGAAAACAAAGCGTCGGTATTGTCACCTTTAGTCAAGTACAACAGAATCTTATAGAAGATAAGCTAAACGAGTTGTATCGACTTGATTCGGAGCTGGAAGCATGGGCTACGGAAAGTGATGAACCTATTTTTATTAAAAACCTAGAAAATGTTCAAGGTGATGAACGAGATGTAATTTTGTTTTCAATTGGATATGGACCAGATGAAAATGGTCAAGTGAGTATGAACTTCGGACCGTTGAACAGGGAAGGTGGTTGGAGAAGACTGAATGTTGCGGTAACTCGGGCTCGAGAGGAAATGAAAGTTTTTGCAATACTTAGATCTGATCAGATAAACTTAAATCGTACCGCTTCAGAAGGAGTCGCGGGTTTGAAAAATTTTCTGAATTTTGCCGAAAAAGGACACCTTGTACTAGATGTTAGCCAAATAACCACGACAGATAATCATGCTAATTTAACCCAAAATATCGCAAATAGATTACGTGCCGAAGGATTAATCGTCAATGTCAATATAGGAACATCTGACTATAGAGTTGATTTAGGTATTGTTCATCCCCAACATCCCAAACGCTATATTTTATCGATTTTATTAGATGGACTTAATTATTTTCAAGCGGAAACTACCAACGACCGTGAACTGGTATTACCAAAAATGTTGGAAAGTTTAGGTTGGAATATTTTTAGAATCTGGACATTGGATTGGATTGAGAATGCGGACCTTATAGTGGAATCCATTTTAGAAAAAGTTAATGCATTGCTATTAAAAACAGAAGAGCATGACCATATTTTAGCTAACGTCACAGAAAGTATTCATCAGAATGGATATCATATTGAAGAAATTGATTATTCTCCTATAATTTCTAAACAGATCCCTTATGAGAGCACTCATTTGCCAAAAGCATTTGCTATCGGAGAAGAGGGTTTAGAAGATCTTGGAAATAGGGCATTGATCCATAGACAGATGGAGTTGCTTATTCATCATGAATCACCCATAAGTAAGTCTTTTTTATATAAGCGTATTATGGAACATTGGGAAGCGAAACCTAGTGTTAAAATCGAGCGAATTCTATCTGAAATAATAGTAGATGTTCCTTCGCATGTAACCAAACACCGTCAGCCATTTTATTGGAAGGAACAAAGTGTGGTTGATATCAACTATTATCGGTCAAATGCTGGAATAGGAAGAAATTCAGAAGATATAGCCCCAGAGGAAATTATAGTAGCATTGCAAGAAGCCGTCGAACAGAATTTAAGTATCGTTGAAGATGATTTAGTCCGATACTTGGCTCGTCAATTTGATTTTCAGAAAATGGGTAAGCAAATTGAATTTTCGATGCGTTATGCGATTGGCATAGCTGTCGAAAAACAACTTGTAACACAGGAAGAAGGCCGTATAAAGATGATCGATAATAAATAGTTTTTTTTAATCATTGTTAAATTGTAATGATCAGTTTTATAAAAAAACGAGCGTTATTCTTTAGGATAACGCTCGTGATTTGAAAATTATTTTAATTAAAATTTATAGCCCACCATGATGCCTACCGTTCTGTTTTTAGCATCAAGAGTTTTATCAATACTGCTAAATCCATGACTATAATAGGCATCTAATGTCAATTTGCTAATATCAAGACCTAATCCAATTCGACCATCAAAAGAAAACTTTTTATAATCAGTAGTTGCTGTTGATTTAACGGTTTTAATGTCATAATTCAATTGTGGTCCCAACATAGCACGTAAATTAAAATCGCCATCATTGATTAACTTATATCCTATCTGAAGCGGTAAATTTATCTGATAGAATTTTGGCGTTTTCTCATTCTTGTCAAAAGTATATTCTTTACGTAACAAGCTCACTCCTAAACCCGGTTGAAAGAATAATTCATTTCCAATACGGGCAAACCCAGAGACAGAAATACCCACTTTTCCATTATTATCTTTGACGGATTTGTTACCAAAAGATGTCATGTTATAATTGCTTCCAACTTGAAGTCCATAAGTAACTTCTTGTGCTTTTGCTGCGATGGACAATCCTAATAATGTCAATCCCATAAGGGCAGTTTTTAATGTTGTTTTCATTTTTCTAAACGTATTTGTATTTGTATGTGTATTGATTAATTATTCATTCATCTTTCCTTTATGACAACATACCATCACAATACCCTTGAAAAAAATTAAATTATTATCGTTTTATATATTTTAAATTTGAATCAATAAAAAGAAATGAAATTAGCGTAAGGGTATAGGCCAGTTCAGTTGTCATAAATAAAAGTAGATTGTTTCATGAATCCGGAAAATTCAATCAATGTCAGAAAATAAAGAAAAGAAATTTGAGCAACTGTTTCGTTTGTACTATAAGGAATTGCACCGTTCTGCATTTCGTTATTTGAGAGATAGTGAGAGCGCTGAAGAGATCGTACAACAAGTATTCTTGCGTCTATGGGAGAAAAATTGGCAGGAAGAAGTACATACATCTTTAAAAGCTTACTTATATCGTGCTGTCTATAATGAAAGTATGAATTTTTTTAAAAAAGAGCAGAGAAAGATGAAATATCAATCTTATCAGCAAAGTAGGCAAGAATTTGTTCCTGCTGCCGATCAAAGTGCAAAAGATCTTGATCAAAAACTACAAGTAGCACTAGCTAAGCTACCTGAAAAGAGTCGTACTGTTTTTGAGCTGAGCCGTTTTCAAGAGATGAAATATAAAGATATTGCTCAGACATTGGATCTTTCCATTAAAACTGTTGAAGGACATATGACCAAAGCGTTGCGACACTTACGTCTTGAGCTGATGGATTATTTAACTGTAATTATTTTTTATATCATTTATATATTATGAATAAGGAATTGCTAGAAAAATACATCATTGGAGAAACCAATGATGAAGAAAATATTAGAGTCAAAAACTGGTTAGAACAAGATATTAGGAATAGATCTGAATATTTAAAAATAAAAGATATGTGGGACCGTTTACCTAAACCACTTGAAGCACCAGAGGTAGATGTCGATCAAGCTTGGGAAAATTTTAAATTCGCTAGAGAAAATAGAGATGCTGGAGTAATAGAAGTTGCTGAGAATAAAACAGTAATGATGAAATGGAACTGGTGGGCAGCGGCTGGAGTGCTGGTCATCTGTTCATTAGGGTTTTATTTATTTAATAATAGTTATAAGCAAGAAAAAAATCTTTTTAGTGCTACCGCTGTTCTTTCAGATTCACTGCCAGATGGTTCTCAGGTTACACTTAATAAGAACTCAGAAATTGTTTATTCCCGAACATGGATGAGTAAACGGAGAAATGTAAAATTAGAGAAAGGAGAGGTATTTTTTGATGTGTTTAAAGACAAAGAGCATCCTTTTGTGATTAAATCAGGTAAGAGCCAGATTACTGTTGTAGGCACGAGTTTTAATGTGCGTCGTCATGAAGGAGCTACCGAAGTGATTGTAGCAACAGGTTTGGTTAAAGTTTCATACAGCAATAAAGAGGTTTACTTGCATCCTAAAGAAATGATTACGATCCAAGATAATGATACCACGAAAGTATCAGTCAAAAAGATGCCAGACTTGTTTTATAAGTACTATGTAGATCGTGAGTTTGTCTTCGAAAATACCAAGTTGGAGCGTGTTGTAGAACTATTAATTAAGGCGTATGATCAAAAAATTGTTATTGATCGCGAAGCAGACAAAAAGCTTTTGTTAACGGCAACATTTCAACAAAATGGTCTAAATCAAATTTTACAGGTCATATCGGACACATTTAAATGTAAGGTTATTATTAAAGATTCAATTATTCATATAACTAGATAATCATGTTTTTGGTAAAATTTATCAATCATATCACTACGAAGCCACTTTTAAAAAAGTTTAGTTACCTATTCATATTTTTAGTTTTGTTTAGCTTTTCAAAAGCGGATGCACAGCAACAGTTAGCGACCCAGATTCAAATACCTGCTTATTCGAATATGACAGTAGGTCAAATTTTTCAGGTGCTGAATGAAAAGCATGGTACTTTGTTTTCTTTTAATAGCAATATACTGCAGGCTGATAGTGTGATTC
Source organism: Sphingobacterium sp. JUb56 (assembly GCF_014191365.1). Taxonomy (NCBI): domain Bacteria; kingdom Pseudomonadati; phylum Bacteroidota; class Sphingobacteriia; order Sphingobacteriales; family Sphingobacteriaceae; genus Sphingobacterium; species Sphingobacterium sp. JUb56. The sequence goes on along the minus strand of NZ_JACHWL010000001.1, from coordinate 3,146,502 downwards.
AAGTATCTGCATATAAGGGATCATTATATGGCTTTTTGGATCATACGTTAGGAAAGGAATATAGTTTTAAGGAAATTGGCAAGCATATTATTATACAATTTACGCCGCAACGTATGGCAGTAGACGTTGAAGTGCAGTCGCAGGATAAAAATAAAGTTGTTATCACAGGCTATATCAAAAATATCCGAACCAACACACCTATTTCTGACGCTAGTATTTTTGATCGCGATGCACTACTTTCTACTTTAACCGATAAAAACGGTTATTTCGAACTCGATGTTAAGAAAAAAATTAGTTTGATTGCTGTTAATGTAAGTAAAGCAATGTTTCGTGATACAAGTGTTTTAGTAATTTTTCCCATCGATACAGAAGTTGGCAGTAAAAAAAGAAAGTTTGGTTACTTTACGGAATATGAGCAAGACAATGGTTTTTATCGATCTTTTTTTGGACGAGTATTTTTATCACCGGCTCAAAGTATTCAAAATATGAATCTTGGCGGACTTTTTCTATATAGTCCATATCAGATATCGATGACTCCGGGATTAAGTTCGCATGGTTTTATTCGCTCACAGATTGTTAATAAATTTTCAATAAATATCCTAGGAGGTTCTACTGCGGGGGTAAAAGGTTTAGAAATTGGTGGAGTTTTTAATCTCAATCAATACGATATGGAAGGGTTACAGTTAGTAGGAGGGTTCAATGTCGTGGGAGGCGATGTAAATGGTGTTCAGGTAGCAGGAATATCGAATCAAGTATTTGGTGATGTCAAAGGACTGCAATTAACAGGAGGACTAAATAAGGCCGATACGGTGAAAGGAGTTCAAATTTCTGGAATAGGCAATATGATGAAAGAAAGTGCAGGAGCGACACAACTAGCAGGTGGATTTAATCACAGTAAAGGTACTGTCAGCAATCAAGTTGCAGGTATAGCTAACATTGGCAATAAAGTAAAAGGTATTCAGCTTGCTGGGTTAGTTAATATTGCAGATAGCAGCGACTATCCGATTGGCTTATTAAATTTAATTAAAAATGGTGAGAAGAGTATTTCTATTGCCATTGATCAAGATGCATATTTAGGTGTGCAATTCCGATCTGGTGGTCGTGTTCTCTATAGCATTTTAGGAGCACATGCATCATTAAAAGATGATAACACTGCCCGTTATGCTTTTGAAGCAGGTTTAGGAGCGGTTTTTTTACATGGGAACAGGTTTATGCTACGTGCTGAGATATCCAGCCGGAATCAGTTTACAGACAAATTTAAATTATTATCCAATAACCATTCTAGTTTTAGATTAATTCCGGAGCTACGTCTAAATAAAAAACTATCCGTATTCGTAGCCCCTAGCTTTAATTACGTGAGTAAAGAAGATGATGCAGTTACACAGGCGGGGAAAACCCTATGGAAAGTATGGGGACGAGATAAAAACAGAAATTCATTGTTTGGTGGTGGAGCAGTAGGTCTTATGTTAAAATTGTAATCCTGATATTATGAATTTTATAGCCGAGCTTTGTGTATGAACTCATTTTATTGAAATCCTTCTGTATAGATTTCATCATATGGATGAATGAAAAAAGAGCGTTATTATAAACTAACATAGCAATTTCATATTGAACTGAAATATGGAAAACTCATCTAGGAATATGCATAATATAAAAGAGGGTAATCATAAATAATATGATTACCCTCTTTTATTCCAGTAGATAGACAGACTGATTTAATATAAGCGCGATCTACGTCATAAAAAAAGGAGATAACCAAAATTATCTCCTTTTCTATATGTTAAACTGAATAAGAATTACTCAGCAATTACTTCGAAAGGAACTTGAACTTTCACTTCTTTGTGTAAGTTTAAGTTTGCTAAGTATTCACCAATTTCTTTAGGTTCTACTTCGAAAGTAATACGACGACGGTCAACATCAAAACCTTTAGCTTTCAAAGCATCAGCAATTTGAATGCTGTTTACTTTACCGAAGATTTTACCAGTTTCACCAGCTTTAGCACCGATTGATAACTTAATAGTTTCCAACTTAGTAGCTAATTCAGTAGCGTCTTTCTTAATTTTATCTTGTTTGAACTGAGCTTGTTTAATGTTTTCAGCTAAAACTTTCTTTGCTGATACAGTCGCTTGAATAGCAAATCCTTGAGGGATTAAATAATTACGACCGTAACCTGGCTTTACATTTACGATATCATTTTGCTCACCTAAGCCTTTGATATCTTGTTTTAAAATAACTTCCATGTTCTCTAGTCCTCCTTATTTTAATGAATCAGCTAAGTAAGGTAACAAGCCGATGTGACGAGCACGTTTAACCGCTTGAGCTACTTTACGTTGGAATTTCAATGACGTACCAGTTAAACGACGAGGTAAAATTTTACCTTGATCATTCACAAATTTCATCAAGAAGTTAGCATCTTTATAATCGATGTATTTGATACCATTCTTTTTGAAACGGCAATACTTTTTACGATTGTCCTCTACTTTAGGGGCAGTTACGTATTGGATATTTTCGTTAGCCATTAGTTTGATCCCTCCTCAGTTTTAGTTTCCGCTTTTTTGTTGAATGCACCGCTACGTTTTTTCTCGCTATAAGCTTTAGCATGTTTGTCTAAAGCAATAGTTAAGAAACGCATTACACGCTCATCACGTTTGTATTCAACCTCTAATTTATTGATTAATTCTCCTGGAGCCTTGAATTCAGTTAAGTGATAAAACCCAGTTGTTTTTTTCTGGATTGGATACGCTAATTTTTTCAAACCCCAATTGTCTTCAGCGACAATTTCGGCTCCGCCTTCTGCTAAGATGTTTTTGAATTTTGCGATTACTTCTTTCGCAGCATCTTCAGAAAGCAACGGGGTAAGAACGATTACAGATTCGTACTGTTGCATTTTGTTAAATAATTATGTTTATTAATTTTTCTCCGTACTTACGGAAGTGCAAAGATAATTAATAGATTTTAAATATACAATGATTATAGTATGGTATTTTATTTTAGTTTTTGCATTTCTGCTTTAATAGCAGTCTGAATGTTTGCTGATACCGGTATTAAAGGTAGGCGTACATAATCTTGACCGATACCCTTTTCTTGTAGGATATATTTAACCCCACAAGGATTTCCTTCAACAAAACAAAGATCTGTTATTTCAAGCAACGCATTGTGGATCGTTCTAGCTTCAGTAAAACTACCTGCAGTACATAAAGCAGCTAATTTTGAAACTTGAGCTGGATATGCATTTCCAACAACAGAAATGATTCCCACTGCACCTAAAGCCATCATAGGTAAGGTTGCAGGATCGTCACCCGAAATCAGTAAGAAATCAGCTGGTTTATCTCTTAAGATCTCGTTAAACTGAGCAAAGTTGCCAGAAGCTTCTTTTGTTGCAACGATATTCTTAAAATCTTTTGCTAAGCGTATTGTCGTGGCAGGAGTCATGTTGCTTCCTGTACGTCCTGGTACATTATATAAAATAATAGGTAGGGGAGAAGCCTCAGCTATTGCTTTATAGTGCTGATATATTCCTTCCTGTACGGGTTTATTATAATAAGGAGATACGGATAGTATAGCACAGAATCCTGTAGGATCAAAATTTTTGATCTGCTCTACAATCTCTGCCGTATTATTTCCTCCGATACCCGCAACCAATGGTACGCGAGCATTCACCTGTTTGACAGTGAAATCCCAGATACGCTTTCGTTCGTCTTTCGTTAATGTTGCTACTTCACCAGTAGTACCTAAAGAGACTAAATAATTCATACCTGAGTCAATTTGATAGTCAATTAGCTGTGCTAAAGAATCAAAATCAACTGTTCCATCTGCGTTGAAAGGTGTAACTAATGCTACACCAGCTCCATGAAGCTCGTTCATTGTGTTGTTTGTAAAGATTAATATTTAATTTATATACTTGTTGTATCTGCGATCAAAGCTAATAATTCATCTTCAGTGATCATCTTGATGTTTAGTTTTTCTGCTTTTGCTAATTTTGAAGGCCCCATTTTATCTCCCGCTACCAGGTAGCTTAATTTCGCTGAAATACTGGAAACCATTTTACCCCCATTATTTTCAATAAGTGCAGTTAATTCTTCTCTCGAATGATTTGTAAATACACCCGATATCAGAAATGTTTGGCCAGTTAATGCATTACTGTCCAAAATTACTTCTTTCTCTTCAATTTCAAACTGTAAACCGTAAGATTTTAGTTTTGCTATTAAATCTTCGTGGGCCGGTACATGTAAGTATTCATGTATACTTTCCGCAATGCGGATCCCGATATCTTGCACAGTAGCTATTTCTTCAACAGAAGCAGCCTTAATCGCATCGATTGTTTTGAAATGTTGTGCTAGTTTTTTAGCAATTGTTTCGCCAACATGTCGAATTCCTAATGCAAAGAGTAATTTTTCAAATGGCTTTTCTTTGGACTTCTCAATTCCCTTCAACATATTGTCGATAGATTTTTGTCCAAAACGCTCCAATTGCTGTAATTGATCCTGATGATCTTTTAAGCCATAGATATCAACAACATTCTTAAGAATCCCTTTCCTATAGAAAGTTTCTATAGTTTCATCGCCTAATCCTTCTATATCCATCATTTTACGGCCAATGAAGTGTTGCATTTTTCCTATAATCTGAGGCGGGCATCCATCTTCATTTGGACAATAATGAACGGCTTCGCCTTCCTGACGAATCAGTTCGGTATTGCATTCAGGGCAATGTGTCGGATATGCATAAGGTTTGGCAGATGACAATCTTTTATCTACATTAACTGCAAGTATTTTCGGAATGATTTCACCACCTTTTTCTACGAAAACAGTATCTCCCTCATGAAGGTCAAGTCTTGCGATTTCATTCGCATTGTGTAAAGAAGCTCTTTTTACAGTTGTCCCTGCTAAACTAACAGGTTTTAAATTGGCAACAGGAGTTACTGCTCCAGTACGTCCGACTTGGTAACTGATGGATTCGAGCTGTGTTTCAACACGTTCAGCCTTGAATTTATAGGAGATAGCCCAACGTGGATTCTTTGCTGTAAATCCCAGTTCCTCTTGTGCGCCATAATCATTTACTTTAATGACAATACCGTCAATTTCATAACTCAGGTCATGTCTTTTATCATCCCAGTAATCGATGAAGGAGAAAACATCATCTAGCGTCTGGCATTTTTGCGTGTGTTCACAAACGTGAAATCCCCATTCTTTGACAGCTTCGAGGCTTTCCCAATGATTATGGAATAGTTTGTTTCTATTTTCACAGTATAAAAAGTACAAGAAACAATCCAAAGGCCTTCTGGCGACTTCGGCAGAGTCCTGTAGCTTGATCGTTCCTGCAGCAAAATTACGTGGATTAGCATAAGTTTGTTCCTCGTTCTCTTCCCGCTCTGCATTTAAACGCAGAAACGCACTTTTATGCATAAAGATTTCACCTCTTATTTCAAACTCTTCGGGATAATTTCCCTTTTTTAGATGAATAGGAATGCTCCTTATTGTTTTGATATTATTGGTCACCACATCGCCCTGTGTTCCATCTCCGCGCGTGACCGCTTTTATCAGTTTACCATTCTGGTAAGTAAGGCTGATGGACAGACCATCAAATTTTAATTCACAGATGTATTCAAAGTTATCGCCGATTATTTTACGTACCCGTTGATCAAAATCACGAAGATCATCTTGATTATAAGTATTACCTAATGATAACATTGGCCAGCGATGTCTAACGGTCTCAAATTTTGTCGTTACATCACCACCAACACGTTGTGTAGGCGAGTTGGGATCTGCGAATTCAGGGTATTGTGCTTCTAAGGCTTCCAATTCTTTCATTTTCAGATCAAAATCATAATCTGAAATAAGGCTTTGAGCTAACACATAATATTGATAATTATAATGGTTTAGCTCTTGCGTTAGTGAAGTTATTTTTTGTTCAATATCCATGGATGACATGTTGCGAATTTACAAATAAAAAGTACGTTTGATCAATTTGTAAACATAAATTAATGAAAAATGCAGCTATTGATGAGAGCTGCATTTTTATGCGTTTTTACATCTTCTTAGTAAAACGTTTAAAAAAAGTTCTCTTGATCCAGATCAGAAAACTTTTGCTTCTTATCTAGGTAGAAATCAGTAATTATTGATTTCTTATATTGTCCAGTCTTATTTTCTGTTGGTATATGGTTTTTTCTCTTTTTAGCGTTTTTGAAAATATGCAGGAAGAAAGCCTGATGTGCTCTGCTAACAGCCCAAGCATCTTTAAACTTGCGATCAAGGATAAATTTCAATAAGGCTGCAAAATCAAACCAGAAACGAATAAATATAACTGTAAATAACTGCCCTATAGGAAGATTTTTTTGCAACATAAACAAATTGTTCCTAAAGTTTAAATAAGTCTTTTGTGGGTTACTGGCATTTAATGTTCCGCCTCCTACATGATAAACAGTAGAGTCGGGGCAATAACCGATACGATATCCCATTTTTTTTAAGCGCCAGCAAAGATCTATTTCTTCCATATGGGCGAAAAAATCTTCATCTAATCCCTGTGCTTCTTTCCAAGCCCAGCTTTTGATAAATAGTGAGGCTCCTGAAGCCCAAAATATTTCTTTTTCATCATCATATTGGCCAAGATCATACTCTACCTTGTCCATAATACGTCCACAGCAGAATGGGAAGCCATACCGATCGAGGTATCCACCTGCGGCGCCGGCATGTTCAAATTTTGCTTTATTATGGAAAGCAAGTATCTTCGGTTGTGCAGCAACAAGATGTGTATCCCTTTCTAACATTTCGATGACAGGTTCTATCCAGTTTGGCGTAACCTCGACATCAGAATTAAGCAATACAAAATAGTCAGCTTCCACACGCGAAAGGATATGATTATAACCACCCGCAAAACCGTAGTTTTCGGTGTTCTCTAAGATGGTAATTTTAGGATATGAAGCACGTACAAATGATAAAGAGTCATCTGTAGAAGCATTGTCTCCAATTACAAATTCTATATTAGGGTAACTGCTGTTGTATACAGAAGGTAAAAATTTTTCTAAGAAAAATCTCCCGTTCCAATTTAAAATAACAACTGCTACTTTAGGATAATTTTTCATTTTCTACGTTTTCTTTTCCATCTTCTGTGTGTCCAAAGCCAATATTGTGGCTCTTCACGGATTATTTTTTCCGTAAAAGCATTATGGATATGGGTGATTTCCTTGTCGCTGTAAGAAGATGGATCTTCAATTAATGTTGTAAATTTACAAAAATAATATCCTCTTTTTTCTTTTCTTCCGATGTGGCAAAAAACAACAGGACCATTTGTCATTTTAGAAATTCGTTCAACACCGGTATAAACAAGCGTTTCCTGATTTAGGAACTGCAAAAAATAGTCAGCATCAGAATATAGTGGAGCTTGATCTGCTACAAAAACGCTGACACTCGGTTTTCCTCTTAACTTAGCTAGATGTCGAACGATCTGCTTCATAGGAACCATAATTGCACCGAATCGAGAACGAACCTGATTGTAAACATTATCTATGGTTTTATTATTAAGAGGCTTGTATACAATGAGGGTAGGAGCTTCAGTAATTGCTCCCAGACGATGGATGCCATATTCCCAATTGGCATAATGTGCGGTGACGGCAATAACTGTTCTATTTTGGTTCAGGTGCCTGGTTAATTCATCTTCATCAACTAGTGTGATTCTTTTTTTTACTTCGGTAAGACTGATGTTTTTGAATTTTAGACATTCTAAAATCATATCAGGGAAAAAACGATAAAATTTCTTCGCTATTTTAATGATCTCTTCGTTACTTTTTTCTGGAAAAGAATTTCTAAGGTTATCGAATACGACATTTTTGCGATATCTTATGATATAATAGAATACATAGTACAACACATCAGATATCATATAGATGAACCAAAATGGCATCAAAGCGAAAAGGTATAAAAGTGCTGCTAATGCTTTTTGTTTCATGTAAACGTTGTAACTATTGTAAATCTTACCTGCAAATATCCCTAATTTAAGTTATTTTTGCAGTAGATAAAGTAAAATTCAACGTTTTTTTATGTCAACTCATTTATTATTAACGACTTGCTACCTTCCGCCGGTTTCTTATTTTCATTGTATCCAACAAAATGCATTACCTGTATTGATTGAGAAGTATGATAATTTTCAAAAACAAACTTATCGTTCAAGAACACGGATTGCAACAGCAAATGGTATACAGGAATTAATTGTGCCTATACAGCATAGTAAAAAGGAACGTTCACCAATGTCGGAAAAACGTATTTCTTATGAGTTTGATTGGCAACGATTACATTGGTTGAGTCTTCAAGCAGCATACCGCAATTCTGCTTATTTTGAATATTATGAAGATGATTTTGCACAGTTTTATAATAGGAAGTTCGATTTTCTCTTTGATTTTAATATTGCACAGCTTGAGCTTTTGTTAAAATCATTGAAATTAAAGCGTGAATTGTCGTTTACAGAAGAATATTTTAAATCTGTTCCAGATGCGTTAGATTTTAGAGACCGTATACATCCCAAGAAAGAAAGTCTCTTATTAAACCCGAAACCTTATTATCAAGTGTTTGAAGAGAAAAATGGATTTTATCCAGATTTGAGCATTGTGGATTTATTGTTTAGTCAGGGACCGCAGTCAAAAAATTATTTTTAATATAATTGATCATATATAAAACTTTTAGAGTCTATTATTGTAATACAATAATAGATTCGTTTTTTATGAAGAGTATTTTAACAACTGTATTTTGTTTGTTCTTGTGTTGCTCTGTTTTTGCCCAGTCGGGTGTAGATACACTTCATTACCGCAAAGTGTATTATTTTGGTGGAACAGGAATGGGCTTTCCGTTAGGTAAGACAAAAGATGTTCTGTCTCCAAAGTTTTCAGGAAGTTTAGGTTTGGATATTTCATTGAAAAATCCAAAGTATTATCTATATCCAGCTTTGTATACATTATCGTTTGATTACAAGCAAAAGATTCAGGACAATCAGTATCCTTATAAGATAGAGGATGCTAATGCTAATTTTTACATGTTCTCCCTAGCTGGGGGTATTCGTAAACAGCTAAAGAAATTAAATGCCTATGCTTATGCAGGTCCTGGTGTTGGATTCTTGACAGAACCAAGAGTGAAGGTCGATGCTGTCAACAGTATCGCTAAAATTGAAAATCAGAAGAAATTCTCTTTTTCGGGAAAACTCGGGGTTGGTGCTGATTATCGATTTAATGGTTTTTTCCTTGGTTTAGAAGTTGGTTATTTGCATTCTTTTAATAAAATACAGGAAACTCCAATCAATATTATGACTGTTATGGTTGGGCTTAAGTCAGACATAACAAGACTAGGTGATAAAGTAATTAAAGTAATAGGAGTAGATGGTTCAATTAGCGGAAAAGAGACGAAGTAGCGTACTCTTTTCCGATTACGCCTTTAATTATGGATTTTAACAAAATCTTCTGTTTTTTCTCTCTTTTGATTTGCAATCTGATTAATGATGATTTTGAACGCTTCAAGACGGGCTTTTTTCTTGTTATCCGTTTCAATTTCTATCCAGGGTGATAATTTGGTGCCGGTAGTTTTAAATAATGTCTTGATGTAACTGGTATAATCGCTCCATTTTTCTTGTGCCTGTTGGTCAAGAGGGCCAATTTTCCATTGTTTTAAAACGTCTGTTCTTCTTTCTTCCAGTCGCTTCGCCTGCTCTTCTTTAGATATACTTAAAAAGAATTTAATGACGATAACTCCATCCTGTATTAAAAGTTCTTCTACTTCATTAACTTGTTTTAAAAATAGCATATGTTGTTCCGGAGTACAGAAACCAAAAACTGGTTCAACAACGGCCCGGTTATACCAGCTTCTGTCAAAGAACACAATTTCCCCTGCATTGGGCAGCTGTTTGAAATAGCGTTGAAAATACCACTGAGTAGATTCTTCTGCAGTCGGTTTAGGGAGGCTGATTATCCTTAATTTTTTGGGATTTAAATATTCTACCAATCTTTCTATAGCGCCACCTTTACCAGCGGCATCTCTACCTTCAAAAATAATCAAAACACGTTTATTGTCTGCAATGACTTTATTTTGAATCGCCGTTAGCTCAATTTGCAGCTCATGTAATTCCTTCTCGTATTCATATGTCTCTAAAAACTTTTTTTCCTTGATTACTTTCTTATCAATCAAGTACTGAAAAACCTCTTTATTGTTTAAAATATTTACAAAGTCTTCTAAATTGAAATCTGCCATATCGATTGTGTTTTAATTGAATTACTCTTGTACAACAATAAATATACCTTAGAAGTTTAATATTCAGTGGAATTTGCATTATTTTTTTTGAGACATAATAAAAACATCCATGCTGTCGTTATAAATACATCAACTCTAATAATGGTATATTTAGGGAGGATAGAAGTTATTAACAAATATTAATTTTGATAATAATTATAAAAAAAAATAAAACGAAGCACAATAATTTAATAAGTCAGTCGTTTTAATTACAAATACTTTTCATAAAATAGGTTAATATATGGCTAACGATAAGCTTGAGGTTCCCCACTTCAAGCTTTTCTATTTTTTAGCTAGGCTTAAGCAAGTATAGGTGGTTATATGTAAATAAGACGTCAATTTTTTTTAAAACAGAAGAGTTTTCATTTTGAGAACCTATTTTTGCTTTCAAATCATAAGATATGAAATACATCAATAATGTTAATGCCTTCATTGCTGCCGAGCGAAATCAATTACTTGCACACCCCCTTTATTATAAAATAAAAACTATTGAAGATCTTCAAGTGTTTATGCAAGGGCATATATATGCTGTGTGGGATTTTATGTCGTTATTGAAAGCATTACAGCAGAAATTAACCTGTACAACAACGCCGTGGTATCCTTCAAAATTTCCGAATACAAGATATTTAATTAATGAAATTGTTGTCGCCGAGGAATCCGATGAATATATAGACGGTCGTAGATTGAGCCATTTTGAAATGTATTTGGACGCTCTAGATACAATAGGGGGGGATAGTAGTGAAGTTAATAATTTTCTACAGGATGTTTATGAAGGCGGTGATATTTTAAAAGTTATTGCCGAAAGCGCTTTGCATCCAAATATTAAAGAATTCTTAGCATTTACTTTTGATGTTATTGAAAATGGATCAGCTCATGAAATCGCCGCTGCGTTCACTTTTGGAAGAGAAGATTTGATACCGGATATGTTTTCTTCTATTTTAAAAGAGATCCAACTTAATTTCCCAAATTCAAATTTGGAAAAACTGCTCTATTATTTCGAAAGACATATTGAATTGGATGCAGATGAACATGGACCCTTAGCAATGAAAATGATCATGGAGCTGTGTGAGGCTGATCCTGTAAAATGGAAGCAAGTGGAAGAGGTTTCAAAAATTGCTCTACAAAAACGTATTAAATTATGGGATGCTATTGACCAGATGCTGTAAACAAAAATGATTTAATGAAGTTTAATCGTAGGGTTATTGTAATTTAATATGGGCGTTCTATATTTGTCATTGAAAATAGACTAGTTGTAAGCATATATGTTTTTTCAATATCTACATGAGTTATGGAAATCTTTGATAAGAAGGAAAGTCCGTGTTTTTATCCATGAACAAGAATATGAATTGTCCGATGATAGATCGGGCAATTTTTCTATTATAACGTATAATATTGCAGGTTTACCTCAAGTTATTTCGGCAGCCAAAACAAATCGGTCAACTAGTATCGCGACTATAGGAGTGCTATGTAATGAATTTGACATTGTGCATATTCAAGAAGATTTTAATTACAATACCTTCTTATACGAAGGCGGTAATTCTCATCCTTACCGTACCATCAGTATGGGGTTAGCTATTTTTGGGGATGGCCTGGATAGTTTGTCCCGATATCCGATAACCGATTTTAAGCGAATCGAATGGCAGAATAGGACGGGGTCAGATCGTTTAACACCAAAAGGCTTTAGTCATTGTACTGTGCATTTAGGCTTAGGTGTTGAGGTAGATTTTTATAATATTCATGCTAATTCTCAGGATCATCCGCGTGCAGCAAAGGCTAGGCGGGCTAATTATTTGCAATTGGCTACTTACATCAATAAGTTTTCAGTAGGAAAGGCAATCGTAGTTGCCGGTGATTTTAATTCTCACTTCTCATTCTCTGAAGATAACTTGGTGGAGTTTATGGATAAGACAAAGCTGGCAGATTGCTGGATCATGTTGCAACGTGATCACGTGATTCCAATTATTGACCCCCTGTTTTTATGTGTTGATATTATGGATATTAATAATGAATCAGAATCAATTGATAAAGTCATGTTCAGAAGTAATGATAAGCTGACGTTAATCCCAAAAGTTTATGAAGTAGAGAAAGAAAAGTTTGTCGATCAGTATGGCGAACCTTTGTCTGACCATTGGCCTATTTCAGTTGTTTTCGACTGGAAATTGAATGATGAGGTATAGATTGATATTTTTCCTAAGTAAAATAATTCCTTACAACAGATAGGAAATCAATAATTTTGTTTCGCATGAGATGCATTTATTATTATAGATAATACAAAATTATCTATGTTTGAAAGAAAAAAATATGGCTAACGCGACAGGATATTTAAAAAAGTTACGCTTAGAGGCAAAAAGAAATTTGGTAGAAGGTGAAGTATTTCTTAAAGAAAATGCATTGCGTGATACTGTGGTCAGCCTGCCTTCTGGTTTGCAGTATGAGATCGTAGAAGAGGGCAATGGTAAGAGTCCTAAACTAACCGATAGTGTGAAATGTTTTTATGAAGGACGCCTTATCAATGGAACTGTTTTTGACTCAACCGCCAAGAAGAAGAAACCTGTATCTTTTCCAGTGAATGAAGTGATAGCTGGATGGACAGAAGCACTGCAGCTCATGAAAGAAGGTAGTAAATGGCGTTTGTTTATTCCATCTGCGCTCGGATATGGAGAATTAAGTGTTTCGAAAGAAATTGGTGGAAATGCTGCACTAATTTTTGAAGTAGAGCTTGTATCTGTTCATTAAATTTTTCGGTCTCAATAAGAGAATAAAGCCTCATATGTCATCGCGCATGCAGGTTTGTTAAGAAAAATGTAAGTTTACTAGGGAGTGAGTTTGTGGGTCGATATGAGTTTTAAAAATTCGTCATTCTAAAATATGTATCCCTGCTGGATGATAGTCTACATAATTAGACTTTCTGTATGACAGGAAATTGAACTCATATTCTGTTTTATTCAGAATAAAAATATAGGTTTGTAGTATGAAGATAGTACAAACCGTTTTTTTGGAAGATGTTCGCGTATTTGCTCCAATTGGATTTTATGTAGAAGAGCAACTATTAGGTAATGAATTTCTGGTAAACGTTTCCGTAAAGTTTGATGCAGGTATTGATGATCACGAGAATTTAGATAAGACCGTGAATTATGAGATTTTATATCAGATCATCCATCGGGTCATGAAGCCAAAAAGGAAGTTATTAGAATCTGCTGCTCACGAAATACTAAAGGCTATACATGATCATTTTTCATTTGCAACAACAATAGATGTTTCTATAAAAAAAATGAATCCTCCCTTTGGTGGAGATGCTGCGCATTCTAAAGTTGCTGTTCAATACTCTTGCATTTAGTAGTAAGCGAGATTGATACAAATTGATAGTTTGAGCTCTCTGTTTCATCGGTATATAAACTAATTTATATACCATTAAATAAATAATCAGGATTATCATTATTATAATATCTAAGACAAAGTCACCAAGGCTTTGTCTTTTTTCTGAAATTTTTAAGACGGATCCAATTGTCTCCCTTTGCTTTGCTTCAAATTTTATGTATAAAGCAATGACCAAATTCTTCCTTATAATAAAATAAATTTTTAAAACCTTTTCTATTTGTTTTAAAAAAATCTCCAATTCTTTTATTGATCATCGTTTATCTGAGAAAAGTTGTAGCTGGAATAGACTAGTGATGTATTCGTTCGAAAATAGAAAGACCAGTTAATTTTCCTGCCTTGAAAGGATAGGGGGGAGGTTGGGAAATAGATCGAGACTGTTTAAAATACAATATATCTTAAGTAATTAGTATTGATTTGGATAAATTGTTTGTTTAAATAGTGGTAGTAAAATATTCTTATATATTCTTTTATATGTTTTTTGAATGAAAATAATATCCTTGCGCTGTTCCCTAATGTAATATATTATGTGTAGCACTGTCAGGATGTTAAGTGTGATTTAATATGAGGTGTTTTGTTAAAAAGCTCACTTAACAACCTTGTTCTTGAGCCTTGGTTTGTAATTGGAATAATGAAATGCGAAAGGCATTTAATAATATTGGTTTTACATTTTGAATTTAAGGTGTAAATGAAGCTTTTTGAAGCTGCTTTAAGCTCTTTTTAGTAATTGACCAGCTGATGCGCAGATATGGTGTTACGTGGCTTTAAATTGAGTTTGATTAAAAGTTATTGAAGTCATTAATAATGTAAAGAATGTCTTTAATGATTTTTTTAAGCTTCATTGATGCTGTATGTAAGTACTATACAAGTTGTCATTTACAGCATGTTTTATAATAAAATATGATAGCATTAAAAATTAAAATAGTGTAAATAATTTGTTTTAATTTATGTATTTAATATGTTGATTATTAATATTTTATTGCATTTTTTTTTATCATGTTAATGTCGTCTGACAAAGTTTTAAATGAGTTTTTATGATTTCATGTTTATCAACAGGAATTAAGCACCAGGCAATCTTAGTTAAACATTTTGCTATCTGAAACTAATCAATTCCTGTTTTATGGTTTGATTATAACACTTCGCTTTTATAAAAGAATATTTGTCATGCTCATTCTTATAGGGGAGGTAAAATATTGAGATGCTATTATTTTTAGTTTTCATGTTATTAAGAGCAAATGAATCTACTGTTTAAACCTTGTATGTCTAATTGAAGTATTAATGATTAATAATATGATTGCAAATTTCGCAATGTTAAATCAAATCATATTATTTTTCAATTATATAGTATTATTTAGTTAAATTAATTCTTTATATCATTTCATGTTTATATTAACTACTTCGTTTACAGTATATACCTGATGTCTTGATGGTAAAATGTATATTTTTGAATCCAAATGTTCATTAAATTTCCCTTATTTGTGATTGTTCGGTAGCTAGCTTTTAATAAAATGATCGAATCAGTTATAAAGTTGGACATCGTTTGGGGGCATTGTTGTCTAGTCAAAGTTCAAATTATTATATCTATTCATGTTTTTTTGAACAATTATAACTTCTGCTTTACTATTTATTAAAAAATGAATTACCTTCATTTAAATTTTAGCATATGAAAAATATCATCCTTTCTCTTTTATGTTTATTTTTTGCAACGGTTGTCAAAAGTCAGACGCACCAGTTGCTCTTTAAGACAGCGTATGGCAATATTAAAGTTGTCTTATATGACTATACACCAGCTCACCGGGATTTAATTTTAAATGCAATCAAGACTCAAGTGTACAAAGACGCTTTATTCAATCGTATTATTTCAGATTTTGTAGTGCAGGGGGGAGAGCATGATATTGATATTGAGAAGCGTGAATCTGCGGATCCGGCCAAAGAAAAACCTCGTCTAGCGGCTGAGTTTGATCCAAGAGCATTTCATAAAGTTGGAGCATTGGGAGCAGGAAGGGACGGAAATGCGGAGAAGGCCTCTTTCCTTAATCAGATCTATTTTGTCGTAGGAAAAAAAATAACAGCAAAAGAGCTTGATGATCTGGAAGTGAAGAAAAAAATAAAATATACTCCTGAGCAAAGAGCAACATATTTAAAAATTGGAGGACAGCCCCGTTTAGATCATGACTTTACCGTCTTTGGAGAAATATATGAAGGATTGGATGTCATTCTAAAGATCAGTAAAGTAAAAACAGACAGTCAGGATTACCCAGTACAGCCCGTTCATTTTGAGCTGTCAGAGATTAAGAATTAAACTATTAAATGTTGAAAAAAAGAGTGATACATCCTTTCTTGTTTAACGGCTGTTTATTCAGATAGTAGAAATTCCGCATAAAAATCAGGTATACCACTAGCTTTTATTTCATGAGCTACCGCAATAATATCAAATGGAACCTGTATGATTTCGGTATGTATTCGGTCTTCATGAAGTTCGACTAAAAGATAAGTTGCATCTTTGCACATCTTTTTTGATCTTCCCACGGAACCTGTGTTGATTGCCCATTTTTTGTCAATATCTTTGATGAAAGGGAGATGTGTATGACCCATAACTATTATATCAGCATGAGTTTTAAAGAAGATATCTTCAAAAGTACTGTTGGGTTCTGATGCATAAAGATATGCTTCATTGCTTTCCAGACTTCCGTGAATCAATTGAATCTTCCAGTGCTTATGTTTGACCTTAAAGTCCAATTGCATTAAGTAAGGGAGCTGCCCCAAGAATAATTTATTTTCATGTGTGATAGTTTCCTTACTGTGTTTAATGGCAATTATGCGGTTCTCAGTTTCTTCAGCATCATGTTTTTCTAATGGGATAATGGGGAGATCGAAAGCTATACGTTCATCGTGATTCCCCATTAAGCAGGGGATTTTTTCGTTTTTGATCAGTTCGATCACTTCATTACCCCAGGGAGCAAAGTCCACAAGATCACCTAAGCAATATTTATAATAAATGTTTTTTGATTGAATATCTGCTAGTACTGCATTCAGTGCAGGAAGGTTTCCGTGTATATCACTAAAAATGGCAATCTGAATCATGATCTAATTTTAAAACAAATTTAGATTATTATCAAGGCTACATATGGTGTTTTTTACTGATTTAATAGTGTTTTTGAATTGGTTTTCAATGACATCCAAATAAAAACAATATAAAATGTACAAAATTATGCGTAGATTTTTCTTATCCTACATCAATTAATTTGAGGCTTTCTTCCGCTAACTTTGTGGTATACAAAAGGAAAAAATATGAAAAATGTAGAAATTATTGCAAAACCGCAAGCAGCTCACTTTGTTGGAGATGGATTTCGAGTACATAATTTAATACCAAGTATTGCTTCTGCTAGTAGGATGAGTCCATTCATTATGCTGGATTATAACTCAACTTACCATTTTCCGCCAAGCGAAATTCCAAAAGGAGTAGGAGTACATCCACATCGTGGATTTGAAACCGTGACTATTGCTTACAAAGGTCGTGTAGAGCACGGAGATAGTTCTGGCGGCGGCGGAGTTATTAAAGAAGGTGATGTTCAATGGATGACTGCTGCATCTGGTATATTGCATAAGGAATTTCATGAAACAGAATGGAGTAAAACCGGAGGAGACTTTCAGATGGTACAGTTGTGGGTCAATTTACCTGCAAAAGATAAGATGAGTACGCCAAAATATCAAGCTATTGCAAATAACGAGCAAACTAAAGTGAAACTTGATCAAGGAGAGATTGAAGTGATTGCAGGAGAGTATCAGGGAAATAAAGGGCCTGCTTCAACTTTTACACCCATGCATGTTATGAATGCTAAGTTGGAAGCTGGAGGAAAAGCATCCTTTTCTTTCCCGGCAAATTATAATACTGCCATGATTGTCATTGAAGGAAATGTGCTAATAAATGGTAAAGATAAGGCTCCAACAGACCATTTTGTTATGTTCGGAAATGAAGGAGAGGAATTTAATGTTCAGGCGTTAGATGAGGCGGTAGTATTGATTATGAGCGGAGAGCCTATTTTAGAACCTATTGTAAGTCACGGACCATTTGTGATGAATACTAGAGCAGAAATCAATCAGGCATTTGAGGATTTTCAAACAGGTAAGTTCGGATATCTGGCTGATTAAGCTAAAAAAGACGTGCAGAAATGTAAAGCATGCTCCAAAAGTTAAATACTTTTGGGGCTTTTGGTAAAAAGTAATGACCCTATTCTTTAAAATGGCATAGTGCGATTAATTTTTAAGTGGTACTACTGCGAATTTCTTATCTTCAAAATATAGTTGTAACTGTTGTTAGCTTCATCCGCATTGTTTCTATATTTAAAATGCAGTGCTAGGTCTTTTTGCAAGTCTTTAAAAAGAGTCATCATCTGTACTAATGCTAACCAATTATTATCAGTAGACGCATCCGCATATGTTTGCAATATGCTTTGGTACAATTTCGGATCAAGGTGTTTTTCAGCAAATCTTCCCGATTTACCAAATGAAACCTGAAATTGTTTTTCAACCCCGATATGCCAAGCTATTAGATGCATGAACATAGGACGGATTACTGTTTCCATCGTATCTTTGGCATATAGAATTTCCCGGCGGGCAAGTCCTTTGGCAACATATGTGCAGACCCACCAAAACTCATTGCACGTCTCTATGAACATTCTTTCACTAGGTTTAGTGATGTGATAATCATGATCATTAGCAGGAGCGATCTTAGGAAAAAGTAAATCTTTATCTACCCAAACTTCCGTTAAACTATCACTTTTGAAATGTGAGTGGAACTTATCGATAGGGAATAAAGTTAGATCTACACGATTTTCATCTTCAAAAATCATTAAGTAAGCAAAAGTTATCCGATCTTGATCAGGATCATTTCCTAACAACATCTGATCGGGAAGTTGCTGTACCAAGACTTTACCAATAAAAGAGGTCCAATCTTTGTCAGCAATAAAAGATTCGATATCGGTTACAATAAATAATAGATCAAAATCTTGGTATTGATCGGGCTTAATTCTAGGATTTGCACGCGAACCATTCAATAAAACTGCGCGCACCCGATCATCTCTTTTCGCAAAAAAGAGAATTTTATTTTTTATGTTTCTATCGTTCATGATATGAAGGCATGATAAATAATGCTGTAAATTGGTGAAAAAAAAGCAATTAATAAATTATTAGATCTAGTAATACCAGATGTCTTTTTATTTTAAAATAAAAAACGGGAAATATAAAATCATTTTATATTTTGCCGTACTAAATATTTAAGACATATGGCTTCAGGTATATTTGCAATATTGGATGATATTGCTGCTTTAATGGATGATGTTGCGGTTACTAGTAAGATAGCAGCAAGTAAAACCGCAGGAATTCTAGGCGACGATTTGGCTGTAAATGCTGAGAAAGCCACAGGATTTCTATCTTCTCGTGAAATTCCTGTGCTATGGGCTATTACAAAAGGTTCATTTATTAATAAAATTATAATTGTTCCGATTGCACTGTTATTGAATGTTTTCTTTCCTATTGCCATCAAGTTTATTTTAATCATCGGAGGTATCTATTTAGCCTACGAAGGGGTTGAAAAAATTATAGAGTACCTTTTTCATCGCCAGAAAACAGGCCATGAAGTGGTTGTGGAAAGTGAAGAAAATAATAGTGAAACTGAGAAAATAAAAGTGAAATCAGCGATTACCACGGATTTTATTTTATCTGTAGAAATTGTGATTATTGCTTTGGGAACTGTATTAAATGAGAGTCTGACAATTCAGATTCTAACAGTAGCGGTAGTTGCTTTATTTGCGACTGTTGGTGTTTATGGAATTGTCGCATTGATTGTACGTATGGACGATGCAGGGTATAAGCTGATCAAGAGATCTAATGATGAGGGTGCTGTTTCTAAGCTAGGACATTTATTGGTTAATTCCTTACCTGTTGTTATCAAAGTCTTGGCAGTAGTTGGAACAATTGCATTGATTTTAGTCTCTGGTGGTATTTTTGAGCATAATATTGATTATTTGCATCATTTTTTACCTCAGGTTCCTTCATTATTAAAGCAAATAGCTTATGGTGCAGTTGCCGGTTTGGCCGCAGTTTTGCTTATGACAGGGGGAAAGAAGATTTTTGCCAAAAGTTAGTAGAAAATTAGAAGTTTTAAAAAAGGCATCCATCGGATGCCTTTTTTGTACATATATTGTTTCATTAAGATTCTGTAAATAATATAAAAAGAGGAATTGTATAGTATGCTGATATTATTTTAGGGGATTTAACGATTAAACTTTATGACAAATAGGGAAATAGATTTTTTAAGCCATAACGAATCAGCCTGGAATAAACAGGCATTGGATCAAAATGAATGGTCTCAGCCGGTAAGCTCAGCTTTAATTAATGCTGCTAAACAAGGTGTATGGGATGTACATCTTACCCCAGAGCCTTTACCAAAACAATGGTTAGGTGATATTAGGGATAAAAAGATACTTTGTCTTGCTTCAGCTGGCGGTCAGCAGGCTCCCATATTGGCAGCAGCAGGTGCCAAGGTTGTTGTTTTTGATATTTCAGAAGAACAGCTGAGACAAGATTCAATCGTTGCACAGCGAGATGGACTTTCTCTGGAAACGATTCAGGGAAATATGAAAGATCTGAGAATATTTGATGATCACTCATTTGATATTGTCTTTCATCCGATATCAAATCATTATGTCGAAGATGTAAATCCAGTATGGAAGGAGACTTATCGTGTGCTAAAAAAAGATGGATTTTTACTGGCTAGTTTTTTTAATCCAGTTGTATTTATTGGGGATAGAAATCCCCAGGAAATTACCGACGGTATAATTAGGCCCAAATTCAAGTTGCCATATGCAGATCTGAAAGATTTGGATGCTGACGATATTGAGAGAAAGATTGAACGACAGGAAGCATTGGTTTTTGGTCATACTTTAGCGGATCTTATCGGTGGACAATTGCGAGCGGGATTTATGATTGCTGATTTTATAGAAGATTCGCAGCCTCGACCACGATTCTTAATAGATCAGTATCTCCCCACTTTTATTGCAACGAAGGCTGTTAAGCTATAATTTGATGTGAAAATGAGAACTCCCAGATCAAGATCTTAAAAAAAGTATTGCAACGACATGGTAGTCGGGTTCTTTTAAGTAGTTTATCATGTTCAAAAAACTGGATTCAATATGGAGAATTTAAGTAAATTAAAAGGTAGTGCCGAATTTAAAAATCGAATACTTTCGAAAGATGATATTAAGCAGATCACACAGTCTAAAGGACTTTTAGGGATTTCCTTTATAAATTGTCCTGTTCAGGACGACGATATTTTGGAAATTTCTAAACTTAGCAAATTGGTCAATGTTACGCTTGAAAATACCCGTATAACAGATCGTTCGCTTGAATATTTAGCAGAATTGCCAAATTTAAATTACTTGTTCATTACGCAGGCGAATGTATCTGGGCAGGGATTTGAATATTTTATCGGACATAAAAAGTTGAATTGTGTTTGGGCCTGTCATACGAACTTAAATGATGAAACGTTGAAGATTGTTGCGCAGTTGCCTAAACTTAGTATATTGAGAATTGATGCTACGGCTGTTACATTTGAAGGTTTAATGTCAATTGCAGGTAATCCAAAGATTGAGATTGTTGCGAATGATCTATTTAGTAAGGAGCAACTAGAGCAGTTTGAGCAACAACAAAGAACCTTGGCCAAGAAAAAGAAGTCGGTTAATTCACAAGATATTACTGATGCTTCCCAAAAACTACTGCTGTTTTTTAATGCGATGACTGAATGGGAGATATATGCCGCTGTACATGGCTTTACAAATGAAACAAGTTTAAGATGTAAGTTACTTTTTCAGGAACATTGTACTTATAAACCTCGTAAAGGTTATCGACCAGATGGTTTATATTATTCCAACGCACCTAACCATACGTATTCGACGCACAAGATTGTGGATAGTGAGCAGTCAACAAAAAATAAGATCTATCTTTTTACCAAAGACCATATTGATTTTCAGTATCGTTTTATCTTGGTTCGGAATGATGATGAGTGGATGGTAGATGATGCACAAAGATTAGATGGAGGTTGGAAGAAAGTCGGATTGTAATGCAAGTTGGATTAATTTATAAATGTTAATAGTTTTAATGAAATTACTACGGATATAAGATAGGAAGGGCGAATTTAAATTAAATAAAAAGAGAACTGTTGAATTTGGTTATTATTGTTGACTACATATTAAGCGGACTATACAAAGGAATTAATTAACATGGATCCTACAAAAAACAAGCTCCAAATCGGTAAATTGTTATTGATAGCAATTCCATCTGTTTTTATCTTTTTATTGTTCTGGATTGCAACAGTATATATTGGTAATACTTATTTTGGTTCCAAATCGAGTTCTGGACAATTTTTACTCTGGATATTAAGTGGTATCATCAGTTTTATCTGTTATCCAATTGCCTCAAAACAAATTTCTAACCTCGTAGCTTTAAATAAGAATAAGATAAAGTATCCAGTTTTTGAAAGACAAAAATTTGATAAATCTGATTGGTTCTTTTTTATTTTCCTTCATAGTATTACAGCACTTCTATTATTCTGGATCTTTTCTGATTTAGAACACCATGTGCAGATCTATAATTTTTTTGTAGATACCTTTGGGAGGAATTATAAAGGAGCTCCAAATTTTCCAGTTCTATTAATATTTATTTTCGGAACGTTTTTCCTATTGGCCATAGTTTACGTCCTATTTCTTAGGATTAGATATGGTACTTTTAATGAACCTAAGAGTCTTTCAAGTATTGAAGAGAAGAATTTCAAACAAAAGCAGGAAATTTATTTTTCATATGTAGCATCAACGACACTGACGGTAATGATGCTTTATCTGTTGAAGTTGGTATTACTTGTGTAATGTATGGTAAAGATTTTTACTTTTAAATCTCTGTATTAGTAGTTGTTTATTATGTTCAAAACATCCATTTATTGTGTATCATGTAAGAGAAGAACATAAGTTTGGGACCAAGAGATGTAGTAGTATGATTATATTATTATTTTACAGCTTTGTTATTATTGTTATGGATTTAAATGCTGTTTGTATATACGGTATGTGCTTGTTTTTTGTTTCATATCCGAAACTGTTACTTGAACTTCATTTTTAGAAATGTTTGTGTAAACGATCTGTTTTGGGTAATCGTGATTCGGGTTTTCGAAAGTATATCCTTCTTTCTTTTCCACAAAATTAAAGGGTATATCTTTTCCTTTATTCTGATTAAGGACTGAGGCAATAAAGGTTATTCCTTTTTTATCTTGAGTAAGTTCCAGATATTCAGAAACGATTATCTGCCCATGCTTCATCTGGTAAGAAAAGCCTTTCATAGTGGACTCATTTAATTGATCCCAGTGTTCATAGTGCTCTGTGCTATTGATTTTCCATGTTCCTACTAAAAAAAGGGGAAGTTTTGACTGTCCGTAAGAAGCAATGCTTGCTAACCACATGATGCAAAGTAAGGCGGATTTCATATGAGTATTATTAGTTGAACTTACTTTTTGGCCGTATGAGATAATTCTTTCTGTTTTCTATATCATTCAGAAGCAGATAGTCACCGCCGATCGGTTTATAGATGAAATAATTGAATCTCTCTCGTAGTGTTCCATCTTCGTCTATTGTAACAAACTGTTTAAAGTATATGTTTTTTTTAGGCATTGTAATCTGGAAATAACTCGTGCCGTCCCAGCCATTTCCAGAAGATCCATTCCCTGTGCCCCATGTCAGGTGTTTAGATATATTCCAAAAGGAACTTTCTTTCCAATGCTCTTTTTGAACAAATGTTCGTTGGAATAGCGTTGAACTATCGTAAGGCGTCACTGTATATTTTACTTCTTTATCATTCTGGTTGTAAGTTGAAGAATGATAAAAAAGAGCATCAGTAATCAGGTAATGCCAGGTATTATTTTTTAAAAAGAAGAGTTTGTGAGTATTTTTATCCTCACCGGAAATCCTGTCCGTGAAGCTCACTGAAAGATATTTTTGCTGAGAAAGTAAATTTTCTACTTCATTTTGAGTAAATCTCTTATCGTCAGCGATATTTTTAATAGGAATCGCGTTGCTGTCGTTATTTATGATCCATGTCCTGTAGGTATTCTGGTCTATATCAAGGATATAATCATTAAAAGTATCAAAATGGTGGTTTTCATTCTGACGAAACTTAAGTTTAAGGGAATCAGTTAATTGCCCTTTTAGATTAAATTTGTACCAGTTATTTTCAATAAATACGTTGCTGGCTTTCTCTGTACGGCCACCAGTGATTATGATTATAGTGCTGTCGTTAGCTTGTAAAACTGGTTCGATAAACTCACTATCGGTCCTTATTATTTCGTAATAGTCGTCGATTACACTATCAAGTTCTGTATAGCCTTTGTATGGTTCGGGAAGTGCTTCAGTTCGTAATTTAAATTGTTGCCAGTACATCGAGGCATCTGGTAACACTATAATAACAGCGAAAGCAGCAGTCCATATTGCCAGTTTTTTATATTTTGCTTTCTTATTGGGTATTTTCATTGATATAAGGTCTATAGCTATATGCTTTGGACAAACCACTTTTGCTCTTTTTCTTGGGTAAAATTAGTGATTTTTTTGAGGAAGACAATATTTGCGTAATACAGTAAGTTTGTTGAAAAATTAAGGCTACCTGGTGTGAAAGTAGCCTTAATCTTGTAGTCAGATTTTACGGAAACAGTTTTTTGATTTTATCGATTTCAAAATTGTTCTGAGGGTTGAATGACACAGAATTCATATAATGCAATATTGATTTTTTCATTTGTGTTACCTCTAATCTTTTGTTTCGATTTTGGAGTAGATCTGCGGATGAAATTATTATTTTACCTTTTCCAATTTTTCCTTCGATGATTAGTCCTAACGATTGGTTTGTAAACCAGTCATCTATAATACGTACAATGGGTTCAACGTCTTCGCCGAGCTCTTTCAGTTTCAAAGCATTGGCATTGGTAACCAGTCCCCACCATTGGAAATCAGAATAGTAGTCTGTCGGAAATAGCTGTAAAGCAGGGTGATTGGGATTTACCAGTACACCCATTACATGTGGTGGTTGTTTATTTGTCCAAGCTGTGTTCCAAAAGATAGGGGAGTATCCCATCACAATCTCTCCGCCATTTCCTTTTTTAATACTTCCTGCTCTGGGCGAAAATAAAACTTTTCCGCCCTTTTCAAGAATGGTATACGCTTGTTGATCTAAGGTGTCGGTGATGTGTACATCGCCTTCATAAGAGGGTGACGTAGCAGGATAGACCCAGATATTCCAACTGTTACGATTTGATCCTACCTGTACAGTAAGTTTCAGTTGCATAGGCACAAGGATTTCTCGAAGGGGATATTTGATATGACCCAAAATATGCGCATTTCCTAAAGGGATCGTCTGTGTATCGAGATTTCCGCTCGCTATAATACGACCGTCAACTTGTGTGAGATTCCAAGTTGGAACAATATCCTTGATATTATCTTTTCCGAAATGGGCAATTTCTATAGATGCATCTAAACTTTCATCATTATTGTAAACCATTTTAGGAAGCCTGATCAGAGGTACGGTAGGTCCAGAGAATGTCTTAAATTCTTCAGGTGATATGTATCCTTTTTCTTCCCAAAAAGCATCGAGTACACCTACCAATGCAGTACCTTGACCAGGAAAATCACTTAGTCCAAGGAGTTGGAAGCCTGCAAATCCAGGAGTGCGCAAAGCAGCTTCGATATCAGCTTTGTAGGTCATTGCCTGATGTTTACCTGAAGCAAGCAAAAAGCTATCAGCTAAATGTTCTAATTTGTTTTCCTGAAGCGTTTCTTGAAAAACTTCAAAATTATGTGCTTTTAACACCCCTGTGTATTTATCTATTTCTTTAAAATTAGGGTATGCGCACCATTGTCCCACTTCATGAGAAATATAAGGAACTTTATATTTTCCTGTGATATTCAACCAATCAAAATCTGTGGAAGGCGGATTGGCATTGTTGTAGCTTTCGAGACCATCCCCCCATACATAAAGTCTCGGATACATGGCATTATAAAACTCATTCTCTTTAATATCGGGCCATCCTGCTCCCGATGTATAAAGGTGTCTGTTGTCATGTTTCTTTAAATGATTGACAAGTTTGCCTAAGAAATCTCCTTGGTTTTTTCCATCAGGTTCGTTTCCATAAGTATACAGTATAAATGAAGGATGATTCCCGTATGTATCCAATATACGGTCGGATTCTTCATATATCCATTTGTCAAAACCGTTTCCTCCTCCCACTAATGTCCATCCACCACCTTCTACCTGTATATAGATACCTAGTTCATCTGCTGCTTCAAAAGCAGCTTTTGGAGGACACCAAGAGTGAAACCGGACGTGATTTAATCCATGACTTTTGACTACATTGTATATGCGTTTCCATTCGGTTATTTCAGTAGGAGGGTAGCCAGTTAGTGGAAATACAGCACAGTCTAAAGTGCCCCTGAGGAATGTCAATCGATCATTAATTTTAAATTGTGTTCCCGATATCTCTAGTTTTCGCATTCCAAACGAGGTCTGGTATTCTTTCATATTGTGTTCATCTTGCATTTTTACAGAAAGTTGGTACAAAAATGGAGTAAATTCATCCCATTTGTAAAAATCATTCCCCATTGGATAGACCATCTCCGTTTTATTTTTCCCCGGAGCTATTACCTCCCGAATCTCAATACTTGGTGGTTGGTGGACTTTTGGCGTGAATTTGGAAGATGCCTGTAATATAAAGTTTG
The DNA here is from genome assembly GCF_014191365.1 of Sphingobacterium sp. JUb56. Taxonomy (NCBI): domain Bacteria; kingdom Pseudomonadati; phylum Bacteroidota; class Sphingobacteriia; order Sphingobacteriales; family Sphingobacteriaceae; genus Sphingobacterium; species Sphingobacterium sp. JUb56. The sequence continues at coordinate 3,120,065 of NZ_JACHWL010000001.1, read as the reverse complement.
TATTTTTAGAAGATTGAGATTTATTATCTGTTTGAAGTACGATACGTACTTCTTTCTTTTCTATATCAGGATATACTGCTATTTGCGTAACTGTAATTTTAGGAATAGCACGTATGTGCAATTGTCCCACAATACCGTTCCAGTTTGTTTGGGTATGATCGGAAATACTGTGGGCGTTCATACCGACATCAATGTTTTTAATGCGATTGTCAACCCGTATGCTAATGTGATGATTCCCTGTTTTGAGTTTCCCCAAATTATATTCATGGGGTACTCCCAGTGCATTTTGCATACCGATTTGTTTGCCATCGATCCACAATGTGGTTTCCCAATGAACACGCTCCAGATGCAATACAAGTTCCTGATCGCTCATAGCTTTGGAAATCGTAAAAGCACGGTTATACCATGCTGGACCTACATAGTTTTTATTGGGCTGTAACCAAAATATGGTTTTATAATTATCTTTTTCACGGAATTTTGCATAACGATCTGATTTAAACCAGGTGGAATCAATAATGCGTCCCGTCCATTTTGTATCCTTATCTATTGTATAACCTTGATTATTGGAAGCTAAGGTACCGGGTAAGGTTAGTGTTTCTGTGAAGTCTGTTAACTGCCATTTTTTTGTTACACCCACATCTTCAGGGTCTAGTTTGAATTTCCAGACTCCTTTTAAGTCGATTTGCTGACCACAAACAATTGTTACATAAAAGAGTAATGTAAATAGAAATGCTATTTTTTTCATTTCAATATTTTTAAAGTTTATAATTTGTGTTTGCACTTAATGCGTGTGATAATTGCAAAAGTTGGTGATCATATCAGTATGATTTATGTACAAACATTACAACTTGCTCCATAAGGGCAAGACATTCCAGTAACAAATTTAACACGTGATATTTTTAGAAGAATGTACTATTTAATCAAAAACATGCATTTTTTATTCATTATTGAATGTCTTAAGCACTATTTGATAAGTTTTTTTTAAAATTATTTAATTTCGTTATTCTGAAGCAGTAGAATTATTAAAAAGGTATCACTAAATTTATAGTAATAATTTAAAATATAGAAATTATCATAAAATATGTTCGGTTTTCTTTTTTTAGGACTGGCGTTTCTTTTCATTGTTATTTTTTATTTTGCAATTGGGCGAAATAGGCCGATGTTGATCCTGAATGGGATCTTGACAACGATCATTGGTAGCCTGTCTTTTTTAGGTATTTTTAGGGCTTATCCACCATTATTTATAATGGCTTTAATCGGTAGCATTTTGTTGAATGTTGCTATATATCGGAAAGTGAAGAGCGCTCGGGTAAACGTCACGTTATTATTGATAATTCAGTCGCTTAGGATCGTCATTGAGTATTATCTTTATCAGTTATATCTCGAAAAATTAATTCCTCAGATTATGACATTTAAAGGTTTTAATTTTGATATTATAATAGGGATATTCAGTTTTGTGTTTCTGGTTATTTCCTTATTCAGGAAATCTATCTTGAATAATTGGATATTTGCACTGTGGAATTATGCTGGTATTGTTTCGCTGATTTCTATTGTCCTTATAGGGATATTTTCCTCCCCGGTACCGATACAGCAATTTAGTTTTGATCAGCCCAATGTTGCCGTTCTTTGTTTTCCCTATGCATTACTGCCAACAATTATTGTTCCTATAGCACTATTGTCACATATATTACTGCTAAGAGATAGAAAGCGGTAGAATAATTTTTTATAATTATAATTTAAACAGGTAGAAGCTGTTGAAAGTGCGGAAGTAATATTACTATTTAAGTACAAAGTCTGTCTCTTATCTTGAGAGACAGACTTTGTATAGCAGTATTACTTATTATTGATATTATTGGGTTATCAAATAAGCAGACACTAAATATTTACTTTCTGTTTTCTCAAATTCCGCATCTGGTATAGCTATCTTTATGCTATGCTTGCCTTTTTTTAGTGGTCCTAAATTGATAACACGAGTAGGAACTGGTCCTCCTGGGCACCAAGAACGACGTTCTTTACTGATGTTTCCGAAATATATGCCATTTGGTTGCGTATTATAGATTTCGTAAGGTGTACAGTCCTGGTTCATATCTATACGGATATATTCTTTAGCATCCACATCAATAATGTGCTGTCTCCAATTGTATTCTTCTCCACCTTCAGCTGCACCATGGCCAGATGAAATAAGATAAAGAACAGTCGTCTTGGTGTCTTCAGGTAATTCAAATTCTACCTCTTTACTATTTTTTCCAGCTGTTTTGTCCTTTCCATCTAAACTGTAGTAGCTTAATAGGGAAATTGCTTTTTCCGAAGATAAGGTTGTTTTTTTGTCGCTTATTAAATCAACAGATACGTTGAACGTTAATAATGAACCATCGCATCCGATTACTTCTCTTTGGCCTGCTCCGGTAGTTCCAAATACTTCTGTTACGAGATACATTTCTTTATCGGTTTGTTTGATCGTACTGATCATCTGATCTATTTGAGCTTCGTAAGGTATATGGTCTGGATGACGACTTCTGTACATGAACGGTGTCATAATACGTAATATTTCAAACTGTTCACCCTTTTCCTTGTCAAATTTCTCACCTTTTGGCATAACGACTAAAGTCACTCGGCCAATTCTATCGTAATTATCACAGCCCGCTTTGATTGTAACTTTAACCTTAAGGTTATTGCCGATTTGCTTTATTTCGCTCGGATTTAGCTGGTATAGGTATTCGGAATTAGTGATGCGCGTTACACCTCTAGGAACAGAATTGGTAACAGTTTGGGCATAGCCATCAAAAAAATCAACATTCTTTAAAATATTGATGGTTACGATCTTTTGTTTTAGTTTTCTTAAACTGGCTGTTATATCCTTACCTAATACAGTTATTTTTTGTTTCTTAGGTAGCTGATCGAAAAATAGCTGTGCTTTATCGAGGTCAAAAGCAGACCCATCAGTGCTTACATACATTTGCAATGCTTCAGCCGCATATGGTTTGGTAATATCTGCTGATAAAAACTCTGAAAGCTGTGCAAGCTTGTGGTTTTTTACACTGTCAATTTTTGCATCAACAATTTTACTTTGATTCGTATCTTCTGGTTTTACTCTTCTCTTCTCCCATCCTAGTAATCTTAAAGCAGTGTCTATCTTTAGATAAGGTTTTTTGAAAACCATATAATCATCGTTGGTGGTTGAACCTGTAATTATTGCCTTTCTTAGGTAGCCTTTTGCATTAATATTTACGATGCTTTGTGAAAGATATAAGTATAAGGAATTAGGATCTGCTAAAGCATTGGGTGAGGTATTGGGCTTTGTAAATTGTAATGTAGCACGAACATCTACATCGGCAGTACTTTTAAAATGAAATTTGTTGTTTTTAATAACTGTACTGTCTAATACTGCCTGTCCTTTACTTTGATAAGTCAAATAAATCATTCGGTTGGTAGAATCATAAGTTGGTATGTTGACTATTCCCTGTAATTGAAAGGAAACATCTGTGTTCTTTTGCGCCATCACGTTTGCAAATAATAGGACAGTAAACAAAAGCAATAAATACTTTTTCATATTTGAAATTTCGGTTTAAATTGTATTTGTAATTCTTTCTGTAATAAGTTTTATTCAATTTAAGGTACGAATAGGTCCTTAATGCCGTAAATATCTGTAAAATTTGAAACAAAGCTTCATTTTTATTAAAATACAGTTTCATTTCTATTTGTGTGCACTAGTGCTTTAAAAGACGGTCGCAAGCTCAGTTACTTGGATTTACTTAAAGAAGCATTTTACGTAGTAGTGAATGATAGTTACTTCCGGATATTTAATTTTTATTATATATAAAGTGGATTTAAGATAACCTTTGCTGAACATTGTTTTTTAAATTTATATGCAATTTCTTTTTAATCAAAAAAATTATTTTTAAATTGCAGTAATGAGTCATTTTAATGACGACGTTGTCATATATATTTTTCTTTAATAGTCTAAGAACTAAACATTTTTATCTTAATAAAATAAGTAGTCATGAAAACATGTATCAAACAAATTGGAAGCGCTTTGATTTTAACCGCAACTTTAATCGCTTCATCAATAGAAGCAGAAGCTTGTACAAGAGTGGTTTATAAAGGTCCAAACAACACAATTATTACAGCGAGAAGTATGGATTTTTCCATTCCTATTCCTTCTAACTTATGGCTATTCCCAAGAGGAATCGAGCGCGATGGAAGTACTGGAAAAAATACAATCAAATGGACTTCAAAATACGGGAGCATGACGACTAGTTCGTGGGATATTGCAATATCGGATGGTATGAATGAAAAAGGACTGGTTGCTAATATGCTTTGGTTAGTAAGCTCTAAATATCCCGAATTTTCCAAAGATATTGCCGGGAAAAATGGATTGGCTGTTTCACTATGGGCTCAATATGCTCTAGATAACTTTGCGACAGTAGCTGAAGCTGTCGCACATTTTAAGAAAGAAGAATTTGTTGTTGTAACAGACTTTATCCCAGGAACAGATAAGTTTACTACTGTCCATCTTTCTATGTCAGATGCCAGTGGGGACAATGCTATTCTTGAATACATTAACGGAAAATTAGTCATCCACCATGATCCTGCTTCTACTGTAATGACTAATGATCCGATTTTTGAAGAACAACTTGCAATAAATGAATATTGGAAAGGTATTCCTGGAAGTATATTTCTTCCTGGAACAAACCGCGCTGCCGATCGCTATGTAAGAGCGTCATACTATATTAAAGCTGTTCCGCAAACTGATGATACTAGAATTGCAGTAGCGAGTGCATTTAGCGTTATTAGACAGTGCTCAGTACCTTACGGTATTTCTACTGAGGGCTTTCCTAATTTATCAACAACCCGATGGAGAACAGTTTCAGATCAAAAAAATCTCGTTTATTATTTTGAAGATGCATTAAGTCCTAATGCGATCTGGGTAGATTTGAAAAAATTGGATTTTAGTAAGAATGGAAAAATTAAGAAACTTGCATTGGATAAAAATCAAATCTATGCAGGAGAGACATCAGACAAATTTTTAGATACTAAGCCTTTTGTATTTCAGGGAATATAAAACAAAAAATAACAGCCTTACTAAAATTAATTACTGCTACCGTGACTGTTATAACTTTGTTTAAGTTTTAATCTTCTTCAAGAAAGAAATGCCCAACATCTGATGAGCTTTTCTTTTTTGAACCGAGGCTACAATATGGCATACATTTAAACGATTTGTCGAAATGATATAACGAAACCATGTATTTTATCGGTTATCAATTATTGAATTGTATTAAAATTTCTATTTAGTTCCTGAGCTGACATATATGGTTCGACGAGCGTGAATTTAAATAATTAACTAACCTGATCCATCAAGCGAGTTCTACGGGTAATATTAATATAAGATTGGGATTGGTCATTCTTTTATGATGGGAGGCATTGTATGATTTAATAAAATTTGGAGGTAAAGCAGAGCTCCAAAGAAATCTTTGCTATATATTAAAAGATTGTAATTTATGGATTATTAAAATGTTATTTTTGATTTACAGTACTTTTAAACTGTTGTTTTTAACTGGATAAACTGCTATATTTAGATAAAAGTAATTCAGCTTTCCCAATATTCCAATAATATGAGACAGTTAGCAGTTAAAATATTACAGTTGGTAAGAGAAGACAAAGATCTTCAGCCCTTGATGGTAAATGAATCTTTTCAAGATGAATTGGCAATTTTAGAAAGGACTGGTTTTATTAGAAGTTTTAAGCCAGAAATTGGGCAAAGTCCTTATGAATGCTATGATATTACAAGAAAAGGTATTGAACGCCTTATTGAATTAGAGGCATCAAATTATAAAAGAGTAGGCTAATTACCTACTCTTTTTTATTTATGTACCTTTTTAAGGTAATGATTGCGCCTAATTGAAATAAGGTATGTGCATTATGCTTACGCTTAAGATCATTTAGTGTTTTTTCAATTGATGATAAACTGTAAGGATTATGCCCCTTTTCTTTGAGTTCGCGCGCAATTTCAGGCTGTGTTTTGCCTTGCAGTAAGGAGTCAATTAGAAGTTTTTCAAATTCGGTTTGCATTTAATAAAGATAATAAATTCGTACAACTTACGTCTATGTGCTTCTATAAACATGGATATTAGACTACTTTTTAGTTTACACTTGTATCCTAAAATAGCGTCCATTTTATGTAAATAGCCCACAATTCTACTATAGTAAGCTTTGGTTTATTTCGTAACCATTCTCATTAATGAATTTTGTTAAGATCCCTACGTAGGCATTTTTTGGAATATTTTCTCCTAAAATAATACAACCGCATTCAGGTCAACTGAATGCGGTTGTATTTGTGGAGCCGGAGAGATTCGAACTCTCGTCCAGTCATGGTACTGTGTACGCTTTCTACATGCTTAGCTTCTCTTTAATTGTCGAGCGAGGGAAGGTGAGTTGCTGACCTATACCGTACGCCGTATTTGCTGAGTCTTACAAGTGATTAGCAAAATCACACCTGCCAGTTCTATTGTTCGATGCCCCGAATGTTAAACCAAAGAACAGGATCTAACGGGACAAATAGCTATGTTAAGTCTAACTTAAGCAGCTAAGGCGTAGTTTTCTTCGCCAGTTGTAATTGTGAAAGTTCCGATTAAAGTGCTCTACTAACAACGCACTGCATGCTTACATAACCGTCTCCATCCTGTCAATTCCGGTCGACCCCAATTATGTAGAATACAAAAATACAAATATTATTTCAATTATGAAGGAATATACACGCTTGGAATACAATATATTTTGTATCTTACATATATTGATATACAAACAATTGTTAATCAGAATTGTTATAAGTGTGAAATATTCATTGAATCAAAAAATAAATCTACATGGCTAAGGAAATAAAATCTAAAAATTCGAAAAAGACAAATAAAAAAACGTCTACTCCAGTTGCTAAAAAGAAGTTCGCAGCTGATGTAAGCAATGTAAAAACAATTGCAGAAAAATCGAAAACACCGCGCAAATTAAAGAAATCATCTAAAAAAGAGACTTCAAAAGAGGAATCTAAATTAGTAAAGGCATATAAAAAGCTGAATAAAAAAGTGAAAGAAACACTTTCGGAAATTCAGGAAAAATTGCCCTTTTTTCATGTAGATGAAACGATCAAACGAGTCACTTCTAATAAGAATGATGATGCAATTAAATCTGATAAGAATAAAAAGAAGAAATCAAAGGATAGTAAGTCTTTAAAAAAAGATGCAGTTTCTAAAAGTAAGAAAAAGGATAGTAAAACTGTCGCAGAAAAAAAGATCGAAGTAAAAAAAGAAGCTGATAAGCCAAAAGTTACTGAAGGACCTAAACCAGTAACCGCAAGTAAACCTGTAGCAACAGCATCAAAACCAGTCGCTAAACCTGCTGCCGCGAAAGTAGCACCAAAGGTTGTTGAAGCTTCTAAGTCCACAACTGTAAGTAAGCCTGTAGCAACAGCATCAAAGCCTGCAGCAAAACCTGCTCCTGCGAAAGCAGCTCCAAAGGTAGCGGAAGCTCCGAAAGCCACCACTGCAAGTAAGCCTGCAGCAACAGCATCAAAGCCAGTGGCTAAATCTGCTCCTGCGAAAGTAGCTCCAAAGGTAGCGGAAGCTCCGAAAGCCACTACTGCAAGTAAACCTGCAGCAACAGCATCGAAGCCGGCAGCAAAACCAGCTCCTGCGAAAGTAGCTCCAAAGGTAGCGGAATCTCCGAAAGCCACCACTGCAAGTAAACCTGCAGCAACAGCATCGAAGCCTGCAGCAAAACCAGCTCCTGCGAAAGTAGCTCCAAAGGTAGCGGAAGCTCCGAAAGACACAAATACAAGTAAATCTACAACAACAGCATCAAAGTCAACGCCTAAAACTGCTCCTGCGAAGGCAACGGCAAAGGTCGCGGAAGCCCCGAAAGTCGCAACTGCAACTAAGCCTGCTACAACAGCGTCAAAACCAGCTTCGGCAAAAGCAACTAATATTTCGAAACCAGCATCAGCATCAAAGCCAGTAGCTAAAGCTGCTGCTACAAAGGTAGCACCAAAGGCTACTGATAGCACAAAATCAGTGGAAGCAGCTAAACCTGTTGCATCACCTTCTGAAGTTAAAGAAAGTCCGGTAACACACCCAAGCCTTGCTCCCGATAATAATACAAAAACGGTAACTGCTACAAAAGATAACACCGATAAAAATACGGTAGCTGACGAAAAAGCTGAGGCTACAAAATAGGGACTATTAAAAAAAAGAATAATAAAAAAGGATGCCTTACGATCATAAAGCATCCTTTTTTATGCATTGACAAATATTTACTTCATTAAACCAGCACGTTTCAATAAAGCTTCTACCGTCGGTTCCTGGCCTCTAAATTGTTTGTACAAACTCATTGGATGTTCAGTGCCACCTTTGGATAAAACTGTATTTTTAAACTTAGTTGCAATCTCTTTGTTAAAAATGCCATTTTGTTTAAAGTAATCAAACGCATCTGCATCTAACACCTCAGCCCATTTGTAACTGTAATAACCGGAAGAATAACCGCCATTAAATATATGGGAAAAAGATGTACTCATCGCATTATCAGTAACATCAGGATAGAGTTGTGTCGATGCAAATTGATCATTTTCAAACTTTTTGAGGTTATCGATCGTAGTCGGATCTTGACCATGCCAGCCCATATCTAATTTTCCAAAGCTGAGTTGGCGAAGTGTAGCCATACCTTCTAAAAAGGAAGCACTTTCTCGAATTTTTTCAACGAGATCCATTGGGATCGGTTCTCCAGTTTCATAATGCTTAGCAAATAGCGCCAATGCTTCTTGTTCATAACACCAGTTTTCCATGATCTGACTAGGCAATTCAACAAAATCCCAAAACACCGCAGTTCCTGAAAGCGTAGGATAAACGGTATCTGCTAGCATACCATGTAAAGCATGACCAAATTCATGAAATAAAGTTGTTACCTCATTAAATGTTAAAAGCGAAGGTTTGGTTTCAGTAGCAGGAGTGAAATTACACACGATTGAAACATGTGGACGTTCATTTTTACCATCTTTTTTATATTGTGGCTTAAATGAAGTCATCCAGGCACCATTGCGTTTACCTTTTCTTGGAAAAAAGTCTGCATAGAAAACAGCGATGAAATTATCTTCATCATCTTTTACTTCAAATGTTTGTACATCTTTATGATACTTGTCAATAGTTTGCACTTCACTGAAGCGTAAGCCAAATAATTTTCCTGCTATTTCAAAAGCTCCCTGCAGTACATTTTCTAATTTGAAATAAGGTTTTAACTGTTCATCATCAAGCTGAAACTTCTTTTGTTTTAATTTTTCAGCATAATAAGCTCCGTCCCATTTTTCTAAAATAGTAATACCATCAGTTTCACTGGCAAAAGAGCGTAATTCCTGAAATTCATCTTTCGCTGCTGGTTTTGCTTTGGTCAATAAATCGTCTAAGAATGCGTTTACCTTATCTGGATTCTGTGCCATACGTTCTTCTAAAACAAAGTGGGCGTGCGTTTCATACCCAAGCAGTTGTGCGCGTTGAAAACGAAGTTTCGCAATTTTTAATACAATTTCTTCGTTATTATTTTCATTATCCTGATATGCTTTTTTACCGGCGGCAATACTGATTATTTTACGCAATTCACGATTTTCGGCGTAGGTGACAAATGAGATATAAATTGGATAGTCTAGGGTAAAGATCCAACCTGTTTTTTCCTGAGATCTCGCTAATCCGGCTGCAGCTTCTTTAACTCCGTCCGGTAAACCAGCGAGCTCAGCTTCATCTGTAAGATGAAGTTCATAAGCATTGGTGTCGGCCAATACATGTTCTCCGTACTTTAATTTTAGTAGCGAGAGTTCAGTATCAATAGCACGAAGCTGCTCTTTTTTATCATCAGACAGAAGCGCCCCATTGCGAACAAAATCTTTGTAGTTTTTCTCTAATAAAGTTGTTTGCTCTAATGTCAGATCCAACTTTTCTTTATGGTCATAAACCTGCTTAATTCTTTTAAAAAGATCAAAATTAAGTGTGATATCATTACCAAGTGCTGCAAGTTTTGGAGCAACGTCTTGAGCGATCTGTTCTAATTCATCGTTGGTTTCCGCTGAATGTAGATTGAAAAATATAGATGATAAACGATCTAAAGACATTCCCGAAAATGCCAATGCAACAATCGTATTGTCGAAAGTAGCAGGTTCAACGGTATTTGCTATGGCATCAATTTCAGTTCTAGTGCTAGCAATAGCTTGATCAAATGCAGGTATATAGTCTTCGTTATTTATTTTAGAAAATGGTGCGGTATTATGCACCGTCTCAAAATGTTGTGTTAAGATACTCATAAAGTAAATTTAGTAGAATATTTTGAACCTATGTAGAAAAATCAAAATTACGACAGCGAGATGATATTCAAAATTCGCTCTATTCATGATTTAGCTTTTAGTTTAAGGTGTATAAGGTTTTTTTGGTTCAAAATAATTCCATAATAAATGTGAGATCTTTCTGGTGATTTCCTCAGCTTCATTATTTTTAGTCCAGCTTTGATCTTTAATGTTGTTTGTCAATACACAAAATACATAATTACCACTAGGGGCATTTACAAATACAACTTCACCTCGGGCTTCATCAACAGAGCCTGTTTTGGATGCGGTCTTTACATATGGCGGTATTTGAGAAAGGGATCGTTCGTTGTAAAAGATATTTCCTAAATAACGGTACATTTTATCTGATGCTTTTGTGCTGACAACTTTACCCTGAAAAATCTGCGTTACTAAGGTTGCCATTTCTCTGGGGGTAGTCTGTCCCCAACCATATTTTTTCCAGATTTCATTGCGACCTTCAGTACGGGAATTAACTTTTGTATTGACTAAGCCTAAGTGATCCATGAGTTGGTTTATTGTCGAACCCCCACCTGCTAGTTGCTGATTCCAAATAGACGTGACATTGTCACTGTAAGAAATCATTAGACCTATCAAAGTCGCGAGATCTGTTTCACTACTATCTTTAAAAAATTGCATCAGACCTGAACCACCATATTGCTGTGATGACCGGTAAGTGAATTTTTGATCCAGTGTCAGTTCTTCTTTTTCTATTTTATCAAAAATACCTACCAGTATAGGTACTTTAACAATACTAGCTGTGGGGAAAATGGAGTCAGCCTCAATAAGTACTTCTTTTTGAGTGTTAAGATTTTTTACATAAATACCAATATCTCCACGAAAGTCCTGTGTTAAGGCTCTTAATTTACGGTCTAATTTTCTATCAATTTTCTGAGCACTGATGCCGTAAGGAAATAGAATGCCGCTGATTAGAAGAAGGAATAATTTTTTTGCTCTCATTAGATTTTAATTGTACCTTATAAAAGTAATGATAATAAAAGTATAATTTATCGAAGGAAATATATGAATCTTTTTATGTTATTGTTAGGGTGTAAGCCATCAAGTAGACATGTTGAACAGCATGATATCTATTTTGGTATTGCGGAACGGTTGGGAGAACTGGTTCCATCTATAGAAGCCTATTGGCCCGAGGCAAAAGGGGAGATTCATGTTGATGCTTGGCGAGCAGTGACAAAAGTCGGATCTTATCAAATTTCAATCTCGGAAGAGCCTGTAAACAATGGAAGCTTGAAACTCTATTTTGTTAATATGGGAGGGTATAAACCCAATGATATGGAAGAGTATCATTATAAGGAAATGGTTGTTGCTTATAACTTGGAGGAAGCAAAGGAAGTCGCAAAAGAAACGGTTTTCTTTAAACATCATATTTCTCCGCATATTGATGATAAATATGGTATCGATGTCGATGATGTATATGAAATTGAAGAGCTTTTACCGGCATTATTTAAAGGGAAATATTATGTTAAGATTCGTGAAGAGCAACATGATTTCTTAAAGGAAGATGATATTACTAATGGTTACTTTACAATGGAAATCTTACGAGATCAATTGGAATAAATCAGACAAGTATTGTTATAAAACGTACCTCTATTTTGATTTAGTTTACTTGTAATTTTATAACAAAAAAAGAAAGTGAATAATTTGAACCATTTATCCCGTAAACAATTCATACAAAATGCCGCTATAGCTGTTGCTGGCGCATCTCTTCCGTTAAGCACATTGAGCGCTAAATCTATCAATCCAATGCATACAGAAATAAAAAGTAAAATGCTGAAATTTAAGAATGTACGTTTGGAAACTGGTTTTATTTATGATGAGGCTGATGTAATTGGTACTAAGACGGATTTATTTTATATTGAAGTTGAAAATGGTAAAATATCAAAAATCGGTTCCAATCAAGCCAACGCAGATGCTATTGATGCAAAAGGATTACTAATGTTGCCTTCTTTCAGAGATATGCACATCCATTTGGATAAAACTTTCTATGGTGACAAGTGGCAGGCAATAAGACGTGGAGCTGGCGGCGTGAAGGGCATGATTGCTTTAGAACAAAAAATACTTCCCGATTTATTGAAGAATTCAACTTTCAAAGCAGAGAAACTGATCGAATTATTACAGTCGAAAGGTACAGGATTTGCACGCAGTCATGTTAATATTGAACCTACTTCGAAGTTGCAGTCGCTAAAAAATCTACAAAAAGCGCTTGAGAACAAACATAAAAGTTTTAGTGCTGAGATCGTCGCTTTTCCGCAACATGGCGTATATTATACAGATAGTGTTCCTTATTTAAAGGAAGCAGCACAAATGGATATTGATTTTATCGGTGGGGTAGATCCATATTCTATTGATGGACAAATTGAAAAAACAATAGATTTTACAGTTCAGCTGGCATTGGATAACCAAAAAGGAATAGATATTCATTTGCATGAGTCTGGAGAATCGGGATTGAAAACAGTGGAGTACCTGATTGATAAAGTTAATGAGAACCCTACATTGAAGGGTAAAACTTTTTTAAGTCATTGTTTTGTATTAGGCAAGATTGATAAAGTAAAACAAGAAGAGATTGCTGAAAAATTAGGAAGTGCTCAAATCGGTATTGTTTCTACTATTCCTTTCGGTGGTTTAATTATGCCGATCCCCACTTTATATAAGTATAACGTTACGGTTATGACCGGAAATGACAGTATTGTGGATCATTGGAACACATTTGGAACGGGAAGTGTCCTACAAAAGGCTAATTTGATGGCACAGTTGTACGGATATTCGTCTGAGTTTTTATTGTCAAGAAGTTTAAAGATAGCAACGGGAGGCACTTTACCTCTAAATGATAAGGGTGTAAAACAATGGCCAAATATTGGAGATCAGGCCGATTTTGTGTTGATCAAGGCGAGTTGTTCTGCAGAAGCAGTATCACGGATCTCTGATGTGGAGACTTTGGTATATAAAGGCGAGTTGGTGTAGATATCTCTAGATTAAAAAAATGGTTGATTATAATCCATTCTCCTCTGTTTTTAGTAAATTGAATTACTAAATTTGAGGAGAAATGGATAACCAGCACGATTATTTTCCGGTTTTAAATATTCAAGAATTTACTGAGGCACCCTCAGGATTTACAAATTTATTGTTTCATGAGATCAGAGGTTCTCGTCATATTGTTGAACCGCATAAGCATGATTTTTTAATTATTCTGCTGTTTGAGAAAGGGAGTGGTACTCATACCATTGACTTTAAAAATTATGTTATCGAACCTCAGCAGGTTCATTTTTTATTCCCGGGACAGGTTCATCAATGGCAATTTCATGAAGAAACAGTCTGTTATCAATTGATGATCAGTCGTGAATGGTTTGAAAGTTTTCTTCCCGATCTTCGATTTTCTTCGCTTTACTATCAGCAACATCCTGTTTTTCAGATTTCTCTATCGCTGTATGCAGCTTTACTTTATGAATTTCGAGCTATAGAACAGGAATTGCAAGAAACAAATATTCTTTGGGAAATTATTCAGACACGCAGCAAATTGATCGGTTTGTTATTGCGCAAGTCTTTTGAGGTTACATTCCATGATTTTGAGAAATATCATTCAAATCCGATTATTTCAAAATTTGTACAGCTCATCGATCTTCATTTTAAATCAAATCGGTCGGTAGGTTTTTATGCAGAAAAATTACATATCTCCGCTAATTACCTCAATATAGTTAGTAAAAAAGTGATTAATACCGCCGCATCGACATTGATTCATGACCGTATTTTATTAGAATCAAAACGTTTGCTTAAAATATCGGAAATGAGTGTTAAGGATATTGTATATGATTTAGGGTTTTATGATCACGCCAGTTTTTCGAAATTTTTTAAAAGTCATACCGGAATGACACCATCTCAATTTAAAGAACAAGGATAATTTTGACAACAGTTGGCATAATCTGTACCTAATCGGTCAGTAGTTGATTTTTATATTTGTTATATAATCATTGATCTTATGTTGCCATCTCATAAATTAATTGCCAAGGGGCATTACACACTAAAAAATGTTCGTTTAGAGACCGGATTCGAATATGAAAACCAGGAGGTGATCGGTACTCTTACTGATCTCTTCTGTATTGAAATTGCAAACGGAAAGATAATAGCTATAAAAGCTAATAATGCAGCTGAAGAAGCTGTTGACATGAAAGGAAGGCTGATGTTGCCTTCTTTTAAAGACATGCATATTCATATCGATAAAACTTTATTTGGTTTACCATGGCAAGCGCTATCTCCAAAAAGAAAAACGGTTGCAGATATGATTGCTTATGAGCAAGAGATCATTCCCAGATTGTTGACAACCTCCACAGCACGTGCCGAGCAACTCATTGCTTTATTGCAGGGATATGGTACAACTTATGCGAGAACTCATTTTAATGTAGATCCGACCTCTGGGCTTCAATCTTTTGAGAATCTTTTGCTAGCGCTCGAACATCAAAAAGATTCTTTTCAAGCGGAGCTTGTTGCTTTTCCGCAACACGGGCTTTATTATACAGATTCTGCTCCTATTATGAAAGAAGTAGCGAAGTCTGATCGGGTTGATTTTATAGGCGGACTTGACCCACTCAGTATTGATGGAAGCATAGAGAAACCTATAGAATTTACTGTACAGTTGGCATTGGATAATAATAAAGGAATAGATATTCATCTTCATGAAGCAGGTCCTTCGGGAATGAAAACAATTCAATATCTTATCGATAAAGCAGTTGAAAACCCTCAGTTACAGGGGAAAACATTTATTAGCCATGCCTTTGCTTTAGCACAACTGAATGCAAAGGAGGTAGAAGAGATTGCTGAGAAATTGGCTTTTGCAAAAGTGGGTATTGCTTCTTCAGTGCCATTTAAAGGACGTCCCATGCCTATTCCAGCATTAAAAAAGCATGGAGTAAATGTGCTGATCGGAAATGATAATGTACAGGATTATTGGAGCACATTTGGTACAGGTAATATGCTGCAAAAAGCAAACCTTATAGCAGAGCTATACGGATATACGACCGAATTGCAGCTTTCACGTACGCTACGCTTTGCAACACAGCAACTCTTGCCTTTAGACGATGAAGGAAAACAACAATGGCCAAAAGCGAATGATGATGCTAACCTTGCTTTTGTAGATGCGACCTGCTCAGCTGAAGCAGTCTCTAGAATGTCTTATATACACGCATTTATGCACAACGGAAATCTTTTTGTGTCAGATTAAGCTCGTTATGAGCTCATAGGGGCGGTGATTATACTTGGCTTTTCGGCAGTATTGCTAAGTTAAATACATAATTTATGTATGTAAAATATGAAATTACAAAAAATTAACATACAATTGTTCATTCTAAAATATAATTGACGTATTTTTGCAAATCCTAAAATCAATATGGTTTGGTTGGAATAGGGAAAAATAAATATTATGAAAAGAATAGGTGAATCCAAAAAGATTTTTGGTATTACAAAAAATGAAGATTTAGCGACGTTAAAAAAGATATATCGTGACTTAATCAAAGCTTGGCATCCGGATAAATTTCAAGATGAAGTACAAAAAGAGGAAGCTGAGTTAAAAAGTACAGAAATTATTGAGGCTTACCACTTCTTAGTTAGTATTTCTCCTGAGACACATGAAGCAAATTTAGAAGAGTATAACAATACGATCAATAACTTTTTTATTGAAGATTTTGAATTTAAGGGTCAGACATTACGCGTTACATTTCAGGATAAAAGTACTTATGAGTATTTTGGTGTTCCAAAAACAGTGTACACGAAATTCATTAATGCTGAGTCTCGTCCAAGATTTGGTAGAAGACAAATTTTCAACTCATATACATTCCGCAAAAGTGCGAATGCAATGGGAGCATAGTTTAATTGCTTATCATAAAAAAGCCTTATTGTTATTAACAATAAGGCTTTTTTTATACAATTTTATTTAATTATGCTTCAGATATTGCATTGATAATATCATACTGTGTGATGATATTAATTTTTTCGAATTCATCTTCTACCAGTACAGCTTGTGTATCTTTATTGATCAAAGCCGATATTTTATCAATCGATGTATTTAAGTCAACAAAGGGAAAGGGTTTTGTCATAACTTCTTGTACTGACGAGGATTTCAGAGCTGGATTTTCTAAAAGAGCATTTAAAATATCAGACTCTGTTATTTTTCCGACCACCATTCCCTGCTGTGTTACAGGTATTTGAGAAATATTAAGTGTTTTCATGAAGTTGAACGCTTCAAAAACAGTTTGTTCAACATCTGCTGTTACAATTGCTTGCTCACCTCTTCTTTTTAAGATACTTTTTGCGTTGAGTTTCTCATCTTCTAAAAATCCACGTTCTCTTAACCAATCTTCATTATACATTTTTCCCATATAGCGCGAACCGTGGTCATGGAAAATAACGACAACAATATCACCTTCTTTTAAGCGATCTTTTAATTGAATAAGACCTGCTAATGCTGATCCAGCTGAGTTTCCGGCAAAAATTCCTTCCTTACGAGCCAGTTCTCTAGTCATTAATGCAGCATCTTTATCCGTAACTTTTTCAAAATGATCAATTAAACTAAAATCAACATTTTGCGGTAAAAAATCTTCACCGATACCTTCTGTTATGTAAGGGTATATTTCATTTTTATCGAAAATACCGGTTTCCTTATATTTCTTAAATACAGATCCGTAAGTATCTATTCCCCATATCTTTATATTCGGGTTTTGCTCTCTCAAATATTTAGCTGTACCTGAAATGGTACCACCAGTACCGACCCCGACGACAAGGTGGGTGATTTTTCCTTCAGTTTGTTCCCATATTTCAGGACCAGTTTGTTCATAATGTGCCAGTGCATTTGAAGGATTGTCGTATTGATTGGCTTTCCAGCTATTGGGAACTTCGCGTTCCAGACGGCTCGATACTGAATAATAGGAGCGTGGATCTTCAGGATCCACATTTGTGGGACAAACGATCACTTCTGCGCCAAAGGCACGTAAAGCATCGACTTTCTCTTTGGATTGTTTATCTGTTGTGGTAAAAATACATTTATAGCCCTTGACAACAGCAGCCATGGCTAATCCCATACCTGTATTTCCAGAAGTTCCTTCAATGATTGTTCCTCCTGGTTTTAATAAGCCAGCTTGCTCTGCATCTTCAATCATTTTAAGTGCCATTCTGTCCTTAATCGAGTTGCCAGGGTTACTGGTCTCGATCTTCGCTAGGATGGTTCCTTTTAAATCTTTGGTGATTTTGTTTAGCTTAACAAGAGGGGTATTTCCTATTGTTTCTAAAATGTTATTATACCACATAAATTTACTGTTTGTTTATGCAAAAATACCAAAAAATGTCTGTTTCCTAGAATTTCAAATGTTTCACAGTCAACCCATTATTTTTAAGTTGCTTAAGCGCATCAATACCAATACTGATATGAGCATCTACATATTTCGCTGTTACACTAACATCACTATTAGCTGTCTTTACGCCTTCTGGAATCATAGGTTGGTCCGAAACAAGTAATAAAGCACCCGTTGGAATTTTGTTTGCAAACCCGACACTGAAAATAGTGGCTGTCTCCATATCAACAGCCATAGCACGTATCGTTTTTAAATATTTTTTAAAATCTTTATCGTGTTCCCATACCCGTCTGTTGGTTGTATAGACTGTTCCGGTCCAGTAGTCTCTGGAGTGGTCGCGAATAGTAGTTGATATTGCTTTTTGCAATGCAAATGATGGTAATGAAGGCACTTCAGCGGGGAAATAGTCATTGGATGTACCTTCTCCTCTGATGGCTGCAATTGGTAAGATGAGTTCTCCTACACCAATTTTTTTCTTCAACCCCCCTGTTTTTCCTAAAAATAGGACTGCTTTCGGAGCAATAGCAGACAATAGATCCATGACGGTTGCGGCCATTGGGCTCCCCATACCAAAATTGATAATAGTGATACCGCCTGCAGTAACACTTTGCATGGGTTTATCTTCACCATAAATAGGTGCATTATCATGCATTTCAGAAAAAATAGTGACGTATTTTGAGAAGTTTGTTAATAAAATATAATTACCAAACTCTTCTAAAGGTCTTCCTGTATAACGTGGTAACCAGTTGTGAACAATCTCTTCTTTTGATTTTAAACCTGGTGTGATAGGGCTATCTACGTTTTTTTTACTTTTTGCCATAATTCTTCAATTTAATAATTTAACCTATTTGAAGGAGGGCCTATGGGAAGAAATTTGTGCGGTTAAAAAAAATCCCCCGCGGTATGCGAGGGATTTCTTATTTAAGCGACTTGCAATTTTTTGATGTCCGACTTTTCAAATTTTTTCGTCGCATATTCTAACGTAATATGCAGTTCTTTTTGATTCGTCTTTTCCTTTGACGTAGGAATTTCAAACATTGCGTCGAGCATAATAGCCTCACAAATACTTCTTAAACCACGAGCTCCAAGTTTAAATTCATCAGCCTTGTCTACGATAAAGTTGTAGACTTCGGTATCAAATTTTAATTCAATTCCTTCGTATTCAAATAATTTTCTATACTGTTTTATTAACGCATTCTTAGGTTCTGTCAAGATACTTAATAGTGTCTCTTTGTCCAATGGGTTCAAATACGTTAATACAGGTAATCTTCCGATCAATTCCGGTATTAAACCAAAACTTTTTAAATCCTGAGGTGTGATGTACTTATAAAGATTTTTTAAATCAATTTCTGCATCATCCTCATTCATTCTGTAACCTACTGTCTGAGTACGAAGACGATTGGCAATTTTCTTTTGAATGCCATCGAATGCGCCACCACAGATGAATAAAATGTTGCTTGTATTAACAGCAATCATTTTTTGATCAGGGTGCTTACGGCCACCTTGAGGTGGTACGTTAACAACTGTTCCTTCTAAGATTTTCAACAATGCTTGTTGAACACCTTCTCCAGATACATCTCTGGTAATGGAAGGGTTATCACTTTTACGTGCTACTTTATCAATTTCATCGATATAGATGATACCGCGTTCGGCTGCCGCAACATCGTAATCTGCCGCCTGTAATAAACGAGTTAATATACTTTCAACGTCTTCACCGACATAACCGGCCTCCGTTAATACTGTAGCATCTACAATACTGAAAGGTACATTTAAAATCTTTGCTACCGTTTTGGCCAGTAAAGTTTTACCAGTACCGGTTTCACCTACAACAATTAAATTTGACTTCTCAATTTCAATTTCATCTTGATCAACTTTTTGATTTAGACGTTTGTAATGATTGTATACAGCAACAGAGATCACTTTTTTTGCGTCATCCTGCCCGATAACATACTGATCTAAGTGTTCTTTTATCTCTAAGGGACGAATGAGTTTTAACGCAGTTTGTAATGTTTTACTCTTACGTTGTTTCAATTCTTCCGCTAGAATTTCGCCAGCTTGATTGATACAGCGGTCACAGATGTGAGCTCCATCTCCAGCGATAAGCATTTGGGCATCATTTTTACTCATTCCGCAGAATGAGCAATGAACGCCACTATTATTATTTTTAGCCATTATTATTTAATAATCTCCTTTTTAGGAAGTAAAATCTCGTCAATCATTCCAAAGTCTTTTGCTTCGGAAGCCTTCATCCAGTAATCACGGTCAGAAGATTTTTCTACCCATTCGTAAGTTTGTCCTGAGTGGTCAGCAATAATAGTGTAAAGTTCCTCTTTCAATTTCATCATCTCACGAAGATTGATTTCCATATCTGAAGCAACACCTTGAGCACCGCCGGAAGGTTGGTGGATCATGACACGTGAATGTCTCAATGCAGCACGTTTACCTTTTGCTCCAGCAACCAATAATACAGCACCCATAGAAGCTGCGATACCTGTACAGATTGTAGCAACATCTGGTGCGATATATTGCATCGTGTCATAAATACCTAATCCTGCATAAACACTACCACCTGGTGAATTGATGTAGATTTGAATATCTCTTTGGGAATCTGTTGATTGTAAAAACAACAATTGTGCCTGAATGATATTTGCTACCTGATCGTTGATACCATCACCTAAGAAAATAATACGATCCATCATTAAACGTGAAAATACATCCATTTGAGCAACGTTTAATTGACGCTCTTCTACGATGTATGGAGTCAAGTTCGTAGGTGTGTTTACTTGCGCACGTGCAATAAATCCATCAACATGTTGACTTCCAATTCTGTGATGCTTGATTGCATATTTTCTGAATTCGTTTTTATCTATATTCATATTCTTTGTGATTCAAATTTATAAGACTAATATAAAACTATATTTTAAATAATAAATACTATACGCCATTTGTTTTACACATGAGTTACAATTCTCTTAAAGTTGATCATAACTCGGTAGCTCTTTTATAAAGGCAAATGATTTGTTTTCAAAATCAATTTTACAGTAGTAATGCTGTAATCCATTGCTTACTAAGAGTAACGGAATTTTATGAATAGAATTGTAATTAGCGATCTGTTCGAAGGTCGCCTGTGTAATTTTTATATGTGGTGCCTTAAATTCAGCTAGTACTATTTTTTCTCCTTGATTATTATATATGAGTAAATCACTTCGTTTTTGAAGGTCATTCAGTCGTAAGCCACCTTCTATCTTCATTAAGGATTTAGGATACTTTTTGTTGATATGGAGAAAGTGTACCCAATGTTGGCGAACCCATTCTTCCGGAGTTAAAACAAGTTTCTTCTTTCGTAAATCGTCAAAAATGAAAATGGTTTCATTCTCTTTTGTCAATTTCGCTGGATATGGCGGTAAATTTAACGGAATTGGGTTAAACATAGGACAAAGATACTAATTTTTGAATTATTCAAAATAGAAGTGATGTAGGATTCCGTTATTCAAATTTTACGGTTCGTCATTTTAGTTGTAATTTAGTGGCATCATGAATATCAGTCCTATTTTAACAGACATTAAAAAACGTAAATTTCAACCGGTCTATTTGTTGCACGGTGAGGAAAGCTATTTTATAGATGTCATAAGTGATGCATTAGAGCATACGGTTCTTAATGATGCTCAGAAAGGTTTTGATCAAACTGTACTTTACGGAAAGGATACTGATTTCTCGACAATTGTGAATGCTGCCAAGCGTTATCCAATGATGAGTGATCACCAACTGATTATTATTAAAGAGGCTCAGGATCTGAAATGGAAGGATGACGAATTGCTTCTCAAATATGTAGAGCAATGTACAGTGAGTACGGTTTTGGTGTTTGATTATAAATATGGCAAGTTTGACAAGCGTAAAAAATTATACAAAGCCATTGAAAAAAAAGGCCTTGTCGTAGAATCAAACAAACTTTATGACGATAAAGTAGCCGCATGGGTTATTTCTTATATTAAAGAACAGGGATGGAATATTCATCCTCAAGCAGCTGCCCTACTGTCAGAATATTTAGGTACAGAACTTTCTAAAATTGTCAATGAGCTGAATAAACTGATGCTCAATGTACCAAAGGAAAGAGAAATTGTTGTGGCAGATATTGAACAAAATATTGGTATTTCAAAAGATTTTAATGTTTTTGAACTGAATACTGCTTTAGCGAAGCGCAACGCATTTAAAGCATATCAGATTATAGATTATTTTGCCGCAAATCCAAAAAGTAATCCTTTAGTGTTAGTTCTAGGTACTATAGCTGGATATTTCACCAAGATTTTAAAATATCATTATATCATTGATAAAAGCACAGCAGCTAAAGAGCTGGGTGTTCATCCTTTTTTTATGAAAGAATATGAACTTGCAGCACGTAACTACAATAGAAGAAAAACATTTACGATCATCGAAGCATTAAAAGATGCAGATTTAAAATCAAAAGGAATGAATGTAGGAGGTAATACGAGTACTAAAGATATCCTGACAGAATTGATTTTTACAATACTTAATTAGCAATTTTACAAGAAATTACGATTAAAATATTCTCAATATTTTTATAAAGAAACCTTTCTCATTTGTTTGAGTGAGGTTTTTTTTATGGAAAACCTAACGTAAACCAATGTTATTTATCTTATTTACAGTGATATCGAATTAATGTTATCTTTTTGTAAATTTTAAATTAAACGCTTGTTTAAATTAAACGCTTGTTTAAATTTGCACACGGTTTTTAAAATCCCAATAATGGAATTCAGTGAAAAACAATTAGAAATATTGCATGTCGCAGAAAAGCTTTTTGCTACAAGTGGATTTGATGGTACATCTGTACGTGATATAGCACATGAAGCCCAGGTCAATGTCGCTATGATCAATTATTATTTTGGTTCTAAGGATAAATTGCTAGATGATCTTTTTACCTACAGGGTTGAAAAATTCAAGATGGATGAGAGTATTTTACAATTGACTATTCCTGTGATGGATATCCTTGACGAGATGGTAAAATCTTATATTAAATATATGAATTCTAGTCTGGCGATCTATCATATTTTGGCAATAGAAGCCGGAGTGAAAAAAAGGTTGATGCTTTCCGATTCCTATAAAAATTTAAAAAAGCACAATTTAAATGTCATTTCAAGTATTCTTCAAAAAGGAGTAGATGCAGGCGAGTTTCGATCAGGTAATGATCCAATCTTGATACATGCCACAATGATGGGGACGTTCATGAATTTTCAGATGAACAGATCTTTTCTAAAATCAGAATTAAATCTTACTACTGATGAGGAGTATAGTCAATATATGGAGTCAACTTTAGTAACCCACTTACAAAGAACGATTAAAGCTTTATTAACATATGAATATTAAAATAGGGAAGTTGGCACTCTTACTTTTCTGTCTACAGGGGGTTGCATTTGCGCAACAGGGTGATCCCCTCACTTTGCAAGAAGTAATCCGTCTTGCTCAGACACAAAGTTTGGAAGCAAAAGCTTCAGAAACAAAAATTAAAGGAAGAAAATTGGAGTTGGATGCTTCAAAGAATAGTTTACTTCCTGACGCTAAGTTGAGCGGACAATATTTAGCAATGACTTCTCCGGATGTTAAACTTCGGATACCTGTATCATCATCTTCAGATCCGATGGATATTAAAGCTAATCAGTTAATGCTAGGACAGGCTTCTGTAAGTATGCCCATCTATACAGGTGGAAAAATTAAAAACAGTATCGCAGCAGCTGGCAATGCTGTGAAGATGGAGGAGTTCTCAGCTTTAGCGTTAAAAGATCAATTGGCTGAACAAGGTATTAGCTTGTATATCAATTTGTATAAAGCGCAACAGACTGCACTTTTAATGGAAGAAAATATTAAAAGATCTGAGCAACGTGTGACAGATTTTAAAGCTATGGAGGCGAATGGGATCATTCCACGAAATGATCTTTTAAAAGCTGAATTGCAATTGTCTAATTATAAGGTTTCTCTTCAGGAAGCAAAAAAAAATGCTAATGTTTTAAATTATCAGTTGGTTAATTTTTTAAAACTAGATGAGGCTACTCAAGTTTCTGCGATCAATCTGGATGAGGCACCTATAGCAGGAGATTTCTCTGATGTTCAAACCGCGTTGGCCAATAGGAATGAATTGAAGGCCTTACAGGCACAACATGATATTGCTTTGAATAAGGTCAATATTGAGAAATCTAATGCATTGCCCAAAATAGCATTAACGGGTGGTTATGCTGCACTGGACGTACATAATTTGGTAACAGTGAAAAATGCCGTGAATGTTGGTGTAGGAGTTTCTTATGATATTGGATCACTTTATAAAAATAAGAAGAATGTCAATATCGCCCGTAATCAAGTAAGCCAAGTGGATGAAAATGTAGTTATTATGAACGACAAAATTAAAGTTCAGGTACAACAGGCGAATGAAAATTATCACTTGACGATTTCTCAAAATCAATTGTATACAGAGGCAGTAAATCAGGCGAATGAAAATTATCGTATTGTAAAGGATAAATATGATAATGGTGTGGCGGATACAGATGATTTATTAGAAGCTGATGTACAACAGTTGCAATCAAAAATTAACTTAGCGATTTCTAAAGCTAATACTGTAGAGAAATATTATGATTTACTTTTAGTAAATGGTCAATTAACAACAAAATAATTATAAATATCAATGGAAAATCAAGAAGAAAAGAAACCATCAAATAAGAAATTTGTCTTCATTCTTATTGCTCTTATCTTAGTTGGAGGAGGGTATGGTGGTTATAAATACATCCACAGTCAGTCGCATGAAACAACAGATGATGCACAGGTTGATAAAAATATGAACCCGATCATTCCTAAAGTAGGTGGTTATATTGCACAAGTGTATGTAAAGGATAATGATATTGTTAAAAAGGGAGATACATTATTTACGATTGATACACAGGATTATCTGATAAAGGTAAAAGAAGCTGAAGCTGCTTTGTTGGGCGCAGAGGGATCTTTTGAAGTATCGAAAGCTGATGTGAATGCCACTTCTGCTAATGTAGCGATTTCTGATGCGACGGTTCGTTCTAATATTGGAAGTATTGATGTTGCGCAAATTCGTGCAGAACAAGCTCAAAATGATTTCAATCGTTATTCGAATCTTTATAATAACCATTCAATTACGAAACAGCAATATGAACAAGCTTTAACAACTAAGTTAGAGGCAGAGAAACAAGTTGAGATTCTAAAACAACAACGAAATGCATCAAATTCACAACGTCAGGCTGTGCTGAGTAAAACAAATGTTGCAAGTAAACAAACAGCAGTAGCACAAGCTAACATTGAACGTGCTAAAGCAGCTGTTGACGCTGCTAAATTGAATCTTTCGTATACAGTAGTTACTGCTTCTGCAGACGGTCAGATTTCTAATGTAAAAATAAGACCTGGACAGATGGTTAATCCTGGAACAGCATTATTTTACATTGTTGATAATCATGAGACTTGGGTTGTTGCTAATTTCAAAGAAACACAGATGAATGATATTCGAATTGGACAAAAGGTAGCAGTTACTGTTGATGCGTATCCAAATATCGAATTTGAAGGTGAAGTGAATTCATTTTCACCGGCAACAGGTTCTAAATTTTCTTTACTTCCTCCGGATAATGCTACTGGTAACTTTGTGAAAACAGTACAGCGTCTTCCTGTGAAGATATTATTAACGAAAGCTAACACAGCTGATCATATTGCTTTATTGCGTCCAGGAATGAACGCTGACGTTGACGTTCACTTAAAATAAGATTATGACAGCTACACTTGATCAGGATAGTCTCATTGAATATGGGTATCGGCGTGTCATCATCACCATTATAGCAGTTCTTTGTGCTTTATTGGAGATTGTGGATACCACCATCGTCAATGTTGCTCTCAATGATATGAAAGGAACATTGGGTGCGACGTTAACGGATATCGCTTGGGTCATTACAGCATATGCAATCGCAAATGTGATCGTGATCCCCATGACAAGTTGGCTATCGCAACAGTTTGGGCGCAGAAATTATTTTGCAGCCTCTATTATTATTTTTACGGTTGCTTCGTTTTTATGTGGCAATTCAACCAATATTTGGGAACTGGTATTTTTTAGATTTATACAGGGAATGGGTGGTGGAGCATTATTAGTTACTGCTCAAACTATTATTACCGAAAGTTATCCTCCGGCAAAGAGAAGTATGGCGCAGGCCATCTACGGAATGGGGGTTATTGTTGGGCCAACGCTAGGTCCTCCTCTAGGTGGTTATATCGTAGATCATTTCTCTTGGCCTTATATTTTTTATATCAATGTTCCTTTAGGTATTATTGCTGTTCTTTTGACGCTTACATTTGTTAAGAGTCCTAAATATGGTGAAAAACAGGCTGCTAAAGATGTGGATTGGTGGGGTGTGGTTTTCTTGATTATGTTTATTGGTTCTTTACAATTTGTACTGGAACATGGACAGCAGGATGATTGGTTCTCCAATAGTACAATTGTTATCCTATCGGTTACATCAGTTTTAGGATTACTGTTTTTCGTCTGGAGAGAGCTGACCTATGATCGGCCGATTGTTAATTTGCGGGTTTTAAAGGATAAAAATCTACAGGTTGGTGTCGTGATGAGCTTTATACTCGGTTTCGGCTTGTTCGGTTCGACATTTGTTATTCCGATTTACACCCAGTCTATTTTGGGATGGACAGCAACAGATGCAGGTTTACTGCTTATTCCGAGTTCTCTGATGACTGGTTTCATGATGCCTTTTATTGGTAAGATGATTCAGAATGGGGTTCCTCAGAAATATATGGTCGCGATAGGTTTATGTGTATTCTTTGGTTTTTCATTTGTGATGTACAGCCGTCTGACAAATGATACGGGAGCGGAACACATGTTTTGGCCTTTAATATTTAGAGGTGTGGGTTTAGGTCTATTGTTCGTGCCAGTAATGACTTTATCATTGTCGACCTTATCGGGTAAAAGTATTGGTGAAGGGGCGGCTTTTACGGGAATGATGCGTCAATTGGGTGGTTCATTTGGTATTGCTTTGATTACGACATTTATTTCTCGCTTTAGTCAAAGCCATCGGGTTAATTTATTAGCTAATTTAGATCCAACTGATTTTGAGGTACAGCAACGTATCAATCAGATGCAGGCTAGTTTTATAGCTAAAGGATTTACCCCGAATGAAGCCTTAGGAAAAGCTTATCAATTATTAGAAGGTTCAGTCATGAAGCAGGCTACTGTTTTATCTTATATGGATGTGTTTTTATACATCGGAATATTATTCATAGCCTGTGTACCATTCGTGCTGATGATCAAACAAGGTAAGAACAAAGTGGATACATCAAGCTTACACTAAATAAGCTAAAAACGTAAAAGAATAGAAACAGCCGTAAATATACATACGGCTGTTTTTTTTTGTGCCTGATTTCGGATTAATGTAAAAAGCAGGTAAAAGTTTATCTGAAAAATAGTGCTAATGAAAAGAACTGAATCTACCAGATCATTTTGATTGTAACAAATCGTTAATTTATTTGTTTCTCAAGTGATGCACTTGTAAACTTAAAACAAGATTTAGATTAGGACAAACTAATGATCGACTTATGAAATTATTACTTATTCTTTTTACAGCTTTTTTTCTTGCCCTGATAGGCACAAAATTAGTCTACGGTTTTTGGGATTTTTTATTTGCAGGTAATCTTGGTATGACTGTTTTTATCATTTTCACTGGTTTGTCGCATTTTAGATTTCAAAAAGGTATGGTGATGATGATGCCAGATTTTATTCCTGCAAAATTATTTTTAGTATACTTAACGGGAGTACTCGAAATTGCCGCTGGAATCGGATTAATGATACCTTCATTAAGAGCAACCACTGCAATATTGCTCATTATCTTTTTTGTTGTCGTTTTCATTGCAAATGTTAATTCTTCGAGAAAGATGATCAATATTTTTAAAGCCGATTATACGGGGCCGGGGATGAATTATTTATATGCACAAAGACTTCCGATGCAGCTTATTTTAATAGCATGGGTATGGTATTTTGGGCTTTATTTAAAATAAAGTTTAAAAAAATCCTCCGTCATCGAGAAATGAGGAGGATTAAACCAATTATAATAGAAGGGGGGAGGGAATATTATTTCGTTAAGATGTTATCAAAAGTTATAGCCATATAGTATAAAGCGCCAAGTGTCGGTCCACCTGCATATTGTATATAATGATTGTTTAATATATTACTTCCACCAAGTTTAATAGTTGTTTTAGGCATCTTGTAACTAACCTGTGCATCAATATTATTATAAGCGGAGACACGGGCATTCACAAGCGGGCTTTCCCAGTCAAATGCATCCTGCCATTTCCAAACAAGATTAAAACCTACATTTGGCAGAATCTGTCTATTTCCGAAAGATAGATTAGATGCCCACTTAGGAGTATTGAATCCGGTAACAAATAAATCAGATTCTTTATTTTTAGTAATATCACTGTAGTTAATATTGCCGGATACTGTATAGTTACCACTGAAGTTATAAGTAATGCCAAGAGAACTTCCATAATTGTTATAACTGTTTTTGGCATTCGTATAAACACGGTAACGGGTTTGTTTGGATCTATTACTAGCTAACATATCAATAACAGATGCATCTGTTGTGATCTTATCTGTAGATGGGACGGCGACTTCTACCTGACCTAAAAATCCATTATAGACATTGCTGTAAAGATCCCAGTCAATAGCTAATTTGTTTTGAAACAATACCGCTTTATAGCCAATTTCGAAAGACTTGATACTTTCTGGCTCTGTTGCCTTTAAATTTGTAACAGCTAAAAGTCCCCGGTTTTTAAGTGCCGCATCATTAGCTGTCAATCCAGTTGCGACATCTTTGTTTACCGCTGCATTAAAACTATTTACGGATTGAAGGGTATATGAATTATCTAAGTATCCAAGTCCTTCATTGATATAGGACAAGCCTCCTACGCGACGTACATTTCCGTTATTGACAAATGATAGTGCTTCAAATAGAGCAGGAAAGCGATATCCATTTTGAAAAGATGCTCTAAGGTTATGTTTTTCTTTTAGGGTATATACTGCTGCAATCCTAGGATTAATTTTAGCTGAGAATTCAGGATTATAATCAACCCGTAATGATCCAAAAAGTTTTAATTTCTCATCCAGAAGAGATTTTGTAATCTGTCCAAAACCCCCAACTTTTTTGTAATAGACATTTTCACCAAAAGAACCATTTGACAAAGGCTGACTCCTGTCTGCTATAGGTCTTTTAAAATCCACAAAGTTGTTTCCGTCAGGAACTACTTCATAAATGGTCGCATCACCCCCTATTAATAAGTTGAAAATATTGATGTGTCGGCTTAAATCCCATTGTGCATTAACGTGGTAAGTTCTGCTCATTTGTTTCAATTGAGCACCACCTGTTGCAGTACCGGTTTTAACGCCTGCATTCAAATGATCCCAATTATTGATTTTAGTAATGGTATTCTTTAGTTCATCAAAATCTTTTGTACCAGGTTCTACACGACCTTTGTCAGCTACTATTCTAGCATTTCTTAAAGCATCTGTTAAAGATATTCCTTCATTTAACTGTGTTTGCAATGAGTTTTTATAAAGATCTCGCCATGCATTATTAGATAAATGAGTCAGGTCTAAATTGTCTGCCAAAGGTTTAATATTGTAGGAGTCACCCGTGTTTTCAGTAGAAAGGTAGGTTTTTATAGAATAGTCATTTCCTTTTAATTCTAATTTATGATTTTGAACCTTTACATTATCCAATTGAATTTTATTTCCTCTTTGAAAGACGCCATCCATTTGACCAAATCGGTAGCTATAAGATAATTCCGCATTTTCAGTAAGGCGATAATGTAATGCGGCATCAAATTTTAAATTTTCAACTGTAGGCTTTGAAAGATCTTCCTCTTTGTAACCTGTACGTCTCACAATTAGAGATTGGTTTGCTTTACCATTAATGTTCAAACCCGAAAGGGTCACAGCATTATTATTTTCGTCACCATAAATATTCCAGCCATCGTAGGCTGGGTTGTTACTACCCGAAAGTTCTGGGAAGCCAGGGTTTGCTGTGTTTAATGTGTTTGGATTTTGATCCTGATAAGAATTAGACAACCAGTCAGTTCCTCTTAAATAGCTAAGATTGACTTTAAATGCAAATTTATTATTGAAAGATTTGGCAAAACGGACGGCATTCTCTGTCAAATTACTCAATTCTCGACCAGTACCGCCGGTATGATTTAGCCCATTTTTGGAGTAAACGCTTAATCCTTCGTATAAAAACGGATTTTTTGTCAATAGATTAGCCATCCCATTAATGGCATTCATACCATAAAGAGCGGAAGAAGCGCCAGGAGTTATTTCTATACTTGCAATATCCAATTCTGTGGGACCTATGGCATTACCTAATGGAACACCTAATGTCGCCGCTTGCATATCTACACCATCAGCCAACTGAACAAATCTAAAGTTATTAGGAATATTGAAACCTCTGGTATTAGGAATTTTGAAAGTAATGCTTGAAGTGGTCATTTGAACACCCTTAACATTTTCAAGTGCATCATAAAAACTAGGGGCAGGAGATTCTCTAATAGCTCTGATATCTAATTTTTCAATTGAAACAGGAGATTTTAAGATACTTTCCTGTGTACGTGATGCCGTGACTACCACTTCTTTTCCGAGAATTGTTTGCGTCAATAATGCTAAATTTAAATTGGATTCTGGACCTGTTACTTCGTAAGTTTTTGTTTCAAAACCAACTCCTGATACTTTTAATGTAAAAGGATATTTTGCCTTTGTGTTGAGTTTAAAATCACCTTTGTTATTCGTTGATGTTCCGTTTACAGTTCCTTGAATTGTAATGGTAATTCCGGGCAAAGGTTCTTTTGTGTTCTGGTCAATAATATGACCGGTGAGTTCAATAATATTGGACCCTTGAGCAAAAGATGGAGTAGTTTTGGCCACCCCAATAATCGCGATGATAATAAAATTTAGTAATGTTCTTTTCATATTTAATATTAAATCTATCGATTTGGTAGACAAATATATTTTTTAGTTTTCACATTACAGCATTTATTTTTAAATAATAGTAATTATTAGTTTTTAACTATCTGTAATTGAGTGCTTATAATTTAATATGAATGTTGTTTTAAGTTACGTTTAGAAAGGTTTTTTTAAAAAAAATCAATATAGAATAGTCAATCATGATCTGTTAAAAATTTGTGATTTTTTTCGTATACAAGCTACCTGCAGTAATTATTTTCGTTTGATTATATCATTAATATCTTTCCGCTGTATAAGAAGATAAAAAGAATCACAATAATTTTTTTAGATGTAAGTAGGAGGGGGGAATAAAAAAAAATCTAGCTATTAATGATTCAGGTTTTGAGCACCTCTATTAGAAATTTAAATCTATTCTGTGTTTACTTGCCTAAATGAATTTTAAGCCACACTCACTAAAAGAAAATCAGTTTTATGACCTCATCACTGATCAATGTGCTTGTAATTTTTCTTTAATAGTAATTAATATTTTGGTTGTGAAATAGTTTTCACTATGCTTTTGTTACAAATAGTTTAGTTGATTGCGAAAAACAATCGTTTGCGTTAAGTAAAATATTATATTTTTTAAATAATTTTTTTTAAAATGATTTGTCTTTTATAAATTAGGTTAACACCATTATAACATAAAATATGAAGAATAAATCTTTTTACGTACTCTGTAGTATAGTGCTACTTACTGTATTCTCTTGTAAAGACATTACACAGGATTTGAGTAATTATGACAAGGATGAATCCGGTCTAGGCAAAAAGCAAGCGCTTAATCTGACTAATGAATGGCGCAACAATCCCTACAAATTAAATGTTGTTTACTTTGTGCCGAATGATTTGGATTCTATACCAAATTTCAGAAAGCGCCTGAGTAAGATATTACTCGATGCGCAGGAAATGTTTGCTTCGAATATGGACCGCGAAGGTTTTGGTCGTAAATCTTTTGGTTTGGATCTGATCAACGATTCTTTAATTAACATTATCTACATTCCAGGTAATTTTGGAAAAGCAACTTATCCTTATGAGGGGGGGAGTGGCGCAGTGAAATCGGAAGTGGATGCTTACTATGCTTTAAATCCTTCTGCAAAGAAAAGCGAGCATAATCTGATTGTCATTCCTACTTACAATAGTGATCCGGCGAATCCAGGAGGTCCGCCATTTTATGGAACGGGTACCACATGTTATGCGCTGGACTATGTGAATTTAGACGCTAAAAATTTAGGAATAGGTGGCGATATCGGGTGGAAAGCAACAGTATGGATTGGAGGAATGATTCATGAGCTAGGTCATGGTCTTAACGCTAGCCATAACCGCATGAATAAAACATTGGCTCCTACTTTAGGTACGGCATTGATGGGAAGTGGTAATTCGACTTATGGCATCTCTACAACTTCGCTGACACAAGCTACTACAGCAACATTTAATAATAGTCAAGTATTCAGTACGGTAACACGTACAGATTGGTACCAAGCAGCCTCTGTAGATATTACATCATTATCAGCTTCTGTAGCTAGTAATAAAATTATTGTTTCAGGTAAGTTTACAGCGACTAAGCCAGTGAAAGATGTCGTGATTTGGCATGATAGAAGTCCATATGGTGGTAATCAGGATTATGATGCTGTGCAATGGTCGACTAAAGTAATTGGCGTTGACAGCTTTAGATTTGAGTGCCCATTGGCAGATTTTTACGATTTAACTGGAGACTATCAGCTTCGTATTGGTTTTATGCATGAGAACGGTAGCCGGTCGACTTATAGTTACTTATATAGTTTTGTCAATAATCTTCCTGATTTGTCTAAAGTTGTTGTTCATAACTTGTTACCGACAACAGGCTGGTCAATCATAGCAGCTGATAGTCAAGAAAATGGTGCGCCTGCAAGCAACGTTTTAGATAAAAATAGAAGTACAATATGGCATACGCCTTGGTCGTCAGCTCAAACGCCACAGCCGCATTATTTTTCTGTGAATATGGGGGCTTTGAGATCTGTAAAAGGAGTCGCTTTTAGAAATCGGGATAACCTAAACGGGGCGATGAAGGATATTAATATTTACTCAAGTACAAATGGTACTAGCTGGTCGTTGGTAAAAACAGCTCAATTGATACAAGTGTCAGGAAGTTGGATCAATGTAGATTTTACATCGGTACTAAATACACAGTATCTAAAAATAGAGTCAACAAGTTCGTGGGGTAATTTCTTCTATTCACATTTAGCGGATTTTGGAGTTTATTCAAATTAATATAGATTATGAAAAAAGAGAGGCCTTGATTGTTATAATCAAGGCCTCTCTTTTTTATAGATAATAATTCTTATTTATACATTTCAGCACGCTGTGCTTGTACAACTTCACTATTAATATACTCATCGTAAGTCATCAACTTGTCGATAATACCTTTTGGCGTTAATTCAATAATACGGTTTGCTACCGTTTCAGTTAATTCGTGGTCACGAGAAGTGAATAACATGGAACCTTTAAAATCTACCATACCGTTGTTCAAAGCAGTAATGGATTCTAAGTCCAAGTGATTCGTTGGCTCATCAAAGATTAAGAAGTTTGCACCTTGAAGCATCATTCTGGAGAACATACAGCGCATCTTCTCACCTCCGGAAAGTACTGAACATTTTTTCAAGACTTCTTCTCCAGAGAACAACATCTTACCTAAGAAACCGCGAATAAATTGCTCATCAGCATCAGGGTTTGTTGTGTAATCTCTTAGCCAATCAACCAGATTTTCTGTTCTACCTTCGAAGAAAGGTGAATTATCCATTGGCATATCTGCAGGAGTGATCGTAATACCCCATTTAATATCTCCTTTAAAATCTTTGTCACGTCCTGTAAGGATATCATAGAATGCAGAAGTAATCAGTGAATTGGCTCCTAAGACAGCAATTTTATCACCTTTATTAATCATGAAGGTGATGTCTTTGAAGAAAACTTCTCCGTTAACTGTTTTGCTCAATCCTTCTACCTGTAAAGTTTGATCTCCTGGTTCTCTGTTCATGGTATTAAACATGATCGCAGGATATTTACGGTTAGAAGGCTTAATTTCATCAATGTTGATCTTATCTAAAGCTTTCTTACGTGAGGTTGCTTGTTTTGATTTTGATGCATTGGCCGAGAAGCGACGAATAAATTCCTGCAATTCTTTAACCTTATCTTCAGTTTTCTTATTCTGATCAGTACGTTGTTTCAACGCTAATTGAGAAGACTCGTACCAGAAAGAGTAGTTACCGGTATAGATCGTCATTTTACCAAAATCAATATCTACTGTATGCGTACATACAGCATCTAAGAAGTGACGATCATGGGATACAACTAATACGATAGCTTCATAAGATGCTAAGAAATCTTCTAACCATGCAATTGTATTAATATCAAGATCGTTGGTAGGCTCATCGAGAATCAAAATATCTGGTTTACCAAATAAAGCCTGCGCCAATAAGACACGTACTTTTTGATTACCGTCAATTTCTGAAACTAATTTATAATGGAATTCTTCTTTAATACCTAAACTACTTAAGAGTGTTGCGGCATTTGATTCAGCATTCCAGCCGTCCATTTCAGCAAATAAGCTTTCTAATTCACCAGCGCGTTCACCGTCAGCATCAGAGAAATCTTCTTTCATATAGATCGCATCTTTCTCTTTCATGATTTTGTATAGCTCATGATTACCCATCATTACGGTTTCCAAAACTGTAAATTCGTCAAAAGCATAGTGATCTTGGCTTAATACCGACATTCTATCGCCAGGTGTAAAAGCAACAGAACCTGTAGAAGGATCAATTTCTCCAGAAACAATTTTCAAGAAAGTCGATTTTCCAGCTCCATTGGCACCAATAATACCGTAACAGTTACCAGGCGTGAATTTTAGATTGACATCTTCGAACAATACGCGTTTACCGTAGCGAAGAGAAAGATTGGATACATTAATCATTAAAATCTATTTTTTTTAATATTTTACTATTTAATAAGTTGATTATAAATATGTTATGATGCTATTCTTTTTAGTTTTTTAAAACCTTGTGCTAAGAAAAGCAGATTTATTTGTTTACTTTGTAAAAATATAGTTCACAAATAATTTACAACAACATTTACAATCTCTATGGCTTCTATATCGGCAACCATTTTAAAGCATCATAAAAAACAGAATAACACCTGGAGTGTGAAAATTAGAATTTCACAGAAAGGAAGATCCGTTTATGTTGATACTTCGATCGTTGCTACAAAAGAAGACTTGGATACAAAGTTACGATTAAAAAAGATATTTATTGACAGGTATCTAAGTGTTGAACTAAATAGACTTAGGGAAATAATTAATTCACTTGGAATCCGAGCTGACAGGATGAGCGCTGATCAACTCAAGACGGTTATAACCCAAAAGGGGGAGACTATGGACTTCTTTAATTTCTTTGATGAATATGCAGAAAAACATCTTGGTCGTGTGAATACCATAATTAAACGCAAATCATCTGTTGCAAGATTAAAGGAGTTTGTTGGTGGTAGTGCTTTGTCGCCTCTAGATATAAAATCTAAATTCTTATCAGATTTTCAAGATTTTCTGAAAACACCAATCAGAAGAGATGCAGTCGCCAGAGGTGCGCGATCGAATAGAACAGTTTTGAATATTATTACAGATATCCAGGTTATCTTTAATTTAATGAGGGACCGGTATAATGATGAAGATACTGGGGAGATCAGGATTCCAAATAATCCATTCAGAAAACTTGTAAAGGTGGTTCCAAAGAAAACAAGGAATAGGAATTTATCCATCGAGCAAATAAAGGCAATTAGAGATGTGGAATTAAAAGCTGAAGCTGATATCATTTCAAGAGACTTGTTTATGTTATCCTTTTATCTATGTGGTGTCAATTCTGTCGATTTGATGAAAAGCCTAACAGATGAAAATGCTATCAGATTAAATTATAATCGAGTGAAAACATCCGGAAGTAGAAATGACAGTGCCTTTATCTCTATCAATATTCCTTCTGAGGCTAGAAATTTAGTGGTTAAATATGCAGGCTTTTTGCAAAGAAGATATAAATCAGTTAAATCTTTAAATAATCGACTAAGCGATTCCTTTATTTCAATTGGGAAAACATTGGGGATTGAAAATCTAAGTTATTATTCTGCTAGGCATTCTTTTGCTTCATTGGCTCGGAATGAATGCCGTTTTAGTAAAGATGATGTGGCCGCTGCACTTAACCACTCATCAAATACAATTACTGATACCTACATCGCTAAAGATTGGTCCATTATAGACGATGTTCAAAATGGGGTGCTAAATTTATTAAAGGATTAGTCAGTAACCCTAGATTTATTAATCTTTTCAGGTTTAGCAATATTTCTTGTTGAAAGCTTTTCACCGGTAAGTAGCCAGTTAAGATCCATATTGAATTTTGTATGCATATATACCATCAATTCATGACTTGGTAAACGGCGACCTTGTTCGATCCTTGAAATATTTTGCTTTTGCATTACCTCGATATCAGTCTGCTTAATATTGTATGTCAACCGGAATTCTTTAAAACGTTTTCCAACCTGAACTTCTAGTTCATTTACATCTTGTTCGTTATTCAACTCTGTCATTTTGTTTTTTCTTTTTATATAAGGTGTTATTTGTGATTTCAAAATAGTTATTTCCAAGCCATAGGTAAGGTGAAATTTTACTTACTTCTTTGCGATTAGATTCGAAAAATAGATTTCTAATCACGGAATGGTCCATTATGTTGTAAATATATTCTGTCACTTCTTCAACTAATTCTTGATCTTCATCTTGATAATTAATGTTTACGAAGAAGAACCTTATTTGACTTAATGAAGTTGCCGCATTATAATTTGTACAATTGAGTTCAATTACTTTTAATCGAATATTTTTAGGTTTGTACTTTAAATGTATACCACCATCAATAATTCCTTCATATTTACCCAGGTCTAATTCAAGGTGCTTTTTTATTATATTAAGAACCTTTTCTTCTAAATGAGATGTTGGCCATACTATAGGCATCATTAATAATGGTCAATTCTCGTTTTTCCCTTCACTAAAAACATTCCTATTATTGCATTCTTTTTAACTATAGTATCGCCCTTGAAATTCGGATTAGATGCTCTTAGTATTATTTTAGACTCATCTTTATCATAAGGGTGAACCGTTTTAATAGTTCTTAAATTATCATATTCAGAGTTAGAAATAATCAAGTACGCTTCACCCCACAATATTGATTCAATATTGAATACCTGCTTAACGGCTACGATCTCTCCACTCCCATATTTTGGATACATACTATCTCCATAAACCCGAAATAAAGCGTCACAATCATTAAAAGGCTTGAAATCTACCCAAAATGAGGGATCTTCTTTGATATCTGAAAAGCTTCCAACTATAGATGCAGTAACATCACCATCATAAAAAGGAACCCTATTAGTTTTTTTTGATGTATCAGTTTCAATATTAGTAGATTCATTCTCTATTGATCCCACACCTGTTATTACCCAATTTTTGTTTAATGTCGGGTAAGAAGCAAGAATCTTCTTAAAAGAAGCTTCTCTTATACTGTCACCAATCTTTGAAACAAAGCCATTACTTAGACCGGAATTTCTCTCAAATGTCTTAACATCAATTCCTTTTATTCTAGTGAACTCTCTAATTCTAGATTGTATCGAACTTATTTTTTCACTCTGATTATCAGTCATTTGTAATTTATAATAGAAAATAAATCTATTATCTATTGTTGATAGAAAATAAATCTATTACATTTGTACCATACGAACAAAACAAAGATACAATTAACAGTCATTTACCACAATAGTATAATAGTACCATTATGCATAATAACAGAATATACGCAGGAATGATTGACAAAGGAGCTGAGTTTTTCAGTGTGAAATCAAGACTTTATTGCGTTCACAATTTTAAAATTCACACTTGGCCAGATCTACCTCCAAAAGTACTAGAGTGGGTAGAGAACGATATGCTAAACCAGCCAGACGCATTATGGTCATTGTCAAGTTGGGAAAATTTAATACGTGAAGATTGGACTTACAGATATATCCTTTGTCGATTTGGTGGACTTGATGATAAACCTGATTTCACAGATAAAGGTGAAGTTAACCATACGGAATATGTTGAATGCGAATTAAGAGGCACATGTAAGTATGAGGGCAAGTTGTGTTGCTCAATCAAAGTTATAAATGGAATATTAACGAAATCGGAAATTGAAGTTTTGAAGATAGTTAAACAGCCAGATAAGATCATTGCATCTGAATTGAATATTTCCCCAGATACAGTGTCTACTCATCTGCAAAATATTCGAATCAAAACAGGCTTAAAGAACAAAGCAGAACTATCAATTTTCGCTTACCAAAAAGGACTAATAAAATCATGAAAATCATAAAAATAGAACCTCAGCCGACAGTTGCTGGATTGATTTCTGAAATGAAAATAGGTGAAACGCTTCATTTTGATATATCACATACACGAGCGGTTCAGGAGGCAGCAAGCAGAAAGATGAAGTCTGCTTCTCCGAATTTTAAGTTCCCTACGGTTGTAAATAGGGAAATGGGGATTATTCAAGTAACAAAGGAGTCATTATGAGATCGGTATTTGATTACGAATTAAGAAACATGCTTACAGATGCTGCAAAGCTAGGAGCGACACAAGCATTAGCTGATACAGGAGCAATTAAGCCTTATATGAATAAATCAGAGGCATATCGCTTATACGGAAGGGGTAAAGTTGACAACTGGATTAAAGATGGGCTTATTACTCCCAGAGGTGAGATCGGTAAATCTTGGCAAATCGATCGTGTGGAGATCCAGGCTTTGTCTTCATCCGGTACCGTTGCTCAGTATATAAATACTCAATATTTCAAGGACAAAGGTGTTAAAATCAATCTAGACAAAGAATGCTAACAAACGAAAAACTTTTAGCTCTGGGATTTGAGAGGAGCGAATGGGAGGACGAAGATGAACTCTTTGTCGATCACAGAATCCAAAAAGGAAATGTTGTCATCGAGATCTCGAATCTTGAAAAAGTAGAAGTAACGACTAAAGGTAACTACATCGAACTTCCAAAGGTTGATAACGACCAAAAGCTTGAACAATTATTAAATCTATTATCATAAATCATAAAACAATGAATATCCTAATCAAAACTCTAACATTAATCAACTTCAAAGGAGTTAAGAAACTTACAGTTGATTTCAATTTCATCACCAACATTTATGGTGCCAATGCATCTGGAAAAACTACCATCTTCGATGCTTTTACTTGGATGCTCTTCGGAAAAGATTCAACTGATCGTAAAGATTTTAATGTAAAACCTTTAGATGAAGTCGGAATAACTAAAGATCGAACTGAAAATGAAGTTTCCGCGGTTCTTGAGGTAGATGGTCAAGACATTTATATCCGCCACATCCAAAAAGAAAAATGGACTAAGAAAAGAGGTGAGGAGGTTGCTGAATTCTCTGGAAATGAACATTTATACTTTTGGAATGATGTTCCTTTACAGGCAGGTGAGTTTCAGTCTAAGGTGAATGATCTAATGCCCGAGAATGTATTTAAACTGATTACTAATCCGCTTTATTTCAATTCTCAAAAATGGCAGGATCAAAGAGCCGTGTTGTCTGAGATTTCAGGTGAGATCACTGATAGCTTCTTGACTGGAAAATATCCTGAGTTGCAGGAACTGCTTAATTCTTTGGATGGTAAAACTTTGAAAGAGTTCAAAGCAAAGGTCTCAGGTGAGAAGAAAAAGCTGAAAGAACAATTAATTGAGATACCTGGTCGTATCGATGAAGCAGAACGCGGTAAACCTGAACCAGTTAATGAGGAGGAAATTAACGCTCGCATAGCGGAACTACAAACCGAATATGATGCTTTGGATCAGGCTATCGAAGATAAGAACGCAGCTAATGAATCAGAAAACATTCGTATTCAATCCGTTCAAAAGGAGATTCATGCTCTAAAGCTCGAGATCCAAAATATAGAATCAGCACATCGCTCTGCATATAATTCAGAGTTATCAACGGCTAATTCGGGTGCAAATGAAGATAAAGCAAGATTATCTCAATTAGAATCGCAATTGCGTTTGCAAGAAAATCAATTGAATCAATTGCAAAGTTCTCATACTGATCAATTGGCACGTATTGAACGTGATAAGACTGATATCAACGATCGTATTGCAAGCCTACGCATTCTTTTCACATCCGTAAATGCTCGTACTCTGGATCCTAATGAAACAATGTGTAAAGAGTGTGGACGTGAGCATGAATCGCATAATGTTGAAGAAATCCGTACTAAATTCAACGAGATCAAAGTCAATGAACTGAAAGTGTTGAATGTTCAAGGTGCTGGGTTAAATGCTGATTTGGCAAAACGTGACGAAGATATACTTCAGGCTAATGAAAACTTTGAGACAACGAAAAGTGCAATTTCATCATCGATTGAGACTTTGAAAGGGTCAATTACCGATCTAAAGATAAAGATCTCAAATGCTGAATCTAATAAGGTTGTTGTTAAATCTTATGAAGATCGCGTAATGGAAGATGATTCAATTGCTACTAAAACAGCAAAGATTACGGAATTGACCGGACAATTAGAAACTACTCCAGTAGATCTGTATGATCTTAGATTGAAAAAAGGAGTGATCAATGCAGATCTGAATTCGTATAAACTAAAACTAAACACTGCAGATCAAATTGCTAAAGCTGATGTACGTATTAAAGAGTTGAAAGATCAGGAGAAAACCATGTCTCAGGAACTCGCTTCTCTGGAGAAACAAGAATTCGCCGCTGAAAAATACGAGAAGGCAAAATCTGAGGAATTGGAGAATCGCGTTAATGGAATGTTCAAGTATGCAAAATTCAAGTTATTCTCAAAGTTGATCAATGGTGGTGAAGAGCCTACTTGTCAAACGACTTATAATGGTGTGCCATTCTCTGACCTTAATACTGCTGGTAAGATCTTGGTAGGAATTGATATTATCAATACGCTATCCGCCCATTATGGTGTAACTGCACCCGTATTCCTTGATAACCGAGAATCTGTATCCGTAATTCCAGATACTGCAGCGCAAACCATTAACCTTATTGTTTCACCTCAAGACGAGAAATTAAGAGTAGCGTAATGAGAAATAGAACTTGGGATTATCATTTAGGTGATAATGGAGGATCTAGCCTTGTTGAAAAACAAGAGATATTACTTCCATTAGGGGCGATTTTTAGACATGAATACGGAATTTATCGTGTAACAAATTATCTAAATGCTGGAGGTTTAGAGGAGACTCGGTATAGCCACATTACTGATGTAGAATGTGAAAGGGATTACAATTTAACTAGAAAACTTACGCCTAAAAATGGCTAAAAAATCCACCACACCACTTTCATTAATAAAAAAGGTGTCATGCTCGGGATGCAAATTTATGCACTCGGGCGATCACCCAGCAATAATGTGGTGTGGTAAAATCAGAATGCCAATGCCTTCTGAAAAATTAAATCAATGTATTTATAAAATTTTAAAATAATAACTATGTCTAATCAACAATCTGCAGTTGCAGCACAACAAGAAGAAAAAAATATTACTACGTCAGTATTAGCAAAGATCACTTCTTTTCAACAATCGGGTGAACTTCGAATTCCCAAAGATTATAGTCCTGAAAATGCTTTAAAAAGTGCTTGGTTAATTTTGCAGGAAACAGTGGATTCAAATAAACAGCCAGTCCTTGCAACATGCTCCAAAGAGAGTATAGCAAATGCTTTACTGAAAATGGTAGTTTGGGGACTTTCTCCTCTTAAAAAGCAAGGTGATTTTATAGCGTACGGAACCAAATTGGAATTTACACCAGAATATACAGGTAATCTAGTCCTAGCTAAACGATATGGTGGTTTGGTCAATCATAATCAAAGAGCCATTTTCAAAGGTGATGAGTTCGAGTTTGAAACAGACTTAGAATTTCCCTATCGTACTAGAATTTTAAAGCACAAGCAATCCTTAGAAAATATAGGAGGTGAGGTTATTGGTGCGTATTTCGCGTTCGAATTAGCGGATGGCACTAAGGATGTTGAGATTATGAATATCTCACAAATAAAACTTGCTTGGGGGCAAGGTGGATCAAAAGGTAATAGCGGTGCCCATAAAAATTTTAGTGATCAAATGGCTATTAAAACAGTCATCAACCGGGGTTGTAAACTATTGATAAGATCTTCAGATGACAGTGTTCTTTATGAAAAGGAAGATCAGGAATATGATGCTATCACAGATCAAGTTCGAACTGATATCCGTGCAAATGCGAATAAGCAAACAATTTCTTTTGAGGATGCAGTGATTGTTGAAGAAATCAAATCAAGAGATGCGATTAAAGAAAAGAAACCTGCTTCTATTCCAGACGAGCCAAAACGTTCAGCTATGCAACCAAATGAGAATCCTGGTGGTGATGACCAAGTTGAAATGAACTTCTAATGAGGTTACACATCATAAACAGTAATAGTGATGGTAACTGTTACCTTTTCACCGACAATAATGGGGAAACCCTTATTGTCGAGTGTGGGGTAAGATTCGAAAGGATAAAGCAAGCTTTGAATTTCGATTTGAGCAAGGTAGTGGGATGCTTAGTAACACATGAACACGGCGATCACTGCAAAGGTGTGAAAGACGCGGTAAAGTCTGGAATTGACATTTATGCTACTGCCGGAACGATCAAAGGTTTAAAATGTATTCATCACCGTTTCAATGCTGTTAAAAAAGGAGGAATCTACAAACTAGGTCCATTTGATGTTATTGCTTTTGATACTCACCATGATGTTAATGAGCCATGTGGATTCTTAATCAAACATCCTGAAATGGGTACAACGTTATTCCTTACCGATACGATCTACTGCAATTATCAATTCCCTGGATTAAATAACATTTTGATCGAAGCTAATTATAGCCAAGATATAATTGATGAAAAGTTAGCTGGTAATCGCTTTCTAAGAAATCGGGTTATTCAATCCCATATGAGTGTGGAAACATGTTTAGAAACGCTTCAAGCAAATGACTTACGAGCTGTAAACAACATTGTTCTTATTCACCTGTCCGATAGGAACTCGGACGCCAAAGTCTTCAAACAAAGAATTGAGGATGCAACATTAAAAACTGTTACGATCGCTACTGCAGGACTAACAATTGACAACTTTAATATACATCCATTCTGATATGAACGAATTATCAATATTACAAAAAGTTTGCTTTCATTGTAAACAGGATAAGCCTTTGAAGGAGTTTTATAAACATCCTAAAATGCCAGATGGTCACGTTAATAAATGTAAAGTATGCAGTAAAGAATATGCTAAAGGGAACTATAAATCTAACACTTTAAAATCTGGCTTCTATGATAAAGAGCGATCTAGATGGAAACGCAGGTATAGAAAGAAAAATGAATCTAGGGGGAAGCCTGTCCAGGATCAATTACCTAAGATTTATTCAGAAACATGGAGAAACTTTTTTGAAAAATACCCGGAGAAATATAAAGCTTATAACGCCGCTCAAAATATAAAAGTAAAAGTTAAGGGAAATCATAAACATCACTGGAGTTATTCTGATAATAACCTTAAAGATATTATTGAGCTTTCTCAAAAGGACCACGTTTTTGCTCATACTAAGATATATTATGATCAAAATTTACTCTGCTTTCGAGGACTTGACGGAACAATTCTAGACACAAGAGAATCACATA
Source organism: Sphingobacterium sp. JUb56 (assembly GCF_014191365.1). NCBI lineage: Bacteria > Pseudomonadati > Bacteroidota > Sphingobacteriia > Sphingobacteriales > Sphingobacteriaceae > Sphingobacterium > Sphingobacterium sp. JUb56. The sequence goes on along the minus strand of NZ_JACHWL010000001.1, from coordinate 3,076,563 downwards.
TTGCTTATTTATCATTATTTGGAATCAAAATATTTTAAATTAACCATGACAGACATTGAAAAAGTAAATAACCTATACTCACGAATCAAAGAGTTTGATTTTCCTGAGTGTCAAGATGAAAACCTTAGCAAATTGGTATCTGAAGTAAAGGAAGGTTTTCAAATAATTTTAACGGGTTTTTCTGCCGCTTCAGAGAATATCAGAAACTTAAGATCTAAAAATCATGAATCAAATAATAATTCCCAAGCCAGCAATCAAAGTTAAATTAACTCCGCAACGAGAGTTCAATATCTTGAAGGATGTTCAATTTATTGGAACTATTGCTCAGCTCGTTGAAAATAAATGGAGAAACAATCTATTTGATTCCGAGGTGAAGGATCAAACTTTAAAAAACTTTAGTGCACAGATCTATAAAGGCGCTCAGGGCATGAAAAACTCTTTAATGCATAAGTATAACCTGAAGGATGCAGATGAGCTTGAATACGATATGGCATCGGCTATGGATAGGGTAGTTTCGTTCTTTTGTTTACTTCCCCATCAGCTAGTTGAGAATATAATGGATAAGTTAGAAGAAGAGAAGAGAGCGATAGAACTTGAGCACGCCGGAGTTGTACCTATCGAGGTTCACAAGGATGTTTATGACATCGCTCCTGAGTATCATGAAGTGGGCGATTAATTTAATTTTACGAAAATCAAGTAATCCATTTGGATTACTTAAAATTAAGTTATACATTTGGATTACTTAATTGTATCATCTCACATCAATACAATTTATAAAGACATTTTAGCCCTTGATAGGATGAACCAGTTGTGAGATGCTGGGGATTCCTGCCAAGGGCTTTTTTAATCTCAAAATTATGGTAGTAGAACTCAAAAAAGTGAAAATCACCAAGTCGATTTTTAACCAATTAACCGGTCCATTGCTTGATACAGATTCAAAATACGAGGTCTTGGGATGGGTATTCGATAAAGGAAAATATATTTTGCTTTACAATAAGGAAACCAATTCTTTAGCGAAGATGAGAACATTCTCAAATCTTTCTATTGATCCTAAAATGCCGAATTGCGCTTTAATAGCCGTTAATGGATTAAATAAACTTAAATCATTTCCTACTGGCCAAGACGCTTTAAACTGGTGCGCAAAAATCAACATTATTCAAACAGAGGCCAACTTAAAAGGCCAATTATATATTTAAATTATGGAAAAATTAACATTACAAAACCTAGCGCCTTATCTTCCTTATGGTCTAAAATGTCACAACATGGGAAATCATGATGATGACAGCACCCCAATAGTTCAAGAAATAATAGGATTAGATCAAGATGGTGTCTTGGTAAGTTTTGAACATGAGGATGAACATTATTCATATTCCGATACATTCCCATTGCTTAGACCGATGTCTGACCTAATAATGGTAATTGAGCATAATGGAAGAAGGTTTATTCCTATGCACCGATTAAAAAATGGCGGTACTGATCTTAATGAATATAGATTCTTAGAATGGAAAGGATATTCTGCTATTGATAATGAAGAGCACGAGACTTGTTATAATCCCGATAATAGATCCTTTAATCAGTATTTTATGGGTGATACTAGAGAGTGCCGCGACCAGTGCTCTAAATTTCAAAATCTTTTTGAATGGCACTTTGATGTTTTCGGACTAATCGAAAAGGGTTTGGCAATTGACATTAACAAGTTAGAAAGCGAGGTGAAATAATGGGCAGGGCAGCAGATAGAACAGCAAGGCGCAAAGCTGAAGCGATAGAATGGAGGAAACAGTTTGATCAAAGAAAAGAATCTCTTAAAAATCAAGGGTATGAAGTGTATTTATCATCAAAGGCACATGGTGAAGAGGGGTGGTCTTATCGTAAAGATGGTAAACTAATCGAAGGTTTGGCATGGGAAAGTGAAAACGGTGCTGTTAGTTATTTAGAGGAAAAATTGAAAATATCAAATCAATAAATTATGAAAGCACTTAGTATAAAACAACCATGGGCATCCCTGATCGCGTATGGCATAAAAGACATAGAAAACAGAACTTGGAAAACCAAATTTAGAGGGAGGATCTATATTCATGCATCTGGTAAGCCATCGTTTAATAATCTGACTTTGGGGTTATCTAACGATCAAATTGATTACGTCTTCTTAAAAACAGAATTTCCATTACTAACTAAAGATATATTTTATAGTAAATCAGCTATCATTGGTGAGGTTGATATTGTTGATTGTATGATAAATCATCCGAGTATATGGGCAGAGAAAACGGAGACATCCGCAGGATATCCAATAAAGCATATTATTTATAACTGGGTACTTGCAAACGCAGTGATTTACGATGAGCCGATATTAAATGTAAAAGGCAAGCTTTCACTTTGGGAGTATGAAACAGTGCTGTAATTTTATATAAAATAATTTTAAAAGAAGCATATGAATACAGATGAAATTATAAATAAACTATTCTCTTGTTCAAGTCAGGAAATAGTATCAACAATAATGGGAATCAATAGGGAGTCATTTATATTCCAATTACATAATTATTCGAAAGCAATAGTGACAATTAATGATTGGGGTGAAACAGAGTTTTATGTCACTATAATAATTATTGTAGAAAATGATGTGGATCAAACTCATTTGTATCTAGGTGATATTTATAAAGAGTATTTCGAAATTAATTTGAAAAGGTTTAATCCTCATGTTATTAGGTCAGTTTTGTGCTCCGTAGATAATAAGGTTTTAAATGAAGAATTTATTGATAATCATAGACATCCAGATGGGCCATTGATTTTTTATTTTTTTGATTCAGAATTTAATGTGAGTTTGTAATATGGCAAAAGAAGTTGAAATAAACGGGTATTCACTTTCTAGGGCATGGTTTGACTTCTCCTTTGAAAATCAAGGAAAGGTTACTGGTAATCATGGATGTATGTTTATGTGGTTCTTAGAGCTTAATAACCGTATGGGATGGGTTAAGGAGTTTGGGGCACCAAGAGAGCAAACTATGGTTGCTGTAGGGATATCATCGTACAATACGTATAAGAAAGTGTTTAATGATTTGGTAGAATGGGGGTTTGTGAAAGTTGTAAAAGAAAGCAAAAACCAATGGACTGCAAACATAATTGCCCTATCAAATTTTAACAACACACAGTATAAAGCACTTGACAAAGCACTGATACAAGCAAGCGAATGCCCTATCAAAATTTGCGAAAGCAACATAGAGGGCACTGATACCGGCACCATACAAGGCACTAATACTGGCACTGTAGCCATAAATAAACCATTAAACAATGAAACAAGTAAACCAATAAACAATATTCCGCTTGCAGCGGTAATCACTGATTTTAAAAATGATTGGGAGCAGTACGATCCTGAAGATTTTGAAACTCCCAAGAAGGATTTGTTGAATGATAAAGTTTTTATTTCCGATCTGATTGAAGCTTATAGCTCTCATGGAATAAATGAACATGACTTAATCAGATTGATCAATATTTTCTTTACTCAGATAAAAATAAAAAGGGAACCAAAGACAAATTTGAAAGGATATAGATCTTACTGTACTAATTGGTTGAAAATTGAATTAGACAAATTGATCAGTAAAACTTTGAAGTTTTCAAATAAGATCACTGATGTAGAATCGGCACCTCTTCATCAAGGTTTAGAAAAAGAGAAAGTTGGAAAGTGGCTTTGGAACAACAACGGCTGGAGGGATACTACACTCTTCACAAAGGAGCAAAAAAAGAAACACGGTTTAGCGTAGGATTATGAAATCAGAAACACAGGCAAAGAATAGTTTGGGTAAATTACCACCTCAGGCAATAGATTTAGAAGAAATCATCATTGGATCTATTTTGATCGACAAGGAGGTTTTTGTTGAAATAGCGGAAAAGTTAAGGCCTGAAATGTTTTACAAAGAGGCGAACAAAATCATTTATGAGCATTGTGAAAAGCTTTCAATGAACTCTGAGCCTATTGATATTTCATCTGTAATGACATCATTGAAAACTGCTAATAAACTTGAAGCAGTGGGAGGAATTACATATTTGATTGATTGTTCTGACCGTGTAATTTCAACTGCTAACCTCGATTTTCAAACTCAAGTTGTCATTGAGAAATCAATCAAACGTGAAGTGATCAAGCAAGCGGCCGACACTATGACGAAATGTTATAATGATGTTGATGATGTCTTCGAGATAATTGCTTCTAACGACTTAAAAATTGATGAAATAATTAACCAAACAGTCAAAAAGAAGGAAGTCAGCATTGCTCAGGCATTTAGTGAAATGATGCAAGAGCAAAGAGATGCATACAACAATCCTGGCGAAAAAAACGCTAAAGGAATTCCTACTGGATTTAAGGAAATTGATAGAATCACCGGTGGCCTGCAAAACTCTGATTTGATAATTCTTGGAGCTCGTCCAGGTATGGGTAAAACTTCTTTAGTTATTCAAGTAGCTAATAATGCCGCAGATAGTGGTGCTCCTGGAGCAGTGTTTTCTTTGGAGATGTCAACAATTCAATTGGTCAAAAGAACAGTATCAAGTGTTACTGATATCCCGTTATCAAAATTTGTAAATTCTAATTTGGATCGTCATGATTTTGAAAGAATTGACACTTTCGAAGAAAGGATAAATTCAAGTCAAATCATTTTTGATGATACCGCAGGTCTAACACTTTCAGAGCTTGTCGCAAAGGCAAAAAGATTCAAACGGAAATACGGAATAGAGTGGATCGTAATTGATTATCTGCAATTTATCGAAATAGGAAATGCCCTACCTCGAAATGCTGATATCAGAGCTCAAACAGAAAAGAAATCAAAGGTTTTGAAAATGTTGGCCAAAGAATTAAATATTCCGGTGATCGCATTATCACAGCTTAGTAGGACTCTAGAATCACGTCCTGGTAATTCCAAAAGGCCTATGCTTTCGGATTTACGCGAATCAGGAGCTATTGAGCAAGATGCGGACATGGTATGGTTTCTTTATCGTCCTGAGTATTATGGACTCAGTGAAACAGAAGATGGTGATTCAACAGATGGACTTGCTGAATTAATCATAGCTAAGCATCGGAATGGAGAAACAGGTATTGTAAATCTATTCTTCAAAAAAGAAACAACAGGATTTTCAGACCCTATTGATTCTGCAGATACATCAGGTATGATCACTGATTTTTCCTTCGTTCAAAGCGCTATTACATTGCCTTCAAACGATATGAGCAAGTATACGAATTGGGATAATCCACAGCTTGACGACACTCCATTTTAAAAACTAAGTAATCTATTTGGATTACTTAGTTTTTGTAATTAGCTTTGCTAATATGGAAAAATTCATTTTAAAACTAGCAACTCAGCGTAATCCTGATATCCCATTTGAGGATTATAGGGAAGCATTGACAGCTCAGAAACTGGATGAAACCATCGTGAAAGCAATCTATAACCATGTCAATCCTGGACCAAAGAAGTGTAATTCTGAAATTCTTTTTGCTGCTTCAGTGCTTTTAATCTTTTCACCTAAGTCAATTTTACTCAGTGAAAAAGTTGAGAACGGAATCTGTAGCACAATCAAGAAGTTTCTTGGTATCAATCAACAAAGTGCTTCATACCGCATTAAAGTGGCTCGGGAAGTATATCAAGTTGATAAGGTGTTTAAACATCTAGTTGATGAATTAGTAAAGGAGGTGAAAGGTGAGTGAGATCAACGAAGAGCTAACCGAGCGACAACTGAAGTTTTGCCAAGCTTACCTAGATAATAATTTTAATAAAACAAAAGCAGCTAAGGAAGCAGGATATGCTGTCGCAAGTGCAGCCGTTGAAGGTAATCGGCTGCTAAAAATTGCTAAGGTGCGTGAAGAAATCAAGCGTTTGGCGGAAGAGCAGACTATTACATCTGAAGAGACCGTTAAGCTAATTTCGGATATCGCGAAAGCTGATATTAAAGACTATCTCGTAACCCGTAAAGTTGAACGTTCAAAAAAAATTAAGAAGCCTTTATCTGATATCATAAGAGAGAAGAGAGATCAAATTGATTTTGAAATTGAGTATGCCAATCGGGTGACGTTCGAAGAAAAAGAACTCAAAGAGCATCTTAGTAGAATTGATCAAATCCAAAGAAGTATTATCCGTCTAGAGATTGAACTTGAGAGAAATCCCAAAGCACATCGCATTGTCTATTCTGAACCCGAGCTAGTGGATGAAGTTGAGCTTGATCTCGTTAAGATCAAGAAGGATAAGGAAGGTGGTAAAATAAAATCATTCAAATACGGTAAATATGGACCTGAGATTGAGTTTTATTCTGCCGCTGATATGGCTGTTAACATGGCTCGTATTTACGGTAGGTTTAAAGACAATCTTAATGTTGATGCAGATGTAAAAGGTTCTATTAGTCCGGAAAATTGGTTGGCTTTGCAGGGGGGAAAGTGATATGGTAATCGTTAAGCCAAAGTTTCAATCGATGTATACAGACAAGGTTCACTTCGTAATTCTTGTCACTGGCGGACGAGGATCAGGTAAGTCTTTTGAAGTATCTACATTCATAACTCGCTTAACTTTTCAAGAAGGTCATAAGGTTCTGTATAGTCGCTACACTATGAAATCCGCTGATATTTCAGTTATTCCAGAGATTAAAGGTAAGATTGATCTTGACGGTGTTGCAAAACATTTCAATGTTTTATCCGAAGAGATTATAAATGAGTTTTCGGGCAGTGAGATTATGTTTAGGGGTATTAAAACCTCATCAGGTAATCAAACTGCAAATTTAAAATCTATCGAGGGACTGACAACGTTTGTTGGCGATGAGATGGAAGAGTGGCAAAGTGAAGATGATTATGATAAATTGATACTTTCTATTCGTAAAAAAGGAATACAGAATCGTGTAATTCTTATCATGAACCCATCAGATGATGAGCATTTTGTTTATAAGAAATATATCCAAGATACACATCGTATAGAGGTTATAGATGGCGTAGAGGTTCAAATTTCAACCCATCCGAATGTATTGCACATTCACACTTCATATCTAGACAATGTTGAGAACGTTAGTGAAACCTTTCTTGCTGAAGTTGCAGATATTAAACGAAAAAGCGAGAAGCAAGCACACGAAGCTGCGATTGCTGAAGTCGGGTTGTGTACAGCTATTGAAGGTTCAGATGCCGCTTGGGCTTGGAAAGTGAAGTACGACAAGATTTATCACAAAGCTTTTCAAAAAACGAAATATGCATATGTTGTTATTGGTCGATGGGCAGATATTGCTGAAGGGGTAATATTTACTGATTGGGAAGAAGGAGATTTTGACGAGTCATTACCATATCTATATGGCCAAGATTACGGTTTCTCTATCGACCCTACTACACTTATAAAGGTCGCTGTTGATGAACGACGTAAACGTGTTTATGTTAAAGAAAAATTCTATACCAAGACACAATTGAAGCTTAATGGAGTGTACAACATGAATTCAAGCCATATTGATGATCCGGATGATTTAATTGTTGGAGACAGTGCCGAAGATCGACTTATTGCAGATCTAGCTGAATTGGGATTAAACATTGAAGAATGTGAAAAAGGTCCAGGATCAGTAAAAGCCGGAATTGCAGACTTACAAGATTATACAATTGTTGTAAGTCCTGATTCTCCAAATATTAAAAGAGAGCTTAAGACTTATGTTTGGAGCGATAAGAAGGCTGGTATTCCAGTAGATAAAAATAATCACACAATAGATCCAATACGTTACGCAAAGAGAAGATTTAAAAAGGGCTTCTCAGATATAGACGACTCAATATTTGATTTATTCTAACTCCTAACCGCAATAAAAAAATAATGGCAAAAGAAACACTTAAACAAACAAAGGTAGCAGATTTACCTGCTCCTGTATTGCCCGCTGTTGTTGAAGCGGTTGGGACTACATTAGCACCTACCTACGAAACAGCAGCAGCTGAATATGATGTAACACAACATAATATCTTCAGTGAAACTCTTAGACCTAAGAAAAGAGTTAAGAGGGTTCAGAAAGACGCTGATGGTAATCCAATCTTGGGTAAAGATAAAAAGCCTCAGTATAAAACAGAACGCATCGAGGTTAACCGCATCGGTATACCTCTTCAAGCATTGATCGTTAAGCGTCGTGTATCGTTCATGAACGTAGGTAAGATGCAATTAGAAGCAAATCCGGTTGATGATGCTGAAAAGAAACTCTATGCGATGGTTAAGAAGATTCGCGAGGATAATAAATTGGAGTTTCTTGAAAAGGAAATCGCCAGACGCATGTTAAGCGAATTACAGGTTGCCAAGCTTTGGTACTCTGAACCTGTAGATCCTTTGTACTGGACAAGCATTGGTGCTAAGGGCAACTTTAGAATGCGGTGCAAAGTGATATCTCCAAAGCTAGGTGATAAACTTCTTCCTGTATTTGATGATTACGGAAATATGATCTATTTCGGTCGTGTTTATGAGTCAAAAAGAAGTTTGGCTGAAATAACAGGTGAGTCTGATGCTTCAACATTAGCTCAAATAGCAACTACCAAGGAAAAGAGATTTGATATCTACTCTGACAAGATGATATATAAGTTTCGCCAGGAGCGAACAGGGGAGAAGTCAGAGACTGGTGATGGCTGGATCATGGAATCGGCGGCACCTCATTCTTACGGTAAGATCCCAGTTATCTATTATTCGAAGCCTGAGCCTGTATGGGCCGAGGTCCAAGCATCTATAAGTCGTATTGAAACGTTGGTCTCAAATTTTGGTGATACCAATGATTATCACGCTTCACCAGTATTCGTAATGACCGGTAATGTAGGTGCTCAGTTCTTAGAAAAGGGTGAGCAAGGTAAATCATTACAGATCAAAGGTGAAAAAGGAGATGCTAAGTACGTTACTTGGGAGCAGGCAACAGAAGCCGTAAAGCTTGAATTAGATACTTTGGTAAACTTCATCTTTACTTGTACTCAAACGCCTCAAATGTCAATGGAGGATCTCAAAGGGTTGGGTGCCGCATCGGGAGTTGCTTACGATCGTATTTTTATGGATGCTCACTTAGCAGCTCAAGATGAAATCGATGGAGAATATGGGCAAAGTACTCAACGTGATATAAACCTTAATAAATCGTTTTGTGCAGCGATCGACACATCATTGATCAAGGCAGCTCAATCGCTAAGTATCAAATTTGATATTCCTTTATTTCGGATCAATGATGATGCTGAGACTGTTGGCTTACTTCAAAAAGCATCTGGAGGTGCTAAGTTATTATCGCAAAAGACCGCCATTGAATACTCTCCTTTAACTAAAAATGCTGAAGAGGAGATGGCAGAGATTAAGAAGGATGAAGCTGAGAAAGCAGCTTTGGAGGCAGCAAAGGTTAAGCAACCGATTTTACAATAATATTAATTACTAAATTTTATAAATATGAATTGGTTTTACATCACTATGGGAGCACTTCTCGTTATTTACGTTATTCAGGTTTTATGTGTTTTAAGAGAGTTAGGAGAAGGTGAATATACTCGAAAGTATCGTGTTTTACTTGACCTAATTCCATTCTATTTTCTGTTAATACTTGTAATTGAGCTATTCATATTCATATATGAAATATGCTTTGAAAGTCTATTGGATGAATTTAAAAAGTTAAAGTGAAATACGAAATAGAAGTTGTTAATTATGGGCCTGATCTGCATAATCATTCTGCTATTTCTTCATTAACTGGATTGTGCTTTGAGGAAACGGATCAAGCGGTCAAGAAAGTCAATAGGACGTGTTGGGGCGGACAAACTTATGTAAAATTATTTCAAAACCTAGGATTTAACACTAATCCTAGGTTTATTAAGTTTGATCCTGCAACACCTTATCCCTGCATAATGAGATGCTCCAACCATGTGAAAGGATATTGGTATCTATTCATTTATCATGATGGCGTTGTATATGACCTTTATGGCAACTCATTTCGGCTTGATGATAAGATACATGTCTACAAACGTAATGGATCTTATTTCTTGAAGCATTACGGCATGAAGGTTACTAGTATGTTGCAGGTCTGGATATAGTTATTTTACAATAAAACCATCGTTTTCAGAGGCCTCATATTTCTTAAGCGCTACTAAAGCAATGTGACGTTCGTTATAAATGCCCCCATCAAACCATACACATTCTGCTTCAGGTTCATCAATATTCTCTATTGTCATTTTTTGGCCACCACTTTTTAACTGCACAACGTCACCAGCCTTTAATATTTCTTCCATGTTTTAAGTTTGTTGGTATAGTTACTAATATAACTCTTCTTTTTGTAATCACCTAAATTACAAAATCACTCATCTTAATTTAGTAATCCAATCGGATTACTTTTGTGTTTAAAGTTATTAACCGAGGATTGGACGGAATAGCTCTCTGGACTAGACTCTAAATACAAAAAACACATGTCATTAAAAGCACAAATCATTTCCAAATTGAAAGCAAAGGCAACCGCTTTGGGTGTCAATCTTTCAAATGTCAGAATCAACGGACTTGCGGACAAGTTAGATGGATTAATATCTACTGAGGACGAGATCGACGGTGAGATTGACAAACTAGATCAAATTTTAAGTTTCAAGGACTTGGCAGCACTAGATGATGCCAAGCGTAATGCAGACAAGAAAGCAGCAGAAGATAAGGATAAAGTTGAACCTCCAGCGCCAGCAAAGGTTGATCCTCCTGCTCCGGTTGAAAAAGATAAGGATGAAGCTCCGGCTTGGTTCAAAGCTCATGTTGATAACCAAAACAAGGTAATCGAGACTTTGACAACCACTGTAGCAAACCTTCAAAAAGGCAATACAATTCAAACTCGTCTCCAACAACTTGAAACCAAATTAACTAATGCACCTGAAAAATTCAAAGCTCGCACTCTTCGTGATTTCGAACGATTAAAGATCGATTCAGATGAGGATTTCACAAGCTACTTAGCAGATGTGGAACAAGATGTTGCTGAGGAAGTTCAGGCTGCTAGTGATGCTGGTCTTGGTAATGATGCTCCTGCGAGAAGTGCAGGTGGTGGCAAATTGAAGGACGACGAGGTGTCTCCTGCAATGAAAGATATTATTACACAGCGTGCAGCAGAAGCGAAAGCTAAAGCAGGCGCATAATAATTTATTAAATGGGATTAATTGGAGTTAAAAGAACGGGTACTCAAGGCTTTCAAAAAGTAGTTTTTGAAAATGTTATTGATACCCTTCCAGCTGGATTAATGCTCGAAGTTGCTAAAGCAAATTATCCCGATGGCTATGTTCCAGAGGGTTCTTTAGTAGGTCGAGATCCTGCGACTGGAATTGGTAAGGTGTTAACAGCGGTTGATGGTGCGATTAAACCTATTGGTTTTACACATCGTGCTTCTGAAGTTGTAGATGGTGGCAATACTAATGCAAATGGTGTGGTAATCAGTGGTACAGTTCGTATCAAAGCTTTGCCTGCTGCTTTGCAAGCAATCATCGAAGATCTAAGAACCGCATTACCGCGATTCACCTTCGTATAATTAACAGAATTAGAACAAAACATATAATCATATAAAATGATAAATGTACAAGAACTAGTGCCGGAATTCCGTAGAGCAGATGCACAGGCTTATATTGAAACATATCCATTCGATGCGTTACAATATCAAACTGCATTCCCTTTACAATTTCAGCCAACATTAAAATGGTCTGGTCTTGAGGCTCAGTTTGGCGCTAAAGTAATGGCTGCTGTAACAGATTTCAATAGTGCAGCACCTCGTTTTGGTCGTAATTTACCGACTAAGATCGAAGGTGATATGCCTAAGATCGAGATCGCACGTGATAAAGTTGAAACCGACTTTAATACACTGCGTGAATTGGAAGATGCTGTTCGTCGATTACCTGCAGGACCTACTCGCAGAGAAGCTGCTCAACGTGTCCTTGATTGGCATTATGAGGATCAAGTATTTGCTCGTAATGGTATTGAGGCCCGTAATGAGTGGTTGGCGAAACGTATTGCTTCAACAGGTAAATACAAGCTTACTCAATTGAATAACGAACAAGGTATTCAAACGGTAACTGATGTTGATTTTGCTATTCCAGTTTCGAACTTTTTAAATGCTACAAAAGATTGGAGTGATCCAACTGCCGATATTGTCGGGGATATCAGAAGAGTTAAAGCAGCTGCAAAGCTTGCGAATAAACCTATTCCTCAATTTGCATGGTGTGAAGAATCAACAATTGACTTAGTAGCTCAAAATGCAGGTATCCAAAAGTTCACTGCAACATATGTTGCTAATGCACTTGGTTTACAGCAAGAGCCTGGTCTTGAAGAGATCAATAGAGCATTGCGCTCTAAAGGCTTACCAATCTTTAAGGTTTGGAAATCAGAAATGGTTCAAGAGTCTAAAGATGGTACTCAAACTGTTGTTTCTGGATGGGAACCAGGTAACGTTACTTTCTCAGTAACTGAGCAATTAGGAAATACTCAACACACAACTTCTGCTGATGAATACGTTCAAGCAGGTGTTGCAACTAAAACTAAATCAGGTATCGTCTTGATCAAAGTTTGGGGCTTGGAGGATCCTATCACTGTTGTTACTAAGGGTACTGCCTACTGTACACCAGTTATGAACAACAGTAAATCAATCATCATTCTTAAAACTATTTTACCAGGTGGATAAGGGAATTAAAAACGAGAAAGCCGGAGTATCAACTCCGGCCACTCCTTCTAAAGTAGAAGGAGCTCAATCATCTGATCAATCAAAGTTGGATCTAAATACTAATGCTTCATCTGAAGAAGTCCAAAAGCTTCATGGTGAATTGGATGCTAAAGACAGTGAAATTATTTCATTGAAGGACGATTTGAAAGCAAAGACTGATCAAATTGCTGCTTTAGAAACAGAGCATCAGGCATTCAAGGATAAGTTGAAACCTGAAATCGAAAAGATGCAAGCGGAAAACAAAAATATTAAAGATCTAGTTGAGAAGCTTCAAGGTGAATTGGTAAAAGCAGGTGGAAAAGCTAAAACAGTAAAATCTGAAAAGAAGTTTATTGTTATCAGTCCTTTCCGTGATAACCAAGGTGATGAAGGTATTTTCAATATTGGTGACGATGTATCGCATTTAGATGCTGATCGCTTGGAAAACCTTGTTAGTCGTGAATTAGTTCAGAAGGGATAAGTTATGACGAATAGAGAAGCGCTGCTAAGCAAAATTAATATTCCCGTCAAGCCTGGATCCGTAACGACGGTCTTATTGGAGCAAAATATTATTCCAGATGAGGAATATACTCCACAAAATGAAGAAAGCAGGAAAGGGGTTGATCTTGCTTTAGCAGCGCTAATCTTCGTTGTAGCACTATCACCGGATTCTGTCAAGGAATTAGACTATCTGCTTACCCAGCGTAGTATTGATGGTCTTCTAAAGCTTCGTAAAGGTCTCCTAAAAAGATGGGGAATGCCTGACGAAATGGAAGAAGATGATACCCCAACTATTACTAGTGTGTCTGACTTATGGTAGAAGATCAATATCCGGATACATTAACCTATGAGGATCAAAACGGTATTGAAGTGACAGTTGAATGTCGCTTTGTTCCTGTTAGAGGTACATCGTTCTTCAGAAAACAAGATGGTACCGAGGTTCAATATAGTTTTGATATCGCTTTTCCTTATGGGACTGAACCTATTTTATCAGGAATTGAGGTAACAGGTAAGGATATGTCTGGAACCTTCATAGTTTATAAGCAAGAATTGATTTGGTTTCATATTGGTCAAATGCACTGTAGAGGTAAGATGTAATGAAAATAGAACTTGAAATAACGACCAATATGAATGCTTTGGCTCTTGAGGTCCAACGTGAGATAGATAAGGAAGTGATACAGCATTTATCTAAGGTCCTGGAACGTGGTGTTGAGTTGGTAAGGAACAAGATCACAAATGGAAAAGCTTACGATGATCATACTGGTAATCTAAGAAGCTCAACGGGATTCATCATCTATAAAGATGGTAAAATCGTTCATACAAGCTTTAAAGAAAGTCCAGTAGGAACGGATAGAGCAACAGGAGTGAAGGAAGGATTGCAGATTGCTCTTGATGTCTTGAGAGAGTCAACGGGATGGGGAGTAGTTCTTGTTTCAGGTATGGAATATTCTAGTTGGGTTGAGAAAAAAGGATTTGATGTTTTGCGTGGTGCTTATATCAACTTAGATAGCGCGCTAAAGCAAGCATTTGCTGAGTTAGGATCATTTGAATAGTATATGGCAACAAAAGTATTTAAAACAGCTGTTCAAGCGATGGATGATATCAAAGATGTAATTGAAATGGCTGATGTCATGACCAATACTTTTTTGACCGGTGAGATTAGGATTATGAACAGAAGGCTTAATTCTGATAAAGAAGATATAGTCATTAATACTATTGTTGTAAGTGCTGAGCAGATCACAGAAGGTTATTTCAATGTGAATACCCATGTTCCAAATTTAAAAAATCAATTAGCGGCCAATCCTACAGCAACCGATACAACGCAGCCTAATATTCAAAGGATGCAGGAAATTGGATCGTTTCTAATGGAAGTCATTGATGATTACAGAGGTTTTGATTTTATCCTCCAACTTGATAGCGGTGGCGAGATAGTTCCGGACGGAAAGAACTGGTTTTACGGTTTCACTGTAAAATACACCTACTTGCGTAGAGATAAAAATTAACAAAAATATTAACATGGCAGTGCAGGCCACAAATCATAAATATTATGGCAGCTGTTACAGGTGTTGAAAGTATTGAGTTAGCCCCAATCGGCTTGAATGGAGCTATGCCAACCACAGGTTGGAAAAAGATTGTTGATATCGAGATGGACTCGGTGAACATGACTATTCCACCTTTAGAAAAAGTTCGTTTCCGTGTTGAAGATAAATCTGGTGTTCGCTGGGTTTTACCTGGAGAAACTGATCCACCAACATTCGCAGCAAACTCTTTGGATCTGTCCATTGACAACGCGAACTTATTGTTTAAAGGTGAGGTCACAACCGCAGCAACTGAATTCAAAGCACCGGTTAATGATGAAATTCATTATTTGGCTATTCGTTTCACTTCAAAACCTTTTGAAGGAAAGAAATTCGTTTTGGAAATCCCAGTTGCAGCCATCTCAACAGGTATCGTAAATAACTTTACAAAATCAGGCTTTGTTGCTTTGAGTTTAAGCGGTGACGCTACAACTCCCTCGGATGCGACAGGTGCTGCAGTTCCTGCATTTGGATTTAAATACGTTGACGTAGTCCTTCCAGAAGGATAATAACAATCTTAAACAAGCCCGAAAGCCGAGGTTAGGCGGTAAGTAGGGCTTTTTTACCCTAACCACATGATCATACATAATACAGAATCGGCTAATCCAGTTGGCCAAGAAATCGTTGATACCATCAGCGATCGTAAACAATTCGTTAAAAAGGTAAAGATCAATTACGCTAAGAAATGGCATAGACTACTGTCTTTCCTCTTTATCCTTCCAAGATCCAAGAAGATTTATTTATCAGATCCTTTTCCTGGTACTGTTTACCGGTTGCTTGGAACTTTGATTGACTTGAAAACAACTAAGGATGATCAAGACACTGAGGACCTAGGTTTATATAAGATCATTCGAGCGAATATTCCGATTTTAATCAGTTTCATTGCAATTGCAATTCATAATAAAACATCAGAACCACCTCGTTGGCTCTATCATGCATTGAATAACCAATTCTCAACTAAAGAATTAGAAAGCATTTCATTTGACATCTACCGGAGGTTAGATGTTGAGACTTTTTTCGGCATTACGGCATCACTCAGAAAAGTTCAGGATCTAAACCTCAGCCTGGAGCCCGAAGTCCGTGGGGATTTATAGGAAGCATCTGTAAATATAATGGATGGAGCGAGCATGATGTAAAGTGGAAAGTATCATGGCGCAATCTGATTATGTATAATGCAGTCATTCCAGAAGTATCAACAGAATCATCTTCAGAAGGAGGAAGCTCACAAAATAGCAAAAGTGTAAGTGGATCGATGTCATTCTTTGATGTTGGTAAAAGACTGCAAGAAGGTAAAGGAGTATAAAAATGAAAGGTTGGGGTACAGCATTAATCAAAGATGTGAAGTCTCGCGGTTACGTTGAGGTCAATGGTGTGCTGTATCCACCTAATTCTGAACAAGCCTTATCAATACCCGTTAAAGCAAAGAAACGCTCCAAAACGATTAAAACAGGTTGGATTGATGATAGTCGAAATATCAAAAATAAAGAGAAGTATAAGGATCCATTTATCCAGCTTGTAAAACAGGAGCTCGGAATCGAGGTATGGCCAGAGTTCTATTTTTCTACTGAACGTCTTTTTCGAATTGATTACGCGATCCCAGAATATAAGATTGCGATCGAGCAAGAAGGCGGCATTTACATGAAAGGCAATAGTGGTCATTCCTCCGGTACCGGAATAGCTCGAGATATGGAAAAGAATAATTTGTTGGTAGAGAAAGGTTGGAGGTTGATTCGTAGACAGCCTTCAGAAATGTTGACGATGGCGACTTTAGATATTATAAAAAAAGCCTTACAGTAATGTGTAAGGCTTTTAAATAATAGAATATTTTTCTTTATCTTTTTTTGATATAAGTTTGCTATGAAGAATTTTTATATATATTTTTTCTAAAATATCTGGCTGTATATTACCTAAAAGTCTTTTAGGATTTTTAACAATACAGTCAATAATATCTTGTAATTTATGGTTATGAATTTGAGTACAATCTACAAAACTATCATAATCCAAAAATTTATGTCGCTTAACATCAATTAAAATATGCTGACTTTTTAGAAAGGCATTTCTGTTTACATTTTCATTTATTTCAGAATTGATTATTATCAATCCACAGCATCCTTCGTTTTTAACATCATTAGCAAAGTAAATAGCAAATTTTTTATGAGATATATTAAAATCTGATATTTCTACGAGAACAGCTGATCCAAGATCAATTTCATTGAAATGCTGTTTTACAAAATCTTCAGGAAATGAAGCTGCTAGGCTCATTATTTACTATTAACAAAATGTTATGTTATCATTTAATAATTGAGCTTTAATAAAAGCTTTCATATCCTCATTAGCACCACCTTCTTCCGCAATTTTTTCATAAGATATATCCCACTCGCTTGTATTATAAGCAAAATCATGAGAAATGTCAGTTAACTCGGTAAAATTATAGGAAGAAAATGTTTTGACTGAATTCTCAAGACATTCTATTTCACTTTCAGATAAATCATCTAAATCTGGTTCAACATTCTTATTGAGAATTTTTCCACTTCTACTAATTATACCTTTAAAATCAGTGATTTCATCATTTGCTACATAATTGCTAAAAGATGGAACCGGTCCATACTGTAACTTTAGATAGGTATCACCAGTAATAGGGAAGCCATAAGTAACTAAATGCTCTCTGTCAGCAAAATACATTAATTTCATGACTTTATGAATATCGGAATCAATTCCTCTATCTTGAAGAATGCCAATGATATAAAGCATTGAATTTATGGATTTACTTCTGTCGATTTTAAAGTTCATTTTATAGTTGATATATTGTAATATAAAATTAAGCTGACTATATAATAATAGCTAATTCTATTCATTAAGTATTAACAATAATAATTGTAAAATGTTATATAGTATTTGATATGTAAAGGTTAACAAAATTTGTGTTTACACTTTATTCATCACTGTTAATTGCACAAGTATAAACAATATATCACACACACACGTAAAAACCTTTAGTAATACTTTGAGATACGAATAGATACAAAAAGATATATAAGAGCACAACTAAAATCATATGAAGCGTCGTTAATATCGTCACTAGTATCACTTTTATAATCTCTATTCACTTCATGGGTGCATCGGTAACTCATTTCGTTATCGCGGAAAGATAATCCGTTAAAAGGCTTAATTTTACGGAAACCCATAATGTCATGGAAATGTCAATTGTTATTTATTGTATCAATTTTGATGTAAAAAAGCAGGGTTTTATGTTTTTGTCAACGAAAAAGTGTAGTAACAATAAAGCCTTGCGGTTTAATGCAAGGCTTTATTATTACCAATCACTACTACTATCCTGTTTTAAATCTAGGTATAGCTTTTGAATCAGGTCATTTGTAATTTCATTTATCTTATGATTTCCACTTTCTTTAAGGATCTTCCCTTTTTCATTAAATAACCCTGTAGATGTTCCAAGTATTTTTTTACCAATAAGATTTATTTGATCATCATCATCACTGTTTGATAAGAATTTAAATATTGGTGATACTTTAACCTTATTATCTTTGAAATCAAGGATCATTTTGTAATGATAATACCATAGATTGGACCCGCTTAATCTATAAATTACTTTGATATAATCTGAAGTAGCACCATCAATTACTATTTGATCGTTTTCGATTGTGCTAGAAACAAATTTCGGGTTATTGTAATATTTACCTACGAATTTTAATGCTTTGTTATACAGCGTCTCTTTTGAGCTATTTTGCACATCAAGAACTACATAGTTATTCGTGGTGTTTTGTTTGTCCAAAAAACCTTTTGGTGTGATCTCTACTTCTTGAGCAATTGTAGTTTGAGACAATGCAGCCAATGTTATAAATAATACTAAAAATCTTTTCATAATGTGTGTGTATTAACACAAACTTAAGGAAAACATGGGATAAAGAATAATTTGGTTTTTAGTTTCTACATTAACTGCGATATTGTTATTTCTTAATAAATCTATTTTCAATATCGTTAATGTAGGTATCATAAAATTTAAGTCCAAGCATCCCTACTTCACATATATCTCCGATATCTTGAAGTTTTTTACCTAGGTGCTCGGAAGGTGGATCGTAGATATTTCCTTTTATATCTCGTACTGAACGTAATCTAATATATAAAGGCACCGCCTCGCTTATGATACTTTTGAACGATCCATCTGCAAATCCTATCTCCGCTTGATGAGGAAAAGTCTCAGCTCCAGGAATTGGCTCTCCTCCTACAACATCCCTGATATCATGAGTATATGTATTTCTAGCTTCTTTAAGATACCTCAGTAATGGATCTTCCATTCTAATACTATATACTTCTTTATGGTACTTCTTTAAAGATGGTCCGAGGTCTCTACAACCTAATTCTACTTTTATAAATGATTGTTCTAAATGAGTCAAAAACCGATGCCACTCTTCATCATCAAAAAAATTGCTATCTACGTATTTGTTATAACAGTCAACTGCTAAGCGGAATTCTTTTTTTGCATAATATAAATTTGCCATAAAATAAATTATAATTGAATGGTAAATATAATTAAATAATTACTCTATATGGAGTTTAAGTTTAGTATTTGAATTCTACTGACAATTACAAGTAATCCACATAATTCTATTTTTATATAAACCAGTAAATAATATGATTCTTTCTAAGTCTTTAATAAAAGAAGTATGAAAAAAAGCCGTGGGAAAACGGGGAGAGTTCCCACGGCTAAGCCAATTATAAACCTAAAATTATGAAGTAGTTGTATAGGGATTCGAACCCCAAAGACCCAAGCAACAAGACCAATTGATACGCTTGTCAACAACTATTTAGCAGCTTACCTGCCAGCATTGAGTTTATCCGCCTGACGCTAACCTATTCTCACAAGTCAATTAGCACCCTTAGTTTGCATGAGTGGACGGAATCGAACCGTCGTATGGCGGTTTTGGATACCGATGCCTTACCGCTTGGCTACACTCAAGTTTTGCCTTACTTACCCTTTAAATAGTTGATAAGCTCTTTGTAGATCACTATCCCAATTGGAACAACGATCACGATAAAAATTATAAATGCAATCGTTGCCCTCATTACCTTCGCTCAATTATTGGGAGACCTGCCTCGGTCGGGATGTATATCTTTTCACCTTTTGAGCCTCTAATGGCATCAATTTGAAGATATCGCAAGTACTCGCTATTCCCTTTTAAGCTTTCACCAATAATCTTATTGGCCTCCGCAACTCCTTTTGCTCGCTCGATCTCCGCTTGAGCTTCTGCCTTAGCGATTGTAATCTTAGCCTGAGCCTGTAAGGTTGCTGATTCGTTTTCAGCTTTTGCTGTTTCAATTGCTGCTTTCTTAGAGTTCTCAGCTTCTGCTAGGACCATCTTGCCATTGTTTTCGGCATCTTTTAAATTTTGATCCCGATTGAAGTCATAGCAAGATGTTACTGAGAATAGCATTGCACCCAGTGCAATTAATAAACCTACTTTTTTCATGATTTTAAAGAACATTAGTTAATAAAGTGGAGAAGAAAGGATTCGAACCTTTATTTGCTATACGTTGTGAGTCTATCTAGCTTTCATCTCACTGCTTCTACGTAAGTGTAATACCACACTACCACTTCCCCTTTTTGTCTGTCTTTCCAGACTGTCACTATGGTTAAGGTCTCCAGTTATTCCCTCGGTTGGGAGACTCCACGGAACTATAATAGTTTCGAGTTTTTAACTCTCATCAGCCGTGTTAAAAAAAATCGAGGCTAGATGTCAGCTGTAGCCATAGACTGGCCCACGGGTGAACAGAGCAGGAATCGAACCTGCATGAGAAAAGATTTGTCATGCCTTTGCTAACCTCTACGAGGCTATGTTTTGGAATCTCCTTCAAATAATGCAAGTATTTATATTAATTATTTAATAGCTATACCTTTCTCCTTTACATTATTTTTATCTCTTATTGTCTTTAGCGTCTCTATTCCGCCACCTTGCTATATTTTAATCGTTCATAGGGGTTTCAACCTAAGCCATCTTTTCGGGACTATTACCCTCATAGGTTCCACTATTTTAGAACGAATTATCTTTAAAAACATCTTCCTCAGGGTCATTAGGTGGAAAAAATTCCGAAAACCACCATAATCGAGATTTTACGATTCCTTCTTGCGTTATGATTCACTCATCCGTACAAGACGGATAGAAGATGTTTTTATTGTTTCTTTAAAGAAGCGACCGCCGCAGGCTAATAGGACGTTATGAGCACCCTTGTTCAAGCATTTGTGAACCCTTATTGTATTTTGATTTACTCACCCGAAGGAAACGGTCGCTAAATATTCTATGTCAATGAACTATTGTAATGCAATTATAGAAATAAATATTAAGTAATCCAAATAGATTACTTAATATTTTGTAAAGTGGTCAATTACAGAATGTAATAATTAAATTCAAAATTGGCTTAAAGTACCTTTGAGCCTACATGGCAGAGGTAAAATTTAAATTCGTTGGTGATGATTCGGAGCTAAGAAAAAAGCTTGCAAATCTTGCTAAGATGCAGGCTGATATTAGCAATAATTTCAGGTCCACTCTTAGCAAAGGGGGGACTAATGCTGTGTCGGAAGCAATTAAGCAAGTTGGTAAAGATGCTATTGCTGCAGCAAAGGAAGCTGAGGTTCTAAATCGTACCGCGAATAATTCAGCTATTCGAGATGCTAAGCTTGCGGATATTGCTGCTATTAAAAAGCTAAGAGACGAACGATCCAAAGAAATAAGTGAATTAAATTTTCTAAAACAAGTTGAGCAGGAGCACAAAGGAATTTTAGCTGATAAAAAGTCAGTCACCGAATCCCTTATTCAAGAGGAAAAGGAATTAAGTATAGAATATAAAAAAGGGCAATTAAGCCTACAAGAATATAATAAATCACTAAAAGAAGCTGCAGAGGCTCGTCGCAAAGCAAGTGAAGAAGAACGTAAAGCGGAGAAAATTCTTCGAGATTCTGAAAAAGCTCGTAAAGATGGTGATCGAGAAGAAGCTAAAAGGCAAAAGGATCTTGAGAGAAGGAAAAAGCTATTAGAGCAAGAAAGCAGTGAATATTTTAAACTGAATAAAGCTTTAGGTGCAGTTAGAAAAGAAGCGAAAGAAGTTCTAGCTGAAATGTTCCGCATGGAGCGTCAAGGTCATAAAAATACTGCTGGTTATGAGGCTTTACGCAAGAAGTCAGAAGGTTTAGTTGCTCAAACTCAATTATTAGATCGGGGCATTAAGAAGATTGATGCTACTCTAGGAATTCATTATCGAAACGTAGGTAACTATGGAGAAGCGCTGGAGCTTATCAGTCCTCAGATCGCAAACATAAATCAGCACCTACAGATATTTGGAACTTCACTTGACGATTTGGCAAATAAGCCAGGTGCAATAAAAGAAGTTGGTGCAGCATTTCTTTCTATTGGGAAAGGAATCTTAGGATTTGTTCTTTCTCCAATTGGACTTTTTATTACAGCATTGGGTGCTTTATTCATGTTGTTTAAAGGGAATAAGCAAACTGTTATTGATTTCAATAACGGCCTACTCAACGTTGGTAAGACTACCGGTTTAGAAGGAAAAGCTTTGCAGGCTTTAGCTGATGATATCGTTGGACTCTCAAGAGCTCTAAAAACTGTATCAACTGATAAGCTACTAGAGTATGCTACTGTTGCTGGGCAACTAGGTGTTAAAGGTTCTCAAAATATACTTGCATTTACTGAGGCTCTTGCTAAGTTGGAAACCGCATCTGATATCAAAGGCGAAGAAGGAGGGTCTGAAATAGCTCGTCTGTTAACACTGACCGATGGAGGTGTTCAAAATATAAAAGCTTTTGGTGATGAGATCGTAAATCTTGGAAATAATTTCGCTGCTACTGAAAATGAAATTCTTAGCAATGCTACCAAAATAGCTCAATCAACTGGTGTATATAAAGTTGGAAGGCAAGAAGTATTGGCTTTTGCTACCGCAACTAAATCAGTAGGTGTAGAGGCTGAACTCGTTGGTTCCACAATGGGCCGAACATTAGGAACGCTTGAGAAAGTTATCAGATCGGGCAAAGGATTAGGAACGGTCTTGAAGCTAGTCGGTGGTACACAAGCTGAACTAAGCAAAAGATTCAGAGAAGATGCCAGTGGAGTCCTAATCGATTTTATCGGCGGTTTGAATCGTACCGGTAAGTCAGCAGCTGATTTCAACAAGTCTTTGGAAGCTGTGGGTATAACAGCTATTAGAGATCAGGCTGTGCTAGGATCTCTTGCCTCTAATGGTTTCGACATCCTAACAGATGCACTTACAAATGTTAAGGACGCAACTGGTGCTATGGATGCTGAATTTGAAACTGCTTCTGGTAAAATCGTCAATCAATCTGCTCGTATTGGAATTGCTTGGGACAATATGGTGCTTTCAATCGAAAATGGATCGGGAGCTATTGGGGTAGCTTCTGTTGCAGTAGTAGGTTTCTTTGCTGAAATTCTTGAAGGCATTACGAATGTAGTAACCTCAAGTTCTTGGGGCGAGTTTTTCACAAGAATTAATCCTACGAATTGGGGCAGGGGCGGTGAAATTAATGACGCTTTGGGTTTAAAAAAGGTGTTTGATGATGTAAAGAAGTATAATAAAGAAATAAGCAAAATAGGTGATGGATCAAACGCCTGGATAAGAACTGAGTTTTCCAATATGACTAGGCAAGATTTTGAAAAATCTTATAAGCTGGCTAAAGAATATTCTGATAAAATGGCAAAAGCTTCTTTAGAATATGAAGCAGCTGTGCTATCTGGTAGATTAAGTGAAAATGAAGATACTGTCAATGAATATAAAAAGCAAGAATCAATAGCTCGACTTCACCTTTCTCGAATGGAGCAAATCCGGAGTAAGAAAGGATATGATTTTTCAGGAAAACCGAAAGTGGGCATAGCAGGACTTGAAGAAGAATCTGAAAAAGAAAGACTTAAAAGAGAAAGAGCCGAAGCAGCGGCAGCTAAAAAAGCTGAACGAATAGTTGAAAATGCTAGAAAAGCGACAGAGCGTCAGCGTTCTCTCCAACTTGAAATTGATAAAATAAATGAAACAGCTTCAAGAAACCAACTTTCAAGAGATGAATCTGAGGTAGAATCTGTAAAAGATAAATACGCTAAAATAAAAGAAGAAGTAAGAAAATTCTACTCTGATCCTAAAAATAAGGGACAAAAAGTTGACACTAGTGGATTACTGGCAAGTGAAAAATTTGAGGTAAACGAAGCTGAGACTAAGTCTGGCACCAAACTTTTAGTTGAGTCTTTAAGCAAACAGAAACAGTTACTTGATGAATATAATGCTTTTGCTACACAAACTTCCAAAGAAGAAGCTGATAGACGATATGCAGACGAAATAAAAGCATTTAAAGGATATAAGGAGCGTCTAAGAAAAGAGTATATGGATATCATTGCTCTTCAAACTACAGCAAGCAGTGAAGGTTTCGAAGGATCTAATGTAAAACTAACTCAAGCGCAAGAAGAAAGGGCAAAGATCTTAAGAGAATTGATCGCATCTTTTGATAAAGAAGAAAGGGATAAGGAGAATGAAAAGTATATCTCGGCAGTACAGGCTTCCAAATCCTTTAATGACCAGATTATTGAGATTGAAAAAAAGCATCAACAGTACATGACATCTTTAGGTGAAAATGCTACTGACGAGCAAAAAAAGATTCTTAAAAAATCTTTGGAAGAAGAGAAAAGTGCAGTTCTTGTTGCTCAATTCGATCGTATCGCCAATACGGAAAGAATGTTTGAAAGATTATCTTTTCTAGGTAAAAAGGCATCATTAGATGCAATTGCAGCAGCCCGAAAAGTCTTAATTGAACAGCGCGCGAAAGGGATGACTGATAGAGATTTTGAAAAGAAAACTATTGAACTTGATAGTGCTGAAGCAATAATAATTATAGAAAAATCTTGGATAGCCTCCACACGAGCGCTAAAAAGATATAGAGAGCAACTTGCTTTGTACAGTAAAGATTCCGATCAAGCAAAACGATCTCAAAAAGATATGTTTTCTGCTTTGGCTTCTGATCTTCAAAACGCATCCTCAATAATTGGTGATGTAGGAGGTTTGCTTAGCTCATTGGGTGCTAGCGATGGAACTCAGAATACTGTTAATCAAATCGGTCAACTGGTTGGTGGAATGTCTGAGCTAGCCACCGGTATAGCATCAGGAAATCCTGTATCCATTATCTCCGGTAGTATAAAAACATTGACTTCTGTCATTGACATTTTTAATACCAAAGACAAGAAGATCCAAAAGCAAATTGATGCTTATAAAGATCAATTAGACTCTTTAGGTAAGGCATATGATA
The DNA here is from genome assembly GCF_014191365.1 of Sphingobacterium sp. JUb56. Classification (NCBI taxonomy): domain Bacteria; kingdom Pseudomonadati; phylum Bacteroidota; class Sphingobacteriia; order Sphingobacteriales; family Sphingobacteriaceae; genus Sphingobacterium; species Sphingobacterium sp. JUb56. Next base: position 3,051,525 of record NZ_JACHWL010000001.1, on the reverse strand, counting down.
GATTACAAAATCAAATTAACAATTCTGTAGGTGAAAACTATTACACCGATAGCGACAAAGCTATTTCCAATCTCAGGGAGCAACAGAGGCTGCTTGAAGAAATGGCTAAATCGGAGGAGGGGAAGAAGAAAACCGATAAAGAAAAAGTTAAAGGATACTACAATGAGATCGATTCGATCAATAGTCAAATCGAAGAGCTTCAAAAAGCCATATCGGAAAATCTTGTACAAACTTCATTTAAAGAACTTTCTAATTCACTTGCTGATGCTTTACTATCAGCCTTTGAAGCGGGAGAGGATGGTATTCAGGCTCTTGATAAAACATTCGATCAATTCATCAAAAAAGCACTTGTCAATAGCTTAAAGCTTAAAATGATTGAGCCTATTGTTAACGAGATGGTTTCAAAAGTATCTGAATACATGAAGGGAAATAACAATTCTTTGATTGGATTTGATTTTGACTCTTGGAAGGATAAGATCGGAGAAGCAGGAAACAACTTTAATTCCGCATTGGATGAAGCTTATAAAGGAATTGGCCTTGAAAAAGATTCTACTAGTACTGGAGGTGGATTGTCAGGTTCTATTAAACAAGAACTAACAGAGGCTACAGGTAGCGAATTGACAGGGCTCTATCGATCAACTTTTGACTTAGCTAAAAGAAGTTTTCAGGAAAGCCAAAGCCAAGGATTAACCCTGAGCAAGCAATTGGATATTGCAAGCAGCAGCTTAACCGCTTTGAATGCAATTCAGAATAATACTGCAAATACAGTAACTGAATTAAAAAGCGCGGTGTATGAACTGCAAAAAGTAAATAAGAATCTAGGAGGAAAATTCTAATGAAAGAAATATATGAATTAGCTAAGAAAGCTGGGGCTTGTTCTCCTGGACTCCGTGAAATACAGAATGCGATAAGTGTAAACGACTTGATCCGGTTAATGAAAACAGGTAAGGGAATCGAGTTCATTATGGAAACGAATTTCTTAACAAAAACAGTATATAATCAATATCGCTCCGAACTGGAAAAAGAAAACATCTTCCTAGATGGTCCACATAAGCTTGTAAATCCCCGACTAGTAATTATTATGGGAGATACAATTGATATAGAAATCAGTGGTTTTCAGGTCTGTGAAATATATGCTAAGAATTCAGCTGTAGTCAATATTGTTGCTCATGATAATGCTTATGTGAGTGTAGAGCTTCGTCAAGATGCGAAAGTAAAAATTGAGAGTTACGAACAGTCAAAAGTAAAGGAGTATAGAAAATGAGCTTTGAATTAGATAATAAAAATATTGAAAGCTTAGGTCTTTTCTTCAAGCAAGGAACTCTTTACAAAGAACTTTTGAAGTTTCCGAAGCCTAAAACTCCCTTTACATACAATTGGGCTGATCAGCATGGTGAGGAAAGGGATACAATTTCCCCAGTTCGATATGAGCCTTTGCAATATGCTCTTGTATGCTATATGGTTGCAGATAATGTTGATGATCTAATGGCTAAGCGTACAAAAATTTTAGAACTGATATCTAATCCAAAAGGCTTTCTATTAAACTCAACAACGCTTGGTAGAAGCTTTAAACTGTACTATGAAGATAGCCCATCGTTTAATTTACTTACTCCAATACTAACCGCAGCAGGAAAGATCTATTGTGAATTCATCTTGAATGTGATAAATAATTTCGATGAAGTTGGGCTTATAGTTCCTCTCCAAGATATCAACTCTTATGTTTTGACAGAGTTGGGCCAGCAAATATATGTAACGATAAATAAACAATTGTTTTAATGAAGATCCAGGTTAAAAGAAAAGCAGTTGATACGGTCATGTTGCCGTTAAATCAATCAACATTCAATAAGAAATTGATGAGTGATCATAACCTTGCGTTCTCATTTGCGAGTATTACTAAACTTGATTTACGTATAGGTGATACGATAACTTATAAAGGCGAGCTTCTTACAATTAATCAAGAACCAAATTTAAAACGTGATCATCTATACCAGTATGATGTAGTATTTGAAGGCCATAGACACACGCTGTCTCGCTTTATCCTAAAAGACGAAGGAGCATTTACATTTAGTTATACAGGTCAACCTGATGATTTCATGTTCATGTTTCTTGAATGTATTAACTCGGTTGATTCTGGTTGGACTTTAGGTGAGATTGAAGAATCAGAAGATGTAACGATCGACTTTGATAAGGTTGATTGCTTATCTGCCCTCACAATGATCGCTCAGGCTTTTGAGGCTGAATGGGATATCAGAGGTAAAGTGATTTCACTTAAAAAGACCATCGGAGTTGCAAAAGACTTTCCTGTTTCCTATGGAATGGGTAAAGGCCTTTATTCTTTGACTAGACAATCTATCAATGATAAGGTGATAGTTACTCGTGCTTATGCTGTTGGAGGTGATAAGAATCTTCCTGAAGGTGTGAAAGGAAATTTAAAGCTGAATGATTACTTAGAAAACAATGTAGATCTATATGGAATCAGAGAAGGAATTTTTGAAGATGAAGAAATCTATCCAAAAAGAACCGGTACTGCCACTGCAGTTTCACAGAGTAGCGAAGAAATTTTCACCTTGACTGATACGTCGATAGATTTTAATCTTAATGGACTTAAGGTTGAAGGGGAGACGCCAAAGATAGTTTTCAAATCAGGATCGTTAAATGGGAATGAGTTTGAGATTACCAGCTACAATCATTCTACTAAAACTATTCGATACAAAGCAAATAAAGATAGTAACGGCAATTTCTTTCCTTTTGGGGTTACTGTAGCTGAAATAGGAGATAAATACACATTGGTTGGCATCAGAATGCCTCAATCTTATGTTGATGCTGCTTATGCAGAATTAACAGCAGGACGACTTAAATATTTAACTGGCAACTCAGCACCTAGAGTTGTTTATGATCTTGAGCTTGATCTTCTTGAATTGAAACGTCGTGAGACTTTACCAGATGCAGGTGATATCATACCTGTTACTGACTCAGAACTTGGAGTCAATGAAAATATAAGAGTGACAAGCGTGTCTTATCCCGGGCATTATCCAGATGTATTAGAAAATGGAATGACGTTCACCGCGGAGGTAGGCAATGAAGTTACATACACGCTAATTCAGAAAATCCAGAATGACGTTAAGGAGCAAAAGCAAGTAGTTACACAATATTCAAAGCAAAGTTGGGAAAACGATCGTAGAAATGCTCAAGCGTTGAATGAGTTTATCGGTAAGGTTTTAGATCCTGATGGCAATCTTGCACAACCTCTTCAGCAGGCTATTGTAGGAATGTTTGGTACTCCAAGTATGTATTATGATCTTGATGGTATTTCCATGTCTGTAAATGATGGAGGCAATCCTAATGCTTTTGCGATGACAGCAGGTAGATTAATCCACCGTGTTTTCAAAATTGATGGGTTGGGTTATATCTGGAATCTTGATCCATTTGCTGTTACTGGGCTTAATCCTTTGAAAAGCTATTATCTAGCTGCTAAATGTAGTAAGATCTCATTAACCGGCGAATGGGTTCTGACTGAAACACAATTCCCGACAGAAGGAGACGTGGCTTACTGGTATTTCAATTTCGGGATCCTATCATCAGTACTCGAAGGTGTAAGATCATTTAGAGCAACCAAGGGTTTTACGGTTATCAGTGGGGGACAGATTGAAACTGATGTCATTACTGCTTTTATGATCAATGTTCAAAGGTTATTTGCTCAATTGATTACGGTCGGTTCTGATGGATTTGTGAACGCTGGTATTTCGGGACTAGCGGATAAAGGAAATGAATCGCAGCGTTTTTGGGCAGGAGCTACCGAAGAAAACCGATATACAGCGCCATTTCAGGTCTTGAATGATGGAAACATCAAATCTTACAAAGGTGAAATAGGAGGATTCGAATTAACACCTACGAGTTTTCAATCAAAAGTAATCGATCCTGGAGGAGATCCCACAAGTGCATCATCTGGTATAATTCTAAGTGATTGGGGAGTTCTGAGCAGAAACGCAGGTATGAGCTTTTTACCTTCTTCAACTGGTCTCGATTTTTCGGCATCATTAGTAGGCGAAACATCGGTTGTAAGACCTATTGAAAGACCATTTTCAATTGCAGACGTTAGAGCTGGCATCTTTGGGATAAGAAGACAGGATTTAACAAGTCATGTATTAGATCAATTATGGCAGGCATGGGGAAGATATGGAGGTATGTTCTCAAGCCTAAAAGTACTCGGGGCAGTATATGAACCTGTAAGAGTTGACAATGAGAATGCAGATACCTATATGACTGAAAATGACTATTTCCTTGTCAAAGGAGGAAGCAATAATAAAGTTTTTTTACCATCTGAAGGTGTCGAAGTTGGGCGTACAGTGAGTATAAAAAATGCAAGAGGAGTTACAGAAATTGATGGTAATGGTTATGATATCTACATGATCAATAATTCAGTTTCAAGAACTGTTATCCTAGCTAGTGGAATAATTAGAGGGTATCGATTTTCAGGGAGTCAGTGGATAGAAACAAACGGTTAACAAAATATTAAATTATATTAAAATGGCAGGAGAAGAAGAAATAAAGAAACCTTGGCCAAGCGGGTACACCGAGGCCAAATCTGTCGAAGACTTTGATTATTTCATGACTGGTAAAGAGGGCGAACCTCTTACAAAAGTGCCAAAATCAAGATTAGCTGAGGTAATAGGAGTCGTTGGCGAGTCTATGCCTGCAATTCAAGGTGGATTAACTGCGGCAACAGCCGTTGCCTTACCTGCCGGACCAACTGGATATAACAGATTTTTTGATGCGAGTTGGGGTTATTGGAAGTACAACAATATCGTTTTAAAGAACCCAAAAGGAACAGATGGAATACCAGAAGGAAACGATGGGACATTATATTGGAACGGAACAGCAACAACTCCAAGCTGGAGTATCAGTAAGATGCAGGCTTTGCCTATCGCAACAGGAACAAATGTGGTTATCCCAGGAGGAACAGAAGTAGTTAATCAGGATGGAGTTTATAGATATTCAGCGACAAAAGATGAAGTAGCAGATAGTATTTTAGGTATAAGGGTCAATAAATTCAATAAAGATTCTCCTGATTTAGCTGTTTCTTTTAACATAAACCCTAGTAGTGGAATTTTATTTTCTAACGTAGGAACGAATGTATCGCCATTTATAAAAGTAATAGGCAGTACACAATATGCTGTTACTTCTAGGAGCCATTTGGTCTGGTTTGATGCGAATAAAGTTTATATAAGTGGTTTGAATTTTTCTACAAATACCGCATTGACTTTTGTTTCTCCTGCTAATGCGGTTTATGTTAGATACGGATATCTACAGAGTGTCAATGTAAATACAATGATGTTTGCTGAAGGAACCACTATTCCATCAGCTTATGTTCCATATTCTAAACAAGTTCTTCCTAGTGATGTCACAGTAACTAAAACTAACTTGCCAGATTCAATACCTCAGAAAGGAGAAATTATTCAACCTGATCTATTGTTTGCTGAAAGAAAGACTGGCATAAATTTGTTTAATAAGGATGATTGGCAAGTAACATTAGGTCGGTATATTAATAGTGCTACGGGTGGTCTTTCCAATAATGCAAGTTATACTGCATCTGGTTATATTGAGGTAAAAGCAAATACAGATTATTACTTATCAGCTAAAACACACCTTGCTTGGTACAATAGCAATAAGGTATATATTTCAGGATCGGGTTTTGAAAATCCCAACAATCTGCAAAGGTCGCCTGTTAATGCCAAATATCTAAGAACATCTATAGCTACTGCAAGCGGTTTGGGTAACTTCTATGTAAACGAAGGTTCTAATAAAGGAAATTCTGCTTATGAGGAATATTACGAGCTTAAGAACACCAAAGCAGGTATAGAATCATCTTCACGTGATGAGTTTTTATTGTTTATACCTGATAATATATATGTTGCAGAAGGGCGAACAATTGAAATGTATTTTAATCAGATATCATGGTGTGGAAATCACGATAACTACCATTTCCTTGTTACCGGAATTGGGAAAACATTAAAGAGAAAATGGCAAATTACGGGTACCTCAAGTAACCATGGGTCTTATTCTGCAACTTGTGTGGTGTATGATAATAATATGAAAGTAATAGCCTCTAAAGTTTTTACTGTCATTATAACGACAAATGTCATTTCATCTGCATTCACTGTTGTTCCGATTGGCGATAGTTTAACAAATGCGAAGCCTTGGTTAACAGAGGTCAGGAGTTTGGCAGCTAATAACATCAGTTTCGTAGGTACAAGGTGGTATGGTTTTCAAGAAAATGGAGTGACAAGACACGAGGGAAGAAGCGGCGCTACATCAGCATATTACACAGGGAATAATTCATATACTTTTGATACATCAGGAGAACAAGGGGTAGATGGTAGAGCACAAAATCTAAATCCGTTTTTCAACCCGAATTTAAACAAGGTAGACTGGACTTACTATAAATCTAATTATAATAAGAATCCAAATAAAATGATGATTTGGCTTGGAACGAATGCATTGGCCTTAGACCCTTTGACCTCAGTTTCAAATCTCAGGACATTTATAAATGGGTTACGCTCTACTGGTGCCTCTACGTTACCAATCTATATTGTTTTCACTCTTTATAAAAGTGACCAAAATGGAATTGGCAACCAAACTGGAACGGATGGATTTAATCCGAATCCCTCTTTAAAATTAATTGAAGACCGGAAGATATTCAATTTATTGAGTGCTATTTATACTGAGTTCAAAGGCGATGCGAATACTTATTTTATTCCTGTAGGATTATGTCATGATAGTAAAAATAATTATGGGGATGTGCCAACTCCAGTAAATCCTAGAGCATCTCAATTAGAATCATTTCCTGTTGAATCAGTACACCCTCAAAATCAAGGTTACATGCAATCGGCAGATGTTATTTTTTCAACGTTAGTGGCAACACAAACATTATAGTTATGACAAAGACAGAATCAATACAATATATACAGCATGTCGTCGGAGCTAATCCTGACGGCGTGCTTGGTAACGAAACACTAACTAAGTTCCAATGTCATTTTGGAATATCAACCAAGGCTATGGTAGCTCATTTCTTTGGAAACATGGTTCATGAAAATGGTGATTTTACGATCGTCATGGAAAACATGAGCTATACTACTATTGCAGCACTACGAAAAACATGGCCAACCCGTTTTACATCCAATGCATTAGCTGAGCAATATCTGAGACAGCCTGAGAAACTAGGGAACTTTGTTTACGATAATCGTATGGGCAACGGCAAAGGAGAAGGTTACAAATACCGCGGTCGTGGCTGGATGCAATTAACCGGAAAAGAAATGTATGATCTTTTTAGCAAATACATTGGTGAGGATTGCGTGAAGAATCCTGATCTGGTAGCGACAAAATATCCTTTGGAATCAGCTGTTTTTATGTTTAATCAAAAAAAGCTTTGGAACCTTGTGAAAGACGTAAATGATGAGGATATCAAAATTATTCGTAGAAGGGTTAACGGTGGATTGATCGGAATCGAAAGAGTGATTCCATTAGTAAAAAGATTTTTTAATATGATGAAGTAATGGCAGAAGAAAAGGTAGTTCAAAAAAAGCCAACATTTGCACAGGTTGTAAACCATCCGGTTACTTACGCATTGTTAGTCATTGTTTCTGTATTCTGGGCAGTATTTTATTTAATCATCGATGTAAATAAAGATTCTAGGGAAAGTGACAGAAAGCAAGCAGATAAAATGCTTGAGATGCAAGATAGACTTTACAAGCAGATGATTGAGGAAGTTAAACAACAAGTTACGCCGGCAGTAAACAAAGTCAATGAGGCGGCAACAAAAGTCGATAGTGCAGCAGTCAAAGTTGATAGTATTGCACAGCAACAAAAGAGAAAAGGAGGTAAAAGATGAAATGGATTTTAATAATACTATTTGTCAGCTCGGTATATACTGATGCAAGACCGAAGGTGCCAATGAAGCAACCCAAGGGTATTGCTAAGCCTTTGGAAGATTTAGTTCCTATGTTAGACGAAGTGACAAACAAACTCACAGATCTATCTCAAAAAATTGAAAAGCTATGAGAATAACCATGATATTAATAGTCTGCATCCTTATGAGTGGGTGCGGACTATTCCGTAAAACAACTAAGATTGACAAAAGCTCTGTTTCAGTAAGTACTTCCAGTGATGTCAAAGTAACTACAGATGTAAAAGTTAATAAGGTTGAGAAGGCAACAGATAAGACTATTACCTCAAGTGAAAGTGATGATCAGGTAAAAGTCTATCCTAAACCCGGTACTGAGGTTAAGATAGCTGCCGATGGATCGATGACATTAGAAGCTGACAGTATAATTTCCAATACAAAAAAGAAAACAAATCAGGCGAGGGATCTTACTAATCAGGTAACGACAAACCTGCAAAAGAAAGTCGATAGTATTGCGGCGAAGGATAGTACAGCTAATGAGAAGAGTTATAAGAAGGCTGTTACCAAAAAACCCAGTGCAAAAGGTATTTTTAGTAATTGGATAGGTGGAGGAGTTGTTTTAATAGGGTTAATAGCTTTCCTTCTGTGGTATTTTGGAATAAAACCTAAAAAGAAAAAATAATATGTATGTTTATAAAAATTAATTACTTTTGGGGAAAATTAACCAATATGCCGGATCATATAAAGCAGATTTTAGAACATGCAACTTCACAAGGATATAGGTCCAATGTCCTAAAGCCATTATATGGATTAATGGTTATTTTATTATTGGGTATGTGTTTAGGTTTATATTTAAAGAATGAAACTATAGCTTATATTTGTCTTGGATTTGCATTATTAATTGCAATGTGTTTTTTGGTTTGTTACTTTTACTGCTTATTTAAGAATCCTGATTTATTAAGATCGGAAAGATTTAATTTAGAGAAAACAGCATTAGAGAAAATATCTGTCACAGGAGATAGTACAGTTGGGAAGTTGAAAATGCAAGAGACGGATTATGTTGTAATTCAATCTGAAAACGTAAATGTTAAGTTAGAACAAGATTTGAGTAATGAGAATATACCTAGTAACGATTAGTGCACCATCTAATGAAGCCGATGAAAAATTCATGAAGTTCATCGAAGATAAAAATTTGGAATGGTGGAGATATATGCCTACTGTTTGGGGGTTAGCTACTCCTGATACCTTATCTACTAATGAAATTTTATTTAAGGTTCAAGCTTGTTATGGAACCACGTTTAGTTTTGTTCTGGAGGTTGAAATAAAAGATGTAGCAGGAATGTTCCCAATGTCTAAGGAAATGAAGGATAGTGTACCTGAAGGATGGTCTCCATTTACGTGGTTCAGTAATATTAGAGATAAAACATTTGTTCCTAAATGGGAAAAGGAAACTAATACAACAAAGTGATTTGCTAATTATTGTATTTATTCTTAATGGCCTTTTTATTTATTAAGGTGACTTTTTTGGTTAGGAATTATTTTGGTATTTAAAAAAGAAATAACTATTTTAGATAATCATAAAATAGGTTAAAATATGGCTAAACAGCTTTAGGCGCCCGCTTAAAGCTGTTTTATTTATGTATCTCTTTAATGGATTCAATGATAGCTCCGGCTAATTCTTCTTTCATAGTTCCATAAGCTAAGTGAAAGTCACCTTCATCATACTTTCTAAAGTAGTATACAGCTCCATTCTTTCCATTAATTATATAGTTCACTAAGCCATACTTACGTTCAAATTTGTAAGGTATTAATACCTCTTTTTTATTTACTATAATTTTTAGTACACTCATTAGCGTAAAATTAGTAAAATATGTCTAGTTTTGAATAAAATTAAAATTATGCAACCGTGGAGAGTAAAAGATAAAAAAGAAATTCCAGCAGAAGTGACTTCTTTGCACCGCTTTGCAATTCAGAATAACTGCTGGATATATCATGATGTTTCTCGGCTATTTTATACACCCGAAGAGTTTTTGGAGAAATGGGAGCGGATATATAAAGAGGAACATACTGGGTTAAGTAATATAAAAGAATTTGTAGTAAAAAGTCCGTACGCTGCTATTAAACAGAGAGCAGGGTGGATAAAAAGGGCAAATGAAGAGTTACAAGCCTTATTGATAAAGCTTGAAGATTATGATATAACTTTCAAACCACCTAAATAGCTTTTTGAATGTCTGGGTGATTTGTGTCTGTCAGTTTAGGATCTGTTACACGTACAACTTGATGGCTACCTAGTTCACCATCGTAAGGCTTCATCAATTTAATGATGTCTTCTTTATTGGTGGCATGTAACCAGGCATCTTCATCTTTTTGTGCAATGATCAGAGGCATACGTTTCTTTTCATTGTGGATTTCAGCAAGTAGGGGATTAGCCTCAGTTGTGATTATGGAGAATGTAGGATAAATTTCTCCAGTCTCATAATCTTTAAACTCACTGAAAACAATACCAAGGGTGAAGATCTCCTTTGATGGAGTGTAGATATAATAATTTTCGGTGTCCTTTTGTCCTGCGACTTTGTGAGGCTCATAAAAGCCATTCACATACAGGAGGCCCCGATTTTTCATTATATAGTTTTTGTAGGATGCTTTTTCGAAAATGGTACCGGAATCAGCATTCAATGTGTTAGCATACTTTTTTGCGTCATCTTCAGTTTTGACCCAAAAAGGAATTAATTTCCAACGAGCCTGAACAATCTTATCATCCTGATTGTTAAGTGTTACCGGTAAGTATGGGCGAGCGAAACCAGAGACGTGATAAATTTCTGATCCTTCAAAGATCACCTCTTTCTCAGGTCTTGCTTTCTTTAGATAAGTAATGTCCGGTGTGGAAACATGATAGCACATAATACAATAGTTTAAATGTTTAACAATTTTAAAACTTATATGTTTATGGATCAAGATAAATTAAATATGGAAGCTCGTGTTATTGCCTATGATAAGCATTACGGGTTTGTTGAAAATCCTCAGGATTTCAACTTTGAATATAATCCTCATCGTTTAATCGTTAAGAACTATGCACTTAGAACGGGAGATAAGGCTGCATATAATAAGTATTTGGATACCTTTTTTCCGGAGTTGACTGAAATTGAACTTAAGAACTTTGATACTGAGGTAAAGTATATCAAAGCATTGGACAATGAAGAATTGGCTAGGTGGTTAGCTAGTAATGATATTAAGCTAGTAGAATCAGATATTTCTGCAGACGATCCAGATGCTATTTTTAAGATGGTTGATGTATCTGATTCAGAAGATCCTGATATGTACGTAATCGAGGAAGAGGATTTTATCCTAAACCGGATATTGCCACGGACTCTAATAAAAACACCAAATAAAACTTGGGTAAATATTAAACTATCTAAATGATATAGTCATGGAATACGTAAAAGTAACACACGCCGTACTAAGTGAACTTAAGAAAGATCACTATAATGTTCTAGTTACTGATTCTACGGCAGATGACGATGATCCCAAATTCATACCAGAATTTAAAGCTGACCTTTGGGGTTATCTTGAAAGTCTGGACGGTGAATTAGCGTGTGCTGTGATCGATGATTTACTAGCGCTTAAAGAGGAGGATCTGAAAGGAACTGTTTTGTATTAGGGAAGGGGTAGAGAAATCTTTAAATCGGTATATTTATATTTGTATTCAATCAATTATAAAAAATGAATGAAAATTGAAGATCTAACTAAAAGCTCTTATGGAAGTACTAGTACTACCAATATTCCTGGTGATCCAGTATTATTTTACTCTTACGCATTCTACAAAGGAAAACCGGTTGGAGTGGGGGTATGGGATTATGCAAGTGAAAAATGTCTTTCAGCAATTATACTCGGAGATGATAAAGAAAAGGTTTACTTAAATAAGATTGATCCAAATGACCTTAGAATGTCAGGGGCATTGCACGAATTAGAAAGTTCATTCGAAGTGTTTTTAAAAGAGTAGGTTTATAGCCTACTCTTTTACATGTACTCTTTAACGTACCAAGCAAGGTGGAATATGTCTGTTGGATCAACATCGTACCCTTTCTTTGGGGTGATCTCCATACTTAGTTCATTAAATTTGACATCGTATGTTAAAAAGAATCCTTTGACGGCCATACAGTCTTCTTTGGCTTCCTGAATTGCCTTTATAACATCAGATGATGGTAGTGTTATTTTCATGGTGGTAGTTTAATAATTTAAAATTTGTTATGATTACGGATTTCCGTATGTCTCAAAAAAGAACGTAACTTCTGTAGGAACCTCCGATACTAATCCATAACGTTTTGCAAACTTGTACTGTGTTGAATCCCGATTAAGAGATTTAATAAATCCGCCTATAAGTTGTCTAAAGCCTTCTAAGCTCAATGAATTCTTAACTATATTACAGCTTGAACAAGAAGGATTAAAGTTGTCGATTCGATTGTTTTCTGGTCGCTCACATGTACCGTTCGTCCAGTTTCTAACTATAGGTTCGACATGATCCGCATGCCAGCGGTCGGGTAGGAGATTACCGCAATATGCGCAGCGACCTCCATATTTTTGTTTTAGCTGTTCGCGTTGTTGTTTGTTTAGTTTCATTTCACAATTTTTAATGACTCCTTTTTCTTAAATGATACTTTGCTTATGCTAATTATATAATCTTCTTCCTCAAAATTTTCAATGTCGATAGGTCTAAGGGTAAATGTTTCATTGTCAAAATTTGCAGATACTAAAATCATTTCAATATCTCCATAATGACTATGATGAATCAATATCATATATGGCTTGAAAGATCTTTTAATCATTTCTTCTCTAGTCATCGTATATACCTCCAAATTTCTCTACAAAAGGTGCTTGTTCGTATTCTCCCTGCTCGTTTACCCAACTAGGGCGATGACCATCTACATAGGAGATATGAGCGTGAATTACTTTTGCACCATATTCGTAAACTGTTTTGTATTTAAAGAATTTGCAGATCCTTTCCGCTTGTCCATGGATATCGGTTTTCTTCATCTCCTTAGGAAAGAATCCTACTTTGCGGAGTGTATAAAAATCGATGTGATCATTCAGGAAGTCTTTCAGTAGTTTATCGTCTTTTGTCATTATTCTACCTCCGTTCCATCAATATATTTCAAAACTCCGTTTTCCTCGTCCCAAACATGGTGATCATCACAACCGTTTTCATCATAATATTTATCACAAAATTTGCAATAGTCTATGGTGCCATATACTTCATGACTTAATTCTTCGTTGAAAGGGTCTATAATGTTGTTGCGTAGCGGTAATGGGTTCTTTAGTCTGGTGATATTTTTTGGTTTATACTTATCACTAAAAGAAGCTGACTCATGCATCCAGTATGAAGCTCCATTATATCCATCTACGTATGTAGGCGCTTGAAGATCTCTAATTGATCCACCGCCCCCAGAATGGTAATACATTAAGTTCTCATCATCATAGCATGACTTGTAAAAGTCGAAGTGATCACAGTATCCATTATCAGAACAGGTAACCTGATGAGGTACACCGTCTTGATATTCTATGTAAACCACTTCTAGTTCTTTAACTCTATTCGCGTAATCGTGTGTAAATTTCATCTTAAACCTCCTTTATTTAAATGTTATGATGTTTTCGGACCTCATCAAGCATTTGCCTGTACGATTGTCCAGTTGAACTTTTATTATTAATCTTCTCCCATTCAACTGCGACATGTGTCCAAAAATCATCCGAAGAGCAACCGCCATCGTCTAGATCATCCCAATCGATAATCTTTTCGACTATCTTATCGCAATGTATATGAGACTTCCACGTAAAAGCTGAATCACCTACATTAAATGATCGATTGTATTGTTCCCCTATATCTATAGGCATACCGCAGAAGTCACATCTATGCGACTTCTTTGCGGTTAATGTTTTTGAGCTTAGCATTTGTGTCATAATCTTATTTGATGGTTATTTGATTTTAAAGTCCATTTTTATCTGTGACCATATTCTCCAATTAGTGGCCATGTCTTTTGGAAGTTCCCCTGTATCCGTTAGAGCGGTGAAATAAACTTCTTTATCTTTATTGACGGCACAATAGATATAGTGCCCTTGCTCATGGATAATGTATTCTATGCTGAATTTCTTCTTTCTTCCTTCATTGAGATCATCTAGAAAGTCACATATTCTTGTATGAGCTATGCTTGTAAATAGATTGTTCATTTGATGGTTATTTGATTAGTTAAAATACTTCATTAGCTGTCTTCCTGCCCAAATTCCCATTTCCCTTGGTACTCCATTTCCGATGTACATGTAGTTTTTTTTAATATCACTACCATCTTTATGTGTTGGAAAAATAAAATCATCTGGCACACCCTGCAGTCTCGCATATTCACGAACGGTAAATGGTCTTACCCCATTTTTAAAATTCCTATCCTTTACAACCCGTGTGCCCTGGTCTTTAGAATAATGGGCCACACAACAAGGTGCAAATGAATTGCGGTCGTTTGGATCGACAATTATTGGTTTGTCCCGATAGTTTCCGTTAAATCGAGCGTAAAAATTTGGTGGAATGTTTAAGATCGGATCTTTCTCAATTATGTCCTTAATTGTTTTTGTCCTGACACTATTGGGAGCTTCAATGTTAAAAGGCTTTTTAGTTCCAATGATAATTACACGTTTACGATCTTGAGGCAACCAGTTCAACGCATTTACTGGGCAGAATACCTGCACATAATATTGAGGTAACTTTGTCATTGCTTCAACAACAACCGGAAATTTCATCATGCCCGGGACGTTTTCCAAAACAAAAGCTTCCGGCAACTCTATTGCTACATGTCTAAAGAAGTGTAAGTATAGTTCGTCTCCAGTTCTCACACCGTGGATATCACCAATGTCTGAATATTTAGTACACGGGTATGTTCCTATCACCATATCCGTTTTTGTTTGTGGTGTGACTAACATATCCTTTATATCCTCTGTTATTACTTTATGACTAAAGTATTGTGGATTCATTTTCATTATCTTGGTAGCGCCCTTGTCAATGTCAAGTGATTGAATTATATCTAATCCTGCTTCTTGAAGACCTATTTCAAAGATTCCGATCCCCGAAAAATATCCTTTTGCTGTTGGTTTATAATTGTTCATATTCTTATTTGATAGTTATTTGATTAGTTTATCCCCAACTATTTCAGGGTCGTTTATTTTACTTTGCCTTACCTTCATTGCAAGAATTGGATCACCTTCATACAGCTTTACCCAGCATTCTACAGTATGAGAGTTTAATCCAAGTATCTCAGCAGTCTTGTATCTAGGTATCCCTAATCCAATAACCATTTCGATTGCTTGAATTTTCAATGCGTTTGGGTGGCTGTATTGATTCTTCATAATCCTAACTTTAGTTGTGGGCGTGGTTGATTGAGATCGGGATTGTCGCTGTCTGTATTTTCAATTGGAATCAGCCTGTAACCTATCTTTTTAAAAGTTTCTTGTAGGAAGCACATTCCAACATTTGATCCTAACCATTGAATTGCTGTCGCTACTATCATTCTTTCACGTTTTGACAGTATGATAACTTCTCGTTTTGATTGTTCAGCATAGCTGATGAAAAGATCTTGTAATATTCCATTACCATGATTAGTTCCATGGGAGGGAATATTTTCTTTTAACCATTGCTCATGAAATGCTTTTTCACGTTCATTGAATTCCAATCGCTTTAAACTGATGCCCTGGTTAGCTTCGTAAGCATCTTGCCTTCTAACAACATTCATGAGTGTGATAATCTCATCTTCTGTTAGATTACATGTTCCGCCTTCTTGTTCAACGTTCGATATGAAAGCTTTAATCAAATTAATTTTACTCATGTTTTCCTTCTTTCAAAAATGCCATCCAAATAGTTTTTCCATTTTTACCCGATGTATGACCAAATAGTGGCTTGTAAGGGATTAGTTCTAAAATTCTTGATATCGGTATTTGAACTTCGTTCCATTTGAAAATTAAAGTTCCGTTGAATTTCAAAACTCTCATGCACTCGTCAAATCCAAGCTTTATATCAAGTTCCCAAGTAGGTAATAGAACACCGTATTTTTTAGCCATCCAAGTATCTTTACCTAACTTCTTTAAATGAGGGGGATCGAATACTACCATCTGAAAAGATTCGTCTGGATAGGGCATGTTTCTAAAATCAGCTACAACATCTGGACTTATTTCAAGAGGTCTACCATCACATAAAATATGGCTCTCTTCTCTGATATCTTGAAAAACTACATTCGGATTTTCTTTATCAAACCAGAACATTCGAGATCCACAACATGCATCTAGGATTAATTTTTCGTTACTCATATTTTTTCCCTTCCAGATTTTCCAAAATGTATTTTATTCCAAATCTCCAGCCATCTCTAAAAAGTCCTGATATCTTGCTATAAGAATATGCATCACGTTCCTTTCTAATTTCTTCATTCGTAGGTAGACTTATTTCCTCAAGCCAATGAGTAACACCGCTACAGTCCAGCATCTCTTCGTTAAAGCTAAATTGCTCTAGATATGAAGCTGAAAACCATTCACCGTGACTCTTTACTAAATATCTTCCCTCTGTTTGAGGCAAGCGATCTGATACGCTTACCTGTCTGTATAGTTTATTTTCCATTTGTTTACTATATTTATCCATTGGAAATGGATATTGAATTTTATATTTTTTTAATGGTTGTTGGCATCTTTGGATTAGCATTATCAATCAATGATTTGAAAAATCCTCAAAAGAAAGCAGAGCACGTTGCTTATAGAACTAACTATTTCATCCTCTTTTTTTGGAGTTCAATCTGTATATTAATTGCACTAGCTTACTTCATGAAATCTTATCTTATTTAATTTTAGCATTCACAATGACTGAAACCCATACTTCAAGTTTGTTTATTGCAGTTTTTTGCGTACTGCTTGGTTTTTATTTGAAAAGGTCAAAAGAGTATGACTCATTGCATGTTCGTTTTATTGGATTTGGTATCTTCCTTATTTTACTGATCATTTTTGACGCTTTTATTTGGACTAGGTGATTCATCTTGGGATCCTTCCATTTTTAACCAGCCCATATTAATTAATTCACCGACAGAAGCCCCCATAAAGGGAACTGCATAACCTTTTGATCTAATAAAATCACATTGTGTGCAATTAAGATGCTCTAGATATATTCTGCCTTTTTTAAAAGAAGGTTGAAAGGGAAATCTATTCCACATTATTTCAGTAAAATCCTCATCAGTAATCAATGAAACTGATTTAAGCTCTAAATGCATATTAAGTAAATGGTGCTTAGTCATGTGAGTAATCCCAACTTTACTTTTCATTGGTGCATCATTCCATTTGAAAACTTTTTGACCCCAATAAAGGGCAAAGAACTTTGCTTTGTTTTCTAGGTTGTTTTCCATGTTTTATTTCTATTTTTGATTATGACCGATGACCATGTATCCGGATTAGTAATTGCGACCTTTTGTATTGTAGTTGGCTATATTTTGAAAAGAATGGGTGAACCATCCTATTGGTATACTAGGCCTATTGCTCTAGGTGTCTTTGTCATTCTATTGATCATTTTTGACGCCTTTGTCGGATTTAGATAATTCATCTTGTATCTCGCTTTCTTTGCCTAGATATTCTCTTAGTTTAGGTAAGAACTTAGATAACCATACATTTTTTTGAGGCGTTTTAGTAACGATAAAATGCCACGGCTCTGTTGAAATGTAATTTATCATCTCGGTAAAGTATTCTTTGCCATTAGTGTATAAATCCTCACCTTGGTAATATTTTTCAAGGTTTATTGCCATCATTTGATTTATAAAATCATTTTGGTCAAAAGCAGTATTTTGGATGCTATTAAGGGTTGATCTTAATTCCTTATCATCTTCTGGTGAGAAGTACCACTTCCATTCAGTATCTTTTTTAATAGCTGATCGAACATTTACCATAGTTGCTTTCATGTCAATAGGACCTTCATTGTCTCTATCTCCAAGCTTATTAATCAAGTAGCCGTCATTCGTTTTTAAAAGAAACTTTTTAAGGTCATACCCTTGTCCCATTGATCCCCAGTAGTATGATAGGTTGTAATCGTAATCATCATTAGACAATATGATTTTACCCCTTCCTTCTTCGTAATCTTGAAGGAAAACATCAGTACCCAGCAATCGAAAATTAGTTAGCTTGTTTTCCATTTGGTTTCTTTTCTTTAATATTGCCCCATGTATATTTTAGAGCGAATTGGTTTTATAATTTTCTTTTTATTTTTGGCTTACCTTGGATATAGATCTCTGAAATCTGATATTAGAGATGATATGTCTACTTCATCAAAAATCAAATCTGTTTCTGTAATTGTACAAGGTGTTTTCTTTGCTATTCTTATGATTTATCTAATTTTTCAAGAGAAATAAGCTTATTTAATTATTATAAAAAACTGCTGTTAAATCAGCAATTGATGTGTAGTTCCGTCCTTGATATTCAGCCTGACCCAAAATCAATATTTGATTTACCTTTCCCTTGTACAGATCAATTTTGCGCTTTTTAGCTCTCTTGTTACAGAGCTTTCTTTTAATAGAGTAGGGGATCGCTATGTTCATCGTTGTTTATAAAGAATTACTTCCGCACAATAAAGAGAATGGTTCATTCCTATGAGATCATCAATAAGAGACTCACGGATGATTTCGCTAATGAACCGAGGTTCGGGTTTTACAAAACCTTGAATTGTTTTTTTGTCTGCTGATTTTCTGTTTTCTTCAGAAATCATTTTCATCCATTCATTATATCCATTAGGATCATTAGGATTCCAATCTAAAGGGTAGATTGATTTTTCGATAAGTAATTTGTCAAGCTTCATAATTTTGACGTTAAATAATAAAACCTGATCAGGTTTAGAGGAGTGCAGCCTCCGCCCCCGATCAGGCTTAAAATTTCTTTAGATATTTGCTCAGCTTCTGCACTTCTGAACTATCGACAGTTCAAAGGTGAATAATTAACTTAAGTAATCCAAATGGATTACTTGATATTTTTGTAAACATTTGTGTTACAAAGAATTAATTTACAAATAGTTTACAGTGTTGTTTTGTTTATGTTGTAATGTATTGAAAGGTAGGTGTTTGTTTCAATTGGATGATTAATTGGATACATTAATCATGTTGCAAAGATATGCTTTATTTCTCTCTTTTTTTAGAACATTTTTAAAGGTATTGTAAAGTAAAAGACATGTTATTCTTGAAATTTTGATAACGATATAAAAATATCAATGACACTAAATGCAGCGGATAACTGCTATTTTTATATCAAAATGAAATATCCTGTTAAATAATGTGAAATGTCGGACATCGTTGCTAGAACACAACCTTAATTTCAGTAAATTGCTATTTAATTAATTGAAAAATTAGAAATAGAAAAATATGAAATGTCCAAATTGCAACGAAACTTTATTGATGACAGAGCGTCATCAGGTTGAAATTGATTATTGCCCTATTTGTAGAGGTGTCTGGTTGGATAAAGGAGAACTTGATAAGCTGATGTCTTATGCCGCTGAGCAAAACAAAGTATCTTCAAATACTTATGAAGATCGATCGCTCCGTACAGAGCATAGCAATAGGGAAAGATCCGATTATCGTGAACATTACCGTGAGGGTCACCGTGATGACCATAATAAACATCAACAATATCCTAAAAAGAAGAAATCATTTCTTTCAGATTTCTTTGATTTTGATTAAAATCTGTTCTTAAATTATAACTGTTTTATTATAGCCAGCCAAGGAATAAGTTAGGTTTTTACGGTTGGGTCTGGCTAAAAAATATATGATACCATAAGGAAAAGGTCTGCTGAATACATTACCGTTATTCAGTAGACCTTTTTTACGTCATATGGGCTTTATATTAGAAAAAAAGACAATATGACTTGTAAATATATTTCTATTATAGAATTTAATTTTCATTAGCAGAATTATTATGTTTTTATAACGTGTCTTAATTGAGTTGTTTGGTATATCATTTATTTGATTTTGTCTTTTATGCATAATATATTGGCAATTGTGAAGAAATTATTTATCCAAATAGTCTCTATGTTTGCAACGCAAAATTTTTATAAAAACGAAAGTGATATTTATTACCAGCATGGTAAAGCAGGTGCTAACAATTGGGTTGTTGTTATCTGCTATTTCAGAAGTACAGGCTTCTGATACGTTACGAACATCTTTAGAAGATATAATCAGTAAGGCATTGCTGAATTCCAAGCAAATAGAAACGTCCTATTTGCAGATTGAAGAAAGTAAATTGGCGATCCAGCAACAGCGAATGGAATTACTCCCCGAAATTTCGTTACACGGTGCTGCCAGTTATGCGACCAATATGCCAGTTTATGATCATGGACTATTGAACAAACCAAGTCAACACGATGTCATTCATTATTTATATGATACGGGAATTGACTTTTATCTAAATCTTTACAATGGGCATAAAGATTTAATGAAAATCGAATCCCGAAAACTGGAACAGGAGCTTGCTTCTATTGCTTGGGTAAATGATAAAGCACGTATTAAATTGGATGTCTGTAATCTCTTCTTAGATCTAGAAAGATCTTATATGGATAAAACCCTAATTGAATCAGATATTGTCGATCAGAAAGCACAGTTAAAAGAGATAAAAAATTTATATACTTCGGGTGTTTTACTCCACAGTGATGTATTGCGTATGGAACTGGAACTTTCTAAACGCGAACTGTTGCTGGTTCAAATTGACCATGATATTCAAGCATTCAATCAGAGATTAAATTTCATTATTGGTGGCGATGCCACAATCGTTCCAGTGCTACATGATTTTATAGTAAAGGTTGATAGTTATGATGAATCCTGGGCTTTTGCTAAACACCATGCTTTTGTGTTGCAGCAGTCTGAGCAGGAAGTAAAAATTAAACAGTTGGCAATTAAACAATCTAAAGCAAATTATCTACCTGAACTTGGTTTTGCCGGTAATTTTACCTTTGCCAATCCACAGATATTTCTATACCCATATAATGATAGTTGGTATAATTTAGGAATTGTCGGTCTCAAATTGAAGATCCCAATTTCAGCTGTTTATCGGAATAAAAATCTCGTAAGAATTGCGCAAGTTGCATTGGATAGAGAAGAAGTAAAGCACCATCTAGAAGAAGAGAATATGCAACATCAACTTTTACAAGCACATCTGGATTATAAATTAGCTTGCGTACAACAAGATGTTTGCCTGAAGAATGCAGGTCTTGCCAAAGAAAATGCGCGTATTATCAAAAACCGTTATTTTAAATCATCAGCTCTTGTCACAGATCTGTTAGACGCAGACATGGAGCACCTAAAAACATTATTTGAACTCGAAACTGCTAAAATAGCAATACAAAAACACTATTATTTTATTGAATTCTTAAAAGGTACTATTTAATGAAACCCAAATCTCGTTGGTCATTGACCGATGCTAAGTTGACAAAATTAACAAACTGGATCGCAGCTCTTGTCCTATGTGCATTATTGTTCTGGGGAGGACGCACATTATGGATTCGGTTAAACTATGCTTACACAAATGATGCCCAGGTATCGCGATATATCAATCCTATTATCTCCCGAGTGGGAGGGTATATTGTCTCTGTGCATTACCACGATCATCAATTTGTAAAACGTGGTGATACGTTGCTGATTATTGATCAACGTGAATATAAATACGAGGCCGATCAAGCTAATGCTTCTGTATATAAAGAGCATGCTGAAATGAACGTATTGAGCAGTCAGAAGCAGATCTTGATGGAGGAGCACGAATCTTTAAGGAAATCTATTGCCGCCAATGAGGCTAGGGTAACGAAGCAACAGCTCGAGTATGACCGATATAAATTTCTTTACGAAGAAAAATCTGCCACAGCCCAGCAAATGGAAGATGTCAAAGCGACTTTAGACGTTTATAAAAGTGAATTGGCTGCACTTCAGCATAAATTGGAAGCTTCGCAAGAGCGGGTGAGAGATGTCGAAGTACAAAAAACAGTAGTCAGTGCAGAAAAGAATAGACTATCTGCGGCTGCTGGGAGAAAAAATCTGGATGTAGGATACACAGTGGTTCGTGCTCCTTATGACGGTATGATCGGTAAACGGAGTATTGAAGAGGGGCAGATGGTCAATGCTGGTGAAGTATTGGGATTTATTGTTAATGCTGAGACACCGACTTGGGTGACTGCAAATTTTAAAGAAACCCAATTGCGCTATCTGCGTATTCAAGATTCGGTAGAGGTGATCGCTGATGCTTATCCCGATCAAGTCTTTAAAGGGAAAATTATTTCAATTTCCCCTGCCACAGGCTCTTCTTTTTCTTTATTACCTCCCGATAATGCAACTGGAAACTTTGTTAAAATAGTCCAACGTGTTCCAGTGCGAATTGAATTGGAAAAGAAGCAGGGTGAACAAATTTTGCGTTCCGGCATGAACGTAAATGTATCTGTTGCTAAAAATAAAAAGTAGTGAGAGAGATATTTAAGGAATGGGTTCCGGAATGGTTGATTAAGCTAATATTATTTAGCTGCTTAATGCCGAGTATGGTATTATTCTTTTTGCCTGGAGCCAATATTCAAGTTACTGCAGGTTATTATGGCAGTCAGCCCAGTGATGTTCAGTTTTTGATAATTCTATTCTATGCCGGATTTGTTGGCTTTTATATCTTAGAAAGACGTTTCTTCCTCTTTTTTCCAGTAAAGCAGTATTATGTTATATTCAATTTATTACAGATACTGAATTGTTTTCTGATGTATCGAATTACGGATATTACCTGGGTCTATGGATTGCGCTTTCTGCAGGGAATGTTATTTGCCAGTGCGGTAAACCTATCCATATCGATGATTTTTTCAAGGTTAAATAGTGAACGAGCTAAGGAGGTAAGCTATTCTATCTTCTTCGGAATGTTGCTCTGCAGCTCCCCCTTCAATAGTTTTGTAACTGCAGAGTTTATTGATTACTTTAATTTCGATGTATTATACCTCTATGCTGCATTAGCCTTTATGCCGGGCTTATTAATGATACTGCTTTCGATGAAATCAATACGTCATATTAGGCCTTATCCTTTGTTTTCACTAGACTGGCCAAGTAGTATCTATTTTAGTGGTGTCATCATTGCCTTTGGTTACATGATGGTGTATGGACAAGAAGTGTATTGGTTTTCAGATCAGCATATGCAGGTTGCATTGTTGTTGGGAATCGCTTTGTTGATTTGCTTTATCATCCGTCAGTTGATTTTAAAACGCGTGTATGTTGATATTTCCATTTTTAAAAATCGACGCTTACTTTTAGGGTTATTGATCCTTTTTATGATGTATATCGAACGATTTTCGCTTTCCGTGTCCAATCAATATTTTTCTCAGGTTTTAAAATTAGATCCGATCCATTTATCCTATGTGCAATGGTTTAATATTTTAGGAATTATTATGGGGGTGTTATTTTCCATGTACTGGATTATTGCCCATAAAGCAGTCAAGTCGATCTGGATATTAGGTTATTGTTTTTTATTGAGTTTCCATCAGGTGATGTTTTTTTCTTTTGAAAGCGAAGGGAATGATTATTATTTCTGGATTCCTTTATGGCTCCACGGATTTGGGGTTGGATTGATCATGGTCCCAACTATTTTATTTACAATAGCGAGTGTAAAGTCACATTTGGCCGTTTCTGCGGCAGCGGTTTGTCTGGCTATACGGTATTTGGGATACACCAGTAGTATCGGTTTACAAAATTTCTTCAAATTATTTGACACCAATCAACATCAGATGGTTTTTCAAGACTATCTGCAGCAGAATAATATCATATTACAGCGTTATTTTGAAAAAGAAAGTGCAACGTTGCTGAAAAATGGTCTTCAGTTTCATGAACATGCAACAGCAGTCAAATTGGTGACAGAACGTGTCAAAAATCAGGCTTTTGTACGTTTTGCTATGGATTATTATGAATTGATGTCACTCATCAGCATTAGTATTTTGATTGTTATTTTTTTATCTCCGTCGCTTAAAAGTATGTATAAAAAACTTAAGCGGAATATGGTATCTCCCGCTTAGCTTTTCTTAAATATACAAAGCATCCATGTCCAATTATATGAACATGGATGCTTTGTATATTTACTACATGAAGTGATAAAGGAATATAACATCACCTACATATGCAGGTTTAGCATTATCTTTAATCAATAATGTAGCTTCGATAATAACTTTTATAACACCCCTTAAATTGTTCACAGATTTTACTTTTGCTTGCAACTGAACTTCACTATCAACTAAAACAGCTTGACCAAATTTTAGATTTTCAATACCGTAATTAATCTCCATTTTTACATTTCTAACCTCAGCAATCTGCTTCCAAAGGTAAGGAATGAGTGAAAGCGTTAAGTATCCATGAGCAATAGTAGATTTGAAAGGTCCTTCGGATTCGGCTTTTTCTTTATCGACGTGAATCCATTGATGGTCTAGAGTAGCATCAGCAAAACTGTTGATCTGTTGCTGATCAATTTTGTGCCATTCTGATAATCCCAAAAGCTTTCCTTCATAGGATTTATAATCTTCGTAATTGTTTATTGTAAGCATATTTGTTTGATATGTTAGTTGTAAGCTGATTATTTTTGATCATGTATCAGTTTGTTTAAATGAATATAGCGATTATATATTAAAATAAGATTAACATTTTAAGGAATATAGCAAAGGGTTATCTTTTGTTTTATTAATCTTTTGATTGTGAGGTTAGTATTTAGTTAGGCCTATCATAAAAGTTGATAAAAAATTCTATTTTTGAGATTGGACTACGGGTGATGTTATGCGAGTTTGTAAAAAAAATATAGGATGGTTAATTTCGGTGATCGGATTATTCTGTTTCTCCTTTATTGTTTCCATCAATATAAAAGATTATTCAGCAAGATTGCAGCAAGATTATGATGTTTTATTTGAAAATAGTGATGGTGAAGATATCAATTTAAGCAATCTGAAAGGCAAGGTTGTTGTGATCAATTATTGGGCAAAATGGTGTATACCCTGTTTAGCTGAGATGCCGGGACTGAATCAACTATATCTCGACATGAGGGAAAATAGGAATATCATTTTCATGGCAGTAGATATGGACGGCAATGCAGTTAAAGGAGGAAATTTTATGAAAAAAAGAAAGTATAGTATTCCAGTATACCGTATTAAAACAGAGCTACCATTGGATCTGCAAACGAAATCTATACCAACAACAATTATTCTGGATAGAAAAGGGGTACTGGTAAATAAACATGTAGGGGGAATGAACTTTAAGTCAACTAAATTTAAAGAAGCATTACAGCAGTTGAGTGAGGAGTAAAATTATAAAAGCCATTTTACTAAGATAAATGGCTTTTATAAAATATCATTTAGGAAGTTTTGGATTGGCCAAAAAATCATGAAATAGTTTCGTATTTTGAGCGACTAAATATTCGTAAATTTTTGCACCATGGCTCAGTCTTTTCACACCTAGTTCTGCTAATACAGCGGGTTTTGCGAGTTTATCCGTTAGAAATAAATTAAGCGGTAAACGTGTTGAATTAACAATTTTTTCAATATCTGTTTTACTTTCTGCTAGTGGTACAAATAAACCATCGGCACCTGCCTCTTCATAAATTTTAGCTCTTTTAATGGTTTCTTCGAGCGCATTTTCATGCTTAGTGGTAAAGGTATCAATTCTAGCATTGATAAATATGTTTTTAGTGCTCGATTTAATGGCTTCAATTTTTTCTGTTAAAATACCTGTTTTACCAAGCTTGCGTCCAGACTTAACCACCTTTCCGTCCTCCAAATTGATTCCTACAACGCCCATTTCAGAAAGCTGTGTTACATATTTGGCAACTTCAAATGGGTTGTCTGAATAACCAGATTCAAAATCGACAGAAACAGGTATTTTTACGGATTTCACTATTCTTTCGACGACAAATAATAACTCATTCACAGGTATTTGCTCTCCATCGGCATAGCCAAGTGAATTAGCAATTGCATGACTGGAGGTACCTAAGGCCTGAAATCCGGCAGAGGCCGCTATTTTAGCACTATGTGCATCCCAGACATTTCCTAAAATCAGCAAGTTACTCTGCTGATGCAGTTTTGTGAATTTTGTATATGACATAATTTCGATCTTTTTATTGTAAAACACATCATCCTACATATTTGTTTTTGTAAAGAGCATATATTGAAGACTTATTTTTCTGTCAGGCCGAAAATAGCAACGTGTTTATTTTTAATATACAGATTAAACGTCTGCTCCGCTATATCGTAATGAAGTTCCCTATTTTCAAGGACTTGATATAAGTCAGATTCAATATTATCACCCATACATGCCCGCATTGTGGTTCCTATATTTGGAAATTCAATCGTATTACTAGTTATGATAAATGGTCCAAAGAAATTATTACAGCTCGAGTTTCCTGATATCCGGCCCTTTTCAGCATCAAAAAGTAGGTGAGCATTATATTTAGCTACATCTTTTCCATTTAAACTAATCAATTTCCACTTATGTCTTGATAAGAATACTGCTGCTGTTGGTAAAGACCTTTTGTTTTTACTTGCTGTTTTCGTCACAATTTTTACAAGATCATAGTGATAAGCTGAAGCATCTTGTGGCGGATTTTCGATTTTGGTACGCTTCACTATTAATTTATAAATATAACCTTCTTCGTAATCAAATCCGTTTATATGACTGTGAAAATATTCCCAATCATCTTTGGGAGTAGACCTCACCTGTAGGCACTTCATTTGTCCTACACCCTGGCAGTCTACCCATTTATCATTAATTTCTAAGATTATTTTCTCCGAGTTTACCTGAGATTTTTGTACTGTATTCAGGAGAGTATAACGATAACTAGGTTTATTAGGAACTGAATTTGCTACTTTTGTTCTTCTAATTCGCAGTTCATAACTATAATTGGGATCGTAGGAGAAAGATTCTATTTTAGCATAAAAAGGTTCCCAATCTGCACTATTATAATATTTTACCTGCAATGCCTGCTCTTTCTGGATACCACTTTTCATTTTAATTGTAAAATCATTTGTTTGCGCCAAAGATGTTAAACTAAATGCTGTAAGAGGTAAACAGAGTAGAGTTGAAAATTTGATCATATGCTTCATTTGTAAATAGAAAACGTTGTTTGATTAAAAAATATTGTATTTTTAACGCATGAACCTATTAAACAAAGTTATTGTTTTTTCCTTTTTGTTTTTACAATTTCATATTGCATTTACCCAAACCAGTAAACCTCTTTTTAAATCGCAGGTAGCGTTAGGTGAGATTTCTGATAAGAAATTAAATGAATTGTCTGGAATTATCAGTGCGAAACAATCATCCTGTTTTTGGGTGCACAATGATAGTGGAGATGAGGCGCGGATTTATTTGATCGATAAGAAATGTAGGTTGTTATGTACATATGAACTGGAATCCGTTGCTGTAAAGGACTGTGAAGATATCGCGCGTGTGATCATCAATGGAAATTCATTTTTAATTTTGGCAGATATTGGTGATAATAAGGCTGAACGTGAAAATATTAAACTTCACATATTTCCTGAACCAACATATCAGCAAGAAGATACGCTAATTCATATTCCGAAGAAAACAATCCGTACCGTTACGTTGCGATATAAGAATGGACCTCGAGATGCAGAAGCTTTATTTGTTGATCCCGTAGATCATCAGCTTTATGTGATTTCGAAAAGAGATTTTCAATCAACAGTTTATAGCGCTTCAATATTTAATAATGTGAAAAAGAATTTCAGCCTATTGACACCGGTTCAAACATTGCCATTTACTTTTACAACTTCCGCAAATATCAGTCCTACAGGTAGTGCGATATTAATTAAAAACTTAACGCAAATATTTTATTGGACTAGAAATCGGACTGAGTCAATTGAACAGGTTTTGTCTAGGAAACCCACATTAATTCCTTATCAGATTGAACCGCAAGGGGAAGCTATTACTTTTGGATTAAACGGAGAAGGATTTTATACCATCAGTGAACGTCCGTTTGGACTTAAATCATCACTTTATTTTTTTGAAAAATTATAATACAATGAACATGAAACTCAAATATTTGTTAGTGGCACTATTTTTTTTATTTCTTTTTAAAGGTCATGCCGCAATTGTAGATACATTAACGATCAATAGTAAAAGTATGCTAAAGGGAATAAAGGCTGTCGTAGTCCTTCCTGAAAAATATGAGAAGAAAAATCAATATCCCGTGCTTTATCTACTTCATGGTTTTGGTGGCCGTTATGATAATTGGGTAAATAATGTTCCTGCTGTAAAAAAGCTTGTTGATAACTATCAATACATAGTTGTCTGTCCTGATGGAGGATTTGATAGCTGGTATTGGGACGTAAAAGGTGATCAAAATTATCAGTATGATACTTTTGTTAGTCAAGAATTAATAACTCACATTGATGCTAATTATTCAACAAAGAAAGATCGATCAGGACGAGCAATAACAGGATTGAGCATGGGAGGACATGGAGCCATGACATTAGCGCTTAATCATCAGGATATATACGGTGCCGCCGGAAGTACCTCTGGTGGATTGGATATTCGTCCTTTTCCTATGAATTGGAATATCAAAAGTAGAATCGGTAGCTATGTGACTCATCCTGTTGAATGGGAAAACAAATCAGTTATCAATCTGGTTCATTTGCTTGAACCCAATAAACTGGATCTGATCATAGATTGTGGTAAGGAAGATTTTTTCTATAAAGTAAATCTGGCAATTCATGATAAATTAGATTACAACAATATTCCACATACATTCATTACCCGGTCAGGTGCCCATAACTGGGATTATTGGTCTAAATCAATCATTTATCAGATGGCATTTTTCAATGAGTTCTTTATAAAAAAAGATACTTTTGTAAAAAATTAATAAATAATTGGCTATTATGAATAAATGATTTAATTTTGTTTTCCAAAATCTTTATTAATTAATTATAAACTTATGACACAAAGCCTTGCTAACCACAAGGCTTTTTTTATCTTTGGTAAACACTAAATCAAAATAATGTTACGATCTCTTAGACCTGCCTTCTTTGTCTTATTCTTTTTATTTTTTTCTCAAATTTTTGCTCAAGGCAAATTTCAATATTCTGGATACATTAAGAATGCCGCAAATGGCGAAACCCTTATTGGAGCTGTGATTCGAGATTTGAATTCTAGTCAAATTGCTAGAACAAATAATTATGGTTTCTACTCCATTCAGTTGCCGGCTGGAAGTCAGACTATTGCAGTATCCTATGTTGGCTTTGATGAAAAAAATTTTAATCTGCAGATTGAGCGGGATAGTGTACTCAATATTGATATGACCCCTGGAGGAAGAAAGCTGGAAGAAGTTGTGGTATCAGGAAGACGTAAGATCGGTAATGTATCTGGTGTGCAAACCGGTTTGGTCAAATTAGAAATAAAAGATATTAAAAATATTCCCGTTGTTTTTGGAGAGCAGGACGTTTTAAAAACAATTCAATTGCTACCAGGAGTGACAAGTGGAGGAGAGGGTAGCAGTTCTTTTTATGTGCGTGGCGGTGGAGGTGATCAGAACTTAATACTACTGGATGAAGCAGCGGTATATAATGCGTCACATTTATTTGGTTTTTTCTCTACATTTAATTCTGATGCGATTAAAGATGTAAATTTCTATAAAGGTGGTATGCCGGCACATTTTGGAGGTAAGGTTTCCTCCGTTATGGACATCAGTATGATTGATGGAAATAACAAAGAGTTTGGTGTAGAAGGAGGTGTGGGCTTAATCGCATCTAGACTTAAAGTGGAAGGACCTATAGTAAAAGACAAAGGGTCTTTTATGATTAGTGGGCGTCGAACTTATGCCGATTTATTTCTTAAATTATCGAAGGATGAAGATGTCAACAAAAGCAAATTGTTTTTCTATGACCTGAATGCTAAAGTAAATTATCGTTTTGATAATAAGAATTCCTTGTTTCTATCTGGTTACTTTGGAAAAGATGCAATGGCTTATAGTGATTTGTTTGATTTTAATTGGGGTAATGCGACTGGTACGATACGCTGGAATCACGTTTGGACTAATAAGCTCTTTAGTAACACGACATTTATCTATAGCGATTTTAATTACAACGTGAATATTGAAGATAATTCAAACTTCAAAATCACTTCAAAGATTGAAAATTTAAATTTTAAACAAGATTTTCAATATTATCCTAATAATGATCATCAGATCCGGTTTGGAGTTCAAGCATCTGTTCAGACAATTCGTCCTGCCAGTCTTTTTGGGGGAGAGGGATCCGCAGTAAACACAATTGAGATCGAACCAAGAAAAGGGTTGGAGACGGCTGTTTACGTGTCAGATGAATGGTCTATATCAGATAAATTTAAAGCATTGTACGGTATACGTGTTAATAACTATAGTATGTTAGGGCCAGGTACAATCTATAGTTTTGATGCCGATGGAAATGCCACAGAGAAAACTATTTATGAGAAAAATCAGATAATTCAAAATTACCTCACTGTAGAACCACGATTGTCATTAAATTATATGTTCAATGACAATCAAAGTATAAAGGCATCCTTAAATCGTAATTCTCAAAACTTGCATCAGCTGACGAATACAACATCAAGCCTTCCAACAGATCAATTTGTTTTAAGTTCCAATAATATCAAACCACAGTTAGCAAATCAAGTATCACTAGGTTATTTTCAGAATTTTGAAAATGCAAAATATGAAGCTTCGGTAGAAGCTTATTACAAAGATCTGCAAAACCAGATTGATTTTAAGAATGGTGCTGACTTACAGGCAAACGAAATGTTGGATGGAGAATTATTATTCGGTAAAGGAAGAGCTTATGGCGTAGAATGGTTTGTGAAAAAAAATAAAGGAAAATTAACAGGATGGTTGAGCTATACGCTATCGAAAAGTGAGCGTCAATTTGATCAGATTAATAATGGAGCATGGTTCAATGCCAGACAAGATAAAACTCATAATGTCGCTTTAGTAGCAATGTATAAGCTGACAGATAAATGGACTTTGGGCTCTACATTTGTTTACTACACAGGTGATGCGGTTACTTTTCCTTCTGGAAAATATCAGGTAGACGGTAAAACCTTGTTTTATTATACAGATCGCAATAGTTATCGGATGCCTAATTATCACCGTCTTGATGTATCTGCAACTTACGATCCAGGTGCCAAGCTTAATAAAAGGTATTCCTCATCGTGGTCTTTTGGGCTATATAATGCATACAACAGAAAAAACGCGTACTTAATTGATTTTAGAGAGAATGAGGATAATGCTAATATTACGGAGGCTTATCGAATCGCTTTATTCGGTATAATTCCTTCTGTGACCTGGAATTTTAAATTTTAATGATTTTAAAAGTAAGATACTGATAGGTACTCAAGAAGTTAAATCATCAAAACAAACATTAGCGTGCTGATCTATAAAAACTGATTATTAATGAATAAATAAATTATTGTGATGAATATAAAAACTGTTTTTAATTGTATCGTGTTGGTAACGGCCGTATTTTTAAGTTCATGTGAAGATAAAATAGATTTAGAGTTAGATGCTGTAGTCGGTAAATATGTTATTGTCGGAGATCTGCATAATGCAAATGTATCACAAATCATCTCCATTAATCGTGTTGTCGACTTTTCGAATACATCACCTAACGATCCGGTGCTAGGGGCGCATGTGCAGGTAACAAATATGAGCAGTGGCCGTTCTTATCAATTTGCTGATAGGAATAATGGTAGCTATATCATTGATAGAATGACTCTCAAAGAAGGTGATCGATATGCCTTATCAGTTACAATGTCTGATGGAAGCCATTTTGAGTCAACCTGTATTATGCCTAAATATGTAGCTGTAGATTCCATCGGTTTAGTTCGTAAAAAAAGATTTAATGATGAATATATATATGCTTCATTTGGTTTTAATGATCCGGCTAATCAAGAAAACTATTACAAGTATAAGTTGAAATTGAATGATGAGGAATTCAAATTTAGCGATGTATTTAGTGATAAATTTAATGATGGATTATTTGTTGAGCATGAAATAAGTAATGAAGATGAAGACATAAAAGTTGGAGACGAAATTCAAGTTTTGAGACAATGTATCGCCAAGGATGTATACACATATTGGTCCAATATTAAAGGGTTAAACCCAGGTTCTGCAGCTCCCTCGAATCCGATATCTAATATATCTAATGGTGCACTTGGATATTTTAGTGTTAGTAGTGCACAATACTATGAACTAAAAGTACTGGAAAAAGCAAATCATAACACTTCGAATCGGTAGTTTTTTTCTAATAGATAAGCTATAGTTTTAGGAAGTGCATATTCTACACGAGGTATTGCTTTTATGTTGTCGTGAAAAACGATAATTGATCCATTTTCGGTATTTTTAATTGCATTTTTTAAACATTGTTCGGGCGAAAGTGAGAGGTCAAAATCACCAGTTAGAACATCCCACATGATAATTTCATATGCAGAATAGAGTTCTTTTAAT
Source organism: Sphingobacterium sp. JUb56 (assembly GCF_014191365.1). Lineage (NCBI taxonomy): Bacteria > Pseudomonadati > Bacteroidota > Sphingobacteriia > Sphingobacteriales > Sphingobacteriaceae > Sphingobacterium > Sphingobacterium sp. JUb56. The sequence goes on along the minus strand of NZ_JACHWL010000001.1, from coordinate 3,019,121 downwards.
TGAGATTTTTTAGCTCTTCCATATGGAGGGCGAAATAGCTTACTTTTGGTAAGCTCTTGACACTGTCGGATGTTTTCGAGATACTTAGCATCGTCAGTTTTCCAGCCTTTTAAATGATTGTAAGTATGATTTCCGACTTGATGGCCTTCAGACAAAATTCTTTCGAATAAATGTGGATTTTTTTTAATATTTTCACCTACGCAAAAAAAAGTCGCTTTGATGTTGTACTGTTTTAAAGTATCTAAAACAAATGGAGTTAATTCCGGAATAGGACCATCATCAAAAGTGAGGTAAATTTTGTTTTCTTTCCTTGATTTATTCCAGATTGATTTTGGATATAATAATTTAAGAAAGAAAGGTGCTTTAACGAGATACATACATTTTTATTTTAGCAAAAATATTAAAACTATTAGGTTCTTACTATGGACGATAGAAAAAATTATAAGAAAATGGCTTTTATGACCATCATGTTTTCCTTGATGGGGTATGCGGGGTTTGGACAAGGACAAATAACCGTAGAGGAAGCTATTCGAATTACTTTAGAAAGAAACCTGCAGGTCAAGCAGGCTAGTTTAAATAAAGATTTAGCGGCGCAGGACGTCTATCAGGCAAAATCCAATTTGTATCCCGATTTGAGCCTAGGTGTGAATCAGCGATTTAATAATGGATTTGCATTTGACCAAGTATCGGGTACTGTGATCACAGGAAATGAATGGACGAGGACATCTAGCGCTTCTGTGAGTTCTAATGTAACCATTTTTCAAGGTTTTCAGAAGATCAACCAAATCAAAGCTAATAAATTACTATTAGAGTCGTCCGCTACGCAAATTGAAAAGATAAAATATGATTTGATGTTATCTGTATTGGTTAATTATTTGGAAGCAATCACAAACAGTGAATTGACGATTGCGAGCCAACAGCAGATTCTTTTATCCAAAGAGCAGGTGAAAAATGATTCCATCCAATTTCAAGTAGGTAATAAAACTTTGGCAGATCTTTCTCAATCTAAAAATCAAGTTGCCACGGATGAGCTTAATTTGGTCAATGCTAGAAATGCCTATGAATCTTCTTTATTGACATTGAAACAATTGATGGAGATGTCTCCACAAGCAGAGTTGAAATTGGTTAAACCAGAAGTAGAAGCGGTGGACTATGTGCTAGGTCAATATTCGGCAGTTAATGTCTTTGAAAAAGCTAAAAGTTTCAATCCAGAGGTAAAGAAGGCTCAATTAGATAAGGAAGTAGCATTAAAACAAATTGATATTGCCAAAGGAGGCTATTATCCTTCTCTTTCATTAGGAGTGAGTTATGGTACCAATTATTCTTCCAAAGGAAGAAATTTAATTACCGGAGATTATCTTCCTTTTGGTGACCAGTTTAATCAAAATAAATCATTTGGGGCAGGACTGACTTTGTCGGTACCAATTTTTGACAATAATAAAAACCGAATAAATGTATCAAAAGCTAAGATTAATCTAGAATTGGCAGAAACCAGTCAACAGCTTTTAGAAACAAATTTAAATAAAACCGTTAATCAGGCTGTTTTAGACCTTTCTGCCGCAGCACAGCGTTATCAATCTAGTTTAGCTGCTTTTAGTAGTGCGACAGATGCATTTCAAGTGATCAAAGAACGCTATGATATAGGTATGGCGAATGGTATTGAACTGTTTACCGCACAAACAAATAGAAATAAAGCTGAATTTGATTTAATCCAAGCAAAGTATAATATGATCTTTAAAGATAAAATAATTGATTATTATGTTGGAAATCCAATTAAATTTGATATTAAATAACCCCTTAATGAAAATCTGAAATGGCTAAAAAGAAAAGTAAATTACCAAAAATCATATTAATAAGTGCAGTTGTTCTATTAATATTGGTTTTAGTTGGCAGCAAATTGGGATGGTTCGGAAAAGGGGATATCGTTAAAGTTGCTGTAGATCCTGTAAAGGAAATGAATATCAATGAGCTGGTTTCTGCAAGTGGTAAAATTCAACCAGAATTTGAAGTTAAATTGAGTTCTGAGGTATCTGGTGAAGTTGTGGAACTAAATATTAAAGAAGGTGATTTAGTGAAAAAGGGACAAGTTCTCTGTCGTATAAAACCTGATATCTTGCAATCGGGTTATGAACGGTCTATTGCGACTTTGAATTCTCAGAAAGCAAATCTGGCAGCTGCACAACAACAATTAAAACAGCAACAAGCTAATTTTAGTAATGTTGAAGCAACTTACAAGAGAAATCTTGAATTGTTTAACAAAAGAGTAATCTCAGCAGCTGAAATGGACAAAAGCTCGGCAGAATACTACTCAACTTTAGCAGCTATTGAAGCACAAAGACAGACTGTATTATCTACGAAATTTGGTATAGACCAATCTCAAGCAACTGTCAAAGAAGCAAAAGATAATTTAGATCGTACTACAATTTATTCGCCAAGTGACGGTGTCGTGTCATTATTATCTATTGAGTTAGGCGAGCGTGTTGTTGGAACGGCACAGATGGCGGGTACAGAAATCATGCGTATTGCCAATATGGACGCTATGGAGGTCAATGTAGATGTGAATGAAAATGATATTAATCGTGTCCGTGTAGGAAACGAAGCAGAGATTGAAGTTGACGCTTATCAAGATCGTAAATTTAAAGGTATCGTTACTGAAATTGCTTCTTCATCTAAAAATATTGCTACAGTGACTGCTGGTTCATCAACCGAGCAGGTTACAAACTTTAATGTCAAAGTGCGTATACAATTGAGCTCTTATGAGGATTTAATTAAGGAGAATAGTGCCTCTCCTTTTAAACCAGGTTTATCTGCAACAGTACAGATCTTTACTAAACATCAGAAGGGGTTGGCTATTCCGATACAATCTGTTACCATAAGAAATGGTACAGGAGCAGATAGTTTAAGCACAGACAGTTTGAAAGAATATGTATTTGTCTTTAACAATGGACTGGTTAAACAAACCGTTGTGAAAACAGGCATTCAGGACGATAAAAATATTATAATTTTATCGGGTCTTAAAAAAGGTGATGAGGTTGTCTCAAGGCCATTTGATGCTATTTCTAAAACTTTAAAGAACGATAGTAAAGTAGAAAAAGTTGATAAAAATAGTTTATAACGTATTTTGATGTAGTATTTATCTGGTTTTCAGATTATTTAGTTTTGTTTTATTTAAATTTTATGTATTTTAAATGAAAACTAAATTATTGTGCTACGTCAGTTTTTTAAATACTTCAAGTTCTCAAGAATTGAACAGAATGGATTCTTTGTACTGAGTATATTGATGCTATTCCTGTTCAGTTTTCCTTTTATAGCCAATTTTTTTAGTAAATCCGACTTAAATTTAGAAAGTTACAATATTCAGGCTTTTACATCTGTTGAAAATGATACAACAGGTGTTGGTCAATCGAATGATTATCGGTCTTTAGGGGATCATAGGGATAAAGATACTTATGATAAAGGGGGTGAAGGTAGTTTATTTCGATTTGATCCCAATCGTTTGGATAAAGCAGGCTGGATAAAACTGGGATTGAAAGAGAAACAGGTTCAGGTTATACTCAATTATAGAGAAAAAGGAGGCCGATTTTATAAAAAGGAAGATTTAGCTAAGATCTATTCTATCTCTCCGGCTAAATTTAAGCAATTGGAAAATTATATTGAAATTGCACCAACGACAGTTAAAAATCAGGTTCAAAATATAGAAAAAAATAGTGCAGGTTGGTTTACAAATAATGCTGAAAATAAATTAAAACCATTAGAGGTCGAGATAAACAATGCGGATACTACTGCTTTTATAGCGCTAAGAGGTATCGGTTCAACTTTTGCCAAAAGGATTGTGAAATATAGAGAGTCTCTGGGTGGCTTTGTATCTGTTGATCAGATTAAAGAGATTTATGGGCTGCCTGTTGAAACATTTGATGCCATACTTCCTTTTCTAAAGATTAGTCCTCATCATGCAGTTTCAAAATTAACAATTAACGAGCTGGATGTAAAGTCTTTGTCTAAACATCCTTATATTAGTTTTAAGCAAGGTACTGCAATCGTCAATTACAGAAATCAACATGGTCATTTTCGTAATTTGGAAGATTTAAAAAAGGTCATCTTATTAGATGATGATTTTTTGCGTAAACTTGCTCCGTATTTAATCTTTTAAAGATGCTTGAAGAAAAATTAAAACATATTATTCGGGATGTATATGATTTCCCTAAACCTGGAATTGTTTTTAAGGATATTACACCGTTACTGCAAAATGCGCAGCTGTGTGAAGAGATGGTTGATGCTTTTGTAGAACAGGTAAAGGATTGTAAACTTGATGCTGTTGCTGGTATTGAGAGCAGAGGTTTTCTGTTTGGAATGATGTTGGCCAATCGTTTGAAGATTCCTTTTGTTCCCATCCGTAAGCAGGGCAAATTACCCTTTCATACAATTTCAGAGTCTTATGCTCTTGAATATGGGCAGGCGACTATAGAAATGCATGAAGATGCCTTTCCAAAAGGTAGTAGAATCCTGATCCATGATGACTTGCTGGCTACAGGTGGCACTGTAGTGGCTGCAAGTAAATTGATTGAAAAATTAGGTGGTGAAATAGCTGGATATTGTTTTGTCATCAGCCTAGATTTTTTAAATAGCCAGGGAAGATTAACCCGGTTTAGTCCCCATGTTTTTTCATTAGCACATTATAAATAATTTAATTTATAAAAACCCTCAACATATTTTATGGAATGGATCTCAGACCCACAGATTTGGATTTCACTACTGACATTGACAGTACTGGAAGTCGTGCTCGGAATAGATAATATTGTTTTTATCTCTATTCTTAGCGGTAAACTCCCTGCCGAACAGCAAAAGAAAGCCCGTCAGTTAGGTTTGATGTTGGCATTAGTGACTCGTGTGCTTCTGTTATTTTCAATTAAATGGATCATGTCTTTGACGGAACCATTTATTAATCTTGCAACTACTTTTGGTATCAACAATCCGGACTGGTCTCGTTATCTCGAATTGTCAGGTAGGGATCTGATTCTATTTATTGGAGGTCTATTTTTAATTTATAAAAGTACGACCGAGATACATCATAAAATGGACGGGCATACAGAAGAACATACAGTCAATAAAAAGGGCGTAACTTTTTTAAGTACAATTTTTCAGATATTAATCTTAGATATTGTTTTTTCATTGGACTCTGTGATCACTGCAGTTGGTATGGTCGATCAAATAGGAGTGATGGTTGCGGCAGTAATTATTGCTGTTGTTATCATGTTACTATCCTCCGAGCAGATCAGTAAATTTGTCAATAATTATCCTTCCGTGAAAATGCTGGCTTTGTCTTTTCTTCTTTTGATCGGGGTATCGCTGACAGCAGAAGCATTTGATCAGCATATTCCAAAAGGCTATATTTATTTTGCAATGGCTTTTTCTGTTTTAGTCGAATTTTTAAATATTAAAAGTGAGAAAAAACAAATGCATAAACAGCATGATAAATAGATGAAGATTTAAAATAAAAATGCGGGGGTAATCATTTTTGATTACCCCCGCATTTTTGTTGCTTATTATAAGCTTAATTCCGCAGCCTGTGCGATTTTCTTAGGAATATCCGTGTTTTCCATTTTGTGAGTAAATAGTTCAGAACCAGCTCCGATTGCATAAACAGGAACGTAACCTGCAGAGTGATTACCAGAAGCCCATGAAATATTAGCGACTTCATTTAATGTTTTGACAGCTTCAGCTACTAGTTTTTCGTCATTCGCATACAGGCTTTTTTCTGTTGCGTTTACATGTTTGATAAAACTATTCTCATAAGCCTGGAACATAGATTTTTCTTGACGTTCATTGACTTTAATTTTTGTCCATAAACCAAGATTCTCAGCAAGTACACTTTTGATCTGTTCCCAAGTTGTCTTAGGTTGTTCTACACGTATTTTAGTAATTATTTTAGAAAGTTCTCCCTGAGAAACTTTTTGATTTACGAGGGCTTTGAAGTTTAAATTGCTACTTCCATTTCCTAAAGTCATACCACCTGTTTCGTGGTCTGCGGTAATAATGATCAATGTTTCTTCCGGATGTTTTAAGTAAAAATCATAAGCAGCCTGTACCGAGTTATTGAAATCGACTACTTCATGCAGTGTAGTTGCCGCATCATTGCTGTGGCTGGACCAATCAATCTTACCACCTTCTACCATTAAGAAAAAGCCTTTGTCATTATTTTTTGTCAGCGACTCAATTGCGACTTCAGTAATTTCTTTAAGATTGAGATCTCCATCTTTTTGATCAATTGCAAATTTTAAAGATTCGGGATCAGTATCTTTATTGTTCATTAAGATGATTTTATCAGCTTTTGTTTTTAGTCGATTATAATCCGATTTTCCGAAAGCCAAAGTATAACCTGATTTCTCAAATAAAGTAAAAATAGGGGTAGCAGTTTCTTTAGAAGCTGTCGTATTATGATTTAAAAAGCCAGACCCCCCAAAAAAATCAAAATTTGATTTGGCGATATCGGTTGCTATTTCATAATATTTGTTTCTACTTGTTTGATGTGCATAGAATGATGCAGGGGTAGCGTGATCAATACTCACACTCGTGGTGATGCCAACTTTTAAGCCTTTTTCTTTAGCCGCATAAGCGATGCTTTTTAAAGGTTTTGTTTGTGTTGAGTCCATTCCAATTACACCATTTTTAGTTTTTGACCCTACAGCAAGTGCAGTTCCACCAGCAGCCGAATCGGTAATGCCATTGGATAGGGAGTATGTGGAGGCAAAAGTAGCGACAGGAAAAAGCGAAAATACTAAAGGTTTCAAACCGATTCTATTTTCAAGGTCTGCCAAATAGACTTCTGTAGAATTGACCTGATTGAGTCCCATACCATCACCGATCATATAGAATATATATTTAGGTTTATTTTGAGCAAATAAAATAGATAGTGATGCTAAATAGAAAAATGTCGTTGCGAGTGTACGTTTGATCATGTTTAATAATAGTTGATGTTGGTATTTATAGTCTTAATATCATATTAATGGGCTAATATAGCAAACCCATATTTGTTTAATGTTAAGTTTTAAAATTCAGCATTATATATTGTGTTAAAACAATTCTTGGTATGTAATTGTTAAAACAAGGTGAAATTGTAGCATAGCACTTGATCGTGAAGTGTAACTTAAAGTAACGGATAAACTAAAATTTGAACATTATGGAAATTAACCTTTTAAATTCTGCTAAAGAATTTTTTAATGATGAAGTCTTATCTAAGCTCGGTAATTCCGTAGGGGAAGATAAAGAAAAAGTGAAATCAGCTATTGGAGCAATTGTTCCTACTGTTTTCTTAGGGTTGCAAAAAGAGTCAGGAACTGGCTTAGCTGCAATTGTAGAGAAAGCTAAACAATATTATGGAGATTTTAATTTTGGTGACTTTTTAAAAACCAATACTGAAACAGGACGTATTAATGGATTGGTAGATGCAGAGCCTATTGAACCTCATCACAATGACCTTTTACAATCTATCTTTGGAGACAAGTTTAATTCAATTATTTCGAGCTTAGGCAGCCTTGTTGGAGGCAATGAATCCACTGTTGAAAAGTTATTAAGTGTTTCATTACCTGCTGTATTCTCGGGTTTAACACAAAATGGAACAAATTGGGATGTAAGTGCAATCGGTCGATTATTAAATGAAAATAAGGATAATTTTACAGCCGCATTGCCTTCAGGATTAGGACTAGCGGCATTTGGAACTTCTTTTGCTCAGGCGGATCAAATTAGATCCTCTTCTACTGATAGTGAATTACACGATAGCAGTATTACGGATAAGCCTGTAGAAGCAATATTGGTATCAGTGCCAGTTACAAAAGAGGAACCTAAAGTAACTCACCCAGAAGAGGTCACAAATGAAGCTGTTTCCAAAGATGAGGAGCTATCTATTGAAACGCCTCCGCTTGTTCCACCGCCACCTGTGCATCATGATACCCCCGTGGGTGTAGCACCTCCGATTGTACCTCCTATAGATCATGTGCCTATTATCCCACCTCCTCCTTCAGGCCCTATTGTTGATCCATTACATACAGAAACCCCGTCTTCTGGCGGTGGAGGAATTTGGAAAATTTTAATACCCATCGTAATTATTGCTGTTCTTTGGTTCTTATTCGGGAAAGGCTGTAAAGGTGATAAAGATCAGGTAGTTGTTACCGATAGCATGAATACAACAGCTGTAGACACAAGTTTGACTGTTGTTGCTGTTACTCCGGTCGTTCGCGAAAGTTTAGAGGTGATTTTGCCGGATGGTGTAAAGTTAAAAGCCTATAAAGGTGGTATTGAAGATCAGCTGGTGCAGTTTCTAAAAACAGACTACAAAGCGCTAAGCGAGGATGAACTGAAAGATAAGTGGTTTAATTTTGATAATTTAAATTTTGAAACAGGTACGGCTAAAGTGCTTCCTGAAAGTCAAGTTCAATTAGAAAACATAGCGGCAATTCTAAAAGCTTTCCCTGCAGCAACTGTAAAGATTGGCGGGTATACAGATAAAACTGGAAATGAGGATTTTAATAAGAAATTATCTACAGATCGCGCTGAGGTAGTTAAAGTATATTTGATTGGAAAAGGGCCTAGTAGTCAGGTTATTGGCGCTGAAGGTTATGGTTCTGAGTTTGCAAAAGCAGCAGCTGATGCACCTGAAGCGGAACGCGTATTGGATCGTATCGTTGCTATAAGCGTACGATAGGTCCAATTGGAACAGAAAAGGAGGTGAACGAAGTTTATCTCCTTTTTTTTATTTCACTATAATATTGCATTTTTGCGGATATGGAAAACAAGCTAAAGGAAATTTTAAAATCTGACTTTGAAAAATATATGCGTTTTGCAGTACATTCGGGCGCAGGATTTGGATTTGACATTTTCGGTGAATATGCAGTATCGGTATTAAATTTTTATGTGGGAAGTGCAATTTTAACCTATGAAAACAAGCTTCAGGCTTCCTTGTATTTGCTTGAATTATACAATAAGGGACTTGGTGGGATTATCACGGAGGAAGATCGTGAAGAGCTGGCTCGAGCTTTTGCTCAAGACCCAACTCTTGACTATGGTGTATTAAAACCTATTTTTGGCTAATCTTGTTTGGTCCAAACCAGGTTTTCGATGGCATAACCAGATTTACGCGCAAATTCCAAATAGGCTACTTTAATATCTTCAGGTATTGTCTTTTCTCTGGATAATATCCACATATAATCCAAATTGTCTCCAAAAATGAGTGCATATTGATAATCTTGATCAATTTTCACTACATGATAACCACTGTAAAATGGACCGAAAAAGGATACCTTTAAAGCTGCTTTTTTTGATGAATCAATAGGCTTTGCTTTACCGATTGACTGTTTCCATTTATTTTTTTGGTCATGAAATCCCTGATTATTTACCGCAATGCTACCATCATTATTTTTGTTATAAGTAGCAGTAACCTGTGACAGACCTTTTTCCCATTTAAAATCTAGCCTTGCTATTTCATACCACTTGCCTAAGTAACGATCTATGTCAAAAGGTTCGATGACTTTGACTTTGGATTTTACTGGTTTTAACGCATTGTAAGCGAACGTGACGGCAGCGGTAGCGGCGAGTATGAGAAGTGATTTTTTCTTATCCATAATAATTATGATTTGTTCATAAATCTGTGAGCTGTTCCTATGGGTACATGCAATAAAAACGCCAAAGTGGAGACGAATGTTTAGTCATTTATGAAAATAAAAGTAGTAATTTCGTCATTTTAAAATTAAGTACCATGTATTCAAGAGAAGAAGTAAAACAGTTGAAGGAGACTTTTTGGACCCGATTTGGACAGTATATGGCTTTAAATAACTCTGCTGATGGAGAGAAAATTAATTGGGTAAACTATAGAACCGGTATTAAAAATCTACGCTTTAAGATGGAGGCAGATAAACGCCTTTCTTTAATAGCAATTGAGTGGAGTCATCATGACCTATCAATGCGTAAACTTATGATGGAGCAGTTTGAAGAGTACAAAACCATTCTAACAGCTATACTAGGAGAGGAATGGACCTGGGAGCTGGAGGTGGAAGATGAACAAGGGAAATCTGTAAGTATGATCTATATGACTATGGAGGGAAAAAGTATTTTTAAACAAGAAGACTGGCCCGATCTGATATCATTTTTCAAACCAAGATTAATTGCTCTCGATGAGTTTTGGTGTGATGCTCAATATGGGTTTGAAATTTTCAAAAGTTAAATTATTACGTCAATAGGGTTTTATTTGAGGATGTAATTTTTACCTTTGCGCTAAAATTGTATTGTTTATGAAAAATATACTAAAAAGTCTAATTGTACTCGCAATGACTTTGCAGATTTCTTCCGTATTCGCATGGGGATCTACTGGACATCGTGTCGTTGCTGAGGTCGCAGAACGTCATCTGACAAAAAAAGCAAAAAAGAATATTCAAAAAATAATTGGAAAACAGAAACTAGCTTATTGGGCAAATTGGGGTGATTTTATTAAATCTGATCCGCATGATGAATTTAAAAAATTGGGGAATTCTCATTTTATAAATACTAATCCGCATCTACCTTGGGCTGATTTTCAGTTAGCAATGGAAAATTCCAATGAAGAAAATTTATACAAAACGGTGTTGCGATTGGAAAAATCATTTTCAGAAAAAGATTTAACGCTTGAAAAAAAGAAACAAAATTTATACATGCTGATCCATTTAATCGGTGACGCTCATCAGCCGATGCACGTAAGTAGAGCCGAAGATCAAGGTGGAAATAAAATTGAAGTGAGCTGGTTCGGAAAAAAATCTAATATACACCGTGTATGGGATTCAGATTTGATCGATGGTGAAAAATATAGTTATACTGAATATGCAACAGTGTTGGATATTTTAAGTAAAAATGAAGTTAAGCAGGTGCAAGGTGGTACATTAGCGAGCTGGTTGTATGAGTCAAATCAGCTTTCAGATAAAATCTATGCAGATGTTGAGCTCAACGCAAACTTATCTTATAACTACATTTATAACAATATTTATAAAGCAGAAAATTGTATGCTTAGAGGTGGTTTACGTTTGGCAAAAATCTTGAATGATGTTTTTGGTTAATCATTAGTCTTATAAAATAAAAAAGGGAAATGAATGTATTCATTTCCCTTTTTTATTTTCGGTATTATTGTTGTTGTCAGATTAATACAACGAATTTTCTTGTCGTTTTTATTTTTACGCCTTAATATATGACCATATCACTACTGTTCAAGAAGATAACACCATTTGCCAAGCCCTATAAAAACCTCATCTTTTATACCTTAGTTTTAACCTTGGTCGGATCTTTTGCCGCGCAGATTAATGCCTTCATCTTGAAATATACGGTAGATACTATCAGTGACTTGATGGTCGCTAAAGAACCGCTGTCTAGAGGTATGCATTTGATCGGGATTATCTCTGCAGTTCTTTTGGTAAAAGAGATTGTCTATTCCTTTATTCAGTTTGGACAGAAATTCTACGGTGAAAAGCTACGTATATTTATTGCAAGAGATTTTTCACAACAGATTGTAGAAAAAATATTGACGTATAAAATGGCTTTTTATACGTCAGAAGAAAATGAAAGCGGAAAATTGCAGACACGGATTGATTCGGGAATTAGCTCGCTGACACGTTTAGTTCAGAATTTCTTTATCGATATCCTTCCTTTATTTGCGAATGCCATCGTGGCGCTCGTATGTATGTTTATGGCTAATGTGTACGTCGGATTGGTTGGGCTCGCAGTTATACCAATTTATTTCTACATCAGTCAAACACAAGCTGGAAAACTCAGTGGATTTAGACGGCAAATGCGAAAATATAGAGAATCCAAGAATAATAGAATCATTAATTTAATTGACTCTATATTGGTCATAAAATCTTTTGTACGCGAACCTGAAGAAGCAGACCGTCATGAGAAGATTCAATTTGAAATGACGGAAAATCAGATGCAAACACGAAAGACGAGTTTCATTTTTGATAGTCTAAAGAATTTTATTGAGCAGATAGCAGTTGTTGCAATTATTGTTTTAACTGCTTTTCTGGTGCTGGACAATCAGATTACAATTGGAGCGATTATGTTTCATATTATGTTATTTTCAAATGTTTCAGCTCCGATTCGTCAACTGCATCGTATCTATGATGAGGTAAATGATGCTTTAATTTACTCGGAATCATTTTTCGAAATATTGGAGTCTGATGATTTGATTGAGGGAAGCGGTACTTTTATACCAGATAAGATCAAAGGCCATATTGTGATTGAAGACGTATCATTTGAATATCCTAACGGAACCCATGCACTAAGAGATATTTCTTTTCAAATCAAACCAAATCAGATCACAGCGCTTGTTGGATTAAGCGGTGCAGGGAAAAGTACAGTTATAAATCTTTTAGATAAATTTTATGAACCTACAGCTGGTCGGATTTTATTAGATGGAGTTGATCTTAAAAACTATGATACTAAATTTTTAAGAAAAAATATCGGTATGGTTCTTCAGCGCAACCATATTTTTAAAGGTTCTATTTTTGAAAATATTGAATATGGAAAGATAGGGAGTAGTAAAGAAGAAATTGTTAAGGCAGCTAAAGAAGCTTACATTCACGAACAGATTATGGAGTTGCCTCAAGGTTACGATTCTGGAGCTCATTTGCTTTCAGGGGGGCAACAGCAACGAATAGCAATTGCGCGCTTGTTTTTGAAAAATCCTCCGATTATCTTTCTAGACGAACCTACTGCGAATTTGGATGCCATTGCTACCGAACAAATAAAAAATAGTTTGGATGCTATAAAAAAGGATCGTACGGTTATTATTGTGTCTCATAGTATTTCCCAAATTATAGACTCCAATGAAATAGTGGTGATGGAAAAGGGTAGGGTAGTCGAGAAGGGCATTCATGAAGATTTATACGATCATCGTGGCACTTATTATAAGATCTTTTCTGCTATGGCTAATAGTCTCAATTTGGATAAAATTAGTAAAACATTAAATCATTAATGGTTTTTGCTGTGCAGGTACATACCTATTACTACAAGTAAAATACCGCTGATAGCCAAGTTGTTTGGGAAAGCAGTTTGCAGTATGATAATTTCCCCTATTAATGTGAAAATCACTTCCATAGCCTGTGTCGCCTCAACGGCGGCAAGTCCTTTATGGTCGTGTTGTACTAATTCTGTCCCTTTAAAAAAAAGTAGCGTTGCGATAACACCAGAAAATAAGGCTATCAATAAGGTCTGTAACAATTGACTTTCATCGGGAAGTCCATGCTCCTGATAGCCAAAGAACATCAGAATAATCCAGAATGGCATGCTTGCGAGCGTCATACCCAATGTACGCTGGTACGTGTCCAAAGAGCCTTTTGTTAAGGCCATCATTTTACGGTTACCAACAGGATAAGCAATTGCGGCTATTAGTACAGGAATAGTTCCGAGCAATATTGTTGACAACGGAGTAGATTTAGCCTCAGAAATTTGCATGACTAGGATACCCAAAAAGATGATACAGGAAAAAAATAATGTCGCTTTAGAAAATGGCTGTCGATTTTCTTTACGTTGCATGAAATGACCTATAAACATACCGGCAATAATGGTAAATTCAAAGGTTCCTGCAACTAACCAGGAAGGACCATAGCTTGCCCCAAATGTCAACAGAGCATAGAAAATTCCAAATCCAAGTGTACTCCAGAGCAACCATTGCCCTAGATTTCTCTTCATTTCAATCAATAATTGTTTTAAATTTCCACGTATAATAACGATAAGTAACAATATCGGTAGCATCCATACAAAACGTAAGGCTGAAGACCACTGCCATCCACCTCCAGAAACTGCCATGATGCGGTTGAGGACAAAAGTGCTAGCAAAAAATAATGAGGCTAATATACCAAATGAAAGTGCTTTTGATTTAGTGGTAAGGAGCATGTTTATATAAGAATCAGGATTTGTAACTTCTAAAGTAATTAATGAATAGGACAATGTCAAGACCGATTATATGATATGTCTTGAAAAGATATTCTTTATTTATGCATCAATTGTTACTAAAATTTGTTTATTTTGCATCCTTAATAAAACATGAGTAAGAAAATTAATCATTATGATTATACAACCAAGAACTAGAGGATTTATTTGTTTAACCTCGCATCCAGAAGGAACTGCGAAAAACATTAAAAACCAGATTGAATACGTAAAATCTAAAGGTGAAATTGCTAATGGCCCTAAGAAAGTATTGGTCATTGGTGCATCAACAGGATTCGGTATTGCATCTCGTATTTCAGCAGCATTCGGTTCTGGAGCAGCAACAATTGGCGTATTTTTTGAAAAACCGGCAGCTGAAGGGAAACCTGGTACAGCTGGTTGGTACAATACTGCTGCTTTTGAAAAAGAAGCACATGAGGCTGGTCTTTATGCAAAAAGTATCAATGGTGATGCTTTTTCTGATGAAATCAAAAAACAAACTATAGCATTAATCAAGCAGGATTTAGGTCAAGTTGATTTAATAATCTATAGTTTAGCTTCTCCGAGACGGACACATCCAAAAACAGGTGTTTCATATGCTTCTGTTTTGAAACCGATTGATGTTCCTTTTACAAATAAAACAGTGGATTTTCATACTGGTGTGATTTCTGATATCACGATTAATCCGATTGATAATGAAGAAGATATTGCGAATACAGTAGCAGTAATGGGGGGAGAAGATTGGAAATTTTGGATTGAAGATTTAAAAGAAGCTGGTGTATTAGCAGATGGTGTTAAAACAGTGGCTTATTCGTATATCGGTCCTGAGTTAACATTCCCGATTTACCGTAACGGTACAATTGGCCGTGCGAAGGATGATTTAGAAGGTACTGTACCTGCTTTAAACGATTTATTGAAAGATATCAACGGTGTTTCTTATGTTTCGGTTAACAAAGCTTTGGTAACGCAATCAAGTTCCGCAATTCCTGTTGTTCCTTTATATATTTCTTTACTATACAAAGTGATGAAAGAAAAAGGTATTCACGAAGGTACAATTGAGCAGATGCAACGTTTATTTGCAGAGCGTCTTTACACAGCTGACGGTAAAGTTCAATTGGATGAAAAAGGTCGTATCCGTGTAGATGATTTGGAAATGAGAGCTGATGTTCAAGCAGAAGTAGCGGCACTTTGGGAAAAAGCCTGTACAGAGAATCTATCAGAAATTTCTGACATTCAAGGTTACCGTGACGAATTCTTTAACCTATTTGGTTTTAATTTTGATGGTATCGACTATAATGCAGATACAAATGAATTGGTAAACGTACCAAGCATTTAAGCTGTTACTATTATATAATAAATAAAGGCGACCATTGGTCGCCTTTATTTATTATATGCTATTTTATGACACTTTTAAAGATTGTCGAAAATTGCTTCGTTCTGCAGATTGACTTTATTTATAAAAAAAAGAGACTGTCTCCTTATTAGGTAACAGTCTCCTCTATTGTATATGATTCAATCGGAAGATTAGTGTTTGAAATGACGCACTCCTGTCGTCACCATTGCTAATCCTTTTTCATTACACATATCGATTGATAATTGATCTTTGATTGAGCCTCCTGGTTGAAGAACTGCTGCAATACCCGCTTCAGCTGCAATTTCAACACAGTCAGGGAAAGGAAAGAAAGCATCAGAAGCCATTGAACATCCTTTTAAGTCAAATCCGAAAGCATTTGCTTTTTCAATAGCTTGTTTTAATGAGTCAACTCGTGATGTCTGACCAACACCTGAAGTGATCAATGTGCCATTTTTAGCAAATACAATTGTATTTGATTTGGTATGTTTAACAATTTTGTTTGCGAAAAATAAATCTTCTAATTGAGCCGCTGTTGGGACAACTGTAGTAACAGCAGTCATTTGCTCAGGTCCTTCAACGGTATTGTCTTTATCTTGTTGTATAACACCATTTAACAATGTTTTGAATTGTTGTGATGGTAATTCAACCTCCTTACGAACTAGAATAATACGATTTTTCTTTGCGGTAAGAATTGCAATTGCTTCTTCTGAGTAAGCAGGTGCAATAAGAACCTCGAAAAATAAATTATTGATTTCAGTAGCAGTTTCAGCATCTACTTCACCATTAGTGATTAAAACACCACCGAACGCAGAAACAGGGTCACATGCTAAAGCATCCACCCATGCTTGTTTGATTGTAGGACGTGAAGCTACACCACATGCATTTGTATGTTTTAAAATTGCAAATGTAGGCTCCGTAAATTCATCAATGATAGCAACTGCCGCATCTACATCTACCAAGTTGTTGTAGGATAATTCTTTGCCGTTCAGTTTTGTAAACATAGCATCTAAATCACCATAGAAAACACCTTTTTGATGTGGATTTTCACCGTAACGTAATACTTGAGCTTTTTGTTCCGATTGTTTGAATACATCAAGCGTATTTTCTTTATTGAAATAATTGAAAATAGCAGTATCGTAATGTGAAGAAGTATTGAAAGCAAGCTTAGCAAATTCTTTACGTTGCTCCAATGTAGTTGTACCTTCTTGGTTTGCTAACATTTCCTCTAAAGCTGTATAATCATTTTTAGAAGATAGGATAACAACATCATTGAAGTTTTTAGCCGCCGCACGAATCAATGAAATGCCACCGATATCAATTTTTTCAATAATGTCCTCTTCAGAAGCTCCAGAAGCGACTGTTTCCTCAAAAGGATATAAATCAACAATGACTAAATCGATTTCCGGAATTTCGTATTGTGCTAATTGCTGTTGATCGCTTTCTAAAGGTCTTCTCGCTAATATACCACCAAACACTTTTGGGTGCAATGTTTTTACACGACCTCCTAAAATGGAAGGATAGCTCGTTAAGTCTTCTACAGGAACTACATCAATACCTAAATCTTTGATGAAAGCTTCTGTGCCACCTGTAGAATAGAAGGTAACACCGTATTTGTTTAATAATTGAATTAATGGTGCTAAGTTGTCTTTATAATATACAGACACTAAAGCATTTTTAATCTTTACAGAATGGCTCATTAGTATAATTTGTTTGCTGGCGCAAAGATAGGTAAATAATAAGTATACACAAACCCTTTAGGAACGAATGAAAATAAAAAAGACTGTTCTACACAGTCTTTTTATTGTTATTTGTAAATTTTATCTTTTAAATCCGCGCAGATATCATCTGTGATCTTCCATATCGGTTCAGGATCGTCCGTATTATTAATTATTACCTGATCACAACTATTTTTGTAGGGCAATAAGTATTCATTGTAAGACGGTAAAACATGGTTTATCCACTTATAACGAACATCATCTTCAAAATAACCACGCTCTATTAAATCTCGTCGTAATCTGCGTTCCAATGCGATATCTTGGTTTGCATCTAAAAATATCCGATGATCGATTAACTTATTTACTTCTGTATAATGATATATAAACAGTCCTTCAATAATCAAAATAGGTGCTGGTTTAATTTCCAGCATCTTTGGTTTTATAGCAGGGTTATTGAAGGTGTATTCTTCTTTACAAATTGTTTTCCCGTCAAATAGATCACTAATGTCTTTATAAAAAGCATTTCGGTCAATCGAAGTTGGAAGATCAAAATTATACAATTTATTTTCTTCCTGCGTCTTTGTATTTGCTGGTATGTAATAGTCGTCTTGTGAAATAAGCGTCACTTCGTCGGGACTAAAGTGTTTCAAAAAACAGTTTAGAAAAAATGTTTTACCAGAACCGCTACTACCTGCGATTCCAATGACATATGGTTTTTTATTCATTTAATATATAATATTCGAAAAGAATCGATCAGCACTAATCCTCTAAAGGAACTCCGTAAGTAATTTCGACTTGAAAGCGCTTATCTAAAGCGCCTATGTAAGCGGCCGCAGATTTTGATAAAACAACAATGGCGTTATGTGTATCTGCATTTTCATTAAATTTACCAACCACTTTGGCGTAGGTCACGCTTCTTGTCATCGGATTGGTAATTTTAAGCACGGTACCTACTGCTGCAGTTTTATGTAATGCTAAATTACTAGTCCCATTTTCATTCAGTCCATCTATCCAAACGCCAATTCCACGTTCCGTTTTCTCGCGAATACCATATTTGTTAGCTGCAATAACGGGTTCTTCTATAGCAGTGGTATCTGGACCGATGAATAGCGTGTCTGGTTTTTGAGGTATATTTAAGTTTCTGTTATTAGGGATTTTTAATATTTGGCCTCCGCTGATACTGTTTGACCGCAGATTATTTGCTCTCTTTATTTCTTCAACAGTTACGTCAAATTTACGTGAAATAGCATACAGAGTCTCTTGGTCACCAACTTTATAATCGATCAGTTCTTTTTGGGAGCCTTTAACCGTCGAATTCTTTGAATTGTTTGGAGTTACATAAAACATGCGACCGGTCGGGATTTTGACAATCTGGCCAAGAGCTAAAGTTTTGTTCCCATTTAATTCCGTTATTTTACCTACGGTAGTTTTATATTTTTTGCTTAACTGGTAATAGTTATCGCCTTTTTCAATTTTGAAAAGAACATATTCTTGTCCATCAATTTTTTCAACTCCGATGGAGTCTGGTGTTGCTGCAATCGTAAATGTGCTCGCTGACACATTGTTATGATTTATCGCTAACATTGCTAATGATAAGAATGCTAGTGTTTTATATGTGGTAGATTTTGATAGAATGTTCATCATGTTTTACAATTATACTAAATACGATACAAATTCTTGTTTATTGTGTGTTAAAAGAAAAATCTGACACCCAATTTGAAAATAGATTTGCACCAGTTTTAAATCCAGATCGCTAATAATTAACGTTTCATCTAGAACTTGTTTTTTATCAGAAAGCAACAATCTGATGGTATATTTTTTGTCCCGTTTTTCATGATAAGACCATAGAAAATGATCATTGCATTTACTGATCCATAGATCTTCATTATTTTTAATATGCTGCAAAAATGAAGGTTTTTGCGCATTAAATTCCAAAGGAAAGACTATATCATTTTCAAAAGGTTTAATTTCTGAAGGTATTGTCGTTAAAATTTCTTTTGAAAGAAATGAGAAATACTGTTCGAAACCTGCAGTGATATGTTGTGGACGAACATGTACATAACCATTGAGTATCCCAAGATATTGGTATTGATGGTATAAATAAGTCGTATCTGGTTTTTGATGAAATAGCATCCAAACACCTGGAGATACAGGACTATTTTCAGAAACTTTCCTTAAAACGACAACTTGATCTTGGATAGCCGCTAAAGTCCATTCCTTTTCTGGTAGTCTAAAATGATCTAAATACACTGTACCTTTAAAATCCAGAACTGTGATGTAAGGAATAGTATTTTCAGGATCGCGGCACTCAATAGCAATTAATCTGCTTATTTCATCTATTTCTATTTTCCAGACCGAAAATCTGAAGGTTTGAGAAAATGCGTTAGAAATAGTATATTTAGACATAGCAAATGTATTAATCGCTTGTTTATTTTTTTAATAATCTTATTTATGGAAGGCAAAATTAGTAAATCATTTTTAATAACAGTCTTTTTAAGCTTGGTATTATTCACATCAAGTTTTGCCCAAAAGGTGTATGTGTTTGAATTAAAGGATGATATAGGGCCAAGTGCCTGGCGTACAGTAAAACAAGTTTACGACAGCGCACAGAGTAAAAAGGTGGATTATGTATTAATGGAATTGAATACATATGGAGGAGCCCTAAATTTTGCAGACTCTATCCGGACAAAATTGCTTGACTCAAAGATTAAGACGATTGTTTATATTAATAATAATGCAGCTTCTGCAGGAGCGCTGATATCCTTGGCGAGTGACTATATTTATATCCATCCGGGTGGAAGTATAGGTGCCGCAAGTGTTGTCAATGCTAATGGAGAAGTGCTTCCTGAGAAGTACCAATCTTATATGCGAGGACTGATGCGCGCAACGGCAGAGGTAAAACATCGTGATCCGAAATTGGCAGAAGCTTTTGTTGATCCTAATGTATCATTGCCGTCGATAAAGCAAGATGGACAATTGTTGACTCTAACAAGCAGTGAGGCTGTTAAGTTTGGACTGGCAAAGGGGGAAGTTAGCAATCGTAATATGATCTATAAAGACTTAAATATAGTCAATGTACAAGAAACAGTCTATCGTAAGGGTACAATTGATCATATTATCAGTTTTTTAATAAATCCAGCTGTAAGTGGTATACTGATTTTGTTAATAATAGGTGGTATTTATGCCGAAATGCAAGCTCCTGGTTTAGGATTTGCTATTGCTGTTGCGATTGTAGCGGCATTACTGTTCTTTGCACCACTCTATATTCAAGGTTTAGCTGCAAATTGGGAAATAGCTGTCTTTATAGTAGGACTTGTATTAATTCTTTTAGAAGTTTTTGTTATTCCCGGTTTTGGAATTGCCGGTATATTAGGAATAATTTTCGTTATTTGCGGTCTGACTTTTAGTCTTGTTGCCAATGATTTTTTAGATTTTAAACTCGCTTATCCAGGTATGTTATTTAATTCATTTTTATTAGTTGTAGGAGCCATGATATTGTCGATCATATTGATGGTCATCTTTGGAAAAAATCTGTTAAAGGCTCCAGTTTTTAGACGACTTGTTTTAAAGGAAGAGCAAAAATCGGAAGAAGGATATACCTCCTCTATTTTAAAGTCCAATTTATTGAATAAGGAAGGAGTAGCAAAGACTGTATTGCGCCCATCTGGTAAGATTGAAATAGAGGGAGTCTGGTATGATGCTGTGGCTTTGGATGGATTTATTGAAGAAGGGGAGGAGATTTATGTAGATAAGCATGAGAACTACAACTTATTTGTAAGACGAAAAGCAGAAAAGGCTTAACGGTAACTTATACGAAAAAAAGCCTATTTCATATGAAATAGGCCTTTTTTTCGTATAATAGGATCTAGAATTTTGATCCTATCGTTAACATTACATTTGTTCTGCTATTCTTAACATCAACACTTGGACTAACCGTATTCCAGTCGCCTTCATAAGTGATTCTATAAGGATTTTCTTTATAGTTGTTGGCATTATAAACACCTGTTAGATCAAGATATACACCACGGCCTAATTTAGCACCTAGACCAGCTGAAATGCCATAAGTTTTATACTCAGCATCTTTGTACGGATTACCATTATAATTGAAACCAGCTCTTCCGCTTAGTATCTGATTAAATAATACCTCGCCACCTACGCGTACATTGAAGGCTGCCTGGTATGTGCTTTTGAGGTTATCATTAATGCGTTTTTCTGTTAATCTGTTGTTATAAATATCTCTATAACGCATGCTAGCATAATCAACAAATTCAACTTCAGCAGTTAATAGACCGGCAGCGAAATATTGTGTTACACCAGCAGATAGTTTGTAAGGAGTTTGTAAATTATAGTCGTAAGAACTATCGTAAAAATCAGATTTATAAGTCGAAAACGAAGTTTCTTCGTTAGGTTTGAAATAGTTGATATCTGTATACGCTGTGGATTCGTCAGTAATAGATAAAAACGTAGGTGTTTTAGCAGTGAATCCTAAGCTAAGAGAGGGAATGGGTTTATAGATCATCCCCAATTTAAAATCATAACCGGAACCATGTGTTACTTGACCATAATGATCAAATAGTTCGTAGTCTACATCAACAAATTTTGCTTCTTCTTTATCAGGTTTTAAGTAATCGGAATTAGGATTCAATGCTTTAATACCAGCCGCATCTTTCGTTATTCCGTATTCTGTAAATACAGCAGATTTTTCATAACGGAAGTCTGTTAGGCTGAAAGTTGCTCCGATATAAAATTTATTACTATAATTGGAACCAAAAGATATTGCTGTTTCAGATTTCCCACCTTTGGTCCATACTGAATTTAGTTGTTCGCTCCCTTTATCTTCCGCTATTGGAAAATAAAATTTATCAACCTTATCAAAAGCTTCTTCGAACATAAAAGAACGATAAAAATCATTTGACCACGCAGAACCATCTTCATCAATCATTCGATCTGCATACGCATGTGTGATCGAATTGTCACTATTCATGCCACTATAGTCTAATTTATTGTTAAAAAGATTCGTACGATTGTAAGCAATACCAACATTAAAATTTAACCAGCCTTTTGTTAAGTCTCCGCCGTAACGGGTGGTTGGTAAATGAAATACAACACCACCGTTATCCAGGTTAAAATTGTCTGTTTTGCTATTGGTTTTGTTACCGAAATAATCCATCTTATTTTTCCCATATTGGTAACGTAAAGTTGCAGAAGCATCAGATTGGTTATAAAAACCTAAACCTGCAGGGTTTCCTGTTATAGCGCTAATATCACCACCTAATGCAGTTGAAGCACCTCCCATAGCCTTGAAACGAGCTGTTCCTCCATTGTCTCCTTGAGAAAACAAAAGTACATCTTCCGTCATTGACTGGGCCTTTGCGGTGCCAACCATACCTATAGCTAGTACACTCCCAAAAAGTATTTTTTTAATAGTCATATAGTTTTATATATAGTAGTAATGAAAGAGTGATTGAATTTTCATCAACCACTCTTCTTATGAATCATATTTATCTTGTACGGCCTCCACCACTGCGTGTAGCACCACCACCTCCGCCACCACCTGATGAACGAGTGGCACCACCGCCACTGTTAAAGCTTCCGCTTGATTGTGATCGCATCGTTGGTTGCGATGAACGAACCGGTTCGCTAGAACGTGTTCTTGAAGGTTGATAAGTATCTCTACTTGTACTTCTTGTCGCTGGGTTTGATTGTTGTACTCTTGTTGAACTTGTAGAACGTGTTCTGCCTATATTACCATTTGAGTTGTTGTAATTATCGGAACGTGTTGAACGTGTTCTGCCAACACCATTATTATAATCACCTCTGTTGGTATTGCTTGAACCGATACGTGTTCTTCCTGCTCTGGTATCATTTGGATTATTGCTTGATGCAGAAGAACGTGTTCTTCCAACACTGCTAATTCTACCGTTCGCATCTCTAGAGACGACAGCATTCGAACGTGTACGTCCAGTAGTTCTTCCACCATCACTGTAACGCGTACCTGATCTCGAACGTGTGTTGTAGTTATCACGGTAAGGTGAACGTGCTGCTAAGTCACGTGATCTGTGGTTACCCCAGTATCCGCCACCATAGCCACCACCCCAGTAGCCGCCGCCCCAATATCCATTTCCCCAATATCCACCGTAGCCGCCGCCCCAGCCCCATCCTGGGTACCATGGATTGTAACCCCAGCCAGAACCATAGCCGAAACCAAAACCAAGGCCAATGGACCATCTGCCACCTCCAAAACCATTACCATATCCGAAACCAAATGAAGGACCATAAAAGCCTCCGTATCCCATTCCCATACCATACCAAGGATCAAAGAATGGATCAAAGTAGGTCATACCTGGTGAAGAATAATAAAATCGATTAATTCGATTCGCATATTCCAAGTCTTCGTATTTTCCTTCTTCATATTCTGCATCAGAATATTCATCACTATAATATCCGTTATCTTGGACTTGATCAGCTTCACTTTCATCCGCATAGTAGTAATCCGGACTTTGATAAGCTGGTCTTGCCTGGGCATTATTATTATAGACATCATCACTATGAGTGATTGGTCTGCTAGTAGTACAAGATCCCAGCGTAAGGGCTCCTGAAATCACAATAGCGCCGAGTAAAAAACTATTTTTTTTCATAATATACTAAGTCGTTATGTTCGACAATACAGTCTAATTTACTATCTTAGACCCAAATTTCAGATAAGGGTTTAATCGTGTTCTCAAAAATAATAAATATTTATTTTTAAAACTTATATTCCTTTATTAGACGGAATTCTTAATCACAATGTTACAATAATTTTTGAATTAATAATATGGGTAAAGGTATAACAAGTCGTGAAGAAGACTATTCGCAATGGTATAATGACCTTGTGATCAAGGCTGACTTGGCAGAATACGCTGCTGTGAGAGGTTGTATGGTTATAAAGCCATATGGATATGCTATTTGGGAGCGTATGCAAGCGGTTTTGGATAAAAAGTTTAAAGATACTGGTCACAGTAATGCTTATTTTCCTTTGTTCATCCCTAAGTCATTTTTCTCGAAAGAAGCATCACACGTAGAAGGTTTTGCAACAGAGTGTGCAGTAGTGACACATTACCGTTTAAAAAATGATGGTAACGGAAATATTATTGTTGATGAAGATGCTAAATTGGAAGAAGAATTAATCGTTAGACCAACATCTGAAACGATTATTTGGAATACTTACCGTGGCTGGATTGAATCTTACCGGGATCTTCCAATTTTAGTGAACCAGTGGGCTAACGTTGTTCGTTGGGAAATGCGTACCAGATTATTTTTGCGTACCACTGAATTCTTGTGGCAAGAAGGCCATACCGCGCATGCAACTCAGGAAGAAGCAATTGAAGAGACCGAAAAGATGCTTCATGTATATGGTGACTTTGTTGAAAAATATTTGGGTGTGCCGGTTATACGCGGTCGTAAGACTGAAAACGAGCGTTTTGCGGGAGCGATAGACACGTATTGTATTGAAGCATTGATGCAGGACGGTAAAGCTCTGCAGGCAGGTACTTCACATTTTCTTGGTCAAAATTTTGCTAAAGCTTTTGATGTGAAATTTACTTCTAAAGAAGGTAAATTAGAGCATGTATGGGCAACTTCATGGGGTGTTTCGACGCGTTTGATGGGAGCTCTGGTTATGGCACACTCGGACGATCAAGGTCTGGTATTGCCTCCAATGTTGGCGCCAATCCAAGTTGTTGTTGTTCCAATCTTTAAAACAGCAGAAGAGAAGCAAGCAATTGATAATTTTATCGATGCTTTGTCTGGCGAATTGAAAAGTAAAAATATTTCAGTGAAATATGACGATCGTGATACGCAAAGACCTGGATTCAAGTTTGCAGAATGGGAATTAAAAGGTGTACCATTGCGCTTAGCTATTGGAGCACGTGATATGCAAAATGGAACTGCTGAATTAGCAAGACGTGATACACAGACCAAAGAGACTGTTGAACAAGCTGGATTAGCAGATAGAATCGAAGGTTTATTGACTGAAATTCAGGAAAACATTTTTAAAAAGGCTTTGGATTACAGAGATTCTCATATTACTGAAGTAAATTCATATGATGAGTTCAAAGAAGTTTTGGAAACGAAAGCTGGTTTTATATCTTGTCACTGGGATGGCACTGTGGAGACAGAAAAACTAGTGAAAGAAGAAACAAAAGCGACTATTCGTTGCGTGCCTTTAGACGCGAAAGAGGAAGCTGGTATTTGTATTTTTACAGGTAAGCCTTCGACAAAACGTGTTTTATTCGCAAAAGCGTATTAATCTATAATCAATCACTCATGCGTTATCTCATATTAGGTTGTGGATGGGTAGGAGAGTTTGTCGCTAATTTATGGTTGAAAGAAGGACATGAAGTCTGGGCATCTACCACTACAGCAGAAAAATACCATCGGTTAATAACCGATGGTATTTTTGCATTTGAGCAAAATTTCGACGAACCACTAACTCCTGCTATTAATTTGCCAAAAGACTTTGATTATATCTTGGTGAGTGTTCCTGCAACAAATAAATCAACAATAGAAGACCTGACTAAAAGGTTCCTTCGAGTAAGTAACTTTCTATCCAGTTTACACTATTGTAAAATAATATTTTTAAGCTCGATTGGAATATATCCCGATGTTTCGAAAGAAATAGATGAGGATAGTTTTGAAGAAGATGAACTACAGTCCAAATTACTGCTTGCTGAAAAATCTATCGGTTTATTTCCAAATACGCATATCTACCGTCTAGGAGGCCTGTTTGGTCAAAATCGCATTTTTGCTAAATATTTTCAGCAGAAAGAATGCACTACAGGCGGACAGCCTGCCAATTTTATTCATTTGGAAGATGTTGCGTCGCTGATAAGTGAGGGTTTTGTAAAGCCTTTAAACTATAAAATATACAACGTGGTATGTCCTCATCATCCATTAAAGCAAGCTGTTGTCGAAGCATCAGCACAGAAATACGGTTTTGAGCTACCAACTGCTTTTAAT
Organism: Sphingobacterium sp. JUb56; assembly: GCF_014191365.1. Classification (NCBI taxonomy): domain Bacteria; kingdom Pseudomonadati; phylum Bacteroidota; class Sphingobacteriia; order Sphingobacteriales; family Sphingobacteriaceae; genus Sphingobacterium; species Sphingobacterium sp. JUb56. Next base: position 2,993,117 of record NZ_JACHWL010000001.1, on the reverse strand, counting down.
AATAGTGATTCATTTCAGAAAATAGTAAAGTCAAATCGTTTGCAAAATGACTTGAATTATACTTTTAAATATGAATCTCCGTTAGATTTTTAATAAATTTACTTTTTCAGAATTAATATAAATATTAAATAATATGGCATATAAATTTGCAACTAAAGCGATTCATGCTGGTCAACAGTCGGACCCTACAACGGGTGCAGTGATGACTCCTATATATCAGACTTCTACTTATCAACAGGCTTCTCCAGGCGAGCATAAAGGTTACGAATATTCAAGAGGAACAAATCCTACACGGAAAGCTTTAGAAGACTGTTTAGCTGCTTTAGAAAATGGTCAGCATGGTTTAGCCTTTTCAAGCGGTATGGCCGCTACGGATTGTGTTTTGCGTCTATTGAAACCAGGAGACGAAGTCGTTACGGGAGACGATTTATATGGTGGTTCCTACCGTATTTTTACTAAAGTTTATGAAGCCTATGGAATCACTTTTAAATTTGTAAATACTTCAGATCCTGATGCTGTACGGGAAGCGATAACGGACAAAACGAAGTTAATCTGGGTAGAAACTCCGACTAATCCGACATTGAAGATTGCGGATGTTGCGGCTATTGGCCAGGTTGCTAAGGAAAAGAAAGTGCTTTACGTAGTTGATAATACTTTTGCTTCTCCATACCTACAAAATCCTTTGGACCTTGGTGCTGATATTGTTATGCACTCAGCTACCAAATATATTAATGGTCACTCGGATGTGGTTATGGGGGCACTAGTTATGAATTCAGACGAGTTATACAAACAATTATTCTTTTTTTATAATGCCGTAGGCGGAACTCCTGGACCACAGGACTCATTTTTAGCGCTTCGTGGCATCAAGACATTACATTTACGTATGGAGGCACATTGTGCTAATGGACGTAAAGTTGCTGAATATCTTAGAAGTCATCCAAAAGTGGAAAAAATTTATTGGCCAGGATTTGAAGATCATCCTGGACATGATATTGCTAAAAAGCAAATGCGTGATTTCGGAGGTATGATATCTATTGTTTTAAAAGGTGCTGATCTAAACGAAACATTTCGCATTTCTTCGCAATTTAAAGTGTTTACACTAGCTGAGTCACTAGGAGGAGTGGAGTCTCTGATTAATCATCCAGCAACAATGACCCATGGATCTATTCCAAAAGAAATACGTGAGAAAGTAGGTGTGGTCGATAATTTGATCCGAATCTCAGTTGGCATCGAGGATGCTGATGATTTGATTGCTGATCTGGAACAAGCGTTAGTTTAATAATAGATTAAAAAGTTTTAGCCGTCAGTTCCTCCTGATAATTTTAACGGGAGGAACTGATGGTTTTTATTTAAATAGATGGCAGATTTTAATATTAAGGATTTTTTGGATAAAAAAGTCGAACAGTATAATCAACCCAATTTCATTCCGAATGATCCGATTTGTATTCCACATCGTTTTCAAAAGAAAGAGGATGTGGAAATCATGGGGTTTATAGCGGCAATATTAGCTTGGGGGCAACGGAAGACCATCATTAATAAATGCACAGAGTTGATAGAACGTATGGATGGAAGTCCACATGATTTCATCATGAATCATCAGGAGGTTGATTTAAAGCAGTTGCTCGGATTTAAGCATCGTACTTTTAACGATACCGATCTTCTGTATTTTATTCAGTTTTTTCGTTATCATTATAATCATTTTTCCTCTTTGGAAGATGCATTTTTAATTGGACAGGAAAATACGGCTACAGTTGTACTAGAAAAGTCTTTAGATGAGTTTAAAAATTACTTTTTTTCTCTTCCTGATTATCCATTAAGAACGAGAAAGCATATTAGTTCTCCAATACAGAAATCTACTGTTAAAAGGATTAATATGTTTCTGCGGTGGATGGTACGTCATGATGATAAAGGAGTAGATTTTGGAATTTGGAGCCGTTTAAATCAGAAGGATCTTATTTGTCCATGTGATCTTCATGTCGAACGTGTCGCTCGTAAATTTGGATTAATAACCTTGGATAAGGTAAACTGGAAAACAGCGCTGGAGCTTACTGAAAATTTGAGAAAGTTAGATTCACTGGATCCGGTTAAATATGATTTTGCTTTATTTGGCCTGGGAGTAGAACGTCAGTTGTAAAAAAACAGATCAGATGTTTCTTTGATCAACTGATCTGTTTTATAATTCAGAGCTTATAACTATGCGTTAAGCGGTATAATATTTTTTAATTAATGTAATAAATTGCTGTAAAACGGGATGTTGACTTTTGTTGTCATAAGCTAATATGACCTCCGTCTGAATATCCTGTTCTTTTAAAGCATGAAATTCTAATGGCAATTCGGTATTCTGTTTTGCTACCGAAGTTGGAACAAATGCTATACCTAATCCATTCGCTACCAATTCTAATATGGAATGCATGGTGTTACATTCGTGTACAATTTGTGGATGGAAACCGATCCGGTTTGCACAGGCTATGATCTGATTATGGTAATCATCAGCATAACTTGAATTGTACGAAATAAAATCTTCTTGCATTAAAGTAAGTGCATGAATGTCCTTACCCCACTTTTTAGGCGTTGCTAAGCAAAAGGAATCTTTAAACAAAGAATACACCTGAAGATTAGTTGTAAAGATAGGTGCTCGTAGTATTCCTAAATCAAGTTTCCCATTTTCTAATGCCATTTTTTGTTTCTGAGAAGAGGTCTCATACAGATAGACATGCAAGTAGGGAAAATCATTTTTGATTTGTTTCAATATCTTAGCCAGCATTTTCTTTGGGGTCGAACTAATGTAACCGAGTCTGAAATCTCCTGAAATAGCCTGATGTAATTGTTTGGTCATGAGCTTAGCCTTTTCCAGCTGCTGCATCAGTTGATCACATTCCTGTAAAAAATAGCGTCCTGCATTTGTCAATTCAACACGTTTATTATTTCGGTAAAATAAAATGACCCCTAATTCTTTTTCCAGATCTTTAATCTGACGGGTTAAGGGCGGTTGAGAGATATGCAATTTTTCTGCCGCACGACCGAAGTGTAACTCCGTTGCCACTGCTTTAAAATAATGTAAATGTCTTAATTCCATCGATACTTGAAAGGTATTATTAATTGCCTAAAATAGTATTTTTAAAGTATTATTCAATGTTTTAGATTTGAAAATATTAAAAATTAGAAAGATGGAATATAAATCAACGCTAAAAGAAATTGAAGAACGGTTTGACCAGGATGTAACACGGTTTTCAAATCTTGACACAGGACAGCAGACGACTTTAGATGCTTTGTTTAATATGGAACTGATTACAGATGGTATTGTCGCTGTGTATCCGGAATTAAATCACGTGCTAGATATTGGTTGCGGCGCGGGTAATTACCCTGTTAAATTAGCGCAAAAGATGTCCGATTTTGACTGTACTTTGGTTGACTTAAGTCAGCCGATGTTGGAAAAAGCACAAGAACGTGTACAAGAAGTCATAACTGGAGAGGTTCAGATATTAAAAGGTGACTTTAGAACTGCCGAGCTAAAAGAAAATCATTATGACGTTATTATTGCAACTGCTGTTTTGCATCATCTTCGTGATGACCAAGATTGGGAGCATGCATTTAAAAAACTGTACAGCTTACTCAAAGAGGGCGGGAGTATCTGGATTTTTGATCTGGTGATTCATGATCATGATGCCATTCAAAAATTGATTTATAATAATTACTATGGTAAATACCTTACAAGTTTGAAAGATGAATCTTACCGTGATCATGTTTTTGCTTATATCGAACATGAAGATACACCTCGGAGTTTAACTTATCAGCTTGATTTGCTTAAAAAAGTAGGATTCAATTCTGTTGATGTGCTCCATAAAAAATTGAATTTTGCCTCTTTTGTAGCTTTTAAATCTGGAACTACGGCTTCTTAAAAAGTATAGTTGATTCTTTTTAAATGACGATAAATTTTAGTTTGCAAATACCACGTTGTTGAGCTGCTATTTAATAGGAAATATACTGATATATACCTTATACTAAGGTACTATTTTTAGAGATATTCTAAAGGGATAATAGAGGGTTTCTAGAGATAAGCCCCTATAAATCCTCTATTAAAGCTGGATTAAATCTTATGAAAATCTTACAGAATATTTAACCATTATTATCTGAAGTGCAAAACAGTCTTTTACATCTTCATAAGAAGATGCAGATTTTGTTAAAAAATTATTATTTGTGACGATGACTGCCTATCCGCCAAATGATTTTCGTACTTTTATAAGCTATTTTAAATAACATATAATATTAGGAGAAAGCTTTGGATTTTTTAGCAGGATTGAACCCTTCTCAAAGAGGAGCTGTAGAACAAACTGATGGACCAGTAATGATAGTTGCTGGGGCTGGATCAGGAAAAACACGTGTCATTACTTATCGCGTTGCCCATTTAATACAAAAAGGAGTAGATCCTTTCAATATATTAGTTTTAACTTTTACTAATAAAGCCGCAAAAGAAATGCGTAATCGTATTATGTCGGTGGTTGGTGCTGAGGCTAAAAATATTTGGATGGGAACATTTCACTCCGTATTTGCCAAGATTTTGCGTGTAGAAGCTGAATTGATCGGATACCCGCGTAATTTTACGATTTACGATACGGATGATACGAAAAGTTTACTACGTTCCATTTTGAAAGAAATGAACTTAGATGACAAACTTTATAATGTCAATCATGTGTATGGGCGTATTTCTCAAGCGAAAAATAATCTCATATCGCCACAGGAGTATAATAAAAATGAAGCACTAAAAGCGGAAGATATTTCTAACGGGAGAGGTCAGTTAGGAGAAATCTATATGACGTATGCGCAACGTTGTTATCGTGCAGGGGCTATGGATTTTGATGATTTGTTGTTCAAAACCAACGTTTTGTTGAATAAGCATCCTGAAGTGTTGCATAAATACCAGCATCAGTTTAAATACTTGATGGTCGATGAGTATCAAGATACCAACTTTTCACAGTACTTAATCGTTAAGCGATTAGCTGCTGTTAATGAGAATATTTGTGTAGTTGGTGATGATGCACAGAGTATTTATGCTTTCCGTGGTGCAAATATTCAGAATATCTTGAATTTCCAAAAGGATTATCCTGCAGTCAAGGTTTTTAAATTAGAGCAAAATTACCGTTCAACTCAAATGATTGTTAACGCCGCGAATTCGGTTATTGCTAACAATCAAAATCAGTTGGAAAAGAATGTCTTTTCTGATAATGAAGAAGGAGAGAAGATAAAAGTTTCCCGTGCATTTTCAGATAATGAGGAGGGCAAAATTGTTGCAGAGTTAATTTCGCAAGAAAAGTCTTTAAAATCTTATAATTATAAAGATTTTGCTATTCTTTATCGCACCAATGCGCAATCTAGAGCAATGGAGGAAGCTTTAAGAAAAATAAATATCCCTTATAAAATATATGGTGGTACTTCTTTTTATCAACGAAAAGAAATTAAAGATTTAATTGCATATTTTAGACTTACTTTTAATCCAAACGATGAAGAGGCGTTGAAACGTGTGATCAATTATCCTCGTCGTGGTATTGGTGATACCACGGTTGAGAAAATCGTGATCGCCGCAGATCAACATCAATACCGTCTTTGGGATATTGTAGCGAATGCTCAAATGTTTATGGACGGACGTAGTGCCGCTTCTGTTGGAGGATTTGGTCAAATGATCTTGAGTTTTCAAGCGCTGGCAAAAACTAATAGTGCTTTTGATACGGCAATGCATATAGCACAGCATTCAGGTATATTAAAGGAACTATATGAAGATAAGTCTGTTGAGGGATTGACACGGTACGAACATATACAGGAATTGCTCAATGGTATTAAAGAGTTTTCCGAACGCGAGGATATTGAGGAACGTGGGTTAGACATTTATATGCAGGATATTGCTTTGCTGACCAATGATGACAACGATAAAGATCCAAATGCGGATACGGTTTCAATGATGACGATACACTCGTCTAAAGGTTTAGAATTTCCTGTCGTATTCATCGTTGGCTTAGAGGAAAATTTATTTCCATCTCAGTTGGCACTTAATTCAAGGACTGAACTGGAGGAAGAAAGAAGATTATTTTACGTTGCAGTTACCAGAGCTGAAAAAAAATTATTACTTTCGTACGCAACTTCTAGATATCGATGGGGAACACTTAATAACTGTGAACCAAGCAGATTCTTGGATGAACTGAATCCATCTTGTTTGGATCTGGATTTTAAACCAAGACAAAGTTCTTCTGCAGAATCTGGAAGTTTCCAAGGTGAGCGTATTGCCTGGCAGCAAAAAGAGACGGATAGTTTTTCGAAACCTAAGCCGAAACCTTTTAAAACTACCTCGATATTACCCAAAGCGCATACACCTTCCGCTGGTTTTACTCCATCCGACACAAATAGTTTGCAGGTTGGCATGGAAGTGGAACACGAAAGATTTGGTTTCGGAAAGGTTGTTAACCTCGAAGGATCAAAGGGAGAAGTAAAAGCAACTATTTTCTTTAAAGACTTGGGACAGAAACAATTGTTGCTTAAATTTGCAAAACTGAGAATTATTCAATAATTTAATACCAAAGTACAGAATACAACGTTGTATTGGTACTGAAATTCACTATATGAACTTTGACTACAACAGCACAAGACCGAAGCTAATCCTAGCTGAATACGGTAGGAATGTGCAAAATATGGTAAACTATATTTGTGATTTACCTACAAAAGAAGAAAGAAATAAGTATGCTCAAGTTGTCATTGATATGATGGGGGTGTTAAATCCTCATTTACGCGACGTGGCAGATTTTAAGCATAAATTGTGGGATCACTTGCAAATTATTTCTGATTTCCAGATTGACGTGGATTCTCCATATCCTAAAGCAACTCCAGAATTGGTGAAGCATGAGCCAGAATTGTTATCCTATCCGCAGCATAATATCAAGTACAAGCATTATGGTTTTACAGTGGAGAAAATGATTAATAAGGCAATTTCCATTACGGATGAAGAAAAACGTCAAAAAATGGCGCTTTCAATTGCCAATTTCATGAAGATGGCGTATACAACATGGAATAAAGATGCGGTAGCAGACGAATTTATTATTCAAGATTTAGCAGAATTGTCAAGTAAGGTATTGCAATTGCCAGAAGGTACAGTTTTGACCAAACAAGATTTCAAAAGTGCGCCTCCGGGAAATAGAGTTAAAGGAAATAATCCGACACAAACTACTAATAACAATTCCGGGCATTCTAATAATAACCATAGTCGGAGCAACAACAATAATAACTCAAATAACAGAAGACCTTCGGGAACAAATTCGTTCCAAAAACGAAGCAATTCAGGTGGCGGAAGTAGTAACAATAACAATAGACGTCCTTACCAAAATAATAATAACAGCAACAATAATAATAGCAATAGTAACAGCGGTTATAAGAGAGGATAATTGTTAATACTTTAAGTATGATATAAGGCAATTGTGAAGTGATTTATATTTCTTTTCAATTGCTTTTTTTCTTATAACATCAAAGGAAAATATAAAAAGATATAGGTGTACGCATGAATGCATTTGAAATCAATGGCGGGAAGCCATTAAAAGGAGAGATTATTCCTCAGGGAGCGAAAAATGAAGCATTACAGATTTTGTCTGCAGTATTGTTGACTGAAGAACCCATCACAATTAGTAATGTTCCAAACATTAAGGATGTCAATAAATTAATAGATCTCTTAATAGCATTAGGTGTACGTGTCAATCGTATTGATGAGGATACTTATGTTTTTGAAGCTAAGGATATCAATATAGATTATTTCCAATCGTCAGAATTTAAAGAAAAAGGAGGGAGCTTAAGAGGTTCTATTATGATTGTAGGACCCTTATTAGCACGTTTCGGGAAGGCAGCTATTCCAAAACCCGGAGGCGATAAAATTGGTCGTCGTCGTTTGGATACTCACTTTTTGGGTTTTGAAAAATTGGGAGCCAAGTTTATCTACGATTCGGAAAATCATTTCTTTAATGTCGATGCTACTCAATTAAAGGGAGCTTACATCTTGTTAGATGAAGCATCTGTTACAGGTACTGCTAATATTGTTATGGCGGCAGTATTGGCTAAAGGTAAAACTGAAATCTATAATGCAGCTTGTGAGCCTTATTTGCAACAGTTATGCAAAATGTTGAATCGTATGGGAGCTAATATCTCCGGTATTGGTTCAAATTTGCTCACGATAGAAGGTGTGGAGCGTTTGGGTGGAACAACACACCGTATGTTGCCAGATATGATTGAAATTGGCTCTTTCATCGGATTAGCAGCTATGACTGGTTCTGAAATTACCATTAAGGATGTCTGTTACAAAGAATTGGGGATTATTCCTACCGTATTCCAACGTTTAGGAATTAAAATGGAGTTGCGTGGTGATGATCTTTTTATTCCAGCGCAGGATTCATACGAAATAGATACATTTATTGATGGTTCAATTTTAACGATATCAGATTCACCTTGGCCAGGATTTACACCAGATTTATTAAGTATTGTTTTGGTTGTGGCAACACAAGCAAAGGGAAATGTATTGATACACCAAAAAATGTTTGAAAGCCGTCTTTTCTTTGTTGATAAACTGATTGATATGGGGGCTCAGATCATACTTTGTGATCCACACCGTGCAACTGTAATCGGATTGAATAAAATGTATCCTTTACGTGGAATTGAAATGACTTCACCTGATATCCGTGCAGGCGTATCTTTATTGATCGCAGCATTATCTGCAAAAGGTACTTCAACTATTCATAATATCGAGCAAATAGAGCGTGGTTACCAGAATATCGAAGAGCGATTAAAGAAATTAGGCGCTGATATTCGTCGCGTTGATGTTGCTCCTAAAGGACACTAAAACATGTTATTGTCATAATTTGATATTGTATAGTATTTTAGTAGATTTTATTTAGATCTTATAATATCTTTGGTTAATCAAGTGTTTAAACATATAAAATAGATTAAGTTAGTTATGAAAAAATTATTAGTATTACCTGCTATCGCAGCTGTTATTATGTCTTCTTGTGCTGGAAATCCAGAAGGAAAAAAAGCGGAAGTGCAAGATTCTGTTGCGACAGAACAAATTGCTACTCCAGCTGGAGAGGTGTTTAATGTAGATGCAACACAGTCAAAAGTTGTATGGACCGGAACGAAAGTGACAGGTGCACATACAGGTACGATTGCGATTAAATCAGGTTCATTAAATGTGAATAATGGTGTGTTAACCGGTGGTACGTTCACATTGGATTTGAATACAATTAGTTCTACAGATCTTGAAGGAGAGTACAAAGAGAAATTAGATGGCCATTTAAAAGCTGCGGATTTCTTTGATGTTGCTAAATTTCCTGAAGCTACATTTGTTGTGACTAAAGCTGAAGCTGGTGCTACAGCACAAGATGTGAAAATTTCTGGTAATTTAACAATCAAAGGTATTACTAAAAATATCTCATTTGATGCTAAGGTAATTGAATCAAATGCTACAACAATCAAAACAGAAGCTGATTTTAACATCGTTCGTGCTGATTGGGGTGTAAGTTATGAAGGTAAAAAAGATGATTTAATTTCTGCTGAGATAAACTTTAAGGTTTCTCTAGTAGCGACTAAATAAGCTCATTAGAATAATTATAAAAAAGGGAGTGATACACATCGTATCACTCCCTTTTTTATAATAGCAAATCTAGTAAATAATAAGATCTGTTATTTCTTAAGCGACATCTCGTAAGTCAACTGCAACAACACGTGAGACACCTTGTTCTACCATGGTAACTCCATAGATGATGTCTGTGCTCGCAATTGTTTTTTTGTTGTGAGAAACCACTATAAATTGTGAGTTCTTAGAAAAATCACGAATGATATTATTGAATTTATCAATGTTAGTATCATCTAATGGTGCATCTACCTCATCAAAAATACAGAATGGTGCAGGCTTCGAAAGATACAGTGAGAATAGAAGTGCTGTTGAGGTGAGTGTTTTCTCTCCTCCTGATAGTTGATTGATCGACAATGGTCTTTTTCCTTTAGGACGCGCAATAATATCAATATCCGAATCTAACGGTTTAGATGGGTCTGTAAGGATTAAATCACAGCTATCTTCTTCGTTAAATAGGGAGCGGAAAACTTTGATGAAATTATCACGAACACTATTGAACGTAAACATAAATTGTACCTCTGCAGTATCATCAATCTCTTTAATGGTTGCCATTAAAGATTCTTTTGCCTCCAATAGATCTGATTTTTCTTTATTGATGAAGTTATAACGTTCATTCATCTCATCGAAAGCCTCTTTGGCCATAAGATTGATTGAACCGTACTCATTCAATTGTTTTTTGAGTTTCGTACACTTGGCGACAAGTACATCTTGATCTTCTGTGATTGTTGGCGTTTCTTCTTGTTCTAATAGATCTTTTAATTCAATATTAAACTCTGCAGAAAGGCGTTCTTTTAAAGTATTAAGATCAATTTGAAGTGCTGTTTTCTTATCTTTTATTTCAGAAATTAGGAGATCATCTTGTTCTTTTGATCGACGGTATTGTATAATTTGCTCTTCTAACTCATTTATTTGTTTACGAACACCATAGTAGCTCTTTTCTAATTCTTCTAAACCTTTTTCCAGTGCATCCTTCTGCGTATACATTTCCACCAGATCTTGGTCTTCTTCATCTACAAATTGGGCTGTATTTTTTAAAGATAACTGTACTTCTTCGAGATCTTTTGTATTACGTTCGATACGAGATTGAAAATCCTCCTGCTGCGTTTCGCGGAATTCGAGATCTTTATTGATGTTTGAAACTTTATTCTGTTGCTGATGGTATCCGAGATTTCCTTGATTGTAACTTGCGGATTTTTCAGTTAAAATCTCTGAAATTTCATTAAATCGGTCCTGAAATTCTTGAAGATCACCTACCTGCTGCTCACGTTCGTTTTTGAAATCTTGAATTTGAGGTTCGACAATCAGTAAATCATTTTCAATAGCTATTATTTTATCTTGAATATCCTTCTTGCGGTTTAGTGCATTAGTAATGAAGGTTTGATATTGTTCTTGTTTTGTTTTGACAGATATCAATTCATTATTTAGACGGTTTAGTTGAAAACGAAGCTCATCAATCATTTCCTTTTGGGAATTAGACTGTAATGCTGCTAAACGTCCGGATTCGTCAGCTATTTGATCCTGTAGCTTATTGATGTTTTCATTAAGAGCTTTGATTTCCTTTGCTAAGATTTCGATGTTTTTAGCGCGTCCGATTCGTTTACCTTCAAATAATCCCACAGAACCACCTGATAGACCTAACCTGTTTTTCGAAAATTTACCATTTTTCTGCAAAATAACAATATCTCCCTCGGGCAATGGTAATTCAAGTTCATGGTCGCGTTCTCGTTGCAAAATATAGACATTTTGTAATAAAACTTCGCAAAGAGGCTTGAATTTGTCATCAACAGTAATAACATTCAAAGCTGGAGTTAAGATATCATCATTAATCGATGAAGATGTCTTTATGGATGGGATGGCATCCAATATGAAGAAATTTGCACGACCACGTGCAGCATCGCTTAAAAGATTAATTGCCTGTACCGCATCTTGCTGTGTTTCCACGACATAGTGATTCATGATCGATTCCAGGTAATTTTCAATAGCTACGCGGTAGTCTTCCTCGCAAAAAAGAACATCTGAAAATAATGGCGGTTGTTTTTTCCAACCTGCATTCTTCTTTAAAAATCGGATTGAATCAGGAAAACCTTCTAAATTATCAATTAAGGATTTAGTTAAGTTATATTCATTCTGTTTCGCATCTGCTAACCTTGACTCTTTATTTAATTCGTCCTTAAGGGTATTTATATTTGCTGTATGATTTTGAATTTGCGATTGCAATTCTTCTTCCATCTGTATGGCGGTCTCATACTGTTGTTGCTGCGTTTCTACACGGCCCTCTAATTCAGCTACAGTAATATTAAATTGATTTAACTCGGCTTCTTTGGATTCAGTATCTGTTACCGTTCGGATGGATTCTTGTAATAAAGCTTCTTTTTGAATATTTAAAACAGCAATATCTTTTTCAAGCTTATAGATATTGTCCTGTAAAGTTGTACTGGCCTTGTTATAGCTGTCTAATTTTCCTTTGGCAGTTTGTTGCTGACCTCTTAGCTCTTCGACTTCAAATTTATCCTTTTCTAGGTTTGTTTGGAAATTATCCAATTGCTGTTGTTCATGAAATAACTCTTCATTTAACCTTTTGATCGTATAAAGAACATGATTGAGTTGTTGATTGTCATTGTTGATTTCAAAATTCAATCTGCTTTCTTTATCCTGAAGATTCTTAAGCTGTTCGTTTTTAACTTTTTTTTCCGACTCGTAATTTCGGATTTTATTAATAAATTCCTGGGTGGCTTTCTGTTGTATGGAAACATTTTTTTCCTGCTCCAGATTGTCTTCTCGGATTTGCTTTAGTGCATTTTCAGCTTTATTAATATGTTCTTGTGCGTCGGTACTCTGCTTGTTTAATTTGGATTCCTGACCTTGGAGACGTTCCAGTTCACTGCTAAAATCGGCAATGCGGTAATAGGCTAAATTGATACTACTCTGGCGGTATTCATCTTTTAAAAGCGTATATTTTTCTGCTTTTTTAGCTTGTCCTTCTAATGATCTTAGATTTTTGGTAATCTCAAACATTAAATCATCTACGCGACTCAAGTCAAGTTCAGTATCTCTTAGCTTATTTAGCGTTTGTTTTTTACGGACTTTATATTTGGATATTCCAGATGCTTCTTCAAATAGATTTCGACGGGAGTTTTCTTTATTATTGATGATTTCATCAATCATTCTCAGTTCGATGATCGAATAAGAATCTGCTCCAACTCCTGTATCTAAAAACAAGTCTGTAATATCTTTTAAGCGACATTTTACATCGTTCAATCGGTATTCACTATCACCGTTTCTAAACAGCTTACGTGTCACAGTGACTGTTGTAAATGCTGTTGGAAGTACGTTTTTATTATTGTCAAAAGTGAGTGAAACTTCTGCCAGGTTTGCCGCTTTACGATTTTTCGTCCCATTAAAAATGATGTTTTCCATTTTTTCTGAACGGAGCATACGTGTACTCTGCTCTCCCAAAACCCAACGTATCGCATCGACGACATTTGATTTGCCACAACCATTTGGGCCCACAATTGCGGTGACGCCTTCATTAAAATTGATTGTAATCTTATCGCCGAAGCTTTTGAATCCTTTTATTTCTAGTTTAGTTAACTGCATTTATACTACAATTTTTCTGCATTAAATAGGAAACGAAATTAAGAAATAAGTTCAACTTATTTGCACGATTTTGGGATTCGGGAGCAGAAGTTTAGCTAACTCTTTGGTTATGTCTGACAATCAAAATTGCTAATAGTAAACTATTAGCAATTTCCGGTTTCACTGTCGCAGCTAGGTCCTTCATTATCATTCATGATAATAACTGTTTTAGCATCTTCATATGCTTGACGGAGTGTCTGTTCAAACATTTCTAAAGGTTGTGCTCCAGCAATACCAAATTTTTGATTAAATACGAAGAATGGAACGCCACGTAAACCTAGATTTACACCTTCTTGAATATCCTGAGTGACTTCGTAAGTAAAACGATCAGAAAGCAGCATTTCTTGGACTTCTTTTTTGTCCATCCCCACTTCCGCAGCAAGGTTTACTAATATATTGGTATCATTAACGTCTACTCCTTCACTGAAATGGGCTTTTAGTAGGCGTTCTTTTAAAATATTACCAAGACCATGCTCTTGTGCAAAATGTATAAGACGATGTCCATTGAGGGTATTGACAATTAGTGATTTTTCGAAATCAAAATCAATCTCTAGAGATTTTCCTATGGACTGAACCTGTTGCATCATACCTAAAGTTTCTTCCTTAGTTAGACCTTTCGCATTTTTAATGTACTCTACTGCGGGAATACCAGCTGCATCTTGTGGGAATTGCGGGTGTAGTTGATAAGATTTCCAAATAATCTCAACTTCATCACGATGAGGAAATGAAGCTAATGCTTGTTCCAATCTTTTTTTACCAATATAACAAAATGGACAAACGATGTCCGACCAAATTTCTATTTTCATAATGTATGTTTAAGAATCGGGAACTCCTAATAATTGAGTTCCCAAAATATGTTTTAGTTGAATTTAATAATGAAATCTTCGTGGCTTGGTCTTACTTTCTTTAAGTTAACTAACCAATCGTTTGCTTCATCGCGGTAACCCAGGGCTAAGATTGTAACCGATTTAAGGCCTAATTTGTCTAACTCAAGTAAGGCATCTAACTGTTGGTTGTTAAAACCCTCCATAGGAGTTGCATCAATTTTTTGTTCTGCCGCCGCGGCTACGGCTAATCCAAAACCAATATAAGCCTGACGTGCCGCATGGTTAAATTGCTGTTCTTGGGACAACGCTGATAATTGTGTATAAAGATTGTTTTTATAATCATCTGCAAATCCTGATGGCAATCCTCTTTCTTCCGCCTGTTGCGCAAATGGTGCTTCTACACGTTCTTTAGTATAGGAATCGTAAGCTGCGAATATTAAAATATGTGAACTGTCTACGATTTGGGATTGACCGTAAGCGATAGGTTGAATTTTTGCTTTCAATTCGCGATTTGATATTTCAATTACTCTATAAGGGTGTAGCCCAGAAGAGGTAGGAGCCAAACGAGCAGCTTCTAAAATGTAATCAACTTTTTCTTGTGCTACTGGAGTGCCATTCATCTTTTTTGTGGCATATCTCCATTTTAAATCTTCTAATAAACTCATGTTATTTATTGTGGTGTTTTAATGATATAATAAATCCCTCAATAGCATCTGTTAAGATAGGGGATACTACTTCTGGATCTGTTGCTGTATTTGATATGAATTCGATGGTAATAATACCATGTAAAATAGACCAAAAGGTTTTGAATTTTAAAAATAGATCAATTTGTTCGACTTGATTCTCTTCAATACATTTGGAAATACAATTTAACATGACATCTGATGCGACTTTCATCTCTTTGATACTGTTCACAACTTCGCATTGGGGAATACCCAAACCGAACATAATTTCATAGTATTTCTTATTTTCGAATGCGAATTTCCAGTAAGATGTCGCTAGATGATACAAGTTCAGGTCTGCGGTTCTGCTTGAATCTACAGCAGATGCAAGTTGTGTTGCCAGCAAAGAAAAACCGACTTTTGTAAAATAGGCTACAATAGCATCTTTGTTTTCAAAATGTTTATAGATAACGGGAACACTATATTCAATGGCATCTGCTATTTTTCTAATGGATAGTGCTTGCCAACCTTCCTCCTGTACAATAAGCCAGGATTGTTCAATTATTTGTAACCTAATTTTTTCTAAATCTCGCAATTTCCGCTCTGATACACCCATCTTTAAAACTTTAGTTAACAGTGTTAGCAAAAGTAACAATGATTTTTTTTAAATTAAATAGCCTGTAAAATTTAGTACATTTTTATGACAGATTATAATTATTCAAGATTATAATTATTCAATCGTAGAGTTTGTCTAAAAAAGCAATTTGTTATTATTAAAATTTGGCTGCAGTACTGGAGGTAATTAGAGGTCATTTTTTTATTTGCTCTTATTTTATAGCTGTTTACAAAATCAAGTAACTCGTTCTTTAGCTAAAATTTTCCGCGTAGCATTTGTTTTTGTCTAAAAAAATTAGTACATTTGAAGTTGATGTAAAATTAATTACTACAAGTTTTTTAATTTTTGTCAGTTTTTAAATATAAATCATTGCTAAAACTTACCGGTTTTACCTTCTCCATACACTATTGATTTTTTTAAAAATTGACCTGATATTTTGATTTATCAATATATTGGTTCTTCTCCACCAGTTAGTTTTCTGATCATTTATATTTTTCAGTAGGCTAGCCATTTCAAGATACGGCATCACAGGTTTTATTCAGACGTCTGGCGGTAGAGTCAGCGTATTATTCAGTCACTTTAAATTATACGAAATGTTAGGATTTATTATGAAATTTTTATTAACGGTTATTGTTTCAACTTGGTTAATTATGCAGGGTACTACGGGTAGCTTCTTGAGCATACCTGTTCTTTTTGCAATATTGGTGTTTGCTTTGTTTATATGGGATTCCATTATTTCTTACCGTAAATCGGAGGAAAGAAAAGAAAACTTACAACATTTGAATGATTTCTTTAAATATAAACAAAGTAAATACCGTGGTTTATAAGAAATGTTTTCTTTTGGTACATCCAATTTAATGCAGTGTTGATTTTTATCCACTGCATTTTTTTATGTCTGTAACTAGAGCGAGTTTAAGAAGGAGTTGACCTCTCCACTGAATTTTTCGGGCTCTTCCAAATTAGGTAAATGACCTGATTCCGTAAATTCAATAAATTTAACGTGGGCAATATTGTCAAGTAAGGTTTTGGTCTGTAGATCTGTGATTAACTTATCTTCTTTCCCTTTGATGACCAATGTGGGCACTGTTATAGTGTTTAACATAGCTGTTGTATCTGTACGGGCCGCTAATGCTAATTGTGTCGCACAAATGTTTTGCAGATCGTTTCGCCGAATGGCACTCTTTATTGTTTCAATCGCTTCTGGGTTTTCAGTTAATGTCTTTTTTGAAAATACTGTTTCAATAAAACCTAATGAAAATGGACGTTTTCCATATTTTAGTAAAGCTTGGATTGAATCAAAACGTTTTTGTTTTGCCATATTGTTATCGGCAAAAGAATGGGTGTCACTTAAAATGAGTCCTTGAAGTGTACTTCCTATTAATTCGTAAGTGCGCAGTGCAATGTAGCCTCCCATCGAAATACCACAAAGTACAACGTTATTTAAATTTAAATGTGTGATGAATTGGATTAAATCCTTTGCAAAAACATCCACACTAAAAAAGCCATGACCTCGCGTGCTGTGTCCGTGTCCTCTAATATCTATTGCTATTCCGATAAATTGTTCGTCTAATTGTTGCATCTGTGCGCGCCACATATTTTTATTGAAAGGGAAACCGTGTAAAAAGATAACTGTTTTTTCAGCTTTATCTGTCTTACTAGGTCTTATCATATATGAAATGCTGATGTCGTCAATACGTATTTTGCTGAGTTTCGTTTCTTTTTTGGACATAAGTACGTCTTTGTGAAAAAAAATATTAAAAAAATAACCTTTGTAAATGTAATACTATCAAGAAGATAATAAAAATATTACTTTTTTTGTCTAAAAAAGTTTAAAAATAGTTTGCAGAATTGAAAAAAGTCCCGATATTTGTATCACCAAACAAAAGGGTATGACTTTAAATAAAAGTCGCTCAAAATGCACTCATGGCTCAATTGGATAGAGCACCTGACTACGGATCAGGAGGTTAGGGGTTCGACTCCCTTTGAGTGCACTACTAGAAAGCTTAGTCCATTACGACTAAGCTTTTTTTGTTCCATTCCAAATTATAAATAGAAGGTTTCATCATATAGTTTAATTGGGGTTAATAGGAATATGACACTCCGTTTAAACTCTTTATTTAACTATCCGCTATTTTTGTTGCTATATTTAAATTTCGCCAAAATGAATTATAAAAGTATTTGTCTCCTTTTTTTACTCTTCACTTTCAAAATAATATCTGCCCAGCAAGCTCATTATCCTGATAAGCCTAATATTCATGGAATGTTATTGATGGGGATGGAGACTATATATGCTGAACATTTACCTATGTTTCATCAGCCACACGACTATCAGATTATTCTGGAGCTTGAATTTTCTAAGGCCGATCTAGAGCAATATCGCACTAGCCGTTTAGCATTTCCTGAAGAATTTGTTTATACGATTGAACCAGAAGTTTTTGTTTTGCCAGAAATGGTTAATCAGACCAAAGTATTTAAGGCAAATGTATATAGAGGTCATTTTGAAAGGGGAGGATTTAAGCTTTTAGATTCGATTTCTCTTAAAATCAAGCAGGTTGTCTATTATAAACAGTTTGATAAAGATAATCCAAGGCCTGTAGATTTGCAGTACATCTTATTCGGAAATATGAAAGAACAATTTCTGAGCCATTTGATCAGTAGAAAACCTGATTTTCATGAGGTTTTGTCTGTTAAGTTATCGGATGTTAAGCAGATGAAAACAGACAAGTCTTATCAGCTGCTCGTTTTGAAGGAAAGGGAGAATCGTGTTCCTTTTTCTTGGAGTAAGTCGAAGGCAATGATTCTGGGAACTAAACGACCGGTTAGTTTTATAAACCACAAACAGCTGTATGTTGAATTTGGTGATTTGGAATAAAGAATATTCCATATTCCTTTTATACGAGTCTTTCTGGTTAAAAGGTTTTTATTTTCTTCTATTTTTAAAATAAGATCTAGTTTATGGGTTGACAGAGGTACAGGTAAAGTATTTCAAATGCAATCAGCATTTTATATAGTAACTGAAAAAATTGCTTTAGAGTTTTGGGAAACTTTTTTTAATTATTTTAAGATAATCCTTTCAAA
Source organism: Sphingobacterium sp. JUb56 (assembly GCF_014191365.1). Classification (NCBI taxonomy): domain Bacteria; kingdom Pseudomonadati; phylum Bacteroidota; class Sphingobacteriia; order Sphingobacteriales; family Sphingobacteriaceae; genus Sphingobacterium; species Sphingobacterium sp. JUb56. Next base: position 2,974,643 of record NZ_JACHWL010000001.1, on the reverse strand, counting down.
GATGAAATAACTTGAATACGTATAATGGGTGATTTAGGGATTAAAAATTCTTCTTTGGTGGTTATATATATCGAATTTCGCCGTGTGCGAGCTCTTTATATCTGTTGATTATGATTAAGCATAATTGTATTTGATTGATGATTTTTTATTTTGTTTCATTATCAGTCTATTAGATAAAAATTGAAAAAAAAATTTGGAGGCAGTGCTATTTTGCCTATATTTGCATCACCAAAACGGAAGAACAGCAATGAAGATGACGTAATGGTTGACGCGCTCATGGCTCAATTGGATAGAGCACCTGACTACGGATCAGGAGGTTAGGGGTTCGACTCCCTTTGAGCGCACTATTTGAAAAGCCTAATCAATATAGCGATTAGGCTTTTATTTTTTTACTCTATTACTCTAAATACTACTATGCTAAACCTTGTAATATTTGGCCCTCCGGGGGCAGGAAAGGGAACACAATCGCAGAAGCTTATCGATAAATATCAGTTAGTTCATGTTTCAACAGGTGATATCTTTAGAGCTCATATTCAAAACCAGACAGCTCTAGGTCAACAAGTCAGTCAGATTATTGCTGACGGAAACTTAGTGCCTGATTCGGTTACGATTGCGATGTTGGAAGAGGAGGTGAAGAAAAATCCGGACGCAAAAGGATTTATTTTTGATGGCTTTCCACGTACTGTGGCACAAGCAGAGGCGTTGGACGCATTTTTAACTGGTATTAATTCTTCTATCTCTGTAGTTATAGCTTTAGATGTAAATGAAGATGAATTAAAAACACGCATTGCTAAACGTCAGGAGATTTCTGGCCGTGCGGATGATGCTGCTGATAAATTGGTAAAACGTATTGATGAATATTTTACAAAAACTATTCATGTGTTACCATATTATGAAGCACAAGGTAAATTGTCCAAAGTAAACGGTATTGGTGATATCGATTTTATTTTTGGAGAATTGACTGCTATTATTGACAATTATTAAATAATAAAGCGGAGACGTTTTAATAACAAATATATTTTATTTCTATGGCGCAAGGTTCTAATTTTGTCGATTATGTGAAGGTGTGTTGTCGATCGGGACACGGAGGATCAGGCTCAGCGCACTTACATCGAGATAAAACAACCATGAAGGGTGGACCCGATGGAGGTGATGGTGGTCGTGGAGGTCATATTATCCTTAAAGGGAATACACAATTATGGACTTTATTGCACCTAAAATATAGGAAGCATATCATTGCTTCCAGTGGTGAATCAGGTAGTTCCGCTACAAGTACGGGTGCCTCAGGGAAGGATGAAATTTTAGAGGTTCCTGTAGGAACAGTGGCTAAAGATGCTGAAACGGGAGAGGTTTTATTTGAAATCACTGAGGATGGAGAGATGCAAATTTTAACTCCCGGTGGTAAAGGTGGGTTAGGTAACTGGCACTTTAAATCTTCAACTCAGCAAACGCCACGTTTTGCGCAGCCGGGTCTACCTGGACAAGAGCGTTGGATTATTCTAGAATTGAAAGTATTAGCCGACGTAGGATTGGTTGGTTTTCCAAATGCGGGAAAATCTACATTATTATCTGTTGTTTCAGCGGCGAAACCTGAAATTGCGAACTATCCTTTTACTACCTTAGTTCCTAATCTTGGTATCGTGAGTTATCGTGATGGGAAATCTTTTGTAATGGCAGATATTCCTGGTATTATTGAGGGTGCCTCTAAAGGTAAGGGTTTAGGGTATCGATTCTTAAGGCACATTGAACGAAACTCTGTCTTATTATTTATGGTGCCTGCAGATACGGAGCGCACGATAAAGCAGGAATATGATATTCTATTAAATGAGCTTTCAGTTTATAATCCAGAACTTCGTGATAAACCAAAATTATTGGCGATTACTAAGGCTGATATGTTGGATGATGAATTGGAGAGAGAAATGGAAAAAGAAGTTCCGGAAGGATTACCGTATATCTTTATATCATCTGTTGCAGGAAAAAATATTTTGCAATTGAAGGATATGATCTGGAAAGCAATCAATTTGTAATTGATTATTTTTTGGTAAAAAAGCGATTACATACGATGTAATCGCTTTTTTTATTTTTTAGCTCCTGTATTGAACGGTAGTTTGTAACTTTAGTGTCTAAACTAATTATATTATGAATCAAGCAGCACAAAAATATTGTGTAGAATGCGGAGCTATTATTAATGCGAAGGCAGAAATATGTCCATCATGTGGTGTTCGTCAACCGATGTATTATACCCAGCAATCTAATAATCAAAATAGAGATGAGAGGTGGTTAGCCTGTTTATTACTTTGTATTTTTTTAGGACCGTTTGGTGTTCACCGTTTTTATGTAGGTAAGATCGGTACTGGGATTATTCAATTATTGACCTTTGGCGGATGTGGTATCTGGTATATTATTGATCTTGTTATGATTGTCATTGGAAATTTTCGCGATGCATCGGGCAATGTAATTGAAAGTGATTAATAAACACTTCATTATCTTATTAAGATTGGTGATTTTAACGTTATATTTTGGGAATATCACAATATTATAAAAAAAGTCTTTTTACTTTGATGATTTTGTTATACCTTTGTCTCCTGTGAAAATTGAAGTAAATGCTTTCGCAAATGTTGTAAAAAACGATAATTTCGTTATCGTTGAATCAATTGTTAATTGATTATTTAGCCCATTTAGGGCTTTTTTTATACACCAAAACTTCGATAAAGCAAGGAATTAGGAAAAACAATTTTATATTTAATAAATAATGACCAACTACAGCAAATTGCCTGCAATTTTAGTTTTAGAAGACGGAACGGTTTATCACGGAAAAGCAGCGGGAAAAATTGGAACGACTACTGGCGAAATTTGTTTCAATACCGGAACTACAGGTTACCAAGAGATTTTTACCGATCCCTCATATTTCGGACAAATTATGGTAACAACCAATGCCCATATTGGTAACTATGGAATTGATGAAGATGATACTGAATCTAGTAAGATTCAAATCGCAGGATTAGTTTGTAAAAATTATAATATTAACTATAGTCGCAAAATGGCCGACGAATCTATTCAGAGCTATTTTGAAGAGGGAAATTTAGTTGGTATTTCAGATATTGATACGCGATCTTTGGTGCGTCATATCCGTAATAAAGGTGCAATGAATGCTATTATTTCATCTGAAAACTTAGATGTTGAAGCATTAAAAGCTACTTTAGCTACTGTTCCTTCCATGGATGGACTTGAATTATCATCTCAGGTTTCTACAACAGAACCTTATTTTTATGGTAATGAAGATGCTCCTGTACGTGTGGCAGTATTAGATTTAGGTATTAAAAAGAATATTCTTCGCAATTTCTCTCAAAGAGAAGTGTATGCAAAAGTATTCCCTGCTAAAACTACTTTTGCAGAAATGCAAGAATGGAATCCTGCAGGATATTTCATCTCTAATGGTCCTGGTGATCCATCAGCGATGAGTTACGCAATTCAAACGGTAAAAGATATCTTAGCGGCAGACCAACCGATGTTTGGAATCTGTCTTGGACACCAGATATTGGCTTTGGCAAATGATATCCGTACGAAAAAAATGCACAACGGTCACCGCGGTATCAACCATCCGGTTAAGAATATTATTGCTAACCGTTGTGAGATTACCTCACAGAATCATGGCTTTGGTGTTGTTGCAGAAGATATTGAACAGTCAGAAAAAGTTGAAGTTACGCACATCAATTTAAATGACCAATCGATTGAAGGTATCCGTGTAATTGGAAAAAATGCGTTCTCGGTACAATATCATCCAGAGTCGTCACCTGGTCCACATGATTCACGTTATTTATTTGATGATTTCATTGAGTTGATTAAAAAATAATCGATCAGTATAAAGATAGGGGTTAGCAATTTGCTAACCTCTTTTTTTGCACTTTATATATTCATTCTTGTCATAAAATTGTGGTTTACGTTTTTTAATAAGCTCAATTTTATTTATATTTGATTATTAAATCAGAATATAATTTTTTAGTGTAAAAATTACACTAAGTATTGTATAAAATACTATATAAAAAGTTTAAACCAATATTACAATGAGTTTAATTATTGATGTACATGCGCGTCAGATTTTGGATTCGCGCGGAAATCCTACTATCGAAGTAGATGTAACGACACAAAATGGTTTCGTTGGACGTGCTGCAGTGCCTTCTGGTGCTTCTACAGGTGTTCACGAAGCAGTAGAGTTGCGTGATGGTGATAAATCAAAATACTTAGGTAAAGGTGTTTTGAAAGCAGTAGAAAATGTAAACACTAAAATTGCTGAGGCTTTAGCAGGTGTTGATGTTTTTGAGCAAAATGCAATCGACAAAATCATGATTGATTTGGACGGTACTGAAAATAAAGGAAACTTAGGCGCTAATGCTATTTTAGGTGTTTCTTTAGCTGTTGCAAAAGCTGCTGCCCAAGAGTCTCGTCAACCATTATACCGTTATATTGGTGGTGTTAATGCTAATACATTGCCTATTCCGATGATGAACATCATTAATGGTGGTTCTCACTCTGATGCTCCTATTGCTTTCCAAGAATTTATGATTATGCCAGTAGGCGCTCCTTCATTCTCTGAAGCTTTACGTTGGGGAACGGAAGTATTCCATAACTTGAAAAAGATTTTACATGACCGCGGTCTATCTACTGCAGTAGGTGATGAAGGTGGCTTTGCTCCGACTTTTGATGGTACTGAAGATGCTATTGAAACTGTATTAAAAGCAATTGAAGCAGCTGGTTACAAACCAGGTTCTGATATTTGTCTAGCTTTAGATTGTGCTGCTTCAGAATTTTATGTAAACGGTAAATACGATTATACTAAATTTGAAGGTGATAAAGGTGCTATCCGTACTTCCGAAGAACAAGTTGCTTATTTAGCAGAATTGACTGAAAAATATCCAATTATATCTATCGAAGATGGTATGCAGGAAGATGATTGGTCAGGTTGGAAATTGTTAACAGAAAAAATTGGCGCTACTATTCAATTGGTTGGTGATGATTTATTTGTTACAAATACAAAACGCTTGCAACAAGGTGTGGATACAGATACTGCAAATTCAATCTTAGTAAAAGTTAATCAAATTGGTTCTTTAACTGAAACAATTAATGCTGTTACTTTGGCACAGAATTCAAACTACACTTCGGTTATGTCTCACCGTTCTGGTGAAACTGAAGATTCAACAATCGCTGATTTAGCTGTTGCTTTGAACTGTGGTCAAATTAAAACTGGGTCGGCTTCACGTTCTGATCGTATGGCTAAATACAATCAATTGTTACGCATTGAAGAAGAATTAGGTGCAAATGCTCGTTTTATTGGAAAGAACTTCCGTTTTGCGAAAAAATAATTTGCAATAAATATCAAAAAGAGGCATCCTTTATTTAAGGATGCCTCTTTTTTTACATGATATTCTAAATTAGATTTACAATTTACATCATGCACTGCTAAGTGATAATTTTAAAATAATTTATCACTACCTGGAATATGTAAATCAAGTTTTAATTCCTTGTTCAGCTTTTTGATGAAATAACTTGCTAAAAGTGGTGATTCCAGTTCGATGTTTTGATGAATGAAAAAATATAGTTTCTGTAGACCTGCTTCCCGCCATTGTTTGATGACCATAACCCAGTCGTCCAATCTGGTGTAATCAGACGGATCATTGGCTCCGACATAGCGAATGAATGCCGATGGAGTAGTTAAACGCATATGTAAGAGGTCGCGTCTTCCTGCTGTGTCAACTAAGACATTTGTAATGTCAAATTCCTCAAGTAACTTGTAAAATGCAGTTGCTGTTTCAGCTTTGGAAAACCATTCCTGATTACGAACTTCTACTGCAAGTGGTAGTCCTTTCGGAAATTTAGAGAGAAACTCACGGAGGCGTTCCATATCTTTTGGTTTATAGTTATCATGCATTTGTAAGAAGATCATTCCTAACTTTTCTTCAAAGAGAGCGATGTTATCTGTAAATTCCTTTACTTTTTCATCAGTGTTTAATAGACGGCTATAATGACTTATTGATTGCGGTATTTTAGGGAAAAATTTAAAGTCTGTGGGAGTCTTTTTTTTCCAAGTCTCAACTTGCTCTTTTGATGGTGCATTATAAAAGGTTGCATTGAGCTCAATACTGTTAAACTGGCTACTGTAGTAGGGAAGTTCATCTTTTGTTCCTTTCGGATAAAAGCCCTTTAAGTCCGATTTATTCCACTTAGCACATCCGACATAGATGGCAAATGCTTCCTTGTTTTTATTCTTTTTTAATAATTTTAGCGTATCCGGGGAAGTAGGGGGTAACGTAAAATCTATTTCTTGTGGATTTGATACCTGTCCAAATTTCATGTTGTTCCGTTTTATATTGTTTATAAAAAGTAAAGCGAAGCTGCGGATTTAAATAATGTAAACTGATTTTATTTTTATCTTACATCACATGATCTTTTTTGAAGTTGAGCTTACCATTGTGCGCTCGCGATTCTTAATATATCACATTGAAAGAAGGATAAAATAAGCAGTATATTTTAATGCAGTTCATCCCAAAGTTCTTGAAATTGTTGTTTCAATTGTGCTAATTCTTGTTCTAATGTTTCAATTCTTTTATGAAGGAGTACCGTATTTTCGGATAGGGGATGTATTTGCTCAAATTGTTCCAAATCGATATCACCGAGTAAATGTATATATCGCACTTCCTTATGTCCTGGTTGTTTTTCTAATGCTTTTACAAATCCTTCTGATGCTAATTTTTCAAGATGTTCTGTAATGTCTTCCAAGGCTTCAAAATCATACAGACGACCTGAATTTGAATTTATTTCTCCGGCTGTTAATGGTCCGCGAAGTAGTAGAAGACAGATGATTGCTAGTTCTGATGGAACTAATGGAAATTGTATGGCAAAATTATGTTTATACTTTGTCACACGGCTACCTCCACCTACAACATGCGCGATAAGACCCTTTTTTTTCAGTATGGCTAAGGTATTGATAATGGTCTCATCGGAATATTGTACCACAGGTCTTCGAGCCGTTTTTTGGTTGCAGGCACTTTGGAGACCGTTCAGTGACATCGGGTAATATTCTGGGGTGACCTTTGACTTCTCGATTAAAGAGCCTAATACACGTTGCTCTTCGGCTGATAATTGTGGTTTGGTGCTAAGTTCCATAAATTTAATTAGTTGAAATCAAATATGCTATTTTTTAGAGGGGGAAACAATTATTTTTAAATATTATCCACAATAAAAACCATTAAATATCCTTTTTATTATCTTAGTGAAGTTTTAAATATACAGCTTTGTTAAAGATCGCGTTCCATCCCGAATATATTCATCCTGTACGTGCAGGCCATCGATTTCCGATGGAAAAATATGAATTGATTCCATTACAGCTATTACACGAAGGGGTAGTGAAAGCGGAAAATTTTTTTGAACCTCTACTTGTGTCATTTGAAATTGCTTGTTTAGCGCATGATCCCGACTATGTGCAGACTTTATTTGATTTGACATTAGATCCTAGGATGGTTCGGAGAATTGGTTTTCCGTTAACAGGGAGTCTAGTTGATCGTGAACGTTATCTGGTAGATGGTACGATAAAGTCCGCACTATATGCGCAGCAATATGGTATCTCGTTTAATATTGCAGGTGGAACACATCACGCAGGTTATGATTTTGGAGAGGGCTTTTGTTTATTGAATGATCAAGCCGTGGCCGCTCGTTATTTGCTTAAAAATAAGCTAGCAAAAAAAATTTTAATCATCGACCTCGATGTGCATCAGGGCAACGGAACCGCTCATATATTTCAAGACGACCAAGATGTTTTTACATTTTCGATTCACGGGGATAAAAATTTTCCATTTATCAAAGAAAGTTCTGATTTGGATCTTCCTGTTTCGGATGGTATAACTGATGATGTATATTTGCAGTTGCTTAGCAAGCATCTGCCGAATCTCTTCAGCAAAGTCAAACCAGATTTTGTTTTTTACCAGGCTGGAGTTGATATTCTGGCGACAGATAAATTGGGAAAATTGAAACTTTCTCCAGCAGGCTGTCGATTAAGAGATGAGTTTGTTCTGTTAAATTGTTTGCAATATCAGGTTCCAGTTCAAGTTTGTATGGGGGGAGGCTATTCTTTGCATATAAAAGATATTGTTAATGCACATTGCGAAACATTTAAAATCGCTGTCGATTTATATAATTTTTAAAAATAAGATTTAAATAGGAAATATGTTTTTTCATCAAGATGCAACTTTCGATCAACTTTCTATCCATCGTGTAGGCAACAAGTCACAAGAGGAGTTTTATATATTATCAGAGCAACCTGTTCCACTTGAGAATGACGATGTATTGCCTCCTCTACTTATGCAATATTTTATGAGTCCTTTTGCAAAGGTAAATGAAGTTTATCGCTTGTTTCATCCCAATGGGGAGCTGGCGTTAAATGAAATTTTTCATTTTACAAAGCAATTCTTTAATGAGCAATTAGCTTTTCATGACTATTCTCAGCAGATAGCAAAACACTTATATGAAGTTTGTATGCACCCAAAGATCAAACCCGGCGAGGTGTATGTGGTTTCATTGAAAAATGTACAGATTGAGGGGGATAATTATGATGCTGTCGGAATTTTTAAGTCTGAGAACAAGGAAACCTATCTAAAAGTATATCCGAATCAAGGTGGTTTTCAATTGGATTATGAGGAAGAAGCAATTAATATTAATAAACTGGATAAGGGTGTGATCATAGTCAATGTAGAAGAAGAGGAAGGTTATAAGGTGCTGGTTGTCGATCAAACGAATAAAACAGAGGCAGTTTATTGGAAAGATGATTTTCTAAAGATAAAAATTCGTAATGATGATTTTAATCAGACGGGTAACTATTTGAAAGTTTATAAAAACTTTGTAAATGAGAAATTGGATGATATGTTTGAGTTAGAAAAGGCTGATAAGATTGATCTGCTCAATAAATCATTGAATTACTTTAAAGAAAAAGAGACTTTTGATCAAGAGGAATTTGAGGAGGAAGTAATTGGTAATCCTATTGCAGCAACAATGTTTAATGACTTCCGATCTGGATTTGAAGATGAATTTGATTCTCCTTTTCAAAGCAGTTTTGATATCGCTGACAAAGCGGTTAAAAAAATGGAAGCATCTTATAAGACCGTATTAAAGCTGGATAAAAATTTTCATGTTTATTTGCATGGTAAACGAGAATATATTGAAAAGGGATTTGATGAAGAAAAAGGGATGAATTATTACAAGCTATATTTTGAGAATGAGAGCTAATATCTAAACAACGTTTATGTTAAAGAAACCACTTATCTGTTTTGCAATACTGTGTTTTATTACTGCAATAATCACCATTCTGGAAGGAAATACTTTTTTTGTTGAGCATTATTATTCAAGAATGTGGTATCCTTCTTTTTCATATTTACCACAAGCTCTTTTTGGTTATTTACCTTTTAGTATTGGGGACTTATTTTACTTTTTTGCTGTTTGTTGCCTTTTACTACTAATCGTTAATGTTGTTAAGTACCTATTTAAAAAAAGGTATGTTTATGCAGGTAGATTCCTAGTATATCTTATTAACGTAATTTTGGGCTTATACTTGTTTTTTTACATAAGCTGGGGGATGAACTATTACCGGATACCCATTGTACAAAATATAGGTTTAAGCACAGATAGTCTAAAGTTGGCTGATTATCTTGTTGTCCTGGAAACATGTCTCGATTCGACAAATATTTTGCGGTCCCAAATAAATCCAAAGCAATGGGAACATCAGGATGAAAAGATAAAAAGAGAGATGATAGCATTAGTACAGTCGGATACGACTTTTCAATCTTTTCTTTCAACGACTTTAGTTGGTGCAAAGGGTCCCCTTAATAGTCATTGGGTCTCCTATTTTGGTGTGTCAGGATATTTTAATCCTTTTACACATGAAGCACATGTGAATACAGCAATGCCTGTTTTTTCTAGTCCTTTTACATATGTTCATGAATTGGCTCATCAACAGGGTGTGGGTTTTGAAGACGAAGCAAATTTTATCGCCTATGTGCGATTGAAAAATCATCCAGAGCTTTTTTACCGCTATTCCAGCTATTTACAAACAACATCATATATGCTACAGGAGCTGAGGGGAATAGATGTGGAATTGTTTGCTACTTATAAAAAACGGCTTTCCCAACTTGTAGTAGCTGATCTAAAGGAGGAAGCTACTTTTTGGAACAATTATACTGGCTGGACTAATAAAGTCTTTGGTATCTTCTATAATGGCTATTTGAAGCATAATAATCAAAAGGAGGGTATGGCCCGCTATGATAGAATGACGAGACTTGTCGTAGCTTATGAATTAAAGCTTAAAGGCTGCCTTTAAAATAATTTTAAATAAGAAAAAGCGAGCATTGCTCGCTTTTTCTTATTTAATCGTTATAATCTCAGTCTTGCCATCTGTTCCCGGGCTACCGGAATAGATCTGACCTTGAGGAAGTCCTCTCAAGCCAGCTGGAGCTTGTCTCACGCGATCATAAATAGATCTTAAATCGCTGGTTGCATTGACATTTTTACCACCACCTTCATTTGCAATCTGCAAATAATTAGGTTGTTTTTTATTTTCTCTTTGCGGTACAAGACTATTTTCTGAAAGTGTTAATTTAACATTTCCACCATTTCCATTTGGAAATGTTTTTGTTCCATTAAAGGCATTATCTCCTTTCGCTATAATATACAGCGACCCTAATTTTTGAATATTAGCTTGAATATCAAAATTGGAACCGTTATTTTTTCCATCCGTCCCTGAAATAGAAGCATTATTACCTATAATGGCGTGACCAACATTTAAAATGACATTTTTGTTTGCGTAAAACATCAAGGAAGCTTTATCGCCCATTATCAACGTGTCAATATGCAAATTAATCGTCGAGTCAGAGGATTTGGTATTGTAGACTTTTTTAGCCTTTTTCCCAATTTCTAATTTGCTGATGTGCTCAACATTACTTTGTGCATATGATTGAAATCCCAAAAAAGCAAGGGCAAAAATTGTAATTATTTTTTTCATGGCTATTTGTTTTTTATGTTAAACAACATCTGTTTGACGAATAGCGTTTTTGAAGGTTTAATGCGCTACTTCAAATACTGAACAATTAATTTAGCGGTTTTGTTTGATGCTCCTGGTTCTCCTAGTTTTTGGGCCAATGTTTCATAATTTTCCATTACACTTGCCCGGTATTCTGCTTTATTGATCAATTGATCTAACTCTTGTGCAATATCGTAAGTGGTACAATCGTCTTGAATCAATTCTCTTACAGACAAGAAGTCATTAATTAAATTGACCAGCGAAATGAATTTTACTTTAATGACCTGTTTAGCAATCCATATAGATAGTGCATTGGCTTTATAAACAACGACTTGAGGTACTTTAAGAATTCCAGTCTCCAATGTTGCTGTCCCACTTGTTACGACTGCTGCTTCGGCATGTTTTAATAAATCGTAAGTAGCATTAAATACAATTGGTATATTTTGATCACCAATGTATTGCTGGTAGTATGATTTATCAAAATTTGGTGCTCCTGCAATTACAAATTGATGCATTGGAAAGAGGTAGGTTAAATTTGCCATAACCGGTAATAACTTTTCTATTTCCATTTTACGGCTACCAGGCAGCAATGCGATGATTGGCCGTTCGCTGAGCTGTTGTTCAGTAATGAAATTAGGATTGAATTTGTAAGATGAAATGGCATCTAGTAATGGATTTCCAACATAGTCAACGGGCATTTTCCATTTTTTATAAAAATCGACTTCAAAGGGAAGGATACAGAACATGTGATCGACGACACGTTTAATTTTAATCACACGTTTTTGATTCCATGCCCATACTTTTGGAGAAATATAGTAACATGTTTTTATACCTTTTTTCTTGGCAAAATCTGCGATTTTTAAGTTAAAGCCAGGGAAATCAATTAAAATGACACAATCAGGCTTTTCTTTAATAATATCTTCTTTTACCTTTTTTAGATTTTTTGAAATGGTACCTAAGTTTTTTAATACTTCGACAAAGCCCATAAAGGCCATTTGCGAAGTGTGTATTAGGGCTTTTTGATCAGCAGATTCTTCCATCTGCGTGCCGCCTACGATTTTGAAGGTAGCGTCTGGATCTTCGACTTTTAATGCGTTGATCAAGTTTGCACCATGTAAATCTCCGGAAGATTCGCCTGCTATAAGATAATATTTCATTTGCTCGATTCTATTCAATAATAGGGTTAAACTTAGATAATTTTGCTTAGATCCGCAATATTATTGCGCTTATATAAAAGTAATGATATTGGATTTCTCGTTTTATGGATATAGTATGGGTGATTCATTTTTTGATGATGATTGCGCATTTCTAATGAAGAAAGTTACAAGTTCCTTTTATAATAGATGATTATCACGCAGTTTTTCCATAATTAATGTGTTCATAATTAGACTTTAGCTAATTTTCAGATAAATGTTTTATATTTAATTGAGATTTAGCATGTATAGATCTTAAATATTACTTTTGTACTATGGATAGATTTTTAGCACTTATTCGAAACAAATATTTTTTAGCTGGTATAGCTTTTACTGTTTGGATGTGTTTTTTTGATCGTAATGATTTTGCAACACAATATAGTTACCAGCATCAAAAAAGTAATTTGGAGAGAGAGAAAGCGTTTTACGAGAAAGAAAATGAGAGTATTATAGAAACCATAACAGACATCCGCTCTGATCAACGTGAAGTGCAAAGGATAGCTCGTGAAAAATATAAAATGAAGAAAGAAAATGAGGATGTTTATATTGTAACCGAGGTCGAACCAAAAGAAGAAAATTAAATCCAAGTTTCCTTTCTTTAGGATATTGAATTATTAGAATAACATAAAAAAGGCTGTTTCGATCTCGAAACAGCCTTTTTTATGTTATTCTTCTATCTTATGCTCTGCGGCATATTCTTTTCTTATTTTCGAATGTTTTTTGCTATAAACAAAGTAGATTATTACACCGATCAACATCCAGATACCTAGTCGTTCCCAAGATTCAATAGGTAATGATGCCATCATTAATACACAGACTAAAATACCGAGTATTGGAATAAGCGGTACAAATGGTGTTTTAAATGGACGTTCCAGGTTTGGTTCTGTTTTGCGTAATACAAGTATCCCTATGCACACTAATGTAAATGCAAATAAGGTACCAATACTGACCATGTGGCCTAAATCGGATACGGGCACAAATCCGGCAAAAATACTTACAAATACCATGAAAATTAAATTTGTTTTCCAAGGAGTCTGTCTTTTTGATAGATCTGAAAATATTCGAGGTAATAGACCATCTTTACTCATTGAATAAAATACACGGCTTTGTCCTAAAAGCATGACCAAGATTACAGATGTATATCCAGCGATAATCGTTACGATTAAAGCTGTGTTTAAGAAGGTATAACCTGTTTTTGCAAATGCTGTGGCAACAGGTTTGGCGTCACCTTTAAACTCAGTGTATGGTGCTAATCCAGTCAATACATATGAAAACAATACATATAGTAAGGTACAGATAATCAAAGAACCAATAATACCGATTGGCATTCCTTTTTTAGGATTTTTAGCTTCTTGCGCAGCAGTACTAACGGCATCAAAACCGATAAAAGCAAAAAATACAACTCCAGCCGCTCTCAGGATACCGCTAAAACCAAAATGACCAAAATCATCGCTACCCAGAAAACTCCAGAAGCTTAACTGGCCACTTTTCACCATTTCTTCTCCATGATTGGCAGGTATAAAAGGTGTGTGATTCGCTGGATCTATGAATCCCCAACCCAGTACAATGAAAATTAGAACTACAGCAACTTTTAGAATAACTAAAATGTTATTTACAAAAGAAGATTCTTCTGTACCGCGCATTAAAAGTAGTGATAGTAAACAAACAATGATAATTGCAGGAACATTGACAATACCACCTTCCCAAGGACCATGTAGAAATTGAGTTGGAATTTCGACGCCTAATGTTAAGAGAAGTTGATTGAAGTATTGGGACCAACTAACAGATACCGTAGCTGCTGCCAAAGCATATTCTAACACTAGATCCCATCCAATTATCCACGCCATAAATTCACCCATCGTAGCATATGAATAGGTATAAGCAGATCCAGCAACCGGGATCATCGATGCAAATTCTGCATAACATAAACCTGCAAAACCACAGCCTACAGCCGCAATAATAAAAGAGAGTACTACAGCAGGACCAGCATGGTCGGCCGCCGCTATACCTGTCAGTGAAAATAAGCCTGCACCTATAATGGCACCTACTCCTAATGCAATAAGTCCAGAACTGGAGAGTGTACGTTTTAATGTACCTTGGCCATTTAGCTCTGCTTCTGCGATTAATTTGCTAATCGATTTTTTAAAAAGCATAAATATGTTTTAAGTGGGTTGTTTTTTAATGTTTATTGATTGTCTTTTCAAAGTCAAATATAGTTTATTATATGAAAAAAGAGGAAGTTTTTTTTGTTTCTGTTCTTGATATAATGATAATTAATGTTTATAAAGCTGTTGTAAAGTATTTTTACATAGCCTAACTTATTTAAACTTGTTCAAAATAAAAGAAAGAAATTTTTAAATAAAGTATGGGGAGTTTGAACACAGAATGGTAAAGAATCTGCGCGTTAATGATTCAATGTTCGTATAAAGGCTTTAAAAATGAAAAAGCTTTAAACCTTATATGTGAAATATTTTGGTTTAAAGCTATTTTGAACTTATAATAAAGTTGAATTTACTATTTTCCTTTTTTCGTGTTGTATTTTTTGTAGGCATCTATAATATACAGCTTAACATCTTCTGCTGAGGCTTGCTCAATGAATTTGTAAGTCGGTCTGTATTGCTCTTTGAAAAGTGCCAAATCTGGATTTTTTAGAGGCGTTACGGATTGGATTAAGTCATCTGTGAATTTACGATCGATAGCTCTTTTATGTTGCTCCTCTACTAAAAGTTTGTAGTTTTGACGTGCTCTTTTTCCTTCTTTACTAAATAGTCGAGAAGGAGAGAGACGGATACCGCCACGTTGTTGACCAACATCAGAGTATTTTCCTGCGATTTTTGTTGCATTGATTTCTGCAATTAATCTACTATCTGTCATTCTTTCAATATAGACTTCATTTAGTTCAATTACTGAATTTAATCTATTTAGATAGACTCTTTTAACACCATAATCATAGACAAAAACAGTGTCTTTTTCATATCCGGTAGCCTCTATCGCTAAATAATCATTCAATTGAGCATCAATAATAAAATTGCCTTCTTGATCTGTTTGCACAATTTTATTTGTACGGGTATTTTTGATAGAAACTCCTTCAATTTTTTGACTACTGACCAATTCCATGGCAATTCCTTTTATTTTTTCCTGCGCTTTGAGATTGCTGAAGATACTGGAAATTCCCAGAAGTGTCAATATGCTTAAACTATGTATGAATGCTGTTTTCATTTTTCCTTTTTATATAACCAAAAATACATAAATATAAGTAGTAATGTATTTAAAAGAAATTATTTTAATAAAAAAATCTCATATATGATTGTATATGAGATTTTCTGTTTTTTATTTTGCTGTCCAGATATTGTTTTCCGGAACATGATCTGGAAAAACTTTATCAGGATCTAATTGAACTGATATTAAAGGTTCTTTTGAATCTATTTTGAAGTCAAAAGATTGGTTTCTTTCCCAAACTTCTACGGGTAATTTTTTTCGAATTTTCTTTCCTGATACTGTTGTGGCTTCAACCACTACAGGCATAGGAAGTTTTTCTAAATTTTGAACCGTAATAACGGAACCTAATTTAGGGTCATTTTTTATGTATGTTACTTTATTGATTGCCTGATCAAGACGCCAGTTGTTTAGAAACCAACCGCGCCAAAACCAATTTAAATTTTCCCCTGTCCCATTTTCCATTGAACGGAAAAAATCTTCTGGTGTCGGATGTTTATAGGCCCAATCAGAAATGTATTTTTTGAATGCATAATCAAAACGTTCTGCGCCAATAATTTCATTTCTTAATAATTTGAGACCATAAGCAGGTTTATAGTAAAGCAATATACCAATATTGCGTTCATCCATGCTTTGTGGTGTATTCATTATCGGTTCTAAGCGAGGATCTGTAAATCGGACTGCTTGACTGTTTGGATCTCCAACTTGTTTAAAATATTCACCGTTATTGAAACTTTCGGTTGCAATTTCATTTATGAAAGAGTTGAATCCTTCATCCATCCAGCCAAATTCTCTTTCGTTGCTCGATACAATCATTGGAAACCAGTTATGGCCAAATTCATGATTTGTTACTCCCCATAAGGATCCAGCACGTGCTTTATTGCCACAAAAAGATAATGCAGGGTATTCCATACCTCCAACATTGGAAGCTACGTTGACAGCTACAGGATAGGGATAATCAAACCATTTGTTGGAGTAATGTTCAATGGCCGCTTTGGTATACTCGGTAGAACGTTCCCAGGCATTATTACCATTACTTTCTTCTGGGTAAGCAGAAATAGCAAGTGATTTTTTTCCATTGACCAAATTAATTCTCGCTGCATCCAATATAAAAGAAGAGGAAGAAGCCCATGCAATATCTTGCGCATTATTTAAAATGTATTTCCACGTTAGGCTTTTCTTATTTGGTCTTGAGTTTGCTTGAGTGACCTCTTGTGCAGAACGTATGATGACTGTCTGGTCACTATTTTTGGCATTTTCATAGCGTTTAAACTGTTCTGCCGTAAATACTTCTTGTGGGTTCTGAAGTTCTCCCCCCAAAACTACAATGTGATTCGCGGGAGCCGTTATCTGTACCTGATAATTACCAAATTCACGATAAAATTCGCCAGGCCCCGTATAAGGTATTGTATTCCATCCTCGAATGTTGTCGTAAACGCATACTCTAGGGAACCATTGTGCGATGGCAAAAACATTACCTTTGGCGGCTTTTAGTATTCCCGTTCTATCGGCACCATACTCTGGTATTGTGTATGAATATTGTATTTTAAATCCTGTTTTACCACCTTTTGCTGCTAAGGCTTGAGTTAGCCTAATTTGCATGCGGGTATCTGTGATGATGTAATCAACCGGTTTACCAGTTAGATCGGTGACAGAAGATATCGTATAGCCACCATCAAAACTCGCGTTAGCATCACCATATCTACTTTTTGTTAATGGAGATATGGCTTGACCTCGACCTTCTTTGGAGAACATATTTTGGTCTAACTGAAGCCATACATAGTCCAGCTGATCTGGACTATTATTGCTATAATTTATTTCAACATTTCCAGCAATTGTATTTTTTCGATCGTCTAATGTTGCTGTAATTTTATAGTCAGCATTGTTTTGCCAGTAAGCTGGTCCTGGTTTTCCACTTGCTGAGCGAAATTCATCACCATTATTATTAAAAAATAAAGGAGCAAATGCTTCAGTATAACTATAATTGCTTTTTTGTTGAGCAAAACTTGGAGTTGATAATGATAAGGACAGAATACTTATTGACAATAAGGGTAATCTTTTCATACTT
Organism: Sphingobacterium sp. JUb56; assembly: GCF_014191365.1. NCBI lineage: Bacteria > Pseudomonadati > Bacteroidota > Sphingobacteriia > Sphingobacteriales > Sphingobacteriaceae > Sphingobacterium > Sphingobacterium sp. JUb56. Next base: position 2,957,107 of record NZ_JACHWL010000001.1, on the reverse strand, counting down.
AATTGTAGGGATTGTTCTGCCTAAATATAGTATGAAAAGATGTATTGTTAAATTTTTTCGAAGAAATAGTCGGATTGTAACGATTATTTTAGAGAGGAAGCGTATTCTAGTTCATCGAAACCGAGCAAAATTTGCTTTCCTCCTTCAATTACAGGTCTTTTAATCATACTTGTGTTTTTGATCAGAACTTGGTTAGCGGTGTGTGCATCTGTAACGGTCGCTTGTTCTTCTACATCAAGTTTTTTCCATGTGGTTCCTTTTTTATTCAGCAGTTTTTCCCAACTGATTTCTTTTTCCCATTCCTCGAGTTTATTTTCAGAGATGCCTTCCTTTTTATAGTCGTGAAATGTATAAGGCAATTGATGTTCTTCTAACCAATTGATCGCTTTTTTCACTGTGTTGCAGTTTTTGATTCCGTATACGTGTAACATATTTGTTCTATATTTTAATTCAAACTTAGAGAAATTGTAATTGATATCCAATATCGTATAGGTGAATATTAAATTATAGATGCTATTGGGTAAACTTCTTTATTTAGTGAGCATGGATCATTATGTTAGTGTAAGAAGTACACTTTATAAATTATGTAGAACAATATTTTTTTTTTAACTTAGTCCATAAATAGTGAGATTATAAATAACAAAAGCAAATTATAATATGAGCCTAAAAGATTTTAAAGGTGTATTGACGGGAGATCAAGTACAAGAATTGTTTGAATTAGCAAAAACGCACAAATTCGCATTACCAGCTGTTAACGTAACTGGTACAAACTCGATTAATGCTGTAATGGAAACTGCAAAAGCGGTTAACTCACCAGTGATTATTCAATTGTCAAATGGTGGAGCACAATTTTATGCTGGTAAAACGTTAAATAATGATGGATTAAAGGCATGTATTCTAGGTGCTGTAGCTGCTGCTCAACACGTTCATTTATTAGCAGAGCACTATGGTGTTGCAGTTATTTTGCATACCGACCATGCTGCTAAGAAATTATTACCTTGGATCGACGGTTTATTAGATGCTGGTGAGAAGTTTTTCGCACAACATGGTAAACCATTATTCTCTTCTCATATGTTAGATTTGTCTGAAGAGCCAATTGAAGAAAATATTGAGATTTCGGCAAAATACTTAGCACGTATGAAGCCGCTTGGAATGACTGTTGAAATCGAATTGGGTGTAACAGGTGGTGAAGAAGATGGTGTAGATAATTCTGATGTTGATAGTTCAAAATTATATACACAACCGGAAGAGGTAGCTTATGCTTATGAAGAATTATCAAAGGTGTCTGATAAATTTACTGTAGCAGCAGCTTTTGGTAATGTACACGGGGTATATAAGCCAGGAAATGTAAAATTACAACCTGTTATTTTATATAACTCACAAGAATTCATTCGCGAGAAATTTAATTTAACTGCTGATAAACCTGTTAATTTTGTTTTCCACGGTGGTTCGGGCTCAACTCCTGAAGAGATTGCAGAAGCAATTTCATATGGTGCAATCAAAATGAACATCGATACAGATATGCAATGGGCTATGTGGGATGGTGTTCGTGAGTATGAAGCTAAAAACCATGATTATTTACAAGGTCAAATCGGTAATCCTGAAGGAGCTGATTCTCCAAATAAAAAATACTACGATCCCCGCGTTTGGTTACGTAAGGGAGAAGAAGCTTTCGTTACACGTTTGAAACAAGCTTTCCAAGAATTGAATGCAATTGATGTTAATAGCAAGTTATAATATCGATTGAGTCTACATTTAAGTAGTACTAAAAAGCGTATGAGGTAATTTCACTTCGTACGCTTTTTTGTTGGGGCTGTGTTGTTTATTTATTTTTGTTAAAATCTGCTAAATTTTATCTTAAAGTCAGGAATGGTGCATATTTTGCAGAATAGTTATACGAATAGAATATATTGATATGAAAAAATTAGGATTAGGTGCTATTTTATTTTTTATTGCGCAATTAGGAATTGCTCAGACAAAGCAGAACGTGGGTACGTTTAATTCGGTAGATGTTACAGATAAAATTCAGGTTGAATTAATTCATGGCAATTCCAATGAGGTTGTGACTGAAGGGGCTAATTCTGAGAATATCCAAGTTATCAACAAAAACGGTGCATTACGTATTAAAATGAATACTTTAAATGCGCTTCAAGGAAATAATATCAGTGTTAAGGTATACTATCAATCTTTGAATAGTTTATCTGCCAAAAAGGGAGCGAAGATCGTTAATAGAGAAAAAGAGAAAATAGTAGCCGATCAATTAAATGTTTCCGCGGCAGAGGGTGGTTTAGTGGTTGTTTATGTGGAGGCTAAAAAGGTAGATGTTAAGCCTACTTCAGGTTCTACAATTTCACTTATTGGAAAAAGTATCACACAAGATGTTGTGTCTAATTTTGGCGGTAAATATGAAGGTAAAGAATTGATAACAGATGTAACCAATGTTACGGTCAATGGCGGTGGTCAAGCAGAGGTATATGCAAAAGATTCTATTGTTGCTAAAACGCGTGCGGGTGGCGTTATTGAAGTTTATGGCAAACCTGCACATAAATCTGAGAAGAAATTGGCTGGTGGAATAATTAATTATAAATAATCTACTAGAGCAGATTAAAAAAAGCACTTAATTTTTTAAGTGCTTTTTTTAATGATTTTAACTGGATTCTTTCTGGAAGTTAATCAGTGTGTTCTTAGCAACACCTAAACCTTCTATTCCATATTCAATTTCATCACCCTCTACTAAAAATCGTTGCGGTACATGTCCTATACCTGTGCCAGCAGGTGAGCCGGTTGAAATAATATCTCCGGGGAATAATCCAAAGAAATCCGAAATATAGGAAATTAATTCTTTAACAGGAGTAATGAAATTTTTTGTATTTCCTTCCTGCATTAATTTACCGTTGAGTTTTAACCAAATTCTTAAATTCCCATCGTCTTCAATTTCGTCTTTTGTTACAAAATAGGGGCCTAAAGGAGCAAAAGTATTATAGCCCTTTCCTTTATCCCAGGTACCACCTCTATGTTTCATAAAATGACGCTCTGTTACATCATTCATCATAACATATCCAGCGATATAATCTGATGATTCCGCTGTCGAAATATGTGTGCCCTTTTTTCCGATCACAACAGCAAGTTCTGTCTCCCAGTCTGTATGGTATGAGTTTTTTGGAATTATAATGTTATCAAAGGGGCCATTTAATGCTGAAATAGCTTTTAAAAATAATATTGGCTCTTGTTCTTGAGCTAATCCAGTTTCTTTTGCATGGTCAGAATAATTAAGTCCTACGCATACAATTTTAGTTGGATTTGCAATTGGTGTTCCGATACGACTTTCGGAAGGAATTGGCTTTAAGCTTGTACGGTTATTTATCACAAACTCTTCTAATCTTTCGAGCCCACCATTAGCGAGAAATTTATTGTCATAATCTTCTCCAAAATCGGAAGTGTCATAGTGAACTTCATTGATTAAAATTCCTGTTTTTTCTTCATTTAGTGGTCCGTAGCGAAATAACTTCATAGCATCTTAAAATATAATCGGCAAATGTAACCGTATAATCCTATTTATTCGTTTTAGTATTGTCAAAATCAGGTAATGAAATTAGGGGCTTTTCTATCATGTATTCTAAACAGATGATTTTTCATATCATTATATGAAGTTCATATAAACAAAAAAGGTTCCTTTTTTAGAGGAACCTTAATTTTTATAAATCGCTTTGCTTTTTCTTCTTTTTACGAATCTCTGGTTTGGCAGCTTTCTTTAATTCAAACTGTTTTTCGAGATACATGATAATTTCTCCAGCAATATCTTTTTTTGTTGCTTTTTCTATTCCTTCTAATCCAGGAGATGAGTTTACTTCGAGTACGAGAGGACCTCTGTCTGATGGCATCATATCAACACCACAAACTGTTAATCCCATGGAAGCCGCAGCTGCAATGGCAGTCTCACGTTCATTTTTTGTAAGTCTGATAATTTCTGCTGTTCCACCACGGTGGATGTTAGATCTAAACTCTCCTTCTTTGGCTGTTCTTTTCATTGCACCGACCACTTTTCCTCCGACAACAAATGCACGTATATCTGTTCCTTTCGCTTCTTTGATATATTCTTGTATTAAGATATTATTTCCTAATCCATAGAAAGCTTCTATAACTGAGGAGGCAGCTTTCTTCGTTTCAGCTAATACTACACCAATTCCTTGTGTTCCTTCGAGTAATTTAATAACTAAAGGTGCACCACCGACCATACTAATCAGGTCGTCAACATCAGATGCAGTACGGGCAAATCCAGTAATGGGAAGACCGATTCCTGCACCAGATAAAATTTGCATACAACGAAGTTTGTCTCGTGATCGTGTGATTGCTTGACTTGGATTGGCTGAAATTACGTCCATTACCTCAAATTGCCTCACAATGGCCGAACCATAGAAAGTAACCGAAGCACCAATTCGAGGAATTATTGCATCAATATCTGAAATATCTTGACCTTTATAGTGGATGCTAGGTTTGCCTTGTTGAATTCCTACATAGCATTTGCTATGATCGATGACAACGCATTCATGTCCACGTTTTTCTGCAGCTTCTACTAATCGACGTGTCGAGTATAAGCTTTTAACTGTTGATAATACAGCGATTTTCACTTTGCTATGATTAGAATGATTTAATTGTAATGTTGGTTCATAAACAATTGTCTATGAATATTCTTTTTATCCAACAGATTTTTGAGATAAGTTAGATCTTGACACGTCCACGATAAACCTTTTTGATAGGAAACTTTTTCCTAGTAACATAGGATATCGCATGGAAGAACGGTTTCTAAAAGATAATTTAATTTCGAAAAACTGATTATATAATTTGGCTTTTGTTAATATGTAATAACGCTTTTCTTTTTGACCGAATGAACTTTTTACAATTTTTTCTCGATAAACAGGAAATTTGAATATGCGAAGTTCTCTTGTTTTAAAATTAACGATAATATGGCAAATAATCCACTTTTGATTTTCAATTATTTTGATTTCATAAGATTCACAATGTAAAACAGATGATCCCGCACCTGTATCTACTTTTGCTTCAATATTAAAAATACCAAGTTCCGGTAAATCTAATGATTCTTTCCAACCCACAATTAGTTTATCTTTCATGGTTATTAGGAGTCATTAGACTTGATAAAATACCAAGTCTAATGACGTTTTAGTTATTCGTAAATAAACTCGCCGTAAGGAGATTTAACTGTTACTTGTTTTGTAGCAGCAGCTTCTACGCGACCAATAATTTGAGCGGGAATACCATAAGATTCGGAGATTGCAATAATTTCTGATGCAATTTCTTCAGGTACATAAAGTTCCATGCGGTGTCCCATGTTGAATACTTTGTACATTTCTTTCCAATCCGTATTTGATTCTTTTTGAATCAAATCAAACAATGGAGGGATAGGGAAGAGGTTGTCTTTGATAACGTGTACTGCATCAACAAAGTGTAATACTTTCGTTTGTGCACCACCTGAACAATGTACCATTCCGTCAATTTGAGAACGGTAAAGATCTAATATTTTTTTGATTACCGGCGCATATGTACGTGTTGGAGAAAGAACTAGTTTTCCTGCTGTAATTTCTTCACCAGTTTCAACTGTGATTTTATCGGTTAAATTTTGACTGCCTGAAAAAACTAAGTCATATGGAACAGCAGGGTCAAAACTTTCTGCATATTTTGCTGCAATATTTTTATTAAAGACATCATGACGTGCTGAAGTTAATCCATTGGATCCCATTCCTCCGTTATATTCGGTCTCATAGTTAGCTTTTCCTGAAGAGGATAAACCAACAATTACATTGCCTGGTTTTATGTTGTGATTAGAAATGATGTCTTCACGTTTCATGCGACAAGTTACCGTACTATCTACAATAATAGTACGTACTAAATCGCCCACATCTGCAGTTTCACCACCTGTTGAATAGATACCGATACCCATCTCACGGAGCTCTGCTAGAATTTCTTCTGTTCCATTAATAATTTCTGCAAGAACTTCTCCTGGAATGACATTCTTATTACGACCAATAGTAGATGATAATAAAATGTTATCGGTAGCGCCTACACAAAGTAAGTCATCAAGATTCATGATGATTGCATCTTGTGCAATACCGCGCCAAACAGATATATCACCTGTTTCTTTCCAGTAAACATAGGCCAAGGAAGATTTCGTACCTGCACCATCAGCGTGCATAATATTACACCACTGTTCATCACCACCTAGAATATCAGGAATGATTTTACAAAAAGCTTTTGGATACAATCCTTTATCGATGTTCTTAATAGCATTGTGTACATCCTCTTTACCTGCGGATACACCTCTTTGGTTATATTTTAAATCTGACATGTTGCTGCAAAAATAATGATTCGTTATGAATTTTAAGCTTTTATTGTAGTAAATATTTGTTAATCTTTTTTAAATATGACTTGCCATTCAAGAAGTAATTTTTCTAAAGAGTATTGAGCATTTGCAGGACTTGTGCTGGGTAGTGTGTAATACTGGTATTGATCCGCTTTTTTAAAGTGTTTATCAAATACTTTACGTGCTTTTTGTCCATTAAATATGATGGTATGGAGGTGTGGGTGCTGGGAAAAGAATGTAGTGAGGTCATTTGGAATTTCCTCAAGGATATCGAGATCCATACTGCCTTTTCTTTTTGCTTGTGCGCACACATCCCATAGACCGATCCTATTTTCTAGCAGTATATTTAATTTTTCTGAATAAGAATGAAAGTCAGTTATATTAAAAATCCGTTGGATTAATTTCCAGAATCGATTCTGAGGATGTGCATAATATTCTTGGGCTTGAAGGGACCTGTCTCCGGGTAAAGAACCCAATATTAATACTTCAATATCGTTATTTTGAATGGGTAAGAATGATTGTTTAAACATCTTGATAATAAACATTTATGCCGAATATAAAGAATCCTTTTTGATCTGGCATATTTTATTTTGAAATGAAATCTAAATGCTATATATTTGATATCAAACTAATATCAAAACTTAAAAAAATATGGAAAAATTAATTAAACCTCTTTCTGGTTATTTAGCTCTTTTAATTGCTATTGTTCTTTTTGTACTTGGAATCGTATGTTTCTTTCAAGCAGAAGCTTCTTCCTGGTATATTGCGGTGGGGATTTTATTTATTTTAACCACACTGTTCTTGTTAAAGGGTCTGATGATCATTAATCCAAATCATTCACGTGTGTTGAATTTCTTTGGAAGTTATATTGGTACAGTAAAAGAAAATGGGTTATTTTTTGTTAATCCTTTGTACTCTACTTTAAATGTTAGTCTACGATCGGATAATTTACAGGGACAAACTTTAAAAGTAAATGATAAAATGGGTAATCCTATTGAAATAGGCGCTGTTATAGTTTGGCAAGTTGGTGATACTTATAAGGCTACTTATGATGTGACAAATTATACTTCATATGTCCGCACACAAAGCGAAGCGGCTGTGCGACATTTGGCAGGTAGTTTTCCTTATGATAATTTGGAAATAGATCCTAATAATCAAGCAACAATTACTTTGCGTGAAGGTGGAGATACTGTTAATCATATCTTAGAAAAAGAATTATTAGATCGTTTGGCTCCAGCTGGTATTATTATAAAAGAGGCGCGGATCAGTCATTTAGCGTATGCTTCTGAAATTGCCGGAGCAATGTTACAAAGGCAGCAGGCAACTGCGATTGTTGCCGCTCGTGCTAAAATTGTTGAAGGTGCAGTTGGTATGGTAGAAATGGCTTTGCAAAGATTGTCTGAAAAAGATATAGTTGAGCTGGATAATGATAAAAAGGCAGCAATGGTTAGTAATTTGATGGTGGTACTCTGCGGGGAAAAGGCGGCATCTCCTGTGTTAAATACGGGAACCCTGTATCAATAGTTTTATTCATAAATAATATGGCGGAAAAAAAGAATTTCATGCTCCGGATTGATAGTGATGTATATAAGGCATTGGAAAAATGGTCTGCCGACGAATTTAGGAGTGTGAACGGGCAAATAGAGTTTTTATTGAATAAGGCATTGAAAGAAGAAAAGCGCTTACTTGATAAAAAAATAAAAATAACTTCAGATAAATCAGCAGAGTAGTTTGTGGTTGGTTTAACATCCTTAATTGAGATTTATTGCATTTGACATGTGATAGTTGCTAGTGTGAAAGTAAAGGTTTTTAAAATCATTTTCACACTAGCTTTTTTAATGATGAAATAACATAATAAATTTTAAATTTGAATGAATTTTGAGTGGTAAGATAGATATGAATAATAATTTTAGATTGCTTGTTATCAGTACAAGTACGATCCATGGAAGTTCTTTTTTGACCTATATAAAAAATGATTTGGTTGACTTTATTCAGACCGATGAATTGATATTTGTACCTTACGCAAGGCCATCTGGTATTTCTTATGATGAATATACAGCTAATGTTCAGAAAGCTTTAAAAGATAAAGGAATTCGGGTAAAAGGTCTACACACTTTTTCTGATCAAAAGGATGCAATAAAAAAAGCAAAAGCAATTTTTATAGGGGGAGGAAATACTTTTCTTTTGCTCAAGACTTTGTATGAATTGGATCTTGTTAGTGCAATTAAATCGGCTGTTGCTTCTGGTTTACGTTATGTGGGTACTTCAGCTGGATCTAATTTAACGGGCTTGACAATTGGTACAACTAACGATATGCCGATCGTTTATCCCCCAAGTTTTGAAGCATTACAGTTTTTACCTTTTAATCTCAACCCACATTATCTTGATCCAGATCCTAACTCTACACATAAAGGTGAAACGAGAGAGACAAGAATCCAAGAATTTCATCAATTCAACAGTCAGGCTGTGTTGGGTTTACGAGAGGGTAGCTGGTTACATGTTGAGCATGGTCAAATTGAATTGAAAGGTGTACTGTCTGCACGATTATTTCAACAAGGAAAAGATCCCATTGAGCTTAATCCTGGTCAACTTCAATTTTGAGATATTTACAAAATACTTTAGCAATTTAGCTTCTAGATTTTAGCGGTGATTAAAAAAGTAATTATTTATGAGTAAAAAAATAAAAGTACATCCCGCAGATATTGCTGAAAATCTAAGTAAATTAGACAAAGAGGCTTTGTATGAGCAATTTAATCATTATGATTTTGACTTGCAACTCGAGATATTTTCTTTTTTAGAAAAGGATGTTCAATATCGCCTAGCAAAATCCCTCTCAGAATCGGAACTGACAGAATTACTTAACAACTTAAAGCCTGATATTAGGAATCAGCTATTTTCTGATTTACCTGATGATTTGATTAAGTACTTAATTAATTTGTTAAATGAACGTGAAAAACAGTTAGCGTTGAAGCTGATTGGCTATGATGAAAATAGTATTGCACATCTCATGACCCCGATGTATGTCCAAGTTAGACCATATTTTACTGTTGAACATGTTTTTAAGCATATTAAGCTTTTTGGAAAGAAGGCTGAAACCTTAAATTTTATATATGTTGTCGATGAAAAGAATGTGCTTATTGATGATTTAAAAATAGGTGAGTTGTTATTAGCCGATACAGATACTGAAATTTCAGAACTGATTGATCATAATTTTGTTGCTATCAGAGCCGCAACTCCTATGGAGGAGGCATTTGAGATTTTCCAGAAATACGATCGAAGTGCGCTTCCGATCACGACGGATAATGGTGTATTGGTCGGTATTGTGACATTTGATGATGTATTGGATCAGATAAAAGATCGAGATACGGAAGATATCCAACGTTTTGGCGGGATGGATGAACTTGATGTCGCTTATACAAAAACTCCGCTACTTAAATTGATTCAAAAAAGAGCTGGTTGGTTGATTATTTTGTTTTTAAGTGAAATGCTAACAGCTTCAGCGATGGCTTACTTTGACGGAGAAATTGAAAAGGCTGTAGTTCTTGCTTTATTTGTTCCATTAATTATTTCTAGTGGCGGAAATTCTGGATCGCAAGCTGCATCATTAATTATTCGAGCCATGGCTTTGGGAGAAATAAAACTTAAGGACTGGTGGTATGTCATGAAACGTGAGATTTCATCTGGTCTGATTTTGGGAGGTATATTGGGTACTATTGGTTTTCTTAGAATTTTACTTTGGCAAGAACTGGGGATATATGATTATGGTATTTACTGGGTTTATATTGCACTAAGTGTTTCTTTATCTTTACTTTTTGTTGTGCTTTGGGGTACATTATCCGGTTCGGTTATCCCATTTGTACTACGCAGATTCGGTTTAGATCCGGCAACTGCTTCAGCACCTTTTGTCGCAACTTTGGTTGATGTATCCGGATTGATTATTTATTTTACCGTTGCGGGCTTATTATTATCGGGTAGGCTATTATAGCCTTTATTAACAGAATATTTTAAAACTGATTCTATTTTTCATTGTTATTTAGTATAGGGGGTGTTGATTTCCCCTTAACTTAAATAATTTAATATGGCAAAGATTGTAGCAGATCAGTTGGTTGAAATGCTTGTGGAAGCAGGTGTAAAACGTGTTTACGCGGTTACTGGAGATAGTCTTAATTTTTTTAATGAAGCAATACGTAAAGATGGCCGACTTAAATGGATTCATGTGCGTCATGAAGAAGTTGGGGCTTACGCAGCAGCTGCTGAAGCGGAACTGGATGGAATAGCATGTTGCGCAGGTAGTTGCGGGCCTGGTCACGTTCATCTCATAAATGGCATGTATGATGCTCATCGTTCACACGTTCCTATGATTGTAATTGCTTCTACAATCAATACCTCGGAGATGGGGATGGGGTATTTTCAAGAGACAAATACTGTAAAGCTTTTTGATGACTGCAGTTGCTACAACCAATTAATAACTACTGCGGAACAGGCTCCTCGAATTATTCAGACTGCCATACAGCATGCAATAGGACAGAAAGGAGTTGCTGTCATCGGTTTGCCAGGGGATGTATCAGAAATGAAAGCTGAAGATTCTTCGGTGTCTACCCAATTATTTTATGTAAATCCTGTCATTCGGCCTTCTGATAGTGAATTAGACGCTCTTGCAAAAGTTATTAACGCGAGTAAATGTGTTACCGTTTTTTGCGGAATTGGAGCATCTGGGGCTCATCCTGAAATTGTACAATTATCTCAAAAGATTTTGGCCCCAGTAGGGTATTCTTTTAGAGGTAAAATGGGGATTCAACATGATAATCCTTACGAAATAGGAATGACTGGTTTGCTAGGGCAAGCCGCAGCCTATCAAAGTATGCATGAGTCAGATTTGATTTTATTATTAGGTACGGATTTCCCTTATGATAAGTTTATGCCTACTAATAATAAGATTATTCAAATCGATACTGCTGTTGAACGATTAGGACGACGCGCAAAATTGGAAATGGGATTGTGCGGGGATATCAAACATACTTTACAAGCACTTCTTCCGTTGCTGGAACAAAAAGAAGATGCAAGTTTCCTTGAAGCTCAGCTGAAGATCTATGAGAAAGTAAAGGACAATATGCGTAGTTTTATGCAAGAAAAAGGGGGGGAGGATACAATTCAGCCAGAATATTTGGCACACTGTATTAATGAACTGGCTACGGACAGTGCTATATTTACGGTGGACACGGGGATGACCTGTGTCTGGGGGGCGCGCTTTATTTCAGGGACTGGTAAACGGCAGATGCTCGGTTCTTTCAACCATGGATCTATGGCCAATGCCATGCCAATGGCAATTGGAGCTGCTTTGTCTCATCCAGAACAGCAAGTTATTGCATTATGTGGTGATGGTGGATTGTCGATGTTGCTTGGTGATTTAGCTACTATTAATCAATATCAACTGCCTGTAAAAATATTTGTTTTTAATAATCGAGCTCTTGGTATGGTCAAATTAGAGATGGAAGTTGCCGGACTTCCTGATAACGAAACCAATATGGTAAATCCTGATTTCGCCGCTATAGCGGAAGCGATGGGTTTTAAAGGTATGAATGTACATAAACCTGAAGAGGTTAGGAATGCTGTTGAGTTTGCTTTATCGCATCCTGGTCCAATTCTATTAAATGTTTTTACGAATCCAAATGCGCTAGCTATGCCTCCTAAGGTTGATTTTGATCAAATGGTAGGAATGGCAAAGTCAATGTCTAAATTAATGCTTGGGGGTAAAATGCAGGAAGTTTTGGATACGATTAAATCTAACTACAAACACCTTAAAGAATTGTAGTTGAAAAAGTTCAAGGATGGATTATTGGCGACAAATCCTTGAACTTTTTTATTATAGATTCCTTAATCGTTCGTAGACGTCATTTTGCCTTTTTTTTATGTGGAGATAGAAGTGATGTTTAGGGCCTGTGATGATCTGAGTTGTATAGATTCCTTTTGCTCCAGAAAAGAAATAGGCGACAAAACAGGCAATTGCAAAATAAATACTGGCTTCAAACCCAAATAATTCTACCCCCATCAGTATACAAGCCAGCGGTGTATTGGTTGCTCCTGCAAAAACAGCAATAAAACCCATTGCGGCCAATAATCCCATTGGTAGCGGAATAATTCCAAATAGGACATTACCTAGAGTTGCACCAATAAAAAATAATGGTGTTACTTCTCCACCTTTAAATCCTGCGGAAAGGGTGAAAGTGGTTAGTAATAGTTTGATAATAAAATCATAAGAATTTAATTGACTTTCGAATGAGGCTAATATGGTAGGAATTCCTAAACCTATATATTGTGTAGTTCCTAGCTGCCATATTAGGAAAATAAGGACAATACCTCCAATAAAAGGACGCAGGGGAGGGTATTGAATCTTTCTGAAAATGTAGCTAAAGATATCTCCGAATGCAGTGAATAGATAAGCTACTAATCCAAAAATTATACCTGCAATGACCGTATAAAGTAGATGTTGCGGATTGAGTGCGGGGATGATTTCTCGAATGTGATAATGTGTATGCGATACATTCCAGAAAGAACAGGCATAGTTGGCAATAAAGGCTGTCATGATACTTGGTATAAGTGCTTTTAATCTTGACTTTCCACCAGTTATAACTTCTAGTCCAAATAATGCACCTGCCCAGGGGGTTCCAAAAACAGAAGCAAATCCCGCACTTATCCCGATAATGATTAAAATCTTTCGATCGTCATGAGTTAACTTGAAAATTCTTGAGTATTGATCGGCGATTGCACCTCCTATTTGTACAGCGGTTCCTTCTCTTCCTGCGGAACCTCCAAAAAGATGTGTAAGCAACGTGCTGAATAAAACCAAAGGTGCCATTCTTAATGGGATGGTCTGTTCGCTTTGGTAATATTCTTTAAGCAGGAGATTATTGCCTTTGCTTGAAGCGCCACCATAGTAGTGATAAAGTAATCCAATTATTAAACCTGCTAATGGTAATCCTAGCATGATGACCGGATGAAGATCTCTGTAATTTGTTACCCAGGATAGGCTCGTGAGAAAGAAAGCTGAGATTGATCCTACAATAAACCCAACTGAAATGGCGATCGCTATCCATTTTAAAACACAAAAAGTCTTCTCTTTAAGTGCTATTTTTGATAAAGTGTTACTTTTAGTTGACATGTCTACTTACTTATTGTCATAAACGATTCTAGCGGATACAAAAAGTATCAGCAAAAGTAGACGTCATCAGCTCATTAAAGCGGTTAGTGGCAGACATCATTGCCTTGATATAGGTAAAGTTAAATAAAACGAATGATTAACGCAACCCAGCCAGCGATCATTAACAGTCCCCCTAATGGTGTAATTGGGCCTAAGAATTTTAAATTTTTATTCCAATATTGAGCAAAAGACAGGAGGTAGATACTGATAGAAAATAATAAAGTTCCTGCCGTTATACTATAAAATACAAAACGTTCACTGTAAAGGTCGAAATGTAAATTAAACCCTAAGACCAGTAAGTTAATAGCCGAATACATTTGATAACGTACACCTACTTCAAAAGAGGTCAGTTTTTCTTCGCTAATTAGTTTCTTAAAAGCGTGTGCACCAAAGGCACCCAGCATAATGGCTGTAGAACCTAATATTGCGGCAGTAATAATAACAATATGATTCATATTAGTAAGTTTTAGGTTTTATCATGTCAATATGTGGGATTCCATAATCCAGGTATTCATCAGATACTTGTTCAAATCCGAAGCTTTCATAAAATTTCTTTAGATAGGTTTGCGCACCTATCTGAATCGCTGTGGTTCCATACTTTTCAGATATGCAGGTAAGCGATTTATTTATAAGAGCTTTCCCATAATTACAACCTCTAAAGGATGGGTTTGTTACAACTCGGCCAATTGCCGGTTCCGGATAAGATAGACCTGGTGGTACAATTCGGGCATAAACAACAATATCATTATTGATTTCTGCCCAAATATGGGCGCACTGATCATCTTTATTATCCAATTCTGGATAAAAGCATTGTTGCTCATTCACAAAGACATCAACACGTAATTTGAGGATGCGATATAATTCTTCTGTTGTTAATTCAGAGAATGTCTTATATTTCCAAAATAATTCCATAAAAAGAAGAGCTATATTACTATAGCCCTTTTTATATTAAGTATATGTAATTAAGCGAGTAAACTTTTTACAAGCTCGGAAATTGTCCTTCCGTCGGCTTTTCCTGCTAATTGTTGGTTAGCAGCACCCATTACTTTGCCCATATCTTTTACTGTTGAAGCTCCAGTTGTGCTGATTATTTCTTTGATAATCGCTTCCACTTCTTCTCTGCTGAGTTGCTTTGGTAAGTATGCTTCAATTACTTCTTGCTCTTCAACTTCGATCGCATACAGATCATCTCTGTTTTGAGTTTTGTAAATTTCCGCGGATTCTTTACGTTGTTTTACTAATTTTTGAAGAACTTTAATTTCTGTTTCTTCTGTCAATTCTTCGCTGTGGCCCTTTTCCGTTTTTGCTAATAAAATAGCTGCTTTGACAGCACGTAAGCCACGTAATTTGTTCGCATCTTTTGCGATCATTGCGGTCTTGATATCTTGATTTATTTTTTCCTCTAAAGTCATATTAAACTGAATTTTATTATTTTCTATTTACAATCGTTCCTGTTGCTTGTGCGGTTGGCATAATAATGAGATCGTTGATGTTAACATGCTTGGGTCTGCTAATCACAAAAGATATTGTTTCAGCAATATCTTTTCCCGTTAAAGCGTCAACTCCGTTATACACATTTTTTGCACGCTCGATGTCACCTTTAAAACGCACTTCTGAAAACTCTGTTTCTACCATTCCCGGATTTATGCCGGTTACTTTTATTCCTTTCGGAAGTAAGTCAATTCTCATTGCTTTATTAAGTGCATCTACTGCATGTTTACTGGCGCAGTAGACATTTCCATTTGGATACACCTCTTTAGCGGCTATAGATCCTAAATTGACAATATGTGCTCCCTCTTGATTTTCTAATAGCGGTATGACGGTTTTTGTAACATATAATAATCCTTTGACATTAGTGTCGATCATGCGATCCCAATCGCCGATATCGCCATCTTGGATGCTATCTAAACCCTGGCTTAATCCTGCATTATTAATAAGTACATTTATATTTTTCCACTCTGAAGGTAAGTTCTCAATTTTAGATTTTACTTCATCATAATTGCGAACATCAAGTTCAAAGATATGGATCGCAATTTGTGGATATTGTTTATTAAGTCTATCCTTAATTTCCTCTAATCTTTGGAAACGACGCGCACAAAGTAATAAATTATATCCTTCACGCGCTAAGACTTCTGCACAAGCTTCTCCAATACCTGAACTTGCCCCTGTAATGAATACTTTTTTTGACATTGAATTAATTTTAAAATAAATTTGGTTCTCTATTTTGTGGCAATATATATCGTACAAACGCCAAAAGTCTGGGGGCGAATTATTGTGTTTGAAAAACCAACGGCTTTTGTAATTTCCGCAAATTTTTCACCATCAGGAAATCGAGCTACAGATTCAGGTAGATACGAGTATGCACTCGAATCTTTTGAGAAGAGTTTTCCTATTGTTGGGGTTATTCTTTTAAAATAAAAATTATACAATTGTTTAATTGGAAATTTTTTAGGATTAGAAAATTCCAATATTATTGCTTTTCCGCCAGGCTTCAATACACGACAGATATCTGCTAAGCCCTGATTTAGATTTTCAAAATTACGGACGCCAAATGCAACCGTTACAGCATCGAAGGTATTGTCGTCAAATTGCAACTGTTCTGAATCACCAAGTTGTACTTCAAATTGCTCAGATAAACCTTTTTGTTTAATCTTTTGCTGTGCAACATCAAGCATACCTTGCGAAATGTCTACGCCGATTATTTTTTTTGGATTCAATATTTTAATTGATTCCAGCGCGAAATCACCAGTTCCTGTTGCTACATCTAACATATATTGCGGAGCGATGGATTTTAAAGCATTAATTGCTTTTTTACGCCAGATGATATCAATGCCTAAGGATAGAAAATGATTTAAAAAGTCATAAGTTTTGGATATGTTGTTAAACATATCTGCAACTTGCTCTTTTTTACCGTCTTTTGCGTCCTTGTATGGTTTTAATGATGATGCTTCATTTGTCATAGTAGCAAAGATACAATATTCTGATTGAGCTTTAATATGATCGAAAAGGAAAAATCAAAATAGCAAAATTTTCTTGCAAATACTTTATTCAGCGTGACGATTTGAATACATTTTTAATTATTTATTATTTTTTTGATTGCGCTATTGTTGCGATAAATAGCGTAACTTTATTAACATTGGTGGAAGTTGTTAACAGTTGCTTAATGTCTTGTTAATTAGATGCTGTTTTTTATTATCAACATTTTTTTCAACATCAAATGTGGAAAACTTGAGTTGTAAATCAATGTTTATCAAAAGCTTTTGGGGTGATTGTTTTCACAACTAATTTGACTGTGTACAACTCTTGAAAAATGTCTACCTTATTTTTTTTACATTTGCTATCCGCTATCAGTTTTTTAGCGTACATGCACAAGTTTTTGGATATCATATAAGATGAGTAACGATAATAATTTTGAAGATAGTAATACTGGAACTGGTAAGAAGACCAATTTCGGAGAGCGTAGAACCAAACTCAATAATTTAGTCAGTGGATTAGGTAAACTTCCTCCACAGGCTTTAGATTTGGAAGAGGCGGTTTTAGGAGCTCTGATGTTGGAGAAAAATGCCTTAAGTGAAGTTATTGATATTCTTAAGCCAGAATCTTTTTACAAAGACGCTCATCAGAAAATTTTCGAATCTATTTTTAGCTTATTTCAGAAATCATCTCCTATTGACTTATTAACTGTTACTGCTGAGCTTCGAAAAATGGGAGCTCTGGAAATGGTTGGTGGAGCATATTATATAACACAATTAACTGATCGTGTTGTTTCTGCAGCTAATATTGAATTTCATGCGCGTATTATTTCGCAAAAATATATTCAACGTGAATTAATCAAAGTTTCAACAGAGATTATTAATAGTGCCTATGATGAAACTTCGGATATATTTGATCTTTTGGATCATGCAGAGAAGAGTTTATTTGATATTGCCCAGAATAATTTAAGAAGAGACTCCAGGAAAATGGATGATATCATGCGTGAAGCAATATCAAATTTGGAATTGTTGCGTGATCGTACAGATGGATTAACAGGTGTTCCTTCTGGTTTAACAGCATTAGATCGTATGACTTCCGGATGGCAACCTTCAGATTTAGTAATTATTGCGGCTCGTCCTGCGATGGGAAAAACGGCCTTTGTTTTATCTGTAGCACGTAATGCTGCTGTAGATCATAATAAACCTGTAGCCGTTTTCTCTCTTGAGATGTCTTCAGTGCAATTGGTTAATCGTTTGATAGCTGGAGAAACAGAAATCGAACAGGAGAAGTTGAAGAAAGGTAATCTGGCTGATCATGAATGGCAGCAACTGCATTCTAGAATTGGAAGGTTGACTGAAGCACCTTTAATTATTGACGATACACCAGCATTAAACGTATTTGAATTTAGAGCCAAGTGCCGACGTTTAAAAGCGCAGCATGATATCCAGATGGTCATTGTCGATTATTTGCAACTTATGCATGGAAAGGCCGAAGGAAAAGGTGGTGGTAATCGTGAGCAGGAAATCGGTAGTATCTCAAGGGCATTGAAATCTGTTGCAAAAGAGTTAAATGTTCCGGTATTGGCCCTTTCACAATTAAGCCGTGCGGTAGAGTCTCGTCCAGGGAATTCAAAACGTCCTATGCTTTCGGATTTACGTGAATCCGGATCTATTGAGCAAGATGCAGATATGGTATTATTTTTATACCGTCCGGAGTATTATGGTATGACTGAAGATGAAGAAGGTCGATCAACTGCTGGTGTAGGAGAGGTTATTATTGCTAAGCACCGTAATGGTGAAACTGGAATTGTACCACTTCGTTTTGTCGGTAAATATGTGAAGTTTGTTGATTTGGAAGATGAATTTACAGGTGTTGGTGCGGCGGATGGTTTTAATAATCCAACATCATTCAGTTCTCCAGCAATGAATCCTTCGGCTATGTTTAGTGGTAGTGATATGGGAGGGATGACTGGTGGTATTACGATGCCTTCACGTATGAATGACATGCCGGACGATGCGCCTTTTTAATAACTTTTGAATATACGGTTATAATAAAAGAAGCACTGTTTTGTAAACAGTGCTTCTTTTATTTCATACTGATTACTTTATCTACGATATAGACCGTATTTCCTCGCCAAGGTAGTGCTCCATGATATTCCTTATAATGCAGATCAAAGTACTTTCCACTATTTGATTCGAGTTGTTTAAAAACAGTATCGTCTTCAATTGAAAATTCAAATTGATTGCTTGCTACACCACCAGCTTTCATCTGTCCAAAACCCTCCTGAATAAGCTTTCCTTCATACGTTTTGAAAACATTTCCTTTTTTGACAGCATAATTTAAATATCCTGATTTAACACCTTCTCCGAAAACGAAGTAATATTTATAATATGTTATGCTAGCTCCAATTGCTAAAATAACTAAGATGGTGATAAATAAAAATTTTTTAAAACCTCCTTTTTTTTGTTGCGTATCTGTAGAATTAGTCATATCTGAGTTTAATTTTATAATAAACTTAAGTAAAATTGTTTAGATGAACAATAAAGTTTCGTTTATACTTAAATCAATTTTTAGGCCATCTTTTTTTATATCGGTATTTATAATTCCTTAATTAATACTGGTTTTGGTTGTCTAAAAATGTAATTATGTAGTAATGCATTTATTTGCTGGAAGGAGTCGGTTATTCTGAATATAGTCAATCCTTTATCTGCGTATTTATTTTTTTGCATTAGGTAATGATGAATTCAAAATAGTAAATGTTGAGACTTCTCTGTATAATATTATCTAAATTTGTTTTTTGAAAAACGATGGATGATACAATATTAAATAAGAAGAGGAAAATAATTCATTTAGATATGGATGCATTTTTTGCTTCTGTTGATCAACGCGATTTTGAAGAATTACGGGGTAAGCCTATCGCCGTTGGTGGATCTCCTGATGGACGTGGTGTTGTAGCCACTGCTAGTTATGAGGCGAGAAAATATGGTGTTAAGTCGGCTATGTCATCTATACAGGCTATAAAATTATGTCCCCACTTAATTTTTACTCGTCCTAGATTTGATGTTTACAAACAGGTGTCCGATCATATTCGTTCCATTTTTTATCGTTATACTGATTTGGTTGAACCGCTATCTTTGGATGAGGCGTTTTTAGATGTATCGGATGATAAACAACATATTGGGTCGGCTCTAGAGATTGCTAAGAGAATTAAACGTGAAATAAAAGACGAACTTAATTTGACCGTATCTGCTGGGGTGTCGGTTAATAAATTTGTGGCAAAGATAGCTTCTGATATGAATAAACCTGATGGTTTAACTTTTATAGGCCCTTCAAAGATTGTAACTTTTATGGAGGAGCTACCTGTTGAAAAATTTTTTGGAGTTGGAAAAGTAACGGCAAATAAAATGCGCTCTTTGGGTATTTTTAAAGGTCTTGATCTAAAAAAGCAATCACATGTAGATTTGATGCGATGGTTTGGTAAATCGGGAGATTTTTTTTATCAAATTGTGAGAGGTATTGACAATCGAGCAGTTGTACCAAATCGTATTCGTAAATCTATTGGTATTGAAGATACTTTTCCTAGTGATATTGGACAGTTAGAAGAATTAAAATCAATTTTGGAAGACTTAAATTCACGACTTTATACACGACTCGAAAAAGGTGGTAAATGGGGGAGAACTTTGACTTTAAAAGTAAAATTTGCAGATTTTACGGTGTTGACAAGAAGTATCTCTATCTTGGAGATTTTTAAACATCAAGAAGATATGTATCAAATTGCACTTTCATTACTTTTAAAACTGGAGTTTGATAAAAAAGTCCGGTTAATGGGGATTTCGATTTCAAATTTTAGAGATGAAAGTAATGACCGTTTCGAGGGTTATCAATTGTCTCTGTTTGATGATTAATTAAATTCGAGTTGTCTAATCACCTTGTTACAACTTAAATTTCTTGTAAATAGGGGCAATTTCCTATATTAGTGCTCAAACTTAGATAATCTTCATATTTAAATGAGTAAATTAATTACCGCGCTGAGTCTTACGGCTTTTATTCTGGTATCAGAATCTACAGTTCAGGCGCAACAAAAACGATTGGATTTTGATCAATCTTGGGGAAATCGAAATTCATTAACACAAAATGTCAACTTCTACCCTGGTTGGGCAAACAGTGTCGCTTATCTAGAACGTGATGCGAAAGATGGTAAAACGTATCAAATTGATTTGAAAAGTGGGAAACGTGAATTATATGTCGTTCCTGCCAAATCATCTGTCAAAGTATACGTTTCAAAAAATGATATTTTTATTCAGGACGGTAGTCAAGCAGCTAAGCAACTGACAAGTTCTCCTGATGTTGCAGAGCAAAATCCAACACTTTCACCAGATGGTAAACTTGTTGCTTTTACACGTAAAAGTGATTTGTATGCGATTGATTTAACGACAGGCAAGGAAATTCGTTATACTACCGATGGTACAGATGTTATCTACAATGGTTGGTCATCGTGGGTGTATTATGAGGAGATCTTAGGTAGATCAACTAATTATAAAGCTTTTTGGTGGTCGCCAGATAGTAAGAAGTTAGCTTTTATGCGCTTTGATGATACAAAGGTGCCTATGTTTCCAATTTATGTGTCGAAAGGTCAACACGGTTATCTAGAAGAAACCCGTTATCCTAAAGCTGGAGATCCAAATCCAGAAGTTAAGGTCGGTTTTGTAAATGCTACTGGTGGAGAAGTGACCTGGTCTGATTTTAACGAAAAGGATGATCAATATTTTGGCCAACCTTATTGGAGTTTTGATAGTAAAAACATCATGGTTCAATGGATGAATCGTGATCAGAATAATTTGAAATTTTATCAAGTTGATCCTAACTCTGGAGCTAAGAAAGAAATTTATGATGAAAAACAATCTTCATGGATTAATTTAGATCATGAAGAGCGTATCACCTATCTGGCCGATAACAAACACTATATATTAAAATCAGATAAGACAGGCTGGGCTCACTATTATCTTTATACTTTAGATGGTAAGTTATTAAATCCAATTACATCGGGTAATTGGCAGGTGACTTCATTAGAGTATATCGATGAGAAGGCAAAAGTAGTTTACTTCATGGCGCGTAAAGAGAATTCGGCACGTTATGATCTATATCGTGTTGACTTTTCAGGTAAGAATATGAAAAGACTGACATTTGGTGATTATTCGCATGATGTAAAAGTATCTCCTGACGGACATTATTTCATAACTAATTATTCTAACGTCAGTACACCTAATAAGGTTGCACTAGTTGACAATAAGGGTAAAATTGTGAAAGAACTGGCTGATAGTAGAGCATCGGATTTTAATACCTATAAATTTGGTGAGACAAAATACTTTACTATAAAGTCTGATGATGGACAGTATGATTTACCTGTTGTCGTGACTTATCCGACGGATTTTGATGAATCGAAAGAATACCCTGTTATTTTCAGTATATATGGTGGTCCTGACGCAGGTACTGTGAAAGATACATGGAAAGGTACAAGAAGTCAATATTGGGCTAATGAGGGCGTTATTCAAGTGTCGGCTGATCATCGTGCATCTGGACAATTTGGAAAACAGGGCGTAGCACTTATGCATCGTAATCTGGGACACTGGGAAATTATAGATTATTCTACTGTTGCGAAATGGTTTAAAGCAAAACCTTGGGTAGCTAAAAATAAATTTTTGATTACTGGCCATAGTTATGGCGGTTATATGACATGTTTAGCAATGACTAAAGCCGCAGATGTTTTTGACTTTGGGATAGCTGGTGCTCCTGTGACATCATGGGAGTTGTATGATACCCATTACACAGAGCGTTGGATGGATACGCCACAAGATAATGCAGAGGGATATAAAAATGGTTCTGTCTTAACTTATACGGATAATTACAAAGGTGTTTTGAGAATTATGCATGGCGATATGGACGATAATGTTCATTTGCAAAATACCATGCAATTGGTTGATGCTTTGACCGATCGTTCTGTACCTTTCGAGTTGATGATTTATCCGGGTAGTCGTCACGGATTTGAAAGATCTAAAAATGCATATGATTTTAAAGAACGTGTACGTTTTTACTATCAGTATTTATTAGAAAAACCGGTTCCAAAGGACTTTAAATAGAGGTGTACCTATAACTAAAGCCTTCTCAGAATATTATTTGAGAAGGCTTTTTTGTTTTGCTATCTTTTGTGTGTAAAAAAAGATGAAATATTGAGTTGTTAAATTGTTGATAACCAAAAATTATTTCATCTTTGTGTAATTTATTTTTATTTCGATGATTCAGTTTCTCAAGGAGAGCACTTTTGCTGTTAATGAAGTTTTAAGCAGATCAATTCATATACTAAAGGGACATTATTTCTCAATAGGGGGATTGTTATTGTCTATTTTTTTATTGTTTGTTGTTGCTCATGAATTAACTTTTTATTTGGAGACTTCAAGTATACTTCTCAAAATTCCTTTGATGCTGTTATTTGCTGTAACTTTATTAGGCTTACAATTGTTTCTGTTTAAATTTATTTTGAATTTATTGGATCATAAAGAGCATGTGGGGGTTGTTAAAACATGGCCTTCCTGGGCAGAATTAATTAATTTTTTAGGTGGAATTGTCGTTTTTACATTAGCTTCTATACTGATTCTTTTTTTTGCTATGATTGTTTGTTTCCCGCTTATCTATATGGGTATAGATACGGAGGTTGTATCATTTGAGATCGTACCAAATGTAGGAGCAATCTTATCCTTCTTTATATTGCTTCGTATCTCATTCTTTCCTTTTTTTATTATTGATAAAGGAATTAGTGTTATGAAGTCTTTGCGTTGGAGTCTGGCGATTACGAAAGGAAATATAATTCGTTTATTTTTAATTTTATTGAGTTTAGCTTTTGTTAGCGTATTAAATATTTATTGTGTTTATATGGAGTATTCCATTATGGCAATTATATTTAGTTTAATAAATTCATTTTTAATTATCCCGTTAACTTCTGTTGTCTATACAGTTGCTTACCGAGATATGGTTCAAGAATATAAGGGTAGTGAAGATCCGAGTATTTTAAGTAATATATTTTAATAAATAATTTTGATTTTGAATAAAAAAGGAATTGCGGTTTTAGGTTCAACGGGTAGTATAGGTACACAAACCTTAGATGTGGTACGCGCCTTTCCTGATCTTTTTCATGTTGTAGTATTGACCTGCGGTTCAAATACTACTTTGTTAGTAGCGCAGGCATTAGAATTTTTGCCCGACGCTGTTGTTATTATCAATGAAGAACAAGTTGATTTTGTTAAATCAAAATTAGGACATACTCAAATTGCGGTTTACTCAGGTATGCAGGCTTTAGAAGAAGTGGTACAGTTTGAGTCGGTTGATGTTGTTTTGAATGCCATTGTAGGTGCTGCTGGACTCAGACCTACTGTTAAGGCTATTTCCTGCGGTAAGGATATCGCACTAGCTAACAAAGAAACACTGGTTGTTGCGGGTGAATTGGTGATGAGCTTAGCTTCTCAATATCAAGTTAAGATGTTGCCAGTCGACTCGGAACATTCAGCGATTTTCCAATGTTTGGTTGGTGAAGAAGCTAATCCGATTGAAAAAATATATATCACTGCCTCTGGAGGGCCTTTTCGTGGGAAGGACCGTTCGATATTGACTTCCGTAACAAAGGAACATGCTTTGAAACATCCGAATTGGGTAATGGGTGCTAAGATTACGATTGACTCGGCTTCATTAATGAATAAAGGACTTGAAGTAATCGAAGCAAAATGGCTTTTTGATCTGAAAGTAGACCAAGTTGATGTAATTGTACATCCTCAGTCCATTGTACATTCGCTTGTACAGTTTCAAGATGGATCTTTAAAAGCACAACTCGGATTGCCAGATATGAAGTTACCGATACAGTATGCCCTGTCTTATCCAAATCGTTTAAAGAATACTTTTGAACGGTTTAATTTTATGGATTATCCAGAATTAACTTTCGAAAAGCCAGATTTGGAAACTTTTAAAAATTTGGCATTAGCTTATGATTCTTTACGAAAGGGAGGGAATAGTGCCTGTGTACTCAACGCAGCAAATGAAGTCGTTGTGGATGCATTTTTGAAGGATAAGATTAGTTTTTTAGGAATGAGTGATGTGATCGAGACTGTATTGGAAAAAGTAAATTATCTTGCGAGACCAAGTCTAGATGACTATATTGAGTCCGATTATGCTGCAAGGAGAGTTGCGCAAGAAATAATCAATTAAGTAAATAATTATAGAAGAAGATACATGGGTGTTTTAATTATGGTGGCACAAGTCATATTGGGCTTGTCAATTTTGATCGTATTGCATGAGTTGGGCCATTTTTTAGCGGCACGCGCTTTTGGAATTAAAGTAGAAAAATTTTATTTATTTTTTGATGCATGGGGTGTCAAATTATTTAAATTCAAATATAAAGACTGTGAATATGGAATTGGCTGGTTGCCTTTAGGTGGCTATGTTAAAATTGCTGGTATGATTGACGAATCCATGGATACTGAGCAATTGAGTGGAGAGCCTCAAGAATGGGAGTTTCGTTCAAAACCAGCTTGGCAACGTTTGATCGTGATGCTAGGTGGTATTATTGTTAATGTCATTGTTGGTGTTGTTGTATTTTGGATGTTAACATTTAAAATGGGCACTACGGACATCAAGAATGATCAATTGGTGAATGGTATTGTACCCGGAGAAATTGGGAAGTCAATCGGCTTGCAGGCGGGAGACCGTATTTTGGCTATTGATGGCACTAAGATTGAAAACTATTCAGATTTAATTAGCTCTAAACTATTAATGGGAGGAGTAGATCTGACTGTAAATCGTGCTGGTGCTGATACAAAAATTCATGTTCCAGCGGATATTTTAAATACAATTGCGGATAAAAAAGATGAGAAATTTATAGAACCACGGATGAAAATGACCTCTGTTGCAGCTATTCAACCGGGTTCAGAAGCAGTTAAAATGGGTTTTCTTAAAGGCGATAGTATTGTTGCAGTTGACAATACGCCAATTCAGTTTTTTGATCAGTTTAAGGACCAATTGAAAGCAAAAGTCGGAAAACCAGTTGAATTGAAAATTGTACGCGATGGTCAAGAACAATCTTTAAAAGGTGTTGTGCCTTCTGATGCGATTTTGGGTTTTAATGTTAATCCGGATCAAACCATTAAAACATTTACGATTCATTATAGTTTAATGGAGTCTTTGCCAATGGGGGCAAAGAAAGCATTCACGGTTATTACTGATAATGCAAAAGGATTTGGTAAGATATTTAAGGGAGAGATTCGTGCCGATAAAGCTTTATCAGGTCCTGTAGGTATTGCCCAGTTGTTCGGTACTGAAGTGGACTGGGTACGCTTCTGGTCATTAGTAGGTATGTTGTCTATGGCTCTGGCATTCATGAATTTATTACCGATACCGGCATTAGATGGTGGACACGTGGTATTCTTGTTGATCGAAATGATCCAAGGAAAACCATTAAGTGAAAAATTCTTAGAGAAGGCACAGATGGTAGGTTTCTTTATTTTACTTGCTCTAATGGTCTTTATTTTTGGAAATGACATTTTTAAATTATTCAAGTAAGGGATATTAAGTTTATACAAGGGGGTCTTACTTAATTTGTAAGACCCTTTTTATTTTTAGATATTTGTATTATGGATGGAAAAACAAGAGCAACGATTAAACCTGGTATGTTGGTTAACATTATCTTGAAAAAAGATCAGCGATCAGGAGAACTTACTGAAGGTATTGTTAAGGATCTTCTGACATCTGCACCATTTCACCATAGAGGAATCAAGGTTCGGTTGATGGATGGTCAGATCGGTCGAGTTGCAGAGATAATTGAGGATGACTTTTAACCTATTTTAGTTTTATAAAAAAAGCTTCTGACCTAATAGGATAGAAGCTTTTTTTATAAAACATTTTAAGAAATTGCTCTTTCGATCTTCATTATAGACCAGATTTATAACTGGTCTTAGATGATCGGAAATATCTTTTTCTGAATATCTATTTTAAAATTCTTTTGTAGGGAATCAAAAAATAAATGATTGCTTGGATTATTTTGAAAGACTAAATACGGAATCTCTATAATCTCTTTTTGTGTTTTTATTCTAAAGTACCCAAATAATAATCCTTTTGTATTTTGGATTGATTCAATTTGTTGCACTGCCTTAACATCTCGTAACAAATTAAAGTGATAAGGGTCTTTTGTCATAGATTCAATGATTACATCTTCAGTTTGCTTATTATACCAAATTACTTGACTGCTCGTTTTCTTTAAATGATTCTTAAAAAGAAAAAGGTAACCAATCATGTATATTGATATTGGAAATAGGAATAGTAAAATCTTTATCTTGATTATCAGCGCAAGCATAATAATCAATAAAATTGCTCCTATGCCTACATTTTTCATTACCTTTTGAGATGTATCTGCTATGATAACTTTGGATGTATCTATTTTTTGATAACCATTTTTTACAATAATAGCTGGACTATTGGTTGCGGTAAATGACGCGGACAGCTTTTTACTGATGTAGTACAATAAAAATAAAATAAGTCCAACTATTAATATAACTTTGGTCATGACAGTTTATATGTTAATACTGTTCATTATCATTTGG
Organism: Sphingobacterium sp. JUb56; assembly: GCF_014191365.1. Taxonomy (NCBI): domain Bacteria; kingdom Pseudomonadati; phylum Bacteroidota; class Sphingobacteriia; order Sphingobacteriales; family Sphingobacteriaceae; genus Sphingobacterium; species Sphingobacterium sp. JUb56. The sequence goes on along the minus strand of NZ_JACHWL010000001.1, from coordinate 2,929,923 downwards.
ATAATTAACTGATTTTACATCAGCTACATATTGTCCTACAGCTCCTGTTATTTCTTGATATAATTGTGCATATTGTCTTAAAAACTTAGGTTTAAAGCCTTTAGTCATACCTAGCATATCATTGACAACTAGAACTTGTCCGTCACATTGGTTACCAGCGCCTATACCAATAGTCGGTATCGCTAAACTTGCACTTACTTCGGCAGCAAGTGCTGCTGGTATTTTTTCCAACACGATGGCAAAACAACCTGCTTCTTGCAGTGCTAGCGCATCGGCCTTTAATTTTTCTGCTTCATTATCATCTTTAGCACGAACACCAAAATTTCCAAATTTATTAATTGCTTGTGGTGTTAATCCCAGATGTCCACAAACTGGTATTCCCGCATTTATAATTTTCTTAATGTTGTCAATGATTTCTAGACCACCTTCCAATTTAAGGGCGTGTGCTCCCGACTCTTTCATGACACGTACTGCAGATAAATAGGCTTGATCGATGCTTCCCTGATATTCGCCGAAAGGAAGATCCACTACAACCATTGCTCTAGTTGTACCTCTCACAACAGATGCCGCGTGGTAGATCATCTGGTCTAAGGTGATGGGCAGTGTTGTTTCATAGCCTGCAAATACGTTCGCAGCGGAGTCGCCTACTAAAATGATATCGATGCCACCTTCGTCAAGCGCTTTTGCCATGGTGAAATCATAACCTGTTAACATCGCGATTTTTTCATGACGATGTTTCATTTCCTGTACCTGTACTGTAGTGATACGTTTTATTTCTTTATTTACAGACATTACTGATTTGTTTAAATTAACCAAAATTAGAGAAATTCGTTGAATTAAGGTCATTAATTATTGATTTTAAAATGATAGTTTGGTAATTAGCAGATTAAATTGCTTTGATTTTACTATTTTTGCAGGATGAGAGAAAACGAAACTCGCTTATTTAAATTTCCAAAATTTTCCGATCTAATTGTTTTTGAAGATGATAATTTGATTGTTATCAATAAACCCCCTTTCATTGCTTCGTTAGATGAGCGTGAAGGAGGAGAGATCAATATTTTACGATTAGCAAAAAAATATTACGCAGATGCGCAGATTTGTCACCGGTTAGATAAGGAAACTTCTGGATTATTACTGATTGCTAAAAATCCTGAGACCTACCGTTCTGTTTCTATTGAATTTGAAAGACGTCGTGTCAATAAGGTATATCATGCTATCATTGCAGGCACACATACATTTACGGATTTAAAAGTTGAGTTACCCATTTTAAATCAAGGAAGCAAAAATGTGTCAATAGATCGCGCCAAAGGTAAGGCGGCTACTACAATTTTTAATTCAATACGTTATTTTAACCACTATACTTTAGTCGAATGTAAGCCTATTACAGGACGTATGCATCAAATTCGTATTCACTTAGCCACACAGAAAGCTGCAATTGTGGGGGATGATATGTATTATGGAAAACCGGTATACTTGTCACAGATTAAAAAACGTGGGTTTTCTTTGGCTAAAAATGAAGAGGAACTACCAATTATGAAGCGCTTTGCTTTGCACTCCCGGTATGTTGACTTTACAATTGATGGAAAGAAGTTTGAGTTTGAAGCCCCATATCCAAAGGATTTTGCGACTTTGCTTAAACAGTTAGAAAAGTTTGATTCTTAAATGCCGATCATGAATCCGAAAACAAAAAAAATAATTGGCAATTCAGTATTTGTCGTTATCATTCTTTTGCTTTTGTGGCCAACAAGTAGAGCTTATTTTCAACAAGGCTTAATGAAAATTGGTTTATTTAAACCAACATTGGAAGAACCTGAAAAAATAGATTCGCAGATTTCTGTTCAGAATAACATTTCTTTTAAAAATGATAAAGGAGAGATCGTGAATATGAACGATCTAAAGGGTAAAGTTGTATTCATTAATTTTTGGGCCACATGGTGTCCTCCTTGCATTGCAGAAATGCCTTCCATTGCTACGTTATATGAACGATTGAAAGGTAATAGTGAAGTTGTTTTTCTGATTGTAGAAATTGAAGGAGAATCTGAGAAGGCAAATAAATTTATGGCGGGTAAACAATTAAATCTACCCGTTTATTATCCAAATTCACAAATTCCTAAAGAATGGTTAGGTGGTTCTATACCAACGACATTGATTATCAATAAACATGGTGAGATTGCTACTAAACATGAAGGTTTAGCAGATTATTCTCGCCAGGAAGTTTCAGATTTTATAATTGAATTAACAAAAAAATAAGTACAGAATAACCGGTATGACTAGAGCAGAACTTATTCAACAGATTAAGATAAAAAAATCATTTCTTTGTGTTGGTTTAGATACAGATATTACAAAAATACCAGAGCATCTACTGGCAGAGGAGGATCCAATTTATACCTTTAATAAGGCCATTATTGATGCTACATCAGATTTGTGTGTCGCATACAAACCGAATATCGCATTTTATGAGAGTTACGGTATTAAAGGATGGCAGTCTTTGCAAAAAACTTGGGAGGCTTTACCTAAAGATTGTTTGAGTATTGCTGATGCTAAACGTGGTGATATCGGAAATACATCAAAAATGTATGCACAGGCATTTTTTGATGAAAAGCAATCTGGATTAGGTTTTGATTCCATTACGATAGCACCATATATGGGAAATGATTCTGTTACTCCCTTTTTAGATTTTGATGGAAAATGGGCAATTGTACTGGCATTGACATCAAATGCAGGAAGCCTGGATTTTCAAAATTTTAAGAATGAATCAGGTTTGCAGTTATTTGAGCAAGTCATTGATAAAGTAAATACATGGGGAACAATTGAAAACCTGATGTATGTAGTAGGTGCGACCCGTGGTGAAGGTTTTATTAAGATTCGTGAGCATGCTCCTGATCATTTCCTTTTAGTTCCGGGTGTTGGAGCGCAGGGAGGTTCTCTTCAAGATGTTTGTCAATATGGAATGAATAAGGATTGTGGCCTTTTAGTAAATAGCACAAGAGGTATTATCTACGCTTCAAAAGGACATGATTTTGCGGAGAAAGCAAGAGAAGAGGCTTTGAAATTACAACAAGAGATGGAAGCCGAATTAATTAAGGCTGGAATTATTAGTTAATTCTTACATATCGGCATATTGAAAAGCTTCAGATCGAAAGGTCTGAAGCTTTTTTTGTTGGAGATTTTATTTTATGTATTTAGATGATTGATCGTGATTATTCATAAAGAAGAAATTGTAAATTTAAAATATAAAATAGATAACAATGAATGTAGTGAGTACTCTACTATTAGCATGTATGCTAGGAACTAGCTGTGTGGTTGATGCACAAGAGATCGAAAATATTGTAGAGGGTGAAGTTTTTACTTCAACGAAGTCTAGTGAAGATATGTATCAGTTAGTCTGGAAACTTTACAAATCTAACAAGCACGAAGAAGCTTTAAAACTTATCGATAAGCTTATCGCTCAAGATAAAACAATAAGTGCTTATTACGAATTGAAATGCTACATCTTAATTGCACTGAAAAGAAACGCAACTATTATTGAAACTGCCACGAAGGGTATCGCATTAGATCCTGATAATCATTCGTTTTACGATATAAGAGGTAATACTTATTATTTTGATTTAAAACCCGAATTGGCAAGATCTGATTATCAAAAGGTACTCCAATTGGAAAAAAATAATGCTCGTTATTATAATAATTATTTGAAGTTACTTAATGAAATGCGCAAGGATGATGAATTGATAAATGTATTTAAGCTTTTCGAGAATAGCATGGTAAGTGGAGAAGATATCAAGGAACCTCGATTTATAGCTGATGTTTACTTTTATGGAGCCTTGGCCTATCAACGTCAAAAAGATAATTTAAGAGCTGTTGATCTTCTTGGGAACGCAATTAAAAAATCTCCAGAAGCAGCGATGTATTACAATAATAGAGGTTTGATATTTCAAGATCTAAATAAACTGGAAGCTGCAAAGAAGGATTTGGATAAAGCTATTGAATTGGATAATGATAATCCTGTTTATTATGAAAATAGATATGCTATCTTTTTTGATTTAAAGAAATATCAAGAGGCGCAAAATGACCTATTAAAAGTAATTAGTCTGGGAAATTCTGATCTAGATATCTATGCTGCATTGGCACTGACCTATGATGTTCTTAATAATTATCCAAAAGCTGCTGAATATTATGATTTGGTTTTACGTAAAAATCCAAATCAAACAATGATTTTAAGTAACTATGCTTATGCTTTATTTGAATTGAATCAAATATCTAAAGCTATTGAAATGTTTGAACGGGCGCTTGTTACTGATTCTGCAGAGGTTGATATTTTGGTAGGTCTAGCAGTCTTATATCATGTTGATGGGAAAGAAAATAAGTCTATAGATTTATTTCAGGACATTAAAATCAAGACAAAATATGAGGCAAAAAAACAGCTACTCGAAACTTTGGAAAAGGAAGATTATAGATTTTCTTCAAAATTTAAAGCAGCATGGGAAAACTGTTTTAGTGATTAATGTTATTTAAGCCTGATCAAAAGCTGTTATTTTTTTGCAATAAAAATAGGGTGTGTTTTATACAGAATGAGTATTTTGAGAAGATTTAAGTCAAATTTCCTTTCTATAAATTCATATCAAATGCGTAACTTTGCGCCATGCCAGAAAAAATTATAATTCTTGACTTTGGTTCGCAATACACGCAATTAATCGCGCGTCGTGTAAGAGAACTTAATGTGTATTGTGAAATTCACCCATTTAACAAATTACCTGAATTTGACGAGACTGTAAAGGGAGTAATCCTTTCGGGAAGTCCATATTCAGTAAGACAAGAGGAAGCTCCTCAAATTGATTTTAAATCAATTCAAGAGCGTTTTCCTTTATTAGGTGTTTGTTATGGTGCACAATATATCGCTCAAAAATCAGGAGGTGAAGTATTACCTTCGGAAATCCGTGAATATGGACGTGCTAATTTGCAATTTGTGAATGCTGAGAATGAATTATTAGCGGGTGTACCGGTTCAGTCTCAAGTATGGATGTCTCATGGTGATACTATTAAAGAAGTTCCTTCAAACTTTGAAATTATCGCAAGTACAGATAAAGTACGTGTAGCAGCTTATCACATTATCGGTACAAGAACTTTTGGTATTCAATTTCATCCAGAGGTGACCCACAGTACAGATGGTGTAGTTTTATTGAAAAACTTTGTTGTGGAGATCTGTGGATGTGCTCAAGAGTGGACTCCAGATGCTTTTGCTGAAACAAGTGTTGCTTCTCTGAAAGCGGAATTAGGTGACGATCACGTAATTTTGGCATTATCAGGAGGAGTTGATTCTACTGTTGCAGCTGTTTTATTACATCAAGCCATTGGCAAAAATTTGCATTGTATTTTTGTTGATCATGGTTTGTTACGTAAAGGTGAATTTGAACAGGTTTTGGATTCATATAAAAACATGGGACTTAACATTAAAGGTATAAACGCAAAAGAATTATTTTTTGGTCGTTTAGCTGGTGTTTCTGATCCTGAACAAAAACGTAAAATTATCGGTAATTCTTTTATCGATGTATTCGATGAGGCAGCAAAAGAAATTCAAAAGGAATTGCCTGAAGGTATTGAGGCAAAATGGTTAGGTCAAGGTACTATTTATCCAGATATCATTGAATCGGTATCGGTTAAGGGGCCTTCTGCGACTATTAAATCGCATCATAATGTTGGCGGTTTACCTGACTACATGAAGCTGAAAGTAGTAGAGCCTCTGAAGACTTTATTTAAAGACGAAGTAAGACGTGTTGGTAAAACATTGGGTGTTGATCCAGCTATTTTAGGCAGACATCCTTTTCCTGGTCCAGGGTTAGCTATTCGTATCTTAGGAGATATCACTGAAGATCGTGTACGTATTGTACAAGAAGCTGATGATATTTACATCCGTAATTTGAAAGAAGCAGGATGGTATGATAAGGTTTGGCAAGCTGGCACGATTTTTCTTCCTGTTCGTTCTGTAGGAGTGATGGGCGATGAGCGTACATATGAGCATGTTGTTAGTTTACGTGCTGTAGGTTCATTGGACGGCATGACTGCAGATTGGATTCACTTACCTTATGATTTGTTGGCAAAGATTTCAAATGAAATTATCAACCACGTCAAAGGCATTAATAGAGTTGTATATGATATCAGTTCAAAACCACCAGCGACGATTGAGTGGGAATAAAATTGCTCTTGCAGTAGCATTGGCTTTAAGTCTTGCAAGCTGTACGACAAAAAAAACAGGCGTACTTCGCTCACCTTCTAGTAAAGGTGAGCAGGGTACTGTTTCTAATAATAGCGGTAAAACTGCTGCTGAACAGGCTGAAGAAGCCAGAAAACTCGAAGCTGCTAAAGCGAGTGAAAGCCTTAAAAATCAAAAATCAATTGCTCTTCTCTTACCTTTTCAATTAAACCGTATCGCAGGTATGCGTCCCACGGCTGAAGACGTTAAAAGATCGGCTTTAGCGTTGGATTTTTATCAAGGGTTTCAACTTGGCTTGGAAGAATTGGGTGAAAAAGGAAGTAAATTTAGTTTAAAGGTTATAGATTCTGAAGATGATAATTTTAGAAACACATCTTTAGCTGCTTCAGCGTCTATAAAAAATGCCAATTTAATTGTAGGACCTGTTTATCCAAAAGAGATTAGAGCATTTTCACAAGCCTTTAAAGAAAAAAATATTTTACAAATTTCACCTTTAGCTGCAACTTTGGCTTCCGAGTTTGCGATTCCCAATTTAGTGTCTTTAACACCTTCTATTCGTGCTCACTCTGAAATTATGGCGAAGCATGTAGCAAAGCAATATGCTTATGGCGACGTTGTTTTGGTTTACAATATACAAGATGGCGATAGTAAACAGTTTTTGGATAACTTTGCATCAGAGGCATTGGGTTATAATAAAAGTCTGCAAATAAAAGTTGTGACTTCTATAGCTGAATTAAACGAAAACTTAGTTGTTGCTGGGACTAATCATATTGTCTGTGGTACTACAAATAGAAATCAGATTAGAGCATTATTAGCAAATATGGACGTGCAAAGCAGTGAGTCGGGCTATGCTTTTAAGTTGTATGGTCACCCAAATTGGGCAAAATTATCTTTTGAAGATTACACGAATATTGATCGTTATGAGTTGACCGTGACGACATCAACATTAGTGGATGAAAATGCTGAGCGAACAAGACGATTTAATCAAAAGTATAAGAATAAGTTTCAGGTAATTCCGTCAGATTTTTCTTATAAAGGTTACGATGCCGCTATTTATTTTGGGGGCTTAATTGCTAAGTATGGCGATGACTACGCGCAACATCTGGTTAAGGAAACCTATTCTGGAATAAATAGTGATTTTAGTTTTGATTACTTTCCTGAATGGGGATATGTAAATAGAGGGGTTCGATTTATGGTGTATCGTAATAATAGTTTTGATAGGAAGTAAAGATGAGTGATTTTAGTGAAAAAAGAGTACAGCAGCAAATTCGTAATTTTGAAAGAGCAATGGATGGTTATGAAGGGAATGAGCCGTTTGCTCGTTATCTAACTTCATTTTTTAAAATTAATAAGCAAATGGGATCAAAGGACAGAAAATGGACTTCCCGGTTGTGTTATAATTATTTTCGATTGGGTAAGGGGGCAACGCAGCTTTCTCAACAAAAAAGATTAATCATTGCGGAGTACTTATGTGAAACAGAAAGTCCATTTGTCGCTTTATTTGAACCTGATTGGAATTTAAGCCTATCATTGGAAGAAAAAATAGCTTTTTTAAAAAAACTAGAATTATTGGAGCTAGATACCATTTTTCCTTTTAAAAATTACCTTTCATCTGCGATAGATCAGGTTGATTTTATACAAAATCAATTCTTGCAACCTGACTTATTTATTCGGATTAGAAAAGGTAAGGAAAAGTTTGTGAAAGCTATTTTTGAAGCGGAACAGATCGGCTATAAATTTATAACGGAACAAACTGTTGCTTTAGCAAATGGAACTTCACTACAGCGGTTTAAGGATCTCGATGGTGTAATCGAAGTGCAAGATCTTTCTTCTCAGCGGACCCTTGAATTTATGGATGCTTTGCCGAAAGAAAATTGGTGGGATGCCTGTGCCGCTTCTGGTGGTAAGGCTTTATTGTTCCTAGATAAGCATCCGACTACTAATTTATTGGTTTCAGATGTTCGTATGAGCATTCTGCGTAATTTAGATGAACGTTTTGAAAGGGCTGGTATAAAAGCTTATCGAAAAAAAATAGTTGATTTAACGAAAGATACTACGCCTATTTTGGGAGTTGAGCTTTTTGATGGAGTTATTTTAGATGCTCCATGCACCGGCTCTGGAACTTGGGGTCGAAGCCCTGAAAATATTAGTTATTTTAATGCAAAGAAGATCGATGAGTTTGCCACATTGCAAAAAGAAATTGCTAAAAATGTTTCATTGCATTTGAAAGTGGGTAAACCGTTGGTATACATCACTTGTTCTGTTTTTGAGAAAGAAAATGAGGAGGTGATTGCTTATATTCAAAAAGAACTGGGGTATAGTCTCCATTCTTATAAAGTATTAAAAGGATATTATGAAAAGGCGGATAGTATGTTTGTTGCCCGTTTAATCAAACTTTAATAAAATAAGAAATTTATAATTATAAAAGCCATTTGCATATCGCAAATGGCTTTTATAATTATAGAACTATTAGATTTGAATTAGTTTATTCACATTTACCCGGTACAACGAGCACAGGACATGTTGCTTTTCTAATTACAGCTTCAGAAACGGAGCCCGAGATAAAATGATCAAACCCTGTTCTACCATTTGATCCCATTACGATGAGATCAGCTGACCACTCATGAGAAGTGGCTAGTATTTCTTCTTTTACCGAGCCTATTCTATTGAATAAGAAAACTTCATTAGCGCCTTCGAACTCTTGTCCTAGTTCTTCTAAGTATTTTTGAGCATTCTGCTGCTCTATTTCCGATACTTCGGGTATGATGATTGGTTGTTGACCTAACAGCGGATCTGCACCATAGCTGGCAGGAGAAGTGGGAGAGGTAACCGTCACTAAAGCTACTGAAGCTTCAAATTTTTTAACCATTTCTTTAGCATAGGAAATCGCTTTATGTGAACATGGTTCATCGTCCACAGCAACTAATATTCTCGTTATTTTTACAACATTGGTATCCATGGTTCTGATATTAAAGTTTATATTCGTACATATTAATAACTTGAATATACGGTTTTTTGTTTTAGAAATATGGAATTTGGAATATGTAATTTAACAATTGTACCATTGCGGGCGGAGGAATCACATCGGAGTGAAATGGTTTCTCAATTGCTGTTTGGAGAAGCTTTCGAAATACTGACGAAATCAAAGGACTGGACAAAAGTTCGTACTGAAATGGACTCTTATGTTGGTTGGATACAGAATGGGCAATTTTTAGCAATAACAGATGATCAGTATGAGGAGTACCAGTCGTTAAGTAAGGTAAAGATCGGTTTTGATGGGGGGCATCTTATCAATAATGATCTTTGTATCCAGCTTTTACATGGAACGATTGTACGAAAGGATTTTCCTTATATTGGAGCAGATGATTTAGTAGAGCTTAATGCAATTGAACTGCATTTTGAGCAAGAAGACTTCATCGAGCAGGTTGCAATACTCGCAAAGCAATACTGGGAGGTACCCTATCTTTGGGGAGGGCGATCTAAATTTGGAATTGATTGCTCCGGTTTCTCACAATTGATTTATCAATCCTTTGGTATTTCCTTACCAAGGGATGCTTATCAACAGGTTGAATTAGGGCAGACAGTTGACTTTTTGTCAGAGATTCAAGTAGGTGATCTTGCTTTTTTTGATAATGAAGAAGGTAGGATAAATCATGTTGGTATTATGCTGGACTCTGAAACCATTATTCACGCTTCTTCCCGTGTTCGAATAGATAGGATGGATCAAGAGGGAATATTTAATAAGGATTGGAATAAATACACACATAAGCTACGTATCATCAAGCGCTATGTTTAAAAAAGAAAGGTCCGTCTATATTGAGACGGACCTTTCTTTCTTTATTTTCAAATATGATTAGAATTTGAAAGTTAAACCAAATTTAGCTGTATCAAAAAAGTTGTTAAAACTGTTGATGTTAGCATTGAATTCGTTTGAAGATTTACCGCCATCTTCTTTAGCTGTACCAAAAGATAATAAGTCTGTTAAACCAAAGTTGATCGCGATGTTTTCAGTAACGAAGTAATTCATCCCTAAACCAGCGCCAGCACCAAATCCTTTAACTTTAGGAATGTCTGTAGTTGTTGTACCGTTGTTAACTTCTCCAGTTCTTTGTTGATAACCAGCTGCCAATTGCGCATAAGTTTTAAAACGTGATCCTAAATCTAAAAAGTAGTAACGACCATAAGCACCAACTCCAAAGTTGCTTGATTTATTGTAAGTATCGTTAGTACCAGAATAGTCTGTTGCTTTTAAATTTCCAAAGTTGAAATCTAAACCAACTGCAACTTTATCAGATACGAAATAACCTACAGAAGGATTGAAGTTGAATGAGTTTTCTTTCTTTTCAGCTGTTTTATTATTTTTTGTATTTGCTGAGAAATTACCTTCTACAATAAAGTCAGTTTTTTTGAAACCAAATTCTTGTGCTTGAGATGCAAAAGTTAGACCAGCTACTGCTGTTAGAGTAAGTAATAATTTTTTCATTTTTTTTAAAGTTTGTTTTTACAATATCCATAGCCAAACCTTTTGACTATTTGATTGATATTATCAATATAGATACCAAATTGATTTTTCAATGTCATAGAAATGTATTGATAAATTGTGTTAATCGTAATTTAAACGTTTTCAGAGGTTTAAAAATTGACATTATGAAAAAATAATTTATCATATATTTTGATATTTATATTGATTTAACTTTTTGTGATAAAATGTCAGTTTTTATTATGACACAAAAAAAGACCATATGTCAGTGCTGACATATGGTCTTATAATTATTTTATTATTTAATATTTCTAGTCGAAATATTCTTTGATCCGTTCAAAAAATGATTTTTCAGATTTACCAGGTTGTGGCTTGAAATTCGGTGATTCTTTCAATTTCTGTAAAATCTCTTTTTCGTCAGATGAGACCGCTTTAGGCGTCCAGATATTCACATAAATTAATTGATCACCTTTGTGGTAAGAATTGACTTCAGGAATACCTTTTCCTTTTAGTCTTAATATCTTGCCGGCCTGGGTTCCTGGTTCAATTTTAATTTTTGCTTTACCATCAATCGTTGGAACTTCAACGCTTGTTCCTAATGTAGCATCTACAAAATTAATATATAGGTCATAAATAATATTTAGACCATCTCTTTTTAATGCTTCATGAGGAATTTCTTCAATGAGGATAATAAGATCACCGGCAACACCTCCGCGAGGAGCTGCGTTCCCTTTTCCACTCATTGAAAGTTGCATACCTTCACTTACACCAGCCGGAATGTTGATCGCAATTGTTTCTTCACCTCTTTCTAATCCTTCACCTCTACATGTAGTACACTTTGCGGTAATTTCTACCCCTTCACCATTACAAGTAGGACAAGTGCTTGTCGTTTGCATCTGGCCTAAGATTGTATTGGTTACGCGGCGAACAGATCCTGAGCCGCCACAAGTATTACAAGTGTGGAAAGATGATTTATCTTTTGCACCACTACCATCGCAGGTATGACAGTTTACTTGTTTATTTACTTTTACTTTTTTCTCAACACCTTTAGCAATTTCTTCGAGTGTTAATTTTACTTTAATGCGAAGATTTGTTCCTTTAGCAACACGACGGCCTCCTCTTGAGCCTCCGCCACCGCCACCGAAGAAACTTTCGAAAGGATGACCACCTCCACCAAATATATCTCCAAATTGGCTAAATATGTCATCCATATTCATGCCACCACCATAACCGCCTCCGGAAGCAGAGCTACCCGCATGACCAAATTGATCATAGCGTTGTTTTTTCTGAGGATTGCTTAATACATCATATGCTTCAGCAGCCTCTTTAAATTTTTCTTCAGCTTCATGATCACCAGGGTTTTTATCCGGGTGATACTTTACGGCAAGTTTACGGTAGGCAGATTTAATTTCTTTTTCATCTGCACCACGAGCTACACCTAATATATCGTAATAATCTCTTTTTGACATCTTTTTTATCTTATTGACCTATAATTACCTTAGCATGACGGATTACTTTATCATTTAAATAGTAACCTTTTTCAATAACATCAATAACTTTATTTTTCAAATCTGGAGTAGGAGCTGGAATAGCCGTTATTGCTTCTTGTAAATCAGCATCAAACTCTTTACCTACTACATCCATTTCTTTTAAACCTTGGTGTTCTAAAGTTTGTCTGAATTTATTATTGACGATCTCAATACCAGTTTTTATTGATTCAACATCTGTTGCTGTTTCCATTGCTTTTAAAGCTCTGTCAAAATCATCCACTGTTGATAATAGTTTTGTGATCACATCTTTTCCAGCAGATTGAATTAATTCAACACGTTCTTTACTTGTACGTTTTCTATAATTATCAAATTCTGCTGATAAACGTACATATTTATCTTTTGCCTCTGCTACTTCAGCACTTAATTTCTCTTCAACAGAAAGTTCAATCGTCTCTTCTTGATTTTCCGTTGTATTATCCTCAATAGGATCTTGAATCGTCTCGTTATTATTCTCTTGTTCGCTCATTTCTTCTAAATTCTATGTGGGAAACTAATGTTCTTTCTCTAAAATCTAATTACAGTCAAAGTTGTTGCCAAAATGAAAAAATCCGACAGCTTGTCAGTAACCGGGAGAATGGACTAACAAAATGTCGGATGATCAGGATTTCTGTCAGTATTGACAGTTATATTTCTACTTGATCTAGCAATACCCCATCAGCGGTTTTGATGATGCGTGCAGGCATATTACGGATAATTTGGTAATCATGAGTTGCCATTAAAACTGCTGTTCCAGAAGAAGCGATATCCCGTAAAAGCAATACAATTTCTTCAGAAGTAGCAGGGTCAAGGTTTCCTGTTGGCTCATCGGCCAAAATAATTTCCGGATTATTAAGGAGTGCTCGTGCAATAACAATACGTTGCTGTTCTCCTCCTGAAAGTTCATGAGGCATTTTTTTTAATTTCGAGCGAAGTCCTACTTTTTCAAGCACATCGAGCATTCTATGTTCAATTTGCGTTTTATCTTTCCAGCCGGTGGCTCTAAGTGCAAATTCTAAATTTTTCTCTACAGAGCGATCTGATAATAAATGAAAATCTTGGAAAACGATTCCTAACTTACGTCTCAGGTAGGGGACATCATTTTCATGCAGTTTTTTTAAATCAAAACCTGCAATTAGTCCTTCTCCATTACCAATATATAAATCGCCATAGATTATTTTTAGCAAACTACTTTTTCCACTTCCTGATTGACCAATGAGGTAAAGAAATTCGCCTTTATTGATATTCAAATTCACATTCGATAAGACCAAATGTTTTTGTTGGTAGATATCGACGCTTTTTAATGTGATTACTGTATTTCCAGACATTGAACTATAATTCTAATTTTTTTATTTGTCCAAATGGCAATTCCTTTACCATTTGCATAATGTACGCTGACTTGTCTCCGAGACCAATTTTGTCCAAAGATTTGTCGGGGCGATCAACCCTAAAATATGCTAAAAGAGTGAATGAATCATCTCTTAATTGAACATAGTCAGGGATTTTGGCAACTCCTTTTACTTTGATTATATACATCTATTTACAAAGTTAGTACTTTTTATTTCAAAAAATCCTTCCACGAATATAAGGCTATGCTTACTGGTTTGCAAATAAAAATTCTAGTGTATTGACCCCATCAGCATAATCATCTAAAGCAGGATTTTGTCCGGCACCGAATTTAAAAGCTGGTGTTTTGATCGTTAAAGGTGCTTCTGATGTAACGCATTGTAAGCGGTCTGATAATGTATTTAAGTGCTGGGAAAGATTGTCTAAGTTATCATACTCTTCAAAATAAACAACAGCTAAGGGTGATGCTATTTTGTCATCTTGTTTTAATAATAAAAACCCATTATCATAATGCTTGTCACCATTTATTAAATAAATGGATTTGTTATAATCGTAATTATTATTGTATTTATAATGTGTGTTCACATCTTTAAAAGATTCAATTCCTTCATAGAAATGACTTATATCATAATTTTTTGGGATAAATATTTTAGATACAGAACGACATCCCAGACCGTAATAATCAAAGATATCATGGCCTAAAGCTTTTAGTTGCTCGTGCGATTCTTCACCTGTAATGATGGCAATGCTGTTTCTGTTTTTTCTAATAATATTTGGTTTTTTTCCAAAGTAATGTTCAAAGTACCGCGAAGAATTGTCGGAACCTGTTGCAATCACTAGATCAAAATCAGTTAATCTATCTACTAGTTGCACGCGATCTTTAAATCTTGGTTCAACTTCTATCAATTTTTGAATCACGTAAGTTGTTAGAAGAGCATCGTCTGAAGAAACCTTAATCTGTGCTTTAAAACCAGCGACCAATACGCATAATATATCATGAAGACCTACAAGAGGTATATTGCCCGCTAAGACTAAACCTACAATTTTGTCACTTTCAATATCAGGATATGGCGATAACCAATTTTCTAATATCTCTAGGTTTAAATTTGCTTTCCAAGAAGTAAAGGCTTTATTAACGTGTTCTGCGGTATACCATGCATTTTTATGATGAGCAGTTGCAACTAAATGTTGTAGCTCTGCATGATCATTAATGAATAAGTTCGCAAGTTTTGCAAAACCTTCTAATCGTTGTTTCTTTGTCAAAATGTAAAAATTAATAAACGTGTATACACAAATTTGTATTATATTTGTGTTATTAATACAATCAGCGAAACCAAGTTACTCTTAGTATTTAAACGTGTAAAATGATTTGATTGTATAAATGATAGTACAAAAATAGTTTTTTATCATAATTTTGAGGTTATAAATGGCGATTAAAATTACAGACGAGTGTATTAACTGTGGTGCTTGTGAACCGGAGTGCCCAAATAATGCAATATATGACGCTGGAGTGAGTTGGAAATTCTCAGATGGGACGGCATTAGATGGAGTTATTGATTTTGGAGATGGAGTAACGTTAGATGCTGACGATTCTCAAGCTGCTGTATCAGATGAAGTATATTACATTGTTTCGGACAAGTGTACAGAGTGTGTTGGTTTTCATGATGAACCACAATGTGCAGCTGTTTGTCCAGTAGACTGCTGTGTAGATGACGAAGAGGTTCGTGAATCTGAAGAGGAGCTATTAGCAAAGAAAGCCTGGTTACACGCTGAATAAAAGCATCGCTTTTAAAATAAAATTTTAAAAAAGGTAGAATATGTACATATTCTACCTTTTTTTATGTCTTCAAGTATCCAATAAATTTGCTGTTATTATAATCTGCCATATTAATATTTGTGAAAGCCTAGTATTTTTTTATTTTTGTACTTTACCTTATAAAAAGTTTGCCGATGTATAAATCAAAAATGGGGCTAATTACCCTTGTTTCGGTGACAATTGCTGCACTTATTGCGATATGTTACGAATTTAGTTGGGTCAATTTTTCTCCATCATTTTTAATGGCAGTAAGATGGATTGTTGCTACTGTGTTGATTGTTAATGCTCTTGTTCGGAAGAATCTAACAACTTGGATTTTGACCTGTATGATCTTGGGTATTTTTGTAGGTTTAGATTTTCCAAATATTGCCATATCATTGCAACCGCTAAGTAAAGGTTTCATTAAGTTGGTGAAGACGATCGTAGGACCGATCTTGTTTGCAACGTTAGTTTATGGTATTGCTGGTCATTCTGATTTGAAACAGGTTGGTCGTATGGCCTGGAAGTCTATGCTGTATTTCTTTTGTGCTACGACTTGCGCTATTTTTATTGGCCTTGGTGCTATAAATCTGACTAAAGCTGGGGTTGGTGTTGATGTTGCACATATGCCTCATGAAGAACTGCCAAAAACGCAAATAAGTAATGACGCACAGATTTTAGAAACTTTACCAGATCATGTTCACCCTGTCTATAAGTTTACGGCATTTTTTAGAGATCTTTTTCCTGAAAATATTGTAAAAGCAGTGTATGACAATCAAGTTTTACAGATCGTGGTGTTTTCAGTTCTTTTTGGTATTGGATTAGCAATGGTTGATGAAAAGAAAAGAAAACCATTGGTTGATTTTACGGAAAGCCTTTCAGAAACAATGTTTAAGTTTACAAACTTAATCATGTATTTTGCTCCAATCGGAGTTGGTGCCGCAATGGCTTTTACAGTTGGTCATTTGGGAGTAGATATTCTGAAAAATCTATTCATGTTGTTAGCAACTTTGTATTTAGCATTAATAGGTTTCCTAACTTTTGTATTGTTGCCTGTTGCACTTTATCTGAAAATCCCTGTATTAAAGTTTATTAATGCGATTAAAGAACCTGTTTCTATTGCATTTGCGACGACAAGTTCTGATGCAGCTTTGCCCAAGGCTATGTCTGCTATGGAAAAATTTGGAGTACCTCGTAAGATTGTGTCTTTTGTTATTCCTACAGGATATAGTTTCAATTTGGACGGAACGTCATTGTATCTATCTTTGGCAGCGATATTTGTTGCTCAAGCGGCTGGAATACATTTGACTTTTGGAGAGCAGTTAATGATCGCATTTACATTAATGATTACTTCTAAAGGGGTTGCCGCAGTTCCCAGAGCATCATTAATTATATTAATTGCTACTGCAGATCAATTTGGTTTACCAACATTTGTGATTGCGGCTATATTAGGAATTGACGAGTTGATGGATATGGCCAGGACTTCGGTCAATGTGATCGGTAATTGTTTAGCTACAGTTGTTGTTGCTAAATGGGAGGGTGAGTTTGACGAAGAGGCCCCATATAGAGATGATCACGGCCAACCGGAATTAGAGGGGTAGTATTATATCTTTTAAAAGCCAGAAAAGGGATCTTATAACAAATATAAGATCCCTTTTTTATGAAATAAACTTACCATCGACATAATACCAGATTCCATCCACTTGTTTGAAAGTGGATCTTTCATGATGAATCTGTAAATTCAGCTCGGAATCCAAGTAATGTGCCTCAAATTCGACCGTATTGGAATTACTAAATAAAATGCGGAGCTGCATCCATTTTGATTCCTTTGCCCATCTTGCAATTTCTATTTTGTTTTGCAACTTACGAGTTTCAGAATGAAAGCTTGTATATAAAAAATCAATATGTTGAACAACAAATGCGCTATATCTTGCACGCATTAATTGTTCTGCAGTTTTAGCTTCTTTTTGGTCTAAATGAATTTTTTTGCAACAATTTTCGTAAGGAAGTGAATTGCCACAATGGCATATTGTATTTTGTTTTGTCAACGTATTAAGATTTAAATATAGGACAAAAGTAAATAATGATTTTTTCTTTTTAAATGAATCGTGTTTATATAAATATTTAGGAATTTCTTAGCTGGATTATAATTGTTAAATTGATATTTTAACACGTTGATATTGAGTTTATTTTAACGTTTTAACAAATATTAACAACCTTTCATTAATCTTATTAAAAAATATAGAGTCCTACCTATAAATAATTGAAAAACATAAATAAAGGGAGGAGCAGGTATGAAAAAATTAGTTTACTTGACGGTTTTAGTTGGCGGTTTGTTTTTTGTTAAACCTGCTGCTGCACAAGTTAATGTGAGTATTAACATTGGTAATCAACCTTCTTGGGGCCCAGTGGGGTATGATTACGTAAGGTATTATTATATTCCAGAAATTAATGTATATTATGATGTAATCAATCGCCGTTATACGCATTATCATGGTAGAAGATGGGTAACCAGTAGAAGCTTGCCTAGTCGATACCGTAACTTTAATTTTTATAATACCTATAAAGTAGTTGTCAATGATAGAGATCCCTGGAGACATCACGATCGGTACAGAAGAGATTATGGTCATTATGCTCATCGCAGAAATCAGGTAAGTATAAGAGACCATAGAAGTAATTATGATCGTCCACGTCACAATGACCGTTATGATCATCATCGTGTCGAGCGACATGAAAATCATAGAGATCGATCGGAGCATCGAAAATCGGACAAGAGAAATGATAAAAGAGGCCACGATCGTCACTCAGAAAGAGGTGAGGGACATGGAAGAAGATAGTGAATAGTTTTTTATATGTTAATTGAAAGGGAGGAAGCTGTAGTTTTCTCCCTTTTTTTAATTAAAACTATTTTTTTAAATCGGATAAGCTGTTTCACTTTTAGTTTCCGATAGAACAAAATAGGTTTGTACGGTGTTCACATGTGGGAGTACGGCTAAGCGGTACCTTAAAAATTCGTGATAGGCCTGCATATCTTTAGTTGCTATTCGAAGCATAAAATCATAGGATCCAGCCATCTGATAACATTCCATAACTTCAGGAAATTTAGCAACTTCTTTTTCAAATTCATTTAAAACCTCGGCTGTATGTGCTTTTAAGAATACCTGTGAAAAAGATATCAGACCCATGTTTATTTTTTGCCGGTCAAGAATAGCAACAGTTTTTTTAATATAGCCTTGTTGTTTCAGTTTTTTTACACGCTCATGTATAGCGGCGATAGATTTATGCAATCTAAATGCTAGTTCCTTATTGCTAAGTGTAGCGTCATGCTGTAAAATTCTTAATAGTTTGGTGTCGGTTTCATCAAGCATCATTTTGTATTTTTTATTGATATGAATGTAATGAATTGGTTGATTCTGTAATATTTCTTAAATATATCATTATTTAGATAAAATTTACTGATTTAATCATTATGTAGTGAATATTATTTTGTTTTATGTCAATTTTGCTGATAATGTTAGGTCTTCGAATGATTGTCGACTGATATTGTTTAAAATAATAAATCATGAATAACGAATTGATGTTTAGTAAATGTTTGTCACCCGAGCTTGATAGTAGATTTAAACATTTATGGTGTTTAGTAGGAAATACGCCTATGCTGGAGCTACAATACTCATATAAAGGGAAAGCTGGGAGGATTTATGTGAAATGCGAAAATTATAATCTTACAGGGAGTATCAAAGACCGTATGGCGCTATATATTATGTATAAAGCTTACATGAATTGTCAAATTCAGCCTGACGATGTTATTATAGAAGCTACTAGCGGTAATACTGGTATTTCTTTTTCTGCTATTGGTAAAGCTTTAGGACATCAAGTGAAAATTATTATGCCCAATTGGTTGAGTAAAGAACGCATCGATATTATAAAAAGTATGGGTGCAGATATTCAGTTGGTTAGTAAAGAAGACGGTGGTTTTTTGGGGAGTATTGAATTAAGTAAGAAACTAGCGCAGCAAGGAGGGGTGTTTTTGCCCAGACAGTTTGAAAATCAATTCAATGCCGAAGCTCATGAATTAACGACTGGTCGTGAAATTGGTTTACAGTTAGCCTCACAAGGTTTAGTTGCAGATGCTTTTGTTGCTGGTGTAGGCACAGGAGGAACGGTTATGGGAGTAGGCCGTCATCTTCGTAGCTTAAATCCTCATGTAAAGATTCATCCTTTGGAACCCGCTGAAAGTCCTACGATGTCAACCGGATATAAGGTTGGCTCGCATCGTATTCAAGGTATATCAGATGAATTTATTCCGGCTATTGTGAAAATGGACGAGTTGGATGAAATCGTTTCTGCTTCAGATGGTGATTCTATTATAATGGCCCAAAAATTAGCAAAAGAATTGGGCTTGGCCGTAGGGATTTCTTCAGGAGCGAATGTGATTGGAGCAATTAAATTAAAAGAGCAATTAGGGAAAGAAGCTGTTGTTGTCACCTTATTGTGCGACGATAATAAGAAATATTTGAGTACAGATCTAGTAAGAGAACAACCTGTAGCAGCTGGATATATTTCAACAGATCTCTCTTTCACTGGATTTAAACCTATCAGTAGGTTAGCAAAATCTCTTTTTAATACTGAATCGATATAAAGTTTGTTTCAGCCTAATCGCATATTAGGCACTATGTTTATTTTAAATAGAATCTATTACAATGGGATTTCTCCCATTGTAATTAGGTTTAACCAATTTGTAACCTGTCACTCGGCATAATAATTTAATTATTTATGAAAAGTTTTATCATAAAATTATTACTTTTAATAGTTCTTCTTCCAGCTTTTGCGCACGCTCAGGAGGCAGATACTTTACTTAAGATGGACGAACTGGAGTTCGTTGATGGTGGTATTTCTGAAGTTTCGACTGATTCTGTGGTTGTTGATACTGGACAGAATCATAAGAAAACTACGGCTGTAATTACAACAGAAGAGCATGCAAGTAGTGAATCTCTACTTGGAATATTTTTAGCAGGATTATTAGGTGGTTTTACTGCCCTATTAATGCCTTGTATTTTCCCCATGTTACCGCTCACAGTCAGTTTCTTCACAAAGGGAAATCAAAATAAATCGCAATCTTTTATTCGTGCTTTGTTTTATGGTATTTCAATCATAGTTATTTATGTTGTGCTTGGTTTAGCGGTAACGATGATTTTTGGTTCGGATGCCCTTAATGCATTATCAACGAACGGTGTCTTTAATTTTTTCTTTTTCTTGATGCTGGTTGCTTTTGGAGCTTCTTTTTTGGGGGCATTTGAAATTAATTTACCAAGTTCATGGGTAAATAAGATGGATGCAAAATCTGATAAAGGCGGATGGGCTGGTATATTCTTTATGGCAGCAACTTTAGCTTTAGTATCTTTTTCTTGTACTGGACCTATTATCGGAACTTTATTGGTACAGGCAGCTACAAGTGGAGCTTTGTTAGGTCCGGCTGTAGGTATGTTTGGATTTTCTTTTGCATTAGCTATACCTTTTGCTCTTTTTGCATTATTTCCTAGTGCTATGAAAGCCATGCCTAAATCAGGTGGTTGGCTTAACAGTGTTAAAGTTGTTTTAGGATTTTTAGAATTGGCATTTGCATTGAAATTTCTTTCTAATGTTGATTTAGCTTATCACTGGAACTGGTTCGACCGTGAAGTCTTTTTGTCTTTATGGATTGTTATATTTGGTTTAATGGGACTGTATTTACTTGGAAAAATCAAATTTTCTCATGACAGTAATCTGCCACATTTGTCAGTAATCCGTACTTTCATAGCTATTATTGTACTATCATTTACGGTATACATGATTCCTGGATTATGGGGTGCTCCTTTAAAATCAATATCTGCTTTTTTACCACCACAAAGCACGCAGGACTTTGATTTAAATCAAGGCTCATTGATTAGTGGATCGCATGTAACAGACGTTTCTAAACGCAAATATTCAGATTTATTTCATGCACCGCTTGGCTTAAATGTGTTTTTTGATTACGAGGAGGGTTTACAATATGCCAAAACCCATCATAAAATGGTTATGCTTGATTTTACAGGCCATGCTTGTGTAAATTGTAGGAAAATGGAAGCTACTGTTTGGACAGATCCTCAAGTCCGCTCTTTTTTAACAGATCATGTCGTTATCATCCAACTGTATGTTGATGACCGCACTGAGCTTGCTGTTGAAGATCAACACAAAACGAGTTCGGGAAAATTGTTGAAGACAATTGGAAGTAAGTGGAGTTATTTACAATCGAGTCAGTTTGAATCCAATTCACAACCTTTTTATGTGCTTATGAATCCTGCAAACCGTCAGGTTTTGGTTAAACCAAAAGGTGCTGATTATGATGCTACTACTTATCTGGCCTATTTAAATGAAGGTTTGAAAGCATTTTCTTTGATCAAATAGTATAATATAACTCATTTGATGAAAAAATGTTTTTATTCCAAAAGAAAAAAGGTTTCATAAAATTGGATTTCTGTTAAATTTAATCTTACTTTTACATCGTTTAAATCATTAGCTATCAAATAGCAGCTTTAGTGGTTTATGTGTAGGGTTAATAGTGAATTATAACATGAAGAAAGCATTCAATCTGGGGTTGTTCCTTGGATTATTATCGGTAACATCTCTTGCATTACAATCGTGCAATGAAGGTGGGAGTAAAAAGACAGATTCGGTTACTATTGGAACTGTTGATAGTATAGATGATATCGATGATTTAAATAAAGATACTGTCGAGAAAGAGATTAAAAAGGATACAATTGCTGTAAAGGGTAAAAAGAGTATTCTTCATCATGAAGTTGATACGGCGAAATTATTAACCGACTCTGTGTCTCCTCGTTATATTTATTTGACTTTTGATGATGGACCTTTAAATGGCAGTCAATTTATTGATTCAATAGCTACAGCTAAGAATATAAAGATTAATGCTTTTTTAATTGGAAAGCATGACCGAATGAGTAAGGGTTTGCATAAATATTATGAACGTTATATGAACAATCCGCTGGTGGATTGTTATAATCACAGTTACAATCATGCAAATAATAAGTTTACTTATTTTTATAGCAACGCAGAATCAGCGTATGAGGACTTTGATAAAAATGAAAAAGAACTGAATCTTAAACATAAGATTGTCCGTCTACCAGGACGTAATATTTGGTACTTTGCAGATCGTAAACGTATTGATATGCAAAGTGGTTCAAGTACTGCCGATCTATTATATCAAAATGGTTACCGCTCTATGGGATGGGACTGTGAATGGAAAAAGGGTAAACCTTCTGGTATGCCAGTCGAATCGGTGAGTTTTATATATCGTCAGATAAATAATAGATTACGTAACGGCACCTCATTTTCGAAGAATAACGTTGTTCTGTTGATGCATGATGATATGTTTCAGACAAGAAAAGCACAGAAAATGTTAAGTGATTTAATCGATAGTCTGAAGTTACATCCAAATTACGAATTTGCGCATATGCGTGATTATCCGAAACAGAAATAAAAAATAAGGCTACAATCAAATTGTAGCCTTATTTTTTTAGTTTTGCTTTCTTAAATATTTTGTTAAAATCACAATCGTCTGACCATCGATTTTTCCTTCAATTTGTTCTGTATTATCGAACACAAGTCTAATATTCTTCACGACTGTACCTAAAGTCGCCCGGATAGATGATCCTTTTACATCCAATGTTTTCGTAAGGACTACAGAATCCCCTTCAAATAATTGTTGACCGATACTATCTAAATGAAACTCGACATATCCATCATTTTCATGATCTCCTGTTTGTTTTGCCCATTCTAATGTTTCTTCATCCAGATACAAAATATCTAACGCATCAGAAGCCCAACCCTCGTTTTTTAAACGATTTAACATGCGCCACGCAGCTACCTGTACTGCTGGTACTTCAGACCACATGGTATCGGGCAGGAATTTCCAATATTCAGCTTCTAATTGTGTTGTTTTATTTAACTGATCGGCACATTTCTGACAAACAACAATCGTGTTTTCAGCTGTAGCTTGTAAGTCAGGGGGCAATGTATATAATGTTAAATTATCAGTTGCTTGACTCAATTCACATTTATTTCCCGCTCTCTCGAATAGTTGATTTTCTAGTTTCATTTAAATTTTGGATAAGTTGCAAATGATTTAGGTGCAAACATAATGAATATTTATAATTCTAAATTATAAAAGGTTAACATAACAAATCAAAAAATGCTTAATAATTGGAATATAATTTGCGATGCTGTACACGATAAAATGCGTATCTTATTTAATATTAATTGAAACTAACTTAAATGATATCAATATGAAATGGCAAGGAGGTAGAAAAAGTGACAACTTCGAAGATAGGAGAGGAATGTCAGGTGGTCAAAAATTAACTTTGGGCGGTGTAGGTGGGATTATTGTTTTAATAATTGGTTTTTTAATGGGAGGAGATCCATCTCAATTATTACAGCAGGCTCAAAATATGACGGGGACGGAGCAGACTGGACAGCCACGGGAAATTAGTGCAGAGGAGGCTAAATTAACAGACTTTTCGCGTATCGTTTTATCAAGTACTGAGGATGTGTGGACAAATCTTTTTAAGACTCAGCTTGGTAAAAATTATGAACCTACAAATTTAGTTGTTTATGATGGAGGTACCGAAACCAATGGTTGCGGAATAGGAAAAGCATCTTACGGACCTTTTTACTGTCCTGGAGATCATAAAATCTATTTAGATTTAACTTTTAATCAAGAGTTGACGACCAAATTTGGTGCTAAAGGTGAGTTTGCTCTGGCTTATGTAATAGCACATGAAGTAGGACATCATATACAACAATTAGTGGGACTTTTACCTCAGACAAACAGCATGAGGGGAAAATTAAGTGAAGTTGAAAATAATAAAATTTCTGTCATGACCGAGTTGCAAGCTGATTTTTATGCAGGAGTTTGGGCACATCATGTTAATAAATTATCTGATATCGAGATTGACTATAATGATATTTTAGATGGTATGGCGGCAGCTGAAGCAGTTGGAGATGATAAATTACAAACACAAGCTCAAGGCTATGCGGTACCCGATTCTTTTACACATGGTACCTCAGCTCAAAGACGAGCTTGGTTTAAGAAAGGTTATGATTCTGGTGATATGCAAGCTGGAAATACCTTTCAAGATCCCAGCTTAAAATAAAACTTATTGGACGAGAAGATTACAACCACGTATATCACTTTGATCAAAGCGACCTAAGACTTCAAAAGATCCATCATCGTAAATTTTTCCGAGGTCTTGGGTTGCAATAAAAGAACACGAATATCGATTTGCTAAGTCAATAACATTGATAGCGCCTGTTTTTTTATTTTCAGCAAGAGTTAGCGGATCATTTGTTTCCCGAATTAAGATCTTCATCCAGTTGGGGTGTCTGAATATCCCGTTACCATATGAATAGCCCTGTGATAGCAATTCTGTCATTCCATATTCCGAATGTATTCCTGGAACTTGAAAGCTTTTACATAATAAATCATGAATTTCCTCACGGACCATTTCTTTACGTTTTCCTTTCATTCCCCCAGTTTCCATAATGATTAACTCCGGAAATGTCAATTCATATTTTTCAATAAAATCAAGAAGTGCAAATGTCACACCGAATAGCAAGGTTTTTGTGCCTCTTGCTTTTAATTTTATAAGGGTTTGATAAAGTTCTTCATGATTGTATAAAAAATAGTCACTTTCGGGTTGTTGACTATGTTGCATTAAATCATTGATCATGTAGATCAATGAAGAGCCTGTTCGTTCTAAATAGGATGGAAGTAGCGCCAAAATGGCAATGTTGTCTATTTTTCCATAAAATTGTTCAAAAGCAGTGCGAAAGCTTTCTTCATATACTTCTTTTTTAGCCACCAGATGCTTACTTGTGGTGATTCCTGTTGTACCTGAGCTTGTGAATACAATTTCAGGACTGAAATTGTCAGCTATAATTTCTTGAGATTTGAATAGTTCGATTGGGAGAAACGGAATTTTCGTGTAATGATCTATTGTATGAATTTTCTTATTTAGATATTGCACATACTGTCTGTAAATGCTTGTGTTTTCCATTTGAAAATGAAAAGTTTCCAAGCAAATTTCATTAAATTCTGTTTCATTTTGAATAGCAAATACCCGATTCCAGTTCATAAGATTAAAATTTCAGTGCAAATATAGACATATAAAAACTTCTATAATAAAAAAGGTTCTTGATCAGCTCAAGAACCTTTTTTATATGTATTATATATATATTATACCATACCACCATCTACAGGCAATACTTGTCCTGTGACATATGTTGAAAGGTCCGATGCAAGAAATAGACATGCATTTGCAACATCTTCTGCTTGACCTGCGCGTTTCATAGGAATACCAGCTTCCCATCCAGCAACAATTTTAGGATCTAAAATATCGGTCATTTCTGTGCGTATAAAACCTGGAGCAACTACGTTTGATCTAATATTTCTTGAGCCTAATTCTTTTGCCACTGATTTAGAGAAACCAATAATACCAGCTTTAGAAGCTGCATAATTAGCTTGACCAGCATTTCCTTGTATACCTACTACTGAACTCATATTGATGAAAGATCCTTTACGGTTTTTCATCATGATTTTAGAAGCTGCTTTAGTGACATTGAATACTGATTTTAAATTTACATTGATCACATCATCCCAGTTTTCCTCAGTCATGCGCATTAACAAACCATCTTTTGTTATTCCAGCATTATTAACAACCACATCAATAGTTCCAAAATCTGAAACAATATCATTGATGAGTTTTTCAGCCTCATCAAATTTTGATGCATCTGAACGATAGCCTTTTACAGTAGTTCCAAAAGCCTGAAGTTCTTGCTCTAAAGCTTGGCCTTTTTCCACAGATGATAAATATGTGAATGCTACATTTGCACCGTTTTGGGCAAATACTTCAGCAATTTTTCTTCCTATTCCTTTTGATGCTCCAGTAATTAGAGCTGTTTTTCCTTCAAGTAGTTTCATTCTTATGTATTATATGTAATAAGGGTGCTTGCAAAAATGTTAAAAGTATACTACAATCGCAACACTCGGATCAATTTAATTCGTTAATTCTAAATAATAATTTGAATTAACATTCCTCAGGATCTTATAATACTACTATGGTAATGTGGGCAGCTATACATAAAAATGGCTGTGTTAGGGAATTCTTAATAATAGTATGGTATTTTTGAATAAGTGATTTTAAAAAGTACAGTTTTTTGACAAAAGGATTGCGTTAATATAAAAATCTATATTAAATTTGCATCAATCACGAAGACATGAGTAAAAAAACAAAAAATACCAAAGAGGTAGACGTCGTTTTAATTGGCGCAGGTATCATGAGCGCAACTTTGGGCACACTTATCAATGAGTTAAGCCCAGATATTAAAATAGAGATTTTAGAGCGCTTGGATGTTGTTGCAGCAGAGAGTTCGGATGCATGGAATAATGCTGGAACTGGTCACTCTGCATTATGTGAGTTGAATTATACCCCACAACAAGCGGATGGTTCTGTAAAAATTGATAAAGCAATCAGCATTGCAGAACAATTTGAGGTTTCCAAACAATTTTGGACCTATTTAGTTGATAAAGGGGTCATAACAAAACCTGAAGATTTTATTCGCTCAGTACCTCATATGAGTGCTGTTTTTGGCGAAAAAGATATTGATTTTCTTCGTAAAAGATATGATGCACTATCCAAGAATAACTTGTTTAAAGGCATGGAATATACCGAAGATAAAGCTGTTTTGAATGAGTGGATTCCACTTATGATGAAAGGTCGTCCTGCTGATGATAAAATTGCGGCCACGAAAATGATCTTAGGAACTGATGTGAACTTTGGCGCTCTAACGCGTGATTTGGTACAACATCTAGATGCAAAAGATAATATTACATTACATCTTACACAAGAAGTCCGCGACATTGAACGCAATGACAATGGCACTTGGGAGTTGGAAGTTAAGGATTTGAAAACTGGAGAGAAAAGAACAATTAATGCTAAATTTGTATTCATTGGTGCTGGTGGACATTCTTTATTGCTGTTAGAGAAATCTGGAATTCCCGAATCAAAAGGATATGGTGGTTTTCCAGTTGGTGGACAGTGGTTACGTTGTGTGAATGAGGATGTTATTAGAGATCATAACGCTAAAGTATATGGTAAAGCATCTATCGGTGCTCCTCCGATGTCTGTTCCACATCTTGATACACGCTATATTGATGGTAAGCAGGCCTTATTATTTGGTCCATATGCTGGTTTTTCTACTAAATTCTTAAAACAAGGTTCTTACTTTGATTTACCTGCATCGATTAAGTTGTCGAATATTAAACCGATGTTATCCGTAGGTCGGGATAATATGGATTTGACTAAATATTTGATTTCTGAGGTGATGAAGAGTCCAAAAGATAAATTGGATGCTTTGAAGCAGTTTATGCCTACGGCAAAATTAGAAGACTGGAAAATTGAGGTTGCTGGTCAACGTGTTCAAGTAATCAAAAAAGATGCTAAACATGGCGGTGTTCTTGAATTTGGAACAGAAGTTGTATCCGCAGCAGATGGTTCTATTGCAGCCTTACTAGGAGCTTCACCAGGAGCATCGACTTCTGTCGCTATCATGATTAAATTACTGAAAAGATGTTTTCCTGAACGTGCAAAAGCAGACGAATATCGAAAGAAATTGCGTGAAATGATTCCTTCACATGGGCAATCATTAAATGATAATGTTGAACTGTGTGAAGCCACTAGAAAGCGTACGCATACAGCATTAAAATTAGAGAATTTTAAAGATTAATTTCTTTTCACCATACTTATGGGGTGCTTGAAGTATTATTTACTGTTACAGGCTGAGATTATACCCAATAACAACAATTGCTCATCACAGTGAGCAATTGTTGTTATATACCTGATCCGGATAATGCTGGCGTAGGGATTTTAATTTCACAAATCGTGCATTTATAGCGACTCCCTAAGTGTGTATTGTTTTTATTTTACACACATATTAAATGCAGTTAAATCAAATTTTAAACGATTTTTTTCAGCAGGTTAAAGCTACATCCCTCGCAGAATGGCTAGCAGTAGGCTTTGGTATATTGCAGGTTTGGTTTGCAAAGTCTAATAAACCTATTAATTACCTTTTTGGTATTTCTGGTATTGTGATATCCATTTACGTTTTATATTTCGCAAAACTATACGGTGAAATTGCCTTGAACATGTATTACTTATTAATGAGTATTTATGGTTGGATTTACTGGCAACAAAATAGTAATCATCAACATATCATATCGACTGCATCACGTAAGGACTGGATTATTGTCTTATTGATATGTATTATAGGATTTACCGTATTCTATTTCGGATTGTTACATGCTACAGATTCAGATGTTCCGCTATGGGATGCCTTGGTATCTTGTACTGCATGGGCAGGCATGTGGTTGCTGGCAAAGCGGAAAATAGAAAATTGGATATTATTAAATATTAGTAATCTCATGGCGATCCCTTTGCTTTATCATAAAGATTTACTACTATTCGCAGCATTGACTGTATTTTTATTTGTGATGGCTTTCTTTGGTTATTTTAACTGGAAGAGAATTCTTAAACGTGAACTAACATATGATACTTACTCAAGATCAAATTAATCTGATAAAAGACCAACAGCACGAGGCAATTGCTTTAAAAAAGATGACTGCAAAGCAGTTAGATTTGGCAATTAGTGAAAAATGGTTTAAAATTTGGGTTCCGAAATCTCTTGGTGGATTGGGATTAACTCTTTTAGATGGAGTGAAATTTTTAGAAGAATTGGCCTATCATGATGGTGGTTTGGCATGGACAATAACTTTATGTTCGGGAGCTAATTTATTTGTCGGTTTTATTGATCCGAAAATAGGAACAGAAATTTTTCAAAATCCGGCAGTTTGTTTAGGAGGAAGTGGACGTGCATCTGGATATGCAGAAAGAGCGGATGGGGGATATCGTATTCATGGCCATTGGAAATATGCTACTGGAGCTCCGCATTTAAGTCATTTTACCGCAAATTGTATCATTACGGAAGATGGTAAACCTGTGCTCGATAAAAACGGTCAGCAAGTGATCCATTCGTTCTTTTTTGACCGGGATGATGTATTGATTCATTATGATTGGGATACTTTTGGATTAGAATGCACGGCTAGCCATAGTTTTTCTGTTGAAAATCATTTTGTGGGAAACTCTCGTAGTTTTTTGATTAATGAATCTGAAAGTACCTGGCCTGATTTTCTTTATCAATATCCGTTCATTCCTTTTGCGGAATTAACCTTGCTGAGCAATTTTATTGGGATGTATAACCGATTTATAGATCTTGTTGAAAAGTATTATATTGTAAAATCTCAAGATTCAGATTGGTTAAAAGACAAAGGTAAAAATCTGTTTAAACGTTTGGACGAGATGCAATCCGATTTTAATGAACGTAAGAATCAGATTTATTGTTTGACAGAACAATCTTGGGATAATATATTGCAGGGTTTTGAAAACCGGGATGTTTATGAGAAGATCGCAGTTGCAAGCCGGAGTTTTGTGTTTGTAATTAAAAATAATACTGTGGAATTATTTCCTGGTTGCGGGATAGTCGCGGCGCAACGCGAACAGGAAATGAACATTGTCTTCAGAAATATTTTTACCGCAACTCAACATAGCTTGTTGCAACAATAACACGATTTTTAATTTTAAAAATGATACAGTTCTTATTTATTGATTTTCAATAGCTTTCTTTAAGTTTATTAAACGCACATAGGAAGGACATTTTTCTAACTCTCTGTTCCAGCGATCAAGTGCCGCTAAGTTTGCCTGCAGAAATTTAGGTAAATCAAAGATATGCATATCCACGGTAATTTGTA
This sequence comes from Sphingobacterium sp. JUb56, assembly GCF_014191365.1. Classification (NCBI taxonomy): domain Bacteria; kingdom Pseudomonadati; phylum Bacteroidota; class Sphingobacteriia; order Sphingobacteriales; family Sphingobacteriaceae; genus Sphingobacterium; species Sphingobacterium sp. JUb56. The sequence goes on along the minus strand of NZ_JACHWL010000001.1, from coordinate 2,899,674 downwards.
TTTCATTTGGTAATGAAACCGTATTAAAATATTCTTTTAGTTCTTCAATAGTCATGCATCAAAGATAAAACTATAATGTGACAGAAAAAACTTATGAATGGACAATATTGTAGTTTAATCTTCTATATTTATAAGGAAAACTATATTTTAACTGCATGATTATAGAAAAAAGTACTCCTCACGACTTGTCTGTACATATGGAATTGTATGAGCAGGCAATTGCCTATCAACATGCTTTAGGAAAAGTGAATTGGAAAGGATTTGAAGCTCGAGCTGTACTTGAAGAGATAAAAAATGGACAACATTATAAGATTGTTCTGGATAATCAAATCGCTTGTGTCTTTTTATTGACAACTTCAGATCCTATTATATGGCAAGAGAAAGACAAAGATCCGGCAATTTATATTCACCGTATCGCTACAAACCCACTTTTTAGAGGTCAGAATTTTGTTATTAAGATTATAGCGTTTGTTAAGGATCTGGCCAGAGAGCAGCGTAAATTCTTTATTAGAATGGATACTACGGCTGGAAATGAGCGCTTGAATCAATATTATGAGAAATGTGGTTTTACAATTGTTGATGTAGTTCGTATTAAAGAAGCTATTGATATGCCTGCTCATTATCAAAATAATTCTTTCACATTATTCGAAATGCTGTTATAGCGTATTTTGATAAGCTGTTTATGAAGTAAGGCTCACTTCTTTCTGTTAAAAAAACTATAATAAAAGTTTCAGGAGTGGTTTCTTTGTAATTTTAGTTTTAATCCCAATTTTCCCCCCAAGTATGCCATTGGGATATAAGCTATGGTCAAATCTAGTACTGTGTACCATATTGGAGAGGGCAGCATAAAGACACTTGCTACACCACCTGCTAAGAAAAAGACAGCTATTATAAACGCAAAGCTAAGTTTTTTCCCTTTGACTAACCAAGTTGTTATACATGCTCCGACTAAAGTTCCGATGGCATGTGCTAAAAAAGGAAAGACAAAATGTTTTGGTTCAAACATATGCATTGATGCTTTTAGTCCTTCTGTCGTGGTTACATCTGCACCATCTGGTGGAGGTATGATAGAACTACTGATTGTAATAAATATCATATTAACTATACTGCCAATGACCACGCCCGCCACTATCGCCAATAAATTTCTCAAAATAGTATTCATAAACCGATTTTTTAGGAGATGAAATTTATAATTGACGCTTTCTCAATTATCGTATTGATGTTGAAAGTCTAGTAAATTTAACATATTTTCAGGATATTACTTGCTATAAAAAATTGAAAGTTAACCGAACTAGCACTGTCTAAAAATCACAAATTGATTTTAATATTATTTAGTTTTTAGGGTATAATTTTTTGAAAGCATTATATACTGCCTGGTGTACAATCGTTGCATGTAATTCGGTTGGTAAGTAATCAAATGATAAATTGATATTATTATTTTGCTTTAATGATTGTGAAAACTTTATTGATTCATTATACATTTTTATATCTTCATCTTTATTTGGAACTCCTAAATATACGCTAAGTGATTTTTTGATGTTAGTATTTAATAAATTTGCCGTTTCAAATAAGAGCTTTTGCTCTCCCCACCATAAACTAGGCGCAATAATAATATATTTAGTAAATAAATCAGGTTGTTTTAAGAGTATTTCAGACGCTAATAGACCAGCTAATGATTCTCCAATAACAGTACGGTCTTTATTAGCGTTATATTTATTTTCCATGTAGGGCTGTAGTTCCTTTTGAAGAAATGAAATGTAAGCTCCAGATTTTCCGTATTGTGGAAAATTCTCTTTTTTAAAACCTTCTTTTTCCAGGAAGTCCAAGTTGGACACTGCAAATGTGAAATCTCTCTTTCTATTCGTATTTTCGATACCGACAACAATTGATTTTGGAAACTGCGCAATCCAGGGTTGTGTATAATAGCGAACGATTCCAACTATATGAATAAAATCTTCTTCTATGCCACCATCTAATATGTAAATTATTGGATATTTAATCGTATCAGCAACATGATATCCTTCTGGTAGATATATGTTTATTGTCCTATTTTCTTTGAGAATTGTAGAGTATATCTGATCAGTTTGCCCGATCGTAATGTTTTTTTGAGCAGATAGGTTATTTGCTGCAAACATAAACGCAATGAATAGTTGAATGTATTTCATCAATAGCTGTATTGTGTTAAAGACACTTATTTTGGTTTTTGCAAAGACAGAATAAGAGTACAAAAAGATTGTTAAAATTACGAGATTATAAAATAGCTTTTAAGTGATAATCGTGTTTTTTTATTTTAATCTAAGTAATAACGTAAAATTAGCTTAAAACAGGGATTTTAGTCTTTTATGATTTACTTTACTTTGTGTTATTAATTTAAAATTTTATTATACACTTTTTATATGAATAGATTGATTATGACTTTGGGCTTATTATTTACTTCTATAATGGGTTTTTCTCAACAACTGGAAGTTAGTATCATCCAAGGTGGGGAAATAATCTCCAGCACTTTTGATCAGTATAAACTTGCTAAATCTCCATTCACTTTTCAACTAAACTCAGAAGGGATGGAAGGCTTTTTAATAGGGGCAACATTGGATAAGGACGTTTATCTCGCAGCATTGGGAATTATCGATCATGAAGTTTCATGGTTTGAAAATACTGGAATGGCAGATGAGCAATTTAATCCAAATCAAACTTTAACGTTGAGTAACGATGTACCAAGTTACTGGTATTTTACATCAGCTCAAGATCATCGGTTTGATCCGAATGCGAAAGGTACTGCTAAAAGCTGGACAGGGAATCGTACTATTGACAAAATCGATATTTTGGAAGCAGATAAATTGATATCAGTTACAAATTTAACACAACCAATTTACGTCATTTTTTATCAAGCTGAATATGATGAAAATTATAGTTTAGTAGATAAAGAAATAGTTTTTAAAGGTGAATTTACTTTTTTGTAAAAGATGTCATTTTCCTTACTTATGAGCCTTGTAAGTAGTATTGACAATCGTTTTTAAATTATATTATTTATTCGTTGATTTCTTTGCTTTGAATTCCTATATACAATAATTAAACACTATAAGCATTTGATTGTTATGTATATAAGTAATGAAGAGATTTTTATGGAGAATGATAAAAAAAGTTTGAATGCGCGTGTTGTTCGATACAATAAGCATTACGGATTTTTAGAAAATCCTCAAAAATTTAGCATAGAGAGTGATCCACATCGATTGGTAATAAGAAATTATGCTTTACGTAATAATAGACGTGAACTATATGAAGAATACATTCGAAATCAATATCCAGAAAAAGTAGTAAAAGAATTAGGAGAGTTTGATTCTTGTTTAATGTATTTAAAATTTTTAAATAAGGAAGAAGCTAAAAATTGGTTTCTCTCGAATGATACAAAAGTAGTGGAGTCTGATATAGAAGCATTGGAAAATGATGCTATTTTGCGAATGCTTTTTGTTGAAGATGAACAGGATCAAAAAGACCTTTTAAACGCACAACAATCCTATATTTTAAATCGGGTCACTCCAGAATCAATTTTGAAAATGCGTGATAATTTTTGGATTGACACGCGTATATGTTAGTCTTGATAACTATTGATTTTAATAAAAGGAGGAAGCTTTAGCTTCCTCCTTTTATTAAAATGTATTCAAATATCAGTTTAGAAATTTTATGATATAGCAGGTTCTTTACTTTCTTCAAGATAGTTCTCAAGGCTATCATCAAGTTCATCCATCCATGCTGTATGATGAGTTTCTGCTTGAGTTCCATCTATTACCGATGTATAGATTTGATCTCGATAATTTAAAATATTATTTTCTTTGTCCTTTAACCAATTTTTAAACATGTTGCCCACTTCGTCAACATTAAAGTTTGGGTAATTTGTATAACTCATTAGATCTTTGATGTAATTTGTTTGAAAATCAACATGATCTTCTCCTGTTTTTGTAAGTGCTTCATCATCCATCCATTTTTTGATTTCTTTAATGCGTTCTTTTTTAGGTGGCAACGGGATTTTTCCTAGCATGTAATCACGCGCAAACCAAGCTTGTGTATCAAACATATTGAAAGTATAATATTGATCTTGCATTCCTAAAAATATTAGACGTTCATTATGATTAAAGATTACTCCTTTAAACAAGTCATCTGGATATAGACAATTATTAGTTTTTAATCGCATATTATCAGGTAAAAATGGGAATTTATGTTGATAGCCCGTACATAATATGACCGCATCAAACTCTTCTTGACTGCCATCTTCGAAGTACGCTATACTATCTTCAAAATGAGATAATTTTGCTTTCTCCTTTATGCCATCCGGCCAGTTGCAGCCAATCGGACTTGTTCTATAAGCTATTGTCACAGATTTACTTCCGTGCTTGTAGCATTGTACGCCAATATCTTCAGCGGAATAACTACTTCCGATAAGGAGTAAGCGCTGATCTTTAAATTGGTCAGCACCTCGAAAATCATGTGCATGCATAACTGCGCCAGGGAAATTCTCTATTCCTTTAAAGTAAGGGAGATTAGGGGTGGAAAAATGACCAGTACCAACAACTAAATAATCGAAAAATTCTTCAAAAGTTTCATTCTTTTTTAGATTATCAAAGATAACTCTAAACTGTTTTTTGTCTTCAATATAATCCACCCATCTTGCAACGGTATTAAATTGGATGTAATCTCTGGCGTTGCTTTGATTGATACGTCCCTGGATATAATCAAAAAGTACTTCTCGCGGAGGGTAGGAGGATATTGTTTGACCAAAATGTTCTGTGAATGTATAATCAGCAAATTCTAGACATTCTTTTGGGCCATTAGACCATAAGTATTTGTACATGCTACCATGTAGGGGTTCTCCGTATTTACCAACACCTGTCCGCCAGGTAAAGTTCCACATTCCACCCCAATTGTCCTGTTTTTCGTAGCATTTAATTTCTGGGATGGGATTACCTTTTTTCTGTTCCGATTCAAATGCTCGTAGCATAGCTAGCCCGCTGGGGCCAGCACCAATAATTCCAACTTTAAAATTTGTCATATAATATAATTAACATGTATACTCATCTAAAATAGATGAGTGCAATAATTCGTCTTTAAAATCGAATTTTTAATTCTAGACCATACTTCCAAATGAGTATGCAGATGAAGAGATTTTTTTATAATCTCTAAAATAGATGGCAAAAGCCAATAAGATACACAACTTATACTTTGTTGCGATAAGTAAATGACTAGAAACTATTTTTCAAAAAAAATATCTGTATGCTGTCAATATGGCTAAGATAACCAAAATTTGGATAGGTATCAAGGATTGGTCAAATGTAACTGCTTTATTATTACGAATTTTGATTGTTGAAATTGTTTTTCATTTTGACAAATGATCGAGATGAATTTTTTTATTTTGAGCAACTGCTCAGAAATATTGAGATCTGGAAAAGTTTATATATGCTTCAATATAAAATCTACCCTTAGATCAACAGCTCCTATAGGTACTTCTATTACATTATAACCATTATCAAAATAAGTTTTTTTCATAATTTCAAATGTACAGAGAGCTTCTTCCCATGATTGTTTTCTTTCATCGTCAGTTGTATAGATCTGTGCCCAAGGTGGAAGTATAAATACAGTGCTATTGTATTTATGGGTTTTTGCATTTTGAAGCATTTCAGTAGGAATTTTGAAGTTAATCATTTCTGCATAACAAATGGTGTCTACTATACCGCGATCAAAGAAGTAAATACTATCGTTCTTATTGGATATTGCATGATAGCTTTTTACTGATGCATTAAGCAGTAATAAAGCATATAAATCTTTATTTTTCCAGGGTAAAGCATCTCCTCTTTTTAGTATCTGCTGTTTAATGATTGATCGGGCATCTTCTGCAACCGTAGAATATCCTTTACACTTTAAAGCATCAATCAAGGTGGTTTTGCCCACTCCAGGCCCTCCTGTGATGACATAAAAGTTATTTTTACGTGTATTCATTTTGTTTTTGTGTATTAATAAATGTTATTTTTTGAAGGTAAGTTCTCGTACTGATTATAGTTTTTTGTTTGAGTAATATCGTAACGGATAGAAAGGGATTTGTAAAGTTAAGTAAATCATTAAATAGGTAGGTTTTGAAATGGAAAATTTAAGAGGTGCCAAATAAAAAATTTTTAGAAAAATAAATATTTTAATACATTTGCATAATCAGTTATGTAATTGGTTATGATGTTTAGTATTTATTTTATCAATATGTCAAACTATTTAAAGAAAACATCTAAAAACACAAAAAGAACGCTACAAGAGATGAAAGATCGTGGTGAAAAAATTCCATCACATACTGCAACAAAGATTTCAGATATGCTAAAAATACCAACAATTGGAATTGCTGCTGGCTCTGGAGTGGATGGACAGGTTCTGGTTATACAGGATGTTATGGGAATGAATGATGAATTTTCGCCCAAGTTTTTACGTCGATACGCAGATTTACATACGGTAATGTCTGAAGCTACCCGTCATTATATTGAGGACGTCAAATCAGTTTCTTTTCCCAATCAAAGCGAAAGTTATTAGCGATAAGCAAGTATAAAATTATAAATCAAACAAATAGAATGGATTTTTTTAACAAAACAGGTAAAATGGCTTTAGGTAGCAGGCTTCGATTGCTGACCAATAAAGTAACAGAAGATGCGGCACAGATTTACGAACTTTATCACGTGGAATTTTTACCGAAATGGTTTCCCGTTTTCTTTATTTTGGCTGAAGAAGGTGAAAAAACAATAACTGAAATAGCAAATGAAATTGGACATTCTCAACCTTCGGTTACGAAAATAATAAGAGAAATGACTTCTGCTGGATTGGTCAAAGATAACTTATTGACAAATGATAAGCGTCGAAATGTTGTAGGTTTGACTGAAAAAGGAAAGAAGTTGAACGATAAGATACGGGTTTCATGTCAAGATGTCGATGCGGCAATTGAAATGATAATCGAGGAAGCTACACATAATCTTTGGGAAGCAATAGAAGAATGGGAGTTTCTTTTGGAACAAAAATCACTGCTTAAGCGAGTAAATGAACAAAAAAAAATACGGGAAAGTCAAGCTGTAGAAATTGTTCCGTATAAACCGGAATATCAGGAGGCCTTTAGATCGCTCAATGAAGAATGGATTTCTACTTATTTTGAAATGGAAGAGGCTGATTATAAAGCGTTAAATAATCCTCAAGATTATATTTTGGATAAGGGGGGTGTAATATTGGTCGCACTTTATAACAATAAGCCTGTAGGGGTTTGTGCTTTGATTAAAATGCATCAAGAAGATTATGATTATGAAATGGCTAAAATGGCAGTTTCACCGAGCGCACAAGGGAAAAATATTGGATTTCTATTGGGGCAGGCGGTATTAAAGAAAGCAAAGGAATTAGGCGCGCAAAATTTGTATTTAGAAAGTAATACTATTTTAAAGCCAGCAATTAATTTATATCATAAATTAGGATTTAAAAAAATAGCAGGACGAAATACGCCTTATAAACGTTGTAATATACAAATGGCGTTGCATTTAGATCGTTCATATCAATAGATTGATTTCATTTTAAGTTTTAGAAATGTTGATCGACTTTAATAATTGTATATTATTTGACAGTATAGCTATACTGTCAAATAATCATGACTATTTATGAAGTTGATTCCTAAAAAAAATAATTCGTTTTATTTTTTTTGATGTGAAATTTTGATCTAATTATGAAGTTATGATTTAATCATAACTTCCGATTTGCGCGTTTATTGATTGCAATTAAAATATGTTAATCGATGTATTATTCGAAAGACAAACTAATTTTATTAAAACCTAGTCCTTTAAGTAAAGGGGTGAAAACATTTAGCGCATTTGCTCGGGTTTGTTGCAATATGTCTGATTTTTTTACCTCGGTTGCAATCTCCTTTTCCGCATTTTTATAGGCTTCATCTACAAGGTCAGCTTCTCGAAAGAATGCCATTTTGGTGTCGTAAACTCGGGAAGATTTATGATCTATCTTTATGTAGCAAATTTCAGGTAAAGGTAAACGCATAGAAACAGAGTCTCCAAAAACTTCAATATCTTCTTGTTTGACTTTTGTTAAATCGATACATCCAACGGCATCTGCTTTTATGATAAGTAGTACACTTGCGTCGGGTAAGAATGTTGTAATATTTTTATGTTCAACAACATCGCTAAATCTATATTTGACCAATTCAAGCTTGCCCATTGCTTCTATTCGCTCGATCAAAAGTTGATGTGTTGTAACTTTTGTAGTTTTGTTTTCAAACTTAGACCATAGCAACCATCCGAAGACCGCAATAATAGCTAATAAGAATATTACTTTTAAAAATCTTGCCATAACTTAATACAATCAATTTATAGACCAACAATTACTATATATATGTAAAATTTTTATTTCATTACGATTTATGTGATGTATCATAGCTTACCGTATAAGTATATAATAAGCTACATTGGTTATTTGATGTGGGAATATTGTGCATAGAAAAGGTACAGAAGGCCTGTATGTTTAGTGGATCTAGTATCATCGTATACTTCGTGTTGTATGATCCTAGGGTTGTACTTGGGTGGAGGTGTGTGATCATAGAATTGATAGTGTATGATCCTAGATTAACCTATTGTTATTCTTTATAATAGGGTAGCTATATTGTTGAGGATTTTTGTTTATGTATTTTTTGTACTTGTTTTCAGTAAGCCGTTTCTATAAAGATTCAGTGCTTCTTGCATGATGTGATTGATCGTAACTAAATCGAAGTCTGCGTTGGGATCAACATAAAAAACTTTCATTTTAGAACGATTTCCCGATTGAAGAGCTGGAATATCTAAATGTCTGCCTTCTACCATCATGATATAGGGAATATCTTTTTTTGAATCTATTGACAGATAACAAAATATTCTATTTTTATAGCAGAAACAGGGCATGCCCCATTTCTGCGTTTCTGTTATAAGCGGATCCAGTCTGAGAATAATTTCTTTTAATGCTAGTAAACAACTTTTTATTGGTTCTTTTTTACTGTGATAGTAATTCTCAACTGTTTCAAACATAATGAATAGTTATAGGTATTATTCGCAAATTTCTTTTAATCTTGATAAGGCTTTGGGCCAAGTTTCATAAAAGTAAGATAGGTATTCTTCTGTGGTATCTACTTTAACAGTTACATTTGTTATTCCATTATGTTCTTTAAAATGATAGTTCTCTGTACCTCCTGCCCAGCTTTCGACTGCAGGTCCCTCTGTTATTTCTATATCTCCATCCAATATTCCGTAATGATAAATGGAAACAAATTCATTAGGGATATTTTCTAAAATTTTAGCTACCATACCTTCACGTTTACCCTCTTTATTTTGTCCAATAAAGTAAATTTTATCACCTTTATTCCATCCTCCTTCATAATCTGATGTAGGGTTGAATTCGGAAGTCCATAATTTATAGGTTTCTTTATCTAGCATTTTGTGAAATACTACTGAAGCTGGTGCTTGAATGTCGATTTGATATGTTTGGTTTTTCATAATTTATTTTTTTGGAAAATTTGGATCTGCTAATACTTCTTCAATCTGTTTAGTGTGTCTAGCACAGTGAGCGGCGATAAAAAGTAGGTTTTGATAACCATCAACTACGCCTGTTGGGTAGTCACTGATGTGATTGCGAAGGTCATCTATATTTGCATTTTTGATGTATAATAAAACAGGCTCTCTAGCTGCTAGAAAGTCCTTTATTGCTACTTTGCTATCTTTATATTTTCCTGTGGGTTGCAGTTCTTTTGGTGCCTGAAATTTTTGACTTCGATCAGTCATCATGTTTATGAGACCTTGATCAGTTGATTTGACTTCATTTTTCCGGTTAGGCTGTGGCGCTTTTCCCAATTCTTTTTTTGCCATTTCAAATAACAGACTTTCTGAGCGTATGATATGCTCTAGACATTGACCTATTGACCATTTTCCTTCTCCAGGACTAAATTGTAGTTGTGCTTCACTTAATCCTGATATGTCATCTTTTAATGATTTGGTTGTGTATTGAAAATATTGGATTAATGAATCAATATTTCCGTCCTGATTTAAAATGACAGGAGGGACATTTTTTTCAATTATTCGCGTAACGTTATTTATTACAGCAATTTTATCAGCAGCTTTGGCCATGATACAGGGAAGAGTTATACTGACACCTAGTGTAAGCATAAATTTTATTAGTATTTTCATTTTTTTTTAATTGGTGAAGTGTGCAAATTCCATTGTTTTCTAGTATAAATTTTTTAAATCCTAACGGTAGACCGTTTATACTTGTTTCTATTTCAAACAATTTAGTTTTAACAATTATAACCTTATTTTGTTTAGTACTGCTTGCCATAAGACAAGAAATAAAAATACGCGTATTGATTAATAAAAATGAAGATTTAAATTTGAGAAGAGATTAAAACAATATTGCTCTATCTTAAATAAAATGAAGGATGCGCTGAATTTTGTTTAAGGATGACTCTGTATTGTATGATCATCTAATTATATGTATTATTGTAGCTAGGATAATCCTTATTTCTTATTTGATGAGAATAGGTGCAATCTTAATCTTTGATGGGAGCGCATCCATATTTCACAGGTAAGTCTACACATCTGATGTGAATTTTTTACGAAATTATTCTAATGCTACTATCACTCCTATTAGAATAGAGTTCAAGGTCATCTTTTCTTGAAATGTAGATTATTAAAATTGATATAATTATCTGGAAAGCTGAATGAAAATGTAAGCCGTGAGAGGGAGATAGATTAGGGTAATTCTCAAATTAATAACGTAGATCGATAATTTAAATGCTAAAAAAGATTGTGGCATTCCTATTTAAATGGCGCAATAATAATTTATTAAAATAAATGAAAATAAAAACCTTAGTTACTTTGAAAGATTTTAGAATTGTCAAATCATGGTTAAATAGTACATATAAAACCTTTAAGTTTGGTCGTATTTGTACAGAGTCTCTACCAAAACGACAAAAAGTACTTATTTTAAATAAAACTATAAATTGGCGTAGTCTCGGTCATAGTTTTATTTTTCTCTTTCTTTCGCATGCGACATTGGCGCAAAAAAAACCAGTAGAATATGTTAATCCATTTATTGGAACAACTAACTATGGTACGACTAATCCGGGTGCACAGGTTCCGCAGGGGCTGATGAACGTTTCGCCTTTTAATGTCATGGGGTCATCTTTGAACAAATTTAATAAGGATGCACAATGGTGGTCTACTCCCTATGAATATAATAATAAGTTTTTTACGGGATTTTCTCATGTTAACCTGAGCGGTGTAGGATGTCCAGATATGGGGAGTCTTTTGCTGATGCCAACAACAGGCCGTCTTGATGTCGATTATCGGAATTATGGAAGTACTTACAAAAATGAAAGTGCCGCACCGGGTTATTATACCAATTATTTAGATAAATATGGTGTGAAAACTGAAGCTACAGCGACACTACGAACAGGAATTTCCAGATTTACCTTTCCGAAGGGTAAAAGCCATATTTTACTTAATTTAGGTGAAGGGTTAACGAATGAAACGGGAGCTACGATGCGATTTGTTAACGATCGAGAGATTGAAGGTTCAAAGTTATTGGGATCATTTTGTTATGTTAATAATCAAGCTGTATATCCGATTTATTTTGTCTTAAGGTTGAGTAAGAAACCTTCGGAAAAGGGATACTGGAAATTTCAGAAGCAAGGAGAAGTTTGGGAAAACGATTGGAATAAGGATGCTGGAAAGTATAAAGTTTTTACAGCATATCATAACGAAATGTCCGGGGATGATATTGGTGCTTATTTAAGTTTTGAAACTTCTGAAAACGAGCAGGTTGAAGTTCAGGTGGGAGTCTCCTTCGTAAGTGTTGAAAATGCAAGACAAAATTTAGATCAAGAACAACCCAAAGGCGGATTTGATCAAATAAGATTAGCCGCTTCTAAGAGATGGAATGAAGATTTGTCGAAAATCGAAGTTGAAGGTGGTACTGAAGATCAGAAAACAGTCTTCTATACAGCATTGTACCATGCTTTAATTCATCCAAATATTCTTCAGGATGTTAATGGACAATATCCAGCTATGGAGACCCGTCAAACATTAAAAACGTCAGGAAATCGTTATACTGTATTTTCTCTATGGGATACTTACCGCAATGTCCAGCCGTTAATGAGTTTATTGTTTCCTGACCGACAAACAGAGATGATCCGTTCTATGATCGATATTTATAAAGAAAGCGGATGGATGCCTAAATGGGAGCTGTATGGTCGCGAATCTTATACCATGGATGGAGATCCCGCAATTCCCGTTATCGTTGATGCATGGATGAAAGGTATTCGAGATTATGATCATGAAGCTGCATATGAGGCGTTTTATAAATCAGCAACAACTATAGATAGTACCAATAAAATTCGTCCTGATAATGCTGATTATGTAAAATACGGTTACGTACCACTACGTGCCAAATTTGATAACTCAGTGTCTCATTCAATTGAGTATTTCCTTGCAGACTGGAACCTTTCACAGTTCGCGGCTTCACTAGGAAAGAAAGAAGATGCCAAAATGTTTGCTGAGCGGGCAAAAGGTTATAAGCACTACTATTCAAAAGAGTATGGAACTTTTAGACCTATACTTCCTGATGGTAAATTTCTAACCCCTTTTGATCCTTTGCAAGGTGCTAATTTCGAACCAAATCCTGGTTTCCATGAAGGAAATGCTTGGAATTATACTTTTGCTATTCCACATGATATTGCTGGATTAGTGAAATTAATGGGGGGTAAGCGTAATTTTGTGGAAAAACTTCAAGCTACTTTTGATAAAGGATATTTTGACGTAACTAATGAACCTGATATGCTTTATCCGCATATCTTTTCGGAAATCGAAGGTGAGGAGTGGCGTACTCAAAAATTAGTAACGGAGATTTTAGAAACTCATTTTAAGAATGCACCAGGAGGAATACCTGGTAATGACGATACAGGCACAATGTCTACTTGGGCATCTATGAATATGATGGGGATATATCCGTTATGTCCAGGGAGGCCGGAGTATACGGTTGTAACTCCCGTATTTGATAAGGTGACGATACATTTAGATTCAAAATATCATCATGGTAAAGATAAGTTGATTATCAAAAGGGATCGTAAAGGTGATGCAGGGTATATTAATGGTATTTCAATTGATGGGAAAAAAGTAAAGGGCTTTAAAATTTCTCACCATGATCTTGTTAATAGTAATGAAATTGTAATTACTACTGGAAATCGCTAATTCATGTTTTTAACAGTGAATTATTTAAAAAAAATAGCCTTAGGGCTATTTTTTTTTGATTTGAATATTCCAACTTAGTTCGATAATCTTTATTCTTTTAATAATTTGCATCTTTCCTTTAGCTTCATTCTGAATTTTTTTTAATAACTATTGAAGTTGATATTTTTTTATTGATGACCATATCTGATAAAGTAAAAGTATTTTAGGTGGAAGCATTCATTTTTTATTATTTTGTGACTATAATAATAAATTTGAATTATACCTTTTATATTAAATACTTAACGACATATTACACGTGTAGTTTTTGTAAAAAAAATAACCATAAAGATGATTAGAAATTTAAACATATGCACCTTAGTAAGTCTATTTTTTGCTATTGGAAACATTTATGCACAAAGGAGTACTAAACCTAATATCATATATATTTATGCAGATGATTTGGGGTATGGTGAGATTGAACCTTATGGGCAGCAGAAAATAAAAACTCCTAATCTATTAAAATTGGCTGAGAAGGGGATGACTTTTACACAACATTATGCTAGTACTCCGGTTTGTGCACCATCCCGTGCTATGCTTATGACCGGTAAGCATGGTGGGCATGCTTATATTCGTGGTAATTATGAACTTGGTGGATTTCCTGATAGTCTTGAAGGTGGGCAGATGCCCCTGCCGGAAGGCACATTAACCATTCCTAAGATGCTGAAGCAGATTGGATATCGTACAGCTATGGCGGGTAAGTGGGGATTAGGTATGAATAATACATCAGGCAGCCCCTTGAGACAGGGATTTGATTATTATATCTCGGTTTTAGATCAGAAACAAGCTCACAATTTTTATCCAACTCACTTATGGGAAAATGATGTGCGATTAACATTGAACAACCCTGTAATGGATGTGCATAAGGCACTTAATCCAGCTACAGCGACAGACGCAGATTTTGACTATTATATAGGGAAGGAATATGCAACTGATCTAATGGCTGAAAAAGCACTCAAATTTATTTCAGAGAATAAGGAACAGCCATTTTTTCTTTATCTGCCATTTACGCAACCACATGTGTCATTGCAGGCACCTCAAGAATATATTGATATGTACAAAGGTGTTTTTGATGAAAAACCTTACTATGGACAGCAAGGATATGCAGCTACTAAATATCCTTATGCAACATATGCTGCAATGATTACTTATTTGGATGCTCAGGTCGGTAAAATAATGAACCGAATCTCGGAGCTAGGTCTTGATGAGAATACAATCATTATGTTTTCTAGTGATAATGGCACGACATTTAATGGCGGTGTAAATCCAAAATTCTTTAAAAGCGTAGGTGACTTAAGAGGTCTAAAAATGGATGTATTCGAAGGGGGGATCCGTGTGCCTTTTATTGCATCTTGGCCAGGAAATATTTCGGCGGGAGTGAAATCTGATTTTGCATCAGCGCAGTATGATATTATGGCCACAATAGCTGCAGTCACTGGTCAAAAACTTGAAAATACCGATGGTATTTCATTATTGCCAACACTTTTGGGAAAAACAGATGAACAACAAGATCATGATTTTTTATATTGGGAATATCCTGAAAACGGAGGACAGATCGCAATCCGTTTAGGGAAATGGAAAGCTGTTAAATTAGATGTCCGTAAGAAAGGCTACAGTAAGACACCTTGGATGATTTTTGATCTTGAAAATGATAGAAAGGAAGAGCAGGATTTAGCCGCTCAGCATCCAGAACTAATTAAAAAATTTGATACTGTAGTAGATCATCAACATCAACCAGCACATATCAAAGAATGGGAGTTTATTAATCCAAAATTCACTAAACAGTAATGTTTTAACAGAATTTTCTTACTTTACTTTTGGTCACTTGGGGATTGCGTATTATTTTTCAAGTGACGGAGGTATTTAGATTATAGAAATGAAAAATAAAGAAGAAAAAGCAGAATTTTGGGAATCTGCTTTTGTTGAAAAAAATGAAATGTGGGGTTTCGAACCAGCAAAAGCAGCGGTTTTAACGGCTGATTTTTTTATCGAAGAGCTTGTTAAAAATGTACTTATCCCGGGAATAGGGTATGGTCGTAATGCTCAGGTTTTTAAAGATAAGGGTATGGGTGTTACGGGAATAGAAATATCGAAGACAGCAATCAAGATGGCGAGGGCTCATTATGGATCGGATATGCTGATTTTTAATGGATCTGTTACTGATATGCCTTTTGATCTAAATAAATATGATGGTATATTTTGTTATGCTTTAATTCATTTATTGGACAGCCAAGAAAGGATTAAACTAATTCAGGATTGTTATGATCAACTCAAAGTCAACGGATATATGTTTTTTACGGCAATTTCTAAGAAGGCTAATAGTTACAAAAAAGGAAGATATATTGATAAGGATCGTTATGAAGTATTCGAAGGAGTAAAGCTTTTTTTCTATGATGAGCATGCTATTGAATCCGAGTTTAAGCATGTTGGGCTATTTGAAATTGAGGAAATTGATGAAAGTCAACCCTTTTTTTTAATAAAATGTAAGAAATCTAATAATTGAGTTCATTATTTAGTTTCTTAAAACTAACTGCTCATAGTAACGACCTGTCGATTTATCAATTATAAAGTATCCTGTATGTATGAAGCAAGATCGTTATCTATTTTACTTGGACTACTTTTTAGTTGATGTATAATTCGTTGACGTTCTTCTTTTGTTTTATTTTGACTTAATTTCTTCTGCCCTTGTAACTCATTTACCTCTAACTCGAAGATCACTATACCTTGCATCATTCCCTTTTTGAATTTTTCAGAAAGATTATTCCACTGTTGTAAGTAATCTTTTTCATAAAATAAAATCATTTGCTCTAAAGCATTGATTTTAGCCTCTTCATCAGTTATAATTTTTGCAGTTCCATAAGCATGAACAGCAATATAATCCCAAGTAGGTACGCTTTCTACTTTATCATAATGTTGAGGAGATATATAAGCATGGGGTTCGGTAAAGATAACTAGCGAAGTATTTTTTGAAATATACGCGACTTGTTCATTATTTTTTGCAAAATGGGCAGTAAGAATAAGTTTATCTGAATTGTCGTTTACAACAAAAGGTAGCTGTGTAGCAATTGGAATATTATTCTTTACTGTAATTATAGTGGCAAAGCTATATTTTTTCATGAAAGCAATCTGCTCAGCTTCATGCTCAATTTTAAAATTATTGGGTATAAACATAATTTTATTTTAAATAGGATTTATTATTTAGCATATTTTTTTGATCCTGCAACGCAGAGTATGACAGCCATCGTTATTCCTATCATATTAAGACTTACTTTTTCATTCAAAAAAATTGATGCTACCGCTAGTCCAAGAAACGGTTGAAGTAATTGTAACTGTCCAATAGATGCAATTCCTCCTTGAGCTAATCCTTTATACCAAAATATGAAAGCTATAAACATGCTAAAAATAGAGACGTATGCTAGCCCGAACCATGCCTTTATATCTACGTTTGCAAATGATAGTGGTCTGTAAAAAAATACTAGGGGTATCATAAATGGCAGTGATAAGACTAGCGCCCAGGAAATTACTTGCCAGCCCCCCAATGTTTTTGAGAGTTTCGCCCCTTCTGCATATCCTAATCCACACAGTATCACGGCAACTAACATCAGTGAATTACCAAGTGGTGAGGTTGTTATTCCTTGTGCAATAGCATAACCTATTATAAAAAGGCTACCTATTATTGAGAATAACCAGAATAAAGGTTTCGGCCTTTCACCACCTCGAAGCACGCCAAAACTAGCGGTTGCAAGTGGAAGTAGTCCTAAAAATACAAGTGAATCTGCGGATGTAAGATATTGTAGTGCTAAAGCGCTTAAAAGAGGGAAGCCAATTACAACACCGACTGCAACTATAAACAAAGGAATAATTTGTTTTTGTGTAGGTTTTCTCTCTTTAAAAATTATTAATGCGCCTAAAGCAAGTAACCCAGCAATAGTGGCACGGGAAACTGTTAGAAATATAGGATTTAAATCTAATACCGCAATTCTTGTTGCAGGAAGAGAGCCGCTGAATAATAATACGCCTATAATGCCATTAATCCATCCGTTAGATCGAATCTTTGTTTCATAATTTATAGCTGTTTTTCTCATTAAATTTTCATTTGATCAAAAGTACATGAACATCATTTATGAGCACAGTATCAGTTTTGATTTATTTAATGGATACAGTTATATTTATATTATGAAAAGAGATTTTTTATACGATGAAATTGCTCGTAAAATCAGTAGTCAAATTAAAAGTGGCTTATTGCAACCTGGTGATCGCCTGCCATCAATCCGAACGTTCAGTCATGAGCAAGGGGTAAGTGTGAACACTGTCAAACGTGTATTTCTTGAATTAGAAGCACAGTCTCTTATTCAATCCAAGCCTCAGTCTGGTTATTTTGTTAGTCCGGCGTCTTACCTAAAGATTCCATTAACGGAAGTAAGTAAAACTTCACTAGGCATTGACAATGTCGAGCCAAAGGAACTTATTAGTCGGGTATATGCAAATATGGGAAAATCAGATCTGACACTATTCTCTATTGGCATTCCTTCTGGTAATTTGTTGCCATTAGCAAAATTGAAAAAAGAACTTATTCTCGCTACAAGGGCGTTAAAGGAAGGTGGAACTGAATATGAACCAATAGAAGGAAATTCAAAATTACGAAGAATGATTGCTGTCCGATCATTAGCATGGGGAGGGAAGTTACAAGAAAGTGATTTGGTAACGACTAATGGAGGTATGCATGCTTTATCTTTATGTTTAATGGCATTAACTAAACCGGGTGATACTTTAGCATTAGAAAGTCCCTGTTATCCTGGTATTTTACAGCTTGCAATAAGTCTAGGATTACAAGTTATTGAAGTGGCAACCCATCCGATTACAGGAATTGATATCGAGTCGTTAAAAAAAATAATACCAGTTATTCATGTATGTCTCTTAGTACCAAATTATAATACCCCGTTGGGAAGCTGTATTCCCGATAGTAATAAATATGAAATTGTTCATTTATTAGCAAAGCATCATATTCCAATAATAGAGGATGATGTATATGGAGATTTGTATTTTGGTTCTACAAGACCTAAATGCTGTAAATCTTACGATACAGAAGGAAATGTGCTTTGGTGCAGTTCTATTTCAAAGACTTTGGCACCAGGTTATCGGGTAGGTTGGATTGCTCCGGGCAAGTATAAAGAGCAGATTTTAAAGTTAAAACTCGTACATGCTATATCTTCAACATCCGTGGTCCACGAAGCTGTAGGAAACTTTTTAAAATCTGGACGGTACGACAATCATCTTAGACATCTTCGAAGTACACTATCTGACAACTTTCAGCATTATGCCCAGACTATCGCTTCATACTTTCCGGAAGGAACTAAAATAAGTCGTCCACAAGGAGGACTTGCATTATGGGTTGAGTTTAATGAAAACATAGATACGGCCGAACTGTACGAATTTGCACTTAAACACAATATAAGTATTGCACCAGGACGGATGTTTACCCTACAAGATCAATATAATAGCTGTATGAGGCTTTGTTATGGACTTCCTTGGAACAATGAATTGAAATTTAAACTGAAACAACTGGGTAATTTTGCCAAAATTCTTGATAAAAAAATTATAAATAGTTTGATTTAATATATCTCTAACTCGTTGTGCATTATGATTTAGGGCTATAAATAAGACAAATAAGTTGTTCATTACTCTGATAATCAGTAAACTGTTTTTTCATGCGAGCCGGAGCAGGCTTATGCTTATTTCTTCCATTTCATCAGTTTTGTTAAGGGCAATGAGTTTCAGCCAGAATATTTTTGTTACACAACCGGAGGTTCCTCTCTTTAATTTTTAGGTGCAGCAAACGAAGATCAGATGATTACCAAATTATACCTTTTAACATTATTTGTTCAGTGTTTGTTCAGTGCTTGCTCAGTGATCACTCAGTGTAGACTGTATCAATATTGACTGATTACTGTCTAAAAATTGATTAAAAAGTGCTATTAATTAAAATTTGGTATTAGGTTGTTTCCGTTTTAATGTTTATCTTAATTATCTATAAACTAGTTAGGTAATTATGGCAATCATCAAAAATGGCGTTAATGGGACTGTTTCTGGGAAAGCAGGTTCTGTTGTGTTTGTCTTAACGAAAACAGGAAATTATGTGCGTTCTCTCCCTCGCGTTAAAAAACGGGAACCTACACCTGAGCAACTGCTCAGTAGAACACGCTTCAAAATTGTGAGGTCGCATATTAGTATGTTAAATCCCATTATCAATATTGGTTATAAGGCATACAGCTATCCTAAGCGGGCATATGACGTGGCGATGTCTTATAATTTGAACGAAGCACTTATTCAGAAAGAAGACGATTTTGTAGTTGACTGGCAGAAATTTATGATTGCCAAAGGAAGCCCGAATCCCATCACTTCCTACACGATGGATTTCGATCAAGAAAATCAAGTGATTCGCGCTACTTGGGAATATGATGTTTATCTGGAGAAGAAGTTTAACACCAGGTCTTACGATTCCTTCTTAATCCTGTATAATGCAGAAGATAATGGGGGTGAATATCCACTTTTGATGAACGACTCGAAAGACAGCTTAATATCTGGCAAACAAAATGTTAAAATCCCGAAACATAAAAAGGAAGTGACGTATGAAGTGTTTATATTTTTTGTAGAGAGCTATGGTGGTGGTAATACAGACAGTATGCACTTGGGTAAGATAAAGGTTTGAGCGGTATCTGGTGTCATTATTCCAGGGTGAATGTAAACTGGAGGTACGACCTTTGAAACAGATTTAATAAATTAAAGAAACCCGTTGTGCATTATGATTTAGGGCTATAAAGAAGTTGTTCATTACTCTGATAATCAGTAAATTGTTTTTACGACAAAACGATTTAGAATGAACAACCTATTCGCAAATTACGAAAGAATATTGGGAGTTTTAAGAGTAATATCAATAATTTAAAAATTAGCACTATTTAAAATACACAACGGGTTATCTCTAATAATATTTCATTAGGATAATCTAGACCTAAGTCTTGTTGTGGATCTCATGCTATTTTTATGATTTTTTCCAGGGAATTGTCATTTCAAATTCAATTGTAATAAAATTTGTTACAATATAAAAAATATTCCTAACTTTGTTGGTGATATGAATAATACAAGATTTTCAACAGCTATACATATATTAACATTGCTGGCTGATAGTGGAGAAAATTGGGTGAACTCGGATTGGATTGCAGGTAGTATTAACACGAATGCTGCGATGGTGCGGAAAGAACTAAGTGCATTGCAAGATGCAGGTTTTGTCATAGGACGTAAGGGCAAAGAGGGAGGTTCTCGGTTAAATAAGCCGAGTAGCCAAATTTCATTGGCAGATATCTATGTGGCAGTGAAGAATACTGAAGTGCTAGGTAAAAAGAATTTAAATACGAATCCGCAATGTCCAGTCGGTAAACAGATTAATAAGGAGTTAGATCAGCTCTATTCTGATACCGATCAATTGGTGATTAATTCGTTAAAAGGGCTGACATTGGAAAATTTCGCGAAGAAATTTCGTTAGTTTTTTTTTGCTTTTAAATGTAACAAAATTTATTACAATATAGAATTTATGAAAATAGGAATAACAGGTGCAACTGGACATCTAGGACGTCTGGTAGTGGGAAAATTAAAAGAAAAAACTGCAAGCAGCAATTTAGTTGCATTAGTGCGTGACACTCAAAAAGCTCGTGACTTAGGTATCGAAGCACGCTTATTTGATTATAATAAACCGGATACTTTGGTCGAGTCATTGAAAGGAATTAATCATTTATTATTGATATCAGGAAATGAAATTGGACAACGTCAGGCGCAACATGAAAACGTTATCAAGGCTGCAAAAGAGGCGGGAGTAGAATGGATTGTATATACGAGCCTTTTACATGCTGATAAATCTTCATTGGTGTTGGCAAATGAACATCTATTAACGGAGGAAATTCTAAAATCATCGGGTGTGCCTTTTACTATTTTGCGCAATGGTTGGTATACTGAAAATTATACCGCTTCTGTTCCTACAGCCTTACAAAATGGTGCATTATTTGGTAGTGCAGGAGAGGGGAAAATAGCATCTGCAGCGAGAGCTGATTATGCTGAAGCGGCAGCAGTAGTTTTAACCAGTGCAGATCAACAAAATAAGGTATACGAGTTAGCAGGTGACTACGCTTACACCTTAGCTGAGTTGGCTGAAGAGATTTCAAATCAAACCGGGAAAGTTATTCCTTATAAAAATTTAAGTGAGTCAGATTATGCGAAAGCTTTAATAGAAGCAGGTTTACCTGAAGGATTAGCAACTGCTATCGCAAGTTTTGATAAAGGAGCTGCAAATGGTGATTTGTATGATGATGAAAAACAGTTATCTACTTTGATCGGTCGTCCAACAACTTCGCTGACCACTGCTGTCGAAGCAGCTTTAGCAGGATAAAATTTAGCGTAGTTCTAAAAAAAAGGAGTATCAGAAATGATACTCCTTTTTTTTAGAACTACTTCCTATATCATATTCATATCGTACCCTATTTGAGAATATTTTATAAATTGCATAAAAAGATTCTAGAATGAGTACAAAACAAGATCAGATTAAGCATTGGTCCCGTGTTGAATATTTGCACGAAACTCATACCAATCCCAATATTCATATTAAGGGCAACACAAGTTATTACAGTAACGCCTGGACTGGAAATTTTGAAGAATGTGTTGTTCGTTATTTGTATGGAGATGTGTACAGTTTAAATCAATGGGAACCTGCCTGGGTAATAGATCAGTTATATATTGGTTCGCATGTTTGCATAGCAGCTGAAGCTGTAATATTGATGGGGGGAAATAATACTCATCGGTCTGATTGGTTTAGTTTATATCCTTTTGTTGAATCTATCGTAGAATCGTATCAAAGTAAAGGAGATACTATAATTGGTAATGGTGTTTGGATAGGGATGCGTGCTATGATTCTTCCGGGTATTCAGATTGGAGAGGGCGCTATTATTGCTTCAGGAGCTGTTGTTACAAAAGATGTTGCACCCTATAGTGTTGTTGCTGGAAATCCGGCAAAGCATATTAAGTTTAGGTTTCAATCGGATACGATTATTTCATTGCGTGATTTAAAAATTTATGATTGGGATGAGGCGAAATTTAAACATTTACAGTCATTTATATGTGGAAACGATATAGAACGATTGATAGAGGAAGCATGCAAATATGAAGCCTCCCTGTAATATGTAGTTGAAAACAATTTAAGAAATTAGAGGTTATTTGTTTTTTTGAGGTTATTTTCTTGTAGCGTTAACATAATTTGTAAAAATTCATTTTTCTTAAAAAAATGATTCTCTTCCAACAAGTGGTTATAGTTGGTGATAGCATTAAATAAAACTTCTAGGTTCTCATCTTGATATTGGTCAAAATTGAAATACATAAGATCATTAGATAGGTATCTATTTAAAGAGTTCAGATTCTCTTCATTAAGATCTTTTGTAATTCCAGGTTGTTCTAAGAGTTTTTTCAATTCGCATTTAAGTTCGATCTCACGTCTTTTGAGATCACTGAATTTTGCTTCTATCTCTGCAAAAGGTGTAGTCTCGAAAATAAATCGTGTATTTTCAATAAGCTCTTGATATAACTTTTGTTTACTGTCAAATGATTTTTGATAGGAAGCGAAATCATAATATAATTGCTCAAATAAGACTTCAGTTTCTTGTTCTTTGGCCAATTGAAAGAAATAATGATATACCAAACAATTGTTCTTTTTTATTTTATTTTCGATATCACTGATTTCATTATCTATTCTACGAAGAATTTGATCTGACTCTGAAGCTAAATATCTCACTCCATCATAATCAAATGTCTTTACTTCAAGCATATTCGTATGAATAGCTTCAATGGTTGCTTTGTCATTTTTAAGTGCAATTAATGTATAGATTTCATCACGCCATTGATCTGAAAATAATTCTTCAAATTTCGATACGCTATTATTTTCGAATTTGAGAGGCGGACCTTCTACACTAGGATTGTTATGATCGTAGAAGTTATTAAATATGGAATCGAAAGTATATTTATTTACTATTTCGGAATAGGATGTTTTAAACATTTCTATTGGAAATACAGTAGGATTTTCTGTGTATTGAATAGAAGAAAACAGTTTATTAGAAATATGAAGAGCAATAGCAGCATTATTGGAAAGTAGATTTATTGCAGGGGTATTAATTATATCAGATTTAACAATGTTAAGATTTAAAAGAGCCTGAACGCGGTCTTCTTCGGATGGGTGAGTAGCCCATTGGTTTTCAAGGTTTAATTTTGATTTGTTATACTTTTTTAAGGTTGCTATTTGAATTTGTGGTAGATCATTTTCGATTAAATAGTTGTTTTTTTTCGCTAGAAAGTTCATAGCGTAATGATGCTCAAGATAAATATTCTCGCTACGAACGTTAACATTTATTTTTTGTTCGTAAAAATTTAAAACGCCTTCCATTGCATGATTTGCAAGACTTAATCGTAATAATGAATCAGCTAAGGCTTGTGATCCAGCGACGTTTGCGGCAATTTCATCAGCATGGAATTCCATTTCACGGGAAAGAGCCATGTAGTTGATATTGATGTATTCATATAGCTTTTTTAAAATACTTTGTATCTTTTGAATGATAAAAACTGAAATTCCAATAAAAATGGTGGCATATCCTGTTACATTTCCCCATTTTTCAAACATCCTATCTAAAGATTCATTTTTGTACAGCATGTTATAAATAATTTGATTGACATGATATACATAACTTCCTACTTTCATGCTACGTTGAGAAAAGTGTCCAAATTCATGAGCTAATATGGCTTTTAATTCTTGATGTGTAACTGCATTTATCAGACCTACACCAATTTGTAAGTTTTTGCGGATAGGGAGGAACATACTCCAAAAATTAGAATTATAAAAAACGGAAGCATTTACTTCATAAGACAGAAAAACTTTTTTAGGAAAGCTGGTTTTTACTTCATTTACTACTTCATGAATGAGTGCAAATAGTTGTGGTTCATCTTTTTGAGTTATTTCTGTCAGATGTCCTATGTCTATTTTTGTAGAAGCAAAAATGAATTTCACGAGGAAAAACAAAATTGATAATCCTGATGCAAATAATCCCAGACATAAGACCGCAGTATAGAACATTGGTTTAGCCATGAAGATCCAAATGCCGGCAAATGTGAAACCTAAAGTAAGAGAGACTGCTAAAGCAAGAAGAAAAAGATAGGTTAATGCAAAAACAAATATGAAAAACACTGTTTTTTTTGCATATTTTTTAAAATTCGAGGATACTTCTACTTTCATAATTTATTAATAATACTTTAAATTATGATTTTTTTTGAACAAAAAAAATTTAGCATTTACTTAGAGATATACGTTCTTGACAAGGGGGTAACATAAGTTTAATTAACCTGAGTAAAGAAATAGTACGAAACATATTATTGGACCTATTTTTTCGTATATTTATTCTAATAAAATGAGCGATAATTTCTTAAATTTTATCCCTAATTGAAATCCTAAATATGAAAAAAGTAACTGGGCTTGGAGGTGTGTTTTTTAAATGCGAGGATCCTCAAAAGATGAACGACTGGTATGCCAAGAATCTAGGTTTGGAAGCTGGTGAATATGGCGCAACTTTTAAATGGCGCGACCTTGATAACCCATCGGTTAAGGGGGCAACAGCATGGTGTACATTTCCTCATGAATCTGAATATTTTAATCCTTCTGTAAAGCCCTTTATGATCAATTACCGTGTCGAAAACCTTGTTGCGCTGGTTGAGGAATTAAAAAAAGATAATGTCACTATTGTAGATGAAATTTCGGAGTATGATTATGGAAAATTTATTCATGTATTAGATCCTGAAGGTAATATCATTGAACTCTGGGAACCAATTGGGGATCTGGAATAGCATCGTCAAATAAAATAATAGTATGAAAAGTACCGCTGGACATGATGAACGAATAGCAAAAATGATATTTGCATCGGTTTATCCTCATTATCTCGAAAAAGTTGAAAAGAAAGGTAGAACAAAAGAGGAGCTGCATCAGGTTATTTTCCTCATGAATCTGAATATTTTAATCCTTCTGTAAAGCCCTTTATGATCAATTACCGTGTCGAAAACCTTGTTGCGCTGGTTGAGGAATTAAAAAAAGATAATGTCACTATTGTAGATGAAATTTCGGAGTATGATTATGGAAAATTTATTCATGTATTAGATCCTGAAGGTAATATCATTGAACTCTGGGAACCAATTGGGGATCTGGAATAGCATCGTCAAATAAAATAATAGTATGAAAAGTACCGCTGGACATGATGAACGAATAGCAAAAATGATATTTGCATCGGTTTATCCTCATTATCTCGAAAAAGTTGAAAAGAAAGGTAGAACAAAAGAGGAGCTGCATCAGGTTATAAAATGGTTAACCGGTTTTGATGAACAACAGTTGCAGGATCAAATTGATCAGAAAGTAAATTTTGAAACATTCTTTGAAAATGCAAATCTTAACGTTAATGCCAGTCTTATTACTGGTGTAATATGTGGTTATCGTGTAGAGGAAATTATAAATCCTCTAACACAGAAAGCTAGATATCTCGATAAGATCATAGATGAATTAGCAAAAGGGAAAAAAATGGAAAAAATTTTGCGATGAGTTTGTTAATTATTTGTATATTAGATTGTTGTAAATGATTGTTGTTTCTTTGTTTTATTGAAGCTAACTCAATATATAATAAGTAAAGCCGTTTGCATTCGTGTAGACGGCTTATTTTTTTAATAACCTGACTTGATGTTAACAGAGATTAGTAAAAAATAATTTTAACTTTACAGTTGGTCGACCGACTGTGATTGCTTACTATTATCAATAGTAAGCAATCAAAATGAATGAGGATATATAGATAGGTTAACTGTTATCTATTCTTCCTAAAATATCAGAACATAAATGATTTAAATCTCATGGGAAAACTCTTACAAATTGCATTCTTTTCATTACTATTTACTATAACTGCTCATGCACAAAGTATAGAGGGGTTAAGAAAAAATATTCAGCAGATCATGCAGAACAAAGATGCTGTTGTTGGTGTAGCAATAAACGGCATTAATCATAGTGATACATTGGGTGTAAATGCCGATAGACGACTTCCTATGCAAAGTGTTTTTAAATTTCCATTGGCGATTGTCATGTTAACAGAAATCGATAAGGGTAATTTTAAACTTGATCAAAAGATAGAAATTACGAAGCGTGATCTTACACCAGAAATTTGGAGTCCAATTCGGGAAAAATATCCTACCGGAACAACGCTTACGATAAAGGAAATTCTGGAATATACAATCACTTTAAGTGACAATGTAGGATGTGATGTTCTTTTAAAACTTCTCGGCGGGCCTCAGGTTGTAGAAAGCTATTTCGCAAAAAAAGGATTTAAGGACATATCGATTAAAATTAATGAAAAGACGATGCAAAGTAATTGGGATAAACAGTTTTTGAACTGGTCAACACCCAAAGAAATGAATCGAATTTTGCAGACCTATTATGTGAATAAGAATAATTTGCTTTCGATGCCGATGTATGATTTTTTGTGGACAACCATGAAGTCTACTAATACAGGTCTTAAACAATTGAAAGGACAACTTCCTGATCAAACAGTTGTAGCACACAAGACTGGCTCATCTGGAACTAATAAGAAAACTGGAATAACGGCTGCACTCAATGATGTTGGAGTTGTTTTACTTCCAAACGGTGAGTACTTTGTGATCAGTGTCTTTGTAACCCATTCGAAAGAAAATCAGGAAACGAACGAACGTATTATTTCAGATATAGCTAAAGCGGCTTGGGATTTTTTTACAGGAGCTAATCAATTATAGTAATACTTCTGGATCAGTTGTTCCTTTTTTTATCAAATCATCAATACTTTTCAGTGTTCTTTGAGATATTTGTTCTAATGCTTCCTTTGTGAAAAAAGCCTGATGGGCAGTAACTAAAACATTAGGGAAGCTCAACAATAACTGAATGGTGTCATCGTCAATAATTGTTGCCGATAAATCTTTAAAGAAAAGTTTCTCTTCCTGCTCATAAACATCGATACCAAGTAGGCCTATCTTTTTAGTTTTTAATGCTTGTATTGCATCATTGGTATTAATCAGATTACCTCTGCTCGTATTGATTATTGTGACACCATATTTCATTTTATCAATAGATTCTTTGTTAATTAGATAATGGTTGTCAGCTGTAAGAGGGCAGTGTAGCGATATGATATCAGATTCCATAAAGAGTGTTTCTAATGCGACATATTTTACACCTAGATTAATTAACGTTTCATCAGGGTATAAATCATACGCAATAACCTCTGCCCCAAATCCCAGTGCTATTTTAACAAATGCTTTTCCTATTTTACCGGTCCCTACCACACCAATTTTCTTTTGGAAGAGATTGAATCCCAATAAACCGTTTAATGAAAAATTTTGTTCACGCACACGATTATAAGCCTTATGAGTTTTTCTATTTAAGGTCAATAGCATAGCCATTGCGTGTTCTGCTACAGCTTCTGGTGAATAAGCGGGGACACGGCAAACTTGAATATCAAAATCTCTAGCAGCTTCTAAATCAACATTATTGAATCCCGCGCATCTCAAAGCGATGTACTTAACTCCTTTTTTTGCAAGAATTTCAATGACATTTCTATTTAGTTTGTCATTTACAAAAACGCATACTGCATCTTCATTTTCAATTGCATTTACGATATGAGGTCCTAAATGTGTTTCAAAAAAATGAAGTTCAAAACCATATTTTTCATTTTCTTTTTCGAAGAATTCTCGATCGTATGGCTTGGTTGAAAAGAAGGCTATTTTCATAACAAATATTTTATATAAACTTAAGTAAATTTGCCAGTATCTACAATGATTTCATTAAGTTAAATGTCACGACTACTATCAATTTCCTTTTCAATCGATACTTTTTAAAAATTCGTAAGTAAATGTTACGTTTCTTTGTTATTGAAACTGTAATTTGAATATTTTTTTCTATGGATACACATATATTCAATTATTGATATTTTTTTTATTCCAAAAGGAGATTAAATTTATTCATTTAGATGTTTTATGGTTTTAAATTCTTTTAATAATGGTTTAAATAAAATTTACTAGCCCTTAGAGCTCTGTTTAGTGTATGATTTTATTTGTTTTTAATCAATTGTAACATAATTATGAATAATTGGTATTAGTAGCTATCTTAGTTTCGGCACTAACCTAAGATATGTCTAACCAAACCTTGATCTCTACCGCAGAATTTGAGCGTATTTATGAAAAATGGAACCGAAAAGTCTATCAATATGCTTTAAGCAAGACTTCTTCCACTTATATTGCCGAAGAAACTGTACAACGTGTATTTATCAAGCTTTGGAATAATATTTTTCAAAAGAAAGTGCATGTAGAAATAGAAGCTCAACTATTTTGCATCGCTCGTACCACACTTTTGGATATTGTGAAAGAAGAAAGGAAGAGGCAGGATCTATTGCATATAAAAGTTGAAACTGATCAAGTTCCCACACCGTCAGAGTTATATCGCTTAAAGGAACTGAATGAACGGTATGAGGACATCGTGTCAAGAATGCCAGAATCTAGAAGAAAGGTGTTCATGATGAGCAGGTTCGAAAATTTGACTTATAAAGAGATCGCAGAAAGATTGTCGATTACACCCAAAACCGTTGAAAATCATATCGCTTTGGCATTAAAAGTTTTGAAAAAAATGTTTGTGTTTATCATTCATCTATTTTTTTAAAAATCGGCTTGGGGGTAAGTGACGTTTCTACCGTATTCTTATTATATGAAGATTACGAGAGAACTTATCAATCGATACCTAAAGAATCAATGTTCGGCTGAAGAGGCTGCTTATCTGGAAGATTACATAGCACATTTGGGAGAATCTATTGATCAGCTATTGTCTAAAGAAGAATGGGATCTTACCGACGAAAATTTAGATTATCCCAATCAGCAGGAAATCAAAGATAAAATATTCGCTTTTGCTAAAAAGCAAAATGTTTTAAAATATAATAGGAAATTAGTTCGCATTGTATCTGCTGCGGCTGCTGTAATTGTTTTTATTCTTGGCTTTTATGTGAGCTTAAATCCATTTTTAAATCAGCCTGCGCCAGAGGTTAGGAAAATAGCTGCTATTAAAGATCAGAATGAAGAGATAAGTAATCTATATTACATAAATTCAGGCAATGACAATATGTTATTAACGGCTAGTGACGGATCTGTTATTACACTTTATCCGCAGTCTGAAATCAAATATGCTGAAGATTTTAGTATCCAGCAGGAGAGAGTGCTGTACCTGAAGGGGAAAGCAAAATTTGAGGTTGCCAAAGATAAATCCAAGCCATTTCGTGTACATTCCACCGGTGTAGTTACTACAGCTTTAGGAACGGTTTTTAGTGTTGATGAATTGCGATCTACTCAAACGCAGATCAAATTGATGGAAGGTAAAATAGAGGTGAAAGCTGTGGATCATCAGAGAGGGAAAGAATTAGTGCGGACCTTTTTGCCACACGAAGAGATTACCTTGGATCATCGTGAATTAAAGGTTGTCGAAGAGATAAAGACTCATACAATAGGAACAGATCGAGGTGGTCATTTTCTTCAAAATAACCAGATCATCCAGTTTAAAAATATAGCCCTAGAGGATGTTTTGACAATTCTGATGCAAAACTATGACATCAAGTTGCAATACGATAAATCATTGATCAGTAATAAATTTTACAGCGGAACTTTTACGAATAAAACGAATGTCTTTGAAGAAATTATCAGAGAAATTAACTACTTACATCATGCCGGCATAAATTACACCAATCCACAATAATAAACAATTAAACCAAACAAATTATGAGCAACTTTTTATCTAAAAAGCATCAGTTTCAAACTGTGCTGCTACTTCGATTTAAAAGTCCACGTACTAACTGGCCCCTTCGACTCGGAATGTTGGGATTACTGAGTATGGGATTTCATGTGGGGTACGGGCAGTCAACAGCTTCTGTAAGTGGAGTTGTCAGGGATGGAAGTAATAATCCCATCAGTGGCGCTACTGTAAGTATTGAAAATCTGTCTACGAAGTATAAACAGATGAATACGACGAATGCAGCAGGAACTTTTTCGTTTGACCGTATTCCAGAGGGGCAGGGATACGAAATTAAAATCAGTTTTGTAGGCTTCAAGACCAAAGTACTTAGTAACTATAATATTGATTCAAAAGATAAAGTTGCTATTACTGTTGCTCTAGAGCAAGAACAGGAAAGTTTAGAAGAGGTTGTAGTAGTTGGTTATGGAAAGCAAAAAAAAGCAAATATTACAGGTTCAGTGGCTTCGGTCAATGCCGAACAATTAAAGAATATTTCGCCTTCTAACCTTTCTAATGCCTTAGCTGGACGTGCCGCAGGTATAAATGTTACGAATACTTCGGGTATGGCGGGAGCTTCCTCAAGTCTACGCATTCGTGGTAGTTTTGCAGAACCTTTGTATGTGATTGACGGAATTGTACGGGATAAAGCGGCATTCGATGCTTTGGAAGCCAATGAAGTGGATCAGATGAGTTTTTTGAAAGATGCCGCAACAGCTGCGGTCTACGGGACAAGAGCGGGTAACGGTGTTGTGGTTGTCACAACTAAAAAGGGATCAGCTCAGGAGCCTGTATTTAATGTGCAAAGTAATTATAGTTTTGGTGCTCCTACTCAAACGCTTTTAGCAGATATTACGACTGCGGCTGATGAACTGACTTATCAAAATCGGGTATCTCAATTTCTTTGGGAAAATGGCTCTAGAACAGAACCATGGGTAGCACCTAATGGACAGGCTGAGTTTGATTATTTCAAGGATAAGGACTATAGTGTTAATGATAATATCTGGAGAAACCCTTTTAGTCACCGACAATCGATCTCAGTGTCGGGTGGTGGAGACCGAATTACCTATTATAATTTAGTCAGTTATCGTAAAGAAAATGGATCTTACAAATCATTGGATCATGAAAAATTCAATTTAAGGAGTAATGTGAGTGCCAAGATTACGGATGATTTTACGATTGATGTTAATATCTCGGCCAATCAAATCAATTCCAAACGTTTTTATTGGCCATTTAGTACTTCCGCTAATGATGATGATTTTGATGTGTCAGATTTTTATCGCGTAACATTCAATTGGCCTAAAATGTATCCGTTTTATTTAAACGCAGATGGATCTCCAAGTAATTCTCCCACAGCATATCCTGTTCAGACACCCATGGGGAGCTGGCAAGCCTGGAATGTGATTGACCAAGTAGTTGGGAATCGATATATCGATCGTAAAGTTCGTCAGGTAAACCCAATCATGACGTTGAATTATAAGTTGGATAAACTCATAGAGGGCTTGTCGACAAAAGTTGTAGGTAGCTATCTCGCTGAAGATTATATGCGTAAAAGGTTTATGACCTTCCAAAAGAACTATACATTTACTTCTCTGAATCCGGATGGAAATAGGTTTATACCTGCACCACCTTCCGAAGACAAAGTGAATATTTTTACTTTTAGTCAAGCACAGCCTTTTATGGATTATTCTCCTCAGCGGGAGTGGGAATATCAGGTCAACTGGTTTTTGAATTATAACCGTAAATTTAATAAACATGCCATTGATGCGTTGTTGGTCTATGAACAATTTAAAGCTGGTGGAACCTATGTAACATCCCGTGCTGAAAATCCAATTGTTAGTATTGATCAAATGTTTATTTACCCGACGGATCGTAATTTTAGAGCTACTGATGCGTATGAAACTATTAATTCTAGAAGGGGATTTATCGGACGTGCAAATTATAACTACGCAGATAAATATATTGCTGAATTTTCATTTAGATATGATGGTTCGCCCTTATTCCCCGGCGATAAACGGTGGGGATTTTTTCCATCCATGTCAGCTGCTTGGCGTGTGTCGGAAGAACAGTTTTTCTTAGATATTAAAAATACGGTGAGTGATCTAAAGTTAAGAGCTTCATATGGAACAACAGGGAATGATCTTGATGTTAATGCGCAAAGGATCGGACAATTTTTGTATCAGGAAAAATATAGGCCTTCAGGTGGCTACATGTTTGGTGATCGTTACTATAATGGCATTGCCTATGGTGATACACCTACACAGAACCTGACTTGGACGACATCCAAAAGTGTTAATATCGGTTTGGATTTTGGTTTTGTAAATAATAAACTAAGTGGCTCAATAGATGTGTTTAATCGTAAGGAAACAGATATTTTAGGACGGCGTACTTTGAAAATTCCGGATAATTATGGACGGTCATTGGCTCCGGAAAACTATGCTGCTCGAAGTTATAAAGGTGGAGAGGTATCTGTTAATTGGAATGATCGTGTGGGTGAAGTAGGTTATGGAATCACAGCTAATATGGGGTATGCAAAAGATCGTTGGGATGTCTATGATGAAGAGCCTGCATTTGCTGTTGGGGGAACGCGCAATTTCGAATCTCGAATAGGAAGACCTGAAAATCGAATCGTCGGCTTTGAAGCTGTGGATCTTGTTAGAACACAGGAGCAATTAGATGCATTGAAGAGCAGTGGGTTTAAAACATATGGTCGTGATCCATACTTAGGTATGATTTTGTACAAAGATATTCGTGGAGCTAATTATTCTGAAAGCCCAGATGGTAAGATCGATGATAATGATCTGACGTTGCTTTCCGAAAATAATACTCCACGCATCAATTACGGTTTTGGGCTAAATGCAAACTGGAAAGGTTTTTCTGTTTCAGCTTTATTGCAGGGTGTACTGGCATATGATCGTGTTATAAGTAATTTGGAAGGTGGGGGAATTCGTCAGCATGGCGGTACTTTTCGACCGTATTATCCTATCTGGGCAGGCGATGTTTGGACAGCAGATAATCCACAGGCAGATTATCCGAGAGTAGTGGGTTCCAACTGGCAGGAGTCGGGAACAGGTGCTTCGAGTTTTTGGATTCGTAATGGTGCATATTTGCGCCTAAGAGATTTAAATATATCATATAGTTTACCGCAGTCAATTACAAAGTCGATGAAAATAAACAGTGTGAATGTATTCTTTAATGGAACAAACTTATTTGTGCTTTCTCCTATGACCGAGTTTCATGATCCAGAACAGAAAATGTATGATTCCTATCCTGTTATGAAAACATTTACCTTGGGTTTGGATGTTAAATTTTAATTGAAAAAACTATGAAAACGATATTTTATACCCTAATAGCACTTTTAGTTACAGTAGCGTCTTGTAAAAATGTGTTAGATATTGAAGATCTTAATTCACTTGACGAAAGCAAGGTATGGAACGATCCGAATCTTGTGAATGCCTATATAACGAATCTTTATCCCATGTTTGGAAATTGGAATGCTTCAGCGGATGCCAATTCAGAGCAGCTAATGGGCATATCTTTTCCTTTGGATGCTATCACAGTTAACAATGCCGCTTATAAATCTTGGGATTATACCACTATCCGTAGAATTAATACTGCAATTCAAAAAGTAACCGAAAGTGCAGGATTAAATGCAGATGTAAAAAATGCTGTTCTTGGGCAAGCTTTATTTATGAGAGCATATATGTATTTTAATATGGTTCGATATCATGGTGGTGTACCCTATATTACTGTACCGCAGGATTTGGAGAAAGATGATTTAGAAACACCTCGTAACACAACGAAGGAATGTTTTGATTTAATGATAAAAGATCTAGATCAGGCAATTGCCTTATTGCCACCTATGATTGCCAAAAGTTCAGGAGATTATGGTAGAATCGATGGGAATTTTGCACTATCTTTTAAAGCTAAGGTTTTATTGTACAAGGCTTCCCCTCAATTTAATCCAACTAACCCTTATAATAATGTGTATTGGGCAGAAGCACATGCTGCAAATAAAGCTGCCTATGATAAGTTAAAGGCTGATGGATATAATTTGACTCCAGACTATGCTAACATTGCTTTGCAGGAGAAGGGATCTGAAGTTGTTTTTGCTGTTATCAATTCGTATCCGAATAAAGTGGCGAGTTGGGATAATGGAGTGCGTCCGGGTTCTGAAAGTAGAGGCGCAGCAGGTGCAGTTCCAACATGGGATTTTGTCAAGTCATTTCCCATGAAAGATGGTAAGGCTTTCTCAGATCCGACAGGTAAATATTTTAAAACGAATGAGCAGTTTTTACAATCTTATTGGGAAAATAGAGATCCTCGGTTCGACAAATCTATTGTATGGAATGGCAAGATCTACGAAGTTTCTGGGAAATCAGGGAAACGTCAATATACCTCTGTGGGTATAGCCGCAGATCTGGATAACTTTGGTATTAATCCTAAGGCTAAAACACCATCAGAAAATCTGAATCGATATAGTGGATTTTTTATACTTAAAAATTCAAAGTTATCGCTGAAGCAAACAGAAGTAGAAACTCAATATGATGTGGATTTTGTACTGATGAGATTTGCGGAGGTTATGATCAACTATGCTGAAACTGCAAACGAAACCGGGGATTTTAATACCGCATTAACCATTCTAAAACAGATCAGGATGCGTGCAGGTATTGAAGCAGGAAGTGACGGAAATTACGGTATTACCGCTATTGACCGTACTCAGATGAGAGATGCAATTTTGGCAGAACGGAATATTGAGTTTTGTTTTGAAGGACACCGTTTCTGGGATCTGAGAAGAACTCGAAAATTGAATATACTTAATAATACGACCAAATATGGTGTAGAGGCTATTGCTATTCTTAGTAATGGAGCTGAAATGGATTTGGATGAGGCTGCAAATCTTGCCAAAACTTATCAGCTTAAGGAAAATCAGTTTAAATACAGTGTTTTACAAGTTCCAAATACGGGAAATAAAGTAAATCTTGTACCCGATACTTATTACTTTTTTCCATTAGCTCAATCTGTGATTGATAAAAATCCTAAAATATCACAGAATAAGGATTGGGGTGGAACTTTTAATCCGACACTAGAATAATATGAAGTCTTATCATATGCTTGGCGATAGTAAAAATAAATATTCATTATAGTACTTTAAAAAAAGTAATTACTGTCGAGAACTCGAATTTATTAATGTACCACCTCAAAGGTCTTCTGTATAAATACAGAAGACCTTTCGTATTTTTTATTGAATTCATGCTATTTAAGAAATTGTTATAGATATTGAAGCATACTTGGAACTCAAAAATACTTATATTTACTTGTTAGGTATTTTTAGATTTTTTAAAAAAACCACAAAACATCTATCTTTTGTAAAAGTGCTTCATGTAATGGTATTTTTATTGATCAATTATTTGAACATGAAAGATATTAGGGTGTGAGAAATTATGGAAAGTCAAACAATTATTACAATTCTGATAACCGGGATTATTGTGAGTAAAATTATTATCGGATTTTTACTCTATGAATTGATTCGGAAAAATCGCATTTTAAAGCGGGAAAAAGTCAAACTTTTAGGTACTAATATAGCACTCGAAGAGCAGGCTGATCAAATTAAAAAGTATAATGAAGAATTGAAGGCTTCCGAACTTTTTAAGATCAAGGTATTGTCAATTGCTTCACACGATTTAAGAACTCCTTTTATTTCAATGAGTATGTTGTTGAATACCGTTGACTTATCGCTTATGTCAAAACTTGATATGGAACAAGTTTTAATGCAATTAGGATCAGAACTCTCTCATTCACAAAATATGTTGGATGAGGTGCTTTTATGGGCAGAATCTCAGCTCCGTGATAACTTAGAAAACAAGGAAACGTTTAATATTTCTCAACAGATTCAGCATGTCTTGTTGTTATTTCAAAAAGATTTAATGTCAAATAATATTTCTTTAGAAGAGAGTCTTCCTAAAGATGTTTATTTGTATATGAGCAGGGATATATTTTCTTTTGTCATTAGGAACATTGTTAGTAATGCCGTCAAGTTTTGTAAATATGCCGGTAAAATTACTTTAGGGGTTTCGGAGATCAAAGGAGATGAATTGTTGTTATATATAGAAAATGAAGGAATAAATATGCCAGAATCGACTGTTGAAAAGCTTAATAATAGAAACAGTTGGGATCATAGAAAAGCTGTTAATGGTACAGGGGCAGGACTTGGGGTTTCATTATGTAAGGATCTTCTCCAACGGGTAGGAGGTAAAATTTATTTTGAAAACATCAGTAATGTTGGGACGATTGTTTTTATTTCTTTTCCAATACACACGATTACTGCTCTTGATGATGAAATTATAAATAAAGAAAATAGCAACTTTATGAATGGTTTTAAAGAACAAAATTAGGTTTGATTCTTTCCTGTTTTTATTCGTTTAATTTATTTTTTGTGATCCAATAATTATTTTTAGTTCAGAAATAGAGTCATTTATTTTTTGTACTCCAGCAGTAATGTAATTATTCTTGCTGTAGGCTTCATACAAATCTATGCTGTTTAATAAAGAATCTTTGACGAAAATTCGATCACGTTCCTTTGATGGAAATTTTGGAAATAGGCCATTTGCAAATTTAACTTTTGAAAAATTTGAAATTTCATATTTTTCGAAAGTATGATTAGCATTCTGCTTATCCTCACCTTCATTTTGTTGAGAGAAAATAAATTTTAAACCAAGCTGTTCATTTGTAAAACAAATTTTCTGTTCATAATCGTCATCTTTAGAAAATTCTATACTATCGTATTCACTATAAGAGAATAAAGAATCTCTTTCAAATTCTATGTTTTTTGATGATGCAAATACAATAAAATCTTCAATTGTGGATTTCTCAAATTCAAGGTCTAATACAGACCAATCTTTTTTAATGGTTATTATCTTAGATGCGGTAGTTTCCTTTGAACAACTGTATAAAAAAATAGATATTATAAAAAGGATAACTGCTTGTTGCATATTTGCTTTTATTGTTAAAATTGTCTGTTTTATATTTTATAAAGATCGTGCTAATTTATAATTTAAAAATCCCTGATTTCAGTTATATATGCTATCTATTTCTTGAAGAATTTATAAATAATAAAAAGTAAAATAAAGCAATATGAATTTGATCATATCGATCAATTTAAAAAGTTGGGAGAATTATCTTTAATCGGATAATTTTTTAAATTACTATGTAATCTACCCTTAAAATAGCTACGATAGTAATTGTAGTAAATTTAATAATTTAGGGTAATGAGAAAAAGTAAATTTAGCGAGTCACAAATCATCAAGATTCTCTCGCATCAAGAGTCAGGTCAGTCTGTTACTGAGATCTGTCGTGAGTACGGTATTAGTCAGGGTACCTTTTATTCTTGGAAGAGTAAATATTCCGGAATGGAAGTTTCTCAGCTTAAGCAAATGAAGGATATGGAGCGAGAGTTGGCGCAGTACAAGAAAATAGTTGCAGAACTCACACTTCAAAATACTGTTTTAAAAGATGTCATAGAAAAAAAGCTTTAGGGCCTGTCGAGAAGCGAGAGATCGTAGGTTATGCCCTTGAATATTTCGGGATGAGCCTTCGTCAGGCCTGTTCATCGTTTAATATTAGCACTTCCGTTTATCGTTATGTCGCTAAGCGAAAGGATGATACTGAAGTCATCGATCAACTCTCTATCCTTGCAGAACTGCATCGAACTTGGGGTTTTTGGATGATGTACCATCGACTGCGCAAGTTGCAATACATGTGGAATCATAAACGTGTTTATAGGATATATACTGCTATGCGACTAAATATGAGGAACAAACGCAAGAAACGTTTGCCGACACGTGTAAAAGCACCATTATTATGTCCTATTGGGCCAAATATCACTTGGAGCTTAGACTTTATGCAGGACACTTTAGCCTGTGGCAAAACAATTCGTACATTGAACGTCATCGATGATTTTAGTAGAGAGGCACTTTCGATAACTGTTGATACCAGTCTTCCTGCACAACGAGTGGTTAGAGAATTGGATAAATTGGTTGAATGGAGAGGAAAGCCTGAAAAGATCCGATCAGATAATGGGCCGGAATTTATTGCAATAGTAATACAGCAGTGGTGTGAAAAAAATAACGTGCAATGGGAATTTATTCAGCCTGGAAAACCAACTCAGAATAGTTTAATTGAGCGATTCAATCGAACATTTAGACAGGATGTGCTAGATTATTTTATGTTTGATAATCTTTCTGAGGTTAGAAAATATGCAAATGCATGGGCTTGGATGTACAATAATATAAGACCGCATTCGTCATTGGGACAATTGACTCCGATAGAATTCCTATTGAAATATGGAAAACTCTCCGAGTTTCCCACATTCCAACAGGATAGCAATAGCAAATCTCATTGGAATTTTTTAGTTTTGGGTGTAGCTAGTTAGGGTAAGATTACAACTATATCGTGTTCTATGGGCTGGGATGTCTGCAAAAGTATATTTGGCACGTTATTAGTCTTTTATAATAAAACGTAATTATTATGAGAAAGATTTGTTTAGTATTGCCCCTTATTTGTATGGTATTTTTAACCTCATGTTATACAACGAGAACTGCTGGAAATAGCGGTAAAGTACCTCCTGGACAAGCCAAGAAAGCTGTTGGAGCAAAATCTGCGAAACCATTTGCACCTGGTCAAAGAAATAAGTAAATATGGTATAATTAAATAATGGTGTTCAGTACGTTTACAGTGAGTAGCAATGACTGTGTTAGTCTAATAGAACAAAAAATGCGCAGTTTTTGGCTGCGCATCTAAGAAATACTGTTAATACTATTAACCTAAATAAGATTTTAAGATCTTGCTACGAGATGTATGACGTAAGCGTTGTAAAGCTTTGTCTTTGATCTGGCGGACACGTTCGCGGGTAAGATTGAATTTTTCACCGATTTCTTCTAAGGATAACTGGTGGTTTGATCCAAGTCCGAAAAATAATACAATTATTTCTCTTTCACGCTCTGTCAGCGTTGACAGTGAACGTCTGATTTCCTCAGATAAAGATTCATCGATAAGGGAACTATCTGTATCTGGATCATGATTCTCTAATACGTCTAATAGGGTATTTTCTTCTCCTTGCACGAATGGTGCGTCCATAGAGACATGTCTTCCAGAGTTACTTAATGTATCCGAAACTTTATCGACTGTTGTTTCAAGGATGTCTGCTAATTCTTCTGGTGAAGGCTCGCGTTCATACTCTTGTTCTAATTTAGAGAATGCTTTACTAATTTTACTTAATGAACCGACCTGGTTCAAAGGTAAACGCACAATACGAGATTGCTCTGCAATAGCTTGAAGGATTGATTGACGAATCCACCATACCGCATACGAGATAAATTTAAAACCTTTTGTTTCGTCAAAACGCTTAGCTGCTTTTATTAAGCCCAAGTTACCTTCGTTGATTAAATCACCTAAGGTTAATCCTTGATTCTGATATTGTTTTGCTACAGATACGACGAAACGCAAGTTGGTTTTAGTCAATTTCTCCAAGGCAACTTGGTCACCTTCGCGAATACGTTGTGCTAATTCAACTTCTTCTTCTGCTGTAATTAAGTCTACTTTACCAATTTCGTGTAAGTACTTGTCTAACGACTGTGACTCACGATTGGTAATCGATTGTGTAATTTTGAGCTGTCTCATTAATTATATTAATACCTTTCTTCTCTGAAATGTTTGCAAAAATACAAAATAAAAACGAATTATTTTAATATTTGTTGTTGATATGTGATTATATCTTGTTGATTATGAGGAATTTTATTTACTTTATAACGCAACAAAAATTATTCCAAAATGACTGAATTCGGTCATAATAGTGTTTGAACTTCTAAATAAATATGTAATCATTTGGTAATGAATGCGCTTTGCTTGTGTAACGGAATTGCGACTAAGAATAGTATAGAAAAACTAAATTTCTAAAAAAAAATGATACATTTGATTCTACAAGAAATTAAATTTTCGATGACCAAAACTTTTTTATGAAATACATGTTTTTCAATAAACATATAATTTTGATTATGCCAATTATTATACATTTAGACAAAGTAATGCGCGATCGCAAAATGTCATTGAATGAGCTTAGTGCTAGGGTAGGCATCACACTGTCAAACCTTTCGATTATTAAAAATCAAAAAGCCAAAGCATTGCGTTTGGATACTTTGGCTTCTATCTGTCATGCATTGCATTGCCAGCCAGCAGATATCATGGAATATGTCGCGGATACGGCTGAGGTAACGAAAGAGGAGGAGCAAAGCGACTAAAAGCGGTATCCTCTTAAGAAGTCAATGATTTCCATTTTTTTCTTACCTTCAATCTGTAATTGCTTTACGCTGATATAGCCGTTATTGCCTGCAAATTTAAGATAAGTTTTTCCATCCGTTTTATAATCTCCCTGTGCAATATCTGGGGTTGCATATTCTTTGGATACTGCATATAGTTTTAATACTTTATTATCTAGGCTGGTAAAGGCTGCTGGATAGGGGCTTAGGCCACGAATCAAGTTATAAATGCTGTCGACATCCTTTTTCCAGTCAATTTGGCAGTTTTCTTTAAATATTTTAGGTGCATGTTTTAATTCACTTTCCGCTAATAAGTTGCTCTGTGCTTTTGGTGTAAGTGTATTTTTTTTTAAACCTGCTATAGTTTTGAGCAGTATTTCAGCTCCTGTATGCATCAGTTTATCATGCAAAATTCCGGCATTGTCATCTGGTGCAATTGTAACTTCTTTAGATAGTAAAATACTTCCTGTATCAATTTCATGTTGCAATAAAAATGTGGATACTCCAGTAACTTCTTCCCCGTTGATGATGGCATGGTTAATTGGTGCTGCGCCACGATACTGAGGTAATAACGATGCATGGACATTGATCGTGCCGTAAGGAGGCATTTTCCAGACAGCTTCTGGTAGCATTCGGAATGCTACGACTACTTGTAAATCTGCTTGGTAAGATCGCAATTCTTCTAGAAAATCAGCATCCTTTAATTTGACAGGTTGTAATACGGGTATATTATGAGCTTCAGCATATACTTTGACTGCAGATTGATGAAGTTTTTGTCCTCGACCTGCTGGTTTGTCAGGTGCTGTTATGACAGCTACAATATTTTCACCAGATTGCACAAGTGCATCTAATGAAGCGACGGCAAAGTCCGGGGTTCCCATGAATATGATGCGCATAATAGACTATGTTTTTGTTGTTTTAATACTGAGATGATGGAAACAACAGGAATAAAATAGGCTGCTTCACATTTTTTTTTAACTTTGCGAAGTTACATAAATAATTTAAAAGCTTGAATTTTCCATACTTTTTAGCCAAGAGAATCACTTTTTTAGGAAAAAGAACTTTTTCCAAATTGATTGTGCGCATTACTATAGGAGCAATAGCTCTGGCAATTGCTGCAATTATTCTCTCTGTTGGTGTATTGCGAGGATTCAAATCGGAAATTACAGCCAAACAGCGTGGTTTTTTTGGTGATATCATGGTCTTGCGATACGATCTGAACAATTCCTATGAAAACTCACCCATTGCTTTAGATTCTATACAGTGGGATTCGGTTAAAAATCATCCAAATGTAGTTAGTGTAAATTCTTTTGCTACAAAACCTGGGATTATCAATGTTAACGATGAGGTGGAGGGAGTTTTATTAAAGGGTGTTGATATCAGCTATGATCAAAATTATTTAAAAAAGATATTGGTCGAGGGTGATACATTAAATCTAAAACAAAAAGATGGACCTGGAGAACAAATTTTGATATCTAAGTATCTTGCCAATAGGTTGATGCTAAAGGTTGGTGATGATTTTATTATGTATTTCGTTCAACAGCCTATTCGTAAGCGAAAATTTGAGATTAAAGGAATTTATAACTCAGGTTCTGAAGAATTGGATAAGGTTTATGTAATAGGGTCTTTAGATTTAATTCGTAAACTTAATAATTTAGATAGTACAGCTGTGGGGGGGTATGAGGTTCGTATTCAAGATTTTTCAAAGCTACAACAAACAACTGATGAGCTTGATGATCTGGTCCCAATGGATATGCATGCTATAAGCATCCGTGAACAGGTGCCAGATATCTTTCAATGGCTAGATCTTCTGGACATGAATACTACTATTATTTTTATATTAGTGACTTTAGTTGCTATCATCAATATGGTCTCGGCTTTGCTGATTACTATTTTAGAGCGTACCTCTATGATCGGTATTTTAAAAGCACTTGGTTTTCATAATAATGGAGTTCGTCGTGTTTTTATGTATAATGCGCTCTATTTAATTGGTTTAGGTTTATTGTTGGGTAATTTTATAGGATTGGGTTTATATTTCTTTCAAGATTATACTCATTTTTTCAAATTAGATGAGCAAACCTATTACATCTCTTATGTAGCTGTCAAGTTGTTTTGGACGGATATCATTTTAATCAATGTTTCGCTACTAATTATTGGAATGTTAGCTTTGTTTATCCCTTCTCTATTGATCACTAAAATCAGCCCAATTCGCGCGATTTCTTTCAAATAAATAAGTGCTTTAATTGTAGTTCCGAAATAAATATTTTACTTTTAGAAGTTTGATAAGGGGATTTCTGCCAGAAATCTTACTCAAATGTATACTAGATTTAGCTTATATATTTATGAATAGAAACGTATTAGATCACTTATCGCATGCTTTCGAAGCACCTTTAAAAAGTCCAGTACTCATTTTCGCGCTCGTCTTATTTATCATTTTATTATCGCCCATTTTATTACGTTCAATTAAAGTTCCGGGCATTATAGGTTTGATTATTTCTGGTGTTGTCATTGGTCCGCATGGACTGAACTGGTTGGAGAAAAACTCTGCAGTGGACCTTTTCTCTACGATAGGTTTGCTTTATATTATGTTTATAGCTGGTCTGGAACTGGATATGAATGAGTTTAAAAAAACCAAGCATAAGAGTTTATGGTTCGGTTTTTTCACGTTTATTATTCCTATTGCTATCGGTTTCCCGGTCTGTTTTTATCTTTTGGATTATGGTATTTTAGCCAGCATTTTGATTTCCAGTATGTTTGCTACTCATACATTGGTTTCTTATCCGATTGTAAATAGTTATGGTATTTCTAAAAATGAAGCTGTAGCTATCACTATAGGTGGAACTATATTAACGGACACTGCTGTTCTGATTATTTTGGCAGTAATCACCGGAGCTTCTCAAGGGAATATCGGACAGGAATTTTGGGTTACTTTAGGTGTATCTTTCGCAATTTTCCTTTTTATCATGTTTGGTGTCATTCCTCGCATTGCGAAATGGTTTTTCGAACGTATTGAAAGTGAAAAAACTTCGCATTATATTTTTATTTTATCAATTGTTTTCTTTGCCGCATTCTTGTCTGAAATCGCGGGGCTTGAACCAATTATTGGTGCTTTCGTTGCAGGGTTAGCGTTGAATAAGTTAATACCGCATTCGTCCGCCCTGATGAATCGTATTGAGTTTATTGGAAACGCGATCTTTATTCCGTTTTTCTTAATAAGCGTAGGTATGATCGTGGATGTCAGTGTGCTGCTGCGCGGACCGGAAGCTTTAATTGTTGCGGCAACATTAACAGTTGTTGCCATCTTGGGTAAATGGGGAGCCGCATGGATGACCCAATTGGTTTTTAAGTATAGCTCAGGGCAGCGAAATGTTATTTTTGGTTTGAGTAGTTCACACGCCGCAGCAACTCTTGCTGTGATCATGGTCGGGTATAAAAATGAGATTATCGATGAAAATGTGTTGAATGGTACAATCTTATTGATTTTGGTAACCTGTATTGTTGCAACTATTGTGACAGAAGGGGCATCGAAAAAAATAGTAATGGATGGAGATCAGGACGAAAGCCATATCAATATTGTGAAGGAACATGATGAACATATTCTGATACCATTAGCAAATATGGAGAACATGAAACCGCTTTTGGATTTTGCTACATTGATGCGAAGCAAAAAATCACATTATCCAATAAGTATTGTTTCCGTCGTTAAGGATAATGAGCAAGCGGAAAAGAATATGGCAATAGCGCGTAAAAATTTGGATAATATTGTAAAATATGCCTCTGGTAGTGAAACCGAAGTAAGTATTGCTACTACGATTGATTATAATATTCCTAGTGGAATTAGCCGTAGTGCAAAAGAGGTGATGGCTGACTGTATTCTATTAGGATGGCCAAGTGCAAGTAATTTTGTCGATAAAATTGTTGGTGAGAAGTCTGAA
This sequence comes from Sphingobacterium sp. JUb56, assembly GCF_014191365.1. Classification (NCBI taxonomy): domain Bacteria; kingdom Pseudomonadati; phylum Bacteroidota; class Sphingobacteriia; order Sphingobacteriales; family Sphingobacteriaceae; genus Sphingobacterium; species Sphingobacterium sp. JUb56. The sequence goes on along the minus strand of NZ_JACHWL010000001.1, from coordinate 2,855,210 downwards.
AGTATTTTAAACCGTACTTCTGCAAATGTTATGATGTGTCAATTTAAGAAGCCTTTTATTACACATAATAAAATTATTGTATTCGTACCACCTTTGGCCCAATCCGAATTCGGATTTGAATATTGGGTAGAGAAAGTGCTTAAATTAGGACAGGAGCTTACAATTTCGGTCACTTTTGTGTGTGATAAACGTACTGAAGAGGCCACTAAAATATTTCTGGAAGAAATTAAAAATTCAGTTCCTGTTAATTTTAAGATCTATGATGATTGGGATCATATGCAGGGGTTAAAGTCATTTAGAGAGGATAATGCATTTTTATTTTATGTTTCATCGCGTTATGGTGAGGTATCTTACCGTGATTCTTTAGACGGTTTGGCAAAGAAATTGGAACGTATTCATCAGAATGAAAATGTGGTCCTTGTATTTCCGAGTCGGGTGGACAATCAACATATTGATGAATATGAAGATGTGCAAGCGGCTCCGATCTTCAGAAAGATTAGTAAAGAAATTGGAAACATGTTCAATAAAGATAAATAAACTGAACTATGGCAAGTAAAATAACAAAGTCTCTGGATGGACCGCTACAGGTGCCTGATCAGCCTATCATTCCATTTATTATTGGCGACGGTATAGGCCCTGACATTTGGCGTGCTTCGGTTCGGGTTTTTGATCGTGCGGTAGAAGTTGCGTATGGGGGTAAAAGGAAAATTGAATGGAAAGAGGTACTGGCTGGAGAGAAGGCATTTGATGAAACTGGAGCATGGTTGCCAGAAGAGACACTTGATGTACTGAAAGAATATCTAGTGGGTATTAAAGGACCGTTAACAACGCCGATAGGGGGGGGTATCCGTTCTCTAAATGTGGCCTTGCGTAAGGAATTAGATTTGTTTGTTTGCCAACGTCCTACAAAGTGGTATGAGGGTGTTCCATCACCTGTTAAGCATCCGGAATATGTTAATATGGTTATTTTTCGTGAAAATACGGAAGATATTTATGCAGGTATTGAATTTGCGTCGGGTACAGCAGATGCTACTAAAATTCAAGATTTTCTTCGTACTCAACTTCATGTCGATTATAATTTTTCGAATGATACGGGGGTGGGAATTAAATTGGTTTCGGAAAGAGGTTCTAAACGGCTTGTACGTGCAGCTATTGAACATGCTTTAGCGCATAAATTACCTTCCGTGACTTTGGTTCATAAAGGCAATATTATGAAGTTTACAGAGGGGGCTTTTAAAAATTGGGGTTATGAATTAGCCGAGACAGAATTTGCTAAGGAAACATATACCTGGGGTCAATGGGAACGGACTAAAGCGGAGAAAGGGGATGCTGCAGCTAATGCTGAGCAACAGGAAGCCCTGGCTGCTGGTAAACTGTTGATCAAAGATGTCATTGCAGATAATTTTCTGCAACAGATTTTACTAAATCCGCGTGATTATTCTGTTATTGCTACATTGAATTTGAATGGCGATTATATTTCAGATGCCCTTGCTGCTATTGTTGGGGGTATTGGTATTGCTCCTGGGGCAAATATCAATTATAATACTGGGCATGCTGTCTTTGAGGCGACGCATGGAACCGCACCCCGGTTTGCAAATACCGATACAATGAATCCTTCTTCGGTAATTTTAAGTGGTGTGATGATGTTCGAATATATGGGATGGCAAGAAGTGGCGGATGCTATAGTTAAAGCATTGAGCGAAACAATTAAAGCCAAAACTGTAACAGTTGATTTTTATAATTTAATGGAAGATGCAACGCTCGTGAAAACAAGTGAATTTGCGGATCGTATGATCGAAAAGTTATAATAGCTATTTTGAATATGCTAGATAAAGCTGACCTTTGAATTTTATTTAAAGGTCAGCTTTTTTTATATGCAATTTTCAGATTTACCACCGTTTGTTAAAGTTTCTTCTGTATTTACAGAGGAAGAATTACAGCAGTTACTTCGTGTTGAACAATTACCAGATGATATTGAGATTGATACTATCCGTGACGAACCAGAGATTTTCGATCTCCTTAATGCATTTATTGGTGATGAAAATAGTCGTTTGACACATTTACAGCTTTATGCACAGATGTTATTAAAAAGAGGAGAGGTTGAGCAAGCGTGGAAAGTGATCTTATTATAGGTTAGACATAATATCATTTTTAATGTTTTTTCAAGTATTTTATGTTATCTTTTTATCATTTCGGTGTTACTTTTTTCTAAATTTCATTAATATTGATTTTTTGTTGAAATTTAAGTAAGAAAACTTGTACCTTTGATCTTCGGAAAGCAAACGATTGCTTAGTCGAACCGTAGAAAAGTATAAAAAAAACAAACTATATATCGATGAAACATAATTTTGGAGCAGGTCCTTGCATTCTGCCAAAGGAAGTTTTTCAAGAAGCTTCACAAGCTGTAATTGATTTTAATAATACTGGTTTATCCATCTTAGAAATTTCGCATCGATCCAAAGAATTCGAAGCAGTTTTGGATGAAGCAACTAAATTGGTTCGCGAATTGTTAAATGTGCCGCAAGGATATTCTATTTTGTTCCTACAGGGAGGTGCAAGTTTACAATTTGCAATGGTAGCGTTAAACTTGTTGCCTGAAAATGGTAAAGCAGCTTACTTGGATACTGGTGTATGGGCTTCAAAAGCAATTAAAGAAGCAAAGAAGATTGGAAATGTAGAGGTAGTTGCATCATCGAGCGATAAAAATTACACCTATATTCCAAAGCAATATACTGTTCCTGCTGATGCAGCTTATTTTCATTATACGTCAAATAATACAATTTACGGAACTGAAGTATTTGATGTTCCAGCATCAAGTGCGCCAATTGTCGTTGATATGTCTTCGGATATTTTGAGCCGTGAGATTAATGTGAGTGATTTTGATCTTATCTATGCGGGAGCACAAAAAAATATGGGTCCTGCAGGCGCTACTTTAGTAATCGTTAAAGATGAAATTTTAGGTAAAACGGGACGTGTTATTCCATCTATTTTGGATTACACTGCACATATTTCGGCAGATTCAATGTACAATACGCCGCCTGTTTTCTCCATCTTTGTATCTCTTCTTAACCTACGCTGGTTGAAAGCAAAAGGTGGTGTAGCGGTTATTGAACAAGAGAATATTATTAAGGCACGTACGTTGTATGATGAAATTGATCGTAACCCATTCTTCAAAGGAACTGCTGCCGTAGAAGATCGTTCTCGTATGAATGTTACTTTTGTCATGGATTCTGCAGAATTAGAGGCTGAGTTCTTGGCTTTAGCTAAAGAACGTGAACTGATCGGTATTAAAGGTCATCGTTCAGTTGGTGGTTTTAGAGCATCAATCTATAATGCATTGTCGATAACAAGCATCAATGCTATGGTAGATGCAATGAAAGAGTTTGAAGAATTGAAAAAATAAAATCGAAATTATATCATGAGAATATTAGCAAATGATGGTATCGATCCAGCTGGAAAACAACTTTTGGAGGATGCCGGATTTGAAGTAGATACAAATCATATTCCGCAGGAAGAATTAGCGGAAAAATTACAAGCTTACGATGCCATTACGGTACGTAGTGCAACGAAAGTTAGACAAGCCTTAATTGATGTTTGTCCAAACCTAAAAGTGATCGGACGTGGTGGCGTCGGCATGGATAATATTGATGTCGACTACGCACGCTCCAAAGGAATAGCGGTGTTGAATACACCAGCTGCTTCTTCCTTATCAGTTGCAGAATTGGTATTTGCTCATTTATTAAATGGAGTACGTTTCCTTTATGATTCAAACCGTCAAATGCCTTTATCTGGGGAGAGTAAGTTTGGTGCTTTGAAAAAAGCGTATGCAGGCGGAACTGAACTGAGAGGGAAAACATTGGGTGTGGTTGGTTTTGGACGTATTGGACGTGAGACAGCGAAGATTGGATTAGGTCTTGGGATGGATATTGTGTATTATGATCTAGCTGATGGGCCTAAAACTTTAACTTTATCCCTGACTCAAGGATTTGAGGTGGAATTACCAGTAGATCAAGTGTCAATGGAAGATTTATTGAAAACTTCTGACTTTATTACTTTACATGTTCCTTTCTTAGATAAGCCAGCAATAGGTAAAGCTGAATTTGCATTGTTGAAAGATCAAGTTGGTTTAGTTAATGCTGCCCGTGGTGGTGTAATTGATGAACTTGCTTTAATTGAAGCCTTGGATTCTGGTAAGGTAGCTTTTGCGGGATTAGATGTCTTTGACAATGAGCCTACTCCGAGATTGGAGATTTTGAAACATCCAAAAATTTCTTTGACACCACATATTGGTGCCGCAACAAATGAAGCGCAAGAACGTATCGGTGTTGAATTGGCACAATTGATTATCGAGAATCTTAAGAAGTAATCTTCCGCATAATGAAATGATGCGGCACAAAAACATTATGTATTTGTGCCGCATTTTTTTGCAAAAAAACTAAGTAATTGCCTATATTCACGGCAAAATTTAAATATAATGTAATTCAGTATGAAAATTTTAAAATTTGGTGGTACATCTGTCGGTAGTGCAGAGCGCATCAAAGGGTTGTTAGATATTGTAAACCCTTCTGAGCGTCAAGTTGTGGTGTTGTCAGCTGTGTCTGGGACAACAAATGCTTTAGTAGAAATTGGTCAAGCATATCTTGCAGATGATAAGAACTTGGCGAAGGAATTAATAAAGAAGCATAAAGACAAGTACGAAGACCTCATTAAGGAATTGTTCAAAACTGAAGCTGGATATAAAAACGGCAAGAGCTTAATCGATTCGCATTTTAATTTTATTGAAAGTTTTGCACATGAGATTTTTACTCCTGTAGAAGATAAGATCATTCTGGCACAGGGGGAATTGATGTCAACTGCTTTATTCCATTTTCATCTAACAGAAATAAATGTTCCATCCGTATTATTACCGGCATTAGATTTTATGAAGATTGACGAGGATAATGAGCCTGTGGTAGACTATATAACAGAGAAATTGACTCCTTTGCTTGACAATTATCCTGATAATACGCTGTTTATAACGCAGGGCTTTATTTGCCGTAATTCTTTTGGTGAGGTAGATAATCTACGTCGTGGAGGATCGGATTATACTGCATCATTAATCGGTGCTGCGATTGGAGCTGAAGAGGTTCAGATCTGGACCGATATCGATGGAATGCATAATAATGATCCGAGAATCGTAAAAAATACAACCCCAATTGCGCATTTGAGTTTTGACGAAGCGGCAGAATTAGCTTATTTCGGTGCAAAAATTTTACATCCGCAATCGGTATTTCCTGCTCAAAAATATAATGTTCCCGTTCGCTTGTTGAATACGATGGATCCTCAGGCTAAAGGTACTCTTATTAGTAAAGAAGGTGGTCAAAAGGGTAGTATTCGTGCAATAGCCGCTAAAGATGGAATCACAGCTATTCATATTCATTCTTCACGTATGCTTTTGGCCTATGGTTTTTTACGTCGTGTATTTGAAATATTTGAACGTTATAAGACACCAATTGATATGATTACAACATCGGAGGTTGCTGTTTCTGTAACGATAGACGATACGAAAAATCTACAGGATATTATTAAAGAGGTCGAAGATTTTGGGACTGTGTCGGTGGATGAACATCAAACCATCGTGTGTGTGGTAGGGGATTTTGACTTGAATACACATGGGTATGCGGCCCGAGTATTGGATGCTGTAAAACACTTACCGGTCCGAATGATTTCATATGGAGGTTCGGATTATAATGTATCAGTTCTGTTGGACACGGATCATAAAGTGGAAGCATTACGCTCGTTACACAACCGTTTATTTTAATTGAAATAACCAAAATGAAAAACGAAAATATAGAGAGTCAGTTCGTAGGAAAGGAAACTCCTTTTTATTACTACGACCTGAACGTTTTGGAAGAAACGTTGGATGCGGCTTATGCCGCTTCCAGTAAGCGTGGATTCCATGTGCATTTTGCTTTGAAATCAAATTTCAACAGCCGTTTGCTTGAAATGATCCAAAGTAAAGGTTTTGGAGCAGATTGTGTAAGTGGAAATGAGGTGCAACAGGCTATTAATGCGGGGTTTGATGCAAAAATGATCACTTTTGCTGGTGTAGGTAAGTCTGATAAGGAAATTAATCTTGCTTTAGCGCACGATATTTTTGCTTTCAATGTCGAGTCTATTCAGGAATTGGAGGTGATCAATGAGTTGGCTGCTGTTCAGGGAAGAAAAGCTAAAGTAGCATTACGTATTAATCCTAATGTAGATGCACATACCCATCATTATATCACAACGGGATTAGATGAGAATAAATTTGGTGTTACAAATGCGGAGCTTGAAAGAGCTGCAGCTGTGATACGGAAGTGTGAGAATATCGAGCTTATTGGTTTACATTTTCATATCGGTTCTCAAATAACAGATATGAATGTATTCAAGAGCCTATGTGTGAAAGTGAATGAATGGAAAAATTGGTTTGAAGAACGTGGTGTCATCATCAAAGTTTTAAATGTTGGAGGTGGACTGGGAGTGGATTACCATAACCCAGATACGAATGCAATTCCTGATTTTGAAGCATATTTTGATATTTTTGATAAATTCTTAGAAAGAACTCCACAACAGGAAGTCCATTTTGAGTTAGGGCGTGCATTAGTTGCGCAATGTGGTTCTTTAATCAGTAAAGTACTTTATGTAAAGAATGGTGTTAAGAAGAACTTTTTAATATTAGATGCAGGTATGACTGAATTGATGCGACCTGCATTATATCAGGCTTTTCATAAAATAGAAAAGCTTGGAGATGCAAATGCAACAGAACTTATCAATTATGATGTTGTAGGGCCTATCTGCGAAAGCTCCGATTGCTTTGGAAAAGAGGTCACATTGCCATTATCGAAAAGAGGAGATCTTGTTGCTATACGTACCGCTGGTGCATATGGTGAAGTGATGTCTTCACGCTATAATCTCAGAGAGGAGATTCGCTATGTATATAGTGACGAATTAGTCTAAAACTACCCTATGAAAATAGAACTGGCTTAAACTACTGATAGTTTAAGCCTTTTCGTTTTGTAGGAATATTTGTTTTTCATTTGCAGAATAAATGGAATAGCGAAATATATTTCTGTTTTGCTATACATCCTTGTACCTTTGTATATGCAACAGATTCAACATATACTTCGAAAATTATTTAGTGAGGAGCGGATTAGAGTAGATTTTAGTGTAAAGGGAGGGACTACTACTTTACTCGCTAGTTTTGCATATTTACCGATCCGGGAGCTTTTAAATTTTAATATTAACATAAAAGAAGAGTATCGAGATATTTTGAGTGAATTGGACGTTGCTAAGGGATTGGAACCTGTTGCGTCACTTTTGTTAAAAGGTATGCTAAGTATGCAAGCCGGTCATGATGATGCAACAAAATATCTTTATGAAGCTCAAAAAGTCCAGGTAACAGCATTAGGATATAGTTATTTGGCATTATGCTATTTTATGAAAGGAGATTTTGATAAGTCTATTCAGATTTATTCAAATGCGATTACTGATTTCCCCAAAGAACCTTATTTTTATGCCTGTCGCTGTGTACTGAATCGATGTTTAGATGATGATGAGGGAGCTTTTTATGATTATCAAGTCGCAAAACGTCTCGATTTCAATTATCACAGTCTGCTAGAGTGGCATGAGCATCTTTCCTATTTAGAAACCCTTAAAGTGGATCAGCTGGAACTTCAGGAATTGGAAAGCACTTGGGAACAAGATCCAGAACGATTAGATGTCTTAACGAAGCTCGCTTTGGAGTATGTACACATTTATGATTATCAAAAAGCTATTCGTTTGTATTCTCAAGGAATCAATATGGCGGATAATCAAGCAGAATGGTATGTTTACCGTGCGGCAATCTACAGCAAATTAACGTTGTATATAGAAGCCCTTGAGGATTGTAATCAAGCTTTATCAATTGATGAAAATTGTGTTTCTGCTTATATTTTACGAGCAAAGTTATTGGAATGTCTACACGAACATGACGCCGCACTTGAGGATTATAGAAAAGCAGCCTCTCTGAATCCTGAACATACTGCCATATATGAGGAGCGGGCTTCGCTTTTTGAAAGATTAGGGAAATTTGAAGATGCTATCGTCGATTATTCTAAATTGATCGCCTTAATGAAGGATGATTTTTATCCTTATGTACTTCGCGCAGATATGTTCGAACGTATAGGAAAGCAGGAAGAGGCTTTGTTGGATTATAATCGTGCTATAGACTTGAATCCTTACTATTCAGATCTTTATCAGTATCGTGCTGCAATACGGGAATCTTTAGGTGATAAAGTAGGCGCTGAATCTGATTTACAAAAATTCGAAGAGTTGGATGAAGAGTAATAAAAGATAAAAAAGGTTCAGTTGTTTAAAACTGAACCTTTTTTATCGTTAAATTCCTAACTCAACCTGAAATAGAAACCCCCAGGAGTTCTTTTGATCGGCATTGTCAAATTGACCATCTTTAAAAGTATAATTACCACTCAAATTAAATTTTAAGCGATGTGCTTTCATATATTTGTTAATACCAGCTTCAATAATTTCTGTTTGTTTTTCATATGCCCGAATATCTTTGTGAGGTTGGACAAAGGTATAGCGGCTTACGACCTCGTATCCATGATTCATCAGGTAAGACATCTGTTGATTAACTCCAAAACCTTTATAAGCATAGGCGGTATTTCCCTGTAAATCGATGTTCATTGGATTGTCGACATCACGACGCATATACTCGGCTTGATAAGCAAAACCCTGATATTTAAAAATTGCATCTATAAAGCTGGTCTTTAAAGTAAAAGGATTTTCAACATATTTACCCGTTTGACCACCTATACGGGTTGTTCTGTCGTTAAAGCTGTAACCTCCCCCAATAGATAGTTTTGGTGTTTCTTCACGCTCTATGTCCCCTTCGGAATAATCGCCTCCATTTTCAAAATTGCCGAATGGTAAAAATTCTACCCTACCTGTGTAAGATAAGCCTCCATCTGTTCCGCTTGCAGCTCTGCCTTCACCTGTTGATATAGCAACTTTTGCATTAATAGGTACTTCGCCAATTTTTTTACTCAGATTGGCACTCATACCGAAATCACGATCTAAGGTAAACCTGGTATTCACTAAGGAACGATCTGCAAACTGGAGCTGTCCAGATGAATTGACGCGTTGCCTATTTCCTGGTAATTTGTTTTGACCGAAACTGATGTAGAAATCGTCAGTAAAGTTATAGAATACAACGGCATCACGTACAATATTTGGAATACCGGTTTCATCGAAATCTTGATCACTTCTTGTAAAAGCTAATTGTAATGAGTAGCTAATCTTAGGCGTGTAGATGTAACCATCGACCCGCATTCTAAGTCTACGTACACGCGCATCCCATTCTCCGTTCTTTTCTCCGTCTAATTTTTCTGTGAAACCGGCACGGTTTTGCATTCTAAATCTGAAGTTTGTGTAGAAAAGGGAATCTTTGCTATGGAATTGAATTCCTTTGAAATTTAAGATAGTAGCTCTATCATCTCGTTCTTGCGCTTTTGTGGCACAGGCTAAGGTCGCTAGTAAGGCTGTAAGGGTAACAATTTTTGTTGCTCTCATTCGTCTTTTAAAAAAATATTATAGTAAGGGTTGTGTGTACTTAAATTATAACAGTTTAATTTGATTGTAAAAAATAGCGTATTAATAAAATAATATTTTTAGCATCTATCTATAAAAGATACGGATTAATCATGATTCTTACGGATAGAACTTTATATATTATATGCGTGCGACAGTCATTTTAGCTAAATCCAATGTCAGTGATTCTATTCTTGACAAGAAACTAAGTATAAAAAAAAGTGATTTGCTGCTGTTTTTTTTATTTTCAAACACAAAGATAATAATCTAATTGAATAGAGGAGAAAAATGAGATGAAATGATAAGTAAAAGGCCACTTTATAGGTGGCCTTTTAGTTATTATAATTCTTTACGTAAACGTGCAACAGGTATATTGAGTGCTTCGCGATATTTTGCAACGGTACGTCTAGCGATATTGTAACCTTTATCTTTTAAGATTTCGGTCAGCTTTTCATCAGCAAGAGGTTTGCGTTTATCTTCATTTGCGATGCATTCTTCTAAGATCTTTTTAACTTCTTTATTGGATACTTCTTCTCCAGATTCTGTTTGAATAGCTTCAGAGAAAAATGATTTAAGAAGAAATGTCCCAAATTCTGTTTGTACATATTTTGAGTTGGCAACACGGGATACGGTCGAGATGTCCATACCTATGCGATCGGCAATATCTTTTAATATCATCGGTCTAAGCTTAACATCATCACCTGTTAAAAAGTAGTCATACTGATACTCCATGATGGCATTCATTGTTTTTAGCAATGTCTGCTGTCTTTGTTTGATCGCATCAATAAACCATTTCGCAGAATCGAGTTTCTGTTTTACAAACTGAACAGCTTCTTTCATTTTTTTATCCTTTTGATCGGATTTCTCATAATGTTCGAACATGTTCTGGTAAGAACGACTCACCCGTAGTTCTGGTGCATTTCGTCCGTTTAATGTTAGATGAAGTACTCCATCGTTGTTAATGATGTGAAAATCGGGAATGACATGTAACTGTTTACCTGCAACAGCTCCTGAATCACCTGGTTTTGGATTTAATTTTAGAATTTCATTTACAATATTTTTAAGATCATCTGAGGTTAACCCTAGCGATTTTTCAAGTTTATCATAATGCTTCTTGGTAAATTCATCCAAATAATTTTTTACAACTTTAGTTGCCTGAATGATGGTTGGATTATTTTGATCTTTCTTTTGTAATTGTATCAGCAAGCATTCCTGTAAATCACGAGCTCCGATACCTGCCGGTTCAAAATCTTGAATAACCTTTAACATTTCTAATACTTCGCTTTCAGTAGCGATAACATTTTGAGAAAACGCAAGGTCATCAATGAGACTTAATATGGGACGACGTAGGTATCCGTCATCATCTAAACTTCCAATAATTTGCTGACCGATTAAGAAATCACGGTCATCTAAGGCTAGTAAATCGAGCTGTTGTTGTAATTTCTCAAAAAATGAATCTTGTACAGCAATGGGAATCTCTTTTTTATCATCATCTTCGTCAGTATAATTATAGTTGTTGGAGTAATCAGTATAATCATCTTCCTGGATATATTCATCTACGTTGAACTCATCGCTGTCGAAGCTTTCTTCACTATCAAAACTCTCATCTGGATCGCGATCTGGGTATTCTTCGTTCGGTTCGGCCATGTTTGCTAAACTGCCGTCCTCAAGTGCTGGATTCTCCTCTAATTCTTCTTTAATGCGTGCGTCCAAAGAGACTGTAGGAACCTGTAAAAGTTTAATAAACTGAATCTGCTGTGGAGATAGTTTTTGTAATAACTTTTGTTGTAAGGTTTGCTTTAACATGTTTTTCTATGACTAATTCGAATATAAATTTATATAAATTATATTGATTTAAGAAACAAAAATACATGGAAAAGGTATTTGGGTATAATTTTTGTAGCTATCTATAATCTTATACTCCTAATTATCAGAATTGGAATAATGAAATGTTAAATTTCGTTAATTCTTCTTTATGACATGTAAAAGCTATTTTTTTTGCTTGTTTTCACAAAACATTTTTAGACCTTTACCATATGTTTAAACGTATTAAGAATAAATATATACGCTATATAGCAATTGCTATATATTTTTTAATCGTCCTTGTTTGTGCTATACAGCTTAACTTTTTGGGGCTATTTGGCTACTCGCCTACAAAAAAGGATATTACGATGCCCAGTGTTAATATCTCGACCGAATTGTATACTGCAGATAGTGTTTTGATAGGTCGTTATTTTGATGAAGACCGTAATCCAGTGGCTTTTGACAGCATATCTAAAAATGTGATCAATGCGCTGGTGGCTACAGAGGATGTTCGCTTTTATAAACATAGCGGAGTTGATTTTTTAGGTCTCGGATCTGGTATTGTTTCTACTTTATCTGGAGATAGAAGAGGGGCTAGTACAATTACGCAACAATTGGCAAAAAACTTATATCGTACACGCTATAATAAATCGGGTGGTCTTCTTGGTAAAATACCTGGTGTTGGTTTAATTGTAACCAAGTTTAAGGAATGGATGACCGCTTATAAATTGGAGTCACGATATGAAAAAAATGAAATTATAACGATGTATTTAAATACCGTTTCATTCAGTAATAATTCATATGGTATCCAAACGGCTGCACGACGTTATTTTAGTAAAAATGCAAGTGAACTTAGCATCAATGAAGCTGCGGTATTAGTGGGTATGCTGAAGGGAACAACAATTTATAATCCTATGCGTAATCTAGACAAATCGCGTGAGCGCCGAAATGTCGTTTTAACTCAAATGGAGAAGGCAAAGTATATTGATCAAACTCAGGTTGATCAGTTGTCAAAGGAGCCATTGGTATTACGTACGGAGAACAAAGATATACATGCGGGTGAAGATTCTTATTTACGGGCAGCGGTAGAGCGTTGGCTGGAGAAGTGGGCTGATGAAAATGATATGGATATCTATAAGGATGGTCTAAAGATTTATACTACAATCAATTCAAAGCTTCAAAAACATGCCGAGGAAGCTGTTGCTAAGCAGATGCAGGTATTGCAACGGAGATTGAAGAATGCATGGGGTAGTGAAGAGCCGTGGCGTGATTTGTCTGGTAAGGTAATTCCTGGATTTATTGAAAACTTGGTTAAAAAGACAGACTATTATAAATTTTTGGTAAAAAAATATGATCAACGTACTGACAGTATTGATTTCTACTTGAACCGTAAAAAAGAAATGGAAGTATTTTCTTGGAAAGGAGAGCGGATGCGTGAAAAAGTAGAGATGTCCACTGTTGATTCGATCAAATACTATGTAACTATGTTAAATACGGGTGTGATGAGTATGGATCCGTATTCTGCTGAAATTAAAGTGTGGGTAGGAGGTATCGATCATCAGTTTTTTAAATATGATCATGTTAATCAATCTAAAAGACAGGCAGGTTCTACATTCAAACCTTTTGTTTATTTAGCAGCATTGGAATCCGGTATGACACCTTGTGATCAGATTCAAGATAAGCCCGTAACCATTAAGATTGATAAAGGAGATTCAATTGAAGTCTGGGAGCCTAAAAATGCTGACTGGAATTTTAGCTATCGGGATATGTCATTGCGTTGGGCCATGGCGCGTTCGGTAAATTCGATTACAGTTCAACTGACAGAGAAAGTAGGGGCTGATAAAATTGTTGAAGCGGCACATCGAGTTGGAATTGAAAGTAAATTGAGTCCTGTGGCGTCGATCGGTTTGGGGCCAAATGATGTTTCAGTTTTTGAAATGGTAAATGGTTATGCTACAATGATGAATCACGGTGAACGTGTAACACCTATTCTTGTTTCTCGAATAGAAGATTATGACGGAAAAGTGATTGCAACTTTTAAACCTGAACGTAAGCAGGTAGTGGATAAACAAGATGCATGGTTGATGACCTATATGCTTCGCGGAGGAATGGAAGAGCCGGGAGGAACTTCACAGGCATTATGGGAGTATGATCTTTTTGATAAGGAAAATGAGATTGGTGGAAAAACGGGTACTTCTTCGGAGTATGTAGATGGGTGGTACATGGGTGTTACCAAAGATCTGGTAACTGCGGTGTGGGTCGGTTGTGACGATCGAAATATCCATTTTAAAAATTCGCAGACCGGTGAGGGTTCTAAAACTGCGCTACCAATTTTTGGTTTATTTATGGAATCTGTTTATAAGGATAAGCAGTTAGGCTATACGCAGGGTAAATTTCCTGCTCCAACTGTGGAAATTACAAAGAAGTATAAGTGTGAAACTCCTCGTCCGCCTCGTGAAGAGGTTGTCTCAGATTCGACCGCTGTAGATGATGAGATATTAATCGATGGTCTGGAAGATGTGCAAAATGGTGGTACAACTCAAGAAGAAGGGTTATCGACTTCTGGAGATGATGATGCTTCTGACGTCTTATCTACCCATAATGATGCAGCGGCAATAAGACCGCGTGATTCACTAGGTTTTGGTGATTAATACGTTCTCTTAAAAATTTTAAATCGGTTGTTTATGAAGTATAAACAACCGATTTTTTTTTGGAAGTATCCATATTAGTTGGACATAGGTTGTTCCAATTCGCATTTTGTTTTCTGATGAGCTTCTCCTTCTGCATCCGTGTAAAGTGATTTAATTCAAATTGTCTTTTTTCAGCGTGTTCCTGACAATCAAATTTTTCCATATAAACGACACGAGTTAAGTGTGGGCCATTGGGAAAGAAAATGTTGCTGCTGCTTTTTATTTCGTTCATCGCCCGGTTAAAGTCTGATGTGATATCTACATTTAAGAACTGTCTGTTGCTGTCCGTAATGATGTATAATGTGTGTGATTTCATGTTTTGAGCTAATAAATTTGGTTATTTGTATAATTTTTACTAATTTTATTGGCACAATAATACTAATATTTTTAGATATTAAAAATTAAAATTAAAAAAATATGCCAAACATAGCTTCCAATCTTAAGTTTTTAAGAAAAACGAAAAGGCTTACACAACAGCAGTTTGCTGACTTAATGGAGATAAAACGTGCTTCTGTAGGGGCGTATGAAGAAGATCGGGCAGAGCCAAAATATGAGTTACTAAAAAAAATAGCAGAGTTTTATGACCTTTCAATGGATGAGCTTGCTAATGATGAGATAAATGAAAAATGGAAACGGGCTCCTAAAAGTAATGCTTCTAATTTACGGGTACTTAGTGTTACCGTTGACGGGCTTGACCGCGAAAATATCGAGTTGGTTCCAGTAAAAGCGAGCGCTGGCTATATGAATGGTTATGCTGATCCGGAATATGTTGCAACGTTACCGAAATTTTCGTTACCTATGTTCAATCAAGGAACCTATCGGGCTTTTGAAATCAAGGGTGATTCGATGCGTCCTTTGGCTAGTGGTTCTATTGTCGTCGCAGAATATGTGGAGAACTGGAATGATATTAAGCCAGGGCAGACCTATATTGTCGTTTCAAAAGATGAGGGGGTTGTCTACAAGCGAATAGCATTTAAATTTAAAGAAGATAAAGGTCTGAAGTTAGTTTCTGATAATAAGAGCTACGATCCATATTGGGTAGAAGCGAGTGATATTATGGAAGTTTGGAAAGCAAAAGCGTTTATTAGTACAACGCTTCCGGAACCTAGTAATGAACCTTCTATGGAGACTTTGACAAGCATGATGGCAGAAATGCAAAAAACAATTAATTCGGTTGTAGATAAGGGTTAGAGGACCATTTTTGATGGATCTTTTTTATCTATATTTTGATAGTTGAAAAAAAATATTTACCTTTGTCTTATCTGAGAGGAAGGGGGCAACGTATGCCCCCTTTTTTAATTCATTGATTTCAGTATTTTTATTCGTTTTCGAAAGAATATGCAAAATGTAGAGAAAAGAGTTATCGAACTCGTCCAAGAAAAATTAGCAGATCGCGATGATTTGTTTATTGTAAGTGTTAAATTTCATCCGAACAGCGTGTTGGAAGTTTTGCTAGATGGTGATCAGGGAATTAGTATCGATGATTGTGTACAGGTTAGTAAATTTGTCGGATTTCAGTTGGAAGAAGAGGGGACAGTAGAGAAAGCTTATCGTCTTGAAGTTTCTTCTCCGGGGCTAGATGCTAATTTTGTTAATCAAAGGCAATATGAGAAAAATATTGGACGCAATGTGCAAGTGAAGTTAAATGATGGTACAAAAACGGAAGGTACATTGTTAGCCGTTGAGGATGCACAGATAACAATTGAAGAAACAATAAAAGAAAAAGGTAAAAAAGCGGAGCAGGTTGCTCGCATTATACCTTTTGAACAAATAAAAGCAACTAAGGTGTTAATTTCATTTAAATAAAAATGAGCAGCAATATCAATTTGATTGACTCTTTCCAAGAGTTTAAAGAGTTTAAAAACATTGACCGACCTACGGTTATTTCTGTCTTAGAAGAAGTATTTCGTAGTATGATCCGTAGACGTTTTGGTACAGATGAAAACTGTGATGTTATCGTAAATCCTGATAATGGAGATTTAGAGATATGGAGAACACGCGTTGTTGTTGAAGATGAATTTTCGGAAGATGATGATCTTGAAATTGAATTAACAGAAGCGAAGAAATTTGATGCTGATTTAGAAGTTGGCGATGATTATATTGAACAGATAACGTTAGAGAGTTTTGGTCGTCGTGCTATTTTAGCAGCCCGTCAAACTTTGGTTTCAAAAGTTTTGGAATTGGAGAAAGACGAAGTTTTCAAAAAGTATAAAGACCGTGAAGGGGAGTTGGTGATCGGCGAGGTTTATCAAATCTGGAAAAAAGAATTGCTTGTGTTAGATGATGACGGTAATGAATTAATTTTACCGAAGACAGAACAAATTCCTGCAGATTATTTTAAGAAAGGTGATAGCATTCGTGCAGTCGTTTATAAAGTGGATATGATGAATAATAATCCTAAGATTCTTATTTCTCGTACTGCTCCAGAATTTTTACAACGTTTATTTGAACTGGAAGTTCCTGAGATTTTTGATGGTTTGATTACGATTAAGAAAATCGTTCGCGAACCAGGAGAGCGTGCTAAAGTGGCAGTAGAATCTTATGATGATCGTATTGATCCTGTTGGTGCTTGTGTGGGTATGAAAGGATCTCGTATTCATGGTATCGTTCGTGAATTGCGTAATGAAAATATCGATGTAATCAACTTTACAACGAATCATTCACTTTACATTACACGTGCATTAAGCCCAGCTCGTATTAGCTCAATCAAGATTGATGAAGAAAATAAGACGGCTGCAGTGTATTTAAAATCTGATCAAGTTTCTTTGGCAATTGGTCGTGGTGGACACAATATCAAATTGGCAGGTAAATTGACAGGTTATGAGATCGATGTTTATCGTGAGAATGACGAGTTTGATGAAGATGTGGATATCGAAGAATTCAGCGATGAAATCGAAAGCTGGGTAATTGATGCATTGAAACGTGTAGGTTTAGATTCAGCACGTTCAGTATTGGCATTGACAGAAGAAGAGTTGTCTAGAAGGACTGACTTGGAAGAAGATACGGTAAAAGACATTTTACGTATTTTACAGGCTGAATTTGAATAAAATGAAGCCACATAATTTATTTTCATCTCTATTTCGAATTTAATTGTTATAGAGATGTAAAAAAAACATATTTTTGTATTAAATATTTAATTAGTTAAAATAATAGATGACTGAAGGAAAAGGTACAAACCTGCTTAAAGCAGCAAAGGAACTCAATATTGGCATATCTACTGCCGTAGATTGTTTAGTGAAAAAAGGGTATGACGTCGACGCCAAACCTGGTACTAAGCTATCCGGAGAGATGTACAATGTGCTGTTGAAAGAGTTTCAAGGTGACAAGATCGTGAAAGATGAAGCTAAACAAATTGTGATTGGCAAAATTCGTCGTGATGAGTCGCCAGTCGCTTCTCCTAAAGAATCATCTAAAAATGACGATTATGAAGAAACTGCAGCTTCAAAAGATATTTTGATAAAAAATGCTGCGGTAAATACAAGAGAAGAATCTAATGCAGATAAAAAAGAGAATCCAGTTGAAAAGGTAACGGGTTCTGAGGCAAAGGAAAATTCATCAAATACACACACTGGAGGTATGAAGGTTGTGGGTAAAATTGATTTAGATGCTTTGAAAAGAGGATCTAAACCTAAGAAAGAGGAAACTCCAGAAGTGAAAGCTGAAACTCCAAAGGAAGTGGAGAAGAAGCCTGAGGTAGTTAAAGAAGCAACTCCTACAGCTCCAAAACCTATCGTAAAAGAAGAGCGTAAAGTAGAAGTTCCTAAAGCTCCGATAGTGGAAGCACAAAAAATAGAAGAGAAAGCGCCAGAAGCACCTAAGGTTGTCATTGCTGCACCTCAAAAAGTTGAAGTTAAAACTGAAGCTCCTAAAGTTCAAGAGAAGAAAGTGGTAGAAGAAAAGCCAAAAAATGAAAAACCTGCTGTGAAAGCACCGGTTGAAACTCCTGTAAAGGAAGTGAAAAAAGTTAATCCTGCAGATGAGGTTATTAGTGCTAAAGCAGAGAGATTAACAGGTCCAAAAGTAATTGGTAAGATTGAATTGCCTACGGCAAGACCTTCTCATCGCGATAAGCCTGTAGCATCTTCTTCAAGTGCTACTGGTAATGATCATAAGCGTAAACGTAAACGTACGAACAATACAGGAACTCCGCCTCAGGGTGGTGGTACCCATCCAAATCGTACTGGAGGTCCAAACCAAGGTGGTGGAAATCATCCAAATCGTACTGGTGGAAATCATCCAGCAGGGAATAATCAAAACCGCCCAGCAGGAGGTCCAGGAGGAAATAATCAAAACCGTCCAGCGGGAGGTCCAGGAGGACATCATAACCGTCCAGGAGGTCCAGGTGCAAATAAAGGTCGTCCAGCCTTCAACAATAGAAGTAATGGACCTAATGTACCAAAAGAAGAGCCTACTGAAAAGGAAATCCAAGATCAAATCAAGGCTACATTAGCGCGCTTAAGTGGTGCTGGTAAGTCAGGTAAATTTGCTCAACGTGCGAAGTTGAGACGTCAAAAACGTGACGATGTCGCAACTAACGCGGAGGAGGAAGCATTAGAAAGAGAAATGCAAGCAAAAGTGTTGCGTGTTACAGAATTTGTAACGGCAAACGAACTTGCTAACTTAATGGATGTGGCTGTTACACAAATTATCGCGACTTGTATGAGTTTAGGTATGTTTGTTTCCATTAACCAACGTCTAGATGCAGAAACTTTAACCATTGTTGCTGATGAATTTGGTTATCAAATTGAATTTATCAAACCTGAAGATGAAGAGATTGCTGATCTTGAAGAAGCTGACAATGAAGATGCATTGATTTCTCGTGCTCCGATTGTTACGGTAATGGGTCACGTCGATCATGGTAAAACATCTTTATTAGATTACGTGCGTAAAGCAAATGTAACAGGTGGTGAAGCAGGTGGTATTACGCAGCATATTGGTGCTTATGCGGTACAATTGGACGGTGGACGTAAGATCACTTTCTTAGATACTCCAGGTCACGAAGCCTTTACAGCGATGCGTGCTCGTGGTGCAAAAGTAACAGATATCGTGATTATTGTTATTGCAGCGGATGATGCTGTGATGCCACAAACGAAAGAAGCAATCAACCACGCACAAGCTGCTGGTGTGCCAATCGTATTTGCATTTACAAAAATTGACAAGCCAGGTGCTAATACAGATCGTATTAAAGAGCAGTTGTCTCAAATGAATATACTAGTAGAGGATTGGGGTGGTAAATACCAAGCACAGGAGATTTCAGCAAAAACTGGATTGAATGTAGATCTTTTATTAGAAAAAGTATTATTAGAAGCAGAGATGCTTGACTTAAAAGCTGATCCGAACAAACGTGCTGTTGGTTCTGTAATTGAAGCTGCTTTGGATAAAGGTAGAGGTATTGTGACAACAGTGCTGATATTAGGAGGTACTTTACGTGTGGGAGATCCTATTTTAGCAGGTTCTCATAGTGGTAAAGTGAAAGCTTTAACAAATGAACGTGGTGAGCGTGTGAAAGAAGCAGGTCCTTCTGTACCGGTTCAAATCTTAGGTATGGCAGGGGCACCTACTGCAGGTGATAAGTTCTATACTATGGAGAGTGAATCTGAAGCTCGTAATGTGGCGAATAAACGTCTTCAATTACAACGTGAGCAAGGTATGCGTGCTACGAAACATATTACTTTGGATGAGATCGGTCGTCGTTTGGCAATCGGTAACTTTAAAGAGTTGAACGTGATCGTAAAAGGTGACGTGGATGGTTCAATCGAGGCATTATCTGATTCATTATTGAAATTATCAACACAAGAGATTCAAGTGAATGTAATTCACAAATCTGTGGGTGCTATCTCAGAGTCAGATGTTTTATTAGCTTCTGCTTCTGATGCAATTATCATCGGTTTCCAAGTTCGTCCATCTATAGGTGCACGTAAATTGGCTGAACAAGAGCAAATTGATATTCGTCTTTACTCAATCATTTACGATGCTATTGCAGAACTTAAATCGGCAATGGAAGGTATGTTGGCTCCGAAATTTGAAGAAAAAATCGTTGCTAACGTTGAGATCCGTGAGACATTTAAAATCTCTAAGGTCGGTACAATTGCAGGTTGTATGGTCTTGGATGGTAAAATTAACCGCAATAATGATATTCGTATCGTCCGTGATGGTGTTGTTGTTTTCACAGGTAAATTAGCTTCATTGAAACGTTTCAAAGACGATGTGAAAGAAGTATCATTCGGTTATGAGTGTGGTTTGAATATTCAAGGATATAATGATATTCAAGAAGGTGATATCGTTGAAGCATACGAACAAGTTGAAGTAAAACGTAAGTTGTAATTAAACAATTTATCATACATAAAAGGAGCGTTTTTAATAAAACGCTCCTTTTTTTATGAGTTTTAAAACACACAGATAGTTCTTGATAGGAATTGGGAGTTAATTATAAGATCTTATCCATATTCCTAAAGTAAGATGATTTCATTAAAATCATGCAAATAGAACGGATGATCTGAAATGAGTATTTTTTACCGAACTGTTTTTTTATATTAAAGCGACTTACAGTAACTGTTTCTACTTTATAAGTTTCTTACTATCCAAAAACCAATTACAATGATAAAAACGATTACAATTGCTTTATAACCAAATAGTATCTTTCGCCATTTAAGCATTTTTGGCGTAGGTGATTTTTGATATTCAAAGATTAATCCTGTGATGATATAGGGGATAGCGATGATCAGTAAAAAATTTTGCCTCCATGCGTTCTGGAGGTCAAAATTTAAAAGATAATGTATGGCGCGTTGTGATCCACATCCGGGACATTTGTAGCCTGTAATGACATAAAATGGGCATTTAGGAAAAATGTCATACTGTATCGGATTAAAGAACTTATATGTAAGAATTAAGATGAATAGAAGTATAATCCCTATGGACCATAGATAATATTTCTTAATTACCATAATTAAATATAGATCCAACTACACCTAAGATCATCAATAGTACATATAATACTGTCATCACAATGGAAACAATAAAACCAATTTTAGTCCATTTTTTAGCTTCATCTGATGCTCTTTGTGCACCTTGTAGATCTCCTGCATAGAATCTGGATTCAACTTTTGCTGCATTTATTATTCCCGCTATTCCAAAAGGAAGACAACATAAAATTGTAACTAAAATAGATTCAACTAACCATGTTTTAGGTACGGTATTTAAAAATGGGTCATAGGCTTTATTTTGAGGATCGGCTGACTGGTTGAAGGGAGATTGTCCAGTTGCTTGAAATGGATTAGGAGGATTAGGAGGGGAGGCTATGTTTGAAGAAAATAAAGCAGCAAGCTCAGGAACTTCACTGGCTTTTCTCCAATCACCCATTCCTTCATACCATACATTTGTTTCTGGTGTAATGTTTTTATATTTGAGCTCTTCGAGAGTAAAGGGACCAAAGTTTGTGTAGCCATCTGTATAAAAGTACTTTTTCATATTTTAGAGTTTTATAATTTATTTAAATATAGAAAAAAAGGGGTTAGTTGATGTTTTTTGTAAAATATTTTTATGTTTTACCGTATACCAACTTTATCTTTTTGTCAGTTTTATGTGTATAAAATCGCTCCAGATATTATGATCAGTTAGCTGTTTCCAAATACCTGAAAATTCATTGTTCTCCTTACTGAACCCACCGTTAAACTTTAAGTTAGTTCCGGTAAATGTCCAAAGGTGATTGTCTAATATAGCATTCATAAAGCCAGATTGACCTTGATTGTTATAATATTGCATGCTGTAATGTTGACGTACGACGTCATATCCTATAATTTCATGGGTAAGGCTATTTGACGTTCCTATCATGACATTTGCCTGGTGCAAAAGAAAAGAATTGTCTAGAATCCAACAATATGTATCAGTCCCTTTGATTTTAACTTCTGGAGCATTATTGGTTTCTAGAATAATACCGTCGGTATCCCAGGTTCCTATAAAATGATTTAAATGCTGTTTTGCTATTTGATCCATTTTCGATTCTTAAGGTCAATTTTTTTATTAACTGTAGTTCAGAATATTGGTATTTGAATTTACAATCTTTATTTTTTTAATAGATGTGCTCGATTATATTCATAATTCATTCGTGCAATATTGAGTACTGAAATACCTTGTGGACATTCAACTTCACAGGCTTCTGTATTGGAGCAATGGCCAAAGAGTTCTTCATCCATTTGATTTACCATATCAATGACCCTAGTAAGTCTTTCTTCTTTACCTTGTGGGAGTAATACCATATGGTTGATTTTTGCTGATGTAAAAAGGGCCGCGCTTCCATTTTTACAGGTGGCAACACAGGCTCCGCATCCGATACAGGCAGCAGCATCAAATGCCGCTTCTGTCACTTGATGTGTTACGGGAATGGTCAGTGCTTCCGGTGCTTGTCCTGTATTGATTGATACAAATCCACCTGAAGAGATAATGCGGTCAAATGCCGAACGATCTACTTTTAAATCTTTTTTTACAGGAAACGCTTCAGATCTAAATGGTTCGATAAATACCACCTCCCCATCTTTGAAGGACCTTAAATGTAATTGACAGGTAGTCGTATTTTTCAGCGGTCCATGCGCAATACCATTTATCATCATACCACATTGTCCACAGATTCCTTCACGACAGTCGTGATCAAATTCAACAGGTGTGTCATTGGCCAATATGAGCTTTTCATTTAATGTATCTAGCATCTCTAAAAAGGACATATGCGGATTGAGGTTTTCCAAAGTATAGTCTACAAGTTTGCCATCAGCATTTTTATTCTTTTGTCTCCATATTTTTAGATGTAATTTCATAGCTTGAATTTTAATTATTTATAACTACGTACAATAGGTTGAATGACTTCAAATGATAGTGGTTCTTTATGAAGAATAGGAACAGATCTGTTGTTCCATTCCCATGCCGAAATGAATTGATATTCGGCATCATTTCTTTTTGCTTCGCCTTCAGCTGTCTGATATTCTTCACGGAAATGTGCACCACAAGATTCATTTCTAGTCAGGGCGTCATAGCACATTAATTCTCCGATTTCGAGGTAATCAGCGACTCTTCCAGCTTTCTCTATTTCTGTATTCATTGTTTCCTCATTTCCCGGAATATGAACATTTCTATAAAACTCTTCCCGTAATTTCTGAATCTCCAAGATTGCGAATTTTAATCCGGCTTCATTTCGAGCAAGGCCACAGTAATCATATAGTATTTTACCAAGAGTTTTATGGTAATAATCCACAGTTTTGGTTCCTTTGCTTTTGCTGAATTGTTGCAATTGTGTTCTGACTTCTTGCTCTGCTTTCTCAAATTCAGTATGATCCGTTGATATTTTTCCCGTGTGGATATCACCTGAGAGATAATTTGCTATGGTATAGGGAGCAATAAAATAGCCATCCACGGAGGCTTGAAGGAGAGAATTTGCTCCTAATCGATTAGCTCCGTGGTCTGCAAAATTAGCTTCTCCTAAAGCAAATAACCCAGGAATTGTCGTCATTAATTCGTAATCTACCCAAAGTCCTCCCATTGAAAAGTGAGCCGATGGAGAAATCATCATTGGTACTTGATAAGCATTATAACCGGTAATTTTTTCATACATGTCGAATAAATTACCGTACTTTTCTTTTATTTTGTCTATTCCTTGTTCTTTAATGGCTTTAGAAAAATCCAGATAAACGGCATTTTTTAAGGGACCGATTCCAAATCCGGCGTCAATTCTTTCTTTTGCTGCGCGTGAAGAAATATCTCTAGGGGCTAGATTTCCAAATGCGGGGTATCTTCTTTCCAGATAGTAATCTCTTTCTTGTTCGGGAATGTCATTAGCAGAACGCTGTTCATTTTCTTTAAGTGGTACCCATATGCGTCCATCATTTCTTAAAGACTCGGACATGAGTGTTAATTTAGATTGATAATCTCCAGACTGCGGTAATGATGTCGGATGAATCTGAATCCAACTTGGGCTAGCCATTAATGCACCTTTTTTATGCGCCCTCCATATCGCAGAACCATTGCAACCCATCGCTAAAGTGGAAAGATAATAGATTTTCCCATAGCCTCCAGTAGCCAGTACAACAGCATGTGCGGCATGGCGTTCAATCTCGCCAGTATCGAGATTTCTGATAATTACACCACGCGCTTTTCCTTCTATAATCACTAGATCTAACATTTCATGACGGGCATGTAATTTGACTGTTTTTTTTCCGACTTGACGCATAAGTGCTTGATAAGATCCAAGTAGCAATTGCTGTCCGGTCTGTCCTCTTGAATAAAATGTCCGGCTTACTTGAACACCACCGAAAGAACGATTGTTGAGATAACCTCCATATTCTCGACCAAATGGGACACCTTGAGCAACGGCTTGATCGATGAGATTGAGGGAACATTCAGCCATTCTGTATACATTAGCCTCTCGCGCACGAAAATCTCCTCCTTTTAAAGTATCAACAAACATCCGGTAGATGCTATCGCCATCATTTTTATAATTTTTTGCGGCATTGACACCGCCCTGCGCCGCGACAGAATGGGCGCGTCTTGGACTGTCTTGAAAACAAAATGATTTTACATTATAACCCATTTCACCCAATGATGCGGCAAGAGAGCTTCCCGCTAGCCCAGTTCCTATTACGATGACATCTAGTTTTTTACGATTTGCCGGATTGACTAATTTTGCAGTTTTTTTATAGTTTTCCCATTTTTTCTCTAAAGAACCTTCGGGGATTTTTGCATCTAAATTCATATTCTTAACATATAAAGGTTTAGCTATTGGGTAAAGTAAATGTAGATGGGCATCATAGCAAACCCTACACTTATAATAATGG
The DNA here is from genome assembly GCF_014191365.1 of Sphingobacterium sp. JUb56. NCBI lineage: Bacteria > Pseudomonadati > Bacteroidota > Sphingobacteriia > Sphingobacteriales > Sphingobacteriaceae > Sphingobacterium > Sphingobacterium sp. JUb56. Next base: position 2,830,294 of record NZ_JACHWL010000001.1, on the reverse strand, counting down.
AGTAAGCTATGCCACAGGTTTTGATCCACTTTACATATTTTGGATGAAAGAGACCTAAAGTACGAATGGCACTATGTACACCATGAATGAGGTGGTAACATAATGCAACCATAGATAAGACGTAAATGAGCACATACCACCATTCTTTAAATGTGGTTACTACCAAAATATAAAGATCTTTATTACCATTGCTATCTATTGGTGGACTCCCGAATTTATAGACGTACCAAAAATTTTGAAAATGAATGACTAGAAATATTAAAATAATGGTACCTAGAATACCCATGTTGCGACTATACCATTTACTCGCCCTTTGTCTTTGATCACGTTGATACTGTTTTCCGGATTTTCTATTTTTAAGGGTAATGACCAAAGCGTCCAGGGCATGTATCAGAATGCTTGCATAAAGTACATATGAAACTATTTTTATTAAAATATTACCAGATAGAAATTGAGAATAGGCATTGAACTGTGTATGGGCCTGTTCGGAAGGTAAAAACAGTTGCAAATTTCCTAAAAAGTGAATGATAAGGAAAAAACATAGGAATAAACCTGTCAAACACATTACTAATTTTCGAGATAGGGTTGATAACATAAGCAAAGAATTAATAATAACCGATTATTTTCATCCACAGACCACCAACTGCCATGTAGATCACGAGTAACAGCACTCCAATTTCAAAACCCTTTACCCACCATGACTTGAGATCGACATAGCCACTACCGAAATAAACAGGAGCAGGACCATGTCCATAATGTGTAAGGACACCATATATAGATCCTACGAAACCAAGCATCATGGCCAATAGCATACCTGGTATACCTAAGGAAACTCCTACTCCGAGCATAGCGGCGTACATTGCCGCGACATGTGCAGTAGCACTGGCAAAAATATAATGGCTGTAGAAATAGACTAAAATGATGACAGGAAAGGCAACAATCCAATTTAATCCGCCGATCTCCGTTTTGATCAAATCACTGAACCAGCCAATAAAACCAAGTTCATTTAAAGAGCTGGCCATCATGACAAGTACTGCAAACCACACAATGGTGTCCCATGCTCCTTTCTCTGATTTTACATCTTCCCAAGTCAGGACAGATGTGAGCAATAACAGTGTCAGTCCAATAAATGCTGTAGTTGTGGCATCTATGGATAGTGATCCTCCGAAAATCCATAATCCCAACAGTATAAAAAAAGCAAGTAACATCAGCCATTCATTTGTTTTTATAGCACCCATTTCTTTTAATTTTTCAGTAGCCATTTTAGGTGCATCAGCTGTTTTTTTTAGTTCTGGTGGGTATAGTTTGTATAAAACTAACGGAACAATAAAAAATGCAACAATTCCGGGTACAAATCCAGCCGCAGCCCATGACATCCAAGTGATATTTATTCCCAAATCTGCAGCGAATTTCTGACACATGGGATTACTCGCTGTTCCGGTAAGAAACATTGATGAGGCAATGAGGTTCATGTAATAACTATTAAGCGTTAGATATGAACCGATTTTTTTATGAGTGCTCGGATCTTCTGGCAGAGATCCAAAACTAATAGCCATTGATTTCATAATAGGGTAGATGATACCTCCACCACGGGCAGTATTACTAGGAATAGCAGGAGCAAGACAAACGTCTGCAAGCCCCAATCCATAAGCTAATCCCAAAGAACTTTTTCCGAATATTTTGATAAATATAAATGCTATTCTGTTTCCTAAGCCGGTTTTAATAAAACCTCTTGCTATAAAAAATGAGATTCCTATAAGCCAGATTACTTTATCACCAAAACCACTTAATGATTTGGTAATGGATAGAGAGGCATTACCAGGTGCTAGAACCTGTGTAAAAGCGGTGAACCCAATGGCCAACATACACATGGTACCCATAGGAGCAGCTTTTAGTATGATACCCAGGATTGTTGCCGCAAATATAGCAAATAGGTGCCAAGCCTCGGGTGACACACCCTTTGGTATAGGTATAAACCAAATAATCAATGCGAAAGCAAAGGTTATACCCATCTTTTTAATGTCCACTTCTTTCATATTTTCTGTTTAAGGTTATAATCGACTTTGTACTTGTAAAATGAACAAATTACCATTGTATTTGTTTGTACTTTCAATTTGATGTTTATAATAATCCATCTGCATACCCATTTGTATTCTAGCCCCGTAGTTTTTGAGAAATTCCAAGCTTACCATAGGAACTAAAGACTGTCTGGGATTAGATTTTTGTCTGAAATCAGTATCTAAGTATTCATATCTACAAGAAAACTCAATAGCTTTCAGGTTTTTATAATCAATTTCATAACGCATATTCGGTAAGAAGTAAGCTCCTCGCATTTGGTATTGATAAATATCTTGTAGTCGCTCTGTTTCTTCGAGACTGAAGTATAGATTGTGATTAATCGCCTGCTTAGCTTCGATCTGAAAATCTATATTCCATTTATGTGCAAGCTGAAATTTAGACGATACATCAAATGCTAAAGCATGTACATTTCTTTTAAACACGGTACCCGTACCACCGTTTAAACCAATACTGAAATCATATTTTTTTGCCAGATCAAATACGATCCTTGTTAAAAATTGTTTTCCATTATCTTTATCCGAAACCTGATTTTTTCCATTTCCATTCACAACAGAAACGGCATAACGCATTGGTATGGTTCCTAACGGTAATGTACCGCCTACGGAAGCCCCAATTTGAAAACTTGTCCAACCATTTTTTCCAAATTCGGTATATTGGTTAGACCATTCCAATGATTTGATGATATCCACGGGATAAGTTTCTTCTAATCCAAACCAAGGTCTGAACTGTCCAACGGTAATGGCAACTTTGGGATTAAAACTGTACCGTAGGTAAGCGTTCTCTAAAACTCGGGTCTTGGGATCATTTTTAAAATCAGCAAAATTTGCTAAAGCAACAACTTCTACTCTTCTGCTAATTTGTCCTTTGAGTTGCGCGCGCATGTATTTGAGCGAAAAGGAATTATTTGTGCCCTTATCATCTGTATGGTGAAGGCCTTCTACATCAACATTTTTTTTAAGACTTGTTGTAAACCTTCCTTGAAAAAGCCCCTTGAACTGAAATTTGGGGTAACTTTCTAAAATTTCTCCTTGCGTACTATCGGGCACTTGGGCGCGAGCCGATATACTGTATAAAAGTAAAAATCCAATTAAAGTGCATGTTGCAAAAGGTAAGTTTTTTTTCATATAAAATAGTTAATGTAAAAGAACAGGAAATTATGAGCTATAAATTTTAATCTATATCGCGTATTTTATAGTCTATTTGGTTACTAATGAGCACAACTTGCTTTGCTCATATATAAAAATAAGGAGATAAATCTATATAATGAAGGAAAAAATATAATAATTCAATATTTTTTTAAGTTCAAAGATTATTTCATGCTGTTTTGTAAAAAAGTCTAGCAAAAGTGCTTTCTTATTGTTTAATATAGAAGTAACATTTCTTTGCTATGCTTGAGCATTGGATTCTTTTGATTGCTCACTTCGGGAGAAGTAAATTAATGAGTATAAAAAAAGCCTTCATCGTGGACAGATGAAGGCTTTTGGTCTCACTGTATTAATAATGAGCTACATTTTTTACAATAAGGTATTAATTGCTTTGAATAAGCTCATTCAAAGATTTTGCTATTTCAGGATCTGCGTAATCACGCCCACCTTCCATACGATCTACCATCTCTCCCTTTTTGTTAATGATTACCGTAGTTGGTATTGCATTTCCTAAGAAATCTTGCGGAATATCGCCATTTGGAATATACACTTGTAAATCATATTTATTTTCGGTCATAAATGCTTTTGATTTTTCCATCGTGCCATCTACATCTACCATTAAAAATACGATGTCATCATTACCCTTGAAGGATTGTTTTAAAGTGTTGATAGAAGGCATTTCATGAATACAGGGAGGGCACCACGTCGCCCAAAAGTTAATGAATACCACTTTACCTTTTAGTGAGCTTAGGGTGATATCTTTTCCATTTTCATCTTTAAAGCTAACCTCGTTTGCTTGGATAGCTGTAGTAGCCGCTGTACTATCCTCTGCTGTTTCGTCCGACTTTGAATTTTGCGTGTCTTTAGTTTTTGAATTGCAGGATATAGCTGTAATGCTGCATGCAATCAAGAGCATGCCGATCATTTTCCTATTGAATTGGATTTTCATATTTATTTCTATTTGTTTATTTTTCCTTCTTTAATTTCTTCTGATGGCTTTAATATGATCTGACTTTCTGTCGAAATTTGGCCAAATACTTCCGTTAACGTATCCAAATGTACGCCTTCCTTGACAGGAATGCGTTTAATTTCTTGATCGTCTAATATAAGTATAAAAGTGCCAGCCTGCGTCGTTAGAACACTTTTTTTAGGTACCCAACTAGATGGGGTCTTGCGTTTTAATTTTAATTTAACTTGCGCATAGTCGCCTCCTTGTAATTCGCGTGATGGATTGTCGACATCAAATTCTAGTGTAAGTGACCGATCTTGCTGATTCAGTAATCCTGAAGTACGGGATAATGTTGTCTCAAATGTTTTTCCAGGCTGTGAACTTACGGTGAAATTCGCTTGGACACCTTGCTGAACAGAAGCCGCATGTTTTTCTGGAAGTGACAAAGTTAAGCGTAATTTATTACCTTGTGCCATCATGAACAGCGATTGGTTGGATGAAGTTCCTGCCAATGCTCCTACGGAAACATTTCGCTCTGTAATGACGCCATCGAAAGGGGCAGTGATACGCAGATATTGCTGTAATTGTGATGTATGGGTCGTACCAGCTTTAGAAGCTTCGTAAGCTGCACGTGCACTTTCAACAGAACTCTTTGCTCTGTCTAATTCAATTGCCGCTACAGCACCGGCTGTCGCTGATGCATCTTTCAAACGATCGTATGCTTGTTGTGCAAAGAGGTAATCGTTATATATCTTTTGCTCAGTAGCTTTGTCAGAAAGATATCGTTGATCCATTTCTGGGGCCTCTAGTATTGCCAATAGCTGTCCTTTACGTACATGATCACCACGGTCTACATATAACTGTTTTACAAATCCTGATACTTTTGCAAAAACAGCCACCTGTTCATAAGGTTTCAGTTCTGCTGGAACTGAAATCTCATATTCCGGATTTATGAACTGTACCGCCACAGTACTATAATTTATTTGTTTGTCCGCTTTTTTATTCTCTTTTTTAGTTTTTTGTTCTTGCTGACCGCATGACATACATGTAAGGAGGAGCAAAGCAAAGCCCGTTAAACTTGATATTTTATATTTAGAGATTGTCGTATTCATGATGTGATATTTTATATGGATGATGTTTTATTATTAGAATAATACTGACTTGTCTCATCATCAGGATCTAGAGATGGGCTACTAACTGATGTTCTGGACATGAGCGAAGAAAAGAAATGCGGTAAAAGCAGTAAAATAACAATTGTAGATGCAATAAGACCGCCAATAACCGCTCTACCGAGAGGTGCTACTTGTTCGGCACCATCTCCAATACCTATTGCCATAGGCAACATACCGGCAAGCATGGCCGCGGCAGTCATTAATATCGGACGCAATCTTGACGAAGCAGCTAATCTTGCCGCGTTTGTAGGTTTTAAGGCCATGTTTCTTCTGTAATATTCAGCTTGATTAATGAGCAATACGGCATTGGATACCGATACACCAATGGACATGATAATACCCATATATGATTGTAAATTAAGAGTACTGTTCGTAAGAAATAATACAATTAAGCTCCCCGTAATTACAGCAGGAATGACTGATAGGATAATTAAAGGAACTTTAAAAGACTGGTAGTATGCAGATAACATCAAGAAAATAGCAATAATAGCTACAGCTAATCCTGTCAAAAGATTGCCTAATGTATCGTCAAGAAGTTGCATTGTACCTTCAGTCCATATACTAACACCACGTGGAGGTTCGCCCGCATCTTTTATAGCTTTTTTTACGGCTGTAGAAGCTGTTCCCAAATCTTGATTGTAGACATTTGCTATGATCGTGACATATCGGTTAGGACCTTTGCGGTTTACTTGTGCAGGAGCGGTTACTCGGCGAACAGTGGCAATATCTTCAAGTACCGGACGGAGGTTTCCTTTCTTTAAAGGAAGTGATTTAAGCCTTTCTTCTGATGACATGATATGCTCGGGGATCTGAACCTGAACTTGAAAAACAAGCCCCGATTTCGGATCTACCCAAAGATTTTTATCTGTAAAACGGGTAGAAGAGGTGGCGGTCACTAAGCTCTTCGTGATTTCCTGCATGGTCAATCCAAACTGTCCGGCCAAGTCACGGTTAACTTCAATTTCAAGAGTAGGGTAGGCGATTGGTTCAGCAATTCGTACATCTCTTAAATAAGGTATTTCTTTCAAATTTGATTCAATTTTCGAAGCATGTGTATTTGCTGCTTTAAGCTGTCCGGCACCAACTTTAATTTCAATGGGCGTCATAGCTCCCTGTCCCATTATTTTTTCTGTCAGTTCCATCGGTTCAAAATTGAACTTTATCTGTGGATGATTCTGAGTTATTGAAGTTCTTATTTTTTCTTTCAGGTCCTCCATAGATCCAGCATACAAATTTTGATCTACGGATACTTGCAGTACCGCTTCATGTGAAGAACTTGTGAACAGAAAAATAGGATTGATTGGCGATGTAGCAGGTTGCATGCCCACGAAAGCAGAAGTTATCGCTATGCCATCTTCAGGAAGCTGTGTTTTGATAGCATCAGTAATGGAGTTGACGATCTGTTCTGTTTTTTCGATTCTGCTTCCTTGTGGGGCTTGTATACGTAATTGGAAGTCACCGCTATTTGATACAGGCATGACATCGGTTCCGACGAAATTTAATAATAAACCGATTGTTCCCCCAGAAAGTACAATATAGAGTAAAAAAAGACCAAGTGATTTTGCGGACCACTTGCGCATTCTGTAAGAATAATTTACTCTGAATTTCTCAAAAAAAGCTTTTTTTCTATTCGTTTTACTTACAATTTCCTGTTTATTTTTCATTAACCAATTCGCCAAAATAGGTACGAATGTTTGAGAGGCAATAAAGGATGCTATCATTGCAAATGCTACAGCCATTGATAAAGGAATAAACATGTCCTTAGGAATACCGGTCATAATGAAAGCAGGAGTTAACACTGCTAGAATGCAAAGTAGAATTAAAAGCTTTGGAACAGATATTTCAAGCAACGCATCTAAAATAGCGCGCTGTTTTCCTTTTTTCATTTCCATATGTTGATGGATGTTTTCGATCGTCACTGTAGCTTCGTCGACAAGAATACCGATCGATAGGGCTAAGCCGCTTAGTGTCATGATGTTGATGGTTTGTCCAAATAGGTAAAGAACCATAACAGCCGAGAGTATAGCGATCGGTATTGTCAGTACTACGATAAAAGCCCCCCGCGTATCTCCTAGAAATAAGAAAATCATCAATCCCGTAAATACTGCACCGAGTATGCCTTCATGTATCAGATTAGAAAGTGAGCGCTCAATGTATTTGGATTGATCAAATTCGTAACGGACATCCACATCTTCCGGAAGTTGATTCTTTAATTTATCCATGGAGGACTTTAAATTATTTACAGCATCTAGTGTAGAAGCATCTGCTTTTTTGATGATAGGCAGGTATACGGAGCGTTTCCCGTTGACCAATGCATATCCCACTGTTTGATCTGCGCCATCTGACACAGAAGCGACATCTCTGACATAGATGGTACGGTTGTCAGTGGTCTTGATCGGTGTATTTAAAAACTCCTCCGGATTTTTAGCGATTGAGTTAATTGGAGCCATTAAATTTTCATCACCTATACGGATATTTCCGGCAGGAGAAGGAACACTGCTTTTGGTGATGGCAATTGTAATGTCTTCGGCACTTAGTCCGCTGGCCTGCATCGCTTCGGGATCAATATCGACGACAATTGAACGCGCATTACCTCCAAAAGGTGCGGGTGCGGTGATCCCGGGGATTTCGACAAACATCGGTCTGATTTTGGTTAATACAAGTGTCTGTATTTCATTGATCGAGAGTTTGTCGCTTTCAAAGACCAACTGACCTACCGGTAATGAACTTCCATCAAAACGGACTACCATCGGCGGTACTGCACCAGCAGGTAGAAAGCCCATCGCTCTTGAAACTGAAGTAGATACTTCTCCGGCTACTTGTGCCATGTTGGTACCTGGATAAAAGGTAAGCTTCATCAGGCTGAGCCCCTGAACACTTTTAAAGTCTATATTTTTAACACCGCTGACAAATAGGAGCACTTTCTGAAATTCATTTGCCATAAATCCGTCCATATAGGCCGGGGATAATCCGCCATAAGGCATAGCGATATACATAGCCGGTAATTCAACTTCAGGAAAGATGTCTACATTGATTTTTTTTATTGTGCTATAAGAAAAAAAGGCAATCGTAATGACCGCTACCATGATAGCAATGGGTTTCCTGAGTGCAAATCTTATTAGATTCATATCTATATATTAAAGGTTATTAAACAGATAATCGAAATTGGCCGTTAGCTCTGACTCATATGCCAGTAACATCCAATACGAACGGGAGGCTTCGATATGATTATTCTCGGCCTGTTCAAGTAAAATGCGGATCTGTAATAATTCACTAAGCGTGATCAGTCCACTTTTATAACGGGCTAGGTACATACCATAAGCATCTTGTGCCTGTTTAACGGCGATTTGAGATTTCTGTAACTGCTTATATTGCCAGTGGCTTTTTGTTTGAGATGCTGATAGATCTGCTTCCATCGCATCTTGATATTGCGTTTGCAATAATTTAGCGCTGTTGGCCTCTTCATTTAATCCTTTACCTTTTAATCGGTTTGTATATAAACTTGTTATATTCCATGTTATGCCTATACCGACAAGCATATTATTCGTGTTATTTCTAAAACCGTCTTGCCATGCACTTGAACTTTTACCATTGGAGTTAACACCTGTTCCTCGGTAAGCATAGCCACCTAGTAGCTTTAATGATGGCATCGCTGCTCTCTTTTGGGCTTCTCCGCTTTGCGTATAGTATTGCACCTGTTTGCCTAATGCAGCTAATATTGGATGACTGTCGTTGATGCCCTGACTAGCATTTACATCCTGACTTTCCATGGGAGCTGAAAAATGCCGAATGGACGAACTGTACATAACAGTATCTTGACCATATAGTTCTTGGAGTTTGATATAGGAAGCATATTTATTACCGTTCCATTTATCATACTCACCCATGGCCTGCACATAAGAAGAAGTAGCCAAAAGACTATCTGCCGTAGGTTTAAGACCCGAAGCCGCTAAACCTGAACTGATTTTACGGATATCATCTAAGCGTTCCGTATTTTTTTTAGACCATTCTAATTTTGCATGATTATAAAGCAATGTGATGTAGCGTTCAGAAAGTACTTTTTTGAGATTTAGGATGTAAGCATCCTGCTCACTAACTTTTTTCTGAACTAGCGTTTCTGCCACTTCATTTTCTTTTTTAAGTCTACCAAAGGTGAACAATTCCCATTCAACAGTAGCCGAAGCAAAGCTATTTGCTGCTAAACTGCTTCCTTCTAATGCTCCAGGATTACCGCTTACATTAAAAAAACCGGGCTGCGGAAAGAAAGCTCCGGCACTTCCTTCATAAGTGCCATAGGTGTTTTGAAATTGTGTTTTTACTTGTGGAAGATGAGTACTTTTTACAGCTTTGGCATTTAGCTCGACCGCATTTATAGCAATTTTTTTAACACCTATTCCAGGGTAGTTTTCTTCCACCTGAGACCATAAACTGCCCAGTGTGTTTTCTTTTTTTTGCTGTCCGTATAAGGGTAGCACGGATGCAAGGGCAAGCCACATACATATAGCTGCCACTATGTCTTTTATCATAATGATATTATGTTTTTGAAAAGCCGTTGAAATAACAACAAGCTGTCTAGAATAAAATAGAAGTTTTGCCTATTGAAAAGTAATGATCAATAGGATTATAGGAAGGTAAAAAGAAGTACTAAATTTGGAGATTGCGATCTCTTATAAAAATAGGAATGGAGCCTGATAGTTTCAGATTACCATAATTGGGGTGTACTTGTTGACTGCGGATAACAATGTTAAGCAGTAACATAAACGCAAGGGTAAATAATACAAGTGGAGCAAAATCACCAACATGAAAAGAAACAGCTTGTGATATCTGTGTATCTGTGCTTTCACTATTGATACATTTTTCAGCTACGTTGCTGGAAAAGAGATTTCCATTTTTTATCGGAGCTTTTGTTGTATTACTTGTTATATCTGCCCAGCTTTTGATGCTACTTTTTATTGCACAGGAAGTCAACAGTACACAAAAAACCGTTGCAACGACAAATAAGATGCGTTGCGATTTTCTTGCGATATGTAGTCTAAAGCGGTTCATATAGAGGTAAAGCTAGGGCTTTTTATGCGAGCCAGCAAATATTAGGTGGTGTTTTTTTCATATCTAACAGTTTTGTTGCTGAAGCAGGTTTTTTCTAAAAAACAGAAAATTTAAATTTTATACTTCATTCAAGCTTATGAATAATACTTGCATTGCCATTGAAAGTTCAAAATCACTCCTTCATGCTTTTTATTTTGTAAGAAGTGACAGTGCCTCCTCTAGTGTTTTTACAAAATTAACCTGTCTTCCTTTATTACTTTCATATATGAAATCAATCATGCTTTTGGAAGTGAATTTTGAAAAATCACCTATAATAATGATTTGCATGCGGTAATTAGAAAACTTTTGCAATACTTCTCCCGCGATTTTATTTTTAAGATCAAAAAAATCTGATATCAAATTTTTTTCGTGTACGATTACTTTAGAGAGATCCTCATAATAAAGATTTCCTATTAAATCTACGGCATCATCTGCTGTTTTTATGACTACGGCATCGGAAATTAATTCTGCTACTTTAATGTGATTGATCTGGTGGAACGTGAAATTCATTATTTATTGTTTTAGTAATGGTATTCAAGATATGGTTTACAATTCTTCAATAATAGACTGCCCTAAAGATAGGTCTCCCGAAGTCCATTGCCAGCTTTCATGTAATCTTATTTTTCCATTCGGTAAGATTTCGGGTTTAGATTTACACATTCCAGTCATTAATTTTCCTTCTCTATTCACCTGTTGATAGCGCATATCAATCTCACCCTGCTCATTCACCAGACCAATCAATTGACCATGGATGATTTTACCTCCTTTATATTGAGCTGTTACAATAGAGTCAACCTGTTTATAGTGGAAAACTGTTTCATGCGATGTTTCTCCATTATTGCTATTGTTTACAGCAGAAAAACTTTTGTTATTATAATTTATCATATTTTTTGAGGTAAATCTTCGTAATGAAAAACTTGAGGAAAGGGATCATAATAGTCGTGAAGCAGCTCTTTCCATTTTAAATATTGCGGAGACTGGCGGAATCCAATTTCATGTGCTTCAACCGAACTCCACTCCACTAGAAGTACATACTGGTTTTCTATCTCAATACATTTTTTTAGTGAATGCCTTATATAGTCGTCAATAGCTGCAATATATTGGCTGGCTGTGATGAAGTCATTTTCAAATGCAAGCCGCTTACCTGCTTTTACATGTAATATCGCTAATTCTAATATCATCGGTTTGTTTACATTATCGGTGGGAAATTAAAACGATTTCGAATTGTCTTTAATTCCATTTTCCAAAAAATAAAAAAGTTGAAATCTTTTATTTCTTTATCTTGCAATTTAAAAAATATTTGATAGAATAAAGTATGCTTGTTGTTTCGATACCGATCGTTTTTAATATTTGGAAAGTGTGGCGGATTATTTTATGATCCCAGGAAGAGGCATCCCTATAGAATATAGTAATATAAAAAAGCTTGCAAAATATCATAAAAAACAAAAGCCCAAATTACTTTGGGCTTTTGTTTTTTGGCGGAGAGCGAGGGATTATTTCATGATCCTAAAAAGGGGGGGCTTCAATCACAAAATATAACCATTCGCTTTGCTCATTTCTTTTGTTGTTTATAGAGTTTTATTTAAGCAAGCTTCAAAACTTCATAAACAACAAAAGCCCAACTTTGCAGTTGGGCTTTATTTTTTGTTGGCGGAGAGCGAGGGATTCGAACCCCCGGACCTATGACAGTCAACAGTTTTCAAGACTGCCGCATTCGACCACTCTGCCAGCTCTCCGCGACAAAAGTACGAATTTTAACATTCCTACCAAATTTATTTTAAAAAAATAAAGGTAAAAATAGATTTTGAACAGTGATTTTGCTGATTTTAAGTGTCTTAATTTTTATTAGTTTTTTGTTTTATGATAAAGAGATCGATGTTTTCGATAAAACAAACATCACTTGTATTTCCAAAATCCGATAATACCGTGTTCCAGAAGCCATATTTCGATTGTTTTAGACATTCATTTTCCGTTTTGAACTATATTTCATATTGGATCTATTATGAAAAAGGAGTTGTATGGAGGGAAGAATCTTCAGTTTTTTATGGTGTGAAATTCTTTTTCATAAATGCATCGTATTCTTTCTCTTCTATATTCATTTTGTCGTACCAATTTTTCTTTAATATTAACGAGGTAATACTCAGAACCAATATACTGGTTATTAATGGAAATCCTTGTTGAACAACAATATACATCGGTATTAATGTCAAAGAACACTGCCACACAATACCGATAACAATATTGAACATATCACGTTTGAAGTTTTTGTTTTCCTTTAAATCGGGATATTGGGCTTGTGCTTTTTTTATAATTGGATCCCAGAAACCCCACGGACGTACTTTAATGTAGAAGTCTATGAGCGTTTTATCTTCAGTAGGTTTGGATAGTAATGTGCCTGCTATACAGCCAATCAATGAAATACACATTAATATCGGAAAATAATACAAAGGCAATATGTCTGGGAAAAACAATGGTGCCACCATTGCAGCTACAATACCTGTAAACATACCTGAAAAGAAGCCATTGCCATTAAATCTCCACCAATGCCATTTTAAAACATTAGCAGCGATGTATCCGCCATACAATGCAGAAACGATCCATTGTAAAATAGAATTGATATTGTGCAGATAAAGGCCAATTATGGTGCTGACAACAACAACCAGTACGGATATGATGTAGCTTGCTCTAATTTGAGTTTTGGAGGATGCTTTTGTGTGGATGTATTTTAGAAAAACATCATTTACCAGATATGCTTGAGCAGCATTTACAGTGGAGGCAAATGTCGACATAAAAGCAGCGAGCAATCCTGCTAGCAAAATACCTACGAGCCCTACGTATGCAAATTCATTGATCGCTTTAGGAAGAATGGTTTCAAAGTCAATATTATTTCCCATTGTCTTAAATTCGTCACTAAAAAATACAAGTGCAAGTACTGTAAAACCCATGATCATCAAGTATCTGGGAATTAATAAAATGACCGATACCGAGCCACTCATGAGTGCGGCTTCTCTTGGACTACGACAGGCAAGTATTTTTTGCATATCATAGTTAGCTGCTGGTCCTGCCATACTCATAAATACTCCCTTGAAAAGCATCATCATAACAAATATCGTAAACAAGCTATATTGATCTTCTTGGATTTTAGTCATGATAGAGGGAATTAAATTTCCCCAATCAAGATCCAATTTCCATCCAAAAAAAGGAGAGTCCCACCCTTTGGGTGTATGTGCTGCAAGCATTTCCGGACTCACTTTATTCATGGCTATTGTCGCAATGATGATTCCTGAAATAGTCATAATGCTGAATTGGACAACATCGGCCCAAACAATGCTATGCATGCCTCCAAGCATCACATAAGAGGTTGCAATAGTCGTAAAAAATATACCGTAAACCTTAGCGACAGATTCTGGTTCCAGATGAATGGGAACATAGGGAGATATATACTCCCAGGGAAAAAATACTTCCATGAATTTTCCGATTCCGATGAAACCATAGCTAAGAAATCCAAGAACCCCAATTATTGCATATAAGATTACTATTGTATGGGACAGGTTGGCTCCTCGTCCATAGCCAAAGCGTGTTCGGATCCATTCAGCTCCCGTTAAAACATTGGAACGGCGTAACCATACTGATAGGTAGATCATTAAAAATACCTGATTGAAAACGGGCCATAGCCAAGGAATCCAAAGGCTTTTAAAACCATAAACAAATGCAAGATAGACCATCCACATGGTTCCCGAAATATCAAACATGCCAGAGGCATCCGATAGACCAAGCATGTAGAAAGGAAGTTTTTTGCCTCCAAGAAAATAGGAGTCCAGATTTTTTGAGGCTCTTTTTTTTAATAATAAGCCGATAACGATCATAGCGATGAGATAGACGACTATTATAAGTATATCTATGAGTTGGAGCTTCATTGAATATTAACTATTCCTTTCTAGTGATTGATTTGTAAATTGGTTTCTTCGGTAACCAAATATACATTTTTTTTCTACTATTCCTTATCCCGTTTTCAGCGATAGGGATGTTACCATATACATCGTTATCAGGACAATTTAGTATAAGCAGATGAAGACTTTAAAGAAATTAATGATTGTATCGTTGAGATAAAGCCGTCATGAATTCCTAAAATTATGAGAACTCATGACGGCTTTAAGAAAAAATTGATGTTTCTGGCCGATGGCTTGAAATTTCTTTTAGATCATTTTAGCGAGGTAAGCGTGATTTTTGTCGATCAGCTGATTTATTTTTTTTACAGATTCCAATGATCTAAAATCATCTTTTGGTGTATGATGACAGTAATCCAGTAGTCTGTCAATATCTGATATGGCAACATGCATGCGTGTATCACTGGATGCATAGTATATATAAACAGTTCCATCATCTTTTGCAATCCATCCATTTGAAAATAAAACATTGGACACATCTCCAATTCTTTCATCTTTTTGAGGGGCTAGCAGATATCCACCTGGCTCCGCAATCAATAGACTAGGGTCTTGCAGGGCGGTGAGGTAGAGGTATAAGACGTATCTTAGACCCGCTGCGGTTTTACGCACACCATGGGCTAAATGCAACCAGCCTTTAGTCGTTTTAATAGGAGGTGGACCTTCTCCATTTTTAACTTCCTTGATCGTATGGTAATGTCTGAAATTGACGATCTTTTCTTCCTGTACTGTGGCATTAGCGATATCATCTATCAATGTCCATCCAATTCCGCCACCACTTTTGGCCAGGATAAAATCATCTTGAGGTCTTGTGTAAAGTGCATATTTTCCATCGATAAACTCCGGATGAAGCACAACATTACGTTGCTGACTGGAAGCACTCAGATTGGGGAGACGTTCCCACTGGATCAGGTCTTTTGAACGTATAATGCCTGCAGAAGCAAGAGCACTTGAGAGATCACCTGGTGCTGCGTTAGGGTCTAATTTTTCACTGCAGAAGACTCCGTAAACCCAGCCATCTTCATGAACAGTGAGTCGTATATCATAAATATTTGTTTCGTCAGGATCGGTATCTGGCACAGAGATCGGACGATCCCAGAAGCGAAAGTTGTCAAGACCATTTTTACTTTCAGCAATTGCAAAAAAAGATTTTCTATCTGTGCCCTCGACACGGATAAAAAGGAGATATTTTTCTTTCCAGTAGAGTGCACCCGCATTCATAGTCGAGTTAAAACCTATGCGTTCTAAAAAAAAGGGATTCGTCTGTGGATTAAAATCATAACGCCAATGCAAAGGAATGTGATCTTTTGTAATTACTGGATTTTCACAGCGTTGTATAATACCATTTGACGAAGGAATGCAATAATTGGGTCGGTTAAGTAAAGATTCATGGTATTCAGCTACTTGTTTCTTTTGGTTTTCAAATATAGTCGACATCAGGCAGTAAAATCTAGAAGTATTTTCAATTTAGTAGTTCTCTGGGTATAAAGGCATGCGGGTTACACGGTGGAAGGCGAAGCCACTGTTGGCCGCGATTTCAAGTTCAAATAGTATTTCTTTAGTCTTTGGATTTATTTCCATGATGCGGCCCCCTGTTCCCAATGAGGTGGACACACCCATACCGGGACAGAACAGGACATTTCCGGTTTGTTTCAGGTATTGTACTCCTGACACGGCAAGAGAAAATCCCTTAGCACCGCGTTCCTTACCATAGGACCAAAGTTGCTGTACAGTTTTGTTGGCAACATCAATTTTGTACTCCACTATACGACTATAATTCGTTCTAGAGGGGATGGAGTTTGATATCCAATTACGGTCATAACCATTGTCAAATACCAGTATGCGGTCATTGGCAATAGCTACCGGAGTATGAGGCCCCCATGGCCAGTCAAAGCCGTCGATTTGTGCGTCGCCATTGATAACTGCGGGATCTGTAACCGGAGTGCCGTCTTCAGCAATAGGATTTAGTAACAGAGCGTGATATTGGCTTTTCCATAATTTGTGAGGTGATATGATCCAGCGAAGACTTCCGGAATGATTAAAACTTACAATTCCCTGGTAGCGTAGCGTGGCTAATAAATCATTGCCTATTTCGCCAATAGCATTATTGTGGGCCCAGTTGTTGGGTGTCTGCGAGAAAAGGGGCGGAGTAATACCATCTGGCTTTATGTAGCGGGAAGTATCGAGCTGATGAGCAAGATCCCATTCGGTTACTAGCGTACCACTTTCGGGATTTAACTCGATAATGTGGTCATTGACGCGTGGTTCACCATTTCGCAGGCGCGCACCAGTTTTTGTCACTGTAATTAAGAAGTTCCCGTTGTTCGATTCCGTAATTTCATGATGAAATCCATATCCTAGTTTTTGAAGATCCCACTGACGCTTTAAATTACCAAACATATCGATTTCCACCACACGTGCCTGTGCTTGATCACCTGCAATAAAAGTTCCTTTTTTAGTCCGTTTGAGCCCGATAGAGGTCGAAAGTTTCTGTAAATCTGGAGATGATTTAAGAAGCAATAGCCAACGTAATTCTCCTTCGCTATCTAACATATAAGGGAGGGATACATCCGCTTCACTCATACCCGGATAGTTAATTAAATTCATTCCAGGTTCCATTTTTTCGGGTAGTGCTTTCACTTTTTTCCATTTCGGAAAGTCTGTAAGTGAAATCGCTGCTGTACGTATATGTATCTGGGTACTGCCTCGTTCCTTACCTTCCATATCGGTATAAGTAAGATCAACCAGATTGTCATGGTCAGGATAAAGACCCAAAATAGGTACACTTTGGCGGATTGCATTTTCCTGACATAAATGTGTTATTGTTCCGATTGAGCTGTTTTTGCCCTTTACCGTTACTTTTATTCTACCGTAGGTTGGCAACCATACATCGACTAAAGCCGCTAAAGGATTGTATCCGGAGGGGTTGAGTTTTATCTTTTCAACGATATAATCAAGTTCAGTACCTTTGGTCGGTACAATAAGCTCTGAACCGTCGCGGAAGATAATCTTGGTACGCCAGCGCTCAAGTTCTGCTTCGATCCTGGAAATATCCTGCAATGGAATCCGTAGTGTCTCCTTTTCAAAAGTGAAGATATAATCTTCACTTTTAGAAATATTGATCAGTAACTCACCGGCATCGATTTTAGAACTTAGTGACTGCTGTGACGCTATCATTATAGGTGTAGCTTTATCTTTAGCACAAGAGGAGAGCAGTATGATCAGGAGGATTATTTTTAGGATCTTATTTGCTATGTTATTTTGTGTTCTACCTGTTACCATCATCTATTGTATTTTAAAGCTGGAAGAATTTTTTAAGTTTTCTAGCGAAGCCGTTCCTGTGTTCGCTAGAAAACTGTGGTTACTTTATTGTGAGCTGCTTTTGACTAACTTATCTCCATAATGGATGTTGCTGTATTTTTGTATTTGTATTCATCTCCGATTCCGGAATAGGCAGGTAATAATGTTTTGGTTGAAAATTATTGGCTCCTTGTTTTTTATTTGTAATCAGGATCTGTTTCATTTCGGCTGGAGTATACAAGCGTTTTAAGTCAAAGAAACGATGCCCTTCAAAGAAAAACTCGAGTTCATTTTGTTTGATGATCTCCTTCATCAGTTCGTTTTCACCGGTCCAGTTTTTTGTCCCCAAACCAGCTCTACTACGGACACGTGTCAGCGACTTGACTGCATCTATCAAGTTCCCATTCTTTGCACAGGCCTCTGCATGCAATAATAATACTTCAGCAAATCGGAATACGCGAAAATTGTTATTTCGATTTGTTGCATCATACATGCTGTTCGAGCCAGCTGCATTTAAGAAAAAGTTCGTGTATTTTTTGATTAGAAAGCGCCCAGGTTTATTGCTAATCGTTGGATACACCGGTTCGCCACGTTGTCTTTTGCTGCTTGCATTGCTCCACATCAGATCAAAAGGTTGATTTCCGAACCAGGCACCATCTGTCAGACCGGTTTCATAGTCGGAATATTTCCAAAAAAAGCTGGTATACATCCTTTTGTCAAAACGTGTGTCTGATCCCGCCGGACGCTCTTCTGCAATAAAGCTTGACACGACAGAAGCACCCGGCATTAATTTGAACCAAGCTCCGGTGCCATCAGGTCCGGCAAAATTTGGCAGAACAAATCCTTGTGGGCTGTTTGGCGATTCTTGTCCCCAAGGACCATCTGATCCAAATTTGCTGTCATATACCAGTTCCCAGATTGATTCTTTATTTAACTTGGTATTATCTTTAAAGTTATCTTCAAAATTTTCAACCAGATCATACGTGTATGGTGCGGTTAGCAAGGCTTTTAACTCTGTTTCAGCCTGTGCATATTGCTTGGTGTAAACAAGGGATTTGCCAAGATAAGCAATTGCCGCACCTTTTGTTACTCGTCCCGCTTCGGCGGCAGGTCTGGTTACAGGAAGATTGTCTTTGGCTGCTTTAAAATCAGTTATGACCTGTTTCCATACTTCAGCTTCTGGAGAAGCCGGTTTATTAGTTCCTTCTGGATCATCACCAGCTGGAATTAGCAACAGAGGTACATCGCCATAATTAGCAGCCAATAAAAAGTAATACATTCCCCGCAAGAAGCTTGCTTCAGCACTTAGTTCTTTCTTTTTATTTTCATCCATTGGAACCTTGGATATGTTTTGAAAAAACACATTAGCCCTGTTTATACCACTATACAAGCTGCCAAAGTCACTCGCAGAGGTCCCAGCAGAGTTTAAGAAATTAATATATTCCCAGGTAAATGGTTCTTCACCAGCGAGGAACCATACATCATCTGCTCTGTTCATCGTTTGATAGCCACTATAGGCACCATAATATCCGCTCATCTGCGAGCGAATAGGTGAGTAGATGGTAGCCATGGCTGCCTGGGCATCTCCCTCATTGACCCAGAAGATATCTTCCACTGGTTTGTTGGGATTGATGCGGTCTAGAAAGTCAGATTTACAGCCCCCTAGCGACAGAAGAAGGGTTGCCGCGATCGAACATTTTATGATTGAAATTTTCATGTATATCGTATTTAGGAAATTAAAGGTTGTTGTTTAAAAGTCGTCTATCCATTAAAAGTTAGCTTGTATACCGAACATAATGGTACGTGCCAGCGGAAAACGTCCATGATCTGTACCAGCTGTTAGTACACCCGACGGAGCTCCATTGTCACCATTACTTTGTCCAAGATCGGGTGTATAACCTTTATATTTTGTTACGGTAAACAGGTTGTCTGCAGCCAAAAATATACGACCGTTTTTCAATGTAGCTTTGCTCAGCCAGTGTGTAGGCAATGTGTAACCCAATTCGATGGTTTTAAGACGGAAGAAAGCACCACTCTCTATCCAACGGTCACTAACTCGACGCTTATTGTCATTAGGATCTTCTCTTGTATAGCGCGGAATATCGGTATCCGTATTTGTTGGGGTCCAGGAATCTAAGATACGTGCCGAGTGGTTGTTTACCTCATTGGTTTGTTCCATACGAGCGCGCGTGTAGTTATAGATCTTGTTGCCATACATGCCATCAAAGAAAAAAGCAAAATCAACTCCTTTAAAATCTAAGCCTCCTCGAATACCATACGCAAGCTTAGGGAAAGGACTGCCTATGTATTGGCGGTCATTATTATCAATATGTCCATCTCCATTAAAATCGACAAATTTAATATCCCCTGCCATTGCATTGGGCTGGATTACTGTGCCGTTTGCGGTTTTGTAATTTTGTGCTTCGGTATCCGACTGGAAGAGTCCGTTGGTTTCTATCGCCCAAAATCCGCCTATAGGATAACCAACTTTTGCCCATGATACAGTACCTTCGCCCTGTGGGTTATAACCTTCAAATTCCTGTTTGCCACCCACTGTGACAGCTTTTACTTCATTTTTCACGGTAGATGCATTGATGCCGATGTTATAATTTACATCTCCAATAGCATCTTTAAACGTTGCCGAAAACTCAAAACCCTTGTTTCTGATTGTACCCGCATTCATGGTGGGGGTACCACTAAGTCCTGTAGAAGGTGGCTGATTAATTCCTAAAAGAATATTTTTTGTATCCCGGATATAATAGTCGGCACTGATGTTCAATTTGCTTTGCAAAAAGGCTAGATCTAAACCGATATTGCTGGTTTCAGTCTCTTCCCAGGTTAAATTCCGAGGCGATACCCAGCTGTTACCGGGGATAGCACCCTGCCACCACATACCACCCTGTATATAATTGATACCGTAGGTGGTTACATTTTGTGTTGTATAATCACCGATTTCCTGATTCCCCAATCGGCCATAACTCGCTCTCAGTTTGAAATCATCCACTGTATTTTTAGCGCTTTCAAAGAAACCTTCGTTCATGATATTCCAGCCAAGGGCAACAGAAGGAAATACGCCGTATCGCTGTCCGCTGGCAAATTTGGATGAACCATCTCGACGTACTGTGGCTGTGAACAGATACCGGCTATCGTAGCTATACATTAATCGGCCAAATTGAGATATTAAAGCGGCTTCATTTAAATTTCCGGAGGTGGACTGTTCGGCTGGTGAACCTGCACCAATTACGTCAGTTCCTATCGGAATATCCTTTCGGCCAGCACCAAACCCCCGATTGGAGTTTTCCTGTGATGAATAACCCGCTAATGCGGAAATCGTATGCTTATCAAAAGTATTGTCATAGTGAATGGTATTTTCGATCAACCATTGATTGTTGAAGAAAGCGTTTTCATTGAGGGAAGATTGATTCTTGGCTGTACCATAGGTATAAGCTTCATTCTTGTTGTAATTTCTTCCAGAAGTTCTATTGATCCCAACGTTTAACCTATATTTTAAGCCTTTTATAAACAGATCTGCTTCAGCATAACCATTAAGCATGATATCTGTTTGATAAACATGTTTATTGTATAGATTTAGATAGCCTACAGGATTTTCTAAATTTTTCATCCAGGGTGCATAGGTGGCATAACCACCCAGCGTATTTTCATCATAGATCGGTAGCAAAGGATTTTGGCGAAGGATATCAGTAATGGTCAAATCCGAATATTTCCGATCACCTGATTTTAGTAGAAACGTATTTCCGATGCGGAGGTGATCATTAAAAAAATTAAATGTATTCTTTGAACGAACATTGAATGCTTTGTAACCCGTTGTTTCTAGGATCCCTTCTTGATTTAGGTAGCCCGCAGATACACTATATGTAGAGCGTTCCCCACCTCCAGAAATATCGACATTGATCTTATTAATAGGAGCAGTGTCAAATACCTCATCCTGCCAGTCGGTATTGGCATTGAAACTTTCAGCTTGTGTTGGGAGATATTTATTTTCCTTTTGAAATTTTTTCCATTGTGGTCCATCCATCAGGACCATTTTTTTTGGAAGACTCTGTATACCTGTATAGGCGTTTATTCCAAGTGTAGCAGGTGAAGCTCTTTTTCCACCTTTAGTTGTAATTATTACCACACCATTTGCGGCACGAGAACCGTAGATTGCAGCAGCAGAAGCATCTTTTAACACATCTAATGATGCAATATCGTTAGGGTCTACCAGGTTAATATCACTGAATACACCGTCTACGACATATAATGGTGTATTGTTTCCCATGGAGCTTAGACCGCGAATATTGATACTCATGCCCGCTCCAGGTGTGCCACCAGCATTGGAAACACTTACGCCGGCTATACGGCCCTGCAAAGCACCTGAAGCACTTTTTGCAAGGTTAGACTGTAAATCTTTACCCGTAACTGTGGCTACGGCTCCCGTTAGATCTCGTTTTTTTACCGTTCCGTAGCCGATAACGACTACTTCATCCAGTTGGCTGTCACTTACGAGGCTTAGATTGATAAACGAATCGTCTTTAATCGGTACTTCTGCACGCTGCATACCTACATAGGTAATGAGGAGAAGTTTTCCAGTAGGAACGCTGATCGAAAAATTACCGTTTTGATCCGTCTTTGTGCCATCTGTGGTTCCTTTCACAACAATTGTTGCTCCGACAATTGGATTATTTTCTTTGTCTTTTACCGTTCCTTTAACTGGAATAGCCTGCTGTGCCCATGCAAATAGGCTAGAGCTGCAAAGTAGTGATAGTAATATGGTTTTTCTCATATTCTTGTTGATAATTAGTTGTTTGTCATGTTGGCGGATTTAAGGGTAAAATGATTTATCCTTAAGCTGCTAATTGGTTTATTAGTAATCAGTGGGGGCTAAACTACGGTAAAACACAATTGGTAAATTGTACAATAGATTCAAGTTGATTGAACTATTTATTCTTTGTTTATACAAATTGGGGAGAAAAGAGGAATAAATAACCGAATAGAACGGGTTTTGGTCTATTTATGCTTCATTTTTAAAACTATTCGTCTAAGAGTTTGAAAAGTATTAATGAGTTAATATTTAGTTAGTTATGTGTTGGTTGTCTTTTTGACACTTGCACTCTACACTCAAATTATTTGAATTTTAAGCTCTTTGGTGGAAAGGCGCGGAAGGGGAGAGGCTATTTAATAGGGCTTATATCATAATAAACCCTATTTTGAATGGAATGTGGGAGATGATCGTTTGATGATGAGAACTATGTCTCTAGGTTGTTGTTAGATAATGAGCTGATGATTTTTACAGTTGTCCCTAAATTCTGCGGGTGTAACCCCTTTAGCTTTTTTAAAGACTCTATAAAAATAGGAAATGCTATTAAATCCGCAGAGATTCACAACGTCTGCGATGGATGTTTGTTCTTTTAGCTTTCGTGTGGCCAGATTAATTCGGAAATCGAGCAGGTAATCGGTGAAATTCATGTCCGTGTGGCATTTTATAAATCTAGCAAATGTAGAACGGCTCATATTAAGCGTATTGGCAGCTTCCGGTAGTCGAATCATGTGACTAACATTGTTAGAAATGTAATTCTGTAGTCTTTGTAGGAGTATTTCATTTGGGGTCATACCCATTTTTGTGGAACTAGAAAGTTCTCTGAGGTCTTCTCCTTTGGATAATTCATATAGCAGGATAAAGAGTTTCATGACAGCGTAAAAGCCATCTTTT
The DNA here is from genome assembly GCF_014191365.1 of Sphingobacterium sp. JUb56. NCBI lineage: Bacteria > Pseudomonadati > Bacteroidota > Sphingobacteriia > Sphingobacteriales > Sphingobacteriaceae > Sphingobacterium > Sphingobacterium sp. JUb56. The sequence goes on along the minus strand of NZ_JACHWL010000001.1, from coordinate 2,806,910 downwards.
TCCATGGTCAAAATGCGTAGTAAGGGAAGCACCTTCTCAATAGTTGCGGTGCCAAAGTGAACTCCTTTGGATGCCCTGTTAAATAATTCCTGTATGCTTTGAAATTGCTTTTTGTCTAAGATCTGTTCAACCAGCGAGGGGTGAAATTGTAAGGTGATTTCGTGAATGTCTGTTGATGTGCATTCCCCATCCTTCCATGCGTGTTTTAATTCCGGATTGGCAATAAGAACTAAATCTTTGTGACCGATGGTTTCAATGGAATCTCCAATGATCCGTTGCGCTCCAGATGCTCCTTCTACATAATTCAGTTCATACTCCGGATGTATATGTACAGGAAAGGTAAAAGATGATTTTCTACGGTCGAATACTACGAAACAATCCTGCTCTGATAAAGGTGATTTTTCTCTATAGATATCTGACATCATAATGCTTAAAATATTTGGTTTAATGGTTCGCTAATGTAATGATTTTTAAACTTAGAAATCATGTTGTGTAAAGACAAATCAGAGAATTATATGCAAACCAAAAGCTACTGTTGTACGTTATTAAAAAAACAAATGATCATTTATGAAACCATTTAAAGTTGCACTCATCGTTGGAAGTTTAAGAAAGGAATCTTTCAATAAAAAGATAGGAAGAGCTATTGGCCAATTTAAAATAGCCGGTATGCAGTTTGATGACATTGAAATTGGAGAATTGCCATTGTACAATGAGGATTTAGAAAAAGACGTACCTGTAGCTTGGCAAAATTTTAGAGAAATAATCAACCCTTATGACGCGGTATTATTTATCACTCCCGAATACAATCGATCGGTTCCTGCAGTACTTAAGAATGCACTGGATGTAGGTTCAAGACCATACGGAAAGAGTGTGTGGGATGGTAAGCCTGCGGCCATTATTAGCTGTACCCCGGGAGGATTAGGTGCTTTTGGTGCCAATCATCATCTTCGCCAATCTTTGGTATTCTTAAATATGCCCACTTTACAACAGCCGGAAGCGTATATCAGCCATGCTGCAAAGTTGTTTGATGCCAGTGGAGAACTTATAGATACTTCTACACATGATTTTCTAACCTCCTTTGTTGAAAAATTTGAAATGTGGATCGAAAGAAATGTTCAAGTGAAAAAGTCATAAAGCAAAAAATCCTCTTTACAAAAGTAAAGAGGATTTTAAGTACGCCCATCAGGATTCGAACCTGAGACCGTCGGTTTAGAAAACCGATGCTCTATCCAGCTGAGCTATGAGCGCGTTTCCCTTTCGGTGATGCAAAAGTACTTAAATGATCTATATTTCCAAAACTTATGTACTTTTTTTTTACTCAAAAACATTAAGTCATTGCATTTCAAGCTGATTAATTTTTCTGTCCAAATACAAAAAAATGTCGATTGGTGGCATCTGAGCTTATTTACTTTCTTTTGAAAGCTCTTTTGACTTGATTTTTTTTAGTTTTATTGTGATCTAATTTAAATATGCGCGTAACATTGCCATCGTAGTTCTTTCGCTATTCAAATCTATTCTTCTAGTCGTAGAGCTTCGTAGGGTAATTTTGTTATTTTGATCAATCTCTCTTTGTACCTGCTATAATCATCTTTATTACATGTTAAATGATTGTTTTGTTCCAAAAGCTTTTGATGTAAATCGTACTGATGTTATACATTGGATTATCTTTTAAATAATTATAAATATAGGATACTGTTTTAGAATCACCAAGTATGTAAGCAATGGTATTTGTTTTATGTTCAGGAAAATTAAGGGAAATCAATTCAATAATTTTCTGCGGATTTAATGATTCAATTATGTGCGTTTCTAAAGGAAAACTATGATCGAGATCTGGAAAAATATCTTCTTGATGTTCTGCAAAAATAAAACTACTTACTTGTTTACTTACCGATAAGGCTCTGTTTATTTCATATAGATGAGATAAAGCAATAATATCCCCAATTAAAAAGTAGTGGTCTGCTGTGTCATTCATACTTATTTCACCAGACGGTTCTTTGAAAAATATGGTATCGCCTTCTTGTACAGTTTGAACCCATTGTGCCCCCTTGCCATTGGAAAAGGTATTAATGGCAAAGTCTGCAACATGATAGACCGGTTCATAATTCCAGAATGAATATCTTCGCACTTCGCTCAGTGGATTGTAATAAGGATTGGATAAAAATATATCAATAAAAAAACCAGGAATATAGTGGATACGCGAAAAATCCATACTCTGAATTTTGATATGATACGTATGCTCAGCTATTTTATTCTTCTGAAGAATAATTCCTGAAAATATTTCGAAGGTACGGGCCTGGTTGCTCATTGTCTTTGTATTAGTGATACAAAGTTGGTCAATAGCATATATTAAAACATTGACCTGAGTCAAAAAAAGAAGATCAGATTTTTGATTTTAGTCTACTTAGCGTCTCCTGAGAAATATTGAGATAGGAAGCGACAAGCTTATTCGACAATCTTCGGACAATAATCGGATTTTCATCTAAGAGCTGCCGATATTTTTCCAAAGCGTCCTGCATTAGAAAAGACATTAACCTTTTGGTATTGGTTACGTAAGCAATTTCAAGATATATACGGTAAAATTTTTCCCATAGGGGTATGATATCCAGAAGATGATAAAAGCTTTTATGTGTGATGTAATATACTTCCGAATCTTCAACAGCCTGAATAAATTCTTCTGAAGGTTCGGAAGTAATAAAACTTACTAATGCTGTTGCAAATTGATTCTCAAAAGCAAAATATCGGGTGGAGTCCGTTCCTTCTTCATTGATAAAGAAAATGCGCAGACATCCCTGTGTAACAAAAAATGTCCGTTGACTGGATTGACCATTTGTTAGTACGAGTTCATTCTTTTTGAGCTTTATTGGCTTAAAATGGGACAAAATGATCTCTAGATCTTTATCCGTTAATGATATTTTACTTTTAATATATGAAGCTAATAGTTCTTGCATGTACTTGAAATCAGTGATAGACAAATTTACCAATAAAAGCTCGATCGTAGCGCTGTTTATTTGTCGTGTTGTATCTTTAAAGATATGCGCTTTCAGATTCACCAGACTTCCAATAGCTGCAGCTGTATATCATCTGTGGATCCCACTCTAGGTCAGTTTTAAAATAGTTTCTTAATTCTTTGACAGTAGCATATTCAGCGGCTAAATATACATAATTACGCAGGTCTGCCTTTGCGAATGTAAAAGTCTTTACTGTAGACGCTAATTTGCTTCCTTTTTCAGGATGCGGGTTGTATAGCCAGTCAATATCTACATTTGCCGAAGATGGAATATTTATGCGATCTTCTTTAGCAGATACTTCCAAAATAACCTTAACATCAATCCCGGTTTTTAATTTTTCTAAAATTGCACTGATTACGGGCAATGCTGTTGCGTCACCTATGAGTAGATAGGAATCGGCTTCGGGCACTAAGGGTTTCATACTTTCTTTCATACCGATACCTAGAGCATCGCCCGGTTTAGCTTTTAATGCCCATGCAGATGCAGGTCCATTATCTCCGTGGGCGACAAAATCAATGGTCAGTTCCTTTTTCTTCAGATCAATTTTGCGATTGGTGTATGTTCTTATTGATGCCAGCAATTCAGGTCTTGTTTCTGATTCTTTTTCAGGGAAATAAATGACATTTCTATCGGCAGGCGGTATGAAAATTTTATTATTAGATCCGGACTTTATATGCGTTAAAAGTACCGCTTGTTCATTACTGATTCCAAACACCACACGAATCATATGTGGTGTCAGGAATTCTTTGCGTTTAACGGTAAATACGAAACGTATTTTTCTCATTATGGTATTGTTTAATGCTGAATTTTTGATGTATTAAAAGACTTTATAATTCATTCGCTACTAACTGCAATTTTCGGTATTCGATAATATCGGCGATGGATAATATTGTTAGATGATGATCTAGAGCAAAGGCGATCATCTGTGGCAGACGCGACATGGTTCCATCATCTTCCATTAGTTCACACAATACGGACATTGGTTTTAGACCAGCAAGCTTCATGAGGTCGATACTGCCTTCAGTGTGACCATTTCTTCCTAAGACACCATAATCGTGAGCGCGCAATGGGAAGATATGCCCCGGTCGAACCAAATCTCCAGGTTGCGCATTTTCAGCACATGCCGCTTTAATAGCGGCAATTCTATCAGATGCCGAAAGACCAGTTGTTGCACCTTCCCGAGCATCAATCGAAACTGTAAAAGGAGTCTGAAAGAGACTGGAATTAGCATTGACCATATAAGGTAAATCGAGTTCATCAGCCTTTTCATTTGTAAGACACAGACAGACTACACCACTACAGTGCCGTATCATCTGCACCATATCCTGAATGTCCATGTTTTCTGCCGAGAAAATAAGGTCACCTTCATTTTCTCTATCTTCATCGTCTAAGAGGATAACGCCTTTACCAGATTTTAGTTCCTTTAAAGCATTCTCAACCCTTTCGTTGGCATCTTTACCAAACATTTTTAATGTATTTTCCATTGTTATACTTATTTTTTATTCATCATTAATGTTATCATCGAGAGGATGCAACTTATTCCTCCAAATAAATAGACAGTCTGGTAATCGAACCAGCCAGCTATTAACCCTGCTAGAGGCCCTGCCAATCCCAAAGAAAGGTCAACAAAAGCTACATAGGCACCTAAAGCCGTGCCCCTCATTTGTGGCTTTACTTTCTGGATAGCTAGAACACCTAGAGCTGGAAAAACCAGTGAGAACCCAATCCCTGTCATCCCACATCCGATAATGGCAATCGTTTTTGATACGGAAGTCCAGATCAAAACTTGACCAATCACTTCAATAATAAGTGAAAGCAATGCAATTTTATAACCGCCATATTTATCAGGAGAAGAAGCAAAGAAAATTCTGGTTAAGATGTAACAAGCCCCAAAGACCATAAAAGCTAATGAGGCGTCACCCCAATTTTTTTCGCTAAAAAACAAGGCGATGAAAGAAGCAATACAGCCAAATGCCATTGAAGAAAAAGCGAGACTTAATCCTTGTCCGGATATAGCTCCGATTACTTTGTAAAAAGGTGTTCTGACATGGTCTTTGTCAACTGCTATTGCGGGTAGTTTTACTGTAGATAGCCAGCTGACAAAGGGCAGGAGCATGATCATGATAAACGCTGGGAAACCGCCATAACTTTTATTGATCCAAATACTTAAAGGTGCTCCAATTGCAATACCTGCATACATCGCTATTCCGTTCCAAGTCATTACTTTCCCAGAATTTGATGGTCCGACAAGTCCGATTCCCCAAGTTAACGCTCCTGTAACCAAGAAACTTTCTCCTACACCATGAATGATTCTTGCAAATAAGAGTAAGGCTAATGCAAAGATTACATTACTTTGTATTGTGGCTGATAGGAGATATGTAATGCCAGCTATTACTGCAAGTACTACACCGATCATTTGGCTTTTTTTAGCTCCTCTGGTATCTGTAAGTTTCCCTGCATATGCCCGAGTTAATAAAGTCGACAAGAATTGCATTCCAATAACAAGGCCTACAATGATACTGTCAAATCCTAAGGTTTGCTGAACAAATTTTGGCAGTACACCTAATGCAATCCCTATGGTAAGATACACTCCGAATACCGATATTATAATCGGCGTTATGGCCCTGTAAAAATTACTGGTTATGCCATTTTCTAATGTTACACTCATAATTTTTTGTTTTAATTATTATTATGAGTGCAAAGCTGCAAGTATTGCAAACCTTAACCTTTGACTTAAGTCAAAAAAGGAAAAATTATTATTTAATCATCAGCTGATGCGGTAAGGAGGTATAGGGATAACGGCTCCATTAACATATGTGCCTTTAATACTCGTGTGTTATTATAAATCTTCTTAGACAGGAAAACTAGCTATGGAAGCTTATGGCACTGCGCATTTATTTATGCTACAGGGTAAAGTTTTATGTTTACAATGCTTAAAATCAGCGGATGGTTTTAAGTGAGTAGGGTATGGCTAACGAATAGTGTAATAGGTGATGAAATTAATAGAAATATTAATTATTCAGCGTTCCGTAGAATACCCTGACCTTTTTTATTTTTGCATTTTCGATCTGAAAGTATTCGGCATTTTCAAACTTATTTTCATTATCAGTCGTGCAGGTATAAATGACAAAAATACTGTTTTTGTCTTCCAGGAAGGTATCGATGTGATATGCAGATGCTTTTTTATGAAATGGCCAGCACTTTCGGAAATAGTCTTCTTTAGTAAGCATTGGATCGTGAGGACTACTGAATTGAAAATCTTCATCCAGCAGGCTTTGTAGCCTATTCCGGTCACCTATTTCATAGCAATTAAAATAAGCTAAAATGAGATCTTTATTAGTCATATTTTAAGATTTAATTGATTGAATCATATCTTTTAACTGATGTACATGCCGCTGTGTATGATAGGTATTGAACCAAGCCCACTCCAAAACTGTAAATGGACCATATTCCGGGATGGCAAAATCGATACAGGTATCTGAAAGATTTTTCTCCTTAATTATGGTTTCGATCTGGGCAGTACGATCACGAAGATTTTGTAGTAAACGCTGTTTGTCGAGTCGTTTTTCAGAAGGCAATATCGCTTGAGGAGATTTCATGCGTATTGTAAAGTCCGTAAATGTATCTTTAATGGTTGTTACCTTTTCATCTGGTTCCCGATGAGTCGATTCGGTACGCCCATTCATGACTTCTGCTGAAGCATAAGACTTCAATATAGGATCGCCGATTTGTCCAGGCGACCAATCGTCAGCTTTAGGTTTCGTATTCAGTTCATTTTCATCTAAAGAATCAAGTAGCGAGATGAAATCTTCTGTAATTTGTTGAAATGCTTTATTTAGTTCCATGACCTAAATTTAAGAATATTAAATGAATCAAAATATATGATAGGAACAAGATGAATAGTTTTATAAATTAATGATTTCCATCTATTAATCTGCTGTTAATGAGGTGGAAGTAGTGAAAAGATACCCATGTAGGAAATCTTTAAATCTTCGTTTAAGATATTACATATCATCTTTGATTTATGTGTAGCTCAATCCAGTTGTTTCTAGTTTTTAATGAATTCATAGGACGTTTGGATTTTTCTTTCAGACTGCCAGCGTTAATCTGGTTCAATATGTATTAAAATGTTTCCCAGTTGGGGCATTTTTTTTTGCAGATAGTCCTGAAGTTTATGTGCTAATTGATGGCCCTCTTTTACTGAGATATCACCACTAACAATTGCATGTAAATCAACCAGATGTTTTGTGCCTAATTTACGAACAAAGCATTTCTCTGTACCCAAGATACCATCTACCTTTACGGCGTTGATACGTATCTCAGCGATTAAATCATCGTAAAGGTTTTCATCCATGATCTCTCCCAAGGCAGGGCGAAAGATAAGATAGCAATTGTAAAGTATAAATCCCGAAGCAAATAGCGCTGCAAAGTCATCGGCACTCTCATAGCCCTTTCCTAAAATCAAAGCGATTGATATGCCGATAAAGGCTGCTACCGAAGTGATCGCATCACTTCGGTGATGCCATGCGTCGGCTCGTAATGAAGAGCTTCCAGTTTCTTTACTTTTTTTAATGACAACCCTAAAAGAAACTTCCTTCCAGATAATGATCGCCAATAGGACGAATAAAGTCCATGGTTTGGGCAACTCATGAGGGGTGCGAATATTTTGAATGCTTTCGTAAGCAATGATTGTCGCTGAAATAATTAAAAAGCCCACTACGACAAATGTTACAAGTGGTTCAATGCGACCATGTCCGTAAGGATGGTTCTCATCTGCCGGCCTCTTTGCATATTTTAATCCAAGTAAAACCAAAAAAGAGGAAAATATATCTGCTGTAGATTCTATTGCATCTGCAATAAGCGCGTATGAATTTCCAAAATAACCAGCTAACCATTTTAAGAGCGCCAGTAAAAAATTTCCAATTATACTAAAGTAGGTTGCTTTTATAGCCGTTTGTTCATTTGACATTTTATTGTTTTTTAAGCGTCAATTCAATGAGAATATAGAAATGTTTCCCCAATAACCACGGATTTGCATGATCAGCAAAGGTTATTAAAGAAATCCAGACCGTAACCAAATGCTGTTTTAACTAACAACAAATGAATGCAGATAAAGGATAAAAAAAATGAAAATAATTAAGAAATTTTTGGAGGTTGCCAAATATGGCAGGTATAAGTATTTAAATAATACTGATCAGGGTAAAATAACAGCTTTTTCTCAAAGAATATGCTTGATGTCATTAATGGTACTTCCGATGACACGGTAGAAGAAATTGCTGTGATGTTTAAAAAATTGACATGTTTTACAAAAGGAAGTTTTTCATCTGTATCCCGGTCATTATCTTTTACAGGAATATTATAATGATCATTTAAGAATTGTACAAACGTCAGTTTACTGTTGTTATTTTTATGTTCTATACAATGAGAAATTAATACAGGAATTTTCAACAATTGAATCAGTTCAGTTGTTGAAAACAAATAAATTGATAATATCAATAAGATTGAAAAATTTTTCACTGAGACAAATGTAGCAACTTTTTATTTATTATGAAGTTAAATGAGTCTAACAACATCAATCTTAATAAAATATGAGAACAGACTAAAAAACCACTATTTTCCCATTAAAGAGATTTTATATTTTAGACTAATTTTACGAACTTGTAGACTATCGTCATTCTGTTACAGTTTTTAATAAGAGCAATGATTAACAATCTAATCCAAAGAATTTTAAAGCCATATTAATAATTATGAAGAATTATAAGTTGATTTTATTCACGATCTTAATTCATCTCCAAACATCACAGAAACTTGTTGCTCAGATCAATGTTCCTCTTGTCGATTCACTTATGGGAGCGGCCATATCAAAACTGAATGTTGTTGGTGCGGCAATTGCAATTGTCAAAGATGGAGAAGTAATCATTCAAAAAGGATATGGAAATCCGGATATTGGATCACAGATTAAAACCAATGAACAGACTAATTTTCAAATTGCCTCTAACTCGAAATCCTTTACTGCGACCGCTTTGGCAATTTTAGTTGATGAAGGAAAAATTACTTGGGAAGATAAAGTCAAAGATCATATCCCTGAATTTAAGATGTACAATGATTATGTGACTAATAATATGAATATTGCAGATCTCCTGACACATAGGAGCGGTTTGGGGCTAGGTGCCGGTGACCTCATGCTTTTTCCTGATGGTGGAAATTTTACGGTCTCAGATGTGGTTCAGGTTTTTCAACATTTTAAGCCGGTATCTGCTTTTCGTACACAATTTGATTATGATAATTTACTTTACATTGTCGCCGGCGAAGTTATTCATCGTGTAAGTGGACTTTCTTTTGCAAACTTTATTGAAAATCGAATACTAAATGTGATTGATATGAAGCGGTCAAGTGTAGGTAGAAAGACATTGTTACAGGATAAAAATGTTGCTTATCCACACAGTATTACATCAGAAAAAACTAAAAAGATAAACTTCTTTGAAGATGAATTATCAGCACCAGCAGGTGGTATTTATTCCAACGTGACGGATATGACTAATTGGATGTTACTTCTTTTGAATCGTGGTAAATATGGCGAAAATCTCGAATCATCTCTTTTCTCTATAGAGAGTAGTAAAAGAATGTGGACAATTCATACGCCAATTGCCACAGATGAATCAAAACGTTATAACACAAACTTTTTGGGATATGGGTTAGGTTGGTTTCTAACTGATATGAAAGGACATTTAGTAGTTTCCCATACGGGTTTTGTTCCAGGTATGCATTCAACTGTTATTCTTGTTCCAGATTTAGGTTTAGGTATTTGCATTTTAAATAATACAGATGCTGGTGGGGGGGCACTTAATCATAGTGTGACAAGTTCTATTTTAGATAAATTTTTCGGATTGAATGAACTACCTTGGGTAGATATGGGAGTGAAATTTCTCTCTCAAAATGCAAGTAAGACTGATGAAGAAGCAAAAAAAGTATGGACATTAGTCGATTCTTTAAAGCAAACAAGATTTGAAACTGAAAAATATATTGGCACCTATTCTGATAGATGGTTTGGTGATATGGTAGTATACTTAAAAGATACTGACTTGCGAATCAGAAGTGTCAGATCTCCGAAATTAGATGGTTCTATGCATTTTTATCAGAAAGATATTTTTGCAATTCGATGGGATTATAGAGATATGAACTGCGATGCACTAGCCACCTTTTCACGAGATGAAAAAGGAAATGTGCAAAGTGTTAAAATGAAAGGCATATCGCCAGATATAGATTTTAGTTTTGATTTTCAGGATTTGGATCTTCGTAAAATTTTTTAAAATAAATACGTATTTGATTAAACTAAACCTTTATAACAAGAATTAAGTAGTTTGCAACTTTATTTTCTCTAAAAAAAATAAAATTTGGTGAGGAGACTAGTTGTCTTCTGGTTTTGAATCGTTTTTAGATCATATTTTTATTTAAAGCGTAAATTTCAGGGTTTATCATAATCAATGAAATTGCTACATTTGAGTAAATTGAAAATGCTCCAAATAGATAAAGCTGATTAAGTAACTTTAAATAGTGAAATAAGTATGAAACCTGAGACAATCATAGAAAATCTTAATTTTAGAGCGCTTGAAACTAAAATGTATCGAATAGCGATCTTTCTTATCGTGCTAGCGATCTTAATACCTGCAGCTGTTTTTATGATTATTGTCATATATTATGATATCAAAAATCTTGGACGAGGGCAGATCATCAGTATAATGGGACTTGCAGGATTTGCATCATTTTTTTTGGTAGCATTTATCTTTTCTAAATTCTTGACGAAAAACTATGTTATGGCTTTTTATCCTGAAAAACTTACTGTTCAATCTGAGCTTAAGGAAAAACAGTTCGAACTGAATAGGATACGGAAATTTGAAGTCTGGAATAACTCAGATTATTCCAAATTGGTGCTATACTATGACGATGAGGAAATAAAATATCATGTGGGATTTGCTAATTTGTTAAATGTAAAGCCCATCTTACAGGATGAAAATATATTAGATGTTGTTTTTACTGAAAAAAAGGGATTTATAAAGCAGGTTAATAATGTAAAAGGGTTTTCAAAGATTTGCTATATCAAAGCGTGACGACGATTTTTTGATTGATAGGGTTGAACTGTTTAAAGAAATAATGAATTGATAATTTTTAAATATAAAGTACTTATAATTTAATAAACCTAGTTCACTTCTTTCTGTTTGTACTGATGCAGTTGTGACTCTAAAGCACTTAAATCAGATGTTGAATAGTTTTGTCTGTTTTTTAAAACTTTTATGGATTTTTTTTGTGCTTTTACCGCTTTTGATCTATTGTTCGCTTTCCAATACCATTTAGCCATATTTTTATAGTATTGAGATATATCTTCGAGTGTGGCATCATCGACATTCTTAATTTCTATCTGATAAGCTTCTGCACCTAAAAGATAAATTTCAGGTTGAAGTTTTAAAGAATCCTCTTTGTATGTAAGAGCTTCAATAATATCATAATACAAATACTTATTATCGTTTGATTTTAGCATGCTTTTACCATAATCATGTGCTTTTTTTTGATCAATATAAAGTAATGATTTAAATATGTAAAAATTAATTAAACCGGTGTTTTTTAAATTTGGTTCTTCCTTAACGATCTCATTTACTTTATTAAGAGTAAGAATGGCCTTTTCAGCATCACCTATTTTTAATTTATCTAATTCATATCGATGATTAAGTAATGAGTAACTTGCTTCTGATTTTAGAAGATTGAGTTGTATTTCATTATTTCGGTCTTTTAATGCTTTGTTAATATTCCATTTATCAGCAATCATTTTAGTTAATATAGCATCTAAACCATTAGGATGTCCTATCCATGCTATCCTGCCTTCTGCATTTACAACAAAAGATCTTGGTATACCATTACTTTTTTCACCAAATGCATGTATCCAGTTATCGACCATCTGATTGTTACTGTCTATTGCCACATGATAAGTCATTTTATCGCCCATACTGTTAACAAATGCCTGAATTTCCTTTGTTGAAGTATTTTTTGTTTCATAGACACTTACACCTATAATCGTGATTTTGTTTTTGTATTTAGATGCTAACGCAGATAAATGAGGCATAGCAGCAATACAAGGTTTACACCAAGTTGCCCAAAATTCGATTACGTAGATACGACCCTTTTCAAATTGTTGTATGGGTGTGCCTTTTAGCCATTCTTGTACATATAAAGATGGTGCTGGATCAGCTATATTGAAGGAAACCTGAGCTGTATCTTGCGCATGTGCCATATTTGTTAGAGTAAATAAAAGGAGACATAAATAGGTTTTTAATCTCATATGTTTTGTAATTATGATGCCACATTCTCCCAATCGAAGCCAACTCCATAGAAATCACTTTTGCATCTAGGGAATATGATATATTTGCTTAGTTATCTAGATACTTTATCGCGTTTTCCGCTTAGTAATTGGATAATGGTACCGCCATGTCATTGGTTTATTTGGTAAATTACCCTAATTTAGGAAAATTGATGAACATAATTATAGTTTAGAGTAAATTAAATTTTTAATATAATCTGGTCAATATCAATGTTACGGTTTAGATATTGATCTCTATTTTTTTGATATTGCTCTTGTAATTCGCATTATATCAATTGATGGTTTCATGTACATCGCTAATCGTAACGGACCTTAAATTTATCTTTTAAAACCGAACGTATCATCTTTTCGATCAATAAAAACAATATACGTTATTCCTGCGCAATCAAGTTGCGTAGCTACTGCGATTCGACTTGGTTTATTTTGATCTTAAATATTTTATTTTTTTGATTTTCAGTTTTTTATATTGTTAATTTTTATTGCGCAGTTAAGCTGCAGTAGGTAGATCTCATCTTTGTCATGTAGTACAAAGGAATGTTCCTTTGTGGAAAATAAAATTGAAAATGGATCATCATTATTTATGCGGAATCATTCAAGAGATTGAAATTAAGGAAAATATAAAGATACTTTATGCATGTGAGTCAGGAAGTCGTGCATGGGGTTTTCCATCTTTAGACAGTGACTACGATATTCGGTTTATCTATCAAAGACGAAAGACCGATTATCTATCGGTTTTTTCTATAGAAGAGGATATTAAGTACCCAATTGTTGGTGATCTTGATATTTATGGTTGGGATATTCGCAAAGTACTGAAGCTACTTTACAAAAGTAACTGTACATTATATGAATGGTTGCAATCCCCAATTTGTTATGGAGATTATAGTTTTTTTAAAAATGATTTTATAACACTACTGGATTATGCACCTAACTTGCGTGCACATATGCACCATTATTTAGGTTTATGTCATAAGAAAATGGAAGGGCTTGATCAGTCAAACATCTCGCTGAAAGATTTTCTTTACATTGCTAGAAGTCTTTTATCAGCTCTATGGATTGAAACAAACAGATCTTATGCGCCAATGGAAATGAAAGATTTAATGCGATTGCTTCCATCCGATCTTATTAAAAGTCTGGAGTCGATTATTATGATAAAAGCATCAGTTAGAGAAGATTTTATATTCTCTCCGGATGAGAAGCTGTGTATCTATATGAAAAATACATTCAAAAAACTTAAAGATACTGTTATGACAATACCTGCTTTAAAAATCTCAGTAGAACCGGTCAATAGTTATTTTATAGACTTAATTCGTAAAGAAGATGATGACAATTAAAGATCTGCATGATCAAAATCTGATTCTGTTTAAAGCAATAACAGGAAGTAGGGCTTACGGTTTAGATACAGCGACATCTGATACAGATATTAAAGGTGTGTTTTACTTACCAAAAAATGTGTTCTATGGTTTAAGCTATATCGCTCAAATTAATAACGATAGTCATGATGAGGTATATTATGAATTAGGCAGATTTGTCGAATTACTCAGTAAAAATAATCCGGGAGCAATGGAACTACTGGCTAGTGCTTCAGCATCCATATTGATAAATCATCCATTAATGGCAAATTTTCAATTTAAAAAACTCCTTAATATGGGATTGATAGATAGTTTTGTTCAATATGCGATGCAGCAGGTGAAAAAAGCCAAAGGCTTGAACAAAAAGATCAATAATCCACATGTAGGAGCGCGGAAAAGTTTATTAGATTTTGCTTACATAATGAGTAGCGGAAAAAGTTATCCTGTAGAATCATGGTTACAGGATCATAAGTTAAAGTCTCACTTTTGCGGATTGATTAAATTGAATCATTGTAAAAATGTGTTTGCATTATATTATGATAAGAATGAGCAAGGATTATATCGCGGTATAATGGCAAAAGCAGATAGCCATGAAGTTGCCTTGAGTTCCATTGCCAAAGGAGAGGAGACCTTAGCATTGCTCTTTGTTAATCATGAAGCCTATTCTTCATATTGTAAAGATTTTAAGGCATACAAGGAGTGGGAAAAGAAGCGTAATGTTATACGTTATGCTGGAACTGTCGCACATGGACAAGGATATGATGCTAAAAATATGATGCATACTATACGTCTGATGGAGGTTGCGCGAGATCTGTTATTAAAGGGAGAACTCATTCTTAAGCGCCCTAATCGTGAAGCACTGCTCGAAATAAAATCAGGCAGATGGACATATGACGAATTATGTAGAAAGGTGGAAGTGATACAATGTGAAATTGATGAACTGTATTTTGAGAGTTCATTCCCAAAATCAGTGGATACCACTTATTTAGAAAAAAGTCTTCTTCAAATACGCGAATCGTTATATCAATAGATACTGAATATGATCGTTCGTATAGAAATATAATTGTCTTAAATATTTTTTATGTTTAAGACAATTATACAGTAAGTCAAAAGCATTTTTCAATTATTTCGCAGCCTTGTCTAACGTCCAAATGAATTTAATTTCAGATTTGGATACGGAAAATGCTTAAATTTTAAGTTCACCCATTGAATACAGCAGATCTACCTTTCCAGTATCTTTCTGATCGTATCACGCTCTTTTTCCGAAAGCGCAATAGCATTTTCAAAAAGTGGTACTATATCCTGTTTACGGTCTGTTTGCAAGAGCAAGTCCAGAAGACCGAGATAAGTACGTATGAGGTCAGCTTTGATGCCAATAAAGGCACGTGGATCGGCAATATACAGTTCCTGAATCAGGGATAGTAAAATCCTTTTTCGGTTTACATCGATATCCGACGAACTATAATGCGGCAGTAGGTTTTTCTTCTCCAGTTCTTCAAGTTTGACTGTGACGGCCTGCTCGCGAATATATTTTTTCTGTTTACGCTCCAGAAAATCACGTAATTCAGCCAGTAATTTACGATAAATAACCTGCTGTTCTTTTTCACTGAAGAGATTGCTTTCCGAAGAAATCGCGATATCAGCTTGCTCGAATTGATCAAAGAAGTCAGATTCTATATATACCGAGTGGTGGAAGTCGATCGCATTATTATTAAAACTACTGAGCAGTTTTGCTACTTCAGTTTTGTTGCTGTTTAAAAAATAGTAATAGTAACGGTCTCCGATCTGTTCTTTCCATCGGATATAGTTTACACGGAAGCTGTACGAGTTTTCCGCTATACTATAAAGAGTGAATATCGTACTGTCGGTTTCCTGTATCAGGTTATGATAATGAAGTGCAGACCCATTGAGGAGGATGCAGTACCCCCAATCCCGGTTGAGAAGCAGATACCAACCAAATTCCTGCGCAAGAAAATCTGTAAATTCTTCAGACTCCAGTGTAGTAGCTGTTAGTCCAAAGATACCTTCCAGTTTGACAGTTGTACCAGTTCCCTCAGGTTTAGCCGCTGATTTGATATCCCCGATATCATATTGTTCTTTAGCGTCACGATCTATTCGTATGCTATAGGAAATCAGCTCATCGTCTGTCTTAACAGTGGTATTCCAAGTTGCTCGTGTGGCAAAGAGTGAGAAAGAAAAACGGCCTTTTCCCTTTTTTCCACGCGTATAGGAGCTCCGTTTTAAGCTATTTTTCTTGAGCGAATCTAAAAAATTCCCAAATGAAAGGTTCAGTGTTTCCCTGGGAATTCCTTCCCCATTATCACGAATGCAGATACTTGTTATAAATCCGAGGGTATTACTTTCGATGTCGATAGAGACTTCTGTAGCCTTAGCATCAAATCCATTCCAGATATATTCTGCCATAACATGTTTGGCGTCTTTTGGTAAACCTGCCGATTCTATACTTGTATTGGTGATCTTGGTGTTATTCTTCATAATGGATTGATCTATTTAAAAGTACAATAATAATTGGGTAAATCATAGTCCTGTGTGACTGATGCTGATCATATATATGAAATAGCTAAAAATTACGCTATAGTTTCTGCAACATACCTGTAATGAAAGTAAACGAGTCATTCGATAGACAGCGTCAAAAGATAATATTGCATATAAAATAATTTTATCTTAGTTTGTCCCTTAGTACTTAAAGAGTTTGCTGATGTCATTGATAAGAATACTAAATGAAAAAGACTTTTTTGAAAATGCTAAGATGGGCCATATCCTGAGACCCGCTAATTTTAGCATGATTTTTATCAGAAGCGGATCCATTCATTTGGAGATCAATAACCAATCTGTTTCTTATGTGGAGGATCACGTTTTACTGATATCCTCGCATAACAGCTATAAATTGAGCCATTATACCGATGACCTTAAAATATACATGCTGATCTATAATCGGGAGACTATCAGGGAAAAGATTCATTTTAACTTTAGCCGGTACGATGTGTACCGGATCATCAATGCGGAGAAAAATCAAAATATCTTCAATCCAGATAAAGTGATTTTTGACCAGTTAACAGGTTTGGTGGAACTTATGATTTATCAGACTGATATGGAGAATAGACAATCTTTCTTTCACGAACAGATCATCCTCTCCATATTTTCCACCATAACCTATAAATTGATGGATTCATTAGAAATCCAGCTTCAATTTGACCGAAAACGAAATGCACGAAAAGAGGAAATCACCTTGCAGTTTCTTGAATTGGCTACAGATTATTATAAAACGGAAAAGGAGTTAGATTTTTATGCCAAAAAACTCAATATCTCGATCAAGTATCTATCGATTTGTGTCAAGGAAATTACCGATATAGCACCTTCTGTATTTATTGCTACAGCCTTACTCAATGAGGCTAAAACTTTACTGTTCAGTTCAAAGGATACCATTACTAGAATTGCCGAGGAATTAAACTTCTCAGATCAGTATGCTTTTGGTAAATTTTTTAAAAAGCATACGGGATTAAGTCCCAAAAATTACCGGAATAAACACGAGGTTACCTTGTTTTGATACTATTTGGACTTCTTTTGCCCCGCTTTCAACCTTTTTGTTAGGGTTGTTTTTTACGACTTTTGTGCTGTGAAATTCTAAAATGTATCGCACACAATGAAAATAAAACCATTCAGTTATCTGTTTTTGGTAATCGGATTGCTTTTTTCAGACTCCTTACTATTTGCTCAGGAAGCTACTCAAAAAAAGCTCAGCGTTGAAGAACTCTTTTCTTTGGTTCTGGAAAACAATCCAACTTTATCAGTTTCCAAAGCAGGTATAAAAATAGCAAAACAGAACGTAGAGGTCGCTAAAAATTTACAGCTTCCTGATCTTAATCTAAGCGCCAGCGCCCTTTATATCGGTGACGGTGTCCTACTTGATAAAGATTTTTCCAATTCGACGACGGTCAAGATGCCACATTTTGGCAATAACTATGCCTTAGAAGCGACTCAGTTAATCTGGAAGGGTGGTATGGTCAAACATACTATCGAAGCCAAATCGCTACAAGAAGATCTCGCAACCCTGAATTATCAGTTTAACGAGCAGAATATCAAGTTGCTAGCCTTGGGCTACTATTTGGACTTTTATAAGTTGCAAAATCAGGCTTCCGTATACCGTAAAAATATTCAATTGGCCGAGCAACGGTTACAGAATATCAGCCGGTTTTATAAAGAAGGTATGGTCACTCGAAATGATGTGATCCGTGGTGAACTGCAGATCTCTAATCTAAACCTGGCTTTACAGGTGATCGAGAATAATGTGCAGATCTTGAATAAACAGCTCTTGGTTGCCTTGGGTCTTCCTGAAGGAATACAGCTCCTGGCAGATGAAAAGCTATTGCAAACCAATTTGGAAGCATCTCCTTTAGCGTTCTATCAAAACGACATTGATCAGCACCCCTCAGTTCTCATGAGTAAAAAGGGGGTTGAACTATCCGAAACGGCAACGAAGATAACAAGGACCGAACGTATGCCCACTTTAGCCGCTTTTGCAGGTAATAAATTGCAAAGACCAATTACGACGACATCGCCCGCCATGGATATGTACTCAAATGGTTGGAATGTAGGTTTGTCATTAAGCTATGATATCAGTTCGCTCTATAAATCTTCGAAAAAGATACAGGCTAACAGATATGAATTAGAGAAAGCTAAAGCCCAGGAAAATGAAACAGAAAAAATGATCGAAGTTGCGGTTAATGCCGCCTACATAAAATATAATGAAACACGTAGCCAGAACTCAACATTGGCAAAAAATAAAGATCTGACAGAGGAGAATTACAGAATCATGGAAAGTAAATACAATAACCAGCTGGCCATTCTGCTTGATATGATCGATGCAAGCAATGCGAAGTTGGATGCTGAACTGCAGTACACCAACTCGGAAATCAATATTGTGTTTGCGTATTACAAATTATTGAAAGAAAGCGGGAAAATGTAAGAACTGGAAGCTAACTCCATTGAAGTAGATAAAAAATATGTCACAAAATCAAGATCAGAATCAAGGAACAGATTCGGTAGAAAATACAGGTGTTAAATCAAGTAAAGTAAAACAGAGAATGCCTAAAAAAAAGAACAGAGGAACGATCGTCAGCATGTTGGTGCTATTATTGGTATTGGCAGGACTCTATTGGGTGATCCACGCCTATTTCAATATCGGTAATAACCGTTTTACCAATG
Organism: Sphingobacterium sp. JUb56; assembly: GCF_014191365.1. Classification (NCBI taxonomy): domain Bacteria; kingdom Pseudomonadati; phylum Bacteroidota; class Sphingobacteriia; order Sphingobacteriales; family Sphingobacteriaceae; genus Sphingobacterium; species Sphingobacterium sp. JUb56. The sequence goes on along the minus strand of NZ_JACHWL010000001.1, from coordinate 2,787,957 downwards.
CAGCACAGGTCGAATCGTATATTAACCCGATCAATACCCGGGTATCGGCCTATATCAAAGATATTCGTTTTATCGAGCATCAGTACGTAAAAAAGGGAGATACTTTGCTTATATTGGATGATAGTGAGATTCAGACTCAACTGGGGCAGGCAGAAGCAGCCTATTTGTCGGCACTTGCATCTAAGCATGTTACGGCTAATTCGGTCAGAACGGCAACTAATAATATCGGTACAGCACAATCCAACAGCGATGCCGCTCAGGCTAACATTGCTTCGGCAAAAGCAAGATTGTGGAATGCGGAACAGAATTTTAACCGTTATAAAAATCTTTTGAAAGACGAGGCGGTAACCCGTCAACAGTTCGACCAGGTGAAAACGGAATATGAAGCGAGCAGTGCTGCTCTGGAGGCGGTATCTTCGCAATATGAGGCGATTGCGAATTCCCGGAGTACTTCTGTGCTCACGGTGACTGAGGTACAGTCCCGATTAGGAATGAACGATGCAGAGATCAAACGTGCTGAAAATGCATTAAATATGGCTAAGCTCAATCTTTCATATACCGTAATCACAGCGCCTCATGATGGTATCATGGGAAGAAGGACGATCAATATTGGACAGCTGTTGAGTCCAAGTCAGCAGGTAGCCACTATCGTAGACAGTAATAACATTTGGATCACGGCCAATTATCGTGAAAAGCAGATGGAAAATGTTATGATCGGAGCTTTAGCGACCATTCAGGTAGACGCTTTGGGGGGAAAGGAGTTTGTCGGGAAAATCACGGCGATCTCAGGCGCAACAGGCGCGCGTTATGCGGCAGTACCTTTGGATAACTCCACCGGTAATTTTGTAAAGGTACAGCAAAGAATACCTGTAAGAATAGAATTTACTTCGGAAAATAAAACCGAGGACTTAAAACTGTTGCGTGCAGGAATGAATGTGGAGGTTACTTTAAGATAATGTATAATAAAGGATTGTTTGCAGCTTGGGTGCCCAAACCGCTCATGTTATTGCTCATTTTTATTTTTCTGATCCCGATACTCAGTATCAATAGCGTTTACAGCAATAGTATTACCGATATTTCAGGGGCGCTTGCGACCTATACGGAATATATGGCGATGGCAAGTAATGCTACTACAATCGGAATGGGAGTAGCTATTATCTTTAGTCTGCGGGTGAAAATGCGTTTCCGCTCTAAGGAAATCATTGTGTTCTGTTCGATAGTTCTTGCACTGTTATCGTACTGTATTGGTACGACTGACAATCCTTTGGTCGTTATTATTGCAGGTTTCTTTATTGGTTTTTTTAAAACTTTTCCTTTTATAGAGCTTTTATTGGTCATGATGGTCATCCTGACGCCTACTGGAGATCGCGGCAAATTCTACGCGATGTTTTATCCGCTTTCGATCTGTCTGTCTCAGTTATCAGCTTATCTCATGGCCGACGTCGTGTTTGACGGAAACTGGCAGGCACCCTATTTTCTGATGTCTGCGGTTATGCTGGTCATTGCGGCGCTTTCATTGATCTTTCAGCACAATCAACGGTTCTCCTTTCGGATGCCCTTATCACAGATTGATTGGCTTTCTTTAGGTTTACTTGCTATTGCAGCCTTGAGTTTGGATTTTGCACTTACCTTTATGAAGCAACAGGGATGGTTTAATTCTCCTTATATAATAGTGTCTATTCTGCTATGTCTACTACTTATAGCAATCGTAATTTATAGGCAAAAGGGAGCAAAACGTAAATTAGTCAAATTTGAACTGTTTACCGCAAGAGTCAACATCTGGTACAGTATGTTGCTGCTGTTGCTGCTGGGGATATATCTGGCAACTTCTACTTTGCTGTCGCAATATACAGTAGGAGCACTCGGCTACAATAATCTCTTAAATTCGGAGCTGAATCTATGGATGATTCCTGGAATCATATTGGCAGGTATATATGGGTATATCAGTTTTAAGCATAAATGGTTACTGAAGTATTTTATTGCTTCGGGATTTCTGGTGTTCTTTATTCATTGCCTAATGATGTATCTGCTCATACAGCCACAGATGAATATGGAATATCTTTATTTTCCGATGTTCTTAAAGGGGCTAGGGATGGGAATACTCTATATTGGAATCTGGTTTTATGCCGGTTCTGGTCTGAATATGGATGAGCTTCTCGGTATTGTAGGGGTTTTGATCATAGTCAGAACATTTGTAGCAACGGCACTTGGCGCCGCTATTTTAAATTGGGCTTCCTATCAAGGGCAATGGCAGAGTCTGTATGACAGTGCACTGTATATGGATATCGGTGATTTTTCCAATGGGATAGCGATGTATCCGGCCTCACAGCTCAATGCCATGCTGGCGGCTTTGAAGATCGTCTTCGGTGTATTGTGCTGGATCAGTATTCCGGTGCTTCTATTGGTGCTGTTGCATCACTTTGGCAGATTCAATCAAAGACGATTGGTGCTGTTTCGCAAAATAGTCCGGGGAAACAAGGTGCGTGGATATTATTTCAGCCGCCGTTAGTCTTAAGAAGATCGGTTGTAAGAGAAACCTATGTCAAAGCAAAGTGTCTGTCTCTTTTGCACAATTCTATTTAAAAGAATTTGCTGGTGTATTATTTCGCTATATTTGATGAATGAAATTTAATCAAATTACGATTATAGATGATTGTGGCATTCAAGAATCTATTGTACAAAAGATAGCCGAATTGTCGAAGTCGTCCATCATCATATTTAATAATACACCCGTTTCTAAAGAGGAAATTATTCAAAGAATTGGTGATAGTGATTGTATTCTTCTAAGTTGGAAGACAATTATTTCTGCTGAAATTTTAGAAGCTTGTCCGTCCTTGAAATTTATTGGACTTTGTTGCAGTTTGTATGATGAGAGTGCTGCAAATGTTGATATAGCAGCCGCGCGAAAACTAGGAATAACGGTTAAAGGTGTAAGGGATTACGGAGATGAAGGAGCTGCCGAATTTATCTTTGCTCAATTGATCTATTTATTTCAGGGATTAGGAAAATACCAATGGAAAGCTGACTCAACCGAATTGAAGGGGAAAAGTATAGGTATTATAGGTTTGGGAACCCTCGGGAGTATGGTCGCAACAATGGCTGGACATTTTGGAATGAAAGTGTTTTATTATAACAGAAATAGAAAAACAGAAGCCGAACAAAAAGGAATTACTTATTTACCGCTGCATGAGCTTCTTGCTATTTGTGATGTTGTTACGACCCATCTTCCTAAAAATACAATTCTTCTTGGAGAGTCCGAGTTTAGTATCAAGAAAAAGAATTCAATATTGATCAATACATCATTAGGATTGACATTTGATAAAGTAGCTTTTAGTCAATGGTTGCTTACTGATGAATCTTCTTATGCAATTTTTGATGCAGATGGAATGGCTCCATATGCTGACGAATTGTCTAAAAAGAACCGGGTTATCAGTTCTGATAAATTTGCGGGTTTTACTGCTGAGGCGAAAATAAGGTTATCTGAAAAAGTATTGGAAAACCTGTTGGCTTATTAATAGCTTAGTAAAACAATTCTCTTGTAAAAACTATTTCCGTAAAAAAAACAGATCATTATTAAATTTCAATCCATGCACGCAAAGTTTATTGATCTTATCACCAAGCATGTTATCCTTTCCGATCAGGAAAAAGAATTATGCCGGCGTTTTATGGAACCTGTTTTTTATCCTAAAAATCAGATCATCGAAGAGCAAGGGAAGGTTCCGGCTTATCTATATTTTGTGGTATCAGGCTTTGTACGTTTGTTTCATTATAATGAAAAGGGTGATGAAGTGACGACTCATATCAACTGTCCTCCTGGGTTTATCACGTCCTATATAAATTTTAGCAATCAGACCCGATCGGACGAAAATCTTGAATGCATCACCGAATGCGAGCTTTTGCGTATTACCAGATCTGATCTGGATCTTTTAATACAACAGACACCATCATTCAAAGACTTTAGCATCTATGTGTTTCAGCAATCGTTATCGTACAATGAAAAAAGATCCAGGGAGTTGGCAACACTAACGGCAGAGCAACGGTATTTAAAACTAATGAACGAACAACCAGAAATACTTCATCACGTTCCGATGCAATATATCGCTTCTTTTTTAGGAATGAATCCTAAAAGTTTGAGCCGAATCCGTAAAAAGATCATTAAGTAACATTTGTGAAGTGGTTTAAAATGAATAAGGCAGAACTTTGCTTTATCATTTAAAATCAATGAACATGAAAACTAAAGATTTGGTATTGGTATCCGGAGCAAACGGGCATTTGGGAAACAACTTAGTAAGATTATTAATAAATAAAGGTTTTCGCGTTAGAGCGTCCGTCCGTAATATTAGAAATCTAGATTACTTCAACGATCTGGATTGTGAAGTCGTGCAGGCAGATATTACAGACAAGCAATCATTTAAAAAAGCATTGCAAGGTGTTAATACTTTCTATGCCGTGGGGGCCGCATTTAAACTATGGGCTAAAGATCCACAGAAAGATATCTACGATGTAAATTTGCAGGGGACCCGCAATACCATCGAAGCTGCTGCAGACGCAGGTGTTTCGAAAATTGTGTATGTAAGTTCCATAGCTGCTTTGAACTATACCCATACGCCAACAAAAGAAAGTAACGGTTACAATCCCGATCGGAGAGATGCCTATTACAACTCTAAAAATGACGGCGAAAAGCTTGCTTTCAAGCTGGCAAAGGAGTTAGGAATTGAATTGGTTTCCGTTATGCCTGGAGCGATGATAGGCAGCGAAGCCCTACTTCCGCTGAATGTATCCTATGCTGTATTGACGTTAATCTTAAAAAAACGGATTCCTGTAGATACCCATATCGCACTCAACTGGGTCGATGTAAAAGATGTCGCCGAAGGTTGTTATCTGGCTGCAGAGAAAGGTAGGTCTGGAGAACGGTATATCCTCACTAATGAAAGATGCATGAGCATTACCGAAACGACAAAACTTGCACAAAAGCTCTATCCCGAACTTAACCTGCGTATTCCCGTTTCTGTCCCGAAGTTCATACTATATGGTATTGCCGGATTGATGCAGTTTGCAGCAAAGCTAAGTGGAAGACCTCCCTTAATTACAACTAAAGAAATCGCCATGTTTTCTGGATTGCAGCAAGATTTTGATATTTCCAAAGCAAGAAATGAATTAGGATTTAATCCCAAAAGTAGCCAACAGGCTGTTAAAGAAGCATTAGCTTATCTTATGGAACACAAGGAAATGCTTTAGCAATCTTTTATTTTAATCGTGTACCATTTAGAAAATTCAGTTTTTATTAGATAGTTTGGCCTGTTTAAGATTGATAAATGCACTTCGCCTTCCCATTTTAACTAAATAAGAATTTCTAATTTTAATCTTTATCTTTAGTATTCAATTACAAACCAATATGGTTAAATATTTTTTTCTTTCACTTTTTCTTGTATTCTCAGGTTTCATGGAAGTACAAGCTAAGCTTCATATTGATGAACACTTGATTGTTCCGATAGGCGGTATCAATCAAGTTATCACGATAAAGTCTACTGGAAGAGATAAACCTATTTTATTGTTTTTACATGGTGGACCAGGAAGTTCACTGATACCTGTTTCAGCGAGCTTTACCGATCAGCTACAGACTGAATTTACAGTTATACAATGGGACCAGCGTCAAACAGGGGAGACAGCGGCTTTAAATAACTCTCCGGTTCCGTTAACCCCTGAATTGATGAAATCCGATGCCTCTGAAATGGTTCAATATATTTTGAATAGATTGAACCAACCAAAGTTATTTCTTGTTTCACATTCATGGGGTTCAGTATTAGGGTTTGATTTGGCAGAACATCATCCGGAATTATTGTATGCCTATATCTGTATAAGTGGAATTATAGATCAAGAGAAGAATGCTGCATTAACAGTGGACATGTTGCATAAGTGGGCCAAAAGCACTAAAAACAAAGAAGCGAGTAACGAATTAAAGAAAGTAAATATTCCCTTTAAAGTTGCGGATGATTTGTTCTATTCGCAGAAATGGTTGTTTATTCACAACGGAGTTGAATTTGCTCAGAAAGAGGATTTTAAACCTACCTATTATAGATGGCTCGATACTTGGTTTCCAATGTGGTTGGCATCCGTTCAAGGAAGTAAATTCAAGCAACTTACTGAAGTAAAATGCCCAATTTATTTTCTAGAAGGCAATGGGGATAAGCAAGCGTCACATCAAATTGTCGAAGACTATTATCATTTTATCAAAGCTCCTAAGAAAGATTTTTTCTGGTTTACCAAGTCTGGGCATACGATTTTCAATACGGAGCCTGAAAAGATCCAATCTGTTATCATTAAGGATATTCTGCCGGAGACTCATCCGTCTTATTTGCTGACTAAATAAGCTTTAAATCGCTATTTATGTTCTTAAAATGCCAACACTATAAACAATATTTATCAGGGTAAACTTTGCGACATCTTATTGTCCAATACATTATTAGAGGTCTAAAACATAGTAGAGTACATCTTCAGTAGTACCATCCAGCCAGTTCATTGTTTCCACATGTGTATAGATAAATCCTATACGTTGGTTTGCTGCTTTTGAAGCGGTATTACTTTTACGGTGGCTTACTGTCAATCTTTTTAGATGTAATTTGACAGCATACTTCATTCTTATTTGATACAAAAGCTTTGAAAGTCCTAGTCCTCTAAATCTTTTTTTAATATAAGATTGTCCTAAATATGCCTCTTTATCATTGATTAGCAACATACTCGTCATACCGATCGGTTTTTCATTTTTGAAGAGGATAAAAACGATTCGTGGATATTTAATTCGCTCTTGCCATTCCAGGTCTGTTAACTCATTTTCGGGAGGAGTACTGATTCTAAACATGGAAGCTTCTGTTTGGATAGCTTCCAGTCGCATTGTTTTATAAAGTACTGCTTCGCTTTCTTTAAGTTGTCGAATTTTATACATTCCATTATCAATTTGCAATAGGGTCTCTTCCATAAAATAATCTGTTCTTTTACATTTTTCAAATATAGGAAGGCATAGTCTTTTACTAGTTACCATTTGACAAGAAATATAACCATTGTAAACCCATCTGAAACTTTTCCAGTTAAGTCAATTTTGAAATAAAGTTATTTTTTTCATTAAATGGGGAAATGGTTGCATATAGTAAGTGTTGTAATAATCATTTAGTTATATTTGATTATAATACCAATCACCCACTTTATGAAATTAAAATTACTTCTCACTTTCTTAACAGCTCGTGCTTTATAAATCAATTGGCAGCACAAGATCTACCATCTAAAACAGTATGGGAGGGCAAAATAGAAAATATCCGTATATTTCTAAGGATATCGAAAGATAGCTTAACAAATCAGTACGTTGCCGTTTTTGATAGCCCAGATCAAGGTGCTATGGGATTGAAGGTTTCTGAGTTAAAGGTCACAAATGACAGTGTGACTGCTTTTTCAGCTCAAATAGGCGGAGGTTTCTATGGTGCATTTAAATCAGGTAGAACTGAATTGGTTGGCGAGTGGAAGCAAGGAGGCGCACTACCATTGGTTTTAAAAAGAGTTGAAAAGGAATTTGAGATTAAGCGGCCACAGATGCCCAAGGCTCCTTTCCCTTACAAGGAAGAAAAAGTTATTTACTACAATACCGATAAATCAATTCAATACGGTGCTACTCTGACTTTACCTGATACGAATAAGCAAGTACCCGCTGTAATTTTAATTACAGGATCTGGGCAGCAAGATCGCGATGAAACTTTGTTTGGACATAAACCTTTTTGGGTCATTGCTGATTATCTGAGTAGAAATGGTATTGCTGTATTACGTGTTGATGATCGCGGTGTTGGAGAAACGACAGGTGAGGTGATGAATGCGACGTCATTGGATTTTGCGGGAGACGTGCTGGTCGGTATGGAATACTTGAAGGCACATCAGGGGATTGATACCAAAAAAATAGGCCTTATAGGACATAGCGAAGGTGGTATTATTGGCCCTATGGCAGCTGTGCAGTCTAAGGATGTAGCCTTTATCGTTAGTTTGGCAGGAGTAGGTATTAAAGGCCGGGAATTAATGGCGATGCAGTTAAAGAGTAATTATGAACAGCTCGGATTAAATACGGAAGAGGTTAGTAGATTTGACAGTCTGTTGAATATGTTATTTGATCTTTCGGCGACTTATTCAGACAATGAGGAATTCAAGCCAATATTTGCAAAGAAAATGAAAGAATGGCTCAATAGCCAGCCTTAGCCATTCCTGGCTAAGCTTGGTTATACAGGACCGCAGGCTTATAATAATATTGATGAATTTGCGGCAAGATTCTTTCTGCCCTGGATGCGCTCTTTTTTGAAATATGATCCAGCAACCACTTTAACAAAAATTAAGATACCTGTCTTAGCTTTGAACGGAGAAAAAGATGTGCAGGTATCGGCTCAGGAAAGCCTTTCTGGTTTTAAAACGTTGCTTACGAAAGCAGGAAATAAAAATTTTAAAGTGATTGCGATGCCCGGGTTGAATCACCTGTTTCAGCATGCAAAAACAGGTCTAGTGAGTGAATATGTTACTATTGAAGAAACGATTTCACCTGAGGTGTTAAATATCATGAAGAATTGGATAAAGAGTTTGTAAGTAGGTTGTTATAGACAACTGATCAGTTCCTTATGGAAAAATACAAAAGGAATGGCTAAAAGCCCCCTTGTATTGTCGCAAATGCACCCTGATCGCGTAATTTGTATACGTTAATTTTGATTAATCATTGACCAAATTGAAAAGACATGAGAAAGATTCGAATTTTTGAACATATTTCGCTTGATGGTGTGATTGAACATGACGGCGATTATGAATATGGGGCGTGGACGACTGCATATCGAAGCGCAGCTGGTGCAGCACTTCTTTTTGAAGCATATGGACCAAATTTTGACCTTCTCCTTGGACGTACTACCTATGACATATTCAGTGAATTTTGGCCCAATGCTGGAGATTTTCCAATGGCCAATGCGATCAATGCAGCTACTAAATATATTGCAACACACAGCCCAAAGAGTTTGAGCTGGGGTCCGGTGGAAGGCTTGGGCACGGATGTGCTTCAGGCAATTACAGCACTTAAGGCAACAGCTGGACCTGATCTGATTATTGTCGGAAGCTCCACGTTAACATCAACATTGTTAGATTCCGGACTTGTAGATGAGGTTGTATTGATTACCTATCCTGTTTTGCTTGGTCACGGTAAACGATTGTTAGGAGACGGTATAATCGCGCGAGAACTTGCATTCGTAAGCTCTAAAGCAACTCCCACAGGACTGCTTATCAACACTTACAAACACATAGGCCCTCTGAAAAAGTAGTTTATAACTTTAAATTATGAATTTGGATATAAATGAATAGTAAGAACAGAAAATAACATACAAAAAAGATGTTTACAGTAGAACAGATCGAGGAGGCGCATAGCAAAGTCAAATCAGGAACAGACTTTCCTAACTATATTCGAGAAATAAAAAAGTTAGGTGTAATAGCATTCGAAACTTGGGTACGAGATAGTCACACCGAATATTTCGGTGAAAATGAATTTAAGACCGTTTCAAAACCCTCGTATGCGAACTTAGAAATTAAAGCAGTCTGTGATCCATTAAAATTTAGGGATTACTTAAAGATACACCAAAAAGGGGAGACTGATTACTTCACTTTTTGCAAACATTGTGCGGAGACCGGTGTGGAAAAATGGACTGTTTCACTGCATTCTATGACATGCACATATTATGACATGACAGATAATGAAATTTTAACAGAAAAAATACCGGAGTAGGTGTATGTGATGATACTGTGAGATAGAGGAATATCATTGTTCATCTCTAAGGTATGTTATTGACTACTGAAAATCCTCTGGAAAAGCAATGAGCTTACTAATTAAGGAGGCCGTCGGTTAGCTAAAAATTAAAGTTACATTTTAAAAAATATCGGGTTAGATATAGTCGCAATTTCCGTGTTATTCCCACATTAAAGTTTCAAAAGGCATAGTATTTGCTTATCGAATTCCATAAAATTAATCCATATGAAAAAGACCATTTTACTTTTTGTATTGTTATGCACTGCTTTTTTTTCGCGAGCAGATCAACTTCAGGCTTTAACACAGAAGCAAGCAGAAGCGGCAGTCGTCTACCTTAAAAAAGAACCAATCGTGATTTTATGGTGCAGTTGCTGTGATAATGAAACACCTAAAAAAGTTACTGTTAATGAAGTTTTTTATAAAAAAGATAGCGATGGAAAATACTATTCTGTCATATTAAAAGGAAGGGATGAAAGTGGAAAGGAAGTGGAAGAATATTTAGATCTGGCCTATGTGTTCGTAAAAAAAGGTAGAAAAGCACAAAGTTTAGGTAAGGTTTTAAAATTTGAGTGTGATCCTTGTACTAAGCCATTTGAATGGTCAATGTAAAATATAGAACAATAGCCTGCAAGAAGCTAGGGTATTTTCAAAGCTGATTTACATTCAAACCAAAATGCCGTTATTTTAAAATAACGGCATTTATATTTTAGATGAATTTCTAAAGATCAACTTCAAGAAATAGCAGAGTGCCTAAGTTCTTTGTCTTTTCAAAATCCAATTGGAAACAATATATTAGGCTAAAATATAGCTGATAACTGGGATAGTATTCATCTTATATTCTATCTAATATTGATGGATAAGATGAATAAAATTATTAAGCATGAAAACTATAGCTTTTAGTATCCTATTTATGTTGATTTCAATCACAGCTTGTACACAAGAAAAAAAGGACAATTCTCCTGATGTTCTTTTAAAAAAGAAGACAATAAATAGTGTTCCTTTTTTAACGAAGCAAAATGATTTTATCTATGTAGATAAAACAAGTTTGAAAGCTGTCACAAATCAAAAATTCCGTACGGCATCCCTATTGACACCGACAGGTTTTGCAATTGTTGAAAATGACAAGAATGAATATGCAGCCATAGACGAAAATGGAAAAATAGTTTTGGATTTTTCAGCCAGTGAAATCAACTTAAACGTTATAAATGGTTTAACTTTTTACAAAAGAGACCTGGAATATGTCAAGAAGATGCCGATCTGGAAATGGGAATGGAATATTCTGGGAGGTGGAATCCAAAAAGAAAAAAACTACCACAACATTGAAATAGGAGTAGTAGAAACTAAGCAAATTTTACTTCATAAGGATGTTCCATATTTAGACGACAGTTACTATTTAAATTTTATTCCAGTAGATGAAAACCACATCTTTTGGAATGGTACCCTGTATGAAATCAAAAAAAATCGCTTGAATAAAATTGAACATAATGTCACTGAATTGCTTGAAAATAAACGCTTTATTAAAGCTTCAAATGCAGGTTTTTCCCTTTATGAACTGAACCATAAAAAACCGATTCACAACAGATTGGAAGGTGTCGAAACACTTTTAATGCAATTTGAGAAAGAAACAATCGTGCTCAATGAAATTAATAAAGAACGTTATACACCTGAAGTTCCTAAACTACTATTAGATAGCGAAACCAATGCTGTTTATCCGTTTCCACAATATGAAAAGGTATTTCCAAAGGAAATCACAAAGGTAACAGCTAAACAGATCGATTTCATAAGAAAAACTACCCTAGTGTATTCAATAACTAATTCACCTTATTTTCTATTGGGTGTTTTTAATTATGATCATGCTATTTGGGCGTTCGATTGGCTATATATTGATACCAAAGGAACTGTCGTTGATACCATTGATACGTATAATTTTAAGGTCATGGATCAAGTAGGAAATTTGGTCTGGCCCGATAGAAAGATGATTTTACCAAATAGATACATGGATAAAAATTGGAAATTTGGGAAAATAAATTCATACGAAGGCATGGGTGATTTATATATTATTCCGATTGAAGACGAAAAACAATTTCGCACTAAAGGCTTGTGGAATCGGCACGAACATATCTGGGAGATAAAGCCCGAATATCATGAAATATCAGTTTTGAATACTGAAAATCAGATCTATGCTCTTCAAAAAGAACAGGGTGGATTGTATGCGCTTTACGATAATAAAAATAAACAATACATTGGATCAAAAGCCTATCAATCCATTAATTCGGATGGACTGGTCACGGTTAAATTGAATGAAGAGCAAACTATTTATTACTATATTGACATTTGTTCTGGAAAAGAATACAAAGAAAATTAATAATAAACTCCAAATACGATATTTATGATTTTCAGAATGCTGTTAGCACTTGTTGCTTGTGTTTTAAGTTTATCCTCTTTTGCGCAAATACGTACTGGAGTATATTTTCCTTCTGATCAAAAATTCAATGAAATAATTGATGATCTTGGAAATCCATTGCCCGGAAATCCGGTAATGGTTGTTCAATCATTTGTTCCCAACCGCGGAAGTTATGTTTGGTTTTTAAACGAAAGCAAAGCTGCACAGGACGCTTATCTTAACGATAACCCCAAGGATCTGCACGCAGGAATTTTTCTGGAAGATCATGGCGGATTAATTTCAAAAATTACCTTTAAAGATTTTGCTGTAGGATTGGCACAACCGATCTATCTCATTAACTACTGTGAAGTGGGAGATGCAAATAAGGATGGTTTTCCTGAGTTTTACCTTACTTATTTTCAAGAATCAGATGGTTTAGATGCTAAACCGCTGAAAGTTATCGTTTACACAAATGGGGGCGGAAAAACATTCTTAAAATCAAAGATTACCGGTTGGATTCCTTTTCAGGAAGAAGATCAGTATCGGGAAGAAAAGGATGCAAATTTTAAGTTATTACCCAAAGAGATAAGACGGAACGCTGAAAAAATACTGCAAGATGCGAAAAGTCAACTGAATTAACATACCTATGAAATTACCCAATCACTGGCAGAGCTTTATTAAAATATTTCAGAAGAAATTTAATTCTGAAATCGTGTATGGTAGCATACGTGTTTTTCAAGATGAAGAAGCTATTAAAGAACGCTTTACAACCCATCAGTTTGAGACGTATTTGCCCTTTTATATTCCTGTGGCCGATGATTCTGGAGGGCAAGTGGCTGTAATTTCTAGAAATGACGAGGACAAAAAGGTATATCTTACTTCTTATGGCACCTTGGAAGAAAAATATTTTAAAATATTAGATCGAGATTTACTGCATTGGATGCAACGAAAATTTCCTTTTGATAACGAAGATAAACAGGAAAACGAATTAACAGCGGAACAGCAGGCATCTTTTGAAAGTGAAAATAAGCACCTCTTAGAGCAAATTGGTCAGTTTCCTTCCTTATTAAATTTTTGGAATCAAACGTATTCGATTGAAAATCTCTGTCTCCCGGAAAACTTTCCAGTAGTAGATCAACTGCTGGCATTCCAAGATGGATACGCTTTTAATACGGTTGCATCCAAAAGCTTGATTGGCGAAAAGGAAGGAGATTTTAAGGAAAGCTGGCTAGTCATTGCCAGTAATTATTTTGCAGACCCCTTTTTTATCGATTTTAACGATTCAGAAGAAAATTTTCCCGTTTATTTTGCCTTTCATGGTACAGGAAAATGGAAACCCATTAAAGTGGCGAATAGTGTTGATACTTTTCAAAATGTTTTACGAACCATTTTCGAGCTACGGTATGATAAAAATGGCCTACTTTCATTATTAACGGAATTTAGTATTTCAGGCAATGAATTTTGGGATGAAGTTTATCAAAATGTGCTGGAGATGCCAGAGATGGCAGAAGATGAGCAAAATGAAATGATCAGCGAATCGGATTGGCAGGAGGCTGAGGTGTATATCACAGATATCGGTCCAAATAAAATGAAAATAGTCTCCTTATTAAAAGCGAAGTACCGATTGTCGGGTGCTGAAGCGCTGCAAATGAGTAAGGAAGCGCGAATATTGTATCACAAAGGTCCTAAAAAATGGATACACAGCAGCGTTCAAGAATTAGAGAATTTAGGTGCTCAGGTAGCAATCGTTATACGGTGATCATTAAAGTGGATGTATTAATAGGTTGTTGGAAAAAAAGTAAAAACTTTAAAAACTACCAGTATCGGGGATATTTTCAAACGGTATCTTTTGTTATCTTTAATTCAAAGATTTATTAGGAATAAGACCGTGAGATATTTGGCAGTTTTAACTTCATTTTTAGCGCTATTTGGCTGTAAAACAAATGTTCAGAAATTGCAGATTTCTACTATTTACACCGAACCAAAGCGGGTATTAAAAGAAATTCCAGAAACTGGTGCAATACAAACTTATGTGAACCGTAAGGAAGTCACAGAACGCCTAGTTCCTCTTATTTACATGCTCTATAAAGATGCTGAAACTCTCAAATTTCGGATGCAGGGCAACATCAGTTCCAGTGGCCATGCTGTTCATCAGCTTAGAAAAATTCGTTTTGAAAGAGGAGAACAAAAGGGGAATACCATCACATTGCGGTATTATGTAGAGATTAAAAAATATCCAGGGAAGGAAAGCGCTGATGTAAAGGGATATAATTATACCAAAGATGAAATTTATAAAATACCTAATGATGTTAAATTAATAAATATCCAATTGTATGAAGATCGGATCGATGGCATAGCAGCTGCCAATCCAAAACTTATAGCTGAGCAGACCTTTAATTTCTTTGCAAAAATCTAAACATCTGAAAACGAAACGATGAACGTATTAAGTGAATACCTACATTTTATTACGAAGGACTCTGATCATGAAACTTTAAATAAAAGATTTCAGACACGATATTCGAACCTGCCGGATGATTATCTTGCTTTTTTAAAAACATACTCCTTGCTCACGAACCACTCCGATACAACATGGTTTAACAGCATTACAGATTTTAATGAGACAAATGAAGAAAATGATTTCAAATGGAATGAATTTGAAATTCTGTCCTTAGACGCTTTTGATGGAGATGTTGAAAATCGACAAGTGGTAAAGAATTTTTGGAATCAACATGTACCTATTATTCTATCTGTTAAAAACGGTTATGCCTATTTTGCTCTTCATGTTTCAGAAGAAAATTTTGGGAAAATCTATTATGGTCAAGAACCTGAGTTTGAAGAAACAGAACTTGTGTCGGACAGTTTTAGTGCTTTTATTGAAGCGATCCAAAAGAGATCATTAAAGAAAGAATACCTGGATTTGTTTTAAAGATCATAAAATGGTCAAACAAATTTTAGAAATGATTGTACTTGAAAAGGCTTGCATATTAAAAAAATAAAGCACAATGAAAAAAACTGCTTCCTTTACTTTTTTTAGCCTCTTGCTGACAATAACGATTCTAAGTTGTGCAGATGCTGAAAGAAAGAAAAACAATTTCCCTAACGATCTAAAAAATAGCAAATGGATCATTCAGGAAGGAGGGCTTGTCACGATAGATGGTGATACAACCTATCGCTTATCAAAAAGAATAGATACGGCATTTATTTTCAATTTTTACGCAGTAGACTTTCTCGATCAAGAAAGATTTACAAGTTATGATAGTTGGGAATGTGGCAATGATTGTTTCACACAAATATTTGGAAGATATTATTTCACCAAAGCAGATCAAATTGAAATGCAGGTTGATAGCATTGCCCGATCTGGAACATGTGAAGCCCCAACCCAGGTTTTCACCATATCAAAAGTCATGTCCTTTAATATGGTGAAAAAAGGTGATCAACTGCAGCTGATCAGAAAATAGCAGTTATATATTCTTAACTAAAATAGATTCGGCTTCAACTGAATTTTTATGTAAGCTGTCTTTTGGTTTTTACCCTTCGCCGGGGCTGAATTTGTCGGGAATACTTCAGCATAAAAAGTGTCGTTATCCGCCCAAAAAGCTTTTTTATGATCTGCAATTTTGAAGTTCGTAAAAATAATATACAGCAGGTTTTCTTGATCAGAAACTTGCTCCGCGTATTTGTTAATGGTAAAATCACTTCCTACGTCATTGTTTGAATTGACATAAGAAATCCAATTTTTACCTGGAATAATTTGTGGATAACCACCGGTAAACGTTCTAAAATTAACTTCAGGTTTTATCGTATAAAACGAGTAGTACATATCGTATACTTCAGGCGATTCTTCTTTGAAAATCTCTAAATTTAGTGTAGGAGACTGCCCGATATATTCATTGGATAACATGCCGTCTTCTGTATGGACATTCTCATGCTGCACAATCGTGGTTTCTTTTCCATTTTCCGTATACACCCAGTTGCCATCTTTCAGTTTTACTTTCGGATTTTTCACTAAGACTTCATCGATTCGATTTTTAGAAGCTGTTTTAAATTCTTGTGCTGAAACCTCTGCTATCGTACCGAATTTACGGAATGATTTATTTTTAAAATCTTGAGTTTTCTTCAATAAGCTGCTTCTGATCTCATAAAGATCTTTACCTTCTAAGGTCAAATCAAAAGAGGCTGTGAATTCTGACTTCAAAACAAAAGCTTCAATGCTATTCGAAATGTTATTATCAATGCTAAAATGGATCGCGTAAAAATCATCAAACTCCTCAAATCCGTAGTAATTATCGAGTTTATTTTTAGCTACTTTTAGGTGATCAGCATCTTTGCTTGGAGCCATAAAAAAATGAACAGAATCTAGTATAGTAAATAATTGAAAGGGTACATCCTGTATATTATCTACACCTTTTATCTTTTTGAAATCGGTTAGTGTAATGATTTTCTTCGTAACTTCAGCGGTCTCTTTACTCGTTTCAGTTGCTTTAGGAGACGGATTACATCCCACAAAAGTAACAACTAGGGTGGATATGACGAATGGATATAATGTTTTCATTTTTTGTGTCTTTTAGCAAAGATATTACTATTCAAATTGGCTTAATATGGCCGAAAGCAGGGATTTATCGAAGGACATATTTTAGACAATTTTAAAAAAGATAAATGAAAGACTTTAAAATTATTCAATACACATGAAAAATGTAATCATCAACTTCTCTTTTGCGATGGCTCTACTCGCTTCTTGCTCACCAGTTGCCGAAAAGAAAGGGGATAAATCTACTGATATAGTTCCAAAAGTAGATACAGCCGCTGCGCCTGTTCTTCGAGAAAATACGGTAACTAAAGTGGATCTTCCGACTGATCTTTCAACCTTAATCCCTATTGATGTATTGGATAGCACAAGTACAAATGTGTATGTGAAATACGGTATAGAATTCTCCGGGAACTGTTATTCATGCGATTTAGCTAGTTTATCCATTACAAAGAATAAAATGATATGGACCAATGTCTGTGATGAAAAAGACACTTTTGAAATTGATGATTTCGTTGCTTCTATCGAAGGAAATAAAACAACTTTAAAAACATCAGAACGCACGTATATTTTAACAAAAATAGATAAAGCACCTGTTTATGAGCTGGTATTAGAAGGGAAGAAACTGGAACTAAAAAACAAAAGAATATCAAAGTTTTTTACAGTTAAAGAAGCTTTACCACTTTTTAAAGAACATGATTGTGGCGATTTTGGAGGATAATTAATGATTACTGTTCAACTTCTATTCGAACATAAAATTGAATATGTCGAGCATAGCGCTTATAATTACATTCCAAAGAAGAGAAAAGAACGAAAAACATAATTTGAGAATTAGATTTTTTTTTGTGCTGATCTCGAAGAGGTGCCAGGGGCGTCTGCGTTTATAAGCAAAAGTTATCAATCGAATATCTTTTAAACCCGTTTGGTCGTTCCAAACGGGTTTTTTATATGATTCTTTTTTCCTGTTGGTTTTAAATCATTTTCCTCTGAATGACCTAAAAATGAATTATTATATGCTACGGTCTTTGAATTTCAGCATATGTTTATTATAGGCTTTATCATGAATTGAAAGGCAAATAAAAAAATAATGCTCCTTTTTTATGAAGGATTAAAAATTAAATAAAAAACTATCCAGCACTTGTAGTGATATAGGATTTTGTTATCTTGCCCGCAACAACTATAAACTAAGGGCCCATTATTTTATTCATATCATGTACACGGAGAATCTCTATTCTTTAGAAGAATTATATCTTTTGGTGAAAAGATCTGACGTGGATGCTTATAATGTATTGTATGAAAGAACTTGGAAAGGTTTATATCAACACGCTTTTTCAAGGTTAAATGATGAATTGATCAGTAAAGAGATTGTGCAGGATGTATATATTGATTTATGGGTCAAGCGTCATGAAAAAGAAATTCAACAGGTAAGTAACTATCTGTATACAGCTATACGGTACAAGATTATTGATCAGTTTAGGAAATCGACTAAAAAGCTAGAAAGTCTAGAAACGATTGTTGAGTACATGGCAAGTGTGGATCAGGCAGATCATAATTTTAGAGAAGAGGAACTTCAAGTTTATCTAAATTACTGGATTGATAAACTGCCGAAGAAAAGAAGAGAAATTTTTAAACTCAAATATTTTGATGACTTGAACAATAAGGAGATTGGCGAAATATTAAATGTTTCTCCAAAAACTGTTCAAAACCAATTATTAACAGCCTCCAAATGGTTGAAAAACCAGTTGAAGGAAATATTATTTTTATTTTTTTAATTTTTTGGGAGTTTTGCTATAAATCACGACATATAATAAAGACCAACTTATAAACTTTATATATGTCCACTAGTAAAACTAGAATTAGAGTATTTATTATAAATATTTTTAATAAGTATTTATCCGGTAAAACCTCAGAAAATGAGGATCAACTAATTGAAAAAATATATGACCGTCTCGATATTCACGATCTCGATCATATCGATTATGAATCCATTAATAAAGATATTAAACAGCAAGTTGACGCTGCCATAACCCGGAAAATTAAAATTTCCAATCGAAAAAAGCATTATCAGATAGCGGTTGCGGCAAGCGTATTGTTTGTTCTTTCATTAGGTGCTTTATTCTTGTACCAAGGAAAGGACACCATTATGTCTTTAAGTAGAAGTAAACATACTGCTCGTGATTTCCCTCAATTAACCTTCAACAGAGAGCACCGCATCAATCTTCTCGACTCACTACCAGTAGGCAGTACACTTCACAAAAAAGGAGAGGGGCATATTTTAGATCTGACACATATGGAGCGATCACAAAAAGTCGAACTTATTGAAATCAATAATCCATCCGAAACCCCTTTTACCGTTGTTTTAAAGGATCAAACAAAAGTTAGCCTCAATAAACATTCTTCCGTTTCATTCCAGTCCAATTTTGGTATACACTCAAGGGAAGTGATGGCGGTAGGGGAAGTTGATTTTGACGTTTCTAAGCAGCAATCTCAAGATAAGTGGGTTCCTTTTACTGTCCGAACTAAGCTACAAACCATTGAAGTCTTGGGGACACAATTTCATGTTTCGACGACTATACCAGGAGAAGAAAATGTACTGTTGAAAGAAGGTAGCATCAGGTTGGCACATAATCATTCGGACGGTACGGTTATGCTTAAACCTGGAGATAAAGCATTTCTTCAAGAAATACAACCTAAAATTATGATTTCTTCGCAAAGCAGCAAAGCTAAAATAGATTCATGGAGAAGAGGCGAATTTTATTTTGAAAATGAAAAACTGAGACAGGTTATGGACGAAATCGGTACCTGGTACGGCAAATCGATTGAAATGAGTGATGACACAGGTGCTAAAACACTTACCGGAATATTTACAAGATACAATACTATCGAAGATGTGCTGCACATGATCGCACTCACAAATAGTGTTGATTTTAAAGAAAAGAAAGGAGTCATCTATGTAACAGTCAAATAAACAGTTAACAATTA
The DNA here is from genome assembly GCF_014191365.1 of Sphingobacterium sp. JUb56. Classification (NCBI taxonomy): domain Bacteria; kingdom Pseudomonadati; phylum Bacteroidota; class Sphingobacteriia; order Sphingobacteriales; family Sphingobacteriaceae; genus Sphingobacterium; species Sphingobacterium sp. JUb56. The sequence goes on along the minus strand of NZ_JACHWL010000001.1, from coordinate 2,768,262 downwards.
AAATCACCAATTTTTTTAATAAACTAATTTATGAATCAATTGAAACCAAAACAAACAAAACAAAATATTCGGGGTGTCAGACTCCTGATGTATCTGGTCTTATTGACCATCTGCATCACTACGACGAGTTCTAGTCTGAAAGCAACGTTGCAAAAAGAAATTTCCATTGAATTTAATAATGTAACGATTAAGCAGGCGTTGCATGATCTTCATGGAAAGATGGGTGTTAAATTTGTTTATTCACCTAATGATATTGATGAAAATAAAAAAATAAAACTATCATTTCATAATGAAAAGTTAGAAAGTATTCTGAACAAATTGTTTACCGGGATGAATGTATCTTTTGTTATGAAAGACTACACCATTATTCTAAAGAAATCAGCAAAAGTTGAACAAGTTATTCAGAATAGGATTATTGAAGGGCAGGTATTGACCGAAAGTGGTAACCGCTTATCAAATGCTACCGTTACTGGAAATGTGAGTAACCGGAGTACATCTACTGATGATAACGGACGCTTTAGTTTAAGTGTTTTACCTACAGATCGTTATATTTCCGTTCGTTTGGTCGGTTATGCACCTGAACAGATTGAATTAACAGATAGAAATTCGTATAGAATTGTTTTAAAGGATAGTGTAAGTGCGCTGGATGAAGTTGTTGTTGTTGGTTTCGGTACCCAACGTAAAGCTTCAGTAGTAGGAGCCATTACCACCATACAGCCAAAGCGTTTACAAAGTGGTACAACACGTTCTTTAAGCAATAATCTTGCAGGCCAGCTGTCCGGAGTGATTGCTGTTCAACGTTCTGGAGAACCAGGATATGATAATTCTAATTTTTGGATTAGAGGCATCAGTACCTTTGGCGGGAATCGGAATCCTCTAATTTTAGTAGATGGCGTCGAACGATCATTGGATAATATGGATCCCGAAGAAATCGAATCATTCTCAGTCCTTAAAGATGCTGCAGCCAGTGCCGTTTACGGTGTTCGGGGAGCAAATGGTGTCATCTTAGTCAATACAAAAAGAGGAAAAGTGGGTAAGCCTAATGTTTCGTTTCGATTTGAAGAGGGATTAACTTCTCCCATTCAGTTACCAAAATTTGTCGGAGCAGCAGAATACCTAGAGGTCATGAACAGTATCCGTGAAGAACGTGGTGAAACAGGGTTGTATTCACAGGAGCGAATTGATAATATCCGCAAAGGTGTGGATAAAGACCTGTATCCAGATGTCAACTGGTTGGATGAGATCTTAAAAGATAGAGCAGGAAACAGCCGAGGCAATTTAAGTGTCAACGGCGGTTCAGATATTCTGCGTTATTCCTTAGTTACTTCATTTTATAGAGAAGGTGGAATCATAGAAAGAGATAAGAAGCAGGATTGGGATTCTTCTTCCAAATTAAATCGGTACAACGTACGTTCCAATGTAGATATAAATGTCAGCCCGACTACCTTATTTCGGTTGAATATTGGCGGTTATCTTCAAGACCGCAATCGTGCACCTCAAAGTGTTGATGCTCTTTTTCAGGAGGCATTTACAATTCCCCCTTACGTCCATCCAACCATTTACTCTAGCGGAGAAATACCACGTACCTCGGGACGTACCAATCCCTGGGCGCTAGCTACGCAACGCGGGTATGAAAGATTAAGTGATAGCAAAATTGAATCCTTGTTTTCCATAGAGCAAGATTTAGCCTTTTTTTTAAAAGGGTTAAAAGCAAGAGGTCTTTTTTCTTTCGATCGTTATTCTAGTACTTCCGTAGTACGAAGTAAAGATCCAGATTATTACAATCCGGCCATAGGAAGAGATGAAGAGGGACGTTTGAAACTTGTTATAGATAGCTATGGGCAGGAGTTCTTAGGTTACAGCAAAGGATCAGATTGGGGAGATAAGAGTATGTATTTAGAAGGAGCAATTAACTATGCTCAAAATTTCGGAAACCATAACATCGAGGGGATGGTACTCTATAATCAGCGAAACTACGATAATGGCGATCTGTTGCCTTACCGTAATCAAGGTATTGCAGGTCGTTTTTCCTACAACTACGCTAACCGCTACATAGGTGAGTTCAATTTTGGTTATAATGGATCTGAAAATTTTGCTCCTGGTAAAAGGTTTGGTTTCTTCCCCTCTTTTGCATTGGGATGGTATCTATCAGAAGAAACTTGGATGCAACATCTGAGAAGTACGGTCAATAAACTTAAGTTCAGAGGTTCCTACGGTTTAGTCGGAAATGACAAACTGGATGGTCGACGCTTCGCTTACATTACCACGATTAATGAGTCCACGGGTTATTCGTGGGGTATCAATAATGATTTCAGACGATCGGGCAGAATTGAAGGTGATCAGGGAAATCTTGATTTGACGTGGGAGACGGTAAACAAGACCAATCTAGGTTTTGAACTGGGACTGTGGAATGCACTTGACTTTCAAATCGATTATTTTACAGAAAAGCGCAGCAATATTTTTATGCAACGTCGGTCTATACCCGGCTCCAGTGGATTTACAAATGCGCCGTGGGCAAACTATGGTAAAGTGAATAATCAAGGAGTAGATGCATCAGTTGAATTTAGTAAAGCATTAAATCCGGATTTATTTCTATCAGTAAGAGGTACATTCACTTACGCACATAACAAAATCATTGAGCAAGATGAGCCATCAGCAGTAATTGGCACATCCCGTTCTTCGACAGGGAAGTCAATCGGACAGCTATTTGGTTTAGTGGCAGATGGTCTTTTTGAGGAACAGGATTTTGCCGATGTCGCTAATGGACAATTAAAAAGTGATATTCCTAAACATACTTTTGGCCCTGTTCGTCCTGGAGATATTAAATACGTGGACCTAAACCATGATGGTGTGATTGATGCATTTGACAGAACTGCAATAGGAGGTACAGAAGATCCTCAGATTGTATACGGTTTTGGAGCAAATGTGCGCTATAAATCTTTTGACTTTGGCTTCTTTATGCAAGGACTTTCAAAGACGGACCGTATTATCGGAGGATCTAATTTTATTCCCGGTAGTTCCAATGGTGCTATGGGAAACATGTTTGATAACGTATCAGACCGTTGGACAGTAGCCGATCCCAGACAAGATGTTTTTTATCCTCGTTTGTCAGATTATCAAAGTTCCAATAATAATATGGCCTCAACCTGGTGGTTGCGAGATATGAGTTTTTTGAGATTGCGAAATGTTGAACTGGGTTTTAATATGCCTTCCAACTGGATAAATCCCATTCAAATAAAAAACCTACGTATTTTCTTAAGAGGGAATAATTTATTGACTATTTCAGATTTTAAGCTTTGGGATCCGGAGCTAGGCGTCAATAATGGTATGCGCTATCCAATTATGAAGTCTATGTCAATAGGCATGGAATTGAATTTTAAATAACAGCCTGATTACTATAAAAATACTGTAATGAAAAAATCTAAGATATTAATATCCATCATTTTTATAACCTTTGCCCTAACCTCGTGTACAAAATATTTGGATAAGATGCCAGATGATCAATTGACATTAGAAATGGTGTTCAATGATAAAACGCGTACTGAGGATTGGCTTGCCGGTATATATAGTAATATTCCCGATCCCTATTGGGGCTATACCCGTTCGATCGGCTGGGATCCACTATCAGACGATATGGCGCCATCTACAGGATGGGAACAGTTTGGTTGGACCTTGCTTGCAAAACAAACCGGCAATTGGAATCCAACTAGTGATTGGGATCCTAATTATTGGAGCGAGCTACCTAAAAGAATCCGCTCTGCCTATATCTTTTTAGAACATGTCAAACCCAATGCTGCACAATTGGTAACCGAAGACGAAGTAAACCTGATGAAGGCGGAAGCTCGTTTTATGATTGCTTATTATTATTCGCTGTTGCTGGAAACATACGGAGCAATACCTTTTCAACTCGGTATGGCAGATCCCAATGGCAGTGAAGAAGAGTTAATGCTAGGTCAAACGCCATTTGATAATGTCGTCAAATGGATCGATCAGGAGCTATTAGACCTGTCTGCGGTGCTGCCTGCAAGCTACACCAATACACAAAAATATGGAAGAGCTACTTCCATTATGTGCTTAGCTGTTAGAGCAAGATTACTTTTATTTGCGGCAAGCCCCTTAGTTAATGGCAATAGCGCCTACAAATCTTTTGTAAATAATAAAGGAGAGGCCATTTATAATGCAACATTCGATGCAAATAAGTGGGCCATTGCCACCCAAGCCAGTAAATTGCTTATCGATCGTGCTGAAGCTTCAGGACATAAGCTCTATTATGAATATAATGCAGATGGAAGCATAGATCCATTTATGTCGTATCTGAATATGATGTTCAGAAGACCGCAAGATGGCAATAAAGAAATACTATTCGCAAGACCTAATTCAGATTTTGGTGAATACGATCGACATGCCCAGCCTCGTGGGACAGGAGGCAATGGAGGTTTAGGAATCACCCAATCATTGGTTGATGCATTTTATATGGAAAATGGGCGTACCATCAATGATCCCCTCTCAGGGTATCGGGAGAAAGGATTTTCAACTGCCAATGAAATTCGGAATACACAATGGGCAGAATCCAAAGGAGGAGGTATTGTAACCCTAGAGGGAACTTTTAACATGTACACCCATCGTGAACCACGGTTTTATATTTCTGTGCTGTATAACGGCGCTTGGTTTAGGAGAGAAAATCGAACAACTGAATTTTATTTAGGAAGCTGGGATGGTGGACCGACACATGATGCGCCACAGAACGGGTACCTGGTACGAAAAAAAGTACACCCCGATTATGACCCTCGCAACGGTACGAATCCTTATCGGCCAGGTATTCTCTATCGTTTAGGAGAAGCGTATCTCAATTATGCAGAAGCATTAAATGAAAGTAACCCTGGTCACGCCGACATATTGAAATATTTAAATTTAATTCGGGAGCGGGGAGGTATTCCACAATATGGAACAGGGCCGTCCGCATTAGCCGTTCCAAGCAGTCAAGAACAGGTACGTCAGGCTATTCGTCAAGAAAGACGTGTAGAGCTCAACAATGAGGGAATTCGTTATCGCGATATTCGTAGATGGAAAATAGGAGAGCAGACTATTAATGGTAATTTTTATGGAATGAATTTTTCTGGTACAGAAAAAGATGATAACGATGCTAATCCGAAAGCGTTTTTCAAAAGGTCAGTATATCAGAAACGTCTTTTCTCAGAAAAAAATTATTGGTTTCCAGTGCCTCAGTCGGAAATTGATAAGAATAAAAATTTAGTTCAAAATCCTTTCTGGGACTAGGGTAATCATTATTGCATTTTTATCATGCTATTAATTTTCTAGCCGTCAACACAAACTAAGTGTATTGTTTCTAAAAGTATCGCACTTTTGGAAATAATACATTCAGTTTGTATTATGTTTTCACAATGATGGTACTCCTTGATATTGAATTTATCATTTAACTATTTAAGGAAATACGAACAACCCGTCTATTAAAAAAAAACTCCAACTTAAAAGAATCAAACTACTGTTATAAATAGTATTGCGGAACTTATGTATATTAGGCTAGTATAAGCAACTATAAGCCACAAGCACAAAAATGAATATAGAAACATTTTTCTCATCTGAATTGATTCTTGAAAACGAGTCAATTTTTATGCGCCCTTTGACCATTCATGATATTGATACAATAGAATCTATTAGCTATAGTACAGCACTAGGCGAATTTGGAGCAAGAGTAAAAAACCGGAATGATCTAACAGATTATTTTAATTTCTGTCTTCATGCAAAACAGGAAAAGGAATTATACCCACTCATCATTATCAGGAAGGAAGACGGTGATCCAATCGGATTAACGATGTTTGGAAATATCAGTTTTCAGCATAAAAGATTAGAAATCGGATGGACATGGATTGGCGAAAAATATCAAGGAACAGGTATAAATACAATTTGTAAAAGACTTCTCCTTGACTATTCCTTTGACATCTTAGATCTACGTCGAGTAGAATTTAAAATAGATATCAACAATCTCAAATCACAAAGAGCAATAGAAAAGATCGGTGCGGTTAAAGAAGGGCTTCTAAGAAATTACAATATTCAGTCTTATGGTGAAAGTAAAGGACCGTATGTTTACAGTATTCTTCAAGAAGAATGGGGAACAATGCCTAAATGATCAGTAATGGAGTTATTACGCGGTGAAGAAAAACCATTTAAATTATCCATTTCTCCAAAATCTTTTTTCAATTATGCGAACATTTTCGGCGTCTTTCAGTGTTTGAAGATAATTCGATAACTGTAGCAATTCATCATCCACAGGGTCTCCGGTGAATTCAGCTACCTGGACTGCATTACCATAGTTTAGCATTGATTTTTCAGCTGTATCATCGATTATAAGCGTCCTTTCCAACTTAAATCCTTTTTGCTTGATTTTAGATAATCTTTTTACAAAGTAGTAGTCATCAGTCACACTTTTACGTTTTTTTGTCGTTCGTGATCTTCCCCAGACAAATTCAAATGTAATATGCGCAGGTTTGATTCTTTCAACCAATTGTTTTACATAAACATCGTCTGCCGAACTCCATATCGCTAATTTGAAATCCCTTGCTAATAACGTAAGGAAGTGATCTAAATAAGGTCTTTTATAAATGAAATATGAACCCATCTTGAAGTCTTCATCTCTTTCGAGTTTATTTTGCACAGCATAAAGCAGAGTTTTGTCTAGATCCAAGACTATTAGGGTTTCCATTTTACAATCATAGGGAGATTTTCGCAATATTTTACTCGAAATTTTCAGATGTCACTAAAATTGGATCATTTTAATAATCATGTCCCTCATTTGGACCAGATAAGATTGATTATTCGAAAAAAGTATTAACAGATCACTGAATCTTAAATACTTTAATTTTTAGGAATAAGGCCAGAAGATTATTACTTTTACTTGTGAAAGGAACAAAGTAATTACAGTAATTTTTTTCTGATAAACATGCGAGATCTAGATGTCATCTATTCCAAATTTATTGAAAAGTTAAAATTAGTATTGCGATATATATTGGAAAATTTTGGGGAGAAAGAAATCTTGATGCGAAAAAACCAAGGACTTATTCAAAATCGAAATTTTGGCATCAAAAATTCTCAGATTAAAGGATATGTTTTTCATGGTTATGGTTGCGATTTTAGATTTAAAAATGAAGATGTGGATATTGAATTTGAAAACGATAATATTGGATTTACAGATTGGAGTTTTTATTTATTCGTGGATGGGCATAATTCAGAGATAACAGAAGCAATGTGTAAAGCATTTTTGAAAGAGAAAGTTGAAAAACAAGAATTAAGATTTCTAAATAGAATATATGAGATTAATGAATAGCAACTTTTATGAAAATGCGTTCTACATTTAAAGTTCAAATTACTTAAATTAATTTTTATATTCCTTAAGATGGAAATAAAAGGCAATAAAGTACACCTAAACCAATGGTTATTTCAACTTTGTAATATAGACTATAAACTATAGATCTATATTTCTGAAAAAATAAATCAGGCTATTAGTTATAGAGTCTCGGTGTCTGCAGAATTTTTAGGTCTTTTTCAAGTTTTTTTAAACGATCGTCATAGTTGGACGTTATTTGATCGACCTTCTGTTTTATTGCAATCCCGTTCTGGAAAGTAATAGTAGTAAATAATTTTATATCGCCCAAAACTTCTACGTAGTGTAAATCTTCGTTTCCCACATCCTTTTTCACTTCAGCAGAAGTTGATAATGGAAGGCCAAATTTTTTTATAATATCTTCTTTTTTCATACCAACTGATTGCGCATCTGCAAATCGGCTTTGAGGTATTGCTTGTCTTATTTGATTTTGAGTTGTCAAATGAGACGAAAAACATGAAGTTAGCGTGAAAATTAAGTAACCGCAAGAAACTAAACTATAAAATTTTCGCATAATGATTGGAGTGATAATAAAACAATGGATTACTTATCTGTAACCGTAATTTATAAATATACAGATTGTTATCTTTTAAATCGTGAAGGTTTTCTTATTTCTACGTAACTTTTTATAATCTAAATTTCTTAAATTGTAAGATATAATTATCAGCTTCAGCGTTAGTAACTCGATATATACGTTCTTATAATCAATTAATATTTACATCTCTAAAACAAAACAACTATAAATTGCTAATCAAGGATCTGAAGAGCTTTCAAATCTTTTGAGTATTATCCATTTCTTGGTGATTTCGTGCATTCATGATCGAATCCTATTAAATATTTTAATACGATTTATTATCAATCAGATGCAAAACTCCTATAGCTTATAGCAGTTTTGCATCCTGTACCATTTAATTTTAATGCATAAGAAGGTGAAGCAAGACAGCTATCAGGCTAAATTTTCAAGATACAATAAGACCTCTTCCTTTTTTCTAATTGATACCGGTATCATTTCTTTATTGGTCATTTCGAGAAAACCCTCCCGATAGTATTTTTTTACATATAAGAAGTTTACTAAATATGACTGATGGCAACGGAGAAAACCACATCTGGCCAACATGTTCTCATAGAGCTTGAGCCCTTTAGAGACCAGTACCTCTCTTTTATCTGTGAGAAAAAACGAAGTGTAACTTTTATCGCTTTTACAGTAAAGGATATCGTCCATCGATACGATTTCGATATACTCTTGACTTTTGAGTGCGATCCTTCGGTTCAATGGGGTTTCCGGAGAGAGGTAGTGATCTTTAGCTAGAGTAACACGTTCCGGATCCATTGTCATTTGCCCACGGTGCTGTCGGCATTTATCCAGCATATCATGTAGGGACTCTTTGTTTACAGGTTTTAAAAGATAACCAAGTGCTCCAAGGTTCAGCGCCTCAATGGCGTACTGATCGTATGCTGTTAAAAAAACGATCTGAAAATTTTCTGTTCCGATTTCATCAAACAATTGAAAGCTATTGCCATCCTTCAGTCTTATGTCAGCAAGGATCACATCTGGTTTTAAAAGAGGTATTTCCACTTTCGCTTCAGCGATCCCTTCGGTATAGCCAAGCACCTTGATGTCCGGCATTTCATTCAGTATCTGCAGCAGATGGCGCAGAATAATTTTTTCGTCTTCTAAAACGTAGACCTTTATCATAGTTTCCTTATATATTTTTGATAATGGGTAAATTTATTTTAATGCAAATGCCTTGTTTGCCAAAGGCTTTTTTTTCAATGAGCTCAAAACGTGCTTGCTGATTGTTGAGTCTATATAATAACTGAAGACGTTCTCTCAATATATCTTGCGCCAATGATTTCTTTTTCTGACTTGATGTTTTTTGGTGTGTTAGACCGCTTCCATTATCATCGATCGTTATGATAATTTCATTTTCCTCTAATTCAACCCGGATAATAAGTTCGCCCTTATAAGCAATATTCCTAAACCCATGTTCGATCGCATTTTCTACAAAAGGTTGCAATAACATAGGTGGTATAAACACCTCTTCGGTATCCAGTTGTTCATCTATATCTATGCGGTAGCCGAAAAGGTTGGGATAGCGCATCTGTTGCAAATGGATATAATTTTCGAGCGAGATAATTTCTTCATTTAGATCTATAAAATCCATCCGGCTCTGTTCCAGTATATCCCGTAGCAATTGGGAAAACGAAGAAAGGTAACGTACAGATTCTGTGCTGTCTCCTGTTGCGATGAGACCTTGCAGGTTGGCGATGGAGTTAAAAACAAAATGTGGATTGAGCTGGGTCTGCAAAAGCTTATGCTCCAGTTTTAGCCTACTGTTATCACTGTGAAGTAATTTGTTTTTTTGCTTTAGACTTTTTTGCTGATATACGTTATAGATAAGTGCCAGTAATCCAGCTGCCAAAGCTAGACCTGAGAACAGCATATATTTCTGTTGCCTAATGATGTCTTCACTATGCTGATTTTTACTCTTTAAAGTCAAAATATTACGGTCTTTTTTTTCTGCTTCATATTTCTCTTCTATTTCCGCAATGTTAGCCGCTTCGATCTCTTTAATGGTTTTTACTTCGAGTTGGCTAGCCATATCTAAGGTTTCATATGCTTTTCTGTAATCACTTTGTAGTAAATAGGCCTCGGACAGGCCTTTGTAAAGAAGATATCTAGGTTTATCAGACATATTCTTCTTATTCATTGCAATCGCTTTTTTGTAATAATATACTGCCGAATCTAGTTGGCCGATATTTATAAAGCTTTTGGCTAAATTGTTGTAAGCTACATCATGGATATCGTTGTTTTTTTCTAAAATGGAAACAAACGCTCTGCTCATCTTTAGACTTTCATCATAGAATCCCATGCGGGCGTAGATTTGTGCTTCGTTGTCGTATGTACGTGCTAGGGCGAGGTTATCGTTAGAGGCTAATGCCAGCTGTTTTGCTAGTTTGTTGTATTTTGCCATTTTTTCATAATCATCCAGTCGGGATGCTAGCAAGAATATCATATCGTAGTAACGTCGTTTGACAACAGGGTGCTCCTTATAGGGGTGAGCGTGATAATATTTGTCCACATATATTGCTGCCGCCTTTTCGTTTTTATTCTGATAAAATGACTTGGCGGTGAGGTCATAAAAATAGTAAGTAATCCTACTGGATGAATTTTCTGCTTTTTGAAGGAGTTCTTGTATTTTTTTCATGACAGCAGCATCCACCACGTTGCTTTCGCTGGTCTGCTGATCAAGCGAAGCTGATTTTTTTAAAAAATAGAGATCGCCAGACTGTTGCTGCACGTTCATACTATCTAGCGAAGCAGACGCATTTTGAGGATCGTTTCCCCAATATTTAAGCTTTGCCTGAAAGAAATAATGCATTGCTCTTGATACACTATCTTTCCTTTTCGAAAGGATACTGTCTTCTAAGGTTATGGCCTGTATTTTTGCCATTAGCGGTAAAGTATCTGTGGATATAAGAAAAGCAATATAATCTTTTTCGGAAGTGCTGTTTTCCTGTTCCGCCGTGCTGGAAGAACTACTACTTTGACCGCAGGAAAACAGCAACAGCGTAAGCAATAATACGGTTATATAGTTTATTTTGGTAGAAGCCATGCTAGATGAATGTAAATTATATTTAAAGGTAATGCAAAGTACCCGTACTATTGAAAAATTAGCAAAATCTGTCACCTGTCAATCTTATTTATTTAAGGATCGGATTGCACATACTTTCCAAGGTTCGTTAAAAACTCAGGTTTATGCCAAGCATAACCTGTCTTGGACGTAGCGCATAAGATTGTGTCGACTGATGGCTGTCCGAAAGCACGGATTGCGTAAATGTATCTACATTGAAGATGTTTTTTGCTGTAAGTTCCAATTGCATTTTTTTTAGGATAAAATACTGTAAAGAAAAGTCCGAGAACAGATAATACTGACTTGTGCTGTACTGCCCTTTTTCGAATCGATAGAGTTCGTTTTTCAGTGATGTACGTATTTTTTTACTCAAGCGGGCATTGATATTTGCTTCAAACTTAGATTGGACAACGCTTCTTGTTGATCCATTTCGAAGTATCGAATTATAGAACTGCAGTCCAGTAAAAATATTGATAGGCCCTTCCCAGACGCTTCGGTAATCAAGACTAACCTGGTAAACTGCCGTTTGTATCGGTAGGGGTGGAAGTCCTTTGACCTGCGTCTGGTAATTCGCCAGCTGACCATCCCCGGTAAGTCGTATATTACCTTTTATTCCAGCGACGAAATAGTTCAGCTGCGCATTAAAATAAGTCAGCGTTCTGTTTTTAAAAAGAACAAGATTGTTGCGGTTGTAGTCAGGATTCAGTTCTTGCTGTTGTCCGATGTAATCGAACTGCTGACTATATCCACCCGATAAGATTGTATACAGTTTATCCGTCATTTTACCTAAAGTATAGACTGCATTAATATGAAATGCATCTAGTACCGGATTTTCTTTTAAACCGCTTGAAAAAGTCCGGTTTCCTTTATAAACAAAGTTGGGTAGTACATCAAGAGCATTTTGCGACATATTCATTTGGTAGGAAACTTCACTGCGCAGTTCCCCCTTGCTATGTGTTCTCCATAGAATAGTCGCTTTTGGAGACCATAATTTATTTATGCCGGACTGGGCCTGTGGAGCAAGCTTGTCCTGTAAGGTAGAGTGAAGCAGGCGTGCTGTGATGCTCGGTGTCAACTCCAACCTTCGGGATTTCCAGGTATATTGTGCAGATAATGCTGTATTGTGTTCTTCAAAATTCAACCGATTAAAAAAATCCTTTGGACGATAAGTTTCTCCAGAACCATTCATCAGATAGAATGCCGAATTGAAGCCACGAAACGTGATCTCATGCGCTATCGAAGCACTGAACGGATTGCCTTTCGCATCGCGCTTTACTAACTCGGTGATCATTCCATAATAATCCACATTATTTTCAGTATCCTGCCAAACGTTTTTGATACTATCAGCCTTTATACCTTCAGCTTCGAACAGATCGCCATAGAGGTACTGGTCTACCGCATAGTTGAGGGGGGATTGCTGCCTGATCCAGCGGAATGAAGATACCAGTACGGCACGTTCGGCTAATTTCTGCGTGTAGCTCAGTAAATGGTTTGAAAGTAGACTGCGTTTTTTGATCGTTTCCAATGATCCGATACCATTGAATGTCAGTTCGCCGATATCATTAGCTTTGATATTGCCCAATGTACCTATATATGTAATGGTCGAATTTTTACTTGGATCATATTGCAGCTCTATTTTGCTGAAATAATTAATATCCGAATTGGTGTAATGAAGATCTTCTTGGTTTGTGAATTTTACATCTTCAATCGCATATTCGGATAAGCTCTGCCTCACAAAACTATTTTTCTTGCTGTTGGCAAAGCCCAGCCATTTTATCTTCAGATCTTTTCTTGGCGAAAAGATGCCATTGAAGGAGAGAAGCTTGTCGTTGTTGAAGTTTGACCGTTGCGGGTCAAACTCATTTAAGCTCGGTTTGTTCTCCAATAGGGAAGGAGTTGAGACTTGGAGACCTACCTGACCAGGTTCATTCGGATCCTGGCTCAAGATGAGATGGTCTATACCACGTAGCGTCTCCAGACCATTATTGTTGGCCGATCCCAATAGATAATATTTTGTTTTTTTTCCAAAATTCATCAGATTAGCCTGTGCATTGTAAAATTCAGTAGGGATTACACTTGCTGCCGCATCGATACTGCCTACCCATTGCGATTTACTTTCACTTTTGAGGGTTAGGTTGAGTGCTATCTTTTCAGAATGTTCAACTCCTTTCAGGTGCTTATTGTTTGAGTATCGCTGCAGTACCTGTACCTTTTCTATCGGATGTACGGTGAGGTTCTGCGTGAGCAGTTTGTAGCCTTTTCCAAATAAATCATCTCCTTCCACCATAACCTTTTCGATCTCTTTGTTACCCACTTTGATCGTGCCGTTTTCACTGATCTGCATACCCGGGATCTTGCGCAACAGGTCTTCAACGGTACGTTCTTCGCCCTGCAGATAGTTTTTGGCATCAAGTTCAATAGTATCGCGCCCGGCCCTAATAAATTTTTTTGGTGCTACATATACCTCCTGCAGCTGTATCCTGCTTTCTTCCAGCTCGATTGAAAGTTCCAGCGTATCTGAACTGAGATGAATGGATCTGTTGAGGGACTTGTAGGCCAGCGACTGAAAAATAAGCGTATAATTTCCATGACTTACCCCTGAAAAGAGGAATAGGCCTTTAGCATCTGTAAAGGAGTAATGCGAGCCTCCAGAACCATTCTCAGTAACGAGATTGACACGAATACCAGCTGGGGTAGACGATGGTGCAGTTACTTTACCCCGTATCAAGGTTTGGCAGTAACTTTGTGAAAACTGTATTAAAAATAACAGCAAAAAGCTAATTCGAACCATGCTCCCATTCATACACCTGCTCTACTGTGCCTCGAGTCTTCGTTTTATTTTCGGTACTGAATTCAACCCCTTCAGGTAGTTTGGAACGCATAATGCGCATCTGCTCTGCAATCTTACGTTCATCCTGCTCTACATATTTTTTCAGTGACATCGTAGGCAAGGTTTGTACATAGTTGCGGTCTACAGGAATCTGACCTTCGAAAGGGTAGGAGACCTTTTTCAGTAACCAATAGTGCGGATGAGCACTTTCGGTATATAGCATCACAATAAGACCAGGAAGCCCTCCAAATTTGTACGGTCCGGCCGGTACAGGGATAGACGGGTCATAATAGGCTACTACTTTTGTACCCCGATAGTCTGCGGTCGCTTTTTTACACATTTTATCTCCGAATTTCTCCTCTTCCGGGTAATCGGTATTCCAGTTGATCGCTTTAAAGGTGTGATCTTCTACCAGATAGTTTTTACTGTCCAGTGATCGGGTTTCTATCAGTCCCTTTTGTTTAGGATCTTGGATAACAATTTTACGGAATATTTTGCCTACATCCAGCACAACAGAAAGCTCACTCGACTCCATTTCATCTTCAGACTGGCCTGTGGTTGTTTCTTTTTTTAGCGAAATCGAGTCGCGGACCGCAATCTTTACAGTACCGTCATAATAGACATCCTCTTTAAAGGTTGCGACGGGCGAGGGAATATATTCGTAACTCGCCATCAGCTGTTGGGCTTTCGAAGTTAGACTTCCGCTTACCGCTAAAAGCAGTAAAATTACATTACGTATCATGGGTATTATATTTTAATTGTAGATTCGGTTATAGCGCATATGAAGAGCACTATAAATATGATCTGAGCCATAGAAAAAATAACACTATGGCTCAGATTAGAAAAGCTTTTCAATTTAGGATACCCTAGTTCATCGAAAAACCTTGATCAGTGTACATTTTTTTAATGGCTTTAAAGAACGTGTGGCACGAGCCATTGGTCGTTGTGATGTAATGATCGTAACCTACAGCATCACCGTTCACATAAATGGTTACAGACATTGTGCATCTCCATGCCTTTTCGTTCTTTACTGCAGTTTCTTTAGAAACATGTTTAGTATTCATTTCAGTTGCCATGCTCGAAGCATAAAGTCCAAATGTGGCAATCAGTGCAAATAATAGCTTTTTCATCATGTGTAATTTTTAGTGTATAATCAGTTGTTTTTGTTAATTCAGTTCGTATCCTTGTGAGGCATAGTACGATCTCATGGTTTTAAAAAAACCGCCACAAGACCCAGTACTCTGATAGGATAAAGTTGTTTCTGTATCCAAATAATTCCCGTTAGAATCATAGAATTTCAATCTGAATTCACAGAATATTCCAGCATCTTTCGCTTTTATCGGTGCCTTGCCCGATCCCGCAAATGCAGCTGAGGACATTAATCCGACAGCGCAAAGTGTCATTAAAATCTTTTTCATGTTCTTGTTTTTAAAGAGTTATTAATTGTAGTTTATACTATCAAATATAGATAGAGGGGAAGGGGAAGACTAAGGCTAAGCTATATTCGTTATAAAGTATCTGATATTCGCTGTAGCTAGACCAAAATACGTTAGCGTAGCGCAATATGACCGGGTAGTTATACGCATAAGGTTTAAATGCTTCAAGAGCCTAGAGATCGCGTAGTTATAGTTTAATCAACGAAATAGGCAAGAGCGAGATCGAAGCAATTTAACGATAGACCGAGGATAACGTGTACGTTACAAGTAAGAACTCGGTTCAAAACCATACACAGTGCAATTGTAGTTTTGAGTATTTTCTATTCTTGTTTAAAAACAGTATAAATTTTGTGTTTAATAACAATAGATTTGTGTGCATGCGTTGTAAGTGGTTTTTAGCCAGTGATCTGAGCGAGAGTTGATAGCACTTTTATCATTGGGGTTAATTTACTTTTTTTAATTTGAAGCCGTCTTAAGCTTCTCATCATTTTATCCTAAGGCATTAGAAGAGGTAACTCATTTCTCAATGGTTCTTTATAACTATTTTTCCATGTATAAGAGACATTTATTTGTGTTGTTTCTTTTAATCCGTAAAAAAAATGTATAATTTAGCGTAACACAATATAAAAACTTTAATTCGGTACCCCATTCCGATTATTAAAGGCTCTAGAGCACCTTCTAGAGCCTTTTTAGAACAGATGAAAAGCAGTGGGATTTGAGATCTCGCCGATAGGTTGCTTCTTCTGTCCGACCTTTATAACAACCATTCATTTCAAATGGATATTTAATGCTGTTCTGCGTTGTTAAATTGCCAAAACACATTAACAATTTTCCAGACTCCATTCAGTTTAACAAGATGTATTGTACTTATGGGGTTGATAGTTGTATGTTTATGATTTTAAACGAGACTGGTGAACCGAAGAGGGTTAGTGTGAACGATGACTAAATTTATGATTTTTAATGCAATACCGTATACGGTTCCAACATCCGTAGAAAAATAAATCTAATATCCCTTTCTGCTATGCATCCTGATTCGTCATAAACTGTTCTAATTCCCCCTTATCATATAAAACAGGTCCGTGTCCAAAACAAATAATCTTGGGCTTTAGGTTATAAATTTTTCGAATAGATGTCAGGTTCAATTTCCTATCCTTAGTAAATAGATCGGGCGGTTGGCTTAATCCGGAAATAGTGGTTACTAAATTCATATTCACAAGCACATCACCGAGGATTAAAACCCGATCTTTCTCTCTAAAAAATGAAATATGCCCCGGTGAATGTCCAGGAGTTTCGATAACAATAAAACTACCAATCGTGTCGCCCTCCTTTAAAATACGGGATACACTATGACCTTCTCCAGCCCAATAATGTTGCTGAAACCGAGCAATAAAGTGCTTTTTATTCGGATATTCATTCGTGACATTTCCTGATTCCGCATTATTTTTTTCAAATTCAGAAGTCCAGAGTGGAATCTTTAACGTGTTGCATAGCACAGCAGAACTTCCCTGATGGTCAGCATGGGCATGAGTTAAGGCATGGGTGGTGATTTTTTTATATTTAAGTGCCTGTAGTATGGTTTTGCTTGAACTTCTTATTCCTGCATCAATCAGTACATCGTCAATGATATAGCAGTTGATACTGTTTCTTGGTAGTAGCGGAATTTGGAATACATTTTTAGCGATCTCTTTCATTCTTGTATTTTTTTATACAAAAATGTCTAATCGCTTATTGTTTCTCCTTGATAAATGTTAAGAAATCTCGCTTCTGATTCTACTTAATGATTCTGGAGTTATACCTAGATACGATGCAATATGGATAAGGGGTGTCCGTTGCACTATTTTTTCAGAAGATGTTTTTAAAAATTCAAGATACTTTTCTTTGGCTGGAATAGACTGGAGTTTTAACAGCCGATCTGCTAAACATAACACATTCTGTTCTGAGAAAAATCTTCCTATTCTTTCCCATTGGGGAACAGTTTCATAAAGCTCCTGCATATCCTTGTAGCTGATGGCCAGCGTTTGCGATTTTTCCAGGCACTGGATATATTCATAAGACGTTGACTGGTTTATAAAACTTGAATAGGAGGAAACAAAACCATTGTCACTCGATAAGTAGCTCGTTATCTCTTTGCCATCTTTTACGTAAAAGATGCGTACCAAGCCAATCGCAATAAAATGTAGGTGCGTAGAGACCTGACCTTCTTGAAGAATATATTCTTTTTGCTTAAACTTATGTTGTGTAAATTTTGACTTGATAATCGCAATATCAGCCTCAGAAAACCTCGCGTAAGTTGAAATTAAAGCTATTAAATTATCGATTCCCATTGATCATCGTGTTGATGTGTATTTTTTTAATCTGTGCAATTTCCGAAGATACGCATATTGCAGTTATTTTATTAAAAATTCAAAAATGGATAAGTAGATGCTAGTGAAGTATAAATACAAAGAGTATGACTTGAATTTCTAGCTGAAGAAAATACGCCAAGAAGTAATTATCATGTAAAATAATTCACTTATCTTTAAGTTATAACAGTAGTTTTTGGTAATAGTTTTGAGCGTTAAAAGGAGCAATTTAGGAAATCATTCTTACAATCAATATACGATATAAAATGTCAGAAAATAAGGAAAAGTACAGCAGTTTTAGAATACCTGTTCCCGCAGCATACGAAGCGATTTTCTCCCATTTCTATGTTGCTGAAAATAGATCTTCTGCGTCTATTACCAAAACCCTGCTTCCTTCCTTTCAAACGATACTCATCTTTAATTTTGGTGTTCATGCAGAACTGTGTAGCCAACAAAATTTAAAAATCAAAATGGAGAAATGCATTGTCTTAGGACCAATAAAACGCGCATTTGATTATACCTTACCACCCGAATCAGAAATATTTGTTGCCAATTTTAAGGATGATGCTTTTTATCGCTTTTTTGGTCATGTGTCTCTTACCCAATATTTGCCACAAAGCCCGGATGCATTATTGAATGCAAACTGTTTCAATATGCTATGGACTGAACTAAAAAAAATAGGTGACCCCGACCTTAAAGTAGCTTATATCCTCGAATTCTGCAAGAAATATCTGAGACAACAAAATACCATTACGGAACATTTGATAAACTTTGGAGATACCGGTATTAGTTCGATCAAATCTGTTGCAGAAATGTATAATCAGTCAGAAAGAAACATCCAGCTCAACCATAAAAAATCTCTCGGTTATTCTTCCAAGGAAGTCAATCGATTTCGTCGTTTTCTAAAAGCAGTCAGTTATATACAAAAGGGCGCTGTAACAACTTTCCCTTTAAAAATAGATTGGTTCGAAATTATTGAGGAATGTGGCTATTATGACCAGAGCCAGCTCATTAATGACTTTAAACATTACATACATCTTACCCCAACAAAATACCTCAAATTTCAGCAAGAAATTTGTCATGCTGGAGCTTAAAATGGTATATGAGTTTCCGATAACAGCAACAGTGATTTCGTTTTCTTACAATTTTAGCAGAACAACTTCCTTTAGTTTTGATGTGTAAGATAAAATATATCAAGATGAAACACTTAATTGTTTACGCGCATCCGATTAAACAGAGTTTAAATGGATATTTTAAAACGACATTAGAAGAATACTTAATCGAAAACCATGAAGTTGAAGTAAGAGATTTATATCAACTCAATTTCAACCCAGTCCTTTCAGTGGGAGATATGGCAGGTCAACGAAAAGGAGAAGTCTGCGAAGATGTGAAGAAAGAGCAGGGTTATATTGTATGGGCGGACTGTATTACATTTATTTACCCAATATGGTGGACCGGTATGCCAGCCATGATGAAAGGGTATATCGATCGCGTATTTAGCTACGGTTTTGCCTATCGTTATGACAGTGGTATTCAAAAAGGAATGCTTAAGGGCAAGCAGGTAACTATTATTAATACCCATGGAAAATCTGATGCAGAATATAGCGCGATTGGGATGGATAAGGCGCTATCGCTTACATTGGACACCGGTATCTATATCTACTGCGGTTTGGAGATCAATAAACATTTCTTTTTTGATCAAGCTGATCGAGCAGATGCAGAAAGAATTAGCGATTGGGAGAAGCAGATCAAAGAAATATATTGATATCTACTAATGCCACCAAGTTGAGGTAATTAATGAAAAAAACCGTTTGGGAATCCAAACGGTTTTTACGGTAATAACTGTTTAAGTAACAACGTAGGTATTCGTTCTTAACAGCTTCTTATTCTTTTAGAACGATGAAAATTAAATCTTGTTAATACCTAGTGATATGTAAAGTTTTATGAGTGAGGTGTTCAGCATATTTTCTGATGCAGCGATCTGTAGCTCATTCTTTAATAAGTTTTGTTGTACATCTAAAATTTCAAAATATAAAGCTTCACCATTATCAAACATTAACTGCGCATTTTTTAACGAGAGTTGCAAAACTTTACTTTCCTCTTGTAGATACCTTATTTTTTCTTTGGTCTGCTCGATCTGAATAAGTGCATCTGATACTTCATTTACCGCTATAAGATAAGTATTTTTAAAGCTTAGTATTTTTTGCTGAATATTAAATTCTTGAACTTTTACTTCGGTTTTATTTTTACGTCTGTTAAATAAAGGTTGTGTCATCTGCGCTACAAACTGTGATAAAAATGAAGCGGGGTTAAACCAGTCACTTACCCGCATGCTATTCAAGCCTTGGTTTGCAGTGATCATAAAGGAAGGATAAAGATTTGTTTTACTAAGACTTAATTGCCCATAAGCGATCTCTACTTCGTGTTCCTTAGCTTTTAAATCTGATCGTTTTGACAGTAAGTCCGCTGGTACACCCAATACTATTTTTTGATCATCTACCATAGCCGTAGGAGATATGAAAAGTAAAGATCCCGGGTTTTTACCCATTAATTGATTCAAATAATTTTCGTGGATTTGAATTGCCTGTAATAGATCTGGAATCTGTCCTGAAACATCTTGATATTGGCGCTCAGTTTGTTGTACGGCGAGGCTACTAATGTTTCCATTTATGTACTGAGTTTTCATCATTTCTACTAAACTCTTCTGTATGCTTAAGTTTTTGCGGGTAATGAGTAATTGCTTATTGAGCATTTGCAGCGTACTATAAGTTTGTGCAGCGGAAGATAGTAGTGCCACTTGTAAACTATGTAATTGCATTTCCGATTTTAAACGATTATAAAATGCAATCTTTTTTTTGTTTTTTGTACTGCCGTAAAAATCTAAAGTCCAATTAATATTCGCATGTACAGAATAATCTTCAATTTTTCTGGAATTTAATGTCGACGCTATGTTAGTCCCCTGACTACCGTAGAATCCTTTTTCTGAAAAGTAATCCACTTTTGCCCCCAGCACTAAATTTACTTCAGGCAACCCCGAAAGGTTAGCTTCTTTTTGATATTCTTTATACATATTTAAAGATTGTTGAGCCATTCCTATTTCGAAATTATGGGCCAGCATCTCATTCAATACCCAACGCAAAGAATCATCCTTAAAAAAATCACTCCACGAATCAAATGAAGTATGATCAACTTCTTTCGATTTATTTAAATCTAATTCCGTTTTATATTGTGGCTGGATCGATATATTTTTTCTGTAATCTTCTTTTACTATTGCGCAGGAAGAGAAGAAAATACTAAGAGAAACTATGCTTAAGTTTTTAATATTAGTTGATCTTTTCATGCGTTATATTAGATTGTTTTTTTTAACTCCAAATATTTTTTCATGCAAATATTGAAATGTAACGAATAAGACAGGGATAATAAAAATCCCAAGTATAACACCCAAAAACATACCTCCAATGGTACTGGAGGCAATGGAAAGATTTCCTTGCTTCGTTGCGCCACCTGAAAATAATAACGGCATCATCCCTGCAATAAAGGCAAAGGAGGTCATCAGAATAGGTCTTAAACGTGATGCGGCCCCTTGCATTGCGGCTTCTACCAAAGAACGACCAAAATGCCTGCGTTGCAGTGCAAACTCTACAATTAAAATGGCGTTTTTTGCCAGTAGTCCGATGAGCATGATCATACCAATCTGCACATAAATATTATTACTGACCTGCATGATATTGATAAATCCAAAAACACCCAATATACCTGGAGGTAAGGAAAGAATGACTGCAAAGGGAAGTATATAACTTTCATATTGTGCCGCCAGTAAAAAGTAGACGAAAACAATACAAAGTACAAATACCGCAACAGTCTGATTACCCGCTTCACTTTCCTCTTTAGCCATCCCTATATATTCATGCGAGAACCCTGCTGGCAGTTTAGCTGCAGTCTCATTAATAGCGGTCATTGCATCACCCGAAGAAAATCCTTTAGCAGCCTGTACATTCAAATTAATGGAAGTTGCCTGATTGAGATGGGTAACTTGTTCAGGTCCAAATACAGGCTTTAGATTAACAATTGACTGTAAGGGAACCATTTGTCCATAGGTATTTTTTGCGAATACTTCTTTTAGTGAGCTTTCATCTTGACGAAATTTGGAATTTGCTTGCACAACTACCCGATAATATTTTCCGAACCGGTTAAAATCTGAAGTAAAAGTTCCTCCAAAATACGCTTGCATCGTTTCCATTACGTCTTTAACTTCCAATCCCAGTTGTTTAGCCTTTATAGCATCAACGTCAATCATATATTGTGGAAATTTTGCATTATAAGAGGTAAACGCCGATGCTATTTCCTTCCTTTGGGATAATGATTTTAAGAAACTATCGGTTATTGTTGCAAATTCCTGAATATCGCCTCCTGAATTATCTTTGAGAACAACATCTAGTGCATCCACATTTCCAAAACCTGGTACTGTGGGCATAGAAAATGTCAATTGCTTTCCTTCCGGTAATTGATTAAAATAGTACCGTATAGAATCCATGATTACATTGATATCATGATTGATCGCTCTATCTTTAGGCTGTTTTAGAATGGAATAAGATGCCGCGTACGAAGGGGATGCGGTACCTGCCAAAAGGTTATTGCCATTAACCATCGCATTATAGTACATACCGTCTATGTTGCCTAGCTTCTCACTAAGCTTTGCTGTGACTTCTTTTGTCCTTTCTAATGATGTTCCTGGCGACAAACTAAAGGCAGTCATAACCAGACTCTGATCTTCTGTCGGGATAAATGCTTTCGGTGTGCTTTTTGCAAGGAGTACTGTAATGATACTTACGATTACCAACCCAGTTATAGCGAGCCACTTCTTCTTTATCAATAAATAAACGATCTTTTTATATTTATTTGTGGCGGCATCAAAACCGACATTAAACACATAAAAAAATCTTTGTAGGCCTTTAGTTTTCTTATTGCTTTCGGTGTGCTGTTCTTTTAATAGAATAGCACATAGGGCAGGACTAAGGGTTAGTGCGTTAATGGCAGAAAGGGCGATAGCAATAGCCAGAGTAAATGCAAATTGTTTATAAAAAACTCCTACAGGCCCTTCTATTAATCCAATTGGTAAAAATACGGCAGACATAATTAAGGTAATCGACAATATTGGTCCTGTAATTTCACCCATTGCCGAAATTGTAGCCGATTTAGCACTCTGATTTTTTCCATGCAGCTTACTATGTACTGCTTCGACTACTACAATTGCATCATCAACCACAATACCAATAGCCAATACCATAGCAAATAAAGTAAGCAGATTGATCGTAAAACCAAAAATACTCATGAAAAAGAATGTGCCGATAATAGAAACCGGAACTGCAATTGCAGGGATTAATGTGGATCGGAAATCTTGCAGAAATAGAAAAACGACTAGAAAGACTAAAATAAATGCCTCTATCAACGTACTTTTTACTTGACTAATGGAAGCATCCAAAAAGGTTTTGGTGCTATAAGCAATATAATACTTGATACCTTCAGGAAAATCTTTCTCAGCCTTTTCCATGAATTTGAGTATTTCTTTTTGGATTTCATTTGCGTTTGAACCTGGAGTCTGAAAAATTGCTACTCCAGTACCTGGGTTTCCATTTAGCGTTTGTGCAGTTGCAAAAGAATGATCTAGCGAACCTAATTCTACTTTCGCTACATCTCCTAATTTTAAAACTAAGCCATCAGCATTTGCGCGGATAACGATATTTTTATACTGCTCTATATCATTAAATTTACCCTGATATTTTAAACTGTATTCAAAAGAAAGGTCGCTACCTTCGCCAAATTTGCCAGGAGCTGCCTCTATGTTTTGATTATCAATTGCTTGCAGTACTTCTTTTGCGTCAATGTTAGCGTTAGCCATCTTGGCAGGGTCTAACCAAATGCGCATCGCATAATCTTTGCTTCCAAAAACCTGTGCTTTTCCAACGCCGGGAATACGTTGGATGTATGGAACAATATTGATTAAGTCATAATTATTCAAGAATGTAGCATCATACTTCGGATTTGTACTTTCAAAATCAATGATCATAATCATACTGTTATTTTGCTTAGCTGTACTGATACCATTATCAATGACTTCCTTAGGAAGCTGACTCGTCACCTGTGCTACACGATTTTGTACATTTACTGCAGCCTGGTCCGGATCAGTACCTAGCTTAAAGAACACCGTGATATTTAGATTTCCATCATTAGACGAAGAGGATGTCATATACATCATGTTCTCTACACCATTTATAGCTTGTTCCAGAGGGATAGCGGCAGAGCGAGCCACAGTTTCTGAATTTGCTCCGGGATAACGCGCACTGACGACTACAGATGGAGGAGCGATTTCTGGAAAAGTTTCCATTGGTAAACGTATCATTGCCAAAACTCCCATGATCACCATTAAAAAAGCGATTACAGTTGCGGTAACCGGTCTATTTATTATTTTCTTTAACATCTTTATTCGTTTACGGGGTTAATACGTTGTCCTTCTTTCAGGCGGTCAGCGCCTTTTGAAACAATCCGATCACCGATGTCAACACCTTCAGACACCACATAGTGATGCTCATCCTTATCCCTTATTTTTAAGGAAGCAAGATGAACGGTATTATCTTTTTCAACAGTATAAACCATGATTTTATCTTGAATTTTAAATGTAGCCGATTGGGGTATTTTAATAACATCATCATAATATTTTGGCAAAATAATTCTACCTGTGTTTCCAGATCGTAGCAGATTGCCCGTATTTTTAAAGGTCGCTCTAAAATTGATAGCCGCTGTATGTGCATCAAATTGCCCGAGGACTAAGTCAATTTTTCCGTTTTCAGAAAAAATGGATTCATCTGGTAACTGTAATTGAACAGGAGGAAGGCGCTTAATTTTCTCTTCAATAGTTGAACCCGAATAATGCGATTTAAATTTTAAAAAATCTGTTTCACTCATGGAGAAGTAAATATGAATTTCAGATATGTCCGATAGTACAGTGAGCGGTTCCTTTTCTTGTAGACCAACTAACGCACCTTTTTTGTAAGGAATTCTTCCAATGTAACCACTAACAGGGGCAATTATATGTGTAAAGCTCTTCTTTATGGCCGCTAATTTTTCATCTGCTTCCGCTTTTCTAACCGCAGCTTTTGCAAAGTCGAGCTCCTCCTTAGCCGTTTGTAGTTGAACATTAGAAAGCACATTTGCACGTTCAAGCTGTTTAATTCTATCGTATTCAATTTGTCCTTTTTTTACTAATGATTGTGCCATTTCTGTCGAAGCTGTAGCCGATTGATAAGTCTCTTGAAATGTCTTTTCCTGAATAATAAATAGTACTTGTCCTTTTTTTACATAAGCACCTTCATCCACTAAGATTTTATCCAGATAGCCAGAGACTTGCGGCCGTACTTCAACGTTGTTAATTCCAGAAGCTACTCCAGGAAAGTAGTCCGCCATTTCATAACGCTCTTTCTTAATTTCAGCGATAGGAATTGTAATCGATTCCTCCTCAGATTTCTCTATTTTTGGGGAACAAGCCGCTGTTAAAAATAATAGTCCTAGTATAATTCCAAAATACCTTTTACTTTTGCGACTATAAAAATCATAAATATTGTCCATTTTTATTTTTTTGTGTGCCACAAAGCTAGTGTAGCTTTGTTTATAAAATAAATAGGTTAAATTATCGATATCTATAAAATAATTTATATCAAATGCTATGGTTAATTTAGAATGGTTTAGAACATTTAAAGCGATATATAATACAGGGACTTTAACACAAGCCTCAAAAGTTCTCTTAATTTCACAACCTAATGTGAGCCAGCATCTATCGTTTTTAGAAGCACACATAGGAAAGAAATTGTTTGAACGCAAACCCCGAAGAATGGTTCCGACGGATTATGGGAAATTGTTTTATTCACAACTGATTGGGCCATTGGAGGGCTTGGAGCGACTTGAATCTGAGTTTAGGTATACCAGAGAATCGGATATACCCCTTACCTGTATTGGTGTTTCAAGAGATTTTTATACAAATAAAATTTCTTCAAAGGTTGGACTTGCGCCCGCTAATCTTGTGTTTGAATTTGATGATTTTTCGATCCTAAAGGACAATCTGTTACATGGTAATCTAAATTTTTTAATAAGTGAATATTCTGGTCAAGAAAAGAACATTCAATATGAAGAGATTTTTATAAGCGAGGATATTGTTGTAGCTAATTCCTCTTTGGATACACATGAACTAGATATACTATCTGTCGATCAGCAAGATGAAATTGAACAATGGCTATTAAATCAAAAATGGTATACCTATAGCAGTGATTTAATACTCGTCAAGAGTTTCTGGCAAGAGAATTTTAAGAAACGACCCAATATTAAACCATGCTTGATTATCCCTGATTTTAATGCTTTAATAGGTACGCTTATACAGGGGCATGGTCTGAGTATTGTTCCAAGCTATATTGCAGAATCCTATATTCAGGATAAAAAATTAAAAGAGATCTGTCCTAATCTAAAAAAACATCCTATTAAACTCTATTTAGCCTACAATAAAAATGTCGTTTCATCGCATCAAATTGATATGATTAAAGATCTGTTATTGTAATTATGGATCCAAGACGCAAAATTGATATCCCAAAATAGATGTCCTGTCCACCAAACGGTATTTTTTGTATGTTGTTTTATCTAACGTTTCATTATTACACTGCAATCAATCCAGCTAATTTCAGTAAAGATCTATGGAGTATCCTCGATTTTTAATGTTATTAACTATTTAGTGATTTCCCCTCTTGTCGATTTCTACTATTCTTGTTAAGAATAGAGCACATTTTTGATAACGCAACATATAACTACCTCAGTAATTTTTCAGCCTAATTTTTCTGATAAATAGCGCCATTTTCTTCAAATATTAGAATAGCATTCTGCTATTATTATTTTTATACATAACTATAATTCTTATTATTTTGATGATAGCTGTATCCGCCCGTACTTTGTATTGAAATAGCAAATAAAATGTGCGAAGTATTTTGCCATGAGCTACAATGTTTGGATCATCAATTTAATTTAGAAGTCATTGACTATTCAGATGTATACAAACAAATATGCCGCGCTCTTTATTAGCTTGATCTCATTTTGTGCTTTTACTAAGAATACAGTTTAAGGATACTTGACCAAATTGTAAATTATAATAATATGAATAATATAGCATCAAATTTACCCAAAGCCTCCTTGAGAGATGAGAAAAAAGGTCTGCCAGCATCACTTTGGGCACTGACCATTACAGCTTTTGGAATTGGTACGACAGAGTTTGTTATTGTAGGACTGTTGCCTACTGTCGCGAAAGATCTAGCGATTTCCATCCCCTCAGCAGGTCTGTTAGTTAGTCTTTATGCCATAGGGGTAGCGATAGGAGCGCCTATACTTACAGCTTTGACTTCCCGATTTCCTCGTAAACCCTTGTTAATTTCCATAGTCTTGCTGTTCATCATTGGAAATATATTTGCAACACTTGCTCCAGGGTTTATCACCTTAGTTATTGCGCGAGTTTTAACCGGTTTCGCTCATGGTATATATTTTTCCATAGGATCCACGATTGCAGCCTCTTTGGTTAAAGAAGAAAAAAGAGCGACTGCTATATCCATTATGTTTGCCGGGCTTACACTCGCGATTGTCACTGGCGTACCGTTAGGTACATTCATTGGTCAGCATTTTGGTTGGAGAGCAACCTTCGTAGGCGTTTCCATATTGGGCATTATCGGTTTGGTATCAAGTGTTATGCTACTACCTAATACATTGAAAAATGCTAAAGGAATAGCATTAACTGCACAACTTAAAGTTCTGACGAATAAGAAGCTGATCTTGGCATTTCTGATGACAGCAATGGGGTATGGAGGCACATTTGTTGTCTTTACCTACCTTTCGCCCATTCTCCAGGAGATTACAGGTTTACAAGAGTCGACAGTAACCGTTATCCTGCTGATTTACGGTATTGCGATAGCGATTGGAAATCTTGTAGGCGGAAAAATTGCCAATAAAGCTCCTTTAAAAGCATTGTTTTGGATGTTCATTATCCAAGCACTTGTTCTTTTCGTTTTCTATTTTACGGTATCCAATACGGTGCTTAGTATTATAACGTTATTTCTAATTGGTCTATTGTCATTCGCCACTGTACCAGGTTTACAATTGCTTGTTGTTCAGATTGCCGAAAAAGAATTGCCGGGCACGGAAGATGTCGCATCAGCAATAAATATTGCAGCATTTAATATCGGCATCGCGATCGGATCTTACGCCGGAGGGTTAGTCGTCACTTCATCCCTAGGTTTGCAGAGTACCCCTTGGATTGGTACACTATTCCTAATTGGAGCAGTATTACTTACTTTTTATAGTATTCGATTGAATCGTAATCGGTAATTTTTAAGTTTAAATGATACATGATGAAAAAAAATAATATGAGACATAAAGGGTATTCAAATATTTTTAAACCCGGAAAACTCACGTTTGGTTTTATGTCTCCTATGGTGGGTTACCCCGACAGTCCGGTACCTGATATATCCAAGTTAGAAAAAATAGTTTCGCTCGCAGATCAAGGTGGTATAAGTGCCATATGGCTAAGAGATGTTCCCTTTCTAGATCCCCAATTTGGCGATGCCGGTCAGGTCTATGACCCTATGGTATATGGCAGTTATTTAGCTGGGAAGACCAGTAATATTACGATTGGTACCGCTGGCATTGTACTCCCGCTTCGTGACCCTTTGATCATTGCAAAACAAGCCGCGACACTCGATCAGCTTTCTGAAGGACGTTTTCTTTTAGGGCTTGCTTCTGGAGATCGGTTTGGTGAATATCCTGCTTTTGGTTGCGATTTTGAAACCCGTTCGGAAAGATTTCGCGAAGCAAGACAAATTATAAAAAAAGTTATTGAAGAAAGCTTTCCTCAATTTCGTTCTGAATTTTATGGTTCCCTCGACGGTACCTTAGACCTGATACCGAAACCTATTTCAGGACATATACCCACCATTTCAATTGGACGTGGGGGGCAAAGTATTGAATGGATCAGCAATAATATGGACGGATGGATCTGGCATGGTGATGCGGCAAGAAATGTGAAGTTGCGTGTACAGCAGTTAGAGCAAGCTGCAGATCATGACAGATTTATACCTTATGGTTATGGACAATTCTTTGATTTATCGGAAGATCGTTTTAGTCCACTGGTGTTGTCCAATTTTCATTTATCAGGAGGGCGAGACGCTTTAATTGAATTCTGGGAAGAACAGCGTAAAGAGGGATTATCACATATAATATTAAATATCAAACCCACACGAAGACCAGCAGATGAATTGATACAAGAGTTTACAGAGTTTATTGTTCCTCATTTCGCATAGCTGAAAAACGAATAGAGCCTAGCTATCGACTTTTGCAGGACTACATTCTTGCGAAGCAATGGAAATCGAACGCTATATTTCTCATTAATATATATAAAATACCTTAAATTAATACTATCAAACAATGAAGATGATCAGAAATGGAATATTGGCCTTTGCATGTTGCGCCATTTTTTTCTTAACAAATACCGCAACTGCACAAATTGCAAAATCTCCAAATATGAAAAAGAAAATTTTATTTGTGGTGACCAGTCATGATAAAAAAGGAAGTACAGGAGAACCCACGGGTTATTATCTTTCGGAGGTATCCCATCCATGGAAAATATTTAAAGATGCAGGATATGAAATGGACTTTGTGAGTCCAAAAGGAGGAGAGTCACCTGTCGATGGCTTTGATTTAACCGATCAGGTCAATGCCGAATTTTGGAATGATCGCGTTTATCATACTAAAATAACCCAAGCTAAAAAACCAAGTGAAATAAATCCTGCCGATTACGTTGCTATTCACTATGCAGGCGGACATGGTGCCATGTGGGATTTTCCTGAAAATAAGGAATTGGCAACTGTTGCAACCAAAATATATGAGCAAGGTGGTATTGTGAGTGCAGTATGTCATGGACCTGCTGGTATAATAAACATTCGGTTAAATAATGGTCGTTATCTGATTGAAGGAAAGAAAGTCAATGGTTTTAGTGATGATGAAGAAAGAGCCGTAAAATTAGATCAGGTAGTTCCGTTTTTATTAGAAGAAAAGTTAAAAGAACGAGGTGGTATTTACGAAAAATCAGGTGTATGGCAAGAACATGTCGTAGTAGACCAACGATTGGTTACGGGACAGAACCCACAATCAGCAAAAGCTGTTGGTGAAGCCGTCCTGACATTACTTTCCAAGTAAAAAAATAGTGGACAAGTTTGTCTAAAGGTTGTAGATAAGCTTGTCCCCACTTAATAAATGAAGGGAGCAATTTGACAAGTGGATAGGTGAAGACCAATAATTTTCCTGCTTTTAAAAATTAAATGTGGTTTTGATCATCATTTGTCGTCCTGGGAGACGATAGTTCGATACCTTCATTGCGTTTGGTGAAAAATCAATCGTTCCAAATTTTTTGATATTGGTCAAGTTTGTTAATCCAACTTGTAAATCGGTTTTTATTTTCACAAAAACGAATCTCGAGCTGAAATCTGAAAATATAAAGTTTAGGTTTGGCTGTCCCGCCTGCTGTGTAAAACGATGCTCCGCCGAAAGGGTTATAAATAAATTTTTAAAATAATTTGCAGTTAAACCGGATCTTTGCGTAAGCTGTTTCGGGTTTATTTTTACTTGTGTATCAATTCCTGGTATGCTGTTGGTGATGGAATAGTTGCCAAGGTACGACCAGCTGAGAAAATTTGTAAGCTTTGATTCGATACCTGCGGCATAAGATACTGTTGATGTATTGAAATTTTCAACTAAACCATTTTGCAGCTGTGTGAACCTCTTGATTTCGTAGTTAGCCGAAACATTAAATGTACTTTGTATAGGAGGTAGATATTTACTGCCGTTTGCATTAAATGATAAAACTGAATTTCTATTTTTCATAGCCAGGATTATTTTCTGTTGCAGATTTTTATCGACCCGAAACGATGAAATAGTATTGAAAGATGTATGATCGTAACTGACAGATAGATTAAAGAAAAGCATGTTTAAAGACTGCTTAAATCTAAAGGTAGCGTTTACATGATGGGATTTCTGTTCTGATACTGGAGCATCATTTGCATACAGAGACCGATAGTTTTTTAAAATTATTCCTTTGTAGACTTCTTCGATTCCACCAAGTTTATTGTTGAAATTATAATTTACTGCTATCTCATTTTCAGTTCCAATCCGATAATCAACTTTTACACTAGGATCAACAAAAACACGGTTTAAGGAGGTGTCCAATTTTTTATCTAAATCAAGGTAACTAATCTTATTAAATCCTACAGGTACAATAAGAGAGGCTCTGATTTTATTTCCAGTATATTCGTAGGAACCTTCGGCATATACCTTTCTTTTAAACCACTCAATATCATTGGTCATTGTGTTAATCAGTTGCTTGCTTTCGTCATACTGTTCACGATAGAGGTTCGAAATAAGTTGCTGATCTTGTGTACTAACTCCCACTTTATAATTTTGTTTAAATCTACCAGTACGCAGGCCATATGTCACGTAGTTGTTGGTGAAAAAAGTTGGCGTCTCTACTTGTTGTATTAAACTTGCATAAGGAATGCCATTATTGAGCAGGGAGTCATTTAACCCTGGATTTATGGAAAGCGATTCAGGTTGTGATGTGAGGTTTAAGTAAGAATGGAAGTTAACCGTATGAGATGATTTCATCTTCTTTATATAGTTTAGTTCATTTGATATATCAAAAGTTTGTTGTTTAAGTATCTGATCAGCATCCTTGAGGTTGATTGCTATTCCAGAATTCACCTGCTTTGGGTCGAAGCTTGCGATTAGCGTATTGTTAAAAAAATAAGAATCAGTATTGCCTGTTAAATCAAGTTCGCTATGTATTTTTTGTATATTCGTTTTATTGAGCTGTGTTTCTTCGTAGCTGAATGTCTCACCGTTACTTAGATAGGTATGAGATGAAACGTCCATCTGTTGCGTTTCATGCTGATATAGATAAGAGAAATTAAATTTTGCAGTAAGATCGTTATTGATCCTGTAATAATTATTTAGGTTTGCTAATGCTGATGTATTGAACAGATATCTGCTCTGAGGTAGAGGAGGACTACCTCCAGTTCCGGTTGATAAAAGCTCCTGCGGTTTATTGTTTTCATTAGCATATTTATTGTTCCCATGTGTCTGGATTTCAATTCTAGGATCTATTCCAATATTGTTTGCTGTTGCATTGTTAATAAATTTAAACTTTTTACCGAAGGACATCGCTATAAAATTCGCTTCGAATTTTTTCGGGATTCCGATTCCTGCACAAACTTCCTTTATGATATCTAATTTGGCCTCATCCTTTATTACGAGATTGATAGCAACATCGTCGCTCATATTATTCTGTCGCAAAAGTTTGATCGGTTGATCTTTTTCAATGACCTGAACTTTTTCAACTGCTCCGTGTGGAATTTTCGTTCCGACATTGTATCGGTCATTGAGCATATTATCACCATCTATATAGAAATTGGATATAGCTTTACCATTATATTTTATTTTTCCATCATCTTCGATTTTAATTCCCGGCATCTTCCTGATCACATCTGCAATTGTTCGATCCTCGCTACTGGTAAAATGAGCAGTTGTGTAATTAAGCGTATCCCCATTGGACGTGATTTTTGGTCTGCTTATAATATCCACTGTTTTTATTTTAAACGGCTCTTCGATCATTACCAGATCATAATTAGGTTTAATATTTTTTTTATCTAAAATGATGCGTTGATTTTTAAGACCGACTGCTGTTACAGTTAATATAATCGTGTCTGTGGTATTGATCGGAAATGTAAGGTTAAATAAGCCTATTTTAGATGAACTTCCAAAATTTAAAACAAGTCCATCTTTTGTTTTCAAGATCAGATTTACAGCAGGAATAGGCTCACCATTTGAATTTGTAATTTTTCCTTTTATCTGCAACTGTGAAAATGCAGATAAAAGAAAACCAAATGTCAACACAACTGTCATGCATACCTTCTTTTTCATTTAGGATCATTTTTCTCAATGGGATTATTCTCTTTCATATTTTTGATCATACCGCTTCCGAATGATAATGCGGGCATTGTTTTGTGACGAGCATCCGCAGTGCCGAAATCCATTTGTGATTTAAAAAATCCTTCTGGATCTTTTTCTAGTGCTTTTTTAAGTTTAGTGAGCTGTTTTATATCTGTCTTGATGATATGCTCTGGTAATTTAATTTCATCTCCCAAATACGTATTAATTTCATTGATATAGAGCTGCATTTCCGGACGTATACCAGCAGCTTCTAATTTTATTTTCTCTTGAGACATGCTGTTCGCAGCAGTTACATTTTCTATCCCTGCAAACCTGAACTGTACCTCTTCATTTTCATCATAAGCCTCTATAATTAAACCTGGAAGTCCGTTTAATTTCCATGGACCACTTTGGAAAGGAAGTTCTGGAGAATACCAGGCAACCCATTTTCTACCTCTAAAGTCTGCTGTTGCTTTTTGGCAATGTATACCGGAGAAGCTGGTCGTATCATTAGTCACTGTCCAACTAATTTTTGGAGCGTCTTCCTGAACCAAATATTGTTTGATGATCTGTTCTTTTGTATAGAATTTTTGCTCTTTAAAAAAGAAAAAGTAATCTGTTAAAGTAGGGATATCCCTGATTTCAGACCCTACGGTAGTTGATGCCGAAGAAGCTGCACTTGCCGTTGTGGACATAACAGTAGCATGTTGTGCATTTGAAGCTATTAGCATACGCTTGATACCCTGAGCCTGCGCTATTTTAAGGCCACTAGTGTATAAGGATGCATTTTTCCCGATTATAAGCAACATTTCTTCTCGATGGATAACATCTTTCTTAGTCGTGTCCTGTAGGTGCATAAAATTATAACGCACTCTTGCTAATACCTTATCTGCTGTCTGGCTGTAGGTAGAAAAGGTTGCAGTTGCCAGTAGGCAAGTCAAAAAATGTTTCATATCTTTTAATTAATTTGGAATAGTAATAGTGAGATCCAACAGCCATTTATATCACTGTAAAGAAGGATAATGGAATTGCCAATAATTTGATCTTCAACCTGTATGACGAATTGGATCATTTTTTTAGAATTATATTTTTGATTTGATGCTGTTAATTTATGTGGTGTCAATGAAAAATTTCATTAACACTTTTTGGAATTAATCTCGCCCAAAATTGGCATCCCAAAATTGCCTTTTTTGGCACGAGATTATCACTCCTTCAATTACCAGGGGTTTGGTGTGAAATTCCACATATCATAAAATGGAGTCGTTCCGGAACGGCCT
The DNA here is from genome assembly GCF_014191365.1 of Sphingobacterium sp. JUb56. NCBI lineage: Bacteria > Pseudomonadati > Bacteroidota > Sphingobacteriia > Sphingobacteriales > Sphingobacteriaceae > Sphingobacterium > Sphingobacterium sp. JUb56. The sequence continues at coordinate 2,734,286 of NZ_JACHWL010000001.1, read as the reverse complement.
GTAGTAATATATGCGACATTACCATGTACAAAACTAACCGCTTGATGCCGGGCAGAACCGGGGAAATTCTGATGTTCTTGCCAATAATCTCCTGTTGCAACATACCTCCACGTTTTGTTTGCAGGAGCACCGCTGCTTGTTGTCAAACCGCCAGTTATATATGCATTGTTATTGAGTACAAAAGCAGAAGCACTTAATCTTGTCAGATTGTAATTATATTTGTCATCTCTTCCAGCAAGTGGCTGTTTTTCTTTCCAAGTCGTTCCATCAAAGCTATAAAATGAACTTACATTTTGATTGTTACTTGCACCACCACCTAAATAAGCTAAATTATTCAGGATAAATACAAATGGAAATGACCGTTTATTTGGTGTGCTCGCTATTTTCTTCCAGTTGCCTCCAGTCGGGGTCGACTGATAAGAGAAGAAATCATTATAATCCTGACCATCAAAATCCCGCCCTGTACCGACATATGCTGTTCCATTTAGCGTAAAAGCAACGGCACCATAACGAGCTGCTCCTATAAAATCTGTAATTTTGCTCCATTTATCCGTCTTGGGGTCATACTCATAAAAATCGGTGTACATCACCTTTGAATTTGTACCTAGACCGACATAACCTTTTCCATTAATAACAAATGCTACTGCATTGTTTCTTGCTTCACCAGGAAAGTCTGCTACTTTATCCCAACTCTGTAACTTAGGATTGAAACACCAGGTATCAACAAAGCGGGTAGAATTTGTGCCATAACCAGTAGTAATATAGGTTAAATCATTAATGGTAAAAGAGGCGGCTCCGCTACGGGGTAAACTTTCAAAATCAGCACCACGTGTCCACTCGTCAGGATCATCATTTTTTTTGTCGCGGCAAGATATACTGACACTGCACATGACGGTCATTAGTACTACTTTCATTATCCAATTCATCTTCATGTATTTAATAGTTAACATATAATATATTTAATTTTATTGCGGGTTTGTTTTGTTGATTTGCAATGATCAGCCGATTGACAGAAGACAGCAAGTCTTTTGTAGGAAGGGTGAGCAGAAGACTCTGCTTTTCGTCAAAACCACTTTGCTTTATTAGTTTTGATACGTAATCTGTGATATCGAATTCATATCTGCCATTTATAACACCGCCACTCTGTGTGTTTGGTTGGTAGACAGCGGTTGCATTGCCGTTGGCACCCTGTACGATTGACGTGGGAGTTCCATATTTATTAGCAACCATCAATATTAAAGAAGTGGGCGGCGGCTGGTTCCCAATACCTGACTGCTCTGTTTCAATAATCAGCGTAGCCTTACTCAATGCCTTATTATCAATACTTAAAAAAGACCGGAGGGTAGGAAAGCGCAATCTTGTCACTATACCCGTACTACCCTGTATGAACGTCTTATTTTCGGTCTTGGAGCTAGCGATCTCTTGATTGTCGAAGGTTAGATCAGCGAGATTAGTATTATTTCGGTTCGCAGTTATTTGATTATACTGGTATTTACTAGGGCCAATACCGAGCATCAACGCACCAGAGGCTTTTTTACCGTCAATCTCGTTATCATAGGAATAATGAATGCGTAGTTTTAAAGAATCTTGAAGTCCAATGGCTGCATGTGAAGCTCCATCCGAACGTAACAGAAGACCTTTAAAATATTCGACAAAATCATCGTTATTAACGAGTTTGCTATCCTTATTTACGGCCAGACCGAGTAGTTGTTTTCCTAAAATATCATCGAGTCTAAATCTTAGGGTATCTGTTTTCGTATTCGGTCGCGGTATGATCGTGATACCACCGAGTGGTATAGGGTCATAATCAAAAGTCCGATCCGAATATAAGGTAGCTTCGGAAACAAATACGGGATATTCATCATCTTCCAAAGCAATAGGGAGTTCTTTTGGTTCAATATCTTGAATCACCCGGTGAATATCTAGTCTTAACGCCCGACTGGTGTCGCCATAACTGTATTTGTTATAGTAGAATTCGATAGAAAGTGAATCATATGTCACCTCGTCAGGTAATTTTTCTAGCGAAAGGTCCGAAGCTGATAATCTGAAATAGGAAGACACTGCTACTTGACCAAATTGCTCATCAACAGTGCCGCCAACGAGCAATTTCTTATTCGCCGCAGTTGGTAATGGATCTAATAAAAAAGATGAAGCAGTGATGGTAAGCGTATCAGCATTATTGATCATCAACTTTTCATCATTAATATCTATGGTAAGTCCATCGACACTCTTGCAACCGAGAATAAATACACAACAGCAACAGAAGAGTGGATGTATAAGATTTTTTGAGATCAAGTTTTTCATATCATTTTACTTATTTCTTCAAAATTGATCATATGCGTTGTAAACGAATGTTACATTTTGTTAAAGTAGGTTAACCCGTTAATTAGCTGTGATTTTGATTGTTATTTTTGTTCCGTAAATGAAAAAGAAATTAAAACTAATACTTGTTCTGGTGCTGTTGGGCGGCATGGGGATACTGCTCATTTTGGGCACCTGGTTATACGCGAGTTATAAGCAGCGCATGGGCTTATTTCTAACAACTGCAGAACAGTCCTTATATATGGCGATACACGAAACGATAGCAGAAAAGCAGGAGCTTGATCATGATGACAATCTAGACCTACCTGATAGTCGTGCTTCGCTGCTACCAGTACATTTAGTACAAACGATTGTCAAAAAATTTCCGCAAATACAGGAAGCTGATCTCCAGATTTTTTTAGATAGTTTGTATCATAATGAATTAAGAGTAGTGAGCACCACTAGGAGTATGCCTGCTGTTGCCGCCACCATGCATCCGGTACAAATTGCCGGAACAGTAGATAATGAAATCGCTGATATGTTGTGGAATGAAAGTGTGCATCGTAGGATAGCAGTGCCGCTGTTTAGTTTTTTAGGAGATTTATCGGACCAAGAATCGTTAAATAAAATTGAGAAACGGTTTCACAACGATCTTCTTGTAAAAGGTATTGATATCAAGTATGATCTGAAGGTTGTTCCCGCAGCAGAAGATAGTACCTTATTAAGCGGGCAACATTCTGTAGTGACTAGGAGAAGTGTAAATGATGGGGAAGCAGTTACTACTGGAACTGTTTCAAGTCTTTCTATAGATGATACAGATCCCTACGCAAGAAAATTCATTACCGTTGATTTTCTAAATCCCTGGCAGTTCTTTTTCTATAGTTTGAGCTGGCAGTTGATTATATCACTGATCATGGTTTGGATCATCATCGGCTCTTTTGTTTATCTCTTTCACACCTTGTTAAAACAGAATAAACTGGAAATACTTAGAAAAGCCTTTGTCAATAATCTGACTCACGAACTACGAACCCCTGTAACCACAGTATCTGTAGCACTGCAAGCACTTGATGGTACTGTCGGAACCTTAAGCGATCAGATCTCCTATCATCATATTGCCAGCGAAGAGCTCGACCGTCTTTCTTCCATGATCGACAAAGTATTACAGATTGCCGAAGATGATCTATTAATGGATAGGCAGTTAGACTGTACAGAATATGATCTGATAGCATTGATACAGAAGTGCATATCAAGTGCCCGTGTGAGCAATAATCAGCATGATGTTAAATTTGTTTTCTCACCATCAACGGATAGTGAATATATGCTAGGAGACAGTCAGCATATGAGAAATGTAATCGCTAATTTAATAGAAAATGCGATAAAATATGGTGCTGACGAGGTTCATATTGTGTTACAGATCAAGAAAGAAGATTTTGTAACACTATCCATTCAAGATAATGGTATCGGTATTGAATCTGCATATCACGATCAAGTCTTTGAACCCTTTTTTCGAGTACCAGAAGGAGATCTCTATACGGTTAAAGGCTTTGGTTTAGGTCTGGCTTATGTACAGCAGATTGTTCATCAGCATGGTGGAACTATAAAGTTAAAAAGTGTGTTACATGAGGGGAGTACCTTTATCATATCTATACCTAAAAAAATGAAAAAATGATTGATATATTATTCGTAGAAGACGAAGAAAAAATGGCCAAAATTGTGCGTGATGTATTGATCTCCAAAGGATTTAACGTTAGGTTCTGCACGGATGGGCAACAGGGGTGGGAATCATTTTTTCTCAATAAACCCGATATTGTAGTTACCGATATCATGATGCCCAGAATGGATGGGTTTACATTGGCTTCTAAAATCCGCGAAGTGGATAGCGCTATCCCGCTGATATTTCTTACTGCCCGCACCTCCGAGGAGGATGTGTTAAAAGGATTTGATATGGGAGGAAACGATTATCTGAGAAAACCCTTTAATATTGACGAACTTGTGGCTCGTATCAATTCCTTGAACAGACTGAGAAATAAATACAATCCGACCGACCGAATCCTGATCGGTAAATATGAATTAAATCCAAGCCAGCATACCTTGCGATCTGGTGATGAATGCATCGAGCTGTCGTTTCGGGAGAGTGAATTGTTAAAAAGACTATACGAACGTCGGAATACAGTTATAGGCCGTAAAGAAATCCTTTTTGAGTTCTGGAACGGTAATCAATGTGCAGGTAGGAGTATGGATGTATTTGTATCTAGATTACGAAAACATATCAAGAATGATCCAAATGTCAGAATCCTTAACGTAAGAAATGTAGGTTATAAACTATTCATCCGGGAATAGAAGAGAAAAAGTGTTTTTTTAATCTAATATTGTTAATAATTTTAATAGATCTAAGTGCAATAGTATAATATTATACTTTGTATGCGATTGAGATTAATAAAATTGCTCCTTTGAGCTGTAGTTTTGCATTCAACCATGTATAATAACATGTTCCTGTTCTATTCAAAAACAATTGTTTAAATAAAAAATAAGATGATCACAATAAAAAGAAATCAGATCGATGAAATGGAAAAATTCTATCGGATCAGCCTGGTCAATAGTCTGATCGGTTTTAAACCAGTCAATCTTTTGGGTAGCTGTAACATAGATGGATCACCTAATTTAAGTATTATCAGTTCAGCATTTCACTTAGGAGCCAACCCGCCCTTGATAGGACTCGTTATGAGACCTCAACGCGAGCATAACGATACCCTTAAAAATATCCAGGCTACCGGCCAATATACCTTGAACAATGTATTGCCAGATTGGTATAAACAGGCCCACCAGACCAGCGCCAGTTATGCTTCAGGGATATCTGAATTTGAAAAGTGCCACTTCAATGAGTTGTATACCGATGGATTTAAAGCTCCTTTTGTCAGAGAATCAACTGTCAGGATAGGCTTGGAGTTGCGAGAAATCATGGATGTACCGCTTAATGGAACAAAGATTGTCATTGGCGAAATCGTTCAGATTTTACTGGATGATTTGATTATCGAAGAGGATGGCACTGTCGATCATGTTAAGGCAGGATCAATGGCTGTAGCCGGATTGGACCGTTATTTTATTCCGGAGTTTTTAGGTCGTTTATCTTATGCAAAACCAGGAATTAAGCTGGAGGAAATAAACAAGTAGCAATAAACTACTCGATTGAATAGTTTCACATTTCGTAATAATTTCATTCGACCTATCAAGCAAAATAGCCACTTAACAATATCTTAAAAAACAACCTATTATGTAGTCAAAGCTCTAATTGAAAGTTTAGCTAATCATTCTGAGTAAATTCATCATTCGTGAAGAGTTATTTCATTTGGTCATTTCCACATTTGGGAGCGATATTGTATTTTTCTTATATTTTCCCTCAACCTCATTAGTCTCTGTTTTCATTTAATTGTGCGATAAAATTGCGCAATCGATTGATTTAAAATAATTATTTTTTTGATACATTATTTATTTAACTTCATTTCTAATTGTGTGAGTTATTGTGAATTGTGTCATCCATGATTTAAGTAGCTTGTAAATAAACCTAAAAAGTCCATAATGGATTTTCTTTTTTCAAGTATTGCGCTCGTAAGGGTGAAATGTATAATTTTTATTAAATATTATTGATGATATGGGTATTCCATCAGCATTAAAATTAAAAAAGGTAAATGTTTTTTCAACAAACGCTTTTCGTTTTTTTAGAAAAATCGGCGTGAGAAAAAGGTTTGATTATCAATCCTTTTTACTTACGTTATTATTGCTTATTGCAATTCCTAAAGTTGGTATATCGCAATCAAGCAATATGTACCTGCATACTGACCGAGACTATTATTTTCCGGGCGATACAGTATGGTTTAAAGGTTATTTTTTGAGCGAAGGACTATTTGCTAACAATCTTCATAATATGTATATGAAGTTAATTGACACACAAGGAAAAGAATTGTTACAAGCAGTTGCATTTATCAATAATGGAGTTACAGCAAGCCATTTCCGAATTCCTTCTAACTATGCGGCAACCGAGATTTATATTAATGCCAATACGGTCTTAGATTCATGTGCAGATAGCAAACCCTATTTTAAGCGACTGCATATATTACAGATCGCTAAAGCAGATGAAGGAATGGAGCCTCAAGGAAAACCTATATTGAATCAGGGATACCTGTTGAATATCATTCCTGAAGGAGGAGTATTGTTGAGTGGCGTGGAAAATAAAATCATCCTTCAAGTTTTAGATGGTAACGGATACCCTGGTAAGGCTGACGGAAAATTAGTGGATGATAGAGGTAAAGTGTTGGAACAGTTTCAGACCGATTCTGTTGGATTGGCTGCTGTTCAGTTAACAGCAGAGGCTGACCGTGATTACACTATAGAATGGACAGCTACTGATGGTAATAAGCAAAAAAACATATTGCCTAAGGCGGTATTTGGGAGCAAAATTAACTTGGTGGATCAGGATTCAATCGTTCTCGTGCAGTTGCAAACAACTAAAGAATCTGAAAATGTGTTTGTCAGTGTTGGTATAGGAAAGCGCAAATTATTCGATCAGGAGTTGACTTTAAAGAGTGGAAAAAAGATTAATATTCCCCTACAAAAAAGAGATATTGAAATAGGTATCCTACAAGCATCGCTATTCGATACCCAGCAAAAGGTTTTATCAAGACGCAGCATGTTACTCGAACAGGAAAGAGTTTTTTTAACACCTCAAGTTACTTTTATGGGGGAATTCAGAGATAAATCTGAAGGAAAGGTTAATGTTCAACTTCCCGATGGTGAGAAAATTGCAAAGCTGTCTGTATCTGTTACAGATATTGCAATTCCAGTTGACACTACTCAAAGTATATTAACGGATCTCTATTTTCAACCATTAAGCCAGGAGGAACTCCTTAATCCCCAAACTTATTGGGAAGGCGCAAAACAAAAAGATTTATTTATTCAGGCTCACAGATGGAATTATACTTATTGTCCTACTGCTGATTCCATGATTATAGATCCTATCTTGACCATCAAGGGGCAAATTAATTTAGAAAAGAAATCGTTCACTAAGTTTTATGAAGAATATCAAAATGAAATAAAGAAAGGTAAGAAAAGGAATATACCGGCTCGCGGAGCTTCTTTCGGCTATCAGGATGAACGTTCCGATCGCATGCAGTATACAGAAGTAATATTTGATAAAAATGGCCAGTTTACAGTACCCAATTTAATTGTATTCGATTCGCTGGACACCAAATTTGTTCAAGTCTATCGGATTTTGAAGTTTACCCCATTTAAAGTGAAATATCAGTTTTATGATAAAAAGCAGTTTTTAAAACCGATCTATTATCCACAAAGTTTATTTAGTGAAAGATCAAAACTACTTTCCGGTAATCAAGATGTAGAACGTGATGATTATTTGCGGGATGCGCGTGGTAACCGTATTCTTCAAACAGCGGAAGTCACCCGTACTAGAAAACAGAGAGAAATAGACCGTTTGCAAAGACGTTTTCAGACTGTAGAGCCACATACTGTACATGACCCCGATGTCATCCTGTTGCCTCTTATGGATAGCGTTGTTATTAAACAAAGTCAGTCTCTGCGTGAATATGTAGATCGTAACTTGCAAAATAGTTCTACAATAAAATATCTATTAAATGGCAAGGTGGTATTCGATCCTAAAGCTATGAGCAAAACACCATCGAAAAATCCGTTGCAAAATGTCGGAGTAGCGAGCGCGGTAGAGGAACAAAAAGGTTCAAATATTTCTTTTTTAGATGAAGATGTTTCCAACTTTCCTTATTTAAAATTTTATAGGACCTATAGTTCAGCTGAGTTTACCGGGACAAATGTACTTCTTGTTTTTGAATATTCTCCTTCTGAAATCGATCGCGATATCGGCAAATCTGAGTATTTAGAAAAAATTATGGGTTATATGCCTATAACAGAATTTAGCAATAAAGTTTACGCTACGGCAAAGGAACGTTTGAGTTCTAATTCAGATAATCGAGTCACTTTATATTGGGATCCATACTTTGACTTTGAAGAGGGAACAAAAAACAAAGCATTCACTTTTTACAACAACAGCAAAAATAAAGGGGTTTACGTTACTGTTCAGGGACTAACTTCATCAGGTAAGGTGATATATTACCGCAAGGCATATAAATGATAAGTAGGTTTTGGTACCGCTTTGTTATACGCGGGTAAATTTGATGATTTCGTGATCTTTGTGCAAGATCCAATGTCTGTAACCGATCCGTATAAGAAATTGCGGAATATACCGGTCCTTGAAACCTGGGGCGGTAGGCGAATTGTATATCAAAATCAGTATCAAAGGAACGCATAAAAAACACATTAATTGATTTCCATAAGATCGTTCCTCTATAGCGAGGTGCGATCTTTTTCCTTGTCATACGATGCTTAAATAAAACGTGCTTTCAATATCATAGCGTTCGTATATAAGTAGCTGACAGGTCTTAAATTTAAACTGTAATTACGAAGTGATCTATCTTTACATTAGTGATTACACATTGCTTTGCTATTTCTTTAGAAATAACAGTCCCCATTTTTCCGATATACATTGTTTTTTCAAATGTTTGACCGATTTCATATGGTTGTTGAACCTGCAGTTTAATTATTCTTTCAAAATGATTGTCTTTAATTTCAACTAATGCTTATCATTCCTTATAGCTAATGAGTAATCGATAATCTTTCCACTTATATCTATGCTCTTACTGCCCTCAAAATAAGCGTTGCTAAGAATTATAAAGGAAACAACTGTGCCACTAAAAATAAATGTCATACCTAGTGTCATAAAAAATATTCTAAAAATTGACCTTAAGGTTGTCGGCATTTGAGTTGTATAATTTTTGGTCTCGTGTTGCTTAATAAATTTCAAATAAATGAAGGAACAACTTGGGATCATCACGATTAATATCGGTAATACAAAAAAATTAACGGTTCATTTTATGGCCAGAGAAAACTCCGTAAATTTTAATAAGAAAGTGGGGAGTATCATAATCAATATAGAAAGTCCAATGACCAGATAGAAAGATATTTTAAATTGTCGCATATTTATGGCTATAGTATGCGCAATACTAGGTTGTTATTGTGCTGGTTTTAAAATTTGTATAAATAAAGAGTATGAGTCTCGGACTATAATTCCATTAAATTATAATACTTTTTTAAGCAACAACTCAATTTCTTGAGCATGAGTCATGGTCATAAAATGACCTGCATTTTCAATCACATAAGTTGGTTTAATGTTACGAATGGGGATGATACGATCTTTGTTACCATGAATATGGATGACAGAGGAAGGGACCACGTTATTTTTCCAGTGTAAGATTTGATTGATCGCCCATTTTAAAAATTTGACATCAGTATCCTGCAATATCTGTTTGAGCATCCGTTTATCTTCTATTGAGCTGATACCAAAGAAATAATCGACCAACCTATTGTGCTGCTTTAGAAAAGTATTCGGTAGAATATAATTGAGTTTTAGAGCACCTATTATTTTGTATAGAAAAGGCAGTTCATATTCACCTTTAGCAGAGGCAAGCAGGATAATCTTCTGCACCTTAATAATTTTAGCTATTTCCATGGCCATCATTCCCCCAAAAGAGAGACCAACTAGTATCGGTTGTTCATCATTGATCTGCAATGACAGTCGCTCAGCATATGCTGCCATAGTCTCTTTTTTTAGCGGGGCGATCCAGTCGATATGGATTACCTGAAGACCTTCAAAATTTATTTTTGAAAATACCTTCCGGTCAACACCTAAACCACTTAATATATAAATATGATTATTGCTCATTTACATTTTATGGAATAACATATGATCAGTTTTTGATCTTTAATATTGCTAAAATAAGCAATTTGAATTGCATTTAGTTGACCAATTTCGCCCATCGACTTAAGCTCAAGGAAGTATTATACCCTAACTTTCAAACGGAGAAAATTTTCCTGTAATTTTCCGTTTTTTTTAAAGTTCGCATAGTTTATTTAAGTTATTTAAGAACATAAACCATGTTTTTATATGAGTTAATATCATGTTATCTCAGGGTGCAATCTTCAGTTTAATAATAACGTTATTTTTGGATTTTTACTCTAAATTATTCGTAAATTAGAGCATATAAATACTTCGCTATGGAATGACCGATTCCATACCATATTCTACCCAGAATGCTCAGTAGCATGGGGTAGACACTGCAAGAAAGCAATACTAAATTTGTTAAATTATTAACGCCATTAAAATGAAAAATCTACACAATTTGTTATTAGTCGCATTTGTACTAATGGCTTCATTTTGCTTTGGACAAATATTGCCCTTTACTGAAAATGGACTTACCATCAGTTATGATGGACCTAAAAAAATAGGTACCCGTTACGATGAATATTGTAAAACCACATTCGACATTTATAAAGTAAAAGGGATCGTGATAAATGCCAATAGTGATAAAGCAGCCCATGTGAAAGCTATTTTAAACTTTGAAGGTCACACCTGTAATAAAATCTACGGCGAAAATGGACCTTCAGGAGGAGAGGTAATCAATAAAATTTATACCCTCAATATTCCTCTACAAACTAAACATCAGAGCCAATATTGGGTCAATCGGTTTGTATCCCTGTTACCTCAAGACTCCATGTCTGCCGAGATCAATGTCGAAGTAGTGAAAGACGAAGAATGCCCGGATCCAAGTTTTTCATTTAGCTACGAACTTGTGGATTCGAAAGGCAATGTGCCCGATAGCAAAACCGAAGCGACATTAGTAGAAGAGATACCTGAAATAAAAACGAGCCCGAAAGGTAATTTTAGCAACTACAGCACGCTTATTCTGGGTGACTGGTACATGGATCGTGCAACTGGGGTTGATAACGGAAGAGAAGTAGCGCTGGGATTTGAATATGCCAAAGATAGTTTTCGTTTTGGAGCCGATGGTAACGCTATACATCAGGCCTATAGTACGAAAACTAATATCAGCTGGAATATCGAAAATGATCAACTTAATCTTACTATAAATGGAAGCATAAGAACTTTTGAAATCGAAAGATTAGATGGTTCATCATTGCTTTTAAAAGACGGTTCAGGACCAAAGTATTTACGTCTTGTTTATATAAAGAAGTAAAATATAGATAAAGTGCTATATTTTTTCTGACTTGGCCTTATAGTCTAAGAGAAAATAGCGATCCCAAGTGGTTCGCTATTTTTGTAATCATTCGATGATTTCCTTATTTCCCATTCAAAATGAAATATTACTAAACAGATGTTATTTTTTTATTTTCCGTATATGATACTTAGTTAATCAAATGTTTTTTAATTCAATAAATAATTGATTTTAAAATTTTAATTTTATACTTTTTGGGAAAATAAAATTATATTACAAATTGTATTTAGGTTTTGTAATTTCAATATTAGTATTTATATTACTAATATTGAAATTCTTTCATAAGGGAATTTCTTAAAAAATATTGTTTTAAATATTATAATTCTATTTATTCGTATATCTTATATAATATTATAGAAGATCAATTTTTAAATTTTTATTTATATAATCCTTATTATTAGATTTTTATATATTTTACTCTGATTAATTTTTAATAAAATATTCATGTATCACGTTTGTTACTTTTGATTAATTAGTTGTTTTACTTTAAATTAATAACTTTGACAGTGGTGAGTAGTTGTGAAGTGTAATTAAAGAGTATTTTTATTGATAAAAGAAAATAATTTTTAATTTTTTGAATATATTTTTGGTAATAGTGATTGCACTTAAGTATTTTTTGTTTTTGATCATTACTTAGCTGTGATCATGTTGATTATAATTATTTGAAAATATGGGTAAGAATCCAATTAATTTAAAGATGAATGGGTGCTTATCATATTTTTTGTCATCAAACCATATTAAGTATTTTACTTTAATAAACATAATATATAACAAAAGGATTAATGAAAAGGAAAATTTATTTTATGCTAGCTACGTCTAGTCTTTTAGGATTTGGCTCATGTAGAAAAGGTGACTCTGAAAAAATGGAACCAACGCAAACAGCTCATGCTCTTAAGTCAGATTTGAAAGCATTTTTAATTAAAAATAATACTTATTCAGAGATGGGGAGGATAATTGCTAACTCCGTATTTGATAGTAAAATTGTTCAAGAGGTTTATACTAATACCAAACTATCCTTGTCTCTTGGTTTAGATGAGACATTTTATTTAAAAGATATCGTAAATGATGTTAAGAAGATCAATAAAAATATAAAGAGCGATCTTTTTATCTCATTAATTAATGAAAATTTACAAAATAGCCCTGTCTCATCTAAACAAGCCAATTCTAAAGGACTTGCAGGTACTTCTGGAATTGATAAATTGAAGATTTTGTTAAATGAGGCAGATTACCAAATTTATTGGCCATATGTAGAAGATTGGGATGGAAAAGAAAAGCCAGCAATTGTGTTTATAGATGAAACTAATGAGAACAATGATAAGATCGCTGCGCTAATACCTTTAAAAGATAATCCTGTAAAATTTGATACCATTATAGTGGATGAAGACTATGCAAAGAAACATCCAGTATGGGTGCTTAGTAAAAAGTCAGATTTAAGTTACAGTGAAATTCCAGCACTTGCGTCAGGAGAAAGGACAAAGGGTAATGTATACTTCTCTGAAATTAATCATTTAGAGGATAAAGTATCGGTTTCAAACCAGAATTTAAAATCTAATGTAAATTTAGTAAGTAATACCGCCACGCAGATATATAATGTTAAATTGGGTAGATTTATGGCCACAAAACAATGGGATCCATGGTTAAAAGGTGGGTCAGAGTTTTATCTACTTTTTACAGAAACGTCAGTTAATTCTAATGTTGGAGGAAATGCAAACGAAATTGGAGCATCAACTTCAATAAATATGATTTTTGTAGATAGACCTAGAAAAACGATTAGTAAAAAACGATGGGTAGATGTTTATAAAAATGCGGTTTCAAACTGGAGACCAGAAGTTCATAAAAGTACTTTAGTGATAATGGAAAAAGACTGGGAAGGTTGGGGAGTTGACGAACGAAAAATTCCTTATGACATTCCTGTCACTGTGCAAGGAAAAACTTATAATATAAAGGGTGATATTATAATCGAAAAACGTGATGACCATATCACAACAAAAGTTTATGATCGAAATTATATTTTTTCAAATTTGAATTTTTCTAATAATAATTGGACTACTTACAGCGAAAATGGTGTAAATTGGACACTTCCATATACAATTGGTACATCGATAACTAACTAGGTTTTTATAATTATTATGAAAATATCTTTTTTAACATTAAGCTTAATTCTGTTTTCCACCTATTTATGTCTTGGACAGGAGAGGAAAAATTCAATAGGATTGACTTCGGACTTTCAGCTTGAATCACCTTCTTATAATCTTTACTATGGATTACAGGGAAAACATGATTTTAATAAAAGACACGCTGTTCAATTACAGTTTGGTTTTAGTGATGCAAATATAGGTTTTGTAGGAGCAGACTACCTCTATAATTTATTTTTATTAAAAGAAAATCCACTTATATATGTTGGAGGAGGGACTGCGTATGAATACATGACTAAAGGTAAAGGAAATGAACTGTCTTTTAATGCTCAGGTAGGATTTCAATTTAAAATAGGAAAAATTGAACCTTATATAGGTTATAAATCTAAATTCTATTTTGAGGCAGAATCTTTTGATCCAAACTTTTTAACTTTAGGGGTAAGATACAGACTTTAGTTTTATAAAATCTCAATTCACGTTTAAATTATGTGAAAACAAGAAAGGGGTAACATCAAGTTTACCCCTTTTCTATTTGTTATTGAATATGGCATGGAGAGGTTTTTTGGTATCCTTACGAGTTCCTTGACAGGCAGGCTAATAGATGGGTGTGTCCAAATATTAGTAATACGTTGGACAATATTATTGGAAAAATACACTTTCTGTTGATTCCTCGCTTTGATATTTTAGGCCTACGATATCAAAGCGAGGAATAAAGCCAACATGCTCTTACAAGTTATTTCTTTTTAACAAATATGTATTTGATATTGTACCACGCGACTTCATCATGCTCATTCTTCATATCTTCAGGCCCTTTAAAAAAGGGCGCTTCATTATTAAAATACTGTGAATATTTTACTTCACCTGAATTGTGACCATTTACACCTGATGCGAAAGGTGGAGTGTTCTTCTGAAAATTATAGAAACATACATAATGCTCTAAAGTATCGCCTTTTTTTATGCCGTAAAACTCCCAAAAATCTGCATAACGATTCCAGCGGAAAACACTATCCTTTCGTTGTTCATATCTGAAATCATTGATTTCATACTCATATGGCCTTTCTAAAATACTATCTTTAGTAACAGTTAATGTATCGTAAAAGTAATCAGCCAGTTTGGTTGAATTCCAATAAGATTCTGGTTTTTCAGAGGCAGAAACATCTATACCGCCTTTGGAAGAACCTTTAAACGCTTTAAAATCGATGACTTCTTTTCGCAAGTATATATAGGTGTCTAACATAGCCTTCGGTTTTTCTTCAGGTTTTTCCGGTAACTCGGGCGTATCGTTAGTCTTACTGCATCCATAAATGAAAACAGCAACGGGAAATAAAAATAGGATGAACTTGGTTGTTCTTTTCATTAAATGATTATTTTAATTTAAGTAATGCAATTTTTAGTTTTTTATTGTTTTAACTTGCGTTTATTTCTTTAAACAATAGTCGAAGGTAATAATATTTAAGTTAACATCTGTAGATCAATGGATACAATTCTGCTAGTTGTAATATTATTACAAGGTCTTCAAATTCAATATAATCCAACATTGGTATAATTCCTATTGCTACCAGCACTTTGTCAACCACTGCATTTAACTTCCTTTGATTTTCCAAGAGGGGATATACGGTTCAGCGATACTGAAACAGTCATTATGCATGCAAATGATTTAAAAGAGCAGTTCCGTATCAGAGATGAAGATTATAGATAAAATAAAAATACTATCTTCGTCTTATTAGACAATCAATATAAACGATTTGCAAGCATGATCATCAAAAAAACTTTCGGTGTTATTTTGCTCTTACTAGGTTTGTTTCTTGCATTTGGTCTACTTAAAGACAGCAGATTGATGCTTTTTGGTAGTAAAATTAGAGCCGATGTCATTGGGATAGATAGTGTAAAAAATAAACGATTCGGATACGTACATTACCCGATCCTTCAATTTTATTATAAGCAACAACAAGTTCGTTTAGTAAAGGATTTAAAGAGTGTTGACCCCCAAAATGTACCGAAGCATATGGAAATCTATTATGCGGAAGGCATTGGTGTTAGTGATGGTTTCACCGTTACTTATGCTATCTTTTCGATCATCAGCATCATCATGATCATCTTTGGCATCATCGTCATTCGTACCAAACATCTTTTCTAACCTGAAAACAGCATTACAATTCTTAGCTTAATCCTAAAATTTAAGTTCATAAACTTGGACACGTCTTCTAAGAATGAATTATTCAGACAGCTTATACGTTTCTATTAATGCTTCTGCGATAGGAACATCAGCAGGGGCTAGCGTCCATTTTAATAAATCTGGAACTTCGATCCATTCTATTTGATCATGATCCACTAATTTGATTACAGCATCTTCTGTTTCGCAGCGATAGGATATCAGTTCAATCGTCTTTAGATCGTACTGATGGATGACCGTTTTAAAATGATTTTTAACTGTCACCCTCAAATCTAGTTCTTCTTGAAGTTCTCTCGCTAAGCATTCCTCATAAGTTTCACCTTCTTCCAATTTTCCACCAGGAAACTCCCAATATCCACCTAAAGATTTCTCGGGTTTTCTACGGCAAATCAAAATTTGTTGATCCTTTATAATAAGACCGCATAATACTTTAGTCATACCCATGAGTTTATTTGTTATTCCAATATTAATCTTCTTTTTTTACCTGTATTAGCATGATGTCTTTTTTATTTTCGAAATGATATTCCTTCGGAGTATGAGCAATTCGCTAAATATTAGGGGTTGATCGCCCCCCAGATCATTACACTAATTAAAAAGTAAACTGCAAATGCAACAATAGCGACACCGATTGCTTTTAAATATTTAAGGCTTTTACTGTCATCATTTCTTAATAATTGTATATTATATATATAACCAACAGCTCCAATGAGACCGCCCAACGCACCACCACCAATAAATACGATTGAAAAGGGAAATATAACCAGTATAGCTTCATACCATTTAAGTTTCTCTACGATGTTATATTTATTGTTATCAATTACCAGTACAGGTACAATGTCAGGGTATGCAGGTTTAGCGTAGGCCTTTACGATCTCTCCATTCCTATCTGGTATTAGAAAGGGTTTTCCTTTTTCAGTTGATCGCTCAACAGCCATATCGTCTTTGTAAATAATCTGTTTACCCGTCCAAAAAGCTATATCGAGTTCAAAATTTGATTCAGGAAAGGCCGGTAATGTAAATTGATGTTTCATTGAATGTTATTATTAATATTTTAATTCTAGTGTCGCACTAGGAATATTTATTGGGATAGACTGTTTTAGCTCTTCAGCCATTGCTATTTTTTGACTAAAATCTTTTCCTGTCCAAAAAATGATAGAAGTTATGCGCAATAAGCATCCAAGTAGTATGGTTGCTTTCAGCATTCAGAACAATCATTAATCGGTTGATAAAATGGCGTAGCCATAATTATCAGACCAGCCCGATTTTAAGGGTAATAATTTTCGTGTGTGCGCTTCTCGCAACATTCCAACCTTTTCTAATACATGAATAGAACCCGTATTTGCCACAGCACAACCAGCTTCTATTCTATGAAGGTTTAAATCGTCAAAACCAAAAGCTATTATTCTTTTTAAACTTTCTGTTGCATAGCCTTTATTCCAAAATCTGGGATCCAATTTGAACCAGACTTCCGCATTTTTATATTTCTCTTTACCTAAAGTAATTCCGATTAACCCGATAAATTCGTTTCCTTGTTTTTGTTCAATAGCAAATACGTATCTTTTGTTTTCTAAAGTCCAGCCTTCAACAATTTCCCTTGTTTCATTTATATCTTTAGGAATTCCTAGCGTATTGAATTCATCGGTTTCAGCTAAACTGTGTAGACGGTGAATATTTTCTATATCTTTTTCTGAAATTGGTCTTAAATATAATCTTTCAGTATTAAAATTTAATTCTGTCATTTTTGATATCTATTTCGTTTTAGTACTTTGATTTTATTTTTTCGGTAATGCTAGTCTAAGTGGTAATGTATAACTTACAGCTGTTTTAATACCTTCAATTTTTGCTACTTTCCGGTTTTTAGCCTCAGAAAGCTTTTTCACGACCTGGTCATCCAGATCAGTATTCGCTAGGATGGATAAAACTAATTCAGTATTTGTCTTTCGTATCTTCAAAAACACATGTAAACTTAGTGAATATACCCCTGATCCGTGTAAAATAATAATCCTCCTCTTTTACTCGTTATTTCTTTTAACTGAACAAAATCAACATCAATAGCTTGATATAACATGATTTGTACATCGTCCTTTAATCTATATATAGCCTCTGGTAATTTCCCTATTCTTGTTCCATTTAGATTAATGATATTGATTTTCTTCAGGTCACAAATAGATTCGGGAAATTTTTCCAATTTGCTATAATTAAAGTCTAATTTCTCTAGTCCATCCAAGTTTCCAAAACTTTTTGGAAAGTGTGTAATAGTCGATGCCCTTGCATTGATTTCTTTAAGGTTTTTGAGTTGACCGAAGGTTTCTGGAAAAGTTGTTAACTTACTGCTTTCAAGATTTAAGTAACTTAAACTTGTCAAGTGTCCAAATTCATTCGGCAGATTTTGGACAGAAGATGAAAGCCATAAATATTTTAGATTTTTAAGATTGCCTATCGAAGGGGGCAGTGTTTTGAATTGACCAGCTACTAACCAGAACTCCAGATTGGATAAGTTTCCGATATTATCTGGAATTGATTGTAAAGACTGTCCCTCGATCCACAAGTGTCTTAGATTTTTTAAATTTCCAAATGACTGAGGTAATGTTTGCATTCTATGTTCTCCGGTTATTTCCAAAGTATCCAATTTAGTCAAGTTATCTATATCAGAAGGTAATGATACCGTAGAGGAACCAGAATTCCAAAAGCTTAATCGTGCAAATCGTAAATTGGCGCATGTACTGAAACTCGCTGGTAAATAGGCTTTTTGGGCTCTTATATCCAAAGATTCAAGCTTTTTTAAATTTCCAAAATCATTGGGTATATCTGTAACAGTACACGCCAACGTCTTAAGATTTGTTAATTTCCCCAAAGTACCGTTGAAATCAATATTTCCAGCATACTCTATTCTCAAATATTCTAAAAAACTTAAGTTTCCGAAAGATTTGGGCATTTTAAGAGTCCGATTTTCAGTCGCACTATAAAGTGGAGTAAGATGGAGACTCTTGAGTTTAGTCAGATTTCCAAAGTTTTCTGGAATGTTCAGATCTTTACCAACCCCATCCAAACTTAGTTCTTCTAGGGCTAGATAGTGATCACCAAAAACTGTGGGCACATCACGTAGAGAAGAACCGCCTAATATCAGCTTTCTTAGGTATGTGAAAGCCTTCAAAGCAGGAAAGCTTTCCACCTCATTAAATCTATATGCAATTCCTGAAGCTTGCATATTGAGCTCAATGACATGTCTATTCTTATCTTCAACTACTCGGGAAGTTCCTCTTCCCATTTGTAATTCATGCAATGCTTCATCTTCCTGGTAATTTCCTGTTTTAATTACTTTTGAAAAGCGATAGCTTTTACCCCCATAATTAATAAGGTACTTGATTTCATACTCCGTGTTAGCAAACCCATGCACCTCTATGGTTGGATTATCTTCAACATTAGGTCTAAAATAACCGTCGTGATACATACTGTGCAAGTGACCGACAGGTTTGTCAATTGACCATTTGCCGATATCTTTATACTTCTCGTCAACGGCAAAAAAACGTATCGTCTGAAAATGATCCGGTGTATATTCCTCGATTTTGATCTCTAATTCCGGAATTTTTACGACAACTGAACTGCTGCTTGTGCTTTTATTTGAATGGGTCACCGTCCAGGATAGTGTATATTCTTCCCCTGGCAGTCCCAAAAATAGTGTGTTAGGATTATCAGGATCTTTAATTTCAACAAACTTTTCCATCAACTTACCTTTTGCAATTTGCCAGCTTCCCTTTTCGTTTTTCTGTAGGGCATTACCCTTTAGCTGTACTGTAAATTCGCTATATAATTCTGATGGATCAGCTTGAGCAGCATACTCTGTTTTTAATATATCTTCCTTTTCCTTGCTACATCCTAAAAAAAATAAAGCTAAGAAAGTAACAATAAAAAACCGCCTTATTATATTATAATTAAAGTACATGATTAAGGTTGTGTTACAAATTTAAAAATATTAGAACGAACAGCATTTTCGGACTTGTCAAATACAATCACTTGATAATAGTATGTTTTAGATTTCCCTAAGGGATTAAAGAAAACAGCATACTGATTGTTGTTTTGATTTTCAGCATGATATAGCAAACCTCCCGTTTGTTTATACATAACAGCAAGATCATCATGTACATATACCTGTACCTTTTTGTACGGATAGTCTGCTAGTGAAAATGAAAGTATGTATTGACCTTTATCATAAATTACTTTATTTTCAATTTGCGAAAAGGCGTCTATTTCATTGTAAACGGTATCTTTTTTACAGGAATAACATAGATTCATTAATAACGCGATGATACCCATTGTTATGATTTTATTGAATTGACATTTCATATATAGTACCATCTGTAAATTGTAGGTTAGCATTTAGATAATGTTTGTTTTTGTAAATAAACATACCGCCATAATATTCATGAGGTACGGTCTTAGGAAGAACAACTGGCTTCAAAGTATTAGTCTTGATTTCGTACAACATAAAGTTGTTTAATCCCATGGAAACGAGTATATTGTTGTTGTAATTTAGAAGGCCAGCAGGAGAATAAGGATAAGTCTCATTTTTATTACCATAACGGTATTGTTCGGTAAGTTTAAAATTTGTCGGATCTACTGTGTAAATAACGAATGTAGACCCGACATAGAAGCCCTGATCCAAGACATTTGTTTGTCCAAAAGCATAAAGTTTTCCTGAAACAGATATAAATTGATAGTTTCTAAAATTATTATCAAAAGTTGTTAAATATTCAAAGCTTTCCGTTTTATTATTATACTTAACCACTTCGTTGGTCGTATTATTTTTCGTATGGGAGATTTTATCAATACGGGTATACGCCTGATATATGTTTTTATTGTGTTCAAACAAACATATGCTTTCGTATTCATGACTTTCTTTCTTTTGAGGTTTACTAAAAAAGTGAGTTGCAAATTTAGTATTCTTCACATCAAATGATCGGCTCAATAATTCATATCCATTAAAAGGATCGGGAGCTTCAACAGGTAAGTTATGTGTTACAGGCTGCGCCTGAAAAATTATTTTATTCTCCAAGGTTAAGTAATTGGGTGACATGTATCCCAATTCAATAGGTATATCGGCTATTTTCGACATACTGCTTGTTTCCATGTCTAGAATTGACACCACGTTATTCGTGAAATAGTAAATTTTATCATTAATGACAAAAGGATTTAAATTTCTCAAGTGTGTCGCTTTGAGTTGTAAAGTAAGGGCATTGCCTTTATAGCTAAAATCAATAGCTTGTCCCATCACTTCTTCTCCTTTATACAGAACCCGCATCATGTAATTTCCAGCTGGCAGGGAAAAGTTACCTGTTGCAGTAATTTGATAATTGTCTTGTTCCACCAGCTTTGGATAATCCAGTAATAAGGTATCACCACCAAGAAGAATAGCAAGATCATGTAAATTGATATTGTTCAGGTTTTTTCCTTCAACCGTTGTTTTATATTTTCCAAATTCATCATAAGTCACGTCTGTATTAGACCACTTGAGCGAAAATTCAGAAGGAAACAAAGCAGTCGTAGTTACTTCTTTACTATATTCAGCTACAATGGTCTGATTGTCATACTCGGCAAAAGGCCGAATAACATACGTTGATTCAGGGTCCAGTTGATCAATCAGTACAAAAAAAACTCCATCTTTACGTACTGCTTCAATTATTTTGACCTCTTGCGGATTTTCTTTTTTATAGTATTTTACTCCAGACTTATTATAGCCCAAGGCTGAGATCTCGTAGGTCAATGAAATTGAATGATCTCGTATACTAACGATAGACTCTTTAATAATTTGGGCTGAAAGTACTGTGTTTTCCTTTTTACAAGAACCACAGAATAAGATCAAACCCAAAACAATTGAAAGTTTAATATAGTTGACCATTTGACTTCGTTTTGATGTAAATAAAGTTTAAATTATTTAATGACCATGTCTGCTGATAATAAAAGAATAAGTTGTAGGAATTATCTTTATTTTGGGTGACAGTCATAAATCTATGCATTGGCAATTCAGGATATTGTTTTGAGGACAGGACTTTTAGGTTTTTATCATATTTATTTATCGTGCCATAAGTACTGATACCACCTCCATCTTCTTGACCATATACGACAAGATTGTTATCATTATCAAAAAAAGCACCTTTAGGTATAAGATTTACCGCTTGCTTCGTTTTAGATAAAATTTTGCCATTTATATCAAATTTAAAGTATCGAAGGTTGTAATAAAACAGATCATACCCCCACAAATAAAAATTATCATCATTATCTTTAATAAGCGAAGACATCAAATAAAGGTGATCTGCCTCATAGCCTGGATATTTACCATCAAACTTAAAGGTATTGAGCAGCGAACCTTCGGAATCTGTTTTTTGAATCTGTATATCCGAATTGTGGAAGTTGTCAAAGCAATAATAGATTTTTCCGGCATTATCAAATTCAATTGCTTTTATTGGATAATCTGAGTGTTTACGTTTCCAGACGACCTGATAATCATCTTTATTTATTTTAAGTAGATTTCCCAAAGCGGTACCAATGATTATTTCACCTTGTGCATTCAATTTGGCTGCGGTAAAATAATCTTCCGTTGGAATAGTCTGTAATGTGATTGGCTTTTCGTTTAGCAATGTACCCTTATTGGCATCTATTGCATATAGATCGCGGCCTACCAATAAGAGCGCATTCTCTTTTTTATCAGATAAGATAAATTCAAAAGGTTTACCAAAGTACTCTAGATCAGCGATGAGTCTATACCACAAGATCTCCCCCTGCATGTCCGTACGGTATACAATAACTTTAAAATAATCTTGGGTAGCAATATTATCATGCTGTAGATAAGAACAGATAAGATGACCACTATCATCCAATAAACGCGCTATACTTGGGTTGGTTAGACGGGACTGTGTATGTATTTTATATTCTTTATAATACATATTGTCATCCTTATTTCCTCCCAGCGTTTGTATAGTAGACGATTTCTCTACTTTTAAACCAGAAGAAGAAATAGCCTGCACCATGATGTTGTAGTTTTTATCCTCTTTCAGATTAATCACACTGTATTTTGTGATACTAACATCCTTAGCCACTAACTTTCCATCCAGGTAGATCATGTAGGATACCGGATTAAAATGTGAACTTGTTATTTTTTCCCAAGAAAATTCAATAAAATTTTTACCTACCGCACTAACAGATAATGTTAGTGTGTTTAATTTTTCCTCTTGTTCAGTATATTGATCCGGTTTGTTTCCAAGACTTTCATCTTTCGAGCAGGCTGCTAGTAACATCACCAAAAAACACAATAGAAATAGATAACCGAATCGATTTTGTATAATTTTTTTCATAATATAAGCTGAGGTAAATATATAACATTTAAAGAAATTATTATTATTTCATAACAACTTTTTTTATCCAAATCCATATAGCAACCACTGTTCGATTTTATCCAAATCCAGACGGTAGAAGCTTCTCGTAGCTGACAAATTCTAACGGTTTATTGATTCCGGAGCAACTGTGCTACTAATGGTATTTAATCGTTTATTTTAGATCTAGTTGTATCAAAGATGGGCTGGTGCACTTTTTTAAATAGTAGCCGAAACCGGGGATTTTTTGAAGGTTGTTCATACACTAACTTTGATTAGATATTTAAAAATTAAACAACACGACAAAATAATTATATAGATGAACATCGAGCAGTTAGAAAATTTATTTTATTCAGGTGATCTTGCACTTTGTATAGAAGAA
This sequence comes from Sphingobacterium sp. JUb56, assembly GCF_014191365.1. NCBI lineage: Bacteria > Pseudomonadati > Bacteroidota > Sphingobacteriia > Sphingobacteriales > Sphingobacteriaceae > Sphingobacterium > Sphingobacterium sp. JUb56. The sequence goes on along the minus strand of NZ_JACHWL010000001.1, from coordinate 2,710,773 downwards.
GGAGAGCAGCATCTTAAAAATCATCCTGACGATACAGCGGTATTGTTTTTAATGGCCATTGCACATTACGATTATGTTTACCCTGGTCACCCAGAGCTTGTCTATGACACGATGAATCAATTTACGGTTCCTTATCTTAAGAAAATTATAAGCCTTGAGCCCGAAAATTCAGAAGCATTACAGCATATACTAAGTTATGCATTGAATAACGATTATAATTTAGCTTATATTAATCTTTCCAAAAGACACATCACGTCCGAAAATAGGAACGATTATATCGGATATACACAGCGTTTAATTCAAGATCCTAACCATGCAACATCTGGTTATGATTTCTTAATTAGGATTTATGAATCTGTTGGAGAAAAAGCGGCTGTTTTGAAAACATTGGATGAAGCAATGTTTTTCTTTACCACATATTTTACAGCAGATAGAGAACAGCGGGACCAGTATAATGCGATCTTCCTGATGAAGAAGATTTATCTGCTACAGGAAAATAAATTAATACCTCCCGATCAAATCATTCAGGTTATAACAGATCACATACAGCAATTTGCCAGCGATGATGATAGCGACTACCTGTATCTTGCAGAAATAGCTTTTGAAAATGAAGATATGGCCTTGACAAAGGCCATCTTATTGAAATTGATCAGAGGAACAAATAGTAAAGAGGACGTTTTGGATGGGCTGGTGAAATGGCACCAACGTTTCGATAAGCTCATTAAGAATGGACTTGTCGATGATGACGTGTTTTATTTCCAGTTAATCGTTGAGCGGAATCATTTTGAGAGGATGCATCTAAAGGCCGATTTTTATTATCATCACGCACTGAGGCTGTTGGATACGCATTCCGATAAATTTTCGTTGTATCATTTTGCAGGCACCTATTTACATGAAACAGCCCGCCACGCAGAAGCATTACCACTACTGAGTAAAGCCCTAGAAATTAAATCGGCATCCATAACCTGGAGACGCTATTTTATATCTAAATATTTAGTAACGGGAGCAATCGATCTGGAACTTCCAACATTTGAAGATTTGCCTCGGGAACTGTACAATGACGGCGTTGAACTTAGCGAATTTATTACGGAGGAAATTACAGATCCGGAAGATCTTGCGTTGTTTCAAGCGATGTTATCGGGTCTTTATGAACAATCTTTTCATGCTTTCCAAGCATATTACGAAGAAGGTAGTTATGAAAGTGACTATCTCGGCAGCAGACACAATTGGGCCATGTGCTGCAATAACTATAGTATAGAACTTATTAAAAATGGATGTTATGGGACTGCAGTCGATGTGATCCATACTGGTCTGCAAAATAGTGAATTTGAGGAACTCCATCATACTTTATTAGATGGATTAATAAAACAAGAAAATTATGTCGATGCAAAAGCCGCGTTAACAAAATTCTTTCATACTTATACGGCAGAAGATTCCAACTTTTATTTATATCTGAAACATCAAGCCGATTATTTAGTTGTCAAGAATGGCTTAGGGGAGACTGAAAATATTGCTGATGAAGCACAGGAATTGCTAATTAAAATCTATCAACACTATATCGAGAATCCTGATATTTCCGATTATGATTTTAGAGATTATGAAGCCGCGAAAAATACTGTTGAAGGACTGCTGTACGATATTTATGGCGACGAACCATATGATGTTAAGATCGCTTATTATACGCATATTATTGAGCAGTATCCCCATGAAGCACATGCGCCCTATGTGCTGATGCAAATTTACAATGAACTGGAAGACTACAAAAACGTCAACCATAACGCTCGATTATACTTAGCCAATAAGAAGGAATTTATTATTAATGCCTTTGATAAAGCAAAAACGTTGTATATGATTATGAAAAGTCATTATTTCATGGAGGAGTATTCAGCAGGAATTGACTTTTTTACAGCACATGATTCTTATTGTGAAGAAGCATTTGACGCACCGGAATATCTACAATGGCTGTTATATGGTATCAAATTATTTGCAGCTGACAATCAACTGGAACCCTTGCTTAGGTACTCCAATAAATTAAAGCATATTTATGAGACCGAAGATCGGGCATATGATGATACCTCCGAAGAAGTTCATCTGTTAGTGGCAAAAGCTTTGTATGTCAGTGGCGATTTGAAGCAAGCGCATCAACATCTTGACATTGTATTGGGCTATAGTGATCATGTTGCTTTGGCAGATGAGTACAAAAAGACTTGGAAAAAACCAGGTTTATTCTCAAAATTATTTTAGTGATCACGTTGTTATCGTTTTTTTACTGAAGCTAATTCCATGACAAGCAGTGCTAAAAAGTACTGCTTGTATCGTCAAGAGATGAACGTGAAAAATCGATTTCAACTGCAATGTAATTGAAGAAAGTGGGTTTACCTTTAGCAGATATCGCTAAAAACACAGAAGTTACACGATGTCAAAATCTCCACCGTACTTTTAATCATAGCTTGGTTGGTATCGATCAAGATTATTGTATTTTGATTTCAAAGCCTACAAGAAAACTTGGTGAGCATAACTATAGTCTTCAAGAATTGGAAGGTACTAAATTTTGTCACCAGATAATCTAGCATGGCATAGGAGGAAAGTGGATAAGAAAGGATAGATATTTAGTAATAAGTCCTTAAAACAGATTTAGCAAATAAATGTAGCTGATTTCCATTGTCATAGGGATTATAATAGCATTAATATATTCCTATTGATGGTAAAAATCTATATATTTATTAAAATTGAATTTAATAGTATATTAATTTATAGGATTATTCTCTTTACGAAACAGTTTGTAAAGAAGAATTAAATTGATAAAAGACGAATACTGCTTTAGGTTAAAATTTAATAGGGTTTATTTTATCATCCCATTGTTTAAATTTAATTAAGTACAAAAATTCGGTTTTAAATGGCTGAATTTCGACCTCATCGTTTTGTGGATGGAATTTTAAAGATGCTTATCTAGTTTAGATCTATAAACTAATTTAATATGAGCATAAGAAGAATTTCCTTCGTATTATTTTTTTCATTGACATCTGTTTTACTATTAAAAGGGGGCTCCATAAAAAAAGTAGAAAATGTAATATCGCAGAGAATCGGATTAGATAGCGTTATATTCTATGGGAAAATTTTAGAACAAACAACAGAAAAGGTAATCCCATCTGCGACGATTCAAGTAATCTCTATCAATGATAGAGAAATTATCGATAGATTATCATCTGATCAGGAGGGGAGCTTTCAGATGCGAAAAGTTCTTAGTGATTCAATATTACTTAAAATTTCACATGTCGGTTACGATAGTTTGGATTTTTTTTTAAAAACTTCGTCGATCTCAAAAGAGCCTTTAATAATTAAGCTTTTTCAAAAGAGCCGAACCATTGATGAGGTTTCTATAGTATTAAAAGCTCCAATAGTAGAAGAAAAAGATGGTAAATTAATTTATAACGTTGATGGAACCAACAATTCGGATAGTTTTACCGCAGACGAATTACTAAGAAAAGTACCATACGTTAGCGTTGATTTTAATGGGGAGGTCAAACTACGTGGGAGTTCTAGTGTGAAAGTATTCATTAACGACAAACCTTCTACTCTTATTGCTGGATCAGTTTCGGATGCATTGAAATTAGTTCCCGCAAGTATGATTAAACGTGTAGAAGTCATTACAAATCCAGGCGCTAAATATGATGCAGAGGGCACTGTCGGCATCATAAATATAATAACAAAAAGAGATCTTAAAGGCATCAATGCATTTGTGAATGTTTCGGCAGGCTCAATTGGAAATGCGAATATAGCAGCAGGCGGCGGTATAAGTAACACGAAGTTTTCATCAAATGTTTCTTTAACTTCCAATTATTACAGGAATAAAATTCATTCCGAATTAGAGAGAAATAGTTATGGAGATCAAACACAGTATTTATTTCAAGAAAGTGATATAAGGGCCATTGGACGGTCTTATGGAGCCAATCTATCATCAAGCTATAACTTCTCTCATAAAAATATTTTATCAGCCGGAATTCAGGTGAATGATGTTAATAATGATAGGTATGAGGATATCAGTTTTTGGTCCTCGGTTAAAGGAGTGGGAACGGGTGCAAATTCACGATCTATAGATAATAAGATTAAAAAACCAGGTTATTCTTTACATCTTGATCACAATTTGAAGTTGAAGGGTGAAAATCACTCTTTGATTTCATCCATTATATTAAGTTCATCGGATGATAATAACCATTATTTTCTTAATCAAGATCGTGCTTATGATGATAGAAGTTTTAATTTGCAAAAGCGTAAAGAACTGTCGGCACAAATAGATTATTCCAAACCACTTTCTAAAAGGATCAATCTTGAATTTGGAATGAAATATATTGGAAGAGCTTTTAACAGCTCTTCGCTGATGTCGGCATTTGATAATGCTAGCCAAAGTTTTGAACTTATGGACAGTTCATTGAATGAAATGGATTATGATCAGCAAATTATTTCTGTTTATAACAGTTATAATGTTTCACTAGGAAAAGGTTTCCGATCCAATACAGGATTACGTTACGAAAGAACAATAAATGATGGAAGAGTGGATCGTTTGCATTCTTTCGAAAATGATTTTCGTAACCTTTTGCCAAGTTTGTCTTTCGTAAAATCTTTTGGGAAGACTAAGCAGTCTATACGATTAAGTTATAATCAGAGGTTACAGAGACCGGGTATTACATTTCTAAACCCCTTTATAAATCGTGCTGATGTCAATAATGTTCGTTATGGAAATCCAAACTTGAAACCTGAAAAAAGTCATCAAATAGAGGTTGCATATTCAAATTTCTCAGTTAACAAATTATTTTTTACACTGTCACCTTTTTTTACAATCGTGAATAATTCTATTCAAGAAAAAAGAGATGTAGGTTCAGATGGCTCAACCTCTGTTACCTTTCAAAATATAGGAAAAAGTAGATCTTTAGGGGGAAATATCTATTTTTCATATCAGGATTCCAAATTTTCTGTTGCACCAAATTTGAATATTTTTTATAGTAAACTTTCAAGTGAAACTTATTCCAATAAGGGCCTTACCATGAACGCCAGTATATTTGCTTCTGCAAAATTCAGTAAAGGTTTCTCATTAGAGTTATATTCGAACTATAATACTAGAGAAATTAATTTACAAGGGTATTCAGATGCGCTTTCGTATTCAATGATTGGTGTCAAGAAAAATATAATAAATAAAAGTTCAAGTATTTCCCTATCGATGTTAGAGCCATTCCATAAAAATGTAAAATTACATACTGAAGTTTCAGGATATAATTTTAATCAAAATTCTACAATAGTAGCACCAATACGACAATTACGTATAAGTTTTCGTTATCAATTTGGCAAAATTAAAAAGAGTGCGAAACAGGATGATTCGGATGTCATTGAAGACAAAAACGCTGGAGGTACAGCCATCCAAGTTAATTAAAAAGTTAAATAATTAGAAAATTAAAACTATAAAAGCTATTCCATAATATAAGATTCAATGAAGAGATTTTTGAGTACATATTTTAGGGCTTACCTGTTTGCTTTTTTATTGTTTGCCATTATTCTATCGAGTGAAGTTCAGTTTAGTTCCGAATATGTGTTGGGTTCTATCTCCGACTTCTTTCTATCCATCTTTCCAAGATCTTTAATTTATAGCATTCCAGTGGCATTTTTAATGTGGTACTGTGGACAATTTGATTTTCAAAAGCCTAAGCTTAATAGATTAATACAAATTGTAGGATTCCTCTTAATTGGTGTGGCAGTTACAGTGCTCGAAAAGCTGTTGGAGTTTTATTTAGGTACTTGGAACGTTAAAGAATCTTTTGGACTTTTTTTAACTAGCCGTTTCTTTCCCACGTGGCTTGGATTAAACATCTATTCTATAATTTATGGTGCAGTAACTTTATCTATCTCAAATATGCGCAGAAATGTTCTATTACAAGAGCAACTTCAAACTGCTAGTATCAATGCAATAAAAGCCCAGTTAGAACACCATTTCTTATTTAATAATCTCAATACTCTTTATTCTCTTATAGATGATACTAACCCCAAAGCATTGAACTTTTTACATAATCTTTCCGAACTATACCGATATCTTTTAAAGAACGCTGACAACCAAACTGTATCATTAGTGGAAGAGCTTTTGATCGTAGAGAAATTCATTAAGATGACACAGGAAAGGTATGGTTCCAATTTAATAGTTTCGATAAATTATTCACACCAACTTGATGATAAGGCTGTTATTCCTCCTTTGTCAATATATAATCTTGTTGAAAACGTAATAAAGCACAACATTATTGATGATAGTCATCGCGTGAGATGTACGATTGATTTAACATCCCAATTTGTGGTTGTCTCAAATAATATGTTTGGTAAAAGGTATTCTTATACGAAGGAAAACAGTGGGATTGGTTTAGCAAGCTTAAGAAAAATATATGCAATGCTTTCAACAACGAAAGTGGAAGTGGATATCATAGACAATTTCTTCATTGTCAAAATTCCAATATTACAATCCCATCAAACCAATGGAAAAATTAAATTAATAGCATATGAAAATTGTAGTCGTTGAAGACGAAATCGCTGCTTACAATAATATTGAAAGACTAGTTCGAAATGTTAAAAGTGAATCTCTTTCGATTATAGCGTGGCTGAAAAGTATTGAGGAAGCTGAAAAATGGTTCATGCTAAACGGTGAGCCAGATTTATTATTGTTGGATATCCACCTGAGTGATGGCTTAGTATTCGAACTATTTACAAATTTAGAGATTAATTGCCCTATTGTATTCACTACGGCGTTTGATCACTATGCTATAAAAGCATTTGATTATAATGCATTGTCATATCTATTGAAACCAATTTCACAAACACAGTTTGATGATATGATTAAAAAGGTATTTCAAAACAGTTCAAATTATAAAATCGATAATTCTTTGCGTCGGTTAATTACGCAGCTCGATACTTATAATTCTAAAAATATTTTACGTGAACGGTTTCTCCTTAAAAAAGGTGAAAAGTATTTCGTGGTTAAAACTTCTAATATCCGTTATATATATATAGATCATTCCGTGATACTGGAAACGCTCGAAGGTGAGCGTTTTATTTTAGGAAACACACTTGACGAACTTGTTAATCAGTTAGATCCCTTGAAGTTTTTTAGATGCAACAGACAAGTAATCGTTAATGTTGATGCCATAACAATAGTAATACCTTATTTTAAAAATAGTTTATTATTAAAGCTGGATACAAAGACCGACTGTGAAATCGTAGTTCCTAAAGATAAAGTACGAGCCTTCAAACTCTGGATGGATAGATAGAAAATATGAAAAAGTTACCTTATTTATTTATAAACAAATTGTGATTATTTTCCATTTACAGTAATTTTGACTTCATTTCCCTCTTGTAGACCACTCACACCTCCGCCAGTATATTTAACAGTGTACTTTCCCGGTTTGATCGTATAGTTTTTTGCAAGGTTGTATACTGTACTGACGCAATCATGTGGTTGCACTAGAATATAACTTTCCGCAGGAGGTGGCATCACCCTTCTTGCCATCGGACCAGTAAACTGCGCTTCTGTTCCCTGTTCATCGATAATCTCCATATATTTTCCTAAAATCGGTTCAAAGGGTGTTTCCCATTTACAAAACCGCTGTACCGTGTCTGAATGGTTGAATACAGAGAATGATAATAGTACGGAATCTGTGGAAAAATTAGGGTCAATCGCCTGTAGTTGTGTCTCCAGAGGAATTAACGTTGACGTATCCTGTTTAACTTCAGTTGTGTCAGAAACATTTTTTTGATTTTGACAGCCCGTCATTAATATAGCTGCAAGAATTAAGAAAGAGAAGGGACGAATCATATGTATGTATTTAATTAGGGGTAATTACTGATCAGTAGTTAATGAATTTGGTTTTGCCTGTTATATCTAAATAAAAGAGATTTATGATCATTCCAAGCAATTTGCAGTTGATTTAAATCTGTATTTTGTCAATATGTGATACGGTTTTAATACAATTGCGGCAGATTGGCAATTAATATCTCGGTTAGGAACTGATTCCGGATCAGGATTAGTGGATGCTTTTGATCGTATTGTGAAATTTTTCTCCAAACATTTAACCGGCTTCTCCGCTATAAGATAAGTTCGATTTTCTTTGATGTTATCCTTCGTTGAGCCTTCTGGACCATCCTCAAAAGACCACGTGGTACTGGTACTGTAAGTGAAAAATAAAGTACTGTCCTGTACAAAATAACGATCTACAGCCTCATAATGATCATATTCATTATATCTGTGGACAATTAGCCTGAGGTTACCATTTTTTGTAAAGTAACTCACCGTCCCATTTTTTTCATCTTTGCATGAATATTTAAATGTTGTGGAATCCAATTGACCATCTTCGAGTTGTTTATTGACAGCTGCATAAGCCTTTTTTATATCATCCATATTAAGAAGAGGTATATGTTCTTCTGCTGATCTTGTGGGTGACAGTGTATCAGTATTATGAATAGTTGTATTTGTTTTGCTTTTATCAGAACCTGCTCGATCTGTACATGCAGTAACAACACATAAAATGATCAGAGGTAGCAACATCTTCTGCGATGGCAAGATCTTAAGTATTTTACGAGTTTTCTGCATATTGACGGAGTATCTATTTATATCGATAAAATGCTCAAATGATATTATAATATTATAACAATACTGATATAGAAATGTTCATCCACCCTCAAGTATAGCTATATAACAGACTTTGATATCGTATCTAAAGATATCCGTTCAAACGTGTAGAAAGAGAACCTGGGCTATCTAGGGGAAAAATAACTTATCTGAAAAAGTTATCGGTCAGCATTGGGTTAAACTGTTCATAAACCATAGGCAAAACTCATGAGATTCGATATAGAAACTTATAAAAACAAATAGATAAAATATACATTTGCGTAATCTAACCCATATCTTGAATCCGCTCATGCTCAGATAATGAGTAAACCTTTAAAATTCGAAAATCGGCCTTAAATCGGATTAAACCTATATGTTACCATTATTCATCTATTGGATCATTGATATAGTGTAAAATTACACCTTATTTTATTAAGTTGGTTTAAAATATAACTAAATTGTGTATGGTAAGATATAAATACAAAGATGGAAAAGGAAAATCAAATTACAGCAGATAAAATATTTGAATTGTACGGAGAGTACATTTTGAATCACGGTGAGCAGCCAAAAAATATTTACCGTTTTGCAAAGGACAATGATTTTGAAGAAAAAGACTTCTACGATTATTTTACAAGTTTCGAGCAGATTGAAAAATCAATGTTGGTCAATCTTTTTGAAAAGTCCGTAGCATTGGCGTCAGAAGTTAATATTTCTGATAAGATCACTTCGAAAGAAAAGCTTTTGAACGTATATTTTATCTTTTTTGAAAACATGACGATGAACCGTTCGTTGGTTTTGATGATTCTGGGGAATGATAAATTACATGCTGCAAAAATTTCAGATCAACTCAAGGAAACGCATCGAAACTTCATCAAAACCCTCGATTTTAACGATTGGAGTATAATTAAAGAAGCAAAAGATGATGTGAAAAATTTTCATGACAAGGCTAGAGAAGAAGCATTTTGGCTTCATTTGGTTTCTGCCATCGAGTTTTGGAAAAGAGATACCTCGCCATCATTTGAAAAAACAGATATTTTCATTGAAAAAACAATAGATACAGGTTTTGAACTGATGGATAATGAACCATTGCGAAAAGTAGTCGACCTTGGCAAATTTTTATTCAAAGAAAAATTCAGAAAAAGTTAAATGACAGATCTGCATTTAAAATCCTACTATTTTTCAATCAACATGATGGAAATTCTTGACGTCTATTAGCAATGAAATTTTAAAAATGAAAACACTCCATAAAATACCGACAGGAAAGTTAGAAAGAACGAGCAGTTTGCTGAAAGCAGGCGCCAAAGTTGGCGTTAATTACATCAAATATTACGGAAATAAAATTACAAAAGATAAAGATGAGGACGAAGCTCGAAAAACTTTAAATGAAGATAATGCGACCGATATTTACGATTCTTTAAAAGAATTGAAAGGTTCTGCTCTGAAAGTTGCTCAGATGCTGAGCATGGAAAAAAATATTCTTCCGCAAGCCTATGTAGAGAAATTTTCTTTATCTCAATTTTCGGTTCCGCCACTTTCCGGAGCTTTAGTAAAAAAAACTTTCAGAAAATATTTCGGGAAAAATCCGGAAGATCTTTTTGATGAGTTTACAGATGAATCTGTTAATGCGGCAAGCATCGGACAAGTTCATAAAGCCAAGAAAGATGGTCAAGATTTTGCAGTCAAAATTCAGTATCCGGGCGTGAGGGAAAGTATTTCAAGCGATCTGAAAATGGTCAAACCGATTGCGATGAAGATGTTTAATATCAAAAAAGAAGGTTCAGAATCGTATTTTCAGGAAGTGGAAAATAAATTGTTTGAAGAGACAGATTATGATCTGGAACTCAAAAGAAGTCAGGAAATTTCTGAAAAATGTGCGCATCTTCCGAATCTCGCTTTTCCTACATATTATCCAGAATTTTCCTGTGAAAGAATCATTACGATGGATTGGATGAATGGAAAGCATTTCTCAGAGTTTACAAAACTAGATAATTCTCAGGATGATTTGAACAAGATCGGACAGACACTTTGGGATTTTTATATGTACCAGATGCATGTTCTGAAGCAGGTACACGCCGACCCGCATCCCGGAAACTTTTTGGTTTCCGCAGATAAAAAGTTGCTTGTGATTGATTTTGGTTGCATCAAGGAAATTCCGAATGATTTTTACAAACCTTATTTTGAATTGGCTGAACGTAAGAATCTGGATAATCCTAAATTTTACAAAGAAAAATTATATGAGCTTGAGATCCTGAGTGATCAGGATTCAGCAAACGAACAAGAGTTTTTTACTAAATTATTCTACGAATTACTGGAATTGTTTACAAGACCTTTCAATGTCGCGAATTTTGATTTTTCTGATGAAACTTTTTTTCAGGAAATTGCAGATTTAGGTCAGCGGTATGCGAAACTGAGTAATATAAAAGGAATGAACACCAACAGAGGGTCGAAACATTTTATTTATCTGAACCGCACATTTTTTGGATTGTACAATATGATGCACGATCTGAAAGCGCAAAATATCGTCATCAATCACTATAAAAATTTTAAACAATAATGCCTGCTAACTTACCTTCGAAGATTTGTGTAGTCTGCGGATTGCGCTTTAATTGGCGAAAAAAATGGAAGAAAAATTGGTGAGACGTAAGCTCCGCTTGTATTGCGGTAAATAACACCTGTATTTACCGCATACACTTTAGAAGCGATGGCAGTCTATATACACGAGCGACATAATTGGACAGATTTCCAATGGTGAGACCAGAAGATACTTAATTTATTAAGCGAAGTTCGATACCTGCAAGGAAATCTTATTCGAAAAGTAAAGTTGCAAGGATTCGAACTGAATACAAGATATCTCACCTTTTATCAGGATCATGAAAAGCCATTCTGCCAAGAATGGCTTTTATTTCTTAAATATAATCATCATCAATAACATTTTAATGTTATTTTGGGTGTAGATTAATGATAGACTATTATGCAACTAACCAACCAGATACTATTTAACCCTTATTTGATTGAATATGCAATGCAGCAAACATTGGACAGACAATAACATGTATTCAATGAACAGATATATCCTAGTTTTTATTATAGTTCTATCTGGATTACAGGTCTTTTCCCAGTCCACATACTCCAATATTTCTGACAGTGCGGCGTTATACCCGAAAAAATATGGGACATTCAAAGATTACGCATTTTTGCTTAATGGAAAGCTTATCAAGCGAAAGGCTTTACTTAATAATCCAGAAGCTAAGCTGAATAATGTTTTCTCGAACAGCATTACGCTGGAAGGTAAACGTTATGCCGGAGCAGTATATTTTCATACGGAAGAGCGGTATGCTCCTCACGTCCGATATGCCGATCAACCGGCCTATTTCATTAATGGCAGACAGGTTAGTCCTTATCAGATCCGGTTGATCAAGTTGGAACTTTATAAGCGGATCTCGAAGTCAGCACAGGATACAACAATAAATGGTAGCCTTTACCGGGGTTCTATACATGTAGATACCGATGAAGATTTTTTTGCAGACCGTATTGCCTTGCCCGATCTTATTGAAAAGTATACCGGTTTAAATCCTGAACTGGTCACCGTTCGTTGGCTCGGTTCTGAAAACCTAGATAACAGTGAAAATGATACGGGTACGATAATCGGAAGTAATTTTCCACTGTATTCATTCAAAATCGGTAATTCATCCGTTAAGAAAATAGAGGTAGATCGTTTCCACTTTGCTCAGGGTGAGCGGTATGTGGTTCATCTTAGTGACTACAGTTATAAATGGAGTAAATCTAAAGCTGCATTATTATTTGAAGAGCCTTTGGCTCTTGATACGGTATTTCCCTGTTATGTTTCGGACTATGATATGCAAGAATATAGTATTTTTACTCACGCACAAATTGATCCGACAGTCTATAATGGTCTAAATTTTTACCTAAAGAAATTATCATCGACAATGGAACTTCTTGCAGTTAAACCAAGTACGGCTACACAGACCGATTCGATTACCGTTCAGTTTATCGTGATGAAGAATGGTATGATTACCGCTCTAAGCAGTGTCGAATCAGATAAACCTGGTCATGGAGAAATTCTTTCTGCTATTAAAAAAAATGCCTGTGTCTGGTCTCCGGCCATAATGGGCGGTAGACCTGTTTTTTGTCATAAAAAAATGGTGATTTTCTATAGTATAGATAATAAGGGAAAAATTCAATCGTTAGATCGTGTTGAATACCGTTATGATCATCATTAACCGAATATAACCCACAGATATTTCAAATTTTGACGAATCACAGCTTAGATTCTAAATAAGCTGCAATATCACATTGGGGTTTGACTCAATAAGGTGATCTTGGACACTACTATTGTGCTGCTTATTTTGTGCGGATATTAAATAGTTTATTCTCCGCTTTTATTGCGGTGAATAATGCTTATATTTACCGCATATATTTTAGAAGCGATGGCAGTCTATATACACGAACGACATAGTTGGACAGATTTCCAATGGGAAGACCAGAAGATACTTAATTTATTAAGTGAAGTTCGACATCTGCAAGGAAAACTTATTGGAAAAGTAGAGTTGCTAGGATTTGAATTACAAGACGAAGCAAACTTAGAAACACTTATACAAGATGTCGTGAAATCATCAGAAATAGAGGGTGAAATACTTAATCCAGAACAAGTGCGCTCTTCAATAGCTACTCGATTAGGGTTAGATAATTCAGGCTTGATCCAATCTGACCGACATATTGATGGTGTGGTAGAGATGATGTTAGATGCTACACAGAATACAGATAAGACCATAAGTATAGAAAGATTATTTGGCTGGCATGGCGCATTATTTCCAATCGGTAGAAGTGGCTTGTATAAGATTGATGTAGCACAATGGAGAAGTGGAGATATGCAAGTGGTTTCGGGAGGAATGGGAAAAGAAGTCGTACACTTTGAAGGACCTAAAGCTGAACGTCTCGAAGAGGAAATGAAGAGATTCATAGGCTGGTTTAATATGGATTCTAGTATAGATCCAGTCTTAAAAGCTGCTATTGTACATTTATGGTTTGTGACTGTACATCCATTTGATGATGGAAACGGACGTATTGGTCGTGCATTAACAGATATGCAACTATCGAAAGCGGATGGTGTCAATCAACGCTTTTATAGTATGTCTGCGCAAATTAAACAAGAGCGTAAGGAATATTATACGATTCTAGAGAAAACGCAAAAAGGCGATTCTGATATTACCAATTGGGTAGTTTGGTTTTTAAACTGCCTTAAAGAAGCTATTATTGCTTCGAATACGATAATAGATAAAGTCGTGGGAAAACATCACTTTTGGATGCAAAACAATGTTAATATCAGTAATGAAAGGCAACGTATGATGTTGAATAAATTAATGGATAATTTTGAAGGAAACCTGACTTCATCAAAATGGGCAAAGATGACCAAGGTATCGGCTGATACCGCATTACGAGATCTTACAGATTTAGTTAATAAAGGTATTCTAATAAAAGCAGATTCCGGTGGCAGAAGCACAAATTATGAACTAAATTGGTAGTCTTTTCATTTTTAACAGACTATAAGATACATCACCTTTTATCAAGATCATGAAAAGCCATTCTGCCAAGAATGGCTTTTATTTATTGAATATAATCATCATCAATAACATTTTAATGTTATTTTAGGTGTAGATTAATGATAGACCATTATGCAACTAACCAACAAGATATTATTTAACCCTTATTTGATTGCTAGTGCAGTGCAGCAAAAATCGAATAGGTAATAAGATGTATTCAATGAGCAAATATATCCTACTTTTTATTTTAGTTTTATCCGGATTAGAGGTCTTTTCCCAGTCTGCATACTCCCATACTCCTGATAGCGCAGCCATGTTCCCTAAAAAATATGGCGCATTTGAACACTATGCCTTTGTGCTTAACGGAAAGGTTATTGAGCATCAAGCGTTGGTTAATAATCCGGAAGCAGAGCTAAATAATATTTTCCCTTATCCGATAAGGTTGGGAGGGAGGCGCTATCTTGGAGCCGTATATTTTCATACTGAAGCACGCTATGCTCCTCCGGTTCGGTATGTTGATCTTCCGGCATATTTTATCAATGGAAGGCAGATCAGTCCTTATCAGATCCGTTTGGCCAAAATTAAAGCCTATATCAGCATTGTGAAGTCAACAAAAGATACAACGATAAATGATGTGCTGTACCCGGGTTCGGTACATGTGGATTCCGATGAGGATTTTTTTGCAGACCGTATTTCCTTGCCCGATCTTATCGCAGAGTATACCGGTTTATCGCCAGAACAGGTCATCATCCATTGGCGAAATACCCGAAATAACTACCAGAATGAAGATGATATCGGTATAATAATTGGAAATCATTTTCCGCTCTATTCATTTAAGATTCGAGATTTATCCGTTAATAAAATAGAGGTAGATCGTGTTCGCTTTGCTGGAAAAGAGCGGTATGTCATTCACATTAGCGACGACAGCTATAAATGGAGTATGCTAAAAGGCACATTAATTTTTGAAGATCCTTTGGCTCTTAATACAGTTTATCCGTGTTATATATCAGATTTTGATCCGAAAGACGAACAAATTTTTATCTCGCCAGAAGTGGATGCGGCCACGTATAAAGGTTTAAATTTTTATCTGAAGAAATTATCATCCACAACGGGAATTCCTTTAGTTAGACCCAGTTCCACTACGAAGACAGACTCTATCACAGTCCAATTTATCATACTCAAGGATGGTATGATTACTGCGTTAGAAAGTCCTGATTTAGATAAATCCGGTCATGAAGCTATACTTACCGCTTTCAAAAAAAATGCTTGTGGATGGACTCCTGCCGTCCAGGGAGGGAGGCCAGTCCTATGTCGCCGAAAAATGGTGCTCTTTTATAGCAGGGATAAAAAAGGAGATATCCGTTCGCTAGATAGTCTTAAATATCGCTAAAACATTATTTAATTTAAAAAAAATTTATGACCACAGCGCCTATAAAATACCTTTTACTTTTCGTTATCATACTGGTAAACATTCACGTCGCGCGGTCCCAGCAGTTAAGAACCAGTGCTCCGAACAGCACGTTATTATATCCCAAGGAATATGGAACGTTTGAAAATTATGTTTTTATCTTAAACGGTGGTATCATTGAAAAGCAGGAGCTGCTCAATTATCCAGAAGCAAGGTTAGGACGCGTTTTCAATTATACTTCACACATAAAGAGTTTGTATGAAGGTGTCGTAAATTTCCATACACCTTGGTATCCACCTTCACCGCCAGATGAATATGCTAACGATCCTGCTTATTTTATTAATAATATACAGGTGAGCCCATATATCGTACGGTCTTCATTAACAGAACAATATACCGGTATCAAGAGATCAGAACGAGACACCCTTATTGACGGTATTGTCTATAAAGGTTCTATACATATAGATACGGAAGAAGATTTCTTTGCCAACCGCATGACAATATGCGAGATTGTTAAGAAGTATACCGGTCTACCAATTAAAGATGTTATCGTTCATTGGCGTAATGATTTTTGTAATATCCAAAATCCGGGACTTATTATTCAGGATCATTTCCCATTATATTATTTCGACCTCAAGGGGTTGCAAGAAGTGAAAGTCGATCGTATCCGTTTTGCCGGGGGTGAACGTTATTTCATACATTTAGTAGATGAAGGATATCCATCTGATAATTTTTCTAAAAATTCATTTAGATCAACGCTAAAGGCTGATATGATCTTCGATTATCCTATGGATTTCGATCCCGAATCGCCTTGTTATGAGGAAAAATTCAATAGTGCTATTTATGATATCCACCACCGTGCAAAATCTGAATCTAAACCATTTGGAGGAGAAGAAGATTACATGAAAAAATTAGCAAATAATATGGGTTTACAAGCTATTAAACCTCCTGTACAAACCACGCAAGATTCGATCCTCGTGCAATTTATTGTTCTTTGGAAAGGAGGACTTACTCATCTTGAATCTGTGAGTCCACAAAAGCCCGCTCATGCAAAGATCTTAAAGGCCATAAAACATTTTTCCTGCGTTTGGTCTGGTGCAGAGGTGAACGGGACACTCTTGCTTTTCAGGAGAAAAATGGTGATCTTTTACAGTAAGGATAAAGAGGGGAATATTCGGTCGTTAGATCGACTTGAATACCGTTATGATGATCATCAACCAGTAAGTTAGGAAAGGAGGTGGGGACCTATTATTTAGGTTTTAACCCCATTTTAGAAGCTTTCTACTATTTAAGTTAATAATTCAATCCCTTATTCTCTATTTTATAAATACTCCAATTTTTTGGGAGGAGGTTATACTAAGTAACTTTTGTAAGTTTTATTCATTGTTAACTGTGTTCATAATTACTATAAGGTCTAAGAAAGAATCTCTATAAGATTAAGAGATAAAAATCATGCAATACGAATTTCAAGTGAAAGGAAATCGGTGTGTGTGTGTGTGTGTGTAGAAATAAAAATTCATGAAAATATTTTAAATTTATTCTTTCAACAGTAAACTGGAGGGAAAGCAGAAAATTAAAATAAATCTATAGAAAATGCAAGAATTATTCATTAAGCAATATTGGAATGAGGAAGATATTTTGTTTTACATTCACTTTCAAAATGGAGAGGCCGTTAGACAAATAGAAGTGGCTTCTAATAGTAAAGTTTTTTTAACATCCGAGAATCCACATCAAGGAGAGTCATTCTTATATGATCAATCTTTTGATGAACTTGATTTAGAACAACCTGACTTTATTACAGAAGAAGAATTTAATAAAGTTTGGGATGATCAATCTTAGTATTGACAAAAACTGAACTATATCATCCATCACAAGAAAATCTAGAATGGCATATATAGGAAGTTTTTTTGAGCGATTTACTAGATACGCTAAGTAAAAGAAGTTGATAATAATGTTGCATTTGATCAAAAGCGGATAAAATTATTAAAGATGAAAAACTATTTGAAAATGAATTGATGTCTATTTTTAAGCCAATCTACTAGTCTAAAGATTTGGGACATTTATCTGTAAAATTTGCTAATGAGTTAATGTTATAGAAGATATTACTACTTTTTTTAGAACTCAGAGAGCAATGATTCGGAAGGTGATCATGCAGTTGTAAATGATAATACATCTTATAGAGTTAATCACACGATCCTAAGAATAATAAAAGGCTTGGTTTTGAAATGATAAAACGTGTTGACTGTAAAGGAGCGGCCCGTGTAGAAAAAAGACTGATGGCAAAAATTGAAACATCACTTGTTTAATAGAACGAAGAAGTAAGACCTGTACCAGAGAAAGATATACCTAGGAAGAAGTAAATATGATAAAATGGTTACAAAATTGGTATTACCAATTATGCGATGGAGAATGGGAACATCAGAATCGTATTCGTATTGAGACAATTGATAATCCTGGATGGAGTATTGAAATTGATATTAGTAAATGCGGTTCAGATATTTTACCTAAAAGTTGGACCTTATATGAATTATCAGATAATAATTGGATAGGATTTAAGATACATGACCGTATCTTTTATGCAGCTGGTGATTCCTTCAAGCTAGAAGTATTAATTAGTCTTTTTAGAGAGTTGACCGAAAAAGGAGAAATTAAAGAAGAATACATCTGGAGTATTATTAATAGCAAATAGAAAGAGATATTTGAATGTAATATTATAATTGAGAAGGCTGTTCAATTTTAGTAATTATAAAAACGGCTGTAAAGACTTGGTTTGTAAAGAAAATAAGTAATAAAACCTACTTGATTATTGGAAGGGTAAGCTTTTGTTTAATCAAGTAGGCAGATAATATAAAATGTCAAATCATCTTAAGTATTAATAACATTCAAAGCAGAAGAACAAAGCAATGAAATCATTAAGAGTACCACTATTATTCGGTTCAATATCAGAAAGTATAAATTCTAATATATTATTTTCGAATTTTGATCAGAAGTATCAACTTTTACGACCTGCAATGCATTGTATTTTTTGATATAGCTTAGAAATATGGGGTAATTGAATGTTTTTTCATTCTCAAATGAAGCAATTACTTCCGGTGCTCCAGTAAAAAAGCGCTTAAGGTTCTCAGCTCTTTTTTTATTTCCTGGGAAAAGCGCATTATCGTCAGACTGTCTCAGTAATATGACTTCTCCTGTGCTCTTTTTTAGTGCAAACCAAGATTTAACGGTGGTAAATCCAATAAGACCCATTTTAGAACCTGTTCCAATTCCACCTCCCAATGCAAAATTTGAATCTTTTACGAAATATACCATGATATCACCATCTGCTTCTAATTCGGCAAATGTTGGAGCACTATTATCTTTTATTTTAATTTTATAAATCTCAGGTTTTGATCCCTTCACAAGTTCTAAGTTTTTCTCAATAAAAGAGGGAGCATATGTTTTGTTTTTTTTCGCTTTATAAATTCGATAAACTTGATCAGGGTATATTTCACTTTTGTCTTTACCATCAGCAATAACAGCTATTTTGTCATTAACAGATATAACATTTGTGTAAAATGAATCGCCGTTCATGAGAATGATTTGGTCTTTATTATCCTGGGCTTTACACAAAGTTGTGATCATTGGTAAATAAATTATTGCAAATGCAATAATAAAGGGTCTAATTTTAATTAAATTCATATGTGATTAATAATAAAATCAAAAGTAATACTATTTATGAAAAAAATATTGATAAAAAGTTAGGATTTTACCCTCGGTTATTCCTGTCTTTTTTAAGATTCGCGGGTTGCATTTGCCTATTTTACTTTATTCTTATCGTACCATCTTTTTAGATCTTCACTCGATTCAGAGAATTGAAAATATTTTGGTTCCGATAAGATTGATTTGCGGTATACATCATTTGTTTTATTCGATGCCTTAATTTTAATTAAAGTCGAAAAGTGAACCAAGAGAGTACTATAAAAATTAGATAATTGTGTCATTTTATAGGATTTGGTTTTGTCATATCCAATCCATTCAAAATCTTCAAAATCAAAATTATTATAACAGTAATATTCATTATTATTTATCTTCGGCATTTTTTTGATAAATTTCATGATGTCTTTATCATTCTTGACATACTGCAGTACTCTTATCCTCGAGCCAATCAAATTGTTTATTAAACTAAAATATAGGATAGCCTTTTCTTCCGGATTGTCTAATTCAAGTTTTTCTAAATTAATATTGAAGTTGGAAAGATTACCCTCATTGAAGTAAAATGAAAGTCCAGATAATATCCTGCTATAATAATTATCCAGTAGATTTCTAGGATCAATCGTAGATGACAATATTTTTTTAACTACCAAAGAATCTGCAATGGGTTTTTCGTTATTATGATTATAATGAATCTCTCGTATAATATACCAATATAAAAGTATCTCATGACTAGGTTTCTTGAGCATTTCAATTTGAAGAATATCAGCAGTTTTTGCATTTATTACTTTTAATGCAGAAATAATCGGTTCAAGTCTTGGAGTACTTAATTTCTGAAGAGAATCTTGGTAATTCTCACCACCAGATGAATATAATTGACCTATTGACAATAAGTTATTGAAGTCTCTGGAATCAATTAATAGCTGGGACCAGCTGTAATTCTTTACAGAAAATAGTATTAAGAACGTAATTGTCAGTAAAAAAGTCTTCATTAATTTGTGAAAATTTGATTTAAATCTTGTATTAATATGAGCTGTCATTATGTTTATAAATGCTTCGATTTGTAAGTAAAATAGCGAATGCTAATCCAAAATCGAAATAGCCTTTAAAGTCTTTGGTGGATTATCCGTTAATAACAACTTGCTGATCGAATCTAGCTTGTACATGCTGACAGGAGCAAAGCTAAATGGACTAACATAGTATATTCCCTCATTATCGTAAGATTTCTTGTTCTGACGGTTTAAAGGATTATCACTATTAAAGACTTTTACTAGGCCAGATTTTTCCAGTTTATAGACCGCATGTTTCAACTTACTGGCATTGCCCAGTTGCGCTGCAATATCTTTCCTTTCCTTTAATGTTTGACTCCATTCTAGACTATCACCATCTAATCGGTGCTGTAACCTGGGTGTTATTTCCCACCAACCGCCAATAGAATAATTATCTTGATGTGCAACAACTAAGCTGTCTCCGGTTACCTCTTCTTGCATACTATACTTTGTTTGTCTAAGGTAAAATAGGGTATCTTGTTTATTTCTTACTTCAATACAAGAATACATAACGTAGTCGTCTAAAAATGACAGGTTTTTAAAAAGGCTATAAACGATCACTGAGCTATCTTTATTTGACCAATCTGCTTGTTTACCCTTTTCCCAGTTTTTTATGTCAGTGTAAGATACTTGATAATATTCATTTTCATCTCTAGAGCAACTATAATAAACCGTAGTGCCTAAAACTATGACACACAAAATACTTATTGAATTCCAAAGTTTGTTTTTTTTCATTTCGTAGCCAAGATAAACAATTGTTAGAGACCCTGAAAAGAAAGAGTCCTGTTTAACAATGGCATTCTTTCTTGTCAACTTATTTTATGTTATTTCATCATCATAAATATTAATTATATTTACGGTTTAAAATAATTAACCAGACTTATAGACAATATGAATGAAAATTTAGAAAATGAAAGCGTGTCATTGGACTATCCAATTGAAGATCAAAAATTAGTGACCATCACGCAGTATATGTTACTTAGTATTGCCACGTTTGGCCTTTATACCGTTTGGTGGATGTACAAAGAATGGCGTTTTTTTCGAGATAAAGAATATCTTGATATTTATCCTGCCGTACGGGCAATATTTTCAGTTTTCTTTATTTATTCTCTTTCTCAAAGGATTCTAGATTATGCCAAATCCTTGGGGTACACAAAAACCTACGATCCGTTATTAATTCTATTTGTAGTTATTTTTAGCAATATTGCGTCAATATTTCCAGATCCGTATGGCCTTATTTCCATTATATTTTTTTTTGTGTTGGTACCTGTTGTTGAGGCTTCCAATTTTGCGAAATTTCAAGATAGCAGTTTCAACTGTGGATACCAGTCATCTTTTTCGGCGAAACAGTTAATCTTATTAATTGCGGGAGGGATCTTATGGTTTTTTGTTATCATTGGTCTTTTATTTGGAGATCCTAATGAAGTCATCTAACTTTTTTTAGAAGTCATGTAAGTTTTTATCTAAGCATTTAAACGTTATAAGGAATCCTTATCTATCGATTCGCATGTCCTAGAATTTATTGGATATTGATTGATTAATCCTATGCAAGGAGCATATGGAGCTAACAAATATTTACATTCTAATTTTTTAAATTATGTGGAGTTTAATTTTATATTTTTTATTCGGAATAGGTCAACCTTCTAGTTCACAATCAATACAAGGAAATCCGACAACGATGCAATCAACAGATGATGGAGATCCTAATGATCCTAACGATGGTGATGGGGGAGATAAAGGTAATATCAGACCATGATAAATGACAGAATCTTAACGTTATACCTTTTTTATTTATCAGTCTAATTTTTTAAAATATGTGGAGTTTAATTTTATATTTTTTATTCGGAATAGGTCAACCTTCTAGTTTACAACCAACACAAGGAAATCCGGAAACGATGCAAACAACAGATGATGGAGATCCTAATGATGGTGATGGTGGAGATGTAGGGCAAGTAAGACCCCCAAAAGGATAGATGGTTTTTTTATACTAATAAAAAGGGAAGCAATACTTCCCTTTTCCCAGTGAATATTTAAAAATACCTAATGGAGTACAATATTCAATTCCTCTTGGAGCAATTAAATAAAATTATATGTTTAATGAAATAAAAAATAAATATGAAGATTTTTCGGATTCTTTGATTTCAGAAATAAAATATTATCAAATGCATAATATTAGAATAGTAGAAGTTACTTTAAAGTGCATGAATAGTTTCAATGATTATGATTATGAAAATATTAAATTAATTTTCAATGATGTTACTTTTTTTCATTTTAAAGAGGCTGAGCCGTATTCAAGTACGGCTATTAATTCAGCATTTTTGAACAATGACAAAGGGATTATTGTATTTGATTTTTTTCCCTTATTATACGATAATAAATTGGAAGAAAATCCAGAATCAGATCTCATTATAAAAAGCAAACGTCTATTTTATATTAAATTGAAAGATCAGTAGTGTTTAAAATAAATTTTATAAAATACTACATTATTGTAACCGCCCGGTTTAATGCATCTTAAAGTGGGAGGACGTCACAGGTTCAATAGATATCATGTTATTACCAAGACCTATATAGGATTGAATTAAAAATATCGCTGTAGAAGAATCTCTTCTATAGCGATATCCAAAAGAGAAGACATATGAAAAAAAATATAATAGCAGGGTTTATGATATTCGGCTTGTTAAGTTGTTCAAAAGATCATGTTGAGGTCAAACCTTATATTCCAGGTAACTTTAACGGTGAGATTGGAAGACATGGATTTTATGTTAAAAATGATAAATTTAAAAAAAAGATTAAAACATTAGATGGCGATGCACATTCTATCAAATTCGAATTTGAATTGGATAACAGTTTTGAACAATTTATCATCTATAATCAGCTTATCGTCAATTTAAAAGATATTGGTGCTCAGACGGCATATGAAAGGTTTTTTACCTATACTGGTAATAACGTAGTAAATGAAAATTGGATCTCTCTAAAGATTAAGGACGGTACTATTGGAAACGACAATTCAAAAACATATACCACTCTTCAAGATCGAGAAACTTTTAAACTTCAAATTGAAAGAATTAGTGAAGTAGGAGCTAAAGTTCCTTCTGTACAGGGAAATATGAAAGGTTATCTTTTTAATGTGAAAAATCAGAAAGACAGTATTTTAGTACAAGCTTCATTTTTGACAGAACCCGTTCAATAGATTTCTTTTTGCAGTGAGAAAATGTAATTATAAATGATATTATCACCATTTCTTGTCCAGTACCCTATGATCCTTTTTATAAATATTATTCAGAATTAAGTTGGAACAAGGGTAGTTTTTTCATAAGGTAAATAACAAAGCCATTCTATGTAGAATGGCTTTGTTATTTAAAGAACATTTTAGATTTCAAGAACTAGTTAATGGAGTTAGAACTACTGTTAATAGAACAAAACCAATAATTAATGGACAAAGTTATTTTTATTACGAGACAATTTAAGGTAACTAGATTTGTATTAGTTTTTAAAGGTAAAAAAGCCTCAGGTCAAAACAACCTGAGGCTTGAAAATAAACATTGGCCATAAATAAACTACAACTTTTTCAGTTTAAAAAAGGGTTCTATCAAACTGATAGAACCCCGCAATCTGTAGATTACTAAATTATAATTGTAGCTCGTGATGAAATTATAAAAAATATTTTTTTATTCACTGCTTAATATTAAAAAACAGTGTTTGTACTTGTCGATTTCCAGTATTTTAAACATGCAAAAACAGCTTCAAGCGGGTGCCTTAAGCTGTTTAAAAGGACTGGTCAATGTCATGAAAGAATTGAATCTTCTATTTTCCGCGCAATAAGCTCTCTAGCTTTTTTCACTCTTTTGCCAGTTTGCTATCATAGAAAGCATACGCATACGTTTTTTTTCAAAGTTGTTCATAACAACATAATGGGACATAAGTCAATATGTACTTGATAGGAAGGACGGTGTCAGCTTGGGATCTGTAACTCGGACAAATTGATGACTACCTAGTTCTCCATCATAAGGTTTCATTAGTGAAATGATATCATCTTTGTTGGTAGCATGTAACCAGGCATCTTCGTCCTTTTGTGCAATAATCAGATCAGTCTTTTCCATTTGTCCGTTTCTGCAAATTCTTTAATCATACTATTTCTCGTAATGAGAAATTTGTGAAGATATGCTGTTAGAATCAGTTTGTTAAATAATCTTCCAAATATCCCCATAGGCGATTGAAATGTAAAGATATCTTTCATGATTACTTTTTCACCATCCTGTTCAAATATATGTTCGTGGTATAGCGATTTGAATGCACCACTTATTTGCTCATCAACAAAGTAATAAGGTCTTTCAAAAGCTGTTATTTTTGAAGTTAGAATCTGTCTAATACCAAAATGTGTGGCTTGCCAAGTAACATATTCATGTAGCTCTATTAATCCTTGTGTTCTACCACCAATAGCTTTTTCATTTGTTTTTGAAGTTGAAATAGTATGTAAATCAATACTCCTAGCAAGATCAAAACACAATGCTATAGGTGCATTGATTATAGTAATAATTTCAATTTTGGGCATCTATTATTTGCTTACAGTTGTAAAGTTAATAGAAATTATGCTTCATTATTTGAGGACATATATAAAAATGTTGCCTTATCTCAAGATTATTTCAATTATAGTGGACTAGGTTACATTGAGGAAAAACTATGGAAGAGAGTTCAGTATGATACTACTGGTGGCGAGTTTAATAGCTATTGTGTTCAATCTTACTCAGATTGAACTTTCTTGTTATACAACATTCATAAATTTGAGCTTAAGTTATGTGATTGATTATGTATCTGCTGAAAGTGTATTTAAACCCAAATCTGCATACAAATAAGGTGTTTAGAGGGATAATCAAATATTTACAACCTACATAAAAATGAATATTTTTGATTACCTTCAAGGTATCAAACCGTGTCAGAATGAGGGTTAAATATCTTTCAAATAAATGCCTGCTCAATATCGCTATTCTTATATTATTCGCTATGCTGTCAATTGGTTATTCCCAAGCACAAACATCAGATGATAGTCTTGAAAAAAGGGTAGAAAAGGATATAGTCTGGATAAAGCAATGGACCAAATCAAATGTTCCTGATTTTCATTTAGTGAAAATCTTGAGCATGATAAATAGCGTCAATATTGCGAAAGAAGAAAAAGACAGTATTTTATATTTTTATCCGACGCCTTATTGGGGCGGTATGAATACAATTATTGCCAAACCTAATTTCCAGAGTCTAAGTCCATCTGAGTTATTTACATATTGTATGATTAACTATGAATGGTATAATCAAAATTGTAGTGGAAGAATTGTAACAAAGGAAGATGAAGCACAATTATATGGCACTTTTTATCGAAAGTATAGGGAATTTGTGTGGAGCGATAGGCAATTGAATGCTTTAAAGCAGCATAGAGATACCATATTTCATCTTTTGCGTAATGTTATAAGTAAGGATGGATTTATAGGAACTAATTCTTTACTTATGATGGAATCCCTGAATTTTAGAGAAGGGATTCCTATTGTATTGGATCAATTGGATAAAAAAGAGAATAATGATTTATATACTTTGCTCATGTTATTCATGATGAAGGGGGATTATGCTAAATTCAAAAAAACAAAAATTTACGAAGATATATATGGTCCCGAATCCCATATTCGAAGTGCAATCGATAATTCTCAGGAAAATAGAGATTTAATACGAAATATGGCGAAATCATTTTTTGAACAAAATGACGAATAAAGAATTGAGGACGTGGAATTACTTCCAAGTTATCGACATTGGATTAAAGAACTCGTTTTCAGGAAATTACCTCAATTTATTTGCTAAAGATTGTGTTGTCAGCGATTTGTATCTTCTAAAAGTCATAAGCTTAAATATTCAATGAATTATTTTAATAAATGCTTCAATTTGTAAGTAAAATAGCGAATGCTAATCCAAAATCGAAATAGCTTTTAAAGTCTTTGGTGGATTATCCGTTAACAACAACTTGCTGATCGAATCTAGCTTGTACATGCTGACAGGAGCAAAGCTAAATGGACTAACATAGTATATTCCCTCGTTATCGTAAGATTTCTTGTTCTGACGGTTTAAAGGATTATCACTATTAAAGACTTTTACTAGGCCAGATTTTTCCAGTTTATAGACTGCATGTTTCAACTTACTGGCATTGCCCAGTTGCGCTGCAATATCTTTCCTTTCCTTTAAAGTTTGACTCCATTCTAGACTATCACCATCTAAACGGTGCTGGTACCCGGGTGTTATTTTCCACCAGCCATGAATACTTTGATTATTTTGATGGGCGATCATTAAGCTGTCGCCTGTCAAAACCTCATCAATACCATAATGTATTTCTCGGATATAAAATAGGGTATCTTGTTTATTTCTTACTTCAATACAAGAATACATGAGATAATCATTCATAAATCTAAGATCTTTAAAAAGGCTATAAACGAGCACTGAGCTATCTTTATTTGACCAATCTCCCCGCTTACCCTTTTCCCAATCTTTGATTTCACTGTGTTGTACTTGATAATATTTATTTTCATCTCTAAAATAACTATGGTAAATCATAGCACCTAGAACTATGAAACACAGAATGCTTTTCCAATTCCAAAATTTGTTTTTTTTCATTTCTTGGTCCTTCACGCAGCTAAAATAGGCAATTTGAGCTGTTTTTAGTTGACGAATTTAGGAATGCAAAAGTATTACCGAACTGGTCAATATAGATTTCCATTATAAGCGAGGACATCAATATTTCTTATAGAAAATCAAAATATGAAATGCGAATTCATTCGCATTTCATATTTTGATTTCAATTCAATTTTATTTACCAGAATATAAGTTCATAAGAGGTATATCAATTTTTAACCCGACATTAATGATGGCCGCATCAAACGCTTTGTCATTGATCATCTTATTCGAGTTTTCAGGAAGATAAGACTTTAACGGTAAAAGCTTCCCACCTATGAAAGCTACAATAGGTGTATTTTTAATATTGTAAAGTAGATTGAAACCAGGACTTAAGACCTCGCTAAAATGGACTTCTTTGTTGTATGCCGAGTCGGGTGTGATAAGGTAATGGTTAACTAGATTTCCGAGATCCAGAACTTGTACATTAAGGTTGAAGTATTTGAAAAAATCACCTTTTAGTTTTACAGTAACTCCAATTGGAGCAGTAATACCGCCAGTCCATTTGCATCCTAATGATGAATTGCCTATAGGAAGTATACGTCCAGCGAATGCACCTACATAAGCGTTTAAGTCCACTGAAGAAGACATTTTTCTTTTTAGTTTGTAGGAGGTTGGAGGTAGAGCATGTGATTCGATTACATTGCTTAATTCAGCTGAAGTAGAAGATGTAATCACATCCCCAAAGAAGCCCGAAAGCTTCACCAGTTGATTAGCATATGACATTTCTGACAATCTTGTCACACTCAATGATTCAGCTAGCTTAGGATTCTTATGTGAAAGGGTTTTTATCATAGTTAAAATCTCTTTATTAGGTTCTTCTTTTTGAAGACTGTAATATAAGGCTATTAGATTTATAAGATAAAGCTGCTCTTCCTTATTTGGTGTTATCTTTTCTATTGCTGTCACAAAAGGACCTATATTTTCCTTCTTTAATTCTTTATAATATTCTGATAGATCTTTTTTATCTATACGTTGCAGGGTTAGATTTACGTATTTGATATACTCTATTTGATTTTCCTCTATTGAGATACGATTCCAACTGTTTCCACTTTGAATCGTGATTTCATTGTTGAAAAAGTGGAGTTTTAGTAAATTTTTATCGATCGCATTCTGTGCTTCAACCAATTTCGTCTGAATCACCTTATTGGTACCATTGGATTGATAATAACTGTCGACTAATTTTAAAGTATTCTGTGTTGCAGCAACAAAGTTTTTCTCTTGAATATCTTCTATGACTTTAAAAATATTCTTTATACTTTCCAAATATTTGTTCCTTTCTATAGCATTCACTGATGTCGTGGGCAAGGTTTCAAAATTGGAAATTACTTGCGTAAGCACAGTCCAAGTACTAGAAAATGATCTGTTAATTTGTTCCGGTTTACTTTTTTCTAATAATGCTTGCTGTTCCTGATTGATTTTGTCAAATTGACCTAGTGATATTAGTAAGGGGCTTATCCAAGCAATGACCTTTTCTTTTGTGACCCCCTTGACATCAGGTAGGTTTTTAAACACCTGACCATATTTTAATTCAAACAGTTCTAATAATACTTTCCATTGTTCATTATCAAGCGTCTTAAGTTCTTCGTAGCTCAATAGTCTATATGATTTTTTATCATCTATGGTGAATAATTCATTGGTTATCATGTAAAGCACTGCAATTATATTTTGTACTTGCTTATTATCATTTATTTTTTTATAAATATCTGGATCCGCGCTGTATTTTGGGTTTAGATATAATTGACGGATAATATCCCTGTAATTATATCTCGCCTTGATCAAAGCATCGATATCATAGCCGAGATCTACTGCTGATTCCAGTTGAGTGGCGTCTTCTTTAGATAAAAACTGTTTTGTCCAAGTGCTTTTCGATATATTTCGTGGCATTTCAACAAAATCTTTCGATATAGCATAGCGCCATGAGGTGCCAAAATTTGCGGTCTGATAATCTGTTAGACCTTCCAACAGTTCAATTGTTTCTGGAAACACATCAAATACAAGTGGGTTCTTTACCCTTGCTCGTAACTGGTCCATGAACCAGATAACAGCTTCCTGTTTTGCTCGTTTGGCTAAAAACATGGCCATTGCTTCTATCATCTGAGACTGGGAAGGTATGCTCAATCCGGTGTAGTTAAGACCTTGTTGTGCATTTTGTGCGGTTGTAGTAAGATTTATCTGTAAAGATTCTTGTTGGTTTTGTCCAATCTGTTCAACAAGGAAACTTTTGATAGACATGGGCACATCTTTATTATCAAGCATATTATTTGCTAAAGCCTTAGTTTTGTCTTCTAATTGTTTATATAGGCTATCTCGTTTTATAGATAATGTATTTTTTGGATCTATTTCATTGCCTAAGCTTGTTATCTCACTAGTGTTCTCAGTTTTAATTTTATTTAATAATAACTTAACCTCCTTAACGTCAGGGTTTTTTAGAGAATCGAGAGGGTAATTGTTAATTTTGTGTCTTTTTAGTATTTCCTCTATTTGTACAATAGTTGCGTTCTCCATTAAGGCTAAATCCTCAATAATACTTTTGTTATTTTCAGTTTTCTCCTGAAATTGTTTCTTTTTGGCAGTTAAGTCATCATCAAGTTTTTTCCATTCTGTATAAAGCAGATTAAATTCACTAAGCTCTTTCGTCGAAATTTTAATTGGTTTAATTTTAACGTCTCGGTTTGTATTGTTATTACCAATACCTTTTAAATCTTCTAATACCTGTTCTGCTTGTATGTTGATTACTCTTTCTTTAAATTCATAGATTTTCTTGTAGGTAGAGTCATTGGTGATAGTCGCCAATTTATCTTTTCCGACAAGATTCAGCATGCTGGAGTAAATTTTATCCATATCCTGTGGACTACGCCTAATATGACTGAGATATTTACTCAAATAGAACAGATTGTAGGGCTGTATGATGTTACTTTTTAGATCACTGCTATCGATCATTAAAGTTAAATTTTTTGATTTTTGTGTAGCATTAATCTTAAAGTTGATGCATATCATCAGCGAGAAGATAAAAATATAGTATCTTTTCATGAAAAATATTTTAGGTGGTGACTAATTTGGATGTCCTCTATATGGTTGACACCAATTTACAATATTTCTTTTAATAAAAAAACTAAAATGGAGTAGATTTAACTATGATAAAAATACTTGACAAGCAACGCAAGGAAGTGTGGCAACTATGTAATCAACGGATGATGGGAGCTCAAATGATATTAATGATGGTGATTTAGGTCTAGTAATATCTTCAAAAAGGAAATATTTTTATTCAATAGACGCTAGTTATATTCACAATTAATTTTAAATTTTTAAAGTAAGATGATAGCTTTTGATAAATTTGTTTGACTAATCTCTACATATCCTTTCTATTGTGTAGTTCTTCCAAAATCAGATTCTGGTGACTGTGTTTCAATTTGATTTTTTTAACTTAGAAAATGGAAATTTTAATAACTCAAATAGTGGAAATTATAAAGGAAATGGAGTTAAATTCATTTGGTTTTTCATTTATTGTTCTTTCTATATTTATTTTTTTAAACTTAAATAATATTGTAGGTTTTCTTAAATCTTGATTTTCAATTAAGGATCCTGTTAATTTGACTCAGTATTGTATTGAGGACTCATCTCCAGATGCAGAAATACTTAGAGAGATTAATGCTGCGTTAGCATTTAAGAAAATGACAGGAATTACTGCTGGAAAAATGAAAAGAGAGATACTTTTGCAAATCTATAATAGAGATACTCTTAACATAACATGGCCTTTAATAAAATCAGCATTACCATACATATTCTTTAAAAAAAAGAACTTAGCTGTAATAGATAGTGAAAAAGAGGATAAAGGAGATGAAGATAGATTCACAATAGAATTCAATAAGAATTCTGGTAAAATTGATAAATTTCTGATGTGTTTTTCTTATTTTTTATTAATACAAACCCTGTTAATATTTCTAGCAATTATCTTTTTTTTGATAAAAGATGAATATGCTTTAGCGTTCGGTAGTTTAGTTTTGTTTGTACCAATATGTTTTGCCCTTATTGTGGTATCGGCTAGTCGATTCCCATATCGAGACGCAAAAAAGTTAAAGCAAATGGCAAAAGAGTTTACTACCGAATGATTTGATGTTAGACCGAAAATTTATCACTTGTCTTAAAAATATATATCACTTACATTCTCTACCTTCCACCTACATGAACGACCTATCCATTTATTTAAAAGCATTTTTAAGATTAAAGCAGGGTATTACCAAATATGGTAAAGCACCTCATAAGCCAGTTTTTCTATTGACATTGATTGAGTTAATTGAGCAGGGCTTGGATAATGACAATCACTTTCTTGTTAATGCAGATCTGGTCGGTTTATTTCAGGAGAATTGGCGATTGTTGGTTACCACAGCAAATCAATCCGATTTTACACAGCCATTTTTTTATCTGCAAAGCGATCAAGTCGATGGACATTCCTTTTGGCACATTCATACATCTAATGCAATTCCTATGCAAGCACATATCAAAAGCGTTAGTACATTAGCATGCATTGTTGCTTACGCAAGTCTTTCACATGAATTATACGTATTGTTGCAGTCTGTTGAAAAAAGACAGTTAATCCGCAATGCTATTTTGGCGCATTATTTTCCTAACCAATTTCAATCTTATTATGACCATAAACAAATAGGGGATGGCTATTATCATAATCTGCAAGCTTTGGTACTTAATGATCCTGAAGTCAAGTATAAACATATTGTGATTCATACAGAGGAAGATGTATTTGTACGATCGCACCTTTTCAAAAGATATATACCCCAATTGTATCAGGATACCTGTGCGATGACAGGTATGCAGCTGCGGTCCACTTACAATCACAATTTTATTGATGCTTGTCATATAGTACCCTTTTCAATTTCGCATGATGATAATGTCACCAATGGACTTGCATTATGTCCCAACCTGCATCGCGCTTTTGATCGTGGCTTGGTTTCCGTAGATCAAGATTATCGTATTTTGGTCTCAAGACATATACGGGAACTTGGAGAGCATCCCTATAGTCTCAAAAAATTAGAAGGAAATAAAATTATAATACCAAAATCAGAACAATACCATCCATCACAAGAAAATCTAGCATGGCATAGGAGGGAAGTGTTTAAGGAAGGATAATTCTGATAAATGGTACAATCTTTATATAGAGTTGGATATATAAGTTTTTTGGATTAATCCCTTTATCTAATTGTATTTCAAACAATATTTCAGATATTTGGGTAGATCCCTTAGCAATTAAAAAATTTCATCATGTCCGACATTCAACATTTATTAGAGCAGATCCGTCAGTTCCGAGATGCCCGTGATTGGGAGCAGTTTCACAATTCCAAAGATTTAGCTCTGGCATTGAGTATTGAAGCCTCTGAGCTTCTGGAGCTTTTTTTATGGAAAGGCAATGAAGATGCGGATCCTGATAAACTCAAAAAAGAACTAGCAGATGTTTTGATGTATGCTTTATTGCTTGCCGATAAGCATGGTTTGGATATAAAAGAGATTGTTGAGGAAAAGATGAAACTTAATAATGAAAAATACCCGGTAGAGAAAGCAAAAGGAACGGCCAAGAAGTATAACGAATTATAATGATCAAACCTTTCCAGATTATTCCATATCCATTTGATGCGCAGTTGGAACTTACTTTATTGCAACAGCAGCGTGATTATCTGTCATGGCCAATTGTCTATTTTCTTCAGGATAAAAAGGAAGCTTATGTTGGTGAAACCACCGATATGGTTACCCGAATGAAAGCACATCTTAAGACTGTCAGAAAACAACAGTTACAGTCTGTCGCCCTTATCCGGAGTGAACTGTTCAATAAGTCAGCAACTTTAGATATCGAGTCTAATTTGATCCGCTATATCGCCGCCGATGGGCAGTTCGATTTACAAAATGGTAATCTGGGGATCTCCAATCATAAGTTCTATCAACAGAAAGAAGTTTATTGGGAACTGTTTCGTGATATCTGGTCAGAATTAAGAAAAATGGGTATAGCTCGTCATTCACTTGAGCATATCGATAATTCAGATCTTTTTAAGTATTCTCCCTACAAAAGCTTATCGCGAGAACAGACAAATGGATTGAAGATGATTCTTAGATGTTTGCTTGATGATCGTGCAAAGGTTAGCTTGATTCACGGTGGAGCAGGAACAGGAAAGTCTATCCTGGCTATATTTCTTTTTAAATTATTGAAGACCGATTTACAGGATTTCAATAAAGCTGATTTTGATGAGTCAGATGAAGAACTATTTCAGCTAGTAGAAGCTGTCCGTCAAAAATATGGTGACTTGGAAATGGCTCTCGTTATTCCAATGCAGTCATTTCGTAAAACCATCAGTAAGGTCTTCAAAAACATTAAAGGATTGTCACCAAAGATGGTCATTGGTCCAGCTGAAGTGGCTAAACAGAAATATGATCTCTTGATCGTAGATGAAGGCCATCGCTTACGCCAATGGAAAAATCTTGCTGCTTATTATGGTACATTTCGTAAAGTATCACAGCAACTGGGTTTAGATGAATTAAACTGTACGGAGTTGGATTGGGTGCAGTTACAATCCGTTAAATCCATTATTTTCTATGACGAGTTTCAATCTGTCAAACCATCCGATGCCGATAAGCAACGTTTTCTCGATTTGCAAGCATTAGAAAGTACACGGATTGAACGTTTACGCTCTCAGTTCCGAGTAAAAGGAGGAGCACATTATATGGAGTTCGTACATCAGCTCTTCTCTGATAATAATATACTATCACCAAAATCTTTTGAAAGCATACATTACGATTTTCAGTTATTTGATGATCTGGATGCCATGGTCAAGGAGATTAAGCGTAAGGATGATTCTGAAGGCCTGTGTCGCATGGTAGCAGGTTTCGCCTGGGATTGGATCTCCAAGAATGATAAGTCGCTTCACGACATTGTTATTGGTGATACAGAGCTACGGTGGAATAGTACTGATGTCGATTGGG
Source organism: Sphingobacterium sp. JUb56 (assembly GCF_014191365.1). Classification (NCBI taxonomy): domain Bacteria; kingdom Pseudomonadati; phylum Bacteroidota; class Sphingobacteriia; order Sphingobacteriales; family Sphingobacteriaceae; genus Sphingobacterium; species Sphingobacterium sp. JUb56. The sequence goes on along the minus strand of NZ_JACHWL010000001.1, from coordinate 2,676,744 downwards.
TTAATTCGGCCAATGCGATCCATGAAGTCGGCTGTATTCATACCACGCAAGGCTATGATCTCAACTATACCGGTCTTATTATCGGTCCAGAACTGGATTATGATTTCGATACGAATGCTTTTGTTGTATATAAAGATCGATATAAAGACAAAAATGGGAAGAACTCAGTCAAAGATCTATCAGTTCTTAAAAATTATATCCTCAATATCTATCGTACCATCCTTTTTCGCGGTATTCAGGGAAGTTATGTGTATGTCTGCAATGACAATCTAAGAAAGTATCTAGCACAGTATATTAAAACACCGTCGATAGAAGATAAAAGTGAAACTGATTATAGCATCACCGATTTCCCGTCTGAAAATTCAGTTCCATACTATGACCTTGAGATCGCGGCAGGTAGTTTTTCAGAGCTCCAACAAGCAGAACACACTCGTTATATTCAGGTAAATGGAATCACAGTAGATCCAGCGCATTATTTTGCATGTAAAGTAGTAGGGGAGTCTATGAACAAGATTATCCCTAATGGCGCTATTTGTCTCTTCGAGAAATATCAAGGCGGTTCCCGTAATGGATTGATCTGTTTAGTTGAGTCCAATGATTTTGTTGATCGGGAATTTGGATCCAACTATACGATCAAAGAGTATAACAGTAAGAAAACCATCAGTGAAGAGGGCTGGGAGCATCAAGAGATTACGCTTTTACCCAAATCTACCAATGAAAATTTTCAGCCTATTGTACTGCGAGATGAAGAGCTCTTGGATTTGAAAGTAGTTGGTGTGTTTAAGAAGGTGCTAATATAGGACTTCAAAAAAATAAAGTCATAGTTTCTGAAATGGTTATTTTGCAGGAACTATGACAAAAATCAGTTATAAATAAGCATATTTATTAAATACAGCTTTTTCAATTCTTAATCACACATACTTCTATCCACATAGGTTTTCCCTCCGTTACCATTAATGTAGTAACATCCACCACGTGGACCTCTTATATATGATCTTGCTGAAGAATTTCTTTGTTTCTTAGAAGATTTTTCTTTCAAATTGGAGTTACCAGTTCCAGAAGATAGTTTATTTATAGATGATGAATTAGATTTTACATACTCCCATGTCCCATCCGATTTTAAAATCACCTTCTGACCACTAGCTGTAGTAGCATACTGACTTTGACCAAATAAAATCACTACAATTATTGATAGTGTGAATATTAAAATTAGATTTTTTATCATGTTTTGTTATTAATAAAGATTTTAAGGTAAAGATTCAATGGATTTATTATCCAAATTTACGCTTTTACGCCCTGCCCAAGTATTGATGATATGTTCAGTAGCCGCTTTAAGAGATTTTTTATTGTGTACAGGATGATGCCCCGCAAGAGTAAAAAACTCAACCTCATTTTCAATTTTTGAATACCAAACTTTACCTACATCTGCTTTAGTCAAGGTATCAGGTTTCATGATTTTCTCAAAATTATTGAGCTTATCCTCATTTAGACCTATGATCTGGTTGGGTTGTGTATTATCCCTACAATCTACCTTTATATACTTGATTCCATTCCAGCACATACACTCCTTATTTATAAATGAAAATATAACGATTGCAATAATGACAATTGCCAAACCTCCATATGGATAATACGTTTTGTTCCTGAAAAAAGTTTTACCCTTTATAGGACTTGGTGTAGAAACTTCTGTAGTATCAACCGAAGGTCCAGCTTTAGTAATTACGACTTTTTCACTCTTATCACCATCGCTAGCGGCGGTATTTTCATGTTGACCAGTTGGATCTGGATCATTTATTCCCTTCTCGATTTTAGTTGATTCTTCTTTAGAAGTATCTTCCTCTGTGGAAGGACCAGTCGCTTTTTTTATATCATTTCCCTTAACTTCTTCTTTTTTCTTTTCGTCATCTTCAGTATCTGTCTGGATAGGTGGTTTCTTTGTACTTGAGTTGTCATTCCAATCATTAAAATTATAAGGACGAGGACTGAAATCTACTAATACGGCTAGCAAATTTACATAATTTCTGTCAGGTCTTTTGGCTTTATCGTTAATGATAAAGTATCTCAGAGGGCGGAGTTTATCTGCATCGAAATTCTTTACAATTTCTTTAAGGGATCGATCTGTCGATTTGCTATCATTAAAAAAAGTTTTAAATATAGCTTCATCCTCCTTTGTCAGCCCACGCTCCAAACATTGCTGACACCAGTTTTTTAAGTCGCCTGTTGAAGGCGATTCACGCGGAGAGTCCAGCTGGTTATTATTCTTTAAATCTAGGTAGGCATTTCTTACGGCCTCTTGAAATTTTTCAAACATGGTTCAAAATTAAGTCAATTCTACATTGTAAAATACGGGAAACCGTAGCTTCAAAAATACTTATAATCATCGCGTTCGATTGGAAAATATTGGAAATCGATTGAAAGCTTTTGAAATGTATTGAAACATTGGAAATGTTTAATGCAGAGGCTTTTAACAGCTATACCTTTGTTTTCGAAGTCAGATGATAGATTGATTAGTTTATGAGACTAAGATACTAAATAGATTTCACAATGAGAAGATCTCACGGTAGTCGTTAGCCGGTTTGGGAAGCAGCTTTTGCCTCCCGTGAGTGACACTCTTACTTCCCAAAAAATTCAGAAGGCCTTCTGAAAACACATGTAGTAATCCTATGCACGGAGCATATGGAACTACCAGGTTTTTACATTCTAATTTTTTGAATCATGTGGAGTTTAATATTATATTTTTTATTCGGAATAGGTCAACCAAGTAGTTCACAGCCAACACAAGGAAATCCAACAACTATGCAAACATCAGGCTATGATGATCCAGATGATGGTGATGGTGGAGATAAAGGTAATACAGTACCACCAAAACATTAATTTTTTTTAAGGGGTAAGGAAACTTACTCCTTTTTAGTTACTCACAATTGTATTGTTGGGTAAAATTTGATAAATTCGGTTAAATCTTTAGCCGTGTATAAAATCTTAATCTTTTGCCTTCTACTACTTAGTTTTACTGTTTCTTGTACAGATGTTAAGCACAAAGAGGCAGAAAAAATATTGAATGAAAATGAATACTATGACAAAGCATTTTTTTTATGGGAAAATGGCAGAAGCGATAGTACATTTTATTACTTTAATAAGGCAAAGGAAAAGTATCTTCAGTACAAAAACAGCGTTTACGTTGCACGTTGTTTAATTTATATGGCTACTATCCAATATGATTCGGGTGATTTTTTTGGAGCTCAAGAGACAGCTGTGGAAGCCATCAAGTATTTGGATCCGAAAGACAAGAATCAGCAAGCAATATTAAGTCATACTTATAATACAATAGCCAATGCAACAGATGAAATGCAACAGTTTGATCAAGCTATTCCATATTATAGGCTAGCCATTCAGTATTCAATAGATCATGACAATATTTTGTTATATAAAAATAATTTAGCCGTTTGTTTAAGAAATGTCAAACGCTATGATGAATCTATTAAGCTTTATGATGATATTCTTACTAAGACTCCAAAAGGTACTACTGCGTACGCTAAGTTTTTAAATAATTTGGCAAAAACGAAATGGGCGTCTAGTCATTCTTATAATCCAATTCTAGTCTACCATATAGCTTTAAATATACGGTTAAAAGAAAATGATCTATGGGGGCAAAACTCAAGTTATGCAACACTTTCTAAATACTATGAAGGTAGAGATATGGATTCATCCATATATTATCTGAGTAAGCAATATGAGATCGCTAAAAAAATTAAAAGTGCTGATGATCAACTCAACGCATTAAGAGGTTTGGTCCAAATGAACCCTATTTACTCTGAGCGCTATCTCAGCACATATCTTAGTTTAAACGATAGTCTTCAAACTGCAAGAACAGCAGCTAAGAATCAGTTTGCTTTAATTCGTTATGAGTCCGAAAAGAGCAAAGCACAGAATTTAGTATTGGAAAAAGAGAATGAAAAAAAGGAATCGCATTTAGTTATTCAACGTATTGGGATAGGTTTTCTCCTGTTTTTAATTGTCCTTGGAATCTTCTGGTACAAAAAACGTAAACAGCGACTTGAACTTGAAGCACAGAATAAGATCAAACAAAACCAGCTTCATCTTTCGAAGAAAATTCACGATGTCGTAGCCAATGGAATTTATCGTGTTATGACTGAAATCGAGTATAAGGAAGATATTGATCGGGAAGGTGTACTGGACAAACTAGACGATATGTACCAAAAATCGCGGGATATCTCACATGATGTTGAAGAGCAGACTGTAGCCGAGGTTTCTTACAGTGAAAAACTGGCAGATCTCCTCAAATCATTTGCAAGTGATCACCGTCGTGTCCTTATTGCCGGAAATGAACCAGATCTATGGACACGACTAAATAAACGGGCCAAGGAAGAGGTTAGTCATGTCCTGCAGGAATTAATGGTCAATATGAAAAAACACAGTCAAGCAGATCAAGTTGTTATTCGTTTTGAAAACCAGGGTAATCAGTTAGAAATTTTTTATAAAGATAATGGGATTGGTCTCGCAGATTCAAAAACATATGGAAAAGGTTTATCTAATATGGTTTCCCGTATCGAAGGTATTGGTGGTGAAATTATCTTTGTCAAAGAAGAGAGGAAGGGGCTTAGTGTGAAAATCAATATACCCATATTATAAAAAAACGATAATGTATGTTTAAAAAAGTACTCATTGCCGAAGATCACGAGATGACCAATATTTCAGTACAGAAAACACTTAAAGATCTTGGTGTAGAAGATGTCAAGTACGTTCATTATTGCGATCATGCATTGACCTGGATAAATAATGCACTTCGCGATAAGGATCCATATGATTTGATTATTACTGATATTGAATTCGAAGATGATGAAAGCCCACAGCAATTAAAAGATGGCTTATCACTGATTAAAGCGATTAAGATGGTGCAACCTGATATTAAGGTCATATTATTCACAGCAAAAGATCGAACTAGTAAGATAAGTGATATGTTTAAGTTAAATGAAATTGATGGCATGGTCCGTAAAGCGCGACATGACGGGCGACATTTACGCGAAGCACTTCAGATCGTATATAATAATAAAACCTATCAATCTCCAGATGTAAAAAAAGTTATTCAAGAGCGCAACTCGCATGAGTTTACACAATTTGACCTACACATCATTCGGTTATTATACGAAGGGATATCTCAAAAAGATATGCCACTTTATTTGCAGCAACGAGAAGTTATTCCATCTAGTTTAAGCAGTATTGAAAAGCGGCTCAATATCATGAAAGATGTGCTAAATTTCACTAAAAATGAACAGTTAGTTGCCCATTGCAAAGAGCTAGGTATTATTTAGATTTTTTTCACTTCGAATTTGTTTTAGAAAAAAGGAATTACATAGTCTAAATTTGATACTTTAAAAAATCATTCTTTAATAAAAAATTTGGCAATAAGTATTTGTTTGTCAATATTTTAATGCAATTATAAACTTAATATTAGGCTATCTTTGGATAGCCTTTTTTATTTGTTTGAAAGTGACTTTTAGTCTTTAAGTAGTATTCAGTTGTCTTAATAGTGAGAGAATATTAATTGGATTCTTTTGTAAAAACTTATCAGCAAATTATCAATTCCATTACCTGAAAAGGTTATTCAACTTTAATATTCTCTTCTATAGTTTTTTACTGCTTTCTTTTTTCTTAAATGATTCTTTTGGTTATGGGAAACCGTAACCAACGCATACTCTCATCTTTTACTTTTGTTCACAATCTCAACAAAATTTTAAAAATTAATCTAAAATGAAAATAAACAATTATGGGAAGGTAGTTTTAGTTATCCTGACATGTAGTATCCTGTATTATAGTTGTGGGATTTTTGGCACAAAGTCAGAATTAACAAAAAAAATAGAGGAGCTAGGTAAAGATGGAGTATTGGATTGTAATGATCTAAATGAGTTAACCAAATATGTTCAAAAGAATTATGAGGATAGATCATTAAAGAGATTTATTAAAAACGGTAAAGTAGAGCAGTCTTCTATCAAGGAATATTTAGGTAAAAATGCTGGCAAAAGTAAACTTGATCTCGGAAACTGTGATGGAATTAAAGTAGTTCCTAATTTTTCTATTTATTTAGAAAATTCTGCGAGTATGGATGGTTACGTAAAGGGTGTCTCTAATTTCGAAGCAGTTTTATCAAACCTGGTTATTGGACTTAATTATCATTATGATCAAAAACACGTTAAATTCAGTTTCATTAATTCTGATATATATCCTAGCGATATCAGTAATGTAGATAGTTTTTTTAAATCCCTAGAACCTGGAGTAGCGCCTTTCAAGGTTGGAAATCAGTTTGTTTCCGAGTTGAATCAATGTTTTGAGAAAGTCTTGACTAAAATGAAGCAAAACGATGTTTCCATTTTTGTATCAGATTGTATCTATTCGTTAGAAAAAGGTAGGTCTAGTCAGGAAGGTTTGATTTATCAGGAGAATTTAACCAAGAATGCTTACATGCAACGCTTGAAACAGTCAGATTTTTCAACTGCAATAATTAAACTGAACTCTAGTTTCAATGGAGTATACTATAATTATAAAAATGAAAAAACGAGCCTACACAATGTAGACAGACCCTACTATGTTTGGATTATGGGAGATGATATGCTGGTTCAGGATCTATTGAGTAAACTTAAACTAGAAGATTTACCAGGTTATCAGCATAGTTTTTTTTTAGAAGGAAATAAAGATGTTAATCCAAATACACAGTATCTGTCCACGAATAGTAAAGGTCAAGCACATTACCGTGCTAACGAACCTACATCTTTGAAGAAGATTAAGTTTTTAGATGGAATATTTCAGTTTTCTTTAGCAGTAGATCTAAATAATTTTCCCGATAAAAAATCGCTACTGGATATTGATAACTATTTCATCAGTTCTGGTGCTAGTGTAGTTGCTATTCAAGAAATTCCAAAAAATAATCAACCGGCATTGATCAAACAAAATGATTGGAATAGAATTAAAGACAACGGATTTACTCATTTAATGACCTTGAAAATTGATCAAAAAACATTTCCTGAACAATTAAATATTAGCTATAGAAGTCAAATTCCAAAGTGGGTAAGCAGCTCGTCAACAAGAGATGATTCCGATGTACATAGCACGCTTCAACAGACATTTGGCTTCAATAATTTAGTCCATGGAGTTTATGAAGCTTACAAAATTCACAATAACAACAATGACGTCTTATTTGAAATTAAATATAACCTAACTAAATAACCAACTATGAATGATTTTTTCGCAAGTTTTTATGAGAAGTTTTATTACGCAACAGATTTCTCATTAGAGATGTTCGAACGGTTTCTCTATCAAAGGTATGCACTTGCTGCGATTTTATGTGCTCTAGCATTTTCACTAATTTATTATTTACTATTAGATAGACCAAAGTTTGCTAAACGTATTGTTTGGTTAATAATGCTATTATTAAGCGCTATAATAAGTGCAGTATTTTTATACAATGATTGTAAAGGAATTTTTGAAAACGAAAGTTTAGATTTTCCAAGTGAAGCATATTCAGCACTTGCTTTTGGCAGTTTTATTTTAACCACATTGCTTTTCATTGTTTTATCGCTTTTGTTCAAAAAGATATCAAAGAATGTATCCAAAATTCCATTTTAATCATGCCTAAATTATATGTTTTTGCAATAGGGGGGACAGGGTCTCGCGTATTGAAATCATTAACAATGCTACTTGCTTCAGGAGTTCGTACAGGATATGAGGTAGTTCCAATCATATTAGATCCGGACTCATCTGCAGCTGATGTCGCTAAAACGGAGTCCCTATTAAATGAATATCGTAATATTCAGAAAGCCGTAGCTCCAGAAAACGAAAATGTTTTTTTTAAGAACAAAATTGAATCTCTTGGTGACGTGATAGGTACAGTCGGGACCAATGCTATAGGAAAAGAATTTCGTTTGAGTATTGACGGACTTAATGGGGGAAAATTTAAAGATTTTATCGATTACAATGTGCTAGAAGATGGGGGCAGTAATCAAGCGCTCATGGATATATTATTTTCAGAAGCAAATCTCAATTTAGATCTAGAGGTTGGGTTTCAAGGGAATCCTAATATTGGTTCTATTGTGTTAAATAAGTTTACCGAATCGGATGAGTTTAATCAATTTGCTAATTGCTTTACCAGTAGTGACCGAATCTTTATTATTTCATCCATTTTTGGAGGAACGGGTGCAGCAGGTTTTCCATTAATTCTGAAGAATATTCGACAAGGCATTGTTAATGGAAAAAACTTTGATCACCTTCGCAATGCTGTTGTTGGCGCAATAACGGTCATGCCTTATTTCAAGTTAGATGGTGATCTTACAGATAGTATTCAGAGCTCGACTTTCTATTCTAAAACCAAAGCAGCATTACAATATTATCATAATAATATAAGTGAAAGCAAGGATATCAATGCCCTTTATTATATCGCAGATGATAATAACAATGTTTATAAGAATGTCGTTGGTGGTAGTGGACAGAAAAATGATAGCCATTTTGTCGAATTAGCGGCAGCGCTCGCTATCGTTGATTTTGCCAATGATAATACATTGGAAACCAGCAATGGAAATGCCCAAAACCCGAAATACAAAGAGTTTGGTGTTAATGATCTATCATTGGATCATCCTGTAGTTACTTTTAAAGATTTAGCTCTTGAAACTCAAAATCAGATCCAAGTTAATTTAACCCAATTGTTGTGTTTTTCATTGTACTTGGAAAATGAGCTAAAGGAAAACCTATCTGCACCTTTTGCAAAGGAAACATCACCATTAATCGATCAAAACTTTTTAAGTTCTACATTTTACGCTCATTTAAACAGATTCTTACAACAATATCGAATATGGTTAGGAGAAATGAAACGAAATAGGATCAGTTTTGCTCCTTTTAATATCAAAGAAATTATCGATAATCAAGGTTCCGTTACTGGAATTACTACCCAGAACTCGGATTTACTTCAATTAGTTGCTGGCATCGCAGAGAGAAAAGGACTCTTCAAATTATTTAAAGAGAAAAGCTATGATTTATTGACTGCAGCCTTAAATGAACATCGTAAAAGTAAATATCCAACTGTAGAAAACAAGCTATTGGTGAAGTTTTATAATGCGACTGATAGTATGTTAATCAAAAACTTATTTTAATATTATGGCAAAAGTTTTTAGACTTTTTGAAGATACCCCAATGACACATTGGCAAGCACGAGGAACAGATTATAGTAGTGTTGTCATTGATAAAATTATAAGCCCTGACGGCGATCAAAGTAGTGCATTACCAACCTCTATACCATCACCATTTGCGCGATTGGATTTGTTTCATTCGGCATTTAAACATTTCAATGATTTAAAGAATAAATTAGATGGATATACGCATCATCACAAATTAGTAAGTGACTGTCTGGATCTATTGGAACTGCTCTATAATAAAGATTCTATCAATGGTGAGTTGACAATTAAGGTTTGGGATAAACAGCGCGATCTGGTCAAGTTAGTAGAATCCAGTTATTCCCGTCACCAATTACTGGGACGTACATTGGATCTTTTTCTTAAACAGGACGATCAAGCATTTAATTTTGATAAGCTTAATCGAATTTACATTTTCTATTTCAATCATAAAATTATTGGTGCCACCTCTCCAAAGACACTCGTATTTACTTCAGCCAATGATTTGGGTTTTGCACAAGTTACTTTACATGACCGTAAGTTATTTACGGAGCCTGCATCACTAAAAAATAGAGATGAAGACTTTATTCTCTATTTGATGGCTTTTTTTAAGGAAAATCCTTCATTGAACCAGTATATGTCCACGTTTCATAATTACGTAAAACGCAATATCAAAGAAAAAATGGATACAGACAGCGTATTTATGACGGCGGTGAATACTTTGGATGCTCAATTTTTAGAGAACAAAACAACGATCGATGGAAATGATTATCTCGTTGAAGTATTTAATGTGCCTTTTCGTACCAAAAGTGTAAAAAATACCCATGAGCGAATCGGTAGAGAATCTCAATTTTTGATCCATGCATCGAAAACGGTACAAGGTCTTCTCCCTATGGTACTTGCGACCAACGGAAATTTAGGTATGCTGGATTATTTATACCAAGGAGTTAAATGGGACGTCAATACAAAGGTTCAGCATCCGACGGATCAAATATTAGATATACGGATCTTACCCGGCAAGGATATTAAGTACCCTTTTTTGACCGTAGATGATTTTCTGGAGTCCGAGATTTACGAGATACCTTATGAGGTTAATAAGGAATCTTTTTTTGATGGAAATTTCATTAACGATTCCGACCAGCAAGGGGTTGGCTATCTTCTCCCTTTAAAATCTACATTTTTCACTTATTTCAGCGAGAAAGATCTGATCGAATGTAGCTTTTCTGGAAAGAAAATGATTGAGATAATAAAGAAGAAGAGTTCAGTTAATGTGAAACTGCGTATTCCGATTGACGGGGGACGGCATGTTGTCGAACTGGAAAAGAAGTATGATACAATGGATCTGAATTCTCAGAAAGGAAGAATCATACCCTGTGCTAAATATTTCCAGTTATTTCCAATTCAAAAGGCTACTGTGAATCCTAATTATTATGTTCAGGTTATCGACGAGGGATTAAATGATTATAGCCATGCCTTTCAACTTGCTTTTGATGGCATGCCTGCTGCAGCCAGGAGCATGAAAGCGAAGCGTGATAGCCGTAATGGATCATTTTATAATACCTATTATTTTAGATGTAGACAGCATTTTAATGCCATCCATTTTCAAGAAGAAGGAAGTTCTTGCCGTAATTATCTTATTCCTTTATGGCGAGATGAACGCCATATTGGTGGAGCATTTACTTTTGCCCTTGATTTTGGTACCTCTAACACTCATGTTGAGTATGCTGTTAATGGAAGTGTACCTTCACCATTGGATCTACCATTCGATAAAAATGGTTTTGCTACGTCATTTAATAAGCTAGATACTGATATTAGTAGCTTGAATGAAATTCAGAATCATAAGGATTTAGAATTTATAGCAGAGAATGTGTCAAAGGGATCGAATTATAATTTCCCAATTCGAACAGTCCTTTTCGATTATAATAATTTTAATCCAGCTAACTATCAATCCATTTTGGATTATAATATTGGGTTTACTTACGAAAAAACTAGCTTACCTACTTTCAATAATGTTACACCAAGAACTAATCTTAAATGGGTAAATGGTATTGAGAATCTAGAGGGTGAAGCTTGGGTACATTCGTTTTTGGAACAGCTTTTTGTCATGTGTAAAACTAAAGTGTTAGTCGAACGAGGCGACCTTTCTAAAACAAGATTTACCTGGACTTATCCATTAAGTTATGGGCAGTATAAAATAAATTTAATTGCTGGATTGATAGAACAACTTGTTGCCATTCATTTTGGTCAAGGAATTGAAATAATAAAACTCTCCGAGTCTATTGCTCCATTTTATTCAATTGCGAGTACAGGAAAGATTTTAGGAACTACTAATACCATTTTATCTTTAGACATTGGTGGTGGAACTATTGATAGCGTTGTATATCAGAATCGAAAAGTTATTAATATTTCATCTGTACTTTTTGGCGCCAATTATCTTTATTCCGCGGGTTATGCGACAGATTTTAGATCCAATGGATTTTACAAACTTGGTACTAAGTTTTTTTCTGGATTATCTAGTGTAAAAGGCTACCATAATTTACATGAGATAGAGGCTACAATCCAGCAAGGTGGTAAGATCGAAGATATCATTGCTTATTATTTTTCCATTGATAAGAAAAAAGAACTACAAGATGTGAACAACAAAAGCTTTAATGGATTCTTAGCAATGCATTCTAATGAACGGGCTGTATTTTTATTCTATCTTGCCGCTATCATCTATAATAGCGTTAAAGCAATGAAGATTGCTGATATACCTGCCCCCAGCTACTTGACCTTTTCCGGAACAGGATCTAAATTCTTATCGATTATTGATAAGACTATTAAAAAGGAAAGTATTGTCACATATGCAACTGCAATTATTAATGCTGTTTACGGATTGCATGAATCTCCCGACAAAATGCGAGTAAAGGTATTGGTGCCGGATAATCCAAAAGAACTGACTTCAAAAGGAGCAATAAATGTACTGGAAGAAGGAGAAGAGATTCTCGCAGAACTTTCCATGAATAGTCTCGATGAAAAGTTTCGAAGTTATTTAGGAGATAACGAAGGAACCATTATATCTAATGATAATCCATTGAATTACGAGGATCTAAAAGGTCAATTTAATGAAAGTGTATTTGGAGCTTATAAGGAGTTTGTTTCCTTGTTCCTTCAACTGCCAGGGATTAATTATAAGAATGATTTTGGTATCGATTATGATCTCAAACGAAAATTTGAAAGTATCCTACTAGATAAGAAGGTTGCCATTGAATTTCTGGAAGCAGGTCTCGCACAGCGACTCAAACAGATTTCGATGACAGATATGGTATCGGATAATCTGTCTTTCCACATCGTTCGCGGTATGCTAGGTGAAATGTTAAATAAATTACAAGAAGATGAAAATTGGTAAAATAAACAAAAGTTTAATAATTGTAGCACTGCTATTGGCAATCAAACCAAGCTCTGCATTTGCTCAACAGAGTGATATTGATAGTCAAACACTTTTAATGTCTGATATGACGTTGCAATATGTAGTTATCGGATTAGGGGTGACAGTTTTGTTTCTCCTGGTCGCAATGATAATCCAATCGAATAATCAAAAAGGAGCGATTTCTGATTTAGAAAACAGAATCAAATTTCTGGATAAACAGTCTTTGAATCAAAGTCAAACGTCCAGACCACAAGTATCTTCAACCTTAAGTAGATCTAATGAATCAGATATTGATACATTAAAAAAGCAGATTCAAGAACTGGTGCGAAAGATCGAGGAATTGAACAAAAAAGTTGATGCGAATGATGTAAAGTCTAATCAAGTAGTTCCTGTAGATGGAAGTGTTTCGACTGAATCTTCATCAACTGTTGAGACAATAGAATCCGTAATTCACCAAGATGTGGAGACTCCTTCGGAACCGATAATTCTTTCAGTTCCTCAGCAGCAGGAATACGTCGGGAATTGTATGACTGGTGGAGCTTTTCAAGACCTTCAGTCTGTCAGTAAAAAAGATAGACGTACACCTTATATTATCTCAATGCGTGATAATGAATATTATTTTCGCTTGGATGAATCAAATCTGGACGCCATTACAAACTCATTACAACATCGTGATAGCTATATTGATGGTTTTTGCGAATCATTGAATAATTACTTTCCTGGTGCAAAGTCTTTTGTTCAAGAATCTAAAGTTGGCAGGCTTCAGAAAGTTGAAAATAGGTTGCAGGTTATAGAAAAAATTAATATCAAATATATTTAACCACGATGGGTCAGGTTCATATTATTTTAGAATTATTAGTTGTTGGCTATTTTGTTGTTCAACAGGTGAAGACAGGTATCGCACTTAAAGAAGCTATCCGTCAGTTTGAACGATTTATTCCGCGTCACGATTATTTTAAGACAGAAAAATTATCTGTTTCAAAAAGTTTATTGCAAGAAGGTGAAGTTGCCGAAATATTTCAAAGTTTACAAAATGAAGAAAATACAGAAATCAGTTCAGAAGGAACTGTAAATGTAACATTAATCAACCCCAGTAGTACATCAGGGACTTACTTTGATAAGATTATTGAATCTCTAAATATCTATTTGCTTAAAAACAATGGCGGTATTGCAGATTTCAGTATCGTAAAAGATCTAGTTGAGCGTAATGTGAACGTAGAAGAGGAAGAAATCAAAGAAACCATTAATAAGCCGCTTTACTTAGGTTTAATGGCTACGATCGTTGGTATCATATTTGGTCTTTTCACTATGTTGATCAAACTTTGGAGTACTGATGATTCAGGTACATCTGGTGCTGTTAAACAATTAGAATTGAATGACTTTTTGTTAGCTGTGTGTATTGCAATGATTTCAAGTTTTTTGGGACTATTTATTACCTCATTTATTGGTTTAAATTCATTTAAAAAAGCAAAAAGAACAGTAGAACTAAATAAAAATGGGTTTTACAATTTTGTGCAGACAGATCTTCTTCCTGTCGTTAGTCAAGATTTTGGATCTTCAGTTACGAAGTTGACGAATACTATGAATTCCTTTAATATGGAGTTTACAGCCAATATTAATACATTGAGTTATTTGTTTAAAAAGAATTATGAAACGTTAAAAGTTCAGGATACTGTTTTAGGAAGATTGGAACAACTCAATGCGAATGATTTCGTACAGCTGAATGCCAATGTTTTATTAAGACTTGAAAAAGCAACCAATAACTTTGATAAATTTAATGTCTTTGTCGAAAGCCTTAATAGCCGTTTAGGTGAAACCAGAGCATTGAGCGATAGTATATCAAAATTACTGGATCGCGCCAATAACTTTGAAGGGATAGCCAATAAAATTGATTCACGGGTTGATGATACCAATTCAATTATATCCTTTTTAAAGCAGCAGTTTTCAAGTTTAGATGACATGTCCAGTCGCTATCAAAAGATGATTCTCAGAGTAGATGATAACCTGGATGATACGTTAAAATCGTTCGAAAATCATGTCATTATGAAGCGTGAAGGTCTCGTTAACTTGATTAATCAGCAGCATGAATTATTGGAAAAAGCCTATACTGAAAATGTCACCAAATTTGACAAATTTGATCTTTTGGATAATCTTACCGTATTACCTGAGATAAAACAAGGATTTGATCAGCATCAATCTGATATGCTCACTAAGCAAGTTAATCATGTTGATCAAGTGAACAAATTAGGTTTAGATATCCATCAGAACAAAGAACAAATATCAACGATTGTGAGCACACTTAATGAGGTAAATAGTAAGGTTTCCAATGTGACAGATAGAAAGGAAGAAATCAGTAAATTAAATTCTATGTATAACCTTGTCAATAAGCTCAAAGAAGAAGTTGAAAAAAATAACGAAAGCTTTTTTAAACGTATTTTCCAAAAGAAGTAAACGATGGCTAAAAAAGAAGGAAATAATATTTTCTGGGTTGGATTTTCTGACTTGATGACAAGTTTGTTTTTTATTGTACTGGTCTTATTTGTTGTTACATATGTCAACAATAGAAATACCATTATTGCACAAGATGAACAATTACAAGTTTATAAAGAAGTCGAAAATTCGCTCATGCCTTTAAAGGACAATAGTTCATTTACCTACGAGGACAAGTACAAACGTTTTTTACTTAGCTTCGATGTTAAATTTAAACCTTCCAAGTTTGAGATTATGGATGGTAATTTGGAAAGATATCAAGAAACCAAAACTAATATTATTAATGCCGGTAAAAAGCTTAAACAAGTTTTAGATGACGTTGTCAATTCTGCTAAAGAACAAAACCGGGAGAATAAAGAGAAGGTATCTTATTTAGTTATCATATCTGGATACGCATCAAAACTCTATAGTGCAGATACTTCTCCTATTGGAATGAAAAAAGAGTACGACCTGAGTTATAATCGTGCATACGCCCTTTGGGAGTTTTGGAAAAAAGAAGGGATAGATTTTGAAGAGAAAGCTTATGGAGAACTTATAGATTTACAGCTATCTGGCAATGGATGGGGGGGAGTAGGACGTAAGATTGATAATGAAGATAATAACCAACGTTTTATTATACAAATCGTTCCTAAGATTTCGAATCGTAAATTATAAGAGTGGCAATGACAGAAAAAGAAATGACAGCATTAATTTAATGCTGTCATTTCTTTTTCTTGCTATTCAGATTCAGTAGTAACCATATTGCAGTAAAGACATCAACGATGTTCCAGATTGTCCGTCCTAATGGAAGTTTTAGAATAGGTTGAAATAGGAGTAATAATATTAAATAGATAATGAGTTCTTTATTATTTCTCTTTCTTTTGCTCTTAGGGATATTTAATATGAGCAAGATAAATACGACACATGAAAATACACGAAGTACAGTAAAGTAGCCATAAGGTAAGGGAAGTAATGCTAAGATCAATCCGCATATCAAAATAATTTTAAGATTTTTTAGATTCATTCTGTAATTGGTTTTGCCCACAAACCTAATTTATTTTCCCGAGCATATTTTTGGCTCTCAAAGAAACGTTTTTCATATTTTACATTCGGAGCAATCGTCATCAGGACCGCATACCCATCTTTGATAATTTTTTCATTTACAAAAGTATTATCAAGCAGATAAGCATAAGCTAGTGTACGACCAAATTGATCCATAGAATCCACATCAAATTCCAGTCTGATTTTTTCATGTAGAAGAAGATTTTTTGCGTATTGGGAAGCCTCTTTGCCAAAAGCCTGCTCTTTCATCCGAAAATAATTGCGGGGCTCTGGTGCATCTATTCCGATAAGACGAATTTTGATTCGCTGCTCTCGATCGTTTTTACACCAGAAGGTATCCCCATCAGATACCTTGGTTACGAGGTATATGTCCTTGGAGATGCGTTTACTTTCGGCTGTCCCATTGTCGGAAAATCCCAGCATTTTCTGTTTGTAATCTTCTGATTTAGATTGGCATCCAGTTATCGGAGATGATATCAGGAGAAGAGAACTGAATAGAAAGCTCCATTTTCGATTAGTACTTTTCATATAGAGGTTTTATTTTATCTACCTTCTTCCTTTTCTTTTCTCTGCCGAATTGCGACACCTTTCACAGCAATAGGATTTTCCAAAAAAGAGCGTTAGGACTTTCATTGGAAAACTTTTCCCTTTATAACTCTTTTTTTCTTTTCCAGACTGGATTTCTTTATTGCACCAGGCGCATGAATTATACATGTTTTAGTTATTTAGTCGTGAATAATCAGATTAATAATGATGTCAAAAGTATCATTTAAATTTTTTCTGTCGTTATGGTATCCCGTAACTACCCCTTTAGGTTACTTATTACTTTTGGAGTATCAGAAACGATACTCTTCTCAGGAATAGGGGAGATTGTTTTCTTAATTAAATTCTACCCAATTAATCATGATTTCAATAAAGGAATTAATTTCAGAGGAGCAAGATCCTAAAGTAATTGAGAAGGTGTTACCAAAGGTTAAAGAGTTCTGTACAGAAAATGAAGAGATCAAATACATCGCTGTACAAAAAAAGACCATTGGAATAAATTTTTCTCCAGATTGTATCGTACTGACCGATCGTCGTATTATTCTTATTCGCCCAAAATCCTTCGGATTATCGTTAAGTTTTACTGACTTTTCGTGGATCCAAGTAATGGATGTACATCTGCGTGAAGGGATATTTGCTGCAGATATTACGATCAAGACCACTACGGGACAAACTGATATAATGGAAGATATACCTAAGGCGCAGGCACGAAAATTATATCGTTTTGCACAAGAAATGGAGGAGATGAAGAAAGATGAGAGAAGACTTCGCGACCTTGAAGATAAACGCGCATTAGCAGGTGGAGGTATTGTCATCAATTCTCCTGTTAACTCTGCTCCTGTAGCTCCGGTACAAAGTGAAGATCCTCTTGAAACTCTTTCAAAATTGAAAAGAATGCTAGAAAATGCATTGATTACAGAAGATGAATTCAATTCTAAAAAAGAGCAAGTACTCTCACGAATGTAATTTATATAACACAAAATAATTTATTATGGATTTTAAAGATGAAATTCGTCAGTTCTCGAAAAGAGTAGATCGACTTTTACCACAAATCAAAACCGAAGAAGCTACCAAAACATCACTCGTGATGCCATTCCTAAAAATATTAGGGTACGATGTTTTTGATCCTTTTGAGGTACAACCAGAATTTATAGCTGATATTGGGATTAAGAAAGGTGAGAAGGTCGATTATGCGATCTTACGTGACGAAAAACCTGTTATTTTGATTGAGTGCAAGCATTTTGCTGATGGCCTAGATCCACACAACTCACAGCTTTTCCGTTATTTTCATACTACAGAAGCCAAGTTTGGACTATTGACCAATGGTATTGAGTATCGTTTCTATACAGATCTTGTTACCGCCAATAAGATGGATGAAAAACCCTTCTTCGAATTCAAGATTATGGATATCAAGGACAATGAAGTGTCCGAATTAAAAAAATTCCATAAAACAGTATTTGATTTAGAAAGCATTTCTAGTGTAGCCAGCGATTTAAAATATTTTAATGAATTGACCATTTTAGCTAATTCCGAAATACAGAATCCTAGTGATGAGTTTGTTCGATTTTTTACCAGACAAGTATATCCCAGTGTTGTAACGGCAAAAGTATTAGAACAATTCACTCCTCTTGTGAAACGGGTATTTACCCAAATCATTAATGACCAAATAGCCGAACGACTCAAAAGTGCGCTTAAAAAAGAAACTGAAGTTGAGGAACAAAATGCATCCGCAGTTCCGATTGAGCATGATGCGGTTATTGTAACAACAGAAGAGGAGATTGATGGATTCTTAGTCGTGAAGTCTATTTTGCGCAAAGACATTGAAGTAGGGCGTATTTTTATGCGCGACAACCAGTCTTATTGTGGTATACTGCTCGATGATAATAACCGGAAGCCGATTTGTCGCTTTTATTTCACTCCTAATCGCCTACGTATTGGATTGTTCGATAAAGAGAAAAAGGAAGTGAAATATGATCTCCAATCGTTAGACGATATATACAAATACTCCGAGCAGATTGTAGAGACAGTCGCGAACTATTAACAATCATTAAAAACTAATCCAATCTAAAAATATACATGATGAATATTAATAAATCAATTGTATGTGTAGCTATTCTAATTTCTGCAATACATATTTCTTGCGGAGGAAATTCCGATCATAAAGATAAGGACCAATCGGCAGACGAAACAGAATTAACAAGTAAAAGTTTAGCGTCCGATATAGCAGAGATCTCTGCCGATAAAGAAGGTGTTATTGAAAGTTCAAACTCAGAAAATGATCATGATGCCAATGAAGAATCTGACAATGCAGAAGAAGAAATTGTAACAACTGCTAGTTCATCAAAAGGTAATGAAAATTGGGATGCTTTATTGAAAAGTTATGAAGACTACATTGATCATTATGTTGTATTGATGAAAAAAGCAAAAAATGGAGATTTAAATGCGATAGCACAATATGCAGAATATATGCAAAAAGCAACCGATTTGCAGGAGAAAATTGAAAATGCACAAGGAGATTTATCTATTTCACAGTCTGCAAAATTTATCAAGTTGCAGAGTAAATTGTTGAAGACTATTACTGAAATATAAACAACATTAATTATTAAATCTATATACTAACTTAAATTTTAAAATTATGGCACTAAAACCAGGACCAAAAAGGACAGCAATTTCAACAGGGAAACCAGACAGAAGGCAACGTGATAATAAAGAAACACCGGGTAATACTCCTTCGTTAAAACCTCCCAAGAGACAGCAAGGAAAATAATCATTCCCGTATAATATCTTAAAATGTTTCTTGAAAATTCGAAACAAACTAAAAATGCGAGGTTTAGTTTATGAAAAGTATCTATGTTTTTGGATAAATTTCTAAAACCCTTGCATTTTTTTGTTAAATGTGTAATTAAAACAAACTAATATTTAATTCACCGGTTTTTAGAATGAATTTTAAACGATTAATCATGTTTTACAATTGTTGGAAGCCTCATCTTATCAAAGATATTCGCATTAAAGAAGTATCTCTTTTCGATTTGCAGATTATGATAGTTATTTTTAAGTAAGTTTTGAATCTTTTAAGCTTAACTTTTGTAATATTTAGATATTCTTAATAAAGAAAAACCGACATGTTTTTTTTGACTATGTTTTATACGGTTTTCCATAAGTAAACTAAGTTGTTTTGTAGTTTCTTAGGGTTCATTTAAAAAATATAATTTTTATGGGAACAACAGTTTCAACAATTGTGATATCATATGATATCGACACACAACATTCACAAGTGAAAGATAAAATGAAAGAATTGGGGTATTCAGAATCTTTTAGTTTTAACGGACAAACTAAAGTTTACTATTTACCGAATACGACTTTATGGCATTCAAATAAATCTTCTGATGCCGCGATCAATGATCTTAAATCAGTTTGCAAAAGCTTAAATGTGACCATAGATAAAGCACTCGCAGTCTTAGCTAAAGAATTTGTTGCGATTTAATATGCCATCTTTAGCAACCTATCATAGATTCATATGACATTGGTTCTTTGATTATCCTCCACATTTAACAAATTGTGGAGGATTAAAATTCTAAAATATAATTTATCAGGTAGATTTTAATTTTCTAAACTATTTCTATCTTAAAAAATGTCACTACTTCCACAGCCTTCTTGTCTCTAAGAACAGTTCAATCTGATTGAGTACAATTGGAAGGTTCTTGATGATATCCTGTGTCCAGAACCGGAATACAGTATAGTTCAAGCTACGTAAGGCTCGATTGGTGCGGACATCTTTTTGCATATTTCTTTCGATCTTTGGTATCCAGAATAGCCGGTTTGATTTGATGCGGTTACAGTTATTTATCCAGTCGTATCCATGCCAGAATTCTCCATCTACGAAAATAGCCAGCTTATATTTTTTGATGACAATATCTGGTGTCCCTGGAAGAGATTTATCATGAAGTCGGAAACGGATATTCTTTGACCATAATGCTTTTCTTAATATCAGCTCAGGTTTGGAGTTTTTGGACCTAATTCTGGACATATTCCTGCTCCGTTTTGCGCTAGTGTAGAAACCGGCTTTTTCTTCAAAGCGGGGAACATGAATTTTTTCTGAGTCATCATCATAAAATTGCATGATATGAATTTACGTAATAAAATGGAAAGAAACGAGGCAGAAAGTTATGTTATATTATTTAACTTTTATAGTTTTAACGTAGATGTAATATCTAATTTAAATAAATAGAATTATGGATAATGTAATATTTAGTAAAATATGAACACGTTGTTATTCTGAAAACTTAACCTATGCAATATTGATATATGGGTTGACTATAAGAAAGTTTAATGGGGCTAGCTCGCTATGCGCATCCCTGTATTGTATCTCGCTTTTTACTTTTTTTGATCATAGCATCTATTTTTTTCTGATTTTTACTCATTATTCAAGTTTGTTTTATTGTTGTTAATTTTTTATAATTCCAAGCTTTAGATAGGAAAAGTACATTGTATACTTTTAAAGTGTTTTCAGGACGAGACAATAACAAGTATCTGGATTTTTGTGAAAAAATCCAGATACTAAAATAACTTTTTTTAATCCGCTATTTAGAGAGTGTTTTCATTGGTTACAATGTAAGTGGGAGATTTCATCAATTTCAATACCAAACATTCTTTTAAACTCTTCCTTTAGTCTAGGAATTATCTCTTCATTTCTTTCATTCATTAGCCACTTGTAATCAAATTTGAACTCACCATCTTCACTAATCCACTTAAGAATTAACTCAAAAAGCATTGTATTAAGATAAAATTGATTGAATGTTTCTAACAAGTTCTCTTCTGAAATTTTTTCACGAATTATTGGTTTTATTTCACCATCTTCAGCATCTGTGAACAAAGCTTTGTGATTTTCAAATAATATTTTTACATAATTATTATTCGGTGTAGACATATAATGCCCAATCCAACAAAATACTTCAGGAAAATCCTTTTTATCCAGTTGTATTTTAATAAATTTCGCTAAAAATAGGCGAAATGGCATGTTTTCAGTTTTATACTTGTGGTTTTCTTCTTCTTTTAATAGTTCCTTAATACTGTCATTTTTTAACCACTCTGTATATACTGATAATGATTGGTATGGACATTTGTACCCCAGAGCTTCACTTATCATCTTCGATAGTTCGATGTAAGTTTCTTTAGATGGTATTTTACATTTTTCTAAAAAATATGTTTTCTTTTTAGATATAAAAGAACATATACTTATAAATCGTAATCCGGGATTATTCTTATTAATAAAACCTCTGAAATCGTAAATATCCAGTGGAAAACCATTTGTTGGATTTATTGAAAGGTCACATGATAAAAGAAATAACGATATTAGGCTATCTTCAACAAATATGGGTCTTTCTTCATTTAGTATTCTTAGAAAGTGATCAAATGCTTCTAGATAAATTCCATGTAAAATACCTTGATCAATAAAATCTTTAAAAATAATATTATTTTCCTTGAAAGCATTTTTTAAATAAACTATTTGATTAAAAACAGCTTGACCTTCAAAAATTTGACGTATACCTAATGGCGCGTAGTGAAGCTTGGAATCTGGATAAAATCCATCGACTTTCTTGTGTTCAAGATTTTTAAATTCATTCACCCAATTATCATAATTTGGTATAAATTTAAAGTCGTGATCAATGGTATCTTTATAGACATGTAAAGCATTTGTCCATAATATATTAAAACAATGACCCATTGATAAAAAAAATCTTCTGTCATCAGCAATATCCATTATTGTTTTGTTATCTAAACAAAATAATTTAGCGTACTCAATATCATAGAAATTATTTACTATAATATTTACATCAGCAATATCAGCTGATCCATTTTCTTCGAAATAACTTTTTTCATAATCCAAAATCGGTTTTACTTTTATTCCCTGCTTTATGATATTGTTAAGTGGACTAATTGATTCTACTGCAAGTGCGGGAAATGACGTGTTTAATATAAATCCGAAATTTGAACCTATATGTTGCCACCAATGTATAGTTTCATGTAAGTATGTAGAAAATGCTTGTTTTTTATCTGAATCAAACTCTGTCGATTCATTCAGATTATACCTAACGTTTTCATTTAATCTTAAAACAAATTGCATTGTACTATAACTTCCTTTAATTGAGGATTTATATTGTAAATTGCTTAATTCTTCTGTGGATAGTAGTTTGCTGTTAAATAGCATGTCAAAATATTAATTATTTGTAAATAGCTATTGTATGTTTATTTTTTAATCATTGTTTATACAATTGTTATTGCCAACTTCATTAAGCAAATGTGTAATTTTAATTACTATATTATTTATTTGAAAAATTTTAATAATATAAAAACATCACAATTACTTTTCTCGTTGATTTTATATTGTTAATAATCTAGAGGTTGATATCATGATTTTTTTTACGATCATTTCGATTATTGTGATATCATTTCCTAAGTCTTTTAATTCTGGTGAAGAAGGTAACAAAGGTTCATAGTTTTTTTCCGAAGCTTTAGTATGTACTACTCTACATCTTATTTCATATATTCTTTCTGCAGATTCATTAATTAAATTGGTAGATTTATTTTCAAGGTTAAAAGTTTTATTTGAAATTTTTTTCGACTTCCTTTCTTTGTAAAAATCAACCATATCATTTTGCTGGATAACTTCTCTAATGTCGTCGTCAGTTACACAACTACTTATTGTCGCCTTTAATTGCTCTAACTCAGTACCGAATCCTTCTCGGTTTTTGTTTAAAGAAATTGCAGAAATAATCCTTGTGATGTCTGAATCTTTATTAGCATTAAATCTTGGATCCTTGATAAGATCTTTAATTTGTTGATGAGCAGCTTTTTGTGAAAATATAGGGAAATAAAATTCTAAAATTTGATATAGTGCGAGAAATTGTAACAAAGGCATTTCATATGCAGATTTTGCATACCAATATAATGAAATAGGCTCCTTATCATATTCGTAAATTGGAAATGACTTATCTACTAAAAATTCTGATTTTCGGTTCTTATTGAAAGATTTTTTAAAACTCCTATCTTGAGCTAATTTTAGTCCTAAATTTAGAGTCATATCAATCTTAAAAAGTAACGAATTTCCTATTTTTTCTAAAATTTTTTGTGCTTTTTCATGTGTTGGAATGCTGATATTTTCAATTCTGATAGTTATTTTTCTCCTATTAAAGCTGAAATTAGAGTATGCCCCAGATTTACATGCTAAAAGTGCATACTCGATACTTGCATGACCAATACTAATTTTTATTCCTACCTCAGAATTGTCAAATTCATACCTATTATAATCTTCCGAGTTGTATTCATTCTCACCAAATATTCTATGAAGATTTCTACTTAGTAAGGTAAAGCCCAAAAATTTTCTTGTATTTTCTAGTTCGCATTCGATAACTTTTTCCTCCGTTGACCAAATTGCTTCGTAATCCTTAATATATTTGTATTTTTCAAAGTTACTTTTTAAGTAAAAGTCAGCTTCAATATCTTCTTTTAGATTAAGTAAGGTGAATTCCCTTTCACAGGGGATTTTAGCATAATGCTTTGTTGTAGCTTCTTTGCCATTTTTTTTTATTATATCTAACTTAGAGGTCTCTTCAATTTCTTCAATTTCAATTTCAATTTTAGCATTTTGCAATTTTTGCAGGATTTTGGCGCTTATTGGCATTAGTTATAGGTAATAAATTAGCGTTTTGGATAATTATAAAATATAGTAATATTTTATAGTATCATTATGATACTATATATAAAAAGGTATTAAATTCCGAAAATATTACCAATTAAAATGATATTTATATGTTAATTATTGGGTGTGAAAATCAGTATTGGTACAATCATAAATTGCGAATGTCTATCGGGATTAAACTCTTTTAAATATTTAATTGCATCTTCTTCCATATCGAATTCTCCGGGTAGAATTTCAAAAGGGTGTTCAATTCCATGTTTTAATTGTACAATTTTGTACTTTTTTTCTTTCCAAGCCATTTTGGGTGAATTTTATTTTAAAATCAAATACTATTCTTTAAAAAGCCATGCTAACTCTGATTATGTAGATGCTTGTAATTTTAAAGAATATAGTTACTTATTGATAAAGGTATTAATTGATATCTTTAGAGTTTACGGGTTCCCGTATTTTTCAAATTTAATTTATAATTGTACACTTATTTTATAAAAGTAAGATGAGATTAGCTACAAGAATCTTTATGAGAATTGTCTATAAAATTAGAATTTTAAACAGTTCTATTTCATTCTTAGTTTTTAAAATTTCATAACATTTATCTCGCCTGATATCCCTTTACTATTTGCTATAATAAATCTTAAATGTTCACTTATATCCGATTGACTTATAGTCGAAAATTAACGAGTTTGCACTATGGATATAAAAGAGAAAATTGGTAAACATCTTAAAAATTTAAGAACTGATAAGGGGTTGACACAGGAGAAGTTATCCTATGAATCTGATGTAGATAAGACATATATAAGTGAAGTTGAAAATGGTAAAAGAAATATTTCCATAATCAATCTAGAAAAACTGATTGTAACCTTGGGTGCATCTGTTAAAGATTTTTTTAACCATAAAGATTTCGAATAGATGCCAATTCCAATTGTAGATTTATTTGCGGGGCCAGGGGGCCTTGGTGAGGGGTTTTCATCAGTATTGGATGAAGATAATAATCGCGTATTTCAAATTAAACTTTCTATTGAAAAAGATCAGTATGCACATCAGACATTGCGCTTAAGAAGTTTTTGTAGGCAATTTGCTGATGACCAATATCCTCAGGAGTATTATGATTTTGTTCAGGGTATAATATCATTAGATGATTTATATAATGCTTATCCTGTGGAATACCAGTGCGCAGATGATGAGGCTTGGTGTGTGACTTTAGGGGTTCCTGATGAAAGTGACTCAAATGGAGTTTCTAATGAAAGAATTGATGAGCGTATAAGTGATGCATTAAATAATGAAAGAAACTGGGTGCTTATTGGAGGACCTCCTTGTCAAGCATATTCTTTAGTAGGACGATCAAGAAGACAGGAAACAATTTTGGATGAAACCAAAGATAAGCGCGTTGGGCTGTACAAAGAATATTTAAGAATAATTGCAGTTCATAAACCAGCTATTTTTGTTATGGAAAATGTTAAAGGGCTTTTATCTGCTAAAACTGAAGATAACAGTATTTTTTCAAACATTTTAAGTGACCTTCAAGATCCAACTAAACCTTTTGTAGATGAGATAGAGATTGATAGAGTTAGATACCATATCTATTCATTATCATCTTTACCTAATGAATACGATTTAATTACCGGTGAACCATATTTTAAGCCTCAAGATTTTTTAATAAAATCTGAAAATTATGGAGTTCCTCAGAAGCGACATCGCGTTATTCTTTTAGGAATTAGGGACGATATAAATGTAATTCCTAATATTTTAGAAAGAAGTC
Organism: Sphingobacterium sp. JUb56; assembly: GCF_014191365.1. Classification (NCBI taxonomy): domain Bacteria; kingdom Pseudomonadati; phylum Bacteroidota; class Sphingobacteriia; order Sphingobacteriales; family Sphingobacteriaceae; genus Sphingobacterium; species Sphingobacterium sp. JUb56. Next base: position 2,650,633 of record NZ_JACHWL010000001.1, on the reverse strand, counting down.
CACTTGAAACAGTGAGAAATGTTATAAATAATTTACCTAAGCTACGAAGTGGTTTAACAAGAGAATATCTTGATTTTGAGTGGATACTTGATGAGAGGGGGAACAGAAAGAAGAAAAGAATATATAATAGATTGACTGATAATTTTAATATTTGGAAGGATAAACTGTTGTCATTTGATAAGCAATTGCGAGATATGTTCGATTCAAATTATTCGTTGTGTGAATCAGATTTAGCCTCTTCTTTAGGAAAGGATTATGTTGCGACAGATGAATTTGACCTTAATGATAATCATATATTGAAAGATTGGTATTATGATAGAAAGCTTAATGGTATTCTTCATCATGAATCGAGGAAACATCTTTTGCAAGATATCTATCGTTATTATTTTGCGGCTACGTTTACTATGAAAAGGGGAACTTTCCCTAAAATGATGGATTATAAAAGTGCGGGAAATGGCCTTCTTCCTGATCATGAAAATGCAGAGTCTGGTAAATTTAATGATAGATTTAGGGTACAGTTGCCAGATGATGCAGCTACTACAGTAACTAGTCATATCTCTAAGGATGGGCATTATTTTATTCATTATGATCCGTCACAAGCACGTAGTTTAACTGTTCGAGAAGCGGCTCGTATTCAGACATTTCCTGATAATTATTATTTTTTCGGGGGACGTACAAACCAATATCATCAAGTCGGAAATGCGGTTCCCCCTTATTTGGCTTTTCAAATTGGAAAAATAGTTAAAGCTGTATTTGATCAAATAGTCTAAATAAAATTGTTGTTTGTATGTCTAAGTTAGAATGCTTTAATATTGATTTTGCTACTTCGGATGAATTGCGACCTCACGACATCCTTACGTTTTTGGAAAATAATAAAGAAGGTTTTCTTTTTCAAAAGGTGATAGAAGGAGCATCTCATTACAGTGACCTAGCTGATTATTATTTAGAAGCATCTTTTATCTGTGAGTCCGTTGCTAAGTTTGGGACGGTATCAAATTATAAAGTTTGTACAATTAACTATCACAGACCAGTAGCACAGTTTAAGATAACATCATTTGATGTACAATTATTAAGTACTTATTTATATCAGATGGTTTTAGCCTTACAATATGAGGAGATTGAGGAGTGTGAACTAGATCTCGTAGACTTGCTTGAAAATTATAGATCTGAGATTAAAACTCGAACTTTGCACTTTCCTCATTTAGCGGATGATTATTTAGCTAATTTGATTAACGGAGCTTATTTTGAAGAAGAGTGTAATTATGATAATCCGAAAGAATTTCTTGATCAAATTATAAAATACGATCCAGATCATGTTTTTGGTTTTTGGCGATGTAGTTCTTCACAAAATATTAAACAAGATTTCTATGTTTCTACCGAATCTTGGATTATACCACCGCAGAGTGATATCAAAACTATCCTAAGTCGATACTCAAAGGTCAGGATTCCTAGAAAATCATTTGAAAAAGCAGGTATGTTATCTTTGAACGGCAGCTATTATGTAATAGGTGAAAAGTATATTTTTAGTGTTCCCTTTAGTTCCTTATTAAAGGCTTTTCAATGTATATCCCAAGTGTTTGAGAACGAACGTGATTTTTCAGATCAACATAATTGGATGTCACACATTAATTCAGATCTATATGTCGAAGTGTCTCATCAGGTTAGTTTTATATTGTTTCACTATAGAGGTTATAAAGTTTTGTTTTGGGATTGCATTAAGTTAAACTTTAATGAGATATTACAAATTAATCAAAAAGCTTCCATAATAATGTTTACAACAGGTAATTTAATTGGTTTAAAAGCAAATATTGAATGCGAATGGGAAATGTTGGACGATGAGTCCTTTGAGGAGCTTTGTTATGACTTAATTTATTATGACCCCAGATTTGATAATAAAACTATTCAAAAGATGGGTAAATCTCGTAGTAGAGATGGAGGACGTGATATAGTTGTGTTTACATCACCACGGATAGGACATATCCCAAAAAAATTTATTTTTCAATGTAAGCTTCTTCAGAAAAATAAGTCACTTGCTGCTTCAAAAGTATTAGATATCTCTGACATTATAGAACAGTATAATGCTGATGGTTACGGGATTTTTACATCTAGTGTAATAGATTCAACTTTATATGATAAAATAGATGCTATTGCTTTAAGAAAAAAAAATGTAGTAAGTATGAATTCAAAATATGAAATGGAAAGGGATTTATCAAGGCTTACAGTTTTGAAAGAAAAGTACTTCAAATAAGTAATGTAGAGCGCTATTAAGATTTTAATATTAAACCAATTGACCTAAATATGAGTTCAGATTATTCAAAATATAAAACTGCTGATGCTGCACCAATTGCAGTTAACATGCTCGAATCATTCAGAGCTGTGGGGTATAGTATGGAAGCTGCTGTTGCGGATATATTGGATAATTCAATATCGGCAGGAGCAAAAAATATATGGATAGATTTTGATTGGAAAGGAGCAAATACTACATTTTCATTGAAAGATGATGGTTATGGTATGACGAATGATGAATTGATCAACGCAATGCGTCCAGGATCTAGAGATCCGAATGAAGATCGGGATGTAAATGACCTCGGCCGTTTTGGTCTGGGATTGAAAACAGCCTCATTCTCACAGTGCAGAAAGTATTCTGTCATTTCTAAAAAGAAATCAGAAGAACCCTTTTTCTGGACATGGGATCTCGACTATGTGTATCATTATGCAAAAGAGTGGAAACTTATTGCTTCATTACCAGATGGGAACTGGAACGAACAAATTCAAAATTTATCTTCCGGAACCATTGTTGTCTGGCAGGATATGGATCATTTGTTGAAAGGAATAGCAACTAATAACCAAAAAGCTTACGATAAATTTCTCCAGACAATGGAGCGAGTCAAAAAGCATATTGCAACTGTTTTTCACCGATATATAGAAAGTAATAAAATAAAAATATTTTTCAGTGATAGGGAAGTTGAAGCATGGAACCCTTTCCTGATAAAACATACAGCAACACAAAATTTTCCTGAGGAACCACTACATAATGGGAAAATAAAAGTCAGGGGCTTTGTGTTACCTCATAAATCTAAACTTACACAGGAAGAATTTAGAAATGCAGAAGGTGTAAGAGGGTGGAATGCACAGCAGGGATTTTACGTATACAGGAATGAACGGATGCTGGTTAATGGTGAATGGCTGGGACTGTTCAGGAAAGAAGAGCACTTCAAACTTGCAAGAATTATGATTGACTTGCCAAATAGTCTGGATGGAGAATGGCAGATTGATATTAAAAAATCAGTTGCAAGAGCCCCTTTCGGACTCAAAGACAATCTGAAAGCTTATGCATCTCTGGTAAGAGCTCAGGCTGTTGAGGTTTACAGGCACAGAGGTAAAGTCGTTCAACGGAATTCTGCAACACAGCATTTTCAGCCAGTCTGGATAGAAAAACAAAAGGGTGGAAAGCGTTATTACGAAATAAACCAGGAACATCCTTTCATTTCATCAATGGATCTGAAAGCTATAAAACCGCTTATCAGATTGTTGGAAGAAACATTACCGGTTCCATTGATTGTTATTAATGAGTCCGAAAATCCAGATTCATTTTTGAGACCATTTGAAAAAGCAGCGGCTTCCAGTGAGCTGAAAGAATTGCTGAAAACAGTATATAACTCATTATTGAATACTAACACACCGGAACAGACGAAAAGCAGATTATTGCTGATTGAGCCATTTAATGAGTATCCGGAATTAATTGAATGTCTATGACCAATTTCGAACAGGCCAGACAAATTTGTATTACAATGCTTTCTGTAGCTACAGAAAGCATCAATGCAGATTTTATAAGGCAAAAAATAACACAAGTAAATCAACTGTTTAATCTTTCTGAAACAGAACAACATACTTTACAAGAACAACTTGAAGCACTTTATGCTGTTTTTTCCGACAAATACCGTATTCTGGATGATAAAAAACCAGAACCGTGGGTAAAAAGCGTAAAGGCTGAAATTAAGTGGAACTTCTGGAACAGGTATCGTATGTTATTGGAACAGAAAAATTATGCGCCTGATACCATCAATCAATTGGATAATTTGACTGATGATGTACTAGATCGCTTAATCCGTCCCGGTCATAATATACACCCATTTGATAAACGGGGATTGATTGTAGGTCACGTACAGTCAGGAAAAACGGGCAACTATATAGGGCTTATGTGCAAGGCTGCCGATGCAGGCTATAAACTCATTATTGTACTTGCAGGTATTCACAATTCACTGCGTTCGCAAACACAGTTGAGGGTAGATGAAGGATTTCTGGGTTTTGACACACAAATGGCGAGAAATTTTACTCAGACTACCAACAGAATTGGTGTTGGCAAAATCAATCCAAACCTTGCCGCACACTCACTCACTACCAATACAATAAACGGAGATTTTAATCGAAGTGCATCGGAATCCTCTGGTATTAATATTCGTGGTAATGATCCTATTATCCTAGTCATTAAGAAAAATGCATCTGTAATGAAAAACCTGCTGAGCTGGTTGGCAATCAGAGGTGAGATGATGGAAGATGGAAAAAAGCAAATTAAAAACCTGCCTTTGCTGGTAATTGATGACGAGGCAGACAACGCATCTATCAATATTAGTAAAAACCATGTATCAGGTATTAATGCCTGTATCCGCTCCATGCTCAAGCTATTTGAGCAAAGTGCTTATATTGGTTATACTGCAACACCGTATGCCAATATTTTTATTAAGCAATATACTGATGATGATGTAAAAGGTCTTGAATATAATATCAATAACATTCCTCTATCACTGGGTAACGATATTTTTCCGAAGAATTTCATTGTAAATATTCCTGCACCTTCCAATTACATAGGCCCCGAAAAATTGTTTGGAATAGAGTCCCTGGAAAATATAAAAAAAGACGTACACCCACTAAGGCTGTTTAGAAAAATAGACGATCATGAATCCTTTATTCCCGAAAAGCATAAAAAAGATCTGAAACCCAGTGATATTCCTTACAGTTTGCACAAGGCAATTAGATGTTTCTTTTTATCCTGTGCTGGTAGGCTGGCACGTGGCCAAGAAAATGTACATAACTCCATGCTGATTCATGTTACGAGATTCATTGATGTGCAGGATGAAATAGCTACTCTGGTAGAAAATGAGGTAAAGAATTATATCAGGCGTATAGAGTTCAATGATCGTAATTTTATTAGAAATCTTGAACAATTGTGGAAAGATGAGTTTGTGAAAACTACAAGAGATATAATAGATAACCGCTCTGTAAATGATCCGGACATTCAACCTATCGCTTGGGAACAGGTAGAGAAAAACCTCTATCCAGCAGTGGCAAAGATTGAAGTGAGAGCCATACATGGTGATACAAAAATCGATCGGTTGAAACACAAAAACATCCGCCCGTTGGATTATTACGATAATCCGAAAGGCTTGTCAGTGATTGCAGTAGGTGGAAATAAGCTGTCACGCGGACTCACCCTCGAAGGATTAACCATTAGTTACTTTCTCAGGGCATCAAAAATGTATGATACCCTAATGCAGATGGGACGTTGGTTTGGTTACAGGTCAGGCTATTTAGATTTATGTAGGTTGTTTACAAGCAATGAGGTGATAGAATGGTATGAACACATTACAGTAGCAACAGAAGAAATGCGTGCCGAATTTGACCGCATGGGTGACCTAGATAAGACACCAGCCGAATATGGTCTGAAAGTGCGTACACACTCCGGGGCATTGGTCATTACAGCTTCGAATAAGTTTCGTTATAAAAAAATTATGGAACTCAGTCTTTCTGGAGAACTCGAAGAGACGTATTCATTCCGGAAAAATGATCCAATTCATCTGGAAAACTACACGCACACCCTAGCTCTTATTAACAGTCTCGGTCTACCCGATCGAGCTCCTAATAACCAATCACGTTTCAGAAATCATTTTGTATGGAGAGGTAAAGGTAACGCAGGCAAGGTTATGAACTATTTGGAGAGATATCAAACCAAACAACCATCATTTAATGTTAGGTTAATGTCTGATTATATCCAAGCACAGCAAAAAAATGGAATACTTACCGACTGGACTATAGTGCTGATTAATAATACAGATGACAAAAAAGGAATAAAAATCAATGAAGAAGTCACAGTAGGATTGACGAAACGAACTGATGCAGAAACACAATTTAATTATTATACCATTAATAAATCACACATTATCGATCCACGCCATGAGTACATTGATCTTACGGATGAACAGATCGAAAATGCACTTGGCGATTCCAAAAAAGATGTAGAAAAAAATGGCAAAGACCCTTCGCGTGTAGATAAGCCCAGCCCCATTCGTATTAAAAAGAGCAGACCAGAAAAGCAAGCATTACTATTAATTTATTTGTTGAACCCTAAGCCAGAAGAAAACAAAGCCGCATTTTCAGAAATGCCATTAGTAGGTTTGGCCGCAAGTTTTCCTTGGATAGAAAATGATGAGAAGATTGAATATGCCGTAAACCAACGCTTCCTTGATGAGCTGGATTACGTTGATGAACTGGATGAAGAAGAATTGGATGAACCTCTTGTGACCATAGTTGAAGAAAACCAGCAAGAAGAAAAGGAAGCATTGTGGGGAGAGATAAAAAAGATGGATGGAAGCTGGAAACCTGATTTTCTTCAGGGAGTTACATCAAGCAGACTATCGATAGTTGCTAAAAAAGAAGAAGGCATCCCTTTAGTACATGAAAATGATATTCATCGGTATTATATTAATCCTGACATCGAAACAGGTGTAATAAATGAAAACGTAGCTCAAATAGATAAAGGATTCGTTGTAACTACAGCAATAACTTGTCAGGCACAAAAGTTTGCTTTATCTGAACAAAGACTTGTTATCAGCAGTAGCTGTCTGGCGTTCAGAAGTCCAGAAATGGCATCCGAATACTTACTTGCACTTTTTAACTCTGCATTGTTTGCTTTTTATAATAGTGAAGCAAAAGATAGGAAAACAAAAAGTGTGATTGAGAACTTTCCGGTTGTAACAACAGGACACAAAAATATTGGGATGATATCATTAGTTAAAAGTATTCTAATGCTTGAAAAGGATAAGGTTTCCAGAGATAGCCGCATTTTGAGCTCATACTTTATAAACGTATTGGATGTAGCTATCTTTGAGATTTATTTCCCGGGAATATTTAAAGATAATCGTCTAAGCGTCCTGTCCGAATTAAACAATCTCGAACAATTTGATAACCATATGGAGCAGATAAGAAACTATTATCAGATATTGAATGCTCCACTAAGTACTGTGAAAAAAGCAGTATATACCATTAATACTATTCCTAGGTTCAAACTTATTTACAAAACGCTGACTAATGAAAATTAAACGTATACATATCAGCAATTACAGAGCATTCTTGGTAAATGAGGATCAGGAGTCGTCTCGCTACATGATAGATCTCCCTCACGGAGATAACTTACTGATATATGGAGAAAATGGAAGTGGAAAATCGTCACTATTCAGGGCTCTAAAAGACTTTTTTAATGCTGCATCAAACACAGGAAAGCCATTTTATAAAAACCTGTTTTATAAACCAGGGAATACTTCGGATGAACCCTTTATAGATATAGAAATTGATGATAATAGCCATCATAGGTTTTCCTCTGATGGTAATCAATACCTATTGGTTAATAATGAGTCAGGAGTTGATACAAACTATATTAGCCAGACAAACATTACTAATGGATTTATCAGTTACAGGGATTTACTCAAACTACATTTCAGACCGGATAATCAGGAACCCGATTTGGTTTCTTTATTTCTTGGACAAGACGGATTATTCTCTGACATGGTTGTTCCTGCACCGGCACAACGAGAAAATAAAATAGCTTATAAAAATCTCTGGGTTAAATGTGGAGGATTGGATCAGGAAGCTCTGACTGATTACAATACTAATGTTACTGCTCTTTTCGAGGCGCTTGAAATGAAAGCAAATATGCTTCTTACTTTTTTTCAAAAGGAATGTAGCTTAAAAATACAATATATAGATGGAGAAATAATAGATGGAGCACTTAATAATCCAGCAATTTTATTTAATGTGAAACTTTTTGGTAAGGATTTGCCGGAGCATGATGATATGTTAAACGAAGCCCGTCTTACAGCTATAGCAATCTCTGTATTTCTGGCTCATCAACTCTGTGTTCCCCCCACAGAAATAAGAATTCTTTTTTTAGACGATATCTTTATCGGACTGGATATGAATAATAGAATTCCTTTGCTGAAAATACTCACTTCGGATGATCTTGGAGATGGTAGTTCATTTAAAGGTTCTCAAATTTTTCTCACTACTTATGACAGAGAATGGTTTAATGTCGCTAAATCATATCTTGAAGGCTGGCAAAAAACAGAATTCTATGTAGATAATCACAGTAGTTCGGTTGACAGACCATTAATCAGAAAATCAGGCAGCTATGAAGAAAGAGCGTGGTTTTACTTAACACAGGGAGATTATCCGGCGTGTGCAAATTATTTACGAAAGGCATTTGAACAAAAGTTACGTGAAATTCTTCCTGAGAATATGCTACATTCTGGTTTTTCAAGATCAGATAATGATACCAGCCATATTGTTGTGTCAAAAAAGCATTTATCAATTAATCAAAATGATGAGGTATGGTTTTTCATGCCAAAAGAATCAAATGCTAAGAATATTTCTCAGTCAGGCTTTACGGGGTTACAAAAACTGATAGATAAATTTGAAACTCTGATTAAAAGCTACGGGATGGATTTTAAGTATATTGATGATTTAAACAGAATTAAGAACAGATTGTTGAACCCTCTGTCGCACCACGATTTAAGGTCTCCAATATTTAAAATAGAACTTGAAACAGGTTTTACTATTCTTAAAGAATTAAACAAGGTGAAAACACAAATTATTGTTGAAGTTCTGGATGAAAACCCTGTCTATCTCTTTTTTGATAAGGAAGATGCTAATACAGGTTACGATTACAGATATAAATTCCAGCTTTTAGAGAACCTAATATTGGTGGAATACAGTGGAGAAGAAAGAATGTTGAATGCAGAATGTAAACCAATAGCCCGTTTTTTAAAGTCTGACAATTCAGAAGAGCCCAGAGAAGGAAAAAATCAAAAATCTCTATCTGATTTATGTAAGGGTATTTGTATTTTTTCAATGTTGCATAAAGAAGATAAAAGAAATGTTGTTTTTAATCCTTATGATTTAATTAATGAGGTTTACAATGAGGCTGGGCAGATATTAAAAAATCTTTTGTAAATGGCACAACAGGAACTCAATCGGTTTTATACCGATTTATTACAGGATATTCGATCAGAGCAGCTTTCAAATGAAAGAGGAGGCTCATTAGAGCAGTTGTTTACTAATCAGGCTATTGTTCTTTTGTCAGAAGGAGGTGACACAGCAGATGTCAGGATTTCTTTTCATGAAAGCATCGTACCAAGAAACCGTCATAAAATCAATGCTTATGCCATTTCTGATAATTATGAGACACTCGACCTTTTTATTACAATATTTAAATGTACAGAAGTACCTATACGTATTCAGAAATCGGATATTGATAATGCCGCAAAATTATTACTCTCATTTTTGAAAAAAGCCGATAACAGAGAATATGCCGATAGCCTAGAAGAATCATCAGAGATATTTGATTTTGCAAATACATTAAATGCCTCGATACAACTGAGAGAAAACCTTGTAAGAATAAATATATTTATTTTAACCGACGGTATTTATAATGGGGAAATTCCTGCACAAAAAGAATTAAATGAGATTCCTGTTTTTTTTAGAGTGATTGATTTGAATTATCTTTTCAATATTTCTGAAAAAGAATATGTTCCTATAGAAATCGATTTTGAACAGGACGGTTTTGAAGTACCCTGTATTAAGGCGGATATAGATAATCCTGAATATCAGTCTTACCTGGCTTTAATCCCAGGACAAGCACTTGTCTCAATTTATGAACAATATGGAGCCAGATTACTAGAACAAAACGTGAGGTCTTTTTTACAATTTACAGGAAAAATAAATAAAGGAATACGAAATACAATACTGAAAGAGCCACAGATGTTCTTAGCTTTTAACAATGGAATTGCTGCTACTGCCGACGATTTGAAACTCAAAAAGACAGAACAGGGATATCTGATAGAATCTGTAAAAGATCTTCAGATTGTAAATGGAGGGCAGACAACGGCATCTATATATCACACTTGGAAGAAGGATAAGGCCGATATAAAAGATATTGTGGTTCAGGTCAAACTGAGTATCATAAAAGATAAAAATAATTTTGCTGAGATCGTAAGCCGTATTGCTGAATACGCCAACACTCAGAATAAAGTTTCGATTTCTGACCTTAGTTCTAATACACCATTTCACATTGAACTTGAAAAATTATCCAGAAATATATGGGCTCCTCCTATTACTGGTCAATCCCATCAGACCAGATGGTTTTACGAAAGAGCCAGAGGTCAATACAGAAATGCAAGGTCAAGAGAGGGAACTACAAAAGCTAAGCTGAAGGCATTTGATCTTAAAAACCCCAAAAAACAGTTTTTTACGAAAGAAGAACTGGCAAAATCAATAAATACATGGAGTGAAATCTATGTGGAAGACAAGCTTGTTATCGGACCTCATATAGTTGTAAGGGGAAGTCAGAAAAATTACGCACAGTTTATTGTACATAATATTCCTGAAAATCCGGATAATAAATATTTTGAAGAGGCAATGGCAAAGTCAATTCTATTTAGGACAGCAGAAAAGTTGTACGGAATAAAACCTAATTCTATTGGAGATATGAGATATATTACGGTACCTTACAGTCTTGCCATATTAGCATATAGGAAAGAATTAGAAATAGATCTTTATCAAATATGGAAGAAGCAAGGTCTATCTGACGAGTTGCAAACTACAATTTATGATCTGATGGTTCAGGTAGAGCAATTTATTAAAGATAAGGCACCGGGGTCTTTATATGGGGAATGGGCAAAGAAAGAAGAATGTTGGACAGCGGTTAAGAATAATTTTCAATAAATAATGTGCCGAACCGAATTTTGATTCGGCACTATGCTTGGTAATAATTTTCTGTAAGAGGCTGTAAAAAGTTAAGAGTGCTATTTACTAAGTGAAATATCTTTGTACTATATATTGATTTTTTAGGAGTAAACCTTCTGTAATAAAGCTCACATTGAAAAAATCTTAGCGTTCAATCAAATCTGGAATCAATAGTAATTGACTTTTTTATCATCCCTAAAAATTTCTCATTCTTTCAATTTTCTAATTAATCCACTCTTTAATCATTGCTTCGTAGAAAAAATAAGATGCATATGCTATAAGTGTTACGTTTATCACATATAGGTATTTGATTTTTCCAAATTGGTCATTTCTCAATATTAGTAGATTCAATAAGGAGGCAACAGCTCCAATTACACCAGCTAATACCGCACCTAAAGCACCACCATCAATAAAGGCCAGTAAAAAGGGTAGGAGGGCGAATGCCATTTGATACCAGGGCAATCTTTCGACGATACTATATTTTATATCATTAATTTCTAAAACAGGTATGATGTCAGGAAATGCAGATTTTGGATATGCTTTCACAATTTTTCTATTACTATCAGGTATTAAAAAAGGTTTACCTATTTCAACTGATTGCTCCACGAGCACTTCGTCTTTGTATAATATCTGCTTACCTGTCCAAAATGAAACTTCTATCTCAAAGTTGGAATCAGGAAAAGAAGGCAATATAAATTGATGTTTCATCTATCGTTACTATTGATATTTGTTGGGATCGCTCACTTTAGCTCCTCAGCTATTGCGATTTTTTCATTTAAGATGTTATCTATCCATTGTGTATTAGATATACTGCTTAATTTTTTTGTGTAGTCATATGATCTTGTCTTTAAATTAAAGGTGGAAAGTCTTTTCGGCTGCCTGTAAGATTCAAAATAGAAGTCAAATGAACCGCCCACGATACCTTTGCCCGGTATATATATAAAACGATCTATACCGCGGGGATAATTCCATCCGTCCACAATATTCCATGACGCATATGTCCAAAATTTATAAGCTTTCTCTTTGCCAATTGTAAATATATCTGACAGATACATCCTCATATATTGTTCGTTAGTTCCATACGGTACCATTGTGCTTACTTTGTGATTATAAAAGTAGTCTGTCATGATATAAGGTTTTCCAGGAAAATCTTTCTTATAAATTTTCTCCATATCACGGATTGAAAGTATACTTTGTCCGATATTGATTACATTAATAGGTGTATTAAAAGTGCTACTGTGGTTTGCAAGACCGAAATATTGTGTAAAACAAAAATTAGCTAAATAATAACCATCTTTTTCCTTCTTGATTATAAGTATATCAATGCGCGGTTCAAGGTTTAAGGAAAGAGCAAAAGGTCTTTTAAAATATTTATTATAATCGGCAGGTTTTATGAAATCGTCTGATGCAATATTTTCAATATTGATTTTTGTCCATAAACCTTTGTCGTTTATATTTGGAGGTAAAACAGAAATTAGTACCAAACCTTCTTGTCTAGGCAATATGATATTGAAAAGTTCTACTGTACTCGCAACACGATATAATGAGTCCATCCTTAAAGTGTACCTTTCTACATCAAAAGAGTGTTTCAAACTATCTAATAAGAGGTATTTATTCTGTCCATATGATGAATGTCCTATTGCACAAATAAGCCATACAACTATTATAATTCTCTTTATGATAATTTGACTATAATTCATCCCTTTTCTTGCTTCCATTTTTTAAATTTTTCTATCGCGTAAAAGCAAAATAAATCATATTAAACCAGCATAAGATGCTATGCAAACAGCCCGAAGGATACATTTGTTTCTGTCCCATAAGGCTGCAATAGATCTTAGATATAATCTTTCAGTATTAAAAATTAATCCTATTTTGTTTGACATCTATTTTACTTTTTCGGTAATGTTAGCTTAAGTGGCAACGTATAGTTAACGGCTTTTTTTACACCGTCAATTTCAGCTACTTTCCAGTTTTTAGCTTCAGAAAGTTTTTTCACGACGTGATCATCTAAACCATAACCCATACTATCTTTAACTCTAATATTTGTTAAATTACCTTCAAGGTCAACTGTAAAAATATATTCGCCTTTGAGTTCTTTTTTACCAACTTCTTTTCGAGTCGGAAGTTTCATCGTTTTAGTGAAATCTAATGCCGAGCCCATAGGGTTATTTGATTGTGCCATCCCATTTATAGAAAATGCTAGAAGCGATATTACTATCATTAATTGCTTTATCATGATTTTTTTGTTGTTGTATTTGAATTGTACTTTTAAATCGTCATTTTGGAAATGGAAGGAATATAAATTGGCTATTCATATTTACTTATTATCCATTTTTCGTAATCTGTTATTCTTATCAGTTATAGCGAAGAAAATAACGTAAAACCAGCTAAAAATCCCATGAAGGATAGCATAGCCCAATGATCTGTTTCTATCCCACGAAGTCACTACAGCTATCATAGAACCTAATCCAACCCCTGATTGGGTAATTGTTTTAACAGTTGTGTTTGTGGTCTCCTGTCCAAAAACAATAGTGGTCAGTGACATTAAAAATGTAAGTAGCGCTAGCTTTTTCATATTTCTAATTATTATTGGCGGTTTTCTCTTAAATAATTTTTTAATATTTCTATGCTCATAAGACCACACTTTGTATATTATTTTCTCAACTCTTCTTGTCTTAATAGTTTTCTAGAAATATCAAAAAATACTACTTTCGAAGGAAGGTATTCTGTCGGGTCAACCTCAAATTGGTCACATAGTCCCGATAGTTTTTGTGAATGCACTTTTTCCACATCAAAGTAAGTATATATCATATTGTATTCATCAGATACATAGATCACTTTATACGCCGATTCGCAGCTCATACCATTGCCACTAGAGGCGATTACTCTTCTAATTGCTCTAAATCTATCTTGATATTTTTTCCATTCAGTTTCAGGACGACCAGTTTCTTGTAAGGCATCGATCAAACAATCATTAGCTTTTAAACTAACTGGATTTACTAACAGTATCTTTTTTGCTTCGAGTATTAGACCTTCATAATTTTCCTCTTTTTGGAGTTTATTTAATGCTCTTTCATCTGGCTGATTTTTTAAATAGTCATCTTGAAATGAAAAGCCATAGTATATTAGTGCATACTCGTCAATTGTTAACGTGCTATCAAAGTCGTTGAATCTTTGCAATAATATTGGATAGTATGTGCTCGAGTTTTTGTCTTCGACTTTTGCCTTAATTTCTGAATAATCAATCTTTAATCCTTCTTGTGCTTTAAGAAGTATACTCATTGACAATATAAATGCAAGTGTTAATAATTTTTTCATTGACTAATTGATTGATTTTTCTGTTTTACAAAAAGTATTACCGTTGCAATAATCTGAAGTATGGAAATAAGAAGTGTCAATATATCATTGATAGGATACTTTTTTAAAATTATTGCTTGTAATTGTATTACAGTTTTGAGCGCTATGTACTAACCTTTTTTAAGGATTAAAATTCACGGGCAACTCCATAGTGACATCTACGTTTTTTCCTTCTTGCACACCTGGTGTCCATCGGGGCATGGATTTTATAAAGTCAAGAGCTGCACCGTCAAGGATTGCATTTACGCTTTCGACCACTTCAGCATCTTTCACTCTACCAGTTTTGTCTACCACAAATGTTACTATCACTTTTCCTCTGCTGCCCTTGGCTTTATCAGGATAGATGAGGTACTCACTTACATATTCCGAGAAGGTTGATTTGCCTCGGTTGAAAACCGGTGCTTTTTCTAGCGCCCTAGACTCGTATACACGTTTTCCATTTTCATAAGAAACCGTATTTACCTTTTCCTGCTGACGGGTTATCTTACCATCGCTATCCCACTCAGTTATTTTGGTAGGCTCATTTTCTTCAAATACCATCCAACGATTTTTTTTACCTTTTTCATCCCACCAAGTAAATTCTCCATCTCTCGTTTCGGGTTCTAGCGTGCTGTACCAGCCATCCATCTGCATGATTCCATTTGGATAGTAATCCTGCACGCGTATTGGTTTCTTCTTTACCTCACGATATATGACACGGTAGAAATGCTTGTTTTCACGATCCGTCTTTTCCCATTTGGCATTATAATAAATCGTATCTCTGCTTTGTGCGTTTGCTTTATTAAGGATAAAAAAGCTTGCTGCAATTATTATCGATATGGATATACCCAGTGTATTCGAATTTATTCTATTCCTCATTTATATAGCCCTTGAACTTTTCCTTTAGTCTATTATAGATCTTGCTTCCTTTTTTTAGCTTTTAGATTAAATAATCTTATTATTCTATTTGTAAGACTAGCTCTTAAGAATTCTGTCTACATTTTTATCTATCCACTTTTCAATATGTGGTTTCAATAAAGAAAAATTGTACTTCTTCAATTTAAACTGGTCTATTGGGTCACCCCACACATTTTTTTCAATATAATTATATACATATTCTAGATCTTGATTACAGTCGTACAGCTCAATTGTATCTTTTTCATCCTTACCTATTATTAAAAGAAAAGGGGATTTTTCCCATCGATTATTTAAGCTTAGCGATTTATCACTAATCGATATGATTGTATAAAAAGAAAGATCAGGACCAAAAAATCTGGTACTGTTTTTTATATGCGTTTCGATTCTAAGCACAATGTTTTTATCCAGAAGAGTGGTTTTTAAACTATTGGCTAGTTCTTGAACATCAGTGAAAATTAACCTCTCGAAATCTGCTTTAAATTTTTTGAATTTAATCCAATAGATTTCATACTTAAGATTTTCCTTTTCCTTCTTTTCTCTGCTTGTTAATTCTCTTTCAATGCTTTCTTTATCAAATGCTAAGAGACTTTTTTCCATTGATTTAATAAGGTCATCCATATCAGTCTAATATTTTATTTTTATCCCAAATTCTTTTTTATTTTATTTCTGAAAGTACCCTTATATTTTTAATTAGTTCATATATCGCCTTACGCTTAGTATTGACATTTTAATCTTTATCTTTTACATTAGTTTTATCTTGAGTTAGATTAATATCGCCATATATACTTTTAAACGTTTGAAGAATATCGAGTTCCATTCCATCGCAGAATTTAATAACTTCATCTGCGGTAGCTCGTTTTTTCGGGTCTGCAATTAATTTGGATATTTTATTTTTTGGCATTCCAATGGCAGTTTCAATAACGTTCTTAGATTGAGTATATTTTGCAAATAGCTGTGCAGAGGGTGATAAATCATTTAAGGAATTAATTATAATTCCTTTGTTTCTGTTTAGAATAATTTCGCTTACTGAATCATCAAATTGTTCCTCAGTTTTCCCCGCATAAAAATTAGCAACATAAAGTATTGGATAAAGTTCATCTGCATATAGTATCGCTGTATTTTCATTACTGAGCGCATTTAATCTATCTTCGCTTACTCCAATCATGCTAGAGATCTTTGCTCGGTTTGATTTATGCTTCTCTAAATATTCCCCAAGAGGTGTTTTCATGTTTGTGAAAAATTTATAAGATAATTGGTTGAAAAACTTCCTTATCTCGTATAATTTGTTTATGTTTGTGTATGTTTTAGTAAAAAGCGACATTATTTAGAGGGCTAATACTCTCTATAAACGACGTCACTCATAGTAGAAAACCGCTAAATTTCCATATGAGCTGAACGTGGGGTCGCCAATCTATTGGATTAAAAACTATCTTTGTGATAATTTCCAATAGGGCGCTCTCCATGTTAGACTCTGTGGAACCATGATTTAATTTATGGTGGCTCTTAGCGGTGCCTCTACCAGAGCTTTGGAGACGCTTTATTGGTTAATAGATTTCAATAAATTATCCTCTTCTCTTGCTAGGGTCACATCGTTCGCATAACCTTTTTAAATTATGATGAAACGAAAATTAAACATTCACGGAACCACCACCAACTTGATCCAGGATCAAGCTTGTCGGTTCATTTATTTTAAACTTATAAAGAACGTAAGACGAGCACCACAATAGCTCGTTAATAAAAAACATAAGCATAAATAGGATAGGGGAAGCTTTTTCCAAATCTAAAAGGCGCGTTTTAGTACAAGCATGGTGTAGCGACCATACTTAGCATTAAAAATGACGTTCTAATTAGGTTAAAACTAGCTTATTCCCATTCCTGAATGGTTTTATGTTACCGACTTTTATTTTATTAGTGCACAATTAGATGCTCCAACAAAAAGAGGATCGGAGGCCTACTTTTCAACTTAACACTTTAAAAGTACAATCTTTCCTTTTGTAAAGCAAATATTGTTCGTTAATATTTTATCGTAATACATTAATATTATAAAAGTCGGTTTTGTTCTTTAATCCAAATTATGCAATGGCGGAGACTACAAATAACCAATTGACGAAGACTATATAATTGCATTTTCATTCTTTATTTTTTTAACCTGGTTTCCTTAATGCCCAAGTTATGTCCAATCGGGTAGGGTTTAAGGGAGCCAATTTAAACCTTAAAAAAATGCAAAAAACTTGCAAAGGGGACAGCTATGCGCTATCCCGAGAGGAAGAAATGTTTTCGTATTTGAGTGAAAAGTGCGTCCCCGTTATCAAAAAACGAACTATGATAACACTTTTACCCACAAGAACATTGAAAAATGCTAGACGAATGAGATCTAAAGGTCACCAGCCTTATGTGCCTAAGGCTATCTTAGAAAAAAGAGCGAAGGAATCTTATTATTCTTTATTGATTCCTTCGGAAAAAGATATTAGTCCATTTATTACTATTGTACGCGATGCACGCAATGATGTAATACGGATTACTATGGTCAATATGGCGATCTATGAGTGCTATCTGTTTGCTCTTGGGTTGCCCGCTAACTTTCCGACTGAGCAGATCATCGTTCATGGTCACGATCGGGCCCGATATATCCCCTGTCGAACTTGCCAGTACTGTGAAAAACTGCTATTCGACTATGAACTCACTGTTCCTAGCGGTACAGGTATAGAAGCCTATCAACAGCAGGTCTTGAATGATCTGAATATGCACTTTCAGTTAGATGTTAAAGTCGAGAATCTTTCCGTAGTGAAAGACAGCAGAAGAGTATTTACTACGGCTGGTGAGTCGGTCGAGCTGATCTGGGAAGAACTGCCGATGCTGATTATAAAAGCTAAAGCTGCAGTTGAAAAGAATCAAGAACTCATATTAGAAAAGAATTAAATAAAGTTTCACTACCTGTGGACGCCGATTCTTCCGAGGGATACATTGACGACCTGGTCAACCCTCGGCAAGAAACGGTGATAGGGGAAACTTTGTCCAAAAATTAACAACAATGAACACATATATATTCTATGTAAACAAGCTCTGGGGATATCTCCGGAAGCTATGCAAGCCACGAGGAGCAGACATACTGGTAATCAGTAAGGTGCTCTTAATGTGCTTATTCATGACCTTTCATATGTTGAGTAGTGCTCAGACGCCCCGCAAGGACAGCGGGGCTGATGGGCCTATGAATCATGTGCTGCGCGGTACAGTTGTATCTGCTGTAGATAACAAGCCATTAGATGGTGTATCAGTTCGGGTAGAAGCAGAAAAAGCTAGAACCTCCACCAAGAAAGATGGAACTTTCAGCCTTGCGGTCGAGAGTCTGAAAGGTCTTGTTAGATTCACTTATGTCGGCTACAAAAGCCAAGAAATCAATTATACCTCAGGGGTATCAATAGTGGTAAAATTGATACCTGAGGATAATAAACTTGACGAAGTGGAGGTGGTGTCGACTGGATACCAGAAAATTCCGAAAGAGCGTGCAACGGGAAGTTTTGAACTGATTAATAACAAAGTACTCAATAAAAGAATTGGAGGGAATATAATGGATCGGTTGGAAAATGCGAGTGTGAGCCTACGTATTGATAAAGACTATCAGTTCAGTGACCGATCTCCATATGCAGCTACGCCTCCCAATGCCTTATTAATACGAGGAAGATCGGCTATTTCTGGGGATTTCAAACAAACTGTGGTATTGGATAATGCGATTTATGAAGGCGATATCCGTGATATTAACCCAAATGACATTGAAAGTGTTACTGTTTTAAAGGATGCTGTAGCTTCTTCAATCTGGGGTACAGCTGGTGGTGGAGGTGTTATTGTTTTGACAAGCAAAAATGGTAGTTACAATCAGCCCAATAAAGTAAACTTTACCTCGAATATGACTTTTGCTTCTAAACCTGATATTTATAAACTGCCGTTTATGTCTAGTCCTAATTTTATAGATTATGAGAAATATTTATTTGATAAAGGGTATTATGATTATTTTTTGAATGATAGGAATAGCTATAGTACAGTAAGCCCTGTTATTGAATTACTAGGGGCATTGAGAAGTGGAAATGCCGAGGAAAAGGAAGTAAATAATTATATTGAAAAGTATAAAAATCAAGATGTTCGTGATGACTACAGTAAATATTTTTATAGAAATTCATTTCAGCAACAATACAACTTAGATTTATCCGGAGGCAATCAGAAAGTTACCTATTTATTTTCTTTAGGGACAGATATTAATAAAAATCAAAATATTGCTTCTAAAAATAACAGGTATACATTTAGATCTTCTGTAAAGGCCAAGCCAATAGCTAATTTAGAAATCAATGCTGATCTACGATATACAAGAGTTCATGCTAGAGACCAAAGTATTCTTCAGACGATCTCTTACGGAGCATCTGATGCGAATGGAAGTGAATGGCCTTATCTTAAGCTCGTAGATGAAAGCGGAAATCCGATAAACGTGGATATTGTGCCAATTCGTAAAGCCTATAGAGATACGGCGGGAAACGGAAAACTGTTGGACTGGCATTTTAATCCTCTAAAGGAAATTGGCGATAATTATCAATTGACAGATCCTAAAGATTTATTGATTAATCTTTCTGCTAAATATAGGGTGATCGATAATCTTGATATAAACCTAGCATATATCTATCAAAATTTTCAGAATCCGATCGAAGACTGGGTGGGTATTGATTCCTACGCAGCAAGAAATATGATCAATTTTTATACGCAGTGGAATGACAACAGCGTATTGAAAAGACCAATTCCAGTTGGAGACCGGATTAACTATCTCAATGACAATACAGAAAGTCATACAGCGCGTGTGCAGGCAAACTATAGTTGGCTTTCATCGGATAAACGGCATCGTTTGCAACTGTTGGGAGGTAGTGAGATAAGGAATAGAAAATATACCAGAAATGCTTATGTGCTTTATGGTTTTAATCAAGAAAATTTAAATGATCTTCCAGTGGACTATGTTTCTGTATTTCCAATATTGAATAAAAGCTATGGAGGCAGTAATATAGAAGATGGTGTCGACCTCATGTTGCAGCAAAATCGCTTTATATCTTTCTTTAGTAATGCTAATTACGAATTTAAAGATAAGTATATACTTTCAGGGAGCTTGCGACAGGATGCGTCAAATATTTTTGGCATAGGAGCCAATAATAAATGGCAACCTTTGTGGTCGGCTGGTGCATCTTGGAGAATAGATAAAGAACTCTTTGCAAAAAGTGATCAGATTGATCAGTTAAAACTTCGTTTTACTTATGGGTTCGCGGGGCGGGCTAATAGCTCCTATAGTGCTTATCCGATCATCTATTATAATGGAGCAGATTCGTATACAAATCTGCCATATGGCTCATTGAGCTCGGCTCCAAATCCAAGTTTAACATGGGAGAAAATTCAAACAATAAATTGGGCAGTAGACTTTTCTTTTTTCCGTAACAGACTTTCTGGAACGTTTGATTACTATCAAAAGAATTCGAAGAATTTGATTACAAGTGTACCCATAGATCCGACATTGGGCTACGAGTCGGTTACAAAAAATGGGGGTGAATTAAAAGCAAAAGGATTTGAACTAACACTTTTAAGTCAAAACATTCGCTACGAGAATTTCCGTTGGAATAATAAATTGTTATTGAGTAAAAATCGGACTAAAGTGGAAAGGTATCCTTATAAATGGTCAAGTCCAGCGACTTATGTAACCACATCAGGTTCCGCTGGAGGATTTTTACGCGAGGGGTTTGAAGAGGCGGCTGTGTTTGCATTTGCTTCGGCAGGCCTTGATCCGCTAAATGGAGATCCTCAAGGGTATCTGGATGGTGAAGTTTCTAAAGATTACAGCGCTATTTTATACGGTTCATTAGATAATATGAAATACATCGGGCCCGGGCGTCCAGTTTTCTACAGTTCGTTAGAAAATGAATTTACATTCGGTAACCTTTCGCTCGCTTTCAATCTGCAGGCAAGATGGGGGCATTATATGTTCAGAAAATCTTTCTCTGAAATGGATTTTGCTCAGAATCGTGTGGGGCACGATGATTATCTGAAAAGGTGGCAACAGACGGGAGATGAGTTGAACACGGTGGTTCCTTCATTGCGATACCCATTGGATGCTCCAAGGGACGAGTTTTATAAGAAATCTGAAGTTCTCGTTATCAAGGGAGATAATCTGCGTCTGCAAGATTTCTATTTATCCTATCAGCTGCAGAAGCCCAGTTTCTGTAAGTCGATTATAGTGACTGCTTTTGCAAAAAATATAAATTGGATTATCTGGAAAGCGAATAAACTAAATATAGACCCTGAGTATAGAGATGCAATTCCATTGCCTTTTACACTATCGGTGGGTGCTAAGTTTGGATTTTAAGGATAGATTTTAATAATAACAAAAATGAAAATAAAGAATATAATTTTTATGTCGCTATGGATCTTTTTAGGACTCACAAGCTGCGATAAATATTTGGATGTTAAACCCGATCAGAAAATGCTGGTGCCAAAAACACTTGCAGATTGCGATGCTTTGCTTGACAACAGGACGACTATGAATTCAAATTTCTCTCCTGTACCAGATATTGCGTCTGATCATTATTACTTGACGGATGTCAGTTTTAATGCGATTGCAAATAGTGAAGATCGAAATATTTATAAATGGGATGCAAAAACTGATTTAGCAACAAATCATTGGCAAGCACCATATAAGGTTGTTTTAATCGCTAATCAGGTATTGGCTTTATTAGATGACATAATACGTGACAAGAATGTGATGGATTATGATCGAATAAAAGGAGAAGCTCTGTTTTACAGAGCATATGCATGGATGCAACTGGCTCATGTCTTTACTCTGGGTTATGCTTCGGAAACTGCCAAAAAAAATATGGGGTTGGTATTACGCTTTTCGCCAGATATTGATTACGTAAGTCCTAGATCTTCCTTAGAGGAGACGTATGTAAACATTAAAAAGGATTTGGAAGCTGCTACGACACTTCTTCCAGAAAAGATCACCGTTAGAACAAGACCTACGAAGGTTGCTGCTTTAGCTGCTTTGTCCCGTTTGGGGCTAATGATGGGAGACTATGTTTTGTCCGAAAAAACAGCAAAAGAAGCCCTAAATCTTTACAATGTTTTAATAGACTATAATACATTAAGCAAAACAGCTTCTGCGCCTTTTCCACGATTTAATAATGAGGTGATATTCCATGCCGTTACTTTGACAAATGCCTGTATTAATCCTACAATAGCAAAAATCGATTCCAACTTGATCAAATCATATGTGAAAAATGACCTGAGAGGGAATCTGTATTTTAAAAATAATAACAATGGTACTTATGCCTTTAAGGGCAGGTACGATGGAGCTGTAAATGCTTCAACATTCAGCGGTATAGCTACAGATGAGCTCTACTTCACTTTGGCAGAATCGCTCGTTAGGAACAGTAAATTAAAAGACGCTATCGACTGCTTAAATACGCTGTTAAAAACCCGATATGTCAAAAATACTTATGTTGACTTGATATTAAATACGAAAGAAGAGGCGTTGCGTGAGATTCTTTTGGAGAGAAATAAATCTTTAATCATGCGCAACTTAAGGTGGATGGACATGAAAAGATTAAATCAGGACAAGTCTCAGCAAAAGATCTTCGAGCGCGTTATTGGTAGCGACACCTATTTTCTT
Source organism: Sphingobacterium sp. JUb56 (assembly GCF_014191365.1). Lineage (NCBI taxonomy): Bacteria > Pseudomonadati > Bacteroidota > Sphingobacteriia > Sphingobacteriales > Sphingobacteriaceae > Sphingobacterium > Sphingobacterium sp. JUb56. Next base: position 2,627,619 of record NZ_JACHWL010000001.1, on the reverse strand, counting down.
AAAGCAGATGACCTGCGCTATGCATTCTTAATTCCTAAAAAAGTGATAGAATTTAATTCCCTTATTCAACAAAATCCAAGATAAAAATGATGAAAATAAATTTATTGTCCATTCTATGTGTGTGTTTATTAAGTTCATTAAAACTGCAGGGACAAGATCGGGGAGAGATGGCGCTCAAAATAGGTGATCAATTTGATTATAAGAAGAGTGTTAAAACATTAAAAGGAGCATTCGACTTTTTGAACTTAAAATCAGACTTAGTTATTCTTGATTTTTTTATGACGAACTGCACTGCATGTATAGAAGCATTTCCAAAAAATAATAAACTTCAGCTCGAATTTGGAAAAGTTATAAAAATATTACCTGTTTCTCCAGAAGAGCTTACAGTTGTTAAAAATTTTTTTGATAATAATACCTATACCAAACAAAATCGATTAGATGTTGTGGTTGAAGACCAGTCTTTGAAAGAACTTTTTCCTCATAACGGTTATCCACACGTTGTTTGGGTCTTTAAGGGAAAGGTGATAGCTATTACAGCTGGCGATATGGTCAACAAAAAATCAATCGAGGAGATCCTGAGTGGTAAAAATACAAGTGAATGGCCGATTAAAAATGATTTTGATGAGCTACAGTTTGTTGATGGTAATTATGACTTTAGCTCTAAACTTTCCGACTATAAAAACGGAATACCAAGTAGTTATCAGATAGATACTATAGGTGATAAGGTGAAATACCAAATGTCTAATGTGTCACTTCTACCTGCACTTTTTTACGCTTATTCCAAAGTTAGAAAACTTCCATTGATGAAAAAAGAAAGGATACAGCTAATTGGTTTGCCGGAATCTGATTTTCTTGATTATCAAGCGGAATCCAAGTCGCAATGGTTAAAAGACCACGGATTCTGTTATGAATCCTTTTGGCCGTTGGGATGGACAGAAGAAGAGCGCGTTAATGCTTTAATTGTAGATCTGACCAATAGAATGAAGGTGCAGGCATCGCTTGGATTGGCAGATCGTAAAGTATGGGTAGTAACAAAGGATACTGCAGTACTAAATCCTGTTTTAAGTAATGATGGTATGCGTGTAAAAGTAGCGTGTACACTCTTAGAAATAAATAATCCGGATTTTCCACCCATAATTTTAGAGATAAAGGATGAAAAAGAAAAGGTTAAAATAGGCCCAGTTACTAATTTTGAATCCTTTAAGTATGAGATGCAAAAAAACGGATTTAAAGTGTCGGAAGAAAATAGAGCTCTTGATAATATCATTCTCAAGAGTCTGAATAAATAAATTCAAAAAGGCCGAAGATGTTATTCTTCGGCCTTTGCAATATTAAATTTTAGGCCTTAAGCCTTCAATTTAACATTTGTGGTATTGCTATGTGTATTCAAAGCAGTTACCATTTCACTCAATAGATTTTCATCTATTTCAGGTTGTCCAGAACCATTGTTATTTGCAGTTATTGTACAAATACGTTGATCTCCTACACAACTTGGAGTACCGGAAGCTAATGAATAGCTACTTTCTTCAGCTGGTGCGCTTTGATTATTTAATTGAAATAGTGCCATTTTGCAAAATTTAAATTAGTAATTAGGTTTATGAATTAATCACAATACGTTATCAGCGTATTGGCCCCCTGCAACTTCCAAATGGAGGCTGCTTTTTTTGGCTTTAGGACTCCTTATTTGACCAAAAACTTTTTCCCGTACCATTTTCTTGGGAATGTCGTAAATCTACGTCCATGTGCATCACGCACCGGACCTGCGCAACAGCAGTTTCCTCTTAAAGACCTGCGGTTTACCGCAATCTGTCTAGCAGTCCTGCAGCTCATAGTTGTAGACCCGTAGCTCATCATGGAGCTAGCAAAGCGCCTTCCTTTTGGCTGCCTTCCAGATTGTCCTTTATTTGTCTTCTGTTGTTGCATGATGATTCTGTTATTACTCCTTTTTTCTTCTTTCGTATATTTCAAAGATATAGCAGGGATTTTGGCGAAAGTAGGTCATAGGGTGACCTGAAATAGACAAATTTTTGGGAAATGGATTATTTTTTCTCTAGATCTGGATAAAGGTTTTTTTATTGCTGATGGGGTGGCACCATATTTCTATTTTATACCGTCATTCTATAATCATGGAATAAATAATTATCTTCAGTAAATTTTTTAACCATTAAACCGATGAAAAACCTTTTCATTACATTGCTTGCTATATTTGCTGTGCTGTATAAATCAAACGGGCAAACAAAACTCAGTGGCCAGCTGTCAAATTATAAGTCAGATTATAAATTGACATTACGCTTATCGAATGCAACAGTAAAATTGGATAGTACAATCGGCGTGTCAAGTGATGGGAAGTTTGCGGTCGATTTACAAAACGTCGTGCAGGAACCTTCTTTTGCAATACTCTCGTTGTCGGATAAGGATAAAAGCTCGTTACTATTCTTAAATCTTTATATAGCACCAGATTATTCATTACAACTTACGGGCAATATTAAAGATGGTGATCCAGATGAAACAAAGAAATCTATTGTAATAGCTGGGAAGGGTAAACATCTTTCTCAGCTTTATTTAACTCCTTTAGGAAAGCGAGATACGATCAATTGGCTTAAAAAGGATATAAAAACCTATGTCGATTATTTAAATAATATGGCATGGGTAAATTATGATAAAAGAGTGGATAGTTTACTGAAAGAAGATTCCAGTGATCCTTCGATCAAGGAATGGAGATCGATTTTTAAACTGAATAAGGAGTACTCCAAATTACATGATTTCATCGCTAATTATTGCTATAACAATACGATTCCTTCTGAAAAAAGTCAGATCTATCTGAAAGATCTCGGATTTCCAGATCTGTGGAATCAATTAAATCAAGATGAAAATTTGAAATCAAGTGCATATAGATCCTTCGTTGAACAGATATTTCTTCTTGAAGATGAAGGCTTGATAAAATATCCGGGTGCAGTTTATCAAAAAATTAATGCTACTCCGCTTTCAAGGCAATTGCTCGTAAAGGAGCTGTTTACTGGTAAAGTGCGCGATTATGTACTGGAATATGAAATTCGTGTGGGTATTCTCAACACACATCAGTTGGCCCAGGTAGATTCTCTACAGACTTTTATTTCCTGGATTACGAATGGAGCGTATAGAGATAAATTGCAAAAGCTTGTTGCTCGTCGGAAGGCTATTATAAGTGAAATAAAGCCGGGAAATAAAATTAGTAAAGTGATTAAATTAAAAAACACAATCACCAATGATACGTTGACATTAGAAGACCTAAAAGGTAAAATGGTATTTCTTGAATCTTGGGCGAGCTGGTGCGGTCCTTGTAAGGAAGAAATTCCACATCTTAAAAAGCTGGTCGAGCATTATAAAGATAATCCTAATATTGCATTCATCAGTGTTGCTGCGTTTGATGATAAGGAAAAGCAGGTAAAAAACAGATTGAAGATCATCAAGGATCAAAATATGAACTGGACCCAGCTTGAGGATATTGATAATAATTTTACAGCTTATTTTAAGATTCATGGTATACCCCATAACGTGATACTGGATAAAAAAGGTGTTATCGTAGACAACGATTGCATTCGTCCTTCGAATCCGGGTATCATCGCTTATATCGATAAACTGCTCAGTCAGAAATAAAATGAAAGGCACCGAACCGATAAGATTCTGGTGCCTTTTTTTTATCCATATAAAGTAGATAATAGTGGTTGACAGAAAACGATTATCGACTATTTTTTCTTCTCAGAAATAGATTTTTAGCACGGTATATGGAGCTCTCGGATGTAAGAAGTAATCTAGCAAGTTCCTGTCGACTGAGGTTGCGGTAAAGGTTTGGGAGATTGTCTGCTACATAGAATAGGCGGTCTGTGACCAAAGTAATACCATCCATAGCCCGTAAGTGTTCCAGTTGGTATTTCTTTTTATGCATTAAAAGCTGTAACAGGGTATCGATGCCTTTATCGTTGTTGCGGTAAGGTTTTATTTTTTTGTAAGGGATCTGCAGTACGATTCCCGGCCGGACAGCAACAATATCCCCCAGTGCTGGGCTTTTGCTGTAATAATGCATGGTGGTGAAAAAGCCCATATTGGGCAAAGCAACAGTCAGGATCTGCTTATTGTTGTTACATGTGGTGTACCGCTCTTTAACCAAAAGACCACGCAATACGATGTACAGATTTTCTTGTTGATCATCGGACTCATATAGTACCTGTCCTTTTTTGACGCGCAGGATCTGTGCATGTTTCGCTAACCAGTTCCGATGGAAGTCTTCCAAAGGTGGATAAATCTTTTCCCAATAAGAGTAGAAGTCTTGTAGTACTTCTTTTTCGGTGTAATAGGTTCCCATAGTTTAGTCTAAAGTTTTATAAAATACAGCGGTATTGCGTAAACGTCGCAATTGTTCGCCGTAAAGATTAGTAAATACACTGATCTCATTGTCACTCAAATAGTCGATGTAGGGTGCGTATTCTTCTAAAAAGTAATGTAGTCTTTCATGACGGTCGGAAAGCTGTCTCAAGAATTCTGATAAATAGTGTTTTGAGTTGTACAATAAATCGATATTTGCCCGCCATTCATTGAATGCTGCTATGTCAGTGCAGATCAGCTGGAGTTTATCAAGCGGTATTTCGAGCAGCCAAGTTGGTGCCAGCGCTTTTGTATAAAACCGAAAACAGACCTGATCATAAATCCAGCAGGTGTCGGGAGCCAAGAGTTGGATCAAAGATGAGGGCTCGATGCTCCGTTTGGTACGGTGATATTCTTTTACCAGTCCGTGTACCAAAAAGAAAAAGCTAGGATGGGGGTGTTCTAATCTTTGACCAGGTGCTAGATAGTGGACCCGAACACTTGCTGTTAACTCATTTTTGTTGGGACAGCATCTTATACCTAATTCATTTATTCGGTGAAAGAAATAGGGAAGTAACTGCGCTTTAATTTCAACATCATTTTTCATATTTATTAGGATTTGGAGATCAACCTATGCAGCATGTTGGTGTAGTATTTTTCATAATAGGCCATGGCTAGTAGCATATACGTCGATCTTTCATAAAATTAGTACCTATTGTGCTGAATAGAAAGGTATATTTTATTCCATTGTGGGTTTGTAGAATTCATTATAGGAATAAAAATATCTCATTGATTAATAAATTGTTTAAAATTGAAATTATTGAGTATATTTTATGTAGTGTACCCTTTTTTTTACTCAATATGGAGAAATGAATTTTTATTTAAAACGATATTTCGATAGATTTAGTGTTTATTTTATTTGTAATATTAAATATATTGCCATATAGACGTAGATTATGAAAGAAATCCATGAGAGCATATTTGAACTGATTGCGGAAATTGAACCGAATCCAATTGTCCGTGCGGAAAAATTGACACAAGTATTTGGCGTTGGACAAAGGTCGGTTATCAATCGTGCAAAGGGATATACGGTGCTCCGGGTGGATGAAATAGAGAAACTGATGGCAGCTTTTAATTTCAGCTGGCTAGACATAGCCAGGCTAAATGGTGAGATCTCCATTGACAATTCAACTTATGAATATGTAAGACTTACGAAGGAAAATTTTTTTCATGAAATTCCTAATTTTTTGCGTCTTTACCGAGACCTGATGGAAGAGATGCTGAAAATGGACAATCCTTGGATCAAAATCATCTGTTCGGATGTACCTATGTTTCATATTATGAAGTTTGAACATTTGACTTATTTTAAGTTCTATATGTACTATCATCATAAATTTGATAAAACATTAACTTTTGAAAAATTTAGGGAACGTCTGAAACTGCTCTGCCTAGATCTAAGTTTTGAAACGATAGCAACCGCTTATGCTTCCATTAAAAGTGTTGAAATATGGGACAGGAAAGCTTTCGAGGAATTGCTGTTACTGATTAAAGAATGTAACGATTACGGCAAATTTGAGCATGTGGCTTCGCTCAGGGTATTGATGGAAGAAGCGAATTTACTGGCCCGGTATCTGCAGAAATGTGTAAAGTCTGCTCAAAAAGGTGATCGGGAGAAGGTGAATTTTTATGAGTATGGATCCATTCTGAGGGATGGTTTTGTGGTTTATGGAAATGGGGGGCGTCCATTTAAATTGAGCCAGAAGGAATTCATGCTGCAGAGTTTTTTAACCAGTGATGCGGTGCTGCTGGCAGATTTTGATGATTCGTTTGCTACATTGAAAGGCCGTTCTGATGATTTGATTAAAACTTCGGTCCGTAGTCAACGTTCTTTTCGAAAACACTTTCGGTGGCTTTTCAAAATGTACAAAAAATGTATTTTCCATTAAAAGTAGCGCTTTTTCTTTAAACCTGTCAGTTGCTGACTATACAGCAGTTTAGAAGGGAATTGACGCTAACATGAATCATATGGAGGAAAACCAATCGTGTCGTTGTCTCGGACAACCATCGGAGTCAAAGGGCTGCCAGCATCATTGCTGGTTTGTTTTTTTAGAGTCTTTGAAAAAAGAGATCCTGGATTGCAAAACGGAAATCAAAGATCTGATCTGCCGTAAAATCCCCGATCCGCCGGTGGTATTGGTCAATAGCAAAGAGGTATGCGAGTATGCAGCCATCGCGCCTAAAACACTCTACCGCTGTGAAAAGAAAAACATGATCAGCTATCACAGCCGGACAAGTAAAGGCAAACTGTATCGTTATGAGGATATGGTCAAATTGAAAAAAATATACCACAATCTCCCTGATTGATCATCCCATTGATCGATCTTTATTCCGCCCGGAATAGCGACCCTAATTCTTCTTTCGTATTTCCATTTTTGCTTCAAGTTTGTATAATTTTCTGCTAGGATTAGCTTGCCTCTGTATTCGTACACTGTTCGGAATAGATTCGGCAATGCTCTACTTCGTCTATACTGTTTGTCTACTGTGCCTCCACAGTTCCTCTAGTATTTTAGTAGAGGCGGGGTATAGGATGTGTATAAGATCTGTGTAGGAAAGCTGAAACTTTTCCGAAGCAGACCCGAATAAATCTCGAACTTTTAGTGACTATTATTTGGTAAAGGAGTGACAATAGTAACCTAGTGACAAGCAACGGAGTAAACACTGTCTAAGTGAAGATAAGTTGTCTCTAACCATCTAACCTCATAACTTTCTAACCTTATACCCATCTCATCTCCTAAACCTCTAATTCCTTAAAAAACGCATAGGACAGCAACTGTACAATTTACTTTTCTTATGGTTCTTATCCCCAATTTGGGCCGGTCAGCAAGTGGACAAAGGTCTTTTACCCCTTGATTTCGAGGTGTTTCCTGTCGTATGTTTGCTTTCGTAAAGTTAGCTATACCGGTATGCATCAATGCTTTATGATGGTTTAATTTTTAAATAAGAAAACAATGGGAAAAATTTTGCAGGGAGCGCTAGGAGGATTTAGCGGTAAAGCGGGAGCTATTATAGGCTCTAGCTGGAAAAGTATTAATTATATTAAGGGATTGTCTAAGAAACGGACAAAACCTGCATCGGAAGAACAGTTGATACAGCAGGCGCGTTTTTATACGATAGCCAAATTCATCATGCCGATAGCGCCTTTTGTCGAGCTGGGCTTTGGTCAGATCAATGCCGATATCATGACGCCGACCAATGTGGCGCTACAAGCCAATATCAAGACCGCAGTGGTCGGTACATATCCTAATTTTACACTTGACTACAGTAAGATCTTGATTTCAAAGGGTAATCTGCAACCTGGAGGTACAATAGGGGCCAGTGCTTCGATCGGTATCCTCTCCGTTACCTGGTCGCCCGAGGCGATAGAAATACAGAAAGGCGAGCTGGATGATGCTGTACATATTTTGCTGTATGTGCCTGCTATCGATGAGTTCTTAACGGCTCCTGTTCCACCGACTAGAGGAAGTGGGGCAGTTGATATCGAATATCCGGAACATTTCATGAGTGAAAAGGCACATGCCTGGATGTTCTTTGCCGATAGAAAAGGAAAGCGGGTAAGTAAAACGAATTATCTCGGTGAACTTGATTTAACGTAATGGTTTAACCTGTAGCCGGCGCTATGTGCCGGCTACATAATGGATATGATATGAAAATATTAGCAATTCAATCTTCAAAAAAATCTAATATTGAAAATGGACGTCAAACTGTTCGGCTAAAATTTCAAAAAGCACGTCAATTTTTGAATCCTGTAAATGCAATTATCCAGATTGGTTTTGCACGGGGGAAAAATAAAGGGACTGCAATAGGTAGGGCCATGTCCTATATTTTACATAGTGCTATGGAGGGTTTATTCCCAGATATCACCGTCAATGCATCTCAAGCAAGATTGAGTGCCGGTGTAATAAGTGGGCTTCGGGTAACGGATATTTCCCGTGTCGGTAAGTCCATATCCGTGTCGTGGGATCCACAAGTATCTCGAGTAGCTTGTACTGAACACGATGACCGGGTATTGCTTTGTGCTTATGCGGTAGAGCAGGAGCTTGCTGCTGTCAATGAGGAGCAGGTGTGGCGCAAAGTTGGGAAGTTACAGCTGGAACTACCCGCGGGAATGGAGCAGCTTGGCGTACATCTTTACCTGATCGTACACGACCGTAGTAAACAGAATTGCAGTAATAGTCAGTATCTAGGATGGTATAATTAAGCTCATGGTTATGAAATCTATATTAAAAGTGCTGCGTAAACAGCTGGGGAAGAACAGTACCCTGTCTGAAATTTACCTGAATAACCAGTTTATCTGCTATGGGCTGGAAGATATCCCTCGTGCGAAGAAGATACCGGGAAGCACTTCCATTCCCTTGGGTATTTATCCCTTGGGTTTTAATAAGGATGGCGGCATGAACGGCAACTATTACGACCGTTTCCCGAAACTGCATCGGGGTATGATCGAGATCAAGGATATTCCTGGTTTTAGCTACGTCTATATCCATATCGGCAATACGCACAAAGAAACTGCGGGCTGTCTGCTTGTAGGGACGGGCTATGTCTTAGAGCATGGAGACTTTCGGTTGGTGCAGTCGGTGACGGCGTACAAGAAATTGTATGCGTTACTGGTGGATTTGTTGGTGAGCGGGGAGGTGTTTATTGAAGTGACGGAGTAACAGAAGTAACTAGTGACAGAGTAACGGAGTGACGAGGGGAATACTTTGTTAAATAACATACTAACGATCTAACCTCATAACCTTCTAACAATTAAAAAACATGAAAATTATAATTCAAAAAATAAGCCGTGCGCTACAGGTAGTGCTTATGGCGCCGATTAAATTGCCGGGCAAGGCATTGAATATTATTAAATACATCGCACTGGGGCTTGGCGTGGTGGAGACCGTAATGGATGATAAAGATAAAAAAGGAGCGGAGGAGTCGTCGCCATTAGAGGAGGGTTCTTCACAGAAAGAAAAGGAGGTGCAGGATGAAGTGGAATGATATCCGGGTCGGAACTATCGGGGGTACTTTGTGTTCGATCTGGGCTAGCTTTTCTTTAGGGGATTTATTCCAAACAGCCTTGATGGCTGTGGTGGGTACAGTTGTGAGTTTTGTGACCAGTAGGCTCCTAGGGAGAGTACGGCGACGTAAAAATGACTAGTTTTTTCTCCTAATTAAATGAGCAGAAATTTACTTTAAAGTCTCACAATCTATAGGGGGTAGCTTTTTGCTATCCCTTTTTTATAAATGGTATTGTTTTGTGTTTTATTCATTAAGTTCCAGAAGAGATGTAAATCCTCTTATTTGTAAGCAACTTGTTTTGGTACAAATGTTACTTTCTTTTCTTCTGGATGATAGTACATTTTTGAGAACATTAAATTAGAAAAGTTCAATCCTAGCTGTAGGAAAAATGGAGCACATACAATAAGGCACTCCTTCAATTTTTGTGATTACACAATCTGTAAAGTTTTTTCATGACAAAACTAATTCTTTGCCTACCAATTGCTCTACTTGCAAATCTCTTGGTGTAGCAACTTTGAGCCGTACAGAAATATTCTCCTAAATTGAAATGTGTAGCTTTGTCTTTATCTAATGAACATGTAATATAAACGCTCAACGATGAAACAGAATGATACATTAAAGACAATAAACTATTCGGGTATTTTCCTTTCCTGTTTTACAGATTTTAGTGAAAAATGTATTCATGCAGCACCGGAGCATGTTTTGGTGTACCTGTATTCGGGCGAGCAGATTATAGTGGACGGAAATAAAAGAACTACAATAAAAGCTGGTGAATGTGCATTTATAAGGCGAAACCACCGATTGACCATGTACAAAAACAGCAAAGGAAGTGAATTATATAAAGGAATTTCTTTGACATTCAACCGGAGCATATTGCGCGAGTTTTACAGTAAGTTTGATAAGGCATACCTGCCTAAAAGAGTCTTGATTTCTGATAAAAATGTTGTTAAGATTGAACCGAGCCCTGCTATCACCAGTCTGTTTCAATCGCTCACGCCTTATTTTGATGAAAATATAAAACCGACCGATGGTGTTACCCATCTGAAATTGCTGGAAGGTATTTATGCGCTGTTGGATAATTCGGATATTTTTTATCCTATATTATTTGATTTTACTGACCCTTGGAAGATCGATATCCTGGAGTTTCTGAACGATCATTATATGGATGACCTCACGATGGAACAGATCGCGGCCTATACGGGGCGGAGTTTGGCAACATTTAAAAGGGATTTTCAAAAAGTCAGTAACCTTAGCCCTCAAAAATGGTTGATTAAAAAACGGCTGGAAGCGGCCTACGTTAAACTGAAAGAAGAGGGTAAAAAAGTACAGGAAGTTTATGTGGAAGTGGGTTTTAAAAATCCCTCACATTTTTCTACGGCATTTAAAAAGCAATATGGCGTACCGCCTACAGAAGCTTAATATTGAGCTTTAGAGAAAAGATAATTGAGCCTCACAACAATACTGTTGTGAGGTTTTTGCTTTAATTTTGTATTGTAATTAAAGGAGATAATATGCAAACAGTTGATATTTTTGAACGCTTGCGAAACGGTGAAACTGTACCAGCTGGTGATCCCGAAGCATATAAATTGAGGGAAGCTTCCTTTGCTACAAAAAAGTTGCTTCTCCAGATGAACAGTGCTGATGATCCTGCCGAGGTGCGCAATTTGTTATCGCAGATTACAGCTACAGAAATTGATGAAAATACGGCGGTTTTTACACCCTTGTATATCAATTATGGGAAAAATACCAAGATCGGTAAAAACGTTTTTATAAATTTTGACTGTGTTTTTTTGGATCTGGGCGGTATCACGATAGAAGACAATGTGCAGATCGCACCCAAAGTCAGTCTGCTGTCGGAAGGTCATCCGATAGCCGCTAAAGACAGACAATCGCTGGTTCCTGGCCATATTCACATTAAAAGAAATGCATGGATCGGAGCAAATGCGACTATACTGGCAGGCGTGACCATTGGCGAAAACTCTGTTGTCGCGGCAGGTGCAGTTGTTTCAAAAGATGTACCTGACAATTGCGTTTTCGGGGGGATCCCGGCGAAAATGCTGAAGCACATTGAATAGTGATGGAAAAGATGATTTATATGCTGCTATTCCTTTTTACCAGCTTACAGAGCAGTGCCTGTACGCCATCGGAAAATAGGGTTAAACATGAAATCCAAAGGGACACTATAGCAAACAAAAAAGTTATGAAATTGAAAATAACTAAGGGAGATAAGGTGATCACGGCAATTTTGTATGAAAATCCTACTACAAGAGATTTCATTGCCCAACTTCCTTTAACTGTTGATATGGAGGACTTCGCTGGTAAAGAAAAGATATTCTACCCACCAAAAAAATTATCTACAACAGAACGAAAAGCTGTCAGCGATCCTAAGATTGGAGATATAAATGTATATGCTCCGTGGGGTAATATTGCTATTTTTTATGGCAGTTATTCAGGCTCCCGAGACTTGATCAGGATAGGAAAAATAACTGAGGGTATGGATTCATTCAATGTTACAGGTACTGTAAAGAACGTATATTTTGAACTGGTGGAACAATAGTGGGTGAAGGTTGATCTTCATAATTAGAAAAATAAAATGATGAAAAAGCTATCAATTTTAATAACGGCTTCTTTGATGCTATTGGGGCAATCCTATGGTCAGACGTTATTAACTCAAAATCAAAAAGAAATGGAAAATCAGGAACATTATACGTTTCAACTGAGCGATAAGGTAGATCGTACAGAAATTACTTTTAAGAACCGTTATGGAATCATGGTTTCCGGAGATCTGTATACACCGAAAAATAAGGGAAATGAAAAACTACCTGCTTTGGTATTGAGCGGGCCGTTTGGAGCTGTAAAAGAACAATCATCTGGTTTATATGCCAGTGAACTGGCTTCCAGAGGGTTTGTGACCTTAGCTTTTGACCCTTCTTTTACGGGGGAAAGCGGTGGCGAGGTTCGCGGTGTCGCTTCACCTGATATCTTTACGGAAGATTTCAGTGCTGCGGTAGATTATATTGGACTATTGCCTTCTGTTGACCGAAATCGTATTGGTCTAATGGCGATCTGTGGTCTGAGTGGTATGGCGCTTACGGCAGCGACAAGCGATTCTCGGATCAAGGCGGTAGCTACTGCCTCGATGTACGATATGTCCCGTAGTATCAGCCGAAGCTATCAAGACAGTTATACTCAAGAACAGCGTCAACAAGTTGTCGATTACTTAAGTCAGCAGCGCTGGAAAGATGCGGAGAATGGCAACTATGCAGTGGGTCTGCATGAAGTACCATTTGATGAAAACGGTAATATGATAAAAGGAACACGTATACTTCCTGAAACGTTGCCTGCTAATCCCGATCCTGTATTAGCCTCTTTCTTTGATTATTATAGAACAGCGCGTGGTTTTCATTCCAGATCTATCAATTCTACCACAGCTTGGACAGCTACAACACCGATGTCATTTTTTAGTTTTCCGATGCATGCAAACATTGAAATGATCGGAACTCGTGCGGTCATGCTTGTTGCTGGAGAAAATGCGCATTCGCGCTATTACTCTGAAGATGTTTATAAAATGATTTCGGGGCCCAAAGAACTGGTTATTATACCTGGTGCCGATCATGTCGATCTATACGATAAAAAGAATAAAATTCCTTTTGACAGATTAGAAACGTTTTTTAAAGATAATTTGAAATAATACTATAATCCCTTATGGGTCAATTTTTTTACAAGACTGTCTAACAAAAGGCAGTCTTTTTTTGTTGCTTATTGAAGTAAATAATTCCTGCCTTTTCTTTTCAGGTAGCTTGTTTAGAAACAGTCCTCTCCAGCTGTTTCTATTTAAAGCTAATTAGAGCAGTAGCTTTCTAATTTCTTCTTCCGGTAATCCAGTATACTCCGCAAATATACTGATGCTGACATACTGGTTTGCTTTCAGTCCGTAGCAATCGCGTATAGACTGGAAGATTTTGTAGGTGTGTTTTTCTGTACGTCCTAATATAACCGCCGCTTCTTTGGGGTATATGCATAAACGATCGTTATTTTTCATGTTATCCTGGTTTTTAGAGGGATGATCTTTTGATAATCAGATCATCTGGATTGTTCGTGATTTGTTACTCCCGCAGACAAACATATCCTATCAAACCACCTGTTAAGCAGGTATAAAGCATAAATCAAGCACGCATAAAGCTTATTTTGCTATGTACAGTATGCGCATAGGCTAAGTGCGTGTTAAGTGCGTTGTAAGTGCATGAAACATACTGTTTTTACACTGTATCTATGCTCTATCTACGCTTTATATACGCTTATGCCCTGCTTGATTACTAGGTAACGTCCAAGTTTAAAGCATACTTTATTCCTTAAGCTTTGCAGATTAGGTTTGATTCCTCTCCAGAAAATGATGTTATTGGTTATTCATTTACTAAGATAAGTTTTTTCTATAAAAAATAGTTTTATTCTCATTTCGGTACATTTTCGTCAATTTATTACGCCAATTCAGTATCATTTTTCCGCATTTTTCCTCTTTTATACGCTTTTGATCCTAGTGCTTTTTTACTGATGATCATCTTAGCAGTGTCAAAACAATAATGTCATGGCAAGAGTAGAAAGTTTAATCAAATTAAATGGAACGATCGGGGATCTTTCCTTTTACAAATCAAAAAGTGTGGGTTATCAGGCACGTATGAAAACCGGTGTATCGGGTGACCGTATTGCCAATGATCCAGCATTTGCACGTACCCGTGAGAACGGCAGTGAATTTGGCAGAGCGCAGCAAGAGGGCAAAAAGCTACGCGATCTGTTGCGCGATGTGCTGTTTGAAAATGCGGACAACAAATTCAGCTCCAGGCTGGCGAGCCGGATGTTAAAAGTCATCCAGATGGATCCGGTCAGTGTCCGCGGGGAACGCGTTTTAGTACCGCAGAACATGGTATTGCTGAATGGTCTGGAGTGTAATCAGCGGGCCAGTTTAAAAAACATCACCTTAAAACCGCTGTCGGTATCCTTCGACAATTTTAGCGGTGAAGGTTTTTTAACATGCGAGCAATTGATTCCGAATCTGCATATCGCCAAGCTGAGTGGGGCAACGCATGTGCAGTACACGTTGGTGCTGCAGGAGTTCTCGGGAGATGAAACAGATCAGCGTCCTGTGATCCAGCGGTCTGCTTATATCATGCTTGGTGAAATGCAGCCCATGGATCTGGATATTGCGGCTACTATTGTTCATGATCCTGATAAAAGTGTGATGGTACTGGTAGGAACAGGGTATTATCAGCTTGTGAACGGTGCTTATTATCCATTGGCAAATGGGCAGTACAATGCGCTGACCATTCATCAGGTCGTGATACCGTAACCTAATTTAATCGTGTATTAATGGGATATCTTCAGGAGGCCGTTCGTTATTGATGAACTTGTGCCTCCTGATATATCCTTTCATCTAAAAAGAACTTCTTATTCTTTTTAATCAATCAAAAAATGTCAACAAAAAAAATCTTGCATCTCCAACGGATTTATGGGGAGCAGGGAACGAACGGTACACTTACTTTTGAAGGTGAGGTCATCTGTCGTACTATCGAATTACCCTGGCGCAATAACCTGCCAAGGCTCAGCTGTATCCCGGTAGGGAGTTATAAATTGGAAAAACGAAAGTATACCAGACATGGAGAGCAGATCGGAATTCCTGCGGTACTGGGACGCGAAGCGATATTGATCCATGCGGCCAACGATGCACAGAAGCAGTTATTGGGATGCATCGCTCCGGTAACTACACTGACAGGGGAAGGTTGCGGTACGGAAAGTAAAAAGGCACTCGCAAAATTGAAGTCTCTGGTTTATTCACTTTGGGATATGGAGCAGGACGTGTTTTTACATATTAAGTAACGGAGTTGTCGCTCTAGCCGCGACAGGCTTTTACTTTTTGTCTTGACACAAAAAGTAAACAAAAAACTCAAGGCTGTATTCCTTTATGCTATTTCACCTTGAATTGGCTAAATGAATTGAAACTCGTTTCACTCAGACATAAATTCATTTTTAACGCCTCTTCATCGGTGTAATTCCGCAATCGGAATGCGAGGCCTTTTGGTTAAGCCTGTGGCTTTTGGGGATTGGTATAGTGATGGATTAACAGGTGACGAAGTAACGATGGAACTGCTCTAACCTTCTAACCTCATAACCCCCAGCTATTTTCTAACATTAAACAAAATGAAAAAAATAATCAATAAAATCGGTCAGGTCTTGCAGGTGATCCTGCTAGCACCTGTTAAATTGCCGGGCAAGGCATTAAATATTATTAAATACATCGCACTGGGTCTTGGTGTGGTGGAGACCGTAGTGGATGATAAAGACAAAAAAGGAGTGGGGGAGTCGCCACCACTGGCGGAGGATTCTTCACAAAAAGAAAAGGAGGTTCAGGATGAAATGGAATGATATCCGGATCGGTACTATAGGTGGGACGCTGTGTTCGATCTGGGCAAGCTTTTCTTTTGGAGATTTACTCCGCACAGCCTTGATGGCTGTGGTGGGTACAGTCGTGAGTTTTGTGACAAGTAAGCTTTTAGGGAGATTACGGCGACGTAAAAGCGACTAGTTTTTTCTCCCTATTAAATGGGCGGAGATCTACTTTAGAGGTAAGCAATATAAGGGGGGGAACTTTTAACTACCCCCTTTTACTATAAATATGATTTACATATTAGAATTTTGATGGTTGTGACGTATTCTAGGTAATCTTTATAAAAGATCAATAGAAATTTCAGAAAAAAATCCATCAATTCTGTGCATGTTAGATATTGAAATTATCTCTATTGTCCGCTTCTAATGAAATGTGCTCATTCTCATATACGCTCGTATCACTTTTGATAAATTCCAACAATGACTCTATTTCTTTTTCTGCAGAATCCCACCATTTTGTTGACCATATTCGATGAAATTCGAATCCGAAGTTTTCCAATTGTTGTTGCCTGAAAATATCCCAGGCATAAGCTTCGGGACTATTATGATACTTTGCACCATCGCATTCAATAGCAATCTTCCTACCGTTTGCAGTTTCTGGATGTATAACTATATCAATTCTAAATCCACCGACTTTAAATTGTTGTTCCACTCTTTTAGGATCTATATGAGCAATCAATCTTGAATAAACCTCATCTTCAAAAGGAGACTCAGAACCTAAGATAGAATCTGAGTGGTCATAATGTTGATCGGTACAATATTGGCTCAATAAATTTAAAATGCTCAATCGTTGATCTTCGTTATTTTCACTAACAGACTTAGCATATGCGAGATATGCATAGAGAACGCCGCGCCCCTTATTGCCTTTATGTTGGATTAACTGAGGATACTGCGTAATATAATTCTCAGAGAAGGAACAGCATATATAAACTTTTACTTTGGCACGTGTAATAATTACATTGAGCATCCTATGACCCTTGCCCTGAATTATTGGGCCAAAGTTTTGTGAAAATGTGCCATTAGGCTTGTTCCCAAAAGTTGTTGATATAATGATAATATCTCGTTCATCTCCTTGTATGTTTTCTAGGTTTTTAACAAAAAAACTATTCCCCAAAGCACCAATTAAATTATCAAAATCCGGTGATACTCTTCTCTCGGCTCCAATTTCTTCCAATATAAGATTTCTTTGATATAGGTTGAAAGTGGCTACACCTACGGAGGGATAGCTTCCGTCAGAATTTGCGAAAATATTATTTTTTAAAATTGAAATAACTGATAAAGCCTCACTACGGTTTGTAGAATTCTCATAAATTCCATTAATCTGTCGGAATTCAATTGGAATATATTCTTTTTTTGCAGGCACAGGAATGAGTCTTTTACCATAAAATGCATGATTACTGAAATCAATTAGATAAGGGTGTTGGGATCGATAATGAACAGTCAAATATGATTCTTTGAAATTTTTATCGACGGCATATGCCAGAAGAGATTCGCTATCTGCTAGTGAAAGATCAGATCTATTGCCTGCATTAATAATATCAATATCATCTTCATTTTCAATCTCATCTTCTATAGGATCTAATAATGCACCACTACCTTCAAAATATGATGAAGGCGCCATTTGATGCTTATCTCCAGATACAATTTTTGCTTTCCCCCTCACAAGTGCCGCATAGGTGTCTTCAAGTCTTAATTGACTCGCTTCATCGAAAATTACAAGATCAAATATTCCTTCTTCTAATGGAATAATAGAGCTACACACAGAAGGATTAAGCAGAACCACCGGAAAGAAATCTGTAAACAGCTCGAACTCATTTTTGACTATCGTGCGTAATGAGTTTCTTCTCATCCCCTTAGCGCCCTTTTTATTAAATAAACTATTTATTCCTTGTCCCTTCGACTTTAACATCTTAACAGCAGAGTTTTGACGATCACACCATTTGGAGATAATGTTGTTAAGCTGGCTTCCATCAAATTCTACTTTTGAACTTTTATATAATTGGATTTCATAATCACTTTTTGGTAATTGTTGTGGTTCATTTTGAGTTAGGATCCAAAATAGATACCAACATTCAAAGCGTTCTTCCCAAGATCCTTCAGTTTTACTTATCATGGTGTCGAATAGATCTTGCTCTCTTTTTTCACAACTAAGGTAAAAGCTTTTCCAATCAAAAAATGAACGGAAATGTTGAATATTTTCGCCGAGTGAATTTGCAAAATCAGACAAAATGCTTAAACAATTTCTTGCAAACTCAAGACTTTTACCTGATTGATAGGGATTGTGGCATATATCAATATTTTGCTGTTTTGTAATTGATAATATAGAAGAATTTAATGTATCATATTGTTTCGTTAATTCTTGATGATCAATACGATTTTTTTCAAATACAGACAGATGCTCTCCAAGTTTTAAAATTATTCCCGGAATATCATTTATCAAATTATTGATTTCTTCGATGGAAATATTATTCTCAATGAGATCTTTAGTAACTAAATTTGAAGTTAAATATTCGTATGTATTTAAGATTTTAAATATACTAGACTTTATTACCATACATTCCGGGTGAAAATTTGTTTTGCTAATCTCATCTAGGTAATTTTTAATTTCAGCAGGTGTATTCTCATACCATTGATTTAATTTTTGATTCAAAGCCCTAATATTATCGGGGAAGATATTTAAATCCGATGATTCAATCTGGTCATTATACTCATGGCTGATATAATTCTTACTTTGCTGTATTGTCCTAATATCTGCAATTCTACTTACTACTTCAACTCTTGCACCTTTCAGTAATTTATGTTTTTTTGAGAACACTGAAAGAAGGTTAGTTTTTAATTTTGCAAATACGCTATTAGATAGAAAGGAGTCCCCATGTTTAGATAAATACTTATCTATAAAATTCAAGTATGATTTAATTTCCGAATTTAAGCTTTGGTGATATTCGTTAAAATAATTTTTAAGTTGATTTGAATAGGTGATCTTTAATTGCTCAGCTTCCTCCGACAATTTTTGTAAATTAATTATAGTTTCCTTTATCTCCTTTTCTAAGGGAAACTCTTGTGGAAAGTAAGAAACTGATAGATTTGTACCAATAATATAATCAATATGTGGCGATAACTCGTCATAGATATACTTAGGAAGTTCTTCATATAACCTATTGGCCGTACCTTCTCCTAACTTCTGTCGGTTATCGATTGTTATTTGAATTTCAGCGGAACTATTTTTTAAACTTAAAACCAGATCTTCTAATATTACTCTAGCTTCACCAAAAGTGGTTTGACTGAAAATATTTTCATTCAGTAATTTAAATACTTCACAATAGGCTGCTGCTGATAGATATAAATTGTTGGCTTTACCTAAACAGCTTAGGAGTGTTTTTAGTTCGTCAGTGTCCTTACTCAATTTAAAGTTATCTTTTTCAAGGTCATACCGCAATGGTATGTCAATAAATTTCTTTCTTAAAGCAAGAAATCGACCGACTAATTGGCTCCAGTTTCGGTTATCATAAATAGAAGTGAAAAGTGCAAGATGTTGACTATTGATAGATTCTGTAACTGTATTTAGTTTTTCTCTATAGGATCTATAGTGAGATGCCACTTGAGAAGCATTATAAAGATTCGGTTTGTTATTTTGACGTTCACGTACAGAATCTATTATTGCCTCCCTGTCCTCATTGACATCATCAATAACAGCTACTAGCTGCGCCATTTCTTCATTAGTTCTTTCAATATTGCGTTTTATAACATCTAAAGCAGTCTTTTTTTCGCAAACAACTAGACATTTTAAGCCGTTTGCTAGTGCATTAGTAACTAAAGCTGTAAGTGATTGACTCTTACCGGTTCCTGGAGGCCCCTGAATAATTTGATTATTCTCTAAAGCTAATGTGCTAATAATGGCCTGTTGGGTAGGATCAGTGTTCACTGCACTAAATGGAGTATCAGAAAGGCTTTCAACTTTTAAATTATCAAAGTCGAATTCTTCAAAGCGGTCGAGTAACTTAGTTATATCAGTTATGATGCTTTCTTTTTGGGCGCGAAATAATCCGAAGACTCCTCCAAAATGAATATAGGCTTTGCTGTTTGCTATTGTATCTACTGAAGCGGAATCTGGCAATGCATTTATTGGTTCCAAGAATTTCTGTTCTAACACTAATAAATGTTGATGTTCAAGTCCAGAATTAAGAGAGCTCAATACAGAGGCACATGCACTTAGAAGTTCGGCTTGATCAACGAGCATATCATCCATAATTTCTGGATTCAGACCAGGTAAAAGGATATCATCCTCTCCTTTAATAAAGGATAATAATACCTCGTTTATATTTACTCCGTGAATATCTGTTTCGGCAAGTTTCCCATTTGGTAACAATACTTTATTTCGGAAAAGTGTCCATTCGTTTACCTTATTTTTGGATTTGACAGCGTCAAGAGGCCATATGAACAAAGGAGCCTTAATAATTTTTGAAGGGTCTTTAGAAGAACGGCGTATTAATATCGGATAACCAAATCCTAATGTTTTAGTCCCATGTTCTTTAAAATAATCCTCGTTCTCAATGATGATCGAATTAAGACGTTTAGAAATTAAACCAAGTTTTTTTTGTTCAATCTGATCGTATTTATTTAGATCAAGAGAATCGAACGATATTCCAAATTCAAAACTAGATTTATTTAACAAAATTTGAAGAAACTTTTGGGATAAACCTTCATCAATAAGGTCCAGCTGTTTTAAATCTAACCGTGTTGCAAATCTTCCCGGTAAGGCATTAAGATGTATAGAACGGGAATTGCCTCCTTTAAGTTTACTTTGTAGCGCTTGAAGAAAAATTTTTGACGACATGCTGAAGGTTTTTATATTATTACTAATATACATCTATTGTGTTTTAAATCAAACTGATAATATTGTTAGCTTTAATGTTAATGGATGTATTGTATTGAATAATGACTTTTCCTAGTTTGGTTTATAGTTTGTTTTAAGACATTTATTATAATATTATGAAAAAATACAGATTGAAAATTTAAACTCTCTGTAAATGGGCTAGAAAAAAACATAATATTCGCGCCAAAAGCATGAGATGTACGTTTTGAATTCAAAATGGAAATACCAATCTCGATAATTCAGAAGATAAATTTTTCTAACATAAAAAATTATGGACAGCTGAGATAGAATACCTTTTTCATGGTTATCCGACCGATGATTACTATGACAAATCGATAAGTCACATTTACAGGTAAAATTCAATTCTTATATTGCTTGGATCATTTAACCAGATCTTTTCTTTTTTACTTGATGTATCGATATGAATACCGCTGTTTTGAATGTTATTAATTGTCAAAACTTTTTCAACCTCCTGCAATTCCTCTAAATTTCTTAGTCCAAATGCAAGATGTTCAAGTCCGATGTTTGAAGGGCTAAATGTCTTTACAGCCTGATTTTCTTGTTCTTTCTGTGTGAAAATCAACACGGTTTGCCCAACTTGATACATGGCAGTATCTGCATTTGAATAAAGCGATGGACCAAATATTTTAGTATAAAAGTGTTCAGTTTCATTTAAATCCAAAATCGTAAAAACAATGTGATGTATTGTTATGCTATCTTTTAAATTAGGATGTATCATGATATTATATTTAGGGGTTTAATTTTGCTATGTTTTACATTGAACTTCTCACTGTCGCCAGCAGATCGTGCGGATATCCCAATGATATAGCACTTAATCTATCTAATGTTGCAAGATGTTGTTCGGTTAAGCGTATGTTAGTTGCCTTTAAGCTGTCTTCAAAATGCGAAATTTTACGCGCGCCAATCAAAGGGAAAGTATCTTTTGATAAAACCCAGGCAAACGCAACCTGGCCGGGTGTTGCATCTACTTCTTTTGAAATTAAAATCAGTTCATCAATTATTGCTTTTGTTTTTTCATCTTCTTTATAATTGGAATCTTGTCCCATGGTGATACGTCCCGATTCTCCGGTTCTATATTTTCCAGTTAGCAAACCACCTGCCATTGGCGAATACATCATAATTCCCAATCCAAATTCCTGTGCCATAGGAATTAATTCGCGGTCAGCTGTTCGTTGCAACAGGTTATATTCGATTTGGAGTGCGGTTAATTTTGTCGAGCTTCCAATAGCTGCGGCTTTCCAGGCAGGGAAATTGGTTAAGCCGGTGTATAAAATTTTCCCTTCTTTTTCGAGATCTTCTAAACCTCTTACAATTTCATCTAATGGCGTTACTCCATCATCAAAATGTGGCATGTAAATATCAATATAATCCGTTTTCAATCGCTTTAGGCTTGCTTCTACAGCTTGCTTCATCGATTTACGATGATTCCCATAATTGCTTATTGCAGGCTTCATTTCACTACTTTTTGTGTATTTTGAACAGACAATAAAATTATTTCGCTGACCTTTCAAAAATTCGCCTACTATTTCTTCTGCTTCACCAAATTGATAAAGATCAGAAATATCAATAAAATTGCCTCCCGCTTCTTGATATGCCGCAAGTATTTTTTTCGATTCATCGGGACTTGCTCCATATCCTTTACGAGTACCAAAATTTGCAGCTCCCAAAATAATCTCACTAGCGTATAAACCTGTTTTTGAACCAAATAATTTATATTTCATCATCATTCTTTTTTTTCAAAAATAAAGGCATTAAGCAACTCAGTCAAGTACGGATAAATTTGTCCGTATCATTATTATTATATTTGTTTGAAAAATGATTTGCTATGTATGAAAGAAAAATACCTGTTACAGTAGAATGTGGGCTTCATTTATTTATGGAGGTTATAAACGGAAAGTGGAAAATTAGCTTGATCTGGAGTATTTATAACGGTATTATTCGACCGAGTGATCTACAAAGAAAAATACCGAATGCATCAAGGAGAGTCTTGGAAAATCAATTAAATCAACTTGTGCACCACGGTATTCTAACGAAGAAAATCTATGATGTAAAACCTCCTAAAGTTGAATATGGTTTAACTAAATTGGGCGAGTCATTAATTCCTATAATAAAATCCACCGCAAAATGGGGTGAAGACAATAGAGAAGAGTTGGAAAAAGCAATTACTTAAGCAATAGATTTGCTGAAATCACCAACATTGCTACTGACCAATAAATTGCTCGAAAAACTAATATCCAATAAATCTACAGACTTACTCATCATCATTTTCACGATAACAATGATTTTTATTGTTGCATATTTAGTTGCAACTTTAATGATGAAAACAAGCTGATAAATGCTTTAAGCATGGGTGATGATAAATTATCCTTCCGATAGATCAATACGGTTTTTACAGCACCGATCTCTGGAGGTAGAGAAAATGTTTTAATTTTTCGTTCATGATAAAATGTCGATATGATATCTTGGGGCAAGAAACTAAAGCCTATTCCGGATTCTATGAAATTGACAACTCCTTCTATGGAATGCATTACTGTTTTATGATAATTAGTAATATCATGCGTTATCAACCAGTTTTCTAAGCGTGCTCTGAAGAAACACCCCTCATCAAAAACAATTGCCTTAAGCTGCGGCTGCTCCAGTAATTCATCCAAACTCTTAAACTTTAAAGGTGTTACAGCGACAATACGTTCATCCATAATATGGATATGTTCCAGTTCTTCGTTATAAACAGGCGCGGGGACAAATACCGCATCCAATCTGTAATTCAGCACATCATTAATCAGCTTATCACGCATAGCTGAAGTTAGATCAAGATCAACCAACGGAAATTTATCGGCCATTTCAGTGACAAGCCCTGGGCCTTTAAGGGCCATCGTAGTTTCTGTAAACCCTACTTTGAGCTGCCCCTTAATCATGTCACTTTTTCCAATGGATAATTTGGCTTCCTCGATTAAATTAGTGATCTGTCTGGAGTAATGCAGCAACGTTTTTCCTGCAGCTGTTAGTTCAACCTTTCTGGAAGTTCTCAAAAATAACGTTGCGCCGAATTCCTCTTCCAGATTTTTGATTCTTGCTGTCACATTCGATTGAACGGTACACATCGCTTCCGCTGCTTTGGTAAAATTACCATGAAAAGCTACCGCTGCAAATAAATTCAGATCATTAATATTCATAAATCATAAATTATGATAGTTGTTATAACTATAAATCGTTTTTAACAATCAAATATAGGATATAAATTTGTCCTATGATAAATAATATCAATACGATTATATGGGCCGTCACAATTCTATCGGCTTTAATACCAAATTCTTATATGATGGCACAGTCAAACAACAGCTTAGTAAACCACACAGAAAATGTGGAGCGTCAAATTTATTACCGTAAAGTGAATGCGGGAGGGCGCGAGATCTTTTATCGTGAATCTGGTCCGTTGGAAGCTCCTGTTATCCTTCTTCTTCACGGATATCCTACTTCATCGCATATGTTTCGGAATCTGATTCCGATATTAAATGAAAAGTATCACGTGATTGCGCCAGATCTTACCGGATTTGGCTTTTCAGAGTCACCGGATAGAAGCGAATTTAAGTATACGTTTGATAACCTTGCTAGCGTGATGCAGGGGTTTATTGATGAACTGAAACTAAAAAGGTTTGCTATTTATGTATTTGATTACGGTGCACCTACAGGATACCGTCTTATGTTGGCAAATCCTGAGAAGATTACAGGATTTATCTCACAGAATGGTAATGCCTATGCAGAGGGACTTGGCTCAGCTTGGGATGCTGTTAAGAAGTATTGGGCAAGTAATGCTGTGGAAGATAGAAATGCGTTACGTGGGTTTGTTAAAGAGCAGGAATTAAGGTTTCAATATTTTACGGGTGTTATAGACCCTGAACTCATTGCTCCGGAAACGTTTACACTTGACCAATATTTCCTAGACCGTCCGGAATCGGATGAAAAACAACTCGATTTAATCGGGGATTATAAAAATAACGTAGACCTGTATCCGAAGTTTCACGAGTATTTTAGAAAATACTTGCCTAAAGCTCTTATTGTCTGGGGAAATAAAGATCCGTACTTTTTACCTGCAGGTGCTGAAGCGTATAAGAAAGATATTCCAGATGCTACTGTCAAGTTTTATGATACAGGACACTTTGCATTGGAAACGCACGTTAGGGAAATTGGGAATGACATTCTGAATTTCATGGAAACGCTTCCACATTAAATATGAGAGGAGACAAGGAGACAATTAATATTCCAAATCTGACCGAACGTAGTCATTTAATAAAGCTCAAATGGCCGTTCGGTTTTTCCCTTTACCTCAGTTTCAATATTTCTGAACTGCAAAATTATCTCATTATGGAAAGTACCTTTTTTACTAATCTTTAGATGCTTAATTAAATAAAGCTCTAAATTCTAATGGAGAAACATTGGTTTTTTGTTTGAATAGTTTATTGAACGATTGAGAATGCTCGAAACCAAGTTCAAAGGCTATTTCGCTTACCGATGAATCGGTTGTGGAAAGCTTTTCTTTTGCCTTTTCGATAAGTTTATAATGGATGTATTGTTTCGCATTTTGACCAATGAGCGAACGTAATAGATCACTTAAATAACCTGGGGAAATATTGAGCTTCTCTGAAATGTACTGTACAGAAGGTATACCCAGCTCAATAGCTCTTTCATTATTAAAATAATCATCTAATATCGCTTCTGTTTTATGGAGAATATCCTTGTTGGTTGTTTTTCGGGTAATGAACTGTCTTTTATAGAAACGATTAGCGTAATTCATTAACAAGTCTATTTGTGATAGTATTACTTCTTGACTGAATTCATCAATCCTTTCGTTCAATTCCTCCTGTATAATGTAAAATACCGAAAGAAGAATGTCCTTTTCTTTTTCTGAGAGGTGTAAGGCTTCATTATTCGTATAGGAAAAGAAGCCATACTGCTTTATTTTTTTTGCTAGAGGATGACCCAGGAAATAGTCTGGATGAATGAACAATACGAACCACTCGGCACTCCCATTGTATTCCGTTGATCCTACGACTTGATTGGGTGCCAGAAACATCATACTACCTTCGTTGAAATCGTAATAATCTTGTCCGTATCTTAATCTCCCTTTATTATTTAAGACAAACGTAATCTTGTAAAAATCCAATATACCTAAAGATGTCAACTGATTTTCATCCGCATTACTTTCTTTTTCTATGTGGGTAAGGCTTATCAAAGGATGTTTGGGTTTGGGCAAACCACAGGCATCATGAATTTCATTTATGGACTGTAATCGATTTATATTTTTCCCGTTTTTCATTTTATGAATTTACAAATAAAAAGACCAGGAGATATTTTTCACCCAGTCTTTTTTTGGTCAAAATTGAAGGTTACCAAGGATAAACTTCTTGATTTGGTCCCGTAAACTGTCCGGTAACTCCACTTTCATCAAGTGCAACTCGAATAGGTTCTTTTGCTCCTTCTTCCACCGTATCTGTTCCCTGGAAATTATTCAGTGCCGTAGCTGTGTAACTTGGACTGACCGCATTAACTTTAATATTGTAATTCTCAAGTTCAATTGCAAAAGCAACCGTTACTGCATTTAATGCAGTTTTTGATGCTCCATATACGACATCAAAACCAAATCTGTAAGGAAATTCAGGATTCAAGTTTAAGGTAAGCGATCCCATTCCGCTGGAAACATTTACAATGCGGGCTTGTTCAGCATTTTTTAATAATGGAATGAAGGCCTGAATTACTGCGACAACTCCAAATACATTGGTCTCCCAGACAGTACGTGTCTCATCTAGAGAAGCAATACTTGGTCTGTTACTTGCCACTACTTCCTCAACTGTTCTACCTGGTTTACCTGCATGTGAAATTCCCGCATTATTAACCAATAAGTCGAGTTTTCCAAATTGTTTTTGGATTTTTTCGAAAGCAGCAGATATGGTCTTTTGTTTGGTAACATCCAATTCGACTGCTATAGCATTGTTGCCGAGCTGTGATGCTGCATTTATTCCATTCTCTAGGTTTCTAGCTCCTACAAAAACGGTGTAATTGTTTTCGATTAAAGCTTTAGCTATTTGGAATCCTACACCTGTATTGGCACCTGTAACGAGTGCTACTCTTTTTTTATTTGTCGGCATCATTTTATTTTTAAAATTTAATACCTCAAAGTTCCTCATCCCTAAGTTGTCGTTTGTGTCCAAAACGAGAATTGTTGTAATCAAATTGAGAATGACGTATCATTTTAAATGATAAGATTTGCAATGAATTTTTTGAAGGAACCTTATTGTGCATCGCCATTACCTGATACATTTTTACATCCATTATGTTGATCCTTTAAATTTACTCGTGAACATTAAAATTTAAAATAATATAGGAATAAGGCGTTTAAGAGGACTTACAAAGATAGTAGCATTGGAAGGGCAATGAATATTAACATTAAAAGAGCAAAATAATACTTTAAAAATTTTGCATCTATGGAGCAAATGTATTAAACTTGTACTGTAATTAAAATTATCACAGTATGAATAATGTTCAGTTTGCAACAGCCATCCATATATTAGCAATGTTGGCTATTCAGAAAAGTAGTTTGTCTTCAGCAAAGATAGCTGAGAGTATTCAAGTAGATTCGGCTATAGTCCGAAAGTCTCTACGATTATTAGGCGCTAAAGGTTTGGTTGTTACTAAAGAAGGGAAAGGAGGAGGGACGCTATTAGCAAAACCTGCGAAAGACATTATGCTCTCTGATGTTTATTTGGCAATTACAGATAACTCAACATCATTATTAGGTAGACTAAACCATCCTGATCCAAATTGTTTTACAGGACGACAAATAAATCTGCATATCACAAATTTGTACAATTTTGCAGAAAATAAACTAATAAAAGCTCTCGGTGAAACGAATTTGGAAGCTTTCATAAAACAATTTGAATAACCGTTTCAAGCATGTTTTGTTTACTAAAACTGAAATTAAAGGATAGTTTTTAGTGGTCATGAAAACAGAAAATTTAAATAAATATAATACTATGATGAAGTCAACATTAAAATTACGTCGGCTGGGATGGGCAGGTGTAGAAATAGCGTTTGGAAACGAGACACTATTGATAGACTACATTCAGGATACAAAACCATTGGTACAGCTTAGAAGTGAGCATGAGGTTTTCCTAGCTTCCTCACAACCGGGAAAAGCAAGTGCAGCATTAGTTACGCACTTACACCCGGATCATGCAGATCCTGAAGCAATCGCTCTTGCGGTTAAGAAAAATGCTCCTGTTTTGAGGCCTGAACCAGCAAAAGGAACAGAAGCAGATCTTGCGTTAACAAATTACGTTGAAAATAAATTTTCCCAATATGATCTGGATATAGAATTTGTTAAGCCTTGGGAGGAACGCGTTATCGGATCTTTTAAGATATGGTCAACTCCTGCAGTTTGCGGCTTTGGAGATCCTCAAGTGAGCTGGGTGATCGAATGCGGCGGAAAGAAAATATTTCATTCAGGTGATAGTATTTTTCATGGTTCTTGGTGGCGCATTGCCAATCATTTCGGACCAATTGATGTCGCATTTCTTCCTGTTAACGGACCCATCATTGACTTCCATTTATTACAACCTTCCAGCTCTTTGGAGGCTGTTATGACACCCGAGCAAGCAGTAGAAGCTGCTAAAATTCTTCAAGCTAGATTATTTGTTCCTATTCATTATGGCTCGCTACATAGGCCACCGGATTATGTGGAAACGGAAAATATTCTGGCGCGTCTTGAAAGCAAGTCTAAAGAAACAAACACATTACTTTCAATAAAACAGCCGGGAGACTGGTTCGAATTAGATTGATTTGAAAGGTCAGGATATGATGATTTTGATTTAAAGAAGCTGAAGATTGAATGAGAGCATGTTTTGCTTTTAAACGTTAAAATTTGTGTGTTGGCCTTATCTAGCGGTATTAAGAGATAAATAAGGAGAGCCTGGATTTCTTTTGTGAAATTGTCCAAAATCAAAACGATGAAACTTAAGCTTTTACTTCATCTATCGTTTATGATGGAAACGATACAAGCTCAGACGATTAATTTTTAAACAAAAAAACAGTTAGAAATGGATATTAAAACGGTATTACTAACCGCTAATAAAGCGATTACGGAGGGAAAATATGCTTATTTTTTACTTTATTGCACAGATCATATAAAATGGGATTTTGTTGGAGACAGAATATTGGAAGGAAAGTCTGCGATATTGCAATACATGGAAGAAACTTATTTAGAACCGCCTATTTTCAATATCGAAAGGTTGAATGTAAGTGGAGTGTTCCTCACAGTTACAGGTGAAATCACCTTAAAGAATAAGAATGGAGGCTATGATGAATACTACTATTGCGATAACTGGGAATTTGAGGATGGAAAAATGGCGAATTTGAAAGCCTATGTTATAAAAAAAGAGATTCCGTCCTCGCCAGAGACGACAAATGAAAAGTAAAGAAGAAATCTTTTAATTGCAATCTACAACTATGCTCTTGGTTTCATGCCCATTGGAGCGATCTTTAAAGTCAAAAGGGCCTAATTTTCATTAGACCCTTTATCTTGACGTTTTGATGTACAGTAATTTTTTTATGTTTCTTATCGTTTCCTCTTTTTTGTTTCGTCATCCAAAAGTTTTGGGTGCATTTGGATTTTCTACTGTACTACGTCGATTTATTTTCTGCTTTATAAAAAGCAGGTTTGCTATAGTTTTCAATAATAAAACAACTGTCCCATAAAAAGGTTCATGAAAAAAAATTTTTTTAATGCTTTTTATGCAATAATGGTTTTAGTTTATTTGTTTTTCGCAATTCTAAATCCGAGGTCGTCAATTTTAAATTTTGACGGATGACTTCTTCTACGTGTCGTTGCCATTACGCTTCTTTCTGTATCATAGAAACCTCCACCTCGAAATATACGATAGGAACCATATACCTCGGTATCGTATAGATCGGAGCACCATTCCCACACATTGCCTAACATATCGTAAAGCCCCCAAGGGTTTGGGGCCTTTTGTCCTACATTTTGAGTTTTATGATCCGAATTGTTTTTATACCATGCAATTGATTCTAAGTCACCATATCGAACTCCGGTTGTTCCTGCTTTACAAGCATACTCCCATTCTGCTTCTGTTGGCAAACGAAATCCGGTTGCTGTTACATCATAAGTTATTTCTTCATTTTCAGCGTTAATTTTATAATAAGGGGCTAACTGATTTTGAGAAGAGAGTGTGTTGCAAAAAATTACAGCGTCTTTGAAGGTCACGGTTTCCACTGGAAGGGAACTTCCGATATAAGTACTTGGGTTGTGATGGATGACTTGGACATAAAGATCTTGGGTTACAGGAAACTTGAGCAGCAAAAATGGTTGAATGCTTACCGTCCACTTCTCTTTTGTTCTGTCGTCGCGTAACGTAATTTTTCCACCGGGTATTTCTACCATCTGCTCCAGAAAATTTGATTTCATTATCATATTACTTAAATTCAATCGCACCTTGATTTTCTTATCGCTTTAGAGGTCGAACTTACAAAATTAATCTGTTTCAAGCTGTATGTGCCCAAAAATAGTACTTTCAGGATATGCATTAAAACTTACTCAGAAGAATTGATTTCTTTAATTAATTTACCTTCGTTATTCAGGATTTTAAACAGAGGATTTCCCAGACTGTCAACCGATATGATGATACGTGGTTTTTCATCTGGACCATTAATGACTAAACCTGAATTTCCATTGTCAGTCATTAAATTAATTCTATTTGTATTACCACCAATTTTACCAGACAGATCCTTATCATTGATGACAATACCTGATTTATAGTGATTGTTTTTATTACTTTGCTGCGTTAAAATGCCAATAGCATCCGCATTGTCATAGTCAAAAGCTAAAGCGTAAGTATTGGTTTCCGGATTTTTTGAAATCGCTAATCCTCCACATTCATCTCCTTTTTCATTATAAAATATGATACCTGCAGGATTCAGCGCGCGTTTGTACTTTTTTCCGAATAAAATCGGTGGCTCCATCCTTTCTTGGTTGGAAATAATCATCCTATTTACACCTTTATCATCAACGATATTGATCCGTTTGACTGTAATCTCATCAAACTTTTGATGTAATGTATTGAACGAGTAAAAAAGCATTAGAAAAGCAATCGTTACTATTCCTGCATAAAATCCGACGATTAACTGAGTTGTTTTTTTCATCTTAAATTGAATTTCGTTTTTGGTTATTTTTAGTTATCCTTAATAATTGATCTATTTTCCAGCCTAGGCTGTGTGCACAACATGGAGGCCGACAAAACAAAGAACGAAAATTGCAGTAGTGTATAATTGTAAAATATCATTTTTTATAACTGACAGATTAGAATAAGCGTAGGGAGCACCATGGCGAGTTCGTAAGGGAGAGGGGGCATATCCATTTTAATGGAACAGGAGGGGAAGTGGAGTGGCTACCAATCAAGATATATTAATCTTGATGAAGTAAAGTACGGATTAGAGATTATAAAAAGGATGATGGTTTTTTGCCCGTAATGGCTTTAAAATCTTTTATAAAGTGAGACTGGTCATAGTATCCTGCATTTAACCCGATTGCAGTTAAAGTGGTTTTCTTGTGATCATTTTCGAATAAATTTCTAAATCTCACGATGTTTGAAAACTGTTTTGGTGAAGTGCCAACTTGTTTTCTGAATTTTTTTTCAAATGAGTCTCTACTAATCTGCAGTTGACCTAATAGTTTTTTGATCGGAATAGAACCCTGGGAGTCAATAATTTCACGGATTGCTTCTTTAATAATGCCATCCGTATGGGCACACAATAATTCCACAAGCAGAAACCTTTCTATTTTTTCGACCATCGGTTCGTATTCATTTTTTTTAGATAAAATTTTATTTAAGCAGGAAATTTGAGGCCGGTTAAAAAACTCATCAAAAGGTATAAATGTCTCAAAAAACTCATTTATGGGGGTATTAATCAATGCGGATGCCATCCCGGGATTAAAGATAATGACAAATAAAGTGGTGCACTTTGAGAATTCAAAATGGAGTGAGGTACGGGCGATCCCAAAAGCGAAAGCTTTGGGTAAACTGATCACCTCCTGATTTTTTTGCTTCATATTGACTGCACCATTCAAAATATAGTTCATTGATACTGATGTACTGGGAAGCGTTTCTAAATTTACTAAATCAGAAGTTTCCACTATCATAAACTCTTTGACATACTCTTGAAGAAATGGGTCTGGAGTAAATCTATATTCCTTTATTTTATTAAAGTGCTCTTGTTCAAAAAAAGCTATATTTTTCTTTCCCATTTTAAGTATAGTTGTACACGTAATCCATTTGTTTATCTACATAAATGTTTTTTGTTTTGATCCAAATTCAACAATTATCTTAAAAAATCAAAATATTTATTTCTAAATATATCTGATTTTTTGGGTTTAAATTATTTGTATATTAACTTTAGGTGGAGATTTTCTGTGTAATGTTTTTCGAAAATATTGTAAACGTTGTTGATAATGACGTCCAACTTAAATAGATCGAAGAGCAGGTTTCGGAAATTGAAGACGGATTTGTTTCTTGAGTAATCTGGAAGCGGCATTTACAAGGGAACGAACAACTGCCGTGTCGGAGTTAAGAGTAAATTTATTCATTAAACTATTTTTGTTAAATCAATCTTTATAAACTGCATCGCTTATAAAAAAACTGTAAGTAATAACAAAATTCTAAATAACTACTGTATTGTTTCCTGTTCTGCTGATGCTTTATTCAGCGCCCCATCCAGTGCATTTAGCAACATTTGTAATGATGGTTGTAGTTCCTCTTTAGGAATGACTAGTGGCTTTTCTGCTAACTTTTTAGGAAATGAGATTTTATTTTTAAATTCGGGAAGCAAATAGTTTAGTTTAGCTTCATCAAAATCATTAATATCCATAAATTTCCAAGCAGAACTTGCGTTTTCTTTTATAGCCATTAAATTGGTGATACCAATAACCATATTATCTTTGCCAGGCATACGCATTATAATGATCTGAGGAATGAATTTATAATTGATAGATCCTAATTTAGCTACATTTAATTTATTATAATTAATAACACTGTCCAACTTTGCAATATCTGTCGTTTGAGTGGAAAAACTCTGTTTTAACAGCTTTATAGCTTTTTCTTTACCTCCCATAGCTTTTACTAATCGGGGTGATGTGTACTTTATAAGTTCAGCAGCATTCTGAGTCAAATTTGCTTTTACCATCTTTTCTAATGCGCTGTTTAATGCTGTATCTTCTTGTGCATAAATTTTCTCTGTGCCACTTAGCGCCAAAATTATAAGCAGGAGTATTACCTTGATTCCTTTCATATCCAAAAGTATTATAAAATATTCAGTATTTCAATGATGAGAATTCGATCAAGAATGGAATAGGGGCATGTTATGTGCTTTCGCTAAAATCTTCTGTAAATATTTAATAGCTTACTATTAGTGTGGTTTCCTGACTTATAACTGATTTATACGGTATCGTCTTATTGTTGCAAAAACTTTTGCGGAAATAAAACTACTGTTTTAGGAAATTTAACATTTAATTATACTTATATTAGATGATTTTAATCACATTAAAGAAAGATTATTTTTCTATACTTTCGAATGAAGAACCTATAAATTATGATGTTGCACATGAAATTCAAACAAGCTTTAAACACAAAAATATCTTTTTTTATAATTATAGGCTTAATGATAGGTTGTGGTCAGACCCAAAATTATGTCCATGTCAAGAATAATTTATATGTATTACCGGCAGTAAAAGATAATTCAAAAGAAAGCGCACTTGAAAGTTTACTGATCGGTAATAAAAAAGGAAAACCTTTAATTGTTTTTCTGACAGGATCTGGAAACTATCCGTTAGTAGTTCATGCCAGCGATTCTAATTATTACTATCTTTTTGACCCGGGAATAGTTGCTGATACCTTGAAATATAATTATCTATTCGTTTCCAAACCCCATATTCCGGCAGTTTTAGAGATGAACAACATTGATCCAAATTCAAAATATTTTAATTTTAATAATGACAATGAGTTGTATGCTAAGTTTTCTAGAAAAAATACAATTGAATATTACAAAGAAAATTTACCTCAATTAATAAAAAATGCGAAAAGTCAGCTATCTCCAGATCAAGTCATACTAATGGGACATTCACAAGGAGCAAGAATTGTAGCTGAAATGGCAGGATCAAAAGTTATTGATAAGTTTGTTTATATGTCTGCCTCACCTATAGGGAGGTTGTTCTACGCTGACGTAGATTCAACAACATATAAATATATTTTAGAAGACAAGTTACAGAAATCCGAACTTGAGCAAAATTTTGACCAAGGAGATTCATACAAAACATGGAAATCATTTTCTTATTCTCCAATAGTTTCAATATCACAAACAAAGAAACCCTTTTTAATAATTTATGGAGAAGAAGATAAATCATGTATTCAATGCGACCTATTCTACTCCTTGAGCTGGAAAAATCCTAAAATTTTTGTCAAAAAATATCAGGGTTTGAATCACATCTTTTACGATTCAAACAAAAAATCTTATTGGTATAAGGTTTCCTCGGATTTAGATAGTTGGATTAAAAATAATTAATGATGAAATTTTCATTATTCAAACAATTCGACTCTATGGATTTTGGCCCTAAGTGTCTGGAAATCTTTTAAAGTATTCCTCGAATGTTCAGTTATAAGCGCATCTTATTACAGTGTATGTTTCCCTCACCAAGTTGAAATGAAGATTAAACTTGGTGAGGGAAATCTAGTTATGTATATTGATACTTTTTAATGTGTCAATATTTTATTTTAATAGATCTAAAAGCTGTATCACTACAAAATAAAGTGCAGCGATCAACGCTGTTTGACCGATCACTTTTAGATATTTATTCTTTGTGGTGTTATTACTTCTAAGGATATCTAAATTATTTAGAAAAGCTACGAGTGCAATTGCGACGAGGATACTTTTACCGTTAAAAATAAAAACCAAACAGAAGGGGAGTAGTGCAATTGCAAAATCGTACCACCTAAGTTTTTCTACTATGTTGTGCTGGATCTGATCGATTTCTAGGGCTTGGACAATACTCGGAAAGTCTTTTTTGGGATAAGCCTTTAAAACTTCTCCTGATTTAGTCGGAATTAAAAAAGGTTTTCCTTTTTCCGATGATCGCTCCATAGGTACATCGTCTTTGTATAACGATTGTTCGCCAAACCAAGTTGAATATTTCATTTCAAAGATTGACTCCGGAAAGTTGGGTAATGTAAATTGATATTTCATAGTTATTTATAATCAGTTTTGCTTCATGGTATATGCATAGATCACATTGTCCGCGTTATTTTCATCAATCACATCAGGCAATAGGATAAATCCATTCTTTTCTAGGAGTTGACGGGACTTTAGATTATCACGAACTGTCTTTGCCTCGATATGGTTGAGCTTTAAAGTAGAAATAGCATAGTTTAGGACCAGCTGTATTGCACTACTCATCAAACCTTTGCCCTGAAATTCAGGTAGCAGTGCATAGCCCAGCTCTGCGGAATTTTTTTCAATATTGATCCTCCATATTGTAATTGTACCCGCAAATTGTTGTGTGTCTCTCGTGTTGATCGTAAAATAATGAGTTGTATCCATCCGCTCTTCTATAAGTGATTGCACTTCTTCGAGGGATTGGTTTAGATCTCGTTTCATAAATTTATTGACCTCAGGGTCTGTCCGGAGTTTATGGATATTGATCGTATCAGTAATGTCTATATATTTCAATAAGACATTGTTCAATAGCATGTGATGACTGATATCCTTAACTTTTGTCCCTACATTTTTGTCATTCATATTTTTTAAAGTTTAGATCAAGGTTATTTCCTCTTTTCGGACTTCTTTTTCATTTATCAGTTCTTGTAAAGAATTCGTAACCCTCTAAAGCATGCTCCTTATATTCATTTCATAGTTATGTCAGCCGTTTATTGAACTATTGTCGTTTTTACCATCTCATTATTAAAAATAATGCCGTCAAAATAATGGGGCCACACTTTAGATTCTTCCATGTATCCAAAAGGTCTTGCCACCTGTTCTTTGAATAACCATGAGCTTTTATTTAAATTTCTTATGTTCAAAAAGAAGTTCTGTTTACCGGTTTTAGAAAATAGATTTTCTAAAGTGTTCTCTTTAGCAGGGGGAATGACCTTATCTTTTTTCATTCCAATGGTGCCCCAATTGCCGTAATTAGTCATAAATGCAATGGAATATATCTTACCTTTATATTTTTCAAATAAATAGTCTCCAGTAGATTTTTCGGGGGCAGTATGATAATTCCTTGCAATATGTCTACTTGCTGCCCAAACTATTATTTTTTTGCCCGGATACCTCTTCTCCTTTAACCATATGATATTATCTGCCATGATGGAGTCTCTGGTGTTCATTGAAAAGTTGTTATCATTATATTTTCGCGAAATTAAAACTGGAGTAACGGCTACTTTATTTTTTAGAACCTGTTTTAGTAAATCAATATCTGAAGAGGACTGATTTTCTAACTGGCTTAAAAATCTTTGTGAAGTCTTTATAAATTTATTAGATAAGGCGATTAAATCGGTTTCTTGAATATCTTTTGGCAAGTTGTTCAGATAAGCCGCTAGATAAGAGTAGAATGTGAAATAGTCATTCTGTTCATTCTGATCTATAAAACCAATATTCAGTTTTTTTAAGGTTAGATATAATTCAACTGGGAAATCATTTCTGTCGATTTTAGAGATCTCCTGGTAATCCATACCGGATACAATCAGCGGATTTTCAGATTTTGCTGATGTATTGATGTACTGGATTAAAGGTTGCACTTCATTTGTCCAAGACCAATGTGGATATGTTGATCCCCTTAGATCTCGGATAGGATTGTTCGAGACTAAACTGTTTTGGAAAGATTTTTCAGCTAAATATAGACTACTTTCAAAGACAAGAACATCAAAATTCATTTGATCATGTAGAAATCTGATGAGCTGCCCCTTTGTTTTAAATACCGTACCATCCCCATGAGACTGCTCCCCTAATAATACAATTTCGGCATCTCCAATAATATCTTTCAGGGCTTTTGGGTTATTGGTTAGATTACCAGTTGTATCGATATTGAGATCGATAATTTCCTTTTTTAACCAGTTTATTTCTTTTTTTTGAGCCAGACTGAAGTTGCTGAAAACTAACGAAAATATTGCAACAATAAAATATTTCATAATTATAGGACATTGATAAAACTAAAATAATGTTTTTAAGTGACATTTTTTTATTTAATTCTAATGATCTGCATATACCCTGTGACTAGCAACATACTTTACAAGTTTAAGAATGGTTAGATCTTTGAAAAAATCAAGTTTTATTTTGTCTTTGTATAACATATTATTTATGCATTTTTTATGAGTCGTTATCCGTTAGTCGTGCATGCCGAGAATGTCAAAAAAATAATTAAGACCACTTGTTTTTAGCTATAAATATATCTTCATTATTCATGTTTATAAGTTGCTAAATTTAAAATATTGGAAATCTTATTCTGTGGCGAGTATCTTTAGAGTGTACCTCATGTGTTTAATAAAAAAGAATGGGGCCTAAAATCTCAATTGTAGTGTAAAGTCTAATGCATGCTATGATTCAGTTAAATAAATTTCATGATAAGATGTAGCTTTCTTGGTCAATACTACGTTTAAATCAAAAAAACCTTTCATGATGAAAAAGCTATTTTATTTTTCTTCCATTCTTTTTCTATTTAGCTCTTGTGCTAAAGATGACGATCTTTATTATTCATTTGATACAGAGATCGGACTGGAAATAAAAAACAAGGTCGGAAAAGACCTGTTAGATGGAGACCTTAGGGTTGAGAAGATAACACTTGCAGGAAATAATAATGGAGGAGAATCTCCAACGGGTGGACGACTTACGCCGGATACTCCGCCAGTAGATAGTTTTCAATTGAGAAAAATAGGTTCTGTCAATTCGCTACATCTTACATTCTCGCCAATTTATAAAGAATCTATTATTATGGTGAAATGGAAAGACATACCGAAGCAGGATACCCTGCGGGCGGAACTGTACAATAAAAATAATACCGTGTACCCGAGAAAAATATACTTAAATGGAAATACAGTTTGGACAGAAGGAGAAAAGGGAAGTAGAGGTGCGATTAAAATAGAAAAGGATATTTAGTTTATACATAGCCTGTTAATTTGGTTTTGTGATTCGAAAAACGAACTAATGATGACGCTTTTTTTACACTCTTAAAGTATAGGTGAAACAGTTGCTTTGTGTCGGCATATTTTCTGGTATATATGATTTCAATAGCTTCAAACGCACGTTTTCTTTTCTTTAAAATTTATATTTGATGTTTAATCTGTCAAAATTTTATATATTTAGTTTTGACAATAAAGGTTTAACAATTCGTAAAGGCAATTATGTTTAAGCATCTAAAATTCATTGACGGTACATCTGATAAATTCTGGGAAATACAAACAAACGGTGCAACACATACAGTGACTTATGGTAGAAATGGTACTGCTGGGCAATCTAAAGATAAAACATTTGATAGTGAAGAAGCGTGTCTCAAGGATGCGGAGAAGCTTATTAATGAGAAAACTAAGAAAGGATATTCGGAGGACGGCACAGTAGAAGTAGCGCCACAAGTTACAAAAGAGGGAACTGTGCGGAAACCTAACGCCTCAGCGCAGCGTAAAGAAGAAGCGGTGAAGCGTATTAAAGAGCTCATCAGTAAAGGCAGTGTATCTGATATTATTCCTTATCTGGAAGAATATGCAAGTGGGAATCTAGAGGTTATTAAAAAGGAGATTCGTGCTGCCAAGCGCTATTGGGTCGATTATGTGGATCTCTCCAAAGATCCTTTGTTTAAGTCGAAAGCGCAGTATGATTGGGGTATACGCGGGACAAAGGGGCAGCAACGTATGGTCAAATTATTGGCTTTAGCGACCTTTAGTGGTTCGGATGCTGCTAGCTGGGATGTATTTATCGAATTAATCAATCAAGTAAGAAGCCCGGAAGTTGACCAGATTCTAACGTATGCCAAACCCAATTGGCTGACACCATATTTGCTGCAATACGTGCGTAAAAATACGTGGCAATCTGTTGATTATGATACTTTAAGGTATGCGGAAAGTAAGGGGTTTCTGGAATTTGAACCGGAGGTTTACGCAAATTCGATGTCAAGACTCCATAATCCATCAGCTGCTTTACTGAGTTTTTTTACAACAGACGAATTGACCATACAGCGCGATATTCCACTTGTTTTTGATTATGAAACACCGATCCATACGGTTTACTCTAATTATAGGTATGAAAATCAGGTCAATGAACTGACCTGGGATAAAATATTTGATCAATTGCTGGCCGATAATAAAATTGATAAAGCGTTTATTTTAACAAGTGCTTTGGAGGTTCAAACCAAAAATTGGAACATTAACCTAAAGAGTTATTTTAGAAAATTGATCGATCGGATAGGCGTGGATGAGAAAATGCTGCTGGAGCACCAGGAGTTATTCTTTCCGTTGCTACACGCTGAAAATAGTGCGGTGATCAATTTCGTCGTCGATACTTTAAAACCTTATTTTGCACATGCTGACTTTAGACTGGAAGATTTTCTAACCTGGTCTGAGGGTCTTTTTATGCGCAATGATATTAAATCGGCACTTAAAACGCTGCTGGTACAATTTGATAAATTGCTTAAAAACCGTCCCGAAGTAAAACAACAATTTATTCTTCAGGCGGCCGATATCTTTATGGTGCAGGATCTGCAATTGCAGGATCGAGCGGCGAAATTTATATTAAAACATCAGAAAGATCCAATAGAAGCACTTACAGAAAAACTTACGCTTTACAGTGCGCAAATGCTGGGAAGTATTCCTGCAGATTTAAAAAATTTAATGGCGGCATCCAGCTATACTGAACAGGAAATCTTAAGTGAATTATTGATCAGTACCGGAGAGGAATATGTTTTTGATCCAGTGAACGAAAAAAAACTCCAGCAACCTATTAGTTATCCTGCGAGTTGGAATGATATTTTGTTTAAGATAGGAGAGGTCATCGGTAGTGCAGATGCCGTTCAGATGGAAATATTGATGAATGCCTGGGTCTTGCAAAGAGCGAATTTTCCGGCGGATTATAAGGAACAACTGGAGCCGTATATCAATCAGCTTAAGAAAGTTTACCGGGAATCACAATGGTTTCATCACTTTTCGGGGGTATTTTTAAATATGTACTTCCAGCCGAATAAGATCTATCAGAATACGGATCGATACTCAAACTATTCCAAATGGGCCAGTATGATCGGAGAGCAGTTAACACAGCTACAGCGCCATATCGCAAAAGAAATTCAATTGCCTTTATTGAGTTTACCGACGCATGAACCTTTTTGGATTGCTCCTCAAACATTGGTACAACGTATTTTAGATTATCAAGATAAAGGCGTAGCCCTAGATTTATTGGATCTGTCTATCGCTTTGAGCCGCACCGTTCGGGAAGATCTGGATGGTGTTGTACCGCTGATGGATCAGGTAAACGACAGTCAGGTCAAAGCAGTCCTGACCTATGCGTTAGGATTTGATGACGAACTGAAAATTGAAAAAAAATCATGGGTCAAAAAGCTTTTATCTTCATCCGATAATGCGCATGTAGGCTGGCTGGGTGTTTGGGCTACTGTTGCCCGGACGCATTATTCAGAGGCTGTTTTTCCGGAATTTGAAGATGAAAATTTGAAAGACATACCCTTTGCCCTAGCGCCTTTCCAACCGGAGCTTACGTTTACACCTTCTTATTATCAGGGATATAATTATCAGACTAAAAAATCAGAAATGGTGTATGATGGTGAAAAATTAAGTTTTCACTTTCCAAACTTCAAACAAGAACCGAACACCTTTATTTACCACAAGGATATTTATCAACGGGGCAAGGACAGTTTGCATAGTTATTATCTCTATAAAGATGATATCTCTTACATGCATAGTGTGATGCCTCAGAATACCGAAAGTCTTTCTTTGTTTCTGACCTTGGGGTTAGCGGCTAAATGTGATCAAGGTGGAAAGACACCGATTGGCTATTTGCAGGAAATGATGTATGATTTCTTTAACTTTGATCGGCAGTCGGTGCTATTTTTAGCGACTTCATGTTTTAACAAAGAAAAAGAAGTACGAGCCATGGCTACAGAAGTGCTCATCACGGCCATCGATAGGCATCGATTATCGGTTCAGAATCTGGGGCATTTCCTGGGCATCCTGATGAGTCATACTTATGGTCCATTAGGAAGATTAGAGGAGGTTTTGGGGCAGTGTCGGGATATCTCTTCCAAACATAATAATGCTTTGATACAAGTGATCAATCAGATGCTCCTGGATTACGCTATAGGTGAAAAAATGCCGACTAATTTCAAGAAACTGATCGAACTATATTATGATCTGGTACATAAGGAAAATCAGGAAATTTCCATTGAAATGAAGCAGGTATTTGAGAAATTAATGGTTTTTAAATCATTACAACCGATATTAAAAAAATTAAGCAAATAAGACATGGCAATTACAGATTTAGCGTTCAGCTACAGCAATAATTCTACACTTGTACAGCAATCAGGTATGCAGCAATTGGTGCTTGCCCACCAGTCCGAATTAAGTGAAGTAAGTGCTGTTCCGTGTTTTTTCTGGGGCAGTATTACCGATCCGCTGTTAACTTCAAAATGCTTATTGACATTGGCCAAAGTGGTGCAGTCCAGTTTTGGACCGGTACCCCCGAGCCTAAGGGATCCTATTGTATCTGCCGGTACAGATCAGATCCGCTTTGAAGGATTCTCTTCCTGCAATGGTGTGTATGCACGGGTTGACCTGCTTGAAGATGCCATTGATGGCGAGTTTATCAGTAGTGGTACGACCAATGTAGACTTTAATGAGCCTATGCTCAATGCCTTAAATGCCGTTAAAAAAACGGAGAAAATCGTGCTGGGTGTCGGAAGTAAAGAGGTTTCCGTCAGTACCGATAAAACCAAAGTAGTGGAAAAGAAAGTCACTTTACCACCCCGATGGATCAAAGGATTGACTTCTGTACAGCTGTATCTTGCCGGTATGCAAGAAAAATACAGTTTGTCCAAAATACAGATTATCCAACTGTTTCAGGGCATTCCAAAAGGGAATGTAAAAGGTGAGTTATTCCTAAGTCAGAGAGGGCCCAGGTTTGTATTTTCACCTATTGCAACAGCGGGATCAGTACGCGTAGGCGGTGTACAGCGCTTGCGTTTATTGGAAGGAATCTTGCCTTATGCCGAAAAGTTGGTCGTCTATCAGGAAGACGGAGGCGAGAGTTGTGCCTTTGTTGCCGATTTTGGTAAGATCAGGCTTTCGTTGGCATTATCGCCCGATAACTACCGCGGTTTTTCAGGGGAAGGAAATGTATTGGAAAATATGGTCAAGGCGGTGCCTCAAGAATGGGTACATGCCGTGAACAGCCTGCTTAAGTCCAATGCACTTTTTGATCCGACTTTATTAGCGATAGAACACGATGTAGATTTTGCATCCATGGATACCTTGACAGGTTCCCTTTCGTCAATAGGTTTACTCGGGTATGATCTGCACGATCATCAGCACTATTACCGCAGATTGCCCTTCAAGACAGAGCGTATCCTGGCTCTAAATCCTAGATTGAAGAATGCACAGAAATTAGTGACAACTGATGGTGTTCAATTTGTCAAAAATACGCCAAACTACATCGAAGCCCGAGTTGAAGGTTCGGGTGTAAAACATACGGTGATTATTGCTGGAGACAAACAGCAATGTACCTGCGACTGGTTTACCAATCATCAAGGAAAACGCGGACTGTGTAAACATATCTTGGCAGTAAAAATGCTAAATGGCTAGTCTTGTATTCAGAAGGATAAAGCTTTGATGAAAACAAATATCAAAGCTTTGCAGTCATTATAAAGAAAAGATGCTTTCCTTAATCGGAAAGCATCTTTTTACGTTTATTATAGCTCTATTTGGTAAATTTTTACTCTTCTGTATCTTCATTCTTCCCCACAACTATTTCTTATTTTAACGTGTAAAGGGCAAGAAAATGTTTGCTGTTATGTTATTTATTTGAGAGAAATCTGATGTCAATTATGTCGTTAAGCATCTCGGAAATAATGAAATGATTTAAATTATAGCTTAAACCTATCCTTATAATTTTTTGCTGTCTTTCAGTTCAGGTGCAAAGGGAATGCATTCGCCATACTGTCAAGTTTTTATTGAAAAATTAGTTGTTATCCTAAAATTTATTGTATCTTAGAAATATTATGTAGTACATAAATACAACCAATAATCTTGTAACTAACGTGGGTAAGATTAGATAAGACCGTAAAGAATGTGATCAAAGAGGATTTTCTAGTTACAATTTATAGTGAGCACTTTTTAAATTTTTAAATAATCATTATGAACAGAAAAACCCTAAATTTTATGGCAGCTGGTTCTTTGCTAGCTGTTTGCAGTATGCATGTGTCCTGCAGCAAAGAACATGTAAACCAATCAACTGATCAATTGTTAAATCTGTCAAAAACAAAAGCGGTTGCGATTACCGCTTCCGTACAAAGTTTATCCGATTATGAATTAATTTGGTCAGATGAATTCAATACGGTAGGTGGCTTTGACGATAGTAAATGGAGCTATGCCGAACGCGGTACTGTAGCCTGGAACAAGTATATGACGCATACACCTGACTATGTTTCGCAAGATGGTAATAATCTCGTGCTGCGCATGGACAATGCTGTGATTCCAACAGATCCAGTTCCGTATCATAGTGGCGGTGTTAAATCACAGAGTAAATTCAGTATGACCTTTGGTAAAGTAGAGGTCAGGGCAAAATTTACTCAAGGAAGGGGTTCGTGGCCAGCGATATGGATGATGCCGGAACCTGCAACGGCTTATGCTGGATGGCCGGGATGCGGTGAAATCGATATTATGGAGCATGTCAATAATGAGATGGTCGTGCATCAATCGGTGCATAATGCTACCGTAACAGGTTCTGGGGGAGGTACCAGTGCGACACATTCTACGAGCTATAATGCCGCAGACTATAATATTTATGGTCTCGAG
Organism: Sphingobacterium sp. JUb56; assembly: GCF_014191365.1. Taxonomy (NCBI): domain Bacteria; kingdom Pseudomonadati; phylum Bacteroidota; class Sphingobacteriia; order Sphingobacteriales; family Sphingobacteriaceae; genus Sphingobacterium; species Sphingobacterium sp. JUb56. Next base: position 2,583,774 of record NZ_JACHWL010000001.1, on the reverse strand, counting down.
TGGAGCCCGAATGCGCTCAAATTTTTTGTTAATAATACCCTTCAGTATACGTATACGAAGGCCACTGGAGCGACCTGGCAACAATGGCCATTTGATGTTCCTTTTTATTTAATTTTAAATCAAGCTGGTGGAGCGGGTTGGCCTGGTGCTATTACGAATGCAGATTTGCCGTTTAATATGCAAGTGGATTATGTACGTGTTTATAATCTGCCTATCTTTTACAATGGTGGGTTTGAAACGGGTACACTTTCGCCTTGGACTTCTTGGGGTGGCAATGCGGCGATTGTTAGTTCCAATATGCGTACCGGATTAAAATGTATTCAATTGACGGGGGGAGCAAATGCTGTTGAACAGTATCTAACGGGACTGCAGCCTAATACGACTTATCGGTTTTCTGGATATGGTAAAGTTGCCGCTGCTGGACAACAGGTGTTACTTGGGGTTAAAGGTTATGGCGGCGCTGCTGTCGATGCGGCCTTTAATACCACTTCATACAGCAATAATTCCGTTACTTTTACAACGGGAGCGACACAAACAACGGCAACCTTATACTTTTATAAGGCTGGTACCGGAACTGTTTACGGTGATGATTTTACATTAGAAAAATTATAACAGCTTCTATATTTTTTCTTTATCACTCCTTAAGTCTGACAAGTTTTTGTCTGATTTAAGGAGTGATATTAAGGGCATATAGGTTCCACTACCTAGAGCCTGTTTCAATCAAGATTATCCTATAGTAAAACCTCTTATTGAAAAGACAAAAAATCGAAATGACTGCGAGAGTAAAAATTTAATGATGATGGGGAAAGAATGGAGTTTTAGCAACAATGCATATTATTCTATCCTGCACTCCTAAATCTCATGTATTGTGATTGTTATATTAACCTTGTTTGATAAAATAAAAGCGCCTTTTTAAGGGCGCTTTTTATGATATCGTATTGATTTTGAGAGCGTGGCTATTTACTTGCTGAGAGTCTGAGCGGCAAGGAGAAACCTACTCGGACGGGTGCACCTCCTTGTAACCCAGGTGTCCATCTTTTTGATTTTTTTATTACTCTGATTGCCTCTTCGCCTGTACCGTATCCTAAATCCTGTATAATATTGAAATCTGTCAGATCACCATTTTTATCCACCACAAAAGAGATTTCGACAATACCCGCAACTTTATTTTTCAGTGCTTCTTTCGAATAGGAATAGTTCTTGGTAACAAGTTTCATGAATTTTTCTACTCCACCTGGATAAGTAGGCTGAACATCACGATTGGTACTGTCATAATGATAAAGTTCGCCATTTTCTTTGGTCAAAGTGCCTTCAATAAATTCTCCTTTCCTGTAAAGTTCTTTAAAAGTTCCGATCTTGTTATCTAAAAGTCTTCTTTTACCTGTCCATTCTCCTTCTTGTAGGTGTTCGATCATCTTTCCGCTTTTAAAATTTTCATCTGGAGTTCCAAATTCAATAAATCCTGTTCCTTGATCCAGTGTTTTATTTCCTAATGAATCAAAGTATGCAATATACTTAACTGTCGAGTCTGTCTCTGTTTGTGGGAAATATCGAATCATTTGGGTCCTTCCTGAAGGATAATACTGGTAGGCGGTGTCAATCATTCTTGATTTATGATCATACTGCTTTATAGATTCCAGTTGCCCTGAAGGGTAATACTGGTAGGCCTTGTCGATTATTCTTGATTTATGATCGTACCGCTTTACCGACTCCAATTGACCTGAAGGGTAATAGGTTTTTATTGTACCGATAAATGCGTAGGGCAAGTTCTGGTGACGTATCGTTCCTTCCAATTTTAGGATGTTATCTTTCTTGTACCTTTCTATTACATGATAATACTGTTGACCATCTTTGACAATCGGTGATATTGTTTGGCTGAAATAGGTCGGGGTACTGAGGGTTACCAGGCCATAATTTTCACTAAAATACTGTTGCGCATAGATTTGTTGGATAAAACTGAATTGAATAATAAGGGAAAATAGGTAAAATAGCTTTTTCATGTAAAAAATTTGCACAAAAATAAACATTTTACTCAGTTAAGAAAATTGTGTTGATAGTTTTTATAATAAGGATGAAAAAGCTCATAAGCAACATATAAATCGAAAAAATACTGCAGTGATGACCTGTGTTAATTTTATAAAGTATCGTTTCAAAGAGTGGATATGAACTAAATAGGGCCTTGTTTGTACCTTTTGTATACATAACGTTCATAATATGCTTACAGTTATTCAAAATCTGCCTGACCATGTGTTTGGCGTTCGTGCAAGTGGAGAGGTCACTAAAGATGATTTAAAAGATGTTTTATTGCCCGGACTGGAATCCCTGGCCAATCAATATAAAGAGATCTACTATCTTTTGGTATTGGATACCGATGTGCAGAACTTTACTGCAGGTGCCTGGGTGCAGGATCTGATAGCAGGAGTGAAGCACTTTACAGATTGGAAGAAGATGGCTATCGTAACTGATCAGAAAGCGGTAGAAAAATTTACGGATGCCTTTAGTTACATCAGTCCGGGCGAAGCTAAGGGCTATGAACTCCGGGAGCTGCAAGATGCGATCGATTGGTTGAGTATTAAAAAGTAAGTGTGATTGCTGACGGCATTACCTGCGGGGCTTGCTCTTGAAATCACAATTTTTCCAATCTTATTTATTAGACTCAAAATTGGAAATGGAACAATTGAGGTTCTGCAAAATTCCATTCAAAGCAATTTATCGCAGTCAAGTGTTGCGTGAAAAGCTGTACAGGTAAAAAGAAATATACTAAAAAGTGTAATAGCAACTTTGTTGCTATTACACTTTTTAGTATATTTGCCTTGTGCTGATACATAAACAGATCCAATCTAGAAGTTTAAAAACGAATCTTATCGTTTTTTTGTATCTCTATTGGATTGTCTGTAGTATATTTTTTCTACATATCCATGTTCTAAAATCGGGTGAAGTTATACAGCATAAGCATCCTTATCCGATTACAAAGAAGGGGAATGATCACCATAGTGAGAATGAAATTCGGACCTTTAGTTCTGATTATCTTTTTGAGTTTTCCGAAGGGCCTGTTTATCATAACCTAAATCCATTTTTTACACTGTGGGGTGTTTTATGGAAATTTCCAATCGATCTTTATGAAATTTCCCAGTCTTTAGTTTCGACCTTCCCGCGCGGTCCCCCAATCTTTATCAATTATATTACTATGGTGCGGTAGCACTATTTCATTTTCTGGTTTTTTACGATTTTAAAATGCTTTGTCATTGCTAATAATGATGAAGTAATGAATATATAGGATGAAGAAATTTTTATTTTTTGCTTTGTCTGTTATTGCTACGTTTAATAGTTACGGGCAGACGGACAGCAAGCATACCGGGCGCATTTTGGATGACAAAAAGGGGGCGCCGATAGCAGGGATTACTATTAAAGTACCGGACCTTAAGCTGGAGCTCGTTTCGGATCAGAACGGTGGGTTTATCATCCCCCCGAAATATAAGGGGCAACATTTGGTGGAATTTAGCGGTGTCGGTTACCAGACGCGAAGTTTTAAAATTGATTTGAATAGTCATGATGTACTTTCAATTCCATTAAGTCCGAGCAATTTAACGCTCGATGAAGTCATTGTAACGAGTGCAGCGATCAGCTCAAGCAGTAAAAAAAATAGCACTTCAATCGCTGTTGTGGGCAAACAGCAATTATTGGAGCCAGCGACGAATGCAATAGAAGGTTTGGCGAGGCTAGTGCCTGGGGTAGCGGCGATTACGACTGGATCATCTATCGCGAAACCTGTAATCCGGGGGCTATCATCCAACCGGGTTGTGACGATCAGCAACGGGGTCAAGCAGCAGGGCAATCAGTGGGGCGATGAGCACGGGATCGAGATCGATCAATATGGTGCAGATCGTGTCGAAGTATTGCGGGGTGCAGCATCTTTGATGTATGGATCCGATGCACTAGGAGGAGTGATCAATTTTTTGGAGCCCCTTGTTCCGCAAAGTGGGGAAGTTAAAGGCGAGGTATTATCCAATTATTCGACCAATGGCGGATTAAGTGCCAGTTCTGCTATGTTGACAGGTAATCAAAATGGATTTGTCTGGAGAGGAAGAGGAACTTATAAAAATGCTTATTCATTCAAGACTCCTACAGGTTATTTTCCAAATTCAGGTTTTAATGAAACGAATTTCAGCGCCATGTTTGGGCTTAATAAATCTTGGGGTTATTCCCATGTAAACGCATCTTTTTTTCGCAATAATATTGGATTTTATGAACCTGCTTTTGATAGCCAGGGTAATTATATCGATGCTACAGGGAATCGTTTTACGGATCGAGATTTTAAAAATAGAAGCCTGGAGTTTCCGAAGCAGGATATCCGACATACAAAGCTTTCCTGGAATAATCAGCTTATTTTAGATCAGGGATCATTAAAATTTGATCTTGGTTATCAGAACAACCAGCGTCGAGAACATGATAATCCTGTTCCCAATCTCTTTTTGGATCTACATACATTAACCCTTGATGCGAAGTATACTGTCAATGAATTTCAGGGATGGCAGCCAGCTTTTGGGATCAGTGCCGAACATGCTAAAAATTCCAATAAAGGGGCTGAGTTTTTGCTTCCCGATTACCAGAGTTTTGGAGCGGGGGCTTTTGGGTATCTTAAAAAGACCTGGGATAACACGACTGTTAATGCTGGTGTGCGCTATGATTATCGTGTCAATGATGGTGATGGATATGTCAAAGATGGCGAAACGTTTGAAAAGTATAAAAATCATTTTTCGAACGTTAGTTTTGCTACGGGTCTAACGCATCAATTGAGTCCGTATATTAATCTAAAAGCCAATTTAGGGAATGCTTTTCGATCTCCCAATCCGGCAGAACTTAGTTCAAATGGTGTCCATGAGGGAACCTTCCGGTATGAAATCGGTAATACGGCTCTGAAGCCCGAAAAAAGTTATCAGGCGGATATCAGTGTAGACTACGATCGGGGTATATTCAATGGAAGTATCAGTCTTTATTCTAACCTGATCAAAGATTATATCTACATTTCATCACGGCCTGGTGATGAAACAGCTGATGGGATGGCAATTTACCGGTATGGTCAGGTTGATGCACAGCTGCATGGATTTGAAGGAGATTTTAATATAACCTTATTCCGTTATCTTACTTTTAACAATATTTTCTCGTACACGTATGCTAAAAATAAAACCCTGGATAGACCTTTACCTTTTATTCCAGCAGGACAGTTCAAAAATAGCCTGAAATATAGCCCGGAAATAAAAGGACTGTCGGCCAGCTATTTGAAAGTCGGCATTGATAACTTTTTTGCGCAGCGACGCGTAGACCGTGAATTTGAAACCAGTGTGTCGGGATATACTTTGTTAAATGCCTCTTTAGGAACGACGTTTAAGATCAGGGGATTAAATATACAAACGTATGTTGCTGGAAATAATTTGCTTGATAAAAAATATTACGATGCATTGAGCCGTCTGAGACCCGGCAGATTAGATCATCATGACCTCTCATTGGGTGTCTATAATCCGGGGCGCAATCTTACTTTTGGCCTGATTACAGCTTTCTAAAAGCACAAAAGTGGAAGTAGGGATGCTTCCACTTTTGTAATCACAATAACCTTTTTTCTCCTTCTATCCAGCTCGTAAGAATCAGTTCATAAATGTATAATCTGTGTATCCTCGGGCATCGCCTCCTCCAAATAAAGTATGATTGTCTGATATGTCATTTAAGGGAGCTTCCAATTTAACACGTTGCGGATAATCCGGATTTGTTAAAAATTTCCTTCCAAAACCTATTAAGTCAACCAAATTGTCTGCTAATAGTTTTTCTCCTTCTTCAGGAGTTTTATTTCCTGTTGCGATGATGGTATTTGTGAATTTTTTTCTCAACTCTAATCTGAATATTTCTGGAATTAAGGGTGCATCTGCCCAATCTGCTTCACAGAGATGGATGTAGGCAATATCTAATTTATTTAATTCCGCCGCGGCTAACATAATCGTATCAAGTATTTCGACATCGTCCATATCCTTAAAAGTAATGAACGGAGAAAGACGAACGCCTGTTCTTTCTTTGCCTACAGCCATAATTACAGCTTTGGTAATCTGAATTAATAATCGAATCCTGTTTTCTTGGGTACCTCCATACGCATCGATTCTTTGATTGGAGTTGCTCCGTAAAAACTGGTCAATCAAATAACCATTAGCCCCGTGAATTTCTATTCCGTCGAAACCAGCTTCTATTGCATTTTTTGCTCCTTGTGCAAATTCTTGAATGACCACCTCCATATCTTCTTGCGTCATTTCTCTTGGTTCTTCGACAGGTACAAAAGTAGCATCTCCATTGGGTGCACCATTAAATATATAAACATTCGTATCTTTTGCTATTAATGCCGATGGTGCAATAGGCTGTAATCCGTTAACTTTGGAAGATGAAACTCTTCCAACATGCCACAGTTGTAAAAAGATCTTGCTACCGGCATGATGTACGGCTTTTGTTGTTAATTTCCAACCTTCAATTTGTTCTTGGGTATAAATTCCAGGTGTTTTTGCATAGCCCTTTCCTTGTAAAGAAACTTGGGTAGCTTCTGTGATGATAAGTCCTGCAGATGCTCTTTGGGCATAGTATGTTGCCATTAAAGCATTGGGAATATCGCCGGGTTGTGATGCCCTTGAGCGTGTCATAGGAGCCATCAGGAAACGGTTTTTTAATGCTATCCCTTTCAGGATATAGGATTCGAAAAGTTTTGTAAACATTTTATTTCGTTTTGTAAATATTTTATTGATGCTATTGTGATAAAGCTGGGGTAATCTGTATTTCGGGTTAAAATTTTAGTACTACTTTACCGATTGTTTTCCCACTTTCCAATAGACGGTGCGCCTCTTTTAGGTTATCTGCCGTAAATCCTTCTATGGTCGTATTAAGGGTTGACTGTAAAGTCCGGGCATCTAAGAGTTGGGCAATTTTGTTGAGAATATGATGCTGTTCTATCCTGTCTTCTGTTTGAAACATGGAGCGTGTAAACATGAGCTCCCAATGAAAGCTGACACTTTTGCCTTTTAGCTGACGGAGGTTTACCGGTTCTGTAGGATCGCTGATTGAACCTATTTTTCCCTGTGGTTTGATGAGTGCCACCATCGCATCCCAATATTGATTTACATCTATAAAATCTACAATAATATCTACCGAATCAAAACCGGTATTTCTTACTTCGTTCACTAAATCTTTGTGGTTCACAACATAGTCTGCTCCAAGTTTTTTGCACCATTCAATTGTGTCTGGTCTCGATGCTGTTGCAATAACTTGTAATCCTAAGATGTTTTTAGCCAATTGTATGGCCACGGAACCCACGCCACCTGCACCGCCGATAATCAATATGGACTTACCTTTGTCTTTGTCAGGATCCAGTCGTAAACGGTCAAACAAAATTTCGTAGGCCGTAAGCGCCGTTAAAGGCATTGCAGCAGCTTCTGCAACGCTTATCTTTTGTGGAGCAAAGCCAACAATGCGCTCGTCCACCAGTTGATACTCCTGATTGGAACCGTCTTTTGTAATGTCTCCTGCGTAGAAAACATGATCTCCTTTTTTGAAAAGCGTTGCTTTATCTCCAATTTCTTCCACAGTACCTACAGCATCCCAACCAATGATTTTTGGTTCGTTCAAGACGTTGTCTTTTGCGGCACCCTGTCTAATTTTATAATCGACCGGGTTGATGGAGATGGCCTCGATTTTTACTAAAATATCATGTCCTGTTGGTGGAATTATTTCTTTTTCAAATTCAATGAAGCTTTCTGCTTCGTTGATCGGTAATGATTTTTTAAATCCTATTGCTTTCATTTTGTCTAATTTTGTTTTTAAATAAGTGGTCTGCGGCATAACTGTTATTATTTATTTTGGTAATCAATTGGTAAAAAAACAAGGCATAAATCATTTGTATACCCATTGCTTCCCAATTTTCAATAGTGCTGCTTCCAAATAGTAATAAAATAATAAGGATAGCACCAGCAACACTTGTGCGATATGTAAATAAACCAATGATGAGCAGTAATCCAATGAGGAATTCTGCGAAAGGCAAAGCCAGTCCGAATATTTTGATCGAAAGGGAAGGAAGCCAGCTTTTTTGAAAATTGGTCACCATGTTATCACTAAAAGCATCAAGTTTTGGAATACGTGCTAAGCCGTGTCCCAGCATATTGACACCCATTGCTACTCGCAGTAAAGCATAGGCGACCGAAGAATTATTTGTCTTCATATCTGTTTTGATTTATATCGATTTATTTTTTCAATAGTTTTAAATTACAGTACAAAATTAGAGTCGCAAGGCTAGGGGTTTTAGTAAATTTAAATGTTTTTTTTGTATAAATTCATTGTTATGAACCGAATGGGTCTGGATACCTAAGTGCAACAATCTATTGCAGGTGCCAGATCTGATCGCTGGGGTGAAAATTAGGAACGAAGTTATCGGAATGCAGAAAATGATGCTGTAATAAGTATAAACTATTGGGATAGGTGGTTTATGCCTGTTGGCTTCACACAAATACTTGATTTTACCGTTAGCAGAACTTTGCTAGCGATACGTTGTTATCCTTGCGAATATGCGATGCGGTGTTTATAAGAATTGAGGTATTTTCCGGAAAGGATCTATTTTTAAAATTTTAGCGAAACAATAGTCGAGCTGAAATTTGGACCATATGCTCTTTTATTCAACATGAATGAGGAGGAGAGCGAGACTACCTTTTTTTAAGGTTTCCTCATGGAAAAATTGTCGGAGAGCATAATACTTGGATCATCAGGATCGATCATTCGGAGAATATTATTTAAGCTCATGGGAAAATGAAAGTGACCTGTAGGACACAATGTAAAAATCGACCTTCCACAGTATGCCGATAGCATATTTGATGGAAAGTAAAATCAGTAGAAAGTTGACGTGTAAAATTAATCAATAGCCTTAAATTGTATGGACAATCAAAAATTAAGTTCCATTGCGCTGATCGGTGGGGGGCCAGCCGCTTTATTTATGTTAAAGGAGATTGTCAACCAAAATCTTGCGGTTGAACATATCTCCATTTTCGAAAAAAATGAACGTTTGGGAGTTGGAATGCCTTATGGTAAATATGGGGCCCGTAAGGAACACTTGGCCAATGTTTCGGCCAACGAAATTCCAGCATTAATTGACGACGTCCCGACTTATCTGTCACGTTATACTGGAACTGATTTTCCGGATTACTATGCGCATGGTAAATCGAATCCCTACCAGGTTTTACCAAGGCTTCTTTTAGGGGATTATCTTGAAAATCAATTTCACCAATACATAGCCTTGGCCATCAAGCGTAAAATAAAGGTGGAGGTTTTTACCGAGACCGAAGTGATTGATCTGGTGTATGATAGGGCAAATGAATTTTACTCCGTATTTACGGCCACTGATGATGAATATGAAGCTGAAATGGTTGTTATCTGTACCGGGCATTATTGGCCCGAAACTTTTGAAGGAAAGATAAAAGGGTGGTACGATTCTCCCTATCCACCTACTAAATTTGATCAAATGACTAACTTTCCGGTCGCTATTAAGGGTGCTTCTCTTACTGCTGTCGATGCCGTAAAGACATTATCTCGTCTGAACGGCCGTTATATCGTTGAGAATGATCAGGTGAGTTATGTGCTGCATGAAGAATCGCCCAATTTTTCGATCCATTTATTTTCGACAGGTGGTTATCTACCTGCACTGCGTTTTCATTCGGAAGAGGAGCCTTATGCGGTATCCTGGTCCATGACACTGGATGAGATTTATGAATACAAAGAGAAAAATGACGGTTTTGTAGATCTTGATTACGTTTTTGAGCGAAATTTCAAATGTCCGTTGCAGAAAAGTGATCCTGCTTTTTATGAAAAGATAAAAGAAATGACGATTGAGGAGTTTGTGGAAGAAATGCTGCGCATCCGAAATGAACTTGACAGTTTTACGCTTTTTAGAGCGGAATATCTCGAAGCAAAAAAATCCATTGACAGAAGGCAGTCGATATCCTGGAAGGAAAAACTGGCTGCTTTCAGCTATGCCATGAACTATCCTGCTAAACACTTCTCTGCAGAAGATATGCTCCGGTTGCGGAGGGTTTTAATGCCGCTCATCAGCGTAATCATTGCTTCTTTGCCTCAGGAATCCTACAGAGAAATTATTGCTTTATATGAAGCTGGTGTCATTGACCATATTCAAGTCGATAAAGCAAGTCAGGTAGACCCTCATCATGATTTCGGTGCCATTTATAGCTACATGGACACTGAGGGTAAACAAAAGAAAACGCATTATCAATTATATGTTGACGGTACAGGACAACAACCATTGGAATTTAATGACATGCCGTTTGAAGGGATCAAAAACGAGGGTCTGATCAGTACAGGATACCTGAATTTTAAGAATAGGGCTGAAGGGGAGAAGTATTTTAACGAAAAGGGTTATCATGTGAAAAGCAGTACTAACAATTTTTATATGCAGGTAAAGGGACTGAGTATTAATGACCATTTTCAGGCACTTGATGCTTTTGGAAGTGCTACTAAAAATCTATTTATTATGGCTGTACCATTTATTGGCGGGCTGAATCCGGATTATTCAGGTCTTGACTTCTGTGACACTGCAAGTGAGCGTATCGTGAAGTTCATAAAGAATAAGGGATAAGATCTCACCGTTTTGTTTTGCGCTTTTATATTAAGAAGATACTTTTTTAATAATGTATACCCCTAATGTTTTTATTTTGAAAAATTTATCTTTACTTTGACTTTAACGTTCATGCCAATTAAATGTTAAACCAATAGTGATGTCTCCAAAAGAACTAGCAACACTCGAAAAATTGAAAGATGGGGATTTAGCTTCATTTAATGCTATTTATTTTCAATATTCTCCAAAGATCTATGTGCGGCTGATCAAATTGGTAAAAGATCCAGTTGTAGCAGAAGAAATCTTGCAGGATGTATTTACTAAAGTGTGGGTGAACCGCGCTAAGATCGATCCCACTAAAGGTTTCACCTCTTTCCTCAATCATATTTCGGATAATTTGGCTATAGATTTTTTTCGCAAGGTGCAGCGTGATAAGTCATTACAAATGGAGCTGTGGGTGTCGGCAGTAGAATTGTATTATCATACAGAGGAACATATTTATTTAAAAGATACGCAGGACATTTTAGCAAAGGCAATTGATTCGTTGAGTCCAAAGCGGAAGGAAATTTTGATCCTCAATAAATTTCATGAAAAAAGCTATAAAGAAATAGCCGAAGAACTCGATATTTCGGTTTCTACTGTTAGCAATCAACTGGTCAGTGCACTTAAAGATATAAAAGAATATATTCAAAAAAACTACCGAAATGAGGCTATAATCAGCTTTTTGGCCACTTTACTATTTAAATTTTAAAAATAATTGAAATGCCAATAGTGTGTTTCTTTCTGACAGACGTATAGAGAGTTAAATACAGCAATGTATTCGACTAATTATAAACTGTTTTGAAAGGACATTTTTTTAGAAATAAGCTAGCGGAGTATATTCATCATACACTCGACTTAAAGGAATATGAAGCATTTTTTGATGAGCTGAATGAGGTGGATCCTGTTCTGCTTCAGCAATGGATCTCACAAATTCTAGAGGCGGAAGAAGAAGGTGCGCGCGCACGTATTCCAATTCCTGATCTTTCCAGGGTTCATCAACAAGTTCTCCAAAAGGTGTATGCGATAGATCCTCCGGTGGAGCGAAAAACTCGAAAAATAACATACTGGATATGGGCATCTAGCGCGGCGGTCTTGTTATGTCTATTTTCGCTGCTGTATATCTTCTCCCCGAATATACAAGAGGAGGCTGTCAACAAATCTATGTTATCCTGGTATGAAAACAGTCATCATTATACCATCGATATGCAACTTCCTGATAGCTCTATCGCTATTCTGTATCCACATGCGAAGATCAGTTATGTGCTCAATGAGGAAGGGAACCGTGAGATTAAGCAGGTGCAGGGAAAGGTGATTTATAAAGTCCATAAAAATCCAAAGGCTCCTTTTACGGTTAATTATAGGGGCTATGTAACGAAGGCGCTGGGAACAGTGTTTAGTGTCGATCCCCAAGCGGATGAAAATATTTTGATTAAACTTTTGGAGGGTAAGGTATCGGTCGGCCTGTTTGATGCGCGACCACAAGATCTTGTATACCTGAATGGGAATGAAGAGGTGAAAGTTGATCTGAGGTTGCATACAATGACCAAAATGTCGGCTAAGGTTTTGGAAAAATCCCGTTTAGCACGAGTAGATAAAAAACTAAGGGAGCTTATTCCAAGTTTTAATGCCAATGTCGCCTGGACCAGTCAATCCGTTGAATTCAGCCAAACCAAAAATACGCAGCTTCTCCAGGTGATTGAAAACTTATATGAAGTGTCTATTATCTGTGAAAGTGCGGAATTACGATCCAATTCATTTACAGGAAGCCTCAACAGAAAAGAGCCTCTTGAAAAATTCTTAACTAATTTCTGTCAATTAAATGGTTGCTCGTTCCGTCTTGATAATGGAATCGTCACCTTAAGCAATTCAGCAAGAAAGGAGGGTCCAAATTAGGAAATCAACCCTTAATTATACCTAAAAAATAAAACGACCAGTTTTTAATTTTTAATAACCAATACTTAAAATTATGAAGCATATTTTAATCAAATTAATGCTAATGGGACAGCTATTTCTATACTTTTCTGTAGGATTTGCCCAGTCCAACCTGAAAGTTAGCGGCAAAGTTGTGGATGCCGAGGGAAATTCGTTACCCGGTGCTACCATCGATCTCATTCATGAGAAAACGAACAAGAAATGGAATTTTGTTGCTGATCATGACGGATTATTCATCTTGAGCCCCTTGGTAGAAGGGGAGAGCTATTCCATTTATGGGCATCATGTAGGTTATGCTGCTGATTCTGTCAAACATTTTGTAGCGACCTCAAGTAGTAAAAATGCGATTCTTATCCGATTGAAAACCAATACAGGTACCATTGACGAAGTTGTGGTCATCGGTTACGGATCTGTTCAGAAAAAGGATCTGACAGGAGCTGTTTCGACGGTATCGGGCAAGGATATCCAGGTACGTAAATCCACACAGCTGTCGCAAGCACTGCAGGGATCGGTGCCGGGTGTGATGGTCACCCGATCCAATAATGCGCCGGGTAGTACGGCTCAAGTACGGGTACGGGGGATTACAACGATTACTGAAGGGGGAATGAACCCGCTTATTATATTGGACGGTGTTCCGATTGCCGACATGAATGCCGTCAATCCAAATGATGTCGAGAACATAACGGTATTGAAAGATGCGGCTTCAGCTTCTATATATGGGGCAAGGGCGGCCGCCGGGGTGATCTTGATTACTTCAAAGCGCGGTGAAGAGGGGAAAGTCGCGCTGGAGTATAACGGCGAATATGGTTTTGAAAAACCTACGCAATTGCCGGATTATGTAGATGCAGTGAGGTATCTACAATTAAGTAACGAGTTGCGCTGGAACGATAACAACAACAATGAAAATAAATACCCGATCTATAGCAAAGATATGATCGATAATTATCGACAAAATAATGCTGAAAACCCGGACCAGTATCCCATGACAGACTGGAGAAAAATGATTCTGAAAAATTCGGCTCCCCGGCAGTCGCATCTGCTCTCGGTAACCGGTGCAGGAAAAGCATTGCGTACACGTTTTTCTCTTGGATATGACCATGCCGATGGCCTATATATGGACCGCAATTATAAACGGATCACTGCACGTGTGAACAATGACGTGAAGATCAATGATTTTATTTCATCGATTATTGATATCAATTTTAAACGCAGCATCAACGAAAACCCTTCCATAGACCCTATGTACCGTATCGGTATAACTGCTCCTATATACGCAGGGCAGTGGCAGGACGGGCGCGTAGCCTCGGGCAAAGATGGTGACAATATCTACGGCATGCTCACTCAGGGGGGCTTTAAAAACTACCAGTACAATCAGATCGCCGGTAAATTGGCTCTGGATGTCAAACCTTTGGAAGGACTGAAATTGACGGGTGTGTTTTCGCCACTTTTAAATTTCGATAAATCGAAACTGTTTACCAAAAAAGTTCCCTATACCGCCTGGAACAATCCTGCTCAAAATATTGGTTTCATCAATGGATATAACCAAACTAATCTGGATGAAAGCCGCATCGAAAGCTATGAATATACCGCGCAATTTTTAGCTAATTATCAAAAAAGCATTAAAAAACATAATTTCAATGTGCTGGCTGGATATGAATCCTACTATTATTTTAATGAGAATTTGTCTGCCTCAAGAGATCAGTATTTATTGACCAATTATCCTTACCTGAACTTAGGTCCGCTCGAATTCAGGGATAATGCCGGTGGGGCTTACGAAAATGCCTACCGCTCGTATTTTGGACGTATCATGTACAATTTTGACGATAGATATTTTGTGCAGGCCAATGTGCGTTACGATGGTTCTTCACGCTTTGCTCCGCAATACCGTTGGGGTACTTTCCCTTCTTTTTCTGTCGGCTGGACTGTGAGTCAGGAAAATTTTTTAAAGGATATTTCATGGATTGATTTTTTAAAGGTCAGGGCCTCTTATGGTACTTTAGGAAACGAACGTATCGGTAATTATCCCTATCAGGCATTGTTAAAATTTGAAAACAGCTCCTTATTCTATAAAGGCAATGAAGTCGTTTCTGCGCAATCGGCGGCACAATGGCAGTATGCCATCCGTGATATTTCGTGGGAGAAAACAGAATCTTTTGATGTTGGACTGGATTACGTCGGTTTCAGTAATCGGTTAAATTTTACTTTTGATTATTATAAGAAGATTACCAATGATATGTTACTGGAACTGCAGATCCCGCAGTACATCGGATTTGATAACCCAAATCAAAATACGGGTAAGATGCATACCAAAGGTTGGGAGCTGGTATTGGGGTGGAAGGATAGGGTAGGCGATTTTAGTTATGGCGTAAATGTTAATCTCTCGGATTTTAAATCGGTAATGGGAGATCTGGGAGGAACAGAATTTTTAGGTGATCAAATTAAAATCCAGGGAAGTCAATTTAATGAGTGGTATGGTTACGTGTCTGACGGACTGTACCAGACACAGGAAGAGGTGAGCAATTCGGCTGTGCTGAATGCGAATGTCAAAGCTGGGGATGTACGATACCGCGATATCTCGGGTCCAGAAGGGGTACCGGATGGGAAAATATCGCCAGAATATGATCGGGTACTGCTCGGAGGATCTCTACCACGCTATATGTACGGCGGTATGGTGAATATTGGATATAAAGATTTGAGTTTTTCTTTTGTATTTCAAGGGGTGGGCAAACAGCATGTGCGCCTTACAACCGATATGGTGCAACCTTATCAACAAAACTGGGGAAATTTTCCTATGATTTTAGATGGGGAGACCTGGTCCAATTATAATACCGCAGAACAAAACAGTGCTGCGCGATACCCCCGTTATTCTAACACTTCTGCTAATAATAACTACGCGATGTCAGATTTTTGGTTGTTTAACGGCCGTTATTTCAGATTAAAAACAATTGGAGTTAATTATAATATCCCTACTGGTTTATTGACCAAATATAAAATCAAGGGGCTTGGGATTTCGGGAACAATCAGCGATCTGTTTACCGCTAATAAATATCCTAAAGGCTGGGATCCGGAATTGACAAGTTTTGCTTACCCCATCACGACCTCATTTTTACTGGGGTTATCATTAAAATTTTAAATCATCATTATGAAAAATATAGTTCTCTTGATTTGTGGTTTTATCCTGTTGCAGGGTTGTCACTCACTTGATCTTAATCCTTTATCCGATGGGTCGAGCGAAACGTGGAATAGTACACCGGAAGAATTGGAAATGTCTTTGAACGGACTTTATAAAGAGGTATTCTGGAAAAAAGATCTGGACGACTGGACGGATGACTGGATCTATCGAGATGGTTTGACAGAGGTGACCAATGCGACATTGAATGGTCAGTCTGCCTTTATTAAGACCTGGTGGCTGGATACGTATAAAGCGATTGCCCGCGCAAACACGATTATCAAAGGAGCCGACAGGGCGAAAGATAAACTATCTCCGGAGCAGTTGAGCATTTTTGTTGCTGAGGCTAGATTCGTGCGGGCATGTATGTATTCGACTTTGTTGAGCCACTTTGGACATGTGATCTATACCGACGATATCTTGGATATTGAGCAGGCGAAAAACCTGAAACAGTCAACACCTGAGTTCGTCCTGCAGAAAATATATGAAGATTTTGACTATGCCATCGCAAATTTAAAATTAAAGAACACCAGTACGGAACTGCAGCGTGCGACAAAAGGGGCGGCTATGGCGATGAAAAGCCGAATAGCCTTATATAGGGGGGACTTTGCGACTGCAAGCGATGCGGCGAAAGCCTGTATGGATCTCAAACAGTACAGCCTGCATCCGAGCTTTGCGAATCTTTTTCTGTCTTCGACAAAAAAATCAGCCGAAAGTATCTTTTTATTACCCAGATCTATTGCTTTAAAAGTTGCTTTGGGCGATCGTCAGAATTTTATTTCACGCAATTCCGGTGGTTGGGCTGCGAAAGATCCTTCCTGGGATCTGTTATTTGCATTCACGTGCACAGACGGATTAGAGGTGGATAAATCACCGCTATTTGTTCCTTCAAATCCGTTTATCAACCGGGATCCTAGATGCAAAGAAACCATTGCCGCTTTTGATGAACCGTTGCTTGATTATATCTACACACCACATCCTGAGGCTGTCAATGTACTGAAAATTTCAACGGGTAAAATGGTGGTCAATAATGATAATCGTGTGAATGCTCAATATGCATCTTTTAATGGTCTGGTCTGGCGAAAAGGTGTGGACAGTGATTGGTTGTTAAATAGCTGGCAAACGGAACCGGATAATATTATTATCCGATATGCTGATGTGTTATTAATCTATGCCGAAGCTAAGATTGAATTAAATGATATCGATCAAAGTGTTGCGGACGCGATCAATATGGTCCGAGCGCGGGCTTATGGTGTCGAATTTCATTCGCCAGATTACCCTGCTGTAAAAGCTGCCGATCAACTGAGTTTAAGAAAGGCTTTACGAACGGAAAGAAGGATGGAATTTGCGCTAGAGGGATTACGCTACATGGATCTGATCCGCTGGAAATTAGCGGAGAAAGCTCTGAATAAATCAAACTATGGTCTTTTGGATCCTGCGGATCTCTTGGCGAAAGTGGTTAAAACGGGTAAATGGTTTCTTCCGAATGCACCTGCAATAGATGCTGATGGTCTACCTGATTTTAGTTCCTTCCACCAACAGGGGTTAGTCAAAACCATTGCCGTTCGGAAGTTTGATGCTTCAAAGCAATATTTATGGCCTATTCCTTCAACGGAGGTGTTAACCAGTGGTTTAATTCAAAATCCCAACTATTGATGAAGGGCTTAAAACTAATATTTTGGAAGGGGTAGGGGCTTATGATGAACCATTGGATGATCCTGCTTTTGTTTCTGCTGTCTTTTCAATCGAAAGGACAACAGAAACCTATTGTTCCAGAAGTCTCGATTGAATACCGGGTAAATGACACCCTTGAAATACAGGTAAATCTGATTCAGGATCAAAAGACCTCGGCTTACTTTTATCATACTTTTCTCGCGACGGATATTTGCAATGATAAGGTATGTCTTCCTATTCAAGTAGAGCTGTTCTGGAATTTGATGGGCGAATATGATCATTTTTCAGTTCCCCAAGGTCAGGTATTTACCAAATTTGACCATCAGTATTTTGATCAGACGGATTATGATTTATTACAGGAAATCTTGCTTGATACGCTCTCTCCGATCCGGGATTATGCTGTGGAAGAGTTTCTGGACAAGAAGGAACAAAAATATTCGGTAGAACTGGATGCAATAACTCGTCCGACATTGAAAGTCTTTTCAAATGTGACAGTGCCCGGGGCTTTATATACGGTCTATGCGTTATGGCATATTGTGAATGGGAACATCAAACAATTGATTCGGAATCAGCTGGATGTGGTTTATAAACAACATCAATTCGCTGATTTTTTCGCAACATCCAATAACGCCTCTTACCAAGAATATTACCTGGAGAAGTTAACTGGTGATCAGGTCGTTGCGGCAGAGCCGATTTTGGTCCGTTTACTTTTTTCACATGATGACTATATTCCGCATTATGCCTGGAGAAAATTGGGAGCAGCTTACTATGCTGATCCCGAACGGTATAATAACTTGCTGAAAGATCTGGAAAAGCTTAAACCGCATCTGCAATTGGTAGTTTTAAGAAGCTTAAGCCAGCCGAACCTGCGAACCAAAGAAATTTTAATGGATAAAGCACAAAGTAAAACTTTATTGCAAAATCAAAAAGAACTTATTTATAAACTGTTGAATTATGAAAAATAATCGAAGATCATTTTTAAGAAATTTAGGAATCGGGTCTGGAGCCCTATTGGTAAACCCGGTGTTTGGTATGAGCAGGGATGAACCTGCTGATTCTTCAAGTGGGGCTGCCGAGCATAGTGCATTTATTGCGTCGGATGTTTTTGTGACAAGAAATCTTACGACAGATTTTCTTGTTGCAGGGGGTGGGATGGCAGGTGTCTGTGCCGCTTTGGCCGCAGCCCGCAATGGGATGAAGGTTATCTTCATTCAAAACCGTTCGCGATTAGGTGGAAATGCAAGTTCAGAAATCCGCATGCATATCTGCGGGGCGTCGCAATTAAATCAAGTCTGGCGGGAGTCTGGACTTCTGGAAGAAATTTTGCTGACAGAGGCGGCCATCAACCCCCAGCGCTGCTGGGAAATGTTGGATTATGTTATGTATGATAAGGTGCTGACAAACCCCAATATCACCTTACTTTTTGATACTTCATTGTATGAGGTGGTCCGAAAAGGGAAACGTATCGAATCCATCAAAGCTTATTGCTCGCAAACAGAGGAAATCTACGATATAAAAGCGCAGTATTTCGCAGATTGTACCGGTGATGGTACTCTGGCCGCTTTGGCCGCGGCAGATTTCATGCGTGGAAGGGAGGCTAAATCTGAATACAATGAACCTCTAGGTCTGGATAAGCGTGATGATATCACCATGGGAAACAGTTTATTGTTTCAATCTACTGAACACGATAGACCTATGCCTTTTAAGGCACCTTCCTGGGCGAGGAAGTATCAGTTTGAAGATTTCAAACATCGGAAGATTCATTCTTGGGAATATGGATACTGGTGGATTGAGCTGGGAGGACTGGAAAATATTGTTCAGGACGGTCAAAAAATAAGACATGACCTCATGGCCGTGGTATTTGGTGTCTGGGACTACATCAAAAACTCCGGAAACCACCCAGAATCCGCTAATTGGGCACTGTCGTGGCATGGGGCTATTCCGGGGAAACGGGAGAGCAGACGGATCAAGGGTGATTATGTTCTGACACAGAATGATGTGCTTAAGCAGGAAAATTTTGAAGACCGGGTAGCTTATGGTGGATGGCCATTGGATGATCATCTCCCTGCAGGGATGGACGATACCTCGTTAAGTCCATTTCGATCTATCGGTCTTAAAGGTCCATATTCAATTCCTTTGCGCTGTTTATATAGTAACTCTGTTGATAATCTTGTGATGGCCGGAAGAAATATTTCGGTTACCCATGTTGCTTTATCTACAACACGGGTAATGGCAACATGCGCAACATTGGGGCAGGCCATAGGGACGGCTGTGGCTTTTGCGGTGAACAATAAAATGAAAGTCAATCAAATTGTTGGAAATAAGGAAAAGTTGCAGGAATATCAGCAGCTGTTGCTGAGACAGGATCAAGCGATTCTGAATATTAAGAATTTAGACAAGAAAGATCTGGCTTTGCTGGCATCCATTACTGCAAGCAGTGAATCGGATGGTGGTTTGGCTAATCTGGTAACCGATGGTATAAACCGTGATATTGCCGATGGTAAATTACATCAATGGCGTGCGGCGATGAGTTCGGGTGAGCAGTTTTTGGAGTTAAAATGGAAAAGCCCACAAGAGCTGTCTTTAATCGAATTTACTTTTGATACAGGTCTGAATAGGCATCTGAGACTTTCTGGAGAAAATGGAACGATGAAAAATCAAGTACGGGGTCCGCAGCCTGAGACCATTAGTGATTATCAGGTTGAGTGCTATCTGAAAGATCGTCTGCTGCATAAAATTGAATGTAAAGACAATTTCTTACGGAAGGTAGCACATTCTTTTAATACAAGTAAGGTGGATCGTGTGCGTTTTGTAGCCAAGAAAACACATGGTGACAAATATGCTAAAGTATTTGAAATTAGATGTTATGCTTAGTAATAACGGACTGTTTTTTGCTTGTTGTTTTTTTATCAATCCTTTATTATGGTCGCTACATTTGAATTTCTCGATAATATGAATGCCTTAACGTTGGTGTTTGTTTCGCTTTTGATCTTTGCGATCGCATATCGTTTTTACGGAATTTTTATTTCCAGAAAGGTCTTACGGCTCAACGATACCATAGCGACACCGGCAGTTGAGTTTGCCGATGGTCACGATTATGTAAAGACGGACCGTAAAGTGTTGTTTGGTCATCATTTCGCAGCTATTGCGGCAGCAGGTCCGCTCGTTGGACCTGTACTGGCGGCGCAGTTTGGTTATCTTCCCGGGACATTATGGATCTTGATCGGCTGTGTATTAGGAGGGGGAGTTCACGATATGGTCGTTCTATTTGCATCTGTACGACATAAAGGACAGAGTTTGGCCACTATTGCAGCGAAGGAAATAGGGCCTATCGTAGGTGGTATTGCCGGTATTGCGGTTTTATTTATCTTGATCCTGACGCTTGCTGGGCTATCGCTGGCCTGCATAAGTGCGATGCATGAAGCACCCTGGTCTTTATTTACGATCATACTCACAATGCCCATAGCTATATTTATGGGGTTACTGATGCGTTATCGTCCTGGATCGGTGACACTTGCTAGTGTATTGGGCGGTATTTTACTGCTCGTAGGTATTATTGGGGGGCATCGGCTAATGGCAATACCGGTTATCCATGATCTATTTGATTGGGATGTGAAGACGATTTCGATCGCAATCGCAGTTTATGGTTTTTTTGCTTCCGTGCTACCGATCTGGTTTCTTTTAGTACCCCGCGATTATCTTTCGACTTACTTGAAGATCGGTACGATACTGATGCTTGCTGTTGGTGTCATATTTGTCCATCCAACGTTGCAGATGCCTGCCCTGACGAGTTTTATTCATGGTGGCGGTCCGGTTATCGGTGGGCCTGTGCTTCCTTTCATTTTTATAGTGATTGCCTGCGGTGCTATTTCGGGTTTTCATGCGATCATCGCAACGGGTACTACTCCCAAAATGTTGGGTAAAGAAAGAGAAATACTCTTTGTAGGTTATGGCGCGATGCTTGTCGAAGGGTTTGTGGCGCTGATGGCCTTAATTGCAGCGTGTACCTTAATGCCGGGAGATTATTTTGCGATCAATACACCTGTGGATGATTATGCGCAATTTTTGAAGCTTCATCCACATCTTCATACCGTAGATCTGCCTCATTTTATTGAGCGGATTGGTGTGGATCTGCATGGACGTACCGGAGGTGCTGTTTCGCTGGCTGTCGGTATGGCACATATTTTTGATAAAGTCCCATTTATGGATGATATTATGGCTTATTGGTATAATTTTGCCATTATGTTTGAAGCGGTATTTATCTTGACAGCAATTGATGCAGGTACCCGGGTAGGGCGCTTTTTTTTGCAGGAAATGTTGGGTTCAGTGATTCCGGCATTTAAAGATAAAGACTGGAAACCGGGAGTTTGGTTGTGCAGTGCTCTGTTTACACTTTCTTGGGGATACTTGGTGTTCACGGGTAATGTCAGTAGTATCTGGCCGTTATTTGGCATTAGTAATCAATTACTGGCCGCCTGCGGATTGATTGTGTGTACCACCATGCTGCTTCGGATGAACAGGGGTAAATATGCATTATGTACGGCTCTACCGGGAGTATTCATGGCGACGATCACTTTCTGGGCCGGATATCTGCAGATTACAGATATTTATCTCCCTAAAGGTCAGATGCTTTTGGCCTCATTGGCTATCTTGGCTATGCTTTTAATGTTACTCGTATTCATAGGAACTTTTAGAAAGTGGTACCTTTTATTAAGGACAGATACAAAAATTGTAGATCAAAATGGAGAAATTGTAAAGGCTTTAGTAGAGCGATAAATCGATAAAGAGCAAATTGTCCTTCTAACAGTTGAACAGAAGGTGCATAATACAAATGCCTTAAAAGCGCCTTATCTATAGCGCTTTTAGGGCATTTGTATCTAACTAAAAACCGAGATCTTACTTACATTTTCGTTTTTCTAGTAATCGTATAATATGGATGTATTTGTTTAATTTTAAAAATGAGAGCCCGTTGATGTTTTAATAAAAATAAGATAATCAAAGTCATCTCTTTCTGTTGGACAACTCTTCGCCTTTAGTAGCTTTCAATTACGTTATTAATGATGTATTTACTTTAAAACCAAGGATTACATAACGATATTAAGAGCTAATGGATTCGATAAGCTCAATCGTTTCTTGATGTGCTATGGTTATATTCTTGTTGTATTCTTCTTGATTATTCGCAGCTCCATCGAGGGTTATGACATGAATTTCATCGATCCCAATGACATGGAAAACCCTTTTTAAATAATCGGTCTGAAAATCGATATGTTCATTATAGCCACCTTTTTCATATCCCTGAGATCCTCTTGTCAGTAATAAAACGACCTTTTTATTTGTTAGGAGTCCGATATATGGATTTTGGATATTATCGGGATTGTATTTCCAGGTTTCGTTGATACGAACTATTTGATCAATATAAGCTTTTAGACTACTGGGTATCGACCAATTGTACATAGGTGTAGCAACAACGATGATATCGGCATCTTTTAATTCTTTAATGTATTCATCGCTTTTTTTTAAAGCATTCAATTCATCCTGCGTTCTGTTTTCTATTGGTTTAAATGCTGCGCTGATCCATTCTTCTGTGATATGGGGTATGGATTGGTTTCCCAATTTGCGATGTTGAATTTTAGTATTTAACTGTATTTTTTGCCAATGTCCGATCAAGGTTTCGGCGAGATTTCTACTTTTAGCGTTTCTATTTCTTGCACTTGAATTAATCACCAGCAGGTTTTTTAATTCCTTATTCTGTGAGCTCATATTTATTTTTTTGACAAAAATAGATGTAAATTGACTTACATTTGTATACCAAAAAATATATAATATACAGCCCAGATGTTGCCTTATAAATCTTTAATACATATTGACAGCTCGTCTTCTGTATCGCTCTATATTCAGGTGTGTAATTATTTTATAGCATTAATAACAGATGGTACCCTGCAACCGGCCGATAGATTACCGAGTACCCGAAATCTGGCGTTATTGATCGGCGTTGATCGCAATACAGTTAAATTGGCCTATGAAGAATTAATTAGTCAGGGTTGGACGGAATCTGTGGAACGAAAAGGCGTGTATGTCTTATCTAGTTTGCCTATTCTAACGAAAAAGGATAGGCATGAAGTAAAAACCCAAACGGAAAAGCAGGATGCATTTATATGGACGAATAAGTTTACACATACCATTTTAAGTAAGAATTATCAAAAAACGCAATTAGCAATTGATGATGGTTTTCCGGATGTCAGGCTTGCTCCAATAGATGAATTAATGCGGGAGTACAGAAGTATATCCCGAAAATTCTATGGCCGTAATTTCTTAAAATATGGTAACGCAAAAGGGTCCGAAAATTTAAGAGAGTCGTTATGTGACTATCTTTCTACAACCCGTGGATTAAATGTTGATGCAGATGATATGCTGATTACCAAGGGAAGCCAGATGGGTATTTATCTATCGGCTCAACTACTGCTTGAACAGGGAGATCTGATTGCAGTAGGGGTTTCAAATTACGCCACGGCTGATGAGATTTTTAAACAAACCGGTGCCCAGCTGTTAAGGGTTCCAATGGATGAGTATGGAATGGATGTCGATTACCTTGAAAAGATACTGAAGAAAAAAAAGATAAAAGCAGTCTATCTAATTCCCCATCATCACTGCCCTACGACCGTTACTTTGAGTATGGAACGCCGGTTGAAATTTCTGATGCTTGCTAAGGCGCATAAATTTGCAATTATTGAAGATGATTATGACTTTGATTTTCACTATGCCAATAAACCTTTTTTGCCTTTAGCCAGTATAGACCATAATGAAAATGTTATCTATATCGGATCGGTCACTAAAACTTTTGCTCCTGCACTACGTATTGGATTTATGACTGGGCCATCCAGTTTTATTCGTGCCGCTACGGTTCTAAGAGAGCTTATCGATAGGCAAGGCGATACGATTTTGGAGGAAGCTTTTGCTTCGTTATTTAAGGAAGGGGAGATGAATAGATTTTATAGAAAAGCATTGAAGATCTATAAGGCTCGAAGGGATATGTTCTGCGAACTGCTCAAGGTTCATTTTGCGAATGAAATTGAATTTAAAGTTCCGGAGGGAGGACTAGCGGTATGGTCCGTTTTTGATAAAGCGATCGATCTAGTAAAATTATCCGATAATGCTTCAAAAAATGGGCTTTTTATTGACAATGGTCTGTTTTATAAAAATGAATTATTTGCAACAAACGGACTTCGAATGGGTTTTGCTTCATTAGATGAAAAAGAGCAAATGGAAGCTTGTGCAATCTTGAAAAAAAGTATCAGGTAATTTGGATCTGGGCTGTCCTTTATTAGAAATCTGGTCTATTTAGTTCTTCAAAATGTGTTTTAATTTTACAAAAAAATAGAACATGGAAGATACGTATGAGATTAAAACTATTCCGTCAGCGCTAGAAATGCAACAGTGCTTAGAAGTTGCTCTGGTACTGAGACCCCATTTATCCAAAAGCAAATGGTCGGATCGTATAACAGAAATGGTTGCCCATGAAAAATATACGTTAAAGGGAATTTTTAAAAAAGAGCAAATTATTGCTTTTATTGGTTATCGTATCATGACAACTCTGCACAGTGGACATATCATTTATATTGATGATCTATGTACGTTAGAAAGTTATAGAGGCCGCGGATTTGCCAGCCAATTATTAACGCATGTTAGGGAATTGGCTTCGTCTCAACATATGGATGCAGTAGTTCTGGATACCGGTTTTGATAATCACACAGCACAAAAGCTCTATTTTAACCATGGATTTGCGCTCTCTGCTGTGCACTTACATGCTTATTTAAGGTAATGTTTTTGGACGACTACGTGTTCTGTTGTGAGATGTTAAGGAATGATATAATTTAAAAGATTTGAAAAATGAAAAAACGTATTGATTTATCCGCTGTAACCGCAGGTGTTTATAAAAGAATTATAGCACTAGATACTGCTGTTCAAAATTCAGGATTAGATAAAACCCATCTGGAACTTATTAAAATTAGAGCTTCCCAGGTAAATGGATGTGCCTTTTGCCTCAATATGCACACCAGCGATGCTTTGAATCAAGGCGAAACGGCACAACGCATATTTTTATTAAATGCTTGGAGAGAGACCGAGTTATTCTCGAGAGAAGAACGTGTTATTTTGGCTATGACCGAAGAAATCACGCTGATCAGTCAAAATGGATTGTCTGAGGAGACCTATGAGCAGGCTGCTCAGCTGTTTAATGAAGAGTATGTTGGTTTGATTATAATGGCGATTATTACGATCAATGCATGGAACAGGGTGGCGATCAGTACGCATAAGCCTTTAGATTAATCTTTTGCTTCGCTACCAACTTTTTGTGTTTTAAGGCTATACCTTTAAAAGGTATAGCCTTAAATTTTTTATTTTGCTTAAACAAAAGTTATCTTTTAGAAATTGGCCTATGATAGGAGAGCGCTTTTGAAGTGCTGGATTACGCTGCTATAAATGGTTCTTATAATTCTTAATGTTTATGGTTTTTCCGAAACTACAGGGGTGTTATTCCGGTTTGTTTTTTAAAAAAGCGGTTAAAATATGAATCGTCTGTGAAGTAAAACTCTTTGAATTCCTGCGGGTTTTTAATTTCTTGGATATCGGAAGCTTAGACATATTTTGTTATTAGGATACGATTTTTACAGATTTGAGGTAGAACTCTTTAGGCTCCAGGTTGTGATAAATACTCAGAAAATCAGTTTCGATGTTAATACTTTCCAATCCTGCTTCTATAGGCATATACAAGAGACGTAAGTCGACACCTACAACATTGGCTGTTACTGTAGTCATCTGCGCGGCATTTCTTAAATAAAAAGCTATTCGTTTTTCTCTTATTTCCTGCTCTTCCTTATCTCTGGCTTTTTCCGGAGCTTCACATTCTATAATGAAGCCTTTTACTTTTATAGTATGTGCCAATTCCTGAAGAAAAAAAGAACCAATTCCCTGACCTCTTCCGCTATCTCGGGTGACAGCAAAATAGTCTAATAACTGCAAATTTTTGTCTTTCCACATAAAAGTCGCATAAGCTTTTACCTGCGAATCTTCTTCCAATATATAAGCGGCATATTTATTAGCCGCGAACGCATTTTCGATAACATATAACGGTTTTACTTCCTCTTCAGGAAAATCTGCTATAAGATGCTGCTGATATATGGTACTAAATTCTGTAAAGTTAATTTCTCTTATTTTTTTCATTTTCCTTTTACCACTCTCGTTCTAAACCTTCTTTCCAATCGTAAGGCAATAATTCTCCCAGGGTTTTAAATATCCCATTCTTCACTTCTATTGTAGTCTGAAGATTTTCTTTAGCTAACTGACTGATCAATTCTCTGCATCTGCCACAGGGGGGGAAGGCATTTCCATTTTCATCTACGGCTACGATAGATCTGATTTGGCTTTCTCCGTTTTTCAGCATTTCTGCTACAGCACTGTGTTCGGCGCAGCATCCCATTGAACAGGCGGTATCTATGCTGATTCCGGTGTAAATATTTCCACTAACGGTTTCAATAGCTGCAGCAACACCACCATATGCAATGAAATCATTTAATGTCTTGGGACGGGCATATTTTTGTGCGATTTGTTTTAAAGTTCCCATATCCTCTTTTAATTTGTTTTAAGATTATTTGGATCATCCGATTATTTGGCCTTTATCCATTCCATTCGGCAGTCTGTTGCACCTGTATTTTCGTCCAACATTTCTTCGATAATCCGAAAACCGTGTTTCTGATAAAAATGGATTGCTTGTTCATTCAAGGCGTACACATTTAACGAAAGCTGATCACATTTTGTCTTTATGAACTGCAGAAGTGTAGAACCGTATCCTTCTCCTTGATGAGCAGGACTTATAAACAGGGCTGCAATATGATCGTCTACAACTGATACAAAACCTTTAATACTATTCGATTCATCTTCCAAAATCCATGTTTTACTGGATGGTAAATAAATATCTTTCATCTTTTGAGCGCTATTGATCCAGAAGGATGAATCTATAAAATGATGTGCTTTTATCGAAGCTTCCAGCCAGATATCAATTAAATGACTGTAGTCATCTTGTACAGCAATTCTTATCATATTAAATTCTTAAGGGTTTTAAGTCGTTCCATATATTTTAATTTAACGATAGCGTTTTATTGAAATCAATAAGTTGCTATTTTATTTTCATTCGCATAGATTTACTAAAGGTTTCAAAACCTTCACGCAGATACAATGCCTCTGCTAGGGTATTTTTTGCCAGTACACTTAGTTCTAGATAATCTGCTTCCTGCACTTTTGCCCATTGCTTGATGCGGTCAATCAATGCTTTTCCAATTCCTTTTGCGCGCATATTCTGATCCACCACAATATCCATTAAATACATGCATTTTAACGGAACAAAACAATTATAGGGCGGGCTTTCCTCTAATTTTGCAATGGCAAAACCTTTTGCCTCTCCATCTATAGTGTAAATGAATGCAACAAAATTATCTGCTGCGGCAACTACTTGCTGAAGAAAAGCTTCATCCTGAAGGGCAGGCTGAAGGTAATCAGGTTCATAGTTTGCCAACTGTTCAAATAGCAGGGAATAAAGTATTTTTATCTGTGGAAGATCTGCCGGTGTTGCTTTTCTAATATCCATATGTTTTTCGAGCTAAATTAAAATCGATTTCATTATCTTTTTAGCTTTATTTGAGCGTCTGAATGGTCGTGCAAAATTCCTGTAAGGTGTTGATCAATTTGGCAACATGTAGGCCATCGCAAACGGCATGGTGCACTTGTATGGCCAATGGCATAAGGATTTTGTTTCCTTCCGTCTGGTATTTTCCAAAAGTAAAACTGGGGGCAAAATAGTCCGTAAAATCAGCAATATTGAGGTTAAAACTCTCAAAATGAATCCACGGAAGTGCCGAAATATTAAAATGATTTTTGGGAGCTTTTTCAGGGAGGAAGCTCCTGTTGTTTTCATTTCTTTGAAGGACCGCGTTATAGCTGGCTATAAAATCCTGGAAGCTGTCCGAATAGGGTACAGAAAGTGCAGAAAAAGTTTCTGTGTCCTGATGAAGGACGGTATAAACCGGGTTTACAGAATCCCAAATAATCAAGTCACCATCTTTCATTGCCATTTTAAACTCAGGATGTTGGTTCACGGCTTTTGAAAGTAGATAAATCATCACAGGATAAAATTTAAATCCCTGTTCTTTTACAAAAGGAATAATCGCTGAAATATCTAATTTAACGGTCAAACTGAATCCGCACTTTATCGCATCACGATAAGCACCAAAGTGTTCCTTCCGGTTCCACTTTTCTATATTTACTGTTTTGTATGCTGTCATGATCGTATTGTTTTTTTAATAGGTGTATTTTTATACGCCTAGTTTGTTTTGAGTTATTGGATACAAGTTACAAAATATGCCAGACAAGAACGAAATGTGAAATTCTACGCCGAGAAATTGTATTTAACGCCACATTATTTAACCACATTATGAAAGTCGGAAACTGGAAAATGCATGTTGCAGAGGATTGGCCGTGTGGTTGTAATACAGGCTAAATCATTATCGCCATTCAGGTATCAACTTGATATTTTTCTCATCAGCGTTTCCAAGGGGCCATTCTTATATTTTGTCTTCCATATTTTGCTGAAATAGTAACTGAAGATAAAATATACTATAGAGAATGTTAATATCCACAAGGGGTGTACAGAATCTGTTTGATTGATCTTTGCTCCATAGGGTTTACCGGAGAGGAGTGAAAAAATAATCATTCCGATGGTTAAGTGCGCAATGTAATGGGTGAGGGTCATTTGTCCAGTTGTTGCTAAATTTTGGATAAATTTATTTTCTAAAAAAAACGAACTGCTATACATGAAACCTGCGATCAGCATCAGTCCAAAACCTATTGTGCTCAACAAAAATGGTAAAAGGGGAGGAAGGTAATCTGCAGTAATGATCTCTATCAATTCTTTATTGGTAAAAATATTTTGAGCGCAGATCTGTAATATGGTAACGGGTATAAAAAGTGCTGCTCCTAATAGAAATACCCTTTTTTTGGTGATCAATAATGTCCAATTTAATCTGCCGAGATACATTCCGGTGGTAAAATAGGCTATCCAAGGAAAAACACTGTTCCAGCCATTGTAAAATGTGTTTCGTATAAATCCCGGTATCGACCATAGATCGGTATATTCAAGCGTATCAAAGTTCCATCCTTTTTCGAATGGAATAATAAGCAGGAACACATGGAAAACCAAGATTGATAGAATACTAGCGATCAGGTAATATCTTGTGGGTAAAAATAAAAGAAAAGTGGCAATGAATAGGTATAATCCATAGAAATGCAGGATATCTGCTGGCCACCATATGCTGAGCAATAATCCTAAAACGAATAGGAACAATGCTCTTTTTAAAACAGTATGTCTTAGTTTTTTCCTCTCCTCGGCCGTATAATGTGGTCTATTGGTCATCAAAGCTATTCCCATTCCTGCAAGCATGACAAATAGAGTACTTGAATTTCCACTGAAAAGCGATAGAAATTTTCCGACCGGACTTGTGTCGTTATAACTCCCAAACACCATATTAAAGTTGACAATATACATTCCAAAAATGGCATATGCTCTAGCTAAATCAAACCCAATAATTCTACTTTTGTTACCCACAATATGGAATGTTTAAATGAAAATTCAAATTTCTAAGATTGAATCTGCATTCCATTTGACTTAGGTCAAATAATCAAATTTTGGATCTGATTCTGCTCAGCGTTTCCAGGGATATGCCTAAATAAGAAGCAATATAGGTAAGTGGAACTTCAAGAATAATGTGAGGCTGTTGCCGGAGTAACTGTAAGTATCTCTCAGTTGCATTGCGTGTTCGAAATTCAAATAACCTTTTTTCGAGCCACATCGCATAATATTCTGTCATCATCAGATCAAGTTCAACCAGTTTTGGGAACTTTGCTTTAAGCATCTGAAATGATTGCGCTTCGGTCTGGTAAACCGTTACATCTGTGACGGCTTGAATAAATTCTTTACTGGGTTTTTGAAGTACATAGCTATCAAATGAAACCGCAATATCATGTTCAAAAATAAGCTCGGTTGTAATTTCCTTCGTATCATTCCAATAGAATTTTCGTAGAATTCCCTGTTCAATCCAGAAACTATACCGACATAGTTTATGTTGATGTAAGAGAAATTCCCCTTTTTTATATCTTTTTAATTCTCGAATATTTTCTAAAGCGGATAAGGTTTCAGAATCTAAATTTTGAATCAGTTCATCTATTTTTTTGAGTTGTATTTCTTCGGTCATATCCGCATGGTCTTTTTCATTTTCTTATAGCAAGCTAAACTACGCTAAAATAATGAGGCGTTTGGGTTAAAAGCAAGATTATAATCCCATATGCAAAATCGGATATGCTTTGCCTTGTCCATCAATTTCGGATCTGTTCAGTATCTGAAATCCGATATGCGTATAAAATCCAACGGCTTGTAAATTTTGTTCATTAACATCCACTTTGGAGATCTTGAAATGATCTATACCGTGGGTTACCAGCTTTTTTCCGATTCCCTTGCCGCGAGCATTATGGTGAATAAATAGCATTTCAAGATTTTCACCAGAAATCCCTATAAATCCAATTAAAGTTCCATTGTCATCATATCCAAATAGTTTAACATGTTCAAAATAACTTGGGATATGTTCTTTATAATAATTGAAATCTTCTTCTTTAAGAAAATCGTGTGTATTTGATACTGCACTCTCCCATATTTTTATCAGAGTGGGATAATCTGTTATGTTAATTTTTCTAATCATGCTCGTATATATTAGAGAACAAAAATCTGTTATTTTTTACAGTAAACGCTGAACTCAGGTTAAAAAATGTGCTTATGTATGCTGCTTAAGGCTTGAGGGGTAATATCCTGATAAGATGCAATATACTTGAATGGGATATAATTTAATACACGATCCTATTCATAGTGTGATTATCTAAACCTGATAAAGTTAATGTTTATTGCTGTTCTCTGTTGCGATTCCTTTGATTTGTGCAGTTTTCCCAAGGATATGTGTCAGTTATTATCGGTTGAAGCATGCTAACTTTGAATCATTAAAATGTTAGAATGATGGCACAGGGAAATCATAACCTCAAAAGTGGGTACAGCCAATCATTAAAGAGAAATTAATTTTATAAAATAACAAGCGCATGAACATCCTATCACAATACATCAGTTATTCCATATTTATCGGCGTTGGTGCCACGATTTTTATGGATTTGTACGCTTTATTTATCAAAACTGCTTTTAAAATTCCCTCTTTGGATTATGCTCTTGTAGGGCGTTGGATAGGTCATTTTAAACAGGGTGTCTTCGCTCATAAAAACATTGAACATGCTAAAAAAATCACTGGTGAAAGGGCTTTGGGCTGGATGGCACATTACCTCATCGGTATTTCATTTGCGCTTTTACTTTTATTGATCTGCGGGCTGGACTGGTTGTACCAACCTACATTTTTAGTTTGTATAAATGTCGGAGTTGCGACTACTGCTGCTCCTTGGTTTATGATGCAGCCTGCGTTTGGTTTTGGCATCGCCGCATCTAAAACTCCTAAGCCCTTCACGGCGCGATTAAGAAGTCTACAGGCACATGCTATATATGGTTTGGATTATATATAACCCGCATTAGTTTTGAGTAAGCTCATTTTATAACCAGATATTATTATAATCGTAAGTTTTTATTATCTGTACGGAGCGTGAATAATCGAGTCGCTAAGCGCTATACTTCTTGCAGTTTATATTTCCTGAGATCAACAGTGAGTAATTGATCGGTGCTGACCTGAAAGTAGCGCGATAGTGCTAAGAGTACATCTAGAGGCGGAGCCGTTTTCCCGATTTCATATTTCGCATAAGAATCTCTTGTAACAGCTAGTTCAGCAGCAATTTTTCCTTGTGTAAGTCCGGGTATCTGCATCCTGAGGTACCTGATATTATCAGACAAAATCGATAGTGTTGACATTTTGTGAATATTAATCACATCAAATGTAAGGATAAATGTGAAAAATATTAGCATTTTTACTAAATAATTTAGTGAAATGAATAGAGCGATTGTACATATGGATTTGGATACCTTTTTTGTATCCTGTGAGCGGCTGGTAAATTCGCAACTCAACGATATTCCGTTGATTATTGGTGGAGGGGATCGGGGAGTGGTTTCTTCCTGTAGTTATGAAGCAAGAACTTTTGGGGTGCGGTCTGCGATGCCGATGAAGATGGCATTACGGCTCTGTCCTCAGGCCAGGGTAGTAAAAGGGGATATGGAATTATATTCCAAGATGTCCCATACGGTGACAGAAGTGATTGAAGAAAGTGCTCCAGTAATGGAGAAGGCTTCTATCGATGAGTTTTATCTTGACCTGACCGGGATGGATAAATTTTTCGGGGCTTATAAGTGGACCAATGAACTAGGAGCCAAAATTGAAAAGGAAACAGGTTTGCCTATCAGCTATGCTTTATCTGTTAATAAAACGGTCAGTAAAATCGGCACAGGCGAATCCAAACCTCATGGTCATCGTGAAATACCTTCAGTGGGTGTTCATTCTTTTCTTAATCCGCTATCCATTAGAAAGATGCCGATGGTGGGGAATGCTACTTTCCAGCTTTTATCACGAGTTGGGATCCGTACAATAGGTACATTGTCCGAAATTCCTGTTGAGGTGCTGCAGCAGATGATCGGGAAAAATGGGGTCGATTTATGGAAAAAGGCAAATGGGATTGATGAAACTCCTGTTATGCCTTATTCGGAAAGAAAATCGATTTCCAAGGAAAGAACTTTTAATAGCGACACCACGGATATTCATGTCGTGAAAAGCCTCATCTCGGGTATGGCCGAACAGCTGGCTTACCAGCTGCGCTGTGAGAAGTGGTTGACTTCCACCGTAGTAGTCAAGATCAGATACTCTAATTTTGATACTGAAACGAAACAATGCCGTGTCACTTATACCTCTGCAGATCATACGCTGACCAGGATCGCTTTAGAACTTTTTGATAAAATTTATACCAGACGGATGCGTCTTCGATTGGTGGGACTTCGGTTTACAGATCTGGTGCACGGAAGTTACCAAATGAATTTATTTGAAGACAATACACAGCTTATCAATCTGTATCAGGCAATGGATGCTATCAAAATGCGCTATGGCAGTGATGCGGTGGGGAGGGCAGTAGGTTTTAATTTTTCAACTTAATTGTCTTATGTTTCTTAACTGCCACTCTTTTCACAGTCTTCGTTATGGAACACTTTCCATAGAGGAGCTCGTGGAGCAGGCCGCCGTCTTGGGGTTAAAGGAGCTTGTGCTGACGGATATCAATACCATTTCGGGCATCTATGAATTCAAAAAGAAATGTGAAGAAAAGAACATCAAACCGATTGCTGGTATTGAAGTTCGCAGAGGAAATGAGCTGCTTTATATTACCATTGCAAAAGAGTTTCAGGGTATCGGAGAGGTGAACCGGGTTTTGACTTCCTATAATTGCGATGGGATTGATCTGCCGGCACAGCCTGATTTTCCGAACTGTTTTGTGATCTATCCCTTAAGCAATATTCCTGCGCAGCTCCATGAAAATGAATATATCGGCATCCGGGAAGAAGAACTGAATAGCTTGTTCCGTAAAGAGTATCAGGCGCTGATTGCAAAGATGGTGATCCTGCAACCTGTGACTTTCACAACGAAAAAGGAATTTAATCTACACCGGATACTGCGAGCGATTGACAACAATATGCTGCTGTCGAAATTGCCGAAAAGTGAAATTTGCAGTAAATCGGAGTACTTGAGGTCGGAACAATCGCTATTGGAGGCTTATCAGCATTATCCGCAAATCATTGCGAATACCAAAAATATACTTTCGGTATGCCAGTTCGAATTTGCGTTTACCACACGGAGAAATAAAAGACACTACAAGGGATCAAAGGAGCACGATATCAATAAATTAACAGCACTGGCTTATGCAGGACTGGAAAGACGTTATGGAAAGGATCATGCAATAGCGAAACAGCGTGTTGAAAAGGAACTGCAGGTGATCGATGAATTAAATTTCAGCGGTTATTTTCTCATTACCTGGGATATCATCCGCTATAGCAACAGCATGGGTTTTATGCATGTGGGCAGGGGAAGCGGAGCCAACAGCATAGTTGCATATTGCTTGGGCATAACGGATATCTGTCCTTTGGAACTGGATCTTTACTTCGAGCGATTTCTAAATTTAAACCGAAAAAGTCCGCCCGATTTTGATATTGACTGGAGCTGGCAGGAGCGGGATATGATATTGAAATATATCTTTGACCGCTATGGAAAAAACCATGTTGCTTTTTGTGGTACGAATGTCGAATTTAAGTACCGTTCCATTATTCGTGAGATGGGTAAGGTATTTGGTTTACCGAAAGAGGAGCTCGATGAACTGACCAAAAATCCGGAAAAAGTTTTTAAAGATCAGGTGGTCCAGAAAGTGCAGGAGTATGGAAAGTTATTGGAAAAGTTTCCCAATCAGCGCAGCATGCATGCCTGTGGGATTATTATCTCTGAAGAGCCGCTTACCAATTTTACGGTTCTTGAAATGCCTCCCAAAGGTTTTCCGATCGTGCAGTGGGATATGCATGTTGCGGAGGATATCGGTTTTGATAAATTTGATATTCTGTCGCAACGTGGACTCGGGACTATCAATGATACGGTGAAACTATTGGAAGAAAAACGAGGAATTAAAGTAAATATTAGGGATACGACGCTTTCCAAGGATGAAGCTCTATGTAATGAATTTTTAAGCCGGGGGAAAACGATCGGATGTTTTTATATTGAAAGTCCTGCGATGCGCGGTCTGCTGCGAAGATTGAAATGTGATAATTATAAGGTGCTGGTGGCGGCATCATCGATTATACGTCCCGGTGTAGCGCAAAGTGGTATGATGCGGGAATATATTTTTAGGCATAATAATCCAGATCAGTTTGAATATTTTCATCCGATATTTGAAGAACAGCTCGGTGATACCTATGGTATTATGGTTTATCAGGAAGACGTGATTAAAATTGCACTTCATTATGGCGGGGTTTCTGCTGCTGATGGTGATATATTGCGTAGGGCCATGAGTGGAAAAGGCAGATCGCGTAAGGCGCTTCAAAAAGTAAAGGATGATTTTTTTGAATCTTGCAGGCAACAGGGGCATCCGGAAGAACTGAGTACAGAAATCTACCGGCAGATTGAATCTTTTGCTGGATATTCATTCTGTAAGGCGCATTCTGCTTCTTATGCCGTGGAGAGTTACCAGAGCTTATACCTCAAACTCTATTATCCTCTTGAATTTATGGTATCTGTCATCAATAATATGGGCGGTTTCTACAGAACGGAAGTGTACATCCATGAGGCCCGGATGTCTGGCGCCAAGATCCTGAATCCATGCGTGAACAGGAGTGAGCAGCAGACTACCATCTATGGTGATGAGGTTTATTTGGGATTTATGCATCTGGAGAAAGTGGAAGCGAAACTTGGCCGGTTGATTCCTGAAGAAAGGATCAGAAATGGGGAGTATCGCTCTTTGGAAGATTTTATTAAACGTATTCCGATCGGTATTGAAACCTTGCAGATTTTGATCTTTATTGGAGCTTTTCGGTTCAGCGGTGTGCCCAAAAATGAGCTATTGTTAAAATCTAGGGTGCTGCTCGGTGATTTTAAGCCTGGACGTCGCGCTGAAACCTTATTTGAGGAGCCTGTCAAGCATTTTAAATTTCCGGAATTGAAACGCAACATCTTTGAGGATGCTTTTGACGAGATAGAAATTTTAAGTTTTCCGGTCTCATGTACACCCTTCGATCTGCTGCAGACAAAGTATAGGGGAACAGTGATGGCTAAAGATCTGATCCAACATCATAAAAAGGAGGTCAAAATGCTTGCTTATCTGATCTCACGGAAGCATGTACCTACAAAAAGGGGAATCATGTATTTCGGAACCTGGGTGGACAACAATGGTGATTATTTTGATACGGCTCATTTTCCGGACTGTCTGGAACGGTATCCTTTTCAAGGGGGCGGATGCTATTTACTCTTAGGAACGGTAGAAGTGGACTTCCATTTTCCGACCATAACCATAACGAAGATGGCAAAGATGCCTTTTATTCCTGATCCACGTTACTCACATGATGAGGAAAAGAAGTATGAAGCGCAGGAACGTATGAGAGAAGATGTCAGCATGACTTTTAGAGCTCCTTACCCACAAGAACATGAGATTGGGCTGCCCAGGATGAAAACATTGAAGGAGTAACCAAGTTGCGCTGTGACAACTAAAATTGTGAGTGAATCAGTCAGTGATATGCGATATAAAAGGTTAGATCGAATAGACGGGTGTGAACCGAAGTGGTTTTGATTCATTTAGCGTCCTTTTTTTGAAAGGAGATAGGGCGATGTGCAGTTTATTTTAGCCTACCCTTTTTTTGGGGTAGGCCAATCAATGGTTGCTAGGCTGTGTTAGGCTTGTTTTTAGAGGATGTTGCCGAATCGTCCAGATCCTTATTGAGCTGATCGATAATAGCCATCAGTTTATTTTTCAGAATACGAATCTCATGATGAAGTTTGGTTTTGTCAAACTTGGGGTGCTGTGCTTCGGTTATCTTTATCCTATTGGCTGTATAAATAGGATTTACAAAGTTTTGTCCCCCCAGTTTTTTAGTTTCCCCTTTTGAAAATTTCACTTTTTGAAAATAGTGGTGGTATACGGCAAGTCCTCCCGCGGTTAAATTACTAAAAACACTCCTGTTCTCATCGCTGTCGTAATTGCTGGATGCGGGTATTTCGCCTGTGCTGCTGATCTTTTTTTTAACATATTGGATCAGTTTTTTAGATAAACTATTACTTTTGCTGTCAAATTGTACCGTAGAATAGCGTGCCACCTGTTTCAATTTGAACAGGATATCATTCAGATAGTTCCGTTGTTTATCTATGTCGGCTATATCTTCTAATGTTTTATCCAGCAAATCGAAACATTGATTGAGAAAACCGATGTGATTGAAATTTATACTGATCATGAATTTAATAAAACAATGGTTATAATCCCTGTCCCACGTATCGTGGGCAATGTGTCTGAGTACCCTTAGAAGTTTTATGAAGAATAATTGTTGTTCATAGCTGAGGTTCCGTCCGGGCGCACGGAACTGATCTTCCAATACGTGCTGAATCTCAATTAGAAAGCATTCGGAAACATCTTTTTCTATTAAAGTAGCTTTTAG
Source organism: Sphingobacterium sp. JUb56 (assembly GCF_014191365.1). Taxonomy (NCBI): domain Bacteria; kingdom Pseudomonadati; phylum Bacteroidota; class Sphingobacteriia; order Sphingobacteriales; family Sphingobacteriaceae; genus Sphingobacterium; species Sphingobacterium sp. JUb56. The sequence continues at coordinate 2,546,076 of NZ_JACHWL010000001.1, read as the reverse complement.
AGCAGGAAATTGCTCCATCATTTCTGTTTTTAAGACATGAAGGTGAAATTGTGTAAGCGATGCCTGTGGGTCCATATCCTTGCTATAGCTGGTTTCAATATGGACCAGGAATTGGTAGTATTTGAGAATTGTTTCATCGGCCTGTTTATGTTTATAACGGTAGAGCTCATCCAACAAATTGCATAACTGTCTATAGAACAGCCTGAATGATTTGCGTGTTAGTAATAATATTTCTTTGTTGCCATGTCGTAGAACAAATTCTTGTTCTAACTGGAAGATGATAGCAAGAAGGTTTTGATCGGCTTTAACATGTTCTTCTTCATTTAAATGTGGAATGCCATAATATAGTATGGCTCTCTCCAGCTTAAGTAATACTCGGTTCATAGCTGCTATAATTTGGTTTAACTTAATTTTCTTACACTTAAAGCTACAATATTTCTTTTGAAAAAAACCAGTAGATCGTATTAAATTCTTAATGTTGGGAAAAAATATTTTACATCAATCCTAGAAATGATGCCTGGAGCTCTATTATGAGGGAATTAGATCATTTGGCCCTGGTATGGTTTATGTAACAAATAGAACTTCTCAAAAAGAAATACCATCATTTTATTGATATTCAATGATTATCTATATTTACATTTTTAAATAAAAAATTGAGATTTAAGGCTGAGCGGAAAATTGTCATTACGTTAATCTTTAGGGGATTTTTGGTCTTGAAAAGGTATGATATCAAATAATTTTCGGATCGCTTTGTTGAATTTTTATTTTTGCTTTGGATGTTGTACTGTAATACTACATCTCCTGATAAAACATAAATTTTAAGATGATAAAATCAAATAAACCACTCTTTTAAGCATATATGAAAAAGAAATCGATTTCTCGACAGTACTATCTATTCATTGTCACCACATTGTTTGTGGCTTCCTGTAGTAAAAACAGCAAAGGTGTACACGACCAAGATCTGACTGATCTACGACCAGTGGGGGTACAATCACAGCCCATTATTGAAAATGATACGATTTTAAATGTAACATACGAAAATGGCTTGCTTAATTCGGGTATTACGGGAGTAACGTCGACTAAAGCCACGGCATCTGATGCCGCGTATATGGTTAATCTTGCCGAAAATGGTTCCACCAATGCCATTGCTCATAAAATTGTATTTGGCGATCAGGGATATTACTCCGATGATGCTTACAGAAGTGAAAGTGATGCTGTGGCTATAAAGAATGCGCGTTTTTTTCCGGGTGATGAGCGTCGTTACGAGTTTAGTGTTTTGCTTAAAGATTGGACGCCCTGGGTTTCGGGCCCTACTTATGAAACAAATGTTTTCCAGTTAAAGGTATCGGGAAATAGTACGACAGGATCGGGTGTTCCACTCCAGTTTCGTACCGCGAGAAATACGATGCGTTTACGATATGAGGGTTCATCTTCTATCAAAAATATTATTCCCTATCTGCGTCCTTATGTAAATCAATGGATGCATTTCAGGGTAGATGTATTATGGGCAGATGGACCTACAGGGTATATGAGGACTTATATGAAACTTCCAGGGCAAAATGATTATACCTTGGTCGATGAGAAAACAAACTACCGTACTTTTGCGGGCAATGTAACTATTGGTAATATCGGTTATATTAAATGGGGTGTTTATGGAACACAGACGGGGCTTACGCGGATTGCTTACCATGATAATATCAGGATTATCAAACTTCCGTTGCAAAGTACTCATTGATAGAGTGACGGAGAAATCAGTAATGTAGTGATAAGTGAAGTAGGGGTATAAATAAAAAAGTCCATCTCGTTTGAGATGGACTTTTTTCGTGGTGCCAGCTGGATTCGAACCAGCGACACAAGGATTTTCAGTCCTTTGCTCTACCGACTGAGCTATGGCACCTTCCAAGTTTTTGTTTTAAATCTGTTACTTTCAGATTTGGTGGTGCCAGCTGGATTCGAACCAGCGACACAAGGATTTTCAGTCCTTTGCTCTACCGACTGAGCTATGGCACCTTCCAAGTTTTTGTTTTGAATCTGTTACTTTCAGATCTGGTGGTGCCAGCTGGATTCGAACCAGCGACACAAGGATTTTCAGTCCTTTGCTCTACCGACTGAGCTATGGCACCTTCCAAGTTTTTGTTTTGAATCTGTTACTTTCAGATCTGGTGGTGCCAGCTGGATTCGAACCAGCGACACAAGGATTTTCAGTCCTTTGCTCTACCGACTGAGCTATGGCACCTTCCAAGTTTTTGTTTTGAATCTGTTACTTTCAGATCTGGTGGTGCCAGCTGGATTCGAACCAGCGACACAAGGATTTTCAGTCCTTTGCTCTACCGACTGAGCTATGGCACCTTAACCTGCATCCCCGTTTAACTTTGAATGCGATGCAAATATACCCCGATAATTCGAATTCTAAAATTTTTCACCCATTTATTTCATGTATTTTTTTGAAAGACTTGATTTTGATACAGATAAAATTTACAAGAAATTAACACGTAAAAATTTCAAATAGCCTATCTTTGCATTTCAATAAAATAAAATGAGTAAAAGAGGAAGAGTATTAGTTGCTATGAGTGGGGGTGTTGACAGTTCGGTCGCGGCTGTCATGCTTCATGAACAAGGATATGAAGTCATAGGGATCACGATGAAGACTTGGGACTACGCTGCTTCTGGTGGCTCGTCTAAGGAGACCGGATGCTGTAGCTTGGATAGTATCAACGATGCACGTTCTTTGGCGGTGAATTATGGTTTCCCACATTATATATTGGATATTAGAGATGAGTTTGGCGATTTTGTTATTGACAACTTTGTTGATGAGTATATTGCCGGCCGTACGCCAAACCCTTGTGTATTGTGTAATACCCATATCAAATGGGAGGCTTTAATGAAACGCGCCAATAAATTGGACTGCGAATTTATTGCTACAGGTCACTATGCCAATATTCGTCTTCACGATAATAACCGTTACGTGATTTCGAAAGGTAAGGATGAAAACAAAGATCAGTCTTATGTACTTTGGGGTGTTGCACAGGAAAACCTGGCACGTACGCAATTTCCATTGGGATCGTTCACGAAAAAAGAAATTCGCCAGATGGCATTGGATATGGGACAGGTGGAGCTTGCTAATAAAGCGGAAAGCTATGAAATCTGTTTTGTACCGGATAATGACTACCGTGCATTCTTAAGACATAAGGTGCCTACTTTGGATCAACAGATCGGTCCTGGTAACTTTATCCTTACAGATGGTACTGTGGTAGGACAGCATATCGGTTATCCTTATTTTACGATCGGACAGCGTAAAGGTCTTGGTATCGCATTGGGTAAACCGATGTTTGTAGTCGAGATCCTTCCAGAGAGTAATACCGTGGTGCTGGGTGAAGAACATGAGCTTGAAAAATCATTCGCTTATGTGCGGAATGTAAATTTGGTTAAATATGCTTCTTTGGAGCAGCCTATGGAAGCGATATCTAAGGTGCGTTATAAAGATGCAGGTGCTCTATCTACAATCTCACAACAGGGGGACATGGTAAAGATCGACTTTGTACATAACGTAAAAGGTATTGCTCCTGGTCAATCGGCTGTTTTCTATGAAGGCAATGATTTGATCGGTGGTGGCTTCTTAATGAAATAGTCTATACAGATTTAAATAAAATAGGAAAGGTCTTAAAATTCAATTTTAAGACCTTTTTTCGTTGCGTGGGCTCTTGACTATTTGTAAGATTCGATGATTTGATTGATTCTCCATTCTTGATTTACGTTACATAGGGTGATACATTCTACTTTTGTGAAATTGTCATACTTCATTTCTACTTTGGCCATAACACAGTTCTCATTTTTCTCCATGATGGTGTAGGTTGTTTTACAGTTCTGCTTTAGTCCTTTGCTTGACTTTAAAAAATTGACAACTTCTGATTTGCTGTATGTTTTTGTTTTTGCATTGGATGATTGGGTCCATTTGAAGTCATCGGAGAACAAGTGCTGTATACCTTCTGTATTGCCATCTGCAGCGATCTGTATGTAACTGTCAATTACCGTCATGGGATTTGTGTTTCTCGGAGTCTTTCCTTTTGCAAAACTCATGCTCGTCATTGCGACTAATGCTCCGATTAATGCAAATACGATAAAGATTGAGTTTAGTGAATTTTTCATGATTTTTAGCTTTTTAAGTTTTTTTGATTTGTGAATTATTTAATTGATTGAATCAAAGGTATATAAGGGGGCTAAAAGTCGGAATGGTAATCAGGTGAACAGTCGGGTAAACTCGGTAAATGGAGGGGAGGATTCGGTGAATCTTTTGTGAATTTGAAAAGCTCGGTAAAAAATCCGGTAAACGGGAGTTTTATTTGTCGCAAAGCAATTTGCCTATCTTGCTATGATCTGAAATTGGCGATTCTCACTTGTCTATTCTACAGGAGTTGTCTCTTAAAACAATAAGAGTGTTGTTTTATCTATCAGTATCTTCTTGATTTTTAACTTCTTGAAGCTTCGTAATGATATTTCGTAAACGCTCTTCATGATCATCGCCCCATTGTCCTAAAGCCGCGATTACTGGAATTAAAGTTTTACCGAATTCGGTCAGGCTGTATTCCACTTTTGGAGGGACAATCGGATATATTTTCTTTACAATCAATTCGTGCTGTTCTAATTCTTTTAGCTGTATATGCAATACGCGGCGGGAGGCTCCGGGAATTTTGCGCTGGAGTTCGCTTGGGCGTTGATGTCCTGCATTTATAAACCAAAGTAAACGAATTTTCCATTTGCCATACAGTATTTCACCGATGAGGTCGAGACCACAATTTAGATCTAGGGGTATTTTTTTTTCATACATGCGACAAAGCTATGGCTATGTTTCAAAATGTGCAATAGGGGAAAAATTTATCCCTATGCAATTCGTTTTTCCGTACTTGTGTAAACCGGCTGTGTCGCAGACCTTTGTTTTAAATATTTTAGAACATGGAACAGGAATTTAATTTTAATGATGAATTATCGGGCAAAATTGCTTTGGTAACTGGCGGTACAAAGGGAACAGGTAGGGCTATTGCGGAGCGGTTGCTTTATGCCGGGGCGACCGTAATCATTACAGCAAGAAATGAACCTCTGCAGGATAATGGAAAATTACACTTTATTCCGGCCGATTTAAGTACGTCCTCTGGTACGATAAAGGTCGTAAATGAAATACTGCAACAATTTGGCAGGCTGGATATTTTGGTAAACAATATGGGCAGTTCTGAAACGAAAGGAGGAGGCTTTGCTGTTTTGAGTGATGAGGATTGGGAAAAGACGTTTTATACAAATTTGCTGGCTCCGGTTCGTCTGGATAGAGGGTTTTTGCCTCAGATGATAGCTCGCGGAAATGGCGTTATCGTTCATATAGCTTCTATTCAGGCAAGATTGCCTTTGTATGATGCCACATTACCTTATGCAGCGGCTAAAGCAGGATTGGTGAATTATAGTAAAAGCTTATCAAATGAAGTTTCACCAAAAGGTATTCGGGTGTTGACAGTCTCTCCGGGCTGGATCAAAACAGATGGTGCTACAGGGATGATGGATGAAATCGCGAAAAGAACTGGTATTTCTGTTGATGAAGCGGTGCAGCAGGTCATGGAAAGTTTGGGGGGTATTCCTTATGGCCGACCGGCAGAACCTCAGGAAGTGGCCGAATTGGTCGGTTTTTTAGTGTCACCAAGAGCGGCTTATTTGACAGGAACAGAATTTATTATTGACGGAGGTACAATTCCAACAATTTAAAAACCTTAAAAAAACACTTGAAATGAACATACCACAAGTAATGGCCGCATTAGTTCGTGCGCAGAACAATTTTGATTGTGTCTCCTATGCAAATTTTTTTTCCGAAACAGCCCTGATTGTTGACGAGAGTAATACATACAGGGGGAGAAAAGAAATTGAAAATTGGATTGTCGCAGCAAATGAGCAATATAAAACCGTCATGAAGCCATTGAGCTATAAAAAAGGAGAAACCGAAAGCATATTAAAAGCAGTAGTTTCTGGAAATTTTACTGGAAGCCCCGTTGTACTGTTTTACCATGTTCGGATTGTTAATGAGCAGGTACAATCATTGAAAATTACAGGATAAGGTCTTTTTGTATGGTTAAATGTCATGCTTGAGGCCGTACTGGATGATCGTCTGAATAATGGGTAGCAATTCTTTTCCTTTTTCGGTCAAGGTATATTCGACCTTTGGCGGGATTTCGGCAAAGGACTTTTTATGGACAATATCTTTATCGCATAAAAACTTCAATTGGCTGATCAGCATTTTTTCACTGATTCCGACAATACAGCGCTTCAGTTCGCCGTAACGGATGGTGCGTTCGTTAATCTGGAAAATAATGAGCATGGTCCATTTTCCGCCAATGATTTCAAGTGTTTTCCTTAGGGGACAGTTTTCGTCAGAAATATTTATATTCATTGTGCTGTAAATCAGTAATTATTACTTTAACGTAAGTACCCTACTTTTAGGTAGGTACTTGACTATTGTACTGCAAATGTAGAAATTTGTCATATAATTTACTTACTTATAAAATTAAATAGGATGTCAAAAAACGTAAAAATAGTGCAGTCGTATTTTAATGCGGTGGCAACAGGAGACTTTGATACAGTCGGAAGTTTATTTGCAGATGATATTGTATGGCATCAGCCGGGAAAAGGTGTTCAATCTGGAACGTATACCGGAAAAGTAGCGGTGTTTGCTCATTTGGGGAACTTTATGCAATGGAGCAACGGTACCTTTGCTATTGATGATATTGAATATACAAGTGATAATGGAAATCTTGTGGCAGCTTCAATTCATTTCAAAGCAGCAAAAGGTGAGGGGACACTTGCGATGAAAGGTGTCGATCTATTGCGGATCGAAGATGACAAAATAAAAGAAGTCTGGCTGTTTTCAGAAAGAATTGAAGTGGAAGATGATTTTTGGAACAGTGCAGCGAAGAATTAAGATTTGAAGGGGAAATGAGGGTAAGATTTTAGGGTTCTGCTTTGCTTAATTGCGTTAACTGTGCTTTGTGCTGTATCCTATAAAAATCATGTTGCTGTATCTGTATCCATTAAGACTTATATGATAACTTTGTTTAAAAGGAATAAGAATATGAAATTAACAATTTATCAGGTAGATGCTTTTACGGATATGGTATTCAAAGGAAATCCTGCGGCCGTTTGTCCCTTAACGGAGTGGCTGGCGGACGATATTCTATTAAAGATCGCCGCAGAAAATAATCTATCGGAAACCGCTTTTTATGTGCCTAAAGGTGATGGTTATGAAATCCGTTGGTTTACACCTGCATCGGAAGTAGATCTTTGTGGTCATGCAACTCTTGCCACGGCCTACGTTTTGGCCCATTGTGAAAAGCAAGTAAAGGAAACGATTAATTTTTATTCGTCAAGAAGTGGCAAACTTCCCGTAAGCGTACAGCAGGATAAATTTGTGCTCAATTTTCCTGCAGACCAGTTTTCGGAAACTGAATTGACCGATGCACTGCTGGCAGTAACGGATAAAAAACCGATTGCAGCTTATCGCGGAAAGACTGATTATATGCTGGTTTTCGAGAAGCAAAATGATATCGAGGCTTTAAAACCCAATCTACCTTTGATGACTGGTATGGCTGCAAGGGGATTTATCGTAACGGCGAGGGGAGAAAACCATGATTTTGTTTCCCGCTTTTTTGGACCTGTGGTCGGTGTTAATGAAGATCCTGTCTGTGGCTCGGCACATACGACGCTGACGCCTTATTGGGCAGGACAACTCAATAAAACTGAATTGAGGGCATTTCAGCTTTCAGAACGTACGGGTGAAGTATACTGCCGTCTGCTGGGCGACAGGGTAGAGCTGGCAGGAAATGCGGTGCTTTATATGAAAGGCGAGATTTATATTTGATCAAACAGTATTGATGTAACCTGTGTAGCAAGATGCGTCTGATATATTTTTTTGGGTTTCACTGCACATTGTGAAAAATCGTCCCTAATATTAAAATGTTTGTTTTACGGTAATTAAAACTAAAAACAGCTCTTTACGATTAATAAAGAGCTGTTTTTGTTATGTTTAAAGGGGTTTAGTACTTCATCCATTTGATGATTTCTTTCCAGTTTGCCTTTTTTCCGTAGATGAGGATACCTACACGGTATATTTTGGCTGCTAACCAGGTGACCAGTAGAAAGGTGCTTACCAACAATGCCAGCGATACAGCAATCTGCCAGGTGGGTACACCGAACGGAATGCGGACCAGCATGGCAATAGGGGAGGTGAAAGGTATAAAGCTTAGCCATGTTGCAATGGGGCCGTTAGGATCGTTAATAATGACTCCAAACGACAAGACATAGGTCAATAGCAAAGGCATGGTAATGGGCATGGTAAATTGGTTGGCTTCTGTTTCACTATCCACTGCCGATCCTACTGCAGCAAAGATGGCGCTGTAAAGTAAATAACCGGCTAGGAAGAACAGAAAGAAGCAAACGATAATTTCGGTGACATTGACTGATTCCAGATGTTGTAAAATGCCAAATCCAAGACCTGAAGCCGGTGCCTGACTGACCGTGTTCATGCCGGGACCTCCTTGTTGCATTGCAGCCTGTTCTACGGTTTCTTTATTGATCAGTTTGGTGGCTCCAAAAACCAGGCCTCCGGTCAAGATGATCCAGAGTAGGAACTGGGTGAGTCCGACCATTCCGATACCGATGATCTTGCCCATCATAAGCTGGAAAGGTTTGACCGATGAGATGATAACTTCGATAATGCGATTGCTCTTTTCTTCAATTACACCACGCATCACCTGTACACCATAAAGAAACAGCGATAAGTAAACCAATACGGCCAAACCTACACCGATACCCATAGCAATACCTGTGTTGCTGTTTTTCTCCTCGCCATCTTCTGTTAGCTCTTTGGCATTGACGCTGATATGAGGCTGCACCGATTGTAACAGCTCTGGGTCGATACCTAGCTTCTTGTATTCGCCGATGCGGATGATGCCTTCAAGTTGTCTTGCTATTGCATTCTGGATCGTGATATTGGCTTTATCTGCTGAAATCAGCTCGATGGTAGTCTGCTGATAAATTTCTTTCGGAATGACCAGGATGGAGCTGTTCTGCTCATCGTCTTTAATCTGCTTTTTAAGATCCTGCAATGAGCGGTCGCTCACACTAAAAGTAATGTTAGGGTCGCTTTTCAGCTGCTGTGCAAAACTGCCCTGCTGATCCAGAATATATACATGTGCATGGGCATCTTTGAAACTTTTCTTGGTCAGATAAAATATCCCTCCGTAAAGCGCAATGAAAAATAATGGGACTAGAAAAGTCATCAATAAGAATGATTTCTTTTTGACACGGGAGAAGTATTCGCGCTGAATAATGAGTAGTATCTTATGCATGGTCGGTTTCTTTTTTAGCGTTGTTGGATAGGGTCACTTGCTCGATGAAAATGTCATTGATAGAGGGTACTATTTCTAATACTTGATGGATTTCGGCCAGAGGTAAGAGCTTTGTGAGTACTTGATTGATACTAATGTTTTGGTTTAACTTAATGGTGATAGTTGTTTTTTTTTCAGATTGTTCTATATTTTTTAATTGGTATAGATTTTCTATACGTATTGATTTTTCATCATTAACGGCCTGTAATTCGATTTTGTAGGTCTGATTTTTATAGTTGTTTTTGATGTCATGAATATTGCCGTCAAGGATCTTTTGGGAGCGGTTAATAAGTGCAATGTGGTCGCAAAGTTCTTCGACGGACTCCATTCTATGCGTCGAAAAGATGATTGTAGCCCCTTTTCGGTTCAATTCAAGGATTTCATCTTTGATTAAACTGGCGTTTACAGGGTCAAATCCGGAGAAGGGCTCATCCAAGATAATAAGATCAGGTTCGTGGAGTACGGTCGCAACAAACTGTACTTTCTGTTGCATACCTTTACTAAGGTCTTCAACCTTTTTATCCCACCATGACAAAATGTCAAACTTCTCAAACCAATGATTTATTCGATCATTTGATTCTTTCTTACTCAGTCCTTTAAGTTGTGCTAAGTAAAGCATTTGTTCTCCTATTTTCATCTTCTTGTAAAGGCCTCTTTCCTCTGGGAGGTAGCCAATTCGTTCGATATGTTTGGGTGCTAATGGCTCTCCATCGAATAGTATTTCGCCCGAGTCCGGTCCTGTGATCTGGTTGATGATCCGGATCAGGGAGGTTTTGCCGGCCCCATTGGGTCCTAAAAGTCCGAATATTTTTCCTTTGGGAATACTGAGGGAGACATGGTCCAGCGCTCTATGACTGGCATAGTCTTTTACAACATTTTTGATTTCTAAAAGCATGTATTATTTTGGTTAGTCATATGTGTTTAATCTATTTTTTTAAATCGGTTATCTGGCATGGTATTCCTGGTGCTTTCATGTGTTATAGCAAAATGCTCTCCTGCTGTATTTCGGTATTTATTTGTACCGATGCGCGTTAGATGGCCATGTTTACCAGCATATTTTTATCATTAGTAAAGCTGATCTGTGAAACGTTACACTTTTGCCTCCATTTTTGTTTTTAAATAATGAAACGGATCGGAGTTCAATTTGTCAAAAGGATAGTTTTATGCTACCTTTGCAAGATGCAAATTAAAAAAGCCGAATTCATCTGTAGTAATACACGAGTTGATAAATTGCCAGAAGGCAAACTCCCTGAGTATGCTTTTATTGGTCGTTCCAATGTGGGTAAATCATCACTGATCAATGCTATGGTTGGTAAGAAAGGTTTAGCTAAAACTTCTCAAAAACCGGGTAAGACGCAGCTGATCAACCATTTTATCATCAATGACGATTGGTTTCTAGTGGATTTACCGGGTTATGGTTTTGCAAAAACATCGAAGTCCAATCGTGAAGCTTGGGAGAAATTTATTCGCCGTTATTTGACGCATCGCGATAATTTGCAGTGTATATTTGTTTTGATCGATAGCCGTCATGAGCCTCAAAAAATAGATCTTGAATTCTGTTACTGGTTAGGTGAGCGGGGTTTACCTTTTATGTTAGTATTCACGAAAGCTGATAAGCAGTCTAACGTGAAGTCTGATGTGAATATGTCTAAATTTAGAAAAGCATTAGCGGAGTGGTTTGAGGAAATTCCAAAGTGTTTCCTAACTTCTGCTGAAGTGAAGTCGGGCTGTGATGCTATTTTAGAGACGATCGGGGATATCAATACCCGTTTTGTTATGCCTGATTTAACGGCTCCTAGTGATGAAGTCGGGTATGAAGAAGGGGATGAAGATAAATATGGTGATGTGGATCCAGATCGTTATCGTCACGCTGGTGAAGAGGAGTAGTCCATGAAGAAGTATCTGTCCCTCGTACTGTTTGCGCACAGTATTTTTGCATTGCCTTTTGCTTTTATTGGCTTTTTCCTGGCTTTACATACCACCAATCATACTTTTGACTGGAAGTTACTCGTATTAATGCTGGTGTGTATGGTGACCGCACGTAATGCGGCTATGGCCTTTAACCGTTACCTGGACCGTGATATCGATATTTTGAATCCGCGGACAGCAATGCGCGATATACCTGCGGGGCGGATTTCTGCTAGAGGGGCATTGCTATTTACAATCATAAACTGTGTGTTTTTTGTCGTTGCGACTTACTTTATCAACAGTTTATGCCTTATGTTGTCACCTATTGCTTTATTTGTCGTACTCTTTTATTCTTATACTAAGCGTATTACGGCTTTATGTCATCTGGTGCTCGGTCTAGGTTTGGGGCTTGCTCCGGTGGGTGCATATCTTGTGGTAACGGGTCAGTTTCATATTGTTCCTGTACTTTACGGCCTTGCCGTATTGTGCTGGGTGAGCGGTTTTGATATTATCTATGCTCTGCAGGATGAGGCGTTTGACCGTGAGCATAAGCTGAATTCCATTCCAGTATTGTTGGGTACTAAAGGAGCGCTACGTTTTTCCGAGATCCTGCATGTATGTTCGTTTATATTTGTGCTCTTGCCGGTTCTGTATATGGAGGTGGGATGGTTCTATTATCTGGGTGTTGTTTTTTATGGCAGTTTGCTAATCTATCAGCACCGGATTGTGAGTCCAACCGATCTTAGCCGCGTAGATCGCGCTTTTATGACGACCAATGGTATCGCATCTGTTATTTTTGCAGTTTTCTATCTGCTGGATATTATCGTGCTTTAGACGATAGCGTCCAGATTTATATTTTTTATGGTCAAAGCCAGATTAATCTTGATTAATCTGGCTTTTTGTATTTTCTGCTCTATTTTTTGTGCCATCCTGAATAAAAATTTATATTTTCAGGGCTTGTTATTAGGATGTGTACACCAATTATTTGTAAAAGCTTAGATTATGGTAGATAATAATTTTGAAAATTTTGTAAAAATCGCATCGGAGCTGGTGTGGAGTGATGTTTTTATTTACCTGTGTCTTTTGACGGGTTTGTATTTTTCTGTACGGACTGGATTTCTGCAGTTGACCTATATTAAAGATATGCTGCGATTGCTGTTTCAGAAAAAGCAGTCGGACGAGGGTATATCATCTTTTCAGGCCTTTGCATTGGCAATTTCAGGCCGCGTGGGCACAGGAAATATCATCGGAGTGGCCACGGCGATCTATATGGGAGGTCCGGGTGCAATTTTCTGGATGTGGGCGATTGCTTTCCTAGGTGCTGCATCTGCTTTCGTGGAGTCTACGCTGGCGCAGGTGTTCAAACAGCAGGTCGGAGATGAGTTTAAAGGTGGTCCTGCCTATTATATTGAAAAATGTCTGGGTGTGAAGTGGTATGCGGTTCTGTTTGCCTTAATAACCATTGCAAGTACAGGCTTTTTACTTCCCGGCGTGCAAAGTAATGCTATTGCATCTTCGATGCACAATGCATTTGAAATACCTGTCGCTTATACGGGGATTGGAGTGGTGGTTTTGTTGGCTGTTATTATTTTCGGCGGTGTACAGCGTATTGGCCGAGTGGCTGAACTAGTGGTGCCGTTTATGGCGGGAGCGTATATTTTAATGGCTTTAGTGATCATCGCTTTAAATTATACACAGATTCTGGATGTGTTTGGTCTTATCTTCAGTTCTGCATTTAGTCTGAATGCCACTTTTGGCGGCGTTGTGGGTATGGCGATTGCCTGGGGTGTCAAGCGTGGCATCTATAGTAATGAGGCCGGACAGGGCACCGCACCGCATGCTGCGGCCGCAGCGGATGTTAGTCATCCTGCACAGCAGGGTTTGGTACAGGCTTTTTCGGTGTATGTGGATACAATATTCGTTTGTACAGCAACAGGACTTATGATTTTATTTACCAATCAGTATAATGTGGGGCAATTTGATGGAGCCGGTCAACTGGTCGGTTTTATATCGGAGCATATACCAGGGGTCAATTACACGGCCTTTACACAGGCGGCGGTGTCGCATCATTTTCCATTGATCGGAAATGGCTTTGTGGCCATCGCTTTGTTTTTCTTTGCATTTACGACGGTTATGGCTTATTACTACTATGCGGAAACCAACTTATCGTATATCTTTTCCAATAAGGTAAGTCCGGCGGTTACCTGGATATTGCGTATTGTATTTCTTGCGGCGGTATACTATGGTTCTGTGAAAACAGCGGAGATTGCCTGGGCAATCGGTGATATCGGTGTAGGGCTGATGGCTTATGTCAATCTGATCGCGATCTTACTGATGAGTAAAACAGCGCTCAAGGTATGGCAGGATTATAAAGTGAAGCGTAAAAGAGGGGATATGAATCCAACATTCAGTGCCAAGGAACTGGGAATTAAGAATGCGGAGTTCTGGGATAAAGAGAAATAAAAGGAATAAAAAAATCCCTCACCAAGTGTTGAGGGATTTTTTTATGTTTAATTCATTTTTCCGAATTTATCTCCGGCCATATCTTTCTCATAGTAGGCGGTAAGATCATCCCGGTGATTCAGCACTTTTGATTTGGCTATATACTCCTGGTTGTCGGCATAGATGAATAGTAATGATCCATCTTTAATGGTATTGATAATAGGCTTCGCTAACTCTCTAGGCAGCGCAGGACAGCCGTAGCTTCGTCCTAAGCGTCCCAATGAACTTACGATGCGTGGATTTGCATAATCTGCGCCATGAACCACTACAGCTCTTGATTTGGCTCTATCATTAAAGCCCTCTTCCAGTCCATTTAAAACCAAAGAGTAACCATTTGAACCTTGATAAGTATTCTCCGTTACATAAAAGCCCAATGAGCTCTGGAATGACTCCGGCGTGTTTGAAAAAGAAGTAGCGTAATTACTACCGCTATTTTTACCGTGTGAAACGAGCGAATGAAAAAGGACTTTTTCGTTTTTAAGGTCTAGGACGACAAGCCTTTTTTCGGTAGATGGTAAAGTGAAGTCAATGATTGATAATACATCTTTGTTTTTGGCGGGAAGTAATCTATAGCCTTCCATCGCTTCTTTAAATGCTTTATAATTGACTACATCTTTGAGATTCATGCTTTCGTAGAGTGCATCTACTTTTGATATTTTCTTTTTAACTGTAATTTCTTTTTTATGAATTTCTGTCGGTACTACATTTTTAGATTCTGAGAACAACGCTGCATACAAACCCATAAATAAAATGAACACTAATTTCTCCATACTTTATCCCTTATTTGTTTTTCGATAGCAAATTTAAGAACTAAAGATAGTTAAAAAGTGTAAAAAATTGTTAATCAGTATCTTAATTATCGTTAATCAATAACTATTACCAAAGTTTGGAAGTCTTTTGACCGTTTATAAACAAATTGTGCATGTGATGACGCATTTCTGACACACATATGTGACCTGGGGATGGTGCCTAAGCTCCAGCTGTATTCGATCACTTTACCGTTCGGATTATTGACAGGAACGCCGTGTACGTACGCTCCGGCCGTAAAACGGCTTGCAAATGGGGCGTAACCTTCGATAGATTTTGTGCCATCTTTGAAATAAAACATCTTGGATTTATGCTCCTGTAAAACAAAGATTCCAGTAGGAGTTTCCTGTGCATGAGGAGGCTTGTGACGGCCTGTAGTGGCTGGATTCATGCTTCTTACTGCCCATCCTTTTTCTGTTTTATCCAGTGTACAAATATTTTGGTTTGTAACATCCACGACGATTACTTTGTCAAATCTGACAGAATCGCCTATTGTTTTGAGGTATCTTTTCGGTACTTCCCAAGTTCCTTCGAAGGAAACACCTTCCACTTTGACACGTTGTAACGTGTCGCTACTCTGCAGTTTAACCAGCCAGCCATCTCTACCATAAATGGAAGGTAATTTGGTTTCGCCTTCACGATATAAGGGACTCGCTTGGTAGCGTTCTGTTCCTAGGGAGTCAGCAACACGTTTATAGGAATCTCTTTTGAAATGTGGAATAGTAGGTGCCTCACCATTTGAATTCTGATAGTTTTGCAGCACACCATAAATAGCGTTGCCGTTCTGGAAATTCTCAACAAAAGCCAGTTTTTCTTTTATTTTATCCCATTGAAATTGCCTTACTGTATCTTTATAGGGATAAGTGTCTTCTAATGTATACTTGGTGTACTGGAGTTCTTTGGTAATTTCAATATCTGCCGCTGTTTTTGGTTTGGCCTTCGCGATTTCTTCTTCTTTCTTTCTAATCGCATCGATTGAATCTTTTGTTTTCTCCTTTTTCTTTTCTTCCGGATCATTTTTTGATTGTCCTTGTTGGCAAGAAATAAACAAAAAGGAAACGAAAAAACTATATATTAAAATGTTTTTAATGTACAAATGCTTCATAAAACAGGGCTCATTAAGATTTTTACTTTTGAGAAAAGGTACATTATTGTATCGATGCCCCTTTTCTGAATGATTTCATTACCAAACATAGTGCCGAGATTTACATGGATGGATTAAAGATACAAGCTGCTCGCGGAATAGTAAGAGTTAAATTTTTCATTTATCGACTATATATTGAATGGCAGTAAAACAATTTTATAATGATGAGGTTGTATCAATAATTTCTGCTATTTTTAATGTATATGATTTCAAACTTACGTTACTTAATAATACTTGTATTTATATCGTCCTGTGGGATTATGCACAATGTGCCTCTTTCACAGAAGCCGAATTCGTTTGATAAACCCAATATTTCCAATTCTTTTGTGGATCAAAACGGGAATTTTTATCCTGATAATTGGCGTAAGACGTACGGCAGCCCACCTAGTAATGGAAAAAGAGATGCTTACTCTTTAATGAAAATCGCGGCAGACAAAGGTATCACGGATGAGCTGACGGGATTTGAAGTGAAAAAACTAAGGGAATTTAAAGAGCGTGTGAAAACGAAGAAGCGTGTTTTTGTGTTTGTTCACGGCTTTAATGCAAACAATGAAGAAGTAAATGAGAGTTACGGTTATATCCAGAAGCTTATTAAGGTCAATGCTAAGGATGATGAGATTGTGCGTTTTTATTGGGACGGGCTATGGACGAGCAATCCTTTTGCCGGGGCAAAAATCTGGTTTACCGCGACTTCCTTTAGTCAGATGGCCGGTGAGTTTGGTTTAAGGCGTGTGCTGAATACGATTTCAAATAAAGATGTCTATATCATTTCACACAGTCGAGGTGCTTCTGTGGTACTGAGTGCATTGGCGGAACCGCATTTCAATGAGAAGTTTGTAAAAGACATCAAGGAAATTCATAATGTTGATGTGGAAAACGCGAAAGAACTCTTGGAGAATAAAAACCGGATTACCTGTATTATGCTAGCTCCGGCAATCGGATTAGCTGATTTTAAATCGCAGGAGGCAGGCAATGACTCCTTCTGCACGATAAGTCCACAGGTGAAAAAAATGCATATTACAATCAATAATACAGATAAGATGCTGAAGAAGTTTTTCGGTTTTTTTGCCGATAAATTTAATCCGACCGACCTGGGCTATAAAGATAATGTGTACAATGAGCTGGTGAAGCAGTATACCTGCTTTGATAAAACAGACTTCTCGGGTATGGAAAGCCATGCATTCAATAGCTATATTCGCAGTCCGAAATTTAAAACGATGCTAAAAGCAAATGGTATTGCTTTAGCGAAATAGTGTTAGTGTTGCTTGTTGTTCTCCCGGTTATTGTAGGTTAAGTAGATTCTCTTGACTTCCATTTGCTCGGCTCTTCCTTTATTGATGAGAAGCTGACGTTGTTGGGTAAGTCTGGACTTGTTATTACGCATTTTGTTTTTTAAAACATTGAGATAGGCTATGGCACCAATTCTGGTGGTGTCGAGGCCTAAAAGTCTACAGGAATAGCTGCCTAGGAGAAAATGGTTATAATAAAGATGAATTTCGCGCATCATTTTACGTCCCAGCGCTGATTCCGGATAATACGCGGCTATAGGCTCTTCCTGTAGGGCCTGGGCCAATAACCTGGAATCGGCATCGCCTTCTTTTTGTGTCATGGTCCAGTAGTAGAGCGCTTCAATAGCCTGTTGTTCCGTGTCAGGAAGTAGTTGCAAGGGGATACCTAACAAGTAACCGATATATTTCCAGAGGTGAAGTACTGCTGTTATTTCTTCTGGAAGGATCTGAAATTTCATGCGCTGTAACCCGACGATAAAGACCAGCGAAAATCCCAGGTTGGTGGCAAGCATGTCCCACTGATTGAGCGGTAGGCCCCATTCATTTTTGTCCCAATCCGTCTTCGCCAGAATATTGATCCGTGAGAAAGCATGGATCATGCGGGTTTCCATTACTTTTTGATAACCGATCTGCCCGCTTTTTAAAGATCCATTTTCCATGATGTCTACCCAAAAGTCTACTGTATCTGCCAGGCGCTTCACGGCTCCTTTTTTTAGTGCACCGGTATAGATAAGTGGTTTATTGATTGCTGCCGATTCGTAACCACCCATGAGGCAGTAGTCGCGCAAGACGATCAGACCGCTTAATCCTGCGCGCTGACTTACTGCGATGCCACTTTCCAGCAGTTCCCAGTTTAACCAGGACGGTGAGCTCTCAATCGAAGAGAAAAAAGTGTCAAGTGCTTCTCTATAGGGCTCATCGACATTTTCCGGAGCAACTAAATACGCACGTAGTAATTGCTGTCCCTTGCCAAAACCAACTTGCTGATGGAGCTTTCTGACCAATTCGTCTGCCGGTTCATCGCAGTTGAAGAGGTAGGGAACCAACTTGTTTGCTTCCCGAAGGTCGGGCTGCTTTGGCAGTTTTTTTAACAGTTCTACTCCGGCACCTGCGGTCCAATAATGATGAAAGG
Organism: Sphingobacterium sp. JUb56; assembly: GCF_014191365.1. Taxonomy (NCBI): domain Bacteria; kingdom Pseudomonadati; phylum Bacteroidota; class Sphingobacteriia; order Sphingobacteriales; family Sphingobacteriaceae; genus Sphingobacterium; species Sphingobacterium sp. JUb56. The sequence continues at coordinate 2,527,878 of NZ_JACHWL010000001.1, read as the reverse complement.
AGGATGTATTTGTTTTGAATCGGCTCGGTATTTCCATCTTAATTGTCTATATCCCAATTCATAAAATTGCCTGTAGCAACGATGTTCCCAGATGTATAGGAGAAATCGAAATCAACGTAATCGGACTGGCAGGAGATCGTATCACTGCAGCAAAATTGGCGGTCGATGTTGAAGCTGATTCGAAATCTACCTTTCTTTTCGATATCGTTGAAAGTGAAACTCGAGACGCTAAGATCGCCGATCTGCGGTGCGCCATCTTTGTCGGATAGGCTGTCGAATACCGCTTCCTGCAGCTGTTTGCGGTCTTCGGCTGTGATCTGATCGAGCAATAAGGTGAAATTTTGCTTGATTTTCTGTAATGCTGTATCTGTAACCGGTATGTTTAATGTGATTGTTGACATGTTTTTAGTGTATAAGCTAGTTGATGTTCGAGCTGCTGTTGGTCTGGAAAATATGTTGTTCTGATCTTCGGATCTAATGAAATCTGTGAAGAAATGGCTTTAAAGGCCAGGTAATGGAGTTCCGAGACCGATAAGCACGTGACCGATGTGCTAAAAGTAATGTTATTTTCTGCCTGCAGGCTGTAGAGACTCTTTGGTAATGCCCTAAGTTTGATCTTACCCACCAGCACATTTAATTTTTCTTCCCAATAGCCGATTTCGTCTGCTAGCTGCTGGAGTATAAATTGTTTCTGCCAGTCATGTAGCTGTTTTTGATAAGTTGTCCCTTTACAGTACAAGGTAATGGTTCTGTTTTTAACCAGAATTTTGTTCGAGGTGGTATTCTTGATGAGTTTGAGTAAATAGTTTTGTTGAAAGAGACGTACCGGATGTTCTTGATACTCGACTTCTTCAGAAACTGTTCGGCTATTCTTGTTATTTTTAATAAACTGTTCTAAGGTGCTGATTTCAAAGTCGACGGGAGCAAAAATGCGCGCAATGCCCGGATGTTGCTCCAAGCGGATTTCTTTGGAATCGGTTGTAATGATTTGATAGTTTTTTCCAGCTATTTCGATTTGCATACTGAAATTAAATGTTCGACCTTGTAAACATAATACTAACTTTTATTAAGTTTGTCATTAAATTAAAACAAATAAACGGTAATATGAAAAAACATTCAGTTCTTGCCGCTTTACTGATGTGCGGAGGAATGCTCTTTGCACAGCAGCAGCCGGCAATCAATACAGCCTTTATGGATAAGAGTGTTCGTCCTCAGGATGACTTTTACAATTTTGTAAACGGTCAATGGATGAAGACAGTGTCGATACCTTCGGATAAAGCGCGATGGGGATCTTTTGACGAGCTTCGTGAAAACACAGACATTGCGACGTTGAAGATCTTGAAAGAATCTTTAAGTACCACCTTTGCAAAAGGTTCTGACGGTCAAAAGATCGGTGATTTATATCGCTCTTATATTGATTTTGATAAACGTAACCAATTGGGCGTAACTCCAATTAAACCTTATCTGGATAAAATCGATGCGATCAAGGATTTTAACGGTCTGTACAATTATCTGGTTGAGGTGACGCCAATCGGTGGCAATCCTTTTTTCGGTGCTTATGTCTATGCGCACTTAAAAAACAGTAACGTCAATACGGTTTATTTAGGTGCTGCAAGTTTAGGTCTGGGGCGTTCTTACTATCAGGTTGTAGATGCTAAGAATACGGAAACTTTAGGTGATTATTCTAATTTTATCTCGGCGCTTTATAGTAAAGTCGGTCAGCGTACGCGTGACTTAAAGGGTCCGAAGATTGTTGCTTTTGAAAAAGAACTGGCTAAAAACCTGAAAACAGTGGAGCAATCCCGTGATGCTGAAAAGCGTTATAATCCGGTTGCTGTTGCTGATCTGAAGAAAATGGTCAAAAACATTGATATTGCCAAATATCTGAAAGATACGGGTTTTAAAGCGGATACAGTGATTGTTTCAGAACTGGCTTATTATCAGAACCTAGACAAGGTATTGAAGCCTGAAAACCTAGAAGCGATTAAGGAGGTCTTGAAATTTAACGTGATGAATGATGCTGCGGCATATTTAACAGCGGACCTGGATCAGCTTAATTTTGATTTTTGGGGTAAAAAATTGAAGGGTCAAAAAGAACAGCGTGCGTTGGAAAAAAGAGGAGTTGAATTTGTCAACAGTGTGGCAGGCGAGCTTTTGGGTAAACTTTACGTGAAAGAGAATTTCCCGCCACAAGCAAAAGAGCAGGCAGAGGAATTGGTCGGTTACTTGATCAAATCTTTCCAGCAGCATATCAATGATCTGAAGTGGATGTCGGCCGATACGAAAGTAAAGGCTTTAGAGAAACTTTCGAAATTCAATGTGAAGATCGGTTACCCGGACAAATGGAAAGATTACACTACGTTAAATGTGGGTACTTCTTTATTTGATAATATCCTGAGCGAGCGTAAATGGGCTTTTGCAAAGAATTTAGATAAGCAAGGTAAACCTGTTGACAAATCGGAATGGGGTATGACACCACAAACTGTCAATGCTTATTACAGTCCTTTGTTTAATGAAATTGTATTCCCTGCAGCGATCTTACAGCCTCCATTTTATGATTATAAGGCAGATGCAGCGGTTAACTTCGGTGGTATCGGTGCGGTTATCGGTCATGAGCTGTCTCATGGTTTTGATGATCAAGGAGCTAAATATGATGGAAACGGTAATTTGAACAACTGGTGGACCGAAGAGGATAAGACGAAGTTTGAAGCTTCTGCTGATGCATTGGTAAAACAGTTTGAAGCTTATGAACCTGTACCGGGTGTGAAGGTGAATGGCCGTTTTACTTTGGGTGAAAATATAGGTGACTTAGGTGGTTCTTCTGTTGCTTTCGATGCCTTGAAAATGTACCTGAAAGATAAAGGTAACCCAGGTCTGATCGATGGATATACACAAGAACAACGTTTCTTTTTATCGTGGGCTACGATCTGGAGAACTAAAACAACGGATGAGTTTGTTGTGAACCAAGTGAAAACAGATCCGCATTCGCCAGCTCAATATCGTGCTTTTGCGCCGATTATCAATTTGGATGGTTTCCATGAGGCATTCGGTACGAAGGAAGGTGATAAATTATTTGTCCCTAAAACGGATAGAATTGTGATCTGGTAGTTCTTATTTGTATAGGAAAGATCGAGATTAAAATAGAAAGCCCTTACAGATTCCTGTAAGGGCTTTTCTATTATTTTAGTTAAGACGGTTAGAATTTTTTTAACTTCTGAGTCTTCTAGCCATTTCACTTATTAGTTTAGTAACTCTTTAAAAAAGTAATGCTCGGATCTGTTTTTCATCTTCCTGGATCTGATCTTTCATATCCTGCAAGGAATCAAAACGTTCGTCATGACGGATGAAATGCAGGAATTTTACGCGTAACGTCTTCCCGTATATATCATCATTGAAATCAAATAAGCTTATTTCAATGCTTCTGTTCATTCCATCTACTGTTGGTCGGGTACCAATGTAGCCCATTCCTTTAGCAATTTTGATTGGCTGTATTTCTATGTATTCGCCTGTGGTAATATTTTGTAAATGATCGAAAATATGAACTTCAACAGCATAGATACCGTATGCAGGAATTAATTTATGCTGTTCGTGCACCTGCAGGTTGGCAGTCGGAAAACCGATTGTACGGCCGATTTGGTCCCCGCGGATCACTGTTCCTGTTAATTCAAAAGGATAGCCCAAGTAAAGGTTTGCGGTCTTGATATCACCGGTAATCAGTGCAAGGCGTATACGTGTTGACGATACTGCAACGTCGTTGATGTCCTGTTCGGGGATCTGTTCCACCGAGTAGTCAAAAATATCAGCGTACTGTTGCAGATCTTTTAAGCTTCCACTTCTATCTTTTCCGAAATGATGATCGTATCCGATCACTATTTTCTTTGTGCCGAGTTTTCCGACCAGTACATTGCTGATGTATTCTTCAGGTGTCTGGTTTGAGAAATCGCGTGAAAACGGTGTGATGATTAAATGGTCGATATCCAATTCAGATAGTCGGCTCACTTTTTCTTCTATATCATTGATAAGACGTAAACTGTCATCATCCGGATTGATAATTAATCTAGGGTGAGGGTAGAAGGTTAACAATACGGTCTCACCGTTAATTTTTTTAGCGCATTCTTTTAGATGAGTTAATATTTTTTGATGACCGATATGGACACCATCAAATGTACCGATGGTAACAACTGCATTTTCCAATGCTTTAAAATCATCTAAACTTCTATAAATTTTCATTTAATGAAATATTTTTCGAGAAATAAATCAATAGAAATCAATCGTTACAATTGAGGTTCTGTGATACTAATTTCTTTGTGAGCCTTTATTTTTTGAATTAATTCTTCTAGGTTCCAAGCATTTTCAACTTGGTAATTGCCACTTTTCGTTCTTCTTAGTGAACTTAAATGTGCACCACTGCTAAGCGCTTTTCCGAAATCGTACGCCAGGGAACGGATATATGTTCCTTTGCTGCATGATACTCTGAAATGAACGACCGGCATTTCTATTTTTTCGATGATAAAGCTGTTAATGGAGACTTTACGTGTTTTTAACTCGACTGTTTCGCCACGGCGAGCCTTTTCATAAATACGTTCTCCGTTTATCTTGATTGCTGAATGTGCTGGTGGATATTGGTCGATATCTCCTTCGAAGGTTTTCGCAGCATCGTGGATCATCTGCTCCGAAATATGATCGGTCGGAAAAGTTTCATCAACTTCGGTTTCCAGGTCGTAAGAAGGGGTCGTGCCACCTAAGGTGATGGTTCCTGTGTATTCTTTATCTTCAGCTTGATAGCTGTCTATTTTTTTTGTGAATTTACCTGTACATACAATTAGTAAACCGGTAGCTAGCGGGTCTAATGTACCTGCATGGCCTACTTTTATCTTTAATGGTTTAATGGAGTTACGAATTTTCCCCACCACATCAAAGCTAGTCCAGGTCAGTGGCTTATCTATCAGTAACATTTGTCCTTCGGCAAATGAAAATACCTTTTCTATTTGATCTTTCTCGTTATTTTCCATTCATTAGTTCAATTGCACTAGATCATTGATTTTATTTTATTTGCTGAATCTCGTTAAAAGAAGCTTCTAGTAAAACAAAGTCAAGCTGATTTTGTATTTTTTTGCAAAGGTACTCATATTATTTTTCACCATAGCGGGTAAAAGTAAGCGTAGCGTCAAAGTATTAGTTATTCCAGAAGAATACTAATAAAGCAATACCGATAATAATGCGGTACCAGCCCCAGAATTTAAATCCGTATTTCGTTAAGACGGTAATAAATGATTTAACTGCAATCATAGCTACTATAAATGCGACAACATTGCCGACAATAAAGACGATGATGTTTTCATTACTGGCAAATATCATCTCATAACCTTTCTGCGCATGTGCTGTTCCTTCGCCCCACGTTTTTACAAATACGGAGTAAACTGTTACAGCAAGCATAGTCGGAACTGCTAAGAAGAATGAAAATTCTGCTGCTGCTCTACGGTCTAATCCTTGCGTCAAACCACCGATAATAGATGCTGCTGAACGGGAAGTACCTGGCATCATGGCTAGACATTGCCAAAAACCTATAATTAATGCTTTCTTAATCGGAATCTCTTTTTCATCCAAGATAGTTGGATTCTTGAACCATTTGTCAACAAATAGCAGGACAACACCACCTAATACCAAGACGGTTGAAATAGCGATTTGATTGCCTAATACGGCTTCGATCTTATCGTCCAGTAGTTTTCCTAAAACCAATGCCGGAATAACAGCAATAGCTAGTTTGTAATACAACTGGATATTTTTGATGTCGAAAAATTTCTTCCAGTAGAGAACTACGATGGATAGGATGGCGCCAAATTGGATAGACACCTGGAACATTTTGAGGTATTCACTTTCCTGCATACCCATTAAGGCTGCAGTAAAGCCCATATGGGCTGTAGATGAAATTGGAAGATACTCAGTTAATCCTTCTACAATCGCTAGAAGGATGGCTTCAAATAAGGACATAGTGTAATTCTACTTTTATTTAGATTTTGGTTTGTAAAGAATGGCTACAAAACCCAATGCAAAACCAAGTACTATGACGATGGGAGCTAACGTGATTTTAGTAAAACTATAGATATCTGTATTACCGCTCATAAGCAGGAAACCGATGATAACGATAATGATACTAACAATAAATAATTGATAATTCAATTTTCCGAAAACAAAAGCACCTTTGTTTGTCGTTTCAGATTTTTTGATTTGAGCCATTTTTAACTGTATAAATCGTTAGATTTTGCTTTTAAATATTTGGTTACGGCAAAGTATGTACTTAAGCCAGAAATTAGAATTCCGATTGCGATGACCACGATAAAGATCGCGGCAAATTCGTACCAGTTTCTTAAAAATACCAGTTCTGGAATCTGCTGCTGTGCAAACTTCAGTGTGAATATTAATAATAGGATGGCGATAAGGGAGCCCAATAGTCCATGAATAATACCGTAGGTGATGAATGGTTTACGGATGAAGTTTTTGGTTGCTCCTATTAATTGCATGCTTTTGATCAGGAACCGCTGTGAATAGATCGCCAGACGGATGGTATTGTTGATGAGGGCTACTGCTATCACTAATAAGATCGCGGCAAACGCCAATACTACAATACTGATAATGCGTACATTTTTATTGACCATATCGATAAGCGATTCTTGGTAAACCACTTCTTTGATTCGGGTGTTGCGTGATATTTTGTCTATAAAGGTTTTGATACTATCCGAATTGGCGTAATTTTCTTTCATGTATACGTCAATAGAAGGAAGCAGTGGGTTGTGGCCTAAGTACTGTACAAAGTCTTCGCCTAAATCTTCTTTCAATGATTTTGCAGCTAGTTCTTTGCTAATATATTCTGTACGTAGGACATACTTATCTTTTTCTAGATCCTTTTGCAGTGAAAGTACATCTCCTTCATTGGTGCCATCGTTAACGATGACATTGAGTACGATGTTTTCTTTTACGTATTTCGATAGATTCTTTGCGTGAACAAGTAATAAACCTAGCAATCCAGTCACTAAAAGGACTAGAGCTATACTGATAACAGTAGAGACGTAAACTGATTTTGTCTTTCTTTTTTGCGTGCTTGATTCGTATTCTGACATAATAAGCAATAAAAATTTATTTGCGAAAGTAATGATTTGAGGGGATTTATTCGAATTATTCTTGTAATAACTTTCTTGCGGAAGTATGAAAATTCGCTATATCCTTTGTAATTAACTTTTCAATACTATCATTTATTGTTTAAACTACAAAACTTTTCTTACAATTCGCTATTAAAATCGTAATTTCGCAAGTCTTACAAAATTCCTCAATACAAAAATGGAGTACAATCACAAATCGTTAGAAAAAAAGTGGCAAAAATTTTGGGCCGATCATGAAACATTCAAATCTGCGGATACACATGAAAAACCGAAATATTATGTTTTAGACATGTTTCCTTATCCTTCTGGAGCTGGACTGCACGTCGGTCATCCACTTGGTTATATCGCTTCGGATATTTTTTCAAGATATAAACGTTTAAAAGGTTTTAATGTTTTGCATCCTATGGGATATGATTCGTTCGGTTTACCTGCAGAGCAGTATGCCATTCAGACGGGACAACATCCAGCGATTACGACCGAGGCAAATATAAACCGTTACCGTGAACAATTGGATAACATTGGTTTTTCTTTTGATTGGAGCAGAGAGGTACGTACTTCCGAGCCTTCTTACTATAAGTGGTCGCAATGGATTTTCATGCAACTGTTCAACTCTTGGTATAACAATGATTCGGATAAAGCAGAGTTAATCGATACTTTAATTAGTCGTTTTGAAAAAACTGGTTCAGAGAGAGTTAATGCTGTTTCTGATGATGATGTATTAACATTTACAGGAGCGGAATGGCTTGCCTTTGACGAAGTAAAACAACAGCGTGAGTTGTTGAAATACCGTATTGCGTACTTACGTGAAAGTACCGTGAACTGGTGCGCAGCATTAGGGACAGTGCTGGCGAATGACGAGGTGATCAATGGTTTTTCTGAGCGTGGCGGTCATCCGGTGGAGCAGAAGAAAATGATGCAATGGTCGATGCGCATCACTGCCTATGCTGACCGTATGTTGCGTGGTCTGGAGCTTGTGGACTGGCCAGAGCCTTTGATTGAGATGCAACGTAATTGGATCGGTAAATCGGTGGGTGCATTAGTGAAATTTCCAGTTCCACAGTTGGAGACGAATATTGAAGTGTTCACCACCCGTGTCGATACAATATTTGGTGTTTCATTTGTAGTATTGGCTCCGGAGCATGAATTGGTTTCAAAATTAACGACTGCTGATCAGCAGGCTGCAGTTACTGCATATATTGATAAAACAAGTAAAAAATCGGAACTGGACCGAATGTCTGATACAAAAACGGTGTCGGGTGCGTTTACAGGTTCATATGCCAAACACCCGATTACGGGAGAGGATGTTGCGATCTGGATTGCTGATTATGTATTGGCGAGTTACGGTACAGGTGCTGTAATGGCTGTTCCTTCGGGCGATCAACGTGATTATCTGTTCGCAAAGTATTTTGATCTACCGATCGTCAAGATTTCTGACTCGCAACAGATCGAAGAGGAAGCGGATGGAAATAAGGATGGTAAATATATCAACTCTGATTTTATGAACGGCTTGAACTACCAGGAAGGTGTGGCTGCTGTAATTGCAAAGTTGGAAGAATTACAATTAGGAAAAGCTAAAATTAACTACCGGATGCGTGATGCGATCTTTGGTCGCCAGCGTTATTGGGGTGAACCGGTTCCCGTTTATTTCAAAAATGGATTGCCTTACTTAATAAAGGAAGAAGAGCTTCCTTTGTTATTGCCTGAGGTGGACAAATACTTACCTACTGAAACGGGTGAACCACCTTTGGGACGTGCGGAAAACTGGAAATACGAAGATCAGTACGAGTATGAATTGAGTACAATGCCAGGATGGGCCGGATCTTCTTGGTACTGGTTCCGTTATATGGATCCTCAGAACACAGAAGCTTTTGCTTCGAAAGAAGCGGTAGATTATTGGAAAGCTGTTGATTTATATATCGGTGGTTCTGAGCATGCTACAGGTCACTTGCTATACTCACGCTTCTGGAATAAATTTTTGAAAGATTTAGGTTTCCACAATGAGGAAGAGCCTTTCAAAAAACTGATCAATCAAGGGATGATCCAGGGACGTTCTAATTTTGTATACCGCTTATTAGGCGATGAAGGAAAAGCAACAGATACGTATGTTTCTTATGGTTTGAAAGATCAGTACAACACGATTCCATTACACGTAGATGTTAATATTGTGGTTAACGATGTGCTGAATCTGGAGAAATTTAAAGCGTCGAGACCAGATTATGCCGCTGCTGAATTTATTTTGGAAGACGGTAAATATGTCTGCGGAACGGAAGTGGAGAAAATGTCTAAATCAAAGTTCAATGTTGTCAATCCTGATGATATTATCGAAGCTTATGGTGCAGATACACTACGTTTGTATGAAATGTTTTTGGGTCCGTTGGAACAGGCAAAACCTTGGAATACGAATGGTATTGAAGGTGTTTACAAATTCTTAAAGAAAGTATGGCGTTTGTTCCATGATGCTGAAGGTAACTTTAATGTATCGGATGCGGAACCTACAAAAGCGGAATATAAAGCTTTGCATAAGATTATAAAAAAGGCGGAGGATGATATTGAACGTTTTTCATTCAATACGTCGGTTTCAGCTTTTATGATCTGTGTGAATGAGCTTACTGATCTTAAATGTAATAAACGTGCTATTTTAGAACAGCTGGTTGTTGTACTTCAGCCTTATGCACCGCATATTTCGGAAGAGCTGTGGTCGTTATTGGGTAAAGAAGCTGGATCGATCTCGTATGCGACTTATCCGACATTTATTGCTGATTATTTAGTGGAATCGGAATTTGCATATCCGGTATCGATAAACGGTAAGATGAAAATGAACTTATTGTTGGCATTGGATCTAGACGCAAAAGCTGTTGAAGAAGTTGTTCTGGCCAATGAAGATGTACAGCGCTATATGGACGGTAAAGCATTGAAAAAGCTTATTTTTGTTAAAGGGAAGATTATCAATATTGTAGTTTAATCTAAAAACGCTATAATCATATAAAAAATGCGCTTTTGATTTTTTCAAAAGCGCATTTTTATGTTTTATACTATTGTTCCTTTATCGTTTATGATCGCTGAATTTTTATTCTGGCTCTTGCTCTTACACTGCCAGATTCGGTTATCAAGGTGTAGGCACTTTTCGCATTTGATTACTTTCAGTTCGATATTTCTAACTTTATAACCAGAACTGTTTTGAAACCTGAAAGCAGGTTTTAAAACAATACATCTTGAAATGCTTCAGTTTTATCAAATACAGATTTTGCAAAAGGGCAAAGGGGCATGATCTTCGCATTTTTTTTGCGGGCATAATCAACAGCTTCGAGTACCATCTTTTTGCCGACACCATTGCCGTTAAATTCCGGGTGTACTTCGGTATGATCAATAATGAATTTGTCTTCTCCAGCCCAGGTATATTCCATCAAACCAGCTTCTTTACCATCGATTTCTGCGATTATTTGACCCTTTTTTTCGTTTTCAATGTTTTTTATAGTCATCTCTTTTTAATTTAATAAACAGCTAATTTCTGCCTTTGGTTTTTTAAAAATAAGATTTTTATAACAAATTTTTTTCATTTAAATATTTCCAATAACGTTTTGGTAGACTCTGAACATGTAGTTTTGTGTTTTTTCGTTCCTTGATATTGACTGATTCAAAGTAGTTTTTCCAGAGATCACTGTAGCGTGATTCTTCTTCGTCTAAGTGAATTTCGATTTGATTTTTAGCTAAAGTATCGCTGAATTTAACTTCTGTTACTTCCATTAAATCATAGTATATGCCATATTTTCGCTTCAAATCATAGATAAGCCATTTTTGGTCTGCATAGCGTTCTTTGAAAAACTTCACAATTAGTGGTAGGACATTAAAATCAGGTTCTAGATTAGCAAAATATAAACCATCTTTCATTTTTTGAAATCTGACAAATGCTTTTACCCGGTGTCTTTCTCTGGAAACAGAGCGAACAATTTTTTTTATCTGTAAGATATCGTCATGGCCATAGTTTTGATTGGCTTTGGTTTCTGATCTAAAATAGTAAATGATACTTCGCAGTATCAAAAGTTCTCGATCTTTGATTTCTGAAAGATGGACATAATAAAGTTCTTGGATCCCCTGAAGACCTATTTTCTTTTCAAGACCGAGGAGTACGCGTCTGGCTTTTTCATTATCTGTGCTGATCAATTCTGGAGCAGTAAAGAGGCCTGTTTGGCTAGATGAAGCATGTTGCTGTATAGCGCCGATCTGCCATTTGTACTCAAAGGAGCAAAAGACACATGTCATTAGTCCTGACCAGGTACCATCGTAGTTCAGTGTTTTTAACATCTTAGAAAAGGGTTAATTGTTGACTGTCGTTTTTAATGTACTTACTGCTGGATTGTGCCAGAATATATTGTTTGATATGGGATCCGGGCTTGTCCGCATAGAGTTGTTGAAAACCGAGACAAGTAATAAAATACTTTGCCCGATTGGTGGCTACTCCTAGCTTTTGCAGGTTTTCGAGGCGTAATGGACCGAAGCGTCGAGCCAGAATGATCTTTTTAGCAGACTGTACACCAATACCCGGTACCCGCAAAATAAAATGATAATCTGCTTTATTGATATCGACAGGGAAGGCATGTTGATTGCGTAATGCCCAGCTGAGTTTTGGATCGATATCGAGATCTAGCAAGGGATGGTTGTCATTGACAATTTCGTCTGCCCTGAAGCCGTAGAACCGCATGAGCCAATCGGACTGATACAGTCTGTTTTCGCGTACCATAGGAACCGCAGTGCCAATTTGGGGCAAGCGTTTGTCGTAGGAGATGGGTACGTAGCCGGAATAGTAGACACGTTTTAAATGATAATTTTTATAAAAATGCTGTGCGGTCTGGATGATATGTTTATCTGATTCGCCGGAAGCGCCAATAATCATTTGTGTACTTTGTCCTGCTGGAGCGAATGTCGGTGTAGATTTGATGATCTTTCGTTCCTCATTTGTTCTGATAATTTCATTTTTTAGATAGCGCATAGGAATGATCATATCTTCCCGGCTTTTATCGGGCGCTAAAAGTTTGAGTCCTTCTTTTGTAGGTATCTCGAGATTGATACTCAAACGGTCGGCATACAATCCAGCTTCATGGACGAGCTCATCGCTTGCTCCAGGAATGGTTTTTAGGTGGATATAGCCATTGAATTTATGTTCCAAACGTAATTTTTTAGCGATGGACACTAATCTTTCCATCGTATAATCGGCATTTTTAAATATACCTGAGCTTAAAAATAGTCCTTCTATGTAGTTCCTCCGATAAAAGTTGATCGTCAGATCGACGACTTCCTGTACGGTGAATGCCGCCCGTTCGATATCATTGCTCTTTCGTGATACGCAGTAAGCACAATCATAAATGCAATGATTGGTTAACAAGATCTTCAACAAGGAAACACAACGTCCATCTTCGGTATAAGAATGACAGATGCCGCCTTGATTGGCATTTCCGATTCCTTTATTTTTATTAGCTCGATTACTTCCGCTCGAACTGCAACTTACGTCGTATTTGGCGGCATCGGCTAAAATATTAAGTTTTTGAACTATACGATCTGACATAACGCTGTTAATTTTAGTAAAGATACTAATATTATTAGTTATTTATATCAATTGCGATAATTTATAGCAAATTATTTCATTTATGATATCAGAAATAAAGGAGGTTACTCGAATTTTGTAGCCTACGATGCGATCAATATTTTTAAGGGATTTTTAAATTTCCTACCTTGTATCTGAATTTTTAAGGGGATGTGCATGTACGAAGTTTTGGAATTAAATTCTTCAGTAAGGATAGTATGGAAATAGATAGCTTATATATTGAACAGGTTATTGCAACGAGGACCTGGAAATTACGTCAGCAGGTACTGTATCCGGAAGGCTCGTTAAAGGATGTGATGATTGATGTGGATTTTGACGGGACGCACTTTGCGGCGACCATAGCAGGGGAGCTGATAGGGGTAATCTCTGTGTTTAAGATAGAAGAGGGGTACTATCAGTTTCGAAAATTTGCGGTTCTTCCTCATTTTCAGGAAAATGGTATAGGTGCTGCACTATTCAAATCTGTTGTTGACTTTTGTCAGTTATGGAATGGTGTTTCGCTTTTTTGTGATGCACGTATAGCAGCTGTTCCTTTCTATGAGAAACTAGGAATGCATATTAAGGGAGAGCACTTTTTCAAGAAAGAACTTGAATATGTTCGCATGGAAATCGGTTTATTTAATCAGAGCAGACATCAGACTGGTATATAAAGTGATTCGGTTGAGTGAAGTCGTATCGCATCTAAAGCGCTATTTGCCGCGAACGTAACGATGTGCTAATTCCAAGTTTTTAAGTTTTGGGGGTAGAATTTCCATTCAGGTGTTCTGATTACATCACCAGATAAGACGTACCAAGGGCTTAAAGATTTGTTAACGGGATTATTGATAATCTGCAATTCCTGTGCAGGCATATAACTTTGAGCCATTAAAACCAGTTTCTGACCATTTTTAGGGTTTACGGCTATATCGACAATAATAATAGCATGTCCAATCGGATTTCCTTTTTGGACGAAGGTATCACCTATTTGGACATCATCCATGGATTTGACAGTTGTCAGTTCATCGTGAAGGGAGCTTGTATTGGCATAAGCAAAAATATTCTCTAGGTATTTCCAGTATTTTGGATAGGTGTAATCTCCAGCGGCAAATTGTTCATAATAACGAGGTTTACCATCGGACAGAAAATTGAAATGAATATCTTTGTATTTCTTATTTTGGTATAAATAGTCAGCTCGCAACCGCATGACAGCATCTGCACATTGATGTAGGTCTCTTTTTCCTATGGGCAGATCGATTACACTTGCGTAGATGTCTCTTCTATCTTTTGTTCTTCCATTATAATAAGTCACAAGTGACTCAATAGGTTTGAGAGGGAGTTGCTGTAAGAAATAACCAAATTCATTTTTTTTGTAGTTTTCTCTTTCGTAGCCAACCGGGGGTTTGAATCTGTCTTTAATGGTTTTACCCTGGGGATCTATCAATTTCTGATTATAACCATCAACCACATGCAACTGTTCGGGCTTATCCTGAGATTTATTTTGATTGGATGATGCTGTACAGCTCATGAGGACAAAGGGGACAGAAATGAGGTATAAGATCTTCATGTGTTTTTTTGTTAAAATAAAACATTGTATCCCAATGAGAAACGTGCAAATGGGTAGCTTTTGTTGATATCAGGATAGTCTTTGAAATTACCTTCTAATCTAAAATAACCAGAATTCATGTTTAAAGAGAAGTTTTTCAATAGACGTAGACTGCCACTAATCGATGCTGTATGTAAAAAATAATGGGATTCATTGCCACTTAAGGTAACAAAATAACCACCATGGTATTGTGCTCCGAATTTAAATCTGTTCAGCACACTGATTTCTCCTGAACCGCGGACATCGACACCTGGTCCGTAATTGTAATTACGGCTTTCTCCAAAGAGGAGGTAGGGATCAGGAACTGCTGCCAGTATGACAGGACCACCACCTATAGTTGTTGTTAAGCGATTCTTGCCTCCTAAACTAAAGTTTGATATGACGTTGTAATTCATACTTTGTGCTCCGTAGAAGAAGGCTTCATTATGATAGAAGTCATAATTTGCAGAGAGGACGCCGAGATGTCTACCCGGAAGATTTTTGATAATGCGTTTTCCGTAGAGTGACGCATATACGTTTACGGTGTTGACAAATGAGCTGTCGTCTCCGCCAACCTCCAGATTGACATAGAAATCATCAAACGGTTTTTTGTTTTCAATGTTGTCATTGGTATAGATCAAGCTTAACCGCACAAAATAATCTGTTTTTCCTTTTGTGATAATGTCTAGGTCTTTTGTGTCAAAACGGCGGAAACCAAAATCGACCTCGGCTTTGACTTTAGAAGAATCAATAACAGCTCCTTTTACGACTCTTCCCCAACGGCCATCCAATAAACGATTTAGCCCGTTGACTGGATTAATGAAAAAAGCTAATACTTCTTTTCCTTGCCGTTCGGCTAAGGAACTGGTGGGTCTGGACAGTACATTTTGTGAAATACGGTGTGTGATTTCCCCCAATATAATGCCGCCATAGGTTGTGTTTACTAAATCATTGATTGAAGGGGCCTGTGTCTCTCCTGCAGTTTCCCAGATAAAGCTTCCTGCTAAAGTGGCAAGGGAGGATTGAAGAAAGCTATAGTTGTTGGATCTGAATGCATTAAAATACAGTTGACCGTGATAAGGGTGGGCAATTTGATTTGTAGCAAATGCATTGTCGTCCCATGCCCATGCACTTGGTTTAAGATGTTTGAACCAGTTGTTTAATGTGATGTGCGAGTAGGGATCTTTTCTGATGAAGTAGTTGAAAGAAGCTGGTAATGCCTGAAACATGAACCATTCGGTCGCCGCTCTTGCAAAGTGTTTCCGAGGGTTGTGATTGATGGTATCCTGGTAGTTTGGAATCTGATAGCTCTTATTTACATAACTTTGCTTTACAGAGTTATTTGAATAAGGAGTGACCTGAGTGTTGCTGATGACCGTATCGGTGTTATATTTTTCATTTAAAGGTTTAAATTTGTTTACGGTATCTCGATATTCCTGTATATATTCTTGTGCATAAAGAGGTCGTGCAATAGTGATAACCAATAATAGGAGGGGCAAGATAAAAAAGGAAAGAGAAGCGCGCTTCGTTGTTGTAATCATATCTATACTTCAGGCTTAATTTCTTAAACAAGTAATAAACTTAAATAGTTTTAAACTTAATCGGAAAAAATATTACTGTTACGCAATCAATCTTGACTTAAGTTTGATTATTCTGAGCCTGCTTTTGTCAGATCCAGTCTGTCTGCTTCCGTAATTGGCCGAATGATCTGACATGGGTTTCCTGCGGCGATGACATTGGCCGGTATGTTTTTGGTGACCACGGAGCCGGAACCAACAATACTGTTTTCACCGATCTCTACGCCAGAATTAACAATAACATTGCCTCCTAACCAGACATTGTCTGCTATGTTGATCGGTTTAGAACATTGCCATCCTTTTGCGCGGTCTTCAGGATGGATCGCATGAGTGGACGTAAATAATGAAACATTCGGGCCGAATAAGACATTTTTACCAATTGTAATCGGAGCAGCATCTAGCAGAGTGCAGTTATAATTGGCGAAAAAATTGTCGTCTATAGAAATGTTAAAACCATAGTCGCAATAAAAAGGGGGTTCAATAAAAAAACGGTTGGATTTCGTGTTAAGTAGATTTTTAATGATGATCTGTCTTTCTTTGAAAGATTTTGGTTCGGCATCATTAAATTTCTTTAACTGCATTTTTGCATGGAGTCTTTTCTCGAAAAGCTCTTTTCCAGATTCACGATAATATTGATTCGTTAGATTCTTATTGTCCATGGGCCGAAATTACTTCAAAAAAACTAACTTTGTTGTTGAAATAGAAAAAATTATGGCAAATAATAATTTAGATACCTTAGCTCCTCAAGAGCTATGGGCGAATTTTTCTGCATTGAATGCAGTTCCACGTGCTTCGAAGAAAGAAGAACGTGTTATCGCATTTATGATAGCTTTTGGTAAAAGCTTGGGTCTTGAGGTTACTGAAGATCATGTTGGGAATGTCCTGATTAAAAAAGCGGCAACTGCTGGTATGGAAGACCGTAAAACGGTCGTACTGCAATCCCACTTGGATATGGTTCATCAAAAAAATAACGATACTATTTTTGATTTTGATACGCAGGGTATCGATATGTTTGTGGATGGTGATTGGGTAAAGGCAAAAGGCACGACTTTAGGTGCAGATAACGGAATTGGCGTTGCTACAATTATGACCATTTTAGCTTCCAAAGAACTGGAGCATCCTGCAATCGAAGCCTTGTTTACGATTGATGAAGAAACGGGTATGACTGGAGCAATGGGGTTGCAAGGTGGTGTATTGACTGGAGATATTTTATTAAACCTGGATACGGAGGAGGATGATGAACTTGATATCGGGTGTGCAGGTGGAATTGATGTAACAGCTACTAAGTCTTATCAAGAGGAGGCTAGTCCCTCTGGAGCTGTTGCTTTTGAAATTGTTGTCAAGGGCCTTAATGGCGGTCACTCAGGAATTGAGATTCATAAAGGTTTGGGGAATGCGAATAAAATCATGAACCGCCTTTTGTATAAATCTTATGATGAGTTTGGTTTACAGCTGGCAACTCTAAATGGTGGAAGTCTTCGGAATGCAATCCCGCGTGAGTCTACTGCAACGGTAATTGTTTCTTCTGAACATGAGGATAATTTTGCGTCAGATTTAGCTCCTCTTATTGAAGCTATTAAAACTGAGTTTAAAACAGTAGATGGTGGATTGACAATATCAATTGAAAAATTGACTACTGTTCCTGCTGCTGTTCTTTCTGCTCAAGATCAGGAGTTGTTGATCAATGCAATCTATGCGGCACATAATGGTGTTTACCGTGTGAGCGCAGACTTTGAAGATCTTGTGGAAACCTCTAATAATATTGCTAAAGTGAGTGTTGGCGATGGAAAAATGAGTATTAAATGCTTAACACGATCATCTGTTGAAAGTTCTAAAATAGACTTAGCCCAATCTTTGGAAGCTGGTTTTTCAATAGCTGGATTTGATGTTGTATTTTCAGGATCTTACCCTGGATGGACACCAAATGCTGATTCTGAAATTTTAGAGGTTTTGAAACGTATTTATATTGAACAGCATGAAGAGGAGCCGAAGGTGGTTGCGTGCCATGCTGGACTGGAATGTGGAATTTTGGGAACGAATTATCCTGACATGGATATGATTTCCTTTGGACCAACTATTTTGGGTGCACACTCTCCGGCAGAGCGGGTATCTATTTCTTCTGTTCAGAAATATTGGGAATTTGTGAAACAAATTTTAAAAGAAATTCCTAAAAAATAGGATATTGTATCAAAAATAAGAAAAGGCTTAAATTTAATTTTAAGCCTTTTTTTTGTTTTCTCTATTGTTATTTTAATAAAGTTTGTATATATTTACTTTAGATCGATTTTAATTAAGGGGGTATTACCTCTTTTATTTAAAATAACCTTGATCTTCATGTTTGGCATTCCCATGCTACTGCTGTAAAATATAGTTTAAGAAGGCCTGCCTTTCATTTATTCAAAAAGGACAAAGTTTTATTCTGACTAGAATTGCCAATGTGGTAATTTAGACTAGTTTTTGCAATTAAATATTTAAAATATATCCTTGAGTTTTTATGACTTTAAAATATATTTGTTTGTTTAATGCTATTTTATCAAAATTTCAGGTGTCAAAAAAGATGTTTTAACATATTCATTTCATGTTAAAATTAGTTAAATAGATATGGGAGTTTTACTTTTGCAGCATCAAAACTATATCAAACACATCTTACATGAAAAAGTCTCTACTTTTTTTTGCTCTTGCTGTCGGGAGTTATGGAACTATCCATGCACAAACAACAACAAGCAGTGTTACAGGGATTGTAAAACAATCTACTGGACAAACAACGACAGGTGCAACTATTAAAATTACGCATCAGTCAAGCGGAGCCACCTTCAGCGGATCGGCAGATTCGAATGGACGTTTTAACATCGCAAATCTTCAAGAGGGCGGACCTTACAAAATTGAAGTTACCTACATCGGTCAAAAACCAGTTGTTTACGATAATGTCTTCTTGAAAGCCGGTGAAGCACTACAATTAGATCCTGTTTTTGCAGAATCATCTGAAACAAATTTAGGAGAAGTTGTTGTTGTAGGTCGTGGTTTAATTGATATCGCGGAAGATCGTAAAACTCCGATAGCTGTTTCTACAATCTCGAAACAAATCATCGAAGAAAAAGTGGGTGCAATGGATATCACTGCTTCCATGGTCAATACACCTGGTGTATACGTATCTGGTCAATCAAAAGGTTTTGGTGAATCTTCCATGACAACACGTGGCTTTGATCAATCTAACACAGCTTTCTTATTAAATGGCCAACCGATCAATGGTATGGACAATGGTCGTGTTTTTTGGTCTAACTGGAGTGGTTTGTCAGATATTGCTTCTTTAGTACAAATTCAACGTGGTTTAGGTTCGTCAAAATTAGCGATCTCTTCAGTAGGGGGTACGATTAACTTTGTGACTAAATCTACAGATATGCAACAAGGTGGTTTTGTTAAAACAACTATCGGTAACGATATGTTTGTAAAATCTACGATTGCTTATAACACCGGTTTGATGAAAAGTGGATTTGCAGTATCTGCAATGGTAACTGGATGGCAAGGAAATGGTTACATGAAAGGTACTGAAGGTGCCGGTCAAAACTATTTCTTATCTGTTGGTTATAAAGTAAACGAGAAGCATAACTTAAATTTAATGGTTACAGGTGCTCCACAATGGCATAACCAGGGTTATACTTCTGCATTGAAAAACTTCCTGGATAACGGAAGAAAGTATAATGATAATATGACTACTATCAACGGGGTAGAAACTAATCCTCGTAAAAACTACTATCATAAACCGGTTGCTAACTTAAACTGGGATTGGACTATTGATGATAAATCATCATTATCTACTGTAGTTTATGCTTCTATGGCTCGCGGTGGCGGTCAGTCTAAACGTACTGATGCTTCTAAAGAAAAAGTTCCCTATTTAGCTGCTGACGTTAATAACCACCAATGGTATGGTGTGGTTTCTAACTATAACCGTAAATTGAGTGATAACTTGAACTTTAATGTTGGTTTTGATTTACGCGACTATAAAGGTGAACACTACAGACAGGTTACGGATTTATTAGGAGCTCCAAGCATCTCCCATAAAGACAATGTAAATTTACCTGGCTTAACCGTTACTTCGAATGAATACTCGACAAACCCTTGGAAAACATGGGGAGATAAACCTAAAGATGCCAAAGACCGTTTAGCGTGGGATTATGAACAAATGATCAGATATGCAGGTTTATTTGGACAATTAGAGTTTGCGAAAGATGGTTTTACAGCTTTCTTTCAAGGTTCCCTTTCTGGTCAGCAAAACAGTAGACAAGATTATTTCCTTTATAAATTAGGTGAAGGTAAATCTAAAGATGTGAACAATTTAGGCTACAATGTAAAAGGCGGTGCAAGTTATACATTAGGTAACCATACCATCTTTGGTAATGCGGGTTATTATTCTCGCCAGCCATACCAAAACAATATCTTCATGAATTACATGAACGATGTTAATCCATATGCTGTTAATGAGAAAATTTTAGGTTTAGAGGCTGGTTACAAATTTGCCTCTGAATATTTTGATGTTAGCGTAAATGCATACCGCACGACATGGGCTGACCGTACAACAGGAAGTTCTTTTACGGCTGCTCAAAAAGAAGTTGACAAATATGGTATTGACAAAGTACAGGTCGGAAGTTTAATTTATAACACGAACTATGGTGTAAAACAAGATCACCAAGGTGTGGAGTTAGAGTTATTAGCTCGTCCATTCCGTGGCTTTGAATTAAAAGGTTTTGCTTCCTTAGGTAAATGGGAATATGATGGTGATGCTATAACGATTGTTCGTAATGAAAATCGTGAAGTATTAGAAACTACAACGAGAGATTTAACAGGTGTTAAAGTTGGTGAATCTTCTCAGACGAGTTGGGGTTTAGGTGCTAAATACAAAGTCTTAAAAGGTCTTTCTGTGGATGCTGATTATAGACGTTATGAAGATCTGTATAGCTCATTACCTGCTAATAGGCCTACGATGAAGTTGCCAAACTACGATTTGTTAGATGCAGGTGTATCTTACAAGGTTGTTTTGAGTGATAAAAATGCGATCAGTTTCCGTGTTAATATGAACAACGTATTAGACAAATTGTATATCTCTGAAGCGACTTCAAATGTTGAGTCTAAAGCTAATGCTGAGTACTGGAAAGGTATTGATACCTCTAACTACGTGTTAATGGGGTGGGGACGTACATGGAATGCTTCTGTGAAATTCACGTTCTAAGCGAGTACAAAAATAAAACATAATTATACTTCTTCAAAGCCGTTGCAATAAATTGCAACGGCTTTTTTATTTTTCGGCTTCATTACCACCAATGCTTGCTTGTCCTTTACTTTGTCATTATTTAAGGCTCCTGATCAATGTGCTTATCCTACAAGCTGAAATTTTGGAAATCTATTCTTTATTTCTTTGGTGTAATTAGTAATGATTGATAAACCTTTAAGCATGTGTAAGATTATAGGGATAATGCGATGGAATTGTTGTATTGGTATTGAGAAGTTTGTGGGGTAGTGGCGTAATGCTATTGCCATAATGGGATTTCGGTGGTATAAAATAAGGATGTATTAATGTAATTTCCTTGATGTTATTATAGGAAGCAAAAAAAAAGGCTAAACATCAACTGCTTAGCCTTTCTATATTTTTTAACGTTATATCTATCTTGACATAGACTGAATCACACTCACATGTGATTTGAATGCTGAATTGAATGTTTTGTATTCAAGATATTTAACATTGAACTCCAAACAGGTCTCTCTGACCAATTTATTAATCGCGGGATAGTGGATGTGACTTATCTTAGGGAATAAATGATGTTCAACCTGATAATTTAAACCACCTAGAATCCAAGTTAGAAATTTATTTTTTGTAGCAAAATTAGCTGTAGAGCTCAATTGGTGAATCATCCACTCATTTTCCATTTTTGTTGGGTCTGCAGTCTCTTCTATGGCAACAAATTCTGTTTCAGTTACGACGTGCGCAAGCTGGAATACGGTTGCCAAACAGATACCACAAGCGATACCTGAAATTAGTAACCCAACTAATGTTGGTAACCATCCTACCACTAAAACTGGGATAACGATGAAAATACTGATGTGAATAATTTTACTTACCCAAAAGATCACTTTTTCACGTAAAGGGAAATCGAATGATTTCTTTTTGCTTCCCATGGCTTCAAGAAAATATTTCTCATAATCTTGATAGAAAATCCAAGCTAAGTAGGAGATGCTATATAGAACCATAAAATAATATTTCTGGTAGGAGTGATGCTTTTTTAATTCTTGGTCTTTATGCACACGCATAAATTTGATATCAATATCATGATCTTCACCTTCAATGTTGGTATAAGTATGATGTGCAATATTGTGCTTCAATTTCCAGAAATAGATATTTCCACCCATTAGGTTAAGACTGTAGGATAGGGCACTGTTTAGTCTCTTACTATTAGAGAATGTATCATGTCCGGCATCGTGCATCACATTGAATCCGATTGCGGCAAAATTTATTCCAAGTAAAATTAATACAACAACACTGATTAACCAGTGTGGTTGAATTACAATTAATGTGATGTAGAAAGATATAGCGGTTACAAACAGGATGATTGCTTTTGTTAGTACTCTTTTTTCTCCTGTTTTTTGGATTTTATTAGTTTTGAAATAATCGTTAATTCTTTCCTTTAAAGATTTAGAAAATAATGTATTAACATTATTAAATTTTATTGTTGTTTTCATTGAGATCGTTTAACTCTGTTAAAAAATAATAGTAAAAATTAGGTTTATATACAGAGCTTAAATTATAATTTTTATAAAGATAACAAATATTTTTTTTAATGATGTTAATTTAAGTTAAAGCTTTTAAAAACTAATTATAGCCCAACCCCAGCTTTTTAGAAGGTCTGAGGCGATTCAAAACATGTTTTCTTTGTGGATCTCTATGAAAAACAAGAAGGGGATTGCAATACATGCAACCCCCTTCTTATTAAAGATTAAGTAAACTTAGTTTAAAGCGTTAATTTGAGCTGTAATTTCAGTTGTTTTAGCTTCATCTTGCATGAAAACATAGTAGTTTTTCAAGTTTGTCAAAGCATCGACATTTTTAGGTTGTAATTGTACCGCTTTTGTTAGATAAACTAAAGCAGGTTTAATTTCTTCCTTAATTTTAGCTACTCCTTCGTTGTATTTTGCTTGGCTCAATGATCTATCGTTGTTTAAAACATTTAATTTTTCACGTACACCATTCATCATTGTGATTGCAATATTTGTATTTGCTTCAAAATAATCAGGATCTACTGCTAAAGCCTTTTTATATGCTTCAATTGCAGCAGCATCATTTTTATTTGCTGAATGAGCGATTCCTAAATAGTAATTTAAGCTTTTGTTATTTGGATCTTTTGCCAATTGCGCAGTGATGCCCGCTAAAATTTCTTTTTCGCGACCAGCGATTAAATTGAATTCAATGTTTTGAACCGCAGCTGCATTGTCATCAGGATACATTTCTACTGCTTTTGCTGCATAATCCAATGCAGAAGCGGTATCTTTAGCTGATAAATATAATTTTGGTAAGTCTACAACAATTTGTTTATGTGAAGAAAATTCTTTTGAAGGAATAAGCTCTTTATATTTCGCAATTGCTTTGGCATAATCGTTACTTTGAAGAGCTGAAATACCACCATAATAGATTAATGTTGTATCACCTGGCAAATATGTCAATGCTTTTTCAAAAGAGTCATATGCTTCCTTGTATTTTTGACCTTGATATTCTTCAGCACCAAGATTGAAGTTGAATTGACCTAATACTTGTTCAGAGACACGAATATTATCTTTATTTGCGCCATCTTTATCCAATTCTTTAGCTTTAACAATTGCATCTTCAGCTTTTTTAGCCTCATCAGCAGACTTATCTAAATTAGCTAAGTTTGCATAAACCAATGAATAGATTGTCCATGCCTCTGCATTATCTTTTGTTTTCTCATGAACAACAGCTAAATCAATAGCTTCTTGTGCAGTTTTCAAATTTGGCAGTGCCAATTGTGGCGTACCTGCACCTTTTAGCTCTTCGAATTTTGCGATACTTGTTTTTGCCTTATTAACATTATTTTTTTGTGCATAAACAGATGTACTTGCTGATGCAACAGCTGCCAATAATAATAATGATTTAATGTTCATCTCTAATTAACTGTTAATTGATTTAATAATATATTCACACGATCTAACTGCACATAATCTTCTATTGCATTGTAATAAGTAGACAGTGCTTTAAGTGCATTCACATCATATGGTTTAATTTCATTTGCTTTCAAAAGATAAGATTGCGCATATTGTTTGTCTTCGTCAGATTTAGATTTAAGAAAATCCTTTAAATAAATAAGGCCTAAAGCTAAATTTGATGGGTAGTTATTAGCATCTAAACGCAGAACTTTATTATAATATTGTTTTGCATTTCGAATATCTTTCGCGTCTTCGTATGCATAACCCGCCAGGTAATTTAATTCAACATTTTCAGGCTCTAATTTGATCGCTTCATCAATTATCGTTAAGATGGCGTCATAAGATTCATTTTTAGCATAGATATCGATCAGCTTGAAGAGGATATCTTTGTTCTGAGGAAACTCTAATCGGCCTGCAGATAGTGTATTAAGTTCATCTTGTTTTGTTCCGATTTTCTCATATACAGCTGCGAGCTCTAGATAATATTGCGGTTTTTTTGAATCCTGCTTGATTAACTCTTTGTAATATTTAATCGCATCAGGATATCGTTTACTGCTTACAGCTAAAGTTGCTAAATTAAATTTTAAATCGGCATTTTTGAAACCAAGGGAGTCTACTTTCAGAAATCCTTTGTACGCTTCTTCAAACTTGTTATTTTTTAACTCAACATTTGATTTATAGATTAATGCAGTTGCTAAATTTTGCTTGATATAATCAACTTCTACAGGGAAATTGCGATATGCTTTTTTCTTATCAATGAGTTTTAAGGTATTTAAACTTTCATCAATAGGGTCTATGATATACTTTTGTTTCCGGGTGGAATCTACAACTGCTAAAGAACTGTAAACAAGTCCTCTCAAAACATTATTACGAACTGAAGAAGAATCTTTACGGGTTTTGAAAGCTGCATCACTAAATTTGCGTGCGTTCTCCAAATTTTTGATATCTCCAGTTTGTGTATAAAGCGCAAAACTGTTGTTGCCCTCCTTGATATTGGATTGGGCAACAACAGTTAAACTTGTAGCTGACAGTATTAATGATGTCAATAATGCTCTCATTCTATTTTTATTCTTCGTTAGATTCAGATTTATCGTCTTGATCGGTTTCAGTGCTTTCTGTCGCATCTTCTACTTCTTCACCTGAAAGAATTTCTTCTTCCGTTTCTTCCACTTCTTCCTCTCTATCTACTTTAGTAATTGATGCAATTTCATCTTCACCTTTCAGATTAATTAAACGGACACCTTGCGTTGCACGCCCCATTACTCTTAATCCTTCTACTGAAATACGAATAACAATACCTGACTTATTGATGATCATTAAATCTTCAGTATCGTTAACACCTTTTACAGCAACTAATTTACCTGTTTTCTCAGTGACGCTAATTGTTTTTACACCTTTACCACCACGGTTTGTAACTCGGTAATCTTCGATATCTGTTCGTTTACCGTATCCTTTTTCAGATACAACAAGTACCGTAGTCTCTGGATCATCTACACTAATCATACCAATAACCTCATCGCTTTCACTACCTAAAGTAATACCACGAACACCAGTTGCTGTTCTACCCATTGGTCTAACAGTAGACTCGTTGAAACGAATAGCACGTCCAGAACGTAATGCCATTACAATTTCACTTGTTCCGCTTGTTAAGCATGCTTCTAACAGCTGATCTCCCTCATTAATGTTGATGGCATTGATACCATTTGCACGAGGACGTGAATAAGCTTCTAATGACGTTTTCTTAATTGTACCTTTTTTAGTACACATAATGATGAAGTTATTTTCCAGGTATTCCTGGTCTTTTAAGTTCTTCACTAAAATGTATGCTTTAATTTTTTCGTCTTTCGGAATATTGATGATATTCTGCAACGCTCGACCTTTAGAAGTTCTACTTCCTTCAGGAACTTCAAATGCTCGTAACCAGAAACAACGACCAGATTCTGTAAATAGCAACATATAATTATGTGCCGAAGCAGTAATAATATGTTCTGTAAAGTCTTCTTCGCGTGTGGTCGAACCAATAGATCCACGTCCACCGCGTCCTTGACGTTTATACTCAGTTAGAGGAGTACGTTTTACATAGCTATTATGAGAGATTGTGATCACGATTTCTTCATCATCGATGAAATCTTCCATACGCATGTCTTCTGCTGAATGGACGATAATAGATCTTCTCTCGTCACCATATTTCTCTCTGATTTCGATCAGTTCTTCTTTAATGATCTGCATGCGAAGACCTTCATCTGCTAATACAGATTTTAAGTAATCGATCGTTTTCATTAGCTCAGCATATTCTTCTTTAATCTTATCGTGCTCCAGTCCGGTTAGACGACGAAGCGTCATATCCAAAATTGCGCGTGCTTGAAGATCTGATAGACCGAATCTTTCCATTAATCCTACGCGGGCATCTTCAGGAGTTGAAGAGGCACGGATCAACTTGATTACTTCATCTAAATGATCAAGCGCGATTAAATATCCTTCTAAAATATGTGCTCTTTTTTCAGCCTCAGCCAATTCAAAACGTGTACGACGCGTGACAACATCATGACGGTGATCCACGAATACCTGAATCATATCTTTCAGGTTCATCAATACTGGTCTACCTTTTACAAGAGCAATATTGTTTACTGAAAATGAGGTTTGTAATGCTGTGTACTTGAATAGGTTGTTTAGAACGACATTTGCGTTAGCATCGCGTTTAATATCGTATACAATACGTAAACCCGTACGATCTGACTCATCGCGAATTGCTGAAATTCCTTCTAATTTTTTTTCATTAACCAATTCAGCTGTACGTTCAATCATATTCGCTTTATTGATCTGATAAGGAATTTCTGTAACTATGATAGACTCTTTACCTGATTTTGATACTTCAATTTCTGTTTTAGCACGCATCACGACACGACCACGGCCAGTGTTCTCTGCATCCTGAACACCCGAGTAACCATATATCAAACCTCCTGTAGGAAAATCGGGGCCTTTGATATATTGCATCAATTCGGGTACATCGATATCACGGTTGTCAATATATGCAACTGTACCGTTGATAACTTCTGTTAAGTTGTGTGGCGCCATATTGGTTGCCATACCGACTGCAATACCTGAAGCACCATTTACCAATAGATTGGGAATACGTGTTGGTAATACTGTTGGTTCTTCCAAAGAGTCATCAAAGTTCAATTGATAGTCTACTGTATCTTTATTGATGTCCGATAAAATTTCTTCCGCAATTTTTTTCAATCTTGCTTCCGTATAACGCATTGCCGCAGGAGGGTCTCCATCGACAGAACCGTAGTTACCTTGACCATCCACTAAAGGGTAGCGCATGTTCCAGTCTTGTGCTAGACGTACCATTGCATCGTATACGGAAGTATCACCATGTGGATGGTACTTTCCTAATACGTCACCAACAATACGGGCAGATTTTTTGTAAGGCTTACTGCTTGTAACACCTAAATCCAACATACCGTAAAGAACACGACGGTGTACAGGCTTCATACCATCTCTAGCATCTGGTAATGCACGAGAAACAATAACTGTCATTGAATAATCAATGTAGGCAGTTTTCATTTGATCCTCGATACTTACCGAAAGAATTCGATCGTTTGCAGGTACTAAATTATTATCATTTTCTGTTTCTTCAGCCATATTAATTTGGTTTCGATAAAACTATTAAACAATCCCGTTTACACGGATTGCTACGCATGCGAAGTTACAAAAAAATAACCTCAAAAGCGAATGTTTTGAGGTTCAAGATAGTGAAAAAAATAGTCTATTTTTTTATTGATTTAAAAAAGATTTAAATGCGGTCAATTGCTTGTTACCGCAGTTTTTTAAAACGAAGACGAAGTGAATTGCCGATGACAATAACATCGGAGAAAGCCATTGAGAAGGCGGCGAGCATGGGGCCTAAAAATCCCATTGCTGCGAGCGGTATTGCGATGATATTATAGGCAAATGCCCAGAAAAGATTTTCTTTGATCGTTTGCAGTGTGTGCCTTCCGATAAGTAATAGATTTTCAATCGATTTTAGATCGGAATTCAAAAGAATTATTTTAGCAGATTGTATCGCAATGTGACTTGCGTCACCTAGAGAGATACCGACGTGGGCTGTTGTCAGGGCAGGAGCATCATTTATACCGTCGCCGACCATTGCTGTAATACCTGCTTTTTTAAGTTTGTTGATAATATTCAATTTCTCTTCAGGATTGCGATCGGAATAAACTTCTGCTATTCCAAGTTTTTGAGCGACTAGGTCACATTTACTTTTTCGGTCACCACTTAATATTACTGGGGTTATATTTTTGCCTTTAATGGCTTGAATGAGTTCTTTTGCATAAGGTTTTATCTGATCTTCAATCACTAAGCCTGCAACTACGACATCATTAATGGATAGAATTAAGTCGTAGCGGTTTGAATAATCTACTTTTCCTAAACGTGCATTGATTAATTTGTACACATTACTATTTGTATCTGTAGCGTAAAGTCCTTCGCTTTTAATCTCTTTGACATCTTGAAAGACAATGCGGTAGGCTTTTACTTCTTTCATGTGCTGTCTGATGGACTTTGCTATAGGATGATTTGAATAGCCTTCTAATTGTGCAATGATAGATTCTACTTGTTTTTGTTCTATTCCAAACGTTTGGATGGCTTTGATATTGAAATCTCCGGTAGTTAAAGTGCCAGTTTTATCGAATACCATATATTTAAGATCCGACATCTCTTCAATTGTATCACCTCCCTTAATTAAAATTCCCATTTTAGCGGCTCTTCCTAAACCTACCATGACAGCAGTTGGGGTCGCTAGACCCATCGCGCACGGGCAGGACACGACAAGTACTGCAATGGCATTCATTAATGATTGCTGTAGTGATATTTCGGCTATAAAGTAAGTGATAAAAAAGGTGAAAATGGCGATGACGACCACAAAGGGTACGAAGTATGATGCGACTTTATCACCGAGTTTTTGAATAGGTGGTTTTTTTGATTGTGCTTCCTTGATCAGTGCGATAATTTGGGAAAGGACGGTTTTACGTCCAACTTTGGTGGCCGTGATTTTTATATTGCCTTCTGTTAGTGTTGTTCCGCCGATGACGGTTGCATATCTATCTTTGAAAACGGGTAGGCTTTCTCCTGTAATCATGGATTCATTGACAAAGCCATCTCCTTCAATAATATCTCCATCAACTGGAATAAGATCTCCTGATTTGATCAGTAAAACATCGCCTTGTTTAACATCTCTTGTATGGATGATCTCTTCTAGATCTGCTGTGATTTTTGTTGTGGTTACATTTTGAATCTTAATAAGGTCTCCGATTGCAGATGTTGTTTTTTTTATGGATTTTTTTTCAAATAGATTTCCCAATAGAACGAGCGTGATGATTGTTGCGCAAGTTTCATAGAACATATAATCTGGGCCTAGGTGATTGAGGGTTCCGATGAGGCTGTACGTGAATGCAGCTGTTGCACCTATAAATATGAGCACGTCCATATTTGGCATGCCATTTTTAAGGGAGTAAAACGCACTTTTACCAAAATGAAAAAAACCGAGCAGAAATACGGGAGCACAGAGTCCGAGCTGGATGTATGGGTCATGCAACAAAGGGTGTTGTATAAACATATGTGCAAAGAGAGGAAGCGTAAAAAATAGACTGAACCAAAATTTGGTTTCTATTTTTTTATAAAATGATTCCTTTGGACTTTCATCAGTCAAGACCTGAAAACCTAAATTTTCAATCCCTTTTGTTATTTCGGGAAGTTCTTTTGCCGTTATTCCTGAGAATTTAACTTCATCAGATGCAAAGTCGACAAATATATCTTTTGCCTCTTTTTTTTCTAAATATTGATGAATAGCAATTGCACAGTTTGTACAATGCATTCCTGTAACTGTAAGCTCTACTGTTGTTGTTTCTTCGTTCATATTTTTCGACCATTGGTCTTTTGCAAATATACTTATTTTTAGGAGTATCATTTTTTTGTATTGAATGAAAAATGATTAGTTTAGTTCCTAAAGAAAATTAGATTTCAATGGTTAAAAATAAATTATCCCTATCTTTTGTATTTCGTTGTGCTTTGTGGATAGCTTTAAGCTATTCTTTTGTGGGTTTAGCCTCTTTTTACGAGAAAAACAAGATTATTCTTCACTTTGCTTATGCTTTAAATACTTTTTTGACTGCCAATCTGTTGATCTCAATCGGCCGGTTCTTGATTGTTTCGCTGTATAACCGTAAACATGCAAACCATGATGTGAGAGGAAATTTTGTACTGGGTATTTCCCGGGTTGCTACAGTATTGAATGCCGGTATGATTGTGATTACGTTGATGGTTGCGCTGGGAATTGATCCTAAGGAATTTATAACCAGCATGACCATTGTTGCGATGGCTATTGCGGTTATATTTAGGGAGTATATTACCAATATGATCAGTGGATTGCTGGTTATGTTTTCTGATCAATTTTCCATTGGAGACCATATTAAAATTAGTAATTATCAGGGTAAAATTGTTGATATTACTTTGGCAAATATTGTCGTTCGTGATGAAGATGATGATGTTGTGCTAATACCAAATAATTTGATATTCACTTCAACGATGGTCAATAAATCTTCTCAAAAGTCGAATAAACTGATCGTTAAATTTGAACTTCCTTTAGAAAAACCGTTGCATGTCCAATCTGTTGAAAATCATTTAAGACCTATCCTGAAAATAAATAAGAATATTATCTGGGACGATTTATTTAAAATAAAAGTTGCCGAAATCGGTAAGGACTTTGTGAAATATAAGATTGAGCTCAATACCATATCGAGTAGCAATAAATTACATTATCAGATTCAGAATGAAATTTTAAATGAGATCTTATTATTTCGTACGCGGGAAGATTAAATCTTACGGACCTTTACATTTTTAACAAAGTGATGACTGCCTTTTTCTAAAATTAGATCAGCGCGGTAACGTGTTGGTAAAATATTCTGGACCAGATTTGGTTTGTTGATCTCATTCCAGATCTGATGAGCCATCTGGATACTTTCTTCAGTATTCATGTCGGCATATTTGTGAAAGAATGAGGCCGGATTTTGAAATGCTGTACGTCTTAAAGATTCAAACCTGTTGGTATACCACTCTAATAAGTTTTTTTCGCTGGCATGAACATATATGGTATAATCAAAAAAATCTGACACGAATACACTATGTCCTTTTCGTGGTCTTTGCGAATTGACCTGCAGTACATTAATGCCTTCGACGATTAAGATATCAGGATGATGGATCAGCTGTTGCTGGTCATCAGGTAAGACATCATATTCCAAATGGCTGTACAGGGGTACCGAAAGTGATCCCATGCCTGATTTTATAGCGGAAAGGAACTGTATTAATTTTTTAGCATCGTAACTTTCCGGAAAACCTTTACGATTCATTATGCCTCTTTCATTCAGGATATGATTCGGGTACAGAAATCCATCAGTCGTTACTAAATCTACTTTTGGTTTACTGGGCAATAAAGTCAGCACGCGTTGCAATACACGTGCTGTTGTACTTTTACCTACAGCTACAGAGCCAGCAATACCAATAATAAAGGGAAGCGTACTTTCATTTTTTTCGAAAAAATGATTTGTGCTTCTGTGTAAATCTTGAAACCGTTCAATATGAATACCTAAGAGATGACTTAAAGGGAAATAGACATCTTCGATTTCTTCTGCATTCAATGGTTCATTAAGTGCATGCAATTGATCCAAGTCGTGTTGCGAAAATGTGTGCTTAAAGTGACCGTTCAGTTTTTTCCAATTTTCTCTTTTTATTGAAGTAAAAGGAGAGTCAATAGGAGTGTGCTGTTCATTTTGCATGTTCATGATTCTTTGTGGCGACAAATATAGCATCTCGTGGATATAATCAAAAATTCTAATTGATTTTTTTAGATCAGGTTGGAAGAAATAATAATCGGATTAGAAAGAATTTTGTGAATAGGACATTTTTCTGAAATTTGGAGAAGTCTGTCTTTTTGATCTTTATCTAGATTTCCTTTAAGAGAAACATGACATTTGATATAGGTGGTCTGTTGCAGTTCACTTTTTAAAATTTCGTATGAAAGTTTAATATTTACCTCCTGTAAATCCCATTTTTTGCGGTCAGCATACATCTTTACTGTCATTGCTTTACATGAACCCAATGAAGATAGTAAAAGGGCAGGCGGATTGAATCCTTCATCTTGACCTCCTAATTCTTCAGGTTCATCTGCAATTAGCGTATTATTTCCATGCTTAATTGTTGTTGTGTATGGCGTATTACCTATTGTTACTAAGATTTCATTATCATTCATATCTCTAAATATAAAAAATAATAAGGGGATTAGGAATTTATGAAGTGAATATTAAATTCCTGGTTATAGTTCATCTTCCAGTAGACCTTCGATAATGAGACTTCCAGTTGCGGGATTGGTTGCTAATGGTACGTTGTACAAATCACAAACCCGCATCAGCATCTGAATATCGGGTTCATGTGCATGTTTACCTAATGCATCTCTGAAAAAAATGATTCCATCTACTTTACCTTCTGCAGCTAATGCTGCAATCTGTGCATCTCCGCCCATAGGTCCGCTTAACTTTAATTCGACTTCGAGTCCTGTTTGTTTTACATAAGAACCGGTGGTGCCTGTCGCGACTAGATGAGCTTTTTTTAAGAACTCAATATGGTCTTTTACAAAGGCAACCATTTCTGGTTTTTTACCATCGTGTGCAATTAAAGCAATTGTTTTTTTCATGTTATTGAAAGATTAAAGTTTAACCAAAAAAGATGTATGCTAAAATAATAGCTGCAATTAGTCCAACAAGATCGGCAATTAAGCCACATATAAGCGCATGTCTAGTGTTTTTAATACCGACAGAACCAAAATATACCGCTAGAACGTAAAAAGTTGTTTCGGAGGAACCTTGGATAACACTGGCAAGTCGTCCTTGAAACGAATCTGCTCCATATGCCTGCATGACATCGACCATAAGTCCTCTAGCGCCACCACCACTTAATGTTTTCATTAATCCTACTGGAAGAGCTGGTACGAAACGTGTGTCCAAGCCAAAATAAGCGAAACAAGAACCGATTGCATTCACAATATAGTCCATACATCCTGTTGTTCGGAAAGCAGATATAGCCACCAGTATGGCGATTAAAAAGGGGATGATCATGATGGATGTTTTAAATCCGTCTTTTGCACCATCTATAAAGGCATCGTAAACATTTAGTTTTTTAAATGCGCCGTAAACGATAAATAGGATGATGATGGAAAAAATTAAAACACCACCGATTAGTCCAGTTACAATTTCAATTTTTTCTGGAGGCAGGCCATTTAAACCGAAATATAGTCCAGCCATCATGACAATGAAACTGCCTAGGAATATCAGGATGGGTAGTTTAAAGAGGTTTATTTTTTGAAAGAATGCAACGGCGATCATCCCTGATATAAACGAAATAAAGGTTCCTATCAAAGCTGGAATAAAAATATCTGCGGGGTTTGCTGCTCCATTGGCCATTCTTAGAGCAATTACCGATGTTGGAATAAGTGCTATTCCAGCGGTATTGAGCACTAAGAACATAATTTGTGCATTCGTCGCGGTTTCCTTTTCTGGATTAAGTTCTTGCAGTTCCTGCATAGCTTTTAGTCCAACCGGTGTTGCCGCATTATCTAAACCTAGCATATTGGCTGAAAAATTCATAATAATAGAGCCGTTTGCAGGATGGTTTTTTGGGATTCCAGGGAAGAGCTTGCTGAAAAATGGATTTACAGCTTTTGCAAATAAGGTAATCATTCCTGCTTTTTCACCCACTTTCATGATGCCTAACCAGAATGTCATCATGCCGACGAGACCTAAGGAGATTTCGGCACCGTTTTTAGCACTGTCAAACATGCCATTGATAATTTTCATGAAAATTTCGGTGTCCCCAAAGAAAATAAGCTTGATCAAAGCAACGATGAACGCAATTACAAAAAATGAGATCCAAACGATATTCAGTGCCATATAGATTTAAAATATGCGTAAATGTAAACTTTTACAACCTATCCATCAACTTAGACCACGGATTTTTCTTGTTTTTTGCCTCTTTTTCTTTTATTAGATGATCCACTATCTTGGTGAGTTGAACTTCATTTTCGCTCATCAGTCTATCTGCTAGCGAGATAAGTTTTTGGATGTTGTTTTTGGATGCCGCATCCATGGAAGACTCAACACTTGACATATTTGTTGGCTCTAGTCGGATGTAGTTTTTGGATTTTCTATTGAATTGAAACAGTTGTTCAATAAAAAATTCTGTACTCTCTGCAGAGGCACTTGTCATAATATCGACTAAAGCTGGACCAATGGTAATGGCCAGTTTTTTCTTAAAATGCTCATAGTTATAAGCTTTTTTTGCAACCCCGGTACCTAATGAGACCATAAACAGATCGTTTATCTCTGTATCTTCAAAAGCTTTCATCACTTCAATCAAAGCGCAAATGGATGGGTTTTGAGCCACCATGCCACCGTCTACCAATGGAAATCTTGTACCTGCAATGGAATAAATCTCCGCAACAGAAAAATAGGTAGGTGCGGCGGAGGTCGCTCTGCAGACATCTCTTAGATAGAAGTCTCGTGCTATTCCATGTGTAATAGCTTTTTGCTGTCTAAAAAAATGATTTTTCCGGAGTTCAATATTATAGGCCGTTATAATACAGGGTTTTATTAGTTGGCTTAGTTTGGTGTCGCCAAAATATTCATGTAATACATTCTCTAATGCGGTAGCTGAATATAATTCACTCACCAATCCGAATTCACTTAGAAAGCGTCTCCATCTTGTTGTTTTGAAAATATCAGTGCCGTGGGAGACGTACAGATCTAATGCCTCTTTAGCAGAAAACTTAGGTTTTGAAGGATTTTCCTCACTTGGGTATAATAAAATGCAGGCTAAGATACCTCCAGTACTAGTTCCTGCAATAAAATCGAAATATTCTGCAATTCGTGCATCCGGGTCATTGCTCTTCTTTTGAAGAATTTCTTCTAAAACGACCAATACTAGAGCAGGTATTATACCTCTTATTCCACCACCATCTATGGAAAGTATATTTTTCATTTTTTAATGTTTATAACTTAAAAGTAGTATTAAATAAATTAAAAAATTGATGGCTCTTTGTTTTTGTGGTTAGGATAATGCGCGTTGGTAGGCACAGCGAGCTGTGTAAACAATTCTTTACACGTTTTTTACAAAAAACAGAAGCCGGCTACCTTTTGGATAGCCGGCTTCTGTACGAACTAATTATTTATGCAAACCATGCCAAGACCTCGTCTTTTGTTGGCATGGTGATTTCTAATTTCATTTTTTTACGCATACCCCCAAGGTCATTGAATACTTTATTAGGATTAGCTTCTTTTAATTCCGGTATAGTATTGAAACCCATTTTTTGTAAAACAGGAACCCATTCTGCTGGAATACCCAATGCAACATAATCCTCTGTCGAAGCTACTGTTACTATTTTTTCTGGTCGCATTTGTGGGAAAAATAATACTTCCTGAATAGAGGCATTGTTGGTCAGAAACATAATTAAACGATCCATACCAATGCCTAATCCTGATGTTGGAGGCATTCCATATTCTAATGCACGTAAGAAATCTTGATCGATAAACATGGCTTCGTCATCGCCACGTGCCGATAAGGCCATTTGTGCTTCAAAACGCTCACGTTGGTCGATCGGATCATTTAACTCCGAATATGCATTTGCAATTTCTTTACCACATACCATTAACTCAAAGCGTTCTGTGATTTCAGGATTGTCGCGATGTTTTTTTGTTAATGGCGACATTTCTTTAGGGTAATCTGTGATAAATGTAGGCTGAATGTATTTACCTTCACATTTTTCGCCAAAAATTTCATCAATTAACTTGCCTTTACCCATGGTATTATTGACCGGAATTCCCATTCCTTTGGCTGCTTCGAAAATTTCTTGTTCAGATTTTCCTGTAATATCAAAACCTGTGAACTCTTTAATCGAATCGGCCATTGTGATTCTTTTATAAGGTGCACGGAAGTCGATTTCATGTTCTCCAAATGTCGCTTTGGTGGTGCCGTTTACAGCAATTGCACAATGTTCTAGCAATTGTTCTGTGAATTTCATCATCCAGTTGTAGTCCTTATAAGCTACATAGATCTCCATTGCTGTGAATTCTGGATTGTGAGTACGGTCCATACCTTCATTTCTGAAGTTTTTTGAAAACTCGTAAACACCATCAAAACCGCCCACAATTAGGCGTTTTAGATATAACTCATTTGCAATCCGCAAATATAAAGGCATATCTAAAGCATTGTGATGCGTGATAAATGGACGGGCCGCAGCACCGCCAGGGATGGATTGCAATACTGGAGTCTCAACCTCCATATAACCTGCGTCATTAAAGAAATTACGCATTGCACTAAACAATTTTGTTCTTTTTACAAAGATCTCTTTGTTCTGCGGGTTAACTACTAGATCGACATAACGCATTCTATAACGCAATTCGGGATCTGTGAATGCATCATATGTTTTTCCTTCTGCAGTTTTAACGATTGGAAGAGGGCGTAATGATTTAGATAATACAGTCAGTTTTTCAACATGTACACAGATGGCATCTGTCTGGGTTGTGAAAACATAGCCTTTAATACCAACGATATCACCAATATCTAATAATTTCTTAAAAACGATATTATACATCGTTTTATCCTCATCAGGACAAATGTCATCACGTTTGATGTAAGCTTGAATACGGCCTGAACTATCTTGAATTTCGAAGAACGACGCATTTCCCATAACACGACGGCTCATGATACGTCCTGCAATGCTTATATTCTTATAGTTAAGCTTATCTCTATCGTAATTTTCTAATATATCAGTAGCATTTGCATTGATCTCAAACTCTTCAGCTGGATATGGGTCGATACCCAAATCTATTAGAGATTGCAATGCCTGTCTTCTTAATTGTTCCTGTTCGGATAATACAGTACTCATTGGTAAGGATTAAATAATATAAAAATCGAACAAAAATAGCTTTTTTTTTGCATTTATGAGAGGTGAAAACAATATAATATTTATAAAATACGGTGTAGCGTTTTGTAATACGGTATCGTTATGAAGATGTACTTAAAAAACAGCATGGCAGAAATTAAAAGAAAGACTTTCATAATCTTAATTCAGAAAGTATTATTTTAGATGAAGATTAAGGATTAATATAGTCTTATTGAGTGAATATTATTCAAACATACTTAAAAAAGCAGAAACAAGTAACACTTAAAAGTGCACTGGAGGATTGTTTACGAAATCGTGAGCAGGGGAAGGCTTTTGTCTATAAAAAGTACTATGGATATTTGATGGCTATTATTATTCGCTATGTTAAATCTGATGTGGATGCTGAAGAATTAACGAATGAGTCTTTTATTCGGATTTTTAGACGATTGGATTCTTTTAACCATTTGGTTGAGGATGATGTTTTGGAGAAATCATTTCGGTCATGGATAGGGAGAATTGCAGCTAATATTTCAATTGATTTTCTGCGCTCAAAAAAGGAGATGACTTCTTTAGAAGATGTAGCTGAGGGCAGTCTTGATGTGCCAAGGGTATATAACTCCAGTAATCTAGAGGTTGATGATATTATGAAGTTGCTCGATTCTTTACCAGAATTGCAGCGTGTCATCTTTAATCTTTATGAGATCGAGGGTTTTTCGCATGATGAAATTGCAAAGCAGTTGCATATCCCGGATAGTACTTCCCGTACTTATCTTACTCGAGCAAAGCAAAAGTTAAGGATGCTTTATTTGGAACAACATAAGATAAGACAGGAATTTAAATAACAAGAAGTAGCGTGTAAAATGGCAAAAGAAAAAAATAAGGAATTAATAGACCATATCGTCGACAAAATAAAAGCTCATGAGCTTCCTTATTCGGAAGGTGCATGGGAAAAATTTGCGTCACATGATGTATCTCTTGTTTCTAAGAAGCAAACGAACTGGAAGTATTGGAGTGCAGCTGCTGCTGTGCTGCTCTTTGCTAGTGCTTCATTTTTGTATTTAAATCAGTCCGCTGTCAATCATGGGACAATTGTTGCAAACTTACCGGTAGAGACAAAATTGGATACAGATAAATTAACTGTTGAAACAAATACTGTTGAAACAAATAAGGATGATACCCCTATTTTGAAATTAGATCATTCACCGAAACAGCTTATTGATGCTTCTCCTGATCAACGTAGCATAGTTAAAGACAAAATTGAACATGCTATTGCTTCTATCGATCATCTTTTGGAAGCGACTACGCAAATTTTCACAGATAATGATGTAAAACAAGAACCAGTTGATATGACTTCTAAAAGTGGTAACGAACTTGTTGAGGTTAAAAAGCAAGAAGTTAAAAATAATAATCTAGCGCAAAATACTAATACCGTTAGAAAAGAGGGAGATGGAAACAGTTCTATTGCTCAGAAATTGGAAAAACTGGGTTCTATATTCAATTTGAATTCCGATAAACATGATTTTGCATCTGCCATAAAGAAGTGGGAGGTAGGCGCATTTGTGGCTCCGTCTTCAACAGTCGATAAGATGAGTATGGGGGGGGGATTAAGTTTAGCGTACCAAATTACCGATAAGATCAGTATACGTTCAGGCGTTTCTATGCAGCAGTATGGGGCCGGAGTAGATCGACAAAATAACTTAGGAGCAGTGCAGTCAGCTGGTATGGCGTTTAATGATGCTGTTTCTAATAGTCCTGTCATGAAAAATAATGAATCTTTACTTTTGGCTAGACAAACTGTCGATAAAGAATTAAGTGCTGTTAATAATAAACTTTTAACGATTGATATTCCGGTAGATGTGCGTTATCATGTAAGTAAATCATTCTACACTTCCGTTGGGGTGTCCTACGTTGGAGTTTTGGATCAGACACAAGAAAATTATTTTGTAAATGGCATCAATGAGAATACTTCGGCTAATAATGGTCAGGCGGTATCTTCTCCTGAAAACGTTAAACAAACATTTAAAGGAAGTGCTGTAAATACGAATGATTTTAATGGATTTGTTAATCTCTCCATTGGAAAAAAGATGACAGTAGGTAAGAAGTTGTCCATAGCCGTAGAGCCATTTGTCAAACTTCCTGTTGGGGGGCTTAAATCTACTGACTTTAATTATACCAATGGAGGTTTAAAGGTTGTAACGAGTTTTTAAAGCTGATCAATACGAACAGCACCCATTCCAGCAGCCAAAGCTCCTTGTACTCCTGGGATTCCGTCCTCGTAAACTAAACACTTAGCAGGGTCAACCTGAAGCTTCTCGGCCGCTAATAAAAATGGCTCAGGCGATGGTTTTCCATTAGGAGTATCACCGGCACACACCAAGGTTTCCAATTTATCAAGTACTCCAAGGACGGTTAATGTGATGGTTAATGTTGATCTGGTTCCTCCAGAAACAGCCGCAATACGTTTCTTTCCAATCTGGTATTTTAGATGTTCGACAACATAATCAATAGGTTGTGTCTGCTGGATGAACTGTTCTATAAAGATGGCTGATTTTCTTTTTGAAAATTCATGAACATCAAAAGTGGTGTTATAGCGGATACAGATTTCTTTTGCAACAGCTATGGTTGGCCATCCTGCGGTTTCGTCGATTAGACTATCATCCAACAGGACATTGTATTCTGCTGCTGTAGCTACGTAGGCTGCTTTATGCGCACTTATATTGTCAGCTAAGGTTCCATCGACATCAAAAAGTAAGGCGTCGTATGGTTCTGCTATTTTATTGAGTTTGTTGAATTTCTCTATTGATTCGGGTGACATATCTGATTATTGAAGGTACAAAATTATAAAAAAAGCTAGTCTTAACGACTAGCTTTTCTTCTTTGTTTCTCTTTAATGATTAACCCCAGCTCTCGGCCTGTTTGACCAGCTACTGATGTGTTTTCTTGTGCTCTACGGAATAAATAAGGCATAACAGCTTTTATCGGTCCGTAAGGCATATATTTTGCAACGTTGTAGTTTGATTCAGATAAATTAAATGTTAAATTATCTGACATACCCAACAATTGTGCGAAAAATATACGGTCGCTTCTATGATCTATTCCACGTCTGTCAAGCTCATTTGCTAACAAAAGACTACTTGCTTCATTGTGTGTGCCTGCCATAACACCAATGCGATCGATATGATCCAGTATGAAATGAATAGCGGCATCGTAATCTTTGTCTGTTGCTTCTTTTGTAGGTTGAATAGGAGATGGGTAACCTTTTTCAGCTGCTCTCTGTCTTTCAATTTCCATATAGGCACCACGTACGATTTTTGCACCTAAAAAGAAGTTTTGTGTTTTTGCATAATCAAAATCAGCTTTTAAAGAGGCTAATTTATCATGTCTGTACAATTGATAGGTGTTGTATACAATAGGTTGTTCTTTATTGTATTTTTCCATCATATCGCGGGCTATGTCATCAATGGCATCTTGAATCCAAGAGTGTTCAGCATCAATTAATACTTTAACATTAGCTTCGTAACAGGCTTTACAGATTTCATCACATCGATCGTACATTCTGTTGTACTCTGCTTGCTCTGCTTCTGTTAACGTTTCGTTTGCGTTTACTTTCTCAAATAATTCGAAACGGCCAAGCCCTGTAGGTTTGAAAACTGAAAAAGGGATGTATTTATTTGTTTTTGCAGCAACTACTGTGCGTAATGTTTCTTTAAAAGTAGCATCAAATGCGGCCTCAGTATCTTCTCCTTCTACAGAATAATCCAGGATTGTACCGACATTGTTTTCTCCTAGGTGATTGATTGCAGATGTACAACCTTCAATTGTTTCGCCACCGCAAAACTGTTTGAAAATGGTTGACTTAATGATTCCTTGGATAGGTAGTCCGATATTTAGAGCAAAATTAGTAATTGGAGGTCCGACTTTTACTAAGAAATTACTTGCTATTACTTTATACAGTAAATAAGCACGATCTAAATCTTTATCGGTTTTACTTTTGAATGCAATTTCTGTATTATCAAAAGATAGTTTTCTGGGTTCAGCAATCTGTGTCATTATTTTAATCTAATCCACACAAATGTACTAAATTCAAAAATATTACCACTTATTGATTAGGAGATTCCTGAAATATTAACTTATTTTTGCTTTATGCAAACATTCAAAATCGAAGGAGAATATATTCCGTTAATTCAGTTACTTAAAGCTTTAAATTGGGTAGAGCATGGTGCTATGGCTCAGCTAGTTGTTACTGAGGGGATGGTGACCGTTAATGGTCAGGTAGAGTATAGGAAAAGAATGAAAGTTAGACCCGATGATATCGTCGAGTTTGAGGGTCAACAAGTAAAATTGGTATAAGATATAACAAAATTTGTTTATAAAAAACGTAAACTGAATCCATTAGAAATGCAATTTATAGAAAGTTTAGGCTATCAAGTAGTCTTTGATGACTCATTACAGTCTCTAAAAACCTTTATACAGGAACGAAATTACTCAAAGATTTTTGTCTTAGTTGATCGCAATACCAATGATAACTGTATGCCTGTTGTACAGCCAATTTTAGCTGAATTGGGAAACTACGATGTGATTGAGGTTGATCCTGGTGAAGAAAATAAGAATATTGATTTCTGTATCGGTGTATGGAAAACAATGCTTGACTTTGGGGCTGACAGACATAGTCTGTTGATTAACTTAGGTGGTGGTGTGGTCACGGATATGGGGGGATTTGCTGCTTCTACTTTTAAACGTGGTATTGACTTTATTCAGATTCCGACAACATTATTGTCTCAAGTGGATGCATCGGTAGGTGGTAAGACGGGAATAGATTTAGATAATTATAAAAATATAATCGGGACTTTTACGCAGCCGCAGGCTGTCTTTATCGCTAGTGTGTTTTTGAAAACATTGGAAAGAAGACAGTTGGTTTCTGGTTTTGCGGAGGTTATCAAGCACGGATTAATTTTTGATGGGGCGTACTATAATAAGGTTAAAAATTTGGATGTTTCGGATATAACGACCGAGCATGTGAGACATTCCGTTGGGGTTAAAAACACGGTCATAACCCAGGATCCAACAGAAAAGGGTTTACGGAAAATCTTAAATTTTGGGCATACTATTGGTCATGCAATAGAAGGTTATTCTTTACTTCATGATGAACATTCGTTGCTACATGGCGAGGCTATTGCTGTCGGTATGATTTGCGAAGGCTATCTGTCACATAAATTGAATGGTCTTTCATTAGAAGAATTAGAGGATTTAATAACAACGTTTAGAAAGAATTTTGCTGATTATCAATTTGATGATTCTATTGATCATGAATTGTTGAGTTTAATGAATAATGATAAGAAAAATCATTCTAATCAGATTGGTTTCGCTTTATTGAATAAAATTGGTTCTTGTGATTATGATATTTTTGTTACGGAAGA
Source organism: Sphingobacterium sp. JUb56 (assembly GCF_014191365.1). NCBI lineage: Bacteria > Pseudomonadati > Bacteroidota > Sphingobacteriia > Sphingobacteriales > Sphingobacteriaceae > Sphingobacterium > Sphingobacterium sp. JUb56. Next base: position 2,485,371 of record NZ_JACHWL010000001.1, on the reverse strand, counting down.
CTTAATTATAGAAAGTTTAGATTTTTATCGTAATTTAATCGCATAAACCTGACAACATGATGTGCAGCATAATTAAAAGAGTATCATTTCTCTTCACTATTTTCTTTGTTACCCAATTGAGTGCGCAGGAAAGAATTTTGATTTTTTCAAAAACTACTGGATTTAGACATGAAAGTATAGAGCATGGGGTTGCTGTTTTAAAGCAATTGATATCTTCAAAAAATATGCTAGTAGATCATTCTGAGGACAGTCAATTGTTTACGGATTCTATTCTTTCGCGATATGATGCTTTAGTTTTTCTGAGTACAACGGGTGATATTTTTAATGAAAGTCAAAAAGCTGCTTTTGTCCGTTTTATTCAATCAGGTAAAGGTTTTTTAGGTATACATGCTGCAAGTGATACGGAATTTAACTGGCCTTGGTACGGACAACTTGTGGGGGGGTATTTTTCTTCACATCCGGCCGTTCAGGATGCTCAAATCCGGGTTGTAAACCAGAAGCATCTTGCGACAAAGCATTTACCAAAGATATGGTTTCACCGCGATGAATGGTATGATTTTAAGTCGGTAAAGGAGGGGCTTCATATTTTGATGGATTTGGATGAAACAAGTTACAAAGGGGGAAAGATGGGGAAATTTCATCCGATAGCGTGGTATCAGGAATTTGATGGAGGCAGATCATTCTATACGGGATTAGGTCACACCTTAGAGGCTTTTGATGAGGAAAAATTTCAGACCCATGTTCTGGGAGGTCTCCGATATGTCCTGAAAAAGAAATAAAAATAGGTCAGTCTAGTTAGGCTGACCTATTTTGTTTAATAAGCAATTGTATATTTGGCACCTAAGGAATACCAGGTACCTGGCATGGGTACAGCTCCGGCTTCTATATATTTGACATTAAATAGATTTTGCGCGTCAACATAAAGATTTAACTTGTCGATTTGACGTGCTAAACGTACGTCTGAAATAAAGTACGATTTGTAAGATAAACGTTCGTTAAAACGATTGGCAGTGGTAAAACTCCAATCCCTGTGACTTATAGTAAAGTTTAGGTTTGCCTGATTTCTTAGGCTTTCAATAGTGTACTTTGATAAATTATTTTCTGTAGTATTATTTTTTATTCTGGGATTCAAATAGCTGTATCCGATAACAGCATAATACTTTGTAATGGAATTCTGAGGATTAATATTAATACGGAAATTGACGTTAAATCCCTGGACTTCATTATTGTCCATGTTTTGAGGCTGCCAAGGCTCAGTGTTCAGATTACGTGTCCAATCAATAAAATCATTAATTGTTCTATAAAAATATCCTGCCTGTGCAATAACATTTCCACTGGTATATTTTATAGCTCCTTCAACTTGTTTTGCTCTTTCGGCTTGAAGTGAAGAATTTCCAATGTTTGCAGGTCTCTGATTTAAGTAAAGATCTGTAAATGAGGGTATCCTTTGGCTCGATCCTGCATTAAAAATCAATTTCCAATGATTATTGATATCATATCCAAGATCTATTCCAGGGAAAACCTGCCAGTTGTAGTCACTGTTATAATTGAGGTAGGTACCTACATTAATAAATAAATTTTTGATCATTTCAGTTTTAAATTCGACATAAGCACCATAATTCTCGCGGCTGTGCTTACCGATGTTTGAACTGTTGATATTTTCGAATCTGCTTTCAACTCCAAGGCCGAATGAGCCATAATTTTGTTCGTATGTGGCATTTAATTCGGCCATAAAGGCATTGTTGTAGTGCTGGCTTCTTGCTTTGCTCAGGTCATGTCTGAAATAACGGTAATCATCTTCGTTGTATCTGTTCGAAATTCTAGGAGATATCGTTAGTGCATTGGATAGTTTATGTTTGGACTGTATAGTTGCAAAAGCTGTTTTCACCAATTCGTAGGATTCTTTGTCTCCGGGGGCAGCATAATATCCGTTGGCTCCAAATTGATTGTCAATATACCCGAATGAGGTCGATATATTATTTAGAGAGTCGGGTGCATACGCTCCTTGGTAATAGATTTTATTGTTTTTTGAAGCTGTATTATAGCGTTGACCATTGGAATCTTCATGGCCTAAATACAGCTGCTGACTGAATTGTGCAATTTTATGGGTAAATCCCAATTGAAAACCCTTGCCGTAATATTTTCCGTTTTGTGTATCCTCACTGTTTTTAAAAGAAGTGCCGGTATACGCCTGTGCACTGATCAGATTTTCTGAGACTGTTTTTGTGACAATATTAATAGCCCCGGTTAGGCTGTTGATTCCATAAATACGGGATGCTGGTCCTTTAATGATCTCGATCCGTTCAATAGCGTCGGTAGGAATTGGAAGATTAAGGGAGTGATGGGCAGTTTGTGGATCTGATATTTTTGCTCCATTTAGTAGGATCAAGGTCTGTTCAAATGATCCGCCATCGATTGTGACGTCTGCCTGTGAACCGAAAGGACCTCTTTGGCGGATATCCACACCATTAATATAAGCTAAAAGTTCATTAACAGACTTTGCGGGAAGACGTTTAATATCTTCTTGCGTTATAATTTGAATGTTTCTGGTCTGCTTAGAGAATGGAATCTGTAGACGGTTCTGATTAATGATAACTTCATTTAAATTTGTAGTATCTTTTAAAGTTAACGTCTTATTATTAGTTACTTCTTGACTAAAAGCATAAGAATATCCAATTAAGGATAATGCTAATAGCGTTAAATTCTTACTCATTATGGCTCTTCTTAAAATTTACCGGACAAAAGTAGGTATGTATTGTTTAATTGCAGGGTGCCAGTTTTTAATAAGTATATAGTCCGGTTGTTTTATAGTTCTTCTCTGCCCATATTTTTTTTATTATTGATATCAAGGGGCTGGTCATCTATCGTTACTTTTTGTAGATTTTTGAGGTCTGGTTGTCCGGCCTCAACCCAAGCAGAATACCAGAATGACCCCACTTGTTGTATAGCACTAGCCATTCTTTTTTCAACCATGCCATTGAGGGCAGTATGATAGGCCCTGGCATATTCATCGGAATAGGTTCTGATCAGTAGATTATTTCGCTCTATAAAGGAATATTTTTGATGTTTTGAAAAAGATTTATCCAGTTGTTTTTCAAGTGCAAGTACTGAGTCAACAAGCAAGTTACTTTGTTTGACGATATTCCAGGAGGTATGCAATGGATCTTCAATAAATTTTGCTGGACCTTTTATAAATGAATACTCTTTGACAAACATTTCGGGTAAACGACTTTCCCAAAATGCATGTATTCCAATTTGGTTGGTTAATTGTCCGTTATAATTTTTGGTTGTATGTAAAGGAACATGAGCATCACCAATATAGTGCCCTAGGTCTGCAGAATGACGGATGATTTGTCTAATATCTTTGAATTTAAATGCTTTGACGAGTTTATGGTAGGAAAATGATATTTGCCAAGGGACAATTCCATTTAACAAGAGCTGTTTTTCCTGATATTTTTCTTTGGCTTTTGTCCAGTGAATGGGGATCGAGTCAATCGAGGGCTCGTTATAATCATCAATATCGATATAATGGCGGGGCGATTCAAGGCTATCTATATAGCATCTTTTATCTGCGTCTACGGCTTTTGAACTAATTAAGAGAATATTTTTCTTATAAAAGGAAGCTAATGTTGGAGGAAGGGTATAAACGGCATATTCATTAATTTTTTTATGTGCAAAAAATCCCCATGAGCTACATATTATAAATATAATAAATAAAGAGATTATAATTGATAATCCTTTCATGTTGAAACAATTGGTTAATAAATAGTAAGTTACAAAATATCCTTCGCATTTTTAAATGTATTCTTTATTAAGAACAAAAAACGTAACCTAAATTTAACTTTATTGTCATGAAAAATTTTTATTTTGCCGATAAATAATCGCGAAGTTTATGAAAATACTTTATGCGGTACAGGGTACAGGTAATGGCCACCTCAGTCGAGCGATGGATGTTGTGCCTTGTTTACGTAATTTTGGAGAGGTTGATGTTTTGGTGAGTGGAATCCAAGCGGATTTAGTTTTACCGTTTGAAGTGAAATATCGCCTGCATGGTTTGAGTTTTATTTTTGGGAAATCAGGAGGGGTAGATCTCTGGAAGACATTTATGAGTTCTACTGTTCGTAAATTTACACAAGAAATCAAATCACTTCCTATAGATCAGTATGATCTTGTAATTAATGATTTTGAACCCATATCTGCCTGGTCTGCTCATATGAAGGATTTTCCCTGTATTGGTTTGAGTCATCAGATCGCTGCGTTAGATGCTTCCAGTCCCAAACCAGATGAGACGGATATGCTGGGTAAATTTATTATGAAGAATTATGCCCCCACGGCGCATGCTTACGGTTTTCATTTTAAAAGCTATAATAAGAACATTTACACTCCTGTCATTCGTAATTCCGTGCGCGAGCTGGATGTTCAGGATAAGGGGCACTATACTGTTTATTTACCGGCCTATGATGATGCACATCTGTTGAAACATTTAATGAAATTTCCAGATATCAGTTGGCAGGTTTTCAGTAAGCATAATTCGCGGGCTTTTGATATGAAGAATGTGGCGATACGTCCTATTAACAATGATGCATTTATTGCTAGTATGGCAAGTTCTTCGGGAGTGCTATGTGGGGCTGGATTTGAAACCCCAGCGGAGGCATTGTTCCTTCAAAAGAAATTGTTGGTGGTTCCAATGAAAAATCAGTATGAGCAACATTTGAATGCTGCGGCACTGGAAGAGATGGGTGTACCCGTTATTTCGAGCTTAAAACAAAAAAATATGCTATCTATAGAGGCTTGGCTAAATAGTAAATCGCGAGTTGTTGTCGATTATAAGAACAATACTCAAGAAATTATTACTAATATTGTGTCAAAACATACTTAAAATTATATGAAATATATTGCTTTGGCATTATTGTCTTTGGCTACACTATCTGTAACGGCACAACAAAAAAAGAAAACTGTAAAGAAAACAACAGCTGTTAAACCATTATTAGCGACTAAAACAGACTCCGTGTCATATGCTTTTGGACGTGACATTGGTGGTACATTGAAAAATTTGGAGATTACAAATTGGAATAAAGAGTTAATCGGTAAAGCAATAGTTAGTGCTCTTGATGGTCAAAATTCTTTGATTGAAGAAGATCAATTGCGCATGGTTATCCAAAGCGCAGTTACCGAAGCGAGAGAAATAAAGGAGAAAGAAAATCTTGCCAAAGAGCAGGCTTTTTTTACAGAAAATGCTAAAAAAACAACTGTAAAAACTACGGAAGAGGGTTTGCAGTATGAAGTATTGGTAGAAGGCACTGGGGAAAAACCGACTCGAGAAAACGAAGTAACAGTACATTATACAGGAACTTTATTGGATGGAAAGAAATTTGATAGTTCATTAGATCGTAATGAACCTCTAAAAATGAAATTAGATCGCGTGATTGAAGGCTGGAAAATAGGTGTTCCTTTAATGTCTAAAGGAGCAAAATATCGTTTTTATGTACCAAGTAAATTAGGATATGGAAGTCAAAACATGGGTGTTATTCCTCCCAATAGCATTTTAATATTTGATATTGAGTTATTGGATTTCGTGAAGGATGCAGTATAATAAGTTAGGTAAATCAGCAATCGAGGTTTCCAGTATCGGCTTGGGGTGCATGTCTTTGAAAGGTAGTAAACACAAGCAGGGGGTTGAAATTATTCGTAAAGCTTTTGACAGCGGTATCAATTTTTTTGATACTGCTGACTTATATGAAAAAGGATTTAACGAGATGCTGGTAGGGGAAGCGGTACAGGACTTTAGAAAACGCATTGTTTTATCTACAAAAGTTGGAAATAGCTGGCGAGCCGATGGAAATGGATGGGATTGGAAAGCATCAAAAAGTTATATCGTGAAAACTGTTGAGTCATCTTTGTCTCGATTAAAAACAGATTATGTTGATCTTTACCAGCTTCATGGTGGTACCATTGAAGATCCTATTGATGAAATTATCGAAGCTTTCGAATTACTGGTTAGTGCGGGCAAAATTCGAACTTACGGTTTGTCTTCGATTCGTTCTAATGTTATTCGCGAGTACGTAGCAAAATCTAATATCAGTGCCGTTATGATGCAGTACAGTTTATTGGATAGACGTTTAGAGGAAGAAATGGGAGCTTATTTATTGCATCATCGTATTTCTGTTCTAGCAAGAGGTGCAGTAGCAAAAGGGATGCTGATCAATAAACAAGCTGAGAATTTTTTGCAATATAGCTCAAGTGAAGTACAGCATATCATTCGCAATCTACATGCATTTGCAAAAAAACACCATGTTAATAATCTGACTGTGGCACTTTCTTTTGTTCTTTCGAATGAGGCGGTTACTGCTGCTTTACTGGGTATAAATACACCCTTGCAATTAACGGAATTGATACAGATTAAAGAGCAAGTCCGTTCCTTAACAGGAGCAGAGAAAATAGAGTTACTAAGCGGTGTTCGTGCATTGTATTTTACAGAACACCGTTGATCTAGGATGTGAAGTACATATGTATAATACGTTCTAAATCTTCTTGTGTGTCTACAGCGATTGTTTCATGCTCTGTTTCTGCTGTTTGAATAGTGTATCCGTGCTCTATCCAGCGCAGTTGTTCAAGAGCTTCTGTCTCTTCTAAAATACTGATAGGCAATTGCGTTAACTCTTTTAAAACATCAGTTCTATAGCCATAGATTCCGATATGTTTAAAATAGTTATGTTTTGATAACCAATTCTTCTGTTCGATTCCTCTTAGATAGGGGATGGTCTGTCTTGAAAAATAGATTGCTTGTCCGGCAATATTGCGAACCACTTTTGGTATATTTACATTAAACAGTTCGTCTTCTGTATGGATTTTTTTGACGAGTGTGGCAATCTGTGTTTCTTCCTTATCGAAGCAGGATGCTAGCAACTCGATCTGTAACGGATTGATGAAGGGTTCATCACCCTGTATGTTGATGACGATATCAAATCCACTTACCTTGGCTATAACTTCTGCACAGCGGTCTGTTCCTGACTGATGCGAAGAGGCGGTCATGATGACATTTCCTGCGAAGCTCTTTACATGTTCAGCTATTCTGTCATCATCTGTCGCAACGATTACTTCATGTAAACAGCTCGTATTTTTAACTTGTTCATAGACACGCTGAATCATGGATTTACCACCAATATCAACTAATGGTTTACCAGGGAATCTGGAAGAGGCATAGCGTGCTGGAATAATACCGATTACTTTCATTTTTTCAGTTTTAAAAGTAAAGCCAGTCTTGCATTAAAACTGGCCTTTCAATGATCTAAATTTTTTGATTAAAACAAACCAAATAATTGCGATTCAATTTTTTCAACGATAGTACCTAAATCTTCCGGGTTTTTCGTGAAATCTAAATTATCTTTATCAAGAACCATTAATTTACCATCCTTATAATTATCAATCCATTTATCGTATTTTTCATTCAATTTAGATAAATAATCCAATCGAATTCCGGATTCATAATCACGACCACGCACTTGAATATTATTAACAAGTGTTGGAACGGAAGCCTTCAAGTAAATTAATAGATCTGGAGGTTTGATATAATGGATGATACTCTGGAAAATATTGCTATAATTTTCAAAATCTCGCGCACTCATTAAGCCCATATCGTACAAGTTTTCGGCAAAGATGTATGCATCTTCATAAATTGTACGATCTTGGATCATATCAATATTTGTTTTTTGCAATTCAACAATTTGTCGAAAACGACTATTTAAGAAAAAGATCTGCAAATTGAATGACCAACGTTTCATATCAGCATAAAAATCCTCTAAATAAGGATTGTTATCTACCGCTTCAAATTGAGGTTCATATTTGAAATGATCCGCTAATAGTTTTGTTAAGGTTGTTTTTCCGGCACCAATATTTCCGACAATAGCAATATGCATATTTTTGGGTTTTAAATCTTAATAAAATCTTTTAATGCCAATGATTTCACGTACTTCTTTCAATGTTTTACGTGCTGATTCACTCGCTTTTTCAGCGCCTAATTTCGCTACTTTAGCAATATACGCATCATCATTTGAAATATCTTCAATGCGTGAGCGTACAGGCTCTGTTGCAATGACCATATCTTCTGCTAACTGTTTTTTAAAATCACCGTAACGAATAGCGCAATTGTTATATAGATCGTTAAAATGTTCTAATGTATCGGGTGCTGACACAACTTTCATTAAATCAAAAAGATTTTGAACAGCTTCTGGTTTAGGTTGGTTCATTTCCGTTGGACCAGAGTCAGATACAGCACGCATTACTTTTTTACGAATTACATCCGCACTATCGGACAAGTAAATACAATCTGCCTCACCATTGGATTTACCCATTTTTCCTTGTCCCGCTAAACCAGGGATTTTAACTAATTTATCTGAATAGGTAAAAGCAAATGCCTCTTTGAAATAATCGACATCGTATAAACGATTAAAACGGTTACCAAATGTTCTGGTCATTTCTAAATGTTGCTCTTGATCTTTACCAACAGGAACTTTTGTGCCATGGTGAATTAAGATGTCGCAAGCCATCAAAACAGGGTATGTTAACAGTCCTGCATTCACATTATCAGGATTGCTGCGCACTTTATCTTTAAAAGCAGTAGCGCGCTCCAGCTCTCCCAGATATGCGTTCATATTCATATACAAATAAAGTTCTGCTACTTCAGGTACGTCAGACTGGACATATATCGTTGATTTTTCAGGGTCTATACCTGCAGCAAGATATTCAACAATCACTTGACGTACGGTGCTTTGCAGACCGTGAGGAGTTGGGTGCGTAGTTAAAGAGTGTAAATCGGCTATGAAGAAATAACAATTATATTCATTTTGCATTTTCACAAAATTGCTCAATGCGCCGTAATAGTTTCCTAAATGTAATTTTCCGGTACTTCTAATACCACTGACAACAGTTTCCATATTGCTTGCGAATTTACGGATAAATTCCCTAAATATAGTTCTAGGAATTTTTTCTTTTGCTTTTTTTTGCGATTAAAAAATGGATTGCTAGCAATTAAATTATAGCAAAAGATTTAACGGTTAACAATATGAAAGAGTAGGTCCGCTGCTAATTTAGCAGTACGATTGTCAATATCGTACGCCGGATTAAATTCTGCGATATCTATACTTATTAATTTTTCTGAAGAAATGATTAGTTGAAAAATTTCTAAGAAAAAAGCATCAGGCTGGATTCCGTTATGGGCCAATGCACTAACTCCTGGTGCACAGCTTGCAGCAAAAACATCTAAATCGACGGTTAGGTAGAGGTAATCTATTCCTGCTATAAGTGACTCAACTTGTTGGATAATTGCCTCGCTATTTGCCTTGTGAAAATGTTGAGCTTCTATCCAGTTTATCTGATAATCTTTTACCGCATCAAATAAAGCTTGTGTATTGCTGATTTTTTGTATTCCGATAGGGAGGTAATTGATTTTTTCTTCTTGCTGTGCAATTTGGTAAAAACCTGTACCGGAAGTTGCAATTTCCTGTTCTGGTTTTCGGATATCAAAATGGGCGTCAAAATTAATGATCCCGAGTTTATTGCGGGAATACGACTTGAGTCCTAGATAATGACCAAAAGTAACTTCATGACCACCCCCTAATACCATTGGAAAGCCTCCGCGTTGCAGTATAAGTTGGATAAAATAGGCAAGAGATTCTTGCGCATTTTCCAGTTGATGGTCGGAACAATAAACGGTCCCGGCATCAACGAGTTTCGTTTTTTTATCTCGAAATACTGGCAGGTTTGACAATGCTTTTATTAAAACTTCTGGTCCTTTTGCCGCACCTGTTCTTCCTAGGTTTCTTCTAACACCTTCATCGCAAGCAAAACCCAGTATGACATAGCAATCCGTAAGATCCTGTTCATTATTAAGATCGATACATGTGATTACCTGATGCCAACGCAGATGTTCTTCGCTTGTCCCATCTATACGTCCTGTCCACATTTTTCTATCTGCCGGAGTATAATGTTTCTGGTTTTTAGTTTTCATAATCCTTGAAAATTTGGTTCATCGTGTCTGTATCAACAAGATTTGCTAGGGTTACTTTCAACGTAGTAGTACGTTTTAATTCTACTTCTATAGCCTGTCTTGCGGTGTCATTTTGAGCCCATGCTCTGCGGGCAATACCATTATTAACATCGTAAAAAAGCATATTTTCAAGTTTTCTGTCTGCATCTTCGGAACCGTCAAGTAATAAGCCGAAACCACCGTTAATCACCTCGCCCCAACCAACTCCACCACCATTATGGATAGAAACCCAAGTAGCGCCTCTAAAGCTGTCACCGATTACATTATGAATGGCCATATCGGCTGTGAATTTACTGCCGTCATAAATGTTACTTGTTTCCCGGTATGGTGAGTCTGTTCCACTTACATCATGATGATCTCTGCCCAAAATAATCGGACCCTTTAGTTGACCATTTCTTACCGCAAGATTAAATGCTTTAGCAATTCGAATTCTACCAATAGCATCAGCATATAGAATCCGGGCCTGTGAACCGACAACCAGTTTATTTTGATCTGCTTGTTCAATCCACTTGATATTGTCAGCTAATTGCTGTTTAATCTCAGGGTATGCTGTCTTTTTTAATTCCTGAAGTGCCTCAAGTGCGATATGGTCTGTTGTCTTTAAATCTTCTGGATCTGCTGTCGAACATACCCAGCGAAATGGACCAAATCCATAGTCAAAACACATGGGACCTAAAATATCCTGTACGTAAGATGGATATCGGAAGTCAATACCATTACTCGCCAATACAGCGGCTCCTGCGCGACTACTTTCAAGTAAGAATGCATTTCCATAATCGAAGAAATAAGTACCACGCGCGACATGGGCATTAATAGCGTCGACGTGACGGACTAAGGATGCCTGAACTTGTGCCTTAAATACATCGGGCTGTTCTGCCATTAGCTTATTTGATTGTTCAAAACTTAGTCCGATCGGGTAGTAACCTCCGGCCCAAGGGTTGTGTAATGAGGTTTGGTCAGATCCAACTGAAATATAAATATTAGCATCTAGGAATGCTTCCCATATTTCTATTATATTGCCTATGTAGGCTATGGCGATAATTTCTTTATTTTTAATAGCTTGTTGAACGCGTTCTATGAGATCGTCCATGTTCTCCATTAAGATGTCCACCCATCCTTGTTTATGCCGTTTGCGAGCAGCGGCAGGATTAACCTCTGCACATACCGTGATGCACCCTGCAATATTTCCCGCTTTAGGTTGTGCACCACTCATGCCTCCAAGACCTGATGTTAAAAAGACTTTCCCGTGGATTGTATCTTCTTTTGACAAATGTTTTCGGAAGGCATTCATAACTGTGATCGTGGTACCATGTACGATTCCCTGTGGTCCGATGTACATATATGAGCCCGCCGTCATTTGGCCATATTGTGTAACCCCCATTGCATTAAAACGTTCCCAGTCATCGGGTTTGGAATAATTGGGAATCATCATGCCGTTTGTAATGACAACCCTTGGAGCATCTTTTGAAGATGGGAATAACCCCATTGGATGGCCACTGTACATATGTAGGGTTTGTTCGTCATTCATTTGGGCCAAGTATTGCATTGTAATTAAATACTGTGCCCAGTTCTGAAAAACAGCTCCGTTTCCACCATAGGTAATGAGTTCGTGAGGATGTTGCGCTATTTGTGGATCTAGGTTATTTTGTATCATTAACATGATGCTACGCGCCTGTAGGCTGTTTCCAGGATACGCTTCAATTGGTCTAGCATACATTTCGTAGGTAGGGCGGAAGCGGTACATGTAGATTCTGCCAAATAGCATCAATTCCTCTAAAAATTCTTTTCCAAGTTCTACATGCCACTGCTCTGGAAAATAGCGTAATGCATTTTTAATGGCTAATTTTTTTTCATCTTCCGATAGAATATCCTTTCGCTTAGGAGCATGACTTATGTTTTTATCATAAGAAACTTTAGGTGGTAGACTAGTTGGTATTCCTTGTAGAATTTCTTCTTTAAATATCATGATTCTTTTCCTTTCGTATAGATATTAATTCCCTTTTTCCATACCTGATCAGGTTTTAGTGTTCCTTGCATGTATGTAATATTTTGATAATTATTGGTTTTGTAAATAGCAAAATCTGCAAGTTCACCTGGCTGTAGACGACCACGGTCCGTCAGATTTAAAGCTAATGCAGCCCTAAATGTTATTGCAGCGAATACTTCAGCATTGGATAATTTTTCTGTAGTAGCTAAAATCGTCGCTTGGGTCATTAATTGTCCCATTGGAGCAGATCCGGGATTCCAGTCAGTGGCAATGGCTAAGCTAGCGCCTTGATCAAGAAGTTTTCTGGCAGGGGTAAATGCACATCCAATTCCGATTGATGCACCTGGTAAGGCGACGGCAACGGTATTGCTATCGGCCAGAAGTTTAATTTCTGTTTCATGTGATGCCTCTAGGTGATCTGCACTAATTGCATTATACTGAACCGCAACTTTCGATCCTGACGTGGAAAATTGATCTGCATGTACCGTGATATCAAAACCCATTTTCTGCGCCTTAGTAAAGTAATTTTGAATATCGTCGGCAGAAAAGGCGCTTTGTTCGATAAAAGCATCAATTCTATTGGAAAGCTGCTCTTCTTTTAATATAGGGAATAGTTCAGATGCTATTTCTTCAAGATAGTCTACTGCAGTGCCTTCATAGTCTTTGGGCTTCATATGTGCTGCTAAGCAAGTTGGAATGAGATCAACGGCTATGGATTCTTGTGCTTTTTTTATAGCTCGCAGTATTTTTAACTCTTCTTTAACAGATAAACCATAGCCACTTTTCACTTCAATGGTGGTGATACCTTGTTTTATAAGTGCCTTTGAACAGTTGATAATATTTTTGATCAGTTCAGCTTCACTTGCATTTCGGGTATGTTGTACTGTGCTCCAGATACCTCCACCAGCTTTTGCAATTTCGAGGTAACTGACACCGGCATTACGCAGGGCAAAATCATTAGCTCGATTCCCTGCAAAAGCAATATGTGTGTGACAATCGATATAGCCGGGAACACAAACAGTCTCCTCTTCTATGATTACTAAAGTTGCATCATGAGCATGATTCTCCCTTAAACCATCGTAATTACCAATAGCTGTTATTTTTCCATTTTCCGTTAGTATACCAGCGTGTTCTTTAATTACGAGTTGCTGGTCTGAAAGCGCTCCTTTAACCGGAACATTTGCCAATGATAACAATTGTGAGAAAGGACCTATTAATTTTTTACCCATAGTTTAATAGTTGTTGAAATATTCCTGATGAACACCGTGATAAGGTATACCTTGCTTATGTGCAATTTGTTTTGCTTCTGTAATCAAAGTTCCCGAAGAAATAAGCTGTTGAGCAGCTTGAAGTATCTCTTCCATAATTTGATCTTCTTTGATATGTGGAATCGATTTTCTGATCTTTTGGTGTACAGCCTCAATGATAGGCGTTGACTGTAGCGGTCTGTGAAAATCAAAAGCCTGGGCCGCACAAATAAGTTCTATACTTAATATTTTACTAACATTATTGATGACCTGCAATAATTTTCGGGCACCGATGGATCCCATACTCACATGATCTTCCTGACCTAAAGAAGTAGGTATGCTATCTGCACTGGATGGAAAACAAAGCCCTTTATTTTCACTTGCTAATGCTGCTGTACTATATTGTAAGATCATAAATCCAGAGTTCAGGCCTGTTTCTTTGAGGAGTAGTTTTGGTACATTGGGCGTATCGCCTTCTAGTGACAGATATACACGTCTATCGGAAACATTGCCGATTTCTGATATCGCCAATGTTGCATAATCAATAGGAAGTGCAATTGGCTGTCCATGGAAACTACCGCCACTAATGGTTAGTTCGCTGTCGATGATGATCGGATTATCGGTTACGGCATTAATTTCAACTTCTATGGTTTCTTTTAAATGAAGCCATGCATTGCGAGAAGCTCCATGTATTTGTGGAATGCAGCGTAAAGAATATGGATCTTGAACACGAGAACAGTTTTTATGTGATGTAACAATTTCTGAGGTCTCTAATAAGTTGAAGATCGTACTTGCTACATATTTATTTCCTTTGTATGGTCTCAGTTCATGCAATTGTGGAAAGAAAGGTTTAATGGATCCATTTAGCCCTTCAATCATCAATGTGGCAACCAAATCTGCATTATCTAAGAGATTTTGCATTTCCACGACCGCTTTTACGGCATGAGCTGCCATAAACTGGGTTCCGTTAATGAGTGCTAATCCTTCTTTGGCTCCTAACGTAATCGGGCTGGTGTCAAATCGTGTTAATATTTGAGCTGTTGGAAGAATTTCACCTTTATACCAGACTTTTCCTAATCCTATTAAAGGTAAAAATAAGTGCGAAAGAGGGGCTAGGTCTCCAGAGGCACCCACTGATCCTTGTTTAGGAACCACTGGAACGATATCCTGATCAATAAACCATAGAATGCGCTCTAACGTGCTTAGTTGAATACCTGAATATCCTTTTGCTAAGGCATGCGCTTTTAAAATTAACATTAATTTAGACAATTGCTGATCGATGGGCTCTCCTATACCTACTGCATGGCTTTTTAGAATATTTTCTTGTAGTTTTTTAGTATCTGCAGGATTTATCAGCGTAGTACAAAGTGGACCAAAACCTGTGTTTATACCATATACTATTTTACCGGAATCAACAATTTCTTGAACATATTGTGCACTTTGAACAACTTTTTTTACTGTTTGTTCAGTTAATTGACCTTTAATATTTCCATTCGCTATCTGAATTGCTAGCGAGCTGGTCATGGTATCTTCGCCGTACTGAAATTTTTTAGTTTTATTTACCATTAGAATAAATTATTATGTTGATTAAGGATCGTCAAAATCTGTCTATCCTTTCCATTTGATTTATACGTTGCTTTTTAAGAGGGAGTGACCATTATTACACTTTTGCATTTTGAACTATTTATACATGAATCGTACTTAATTATTTAGAAAAAGTTGCCTGTGTATTGGTTTTGTTTCCTAAACGTTCTATCGTGCGTATAGCTGTTAATCTCATTCCGTTATTTCAAATTTAACTCCTATATTTAATAATTATAAATACCAATTTTGGCAAGTATTGATTACTATGAGTTATCAAATAGAATTAAGGCATCTGTATTATTTTAAAGTTTTGGCAGAGGAGTTACATTTTAGAAAAGCGGCAGAAAGGCTTTATATTTCTCAACCTGGCTTATCTCGTCAGATTAAACAGATGGAAGATATTTATAGAGCAACTTTATTTGATAGAGGGAAACGGTATGTTCGACTTACAGCAGCAGGCTTTTACCTAAAAAAGGAGGTTGATATTTTATTTAATCAAATGGATAAAATAGCTCGTGAGCTTCGTGTTATGGGATCAGACGATATCACTGAACTTCGTCTTGGGTTTATCGGTTCAGCAGTACAATCTATTCTTGCTAAAGTACTGGTTCGATTAAAACAAGATTTTCCTGCAGTTGAGGTGGACTTACAGGAGCTTTCTAATGAGATGCAGATTACCAAGGTGTTGAAGGAAGAACTTGATTTTGGACTCGTGCGTTTGGATAATTTTCCAAATGGGATTCGTCATATCGCAATCATCAAAGAACACTTTTCGTTGGTTATTCCTCACGATTATCCCATTCAGACGGCAAATTTTAAAACATTAAATGATTTTAAAAATGAACTGTTTATTCTGTTTTCCAAAGATTATAGTCATTCTTATTATGATCTGGTGATGAGTATTTTTAGAGATGCTTCATTTGAACCGCATGTTGCTTTGCGGACGGTAAATGCTTTGACAATTTTCAATCTTGTAGAGCAGGGTTTGGGTATTGCAATTGTACCGGCATCTTTAAAAAAAGGATATACTTCTAAAGTAAATTTTATTGATTTAAACCATATTGAACAGCGAACCACTTTATCATTAATCTATAATGCGAATGTAAATCATGCAGGAATTGATCTGTTTTTAAATGTTATTCAGAAGGAATTGAATTTATCGGATGAAGATTAAACTATAAAAGTCCATACTAAATCAGTATGGACTTTTATAGTTTAATCGTGTATGGCTATTCAGCGGTGTTTTAATGAGCACTACCAACTAATACATATCCGAAGAATTCTCTAAACGAGTCGGGGTTGTCCACTGTTCCTCGTTCGGAAATAAGTTTTATGTTGATATTGTTGTTTTTTGCTTTTACTTTAAATTCATCTAAATACTCAATGATATCGTAATCTAATATTTTGGTTTTGCGCACGTCTAATTCTAAGTAAGAACCAGGCTGTAATCCATCTAATTCTTTTACGATCGCTCCTCTATTGACAAAAGTTACCTCTTCTGCAAAATTCATATGAAAAACGTTTCCTTCCTTGACCAGCATAACATGGGAATTATTATAGGATTTGATAAGTGACACAACTACTGCTACAACTAAACCGACAATAATACCTTTAAGGAGATCTGTAGTGAGTATACCAACTACTGTGACTACAAATGGAATTAATTGATCTTTTCCTAATTTTTTCATGTCCAAGAATTGTTTTGGGTTGCCTAATTTGTAACCGATAACCAATAGGATTGCTGCTAAAACTGCATTAGGGATTAAATTAAGGAATGCAGGAATGGAGATGACACTGAGTACAAGCAAGAGACCATGAACAATAGTTGATAGTTTTGACACTCCACCACTCATCGCATTAGCTGATGAGCGAACGATAACTTGTGTAATAGGAAGCCCACCTATTAAACCTGAAAATGAATTACCTATTCCTTGTGCTATTAGCTCTCTGTTGGTTGGTGTCTGACGTTTTAGTGGATCTAATTTATCGGTAGCTTCTACGGATAATAAGGATTCTAAAGAGGCTACAATGGCGATGGTAAATGCAATTTGCCATACCATTGGATTTGCTATTCCATTTGCGAAATCGGGTAGTGTAAATTGTCCCAGGAAGTCGGTTACTGTTTCAGGTACAGGTACTTTGACCAGGAGGTCCTGATCAATAGAAAATACTTCATGGTTTGTATCTCCAATCGTGATCTGGTAAATAATACCAACAATTACAGCAATAAGGGAGCCTGGTAACAATTTGAAGAAGTTGGATTTTTTACCAAGAAAATTATCCCATATAATAAGTATGGTTAAGGAAATAATTGTCATGATTATAGCTCCGGTAGTAATATCAGATGCATCAAAATTTTTGAACGAAAATTTCTCTGTGTATCCGAATGCCAACGGAATCTGTTTTAGGAAAATAGATATACCGATAGCGCATAACATACCCTTAATAACGGATGAAGGGAAGTAATATCCAATTACGCCTGCTTTTAATAATCCAAGAACAATCTGTATTAAACCGGCTATAACCACTGCGACTAAAAAGATATTGTATGCCCCTAGGTCTGTGATAGCGGTATAGACGATGACCACTAGGCCTGCCGCTGGTCCTGATACTCCTATGGTAGATTTTGATAGCAGTCCTACAAGGATACCGCCTATAATTCCCGCGATAATTCCGGAGAAAACAGGCGCCCCACTCGCCAGAGCGACTCCTAAACAGAGTGGTAGAGCAACAAAAAACACAACAATACTCGCCGGGATATCTTTTTTCCAATTTTGTAATAGGTTCATAATTAAGAGTGTTTAATGTATTCTTATCATACAACTATCGTTCCTGAGAAAGGTTTTAAAAAGCAATAAAATTTATGTCGGGAGGTATTATGATTTATAAAGAGTGGGGGGCAGATTTTCATTCCTGTGTCAAGTTTTTTTTTCTGGTAGATGTGTTTTTAATATTCGATGGTAGCTCTTAAATCGCCTAAAGAGTTGTGTTTTATCGTAATATTAGTGGTTTTAAGTGTTTTTGAGCAATGGACATCATAATTTTAAGGATGTATCGGTCTGTTTTAAAATCAGTTCTAATTCTATTTATTATAGCTATTATCAACGATGGGTGAGATAACTCATTTAAATTTTTTTATCTTTATGCTCAAACTAAACCAAGGTGAGGGAGGAAGCATATGCCAGTCAAAATACCAGATAATTTGCCAGCTATTGAGCTATTAAAAAAAGAAAATATTTTTGTGATGAGTGATCTTAGAGCCAACGAACAGGATATCCGTCCGATGAAGGTTCTAATTTTGAATTTAATGCCTTTGAAAATTACAACAGAAACTGATTTTATCCGGTTGCTGTCTAATAATCCTTTGCAAGTAGAAGTGGAGTTTTTGAGATTAGATACTCACATGTCTAAAAACACACCTCAAGAACACTTGGAAATGTTCTATAAATCGTTTTCTGCAGTGGAAGATCAGTACTATGATGGGATGATCATTACAGGTGCTCCAGTAGAGATGATGCCATTTGAAGAGGTTAACTACTGGGATGAAGTGACTCGTATTTTTGATTGGGCAAAAAAGCACGTGACGTCTACACTTTATATTTGTTGGGCATCGCAAGCGGCACTTTATCATTTTTACGGCGTTGAAAAAACACCATTAGCGGAGAAACTGTTTGGAGTATACAAACATACTACTTTAGATAAAGCTAATCCTCTATTTAGAGGTTTTGATGATGAGTATTTTATCCCGCACAGTAGACATACGACAATTTTAAAATCTGAAATTGAAGATAAACCAGAAATTGAGCTTTTGTCTGAATCTCCTGAAGCAGGTCTTGCGATACTATCATCACGAGGTGGACGTGAATTTTATTTAACTGGTCATTCAGAATATGCTCCACTTACTTTACATACTGAATATATGCGTGATGTGGAGAAAGGATTAGAAATTGAGGTGCCAGATAATTATTATTTAAATAATGATCCAGCACAGTCACCATTAGTAAGGTGGTCTGGTCATGCGAATTTGCTATTTAATAACTGGTTGAATTACTATGTTTATCAAGAGACTCCTTTTGATTTAAATGAACTTGAATCTTTGGAAGAAATTAAGAGACAAAATTAATATTAGCTTTTAAGCTATCATGAGCAAGCTCGATCTTGTACTGTATAATAGTGCGGTACAAGATCGAGCTTTAATTTCTTTATAGCAGGATGTTTCGGATCTGTTATGAAAAATAAACTTCTATTTACAGTTAGCTTAATTTTTTAGCTTCATTCCAATAAATATCCATTTCTTCCAGTGTCATGTCTTGGAGATTTTGTCCATTTTGATTAGCTCTTTGCTCAAGGTAGGTGAAGCGGCTAATGAATTTTTTATTGGTTCGTTCCAGTGCATTTTCAGGATTGATACCAATGTGACGTGCATAATTTATTAATGAAAAAAGCAAATCACCAAATTCGGCCTCAGCCTTATTTAAATCTGACTCTTCGGGTTTATCAATGTCATATTCAGCTTTGAACTCCGCTAGTTCTTCTTCTACTTTTGCCCATACTTCTTTTTTATCTTCCCAATCAAACCCTACACCACGTACCTTATCCTGTATACGATAGGCTTTAACTAAAGCAGGCAGACCTTTAGGTACGCCGGATAAAACAGATTTGTTTCCTTCTTTTAATTTGAGGGTCTCCCAATTCTGTTTAACCTGTTCTTCATTTTCTACATCAATATCGCCATAGACATGGGGATGACGGCTGATTAATTTATCGCAAATGCTATTGAGTACATCTACTATCGTAAAATGGTTTTCCTCTTCTGCTATACGTGCATAAAAGACCAGGTGCATCATAACATCTCCTAGTTCTTTTTTGATTTCGGGATAATCTTCATCTAAGATAGCGTCTGTAAGTTCATACAACTCTTCGATGGTTAGATGACGTAAGGACTGCATGGTCTGTTTCTTATCCCACGGGCAAGCTACGCGAAGTGTATATAAAACATCCAATAAACGTTGAAAAGCCGTAGCAGGAGTAAACTCAATTGCAGGAATGGGGTGACTCATATTGAAAAATTTAGATCAAAATTAGGGATTTAAAGATGAAAAATAGCATGCTTCTATTTTATTGTCATTAATGAGTCTCGAAGAATGGTCACACTATTTTCCATTTCCGATTCAGTAAGATTGCCGAAACCAATTCGGATTGCGGTCATATCTTTAGCTTGATATAAGAGTGTTTTTGGAAGAAATAGATTTGCTTTTGCGCATTGCTTCTGTAAATGAATTAAGTTGATATCTTTTTTCCAGTTGGTCCAAAGAGCAAGACCGCCGGCAGGAATATCGAAGTCGACATATTCATGTAATTCACGGGCGAGTAAATAACTCATATAATTGCGTCTTTCTTTATACAGTTTGACTGATTTTTTTAAATAGCGATGTATTTCACCTTCTTCAATTAGATCACTTAATACTTGCTCCATGACAAAGTCACCTTGATGATCCATGATATTTAATAACTTTTGTAATTCTTTGATTAGGTTTTCAGGTGCGACGATAAAACCTGTACGGAAACCAGGCGCTAATGATTTACCAAAGCTTCCTGTATAAATAACCATCCCATCATAATCCACAGTTGCCATAGGGAGAAGGGGGGCATCATCATAATGGAAGTCATAATCGTAATCGTCCTCAATGACGGCAAAACCATATTTTGAAGCGAGTGCTAATACGATCGTTCTTCTTTGCTGACTAAGTGTCACTGTCGTGGGATAGTGATGATGCGGTGTCAGATAAAGCAATCTGATCTTTTGTGTAAGACAGATCTGTTCAAGAGATTCGACAACAATTCCTTCATGATCTACTGGAATGGATTTAATTCTAGCCCCGGCCTGTTGGAAGATCATGTTTATTGCAAAATAACTTGGTTGTCCTACAATGACTAAATCGTTTGCCTGTAGTAAAGTTTGAGCAATGATATAGGTACTCATCTCAACAGACCGTGTGATCAATAGATTTTTAGGTTGGATATGCAGACCTCTACTTTGATTTAAAAAATTGCACAACTGTTCTCGAAATGTGGCTGGTCTTTTTTGATCTGAATATCCTAGGTATTTAGTGTTCTTTTTTCGTTTTAGATTTGCGGTATAAAACTTAGAAAGCTGTTGCAAAGGAGATAGTCTACTATCAGGAATGCCGTCATCAAATTTTAAGATACATGTAGAGGTTTCAAAAGGATTTTCTAATATGGTACTTTTTTCAAAATCATAACCAGTTTGGTCTGCATACTGATTCTGGATTATTGTTTGCGAAAATTCACTATTTTTCCTTGCTTTGGACGTATTTCGAAGTACAAATGATCCTACATTTGGTTTGGTTTCAATCCAACCCTGTGATTCGAGCTCCTGTAATGTAGCAACTACTGTATTGCGATGTATAGATAGTGTTTGCGCTAGCTGCCTACTTCCGGGCAGTTTTGTTCCGATAGGTATAAAACCGCGCTGAATGGCATGAATGACTTGTTGTGCCAGTTGTACATAAATGGAGGTTTCATCCAGTCTATTCAGGCTGATAAAGCTGTTGAAAGGAATTTGACCCGGACTATTCATATGTTGGATAAATTGAAATTATTAAATAGTCCGGAAAGTTAAGTATTATTAGATTACTCTTGGAGTTTTTTGATTATTTTTCTAATTCTTGTTTTTTTGGATTCCTTTTCGACACCGTCTAAGCGCTTTGTGAGCATTTTGCTTAGGTCAGTTTTATATTGTCTTGGAACAACTTTTAAAGCCTGTTCCGCGTACATTGGAAGCTGATTGGGCGGGCATTTTAGTAACTGTTCATGTAATAACGGAAATACATCTTCATGCTCCAATGATAAGTATTTGATTAATATAGCAATACATTTATCCCTTGTAATAACAGAACCTTGTTCAGCAATAGCAATTAGTTGTGGTAGGAGCGGGAAAATAGCTTCATGTTGTAATAGAAGAATAGCATCCAGTGCTGTCATAGCTCCCCACTGTAAGCGGTTATCCTTACTTGTTAACAGCGTGATAAAATCCAAATAGTATGCCGCTATCATAATAGGGGATAAGTACCCAATTTCGTAAAGAACTTTGATGCAATCGTGTTGGATCCTTTTGTTTTTGCTTTGTAATAATTGAATTAATTCTTTAATAGCTTCATTGTCCTCTGCGCTGACGATTTGTTTTGCCAATGAAATATTGGCTGACTCATCTGTTTTCCCTAAACTGGAAGATAAATAATTGAAAACATGGATCATGTGCAATTACGTTTTTATTATTATTTAATGTTGCTTCGAATGGAATTGTTAGATTATTAATAAAATTTTTAGGATAGGTAACTTACAAATAATTTAATAAACAAGTTATTTAATATATCAACAAAGAATGCACCTACCATGGGTACGATTAGAAACGCTTTGTGGGACGGCCCATATTTGTCTGTGATCGATTGCATATTCGCAACAGCCGTCGGCGTTGCGCCTAGTCCAAAACCACAATGTCCAGCACTGAGCACTATAGCGTCATAATCGCTTCCCATTACTCTGAAAGTAATGAACATTGCAAATAGTACCATAAGTACTGTTTGTAAGATCAATATAACTAAAACTTGTGAAGCAAGGCCCTGTAATTGCCAAAGCTGTAAGGACATTAGTGCAATGGTCAAAAATAGATATAAACCGGTATTGCCAAGCACATCTACAGCATGATCATTTACAATATAACTGGACGATCTGCTAATGGTATTGCGAATAATAACACCTACAAAAAGGCACCATACAAAATTTGGAAGTTCCAACCATGAACCTTTGCAATATTCATACAATAAATGTCCCAATGCTAGACAAATTGCAAACATAGTCAGGGTTTCAATCATATTGCGAACATTGATTCTTCGGTTTGAATCAGGGTTTTCGAACATTTCAATTGGCACTCCTCTTTCTTGAATAATTTTTGTAGGTTGGATATTCTTCTTTTTTAAAAGCACTTTTGCTACGGGGCCACCGATGAGACCACCCATGACCAGACCATAGGTAGCACATGCCATTGCGAGCTCCATCGCTCCATTTATTTGGAATATATCGGTGAGATTTTGGGCCCATGCCGCACCAGTACCATGTCCCCCTGTTAAGGTAATAGATCCGGCAATAAGTCCATAACTAGGATCAATGCCTAGCAGAGATGCCACGGATATCCCAAAAACATTTTGAACGATCATGAAAGATCCTGTTAGAAAAACGAATATCAAAAGTGGTTTTCCTCCTTTTTTTAATTTATCGAATTCTGCACTTAAACCAATTGAAGTAAAAAAGAAAAGCATCATGGTGGTCTGAAGCGAACCTTCAAAGGTAAAATTGATACCCATTGTCGCATGCAAGATGTAAAGGACAATTGCAACGACAAACCCTCCTACAACAGGTTCTGGTATATTGTAGTTTCTCAGGAAATTTATTTTTTTAACAATAAAAAATCCTAAAATCAAAACAAGACAGGCAAAAGCTAGGGTTTCAAATAGTCCAAATGTCATATAGCTATCTATAAGTGGGTTGTCATTCAAATAAAACGGAAAGTTAAGAATAAAATAATAACTTGTATTTGACTTCTCTGTAGGTGTAAGGTTAATTAAAATATTTTCACTGTTTTTAGTCCTACATCTAACGGTTTATTCGCGTGCATTTTCCTTTCATAGTTGTAATCATGTTTAAAGCATTGATGTCTTGATTTCGAATAGGATAGATTATTGGTTCTTATTATCCCCAACGATGTACAGTTTTAGTATGTAACATACATTATCGTTAGTTTTTCACTACTCGGCTAGATCTTATATTTTTCTCATTCATTTTGAAAATGCGACTGTGGGTTTAAATAATGAGTGTAACATTTCTACTCTTTAGTAATCTATTAAAACTTAATATTCTATTCGTTGTTATTTGTTTTGCTTCTCAATAGTTAATTAGGTAAATTTATGTACCAACAAAACGTGTCAATATGAGTACAACGAACGCCAAATCTTTAAAGTCAATAAGTATAAACGGGAAAAGCTATCATTATTGTTCGCTTAAAAATCTTCCTGAAGGCTCTGTAAGTCATCTTCCTTTTAGTATCCGCATTTTGCTTGAAAATGTGCTGCGAAATTACGATGGTTTTAGCATTACCGACGAACATATTCATACACTCATCAACTGGACACCAGCTCCTGTCGATAAGGACATTCCTTTTAAGCCAGCTCGTATTCTGATGCAAGATTTTACTGGTGTTCCTGCTGTAGTGGATATGGCCTCGCTCCGGGCTGAATATGTACGTCATGGAAAAGATGGTCAAAAGATCAACCCTGCAATTCCAGTTGACTTGGTGATTGACCACTCTGTGCAGGTGGATTATTATGGAACAGATTATTCTTACGGAAAAAATGTTGAACTGGAATACCAACGTAATCAGGAACGTTATGAATTGCTCAAATGGGCACAGCATGGATTGAAAAACTTTACCGTAGTTCCTCCGGGGATGGGAATTTGTCATCAGGTCAATCTTGAATATCTTGCTAAGGGGATTATTGAACGCGAGGGATGGTTGTTTCCGGACACCTTGGTTGGTACGGATTCGCACACGCCTATGGTGAATGGTCTGGGTGTAGTAGGATGGGGAGCCGGCGGTATAGAAGCGGAGGCTGCTATGCTGGGACAGCCTATATTTTTTACTTGCCCGGAAGTGATTGGATTAAAATTGACCGGGAAAATACCGGATATCTGTACGGCTACCGATATGGTATTATCGATTACTAAAGTACTTCGTGATAAAGGTGTAGTAGGAAAGTTTGTTGAACTTTTTGGAGATGGTCTGGACCATTTAACAGTTACGGATAGAGCGACTATTGCTAATATGTCTCCAGAATTCGGGTGTACGATTACTTATTTTCCTATCGACGAACGGACGTTGGAGTACATGCAAACAACCAATCGTACAGCAGAACACATCAGGATCGTAGAAGAATACAGCAAAGAAAACCTATTGTGGAGAACTGGTCACGAAGAAATTAATTTTTCTTCAATTGTTGAATTTGATTTATCGACATTAGAACCAACGGTTTCGGGTCCAAAGCGGCCGCAGGATAAAATCTTGGCTAAGGATCTTGGTAGCCAGTTTGCTAATCTGTTGCAACAGGAATACCAGCGTAATTATAGTCTTCCGAATCAGAGAAAAGAATCGGCATGGTTAGCTGACGGCGGTTCTGGAACAGAATTTACTTTTGGTAAAGTTCCAAAAAATACAGATTCTACAATGGAGGTTGTTCAGGATACAATGCAGGCTGTTCGAATTAAATATAAAAACCAGGAATTTATTTTGAGCGATGGTAGTATTGTTATTGCCGCTATTACGAGCTGTACCAATACTTCTAATCCAGCTGTTATGATCGGCGCTGGATTGTTGGCAAGAAATGCCATAGAAAAAGGATTGCGTACGAAATCATGGGTAAAAACTTCACTAGCACCAGGATCAAAAGTCGTGACACAGTACTTAGAGCGTTCAGGTTTGAGTACTGATCTGGAAGCTCTTCGCTTTCATACTGTGGGATATGGATGTACTTCTTGTATTGGAAATTCTGGTCCATTACCTCCGCATATTGCGGAAGCCGTAGATAAAGGAGAATTGGTGGTGGCCTCTGTACTTTCGGGTAACCGAAATTTTGAAGCTAGGGTACACCCTCAGGTAAAAATGAATTTTCTCATGTCGCCAATGCTAGTGGTTGCATACGCTTTAGTAGGGAGGGTCGATGTTGATCTGATAAATGATCCACTGTCGTACGATCCAAACGGAAATCCCGTGTATCTGAAAGATATATGGCCAAGCCGTGAGGAAATCGTCCAGACAGTCAATGACTGTGTCAAACAAAGCGATTTTCAGGAAGTCTATGATGTGATCTTTGATGGCTCTGAAGACTGGAAAAATTTAGAAGTAAATCTAGCCGAGCGTTTTGAATGGAATAAAAGTTCGACTTATATTAAAGAAGCTCCTTTTTTTGAAAACCTTCAGGTAAATCCTGATCCAGTGGCTAATATTACAGGTGCTCGTGTATTACTGTATTTAGGTGATTCGGTTACAACTGACCATATTTCGCCAGCAGGCTCTTTCCGTGAAGATAGTGCCGCAGGAAAATATTTAGCAGAACATGGTGTGAATAAAGCTGATTTCAATTCTTACGGTTCCCGTCGTGGTAATCATGAAGTCATGATGCGCGGAACCTTTGCCAATGTGCGTATGAAAAATAAAATTGTAGATCAAGAAGGCGGTTTCAGTATATACTTTCCAAGTGGTGAGGTAAAGACAGTTTATGAAACGGCTATGGAATATCAGAAAACGCATACACCACTGATTGTATTGGCTGGAAAGGAGTACGGGTCTGGCTCATCTCGTGACTGGGCGGCAAAAGGTGCTTATTTATTAGGTGTAAAAGCTGTTATTGCAGAGAGTTTTGAAAGGATACACCGCAGCAATCTTGTTGGTATGGGGGTTGCCCCATTAGTTTTCATTGATGGACAAAATACCGCCACTTTAGGTTTGGATGGTACTGAAGTTTTTGATATTACAGGAATTGCGGATAATCTAAAACCTCATAAGCTTTTGGATGTGAAAGCAATACATCGGAATGGGAAAATAACCGAATTTAAGGTTCAGGCCCGGATGGATTCAGCTATTGAAATTGAATATTACAAAAATAATGGTATTTTACAATACGTCTTAAGGGATTATTTAAAAAACAGTTAATGCGTATTTTTTCAATTTATATATGTAAAATATAAGAAGGGTTTGGCTATTTATAAAGTCAAACCCTTCTTTGTTTTAATATTCAGTAAACTTGATATAAGCTGATTTTTATTTTTTGGACGTTTTCTCTAGTAGCTGAACAATGTCCGAATACCCCTTGGCTTTAGCATGTGCTAATGGGGTTTTTTTATCATGATCAGCAATATTTATATTGCAACCTGCATCAATCAGTGTTTGGATTACGTTGACAAATTTTTGAGTGCCATCACCTAGGATTACTGCTTCCATTAATGCGGTCCAACCTAACCTATTGACGTGATTAATAGGAAATCCTTTTGTGTTGGCCAGTAATTTCACAACCTCCAGATGTCCGCGTTCGCTGGCAGGTATTAGGGCTGTTCCATTATACCTGTTGAATACATCAAATCGAGCTCCATGAGATAGATAGAGCTGTACAAGTTTTAGGTGTCCTGCCGCTCCTGCATATAAAAAAGGACTATCTTGAATTTTATCTTGTTGATTCACATCTGCTTTGTAAGATACCAATAACTTTGCCATCTCAAAGTTATTATTATGTGTTGCGATCAGTAATAAGGATTTTCCATTTTTATCAGTTAAATTAACGTTTGCACCCTTTTTCAATTCCTCTTCAACGAATAGCAATTGATTTTTCTGGACTACCTCCAGTAAGTTCGTTTGTGGATGAGTATTCATATCGTTATTACAGGAGTTTAGGAAAATGAATGAAAAAAGTAAGATAAGATGTTGCATAGGTATTAAATAAGTGATGATAAGTGTTGAAAATCAATTGTTTCATGAGCAAATTTAGTCAAATAAGTTCTGAGTAAAATGTACCATTTATGCGAAAACTTGTACATTTTATAATTGATATCCCAGTTGGCAGAGGTAAGGAAAGTTGGTCTTTAAAAAAGGTCAAAAGAATATTTTTTAGTTAAAAACTATGCTGCCCCTCTTTGTTTAAGATACAGATAAAGTAGGATCACTTTTTTAAATCTCAATATTTTATACTGAAAAGATGATATGAAAACACAAGCTTTTTAATATCAATCCATTTAAAATTGGTCTTCATGTGATAATTTAAGAAGATATAATGGTATTGTCGCTGGAGGAACGTTGGTAATTTTGTCGTGAATAAGTTAATAGAAATAAAAACAAACATGAGGAATCATCCAATTAAACTCGCTTTTACAGATGATAGTATATTTCAACAAAATATGATACAATTACTCATCGAAAGAGATACTGTTTTTGATCTTTTCTTTATCTGCGGTGATGGACTAGATTTGATTAAAAGATTGGAATTCGAGGATGAGTTACCTGAAGTTTGTATCATTGACTTTCATATGCCAAATATGGGAGGCGTAGCTGCTGCTAGTGAAATATCGGCAAGATTTCCATCAATTAAGCTTTTTGGATATACAGCTACTACAGATTTTTGCGAGATTAAAGAATTTAAACGAAATGGTGGTGTGCACGTATTTCCTAAAACTAATCCCACTTCTATGTTAGAAAAAATAAATTCGTGGACTTACAATGATGATTTGTGTTAAGTCTGAAATTATACTGCTTTTAATTAAATAATCTACTGCCATATTGATGATAATCAGGTTTAATAAAATTTATCTGTTTATTTTATTGAAATCTAGGTAATGAAGTCGATTTTGAAAAAACTGTGCTGGAGTAAACGGTTTCCAATTATTATTCGTCTTCTAATGTTATGTGTCTTTATTTATAATCTGATATGGTTTACACTATAAAATTATGGACTGATCTTGTTGGTGCTATAAAAATCTAAAAGATGTTTTGTAAATTGGGAACACTATTTACATACATTATGCGTAAAAAAACACAATTGATCACAACGGTGATGCTGTTCTCAACAACAATTGCAGTAAGTCAGATGAAAGTTCGCGAAGAATTACCTGAAAAATATAAATGGGATTTGTCTCATCTTTATGCTACAGATGACGTTTGGAAAACAGAAAAGGAACGTTTACAACAAAAGATGAAAGAAGTGGCTTTATACAAAGGTAAGCTTACACAATCTGCGAACGTTTTATTGCAAGCATTAGAGCTGAATAGTTCGCTTATCAAGGATATGGCTCGTCTCTCATCTTATGCTTCGATGAAAGCTGATCAAGATACCCGAGTAACTAAGTATGCAGGGATGAATCAAGAATTGCAACAGCTTTTTTCAGAATATGGCGCTTTGACTTCATACCTGGAACCGGAATTGCTGACTTTAAAAGAAAATCAGCTTAGCGCATTTTTGGCAAAAGAAAAAGCGTTGGTAACTTATAAGTTTTACCTGACAGATTTACTTCGCAAACGCGCCCATAGAGGTTCTGAAGAAGTTGAAAAAGTATTGGCATATTCTTCTTTAATGTCCGGTAATGCAGCCAATATCTATAGCACCTTTATAAATGCTGAGTTTCCATATCCAGAGGTCGATTTGAACGGTGAACGCGTAAAGCTTAACGCTGCTAATTTTGCATTATATAGAGCGAGTGAAGACCGTGGAGTTCGGAGTAAAGCATTTGCCACTTATTTTGGTAAACTGAATGAGTTTCAAAGAACATTTGGAGCGCAGTTATATGGAAATATCAATGCGGCATTGTTTGCAACAAAAGCCCGAAACTACGACAGTACCTTAAAAATGGCATTAGATGGCGGTAATATTCCGACAGATGTTTTTCATAATCTTATAAAAAATGTAAATGGAAATTTGAAGACCTTTCATCGTTATTTAAACCTCCGTAAACGCATGATGGGAGTGGATACACTGCATTATTATGATCTTTATGCTCCTTTGGTTGCGAAAGTCGATTTATCTTATACGGTAGAAGAAGCTGAAGAGAATATTTTGAAATCTTTGAAGCCTTTAGGGACTGATTATATAGAAGTTTCCAAAAAAGCATTCGAAGAAAGATGGATTGACATGTATCCTAACGAAGGAAAAAGGTCAGGTGCATATTCTAATGGTTCTGGGTACGATGTACATCCGTATATCCTCATGAATTATAACGGCAAGTACAATGATATGTCTACGCTGACTCATGAATTGGGACATACCATGCATAGTTATTTGACCAATAAGAAGCAACATTATGCTAACTCAGATTATTCAATTTTTGTTGCAGAAGTGGCTTCGACTTTAAATGAAGAGTTATTGAATGATTATATGCTGAAGCAGATAAAGGACGATGAAACAAGACTTGCTATTCTTGGAAATTATCTTGAAGGCGCAAAAGGAACATTGTTCCGTCAGACTCAGTTTGCTGAGTTCGAATATATGATCCATGATAAAGTAGCAAAGGGGGAGGCACTCACTGGAGAAGACTTTGATACGATGTATCTTGCTCTAACGAAAAAGTATTATGGTCATGATCAAAATATTTGTGTCGTTGATGACAATGTGAAATCAGAATGGTCTTACATTCCACATTTTTATTATAACTTTTACGTTTATCAGTATGCGACATCTTTTACTGCATCAACAGCTCTTTCCGAAAAAGTCCTGCGTGGGACGGATGCAGATCGTCAGAAATACCTGAATTTCTTAGCTTCGGGAAGTACCAAATATCCTGTTGATCTTCTTGTCGATGCAGGTGTGGATATGAATACTTCTGAACCTTTTGATTTGACGATTGCAAAAATTAATAAAGTCATGGCTGAGATGGAATCTATTCTAAGCAGACAGGGGAAATAAGGATTAAATTTTAACAAAAAATAAAAGCCGTATTATTGCGGCTTTTATTTTTTCTATTTCACCGGGTTTTTAACGAATACAAAGAGTTAAATAAAAGGGAATTATAGTCGATTATTTTTATTTCCATTTTAAATGTTTTTTGAGATATTCGGCAGTGTACGATTTTTTATTTTTTAAAAGTTGTTCTACGGTACCTTCAAAAATAACATTACCTCCATATTTACCAGCACCCGGACCGATATCGATAATCCAATCTGCCTGAGCAATAATTTCCAAATTATGTTCTACTATAATTAATGTGTTATTTCTTTCAATTAATTCCTCAAAAAGAGATAGTAACTTTTCCGTATCACTTGGATGTAGTCCTGTACTGGGTTCATCCATAATGATGATTTTATTTGTGTTGTTTAATTCTTTCGTGAGTTTTAAACGTTGTCTTTCTCCCCCAGAAAAGCTATCCATACGTTGTCCGAGTGTGAGATAATCTAAGCCTAATTTTAAAAGTATTTCAAACTTTTCAAGGTATATCTGATCATCAAAAAATTGTATAGCTTCCGGTATAGTAAAGTTCAGTACATCAAATATATTTTTACCCTTGTATTTATATTCCAATACTTGGGGATTAAATCCTGAACCACAGCAAACTTCACAGACTTGCTCAATGTCATCCATAAATGCTAAGTCTATCCGCTCCATGCCCAGTCCTTTACAGTTTTCACAGGCGCCCTCACTGTTCCTACTGAATTTTTTATCAGAAACTTGATTGGCTCGAGCAAATGATTTTCTGACCTTATCAGATAGATTCAAGTAAGTGAGTAAATTTGACCGGGGACTAGCTGTAAATAAGGACTGGTCGATAATTGTAGCATCTTTATAGTAATCCGGCAAAACTTTGCTGATTAATGTACTTTTTCCTGAGCCTGCAACGCCAGTGACTACTGTCATAATATTTTTAGGGATTTTTAAATCAATACCCTTCAAGTTATGTAAGGTCGCTTGCTTAATTTCTAGATATTCTTTTCCAATTTTTGGATCAGTTTTAATTTTGGTTTTCTTTGCAAAATATAAGCCCGTTTTTCCTAATGAATTTTTAAGTTCTTTAAAAGTTCCTTTATAGATAACTTCACCGCCATTTTTTCCTGATCCGGGTCCCATATCAATGATCAAATCTGCGATCTTGATTAAATCTGGATCATGCTCAACAATCAGAATGGTATTACCTTTATCTCTAATTTGTTCAATAATGGAAGTAATATTTTGTAAATCTTTTGGATGAAGCCCAATGCTCGGTTCATCAAAAATATACAGTAGATCCACTAAACTATTGCCTAGACTTTTTACCATTTTAATCCGTTGGGATTCTCCTCCCGAAAGCGTATCTGTTTTTCTATCGAGGGTTAAGTACTGCAGGCCTATGTTAATCATATTATTTAATTTCTTAATAAGCTCTTTTACAATAATATCATAGGTGTTTGAGTTTATCGATTGAATAAATTCCATTAAATCGTCAACTGAAAGAGCAGTACAATCGGCTATGTTTTTACCATTTATTTTACAGGAGAGTACCTTTTTATTTAATCTTTTACCTTTGCATACTGCGCATATTCTGCTTGTGGTAATGTGTTGAAGGTCATTTTTTCGGGTTGTATTTTCTTTTGAATCTTTTTTTAAAAATGCTTTTTCAATACGTGGTATGAGCCCTTCATATTTCACTGTTTTTCCCCAATCTTTATTTGGGTTTTTAGGTTTATGTTCTTTTGAATAAAGTAATATTTCCCATTCTTTATCTGAATAATCTTTTATTTTCTTGTCGTTATCAAAATATCCTGACAAAGTATATCTAGTTAACCTCCATCCTCCAGGTTGAAAAGTGGGAAACTGAATTCCGCCTTCATTTAGGGATTTTTCTTTATTGATGAAAGTATTAATATTAATAGTTTGCTCATAACCCAAACCTTCGCAGTTAAGGCACATGCCGAGTGGATTGTTAAATGAAAAAACATTAGAATAACCTACAAATGGCGAACCTAATCTAGAAAATAGCAATCGTAAAGACGCGTAGATATCAGTTATGGTACCAACTGTTGAACGCGCATTTCCGCCTATTCTCTTTTGATTGATAATAATGGGGACATTCAGATTTTCAATCTTATCGACATCCGGTATACCATAATGTTGCATTCGTGTACGTATAAAACTATTCTGTGTTTCATTTATCTGACGTTGTGCCTCTGCGCCAATTGTTTCAAATACGAGTGATGATTTTCCTGAACCCGAGATACCCGTAAATACCGTTATTTTATGCTTCGGGATTTGAAGAGAAACATTTTTGAGATTATTCTGCCTAGCATTTGTTATAATAATATTATTCATAACTAATTTACTTAACTTTGCAACTACTTAACTAAGTTAAGTGTTTTTTTTATGAAAAAGATTGAAAAAGAATTTTTTACTGTATTTACAGACTTCCAATGTTTCATTTTGGCGAACATGAATAAGGGCGATTATATTGGTATTACAGCAACCCATTATAACATCATAGAGTTTGTGTATCGAAAAAAAGATGCTACTGCTAAACAGATTGCAGTAGCATTGAATGTTAGTCAAGCCGCTATTTCTAAGCAGTTGAAGTTTTTAATTCAAAATGAGTTGCTAAAACAAATACAGAGTGAGGTAGACAGGCGAAATTATATTTTAACTGCAACTGATAACGGGAAATTCATTGTTGACAATTCTGAAACCTTTAGAAAAAATTTAACTAAGCAATTTTCGTCAAATCTTTCAGCCAATGAACTTATAACATTTACCTCATTGTTGAAGAAAGCTTTGGAAGACCATAAATAGGAAATTAAAAAATGTTGCTCCTACTTTTTTAGCTCGTTATCCTTTTTTTAATAATTGATTTAGCTTATGCTTTTCATTACCATACAATATAAACGCTATACAAAATCAAGGATTATTTTTCGGATAAAAAAAATTGGATCAAGTGGTACTTATTATAGTCCATAATCTCTTCAGTATTTCGTAAAATAGATTCTTTACTATTCATCGACAAATGGTCGATCCCGCAGAAAGTCTGGTGATTTCTCAAATTTATCTGCGAGTTTTTTCGCATTATTTAAGAAGTTCGCTTCTAAAATTTTTTAGTCCATTTCAAATTTTAATATTGGTATTCAAAGCGATATTGATTACTAATTTCTCACCACTAAAGTCTCAGGAAACGCCTATTAATTCTTTAAAAATAAGTGCTTTAATTTTTATTGAATGGATTTTTAAAGTTTTTAGTGTCAAATTTAGTTAAGATCATGTATATTTTACGAAAAAACTGCAATGAATATAACACTTGTTAAGTATACATCGGATGATTTTGATCTATTTAAACCGCTACTCCTTGATGATGAGATTATGAAATATATTACTGGAAAAGGCTGGACAGAAGTTCAGGTTAAGGAAAAGTTTGAGGCGATACTTGAAGTCAATCGTAATGAAGATGATCTGGGTTATTTTAAAGTATTTGACAACGGAAATCTGTATATCGGATATTGTAAGTTAGCATATAGCAGTAATGATTGTAACGTCCTTGAAATCGGGTATGTCATAAATAAGGAGTTTTGGGGGAAGGGTTATGGATGTGCTGTTGGTCAAGCGGTAATAGATACAGCAAATAGATTATTTCCCCAATTAGATATTATTGGAATTATTGATCCTCATAATCTGGCTTCAAAAAAAATATTAGAAAAGTTAGGATTTAAGACCTATTTTAAAGGTTTCGAAGAAGGATTGCCGACAGAAAAACTCATGTTAAAAAGACTGCACTGAAATTAAGCAATCACCTCTTTCTCTTTATGCCAACAGTGACAATCTAATGGATTATAGCATTTTTTAGCTTAACTTATGCGTAGTAGTTTCCGTAGATTTTTAAATAAATAACGACGTTTCATTAAAATGATCATTATTTAATCATCCCTATAGGAATGGAATTAATGCTTTAGAGTTTGAGCTTATAGTAAAAAGAATGTTGGATTTTACAAGTTTTGCTAGCAAGATTTAAATAAAAGCTTTACTACAATTGAACTTATTACTCCCTGTGATTGTGACTAAAAAAATAGTAATTTGATGTAGTGCATTATTTAATAATTAAGATATGATATCGAAAAGTTTCTTATTAGCTTTCATTGTATAAGGTCAAAATTCGAAAGACCCAGAATAGAAAGCTTTGATATTGTTTTTTATTATCTTTAGTAAATTGTATTTGGCAAAATTTTTTATGCGTTTATGTAATCTCAAAGTTCAATAATGAAAAATGCTAGTAATATGGAAGATCTTGAAAAAAATAGGCAAGATCTTTTAGATCATGGTTTCAATGTGATTGACAATATCTATTCTAAAGAAGAAATAAATAGTATTATTGATGCAATTAATAAAGTTGACACTTCAAAAGACACATTCAGAAAAACTAAGGACTTATTTGCCATTAGACAGTTTCTGAAAGAAATTCCAGAAACCATTTCACTAATATTTACTGATAATTTTAGGTCACTTTTGCAAAAAATGATCGGCAATAATTTTTTCGTAGTAAAGAGCATTTATTTTGATAAACCTGAGACTTCTAACTGGTACGTATCTTATCATCAAGATTTAACTATTTCCGTGGATAAGAAAATAGAAATTGAAAATTTTGGACCTTGGACAACCAAACACAATCAATATGCAGTGCAACCGACAATTGACATATTAGAAAATATTACAGCTATAAGAATTCATCTTGATGATACCGATGAAAATAATGGCGCTTTAAAGGTTATCCCTAAATCACATGTCAAGGGAATTTATCGACCTGAAAAAATAAATTGGGATATTGAGACTGAAACGACTTGTTCTGTTAAGCAAGGTGGAGTAATGTTAATGAAGCCATTGTTGCTACATAGCTCGAAGAGAACAGTCAATAATAAGAAAAGGCGTGTAATACACATTGAATTTTCAAATGTAGTATTGCCAACCTCATTAAAATGGGCTGAGCGCTTAAATTTTAATTGATATTCAAAAACTGAAAATATACTTTACAGTATATTTTCAGTACTATAAGTGAGTGTTTTAAGCAGTTTAGGCACTTCATCCCAATGATTGATCCTGATATGATGATTGATATGTGCATTGTGGTAGGCGTTAAACATTAGCGCTTTTCCCTTGCAGAAATCAAGATTTTTGCAATAATCATCGATCATATAATCTGTATCGATGATACTTTTATCACCACAGAAGATAATATTCTTCCAGCTAATAAAAGGGAAATGTTCTTGTAGCCATTCTCTCTTTTCATACAAAGACAAGGGAAATTCCATAGCTGCAGAAACAATAAAAATCTCATAATCTTCCATTAATAATGTGACATTTTCTACTGCTTTGTCCATTACAGGTACTGTTCTAAAGAATGATTGGGTATGAAGTACTTTGTGCAGTGCTGTTTTATCAGCAAAAGCAGCATCTTCTCCTAATTCATTTATGAGTTGAGGGGTCAAAGAAATGCCCGTTTCATTTTTGTACCATTCAATAAGATGGGGTTCCGTGTCGGCGATGACGCCGTCCATATCAATAGCTATTGATTTTCTCATATTTAATAAGTTTTGCAATAAAGATACTAAATATTGCAATACTTTGCAATATATTGCAAAGTATTATTTTATATATTTGCATATAATATAAAGAGATATGGTAAGAGAAGAACGTTTACAGCTCATATTAAAGCAGCTTTCTAAGGAGAATAAAGTTCGCCTCGAACAGCTTAGTATACTATTAAACGTATCCGAAGATACTGTACGTCGCGATATTAAGGTGTTGGGATCTCAGGGTCTTCTAAAAGAGGTAAGAGGAGGGGCATTGGCTAATTCTCCTAGTCCACATCATTATAGGGATCGTGAAAAATACGATTTGGGACAAAAGCAGGCTGTTGCTTTAAAGGCCTTAAGCTTTTTAAGGGATGGGCATGTGGTATTTTTTGATGGTGGGACCTCTGTTGTGGCATTAGCAGCCTGTCTGCCTAAAAATTTAAAAATAACGGTCGTTACCAATAGTTTTCCGGTAGTTAGTGTACTGGAAGATCATCCCAACGTTGAAGTGATATTTGCCGGAGGCCGCCTCTGTAAAGTTTCTTTTACCGCAATCGGTGAAGATGCAATTAATACATTGAAATCAGTTCGAGCTGATATTTGTTTCCTTGGCGTATGTAGTATCCACCATGTCATTGGGATAACAGCTAAAGATTATGAAGATGCACAAATTAAAAAAATAATGATTGCACAGGCTCTTAAAACAGTTGCATTGTCTACCATAGAAAAAACCAGCACAGCGGAAGCTTTTTGTATAGGGCCTGTGACTGATCTGGATACTATTCTTACTGAGGCAGATCCTCATCATACTGCGCTTCAGGTATACCGAGAACTTGGAATTGAGATTTTATAGAACTGCTAAATATTTTTGGTATGACCTTATCGCATATGGCACACGATATTTTAAAGATTTTTATCTAAAATTAGTGCGTATGCAAATGACTTTTAATAGATAATCTGAGTACGCTCTTTAATACTATTCATAACAAAAATACTTTTTGTTTGTCCGATACCATCTATTTCAGATAGCTTATTAACGAAAAAATCATGAAATTCATCCATATTTGGAGCCAATATTTTTAGCATAAAATCAAAATCACCACTGATGTTGTAAAATTCGACAACTTCATTCAATTTACATACTTCTTCTATAAATTTCGTTGCTGTTTTTTTATTGTGGGCATTTAGTGCAATCATACAGATGACCATCATTCCTTTATTAACTTTTTTGCGATCTAATACTGCGGTGTATTCTTTTATAATCCCCAATTTTTCCATGCGCTTAATTCGTTCATGTGTTGGAGTAGAGCTAAGATTGATCTGTGCTGAAAGATCACG
The DNA here is from genome assembly GCF_014191365.1 of Sphingobacterium sp. JUb56. Classification (NCBI taxonomy): domain Bacteria; kingdom Pseudomonadati; phylum Bacteroidota; class Sphingobacteriia; order Sphingobacteriales; family Sphingobacteriaceae; genus Sphingobacterium; species Sphingobacterium sp. JUb56. The sequence goes on along the minus strand of NZ_JACHWL010000001.1, from coordinate 2,448,052 downwards.
CACACTAAGCTTGGCATCTTTTTGTAATAAGCGCAGAATAGCAAGATCTTTTTCATCTAGAGTATAATTTTCTGAGGGCATTTGTTCTAATATTTGGTGGTTAAATAGTTTTTAAAGTTTATTTGTTCTTTGTAATTTATCTAAATTAATTAATTGTTCCAAATTTAAGAAGTAATTTTATAGTATGTTCCAATAATTTTAATTTTGCAGGAAATTTGAATGGTATGGGAACAAGGAGAAATTTAATATTAATACTGGCATCGATAGGAACTTTTGTTGAAGCGTTGGATATCGCAATTATTAATCTCACTATTCCCTCTATTCAAGAGCAATTTAATATCGGAGCAGAAAAGGTTCAGTGGTTACAGACCCTGTATGTGTTGTTTTTTGGAGGCTTTCTGATTATTGGAGGTAAACTTTCTGATGAGATAGGACGTAAAAAATTATTTCTTTTAGGGGGAATGATTTTTATGTTAGCCTCACTAGGAGCAGGGCTTTCACCTAATTTTGAGGTACTGGCTTTATTCCGAGCTTTGCAAGGGCTTGGCGCTGCTTTTATTATGCCGTCATCCTTATCAATTGTCACCAATACTTTTACCGAAAACCAAGAAAGGAACCGTGCGTTGGGAGTTTTTAGTTCTTTTGCAGCAATAGGATCGGGAAGTGGATTATCAGTGGGAGGGCTCATCAGTACCTACTTAAGCTGGCACTGGGTTTTTCTGATTAATGTACCGATTCTTTTGATCACATTAATTCTAGCATATTATTATTTACCTACAGATGAAAAGGCTCAAAATGTTCAGAAGACAGACGGTATTTCCGGATTACTGCTTGTCTTAGGACTCTTAAGTTTAACCTATGGGACACATGAACTCATACACATCAAAGAGAGTCCAATATTGATAGTTGGTTCATTGCTATTGGCTATTCTTTTACTGAGTGTTGTGATCCATCGTTTAAGAACAGTATCACAGCCATTAATTGATCTCAAATTATTCAGGTATAAATCATTAATGGCTTCAAATCTTGCGTTTTTTACACTAGGCGCATTCTTTATAGGATTTTTATTTTTGATTTCTTTGATGCTTCAGAAAGATATGCATCACAGCGCCGCTTCTGCAGGTTTAATGCTGGTTCCTTTCAGTATTATGTCTGCATTGGTAGCTAAATTTATATTGCCTTATATTTGCCGAAAATTTTATCCTGCGCAAATGGGTATCCTGGGCTGGTCTTTTATGCTATTAGGTGCTTTATCTTTACTAGTATCCATTTATTTAGATCATCCCCTACAAACTGTTTTATTTGGGGCAGCATGTATTTCAGGGATTGGAATGACGATTTGTTTTACAAGTTTATCAATTTTAGGTATTCGTGATGTAGAGGCCGTTCATTATGGTGTTGCTTCAAGTTTAACCAGTACAAGCTATTTTTTGGGAGCGGGAATCGGATTGTCATTTATGACTTTAATGAGTCAGCTTTTCCCCTCAACACTGGCAGTGGATCATTTAAGTTTAGCCATCTTGGCGGGTTATGCTATTGTTGCTATGGGTATATTGAGGTATTTAATGGTTAAAGAATTAAAAGACGAAAAAACTGAGGTTGTCGCTATTACTTCATGTGAAATCGCTTCTGAATGATGAAAACTTGATTACCGTCTCTCTGCGACAGTTTATTTTTGGAAATTGGTCACTGCTTAAAGGTGAAAGTATTTAAATAATTAACCATGAGAAGACCTGTATTATTCTAAATATCGCAGAGTTTAATGGAGATAATTTTTAGGATTATTTACTTATTACGCTTTATAAAAAAGAAAAATCCTCATTTTTTGATGAGGATTTTTTTAAGTAGTGCTCCCAACTGGGCTCGAACCAGTGACCTGCAGATTATGAGTCTGACGCTCTAACCGACTGAGCTATAGGAGCGGGTTATTAATATTTATAGCTTATTTTTATCAGCTTTCCACAAAGATAACAAATTCCATTTTTATTATAAAACAATAATTGAAAGAACTATCAAAATATGGTATAGCATTTCTGTTTTTGCATCAAAGTTTAGCTTACCATTTTATCATCAATACTTATTCAAAGTATCAGAAGAAAGACAAGTTCGTGATAAAAGTTTAATGGAGTAAGGATATTTTTGAGAACCAATTTTATTTTTATAAAGCATACTTCGCTTAAGAGTAGCTTGATAAAGAAATTTCAGAATTCGTTATTACTTAAATTTTGCCCAATTATTGTCGGTATTATTTAATTTAAGCACATCTTTTAAGCTTTCCTTGTTACAGACAAATAGTATGGTTTTAGGTCTTTCATTAACAATTTTTGAATCCTGATCCGGGATTTTAGCGTTTATTTTTTCAAGATTTTCAGAACTTCTCGGATCAAAAATAGAAATCAATTTAATTATTCTGTCTTTAACGTCCCAGGTGTAGGTGTATATATGCACATATTTATTATAATCACTAGAATCAGTTTTTGTTTCTTTGCCATATACACCTTTGATATTCAGATATAGTTTATTTAATCTTTCAGGTTTTAGATATGTCTCCGCATTAATTATTTTCAATTTCCCGTCTTTTGAAGCAATTGCATTAAGGGTTGAAAAATTAATACTGTCAAATTTAGCTACTATATTATTATTTGATGATTTTTTTATTTGAAATTCAACCCAGCCATTGTCAAAATCACTAATTTCTACATATTGATTATTATTTGAAATTTTTAAATTTTCGTCTTTATTTGAATTTCTATAAAAATCTTCCGTATTGAAGGTGTTAAAATCAAGTTTTTTTAGATCAATTATATTTTTTTGATATTCTTGATTATTCGTTAGACAGGAACAGAAAAAGATCATGTAAAAATACACAGCGAGATATTTCATAATAAATATATTTTAAATCGTTATTTTAATCGTTTTGCATATGTTTCTGGGTTTAGTTGGATTTGAAATTTGGATCATGCATTTTCCATGATCATTTTTGGATATTATCTCTTTCTTAGTGTTTGCGAAGAATTAAGTGATTGATTTTGTTAAAACAAGGATGCTATTACAGCAAAAACAACTACCAATATGATCACGGGTAAAATCATGCTTAGAATAGCTTTCCATATACTGAAGTTATTAACTGTAGCTATTCCTAAGACCATAAATATGGCGATATTTATGCCAACAAATCCATTTATTGTCATCAAAAATATTTTAAAGATTGTTTGGGACCAACTTTCATTATTTACCCAGAATGATATACTGAAAAAGGAAATACCATATATCAGAGATCCGATGATATACAATAGTAATACGATTATCCCTGGTATGGATGAATAGGCAATAACGCGGAGAATATCTGCTGCACTTGCTATACCTTTTAGCCATCTTGCAGTACCAGCTAAGATGTAAGCAAACATTATGTAAAAAAGTAAGCTAATGCCCGACCCAAAAATTATAACTTTGAAGAAAAGTTCTGTCCAACTTTCAATATTGAGTTTACCCGAGGATATTCTTCCAAATTGACTTCCTAATAGCGCTAGGTAAAGTAGAAGCCAAGCATACTTATTATACCAGTGCTCTTGTGTAAATCTAAAGAACCACTTAGGTCTTGTATATAAATTCGTGATAATAAATTTAAAATCTTGATTTTCGGGAAGGTCTATATTCATGTTGTCATATATGGTTGATCAAATTTAATTATTTAATTAATCCATGCAAATTTATTTTTCGTTTGTTTAAAAATTTGGTTGATTCCGTATTTACATATGCTTATTCCTGGAAATTTTTCATGTATGTGCGGATGGGGATAGTAATGTGGTAGAATCAAATTATTGAATTTTAGAAAGATAAGATTTTGCTTTTAAACCTGAGAGTAAGTTGTGGGTATTAAAAATGTATTGTTAATTTTAGAAATAGTATTTGCATATTGAGGATCGGACACTAATTTTTTCCATTCAGGATCAGCAATGAAATCAACCCATCCCTTATTACGTTCCTCCATATTCTTACAGGTGATCAAATAGGTGAGACGAGGTAACCTGTCGCCTGCAATCACTTCACCACAGAATACCGGATTTAATTTTGCTCTTTTGAAGATAGGAAATTCGCCATCATGAAACATTTTAATTTTTCTTTTTACAGCATCTTCACTGTAGCCTTCATATGTTCTTAGCTCAAATATCCGCGATTTATCGGATGGAATAGTGATTTTAGGCCAACCTTCGAAGGCAATCATTAAGGAAGATTTAAAACGATCATATAGCGCTTTGTCTTCGGGAATACTGTTATATGTAGCGCTATTTTCAATGTAATCTGCATCCATTTTTACTTTTGTATTGACGGATAGGTAATTGTCAAGAGAAGAGTAAGGGGTTAATAAGTAAAATTTGGCAGGCTCAGATGGAACCAATTCTTTGAATACACCAACTGCTTTTACACCATATTTATTCAGTGCGGGAATAAGGGCAGATTTAAAATAATTGTCCAGTTGTTGCTGGTCAGAACCGAATCGTATTTCGTATTCACGCCATTCATATATTTCCTGCTCAGTTGCATTATTATCGGCTCCTATTACTGGAATTATAGTTGTTGCTAAACCTGCAGTTAGTGAAGATTGAAGAAATTTTCTGCGTTTCATACTGGTCAATGGTTTTATAATAAATGATTTAGATAGAATAAATATATAAATTTAATCCTATTTTCTATAAGGCCGTTCTAATAAATAATCAGAAGTTTAGTGTGTGGAAACTTTTTTTGAAGATAGTTTTTACCTCAAACAGAAATCTTATTTATGAAAATAAGCTCATCATAGAGATATAAGCCAATTATGGTTAATATATTTTTAATAACTGCTTTTACGAGAGAATGAGAATAAATATGTTGGGTAAGTTACAGGTCTTTGGCAAGCATTCCTATAGACACTTATTTTTGCTTATGCTTGAAGCTAATAATGTCTTGGCAATATTCCATAGTGGTGAGACCTACAAGTGAAGGATGCCTTTATGCTTTAATTAGAGTTTATAAAGCTTTGGTTTTGTGCTAAAGATTCTCCAATACAGAAAAAAACTTTTTGGTCTTAAGTAGTTGAAATTTATGTGTCCATCATGAAAGTACAGGATAGTAGCCTCTTATTTATTTAATACATTTAATACTTATAAGTATCCAATTATGAATTCAAACCGTGCTATTTTAAGTTTCTTAATGCTTATTTTTTGCTTTTGTGAGATCAATGCGCAAAATAAATTAAGTGATAAGTTTAATCAAGTGAGCCCATTAACATCTGCATATGTTTATCCTACTCGTATCGTATGGAAAGAGGGAAATGTGATACATGCTACAAATTTATTAAAAAGAGGTAATGGTCAGGCAAATTTATACAACCCCAATACTGTTGTATTTAAAAATGAAAATAATCAAATAGGGACTAGCATACTATTAGACTTTGGTATTCAGATGAATGCATCTGTTGAAATCATCACAGGCATGTGGGGGGGCAATAATTTACCGAAAAATGTTCGTATACGTTTCGGGGAATCGGTTAGTGAAGCAATGTCCGAAATTGGCGTTATAGGTGCTACTAATGACCATGCAATACGAGATTTTATGATGCAAGTACCGTGGCTTGGTCGCAATCGATCTGGTGAATCTGGTTTCAGATTTGTACGTATTGATTTTTTAGAACCTAATGCTGAATTACATTTGCGAGAAGTAAGGGCTGTAGCTACCTTTCGAGATGTTCCCTATCTAGGGAGCTTTCAAAGCAGTGATGAAAGACTTAATAAAATATGGGAAGTAGGTGCATACACTGTACACGTTAACATGCAAGACTATTTATGGGATGGTATAAAAAGGGATCGTTTAGTTTGGGTAGGAGATCTTCACCCTGAAGTATCTACTGTCAATACCGTATTTGGGTATAACGAAGTTGTCCCCAGAAGTTTAGATCTTGCGAGAGAATCGACACCGCTACCCAATTGGATGTCTGGACATAGTAGTTATTCGATGTGGTGGATTATCTTGCAATATGATTGGTATATGAATTATGGGAATTTAGGATATTTAAAGGAGCAGCAACCTTATTTACAAGGATTGGTTGAGCAAATTACTGGGAAGGTTGTTAATGGAAAAGAACGGATGGATGGCGCTCGATTTTTAGATTGGCCATCAAGTGAGGATAGTGCAGCTGTACATGCAGGTCTTCAAGCACTAACTATAAGATCATTGGAGAATGCATCGGCTCTCTTTCAGATATTAGGTGATGATAGTTCAAAAAATAGATGTGACGAAACAGTTGCGCAGATGCGAAAATATATTCCGCCACTCCATCATTCAAAACAAGCCGCTGCATTGATGTCATTAGTCGGATTAATCGATGCAAAAAAAGCGTATACGGAGGTATTATCTATAGGAGGGGCGAAAAATTTTTCAACCTTTTACGGTTATTACATGCTCGAAGCAATGGCGAAAGCAGGAAAGTATCAAGAGGCTATGGAAATTATCTCGACCTATTGGGGTGCTATGCTGGATCTAGGAGCGACAACATTCTGGGAAGATTTTAATATGGATTGGTTGCCCAATGCCAGTCGTATTGATGAGCTTGTACCAGAAGGAAAATCGGATATACATGCAGATTTTGGAGCTTACTGTTATAAAGGTTTTCGTCATAGCTTAGCACATGGCTGGGCTTCAGGACCAACAGCGTGGTTATCTGAGCATGTATTAGGAATTAAAGTAGCGCAACCAGGTGGAAGGGCATATACTGTTAAACCTAATTTAGGCGATCTTAATTGGGCAGAAGGAACATTTCCAACACCTTATGGGCAGATATATGTTAAGCATGTGAAAGAACATGGACGTATCAAAACAGTGATCAAAGCACCTAAAGAAGTTAAAATAATACAAACATGAAGCAAAAAAAGAATTGTATTTTATTAAATAATACGATGTACTTGTTTCTTGAAGTGTAGAAATGCGTACAGCAATCAGAATATGATCATCACCCTGCTCAATTACTTTGGGGATACCTGGAGTGGTGAATCCACCTTAAGATTTAGGCAATCAAAATTGTGGATGTTTTATAGTAACACAACTTTTATCCAAAACCGCAATAAAAGTTGTGTGCTATAGATTATCAATTAAGGTATAAAAAAGCGATCTATGAATTTTGTTTTTCAACCCAACTGATAAAAAGAACCTTTGTTCTCAATATTCATCTTATTCATTAATATAATTCAGCGCAAATTTCAACCAATCTCCAACTGTATCATCTAAATACACATCAGGCTGAATTCCTATGTTGTCAATTGGATATTGAGGAAGTCTTGCTGAACGATAAGTTGGTAGGTATAGTGTATAATTCTCGCAACCAAACTTAAACTCTCTTATCGAACCATAATCCAACACTCCCATTGAAGGTGTTCCCAAAATTTTCACCTTTTTACTTTGACGTGCTGAAAATAAAAAATTCTCTCCGGCACTTGCTACATTTTTATTTGCTAAAATAATTATTTGTTTAGGTGCTTCTGATTTTAATGCTATCGTATCAATCGTCACTTTTTTACCATCATATAATATAAATTTGCCCAAATTATCTTTATATTCTTTTAGTCCATCTTCAATTTGGCTAATTGCTTTTAAAGAGTCTTTATGGACGTTTTGCATCGCATAATCTCGCAAGCCATTAATAAGTGTATTCGTAGACAAAAATTCGACATTCATTATTCGCAAAGGATTTGTTAAAATATACGGTAGTAGTGGTTGATAAACATCTTCAGTACCACCAAAATTATCTCTTATATCAATAATCAGTGCCTTAGATTTTTCAATTTTCTTTTGATTTAGTTTTATGAGCTCCTGTACAGGGGTAATATTGTCATATTTAAAACTTTGGATTTTTATATAAAAAACATTTGATGCTAACAACTTTCCATCTACCTCTTTTTCTTTCGGTTTTGATTCTCCCAAATTTTCGTTTTCATTTTTGTTTTTTATACTTGTTTCGATGTAAATATGCTCGTCTTTAAAAAAAGACACATAGTCATTTAACACCTTGATACAGTTGATATTAGTGGTAGTGTCGGATTTTGCAATAACTAAAGCTTTATGATTATTGTATAAATCGAATTTTCCATCAGTTTTTTGCTTAAAACCTGGATAATCAACTTCTATTTTAGTTATTAAACGTTCTAATGCCATTTGACAATTGCATTCATTTTGAGCAAAAGATATATTTATAATACAAATTATAAAATAGGAAATTAATGGTATTCTTTTCTTCATGCGATATTAATTATTTAGTTTGTTGATGTCATTTTTTTTATTGAGGTTATAATCGATACTGCTAACGTCCGTCTTTCTAAAAATTTTAATTTATATAATCAAATGTACAAAATTATGAAAATCATAGCAGCTACTTAATCGGATTGATTTGTATCTTTTGATTTACGGATTTGCAGATCCAGTGTCGTTATTAAAGATTCTTAAATCCCTTGATTGCAGTATTTGTCACAACAGATTTTTAAATCGGAGGTCCCGTCAACTATGTTCTGTATATGATAGTCCTGAAGCGCCTTAAATGCTCCAAATCGCGCATACCATTATTCGGATCTTCTTTTAACGTTGTTCGTACCTTCTTTTAACACGCTTTTAATTTCTCCCATAGTTGCACAGTACCTGTACCGCAGGTGCACCGTCCTTTTCCTTGTGTATGGACGGTGCAAGGGTGGTGCAAGTACGGCGCAGTTACGACTTTTGTTAAAAGCGGGATACTAGCATGTAGCCTTATGGTACAAAAGAGGTATTTATATCTTGCGGTAAATCTAAGTTGTTTTATTGTCTGATGGTGCTTAACTTCAAATGTTGCACTTATATAAACCGATATCAGGCTATATTTAACGTTATCATGACACGTTGCTTCTGTATTTCCAGCAAATTAAAACAACCTATTTTAAGGAATTAACATTCTGGCACCAGCGAATGGAAACAAAAGCCAAGTAAGAACGCATAAAAACCGCATATGTAAACTGGTTTAAACTTTAAACTGTAATGATAAGGAAGAAACTATCAAAAATCAGAAAGGATTTAATCGCTCTACTGTTCTGGTTATTTTGATAGCTAATCTTTAATTTGAATAATTATTTCACAGACATGAGATATTATTTATATTTTTAGTATTATAATCTGTAAAGAGAACATGGCAAAACAAATTAAGGCGTTAAAATGTCCACATTGTGGTAGTGTTAAGAAGCAGAATATTAAAGAAGACCATTATATCTGCAACAATTGTGGCACTGAGTACTTTTTGGATAATGACGATATTAACGTTAATGTAAAGCATCAATACGGCGACGGAAGATTTAATGGACTAGATCCGAAAACCAAAAAGTATCTATTTTTTGTTGTAGCTGGCATTTTGTTTTTTGTAATTTTTAGCAGTATCATCAGAACCTGTGGAAACAAAAGTGGAGGTATTTCGACTTTAGTCTCTTCCGACGATTCACCTAAGAAAAAGGAATATGTAGATCGAATCAAGGAATATTTAGCATTTACAGCATATAATAGTAAAAATCCGATGTTTCTTTTTATTATTAATCGTAGCAAAGATGCTTTTTCTCGGGAAGGTGCTGAATATTTTGCACGTTTTTATGATCCATTAAAAGAGAAAATAGTTAATGATATCCCACTTCCAGGATGGAAAGATGATTTTTATATACAAACTAGGGTTTTTAGCGATGGTGGATTTTATATCTGTGCTGATAAGAGCAATAAGGTATATAAAATTGATCCGGCAAAAAATGAAGTCATAGATGTAACGAATACCTTTTTTGGTGATGTTCCTGAATTTTCTTCTGGTATAGCTACTTTAAAATTTACACAAGATCGGGAAGGAGATGGTTTTAATATCATGACCAACGATGGGAAGGAATACTACTATTACCCTTTAGTTCGAAAAATCTATAAAGATCATATGCAGAGACGTGAGGCCGGTACAGGGCTTTCCAGCCTGTTGCCAGGTGCTAGAACGTCTGTTTATTATGCATTTTCCGAAAAAAGCAGTGATTATCCAGAAGAGAAAATCCAATTGATAAAATATTGGTATAAAAACAATTCCGGTTATCCGATCATGCTTCCTTATAGTTATCAAGTGAGTTGGCAGAAGGTGTATCAATATCCAAAGAAGTCTGGTATTTATTACGGTTCATTTCCATATACAAAGAAATTGGTGAAAGAACCTCGGATTACAAAATTTGTTGATCTCACACCAGATCGTCTTTATTTTAAAGCTGATATCGGATACCAAGATAGTACGAGTTTGTATATTACAGGATTGCCAGATGCCAATCCTGAAGGTCATACCTATATTCAGAAAATCGATACCGAAAGTGGGAAAATCATTTGGACCTATGCACCCAAAAGTGATAATTACGCTGTTGAAAGTGATATGTACGGTTATACTGGAGGAGTTGTTTTTAGCTATTACGATAGATCGGGGACTTCCAGTTCCAATCGGATCATTATTATAGCTAATGATGGTACAGTACTGAAAGATATAGACAGAGACGAAATATTTAAAAGATAGAACATGGGACTATTTAATTTTTTTAAGAGGCAAATAGCCACGGTTATAGAATGGCAACCACAGGATCAAAACGTATTGATATGGCGGTATCGGGCAGCTACAGACGAAATAAAAAATGCAAGTAAATTGATTATTTCTCCGGGACAGGGATGTGTTCTTGTTTATGAAGGCAGGATTACAGATGTGATCGACGAGGACGGGGTATACAACATCCGCACAGATAATCATCCATTTATCACTTCTCTGCTCAAAGTCGCACAGTTGTTTGAAAGTGAGCATAAAATGGGACTTTACTATTATCGTAAAGCTGAAGTTCTGAATCAGGGCTGGGGTACAGCTTCACCGATCAAGTATTTTGACGACTATTATAAGATTCCTATTCAGCTCTCAGCTTATGGTAATTTTTCGTATCGACTCAAAGATCCGGCGAAGTTTTTTTCCAACTATATCGGTTCACAGGATAACTATACTACCGAGTCTTTTCGTGAAGTCGTGCAGTCTCGAATTCTTCAAGTCTTAACTTCTAGTTTTGCGAAAGAAAAATTAGCTTTTACGGAGATAGATGCAGAGATTGATCGCTTGTCTAGAGGTATGAAAGAACAGCTCCTACAGGATCTAGAAACATTCGGCGTTCAGCTACATGATTTCAGGATTGAGGGTAATTCTTTTGATCAGGATACTCAAGATCGTATTGGAAAGATTGCTGATATTACTGCTGACAGCCAAGCGGCGACTGAAGGTGGTCTTAGCTATGTTGAGTTGGAAAAACTCCGTGCGTTGCGTGACGCTGCTAAAAACGAAGGCGGTTTAGCGGGTGCAGGAGTGGGATTGGGAGCAGGTATGAGCTTAGGAAAAGTATTTAGTAATTCAATTGATGAAGTTACACAGCCTGTGGCGGGTGTAGATCCTATGGAGCAATTAAGGAAGTTAAAACTGCTGCTCGACGAAAATATCATTACGCAGGAAGAATTTGATCAGAAGAAAAAAGAGTATTTAAATAAATTTTAGCCGATGAAACACCTCATTACATTTCTATTTGTAGCGTCATTACTCGTATTGGGATTTGTCGCCCTGAATTATATCTGGAAGTGGTTCCCGATAGATTATACTGGACTCGTAAAAGTGTTTATATCTATATTGGTGGTTATTTTCATTGGGACAGGGCTTGCAATGGTCTTTAGTGCTGGATATGCAAGAAAAGATAATCAGCGGGATGTAGGAAAAAAAGATTAATCTTATTTCATAGAAATGAACTTAAGTGTTGATCATAAAGATGCTTAGATGAGCTTCATCTTCAAAATTATTTTAATCAAAGTAAGAATGCTCAATAATAGTAAGATTTCCGTGTGATACAAAAAACGTATAACAGTCGTTTATTATTGTAAAATAAAAATCAAAGTGGGATTAAAGAACGCGAGGACGTAAAAGAAATTACTGCGCAATGCCAAATTGGAAATAATACCACCATTCAACTGCTTAAGAAAATGAATTTTGCAGAAGTCAATAGTAAATATTCGATGTTTCTCTAGGTTTTTCCTACGTGTGGTGTTTAGTGATCTTGTGTAAACTAATTCCGATTATTGGCAATATATTCCATATAGATAACACCTGTGTTAGATGTTATCATAAAAGACCCTCTATAAATCAACGCACTATACAAATACTTGTAGCGAATCATATCCTTTACTTCACGTGTAATTATTTGTTAATTAAAGCAGTAATAATTATCTTGGTGAAGGGTATTTTATGTTGCCTTAGATATTAAGCATTAGATTATGATTTTTAAAAGAGCAGTGAAAATTCTTGCTATTATATTTGTTTTCATCACTATCGTCACACCATTATTTTCACAACGAAAATTTGATATACAGGGTACTGGAAAACAAATACTGGATGGAGAAATAATATATTTAAGCTATAGAAATGAAGGGCGATATATGTTGGATTCCACATTTGTTAAGAATAATAGTTTTAAGTTTGAAGGAATTATAGGAAATATACCTATTCGGGCTTCTTTATATCGGAATCAGAATCCTACGCACAATTATGATTTTATTTACGATCGGTTAAGCTTATACCTCGAAGAGGGAATAATTTCTGTTCAAAGTATGGATTCGTTAAATAATGCGCGTATAAGTGGAACTGCTGTCAATAATACGTTTCAACTATTACAGGAAAGATTAGCTCTTTTGGAAAAAGAACGACTTTCAATAAAAGATCCAGATTACTTTAGCGAAGAAGAAAGGAAAGATACTGCTTTAGTAAATAAGAATAGGAGTTTACTGGAAGCTAATTATTATAAACAATTTGATGTTCAACTAGCATTTGCCAAAGAATTTTCTAACTCCTATGTCAGCCTAGATCTTGTGAACAACATAGCCAGGAATAATAAATACAATCATTTAGCGGAAGAGGTATTTAATTTATTATCTGATAGTCTACTGCAATTGCCAAAGGCTGCAGTAACAAAAGAGTCTTTTTTAAATAAAAACAAGGTTCGCATTGGATCTATTGCCCCTGAATTTGAAATGAACGATAGGTTTGGAAGAAATATTAAATTGTCAAATTACAAAGGTAAGTATTTATTGTTAGATTTTTGGGCATCGTGGTGTTTACCCTGTAGGCAAGAACATCCTAACTTACTAGTGCTGTGTGATGATTTTAAGGGAGCTAATTTTGATATTTTGAGCGTTTCTATAGATAGTAAAAAAGATAAGTGGCTAAATGCTATTATTGAAGATGGTTTAATATGGAGTCAGATTTCTGATCTTAAAGCTAGTAACGGCGAGGTTTACTTGAACTACGGTATAAGTACTATACCGTGCAACTTTTTACTTGATCCCCAGGGAAAAGTGATTGCTAAGGATTTAAAAGGTCAAGATTTGAGAGATAAAATAAAAGAAGTGGTGAATATACAAGCGAATATGCACTAATTATGTTTATAAATATAATTTTGCTTTTTGAAATTGTTTACAGGATCGAGTGTCTCACTGTTTTTGTTTTCCATATTATTCATACAAGTAGATCTATTTAATTCATAGTTTAATGAAATCCATCTCAATAGGTCTTGCTTTTTACTTCCTTCTCTAGAAAATGATTATCTTTAAACTTGATATAACTCCAAAATTGAATATAGGGGAATAAGCAGGGCGGGGGTTACCGTATATTTGCATAAAGCAATAGCTCTGTCAAAAATGAACCATGTGATTACTTCTATGAGCGCTTAGGTCAAGAACGCTTAATGATAAAATTGATAAAGACTTTAATTTATGGATACTAATCCACAAAATGTATTAGATTATACAAATAACAACACCATTTTTATGGTATGGAATATTAAGAGTGGTATTGAGGTAAAAGAAACCTTCAAACAGCTCTGTGCTCTTATCATTAATCTTAATAATTCTGGAAATGTTCGCTTTCCAAATTCCGGAGCTAGCGTGGTCATGGGTATCAGTTTGGAAGCTTGGATTAAATTAGATTTACCTTTGCCGTTACCTAAGGAGTTTGAAGTTTTTGAACAAATTACGGGGAGCAAACATACAGCGGTATCCACAAGAGGAGATCTTCATTTTCACGTCAGAGCTAGTGAAAATAGTTATTGTATCGATACGGCAGCAGTTATTTCCACACTACTGCAAAATATAGCAGTTTGCGTAGAAGAAGTGCATGGTTTTAGATATTGGGACAGTCGCAGTATTCTTGGATTCGTAGACGGTACCGAAAATCCGCATGGCCAAGAAAGGGCCACTTTTGGAATTATAGGTGATGAAGATCCCGCTTATAAAGGATGTAGTTATTTGTTTGTACAGCAATATTTACATAATATGTCCGCATGGAAATCTTTGCCCGTGAGTGAACAGGAAAAAGTTATTGGTAGGTCGAAATCTGATGATATCGAGATGCCTGATGGTGTAAAACCCTCAAATTCACATTCAGCACTTGCAAATGTGGGTGATGATCTTAAAATTGTTCGAGACAATATGCCTTTTGGTAAAGTAGGGACCAATGAAATGGGGACTTATTTTATTGCTTACGCCAGCTCTTTTATTACGATAAAAAAGATGCTAAACAATATGTTTATCGGCGTGCCTGTAGGTAATTATGATCGAATATTAGATTTTAGCACTGCAAAAACGGGTACTTTATTTTTTGTTCCAACATTCGATATGCTGGATGCATTTTCGGACTAGGATATCGCTATCGATTAAATATAGCAAGACATAGTGTAAATTTTAGAAGACTTAAAATCTGCGGTAAACGAATAAAGCCATTCTATAAGGAATGGCTTTATTCGTTTACATAAACTTACGGTATTAAGTGTATTGATTAAAACCAGTCTTATTGCAGCTTGGGCTCTCTATATTGCTGTTAGGGAAGTAGTTATTGTGTATCAGCATGATCTATGAAGACCGTGTTTTATTATTTTCGGTATCTTGTCTATACCGCTTACATACTCCATATTTCTAGTCTTTTTATACTGTATGCCCATTACTTTTGTAGTAAGATAAATCAAATTAGATAAGGCAAACATGAAAGAGAAGTTTTTAATCGCCCTCACAGCACAATATAAAGATTTGGGATTTGAGGCAAATGCAATTGTAAAAGTAGCTCACTATTTAGCAAAAAAAGTACTTTATGAAGAAGATATTGATGGGGTTTTCCAAAATGTAGAAGGGTTGTTAAATACTTTTCAAACTGATGGAGATATAGGTGGTTAGCTTATGGTTGAGAAAGTTAAAGTGTTCATCATGAATTCTTGGCTATTGTTGCCAATAACTTTTGATTTATTTCTGTTTTGAAAAATAGAATCTATGAGCTCTCCTGTTGGAGGGCTTTTTTTAACATAAATACTTGAATTATGAAAATAGGACAAAAAGGATTACAACTAATAAAAGATTTTGAAGGTTGGTATAGCACTCCCTATAGGGATCCCATAGGTATTGCGACTATTGGCTACGGATTTACCTATTACTTACCTAACCGTCGAAAAGTGAAGATGGATGATCCACAATTAACCAGGATAGAAGGAGAAGCTATGCTTTTAGAAATTCTATCCAATTATGAGAATGACGTTAAACGATTGTTAATGAAAAAATTAAATCAAAATCAATTCGATGCATTAGTGTCTTTTACTTACAATCTTGGCGCAACTAATTTAGGAAGGTCAACATTGCTAAAGAAGATTAATACCAATCCTGAAGACACTCGTATTGTTGAAGAATTTCTAAAATGGAATAAGGCTGGAGGGAAGATTTTACCTGGTCTTATTCGCAGAAGACAGGCAGAATCAGATTTATATTTTAGTTAGTGTATATGGAATTGGTAGAATTATTAGAGCGGTTTGGAGCTCCGTTGATTACTGGAATCTGCGGTTATCTCGTTGGACGTCCAAAACAAAAAGCAGAGGTGGAAGCCACCAATGTTGAAAATGCAGGTAAAGTCATAGATAAATGGGCCAGTTATGCAGATCATCTGGAGAAAAACATCGAACAGTTGCGTGCTGCAATTGAAGAATTGAATGAAGCACTGGAGCTAGTTAATGATGAAAAAGCTTTTTGTGCAAAGACATTAACGAAGTTACAGATCGAATACGATGACCTCAAAAAGCTTTATAACGAGTTACAGATTGAATTAAGGAGGATGAAAAATGAAAAAAATATTAAAATTGACCGCCATCATGTTACTGGTGAGTAGCTGCGGTCTCTTAAAGAAAAAATCGAAGGTAGTAGAATCACAAAAGTATGAAGCCGGCACAACAATGCAGGGAGATTTCCGGTATAATCACCAAACTCAAATAAAAAGGAAAGCGAATGTACAATCATTTGCTAAGTTAGATGGTGAGTCTAAAACAGAATTTGAAGGAGAAGATATTACGCTGGAAAAAAATGGAAACGTTCGAATGGGTAAAGGAAAAGTCATTATTCATGAAATCGAGCGATCCAATACAATGCAATTAGTAAATCGGACAGAAGATATAAATTACTCTGAAAAAAAACAAGCATCCCATGCGGCAAAGCAAAGAGTTGCTTTTAAAAAAGTTTCGTCAAAGCAGGTAAGTAAACCGGAATACCACTTCTTTATCTGGTTTTTCGCAGCCTTAATTATTATGATATTTCTTTGGTTCCGCTGGCTAAAGAAAAAGATTAAATAATTATGCTTCATAAATAAAAAGACCACTTACAGTTTGATAAGATGGTCTTTTATTATTTCTTGAAGGCGGTTTCCTGTATGGGCAGTGTAAATGGTTTTTCTGATTAAATTCCTGGTTATTTTTAGAAATAAATACATATTAGACTTTCTATATGAGGCGTGCTGTTATAATCAATTTCTGATTAGGTAATTCCACATAACGATATTACTTATTTAGTTACTATTAGATCGGCTATGAATGAGATAATAATTTGCGATCTGTTTGATTTCTTTTTTAAAATCACTGTAGAGATCGTATTGATTACATGCGCAGATAATAGATTTTTGTAAAGTATCGTTGCTGATATTTAAATAAGGTAAAGTTTCCTTATAAATGGAGCTTTTAACCTTGGTTTTTAATAATACTAATTTTTCAGGTTGAAAGATTCTTAATACAACCGATATGGCTTTATAGCGATGTTGGATATCTTTATAGTTGATATATTCACCTCTGATCTGCACAGGATTGATACCCACAAAAGCACAGTAGCAGTCAAGTACCGCATGAATTTTGGACAAATCAGGTTCATACATCTTATTGATCGTTTTTAGTACTTCCGGATGATTTTCTGTTAAAAAGTTCATAATAAAAGAATGATATAATGTGTTCATGTTTTTAATTGTTAATCGTTTTATAATTCAGTTAGCGGAATACAAAGCTGTCATAATCGGACACTTGATGATGATCTGGACTGGAATTGTGATCCATGATGCCGGATGAGCAGATTATTAGGTCGTGTGGCTAATGCTAGTGGTGCTGATTTTATTTTCATAATCTTATTTTTGACTTATATATTGCTATAATATTTAAATGGAATTTCAAATGTTAAACAAAGTTAAACATTAAAGTTAAACTTGCAAGATTTTTTGCAATTAATATTAGGCTGTTATAACACTAATATTGAAAATTATAAACTTTTTTGTTTACAATTAAATTATTGAAATAGAGTATTTTACGTGTTTTTTATTGCAAATTATTTGTTAAGGTTAACTAGATTGTGTAACTTAGTCTCAGGTTGTTATGTTATTGTGTAACAATTGTTAAATACTATGAAAATCATGGAATTATACCTAAGTAATAATTTTGAGGTATTACGCTTGGAAATGAAGGTGACCAATCGTGAATTTGCAGCTATTTTAGGTGTAAGAGAGCAAGTCTATTCACGTATTAAAAAAGGCGAATATCCAATTGGTCTTACGATGAAGACGCGCATAGAAAATGCCTTTCCGAAGGTCAATTATGATTGGTTGGTGCATAATAGTGGAGAACGTGAGAAGCGTGAATTTGCTGTTCAGTCAGGTTCTGTTTCTATGATGCATGTGGGCAACGGTAAATCCATCGGTTATTTTTCGGATGAAGTGAAATTCATGGATGAAAATAAAAATAATATCTTTTTTGAAGTTTCCCCTGGTCGCTATTTGATGCAAACCAAATTAGTGACGGAGAAGGCAAAAGCGGGTTATTTATCAGGTTTTTCCGATTCTGAATATATGGATGATTTACCTGCACATTTTATTACGGTCAATGAGTTCCACCGTGGTATATATCGTTCTTTTGAAGTCAGTGGCGACAGTATGACAGATGGAACGGATGCAAGTGTTTTGGATGGCGATATCGTTACTGGACGTTTGATAAAAAGAGAATTGTGGCAATCTAAATTTCATACCCATAAATATCGCTATTGGGTTATTGTCCACCGCTACGAAGGTGTCATTATCAAAGAAATTATCGATCATGATGTTGAGAAAGGAATACTTACCTTACATTCTCTAAATACCGATAAGGATAGATATCCAGATTTTACGATTATTCTCGATGATGTCGATCAGATATTCAATGTCGTGGATATCAGTCGGTCGCTATAATCTGCTCAAATAAAAGCTGATGCTCGCACAGTTTATTTTATGATGTGAGAAATCTCTTATTATAACCTGTCGATTAAAGCCAGCTTATTATTAATAAAGTCTGCGTTTTGATTAAATTTTAGAAATTGAAATATTTGGTTCTAACACATACTTAGTCAAAATGATCTGAAGGACAGTTATATAAAGAGGAGCGAGGTCTAGCGAAAATTGCTATTATGTCCTTTTCAAGTACCTTCATGTTGGGTAAAACTGTTTGCTGTCTGAACTTTTTTGAAAAGCAATTTGTTGTGTGATTTTGCAATCATATTTCAAGGAATTTCTTCAACTGTAAAATTTCAATCTCGATTAGCAATTGTAATAAGGCTCAGGTGTTAGCACTTCAATGCCCAAAAGCTCTTGTAAAGGTTGCACATAGGCATCCAATGCATTTTGTTCGCCGTAATAAATTGCCACTAAATCATCAGATTTTAATCGAACAAAAAATTCGACATAACCACCACCTTTTGCAGGTAACACATTTTGTACAATAATTTGACTTATATCAGTACGATTAAACTGAATAGCATATTGATCTCCCGTAAAACCAAATGTGTGATCATTTGCTAGCCACACGGCATTGTGATATTGGGTATTTTCATTCAATAATTGTGGTACGGCGATAACATTAGCATTATTTTTATAATCGGGCTGAAAATCTAGCCAGGTTTCAAACGATAGAATTTTTGTCGTTTCTGGGTTTAATTCAATTGTGTCACGTGCAATTACTTCCGAATAATCCCTATAATTATTAATCGATAATGATGTTCCGCCGTCATCATATTGACTATCTACATCATAAGTATAACAGATCGACAAACCTATGCCATCTAAATCAAATGTTAGGTATTTTTGATCGTCCCGTTCGTATCCCGCATTTTCGATGTCAGTAGGAATTTCTTCCAGCCAAAGTTTACGCAATTCGTAATAACTTTTATCGCTATTCGAGTCGGCATATAATGTTGTGAAATAAGATTGAACAGCAATATTTTGACGATCGTTTTCATCGTAATAAAACTCCAGATTATTTATAACTAAAGAACCTATTCGAACAGGATAATCGATTTTAAAGTAGCTCGTTTCAAACTCTGATTCGTACAAATGACCAATATTCAGTTTTAAGAATTCTTCGTATGATGTATCCCAAGAAACAAATAGAGGGGGAGTTGTTTGTACTTCAAGTCCATCAATATAGTCGCTGTGTCGTTCTGTAAGTATTTGATAATTTGTTTCCTTTTTATCAATCCAAATACGGTGTTTCTGTTCCTTTTTGCTATTTATGATTTTAAAGAATAATGCATTGTCAAAGCCAAAACGTTCAGATAGTTGTGGATAGATTTTAGAAAAACCATTTTGCAGAATGGGAATGTAGTGTTGTCTGTAGTCGAACAAAAATAGGTATGGATCCTCACCCAAAATTTCGACGTAGGCATATTTTAATATAGATAAATTAACACGCTCTTCATTGGTATGATCTTCATAAAAAAGATGATCATCTTGGATATGGATATTTCCCGGTTCTGTTTCTTTCGGATAAGAATTTTTCTTTTTGAATAGATTGAGCATACGTGTCTGTTTTATATTTGACTGTAATTGAAAAGATTCTCTATATCAAAGATAAGTAGTTTTCTCTTTTGTAGCATTAGCTGAAAATGGGGGTTTTTGACTGTCAGGTCAATTCTATATGAAAATATCCAATCGGAAATTTCAGATCTCAATTGGCCAAATTTAAAAAATCACCATTCTCGTTTTAAGCTGCCAATCTAAATAAAAATACATTGTATCCATTTGGACGTCACACGTTTTGTAATACAGAAATATAAGTCGCAATTTTTAGTGAGAGCCACGTCGTAAGATGTGGTTTTTTTTTATATTTTTATTTAGGCCAATGATATGTGGATCTTATCTCTTTTTTAATCATAAGTTGGATGTTTTTTAGAAAAAGAGAATGCATTTATTTTATTCAATTTCATGTATTTTAAGTTGTCTTTCTGTTCATGGTTAGTACATTAAAAATGTTCTTATCCTACTATTGATGATATAAAAAAAGAAAAAGTAATCTCATTTCTTAAACTGGTTTAATTACATTAATTTCTGTAAGATATAATTTTGACCAATAAAATTCTTAAAAAAATGAATCAGAAGTATTTTCAATTATTTGTTCGCATCACTGTGGCGATTGCATTTTTATCGGCTGTAGCAGACCGGTTTGGCATTTGGGGAAATCCAGGAAGTAAGAATGTCTCCTGGGGAGATTGGGGACATTTTGTAGATTACTCCAATAGACTTAATTTCTTTGTATCTCCTGCAATCGGAGAGGTTTTAGCGATTATAGCCACGGGTTTAGAAATTGTTTTTTCCTTGCTACTGCTTATTGGATACAAAACAAAAATGATCAGTTTTGCATCTGGTCTTTTATTAACAATTTTTGCTGTATCCATGACAATATCTGTGGGAATTAAACCTACTTTTGATTATTCAGTATGGATAAGTGCCTCCGCATGTTTCCTTTTGGGAACTTTAAATGGATATTCATATAGTTTAGATGCATACTTGATTAATAAATCTTTTAAAACGAAATGTTTGGATTGATTAACTCCTAATTTTAACAGCATTTAGCATTGTTAATTCATTTCTTCAGCATATCATAGCAAGAACTACGAATATAAATACTGGAGTGAAAATCACAGAACGTCCCGTCGTCGTGAAATGAATGGATTTTAGAGGGTTTGTATAGAGCGTTGTCACGTGCTATTTTTTCGGGATGTATTAAAGTAATTAACTTTATTACATCCTTTTATAAGGAATTGGTTCTGGTCATTTATGGTGTTTTGAGCATCTATTATTGAAAAATAATCATTTTTGAACTTCCGCCAATTTCATATTAAAAAAGACAGATTGCAATAATCGATTAAGTATTAGTAATAAGGGAAGGAATTATGTGTTTTCCAATTTTTCTTGTAGTTCCCTTCTAAAAGTGATTCCAACGGGAAGGTTCATATTATTGATCTGCACCAGACCATGCTCATATTTGCTGACCTTATTGATAGAAGCAATATACGATTTATGGATGCGGACAAATTTAGAGGCAGGCAATTGTTTTAAAATCTGTTGCGTGGTGATGGCGGTGAGGTACGTCTGTGCCGGAGTGACAATTTTTACATAGTTACCAAAACTTTGTATAAAATCAATTTGTGAAAGCTTAATCTCAATAAGCCGACCATCCATACGGATAGTGATTGTTTTAGGTTCATCTTCTGATGGAATAGCACTATTGTTGTAGGATAGAAAACGTTGTAAAGCTTTAAAAAAGCGAGGAAAAGATATAGGTTTCAATAGATAGTCGACCACCCCATAATCATAACTTTCTAAAGCATATTCCGAATATGCTGTTGTCAGTATTATTTTTGGAGGATTATCTAGCATTTTCAAAAACTCCATCCCAGTAATTTCTGGCATATCAATATCCAGAAAGATAAGATCAACCCTATTATTTCTCAGATATTCCAGCGCTTCAAATGCATTGTAGCATTGGGCTACCAACTCCAGATCAGCGCTTCTTTCAATATAATTGACCAATACATAATGTGCAGCTGGTTCGTCGTCAACCACAATGCAGCGATTTTTATCCATTGCTAAAGATTTATGACCAAGGAGATCTCAAACTCTTCCTTATTTGCATTCGTATTCAATTGATAGCGACTAGGGTATAATAACTTCAAGCGCGCTACCGTATTTTCTAAACCTATTTTTGCTGAAAATACATTCCTTTTTTTTATGGGGACTGAATTTTGTACATGCAAATATAAGGTCCCTTTTTCAATTTTTATTGAGATCGCTACGTAACAATCTTCTATACTACAGGTACCATGTTTAAAAGCATTCTCAATAAATGTGATCAGCAGCATCGGTGCAATTTGGTTGTTGATTCCCACTTCTGGTTGATAATCAAAATCAATTTTTGTACGATAACCTAAACGTTCGCGTTCCAATTCGATATAACTTGATATAAAATCAATCTCATCGTCCATTGAGACAAATTCCCTGTCGCTGCTTTCCATTTGATAACGTAGTAATTGTGATACTTTGATAATCAGTTCGGAGGTACGTTCCGGAAATTTAAGGCTGATCCCATAGATTGTATTTAAAGTATTAAACAAAAAGTGAGGATTCAGCTGCTTTTTTAAATTAGACAATTGCGTTTGATTGGAAAGTAGTTCTCTTCTTGTTTTTAATCGCTGGAAACGATAAAATTCGATAAATTGGATACTTCCTAAAATACATACTAGCGATCCTAGCAGTACCCCAACTTGATAATGGAAAGTTTTCTGAGCGAGGTTTTTGTACAGAAAGCAATTCTTATAAATTACATTTTCGGTGATTTCCTTTAGAATAAAAGCAAAAACCAGGAGTATTGCGGTCGAAGACAACGCATAAAGTATGGCTTTATTTTTTTTAATCAGATTTGGCAGCAGAAAAAAACGGTTCACCTGTGCGTGTATGTATAAGATCAGAAAATAGACCAACCCCATTAAAAAGCCTTTCCAGCTTAAGATCAAAATCCAATCATTCAAAGTAAAGAGGATAAACGAGAAAATCAATAATGCGATTTCCTGTATGATCTTATTCTCCAGAATCTTTCTCATAATCCCTTGTTTTTGTTAAAAATCTGTTACAAAGTAAAAGTATTAAGTTTATAACCACCGAAAAATAAATGACGAATTAAATTGGTCACTTTTAAACGCTATAGATCATTTTAAACTAATAGTGCATCGTACTTGGGGCTTATCTTCGTTTCCATAAAATGATATATAACCTATGCTGAAATTGAATTTAGTGTTGTCATTGGCTGTATCACTTGCGACCTCAACCTCATTTGCACAGAAGCTTACCATCCGAGATGCTGTAGACCAAGGTCTTGCAAATTATGGAATGATCAAGGCAAAGAGGTATTATGTCCAATCCTCACTACAGACCAACGAACAAGTAAAACGCGACTTCTGGCCTAATTTGACAGTCGTAGCACAACAAGATTATGGAACCATTAATGGACAAAATGGTCCATTATACGGATTTGGGGGGCTGGGAGTAGCTTCCTCAGGAGCAGCCCTTCCAGAACAGAATTGGAATGCTGCCTTTGGAGCCCTGTATCTAGCAAACATGAATTGGGATATCTACACTTTTGGCCGAAAAAAGGAACGAATAGAATTGAGTAAGGCCGATAGTAAACGACTAGAAATTGATCTCCAACAAGAACAATTTCAACATAAGATCAGGATTGTAGCCGCTTACTTAAATCTTCTGGCGAGTCAGCGTCTCCAAATAAATCAACAGAAAAATCTAGATCGCGCATTAGTCTTTTTTAATATTGCGGCCACTAAAGCCAAGAATGGGATTTTGCCCGGTGTCGATTCAACCTTGGCTTCGGCTGAGGTTTCTCGTGCAAAAATCAGCTTGAATCAAGCTGGAGAAAATGTGAAAGAACAAAATAATAAATTAACGGTATTGATGGGAATCAATGCAACAGACCTTCAAATTGACACGGGGTTAGTGACAAGAACACCAGCTCAGTCGCTTGCAGTAGATGTATCTCTGGTAGGCAATAATCCTATACTTCAATATTACAGAAGTCGAATTGAAGTTGGTGAGCAACAGCTAAAGTTATCAAGCAAAGAATACTTACCAACTCTGTCTGCCTTTGGTGTATTTCAGGCACGCGGTTCTGGATTCAAAAGTGAATATGCGACAGATCTCCAAGCATTCACAAGCAACTATTGGAATGGTATTCGTCCCAATAGGCAAAATTATCTTTTGGGGTTAGGGATCAATTGGAATATTACATCTATTGCACGAGTGAATAAAAAAATCAGTGCGCAGCGCTACACCAACGATGCTTTACGTGAGGAATATCAAACCACGGAAGCGCAATTTTTTGCACAACTGGATGCTGCTGAGGTTAAGATGCGATTAGCACAGCAAAGCGACGCTGAAGCACCTAAACAGGTATCAGCAGCTTTACAAGCTTATAATCAAAAGATGACCATGTACAAAAATGGTCTGGCTACGCTTGTTGATATCACCCAAACGTTATATACACTGAATCGAGCCGAGACAGACCGCGAAATCGTCCATATTAACCTCTGGCAATCATTATTACTGAAAGCCGCCTCCGCTGGAGATTTCGATATTTTTAACAAAGAACTATAAATAACAAAGCATGAATTTAATACGTTTTGCCTTACGTAAGCCAATATCCATCCTTGTGCTGGTAATGGGTCTTATTGTGTTTGGAATAGGTGCAGTACGCACGATTAAGGTTGATATTTTACCCAAAATGAACCTTCCTGTTATTTATATTGCGCACCCTTTTGGAGGCTATTCTCCAGATCAGATGGAGTCTTATTTTGCTAAAAACTACGTTAATATTTTACTTTTTGCCAATGGGGTAAAGTCGATTGAGACCAAAAATATTCAAGGTTTGACTTTAATGAAGATCTCTTATTACGAAGATACCAACATGGCACAAGCAGCGGCGGAATTGAGCGCACTCGCCAACCGGATACAGGCTTCATTTCCTCCTGGTTCACAACCGCCTTTTATTATTCGGTTTGATGCATCTTCACTTCCTGTAGGCCAATTGGTACTTAGTAGTGATAAGCGGTCGAATAACGAATTACAAGATCTAGCCAATGTTTATGTACGGGCTTCATTCACCTCCATACCGGGATTAATTTCCCCACCACCATTTGGGGGTAGTCCGCGGACAATAGAGGTCAATGTTGATCCCGAATTGATGCGTAGCCACAACATTACCCCTGATCAGGTCGTAGAAGCGTTAAAGCTTAATAACCAGACTGCACCAGCGGGAAATGTCCGTATAAAGGATAAAAATTACATTACGTCAACTAATAACACCATTCGTAATGTCAAAGATTTTGAGAAAATTCCCCTTTTTAAAGGTGGTGTTCAAAATCTTTATCTGGGTGATATCGCTAGCGTGAAGGATGGAGCCGATGTTACTGCAGGCTATGCGCTTGTCAATGGAAAACGATCGGTCTATGTCAGTATTGCCAAAGCTGGTGATGCTTCGACTTGGGAAGTTGTACAAAATTTGAAGGCTGCACTTCCAAAAATACAGAATACCTTGCCCGAAGATGTTAAATTATCCTATGAGTTTGACCAATCGGTATATGTTATCAACTCTGTTAAAAGTCTAATCACTGAAGGAGCAATCGGCGCTATTCTTACCGGATTAATGGTTTTACTATTTTTAGGTGACCGAAGGGCTGCCTTGATTGTTATCTTAACAATTCCAATTTCTGTTATAGCGGGAGTACTCTTCCTAAAACTATTTGGACAGACCATCAACCTTATGTCACTGAGTGGATTGGCGCTAGCAATTGGTATTCTGGTTGACGAAAGTACCGTAACGATAGAGAATATCCATCAACATTTGGATATGGGAAAACCCAAAGCATTGGCGATCTGGGATGCCTGTAAGGAAATAGCCCTTCCGAAGCTTTTGATTTTATTGTGTATCCTCGCTGTATTCGCTCCGGCATTTACAATGACAGGTATCCCAGGATCTTTATTCTTACCACTGGCTTTGTCCATTGGCTTTTCAATGATCACCTCCTTCTTATTGTCACAGACTTTTGTACCCATTATGGCTAACTGGCTTATGAAAGATCATCATAAAGTAGGAGTAAATAAGATTAATCCTAAAGGATTGAGTGCAGATGAAGTGCAATTTGCTGAAACAGGCCTTTCAGTGGAATCTGAGCAAGATACGCTAAATCAAAAGCGAATTCTAGTCGAACGCGAAGATTATAATAACGATGGTAAAATCAGTCTGTTCGAAAGATTCAGAAATCGGTTTATGAACATGATCGATCAACTGTTTAAACAAAAGAAAATCATCACCATCGTATATCTAGTTGGATCCATTAGCTTGGTGGTGATTTTACTCTCCGTCATTGGACAGGATGTGTTTCCAAAGGTGAATTCGAGCCAGTTTCAAATGCGCCTACGGGCCGTCGAAGGTACCCGCATTGAACGTACGGAGGAAAAAGCGAAACGTGCATTAGCAGAACTTGAAAAACTGGTAGGGAAAGAACATATTAGCATATCATCTGTTTATATCGGTCAACATCCGGGACAATTCTCTGTATCACCGATCTATTTGTTTATGGCAGGACCTCATGAAGCTGTTTTCCAAATAGCTCTTCAAGATTACCACCACGATATGGATAGCTTCCGCGATGAGTATCGGAATCGACTCAAAACTGCTCTTCCAGATGTACAGGTTTCTTTTGAGCCGATTGAACTCACGGACAAAGTGTTAAGCCAGGGTTCGCCAACACCTGTTGAAGTACGGATTGCAGGTAAAAACAAAAAGAATAATGAAAAATACGCAGGAAAACTAATAGAAGAACTAAAAACCATACCATACTTCAGAGATATTCAACTGGCACAGTCCATTAAATATCCGTCCTATGATATTACTATAGATCGAGTACGTGCTGCTCAACTTGGTATTGACCTTGCAGAGGTATCGCGCTCATTAATTGCCGCGACTTCATCCTCTCGTTATACGGAAAAGAATACCTGGATTGATGAAAAGGCTGGATTATCTTATAACGTGCAAGTTCAGGTCCCAATAGACAAAATGAAAGATGAAAAAGAGATTGGCGAAATTCCATTGCTAAAAAATTCTTCACGACCTATTCTGAGCGATATTGCAACTATTACGCCATCATTTACCTATGGCGAGAACGATAACTTAGGCGCTATGCCGTACATTTCTGTGACAGCCAATATTGATCATACCGATCTGAAAACAGCCTCTAAAGATGTACAGCGCAGTATTGTCGCTTTAGGTGAATTGCCACGTGGGCTTTCTGTCGAGCAGATTGGATTAGGAAAAGTATTGGGCGAAACAATGGATAGTTTACAGGCAGGCCTAGCAATTGCGATTATAGTCATATTTCTGATGCTTTCGGCAAATTTTCAATCCTTTAAAGTTTCAATGGTCGTCCTAACAACAGTTCCAGCCGTGGTACTTGGATCTCTGTTGATGCTTTTACTAACGGGTTCAACACTTAACCTGCAGTCATATATGGGGATTATCATGTCTGTAGGGGTATCCATCGCCAATGCAGTACTTTTGATCACGAACGCAGAACATATACGTAAGCATAATCAAAATGCATTGTCTGCGGCACGAGAGGCGGCTTCACTTCGTCTACGTCCGATTATTATGACCAGTTTGGCTATGATTGTCGGGATGTTACCAATGGCAATTGGACATGGTGAAGGTGGGGAGCAAGTTTCCCCGCTGGGACGTGCCGTAATTGGGGGATTATTGTTTTCAACTTTCGCCGTACTTGTTATTTTACCTTTAATATTCGCTTGGATACAAGAGAAAAGTAGCACGCAGTCGATCTCCTTGGATCCGCAAGATGAAGAAAGTAAACATTATATAACAGCATTAAAACCTTTAAAATGAAATCATCATGATTCATCAAATCGAGGTAAATGAGTTCATTAATACTGAAGAGCCTAAAAACATATCAATAATTTAAACAGATGAAAAGTAATTTCTTAAGAATATTATACACGATTGGCTTATTCGCCTACTTAACCGGATGTCAGTCTGCTGCTGAGGAAACTGGCAAAAAAGTAACTAAAGAAAGTCCAGCAATAGAAACATTTGTACTTTCTAAGGAAAAACTAACAAGTAAAATGCAGATACCGGGAGAGATCAGCGGATTTCAGCAGGTTGAAATTTATGCCAAAGTGAGTAGCTATGTGCAGGCTTTAAAAGTCGATATCGGTAGTAAGGTACAAGCGGGACAGTTGTTAGCTGTCCTTGAAGCTCCAGAATTAAGCTCACAGTTGTCAACTGCAAAATCGAGGTTAAAGTCGCAAGAGGCCATTTATACGGCTACCAAAAGCACTTACGATAGATTGTTTGAAACCAGTAAAGTTGAAGGTACCGTAGCTCGATTGGATCTGGAAGTGGCAGAGGCGAAAAAGAATGCCGATTATGCCCAATTTCAGGCAGCAAAATCCGCCTATGCGGAGGTGCAGAATCTGCTGAACTATCTTGAAATACGCGCTCCATTTGATGGTGTTATTGCCACAAGGAATGTTAATCAAGGTGCGTATGTAGGACCGGCAGGTAGAGGTTCGGAAATGCCGATCATGACAATCCAGCAACAAAGCAAGCTGCGTTTAGCTGTTTCTGTACCTGAACAGTATGCGGGCTTCCTTGTTGCAGAACAGCCGTTGCAGTTCACCGTAAAATCCTTGCCAGGACAATATTTTACAGGCAAGATTGCACGCAAGTCAGGAGCACTGGATAGCAAATTGAGATCAGAAAGGATTGAAATTGACATTAACAATACCGACAACAAACTTCTTCCCGGTATGGTTGCCGAGGTCGAGTTACCGTTAACCTCTCAGGATAGTACTTTTGTTGTACCCAAAGCCGCCATTTACACTTCAGGTGAAGGTAGTTTTGTAATAGCAGTTATAGCCAATAAAACAAGCCGTGTTCCCGTACAAAAAGGACGCAGTATTGAGGAGCAGGTAGAAATATTTGGGAATCTTAATCCAACAATGTTACTCCTCAGTAAAGCAGATGAAGAGATCGCAGATGGCACTCCCGTCAAATAAAAAGAAAGGCCATAATGATTATCATTATGGACTGACCCCAAAAAGCTGGACTAATTTACGCAGTGTTTTTGATATAATGAGCTCGGTATTCCACCGGGCTCATTCCATTTAAATTAATCCGTATCCGTTGGTTATTATAATACTTAATATGGCCTTTATTTTTATTTCAAGTAAACCAATAATTTCATCTTAATGCCATAAATTTTAAGTCTGTTGTAGGATATTTGATTTTAATTTCGAACCATATTATAATTTATCTATGGTTTGCATTACTTTGGCAGAATGATTGAAAATCTTGAGATTAATGACACTATTCCGATTTGATAAATTTTTGAATATTACACTTTCACTGTCGTCAACATTTAAAGCGTATTTATTATCTTTTTCCATGCTAATTTCCGTATCATGAGTTCTTAAATGGATCGTACTATCAGATTTAATTATCACCTCAAACGAAAAAGACTTCGCGTCCTCAGTTGAAATTTTTAGTGACGAATACGCTGGAATAATTGTATTTATATATAATGCATGGTTGTCTTTTTTACCGAGGTTGCTTATTTGACAAGATTGTGTAATTAATAAGGTTAATACGATTAGTAGTTGCTTCATGAAATGAAGATAAATTAAAATATAATACTAAATTGTGACAATTAGTTTCATGACATAATCATGGCAATTAGAATACTGCAGATCAAAATTATTATTCGTAAAAAGCACCATATCACATAAAACCAAGGAATTCACAATGAAGGTCAAGTTAAAAACAGATCTATACGCAACCACAATTTATCAGCTTTAGTAATGTGTTTTCAAACTTTAAGTGGCTTACTATGTCGCAAAACTAGTTAAGGTCTGTGACAGCCCTATGTCAAGAGGGGTAAGGCATCATGTTGTTGTATATAACGATATGCAGTTGGCCAGCGGTATGCGTAAAAGTATGGCACGCATTGGTGTGATTTTAGTTCTTGCAATACGGTGATTTTTAATGGAAGTTTTTAACTTCCTCTACCTCTTTTTTTATTCTTTCATTAATATCAATTTTGGCATTCATGAAAGAAAAAATTGTTGTTCCATATTCTCTAGCATATTTGTTCGTGATCGAATCTGCAATACAAGCATTTTCAAAATATGGAGAAGTTTCTGTCCATTCATTTTCTTTCTCCCAAGCATTTTTGATACGGATTAAATGATAGTATTTTGTTTCAAAATCAAACCAGTTGATGTAATCTGCATTGAATGTTACAGCACGGATTCCTTTCTTTGAATAATAATTGATAGCTCCGGCTTGCCCGTAATTATCACATAATATCAACGTATTTTTTGGGTTTGGAATAGTCATGTAAACACTATCCACTTTTTTGGCAAGTTCTTTCCAACCTAACATATCTGCGAAATCTTGTGGTAATTGATGCTCTTTTCCATCTTCCCAAGTTAACATTCCAAATTTTCTGTATTTATCGGGATGATTGACAATGTACTCCGGACTTTTATTAGGAAATGCAACACGGTAAATCGGAATGAAACATACAGCCATCAAAAGGATAAATATTGGTTTTAAGATTTTACCAATTTCATTTTCTAATAAAGTTGAAATATATACTGAACCGAAAGCAAAATAAATTGGGTAAACTCCAATCGCATAATAATCTTTAGCTTTTAAAAACAAAAAAATTGAGATTATTATGAAGAATGCCCAAAAGAATAGCCGATATTTTTTGAATTTCTGCTGCTTTAGCAACGCAAAAAGTCCAAAAAAAACAACGATCAAAGTTCCTGGGAAAAATAGAAACTGAGAGCGGATGAAACTCCAACGATCCACATTTACAAGCTGTGTCTCTGAAAGTTCATGAAGATGATGGACAACAGGGAAATGATTATTGAATTGCCAAATTATATTTGGAGAAATTATAATGAAAGCTAATCCAATTCCAAAATAAAGGTTTTTATTGCGAAAGATTTTTCTTTCAGCTGTTAATAGTAAAGAGGGAATAATTCCTAAAACAAGGAAAATGATATTGTATTTATTTAAAAATCCAATCGCAAATGTAAATGCAATGAGATATATCCATTTAGTCTGATTACTGTTTAAATATTTTATAATGAAATAAAACAGTGAAGTCCAACACAGGACATCTAGTGAGTTTGGTTGAAATAAGGTATTTAATCTGAATAGTACTGAAAATGTCACACAGCTTGCCCCTAAGATAAGCGCAAAAAGATTCCCTTTTAATTCTTCAATTGTTTTCCAGACCAAGAGAATTGTCAACGCCCCGAAAAGTGTAGGGAAGAATTTAATCCAAAAAACAGTATTTCCAAGTAATTTAATTATATACGAAATCCAGGACGTAACTGGTGGAACAGAAAAATATCCAAGAGCCAAATGGTTTGCCTGATCTATATGCAAAAATTCATCTCTTTGCAATTCATATTCTGGGCTAATAAGTGAATATTGAATAAGAAATTTGACTAAAATAAAGCATATTAGGATAATATTTTTTTCATATTGTTTCTTTTCCATCTGTCAATCGAAGGTATAAAATTGTTTTTCTATTCAGAAACTAAATTTGTAAGCGTACTCATGATAAAGCCGGATATTGTAATTTTTTCACCCTAAGATACTACTTTAAAAGAATAGGGACTACCCTCAATACCTTAAGGTATTGATTTTATTTAGTAATAGGCATTTGTAAATGTAATTTTTTAATGCATTAATGTCTATCCACTAATAGACACCATTTTTTCGCATTCCATGCTAAGAAAATATAATTGTCAACCTATCTTTTAGTATAGTCCCAAGCCTTTCTCTAAACCATATAGTCATTCTAGAACAGACGTCACAGCTGGAGAGTTGGAATTAATAAAGAGGAGATTGGGTGAAAAAACTTGAGTAATCTTTTCGTAAATTGGTCTTGCGTAAATAATTTATTAATTTTATAAGTGTCAACGGCTTTTCAATAAGATTAAAAGCCTGGAGTTACCGCTCTTTAAATTAAAAATATCGATGATGAAGATTTCCTATTTATCTATTCAAGTTTCTACAGAAACAATTTATTATGGGTTTAAGATTGGTCATACAATTCCTAACTAAATGAAGACAACAATTTTGATTGCTTTACTTTTAATATGTAAATTTTCATTTGAACAATCAAAAGATCAAAGATTTGTACTTGTCAAACCCGATATGAATAAAATTGAATGGTTACAATCTCACAAATCTTATTCCTCATTATATGCCTACCTTGTTTGTCATTACGATACTATTGGACCTCAAAAAATTTTGGGAGAAAAATGTGATTTTTCACAGCAATTTAAAAATCGAATAAGTTATAGTCAAAAAGAATGTCCAGTTGGCGTAAGCTCTTATCAGTTAACGATTCCGTTTACAGAAGTTTCAGAAATAAAAAAATTGTTTGCTTTGCTTTTTAAATCAGAAGATTTTGTTTGGAGTGCCGATAGCCTATCGTACACATCACAAAGTGGTGCTGGAGGAACGTTTGAATATAAAAAAGTGAAAAATAAGATAGTCAGTAATATCTTGTTCACAGATTAGTACTTGCGAAAACCTTAGAAATACAATAAATTGGATTTAAATGTTTGTTGCTCATATCAACTGTTCATCATAAGGTATTTATGGATATAGTTCTAAACTCCATTTAATGAATTTTTTTGGAGTGGTTAAAAACAATGCAATCTATTTTCCGAAATAAAACTCGTTTTAATTTCGGAAAATAGATTGCATTGTTGCCTACATATAACTACTAGTATATACCCAATTGTGTTCGGTAAAAAAGTATGTGTTTGAAATATGGCTTCCATTTAAGTATACACCGATTGTACCGCCACTTTCTCCTCCTTGAGCAGGTGAAAATGATAACGAGATTCCACCCATTGGATTGAATCCTCCTTGTATCGTTTGCTCTTCACCTTGTCCGAGCTCGAATTTTGTTAAATTTTCAATTGATTTCATAATTTTTAAAATTTTCTCTTAAACTACTCATAAGTCGATCAATACATAAGACCTAATTGATATTTGTAGGAAGATTACTTATTTCTGTGGCGATGTAATCAATTTATGTTTGAATAAGTCTCTATTTTAATTGGGCATACCAATAGAGTGATTAAGGGGAGGAGATATATTTTCGACAATTATTCTTTTAACCTACGTTTGATTCAACAATTGCTCCAACCAGCATTTAAGTTTGAGTTTTATAGAAAAGCTGGCTATTGGTCACGATCTGGTAGTTATGTCGTCTGATTATTCCATAGCAGGAGTAAACATAGAAGTTTGAACAGTAGTTTTCAGTCATGAAACTTATGGAAAGCGTTTATATTACGTGTTTACTAACGTAAAAAGTAAAAGAAAATTTTATTGTTTTAATCTCTTCTTTTCCTTTTATTTGGATTTAACCGTGGTTCCTCAAGTCAAGTATTACTGCCAATGTGGTAGATATTGCCTAAAATTTAGACATTTCTAGTAGTTTCTTGTTTCTGTCAAATTACCGTTTTCGTTGTAGAGTTTCCATTGCCCTCTTTTATCACCGCTTTTAAATTGTCCCATTTCTAATAACACTCCGTTTTCGTTGTACCATTTCCATTGACCATTTCTTTTTCCGTTTACATAATTGCTTACATTTTTTAAGTTTCCGTTCTCATAATACCATCTCCATCCTTTCGTTTTCAATCCTTTTTTATATT
This sequence comes from Sphingobacterium sp. JUb56, assembly GCF_014191365.1. NCBI lineage: Bacteria > Pseudomonadati > Bacteroidota > Sphingobacteriia > Sphingobacteriales > Sphingobacteriaceae > Sphingobacterium > Sphingobacterium sp. JUb56. Next base: position 2,414,016 of record NZ_JACHWL010000001.1, on the reverse strand, counting down.
TCCCTCTGCATGCGATTTGGTTATTGCTATAAAACCATATCCAATTTCCGTCTTCTTTTCCATCTTTATACCTTTCAATCTGTTGTAATGCGCCACTTTCTTGGTAAAATTTCCATTTTCCAGTTTTTTTTCCATCTTTATATTGTCCCAAAGCCAATGTTTTACCGTTTTTGTGATACCACTTGTCTGTTTGTATTACACCATCTTTATAGTTTGCAATATTATACAGATAGCCGTCTATATAGAAAAACCATTCTCCAATTTGTTGTTGGTTTAGAAAATTACCAACTTTTTCCAGCTTACCACTATATCCATAATATTTCCATTCTCCAGTGCAATTTCCATTCGCATCGAATTGGCCAACTTGTTTAAGATTTCCATTGTCATAAAAGATTTTATGCTCCGTTTGTGAAAAAACCAAAACTTGCACAAGTAGGAGTGCTAAAAATGTTACTAATTGTTTCATTTCCGAATGTTAATTGGCATTAAATCAAAACACATATGCAGCTATTATGACTAAAATTCAGCTAAGAAGCTAATGTTAAATTTTACTTTTCATACTGCCTGATGCAAGATCCCTCTTTGCAATCATTGTTTGATTATTTTGGAAAAACCATACTGAGGCTTCTAAAATCTATCCATTCCGCATATTTTTTATGAGCATTACTTATCGCTATTGTTGTTAATTTATTTTCATTTGTAGTGAGATTTTTTTTATAGCTCACAAAATAGCTTACATCATGCTGACTATCATCCCATTTTATTAGTTCTTCAATAATATGTCGCGTTTCTTGCTCTCCGTTTTCATCCAAAAATATAGGATGTTCTTTTGTATTTTCATTTTTTTGGTAAAATAGGTGCTTGCCGAAATTTTTATTGAATTCACCTATTAATAATTCACAATTGCTGTTGTCTTCTAATTCTAATTCATAAGTAAAAGCACTGTTGTCCTCTTTCAAATAGTATATGATTAAACTTTTTATTTTACCGATATTCAGATCATTGAATTTAAAATTTTGTTGAGGAGAAAATGAAAATTCTTCATAATCTAAATTTAAGTTATAGGCTGAATTATTATTATCATCCTTATTTAAGCCAAATGGAATCAGTGTTTTATCCAAACCTGAATTTAAGTGAATCTCGTTGATTTTAATAGTATCTTTTTTTGCAGTCGCAATTTTTTCAATTTTATTATCCATTTTTTTTGTTTCGTGCCCATTACAAGAAGTCAAAAAATGAGCAATTGTAAAAAGTAATAAAAGTTTTTTCATATTATTGTTAGTTCGCCGTTTATATAATTAGAGTCAATTGATAAAATGACAGTTGCCGCTTCTTTAGTGTTTGTTTAAATTTTTATAGTTCCATTTATACACATATAATTGTGCTTTTTTTAATTATAAATCTACATCAAAAGTTCAAAACCGAATAAACTATTTACAATTCGCTGTGGTATATTTACAATTCATCAAGAAGGCTAACTGTATATGATATAACTTGCAAAGCCATTCGGTCAGGAATGGCTTTGTAAAAGTTTATAAACCAGACTAAAGGCCTCTTGTAATTTTCTGCCAAACTTATCTTTGTTTGTGAGTTTTTAGAACGGTATGCTATGTTTATCAGAACTATTGCACGATGTAGTTGAGTAATTCAACATATGGATCTCCACTTATATTCAGTAGTTTGCAAAATGCCGGTTCTGTTTTTATTCCCTGTTTTTTTAATTTTATTATTTCCATTTTAAAACTGTCCTTTCTAGCCTGCAGGATTTCGTACTCTTTAATCATATGTAAATATCCATTTTGTTTTTCTGTGTCTATATCTGTCGCATATATTTCTATTAGCGTATCTTCTAGCATAAAATTAGAGGTTAGGGCTCCATTGTTGAAGGTACTTAATCGAAATTGAGCAAATTGAGCAAAACTCTTGAGTAATAATTGCGTTAACTTCTTCAAATTATGAGCTTGTAATATTATATCTACATCACTCTCTTCTATATCGATATTTATCGGAATTGTTCCCACTAGGATCGGTTTGTAATCGTTGAGAATTTCGAACAGCTGATACTTGGTTATTATTTTATGTGTTTTCCTTTGTTTAGTATTCCCTAGTTTAAGGTAATTTATATTTCTAAAATCAATTTTCATTTGATAATAAAGTTATTAAAGTAAAAAGCTTGAAAGGACTGTATTTAGTTTAGCAGTATTTTTCCATAGAAAGCTCTTGCGTCTTTGATCGTTTTATCCCTCGCTTCCTTCCGCCGCTATTTTATCAAATATGATATTTAATGCGTCTTCCATGACCTTTGCAGTGTCGATGCCACTCTGATTGGTAATAATAAATGCGCTTAAATCGTATTTTGGAATAATATAGATGTAACATTGGGAACGAGGCACGCCACCATGATGTACGTAATATGTACCTAATTTTTTATCATCAGTGACAATATTCCAGAAATACCCAATACTGAACTCACGATCAAACTTGACAATTGATTTATGTGACTTAGCAACGATGTTATTATTTTTCAATTCAAATTTCATATAATTTACCATATCAGGTATTGTGGATTTCATATTACCAGATGCTCCCCACGGTAATTTTGGCATTGGAGCGGGGATAATGCTGTTATCACTGTGGTACCCAACTGCAAGTTTTTTTGCTTCCTGATCCGAAAGACTGATTCTTGTGTTATGCATTGCAATTTTTTTGGACAGGTAATCCGTCAATAGTTCTTCATATTTTGTTTTATATACTTTTTCTAAAATAAAAGCCACAAGTTCGCTACCTGCGCTAGAGTATGAATATTTGTAACCTGGAACAGTATCAATCTTAACTTTATGGAGATCTCTTAGAAAATCTTTCTGGCCATAGTTTCTATAAAGTTCATTGATTTTAGCTGGTGTGTCGTGATTTGTGAAATCCTGAAGTATTGAGTTTGCTTGGAAAGGAAGCATGTTTGGAAACCCACTTGTGTGTGACAGCAGATGTTTTACAAGAATAGGTTGACTTCCATATTTTAAGTTTGGATAGTCTTCAAGTAAATATTTTTGGATCTCATCATCAATATTTAATTTATTTTCACAAACGGCCTTAGCCGCAAGTGTTCCTGCAAAAGTTTTACTTAGAGAACCAATTTCATAAATTGTTTCATTAGTAGGGCAATTATTTTTTCCTTTCTCTAATTCTCCATAATGACCGATATATTCTTTACCTTGATAAACGATAGCGATTGATGTAGAATGAATTAAAGGTTTTTTCAGCATTTGGTTTGCCGCACTATCAATTAAAATATTAATATTGATTTTTTTTACTTCTGAGGGCTGAGCCAAGCAAAAAATAGATGATAGCAAGAAAGTAAAAAGAGCTATATTTTTCATCGTTTATAATTGATTATAGTTTTCTAAAATTGATTTGAATATCAAATATTTGTCAAAGTTAATAATCTAAATCACTTTTACCAGTTAGTAAAATATCACAATATTCATTAAGATTTGTCGTAAAATCGCGACACATACAATCTTTATGAATTAGACATAGTCTTAGTTTTTCGCGATCAAAAAGTCCGCATAATTTTATCTTCCCATTACCTTTATTCATCAGGTTATTAACATGTAAGTCTAAGTGTTATAGATGAGGGACGATTTATAGCCTACAGATGAATCAAAAATTGCTTCAGTACATCAAGAGGGTGAGTTGGCGAATATTGCTGAAGCTTGTCGGATTGTTTGAATCTCACCTGTAGATTGTATTTTATCTAGTTTAATTATTGACTACTTCAAAATGAAATATAAATTCCAATTCATACTAAAAACACACAAAGCCATTTAATAAAAATAACCTTGTATATTTTATACCATTCTTACAGCTTCTCCTAATTTTAATCCAACCGATCATTTTATTTAATGACTTCTGAAATAATACCATGATTGGCCATAATTATGATTTTTCCTAATTCTTTCCCAAATTGCTATTTAGCTTTAGGTTAATATAAAAGATGAAGCTTGGAAATTAGATAATATAATTAGACAGTCATCATAATATTTAACATTTTAAAACTTAAATGATATGGTTAATTGGAATTTAATAAACGGACTAGAAGGAAAATTTTCTGCACAGGATGTCAGAAAAAATATTTTGTCTTACATTATACTAAATTATCCTGCAAGCCAGGTTGAATTTATTGAAAGAGAAGATAAGAATTACAAAATAGATATTAGAGGAGGAGCGAATCTTATTTTTGATTTCAAAGGGCAATTTGTAAAAGCAATTAATTAGGGAGTTGCCTCGACTAGGGATAGCGACAGTGTCGAATCATGATATTCGACACTGTAATTTCAGGTATTATTGTTTTCTTCAGGACTATAATTGCCATTATTTTTCTCTATAGTATTGCTACGTATCTGACCAAAATTCTCTCTATTGAATTAAGACTTTTTTTCAATTGTTATTCTTATACCATTTACCTACTTTAAATAGTGTATGTCTTAAAATTCTATACGAATCATGTCTAAAGAGTAAATCTTCGATGCGTATTATTTCTTAAACTTTTGATCAGTGAATTAGAATGGATTATCCTAAAATTATTTAAAAGGACTTATCAAGTGCATGAAATGGGGCATATTACCTAATTTCATCCAAGAATTAAAAGTCAAATTAATGGTATTCTCCATCTGCTCCAAGGGAAGATCCTTTTGGATGATATTTACCATCAGCTCCAATGAAACTTCCTTCTGGGTAATATTTACCATCAGTTCCTAGGAAAGAACCTTCTGGGTGATATTGTCCATCCGTTCCAAGAAAAAAACCTTCTGGGTGATATTGTCCATCCTTTCCAAGAAAGAATCCCTCTGGGTGATATTGTCCATCCGTTCCGAGAAAAGATCCTTTTGGGTGATATTTTTCATCAGTTCCAAGGAAAGATCCTTCTGGGTGGTATTGTCCATCCGTTCCTAGGAAAGATCCTTCTGGATGATATTTACCATCTGTTCCAAGAAAAGATCCTTCTGAGTGATATTGTCCGTCTACTCCTAAAAATTTTTCCATATTATTTTTTATCAAGTGCTTAAAATATTTTAACAATTTACTGAAACGTAATTTACTATGTTGTTGTTTTTGAATTGCACTGCACTGCAATGATTCTGTGACTTGTCCATGTAGTAAAGCGTATACCTAAGATACCAAACAAATATCTTGTTCCCAAATTGATTTGTTTCTATTTTTAATGAGCAGATTTTTTCTTTTCCTAAAATTTTTGAAATGAATTATTGTCCAGCCATGGTCAGGAGTCGATCAATAACGGACCTGGTCAAATAGCGCCTTAAGAATGGCGAATTTGACAAGATCCGTGCTACCTTGACGTAATAGTATAACATTTCGGTTATTGTTTTTTAATTACCAAACCGGTAGCTCAATGACAGTAACACTTTTCTATTATCTGGAAAATCTGAATAAAATACTTTTAGGTTCCCATATTCACTTACCAGCTGAGGGTTAGCATTTCTAAGTAAGCCATTTGCGGTCAGCTTAATCATACCCCGCTCTCCGAACATTTTCTTTTCTGCCGCCAAATCTAAACCATACCTTTTGTCAGTTCTTGAAGGTCCTGTTGTAACTCCTGACCGATAGTAAGCTGCTATTTCAGCGCGGAGACCATATTTGAATTGAAGTGTGTGACGGCTATTGGCTGTCCAGCTGGATCCTTTTGAATCTAGGTTAATCGTTCCAATTTCACCAGAATAGTTATTGTAAAATGTATTGATGTAATGACTTGCTGTCCACCATGTACGTAATGTCTGATTGTACATGATACTTGCGCTATAATTCAGATAACGTCCAATATTCTCGGGTCTCGATAAATTTTCTCCAACTTGATCACCTTGACGAACAATCCAGTTGATGATGTCACGTCCATAGGAAACGCCTAATGTGGTGAATAATTTATTTTTATACCCATGACCTATTTCAGTGATGTAACTCTTCTCCGGTTTTAAATCTGGATTCCCTTCATTGTAACTATAAGCATCTTCATAGATCCGAAAGATATTGATGTCGTGATCGCCCGGTCGTTCAATACGACTGCTGAATGATGTTCTTAATGTGTTTTTGTCATTCAAGTGGTACAACAACGATCCGCTTGGGAATAGGTCAAAATAGCGCTGATCATTTTTCTTATTCAAGGTGACTTGATTGGCATTAATAAATGTATATTCACCACGGAGGCCAGCTTGATATTCGATCTTCTTGAATTTACCAGAGTAGATGGCATATAGGGCTTCAATGTGTTGTGTATATTGAAAACGGTTTGAAGTGGCATGATCGCGTATCCATGAACCCTTATCCAGTAGGGTATTGACCACATCGTTATTGATAAAAAAGTACGTCCCCTTCCAGCCAAGTTCAATTTTACTCGAATCAGTTAGTGGTTTACTATAATCTAATCTTCCGGAATATGTCGTATTACTCAAATCCTGTACATTGGTCCGTCCGATAGCGGTTTTTTGATCCGTTAGTAAATTGAATTTCTCTGTTTCAAAGCGATTATTATAGTCATTACCGTGAGGAGCGAAGTCAAAATTAAATTTTAAAAAGTGATCTTCACCCTCGTATTTGTTGACATAATTAATATTAAATGTCCAATTCTTGAAAGACTCATCAAAATGATTATTGCTAACTGCGCGTTCAGTTTGTATGTTTTCCGGATAATTCCAGCTATCCATCTCGATGGATGCGTATGGCTTATAATTACCCCTCATCCAGTGCACACTTCCATCAAGGATTCCGCCATCGGAAAATTCATATTTTGCGCCTGCCCGAACGCTATGAAAAGCGGCGTCATCGAGTTTTTTGTTTTCTTGTTGCCGTTGAAAGGAAGTTAAGTTTCCTTGATCAAAAAAGCTTCTTTCGGTCAGATTGTGACTATTGCTGCGGTCATAACTCTTATTGCCCTGAATGTACATATCGAGACCATTGACCTTATAATGCAGTCCTCCTCCAAAACCACCATAAAACGCTCGCCCTTGTCCAGCCCGGACAAAAGCATCCCCACCAAAGCCTACCTTTGTATTTCGCTTGGTCACGATATTAATAATCCCTGCTGTTCCCGAAGCATCTTCACGAGCCGAAGGATTGCTGATCAACTCCAATTTTGAAACTTCAGATGCCTGAAGTCCACGCAAGATACTCGCGAGCTGTTCTCCAGATACATACATGTCGCGGCCATTGATACGCACATTAGCACCGGCACGGCCTTGAATTGAAAAATTCCCTTTTCCGTCAGAGACAAGACCAGGGGTCTTTTCGAGGAGCTCGAGGACATTGTTTCCTTCAGCCAATACACTTCCTTCGACATCAACAACCATCTTATCGGCATACTGCCGTACACTGGCTTGCTTTCCGATCACCTGGACGGTTTCCATCCTATGTTCGGACGGTTGTAAAAAAGCGGGTACTATTGTCTGATCTGTTCCCGACAGTTTGTACATTTTACTGTTCATCGTCGTGTAGCCAACGGAACTGTAACGAATCACATAATCGCCATTCTTGGTCGCATGCAATTGAAATGATCCATCCTTTGCCGCATCTGCCTGCATGATTAATGCCGAATCGGGTAAACGTAAAAGACTTGCTGTAGCTCCTTTAATTGAATGTCCATCTTTGTCAAATATTTTTCCAGACACCTTCGTCTGTGCTACGAGTCCCATAGAAGAACTTGAAAGCAGAATCGTTAATAATGTAGATCTCTTCATAAATAGTATCTCTTGTTCTTTCTAAAGAAAGAACCCTCTTAAGCATAAATTAAATAGTGATGATTAGGAAGCCTATGTTTTGGTGGTTTTTGGCCGAAAACGTATCGACTTTTTTCTAATCGTTGCATCTGCTTCCGTATTTTGAACTTGCATAGCGTCATGGGCAACTGTTCCTTTTAAAGGTTTATTACGCCCTTTTTTCTTTCCCCATTTCCGGTTGTACCAGATTATAAAACCTGTAATTGGTAAGGAGCCAGCGATGAAGGTCAGAATAAATGCTAACACTTTCGTGGGAAACCCCCAGATGGAACCAACATGGATATCATAATTGAGTCTTCTAAATTTTTCACCTGCATGGAGTTCATAAAAATCCTTATTAAATAGCGAAATATTGTTCGGTAAAAATGTGCCCGTATACTGGTCGAATGAATAATAGCGATTGTTGTACTGCCTATCCATATCATTTCTAATGTATACTGAAATCGTGGCATCTTTTTTTAAGGTATCCGGATAGGTGATTGTCAAATAATGTGGATCTTTATATTGCGTAAGTATAGTTCGGATTTCTCGATCAAAAGCTTTTGGAAAGTGCGCCAATTGATCAATCTTCGTTGAATCTGAATGAACAGATGTCCGTTCAGCTAAAGGCTTTCCCCAGTTTGTAGACCAATATAGTGCTCTATTGAACCATTCTAGACCATAATACATACCGGTTACAGCCAGTAATAGAACCAAAAGGAAAGAATAAAAACCAACTACATTATGGAGATCCAAGTTGACTCTTTTCCAGCCGGCCCTCCACTTGATCCGGAAGCTTTTCTCACGTGTGGATTTTGTCCATTTTTTTGGATACCACCACACCAACCCTGTGATTAACGTCAGACTGAATATCAGCGTCGCATAATTGACAATTGGACGTCCAATATCTCTCGGTAGCCAGAGAAATCGGTGTCCACTGAGTGTCCAAGCAAAAAAGCTATTTAATTTTTTTCTTAACTGTGCTTCTTCCGAATTATCCTCCATTTGCAGGCCTAAGTATTTACCAGTGTAAGGGTGTAATAAGTGCACCTGCGGTTGTGTTTTTTTAGTATCGTCTTTGTCTTTTACATGAATGGTAAAGGAAACGGGGTGATCTCTTGTATAAGTAATACCTCGTACAACAGTATTTGGATAGAGTGAGTCCGCAAGACTAAAAATGCGCGATGGAGCAATCAACGATTGGCTGGAAGCAAGGATATATTGTCTTTCTTTTTTCGGAATGGCAAGATCTGTGATTTCATGATTGAAAACCCAGAGGCAAGCCATCAAGCAGATGACAAAGACAATAATCCCGGAAATTAATCCCAGCCAAAGGTGTAGCCAATTATTAACCAATCGAAATATCGACGTGTTTTTCCTCTTTCTTACAGCCATCCTCAATTTATTTTACAGCAAAGCTCATCGAACTCGTTCGGCTGTACTCTTCAAAATCCTGTCCTGTTACTTTTTCTCTTTTAGAGACTTCAGCATAATATTTGCCTTTCCATTCGGGAGTAAATTTGACTCGACCTTGCTCATCTGTTTCCAGCCATTTAATCCAGCCACTCGGTGCAATGATTTGAACCGCGGTATTGGATGCAGGCTTGCCTTTTTGGAATAAAGTCAGAGTGACTTCTTTTTTATTTTTAAATGCAGTTTGTTCAGCGAAGACAAATAACTCATTATCAAGGTGCGTTGCTGTATTGCCAATGGTGGAATTTCCGACTTGAATGGTTGCTATTGCATTGATCTGATATTGTGTTTTAGCGCCTTTCTTCCTTTCAGTATCTCTTTTTAGAGAAACATGATACACGCCGTCTTGGTCAGGAATGAATGACGTCAAAAGGTGATCATCCTGTGCTGTAGTGATTAAAGACGAGGTGCTGCCATCCGGTTTAATCAGTGTCAATGTAATTTCCATACCTGCTTTGTACCACCACCATTTGGAGATGACTTCATGTTCATCAGGTTCGCCATAGACTATTTTTATAGCGTGGGATTTTCCTTGAATGCCCTTTAGTGAGGTTTCAATAAATACCGCATGTGCCGAAGCCGATAGAACGATAAAAAAGGAGAGGAGTGTGAATATTAATTTTTTCATATAGTTTAACTTTCGGGTTTTTGAATAGAGAAATACCGAGCCGGAATGTGATACCTCCTCGGTATTTCTTAAAAGGTGTTTAATTTTATTTGAGTTTATTCAGATGATAAACTTGCGTAATTCCCGGGTCGATCTCGGCGCCACGTTTTACGGAATTATTAGCCGGATCGTATTCATATACAAACCATTTCGATTCGTCTGTTTTGAATACATCGTACAGTTTACCATTCTCCATAAAATTCATTGTTGTTTTTGATTCACCGCCACCAACTAGAATTCTTAGATCCGCAATAACTTTTTTGTTTGAAGGATCTATGACATATGGACTGATATAAACTTTACCGTTTCCTAATTTTTGTACCTGTGCAGTACTATTTTTGAATACATTATAATCTTTTAAATCAAAGAAATAAGTTGGATCGAAGGTCGTTTCGCCCGATTTAATACGTAAAAGAGCATAGGTAGCCACATTGGTTTTTTTAGTTACGATATACAGGTCGTTATTATCGTCTGTGAAAGACAGTGTTTGTACCTCCCAGTGTCCAGCGGTAAAGCCACCGCGTCCATCTTTTATAATTTTACCATTGGCCAAACTTGGGTAATCGCAAACATACATGTATGCTGTATCGATGATATCCTGACGTGTCTCATTACTTCTATATTTGTGACCAACAAATAATTTGTCACCTCTTTGCGTGAAGCTTGTCGGTACGATATAGGGGTTATGATCTTTTCCTTCTGGAGTTTTAGGATTAAATTTGATCATTGGTATTTCCACACCCACTGTCTTATTGATGGTCATGTTGTTGACATTCATAAAGTAGATGGGTTGTTCCAGTACATTTTTCTCTTTATTCGTAACACCGGCCGTTTTAGTGACGACCATTTCATCTTTTGTACTGATATCTTTTAAAACTTTTCCTAAATAAAAATTTCCAGGGAAGGCATAGTTATTGGTCTCTTTCCAGGATTTGCTATTTAGGATTTCAAATTGACTAAACCTTGTACCATCATTGGATATATAGTATTTCCCTTCATAGGCATAGGCGTAAATAGCATAAAAAGATGCGGGAAGGTGAGACGTAATATCGATTCCTTGATTGTTGTTGGGAGTCAATAGAGTATCTTTCATCAAATTGTCTGCAGTGAGCAGATAGGAAGAACCCGATGCGGTCGTCACCCATATACTATATAAGCTATTTGAATTCTGTGTTGGCTTTTCAGGGCTGGTGATTTCCGGAGACTTCTTACAAGAAGAAAATAATACTGTCGCAGCGAATATTGCGATGGCGAATTTGTTGATTTTCATAAAAAATATGTATTTATTGTTTTTACATGATTGATAATCTCAGCTTGACATAAAATGCCCGTCCAGGCTTTTGGAGGCGAAAGTTGTCGTATGCTCTTTCATCTGTCAGGTTTCTGGCTTCAAAGGATACGTTGTATTTATTACGATCCCAAGCATAGCTAAGTACAGCGGAATGGATATTTTGAGACGGAATATGATCTTTGGATTCAAGAGAACCGAGGTATGCTTCTGTAAGGTAAAACCAGTTGGAATATTGATGTAAATAGGATAATTGTATTCTGCTTCCTTTTTGAAACCAGTTATTCTGGATAAGGCTTACATCTACGTTTCCATAGATCCATGGTCGATTGGCAAGTTGGTGGCCATAATTTAAGCTGACCTGTTGATTACCGGAATCATCTGTGTATTTTGCATTGTCGATGGCTTTATCGTAAGAGCCATTGAGCGTAATAGCAAAAAGATCCTTAAATCCATATTTCACTTCAGCTTCAAAGCCATAGAGCTTGACACCATCAACGTTGTAATATTGAAAATAATCGTTTCCATTCTGTGTAACGGCGCGGGTGTTAATATAATGATCTGCTAATCTGTAGAAACCCGTTACATCTACATTGATAAAATGATCCTGGTTGATGAAAGTATTGTAGTAAAATCCGGTGTTGATATTATCGCTGCGTTCAGGTTTTAAATCCCAATTTGACGTAATATTTTGGCCGTCGCCAAAAAGGCCCGTCATGGATGGTAAGTTATATGCTCTTTCATACGACAGCTTCCATCCACCATCTTTTGTGATTCTATACCTTGTGGCAATACTCATGCTATAATAACTGCCTTGTTTTTTTTGATGAATGATGTCTCCACTTAGCAACTCGTTATTTCCATCAAATTTTCGTTCATCAATATCTTTGGATGCATCTAATCGATAATATTTTATCGCTAAAACATTTGATAATCGTTTATCAAACCATTGGTTTTGCCATGATAAACCTAAAATATGTCTTCCCAAATACGATGGTAATCCAGATCGGTCGTAGTTCCCGATTCTATCATATTCTTTTTGGTTGTTGCTGTTAAAGTTGTAGTTGAAGTTTAAACTTTGATTGCGGGCTTCATCAAAATCGTAGTTTAAATTGACCCGCGCTAAGTAATTCGACAAATTATACTTTACATCTTTCTGCGGGTTGGGCGTTGTACCGATTTGATTTGATATCCAACCTCCAGACCAGTCGTAATTATACAATGCGGTATCTCTTACATATCGAGTGTCGTAACTATAACTTGTGAAAACGTCGGCGTAAAGACGGTTTACAACGAAATTGTTTTTTTTGTAACTCAGGGTTGGCATCAAATAGTTACTTTCAGACCATGATCCGCCATACACCTTGTTAATGGAAGCTCCTAGTTGGTTCTCTTTATGATTTTGGGAATAAGTCAGACCTGCATAAAATTGATCAACCCAAGATACATCCCTGAAACCAGCTTCTAACTGTCCCATGGCAGAAGTGTAAGCATCGTTAAATCGCTTGACTTTAGGCACGGGAACAAATTTATTATCGACAGTCTTTTCTAAAATAACATTGTACTTTTCTGCTGTGTACATGGTATAATCATTGTCAGAATGATTGTAAAATGCATTCATTCGGAGTGATAGTTTGCTTTTCGGATTGGTAAATGTACCCACTACTGCGGCTTGATGTGTATTTAAGGAGCCAAGCGAATAACTGAGGTCCAAATAAGGTCTTGCGCGACGTTTGGTAATGATATTGACGGCACCGCCTAAGGCATCAGAACCTAAAAATGCAGGTACTACACCCTTATAAACTTCAACACGGTCTATAAGATTGACGGGGATATTATTTAAAGACATTGATGTACCAAAGTTCTCCATGGGGACACCGTCGATGTAAATTTTTGGATCTAATCCATTGATCCGAAATATAAAATTGGATCCCAATCCACCATCTTCACGTATCGTTACTCCAGTGGCTCTTTTCAAAACTTGGGTTAAATTTGCGGCTTCATTGGCATGCTTGTTCATATCAATGACGCTCACATTGAATCCTGAACGCTTTATCGATGCTACTTGATGCTCATTTTCAGTTTTTCCACGTGCGGATATAGTAACTTCATCGATATAATTGTGATCTTCTTTAAGCTGAAAATCCTGTATTAATTTATTGTCTAAGGTTCTTTCTTGAGGTCTATATCCAACTGCGGTCACGCGTATAATGGCTTCATTAGATACTGTTGTCTGTAATTTATAATATCCGTCTACACCTGACGAGGTACCCATGGGTTGATCTTTAAGAAGTATGGTGGCTCCTACAATCGGTTTTCCAAAGTTATCTTTGACAAAACCTGAAATAGCATTCTTTTTGGAGGTTTGTGCCTGAGTAAATACAGTAAAAATGAATAACAGTACAAAAGTAGATGTTGACTTCAACATTTTATTTAGATTAAGTATATATAAGAGGGTTGCCTATACTTATCAATTACCGAATGTTGATATTCGTTATTTTTTTAAAAAATATACAAGTGGTTGATTATGAGGTTTATTTTTTTAATACGGAAATGTATTATTACTTCAAATAATTCATACGGACGGTAAAGTTCGTCGTATTTGGAAGTTTGATACCTTTCGAAATTTCTTTTGTCTGCAGGTTATATTTCCAAACGCGATGTTCGTCATTTGAATCATCTATGGCTATATATACGAATTTTTTGTCAGTCCAGACATTTTCTTTCTGCGTACCTTTATCCAATGGAAGGTCGATTTTCTCAATGGAACCGGATTTTAAATCCACTAATCGATATTCAAACTGATAGACAGCATGAAAATTAGAGAAATCTGTATACAGTTTCTTTTGCTCATTACGGATAATAGCCCTTCCATTGCCAACGTACCATATCCCGTAAGCGTGATTTCCGATTATCTTCGAAATATTGATCATATAGTCTTGATCGACTAGCTGCTGCCCTTTATTTTTTCTGAAGATAGCTGTTGGCAAATTGGGGTTATTACCTAGGGCTATACCCGGGTTAGTCATAAAATAGTAATCACCCTGTTCATCTTTAAAACTATAGGATTGTATGATATTGAAGCCTCCAGGATAAGTTGAACGGGTTTCTTTCTGAATATTTACAAGTTTAAAGCTGTCGTATTTTATGGTTGCGTAATAGGTTGTATCGGAGGTTGTATGTCCGTATTTTCCAGTAGCTTTAAAAAAGGAGTAGGCCAACCAAAGATCTTCATTTTCAACATCGACAAGACCGAGATGTAGTGACTTGTATTCTTCTGTCGCAAAAGGTAAGACAAGTGTATCTTCTTTTATGATTTTCATAGCGGCAACATCGATCTGATAGACGTGGGCTTGAGATTTTTTTTCCGCAAGATCTTCTCTGCAAACTGCAATTAGATTATTATTATCTTTCCATGTTATGGTTTCAAAATCACTGTTCTTTAATGGTAGGCTGTCTATAACAACTAAGGATGAACCCTGCAATTGATATTTAGTAAAAACACTTGTTCTACTTGATAATCGATAAAAGAAGCCGTTTTTATAAATATATTCTCGCTCTTGTATACGGGCGGTAGAAAGTGGGATTTGAAGAGTTGGGCTATCTGTATCATCTAAATTTTCAGAAAACAAAAAGCTTGTTGGACTTTCATCTTTGTTGAACAGGCAAAAGACAAAATTGGGATCTATATTTTTTTCAGGAGTTTGTTTACAAGAAAAAATGAAAGTTACAAGGAAAAACAACACTAATAATCGCTTCATGCTTGTGTATTAAATGCTTTGAAATTGTTCTCTGATTTTAATTTGCATATTTGATGGTAAAAAAGCCAGATCACTTTTTTGAAACGCCACGATTTTACCAAAATCTGGAGAATCAGACACAAAATATTCTCTTCCAGCTTTAAATACTAACATATTATGATTACTGTCCAGTAGTTCGAAATCTCTTTTAGGTTTTAAGATAAAGTCTCCCGAAAAAGTCAGTGTTCTATTGACGAGATTAATATTAGCGGTACTATTCTTACTTAACTGCACATCGTAATGGTCTTCGATAAAGAACTTACTATTTTCAACAGATGTATTTGTAAAAGTATGATTATCCAAAGAAGGGTGGGTAAGATAAAAAATAGAACAACCCAACGCAAAAACGACCGCCGCCGCTGCTGCAATTTTTCCCCACTTTATTTTCCTGTTTAAAGTAGCATCTGTAATGATTTTATCCCATATCGCAGATCCAACTTCTTCATTTGCATGATTGCTTTCCGAGATGCTATCCCAGGAATCATTATTCAACCATTTTTCGACTAAATGCTTGTCCGCCTCTGAACATTGCCCAGAAGCATATTTTTTTAGTATTTCTTGGTTGATTTCCATTTTTTGATAATCCGAATACATTCAAAAGTACAAAAAAGAAATTAATAGAAATCGAGCAATGTTGATATTGCAATATTTTTTAAGTCTGATCTTAATAACAGCTAATGCCCTGCTGATATGATATTCGACCGCCCGTTCTGAAATTAATAAGTTATTTGCTATTTCTTTATTGGTCAATCCTTCGTCGCGACTCAGTTTATAAACATTTTTGCATTGCGTTGGCAATGAGTCCACCGCATTATCTAAATGATTTTTAAGTTCTTTGTAATACAGATTATTATCCTCGTACAATTCACTTTTACTGTTTGAAATCAAGTCATGATGCCGCTCCTTATTCCCTTTATTTCTTAGAAATTCCAGCGATTTTAATTTTACTGAACGCAATAGATAGCGTTCGGCATCTTGCAATTGAAGATGCTGCCTTCTTTCCCACAGTGATTTAAAAACCTCCTGAACGATCTCCTTGGCATCATCCTCGTCTCCAAGGCTTTTGAGGGCAAATGAATACATCCTCTTCCAATACAATTGGAACAACTCTTCAAATCGTCTTTTGTTAATCTCTATTTTATGTACTGAGGTATTCAAAGCGTTCAAATATACGTTCTATTTAGACTTATTACAAATAGAAGTCTATGCTTTGTTGAAGTAATTTTGCATTATCGGCTTTGATTATTATCAAACGTTCTGAATTATAGTGATTAATTCTATTCCCTCGGACAAGAGTAGAACAATGTATTTACCATTATGTTGGTTATGAAAGCAGGATAGTAGTTGTTTACATTTGACTTTACCCAAAAAGTACAGACATCGGAAATTAAAATTAATAACCGTTCAGAGGCCATCTTGTTTTTGAAAAAATAAAAAGGTGAGCAGTTGAACTGTAAAATAAATACCATCATTGTTCAGCAATCAGCTGATTATATGGCAGCCATACTAATCATGCTGTTTTGATGACTTTACCAAGACGGACCATGCGACTTTAGTCAATAATAGCGATAACAGGAGAGTATCTTACTGTTAATTCTTATAAGTAAATAAATTTTGAATTCATATGTTTAGTTAAGACAATATGTTGAGATGTGGCTTTTATGTTATATTAAAACATTATGAAATTATCATAGTAAAAGTGATAAAATATATGTAAATTGTTATATAATAGATTATTTGATCCTAACTGTTTTAATAATGAAGTTAAAATTTGTAATCCTTATTTTATTAATTAATGCTTTATCATCGGTATATTGTCGAGATTTTTCGGCATTTAGAAAAGATTTTGAATCTGCGCTAGATAAATCATTAATAAGATGACTTCTGAAATCACATCACGAGGAAACAGCAGTAATAATAAATTGAAAGTTTTTCCAAACCAGTCTGAAATGACAGTTCACAGACATACAACTAATTCAGTAATGTACCTATGATTACAGTAGAATCGGTTTCAAAGAGCTTTAACGGAAAGCCTGCCGTTGATCAAATTTCTTTTCAGGCTTATGATCATGAGATTCTGGTGCTTCTAGGAACGAGTGGTTGCGGAAAAACAACAACGCTAAAAATGATCAACCGCCTTATAGAGGCCGATTCGGGAGATATCTTAATTAATGGTCAGAATATCCGTGATCGGAAAATTGAAGATTTAAGGATGGGAATAGGTTTTGTTATGCAGCATTCCGGGCTCTTTCCTCATTATACCGTTCAACAGAATATTGCTATTGTCCCCAAATTATTAAAATGGGATAAAAGAAAGATCCAAAATCGAATGGCGGAGCTTTTATATAAACTTCATCTTTCCGAAGACATGCTTTCACGGTTTCCCGGCGAACTGAGTGGTGGACAGCAGCAAAGAGTAGGAATTGCCCGAGCACTCATCGCAAATACTCCTGTTTTGCTTATGGATGAACCTTTCGGAGCATTAGATAATATTACAAAAGCCGATATTCATGCAGCATTTAAATCCCTAGAAGAACTTAAGAATAAAACTATTATTCTAGTCACGCATGATGTACAGGAAGCATTTGAATTAGGACATCGAATATGTCTGATGGATAAAGGGAAAATTATTCAGACAGGAACCCCAAAAGAAATGCTGTATCATTCAAGAAATGACTTTGTTCATGATTTTTTTGCTGAAAACCATCTTTTATTGGAATACAAAATAGCCACTTTAAAAGATGTTTTAGGCTATATGGAACCTGAAAATAGATTAGAAGAGTTCGATTTCAAAGAAACGACAACCGTCTGGAATGCCCTACAAAAATTAAGTTCAGATTATAAAAACACCGGACATTATGAAAATCTGATCAAGGGGTTTAATGATTATAGAAAATTACAGATCGTATGATGCAGCAAAGTCTCTGGCAGTTTATTATGGAGCAGCATGAAAAACTGCAAACTCAGATTATACAGCATCTTGGGCTTACTTTTCTTTCATTGCTTCTGGCTATTGTTATTGGTGTGCCTTTAGGAATATTAATCGCCCGCAAAAGGAAATTATCAACTCCTGTTCTCGGATTAGCGGGAGTTTTACAGACAATTCCAAGTATTGCCTTATTGGGCTTCATGATTCCTATTTTTGGAATCGGTGCAAAACCAGCTATTATTGCCTTACTTATTTACGCGCTTTTGCCCATTATCCGTAATACATATACAGGAATCACAACGGTAAGTCCGATTGTTGTTGAAGCTGCAAAAGCTTTGGGGATGAATAAAAGTCAGCTTCTTTTTAAGGTCGAATTTCCGCTGGCAATGCCTGTAATCATTGCAGGAATAAGAACTGCTGCGGTTATTAATGTCGGAGTTGCCACTCTGGCTTCATTTGTTGCCGCAGGAGGTCTTGGTGAATTTATCTTTGGCGGAATATCGCTTAATAATACAAATATGATCTTATCTGGTGCAATTCCTGCAGCCCTAATGGCGGTTATACTAGATCAGGCAATTGCTGTTGTACAAAAATTCGGATATAGAATCTTTCATAAGTTAAAATATATCATTCCTGCATCACTTATCATGGTGGGAGTGGTCTATGGAGTTACTTCTATTTCCCATCAAAAAATTACAGCTGGTTTTACGCCGGAATTTATGGGAAGACAGGATGGAGATCTTGGTTTGCGTTCTGTTTACGAACTTAATGTAAATCCTGTCGTTGTAAGTGATGCCATTATGTATAAAGCAGCTTATGAAGAAGAACTCGATCTGATTAGTGGGTATTCTACTGACGGAAGAATTAAGGCTTTCGATCTATATGTTCTGGAAGATAACAAAAAGATATTTCCGCCTTATTATGCAGCTCCAATTATTAAATCAAAAACATTGGAAAAGTTTCCGGAACTTGAAGAAACACTTAATCTCTTGGCCGGAAAATTTAATGATTCTATTATGACGGATCTGAATTACAAATCCGACTATCTGAACCAAACCCCTGAAAAAATTGCGAAAGATTTTTTAATTAAAAATAAGTTATATAAAAAATCAAACCTTGGAAATGCAGGAACAGTGCGCATTGGCTCGAAGATATTTGGCGAGCAGTATGTTCTTGCCGAAATGTATAAAATGCTGATAGAAGGCTATACGAATTATAAGGTGCAGACCAAAACGGGACTGGGAGGAACTAAGATTTGTTTTGATGCATTGATGAACGATGCAATAGATTTTTATCCTGAATACACGGGAACCGGGTTGTTGGTATTGTTAAAGCCCTCAGATGGAGATCTGAAAAAGGTTACAAAAAGTCCAGAAGAAACCTATCAATATGTGAATTCTGAATTTCAGAAACAGTATGGAATTCAATGGCTGAGGCCCTTAGGATTTAACAATTCTTATGCATTAATGATGCGCAGGAAACATGCTGTTGAACTCCAGATAAAGAGCATATCCGATCTTAAAAAATATTTTGATAAAGAATAATATGAATAAATCAATTTAAAAGATCCATTTTTTATTTTCACCTCTATGATCCCAATAATGATCTGTCTGATCATCAGATGGAAAACCCTCAAAAGGACAGCGCTCTATTGAATGTTCCTTTTTTTGCTTTCTACCGAAATAAAAAAGGAAAAACTGCCTTACTCTATCTTAAAGATAAGTTCAAAATCAGCAGCATTGCTTCTTTATGAGAGAATGGTTTTGATTTTTTGAAACATTCTCTAGTATTAGTTTGTGAATCGATTTTGAAAAAATGGTATAAAAGTTTTAACTGCAAACTCGTAAAATCCTCTTTTATCTGCTCCTTATTCGGATGTATGTTTTTATTCTTAAATATGTTGTTAATTGATTGATTTTTATAGTTTTTGGTCGTTGTGAGATCATGTTTCCAATTTTCTTTTGCTCAGAAAAATAACGTTTAGTTTGTGAAAAATTTAATTACTGTACTGATATTTTTATGTAGTATTGTAAGAAAATTACTCGAACGTTTTTAGCAGGTAAATTGAGGCCAACTGTAAACAATTCCGAAAAGAAAGCATATTTTTAAATTAATGAATATTCACAATCAACTATTATTTTTTCTAAGTGCTTTAGGTGTTTTTAATAGTCTTGTTTTGGGCTTTTATTTTTTATTTTTAAAAAGAAACAAAGTTGTATCCGATTTATTTTTAGGGCTTCTATTATTATCGCTAAGTACACGAATCGGAAAATCTATATTTTATAATTTTAATCCACAGTTATCAAAAACGTATTTACAAATAGGTTTGTCGGCTTGTGTTTTAATTGGTCCTTTATTGTACTTTTTTGTTAAATCAATATTGCAAAAGCTTAATTATTCTTTTGCAAAATATAGTCTAATTTTTTTAGTAGTAGCTGTAGCTGTTTTTGGATTCCTTTTCCCATACAAGCATAATTCTGAGGTATGGAGAGGAATAATTTATTACTCTATAAATATTCAGTGGTTTATTTTTATTGTATTATCCATTTATGAGGCTAAACAAATTTTCAGGAAGTTAGTGACCAATCGCCATCAGATTAGTTATGAAGAAACTTGGATATTATCAATTATTTGTGGTGTTTTTGCAATTTGGCTTTCCTATTCTTTATCTAGATATACGTCGTATATTTCTGGTGCTTTGACCTTTTCCTTTAGCTTTTACATTTCGTTTATGCTGATTTATTATGCAAAAAACAAAACGTTAAATCCTGTCATTAATAAAGAAAAATACATCAACAAAATAGATGAAAAGCTGGTAAAGGAAATTCAAGAAAAAATTAATATACTTTTTGAAACAAGAAAAATCTATACTGACCCTGATCTCACTTTATCAATTTTAGCAAAAGAATTAAATATTCGACCTCAATTACTATCACAATTAATTAATGATAATTTGAACAAAAGTTTTACTCAATTTATTAATGAATATCGAATTGATGAAGCAAAACGATTATTAATTGAAAGCCCTCAGTTGAAAATAGATGCTGTGGGTTTTGAATCTGGCTTTAATTCGAGCAGTACATTTTATAGTTCATTTAGAAAAATCACAGGAACTACGCCTTCAAATTATCAAAAACATAATTTTTACTCCTAAAATATACATCCGTACTTCATTATGATAAACTTGGACTGATTTGAAACTTAAGCAATATATTTTTGAGGAACATTTTTAAATCATTAAAATCCAAAGCTTATGAGAAAAATCTTTTTCGCAATTTTATTTGTAATCCTATCAAATGGATCTTTTGCACAATCAGAACAGTCCCTCATTGAAAATTGTATTCAGAACTATATTAATGGTACATCTTATAATAAACCTGAAAGTATTGGTAAGGCTTTTAATGCAGAAGCCAATCTTTTTTTAAGACACAAAGAAAAACCTTTGTGGATAGCTCCAATTTCAGAATATGTCAACTGGTTTCAAAATGGGAATAATGGCAAATATTGTATATCAAGCAATTTGTCAGCACAAACAAATTCAGCTGCAGAAAAGAAAATTGATTCCTTATTTTCTCAATACAATTCAAAAACTGCCGGTGTTGCAGTAGGTATTGTACAAGACGGAAAACTTATTTTCGAAAAAGGCTATGGGACCGCTAACCTTGAATATGATATTCCGATTACTTCAAAAACGATTTTTAATATAGGTTCTGTTTCTAAACAATTTACTACTTTTTCAATTTATTTATTAGAGAAACAAGGTAAAATCTCGTTGGATGATGATATAAGGAAATACATTCCCGAATTGCCGATTTATGAAAAAATAATAACAATTAAGCATTTATGCTCTCACACAAGTGGATTAAAAGATCAATGGGCATTGTTAACATTGGCAGGTTGGAGAATGGATGATGTCATTACTACCGAACAAGTAATGAAAATAATAACGAAACAAAAAGAACTGAATTTTTTACCCGGAAGTCAATTTAAGTATAGTAATACAGGATTTACATTGCTTACTGAAATTGTAAAAAGGGTTTCGGGAAAAAGTTTCAGTCGGTTTGCGAAAGAAAATATTTTCAATCCACTAGGTATGGAAAATACCTTAATATATGATGATAACGAAAAAATAGTTAAAAATAGAGCTTATTCTTATGGAAATGCAAACGGATTATACAGTAAAAGAAACCTTAACAGTTCTTCCGTAGGACCGACAAATGTTTATACAACTGTTGAAGATCTAGTTAAATGGACTGCTAACTTTGAAAATCCTAAAGTAGGGGATGTTGATTTTATTAATCTTTTCAATGAAAAATCACTGTTAGATAATGGCAAACCTGCTATTTTAGCAGTAAGAGATGGAGAAAATATTTACCATGCCAAAGGTCAGTTTATCCGAAACTACAAAGGTCTTAATGTCTATAATCATACAGGAAGCGATGCTGGTTTTAAATCTTATTTCGGTCGTTTTCAGGAGAATAAATTATCCATCATTCTTTTGAGTAATGATGAAAGTTTTGTTTCATATAAGGCAGGAATGGACATCGCAGAATTTTATTTATCGGACAAATTTAAAGAGAGATCGCCGATAATTGAGTCTCAAATTAGAGTTGAAGAAGGCCCGGTATATATTGCCGCAACGAATTTAAAGGTTTTTGAAGGTCAATTTCAGAACTCTGATTTGGCATCACTTTTCACATTGAAAGTCATCAATGGAAAGTTAACAATGTCACATAACAGATTGAGTGATGCTGTGCTAACAGAAGTCGAAAAAGATAAATTTACAGGAGTCATTACTTTTGCTGTGGAAGTCAATTTTCACAGAAACAAAAAAAATGAAATAACGGGATTGAGTATTACTAATTTTGGGGCAATCAATGTCTACTTTATTAAGTTGAAATAACTACCTAAGACGCAGATTGTAACTTTTAACAAACCAACTTTGAAATGACCTGCTCTAGGGTTACATCATTTTCTGAAAAACTGATGTCGTATTTTAAAATTTAGAATCAGTTATTGTGAGGTTGATGATAGAGTCAAAATCAACAGCATTCTGAAGTTCTTTTATTTCTGGAAAAGCAAAAAGGAGACTAGCTAAGCTGTAAGCCAAACACCACTATTGTACAGTAATCAAGTGATAATATGGTCGCTGAAGTAACCATGAAGTGGGATGGCTTTAGCCGGTGAAACATCGTAACATTGTTAATGACGGAGGTAGGTGGAAAGTATCTCAATCGATAAACGCGTACAAGTAAATCAGGTTTGAATGCATATGTTTATTTTAAAGCTACATCAAGAGATGTGGCTTTTTTGTTTACAAAGCTATTATAATCAAATATTATTTACGTTGTTTATCAGCTCTTTATATTTAGGATATTTTTTTCTGAGTAAAAAATACTCAGAAACATTGTGTAGATAAAAATTAATACTCATATTTGTTGAGTAAAATATACTCAATAGTAAAAAGAGAGTTATGATCGTATTAAACACCCACACAATAATCACAGAACAGTTTCCTAATAAAGAAACCAAAGTGAGAGATTTTGATTCGTATATCTTAAAAGATAACTTCCTTCAGTTCACATATCAAGAGGATGGTGACCTCATCAAACTTTTATTTGTTAAGAAAAGGCTTGAACAGGAACAGGTAAACTGTAGGTTAGTGATCAATTACATGCCTTACAGCCGTATGGACCGTAAGATTGACGGTGATCTTTTCACCCTTCAATATATCTGCGAGTTTATCAATGACCTTAACTTTGAAAAGGTTTATGTAGTCGAACCGCACTCTACCAAGACTACTGAAATGTTGCATCATTGTGAAGCCATTTATCCAGCATTAGATTGGTTGCCGTCCATCATAAATAAGCTTCAGTTTACAGATAGCGACCGTATCGTTTTTCCAGACAAAGGGGCAGCTTCACGGTATGAAAATGCAGGGTATGCTAATAGTTGCGTCTTTGACAAGACCCGTAATCCGCAGACCGGACGTATTGAAAATATGATTCTTAAACAGGGCGATATACCACAAGGGGCAAAGTGCATCATCGTGGATGATCTTTGTTCCGCAGGTGGAACTTTCCTTTGGGCAGGGCAGATTTTGAAACAAATGGGAGCCAGTGAAGTTTATCTTCTTGTCACACATTGTGAACCCCGTGCATTATCCGGTAAATTGCTCGATCAAGATTCGCCTATTGACAAAGTCTTTACCAGCACATCAATGATGCATGAGACGCATCCCAAAATAGAATACATCACCATTAATCTCGAAAACTATGTTTAATCCGATTAGCAAAAATCCCATCCTTTGGACAGACGGTTACAAGTTATGCCACAAAGATCAATATCCGGCCAAAACCAATTGGGTATATGAAACCTGGACACCCCGTATGTCACGGATAGACGGTATTAGCCATGTCGTATTTTTCGGATTGCAGGGAGCACTGGCAGAAATGACTCATGCCTTTGATCAGTATTTTTTCAAGCAACCGTTAGAAACAGTAGTGGCCGAATATGAAGAAGCTATCCAGCATGTTTTTGCAAATACCAATGCTAATTTTGCAGCTACTCACAGCTCAGCCCACATCAGTGCTTTACATCAACTAGGTTATCTGCCTATTAAAGTCAAAGCAATGAGGGAGGGAAGTTTAGTTCCTATAGGTGTACCTATGTTCACGATCGAAAATACCCATCCTGATTTTTTCTGGTTACCGGGGTACTTAGAAACTCAACTTTCAGCTTATATTTGGTCCCCCATGACAGCAGCTACCATAGCAGACCGGTATAAAAGACTATTGACCACTTATGCCGAGAAAACCGGAGATGTTCAAAAAGTACACAGCCAGGCAGGAGATTTCTCCATGCGTGGCATGGGCTCTCCGGAGACTGCATACCGGACAGCAGGAGGGCATCTCTTGAGTTTTACAGTATCAGCTACATTATCTGTAAGAAACTATCTTAAATCTTACTACGCCGCAAACAATGATGTTCTGATGTATACACCCTCAACAGAACATAGTGTTATGTGTTCATATGGGGAAAGGGAAGTTGAAGCATTTCGCCATCTCATCACTGAAGTTTATCCAAGTGGTAATATTTCAATAGTTTCTGATACCTACGACCTTTGGAACGTAGTAGACCAAGTTATACCGCAGTTAAAAGAACTGATCCTTGCCAGAGATGGAAAAGTTGTGATTCGTCCCGATAGCGGAGATCCGATCCATATTATCTGTGGCGATGAGGATTCCGATCGTGAAACCATTCGTAAAGGAATTGTTGAACGCCTGTTTGAAATCTTTGGTGGTACTGTCAATTCAAAAGGATACAAAGAATTAGACCCCCATATCGGTGTTGTTTATGGAGATTCTATTACGGTCGACCGTGCTGAAAAGATCTGCAACGGATTGATGAAAAAAGGTTTTGCTTCGACTAATACGGCTTTAGGAATAGGTTCGTACACTTATCAGTATGTAACTCGTGATACTTTCGGTTTCGCATTGAAAGGAACAGCAGAAGAAGTAGATGGACAATTTAAAGCCATTCAAAAACGACCTGCGACCGATACCGGAAACTTCAAAAAATCGCAAAAAGGTATGGTGGCAGTGATATTTGAAGACCATGATTATCGTTTGATCGATGATCTTAATCCAGAGACAGTAACAGCATTAAAGGATCGAGATCTTTTGAAAGATTTTTATATCGATGGTGAATTCCTTTTCACCAATACATTTGTCGAGATCAGAAATTTATTAAAACTAGAATCAAATCGCGTATATGGAAACTAAATTACAAAAGCCATTTGTTATCAATGATGACAATGTCGCACACTATGCAACTAAAATAGCAACATGGATCGCACAACAGGTTACTGCTGCCAACCGTAAAGGAGTAGTTCTAGGTATGAGCGGAGGGATAGATTGTAGTGTTGTCGCTTGCCTGTGCCATCTGGGCAAAATCGATACGCATTTGGTTATGATGCCCTATGGCAATGATATGACCAATACCCGCAGTTCACAGCATGCATTGGAACTGATTCAGAAGTTCAATTTCGCACATCATACTTTTGATATCCAACCAGCCGTAGATGCCTTGACTATCACCAATGTGACTTTCTTAGGACAGGCAGCAACTGTCAATCGAGCCTTAAGTCAAGCCAATATACGTCCGCGCATTCGCATGACTTACCTTTATCAGTTAGCGCAGCTTGGAAGCCGATTTGTGATCGGTACAGGTAATATGGCCGAGGGTACAGTGGGTTACTTTACCAAATGGGGCGATGGCGCAGCAGACCTTAATCCATTGGGTATGCTTACTAAGCAAGAAGTATATACATTAGCTAGATACCTCGGAGTACCCGATTCCATTATTGACAAGAAACCATCAGCAGGGCTTTGGGAAGGGCAGACCGATGAGGATGAACTGGGTATGACATATGGTCAAATAGATGCATTTATATTAGCAGGAACTTCAGGGGATGAAAATATCGATAAGCTAATTGATCAGCGTATAGCCTTATCAGCGCATAAGTTTGCCGCAGTTCCAATTTTTAATGATTAACTTTTAAGTATCATGAATACCACGTATCAGCAAATTATCGACGTCAACCATATCGCTTCTTACAAAAGTGTAGAACATATACCCGATATACTGGCCCTTGGACGATCTGAAAATATTAATCCTGCTTCGCAGGATCAGGAACGGAATCTATTATTAGCTATTGATGTGCAAAACGACTTTATGGAAAGTATCGGTAGTCTCGCTGTGCCGGGGTCTAAAGATGATGTGCAGCGACTCACAAAATGGATGTATCATAATATAGCTTCACTGACTCAGATTATATGTAGCTTAGATTGTCATTCCCTGATGCAGGTTTTTCACCCAGTTTGGTGGATAGATCGCGAAGGCAACCATCCGTCACCATTTACCATTATTACTTACGAGGATGTTGTTCAAGGCATCTGGACAGCGGCCAATGGTGAACATGATCGCTCTATGGATTATCTCCATAATTTGGAAATTGAAAACAAAAAAAACTTGTGTATATGGCCATATCATTGTTTAGAAGGGACGGTAGGAGCAAAGCTCGAAAGCCAGTTCACCAAAATGCTCTACTTTCATGCGGCGGCTCGCAGCACAGCCCCGCGGTTAATTTACAAAGGGCAAAATCCCTATTCTGAGATGTATGGCATCATAAAAGCCGAGTACGACCCCGAGCATTATATCAATTTTGAAGTGCTAAATGCTGTAAGCCAGTATGACTCCATTTACATTGCCGGTCAGGCCTCCAGTCACTGTGTATTAGCCTCTGTTAATCAGATTTTGGAATATTTTGCAGACAATAGGGAGATCACGTCGCGTATCACAATACTAGAAGACTGTATGTCGCCAATTACCGGATTTGAAGAAAGTACAAAACAACAGTTCGAAGCACTTCGGAAGCAATACGGTATTCATATTTGTAAATCAACTGATATTAATTTATAGTTATGACCAGCACAAAAAAAACTTTCACATATGAATACCCAAGACCAGCAGTCACAGTAGACTGTGTCATCTTCGGATTTGGTAACGGAGAACTCAAAGTGTTGCTTACGAAGCGTGGTATCGAACCTTTTTTAGGCCAATGGGCATTCCCTGGGGGATTTATTTTAGAACAAGAGACTGCTGATGAATGTGCCCGTCGGAAGCTGGCGGAAGAAGCAGGACTAGAAGATATCTATTTGGAGCAGCTGTATACTTTTTCAGATGTCGATCGAGATCCCCGTTTTAGGGTTATCAGCATTGCTTATTATGCCTTGGTCAAGTCCACCGATTATCTTATTGAGGCAGGTCTTGATATTGAAGAAGTAAAGTGGTTCAGTTTGGGCGAAGCCACGGCATTAGCTTTTGATCACGATCAGATTTTATCCGTTGCCATTGAGCGTCTGAAAGGAAAGATACGCTACCAGCCAGTAGGGTTTGAATTATTGCCCGAGCAATTCAAATTGCCAGAACTGCACAAGCTATATGAAACCATTCTGCAGAGAGCGATTGATCGGGGCAATTTCCGTAAAAAGATTTTGAGTATGGGATTGCTAGTTGATCATAGCGAAAAGCAGCCAGATCGCCATTCTCGTGCGGCCAAGATTTACAGCTTCGATAGAGACAAATACGAATCTCTGAAAGAATCAGGATTCTATTTTGAGCTTTAAAACATTCCAATTTTTTTATGACAAATGTTGATTATTTGAACTAATACAGATGAAGTAATAGGGAGCTAAAAGCTTAGGAACATCAAATAGATCCTACAAAATATAGAAGGCCATTCTATTCTGTCGAGAGTGGCTTTCTATATTTATATCGATGCAGTTTGGGCTTTATCAAACCCGACTTTGTTACATTAGTTAATAATAGCGGTAGGTGAAAAGTATCTCAATCGATAAACGCGTACAAGTAATTTATTGTTTTAATCATATGGTGAGTCAAGGCAATGTTGTGAGAAATGGTTATTTATATTTTTTTAACATCTGGAAAGTTAAATTTTTAATATGTTTGGGGTAATATTATAGACTATCTTCAGTAAAGAAAAATCATTTTTTTAATCAATTTCATCATGAATCCTGTGTTATCATACTATCGAGATGTCACCATGTTTAATGTAGGTTTTAGTATTATAATTGGTTTAGCCACAGGAATTTTCTTTTCATTAATCATCTTCTCTACTATAGGGGTTTGGGTTGGATTAAAAGCTTATAATTACATTTATTCTAATCAGTATTATATATATTATAATTTAGGTTATTCAAAACGACAACTCCTAGCCAAGATACTTGTGTTGAATACTTTTATCTCTCTTTTATTACTACTGCTTTATTATTTTTTTATTAAATGAAAAAATTAATTGTCGACAATATTTCTATTCAATTCCCTAAACAATCTGAGCTACTATTAAACGCACATTTTTATTGTGATATGCATGAAATCATAGGAATTTTTGGAAGAAATGGAACAGGAAAGTCTACTTTATTTAGAATGATCTTTGGCATTGAGAAAAAAGGAAGTTTAGACATTAAAATCAACCATACCTTTATTTCGAGAGAACATATTATTCCTAAAAAGCATATAGGTCTCTTACCACAGCAACATTTTTTGCCCAAGGGCCACTTAGTTAAAAATATCATTACTTTATTCTTTCCTTCAGATGATGTCCAGAATAAAATTTTTTCTTCAAAAAGAATATCGTCATTAGAGAATAAAAAAATTGGAACACTTTCTGAAGGAGAATTGAAATACCTCGAACTTTTATTGATCGGAAATTTAGATCACTCTTTCTTGATTTTAGATGAGCCCTTTTCCATGATAGAGCCTCTCTATCGGGATGTCATCCATGAATTCTTATTAGAGGTCAAAAAAACAAAAGGCATTATAATTTCAGATCATTATTATCATGATGTTCTAAATCTTACAGATCGGAATTATCTGATAAAGAATCAACAGCTTCTAGTTGTACAAGATATTCCTGATTTAGTAAGAAATCAGTATATAAGTCCATGAAAAATATATTGATTTCCATAGATCATATAAAAAAACAAAGCAAGCAATTCTGTCAAGAATAGCTTGCTTTAGCACCATTCTTCCGATTTCCCTTCATTTTTAATTAGAGGTTGCACCCAAACGTGAATAGAATTTATATGTTAGTTTTGACGTTCCTTTTATTATTTCCAATGGAATTTTGCCATCCATAAAACTATTTCATAATATACCGACTAAGTTAACAACTCCAGTTTAATTGTTCTTCTGATGGTTTTTATTTAAATGGCCTTTTTTTGTCTTTTTTAAGTTTAGTAAACTTCTTTCAGCTTTGATAAAGAATATATTGGAAACTTAGTTGTTGATTCGTTCTGCTAAACTTTTGATCCAACCTATAGCAAATTTAGTGGGTTCCATACTTGCTGAGATGGAAAGGTTATGTCCGAAGTTGGGGAATATTTTGTAGTCAAAATCTTTTCCCTCAGATTTAAGATTTTCTAACTTTTCAATTGATAATCTTATTGGCACTTGGATATCTTTGTCTCCAAATAGCCAGAGTCCGGGTATTTTTAATCTTTTAAGAGATTTCACAGGGTCAGTATTTACAAATTGAAATTTGTCTGGTGCATTGCTGATATGTTGTCGTACCTCCAATTCAGAATGTGTATCCCAAAAGTTGCGATTACCGTTCGTGAAAAATTGAAAACGAAGTTGTTCCAGTGTGGGTATTACAGGACCGCTTAACAATACGATAAAATCAGTTTTTTTACATTTATCTGCAGCTATGGGTATTATCCAGCCTGCTTGACTGCCTCCAAAAAGACCCACTGGGACGTTGTTATCTTGGATAAATTCTTTTAGCGTTTTTAGTGCTTCCTGTACATCTGTCGCGAGCAGATCGAGATTATTGGGGTCAATGTTATTGGTGCCGACTTCGGGGCCAGCATATTCGCCTCCTGATTCGCCAACTCCTCGTTTGTCATATGTAAGGACAGAAATGCCATTATTGGCTAAAAATAAGGCTAATTTGATAGACCTCAATTCTTGGCCAGATCCATGAACGATAACTACACCAGCTTTGGGGTCTTTAGCCGCATAAATTGCGCCTGACAATTTTATCTTTTTGCTCCTAAAATTTATCGGATTTATAGTTGTGGATTGAGCATATAATGTCAGTGATACTAGTAGAAATGAAAAGATCAGACATGCTTTGCTAAAAGCAACAGAATTGGCCGTGTTGATGATTGTCATATTTAGATTTTAAATTTATGCAATGATCACTTAATAAACGTTATCTATCAACGTATTTTCGGTTAGTAGTTTGAGATTATTCGGTGAAAGGTGGAATTTCTTAGGTTAACGTAAAATTTTGAAATAATTATGTAAGACTTCGTATGACAAACCTTACATAATTGCTTTCAAGTGCTCTTGGTAATCATGAAAACAAACTGTAAGAGCGTAGTTGAGTCCTTAGAGCAAATTGTACGACGCTAACGAAGGACTGTTGCATTTTTTCTATATTCTTTTAATTCAAAGTCACTATGACTTCCTTTATCATATAATACGTAAAATCCTGTCGTCATTAACAATTTATTACGGGGAACTCCAATGACTGTGTTTTCTTTTTTCACATAGTCTACTTGGTTTCCAAATTTGCCATTTAAAAGGCCTGGTGGTACATTTTTAATCATAAGAAACCTTTCTATGGAAGGTAAAAATGTATTAAAATCAATGTTATAATAATCATCAATTTTAATCATTGGATATTCTTCTTTTTTAGGCGATGGCAGTATGGTATCATACCATTTTAAAGGTATTTTATTTATGATTACAGGGTCATTATTTAAAAAAATTCTATATTCCTTATTATGATATTCGCCATCAAGCGGGGGGGAATTAATATAAAATATAGCCTCTACAGAATTCCAGGATACTACAATGTCCTTAGAATAGGTAATGACCGTATATGCATCGTTATTATATGATAATTTTCCTTTATACTTATTAGCCTCTTTTTCAGTTTTAAATATTCCAATACCTTTAAAAGATGAAATAAATACAAAAATAAAAACAGCTATCACTATAAATACAATTCCCCATATAAAAGTATTATTTACATTATTTATATAGAATTTATAAAGTAATCCACAACTGATTAAAATAATAATGAATGAATAACTAGCACTTAAATAGTTTGGTTTCATATAATCTAATTTTTACCAATTCGTCTTCATTATTTATGCGAGGTCGATATCTTTTTCTAATGTAATAAAAAACAATCAAAGCCCATAGATTCATCTCTCCCTTTCCTTCATTGACCAAGTTTTTCAAATTGACATAAGTTAAGGATAATTTAAAATTGTTAGTTAGATCTCCTATGTGATCGGAGAAGTCACAATTGCAGATGCCGTGCTGCATATGATAGTGCATACTTCACATCCTATTGAATTTAAAGGTAATGTCTAATAAAAAAAAGGTAATATTGTCAAGTTACTGATAAAAATCATTAGATAACCAAAATCAGGGAAGTGAAGTATCATAGGAATGGGGGCAGTATTATCGGAATATATCTATTTTTCCTCCTTCATAAATACCAAATTCTTTAGCTTAAAAGGTTAGACTGACACATATAAAAATATAGAATTGTGAAAAAATATTGTTTATTTATCATCGCATTACTTGCGGTAACATATTCCAACGGGCAAGGTAGAAAGCCAGAACTTTTAGATAACTTAAAATCCAGTTTGGAACACAATAACTATGGAATTCAATCGACTTTTTATTATCCTACTGAAATTTCAATAAATGATTATCCTGTATTTCGAGGGTTTGAATTCTTTGGAAATACCATTCCGAATTTTATTGACATAGCGATTGACAAAAATGGAGAGCAAGAATTAAAAGTATTGATTGATTTAGCTAATTACAAAAAACAAGAGAAACCCATTTTAGAAATTTTATTGGTGAAGTCAGATAAAGGGGTATCGATCATTTCAAATAAATCCGATTTTCCTGAAGAAAATATTTTAGTAAATTATCAATTATCTGATGATGATATAACACAAGAAAACATTAAGAATGGTTACTTTTTGAAAACCATAAAGTTTAAAGCTAAAGTTCCTATAGAACTATCTACATTAAATAAATCAGTTCAGTTGACAAATTCGAAGGAATTACTTGATAAACTCTATAATGCTGTTGCTAAATTAACAAAAGACTTAAATGATAGAGATAGCAATAATGTTTTGGAAACTATCCAAAGTGCTGAATTTGAAGTAGCACAATTACGAGGAATGAAAAAAGAATGGATGTTAACCGAAAGAAAAGCGTTATTATCAAATACTTTTACATTGTTACCAAAAGATAGTTGTGAAGTCAAAATTTATGGAAACGGAACAATGGCAACGCTAGTTCAAAAGAATCTAGACATAATCAAGCAATCTGCCATAACCTCTAACTTTACTAAAGAAAATTATCCCAAAGGTAGAGTTGTTCAATTTTATAATTTTTATTACAATCTACCAAAGGGAAAACAAGAATTAGAATTAATACGCTTTGACGGTTATGCAATAACTAAATACGGAAATAAATAAATAAAACACTGCTTACAGAGGTAATAACTCTCTATTTGCCACAGTCTGGGTCAAAAACACTACTATCTAAAATTTCGAAAATAAACTATAAAAAACCCTCGGAAATCTGTTCGAGGGTTTCAAATTTTAAAAATTAAAATTTATCAACACCATAATGATATGCTATGATGTTAAAATACTGCCGTTTACTTCCTGTTGATGCCAACAGGGAGAAGTAAAATCGTAGGTCTTGTTATTCTAAAGTTATTTATTTACTCCAAACCCAAAGAAAGTGTTGTTATTACTTTTTGACCATTAGTGGTGTTTGCTTGTAATGTAAGTGTATAAATTCCCGCTTTCAATGAAGTATTATTTTTTACACTTACCATTCCCGTTCCTTTATCTATGGTAAATACCATTTCAGTGTCACTGAAAATACGGCCATCTTTCTCTATAGAAGAAATTTCAAAGCTGGATATCAATTTCTCTGGGAAAAAAGTGGGTTGAACTGCACTACCACCTTCCACCGAACTGCGTCTAAAGCTGGTACTCAGTTTTTTTATGGATTGGGTAGATGGATCGAGATATAATTCCCCAAAAAAGAATTCAATTTTTGGAATGTATCTGATCGAAAAACTTGCTGACCCGATAGCGAAACCATCTTTCTCTAATTTAGGATTTAATTCCATGTATTTGTCATGTTCTTGTTTTGCGTTACCTTTCCAATATATCTTTAATGCAGTGTCCTGCAATGAAAGTCCGACCTCTTTTGCTTGTGCTTCAGTTAACTTTATTATTAAGTTTTTTGAAGGAACTGGCTTTGTTAAAGTAAAATAACTGTCTGTGTCTGTATACAAAATATTAAATATTTTCAGTTGGCCTTTTTTTAAGTCGTCAAAATATTTAAATTGAAGATCTTCCAGCTCTAAAACACGTATTGACAACAATTTCTGAGCGACTTCTTTACCATCAGTTGATTTGGCGGACACTGTTACGCTGTATTGTGCAGGAATTTTTTTGCCATTTAAGCTGGAGGTGGTTCCATTAGGATATAATTCTTCGCTTTTAATAAACAATTTTCCAGATTTATCTATAAAAATTGCTTTTTCAAGTTGATTATGCAATGTTATTTGGGGTGTAATCTGTACATTCTCGGTGGGTTCAAAACCGACAGAAAAATTGACACCATTTCCCTGATTAACAATAAATGTGTTTAAGTCAATGGTATCATGTTTTCCATAAACCAGATTGATGTCTGCCGGTAGGTCAAAGGAAATCTCAGGTAATACCGTAGCGCCATCTTTTTTACAGCTCAGTAAAGCCAGCACAAATAGTCCATAGACTAAAAAATGCGGACATCTCATGTTAAATGTTTCTATCATATCTATTTATCTAATAATAGGCGAAAGTAATAAATAAATTTGAAAAAGCAACAATGTTGCATTTGTAGTCTTTTATTTTGTTGCATAATAAAAAATTCTGAGCAGTGTAGGAGCTCATATTTTATAGAGGCATGTCGTAGCAACTATGTGTTGTAGACGGAAATGTAAATAGTTACAAAAATAAAAAGTGAGAAATATAGGGTATACATGGGGCTGACGTAATCACAAGAATAGGTTTTCTTTTTCAAACTTGATAGATGCATCAAATTGATGATTCGATTTTTGCTTAAATAGATGAAGTAGGATAATTCAAGTCCTAGAACTTCTGTGTTATACAAATGTTCAATTTCGCTCTTTCAACCTTCTGTTGACGGTTGTTCTTCTTTGTCGATAGCAAGCTTTCTCTTTTTAGCACATCGGTTCAGATACCAAAAATTAAGAAGTGGTAAAGCAATTATCTGAAAAATAAAAACTAACAATGATGATAAACCTTGTAATTGATTTTCATTCGTCCTTATAAAAATGGCTTGTCCTGCCGCATTATTTGAAAATACAACCATATAAAATAAATTCCATCCAAAATGCAAACCGATCGGTAAGTAAAGAGAATTTGTTTTTGCAAATGAAAGAGCCCACGAAAATCCAACAATAGCCGTCATTATAAAAGTAATAACCATCATAAATGGATTTCCAAATACGTTAAAAGTGAACCAATGATAGATACCAAAGCAAATTGACGAAAGAATACATGCAGGTATAATACCTATTTTTTTAATCGTGATGTAAAGTAAAGCACCTCTAAATATCAATTCTTCAGACAATACAGAAACCAAGATCCACTTTGTTCTTTCCAAAATTGCTGTCGCAGTCATCTTTTCGTTTAATACCCAGCTATTATTTACAAATGCTGTTGTCATTATTTGATGTACAATACAACAAGAAACTCCAATTAAAAGTCCAGCGCCTAAATTAACCACTCTAGTTTTTGTGGGTTTAAACCCCAATATAGAAAGATTCCTATCGGTAACAAACCAAAGAAGGAGCCACGATATGATTAATACTACTATAATTCCAGCCACTGTATCAATATTAGGTTTTTAAATAGGTCATGTGTTGCTTTACAATAGCTGTTAGCAACAGTTTACGTATAACTAATATACAAAATCTCCAGTAGAATCATTTTATAGGAAAAGTTCATTTATGTAAGTTAATATGTAGTGCCCAAATACAGAGTAATTTCACAAAAATAATTTCACCTATCTATTCACCTTAATTCCACGAGTTTTTTTGATTTTCCTACTCGGCATAGGGCAGGGGTGATTTATAGTCTATTTTTGAATCAATAATAAATGAAAAAGAGACTGGTTGATTATATTCTAAAACAATGTAGGTATATTAATGAGCAAAAGAAATTGCGAGGATTGTTACAAGTGTCCCACATACCATTAAAATTAGAAACATAATCAAAGCTATTTTTTTTCCGGCTTTTTTAGCTGTAGAATCATCAGGACTTATTTCGAAAACTGTTTTATAAATATCTCTTATGGTTTCTCTTAAATAATTTTCTTGTTTTTTCTTGTTCATTTCTATAGTTATTTTCAAAAATAGTCTTTTTAACCACTTAATGTTCTAATATTAAATTTACATATTGCTACTAGATATGATTAATGTTTTCGCTTCCGTAAACAAGCGAAATTTAGAGATGAATCTTATCTTTTTGATTTTATAATTTACTTTTTCTTATAAAACTTTAAAGTGTTAATAGCTTTAGAAGTTCTCTTTCATTTTTTGGCTTTAAATTGTTGCAGTTCAGGTTAAAGCGATCATTATCAGATTCTGTAACCCATAGGCTATTAAAATAAACGCCAGTTCGACCTTTACCCGATATTCTAGGATAAACGATTTTAGCCCTTTTGTTATCAATGATGGTCCAATTTACATTTTGTTTTCTAAACTTATCATTATCAATAGTATTATCGTTTTTAATAACTGTATAATCAGCAGAATCATTCAAGTTTTCCTCTATCATCTCTTTGGTGATCACTTCTATTTCAGTTTCGGTAAGTGTATTCGAGTACCATCCCAAATCAAAATATAGCGTATCAGTTTCATCAACAGCTATTCCTCCTATATAACTATCCATGCCACCTTCTTTAAATTGGTACCATGAAACTGGCGTTTCAATTGTAAATGTGCCAAAATCCATGGTTTTCGTATAGCTCGTGGTAGATTGATGACAACTCCATAGTAACATTGAAAAAATAAAGTAAGTAAATTTCTCAATAGCGGTTTCTTTAATTGTCGTAATAAAAGCGTGAATTTATCATTTTCACTGGATAGTCACAACTTCACCTATCGATCTCTTTTATTCCTTGAGTTTTTAGTTGGTTTAGTCTAATGCCATAGGGTAGGGACGATTAGCTCCTACTTTTGAATCAAAAATTAGAAATAGGATTAACAAAATTGGATTTTATTGCAGGAATCAAATAATAAATAGGACTTTTTTACTTTTTATTTTTAAATATTTAATTTTCACACTATATTGTAGTTTAATTAGAGTGAAAAATTATAAACCAAATAACTGTCATTGAATTTATAATAATTAATAATTTGGATATATCTTACTTTGTAGGCTATTTAGATCAAATCTTAATTAATGAAATTAATCTTCAAATATCATTGAAACGGACGGATGTTTTATAAATTGAAGTTTCATGTTTAAAGAGTTTTCCATGGATTTGGAATAGGAACTCTCATGAGTTGGTGGAATGTATAATACAGTTATAATATCACTACTTTCCGTCTTTGAGAAGTTTATAAATGTGAAAGTTAAATTTTTCATGTCCTGTTGTGAATATTGATATGTTAGAGGATTTTTTTAGCAATGGATAGAAGGGAAAAGTGTATTGGGAGATAAAAAATGCATCCAAGTAATAAATAATACCTATTTATTACTTGGTAATTAGATCATAAATTTAAGTATTTCACAACATAACAGCAAAGATAAGATGCGCTTTACCGTGATAAAAATACAATTTCAATTATAAACAATTAAATAATAAATTATGTCTTATTTACATTTGCCCAGACTCACATTCTCGGGAGACTTCCTGTCTGATGTTTCCACTGTGAACAATGACACGCAGCATTACAATAATGCTACTTTTGAACCTTCTTTCCAGTTACCCGGCCAGAACTCCTCGAACGGTTGGTGGAATCCTGATGGAGGAGCAACATTTGGCTTTCAAAATTGTCAGGTAATGCAGGTAACCGCTGAGGACGGTACGATAATTACAGACTCATCTTTAGATGGTGTAATAGGCCAAATTGTGACAGGGGGAGAAGGAAGAAACTCCGGTAAGATGGTGGATCTGGATCCTGACCAGCAAATGGTTTCGGCTCTTTGGGGTGTAACGTTCAGAATACTGAATGCTCAGAATGAGTTATTACTCGAGGGAAAAATTAAGCCTACCAGTTTTAGGGATTTGCAATTGAGACAAACCAATGGCGGTCAACCAAACGGTCAGCCTTTAGGTGGTACCTGGACTTCTGTATTGGACGACGTCGCGTGGGGGGAAAAAGCCATAGAGTCTCCTTTTTTACAGGCTTTGCGCGCTAAAACACATCAAAATAAAATCAGTATCAATCTGAATGCTTTCGGGTATTATTATGTACACGCCGATGGTCGGTTTTCTCTCGGTAGAATATTAGGAAGTATAGGTCCTTGGTTTGAGGGTGAACCGGAGCTGTTTGCACCTGCACGAAGACTCTATGGGATTTATAAAAATGGGAATGTTTTTGCCGGTTCAAACTTTTTAATGAATGAAGAACAGGCAAGGCTTTCTATTGATCTGGGAAGTTCATTTCCAGTATCTGATTCGATTGGTACCATAAATTTTGAAGCCAATTTATATGTGGCTGTAAGTAAAAATGCACTTGCAATGGATCCATCTGAAAGTGACGTAATGATTCCTGAAAGTGAACTGTTGATCATTGGAAAAGTTCCGTACATGAAAGGAGTAGATTGGATAAACGGTTGCAGTGGAATTGTGGATATTAATAATATTTCTATAGATATAGTGGCCGCTCTTGAAAATAATCAATTGATACTGGTTGCCGTTAATAATGATAATCAATTCTTGCTTGTGGCTCGAGAAGCTATAGGTGGTTATGTATGCAGGGCAGATAACTTTGTTCAGCGCATAGATACTCGTCAAGCCGTAACTGTAGACATATATGCGTATCGATTTGGAAAGCCTATGCCCAATCAGGGTATATCTTTAGCTCTGGAACCTGCAACTCCGGATACGCCAAAGGAAAATAATAATCCCCCTATAAGCGCAACTTATGGCAATAACAAACCGGAAGACGGTCTGCAGTTTTCATCTTACTGTACAACGAATAATATTGGTTTAGCCCATTTGGATATACTCGGCAATAGCATACATAGCCCCCGAGTATACATAGACGGACAAATATATTGGATAGACTACTCTATAGAAAACATTCCGGCTGATTCTGCTATGCCGTCAGTGGGGAAACGTCCATTGCCGATGAATGTGATAGTGAATCAAAACATGTCAATCAGTGTGCATTTAAGAGATGATTTCGAAATCCCGGAAATCCCGGTCTGGTCTGACATTGCTCCTGTCATGATACAGTTTGCTAATCTGTATCCTATTATGAGCAAATTCTTTATCAATTTTGCAGATCCGAATGCTGTTGTAGCTAAAAAAGAGATTTTAAAATTTGCATTTACAAGAGATATCCATGATCCTATTTATATGCCGGTAACCAGGGATTTGTCTGAAAATAAACGGCTTACAATTTTAAAATGGCTGGATAATCCTATTATTGACAATATTGATTTATCGAAAGCTAAAGATCTGGGCAATAGTGTTGCAGAAAACGTAGCTCTTGAATCCAAATCTTCTGTAACGACTGAGCAGCAGCAACAACTTAAAACAGCTAATAAAGCTAAAAACGGAAGCTCAATACGTTTTCCTGAATTAACTAATTTATTTGAATTTTAAACCATTATGCCATGTTAAAAATAAATCCACAGTTTGTACAAGCGATAACCGATGCAGGAAGCTTGGAAGAGCTTTTTCCTATGGTGCAGCATGCCATTGAGCTCGAGCATGCCACGATACCTCCGTATCTTACTGCTTTGTTCTCTTTTAAACCAAATACAGAAGCTGCAATTCGAACGGTGATTAACTCTATTGTAATTGAAGAGATGTTGCACATGACTATAGCAGCAAATATATTGAATGCTATTGGTGGTAGCCCTAACATTTCTAACCCGGAATTTGTACCGAATTATCCCACTCATCTGCCAATGGGAATTGGTGAAACACTGATCGTGGGTATTGAGAAATATTCACCTGATTTGGTTAAGAGGGTTTTTATGGAGATTGAAGAACCTGAAAATCCTATTATTATGCTTGATCGCGCTGAAGTAACTTATAGAACAATTGGTGAATTTTATATGGCACTGCAGGCCAAAATCCAAGAAATTGCACCAGAAGTTTTACCGGGAGATCCTAATAAGCAGGTAACGTCCGATTTCTTTGCTCCTGAATTACTGTTTCCGATACTAAGTAAAGCAGATGCAATTAATGCGATTAATATTATTGTAGAACAAGGTGAAGGAACAACCATCTCTCCTCTGGGAACTGATGATGAATTAGCGCATTATTATAAATTTGAGCAACTCTATAAGGGTAGGGAACTGGTTGCAGATCCCAATGCTGCGCACGGGTATTCCTTTACGGGTCCTATTATACCTTTTGATGTCAGTAACGTGTTGCCTTTATATCCCAATACCAAAGCCAATATGCTCCCTAGAGGTTCGGAAGAGCGAAGACTCTTGGAAGAGTTTAACCAGACTTACAGCAATTTGCTCTTTGGTTTACACCAAACATTTAATGGTCAGCCGGGTAATTTGGGGAATACTATTGGTCTGATGTATGATCTAAGATTGTCCTGTCAGAAACTGGCTGAAATGTCTTTTCCAGATAAGTATGGATATACTATTGGCCCCTCATATGAATTTATTTCACCCAACATTAAATTTATTTAGCTATAGATATTTAACACACAACATTACTAACTTTATGCACAACATAGTGTTGTGCATAAAACACATTGTATGCGACCTCGCTTAAGACATTTAAGCGAGGTTTGTTTTTTAAGATGCAAAAAATATATTTGATGAGCATACTTCTAAAATTGTGTTTATATGCAATTTGTAACGTAGTATCCGGTAAACACTTGCTACACGTGTGTTTTTTTTCCGACATTTGAACATGGCTCTATTTATAACTTTGGATAATGTCTATAAATTATATAATCTCGATCCGTCGGAAAAGATGGAAGGGATAGTAATTCTTAGTCAGCAAAACGACCCAAATAAGAAATATACAAATCATAGTCGTCTGTTTGATGGTTTATTGTTGGGATTTATGATAAAAGGATCCATGAAATCGCACATCCATTTTCTTGAATATGAAATAAACGAGGGTGACATTGCTGTTTTACAACCGCAATTGATGATCGAAACAAAGTCATTGAGTGAACATGCAGAAATAATAACAATTGGTCTTTCATTAGATTTTATTACAGAATTTCCCATTTTACGCGAGTTTGTCATGAATGAGCAAATTAGATGGCAACCTATTATCAGATTTCAACCTGATGAAATAAAGCTCCAATATGATTTACTGACACTTATACAAAATTTCTACCACAAGAAAGCGAGTTCCAATAAGACACAAATGCTAAGGCATCTTGTTCTAGTTTTAATAAATATGATTTCTGAAGTATATTCTAATTTACCTCATAGCAAAAGCGTAGTAAAGAGCCGCACACATGAGATCATAGATGATTTTTATCTCCTTATATCTAAATACGCTAACCAGCATAGAAGCGTTGCATTTTATGCTGAAAAACTTCATTTAACACCGCAGTATCTTTCCAGTTTTCTAAAGCAGAAAACCGGTAAATCTGCCTTACAATGGATTGATCATCTGACCATTCTACATGCTAAAACATTACTTAAATCCTCTAGTCTATCCATTAAAGAAATAAGCAATGAGCTTCATTTCGAAGAAACAAGTGTTTTTTGCAGATATTTTAAAAGAGCAGCAGGGGTATCTCCCAAAACTTACAGAAACGTATAATTAATGATAGTTGTTTTAACAGTTACTGATGGGTAAATAAGATCAACTTTCAGATTGTATGTAAATACCATTAAATTGTCAATTCCTTCCTTTTGTCTCTTTTTACTTTTACTGCATGAGAAAAACAGATAAAAAAGCGGCCATAGGATTTATATTTATCACATTGTTGATTGATATTACAGGTTGGGGAATTATACTCCCAGTAGTTCCAAAACTCATCGGAGAATTTATCCATAGTGACCTTAGTGAAGCCGCCAAATATGGTGGATGGCTCGGGTTTGCGTATGCTATCACCCAATTTATATTTGCGCCTATAGTGGGAAATCTAAGTGATCAATATGGAAGGCGCCCAATCCTTTTAATTTCTCTTTTTGGATTTGCAGTTGACTATATGCTGTTAGCATTTGCACCATCCATGGGTTGGTTATTTTTTGGGAGAATCATTGCTGGGCTTACCGGGGCAAGTATTTCCACAGCTAGTGCGTATATTGCAGATATATCCACCGATGAAGATAGAACGAGAAATTTCGGCTTAATCGGAGCTGCTTTTGGATTGGGATTTATTATAGGCCCGGTAACTGGCGGTTTACTTGGGTATTATGGAACTCGAGTTCCCTTTTATGCAGCAGCTCTGCTGTGTATGGTGAATTTTCTTTATGGGTTATTTGTACTACCAGAAAGTTTAGATAAAGATAAACGCCGTTCATTTGACTGGAAACGTGCAAATCCCATCGGTACATTTAATTTTTTGAGAAAACAGTCAAAGATATCAAATCTTATTTTTGCTTTAATTCTGGTCTACATCGCTCTTCATGCCGTACAGAGTAATTGGCATTTTTTTACCATGTATAAATTTAACTGGACAGAGCGAGTTGTAGGTCTATCGCTAGGTTTACTGGGTTTATTGACCGGATTAGTACAAGGACTCTTAATAAGATGGACCACACCCAAGTTGGGGGAACATAAAAGTATCTATTTTGGGTTGTTATTATATGCATTGGGTTTAATGTTATTTGCATTTACTAATGAAGGGTGGATGATGTTTATTTTCCTCTTACCCTATGCTTTAGGGGGGATATGCGGACCAGCACTGCAATCCCTAATCAGTAAAAATGTTTCTTCAAATGAACAGGGTGAACTTCAAGGGGCACTAACCAGTCTAATGAGTGCGACTTCTATAGTAGGTCCTCCGATTATGACAAACCTATTCTATTATTTTACACATGATAAAGCACTATTTAAATTTTCTGGAGCACCATTTTTTTTAGCTTCCATATTAATGTCAGTTAGTGCAATTATTATTTATTTTGCTTTTCGACGAAAAAACAAACAATAAGCCAAGATTAAAAAAAACAAATTAATTTCACCTATCCATTTCCTTCATTAACCGAGTTTTTTTGTTTAGTCTAATTGCCATAGGGTAGGTATGATTT
Source organism: Sphingobacterium sp. JUb56 (assembly GCF_014191365.1). Taxonomy (NCBI): domain Bacteria; kingdom Pseudomonadati; phylum Bacteroidota; class Sphingobacteriia; order Sphingobacteriales; family Sphingobacteriaceae; genus Sphingobacterium; species Sphingobacterium sp. JUb56. The sequence continues at coordinate 2,371,017 of NZ_JACHWL010000001.1, read as the reverse complement.
AAACACTACTTTTAAATCAACAATTGCTTATGCAAAGCATCAAGGTTTGAGTTGGGGGATGTGGGGCTGATGCTTTTAGAAACAAAAACTAAAATTGTTAATATGTTTGGAATAACAATATAAATGATCTTCAATGAAGAAAAATCATTGTCAAAATAAATTTCATTATCAATCCACTATTAAAATACGATGGGTATATCACTGGATTAGCAAATAAAGTCCACAGGATGCAACTAAGCGTTTTTTTATGATTTTATTTGCAGTTCAAAAATATAAAGAAAGGGGAAATATTTTTTTTCAATAAAAACAACGATGGTAAATCTAAATTCCGTTCATTTGCTAATGAAAGTTTATACATCATATCATTTATCCTATAGTTTTGTGCTGTGTCTAAAATAAAGAGAATAACTCCAACAGATTTCAGGGGGCAGTTTATGTCAGAGATGTCAACTGACTTTGCAATTTTAAGAACACCTGTTCAGATACATGATATTGGAAAAACATCTGGTTTCATTAAAGTCCCCACGCCATTACATAGACCCGAATTCAATTTTATTGTTCATATTACAAGAGGAAGTGCAAAACAACAGGTCGATGCTAATTTGGTGTCAATAAAACAAGATGAAATCTTATTTGTCAAACAAGGGAACGTAACTTCATTGAAGGAAGTAAGCCCGGATGCCGCGGGATACATGATTTTATTTGAAGATCAGACACTCAATCAATTGCTTTCAAAGCAGGAACTCATTAAACTCTTTTCTGCTAATACAGTTATTCATTTACCGGAGGAGAGTAGCACATGGTTAACATCTCTGTTTGAACTATTGAGTATTGAGATATATTATCCAAATCCGAATCTTGGCATTTGTTATTCTCTTTTGCAGGCAGGACTCCAGAAGATTTTTACTTCTAGTCAAGAACTGAATAAAAGTATCAATCGGAGTGCAGAAATTACTTTTAACTTTAAGGAGTTGGTTTACAGGTATTATCTGCAACATAAGTCGATTTTATTTTATGCCGGTGAGCTGTCTGTTTCCGAAAATTATCTCCACAGATGTGTCAAGGAAACCATTGGTGAAAGTCCAAAGGAATGGATCAATAAAGTCAGTATCTTGCAGAGCCAGCTTCTTTTACAGGACCTGACCAAGAGTATTTCTGAAATTGCTTTTGAGCTTAATTATGGCGATCCTAGCTACTTTGGACGCTTATTTAAAAAAATAACTGGAGTAACACCCTCGGAATATAGAATTACCTTTATGCAGGATTTGTCCGAGTAAAGAGTGGTTTAGTTTTAAAGCAATTCTTGTTTTCAGTCCACCTTTGTATTATTAAATCCAAAGAAAATGAAAACATTAATTTCTATTAGAAACTTCGGTATCAGGACTGGCCTCCAAATTACCTTTTATTGTAAATACAAAGTCATAGCCAAATGGCCATATTTTTGTATTCTTATCTTAGCGCTCTTCTTTCCAAATAAAAGCTATAGTCAGATCATTCAGGACGTGGGAGGGATTGCCACCACTGTTCATAGTAAAGCTAACTTCAAAGATCTGCCACCAGAAAGTTCCCGTTCAGGAAATAAATTTCAACTGAATACCTATGATGTATGGCTGCCAATTCCCCCTGTAAAAATAGGCAGGACAAGCATCTTTAGTAATTTGAATTATCGTTTAATGGATTTCAATTATGACAACGAAACGATTGATGATCCCAACCGGATTGAAAGAATTCATGAGATAAAATCGGTAATTATTATTCGGCACCCGATTTCGAGAAAATGGTCTATTTTAGGAATCGCAATGCCAACCCTAGCTACGGATTTTAAAAAATCTCTTTCCTTTGATGATCTGATTCTGGACGGAATACTTGCTGTATCGAAAAAATTTGGAACTGCATCGAATCTCGAAATAGGATTTGGTGTTCATGCCTTAAATTCTTTCGGCAAGACTTTAATTACTCCAGGAATATCAATTGATTATCGAAGCACAAATAACAAATGGTTGGCCCAGTTTTATTGGCCTAGATTAAACGTACTTTATAATGTGAGTCCAAACACACAGGTAGGTTTGGCGGGATCAATAGACTGGACGCGATTTAACTTGAAAAATTATCACGGTTATAGTGGCAAGGAAGTCGATTACGCGCAGTTTTCTACTATACATGGCGGCCTACAGGTACATCAACACTTGATGGGAGGGGTCTGGCTTCAGGTACAAGGTGGAATGGGACTGTTGAATCGTTATGAGCTATTCGACAGCACACAAAAGACAGTGAATGATTTCGCTATTTCTAACATGGCTTATGGAAAAGCTGCACTGAGCTATCGTATTGGTAGGAGATAAATAATTATCCATTAAATACACAGATGAAAATAACTATTCTTACTATCATATGAAAAATAGAGATTGTCCCCCTTCAGATTTCAGCCTGCGCTTATTGATGGTTGCAGCTATTCCCGCTTATGTATTTCCTGCCTTAATGTCTTTTATATCAGCTTTTGTGCTTCAAAAAACTGATCTTATGATGGCAAGCTACACGACTATAGGATTATCCTCGCTGCTGTCAACGATACTGAGCTTTATTATACTTTGGCAATTCGAGCTGAGACAGATATTCGTGCGAAAAAAGTGGGTAGGATCCCTTTTGATCATTCTGTTAATGATTGGTATGGGGATGTTGTGCACATCGTTATTTAAACTTCAATCAGAACGTTTTAATATAATAACTTCAGTATTTCTAGGTGCAACAATACTAACAATCCGTCAACATATAAAAAATTATAAAAATGAAAAAAATTAAGCCGACCATAGTTGTTTTTGGATGTACAGGTACAGTTGGGAGAGAAGTAATGCGTCAACTAAAAGATTCTGATTGTATAGCAAGAGGGGTTCTCAGAAGTCCTGAACGACCTTATCCTGTACTGATAGGTACCCAACCATCGAATATAACTTATGTAAGTGCTGACTTAAATTCAAGGGGTCAACTTAAAGAAGCTTGTATTGGGGCAGATGCATTGTTTCTTTTAACTGCAACATCTCCAGATCAGGTTGAACAGGAGATTAACATAATTGATGCTGCCAAACAAAGTGGTATAAAACGAATCGTTAAATTGTCTGCACCTGTAGTTCAGTCTCCTGCCAAAGTGGAGGTAAGCCAATGGCATAGTAAAGTAGAGGACTATCTTTCACAAAATATGGATGATTTCTGTTGCTTAAGACCACATTCATTTATGCAAAATTGGGAACGAAATGCGCTAACAATTCAATATTTTGGTAAAATTTATGGCGCTTTAGGTCATGCTAAGCGAAATTACGTTGATAGCCGTGATGTAGCAACGGTCGCAGTAAATTGTTTATTGGCAAAGGATGAATTAAAGCAACGGTCAATTGTTCTTGCGGGGCCTCAGGCTATTTCGAACCTAGAAATGGCCGCAAAATTATCTCGCATAACATGTTGTAAAATCGAATATGTAGATATTACGCCTGACGAATTATTTAGTCAATTAACAAAAAAATCAAAATTACCGAGATGGCTGGCTACGCATATTGTTGAACTTGATGATCTGGCAATTAAGGTTCCAGAGCCGGAAACCGATACCATTACTGACTTAATTCTAAGAAAACCACGTATTATGGATGAATACCTGCAAGAATATCGGCATCTTTTTAAAAGAAAGCCTCTCTGGACGCTATTGTTTTAGAGCACATATTTCAAGATGAATTTGGCCAACAATCCTATCTAAATGTTAAATTCATAGGTCAGAAAAGACTTGCCGTTAGGCAGTATGTTCTCTTCCGAATTAGTCAACTTAAATCCAAATTTTGATGCCGTATTTTGTAATTCATTTCCATCTACATTTTTAAAAATATCTTTTACAGACTTGACACTTTCAATTCCCGTAGAACTAACAGAATTAGTTCCGTTATTGGATTGTATTGTTATGATCAGGTTGATATATTTATTGCAATTATTTGCGATAAATTGAAAAGCACCTTCAATATTGACGTATTCAAAAATTAAAGCTGCCCAAATAAAATCTGCTTTTATGAATGATTTAGTTGAAGTACCAATGTCAGCCGTTGCAAGCTCTAATTGCCTGATTTTATTTCCAAACCTTTTATGACTTTCATTGAGATAAGACTGGTTTATATCGATTCCAAAGATTTTTTTTACTCGATCTGTATCAACATGTTCTAGTCCATTACCGCCACTTATACCTAAAAATAAGATGTTCTCAGGCTTATGTTTTTTTAAGTATTTGTATGTTAAAGAATTCAGTAACTGCGCTTGCGCGACATCTTTATGTTCCATATGTTGTTCGTAGTCATTTAATGGAATAGAATTCCAAGGATTTATATTTTCCATAATCAGCTTTAATTATTGTAATTAGACATCTAATCCTTATTTTTTTATTAATTTACGCCTTTTCTTCTCAATTTTAATTTACTTATATGCTTTCTAGTGAGTAAATATTTGTTAATCAAAGTGTTAAATTAACGAAACGATAATATTCGGAAGAAATATTGAAGGATATGAGAGTCTATCACCGCAATATCTCTGGTCACTCGAGTATATACCAGGGGATCTTAAATCTTCCAGTGAAATAATAAAGTGTTACCTTTTCCTGTTCTTCGCTATCTCTAAATCGTTTACGTGAAATCGTGATACTATTCTCCTCCGTTTTAGGTCCCCAAGCTGATAGCATTAACTTAGGTGAAGTTTTTGCACTACCAAAATCTTTTGATAAGATAGTGGGATGAAATACCTGGGGATTTGAATTATCCAGCAGAATATTTAATGAGGTTATCGTTCCATAACTGTACCCCAATAGAAATAGATATGAAAGTATCACATTCAGGTAAACTGTTGAGGGCTGAAATTTGTATTCCCTGTTTCCAATAAGGAGAATGCATAACAGCAATATTGTAAAACCAAAAATATAGGGTAGTGTCATGAAGTAGTTAAGTAGGTCGTATTCTTTTATACTTCTAATAGTCAAGCCCAAAGATGGAAGAAGAATAATGTAGTAAACAGTAGGCGTATTAAGCGATAATTGTGTATCTATTCTACAATATTTATTATATAGTCTAGCAATTAACAAAGCCATTAGGGGTATTATGATATTGGTATATATTGCCAATTCATATGGTGCAGGTACCATTGCAACCCATAATGCTGTAATGACACTTAGCACACTTAACCGTTTACATATTTTTTGTAATTTACGTTGTTTTGAAACATTTCTGTCATAGGTTGGCCCTGAAGTGTAAAGTGGCATATGATATTAATCAACTGAAAGTTACTTATACTTATTTACTATAGCTGCCGGATCGTTAATGACTCTGTTGAAGCCATCGTATATTGCGAACAGCGAATAAATATAAAAATATGGTCTAATAAACCAAAGATTCTTAAATATGGAATATGTAGGCTCAGACTTAACTAATTTAAGATCAATGGGTAAATTTCCAAAGCTTTTTAAGGAAATGACACAGTCAGTGTTTTTTAAGCTTTCTCCATTTATTTAACCAGTTTATTTCACTAATGATTGGTATACTAAATGTTTCATGAGATATATTTGATTGATAGAAGAAGTGAATTATATAAAATATGAAGGATACAACAGTATATAAATCCGTATCTGACCCTTGCATATCCCAAGATAAGTCCACTGATGAAATAGAACGCGAAGACAAGCGGAAGTAAAAATATAATTCCAAAACTTATTTCATAGTGCTTATAATGGAGAATTGAAAAAATAAGTGCTGACAGAATAATAATCTTACGTTGATTATTATTCCATAATTTTTCTAGTAAATCTTGATTTTTAGATTTAATAAAGTAAAATGTAGAAATAGATATTATTATTGAAATAGAAAGCCAGCGATAATTCTCATACCAAAGCAAATTAGGGTTACTTCCAAATAATTTGTAAATAATAATCCCAGAGGTAGTAGCTAGAGACCAGGACACATATTTTGGATTATAAACAATCCATAACCTCCCAACTAATTCTTCCATAATTGGAATAAGAAAAGCAAGGTAAAGGGCACTGATTAAATTTTGATTAGCTGAAGAGTTTTTTATTCGAGGCCAATCATCTATTAAGCCCGATGAGATTAATAGAATAGGTACGAGCAATTCAAAAATAAATAATGCAACGAAATTCATAACCAATAGAAAGATGCAACCTATTAGTTTTTGTTTAACGGATAACTGCTTGATATATTCTTTACTAGCTTTTAAATAAAACCAAAAAATATTTTTGATATAATTCATTTAATTTATTTTAAAGTATGGGGGAGATCCCGCCTTAGTGATTTGATTTTTATAGTTTTATTCTAATTGACCGTTTCTAAAATACTTATTATTAGAGTTTTCAATAAAAGTCTCTGTCTCAATATGACCAAGTTTTGGTTAATTGAAATTAGATCAAACAGATACTGATGTACCAGAGGAAGTTTTAGAACGAAAATTCTTAAGGATTTTTTGATTGATCTATTCGTCTTAAAAACTAATCAGATGAATTTAAGGAATATACAACAAAAATCTATAGTCTTTATACTATATTTGAATATAGGTCTATGCTTTACAATGTGTCTTAAGCTTGATTTAATTATCCAATAATACCAATTAATGAAGATGTTAAATAGATTTCTAAGTTCATGTGGTCATGTAATATTGATGTACCTAATTGCTTTCTTCTTTTGCAATCTATTGTGCGCATGGCTGAAATTACCTGGTGGAGAATATGGGATGATACCCCTGCTTTTATTTTTACTAGGAGGGAGTGTTCTTGGTATGTACTTGCTTTATGCCACTATTCATTACCTTGTATCCCGATCTATAATGCCTACAAACAAGTTAATCCTAATTGTTTTTTTAGTAAGCGTTTTAATTGTTTTCCTGGCTGATATTTCTAATCCATTAGACGTAATTAACTTTGTATTTAGCGCATCTTTATTTGCTGCTACAATTATAGCTTGGCTATTTCAAAAGTTAATGTCTCGGTTACTGCAGTAGTTATCCTTTAGTTTTTTGCGTAACCAAAAAGAACTAAAGGATAATACCAATGCAGATTATATTTCGATCATGAGGAGCATTGTAGCCGAGCCAAATGTACATGGGGTGATGCTCTTAATTGTCTTTTAGTAAAGATCAATAGTTATGAAAGTTAATTTTGATAGAAAATCTATAAAAGTGGTTGTTATTGTATTTTGTGCCCTGTTTTTTTGCTTAAATATTGTTTTAGCAGATTTTAGTGGTTCGCATGATGGTATTACTAAAATTGGTTTTCCTTTTGTTTTTTATCAAGATACAGATGGTAAATGCGAGCATTGTGAGAATCTAAAATTGTTTAACATCATTTATCTTATTGTTGACGTTTTAGTTTGTTTACTATTAGGAATTGTCACTGTTATGGGGGCGAAAAGAATAAAAAAATAAATAATTAAGAATGAAATGAATTATACTCGTATCATTATTTAGCATTTATATATAACCTAGTTGCTTTCGAAGTACAGATGAAAAATAAATGAGGTAAATTATCAAAATTTATTAGTTCACAAGATCCTAATAAATTTTGGCTCATCAGTAGTTGTAAAAAAGACTGGAGGTAAGGAAGCTAGACCTTTATCTGATAAATTCTAGTTTCCTCATTCCATGGGTGGTAGTATCCATATACAATATAATCAAATCCTAATTTCTCATAATATCCGATATGGTCGGTGGAGAGATTTAGATATGAAAAGCCAAAATTTTTTGTATCCGTTTTTGACTATTCAATGAGGAGATTTCCATAATTCTGGCCTCTGTACTGCTCATCAATAAATAGCGCACACAACCATCGATACAAATCCATTCGGCTAATGGAATCATTCGTTATCAAGCCTGCACAACCGATAATATTATTTTTCTTTTTCTAGAAGACATCATTGCCGTAATGATTGTGTAGCATTTATATAGTTCGAAATACAATCTTCATAGATAATTAGGAATAATTGAGATCAACTGTTTTGGAAGTTTTGGATTGCTTTCTCTTTATATTCTGGATTTTCTTATGGAAATTATTTTCATTTATCTATGCTCATATATGTAAATACTAATTATATGTTCTGTTCATTATTCTTTTTTTTTGTAAAGCGTATACAAATTAGGATTGAAAATGATTTTTTTTGAAAATTAATGAAATAAATTTAACCACATGATGTGAAAAATTATAAAATTTTTATAATTTCGACATTTAACTGAACCATTTTATGAAAAAAAAACTATTATTTGCTGTAACGACATTTATATTATTGAATTTTAACGCACAAGCTCAAAATAAAGATGTCCTAAACATTGTACTACGATTTTTAGACTCCGTACAAACCAATTCTTATGTGAGTCTGAATGTGAAATGGGACTCAGTCCGTCCAGATTTTATAGAAAAAACTAAAAATATTAATGATATTAATGATCTCAAACCTCATTTAACTTCTTTCATTAAAACATTGAAAGATGGTCACTCTTCAGTTATATTTCTAAACAAACAAGAAGAAAATACAGAAGAGTCCAAGTTTGCTTTTTACAAAGCAATTGGAACAATTACAGATGCACAAGAAGGTCTTCCTCCCAAAAACTTCCAACATCGTATGCTTCAAAATAAATATGCTTACATTAATATACCATCGGTATTTTTTGAGAACCGAAAATATGTGGATACAATAGGAAAACAATTAAAGAAACTTGATGCTAAAAATCCAAAAGCGTGGATTATTGATTTAACCGAAAATAACGGCGGAAATATTATGTCTATGATTTGGCATTTTCCAACATTAATTGATGTGAATCATGGTTATTCATATTTTGGTCGTACTAAAGATGAAAAAGTTTCTACAAGGTTTATTGAAACAAGTCCTGATGATATAAAAGTAGCTCAATTGATAAACTTAGAATATGAAAAAGTCCTACCTATAATTATTAAGAATAATAATGTGCCAATAGTAATTCTGACGAGTCAAATAACGGCTAGTTCAGGAGAATTATTTGCAGCTTATTTCAAAGGTCAAAAAAATGTGAAATTAGTAGGTCAAAAAACAAATGGTTTGACCTCTAACAATAGCCCCATTGATATTGGAGGGGGTATTACTATAAATTTAACAACTTCTGTTTTGAAGGACCGAAATGGAAAAATTTATAAAATTGGTGAAGGAATTGATCCTGACATTCAGCTTAATATTGATTATGCAAAACAGGAAGGAAAAACAGATCTGACTTATCAAGAATTGAGTCAAGCTATAAAAAAGAACAAACAAAAATATTTGGATGAAGCTATTAAGATTTTGGCAAATGATAGCTTCAACTAACAAAATGCTTAATTAATATTGCTCATTTTATTGCCAAGTCTAAGTACTTTTTTAAAAAAATTAATAGTTACCAAATTATAACATGAATTAATATGACTAACCAAATTAAAATCGAACAATTATCAGCGATATTAGAGGTGTTGCAGTTAGCGGAAAAATTGAAATTTGAACTGAGACATAGTTGGTTATCCAATGGTCGACAAGAAAGTGTTGCTGAGCATACCTGGAGGATGTCACTAATGGCAGTTTTAATCGAACCTTTGCTGGGTAAAAAGATTGATCTCGCTAGATTGTTGAAGATGATCATTATTCATGATCTTGTTGAAGCCGAAGCCGGAGATGTATCCGTTCTTGATCAAATCCGTAATCCAGAGATTAAAAAGATCAAACTGAAAAATGAAGAAAAGGCTATAGAGAATATACGTGAAATGCTTAGTAAAAGTAATGGACAAGAGATATATGATCTATTTTACGAATTCGAAGAAAAAAGTACATTTGAAGCTAAAGTGGCTAATGCAATTGATAAACTAGAAGTGCAATTACAGCACAACCACGCTGATATAAATACTTGGGAAGAAATTGAATATGATCTTTCATTTGTTATTGGTAAACACGTTCAATTTGATGAAACCTTCACTTTACTAAAAGATCTCATTGAGAAGCAAGCAGAACAAAAACTGCAGATAGCAGGATTTGATATATTAGAGATACGTGATCGGGCTCTTACTAATTTTAATTAAAATAAATGGAAAGTCAATTGACCATATCTGGATTGGAACCTAAAACATGTTGGTAAATTAAAATATAAATCATGAAAAATATAGTTGAAATATTAAAAAGTCATTTTAATGTTTTACAAATAGTTATTGAAAATTTTACCATTTTGGATAGTAATTTGGAAATACTTATTAAAAGTAAATCATCAGATTTTGGTGAGAAAACGATACTTTTTGACAAAGTATCAAGTATTAATATAAATTCAGGTTATTATTTTTGTTCCGCCGAATCTTCTATAATTATAGAAGATTTGGCTCATGCATAAATAGAGGGAGTTAAATAAAAAATAGCTGTTGCAGAAGATTCAATGACCTTTTATTGTGAAAATATTATCTTGGCTAATTAATGCCACTAAGAGGAGAGTTGCAAATTGAAGAGTTTTTGGTTTAGACTTATAATAGTTCTCTTCATATCAACTACATATTTTCTTTAAGAAATTTTCTAAGCGATTCTGTCGTCATATTTGTACTGATAATTTGGCCACTTGCATCCACTAGGAAATTAGAGGGATATGCCGTTATTCCAAAATAGTCTGCACTATTCTTTTTAGAATCTATCAGACTTGTCCATGGTATTTGATATTTTTCAACTGCTTTCAACCATTTTTTTTGATCCTGGTCTACTGAAATTCCTACAATTGAGAATCCATTTTCTTTATGCGTTCTAAATAGTTCCGCCAGCACAGTAAATTGCGCGATACATGGTCCACAGTTACTATACCAATAGTCAATTAAGGTAAATTTATTATTGTTAATAATGGTATTAAGATCAGTAACTACATTATTTCTGTTTGTCAGAGAAAACTTTGGAAACTCGTTTCCAATAGATCCCTGTTCAGCTTTCTTTAATTCTAAATCCAATATTTGGCCGATCTTACTATTTTTGAGGTTAGTGTCTAATCCGTTATATATTTCACGAAAAATTGGTCGATTTCCAAATGGTAAAAGATGGGCTACTTTATAAAGAGGAACATAAGAGCTCGAGTAGTCCTTGGCTATAATACTTACAGCCGTATCTGTATTGTTATAACTTAAATTTAAAAGCGAATCTTTCATCTGCATATTACCTAACTGATGATCTCTAAGGTATTTATAGATGTCATAGTTATTAGCAAAAAGATTATTATAGGCGCCCATAGCATTTTCTTCCAAATATTTATCCCGTCTTATTAATTGATACCTATTTTGAAAGAGCCTTGCTTGAACTATATTTAAGCCAGGATGTAATACAACAGGATGGGTTCGATAATTAGAATCTATAACAAAACTCACGTAGGCGGGATTTCGAATAACAGCATTAAAAAGAATATCTTTTCCATTGATTGCTTTCTCAGGCAAGGAGTCTAGATAATATTGATTTCCCAGAACTTTTTCAATTTTAACACTGTGCTGTTTCCCATCAGTAAATAGTATATTTAAAGTAGTTTTTTCCTGACCAAAAGCGAGACTTCCAATTGAAGACATTAAAATGCCAAGTATTATAATTAGTTTCATTGCAATATCCGTTTTCGTTGTTTATAGTGTTAAATCCCATATTTAGTCTAGTAAATGAGAATTTGTTGATGTTTTAATAAATATGAGATAATCAAAGGCATCGGCAATATTTGTGTCGCGAAATTCAACAGTTTGTTTATTACCGCCAATGGTTCTAAAGGGTAGCGTTGACAATAACCAGTCTAATTCGACAGGTTTGTCCGCTTTTATTTTCTTAAGATCAAGAATAAAGATCGGTTCATCCATTTGATTTAAAAAATGTTCATAAGTTCCGAGAAAGGCGGTTTCTGCAGGGAATGGCTTTATATCGTTTGGATCCATAGCCGTATACGAACCTTCATAAAAAGTAAAGCCAATTGCTAAAGATTTACAAGGAATGACATCGGCGATATAACTACCCATTCCCCTAGGGGAATCAAGGAAACTTTTATCTAAATTGATGTGACTTTTAGATACATGTCCGTTATGTGCCCATGCTATAATTTTTGAATCAGGACGATGTGCTGATAGCCATAACATATTTTCAGCCATGTGACGATCCCTTTTCTCTTCACGATTTCCAACCCCAATTTTCTGATCGAGGTATTGTTCTATAATTCTTAAATTCTGTATGAGCCAGTCTTTGTCTGTTGCGTTGCTATTACTTTTTTGAATCATCGTTTTTAGTGATGTATTGAGTTCAGCGATACGGTGAATTTGTTCGTCAGTTAAAGAGACTTTACCTTTCTCATATACGTATTGATATGCTATTGTCGAGAGGAAATATTCAAATTCATATAAATCCTTCTGGATGTCAACATTCGACTTAAGCGCTTGCTTTAATGTTTCCATTGCTTGATTGTAATTTTGCATATCAAAACCGGCAAACTCAATCTTTGGTTGACCTTGATTATAATCTTGCACCCAGTTCAGTAGGTTTCGAACCTCAGCTGTATGCCAAGGCCAAAGATGTAGTTTCTCAATCAGGTTAATTTGATCAAATTGTTTTTTCAGTATCGCTTTATTTACCTCAGCGGATTCTGGCATATTGGCCTCAAAAGCGAGTATGTTGAATTTTTCCTGTTGAGCGAGGTATTTGATGATGCGGTGTTTCATTTTGAAAATTTCACTGGAACCATGAGACGATTCACCGAGGGATATGATACGTGCATCTTTAGTCAATTGCTTCAGAATAGATAAATCTGTATAGGTTTCAATATTTGGATCAAATGACTTTAAAGGATAGCAGTATTTTTTTAATACAGCTAGTTCATTTTTAGATAGCGCGGCAGTTCTAGGTACCGGAGATAGGTACTTTTTGCCATCAATAAAAAGTTCAAAATTGTCAAACCATGCAGTCAACTCTCCACCATAGCAAGCCCCTCCAATAGAAACTATTGCGGCATTGGAATCAATTTTGGCTGAAATACAGACTTCTTGCCACGATGATGTATGATCAATCCGTTTTCCAGTCATTTCATCGTGCTGAATTGGTTTTCCGGTTTTATCGTAGGCGACTAGAAATAAACCTGCTTCGGCCTTTTTTTTAATTTCTGTTTTTATTCGTCCCTTTAGAATAATATTTTTCCCTTTTACGAGTTCCGGCGGTAATATATTTACAAAAAAAGCATCTCTTTTTTCATTGGGATTTATTTTGCTGATTTTGTAGCTATAGTTTCCGCTAACTTTTTCGACGCTGTCTATGGTGTAAACTGCCGCATTGTTTCGAATGGTCCATCTTCTTATCTGATTGCCACTCATGGTTTCGAAATCTAAATTTAAGTATGTCTGTGCGGATACTATGGGTGTACAGCAGGATAGTAGGAGTAATAGCGTTAATTTTTGTAATGGTTGCATCTTTATTTGGTCGTAGTCTATAATATGGTAATCACAAGATAGCTATTTTATCAAAGTAATCTAAACTTTTAAAACCAATTTTTTTAGCAACGTCTGTAATTATTCCGTTCCAAATAGTTTTCCATTAAATGTATGGGTACAGCAAGCGCAAAAAGGTTTCATATCTTTTGCTTTTAGATCAGGATTACATAATTGTAAAATATTGTTATTATCAACATATAGACCTGAAAAATAGGATGACTCTCCAATCCTTACAAAGTCTTGCTTTTCGTTTTCTTTTAAAGCTACTATTGCAAATATTGGCTCATCTTTATCTAACCTAGATTTTGCTTCACTAAAAATATCATTCCAATCAGATCCAACTTTGGATATTAAAAATCTGTAAAGTGGTGTGTAATCTAAACCTCGCTCTTTTTTAGCAGACATCTTTCCCACAGCTTGTTCAAATATTTCTTTTTTGCTATTACGAGTGTCTTTATAATCTCCACCAAATTTATGATGAACATTAAATGTTTTAGTATTTACTTTTCTAAATAATTTGGATTTAACTTTATTCATGTTAAATTGTTAGTTATTAATACACAAATTTAAAGTTGGTGACAGTTGCATTTTGTTATTACTGATATAAACCGGAACTGTCATATCTAAGTTGATAAGGATACCGTTCATAAATAGCATTATCTTCATTGATCGTGTATCCATTTTTTCGATCTAGTTCCGCTTCCTCTAGTAATTTTGAAGCAGCTTCCGTATTACCTAGATGCATTAATGAAACGGCTTTATAATACTTTGCGTCAGAAAACTGTTGATATTTATTTAAGGTACGATCAAATGTTTTTATTGCCATATCATATTTCCTTTGCTCGTACAGGGAGATACCATAATAAAATAAATCCAGGTGATGAACCCACTCTTCACCAATTCTCAGGACCGTCAAATCAATTTCTTGTTTTATAATTTTCTCTGCTTTTTCAAATTCATTTAACTGCAATAAGCTCACCGCTATGTAGAATTTATAGGAATGGTCCATTACATGACTGTTACCATGCCTGGTTATAGCCTCTTCAAAATCGACTATTGCTTCCCGATAGGTCTTAGCAAAAATACATTTTATAAATCCTCGATAGTTTAGGTAATTGTCTTTGTCATAAAAAACAGCTTTATCAAGATATTGCATTCCCATTTCGTATTTCCCTTGTTTAAACAAGGGCATCGCTTTTTGTTGCCAGAGATAAGCAATCGTAGAATCTTCTTTTAAACCCATATCAATATATTTTCCCCATTCTTTTGAGTAGTAACTGTATTGACGAGCGCTGTCTGTTAAATATTTTTTTACTATGGCTTCTTGCTTTGCTTTATCACGCTCAGGAGGAGTTTTTTCAATATTTCTGTTTTTACAACTTATTATTGTTACCACCAAACTTAGTGACAACAGGGTATATTTTAATATGTATATGATATGATGGTCGCTATATAATCTTGGCATTTTCCTTATAAATTGAACCCTCAATATACAATAAAATACAAGAACTTATTTGAATTTAGCATTTTGAATCGATCTTCACAACTTCACCTATTCATTTTGACCGTTCACCGATTTTTTAGTTGGTTTAGTCTAATTGCCATAGAGTAGGGACGAATTACATCCTACTTTTGAATCAACAAATAAGAACTAACAAACTATAAAATAAAGACATTATGAACACTATAGCAAAAACATTCGCAACAGCAGCCTTGATCGCAGTATCAACATTCACTATGGCAGCAGGTAATCCAGAAGTAGCAAACCCTAAAAAAGCAGTGGTCAACTTATCAACAGCAGATCTCGCCATTGATCATTACGTTGCGGTTATGACAGAAGGACAGTCAGCAGGAGTGGAGCAGTTGTTTACATTAGACTTCAGCCAGAAAGTACAAGCATCAGAAGATAGAACTAATAGCCGTTCAGAAGTTATCAGCTTTTTGAAAAAGCAAAAAGGAGAGCAGCTAAACTGTAAAACTAGTACCACCATCATACAGGAGTCTGCTGATTATATGATAGCAAAAGTAACGATGCAGTTTGAAGGCTTTAGCAAGACCGATCTCGTGACTTTAATCAATGACGGCGGTAGCTGGAAAGTATCCCAATCGATCAATTCTTATAAGTAATTTACTGTTTAATCATATGTTTAGTTAAGGCCATGTCGCGAGATGTGGCTTTTCTTTTTTATCGCCATTGATTCGAGTTGATAAATGTTCTCGATATAAAAAAAAGTCTATTTTTACTGATCAGTAAATTTAAACAGTATTTCTATGTTTTTGTGGCATCTGGAATTTTAACAATAATTTATAAAAGCTTTCAGCATTTTGGTTAATCGAATATTTTAGTGGATATTCTTTTGGTTTTAATATTATGTAGATTTAAGTATTGAGGTTTTTTTTTCATAAGCCAATAATAGCAATCCCATTGCGTACTTACAGTCCTGTTCATTTGTAATGTAAAAACTGATCCAGCCTGAATTTTTAAAAACATGATGATTTTGTATTTTACCATCCTTGAGTAGCTGTTGTTTAATAGTTTTATTTAATCGGATGTCTAATAGTCCATTACTATGCAAATGCCCAAACTCTTTATTCAAGTAATTAAACTGAGTTCCACCATATTTATGAACAGTAATACTGGTGTTCGGATATTTTGAAATCATTTCTTCGATATCATCAAGCCAGTCCAATAATTGTGGTTTTGTAGCAAAGAACCAAAGTCTAATGAGGCTATCATATAAAATTGCTATCAGAGGGATAGACTTTAAGAAGCCAAGGTATTTCACGACAAATGAAAACATAAGTTATGATTCACTTAAAACCTTAACATGCTCCATTACCCTAAAATGAACATTTCTTGTAATACTTTCAGCCCATAAATCATAATACCAAGTAGGAAACACGTGGAGTTTATACCAGCTGTTTCCTGTTAATGTTGTAGTGCCGTCACCATTATCGTGTAATAAAAATTGACCTTTTGTGATATCAATATGTCCCATAATCTCAGGATCTTTAGGTTGATCAATAATGTCAAATGTCAAGTTTTTATTAATATCAAATTCAACAATAGTTTCGTCAAAGATGTAGCCGTTGCTAAAAATACATTTACGATTTGCACCAAGCTTCCTGTCACTTACTGTAGTCGCCATAGGACTAGGCATACCAATTTTAAAAAGCCAATAATTTTCTTTGTTTTCAATCTTATCAAATGCAACTACGTGTTGCCAAATTTCTTCCGGGGTCGCATTGATTACTATTTTATCTGAAACCATATTTTCATGATCATGGTCAGAAATAGAATCTACAATAAAAATGAGAATTAAGATACTAATTAGACTCACATTCAGTTTTTGATTGTTTCTTTTAAACATTGCTCTGCCTATGAAGGCCCCTGAAATGATAAACCCAAAGATCAGTGGAGATACTATCAGTAAGCAGATTACTCCTTCATTTAAAAAAAAATAACTTAAAGCGATAGCAATTATGCCACTTATTATAGAATATCCTGTTATCTGTTTACCCTTTAAATTCAGATTTTTCCAATACCAGGTTGAGATTATGCCCATGAGCATCGGTATGATTACAAATTCCGAAAAGATAAGTATTCCTGCATCTTCATGACCAAAAGCGCTTTGTAGTCCGATAACTGTCATGGCAAATAAATTTGCTAACAAAATACCTGAAGCTATTTTTGACTGAATTAATTTTGAAATGATATTTGTCACTGAGTTTTTATAGTTAAAATAAGCTTTATTCTTTAGATCTTATCAGTTTAAAACACTGAATGCTTAAATTTACATAAATTTTCAATATACCTAGAGAGTCATCATAAATTTTAAAGTTAACTTATGTCTCTTGTCTTGCTGTATTTTAAACACAATTTCATTCTATTTTGTCCGTCATGATCGTGACATAATGTATTTTCGCTTATAAACAAAGGTGTCAAACTTGATTGATAAAAAAATACTCAAATAAATTAAATAGTATTAGATGTTTTTACAGAATTATTTTATTCGTCTATATCCTTATATATTAATTCGTTTTTTAGTTTGCTTATCGTAATTTTTCTAAAAGTAGGGGCATAATTCTTTTGTCCACTGGGTTTAAAATACTCCCTAACATAAGCATCTTCGGTTTCATAATTCTGTATAATTTTGGAGCTCTCATACTGATTTAATGAATTATAAGATACAATGTGATTAGAATCTTCGGTCGAATGGAAGTTTTTGGAATTTATAATTTTCGAAATAGCTTTTTGTTTATCCAAATTAGAGATGTTAAGCGTAAATGTTTCATAACTCTCACCAATTGCAAACGATGAGTTATAGTTACTGATCTTAAATTTATCTACTAATGTTATCCCTTGTTCTTCAACTAGTTTGAGCGCATCAGATTTTGTAAAAAAATAATCACTAAAAAATAGATAACATGTAAATAATAGGCAAATAAAACCATAGGTAAATAGCAGATATCTTGCAAACTTTGGGTATCCCAGTTTTTTAGGAATTATATATATCAATAATCCCACGACAATTGGTATACCTATGAAGATGAGAAATAAAATCAAAGGAAAAAGAAAATCATCCATAAAATTAAATGATTAACAACAATCCCAGTTGAACCAAGATTTGTTAAATCGCTTATTTATCAAAGCTTTAGGTTGAATTACTGGCTGCATATTTTAACTCGTTATTAGTTTGGTAATCCTTTCCAATTTAATAAAAGAAATGATAGGTTACAACTTCACCTATCTATTTCGACCGTTTTCCGAGTTGTTAGTTGGTTTAGTCTAATTGCCATAAGGTAGAGACGATTTACAACCTACTTTTGAATCAACAAACAAATAGAACTGCAAAGCAGGCATCAGGGTTTGAGTTGGTGGGTGTGGGGCTGATGCAACTTAATAACAATATAACATAAAGACATTATGAAAACATTCGCAGCGGCAGCCTTGATCGCAGTCTCTACTTTAACTATGGCAGTAGGCAAACCAGAGGTATCAAACCCTAAAAAAGTAGTAGTCAATTTATCTACAGCAGATTTAGCCATTGATCATTACGTTGCGGTTATGACATCAGGACAATCGGCAGGAGTAGAGCAGTTGTTTACAGCAGATTTTAGTCAAAAAGTACAGGCATCAGAAGATAAAACTAATAGCCGTTCGGAAATTGTGTCCTTCTTGAAAAAGCAAAAAGGACAGCAGTTAAACTGTAAAACCAGTACCACCATCGTACAGGAATCAGTTGACTATATGATTGCTAAAGTAATCCTGCAGTTTGAAAACTTTACCAAAACCGATCTCGTGACATTAGTCAATAACGGCGGTAACTGGAAAGTATCACAATCGATCAACTCGTACAAGTAATTTATTGTTTAATCATATGTTTAGTTAAGGCCATATCTCACGATGTGGCTTTTATACAAAGAAATATAGAGCTGGAATAACTCGCAATAATGTCGACATCATAATTTATTTTCATTCGTTGCTTTATGTCAATTTTACAGAATAAAGTTACATAGGCTTAATTTGTCATGTCTAAAGCTGTTGCATAGCGTAAAACTAAACCATGAGCAAGCATTTATATTACTTCTTTTAGAACTTGTTAAATGAGAAAAAGATTGTAGTTTTGACTTGGTTAGATTTGATAATATCTTTCAACTAGAATAGGAAAAATTAAGGTTAATGCTATTTAATCCGACACACAACTGTAGGAATTTTAGGCTAAATAACCATATTTTAAAATGATTATTAGTTTAAGCTCTGCAAACATAAATTTCAAAATAGAACAATAGTTAACGAAATGATTAGAAAAGCAATTCAAAGCGATATTATTCAAGCGTCAAAGGTGCTGGAGGAGGTAAAGATGGATATGTTGTGTGAAGGTGTTGACCAGTGGGATCAAGAATATCCTAATGAGGTGGTACTTACACAGGATATTGATAAGGAGCAGGCATTTATTTATGAAGAGCAGGGAGAGCTAGTCGCGTATATGGCTCTAAATGAAAAATGTGATGAAGAATATAATGACTTAAATTGGAATACCAGTATTCCCTTTCTTGTGATTCATCGTCTATATGTAAAACCAGCTGCTCAAGGAAAAGGAATTTCTAGTAAAATGATCAGATATGCAGAACAATATGCTGTTGAACACAAATACCAATCCATCCGTTTTGATGCTTTTTCATTAAATGAAACAGCCAATGCCGTTTATTTAAAAAAAGGATATCATCTGGTGGGCACTGTTAATTTTCGAAAAGGAGTTTTCAATTGTTATGAAAAGGCGATTTAGCTCTTAATAATTTAGGATTAAAATAACTTATGAAAAATATTTTTGTAATAAATGGTAGTGCGAGTAGCTATTCCTCAAATCAAAAGCTTATAACTTTAATCGTTGACCTTACACAGGATACTCTAAATATCAAAGTTTTTAATGATCTTAAAACTCTTCCACATTTTGATCCTGAACTTTCTATCGAAAATACACCAGAAGAAATCTTAAAGTTTAGAAAAGAAATTGAAATTGCTGAAGGGGTTTTAATCTGTACACCCGAGTATGTTTTCAGTATTCCCAGCGGACTCAAAAATGTGATCGAATGGTGTGTGTCAACAACTGTATTTTCTGGCAAACCGTTGGGGATAATAACAGCATCAGCTCATGGAGAAAAAGGACATGTAGAATTACAGCTAATTATGGAAACTTTAATGGCAAATTTCACGACAGAGACTACACTTTTAATTTCTGGAATCAAAGGGAAAATAATTGAAAAAGGGCAATTAACTGATTCTAAAACAAATATTGCACTATTAAATTTTTTAGATGCCTTTGAAAATCTGATGCCATAGCTTGAAATTGGGAATCAGATTTATTGCGAGATTGATCGTAGAATTAAAACCAGCAGACGTTCTGAAGTTCTTTCCTTTTTGAAAAAACAACTTTTTATTAATCTTTTATTTGAAGATATTGAAAAAGTAGCAAACCATGTTTATTCACCATCATTAGGCATTTTACTAAATAATTTTGATTTCACTATCTAGTTAAGAAACCAGATGTTTTTCAGAAGTATACCATTAAAAACCATTTTTAGAAAGATCATGGGTTATTTTACGGTAAATCTCGGGAATGTCAAATACTCCAATTTTCCTCCGTTTTATGTCAGTTATTTCACCATGTGAAATACCACGACTACTATCCGTGAATAATTGAAATTTATCACCCCAAACTGCCGATTTCACAGGTACAAGTCCATCATTTTCTCCGGCGTTCTTTATTAAATACTGATATGCCCAAGAGTATAGGAAGTCATCTTTTTTAGAAGCCATAGCAGATGCATAACTATTGTAATATACCAATGGATCATTTAAGTTATTTTGATTAAAACTTTCCATATAATTTATGCTTAGCTCATTTATTACATTATAAATATTTGGGTTATTGTCACCGAATATTTTGACCAAAACAGGGAGTATACGTTTCGCAAGTGAACTTTGGAAGGTTCTGTTATTTAAAAAATAATCTGCAATTAAAGTACCATGATGAGGCGTTGATATTGTTGTTAAGGAAGCTATTTTTTGACCATATTGCAAAGTCGAAATCAGGAAGCGCGCGTCAATGCCACCTTTTGAATGCGCTATTAAATTAATTTTTTCTGCACCGGTCTTATGGATTATATCTTCGATTCTTAATTGAAGTAACTTTGCATTATCTTCAATTGAGCCCCAAGCATCTGTATACCCATAAAATACATTAATTCCTAACTCCTTTAACAATTTTGGAATTCTTCCCCAGAACAAAGTGTCGTCTTTCGCTCCAGTTCCGTGTATCAGTATAAGTGGATATTTTAACATTTAGTTTCTATTTTTTTGTAGATACAAAGCATAATAGGATTGTCTGAATTATTTCTGATATGACACTTTTGTTTAAGTGAATTTTAATATAAACAATTTACCTATTATTATATATTCATTTCAAATTATCATTTCTATGCTTATTAGCTTTTTATTTTTCTAGTGTTTTCCAATTTCCTTTTTTAAAATAAACATTATTAAAGATAGGAGAATGAAATACCAGGTTGAAGCTCCAAGTATTTCGGTAGATTATAGGATTACTAACTATTATGTGATGAGTAGGGATGTCCATTATTATTTTTAGCGTTCTGAATTATAGGGTTTTACTGTTGTGATCTTTCCGCGATACGTTTTAGGTATTTCTCTTGATTAGTTACGTAAAAATAATAAAGTCAAGGCAATCTTGATGATATAATGCCAGACATGTATAATTGCTATTTATTAATTTACATTTATTGTTTCTAATAGTTCGCTGTTAAAAACTGCCTTTGGTGAAATTACAACTTCGTTAAGCGGTATTTTGTGACCATAACGCTCTTTCATTTTTTGTTTAACAACTTCGTCTGATAAGTCAAAGTCGCTTAGTTTTTCAAGTTTGCCAATTTCAAGCCCTGTCGCACGTTTGTAGATTTTCCAGATCAGTTCAGAACAATAAATTTTGTCATCACTCCATTCAAAAGTTAGATCATAATTTTTACCTTTAAACTTGTCGCCTTCTTGTTTCATTTTTTGAATCGTTTCAGTTGTCAAAATTTTATCCGCGTTTTTTAGTCGCTTAATTACATAATGTCCGTCTTTGCCCCGTGCGATCCATTTGACAAGTGGTGTTAACTTAATGGGCTGCACTGCTTCAAAAACGTAATGTTGTCCATTGTCGCTGTAAATGATACCGCAATGCGAATATTTAGATTTTGTTGCAAGTTCGATTGCTTTACTTTGTCCTGAAAGTGAAGTTTGAAAAATTAAGTCGCCATTTTTAATTTCGCTTTTGTTCGCAAGTTTTTTGACCTCTGTTTTTACCTGATCCAGCCGATGGTTTGGGTCATGAAATTTTCTTTTGGCGTGGAGACCACCAACGACAATCAGTCCACAAAACCCTAGTAAAATTATCCCTTTTTTCATACTTGTCCTATTGTTGTTTTGGTCTCTGAAAACTTTACAAATGCTTCTAACATCACCTAGATTGATCAATATTCCTTCTTTTTTAATTCATTTGATACACATAATGACTTAAGGACAGATAATGTATTGATTACTCTTCTTCATCATCTTCAATTCTATTTCGTGTCCATTTTCCACCTATGGTATCGCGTTCTGCTTTTTCGCCATATTCTAGGTCAAATATTTCGTTCAATGTAATGTCTTTCTTAGTTAATTCTTCAAGTGCAACTATCTTAATATCTTCTGGCATTTGATCTCCTGTCAGAAATTGCCAGTCACCATCATGATCATGCACGACATGCAATATAGGTTCTTTTTCTTCAAGCCATTGTCGCGTCGTAAAAGTTGTTAAATTCTTAGGCTCATAAAACTTAAATTCAGCATTCCTATCAAGCAAAGGCTGTATGTAAACATATTTTTCTTCAAAATTTTCCTCCCATGGAAATCTGTCATTACTATCCGTCCAGATTAATTGAAGCGCATCAAATTGTTTGTCTTGATAATAGTTTATGCCGGTACCAAAATAATCATCGATGTTTCTTTTATCTACCGCTATAAACATAGCCTTACTTTCATAGAAGATGTTGCAGTAAATTTCTCCGGGTGTAAACACCTCACCATCTTTGATTAGGTCCGCAACAACATTGGTGATTTCGTGTGCCAAATCGGTCGGTAAACCAAAGCAGATTATTTCAGGATGATGGTATCTCTGCGTTAGACCAATGCTATAAGTAAAAGATGGCAGATAGTTTGTCGCAGCGACTGTAATAACCTGAAGACCAAATTTGTCTATGTTTATTTTAGTCTTTTCGAGTAAATCATCAGTATTAATACAGTTATGTTCGCTTTTTTCGGTCATTATTTGGAGTTACATGAGCTTTGTTAAATATATTGTATGGTGAATTTAACATTTTGAATCGGTCCTCACAACTTCACTTCGTCATTTCGACCGTTCACCAAGTTTTTTGCTGGTTTATTCTAAACTATCAAACTAGCCCAAAATTGTACAGGAGTCAGGTGACTGCATGATCGCCAAAATAACCAGGCAGTTAGGCTATTACTCCTGCATCAGAAATAAATCTGATGTGATAGCCAAGATATTTGATGGTTTCACATCCTTATTTTTAATTATCAAATTATTCAGTTTTCTTAATCGCACTATCCAGCCTAGCCAAGTAATACGTATACTGCCTTTCCTCCAGTACTCCTCGTCCCTTTAGGACATAAGTTTTCACGATAAAGGACTTATTGTCGACCCATCTGATATCTTCCACTGCCCAATTCTTGGTTTGAAAGCTTGCCATCTCTGAAATTCGGTCATGAGAGCTGATCATGCCATCGCGTATTTCTAGAAGTCCTATAAAGCAACTATTGCGTTCATATACATGGTTGTAGTAGTAGGCAAGAAAGCGTCCGTCGGGAGAATGGATGGGGAGCGATACGGCAGCATCTCCGATAGAGACAATCCCATACTGGTCGGAAGTAGCGCTGTCCAGCAATACCATGTCGCTGAATCCGAGATGTTCAGAAACACTATGGCTTACTAAAGCATGCATCTGCAAGCGCGGGAAATATCCCATATACTGCCAGCCGCGAAAACCGTCGTCTTGACCGGGCGAATCGTC
Organism: Sphingobacterium sp. JUb56; assembly: GCF_014191365.1. NCBI lineage: Bacteria > Pseudomonadati > Bacteroidota > Sphingobacteriia > Sphingobacteriales > Sphingobacteriaceae > Sphingobacterium > Sphingobacterium sp. JUb56. The sequence continues at coordinate 2,346,908 of NZ_JACHWL010000001.1, read as the reverse complement.
ATATTTTTTGAGTGTAATGAGGCCTTTTCCTGTAGGTACTATCAGTGTGTTCTTCTTTATGGCAACATGGGAAAATATCATTTTCGGCATGGGAGTAGCCCTTTCATAAAGTTGTTTCTCTGCAATCTCGATATGTATTGCTGGAAGGCTGTCATAGCGATCGGCATAGCCTACAGCCAGCTCTTGGCCTGACTGACCATAAGCAAGCCCTATTGAAAAGAAAAAAAGGAAGATCAGTTTCATATTAATTTCTTTGTTTTATTTCAAACTTTTGTTTCAAAGAGTATATTCTATAAATTTTATCTGCAGAATTTATCTCTTATAAATTGCTGACTTTCATTGCCCTAAATTCTATGATGATTCTTTCATAAGTTTTTAGAAAAGCTTTCAAAAGTTCTTCATGTAAATTATATAGCAATTCGAGGAGTCGGTATAAAACTCTCGCGTGGGTAAAATTGAATTGTTTCTTCTTCTTGACTTTTAGCACTATAGCTACATAGCAATAATGAAGCAATTATATAGTACCTAGCTAAGCTATATTTAATACCCCTGAATGCATAGATTTAGTTATTGTAAGTATATAGGTTAATCGTATTAAGTTACGAATAAATACCATTTATATCCTGTAAAATAATTACGAACGTTTGAAAATCCATATACATCAAAAGGGCCTAATTCTCATTAGACCCTTTATCTTGGCGTTTAACTGCACAGTAATTTTTATGTTTCCTATCGTTTCCTCTTTTTTGTTTCATCATCCAAATTGTTTTCAAGCAATTGGATTTATTTACTGTACTACGTCATTTATCGTTATCCACTTTCATTCTGAAAGTATGTTTGTCATCGCTTTGTATAATAAGAACACCTGTCGAATAAAATAGTTCAAAAATTATTTAAAATAATTTTACCTATTGATTTCCATTGTTCAAGTTTTTAGTTGGTTTAGTTTAATTGCCATAGGGGTGGGACAGTTTACATCCTACTTTTGAATCAACAAATAAGAACTAACAAACTATAAAATAAAGACATTATGAGAACTTTAGCAAAAATATTCGCAGCAGCAGCCTTGATCGCAGTTTCTACTTTCACTATGGCAGCGGAAAATCCAGAAGTAGCAAACCCTAAAAAAGAAGTGGTCAATTTATCTACAGCAGATCTAGCCATTGATTTTTACGTTGCGGTTATGACAGAATGTCAATCGGCAGGAGTAGAGCAGTTGGTTACAGCAGATTTTAGTCAAAAGTTTCAAGCCTCTGAGGTGAAGACAAATAGCCGTTCAGAAGTTATCAGCTTTTTGAAAATGCAAAAAGGGGAGCTGCTGAAGCCAAGAAAGCAACAATAGAAGCGATGGGTCTGTCTATCGATCAAATTGCTGAGGTTCTCATTTAATATCTTATTAGCGAAACATTATCTTAAAATAAAAGCAATTAATACCTAAACAGCTTTTTATATTAGCTATCCAAAACTTAAGAAAAAGTGGCTATCCAACCTTTTTTGGACAGCCACATAAATTTTACCCTAATTGACCTGTTATGCTATCACACATATACTTATCAGTAGTACAAGAATAGAAATCTCCATTTTGAAAATGACACTCGTAACCAAGTATTTTTGAATACTTAAAGCAATTGTTTTCATCATATATATTTTCAATGCATGGACCAGTGGTTATAGAATTATTATCACAAGTTGTAATTGCAGTCGTATTATTAGAAGAATACCCTCCTAAAACATTTTTTAACTGTTCCCTTGATAATTGATCTACACTTTTTAGATTTAGGTTTTTTAATGAAATTTTTTTCATTTTTTAAAAATTTATAATGGTTAATAGTATAATTTGCTCAACCAAATTATATTAATTAATACTCAGAGTTGTTGAGAACTCTTATGCTAATAAACATTTGCAACTGAACTTAGCATTATTAATTTCTGACGTCTCAGGAATTATTTTATCTTATTCAATGGTGTTTTAGAACGAATCAGTAACTTGCCATTATACTGAGTTTTTCTAGACTTAAAGAATCATTATTTTGATGAGTCCTGTATCCATATAAAGGAGAATTGACGAATTCAATTCCTTCATATATAGCCAATTATATCAGAGTAAATAGTATTGCCATATCATATGGCATTCTTATGATTTCGCAAACTTCATCTTCTAAACTATTAAGATTACAATCTACAGCTACAAATTCTTTAAATAATTTGTATTTAAATGTTCTCAAATGATCTACTTTCCAAGGACTTTGTCTAAATCTATCAAACTCTTCTTTTTTAGACCTATTATCTAATTTTTGATTTTTCCGCTCAGAGTTATAGTATGTCATTGCACGGTAAGTCATAAATAAATTAGAATCATTTGAGTAAACTGAATTTATTAGTTCAAAAACATGTTCATGTAGTAAAACATCATCAGCATCTACAAAACAAATTATATCTTCGTCTTCATAGGCATTTGTCATTAAAATCTCTATAATATTTTGGAGTGCAAATTTTCGAATCGGATTAACTTTTAATGTAATTTTACTGTCTATTAGTGTTGAAATATCATATTCCTCAGTGGAGCAATCATCGATTAGATGTACATGATAATTATTGTAATGTTGAATCTTTATTGAATCAATATATTCTTTTAAAAAGGAAGAGGCATTTCTAAAAGGCGATATTACATGAATTTTATGTTCATTTAATAAGTAAATACTTGAACTAAATAATAGAACATCCTCATCTTCATCAATGGCTTTCAATAGTTCCTCTTTTAGCTGTAGTAACTCATCATTCTCTGAGAGAAAATAAATATTGAAATCAGAACTTGCTAACAATATATTTTCTTGTTTTCTCATTGCAGTAAAAATATTAATAGAAATACTTTGATAATGATTAAACACTAATACCTTTTAGATTTGTAACTATAAATCCTAAATGATACGAATTAATGTCCGATTTTAAATCTTTAAATCCTATTTTTGCCCTTTTTGAATCTTGAATCATCAATTGTACAATCATTCTTAAGAAAGATAAAAGTGATTCGGAAGAGTTGTTTACTTTAGGAAGTAAATTTCTAATAGTTTTAACCCAATGAGGGTTGCCAAATTGTATACAAGCAATTAGTAATATATATATATTTTCTAAATCTGTATTATCAAATATTTTTTTATTCTGGAAATGTAAAATCAATTCTTCTGTTTTACTGTAGAAAACATTCCCTAGGTCTTTTTCATTAATAAAAGTCTTTATTAGGTAAGAGAATTTGAGTAAAATTTTAACAGAATCAGAAATAATTAAGCTCTTTAAAGATATCATATTAACTAATTTTTCATTTAAAAGCTTGATTATTTCAAATAGAACAAACCTTCTGTAGAAATTAAATTTAATTTGTCTATTTTGAATTCTTTGTTGAAAATAATTTATTATCTCTAAAGTTTCACATAAAGTTGTAGACTCTACAACGATGGCATTAATAGCTATTTTGTAAAAATTATCATCAAAATCAAATAATAATTCATCAATATCATCTGTCAAGATTTCCATTTGATGAAGGTAAGCCACTAACCAACCAGCACCCAATAATCCAGTGGAAAAAGAATAGTCATTATTTTCTATAGCCTTATTAATAAAGTTGTCTAATTGTAATTGAGACTTATCTTTCGAACTTTTATTAATAAATAGTTCCAAAATATTATAAATGGAATCGTGTGATATCGGAGTATTATACATATATAAAACTATTTTAAACAATAAAATTCATCAATTGAAACAGTGTCTAGTTTCATAAGCGTTCGTTTGTGAAAAAGAATATTTTCACACTGACCTCTATCCAGCCAAAGAATTGACTCAGACAAAGTATTGACGTTTAGTTTTCCTTTATTTTCTATTAACAGTTCTAATTCAAGCATTTTTGAAAATGCTTCTTTAAATAAAGAATCAACGTTAAATGCATTTTTAGGTTGGAAAAGTAAATTTATACGACTATTTAATATTTTTAAAATATTATTTACAGACAACAAATTTTGAGAGGAAATAATTAGAAATTTTTCAAATTCTTTAAATTCATAAAAACTTTGTCTGTTAAATTCCAAAGAATGTAATGCATTATTTTGAGAAATTAATTTTACAGGAATATTAATATATTTATTAATATATGTTGAAAAAATTTTAAAGTTTATCAAATCAACGTCATTTAAAACATTGCATAAAATAATAGAGTCTACATAAATTGGTCTTTCTTGATCAAGTTCATCTTTTCTCATTTTAATTTTACGTACTATTTCATAACTACAACTGATATTAGAAATACTATCCAACGAATGATCATACCAAGGCATGTAATTCAAATATTCTGTTTTTTTAAAATATTTGGTTTTATCACTAATTTGTCCCGAATAATGTTGGATTGCATATTTTTCCCAATAAATTATAGAGCTAAAAGGCCACGAAAAATTCATCTCGGAGTGTATTTCTACCTTTCTATCATCCAACCATAAATTCCATAAAACAGCCCACATATCCGCGCACCAAGCTTGAATTCCTTTTGAAGAATGTCTCATAATTTTATTAACGGAATATTCAGTTTCCCAAATAGTTTTATTGTATTCATGCATTACAACATAGAGAGATTCACAATCTTTTTCTACTTTCTTCCAAAAGTCAGAATTTATACATTTCAAAATATATTGAGCTCCTCCCGTTTGAGAATCTTCTAATAGCAGCTTATCTTTATCTAAACCTACTATTTCCAGCATATTATCTAATAAATCTTCTGACCCATTTCTACGGATGTAGTTGACATCGAGATAATTTCTTGTATCCGAAACATAACAGTTATCATTTATCATAATCTCTTCAATTTGCAAAACACGTGAAAACAAAATATCTGAATCATGGTAAAATATAGTTTCCTTTTCCAACTCTGGAAAAAGCTCAAAATGCTGTTGCAATATATGTGGACGAATAGATGACATATATTTAGGTTTAACCCGAAGATCTGGATAACAATATATTTGTGCTAGATCACAATTTAAATCAATAAATTCTTGAAAACGTGGACTTACCCCCCTTTCTTTATTGTAAGCAATTAATACTTGAATATTCTCACGTTTGATATTCAATAATTTAAAATTTCGCAATTGAATTTCTAGTTGCCATACAAAATATAACTCGTCAGGTTGTGCGGATAAATATATCATATTAAAAATTTTAAAGCATTCGATTGTATATCTATTAAACAAATTATTTATAACACGTAATTCAATTCAGAAATATGATAACCTTCTGGTAGCTCTCTCCCGTTGATATAAATAGTTGGAGTTACACGAATTTTCATTGATTTGCACCAGTTAAACATAGCGTATATTTTTTCATTTTGTCCCTTTAAATCCTCATTAATAGGATATTTCTTTGCAAACTCCTTATAATCTTTTTTCTCAGACAAATACCAATCATCTATCGCCTTACTTAAAAAATCATTACCATACATTTCGCTCAAAGCTAAAAAGTGTAATACTGGTGCTGTACGATAATCATTTTCTTCACCTGAAGCTGTAAATATTATACGAACTTTGACATCAGGATTATGCTTGATAATATATTCCAGCTCAGGGTGAGCTTTAGAGCAGGGGCCACAATAGGGATTACATACTTTAATGATCTCATTTTTTGCTAGCGGATTTCCGACGACAATCCCCAGTCCATCTATTGGAGCTGTTATTTTCTCTGATTTGTCAAGTAGTGCTTTGAATATTTCAGTATTATAACGTAATTTTTTCCATCTTTTTTCTGTATTTCCATTGTCACGCGCACTTTTTAGTAGCGGGATTAACGTGTATGCTGCAGTCATAAAAAAACAGGCTAATAATATCGTGAGTACGATGGAGTAGCTTGAGATGGGTGCTAGATTGATTCCTTGGTTGTAGATAAAGAAAATAGCAGTTAAACTATTGATGATTAATACTCCTTGGATGGCAAGACAAAGCGGGCACCATTGTTTGATAACTTGAGCTTGATAATAAATCGAGAATAAAATATAAGGTGCAGCTAGTAATGAAATGATAGCACTTAAATATAGGAACGATAGATTTCCAGCGAAAAAAACTTGAATAGAAAATAAAGTTGCCATAAAGGCGAATCCCCATATCTCCCAATTAATTCCGAAAAAAGAAGATTGAGAGGAATTCAGTACAGCATCACAGTTAGCTTTCTTACCCTGACCACCACAGACTTCTCGAATGAAAGGGTTGTGTGCGTCTATTTCATGCCACAATAGCAGCGATGAAACTGCTAATCCAATGAAACTAGTCATTGTCAATATGATATTGACCCATGATATTCCTGTTTGATAATTAAGAACGGTATATCCTAAAGAAAGTAGCAGTGTAATTAAGCTTAAGTAAATAGGGATATTACGTGCAATAGTTTGGTTCCGTTGCTCAATTAAATGAGATGCTAGGTTTAATTCATCTTTTTTATGAGAATCATCTGTTAATAGGATGATTCCTTTGTCTATTTGTTCAAATTCAGAAAGTGGAATTTCTTTAAGTTTGTTAGTTTGTGGATCAAGATAAGTAATATTGGTTTCGCTCACTTGAGATACGATAGTGAAACTTGCTTTATGCCAATCTTCTTGTTGGATCGAACAAATAAAAGGAGTCTCAAAATCATAATAATTGTAATCTGCCTTTCGAATAGCTTCGGATTCTACTCCGTACTTGAATAAGGTATCTTTGATGCTCAATAAGGTAGGACTATCAACATGTTCTTCTAGAGCTTTTTCAAGATATAAATCACTGTATTTGATATGATAGGTTTCAAATAAGTTTTTACAAACTAATTTTAGATCATTGTCTTGTTTAGGTTTTAGCAAATGAAGGATCTTCATAACAGCTTATTATTAATTGGTTAAATAAATATATTGTTAATTCTCGTAATTAAGAAATTTATTTTTATTTATTTAAAAAGATATTTAGTTGCTTCGCATCAAGTAACAGAAGTTGCTGTGTCATTTGATTGATGAAGTGGAAATCTAAATGAATTCGAATCGATGAAAATATGTAGCGTACTTTTAGATTGATAATAAGTCAGTAGTGTAAATAAAATTTAGGTTCTAAAAATTCCACATATTTTGGCACAACATAGTTGATTTTTGCGTTTTTACAATTTTAGACCTTCTACTATTTTCCAAATACCCATAATTGTTTATTTTTATCTGGTATTTTATCCTTTATAAATGGATCATTAGCCTATTTCCAAAAGTCAATTTTCACAAATATGTCGCAATATCCTGAAGTCCGACAATAGTGTGGATGATGTTATACAACATTTTGTCCCGTCAAAAGTGAACGACCTATGGGCGTTTATGAGTGAATTTAAGGAAGAGCCTGCGACAGTTGTGATCGAGCAAATATTTGATGTACCAGAGAAAGTATTAGAAGGAAAATTCTTAAGGCTTTTCTAATTGATCTTTTAATTTTTAAAAACTACAAAGATGAATTTAAAGCAAATACACCAAGAATATATACTCAATCATCCTACAGCTGTAAGAATAGGCAAAAGTAGATCACAGTTAACTTTTAGACAGGTTGCTGGTATCCGAGAGTCTGCCTTAGTATCTCTCGGTTATTTACAATAACAGATGGTGAAGATATTGCTAGACAAGGTTTTGCTCATTGGCCAGATATGATAGCAGGGGAGTTGGAGCTATTCAAAAGAGATTGATTTATTAATGTGTCGTAATGGGAGAGTTTTCTTCGAATTGTAGCAACTTTCTATTTGGATAATATTGATATCCGACATTAAGAAATTAATTAAAGTCATGGAGGTTTATGTCTATGCATTTATCTTAAGTGAATTAATATGGAAATGTAAATCACGGGAAAGTATATGTCGCATATAAATTTCAGGAAATAGACAATTTCTATTTTCACACCTCTGAAAACTATAAAGTCGTCAAAAGAGTTCAATCCTAATCACATTGGCTTTTTTTGTAAAATTAGATGTTGATAAAACAACTTCAACAAATTCTGGATATAAGTTGTTAACTTGCTATAATGACTAAAAATCGAAATTTTGTAAAGAGCAAAAATAAAGACCAAAAAAATAAGAATTCTGGAAGGCTACACGTTGTATGGCGGGTAATAATTGTTTTATACATTATTGTCATGCTGTACTTTCTATTTACATTTGGTGGCAACGGAGCTGATTGGTTTCCAGGAAAACCTTTATATAAGAGATAGCTAAGGTAGAACATATTCGTCTAGAGTGCTTCACAACCCAGTTATGCAGGGCATTTATAAATCAAAAGTTTATCTCCAAGCGACGGTATTTTTGTTTTCTAAATAAAGCCGAACTAGAAATGACCTTACTCAGGATCGCGATTCAGGAATTATTGAATTACTTTTGACTTCCCAGTTATGTATGCGAAATATATTGGTTGAAAGTGAATAAACTTAGAAAATGATGTCCTCATCTAAGACACTATTATTCTTTTTGAATAATAGTGTCTTAGATGAGAACTTGTCAATATTGATTAAAATTCCTGTTTTAATTAACTCTTCAAATAATTCGTTGTAATAATTTTCAGAGTTAATCACTGCATGAATAGATTTTAAAGATTGGCTAGTTTGTAAAAATTTATGAGACTGTAACGTAAACTGTGTCAACGGAATAATTTAATAAGATTTTTTATATTTAATTATTCAAACGACATGGTCATGAAAGAAAAGACCCCATTCGACTTTGAACGCTTCAAAGATGAAGCTATGCAAGGTCTTTATAACGGGAAGAGTTTATCTCCCAACGACGGCGTTCTGGCGCCCCTAATGAAGCATTTACTAGAGTCTATGATGGATGGCGAGCTAGAGAGTCACCTTCAGGAAGATAAGGCCTCAGGTAATTCCAATCGTCGTAATGGTAAGACCAAAAAGACTGTCCGCGGCCTTAATACAGGTACTTTTGAACTGGAGTCTGGACGGGATAGATCCGGTACATTTGAGCCTAAGGTAATTCCCAAGCGTCAGCTCATTATTACATAACAATTAGAAGGCCATGTCCTGAGTATGTATGCCAAAGGGATGAGCACACGTGCTATAAGTGATTTTATCCGTGAGATGTATGCTATGGATATTTCTGCAACCGAAATATCCCGTATCACAGAAAGTGTTATGCCTGCCGTTAATGAGTGGCGAAGTCGTCCGCTAGAGGCCGTCTATCCCTTTGTTTTCCTGGACTGCATGCATTATAAAGTCCGTCAGAACGGTACGGTTGAATCTAGAGCTATTTATAATATATTAGGTGTGGGAATGGATGGACGTAAAGATCTGATAGGTCTTTATAGTTCAGAGAATGAGGGTGCGAAGTTTTGGCTATCTGTTCTTACAGACCTAAAACAGCGTGGTGTCGAAGACATTTTAATTGCCTGTATCGATGGTTTAAAAGGCTTTCCTGAAGCTATTGAAGCTATTTTCCCTAAAACTAAAGTTCAATTATGTATCGTCCACCAGATAAGATCAAGTATGCGCTATGTTACAGAAAAGGATAAAAAAGCTGTCATTGAAGACCTAAAGCCCGTTTATAAAGCTGTTAACGAAGAAATGGGTTATGAAAATTTAATTATCTTCGAAGAGAAATGGGGTAAGAAATATCCAATTGCTGCTAAATCCTGGTTGGATAATTGGACGAACTTATCTACTTTTTTCGAGTATGATGAGCAGGTCCGCAAGACTATTTACACCACTAATCCTATTGAAGGAATGCACCGTCAGGTCCGTAAAATTACGAAAACTAAAGGTGCATTCAGTTCTGAGCAGGCTCTTATGAAGTTGATGTTCTTGATAATAAAGGACATCTCTAAAAAGTGGACAATGCCGATGCACAACTGGGGCTTGACGATCTCTCAACTTTATATTAAATTTGGAGATAGGCTCAAGCTGGATAGAGGCTTTTAGAATTAGGCTAATTATCCAATGACACAGTTTGAGTTACACTCCCAAATTTATATAAATAAAAATGATCAATTGCACCAAAATTTTCTTTTCTATTAATCTTCACATGCAAGTATTACTTTGTTTTTTTATTTTCAAAATCACAGGCATCCCCATGGAAACAATACGTCCAGTTGTTTTTTAGATTACCTTTCCACAGATTATTTTGTCTACTTATTAGCTTTTTAAATGTTTGATCAGACTTAAATCAAGATTAAATTCATGAGCTAAAATTTTTATCATTTCGTTTGCTTTGTTTTCAAAAGCTTGAATTACTTCAATAAGCAAATTTAATTCTGGCATAATTAATTATTACAGTACCTTTTGCGTAGGTTTTTATGTTATCGCCATTTGTTTACATGTTCTATTTTTTCGTCAAATTGTGCTGCTAATGATTTTACTCTTGATTTCAAAAGTAATTTTCTTCCGTCAATTGTCCTTGTAAAAATCAAGTCACAAGCTCCAACAAGTCTTTCCCATTGGTTTTGAAAATACTCTGCTAAGTTTTTGTTTCGTCCGAGTATTTCAGGAACAGAATGATAGTCTTTTTGCTTAGCAAAAAGTAAAAATCTATTTTTTCTGATAATCACATACCTTGGATTGTCAATTGGTACGATTACTTCTTGAAGTGCATTTATAAAAGTTGATTTGTCGAAAGTTGTTCCACCTTCCAAATGACAGTAAACCGCACCCCAATAATCAACAGAAGTTTCAACCTTTAATTTTGAAGAGTCTGATTTAATTACTCCTGCCTTAATCAACGAGTTTAAAAGTGCATCTCCAATTTGTTGAATATCCTTTGAGATGTCTCTGTATGTGAAATATAGTCTTAATGTTTTGAATGTCAGTCTACCAAAAATAGCCATTCCTATTGCTCCAAAAATTGCAAGGAAAATATAAAAATCTTGTATCGTTTTTATATTTTTTGCGGCTCTGCCCAGGCCTTGCAAACTTTCTAAACCAAAAGTAACTAATCCCGAACCTAAAGTCGCTAAGAGGTTACGAATAGTCTTATTCAAATACATTGACTTCACAGCCCTATATTCTTTTTTCTCGGGGAATGGGATTTTGATTTCCTCAATAAGTGTAACACCTGTTTCAAGTGCAGTTTTCCATCTTTGTTTTAAACTTTCCCTATCACCTGCATAAGAAAACATTTCAGCATTATTTTTCTCCATTTCTTCTTTATGATGAATGTTTTCTGAGAAGTTTAAACGTCCGATTCCATTTTCAATTCCGGGTTCATTCTTGAATGAAACACCTACAAAACTTCTAAAACGTCTTTTTAGTAAATCAAAATCGTCTCCTCCTGTTGGCGATGTCGGATCAATACAGGCCAAATGCCAAATATTTCCAGTTTTGTCGCTATTTCCGTTTTGCGATCTTATCGCTCTGCCGCGCATTTGATTGGAAAGTACAAATGAACCTACAAAACTTGCCAAGATTAAGGAGTTTATTGCAGGAGCGTCCCAACCTTCACCAAGTAATGATTTTGTTCCAATTAAGATTTCTATTTCTCCCTGTTGAAAGATTTGAGTTACTAAATGAACGATATCGTGTTTGAGTTGCTCAGTTTGGCTTATTAAAAGATAATTGCTGTCAAAAGGAACCGGACTTGAATTGATTTGCGTAATTCCAAAGTGTGCTGCTTTTGCTTCAAATGCGGGATAAGCACTATGAGGAATAATTATCATTGACCCCGTAAGTACTGCGATTTTCTTGTTGTCTGTATTTTCTCGTCTTAATTTTTCAAAAATTGGAATAACACCAATTTTGTTATTTTCGAAATTATTTTCAGATGAGTTGGTGTAAAATTCTTTGCGGATATAGTCGGAAAGAATAACCAATCGTAAGTCTTTACCTAATTTCTTGTATTCAAAATTAACAATCTCTTTAATGCCATTTAGTTTGCTAATACTCGAAGTCAAAAATCCGGTTACACGTTTGTTGTGCGAAAAGCTGATTTGCCGTCTTTCAATCGCACCGTATCTTCTTAATCTATTTTCAAGAGTTTTTTTGTGTTCTTCAAATGTTTTGAAGTGTTCCTTTTCTTTGTAGAGATAGAAATCTAAAAGCGTTTCAATCCATTCATAATCAAGTTCTGGAATTTTAAAATTTTTATTTCCAATAACCTCAAGGTGTATTTCAGGAATTTCCTTTTCGTTTGATTGTAGAAATATTAAGCAAGCCGAGTAATAAGAGAGATTGTTATAAATCCAATCCAATTGGTCCGTTGGGTTTTGCAAAATGGGATGTTGTTCGATTGCCTCGATGATCGTTCCATCACTTTTTATTTCCTGGAAAATCTTTTCAATATTCTGTCTAAAATCAACAATGCTTTGGTTTTCCTGTTCTGTTGGCAAAGTGAAATAAACATAATCTTGATGTGGACACAGATCGCCTTCAATTACCAATTCAGGAACAGAAATTTCTGTATCAACAGGTCCGTTTAAGTCAATGTATCGTTGCCATTCCGCAGCAGTAACGTCATAGGGTGGAGTCGCTGTCAAGCCAACGATCATTGGTTTTAATTGTTCTTTTACTTTTGTAAGTGTTTGCCACCATTCGTTTTTTAAATGGTGTGCTTCGTCCACTACAATTGTTTTGATATTTTGGGCTTTTAGTCCACTTATAATATTGTCAAAGTTTAAATTTATTGACTTTCTATTCCGATTTTCTTCCGTTTCTTCGTTTTCAAAGTCTTCTTCGTCAGCTGTCCAATTATTACAAGCAGCGTGTAATCCCTGATAGGTTACCACGGTCATGAATTTTGGATTTCGAATGTCTCTTGAAATCCAATCGGGTGTTTGTGCAGTTTGCAAGAAGAGTTCGCAGAAACGCTGTATCCATTGATTACGGATCGCTATTGTCGGAGCAAGAATTAAAGTAGGCTTGTTCAGTCGAATGGCAACTTCGAGTCCCAAAACTGTTTTACCTGAACCTGGAGGAGCAATAACGTGTAGATGTCCATCAGTTAAATGGTTCTCTAAATCGTCAAGCACACGTTGTTGGTATTTTCTCCAGCTGTATTTAAATTTTATTTCTTTAGGATATTCTGTCAATTTATCTGTAAGTTTTAAAAAGTCATATCATGAAACATTATTATCTAATGTTATCTAACTAAATATACGCCCATTGGTATCTGCTTTTCGGGTTCAGTGCAACCTATTTTTTTATTGTCAAGTAATATGTCGTATCGTTTTATTACTAATGATAGCTTATTTTGTTAAATTCGATTTGACAAAACTAATGTACAAAAACTATCTCTAATTCACCTCTATAGGCGAATTTTGTTGGTTATTCCTTGTTTTGATTAAAATTGGCAATAGAAATTTGATTACTTCTGGCTTATGCTTATTTGCAAGGATATCTTCGTAAAGAATCAATACTTTCTTAATCTTATTTATTTACGAATTCATCCAGTATTTTTATAAAATTTCATTTTGAAAATATCTTAAGGATTTACCTTTTAACAGTAGCATTTACATGCTACTGTTAAAAGGTAAATCCTTAAGAGAAAAAGATAAATATATTTGATAGATAATAAAAATCCATTGGCGTACAGCTATATTCTTGGTCTTTAAACTGGTGAACTTTAGTTCGGAATTTGAGGGCTTTCTCCGGAATATTCACTATAGGATAAGATAAAGTGCCAAATTTGATGGAAGTGATGTGAAAAACGATATAATTACGCTTATTGGACAAAATTCATTTATATGTGTATAAAATATTATTTAAATACGGATGATAGTGGTATATCAACTGTATTTGTAACCGGTAGATCAGAATACTGGTTGGAAAAAGTAAGGTTAGAAATTTCACCGCCACTAGGAAAGGAAATTGTTAATATAGACGATTATATTGACCTGGAACAGACTATCGGCTTAGGCTTTGATTTTGTAAATTCAGAAGATTTCCAAGTTATTTTCATTAAAATAACCAAGAATAGATTTATAAAAGATTTGGGATTTCATAATTGCCATATAGATCTCAAGTTTGATTGTTGCTTAACGTTAGATCATCTATATATTGGCGAGAATGTCAACATAGATATGACTTCATGGAATATTATTACTAATAAAGTTACTTATTATCCTTAAAGACATTTAAAGGTTATTTTTCTTCTAGTATTCCGTCGGTAGAAAAATTGACTATATGGGATGATAAAGATCGTTTGACTGAAGTTCTCAAAGTCTTTTATAATATTAAGACGCTATCTCTCACAAATAGTAATATTGAAGATTTAGATCTTAACCATCTTTTAAGATTAATTGAAGCTAATTTATCATATTGTAAAAAGTTAAAGACTATAGAAGCAAATAAACAGCATGAAATAAAAAAAATAATCCTTCGTCGCTGTAATAAATATATTCCATCTAAAGAAATGAAAAATCTTGTAATAAGAATATAGTTTCTAAAGAGCATTAAAACGAAGGTGGTTATTTTGAATCTAAATTTTATTTGGTAATCTACTGACTTTTATATACAAAAAAATAGAAAAATATTATATCCAATTTTCTAATCTCCAGCCGTTTTCTAGTCTTTCAATTATTAAAAGGTCTGTCCACATTCCTGAAGGTGATAGTTTTAATTGTTCGTCGCTTAGATTCTGAACTTCAATGAATCTATCATTTTTTCTATCAACAATCATCCAAAAGTCCTTTTTAAAAATATGGGGTTTTCTGAAATAATTTGGAACTTCAATTGTTTCGGGATCATTAAGTCCATCGACTAATTCAATTATTTTTCTACGCAAGGCTACTTTTACCGGAAATTTTACAAAAAAATATCCATTTTGAAAAATTGCATCATTCATTTCAGGAAGAGAATCGAACAAGTGATATCCAATTTTAACCAATTCAATGTCATTTCGAGTATCCTCAGGAATTTTAACCAATTGCATTAATGCAAAACCTTTCTGAGTATCTATTTTATAAATATTACCTACTTGTACTTTTTTCATATTATATATAGATTTTCATCAGAAATATTATTTGTTTTACTTACTAATTTAGCCTTCTTGTTAGAAGCTTTCATACCTTTTGTTATTCTGATTCGAAGCAAATTTCATGGATTAGGTGTATGATTTTAGCTTATAACTTCAGTGTGTTTTTTTGTAACTTCAAGTTAGCCATTTTTTAAATAGCTAAACACCGTTATTTTTATCCTTTTTAATTATCGTTTATGACACTACTGATTTTATAAAAAAAAATAGGTCTAAACTTTTTAGAAGTTATACTTGTAATTACAGCAGCGTAAACGTTAATAATTTTAAATTTCATTTTTTGCAATAATGTATTAAAACCGACCGTTAAGCTAGATAAGTTTATACAAAGGTGATATTTAGCAATACATTGTTAGCGGTAGTCCTAATTAAATTGTTCATTGTTGAATTTTAGTTTTAAATTCTTCGGTAAAAGCTTCAAAATATGTGTTGGTAAACCTGGCTCAGTTTTAATATTTACAAATGATCCATTTTCGTATACGTCTAAGTAATCCCAATATGCGATGAAATATTTACAATTATTGATTTCGTCGTAGTCATTTATAAATTCCATCCACCCTTCAAAAATCAGATTGTCATTTTCGTCAAATAGTTTAATTCCTGAATAATTTTCAAGTAAACTATCTAAATGTTCACTTAGATGACCTTCAATACAACTTTCAGACCAATCGAATTTTAAATTTTCACAGTTAATGCTATAGTTTTTCAAATCGTCTAAAAGTTGACTTTCAACAACCTTTCGTAATTCGATACTCATTGGGGAAGAAAGACCTAAATCTGTATAATTGGGTGTAATATTCATTGTTTAAACTTGGGATGATATAGTTGGACTCTTCTTGTAGCATTACCGCTAACGTTTCTGGGCTTGGCGTCAGTGGCACAAATTGAAGCGAAAAGTTTCAATTTAACGACAAAGTAAGCAAAAGCCAAATAATTGAATAAATTTAAGAAAAAAATCAATGCAATTGGCTTTTTGCGGAATAGAAAGCCGAAACTTTAAGTTAAGCCTTAACCCGGCAATGCGCCAAACCCTTGTTGTATGCAGTATGTTTATGTGATTTAAAATTTCTTCTTTCTTGATTAATTTCATCAAAATTGTCGGAGCAAGAATTAAAGTAGGCTTTTTCGAGTTCAGTGCAATCTGTTTTTTGTTGTCACGCAGCTTGTTTTGTTAAATTCGATTTAACAAAACTAATGTACAAAACATATCGCTAATTCATCTCTATAGGTGAATTTTGTTGGTTATTCCTTGTTTTGATTAAAATTGTGAATAGAAATTTGATTACTTCTGGCGTATGTTTATGTGCAAGGATATCTTTGTGAAGAATCAATACTTTCTTAATTTTATTTATTAGAAACAACTGGAAGGACTAGAGCTGCAATAGCAGATTTTTTTAAATATTAACCAATACGGTCAATTATTTTTGGAACGATAAATATTATTCCATATGTTAGCAATAGTGCGAGTTATTATATCTTAGACCATGATTGTTACCTAATGGAGAAAAAAAATTTAATAAATTACTGTTTACGTGGTATTGGAGTCTTGGTCCTATTTACTTATTTATATGGTATTAGCGATGGAGTTTTTCAATACAGTGGAAAATCTAGAAGATTTTATATAGAATCTATCCGCTATTATATTTTGTGGGTCCTTCCAAATTGGTGGTTAATAATTCTTTTCGGAGGTCTGATGATAGGATTTACTTCATACTTTATAAAACAGATTATTGATAACCTATAGTGTAGTTTATGAATATAATGCTCATCGGGGCACCATTAATCAACATATTTGATCGGGAATAATAAAGCCTCTTTTTAAAATGGGTAAATTCGATTTTTTGAAACGATGGAATAGCAAACCTTCGATAAAGAAAAGATTAAGAAAGCTGCTTAATTCCCTTTATGAATCATTTGCTGATAAGCAATGCTTTCAGCAAAGTGTAGAGTACAATCGTGCGGATGAATGGGGGCTTGCAGTTGAAAGTCTGATAGAATTGGGTATTAATGGAACCGTACAGTTCACTAAAGAAGTGTGGGTTCAACTATATCAGCTGGCTAACGAAATAGGGCTAGATGAATACGCAAATTATTGCCGAAAACAAATTGACCTGATAGCATCTGAAATTTATGAAATAGACGAGATTGATGAATTAGGATTTACTAAGTCTGAATTGGAAGAGTATGACAAGCACGTCAGGTTTTACTATACCAATATCGTCAATTCGCTTATTCTGTTCACTTATAAATCTAGAGAACTAGCGTTAATGGCATCACCCTTTTTCAACCCAATGACAGAGCTTTATGAGGAATTGGAATATGCGTATACACCGGTGTGCTTCGAAACGGTATTTAGGAAAAACCTAATACCAATCATATACAAGCAAGAACTACGGACGTTCAAAACTAAGATCGATCGATTGCCAAGTGAGCTATGGGATTGGAAATATTTGGAAGAACATCCGAGCTGGATAAACATAAGAACTGATGCTGAAGAAATATTAAAGAAAATGGGAATACTGCATCGCGTATATGATTATTCATTCACCAATATAATATCCTCAAGTGGAGAAGTGATCAAAAAGAAAGAATAGTAATAAGATTTTGAACAATAATCTTGAATCAAAACATGTTAATTTTTAAATTAAACTGGCTCTTTTAGGACTTAGATAATTTAATTCTTTTTCTTCAAAAATTGTCTCTAGAGCATCATATCCAAATTCAATTTTAAAATCCCGTTCAGCTTTTGTTATTGGAATGTACCAAAAGCATTTGATGGTTTTATGATCTATATCGATTTGCTCAAAGTCAGGTTTTTCCAGATAAGGAAAAGATATAAAGCCATGGTCGCATAAGGATTCCCCCAACCAAGGTTGTCCTAAATTAACTGTGTGATGTAAGTTCAATGGCGCATCGTTACGATGGTAGCTTGCACAGTAGCAGAGAAGGTCTACAAGTAATGAATTCTTTTCAGCGGCATAAATGAATAACTCAATCAAGTTTTCATCCCATCTGTTTAATGACATTCCTACTGTACAATAGGTGTACATATTATGAATCTGATTGGGAGGAAACTCTAATATGAAAAATTCAGGATCGAGTTTATTTATTGGTCCCTTATCGATTTTATGCACAATTCCTGAAATACCAAAGTATTGTTCATAATGCCTTTTCAACTTATCTATATAAACATTGATCATATTTTATAAAACAATTTATGTGCTGAATTTAGCATTTTGAATCGATCTTCACAACTTCACCTATTCATTTCCTTCATTTACCGAGTTTTTAGTTGGTTTAATCTAATTGCTATAGAGTAGGGACGAATTACTGATATGGATATGTGGTTATATCTATTGAAAAACATGAGTAAACTTGATAAAATACCAGATTTTTTTGATAAGCGGGTATTTGGTCTTATTTTTGACATAGGCGAAGTCGCAAAATTAACACCGGAGGATAAGATGGCATACGAAGCAAGTTTAAAACATAAGCGTGATGCAGAGAATACCTATTCTACTGCTCAGCGTATTGGACATGATCGAGGTTTAAAAGAAGGTATTGCCCAAGGCCAATACCAAAAAGCTATTGAAACAGCTTTGAAATTTAAAAAGATGGGGTTATCAGTAGAGCAAATTGCTGAGGGTACCGGACTTACCATCGAAGAGATTGAAAAACTGAAATAAATTAAATAGATCATAAAAATAACAAATAAAGCCATTCTGCCAAGAATGGCTTTATTTGTTTATCTACCATCCTTACGGCTTCCATATTTTTTAATCAAACCGATCACCACAAAAGTCCCATTTCAACAACAGCTGTTATTGGAGCCAATGCTTTGAGTGTGATCCGGAGCCAGCTTCGTAGCGTTTGCTTCGCAGATCCCTTCGGAATTTTTCGGTGGGCGTTCCCGCAATTATGAAAACAAACTTAAAGCGATGAATGAAACAGGGGAGGACAAGGTTTCAACTTAACAGAGAAAGGTATGTTGGTAGAAACGATCATTACTGTATGCGAGCAGTCATTTGAATTGAGACCATCCTACGCCGATAGGTTCTAATTTTACAACAATTATACAGGGCGACGTCCTATTGGCGATATAGGCATGCTGGAGTTTGGAAAAATATTAAATACGTTTATCCCGATTATCGATCTACTGTTGGATAAATTGGATGGAAGTCAGGAATCCAGAGCTAACCACTATTACTTTTCTAGCTATATTATTTACTAGCTGAATTCCTTTTCAATTGAAAGATAATATAGCCAATAAGCGGAAATGTGGATGAAAGAATAATGTAAATGCATTGCACTTGAAAACTTGAGCTAATATGAGTTACATTTGGAACTTTATCTAAAATTTTATATATTAATATATCATAGAATATATAATAAGCCTCAATTGTCACCCACAAGAACGAGATATCTATGTTCTTATTAAACTGATAACCTCCAGTGATCAGAATACACGATACAAGTATTACAAGTCCAATCAATCCGGGCAAGAATATGGATATGATCCTTTTATTATTTTGCCCCTGTACATATCCAGCATAAATAAGCCCTGCTGCTTGGATCCCAAAAATAACAAGATTAAAATTTAAATTCTCAGTAAAATAAAGTAGCCAATCCCGATCTGTGAATAACGCATAAAAAGTCATGATCATAAAACAGAGATGAACAAATAGTGGAGCGTTCATTTTTTTCATTTTACCAATGTTACTTCTTATAAAATCGCAATGTTCTTACCGCATTTAGAAGATCCTTTTCGTTCTGTACTTTTAAATTTGCTCCAGTAAGGTTAAATCGGGTTTTTGAAGAACCTCTCTGCCATAGACTGTCGATGTAAATTCCTGTCAATCCATTTCCGGATATTCTAGGAAATACTATTTTAGCACGTCTATTATCAATAGTATCCCAAGATACATTTTGTTTTCTAAACCGATCGGCATCAAGATCAAAATCCAACAGTATGTCCTTTACAATAATATCTTTCATGGAGTCGGTAGCACTTTCCTCCATCATCTGTCTCGTGATTATTTCTATGTTAGGCTCAGTCAAATTATTGGAGTACATACCCAGATCAAAATACAGTGTATCTGATTTATCTACAGCAATAGCACCTACATAACTATCTATTCCATTTTTTTTAACCTGTTGCCATTTATAAGGGGTTTCAAGTGTAAAAAGACCAAAATCCATTTTCTTTGTTCGATATGGATCTTCACAGCTAATAGAAAGGATCATAAGGATAATAATTTGGACTATTTTTAAAAAATTCATACTATGGATTGTCTGAATAAAATACAATATACCTATTTTTATATATTCATTTCAAATTATCATTTCCTACTCTTATTAGCTTTCTATTTTTCTAGTGTTTTCCAATTTCCTTTTTTAAAATAAACATTATTAAAGATAGGAGAATGAAATACCAGGTTGAAGCTCCAAGCACTTCGATAGATTATAGGATTACTAACTATTATGTGATGAGTAGGGAGATCCATTATTATTTTTAGACGTTCTGAATTATAGGGTTTTACTGTTGTGATCTTTCCGCGATATGTTTTAAGTATTTTCTCTTGATTAGTTACGTAAAAATAAATAGAATCATTTTCTTTTATTTCAAATCTAAAATTACTGTATTGCCAATCGGCTTGTTTTCCTGAGAAATAATTGCGATTGACAATATATTGTCCATAGTAATCCTCTTTTTCTAACTCAGTTTTCGAAGTTAACCATTGAATAGAAATTGAAAAAATAATAAGAGAAAGTATTCCAATACCAATAAATCCTATAATGTTAATTATGATTGTTTTTTTGTACAATAAGAAAATTACAAGAAGAATTCCTAGAACTGGGAGAAGAATGAAAGTGAAAAACAGATTAAAACCAAATCCCATTTAAATGTTAATTATTTATTATTACGCAATAATTTTGAATAGGTAAGAATAATAAAATTTTTTGAAAATTTTGTGCTCCAATGCTCAAAAATCAATAAATTATCTCACAACTTCACTTATCCTTCTCCTGTTTTTTAAATAGTTGATATTGAAACCCATTGGATCGCGTTAAGTACGCTTTATATATTACAGTTTTATGTGGCGAAGTGAATAAATTTTGAATAACCTCATTTTAGTATTTATAGTAAAATTGAATTATTTTTTGAGATGATCGAGTGTTGATATTAACCAATCTTCAGGTATAACCCGTTCTATTTTGTTTTTAATTATTTTATCTTCTAGCAATGTAATAAATTCTTTGTCATTAAATACTTCAATTGCTTCTAAAGTGTAAGAACTGTTAAAGTTAACTGTTTCCAGTTCTTTCTTCAATACTTCTTTTATACGTGCATCTTTTCGTGTTGCTAAACCAAAAATTGCTTCATTTTGTATTTCCTTATCTGAATCCGTAACTCTTTCCCATAAAGCTTCTCTGATAGCATCATTGTCGTTGCTAATTAGTGCAGCTATTGCGAAAGTAGCCCAGTCGCGCACCTCAGAATCTTTGTCCTTTGAAAGTTTTATCAGTGTATGAATTGCATTTTTATTTTCTATTCCTGAAACTGCAAAAGTTAAACTATGTCTCACTGTTGAACTTTTACTAAAATCATAATGACATATGAAGTCAATTTGGTTTTCTGTAAGTTTTTCGTTGTTATGCCCGATAGCATACAAGATTGAACTTACTACATAAATATCATTTTCCTCTTTTAGTAAATTGAAATAGATTCTTAAAGTTTGATTTTTGTGTATTCTAGGGTTTCCGAATTGTGCTAATATATTTATCCCGATTATCTTTTCTTTTTTATCACTAGATTTTGTCAATTCTATAGCGCTGTTATAAATCTCTAAGGATTTTCGTTTACGGAGCTCCATGATATACCTCCAATAATTAGTTTTAGACTTATTATTTAAAAGTCTTCTAAAAATTTCGGATGTTGAAAAAGATGTGATTTTTGTTCGAATCATGATAGTTTAATTTTAGGTATAAAAAAACTTAAATTACAGAAAATATTCCTTCTGATGCTAACACTAATTAGAAGAATAATCCGATTGCACCAAATACCAAACCGATTGTAAAAATAGCAATAGGACTCAGGTTGTTAGTTTTCATTTTATCAAAATTCACATTTTCTACATTCGCTTTTAATTTTGATGATATTTTTAATCCTACTGTTCCATCGTAAAGACCAATTACTCCACATAGCAATAATGCCCAAAGAGAAGAAGTGACGAATGAAAGGTAAAATCCAGTCAATACATATGTAGCAAGAGAGAAGATACTAAAAAAGCTATAGTTGAAATTGAATTTACGTGAAATAATTGATCCTAAGGTGTCTATTAAAGTGATTGATAGTAGTGCCATAGCCATAATAAAAAGTATTTGCTGTATCATAATCATAATTGTAATTGGACTACTTATCCTTATATAAAGTTAATAATTATTTAAGCAGATCCTAAAATTATGAAAAATCACGTTCAGCCCGTTTTTATTGATCCGATCACCGATGAGGGCTTTAAACGGTTATTCGGATACAAGGTCAACCTGATCAACTTTCTTAACATCATCTTTTCTGGTAGAAAGACTATCGTTGATCTGACGTATCGGGATATCGAGCGTATCGGTGCAACCGAAGAGATCATTATCGAGATACAGACCAGCAGTCATTCTAACCTAAAGAAACGCATGCTTTATTATAAGAAGTCTGAAATCAAAAGTGTAATCGAGAACTTTACTAAGATCATCTATCAGCAAAAGTTGATTATGGCATCTGCCATTTATTCAATTTTAATTCAATAAATTCGGAGTTTAATTTTCTAAGTTTTACAATGATAATAATTTGATCTTTAATGGCAATTCAACAAATTGAGACAGAAAGAATTCTTCTAATTCCCTACGATAAAATTCTGATAAATAAGATACAAGTAGCAGATTATTCGATGTTTAATGATATGGGGATAATTCCAGCTGAAGGTTGGCCGGATGAAGATGTTTTAGATACATTGCCACGGATATTGATTAATTTAGAAAAGGTATTATCTCCAACAGGATTTGAGTCATGGATGATTATCATAAAAGAAAGGAATGAAATTATCGGTGACATCGGATTCAAAGGTCGGCCAGATTCTCTGGGAAGGATAGATCTGGGATATGGAATTGTTGAAAGCGTTCGGAAGAAAGGCTACGCAAGGGAAGCTGCTTTAGGCTTGATAAATTGGGCATTTAACGATGTACAAGTTATTGAAATAACAGCTAAATGTGACATTGGAAATATTGGATCCATCAATTTATTAAGTTCTCTTAATTTTGAAAGAAAAAATACAGAAGAAAATATGATAGGCTGGAGTTTGGTCAGAAATTAAATTTTGCAGGAAGAGTCTATGTTTGTCTATTGATCAAATTGCTGAGGTTACAGGCCTTACCATCGACGAGATTGAAAAGCTGAAATAAAATATATAGATTATATAAAAACAAATAAAGCCATTCTGTCAAGAATGGCTTTATCTACACTCCTTACGGCTTCCCGTATTTTCTAATCAAACCGATCAACATAACAATTCCATTGTAGCAACAGCCTTCATTGAAGCCAATGCTTTGAGTGCGATCGGGAGCGAGCTAGATATTGTTATGATACATGAATCCTTTAGGTTTTTCTGCAGTTATTACGATAAAAACAAGTAATTTTTTAATTCTACAAGTTTATAAATTGCAAAGTTTAATTCATCTTGTTCTGCACCATATTCTTGTATTTCACCTTCATATTTGAATTCAGAAATATTAAACCCTTCTTCTATATCATTATAATATACTACTAAGTTTTTAAATTTTGCTACTACCCAAAATCCATTTCCTTCATCTCCATATTCAGCTTCAGACCATTTTTTTGGTACAGTTTTTATTTTATTCCAAAAATCTAAAAGATTCTGATCCATATTATGTTCACCATTTGAGATCACAATTTTTAATTCTTCAAAAGTTATCGGTGTCCAGTTCATTGCTTTATTTTTTAAGACTTGGTATGATTATTTTACGACGATTGTATCTGGGAACAGCTTGTTTTCAGGATCTTTATTATTCCATGTAGATAAAACTAATATATTTTTATCCTGACTATAGTTTACATTTAATTCATGCGCATAGGCGTTAATATCGTAGTATTCTTTTTTTACGATCAGATATTGTAAAACGGGAAAGAAAGCGATTTTTTTAGCAATTTCAATACGTTTACCTTTGTAATCATTTAGTGCATTACCCAATGTAAATTCAGTATAAGTTAGGCTAGCTGTTATCTTTTTTGACATTTTAGCCTCATATTCACCTAGTATAAATGCAGTTCCAAGTGCACCAATGGACCCAGCTGACATGCCAAAAAAAAAGGTAAATAACATAAGAATGATGGTTGTCACTTTGATCAATTTATTTTTATGATCTTGTAATATCCAAAACAATAAACTAATTGTAAGATAAATAGTCGTTATAATAACCCAGTTTATTTCAGTAGATAATGTAGATACACCAACTCTCATTCCCACAATAGCCAATAAATCCAAGACAATTAATGACCATAATACTCTTTTTAATAATACTGGTTTTCCCTTTGTCAACTGGTAAATAATATAACTTAAAAACGGACATATCCATAATGCAGTTATAACTATAAAAAATATATTCATTGTAATTTTGTGCTATTTTAGATTTAAAAAAGTCAATATTGAACACCATATCCAATAAATTCAATCGTATTAAGTTACGTATAAAATGATATATTAACACTGTAAATCATGATGAGAATTAGGCCATTTTTAAACATCAAAAGGGCCTAATTCTCATTAGACCCTTTATCTTGGCGTTTAACTGCACAAAATAAGTAAAGTAAAACAGAAAAATAACCATGAAATTGGCTGCATGAAATATGGGATATAAAAATAATCAACTATGATAAAGATTAACCAGATTGTTATTAAAACTGTAATTTTCTTAATCATATGGCGTTTAATTCGAAATTTCGATTATAAATCAAATTATTAAAGGTCTTATATATATTATAAAATCTCAGCTTCCCCAATTTGGTTTTGGCCTTCGTGAATCCACCATACAGCACCTTTTGTTAAGTATTCTTCTATACGTTGGTGAATTAAGAATCTTGCAAAGATACGTCTCTCTTCTCCTGGAAGTATCTCATTAATATCTTCAAACACAATGTCGCCTATATATGTTTGATCTATTTTTCCATCTGCTGTATATTCGAAAACATGTTTTGGACGATAACCGCTTATTATACCAGTTTTGCGACCGCCCTCCTCAGTTGATTTTAATCTTAGGATTGCATTTAATATGATTAAGCCATTTTGATTTTCATATTTCAGATCACCAATACTTGTGTAGGTGTATTTATCATAAGCCATTACATCAAACACTTTGGACTGACCAGTATCTATCCAACGTTTATAAACTAGGTTTCCATTGATGTATAAATACAATTCATTGCCCTCTATTTTTTTGAAAACCATCTTTCAATTTTTTATGCCCCAGTATTAAGCCATTTTATTCAGTGGTTATCTCATTGTATCTGATACTTATTCAGTAGCAACCTTGATTAGCATTTCATTGTACATTGACCAGTTTTCATCTTCAGTGATGTTATAGGTAAAATGTAATTCTTTTGTATTTGGTTTCATTGCTTCTAAAATATTAATGGCATTTCCTTTATCAGCAATCGCAAGATAGAATTTTCTTATTCCGTTATAGGTTGTTCGAAGTACATAATAGCTATTTATTCCTGATTCTTGAAGATGATGTTCGATCGAAATCTCAAAGTCATGTAAATTTTGTAGATCTTCATTAGAAGGAAGACCTGTTCCGTCGGGCGTTATATACGGAATAGTAAAATGGATAAAGTATCTAAACTCAGCCTTATGAGCAAAGCTTTCCAGAGCCGTGTTTATGATAACTAATTCAGGAAGGTTATTATTTATAAGATCACCGGTTTTGAATTTTTCTGGCACAGTATAAGTATCCCTTTCGATAGCACTTTGTCCATCTGGATTTCCTATATCAAAGCCATCATATTCTACATTATATTTTTCTGCTAGAGCATATAGGATTTTATTGAGTTCGAACAAAGAATGAGCATCATGTTTTTCAATCCGGGAAGCACTTAACCACCAATAATCTTCTTCACTTTCTTCTATCGTAATTGATGAGAAATTATTTTTGTTTAATTCCTTGTTTAATTCTTGAAGGTTGATTTTATCATCTGAGATAAAACAATATGTGTATAGAAAATTGTTATTGCAATTTATTCCATTCGAGCTTAAATTGTTGTAAAAGTGTTCGATTGTTTCAAATGTGATCATATTGAGGTTTTATTTTAGCTATTAAAATTACATTAAAAGAATTGTACTTCTAATAGAAATGAAAGTTTTTAATGGTCTACGTTTATTGATACTCTAATAATATTGTGAATTTAGCATTTTGAATCGATCCTCACAACTTCACCTATCCATCAACATCGTTTACCGAGTTTTTAGTTTGTTTAGTCTAATTGCCATAGGGTTGGGACGATTTACACCCTACTTTTAAATCAACAATTAAGAACAACTAGAAACAAAAACTAACAATATAATATAAAGACATTATGAACCATCATGAGTACATTGGTAATTACTTGCAGAATTTATACTCATGATAGCCTTATCACCTTTAAATAACAAATTATCTAGATAAAAAACTTTAGCAAAAACATTCACAGCAGCCTTGATCGCAGTCTTTACTTTTACTATGGTAGCAGGCAAACCGGAGGTACCAAACCCTAAAAAAGCAGTAGTTAATCTATCTACAGCAGATCTAGCCATTGATCATTACGTTGCGGGTATGACAGAAGGACAATCGGCAGGAGTAGAGCAGTTATTGACAATCGACTTTAAAAATAACGTACATGCATCAGAAAAAAACACGAAAAATATAACACGAAAAACAGAAGAGCATACATTGAGAAAAATGTATGCTATTTTAAGTAGAAATAATAACGGTCAGACTTTGGATATTCAGACCAGTAAAAACTGTCTTTGAAAGGATGCTGCATTAAGATGAAATTCATTAATTTCTTTGCATCATCTCGGTTTCCACGATGTATTATTGGATTTTCAAAGCTATTTAATGAAGCGTTGAGAACAAATGATATAATAAGTTCTCCCTGTGGGATTTGTTGTATACCCGATTGATAGCGCACAAGCTGATTTTCATACAGTTGATCCCACACAAATACCTCTGGAGCTTGTGCTGATTCTATTCTTTTAAGACTATCTGATAAGGGTTGAGGATTGATTAATGAGATCTCATATATACTTTTAATAGGTTTGCCATAATATAAAGCTATTCTCCAGCGGATCAGTTTTG
This sequence comes from Sphingobacterium sp. JUb56, assembly GCF_014191365.1. Taxonomy (NCBI): domain Bacteria; kingdom Pseudomonadati; phylum Bacteroidota; class Sphingobacteriia; order Sphingobacteriales; family Sphingobacteriaceae; genus Sphingobacterium; species Sphingobacterium sp. JUb56. The sequence goes on along the minus strand of NZ_JACHWL010000001.1, from coordinate 2,319,530 downwards.
TGCTGTCCAAGTACGACAGAATTTTGTCGGAACCCGTAAAAGAATGGTTCCCTTTTTCATCCACATATACTTCTAGTTGATGTTGATATCTTGAATAATGTTGAAAGTCGAAATTATTTCGTTTTAGTTCAGTTACCATATTTTTAACAAATAATCCAATGCCACCGTAGGGTGTAGGCATGTAGTTTGCATAATTTGAAAAACCGTCCGAAACTTTCTTTCCTATTGAACTGTAAACTTCTGTCGAATATAGATCCCAGTATATATGTAAGAAATACGAATTTTTGGACTGAAGTAGAGAGTCTTTTTTTTAAACAGTCTTTATCTTATTTATTAACAAGTCATCTGTTGGAAGACTAGGGCTCAAAATGTTAATTTCTCCATTATTCAATTTATTAAAATGGATTGAAAATTGTTTTCCTCTCACCAATTCATCTTTTAAAACCTTACTCAGTTCATCAGTAAGCTGTTTTGATGACTGCCCGTTTGCAGAAAAGCTGAACAAAATTAAAAATAGCATTAATATTTTCATATGTAAGTAGATGCTAGGATAGGAGATATTCCATAATTTGTGGGATTCGCAAGAATTGTTTCACTTATTTTAATTTACAATCAACCCTTCTAATTAGAAGATTTGGTATCTTATGATATCTGAAAGAAAATTAAATTTAAATAAGTGAAAATAGTTGTAAGGTTTTGGTTTATATCAAACATTCTTTTACTTTTTATCCATATAATCCCAATGATGATCTGTCTCATCATTACATAAAAAACCTTCAAACAATTTGCTCTCTATTAACTGTTCCATTTTTTTGCTATCTGTCGCAATAATAAAGAAAAAACTATCCCATTCCACCGTAAACAAAAGTTCAAAATCAGCAGAATATATGTAGTAATCTTTGAAATTAATTTGATCACAAAATTCAAATTCACTTAATTTATCGAGGTCTATACTAAAGGTCTGTTGGTAGAATTCGTCTGTTATTACAATCTGAGGTTTTCTGAAAAACTGGAAAGTTCTATAAATGCTTGCTTTTGATAACATATCAAAAGTGCCTTCAGTAGGATGATAGATACTTTTCTTATCCGTAAATGCATTAAGATTTTCCAAAAGGTCTGGTCTAGTATAGTTTTTACTTAGCGCACCAATCGAAGTTCGTAAAGCTTTATTAAGTTCAGCATAGTCCGTAAACCCTGATCCAGTAACTACCTTGTTCCATGAGATTGCTTTGCCTTTCAAAAAAATAGTTTCATTTGAGGGATATTCATCATTTTTGTAACTATAAATTTGCCTATTCGCTTTCGGAAGATCTTTCAAGAATTCAAATTCTTGTACAGCTTCTTCATGAGACAATAGTTTTGATTTCTTGAGACTAACCTTGTAATTCGTCTGTGAATCAATTTGAAAGAATGGAATGAAAGCTATAAATGCAGCATCGTAAAAACCTTTGAAATGCACTTTTATCTTTCCTTGATACGGATAAATGTTTTCATCCTTAAATATGTCGCTCATAAAATTCCTTTATTGCCTTATAAAATGATAATTGTAACAGAGTTTTCTGTAGTTCAGCATCTTTTCGGTTGTAAAAATCTAGTATCCAAATTCTTCAAAGTTTGCTTTTTCCATTGCGATCCAGCTTTCCCAGTACTCTTTACCTGTTGAACCAGCACCCTCAGGGTCGATTTCATAGAAGTCGGCAAACACTTCAAAACGTTTTCTTTTTTAAATTTCGGTCAGGAAACGTGTTAAGCATGTCAGCATTTTTCTAAATGATGAAAAAATAATTTCACTCAATCCATCTAGATCACCACCATATTCATGGTCATAAACTCTTATCGGAAAATCTTCCTTTCCGCTAGCGTTCCTTGTGTCAAAGACTAATGGTCCGGCATTATTACCTTCGTTTGCAAAGGGAATAAGACCAAGAGGAATCAGCTGTTCTGCTATACACCATTCAAGATTGTCTATTATTTCCTGTAGCGGTTTTGTGGGACTTGAGAAGGGTAGTCTGATGATTGAACAATCACAGTCTTCGAAGAAATAACGTTTGTGCCATGCTATAAAGTTTTCTGGGAAAGTGATGTTAAACTGTGTTTCTACGTTTTTACAATCTTCATTAGTCAATACTCCAGGAATTAGTTTCCATTCATAACTTCCTTCACTATTAGGTGCCGAAACCATCATTTCTTTTGGAATATTTTCGGTGCAACCGGCCTTCATTCCCGTTCGCCAATATGCCTTAAAAAACTGTTTGATTTCGTCTGTCATGGTCAATAAATCATTTTTAATAGGAAGTTTGATATGAAACTAAATATATAGAAATTTAATAATTATTCATTTATATCACCGACAATTATATTATCTCAAATCTCTTTTCAAGTTTGATAACATCGTTTTCTATAATTTGAAAAGTCCACACACCCTTTTGAATTTCCCAATGATATTCAAAATGGAAGTAGTCAAAATTATTTTCATTTAAATAATTGTTTTTAGTTTCGATTGTCCTTGATGAAGAAAATCCAGTTTCTGGGTTTGTAAGACGTGGGTGAGTAATTATACATCTAAAAGTCACAACGTTAAATTTTTCTGAGGAATAACCTTAAATATGGTACTCTATTCCAAATTTTAAACCTTCATATGCCAGGAGGTGATCATAAAACCTATTTTCACGATACCTGCCTGTGTAATAGAAATTCAGGGCAAATTTTTCACGAAGGATTTGGATTTATATACCTCGAATTGATTTTTTTTGTTAAAAGCGAAGCTGAGGTTGAAGACGAACTGGACAAAATATTTTTTATGCTAAAGAATATGTGTACGTTAAAGACCTTGCCACGGATCATGAAATCGGCGGTATTTCAACGCTTCTTTCAGTTGGCCAGCTATGCAAAATTGACAAAGGAGGAACGAACTATGTATGATATTAGTTTAAAATGTAAATGGGATGCCGAAGCAGTGCGGATGTATCAAAAGGAACAAGTTGAAGGACTAGAAAAACAATTGAAAGAGGCTAAGCAAGCATCCAAGAAAGCAGTTGCAATTGATAAAGCTGAAGGCCAACACCAAAAAGCTATTGAGACGGCTGTAAAGCTAAAATCGATGGGATTATCAGTAGACCAAATTGCTGAGGCGACAGGCCTTACCATCGACGAGATTGAAAAACTGAAATAAATCAAATAGATCATATAAAATAACCAATAAAGCCATTCTGTCAAGAATGGCTTTATTGGTTTTATACCATCCTTACGGCTTCCAGTATATTTTAATCAAACCAATCACCACAACAATCCCATATCAGCAACAGCTGTTATTGGAGCCAATGCTCTGAGTGCGATCGGAGCGAGCTTTGTTTAGTTTGCTTCGCAGATCCCTTTGGGATTCTTCGGTGGGCGTTCCCGCAATTATGAAAACAAATTACAGGAGCTCTATAAGAGCGTAGTGGAGTCTTTAAAGCAAAATGCCCGTAGCTATCGGGCTGATGCCGTTATAGGTTTCAGCGTCAATATTGATGAGATCTCGGGCAAAGGAACTCAGATGTTTATGATCACCGCTATCGGAACATCTGTATTGCTTCAACATCTTTAGTAGAATTCATACGTTAACTGAGTTGTACCTTTTGTCGTTTCCAGTAAAATTTTCCCATCCAAAAAATCTTTCCACGTGACCGAATAATCTTTGTTTTCAATTTCTTTAATCATTTTATAAAAAAGTTTACTACTTGGACGAGGGATATTCGGAGACTGAATATATTTGGTAGGTAGCCCATAATAAAAAATTAAAAACTGTTCGAGCGATTTGTAATAGCTGTAATTGTCATAAACACTTCGTACTTCTTTTAGGTTGTTATTTCTAATGACAATCTTTTTGATTTTCCCTTTATTGAAAAAATAATCTACGGTAGAAATATAAAATCTATCTAACCATCGTCCTCCAATATGTCTTATGTGATCCTTATCACAAACTGCTACAGAGTCCCTTTTATTAAAGAAATAACCAATATCTCCAATGTGATTTAGCTTGCCAAATTGAAATGAATAATTCTGTCTGATGCTCATAGGTCTACTATCTTTGGTTGCAGGAATCCATTTCGATATATTTTCAAATTTTTGTTTCAATGAGTCTATGCCATCGATATAACCTATAGAATTTATCTCTGAAACACTGCTGTCTTTCATTGCACTAAATTCTATAATAATTCTACCATTAGCATGTGGAAAAGCTTTTAAAAGTTCTTCATGAAACTCATATACACCAATTTTGGGCGTTGGTAGAAAGTTTTCATACGAGATAAATATAACCTCTTTATTTTCTTGGCTTTTGGCGATAAAATTTAAAGCTAATAATGAAGCAATTATAAAGAATCTTGCTAAACTATATTTAATACCGCTTGAATACATAGATTTAGTTATTGTAAGTATATAGGTTAATCGTATTAAGTTACGAATAAATGCCATACATCATGGAAAATAGTTGCGAATGAATTAGAATCCATATACATCAAAAGGGCCTAATTTTCATTAGACCCTTTATCTTGGCGTTTAACTGCACAGTAATTTTTATGTTTCTTATCGTTTCCTCTATTTTGTTTCATCATCCAAATTGTTTTGAAGCAATTGGATTTATTTACTGTACTACGTCATTTATCGTTATCCACTTTCATGCTGAAAGTATGTTTGTTATCGCTTTGTATTATAAGAACACCTGTCGAATAGAATAGTTCAAAAAAGTTTAAAATAATTTCACCCATCCATTTCCTCTGTTCACCGAGTTTTTAGTTGGTTTAGTCTAATCACCATAGGGTAGAGACGAATTACATCCTACTTTTGAATCAACAAATAAGAACTAACAAACTATAAAATAAAGACATTATGAGAACTTTAGCAAAAACATTCGCCGCAGTAGTCTTGATCGCATTATCAACATTCACTATGGCAGCAGGCAATCCAGAATTAGCAAACCCTAAAAAAGCAGTGGTCAATTTATCTACAGCAGATCTAGCCATTGATCACTACGTTGCGGTTATGACAGAAGGACAATCGGCAGGAATAGAGCAGTTGTTTACATCAGACTTCAGCCAAAAAGTACAGGCATCAGAAGATAAAACCAATAGCCGTTCAGAAGTTATTTCCTTCTTGAAAAAGCAAAAAGGTGAGCAGTTGAATTGTAAAACCAGCACCTCTATCATACAGGAGTCAGCAGACTATATGATCGCCAAAGTAACGATGCAGTTTGAGGGTTTTACCAAAACCGATCTAGTGACTTTAGTGAATGACGGCGGTAACTGGAAAGTATCCCAATCCATCAACTCGTATAAGTAGATAAAGTTTAATCCATATGTTTAGTTAAAGCCACGTCATGAGATGTGGCTTTTTTTGTGTCCGGAAAGCAAGATTAGGTTAACAGGTTGATGCTTTTGTTGCCAGCTAGCCGACAACAAACGACTACTGTCGACTACAAACGTTTAATAACCGGCTAATAATTTTAGTTTTTCTGATGTTTGCTTAGCAACATTAATTATTTAAGCAGATCCTAAAATTATGAAAAATCACGTTCAGCCCGTTTTTATTGATCCGACCACCGATGAGGGCTTTAAACGGTTATTCGGAGACAAAGTCAACCTGATCAACTTTCTTAACATCATCTTTCGTGGTCGAAAGACCATCGTTGATCTGACGTATAGAGATACCGAGCGTATCGGTGCAACCGAAGAAATCGGCAAAGTTATCTTTGATCTTGTAGTTCAGATCAGTACAGGAGAAGAGATCATCATCGAGATGCAGACAAGTACACAGACCAACCTGAAGCAACGTATGCTGTATTATGCCAGCAAGGTCATTTCAGATACAGCGCCCAAAGGAAACCGCAAAGCCTGGGGATACGCTATTCCTGAGGTTTACACCATTGTCCTGATGGATGGTTTTCATATGCCGGGAGGTGATTATAAAACCTATTTTCACGATACCTGCCTGTGTAATAGAGATTCAGGACAAATATTTTACGAGGGTTTGGGGTTTATCTATTTAGAAATTATTAACTTTGTTAAAAGCGAAGCTGAGGTTGAAGACGAACTGGACAAAGTATTTTATATGCTCAAGAATATGTCTACGTTAAAGACCTTGCCACGGATCATGAAATCGGCAGTATTTCAACGCTTCTTTCAGTTGGCCAGCTACGCAAAATTGACAAAGGAGGAACGGACTATGTATGATATTAGTTTAAAACGTAAATGGGATGCAGAAGCAGTGCGGATGTATCAACAGGAACAAGTTGAAGGACTAGAAAAACAATTGGAAGAGGCTAAGCAAGCATCCAAGAAAGCAGTTGCAATTGCTAAAGCTGAAGGCCAACACCAAAAAGCTATTGAGACGGCTGTAAAGCTAAAATCGATGGGATTATCAGTAGACCAAATTGCTGAGGCGACAGGCCTTACCATCGACGAGATTGAAAAACTGAAATAAATCAAATAGATCATATAAAATAACCAATAAAGCCATTCTGTTAAGAATGGCTTTATTGGTTTTATACCATTCTTACGGCTTCCCGTATTTTTTAATCAAAGCGATGACCACAAAAATCCCATTTCAGCAACAGCTGTTATTGGAGCCAATGCTTTGAGTGAAATCGGGGCGAGCTTCGTTTAGTTTGCTTCGCAGATCCCTTCGGGATTCTTCGGTGGGCGGTCCCGTAATTATGAAAACAAATTACAGGAGCTATATAAGAGCGTAGTGGAGTCTTTAAAGCAAAATGCCCGTAGCTATAGGGCAGATGCGGTTATAGGCTTCAGCGTCAATATTGATGAGATCTCGGGCAAAGGAACGCAAATATTCATGATCACCGCTATCGGTACACCTGTATTGCTCAATGAAATTAAACATATACAGGCAGAAGTGGTAGGTGGAGATATCGATGGATCTGTTATTAAGAACAAAGTCAAAGCAAGCTTGATCATAGAACGCTATACCGGTATCTATACCATGGACAATGCTACAGCCGAGTTTATAGCCACATCCCGATTGACCGAATTTGTACCCCTGCTATTCAAAGCAATGAATGATGACTCAGGACTGGCTCAAGAATATATAGACCGTCAAGCCACGCTCTTTCGTTATTTTGATTTCCTGGACAAAGATCAAGCTATAGCCATACTCTATGGACAGTTGCTGTCCGATGATTTAACCGGTGCGCAGTTTAAGATCATTAGCAAAGCTATCAGCAGCTCCAATCTTATCGATTACGATCAAGTGGAGAAACTATTAGCAGGATCTTTATTGGCAAAAAAGGCAGCATTGAAGGTACTTACCTTAGACAAAGACTGGTATTCCGCTCAAGATATTGCCTATCTACAGACATTGAAAGGAGAGGGCTAGGTGAAGTTATTTCCAGAGGTAGTTACCGTTAAAGAATCAAAGGGCATGTTTTCTTCAGGCAAACAGGTATGGGAATGTTTATGTGGCTATAGCAATAAGCTGGATGCTACCGCATGTAGCTCTTGTACTAAAGATAAACGAGGCTTTGGTGCTGAGGAATTAAAATCTGAAACTGTGCAGAACTTGATTAATAGGAGATTAGCGGTTATTGAAGGGATCTAATTAGGTCAATTACTCCCCTATGTTAATTAATCAAATCTCATACATGACAAATAATTATTTTATGAAATCCTTCTTGATTTTAATCTTGAATGATTTATGTTTTTTGATTGAAATTAGACATCGACATTCCCCTGTTAATTTTTTACAGTCCATTCCAGTGTTAATGCACTAAAATTGTTAAATTCAAATTATTTTACTTACAAAAGCACTTCAAGCTATACGGGTTTCGCCGTAGAAAATTCCAACGACTTATCCTTTTAATTGATCTTTTCGAAAAACGGTCGGAGTTACACCGAACTGTTTACGAAATGCTGCCGTAAAATATGTCCCGGACGAAAAACCTACTTTTTCTGCAATTTCATTTACATGTAGGCCTTCGAGCAATAGGTTTTGTGCTTTAGCCATACGCCGTTGTAATAGATAGTCATTGACACTGCAATTTAATAATGCTTTTGTTTTTCGATAAAGTTGTATCCGTGATAAATTCAGTTCCTTGGCAATGTCCTCGACACTCAGGGTTTTATCGGAAAGCTGTCCTTCGACAACCATGGACAATCCCTGTAAAAAACGCTTGTCCTGCGGAGTATGTGAATCAATTTCTGTTTTATTTTCCGAAGACTTGAGCAATGTGCCATACTGCTCTTTGAGGTTCTGACGGGACAGAATTAAGTTGGCGACTACTGCTTTAAGGTGGTCCACCTTAAATGGTTTTGTCAGATAGGCATCTGCCATATGGCGCATTCCCTCAATGATACTTTCCTCCGTATCAAGAGCACTAAGTAGAAGTACGGGTATTTGGTTGAACTGCGAATTGTTTTTAACGGTTTTCAATAATTCGATACCTGTTTCATCAGGAAGCATAATATCGCTGAGGATCAGGTCAGGATAATTGTTTTTCATTTTTTTAAGAGCGTCGGAATAGCTTTTGGCAAAAATGAGATTATATTCTTTTTCTAAAATTTCTTTCAAGAAACGCATAATATCAGGATGATCTTCAACAATCAAGATATTCGCTGCTCTGTTGGAACAGAAGGAGACCGAATCAACATCAAAATCTTCCAAATTTTCCTGTGGCAAGTTTCTTTCAAAATGTAATATTGAAGGCTCATATTGGGAGTTCTTTTTTTCTTCTTCCAAAAGATGAAGATGACCCGTAGGCAAGCGTAAAGTGAAAGCAGATCCCATTCCTTTTTTACTGCTAGCGGTTACTTGTCCATGATGAAGTTCAACAATCTGTTTTACATAAGCAAGACCTATTCCTGATCCAGGAAGATGCTGTTCACCTTTGTAGAAATTGTCAAATATATGATCTAAATCACTGGCTGCGATACCTGATCCATTGTCAATTACACGGATAAGAAAATAATCTCCAAATGTATTTTCTTCTACGGTCAAGCTGATGGTTCCTCCTCTAGGGGTATATTTAAATGCGTTGGATAGCAGGTTCGAAAAAGCATGTTCCATCAGTTGCTCGCTTATCCAGATCTCTTTCAGAGGTGTCTTGCTGAGATAACTTAAGGAGATGCCCTTCTTCTTGGCCAAAGGTCTAAAATTAGCAATGATCTGTTGGATGAAATTATCAATATGTACCGCAGTAACCTGTAATTTTAATTTAGATTTATCAATCCTATGGATATCAATGAGGTCGTGCACGAGGTCTTGAAGTTTTTTAGCATTCCGTTCGATGTACGCAAGTTTTTCTCTACTGTTAGCGGAAAGAGATTTTTCTTTTTCTAATTCTTCAAGTGGTCCCATGATAAGGGTCAGGGGAGTCTTGAATTCGTGGGAAACATTGGTGAAAAACTTGCTCTGTTCTTCTGCTCCATTTTGAATCTGTTGATTCATCTCAACAATCTGTTGCTGTTGTTGTAAAATTTCTTCGTTCTGATTTTTAAGTTGCTTGTTTTTTTTACGGTTGTTGCCAATCATAACAATCGAAATACCTCCTAGAATAATCGAGATCACCAGGCTCGTCATGACAACCTGGAGAGTTGTTTTTTGGTTGTTGTAAATCTGATTTTGCTTTACGATAAACTCCTGTCTTTTGTCGATATCTTTTTGTTGTTCTTGAATCTTATTCGACTGGAGCATCATCAGGTTCGCATTCTCTTTATTTATAACCAGCGTGCCCAGTATGTTTTCCCGTTTATAAGGAGTTTTTTCTAAAATTGCTATTGCCGTCCGGATCGCTTCTGTGCCCCCGGTTGGGTAAAGCATAGAAGCGTAAAGCGTGCCATTTGCTATTTCTTCCAAACCATTTTTTGCTCCAGGCAATGCATCGATACCGATAATTTTCTTTTTGTCATTACCATTTTCACGGAGAGCCTGGATGGCCCCAAAGGCCATCTGGTCATTAAAAGCGAAGATAAGATCTTGTTTCTGTAAATCTTCAATTTGTTTTTTCGCTAAAGCATAAGCTGTAGCCCTGCTCCAATCAGAATGAAGTTCCAATCCTACCTGCGTTTTACCGGCACTATCTAGCCCCATCATCAAGCCTTTTTTTCTTTCTATAGAAGCTGAAGTACCCTTTAAACCAGTAATAACCCCGATTTGTCCCTTTCCATTAAGAACATTTGAAATATATTGTCCCGCTAATTTACCAATTGTAAGATTATCAGCTCCAACATAAGCATTGTAAAGACCCGAAGACGTTTTTCGATCTGTAACGATGACAGGGATTTTCATTTGGAAAACCGAGTCTACAATTGGTGTCACGGGAGCCGCCTCATTCGGAGAAACAATTAAGAGATCAATATCATTTTTTAGCAGTTCCCTAATTTGCGAAATCTGTACTTGGTTACTTCCTTCAGCATCTCGATATATAAATTTAACATTAGGATAGAAAGACAACTCTCTTTTCATTTCCTCCAACATGGTCTCCCGCCAAGAATCATTACCAGTACATTGTGAGAATGCTATTGTATAATTTTTGCCCTCATTCTTAGGATTACAAGAATGAAACAATAGCGATATCATGATCGACAATACACAGTATACTCTTAACATGTTGGATTAATGGATTATTGATGATATATACTCAAACTTAGATGTATATATTGCTTCATATACAATTGCATCACATATTAAACAAATATATTGATATCTCCACTGTCATCAAGAATTATTTTTATAGAAAAAAACGAACCGTATTTTTTTTAATCACCCAATTGCTTTTTCAGCGTATTTGATAAATTGATTTTATTCTAAATTATATTTCAAGATTGCAGAAAATAAAACCGATCATCTTGATCAATTATGATAAAGCGCAGATCCTTGTGTAGACAAATGTCAAATTTCACCCATTTTCAAAGATTTTAAAATAACCTTAGTGTAAAAACAACACAGTTTTTGATTTATAGATGAATGTAACATCATCTATGTTTTTTGTCAAAAAAACATTTTTTCACTGTTTATGAAGTCTTATTAAGGTGTTGTTTTTTAAGTATTTATGTGTTTTTTGATCTTGATATAAATTTGATGCAATTTGTCATATGAAAATTCAGGTCTTGTAATCTTAGCTGTTAATTTTGAGTAAATCAATTATAAATTTAAAATGAACAAAAATTCAGTTTTGATATGGTCATTCGTGGTGGCCTTGGGGGGATTTCTCTTCGGTTTTGACACAGCAGTTATTTCAGGTGCCGAGAAGGCTGTTCAGGTATTCTGGTCTCTAAGTGAATTTCAACATGGTCTTACGATGGCGATCGCGTTATTAGGTACAGTTATAGGAGCAGCAATGGGCGCATATCCATCGGACCGATTAGGACGTAAGAATACTTTGTTTCTGGTTGCCGCACTTTATTTTTTCTCCGCTATTGGTACAGCTCTGGTCCTAGATTGGAACATGTTTATTTTGTTTCGATTTCTAGGCGGGATAGGAGTCGGTGTCTCTTCTGTAACCGCACCAATTTATATTTCTGAAATTTCCCCTGCAAAATCCCGTGGCAAGCTAGTCGGATTATTTCAGTTCAATGTTGTGTTTGGGATCTTGGTCGCATACCTTTCAAATTATTTTATAGGTCAAACAGGGGAAGAGTCTTGGCGTTGGATGCTCGGAGTACAGGCAATCCCATCATTGATTTTCTTTGTGCTGATATTCTTTATTCCGGAAAGTCCCCGTTGGTTGCTTTTGCACCGAGGTAAAAAGGACGAGGCAATAGCGATTATGCGTAAAGTAAGCGGTGATCAAGCTGAAAATGATGTTGAACAGATGTTGAACAGCCGTCAAAGAGGTCAAGAAAAAGGTGAGAGCCAATTATTTTCCAAATCGAACCGTACACCTGTTATTCTAGCGGTACTATTTGCAGTTTTTAATCAAGTATCCGGCATCAATGCCATTATTTATTATGCGCCACGTGTTTTTGAGATGGCAGGTTTAGGCGGTCAGAGTTCTTTACTTTCTACTGTTGGTATTGGTGTTGTTAATTTTGTGTTTACTTTGATTGGTATAAATTTTATCGATAGGATTGGCCGTCGCAGACTGATGTTCATTGGTTCATTTGGGCTAATCGCTTCTCTTTCTCTTGTTTCGCACGCTTTCTTTGCGGGTCAAATTGAGGGAATAAAAGTCACCATTTATTTGATGATGTTTATCGCATTTTTTGCACTCTCGCAGGGAGCGGTAATCTGGGTTTTTATCTCTGAGATTTTTCCGAATGATGTCCGTGCCAAGGGGCAAACATTGGGAAGCTTAACCCACTGGGTGATGGCCGCAGTAATTACATTTTGTTTTCCTGCATTAACAGAACTGCTTGGTGGAGGTTATACCTTCATGATTTTTGCAGTTTGCATGTTTTTGCAGCTATTGTACGTATGGAAGATGATGCCAGAAACCAAAGGAAAATCTTTGGAAGATATGGATGGACCGATGCCCATGCACTAAGTCAGGATTTAAAACAGAATTACGGTTAATTAAGATCATATACATCTGATTCAGATAAAAATATTATGAAAAACGAGGTATTAAATATTAAAGGGGTTTGTTTCGGAGAAATTCTTTGGGACAATCTGCCTACAGGAAGAAAATTAGGTGGTGCTCCGCTAAATGTTGCCTATCACCTCAATAAATTGGGGATTTATACCGATGTGCTTACAAGGGTAGGGAGCGATGCAAATGGTCAGGAAATTGTTTCATTTTGCCGTGAGCTTTCGATCCCTTTAACATTATTTCAGGAAGATCATATCTTACCTACATCTACAGTAGAAGTCCATATTGATGACAAAAAAGATGTTCGCTATGAAATCGTCTATCCCGTCGCTTGGGATCACATTACACTTGGCGAACAAGAATTACAAACAGTTCGTGAAGCAGATTTTTTTGTGTTCGGGAGTTTATCCACACGAAATGATGTCAGCTACCAGACATTAAAAGGCTTAGTTAAACAAGCAAAGTATAAGATCCTTGATGTCAATCTTCGCGCACCATTTTATACAAAAGAACGGATTTTTGAATTGATCGGCTATGCTGATTTAGTCAAAATGAATGAAGAAGAATTGGGCTTTGTTTCGGCGTGGTTAGGCTTACCTCCAGATATGAGCGATCAGTCGAAATCGGAGGCCGTGATGAATCATTTTGCAGTTCCGGAATTGATCGTGACCTATGGCGCCACCGGTGCAATCTATCATTCTACAGCAGGACATTTCAGTCATCATTATCCTGCTCTGAAAGTGGAAGTGAAGGACACAATTGGTAGTGGCGATTCATTTTTAGCCGCTTTTCTATCGTTACGTTGCCGCAATGACAAGAATATCCCTGCAGAAGAGATATTGGAGTTTGCAGCTACGCTAAGCGGTTATGTTACGCAGAGCAGCGGTGCATGCCCAAATTATGATGCTACGGCTATAAATCGATTTGTGTGGCTGAATGAGTTGCAATAATTAAATTTTACATAAGAAAATCAATCTAAATAATTATCCATTTATAAAATAACCAAATTATGTTTACGAGAGAGAAAATCATGCTGTTTCTGTCTTTGATTCTTTTTTCTGTAGCCAGTTATGCACAGCAGGCAACCATTAAAGGAAGAGTCACAGATAGTGGAACGGCAGCACCATTAGAAGGTGCATCTTTGATTGCCAGAGGTACGGGGCAGGCAACCAAGACAGATGAAAAAGGAGAATTTACGATCCAGGTATCCAGTAGCAATCCTACACTTGAAATATCGAATGTAGGCTATACAACACAAACTATCGCAATCGGGGAAAAGAAGTTTGTAGAGATCCGTCTAGTCAGCACAGAACAAGGGCTTGATGAAGTCGTGGTGACGGGGTACCAGACAGAGCGGAAACGAGATCTCACAGGTGCAGTCAGTGTGGTCAATGTTACAGAAATGATGAAAGCCCCTGAAAATAATCCCATCAAAGCACTTCAGGGCCGGGTGGCAGGAATGACCGTAACATCTGATGGTAATCCAAGCGGTGCTGCTACAGTGCGTATGCGAGGAATCAGCTCAATCAACAGTAGTCAGGACCCGTTATATATTATCGATGGGATGCCATCACAGGGTGGTATGCACGAACTGAATTCCAATGACATTCAAAGTATTCAGGTATTGAAAGATGCTTCATCGGCAAGTATCTATGGTTCTCGTGCTGCCAATGGTGTCATTGTAATTACGACAAAGAAAGGCAAAATTGGAGCCCCAAAGCTTACATTCGACGCATTTCTAACCAACACCTATTTTAATAACCGGATGAAGGTGCTCAATTCCCTGGAATATGGTCAAGCTTTATGGCAGGCAACCATGAACAGTGGCGGAAATCCTAATGGTAATAATATTGGATATCAATTTGATTGGAACAATAATGCCAATGGTGATCCACAGTTAAATCATGTGTACGTTTCTAAATATATTGACCGGGAGCATACCATGTATGCTGCTGATACAGATTGGTTCAATGAAGTTTCCAAACCAGGTTTGCTCCAATCTTATAATGCGACACTTAGTTCAGCGACAGAAAAATCGAGTTCGTTTTTTTCTTTAGGATATCTGCACAATAACGGTACAATTAAACATACAAGTTTCCAACGGATATCAGCACGTATGAATACAGACTACAAACTCTTCGACGGTAAGTTGGTTATCGGAGAAAATTTCACGGTCAACAATACGGGTGAAGTTCAAGTACCGGGGGATGTCCTCGATCTATCTTTAAAAGCCTTGCCGATTATACCGGTACATACCGTAGACGGAGCAGGATGGGGTGGTCCGTCATTAGGTATGAACGACCGTCATAATCCAATGCGTTTACTGTATGATAATCGAAATAATAAATATAATTTTTGGCGTCTATTTGGCAATGTCTATGCCGATCTACAGATCATAAAAGACTTACATGTCCGTACCAGTTATGGTATTGATTATAGTAATTTTTACAAACGGAATATGGAGTTTTCTTATCGTTCGGGCTTCATGAACAGCGATCGGAGCGGTGTGAATATGGAACAGAAGCACGGTATGAAATGGACCTTATCCAATACGGCAACCTATAGGAAAGTTATCGAGAAGCATGCAATTGATTTATTAGCTGGTATGGAAATGAATCGTCAAAATGATATCAGCTTCAATGCATATACTGCAGGTAATGGTGCTTTTGCCATTGAAACACCTGAATACATGTGGCCAGGTGTAAGTACTGGAACAGCAGCAGTAGGTGGCGGTTCAACCGGCTTTTCGCTTCTTTCTTACTTCGGAAAGGCGAATTATGCATACGATGACCGTTACCTTGCTTCTTTTACTGTGCGACATGACGGTTCATCACGATTCGGAAAAAATAACCGTTTTGCAACATTTCCAGCCGTGACCGCAGGATGGCGGATTTCAGGAGAGCGCTTTATGGAAGGAACAAAAGGTTACATATCAGATTTAAAACTTCGTGTAGGTTGGGGGCAGACCGGAAATCAAGGAATTGGAGATCTAGCTACTTATGCACTGTTTGTGCCAGAGTATGGTATTGGCGATCCAACCTGGAATATTATAGACGGGACCGCATACGATCTTTCGGGAACAGGATCGGGAATATTGCCATCAGGATACCGTAAAATTCAAACCGAAAATAATGATCTGAAGTGGGAAACAACCACACAGACCAACATTGGGTTAGATTTTTCATTCTTTAATCAGAGTCTATATGGATCGATCGACTGGTATGTCAAAGCAACAAAAGACATGTTGATCAATCCTGCCTATATCGGTGTAGTAGGAGAAGGTGGCTACCGTTGGGCGAATGGAGCTTCGATGGAAAATAAAGGTGTGGACATTTCTGCAGGATATCGTAATAAAACTGCTTTTGGTTTAGACTATGATATAACAGGAGTTTTTTCAGCATATAAAAATAAAATTACCCATTTACCAGAAGCAGTTGAAAATTCATATGGTGGCCGTCAGGGTGATAATATCATAGGTCGACCATTAGGCTCATTCTATGGTTATGTGACTGACGGAATCTTTCAGAATCAAGATCAGGTCGATGCGCATGTCAATCAGGCAGGTAAAGGTATTGGACGCCTAAGGTATGTAAATGTCTATGATGGCGATAGTCAGATTACAGATCTGGACCGTACCTGGATCGGTAGTCCGCACCCCGATTTTTCATACAGTCTAAATATTGCATTGAAATACAAAAGGTTTGATCTATCGGCTTACTTTCAGGGAGTACAAGGTATTGATGTTGAAAATTGGTTAAAGAAGCAGACCGATTTTTGGAGTGTTGATGATGTAAACTCCAATAAAGGTACCCGCTTACTCAATGCCTGGACGCCACAGAATGCTAATTCTACTATTCCAGCACTGCAGACAGTAAACAATAACGATGAGGGACGTCTATCCAATTATTTTATAGAAAATGGATCGTATATGAAACTTCGTAATTTATCTCTGGGCTATACATTACCAACAGATATCGCCTCGCGGTTACGCATGAGCCGTTTACGCATATATGTTACCGGTCAGAATCTATTTACTGTAAAATCAAAGAATTTTACGGGTGTTGATCCTGAAAACGTCGGATGGGGATATCCCATACCGACCACATGGACAGCAGGACTTAACATTGGTTTCTAATTAATGAGTGTGTGATTAAAAACAAATTATTCTCATGAAAACAACATTTAATAAAATAATAATAACGGTATTGGCCGCAGGACTTTTGTCCGGATGTAATAAGTTCTTGGACGAAACACCAAAAGGCGTATTGAGTTCCGATCAGGTGAAGGAGCCTGAAAGATTACTTACAGCCACTTATGCAGCTTTGGGAAACGATCACTATGATGTTCCATTTAGTTTATGGCCATATGGAACGGTACGATCTGACGATGCCTATAAAGGAGGTTCAGGGCCTCAAGATATACAGGTCTTTCATTTTCTGGAAACGGCAAACAATATTACACCCACTTTTGATGAAGTAAACCGGCTCTGGTTTCAACTATATGTATCGATTTCCCGTGCTAATACCACGATCCGGACGATTCAGGAAATGGGTGATTTTGCGAATAAAGACGAAAAAATGGCAGAAGCAAGATTTCTCCGTGGACACTTTTATTTTATGCTCAAGATCCTTTTCAAATATGTACCGTATATTGATGAGCAAGTGCCGATAGACAGCTATGAAACGGTTGATAACCGAGCGTTAACCAATGATGCATTATGGCAGAAGATCGCAGATGATTTTCAATATGCAGCAGATCATTTGCCAGTTGTTCAGACAGAGGTTGGTCGTGCCAGCCGTATTGCTGCTGCCGCGTACTTAGCAAAAACATATTTGTATAAAGCTTACCGTCAGGACAATCAAGAGCGACATGCAGTCACCAGTATAAATCAGACAGATCTTGAAAAAGTAGTACAGAGTACAGATATTGTCTTATCCTCAAATCGTACATTAGAAACAGATTTCGGATTTAATTTCCTGCCGGGTCAATATGAAAACGGTACCGAAGCACTTTTTTCGATTCAATTTTCCAAAGATGACGGAACAAAATTTGGTCGAGTGAACTTATCTGATGTCCTTTCTGTGCCGATGGGATTGGGGTGCTGTGATTTCAATAAACCTAGTCAAAGTTTGGTGAATGCCTTCCGTACTACGGGAAAAGGATTGCCTTTGGATAACTATAATACGCTTAATACATTTAATGTTGCGGAGAAATACGATCCTCGGCTTTTTCATACTGTTGCAATTCCAAATTTACCATATAAATACAGTGCGAAACATGTGTATGAAGAAAGCTGGACCCGTAATCCGTCGGAATACGCTATGTATGCCTCTTTGAAAGAAAATGTTGATCCAGACTGTGATTGTTTTGTTCCGATGGTACCCTTTTATGCGAATACAAAAAATCGTATCGTCATTCGTTTTGCAGATGTATTGTTAATGCGTGCCGAAGCACTTATTGAACTTCACCGTTCCCAAGAAGCACTACCATTGATCAACCAGGTACGCATACGTGCAAAAAACAGTGTGACACTGATGGGCTATGCAACAGATAAGATGCTCATTGAAACGTATAAAAATGGAGAAAATATCATTTGGAACGAAGAAAATGCACGGAAAGCCTTACGTTGGGAGCGCCGATTAGAATTGGCCATGGAGAACGGACGTTTTTTTGATCTCGTGCGCTGGGGGATCGCAGGTGAGTCTATGAACGCTTATTACGATGTCGAAAAATCACGTAGATCATATTATGCTTCTTCCCATTTTACTGCCGATAAGTATGAGTATCTGCCTATTCCGGAAGCACAGATCAGATTGAGTAAATACTTGTATAAGCAGAATGCAGGATATTAACACTTGTTCATTTTGTGATGGTGAAATGAAGTGGAAAAAAATTAGTTAATGAAAAGATCCTGAATGTATCCTTTGTAACTGTATAAAGAATATGTTCAGGATAGTTTTCTGCTAAATAAATAGAGACATGAATCAATCAATGCTCGAATGCATTGATATCACTTGTAAAACAATTATAAACGAATGAAAACATTAAAAAATATTATAGGCTTAGGAATTTTCCTGCTCTTTATCGGATTGTTTACATCTTGTAAGGAGGACTCAGCTACATCGCTCGATTTGAGTTCGGATGTCAATATCCTTTCTTTTAAAGTGGGAAATACAGCAGGCGTTGTCGATAACGAGAAAGGCACAATTAGTGTACTTGTACCAGCAGGGACGGATCTTTCTGCGGTAAAGCCGAGTATTGCAATACCTGAAAATGCAACTGTCGCCCCAGCTTCTGGAAGTGCTCAGAATTTCACCTTTTCTTCAACAACACCGTTAGTTTATCGTGTATATAATGGAAACTTTTTTAATACCTACCAGGTAACAGTTAAGGAGATTATAGCCGAAATAACAGCTTTCCGAATAGGTAACAAAGTGGGTATTATTAATCAAGAAAATAAAAGTATCACCATATATCTACCGGTTGGTACAGCTGTAAAAGAACTCAATCCCTCAGTAGAATTTACTAATGGAGCAAGTATAGCACCGGGGCAGGGCGGATATGTTGATTTCAGTTCAGCCGTAAAGTATACGCTTACTTATATGGGGCAAACATTTCCATACACGGTGACTGTAGTTTTGGGCGACGAACCAGGATAAAGAATACGTACACTGCCGCTTTTATAATGCACATATTATAAATCAAAGTTTGAAACTTTTTTAATGAATCGATTAAAGTTAGCGGAATTAAACGGAGAAATAATAATAAAACAATTAATTTGTATTTGATAAACCTTACAGAAAAATTTAAATCATGATGAAGAAATTAGCATTTATATTACTAGCACTTCCTTTATTTAGCTACGCACAGACTGGAAGTACGAAACAAGATAAGCAAATGGTACAAGTGGAAAATTATCGCCCATTATATCATTTTACACCAAAAGAAGGGTGGATGAACGATCCAAATGGAATGGTATATAACAATGGTACTTATCATCTATTCTATCAGCATAATCCAGATGAACCGAAATGGGGTCCCATGCATTGGGGACATGCTACCAGCACAGATCTTGTGCATTGGGAAGAACAGAAAATAGCACTGTATCCGGATAGCCTAGGAACCATATTTTCAGGTAGCGCTGTTATTGATAAAGATGATACAGCTGGTTTTGGCAAAGATGCTATGGTCGCGATCTTTACACATCACAACCACAAAGAAGAAGACAAGAGAACCGGTTTACATCAATACCAGAGCTTGGCATATAGTTTAGATCAAGGTAAAACTTGGGAAAAGTACAAGGGAAATCCTGTATTGCCCAATCCTGGAATCTGGGATTTCAGGGATCCAAAGGTGATGTGGCACGAAAAATCGCAGGCATGGATCATGACTTTAGCAACAAAGGACTGTATCACATTTTATTCCTCTAAAAATCTGAAAGAATGGAAGATGGAAAGTAGTTTCGGAAAAGAAATCGGAGCTCATGGTGGCGTATGGGAATGTCCAGATCTGTTCCCAATGACAGATAATGGGGTAACAAAATGGATATTATTGGTCAGTATAAATCCAGGAGGACCAAATGGTGGTTCTGCGACACAGTATTTTGTTGGAGATTTTGATGGAAAGCATTTCACAACAGATGATACCCAGATTAAGTGGTTGGATTGGGGAACAGATAATTATGCGGGTGTAACCTGGAATAATGTGAAGGATCGTCATTTATTTATCGGATGGATGAGCAATTGGCAGTATGCGAATGAGGTACCCACATTAAAATGGCGGTCGGCTTCTACGATCGCACGTGAATTATCATTGACAAGCATAAATAAACAGTATTATGTAGCAAGTAAACCCGCTAAAGAAATTGAAAATACTTTTAAAATATCGAAAACAATTGCTCCCAAAAAAGTAAACGAGATTCTGTTAAGTGATCATCTGCCTACAGGATTCCGATTGGACATCAGTAAACTGAAAGTGCAGGATTTTAAGATTATTTTATTCAATAAAGAAGGAAATGAGCTAACAGTTGGGTATAATAAGGCCAAAGATCAGTATTTTATCAATCGTAGTGAATCTGGAAATATATTGTTTAGTCACGATTTTCCTAAAAAGCATGTAGCTCCTCGTCTTTCAAAAGAGTCTCAAGTAGACATGAACGTATTTTTTGATGTGACTTCTGTCGAGTTTTTTGCAGATAACGGACTTTCGGTGATGACAGACATATTTTTCCCTGATAGTCCTATGACCCATTTAAAAATTACAAGCAATGCTCCTTTAGAATATCAAAATATTATTATTTCAGAATATAAAAAATAGTCAATTACAGCAATAGACGGCTATAGGAATTAATTTTAGCCAGCTCAGAAACGCTTTCTTCATTAGATTGGAGGAAGCGTTTTTTGGATTTGAGCTTATGGTCTCTCCAGATATTGCTGAAAAAGTTTCATCCACCACAAACGCAACCCTGTATAAAATAGAATTTCTTGTGACAAAGTTATCTTTAAACAAAGCAGCTCATCTTCATAAATTGATATAGGAATAGCATTTTGTGTTTTACGTGTTATACAATGATTAAAAATGTAACACGTAAATTAAATTAAATAGATCATAAAAATTACCAATAAAGCCATTCTGCCAAGAATGTCTTTATTGGTTTATCTACCATGCTTACGGCTTCCCGTATTTTTTAATCAAACTAATCACCACAAAAATCCCATTTCAGCAACAGCTGTTATTGGTGCCAATGCTCTGAGTGCAATCAGGAGCGAGCTTCGTAGCGTTTGCTTCGCAGATCCCTTTGGGATTCTTCGGTGGGCGCTCCCGCAATTATGAAAACAAACTTCAGGAGCTATATAAGAGCGTAGTAGAGTCTTTAAAGCAAAATGCTCGTAGCTATCGGGCAGATATGGGCTTCATCGTCAATATTGATGAGCTCTCGGGCAAGCGAACACCGGTCGTTTATGATCTCCGCTATCGGTACACCTGTATTGCTCAATCAAGTTAAACATATACAAGCAGAAGCGGTAGTTGGAGATATCGATGGAACTGTTATTAAGAACAATGTCAAAGCAAGCTTGATCATAGAACGCCATACCGGTATCTATACGATGGACAATGCTACAGCGGAGTTTATAGCCAAATCCCGATTGACAGAATTTGTAGTGCTGCTATTCAAAGCAATGAATGAAACAGGGGAGGATCAAGAATTCAAAGACCGTCAAGCTACGCTCTTCCGTTATTTTGATTTCCTGGACAAAGATTAAGCTATAGCCATACTATATGGACAGTTGCTGTCCGATGATTTAATTGTTGCGCAGTTTAAGATCATTTGCAAAGCTATCAGCAGTTCCAATCTTATCAATTACGATCAGGTGGAGAAACTGTTAGCAGGATCTTTATTAGCAAAAAAGGCAGCATCGAAGATCCTTACCTTAGACAAAGACTTGTATTCGACTCAAGATATTGCCTATCTACAGACATTGAAAGGAGAGGGCTTGGTGAAGCAATTTCAAGAAGTAGTTATTATGGTACTTAACGTAACAAATATCTTTCGGAAAAATTAGAGCCTGAATTTGGAACTGGTTTTTCAATAAGACAAATCAACTTGTATCGTCAGCTTTATCGGACATTTCCAATTGTGCACGCACTGCGTGCACAGTTACGCTGGACCTAGTACAAATTGCTTTTAGGTGTTGACAGTGAGGAGAAAAGAGAGTTTTATATCGCTGAACCATAAAAAATAATTGGACGTCAAGACAGTTGGAACGGCAAGTTTACAGCAATCTATACGAACGCCTTTTATTGAGTAATGATAAAAGATAGTGTATTAGCTGTTGCTAAAAATGAAAAACTCCCATCGGATGCCAAAGAAATTATTAAAGATCCAATGTTTTAGAATTTCTAGGTTTGAAACGTGAAACCTCTTACTATGAAAGAGATTTAGAAAATGACATCATTACCCATTTATAAGAGTTTTTGTTAGAATTAGGAAATGGATTTTCATTCGTTTCTAGGCAAAAACGAATTCATTTGGTTGGCGATGAGTTTTTTGTGGATTTGGATTTTTATAACGTTATTCTATTCTTCGCTTTTTATGAAAATTTCATCAATATCTTCCATGTAGATTTCAAAGGGCAATTCATTATAAGTGTCCTTAAGAACATTTCCAGATAAAAAAAAGTCCTTCGCTTTCTTTAAATATATCGACGCAGCGGAATACTTTTTCTGTTCGTATAATACTTTGCCTAAGTAATAGTTTGCATCGCTACTCTTTGGGTAATCTTCTAGCACCTGATTTATCAACTTTAAAGATTCATCTAAATCGCCAATTTCAAACAATGCAATTGCATAGTAAAGATTAATTTTATAATCTCTTGCATTTTCCGCGGTAGTTTTGACTGCACTATCAAATTCCTTAAGTGCTTCTGATCTTTTATTTAACTTAAAAAGACAGATAGCTTTGAGCATATATATGTTTTCACTCATTGGGTAATCTATGTGAAGAACAGTCAGAGAATCTAATTTTATAAAATCATTTAATGCTCCTTGGTAGTCTCTTATTTTGTAAAGCTTAATCCAGCCTCTGTAACCTAAATGTGAAACTGGTTTCAATTGAACAGCTTTATCCAAATAAGTAAAACCTTGATGATACAATCCTCTTTTATTGTACGCTACAGATCTTTCACGATAGTATTCGCTATTATCTGGAAACCGATATGTTAAGTAAGAAAATATCAGGTCAGATTTGAGGCTTCCTTGATTTAATTCAGCGTATTTAAATTGTTTTTCTTCGGGCAGTGAGATTAATTTTATGTAAGAAAAAAGTATAAAGAAAAGCATAGTAATCTTTACCGTTAATATTATTATGCTACTATTTCTTTTAATAAATTTCATTAATTTGTCCTTTAACTATCTTAAATTGAATTTTTTGGTGATATTTTCGAATTTTGCCATTAATAAAACCTTTTTGCCAATCACAGTTATTTATCAAAAAGGATTTAATATCTTCAATATGATCTAATTCGGCCGTAATTGGATTGAGTTTTTCATCTAATTGACTGAAACTTAATAGTTCGGCTTTACCATTTTTATTGATAAGTATCCTGAAAATCAAATATCCATCATTGTTAAAACTAAATTCATGTTTAGTAATAAATCTTTGGATTGATTTTTTTAAAGGATATTTGTTTATAGATTCATCTAACTCATAATATTGATAGTAATTATTTCCAAGACTATTAATATGTGTTTCAGTAGCAGAAGTTGCACTTACTAAATCACGATGCAAAAAGAGTACATCTAAAAAACAAATTGTTATTGCGAGTATAAGTAAAATGTTTAATAATTTATGTGCATTTTTCATACAAAACGATTTTTATATATGGTATTTTAAAAATTCAAGATGCTCAAAAATAATTATTGCGATCTTATTATCTTTCAATAAAACCTATCTCGTGGCTTTGGCAATCATGGCGGTAAATGGAAAGTATCACTATCGATCAACTCGTACAAGTAATTTACCGTGTAATCATTTGTTCAGTTACAGCCAGGTCGTGAGATGTGGCTTTTTAGAATCTCTGTATTTAATATAAAGAGTGATTTCAATAAGTTATTATTTAATTTTAAATATAGGAGTTTGTACTTTTTTTAGTGGCCAATCCTTTTTTCTTGTAACCAATTCCTCCTTAAGCCCGTCAGAGGAGTAAGATGGTCTTGACTGCCTAACATATATCGGGACATTATAATTTGGGATCACATCCAATTCAGCATAACATTTTTTTGCCATGTCAACTATTGCTGTCCTGTTTTCCTCTGTACCTGCGATCTGACTAGCAATGTAAGACTCAGGGCCATACAGTTGTTCATATATTTTTGAAGCTTCAAATGTCGTGAATTTTGTACGCATCATAATCTGAACTAATACTGAGTATAAGCTATTATCTTGAGGAAATAATTCTATTTGTTGCAATATATTGGGGATCTCCTCCCACATGATCAATTCTACCAATAGATCTTTTGTGTTATCACCAATAAATTTTAAATCGGACCACATTTGATCCACGTAACCAATGATTTCTTTTCTATTCTTATGTAAAAATTGTAATTGTCTATCGCTCCAATACTCTAAAGGTAAATCTGATCGATAAAAGGCACCGTATATTCCTGTTGATTTAAATCGACCAAGACTTCCACAATTTTGCATATAGTATTCTTGTGTCATCATACAGTAGTTAAATCTATCGCGATTGTTTAGCGAATTAAATGTTTTGGCTGAAAGATGGTGGCTCAATGCATAATAGCGATCCTTACTTAAGGTCTCCTTTCCTGAAACCAATTCATCAATGTAATATTCTCGCAACAGAGTACTTACAATTGATTTTCTATCAATAACCGGTATATTTTTATATTTATACTGGTCCAACCTGTATACATAAGCCGGCAAATTATTTGTTACAAATTTCGTGGTATCCATAAGTTTGTATTGAGAAAAACACAACATAGGACAACTAAAAAAAAGTAATATTGAAATGTATTTTAATAAGTTTTTAAGAAAAGGCGTATAATTGGTCAATATCATATGTATCAAAGCTATTATAAGTGAATAATATTATATTTCATTTATTAAGATAATGAAATTAACGTCCTCATCCTATTTTTTAATATAATTAATTAAGAACGCCATTGATCTTCGTTTATGATTTGTTAATTGATCTATGTTTTCAAGTCTCGCTTCGTCTTACCTAGTATATTCTTTTCTACCATTATTTTTTGATCGTTTCTATTTAAGGTGATTTGGTCATGATCATTTATTTCTATATAAGATCTAGATTTTCATAATTGATAATTAAAGATAACATTAAATTCTGCTTGTTTCGTCTTCAGTTTTTTTAAATAACTATTAAGCCAATAAAACTAATATTTATAGTGAATAAAAGCTAATATATTTAGCTTTTATTTGTATCTTTATTTCTGTTAACCAATTGATAGACTGTTATGAGTGTAGATTCAAGACGTTTAAAGCCAGCCAAGAAGAATGATGAGCTTTTGAAAGCCATTTTTGAGGATAATTTTCCTGATTTTTTGCGGTTTATGTATCCAGATGCCGATGCTACCTTTGATCTCGGGCGTGGATTGACTTTCATGGATAAAGAATTGTTGGAGATCATTCCCTATCGTGAGCGTAAAAAAGGGAAGCGTGTGGCAGACCTTCTGGTCAAGGTTTATTTAAAAGACGGAAGCGAGAAGTGGATTTTAGTGAATACCGAAATCGAAGGCGGACATGATTCCGATTTCTCACATCGTATCTTTCAGTATTTTTACAGGCTATTAGATCGTTACCGTGTTCCTGTGGAGACCATTGCTGTTTTTACTGGAGGACGTTCGCAGCCATGTACTGATGAATATCATTTTGCTGTTTTTCGCACGTCGTTACGCTTTCAGTACCTGAGCTATCAAATTTTTGATCATGACGAATCAGAGCTACTCGATATGGACAATATATTTGCTTATATTGTCTTGGCATGCCAGAAAGCTTTAGATGAAGATAAGGTTCCGGAGCAGGAGCTCGCAGAGCAGCGTAGTACAATCGCAAGAAGGCTTATCGAGACCAATAAGTATAGTAAAGATCGTATAATGAGCTTTTTAGTTTTTTTAAAGAGTTTTCTTTTTATACGAGATAAAGAAATAAATAGTAACTTTGATCAATACATTTATCAAGTGACAGGAGGCACAATCGAAATGGGTGTAATAGAAACAATCAAACGACAAGAAAGAGAAAAAGGAATCCAAGCTGGAATCGAAAAGGGAATTCAGTCTGGAATTGAAAAAGGCAAACGAGAAGAATCTATTGCCATTGCTTTAGAGTTCAAGAAAATGGGCTTACCTATTGCAGATATTGCAAAAGGTACAGGCCTTACCATCGAAGAGATTGAAAAACTGAAATAAATTAAATAGATCATAAAAATAACAAATAAAGCCATTCTGCCAAGAATGGCTTTATAGGTTTAATACCCTCCTTAACGTAGGTCTTATTACTTGTATTTCTCCAGGTATCATTATTTTCCAATATTAAAGTTAGTCGATTAAAGCATTGGGCGACTATAGTTATTAATTATAGATTTCTAAAAAAAGCTTTCTACAATAGATAGGATAAAGTGTTTTTTTGAGATTTATAAATTTGTGTGGCATCACTTTGGTTCATTTTATTTATCTTCACAGCCTCATCTAGCTGTACAATAAAATTTCAAAATGCAATCTTATTTTATATTATTTTCCTACTATTGTAGTAGATAAATAAATTTTGACATTTCCTATGATTATTGAGTTGTGTTTTTTAATGCAGCCGTACAAATAAAATGAACAAGTATAAAGTTTTGACGGATAGTAATCTTGTTTCTTTGCTTAAACAAAGAGATCGGAATGCTTTTGCCGAAATTTACGATAGATACAGCATGATGATCTATTACAAGGTCAACCAGATGCTCCGGGATGAGAATGCCGCCAAAGATCTTGTACAAGATCTCTTTACCTCAATTTGGGAAAAGTCGGATCTCATCAGAGATAACGTCGGGATCTCGTCATATCTTTACGTTGCATCGCGCAATCGTGTCCTTAACTACATCCAAAAAGGAAAAACTAAAAGTGACTATCTGGCTGAAATAGGGAAATATAGCCTACAGGTTAGTGATGAAACACTTGAAAAACTAGACGAAAAGGATCTTATGCTGTTGATAACAAGTGAAATATCCAAACTTCCGGCCAAGATGCGAGAAGTATTTGAATTGAGTAGATTGGAAGATTTGTCCCACCGTGAAATTGCGGAAAGGCTGAATTTAAGTGAATCCACAGTGAAAAAGCAAGTGCAAAATGCGCTAAAGATATTAAAGGTTAGACTTGCCCATTATAATTCTCTTGGCATCATGCTGTTGATTTTTCTCCGAAGCAACTAAACCAATATAGACCATCAAGTTATTCTTTTTTAAGAATTTTTATTTTTTTTCAATTCTTCTACTCCCAAAGCTTTTTCCAACTGTATTATACTAGTTAATGATTATAAACCTCGATTTCGACTTATGGACAAGGAACTTGGAGCACAGCTTGTAAATAAATATCTTTCTGGTCAGGCAACACGCAAAGAAACCCGTGTTGTTGAGGAATGGTATGCTTTCAACCGCGTCGAGGAACCGTCTATTGATTCCCCTGAGGATTTTATACGCATAAAGTCGGAAATGTGGAATGCAATAGATCATCAATCAAAGCATCATGTTAAAGTTCTGCCAATACGGAGGTGGCTTGCTTATGCCGCAGCGATCTTAATAATTGTGGGGAGTATCGGAATTTACAAACTGTATGAAAAACAACAAGTGTATACCATAGACACTTATGCAGGCCCGGCAATTAAAGCAGGTCATACCGGGGCAACTTTGACCTTGTCAGATGGTTCTACTATAGATCTTTCCAACGCTAAAGTTGGAGAACTCTTGACTAAACAAGGCATGACAATTTCTAAGAATGCGCAGGGAGTGGTTGTTTACAGTCAAAACAGTTTCATTGGAGATGCAAGGGAAGTTATCAAAAATACGATTACGACAAGAAATGGTGAAATGTACCAGGTCGTTCTACCGGACGGTTCTAAAGTTTGGCTTAATGCAGGATCTAGTTTGACGTTTGATTCCGATCTGGTAAATAGTGAAAAACGCATTGTTAGATTACTAGGAGAGGGGTACTTTGAAGTAAGTAAACGTGATAAACCATTTATTGTTACTACAACATCACAGCAGGTACGCGTTCTTGGTACCCATTTTAATATCAATGCATATTCAGAATCGAAGGGACTTGTCAGGACCACCCTTGTCGAGGGGAGGGTTAATGTGGTGACTACGAAGGGCGAGCAGTTGATCAAGCCGGGTGAGCAGGCTGTTAATCGGCGCGGTGATATAGACGTCCACGAGCAAGATACCGAAGATATACTTGCCTGGAAGAACGGATATTTTAAAATTGACGGGGAACTTTACGAGGTGATGTTATCCTTAGGCCGTTGGTATAATATGGAAGTTCAATTTACAGAAAATACACCAAGAGAGTTAAAACTATGGGGCTTTGTCTCCAGGTCGAATGACTTGATAACAACACTTCGACAAATTGAGCGAACCAATAAGGTAAAATTTAAAATAAAAGAAAGGACAATTATTGTAACAGAGTAGCTTGGTCCGTATGAGATCAGTAAGAACGCATTTGCTGCAGAAAATTCAGAAAAACCGCAAGGTGTCCTACCACCTCGCGGTAATACGGAAAAATGCTGCAGTAGCTGAAAATGCCAATTTAAAGACAAACCAAACAAATCAGTTTATGAACCATCTAACCAAAACAAAAGTATGAAAAAAAATGCGCTATTGGGTACTTTTCACCATGAGCGGTCACTACCTAAATTTTTATTAATTATGAAATTAGTTTTATTTATCATGACATGTCTACTCATGCATACCTATGGGGCTACGTATGCACAACGTGTCACGATAATGGGACGAAACGCTACTTTGGAACATCTCGTGAAGCAGATGCGACAGCAGACAGGCTATGATTTTTTGCTTGACAAGGATATTTTGCGACAACACCAATCTATTAGTGTAGATCTGAAAAATGTTGGCTTAGTACGGGCTTTGCAGTCCATTGTTAAAGGGCGAAATCTCAGTTTTTCTATTGAGGATAAATCGGTCGTGATTACAAGTACACAGGATTCTAATTCGAAAATCGTCTCTCCGGACGGTAACAAAACTGGTAAAACAGAAGCTTCAGGCCAAATCAATGATCTTGTTTTTGACGCAAATAATCCTATTGATGTTACTGGAAAAGTGGTGGATGAAAATGGTAAACCGCTACCTGATGCATCAATTTCTGTCTTGGGGAGCATCCAATCAACCAGAACAAATGGGGATGGTGAGTTTACGCTCAAAGACGTTGATGAAAAAGGGACTTTATTGATTTCCTATGTGGGTTTCGAACCAAAACAGATAAAGGTATCTTCTAATATCGGACAGATCAAGATGCAGAAAGCTATAGGTAAATTGCAGGAAGTTCAAGTGATCAATACCGGTTATCAAACGATTTCCAAAGAGCGCAGTGCCGGATCCTATGCCAAGCCCAATATGACCATCCTGGAAAATCGAACTGGCAGCATGAATATATTGCAGCGTCTTGATGGATTAATTGCGGGGCTTACAGTCAATAATGCACCTAATGCTTCACAAAATCCATTTCTTGTTCGTGGACTGTCAACGATTGGTGTGCGTAGTTCGGAAGGCAATGGATATGTCGGTACCAATAGAAATCCGCTGTTTGTGGTTGATGGAATCCCTATTGATGATGTATCCAGTATCAATCCACAAGATGTCGCTGATATTACGGTGCTCAAGGATGCGACAGCCGCCTCCATCTGGGGAGCAAGGGCTTCCAATGGTGTTATCGTCATCACGACAAAAAAAGGAACCAATGACGATAAACTAAGGATAAGCTATGATGCATTTGTCAATTTCCAAGGTAGACCAGATCTGAATTATTTTAAAACCCTCAATAGTAAAGAATTTATTCAGGCAGCAAATGAAACATTTGATGCGGAGATCTATCCTTGGGAAAGTGTATTTCCATATGTATCTGGTGGTAGCGGTGTTGCACCTCATCAGCAGATTCAATATGATCTAGCCCGGGGACTGATTAGTTCTGCTACGGCAAAAGAGCGCCTGGATAGCCTTGTCGCAATAGATAATAGAAAGCAGATCAGGGATCTGGCTTACAGAAATGCATCCTTAATGAATCATACACTGTCGTTTTCGAAAGGTGGAAAAGCTTATTCAGCGTATGGTTCTGGAGCCTACACAAATTTGGTCAGTAGCCAGCCCGGTGAGAAGAATAATACCTATAAACTCAATCTTCGTCAAGATCTACAGGTCGGTAAGTTTATCCAGCTGAATCTCATTAATGACCTTACCTATGGTGTTAACAGTGCAAAGAGGAATGTTCAGATTACACCGAATTTCTATCCTTACCAATTGCTCCGGGACGGGGTCGGGAGAAATCTGTCCATACCCTATATGGGTGAAGTCAGTGAAGAAGTACGGAAGGATTTTGAAGCACGCAGCAGAATTAGTTTGGATTACAATCCTTTGGATGAAGCCAATTATGGTCATACTGAAAGCAATAATTTCCTGAGCCGAAATGTCCTTGGCCTAAGTATAAAGCTCTGGGATGGATTAAAACTCGAAGGTACCTATGGCTATACAAAAGGAACAAAAAAAACCGAGTTCTACGATGATATCCGAAGTTACCTGGTACGGAACGAGCTTGTGCAATTTACAGTAGCGCCGACGGTAGAATCTACCCCCGTCTATTACCTACCCAACAATGGTGGAAAATATAGTATCAATAATCAAAATAGTCAGAGTTGGACGGTTAGGAATCAATTAAGCTATAACAAGGACTGGAATGAGGACATGCATCAACTAAGTGCATTAATAGGGCATGAAGCACAAGAACTATTGGTTAATTACAATGGCAGCACGGTCAGAGGATACAACGAGCTCTTACAAACTTATGGCGCTATTGACTATGCGACACTTGGTGTAAAAGGCCTCGCAAATCCTGTCATGCCAAATCGTGGGAACCAAAGTCTATTGAGCAACGATAACTTTATACGGACCGAGTTCCTGACCAGGTTTGTTTCCTATTATGCTAATGTTGCGTACAATTACATTCGTAAGTACGCATTAAACAGTAGTTTTCGTATAGATAGAAGTAATCTATTTGGGCTTGATAAATCCGCTCAGAACAGACCTGTCTGGAGTATAGGTGGGAAATGGATCATAAGTTCCGAAAACTTTATGGCTGGGACAAAATGGTTGGATAATTTAGCCCTTCGGGCTACCTATGGATTGACCGGTAACTCACCCGACCCCGGTATCGCGGCTTCTCAGGATATCTTAAATGCCGTTCAAAATGGTAATTTACCGGGTGGGACAGGCGTTGTTATCGGTACACCAGCCAATTCAAAACTTACTTGGGAAAGCACAAAGAATCTAAATCTGGGGATTGATTTTGGGCTATTTGACAACCGTGTCAGCGGTACAATTGACCTTTATCAGAAAAAGACAACGGATATGCTAGGTGTTTTTCCAACAAATGCTTTTAGCGGTTATTCGACCATCATCGGAAATCTTGGGGACATGCAAAATAGAGGAGTTGAGCTGAGTTTAAATACCCTAAATATCAAAAAAGGCGACTTTAAGTGGAGCACTGTGTTTAATGTTGCCTACAATAAAAATAAGATCACAAAACTAAACGTCGAGTCACCGGTCAACTCAGGTATGGACCGTATTTGGCAAAATTACCTGGAAGGATTTCCGGCTTTTGCTCTCTTTTCCTATAATTTTGTCGAATTGGATGAACTGGGAGATCCACAGATACGTCTTGCGGATGGTTCCGTGACCAAAACACCCAATGCGGCCAAGGCATCAGATGTGATTTTCAAGGGCACCTATCAACCCATCTGGAGCGGTGGAATGGCCAATGTTTTTAACTATAAAAGACTGACTTTAAGTGCCAATGCAATTTTTAACTTGGGGCATGTGATGCGCAGTGATGTAAACACCGTCTATACCGACCGGCTGTATCACGGTAATGTCCTTAGAGATGGGTTAACAACCGGAAACCTGCATAGTGACTTTGCCAAGCGATGGAAGCAGCCCGGAGACGAATTGAATACCGATATTCCATCCTATGTTTCCAATTCATCGCTGAGCTATAGCCGTCGCGATATTCAATATTACACCTACGCTGATGTCAATGCCGTCAGTGCGTCTTATATCAAATTGAGGGATATTACGCTGGGGTATAGCTTGCCGGCATCCTTGATGAATAAATTGCATACCGAGCAAATTACATTACGTATGCAGCTATCAAACCTGATGCTCTGGAAGGCCAATAAAGAGGATATTGATCCTGAATTTATTGACGCCACAACTGGTATACGCAGTATGTTATTTAATCAGGGTACTCTTTCATTTGGAGTAAATGTAAAATTTTAATGTAAAGCAGATGACAATGACAAATAGATTTAAAATAGGGGTAGTTCTAGCGGCTGTTATAAGTTTTGCTTGCTCCTGTAAAAAGGATTTTTTGGAAGTCACACCAAAAGGACGCCTGATAGCGCAGAAAGTTTCAGATTATAACCTACTGCTGAACAATCTTGATATGGTTAATATCAGTACCAATTCCCAGGTGGCCATGAGTGATGAAATAGCGGCTGTTCAGCCTTATTTCGATGGAGCTAGTCTAAAAACACAGCGCCTATTTCGTTGGGACGCCATTATTTATGAAGCTTCGGAGCATGCTACCGAGATGGACATGCCGATGAAAAATATCTACACCTTCAATAAGATCATACAAGAACTGCCGACAGCCACTGATGGCACTGCAGAGCAGAAGCGGTCCATTACTGCCGAAGCTATGGCCGGAAGGGCTTGGACTTATTTTCTGTTAGTGAATTATTTTGGTAAACCGTATGATGCAAATACGGCTGGTACAGATCTCGGGTTTCCAATTTTGACCAAAGCCGATGTCACAGAGAATAAATTTACACGGGCCAGTGTTAAAGAGGTCTACGAGTTTATAATTAATGATTTAAATAGGGCGATACCTGATTTGCCGGCAAAGACAATTCATTCCATGCGCATGTCGAAAGCGGCGGCCGAAGGCTTGCTTGGCAAGGTCTATCTTTTTATGGGTAAACCCGAATTAGCTTTGCCTCATTTTGATGCTTCACTATTGGCAGCAGCAAATTCGGCCATTCCTTTAGCATTATATGACTACAATAAAACCTTGGCTCCCGGAGGTGAATTTTTGCCGATTGGATCTTATGGACCATCTTATCCCAGCGCTGTAAACAATAGAGAGTGCGTTTATAATAAACAGTCCAGTAATTTTTGGACCTTCTTCTATAATGAGTTTGTGATTGACAAAAAGACTGTGAACCTTTTTGAAAGCACTGATTTACGACTTAAATTTTATTCAAGGAATGCCTACTATGGGCCGGAATATCCCGCTGGATTGCTTCGCAAAATGGGGCCGACATCCTTGCAGTATGGAATCTTGCTCTCTGACCTGTACTTGTTACGGGCCGAATGTAAAGCGAGATTAGGCGATTTGACGGGCGCAAAGGCTGATGTAGAACAGCTGCGAAAAAACAGAATGCCATCGGCCAATGCATTTGTTCCGGAAGCAATTGCAGGGCAACAGCTTGCACTGCTCAACTTTATATTGGAAGAACGTATACGGGAGTTTGCCCTGAGTGGATACCGATGGTTTGATATGAGGAGACTGTCAGTCGATCCCTTATTCAAGGCAACAACTTATACCCACACACTTTATGCAGCGACAGGGGCTGTCGCCGGTACATTTACACTTAAACCCGAACGTTTCGTATTGCGTTTCCCACAAAAGGTAATGGATCAAAACCCCGGGATGGAAAACAACCCTTAAAAAAAAGATATAAGTTTCATTTAAATAATTAAAAAATGATAAAAATTACAATCGCTACATTAGCTAGCCTGGCCGCGCTTTGCGCCAATGCGCAGCAATCTTTCTCCATACAAGGCCAACTTTCTGGCCATCATGACGGGAAAAAAGTGCTCTTACAGTATCCTAATCCAGAAGGGTTGAAAGACCCGATAAAAGACTCCACGTATGTCAAAAACGGCGCGTTCAAATTTGAAGGCAAGCTATTTAAAGATGTAGAACAGGCCATATTGATTCTGAGTGCGCCCAATGAAAATGTAGATCTTTCTGAATATTGGAAATATTATGAAAGAGACCTGCAATATATTATGCTCGAAAACGACAGCTTTCAATTATCAGGCCCAACGATCAAACAAGCCCATATAACAGGTGGTAAAGTACAAACGGATTTTAACTTGCTCAATGAACAATTAAAACCCTGGAAAGAAAGAATGCAGTTACTCTCTCAGCAGTCTTTAAAACTCAGTAGAAGCGGGCAGGAGAAGGCTGCGGAGGCACTTCGGCCACAAATGAAGCCAATTGCTGCCGAAATAGAACAGATAGAAAATAACTTTAGAATCAGCCACCCCGATTCCTTTGTGAGCCTCTATTTAATTGCAATGAAAGGTGGTATTGATCATCCGGATTTTGAATCTCAATTTAATGCACTAAGCCTAGGCGTTCAAAATTCAGACCTTGGAAAAAAAATGGTTTCCACACGGAAAGCAATCCAAATTGTTGCTGCTGGCAACAGGGCATTAGACTTTACTTTAAATAGTACACAGGGACAACCCGTCTCATTATCGTCTTTCAAAGGTAAGTATGTATTGCTTGATTTTTGGGCCAGCTGGTGCAGTCCCTGCCGGGATCTTCACCCCCATATGATCAAAGTATACGAAAAATATAAAAGTAAAAATTTTGAAATCGTTGCAGTCTCCATGGATAGTAAAAAAGAAGCGTGGCTTAAAGCGATCAAACAAGATGGAATCCCCTGGATACAGTTAAGTGATTTAAAAGGTCTTAAAAATCAGGCAGCGATTCTTTACGGTATTACGGGTATTCCACAAAACTTTTTGATCGATCCCGATGGGGTTATTATTGACAAAGAGCTAAAGGGAGAAGAACTGGATAAAAGACTTGCTGAGGTCCTGGATGTAAAATAATGTATTCAGCATTTAACACTACAAATAAAAAAACACATGATAAAGATTGTATTATTTACCATAATGAGCCTAATTGGGCTCTATGGTAGCGCTCAGGACGTTTACACTATTAAAGGAAAATTGTCGGGCAATCACGAAGGGCATAAAGTCTTTTTGCGCTATATGAATCCGAATGGCCTTAAAGAGTTTATCGTAGATTCGACCTATGTCAAAAATGGCAAATTTATATTGAAAGGTATACTTGCCAGCGATATGTTAAGTGCTAAATTGCATATGACCGCCGTCGGAAAGGAGCTGGATCCGCTAGACTGGAAAAATTATCATAAACTGGATCAACAGGAATTTATGCTTCAAAATGCTGAATTCCATGTTACCGGACCCAATATCAAGCAAGCCCGTATTACCGGTGGTCCTGTCCAGACCGATTATTTGGTTTTATCGGATATTGTAAAGCCGCTTCAGCAAAAAGCAGATTTGATTTCAAAACAGATGATGGAAAATGCTGCTGCTGGTCACTCGGAGGCCAACAAAGAACTCGGACCAAAATATAGCAGCATGGCTAAAGCGATAGAAGACGCTGAGCTCAACTTCCTTGATACGCACCCAAATTCTTTTGCCAGTCTCCTTATCGTCAGCAATCAAATGGGGGTTGAAAATCCAAAGTTTGAAGAACGTTTCAATAAATTGAGCACAGGTGTCCGTAGTTTGTCATTGGCGAAGGCTCTTCAAGAACAGTTAAATGCCCAAAAAACTGTTGACATCGGAAACCATGCTATTGATTTTGTTATGGACAATGACAAAGGGCAACCTGTTTCCTTTTCTTCATTCCAAGGCAAGTACGTATTGCTTGACTTTTGGGCCAGCTGGTGCGGACCTTGCCGCTCTGAAATGCCATTCATTAATGAAATTTATCAAAAGTATAAAGACAAAAATTTCGAAGTTGTTGCGGTTTCGATAGATAGTAAGAAAGAGCATTGGTTAAAAGCGATTAAAGAAGACAAAATGTCCTGGGTTCAGTTGAGCGATTTAAAAGGGTATAAAAATGATGCGGCCCTAAAATATGGGGTTATGGCCATACCACGTAATTTCCTGATCAATCCGGAAGGAGTTATTATCGCAAAAGATCTGCGTGGCGAGGACATTGAAAAGGAATTGAACAAAATTATTAAATAGCAACGTGATGAGAATTAAATTCAATATTTGCAAGAAAGTTTTACTCGCAAGTGCTTTCGTATTATTAGCTAATTGCCTACAGGCGCAATCCCGTTATCAATGGAAAACAGACTCATCCGATGGTTATAGTTACAGGTATGTAAGTAACGATCCTACCGGGGCGCGTTTTTATACATTAAAAAATGGATTAACGGTCATTCTCAGTAAAAATATCAAACAACCACGTATTCAGACCTATATCGCAACAAAAGCCGGAAGTAAAACCGATCCCAAAGAGCATACCGGTTTGGCACATTATCTGGAGCATATGCTTTTCAAAGGTACGGACAGGTTTGGCAGCCTGGATTGGAGTAAAGAAGAGCCCTTGCTGGCTCAGATCTATGCGCTTTATGAAAAGTATAATCATACAACGGATACAGCAGCTCGCAGAGCTATCTATAAGCAGATTGATCTGGTTTCAGGGGAAGCTTCGAAATTTGCCATACCCAATGAATACGATAAACTCATGAGTAATATGGGAGCAAAAGGAAGCAATGCTTTTACTTCTTTTGAGCAGACCGTGTATGTGGAAGATATTCCCAATAATGTTATTGACAAATACCTAAGCGTACAGGCGGAGCGTTTTCGGAATCCGGTCCTACGGTTATTCCATACTGAACTGGAATCGGTCTATGAAGAGAAGAATATCAACTTGGATAAAGACGATAGAAAAGTGACGGAGGCTATGTTTGAAGCAATTTTTCCTAATAATAATTATGGAAAACAAACCGTTTTGGGTTCGGTAGAACATCTTAAAAACCCATCATTAAAAGCAATACAGCAATATTATCAAACCTATTATGTGCCCAATAATATGGCGATTATTATGTCCGGTGATTTTGATCCTGAGGCAGTGATCAAACGTATTGATCAAGCTTTCGGTTATATGGTTTCCAAACCCGTTCCTGAATATATTTTCGAACAAGAAAAGCCTATTATTCATCCAGTTTCCAGAACAGTTATAGGTCCGTCAGCTGAATACCTGACGATGGGATTTCGTTTTCCGGGAGCAGCGAGCCCTGATGCACAAATGCTAAATCTTGTGGCTAATATGCTGTCAAATAATGCTGCTGGCCTGATGGATATCAATCTGGTGAAATCACAGAAACTATTAAGTGCTGAAGCATATCCCCAAATTCTAAAGGATTATTCGATCCTTACGCTACAAGGTAGTCCAGTAGAAGGACAGACTTTGGATGAAGTAAAAAAACTGTTATTAAGTGAAATCTATAAGTTACGGAATGGTGATTTTTCTGAAGATTTGCTTACTTCGATTGTCAACAATGAGAAAAAATCCGAGATCAGAAAATTAGGAAACAATCCTAGTGTAGCCTTTGATTTATTATCCAATTTTACTTCAGAACTCGATTGGGCAAAAGAACTGGATTACACACATCTATTGTCAACGATAACGAAAGAGGATATTGTCCATTTTGCAAATAAGTATCTTTCCGATAGAAATTATGTTGCTGTTTATAAAAGACAGGGTATTGATACAGGCGTGGTCAGGGTAGTCAAGCCTGCCATTACGCCAGTGACTGTTAACCGACTTGCTGAATCTGTCTTTTTTAAACAGATTAGCGCAATAGCTGAGCAGCCTATACAACCTCATTGGATTGATTTTAATCAAGACCTGTCAAAATTCAAGTTGCTGGATCTTGATGTTTTAGCCGTGCGTAATCAAGAGAACGAGCTTTTTAACTTGACCTACCAGTTTGATATTGGTCAATGGGACAACAAACTGTTGGATCTTGGCATCGGTTATCTTGAATTTTTAGGGACAAAAGATAAGAGCAGCGAAAAATTTAGTCAGGAATTTTATAAACTTGCGTCTGACTTTAATGCTTCTTCCGGCAATGAAGAAAGTATGATTAGTATTTCTGGGTTGAACAGCAATTTTGAGGCATCCGTTGATTTATTACATGACCTGCTTCACCAATGTGTTGCCGATGAAGTTGCCTTTAAGTCTTACATTGAACGGATCAAAAAAATGCGTGCTAATGAAAAGGAAGATAAGGGAGCTATTATGCAAGGATTGAAGGCTTACGCGCAATATGGCGCAAAAAACCCATTTAATTTCACGTTAACTGATCTGGAACTCGATGCGCTAAAAGCAGAAGACCTCGTTGCTGTATTGCACAATCTAGCTCATGTCAAACCTCGTATTTTATACTATGGCCCCCAATCTGTCAGCGAATTGATGAGAAATTTAAAACCATTAAAAAATGACAGTAATGCATACTATAAAATGGCTAAAGGGGTAAAATTCGAGGAAAAACCAACCATTGATAATAAGGTTCTGTTTGCGCATTACCCGATGAAGCAGACCGAGGTATTTTGGGTCCGAAACACTGGTATATTTAATCGCCAGCTAATGCCTACAGTAGCCTTCTTTAATGGATACTTTGGTGCAGGAATAGGTAGTATTGTTTTTCAAACACTTCGCGAATCCAAAGCTTTGGCCTATACAACCTATGCTTATTATAGGCAGCCTCAAAAGAAGGAAAATCATGAAATGGTGGGAGCATATATTGGAACGCAATCCGATAAGTTTAAAGATGCTGTCAACGGAATGAATGAACTCCTAACTGATTTGCCCGAATCAAAGGTAGGGGTAGAATCTGTTCGTGAAAATCTATTGAAATCATTAGCAAGTGAGCGCATCACAGGAACTAGCATTCTTTCAAGCTATTTAGAAGCACAGCATCGCGGTCTGTCAGAAGATCCCAGGAGAGCAATTTTTGAGGAAATTCCTAAGCTTACTTACAATGATCTTAAGGATTTCCATGAGAATAAAATTAGTCGTAAACCCTATATCTATTGTATTTTAGGTGATAAGAAAGATTTAAAAGATAGTAATTTATCAAACTTAGGCGATATTAAAGAGCTTAGCCTTAGCGAAATATTTGGATACTAACATTGTGTTTTTAAAAGTTAATTTCAGTTGCTAATTGTAGAGGAGTTTCACAAAGTATTTAAATAAAAAATAATGAGTTCAGTTATTTATTGGTAAACTGCTTTTAGCCGCATCTTTAAGATTTAGAAAAGCCAGCTTTTATTTAAAAAGCTGGCTTTTCTTATAAAAATGAAAATTGTAATTATTTTTAATATTAAACCCTGCATAACCGCACCATTTTGTGGTAAAGATTTTGCTTGCTATATCAATTTTAAGTCCAGTATTTTTTATCCCTTATAGGGCTTCTTTGCAGCTTCGATCAATTCTTTCATTTCTAATTTTATATAGTCTACGTTCGGCGTAGATCCAGTTAAGAAATATCGTATATTTCCTTCCTTATCGATAATAAATTTAGCAGGAATACCTTTCACACCGAATTTAGCAGCCATTACTTCACCAGTTTGAGGATCTTTTTGATCATCATAAAGAACTTCAAAAGGGTAATTGTTTTTTGTTATAAAAGACAACACATTTTCTTTATAATTTTTGTCGCGTTCCCAAGTATTCATAAACAAGAATTGAACATCTTTATCATTTGCATATGATTCCTGAGCCGCTTTCATACCCGGGAATGAACGTACACAAGGCTGACACCAAGTAGCCCAGAAATCAAGAACGACAACTTTTCCTTTTAAACTGGCCAACGATACCTGTTCACCTCTTAAATTGAGCAACTCAAAATTTGGAGCAGGTTTGAAGGTTTCCATTTCCTTAATATGGTCACGTATGTTCTGTGTTAAAGTTTCTTTTAATGATGCATTGAAATTTTCGTAACCCTGAGCCGATCCGTTCAATTCCAAATAAAGCTTTTTAAGATCATTCTCAACGGCAAATTGTCCTTTAGTATATAATTTCGTCAAGATATTGTATGCCTCAAGTTTTCGTCCGGTTCCCATCAACGATTTGTAGTAAACCGTTGCTAGTCCGTCAGCTTGCTCAGGAGCTGATTTTAATGCATTTTCTATGTAACCAAGTGCATCGTTATATTTTTTTTGAGCTACTAAGATATTGACATAAGCAGACATAGAGCTGGCATAACCCATAGAAGCGAATCTTGCTTTATTGTCTTTCTCTTCCTCAGGCAGGCTTAGGTAATAATAACTGTCATCCATCGCAGTTTTTAGGATCGGTGCTGCGGTGACTGTATCTCCTGCCGATAATAAAATCTGGCCTACGGGTAGATATCCATTGCCACGCCAAAATTTTTCTTTCATTTCGCCAAGGTAATGGATAGCTTTAGGGGCATTTCCATCATTTGCAAATCCCTGCGCTAAATTGGCTAAAACATAATCATAGGTCAAAAGCTCTTCGCTGAAGTTTTTGGACGGCCACTTTTTGTTCAGGTCATTATAAGCTTTTTCTTTCTCCTGGACAGTAGATGCGTTATAAAAAACATTGGTAATAAAAGCATCGCGGGTCAGTGATCCCTTAGGATATTTTTTTTTCGCAATAGCTTCTACCGAAACCTGTTGCTGTTCCTTTCCCAATGACCTTAGGATATTGATTGTTGTACGGAACTCTTGCTCTGTTTTATAGCTCTTAATTTCGGTCAAAAGTACATTTGTAAGCGAATCTTTTTGAGCTATGCTGCCTTTTTCTATTATAGGGAGATATTTTTGAAATTTGTCTCCTGATGCCTTTTGTGCCATTACATTAGCTAGGGCAAAAGTCAAGGCAATGGTTAAGATTGTTGTTTTCATTTTTTAATAATCAGTTTAGATAATAATTTAGTTTTCGTATCCAGGATTTTGTGTCAGCTTAGTATTGATCAGAATTTGAGCCTGAGGAATTGGAAAAAGCACATCTGTAGGTTGCCAATTTGATTTAACAGGCGAAAGAACCTCGTTAGCACGTTCAGTACGTTTAAGATCAAGCCAGCGATGACCATACTCTCCAAAAAATTCATGCAGACGCTCAGTTTCTATCGCGGTCAATAACTGTGTTTGGTTGCTGCCGTTATTGATACCTGTTAATCCGGCACGACTGCGTACAGCATCAATATCAGCGCGTGCACCGCGTAGGTTATTGAGTCTGCTTCTGGCTTCAGCACGTATAAGATATTGTTCAGCCAAACGTAGTATGATATGATATTCTGCACCTGTTCCAGAAGCTACTTTATACTTAGTGATGGCATAGTAGTTCTTACCTGAAATGGTTTTAAGACTTGTCCAGTTCATTTTTCTTAAATCCGTTGTGGACGATGACTCGAAACTGTTGTATACTGCATCGGGAAGCGTATAACCAGGGACAGCAGTCGCTGCGGTAATGTAGTTTGCTCCGAAAGTTGTGACACCAGTCAGATTTCCCAGTTGAAGGATAACTTCGCTACTGGTGTTTTGGAAGTTTTTGTCTGGAGCAGGCATACCATAATCAGAAGACTGCAATACTTTGGTCGCATACAATTCGGCATTTTGATAGTCTTTTTGATACAAATATACTCTGGCTAATAAGGCGCTGGCGGCAGCTTTATTTGCCCGTCCTCTTGGACTGGCAGTTGCATCATAGTTGGTCTGCATTTTACTCTCTGCATCTTTGAGGTCACTGACGATCTGATCATAGACCTGCTGTTTACCCACCCTTGGTAGAGAAGCATCTTCAAATGCATAGAGGTCATCCCGTAATTGTAAAGGCACATCACCATATAGATTCACAAGATAGAAATAAGCATAAGCTCGAAAAAATTTAGCCTCACCTATCAGCTGATCTTTTATCGTTGGCGTGAGGGAATTGGATGCATCCAAGCCTGAGATGGCATTATTGGTATTTTTGATTAATTGATAACCATTATACCACAGGTTAGCCACATTATTATTTGTATTTAAGATATTATTACTTGCAAACTCTGTTATACCGGCATCTGTCGCATTATATTGAAGATCGTCTGCCGCTATTCCAGTAAAAAATGTCGTCGTGCCAGACAAGTTAATATTTAATACTGTGCTATACAATCCACGGATCACACTGTTCGCCGATGCATCAGATGCAAATGCATCTCCAGTGATAACCTGAGTAGGTGGAGCACCAAGATCCACAAATTTTTCGCAAGAACTAAATAAAAGTGCCCCATTGGTTAGGATAAGCGATATGATGATTTTATTGTTAAATTTCATTGTTGTACGTTTTAAAATTGACAGTTAAATCCAAAGACAATTGTGCGCAGTGGAGGTAGCACTTGTGCGATAGTTCCTGTACCTAAACCAGATGGACCGCCCTGAACAGTAGTTTCCGTATCGAGTACATATTTATTTTTTGCCCAAGTAAATAGATTCTGACCCTGTATAAATACACTGCAATTGGACATTTTCAATCGTGAAGTCCAGTTTTTTGGTAGGTTATAGGAAAGATTTATAGATCTCAATTTAATATAAGATGCATCCCCGTAAACAGCATCAGAGCTACTGAATAGATTGTATGAATTGTTTAAAGCAGCCCCTGCAGGTGTGGAAGTCGGTGATGACGGTATGATCGCACCAGGAATATCTGTATTTGGGTTTGATGGAGACCATCTTCCAAGCCAGTATTCATTTTGGTTAACCATTGCTCCAGGTCTTGTATTTAAAATTTTGGTTACTCCAAATCGATGGTTAAACTGGAAAAATACACCCAGATCAAATCCCTTGTATGAAAAAGTATTGTTAAATCCACCATAAAATGGTATTCCCAAGTCAGCAACATAACGATCATCTGCATTGATAACCCCATCACCATTACGGTCTTCATAAGTCGCTCTGCCAGTTGTTTCATCAACACCCTGATAATGATAAAGACGGATTAGATTGAGTGGCTCTCCAACGAGAAAACTGCTGGCATAGAATGTATTTTCAATTCCCGGAAATTCCACTAATTTATTTTTATAGAATGTGAAGTTGGTCGATGTTTTCCATGTAAAATTTTCCGTAGCAATATTGGTGG
Organism: Sphingobacterium sp. JUb56; assembly: GCF_014191365.1. Lineage (NCBI taxonomy): Bacteria > Pseudomonadati > Bacteroidota > Sphingobacteriia > Sphingobacteriales > Sphingobacteriaceae > Sphingobacterium > Sphingobacterium sp. JUb56. The sequence continues at coordinate 2,276,227 of NZ_JACHWL010000001.1, read as the reverse complement.
TATTCAATTCAAGTTCCAGTCCTGTATTTTGAATAAGTGCGGGAAGATTAGCCTTATAACTGTTATACCCAACCTGAGTACTTAGGATAACGTCGGTTATCTGGTCGCCTGAACGATTTCTAAAATAGTTACCGGTGAATAAGATACGGTCTCTCAAGAAGCCAAGATCCAGTGCAAATTCCATCTTTTTGGTCGTTTCCCATTTGATATATTCATTAGGTAGCGTCCCAATGTTCATCGAAGGATTATTTAGATAGGCCGTAGCAGAGGAGTAGAGCGGCAGATACATATAGTTTGATATCTGATCGTTCCCGGTCGTACCATAACTAGCTCTCAGTTTACCAAAACTGAGAAAAGGCAGCTTGTCCTGCACAAAATCTTCTTTTCCGAATACCCAGCCTAGGCCGATTGCACCAAAATTTCCAAATCTGTTTTTTGGACCAAAACGTGAAGAACCATCTCTTCTGAATGTTCCGTTAAATAAATACTTCTCATTCCATTCGTAATTCACTTTTCCAAATACAGCATTATATTTATAATAAACAAGATTATTGTTCGCTGTGAAAGTTCCCGCTGCACTAAGCGATCCTAAAAGAGCATCATTGCTGTAGTTGGAGCCATTAGTTGTTTGCGAACGGGAGGAATTCTGCTGAAAACTCGTACCGATCAATGCTGTTAGTTTGCCCTGACCTATATTTTTGACGTAATCTAATGTTGGTTCGATAATCCAGTTTTCAGCTTTTGTATTGGAAAAAGCAGAAGATCCCAACGGATTCGTGAGGGTGTTATTTAGGGATGAAATCGGTGTCTGATTATTCTGGTTGAGCTGTGTTATGGTATATCCGAAATTTGTTTTAACAGTCAGTCCCGGGATAATCTTATAGCTCAAATTGGCATTTGAAATGAGGTTATTCGTAGTTCCTATGTATTTTCTGTTGAGCACAGCAATAGGATTATTGATACCTGCTGATGAGGGTAGCCAATAAAATCTTCCGTTGTCATCATAAATAGGATAGTTGGGAGGTAGGTTGTACATGGAAGTAATATCCGAAGATGGCATATCCGAATTGTCATTGGCATAACTTACAGATAATGCCGCATTAAACTTCTTGTCTGCAGATGTATGATCCAGATTTAGACGAGAGGTAAACCTGCTATTTTTACTGTCGCCATAGAATACCGTGCTTTCACGTCTGTATCCTGAGTTAAAGAAAAAGCGTGTAGACTCATTTCCACCGGACATATTCGCTTGCATATCGGTAATATGACCTTTATTACCGATCAGCATTTTTTGCCAGTCTGTAGATTTATTCTGGTCCCACAACAAAAGATCTGGAGCATTTGTTGCTGTTGGTACCGTACCATCATTGGCAAAAGCTTCCTTTCTCAGGGTCAGGTATTCATCCAGATCCATCATCGGGATAAATCGATTAACTTCCGTAAATCCGGTGTTAAAATTAACACCGATGCGGGTGCGGCCCGATGATCCTTTTTTTGTCGTAATCAATACCACACCATTGGCACCACGGCTACCATAAATTGCTGTTGCATCGGCATCCTTGAGTACATCTATACGTTCAATGTCAGAAGGATTAATCATACTAAACGGACTAAGACCACCAGAAGATCCAGAAATACCAAAAGAGTTTAGATTGTCGGTTGCAGGTTGGCCGCCGTTAAAATTAGTGAAAGGCACCCCGTCAATAACGTACAAAGGAATTGATCCTGAGGTCGTTCCGCTTAATGAAGCCTGGTTTCTGATCTGTATCTGTACCGCACTTCCTGGTACACCGTTATTTTGGGCAATCAGTACACCTGACATTCTACCGGCTAATGCAGCCAGAGGATTGCTTACAGGTTGAGATGCAATATCTTTAGCTGTTATCGAAGCTACGGATCCCGTATTTAATCGACGTGTTGTTGTTCCATATCCGATCACGACAACTTCTTCTAAACTGCCTTCTTCAGGCTTCAACCGGATAGGAGTAGTGTTTGCAAGAAGCTGTTTGGCTGAGACCTCCACCTTCTGGTAACCCATGAAAGAAAATATGATGGTGATATCTTCATTGGGTATCCTCAATCCCCACTGTCCATTCACATCAGTAGCTGTACTTGTCTGTATATTCCGGTATGCCTCTTTTTGCCAATCTTTTATTATCACGGACACACCTGCTAACGGAGAGCCATTTTCATTAAGTACTTGTCCGGCCAAATGTAGCTGACTTTGTTTCTTTTCTTTTATGGCTATTATATTATTATCCAGCAGTTCCCAGGTCAGATTACTTCCTGAAAGAGATTTTGAGAGCACGTCCTTGATACTGATTTTGTCAGCTATAATATTTACTGTTGAATTGGGAAGTATAGCCTTGCTGAAGAACATTTTGTATTTACTGTTTTCATTTATTGTCTGAAACACGTCTTCCAGTTTGCCAGACTTTATGGATACATCAATTTTTTCAGTTTGTGAATAGGCAAAACTCTGCACATGCACTGTGCTGAGACAAACCAGAAGCAGTGCCAATCTGGATTCTTTTTTAAATTTAGGTACTGTTTTGTTCATATGAGTTATGTAGGTTAGTTTGTTTTAAAATAGCTGTATTTGATTGTTACCTGTCTTTTTGATCTGGAAGTAATTGACCGTCTGCAGTGCTTTTAAGATATTGTCTAAATCTTCATTTTCAAATGTCGCAGAGAAGCGCTTAGTTGCGATTTTACTACTTAAGATCTGTATCTCCACACCATACATACGTTCTAATTTTATAACAATATCTGCCAATCTTTCATCACGGATGGTCATCCGTTTAAGCATCCATTCTGTTTCGAGTGCAGTACCGTCTTGATTTGAGACAACTAAAGGCTGGACTGCAACTGTGGCATTTTGCAGAGAAACAACTTTTGGATTGGTAGATTGTGCATTGTTATGGATAACCGCATTAGACAGCACAAACTTTTCATTCGGGTTCAAGATAAATTTTTTATCCGTATGGCCAGTTTTCCATATCGAAACTTTTCCCCGTATTAAAGCAGTTTCTGCATTTCTTTCATTTTCATAGTCACGAACATTAAAAGCAGTTCCCAGGACGCTGATTTCCATTCTAGGTGTATGGATGATAAAAGGTTTTTTTGGATTTTTAGCGACATCGAAAAATGCTTCACCGATTAAAATCACTTCACGTTTAGAAGAGTCTTTAAAAGAATTAGGATAAATAATTCTACTGGATGCATTTAGCGTAATTTTTGTTCCATCTTCTAAGGTAATATGGCGCTGTTGTCCACTTGCTAAGTTGATTTCTATATTTTTTAAGCTACTGTTTTTGTACAGATATTGATATGCAATAGAAATACAGAAAAGTGCTACAGTCGCGGCAATAGCAAGTTTAATCATACCGATTTTTCGGATGGGTGTTAGAGAAATTTTCTTTACGACATTTTCCTGGATTCTTCTTTTTATTTCATTCTGTTTTTCATGATCAAGTTGATCCAAGATATCTGGGCGTGACGAAAAACTTTCAAAAAAATTTTCGACAATTTCTGATTCCTCTTTATTGCATTTCCCTTTTAGGTATTTATCTATGAGACTTTGAAGCCTTGGGTTATGATGTTCCATTTTTGATTAGTACAGTATTTATATATACAGTGTACTTAAATAGGAAGATCGTACTAGTTTAAAAGAAATTTATTTATAACTAACTAAAAGTTAGTGTAATAAAGTTAGTATAAAAACTAAGAAATGTTGAATGATCAATTTTCTTAATTTAGCAATGGAGATACCTAAATGGTTTTGTATTGTATTTTGTGAACTTTCAGTCATTTCGCTTATTTCTTTGGTAGATAGTTCATCGAGATATCTCATTTTAAAGATTTCTTTTCTTTTCTGTGGCAGATGTGCAATCCATTGTTCTATTAGAGATTTTAGATCTTTTTCAGCATATTGATCATATTCAGAAATCTCATGTTCCTGAATTAACGATAGATTTTCTTCGAGCATTGATTTTGTTCTTCTGTTTTTCCTGTAAACTTCAAAAACTTTGAATTTCATACAGGTGCGCAGATAAGCTTCAAGATTCTGGATATCTCTCACCGCTCGCTGTTGCCAAAGCTCTATAAATACATCTTGCACCACTTCCTCACAAAGAGCCATATTATTAAGTCGTTTAAAGGACTCATTCACTAGAACGGACCAGTATCGCTCATAGATAACGTTGAAAGCATCCAGATCGCCCAATTTTAGACGCTCTAGTAAACTCTCGTTACTATGCCATACATGTTCGTTTTTCATTATGATATTAGTGTGAATCACTTGGTTTTGGTTTCCAAATGTTTAAGTAATATTGTATTTTTTTTCAATTATAATAATATTTATGGCTTATGACAACTTTTTTGTTAATTTTATTCATATATCCTTTATGAAAAAACGTATGCGGTCTGTATGGGTGATAATATTTGCATGAGTTGAGGAGTCCATAATTTCTTGAATAAGAATTTTATACATGATTTATGCTGTTAATAATCAATTGGTTTATAGTCGAAGTTAACATTTGTTTATGAAGAAAGCGTAACAGTGTTTTACTTTCGAATATATTATTGTACATAAATTTTTCACGACTGTTATGCTGAAATTTTTATTGCATAATACCAGTTTTTCAAAATTTATTATTGTTTTATATTAAATAATCGTTTTATGATTTAAGAAAGGAATTCTTATGTGAATAAAATGCTGAAATATTCATCATTAATCAACATATTTAATAAGGGATAATAAAGCGTCTATTTAAAATGGGTACATTTGATTTTTTGAAACGATGGAATAGCAAACCTTCAATAAAGAAGAGATTAAGAAAACTGCTTAATTCCTTTAATGAATCATTTGCTGATAAGCAATATTTTCAACAAAGTGTAGAATACAACCATCAGGAGGAGTGGGAGCTTACAATTGAAAGTCTGATAGAGTTAGGTATTAACGGAACCGTACAGTTCACTAAAGAAGTGTGGGTTGAACTATATCAGCTGGCTAACGAAATAGGGCTAGATGAAGATGCAAATTATTGCCGAAAACAAATTGACCTGATAACATCTAAAATTTATGAAATAGACGAGGTTGATAAATTAGGATTTACAAAATCTGAATTGGAAGAGTATGACAAGCACGTCAAGTTCTACTATACCAATATCGTCAATTCGCTTATTCTGTTCACTTATAACTCTAGAGAACTAGCGTTAATGGCATCTCCCTTTTTCAACCCAATGACAGAGCTTTATGAGGAATTGGAATATGCGTATACACCTGTGTGCTTCGAAACGGTATTTAGGAAAAAGCTAATACCAATCATATACAAACAAGAACTACTGACGTTCAAAACTAAGGTGGATCAAATGCCAAGTGAGATATGGGATTGGGAATATTTGGAAGAACATCCGAGCTGGATAAACATAAGAACTGATGCTGAAGAAATATTAAAGAAAATGGGAATACTGCACCGCGTATATGATTATTCATTCACCAATATAATATCATCAAGTGGAGAAGTGATCAAAAAGAAAGAATAGTAATAAGATTTTGAACAATAATCTTGAATCAAAAAATGTTAATTTTTAAATTAAACTGGCTCTTTCAGGACTTAGATAATTTAATTCTTTTTCTTCAAAAATTGTCTCTAGAGCATCATATCCAAATTCAATTTTAAAATCCCGTTCAGCTTTTGTTATAGGAATATACCAAAAGCATTTGATGGTTTTATGATCTATATCTATTTGCTCAAAGTCAGGTTTTTCCAGATAAGGAAAAGATATAAAGCCATGGTCGCATAACGATTCCCCCAACCAAGGTTGTCCTAAATTAACTGTGTGATGTAAGTTCAATGGCGCATCGTTTCGATGGTAGTTTGCACAGTAGCAGAGAAGGTCTACAAGTAATGAATTCTTTTCAGCGGCATAAATGAATAACTCAATCAAGTTTTCATCCCACCTGTTTAATGACATTCCTACTGTACAATAGGTGTACATATTATGAATCTGATTGGGAGGAAACTCTAATATGAAAAATTCAGGATCGAGTTTATTTATTGGTCCCTTATCAATTTTATGCACAATTCCTGAAATACCAAAGTATTGTTCATAATGCCTCTTCAACTTATCTATATAAACATTGATCATATTTTATACAACAATTTATGTACTGAATTTAGCATTTTGAATCGATCCATGCAACTTCACCTATCTATTTCCCTCATTCACCGAGTTTTTAATTGGTTTAATCTAATTGCCATAGGGTAGGGACGAATCACACCCTACTTTTGAATCAACAAATAAGATAAAACTAACAATATAACATAAAGACATTATGAACACTATAGCAAAAACATTCGCGGCAGCAGCCTTGATCGCAGTATCTACTTTCACTATGGCAGCAGGCAAACCAGAGGTAGCAAACCCTAAAAAAGCAGTGGTCAATTTATCTACAGCAGATCTAGCCATTGATCATTACGTTGCGGTTATGACAGAAGGACAATCGGCAGGAGTAGAGCAATTGTTTACGACAGACTTCAGCCAAAAAGTACAGGCAGTAGAAGATAAAACCAATAGCCGTTCTGAAGTTATTTCCTTCTTGAAAAAGCAAAAAGGAGAGCAGTTAAACTGTAAAACTAGCACCACCATCGTACAGGAATCTGCGGACTATATGATAGCAAAAGTAACGATGCAGTTTGAAGGATTTACTAAAACTGATCTATTGACACTGGTAAATGACGAAGGTAACTGGAAAGTATCCCAATCGATCAATTCTTATAAGTAATCAAGTTTAATCATAAAATAAGTAGAAGCCACGTCGTAAGATGTGGCTTTTTTTTGTGTCCGGAAAGCAAGACTAGATTAACAAGTTGATGGTTTTGTTGCCAGCTAGCCGACAACAAACGACTACTGTCGACTACAAACGTTTAATAACCGGCTAATAATTTTAGTTTTTCTGATGTTTGCTTAGCAACATTAATTATTTAAGCAAAGTATATTATTATGAAAAAGACAAAAAGTAACATGGGCAAGTATGTTGGTTTTAGTGGCGACTGGAGCTTTAAATTTTATTTTGGAAGAGAAGAAAATAAGCCGATTTTAATTGGATTTTTAAATGGACTCTTTAAGGGAGAGAAAGTTATTCAAGATCTTCATTATCGGCCAGTGGAGCAGGGTGGCGATGTTGAAAATGAGCGTAAGGTTATTTTCGATCTCTATTGTACCGGTATTGATGGTGAGCATTTTATTATAGAGATGCAACAGCTTTATCAAGATTTTTTTAAAGACCGAACGGTTTTTTATACATCCAGGCTTATCAATAAACTTATACCCAGGGGCTATAAGGGAAATACATACGAACTTCCCGAAGTATATTTTATTGGTATCTTAGAGTTTGAATTAGAAGAAACTGAATCCGGAAAGTATTTTTATGATTTTGCTCTTTGTGATAAGCAGAGTAATCGTGTTTTTTATGAAAAGCTTGGTTACAAGCTCTTAGTATTACCAAATTTTAATAAGAATGAGGCTGATATAAAGACAGATATGGATATGTGGCTATATCTATTGAAAAACATGAGTAAACTTGATAAAATACCGGATTTTTTGGATAAGCGGGTATTTGGTCTTATCTTTGACATAGGCGAAGTCGCAAAATTAACACCGGAGGATAAGATGGCATACGAAGCAAGTTTAAAACATAAGCGCGATGCAGAGAATACCTATTCTACTGCTCAGCGTCTTGGACATGATCGAGGTTTAAAAGAAGGCTTAAAAGAAGGTATTGCCCAAGGCCAATTCCAAAAAGCTATTGAGACAGCTTTGAAACTGAAAAAGATGGCGTTATCAGTAGAACAAATTGCTGAGGCTACAGGCCTTACCACCGATGAGATTGAAAAACTGAAATAAGTCAAATAAATAATATAGATAAACGAATAAAGCCATTCTGTCAAGAATGGCTTTATTCGTTTAATACCATCCTTACGGCTTCCCGTATTTTTTAATCAAAACGATCACCACAAAAATCCCATATCAGCAACAGCTGTTATTGGAGCTAATGCTCTGAGTGAAATAGGAGCCAGCTTCGTAGCGTTTGCTTCGCAGATCCCTGCGGGATTTTTCGGTGGACGCTCCCGCAATTATGAAAACAAATTACAGGAGCTATATAAGAGCGTAGTGGAATCTTTAAAGCAAAATGCGCGTAGCTATCGGGCAGATGCGGTTATAGGCTTCAGCGTCAATATTGATGAGCTCTCGGGCAAGGGGACACCGATCGTTTATGATCACTGCTATCGGTACACCCGTATTGCTCAATCAGATTAAACCTATACAAGCAGAAGCGGTAGGTGGAGATATCGATGGATCAGTTATTAAGAACAAAGTCAAAGCAAGCCTGATCATAGAGCGCTATACCGGTATCTATACGATGGACAATGCTACAGCCGAATTTGTACCCTTGCTATTCAAAGCGATGAATGAAATAGGAGAGGATCAGGAGTTCAAAGATCGTCAAGCCACGCTCTTTCGTTATTTTGATTTCCTGGACAAAGATCAAGCTGCATCCATACTCTATGGACAGTTGCTGTCCGATGACTTAACCGGTGCGCAGTTTAAGATCATTAGCAAAAAAGCTATCAGCAGTTCCAATCTGATCGATTACGATCAGGTAGAGAAACTGTTAGCAGGATCTTTATTAGCAAAAAAGGCAGCATTGAAGGTACTTAGCTTAGACAAAGACTGGTATGGGATTGTTAATGTAGCCATAGCAATAAGCTGGACTCTAGTTAGTTATTTTTAATGATCAGAGTTTGGTATGTATAGTAGCATTATCCTGTAAAAGGATCGATGTATGATTGGTAATAAAGAAATGGAATTAATGATCAAATTCTTTATATAGAAGAATTGAATATTTTAATCACAAAACGATAGCTTTATAAATGAAAACATCATCTTGGCGATGCTCCAATTTCTTTTTAGGGCGTAAAAAAAAGAATTAAAGTGAAATATTAATGCAGATTTCTATTTTGATCATACTACTAAAAAAGTATTTTTGGAAAGTATTAGATATGGGTTTTAAATAATTGTGGCTGGTAAATTTAATTATGATTTATAAATATTATATTTCAGTTTCAGGTGATAATTTAATTCCCGAAAAATTTATGGGTAAAATTACTGGCGATTTTATTATTGATTCACATTTCAAATCAACTGATAAACGGGATTGTGATTTAGATAGAACTTATGATTATGGTGGAATTTCATTTTGGCATCCTAATAAATTTTCAACAGGGGAAAATATTTTAGATTATGAAAATGATTTTGTAAAGTTTATCGAGGATAACTATAGATTGTTTATTGAGAACTCTGCTACTAATTTTGAAATTTATATGGAAATTTATTCAGATGGAGGTCAATGTAATTTTGAGATTTTTAGTAAAATACTGTTGAAAAAACTTGCTAAGTATTCAGTTTCTTTGCCAATTAGTTTTTATGTCCTTAAAATTAGGCAAATGAAAAAATGGGAAAAGGAAGTAGGTATGAGTTGGAGGAAATAATAAAAAAGTTTTGACAATCTGCTTAATAAATATGACCTATTTTAAAAAGTTTGTTTATGATTTAAAGCCAGAATATTCTCTCCTAATAGAAGATGATGGTAAGGTCTGTTATGCATACCTATACATTAACAATAAAATCGTTGGTGATATCTGGTTATATAATACAATGAAAAGCCCGGTTAAAGCAGAATGGCACAGTCCAGATAATTTACCATTTTTAAATCCTATTGAATTTATCAAAGAGAATATCGAAACATTTGATGATGAAACCAATATAAAAATCAAGTGGGGCTTGGATAATAAAGTTGTTGCACTGATTTATATTTCAAATAGATTGATCGCTAGGTTATCAGAGGGTGATTTCCCAGGTAGCTCAAGTTTAGTAATTAAAGATGGGCCTCTTGCAATCGTAATGTAGAATTTAATATTGGAGAGCAAGTTTATGAGAATATAAGTAATAATAAGATTTGGACTATGATTAATAAATTGATTTGATTACAAAATGGGTATCAATCAATTTTATAATTTCATTGGTAAAAATGACGGTCTCCTAATTTTATGATTCCTCCCCAGAAAAACAATAGCAGCATTATCTGGAGATCTAAACTTGATCGGACAACTATTATTCTTTGGATATTTTTTCTATTCGCCTTTGGCTTTATCAACGATCTTTAGCTCAGCAAAGAATTTCATTTTAGCTACAGTATGTAATAACGATTCTTCAGATATTTCTAGTTCGTTGATAAGGTTCTCCACAGTGTTTAATTTTTCAAAGAATGGTAAAATGAAATCTGAAATATTATATTTCATTTCAACAATGAGCTCATCGACATCTGTCAGACCATTTATATTATACCACACATCTGGCAAATCCTTAATCTCTCCAATTCTTTTTCTTATTAAACATTCGGGTTCGGTTGGAAATGTTGGAATTTCTTTATTTAGGAAATTAAAACAGGCTAGCCAATACTCAGGTGAAAAGATTCCAATGTTAATTGTGAAATTGATATCATCCTTGGTGCTGTAATAACTTTTTTGAATATTTATTATGTGACCTATTTTTTCAAGGGGTAGATAGAAATTATTAGCCTTCTTTTTAAAGCCCAGTCCTTTTAAAGTATCATGAAAACCTTCTTTTATGAGCTTTTCAAATTTTTCTTGAGTATTTGTTTTCATATCTTACTTTTAGCTGGCTTAAAACTAGTCGCGTTTTTTGACAGATTCATCTATAAGTTTCATCATCTGCTCAACAGTTTTTCCTACTTCTTCTTTCCCTACAACTAATGTTTTTTTTTCTAAACCTTTCGGAAGAGTAATTTTACCGTTAAATTCGGGAAGAAACAAATTAATTTTTTCCTGATCCATTTTATTGAAATTTAAGAAAGTCCATCTTTCTGGTTCACCTTCTTTTAACGCTAATAAGTTCGCTGAAGTGATAGCTATTTTGTCTTTTTCAGGCATAGACATTACCAATACTTGAGGAATAAAGCAATATGCTATCCCATCAATTTTTGAGATCTCCATATCAACGTAATTGATGACAGAATCAAATTTAATTCCATAATTTGTAAGCGAAGAATAGACTTCCTTAGTCAGTTTTGTTGCTTGTTCTATTCCGCCCATACTTTTAATTAAGCGGAAAGAAGTTTGGCTCAGAATACCTTCAACATCTCCGGAAATCGATGCTTTTGTGATGATTGACAATGCATCCCTAAGTTGCGGATCTTTTTGTGCAGAGCTTGTATTATAGAAAATAGTTAAAAGTATAAAAATTAAAAATGTTCTTTTTGGTTTGAGGTTTCTATATTGGTTAAACAAATCGATATTGTGCATAATTGAGCGAGGGTTAATTCCAATGAATTTACAGGTTTTTAGTGAAAAATCAAATTTAGATAGATATCCTGATTTTCCAATATAATAGCAATACCATTAATTCTTAAATACCACAACCGTTTATAGTTTTATCGTCAGTCACTAAATCCTCAAGAGATCTTATGAAGTATGTACTCCTGAGCAGAGTCATACTATTAGAATTAAAGCGTAACGGTTATAACATTTTAACATCTAAAAATACAGTTGACGACGAAAACCCACCATGGTATCCGTTAACTGTACCTGATGTTGACGATTATTTGTTACACCTATATTGTAGTGGAAGCATTGTTCCGATGGAAGAGCAAGCGCTATTGGTCATTGACCATGCACTAGACAATATAGATGAGAGGCAGCTTTTAGGAGAAGTATTTATTGAAATAGATCATTTAGGGGAATTGGAGGATAAGATCCAGTTTTACGGCAAGCAGTATAACTTTATCTCCAATCCAGAATATTATGTTTTTTCATTCGATCCGAAGCGGGTCTTAATACGTAATTATGCCTTGCGCACTGGCAATCATCTTCTGTATTTAACTTATATTGGCGTAAATTACCCCACTCATATGATCGATGAGATCCAAGATCTTGAAGATCTAACCCGTTCCCTGATCTGTCTGGATCAAGAGCAGGCAAGAGAATGGTTTAACAAACATGATGTTACTATGGTACAGTCAGATATCTCGATATATGACAAGGATGCTATTTTAACCATTTTTTTACTTGGAACGGATCAACAAATAACGATTCCTTTAGAAGAGAAAGATGAGCTGGTTTATAACTTGATGCACAGAGAAGAACTTCTGCAACTCCGTGATCTGTTCTGGATAGATCCGCGAATAAATTAAAGGTTCATTAGTTCAATATTTATTTGCTAAAGGTTGCGATAGAGCAATTGACAGACGATGAGGATTATGTTGATAACCAAAAGTTCAATAAAATATAATTTTGCTTACTGCAGAGTCATTTATTGTGGCAACGGAGAATCCATATTAAGAAAAGTGAAAGTCTAATAAAAAAGAAGTAATATTGTTAGATCACCAGCTTGAATTAGGATTTACTCTTTATAGGGGAAGAAAATTAGTATATCATCTTTAGCCGTCATAATATGGACAATTCAAAATATAGCAAAGTACTTTGTCAACAAGAAAACAAAGAAACTGACTTGACGAATGAATATTGCCAAAAATTAAAAAAATTATTTCCGGAATTTTTGTGTTCAGACGTTGAAAAAGTGTTAGCTATAATGCCATTGGCAGAACCAATTTATGGTGATCCATATGAACAACGATACAAAGTTAAAAATGGAATACATGGAAAATTGACAGACATTCAATTGACGACAGGTGAAGTCATTTGTTTAATTTCAAGAATTTATTTTGCGGAACCAAGTGTAGAACTTGAAAATGAATTGACCGAAACGCAGAAACAAATCCTGAATTGCATATACTCGAGACATCACAATGGATACATTAGAGAAAAGCGACTAAAATACTTATTTGGTTTTGACCACGAATGGGTTATATTTTTTAAATTGCAATTACTTGGAGAATATGTTATTGAAATACTTTTTGAACTTGATAAGCATATAACTGATAGCAGTATTAATCAATATAAGCAGTTGATATTTAACAATATAAAATATTGGGATCAAACAAAAAGTAGAGTTGCAAGTTATTGGAACGAGTATTACAGATATCCAAATTACAAAAAAATAGAGGATTATATCGGTTACAAAATAATGAAAAGGATAAACGAAGCGCATGATCAATAAAAGAGTGATTTTTTTCTTCCAGTGCGAAATCTTCAAGATCTCACCTACAGGAATAATGTTATGATGTATTTGCTAAGTTTAATATGAAGCCATATGCCATGAATTACTTTAATCAAGTTGCTGTAATGCACAGAACAGCAGGAGTGGCATGCGGTTGAGCAGTTAGGGTAGTTTACTGTGGAAATCAGAATAAGGGGGAATGAATTTAAGTATACAGTTTAATATACATACATTTAATAATTTGATTAAAAGATTTAAAATAATTAAGTAATGTTTGATTTTTGGAAATTTTATAAAGGACTATTTAATAGGGATGATTATTTCGATAATTATTGGGATAAGTTCCCTGAGGGGGAAAATTTACAGTTTAAAAAAGAAACACTTTCTTTACTGAAAAACAATGTTACAAATAAAGATGAAAAGGGATTAGCTAATACATTGGCCGTTCTTTCTACTGATGGAGCAGATAGTGATTATACAGATATTTTGCTACAACTTTTAGATGAGAAATGGCACATTTCTGAAGAGGACATTATAACCGTTCTTGAATTAATTAAAGACCCTAAAAGTGTGAACAAATTATATGAATTTGCTCTTGACGTTCCTGATTACGACGAAATGAGAGCTATAGCAAAAAAATGTATATGGGCATTAAGTGCAATTAATACACCTGAAGCAGTTCAAAAGTTAAATTTGTTAACAAAAGTTGATGACCCAATTATAAAGGAAAATGCAATATTTGAACTTGAAGTGGTTCTCAAAAAGAAATAACTAGTAAGGTAATTATGATTTGGAGGAAATAACAAAAGAGTTTTGACAATATGCTTGACTGCAGGTATTACACTACGAAAAACTGAATGACGACAAAAAAGGCATACGAAATATTGGCTTCTTTGCCAGTTTATGGACCAATGTATGTGTCTGTAACAGAAAGTGGAGAACCATTTTATTCCGAAGGTTTTCCTGTTCGTTTCTATAAAAATGACGGCACAGAATGGGTAGCGAACTTTCAACCAGGTTGGACAGACTTTGCAGAAATTATAGAAATTGAAAAAACTCAAAACTTGTTAGTAATTGCTCGTGGCACTTGTTACATAATGAATCCCAACGACACAAAACCTATCGACGTTTTCGGAGTTGGCTATTGCGATATTTTTAAAGCAAGTAAAAATAGATATGTATTTCAAGACCAGATCGATCTGACAATTTTTGAGCAAGATGGAACACATTGGAATACAGAACCAATTTCGTGGGATGGATTAAAAGAAATTAAAGTTGAAAATAATTTAGTATCGGGATTAGCGTTTTATCCAATTAATGATGCTGACGAATGGATTGAGTTTCAGTATGACCTTGACACAAAAACTTTGACGGGTGGAAGTTTTATTCATTTTGAGAACAAAAAACCTTGGTGGAAAATATGGTAACAGAAAAGTTTGCTTGCCCATGTTGTAGCTACAAGACATTTAAAGAAAGACCCAATGGTTCATATGATATCTGTGAAGTTTGCTTTTTTTGAAGACGATCCAATTCAACTTGAAGACCCAAATGGTTAAAATTATGAAGCATATATTTTATATTATTCTTGTTATTTTAATAATAAGTTGCAAGAACAAATCTGTCACCACAGAAAATAATAGAGATATATTAACATCAGTATTACATGGCGATACCCTTATTTATAATACTTTTTCAAAAAGTATTATAATTGAAGATTTGAGAACAAATAATGTAATAAAGAAGTTATCTGTTAATGATTTATTTTATTATTCACCTATTCTTAATAGTGGAAAATTATATTTTTCTGAATCAAATAAAAAATTTGTGTGCTATGATTTAACAGAGCAACGAAATATATGGGAACTAGAAACGATAAGCATTGTTAAATCTGTTTTAATTAGAGGAAATGAAGTTATACTAAATTTAAAGAATAACGGATTTATTATCTTAGATAAGGTGACGGGAAAGGAGAAACTCAAAATTCCTTATACTTATTCAGAAGTATGCGCACATCCAGATGTATCCCCTTATTCAATGGAGATTTTGAACGGAAATTTGTATGTAGCAAATTGGAATTGTAACTCCATAAGCATGATAAATCTTGATACTGGAAAACTTTTGAAAAAGGTTAATCTGGGCTCCGGATATACGTATTTAACTGTCATAGGTAATAAGTTATTTGTCGGCTTAAATGGTAATTATAATGGCGGAAAGATTTTTATATTGGAAGGAAACACCCTTAATATCGAGTTTTCCGAACGGGTGAATTTTGAAGACAGAATGAAACCCTTAATCTGGAAGGGGAAGTTGATTTATTATACTTTTGATAATCAAATTTACCTGTTTGATCCTGTAAGTCATTCGAATGAAGTCTTATTAAAGTTGTCAGAAAAAGACAATTTATCAGGATCTAAGATGATTCTATCACTAAATAATCTATATTTCCATACTGTCAATTTCGAACTTTTAGAATACAATCTAGAAGACAAAAAGTTGAAAAGATTAGGTATTTTTGGTACGAGAAAGATTGATAATATCTTTTTAAAGGATGGTAAAGTAATAAAAATATTTTAAAGATATAACTATTGAGCATCTGTGCCAAAGTAATGAGCACACAGGCTCTTAGTGATTCTCATGAATACGTGTTATAAAAAGATTATAAATGTAACACGTGTTAATTACGTGTTATATAAAGATTAAAAATGTAACACGTAAATTAAATCAAATAGATCATATAAGTAAAACATCTAAAGCCATTCTGTCAAGAATGGCTTTAGATGTTTTATTCCTTCCTTACGGCTTCCCGTATTTTTTAATCAAAGCGATCCTTTATTTTCGGGCTTTTAAAACAGTATTCATCATAGACCATGATCGTTACCAGTACCAATACCATCGAGGGGAGAGAAGTCCTGCGTTATTTTGATCCCATATCAGCAACAGCTGTTATTGGAGCCAATGCTCTGAGTGAAATAGGAGCGAGCTTCGTAGATTTCTTCGGTGGGCGGTCCCGTAATTATGAAAACAAATTACAGGAGCTATATAAGAGCGTAGTGGAGTCTTTAAAGCAAAATGCGCGTAGCTATCGGGCAGATGCTGTTATAGGCTTCAGCGTCAATATTGATGAACTCTCCGGCAAAGGAACCCCAATCGTTTATGATCACCGCTATCGGTACACCTGTATTGCTCAGTGAAATTCAACATATACAAGCAGAAGCGGTAGGTGGAGATATTGATGGATCTGTTATTAAGAACAAAGTCAAAGCAAGCTTGATCATAGAACGCTATACCGGTATCTATACGATGGACAATGCAACAGCAGAATTTATAGCTACATCCCGATTGACCGAATTTGTTCCCTTGCTCTTCAAGGCAATGAATGAAACAGGAGAGGATCAAGAATTCAAAGATCGTCGAGCCACGCTCTTCCGTTATTTTGATTTCCTGGACATAGATCAAGCGATAGCCATATAGCTAGTATTAAATTAATTATTAGTATTTGAAATTAATTTGAAAATATTTAAATTTGGTTAAGTAGTAGATTCCCGTTGTAAATACAATACCTATTTGCATAAAACCTATTTTGAGATATTTTATAGCCATTTATGATTAAACTTGGTGTTACAGATCATTATAAACTATTAGTACGAAAAGTGCATGAGATTTCATCTAATTTTGAAGATGAGGCCGTTTTGTTCACAATATCTTCTCCCGATAAATTGATGCAAGATTTGCTGGAACAACCTGTAGATGTGCTCTTCGCAAGTCAAGCATTGCTCCATTGTATAACCGTACCTTTTTATGGATTACTAAAAGAGAATTTTCCTGAAATTCGCATTGTTATTTTTAATTTATTCGACCAGCAAAGAGAGCTGTGTGGAACGCTTAATGCTCAGGAAATAAAGCATTTTGAGCGTGATAAAAAGATGTCTATCCGAACAGCTAAAGAAATTTATATTGGTCCGCACATTGTCTTTCATGAAGAGCATGATCCCGATGGATTTTTAGAAAAAGTCAAACTTTTTAGACAAGGTAAGTACACGTTCAATGATGTCGTTTATATTTCACTTAGGGAAAAAGATATTATCAAACTTGCGGCGCAGGAACTTTGTGGTAAAGAAATAGCTGAAAAACTAAACATCAGTTTACGCACTGTGGAGGTTCACAAAAAAAATCTGATGGCAAGAACAAATTCAAAAAATTTTGTAGGTGTCATTTTATACGCACTCATGAATCGGGTGATGACTTTAGAGGAAATTTACAACTAGCTAACTGTTTGTGTTGTTTATTTTGTTGCGTAATTTGTAATTTTTATACTAATACGTGAAAACACGTATTGATGTGTTTCGCTGTATGATTTATTTTTGATATAAACACAATTCCATGTGTTGTTATATTGACTTTGGCGAATTCTTAATTAGAAAATTATGAAAAAAACTACATCCTTTCTGTTGGTCCTTTTATTGTCAGGTTTTATGTCCCATGCTCAGAAAAAATCAAATGTTTTGTCTTCCAAGCAACAAGTTTTATTTACAGATTCTGAAATCGATCAGCTGTTGTTAAAGCTGACTGATGAAGAAAAAGTAGCTCTGGTTATCGGCCGGGGAATGGATAATGTCGGAAATCTCGGAGTCATCGATGGAAGAGTACCGGGAGCTGGTGGACAGACTCACGATGTTAAACGATTGGGTATCCCTGATATCATTGTTTGTGATGGACCTTCAGGGCTCCGTATCAATCCAATTCGTGAAGGCAGTACAAAAACTTTTTATGCGACTGCGTTTCCTTGTGAGACTGTTTTAGGGTCAACTTGGAGCAAGGATCTGGCACGCCAACTTGGAAATGCTTTAGGAACAGAAGCAAAAGAATATGGTATTGATGTTTTACTAGCACCTGGAGTCAATATACACCGCAATCCGTTAGGAGGTCGAAATTTTGAATATATCTCCGAAGATCCAATACTATCTGGGGTCATGGCATCAAATTTAATCAATGCAGTACAACAGCTAGGTGTCGGTACATCACTTAAACATTATGCGGCAAACAACGCCGAAAACAACCGACTTTTCAGTAATTCTTTAGTGAGCGAACGTGCTATGCGGGAGTTATACCTCAGACCTTTCGAACTGGCCGTTAAGGGATCTCAACCTTGGACGATCATGACTTCCTATAACAAAATTAATAGTCAGTACACCAGCGAGAGGAGAGATCTTAATTATCAAATTTTACGTGAAGAATGGGGCTTTAAAGGACTGGTTATGACCGATTGGTATTCCGGGTTTCCAAGTGTAGAAGTTATTCGGGCCGGTAATCAGTCTAATGATGTTTCAGCTCAGATCCGCTCGGGTAATGATTTGATTATGCCCGGATCAAAAATTCAGTTGGAAGCAGCCTTAAAAGATGTCAAGTCGGGTAAACTTTCGAAAAAGGATTTGGATTTTGCAGTACGCAATGTACTTCGTGTGGTTTCAAAATCGCCATCTCCGCTTAAATATAAGTATAGCGATGCACCAGATCTACAGTCACATGCTACTCTTTCCCGAATGATCGCCGCAGAGGGTACAGTTATGCTTAAGAATGCAGCTGCTCTTCCCTTAAAAACAAATACCCGTATTGCGACATTCGGTGTAGGATCCTATCACTTAGTTGTTGGCGGTACTGGTAGTAGTGAAGTAACAACGTCATATAATGTTCCTGTTTATAAAGGTTTACAAAATGCCAATTACACTCTTCATAAGCCTCTACTGGAAAAATATGTTCCCTATGTAGAGCTTGAAGAGAAAAAAGATAAAGAGCGAAGAGCCAAGCTCAATGCACTGGCGCCTTTGGGTGTAATTGCACAGTTGGATGTCACAGATCATGAATTAAATGATGCCGTTGCCAATACTGATGTGGCTATTTTGACATTTGGTCGCAATTCTGCAGAAGAGCAAGACTTAAATGTGGACACCGAATATAACTTAACCAAGGAAGAGGAAGCCCTTTTAAACCGTGTATCTGCAGCTTACAAAAGCGCTGGAAAAAAAGTCATCGTGGTGCTTAACATCGGTAGTGTTATGAATACCTCATGGGATGATAAGGCTGATGCACTTTTAGTAACCTGGTTCTCTGGTGCTGAGGGAGGAAACGCCTTAGCTGATATCGTTAGTGGAAAGGTCAATCCTTCAGCAAAGACAACTGCAACTTTTCCAAAATCTTATGCAGACGTGCCATCGGCAAAAAGTTTCTATGCAACTCCAGCCTCAGAACATAAAGACATTCACTATACGGAGGGGATTTATGTCGGTTACCGTTATTACGATACTTTCAATATTGCAACAGCCTATCCATTTGGATTCGGATTGTCGTACACGTCCTTTAATTATAGTGATCTTAAATTGGATGCAAAAGAATTTAAAAATCAAATTAAAGCAACAGTAAAGGTTACCAATAGTGGCCGCGTAGCGGGTAAGGAGGCAGTTCAGCTCTATGTTGCGACTCCAAAAGGAAGTATCGACAAGCCTGCTAAAGTTCTGGTCGATTTTGGTAAAACAAAGCTGTTGCAACCTGGCGAATCTCAAATTTTAGAATTCGTAATAGGAGCTAAAGAAATCGCTTCTTTTCATACAGAAAAAAGCCAATGGATAGCCGATGCCGGGGTTTATCAGGTACTAGTAGGGAAATCGAGTCAGGACATCGCTTTAGAATCGGAGTTTTCCATTACAAGTACTAAAATGATAGAAAAAGTAACACCAGCCTTTACGGAACAACTGGATTTTAGTGATTTAAAAAAATAATTATAAACTCAGATACGGTTCTTTAGACCCAAAGTGCCGTATCTGTAATTCGATCCAGGTTTTATGAAATCTATTCCATCTTTTATTATCATCATTTATTCTATTCTGTGCATTTCCTGTATAAAAGATGAGTTACCTAATGCCGAAGCAGATATTTTGACCTGTGAGGTAGACCATCAGATACTTAAAAAAGATCCCATTATTCAAAATGAGCGTATTCAGATACTCGTAAAGTCATATGTGGATCTCACAGAACAAGCACCATTTTTTACGTTATCAGCTGGAGCGACGATATCACCGGCAAGTGGAACAGCTCGTAATTTTATCCTACCACAATTGTATACCGTGACATCAGAAGATGGCCAGTCTAAAAAGATCTATGAGGTGTCCTATATCACATCGGCAGTTGGATCAAAGTATGAGTTTGAGCATGTAAAAATTGAAAATGGAAAGTATGATGTTTTCTATGAAGTAGATCAAAATAATCAGAGTATTATGGACTGGGGCAGTGGCAATGCAGGGTTTAGCCTTACAGGTGTCGGCAGCAGCCCTGAAGATTTTCCAACAGCCAGATTGTTAAATGGTAAGCAAGGGCAGGGGGTACAAATGGTAACCCGCTCGACAGGCAATTTAGGTTCGGCAATGGGAAAACCGCTTGCTGCGGGCAATATCTTTATCGGGGAGTTTGATTTGGGAAATTCCATTATCAACCCATTGAAAAGTTTACGTTTAGGAATGCCTGTGGATTTTGTTCCAATTGCAGTCACAGGATTTTTCAAATATCAAGCAGGAGCTGTTTTTAAAGAAGGCGGTATTGAAAAACCGGACAAGCGGGATTCCTGGGACTGTTACGCAGTTTTCTTTGAGACCGATGCCAATCTTAAGTATCTGGACGGTACCAATCGGTTTACCCATCCCAATATTTTAGGGATAGCCCGTATTGCACAAGAAGGAAGAGTTGAAGCACAAAAGTGGACTCCTTTCTATATTCCCCTAAATTTCTCGTCAGGAAAAGTAATTGATGAGCAAAAATTAAAAGATGGAAAGTATAGCTTGACCTTAGTATTTACCTCAAGTATTGACGGCGATACCTTTGCTGGAGCCGAAGGCAGTACACTTCTTATTGACCAGATTGAAATTGTACATGATGATGAAAAATAACCCCGCAAAATTCATATTACTTGTTGTCATCCTATTGTTTGGCGGAAATAGAGGTATAGCACAGTCGCAATTTGCAACAGAAAACGATCAGGTTATATCCAATAAAAATTTTAAGTACGAAATACGTACAGGAATCAATATTGGCGGATTTAGCCCGTTGCCGCTACCGGCCGAAATCAGGAAAATTAACAGCTTCAGCCCCAAACTAAATTTTAGTGTTGAAGGTAGTGCCACCTATATGTTTGGAGCTGGCAAATCATGGGGAATAAAAAGTGGAATAAAATTAGAAAATAAGGCTATGGAAACCGATGCCCGTGTTAAGAACTATAGCATGGAGATCCTTGGAGACAATGGTGAGCGTGTAGCGGGCAATTGGACAGGAGGAGTTTCAACACAAGTTGTTAATTCCTACTTGACCATTCCCATATTAGCTACCCACATACTCAATGATCGATGGGGATATTCTGTAGGTACATTCTGGTCTTTTCTATTGGAAAAAGAATTTTCTGGTTATGTGTACGATGGTTATTTGAGAGAAGGTGGGGCTACAGGTAATAAAGTTGTTTTTAGTGATGATAAAACTGCTGCGTATGATTTTTCTAATAATTTGAGAAGCTTTTCCTATGGGTTGCAAGCTGGCGGATACTGGCGTGCATCACCACATATCAATGTCTTTTCAGATCTATCGTTCGGATTGAACGATATATTTAAATCTGATTTTAAAACAATTTCATTCGCCATGAGACCCATTTATTTAAATATCGGCTTTGGTTATTGCTTCTAGATTTTCACTCACAATGGTTAAAAAGCTGAAATAAATCAAATAGATCATAAAAAAACCTATACAGCCATTCTTTTAAGAATGGCTGTATAGGTTTTATACCATCCCTACGGCTTCGCGTATTTTTTAATTAATCAGATCACCAAATCAATGCGATTTCAGCAGTAGACCACTCATACAAGAACTAAAATCTAATCAGCTTTTACAAATCAAAAGACCCTAATTCTCATTAGACCCTTTATCTTGGCGTTTAACTGCACAGTAATTTTTATGTTTCTTATCGTTTCCTCTTTTTTGTTTCATCATCCAAATTGTTTTCAAGCAATTGGATTTATTTACTGTACTACGTCATTTATCGTTTTACACTTTCCTGTTGAAAGTATGTTTGTTATCGCTTTGTATTATAAGAACACCTGTCGAATAAAATAGTTCAAAAAAGTTTAAAATAATTTCACCTATCCATTTCCATCATTTACCGAGTTTTTAGTTGGTTTAGTCTAATTGCCATAGGGTAAGGACGATTTACACCCTACTTTTGAATCAACAAATAAGAACTAACAAACTATAACATAAAGACATTATGAGAACTTTAGCAAAAACATTCGCAGCAGCAGCCTTGATCGCCGTATCAACATTCACTATGGCAGCAGGCAAACCAGAGGTATCAAACCCTAAAAAAGCAGTCGTTAATCTATATACAGCAGATCTAGCCATTGATCATTATGTTGCGGTTATGACAGAAGGACAATCTGCAGGAGTAGAGCAATTGTTTACAACAGACTTCAGTCAAAAAGTACAGGCATCCGAAGATAAAACCAATAGCCGTTCAGAAGTTATTTCCTTCTTGAAGAAACAAAAAGGAGAGCAGTTAAACTGTAAAACCAGCACCTCTATCGTACAGGAGTCTGGTGACTATATGATCGCCAAAGTAACGATGCAGTTTGAAGGATTTACTAAAACTGATCTTGTGACACTGGTAAATGACGGTGGTAATTGGAAAGTATCCCAATCGATCAATTCTTATAAGTAATCAAGTTTAATCCATATATTAACTAGAAGCCATGTCGTAAGATGTGGCTTTTTTTTGTGTCCGGAAAGCAAGACTAGGTTAACAAGTTGATGCTTTTGTTGCCAGCTAGCCGACAACAAACGACTACTATCGACAACAAACGTTTAATAACCGGCTAATAATTTTAGTTTTTCTGATGTTTGCTTTATCTAATTAATTATTTAATTAAACCATATTATTATGAAAAAAACAAAAAGTAACATGGGCAAGTATGTTGGTTTTAGTGGCGACTGGAGCTTTAAATTTTATTTTGGAAGAGAAGAAAATAAGCCGATTTTAATTGGATTTTTAAATGGGCTGTTTGAGGGAGAGAAAGTTATTCAAGATCTTCATTATCGGCCAGTGGAGCAGGGGGGCGATGTTGAAAATGAGCGTAAGGTTATTTTCGATCTGTATTGTACGGGTATTGATGGTGAGCATTTCATTATAGAGATGCAACAGCTTTATCAAGATTTTTTTAAAGATCGGACCGTTTTTTATACCTCCAGGCTTATCAATAAACTTATACCCAGGGGCTATAAGGGAAATACATACGAACTTCCCGAAGTATATTTTATTGGCATCTTAGAATTTGAGTTAGGAGAAACAGAACCGGGAAAGTATTTTTACGATGTTGCTCTTTGCGATAAGCAGAGTAATCGTGTTTTTTATGAAAAGCTTGGTTATAAGCTCTTAGTATTGCCAAGTTTTAATAAGAATGAGGCTGATATAAAGACAGATATGGATATGTGGTTATATCTATTGAAAAACATGAGTAAACTTGATAAAATACCGGATTTTTTGGATAAGCGGGTATTTGGTCTTATCTTTGACATAGGCGAAGTCGCAAAATTAACACCGGAGGATAAGATGGCATACGAAGCAAGTTTAAAACATAAGCGTGATGCAGAGAATACCTATTCTACTGCTCAGCGTCTTGGACATGATCGAGGTTTAAAAGAAGGCTTAAAAGAAGGTTTAAAAGAAGGTATTGCCCAAGGCGAACACAAAAAAGCCATTGAGACAGCTTTAAAATTTAAAAAGATGGGCTTACCTATTGCAGATATTGCAAAAGGTACCGGTCTTACCATCGACGAGATTGAAAAACTGAAATAAATCAAATAGATCATATAGATAAACAAATAAAGCCATTCTGTCAAGAATGGCTTTATTTGTTTTATACCATCCTTACGGCTTTCCGTATTTTTTAATAAAACCGATCCTTTATTTTCGGGCTTTTAAAACAGTATTCATCATACACCATGATCGTTACCAGTACCAATACCATTGAGGGGAGAGAAGTCCTGCGTTATTTTGATCCCATTTCAGCAACAGCTGTTATTGGAGCCAATGCTTTGAGTGCAATCCGGAGCGAGCTTAGTCTTGTTTGCTTCGCAGATCCCTTCGGGATTCTTCGGTGGGCGCTCCCGCAATTATGAAAACAAACTGTAAAAACTACATAAAAGCATCTTATTATTAATAAAGTAAAGGATTCAGTATCTATCTATTGGATATTATGGTGTCGTAAATATTTACTAAGTTTGTGTCAACTGATGGCTTTAAGGAGTATTCTATACGATTGTAATATAGCTAACTATGATGTTGTTGTACTCGTCGTGTATTAAATTTATTTTTTGATACAGAACTATATTTAAGACTTTTATTAATTAATACGTAATGAGTAATTATACTATCCCAAATTTACCGTTAAGTGTAGATCTCGAAACAAAAATAGTTTTAAAAAAATTAGTTTCTGCTCATAAAGCTTTAGCAGAACTGAATGGAGTCTCCGAGACCATTCCTAATCAACAAATTATTATTAATACACTCGCGTTACAAGAAGCAAAAGATAGTTCTGCCATTGAAAACATTATAACTACGCAAGATGAACTTTTTAGCAGTGACGCAATTACTGATAATTTTGCTAGTCATGCAGCTAAAGAAGTTTTTAATTATGCGACAGCTTTAAAAAGTGGTTACGAATTAGTTATTAATAAAGGGTTAATAACTTCTAATAATATTATTGCCATTCAAGCTATATTGGAGGAAACGAGATCTGGTTTTAGGAAACTACCGGGCACCTCTTTAAAAAACGATCAGACTGATGAAGTCATTTATACCCCACCTCAGACTTTTATTGAAATTGAAGATTTAATGTCCAACCTTGAGAAGTTTATCAATAATGATGAACAATCAGATTTAGATGCATTGGTGAAAATGGCTATTATTCATCATCAGTTCGAAAGCATTCATCCATTTTATGATGGTAATGGTCGGACAGGTCGTATAATAAATATTCTATATTTGGTTAAGGAAAACCTTTTAAGTCTACCTATTTTATATTTAAGTAGATATATAAATCAGAACAAGGCTCAATACTATGAGTTATTGCAATATACAAGAGACTCTGGTGAATGGGAAAAGTGGATTATGTTTATGTTAGATGCTGTTGAAAAGACCTCCGTGCAAACAATTGAAATTGTTAAAGGAATCAAAGAAATAATGCAGTTTTATAAAAATAAAATTCGAAGTGAACTCCCAAAAATTTATTCTCAAGATTTAATAAATAACTTATTTAAGCATCCTTATACTAAAATTGAGTTTTTTGTTGAGGATCTCGGTATTTCCCGTCAGACGGCTTCTCGTTATTTGGATCAATTGGTAGCGCTCAAATTGGTTTATTTACAGAAAATTGGAAAAGAAAATTTTTATATAAATATAGAGCTATATGATTTTTTAAACAAAGCAGCTCATCTTCATAAATTGATATAGGAATAGCATTTTGTGTTTTACGTGTTATAAAAAGATTAAAAATGTAACACGTGGTAATTACGTGTTATAAAAAGATTAAAAATGTAACACGTAAATTAAATTGTTCATAAAAATAAACGCATACAGCCATTCTGCCAAGAATGGCTGTATAGGTTTTATACCCTCCTTACGGCTTCCCGTATTTTTTAATCAAAGCGATCCTTTATTTTCGGGCTTTTAAAACAGTATTCATCATACACCATGATCGTTACCAGTACCAATACCATCGAGGGGAGAGAAGTCCTGCGTTATTTTGATCCCATATCAGCAACAGCTGTTATTGGAGCCAATGCTCTGAGTGCAATCCGGAGCAAGCTTCGTAGACCTTTTCGGTGGGCATTAACGGCAACAAAAATAAGTGAGATTCTGGTTATGAAGAATTAAAGCTTGAATCGGTGTAGAATCCGATTAATAGAAGGCAAGAGGTTATTGAAGGAATTTAATAATAATTTAATATATTTTTATGTTTACAGAAGAAGAGTGTAATTCTATAGCAAATTTAGTAAGTCAGAATGACTGGAAGAAAGTTAATAAATTTGAGAATGATAAGTATTGTATTACTCAATTTTCATCTTCACTTCATAACAGTGATTATCACTGTTACAAGGTAGAATCGGGAGATAAAGTAGTCGTTGTCAAAATTACAAGTGAATCAGAATTCCTAATTTTGGAATTGTTAAAGAAAGATGGATTACCAGTACCTACTCCATTTAAATTTTTAAATTTTAATGAAAATAACAAAGAAGGTTACTTATTTGAAGAGTACATTGATGGAAGTCAATTAGGTTTGAATAGCTCAAAAGAGGCTTGGTTAAACACTGCAGTTCAATTAGCAGAAATGCATTTAAAATACTGGGAATTTAATAGTGTTTCTTCTATGTTTGATAATGGCAATTCATTGTATATGAGTAAAATAGATATTATTTTGAGTAACTCTTATGTTGAGCAGAAATGGCCAAATTTAATTGAAAAAATTCTAGAAAAATTGCATCAAACACCACGAACGATTATTCATGGTGATGCGTTTCCTTCTAATTTCTTAGTTCAGAATGACAAAATTGTACTAATAGACTTTGGCAATTGCACAATTTTACCATATGTAGTTGATATAGCCAGATTAACATATTTACCATATGATGTAAATTCTTTTTTCTGTCCAAACAAAGAAGAGGTATTAGATGTATATTATGAGAAGGTTAAATCACAATTACAAATATCCAAAGATGAATTTATAATTCACGTTAAAATGGCGGCATTTATAGAAATTGCAAAAGAATATAGAAATCCTATTTGTAATTATACGGGACTTTCAATTTCTCAAAGCCCTTTTGATAAATTCATGAGTGAAATCCTTGAAGAATTAGCAAAAGACTTGATCTGATATAAAATGTTTTTAGGAATTAGCGGTTTGTAAATTAATGTTTTATGATTGTGTTTGAAACACTACATTATTACTTCAAAAAAACATTATTAATATCAAATTTTAATAAATAATCATAGATACTGTTCATATCTGTAATTATGTGTTTAATTAAACATAATATGAAAATGATTGTTTTGTTACTTATTTACAATCTAAATAATAGTAGAAGGTAAAAGCCATTCTGTCAAGAATGGCTTTATTTGTTTTATACCTTCCTTACGGCTTCCCGTATTTTTTAATCAAAGCGATGCTTTATTTTCGGGCTTTTAAAACAGTATTCATCATACCCCATGATCGTTACCAGTACCAATACCATCGAGGGGCGAGAAGTCCTGCGTTATTTTGATCCCATTTCAGCAACAGCTGTTATTGGAGCTAATGCTCTGAGTGAAATTGGAGCCAGCTTCGTGGTGTTTGCTTCGCAGATCCCTTCGGGATTTTTCGGTGGACGCTCCCGCAATTATGAAAACAAATTACAGGAGCTATATAAGAGCGTAGTAGAATCTTTAAAGCAAAATGCCCGTAGCTATAGGGCAGATGCGTAGGCTTCAGCGTCAATATTGATGAGCTCTCGGACAAAGGAACACCGATCGTTTATGATCACCGCTATCGGTACACCTGTATTGCTCAATGAAATTAAACATATACAAGCAGAAGCGGTAGGTGGAGATATCGATGGATCTGTTATTAAGAACAAAGTCAAAGCAAGCCTGATCATAGAACGCTATACCGGTATCTATACCATGGACAATGCTACAGCCGAGTTTATAGCCACATCCCGATTGACCGAATTTGTACCCCTGCTATTCAAAGCAATGAATGAAACAGGGGAGGATCAAGAATTCAAAGACCGTCAAGCCACGCTCTTCCGTTATTTTGATTTCCTGGACACAGATCAGGCTATAGCCATACTCTATGGACAGTTGCTGTCGGATGATTTAACCGGTGCGCAGTTTAAGCTCATTAGCAAAGCTATCAGCAGTTCCAATCTTATCGATTACGATCAGGTGGCGAAACTGTTAGCAGGAACTTTATTGGCAAAAAAGGAAGCATTGAAGGTACTTACCTTAGACAAAGACTGGTATTCCGCTCAAGATATTGCCTATCTACAGACATGGAAAGGAGAGGGCTTGTTACAGCTATTTCCAGAAGTAGTTACCGTTAAAGAATCAAAGGATTCTATTACTTTTTCAACATCAAAGAATGAGCTGGATATGGAATTACAATGAAGTGATCTGGTACTGATGGTGGCAGGTATTCCTTTAATTTGTATATTTGATCAGCGCTTCGAAGTTTCAATACTATGCTCATAAACCAAACGATTATAACCGACATCAAAACCATAATTGCACAATCAAAAGATAAAGCGATTCGTGCCGTAGATCATCAACGGACGTTGATGTATTGCCATATAAGTAAACGTATTTTCGAAGAAAAACAAGATGGGAAAGAACGTGCTGATTATGGTACTTACCTTATCAAATATATTTCGGAAAAATTACAGCCTGAATTTGGATCTGGTTTTTCAATAAGACAAATCAACTTGTATCGTCAGCTTTATCGGACATTTCCAATTGTGCACGCACTGCGTGCACAATTAAGCTGGACATAGTTCAAATTTCAACATCCATACGCTGTAATATGGTAAAAATTATGAAACATATATTTTATATTATTCTTGTTATTTTAATAATTAGTTGCAAAAATAAATCTGTCACCACAGAAAAGAATAGAGATATATTAACATCAGTATTACATGGTGATACCCTTATTTATAATACTTTTTCAAAAAGTATTATAATTGAAGATTTGAGAACAAATAATATAATAAAGAAATTATCTGTTAATGATTTATTTTATTATTCACCTATTCTTAATAGTGGTAAATTATTTTTTTCTGAATCAAATAAAAAATTTGTGTGCTATGATTTAACAGAACAGCGAAATATATGGGAAATAGAAACTATAAGCATTGTTAAATCTGTTTTAATTAGAGGAAATGGAGTAATACTAAATTTAAAGAATAACGGTTTTATTATCTTAGATAAAGTGACGGGAAAGGAGAAACTCAAAATTCCTTATATTTATTCAGAAGTATGTGCACATCCAGATGTATCCCCTTATTCAATGGATATTTTGAATGGAAATTTGTATGTAGCAAATTGGAATTGTAACTCCATAAGCATGATAAATCTTGATACTGGAAAACTTTTGAAAAAGGTTAATCTGGGCCCCGGATATACGTATTTAACTGTCATAGGTAATAAGCTATTTGTCGGTTTAAATGGTAATTATAATGGCGGAAAGATTTTTATATTGGATGGAAACACCCTTAATATCGAGTTTTCCGAACGGGTGAATTTTGAAGACAGAATGAAACCCTTAATCTGGAAGGAGAAGTTGATTTATTATACTTTTGATAATCAAATTTACCTGTTTGATCCTGTAAGTCATTCCAATAAAGTCTTATTAAAGTTGTCAGAAAAAGACAATTTATCAGGATCTAAGATGATTCTATCACTAAATAATCTATATTTCCATACTGTCAATTTCGAACTTTTAGAATACAACCTAGAAGACAAAAAGTTGAAAAGATTAGGTCTTTTTGGTATGAGAAAGATTGATAATATTTTTTTGAAGGATGGGGAATTAATAAAAATATTTTAAGGATATATAATAGTTGAGTAAGTACTGATGAAATTGATGTACATGACCATAAAAGATATCTCAAGAAATGGACATTGCCAATGCATAATTGGGGTTTGACCATATTACAACTATATATTAAATTTGGTGATAGGCTCAAGTTAGATAGAAACTCTTAAAGAGAAACCAATGACATAATTGGGGATCTCGTCCTAATTTGCTCATTGGCCTGAAATCATGGCACGAGAGCTAGAACTGCTTATAGGGAGAACGATTGATTAAACAAAAGTTCTTAGCTCGTTGTTCGGCAAATAGCTATAAATAAAATCAATAGTCCATCTTTATCATTGATACAGATGGACTATTGATTTTACTTGTTTTTCCTATTTTGCACTATATGCTCTAAAAGCTGGACCGTGATTTATATATCCAGATCCATGAGCTTGAGTTACATTTTCTCCATAAGCATAAATATATTTTTTTGTATGATACCACTGGTAAATAGGAACCAAACTAGGGTCATTGTTGTCATGATTATAACCATAAAATGCTCGTCCTTGATTGACAAATTTACCACCGTGCTGTTGGGTCGTATTCATTCCGTAAGCATAAATGTAATTACCTGTATTATACCATTGATAAACTGGTACAGTTTTATCATTAGCTTCTTTTGGTACCCAAAAAGCTATACCTTGATTGATATATGAGTTTCCGTGTACTTGGGTTTCATTGGTTCCATACGCATAATGAAAATTCCCTGGATTATACCATTGATAAACAGGAATAAGTTCTAATGGTTTTAATGTATTTGCTTCGATATATCTTTTTACAGCATCGATGATTTGTTGTTTTTTATAGCTATGAGAAGCTGGAATAAAGTCATAAATCGGAAATGTTTTTTTCCAATTAATATCCACTAGACCTGCATTATTTATATTTACACTATTTACCCAGCTTAATTTGTTGATCTGTGGGTATGGGTCGCGGTTGTTTTCATTGTATTTAACATCAACACCGTCACCGGCTTTAGATCGTATGAACATTTCTATATTAGTGTTTTTAGTTTCTAAACTTTCATTTTTAATGTAAGTTTTGTCAACCGATAAACCTAAACCAATTTTTGGCAATATCGCATTAATGCCAGCCTTTACAGTATTTGTTTTGGTAGCTGAATTTAATTGATCTGTGGATGTGCTTTTATAAAGTATGCGTAATGTACCCCCTAAAGTAATATTCGTTAAAACATGAGTTCCGTAAGCTGCTACAAATTCATTTGGACTAAGGTTTTCTAAGTCCGTGATAAATTTTGAAGTTACGTAATTAGATAAAAATGCAGGTGTTTCTTCAGTTCTTAAAGATTTTACATATCTTAAAACATCTACAGATGCAAATGTATATTTGGTTGAATAAGAATGCTTGGTTATAAGTTCTTTATTGTTAGATATATTGCCTGTAAAATTATTGCTTCCCTCTTTAGGTTTATTGCCAGGTAATATATTGAACGAAACCTCATTTTTTTCAGTAATATTATTTACATAATCACTTGAATTGTGTCCGTAGTAAAATGAATCGTAAGTGCCAGATTCATCAACAGATATAATTGAGTAGGGATTTTCGCTAGTAAGTCTTTTTAAATCAATGACTACTCTACTATAAGAATCCTTGTCTAAGTATTCTTTAGTAACATCATAACTGAAACCCAACATTTTGTGTTGGTTATCCATTACTTTTAACGTAGCCTTTTTTTTATCTAAACTTATATTATTTTCATTATTTGATTTGTTGTTAGTTTCAATTTCTGTTTTCTTACTGCATGATAATAAAGATGTTGAGACTAGTAATGGAATTACGAAGTATTTTCTTTTCATATAAAGTTATTATTTGTTTTCAAAGATATAAATAATAACATGTTTGGCAATATCCTTTTTAACTAAATTAGTTTTTAATAACTTAACTTAGTTTTCAGCAAACACCTTATTTTATATTAAAATTAACTTTTAGTGTTGAGTGTTAATTTTTTCGTGATTTAATAACATGTTTTTATATTTTAAACCCTATAGTCTAAAACGATTGGGAATAATGATAAAGTAGCTAACTTAAAATTCAATAAATCAAATAGATCATATAGATAAACGTATAAAGCCATTCTTTCAAGAATGGCTTTATACGTTTATACCTTCCTTACGGCTTCCCGTATTTTTTAATCAAACTGATGCTTTATTTTCGGGCTTTTAAAACAGTATTCATCGTACACCATGATCGTTACCAGTACCAATTCCATCGAGGGGAGAGAAGTCCTTCGTTATTTTGATCCCATTTCAGCAACAGCTGTTATTGGAGCCAATGCTTTGAGTGAAATAGGAGCGAGCTTGGTAGACCTTTTCGGTGGGCGCTCCCGCAATTATGAAAACAAATTACAGGAGCTATATAAGAGCGTAGTGGAGTCTTTAAAGCAAAATGCCCGTAGCTATAGGACAGATGCTGTTATAGGCTTCAGCGTCAATATTGATGAGCTCTCGGGCAAAGGAACCCCAATCGTTTATGATCACCGTTATCGGTACATATCTATTGCTTAAACACTGTTAATAGAATTCATACGTTAACTGAGTTGTACCTTTTGTCGTTTCCAGTAAAATTTCCCCGTCCAAAAAATCATTCCACGAGATCGAATAGTCTTTATTTTCAATTTCTTTAATCATTTTATAAAAAAGTTTACTACTGGGACGAGGGATATTCGGAGACTGAATATATTTGGTAGGTAGCCCATAATAGAAAATTAAAAACTGTTCGAGCGATTTGTAATAGCTATAATTATCATAAATACTTCGTACTTCTTTTAGGTTGTTATTCTTAATGACAATCTTTTTGATTTTTCCTTTATTGAAAAAATAATCTACGGTAGAAATATAAAATCTATCTAACCATCGTCCTCCAATATGTCTTATATGATCCTTATCATAAACGGCTACAGAGTCACTTTTATGAAAGAAATGACCAATATCTCCTATATGAGATAGCTTACCAAATTGAAATGAATAATTCTGCTTGATACTCATAGGTCTACTATCTTTAGTTGCAGGAATCCATTTTGAAATATTTTCAAATTTTTGTTTCAATGAGTCTATGTCATTAACATAACCTAAATATTTTATCTCTAAAACACTGCTGTCTTTCATTGCACTGAATTCGATGATAATTCTTCCATTAGCCTTTGGAAAAGCTTTCAAAAGTTCTTCATAAAACTTATATACACCAATTTTGGGCGTTGGTAAAAAGTTTTCATACGAGATAAATATAACCTCTTTATCTTCTTGGCTTTTGGCGATAAAACTTAAAGCTAATAATGAAGCAACTATAAAGCATCTAGCTAAACTATATTTAATACCGCTTGAATACATAGATTTAGTTATTGTAAGTATATAGGTTAATCGTATTAAGTTACGAATAAATACCATATATACATCATGGATAATAGTTGCGAATTCTTGAAAATCCATATACATCAAAAGGGCCTAATTCTCATTAGACCCTTTATCTTGGCGTTTAACTGCACAGTAATTTTTATGTTTCTTATCGTTTCCTCTTTTTTGTTTCGTCATCCAAATTGTTTTCAAGCAATTGGATTTATTTACTGTACTACGTCATTTATCGTTATCCACTTTCATGCTGAAAGTATGTTTGTTATCGCTTTGTATAATAAGAACACCTGTCGAATAGAATAGTTCAAAAAAGTTTAAAATAATTTCACCTATCCATTTCCTCTGTTCACCGAGTTTTTAGTTGGTTTAGTCTAATTGCCATAGGGTAGGGACGATTTACACCCTACTTTTGAATCAACAAACAAATAGAAACTAACAATATAACATAAAGACATTATGAAAACTTTAGTAAAAACATTCGCAGCAGCAACCTTGATCGCAGTGTCAACATTCACTATGGCAGCAGGCAAACCAGAGGTATCAAATCCTAAAAAAGCAGCAGTTAATCTATCTACAGCGGATCTGGCCATTGATCATTACGTTGCGGTTATGACAGAAGGACAATCGGCAGGAGTAGAGCAATTGTTTACAACAGACTTCAGTCAAAAAGTTCAGGCATCAGAAGATAAAACCAATAGCCGTTCAGAAGTTATTTCCTTCTTGAAAAAGCAAAAAGGCGAGCAGTTAAACTGTAAAACAAGTACCACCATCGTACAGGAGTCAGCAGACTACATGATAGCCAAAGTAACCATGAAATTTGAAGGTTTTACCAAAACCGATCTTGTGACTTTAGTCAATGACGGCGGTAACTGGAAAATATCCCAATCGATCAACTCGTACAAGTAATTTATTATTTAATCATATGTCTAGTTAAAGCCAGGTCGAGAGATGTATTTTTTGTTTTTTTATCGCCATAAATTCGTGTTGATAAAAGGCCCCGGTATAAAAAATTAAGCGTATTTTTACTGAAGAGTAAATTTATTCAGTATTACAATGTTCGGTTTAATCGCATCCATTCTTTCTATCGGCCTTGGATTAATGTTAAAATATACATCTCAAGATGGCTATAGTGAAATGAAAAGATATTGGTTATTTTTTGTGGCATCTGGCATTTTAACAATAATTTTTAAAACCTTTAAGCATTTTGGTTAATAGAATATTTTAGAAATTCTTTTGGCTTCAATGATTATGTAGATTTAATTATTGAAGATTTTTTTTCATAAACCAATAATATTTAGGGAAGGAACAATTTTCAAAAGCTCACCAAATGTGGTTGTACTGATGTGATATTGTGGATAGCCATAATAAATAAGTATTTAGAAATTGGCATATCTGGGGTGATAAATAAAAGAGCGCCATTTTTATGTGACGCTCTTTTATGAAATTACCTGATTTCTATGTAATCGTCGGATTGGATGACCCCTTCATTAATATTTATAGTTACACGACCTTTGGCTTGCATAAAGTTGGACGGTGCTAAAAACTGAAAACTTTCATCGGTGCGATTCACAATTTGGACGTAATGTCCTCCTAGAAATACCTGTTCAGCATGCTTGAGCCCTTTTCCTTTAACTGTGATAAGGTCTCCTGGATAAGCCTGTAGTGGACTTACACTACTAATCATACTTTTTTCGATAGTAAAAGATAAATTTCCTTCTCCATAGACCTGTTCATGCGTACCATAATAGTAAATCTTAATGTTTGCTTTTCCTTCTTTTTGGTCCGGTATCTTAAAGCTCATAGTACCATTATTTACCTTTTTATCATAAAGGTCAATATCATTTAGGCTTAAACCATATTCTATTCCGTCCAGGAAAGTACCATTTATTTTGATCTGGTCACCGACATAAGCTGTTTTTGTTTCGATTTGATTTAGAATAAGTTTACGAACTTCAATTTTATTTTTACTTATTATTTTATCATAGTAGGGACTATTGATGCTAACAGCGTAGGATCCATTATTTACATCAGGAACTTGTACAAGTATGGATTCATCATAATTGAGCTGGCCTTGACTTGCTGCTTGCTCGCCGAATTGCACTGTGAACGGGCTGTTATAGAATAATTGGTTGAATCTCATGCCACTAACTTGTAATGAAGTTTTAGGATGAACGACGGATTTGTTGAAAATCATATCAGCACCGTTGGGCAGAATTAATTGTACTGCATTTGGAAAAATCACCTCATTGATTCCATTATGGTAACCGATTTTAAATGTGTTACCCTTTAATCCTGCGATTTCATTTAAATTTAAAGGGTTTTGATATTTCACTTTTATCCCATTTACAATTAAGAAGAGATCTGTTGCCTCTTGGTAACGATCGGGTAGATTTTGTCCTGTTAATATAATAGGAGTAATAAAA
Organism: Sphingobacterium sp. JUb56; assembly: GCF_014191365.1. Taxonomy (NCBI): domain Bacteria; kingdom Pseudomonadati; phylum Bacteroidota; class Sphingobacteriia; order Sphingobacteriales; family Sphingobacteriaceae; genus Sphingobacterium; species Sphingobacterium sp. JUb56. The sequence continues at coordinate 2,240,539 of NZ_JACHWL010000001.1, read as the reverse complement.
TAGATGTTATTTAGGATTATAGGATCGATCGTAGCCGCGATTTTTACGCGAGGAAGGGCATAGCTTTCATAATCTGGAAATCCATTGTTAGGTCCATTGCTTGAGATATTTTGTAAATAGAATTCTAATGTCGAACCATGTGGAAGATTGGTTTTGGGAACTTCATATGTTAGCTTTTTCTTATCAGAACTAATTTCGTATGGAATTATCGATTGATAATTTGAATTACGGATAAGATAAGATTCGTCTACTCCATCAAAGTTTCCATTGATCGTTATTTTATCACCCGTCCGGACAGCTTTCATATCAGCAGGTTCAACTGAAATATTGTTCCACCGGATCAGAACAGATGCGGATCTATAAAAACCTTTATCGGTCTGTATATAAAAACCTATGGTGTAGCGATCGGAGCTTTTCAGGCCACCTTTTGGAGCAAAAGAATAACTCAGAGGTCCTATTTTGATACCTTTGCCCAAGGTAATCTGCTCCTCCTTACCATATTTGCCACTTCCGAACCTAGAGATCAGCACACCATATTCTTGCACGTTTTCTTGGTTAAGCGATACTAAACGAGAAGAGATTGTGGCGCCAGATTGCGATATAGCATCTATTTTTGAATAATCAAACACAATGATTTTAGACTCCGTGATGGGCAATAACGTTTCTTCGGTCTTTGTACAGGCAGCGAAAGTGAACGCTGTAATAATTAATATATATAGGATTTTTTTCATGTAACTATGTGGTTGTAATAAGCGATTAATTGATTTCAAAATAATCGGAAGACGAGATGACTTTACCATTATTTACAATGGATAATCTAACTTTTCCTTTGGAAATGCCAAGAGGGATCTGAAACATGATCTCATCGTCACTATAACTAATCGGAATAATTGGAATGTCGCCAATAAAAACCTGATCGGCATATTTTATAGCTTTTCCTTTCATTGTAATGATTTCACCTGAAGTTCCTTTTGCTGGTGAAAAAGAATCAAATGTAGGAGCTAAGACAGTTATTTTTAATGGATCACTTGGGAAAAATTGTTGACCATTATATTGTTTATATCCAATTTTCCAGCTTGATTGACCCATTGCTATGCTGGGTACCTGAAAAGTCAATTTATCCTTTTCTGCGCGATACTCATTTTCATAATCAGAGTTTTCTAGTTTAACCGTATAAGCATAACCTGCTATAAAATTACCGCTGATAGAGATCATATCGCCAATATATAGTTCAGTATTGTTTAGCGCTGACCATTGGAACGGTTTTATCTTTATCGTTTGGCTGGAAGCTACATTCCCTATTGGATGGTTGAGTAGGAGGGAATAGTTCCCTTCTTGAACATCATCGAGGTAATACTCTGAGTAATCATGGGGACTACGTTTCAGCTGATAGTCATTGTTACTATTTGTAAGAGAAAGCGTTGGTACTTCTTGATTATAGTAGTATTTGTTATACTCATCAAACTGAAACCTGACCATTGTGTTTGGATGTGCTTCTTTAGCTGTTAATCGAAATAAATCTGGTGTCGCGCGAGCAATCGTGATGATCCCCGGAAATATGACTGAGTCTCGACCATTTAAATAGCCGATACGTAAATGGTTTCCCTTAATATTTTTTATAGTGCTTAAACTGATTTCCCGATGATATGGAATGATTTGGTCTCCAATAATAACACGTAAACTGTTGTTGTCATATGAGTTTACCCCCTCAAAATTAATGATCTCATCGAGGTAATATGTGCGCATAGTTGGGGCTTTAAGGCGACCAAGGGTGCGGATGTCGACAAGTGCACGACTGTAAAATGTTGTGGATTCATAGCGGTTTAAAACAGCACTAACAAATGCATTATGCGTGCCCAATGTGGCAGGCATAATAAAAGATAGTTCTGTCTTTTCTTTATTCAGTACGATTGGTATCAGGTGAGCTTTCAGCTCTTTGATATCAACACTGTATTTATTATCAACATTTGAAAAATCACCTTTAATACGCACAGTGTCACCCTCAGCTTTATATAGCGTGCCTGAAGCGTTAATGTTGATACCGTCAATCGTTTGCTGATATACATTGGATTTGGCGTAAGATTTATCTGTTTTAATATAGAAATAATAAGTAAATTGATTTCCCAGCTCAGGTTTGTTTTTCGGTTTGTAGCTAAATTGAAAAAAACCTAACTTCGGTACAATACCCATATCAACAATGATTTCATCATTTGTTCCATCCAATCCGCGAATGATAAGCCCAAATTCTTCAATGGTTTCGCTGTTCAAATTTTGGATCATGCCATTGAAAACTAATTTTTCAGGGCTAATTTCACCCATAGGAGCATTGGTGATTATATTCGGGCTGACATCTACGTACGTAGTTTTATATTCCTTTTTACAGCTGGATAGCATATAAAGTATTGCAGTAAGGAATATAAAAGTTCTCAATAGATTATATTTTTGTGTAGTATATTGCGTTTTCATATTCTTTTCTAAAGTGCTGTTACTTCAAATATTTCTGGAACCTGTAACCAACGGTCTGCAAGTCTAGCACTGATCTTATATTTACCAGGCGTAAGGAAGTTGGGGATGGTAACCACTACTTCATCAAAAGTGTTACTAATTTGTGAAGAATGGATCTGATTGCCTCCCAAGTAAATCGTGGCAAAGGCAATCGATTTACCTTTCAACCGAATTTCTGTACCACCACTGCCTTTCAGCGGAGCAAAACCTGTATAGGTAAAAGGATTCACCTGAATACTGAAATTTGTTTGGACAGGTATATTGCTACTTTGCAGTTCATTCCAGTAACCAACAGTGACTTGATGTTCACCACTTTTGAGCATAGGTATGGAAAATCGGATCTTGCCCTCTTCCGCTTCGATTCCATAAATTCCATTCCCTGTAAAATCGACATTATAATACTGGCCTTTTATAAAATTGCCCGATATTACAACCGGACTACCCATTTCATGACTGTTCTGGCTGAGCTGGGTAACCTTTAGCTTTTCTACCTTCAGTTTCTTTTCAGTGATCAATTCGTAATTCATATTCTTGATCGTTAATGGATATTCTCCTTCTGGGAGATTTCCAGCTGATAAGGTATAAGATCCATCTTGGTTATCGAAGCCCAATTGGACAGGATGGTTGCCAAGTGTAAAGGATGTTGGCCCGAAGAGTTTATAGGAATGTAGTCCTAATACTTTTGTACTTCCTAAGGGGTGAACACGGATTGTCTGAAAGTAGATTTCTTTGGCATCGGGTCGCGTTATTTGTAGCTTTTGCGGAAATATAACGGTATCTCGGCCATTATAGTAGCCTAAACGATAACTATCGCCATTTTCAGGTCTCAAATGATCACTTAATCTCAAATATACCTCATAAGGAATTAGTTTGTCACCGATTAGGATGGAGGAGTTATAGGCCGACCCTTCTTTTGCGCTTAAAGTAAGATGAGAATAAATATCTATATTATAACTATCTGGCGGATTGAGACGTGAAAGGAATTTGACTTCTGTGAGTACATATTGTCGTCCTGTATGATTGGAATCTGCCTTTGAAACTAGATATACATAGGCTGATTCTCCATTTTTATATGACGGGAGCTTGAAACTCAGATCGATATCACTGTTGCTAACCGAGAACGGTATTTTGTCTCTTGAATCACCAAAATAGAGATCGTAACGATTGGATACATCTTTAAAATTACCCTTTAATGTTACCAGATCTCCTACATAACCAACTACAGATTGGTTTGGGTGAACCGTAAAGTCTACTGGTTGGTTAACAAAATACAGTAAATATTGCCCAAAGTTATCTTTGTTGGAGGTTTTGATGTAATAACGAAATTTTTGGATGTTACCTAAGTCTTTCAACGTGCTTTCATCCAGCGTTAAAGTCACTCGGCCAATTTTAGCCTCGGTTTTGACCGGAAAAGTCTTTGTTTTTTCTTTATACTCCTCGTCAAAGATTAAAAACTCAAAACCATGTTCGATGATCTTATCTGAATTGAGATAAAGGATGTTCGATGTTAGGCTGATTTTTTTGTCTTGATTAACCTCAAATCCATGTGTTTCCAATTGGATGGGTCTAGTATCCTCAAAAGGTATCGTTTCAACCTTATTGCAGGAAATTTGCGTAATGAATAGTAAGACTAAACAACGCAGAAAATGCTGTCCCTTCATAAAAATAATAAAATGGCTACTTTGTGGCAAAGATATAAAAATTCTTCTTGAAGTGAATTTTTGTTTCCAAAGTGTAATGTTATATTTATTCCATTTTTATTATTAGTAATTTTTATGTTTATTATCGATTCTACATTTTACGACTTGATCCAAAATACTTTTGTGTTAGTTGTATTTACTTGGAATTTACCAATTCTTTCTCAAACAGATATATAGCGTTACGTTACTATAACTATTTAAAATTAGTTGATGTGATTAGAAAGTCATCATAATATTGGGAGTCGAGGTCAACCTGATCAACTTTTTAAACATCATCTTTCATGGTAGAAAGACCATCACAGACCTTACTTATTGTGATAACTAGTGGATCGGAGCGACCGAAGAGATTTGTAAAGTTATCTTCTATTTATTAATTTACATTTATTGTTTCTAATAGTTCGCTGTTAAAAACTGCCTTTGGTGAAATTACAATTTCGTTAAGTGGTATTTTGTCGCCATAACGCTCTTTCATTTTTTGTTTAACAACTTCGTTTGTTAAGTCAAAGTCGCTTAGTTGTTCAAGTTTGCCAATTTCAAGCCCTGTCGCACGTTTGTAGATTTTCCAGATCAGTTCAGAACAATAAATTTTGTCGTCACTCCATTCAAAAGTCATGTCATAATTTTTACCTTTAAACTTATTGCCTTCCTGTTTCATTTTCTGAATTGTTTCAGTTGTCAAAATTTGATCAGCGTTTTTTAATCGCTTAATTACATAATTTCCGTCTTTGCCTCGTGCTATCCATTTGTCAAGTGGTGTTACCTTAATAGGCTGAACTGCTTCAAAAACGTAATGTTGTCCATTGTCGATGTAAATGATGCCGCAATGCGAATATTTTGATTTTGTTGCAAGTTGGATTGCTTTGCTTTGTCCTGAAAGTGAAGTTTGAAATATTAAGTCCCCATTTTTAATTTCGCTTTTATTTGCAAAAATTTTGACCTCTGTTTTCACCTTGTCCAGTCGATGGTTTGAGCCGTGAAATTTTCTTTTGGCGTGGAGAGCACCGACGACAATCAGTCCACAAAGCCCTAGTAAAACAATCCCTTTTTTCATAGTTGTCTCTTGTTGTTTTTGTCTCTGAAAATTTCACAAATACTTCTAACATCGCATAGAGATAAAAATATTCTATCCTTTTTTCATTCTTTTTAATACACGTAATGACTAAAGGATAGATAATCTATTGATTACTCTTCTTCATCATTTTCAATTCTATTTCGTGTCCATTTTCCACCAATGATATCGCGTTCTGCTTCTTCGCCATATTCTAGGTCAAATATTTCGTTCAATGTACTGTCTTTCTTAGTTAATTCTTCGAGTGCAACGATTTTAATATCTTCTGGCATTTGATCTCCAGTGAGAAATTGCCAGTCACCATCATGATCATGAACGACATGCAATATAGGCTCTTTTTCTTCAAGCCATTGCCGTGTCGTAAAAGTTGTTAAATTCTTAGGCTCATAAAACTTAAATTCAGCATTCCTGTCAAGCAAAGGTTGTATGTAAACATATTTTTCTTCAAAATTTTCCTCCCATGGAAATCTGCCATTACTGTCCGTCCAGATTAATTGAAGCGCATCAAATTGTTTGTCTTGATAATAGTTTATGCCAGTACCAAAATAATCATCGATGTTTCTTTTATCTACCGCGATAAACATAGCCTTACTCTCGTTAAAGATATTTTTGTAAATCTCTCCACATTTAAATACCTCACCATCTTTGATTAGGTCCGCAACAATATTGGTAATTTCGTGTGCCAAATCGGTCGGTAGACCAAAGCAGATTATTTCAGGATGATGATATGTTTGCGTTAGACCAATGCTATAAGTAAAAGATGGTAGATAGTTTGTCGCGGCGACTGTAATAACCTGGAGACCAAATTTGTCTATGTTTATTTTAGTCCTTCCGAGTAAATCATCAGTATTAATACAGTTATGTTCGCTTTTTCCGGTCATAATTTGGAGTTACATTACCCCTTGTTAAATATATTGTATGGTGAATTTAGCAATTTGAATCGATCCACACAACTTCACCTATCCATTTCCTTCATTCACCGAGTTTTTAATTGGTTTAGTCTAATTACCATAGGGTAGGGACGATTTACACCCTACTTTTGAATCAACAATTAATAACAATTAGAAACAACTGCAAAGCAGGCATCAGGGTTTGAGTTGGTGGATGTGGGGCTGATGCAACTTAATAACAATATAACATAAAGACATTATGAAAACTCTAGCAAAAACATTCGCAGCAGCAGCATTGATCGCAGTATCTACATTCACTATGGCAGCAGGCAAACCAGAGGTAGCAAACCCTAAAAAAGCAGTGGTCAATTTATCAACAGCAGATCTAGCCATTGATCATTATGTTGCGGTTATGACAGAAGGACAATCGACAGGAGTAGAGCAGTTGTTTACAGCAGATTTTAGTCAAAAAGTTCAGGCATCAGAAGATAAAACTAACAGCCGTTCAGAAGTTATATCCTTCTTGAAAAAACAAAAAGGAGAGCAGTTAAACTGTAAAACTAATACCACTATCGTACAGGAGTCTGCTGATTATATGATCGCCAAAGTGACGATGCAGTTTGAAGGCTTTACCAAAAGCGATCTTGTGACTTTAGTGAATGACGGCGGTATTTGGAAAGTATCCCAATCGATCAACTCGTACAAGTAATTTATTATTTAATCATATGTTTAGTTAAGGCCACGTCGAGAGATGTGGCTTTTCTTTTTTTACCATAATTCCTCATGCTGAAATATTCAAGATGACCGACTTTTCGGTAGATCTCATTTACCGCCTAGATAACACCAATTCTTCTTAGATCCCCTTAGGGTTAGCTATACTTTTGTTCTACAAATTTAAAAAACATAAAATATGGCAAATCAATTTTTAATTAAGAACACAATGGCAGATATGAGAGATTTATCTGTATGTGAAATTGCATCATTGCAAGGTACAAACCCAACTTATACTGGAGTCGAATTATTGGGGTATTATGAAAAGGGTGATACACCAGCTCCAATTATTTATTACCTAGCCCAGACCGATCCCGGAGCAGATGATGGTGGTAGTGTGATAAACACGGGCAACATTAAATTAGTTCATGATTTTATGAATTTTATTCACGTATCTTATTTTGGAATTATCGGAAACAGAACCGAAGATTATACAGATAAAATTAAGATTCTTCTAAAATCACAGCTAGACAATACTACATTTAAATTCGATGGTAAATTTATTATTTCCTCTACAGTAATTGTATCAATATTAGGAGCTAAAATCATAGGTGACGATTTATTATTTGAATTTACAGGAGATTATAATTCTAAATTTATAAGTGTAGAAGCTGATGATTTTAGTATCAATGGAGCTACATTTGACGCATCGGGAAGACAATTAAAAGATTGTTTTATACATCTAACGGATAATATTAAAAATCCAAGTATATCAGGCTGTATTTTTAGAAATGCCTTGGGTACAAAACAAGGTACTAGTAATGATCAGCAATATGGTATAATGGTTAGTCCATATGGGGTAAGAAATTTCTCGATTGATCACTGTATATTTTCAAATATTAAAAATGATAACACTGGTACATATGCTCCAGTAGAGATTTTAAAAGGATTTTGCGGAGGTATTTATATCAGTGATGCAAAGGTTGATGTAACTAGTCCTACCATACAGACTGATTTTGTAACTGGAAATATTTCTAATTGTAAATTTTCTGAAATCATCACTAAGTTATCTGATGGATTATCGCAGAGAGAATATACTTCTTTTAACGATGCTGACGGTATCAGATTTTATGGAGGATCGGTAGCACAAAAGTGTGATGTAAATATTGATAACTGTTATTTTAATAATGTTGGGAAAAGAGCTATTAAAGTAAGTTATATGGGGAATGTAAAAGTTAACAATATATCAGTTGAAGTTAACAATTTACAGTATCAAATGATTACACTTGTTAAGATCAATAAAGGTACAAGTGTTAAAGGTGTGAGATATTATGGTAATGGTTCCAACGTACAAATTGCTTTTCAAAGTGACGACGGTGGTGATATATTATTAGAGGATGTCATAGTGGACGCGTGTGAAGTATTTTATGAGATGAATCCTTCTTTTGGAGCAGGTAATAATGAAATTCATAACGTATTATTTAAAGATATTATAATTAAAAACTTGTTTAGAAGAGGCATTTTGTCAAATAATGGTTATGCTAGAATAGCTAGAAATATAGTTATGGATAATATTTATATTGAAGCTGATCCAAGTAGGAATTCAGTACAAGCTCTTAACGCAGCTTTTGGATGGTACGAAAACGAAGTCATTATAAAGAATTTTAGAACTAAAAATTGCGATGTCAGAGTTGATGGCGGTATGTTCAATATCGATGGCTTACATATTACAATTGACAACCCTAATTTTCTTGGTTCCAGTAATCCACTGGGAAATTCAGCAAACATAGATTGGAGAAAATTTAATCATATATTAGATTTGGGTGATAATTCTTCTAATAGAACTAGCGCACCAATTTTTACTAGTAATGGTTCTTCAACTAGAACTCCGGTAGCAACGAATATTACTATTGATATCCAAGCTATTTCAGCAAACTATTTTAATCCAGATACTATCGGCTCAGATTTAAGCATCAATACCAGAAAAGAGCTTGTTAATTTTAATAGGGATAGACTGAAAGTTGGCAATGTAATCTATAAATACGGTACTGCTTTAACTACTCCAACAAGAGCGGCTATTATCTTTGAAGGTAGTTTCTTACATATAACTAATATAAAATTAGATTCGGAGTCTGGCATTTTTGTTAATACGCAAGAAGGAGGAGTTGCAAAGACTGGAATTTTTATATCAGATATCTTTAATTTAACGCAAACAGCTTTAGATAATCCTATAATCAAAACCAATAGAATTATTAATAGTAAAATAAGTAATATTTTTTCTAGAGGTATTGGTATGTTTCCGGTGGTCAGTTTGGGCTCAGGCAGTAGTGGAAATACAATTTCAGAAATTGTTGGGAATGGTACCCCTGCTGATGTAGAACTACTAGGTAACCAACCTAGTACAAGGGTTTATAATGTATTCAATCAGAGAGATTCTTATATTCCTAGAGGAACGACTGTTCAAAGACCAGTTACTACTCTTATAGGTCAAGAATATTTTGACTTAACCTTAAATAGACCAGTATGGTGGGATGGATCTGATTGGGTGGATGGGAAAAAATCCGCTGCTTCTGCGGATATAGCACCATCTCCTAATGCTACATATACACAGGCCGAAGTTCAAGCAATATTAACTGAATTAAGAGATTTAAAATCTAAGTTAAGGACAGCAGGAATGTTAGCAACATAGTTGATTAAAATAAATGTTTAGGATATTAACATGGGTGAATTAACCATTTTAAAAGAAAACCGCGAGATTGTATATTGCGATGCACAGTGTTTTCTTATCCGATACCAAGATATCTAAACGATTGTTGCTTTTAGATAAGTTTACATGTATGCATTGATCCATAATTAAAGGTAAATGAAACTCATAGTGAACAAATTGCTGAGGCGACAGGCCTTACCATCGACGAGATTGAAAAGCTGAAATAAATCCAATAGATCATATAAAATAAAACGCATAAAGCCATTCTGTCAAGAATGGCTTTAGATGTTTTATCCCTTCCTTACGGCTTCCCGTATTTTTTAATCAAACCGATCCTTTATTTTCGGGTTTTTAAAACAGTATTCATCATACACCATGATCGTTACCAGTACCAATACCATCGAGGGGAGAGAAGTCCTGCGTTATTTTGATCCTATATCAGCAACCGCTGTTATTGGAGCTAATGCTTTGAGTGAGATCGGAGCCAGCTTTGTCGATTTCTTCGGTGGGCGCTCCCGCAATTATGAAAACAAACTACAGGAGCTATATAAGAGCGTAGTCGAGTCTTTAAAGCAAAATGCACGTAGCTATAGGGCAGATGCCGTTATAGGCTTCAGCGTCAATATTGATGAGCTCTCGGACAAAGGAACACCGATCGTTTATGATTACCGCTATCGGTACTCCTGTATTGCTCAATGAAATTAAACATATACAAGCAGAAGCGGTAGGTGGAGATATCGATGGATCAGTTATTAAGAACAAAGTCAAAGCAAGCTTGATCATAGAACGCTATACCGGTATCTATACCATGGACAATACTACAGCCGAATTTATAGTCACATCCCGATTGACCGAATTTGTACCCATACTATTCAAAGCGATGAATGAAACAGGGGAGGATCAAGAATTCAAATACCGTCAATCCACGCTCTTCCGTTATTTTGATTTCCTGGACAAAGATCAAGCTATAGCCATACTCTATGGACAGTTGCTGTCCGATGATTTAACTCTTGCACAGTTTAAGATCATTAGCAAAGCTATCAGCAGTTCCAATCTTATCGATTACGATCAGGTGGAGAAACTGTTAGCAGGATCTTTATTGGCAAAAAAGGCAGCATTGAAGGTACTTTCCTTAGACAAAGACTGGTATTCGGCTCAAGATATTGCCTATCTACAGACATGGAAAGGAGAGGGCTTGGTACAGCTATTTCCAGAAGTAGTTACCGTTAAAGAATCAAAGGGCATGTTTTCTTCGGGCAAAGAAGTATGGGAATGTTTATGTGGCTATAGCAATAAGCTGGATGCTACAGTATGTAGCTCTTGTACCAAAGATAAACGAGGCTTCGGTTCTGAGGAATTAAAACCTGAAGCTGTGCAGAAACTGATTAATCGGAGATTAGATGTTATAGAAGGGATTTAATGTGGAAAAGAACTATTTTACTTTTTATTTATTCAAGCTGTCGGATTTCCTTGCCGACTGTTTTTAAACAGCAATAATAAAGAATTTGAAGTGAAAAAATCTAAAAAAGTTCAGATACTTCAGTCTGTAATTTATAAATACTCATCTATCTATTTGAAAATAGTGTTACATCTGAGATAAAGATATACTCTATAATAAGTGTAGAAAGGGAGTATGCGACTTGACTAACCTAAGCTCTCAATTTTATTTGCAAAACCAAGTTGATGAAAATAGAAAATTTTTTAAGCTAAATACATATTAGAAAAATAATGAATAAATTAAATATTCCTAATCGTTTCAAATTAATAGCAATTCGTCCACTAAAGGGAACTTCTTTAGAACTATTAAAAGGTCTTAAAGAAAATTGCATATATCAATTTTATAATGAATATACTTTTGAAGTAGGTGATGATATTGAAATAAAAAGTATTGGATATACCCCAACTGTACCATTAAATTTATATGGTGATAATATTAGTATCTCCGCTATTGTAGGCCAAAACGGAAGTGGAAAGAGTAGCTTATTGGAGTTGTTTTATTACGCTACTCTTTTTTGTAATAAAAAGCATTTGGATGCAAATAGTATTAAAGAATTAAATAGTGAAGTAAATATGGAAATTGTTCTTCTAAAGAATGATGAAACAATACAAATAATAAAGATTAGTAAAGAAGATATAAAGTCGAAATTTTATTTAAGTGAAGTTGATAATCAAGTAAAAGTTTATAAAAAAGCAGAAAAAAAAACTTTAAATAGTGAAGAATTTGATTTTTATACGAATGTTTTAAACTATTCTATTTATGGTCTTAATTCTAATTTAACTCCTTGGATCGATCTTATTTTCTACAAAAATGATGGTTATCAGTTACCAATTGTTATCAATCCATTTAAGGAATATGGAAATTATGATATCAATAAGGAACACATGTTAATGCAGTCGAGGGCTATATTTTATTCGTATGTTTTGGGTTTTAAACAAATTATTGAGCATATATACATTCATAATATATATTTTGAAATCGATATAATTAAAATTTTAAACATTAAAAATTCCAATGAATCGACGTATGGATCGTTGCAGGCTTTTTTGAATCTAAATGTTAGCGAACAAGTTTATAATGAGATTATATTTGATAAAAATACTATCAATCTGATTTCTTTAGATGTTATTAATAGTTTTATTGGTGATGTAGATACAGTGAAAATTAATAAAAACGATTATTGTAACGTTTTCTATAATTCAGATTTAAATAATTTAGATTTTTATAAGACATTAACATACTTATACATCTTTAAAAAAATATACAAAATATCAGAAACTTATAAGAAGTTTAAAAAGTATCATTTTTTATTTTCTAATAGGTTACCTTTTGGTTTTAATTTTAAAGATGCTGCTGCTAGAGAAGGTATTGAGCCAAATTTGGAAAGAGAAAAGGAAAATAATATTAATAGAGATACGATTTATGAACAAATAATGTTAGAATTATATTTAGATGTAGGCGAAAACGAAAAAAATCTAAGTGAGGAAGATTTATATTTTATTAAGTCTTCGTTTATGTCGTTTTATGCTGTTGCTCTTAATGATAATATTAGTAAACACCTATCTCATCTTACCTATGATAAATATAATGTTTTCAATAATATCGATCCTATAAAAAAGTTAGTTGAAGAGTTATTTAATGGTAAAGAATTTCGATGCTATTTGTTTTCTATTTTTATCCAGGAATTAAAAGAAGATAACAGTCATATTACTTTTAAATTAAAACAAGCTATTAATTATTTTAAACTTGACATTTTTAAAAGTATTAAAACTAAAGAAAGCAGGTTGATTCAAAATTCAAATGATTGTAAAGTCAATATCAGCATTGATAAAAAATATTTTAGAAACAGAAAAAATATTGAAGATATTCCATTAGCGGTTTTTACACATGTTTTAGAAGTCGTTAAAACAAAAGAAAAAAGGGAGAATAAAAGAAATGAATTAATAGAAAAGAACGAACTTTTTGCGTATCCGTATACATCTTTAAGTTCTGGTGAACAACATTTAATAAATTCTATTTTAACTATTGCTTACCATAATTATAACTTACTCTCTGTTAAAGATGGAAATGAATTGATAAAATACAGAAATATCAATTTAATTTTTGATGAATTAGAATTGTACTTACATCCAGAATATCAAAGGGTTTATATTAATAATCTGATAATTGTTTTAAGAAAAATTCAGCAGGTTACAAAGCAAAATGATATTTATTACAATATTTTAATGGTTACCCATTCACCTTTTATATTATCAGATATTCCTACTCAAAATATTTTAAAATTAAACGCCGGAAAACCTGCACCTGATAATGGTATCAATTCATTTGCTGCTAACATTTACGATTTACTAAAAGATGAATTCTTTTTGAAAAATGGGGCTATTGGAGAATATGTATCCGTTAAAATAAAAGAGGTGTTAGAAAAGGATGTAATTCATCAGGAAGATTTAGATTTTGTTAATCTTATTGGAGATCCTTTTCTTAAAGGAATTGTAAAAAAGCAAATTGAAGAAAAAACATCAATAGATGTTCTAGAAGATGAAATAAATAGATTACAAACAGTATTAAACCGAAAAAGATCTAGACATGCTAAAGATTAAAGAATATGATTTAGAAAGTCTAAATGCGAATTTAGATACTAAAATTAAAAAAATTGACGATTTAATAAAAACGGACTTGAAAAAGCTTTCAACCATTGATGTCGTTAAACCCTTTTTTACTGATTTACTTAAAATAGTTGATTTTGATAGTGATTTTTCTTTTATCAAAGCCCCTTTATCTATAATTGGAAAACTCAAAGAAATAAATACTAAAATAAAAATCTGCAATATAAAGCAATTTAATTCTAAATTATCTTTACCAAAATCTTCTTTCGCACAAAAAGAAATAACAGCTGATTTTACATTTAATAATATTATCGAACACATTTTTGGTTATTATTTAGAATCAAGAACACAAATATTAAAAAAAATTTTCCGTCAAATAAATTCTCAAAATTGTGTTTACTGTTTAGCCCAATACACCACATCGTATAGTGTTAATAATGGAAAAATTTATGTTAAGGGAAATTTAGACCATATTCATCCTAAAAGTATAAATGCATTAGTTAGTTTGAGTGTAAATAATTTAGTTCCAGTATGTGCTCATTGTAACCAAAGGAAATTGGATGCAGATTCATCAAAATTTAATTTTAATCCATTTGACTCTGAAGATACTCCTGTGTTTAAATTTAAAAATGTTATTACGATTAGTAATGGAGATGTTCAATTTAAAGATATTCAAGATTTAAAAATCGATAATATTAATCCTACTTTAGAAAAACGATTAGAATTGACATCTTTATATAAAGAATACAGATCACCAATTGAAAATTTATTAGAAAGATATAGAAAATTTAATTCTTCCTCCTATAAAGAACAAATTCAAAAATTAAGTAAGAATGGTATTTCAGATAATCTAGAATATTTTATCTCTGAAACACCCTATACAGACGGGAATATTCAAAATATTCCTTTGCACAAATTTAAAAGTGATTTCTATAGAGAGCTTGAAGAGTATAAAAAATCAGGAGAAATAAAATTAAGTTAATATATTATGAAATACGTCAAATTCAAAAATTAAATAAGAATGGCATTTGAACTATAAGATTTATTAACAGCATATAAAAAAGCGACGTCAATAAAATTTAAAATATGATAAACGAAATAAAAAATAAATACGAACACTTTTCGGACTCCTTAGTTTTAAAGCTCGTGTACAATATAGAAGATACATCAAAGAATATTGAGGTTATTATTAAATGTATGAATAAATTAAAAGATTGGGAATTTGAAACAATTAAGCTTTCTTTTGAAGACATAATTTTATTTCGCTTTATAGAAAAAGAAAATCAATCTAGTGTTTCTATAAATTCTGCACTTTTAACAAGTGAAAAAGGGGTTGTTACTTTTGATTTTTGTCCATTAGTATTTGGAAGGTCTGATTTAAAAGAAAATGAAAATTCTGATTTCAAAATTAAATGTAGAAAAGTTGGTTATGTACAAATAAAATAATGCCGCTAAGGGGGTAAGTTTCGGTGGGAATTTATTTTTAAACGAAAAATTTGGAATTACATCTACTAGGTTTGGAAGTTCAGCAGTAAATGCACAAGGAACATTAAATCAAGGATGAGGACTATTTAAAGCAGGGTGGTTTACTGGATAAAACTCTGCAGGAGAATGGGGATACAAGTTTAGAATTGGAATTGGTTCTAGTTCGGCAAATCCGAATATTGCGAGATTTCACATTTATGTTCCTAGAAGTTTTGTGCCAAATAGTTTTGCCAATCCGTCTATTCAAGTAAAGCGTTCACTTTTTAATCTCGGACTAAAACCTTAACCATGATCTATACTAAAGAAGTATCCGAAAAAGTAAATTTAGTAAATGGGGTACTGGATGAAATCAACGCCCTACATTTGTTTGAAAACCCTGATTTTTCAGTGGATGAAATGTCTATAGAATCTTGGCTTAAAATCAACTTAAATGACGGAGGAGGCCATAATAGGGTGCCACTAAGCTTAACGTTCACACAAACAGGCTTGGAAATTAGATTGGATAGAATAGCGGAAGCGATTGATTGGTCAGATAAAGATTTAAAGGAGTCCCGTTCCGCTATATCAACAATGCTTAAGAACCTATTCACAAGCCATGTACTTGTAGAGAACTACGGTTCATCTCGTACTTTAATCAGTTTGTTTGGTCAGGACGGGAAATGTACTAATAATTTCAAGTACATTGAAAGTTTTTCACTTAAAAGAAAGCGAGAAGACAGGCTTTATCATCCTATCTATTAACATAAATTGAATAAAAGTTTACGGAAGCCCTTGCAAAAAAAGCTTTGCTGATGGAAGAAATTAAAGAAGCAGTTGAATTCATCATGGTTCCCTAAAATATCAAACCTGAAGAACTCTCGAATTAGATGCAATAAAGTATCAACGATTGATGGGTACTTGGGAGAAAACTACTAACGATTTTAAAAATGGTGGTTCTATGCAAGTTTTCTGATTCAAAAGAAGTAAAGCCTGCTTTGAATGAGGCTTTACTTCTTTCTATATTTATTCTTCAACGATGGATGCATTTGGGGCATTATTCTTAACTGATGTAATGCCATTATCTCTGCTCGCTGTTGATTCGTACAATTCGCTATTTCCGATCACCTGCCCATTGCTGGATTTTAGGTTGAAATATGGTTTTCCGTTACTCGAAGTTTTCTTTTCATAACGACCATCAATTTGTGAATTTGTCTTTACAGAATCAATCCCATTTGTACAGCCAGCTTTAGTCGTGTACATTTCGCTGGACAGGATGGTCTGGCCATTGTCCGCTTTTAAATTAAAACTGACCGTTAGTAGCCGTTTTAATAATAAATTTTCCCATAATCTAATTTTTACATGAATATATCATAAATATATTTAAAAATCAACTGACTAGATAACTTTAGTCGGATTTTTATAAAAAATATTTACACGAACAAAGGGGGGCATCAAATATTTTTCACTTCAATCGTTATAAATTTCGTCATTCCCACCATTTGAGCGAATCGTACCAAAGAAATAATTAGAGGTCAATAAAAAAAAGATGAATTTAAAGAAAATACAGTAAGAGTATATTCTCAATCATCCTGAAGCTGTAAAAACTGCTAAGAGCAAAGCACAGCTCACTTTCAGACAGATTGCCGGTATACGAGAGTCAGCATTTAGTATTTCAAATTTATTTAGTATTAGCGAAGGGGAGCAAATCATTAGAGATGGTTTTGCTCGATGGCCAGATGTTATAGCAGGAGAGTTGGAGCTATTGAAGAGGAGATTGGTTGATTAATGAGTCGTTAGGTGATATTTTATCAGAAATAATAGGGTATCACAGTTTTTATTATAAAAGTCTCGTTTAATTTTATTCTTGAAACTGGATCAGAGTTCTTTTTACATTTTTATTGAATAATTTTGCCGCTCGTGGGAAATATTTATATTTATGTAATAATTGTTCTAAAGTATTATTTTTTTTTCTTAAATTGCTGTTTCAAAAAATAAATTTTATGAGCAGACAATTTGAAGATATGCAACAGGAAAAGCGAGATAGAAAAATCGCAGATCAGTTGGGCCTTACTTACGAGGAATTATGTAATACTACTTTTGATATTGAAGAGAATGTAGGGAATGATGATTATGTATATGGTTACTTTATTCGTTTTAATGAAAATTCCCCAAAAGAAATTCTTAATAAAATTGTTGAATTGAATAATTTCTGTGTAGATATTGATTTGAACGATGAACCAGAAGAAGATTATTTTGATTCACAAGATGATGGAAATGAATTGTTAACCGATGGAGAACAGAATATAGGTGAACAATTGTTATATGATCTTGCTGAAAAGGCAAAAATCAAAAGAAATCAAGAGAAGTAAGATTTGACTTATCCTTGTATCTATAAAAATGTGTATAATAATTATGTTTTAGATTTTATTATAATTCTAACCTTATACATGAGTCCACAATATAGTCTTTATGGAGGAATATTAAATGTTCCTCCATTCAAATGCCCATTAACACTACGGTTCGAATAGGAATGGACTGCAACAAAAAGTGAATATTAATTTTTCCAAATTCTTCTGGGAAACTACCTGCAGTATGTAATCTATGATTATAGCCAGTTTCTATATATAAAAAAATGATAATTGCTTTTTTGGGGGTATACCACGAACTGTGTCATAAAAGTTTCTATCTAGCTTGCGCCTACCAAATTTAATATATAGTTGTGATATAGTCAAGCCCAAATTGTGCATTGGCATCGTCCATTTCTTTGATATATCTTTTATAATCAGGTACAGTAATTTCATCAGTGCCTGTTCTGAATTGAATGCACCTTTGGTTTATTCATTCGTGCTAATTTTATAGGCATTCATGAGCTCGTTATGCTCGATTTGGTAACCTTTCGCACCTGATCCCTCGTATTCAAAATAAGTAGCAAGATTAGCCTAGTTATTTAATCATGATTTTGCAGCTAATGGATACTTTACTCCCCACTTTTCTTCAACCTGTAAGAGATTCTCATATCCGATTTCCTCATTTACGGCTTTATAGACTGTCTTTAGGTCTTCCATTAGTGTTTTTTTGTTTAAATACCATATACTGCTTCTGATCTGATGGGCGATATATAATTGTGCCTAGGGTTTTGTAAAAGATTGTCTCCATCGCTTTTGGAAATCCTTTCAGCGCATCAATACATGTTATAAAATATCCTCAACAACACTCTGTTTGAGATCGATTAGCAAATTTCACCAGAACTTTGCCCCTTAATTCTCGGAGCTGCAAGGGCTTGTCAAATCTTTTTCGCAGTCTATTGAGATATCATAGATAGCAAGGGATTCTATGGACAATTTTGAAGTACTTTATAATAAATGTAGTCTAAAAAATAAAATAATACATGTCTTTTGAATAACACAGTTTAAGTTATACTCTCACAATTTTTAAATGTCGAGCATTTTTGATTTTAATATAAAGTTACCATCTTGTTTTGAGAAACGTTCCTTAACAAAAGTTTGGAATGATTCTGGGAACTTGCCATATCCCGTAGTTAAAATCACCTGAAATTTTTCAATAGTCCCATCTTCTTGCTTACCAAGTTTAATTGCTTCAAGTAGTAGTTCTAGATTTTGATTAAGGTGGTCTGTATCAATTCCTGAATCTTCTGGTGTATCGATTAAAAGAAATCTTGGGTGCTTGACTGAAGGTAATTTAAGTGCTAGTGATAGCATCGTAAAGTAATACATCAATCTTTTTGGGACTTCACTGCTATGCGCTTTGTATTCTCGGTTATCAATAAATGGCATGTAATCCTCATCAATATGTGCTTCTGTACTTTCATATGAGGATTGAGATAGTAATGCGCTGTAGACTTTATTGAATAATTCGATTGTTTTTGCATTATTCAAATCATATTCAGTTTTTGCTTTATTATAATTAATCTGAGCGGTTTTAAGTTCTGCAATTTTAGTTTCAAGATCATCGAATAGTTTTTTCCATTGCGTACTTGTTCTAAGTGCATAGCCAATCTCCATCAGTTGCTCTTTTAGCTTTAGGATGCGGTCATTATAGTCATCAATTACTGTTGTATTTCCCGCAAATTCTGCTGTTTCGATCACTGTTTTTAGCTTTGAAGTATATTCTTCTATAAGTTTTGAACTTTTCTCTATATTTCTTGTTACTTCTCGAACATCCTCAGTATATTCTTCCTTGGCTTGGGTGATTGCTT
This sequence comes from Sphingobacterium sp. JUb56, assembly GCF_014191365.1. Taxonomy (NCBI): domain Bacteria; kingdom Pseudomonadati; phylum Bacteroidota; class Sphingobacteriia; order Sphingobacteriales; family Sphingobacteriaceae; genus Sphingobacterium; species Sphingobacterium sp. JUb56. The sequence goes on along the minus strand of NZ_JACHWL010000001.1, from coordinate 2,221,173 downwards.
TAATGCTATTTTGTCTGTGGGATAGGATGTCTTTGTATTCGCTTGAGTTGTAAACGAACTTTTCATAATCATCTTCCTTGAATTTGGAACCACATATACAGACTCCTTTGGCTATTTCCTTTTTGTTCATACAGAAAGGGCAGACTTCCATCGAAAACAGGTCAAGCCTGTCATGCGTGAAAATGATCTTTTGGATCTGCTGTATCTCTTCCAACAGTGTACGATGGACTTGATCGACCTTTATCTGTTCATTTTCCAATGATTTCAGAAGTATTCTTTCCCTTGAAGTCTTTAGTTCGAGATCTACAAGCATGGACTGTATACCTGCTAATTCTCCGATTTTATCATCTACAGTTGTTTCTCTCATCTGATAAGAGTCACGTTCCTCCTCAAGTTTTTTAAGAGAAGCATTAGTATCTACCTGACGTTGTTTTAGAGATTCAATGTTATGTACTGTTTCTTGAGTGGATTCATAATTTTGTAAGAGTGCTTTAGCAGCATCCCTTTTTTTTGTTGCGGCCTTTAATGCATCTAATTTTTTAAAGTATTCCACCGAAGAAATTCCTAAAAGAATTTCGAATATAGATTTTCTGATTATAATGGAGTCAGCGATAAAATTTTCTGCCACAGGCGATTTATAGATTTTTCTTGGCTCTGTATTCTGATCGTAGTTCAGTAGCCTAAAGAGGTCACTGAAATTAAAATACCAGTGGGATGCTCCAATATAAATTTCAAAGATTGGGATTCTAAATTTAGTCAATATCCAATCTGAAAAAATAGGTACGTCGCCTCTTCTATTGATGGGGTAAGTCTCGGTTATTATACCATTGTCCACAAAAACATCTTGCTTACCTATGAACCTTTTCAGTGAATAGGGAGCCTGATCGATCAGGATATCGATCTGCACATAGTTATTTGTATCATCTACTATTAGGGAGTATCGAGCATCTTCATGATCGTTCTCGAAGGGTTTTACTTTACCACCCAGTGCATACTCGATAAAATAGCTGAACGTACTTTTTCCAGAGCCATTGTCACCAAGAATAATATTGATTCCTGCGCCCAGTTCTGGTGATTCATAAGAATAATTTTCTCCTGAATACTTTACTTTTTTAACAATTAAACTCCCCACGTAAGTATATTATTATCATTAAATATTTTTTCAACTAAATTTTTTATTGTCATACTTCTGACTCTTGCAGTTAAAGTTTTTTTTAATTCTGCTACGTTAGAAATCTCATTTTCAAATATATTAGCATCAAAAAAATCCACAGGTATAAGTTCTTTATTTAACCAAAGGTCGATAGTTTGTGAAGATTTATTCATCGAGACATTGATGAGTTCTCTGTTTTTGAGTACAATAATCAAATGATGCAGCAATTTTTTCTTTATCTGAGCTTTATTATAGATATCAGCCAGGCGTTGTTTTTCAAATATGCTTGGTTTTCCACCCTCATTGACAAAATCGACCAAGTATGCAATTTTTCTAAAATCCCTGAATCTCCTTTCCTCGGTCGTACAGTCTAAAAATTTTAGTAAAACTATTGTGCTGTAAGCTAGGTAATTGTAGTCTTCCTTTTGGATAAACATCAATCTTTTTTTTGCTGAGCTTCTATTCTGTTGCATATAAACCTTCTTTATCGAATGAAAGATAACACTCATTGATTAGATCCAGAACAATCTTTCGCATAAGGTTATTATCAATTTTCGGGTATCTGTACATTTTGGATTTTATTTCAATTATTTCAATCGCGCTGTCCGTAAACTTTTGGATAAGACCTTCTATCTGTTCTTGAGTCAAAACTGTGCCAATATTGTCATCTACAAAATCTTCGAGTACCTCTTGACATTCCTCAAACAGACGGTACTTAATGGCACTCATGTCACGTTCCTGTATAAACTCGAGTTCAGCTTTTCCCAGTGCAAGCTGACGACATAATCTTTTCATCTTTGTTTCGGAAAAATCGGTATTTACGGCCAAGATCTTTTGCATAAGGTTTCTTTTGTCGGTAATGATAATTTCGTCAAACTTTTTACTTCCAAAAGGGTCTGCGAAAGAGTTTAATAGCTTTTGACAGATTTCAAGACCAATCAATGGGGCGATTTTTTCCATAGAACAGCATTTAATATCATCATTCAATGCTTCATCACCTTTTACATTTTTAAGTATACCTACCAAGAGGAGGCGTTTACCGTCGATCAAAAAAGCTCCGCTTCCGGACAGGCCTTTTGCATGATCACCGCCAGATTTGAAAGTGTCCTTATCAGCTAATGTTATACGAAATTCATTTCCGGATATGGCATTTTGAACCGTACTTTTAAAAGATCTGGATTCGTCTTTATTTATAAACTGAAATCCTGTAAAAATAACCTCATCATCGCGTTCGAAATTTATAGTGGTTGATATTTCAGGATGTAGGCCATCGTGATTTTCAAAGTTTACTTTGATGAGAGCCCAGTCATTTTTAAAATCCGAAGCAGTTATCGCGAGCACAGTGACCGGCGCAAAAGGCGCATTAAAAGAGGCCTGCTTTTCAATAATAATTTCATCAATCTGTATATTAGGATAAGCATTATTGTCACCGAAAACGCAATGATGGGCAGTAACTACATAGAAGCTATCACTTCCCTTGAGCAAAGTACCAGTTCCAAGGCTCACATAATTTCCATCGATCTTGAGAATAATACGAACACAGAGTCTATTTAATATATCTTCATTCATTTTCTAGAATGCATTTGTTTTCGATTAATTCCCAGTTTCCCACCTTAAAATCTTCCCCATGAACAAATTGTCCGGCTTTTGCAGCAATGCTTTCAAGCGGGTAATTCAGGTATACGGTGCGCTTATTAGCATAGTTGGATTTAACTCTCTCGGGGTGATGGATTATCCGTGCAATTGTTTCTCTATCGGGATGTGTATGGGATGAACTACCACCATTAGTGGAAATAATGAATTTATCACAGTCAATCATATCCAGAAGTTTATTTGTTGTATTATTTTTACTTCCATGGTGAGAAATTTTGACAAAATCCACTTTAAGTTTATTATCGGCTGAATATCCTTTGGCAGTCAGTGTTTCTTCCATAAAAATCGGATGAGCATCGCCAAGAAATAGGAAGGATGTGTCAAACGTCCTAAAAACAAAAGCTATAGAAGAGCTATTGAAAATATCTTTTAAAATTTGATTAGCGGGAGTATCATCTGCCAATGCTAAATCCTGGAGGGTGCCACGTTGAATCTGTGAAGGTTGTATTGCTGAAATATTCAGATCTTGCAATTTTTCAAGATACTCCTCACTGAGAGAGGGCCAATTCAAATAAAGCTGTTCTAGTATTTCCTGTGAGGGCGAAACAATCTCTACGGAAATACCTTCGGGCATTTTTGGCTCGACCCCTACTATAATATCCTCTTCCCATTTATCCTTAATATTGCCTTTGTCAATAAGTAGTTCTTCAAATGTTTTGGCATGTCCAGCGTGGATGTTATCACTGGTAGATGTAATCTGTATATTTTTTGAATTGAACCAGTATCTTTCTACCTGGCTAGGATTAAATAGTGCATTTTTAACAAATTTGATCAGACCGCCGATATGATCGTTATCTATATGGGTAAGGACTATGATGTTGATCATTAGAATTCCCCTTAATTCTCTGTGAAGAACTTCTTCAAAGGTTCCTGGAGGCCCACCATCAATAACAATATTAAATTCATTTGCCTGGCTGTCAAATGTTTTTACAATTATGGAGTCTCCGTGTTTAGCAGGTAGTATACGTACCTGCGTCCTGAGATTTTCGTTTAAAGGATGTTTCACTAAAAAACAGAGTTAATATGGTTATATTTTTATTCGTAATTTAACAATTAAAATCTATACCCGCAATATTGACATATAAATACTATAGATAATTACAAAATTTGGTATATCCTATACATATCCGTTGTGGAGTTACCTGCTTCATATTCTTGAAAAATATTAATAATTTAATATAATGAAAATTTGCTCTTTTCATTTTTTTAACAAACTAAATTTTCTGTTTTAAATTTATTTTAAAAATGGGAGATGTAAATCTAATTGGTTACGTCTTCCATTTAGACTCCATTGTAGCATTATCCAACTTGCACAGCCTTACCATACCTGATTTCAGCTATCTTTATCAACTTAAATCTGCATTTTCAGTCTCAATTTAATATTATTTTTAACATGTAGTTGTTGAAATACTCTTTATAAATCGCACAATTAATCTAAGAATTATATTGTGTGATACTCAGATTGCATCAAAAGTTAGTAAAATGTAAAGCTTTTCTTTTAGTGTAATGTTACAACAGGTCAAAGTCAAGTTACGTATGTTATCATATTTTTTTCAAAAGAAGTAAAGTCATAATGGTTAAATAACTTTGGACCAAATAGTTTTTTAAAATAATCCACCAAATATTGTTGGATTAGTAATAATATTTGCAAGTACATTACTCGCTACATCACTACCGAAGCTTTTTATTTTATCTATTAATTTTGGGACAGCTTTATCGATATCTTCATATTCTTGTACTATTTCTACCAGTTCTTTATATTGTTTACCTGTAAGTGAATCTTTAATAACATCTTTTAATAGATCTATATGTATAGTCTGCGATTGAGTATTATTATTAGTTGTAGTAATTCTGATGGATTTATCTACTTTTTTATTATTTTTTATTGGTACATCAAAATTCGCGACTTCAACCATCATATTTTCTAAAATCTCATTGCATATTATTTTGGCCTGCTTTGTACTTCGACCCATAAAATTTTCTTTATTGTAGTAAAGAACAGTTTCAACATGTTGATGAGCTTGTAATAATTTGTTCTTATAAGAACTGCCATCAAAAAATCTATCTATAATCCGATCAAGTAGACCCATTTGAAGTTTTACAGTTTCTGGATTTTCTGAATCTATTTTTTGTTTTAATACCTTTAACTCTTGTAAGATTTTTTCTTTCATAAAATATTATTATTGATATATATTAATGCTAACTCAAATAGTATCTTCCTTTAGCTAATTTAAAACTAAAAAGTACAAATAAATTCCTTAAATCATATTCTATAGTGACCTAGTGTTGATAAACCAAATGAATTCAATCTTTCATTAAACTTTATAACAATATGCTAAGCCATAGGTGAAGCCTTGAGAGTTCAAAAAAACATTTTGAATGCCAAAATTACTTTAATAAGTAGGAGTGCCCTGGACTTTGCTTCCGAGGTTAATATAAATACTTTTTTGTGTTAATTACATGATTATAATTTTTAAATTAAAGATTTCGCGAATATAAATGAAAGACTAACGAAATGTTTACGGTAAACCGTATTGTCTCATTAGGGAGAGTGTTTTTTTTGATTAAAACCTCTTAAACTGAAATTTACAGCTAATAATACTAATATGTTAGTTTTTTTATTGTATATTTTTGGATATTGAATCTGAGAGGTTACGCGACAAGATAACTGTTTGCTCAACATTCAGATGTACACGATCTGTTAAATATTGTTAAATCAAAGTAAGGGTTGGTTTAGGTAATATTTGTAGAAATGTAGCCTCATCTTGAATTGCCACCCTATTCAATATTAAATCAAAGCAGGGGGAAAATTCGTTTTACAGTAAAGGGGCTTAAGATAGAAATGCCAACCTGTTGGAATAAGGAAATAATGACGAATGATAAATGCGATGATTGTACCATTGACGATCGACATCTTGCCGGCCTTAAAGCGTACGGGGTACAATATCCGGAAGTCTGAAAGGGAAGTTTACCAAACAAGATACGGTAATAGTTACTTTATGCTGTTGGAGGTAGAATATGCAAATTCATCTCTATTTAGTAATGTAAGGCTACAGAGGATAGTCACGCCTTAATAATAACAGATTTTTACTATTATTGTAATTCACTAAATTATATAAATATGAGTTGGAAAGTATAAGAATTAGTTGATGAAACTGTAGTTGACTCTATTAGATAAGAATTACTAGATATTTTAAATAAATACAAAAAAACTGAAGTATTAAAAATGCCGTTGCTGAACTTTTAAGCACAGGTGATTTAGGGGTTTTACATTTAGGAGGAGTTGAATACAAATTCAATACAATAAAAAGAGGTGAGCGATTTTATATTATTGATATTTTTAAAGAAAAGAAAAACTAGCGTTCTAAGAAATACGTACTTATTTAAGACTCTAGAAATAGAGTCTTTTTTTATCCACCTTTGTGATAATTATCTTAAAAAAATAGATTTTAAAAATTCATATCTTCGTGAAATTTTAAAATTAACCGTTTAAAATATTTATGAAAGAAAGTAAGTTTGATGAAAAGACATTTAGAGTACATATCGGTATTGTAGTTTCTATCATTTTTTGTTTTTTTATTTTTGGTTTAGCAATCTATTGTTATTGGAAAGGCAAGGTTGATGATGTAAATGGATATAATAGTATTGATTCCTCCATTGCATTTATTGCCTTAGGAATTAACATTTTAACAGTGATTTTTGTTTATGCAACATACCAAACACAAAGGGATACAATAAAAATGCAGAGAAAACAAATTGAGGATGATAAAAAGGACGGTGATTTCAATAGGGTGATGGATATAATATATAGACAATTGGAACATACTTTAGTTAGATACAGTGCAATACCTGATGTGAAATTAACGTCCGAATATGGAGTTACTTCAATAAAGGTTATGTATGATAATTGTTTTAAAACAATAAACTTTAAAAATATCAATGAATTAGCCGAATTAAACAATTTTGGTCGATTTGTTAGTTATTTAGATGTATTGAGATTTCTTACAGAAGAATTTAAAGTTTATTATAATGTAATCAATTCTAATAATAATCTTTCTGATACTGATAAGCAGTTTTTCACAACATTATTCGCTAATAATATTGAACCTACGCTGATTAAAAAAATTGATATGTTTCAACAATTATATTTTGTTATAAAAAAGTCTGATTCGTATAAGGAGTTAATACTTGATTCGCAAAATAAAATGATGTTTCAGAATTTAGAATTTGACTTGACTGTTGTACTTTATTCTCTTAAAATAAATAAAATAGAAAATTTAGACCTTGGATAATAAAAATATGAATAAAGAGAAAAAAAGCGGATGGTATTATGATGATACAATTAAAGTAGCATTGGGATTTTTAGGATTGTTTATATGCTATTGTATTGGTGTAAGTGTATTTATTTCTAAAGGTGATGATAAGCTGGTTGGTGCATTTGAAGCAATAACAGGACTAAGCGGTTTAGTACTGTCATTTGGTACTGTATTTTTCGTAGTAAAGACATATTCAGCCCAAAAAGAACAAATACGAATGCAGAATATCCAAATTAATATTCAAAAGCAAGAAATTGAAGAGAATAAGAAAGATTTAGAATTTAATAGAGCTTTAGATATAGTATATAGACAATTAGAACATACTAATTCAAAGTTCACTTATATAAATGAACCAAGTCACAAAGTATTAAATTCATTATACAATAGAAAAGTGCTTTTTAAAAATATTTTTCCAGTAAAAACCTTTTTAAATGATTATAAAAGTGAAATTGCACTATATATAACAATAATAGGGTTAGAGAGATTAACATCATCACAGAAAAGACAGCTTGGGGCTATATTTAATTTAAATACTTCATTTCAGTTATCGACAATATACAATGACATATATAATATTATAAATGATGAAAAGGAAGATATACAAGGTTATTTTAATGGTTATATATTAGAAAAATATGTTTTAGATGAGTGTTTCAATTTTGATGGTTGGAGTGAGCAGAAAAAAAGAGAACATACAATAGAAAAATTCAAAAAAGAATTAAACGAAGAATTTGACACTTTTAAAAATCTATATGATATAACATATTTAATAAAACGATATTTGGATTTTTTAGCAGGTGAAAAATATGATAGTAAAATTTAAATATATGAGTATACTAGAAATAGAGTCGTTTTTTATGACCTTTAATTTAACCTCTTGTAAATATGTAAGTACCCCATTTTTCCGACAGCTGAGATTGGACTTTTCTAATTTACGTTACTAATTGATTTATTTGTTGTTGTTGCCTAATATTTTTTGATAATTCCGTTGGTGTAAGATTCCCAAGACCTTCATGGGGTCTGTTGTTATTATATTCATCCATCCAGGTCTGGGTATATTCTCTTACTTCTGACAAGTTGAAAAATAAATAAGCATCCAAAATTTCTTTGCGATAACTTCGGTTGAACCGTTCGATGTAACCGTTCTGCATAGGCTTACCGGGCTGGATAAATTGAATAGCGATACCTTGGTCTTTACACCAGAGCTCAAAATGATGACTGGTGAATTCGGACCCATTATCTACACGTATACAGAGCGGTTTGCCCCGCCAGTCTATAATTTGTTCAAGTGTCCGGGTTACTCGCAAAGAAGAAATTGAAGTAGCTATTTCGATACACAATATCTCACGGGAACAGTCATCCATCACATTAAAAGTTCTAAACCTGTTTCCGCTGGCCAAGCTGTCGCTCATAAAGTCCATGCTCCATTTTTGATTAATGCTGATATGTTGTTCCAAAGGCTGTTTCTCCCGAGCAGGTAGCCGACGTTTGCCACGCCGCTTCTTGTTCATATTAAGCAGCTTATATACTCTATATACTTTTTTATGGTTCCATGGCTTACCTTCCCTGCGCAGGTAGGCATATAGTTTTCGAAATCCATATACAGGATGTTTAGAAGACAGCTGATCTAATGCTGCTATAACGGCGCTATCATCTTTCTTACTAACATAGTAATATTGTGAACGGCACATACCTGTCAATTTACAGGCTCCGGTGACACTCAAACTGTGATCCAGAACAATCTCCTGGGTTAACTGTTTTTGTTTCCAGAGCCCCAACCTTTTTTTGTGATGACTTCTTTTAGGATATCATGGTTCATACTCAGCTCGGCAAACATCTTTTTCAGGCGTGCATTTTCTTCTTCAAGTTCCTTCAGGCGCTTGACATCAGATGCTTCCATGCCACCGTAACGACTTTTCCAGTTATAAAAGGTGGCTTTGCTAATCTCAAGCTCCCGGCAGATATCATCCGTCTTTCTACCTTCTTCTCCCTCTTTGAGAGCTCTTACAATCTGTGTTTCTGTAAAACGTGTCTTTTTCATCTTATTACTTAAATCTAAACATTTATGTCCAGTTTTAAGCTGTTTGATTTTTTGGGACACTTACACTACCATGGAGCTTATCGGTTTCTGTGTCAGCGGTACGCTGTTTGATCTTGCCCGGAGTGATTTTCGGGGCGATGTGCAGAGCCGTGAACTGCTGGATCATGTCGGTAGGACCGTTCGTATGGTAGGCGATTTTGTGGCCGAAAAGTTTGTCAAGACAAAGCGTGGTGAGCTGATGAAATTCGGAACCTTCTTTGATATCGAAGGCAAGTTCTTTGATACCGTCCATTTTCCGCCATCGTTGGCACAATATCCTTTAAGAGGAGCCGGCATCTACCTCATCGAAGAGAAGGTGGTGCAGGGGTTTGGCTGTCCGTCACTGGAAGTGATCCGCTGTGCCAAGATGCCCCTTAAGCCAGATCCAAGGAGTATATAGCAAGTTGGTAATATTATCCTTTTAGGAAAACTACTATTATTAAGTAAATCTATATTTCATTCAATTTGAGCTGTTCGAACATTCTGTCTTTTTGATGGTTTAAAAAGCTCAAGGGAAAGTTCTTAACAATATGTTCAGAGTTAAATAGCTTATTTAACCAATTTACAATCTCTTGCTTTGTTCCACAAGATACTTTATTTTGAAACAGTGAATAATGAATTAATAACTCCCTTTCATTATATGTGATTTCGTAATAATCTAAATGTCTTGAAATTAATTTTAAGACATTAATGGTTTGAGTTTTTAAGTAGTCTTTAGATTTATTAGGATTTGGATATATTCTATAAATATGATGAACTTTAGTCAAATTTTTTATTTTATACTTATCGAGTAATTTTATCCATAGTTCATAGTCCTCACAATTTTCATATTCCATATCGTAAACTATATCAGGGAGATAGCTTTTTCGTAAAGTCATGCTTCCGTGCACATACATATTACAAAAGAGCATCATAAATTTACAGGTTGTTTCACTTTCATTTAGTATTGAATTGGATAAATATTCATAATTTTCGTTAATTAATTGCATAGATGAACAGATACCTACATAGTCTAGATTATTTTTTAGAAATCTTATTTGCTGATCTAAACGATCGACAGACATAAGATCATCTGCGTCCATTCTTGCAATAAACGTACCATTACACATTGTGATTCCATAATTAAGAGCTGGTATTAACCCTTTTTCATTGAAATTTTTATAATAAAAAATTTTATTGGTCAATCCTTGGAGCTGTTCGATTACGATTTGGGTATTATCTGTACTGTAATCGTCAATGATTACAATTTCAAAATTTTGAAATTTTTGACGTAAAATACTTCCAATACATTCTAATAAAAAATGTGAAGAATTATAGGTTGGGATTAGAATAGAAACTTCTACATTCATACAGTTCGTTTATTTTTAGATTAATAACGATTTAAAAAAAGATATGATAAAATTTGATTTATTTTTTGCTAAAGCTTGATAACTTAGTTATCAAGCAGTTTTAAGACTTCCCTTTTATAAAACATATTATATCGAGCGTTAATAAGTCTGAATTCTGAAATATTATACTCAGTCAATACCCTATAGAGATCTATAGAGGAACTCTTACCAATATTATATCTCTCGTTAACTGCTCTGTAATTTATACCATTAGCATCATATGCTACCTGAATAGCATTTAGTTCTTCTTCCGATGCGATATAATCTAATAAACTCTCAGAAATCCGCTGTTTTCGTTCCTTTTGAAGTTTTTCTTTTTCAAATAGCAAATTACTTTGTTCTAATTTGTTTATTCTAATATTGTATTTAGTTTTAAAGCCGTCAAAGAGTGGCATTGATATGCTAATATTTCCATATAACATTCTATTTTCATTGAACTGCTTGAAAAAAGGAATTTTTTCTCCTGTTACTACATTTAATCTCTGATTGGAATAATTCGTGCCATAACTACCATTGAAGGAAATTATTGGGAAAAAACCAGTTTTTGCTAACTTCATTTTGATAGTACCTAATTCTAATTGCTTATTTAGTAATTTCAAATAAGGATCATTGAGTAAATCATAGCTTGGTATAATTCTTTCTGCAGCAATTATCTCTGGAGAGACTATAATCACGTTCTCTGAATCATCAATTTCTAATATTCTTTTAAGTTTCATCATTGAAAAATCATAAGAATTTTTAGTGGTAACTGTATTCAATTTATCATTAGCATACTTTGCTTTTGCTTGGGAAAAGTCAATCATTGTCCTTTTTCCTATTTCCAATAATACTTGTTCTTCTGCAAGCAGCTTTTCACTTAATAATAGTTGTGTTTTGCTAGCTTCCCAAAGATCATGGTTAATTAAGGTCTGTGTAAATAGAGATAGCAACTGCAAAACCAATTCTTTCTCTAGAGCTTTACTATTAAGTTTTGCTATATCAGAATTGATTTTTTCCATGTCAACAATTTTTTGCTTCTGCCCTCCATGATAAATAACGACATTCGAATTTAGACTACCTGTAGCGTAATTAGACCATTGACTTCCAGTAATTAATTTTCCAGATATTTGGTCAAATATCATTCCTACTGTATTCTGATTATTTGCATTGAATGATAATGAAGGGAGTAGGTTGCTCTTTGCGATTTCAATATTGGTTTTACTTATTTGTTCTTTTAATTCGCTTTGTTTTAAATTGATGTTATTTTCTTGAAATATAATAACAGCTTCTTCCCACTTTATTTTTCGCTGACCATACAATTTTATGAATGATATGGCTATTAATAAAGCGAAAGTTATTAACAGTTTTTTCATTATTTGGAATTTCCTATATATTTTAGATTATCAAAAAATCTTTCAATTAACCTTCTGTCTTTGGTAATAATTTCAGCAATACCTTTTGTTTCAAATCTAAAATCTAACTGTAAGCCATAATTTGTTTTTAAACCTTCAGGAAATACCAAAGAAACCAGATACGACTCCATTGTGGTCCCATTTCCGTAGTTAATCGGAGTCGACACCATTGAAATGTTTTCTACTTTGCCTTCTATATATCCATATTCCATATAAGGATAATCAGACATTTTTACAATCACTTTTTGACCAACTTCGACTTTTCCTGAACCCTGTACAGGTAGCATCACTTTACCTAATGCTTTATTTTCTTTAGGAACAATTGAAAATAAAGCTTCCCCCGATTGTACAAATTGATTATCCGTCCAAAATTTCAAAAATTGAGCATTTCCACTAACAGGAGAAGTAATTAAATATTGCTTCTCCCATAGAGTAATTTTATCGATAAGATTATTATATGAAGTTAAAAACTCTAAATTAAGTTGGAGCTCTTTCTCTGATTTAGTTATTTTATTTTGCTGAATAGAATTTTCTGTTGTGCTAATCTGTTCACGTATCGCGCCTGAATTTCTTAGGGCCCCTTTCCATTCATCCTCAACAGTGATTTGAGTAATAAGTGATTTTTCAAACTCAGATTCGCTGATTAATCTTTTTGCAAACAAAATTGAGTCTCTTTTAATATATTTATTAGCAATTTTCAAACTTTCTTTGTTTAGTCTTTCTCTTTCTTTTAGAGTTATCAATGCACTATTTTGTTCATTCAATATTTCTGTAAATGATGAAGCTTGTTTGTCGTATAGCTTATTTACTTGGTAATCTGCTAGCTGGCGGACACTTGTTAGAAAAGATGAATAGGGTATAGTCAAATCACCTAAATTAAGATTCTTTGGTAACTTCCTATATAAAGTTTGCGCGTTAGATGTAGAAATAGACGATGTAGCAAGAGTATTTTTGATTTGTCGAACAAAATTTGGTTTTGCAGGGTTGTCAATCCATGCCAATAACTGATCTGGTTCTATAAAATCTTGAGATTTTATTTTATTAAGTTTTAATCTTCCAGTCTGCACTGCCACAATTTGTAATGGCGATTGTTCTGCAGAAATTGTTGCTTCGCCACTCACAATATCCGGGTACCTAACGGTATATCCAAAAAATAATAGAAGTATAATGATAAGACATACAATCAATGTAATGTTACGAGCAAATGTTGTCGGCATTCGATCGATAATATCTTGTACTTCTTCAGTCCGCCCATCAGTTATCAAATTTCTTTTTTCTGTCATGATCAATTAGATATTATTTTCATTTCTGATTGGCTTTCCACTAATTGATAATACATTCCTCTTAATTCTAACAAATAGTTATGATTACCGATCTCAATTACTTTACCATCTTTCATAACTATTATTTGATCAGCTTTTCGGATTGTACTAAGCCTATGGGCAACAACTACAACAGTCTTACCTTTAAAAATATCATTAAGCGCAGAAGTAATCTTTTGTTCATTAATAGTATCAAGAGAATTTGTAGCTTCATCGAAGAAAAGTATATCAGGATCCTTATAGAGGGCCCTTGCTATGAGAACTCTTTGTTTTTGTCCTCCACTCAGTCCTCTTCCGTTTTCGCCCATTTTTGTCTGATAACCTAAGGGTAATTGTTCGATTTCGTAACTAATATTGGCTGCTTCTACAGCATTCTTTAAACGTTCATTATTTGGTTTTTCATCATTTAAGATAATATTGTTTAGAATAGTATCATTAAATATCTTTCCATCCTGCATTACAGCCCCACATCGATCTCTCCATTGTTTTAGTCCAATATTATTAATATTCATTCCGCCGATAAGAATTTCACCAAAACTTGGTTTATACAGTCTGAGCAAGAGTTTTAATAATGTAGATTTACCACTCCCGCTATCTCCTACAATTGCAGTTACTTTTCCTTGAGGGATTACAATATTTATATTTTGTAGAATTATGTGTGAAGTGGGGGTGTATTGAAATGATAAATTTTTCACAATTATATTTTTACTATTTGTAAGATCTATATCATTAGTACCTGTATCTTCGTCTTCATCCTGTAACATTTGAATTTCATTAAGACGCATAAAGCTGATTTGTGCAAACTGAAATGAAACCATGAACATGATGAACTGTTGAATAGGTCCACTTAAAAGACCTATAATAAACTGGGTTGAAATCATAACGCCGAACGTTATTTCTCCTGCAATCACCGCTTTAGCACAAAAAAAAGTTATCAATAAATTCTTAACACTATCGATAAAGTTGGCTCCTAAGTTTTGTACATTATTAATACCTAACATACGTAGATTGACTTTAAACAATCTGGCCTGAATTCCTTCCCATTTCCAGCGCTTTGCCTGTTCGTAATTATTAATTTTAATATCCTGAATTCCTTCAATCGTTTCCACCCAATAACTTTGATTCTTTGCTGTTAGTTCGAAATAATCCCAATCTAATTTTTTTCTTAATTTAAGAAATAACATAACCCATGTAATATAAATAATACTCCCAGCTGTAAAAATGTAAAAAATAGTAACATTGTAGATAAATAGGACAATACTAAAAACAAAAAATGTGAAAACTGAAAAAAGTAGATTCAGCGAATTATTCATAACGAAACTTCTGATACGTTCATGATCATTAGCACGTTGCAAGATATCTCCAAGCATTTTATTTTCAAAAAACGAAACAGGAAGTTTCATTAATTTGATTAAATAGTCTGATATTAAAGCGATATTGATTCTTGATGAAATATGTTGTAAAATCCAATCTCTTACAGCAGAACTTAAAGTGATACTTATTATTAATGCGAGATTGGCAAAAAGGACAATATTTATAAATGTTATATCCTTTGTTTGTATACCTACATCAATAATAGCTTTTGAAATAAAAGGTAGAGTTGCCTGCATGCAAGTAATCAATAGCATTATGATTCCAAGGTATATGAAGCTTTTTTTATAAGGACGAAAATATCCTAAAATATTTTCATAGTGTCTCCCTCTTTCTGCCCTTTCATCTTTTTGCCGTTGCTTAAAATCAGCTTGTGGTTCCAATATTAATACTACACCAGAACTTTTATTTTCATTTTTTTTAATCCATTTCTCCTCAAACTCTTTCTCATAATAGAGATTTTTTCCTTTCGAAGGATCAGCTATATAAAATTTAGATTTCCCTTCTTTCCGTTCTTTTATTTTATATAAAATAACAAAATGACTGTTATCCCAGTGAATGATAACCGGAAAAGGAACTTTTGTGAGGAGATCATCTATAGTGCAGTGGGCGGCCAATGATCTTAGGCCGATTTTCTCGGCTCCATGAGAAATTCCGTATATTGAGACACCTTCGCGAGTATTTCCACATAGGTCTCTTAAATGCTGTAAAGAATAGTATTTTCCGTAATATTTAGCAATCATCTTCAAGCAAGCTGGACCACAATCCATAGCATCAAGTTGCCTTTCAATCGGAAATGATCTAAGGTTCATAATTTCGTTTATAATATTGCACGAATATATTCTTTAAATTTATTTTAATGCAAATAAAAATCAAAACAATCGATTGCGTTAAATTTTTATTTGCATTTCATATAATAATTTAATAAATTAATCCTGTAATTATAAACACATGAAAATTATGAGCAATAAACTTAAAATTAGTTTCGCAGAACTTGAGCGAGAGCTGCAGGTATTATCTTTTATTGAAAAAACAAAACATGTTGGAGGTGGGGACGGAGTTTTGCCGGGTGATTGTTTTATTAGATCTTTTCAGGAAGTTTACAAAATTACTTTCGGAGTAGGTACCTATTATATGAATGAATCAAGAGTCAATGACAATTTATACAATACCGTTTCTGCTTTTGATACTCACAATAATTATGGAACTTATGATACTTCTAACCCTGTAGCTTCAATTAATCAGAATGGTGTAGCGCCAACTGTAGCCTATCAAACAATGAATTCAATGTTCGATAATGTTGACGTAAAAAGTAATCTTAGTGATTTAGATACTAATTCTGTAGGAGTTGTAAACGTAAAATATAATAGGGATGGTGTAGAAGGAGGGCATGCTGTTGCTGTCGATGGTTTTACTTATAATTCAAATAATCAGAAGATCTATAAAATTACCGATTCTCAAAACACTTCTGATTCAGGGTATTATACGGAATCTCAATTTAATGAGAAATTTGGAAATGTACAAGCAGTTTATACTGTTGGTGCTCAAGACTGGGATAATCAGGCAAATCATACTACATTTCAGCCAGATCTTTCTTCGAGTACAATTGCTCCACCAGATCCTAATGATCCAAACATAACAACACCATTTGATGATGGCGGTATAACAACACCATATAATGGTTAATCTAAATTCTATTTTCATTTAATAATGATGTCATTAAATATATTTAAGCCATTTTTTAATACCTCTTTGGTAAGTCTTCTAATCTTGTGGGGTTGTAATTCTGAGAATAAACAAAAACAATCAATTATTAAAAGTCAGCAAAACAGTGCCTTAAAGGGGATTTTTTTGAGAAGTTCTGATACATCCACGCTTGTTTCTGTCATTGATGGGGAAAAACGATTTCTGCTTTATAAGATGAATCTAAAGGATAGTATAGATATAAGTAAATTTTTTGGTGAAAGAGTTAATGACTCCCTTTATATAGATTGGAGAGACTATAAAAAATTCCCTTACAATCCTAAGTCAATAACTCTAGGTGGATCATTCTATCCGAGCTGGTCTATTGCTAGGAAGATCAAAGAAAATCCTAAAATTGATATAAAAAGATACATTTCAGTAGAAGACCTATTAAAGGATACTATCGTTGGACACGATCTTCAGCAAATTTCTGCTGAAGAGTTTTCTGCGTTATTGTCCAATAAATTAAGCAAAAAGACATTTGATTTTGAAAAAAATCAGATATTATTTGACACCAAAAATTTAAAAGGACATAAATATAATTGTAATATCGGGATCAACTATAAAGATTTAAAGTTCACGTTTGATAGTCCGTCTGGAACAATAAATTTATATTATGACCTTACAATTTCGACAAGTGGAGAAGTAATTAAATCCAATATTGCACATTTAAAAAATACAGATCAAAATCCTGACTTAATAAATGAAGTTGCAAACCATTTAATCGGTACAAAAACGCAGGTTTACACAATTTTAGATATCGCGGTTGCAACCTGTATACCTTGCTCTGTGAAAATAAAATTTAATTAATGCAGAACAGTAATAAATGTGTAAAACAGAGTTAGGATTGTGATGGTAGATGAATCAATTTTAATTTTAGCTTATGAATTCGACGAAAAACCTTCAGAAGAATTAAAAAATAACATTCAACAGAAATCTATTGAATTGTATAAATTATTTAGATCCCAAAAACATCTCAAGCTTTGCGATAGTTTTTGGGACTCTAATGCGTGTATCATATTAATTTTGGAATTATTGAATAAAAATAATATTCTTGAGTCTGATGTGTGCGACCTTTTTACTGAAATTGAAGAAAGATTAAGACATGAAATATTGTATTTTGAAACTAGCTCTTTACAAAACTATATATATTACTTTTATTTATATTTAATAAGATTCGAACAAAAAATCACGAAAGAAAATTTGGATTTTATACTTGTAATCCAAGCGATAGAAAGAATAGCTGAACATCTTGAAAATAATAATTTCTCTTTGTATAATAATGATGTCTCAGGGATGATTTATATTCTTCATTTAATAAACTGTTTAGATTATTTTTCTGATTATATAAAAAAAATACTAGATAGTGTATTGCAAAAAATTAGTAAACAAAGATCTTTGAGTACTAAATTAAATGAGATTTACTTAAGCAACTTATTTATCGCTTATAAAATAAATGAACTCTATAATTGGAATTATGAAATAAACTGGCTAGATGCGGTTTATGAATTTTTGCCAAATTTCAGAGTTGATATTGAATACAATTCAATATCTTTTCGTAAGTTATACTTTTTAAATACATTGTTACATAAGCCTAATGATAAAATCATAAAAAGTTTTTTTAGAAATCTGGAAAATGAAATTAAAAGTAAATCAATTGATGATCAATTATGTAATGCTATTTTTGGTTTAGGTGGCATAAGGTTGTCAATAAAAACACATAAAAAAATGGTCTCAAGTAGTTGGACCGAAATCCTTCTCTTGCCAGAAATTTTATGATCTATATATCCGTTCAACCAGCAGAAATATACTTTTTATGGCAACTTGAAGTTCAACTTCAGAACTTTAAAGACATAAAAATTGATTCAGATAACGTTCATGTTCTATTAGGATTCAAACGAAAATCAGATATTCCACAAGAAATTATTAAGTTTATCAAAAAACAAAAATATGGTAAGTTTTATTTATATAAAGATACAAGAAAAAATCCAAGATATGTATCATCCATACGTCCACATTTACTAAATAAGCATTTCCAGGCCAATGATTATCTACGAAATCAAATAATTTTTTATCACGATTCCGATATTATTTTTAGGGAGAGAATAGATGAAAAAAGATTGACAAAAACAAAAAATTGGTACGTATCTGATACTAACAATTATATATCCTCTGAATATCTTAAAAGATTCGGAATGGATTTTTTCTTAGCAATGTGTTCAGAGTTCGAAATAGATCCTGAGGTTGTCGAAGAAAATTCTATTGATTCGGGAGGGGCTCAATACGTAATAAAAAATGTTGATGCTAGTTTCTGGAAAAGTGTAGAAGTTAAATCAGAATTATTATATAATTTTATTAATACTTGGAACAGAGAAAATTCAGACAAATTGCAAAATGTACCTCAAGCTTGGTGCGCCGATATGTGGTCTATTCTATGGAATGCCTGGAGCAGGGATTTCAAAGTAAAAATAGATAAAGATTTAGATTTTTGTTGGCCTAAAAGTGAGATTTCTCAGTGGTATTCGAAAAAAATTCTTCACAATGCTGGTGTCTTTCAGCAAGAAAAGGATCAATTTTTTTCCAAACTAGTGTTTAAGCATTCTTCTCCATTTTTTGTCAATTTTTCACATCTTCCTACAGGATATTGTTCTAGTATCTATATTGATAAAATAAAGGAGACAGAAATTCACAAGAAGAAAACTGTCATATCCGATACTTCAATTGTTATTCAATATCAGAATAAAATAGTGGGATCACAAGATTATTTAAAATATTATGTTGATTACATTTTAAAATATCTGGATATATCAATTTTTATCTTTGAAAGCGGTGTTCATAAAATTCTAGACACTAGAGAGTTTTCTCCTAAACTTAACTATCGTTTTATTAAAGATGAAAATATAAGTGAAGAAGTATCAAACTCTATATTTACCAAAAACTTTATTTTTATTAATAGTGCCATATTGTTACCTGTACGAAATATTTTAAAAACGATTAAAGTTCTTAAAACACAAAAAAATATTCTTGTTTATCCTTTGACGAATACAAAACACTTGTCATTAGATGATTTGGATAATTTTAAATATACCTTATACTTAAATTGCAAATTGCTAGATGGGAAATTTCTTAATGCTCAAGTTAGTTTTATAGAATCTTTTGCAATGAATACTAGCGATTATGTGAAATTTGGTGGAGAGAATAATAATTGGTATTTCTTTCTTAAAACAGGTGTAAATTTAGAAAAACAAGCAAGAGCAAGACTTTTTGGATACAAAGTTGAATACATTGATAATGATGCATATATTCTAAATAATGTTAGAAATTTAGATATTTGTAATAAATTAAATAATGAATTAGAATATCTAAAGATTTATAATAATTATAAATCTTTATCAAAAGAAATGTTAATTTAAGTAACGCAATTAAGGCTCTATTGACTTCAAAAATTTGATTTTAATTCCATGTTACATTCTCCTTTATTACTTTAGCAGGTACCCCGGCAGCTAAACAGTTCGATGGAATACTTTTTGTAACAACAGCACCAGCAGCAATAACGGCACCATTTCCAATTGTTACTCCTTTTAAGATCGTAACATTCATCCCTATCCAAACATTATCCCCAATAGTAATTGGCATAGTTCTAGGTTTATTTTGTGATGAAATTGTGTGATTATCGGAATCTCTTATAGTTACATTTTCCGCTATAGCGACATTAGTTCCAATTAGTATACTTTCAAAACAACTTAGATTTAAGTTATTATTAATGTATCCACTTCCAAGTTCTAGCTTGGCATTTTCATTTATATACACTTTTGAGCCTGAATAAATATAAAAGGTATCATGCACTATTAATTTTGCATTTTTACTAACAGATAATAGAGACGGAAATGGGTCATTTATAATCCATGATGCATTAAAAACAAATTTTCCTTTAAGAATTTTAACTATAGAACTTGAAGAGATTTGCAGCGAATATTTACCTGTGATTTGTAGATTTCCGTCAACGAATTCTCTAAGTTGTTTCTCTGATAAAGTTTGAATATTATTACCATCGGTATAAATGATGCTTACTAAAGAATTCAAGTGGTTATTCATTAATAAAAATAGGTTTGTAATGATAAAATATTTTGTTTAGGATATGAAGCTAATTTAATTATTTAATTCTACTAAGACAATTTCTATTTAAAATATTTGAATCGGATTCCTTAAACGTAATTATTCTCAATAAACTCCATTTTTTAAATATCTTAAAAGTATTAATTTTTTTTGAGCTCATTTTCCATAAATTTTTCAGATGTAAGTCTTCTAGGTGGCTGTGGTTACCGAAGATACTGCTCTTTGATAATTTATACAGTTTTTGTTCGCATATATATTCACGAATTGCTATATTTTCAAAAAAATAAGAAATGGATATAACCCTGGTCAAATATATAGAAGATGACTTTGATTCTTTTAAAAGAATGGTAAGTGATGAGGAGACAATGAGATTCATAACCGGAATAGTTTGGACAGAAGACGATGCAAGAATACAGTTCGCTGCAATGCTGCAAATGAATACTCAATAGGAAAAATTAGGGTTTTATAAAGTAGTCAATCAGAAAAACGAATTTATAGGAAATTGTTCATTGGAATATTACAAATATGATGCTGCAATTCTTGAAATTGGCGTATCCGTCCTAGCAAGTACATATTTGAATGACAATTAGTGGTTCCTATTTTTGTTGTATGAATACAGCACAAGAAAAACGGAGTCAGATGCTTTCCTTAGTTGAGAAGTGGCGTGTCAGTGGCCAGACACAGCAGGAGTTTTGTTCTTTTCACGGTATCAAGATACACACGTTATCTTATTGGATCGGCATCAGTAAGGAAGTAAATGGTCCATCAGGATTTATTGAGGTTTTACCAACAAATAATACGATCCAAAAGATCGAAGTCATCTATCCTAATGGTGTTAAGGTAAATGCCGGGGTCGACCTGACTTTGTTATCCAAACTTATTCACCTTTATTAAGTATGTTTTCCTTAGGTTCATCGCACAGGTTCTACCTCCACCAAGGCCATTGCGATATGCGCAAGAGCTTTGACGGGCTATGTGGCCTGGTCAATTCGGGCATGCAGCGCAACCCCACATCCGGTGAGGTCTTTGTGTTCCTGAACCGTAGCCGCACCCATCTTAAACTGCTACACTGGGAAAGTGGAGGCTTTGTACTTTATTACAAAAGACTGGAGTCGGGTACTTTTTCAGCTCCGAATAATGAGCCTGGCACAGAATTACAATGGAGTGATCTGGTACTGATGGTAGAAGGTATCCATGTAATGAAAAGTGTTCAAAAAAAACGTTATTCTTTATGCTAAAAGTCAGCTTTTATTAGGATAAAAACAGGCGTTTTCGTACTTTTATGGTATGGAAACAGCACTGGAAAATCTATCAAAAGAAGACCTTATCAAGGTCATTTCCGGTCGTGATCAAGTTATTCGGTCACTTTCCCAAGACGCTGATCAAAAAGATGAAAAGATCAATTATCTCGAGTCACAGCTTGCCATGTACAAACGCATGCAGTTTGGACAGAAGCGTGAGCGCTTTGAAGGTGATCCCAATCAGATCATGCTTCCTTTCCAAGCAGAACCTGCTGAAGTGGCACAGCAACAGGAAGAAATCAAACAAAAGATCGATTATACCCGCAAACGTCCAAACCATCCCGGGCGAGCAAAACTTCCGGAACACCTTCCTGTAGAAGAGGTCAGGATCCATCCAGATGGCGATCTATCAGAGCTGGTATGCATCGGCAGGGAAATTACAGAAGAACTGGAATGTGAGCCTGCCAAGTTCTATATAAAACGCTACATCCGCTATAAATATGCACCTAAAAATGGTGAAGGTGTCAAGATCGCAGAACTTCCGGAACGAGTGATCGACAAAGGTATCCCGGGAGCAAGTCTACTGGCGATGATATTGACCGGGAAGTTTATGGATCATCTTCCGTTATACCGCCAAAAACAGATCTTCGCAAGAGAAAACATACAGATCCCATCATCAACGATCGAAGGCTGGGTAAAACAGGCACTGCAAAAGCTGGAACCACTGTATGAACAGCTCATCTTGGAGACCAGATCAAAAGGATACTTACAGGTAGACGAAACGCCAATAAAAGTACTGGACAGCGACAAAAAAGGTGCTGCCCATCAGGGCTACTATTGGGTATACCACTGTCCATTGGATAGAACCGTGCTGTTTGATTATAGTCCCACCCGTGGTGGTGTTGCTGCTGTACCTATGCTCGGAAACTTCAAAGGTTATCTTCAGACGGACGGATATGCAGTGTACGATAAATATGCTAAAAAGAAGGAAGTAACGCAGCTAGCATGCTGGGCACATGCGCGCCGTGAGTTTGAAAAAGCATTGGACAATGATAAGCCAAGAGCTGAAAAAGCCTTGGTGATGATCCAAAAACTGTATGCTGTAGAGCGCCAGGCAAAGCAGGATAATCTTACAGCAGAACAGATCAAGGAGCTACGGTTAAAGGAATCTTTACCTATCATAAACGAAATGGGGAAATGGATCTTTGAGGAGATAAAAGCTACACTTCCAAAAAGTCAGATCGGAAAAGCCATGGCTTATGCCTATGCAAGATGGGATGCTTTATCTGCTTATCTGTACGATGGAAATCTGCTTATCGAAAACAACCAGATTGAAAATGCAATCAGACCAATTGCAATCGGTCGCAAGAACTACCTCTTTGCTGGAAGTCATGAGGCAGCACAGCGTGCAGCAATGATCTATTCATTCTTCGCTATCTGTAAAAAACATGAGGTCAATTCCTTTAATTGGCTAAAGTATACCCTACAGAATATAGCGTCAATAAACCACAGAAACTTAAAAGGCCTATTCCCGCAGAACTATAAACAAAGAATCCAACAATCAAATATGTAGTTCGTAGGCCTGATACTGCTTAATCAAGTTGAGAATAAAATATCATCTGCATTTGACAAGTAGAAGTAAAGTCTCAGGAGTAGCTTTAAATATTGAAATTTTCAAAATGAAGTCAAATATGTTCTATTTCATGGATATTACGGTTAGATTTGTGCCACTTCAAAAAGATCAAGAAAGACTTGAATTATTATTAAAAACAATTTAATAATTACCACTCAATATGTTATTTTAGTGGTTGGAGATTTAATCATGAAATCATAACATAATGATGCTTTTTTAAATGCTTGGGAAGAAATCGAATATGATCTTTCATTTGTTATTGGTAAGCATGTTCAATTTGATGAAACTTTCAATTTAATGAAAGATCTAATTGAGAAGCAAGCGGAACAAAAACTCCAGATAGCAGGATTAGATGTAATAGAAATTCGTGATCGTGCTCTAGCTAATTTTAATTAAGAGAAATGGATATATCAGTTTTTACCGAAAAGAAGCAAAATTTGATAGATATTGTAATCTGCGCTTTAAATAAGAACGAGGTAAGCGAGCAGGAAAGGGAATCACTTAACACACTTCTGGATATAGTAAATCAATATACATATAAAAATAGATTGCAAAAAAAAGGGTTCTTGTCGCATCTTATCATAGATAGTTTAGATTTAGAATATTCGTACGGAGAGAATTTTATAAAATTCGACAATGAAATAAGTTAAATCATCCATATAAATAGATAGCATCTTATTGAACGATGCCATTTTGAATTACAGATAATGATACAAATTTTTTAAACTCAATTTAAACTGTTTTCCGAATGATAACGAAACAATATTCTATGAATTAGGAAAGAAAGACTGTTATGCTTACTTTTCTATGAAATATTATTCAATCGGTAAAAGTGGTTATATTGGAGTGGAAATAAATCTCGAGAGCAATGTGTCAACTGTATATCGACAAGAGGAAAAGAATAAAATTAAACTGGAAATTATTGTTGAGCCAAATGCAAATGACAATTTTCAAAAAGAACTATTTTATATTGCTTCTAGAGAAGAAGGAGTGGCCACACTGCTCGCCACCAATGATATACTTTACATTTAACAAGTTTATAACCAAGACAGGCGTACGAGTTTTCATATGAAATTAAACAGATTTATTAAAGTCAATATTAGTTATTTTGTAATTGTATTCATTTGTATCCAGCCTACGAACTACATATTTGATGGACCTGAGAAAATTCTTACTGGTGTTTTCTGATTGATCTTTTAAAGGCTTGGCACGAGGCCGAGACTAAGCTCATTTAAGAGCCATCAGGAGATGGCTCTTTTTTATTCTGATATTGTGAAGTCAAACTTTATTTCCAAAAATGTTCAAATAATTGTGGACATAGTTTTTTCATACTGTCAGTATTTTCTTCTTCCCAGTCGAATTCAAATTGAGGATAATTTCCTTCACTTGTTTTAAAATTATTATAGTCGATATAATCGTACAAATCTTTTCCTGTTTTTTTCTTGAAAGCTTCTAACGCAACATACCAGAAACTTTCAAATTCAAACATTTCAAATTCACCGTTTTCTTTTTGGCTAATTAAGGTGTCAGGATTTTCTTTTGCTTTTTCATAAACATCCTTTCCTCTTGAAATTACCCAATTTCTAAAGTATTCAAATCCATCATCAGAACAACCTCCATTCATAAGGTACCCCGCGCACCACATTTTTGAATTATATGTATCATATAAGAGTTTATCAGTTCGTAAACGAAAGCCTACAATTTCTTTAGGTGTTAGGTTTACAATTTCTTTTATCAAAAATACTTCTTGGTCTTGTTGATTATTTGTGTTTTTTAATGATTTATCAATTATATTCCAAAAAACAGTTTCGTTTAACATTTCAGTAGTTTTTTTCATCTCCTTATTGTCTATATTTTTTGAAGTTTCTTCAGTAGAATTTGATTTATTAAAATATCCCATAGAGTTATTGTTTGTATTTGAACAACTTAAATTTATTATCGAAATAGTTATTAAGAGTAGTGGTCTCATAAAAATTTAGTTAGTGACATATCGATCATTGCTTTGTTTATTGAAACTGTGTAAAGAGCTACTGTTTATAATTTTATCCTTAATCTCTCAATTGACTCTTTAATTTTAATTCGATTTTTCAGGATAAATCCAAAACATACTATGTGTAAATAAGGAGATTACAAAAGTTCCAATTCTATCTTTTCCTGCGTTAATAATTGCTTCAACTAAGATATGCAGACATTTTATGAAAAACAAGCTTTGTGGTTGATTTTAGCTTTTCATTTTTTAATTTTCTATTAATCTGCGAAAGTATTAGAAAATTCAATGAAAAACTTACGGGAAACCGTATTTCTATCATCTAAATCATTGAAATGTTAATGAAAAACAAAAAAACTAAAATTTGTAGCAAAAATAAACTAATATGTTTAGTTTTATTATTTATCTTTGGATATTGAATAAGGATGGACACGATATTAAGATAACCGGTTGCTCAACATTCTTGCGTGTTCATCCTGTTCAATATTGGATTAAAGCAGGGGGAGGGCTGTAAGTTCACTTTATAGTAAAGGAATCTAAGTTCGAAATGTCAACCCTGTTGGAAAAAGGAGATAATAATAAATACTAATTGCGATGAATGTACCATTGACAACGGAGATCTTGAAGGACTTAAAGCAAAAGGGATATAATATTCTGAAGTCTGACAATAGTGTGGATGATGTTATACAACATTTTGTCCCGACAAAAGTGAACGACCTATGGGCGTTTATGAGCGAGTTTAAGGAAGAGTCTGCGACAGTCGTGATCGAGCAGATCCTGGATGTACCAGAGGAAGTGTTAGAAGGAAAATTCTTAAGGGTTTTCTGATTGATATATTAATTTTTAAAAACTACACAGATGAATTTAAAGCAAATACACCAGGAATATGCAATCAATCATCCTACATCTGTCAAAACAGGTAAAAGTAGATCACAGTTAACTTTTAGACAGGTTGCCGGTATCAGAGAGTCTGCCTTTAGTATCTCTCAATTATTTACCATAGCAGATGGTGAAGAGATTATTAGAGCAGGTTTTGCGCGTTGGCCAGATATTATAGGAGGGGAGTTGGAGGTATTGAAGAAGAGATTGGTTGATTAGAGTTTAATTATGATATTAAATTCGTTCTTGGAACTGCGAAGCATCATGAATACCCAAAAAACAATTATTTATGAATAAAAGATGTTTATGGCCATTTTTGATGCGTCGCAATATGCCTTGCTAATCCTACATTTAGTTAATTTAATATTTCAAGTTCAAGCTCTGAATCTTTAAGCTTTTTCTCTAAGGCACTTATACGTTCCTGCTCTGGAGTCTGTTTGACATTTCCATTGCCAGGGAAACTGCCTGCTCCGAAATCTTCTGATTCTTTACGCCATTTCTACAACTGGGCTGCTGATATGCCTAATTTCTCGGGCTAGCTCAGAAATGTTTTTCCGGTCTTTACTAAACTCAACTGCACGTTCTTTAAAGGTGCGATCGTATTTTTAAGGATTTTAGTCATCGTTTCAAAATTAAGATATTTATTGTTCTTAACTTACACTGCCAACTAAGTTAGCAACTCCAATTTTTAATTATACACAGTTAGATGACTCTTTTGTAACAAAATGATCCTTATTCATTTTTAAGTTCATTTAAATACTTGTTGACTTTTTCATTAAACATTTGTTAATAGATTTTTTGCGAAAACGGCTTTAAAAAATATTGGATCTAGTGTATGAATCTTATTGGCAGTTTTTACTATGATATTTCATAGGTTATATTAAGAATAAATTAATAAAAAAAGCTTAAATTAGCAGTATTTAATTTAGGCCTAATCTATAGACATGCTAAAAGGGGATATCAGTAGTACAACATATAGTTATAATGACAATATAAAATTAGACGACAACAATTTTTTATTAGTCATAAAGGATGAGAATTTTCCAGATCGAAATGTTATTCCAATATTATTTAAAGCTTCTAATGGACAAATATTAGATGTTGATGAATATGAAGTAGGAGATAGAATTTTCGCTAGCAATAATAAATATTCGCAAGAACTTCCAATTAGTGAAAGATTTTCATTAAATGAACTTATCAAGATATCATATGGAACTATAATTCGAAATGAAAGACATGATACGGAAGATTCCAATTATCCAAAATCAAAAACTTTTCACAATTATCTTAATAAATTAAGAGAAAATGAAGTTTTAGAGTTTTTTCAGGGAAATATTGAAGAATCAAAATCGAGATTTAAGTTGTCTGAAGTGACTTTAACAGCTTTGATTACAGAGTATTATCTTGATTCTCAGAATGTTTTTTTTATAATTGAAGATGGTTTAACTATAGGACCATTTAAAGCGATTAAAAAAGATTCGGATGGATATTTTATAATTGAAAAAAGTAATATAATGACTTTTGGTACATATATCTTAGAAGAGTCATCTTTTATACAGTTTGAAGCTAATGATTTATTGAGAAGAATATATATACCTGGTTTTAATCAACTAAATATAATTGAACAAAGGGATTTTATTAGTGATTCACAACTTATTGACTCTTTGAATGCAGAATTAATTAAAAGACCTGAAGAATTTAACCCTAATCATTTAGCAAATTTACTAGAGATAATAAAAAAAATATCGGGTTCTGAATTAATAAATGAGCATGACCGTCGAAATAAACGTTTAGAAGAAATTTTAAGGAAAACCGAAAAATCAGTAATTTCAAATATCAGTTTAGGATCTTTATTTCCAGAATTGAATGAAACTAAAAAAGATATAGAAGCATTACAGGAAAAGAAATTATCAATTTTAAACGAGATAACATCGGTTACTGAAAAGGTTGAAGTAGTAAATAATGAACTAAAGATTGCACATGATAATAAATTGATATTAACTAAGGAATTAGAAAACCTAACAGTTATAAAGGAAGAGGAACTTTTAAAGAGAAAAAGTGATCTTGATAATGAAATTGATTTATTAATTAAGCGACATTCAGAATTAAATAACGAAATTCAAAAGGAAAAGGAAGAAAAATCTGCAGAATTAAGAGATTTAGATGAAAAAATAATCTATAAAAGACAGGTTAATAGGGAATTAGATGATGCTGAAAAGTTTTTAAAAGATAACTTTATTAGTGGTCAAGAAAATGCTCAGAAAACACTTTTTGAGCTAGTAAAACATAAAACACATTTTGATTTTATTAGCGGCAGAGATATTTCGTCACAGTATGGTATTGAAAAAAATACTTTTCCAAATTTTCAAGTTAATATTGATCAAGCTTATAATGATTATAAAAGCTTTAGAACAGCACTTATTGAAATTCTAAAATTAAACAATAGAAAACTTGAAAATCATTTTATAGACAATCTTTTAATATCAATTCATCAAAATACATTAACTCTTTTTGCTGGCTTACCTGGTACTGGAAAAACATCACTCGCCAGATTGTTAACAACTATTTTATCTCCAGCGGAACGGATCAGGGAGATATCAGTTGGTCGTGGTTGGACATCTCAAAAAGATCTAATTGGATTTTCTAATCCATTAACCAAAAAATTTCATGCTTCATCAACAGATTTATATAGTCTTCTTAGCCAATTAAATCATGAAAGAGAAGAAAGAAAATATTTAGACTCTCCTTTTGGATATGTCATACTTGATGAAGCTAATTTAAGTCCTTTAGAGCATTATTGGTCTACATTTTACAATTTGACAGATTCAAATGTAACTGAAGATTCATTTATTCAAATTGGCCTTGGTCAATCAGAAGTGATAGAATATGCTAATAACCTAAGATTTATTGGTACAATTAATTATGATCAAACAACTGAAGAATTATCACCGAGAATAATTGATAGAACAAATATTATTAGAATCAATCCTTATGCTGGTGAAATTAATCATGTTTCAAACATCAAAGTGGAAAGTTTAAAGCTATCTTATAGACAGTGTATTGAGTTTTTTGGATTACTCGATTTTGCAGTAAATAACAATCCAATTTCAATGGAATTAAAATTGGAAGAAACATATAAAGAAGTACGAAAGGCATTTGAAAGTATGAAAATATATATAAGTCCAAGAGTTGAAATTGCAATAAAAAGATACTGTTTAACGGCTACTAAAATTATGCACGAAGAGAATCGACCATTAGATTATTGTGTAGCACAAAGGTTACTTCCTTTAATTAATCTACAAGGTCCAAATGTCAAACAAAAATTAAATGAATTATTAGCACTATTGAAAGGTAAAAACTTAAGTATCTCTGCCGGAATTTTAGAAGAAATAATAGCAGCTGGTGAAGAAGGAGAAATTTATGAAGATAATTATAATTATTTTCTAACATTATCAAATGTTTAAAATTTTTGAATATATAGGTAACTCTAGAATAGAGATAATTCCTATTGACGGAATATATACTGTTCATGAATTGAAAGAATATATATTCTATTATACTGAATATTCAGATTCTAGTATTCAAGAGATAGTTTTTTTGGAGGATAGTCCTATTGACTTTAAGCATTACAAAATTGTAGAAAATCAACTATCTTCAAGTAAACAAGCCTTTTTTCAAGACTATTTTGGTTTTGCAGCTTTAAAAGTAAATAATCAGATTTTTAAATTCAATATTCAAATTGATAAGCTCAAACTTGCAGAGCTGGAAAATTTAATGTTATTTTTATGGGAGCATCAGAATGAAATATTCTTTAATTTTTTAGGAAAAAGTACAGTCAAGGCGAATAATGATAAATTTGGATCCGAATTTAGCTTAACGTCTAAATTTCTCAATACTGCATATAATTTTTATGAAACCTTGAAAAAACTCTTTATTCAATTTCAAAAATACCCACAATCCTCAATGGGAAACTATTTGTGTGAAGTTGAATATTCACCAGAGAAAGTTAGTTCACATACAATTAGTTGGTTGTTGAAAAATTTAGATCGGATTCAAATCGATTCAAATTCTTCAAATCATCCTAATGCTATACCACTTTTGTCCCAAACAGCTTTTCTTGATAAAATAGAAACAATAGATTATTACACATCATATAAAATATATGAAAATGAAATAATACTTGGTGCTTTTATTAATGTTTTGGAAAAATTATCATCTCTGAAGAGGGTGATTTTGTCAAATGTTAATATTTCAGTTTACGAAGAAACAAAATATGCGGATTTCAAAGACTTAAAAAAAATTCCATTTCTAAAATTATATGAGGAAGCAGAAATATTGCAAAAACGGATAAACAGATTATTTGAGAAATACAAAAATATTTTTCCTAACGTTAAGCCTAGAAATGAAAAACCTAAGCTAACCCCTGTTTTTGCTAAAAGAAGACATTATCTTGTCGTTTTCAAATTAATAAATACATTTAGGGTGATGAAGTTTAATTTGGATGCTGAGTTGCAACTGTTGAACATTCGTAAATTGAGCCAATTATATGAAGCTTATAATTTACATAGTTTAGTTCAACTTATTAATCACAATATTAATTTTGATTTGTTTCAAATATCAAAATTTTCTAATCGTTCTGATGGAATAATTGATAAGGTACTATATTTGAGTGAGTCTACTAAAATACAAATTTTATATGAACCGAAATACTATGGTCAAAACCGCAATGATATAGATTTAATCCGCATTGATAGTAGAAAAGGAACTCATTACAATCCCGATTATGTTATTGAAATTATTAATAATGATTGTAAATCATATTATATTTTAGATTCAAAATATACCAAATTCGAAACGATTAAAAGATATGTTAATGAAAGTACATTTAAATATATTTTAAATACCGGAGTGTATAATTATCCCAATAGAAAAATTGATGGGATGATTCTTTTGTATCCCGGAAATATTGATGAATTAATAATCGAAAGTAATAATTTTGGACCTCAAATTTCTATTATCGCATCTAAACCCAAACATCAGATAGGATTAAGTTCCTTTATAAAAAAGATGATCTCAATTAAAATTCCTCTTGATAAACAAAGCTTAAATTTATCAGAACAAGTTGAAATAGAAATTGTAGATACCCCCGAATACTCGGCTATAACAGGATAATAAATTTATTCTTTATCCTGTTTTTGTAATATCTTTGGGAGAGAACTATGATCGTATCATTATCTAATTCCTAAAACCTCGATCTAATATAATGTTCTGATATTGTTAAGCTCCAAATCCTAACAAAGACTGTATTATTAAATTTTGTATATGAATATTAAAACTGATTTTATAGTTGTAAAATGAATTTTAGATTGAGAAATATTCAAACATTAGAAATCTGATTGTTTATTTTATCTACAGCATCTTAATTAAGAAGCTGTAGATAAAATAATATTTAAATGAGTTAGACATAAAATAAACCAGTTGGTTCAAAACCAATTGCATCTACAAGAGGTGCATTTTCTAGTTCAGTTTTTTCACCTCTTCTCACGTACTTCTTTAAGATGCCTTCGTTACCTTTTCCCTGTAAAAATTTCCCTTCTCTTCTTTCTAGCCATCCAACAATAACAGCTCCTACAAATTTTTTGTAATATTTTCTATCTGCTAATGGCTCAGAAGTTCTAAAGTTTTCTTTGGAATTACCTGTGAGATTTGCTTGTGGGTGTAGCGAATGATTATATTTCCACCAAACAGAAATCTCTACTTCCTGAAAACCTATTTCTCGCCATAAAACCACGCTCGGGTAGCCTAGTATGTCAACGAATAAATGGCCATGTTCGTCTGTATCTTCATTTTTTTGAAGATCTAGCTTAAAAGATTCTTTTTTGATTAATTCGTTAAGTCCGGCCATCAACAGATTTCTTTGTGGAGATATCACACTTAATATCTCTTTGTTTAGTTGGACTTCTGCAATATCTCTGGACGATCTTTCAGTAGTTTTCTCCTTTGATACATTTTTACTCAAATTGAGAAAGTGATTCCAGTTTTGAAAACCGCAACTGATTGATGCTTTGTTAAGAGCTTCTGTGTGAGAAATGTTTTGTGATTTTTTAATTGATTTTGCCACGCGCTTAATATAGTCCACGCTATGACTAATTTTGTGTCGATTCATCTTTTACAAAGCCCTGCCCCAAAAAGTTACTCGCTTACCTTTTCCGATACAAGGAAATTGTTAAGATAATCGTTTGTTTATATACAGCGCTGATACAGCTTCGCAAAAGCGAGTAGCAAGCTCCTGTAATGAGCTCTAAACAAATATACGAAAAATATATCAATTTGTATTTCTCTTTATTTATTTATATATTTTTGTAATCTTACCCTAACTAGCTACACCCAAAACTAAAAAATTCCAATGAGATTTGCTATTGCTATCCTGTTGGAATGTGGGAAACTCGGAGAGTTTTCCATATTTCAATAGGAATTCTATCGGAGTCAATTGTCCCAATGACGAATGCGGTCTTATATTATTGTACATCCAAGCCCATGCATTTGCATATTTTCTAACCTCAGAAAGATTATCAAACATAAAATAATCTAGCACATCCTGTCTAAATGTTCGATTGAATCGCTCAATTAAACTATTCTGAGTTGGTTTTCCAGGCTGAATAAATTCCCATTGCACGTTATTTTTTTCACACCACTGCTGTATTACTATTGCAATAAATTCCGGCCCATTATCTGATCGGATCTTTTCAGGCTTTCCTCTCCATTCAACCAATTTATCCAATTCTCTAACCACTCGTTGTGCAGGAAGACTGGTATCAACAGTTATCGAAAGTGCCTCTCTACTAAAATCATCGATGACGTTCAATGTACGAATTGTTTTGCCACAGGCTAAAGTGTCCTGCATAAAGTCTAAGCTCCAAGTGATATTTGGCCCAATAGGACATAATAATGGTGCTTTTACACGTGTCGGCAAACGTTTCTTGCGTTTGTTCCTCATATTTAGTCGCATAGCAGTATATATCCTATAAACACGTTTATGATTCCACATGTATTGCAACTTGCGCAGTCGATGGTACATCATCCAAAAACCCCAAGTTCGATGCAGTTCTGCAAGGATAGAGAGTTGATCGATGACTTCAGTATCATCCTTTCGCTTAGCGACATAACGATAAACGGAAGTGCTAATATTAAACGATGAACAGGCCTGACGAAGGCTCATCCCGAAATATTCAAGGGCATAACCTACGATCTCTCGCTTCTCGACAGGCCCTAAAGCTTTTTTTCTATGACATCTTTTAAAACAGTATTTTGAAGTGTGAGTTCTGCAACTATTTTCTTGTACTGCGCCAACTCTCGCTCCATATCCTTCATTTGCTTAAGCTGAGAAACTTCCATTCCGGAATATTTACTCTTCCAAGAATAAAAGGTACCCTGACTAATACCGTACTCACGACAGATCTCAGTAACAGACTGACCTGACTCTTGATGCGAGAGAATCTTGATGATTTGTGACTCGCTAAATTTACTTTTTCTCATTACCCTAAATTATTAAATTTACTACAATTACTATCGTAGCTATTTTAAGGGTAGATTACATTTTGATCTACCGTTAATTACAGATTTTTCTGGCAGATCTTTTTTATTTTGAAAACCTTATGCTTTCTTTTATTGAGGAGATAGCTTCTCAATACACTCAATCATTCACGCAAATATTAAATTGACATTACATTCATTTATCCATATGTATAATGTTTGCAAAATGTTGAATTAAAATTTTTTGAAAACTGTGATCATTGGGAAAGCGTATTTTATAGATAAATGCCCTTAAAGCTGTTTAAACTTTAAACCTTTATAAGGTTTAAAATAATTGTAATCTTGATATGCTTCACAAGTGTATAAATCATTTAGTCAATATATAGTTATTATTACTCCACTATTCACGAATTATTTTTGCAATAAAATTTCCCCAACAAAAACATCATAATCATTTATCTTGTCTCTGTTTTTAACTAATCTAGGAGCTTTCTTCTTTTTTGTGTGATGCTGTATAGCACGAGCGATGAATAACGGTCTAACTTGGTCATTAAAATGTGCTTTACAATCCAAGAATATTTGCAGTGCAGTTTTAGGAGTATTGAAGTATCCATTATGGTATTTCTCGTCAATCCATTCTTGAACTTGGATATCAGTTATTGTACTGGACGACTCTAGAAGAATATCCTTGTCTTCATCACCAAATCTTAAAAATTCCTTCCACTTGCCGTTTCCAACTTTTTGCTCTGCTATATAATTTCTGTTGCCTTGCTCATCAATGTGGTAGTGGATTCGAATTGCTCGATTAATAGTACTATTATTTAATGGAACAAAATCAGCAAGTTCACATTTGAAAATTATCCTGATAGTATTATTCTCACTAAGACCTAAAATTAAAGTATGATCTGGTCTTTCAAAATCTCTAACATATAGGTCACGTTGACCCAACAAAAATGCTAGTTCAAATTGACTCAAACCACGCTTATCACGTAATTTAATTATATTGAGCATCTTAATGAGCTCGATATCCGACATACTGCTTATTTTTAAGATCTCAAAATCTAGATTTCGTTTCATTATATGGGCTATTACCGACTTACAACAAATATAATCAAACAAATCTTTAATACTATCTCCTTTAAAAATATATTGTAATGAGAAAAATTTGTAGATTCAATAAATTAACAATGAATAGATCTGATGAATCAAAATCAATTGCAAATATTAAAATTATTGGAAGAACTTCCTGACTCATCAGACTTTGAGTTGGCTCCAGCTACTTCATTACAAATCACTGTTTTTATAGAACGTGCTGCTGCGAAAAAAGTACCTGAAAATGTGATTGCGCAATTGGTTGAATTATATGAGGTTGCCGATGGATATGTAAATTATATGGTTATCGGCTTTTTTAATTGTGATGATGAAACTATATTTGAGTGGTGGGATGATTATCAAGAGCTTTGGATAGGGCAAAGGGATTTCAATACATTGCGTTGGGCAAATGGTAAGTTCTGTTTAGGTGATGCCTCCAGTATTAGTTATGACAAATTTTATGAATCACCAACATTAGTAGGACTTATAGAAATATGTAGAAATGAAATGTTGAGAGCGATCGATTAAGTCGTTGGACATGATAAACACTAGTCAACCTTTTTATCAATACTTTCTTTTTTAGGTTTGTATTTTATGTAGGTATTTCTGCCATCAACAATTACGACTTCCAATCTTTTGTTTTTTCCTTTAACAGCGCGACTCAATGCATCAGTGAAATCTGAACTCGTCCAATTCTGATTTTGTAATTTATTGCAATGATTCACTATTTCCTCTAAGGTTCTGGCTTTGTCGAAAAACTTTGTGTTTTCAATCACGGCATTCAATGTAGATGCAGAACCTGATCCCGGTGGGATAGGAGGTATCACTTTTAGTACCTTGTCCCTTCCTTGAATTTCAGAAGGTTGTAAATCTAAATTAGAATAACTTGTTTTAAAATTTTTGGTCTCGCTCTTTGGTAATTCACTTTTAAGTTTTTCCGCAACCAGTGTAAAATAATTAGCAATTTGATACAAGACTTCTTCTGTGTACTTTGAATCACTGTTACTACTTTCAATATGACCTATATATTTTGGATTCTTTTTTAAGTATTTAGATAGTTCTTCACCAGTGATATCCAATTCAAGCCTTATATTTCTAACAATAAGTATAATCAACAATTCGAAAGGGGTAATATAGTATTGACGTTTCTCCATATCTAAAGAAGTCGAAATACCTTATAGATATTTTGTGATGCGAATAATTTGCTTTTGTAAAATATCTTATGTACTTTAGTTTAAGATTTTAAATCTGGATATTGATTTGAAATAGTGGTATTTAAAATAAGAGTCTTGCGGTTGCAATTTCTGAAGCCGTAACGCAGGGCAGTAGTTTAAAATACCCATGTCTTTTCTTTGTAATGCAAATCGTATATTTGCGTATCAAGATGGATATGGGCCTACTGTTAGTCCGTGTTACGTTAGGCTTCAGAAACTTTAATGCAACCACGGCATGTAGTCCCATATTCATCAATATAACTTGCCTCGAGACTCGTTAATTATAAAACGAGTTATGAACAGAAAACAAACAAACAAAAACATTATCAAGCCAGCAGATTAAATCTGTTGTGCAAAGTCACTATGCTGACTATCCATTCAAAATGCAATCACGAAGCCCAGTTATAACCTTGATGATACAGTAAAATTGCATTTTTTCCAATTTATTTTTTAACTATTGAAAGTTGAACAGGGGACTTATTGCCTAATTTTTAGCTCCTGGTTCACTCTCAGTATAAACCTTTAAAAAATGCAAAAAACTTGCAATAGGGAGGGCTATGCGCTGTCCCCAGGGAAAAATACTGTCCTAAATCCAGCGTTATTTTTTGGCCTTCCATCAAAAACAAACCAAAAAATAAACACATTGAAAAGTTCTATACTAAAATTTGAAAAAGTGGGAAATGATTACGCTCTACAAGAGCATGATCAATCTACGGTTTCATATATAAAAACACATTGGAAGCTAGCGCTATTCATCTTGCCGTCTCCAATACTACAAGCCTTTAATCTGCTCTTGTGCTTATTAAAGGCCATTAAAGAAATTGCAATATCCTGTATCATGATCATTGCAGTATTTCATAGTTTATGTTTATCAGCTCAGACACCCCGCAAGGACAGCGGGGTGAATGGGCAGGTAAAATATGAACTTACTGGTGTAATTGTTTCTTCAACCGATGGTACACCATTACAAGGTGTATCAGTCCGCATCGAGGCCGAGAACTTACAGATTAAAACTTCCAAAGATGGAAAGTTTCAATTGACGCTTAAAAACCAAAAGGGCAATATTAGATTCTCCTCTATAGGTTTTAAAAGCCAAGAAGTTTATTATACCGCAGGAGTATCAATGACTGTGAAATTGATACCTGAAGATCATAAACTAGAAGAAGTGGAGGTGGTATCTACTGGATACCAGAAAATACCGAAAGAAAGAGCAACTGGTTCTTTTGAATTTGTCGACAATAAACTTTTTAATAGGAAGGTATCGACTGATTTCGTGAGTAGGCTCGAAGATATCGTACCTGGCATTACTGCCAACAAAACTGGTAGCGCAAGAGGGGATTACCTAAATATGAATATTCGTGGTGTAAGTACGCTACATTCTGAGAAATTTCCTTTACTGGTCATAGACGGAGTTCCTTACGATAGTAAAAGTGCTGCTGTCGGTAAAGGAGCCTTTAATAATATCAATCCAAATGATATTGAAAGTATAACTGTTTTGAAAGATGCAGCGGCAGCTTCGATATGGGGTGCGCAGTCTGGTAATGGTGTAATCGTCATCACTACAAAAAGGGGAAAGTTCAATGAGAAGACGCAAGTTGCTGTTAATTCAAACATCAGTATTAAAGCTAAGCCGGACCTGTATTACTTTCCCCACATGAAATCCTCAGATTATATCGATGCACAACAATATCTGTTTGATCAAGGTAAATATAATAGTTGGTTTAGAAATAAGTTCAGAAATCCACAACCCGCTCTCTGGTTGATGTATGACAGAAAGAACGGAACTATTTCAGAAAGTGATTTTAGAGAACAGATCGATAAAATGAAACATACAGATCTGCGCGATGATTTTTTGAAATACATTTACCGTAATGCTTTGAACCAACAATATAATGCGCAGCTAAAGAGCGGTGGTGAAAAAGTGAGTACCCTCTTTTCTGCTGGGTATGATAATAATTTAGGCGAAGTAGTTACATCTTCTTTTAATCGCTTGAATCTGAAATCTAACACGCAGTTCA
The DNA here is from genome assembly GCF_014191365.1 of Sphingobacterium sp. JUb56. Lineage (NCBI taxonomy): Bacteria > Pseudomonadati > Bacteroidota > Sphingobacteriia > Sphingobacteriales > Sphingobacteriaceae > Sphingobacterium > Sphingobacterium sp. JUb56. Next base: position 2,183,043 of record NZ_JACHWL010000001.1, on the reverse strand, counting down.
AACCTATAAAGAACATTATATTGGATCTCGGTTTTTTATATACGGAAACTAGAAACAAGGAATCTGCACTGGGCGTTGAATATAATAGATTGGCTAAAGGTGTTCAAAACTATCCTTATATGCGTCTGGCTGATGACAGTGGCAATCCTGTAGAGGTAAACGCCGGTGGTTTTAATCCAGTTTTCAGGGATACAATAGCTGGGGGACGTTTGCTGGACTTGACTTACAACCCTTTGAAAGAATTATATGACACGAAAGCTACGCAGAGCGTCAATGAGTTCTTCACTACGATGAATGCAAGTTATCAATTTGATTTTGGATTGAAGTTAAATCTACTCTATGCTTATCAACGTTCTTCGACGTCTCTTGAAGAATGGCGGGGTATTGGAGCCATGGCTCAACGTGATTACATCAATAGTTTTGCGAGTTGGGATAAGGATGCGGTAACTTGGAATGTGCCTGTAGGTGATTATTTTAATATTGTGCATTGGGATAACCGCACCCATCATAGTAGAGGAACGGTCGACTATTATAAAAAATGGGATGATAAACATGAGTTATCTCTGTTTTCAGGGGTCGAGATTCGGGCAACTAAGAGAAATATGACTACTAGCCAATATCATGGCTTTAATCCCGAAACAGGATCGTTTAAATCTGTTCCTTATGGTGTATTGGTTCCCATGCTAAATGGAATAATGGGTGTATCCATGATTGATGATTTAAATCAGTACCAACTTTATCAAAATAATTTTCGATCCTATTTTGCAAATGTTGGCTATACCTATTTAGAGCGATATTTATTAAGTGGCTCGTATCGAAAAGATGCTTCCAATCTTTTTGGTGTAAAAAGTAATGACCGGGGGCAACCATTTTGGTCATTGGGTGCCTCATGGATATTGTCAAAAGAGTCTTTTATGGACCATATTCCTTTGGAGTTTTTAAAATTCCGAGGCACTTATGGTTATAATGGAAATGTAAACAATAGTGTTTCTGCTTATCCAATTATTAATATTTCGAGCAATCCTAATAGTACAACCGGCCAGAATTATGGTTCTATAACCATACCTCCCAATCCTAGTTTACGTTGGGAAAGGATAGCGATCACTAATTTAGGGCTTGACTTTGCTTTAAAGGGAAACAGGCTCTTCGGTAGCGTGGAGTATTATATTAAAAACGCCAAAGATCTGATTGCTCCAGATCGTGTCGATCCCAGTACAGGGTTTACTACTTTGATGATCAATAGTGGGAATATCCGAACCAAAGGTTGGGATATTAGTTTGAATGCTATTCCATTAAAGCTGCAGGATTGGTCATGGAACAGTAATTTCGTTTTCACCTATGGACGTACGAAAGTATTAAAATCCTATATCGAAAATGAAAATGGTAAAGATTTTATAAGTGCTGCCCAATCTATACTAAGTACACCAATTGTGGGAATGGACATGAACAGCCTATTGGGATATAAATGGGCTGGTTTGGATCCAGCAACCGGAGAAGCAAGAGCCTATCTGAATGGTGAAGTATCCAAAGACTACAATGCTATATTGGCTTTGAGCGTAAATGATCTTGAAAACTTTGGTTCGACCATGCCTTTGTATAACGGAAGTTGGCGCAACAGTATACGATTTAAAAACTTGGAGTTATCATGGAATATATCTTATCAATTAGGTCATAAATTTTTGCGCAACTCGTTCGATAACACCCTGTTTTTAAACAATGACATCGGTCATAAAGATTATGAACTACGTTGGCAAAAGCCAGGGGATGAGTTGACCACAGATGTGCCCGTCTTCACATACCCCGCAAATTTAGGAAGTCAGGTTTATATGCGCTCTTCTGCTTTGTTGGCAAATGGCGGTCAGATCAAATTGCGGGATATTCAACTGAGTTTAGATATGCCTTTTGTAAATAAATTTAAATTGAAGAATTGTCGGATATACGCCTATGTGCAAAATGTTGGTACCATCTGGCGCGCTAATAAATGGGGTATTGATACCGAATATGGCTTTAATATTCCTGACCCGATCATGTCTTCATTAGGTTTTAATTTTAATCTTTAATTCCCTCAAATCATGAAAATGTATATTTTTATTTGTAGCATCTATACGATACTGTTTTTTAGTGGCTGCACTGATTTTTTAGAAGTGAAGCCTGATGTTAAGATGGTTATCCCTAAGAGTTTGGAAGATGCCGAACTTTTGATCAATGATTATTCGACGATGAATACAGGCTATCCTATATATGGAGAATGGTCTGCCGATGAATATTATGTGAATGCAGAGACATTCGATGGGTCTATGAATTTTGATCAACGGAATACCTATATCTGGCAGGATATCATCTACGATGATGTTGTGCAATGGCAGAGACCCTCTAAGGTTATTTTTAATGCCAATCAGCTTCTTGATATCTTAGGTAAGGCCAATGGGAACGTCGATGTTGAAAGAGTCAACAAACTGAAAGGTATTGCACATTTCTTTCGTGCATTTGCCTTTCAGCAATTGGCTGAAGTATTTGCTCCGGCTTATCATGCAACTACCGCTCAAACTGAGATGGGAATTCCATTGCGACAGTCACCTGGGATTGATCAACCATCAACACGTGAGTCGGTGCAGGAAACTTTTGATCAGATTATAAAGGATTACAAAGATGCATCTAACAGATTACCAATTGAAGAGGGGATAAGGGGTAGACCTTCTAGAGCTAGCGCTTATGCTGGATTGGCAAGGACTTATTTATACATGGGTAGCTTTGAAGAGGCTTATCATTATGCAGATTCTTGTCTGCAATTGAAAAGTGAACTGATGAATTTTAACGATTTAGATGTGAATAAAGATTTACCGATTTCAAGATTCAATGTAGAAGTTCTTTTTGCCGCTACTTCTGCAACTGCAGGCCCTATGAGTCTCCTCAATGGGTTGGTTGATTCTACGCTTTATCGTAGCTATTCTTCCATGGATTTGCGCAAAGCAATTTTTTTTCAGACCAACACTTATCCAGTAAACTCTTATGGTTATAAAGGGAGCTATGATAATGCCATGGCCAACCTCTTTGTTGGCCTTACCACTAGTGAAGTCTATCTGATCAAGGCTGAAGCTGCTGCACGGATCGGAAAAATAGATGAGGCTTTAGTAGCATTGAATACTTTGGGCGAAAAAAGGTTTGTCAGAAATCAATATGTTCCTCTAACAGAGCAAAATCAAACACTGCTATTATCTATGATTTTGAATGAAAGACAAAAGGAGTTAGTCTTTCGTGGCCGCCGTTGGTCTGATCTCAAAAGATTGAATTTGGACCCTAGATTTCAGAAAACCCTGAAGAGAGAAATGCATGGTGCCGTCTACCAACTAGAGCCTAACAGCCGCAAATATGCCTATAGATTACCTGAAATAGTAGTCAATAATGGAAATTTACCTCAAAACATTCGCTAACTATTTAAAAAAATAACATGAAATATTTAAAACTAATTGCCACTACCTACCTGATCATGATCACGGTTATTTATGCAAATGGGCAAACAGATAGAAAAACAGATTTAAGTAAAGCTCTTAAAATAGGAGATACTTTTGTCCCGCCAAACGCTATTCAACAGATGCGGGGTGTAGGAACAGGTATTGATCTTAATAAATTAGCCGGCAAAGTCGTCATACTAGATTTTTTTGATACTTATTGCGGAACCTGTATTCAGTCGATGCCTAAGTTGCAAAAGCTACAAAATAAATTGAAAGATAAAGTACAGATCATTACGGTTGGATGGCAGGATCAGGCTACTTTGAACAAGTTTTATGCAAGCAATCAATTTTTAAAGGAAAATAAAGTTAATCTTCCCGTGATCTATGCGGATAGCTATTTAAAAGAACGGTTTCCACATCAAGGTGTACCTCATGTTGTATTCTTGTATAAAGGAAAAGTACAGGCAATAACAGGAAGCGACTTTATAACTGAAGAGAATATATTGACTTTATTCGAAAACGGCACGATTGATTTACCGCTAAAGGATGATTTTGGAAAAGGAGATCTGATGGGGGAAAGTAAAAATGGAAAACAGTTAACTGGGATGGTATCTCTTTCCGGTTATCAGAATGGGGTTCCTTTTGAATCCTTTAGAAGACAAAAGGATAGTTTGAGCGAATTGCAAAAAACGTCTTTTTACAACGTTTCTATTTATAGTGCTGTTTTATCTACTTGGGCTAAAATAGAAAAGGCTGACTATATCCCGAGACCAGAACGATTGCTGCTGAAGGTTAAAAATCCGAATCGTTATCTCGATACCTCCAGTATGGGTAATGTATGGTATACACAACATGCAATTTCATACGAGCGCCTGGACTCCATCACACGTACTGATTCCGCTCAGGCAAGAATTGTATTGCAAGATATACATAGCTTCTTAGGAATCCGAACGTATAAAAAGATGCATAAAATGAATTGTCTTATTCTGAAACCCTGTCCTATTGAGCCCTATAAAGGAGAAGCTCCTTTGAATGCAATGGCTTATGATGGAAGTTCCGTACTTGCAGTAATGACTGATTTGGGAAGGCAATTTCCCCCAGTACTGGACAAAGTCAACACAGATACTAAAATTACGTTAGGAGCTTATAACAATTTGCAGGAATTGAATGAACAATTAGCTCATTACGGTATCAAAGCAGAGATTGGGATAGGGGAGCAGGAAGTATTGGTAATTGAAGAGCTTGAGTAACATAAAACAGAATAGGGTATGAATCGTCATACCCTATTCTTATTTTAGCATACTATTAGTGCATTATAGCACTGATTTGCTATCTCGTTTTCAACCGCACATTTGCACCATTTACCTGATTTTGCAAAGAATTGATAATTTCATTTTTCAATGCACTCGTGATATTTGGTTGACCACCGTTATCATCTGCCTGTAGAGCACACATTTGTTCTGTTGGGCTTGTACATGATGGAGGTGTTGAAACTGGCGCAGCGTAGTGCGCTGGATTTGACGGGTCTGTGCCCGTGAATGGAAACCATTGTGTTGCCATGCTTTTAAAATTAAATTTTATCAATAATTGATATAAATATTTCGTATATTCATATCGGTTCAAATCGATCATCCTACGTGTTGAAGGATGGCCACGTAAAAGCTTCCGCGCATCGGAGGCTTTTATTATTAAAGTGGACTTTTATTTCCTGCCCCGGCCACCGGGGAATGTCGCAAATTTGCGACGGTAGTGTTTCATACCTGTTCTGTTAATCATGACATTATTATTCATATATAAACCTATATTCTTTTTACTCTTTTACTATCTATTCATAATATCGTTGCTTTAATAGCTTATTATGATTTGCAGCTTGTTTTTAATGTAGGCACTTTAAAGCGCTGCACTAATGCTTCTATAACCGGAGAATTTGCTATCTTTTTAATACTTCTGAATAACAACAACGTTCCAAGTGGACCTTGCTACCCAGCGCAAGTTGATCGCGAACCCTACAGCGGTATGCTGATGACGGGCAGCTTGTTTCTAAGCTCGCACGGCGCGGATGGTGTGGTAACCGATCTGGATATCCGACTTGGTCTGTCTGTTGTTGGATTTTCATGTTTGTAATTTTTGTTTTTCTTCGGTATTGGTATTTCTTATTGCTGTTCCTATTTTAGATTTTTAAAAATCTCCAGCTCCCTGGGAGCCGGAGATCGCAACCAATTATAAACCTAAATTATGATACCTCTTTTTATTTCCTGTTTGGTTATCTTACTCAAAGATAGGGGAGTATAGGGGCGGGGAAGTTAACCTAATCGGTCAAATGAGTTGCCCGGATCGGTTTTATTTGTTTTTTTGATAGGTCTGTGCTGTATAACCGGTCTCCCGTTTAAAAAAACGGCAAAATGAACCCTGATCTTTGAAACCGCATGTCAGTGCAACATAGAGGATTTTATTGTTCGGTAGAAGTGTTTTAGCTTTATTTAAACGGACTTCTTTCCTGAAAGTATTGAGATTGGTGCCGTAATGCACGATATGCAATTTGTTGAGATAGTTTGGTGCACATTTGAGCTTGCCGGAAATTTCGGTCAGCGTGATATCATCTTCTTTGGTTTGGAAATGATTGATTATCATATCCCGGGCACTATCGACCAGCATACGGTTGGGGTGGTGCTGCTCATAAACATGTCTCATCTTACGGATACTGAGATCAAAGAGTGCCTGCAATATATGTAAAATACACAGCGCTTTGCACACTTTGCCTTGAAGAAGCATATCGTACAGTTCAACGTGCTTCTCATGGGTCTGTAGACCGGCTTTGAAGTCTATACTCGCGACCAGATGGGGGAGCTGCCGATGAAAGGCATCGAGCAAAGGCCGGATAAATTCGGGTTCACCGCTGTCTGCAGCAAACAGAATATCGGGGTGGAAGCAGAAGCCGTAGATGAGGTAATGTCCTCTTTCGAGATGGAGCGTGAACCGGTCCGTAGGAGTGTACAGATACACTCCACGGCCATCCAGTAAAGGAAATGTCTGTGCATTGCTTCGCTGTGTGAGCGTACCTTTTCCTTTGATATTCATCATATGGTAGAGCTGGACAAATGGAGTTTTTATCTCAAAATGGATCTGCGTAGGCTGATCGATCTGAAAATCATAGCAATAGACAGTGCCCACCAGTGTATGGAGGATCTCTTCCTGGATTGCGGTATCGCCACCTTTCCAATGACGGGTCTTCGCGCTCGGAAGATGGATAGTCCCATCACTGACCGAACCTGGGTATTCGATCAGTTTTGGTTCTATCCCAACAAGTTCATAATAAGCGTTTTTCATAGTTTAGGTCTAATTTTGGGAATTAAAGAAAGGGATTGGGATCGGAACAATATTTCTTTTTTTTAAACTATTACTGGCGATATCTGATCGTGATGGAAATGGGTAATCGAGGAGCGAAGGACTGTTCAGCATCTGTTTCCGAAGCATCATTGTTAATCAGATTCGGATCAAGAACGATGAGATCTTTAATATCTTCATCTTTTGCAGGTGTATATTTTTGAAAGTGTACATGCAGTCCCGCTTCCCATGTTTCGGCAATTTTATTTCCTAGTTCTGTTTTGAATTGAAGGGTCATACTGGAAACGTAAAGCTGTTGGCTGATATCTAGATAAAAATTGTCCAATAACAGTGTAGCAAGGTCTGTCCGTGCAAGGTTAATGATGACTTGCCGGGCTATGGAACTTAAAGAAAATACTTCAATCTGAAACGCGTTTACTCCTTGATTATCAAAATTTTTTTTCATGACAATATTTATTTGTTATTAATGAATTACAAATAAAAACACATTTAATGATGTCGTCAAGAATGTTTTAGGTTGCTTTTTGCGAATGTTCCCGTTTGGGAACATTTATTTTTATCACCTATAGGTTTTTTAAATTAACTTTCATGCTTACAAGGATTTATTTTGATTTAAAAAGCAGTCAGTTTTATTTTTTATATTTAAAATAAGGTGCTATATTTATCTATTGTGTCGTTTTATTAAACTTATTTTCCTAAACCATTTATAATATTTTTGATGCGCATTTTAAAACCGAGTTCTAACACGATTTATTATGTGTTAGGTATAATTATTTTTGCTTTTCTGATTAATCTTGGTAGTGCTTTACCTGAACCGATGTACCGTCTGAAAAAGCCGGTTATGGTCTTGACAATCCTTTTTACAATCCCCTTGACATTTCTCTATCTGTATTATATCTCCTGGGTACAGTATCGACTGTTTACTTTTTCTAAAGGCACAAAGAAAAGACCGTTATGGTCGACACTTCCTCTCTTTTTATTTATGACTGCAGGATTGGTATGGGTCTTTCATATGCTGTTACTGTACACGGTGGTCGTAGGCAGATCGACAGCTTCTCTGTTCTCAAAAGCGTACTTCGCAGCTGATTTTTGGTTCTTCATTATACCCGTGCTATTGTATTGCCTGTATTTGTTCTTTAAGCCTGAGCGTACTCTTTTTTCTTTTGGAAAATTGGAGGAGCTGCAGAAAGAGAACCATTCGTTACAATCTGTCAATCATAATTTGATTGATTTAAAAGAGCAATTAATAACAGAGAATACGGATCTGTTGGTCCGTAAACAGGCCGTAAAGAGCCAATATTATAAATTAATTGCCAACATACATGAACATGATCAAGCAGCACAGCAGTTGCGGATTGAAAATAAGGAATTGAGCTTTGAAGTAGAACAGCTGCGGGAAAAGACCGAAAAACTGGAAGATCAGGTAACGGAAATGCCGTTACATAGCGAACGTGATGAACTGCCTCTCCTGTGGCTTGAAGAACGAAGCGTAGATGTGCTGCTTCAGTATATCTGCGAACAGAAGTTTTGGATGAATCCAGTACAGGATCATACTAGATTTGTGCTTGAGCTGGTTATCATTGAACGGGTTGAAATAGTCTATTTCGGTATTTATGCAAATGGTAAAAAGTGGCTGTTGCCCAATGATGCAGTTGAGGCATTGTTAAATAATCCGTGGATCGTCAAATTAAACAATAAAGCTTTTGTGAATATGCTTTACTGTAAAAAAAATATGCTTTCCGTTATAAAAGGAAGTAAGATAAAACGGGTTGAACTGATCAGTTTTTTTAGAACTCAGCTGGATGAAAATCTGGATACAAAACACATAGATGAGTTGCTCGAAACCGAACGGCTGCGATCTAATTTTGAAAAATTTTGGGAATATGATCGCTTGCTGAAAATGGATGCTTCAAGATTGTACGATACGTTTCGTTCAAATTGAGCAGCGATAAAACAAATTGTTCAATCGCTTTAGGTAATGGGTTTGTAAGTTTTACAATCTTGACTTTTGAATCCATGGATCCGGTACCGGGCATTTACACTTTTTTTTATGTTAAGTTTAATAAAACGAATCTGCCAGTATCTGGAAATCATCATCAATTTGCTGGAAGAATCTTCCAAGCGGGTAAATGGATCCTTACCTGTCCAAACACAGTATCAAGCGCAAGGTGAAAAGGGGGAATTTCAACATCCCGAACTATTGGATATCCAGCAGGTGATTGAAATTCTTAATATTTCAACTGCAACCTATTACCGTTGGGTGCGGCAGGGAGAACTGATACCGCGGAGAAAAGGAAAGCGCCATTATTTTTATAAAGAAGATTTGTCACAGCAACTGGAGGAGGGCAGAAGAAGAGGACGGATCTGATCTGGAATTACTTCTTTTTAAGTAAAAATAAAGCATTTCAACAAGAGTGTTGAAATGCTTTATTTTAAAGTTTCTCTATGCTGATTTGGTATTCAGTAATAGGGAATCTGCCTCAGTAAAAAGGTTATTATTTAAGTTGAATTTTCAACTTCAGGATCTTTATCAAAACTTAAAACTAATTATTTCCATAAAGCCACTCGTTGGTTGAATGTAAATTTTGTTTTCCCCATATAATGTTTTTTCCATGGCCTGTGTTGAATCAGATGTTATTATATTTCCTTTAAAAAATTGGATTAATCCAGTGATATCAAAGGTATGATAAACCATGATTGGCCAGCCTAAGCCTTTTTCCAGCGAACGAAGCATGAGTCGTGATTTCTCCCGATTGCTTTCATGAACAGCTTCAAATGGTATAACGTAATCCAGTATTACCGCTTTCTGTCCATCAGCGGCGGCTAATTTTTCAAGTAATGTACTGAACTTATCCCGGCTGATGTAATAAACAAAACCCTCCAGTAAGAATATTGTCGGAATTGATGAATGATAACCCATTTTTTTCAATTCAGCCAACAAAGGATCAATATCGGTAGCATCATGTGTTATCAGCTTTAATTTAGCAGTATCACCGATCAATTTGGTGTACATAGCACGTTTTTCGTCCATCGATTCCATGTCCACTTCAAAAATAGTCTCGATTTGGTCACTGTATTGCTCTAGCAGATAAAGTGAAAGTGGATCAAGACCAGCTCCTAAAATACAGACCTGGAATTTTGGGAATTGCTTAGCATAGTCTTCGAAAAGATGGCGGATGTACCGCTTTCTAAGTATTGCGATTGACTCGGAATGTTCGAATACTTGTTTAAAACTCTTTACCAGCGATTCTCCTTCTGAAGTATCGATATTTTCTACATATGCCTGGCATGTTTTTCCGTCTCGATAAAGTTCACTGGCTAAACAAAGCACTAAACTGGCTGTCGGTGAAATTTTAAATTTACTTTTCAAGGGTTCGCTTATCATGATTAAAAAAGGTTGTAGTTGAAGGTATAAGGGTTTTTCTATTGATCTTTACTATTACAATAATACCAAATAAAATGAAATTGTAAATAATTGTTTTGCAATATTTTTACAAATATTACCTTATAGTATTGATTACTGAGGAATAATCCTGATTCAATAATTTTAACTGGATCTGCAATTGAATAAAAGAGGATGAGTTTAGATGATCTGAAATGATCTGTTCTTAGATTCTGAACCTATCATGCTAGATCACTTTTTTATAACCTTTGTTCGGGAACGGTTCGACTGCTGTTCGAGAGCGATTCGACTGTTGTTCGAGACAGGTTCGAGACTTGCTCGGGTACGCTTCGACTGCGGTTCGACTGGGCTTCGACAAGTTGTCGAAGAACTGCCGAACACCTGCCGATAAATTGTCGAATCTATCCCGATTCAGTCTGGATTTAAGACCAAACCTGGTTCGAAGGACCACCATTCTTGATCTCTTTTCTTGTCCTAATACGGCCGATTTTGATCGGCAATGATAGGGTCTTCTCTCATCTGCTATCATACACGATCATTACTCTTTTTCCTTTGATTTTGCTTCTACTTTAGTTCTCGATATCAGCAACGACCGGCATGCAGGTCACAATGTAAACAGTTTAAAATTAATACAATGGCAAGATTTTTAAAAGGTATTGTAGGCGCGTATTCAGGTAAAGTGGGCAGCGTCGTAGGGAGTTCATGGCGAAGTGTCGATTATGTCAAATCGCTACCAAAAATGACAGGTAAAAAGGCTTCGGTTGGTCAGATGGAACAGCGTACAAAGTTCGCTTTGGCGGTTGCTTTTCTTTCGCCGATCAAAGATGTGCTCAACCTGGGTTATTCGGATAAACTGCAGGGCAAAGCTACAGGGTACAACAAAGCATTGCAGTTTTTGCTTAACAACGGCATAACAGGGACTTATCCGAGCCTGGAAATTGACTATTCGAAGGTGGTGATTTCCAAAGGTGCGCTTTCCAATTTAATGGGCGTAGAATGGGCCGAAGTTAATGCGGGTGAACTGGAGATTTCTTGGTCTCCGGAAATCAATAAGTTCAACGCTTTTGCAGATGATTCGGTGGTGTTGCTCATGTACAATAAAACGAAGAATTTCTTCAGTATCATGGAGTCGGCAACGCGTTTGGATGCATCTTTATCGCTGCCTTTACCGGTCAGCTATACGGGTGATACTTTGGAAGGGTGGATCTTCACGGGGCACCGTGATGGCATCAAAACTTCGTTGAGTTACTACCTAGGTGAACTGGTTTTAGCGTAACCTGTACATCTGTTTTTAGGGAGGTGAACTGCTGGTTCGCTTCCCTAATCTCTAAAATCCAAAAACGATGAACTTAAAATTAATCCGTACTCAACAAGGCAAGGAAAGTACCTTGTCTGAATTATACCTCGATGGCGAATTTGTCGGCTACGGTCTGGAAGATGCGGTTCGCGAAACGAAAATAAAAGGAAGCACCGCGATTCCGTCTGGCAAATACCGGCTTGGCTTCAATACTTATGGTGCTATGAATGCACGCTACCGCAAAAAATTCCCAGAGCTGCACCGTGGCATGATCGAGATCATGGATATCCCAAATTTTAGCTATGTCTATATCCATATCGGCAATAATATCGGAGATACCTCCGGATGTGTGCTGATCGGAAATAAAATGGCTTTAGTAGATGGTGATTATGAAATCTATCAGTCTAAAAAGGCGTACGTATCGCTCTATGAGAAACTGTTGGCAATGATGGTGAAAGGGGAGGTGGGGATTGAAATTACGCAGTCGGAATACTAGGCCTTTTGGATAAGCCTTCGGCTGTAATGTAGTGACGAAGTGAATGAGTAACGCAGTGACTAGTGACGATCTCACCTCATAACCTTCTCACCATTTTCTAACCTTCTAACTTTTAAACAAATGAAAAAGATAATTCAAAAAATAAGCCGGGCGCTACAGGTAGTGCTGATGGCGCCGATTAAACTGCCGGGAAAGGCACTGAATATTATTAAATACATCGCTCTGGGGCTTGGTGTGGTGGAGACTGTGCTGGATGATAAGGACGAAAAAGGAGAGGAGGAGTTACCGCCACCAGAGAAAATTCTGCCTAATCAAGAAAAGGAGGTGCGGGATGAAATGGAATGATATCCGTATCGGTACTCTTGGTGGTACGCTCTGTTCCATCTGGGCAAGTTTTTCGCTCGCTGATGTTACGCATACTGCCTTGATGGCTGTGGTCGGGACGGTCGTGAGTTATGTGACTAGTCGACTTCTAGGGAGAATAAGGAAAAAGTGATCATGATGCAGGAGCAGGCAACTAGGTACTTGCTCCTGTAAATATGTTAAGGAGAATTCAACTTTGCTAAACTATATTTAGGGTATAGTATCTTATCCTATAAAAAAAATCAAGGGTTTTTTACAAAATCCAGTAATATCTTCTTCTGTTTTTTTACAAAACCTTCTTTGTCTTTTTTTACAGCATTAATAATCTCTTTCCGTTCAACGGGTATCGTGTAATATTTATCTGCCCATAATTGCATTTCAATCAATAATGGGAGTAAATCTATTCCCTTTTTAGTAAGTGTGTATAATACTTTTGCTTTACTTTCCGGATGTTCTAATTTACTGATCAAACCATTTTCTTCGAGCATCAACAATCTTGAAGCCAAGATATTCGTTGCAATCTTTTCCTCAGATTTTAAGAAGTCGCCATATGTGCATTGCTTCGATAGCATCAAATCCCGGATGAGCAGTAATGACCACTTATCTCCTAAAATATCTAGTGAACAGCTGATAGGGCATTGCGATCTATTTTTCATAATAATGTACTTTTTTAAAAAAACACTTGCATTTTGCAAGTTGATATTTATATTTGCACTTGCAAAACGCAAGTAAATTTACGATTTTAAATTATTAATACCATGGAGAACAGTGCAATATTTGATTCTTACCATAAAAATGGATTACAATTACGGAACCGTATTGTGATGGCTCACATGACCAGAAGCCGTTCTGATAATCCCGAAAATAAAGCAACTGAGCTAACGACACTTTATACAAACAGCGTGCTTCTGCCGGATTAATCATTACAACTGGTGCATATTCGCAATCAGATCTGCACAATGGAGAAAAGCGTTTGGCACCTTCGGATGTAAATCCAGGGCAGCAGGTTTTTACTACGGGTTTTCATTTTGTTAACGAATGAAGAACCACTTTAAGCAATTTATATCAATTATGGAATTAAAAGGAAAAACAATACTAATAACAGGGGGAACATCTGGAATAGGACTGGAGGCCGCAAAACAATTTTTAGAAAAAGGTGTTCATGTCATTATTACAGGACGAAATCAAGCTAAATTGGATGCAGCAAAAGCAATGTACCCCGGCGTCATTCCGATTAAAAGTGATGTCGCTTCTGAGGAAGAAGCACAGTTACTCTTTAAGGAAATCGAAAAACTCGGTGGAATAGATATTTTATATAATAATGCCGGAGTTGGAGTCGAACCTTCTAATCTCGGGATTTCAAATGTAAAACATCTGCAAGGAGCCGCCTATGAGATGAATATCAATTATTTAGGAGTTATTCGTTTGAATAATCTTTTTCTTGATATGTTGAAGTCAAGACCTGAAACTGCGATTATCAATACCACATCGCTGTTGAGTTATGTACCTTCTTTGCTTGAGGCAACTTACTCATCATCGAAGACTGCGCTTGCATTTTATACAACAGCTCTACGTGCACATCTTGGAATTTTAAAAAGCCATGTGAAAGTATTCGAGCTTGTTCCACCACTTGTTGCTACAGCAATGACTGTAGATAGAAATGATCCTAAATTAAGTCCCGAAGAACTGGTAAAAGCTTTAGTTGCTGGATTAGAGAAAGACCGCTTTCACATTCGAGTGGGCTCTTCCAAATTGGTTTATATTTTAAACCGTATCTTCCCTAAACTAACTTTTAATCTTGTTAACCCGAAGAAAATAAATCCCTTATTAAAATCCTGATCAATGAAAGCATTTCGCATTAACCGCTATAGTAAAACGGATACCTTAGAATTTGTTGAAGTTCCGGCACCCAAGACTAAAGAGCATCAAGTATTGGTTGAAATCTATGCTGCCAGTATCAATCAATTGGATGCTAAGTTAAAGCATGGCGATTTCAAATTATTATTGCCCTATAAAATGCCTCTTATTCTAGGTCACGATGTGGCAGGTGTTATCGTGCAGGTTGGTTCAAAAGTGAATAACTTTCAGGTAGGCGATGAAATCTATGCTAGGCTTCCCGATTTTAGTATTGGTGGTTTTGCGGAATATGTTGCCATAGATGAAAATGATATTGCTTTAAAACCGACGAATATGACGATGGAAGAGGCCGCTTCCATACCACTCGTCGGATTGACCGGCTGGCAGGCTCTTGTTGAAATTGCTCAGATTAAAAAAGGTCAAAAAGTATTTATTCAGGCCGGATCGGGTGGAGTAGGAACGATTGCTATTCAATTGGCTAAATATTTGGGTGCGACGGTGGCGACCACTGCGAGTAAAAATAGTTTTGATTTATTACAGTCGCTCGGTGCAGATCTTTTGATTGATTATAAAACTGAAAAATTTGAAGATATAATCAGTGATTATGATGTTGTATTGCATAGTCAGGATACCAAAACATTGGAGAAATGCTTCGGTATTTTAAAACCAGGAGGGAAAGTTATATCAATCTCTGGTCCACCTACTGTAGATTTTGCTCAAGATCTGGGTTTAGCCTGGTATATGAAATTAATAATAAGTTTATTGAGTAGGGGCATAGAAAAAAAAGCAAACAAGCTGAAAATTGACTACACTTTTCTATTTATGCGCGCAAACGGCCAACAATTAACCGAAATAACCAAATTGATTGAAGCTAATCAGATAAAAGCAATTATAGATAAAATTTTCCCATTCGACAGCACCAATGATGCACTGACCTATGTGGAAAGTGGTCGCGCAAAAGGCAAGGTTGTCGTGACCAGATCTTTAAAAGATTAATCCGCTTGGATATAGTGACATGAATCAATGGAGAAAAATCTTTGATTTTATATTCAAGAAGATGGATGATCATGGATTATAGGTTGAGGTTCTTATTAATTTGTTTTGAAATGTAAATTTTCACAGTATTGTTTACTATAATTGTGAAGCAATGAAAGATCGAAAAAAGATAGCAATAAAAGATAAACTGGATGTTCAAAGGTTAATAAAAGTTGTTGATTTTGACCTGTCCAAAAATATAACTAGACCGCATAAGCATAATGGCTATTTAGAGCTTGTTTTTCTATCTTCTACGTCGGGGAAGCATATAATTGATGGTCAGGAATCAATTATAAAGACACCTTGTTTACTCATCATTCAGAAAGATAATGTACATCATTGGGAGCTGGTCAATCCGGTAAAGGGTTTTGTACTGTTGGTAAAAGATGCTTTTGTGAGCCAAAGTTTGGATCTGGAAATAAATCGGCTGGTCGGTACTATTTGTCACTTCAACACCATATACTTCGATAAAGGTGTTGTTTTTGAAAATCTATTGAAGCTTTTGGCTGTGGAAGATAATAAAATTTGCCAAGAAGGCTTGTTTAAAGCTTTCTTGGCAAAAGTATTAGAATATAAAGCCAGTTCAAAACAGGCTAAATCTACGCAGCAAAATCTTTATGACCGATTCTGTGAATTACTAGACAAAGAGATCAGAGTGGTAAACCATGTTGCCCACTACGCTTCTCAGCTGAATACGAGCCCGCAAAACCTCAGTGCTAACTGTAAAACGAATGCCGATCAAACGGCGTCGGAGGTATTAGCAGGGTATATTATTAAGGAAGCCAAAAGACTATTGTTCTACACTGCAAATTCGATATCAGAGGTGGCATTTGCCTTAGGTTTTTCTGATAAATCAAATTTTTCTAAATACTTTAAACGTTATACGGGTATGACTCCTTCTGAATTCAAAAAATTAGAAAACTAAAATTCTTTTTCTCCAAATTCGCTTTTCGGTAGTTTAAATAACTTATTCAGTTTATGCATATTGAAGCTTAGATTAAGCAAAACTATATTTTTTTCATAAATGTAATTTGTCGTAGTGTAGAAGTCACTGGAGTAGGTGGTAATCCGCTGTTCGTTTACACCCCAGTCACCAAGCTCAAT
The DNA here is from genome assembly GCF_014191365.1 of Sphingobacterium sp. JUb56. NCBI lineage: Bacteria > Pseudomonadati > Bacteroidota > Sphingobacteriia > Sphingobacteriales > Sphingobacteriaceae > Sphingobacterium > Sphingobacterium sp. JUb56. The sequence continues at coordinate 2,166,691 of NZ_JACHWL010000001.1, read as the reverse complement.
GAATTGCCATTGCAATTGAGCCGTTAGTGCTCCCTTCCAAAAAGCTTTGCTTAAATTAAAGTTCGGTACGATAAATCGGGAGTCCATACCCTGTACGGTAGGTTTTTCTGATAAATAATTTATCTGTAGTCCTGTACTCCAGTTTTTTAAGAAATCAGCCTGAATACCAGCATTAATGGAGTAGACCCAGTCCTGATTTGTTCTGGTATTCTGATAATTTAAGACCTGTCCTGAAATTTTGTAATGGTATACATTTAGCCCACCATTAACCTTCAGCCAAGAAATCAATCGACCTTCGCCACCTAGCTCCGCACCATATCGAGAGGCATAATCGGCATTTGTAAAGACACGGCGAAGAATGGTATCTGCATAAACGGAATTTACTCTTTGGATCGGATTTTTAGTGTGTTGGTAATAGCCGTTGAAAAAAATGCTTCCTGTTTTTAGTTTTTTAATCAGTCCGGTTTCGGTATTTACAGTGAACTCGGGTAATAATTCCGGATCTCCCTGTTCTAAGGTTTCGGAGTGTTCCCGTTCTGGAATAGGATTCAGCTCAAAGTTATTGTTACGTTGCACCCGTCTGGATGCAGCTACTTTCCATGACCAACCGGATCCCATATCGTGCATTAAATTAAAGGTTGGATATAGCTGATGAATAGCATAGGGATATTTCTGATCCGTATGGAGTAAATGCAGATCACGCTGGTAATATTCGTAGCGGAGACCAAGGGACAGCTGGGTAGCTGAAAATTGCTGATTATACTGTGTGAAAATAGCATGTATACGATTGGTCGCAGTTAGTTTACCAGTAAATTCTGGAACTAATTGCTGGTTGCTGCTGCCATTTTGAGAAGCGTAATAGTCGAAACTTCCTTTTTGGTTATCGTTCCTTAACTGGTAACCGGTCGATAATTCCTGATGATCAGATTTCCAGGTGTGCTGTAGGGAAAGTCTTAATCCATGAAGTGGATTTTTATACTTATTGTGGGTCCACTGTACTGTATCGAGATCATGCTCGATATTTCCATTTTTGGTTGAGCCATAAATATGAGCATATTCATAGATAACACCCATTTGAAGGGAATTAGCGGTGTTGATTTGATATTGATAATTAAAATCGAACATGTAAAATTCTCCTTGTTTATTCTGGAGATTAGAATTGAAATAGTCTGTTCGGCCTATTTCCTCACCTGTAGATGGACGGATGGTCCTGTTGTTATAGTAAATATCGGCAAGTCGATCTTGAAATTTTCGGGAAGCTAGCATACCTAAGCTCACAGCATGTTTGTCAGATATTTCGTAGGAACTGTTTACTCTCATGCCGAAGTTATATTTATCAAAGCTTCTTTCACCTTTTGAAGGAAAAAAGGTCTGACGGTCCCCAATGACCGTATTGACATCACCTTCCCTAAATCCAGCATTGTCATTTCTGAGATAATTTACGGCACCATTTAATGCTAATTTTTTCTTTTTGTATTGGAAACCAATGTCGCCTCCAAAACGCTTTTGTGATTCACGATTATTATAGTCATCTATACTCGGTAAACCTGCTTGAAGATTGACTAACCAGGAAAGCCCATCGGCAGTAGATTTTTTTGTTTTCAGATTGATGATACCACCTTTGCCATCCGGATCAAACTGGGCGGTAGGACTGGTGATATATTCTATTTCGGTGACATCGTTGGCCGCTATCTGATTTAAGATAGTTGCAGGATCCAGGAAAGAGGGTTTCCCATTTATTAATACAATGACACCCGTGTTACCACGCATGCTGATATTGCCACTCGCATCAACCGATGCTGAGGGTAAATTTTTTACAATATCCAATGCAGTGCCACCTATGGCATTTTTGTATTGACTTGCCATATACGCCTGTCTGTCACTACTGTGTTTTTGTGTTGCTGTATGGGCAGTAATGCTTACCTCTTGAAGATTTTGTCCAGCTGCAGCCAGTAATAGGGTTCCAATATCAATTTTCTTTTGATCCTTGATTTCAATAGACCGGTGTATTTGTTTGTAACCAATGAATTTGACATTGATTTTGTATTTTCCCTTCTTGATATTGGAAAATCGAAAAGCTCCAAGTGAATCTGTCATCATTCCATCGATTACTTTGTTGTCGGCATCAAGTAGACCAATACTGGCATAAGGTATTGGACTGTTTGATAAGGAGTCTTTAACCTGACCGGAAAGCTTTATGCTCTGGGCAATTCCAAATTGAACTGTTAATAAGAAGTAAAGTGCAATTAAATATCTAATCATCGGGCTTAAGTTTGGGCAAAAGTAGAAAAGATAAAAAGCTTTATGCCCAAGATCGCATATTATACCCCAATTTTTTCAAATGCACTTTTTTATACAGTATGTTATCTTTTTTTTATCATAAGCTTACTTTTAGCAGTCTAAATATTTTGCATGTACGATTCTGTAATTCCAAATCCTTTTACACTTTTTCAACTTAACTTTCTGTTAAACCCGCCACGGCAAATTGAGATTTACAATAAAAATAGGTGATAGCATACTCGTTTTTCTATATAATTAGTGCTTTTATTAGCATTAAATACTCTCTTCAAATTTTCTCCAGGCACAAAAAGAGTGGGAAAGGAGATGGGAATCAAAAAGAAAGGAGCCTATATGACATAAGCTCCTTTCTTTTATTAGATGTGAAAGTCCAGTACGGTTTTTTATTGTACCGATATGTTTCCGATATCTTTAACACTTCCTTTTACAACTTGAACACCTTCAACACTTTTGTTGAAATAACCAGCTGCCGAAGGTTCGATATTTACCTTATAGGTTCCTTCTGGCATTCCTGGGAAATAAAATTTTCCTGCGGAATTGGCTAATGTTCCTACAGTATCTGTCCCGCTGATTGCAAATACATGTGCCAATGAAGCCGCTGGACTAATGGTACCTGCTATCGCTCCAGAAACAGCTACAGGAACTGCACGGATAACAGGTTTAAGCAGATATCCACCATTACCTGTTTTGACAATAGATTTTGAAGCATCAAAATCAAGTAACAACGTATAGGCTACATTAGGAACCAATTCGTCCTGAACTTTAATTTTAACACCAGAAGATTGTCCACTTGGTGTCTTTAGTGGATATGCAATACCATCAACCCAAATTTGATTTCCTTCGTCCTCAAGCTTGAGTCTGATTTCTTGGATCATGCCCGACGGTACATCATCGCCTGCGATTATGGTGTCTTTTCCCATCGTATAATCCAAGATATTAAACGGATCCCCGTCAACATCGATGCGCTCAGTTCCTGAACTCGTGCGAATTTCAATTTCATCAATATTCAAATGAATTGCATCATAATAACCGGGTGCGTCTGTTATTTTAACAGTCACGGGGGTTCTTTGTGTCGACGGATTATCGTCTGTGCCACAGCTGCCAAGCAACGAAACAGTTGCAAGGGCAACAATAATTGAATTGATTTTCATAGTTAGTAGTAACTTAATTCCAAACGGTTTTGCAAATGCTATGCCAAGTGCTGAATAGCTCTCTTCGTTGCATAAAAAAGTTATGGAAATAAGCCCAAAATTATTGTTCCAAGCTTTATTAATGGCTCCCCAATGTACTATATAAGAATAATACTGGTCTATTTGAAAAAACTGTGGTATAATTTAAATGTCGGTCAGTTTTAAATATGACTTTTCTATCTCACGGGAAATTTAAATCACTTGAATCTACTGGAATGGCAATTTCGAAGTTATCTCTGGCAGCAGTAAAAAAAATCATATCCGTATTGGAACTTTAGGAGGTGCGCTGTGCTCGATTTGGGCGTGCTTCTCTATTGGCGATGTCCTGTTTGCTTCACTGATTGCCGTAAGTGATACAGCCGTGAGTGATACTACAAGCGATGAATTGGAAAGAGTAAGAAAAAGGCTCTTAGCAATAAAAAAGCTTATCTATAATATATAGGCCTTTTTATCTTTGGATCCAACTTAGGTTTGATGTACCGGTGGAATATTTTATTTGCTGATTGTCACTTAAAACATTAGATTGTAAATGGATTCGCTTAAATGAAACCTGGCAATATTTTCTTTTTAAAACGAGAATTCGGCACTCAAGACGATGTGCAACATGGTCTTATTTCTACCGCTGTCGATAAGAAATGCGCCCGGGCAAATGATATTGGACTCCAGCTCTAAATTTAGATAATTATTGGGTTTGTATCCCGATAATGCCCCGATCTGATGGGCGATAAAACGCCTGTCATTAAGATCGTCATACTCTATCCTTATCGATGGATTGTACAGACCATCATGTACTGAATAGCGCCAGAATACGTCATAATCGACTTCAAAGAAAAATTTGTTAATTGTCATATTTGCGTAGGGGTGTAAGTCAAAAAAGTTGGAAGGAGTGAAGCTGGCGACACGACCAAAATAGGCTCCTCTTGGATAGAAGGGATCGAATGTGTTATTTATTTTATCATCTGGATCTATATCGCCACTGATGATGTTTGATTTTACACCAATTGCTACGGTATTCTGTGCAATCGGAAATTGTTTTTCGAGCTGAAATGCAACTGCCCAAGCGCTAATTTTTTGGTCGGATATGCTTCCGAACTGATAAAAATATTCATTGTTGAAATTAAATGAACCCAGTTTACCAAAATGTCTTAAGCCAAGGAGTGCTCTTCTTTCGTTACCCGCAACATTACTATACGCAACGTCATTATCTTTTTGATACGTAATGTAGGCATCAAGAGCGTGTTGCTCATTGATATGGGTTGTCGTGTAAATGGAACTTAGGGTCTCATTAAAATCTAGAAATTGATTATCAAAGATACCTGGTTTCACATTACCCGTTGCTCCAAAAAAGACCAGAGCTTTGAAACCTTTGTTTTGATATTGAACCTGGGCCACATCAAATGATCTTCTTACTCCTGGACCTTCCCGCGGATCAACTACCCGTCCGGTTCCTAATTTTAAATTTTCCCTTCCTATACCGACTTTAAATTTGGAGCTTAACTTGTATTTGATAAACAACTGATTGATATCCAGTTTTTCCCGATCTACCGGACTCAGGTTATCTTTTCCACTGGCATGACTGCTTAATATTTCCCCGAAAACCTCACCATTTTTGAATTTGAAGTGTGAATGTGCCAAAAATCTATTGAGCGTCCATATTCTTTTGCCATTATCGACATCAACAAACTGCTGGTTTTTAAAAGTTTCAAGCTGCAGTCGCCAGCTTCCACCGAAAGAGATCGTGCTATGTTCAGAAAGGCGGACCAATTTTGATCTTTGGTACAAATCTTTTTTTTCGTTGTCAATAGTCAGAAGAGTATCTATATGATCCTGCTGTCTGAGTAAACTAAAGTCATAGAGGCTCTTATTCTGCGCCTGTGTATTCTGTAGCGTTATAGAATATAAAAAAAGCGTTAGGAAGTAAAGTTTTGGATCCATTTCTGATTTTCTTAAAACGGTGTTTACCTGCTATTGTGCTTCTACTTGTTTTTGAATCTTTTCAGCCAGCTCCTGCGCCTGTTTAAGCAACTGGTCAGCATCCTGATTTGTCAGTTTACCGTGCTCTTTTAATATTTTTCCTCCTACCATGACGAGATCTACATTTGCCGGTGTTGCCGCCTCAATTAGCAATCTTTCGGTCTGGCTGTTTGATGAAAAGTTGAGATCGTCTTTCCTCATCATAATAAGATCTGCTTGCTTTCCTATGCTGAGGGAACCCGTGATATCATCGATCCCTAAAATCTTAGCGCCATTGATGGTCGCCATCTCTAAGAGTTCATAGGGATTCATATAGAACTCGTCGTTTGTTGTGGCATTACCTACATTTTTCAATAATTTTAATGTCGAGAACAGGTTTCCGTCTCCGCTCAGTGCGACAGTGTCGATGCCCACACCGGTTAAGATATGATGTTCTTTTAATGTTTTAATGGGTGGAAATCCATAGCCGACACGCATTTCTGAGTAAGGTGTCATGGTAATGGAGCTCCCTGCACGAGCAACATAAGCTGCTTCTTCTTTGCTAATGGCATTACCATGGATAATGTTTACATCATTGTCCAATAGGCCCAAAAGATGCAGTTTTTCTATTTCTCCTTCACTTTTATGGACTTGGGAAGAGGCATGGATGACAATGCGCATTCCTAATTTGCGTGCCGCAGCCCAGTCTTCTCTGAGTTTGGGGTATTTGACCGAACGGCTACCGAGGTCGACCTTTATTTTATTATATTTTTCTTCTTTTACAAGCGCTAATAATTTCTTGATGTCTTCAAAATTAGTGGGATCACTCTCGGTCATGTCCCGGTGGTCTCCATATAAAAATTGACCTCTTATGCCCATTTCTGCAAATGCATCGATACCCGCCTTTGCATGTTCGTAGCTTCTTGTATTGTGATTAAAATCACTTAAAGAAGTGATCCCCGAATTGATTGCTTCCGCAAGGGAGTATTTTGAAATGGTTTTCATGTCTGCTGTGGACATTAATCTTGAATATTTGACCGACATCGGAAAATAGCCTTGATCTTTGGTGTAACCGGGCATGCTCCGCATGATGGAAGTCCATAGGTGCCAATGGCTGTCAATAAGTCCTGGCATGACCACTGCATTTTTTGCGTCAATGACTTTTGCTCCGGAAGGTACAATCAGGTCTGGACCTATTTTCTTTATAATGCCATTCTCAATCAGGATACTTGCTTTAGGGAGGTGTCCTAAGCTCTTGTCCATAGTCAATATTTCTGCATCTTTGATCAGGTAAACCGTGCTGTTCTGAAGCGGTTGCGAATACTGTCCAAATACATCAGGATGACTACCGATGAGTATGGCGCTTAGCGATGCAAGGGAGGTGTTTTTTAAGAAAATTCTTCTATTCATGAGTGCAGTTTTTTAGGTTCATGCCTGTTAAAAAACGGAATAATTCTTATTCAGAATTATTCCGTTTTATTAGATTAGATGTTTTGGATAACTTATCCTTTCTCTTCTCTTGCTACTTCCTGAGCCTTGCTGTAGCTCTCGATGAGTGCCTGGTAGTTAGGCATTACTGCAGAAAGTGCCTGCGCATAAGTGTACGCATCTTTGTGTTTCCAGGTTTTCAGGATCTCGCTAATGACAGCTGTGGTAGTGATTGGGATCACGCCGGCCAACTGTAATCTAGCGATTGTTACCTGTGTAGATAACGGGCTCATATCTCCTGAGGCATCTATGATGGCAAATACTTCATATCCCTCGGCAATAGCCGAAATTGAAGGAAAGGCCACACACACACTTGTCAATACGCCTGCAATGAGTAATTTTTTCTTACCTGTAGCTTTTACTGCTTCTACAAACGCTGGTGTATCCCATGCATTTACTTCTCCATTTCTGCCGACGTAAACTGCATGTGGTGCGATCTCATGAATCTCGGGCATCAATGGACCATTAGGACCCTTCGGTTCTGAAGCTGTGGTAATGACCGGAATATTTTCAATGGCTGCTATGCGAGCAAGAGCAGAGACATTGGACCTTAAGGTAGGTACTTCGATATCTTTGACCGTTTGAAATAGACCACTTTGATGATCGATTAATAATAATGCGACATCGTCAGCATTGATTCTTGTGATAAGTGACATAATTTTAATTGTTATTTGTTAAACCATTATTTTGAACAGTATTGTCTTTAAACTCAAATTTCTAATCTTTGATGATACAAACTTAAAGTTCATTTTTTGTGTAAATATTAATCTATGACAAGAAAAGCTTCAAGTATTTGGGTTATTTTCTCAATTGATATCATGATTATTTTAGCGTTAATGATTCCTCATAAATGTTGAAAAACAGGGCTCTGGATTGGTGATACTGTAATAGATCTCATTGCTCTTTAAAATTAGGTGCTGAAGATCTGGTAAAAAAAACTAGTATACTCAATATTCGGAATTTAGATGATGAAGTGTTTTGCGGTATGCGCTATTTCGTTTTGAGTTTCTTTGTTGTTGTTTGAGGTTGTTAAGTATATTGTTTTTCAGTTGTTTATATTCATTTATTCGATTTATTAATTTCCGAAATTATAAAAACAATAGCGGTCTTTCGTGTGTTTCAAGCATATCCTTATTTAAGTTTATGTCCTAAGTTTGTTATGCAATTTATGGACTGGAACTGCTTTATTTTATAAGCTGTCTAGAGAAGAAAATCCCCGATTTTGAGTTTAATATTGAACGCTGTGTTTTACTTTTTATAAAAATGATGGGCTAATGCAATTCTTAATGTAGATCAATATTTTGACCACTTATATAGCCTAATTTTGTGTAGCAAACTAGGATATCAGATGCAGATAATATTCAAATTATAACGATAATATGGAAAAATTCAGAATTGATAAAGGCAAAGGAATAGAGATCGGCTTATACTCTTTGGGCGACCATTTTCCACATGCACAGCCTGAAAAGAATGTAAGCGAAGCACAACGGTTAAAAGAAATCGTTCGTACAGCTGTATTAGCTGAACAGGCTGGACTTGATGTTATTGGTGTAGGTGAAAGCCATCAGGAATATTTTATTACATCGGCTAATCAGGTTGTACTAGGTGCTATTGCACAGGCTACAGAAAAGATCAAGATTGCCAGTTCTGTGACGGTACTGAGTACTGCCGATCCGGTTCGGGTATATGAAGAATATGCGACACTCGATCTGTTATCAGAAGGACGTGCCGAGATTGTTGCAGGCCGAGCTTCACGTTTGGGAGCTTTTGAATTATTGGGCTACAATGTCAGGGATTATGAAGAGCTGTTTGAAGAGAAAATGGAACTTCTAATCAAGCTTAATTCGGAACGTGTGGTTACCTGGAAGGGTAAATATCGACCAGCTCTCGAAAATGCGGAAATATTCCCCAAACCTCTTCACGGATCAATTCCAATATGGAGAGGAGTAGGAGGACCTCCTGCAAGTGCGATTAAGGCAGCTTATCAAGGAGTGCCGATGATGCTGACTACTTTAGGTGGACATTCGGCTGTGTTTAAAGAGTCTGTTGATATCTATAGACGGGTGGCTAAGGAATCAGGATTCGACCCGGCGCAGCTGCCAGTGGGTACAACAACATTAGCGCACATCAATAAAGATTCGCAACAGGCTATGCGGGAGTATTATCCCTATCTGAACCATGCATGGCAAAATATTAGAGGAGGTGCGTATCCCAAAGCGGCTTTCGCGGAGACAGCGAGCACCCAGAATGCGATGATGGTCGGAAGCCCGCAGCAGATTATTGATAAGATGCTTTACCAATATGAACTCTACCAGCATGACCGCGTATTGTTGCAGATCGATTTTGGTGGAGTGCCCTATGAAATGGTGGCAAATACGATCGAGCTGCTGGCGACAGAAGTACTACCGGTTGTCAAAAAAGCAACGCAAAGGAATATAGTATCATAAAGGGAAAAGGAGAGGTAATTATGAAAGTAATTGGTATATCGGGATCAATAGTTGGATCCCGCACAAGAATAGCGGTGGAACATACCTTAAATAAAATGAAGGAAATGAGACCTGATCTCGAAGTGGAGCTGGTCGATTTGGCATCTTTTAAAACAGTTTTTAGCGACGGAAGAGATTTTAGGGATTATGAGGGAGATACCCGCACGCTTATTGAAAAAGTCATGACGGCAGATGCGTACATCATTGGGAGCCCTACCTACCAGTCTTCTATACCGGGTGTGCTCAAAAATGTATTTGACCTGCTTCCTATTGACAGCTTTAAAGATAAAGTGATCGGTATTATCTCTACAGCGGGTTCAGAAAAGCATTACTTAGTCGCGGAATATCAGCTCAAGCCGATTCTGCATTATATGAAGGCTGTGGTGGTGCAGAAATATGTGTTTCTGGAAGAAAAACACTTTCACAATGGTCAGATCGTCGCTGATGACATTGCATTCCGATTAGATCAGCTTGGTCAGGATACACTTGATGCTATCGATGCAACGGTTCTGCTTCTTAAAGCGAAAGACGATGCTTATGATTTTTAATTTTCAAAATAACAAAACATACAACACGAGTTTAATTCAATTATAATTTTCATTTAAATTTTAACAGCATGAGTTCATTACCAATCCGTAACCAAGTGGAAGACCACTTGCTTACTTCGCAAAATTCCGCTTTAATCGTTATTGATTATCAACCTGTTCAGGTTAATTCAATTGCTTCTATGGACAGGCAGTTGTTAATTAACAATATCGTCGGTGTAGCGAAAGCTGGCAAAGTATACCAATTGCCAACAGTGCTGTCAACAGTAAATGTACAGACAGGTTTTAATAAAGAGACTATCCCGCAGTTAAAATCTGTATTGAAGCATCTGCCATCGTATGACCGTACCACGATCAACTCGTGGGAAGACAAAGAATTTGTTGAAGCGGTAAAAGCTACGGGAAGAAAAAAATTGATTATGACGGCGCTATGGACAGAGGCATGTCTTACTTTTCCGGTATTGGATGCATTAAAAGAAGGTTATGAAGTGTACATCGTAGTCGATGCGGTTGGAGGTACGTCTTTAGCTGCTCATGATGCGGCTATCCGCCGTATGGAGCAAGCGGGTGCTGTATCAATCAGTGTTGCACAACTGTTCTGTGAATTGCAACGTGATTGGAACAGAGCTGAAACGGCACAGGATTTCATGAAATTATTTGTAGAGACTGGTGGTACTGCCGGTATTCAGTTTTCATATGATGCGACAGAATAAGGGCTATAAGTAGATAGCAGTTTTATTAAATTAATAATCAGAAATAGGTTGTAGCAAATATCTACAACCTATTTTTTTAATCAGTACAATGACTATAACTTTAATTATCATTTTTATCCTGTTTCTTGTACTGGTATTTGTGCTTGTTGACAGGATGCTAGAAGTGCTAAAGCAGCAGCAGTATCATGATGCGATTCAGGAAGATCGGTTTATGAAAATCGTAGATATTATTTTCAATGATTTTTTTGAATGGAAAAGATGGCGGAAATATTTATCTGTTGGAATTATTATTCTGATTACGGTTTTCGGTCTGGGATTTTTATTTGTTCAATACAGTTTACCGCGTGTGCCTGCTCTGCCCGAGCTAAGTATCGATCATGGGGATACTACGCTTTTAAAAAGAGGTAAATATCTGGTGGAACATGTGGCCATCTGCACGGATTGCCATAGCCCTCGAGATGTTTCCCGATATTCGTGGCCTGTGGTCCCTGGACAGGAGGGAGCTGGAGGCCCATTTTTATCCCAGAAGGCTGGTTTTGATTTTCCTGGAGAATCTTTCACGCCTAACGTTACTCCTGCGGGCGCTGTAGGAGGATGGTCCGATGAGGAACTTTATCGACTGTTAACTTCGGGTATCCGTAAAGATGGATCGACGGTCAATCATGCGATGCCATTTGAAGCTTTTGGTCAGGCTGATCCCGAAGATCTGAAAGCTATTATTGTTTACTTAAGAACACTGAAACCAATAGACAATCAACCTGCAGGTGAGACTTCAATAGATTTTTTCTACCAGTTGACGAATAAATTGATCCCGAGGAAACCTAATCCGATATACCTATCATCACTTAAGAATGCTGTTGATTCCGGAAGATATCTGGTTACCATTGCTGCTTGTAATGACTGTCATACGCCAAAAAAATGGGATGATTCCTTTGATATGGAGCGCGCATTTATGGGCGGTTTAGAATTCCCGATGCCTACTGGAGGCTTTACGCATTCTGCCAATCTTACTCCTGATGAAAGTGGACTAGGGGATTGGAATGAGGATACTTTTGTGAATAGGTTTCGAAGTTTCAGAGATAGTACCGCACTTTATACTGTTGCTCAAAATTCAGTTAATTCACTGATGCCCTGGTCTGCTTACCGCAATATGACCGATGTTGATTTAAAAAGTATTTATGCTTATTTAACTACGCTAAAACCGATTTATAATCCGGTCGTCAAGTTTACAAAGCAGTCCCTTAAAACAAAAAATAGAAGCAAAACGGATGGTTAAACGTTGGTTACGTACAGCTGAATTCATGAATTCAATATAGTTGAATTCCTCCGTAAAATGAGTAAGGTGTTTAATTGGTTGCTAGCCCGTTATTTTACTTAAAAATTCGGGCGTTACGCCAATGTACGATGCAATGTGTTTTTTTGGAAGTGATTGTATTAAAGTGGGGTACCTTCTACAGAAACTTTCATATCGCTCTTTAGCAGGTAAGCTCAAATTTTCAATCAGCCGGCACTGACAGGTTTTGAACGCACTTTCTGCTAATAATCGAAAAAAACGTTCCATTTTAGGAACAGCCTCGTATAGGTAATTTTGATCATTATTGGACAGTAGCAATATCTCACTGTCAGATACAGCATCTATATACATAACACTAGGTTTCTCGTCCTTGAGGCTACTCATATCACCGATCCACCAGCCTGAAGGAGCAAATTGTAAGATATGTTCAATGCCGTTTTTATCAATAGAATAACTTCTAAGACATCCGCTGATTACAAAGAAACCATATTTCTGTATTTCCTTTTCCTGTAACAGGTATTGTTTCTTTTTGATTTTTTTCTCTTTCAAAAGAGATACAACCAACTTCTCTTCGTCATTTGTAAGCTTGACATGCTTTGAAATAGCTTCTAAAAGAAGATCAGGCTTCATGCGTAATTATCGATTTGTATATAAAGGAATAAATATATTGATTTTAATGTTGACTGTATCTCATATTTGTTTTAAATAGAAAGATTTTGAAGAAGCATTGCTTCAGCCGATTTTTTCTCTTGGTCATGGTCTGCATATAGAGATGATGGAGGTAGTCGGGACGGTTGTGATTTACGTGACAAGCCGGTTGCTTGGAAGACTGAGGAAAGTACGGTGATCTTAAATAAAATGTTACTTGTAAATATGTTTAAGGAGAAAGCTGTTTTATGGATAAGTATAGCTGCTAAAACGGCTTTCTTTAATTTCCATTTTGATACTGTGCATATCTCTCTTCTTAATTTGGTTTTTCAATGATCAAAAGGGGGACGCTGTTTGAATTTAAAATTAGAAACTTAAAGGACTTTTAGTTTTTTATTTTAATAGATTTGAATGCTCTTAAAGTAGGAATCGGATCTACTCTATAGCCTCTTAGCTTAATATAACTTTTTGTGCATTTGCCGTTTTAATGAATTTAGAATATAACGCTGATCATACAAATTAAAGGGTTTTATTTTTTAGTTTTGTAACTATTGGACAACAACTTAGAAGCATTAAATTTGAAGTATCAGAAACATAATATTGAACAGTTTGAAATTTTCCCCCATGCCAAAGCGGGTATTTTCGTCCTAAATATGGATAACCGAGAAGTTGGGTCACACAACATTTCGAGACCTCATCGGGATGATCACTGTCAATTAATGATCGCTTTGAGCGGTAACTTTAGATTAAATATTGATTTTGAAAATGTTGAGTTTACTGGTCCAGCGTTACTTTTTGTGTCTTCCGAACAAGTCCATTATATTATGGAAGTAAAAAATCCTCATGGATGGATGTTCAACATTGATGCCTCTTTAATTAACGAAGAATTACTTCAGATCATAGAAAATAAAATCCGTAATCCCCTAATACTTCAAAATGGATCTGCTTTCCATGAGCAGCTTGCATCACTAACAGCGTTAATTGAAAATATACAATTAAACAATAGTAATCACTATACTGAAAAAATTATGCATTCCCTAGTGAACGGTCTTCTAGGTATTATTGCAGGAGAAATTGTAGCTATTTCGCCTATCGCTAAGGAGAAAGAAAATAGGGGTGTTTTGATAAAAGAAAAATTCATTAAATTGCTTAAAGAGCATTTTAAAAATTGGAAACAACCTGCAGAATACGCCTCTGCACTTTCTATTTCAACGTCCCATCTAAATGATACAGTAAAATCTTTAACAGGAGGATCGGTATCCACTCATATTCAAGCAGCATCGATTATGGAAGCCAAAAGATTGCTATATTTTACAGATGGTACTGTTAAGGAGATTGCTTATAAAGTTGGTTATGATGAACCTGCTTATTTTGGGAAACTTTTTAAGAAAATAACCAATCTTACACCTCTTGAGTTTCGGAATAAATTCCGTGATTAGAACTATCTTTCCCTGCTTTGAAACTATTATAAAGTATAATTCTGTAAGTAGTTTTGCATTAATAATTTAACACAGAAAATTGATATGCAAAATGAAATCAATATCCCAATCATCTTAGCTTCTGTAAGAAAGATAGGGGATGCATTTTTAAAACAGTATAAACAAAATACCATACCTCAAAGTATGGATGAACTTTTGAAACAATTAGAAGATATTGATGTATTGTGTCTTACATCTTTGAAAAAAGATCTCACTGCTACTTTTTTCCATATGCCTTGGCATATCGGTGATGAATTTGATACCGAATCGCAAAAGGAGTCAACCATAAAAGGGGATTACTGGCTGTGTGATGCAATGGATGGTGCCATCCAATATCTTCAGCATATTCCGGGATGGACAATCAATTTGGCATTTATTCGTGATGGAAAACCATTATTCTCCGTTATCTATGATCCCTTGGCCACTGAAATGTTTTGGGCAAAAGAAGGTGCGGGAGCTTATATGAATGGTAAACCTCTTATGGTTAGTAAGAAAACTGATTTGGGGGTGATGTTGTCAGTCTTTGAATACGGTCATCAAGATAAATCGACAAACCAACTTAATAAAGAAATTGGAATGACAGTTACAAGACTGCTTGATAATTTTGGAATTGTAAGAAATTATGGACCTCACGGATTGCAATTGGCCTATGTGGGCGCTGGAAGAATCGACCTGTTTATTCAGGAAGATATCGATACCTATAACTGGATAGCAGGTATGTTAATCGCTAAGGAATCAGGTGCCGAGATATTGAACGCAGACGGAATTCCCTGGCAATGGGGGAGCGAAAGCCTATTGGTAGCAAGGAAAAGTATCACCGAAAAATATCTTGAAATAAAATCATTAAAATAAAATGAATATAGCAATAATAGGGGCAGGGGCGGGAATTGGCTTACATGCGGTTAAACAGGCTGTTGAAAAAGGACATACGGTAACGGCATTATCGACAAATACGGATCAGCTCCCTACGCATCCCAATCTCATTAAGATAAAAGGAAGTGCAACAGTGTCTGATGATTTGAAAAATGCAATCAAAAATACTGATGCAGTCCTTATAACTGTTGGAACAAAGAATAAAAAGGCAACGACTCTTTTTTCTGATATTGCCAAAGCACTTATAAGCGTTACAGCTGATCTGAACTTTTCTTCGCCTGTTTTGGTCATCACGGGCTTCGGGGCCGGAGAGAGTAAAGGTTATTTAAGTTTCTTTATGCGCACAGTCATTTCATTGTTTCTTAAAGATCAGTATAACAATAAAACCATCATGGAAGATTTGATCACAGCGAGTGCTATAAAATGGGAAATCGTACGACCAGGAATGCTGACGGATGGAGAGTTGACTTCATCTTATCGTGTATTACCCAACCTTAAGAAAGGAATGAAAGTTCGGAAAATATCGCGAGCTGATGTCGCACAATTTTTAATTACCGAAGCCGAAAACCCTAAGATGCTTCACCATTATGTAGCATTAACGAATTAATGATGAAAAATAGAGACGGGAGTAATACTGTCTATTTTTATTAATGAAAGGAGTGTTTATTTGCTTTTTATAAGATATTTGCTTGCAGATATTTCTATCAGAATGAAACTGAAGGAATGAATAATAGATGGTTTAAGAATACACATGCCTGTCGCTTTTAAATAGTAAAACCTGATAAGATATGGGTACCTGGAGATTCCGAACTTTTACTTCAACATTCCCTAATTTTTTATTTCAAAATGATCTAGTCCGGTATGATAGGGGAGCTAACTTACATGTCAGACTCTCCTCCAGATTTCTGATCATCATTTTTAATATTCGAATCATGCTTCTCCTTTTGCGAATTGCTCTTGCCGAACTTCCACGAAAAGTTAATGCCAAAGGATCGAAATGGAATGGCAAAATTTCCATGCTGTTCATATTG
This sequence comes from Sphingobacterium sp. JUb56, assembly GCF_014191365.1. Taxonomy (NCBI): domain Bacteria; kingdom Pseudomonadati; phylum Bacteroidota; class Sphingobacteriia; order Sphingobacteriales; family Sphingobacteriaceae; genus Sphingobacterium; species Sphingobacterium sp. JUb56. The sequence goes on along the minus strand of NZ_JACHWL010000001.1, from coordinate 2,150,694 downwards.
ATCGGTTTTTGCATATGAACCCAGATTCTTTACTTTTTGAAATGGATCGACCATAGTAAGCCCTAAAGTACCTTTCTTCTTCAGTATTTCTTTTTTTACACTTAAATTCCACATATTAAAGGAGGCATAATACCCTTGGAATGTTCGCTCTGGAGCATCAAAAAATAAAAAAGACTCGGCTATCCATCCTTTTTTCAGATCTACAGTACCGCTGATAAAGGTCTTGTAATTGATGAAAGTCTTATTTGCCTGATGTGTCAAATTACCGTACAGATCTTTGGGCTGTATATGGTAGGTATAGAGATCGATATTTCCTCTCAACGTCAATATTTTAAATAAATCGACAGATGCAAAGATATTAGTTCCAAATGATTGTGTTTCGCCGATATTGGCGAAAGTCTGCAATACGATTGGCTTTTCGTTATGGATTGTATTCCTGTAAACAGGTTCAATGACATTACTGTTTCTTCGGTGGTATAGGGAAAGATTAAGCATGCTTTTTTTCATAGTGAGATGTGTGCTCAATTCCATGTTATGCGACAGTTCAGGGGCTAATTGCGGATTGCCCTGTGATTGACTGACAGGGTCTGATTCATTTCGGAAGGGGTTTAGAAAATATAGACTTGGCCGTTGCATGCGCTGATTATAACTGATCTTCAAATTTAACTGTTCTGAGACTTTATAGGAGATCACTGCGCTAGGGAGAATATTGTGCTGCTGATCACGAAAACTAGCTTGCTGATTGATTGCTTTAATTTCTGCTCCTGTATACTCATATCGAACTCCGGCTTTAATATCGGTTCTTGTGTTTAAAGGGATCTGTAGCGTCGAATAGATGGCGCTTACATCTTGTTTGTAACTAAAATTGTAAGTTCTTTGACTGACATTTAAATAGACATCATCCTGTCCGATTGTATCGACTTGAATAGTAGATTGGATGTCCCTGAAGATGGCTTTTGCGCCCAATTCTAAAGTGGCCTTTTTGATGGGATGGGTATAATCCAGCTGTATCGTTACTTCTTTATTCGCGCCTGCGTTCAGTCCTTTTTCATCAGGACGAAAATTATTCTGCAGAAAGAAAGATTGATAATTTGTATTGGCGTTATTTTTAGATAATTGAACGGAAAAGTTTAATTCTTGATTTTTCTTCTGAAATTTTCGGATGTAATCGGTACTCCAGTCAAATCCTCCGAATCGAACTTGGTTGTTATTGATACTGCTGATAGGGGCACTTATTGCATAGCTTGTCTTGAGGAGATTGTCTGTTTGGATAGTGAGTTGATTGATATTGAAATTGGAAATGAGGAGATTATTGGAATCAAGTTCATAATCTAATGATAGGCTCCCTCTTAAACCATTCCTTTTGTTCCGGCTTTCGGTTTCTTGTTCGATATAGGGCTCCTTATTCAAACGTTCCTGATCAAATGTGATGCGTGTATCAACAGGCCAGCTCCAGGAATTCCCCAAATTTGCATTCATGCCTAATTTGCTCTTTCTGATGCTGATATTTCCATTGAAATTATTCTGTCGGGTCCCCAGACCACCAGAGTATGATCCATGTACTCCATCGGTACTATTTCGTTTGGTATTGATAATAATTATTCCGGAACCACCTTCTGCGTCATATTTTGATGATGGACTGGTGATCACTTCTATATTTTTTATCTGGTCTGCAGGAATCATTTTTAGGGCATCTGCCATATTATTATTATTATTATTCATAGCCCCTGAAGGCTTTCCGTCAAGTAATATGCGGACATTTCGATCTCCTTTTAGCGATACATTACCCATTGCATCCACAGATAATAGCGGTACTTTTCGCAATGCATCAGCCGCATTTCCTCCAGACAGGGTGGGGTCAAGTGCCGTATTATAAATAAGCCGGTCTGTTTTGATTTGTACAAGCGGTGTTTTATGGTATACATCCACCTGTTGCAACTGATGATTGGCGGCAGACATACCGATCATACCTAAATCAACATTACCGTTATTGATGTTAATGGAGTGTTCTGTACTGGTCGCGTAACCCAATGCGCTCACTTTTAGAAGATAGTTGCCGGGCTGAACCGCTGTGATTTTAAAATTTCCTGCTGCATCACCAATGACTGTTTTCATCGGTCTGCCATCAGCAGTATCTTTCCTATACAAATAGATACTTGATGCTGGAATCATTCTTTTTGTTAAAGAATCAACTATTTTTCCTGCAATGGTGTGCGCTTTAAACTGTCGTTTTATTTGGCCAAATGAGCAATGTGGCAGGTTTAAAAGTAGGAGCAGTACTACTGGTTGCATTATATAAAGTACCTTATTTTGTTTCATAATCAATGTTTCCCCAAATGTTCAAACTTTGTTGGACACCGTAAATTTTATTACGCCAACGGGGCGGGAAATGATGTTAAACTAAGATTTATAGATTCACGTAATATTAGGTGCCATTGGTGTAAAAAATTATAAAATGGTTATTAAATTTTTAAATTTGGGTATGACGAATAGAAGGCTTTTGAGCATCGTTTTATTTTTTTGGCTGATTTCATTTTTATACCTTATAATCGGAGCAATTTTATTTTCAAGATCATCCTTTGAAGGGGTGATCTTGATTGTGTTTTCGCAATTACTTTTATTGGGAGAGATCATTGTCTGTCTGTTCTATATCTTCCCAAAATTTTGGCGTGCGAATAAAGCGATTTCTTTAACGGTTAGCGTTATATCATTGCTTTTAACCATTGTATTTTTGAGGTATTCTTTTGAAGAAGTGCTCTTTGTGAAGTATCTTGGATTCAAGCCGAACCCTCATCTTGATCCTTATTATTTCATCTACGATAACTTTTATTTTTCATTACCGGGAGTCTTTATCGCCCTGATTGTGTATCTGGTCGCGAAATCTTTTGAGGTTGAAAAAAAGAACAAAGTGCTTCAGGCGGGGATGGAACAGGCGGAATTGAATTTCTTAAAATCGCAGCTCAATCCTCATTTTCTATATAATACCTTAAATTATATGTATTCCATAGCGTTGCCTTTGTCCGAAAATTTATCAACTGCGATCCTAAAGCTGTCGGATACCATGCGGTACACGCTGGCGCAGAATAAGCGGGATATGCTGACGCTTGGTGAAGAAGTCGTGTTTATTGAAGATTATATTGCCCTCCATAGCATGCAGTTTCATCCTAATTTTTACCATACATTTTTAATAACGGGAGCAATAGACAGGCTCTTATTCCCACCTTTATTGCTTGCTCCATTTGTGGAGAATGCCATTAAACATGGCATAACACATGTTGAAAAGCAACCGGTCAATATCCGTTTAAATGTCACGCCAGCAATATTGGAATTTGAAGTGTCTAATTATATCAATACACAATTTCAGGAAAAGGGCAGTGGTATTGGAATCGCTAATGTTAAACGTCGGCTCGAAATTTTATATCCAGGGAAACATACTTTACATATGGAAAAGAATGATCTGGTTTATCGTATATCTTTAATTGTAAAATTGTGGTAAAGGGTGAGATAGATCGTAAAAGATATCGGTGCATAGCACTGGATGATCAATTGTACGCGACAGGAATTATTGCTGCATATGTTGACAAGACCCCAGATCTGACTTTTATCAAAGCGACCGATGATGCATTTGATGCTTTAAATATGATTATGAGCGGACATGTTGATCTGGTATTTTTAGATATTCAGATGCCGACGATAAACGGTATTCAATTTCTCAAACGTTGCGGAAATAAATGCCGGGTTATTTTAACTACAGCCTATCCAGACTATGCACTGCAAGGTTTTGATCTGGATGTGGTGGACTACCTGCTGAAGCCATTTTCCTATGAGCGTTTTCAAAAGGCTGTAGATAAGTTTCGGTTATTACAATTGGCGTCCATGACGCCGCAGGTTGAAAATGACTATCTGTTATTAAAAGGTGATGCTAAAAATAAATATTATCAGGTTAAATTTTCAGATATCATGTTTATTAAGGGTTTGAATAACTATATATCCGTCTACACGAAGGATCAACATATCATTACTTATATGAATCTGAAAGAAATAATTAATCTGATTCCTACCCGACTTTTCTGTAGGGTGCATCGTTCCTATATTGTATCTTTTAACTATATCAAATTTATAGACGGAAATTCTCTGCTAATTGATGAAGAGAAAATTCCCATCAGTGAAAGCTATAAGGCTACATTTTATTCGAGATTGAAGGAATTTTGATAAGGGGTATGATGTATTTTATAAGGTAAATTTCAAAATGTTATCTTTTTTAATTTCTTAGTAGGGTATAACAAGGTCATCTAAAACATCTTTGTATCTGTTTCGTTCGTGCTATTTTAATTGGTAGTATGATCACACTAAAAATCATAGCACTAATTTAAAAAAATCTCATTAACTCAAGTATTGTCGTAAGTGTAGTTCTCGCGAAAATGGAATTGTTTTTAATTACTGTTTGCTAAAATAAATAGATTTATTACTACTTATTTTAGTTATTTATGTTTATATTAGTGTTTGATAATCAATTAACCATGAATTATGATGAGGCAAAAATTAAGACGTGTTGATGATCCCTTGTGGAAATCGATACTGGAGCAGACTTTTGCAGATTTCCTCCGATTTATGTTTCCCGAAGCTGAATTGTTATTTGACTTGAATAAACCTTTTGAATATCTCGACAAAGAGTTTGAGACCTTATTTCCGCCAGAAAAGAGTAATAAAGGTAAAAGATTTGTCGATAAGTTAGTAAAAGTCTATATGAAAGGTGGAGGTGAGCAATTTATCTTTTGTCATATTGAAGTGCAGTCCAACAAGGGTAATAATGATTTGGAAAAACGGATGTTTGAATATTATTATAAAATCACTGATCGATATCAGGTGCCAGTTTGTGCCATAGCGATATTGACTGATGAGAATAAACATTATAAGCCAAAGTTGTATGAACAAAGTTTTTTAGGAACGACTTTACGGTATGAATTCAATTACTATAAGATTCTAAGTCAAAATGAGGAAGATTTACGGTCTAATCCGAATCCATTTGCTGTTGTGGTATTAACGGCATTTTTGGCTATAATTAATAATAATGTGACCGACGAAGAACTTAAAGATATTAAACATGATCTTTACGATCAAATGATGAAAAGGGATATGGAAAAGACTACACGTCAGGGTATTTATGATTTCCTGGCTTATTATGTTAGTTTTGAAGATAAAGAAATTTTTATTAAATTTGAACAAGAAATCGATACAAAATTAGGAAGGAGCACAACAATGGGTACACGTGAATATTTATTGGAAAAGGCTAAGCGAGAAGGACAGGAGCAAGAACGTGGATTAGCGGCGGTACGCATCAAGAAATTGGAAGCTCTTGCTGAGGCTGAAAGGGAGAAAGCTGAAGTAGAAAAAGAAAAAGCTGAAGTAGAAAAGTTCGAATCAGCTACTAAAATGTTGAATAGTGGTTTTGATATAGCGATGATTTGTGATATTTTATCTCTGACTCCGGAGCAAGTCGAAAAATTGAAATAAAGTTTTACTGAGCTAATATTAAAAAAGGTGCCTTTGGACACCTTTTTTTGTTGATATCAATTCTCTTTTAGAATAAGTATTTGCGCAGGGGTAGCAGTGTACCATAGTAATATGTTTTCGGCTGTAATGTAGTGACATATTGAAAAAGTGACATAGTTAAGACGTAACATATTGACGGAGTAACGGGACAAGGGAGTGACCAGCCGGCTGTTGGGGAGATGGAGGAAAAAGTGATTAAAAAGGAGATTCTTTATAGAGTCTCCTTTTTTGTTTATGGCTTTTGACATCTACTTCTTCTATTCAACTGTTTTCTGCAAGGAAGGTGATTAAACAGCCTATAGCTGTGTTTCAGGACTGTATTTTGAACATTTTTACCCTTATTTTTAAGATCTGTTTCATTTTTTTAGACCCTATTAGTATAGTTTTGTTTTGCAATTAGAGATTCTGAAAGGCTCTTTTGTAGACCAAACCATAAACTACTAAACTTAAATTTAATAAATGAAATTTTTTATTGACACAGCCAATTTGAACGATATTCAGGAAGCCCAAGACTTCGGGGTTCTCGACGGTGTAACGACCAATCCTACCTTAATGGCTAAAGAAGGAATCAGTGGAGATGATCTTGTTAAGAAACATTACCTAGCCATATGTGCTATTGTCGATGGCGATGTTAGTGCTGAGGTGATTGCTACCGATTATGAAAATATGATAGCGGAAGGACAGGAGCTGGCAAATTTAGATAGCAAAATAGTGGTCAAAGTACCCATGACTAAGGCGGGAATTAGAGCCATCAAATATTTTAGTAACAAAGGCATTAAAACCAACTGTACATTAGTTTTTTCTGCAGGACAGGCATTATTGGCTGCAAAGGCAGGTGCTACTTATGTTTCGCCATTTATAGGCCGTCTGGATGATATTTCTGTTGATGGGCTTGGTCTTATTAAAGAAATCCGAACAATATATGATCATTATCTCTTTCCTACACAGATACTAGCGGCATCTGTACGTAATAGTACGCATATATTGGGTTGTGCCAAAATTGGAGCAGATGTTATTACATCGCCCTTGTCGGCCATTCTTTCTCTTTTAAAACATCCCTTAACAGATAGTGGCCTAGCGCAATTTTTAGCGGATCATAAACGGGTAGCTGCTCAAAACAATTAATCGCGATGGAAATTAATAAAAAGAGTATTTCTGAGCTACAGGCTATTGTTTCGCAAGTGCGAAGAGATATCGTTCGCATGGTGCATGCTTGCCAATCGGGTCATCCCGGAGGCTCTTTAGGATGTACAGAGTTGTTGGTTGTGCTCTATTTTGAAGTCATGAACCGGAAAGAGGGATTTGATATGGATGGAAGTGGTGAAGATCTGTTTTTTCTTTCGAATGGCCATATTTCCCCTGTCTTCTACAGTGTACTGGCGAGAGCAGGTTATTTTGATGTGGCCGAATTGGCAACGTTCCGCAAGCTGGGAACCCGGTTGCAGGGGCATCCTACCACGCATGAAGGTTTACCAGGAATCCGTATTGCATCAGGTTCATTAGGGCAAGGATTATCCGTGGCAATCGGTGCGGCACAGGCGAAAAAACTAAATCGTGATGCAGGCCTGGTTTATGTCCTGATGGGCGATGGTGAACTGCAGGAAGGTCAGGTATGGGAGGCTGCGATGTATGCGCCACATAATAAAGTGGATAACCTGATTGCCATAATTGATTATAATGGTGCACAGATCGATGGGGCGACGAAAGATGTACTGTCTCTAGGTGATTTACATGCCAAGTGGTTAGCTTTTGGCTGGCAGGTATTGGAAATACATCAGGGAAATGATATCGCTGCTATATTGGATGGACTTACTCAAGCGCAACAGCAGGCTCGTCAAGGTCTTCCTACCGTTATTTTACTGCATTCTGAAATGGGAAATGGTGTCAGTTTTATGATGGGATCACATAAATGGCATGGAGTTGCTCCAAATAACGATCAATTGGCTGATGCTTTAGCACAGAATTCACAAACATTAGGAGATTATTAAGCAAAAAAATGAAAAAATATACATATAGCGAATCTCGGGATACCCGCTCAGGCTTTGGAGCGGGACTGTTGGAAGCTGGCCGTCAAGATGAACATGTCGTGGCACTTTGTGCTGATTTGATCGGGTCACTAAAGATGAACGATTTCATAAAAGAATTTCCGGAAAGATTCTTCCAGATCGGTATTGCGGAAGCCAATATGATGGGAATAGCGGCAGGTCTGACCATCGGGAATAGGATTCCGTTTACAGGTACTTTTGCCAACTTCGCAACCGGAAGGGTTTATGATCAAATACGCCAATCGATCGCTTATTCTAATAAGAATGTGAAGATCGCGGCCTCGCATGCAGGATTGACACTTGGTGAGGATGGTGCGACGCATCAGATTTTGGAGGATATAGGGTTGATGAAGATGCTACCAGGGATGACAGTGATCAATCCTTGCGATTATAACCAGACCAAAGCTGCGACGATTGCTGCCGCAAAGTATTTCGGTCCTGTGTATCTCCGTTTTGGAAGACCTGTAGTACCTGTCTTTACACCAGAAGATCAAGAATTTGAGATCGGAAAAGCGGTTATGCTGAACGAAGGGAATGATGTGACTATTATTGCCACAGGACACTTGGTCTGGGAAGCCATTCAAGCAGGTGAGCTTTTAGAGCAATTGGGTATAGATGCAGAGATTATTAATATACACACCATTAAGCCGTTGGATGACAGTGCAATATTGAAGTCGGTTCGGAAAACAGGTTGTGTGGTGACTGCTGAAGAGCACAATCGCTTAGGTGGTTTAGGAGACAGTGTTGCACAGCTGCTTGTCAAGAATATGCCGATCCCACAAGAATATATTGCTGTTGATGATTGTTTCGGTCAATCGGGGACTCCTGCGCAGTTAATGGAAAAATATGGTTTAAATGCGGCGAACATCGTATCTGCAGTAGAGAAAGTGATTTCCAGAAAAATAGATCAATCTGCACAAGTGATATAAACCCTTTAATCTTCTGAATTCCATGGATTCAAAAAAATAGGTAAGGAAAAGGTCGGCTGATTCATGCTTATTGAAACCTAAATTGATAAATGATCAATTTATATAAGTGTTAATATTCAATTATAAACCAAATGATTATGAAAAATATTTGGACGGTGTTATGTATAGTCCTATCCATTACGGTATTAAAAGCTCAAACCGTTACAGCTCCTGAGGGGTTTGCTGTATATCAACCGGATATTGTACATGGTAAAATAGATACGATTACTTATCCTTCATCAACTGTTGGTATAGAACGGACGGCTTTAGTGTATTTACCTCCTGGGTTCTCGGCAAAGGAATTGTACCCCGTACTTTATCTTTTACATGGGATCGGTGGCGATCAGTTTGAGTGGTTAAACAATGGTACTCCTCATGTTATTCTAGATAATCTGTATGCACAAGGTAAGCTGGAACCGATGATCGTGGTATTGCCCAATGGCCGTGCCATGAAAGATGATCGTGCTATAGGTAATATCATGGATGCGGCTAAAGTTGAGGCTTTTGCGACGTTTCAAAGAGATCTTATTGATGATCTTATTCCATATGTCGAAAAAACTTATCCTGTGAATGCGAACCCTTTGAATCGTGCCTTATTTGGATTATCCATGGGGGGAGGTCAAGCTCTAAATTTTGGTCTTGGCAACTTGGATACATTTGCCTGGGTCGGTGGATTTTCTTCCGCACCCAATACCCTAATGCCTGAGCAACTGATCCCACATCCGCAAGAAGTAAAAGACAAACTCAAGTTACTTTGGCTTTCTTGTGGCGATCAAGATGGTTTAATCACTATTACGAACAGAACACATGATTATTTGAAAAAGCATGAGGTACCGCATGTCTTCTATATCGAGCCGGGAGGACATGATTTTAAGGTTTGGAAGAATGATCTGTATCAGATTTCGCAATTGTTGTTTAAGGAGCGTAGTCAGGGTAAATGATCACATTTTGAATATGTATGTAGGCTATTTGGTTCCTGAAACAGGGTTATAAGTTGACCAATACAGGCTAATCAATGTATAAAATAATAAGTTGAGGAAACAAAATAGCATGATGAGATTGATGGTTGCTAAATTATTTACGATCATAGGGATAGTAATGCTGTCCATATTCGGCTGTGTTGCATATGCGCAGCATAAAAGCTCACTAAAATTGTGGTATGATCAACCTGTCGTTGATCAGATCTGGGAACAGGCATTACCGATCGGGAATGGGCGTTTGGGAGCGATGGTGTATGGTATACCGGAGCGTGAAGAATTACAGCTTAACGAAGAAACGATTTATGCAGGGGGACCATACCGCAATGATAATCCGAATGCGTTAAACGCACTTCCTCAAATTCAGCAATTGATCTTCGCTGGTAAAACAGAGGCGGCCGATCGCTTAACAAATCAATCATTTTTTACCAAAACCCATGGCATGCCCTATCAGACGGCGGGCAGTGTTATATTAAATTTTCCTGATCATAAACATTATCAGCATTATTACCGCGAACTGGATCTCGAAAAAGCTGTCGTGCGGTCGCGCTATACGGTAGAAGGTGTCACCTATACGCGTCAAGTGTTTTCTTCTTTTGCTGATGATGTGATTGTAATGGAAATAACCGCTAGTAAAAAGGGTGCTTTAAATTTTGATCTCGAATATGCAAATCCCTCCGAGTGCAAGGTTTATAAATCTGGTCAAAGCCTAATTTTAGAAGGCAGCGGGACATCGCATGAGGGTATTGAGGGAAAAATCAGGTATCAAAAGCATACTGCTGTTAAAAATAAGGACGGCCGTGTCACGCTCACGGATAACAAACTGACCGTATCGGGTGCGACATCGGTCGTGATCTATATGGCTGTTGCCACAAATTTTGTGAATTACAAAACCCTTGATGATCAGGAAGCAGTCCGGGCGGCCAGTACATTGGCAAAAGCAAAAGAGAAAGCTTTTAAAACGGCATTGAAGCAGCATATCGCAATGTACAGCAAGCAATTCGCACGATTCAAATTAGATCTGGGCCAAACAGCAGGACAAGAAAATCTGACGACGACTAAACGGATTGAAAGTTTCAAAACGACGCAAGATCCAGCTTTGGTGGCGTTATTGGTGCAGTTTGGACGGTATTTATTGATCTGCTCTTCTCAGCCTGGTGGGCAGCCTGCCAATTTGCAGGGAATCTGGAATAGATCGATGAACCCGCCATGGGATAGCAAATATACGGTCAATATTAATACCGAAATGAACTACTGGCCAGCGGAGGTTACTAATCTTTCAGAAACGCATGAGCCCCTTTTTCAGCTGATTAAAGACTTGAGCGAGAGTGGTCGAGAAACTGCACGGGTACTCTATGGTGCTGATGGATGGGTTACGCACCATAACACAGATCTCTGGCGGGTGACCAGTCCAATTGATTTTGCGGCAGCAGGTATGTGGCCGACAGGCGGGACATGGCTAACGCAGCATTTATGGGAGCACTATTTATACACCGGTGATCAGAAGTTTCTTACTGAAGTGTATCCTGTCATGAAAGGAGCGGCCGATTTTATTCTTTCTATATTGATTGCACATCCTAAGCATAAAGACTGGCTGGTCATTGCACCCTCCATATCTCCCGAGCACGGGCCGATCTCTGCGGGGGTTACCATGGACAATCAACTGGCTTTCGATATCCTTACACGTACGGCATTAGCGAGCGAGATTGTCGATCAAGATGCCGCTTATCAAGCGAAATTAATAAAAGCCGCTCGAAAGCTTCCGCCTATGCAAGTAGGCCGATATGCGCAATTGCAAGAGTGGCTGGAAGATCTTGATGATCCTAAAAGTGACCATCGGCATGTATCGCACTTGTATGGCCTGTATCCGGGAAACCAAATATCGGCGTATCGGACGCCCCAATTATTTGAGGCTGCTGCTAATTCATTGCAGTATCGAGGTGATTTTGCGACAGGTTGGTCCATCGGCTGGAAGATCAATCTATGGGCACGTTTGCTCGATGGGAATAAAGCGTATCAGATCATTGACAATATGTTGACTTTAGCGAATCATAAAAATCCGGATGGACGGACTTATCCCAATATGTTTACAGCCCATCCACCTTTTCAGATTGATGGAAATTTTGGTCTGAGTGCAGGAGTTGCTGAAATGCTGCTACAGAGCCATGACGGAGCGGTGCATGTGCTACCCGCGTTGTCCGAGTTATGGAGCGATGGCGCTGTCTCGGGTATTGTAGCTAGAGGTGGATTTACTGTTGATATGAACTGGAAAGATGGTCAGATTCGGAACATTGCTGTTACCTCAAAAATTGGCGGAAACCTACGTTTACGATCCTACTGGCCACTTAAAGGTAAGGGGTTGAAGAGAGCAGCTGGTGAAAACTCAAATAACCTGTTAAACCCTATAGCTGGAAAAGAAGCCCTTGTGTCATCACAAGCGACTTTGAAAGGGCCGCATTTGAAACCAATCTTTGAGTACGATATGGCTACTCAAAGAGGAGAAAAGTATGTTTTTAACGCACAGTAATTGCTTTAAAAGCATGTGAGAAGATAATGTTGACGAACAATAGGGAATAAAGAGACCAAAAAAAATATTAGAAAAATAGGATATGTTATTATTAGGAATAGATTTAGGGACTTCCTCTATTAAAGTTTCGGTTATTGATGCACAGACCAATAGGAGAATTGTGTCTACACAGTACCCCGATAGCGAAGCTGCAATTATTTCGGAACAGCAGGGCTGGGCGGAGCAAGATCCCAATCTGTGGTGGGAGCATACAAAATTGGCGATAAAAAAGCTTAACAGTACAGGACTTTATAATCCGAAGTATATCGGTGCCATTGGAATTGCTTATCAAATGCATGGCCTCGTGATCGTAGACAAGGATCAACGACCACTTCGTAATGCCATTATCTGGTGCGATAGTCGAGCCGTTGCAATAGGCGATCAGGCAATCTCAGATCTGTCTTCGACTGGTTTTTTGGCCTCACATCTCAATTCTCCAGGAAATTTCACCGCTTCAAAGTTAGCCTGGGTGAAACACAATGAACCCGAACTGTATGCGAGGATACATAAATTCATGCTACCGGGTGATTATTTGAGCATGTGTTTAACAGGTGAAATTAATTCCAATATCAGTTCTATATCGGAAGGAATCTTATGGGATTTTAAGAACAATAGGATCTCGGAGACCTTACTTGATTATTACGGTATTGATCAGGATTTAGTTCCAGAAATTTTAAATGTTTTCTCAAATTATGGACTGATCAAACCCGAAGTAGCGGATGAACTGAACCTTTCCAGAGATGCTTTCGTGAGTTATAAAGCCGGTGATCAGCCTAATAATGCACTTTCTTTGAATGTATTTGAACCCGGAGAAGTGGCTGCGACTGCTGGTACATCGGGTGTTATATATGCGGTTACGGATCAACTGGTGTATGATCAGCAGTCTCGTGTCAATACATTTGCGCATGTCAACCATAATTCTTCGCAGACAAGCTTAGGAGTGCTGCTCTGTATAAATGGTACCGGTATCCAAAATAGCTGGATGAAAAAAATAACGGCACTGGGAAATGACTATGTACAGATCAATCAATTGGCGTCTAATATCGCCATAGGTTCTGATGGTATCACGGTTTTGCCTTTTGGCAATGGTGCCGAAAGAATGTTAAAAAATAGAATGGTGCATGCCCATATCGAAAATATTGATTTTGTACGTCACGACGAAGCGCACCTGTGGCGTGCCGCTCAAGAAGGAATAGCTTTCTCTTTTCGCTACGGTCTGGATATTTTGAGGCAGAATGGAATAGAACCAAAAGTAATCCGTGCCGGACATGCCAATTTATTTTTAAGCCCCGTATTTCAGCAGTCTTTTGCTGGGGTGACACAGGTAGAAGTCGAGCTTTATGATAATGATGGAAGTGTGGGGGCAGCGCTGGGAGCTGGAATCGGAGCAGAGATATTTGCTTCTCGGAAAGAAGCATTTGCCGGATTGGAGAAACATGCGATCATTGAACCTTCACATATCACTTTATATGATGAGCTGTATGAGAAATGGAAAGATAGTTTAAATAGGAAATTGTTAAATTAATAAAAAATGGAAGTATTATTAGGAAATCAGGAGTATTTCAAAAACATTGGACAGATAAAATATGAAGGGGTAGATTCGGATAATCCACTCGCATTTAGATGGTATGATGCAAATCGTGTGGTAGCAGGAAAAACGATGGCCGAGCATCTAAGATTTGCATGTGCTTACTGGCATTCGTTTAATGGGAATGGATCGGATCCGTTTGGAGGACCGACACAGTTTTTTCCATGGGATGCCAAACCTACGATCATAGACCGGGCAAAAGATAAAATGGATGCCGCATTTGAATTTATGACGAAAATGCAATTGCCTTATTATTGTTTTCATGATGTCGATCTGGTTGATTACACCGATAATGTGGTTGAAAATGAACAAAATTTGGAGCATATCGTCCACTATGCCAAGGAAAAACAAACACAGAGCGGTATCAAATTGCTCTGGGGAACTGCTAACCTGTTTAGCCATCACCGTTATATGAACGGTGCTTCAACCAATCCTGATTTTCATGTACTGGCGCATGGTGGTGCACAGGTAAAAGCCGCTATTGATGCCACGATTGCCCTTGGCGGTGAAAATTATGTGTTCTGGGGAGGACGTGAAGGATATATGTCGCTCTTAAATACAGATATGAAAAGAGAGCAGGACCATCTGGCCCGTTTTTTACATCTGGCTAAAGACTATGCCCGTAAAAATGGTTTCAAAGGTTCGTTCTTTATTGAACCTAAACCTTGCGAGCCTTCTAAGCATCAGTATGATTTTGATGCGGCAACGGTGATCGGATTTTTGAGAAAGTACGATCTACTGGATGATTTTCAGTTAAACCTGGAAGTAAATCATGCGACGCTGGCAGGGCATACTTTTCAGCATGAATTGCAAGTTGCTGCAGATGCGGGGCTTTTAGGGTCTATCGATGCTAACCGTGGTGATTATCAAAATGGCTGGGATACGGACCAATTTCCAAACGATCTGAATGAACTGACCGAGTCTTTGTTAATTATTTTAGAGGCTGGTGGTTTAAAAGGTGGCGGTGTTAATTTTGATGCTAAGATCCGCAGAAATTCAACCGATCCTGCCGATCTGTTTTATGCGCATGTCGGTGGAATGGACAATTTTGCTCGTGCTTTGGTCATTGCTGACAATATTCTTCAGAAATCTGATTATAAAAAAATACGTTCAGAGCGCTATGCGAGCTTTGATACTGGTGCCGGTGCTGATTTTGAGCAAGGAAAATTGACCTTAGAAGATCTCCGGAACTTTGCTGCTGAAAATGGTGAACCTAAACTTATTAGCGGTAAGCAGGAATATTTAGAGAATTTAATTAACCGTTTTATTTAACCCGTTTTAGTAATTGTTTTTTTTTCGTTTTAGTTATGGGAAGGGCTTCTGCTCTTTTCATAACTTATTTTAATTTTATCAAGTCCATAACCAATTGACCTGTTATTCCTGTCATAAGATGCAGAGCGATGCGCAATCATCGCAATCTTAACACATCCGATGAGATAATAAGCATATGGAGGGGAAGAAACTTAAAACCGCGATTTTTTTATACAAGGAAAATATATAATTGTTCTATGAGAATTATTGCCATTCTGTTCAGCTTTTTTATTTACCAGCATGTCGTTGCCAAGATCAGGCTTCCGGCTTTAATCAGCGACCGTATGGTACTGCAGCGCGAAGTGGATCTGAAATTGTGGGGCTGGGCAGACAGTGGCGAGAAAGTAACCATCCGTTTTCAGGGAAAAATTTACCATACACAACCTGATGCTGCTGGCAAATGGTCTGTGAGCCTGCCTCCGCAGCAAGCTGGTGGACCGTTTCTCATGGAAATTAATGAATTTGTGATTCGGGATATTCTTATTGGCGATGTCTGGCTGGCCTCAGGACAGTCTAATATGGAAACCCCTATAATGCGTTTAATGGATCGGTATCCCGAGATCAATGTGTCCAATAATCACATGATACGCTATTATAAAGTACCGACACAGGAAGTGATACAGGAAAAAGAGGAGATTGCTTCGGGCGCAAAATGGTACTCAGCGACAGCTACTGATGTGATCAATTGGACCGCTTTAGCCTATTTTTATGCGCAGGAAGCATACCACCACACGGGGGTTCCTGTAGGTATGTTGGTGGTCAGTAAAGGTGGCAGTACCATTCAAAGTTGGATTAATCAAGCGCATTTAAAAGAATTTCCACCTTTGACCGTCAATAAAGATGCATTAGCTGTTCTAGAAAATGCGGCGGTAGATCAGGGGGCCAATAAATGGTACCATGCAGATTGGGACGATCGTGACTGGAAGAAAGTAACGGTGCCAAGCCGCTGGAATGAAACAGGTCTGGATGTTAAAGGTACGGTCTGGTACCGTAAAGATTTTAATTTACCTCCTGATATGGGGGGCAAGCATACTAAACTTTACTTAGGAACAATGGTCGATCGTGATTCTGTCTTTGTGAACGGCATATTTGTGGGCACTACTTCTTATTTCTATCCTCCCCGCAAATATGATATTCCTGCAGGAATTTTGAAATCGGGAAAAAATAATATCACCATCCGTTTAACAGCTCATGCCATTGATGGTGGCTTTATCCCAGATAAACCATACCGAATGAGCAGTGATGAAATAGAAGTAGACCTTACGGGAGAATGGAAATATAAAGTTGGCCAAGATTTAAATGTATTGGAGCAGGCAAAAAAACAGCTTCCAAATCTGCAAACCATGGGGTCGATGCTTTACAATGGTATGCTCTATCCATTGCGAGACTATCAAGTGAAGGGGGTGATCTGGTATCAAGGGGAAAGTAATGCAGGAGATCCTAATTATGGGAAGTATTTAAAAGCACTGATCGCAAATTGGCGGACAACATTTCAAAAAGTTGAACTTCCTTTTTTACTTGTGCAGCTCCCTAATTATGCTCCGAAATCTGTCAAGCCACCAGTTGAAAGTGGTTGGGCCCGCGTTCGGGAAGCACAATTGCAAACCGCATTGGAAGTATCTAAAACGGCCTTGACAGTAACTTATGATCTGGGCGAATGGAATGATATTCACCCATTAAATAAAAAAGATCTTGCCTACCGTTTGTTTTTGCAAGCACGTCGATTGGTCTATGGAGAACAGGTGGTTAGTGAAGGTCCGCTTTATAAAAATATGAAGATCGATGGAAACAAGATTGTTTTGTTTTTCCATCAAAGTGCAGGCGGTTTAAAGAGTCGTGAACATCGTTTAAAACATTTCGCCATAGCTGGCGAAGATAAGGCCTACGTGTGGGCAGATGCAGTTATTCAAGGTAATACGGTCATTGTGAGCAGTAATGAAGTTCCGAACCCTGTAGCCGTTCGTTATGCCTGGAGTGATAATCCGGAAGAAGCAAATCTTCAAAACAAGGAAGGATTACTTGCCTCGCCATTTCGTACTGACAATTGGTAGTGAGCTGTGGGGTAGCGGGGCGATGCATGCGGGGGTAATCAATAATATAGCAGAGAAAAATTATGAATAAAACTAAATTTATGTTTAAGAAAAAGTCAGTCTTACTGTTCTGTGCAGGTCTGTTTGCCCTATCGGCAACCGATGTGATGGCACAGCCTAATGCGATAAAAAGTAATCAGACACAAAAGTTTGTTCACAAAGGTGCGGGTAATCCCTATTTGCCACTTTGGGAGCATTTACCGGATGGTGAACCTCGCGTCTTTGAGGATCCTGATCATCCAGGAAAATACCGTGCTTATATCATCGGGTCGCATGATCTGAGATTCGACAGTTATTGTGGACCTGATATCCGGATGTGGTCTGCACCTGTAGATGATCTGTCCAGCTGGAGAGATGATGGACCTATTTTCACTTACGAAACTGGTGGGCAATGGGATGTCATGTATGCACCGGACTTAGTTGAAGTAAAAAGAAAGGATGGCCGCAAAGAATATTATCTATATCCGCACAGTCGGGGAGAACACCGTGAAGCTATGGTGGTGAAAGGAGATCGTCCTGATGGACCTTTTAAACCGATCAATTTAACGGAAGATGGTACACGTACGTTGCCTGGAAGCGTGATTGGATTTGATCCGGCTATATTTGTCGAGCAAATAACAGATCGGAATGATCCTGATTTTGAAATCGGTTTTAGAGCTTATGCCTACTGGGGTTTTCAACGCTCTTTGGCGGCTCAATTAGATCAAAATACCATGTACACGGTGAGACCCGGAACAAAAATAATCGACCGTTTTATTCCCGCAAGCGCAAGTTATGGTGTGTTAAGGGATCCAAAGGGTACGGAATATGCGCATGTTGTAACGGGAGAGGATTTGGGATCTTTTAACTTCTTTGAAGCTTCTTCCATCCGGAAAGTGGGCAATAAGTATGTGTCGGTATATAGTGGATATTCGGGGCCTGAATACGGTGTCGGAAGTTCGAACTCTACCTTGCGTTATCTGATTGGTGATTCACCATTGGGGCCATGGAAGAGTGGGGGTGTACTGGTCGATTCTCGCGGGCCGGTCCTAAATCAGGATGGTACAGCAATAGAAACGAGTAATGCGGGGCATAATACGCATGGCAGTATCGAGGAAATTAATGGGCAATGGTATGTTTTTTACCATAGACCTCCAAGAGGATTCGGATTTGCGCGTCAGGCAGTAGTCGCTCCGGTTATCATCGATTGGGATGAAAAACCAGTCGCACAAGGTGGGTCGGTACGAATCAGGGCTTATGATCCGTATGCCGAAAATAAAATGGTGACGGTTAAGGATAGTCAGGGTAAAGAATATAAGGGTGCAGAAGTGACTTCTGAGGGCTTCCACATTTTTGGACTCGATCCTTATCAATACTATTCAGCGGGATATACGGCCCACCTTTCTGATATCAGTACCATGCAAGATTCTTGGGATATATGGGATAATCATATGCCGGTTACAAATCTCAGAAATGGGAGTGTTGTCGGTTTTAAATATTTTGGTTTTGGGGGTCTGAAGCAGGATCAATTTGGACTGAAAGCTTTTGAAGGAACAAAAGAAGGAAACAATACCATGTTTAACCTGTTTATAACTCCAAAATCTAAAAAGTCCTTTAAAGTTAATGTTTGGATGGATGGTCCTTATGATAATGCCACTTGGAAGGGTCAGAAAATAGGGGAAATTGTCGTTCCGGAGAATGCTGCGGGTGAAACGGCAGCATTTAAAATTGATGTTTCCAAATATGTTGATCATCTGGATAAAAAGCATGCGATATACCTGGTTGCGGAAGGGGAAGATCATGAAATCCTGTTTGACTTTATTGGTCTGGGATTTAGTTCAAAGAAACATAAAATTGATCGTCCAATCGTGCCTCAAGTGCGTATCGCTGTCAACGGCAAAGCGCTGGAAATACCGGCTGTACCTGTCCGCTCTACCAATGCAAATGGCATTGTTGACTATGGTCAGTATGAGATTAAAAGTAAAATTTCATCGCAACAAGCAGCTGCTCCGGTTGTGACGGCATCTTCGGATAATCCGGCTGTTAAAATCACCATTAATCAAGCAACATCATCTTCGGGAGCTTGTCGGGTAACATTTAACTACAACGGTGTGTCCAAGATTTATAATGTTATATTTACTGCTGATTAAGTCTCTAGATAAACCTAAAAAATAGATAAGTATTATGAAAATTCATGTAACAGGTATATACAGATCATCGTATTGGGTTTTACTTTTGTTTTTATTTATAAATCCAATTTATGGACAGCAAAAGGATCAGAAAGCAAAAAATCCGATCATCTTTGCCGATGTTCCGGATCTGTCGATGATCCGTGTAGGTGATACTTATTATATGAGCAGTACGACCATGCATATGAACCCGGGCTTGCCGCTCATGAAATCCAAAGACTTAGTTAACTGGGAAATGATCGATTATGGACATCATACTCTTGCTGCTATTGATGAGCTGAATCTGGATCATAACCAAAGTACGTATGGTCGGGGATCATGGGCAAGTAGTTTACGCTTTCATCAAGGAACCTATTATGTCAGCACATTTGCACAGACTACGGGCAAGACTTATATCTATTCGACTCAGGATATCGAAAAAGGACCTTGGGAGCGAAAGGAGTTTAAGCCTGCTTTGCATGACCATAGCCTATTTTTTGAAGGGGATAAAATCTATATGATATGGGGTGGCGGTAAGATCAATATGGTTGAACTGCTGCCCGATTTATCTGGAATAAAACCCGAGACGCAACGGGTATTAATTGAAAACGCAACGTTACCGACTACACCTGTGGGTGCGCAAGGTGGCCTTCCGGCCGAAGGCTCTCAATTTTTTAAAGTAAATGGCAAATACTATCTGTTTAACATTTCCTGGCCTCCAGGTGGGATGCGGTCTGTGATTGTGCACCGAGCCGATAAAATAGATGGACCATATGAGGGGCGGGTGGTTTTGCAGGATCAAGGTGTAGCGCAGGGGGGATTGATTGATATGCCAAATGGTGCCTGGTATGCTTATCTTTTTCAGGATTATGGTGCTGTTGGAAGGATCCCATATCTTGTTCCTGTTACGTGGAAAGCGGGCTGGCCGGTACTGGGTGTGGATGGTAAAGTACCCGAAGTACTGGATCTTCCAGCCAGCAGGGGATTGATCCCGCATCTCGTTAATTCGGATGATTTTGACCGTAAAGCGGGAGAACCGGATTTACCGCTGGTATGGCAATGGAACCACAATCCTGTTGCGCAGTTATGGTCTGTAAGTGAAAATAAAGGAAACCTGAGGTTAAAGACTGGACGTGTAGATCCGCATTTTTTGCAGGCAAGAAACACCTTGACACAGCGCACCTTTGGTCCCACTTGTGAGGGTGAGACTGCAATCGATGTTTCTGCTATGAAAGATGGCGATTTTGCAGGTTTATCTTTACTGCAGCAAAACTTTGGCTTGCTAGGCATACGCATGGAAGGCGGTCAACATTTTTTAGTGAACAGCAATGCTAAGAAAGGAATCGAAGAAGAGCTGGTACGTATCCCGTTGGATCAGCAGAAAGTTTACCTAAAGGTGAAATGTGATTTTACCAATAAAAGAGATGTTGCTACTTTTTTCTATAGCCTGAATGGTGAAAAATGGGAACCCATAGGAACGGAATTTAAAATGACCTATACCATACCACATTTTATGGGCTATCGATTCGGATTATTTAATTATGCGACTAAAAATGTGGGTGGATTTGTGGATTTTGACTATTTCCACATCCGGCCCTAATTTTTTAACGGTCTTAGGACTTTACGGATTTTATAGCTGTATGTCCTTGCTTTATAAAATAAGCGATTCATCAATCCCCTACGTTATAAGACGTAGGGGATTGATTTTTTAGTGGACATCTGTTCAAAATGTAGGGATGAAACCTACACCATCTAAATTTTTAGTAAAGGGGGTTGTTTTTCCAAAAAACTTTCTTTTTAGCCATTTTCGGCCACCATTTAAACATTTTTATCTATTAATAACACATATGTATCATGTGCTAAATCGTCGTACTTGTAATTTTACAATTGTCATCATGAACTTGTGATACTGAACACATCGATAATCTTAAACATTATTGGTGGACCTAAAAAATATCAGGTATGCTTCAGCAGCTGCATGATGCATAAAAACCAATTATTTACAAGACAAAAATGAAAACTGAAACGCAAACTACAGGCGAGCAGAAAGGTTTCTATAAACTTTCGTCGTTGCAACGAATAGGATTTGGATCAGGTGATCTGGCGCAAAACCTGATTTACCAAACGGTATCCATGTATCTGCTTATTTTTTACACGAATGTATTTGGGATATCTGCAACAGCGGCGGGAATTATGTTTCTCGTGGTTCGTGTTATTGACGTGATATGGGATCCAATTGTGGGTGCATTTGTTGATAAAAAGAATCCTAAAATGGGAAAATACCGGTCTTATTTAATTCTAGGCGGTATCCCATTAACTGGATTTGCCATACTCTGTTTTTGGAATGGATTTTCTGGATCATTACTCTATGCCTATATAACCTATGTTGGATTATCTATGATTTATACCTTGATCAATGTACCGTATGGCGCACTAAATGCATCGCTGACGCGCGATACGGATGAAGTAACAAAACTGACGTCGACCCGTATGTTTATGGCGAATATGGGTGGCCTGGCAGTAGGATATGGGGTACCTATACTGGTTCAATATCTTTCGCCAAATGGAAAGATCAATTCTCCCGAATCTGCGCAAGCTTGGTTTATTACAATGACGCTCTATGCTATCGCGGGCTTATTGTTATTGGTTTTCTGTTATACGCAAACTAAGGAACGTGTTGTCATGGATGTGAAAGAAACCGAAAATGTAAAAGTTTCGGACCTGTGGACTGCATTTAAACATAATGGACCTTTGCGCATATTGGCATTCTTCTTTATCACTGCATTTGCCATGATGGCGATCGGAAATGCTGCGGGCTCATATTATATGATCTATAATGTCCAAGCACCAGAAATGCTTCCTTATTTTATGGCATTAGGATCTATTCCAGCCTTTATTTTTATGCCACTGGTGCCTGCGATAAAGCGTGCGATAGGTAAAAAGCAACTGTTTTATGTGTTCTTAACAATCGCCATATTAGGAATGATCATGCTTTATATTATTTCTGTCATACCCGCTTTAAGGAGTCAGGTTTGGTTGGTGTTAGTGGCACAATTTATTAAATCCACAGGCATCATAGTAGCTACAGGATATATGTGGGCATTGGTACCCGAAGTGATTTCCTATGGCGAGCATGCGACAGGAAAACGGATTTCAGGTATCGTGAATGCTTTGACCGGTATTTTTTATAAAGCAGGTATGGCCCTGGGGGGCGTCGTACCAGGTCTCGTGCTTGCATATGTCGGTTTTGATAAAGACAATACCGTTACGCAATCGTCTTTTGCCGAGCAGGGTATCCTTTGGTTGGTGGTTGTTATACCTGCTATTTTATTACTGGTAGCCATGTTCATTATTTCAAAATATGAATTGGACGATGCGGTGATCGATAAAATAAATCATGAAATAGAATCAAGACACAAGAATTAAATCGTTAAAAATGAATAAAGTAAAGATCGTTTTTTTTGCAGGCATCGCTACATTGGGTTTGGCATGCACCTCGACTAAATCACAACAGGTAACGGGTGATCGAACCATTGAAGACCAAGTTATATTGAAGCATGCTTTCAAGGATAAATTTTATATCGGTACAGCTTTGAATCTGGAACAAATATGGGAACGCAATGCCGCCGCTATTTCGGTGGTAAAAGCTCAATTTAATTCCATCGTGGCCGAAAACTGTATGAAAAGTATGTACCTGCAACCCCGGGAAGGGGAGTTTAATTTTAAAGATGCAGATCGTTTTGTCGCATTGGGAGAGCAGCATGGCATGCATATCATCGGGCATACCTTAATGTGGCATTCGCAGACGCCAACCTGGTTCTTTATCGATGATAAAGGGAAGGATGTCTCGCGTGAAGTGTTGATTGAAAGGATGCGCAAGCATATCCATACCGTGGTTGGACGCTATAAAGGACGTGTTCATGGCTGGGATGTGGTCAATGAGGCTGTGCTGGATAATGGTGAACTGCGGAAAAGTAAGTTTTACAATATCATCGGTAAAGATTTTATTAAGCTTGCTTTTCAATTTGCGCAAGAGGCAGATCCTAATGCCGAATTCTACTACAATGATTACTCAACAGCTATTCCTGCTAAACGAAATGGAATTATGAAGCTGGTAAAAGAGGTGCTAGATTCGGGCATCCGTGTTGATGCTATTGGCATGCAAGAACATAATGGATTAGATAATCCTGCCCTAAGTGAAGTGGAAAAGTCAATTGTCGATTTTGCTAGTTTAGGGACAAAAGTGATGGTGACGGAAATGGATATTTCTGTATTGCCTCATGTAAATCCCAATATGGGAGCAGAAATCAGTGAAACGTATCAGTATAAAAATGAATTAAATCCATATAAAGAAGGTTTGCCGGATGCTATAGCGAAAGCTTTAGCTAGCCGTTACAAGGATTTTTTTAAATTATATCTAAAACATGACGATAAAATAACGCGTGTAACGGTGTGGGGGGTAGGTGATGGTGATTCGTGGAAAAATGGATGGCCAGTTCCCGGACGGACGGACTATCCTTTGTTATTTGACCGGGAGTATAAACCTAAACCTTTTGTCAAGGATTTAATTGAATTAGCAAAACAAAAATAACCCTATAATTTTATGAATAAAGGACGATATTTAGTACCCAATGATTTTATGGCTGATCCGTCGGCACATGTTTTTGAGAATAAAATTTACATATATCCTTCGCATGATTGGGAAAGTGGTATTTTGGAAAATGATCATGGTGATCATTTTGATATGAAAGATTACCATGTTTTTTCTATGGATGATATAGATGCCGAGGCGGTCGATCATGGCAAAGTACTGGACGTAGCAGACATTCCGTGGGGTGGAAGACAGCTCTGGGATTCGGATGTGGCGACAAAAAATGGTAAATATTATCTTTATTTTTCATTAAAAGACCAGACCGATGTCTTTAGGCTTGGAGTAGCGGTAAGTGATACGCCATATGGTCCTTTTATTCCGGAGGAGAATCCGATCAAAGGAAGTTATAGTATAGATCCCTGTGCTTTTCAAGATGATGATGGTAGCCATTATCTGTATTTCGGGGGAATATGGGGCGGGCAGCTTCAATATTACAGAAATAACAAAATGACTTATCCCATGGATTTGCCGCACTGGCATGATCTGGCGCTATGTCCAAAAGTTGTAAAACTAACGGAGGATATGTTGCAATTTGATGAAGAACCAAAAGATCTTGTTATTTTGGATCAAGAAGGTAACCCTCTTAAACAGGGAGATCTAGACCGCCGTTTTTTTGAGGCTTCCTGGATGCATAAATTTGGCGACAAGTATTATTTCTCTTATTCTACCGGTGATACGCATTTATTGTGTTATGCAATCGGGGCTAATCCTTATGGTCCATTTACCTATCAAGGTGTGATTCTGACTCCGGTGGTTGGTTGGACCACTCACCATAGTATACTGCAATTTAAAGAGAAATGGTATTTGTTTTATCATGACTGTGTGCCCTCTGGCGGTAAAACATGGCTGCGGAGTATGAAAGTAGTCGAGCTGGAATATGATGAAAAGGGATTAATCAAGACGATGGATGGGCAAGAATGCTGAACTTGAGGAACTTTTGTAGCCTAACCAATTATAAACCTGATTTTTAATCTTATGATGAAAATAAGTTGTTTTCTTTTGCTTTTTATTTTCCCTTTTTCTCGTATTCAGGCGGAGGACGGAAGTAAGCTATGGCTCAGGTATGTTCCTGTCTCTAAAGAAATAGCTCAAAGTAGATCCATCACGGTTGCTGCTGAAAACCCAATTGCGGTACGTGCACAACAAGAATTAATTACTTTTTGGAGGGGACAGTCCATTGGATTAGAACTAGATAAAAAATTGCCGTATTTAAAAGATGGTTTTAAAATAACAGGTCATCGAGATCGGATCAAGGTGACCGCACATGAGCCCGCCGGTTTATTATATGCAGCTTACCATCTGTTGCAATTACAGGAAACGGATCAACAGGTTTTAAATTTGAATGTGGAAGAAATACCATCATTTGATATCCGTATGCTCAATCATTGGGACAATCTTGATCGCACGATTGAACGTGGTTATGCCGGATATTCGTTGTGGAAATGGGATGAATTGCCAGGTGTCATATCTCCTCGATATGAAGAGTATGCACGAGCTAATGCTTCTATTGGTATCAATGCTGTTGTTATTAACAATGTAAATGCCTCTCCTCAAATTT
The DNA here is from genome assembly GCF_014191365.1 of Sphingobacterium sp. JUb56. NCBI lineage: Bacteria > Pseudomonadati > Bacteroidota > Sphingobacteriia > Sphingobacteriales > Sphingobacteriaceae > Sphingobacterium > Sphingobacterium sp. JUb56. The sequence goes on along the minus strand of NZ_JACHWL010000001.1, from coordinate 2,125,240 downwards.
TGAGTTCGGAATATGTGATTAAATTAAAAAGTCTGGCTGATATCTTTAGAAGATATGGAATCAAAGTTTATTTATCTGTGAATTTTTCTTCACCGAAGGTGTTAGGAGGAACTTCTGATTCAGACCCTCTAAATCCGGAGGTCATTTTATGGTGGAAGAATAAAGTCAAAGAGATTTACAGTGTTATTCCTGATTTCGGCGGTTTTTTGGTGAAAGCGAATTCGGAGGGCCAACCTGGTCCTCAGGATTATGGCAGAACGCACGCTGAGGGGGCAAATATGCTTGCCGCTATTTTAAAACCGTATCAGGGTTTTGTGATGTGGCGGGCATTTGTTTACAATCCTACGACCGAAGATCGTGCCAAGCAGGCCTATCAGGAATTTGTGCCACTCGACGGTTCCTTTAGCGATAATGTGATTATTCAAATCAAGAATGGACCGATCGATTTTCAGCCTCGTGAACCTTTTAATCCGCTCTTTGGTGCACTTAAAAAAAGTCATGAAATGGTTGAATTTCAGATCACGCAAGAGTATCTGGGATTTTCGAATCATTTGGTTTATTTAGCGCCTTTATTTAAAGAAACATTAGCTAGTGAAACCTATGCGTATGGAGCGGGAAGTACAGTCGCCAGATTAACGGATGGTACCTTACGGCCTGCGCGAAAGACAGCAATTGCAGCGGTGGCGAATATTGGCGATGATACCAATTGGACAGGTCACCACTTTGCACAGGCGAATTGGTATGCCTATGGAAGACTTGCGTGGAATCATCATCTCGCGTCTGAACAAATTGCGGAAGAATGGATCGCAATGACATTTTCGAAAGATAAGCAGTTTATAGCTGCTGTGAAAGAAATTATGATGACTTCACGGGAAGCTGCTGTAAATTATATGATGCCACTCGGGCTGCATCATATCTTTGCTTTCGACCATCATTATGGACCGGAACCGTGGGGCGATCAAAAAGGTGGACGTCCCGATTGGATGCCTTGGTATTATCATCAAGCAGATACAATAGGTGTAGGGTTTGATCGGACAGCAAGAGGGAGCAACGCAATCTCACAATACAGTCCTCATGTCGCGAACATATATGGTGATATCCTGCTATGTCCAGATCATTATTTACTTTGGTTTCATCATGTGCCGTGGAATTATACGATGAAAAGCGGCTTATCCTTGTGGGATGAATTATGCTATCAATATGATCTCGGGGTAAAGCAGGTACGCGACATGCAAAAAGTATGGGATAGATTGGAAAATCAGGTCGATCAGCAACGTTTTGCTGAAGTGCAATCGAAACTGAAGATTCAAGCTAAAGATGCGGTATGGTGGAAAGATGCCTGTCTCCTTTATTTTCAAACATATTCCAAAAGACCTATACCTTATGATATCGAAAGACCTGTATATGAATTGGAGGATTTGAAGAAAATCAAGCTGAATATGAAACATCATAATTAACGTCTTATTGCGCATAGCGGTAAGTGTTAGTAAGGGAAATGATCGGTTTTCTATGTTGAATGGACGATAACCTGTTTTACTTATGATGAATTAAAAAATTATTGAAAACATAAATAACAAAGATAAGATGCAAATCATGCAACAGAAAAAACATATAAAATTAGGATTATTGTCCTGCCTATTTGCCTTTACTGGACTCTCATTCTGTCAGACAATGCGCGCAGATGAGAGAAAAGAGCCGGTCGGAAAAGTGGTAGGGCAGCCCTTGTACAGTAATTTTAAATACACCGGCAACGATGCTTTCTATAGTGAAAATCCAATTGTGCCAGGTCAATTTTACAGCACCATTTTACAGGGATGCTATCCTGATCCCAGTATCACCAGAAAGGGAGATGATTATTATTTAGTCGCTTCTTCATTTGTGATGTTTCCTGGCGTTCCTATTTTTCATTCCAAAGATATGGTCAACTGGAAGCAGATCGGCCATGTGCTAAACCGCGAGTCGCAGCTACAAGTTGGTACTGCAGGTATCAGTGAGGGGGTATATGCGCCGGATATTATGTATAATCCAAATAATGACACCTTTTATATGATCACAACGCAATTTGCTTCGGGGATCGGTAATATGGTTGTTAAAACTAAAGACCCGAAAGCAAACAATTGGTCTGATCCGATTAAATTACAGTTTGATGGAATTGATCCGGCTTTATTTTTTGATGATAATGGCAAAGCATATGTGGTGCATAATGATGCTCCGGATAAGGGGAAAGAATTATACACAGGCCATCGGGTGATCAAGATCTGGGAATACGATGTCGCGACTGATCAGGTGATCCCGGGCACGAGTAAGATCATCGTTGATGGAGGAGTAGATCTAGCCAAGCAACCTATTTGGATTGAAGCACCGCATATTTACAAGAAAAATGGACAATATTATTTGATGTGCGCTGAAGGGGGAACGGGAGGGAATCACAGTGAGGTTATTTTTTCGAGCAGTCATCCAATGGGGCCTTATACTCCTGCGAAAAATAATCCGATTCTTTCACAGCGTCATCTCCCTGCAGATAGACCCAATAAAGTGGATTGGGCAGGTCATGCAGATCTAGTTCAAACTGCTGATGGGGAATGGTACGGTGTATTCTTAGCGGTTAGACCAAATGAAAAGAATCGGGTCAACACCGGTCGGGAAACATTTGTGCTGCCCGTTGACTGGTCTGGTGAATGGCCGATTTTTAAAGGTGGAATGGAGCCCCTTAAAGCATTGGTGCATACACCAAAAGGGATTGAAAGCAGTAAAGATAAATCCGGATTTTTCCCCAATGGAAATTTCACCTTTAACGACAAATTAAATGAAAAAACGTTGGATGAGCGGTGGATAGCTTTGCGGGGACCTCGTGAAAAGTTCTTAGTGGGTGAAAAGAAGGGATTGGCAATCAAACCTTTTGCTGTTACTGTTCAGGAAAAAAAACCAATTTCGGCACTGTTTTACAGACAGCAGCACATCGCATTTGCAGCGGAGGTAGAAATGGATTATACTCCAGGTTCTGAAAAGGACTTTGCCGGTATTACCTGTTTACAAAGTGAAAAATTCAACTATGTATTGGGTGTTACAAAATCCAATAATGAATATTACATCCAACTCGAACGGACTGAAAATGGCATAACAAAAGTAATTGCGCAACAGAAGCTCATTAGATCGGGTAAAATGAAATTGCGTGTTAGCGCCACAGGCGATGATTATACATTTTCGTATGCGTTAGATGGAAGTTCTTTTCAGCATCTGGGCGGAACGGTATCTGGCGATATTCTGTCAACGGATGTTGCAGGCGGATTTACAGGAGCGATGATTGGACTTTATGCAACATCTGCATATGCAACACCGGTAGAAAAATAGCGTGACGGTCTTTATTGCTATGCTTATCAAGGAAATTCGAATATGTATTTTCCCTGATAAGCATATTTTTTAGCTTAATTTAAAGCTTTTGTATTCCTATTGATTAAGGTTTTAAACCCAGCATGACCTGCACATAATTAATCCCCAGCTTTCTATAGCCTGCAACGCTAAAATGCAGGCCATCTGCCACACCTTCACAATCTTTTGAAGAGACAATATGCGCATTTTTGAGGGTTTGGGGTAACGTGTGAATGATGGTATTCATGCTTGCACATCTGCCGCCTTGATCTGCCGCTAATAATTCACCAGCTAGGAGTGGAGTTTTTTCTTCCTGCAATGCTAGATCTTTCAATAGGTTGTGATATACTTGACTGACCTTGTTAGGCCAATCTTGGTCTCCCGTATTTGATTCGCCCTGATGCAGTAAGATGCCTTTGATGACTCCACTTTGCTGCGCGATCTTTCCCATTTCAACTAATCTATCGTAGGGATTATTGTCGTACGCAGCTAACATACCCTTCATCCAGTTAGGGGCTTTTTCTACATAATTTGTTACGCTATCCCTATCAAATAATTGGATATGGCAACCACCAATGGAGACATTTATGATTCCAATACGGATGCTATCGGGTAGATTTTCAGCTAAGGTTTTACCAAAATAATCTGCTGGTGTAAGACCTGTATTGCATCGGGTGATAGGAGGTTTGGCGAGATACCATTCTCCTTTTTTACGATTGAGATCCGGGCAGTCAACCGCTTGAAGTGAATAGAAACGGTGATTGACTAAGGTATCTTGATCTTCAAATTTGCTATGTCCTTCCATGTTAGATTGACCAAAACATAAATAGATATGAAAGTTTTTGTCTTGTGCATAACCAAGCGTGCAAAAAAACAAAAACAGTAAAAGAAATTTAAATTTTAAGGTGCGTTTTTTCATAGTTTTAATTTATCCTATTTTTTTTTAGAGAGGGAAATCTTCCCTCTCTTTTATTCTATACTTGCTTATTATTTTTGCTTTTGAAGTGCTTCTGCTACCGCTTGATATGCGGGTTTCCGAACAAAGGATTCTGTCCATATTCCAATCGGTTCTCCTCTTCTCCAATAAGAATTTTCGCGATCAGGACTGTCCAAAGGACTCCAAATGGTGATTCCATATTGCTGCGCTTTTGGGATAATTTCAAAGAATTTTTCAATGACAAATTTGTACATATCTGCTTGTTGCTGATACATTGCCGCTGTTGCATTGGCTGTTTTAATGTTGTCGCCAAGACCGATATCAAGCTCAGATACTTTGATCATTTTACCTGTTGCGGCGAGTAATTTGTACATATTGACGATCTGATCTTTATTGGCAGTGCTATTGATGTGCATCTGCGTACCGATGCCATCTACCTTGGCGCCTTTACTTTCAATATAATTGACGTAGGCAATTAAACCTTTACATTTATTACCACCACCTTCCAGACCATAATCGTTTATAAAAAGGATATCATTGGGATTTCCATATTTACGAGCAAATTGAATGGCTTTTACCGCATAGTCTTTACCCAGATAGTCTTGCCAATAAAATTCGTCCTCCGCCAAGTCGGTTTTGCCAATTCCAGTTTTCAGGGCGTACTGATCCGGCCAATCGGACATGGGCTCATTGACCACATCCCAAGCTTTGACATCATCTTTGGTTACAGACATCATCCCTGAAATAAAAGTTTCCAAGGCATCAGTAAGTATGGCTTTTTTCTCCTCAGGTGTTTTTTCAATAACAGTTCCGCCAGTTCCGCCATATCCTTCACCTTCGACGGACTGCGAACGGGTTGAATTATTGCCCCATCCAAACCAACCACTTATACCACTTTCAAAATTTCCACCGGCGATGATATCTGCATTAGTGCCCACCTTTTTTAAGGAGACATCGTCTATAAAAATTGTTCCGGCATATTGTCCAAAATTGATGATAAATCGATTACGAACGGCAGTGGTCGTTAATTTAAGTTCGTATTCTTTATATTCAGTGGTGAGTGCAATAGATCCAAAGCTATCACCTGTATAATTGGATGTAGCTTGGAGATCAATGCCAATACTACCTGCCTTACTACCTTTTGCTGCAATTTTTAAAATGTATTCGGTATTTGTTTCAATACCGGCAATATCATATGCTGTCTGTGCTTCCCAGGCGTTTACAACTGATGGATTTGTCATCTTTAGTGCATAGCCCGAAAGTGATGGGACATTGATGCCTCCTGGTACTGGTACTGAGCCAGGGGGCAGTAGTACTGGTGCAATCAGACTATTTAAGTAAACGGCATTCTGCCCTGAATGCCAAGTAAGTGTATGCCCAAAAAGCGCCATGTTATTTTCTTGTGCAGCTTTGATCACACGTTCCAGTTTACTTAAGTTCAGTGTTCCATCGGCTTGTACAATAGAAGCATGTTTCATTTCGTATCCCATGACCATTTCTTCAAAGTTGCGATTTGCTAAACGGTACATCACACCTTTATTGAGGTAATCGTCCATATTGAGTGCTACCCCCCATTTGAAATTTGGATGCGCATTTTTATCGATGTAGGAGATCAATGGGCTATAGGTATCAATATTTTCTTGTGCAATAATACTTTCAGGCTTTTCTGTCCCATATTGGAGTATTTCATGTTTTGCGCAGGAACAGAATAGGAGACCAGCTATGAGGCCAACACCTATCTTTGTATGTAATCTTTTCATATTTTTATGGTTTTATTGCGACCGTAAAAGTTTCCATTTTAACACCTCGGTCACGCATGACTAAGGTATCTTTTGTACTCACATTCATCTTTTGCATATCGATTTGATAATCGAGATACAAGACATCACGATCGGTATTTCCCCAACTATTTTTATCACCCTTTTTTACAAAGTTGCCTTTTCCTGATGCTGTGACCCCAGTAGTAGCAGAGCTGATGAGACAATTGTTATTATTGTCAAAAGATAGCATCAGATTACAGTTGATATTTGTGCCGTCAACATCCTTAAATGTTAATGGAAGTATTGTGTTTTTCAAAGACGCTGTCGTCAGGCTTTTTACCTCATCTTTTTCGACGTATGCATTTCTTCTATTTTGAGTTTGGCTGAGGGCATTATTTCCATTTTTACCAACGATGACATCGCGGCCGCGACGGAGGTAATTGCCTTGCCAGGTATTGATATATTTGATAGCGTAGAAGATGTAATCTTTAGGAGCAGTGTCCCAATCATCAGCTACTGCTTTTCGGCGTAAGCTTCCTGCTTTTGGAATTCCGGATAGGATAGAGTCTGCATTCATGACATGGTCTAAACGGATCGGAAGTACATAATGGGTGGTGATAGCTTTAGGGTCAGCAAAGAAATCATCGGTCAGCTGTATTTCCACGCCACCTGTCAAGCTGCCTTTTGGTATCATTATTTTATTGGATGCTAGTGTATAATAATTACTCGGCAAAGGAGTGACAGCTGCACCTGTTGAATTGAATATGATGTTGCTTGTCATCGCGTTGTCTACTGTGAAATCAATGGTGATGTCTTTTTTATTATCGTAAACACCACCTGTTGTAGCCATTACTTTGACTTTACCTTCATTATCTAATGCTGTATCAAATAGGTCTTCACCCATAGTAATAGTCCTTACAGGATATTGATAGGCGAAGTATACGGTCTGATATTTAAAGTCTGGAAATTCCCAGTCCTGATTTTTACAGGAGGTAAATAGGAATACAAGTACAATGGAAAATATATGTAATTTTTTCATCTGATTATTTTTAAAAATGTTTTACCACCCCATGTTTTGTTCAAGGTTACTGTATTTTAGGATTTCACTGTAGGGAATAGGACCGTATTGCATATAAGGTTCGTACACCCGGTTTTCAACATTGAAAATCGTATAGCTATTATTTTGAATACTGACACCGCGGGCCGCTTCAGTGAGATTTTTATTCCATCTTCTGATATCCCAAAAACGAAAACCTTCAAAACATAATTCTAACCTTCTTTCATTTCTGATGAGCTCGCGCATCAGCTCTTTATTGTTTTTGACCTGATTGAGGTAAGGATCTCCATTGGTTGTCCCCACACCGGCACGTGTCCGGATTGCTTTAATGATATCGTAAGCCGAAAATGATTGTGTCCCCGTACCCGTAGGTCCCCAAGCTTCATTGGCCGCTTCGGCATACGCAAGATATATCTCCGTCATACGCAATCGCGGTGTGATGTGATATTGCCCTGATGTAGAGGAAGGGTTGAGATTGACGTCCTGACGTAAAAGTTTGCGTAAATAATATCCTGTTCGGGTGGAAGTTTCTACTTTATTTAACCCATCATTGGTTGGACTGTTGACAGTTGTATTGATTGCCGTATTATTAACTCCGGCAGTACCGCCATTGACTAAAATATACTGTTTAAGCCTAGGGTCACGATTTTCGTAAGGGGCTTGAGCATTGAATCCACTATTTGCAATATCGGACACTGGATAACCGTTGGCCATTGGAAACGCGTCGACCAGATTTTGGGAGGGATTAATCCGCCCACGTCCAAACAATGTAGGAGGGAATTGTTCCGCTTCCAAATTTGATGAAGGATCACCACGGTCTACACGCCATAATACTTCCGAGGTATTGCGTCCTTCGTTCATGGCATTCACGCTATTTTGCTGATAAAATAATGCGCCTTGAGGGTCTATACCAGATACACCTCCTTTTTGCTGGATGACTAGACCTGCATAGTTTGCGGCATCAGCCCATGTCGTGCTGTTGCCATTTGAAAATGCAGGACTAGCGGCCATAAGTGCAGCTTTGGCTTTGATGGCTTGTGCTATCCTTTTTGTCATTCGTAACCGGAAATGTGTACCGAACACACGATTATAATCATCCATTTTGATGGCTAATGCTTGATATTTTGCAGGAACCTGACTATCTGATGAAATATCTTCATAGTCTAAGGGTAATAAGTCCTCGGCCTTTTGAATATCAGCATAAATTTGTTGCATACAGGCTTCAAAAGTGGCCCTTTTATGATTGAAATCAGATGTTAATACCTCATGCTCAAGTATGATGGGGACGCCCATAAGTTCGCCACTGCTCGTTTTCCCGGCATGGGATTGAAGCAGATGAAACATAAATAAGGCGCGGAGACCGTATGCTTCACCTTTCATCCGATCATTGAACATAGCCGTGACCTGCTCTGTAGAGGCCCAACTGACTTTATCCGTTAGTGCTAAGAAGTTGTTGATATACTGTATTGCTGATTTGCTATTCCGCCATTGATCAAACGGATTGTTGATGGCAGTCCATTGCCCGGTAGCTATTTTTTGATAATCGTTAATTCTTTCATTAGTAACGGCATCGTCTGTGGCCACATCGTTAAATGACCAACTGTTTGTAGGTACTCTTGTATAACCATTTAATAATAATCCCTGTGCGTACAAAGGCCTATCGTATGCGGTCTCAATATCTAATATATTTTCGATAGCAGGCTCAAACATATCTTCACAGGACGTGAGTGAGAGGGCAGAGGCAATGCTGAATATGAATATTATTTTTTTCATGTCAATTATTTTTCATTGATAATTTAGAATAGGGCCTTTACACCAAAATTGAAAAATCTTGTTCTTGGTGTACCACCTACGTTGAGTTGCATCGTTTCTTTTTCTTTAGAAAGGGTCATCAAGTTGAAGCCATTTGTATAGATACCAAGTTCTTTAACAATACCTTTTCCTAGAATACTTGTTGGAAAATCATAGGAGATCTGAACCTTGGAGAGGTCAAATCGATTGGTTTTATACATCCAGAAATCTGAACTTCGGAAATTGTTGTCGCTGTTGCCAGTTGTTAAACGTGGATATGTGGCAGTTTCTTTATTTTCTTCCGTCCAACGACCACGTGCTATAATGGAGTATTTATCTTCGCCCTTCATCCAGAAATAAGAGCTGTTTTTCATTTCATATGCACCGTATCTTGCAGTTGCAACAGCAAATAATGTTACATTTTTCCATTTAGCAGTGATATTAAAACCCAGTGAAAATGGAGCTCCTGCCCAACCGGCTTTACCTAAATAAACTTCGTCGCGTGTATCAATAATACCGTCGCCATTTTGATCCTTATACTTAATATCTCCAGGTTTAACTTCTCCAAAAGCGGTTAAAGGTGCTTGGTCTATTTCTGTTTGGTCTCGGTAAAATCCGTCATTTTGAAGTCCCCAGATCGCATCTAAAGGTTTATTAGCACGGTTTTGATATGCACTTTCAAACAATTCATCGCGTTTTACTGCTTTCGTGTCATAATAAAGACCCGTTACTCCTAATGAAAGAAAACTATTGTTAAATGTTTTATTGATATTTAATCCAAAATCTATCCCCTGACGCTCATCTACATTATAATTTATAAATGGTAATTCTGAGTAGGTCGGCCAATAGGACATAAAGTACATCGGATACAGTGTATTTGGCTGTACCAGCATCCCATGCATCTGGTTGTAAAAATAAGAAGCATTAAATGTCACCAAGTTATTGTATAGGCCGGCTTCTATGCCAAAGGTGATCTCCCTACGTTGTGGATAGCGCATATCCATATTTTCACCTCTGAAACGATCAAAAGTGTGTACCAGTTGGCCATCACTCCAACTGTACCATGCCGCATTATTATAGGTGTAATATCCTTTATATAAATAATAATCCTCTATATCGAGGTCGGTATTGATAATACCAGCAGATGCCTTTAATTTTAAGTTGTTAAAAACAGTGTTGTCCTTCATGAATTCTTCTTCACTTATGCGCCATGCCATCGATAAAGTTGGTGAAATGGCTTTACGTTTGGCTTCTGGTAATTTAGCAGAATGTGGCAAAGCAGCACTGAAATCGACATAGTATTTATTTTCAAAATGGTATCCGAGCTGCAAACCTAGGTTAGCATTGCTTTGCTTGTGATAAGCCTCAGACTGTCCAATCTGAAATGCATTGGCCAATACGATTGCAGACACATGATGTTGCTCGTTAAATGTACGTGCATAGTTTAATTGCGCTGTAAAACCTAAAGTTTGTCTGTATGCACTTCCGCCTATATTCTGTACTCCCGAAATACGGTCGTCACCATATTTGGTAAGACTACTGATGAGATCGGTACCATTATAGTTGTTCCAGTTGGCTTGGTATACGGCATAATTATTATTATACGATTGATTATACTGATTTTGATAATCAATAGCCATTGCCGTATTAAATGTTAAACCTTCCAGTACATCATTTAGATTAAAATTCAACCCCGTATTAAACTGAAATTGTCGGTTTAAGTGTCTATTACTTCCGCCTGCATAGATATTGGCAAATGCGTTTGTCTGATCCAATTGACTACCGCCTAATAAGTATTTGTCATCTACAAGAAAGTTACTGTTGTTGACAAAAATTAAGGAGTTTTCGTCGTTTTCTTCAATCATGCTGATCGGTACGAGTGGAGAAAAGCGGTGTGGTCTCCCTGTTGCGGCAGCAGCCCAATAATCTGCATTGACACCCTTGGAAGTATAGAAGCTCGCTGCTGCGTCTACATTTAATGAGATGACTTTGTTTAACTTTACATCAATATTGCCGCGCATATTAAAGCGATTGGAGCTGTTGTTGTCTACTGCCTCACCAAAGTTTAATAATGATCCCGCAGACCAAAATCCAAAATTGGTATAATATTGTGTCCGTTCGTTACCTCCGGAGACTTCTGCTGTGGCATCGTATCTATTGTAACTCTTTTTAATGTAGTCTGAAGAATAATAATCTACATTCGGGTAGCGATAAGGATTCTCTCCCGTGCTATGCTTATAAATATTCTCCTGTGTGTATAGATTAGGAAGTCCGTCGTTGCGTCTAGCTTCATTATAGAGGGTCATATATTCAGCAGAACCGAGATATTTAGGATAACTGATGGGGGTATTGATCCCTGCATTGGTACGAATGTTTATTTTTTGAGTACCTGCTTTTCCACGTTTGGTGGTCATATAGATAACACCCTTTGCTGCACGGCTACCATAAAGTGCAATCGCATTTGCATCTTTCAGTACGGAGATCTGATCAATTTCTGTAGGCATAACATTTTCGGCATCTCGAGGAAATCCATCCACTAACAGCAGATAACCTGAAGATCCCCATATGTTTCCATTATAGCCAGAAACAAGTGCATCGAGATTTTCGAGACTATAGGTTGTATAATTTTTTTCCATTAATTGAGCAAGATTAACCGCTTGGACTTCGCCCATGAGATTTTGCTTTTTGACTTTGCGAAAGGCCACTTGTATGAGCGCTGTAGTATCCGTTTGCAGGGTATCTTGTAATCCGAATCTTGCTGGTGATATTGGGGCATTGTTTTTATATGGAAATAAGCGAGATGCCGATGCGTCAAGCGTACCCAAACCGACCATACTCAGGCACAATGCTATTTTTAATTTTTTATATTTCATTGTCTCATAATTTTATGAATTGATCGCTCATTTGAGTTACCATCCAGGATTTTGTGAAAATTCAGGATACATACTGACATCAGATACTTTTAAGGGAAGCCAGTAATGCTTGCTTGTAAATTTTCGTTCTATTAATACTTTTTCTTTCATATTTACCACACGGTTTTGAGTAGGGTCAGCTGTATTAAAAGTCCCCGTTCTATCAAATTCAAGTGCAGTTTTTAGGGTGTATGGGCTTTCCGTAAGTAATAACCATCTTCTCAAATCATTGAAACGATGTCCTTCATAGGCAAGTTCAACTGCTCTTTCGCGGCGTAATTCACTCATAAAGGCATCGGAAGAAGCTAAGAATTTTGTGTTCACAGCATCGACTCCAGCACGTTTACGAATGATATTGACTGCTTCTACCGCAGTTTTATTATAATTTGTCGCTTTTCCATTAGCGGCATTATTTGCCATGGCTGCAGCTTCGGCATACATGAGGTAGACATCTGCTAGACGCATGTAGGGAACATAGATGTGCATATTCGATCCGTAGTCAAAAGCTCTGTCATAATCGTTTGTTGTTAAAGGAATAAATTTGCGCAGTGTATAACCCGTACGGCTACCATTCTGAATATTACGATAAGATCCATTGGTATAGAGTTGGGCGTATCGGTATTCATTTTCCGGTCTATCCTTGGGAGGTATGGTTCCTTTTATGACCTTAACGCCATCAAAGACGATATCATTGTAAAATCTTGGGTCACGTCCTTTCCAAGGGTATGCTGGATCATAACCGGACTCTGCGTCTGCTTGTGTGAAATCTTTAATCGGTAATCCGTTAGCCATTCCATAGTAATTGACATAATTGGCTGTCGGTACAAATTTCAGTGCATCGCCTTCGGTGATTAAGCTTGGCATGTACTGCTTACTGGTTCCATAATGGGTGTTGTTGCCCGCATTGTAAGGACCTCTAAAGATAGCTTCAGTACTTCCTGGGAGTGCCCAATTTTCACTTATTGTATAGAAATTAAGGTGATAATTTTCAAAGTCCACCAATTTATATGGAGCCTGTCCACTTTCGGTCAGTGATAACAATTCTCCAAAAGCTTCCGCTGCTTTTTTGCAGTAATCGGTTTGATAGGTGCGGCTACCGGTCACCGTAAAATTCATCAATGGACTACCCGCCCACAGGTAATTTTTACCTAGATAACCCAAAGCCATTATTTTATTGATGCGCAGCGCGTTTTTCCCCAGTGTCCGCTTTCCGGGATTGGTATCATCCCAATTGATGGGTAAAAGATTGGCAGCTTCACGAAAATCTGCAGCGGCCAAATCTGCACATTCATGGTAATTGAGACGTGGAAGTGTTAGTTTTTCATCACTTGGCAATACTTTATTAATATAGGGCATACCGCCGAAATATTCCATCAACCGATGGTGAAACCAACCTCTAAAGAAAAGCAATTGTCCTTTGATAAGATCCCGTTCTTCCTGAGTGGCTTCGGTCATTTTATCCATATTTTCAAGACCAATGCTAATTTTTCGAAGGCCGAACCAAGCAGCATTCCAAAGGTCTTTATTGATATTGCGATCGTTTCCTCCTATAAATTCCGTTGTAAAATCATTTTGTTCCATCCATCCTGCACCCCAGCCATCGTGCTGTGCCTGCCAGGCCCAAAAATTGCCATTATCGATTTTATGGATAAAGTGGTAATCGCCAGCGGTAGAGGTAATCTCGTCTTCGCCCCAGTTCCAGGAATTGGTCCAGTAGAGATTGCTGAAATTAACAATACAATGGTATAGCTCTTCAGTATAGCCTTGGAAATTATTGAAGTTTTTAAACGCTTCTTTTTCTGAAATAATAGATTGTTCTTCTTTGTCGAGGTACTTTTTACAAGAACTCATGTATGAAGAGGAAACTATAACACCAAAAGAAACAATAATTTTTAAATATTTTTTCATCATCATATCGATTAAAAAGTAATGTTCGCGCCTAGGTTAAAACGTTTGACGGTAGGGTAGGCGCCTTGTGAAGCCCATCCTGTACCTGCATAATTGGATTCTCGATCATCGGGCATTTTGGACCAGAATAAAAGGTTATGACCGTTGAGAAAGATGCGAATATGTTGAAATCCCATACGACGTATAAAATTGTTTTCAGCATTCAAGTTGTACGCAATCTCGGCAGTCTTTAATCGGATATAAGATCCATCGTACATAAAACGGCTCCCGGGCGTATAGTTACTCGGAGTAGCAAGCCAACGGGGTAAAGGTACATCTGCGTCTGTTTGCTCCTTGGACCAATAGGATCCTTCGTGATAAGCTAAATTGCGCTGTCTTTCAAAACTATTCAATACGACCTGACGGGTGACATTGTTGACACCATACCATTGTGTCATGATGCTGAAGTTTTTCCAGTCAAATCCGACCGTTAGGTTGTATGTGTTCTGAGGAGTAGAGGGGTAGGCATAGGGTATATTATCTTTGGAATCGATCAATCCATCGCCATTGTAATCCAGTATGTGATAGTTACCAGGTAGTTTATTCCCATCGTTATTATCATGTATGGTACTGGCATATAATTCATCCCAGGTATTGTAATATCCGCCACCGACATGTGTATAGGTTTGACTGATCTGCTTGTCATTGAGCTTTTGATAATCAGGAAGTAATTCGGGACTGTCTCCTTCTATCACTTTATCTTTGGCATGTGTAAAGTTCATATCAGCCCATAATCGCCAGTTTTGATTAATCGCTTTATTGACTTTTAACTCTACTTCATATCCCTTATTGGTCACGATGCCCAAGTTGGCTGCTGGTGCTGCGACACCGAAGTAGTCGGGTATTGCACGGTTATTTCCAGTGATCAACACATCGGTGCGCTTGTCGCTGAATACATTCACCTGACCAGAAATAATTCCTTTAAAAAATGAGAAATCGGTACCAAAGTTGAATTTTCTTACTTTTTCCCAACGTACATTCGGATTACCCAGTTCATTTTCTCTGTACCAAGTATAAGTACTGCGCTCTGGAGCCTCTCCAACAGTCCCCATATGAGACTGACCGCCATATGACCATTGTGTCAAGTACAGATAGCGCCCATTAACATTGTCATCTCCGATATCACCATAGGAAGCACGAAGTTTCAGCATGTCTATAAAGGAAATATTTTTCATGAAATTTTCTTCAGACAATAACCAGCCTATACCTCCAGAATTAAAAAATCCAAATCGGTAACCGCGGGCAAATTTTTCAGATCCGGTATAGGCTCCACTGTAATCAAGCATATACTTTCCTTTGTAATTGTAGGTGGTGCGAAATACCCAGTCTTCACGATAAAACGGCTGCATACTTCCTGTAGCATATTGATTTCGGTTGAATAGACCCATCGCTGTAATGTTATGATCGTTTGCTATTCGGGTTGCATAATCCAATTGCAACTGGTAGAACAGGCGTCTATAGGTCATTCCGTTATTTACTGCTCCCGATTGTTGAGCCCAGTTGATCCCTTCTACAAAGTCAAAACGGCTGCCATCTATATTTTGTCCGTAAACGGCTAGTCCTGTTTCTGGATCAATCCATTTACTTTGTACATTATTATACAGATCGTTAACTCCTCTTCCTGCCTCGACAAATGTATTATCGAGCGATATGCTTCCTCTCACTTTCAACCCATCGACAAACATTTTGAGATCTTGCTCTAATATAAAATCTGACGTTATTTTACTCGTAGTTGTCAGTTCTACTCCGGATGTTGCGAGTGCTTGTGCTGAGTTTATACCGACTTGTGAATCAGGTTTGTAAAATCCCCATGTGCCGTCGGAGTATCTTGGGTAAATGACGTCAGGAGGTACGGTATAGGCGGCGATCCAGTAACTGTAATCATTTCCGCCACCCCAAGGACTTTTTCTTCTTCCATGCGACCCTGCTAGATTTGCTGAAAATTTTGTGGTTGGCGTGAGCTGAAAATCTAAGTTAGACCGCATGTTTAACCGGTTAAAACCATAACCGGGTTTGTAACCGCGATTGTTATCATTTTCGCGAAACATATCGCCTTCGTATAAATAATCGGCACTGGCAAAGTATTTTACAAAATTTGTACCTCCTGCAATATTGAGGTTGCTATTTTGTGAGAAAGCATGTTTCTTGAATAGTTCCTCTGCCCAATTGGTGTTAACATACCGCTCTCTTTCTTCCAGATTCGCCGGGAAGCGGTATTTATTGATCAGATCTTGAGGTTGGTATGAAACCCAACTATTGGGAGAAAGTGCCAATTCGTTTTCGATGACACGATTGCGGAGTATCATGGCATCATATGAATCCATTTTCCCGGGCAATTGGGACACTGTTTTTATGATATTATTCACCGTACCTCTTACGGAAGCTTTTCCTTCTTTACCTCTTTTAGTGGTAATGAGAATGACTCCGTTGGCTCCACGTACACCGTATACGGCAGTAGCGGTTGCATCTTTTAATACGGATACGGTTTCAATCGAACTGATATCGACACTGCTCAAAGGACGTTCGACTCCATCTACCATGGTTAATGGATCGGTATTGTTCCAAGTGCTGCGTCCGCGAATCACAATCCGTGGATCTTCTTCTCCCGGCATCCCGGTACTTGCTGTCGTGACTACCCCAGGGACATTACCGGTCAAGGCCGCACCAACACTGGCTACACCGCCAGCTCTTTCTAAGACTTTCCCAGAGGTTTGTGTAACTGCTCCCACGACAGTTTCTTTTTTCTGGGTGCCGTAACCCACCACAACAATTTCGTCAATATCGATATTGGCACTGTTGAGTACGATCTGTAATTCATTTTTATTATTAATTTGGACTTCTGTTTTTAGGTATCCAACTTTGGTAATAACCAGGGTATTCCTGTTTTTGGGTACCTGAATAGTGAAAGAGCCATTTATATCTGTTGAAATTCCTGTTGTTCCTTCTTTGACTTTAACGGAAGCATTTTCTACTGCTTGTTGCTTTTGGTCAACGACTGTACCCCGGATTTGTCTTAGGTCTTGTGCATATAGCGGCGATGTTGTTGCAAGCAATAAGAGCAGAAGTGCTGAGGTATAGAGCAGGAAAATACCCCATAGTTTTTTCTCATACCAAATGAGTGTGATGGTATATTTAATCATCATAATAATTTTTACTGTTTAGTTATTGGTTTGAAATCATAAATCGGTTTGCTCCATTGTAGCGCATTGATTAAAGGTGATAGTGATCTATCATAGTAGGTTTTAGGGACTGTTCTGTGTGCTCATAATTTTATTTTAATCTAAGTGGTTTGTGTAAATGCCATGCATAAAATTTCCAGTTGCTATTAGGTAGGTTAGGTCTAATAACAAGTAGTGAAATTTATTTTTGACGGTTGGTTTATAATTACTAATTCAAAACTAGCTGATGTAACATTCTCGTTGAGGTAAGAATGTTCAAATGATGAGTAAGTATGTTAAAATTGGATTTAAATCATCAAATAATCTATTTTTTTTGATAGTTTAGGATAACGGTGACCGCTATTCAAAAGTATTGTTGTACACCTTTAACCATTATCTTATTAAACCTAAATATGTTGAATATATTGAAGTGTAAAATTAATATTGTTATTACCCTAATTTTCTGCTCTATTGCTAACGCGCAGGAACTGCCGTATTCGTTTGAGCATTATACGATAAAAAATGGTTTATCGTCCAATACTGTTTTTAGTACTTATCGAGATAGTTATGGTTTTTTATGGATTGGAACTGAAGATGGGTTAAATCGATTTGATGGATACACGTTTAAAGTTTATCGTTATAATGCCGATGTAGAAGCGGGTTTGAAATCTAATCATATCACAGCTTTATGTGAGGATAACCTAGGACGTGTTTGGATAGGTACCAATGGCGGAAGCTTAAGTTATTATGACCGTAAATTGGATAAAATTGTCAGTTATGATAAACATGTGGATGGTAAATGGTTGAGTACCGCAATAACAACCATTAATACGGATATTGCAGGGAATATCTGGGTAGGTTCATATGGTGGACTCTTTATTATCAATGTCAAAGATATTGGCAAACCACTTGACGTACGCTATACCGATATCGAAAAGAAGTTTTTCAAAATGACCTCCAGATATATTTTTAGAGACAGTCAAGGACGCATGTGGATTGCCGCTGAAAATAGAATATATCAGTTTGCATCGAATTTGAAAGAAAGTAAAGTTTATCCTGCTCAGGATCCTTTGACATCTGATAAACAACTCATGGAACTGACCTGCATTGAAGAAGATGAACAGAAACGTATTTGGGTTTCCTCACTACAAGGACTTGTTTATAAGGGTGATCATGAAGATCAGTTTTCTTTGTTTCAAGAATCGGGGGGAGCTAAATTAGGGAGTAAACGAATTTACAGTATTGCTAACGATACAAAAGGAGGGCTTTGGATTGGTACGGATAATGGATTAGGGGTATTGAATACAGAGAATTTTGAGCTTAAAATTTTTAATAAGGATCCTCGAAATATTAGAAGTATAAGCCATAAATCGGTCCGTTCTATTTACCTGGATAAATTCGGAATTTATTGGGTGGGCACCGTACAGGGAGGGTTAAATAAATTTGATGTGAACCTGAATCAGTTTAACCTTAAAACGATCGACAGTTATGGAAAGAATGAAGTCAGTATGATTACTTCATTTTTACCTTTTAAGAGTCAGGTTGTGGTGGGTACTGATGGAGGTGGTCTTTATCGGTATGACCGTAGCTTGGATAAACTGACAGCTATTCCGATTGGAGATCAAAATCTAACGGTTTTAGCATTAAAAAATGGAGATCATCCTGGCGATATATGGCTGGGAACTTTTGGTAAGGGAGTGATCAAGTTCAATTTAGAAACACAATCACGTGCGCAATATCTGACAGGACCTGGTGAAAACCAACTTAATAATAACGAAGTCTTTAGTTTAGAGAAAGATATCTATGGTGATATCTGGGTCGGAACAAACGGCGGTGGAATCAATGTGATTCGACTTAAAGATGGTGCGGTTAAAAAATTTCGTCGTTCTGACAACCCCAAAGCGGATGAGATTGCACCTTCTGCAGATTTTATCCGTGCTTTAAGAAAGGATCATGATGGTAATATGTGGGTAGGGACCTACGGTGCAGGTATTTTTGTCTACAATCCATACACCCGTAAAACCGTGTATTATAACAAAAATGCAAATGCTCTGCCGAACAACTATGTGCTATCAATCTATACCGACCGGGCTGGAAATGTGTATGCAGGTACAAATGGCAATGGAGTCGGGTTGCTGCAAAAAGGTGATAAGCAGTTTAAAACATTATCCGAACGGGAAGGTTTGATCAATGATGTCGTACAGAGTATCGTTGAAGATAATACGGGAAAAATGTGGTTCAGTACGAATAAAGGCTTGAGCTGTTATGATCCCTTGCAAAAAACGTTTAAAAATTATGCCTATTCTGTTGGCTTACAGGAGGGGGCATTTGCGATAGGGGCAGGTCTTATGCTGCCTGATGGAGAAGTATATTTTGGTGGTCAAGAAGGATTTAATCATTTTTATCCTAAAAATTTAAAAATTAATACGAATCCTTCCAAACCTGTATTAACGGAATTAAAGATTGATAATAAGGTGATCAAACCTTCTAAAGAAGGCATACTATCTGAATCACTGTTAACGGCAGAAAGGATCAATTTGAAGTATAAACAAAACTTTTCAATTTCATTTGCTGCATTGAATTTGACGGTATCAGAAGATAATCAATATCAATATCGCTTGAAAGGGTTTGATAAGGATTGGATTAAAGCTCATGGAGATCACGCTGCTTACTACACCAATTTGGATCCAGGAGAATATACATTTGAAGTAAAAGCGAGTAATAACGATGGGATATGGGATGATGAAATCAAATCTATAGTTGTTTATGTTGAACCTCCTATATGGTTAAAAGGTTACGCATTTGTGTTTTATGGCATTTTGTTTTTATCGGGGTTATATTGGTTAAAGAGTCGCGGTGTGCGGAAACTAAAACAAAAGTTTGTTTTGGAACAGGAGCGTCGAGATGCGGATAATCTCCATCAGTTGGATCAGATGAAAATAAAATTTTTGACGAATTTAAGTCATGAATTTCGAACGCCTATTTCTTTAATTACAGGTCCAATTGATATTCTACTACTTAAGGAAAAGGATAAGGAAACTTCGCAACAGATCGCGCTTATCAAGCGTAATGCCCACCGGTTGCTTAATCTTGTTAATCAATTGCTCGACTTTAGAAAAATGGAAGAAAATGAGATTAGATTGCATAATACGAAAGGGGATTTAGTATCCTTTGTAAAAGATATGTATGACTCTTTTAGTGATATGGCCATTCAAAAGGAGATCAACTATCGTTTTATTTCTTGTGAAGATCATGTACTAACCGCTTTTGACCATAATAAAATTGAGCGAATTATCTTTAATTTATTATCCAATGCGTTTAAATTTACTGCAAAGGGAGGTCATATTTCTGTGTATATAAAATCGGTGGAAGTACAGGAGGAGGGTGATAAAATAAAAGTTAAAATGGTAATCAAGGATGATGGTATCGGTATACCAAAAGAATCGCATGAAGCGATTTTCGAGAGTTTCTACCAGCATGATACACAGGGTAATATTTTGAATCAAGGATCTGGAATCGGTTTGTCAATCGCAGATTCATTTGTTAAAATGTATGGTGGTAAACTTTACGTGGAGAGTGAACCAGGCTTTGGAAGTGCTTTTTCTTTTGATCTGTTTTTAGAAAAAATGGAGGTCGTTAATGATGAAGTTGTACAGACTGTTATAAGTGTCGAACAGGATAATGTTGATCCGCATATTCGTCTGAGACCCGTTGTATTGATTATTGAGGATGACGATGACTTTCGGGGTTTTCTAAAAAGTAGGCTCGATCCTTTATATCAAACTTGCGAAGCGTCAAACGGCCAAGAAGGATGGCAAAAAGCACTATTTCATCACCCCGACATGATTATTTCTGATGTGCAGATGCCAATCATGAACGGTATGGAATTGACTCAAAAGCTGGTGCGGGATAAACGGACAAAACATATTCCTATTATCTTATTGACAGCTTCAAGAGTAGAAAATGGTTTAGTCTGCGGTTTAGAGTCGGGAGCAGTAGATTATATTTCTAAACCATTTGATATGGCTGCATTATTAGCAAAAGTGAATAGTTTATTGCTCCTTAATCAAGCTTTTAAAGATACTTATAGTAAGCAGCTCTCTTTTGTGTCACCAGAAGTTGAGGTGATGTCAGAAAAGGAGAAGTTTTTACAGAGCGTATTTGAATATGTTTATGAAAATTTAGATAATCCACAACTTTCCGTTGAGTTGTTGAGTAGTCACTTGTCCATTAGTAGAACATCGTTGTATAATAGATTGCTTGAATTTTCGGGTATGAGTCCTGTAGATTTTATACGTTCGGTAAGGTTGGAACGTGCAGCAAATTTATTGGAAAAAAATAGTAATTCGATATCGGAAATTGCGTATGAGACCGGATTTTCAAATCCTAATTATTTTACCAAAGTATTTAAGGCAAAATATAAAATGACACCGTCGGAGTATATACAGGCACAAAAGAATCTGGTTAAATAATGTTATTGGCGCGAATTATATAGGAGAGAAAGGTCAGAAATAGTATTAAATAAGGGGTTGCAGATAAAAGGAAACGATTGCTAAAAAGGTTTATCTGTGATGGGATAAGCCTTTTTAGCATTAAGAGAATTAACGGGTTGCTAAGCTTTATTTACGCTTTCTTTTTTTTCTTTTTACGTCGATTGTACCAGATGTAGAAACCGGTGACAGGTAGGCTGGCAGCAATCAACGATGCCAAAAATACCAGCATCTTTCCCGGGATTCCCAGAATACTTCCTAAGTGGATGTCGTAATTTAAGGCCCGCATTTTCTCACCGTAATTTTTACTTGAAAAATCGATTGTTTTTTGCAGATAACCTTTCTTTACATCGTATTGTCGTATGATAGAGGCATAACTTTTTTGATAGCGGATATACACGTTTAACGGTGCTTCTTCCTTCTGTGGGAAATAAAAGTAATAGGCATGTGCATCGGGATAAGTTACCTCTACTTCGTTCAGAATGTTATCGTAGACCGAATGATTTGTATTCAAATGAGCCTTTGACTGAATAGGTTTCACCAGAACTGTTTCCGGAGCCTTATTTTCGATTTTATTGAGTACTTGCTGTACCGACTCATCAAACCAGGGGAAGGCCCAGATCATACCGGTCAATCCCAGAATTAAAGCGATCGTGAAGGAATAGAATCCTAGAATATTATGCAAATCGTAATTTTTCCGTTTTATGCCGGTTTTATTTTTCCAGCGAAACCAAAACCGAACACGTCTTGCTTTTTTGTTCTTTGGCCACCACAGATATAGACCTGTTAAAAGTAAGAGCACAAAAAATAGCGTTGCAGTGCCTACAATGGGTTGGCCAATGTCATTTTTAAACAGCAATGACCAGTGGAGGTAGAGTATCACCCTGAAAAATTCAAATTCAGCGTTTTCACTGTATACGTTTGCTGCGGTATAGGGGTTGATGAATAGAGACTCATAGTATTTTTTCTCGTTCCAGTACCAGATTCCATCGTTATCATCTTCTTTATATGCCCTAAAATGCCAGGTCCGTTGTGGATTGTTTTCAATTTCTACGGCCGAGACCTGTTTTTCAGCACCCCAATGCTGTTCTGCGTGGTCCAATAAGGTTGAAAACGACTGACGCTCATGATCTGGACTCGTGGACTCCACGTAAAAATGACTTTTATAAACTACTGGTTTGATTTCATCAACAAATGCCAATATACAACCGGTTATGCCCAGTATAAAGACAATAAGTGATGAGAGTAAACCCATCCAAAGGTGTGTTTGATGTAATATTTTCTTTAGCACAATTTACAATCTAATCAAGCAGACCGCTCGCTAAAAGCGGTCTGCTCGTTACTATACAATTTTTAGAAACGATAGGAAAGGTTTGCCGCCACACTGGATGGTGCCTGCAAATTGCCCCAGCTGTCCCAATATTTTTTATTAAAGATATTGTTCGCTTTCAATTGAATTCCCCAAGCTTGTTTGTTATAAAACACAGTTGCATTGGCCAGCGTATAGCTGGGAATAAAAAAGGTATTTGTCGAAGCGCGGTACATTTTATCAACATAGTTGACTCCGGCACCGATACCGAGACCTTTTACTTTTTCTTGGAAAGTGTAAGAAGCCCAAAAACTGGCGACATTTTCAGGCGCAAATTCTGCCTTGTTTCCTTCAACAGCAGTATCAGAAGCTTTGATGATGCGATTATCATTATAGGCATAACTTCCGATGATGTTCAGTCCTGCGATGGGGTTGGCAATGACCTCCAGCTCTGCACCTTTGCTCACCTGCTTTCCATCCTGTTCGGTAAACATGTCCGCATTGACACGGGTGGCATTATCAATCTTGATATAATAATAGCTGGCCGTCAGACTTAATTTTTTATGAAAAAGCTCCGATTTTATTCCACCCTCTGCTTGATTGGCAAATATTGGATCTATGACAAATCGATTTCCATCTGGCTGGATGACAGGAGCAACATTTTGGAAACCACTCATATAATTGGCAAATGCAGAAATACGCTCGGGAAGAATCTGGTACACCAATCCTAATTTAGGCGCTAATGATGTTTGTTTGAATCCTTCTTCATCTTCCACTTTGTTCCGATTGAAATGATCAACACGGAGTGAAAGCATGGTCGAAAGACGTGGCACGATGGTGATCATATCGGATACATATGCACTGAGCGTTTGTTGCGAAGGAGTGGGGTACGGTGCAAATTCGGCATTTTTATCGATTTCCTGTCTCAACAGGGGCGTGAATTTTTGGGTCACATCTACTTTGTCGAATAGCTGTATATCCCCGAAAAGGAAACTGCTGCTGAGGGTTCTATAATTGGCTCCGACCAGCAATTTATGTTTGATACTTCCTGTGTTAAATTCGCCATTGATATTTTGCTGAATATTTGCGTATCCATTATAGACATCCTTATATATGGATGCGGCTCTGGTAACCTCTGTAGGAGAACTGACGAGCACGACACGCTGATAGCTGTGGTCCACATTTTCCGAAACGTACGAGAACACGGTGGTGGACTGGAACTTATCCGATATTTTATATTTTGCCTCAGCAAAGATTCGGGAAGCGCTATTTTGTACATCGGCATCGCTATAATACAAGCTTTTGCGGTAATCCAACTTCAGATCTTTAGGTTGAAGTACATCTTTGGCCCGGATAACAAAATTATTGGGCTGTGTATTGTGAACCTTTAGGTATTCGGCATCTAAGTTTAGGGTCAGCTTCTCATTGACCTGATAGCTTAAACTAGGTGCGATTAAAAAGGTATTGTTAAAAGCATCCGAGAGGTAACTTCTTTCTTTATGGATAGCGGTATTCAAACGAAATAGAACACTTTTGTCGGCCTTTAATGGCGTATTGAGATCTACGGATAAACGGTTTAAGTCATAGCTCCCCATAGTGTAGTTTACTTCCGTACGTTTTGCTTCAATTGGTTTTTTCGTAACGAGATTGACTACGCCACCAAATGAAGATACGGATGCTCCAAATAGTGTTCCCGATGGACCTTTAAGTACTTCTATGCGTTCTACATTGGCAAGATCCATCGCAGATCGGTCCGAAGTGGACTCCATACCGTTGCGGGCATTAATTCCTGTACTAAATCCTCTTAAATGGGCACTCAGTCCGCCAGAAGGATTGATCACGGGCACAGTACCACCTGCATTCCGCATGGCTTCGGCGATGGTATAAGAAACTTGTTCTTTCATCAACTGCTGTGTTACCACCTGATAGACCTGCGGATTCTCCAAATTGCGCAGGGGCATACGGGCTACAAAAGGGGTCTCTTTATTTGCAAAGCGGTTTTTACGTTCGCCGTTGACCACTACTTCCTGTAGTGCTGTAGCATCTTCATAGAGCACAAGGTTGACTGTAGATGTTTTATTTGCTTCAATATGTACCTGTTGCTTTTGGGTCAGCAAGCCGACATATTTTGCTTCTACGGTATAGTTGCCGGCTTCCATATTACTGAACGAAAATTTACCATTTTCATCGGCCTGGACTTGTCTGCCCGCAAGGGAGATGCTCACATATCCAGCAGGGTGACCATCGCTGCTGTGTACCTGTCCGTTCAGATTGCCTTTTCCAGAAGAGGGCTGTAAATTAATGCGATTTCCATTGGTCTCTACGCGTTTTACAGCATCGCCCAGGATCTCCTGCAAAATTGTTTCTAAGCGTGCGTTTTGCAGGTTTACCGATACTTTTTTTTGTGCATCGATCAGGTTCGGACTGTAGATAAATGAACAGCCTGTTTTTTCTTCAATTTTTTCTAGCGCCTGCGCTATCGTTTGGTTTTTGATTTGGATGCTGACCTTGGTCTGGAGGATACCCTGTTGCGCCTGTGTCAATAGACAGGAGAAAGAAAGTGCTAATAAAAGGCTATTTTTTTTCCATGTTCTGGGAAATAGCGGTGTGCTAAGTAGCAAAAAGTTCATATTTTTACAAATGTGATTAAGTTAATGTATTTAATTTCATCCCCCGGTGGACAATTTTGGCGATGCGTACACCGGGTTATTTTTTGCGGATCGATTATCTATATAAGCTGACCTCCTTATCTTTGATGGTATATTTGATGGAGGTTGCAAAACTGATGTCATGTAAAACTGATGCTAAAGAAGCCTGCTTAAACTTCCCTCTCACCTGATCATTCAGTATTGCTGTGTTGTGACAGGTGATCTTTACATTATACCAGCGTTCAAGTTCCGGAATCACCTGTTTGATGGTTTTGTTGTCGAATATAAGTTGTCCTTCCATCCAGGCAGTCGACAGTTCACTGTTTACGGTACTTGATTTCATCTTTCCTGCAGCATAACTACTTTGCATATTGGCTTTTAAAATAAGGGTGTCCGGACAATTTGCTGCGGTAAATTGTACTCGTCCTTCTTCTACAGTAAGCATATCGGACTGTCCGGGACGGCTTAGCAAATTGAATCGGGTACCCAGTACGCGGGTACTGGTATTTTTAGTCTGGACAATAAAAGGTCGTTTTGGATCTTTGCTCACTTCAAAAAAAGCTTCACCATCTAAGGTCACTTCTCTTTTCGCTGCATCAAATTTTTCGGGATAGCGTAATTTTGTTCCCGAATTGAGACTTATGGTCGTTCCATCGCTGAGGATGAGTTTTTGTTTTTTTCCAAAAGGTACTTCGATCTGTACAAAGCGGGTGGTTACGATCGGTTCTGCTGTTATTTTATCCGATCGAAGATAGAGCCAAGCTGCGGATAGGATACTCACGATACTGGCTGCTGCGACGAGTTTAGGCCAGCGTCTACGGGTTGATTTTTCTGCAGAAAACGTATCGGGGATATCAGCTTGATGGCGAATATTTTGCCATAAGATCGCTTTTTTCTCTTCAGGTGTATAGTTACTTTTCTTGCGTGGAAATTCTTCCTCAGGAATACCATCAGCCATCCAAGCTTCCACAGCTTGTTTCTCAACAGGTGTGCACTGGCCTGACCAGTATTTTTCTAAGAGCTGATGATCGATTTTCATATATTTTTATATACCAGTCGTCGTTTAGCTGTTTTACCCTTAGTCTACAAAAAAATTATTTTTGTTCTGATGTAGCGATCTTATTTCTCAGGAATTTTAGGGCTTTCGTGAGATGTGCTTCGACAGTCTTTTCGGACAAAGACAATGCTTCGGCAATTTCGGGTATGCTTAGACCGCTATTGCGGCTCAGGGTATAGACCTGACGGCAACGGCAGGGTAGTCGGTTGACCAGGCCATCTACAAAATGATCAAGATCTCTGAAATAGATGGTCTCCTCTGTGTTGTTGATGCTGTGGCAGAAGGTCTCTGTCAATTCATGTGTCTGATCGATGCGCTTATACTTTTCACGGTAATAATCATTGATCCGTATTCGCGCAGCGCGAAAGAGATAGTGTTCTATCTGAATAATTTCTTCCATCACTTCTTTACGTTTCCAAAGCGAGCAGAAAATATCCTGTACCATATCCATAGCGATTTGCTCATCATTACAATGGTGTTCACAAAAATCAACAAGTCGATTCCAATAGGCATCGAACCACTCCTGAAATATTTGTTCAGGTGGTTTTTTCTGCTTGTTTTTTTTTGTAAAAAATAGTTTAAGGCTCACTAAGCAAGTCGTTTTAGATAGATAGGTTCAAATATAGGTTTTAATCTGGAATTGTTCTAAATAAAATTAAATTTCACTGATTTTAATATTTAGATGGCGATTATCTCCTAACATGAATTTGTGCTGTACAACATATTCCTCCCGATGAGGAATTTTTCACCGAGATTATAGCTTCTGACGCAGGTTTTATTGGGAAATTTTGATATCTCTGCACGAAAATTTGTGCGTATAATGAATTATAATGTGTGTGTTTGGAAAATTTATCTATTTTTAAGGGAATTTAGTCAATACCTTTTTATGAGTTGGAAGTCAATTATCGTTAGTATTTTAACCTTTTTGTATTCGATCGCCTTATTTGGGCAGTCTGCACTGTTCAATAGTCAACGTCAATCTTCGGATTATTATATCTATAAATTAAACCCCGAGATTTTAAAAAAGATCCATATCGGAGAAGTGAAATTTAACGAAGATATGCTGACCGATTTTGTTCAAAAAGGAAAGTATCGTAATCAAAAACTGAATTTGCCACGTGGCAATTATGTGGAAGTCCGTGCTGATGAAAATAACCTGGTATATGATGAATTTATCATTGATGATCTGTATGCTAAGGTCATTCCGACCGAAGCATTTGCGGTTTGCTTGTACGATTCATTGGGTAATATGATAACCGATGCACACCTTTCTTTGGGCAAGAATAGGGTCTCTTATGATCGGAAATTGGGCTATTATCATACTGCAAATTCGAAAACAGGTGATGTCGTCAGCATCTTGCATAAAGGGGTGTATCATTATCTACGTGTAGAAAAGAACTGGCCTTATGAAGAAAAAGTATCCTTTTGGCAGGGTGTGAAAAAAAACTGGAAACGGACAAAATATAAATTTAAAAGGATTTTTCGTAAGAAAAAAAGTTTTGATAACCAAAGCTTTATGGTATTCAATAAGCCGATGTATAAGCCCAATGATCAGGTGAAATTCAAGGCTTATCTCGAAGAGGGTAAATGGAAACCAAATTTAGATTCGGTGGATGTTCATGTGGTGGGCAATGCGAAAGATACGGTCATAACAAAACTTGCTCCCTATCGCCCTGGCATGTATGCTTTTTCTTTTGACTTAAATGCAGGACTGGGACTTACCCTTGATAAATATTACCGTGTTTTATTGAAGTCTAGCAAATCTAAGCAAGTGCTGCTTGAAGAGTCGTTTCGATATGAAGAATATGAATTGAAAAGTCTCACGTTTAGCATGAAATCCGATCGCACGGATTTTGCAAAAGGGGATAGTATCCGCCTGAAGTTAAAGGTTGTCAATGAGAATGATATGCCTGTTTATGATGGTCGAGTAGAATTGAAAGTTGTACCAAACTCCTACCGTACAGGAAAGATGAAGGCGAATCAGGTGAATTTTGTTCCAGATACGTTGTGGCAGACAACGGTGTCTCTTACTGAAGTCGCGGAAAAGGAAATCGTTTTGCCAGATTCGATTTTCCCGTCAGACATGGGTCTTCCTTTTCAAGTTATAGGTACCTACCTCAGTTCGGACAATGAGCGTCATGAAAAAATACTGCAGCTGAATTTGCTTGATACGGAAAAAGAAATTCGTATCGCCGTTAAAGACGGGCAGGCGGAGATTAAGTATTTTGAGAAAGGTATTGAAAAATCAAGCGATGCTAAGATCGAATTATTAGGTGAAAACAATGAAATGTTGCGCGTAGAGCAGGTTCGTTTACCGCATATCATACCGGTTGCATGGCAGGCAACGGAAATAGAAGTTGAGACGAATGGAATTTCTGAAATCTTGGATTTGGAACAGGAACAAAAGGAGCAACTGCGTTATCGTTTTTACCGCACGACCGATTCGGTTTTATTGACGGTGAGTAATCCGGCCGCTATTCCTTTTTGGTATCAGGTTAGGAAAGGTAAGAAAATGGTTTCGTCGGGTTATGCGACTCAATTAAACGAAGCATTTTCAGAACGGGAAAAAGACGGGTATAGCCTGCAGATTACTTATCTTTTTGCAGGCCGTGCCAAAGTGATAAAGGAAGATCTTCCTTTTATGCAGAAAAATCTGAATTTAGAGGTCAATACAGCGACAACGGTGTATCCTGGTCAAAAGGCTGAGGTGCAATTGTCCGTGACCGATAAAGTGGGCAAACCTGTGCCGGATGTGGATATTACGGCTTATGGATTTACATCAAAATTTAAAAATACAAGTGCTCCAAATGTCAAGATTGGCGGACTCATGCGGTATGCTCAACCTTTCCAGAATTTTAATTTTGATCTGGATGAAGCTCAGGTAAGACACCAGGAGGCATTAAAGGACTGGGCGAGATGGTCTAAAGAAATGCAGCTTGATACGATTGCTTTTTACCAATTTTTATTTCCTAAAGTTTATTATCAGGCGTCGAAGCCGGTCGCGGAAATTAAAAGCCAAATTTCTCCATATCTGGTGGTAAATGGTTTGGTACAAGGGGTTCATATGATGTGGATAGATGGTGTTTTGACTTATGCGAAACAGAGTCAACACCATGATGATTATATTTTTGAGATCTATCCGGGACAGCATGAATTTAGATTCAGAACACATGACAGGGAGGTATTGGTGAAAGGGTTCCGCGTTGAAAAAGGTCGGAGAATGATCGTATCCTTTAATATAGGGCAGGATACACTTGGATTCAACTACCCTGATGAAACGCTTGGTAAAGGACAGATCTTGGTCAAAATGCTGCCCAAGGACGATGTTGGAAAGCTCAAAGATACCGAAGTCACGGAACTCAAAAAACAGTTGATTTCCGTAACCAATAATTTCGGAGCTTGGCAATTGCCAAATCTAAATGTGTCTATCGAAATGCCGGCTTATATCCAGACTTCAGGCGATCTTTTTTATCTGAATCCATTTCCGAACAGGACCTATAACAGTAGGCTTAGGACTCAAGTGTCAGCACCTGTTTTGGTAGGTCCGTTTCCGCGTACCGAAATGTATAATGGCGTGCCCAAAATAGCAACATTAATCGTGGATACGACATCAATTGGACGTTTTGAAATAGAAGGCGGATATCAATATACACTTTATCAGCAGTACCAAAAGTTGAAAAGTTTTGATGCGGACTATATACGAAAAGATGCACCTTACTTTAAACCGCAATTGGATTTCACGAAGAAATTATGGATACGTAGTGATATTCAGAAAAATGTGGCGAGTAAATTTAGGGAGGCCATGCAAAATAATAGTGGAGTTGCGCAATTTGTTTTGGCGAAAAAAGATTCCAAAGAACCAACCTTTAACCTCAATTTAAGTTATGGTCTGGATGCTGAACAAAAGCTTGTCAAGCCTGCTCTTATTTTCGTAGAACCTGCAAAAGCGGAAGACCGTAGGTATTATAGACTGTATTATGGAGCTGAAAATAGCTTGCGTAATTTACCTCTCGGGGATATTATTTTGCATGTGGTGAAAGACGATTCGACGGCCTATAGTTTGGCTGTAACGTTAAAATCGAATGGACTAAACTACCTGAAACTAGATGGTATTCAATGGAACCAGCGATCACCTCATGCTGCAGTGGCTTATAAGATGGTCCGTGATGAAACCGTTGCAAACAGGGTGTTGAATCCGCTTCGTGATTCTATTCTTTATGAACAGCAGGGGCATGGTCAAGTTCTAAAAATAAACAAGGCTGAATTTATTGCAAAGCGTAATAGCAGCTCCTCTGTCAGAATTTTGGTTTATGATGGTGATGCACCGGTGATCGGGGCTGCTGTCAAAAATATGGGTTCGAAACAGCAGTATTTTTCCAATTTTGATGGTAGTATCGAATTGGATCTTTCGGATGAAAAAGCAGTACAGTTGCAGATCATTGCAATAGGCTATAATCCTTCGGATATCAAGGTATCTATGGGGCAGGATTATTTTGTTGAGTTGAAGGCGCAGGACAATCAATTGGATGAGGTCGTTGTGATGGGTGTGGCTACCCAAAAGAGGGTAAGTATGACCGGGTCAGTTACAAGTGTCACGGTCAATAATATGCCAAATTTGTTGCAAGGAAAGGTGAATGGTGTCCTGATTCGAGGTAATGGAAGTACGGATGCCGGTGCAAAACCGCTGATATTGGTGAATGGTGTGGTGTTCGAAGGTGATCTTGCTTCTTTCGATCCGGCTATAATTGCTTCCGTAAATACGGTAAAGGATCAATCCATGATTGCCTTGTATGGCGTAAGGGCTGCCAATGGCGTCATTATGGTGCAGACAAAAACTGGAACTGAGGTTCCAACACAGGCGAATGTTTCAATGCCTTATCTCGAATCGGGTAATACGATGCGGGTCAACTTTCATGATGATGCTTTCTGGAAACCGAAGCTCAAAACAGACGCTGCAGGGAAAGCGAGTTTTGAGACCACTTATCCAGATGATATTACCAATTGGAGAACAATCTTTATTGCCAAAGGGGTAAAA
The DNA here is from genome assembly GCF_014191365.1 of Sphingobacterium sp. JUb56. Taxonomy (NCBI): domain Bacteria; kingdom Pseudomonadati; phylum Bacteroidota; class Sphingobacteriia; order Sphingobacteriales; family Sphingobacteriaceae; genus Sphingobacterium; species Sphingobacterium sp. JUb56. Next base: position 2,093,770 of record NZ_JACHWL010000001.1, on the reverse strand, counting down.
GATTTTGCAGATACCAAAGAGCTGAATATTAAAGCCTTTAAAGCTGTTTCCGCACATTTGGCAACTCCACGCTTTGCTATTCGTGGCGATCGGTTTACCACAATAGGTCGAGTGGTTAACTATCTTGGCGATAGTCTGGAGGTGTTACGGACGATCTATAATGGGGTTGATTCTGTAAAAACGAATTTGAAAATAGCGAAGTCATACCGCGATCCAATTGCTGTTCGGGCGGAGAAAGGCGATAGCTTGCTGCTTTCGTATGCGATCGGTCTTTCTAATGGCTATTTTGATGGGGAGAAACGAAGTATTCCGATTTTTGAAAAAGGACTGGAGCAGCATCAGGGTGATTTTAAGGTGTTGAATGGAACGGAAGAATATCAGTTAAAAACATCACCTGAGCTGGGAGAAATCACCGTTCATGCTGAAGCCAATTCATGGGAATTCATCCAGCGCGAAATAGCACATATTGATGCTTATAAGTTTTTGTGCAACGAACAGCTGGCATCAAAATTAAGTGCGCTACTTTCTAAGAAAGCGTTAACAAAACTTTTGGGAAAGCCGTTTGAAGAAGAGAAAAAAATCCTTGACCTTTTGAAAGAATTGCAGAAAAACAAGAATACAGTTGGAGGTTGGGGCTGGTGGAATAAAAGTGAAACGGTATCATGGATCAGTAATTATGTCGTTTCTGTGCTATTGGATGCCGAAGATGCGGGGTATCGTACGGGGTTGACGAGAAGGTTGTATATCGAACGGGAGGAGGAAAGCTTGAAAAGAAGTCTGGCTTCTTTGGACGTTCTTTGGAATAAAGATAAACTTAATATGGCCAAAGAAGGGCTGTTTAATTCATTGATGTTCCTAAACCGACTGGATCCTAAATCGGATTATAAACACTATTTCCTTGCTATTGATGGAAAGTTGAAGAGTAAATCAACCAAAGATATGTTGCTTAAATATCTGTTGATGGCTAAATTGGGGATTCCGGATGCTCATGCCGCAGATACTGTACTGAAATATGCTTCAAAAACAATTTTGGGTGGTATGTATTGGACTTCGGGAGGTGTTTCTGATAAGAACGAAAGGATATTTTTGAATCCAACCGAAACGCATACGGAAAATACGCTATTGGCGTATACAATATTGAAAACAATCGGGGGTCATGAATCGGATCTCGAGCTTATTCGAAATTATTTCTTTGCACAGAAGCAACGGGGTAACTGGAGCAATATCTATGAGTCTTCACGGATTATTCGAAGTATTCTTCCAGACTTATTGAAAGAAGGCGAAACTTTTCGGGCACCTATAGCAATTGTGAACGATAAGCGTATTACTGCATTTCCTTATACGCAGAAATTTGCGGCGACTGAACAGATTCGTGTGCGGAAAGAAGGGACAGGACCGCTGTTTCTGACGGCATATCAGAACTTTTGGAATGCCAATCCTGCTCTTGAAAAAAATAAGGGCTTGACTGTTTCTACTCGATTTAAAGATGCAAATGGTACTGTCACCACCTTAAAAGAAGGTAAACCGATCAAAATTGAAGTTACTGTATTATTGTCAGGAGAGGCCGAATACATCCAGCTTGAAGTTCCGATTCCTGCGGGTTGTACTTATGAAAGTAAATCGCCTGGATATTACCGAAATGAAGCCCATCGGGAACATTTCAAGGATCGGGTAGTTATCTTTTGTCCGAAATTGAATAAAGGGGCGCATACTTTTGAAATTGAGTTATTACCACGATACACGGGGGTGTATACGGTAAATCCGGCAAAGGCGGAGTTGATGTATTTCCCTGTTTTTTATGGTAATGAAAAGATGAATGAGATCGTGGTGGAGTAGTTAAATAAAGGTTTTTTAAAATTTTATAATATAAAAGGGAGATATCGTAGGTATCTCCCTTTTATAATATAAAAGGGAGATATCGTAGGTATCTCCCTTTTTGTTTGATCTTTTTAAGATAAATATGGGCTACTGATTAATTTAAAATTAGAAGTCTGGTGTTCGATATTTATTTACTGTTTCTTTTTGAGCTCTCTTAAAACAGGAGTATGGTATGCTAGACTTTTAGCTTAGTATAACTTTTTGCGCATTTTGCTGGTTTTTTCTAATGACCAGCGCAATGATCCAGATGGACAATAATGAAATGAGTAGGATGATTTTTATGGTATTCATCTCCGGGAAAAAATTATTGAGCGAGTGAAATGCAGCTACTGCTAATAAGGAATGGGTGTTATTGGCAACTTTTCCGATTCCCCAGCTGCCAAGGATTAAAATTCCCAAAAACAAGAGGTTTGAACTGCTAAGGTCAAAGTTCAGGTGCCAGATAAACCAGAGTACAGCCACGATGAATACATTTAAAAATTCCGGTAATGGCTTCAGTTGCTGCTGTAAAAATCCGCGCCAGCCGATCTCTTCTAAAAGGCCGTAAATTAAGATTGCGGTAATCGCTTCAAAAGATAGGGTTCCTTTGATAGCATACTCCGTACTTAAAATTAGGATAATGGGTAATGCCCAGTATAAGAGAAAGGGTGTGATGATATTGCTGTAGTTCCCTTTTAATGTTAGAACGGGTTTTATTTTAAAGAGAGCGAAGACGGCTAATGCCGCGATAGTGGGAGAAATACCCTGTAGGATTATTTTAATAAATCCGCTTGATATACCATTCAATAAATCGGTTTTATTGGTCAGATAGCGAAGAAGAACGGCAATGATAAAAAACGTCAGTACAGCAATATAATTAACTTTATTTTTCATGTACAATGGCTTATTTGATGCTCAAAAATAGCAAGATGATTTCGTTAAAAAATTGACGAAAGTTAAGAAATGCACATTACACGTTTTTTTTTCTAATCCTGCTCAGACTTTCAGCTGCTATACCGAGATAAGAGCAGATGATTTTTAATGATGTTCTCTGGAAAATCTCGGGACGCTCTTTGATTAATTTTAAATATCTCTCGGTAGGGCTGAGCGTCAGTAAATTAATCTGTTCGGATTGTTTTCTGATAAACATGGCATCTGAAGTAGCCTTGCCAATGATTAGCCCTGTAGTGGATCTGGAATATAAGGCATGCAGATCGCTATGGCTGATAGACCATACGAGCGATTCTTCTAAAGCCTGCGTCTTGATAACCGTTGATGATTGGGTAAGAAAGGATAGGTAATCACTGAATAATTGTTCCTCGTAATACAGGTTAATGCAGATATCTTTTTCTTCTGCCAAAACAAAGTGTGCAACGGAACCGCTAATTAATATGTTGATGTATTTTTCTTTACTATGATAATCTTTTATTAACTCATTTTTTTTAAAGGTGCGCACCTGTACATATTTTGCAAATTCAGTCCATAGTTTCAGGTCCGCTTTGTAAAATGGGTCAAATATTTCTTTTACTCGTTGCGGTGTAGGTTGCTCCATACGTAGTCTTAATTCTTGATCTTTTTTTAGCAGTTTATCATCAGTTGGACGGTTGATGAAATATCGGTCAACTTACGAAATATTTTCTTTATATAAACTCGTTTGTTTAGGAAAGTGAGCGGAAACGTTAGTTAAATAATAAGGAGGTTCAATATTGAACCTCCTTATTATTTAAAATGCGAGTTCATAAGGTTTCGGGGTAGGTGGTTGTGAGCGAAGTTCTCCTGCAGCTGCTAAGGCAAAATAGGGATTTCTTAAAAACTCTCTTCCTATGAAGATCAAATCGGCATCTCCGTTTGTCAAGATGGTTTCTGCCTGATGTGCATTCGTGATTAAACCTACTGTACCAACTATTAAATTGTCTTTTATTTCTCTTTTGATGGCACTGGCGAAAGGTAATTGATATCCTGAACCGACTGTAATTTTAGCTTTAGGTACTGTCCCACCCGTCGAAACATCAACAATATCGATTCCAAATTGTGATAACTTTTTACTTAACCATTTTGAATCTTCAATTGTCCAACCCTCATCCATCCAATCTGTTGCTGAGATGCGTACCGCAATTGGAAGATTTGCAGGCCATACTTCTTTAATTTTATCAATGATTTCAAATAGAAAACGCGAACGGTTTTCTCGGTTTCCACCATATTGATCGGTTCTTTTGTTCGAAATAGGGGATAAGAATTCATTGATTAGATAACCGTGTGCACTGTGTATTTCTATCAATTTAAAACCAGCTGTTAATGCTCTCTTAGTGGCATCTGCGAAAGCTTGTTGCACTGATGTGATATCTTCTGAACTCATTTCGCGTGGCGTTTGCATGTCTGGAGAGAATGCTATTGCAGACGGAGCAATAACTTCCCATCCATTTTCATCATGAGGCATCAACGGATGACTGTCACGTCCAGATGCCCATGTGCTTCCTTTTCTACCAGCATGTGCTAATTGGATTGCTGGGACACTGCCAGACTTCTCTATAAATGATGCAATTTTAGTAAGCATTTCAATATGATCATCTTTCCAGATTCCCAAGTCTCCAACTCCAATGCGTCCATCGGAATGGACTGCTGTCGCTTCGAGCATGACAGAACCTGCACCACCCATCGCTCTAGAGCCATAATGTACTAAATGCCAATCATTGGCAAAACCATCATTAGCCATATACATACACATGGGCGACGTTACGATCCTGTTTCTAAAAGTTACTGATTTTACAGTTAAAGGACTGAATAATTTTGACATATCTAAATTTTTATAACGAATTTTCACCGGAAAGGAAGGTCTTATGTCCAATGAAAAGTTGAAGTAATAGTTTTTGATTATTTCGTGTATAGATGGAATAGTTTTGAAACAATTTTCCATTCTCCATTTATTTTTATCAGGGAGTGATAATCTGTGAAATCTTCATCTGCGGCGTCGTGTTCCATTTCAACACGAACTACCGCTGTGGTGGACGTTTTGTGTAACACCGTAAGATTGGTTTGAATATTTGGTGCCGCACCAAATTCTTGAACGTAAGCATAAAGGTTCTCTATACTACCTTGTGAAAGGTCGTGCTCTAAATGACCATACATAACAGCATCTTGATGAAATGCTTTTTTTAACTGTTCGATATTGCCCGTTTTTAGCCCATCCACGTATCCTGCTACAATGGCTAACACATCTTCGTAATCTTGTACAGTATTACTGTTTTTATTTGTCGACATAATTTTATATTTTTTAATTTATGTTACAAATTTACAGACGATAAAAGGTTTTCATTTTTTTATAACGTCCAACTATTTATTCTATTAAGTCCAAATGAGCAGGAGAAATCGGGTTTGATGGCCATCTCTATTTTAATGACGAAATACGGTCGGTGCTTGTCCGTGGTATTCTTTAAAGATTCTCGAAAAATGTGAAATGTTTTCGAAGCCCAGAGAATAACAAATTTCTGAAACAGGCAATTGTGTTGCCTCTAACATTTCCTTCGCTTTTTCAAGACGTTTTTCCCGAATCCATGATGCAGGAGTCATATTGTAAATGGCTTTAAAATCTCGTTTAAAACTGGATAGGCTTCTGCCGGATAGATACGCTAATTCTGGTAAAGAAACTGGTGAGGCATAATGCATGTCCACAACATGACGGATATCTGCCCTCACGGGCTCATGCAACTGTAAAATTTGGAGAAACATATTCCGATTCCCCTCAGCGATGTCATAGAGTAATTCCATGATCTTAAGGCGTAATTGTCCGGGCTGCACAACAGAATGATCTAAAAAATAAGGTTTCATAGAATTTGCAAAAGCAACAAGGCACTCATTCATCGGGTAAACTCCCGTCTTTATTTCTCCTTCAATTTTCGGAACCTTTATTTCAGACATAGCTAAAAATGATTTTAATAAATCATCTTTGATGCTGAACATCAGGCTGTCATAGATATTGTCATTATCGGGGTTACCAATTTTATCGTATTTGACCGCCGTTGCCTTTTTTAGCAGAATCATTTCATTTTTACCGACAACATACTGCTGCTTGCCATAAGTTAGCGTTGCAGATCCTTCGAGCACTATCATGAGGAGATGCTCTTCCAAATACATCGTTCCCTTAGCTTCCATACTATGGATGCATTGCTCGATAATAGAGCATCCGTCGAGCATTAGCGCATTTTGAGGAGTAGGACCACTTATTAATGATGTTGGCACTTTGATCATTTTTTTCATAAACGATATTTATAGCTCAAATAATGAAGGAAAAAAATAAAATGGACAACTTATTGATGACCAGTGAAGTAAAAAATATAATACAAATATATTGAAATAAATAGCACTTAACTTTTCTAATTAGTCCTTATATTTTGACTATTTAGTTCAAATAATTGACCAGTTTATGAAGGTATAAGTTTTCCAACATCTAAATCATGGGGCAGGAGATCTGCTTTTTTGCTTAAAAGTTTTAACAGAATTGCTATTTCTTATTTTAAAAATAACTGAACTTTGCGTAATTGTACGAAAGATCTCATAGGTGAATTGATCTCCTGCTTGTCATCTTAACTTTTATAATATCAGTGCTCTACCTTAATTCCATCCGATAATACTTTCTTTTGCGCTTTTATAAAACCCTCTTTATCCTGTTTAACCGCTTTAATGATCTCTTTCTGTTCTTTGGGTACCGTGTAATATTTGTCTACCCATAATTGCATCTCAATCAATATCGGGAGTAAATCGATACCCTTCTTAGTAAGGGTGTATAAAACTTTTGCTTTGCTTTCCGGATGATCCAGTTTACTGATCAGTCCATTTTCTTCCAGCATTAATAATCTTGAAGCTAAGATATTGGTCGCTATCTTCTCGCCAGATTTTAAAAAGTCGCTGTAGGTGCATTGTTTCAAGCGCATTAAATCCCGGATGAGCAATAAGGACCATTTATCTCCTAGAATATCCAGTGAACAACTGATAGGGCATTGTGATCTATTTTTCATAATAATGTATTTTTTTTAAAAAACACTTGCGTTTTGCAAGTTGAATTTTATATTTGTACTTGCAAAATGCAAGCAAATTTACTATTTTAAATTATTAATACCATGGAAAACAGTGTAATATTTAATTCTTACCATAAAAATGGATTACAATTGCGGAACCGGATAGTGATGGCTCCCATGACCAGAAGCCGTTCTGATAATCCCGAAAATAAAGCAACAGCGTTGACTGCGCTGTATTACAAGCAACGTGCTTCTGCTGGACTGATCATTACCGAAGGTACATTTATCAGTCCTGAGGCAGTAGGTGTTATACATGTTCCTGGAATTTATACGCAAGAGCAGATCGCAGGCTGGAAATTGACCACGGAAGCAGTACATGCTGAAAACGGAGTCATCTTTGCCCAGCTTTGGCACACTGGAGCATACTCGCATCCTGATCTTCATCAGGGTAAAAAACCGTTGGCCCCTTCGGATGTAAATCCAGAGCAGCAGGTTTTTACAGCAACGGGATTTAAACCTACTGTCGCTCCTCAGCCCATGACGGTTGCTGATATTAAAAGAACGGTTAATGATTTCAAACAAGGGGCGCTTCATGCTTTTGAAGCTGGATTTGACGGTGTTGAACTTCATGCTGCCAACGGCTATTTACTGCAGCAGTTTTTTAGTAAAAATTCTAATCTGCGCAACGATGAATATGGGGGTTCGATCGAAAATAGAGCGCGCATTCTTTTCGAGATTTTGGATGCCATAAAAGAGGTTGCCGATATCCGTAAAGTTGCGGTTCGTCTCAACCCTTCTTTAAACGGTATTATGGGTATTTTGGTCGACGATGAGACCATTGCATTTTACAACTATCTAGTCAATAGGCTGAATGATTACGATCTGGCTTATCTGCACTTGATAGAACCTTTTACTGATGTTTCCGGAAACGCCAATGCTATCCAGGAAGTTGCCAAGCATTTCCGTCAGCTGTATACAGGAACGATCATCATTAACCGCGGCTTTAATAAAGATACGGCCAATCAGGTTATAGGTGATGGTGATGCCGATCTGGTATCATTTGGTGTACCCTTTATTGCAAATCCTGATTTAGTGGAGCGTTACAGAACCGGAGCTGCACTAAATGTTCCGGATCAGAATACCTTTTATACCCCAGGTGAAAAAGGTTATACAGATTATAAGACTATAGATCAACAATAATAATATGAAAACAACAGGAAATACCATATTCATCAGTGGCGGAAGTGCCGGAATAGGGTTAGCGATCGCTAAGAAATTAAATGCAGCAGGAAATAAGGTTATTATCAACGGCAGAAATGAAGAACGGCTTCAAAAGGCGTTAAAAGAACTGGATCAGGCAGTGGTTATTCAGGGAGATCTGTCGGTTGAATCTGATAGAATCCGTATTGCCAATGATTTGAAAACAAATTATCCGGATGTTAATATTATCATCAATAATGCTGGTGCTGCATTTGCTTATCTTTTGAGTGAAACTATCGGAGCACATGAAAAAGCAACTATTGAGATGAATACCAATTATTTCAGCGTCATCCATTTTACAGAATTGCTCATTCCACATCTTCTTCAGAAAGCTGAAGCGGCTGTCATTAATATTTCATCAATAGCAGTGTTTGGAAGCCATGTGATGCTGCCCACTTATGGTGCTACGAAAGCAGCGCTCCATAGCTATACTGGCGCATTAAGACAGACCTATCAAGATCAGAAAAAGCTGCAGGTCTATGAAGTTTATCCGCCTTTGGTCGATACCGAATTCTCCGCAGAAATAGGAGGGGCAAACGGTATTCCTGCTTCTGAGGTTGCTGATGAATTGTTTTTAGCTTTGGAAAAAAATCAATTTGATGTTCCTGTAGGAGATACCAAACAGTTTTTCAAGGAAACTCACTAGTCACCAGAAACGGTTCTTCATTTTAGCAAAAAATGAGGAGCCGTTTTAAGTAAATGCTCCTAATTTCAAAGTAAAAGGAAAATGATCATCATTACAGTTTGAATATAGGGAATAGGACTTACTATTGGGCGCGTCCTCGCCATTCATTTACGCTGTTATGCATCTATGAACGTTGTTAAATTTCAAAAACCTGAGCTAGATGTGCCGGATAGTCTTTAAGGCTTGTTGCGATATCACCCTCTTTAAAAATATCAAAACAGTTATAGTCCGAGACAACTTCTACGCCGCAGAATCTGTAATTACTTGTTATATGCATTAAATAATCAGCAGTGCTTATGCCTCTAAATAACTGTTGGTTTTCATCATTAAAACTTGCTTCAGGTGCATTCCAGGTACTACAGACCATAAATTTTTTACCTTGCATTTTACCTCCTGTTCCATATTGTCGGGAGAGATCATCTCTGGTTCTGCCATCACCTGAAAGAAATTTTTCACTGAATAAGCCGCTATTGAATACTTCATCTACATATTTTTTATAGATCCATGGAGCGCCAAACCAATTAATCGGTGTTTGTAAAATGATGATCGCGGCTTCCAAATGTTTTTCTACTTCCTCGTCTGCGTTGTATCCTTTCTCGATATTCGTCTCGATGACCTCGTAGCCCTTTGATAAGAAAAATTCGTGCGCCACCTGTATAAAAGCGCTATTGAGTGCTCCCTCTGACCAATTGGGATAGGGCAGATGTGCATTGATTAAAAGTACTTTTTTTATAGTTTCCATTTTATATTTAAGCATTGATAATAAAGACTGTTTTCTGTTTTGGCATATCCCCTGTAAAAGGTGTGCTATTTTATCTTGCTGACAAAAAATAGTATAACTGTACAGGGGTTAAATAAATCTGTTCGCGTTGTTTTTTTTATGAAACAAAATTATTAGATGGCAGGTAATGGCAAGGAAACAGACTACTACAAAAAAGGAAACAAATTACAGGACGTAAATTTTTTAGAAATTTGGGGTCAGAATTAACGGATTATTTATTGATCAGGGACTGACGGTATTGCCGAGGGGTAAGATTCACCTGTTTTTTAAAGAACTTGGCAAAATAGTTTGGGTACTCAAATCCAAGTTCATACGCAACTTCGGTACTATTCAATTCTTTTTTGATCTCAAGCAATTCTTTAGCTTTTATTACTACAAAATCATGAATATTTTCAAGGGCAGATTTATTTGTTAAATGTTTGATGATATCGCCCAGATAGTTGGCCGACAAACCTAATTTATCTGCGAAATACTGTACTGTTGGAAGCTGCTTGACGGGTTGTCTATAGTACTCGTGAAGGTGCTGCTGAAAATCTGTCAGGATTCGGTTGTACTGCTTTGGATCTGTTGAAAACTGTCTTTTATAAAATGCTTCTACTAAAGAGACCAGTACGTTGACGTAGGATAATAAAACAGTATTATTTTTCTTTTTATTGTTGTAATAAGGCGTCATCAATTCAAATACCGTACGGATTTCTTCCGCTTCCGTTTCGGTCAGGTACAATGCTTCATGCTGTCCATAATCCAGGTAATTTTTGAATAAAAATCGGTTCTCCGCAATGATCTTCTTTGAGAGCTGTAGATACATTCCTGTATAGGTGGGGAGCGGTGCTATATCCCAACCATTTGCGAGGTTAGGACTATTGAAAAAAACGGCTGTAATGGGCGTTGCATCTGGCGTATTACTATAAACCAGATTTATCTTTATGGAAATCCGATAAAAATCTATTAAAACAGGATCTGATGTAGCCCTCATGCGAAGTGGCTGATAATACCCGATATCTATATCGTCATCTAACGGTTCTTTTAAACCTACATACTGATTATAAGACGCAAAGTTTTCGAATCGTATCATACTACAAATATATATAATTCAAGTGCTGCACGCGTAAATTATTTATTGCAGAGGACAAGAACGTTCTCATATTCTTGATTTCTTAAATGTATACGGTATTTCATGCCAGATCAGTAATATTGGTAGTTTAAAGAGTAATATGTGTAATTTATTCTTCTAAATCATGCTGAATTTTGTTATTAGGATTGGCTTTGTTTATTAACTATTCTATAGCATGCTACATTGTTGTCATTTTAAATTTGAGCTTTTGGTATTGAATTTAAAACAAGGTGAAATAGTCTCTCATTGGCATGGGCAAGTGAAGATAGCGTTTTTGATGAAATAGCGTGTTTCAGACATGGGGTAGGTTAAGTAAAGTACGAAAATTATTGTCTCAATAATCGGGTTTTCCGCAAATTTTTTGGAAGGTATTTTGTAACTTTAGGAACCAGTTTGCAATTCCTTTTAAACTATTATAGCGGTTCTATAATGATTCGGTAGGAAGTCAAATTGCGGTTCCAATTAGATGATGATGAAGAACCGGATATATTTTTGAATGTGATGATTCTAAATAATTTTTAACAATCACTTGATCGTATTCCTATTTTTCACTGAAAGAATTTTATGCCAGTTCCAACAAATAAATCTGAGCTACAATTAGCAATAAAAACAAATTACGATAAACTGAAAAAGGACTTAACTACTGTTCCCTATGAGCGGACAGCAGTGAAGGATATGGAAGGTCATGGTAAAGGTACATTAATGAGTATCAACGATCTGCTGGCTTATTTGGTAGGGTGGGGAGAGCTGGTGCTCAAATGGAACAGGCTAAAGGATCATAAGGAGGAGGTGTCTTTTCCTGAGTCTGGATTTAAATGGAATGAACTTGGTCGACTGGCACAAAAGTTTTACGACGACTATAAGGATGACGATTTTCATGTATTAATGGATAAGTTAAGTCATACAGTAGAGGCGATATTAGCATTAATAACTAATAAGTCAAATCATGAATTATATGAAACAGCCTGGTATGAAAAATGGACCTGCGGAAGAATGATCCAGTTCAATACTTCTTCTCCTTATGCCAATGCGAGAAATCGAATTCGCAAGTGGAAAAAAGAAAATGGTCTAAAATAAACAAAGCACCTTAATTTGATAAGGTGCTTTGTTTATTGCAGGCGTGATCATATCTGAGGAGGCATATTCCATTTTTTGTTTAAATACACAACGATCAAAAATAGGAGGAAATGCGAATGCCACCATGCTAAACCTAACTATCATATTTCTTTTTGAGCCAAAGACTGGCACGTACTAAGAGGATGAGGACCGGTACTTCAATCAATGGCCCAATAACGCCCACAAATGCCTGTGGGGAATGTATGCCGAAGACGGCTATAGCTACTGCAATGGCTAATTCGAAATTATTTCCGGTAGCCGTAAATGATATGGCCGCATTCTTATCATAGGCGACTTTCATCGATTTATTGATAAAAAAACTTATAAAAAACATCAGTACAAAATAAATCACCATTGGTATTGCCACTTTAACAACCTGTATGGGCAATTGAATGATCTGTTCGCCTTTTAAACTAAACATCAGCACAATGGTAAATAATAGCGCGTATAATGTGAATGGCGATATTAGCGGTATGAATTTTCGATGATACCAGTTTTCACCTTTTATTTTGGGGAGAAATCTGTGACTTAAAAAACCCGCTAAAAAGGGTATTCCTAAATAGATTGATACACTTTTTACAACTTCGCCCATCTCTATCGATATCGCATACTTTGCAAATCCAAAATAGGAGGGCAAAACATTGATAAACAACCATACGAATAAGCTATAGAACAAGACTTGAAATACGCTGTTTAAAGCAATTAGAAGTGCTGCATATTCGCGGTTTCCTTTTGCTAAATCATTCCATACGATCACCATCGCAATGCATCGCGCGAGTCCGATCAGAATTAACCCGACCATATAATCGGGTTCATTTCTTAAAAATAGCACTGCCAGTATAAACATCAAGATGGGTCCCACAATCCAATTTAGTAAGAGGGATAAACGCAGCACTTTTTTATCTTTGAATGCCAAGGGCATTAAATCGTAATTTACTTTAGCGAGTGGAGGGTACATCATAACGATTAATCCAATTGCCAATGGTATATTGGTGGCACCAATGGACAGCTGATCCATTACATCTGAAATACCGGGAAATAGATTGCCTATTAGTACACCTAATCCCATCGCCAGGAAGATCCAAAGCGTGAGATACCGGTCTAGAAATTTCATTTTTACCTGCATCCTATATTTTATTTAATTTGTGAAAAGACGTAAAACATTTCAGAAGCAATTTCTACGCTTCTATTCTGATAGATCTCATCCTCTTGCGCGGTATGGTCTGCTATTTTAGGATCTTCAAACGTAATCGGTATCCGTTTTTCTGCTCCTGGAATAAAAGGGCATCCGCCATCTGCCTGTGAACAGGTCATGACTGCTGCAAAGTTGGATTCAGGATTGAAAGGGGAGTCGTATTTCTTAGAGAAACCAATCATAGGCAAAGCATTTTTATCATACTTGAAGGCATAAACCGGATTTAAGGTCTTGGAAATGATCGTGACCTCAAGGCCAGCATTTTCGAGTGTTGCGGCAATTTTAGGAAACAGTGCCGTCTCTTCAGTACCTCCTGAATAACAGGTTAAGTTTGGTATTTGGTAATGCGCAGCAGCAATTTGTGCCCAGACCTGAGAGAGGTGACTTCGACGGGAGTTATGCGTACAGATGAAATTGATGTTGATAGCTGAGCCAGCTGTAACTTTATCCTGGATATAATCAATCAGGGGCTGCAACGTAGATTTGCGCCCTTGATTGATCGTTAATTTCAGTATTTCCGAAATGGTATTTACTAGTTTCGCGTTCATGTCGTTCTTTTGATTAACAACAACCAGATCCTGGTGTACAGCTGTTTGAATTTGAACCGACTACTTGCAATGGATTGGGGATATCACAGGCATCTTGTGCCAGACAGGCTGTGGTTTTGTTCGTTAAGACGAAATTCTTACCATTGAATTTTAAACCGTATTTTCCAATTGTACCACGCTGATATTCTACTTCTATCTCATGATCTCCAATATTCAGTTTTGTTTCTGAGAGTTCGATGATGTGGATCAATTTTCCTGGTTTCAAACGATGTTCATAATCATCGGCATTCCATAACTGGAAATTTACGGTGTTTTCAGTACGCGTAACACCACCGCAGTCAATAAAAGTTTTACTAATCTGACCGACTTCGGTTACGTGGAAATGCTCTGGTACAAATGTTCCATCTTCTAATTGGAATTCAACATTTTCTAATGTTGGAAGAATCTGTTTGATTTCTGATAATTTCATAGTATTTCTATTTTATTATATCGTTATATTACGATGGTTGTGGGTGAAAAAAGATTATATTATTCTGTTTTTTTGTTAAAAAGTTACGTGCCGTAAGGACTTTCTAGCAACATTTTTGATTGTTTACAGATAGAATAATGTTACCAAAATAGGCTTTTAGGATCCCGAAAGTTTTTTCATCAATGCAGTAACAGATGGATGTTCCTTCGATATTCCCTTTTATTAATCCCGCATTTTTTAGTTCTTTTAGATGCTGTGAAATTGTGGATTGTGCCAGTGGTAATTCATCAACAATATCACTACAGATACAGGCATTTACTTTCAATAGGTATTCGATAATGGCAATACGAGCAGGGTGACCAAGTGCTTTCGCAATGTTGGCAATGTTATTTTGCTGGTCGGTAAAGTGAATCGTTTTTGTAGCGCCCATGGTATGATGATTTGTACATCGCAATATTACGATTAATGAATTGAATTCTAAAAATTTTTTCTGAAAAAGATTTATAAATGACAAAAAAATACTCTTAGGTGATAAGAAGGGTATCTTGATGAAGCCTAAATACAGCGACGATTAGCATTTCGCTGTTCTTTATTCCAGACTTAACAACTGGTATGACTTTTTTAAAGCCTATGGTCAAGTAATGTCAATGAGGAAGCTGCACACATTGTAGTTTGCGTAATCAATCTGGTTTTTACTTGTTAAAAAAAATGGGAAATTTGAATAAATATGACCGGATTGAAGGCTCATATTAGTAGATAAAACCTTACCTTTGTTTAGAATCAATCTACACAAATATTAAAACAAAAATGAAGAAAATTATCGTCCTATTGTTGTTAGCACTTGGCAGCGGAAGCCATGGTATTGCACAACAAAAAGCAAAAAGAGAAGTTTTACCTGCAGCGGTCCAAATTAAAATAGCAGTACAAGCAGCACCGACAGAGTTCAGAGAAGGAGCACAGGTATATGGTTATGATAGTGAAGGTAAGTTTGTTGTTTTAAGAGCGGGTACTAACGATTATATCTGCCTGGCACCAGATTATAAACTTCCCATGTTGTACGCTTATGCTTATCCGAAGAGTTTAGAACCATTTATGGCTAGAGGTAGAGAATTGATCGCGCAAGGAAAGCGTAGAGAACGTGATGATATTCGCGAGCAGGAATTTAAAGCTGGTAAATTGATCATACCACAACAGCCGACGATGCTATACGGTTATTGGGGTTCTTTGGAACAGCTTAATAAAGAAACCGGAGAGATGGCTGATGCCAAACGCCGTTATGTACTGTATGTTCCTTTTGCTAAAGCAGCCGATTTAGGTATGGCAAATAAACCTACTGTTCCGGGTATTCCATGGTTGATGGATGAGGGTAGTTACAAAGCACATATCATGATTAATCCTGCAGATATGGGCCATTCGCACGGACCTGCAAAATAAATTTTTGAGTATAAAAAAAGTGCAGCCTTTTTCAAGGCTGCACTTTTTTTATATCCTATTTCTTTTCTTTTTTCATGACATGTTTAGTCTTGAGTGCTTGATCTTTTACTGCTTGGGGAACTTTATCGTCCTTTAGGAGCTGATCACAGGTATTGAAAATGGCGTCTCTTTGATAAGAAAGGGGAAACCAGCTCATTGCTTCTAATGCAGCAATGCGGATCGTTTCTGATTCAGATGGGTCTGCAATAAGCGTGAGCACCGTTGGTACTAAGCGATGGAAACGGTAAAGGCGCAATGTTGTGATTTCGCCAAGGCGTTCTTTCTCGGTCTGTTTTTTGTCGCGTATGTTGGCTTCCATTTTCTCCAACTTGGTGCTGTTATAGTCAATATCTTTCAAAAGTTGGTCACTTAAGTTTGCAGCATTATAGATGCTCTTATTTTGACGCACTTGATTTTCAATTTCTTTTTTTAGCAATTCAGGATTGAAAAATGTCATATTTGTTCTCAATCGATAATTTATACGTTCGGAATGCGGGTCACTGACATAGAATGCAATAAGGTCTTTTGCAAAATCATCGCCTCCAAATTCTCCTAAATCATACACTGCTCTACGTCTGATAAATTCGTAAGAATCATTTTTTGCAGCATGTAATACTTCAAAATATTGCTCGTTTTCATAGTTTCTAAGAAGTGCAAATGCTTGCATTCTTGTCGTTTCGAAAGGTGAGTTAAAGTAGGTATTCTTTAAGATCTGCGCCATCTCGGCTTCAGGTAACTGTTTCTGTAAATACACGAGAGCTAATGACTGCAGGTCGGCATCATTTTCTTGCAGTAATTTTTTCCAGTAAGAAATTTTTGCTCCACTAACAATCGCATTATTGATTTCCTGGCTTCGTTTACTTGTAAAATGAAAAGTAGGATCGCCGAGGATATGGGTCTCGAGATAAGCAATGTGTTTGAACCAATTGCCTACACGGACACCATGTTGCAAGGTACCCATCAGCTCTGCCGGCCACAAATCTTGCAATACGCCAATACTATTGGCAATGGCAGCAACATTTTTATTTTCCGAGAAGGGGTAATAGCCTGCTAAATAATTGTCCAGGTGGAATGAACCGGTTAAACAAGAATTGAGGTATACCAATCTTGCCTCTATAGCTGCATCTTTGACATCCCATATTTGAACGTCAAGGTTGTCATTGAAAACCGAGTCTGAATCCATAACCGCTTTTTCAAACGCGTTGGTCATCCATTTATCCGAAACTCCTAATGAAGTCTTGAAACTTTCTTTTACTTTTTCGACATCTCTTCCATCTTCTTTTGCAGCTCTGATTTTGGAACGTAAATAGCGTCCTACATTTTCCATAGAAGGCTGCGGATTGGATGCGAGTGGATAACCATTGATCAATTGTAGTGTTGCGGTTCCATGTCCGGTCATAAATGCGAAATCAAGTCCTTCTCGTTTTAATTCGCGAAGCAGGTTGTATTTCATGAAATCCGCGTTTCTGAAATTCAAAAACTTGATGGAATTTCCGGGTTTGTACAGATCTGGAAATTGTGATTTCAACGCCAGTACATCGCCAGCAAACGAGTTCATTGAATTGGAGTTATAACCATGACCGGTAGAAGCTACCATATCAGTAAGCGGATTATTCTCTTCACGCAAGGTTACTAATTTAGTGAGATAAGACTTGATTTTTTGCGTGGCATCTTCACCTTTTTCTACAGGTGGTTTGATACGGGCAGAGTAGATGTCCATCTCAATGTATTGTGGCGAAGTGCCATTGAGACTATAGTAATAATAGTGGGTACGTCCTTTTGCTGTGTCTTGTTTTATGAAATCCAGCTGTAGATCGAAATCATCGTAATAACGGTCGGACGGTACGGAGGATTTATCCCATCTTATTTTTTGATTCATCTTAAAAGCAGATGTCAGGTACTGCGCATCGCGGATCATAACGATAGGAATATCGCCAATTAGGACTGTTCCTTCAAGAGCTTGTTTACCTTTATATAATTGCTGCAGCTGTTCGCGGATCTGCTCGGGTTTCTGCCAATTATGTGCTATGATGTAGGTGCCTAATCCATCTTTCTCGATGGATTGGCGATAGGCCATAACTTCAGCACGTGCACTTTCAAAAGTTTTGCTGTCAATAACAATTGCAAAGCTTGTTTTTGATTGTACAGATGGACGGATCAGCTCTTGGCCGTAGCTATAGGCAACGGCGGCGAAAGAACTTAGCAGTAGGATTGCTTTTTTTATTTTAATGGTATTCATCATGTCTATTTTCCGGATCTTTTTTGAGTGTAAATTAAAATGTATTGATGCCAATTGATAATTGTGTCATGTATCGGTTGTCTCCTTTTTGAATGATGCCGCTGTTATTCATAGCGCTGCTGATCAGTCCGGAAGCTTTTATGTAAAGCTGATTTTCTCTTTTTCCAAAGGGTTTCAAATGGTATTTGATATGTGCTTCATTTGTCCAGGTATTGACCTTGTTGTAATCGTGCATGGGAAGAAATACTTCATGGGCAACGAAATTACTGGAGTAGGATTTGTCGGTGTACAAAATTTCATCGTGAACAAGAAAGTCATAGGCAGATTTAAGCTGCCAGGATAGGGCTCTTTTGTTTGACAATGGATAGCGTTTATCAAAGCTTAGATCCAGATTGATTTTATCGATCAGCTGTTTGTTCTTTGGGTTTGCATATCTATTATCAAGACTATGATAAGCGGCAGTCCCTTTTAACCACCAATCAACCTGACCATCTTTTCTTTCTTTACTCAATAAATAGGAGAGACGGGTATTGTTTCTTAACATGGTGCTCATGATACTGGAGTATACGGTCTCATACTGCTTGGTATCTGGATTTTGTATTTGATGATATTCCGTATTGTCCATGTCTTTCAATGTCCATGTTAGCCCGATCTGATGGGAAGTTCTATTTATTTTCCAATCGAAGGAAGAAGATGCCTGATATTGTTTAAAAGCGTGTTTTCCTGCTTGCTGTAAGTAGATGCTCCCATCTGTGACGTCCTCGTATCCATTGCGGTAATCCAAGTTTATTGTCCATTGTTTTCCGGCACTGCGATGAACGTAATCCACTGCTCCGCCCAATGTGCGGCCTTCATAGGTGCGATTGTAACCTACCGTTAAGATATAGGGCGCACTATTCTGGTACTCGCCGGCTCCTAATAAGCGATATAAATTAAACTGACGGTTTTTTCCAACTGTTTCTATACTCAGATCCTCTTTATAGAAAAAGTAATTTCCTGTAAGCCCAACGATATTTTGATCATCAAGTTTATACGTGATGCTGGGCGACAGGCTGAGGTTGCTGGAATTGTCAAGTGGTCGTGGATCTTTCTGCCGAGCTCCGGTCTGCATATCGTACTGAATACGGATACCCGCATTTATTCGATCATGTGCAAAAGTCGGTGTGGCGACCTGAAGCTGTAAGCCATATTTTTGTTTCTTCCAATCGGCAGATAGTGAATCGATCAGTTGGTAAGGGTTGTCACGGTAGGGATCGGTGTGTGCCGTGAGTCCTACTTCTTTATCTTTGCTGGATTGAAAATTGAAATGACCATAGAAGGTCCAATCGTTGAGACGCTGATAACGAGCTGACGAAAAATTGACTCCCTGGGTTGACTTTGAGCTGTAAGGCGAGCGGAAGTCTCCACCTTTGTAGTACGCTCCAATTTCATTTTCTCCCTCTAATGGAAGGGTCATATAGCGTAATAGTGCCGCATTGGAACTTTTGAGTAGGGGTTCTTTGATTTTAAAATAATCGAATGTTGGTACTGTTTGTGCCATAGCAACATGACCAAGACCGAGTATCAGATATATGCTGGCAAATAGGTTCGTTTTCATGATTACTATTTAATTTTTCTTGGTGTTGGATTGTTGTTTACTTCAAAATCTTCGGATGAATTGTTGGTATCCATCAGTACAGCCCGTTGTCCGATTGTACTTTTGACTTTCCGGATCACCGATCTGCCGGAATTAGCAACCCCGACGTAAGTCAGTCCGGCATCTACCGTTTCGGGCAATCGTTTCTTGTCCATCGTGATGGTAGAATTGCCGACGCAATCTACGGCATCGAGTACCGCACGCACTGGTACCTGTAGAAAACGTGTTGTACCGCTTACATTAGGTTCTGTCATCGAGGGGAAATCAGCTACTGAAGCATCTCTGAATAAAACTAATCCTGCACCATTGATCCCAATATTCCAGTCAAATCCAGCAGTGGTATTGTAATATTGATGGATCATGTTAGGGACATCGGGGTTGTCGGTATCCCGTATATTAGTACCTGTAGGATTGAAATAGGTCTCAAAGTCAGCAATACCTTTTCCTAGGTCGGTCGGGGAATTGGGGTTACCGTTTGGATCTGTTTTGTGATTAAGTGCTGTAACAGCAATTACAATAGATGCTCCAGGTTCTACCGGATATTCTTTACCTGAGCCGGGAACCATCCAAGCCTGTGCGAGGTAAACATAGTTTTTGTCTGGATAAAACCCATAGACTGAATTGGATGATGTTTTTGTATTTCCAACCACGAGACTATCGGCATATTGCACCGCTGTGCTATTGTTGTATATTTCGATGAAGCCATCATAGAGATAGTTGGTTCCTGCGGGAGTTTTTGATCCGGTATAATAGAATTCCTTGATCACAAATCCGCCAGCTACACTTCCAGTTAATTGGATCGTACTGGTTGCCGCTTCGGTGATCCGAAGGGTCGGGATGTTGCCATTGCAGAAGATTTCTTCGGCAATACCTACCAATTGTTCTGCTTCTGCAGGGGTGATCGTTTTGGAAGCAGTGACGGTATAGATACCGGGTGTGATATCCGTCATACTGATACGGCCTTCACTATCGGATCTGTATTCTTCACTGGCTCCGGTAATGGTATTTTTAAGTGTTACTTTGACTTCACTTGCCAGCTTTGTGCTGTAATTTTCGGGATAATGTACGGTAAAATTATAGTCCAGTGTATCGTAGCTGTAATAGTCTTTACGACAGGAAGTCAGCAAGAATAGGAGCCCGCTTAGGATCAGTATATGAGTGTTTTTCATGTCAGTTTAGAATTTAATCGTTATTTCTGTTCCGTAGAACATGCTGATATTACGTTTCGAATATTCTTGTGGATATCGCGTGCTCGCTTGTAATGGACGATGGTTGAAAACATTGTTGGCGTAGAATGAAAAACCCATGTTATTGGCAAATTCTTTTGTCATCTTGAGATTGAAGAGCCATAGCGGTTTCCAGCTTTCGGCCTTGAAATAACCATCATTTAAACTCAGGTAAATATCGCGATCTGCTTCTGTGATGGATTGGCGTTCGGTTTCTGTAAAATAAGTGATCTGAGGTGAGCTGCCGGCAGCACCTACAGGGATGTAACCAACCGGTATGCTGGAATAATTGAGATATTGATGTTTATCTTTCCAGATGGTCTGTGCGGTGGCGGTAATGATAAACCTAAATTCTGGGATGTTATGTATCGCCCTTAAAGTGGTTACAAATCGCTCTTGCTGCATACCTCTTGCTTCAAATACCCCAATTCTCTTTAGGGGCATATTAGGCGCATTTTGCAATAGGATATACGGATTAGCGGTCGTTAATTTCGTGGATAGGTATGCTCCATTTAAAACAAATGATGTACGGATATTGTCGAATCGACCAAAATCAAAATCAAACTCTATTCCTTTATTGAGGATATTTCGATCATTACTCGGGGCGTTGAATGTTGAAACAATGACGCTTTCGCCAACTTCGGTGCTAAGTACAGGAGGCTGACCTACGGGCGACTCCAGGACAGAATACGTTGGAATGGAGAAAAATTTAACACTATTGAGGTTGGTGTTCATCTCATAGCCGTTTTTGGTCTCTTCATGGTAGCCCGTCACCGAAAATCGTTTTTTACCGCGCGTATAATCCAGTCCCAATTCTTTTTTTGTGGCTTTTGCAATCTTCAAATCTGGATTTGCGGTATCAAAAACCCGTGTGCTGATGATGGCCATTGCCTCTACAGGATTTTCCTTATAATGATTTAAGCTGAAGGCGTCATAATAAGCGCGATCTGGATAAAGATAGAGGAGAGTAGGCGATTTTGCAGTCATACCATATCCACCGCGGATGGTAAAGTCTTTGATGAATTCATAGGAAGCATTTATTCTTGGGGCAAGTACGGATTGCGAGAAACTTCCGAAAGGCTGTATCTGGTCCCAACGTACTCCTGCCTGTACATGTAGGTCACGATCAAAAATCTGCATGGAATAGCGATCTTCAAGATATACTCCGAATTGATTTAAGGAAGGGATATCTTTGTAAGAACGTGGTCTAAACCCTAAAGGATCGGCTGTTCTGTAAGGATTGTTTGGGTCAACTGTTCGACCAGAGCCAAAGTTGGCATCTAGGCGATAGTCTGCTCCGAGAAGGAAACGGTGTGTACCTTCACCTGTTTTCAGGTAAAAATCATCAGAGAGCTTGGCAAAGATGTTGAGAGGCTTGCCCTCGATCCATAACTGATTGAGGAATGTCGCCGGTAGATAAGGGACTTGCTGCGTTACATTTTCGGTGGCCATACTATTAGCTGACACACTGAGGGTGTTTAAACGTTGCTGATATCCTTTTTGTAAACTGTAGTTACCCGATAGGGTATAATTAAGATTACGGGCAAACTGCTTGTTTAATTTCCATTTACCATTGGTTGAAAACTGGTAAGCGTAATTTTGTGCCTTATTGATGATCTGCTCTGCTTGATAATCGGGATCTACTTTGTTGTCATCCAGATTCATACCGAAGGAGAATGTCGTATTGGAATATAGCGGACGTTCTTTTCCAAAGGTATTGGTATACTGCATGGACCCGGTCATGCGTTCGTATGCAGAATAAGCAGTTATCTGGTTGTCGTAAGCCTTTGTAAAATCAAGATCGACAAATAAATTGCCTTTATTTTTTCCGAGGCTAAAACCTTGGCCAGCCCAAAACTGCGTGAGTTTGGGATTGAGCCTGGCTTTTACCTGTAAGGGTTCTACACCGGCTTTGGTACTCACAAGTATAGCTCCGGAGGTAAGATCGCCGTATTCAACGGACGGAATCCCGCGTATGACTTCTACCGATTCAATGTTGTCTGCTGAAAGTTGACGCATGTCTGTACCCATACCACTGGATGTAGAAAAACCAGCAAGCACACCGGAGGTGACCGTGTTTATGGACTGGAGGTTGGCGTTGTTAGACTGCGGTGCACCATTGACAATGACCGATGTACCCATTGAACTCATATTGTCGCCGGGAGATGCGGCATCTCCTGAATATTGGCGAATACTCGTTTTATTAGGGTTTGTGAAGCTCGGATTGGAGACTATCGCTCCCGGTAACAGCTGTAGGATCTCGCCCAAATGTGTTGCCTGCATATGCTCGATAGCCTTACGGGAAATCACTGTTGAAGTGGCACCATCTCTACGTTGTTCTTTTCCAACAACAACGACATCTTTTAGGGTAATGCTGTTTTCTGTCAACAGAAACTGAAGCTCACCGGTTGGAAAGCTAATTTTTTGTTGTTCTTCCAGCATACCGAGATATTGTACGACTACGGTACAAGTACCTTTTGGGATTTTAGAGAAAGAGAATTTGCCCGATGCATCGGTTTTACTGTATAAACCCAGTTCTAAAATTTGAACGGTGGCTCCGACTAAAGGATCTTTATTGCTGTTTCGTCTCACAGTTCCTGTCAGATTTTGTTGTTGCGGCGATAGCTTTGTTTCTATTGATGCTGACTGTTGGGCCATTGAATCATCAATAAGCGTGGTTTGCAAAGATAAAAGCGCAAAGAAAAGTATAGGTTTTCTCATTGTACTCGTATATCAGAATAAGTTAATATTATGCATGTTGGTGCAGATTATAGGTGATGTGCCAGCAAAGATAGGTAAATCATTTTATTTAGAAGCTGTCTAAATAAAATGATTTGTCATTTATATGTCGGCTTTACATTTCTCTGACGATTGAAGCGAAATACGTTGAAAGTATTAATAGACGCTCAGGCTACCTATTTATAGGAAGTAGCTATAGTTGCCACTTTTAGCTTTTACCTCGGGTAGCATAAGATTTTATTGCTCGTAAAGACGCTACGTTTTGGGAGTACGTACTGAAAAGCTTATTTTATTGTTAGCATAATCGGCAAAATTCGGCAGAATAGAAATAGTAGAATTCATTTGTCACAGGTTCTGCTAAATATGATTTGGAAGGAAATATTGCGATTATCAATATTTTACACAAACGTAATTATCAAAGCGGTATCGATGGCGATATTAATGCTAGAGTTATGTAAGATTATCAAAAAGTGATTGATGGTAATTTTACCCATCAATCACTTTTTTCTATTACTTTTGACAATGCAGATTATTATATAAGTACCCTATCTTCTTCTGTAAAATATCCTGCCATGCTGCATTCATTTCGTTCCTTAGAACATCACTACAATGCAGTTGAGAGGGTATAACTTTTCCATTGTTCAACATCATGTGTGATGATATCCATTTTTTTGTAGACAACGTCATAGGCATCACTTCCTAAGAACAAATGCACCGGTGGGTTTTCTTTCTTGCTTATCGCGATCAATACATCGGCCGCTTTTTCGGGATCATTGGGCTGGTTGCCATCAATGTCATTCAAGTGTGCTTGTTCAGACTGGCGTGCTGCTTCGTAATCTGCTATGGTATGCTGCGGTGTTTTGACCGATCCTTTAGCAAGGAAATCGGTGCGAAAATATCCGGGATATACAACCGTTGCTTTTATTCCGAAACCTTTTACTTCTTCAGCTAAACTTTCTGTTAAACCTGCAACAGCAAATTTAGTGGCACAGTAAATACCCCAACCTGCAAATCCACCTGAATAACCACCTATTGAAGCGATATTGAAAATATGTCCCGATTTATTTTGACGTAAGTGGGGCATTACGTTTCGAATGATATTCAAGGTGCCAAAGACATTGATGTCAAAATTGCTTCTTGATTCCTCGTCCGTTAGTTCTTCTATGGTGCCTATCTGTCCAAAGCCCGCATTGTTAACAACAACATCCAGTTGCCCAAAATGTGCGATACTTGTTGCAATTGCTTTTTTTACATCCTCGTTATCGGATAAGTTTACTTCTATCGGAAGGAATAGATCCGATATAGCGCCGATTTCTTTGATTAATGGCTGTGTATTCCGTGAGGTTGCAATAACCCGAAATCCTTCTTGTAGTAATTTTTTTACTAATGATAAGCCTAAACCTTTCGAGGCACCTGTTACCAACCATACTTTTTGTGTTTCCATCGTTTTGATTTTTATGATAACACAAATGTAGGGCGACGATGAGGGAAGGGATAACGAAAAGCTAACAATACCTTACGAAATTCTAACATTTCGAAATTGAGTCGGATTAATAGCTAAGTGTTTTTTGAAAAAATTATTGAAATGGGTCACCTCGGTAAAGCCTAATGCAAATGCAATTTCAGAAACGTTCCAATCGGTTTGGATTAAAAGAACTTTAGCCTCTTGGAGCAATCGTTCGGCAATGATTTGAGTTGGCGTTTTATGTGTGGTTTCTTTTACTACTCTGCTCAAATGATTGACATGTACAGCCAATTGACCTGCAAAATCTGATGCGGAACGGAAGTGAACTCTTTGTCTTGCATCTTCAATGGGAAATTGCCTTTCCAGTAATTCTAAAAATAAAATAGCAATACGGTGTGAGGCATTGATTTCCTGTTTTTCAATCTTTTTTGCGGGTTGCATTTTTAAGGTCTGATGCAAAATTTCAAATACCAGATTCCGCAATGCATCGTACTTGTGCACATAATCGGAATCGATCTCTTCGAACATACTCAGGTAAATATGTTTTATCTTTTCGGTTTGTTCGTTGCTCAGTTCAAAAATAGGGGTTCCATTGGGCTGGAAGACTTCATAATTTCTTAGGTTACCAAAATGATGAAAAAATGAAGGTGTAAATACACAGAAAAAACCGGACTGCTCGTCATCGAGAGATTCCCAATTATAGGGAATCTGAGGATTGGCAAATAGTAGTGCCTGTTTTTTTATCTCGATTTCCTTATCGGCATAATAAATTTTGTTTTTACCAATGATCAAGCTGATTTTATAATAGTCTTTTCTGCTATATGGAACTGGTTTAGCATGGCTACCAACAAAATCATCAAGCCTAAATACATTGAAATGGCCAATCTCTTTTCGGATACTGTCAGGCACCCAATTGAGTTTGGTTTTATAAAAATCTTCGATTGATTGTGTCTTTTCCATTTTTCAAAGTTACAAAAAACAAACATACAGTTTTGTGCTCGTCTTTCGGTAATCATCTTAATTCAAAAAGCCCTCAGAAGGTTACTCTATTCTGAGGGCTATTGAATTAATGTATGGTTACCCGTGACGTTAAAATATAATTTCAGCTTTTAATAAACCGATACTTCTGCCATGGCGGCATTTTGGGTGAAGTCAAATGCGGATTTGAAAACAAGTTTAAAATAACGGAAGGATTGGGTTGATGGTAAGTCAATGTTTTGTGGCACACTATTTTCCTGCAGGGTAAATGTTCCTAAATTGGTCCAGTTTGTGTTGTTCTGACTCACCTGAATTTCAATTTCTCTTACTTTACGAGAACCATTTCTTTGGGTCAGCGTAAATCCGGAAACCGTTTTGCTGGTTTTCATATCTACTGTAATAAAATAGGGATATGTTTCGGGATTGCTTGACCAGCGTGAATGCCAGAATGTATTGGCATTGCCATCAATTATGTTCGCTGCCCTTCCATTTTCTGCACCGGTTTCCTGATTGGTATAATCGATCACAAGCCACTTATTTTCCCAATTAGGATCATCGGTCTTAGTCGTAAGATCCTCAGTAGGTGTTGGTAAATTGAGATTCTGTATTTCTGTATATACTGATTCATCGACTTTAAGTCCCCATTTGCGGAAAAAACCGCTTAGATTTTTACCTGAAATTGTACATGCTTTTAACATAAAATAGCGCATCTTCTGTGCTCTTGTCGTCACATTAGGTTGCTCTATTCTGGTTTCTTTGTGCAAAGTTTGATAGAAAGTATCTCCAAATGCTAACCAGAGTTGCTGGAACATGGCTAAGCGCGCAAATACACTGGTACTTGATGCATTAAAATCTTTTTCAGCATAAGGAATGATGAGGTAGTCCATGACCTCTGTCCATACGTTATCACGGGTCAGCCTCGAGTTTTGAGCGCCCATTTTTCGTTCCGCAGCCAGGGAATAAATGTTAACGGTGGTTTCACCTAATTCTTCCCATGTCCAGGCGGACTGCTGATGCATATGTCCCAGTTCATGCCACGGACCCCAGCCGTCATTTCTAGCACCGGTTACTGTGAGCAGTGTATTCATTGTGGAGGTGTAGTAAGCAGTCCGATACCAGGTGGCAACCATGAAATAGTCTGCATTATCGGTCTCGGTCATTAATATTTTATGGATATTCTCATCATGCTGTGCCGCTGAACCGTCTATACCACTGATCGCATATTCTGCTTTGACAATTTCATCGTATGTCTGCATGAGCTGTTCTTGATTTTCCAGTCTGTGGTCTAAGGCCTTTCCGCGGGAAGCTACTAACATGGTCTCTTCGCTTTCTAATAGCACATCGGGTGCTTCAGTCCAGGTATTCAGCATGACCTGCCACTGTGCATTGGTTGTTTTTCCGAGTATGTAATGTGGGACAGGTTTATGACCTGCTCTGAATTCTATGCGGGCTTTACCGCTCGGTAAACTGTTGTCATTCGCATTATAACGTATATATAATAAGCCCCCGTACTGATCTGCCTGTATGGTATTGAGGCCCTGTGTCAGCGGAACAACTGTCGGATTCCATTTGTCTTTATAGCGTGAATAGGTTCCTATTAATAAGGTCGGAAGGCCGGTGCCATCTTCCAGCTGGTCTACGTAAATGGATAAAGTGCCACTTGGTGCTACGTAAAACCCGGTAGCGGTAAAATCTGATGCGGGAAATGATTGCCCAAGTCTTTTAGATTCTTTGACTCCCGAGGGCAGTTCATTGAAAACCTGGATGGTATCGTAGCTGATCGCTAAACTATCAAGCGGGATTGTTTCGATAGGAGCTATCGTTTTTTGACAGGCTGAAAGAATGGCGATGAACGCTATCAGCCCTAATTTGAATGTGTTTTTTATCATAATTAAAGTTTAAAATTTATGTAATTGATCTGTAAATCTATCTTGATATCTCCCCATATCTTTCTCGCAAGATCTAAAAAAGGGGCGTTTCTTTTTGAAAAACGCCCCTGATCGCCACTTATAATCTACCTAATTTTCGTTTATTCTCACCTTATTTCAAATAGGATGTTTATCCAGCTTATATCTTGATATTTAAGATCTAATTTAATAAATATTTATGGATAAGATATTTTTTATTTTGTTTTTAATATAATTACCTTGAAAAGTTTGTCAGATCTTTCTTCTCGCAGATATTCTTTTGTAACAGTGTAGTTAAGTTTGTAGCATGAAGTAACAATCTTCGATTTTTACAATCAAAATGTTGTCCGAATCCCATCTAATTCTGTAAATGAGCAAAGGCCAAATGGAATCGGAGCGATCATTGGTCTGTTATTACAGCATATCATTGATAGGCTGTGATTGTATTAACAGATGAATTTTTAGTTCAATATCATATGTAAATTATCAACCTGTTATTGGTAACGATAAGCAAAAGGTGATCTTTGCTGAAAATTGGTGTCAGCATATAAAGTCCATCAACCTTAAATAGTAAAATTATGGAATCAATTGTTGGTTTTACTTTTTTTTTACCAGTAAAAATGCTTCATTTGTAAAGAGGATAAAGATGCGATGATAAGAAAAGATCTATTGATAGAAATAGCTGAAGAGCTTGAAGATTACTGCTCGAATGAGTCAGCTAACGGAACGCTCGCTGATTTTTTGAATTACATGTATCTGAAAAACTCTATTGCGCTAACTCAATCACGTAAAGTGGGAGGTGATCATGCTATTGTTGAAGGGCGTGATGTGCCGGCAGAAGATTTGGGGAAACTACTCCTGATGATGAACCGGTATGCCAAACATTATATCAAAATAGCCTTTGAGGGGAGCTTGCTCCAGACTCCGGAAGACTTTACATACCTGATGGTTCTGTTTTCTTATGATAAACTGTTGCAGACAGATCTTATACGTAAAAATGCCATGGAGAAGGCCTCGGGTAATGAAGTCATCAAGCGCCTAATGCGGTTAGGACTTATCGAAAGTGCCGCTAAAGTCGATGACAAACGTGCTAAACCAATTTCAATTTCTAATGCAGGAAGAGCTGAGCTGTTTAAAGTATTGCCAAAGATGAAAACGGTTGGTAATATTTTGATCGGAAATCTGTCTGCTGAAGAGCGTGATTTACTTATTATACTTCTTTCCAAGCTCGATCACCATCATCATGCGCTGATGGATAAAAAGGATGTATCCGAACTGGACCATTATCTTCATCGAGATTCTGATTAAACTACTCTGCTCAGAGGGTCAGTAATTTTGTCAATAATATCGGGGGGCAATCCTACTCTAATAAATTTCTTTCCATTTCTTTTTTATGGCTTTTATATGCCATGAATGCTATTGGTATCGCGTTGATCATTTCATCGGGTGTATGGAATCATAATGTGCGGCATCATTCTTTTTTATATAAATTGTAGTATTTAATACTAAAATAGTATTTAAATAAACTATATTTGTTTGTCGATTATTACAAATTAATATATGATTAGGAAGAAATACTATTTAACCACTTTATTTACTACTTGCATGATGGCAAGTTTTGCACAGCAAACTGTACTTTCCGGTACCGTTAAAGATGCAAAAACTGGAGAAACACTGATTGCCGCTGTTGTGGCCGATTCAGAAACGCAACAGGCGACCGCAACAAATAGTTATGGTTTTTATTCTCTTTCCTTACTTAAGGGTGAACGGAACGTTATTTTTAGTTATGTCGGTTATCAAACACAAACCATAAAAATCCCTTTAAACGCACCAATGAAATATGATATTGAGCTGATGCCCAATGAAAATGCCCTTGAAGAGGTGGTTGTGTCCGGGACAAAGCGGAATCAAAATGTGAGCAACCCTCAAATGGGTGCATTTAAGTTCAGTATGGAAGAAATAAAGAATGTTCCCGTACTATTTGGAGAACGAGATCTGCTCAAAACCATCCAATTGCTTCCGGGTGTTCAGAGTGGAGGTGAAGGAAGTGCTAATTTTTTTGTTCGGGGTGGCGGTGGCGATCAGAATCTGATCTTGCTGGATGAGGCAATAGTTTACAACGCTTCCCATCTATTAGGTTTTTTTTCCACCTTTAATGCTGATGCTGTTAAGGATGTGCAATTGTACAAGGGGGGGATTCCGAGTCAATATGGTGGCAGAATATCTTCAGTTTTGGATATCACGATGGTCGATGGTAACCAAAAAGAATTCGCGGCGGAAGGTGGGGTAGGTCTGATTGCCTCCCGACTCAAAGTTTCTGCTCCATTAGGTCATGACCGTGGCTCTTATATGATCAGTGGTAGACGGACATATGCAGATATGTTTCTTAAACTTTCTAAAGAACAGGATGTTAAACAGAGTAAATTGTATTTTTATGATCTTAACGCCAAGTTGAATTATAAAATAAATGAGCGAAATAAAATTTTTTTCTCGGGTTATTTTGGAAAAGACGATCTGGGATTTGCAGATCGGTTTGGATTTAACTGGGGAAATGCAACTGCAACTGTTCGCTGGAACCATATTGTGAATGAAAAACTGTTTAGCAACACCTCTTTGATCTACAGTGAATTTAATTATAATGTTGGCGTGACCGGCAATAGTGGGGATTTTGATATTGCTTCCAAAATAGGCAATTGGAATCTGAAGCAAGATTTTTCGTATTATGCATCCAATAAGTCAACATTTCGATTTGGACTGAATGCGTTACGTCAAACCATACGACCGGCCAGTCTGAATGCCGGGGAAGATGCAAATGTTAATTCGATTACTATTGAAAAACGAAATGGCTTGGATATCAGCGGGTATTTGTCCCATGAATGGAAGCCTACTGATCGATTATCAATGCTTTATGGGGTGCGCATTGTAGACTTTATGGTTATGGGGCCAGGTACATATTATCGCTTTGATCAGGCTGCTGACGTTGTTGGACAGGAGGAATATAGGAGCGGTGAAATTGTCAAACATTATATCAATCTTGAGCCTCGACTGTCAGCAAGCTATCTTTTAAATTCCAATAACAGCATTAAGGTTTCCTACAACAGGCTGGCGCAAAATCTCCATCAGCTGACCAACTCAACTGCTGCACTTCCAACTGATCAGTATGTGCTGAGTAGCCTAAATATCAAGCCTCAATTGGCAGATCAGGTTGCGGTGGGGTATTTCAGGAATTTCAAAGATAATTTATATGAATTTTCAGTAGAATCCTATTACAAAGCCATGAGCAATCAGATCGATTTTCGCACAGGAGCAGATTTGCAGGCTAATAATCTTCTGGAAGGAGAGCTATTATACGGCAAAGGCAGGGCTTATGGTCTTGAATTTTTCCTTCGTAAAAATTCTGGCAAACTCAATGGTTGGATCAGTTATACGCTTTCAAAGAGTGAACGAAAATTTGATGAAATCAATAAGGGAAACTGGTTCAATGCACGGCAGGACCGAACCCACGACTTATCTGTGGTTGCAATGTATAAATTATCGGATATTTGGACTTTAGGTGCCAATTTTATCTTTAATACGGGTAATGCAGTTACCTATCCTGCCGGGAAGTATGAAATTAACAATACGACACTTTTTTACTACACAGATCGAAATACACATCGATTCCCTAATTATCATCGCTTAGATCTATCGGCGACTTACGAACCTCTACAGGTAAATAAACGCTTTAAGTCGAGCTGGACATTTGGGTTATATAACGCTTATAATAGAAGGAATGCTTATATCGTGGATTTTAGAGAAAATGAAAATAATCCTAATATTGCTGAAGCATATAAAATCGCTTTGTTCGGAATTATTCCTTCTGTAACCTGGAATTTTAAATTTTAAAACAATGAAAACAAGATACTTTTTACTACTGTCCTTAACTTCTTTTTTAAGCTCATCATGCGAAGAGGTAATTGACCTTAATCTGGATAGTGCTGGTCCAAGAACCGTGATTGAAGCTAATTTAAACGATTTAAGTTCTGGTCAAACGATAAGAGTTTCCAAGACCATCGCGTTTGGTGTAAATGGGAGAAATACACCCATAGAAGATGCTGCAGTCGTTGTCCGTTCATCGGCAAAGGAAGAGATTCTATTTACCTATGATCGGGATGGATATTATCGTGCCAAGAATTTTGTGGTCAAACCTGGAATTACTTATTTTCTTGACGTAAAATCGGAGGGGGTTAACTATGTTAGCCAGTCACAGATGCCCGAATACGTAGCTATTGATTCGTTAGGAATTACAAAGGAAAAAGTATTCAATGAGGAACGCTTTTATCCAACATTTACTTTTAACGATCCGGTAGGAATAAAAAATCATTACCTGTATGAAATAGCGATCAAGGGTTCGCCGATTCGCTTTGCCTCTACGTATAATGATAAGTTCAACGATGGTAAGTATGTGACACACGAGATCTCAGACCGCACAATTGATCTTGAACTGAATGATGAAGTGAAGGTCATCCGCTATTGTATTGATGCCAATGTTTATCAATACTGGAGTGATTTTCAGTCTGCCAATCCTGGTGGTGCTGCGCCAGGAAATCCTACTTCAAATATATCTAATAATGCACTGGGGTACTTCTCTGTTGCTTCTGCTAAGAAGCATAAGTTTATAACGAGCGTATACATGGAAAAATACCAATGATGACAACTCAAGAATAGTTCGTCGAGAAGGCAATACCCTAACTGATAAACGTATGAAAAAACTGTTTGATGAACTCGCTTATGAAGTGAGTAAGAAAACTACGGTTAAATATAGCACCAGCTTTTCATTAGGTATTTTAGCATTAAAACCCTGTATCCGGGATAGTATTTATGCTATTTATGGTTTTGTGCGCCTGGCTGATGAAATTGTTGACAGCTTTTATGCTTATGATAGGCGGGTACTTTTGGAAAGACTGCAGTTAGAGACAGACTTGGCATTACGGGAGAATATAGCCCTGAATCCTATACTGCAGTCTTTTCAAGAGACTGTACATAAATATGGTATTGACCACCAGCTTATTGATCAATTTATGAACAGTATGCATATGGATCTTAAAAAGATAGCATATAATGCTGAGCTATATGAAGAATATATCTACGGATCGGCAGAGGTAGTCGGGTTGATGTGTTTGCAGGTATTTACAGAGGGTAATAAAAAATTGTATCTGGAACTAAAACCTTATGCCATGAAGCTCGGATCGGCATTTCAAAAGATAAATTTTCTAAGGGACTTAAAAGATGATTATCATATACTGGGGCGTACTTACTTTCCTAATATCAATATGAAGTTCTTTGACGATACAGTAAAAAAACAGATAGAAGAAGAAATTAAAGATGAGTTTCTGGAGGCATTATCGGGCATTAAAAGACTTCCGAAGTCTTCTAAATTTGGTGTGTATTTAGCCTATAAGTATTACCTCTCTCTGTTTGCAAAAATAAAAAAGAAGTCTTCGAAGCAGATTTTGACTGAGAGAATCAGGATTCCGAATCTAGGAAAAATATATGTCGCGTTTAAAAGTTATGTGCGCTATCAAATGACTTACTTATAATCTATAACCTGTTAAAAACAAAATTTTAATGTGTTTTATCTAAATTATTAATACCGATTATTGGATTCACGATCAATACTTGGTTTATAAAGCTAGACTACCAATTAGCTTTCAATCATTTTTCGTTGCAATGTTTATATTTCGGAGAATAGTATTCCAAGTATTCGTTATTTTTTATTTGGAATTAATCTAAACAATATAGTATCTTAGCGACCTCGAAAATGAAAACGCACTGGGTCAATATTACAAAAGGGGATAAGGAAAGTTTCTTTGTTTTCTATGATGCTATTTATAGGTCTCTGTTCCAGTATGGTATGGTTATCGGTAAAGATAGAGAAATCGTAAAGGAATCGATCCATATTCTATTTTATGAACTTTGGGAAAAGCATGAACGCCTACCGCAGGAAATCAAAGATCCTAAATTCTATGTCTTTGTTTGGTTGAAGAGGATTATATACCGGCAACTTAAATCGCAACAGTCTTCGCTGGAGAGTATACTAAATGAACCTTTTGAGGAATCTGTGGAAGATCAAAAAATAAAGGTAGAGGAAATCATCGAGAAAGAGCAGTTGCTGCATGCTGCACTGGCTAAGCTCACCAAAAAACAGCGCCACTACATAGATCTGAAATTTTTTCAGAACAAGTCCTATGAAGAGATTGCAACCGAGGAAAATGCGGCCGTTCGGACCGTATATAACGTTATTTACGAAGCCATAAAGAGCCTGAAAGGTAATTTAACGCCTATTTTGATTTTTATTTTAAATTATTATAAATAAAATAGGTAAAATTCGAGGGTTTCATGCACTACTCTTAAAATGCATGAAAAACAATGGTTAACCCTACTATAGAAAAACTCATCTGTGATCCTTCTTTTATTGACTATTGTCTGGATCATGAATCAGAAAATTTCGTTTACTGGCAAAAATGGATTGCAGAAAATCCGCAATATGAACATTTGATCGTAGAAAGTAAAACGTTGATTTTACAGCTCCAGGCTATGCCGTCTGAGGAAGAGATTGCAACGGAAAGACTGCGTCTGTCTCAAGCGATTGATGAATTGCATGTGAACCGCTTCTTTCAGTTTCGCAAATGGTTGCCCTATGCCGCAGCATGTTTGGTTGTTTTGGGTATTTCCATCTTTTTCTACCAGGAAAGACAGGTTCCGCTGCAATCCTCAATGGCAACAGTGGAATTTTTAGAACAAAAAGTGCCTGCAGGTAAGTACATGAACATGCAGTTGATGGACGGAACAAAAGTACGATTAGGCCCTACTTCGACATTAAATTATCCTCAGAGATTTACTCACGGCGAAAGGAAGATTGCACTAAAAGGTGAAGCTTTCTTTGATGTTGCACATAATGCCGACCAGCCATTTATTATCCAGGCTGGTGAATTTGATGTGAAAGTGCTAGGAACTTCATTTAATGTTCATGCTTTTGAAGAAGACAAATTAGCGAAGATTGCCTTATTTACAGGAAAGGTCGAAATCTCCAATGAGAGCATGCATCTGGTGATCGTGCCCGGACAGGCATTTGTTTATAACAAAGCCTTAGGAACTTATACAATAGAACCTTTTGATCGAACCAAAGAACGCGAAACAATGGAAGGAATTCTACACTTTAAGCACGCAGGTTATTCGGAAATTGGTTCACAGCTGGCTCGTAAATATGGTGTTGTTTTTCAACCTGATGCAACTATAGAGCTTGATTTTTCTGGATCGATTGCACATGAAAGCTTGGCACAGGTGCTGGAAAAATTAACTTTAACTACCTCATATCACTTCTCTCTTGAAGAGAACACCTTAATTGTCCGTAAAAAATAATATGAAAAACAATAATAAGCCCAGCGCAATCTGGGTTCGTTCTTTATTTGTTGGTGTCGCACTGACCTGTCATGGTTTTTCAGTGACTGCACAACAGCTTAAAGTCGAAAGTAAAAGTCAGTCGCTTAAATCTATTTTGGAGCAGATCGAAAACCAATCGGGCTATACTTTTCTATATGATGAAAAAACCGTCAATCTGAATCGTAAGGTTTCTTTACAGATGAGTGGTTCTCTGACTCAGATTTTACAAAGTCTGGAGCAGCAGACCTACTTACAGATGAAGCTGTCGGGACGAAATATTTTAATTAATAACGGTTCTGTAGGTCTTTTAACGGGTAAAGTTACTGATGAGGAAGGACTACCGTTATCATTGGTCTCGGTATTCTTTAGAGAACTAAACCAATATTTTTTAACCGAGCAAGATGGTTCGTTCAGATTCCAGTTTCCGGCACACCGTCTTAAATCTGCCGAAGTCCGTTTTTCGATGATCGGGAGGCAGGGGACAACCATAAACCTATCGCTGGACAAACAGCAGACAGTTGCATCGACTGTTACCTTACCGTTATTAAGTGTGGGACTTGAGGAAATTTCAGTAACTCCGCGTACGAATCAGAATTTAGAAAGTAATACTTCGCTGTATATAAACCGCGAAGTGATTGAGCAGTCAGGAGCGCTCAGTCTTAATGACCTGTTGAGTTTGGTCCCTGGACAGAAGATTGCCGCGCCTTCTTTACAACAGGTGCAACAAGCTAATCTGCGCAGTGCTTCGATGGGGACAAATTCTCTGGGGACAAAAGATCCTTTTTCATTAAATAATTCGTTTGGTATTGCTTTGATTATGGATGGTATAGCACTTTCTAATAATGCAAATATGCAGACGCTTAATCCAGGGATTAGCGGAATGGGTAATTCTTATGTGGGCGGTGGTATATCGGGATTGATGGGGAGTGCTGACCGTGGCGACCGATATACCGGTGATTACACGTTTGGAGGAACAGATTTACGTCAGATTGCGACGGACAACATTGAGAGTGTGGAAGTGGTGGCTGGTATTTCCTCCGCAAAATATGGGGATATGACCAATGGTGCTGTTATTATCAATCGGGTAGCGGGTGGAACTCCTTTCAACTTTAATATGCAACTTCGTGATAATGCTACGGTATACGGATTGACAAAAGGGTTTAAAACAAAAAAACTGGGCGCTTTTACTTTTGGGGGTAATTTTACACGTTCGTATAATGATAACCGTGATAAATTAAAATCGTATGACCGTGTGGGGAGTAATCTGATGTGGAGTACTGCCGCTGGAAAGGACCGTGCTTTTACCAATACCTTCACAGCGGATTATGGTCGTCATCTGGATAATGTACGCCGTGATCCGGATGATCCTACGGCAACCATACTGCGCTATAAAGCTTATAACTTTTCTATAGGTAATCGTCTCAATTATAGAATTGACAATAGTTTCTTGACTAATATTGGTTTTAATGTACGCTATAGTGAGACCTATCAGAATACCTACAAAGAGCAGTATATGAATAATACCTACATCATATATACCGATGCAACTGATGTAGGAATCACCAATGGACAATATGCTTCTGGTATCTACACGGCAGTGACCAATCTGGAGGGAAAGCCTGTGGATTTTACAGCCAGATTGGATTTGAATGGTAGTTTCCATACAGGCGATATCTTGCACCAGTTGAATTTTGGATCCTCTTATAATTATTCTAAAAACAAGGGGCGGGGGCAGATCGTTGATCCGACACGTCCGCGAAATAATACCTCGGTTGCAAATGGAGACAATCGCTCGGAACGATATTATGATTTTTCACGGCTACATGCTCAAAATCAAATCGGTCTATATGCTGAAGATGTTTTTAGAACCACTATAGCGGACCGTAACCTGAATGTGCGGTTGGGTACACGATTGGATCTCTTTGAAGGTTATGTAACCTTTTCACCGCGTACAAATATCAATTATGAGCTTACACCCGATTTGCGTATTGGTTTAGCTTATGGTTGGGGAAGTAAAGCACCGGGATTGGCGCAGTTATATCCAGGTCCCGTTTTCTATGAAATCCCCTTATACCAAAAGACTGCGGTAAAAGATAATGGTGCCGTAGATGAGGCGAATAGTGTGTACTTGCTCTATGTTGATAAATTTACACCAGACAATAGCAAGCTGAAACCTGCGCTTTCTCAACAGTTGGAGTTCTCGGTAGCCTATGAGCACCGCGGATTTAGAGCTGGGGTGAATGTGTATAGTAAACGCAATTATCGGGATGTATACTCCGAAATGTCTTATACACCGATCATTTTGCCAACCTATGTAGACAATCCTGATCCAGAGGCTGAGGTACCTTATGTTACTTTAGGAACTAAAAGTCATCGTTTGTCCCGCTATACTTTTGTGAATGGTGGAACCACAAAAAATCAAGGTGTTGAACTCATGTTATCCACACCAAAATGGACGGCGATTGAGACATCGCTTAATCTGCGTGGCGGGATCACAAAATCAATTTATAGACCGGTTCAAAATTTTAGAAATTTCACCAATAATACCAATAACCCAAATTATGCTGTGACAGGTCTATATCCTGTATTTGAGCGTTCTACTTGGACAAGTAATGCCGCAATTACTTCGAGTACGCATATTCCAAAGGCTAAGCTCTTATTAAATTTTACGACCGAATTTAATATTTTGAATAGAACCAATACACAAGCGACTGACGGTATTCCGCTGGGTTATTTTACAGAAAATGGTGTCTACCATGAGATTAATGAATTTGATGAAAAAAATATTGACTATAAGCATCTATTGATCCCTATTGAGGAAGTGAGAAACCAAAACCAACCGGGGGTATATACTAATTTTCACCTCAATTTATCTAAAGAAATAAGTAAGCGCTTGAGCTTAACATTTCATGTTTACAATGTTTTCAATTATCGTCCGCAGTATAAACGATCGGATAATACGATGGTTATTCCGAATGGTAAACCGAGTTATGGTGCACAATTACGACTTAAACTTTAAGTATATGAAATTACAAAAATATTTAATGCTGCTGTTTATCTGTACGGGTTCATTTAGCAGCTGTCAAAAGGAACTGACGCCAAATAATGGGCCGGTGGATATCACGGCAGATGTTACTTATGCAAGTCAGGAATATCAAGAAAAATTACCTGTGGACACCATCACGGTGAATATCTATTCGTTAAAGGGAAAATTGATCTATAGTGCTAAGACTGGGCAGGATGGACATATTGCTTTTCCGGATCTTGCGCCAAATACGTATAGAATCCAAGCTGTGATCAGTTTTAAGGTCGATCTATTCAATCAATTGTTGAACAGGGAAGAAGACTTTGACGTAACTTTTAGTTCCGAAATAAAGGAAATAATGGTCGGTAGAGAAGTTGAAAATCATTGGGATCTGTCGTTGGTAAGCGGCAATTCTAATCCAAATGGATTGGTGATCAAGCAGATCTATTATGCGGGTTCGCATGCGACCTTGGGTGCAAGTTTTAGAGATCAATTTATTGAGATCTTTAACAATTCAAATCAGGTTCAATATGCCGATAGTTTATGTATTGCTGAAGCCTATGGAGCAAATAGTAACAATGCGCTGTACGCTTACCAAGCGAATAGTAAACAATACGATTGGAGTAAATCTTATGAAATGCCTCCAGATATGAAGGCAAATGCCGATTACGTTTATGCGCAAACGATTCTCCGATTACCGGGTAGAGGTCGGGATTATCCGATTGCTCCGGGTGAAAGTATTGTCCTAGCAGCTACGGCAACTAATCATAAAGCACCATATGAAGGAGCAGATGGTAAAGTGATCGCTGTTCAAGATCCAAGTTTAACGGTAGATCTCAGCAACGCTGACTTTGAAGCTTATTATGCTCCTTATATCGGAACGTCAAGACCATTGGCATCGGATGTTGATAATCCGAATGTTCCGAATGTTGAGGTACTGCGCCGGGGTAGTGGGTTAGATCTGATTATGAATCAGGCAG
Organism: Sphingobacterium sp. JUb56; assembly: GCF_014191365.1. Lineage (NCBI taxonomy): Bacteria > Pseudomonadati > Bacteroidota > Sphingobacteriia > Sphingobacteriales > Sphingobacteriaceae > Sphingobacterium > Sphingobacterium sp. JUb56. The sequence continues at coordinate 2,054,643 of NZ_JACHWL010000001.1, read as the reverse complement.
CGCAACAGAGCTGGTTTATCTTTCGTGAAGATGAGGTATGGAATGAAAAGAAGTGGAAGGGCTATGGATTGCCTTTTGCTGATGGACGTGTCAATACCTCGGGGACTTATATTCAGGTACCGATTGATCTTATACTGGATGCTGTTGAGCTTCAGTCTTCTACTTCAACACAATATCCAAAAAAGTTTTCTGCTCAAAATGATGCGGGATGGACGGCTGTTGACGGTGGGGCGCGATCTTCGTATGCTGTGATTCGGAAAACAAAAGAGCTGGTTAATGGCAGGCGGGTGCTGCAGGATTCAAATAATTCTAAGGATGATTTTGTGTCCATTAAAGCTAACCCAAAGGGATTTGCGGACTAGTTTAGGGGCTTGATTACAAATAATACGATTCAATGAAGAAATTACATATAGTAGGACTGTTATTTTGTGTCTGGGGGACTTATCTTCCTGTATATGCGCAACATGCTGTCGAGCAGGATACCATAGCACGTCGTATACGTGCGTATACCGTGGATAACCCCATGTGGTTGGAGAAGTCTGTGGAACCTCGATACAGCCTTATTCAAATGGGGTATAGTCAGGTAAGTGGTGAATATCGCACCGCTCAGGATGCGCAGAAAATAAAAAATATCAATTTTAATTCGGAGGGTGCGGTAACGATCAAAGATATTCGCCTTTGGGGAAGATTTGCTTATAACCGTAGTACGGAAGATAGCACGAGATTTGCGCATCAAACGCGGGAAAATCCAGCATCGCCCTGGTATTTTGGTTCATATGGATATAATCATTATGAGAGAACCAATTACTTCATTCAGACAAGGGGGCAGAAGTATTTTGCAGATCGTAAATACTCGGTCTTTGGTGGGCTGGATTACCATGTAGGCAATCATTTTAGTAACAACGACCCTAGGAGCACAATCGATGCGATTCAGGTCAATGGAAGTCTTGGAGCCAGTGCCCGTATTAGCTCAGGATGGGAGCTCGGGCTAGAGGGAAAATATGGTTATGGTCAAGAACGGGTAGAAATAGCTTACCGTAATGAGCAATATGCGCTAAGTGCTGTTGAATCGCCGTATATGAACTACATCGTGAGAGGCTACGGTTGGAAAGTGAGCGACTGGCTTAGTGAGCGCAATATGTTTTACCAGAATAATATGAAGCGTTATGGTGCGAAGGGTTATTTATCTTGGGGCGGTGATCTGGGTAAATTTTACGGAAATATTGGATACCTACAGGAGGTGCAGCACTATCGACAGACACTTAGAAATGATTCGCGGATCAATGAATTGAGTAAGTTTAATCTGGATCAGTTGAGTTATCAGCTCATGTGGAATTTAAAACGGGGTAACAAAACCTATCTGGCTTCTTTTAATAGCTTGAACCATAGTGGTAAAGACTGGGTCACTGAAAGTGGTAATGCACAGAATTATGTGTACAGAAAGGAGCGTCAAACCTTAGATCTTTCGTATTTGATTAAAAAGAATAAGTGGCAGCAATTTTATGAGGCAAATATCGGTTATACCCATGAGGTACGCCATGACGGCGGTACGGAAACTCGATTGGATTATGATCGGATGGACTATGCCTTGTCTACATTGTTGACTTATGCTACAACTCGAAATCAAGAGGTGGAGTTTGGGGTGACTGCTTTTGCCGAAACAAACATGGGTACTTCGTGGACGCTTCCTTTGATTAACGAGAATGTTTTTCACCAGTATGTGTTTTACCATGATATTCGCTATCATGAGGCAGATGTATGGGGAGGTAAGCTACGTTTAGGGTTTACGCAGCGTCTTAAAAAAGGTAATTTCATTAAGTTGGTCGGTACGTATACGTACCGAAAAGCAGATTTAGGGAGTGCGCTGGATCGCGTGAATTTGGCTCCTTTGGGTCGCACTCGTGAGGTAGGAAGTGTACGTTTAAGTTATGGTTTTTAAGTAGGGGCTCGTTGATTTTGATGAAGAGAAATAAGTTTTTGATAGCATTAACAGTTTGTTTACCGATGCTGATCAGTGCTTTTGTGGATCAGGTGGATACCGTTTTACCTCTGGCTGATCTTCGTCGCCGCTATAGCAGTGGTGATGTTGGGCAGTGGCCTGAACCGCATTTGGATGCTTCTGTTCAGCAGGGATTTGTTGATATCGGTATTTTGCCAGCTGTTGCATATCCGGCGTCAAATCCTTTTAGTAAAGAAAAGGCCTCACTTGGGAAACTCCTGTTCTTTGATGCGCGATTATCGGCATCGAAGCAACTTTCGTGTGCGAGTTGCCACGATGCGCAGCTCGGTTTTGGCGACGGTAAGAGTTTGGCGCATGGTCATGGTCGAAAAGAGGGGAAACGCAATGCCATGACGCTCTATAATGTCGGTTATTACAAGAGCTTTATGTGGGATGGAAGAGCTAAAACTTTGGAAGACCAGGTTTTGTTGCCGGTTCAGGATCATGTGGAGATGAATACGTCTTTGGATACGATGGTGGCACATGTTCGCATAATCAAGGGGTATGGTCCTTATTTTAAAAGTGCTTTTGGAGATGATCAGGTGAATTTATTGCGCATCCAACAGGCAATAGCAACTTACGAGCGTAGTATCGTGAGTTATCCTACTAAGTTTGACCGTTTTGTTTCGGGTCAGTCCGATGCACTTAATGATCAGGAGTTAGAAGGACTTCATCTTTTTAGAACAAAAGCACGTTGTATTAATTGCCATAATACGCCATTATTTTCGGATAATCTGTTTCATAACGATGGGCAGACTTTATATGGAACGAAGCAGGAGGACTTTGGACATTACCATATAACAGGCGACCAGAAAGATATTGGGGCATTTCGGACACCTTCATTGCGTAATGTGGGTTTGACCGGACCTTGGATGCATCACGGAAACTTTCCCACGCTTAGGGATGTGGTAGAACTATATAATCTGGGTAATCCGGCTCCTATACAGCGTAGGGTGCAGGTGGATGAAAAGACAAGACCGATCCCTTCACCGTTATTAAAGAAACTTGATCTTTCTAAAGCAGAAGTAGATGCGGTACTCGCATTCTTGCAGGCTTTGAGTAATCCGACACAACGTCGGATAGCGATGCCTGATTTTCCGGAATAGGAAGGGCATTTTGTTATTTTGCATAAATACCGTATGAGACTATACCTGAATACGATAAGTGCTTGGCCATGTTGAAATTTAAATGTGAGCTCATAGATAAACTCCCGAGGGATGCAGTACCTCGGGAGTTTTATTTGATATACCTATGGGGTTAAGGGGATAATGGTACTGTAGATCATCTTTCCTTCGTGATCGATGCACTGCGCCTGTAATTGTTGTTGATTTAGAGCGAAGTACATGAACCCATAAGTTGAAGCTTCAAAGCGGCTATAACTTAAACCTTTTTTGACAGGGGTTACTTCAGATCCGCTTCCGGAGATGAACTGATGGAAACAATTGTCCTGTACTTTTAAGTGTTGCATGGAATGTTCATGTCCAGACAAATACAACGGAATACGATGTTTTTCTAACAGGGGTTTCAAGACCTTTCTCACGGCTAATGTGTCATAATTTTCTGTGCGGGGACCTGCTGTATAGACCGGATGATGACCAACGACGATCTTCCATTTTGCTTTAGAAGATTGCAGTAGATGGTCTAACCACTGCAGTTGTTTTTCTGGTTGCTGCCCTTTGACATGTTGCCCATATTCGCTATTCTGATAGAATTCTGGTATCAAGGGATTTGTATCTATAAAAGCGATCAGGACTTCATCGTTATCCTTGATTTTAAATGTTTTGCTGTAATAACGTGCTGGCATCTTCCATCGACGGCTGATGTTGCTGTAGCGTACTTGGGCATCGGGATCGGATTTGTAATCATGGTTGCCCAATATGGGATACCAGTCCCACTGTAAGGCGAAATCGGTGTAAATATTTTCAAATGAATAATGCCATAAGGGGTCGTGTTCGCTGACAACTCCTGATGGGTAAAAATTATCACCTGTTGAGATAATAAAATCATTTGGATGCTCGTTCGCCCATTTCCCCATCTGCTGTGCCACCTGGACTTGATGATCGGCACCATTACGCCCCCAGTCACCGATCGCTAAAAAATGCAGCTCGTACTCGTCCTTTAGTGAAGATCGGCTGTTGATATCTTCACTTTCTATTCTTCGATTTGCGCCAGTGGCTAAAGTCGCTAAAGGTCCGGCAGAAAGCCCCGTAGCCACAGCTGTTCCTAATGTACTTTTTACAAATTCTCTTCTTTTCATACTCAACTGTGCTTAATATCCGCTATTCTGTTTCCATTTTGTGTTGACTTCCATGATCGGTCGGGGGATCGGAAATATGCGGCGAAAGCGTTCGGATAATCCTGCGCTGTATAAGGATTTGAAGCCCCAGTCTTCTTCAAATTTTCCATAACGGATCAGGTCATTTCTTCGCCATGATTCATCTGAAAATTCTCGTGCGCGTTCGTCCAATATCGCTGCTAACGTTGGTTGGGCTGTTAAAGCAGGTGCGTTGACATAAGCACGTATCTGATTCATCAGCGACATCGGTGTTTCGCCATTTGTAGGTGCCGCTCCTCGGAGGATGGCTTCGGCTTTCATTAACAAAATGTCGGCATAACGGAAGATGGGTACATCATTGCTTTGGTTTCTATTGTTTGCCGCTGTCACGTTTACATCCATGTAAAATTTAACCGATCGGTAACCCATTGATCGGCCTTTTTGATCATTTCCTGCATTGAGGGTCGGACCTCCATCGGGACGAAGTTTGATTTCTTTTGTTGTTTCCATATGCCAGTCAAACGTTACGTTTGCATCGCTGCCTGTGTAGTCCTGGTCGATGCCTTTTTTAGAGGTTTTGATTAATAACGGACGATTTAAATCTGGTGCATAGTCCGACCAATAGTACTGTAGTCCACCCATGTAAGCCGCATTTCTGTCGTCACCTTGGAGGTTGAATTTGGCTAAGAAAGTAGGTAATACCCGAAATGTGCCGCCTACACTTTGTGGCAGTTTGGCAAATTGATTTTGTCCGCTGCGGTGTATCCAAAAACGTGCATATGTCATGCCTTGCTGTTTTTCGCGGTCGAAAGGCATGGCAAAGATGAAATCTTTGACCTGAGGACCATTGTCGGGGCGGAATTTTTCCATGAACTTGTGGCTGCTCAGGTTAAATTGACCTGAAGTAATAATATCATCACACATTGCAACGACTTGTGCTAGTTTTTCATTGGGCATATTGGGGGTGTAGGAAGCTACATCGGTAGCGGTATAAACCGACCAATTGAGGTATAGTTTAGCGAGTAGCGCATCGGCCATATAACGCGTTGCTTTGCCATATGTGGCGGGAGAAACTTCTTTGGGTAAACGATCTCTGACGGCTAGTAATTCGCTGGAGATGAAGTTGGCGATTTCGGCTCTTGAGGAGCGATCCGGAATCTGGTCAATCTTTCCTGTGATCAGTGGTGCTCCTCCAAAATTATCCATCAGGATAAAGTAAAAATAAGCTCTCATGGCGCGCATAGGCGCAGCCTTATCGCTTTCATTATCTCCAAAAATAGCCAATACATTATTGGATAGATTGATGCCTGACATGGCGGCATTCCAAACATCTGGAAGAATGGCGTTGTCGGGAGTCCAGTTGTGAACATGAAGTTCGCGGAATCTACCGCCGTCATAGTAATCTGTGCCTAATGCAAGACTGACTGCTTCGTCTGATGATAAAGTTTGTGTCATCCAATGGTTGTAGCCCAGTGCACTTCGGTATGCGGCATAAACGTCAGCTGAAATGGCCTCAGCCGCTTTATCCGTGGTTGGAAATTCAGTGTACTGTGATTTGATATCCACATCAAGATCGGTGCAAGCAACTAATGTTGCCGCAAATGTAGTTAAGGTAAATAGGCGGATATATTGTTTTGATTTCATGATTTGTTTTGCTGATTATAGGTTGAAGTTTAGACCGAATAAAATGGTACGGGTACGTGGATAAGTCTGCCTGTTGTCAACACCAGGTGTAAGGCCACCAAGATCTACCTCGGGGTCTACTCCCTTGTAATTCGTGAGCACAAAGACATTGTTCATCGAAGCGTATAGCTTTACATTTTTCAACTGACCACCGATATTGCGGATGTTGTAAGAAAGGCCCAAATTGGCTAAACGCAGATAATTCCCACTTTCCAAGTAACGGTCTGATAAATAATGTGCGTTGATATCTGTTGCTTTCTCCGTGTCGATTACACTGGCCAATAGATTTTTCTGTCCGGCATTGCCTACGACATTGGAGTGTCGGGCGCGGGTCGCATTCATGACCTTATGACCAAATACACCCTGGAACATACCGGTTAAAGCGAAGTTTTTGTAGGTTACGGTATTGTTCCAGCCTAAAGTCAGTTTTGGCTGTGCGCTTCCCGTTACGGTGCGGTCTTTATTGGTCGGGGTAATGGTGGTTTCACCTGTACGTTCCTTCGTTTGCGCATCGCGTACATAAAAAGTCGAGATACCGGCATCATTATAACCTGCCCATTCCCAGGTATAAAACTGACCAATAGGTGCACCTTCTTGTAGGCGTTGCTGAAAAGCATTACTTTGACCGGCGCCACCCAAGTCTGCTAAATCCACGTAGTCGGTTGAAAATTCCTGATTCGTAATACGGATGACCACATTTTTATTGTGCGAGGCCACAATCCCTGTGTTCCAGCTGAAATGTGTCGTTTTTACGGGGACAGCATTTAGGGTCAGTTCAATTCCTTTGTTGTTGATCTCACCGACATTGGCTGTTAGTGAGCGGTAGAGATATTTGGTTGTGGACACGGCATAGTCGTAGATAAGATCGGTGGTGTTTTTATCGTAATATTCCAAGGTTCCGCTTAATCTATTTTTCAGGAATGCAAAGTCGATACCCAGGTTAAGCATCCCTGTGCGTTCCCACCGTAGATTGGGATTTGAATTACGAAGTGCAGCCAGAGTACGGAGATCGTTTCCGAAAGCATCGGTGTAGAAACTCGAGGTGGCACCATAGACCTGTCTAGCGGTAAACACATCGAAACCTAAAGAATTGCCACTGACGCCATATCCGGCACGCAGTTTTAGATCATCAAAGAAATTCATATCGCGAATAAATGGTTCTTCCGATAGTCTCCATGCTCCTGAAATAGAAGGGAAGGTGGCCCATCGGTTGTTTGCACCAAATGCCGAAGATCCATCACGCCTTACTGTCGCCTGAAAAAGGTATTTATTGTTGTAAGCATAATTTACACGTCCGTAAACAGAGATCATACGCAATGTTGAAAGGTAATAATTGCCAAATCCCAAAATATCGACAACATTGGCCATGCCGGGATTATAATAACTTAAACCATCATCGTAATAGTCTGAAGTTGTCAGTTGAAATCCATCGTCATTGTTGTTTTCTTCCCACGAATAACCGGCAAGAGCTGAAAACTTATGGACATTTCCAAATGTTCGATCGAAGCTTAGATTCATTTCCATGATCTTTCTTTCGTCTTCTACTGCTGCACGGATCGATTTTCCATTTTGATTACGTGCTGCCATGGATAAACTCGAGTAGTACTGTGCGTTGTTATACTGGCGGTTTTGCAGGGACAGGTCGATGTTGTAGGTTAGGCTCGGTAATATTTTATAACCAAGTTTGGCATGTCCCTGTATCATTTTCGTTTTGGTATAATTGGTATTCTCCTCTATTAATGATAGCGGATTCACATATTGCGAACGGTCTGTTTTTTCAAACCAAGCGCCAGATTCTGTCCGGACAGGGGATACTGGCAAGTAGTAATACATCGCGTCGTATACACTTAAACCATCGCCAAGGGCAAGGACATCATTTTGTTTGGTAATACTGGTATTGATATTAAAAGAAGCCGTAAGCCGTTTATCCAGCGCGCTTGTTTGTACAAATCCGCGTGCGATCTGACGGCCCAGGTCTGTTCCTTTGATAATACCGTTGTTTTTAAACGTATTGAGACTGGCACTGTATTGTGTTGTTTCGGTTCCGCCGATCAAAGAGACATTGTGATTATTGGAAATACCCGTTCGCTCTACCTCTCGTTGCCAATCGGTATCTGTTCCTAGATCATCGGTCGGTTCCATCGCGAATTTGTTAGCCGCAATATAATTTCGGTACTGTTCACCGTTCATCATTTCATAGCGTTTTGCGATCTTGTCTATCGCTAAATAACCGTTGTAGCTAATGCTTGCCTGTCCTGCTTTACCGCGTTTGGTTGTAACGATAATGACCCCGTTTGCGGCTTTTGAACCGTATATCGCTGTTGCTGATGCATCGCGTAACACATCGATCGATTGGATATCGTCTGGTGCTACTAGTGCGAGTGATGCTCCGGGTACGCCATCGATCACATAGTAGGGTTCCATCGCTTCGCCACTTCTCAAAGTAGAAGCACCTCTTAGACTGACGGATGGGGTTGCATTAGGATTACTGTTGTTGGTTGATATGGTCAGGCCCGGGACCTTTCCCTGAAGCATCTGAGCAGGGGAGGTCATAACACCGACATTCATGTCTTCAGCTTTGACTGTTGTGATGGAGCTGGTGAGGTCTTTTCGAGCGATACGTCCATATCCGATAACGACTTCATCGAGTGTTGTGGACATGGGAATAAGTTTGACGCTTAAGGCTAATGGCCTTCCGGGTTGCACACTGTAGCCCGAGAGCGTATCTGGCTGATAACCTACCGAAGAAAATATAAACTGATAAGGACCTCCTTCTGGCAGGTTGTGAAAAGAGAAAAGTCCTTTTTCGGAAGAGCTCGTCGTGAATGTTTTCCCCGATTCCCGATTTAGGGCTTTGACGCTGACGCCAGATAAAAACTTTCCATTTTCATCTTGTGTTGCTCCTTTTACTTGATCCTGTTGCGCCTGTGCGTAGGATAGCCCCGTCGCAAATAGTGCAAAGAATAACACGCTTTTTCTGAATTGGTTCTGTTTGTTAAACATGATTTTAAATAGTGATTGATTTTATGGATTTATAGTTGATCGTTGCTGTATTCATTTTGACGATAGATGGTATAAGAACCATCCGTTTCTTGTACATAGCGCAGGTTATTAATCAGACAGATGACTGCAAGTACGTCTTGTAACTGTTCAAGTTGCGGGTTTATACTGCCAGTGTATTGGATTTTGGAAATGTCCTGTTTGCCTATTTTTATAGGCGTGTTATAAGTCGTGCTGAGGGCAGCAAAAACCTCCGACAAAGGTATATTGTTTAGTTCAAGCAAGCCGTTGGGCTTGTTCTGACTCGGGGACTTGCTCGTACTTGCTTCTTTTTTTACAGTACCGCTGTGATGCGCTACGAGATGCATGTTTGCATCAAAAGACAGGGACTCACCTGCATTTTTTAGGAAAACATTTTTAAATGTAGGAATGGCCATTATAGATGCAACAACAATCTTTCCGGTGTGTAATTGCACAGCTATATATTTTGAGCTGCTGCGCGAATCAATGGTAAAGGATGTACCTAAGGCGGTCGTTTTTGTTGCACTGGCGTATACGCTAAATGGGCGGGAACCATCTTTGTATACCAAGAAATAAGCTTTTCCATTTAAATAGATCTCCCGGCTGTGATCTGTGAAGTACTGCGGGTAACGTATGGTACTCTGCGCAAATAGTTTGACCGTAGATCGGTCGGGCAGGGTATACGTTTGGATTGAGTTTTGGTTATTGGTTACTGAAACCCAGCTCGTATCTTTTTTGAGATCTGTTTTTTCCTGCCACTCAACTAAAGTTGGACTGTTGTTATCAAAAGCTGGTTTTATCCATAGCCACATGCCCAACGATACGAGTAGCAATGCTGCAGCTGCCGCGTAATAGCTAAATCGCTTGAGGTAAATGTTGTTATTCTTCTTTTCCTGTTTTTGTTTACTTTCCGTGCTAATTTCGTCATGTATATGATGCGCCATTTTAGTCGATGGGATAAACTGGTCAACATCTCCCAGATGTGATTCCCATTCTTGATCGGGAAATATATCATCAATTATGGATGGATCTTTCCATAGTTGCTTCCGTATGTATTGCTTGTCAAGACGATTTTGCTGCTTGCCTGTTTTGTTTTTTCTGAACCTCATAATAGCATTACGTGGTTCAAGGGGATATCCCTAGCGAGTTAACAATTATTTAATTTAGGAATTAGCAGGGGGAAGAGCTTTTTGATAGGTATATGTTTTGTTGTCAGTGTGATGCGTTGTAAGGGGCGAATTTATTTTTTAATCGATCGCTGGGACATTATTTTATAGCATAATCGAATAAAGATGCTGCTTGAGTTGCATCAAGGCTTTACCAATATGGTGTTCGACCGTTTTTGGAGAAATGGAGTAGAGTTGTGCGATTTCTTTATGTGTTAACCCTTGTTTCCGACTTAGTTCAAATATCAGGCGACGCATTTTAGGCATATTTTCGATATCCTGCTCCATGATCTTCAAGAGATCTTTACTTTCAATCGCAGTAATTAAGCTGTCCGTGAATGGGGTATTTGCCGATTCGCCTTCATATTTAAAACGGTTGGACTCTTTTCGGAGCAGATCGATCATGACTTGTCTGGCCATTCCAAAAATTTGGATATGAATTTCTAGATGCTCATTTAATTGCTTACGTTGCTTCCATAGTTTGATGAACGTGAGTTGGGTTACTTCTTCAGAAATGTATTCAGAACGCGTTTTCAGTATAATAAAGCTATAAATCTGCTGGTGATATTGTTCATAGATCTGATTAAAAACTTTATGGTTATCTTCTTTTATCGCTTTAATATGTTCCATACTTGAACAAAGTTAAAATGTCCGAGCTGATTAATGATTAAGCGAATATTATGATTATGTAAACAATCTATCCATTTAATCTTGAGCTAAAGGAGTAATCCTTGGTTTTGTGAAATGTCTTGTTGTATACCATAATGCGAGTGAGGTTTTTTTTTGCTGATCAACTGTATGTTTCAAAATATGTTTATCGCTATTTGCGTATTCTTCTAATTAGATATGAAAAGCGGCTTCATCCTAATATGATATTACGGCAGGTACATGCCTATTATTGGGGTGAGCGAAGTTATTATTTAACTCTAAAACTTTTTTAAGTTCCTTATTAATGTATTATCTTTGAACTTTATGAAAAGAGTACTTTTATATTTCTTATCTACGCTCATGCTTATTCAGGCATGCTGGGGTATAATGATTATAAGTGCTTTTTATATCAATCGTGATTATATAGCGCAATATCTTTGTGAAAATAGAGATGCTCCTCAATTGCATTGTCAGGGTACCTGTGTCTTGATGAAGAAAATGAAAAAAGCACGTGAGGATGAAAGGAAAAATACGGAAAATAAAATAAAGGAATCGCATGTATTTGTTGTAGCACCGGTTGCTGTGCTCGCTTTCCCTTCGTATCAAAACAATGCTGTTGAAAAAGCAAATTTTGATATGCGAAAATCACACTATACTTTTGATCGTGTTCATCGTATTTTGCGTCCACCTAGTTGTTAATACCCTCATCGAGTCTTTCTGACTAATAATCTTGCTATCTCTGTTTGAAATAAACCGATAGCTAGGCCCCCTTATTTATTTTGCATTTCTCGTGTTTGATAGTCAATATTCATGACTGCAGCATGCTATTATTTATACCGTTTTTAATGCGCGTTAAATTATCGATACTCCTTGTCTTAGCCATTTTCATACAAGCGACTAGCTGTACCTGGATCTGTGTTGGTTTTGAGCTCAATCGCGAATATATTACAACAGCATTGTGTATAAACAGATTTACTCCTGCAGTGACCTGTAGTGGATTCTGTTATATCGATAAGCAGGTGGAAAAGGAAAGGGAACAACAGGATCCTGCTCCTAAAGCGAAGCAGATCGATCTGAGTGTTTATCTTCCGCTGACCTGTTTTTTAGTGAAGTCTGACGATGATTTTACTGATTTGCGATGCTCCGACGTGTTTGTACGACGCTATCTCATTTTGGAGGGAACGGATAGCCTTATTTTCAAGCCACCCATTTTGTTTTTTGTTTAGTCGGTTATCTCACTTTACAATTACATTATTTATGGTTATTAAAACAGAAAATATCAATACATTCACATTAAACACTATTGATCCCGATCATATTGGTTTAGTTGTCTTCGATCTTAAAGACGACTACAGCTGTTTACAGCATTTGCATTTGACAAATCGAAGATCATTTTATACGGTCATCTATTTGATATCTGGAACTATGCAGCTCTCTATCGACGGTTATTTGAGTAAACTGGAATGTCAGCAGGTTATCTCTTTCGGTCCTGGTACAGAACTGCAGTTTCCAATTGAAAAAGAGCAAAAAGAAGGTTGGATCGTTCTATTTGAAAAACCTTTTGTCACAGCACGTTACAATGATCATGTCCTGCATCATTTTAACTTTTTAAAGAAGCAGAAGGTGGAGCCGCATCATGTTCCATTTTCGGAAGGGCTGGGCTTGTCTATGATTTTGGAAACGATGCAACGAGAATATGCGTATAAGCATCCGGATGCGAAGGATATATTGCGTTCATATCTCCATATATTTTTAGGAACACTGGGTAGAAGTATCTTTCCTGAAGCTATTGTCGGTGTTAAAAACGAAAAGGAAGAGAAGGTTCTTTCTTTTGAGCGCCTTATTAGCGAGCAATATGCGAAGGAGCGTCTACCTTCTTTTTATGCTGATCGGTTATTTATTACGACCAATTATCTCAATCGCTTATGTCAGGAAAGACGCGGTAAATCTGCGGGTCAATTAATCCGTCAATATGTGTTGCTGGAAGCAGAAAATCTACTGATTCATTCCGGCAAGAATATTTCGGAGATATCTTTTGAGCTGGGATTTGAAAATGTATCTTATTTTATCACATTTTTCAAAAAGAAATTTGGCGTTAGTCCGGATGGATTTAGAAAGAATAATAGTAAGATTTAAAGATCTTATTTTGATCGCTTACAATTCCTCAATACACGCTGAACTTGTATTGAGGAATGTTTTGCGCTATCGTAATAAAGGTTGCTGCTTCCTTTATTGATACTATTGTTTACAGTTCATTTTTCCTTGATAGAGGAGCTGTAAATGACTATTTGGAATCTTCCTGTCTGAGGTATTCCAGAATTGCTATTGCTTCTTGGGTTTGCAGTCCTAACGCGGTCATTGTTCCGACGTAAGATTTACTGAGTAATTGCGCATCAGGGTCCTCCGCTAACATCTTATCGGGATTCAAGATCATGTTCATCATCCATTCTGGCGTTCTTTTTTTTGTGACGCCATAAAGTGCTGGACCTATTTTATCTTCCTTGATTTCATGACACATGGTGCACTTAACAATAAATAATTTATTGCCTTCATCGGCTAATTTTTGATCGAATGGTTTGTGCTCGAAACTTGTGATGCTCCCAATACCTTTGTTTCCTTGTTTTAGAAAGTCTGTTATCGGTGTTACAGTTGTTTTTTCTTCCGTTTCAGATTCTCCAATTTTAGTCTTGGAGTCGTTGGTGTTGTTGGTCTGACAGGCGATCATACCCAATGTGCAGCAGGATAGGAGCATGAAAAGTGTACTGATAAATTTCATAAGTTATTGGTTTTAGTGATTGCTACATTTTTTTAGTAATATTTTCATAATTTGTGTTAAAAGCTAAAGGACAAATGAGTTAAAAACCGATTGCCAGCTTCAACACGCCCTCCTGCAAGATTTTGATTTAAGGGAGATTGATAATTTCCACCAAATGATATTTTCCCCATATTGACTTCTACACCCACTATACCGGTCGTGGAATTTCCTCCAGATTGTGCGACATCATATTTGCCGAATACGACATCCTGTGGCTGTGTTTCATAAGTGATGCCGGCGTTTGGCGCTATGCGTACTTTATTCTTCACATTAAATTTATAGTACGCGAGTGCATTGGCTGTAAATTTATTAGCATACCTGTAATCGTATTTGTTTTCCGTATTCAGTTTATAGGTTGTATTGACATTCACGCCCAGATCCATGAGCCTTACATCATAGGCGAGATTGAACATAAAATCTGTACTGGCGGTTCCTAGTTGGAAATTGTTTGGCGAGTCCTGTGCGGCATTACTGCGTTCACCGGCATCATACCTTCCAGTAGGGGCTTTGACACCAGCACCTATCCAGAGGGAGTGGACGAGCATTTTATTGGATGCGGTGCCTTTCGCCTCTTCAAATATTTTGTAATAGCCCATCGCTACGACATCACCCATTCCATTTTTTTTCCCTTGTTCTCCGCTGCCCTTTATGTTGCGCGTATTGAAGTTATAGGGCAAAATTGCCATGACTCGCCAACGCTGACCAATATTCCAAGCTCCCCACATTTCCATGCTTTGATAAGTTTCATCGGCGGTAATTGGAGTCCGGTTGCCGGTAGGACCTAAGTGCGAAAGCAGTGATTTATGCTGATATCTTAGCCCTATAAACCGCTTGTTGAAATCGGGGAGGATGCCGATGTAATAACTACCTACGCCACATCCACAGATGTCACAGGCTTTTGATAAGGGGATCATTAGGCCACATGCCATGATGGTTAATAAGGTGTAAATTATTGCTTTACTTTTTCGATTATCGTTATTCATTTGTGTCTTATTTTATGATATTATTCATTAAAATGTATGGTTTAAATGACGAAGGAACTTGCCTAATTCACAACAAATCCTGATTTTATTTCTGGTTCTGCCAGTAGTTTATTTGTGAGAAAATCACGGTCATCCAATGTTTTTAGAAAAGCGATAAGATTATCCTTCTGCTCTTCTGTCATTTTTATGCCCAGAGAGCCGTCAGCCTGTCTAAAAATAGGATCGAGGGTCGGAGAGTCGACCATGCCTGTACGATAATGTTCAATGACCCGGTTTAAGGTCAGGAAACGCCCATCGTGCATATAAGGGGCGGTATAGGAAATGTTGCGAAGGCTAGGCACTTTGAATTTATATCGGTCAGCGGCATTTAACGTGACGGAATCACGACCCGTGTCATTTACTCTATTGGGTGCAAGCCCATTATTACGGTAGCTTCTGTCGGTGAATAAAGGTTCGCTGTGGCATGAGGAACAATTTTTCTGATAGAATAGATAGCCTTTTTCTTCCTGTTCGGTAAAGGCATAACCTGGTTCTTTGCGCATCACATGATCGTATTTGGCGTTGCTGCTTACAGCCATGAGCATGTATTGCGATAGGGCTTTGAAAAAACGTGCATCTGTTATTTCATCTGTTCCAAATGCTTTTTTAAACAGTGTTGGGTAGTCGGGATGTGCTCTTAATTTTTTGAGCACGTTGGGCACTGTTTCATCCATTTCAACAGGGTTTGTGATCGCATTTACTGCTGCAAGATCTAAATCAAATACACCTCCGTCCCAAAAGAATTCTTTTTGCCAGGCCATGTTCATAATAGGCATGGGATTGCGTATGCCTAGCCGATCGTCAATACCATGGCTCACATCGTGACCATGATGGGTGAATGCAGCAGACTGGATGTGGCAACTGCCACAGGCGATGGTATTATTACGGGATAAGCGCGGTTCGAAAAAGAGGCGTTTACCTAGTTCAAATCCATCTTTTGTGATCGCGTTTCTAGTAAAATTATAAACTGGCTCCGGAAAATTATTTGGCTTTACAAAGCCTGTGAAGAGTTCCGGTAGTGTATCTTCACCTTTCTTGCATGCCCATACGAGGACTACAATTCCAATTAGTACGAATATTTTTTTCATCTTTTATAATTCGTCTTCACTCTTTACAAAATTTTCAGTGTGATCATGTGTGAAAAAATGTGGGAAGTTATTGGCAATATTGACACTGTATTCGCTGAACATGACATTGGGATGCTCGACGATGCTGAATGTATGGGGGCCATTGAATATTTTCATGATATCAACAAACAGGTGGACATTACTGCGCAAGCCTGCTCTGACCTGCGCTATGCCCGCAGTTTTAAGATCTACTGTAATTGTCTTGATATTGTTCAAGGTAGGGGCATTGTAACCTCCAAACCCACCGATATGGTATTTGAACTGTTTATTTCCAGTGGGATCTCCCTGTTGATTGTCGGAGATCAAATCGCAGTAACCTTCCATCTTAAAGAAGATATAACCGCTGTTCCATCCCCAATACATACCTCCACCTTCGTGTCCTTCTTCTGGATTAAAGGACAATACACCAGTCCGCTTTTCGACGGGCATTGTATTTCGTAAACTGTCCACTCCAATGATAAATTCGACTTTTTCATAGTTTCCTTCGGGTACTTTTACTTTCGTAAATCGTGTGGTACGATCTGCTGCATTTACTAAGAAATAACTGTCATCCTGAGGTACTGTATAGCTGCTGCCATCTGCTTTATAGAGTTTGATGTTGCTGATGAAGTATTGTAGTAATTTAATTCTAAAGGATTCTCCCTTTGCATTTTTATAAACCCGGGGTTCGAAGCCTAAAGTTTCTTCACCTACAATGTTGTCAAATTCGATGGAAAACTGCCCGGTCTTTTCGGCATCAGGAGCTGGTGCATCTTTTTTACTGCAGGCAGTTATAAGGGCGATGAAGAGTAACATCATCGCTGTAAGTACGATTTTATTGTTTATGTTATTTTTTTCTGTTTTCATTTTTATGCGGATTAGAAAAATTGGTTTCATTTAAAAATATCTCATCTGTAAGTGCCTCCAAGAAGGATTTTATATCGTTCATTTCCCCATCGCTCATTGCTATGCCAGGGTTTTCATTTTGATCGTAAAGAAGTCGGTCTGTGACCGGGCTATGCTTAATACCGGATCTGTAGTGTTGCAACACCTGATCAAGCGATGTAAATCTTCCATCGTGCATATATGGGGCAGAGCGTGTTATGTTTCTCAGTGTTGGTGTCTTAAAGGCTCCGAGATCTCCTGGATTAAAAGATATGCGATAACGTCCGCGATGTATCCATTCGTTCGAGTCATCGGTAAAGTCATCGTCAATACCATTATTATGGAAAGCATTGTCTGTGAACAGTTCACCACGATGGCATCCACCACATTTTTGTATGACGAGATGCATGCCACGTTGTTCACTTGCTGTGAGCGCCTGCATATCTTGTCCACTTCGATAACTGTCATAACGTGAACTGGCCGATATCAAGGTTCGCTGGAATTGCGCCAATGCTTTTGCGGCACCCTGTGCTGATGGTTTTTCATTAAAAGCTTGCTGAAATAAGTTGACGTAAAGTTCACTAGCCATCAGACGGTTGGCCAAAGTGACTAAGGACATTCCCATTTCATCGGCATGTGTAAGCGGTCCAAAGGCCTGGGATTCCAAATTTTTGGCTCCACCGTCCCAGAAAAATCCTTGATCTGCCCATGCCAAGTTGATTAAAGTCGGGGAGTGTCTCTCCAGCTTCTTTCCAGATACACCAGCCGCAGTAAGGGCCACTCCATCTGCAAATGCTCGTTCTTGATGATGACAGCTTGCACAACTGACTTGCATATTTGCAGATAACAAAGGGTCATAAAACAACTGCCGACCTAAATGTACTCCTTCGACTGTGAGTGGATTATCAGGCATTTCGATTGGTCTGGGGAAATGTGGCGGAATTTTTAATAACAAAGGGGTAGGAGCTTGGTCATTTTCCAGGGTGCCCTGTTGCTCTTTTTGACACGATAGCATCAATACACTCACTACAAAGCAAATGATGGCTCCTACTTGTAAACCTCTGTTTTTATTCATCTTATTTCTTGGTTGCGGTAGCAGTTGTGCTTTTTAAAGTGATAGCCTTTGTCAGCAAATTGTTTTTTAGTTGTGTCATCAGCTCTTTTTGGGAAGCACTGATCAACCTGTTGGACCAAGGGTTTTCAATGTCGATTACTTTTTTAACATCCATTTCCATGTTGATATTGGTCGTCATTTGAGCATTAATCGTGATTGCTTTGTCTAGCTTGATCTCTTTTTCAGCATAGAGATCATTGGAAGCGAAGTCCCAAAAGAATGTTTGTAAAGCCGGAGCTTCTGGAGATGCTTTTACCCAGGTCATTTTTCCATTTAAGACAAAGAATTTGTAACTGGTGAGCCACATCCAGCTTTCAAAAGCCATACCATTGAGAGCGGATAATTCTCCAGCGCGCAAGGTCAGATTGTCGTTGTATTTTGAATCAACTCCGATAGCAAATTTTACTGCCGTATATTCACCGGCGGGTATCGCTGCGATTTTAATCTGCTCTCTTTTATTTGCAGGATATTTCTTACCGAAGGATCCGTCCTGTATTGGAATTTCAACATTTTCCTCGATGAGATAGTAGGATTCAGGCACTTTAAATTCTTCACCAGCAGCATTGACTAAACGAACGTTGCTCACCCAATAGCGCAGTTGATTAAATTCATATTTAAAGTCGAATTGTCCTGTGGTATTGGTGAATTTATAATCATATGCTTTGTTCAATTCGAAGTCAGCATCACCATATCGGGCATCAAATATTAAAGTGGTACTACCTGATGCTGCATCAATGTTAGGTTGAACGACTGTTTCTTTTTCACAAGCTGTTAATAAAAAGATGCACGAGAGGAGGCTGCATACTCCTTGTTTTAAATAGTTTTTCATTTTCTTTGATTATTTTTTTGAATAGGATTGCTCTTTATTTTATCTTGATCGGGTAAACTAGGCTATCCTGAGCTACGGATTCTCCATTTTTAAGGAGCTTTACTTTTACGATCCATTCGCCAGGCATCGTGAAATTGACTATTCCAGAATAGCGTCCGTTACCTTTATTTACCGCATTTTCATTCTCTGAAGAACCGTGTTTCATTGCGGGCATAAATGTTTCTACGGCTATGGTATAGTCATTAAGCTCTGTGAAGTTTTCCTTGTCCATTTTATGTAAAGCAAATTCGATCTTGTGTTTTTCTGCCGGCAGTTCAGGAGGAAGTAAACAGGATACAAATACACGATCATCTGTTGCTGTACCAGTAGGTATTGTGCGTGGTATAGTAGTTTGTTGGACAGGTAGCGCAAAAGTTAGTGTATCCGTTTTATCTTTGCCTTTGAGAAAGGTTTTAAATAACCAGCCTTTGCCCATATCTTTCATGTTGGCCATGATAAATACCACATCCGCTTGATAGATACCTCTACCCTTGTTTACGAGAGGGGAATAAGGACCGCTATGTGCCATCATACCCATATCCATCTTAATTTCATAGTCCACTGCTAGATCCGATACCGGATTTCCTTTTCCATCTTCAAACTTCAGGTATAGGCTTTCAAATTTATTGGTCAGACTATCCGGGGTCCAGAGCGATACCTGATGTCCTTCAAAGGTTGTATCTGCTAGCATGATCATCTTAGATAGATCGGAATTATCAGTAACACTCTGATTTTCTATCTGAGATGGATTGGGTTTTGTGGCGTTATTACAGCTGTATACGGTTGTCAGTCCCAGAAATATGAGTGTGTTTAGTTTTATTGTATGCATATTTATTGATGTTATTTTAATCGGTTAACGTTTGTCTAATAATAGCTGAATGTCTTGTATTGCAACTTGGACTGAGTCCATTTCAATACCACTGTATACACCTCGCACATGACCTTTTCCATCTACGAGTGTAAATACTCCACTATGGTCAAAGCCCCCTGGCGATTCAGGGCTTTCTGTTGCGAATGAAAAATAACCTGCAGCTCCCGCGATGTCATATACTGTTGATTTTGGGCCATTAACAAATTTCCACAAGTCTGGTGCACCCAATTTTTGTGCATAAGTTTTCAGAACCGACGGTGTATCATGATCGGGATCGATGGTATGAGATATAATAGCGAAGCGTGGTTCATGCTGAAAATGCTTAGCCACCTCCAGCATGTTTTTTGACATGATCGGACAAATGGTCGGACAGCGGGTGAAAAAGAAATCGGCAAGGTATATTTTACCAGTTAAATCTTCGTTGCTGATCCAGTTACTATCTTGATCGACAAAGCGAAATTCAGGTATATGATGGTATAGGGTATCCATTTGTGTAATACCATCTTTTGAAGTGGAAATAATTTCTTGCTCTCCTAAAATAGGCAGTTCTCTATTTTGGTTGGATGATGTGCATCCTACCACACCCATGAACAGCGCAATAGATACACAGCCAAGAAGTGTATGTTTATATTTTGATAACATTTATCTTCGTGTTATGACTAATGATTTTGTATATGGCTAATCTGTGCAATAGCTATTGCTCAAAATGAATACGATACAGCGTATCTATTCAAAATAATGAATAGCGTGTACTGGATAGCCTATATAGGTATCAATTAATGTGAAAAATGAAAAGACTCAAATGACAGATGATGTCACTTGTTTTTTTGCAACTAGATGGAAAAGAGGGGTGGGTGGAAAATTGTTTCTGCAAAAAGGAAAGTATAGCTCATATCTTGTGGATAGTGCTTGGTAATACGTCGTGCAATGTGATTATTTTTCGGAAATTCGAAGGTGTCAAGATGATGAATAGAAGCTAACTGTTCTAAGTTAACGGTTGCTTGTTTTGCTTCTTTTTCAGCCTGCTTCTTCAGTTTTTTCATGAGTACGCATTGCCCGTTGCAGTGTAGAAGCGGTTTATCAATGTTCTGACAGGATTTAAGGTATTCGATCCTGTTTAATTTGTAATCAACGAGCATACCTATTTTGCTAAACGTCTGGAATAAGAACGTCATCAAGAGTATGGATATGGTCAATTGTTTCAAATCTGTAAATTTTAAACAAATATACCGGCCTTTTACAGATTGTAATTATGTTTTTCGTGCACATTGTATTGTGTTTCGGGACATCGTTCAGTTGTGGTAATCGTTATTCTGTAAAACTATTTTGAAATCGACCGTAAGTGCTATGTGATTTGTTAAGTGTTCTGTGAAGTATGACATATTATCAAATACATTGTTTGGGGTTTGCACCGTGTTGGTGATCTTTGACTAAAGAATTCTCGGATTGAATGAAAATCCTACTGTTGTGTAGATGTTCATTAAGTGACATTTGAGGTATTTATTGTCCTAGATTAGGTAGTATGCCTGCAAACTTTGCTTTGTTCGAATTGTTATCTCTGTCTATTGGCATCCATGTTTACTTAAAGGATTTTTAAAATGGAAAATAAACGGAATATACTCATGATATTGAGCTCCCATGATAGAATGGATGGGACAGATAGTAAAACTGGGGTATGGTTAGGTGAAATGACAGACCCTTATTATAAATTTGAAGAGGCCGGATATCAAGTTCTTTTGGCCAGTCCATTGGGAGGTGAACCACCTCTTGATCCGATGAGTAAGTTAACCGAACACTTGACTAGTGATAACCGTAAGTTTCTGGATGATGAAAACGCACAGCAAAGATTTAAGAATACCGTTCAATTGGAAAGCGTTCAATCTTCTGCCTTTGATGGTGTTTTTATTCCAGGGGGGCACGGTCCTTTATGGGATCTGGCTCGACATCCTGAGGTGTCACGTTTACTGGCGGACTTTATCAAAGAGCATAAACCGATCGGGGCTGTGTGTCATGGTCCTGCGGCTTTAGTCGCCCTTGCACAAACAGATCCTGATTTCTTGGTTGGTAAGCACGTGACTGCTTTTACTAATATGGAGGAAAATCTCGTAATGCGAAGTGATTATATCCCTTTTAAATTAGAATCCAGATTAAAAGAATTGGGAGCTTCATTCGGTTCGGCTCCGGTACCTTTTGTACCGCATGTGGTGCGCGATGGAAACTTGGTTACCGGGCAGAACCCACTATCCGCTGGTCCAACAGCGGCGAAATTGATTGAAGTGCTTCAAGAGATAAGTCCTAAAGATATTTAATCGTAAAGAAATGATAAGATTAGGGATGAAAGGGATGCTGTGTCAGTTAGAACGTTATTATCCTGTAGTTTTTTTTCAATGCAGTAATTGTATCATGGGTAATACAGAAACTGCTTTTACTTAAACAATTACTTGAAGAATAATATTCCGCAGCCGCTGAAGCCAAAGATATTTTTATTCTCTAAATTTTGGGAGCTTTTATTTTTTCTATACTTAAAGTTCTAAAGGTTCAATCGCGGTGATTGAACCTTTTTTATGAAAATAATAGCGAACATTGTTTCATATATTTATTCGTTCCCCTAACTTTTTTTACATAAAGCTTCGTTAATTTTATTAAAATTATCAATGTTGTCCCCGCAGTTTTAATGAAAAATTCTGTCGTAAATCAATATAATAACTTTCATTCAAGCTTTTCTAGAGCGTTTTTAATCGCATCTTATTGTTTAGGAAAGTGCTTATGCTCTTAATGATATTTTAAAATAGTTAGCTTCTGAAAATTAGGTAAAGAAGTGCTACAGCAGGGAAGATGAATATGCCCAATATGACAGAACTGATGGGTTTTGCAAAATTCAATGTGTATCCGTGTATACTCGAGCGTGTTTTAGGTACTAATAGACGAGGGTCTGAAGGGTTATAATAGAATACACCGAACTTATAATTTTTTAAATTATCCATTGTTTGTAATTAATGATTTATAATTATGCGTGATAAAGCCTTTAAGTACAGCCCTAAACCCGCTTTTGGTTTCATACTAAAGGTAATATATTTCAAGGTTAATTTCAAATTTTGTTGCATTTTAATTGATTATGCCCAATGTGGACAATTAGATTTTATTTCCTTGATGAAATATTAAGAAATCCATGTAGCATTATGTTTAACGACGATCCATTTATCTTTAATTTTGTTAAGGATAAAATTTGATCCTCCTCCACAAAGAGGCCCGCAATTGTAATCTAGGGATACAAAGGCTTTTTTTCCATTATGTGATAAGATAGGTATGTGGAAATCATATCTTGAAAAATAATATTCTGGCATTTTTAATTTATTACCGTCCAATACTTTATATACAATAGCAATTTCCTTTGGTACAAAAACCGTATTTAAATTGTTTGTTTGATTAAAATATCCGATAGAATCTAGAGCAGTATTACCTATTACTGTAAGTAATTCATTAATTGTTACACCATTTGGCGATGGTGGTAATTCATCATTAAGTGTATCAATTGAAATTTTGATAAATTGATTATTGATAAATGCTTGGGGTTTATTAGTTTTCATTAATTCATGGTATGAAGAATCATAGATCAGTATAGCAAGTAATATCTCTTCATAATCTTTTTCTAAAGAGATATGGTTAAATGAGTTTTTTTTAATGTTTTCATTTATACCGGTTTGCTTCTCAATTTTATTTTGGCAAGCGAATAGAACGAATAAAAACGGCAGAAGGTATACTTTCATAAAAATTCTTTTAAAGGGAGATGATAAAATTAAAGAATTTTCATAATATAAATATGGGTCATTGATTAGATTGTTCGATTGTGAACAGGTAGTGTCCGATTATGGTTAACCTGTTGTTCTTATCATTCTTCAATAACCTGTTAATGAGTAAAATATGTTTTTGGTAGAATAGTTGGCATTGAGATTCATGAAAAATATAAATTAAAAATGATTATTCAATTTATTGACTCTACTCTTGGAAAAATCGCTAATCATGCATTGATTATTTTATTCAGTTTGTTGTTCATGCTAGCATATGATCAGCAGGAGAAAACGATAGCGAGCACAAAACTTGATGAAGGAGTTGAAATACTTAATTTTTTCTTGAGGGGCACTTATGGATCTGATCCCAGTTCTGAAGCTTCTAGAAATATTGATCGAATTGTTGAGGATGATGCATCTTATGAGAATCACAAACTGATAAGCTTTTTTACAAAAATTAGGGCGGGAAATAGCATTGACTATAATGCTGTGATGAGCCTAAAAATATATTATGATTATGATTTAAATCTAAAAATAGTTTATAACGATGGATCGTCTGAAGCACAATGGAATAATTATAACGCGATCAAGTATTTAAAGTTATTGCAGTATTTCGTGGTAGGTGCGTTTTATTAAAAAAGGTATGAATATTATGATGATCAGGCATCGTTCAGATGTCACCGAATTAAAGGTTCTAAGTCGAGTACTATTTTTGAATACGCAAAGATTTTTTGCATATTACAACGATTAATAATCTTTAAATGAATGATAAAATTCTAAATAAAACATATTTAACTCCAAGTTGGGGACTTTTTGTTGGAAAGTTTGATGATAACGTCCTACATAAACATTATGCCATACAGGTCAGTCTCGCCTCTCGAGGTCATTTGACTGTAACAGATCAATATAATACACAAAAGGATTTTACAAGTTGCTACATCAACAGTAATGTTTTGCATCAATTTACATCTGCTCAAGCGACTTTGATTCTTTTAATTAATCCGCTTAGTAGTGTTGGGCATATGTTGTCAAAAAAACATCAAAAGACTTCTATCACCAGCTTAAACCATGATTTAAAAAAGTTGTCGGATGTGTTTAATTCTTATCTGTTAGCCCCAGATGAGTTTACCGATTTTACGGACAAAATCTGTCAGGTTTTGATCGATTTTAAATGCGGTTGTGAAGCTGAAAATCATGTTGGAGATGACAGAATATATAGAGCCATCCAATATTTAGAACAAAATTTTGACCGTGTCGTCTCACTTAAAGAGATTGCGAATAATTGTTTTCTATCTGAAACCCGTTTTTTACATCTGTTTAAGGAGCAGACAAATTTGAACTTCAGACGCTATCAGATCTGGAATAAACTCATTAAGTCTCTGTCTTTAGTACAAACGCAATCTTTAATTGAAACTGCACATCAGTTTGGTTTTACGGATAGTTCACATTATAACAGAGCTTTTAAAGAGACATTCGGATTATCACCAAAATTTTTATCTAAGTTAAAATAGCCAGTTTATACAATTTTCCTCATTTCAAAATACTGATCTTTGCTATATAAACGGGATGGGGATGAACAATTATTTAAAGGAATCCAAGCTATTAAATTATAGCGACTTGTCGATTCAAAAATTAGTGTCGCAAAGACGATGGAAACAACTTGATGAAGTTGCAAAAATCAGAACCATTTATGACTTTGTGAGGGATGAAATAAAATTCGGCTACAATGCATCGGACGATATCTCCGCTTCTGAAATTTTGAAAGATGGTTATGGACAATGCAATACCAAAGCAACGTTGCTCATGACATTGCTAAGAGCAACAGGAATTCCAAATCGCATTCGAGGTTTTACAATTGATAAAGCACTGCAAAAGGGAGCAATTACTGGAATCTGGTATGTACTTACACCTCGAAACATCTTGCACAGTTGGGTAGAAGTGCAAGTGGGTGATCAATGGTACGCGCTGGAAGGTGTTATTGTGGACAAGCTGTATTTGTCAAAATTGCAGGAGAAGTATGAAGATTGTAAAAAGATTTTCTGTGGTTATGGTGTATATACCAGCAATTTTGAAAATCCACCAATAGAGTGGAATTTAAACAATACCTATATTCAGGATAAAGGAATAAATGAAGATTTTGGTTTATTTGATACGCCAGATGAGCTTTATGCTAAGCATGAACAGATCTTAAATCCGATCAAGAAATTTTTGTATCGTATTTTGGTGCGGCACTTGATGAACAAGAATGTAGCTAAAATTAGAATGGGTAAGCTGTCTTAAATTATTTAGTTTTAAATACAGTGTGTAATTTCCCCTTCTTTAGTCTTTTCTTACTTATTTGTTTTGTTAACGTGCAGGAGCAGGTTGGTACGGGACAGTTATTGTATCAATAATGCTTATATTTGGTCTGTTTGCATACTATTTGGAACCCGTTTTATCTACGTCTAATTATAATTTGCTAGCATAATCTTTTTGAGGTTGATGTCATGGAATGCGCGTTCCTATAGCTAATCTGAAAAATAGATAAACCTAAGCCAATGATTCATACGAGTTATACGCATATTGAAAAGATGAATAACAATAAATCAAGAATGAAAAATATACTATTGCTGGTGAGCTTATGTGCTTCCTGCAATCTTTATGGTCAGAAAAAGGCAGCTGACTTTGAACCTATCGCACTTCAATGTGAACATCTGGTCAATCCATTGGGTATTGATGTGGAGCAACCCAGATTTACCTGGATGCTGAAAGACGATCGGCAGGGGGCTAAGCAAGTGGCCTATCAAGTTATAGTGGGAACTGACTCATTGTCAATCGTCAATAATAAAGGAAATATATGGGATACTGGCAAACTGATGAAAGACAATATTCTTGTCCGTTATGCGGGTAAAGATCTACATGCACTGACACGATATTTCTGGAAAGTTACTGTATGGGATAAGGATGGAAGACCAAGTAGTTCGGACGTTGCTTCTTTTGAAACGGGCATGATGGCAAGGTACAACTGGAAAGGTGCATGGATTAGTGATCATGCGAATGAAAATGATAAACCCGCACCATATTTTCGCAAAAAGTTTACAACGAATAAAACAGTTAAGTATGCTCGGGCCTATATAGCGGCAGCGGGTCTTTATGAGCTTTCATTAAACGGAGCAAAAGTTGGAAAGAACATCCTCGATCCTATGTACACGCGATTTGATAAAAGGCTGTTATATGTTGTCCATGATGTGACTGCACAGATTAAAAGTGGAAATAATGCAATTGGAGTGATACTTGGAAATGGTTGGTACAATCATCAGTCACTTGCTGTATGGGATTTTAACAATGCGCCTTGGCGCAACCGTCCTACATTTTGCATGGATTTACGTATTGTATATACCGATGGGACGGAAGAGACAATTTCATCAGAGCGCGATTGGAAAACTTCTTCAGGGCCCATTATATTCAATAGTATCTACACAGGTGAACATTATGATGCGAGATTGGAGCAGAAAGGATGGGATGAAGCGGATTTTGATGATTCAAAATGGAATGGTGTGCGGTATCGTAGTGCACCTGCTGATTTGATTGTGGCGCAACAGACGGTTCCAATTCGTATGGTAAATACTTTTACGCCCAAAAGTGTTAAAAGAATAGATGACAAAACCTACGTTTTTGACCTGGGACAGAATATGTCAGGCATCACTAAAGTGAAAGCGAGTGGGACAGCAGGAACGGTATTAAAGATTAAACACGGAGAACGATTACATCAAGATGGACGTCTGGATCAGTCTAATATTGATGTTTATTTTAGAGGTGACAAAGAGACTGATCCTTTTCAAACGGATATTTTAATACTGAGTGGCAAAAAGCAGGATGAGTTCATGCCAAAGTTTAACTATAAGGGGTTCCGTTATGTAGAGGTATCCAGTAGTGAACCATTGGACTTGAAAGATCTGAATATTACATCTTATTTTGTCCACAGTGATGTGCCTGCAAAGGGTGAGGTTAAGACGTCGTCGAAGTTGGTCAACGATCTTTGGAAGGTTACTAATAATGCGTATTTATCCAATCTCATGGGGTATCCTACGGATTGTCCGCAACGGGAAAAGAATGGCTGGACGGGTGATGGCCACCTGGCAATCGAAACAGCATTCTATAATTTTGACGGAATAACTGTCTATGAAAAATGGATTGCCGATCACCGTGATGAGCAACAGCCCAACGGTGTTTTGCCGGATATTATTCCAACAGGTGGCTGGGGATATGGTGATGCAAACGGACTGGACTGGACCAGTACAATCGCAATTATTCCGTGGCAGGTATATATGTTTTATGGCGATAACAGGCTTCTGGAAGATTCCTACCAGAATATTAAGAATTATGTCGATTATGTAGATCGTATCAGTCCGGAAGCACTGACTACTTTTGGACGTGGAGACTGGGTACCTGTTAAGTCTACCTCAAATTTAGAATTGACATCGTCCATCTATTTCTATGTGGATGCGACAATTCTGACTGCTGCTGCGAAAATGTTTGGAAAACAGGATGATTATGAGAAATATGATCGTTTGAGTAAGAAAATCAAAAAGGCGATTAATGAAAAGTTTCTGAATCGCTCTACCGGAATTTATGGAAGTGGAACGCAGACTGAATTGAGCATGGCCCTGCACTGGGATGTTGTTCCTGAAGATGTGAAAACAAAGGTCGCTTTTAATCTGAATAAAAAAGTTGAGGAATCCGGTTTTCATCTAGATGTTGGTGTATTAGGAGCAAAAGCCCTGCTGAATGCGCTCAAAAATAATGGCTATGAGGAGTCCGCTTATAAAGTAGCTGTTCAAGATTCTTATCCATCTTGGGGATGGTGGGTCGTTAACGGAGCTACTACATTACTGGAGAATTGGGATCTTGATGCGAAGCGAGATATATCGGATAACCATATGATGTTTGGGGAAATAGGGGGCTGGTTTTTTAAATCTTTGGGTGGGATTTTACCAGATCCTGAGCAGCCTGGATTTAAACATATTCTGCTGAAGCCCATATTTCCGAAAACACTGGATCATTCCGAGGTTACACATGTTTCGCCGTATGGTGATATTGTATCAAAATGGAAAAAGAATAAGAATATTGTTATTTATGATGTAACAGTTCCGGCCAATTCGACCGCAACTTTTTCGCCGCCTAGCAATGCAAAAGATCAACAGGCGGTGGAGCTTGTGGCCGGTAAGCATCAAATAAAAGTACAGCTATTATAGATAGAGATGCACCGGATGTCACTTTTTTGCTGTAAATCTATATGCGGATACTTGTACTACTACTAGGAATTAAGACAGATTTGGGTTTTACAAGTCTTATTGAAGTTATGAGCGCAGTACGGCGGAGTTGTTGTCGAAAGGTATGTGACAACTTATCGTTTTGGAAGTTCTAAACTGTTCTGTCATTCAGAATAAATACGCTTATCTATGATTGGGTAAGCGTATTTATTATAGTAGTTTTTAAATTTGCGGAGCTATTTAAAAAATGTGTAGTTAACAGGTTTGAAAATGAATACTTCATTGCCCACATTTCTGCTTGAATAGCCATGAAGTGTAGGCCTCATCTTCATTTCAAAAGATTGCCTTCTTTAAAGATTCTTCTGATTTCCTGTTCAAAATGATAGGCAATATCAAAATTTTCATTCCCTACATTTTCCATTATGATAACACTGGTTTTTGTTTTTGGATAGTATAAATTAACCGCCGTAAAACCTTCTGATGGGTGAAATCCTGTATGGCCAATTTCAGCAATACTGTCTTTATCATTTATTCGCAAACCATAGCCGTAACCAATAGGATTTTTACTGAAAAGCTGATGTGTGTTGGTTATAACATAACTTGTCATCACTTTGTAGATGGTAGGTTTTAGAACTTTTCCCTGATGTAAACATGCATTCCATTTTGCAAGATCGGGTGCAGTAACAATTAAGTGACTGCCAAAAGTATTGTTAGCATCAAAACTTAATTGTTCGTTGCGTCTAAAAGTTCCGTCTTGTAGGATGGTATGTCCTTTTGTTAGTAATTGGCTATTGATTTCATTTGGATAATAGCTATCGCTCATGTGACAATTTTTAAATAATGCTGTCACTAAAGCTTCAAAACTTTTCCCACTTTGTTTTTCAAGAACAAGTCCCGCAACATAATAACCCACATTAGAATAACTGAATGAAGATCCTGGTTTAAATTTCAATGGTTTGTCTATATCGTCGCTGTATAATCCTGAAGTGTTGTTGAGCAGTTGATGGACGGTGACGGTATCCGCCCAAGTATATTTCAAATCAGGCAAATATTTACGAATAGGTTTTTTCAAATCAATTTTCCCCTTTTCTACTTGCTGTAAAATAAGTGCTGCGGTAAATTGTTTGGCTATGGACATGGTAGAAAACTTGTCGTCAATTTTTAAGGGGATCTCTTTGCTTAAATCAGCTCGTCCGTATGCTTTTGCATATTTTGTTATTCCATTTTGTTCAATGTAAACTACCCCACTAAAATCTCGTGGACTTTTAGTTAGCAGTAAACTATCAATTTTTGTTGAATAGTTGTCTTTTAATTGTGCTGATGAATGGCAACTTGTCAATAGAACTGTTGTTGCAAGAAATATTAGTTTTAAAATTGGCTTCATTTAGCTTCGGGATATAAATATCAAAGTCTAGTTTTTAATGTCCGTCGATAATAGGTAATGAACGTGAATCAGTTCTAAAATAATGGTTTTAGTCTGCTCTTGATGTTATGATTAATAGTTGCGCTCTTTGTTTTTTCTCTGATCATCAATGGTATGATTATCTAATAATTACCTTTTAAGATCTTGTTGATCAATGCCATTGACAGTCTTGCCAGTCTGTTAACATATGAAAGAGTAAACCAACCGCAATAATTCGAGTTTTAGGAAAAAAGAGTAAGATAAAGTATACTGCAATTGCATAATAGGAGTGAAGTGGATGAAAGCCTATACTGCAACGATCTGGTGCGAATATTGGAGTCGCTAACAAATGATCAAGATCAACCAGCATTGTAGCAATCATGATTAACCAGGCACGTTTCCATTGTTTTCTAAAAAACACATAAGAAAGTAATCCTGGAGCTAAAAAATGTAAGCTATAATGAATGAATGTCTGTAGGTAATGTAATTTCTCAATATCCATTTAATAAACAAAATAAAGTGATAGATGTCGTTTTTCGGCCTCTCTAATTTCTGCAAATATAAGGATCAAAAAGTTAAATATTGAAGGAAATCACATCCTGATTATCGGTCTTTTTTGGTGGAAGAAAGACGGCTAAAGATGATGTTTGATCCTTCATCTTATAGAGTTTTTATTGAAATGATCAGTAGCATTATCGCCCTCATTAATCGTCTTGTATAAATTTTGGAAAGTATCGCTATTTGGCGCAATTGCAATTCAGGTTGATGTACATATTTTCACCTATAAATTCCCTGTATTCACCGAGTTTTTCCTGAGCTTAGTCTAAATGTCATCGTGTTCGATTGATTTACAAACTATTTTTGAATCAATAAAAGAACGACTAACCATCAATATAAAAATAAAGACATTATGAAAACTTTAGCAAACACATTCGTAGCAGTAGCCTTGATCGTAATATCGACTTTCACTATGGCGACCGCAAAACCAAAAGTACTGAATAAAAAAACAGTTGTCAATCTATCGACAGCAGCGCTAGCTATCGACCATTACGTAGCGATTATGACTGCGGGTGAATCAGCAGGGCTAGAAAATCTTTTTACTTCAGATTTCACACAAAAGATAAACGCAAAAGAAGGGCGGACCAATAGTCGTTCAGAAGTCGTTTCATTCTTAAAAAAACAAAAAGGGGATCAACTGAACTGTAAAACGAGTACCACAATCGTAGAAAATTCCGTTGATTATAAAGTAGCGAGAATAACCATGCAGTTTGAAGGATTTACGAAGACTGATCTTGTAACTTTGGTCAATGACGGCGGTAACTGGAAAGTGTCGCAATCGATTAATACATATCAGTAATTCATTTGCAAATCATAAAGGAATTCAGTGTTCAATTTTTACTTTTAGCCAAGATAAATATGATAATTATAAAACCGCTCTCCCTTACAATTATTCTCGGAATGTTGGTGGGAAATGCTTCTGCACAAACTCACATGACGATTCAAGAAGGTATTTCCAAGGTCGAAGCTGGATTAATCCCACCAGTCCGTTTTGAGGGCGAAGCTTCTTGGGATATCGTTTCCCGGATGCAGTTTTATAACGTTCCTGGGGTGAGTATAGCTGTTATAAAAGATTCAAAAGTTATCTGGAGTAAAACGTATGGCTATGCAGATCTTGATTCTAAAACGCCAGTAACTTCAAAAACACTTTTCCAAGTAGCGTCGATGAGTAAGCCTGTAAGCGCTTATGCGGCTTTGAAAGCCGTGGAAGAGGGAAAGTTAGACCCTGATAGTAATGTTAATCTATATCTGAAGTCATGGAAAGTTTCTGAAAATGAATGGACTAAATCGAAAAAAGTTACACTAAAAAATATTGTGAGCCATACTGCTGGTTTTACAGTAAGTGGATTTCCTGGTTATAAGGTAAGTGATCCTCTTCCTACTGCTGTTCAAGTGTTGGATGGCGTAAATCCGTCCAATACTCCTGCAGTTTTTGTTGATAAGCTTCCGGGGGCTAATTTTCGATATTCAGGTGGTGGATATACGGTGATGCAACAGATGCTTTCGGACCTCGAGGGGAAAGATTTTACGACTATTATGCATGAAAAAGTGCTCCTCCCTCTTGCTATGCACAACAGCAGTTTTGCACAGCCACTTCCAGTAGCACAAGCGCAGTTCACAGCAACAGCCTATGGTGTCGATGGACGTAAAGTGGAGGGACGATACCATATTTATCCGGAGCAGGCTGCTGCGGGTCTGTGGTCTACGGCCGAAGATTATGCTAAGTTTGTCATCGATATTCAAAATACACTTAGTGGCAAAAGCAGTAGGGTAATTTCCAAAAAAATGGCAGAAGAATTTACGAGTCCGTTTATTGAACCTTTTATAGGTTTGGGCATTTTTCTAGAAAATTACAACGGAGAGGTTTATGTGACCCATGGTGGTTGGAATGAGGGATTTAGTAGTGGTTTTATTGGAAGTAAAACAAGTGGTGACGGAGTTGTGATTCTTACAAACACCAACAAACCCCTGTTTATCAATGAGCTCGTGAGATCCGTTGCATTAGTCTACCATTGGCCCAATTATATTGCACCAACTAATCAAATTCTGCCGTTAAGTCCGCAAGATTTAAATTCTCATTTAGGGAACTACAAGTTTGAAAAATATGGTTTTATCAAAGTCTATAAAGAAAATGGTAAACTGATGACAGTTCGCAATGTGGATGCTCCGGTGGAACTTATCAAAGTTGGGGAAAATACATTCGCTATGCGAGACTGGAATTTCAAGGTGAGTTTTGATATAGATTCAAGTTCTGGTAAAAAAGAACTTGTACAGACTTTAGCTGATAAAACTGTTCGATCTAAAAGTCCTCAGATTGGTAGCAATGAAATTGTACCCTTAGCATTAATTTTAGAAGGTCATTTTGAAAAAGGTGTAAAGGCATATCAAAAGGCAAAACAAGAGGATAGCCAACATGAGCAGCTTTCAGAAGGTTTTCTGAATGGTACAGGATATGAACTGCTCCATCAGAAAAAAAATGCTCAGGCTATTGCTGTTTTTAGCATTAACACGATCTTGTATCCAGAGAGTGAAAATGTCTACGATAGTTTAGCTGAGGCTTATCTCAAAGACGGACAGAAAGAAAATGCAAAGCTGAACTACCGAAAAGTGCTTGAAATCAATACTAAAAATGAAAAAGCCCGTAAAATCTTAGAAACGTTATAACCTTTCATGAATGCCATAGTCACAAAACTAAATTTAAGACTATGGCATTTAAACTTGTTTTTATGATTATGGTCTTAACGTGTAAGTAACTATATTTTCTATGTTTACGTGTTTGTTGTTGTAAGTCTGGTTTTCAAATACAAAATTTAGCTTTTTCAATATTGCTACAGAATTGCTATTATCTGATGAAGGAAATGCAGTAATTACTGCTGCTTTCAAATTATTGAAAGTGAATGTAAGAACAGCCTGCAAAGCTTCTTTCATATAGCCTTTTCTCTGAAATTCTGTTAACATTTCATAACCAATCTCGACCATATCAGATTCATGATCAAAGTTCCAGCAACAGACCGAACCGATTAAAGCATCATTATTATTTAAAGTGATCACCCAGTACAGACATTCGTTCTTTTTTACCATTCCATTGATTCTTTCAATGTATTTGATTGCCTGTTTTAAATTGGTCGCATTGTCCCGGCCAACAAAATTGTTTGTAACTGGATCGGAATGTAGTTTATGAATGAAGTTATAATTCTTCCTGAGTATTTTTTTTAATGTTAACCGTTCTGTATGCAGCGTTGGAAAATCTGTAAAATTTAAGTTCAGCATATGTTCTGTTGAAATGATTGAAAAGGGCTTTTTAGAATTTCTTATTTAATACATGTATTGGAAAACTTATTTTGTTATGATAAAATCAAACGTTATTATTTTTTGTGCTACTTATGAAATACCAAGAGCTTTCATTTTTATTAAAAATTCTTCTTGAGAAATCTCTCCAGAACCAAATCTGTGTTGCAAGAGCAGCTTATTTTCATTTTCAGTCATAGGTCTTGTATATAGATCTTCTAC
Source organism: Sphingobacterium sp. JUb56 (assembly GCF_014191365.1). Taxonomy (NCBI): domain Bacteria; kingdom Pseudomonadati; phylum Bacteroidota; class Sphingobacteriia; order Sphingobacteriales; family Sphingobacteriaceae; genus Sphingobacterium; species Sphingobacterium sp. JUb56. The sequence continues at coordinate 2,020,660 of NZ_JACHWL010000001.1, read as the reverse complement.
TCGTGCTTTTTCATTTAATAATGGTGTAGTTATGTGCTGTAATTTGGCAAAAGCCTCATAATATCGAACCCCTAATATTCTTTGAGATTTTGCATCGAAATGAAGCTGATCTTCATTTGCAGTCAAATTTTTGGCTGTTACATAATAACAATGTGCGTGTGATTGTGCATACTTTAACAATTCTTCATTGACTTTGGGGTAGCTTGTAAAATATTGGCCATAAAGCCCGTTTGTTAAGAAGTTTCCAATCTCACCAATAATCAAAGGCAGATGCGGAGCGTCCAATTGTGAGCGTAATTCAGTTATTATTTTTTCAAATTTATCACTATAATGTGCCGCAGTATGGTCAAAACTATCGTTCTCGCCCTGATGCCATAGTATGCCTGCTAATTGGCTGCTGCGGATCGCTAACTTGGCCTGCGCAACTGCATGATCAAAAAGTGCACCCCCAATAGACCAGTCATCTAGGCTTGTGCCACCATCTGCACAGGGAATGAGTCCAATTTCAAGTTCTTTGTTGTGTGCTTGCCATGAGGCTGCGAATGAAGAACTAAGGCCAACCCCTGCGGTAGAGCGGTCATTATGGATAGGTTCAAACATGATCTGCCACCTGCCATTGCGTAAAACTTTAATATTTTCATTTAATATCTGAGGTACATCATTTAGGTAACCTCGGCCTGCCATATTTGATTGGCCAATGAGTAAAAAAGACTGTATCATTTGACTGTATTCAATTATTCCTTATTATAATATCAAACCTATAGGAAAAATACGACATAAATGTAATAGCGATGAATTTTTTAATCGATAAAGATGCTAAAGTAATTGCAAGGAACTGAACTGATGCATGTCTTAAAAAAGGTTTTGAAAGTAAAATAAAAGGTGCGGAATTTATTATCCCGCACCTCGTTAATTGTTTGCATCGTATTAATAGTTCTCACTTATTAATACCTGACTTGCAATGCGATCTCACCTAAATCAGCTAGGTCGGTCTGAGTTGTAAATACAACGCGACCTTTTTTAGACAGTACTTCCCAAGCGATATTGCTAACAATATCATCTATGGCATCTTCTAGGTTCGCATCGTCAACGAGATCAAATGTTCTTTCGTCAGTCATGACTACAGGCTGCGAAAAATCATTATTAATAATTAGAAGTTCCCCGCGACCATCCAGGGAAGCTTGATAGATTTCTTGCAAATCCGTCAGTACTTTACCTGTTCCTACGGCTTCTTTCATCTGACTGATGGCGTCGGTACGTTGCTGCTTTTGTAATGTTTCAATAATCTCCCAAGATTGCTTTACAATTTCATGAGGAGCAACGTGATTATAATTTATTGGAGCATGTCCAATATAGGCCGCTGGTATATCAGCTACTTCTTGTAATTTGACATAATTATCTTCTGTACTGATGACCACACAAGCCAATCCGGTATCGTGATGCAGTTTTACGAATGCCTTATCGACGGTATTTAAATATTCACGCACCATATTATCTACTTTCCGGGCATTACTGGCTTGATCTGCGTTGGCCACCTGAAGCGTATTCTCCGGAAAGGGAAAGTCATCATTCTTTATTTCAGTAACTATGCTATCATTTACGGCTTCATAAATTTGTACACCACTTTGTGATAGTAACATCAGCAAATAGTTTGTACTTCTATTATAGGATTTGATAAGTGAGCGAACAGCGAATCTTTCGGAGATATGTACGCCTTCACGACTTGTTTCCCATGCTGATTTTATTATTTCTTCGGTATCATTAGAGAGAAAAATATGGAGACTGTCCAGATTATAATTGAGATCGATCTGCGTCGTTATCGTTTGTATTTTTTCCAATAGGGGGGCTATTGTTTTTTTATCAAACGTTGTTGTTAATCTATCTTCGGCTTCTTTAAGTAAATTCTTCAAGGAAACTGCATCTGTGAGGTTATCCGGGTGAGTACGATGCGTATTCAGCGAGATGGTTACACAAGGATTACTTTTTACATTGGCGATTTTCTGTAATTGTTCTTTTAATATCATAACTTTTACATTTTATTTATCAGAAATTTAATTTGAAACTGATAATTGTTGAGTGTTTTGTTAAGATAGTTAAAAAATGTTTAATATCAAAGAAATCAGGGTACAATAATCACATTTCAAAGCTTGAAATTCTATTATCAAGCTATCTGAAAATAGCATTTTTATGTGCTCCAGGCCAATTACATCATGGACTATAGAGCTTCATACAGCCATGCATGCAGGATATGGATTCTGTGTGGTTGGTCTTATTGATGTAGCAACTGATAAAGCATTGTTTTTGAGGGTGTAGGAAATGTGGGAAATACAATTGATATATTTCAATTTGCTATTTTTTTTGCTTTTTTGGAATAAAATATGGTTCTTTATGTATTAAATGTCTTTAAGACAAATAAACTAGAATGATGCACACCCTTTGTATTATCGCTCGATCAACCAAATTAACCAACAAATTTTAAACAATTATGACTAACACATCAAGAAGAAAATTTATTAAGAACTCGACAGCTGTCGTTACAATAGCTGGTCTAACTTCTATGTTTCCTAAGCTATATGCTTCAGTGGGTACAACGCAAAAAATTCGTGTTGGTGCCATTGGTATTAACGGTATGGGATGGTCCGATTTGAATGCGATCCTCAAACATCCAGATGTTGTCTGTACAGCACTTTGTGATGTGGACAACAATGTTTTACGGAAGCGGATAAAAGAGCTTGAAGAAAGAGGTATTTCGGTAAAAGGTTTTAACAACTACCGTGATTTATTAAAAAGTAAAGATGTGGATGTCGTGGTTATCGGTACGCCTGATCATTGGCATTGTTTACAGATGATAGAAGCTTGCCAGGCGGGGAAAGATGTTTATGTTGAGAAACCATTGGGTAATTCGATCGCTGAATGCAGGGCGATGGTGGATGCAGTAAAGAAAAGTAAATCCATTGTTCAGGTAGGGCAGTGGCAACGCAGTCAACAACATTTTCGAGATGCAGTAGCATTTGTGCATTCCGGAAAGCTGGGTAAGATCCGCCTGGTAAAAGCTTGGGCATACCAAGGTTGGATGAAAAGTATTCCTGTTAAACCTGATGGGCCGGTTCCAGCAGGTGTGAATTATGACTTGTGGTTGGGTCCTGCAAAGAAACATCCTTTTAATCCGAATAGATTTCATTTTGATTTTAGGTGGTATTGGGATTATGCTGGTGGCTTAATGACAGATTGGGGTGTTCATATGCTTGATTATGCACTGCTAGGAATGAAGGCGACTAAACCGATTTCAATTATGGCATCTGGAGGGAAGTTTGCTTATCCTCAAGATGCAGCCGAAACTCCAGATACGTTAACCACGGTATATGAGTTTGAGGGTTTTAATGTGCAATGGGAGCATGCTACAGGTATTGACGGTGGTCCTTATGGAAAGGATCATGGCGTAGCTTTTATTGGAAACAATGGTACTTTAGTGCTTAACCGAAGCGGTTGGGAGGTCATTCCTGAAAAGGGTCGCATGGATGGCATTGCTTTTCAGCGTTCAGTTGATGACGGTTTGAATCTGCATGCGGTTAATTTTATTGAAGCAGTGAAAAGCAGAGATTCATCGACTTTGAACTGTCCTGTGGAGGATGGGGCTGCAATCGCGATATTTTCGCAAATGGGGAACATTGCCTATCGTACGGGAAAGAAGATTTATTGGAACCAAGAAACCTGGTCTTTTGGTACTGAAGATGCAGATAAATTAATATCGGCATCTTACCATAATGGTTATAAGCTACCTACAATTTAAAATAGTATGATCAATATATTTTTGTAATGCCAGCATACAGTGCTGATAACAGTAAGATGTTGTATGCATTTGAATCTATTAAATGGGGCGCATTGAACATGAAATTAGGGAACAGGTATTTCCGGCTTTAACTAACCCATATTTTTCGATGTGGTAAATAGATTAGAATGTTTATAATTGTTACTTGGCAATAGAACGCGAGATGTTGATGGCTCTATAAAAAAAGTTTTCTAATTATCCTACTAGTGTGTTTATGTTAAACTTTTGTGACATAAATTTAACTATACATTTTATTGATTGTCAATTTGTTATCATGTTTAAAAGGTGTTGATTAGGTCTTTAGAATATTAATTTTATATCTATATATTTGTGTCAAAATTGTTGGAAATATGAAAAAAAAGGTTGTGCTTATTCAGGATGATGAAGATATCCTTGAAATCATGGATGAAGTTTTGACAGATGAAGGCTTTGATGTTACTTCATCATTAACAACCGAACCCATTGAAAATATCGACAAGATCGAACCCGATGTTGTGGTAGTAGATGAGCATATTCGGGGAGGGAAGAAAGGTACGAAAGTGATAGAAGAGTTGAAAAGTGATCCAGAAACAGAGGATTTATCGGCCGTGCTTACTTCAACATCATATGATTTGCCTCAAACAGCAAAAGATTGTAAAGCTGATGATTATATCGAAAAACCGTTTGATCTGGATCATATGGTTGATGTTGTCAAAAATAATTCTTAACGGCGTAAAATTTAAAGTTTGTTCCTGACATCATTTTATATATAGCTGGTTTGAGCGTTTTTTATTGTAAACATATTAATCTGTTGAGATTTAAATAAGTTCAAATGGCTTATGATAGAAGAAGGAGATACAAATAGTATCTCCTTCTTCTATTTCAGGGGTATACTTCAAACTGAAAGGTTTTTATCATTTTTCGATCAAAATAACTTTCTTTATTCTTATTTCTTTAATCGTGTTTTGTTACTAAGTTTGTGGACGTTAGGTAAAATTGTACTGCTAATAAATGGGCAAGGGATGCGATTTTAAAATCTGTATAAACCTTTTACGTTTATTTAATACTATAAGTTCATCGAATTTTAGTAAATCATTTTACGATCTGAAAGTACAATACAATAAGGGAAAAAAGGGAATTTCCTATCTGACCAAGTTGTGCTCTTAATGATTGTATTGCTCTTTGGTGTAGCTTATAAGTACCTTTTATTGAAATTTCCAAAATTTCGGCAATTTCTTCAAATGAAAGCTGTTTCACATATTTTAGGTACAGCATTTCCTTTTGTTTTGAGGTAAGATGACGGAAAGCGTCTTTCAACTGTTTATGAATTTCCAATCGTTCTTCTTCACGAATAATGGTAGATTCTATAGGTAAATCCAATTGAAATGAATAATGCTCTTCGTCAATAGGCTCATGTAGGTACTGTTTGGAGTCGCGCTGACTATTTAGGAGAAGGTTACGCAAGGCCCGGTGCAGATAACTGCGTGGTTGCTTAATATCCTGAAGTGACTTTCTGTTTTCCCATAATTTAAAAAACAGGTTCTGGATGATATCTTTAATAACCTCATGATTGTCTGTAAAGCGTAAACCATACAGAAATAAACTGTTGAAATAATTCTCATAGATCACTTTAAATGATGTACGGTTTCCCGCACAGAAATTATTCCACTCATGATTATCGTGTTCTAGTAGTTTCATTAAAAATAGATGCTTAAGCTTCTTTTATCAGCCAACCAAATATAAGAATTTATATGGTTTCGATCTGTTATCTGATGTGTTGAATTATTTTTGCTTGATAATCAGTGTGATATGTTTTTTTTAATGATTGGGTGGGGTAAAGTTTGAGATCTTGTGTCTTTTAATAGTACGATGTACAAATAGTGAGAAGAACCTAAATGACTTAAATGAAACTACCTGAAGAAGATGAGCTTTTGCATGATTTGTATGAAAATCAGGAATTCTGTAAACTATTAGCACGTTCCGAATTTGTCGAACAAGATGAATGGGAGCAATGGTTTGCCGAACGGCTAACGTATAGACCTGTTTCTTACTTAGCTAGAACTTTGTATGAGCTGCAGTATTTTGAGCAATCCGTGTTTAATGGCGATGCGTATGCATCAGAGGTTTGGTCGGCCGTTGATGACTTTGTTGAATATTCGGATTCACCCGTATCTCGAACTTCATTCTTGAAGCGGATGGTTAGCAGTTGGATTCCATATGCAGCAATGATCTTCGCTATATTATCGCTTTCGCTATGGTTCAATATGCCTTTGGATTATAAATCTGTTGATACTATTGCAATCGTTTCTGCAATTGACCAACGTTCTGTATCACTTCCGGATGGCAGTCGGATCATCTTAAATAAGGGGAGTCAGATTAAATATCGCGAAGATGAACAAGGTAGACATCTTGAGCTTGAGGGAGAAGCTTATCTACATGTTGCAAAAAAATTAAAAGATAAAGTTCGGGTACCGTTTACAGTTAAAGGAGATGGATTTGAGGTGAAAGTTCTTGGAACGCGTTTCAACATGATCAATAATAAACATGTCAAGTTAATTGCTCTGGATGAAGGTCGTGTATCAGTTAATCAGTTTGATAAAAAGGTCATCATGGCACCTGGACAAGTGGTCAAAAGTGAAGGAAATGAATTGAAATTGGTGCCGATTAAAGCGGTTCTCATGAATGCTTGGCATACGGGCGTGTTGCAATTGAATAATACGAGCCTGCATGAAATTGTAACCTGGTTAGAAATCACACAAGGCGTAGATATTGTAAATAATCTACCAAAGGAAATACAGGGCTTCACGATGAGCGGCGAGATTGATGTTCGGGACCAGGAAAATCTTTACCGCTCTATAAGCAGTATTTATAACATTGAAATTGTTAAGGAAAATGACCAAATAATCTTTAAAAAAAATAATCAATAAAACCATAAATCTCAAAATCAAATTATGAACCGCAACTGGACCAAACAATTCGTCTTGATGTGGCCTGGCCTTCTTGTGCTTAGTCCGCATACAGCCCGTGCTGCAGGCATGTTTAGTGAAACGAATATAATCGTCATCAGTGAACAGCTTAATAATAGCGGCAAAGTCAGTACGATGAAGTTAGATGAGCTTTTATCCCTGATTTCAAAACGGGAAAAAATCTATTTTGTATATGCTGATCAGGTGCTTAAAAATCAATCAATAGAAAATTTTGACAGTGCTTCGATAAGATTGAAAGATCTTCATATTTTATTAGCTCGCATAAATCTGAAAGCTGAAAAAATTTCTAGCAATCAGTATATAATAGCGTCAAAAGCAACATCAAAACGGCATATTGTCAATAAAGAGGTTGAGTTGCTTAAAACGTCACAAGAGAAGAAGGTAAAGGGCGTGGTGAAAGATGGTCAAGGAGGCACACTTGCTGGTGTAACGATTAAGAAAATGGATAGTGAAGTTGCGACGCATTCGGATGAATCGGGGACATTCGAAATTAATGCTGCTGAAGGGGATAAATTACAGATTAGTTTCATCGGTTATGAAACACAGGTGGTGACGATTCCTCAGAGTGGAAATCTGACGATTACATTACAGAGTGTTGTTAATAATCTGGACGAAGTTGTTGTTGTGGGATATGGTACACAGAAGAAATCGGATCTTACTGGATCGGTTGGTGTGGTAAATGTTGGAAAAGCATTAAAATCTAAACCCGTCACGAATGTACAGGAGTTGTTGGCTGGAACTGTCCCGGGGCTCAATATAAGTAAAGGAAGTGGAGCAGTCGGTAGTGGTGCTACCATTAATATTCGGGGGACATCCACTATTGGAGGAAGTTCTGGTGCATTGATTTTGATTGATGGTGTGCCAGGAAATATCAATACGCTCAATCCTAATGATATCGAAAGTGTTTCTGTATTGAAAGACGCCGCTTCGGCGTCGATATATGGTTCTCGCGCTGCAAATGGGGTGATCCTGATTACGACCAAAAGTGGTCAGGAGATGGATAAATTAAGGATAGAACTGAATAGTTCAGTAGGTATACAATCGCCACAATTTCAGATTGATTTTGTAGGCTCGGAAGATTTTATGAAGCTGTGGGATCAAGCTTTGGCTAATGATGGTAAGACACCTCTTTATGGCCAGAAAGGATTGGAAGATCTTAAAAATGGAAAATATGCAGATGTAAAATGGTACGAAGAGATTTATAAACGTAATACTTTGATCACCAATAACTATCTGGCTTTTTCCGGGAATACAGAAAAAATGAAATATAGATTTTCGGCATCGCACGATTATCAGAATGGTACGCTACCGAATAATAATTACAACCGTGTGATCCTTAAGCCCGATATGACATTTAAACTTTCGGATAAATTAACTGCGCGAGCTAATATTCAATATACAGAAACTTATATCAATACACCCCAGGGAGGGGTTGAATCTTGGCAGAGTCAAGCTACGCGTATAGCACCGATTAATTTTATCAAAAATTCATTTGGTCAGTATGGAACAGGTTCTGCAATTGCGAATAATCCAATTGCGGGTGTACAGGAAGCTGGTTATAATAAACAAAAGTATAAGGAGCTGATGGGCATTTTTGAAGTGGTATTTAGACCGATTCAAGATCTCGAGTTTAATGGGAATTTTTCACGTTATACCTATGATAATTGGAGTAAAGATCGGGTCTTGACTTATAATCTTTACAATGATAAGGGGGAGGTCGCTTCTGTGCAAAATAGAACAACAGGCTTGACGGAAGGAGTGAGTAATAACTACCGAAATATGCTCCAATTTACAATAGATTATAACAAGAAAGTTGGTGATCATTCCATCAAATTGTTAGGTGGATTTTCACAGGAATATTTTAATACATCAGAATTTTCCGCATTTAGAGAGAATCTCCCTTTTGGAGAAGTCGATGTGCTTAACAGTGGTAGTCAAATAAATATGAGATCTGCAGGACAGGCTAAAGATGTAGCCATTCAATCGTTATTTGGACGTTTAAATTATGATTATAAAGGTCGCTATCTTTTGCAGGCAAATATAAGAGGTGATGGTTCATCACGATTTGCAAAAGGTTATCGTTGGGGTATTTTTCCCTCTTTTTCAGCCGGATGGAATATCCATCAGGAAGATTTTTTTCATTGGGATTTAATTTCCTCTTTAAAATTAAGAGGTTCTTGGGGAATATTGGGTGATGCAGAAAAGGTGGGTAACTATGCAACTGCTGCTGTGTTGGCCTATGAGCCTGCGATGTACGGGTTTAATGGTTTGGTTGTTCCGGGGGCATGGAACAATGTGTCGATCAATCCCAATATCAGTTGGGAAGAATCGAAACAGACTAATTTTGGTCTGGATCTGGGAATCGCCAAGACAATCAATTTCAGTATTGATTATTTTATAAATAATAGGGATAAGATCTTGTATGCTCCTCCAGTACCTTCAGAATTTGGTTTAACAGGACCGTTAGACAACCTGTTGAAACTGAAGAGCTCTGGTTTAGAAGTTTTGGTTGGATACAAGGATCACAAAAATGATTGGAACTGGGCCGTGGACTTTAATACTTCTTTTTCCAAGAATAAAGTCCGGGATTTAGCAGGAACAGGACCTTGGATTGGTTCCTCAACCTATACCGAGGTCGGGCATACCTTCAATCTTCCTTATGGATATCAAGCTATCGGACTATTTCAATCTGAAGATGAAATTCAGAACAGCGCATCGCAGGGAACAAATGTTTTTCCAGGGAACATCCGTTATCAAGATCAAAATCATGATGGCGTAATCAATGGGGAGGATCGTGTGATTTTGCGGGACAAGCCCAGTATTCGATTTGGTATGAATATCAGTTTGGGATGGAGAAATCTGGATATGATGGCTAATTTTTATGGAATACTACAAAATGTACGTTACATCAGCGGTTATGAAGGCTGGGCATTTTTTCTAACACAGAATGCAAGGCCTATGCATCTGGATAATTGGACAACAACGAATACCGATGCGAGTTATCCAAGATTGTCCTTACAAAATACTTCTAACGATCAGCAGTATTCTGACTATTGGTTAAGAAAGGCCGACTATCTCAAGATTCAGAATGTGCAGGTGGGATATACGTTTCCGAAACGTCTTATGGATAATTGGAAACTCAACGGACTTCGGTTATTTCTGTCGGGACAGAATCTGGCAACGATCACTGCATATCCTGGGTTTGATCCAGAGGGAAGTTATTATCCTCTATCCAGAACGTTTTCATTTGGTGTTAATCTTAACTTTTAAAAAAGGATGAAATGCTTGTCCGTATAACATGAAAACAAGTACTGCAGGCTGTTTCATTGCCTTTAAAAATATACTATCATGAAATTTAATTTTATAAGCAAAATAATAATCTGTGCATCTATTCCGGTGCTTTTTAGCAACTGTGAAAAGTTTTTGGATAGAGATCCATTATCTGAGGCTGCAGAAAAAAACTTTTGGAAAACAGAAAATGATGCCCTGGTGGGGCTTAATGCAGTATATACAGCATTACCTGGAGAACGGGACTTTTGGCGTGATTGTCAAAGCGATAATTCTGTTATGACCAATGCTTGGGGTGAAGGTGGCCTCGGGTATATCAGTATGGGTAATCATAATGCGGCGACTGCTTACGTTCAGGAGGAGTGGAGATATGATGATATTCGGAAATGTCTTTATTATTTGCAACAGTTAAGTAAAATGTCTTTTACGCAAGATCTAAAAAATAGACTTGAAGCGGAGGCGCGGTTTATTTTAGCATTGCGTTATTTTAGAATGGTGCAACATTACGGCAATATCCCCTTGATCAAAGATGAACCGATCAATCTTGATGAAAGTGCATTACCGCGGACAGATAAAAACCTGGTGTTGGACTATGCTCTTGAAAATGTGGTTTATGCTATCGATCATTTACCAGAACATTATACTGGAGCAAACTTGGGAAGAATCAACAAGGGGGCAGCCTACATGTTAAAAGCAAATATCTATTTACATCAAGCCAGTATCAAACAATATCATGAAGGAGCTGCAGATCCACAGTTGTGGAAACAGGCCTATGAGGCGGCATCCGAAGTTTTAAAAATGGGATATGGTTTAGTCGACGATTATGCGGAGGTGTTTAAGCAGGCCAACAATCTCAATACGACTGAAGTAATCTTGGCAAGACAGTACGTGGAAGATAAAATAACCCATATGTTACCAGTACTGGCTTCTCCGGCAGGAACGGGGATAACAGGAAATGGTTGGGCAAGTTTTTGTCCGACCCGCGAACTGGTTGATTCTTATCTCTGTACCGATGGTAAAGACATTCGCAGTTCCAATTTATATGATCCGGCAAAACCTTGGGAAAATAGGGATAAAAGGTTGAAAAAAACATTTATGTTACCGGGTGAACCTGTATTGCGTCCAAATGGCAAATATGCGGCTTACCAACCTCACCCAGCTTACAATATGGGTGAAAAAATCAACAGTGAGGGCGGGGGAATTACGGGGTATATGTACCTGAAGTTTAACGAACCGGAGTATGTTAAAACAGATGCTGGTTTTGCCAATTGGCCTATTTATCGCTATGCTGAAACCTTACTGATCATTGCTGAGTCATTGAATGAGTTTAAACCTGGTGATCTGCAGATCAAAACCATGATTGATCACATTAGAAAGAGGGCAGGCCTACCTTTGTTAAGCAATAGTGATTTGTCAGATCAGGCTGTTATGCGTAAATTGATTCGGGAAGAAAGACGGCATGAGTTTGTTGCAGAACATAAGCGATATTTTGACATATTACGCTGGAGAATTGCGGAAGATGTACTGAATAAAAATGCAGAGGGTATCAACAGTAATCAGAATGATCTGATCGGTGACTGGACTAAACCGAGATTTCTTGCCCAAAACCGAAAATTTGAAAAGAGTAAACATTACCTATGGCCAGTGCCACAGAGTTCAATTGACAAAAATAAAAACCTACTGCCTCAGAACCCAGGATGGTAATAAGGCATGATAAACCGTAAATAATGAACAGAAGAAATTTTTTAAGGAATTCAAGTTTAATCAGCTTGGGTGTTTTGACGACACAGTTTCCGGCATGGTCCCGCAGTATTTTTGCATGGGAACAACCAATTCATAATATTGAAGCCGATAAGGCTATAGATCCCCAATGGCTAGCTTCACTATATGAGCGTGGAGAAAAAATCAAGTACTTTAAAAGTAAAAATGAGCTCAAATATATCGGTATGCCTATTGGAGGACTTCATACTGGTACTGTGTATATCGGGGGGGACGGCCGGTTGTGGCTGTGGCAGATTTACAACGAATCTTACGATGGTATGAAGGAAGGTGTAGAACCGAAAATAGTGCTATGGAACAACGGTAAAGAACAGGTTCGGATTCGTCCAAGAGATGGTTCTGCTTATATTGAGCCGGCTATTGCAGATAATCTACGCGTACTGGAACAGGGATTTGCAATCTCTGTGTATTATAAGGGTAGGCAGTTGATAAAAGAACTCCGCGAAAACCATTGGGACGAAATTGTATTTGAACCCTCGTACCCGACATGTACAGTAACTTACAGTAGTGCTGATTTTCCGGTTGATGTAAAGCTTACGGCTTATTCTCCTTTTATTCCGTTGGATATCGAAAATTCTTCACTGCCTATGACTACGCTGCATGTTGAAGTCGTTAATAAAACTGATCAACCATTGGATGTACTGATTAGTGGCTGGCTAGAAAATGGGGTTCATAAGAATAGAAAAGACTTTTCATCGGTCCGTAAAGTGTCGGTTTCGAAAAATCTTATTGATGGGAAAGCGTTATTTTTCGAATGTCAACAGGTTCCGGAGAAAGATCTTATAGCCAGTGATTATGGTTCTATGGCCATATCGTGCCAGCACAGTGATGCGATTGCTGTAGCACAAATTAAAGAATGGCCTATAAACCCTGCTGATCTAATCAGTGAAGCAGGGTCTAGCAATATCGGTTTTAATGAGTTGCAGGTGGGGAGTCTTACTGTTAAAAGAAAGATACCTGCTACTACAAAGGTTAAAATCTCTTATGCGATAAGTTGGTATTTTAACAATGTTCATCCTAAGCTGAAGGAAAGAATTAAAGATGCGCAGAACGGTTATTGGTACGGAACAAAGTTTAGTAATGCTTATCATGTACTGGAATATTATAATCAGGAGAGAAATAAACTGGACGAAAACACATTATTATGGGCTGATACGTGGAATGACTCGACGCTTCCGTACTGGTTCCTGGACCGCACTTTTGTTAATATCGGAACTTTGGCTACAGCCAATACGTATCGGTTCGCAACGGGCCGTTTTTGGGGCTGGGAAGGTATCGGTGCATGTGCAGGAACCTGCACACACGTCTGGCAGTACGGACAGGCCATGGGACGTATATTTCCTGAGCTGGAGCGTAATCTGCGTGAGGTCACGGATCTTGACATTGCCTTTAAACCAGAGACTGGGGCGATTATTTTTAGAGCCGAATATGAAAGCCGTCCTGCTATAGATGGGCAGGCAGGTGTTGTACTTCGTTTTTACCGGGATCATCAGATGTCTAGCGACAATGTTTTTTTGAAGAGAAATTGGGCTAATTTAAAAAAAGCGATCCAGTTTATCATTGATCAAGACAAGAACGGTGACGGTATGACCGATACACCTATGGAAAATACGCTCGATGCGGTCTGGGAAGGTGAGATATCATGGATTGTAGGTCTTTGTTTGGCTGCTGTACAAGCTGGAGGGGCAATGGCTACGGAAATGGGAGACAGGAGTTTTGCAAAATTGTGCTACGATTATGTCAAGAAAGGCTCCGTGAATATGGATAAAGACCTCTTTAATGGTGATTATTATATTCATCGTCCCAATACAGAATCTGGCCGTAAAAATCTGGGTTCTTACAACACTTGCCATATTGATCAGGTGTATGGACAGGCATGGACTTTTCAATTGGGGATGCCCCGTATCAATGATCAAAAACAGACATTGGCGGCTTTACGTGCTTTATGGAAGTACAACTTTACAATGGATGTAGGTCCTTATATCAAAACGCATTTGAATGGTCGTCCCTATGCTCTAGCCGGAGAGGGAGGGATGGTGATGAATACCAACCCTAAAAATGAAGCGAAAGCTTATGGCGAAAATGAAACCTGGCAATTGGGTTATTTTCATGAATGTATGAGCGGATTTGAACATCAGGTAGCCGCGCATATGATGGCAGAAGGTATGGTGGAGGAGAGCTTAGTTTTGACCCGGGTCATTCATGACCGTTACCATGCTGCAAAGCGGAATCCATTTAATGAAATAGAATGTAGTGATCATTATGCCCGTGCCATGGCAAGCTATGGTACATTTGTGAATGCTTGTGGATATGCGTATCATGGTCCTAATAAATACTTGGCTTTTGCACCGAAGGTATTGCCAGAAAAGTTCAAAAGCCCTTTCACAACAGCAGAAGCATGGGGAAGTTATGAACAGATTCAACAAGATACTGAACAGACAAGTCAGCTGTCTGTCGCTTATGGAAATTTACAGTTGCAGAAGTTTTCGATAGGTAAGGTTAGAGATGAGCCTGTAAAAAAGGATCGACTGAAAGCAGTTCTAAATAATAAACCCCTAAAATTGTCGAGAGTAGAGGACGCTTCGGGTACGTTAACAGTAACATTTCAGAAAGAACTGCAACTGAACAAGGGGGATTTACTTCAGATTACCTGGTCATGATAAGAAGATTGAGAACTATAATGGTATTGCTGCTGATACTTTCTTTAGTCGCTTGTCAACCCGCCAGTGTTCAGCAAAAGGGAAGCGTAAACAATAAGGATTGGCAACAAAGGTTAGAAGAGCAGCTGCCTTTGTTGGGACATCGGAACTGGATTTTGATTGTTGATAAGGCCTACCCAGCACCTAATAATTCGGATATTGTGATGATCAATACTGGAGCAGAAATGATGGATGTGCTGCGCGAAATGGACAGTATATTTCAGATGCAAGCTCATATCAAACCGATCATTTATCAGGATGCAGAACTCAATTATCTGGATGAGGGTTTAGTAAAAGGTGTAGATAAGTATAAAAAGGAGGTTAAAGCCCTCTGTAGTAAATATACTGTTCAGGATATTCCACACGAAGCGATATTCAAAAAAATAGATGAGGCATCAAAACTGTTTAAAGTGATTGTTCTTAAGACGGAATCATTACAACCTTACACCTCGGTATTTATAGAGCTTGACTGTGGCTACTGGGATGCTAAACGGGAGGACTCATTAAGGTCACGTATTCGCTAAATATTTAAGTTTTTTTTATCAATTAATAATTCTAAAAACTTAATTGATAAAAGCCACTTCTTTATAAAGAAGTGGCTTTTGTGTGCTCAACTGAACTTAATCTTATTAGGAAAAATGCAGTTCTTCATGAACCTGAGGATTTCGGGGTTACTGTTTCATTATTTTTATAGCTTCTTTTATCTCAGGTAAATCCGTATTGTACTTTTCTATATTCCATCCAGGTACATATTCTACCATGGGTGGAAGTCCCATAGCAGCTCTTCTTTTGTCAAGATTATGAATGTCCATAATTGGATAAATAAAATTTTTCTTAGTCTTTTTGTCGGTGAATCCCTGACTTCCGTACGGCTGTTCTTGGCCTTTTCGGACGGCAATTCTATCTTTTAAGATGGCCAAATTACTAGAAAAGGTTTTACCGTTCTTTTCAGCCTCCTCGACTATTGGTAGATACTTTTCCTGAATAGTTAAATTTGCATGCTGAATAACTAAAAATAGACCTTGACTGGCAAACATACCGATGTCCTGTGGTCCCATCCAGCCATCATGGTCAAGTATTTTTGTAACTGTTATCAGATTGAGCGAATCGGCAATTCGAATATTATTGGATGCAATGGCTAATTCATTTTTATCGGCACCATTTCTAGTAAGTTGTATATACTGTTTTCGATATTCTTGATCTTTAAAGAAGATCGAATCCAATTCCAATGCTACCTCTTTTTTGAATTTGGTGCTGTCAATGTTAAATGAAGTCACCTGTGCATATGAATTTGAAAACCCTAAAATGTAACTTGCTAAAAGTAATATTATTTTTTTGTCCATATATATGTTTATTTTAATTGATCAAATGAGCTTTTTACATTTATGTTGGGATGGTGATCGTTTCAATTTATGCATTTCTGTCAAAAATGATATTTTTATTGATGATTTTTATGCCATAGGTCAATAGTTCGCAGTACTGATTTAGGACTCAATCTGAAGTGCAAGTATTGTTTTTCCATTATTTGATCTGTAGACTAAAATGCTGGAAAGAACTAAATCTGCTATATCATGCCCCCAAATTCCGTATTTACCATCTGTTTCATTTCGATTGTACATGGTCGTTCTTTTCTCTAATGGAACCGTTTTCACCGTAGCACTATTTTCTTCTTCCTCATAGAGCATGTAATATTGTTTACTGATTGCATGTAATAATTGTTCTCTGGTAAAACCCTTTTCTGATGTTATCGTGAACTTATATTCCTTGTTCAAGGGATAGTCTATAAGTATTTCTACTGAAGAGTTGTTCAGTACAATTTCATCCTTATTATGAAGATTGGCCATGTCAGCATCGGGTTTTTCTAATTGTATCCAAGGAATGAAACCATCTTCATAATCATTTACATTATCTGTTTTTACTTGAAAATCAATCGTGTAAATCAGGTCTCCAAGTGTTGAATAGTCTTTGTTTAATGATAACTGTTCTTTTTTCTCTATGATTTCTGCTGGATCTTTAGGGTTAATTGCATGATGTCCATGACAGCTGAAGAATACAACAAGTGAAATAATATAGAGTAAGTTCTTATAGTTAAACATGTTACTTGATATATAATAGGTATTATAAGCTATATAAATATAGCAATTGATTTCTTTAAAAATCACAAGACCATGAAATTAAGTTTGTAATTGTAGTGGAGTTAAAAACAGCAGCTTGTCAATGGTTGTATCTCAAGTTAAGGCGTTAACTTCAACGATTTCTCTTGAACAATATGGTGTTTTTAATTGTTAATACTCTAAAGTATAATTATGGAAGAAGATAAATTAAATATGGACACCCGTATTATCGCTTATGATAAGCATTATGGGTTTGTTGAAAATCCGAATGATTTCAACTTTGAATATAATCCCCATCGTCTCATTGTCAAAAATTATGCTTTGAGAAAGAATGATAGAAAAGCGTATGAGAGTTATCTGACCACTTTTTTCCCGGAACTGGCTGCGATCGAACTAAAGAATTTTGATACAGAAGTTAATTATATCAGACATTTTGACAATGAGGAGCTTGCTGCCTGGTTGGCTAGCAACGATATACAAGTCGTAGAATCTGATATTAGTTGTTCAGATCCTGATGCAATCTTTAAAATGGTTTATGTGCCTGAGTCTGAAAGCCCCACGTCATATGTTATTAAAGAGGAGGACTTTATATTGAATAGAATATTGCCGGGAGACCTCATTAAGGAACCGAATAAAACATGGATCAACATTAAAAAACCTAAATTCTAGTTTTTTTACATTAAAATCCCTTCTTTAAGGAGTATATTTGAAAAGTGATTATTTTAATTCACTTTTCAAATATACCCTATACCTAAATACGACAGGATTCTACATTACATGTAATGATTCCGGTTAATTCGGATGGACAACATCGCTTAATCCCACTTTACATTCAGGTTGTTTTCGGTTGCAAATTCTTTTCCTAGCGCTACTAAAGAGTTTAATCTTTTTTCAAACTCAGCATTGTATTTTTGTTCTATTGAATTTGCTATTTTATCTTTTTGCTCTTGAGGAGCTTTGGTGTCACAAAGCTGCGCATAAGCAGTATATTCATTTTTATATACCGGCAATACAAATTCATATAGTGCAATGGCTTGTTTTTTGATTTCTTCTCTATCATCACTATTGGCTGATAGTGCATTTAGATCCTTAAGTACTTTTTCCAAATAGAGAATCTTATTTTTAATAATATCTGTCGCTTCATTTCCGTTCTTTTTGCTAGAAGGAATATCTGGATATTCAATTGTATTATCATTAAGCTGTTTTGCTAATCTGGGCGTTCCAAAATCTGATATGGTATTGGTATTTAAAATCGCTACACCAAAGAATTTATCTGGAGTTTCAGAACAGGATTGTAGGACAGAAAATATCAGAAGGAGTGTACAAAGTTTGGTAAATAGTGATTTAAAGGAGTTCTTCATGTAATTGTTTTTTTGTAATAAAATTATCTTTTTTAATAATAGATTTCTCCTAAGAAATCAAAAATTGAGCCATCTAATTCCATAATTTCCTATGGTTAGGATATACTGCTCATACTAAGTGTTTTTATTTTGTGATATAATTCGATCAGTTATAACTGGACATAAATAGATTGTTCAAAGTTGTAGCACTTTAAGTGATCTTAAGCGGAATTATTTAAACTTATTTTGACGCTTAATCCTCTTGTTTTTATCTCACCTGTTATCTATCGCGTCATGTCGGAAAATCTTTATTGGTTATCTTGTCGTATTATTATCATTGGTATCTTTTGTGCAGGTTGGCATCTCCTTGCTTCCTTTCTGGAAAGGCTTACGTTTGTAAATATTGTGGACTGTTCATTCTGATCAGGCTTAATCTTATATGGGAATAAGTCTTGAGGTATTTACACTATCCTGAGGCTATTCCCATAGGTGTATCGTAAGGTTGATGGTAAGTTAATATTAGCGTAATATCATCAACCTATCTTTGTTAGGTCATGTCTACCCAAACCAAGAAGGAAATCCTTTATTTGTCTCGATTTAAAAATGGAGATCCACGAGCTTTTACCTTTTTTTTTGATTCTTACTGGGAAGAGTTATATACAGTAGCTTACCGGCATTTGCAGGATGAAGCGATTTCGAAAGATATCGTTCAGGAAGTATTTATTCAGATTTGGGAAAAACGCCACCTGCTTAAGGAGGATTACGAATCGTTAAAACCTTATTTTTTTAAGGCAATCAAGAATAGGATCTTAAATCATTATGCAACAGAGAAGGTACGTGAAAATATCATGGAAAAGATGCTGTACCGGATGGATAAGTTTACAGCCCTGAGCGATAATACACATGCGCAGTACCAGGAATTAGAAAATATAGTAGATCGTTCTGTAGCCAGGTTACCCAAAACCATGCAGGCTGTATATCTTTTGAGAAATGATAATTACTCCATTCAACAGATTGCTCAAAAACTGAGTATTGCCGAGCAGACGGTAAAAAATCATCTGTATGAAGCAAAGAAAATATTGAAGCAAGATCTGACGCAACGATTCGCCGACCACGATGATATCTTTTTAGTTTTAGCAAGTGCTTACCTGTTTCATAATTTCTTAACCTAAAGAAAACAGTTTCTTAAAGTATTTTGAAGCTCTTCACCTGTAGTAAGTAAAACAACAGCACACAAGTGAATTTAGAAGAGTTTAAAAATATAATACAGCGTTACCTGGCAGATAAACTATCTGTTGAGGAAAAAAATACCGTGGATAGCTGGTATGATGAGGTTTCTTCTGGTACAGCAGATCCATTTACAGATGAACAGCATAAAACCAAAGTCAAGGAAGCGATATTTGCGGCATTTCCTCCTGCCATTCAAGCAACTAAAAAACAGGCGCGCGTGGTACGGCTCCGCTGGATTTCTATTGCGGCTTCAGTTTTGATTTTCGGTATTTCAGGTTTGTTAATCTATCAAAGGTCGCAACCTTTCCGTCAAGATACCACGACGGCTTCAATTGTGTTCACACAGATTTCGACGCGCCCAGGTGAACAAATGGAGTTGCAACTTCCAGATCATTCCACCATAATGCTAAATGGAAATACTCAGGTTCGCTATCATGAACAGGAGTATCTGCAAAGTCGAAAAATTTACCTGGATCAAGGAGAAGCCTTTTTTAATGTGCAGCGCGATACGCTACATCCGTTTTCTATCGAAACGGGAGCATTGACCATTGCTGTGCTCGGTACTTCTTTTAATGTCAATAATTCCGAGCAATCAAAAAATATTACGATCGATGTTAAAACCGGACGTGTGCGTGTCGAGAGCAAGATAAATCCATCATTACACGTGCTTACAGCAGGAAAAAGTTTACAATATGAAAAAAATCTGGGGAGCTATAAACTGTTTGATACTAATGCTGATCATGCCGATATCTGGACACGTGGAGGTATTTTAATGTCTGGCGCTAATTTTCAGGAATTGCAGGAACTTATTTACAACCGTTATGGCTTGATCTTACGCAGTGACAGCTTGGATACAGATCGTTTTAGCTATTCGTTGCTTTTACCGCAGGTAAAATCGGTCGATCAGCTTCTTCATATGATCTGTCATATTCACCAAATTAATTTTAGAAGGGAAGGAAATGAAATAATACTACATCAATAAACTTAAAACAGTTAAAGTTGGGAAACTTGGGGAGTTTCTCAATAAAAAAGTGCTCATCTGGCAAACCGCAAAATCGACCAGTGAGCACCCTTAATTCATGTTAAATGATAAACATTAATGCAAATATATGTATAAAATTACGAAGCTCAGCACATTGGCTGCTGCATTAGCTTTCAGCTCATTTGTATCTATCTCTGAAGTTACAGCAACTTCAATTCATGCCCATAGCAGACAAGTTAAATCAGAAGGAATCAATATCCATCTAAAAGCAGGTAATGCTTCGCAGGCGCTCATGCTTCTATCGCAGCAAACTGGTCTCGGGATCGGTTATGACAAGCAAGTTTTACAATTGGAGAAAGTCCTGGTAAAAGAGCGCACTTTTCAAAATGCAAGCTTTGAAGAAGTATTGCGCTATATTTTGAGAAATACCAATATCCAGTCAAAAAAGGTAAACGGTGCTGTTGTTTTGGTGACCGAAGAAGTGCAGCAGACCTTTAACGTGCGTCTGCATGTCAGCGATAATGCACTCAAGCCAATTGCTGGAGCATCTATTAAAATTAGATCTAACGGTCAAAGTGTGCTGACCAATGCTAAGGGAGATGCCCAATTGAAAGTTCCGGCGGGTACTTATAACATCTTGGTTAGCCATATTTCTTATGGAACCAAGGAAATAAGTGCGCTAAAGATAGATGCCAATTCTGCCGGGGTGCAGTCTGTCATTTTAGAAGAAAATAAAAATGAACTGGGAGAAGTGGTCGTCACAGCTCTGGGAATCAAACGGCAGGACCGTTCACTTGGGTATGCTGTAGGTACAGTGAAGGGGGAAGATCTGAATCGGGTGAACAATGATAATTTTATGATTGCGATGGCAGGAAAGGTTCCGGGGGTTACGATCAGTGCCACGGGTCCTACAGGTTCCTCGGTGAGTATGGTGATTCGTGGTGCTTCATCTTTAAGTACCGATAATCAGCCTCTATTTGTCGTTGATGGGGTGCCGATCATGAATCAGCTTAACAATATCGGCCAGATTGGTGATGATAATAAGGTCGATTATGGCAATGCGATATCCAATATCAATCCAGAAGATATTGAAAATATTTCTGTTTTAAAAGGACCCAGTGCCGCGGCTCTGTATGGATCGCGAGCTGGTAATGGCGTTGTTTTGATCACAACCAAGAGCGGTAAGAATACGGAGAAAATGACGATAAACGTGACCAGCAATACCGTTTTCGATATTCCTTATCATTACATTGACTTGCATAACAAATTTGCAAGTGGTACCATGCCCTGGAAACCTGGAGATCTTGCCGGCGATCTGAAGATTGAAGAGGAATCCAGTTATATGGTGGGGCCTGCTTTGGATAAAGGGTATAAGGCCATCCAATGGAATAGTCCGCGTGATGCCGATGGAAATCAGATCCCGACAGAACTAAAGTCTTACCCGAATAATATTAAAAATTTTGTACAGACTGGAATAACGAGTACCAATGGCATTTCGTTGGCTAATCGCAGTGAGCGACTCGATTATCGTTTTTCTTATTCTAATATGAACAATAGAGGTATTGTACCTAACGCCGATTTGTTTAGAAATACGTTAAATATTAATGCAACGATGCGTCTACGGCATAATCTTTCATTGGGAATGTCTCTGGATGCTAGTCGAAACAATTCAAATAATCGCCCGGCTACCAATCGCGGAACAAATCCTTTGCAAGCGGTATATGAAGTTGCACCTCACATCAATATCTTGGATCTGAAAGATTATTGGATGCCTGGACAGGAAGGGTTACAGCAACGCTCGCAGTCAATTGGAAATTTTAATAACCCTTATTTTTTAGCCTACGGTGTCAATAATGGTTTTGTGCGCGATCGCGTATTCGGAAATTTGCGCTTGGATTGGAACATTCGGAAGGATTGGAATATGATGGTGCGCTATGCGACAGATGTGTACTGGGAGAATCGGGAGACTAAAATACCCTATAGCTATACCAATGAACCACGAGGTGCCTATGGTATCGTCAATCTGATGAATATGGAACAGAATATTGATTTTCTGACTACTTATAATAAAAAGGTAGGCGACTTTCATGCAACAGGATCGCTTGGTGGTAATCTCCGTTATTCTAAATCAAATTCGGTACAAAATGCCTCTAAGAATGGTGCTGGCCTAACCACTCCTGGTTTGTACAGTCTTTCCAATATCAGTCCGCTGAACTTGGATTTTGCAAGTAGTCTTTCAGAGCGTGCTGTCAATAGCGTTTATGGGTTGATCAATCTTAGTTATCGGGATATGGTATACCTGGATTTGACAGGTCGAAATGATTGGTCAAGTACTTTACCCGCCGCCAATCGTTCTTACTTCTATCCGTCGGCATCTCTGAGCGTATTGGCCGACCGTGTTTTTACGTTGCCAACGGCTGTGAGTCTCTTCAAGTTGCGGGGTGGTATCGCCCGTGTAGGAAATGATACCGGAAGCTACAATTTGTTTAATGTGCTGAGTAATCCCGGAAGCTGGGGTGATGTGTTGCGTATCACACGTTCTGGAAAGCTTCTTTTACCCAATCTTAAGCCAGAACAGGCTACTTCTTACGAGGTTGGTACTGATCTCGGAATCTGGAAAAACAGATTAAAATTTGAAGGGACCTATTATACGCTAGACAATAAAAATCAGATCATTTCTACGACATTACCGAGCTCGAGCGGATTTAGTTCGAGAAATATTAATGCGGGACTACTGAGTAGTAAGGGGATAGAACTGGCATTGTCTGGACGTCCTATTGAAAAGGAAAACTGGACCTGGGATTTAGGTGCTAACTGGTCACGTAATCGCACACGTATCAATGAGCTCTCGGAAGGTGTTGAATTTCATACTTTCTGGACAGATGGTCGAGGTGGAGCACGTACCTATGTAGGAGAAGAGATAGGTGATCTGTACGACTCTAAACTCGTGACTGTTGAAGATCCATCATCTCCCTATAACGGTTATCCTATTTTAGATAAAAATGGTTCTTGGCAGGCTGTACGTATTAATAATAGCCGTAATAAGATCGGCAATTTTAATCCTGATTTCAGTATGGGTATCCAGTCCTCACTGCGTTATAAAAAATGGACAATGCACCTTGCCGCTGATCTGCGTTTTGGAGGTAAATTTATGTCTCAAACTTACCGCTATTTTGAATCGAACCTCACTACACAACGATTTTTGGATCAGTTGATCAATCCAAATGGACTGACAGGAGAGTCATTGCGGAATTATTTGATTGAAAATGACCTGGTTCGTGTACAAGGCAATCGTTATCCTATTGTTGGAGGGCCAGGTGATGAATATGGGGGCTATCCTGTCAATGTGGGTGGAAATGTTGGAAACTTCGGCGTATTCAATCCAGGAGTTATTGCTGAATACGATGCTCAGGGTAATATCAAAGGATATAAGGAAAATCTCGGAGGTGAGGGGACAAAGTATATCGCTTATTCAGACAATTATCCTTGGGATTTTATGAATGCAGCCACATTTGACGCATCATTTATCAAATTAAGAGAATTGTCCTTCAGTTATGATTTGAAAGGAAAATGGCTTACCCGTATGGGCATCGATGGTGGAAGTGTAGGGGTCTATACGCGTAATTTACTTTTATGGACAAAGGCTAAGGTCGGAATTGATCCAGAAATGGCATTTCAATCTGAGGTCGGAGTCGGTTTTAAGCAGGGGATAGAGCGTTACAACGTGACTCCATGGGCTATGCCTATCGGATTTAAAGTTAATATCACATTTTAATATAAAGCCAACAATGAACAATTATTTTAAAATTATAAAAATAGCATTATTTGTATCCGCCATAAGTTTTTGCTTGTGGAGCTGTAAAGATCTCACGGAAATCAATATCAATCCAAATGGTGTTAGTGAGGAAGACGCAAATCCAAATTTACTTTTACCTACGATACTTGCTGGTGCAGGAAGTAAATATAATGATCTCAATTTTACAGATCTAGGTGGTGTAGTTCAATACACCCAACTGGATGCCTGGTTTGATTCGCACAATGATTATGAGTGGACTGGGGGGATATTAAGTTGGGATGCTTATTATGGATTCTTACGCGATAATGAATTGATGCGTCGCCGCTCTGAAGAATTGGGGCTTGATTTTCATCATGGAGTTTCACTGGTCATGCGCGCTTATCTGTTTGGCTTGATCACAGATTTGTGGGGCGATGCCCCTTATACCGATGCGTTGAAAGCTGAACAGGGCGGAGTGCAGTACAACTTCCCAAAGTTTGATCGACAAGACGTGATCTACAAAGGAATAATTGAAGAACTGAAACAGGCAAATACCCTATTTTCAAAACCAAATGGCCGTTATGACGTTTTGGCAAGTGCAGATATCTATTTTGGGGGTAACGTCGCAAAATGGCGCCGTTTTGCGAACTCATTGGCGTTGCGTTACTACATGCGAATCGCTGAAAAAGAAAATACATTTGCTAAGCAAGGAATAGAAAATATGCTGGCTCATCCGGCTGATTTCCCCATAATTACATCTGCAGAAGATGAGGTTTTGATGAGTTTTATGGGAAATAATGCATCAGATTCTTGGCCTTCGAATACCGTTTATGATGCAAGTGGGAGTAATTTTCGCCGGATGAAAATGTGTGCAACACTTGTTGATCGCTTGCAAGCTCTTCATGATCCACGTATTGCAGTTTGGGCCAAAAAGGTGGAAATCCCGATTGAGGTTCGTACGACAGAACCAAGTGGAACGGATAAAATTGTGAACGGTGTACGTATTGTTTCACCCGATGTGGTGAAAGGTATTGTGGTGGATGTCGATGCGGAATATGTAGGACTACCACCCAGTGGTTCTAAAAATCCATCGGCTTATAATCTCAACCCGAGCCCTGGACAAACGTCGATGAATCCGCATGTTTCTTACCTTAATGATAGCTATAAGGCAGCTAAGGGGGAAATACTGAATGCTCGACTACTGGCGGCATCTGAAGTGAGTTTTATATTAGCTGAAGCGGCATGGAAGGGATGGGTATTGCCAGAGTCTGCAAAGGCCTATTATGAGCAGGGAGTGCGCAATTCGCTCGCTACCTGGGGTAAAGAAGATGCGTATAACGTATATATCCAACAGCCTGGTGTCGCCTTTAATAACACCCAAGCACAGATTATGGAGCAGAAATGGATTTCTAACTGGTCAACAGCAACGCAGGCTTGGTTTGACTATAGAAGGACGGGCTATCCGCAATTGAAAGCTGGGCCTGCTGCGATTCGTTCTCAATTACCATTACGTATTCCATACATGCAGAATGAAATGAGTGTGAATCAAAAAAATGCAACAGAAGCATTGGCTAGAATTGAAAAAACGGCCTACTCACAAGCAGATAATGAAAATAGTGCATGGTCTAAATCTTGGTTGTTACAAGGAACGAACAGGCCATGGTAATTTTATATGTACACCATTAATATTGATGAAATGATTTTAAAGAATTTAATTTTATCCTTGAGTCTGTGCTGTGCCCTATATAAAGGAACAGCACAACCGAGCGATCGAGGCCTATATCCTGATCGTATCACGTTGACTTGGTCAGATCAACCATCAACGACACAATCTGTAAGTTGGCGGATAAATGGTTCTGCGACTAAAGCTGTGGGGCAGGTTGTAGAGGAGCAGAGCAGCCCTGATCTAGAGAAATCTGCACAGACAGTATTAGGTGTAACGAGTCCATTGAAAATTGAAGGTCAGACTGCGGATAACTATGGACAGGTTTCGTTTCAAGGCCTAAAGCCTGGTACAATCTACACCTATCGCGTAGGGGATGGTAAGAATTGGAGTGCGTGGAATCAGTTTCGTACGGCTGATGTAAAGGGTGATTTTTCATTTATTTACCTGGGCGATGCGCAGAATGATTTACGCTCGAAATGGTCCCGATCTATTAGAAAAGCTTTTCAACAGGAGCCTAATGCACGTTTTATTGTCCATGCTGGCGATTTGATAAACCGTTCAAACAACGATAGCGAATGGGGGGAATGGCATGAAGGAGCTGGATTTATCCATCAGATGATACCTGCTGTACCCACACCAGGCAATCACGAATACCGCAGAGACTCTATGGAGCAGCTGGTCTTAGATCCGCATTGGAAAAAGCATTTTAATCTTCCTAAAAATGGACCAAAGGGAATGCAAGATGCGGTCTATTATTTAGATTATCAAGATGTGCGCATGATCTCTTTAAATTCGCAATTGATCATGCTGGATTCTATTGCTGCTAAAAAACAGGAACAATGGTTAACAGAGGTTTTGGCATCTTCAAAAGCCAAATGGAATATTGTGGTGATGCACCATCCGGTTTATTCAACTGCAAAGAATAGAGACAATACCATTCTTCGAGAACGTTTTAGACCTATTTTTGAAAAATATGGCGTAGACTTGGTTTTGCAGGGACATGATCATACCTATGCACGAGGAACAGCTGGTAAAGTTCGTCCGGTATATCTCCTTTCTGTAGCAGGACCAAAGATGTATGGTTCCGATTCGGAACGTTGGATGGAAGTGTCAGGTGCGCAGACGCAGCTCTACCAAGTTATTCGGGTTACGGACAGTAAACTTATCTTTTCAAGTTATAAATTGAATGGACAATTATTTGACTCATTTGAACTAACTCACAAATAACATGATACATGTATTAACTATTTTTCGAGTTCTGTTAATCGTTTCAAGTATTTTGTTTTCAGTTGCTTATGGTCAATCTGATCGTTTGCTAGCCAAACTGTCGGAAAAAGAACAGCATATTGCTGCTCACCGTGGGGCACATAAGGAATTTCCTGAGAATTCAATCGCCTCCATTTTGGAGGCGATCAGGTTAGGAGTTTCTGTTGTTGAAATCGATATTCGCAGTACCAAAGATGGTGTGTTGATCTTGATGCATGATGCAACGGTAGATCGCACAACAACAGGTAAAGGAAAAGTGAGTCAGCTGACCTATGCTGAAATACAAACCTTGTATTTACGGGATACTCCAGCAGGTGCTGCCTCTAACTGTCATATTCCAACGCTTAAGGAAGTACTACGCTTATGTAGAGGTAAAATTATATTGGATATAGATTTTAAGGAAGAAAACGAAAAGTATGTGGCAAAAACTTTTGAATTGATTGCTGCAGAAAATATGGAAGATGAAGTTCTGTTCTTTTTATACGATCACCGACTTATCGAAAAGTTTTATAAGCTCAATCCTCGTATCACTCTTTTTCCTCGTGCACGGAGTATGAAGGATCTGCATGAGATACTAAAATCCAAACGGACTTCCATTATTCATATTGATGAGTCTTTCGATAATTATAATGAATTAGTAAAGCTTAAAGATCAGGGTGTTATTTTGTGGATGAATACGTTGGGCGATATAGATGAAAAAGCTCTTCGTGAAGGAAGTACTGTTTACGAGATCTTCCTGAAAAAATACCCTTATGTTAGGATTATACAGACGGATAATCCATCTCTCTGGAAAAATATGCTTTCGGGAATGCATCGTCAGTAAAGATTTTCGTAGGATGCGATTTAACAGCTAATCATTTGCGCTACTATTTTTTGATTCAAATGCATCATGCTCTTGTTGCAGTTTCAATGCTAATGAAAAAGAATATAAAATACACAAGGATCTGCGGATGCTTGTGTATTTTTGCAAAAAATAAGTTCAATGAGCGCAATACTTCGATATTTAAATCCACATGGTAAAATAAACTATAGAGTAGAGATTTTGGCAGGATTGACTGTGGCGATGACCATGATTCCAGAATCATTGTCATTTGCTATACTAGCTGGTCTTTCTCCTTTGACGGGTCTCTATGCCGCGTTTATAATGGGCTTGGTCACGGCTATTTTGGGTGGGAGACCGGGAATGATTTCTGGCGGTGCAGGAGCAACTGTCGTCACACTCATCGCGTTGATCAGCATGCATGGTGTTGAATATTTGTTTGCTACTGTTGTACTGGCAGGTATTTTGCAGTTTATGGTAGGAGCTTTCAAATTTGGGAAGTTCGTCCGACTGATTCCGCAACCCGTGATGTATGGCTTTCTTAATGGTTTAGCTGTAATTATCTTTATGTCTCAGGTCGAGCAGTTTAAGACTGTAGATTCTTCAGGAGTAACACATTGGTTATCGGGTGCTTCAGCCTATATTATGTTAGGGCTTACTTTATTTGCAGCATTAGTGGTCTATCTATTCCCTAAGATTTCTAAAGCGATTCCAGCATCATTAGTAGCCATATTGGCCACCTTCTTACTCGTGTATATTTTTAAGATCGATACCAAAACAGTGGGCGATATCGCTTCTGTTAAAGGAAACTTACCGGCATTTCATATTCCTTCTGTACCCTTTACTTGGGAGACACTAACTATTATCTTTCCATTTGCGCTGGTTATGGGCTCTGTGGGGATGATTGAGTCGCTTTTGACCCTATCAATGGTCGATGAACTGACAAATACGAAAGGAAACGCTAATAAAGAAGCTATGGCGCAGGGAACGGCGAATCTGGTAAATGGATTTTTTGGAGGGATGGGAGGCTGTGCTATGGTGGCACAAACGCTAGTTAATATTAATGCAGGGTCCCGTTCACGACTTTCCGGTATTATCGGTGCCCTCACAATATTGACGATCATCCTGATTGCTTCTCCTTTTATTGAACAGATACCGATGGCTGCTTTAGTGGGGGTAATGATGGTGGTGGCTATAGGAACTTTTCAATGGATTTCTTTCCGTATTATCACTAAGATGCCGAAGTCTGATGTAATCGTCGGTATGCTTGTCGCACTAATTACGATTGTGTTGCACAACTTGGCTTTAGCTGTACTGGTCGGTGTGGTAATTTCGGCACTTGTATTTGCTTGGGATAATGCAAAACGTATTCGAGCGCGAAAAACGATTGATGAAGCCGGAAATAAGGTGTATGAAATTTATGGTCCGCTATTTTTTGGGTCAGTAGCTGGATTTTTAGAGAAATTTGAAGTCAATGAAGACCCTGATCTTGTGATCGTTGATTTTAAGGAAAGTAAGATTACAGATATGAGCGCTATAGATGCCGTTAATAAACTTGGATATAAATATCAGAGTCAATCTAAAACACTTCGCTTACGCCATCTGAGCGAGGATTGTAAAGCCATCATGAGGAAAGCAAACAGTCCGGTAGAGATTGAGGCTTCTGAAAATGATCCGACTTATAAAGTAATGCCAAAATAATTTTTTACTGCTGACAATAGGCTGTCACTATTGCTTGTAATTTTGATTTATCAATTAAAAATAAAGCGATATGAATACAGCAGCAGTTATTACCAAAGAAGAATTATTGAAACATTGGTTAGGTCATAGAAACCTGACTAGAAGAACGATCGAGAAGTTTCCTGAAGCAGAGCTTTTCACTTATGCTGTGCCGGGTATGCGTACATTTGGTGAATTGGCAAATGAACTGATATCGATTGCTGTTCCCGGTTTAACGGGCATAGTCAATAGACAGGTGGAAGCATATGCTGAAGCAAATAAGTATACAAGCAAGGCCGCCATTTTAGAAGTGTGGGATCAGCATACGGAAGAGCTTAAGCAATTATGGGCGCAACTTAAAGAAGAAAATTTTCACGAGACATTTAATTTGTTCGGTCAATATGAGTTTCCTGTCATTGAAAATATTTTATATTTTATCGATAATGAGATTCATCACCGAGCGCAAGGATATGTTTATCTGAGAAGTTTGGGGATTGAGCCGCCATTCTTTTGGGAGCGTTAATACCGCTAAAACTTACGACCTCCAAGGAGCAAGCTGCTCTCTGGAGGTTTTTTTATGCCAGTCGTTCTGCCTGAGATTTCAGTAAGGACCTTACCGTGTCTTTTAAAGATTGGGGGCTAATAATGTCTGCACGGTCACCGAACATCATATACCAGCGTGCGAATCCCATGTCAGCATTTTTGACATCAAATACCATTTCGACCATACCATCATTCAGGCTTTCTTTTTTAAAACCAAAATATTTACGTTCCCAATGTAGATAATGCGCAAATTGTGGATCGACATGAAGTACTACGCGCGTAAAATTGGCTTCCTTTTCTCGTTCTGCGAGATATTGTTCAAGATCAGGATGTTGTTTAAATTGTAATTGATCCAATATTCTAATGTTAGAGATGCGATCTGTACGGAACTGTCTATAATCGTTTCTTACCAAACAGAAAGCATAGATGTACCAATAATTACTTTCATGAAACACACCGATCGGTTCTATGTCACGTACGCTAGGTTCTTGCTGATAGGTAGCCTGATAGCTAATTTCCAATACATTTTTCTGGGCGATGCATTGAAATAGAGTCGTCAAAGTATTGGGGAGTGCTGAGCTCAGCTGATTATGCGAAATAGATTTCATGACTACATGTTTATCAATAGTTTCCATCCAATCCTTATCGGAACTCCGTATAATCGCCTTCAGCTTATAGATGGCCGAAGAGAAATGATCTTTCATTTCCTTATCGATAAATTTAAACACCAGCTTCTCAGCGGCTACAAAACTCGTGATTTCTGCTTTTGTGAACATCATTGGAGGAATCTTATAACCCTCAACCAGTTCGTAACCTAATCCTGCTTCACCAATGATTGGAATGCCTGCCGCAGTCAGGCTTCTAACGTCACGGTAGATGGTCCGTAAACTGACTTCAAAACGGCTTGCTAGTTCTTGTGCTTTGACCGTTTTTTTGGATTGAAGTTGAATTAATATTGCTAGTATGCGATCAAATCGATTGAGCTGTTCCACTGTGATGTTTTCTTCTGAATGCTATTAAATATGGGTTTAAGATATAGAATAATTTTTGAAGACAACGATTGAAAGGGATAAATTTATTCGAACCTTTTGGTACACATCCTATTGAAAAAACAAGGCATCACGTGTGATGCCTTGTTTCAATAGGAATGCTGTGCTACCTTATTTTTTGATTGTTGTTTCTTCCAGATCCTTGATGATAGCAGTAGCATAATCTTCACCATTAAGTTCTGATGCCTGTAGCAGTGCGCCAGGACTAAAAACGTTGATTTCCATTATTTTGTCACCGATAATATCCAATCCTACGAAATACATCCCGTCCTGCATCAGTTTGTCGGCCACTTTCTGTACCATTTGCAGTAGCGCGGGACTGATCTCAGCAACTTGGGCTTTGGCTCCCTGGTGGATATTGCTCCTCAATTCTCCCGCTGATTGTACTCTGTGCACACTAGCGTATTTTCCATTAACGAGCAGGGGTTTCCCATTGAGTAGGAAAAAACGGATATCGCCATATTGTGCATCGGGCAAATATTCCTGAGCGATTAAATAACCGTCGCGACAGATCACCTCAACAATCTGTTTGAGGTTTTTACTTTCCTGCTCATTGACTAGAAAGACATTTTTTCCCCCCGAACCCTTTAAAGGTTTCAGGATAATTTTATTGTTTTGCTCTTCAAAAAACTGCTTCACGTCATCGTAATTTCGCGTCACGATCGTGTTGGGACGGATTTCTTCGGGAAAGTTTTCGAGGTAAAGTTTATTTTCCGCATCAACGAGAGCGCGTGGATTATTAAGTACGCGTACACCAAGATTTTGTGCGAGCTGAGCAAACTGTAATCCCATAGATGCTGCCCAAGGCCTATTGATCATGTCAAGAACGGGGTCAAATCGCAGCCAAATAATATCTAGCTCCCGTAATGATATTTTTTCCTTGGCGGTAGACCGTAATTTATCAATCAATTGATCGGTATCTGCTATACCATCGATCTGATGTACTGCACGGGCATGAGCGGCTATTTTATCCTGATCCAGGTAAACAAAATCAGCAAGACCGATGTAATAGACGGAGTGGCCACGTAGGAGCGCTTTGTAGGCTAACAATGTTGTTGTGAAACTGGCCTTTTCTTTGTGTGTCTGATTGATGATGAATGCGATTTTCATATAGGAAAGTGCTTTTAATGATTTGAAAGGTTGAAAATATTGTCTCCTGATTTGATTTTTTCTAAGTTCTGTAAATAAGGTTCTGCCAGGTAGCGTGGTTTTAGGATCGGATTGTTTAATAATCCTCTTTGTGTTAATTCTTCAACAATGGGGATATAGTCTTCCCGGATTTTACCAATGAGCAAAGGAGAGAGCTCTCTTCCCTCACGGATATAGGTAATGATGCTCATGAGGCCTTTTAGATAGAGAGCATCTTTTGTTAAGCCACCACCGCGGTATACTCTGGTGCAGATATGAAAGGCTATTTCTTCTGTGAAATGATAATGATCTACCAATAAGAAGAAGGTATCGCTGAAATTATGCCCTGCTAGCATATGGTGTACTGCCACTACACGTGCAGCTATAATCCTTAGACGGTCTCCGCTAAGCTCGTTGACCATGTATTCGGAGAATACAGCAAGTCCTTCCTGCAATTGCTCATAACCGGGTACACCCAGGCTGAACAGTTTAAATGGCTGCGACTTGCCATTGAAATAGGTAACAATGTGGGTACCTACTTCATGCTGTATGAGGGCAATGGCCCTGCTCGCTTCAACCTCATAATATTTGCTGATGTTCAATACACCTCGGTTGACCATGATGCCTGTGATATCTTCGCGGATCCGGACGCCGGTCTCCAGTGAAGGAAATTGTTGTCTGAGATAATGAAGCTCTTCCTTTGCCAATTTGGCGAATTCGGTTGCATTGATCATTTTTTTTGGAGGCACCGGCTTCTTGCTGTGTTGTTCGTATACCAGTAGTATAGCCTTTGCGGTTTCCAGTAAATTGTCATTGACATTTCCGAATACTTGGAGGCTGCCGTGCATAAAGCCTTCATTGCCACGATCAATCAGCATGGTCATCATAGCATCAAGTTCCTTACGTTTATCCCTAAAAAGATAAGCGATAGTCGGATCATCAATATCTTCAATACGTAGATTATAAAGATTGCGTTTCACCAGCTCCGGATCTATTGGCATGGGTCTATATCTAAATTTTGGCGATTTTAAAAATTTATCTTTTTTAAATTGTAACCATGCTTCACGGGTATTTAAAGGACTGACTAAGAGCAAAAAGTCGAATTTCTGACTTTCAGAAGCTAAATTCTGATCGATTTCCATAATAAGGGGTTGCAGTTCAGTTGTCTTGAGCATCCTGAACTGTGATACCTTTAATGATGTATATAGTCTGATAAATTCAAGAAAACTCTTGCGTAAACTTTTTGTAAATATTTCCCGATAATTGCGCAGAATGAGCGGATATACCTTTCCAGTCGTGACATCATTATAATGCGGTTTCAGTGCAATACCCATGTAAAGTAATTGTTTAAATTCCTCTGCCAATGGATTGATAATAGGAGTTATATCTCTATTTTTTGGTGACTTTGTCTCTTTTTTTATAGCAGTAGACAAGAACATATTCTGTTCATCCGATTCTAAATCTTTGATAAATTTTTGAGCAATAGGAAGTGCTGATTTCTGTGAAATATGGATGGCGACGTCTGTATCCATCTCTTTATCCTGCCAGATTTCGATCAATTGACATGCACCAAATTCATCAATAAGCTGTCTTATTATTGGCGTGATCACCGCATTGAAATCCAGATCTGATGATTTGCCTACTAAAGAACAAGATTCCGATTTAACCAAAGTGGATATCATCTGATCTTTGCCTTCTACAGGGATCCGATAAACTAAAAGTAGCGGAATGATGCGTTTGAGAACAAGTTTACTATCTTTCGAAAACTGTATATGAACGGGCTCTTTTTGTATGATGGATGTAACTGCTTTCGTAATCGCTTTACTTTGATCCATAGTGACTTTGGTAGCTGTTTTTGATATACGATACAGAAGACCTTAATAGTTTCTTTAATGACTCGATATGATCAAGATTAGGAGTTCCTGTCCATTCATTCATAAAGTCTTTACGAAACTCAATAGAAAGTACACATCCTTTCTGACCATATTTACTTGTGACCCATTTGGAAAGATAACCACCTGAAAATTTGACGTTCTCACGTACGTCGATCTGATTTTCATTTATATTGTGTTCTTTCAAGTATTTTACAAATGAGTCGATCAAAGGCCTCCAAATACCTTTATTGTTGATCGTTCCAATATTTATCTCTGGATTTGCGTAGGTGTCGACTGTTTCGTCAGGACCAGATCGTTTAGCATTGTAACTATGGATATCATAAATAATAAAATACCCATTTTGCTGAATGCTTTTTTCAATCATGCCCGAAAGAACTTTTTGAATATAATGATACGATTGTTTGAGTTGTGCTAAGATTGTCTTAGTAGGAGGTTGCTTCCATACATTAAGCCCCCATGCCTGATCAGGGCGTAGATATACGGAATCTTGAATAGGTCTATTAAGGTCTACTTGGAATCTAGAGGTTTTAATAATCAGTCGATTAGTATCTAGATCTGTCAGCATACCCGTGTAAGGATCCTCCTCTCGTAATCGTTCGGATTCTGAAAGACTCATGATAGGTGATAGTTGTGGGGCAATCTGATGTCCATCATGTATAGCTAACGCTAGAACTGGTCCACCTTTTTCTTCCAATACATATTCTATTTCCATATTATTCTTTGCTTAAATTAAGTAGATCGTATATCTAGTAAACAATTTCGTGGACAAATAGTTTGAATAGTTGCTCATCAATATGCGATGTAAACTAATTCGCGGCATGCTTGTTATTAGAAATATATGGGATTAATAACTTTTACTAATCGCGGTATTTATTGTAAACAAGGTGATTTTTACGTAGACCCCTGGTTGCCGGTAGATTATGCTGTAACCACGCATGGACATGCAGACCACGTGCGCTGGGGCAATAAATACTATCTGTGCCACCATTTGACAAAGGCGATTATCAAATGTCGTATAAGCGAGGATCTGGTTGTCGAATCAATGGCATATGGGGAGAAAGTTGTTAGAAATGGTGTTCAGATTTCTTTTCATCCTGCTGGACATGTGATTGGCTCTGCTCAGGTTCGTCTTGAATATAAAGGTGAAATCTGTGTAATTTCTGGAGATTATAAAGTAGAATTTGATGGCATTAGTACGGCTTTTGAACCGATTAAATGCCATACGTTTGTTTCTGAAAGTACATTTGGACTTCCTGTATACAACTGGTTGCCTCAAGATGTCCTATTTGACGATATCAAGCATTGGGCAGCACAAAATAAAGAAAATAATAAAACGACCGTGCTTATTGCTTACAGCTTGGGTAAAGCGCAGCGTTTATTGCATAACCTAGCAGGATATCTGCCGATCTACGTGCATAATAGTATTGGTCGACTCAATGTAGCTATTGAACAGGCCGGAGTTACTTTGCCTCCCTACAAAACAATAACAGCGGATATGAGCAGGGATGAGCTACAAGGGGGTATTTTAATTGTTCCACCAGTCATGAGAGATAGCAAGTGGATCAAAAGTTTGCAGGGTGCTGCTGTTGGTATCTGTTCAGGATGGATGCAGGTGCGTTCGCATCGAAGATGGCAGAGTGCTGATGCGGGATTTGCACTGAGCGATCATGCCGATTGGAATGGGTTGATCACGGCCATAAAAGCAACTGAAGCTGAAAAGGTTTATGTAACGCATGGTTTTACATCGGTCTTTTCCCGCTATTTGACCGAGCAGGGAATACCAGCTGAAGCAGTGACAACACAATTTGGCATTGAGGATGAAGAAGCGGTAGCGGAGAAAGGGGGTGATCTTTGAGAAAGTTTAGCCGTTTAATTTCCAGACTCGAACAGAGTAATAAAACTAATGATAAATTAACTGCTTTGGTTGACTATTTTTCTGAAGCGGAGGATGCCGATAAAATTTGGGTTATTGCTTTGTTTACGGGCAAGAAGCCTAAAAGAACGATCAGTACCAACTTGTTGAAAGAGTGGATCACCGAGATCACTGGATTACCCACCTGGTTGTTTGTAGAAAGTTATCACAATGTTGGCGACTTGAGTGAAACGATTGCTTTGCTTTTGCCTCCTTCTACATCCACATCCGATATTCCATTGCATCAATGGATATTGGCGTTGAAGAACTTGTCGGATAGTAGCAATGAAGATAAAAAGGAATTTGTTTTCAACGCTTGGGAAAAACTGAGTACGCAAGAAAGATTTGTGTTTAATAAGCTGATATCAGGTAATTTTCGTATCGGTATCTCATCTAAAAATTTAATTCACGCGCTTGCAAAATTATCAGGTCTGGATACCAATCACATCACGCATAGCATTATGGGAAAATGGGATCCTGAGAAAATTTCTTTTGGTGACTTGATAGGTGGTTTGCATGTTAATACTGATAGTTCCTGGCCTTATCCTTTTTGTCTGGCATATCCGATCGATGTGCCTGTCCATGAGTTAGGATCGGTGGATAATTGGCAGGCAGAGTGGAAATGGGATGGAATCAGAGGGCAGATTATTAAGCGGAATGATGAATTATTTATCTGG
The DNA here is from genome assembly GCF_014191365.1 of Sphingobacterium sp. JUb56. NCBI lineage: Bacteria > Pseudomonadati > Bacteroidota > Sphingobacteriia > Sphingobacteriales > Sphingobacteriaceae > Sphingobacterium > Sphingobacterium sp. JUb56. The sequence goes on along the minus strand of NZ_JACHWL010000001.1, from coordinate 1,983,983 downwards.
TCACGTGGGGAAGAACTGGTAACAGACCAGTTTCCAGAATTGCACGTTGCTTTATCTGGTCTGCCAAACGGTACCGTAATCGATGGTGAAATATTGGCTGTACGTGAAGGCGAAGTATTATCGTTTAGTACTTTACAGCAACGGCTCAATAGAAAAACAATCAATAAAAAACAACTGGATGAAGCTCCTGTCGCCTTCTATGCCTATGATGTATTGGAATATGGCGGTATGGATTATAGAGCTGAACCACTCCATAAAAGAAGAGCTGTGCTCGAAAAGTTATTGCCAATAGCGGAGACAATTTTGAAGGCTCCGATTGTTGCTTTTGATTCTTGGGAAAATTTAGTTGTAGAACGGAAAAAGTCTCGCGAACTGAATAGTGAAGGCATTATGCTGAAACGTCAGGATTCTTTGTATCATAGCGGTAGAAAGAGAGGAGATTGGTGGAAATGGAAAATAGAACCTTTTACCATAGATGTGGTGATGATTTATGCGCAAAAAGGAAGCGGGAGAAGAGCTAATTTTTTTACAGACTATACTTTTGCAGTACGCGACGGAGATCAGTTTATTACGATCGCGAAAGCTTATTCAGGTTTGACGGATAAAGAGATTAAGGAGGTCAATAGTTTTGTGGTCAAAAATGCCATAGAGAAATTTGGCCCTGTACGGACTGTAAAACCAGAACTGGTATTTGAAATTGCTTTTGAAGGAATAGCAGTCAGTAAGCGTCATAAAGCAGGGCTTGCGCTACGTTTCCCCCGAATTGTGCGCTGGAGAAGAGATAAAAAAGTAGATGACATCAATACGCTGGAAGATCTGCAAATACTATTAGAATCAACTATGAGGGATAGTGAAAGATGAAAAAAACGGTAGGCTATCAAAAAGTTGTGAAATGGTTGAAAACCCGGAAAAGAAAACCATTTCCCTTTCAAGAAGAGACATGGGCATCTTACTTGGAGGGATATAGTGGTTTAGTCAACGCACCTACCGGATTTGGTAAAACCTATTCTGTCTTTCTGGCACCCATCATTGCTTATCTGAATGAGGAGGGCAATGGAAGTAAAAGAAAAGGGAAATTGGGCTTGCGTGTAATCTGGATCACACCATTACGTTCATTGGCCAAAGATCTGGCACGTGCGATGGAAGAAGCTTTATTTCAGCTTGATGTTGACTGGAGGGTCGGCGTGCGGAACGGCGATATTTCAGTATCTGAAAAGCAGAAACAAAAACGAGCCATGCCACAAGTATTATTGATCACACCAGAAAGCTTACATTTACTTCTGGCTCAAAAAAATAACGATAATATCTTTGATGATCTAACCTGCATAGTTGCAGATGAATGGCATGAATTATTAGGCACTAAAAGAGGTGTTATGGTTGAGCTGGCGCTATCCCGAATCAAAGGTATGGTAAGTTTTAGGGAAAACAGGACGCTTCGCATCTGGGGAATTTCGGCGACAATCGGTAACCTCGAAGAGGCTTTAGCGGTTTTGCAACCTGATCATCAAGTGTTGAAAATAATTGTAAAAGCAGCAACTGAAAAGAAGATCCAGATTCAATCGATTATCCCTGATACCATCGAAATGTTACCTTGGGCCGGGCATCTGGGGATAAAATTGGCCGATAAATTAGTTCCTGTTATCAAAAAGAGCAAAACGACCTTGGTTTTCACGAACACCCGAAGTCAGGCAGAGATCTGGTTTCAGCATTTACTGAAGATCCATCCCGATTTTGCGGGTCAGATGGCGATACATCATGGTTCGATAGATTATGAATTACGCAACTGGATTGAAGAAGCATTGCATATGGGAGTATTGAAAGTTGTGATCTGTACCTCATCTCTTGATTTGGGCGTGGATTTTAAACCGGTTGATACTGTGGTGCAAGTAGGGTCACCAAAGGGTGTAGCACGCTTTTTACAACGTGCCGGAAGAAGTGGACACTCACCCTTTGAAACGTCAAAGATCTATTTTATGCCGACCCATGCGCTCGAACTGCTAGAAGTCGCCGCGATTAAAACAGCGGCTAAAACACAGCAGATTGAAAGTAGAGAACCTTTTATCCTGCCTTTTGATGTTTTGTTGCAATACTTGGTAACTTTAGCTGTAGGAAATGGATTTGATAATAAAATAATTTTTGAGGAGGTTAAGAATACCTATGCCTTTTCTGAATTGCTGGCTGAAGAGTTTGACTGGTGTATGCAGTTTATTACACAAGGAGGCTCAAGTCTGCAGGCCTATCCTGAATTTCACAAAGTGTTGTTCGACGAAACAGATGGCTTATGGAAAGTAACCAATAGGCAGATCGCAATGCGTCACCGCTTGCATATAGGTACTATTGTGAGCGATGCTATGCTCAAGGTTAAATTTATGACCGGAGGTTATGTGGGTATGGTTGAAGAGTATTTTGTGTCAAAACTAAAACCGGGTGACCGTTTTAATCTCGCAGGTAGAAGTTTGGAGTTTGTAATGGTCAGAGATATGCTTGTGCTTGTTAAAAGAAGTCAGCATAAAAAAACCATAACACCAAGCTGGCTGGGGGGCAGATTGCCCTTGAGTTCTAATTTAGGTGCTATCCTGCGTCAGAAATACAGTCAGGTATTGGTCGGAGAACATGAAGAGGAAGAGCTTAAGGTGATGAAACCCTTATTCGAATTGCAGGAATCGATTACACATGTACCTAGGGCGGATGAGTTTCTAGTAGAATTAATACATACGAAAGAAGGATATCATCTTTTTGCTTATCCATTTGAAGGACGATTGGTACACGAGGTTATGGCAGCACTTATAGCCTACCGAATTTCCAGATTGATACCTATTACTTTTTCAATAGCGATGAATGATTATGGTTTTGAATTGCTGAGTGATCAAGAAATACCGATGGATGATGCTATTGTCTATGACGTTTTTTCTCCCGATAACCTAAGCGCAGATATCAGTGCCAGTATCAATGCCACGGAGATGGCAAAGAGAAAGTTTAGAGATATTGCCTGTATTTCGGGACTGGTATTTCAGGGTTATCCCGGTAAATATTTAAAGAATAAGCAGATTCAATCTTCTTCCGCTTTGTTCTTTGATGTTTTTGAATCCTATGATCCCAAAAATCTCTTATTGCGTCAGGCTTATGATGAAAACTTTCATTATCAGCTCGAAGAGCCACGTTTGTTGCATGCGCTGAATAGAATACAGCAAAGTACCATCGTTTTAAAGTGGGCAGAGCGTTTTACTCCATTTTCTTTCCCGATCAAAGTGGATAGTATGCGGGAGAGCATGAGTTCTGAAGAACTCGAAGCACGAATTGAAAAGATGAAGGCCGCAGTGTTTAAAAACTTGGATTAAGATGTACAGAATTATAAAAAAAGGAAAAACGATCATCCTGGATAAAGACCGGGCTCTCTATATACCGGCATATCACATGCTGGTCATCAGTGATATTCATTTAGGTAAATCCGGACATTTTAGGAAGGAGGGTTTACAGATTCCTAAACAGGTGTCCGATACCGATATGCTGCGCCTGGATAAACTATTGGAAGTTTATAATCCCAAAACCTTATTGGTAACAGGTGATATGTTTCATCACGATCATAATCTGGATCTGGAAACATTTCGTGAATGGAGAAAGAAGTATGCATCATTAGAGATTATTCTAGTGAAGGGAAATCATGAAAGATTATCCGTTCTATTCTATGAGGAACTCACCATAAAACTGTTTTCAGATTACTATGAACTGGGTGAGTTTTGTTTTGTTCATAATAGAAAAGATGCACCAGATCGGGGAAAGTTTATATTTTCAGGACATATACATCCAGGTATCTTGTTAAAAGGGAAGGCCCGACAACGGATAAAATTACCTTGTTTTGTCTTTGATGATACGGCGGCACTTTTACCTGCTTTTAGTTTGTTTACAGGATTGTCTCTAATCGAAGTTACTAAAGAACAGGAAGTTTTTGCGATAACAGCTCAACGTGTACTCCCAATGGGAACACGCAGAGCTGAAATTTGAATAAACTGACCTCACTAATCTTATTGCTATTCTATTTCTGAGCAATGATTTCACTTAAAGATAAAGGGTAACTCAAATTAACCCTTATCAAAATAATAGATCGTATTTCTGATTTGATGTAAATTATTTATAATATTATTTACTTCTCAATACCTGTGTTTTTTATGTCCCTATAAAAAATATCAACCAAAACCTGCCGCATTTTAAGTCAATTAAATCCTTTTCGAAGAGTAATAAGAAATAAAAATGTTTGGAGATATGAAAATTTGTTTATACTATTGTAGTAGGATAGAATAGTATAGACTCCTGTGCTACTTCATCTCATAAACCAACTATAAAATAATAACTAATTATGAACGATTATTTGTATCATCAATTCTGTAAATGGCACAGATTAGGTATTGTCTTTTTTTTCTTACTCATTTCTAACCTTGCATGGGGTCAATCACCATCATTTGAATTAAAAGGTATCGTACTGGATAGTGTGAGTCAATTGCCAATTTCAAATGTTACCATTGCAATAAAAGGAAAAAAAGCATTAGTATCCACAGATTCGCAAGGGCAATTTTTAATTAAAGAAGCGCATATTGGCGATGTTTTGCAATTTACTTCAGTCGGATTTGAAAGTAAATCCGTTAAAGTTGAAAATCAAACTAGGTTAACCATTTATCTCGCATCTTCGAGTTCTAGTTTGGATGAAGTGACTGTTGTTGCCTATGGCACGCAAAAGAAAACCAGTATGGTTGCTTCGATCACTTCGATCAATCCCAAAGAAATTAAAGGTCCCACTTCCAATTTGACTTCTATGTTGGCGGGGCGTGTTGCCGGTTTGATCGCTTACCAGCGAAGTGGTGAGCCCGGTAATGACAATGCATCTTTTTTCATCAGAGGTGTTGGATCATTTGGAGCAGGAAAAAAGGATCCACTGATCCTGATTGACGGAATGGAATCTAATACAACAGCCCTAGCAAGGTTGCAGCCAGATGATATTGCTGGGTTTTCAGTTTTGAAAGATGCCGCAGCTTCAGCATTATATGGAGCTAGAGGTGCAAATGGGGTTGTACTTGTAAATACAAAAAGTGGTATTGTAGGAAAGGCTAAGTTTAATGCACGATTTGAAAATTCGATCTCGACCAACACGCGTAATTTTAAATTTGCAGATAATATTACTTACATGAAGATGGCCAATGAGGCTGTCTTAACGCGCGACCCTAGAGGTACACTTCCTTACAGTCAAAATAAAATTGACCATACTGAAAATGGTGACGATCCACTTCTATATCCGAACAATAATTGGATAGATCAATTAATAAAAGATCATACCAATAATCAACGTTTTAATTTTAACGTGTCTGGTGGTGGAAATTTAGCGCAATACTATGTTGCAGGTACTTTAAATAGTGATAAAGGGATTTTAAAAACGGAACAAGGGAATAGTTTTGATAATAATATTAATTTAAAGAATTACTCGCTACGTTCAAATATCACGCTTAATATTACGCCTACAACGACAGGGATTATTCGTACATCTGCTCAATTTGATGATTATACCGGTCCATTAGGTGGATATGATAAATGGGGTAATTTGATCAACGGCGGTCAACGTGTCTTTCGCGAAGCGATTTGGTCTAATCCGGTGATGTTTCCAGCCATCTATCCGTCGTCTTATTTGCCTTATTCGACACATCCGTTATTTGGTAATAATTATATTCCAACAACTAAGACCTTGTATAATAACCCATATGCTAATATGGTAAATGGTTTTCAGGAGTACAATAGTTCAACTGTTAATGTACAACTTGAACTAAAGCAAAACTTTGACTTTCTGACAAAAGGTTTGTCCGCGAGATTAATGGCTTACACGCAACGCTACTCTTATTTCTCCGTTATGAGAAGTTTCAAACCGTTTTACTATAATTTAGTCAAGATACCGGGAACTGATAATTCAATATTAAGTCTGCTGAATGAAAATGAAGGGACAGAATATTTAGATTATAATCAAGGTAATAAAATATTGAATACGACTACCTATGGAGAGTTTGCTCTTAACTATAACCGTACGATAGGTGAAGATCATGATCTAACCGGAATGTTAATAGGTATTATTCGGAATTATCAAACAGCAAATGGGGGAGATCTGCAAGCTTCTTTGCCCGCACGAAACCTTGGTGTATCGGGACGTGGTACATACGCCTTTAAGAATAAATACCTTTTCGAGTTTAATTTCGGTTATAACGGATCGGAGCGTTTTTCCAAAGATCATCGGTTTGGATTTTTTCCATCATTTGGTGTAGGTTGGAATCTGCATGAAGAAAAAATGTTTGATTTTATGACTTCTTCTGTCTCGAGATTGAAATTTAGGGCCACATATGGTTTGGTTGGTAATGATCAGATCGGAGATGAAAATGACCGGTTCTTTTACCTGTCTCAGGTCAATCCAAACAATAGCGGTAAGGGATTTTCATGGGGAAACAACTGGGATTATTCTAGACCAGGCTATTCTATATCGCGTTACGAGAATCGTGATATTACCTGGGAAAAAGCAACAACATTTGATGCCGGATTTGATCTGAACTTAAAAAACGGTTTAGGTGTCGTGTTTGATTATTATGATTCAAAACGGACTAATATTTTAATGGTGCGCTCTAATATTCCTTCGACTACTGGTTTTCAGGCAAATATCCATGCCAACCTAGGTAAAGTGCAAAGTAGGGGATTTGATCTAGCATTAGATTACAATAAATCTTTTGAAAACACGTGGTGGACACAGTTAAGGGGAAATATGACGTATGCCACTAATAAATTATTGGTCAATGAAGAGCCTAATTATCCTGATAATCTCAGTTACCTCACACATTTAGGACTTCCGATAAAGCAGGGATATGGATTAATTGCAGAAAGACTATTTGTTGACGATATGGAAGCCGAAAATTCGCCATTGCAAAACTTTGGTGGTGCTTTTAGAACAATGGGAGGTGATATCAAATACAGAGATGTAAATGGCGATGGTAAAATAACAGATCTGGATAAAGTGCCAATTGGTTATCCTACCGACCCGGAAATCATCTATGGTATGGGATTTTCAGTTGGTTTTAAAGGATTTGATGTAAGTGCATTTTTACAGGGTTCGGCACGGTCTTCATTTTTTATTGATCCGGGTAACATAACACCATTTGCTATAAATGGGCCTTATCAAAATGGACTTTTACAAGAAGTGGCGAACAGTTACTGGTCCGAGGACAATCAAGATACTCGTGCATTCTGGCCTCGGTTGACGGATGGTTTTAATAATAACAACAATCAGTTTTCAACATGGTGGATGCGCAATGGTGCTTTTCTGCGCCTAAAATCTGTTGAGCTGGGTTATAATGTATCGGATAAGTTTCTGACCAGACTAAAGATGTCAAATGTTCGCTTTTATGTCAATGCGATGAATCTCGCAGTATGGAGCAAATTTAAAATGTGGGATCCGGAAATGGGTGGTGAGGGCTTAGGATACCCAGTTCAAGCAGTTTATAATGTGGGTATTAATATTGGATTTTAAAAAAGAAATGTATCATGAAAAAGTTAACTATATTAAAATCAGTGATTGTGTCAGGGGTATTGTTTCTTCAATCTTGTAGTTATTTAGATGTTGTACCCGACAACGTTGCAACTATTGATAATGCTTTTACGATGCGAAGCGAGGCCATTAAATATTTAGCAACCTGTTATTCTTATTTGCCTCAGGATGGTGATCCGACGCGTAACCCGGCTTATATGGCTGGAGATGAGTTTTGGTTAGACTATCCGACGCTCAGTATTGATGGGACGAACTGGAATATTGCCAGAGGTAACCAGAATGTCACGAACCCCTATGTCAATTATTGGGATGGCGCAATGTTTAATGGGATTCGTGACTGTAATATTTTTTTGGAAAACATACGCAATCCGGAAAAGGTACGGGACTTAACCCAAGATGAAAGAACGACGTGGGAGGGAGAGGTCTTGTTCCTAAAAGCTTATTATCATTTTATGTTGATGCGCCATTATGGCCCATTTCCGATTATGGATGTCAACTTAGATGTAAACACGTCTATAGAAGCTGCTAAAGTCAAACGTCAATCGATCGATGAAGTTGTTGATTATATTGTTAAAGTATTGGATGATGCTATAGTCAAGCTTCCCAATACCGTACAATCGCCTGTTACTGATTTAGGTCGTATTACCAAACCTATTGCTATGGGAATAAAAGCCAAGGTACTTTTGTATGCGGCTAGCCCTTTATTTAACGGTAATAAAGATTTTGCCAATTTTAGAAATGTCGATGGCAGTCTATTTTTTAATCAGAGTTTTCAAATCGAGAAATGGCAAAAGGCAGCACAGGCTGCAAAAGAAGCAATTGTAGCCTGTGAGAGTTTAGGAATTGGTTTGTATAAATTTCCAGGAACGGTGTTCCCTTTGTCAGATACCACAATAACGCAGATGAGCATCAGAAATGCTGTGACTGAAAAATGGAATAAAGAAACCATTTGGGCAAATCCAACTTCTCGTGCTTGGCAGATGCAATATTCTTCAATGGCACATATTGATCCTAATAATTCTGGAAATAATAGTGTTCATGGTACTTTAGCACCTACAATAAAAATAATTGAACAGTTTTATACGAGTAACGGTGTGCCTATAGAAGAGGATAAAACCTTAGATTTTTCTAATAAAAATCAGCTTCGGAGAGGTAACCATAGTGAACGGTTCAATAATATTGAAAATTACCAGACTGCCCGTCTGCACTTTGACCGTGAAAATCGCTTTTATGCAAATGTTGGATTTGATGGAGGCGTATGGTTTATGGAAAATAGTCCGAGCCGTAGTGACGAAAATACATGGACAACTCAACTACGCTTAGGGTTATTTGGAAGTGGAATTTCCATCCCCATCACGACCTACTACCCAAAGAAACTTGTTAACTGGAAATTTGCTTTTAAGGATGGCAACAGCTCCCATATAGAGGAATACCCTTGGCCAATATTAAGACTGGCAGACCTTTATCTGATGTATGCAGAGGCTTTAAATGAAAGTCAGGGTCCTGCTGAAGATGTTTTTTTGTATTTGGATAAAATTCGCGCTAGAGCGGGATTGAAAGGTGTTAAAGAATCTTGGAGTCAATATTCATTTAATAGTAATAAACCAAATACAAAAGACGGTTTACGACTGATCATCCAACGCGAAAGAAATATAGAGATGAGCTTTGAAGGCTCACGGTATTGGGATTTAAAAAGATGGAAGCTCGCGGCGCAGGAACTGAATAAGAATATAACCGGCTGGGATCGAAACCAAGATAAGGACCATCCCGAATTGTTCTATAAAGAACTTACTTTCTTTCAGCAGCGTTTTGTGGCACCGCGTGATTATTTCTGGCCAATCCGCGAAAATAACCTGCTTGTTAATCCCAATTTAGTACAAAATCCAGGATGGTAGTATGATCTTAAATTTGAAGAAATTATGAAAAATTTAATATATGTCAAAAATATAGTGCTCTTGATAGCCTTACTATTTGCTGTAAGTGGCTGTAAAGAAGAAAAAGGTTGGAACCTGCTGGAAGATGATCAAGCTAAACCGGGTGTTATCACAAATGTATCCGTGACCAACGGTTTTGGTAATGCCACGATTCGTTATTCTTTACCAGAAAGCGATAATTTGCTTTATGTCAAGGCAACTTATCAAATGGCCAATGGCGAAAACCGCGTCGTTAAATCATCACAGTATAAAAATGAAATTCTTATTGATGGATTTCCCGATACACAGAAGCATGTTGTTAAACTATATGCTGTCAGTAAAGCTGAAATTGCATCTGACCCTGTGGATGTTACCGTTGAACCAAAAACGCCAATTTTTGATCTCGTATACGGTCAGTTAAAGGTTGTCGAAACATTTGGTGGTGTTCGCATCACTTCTATCAATAAGGAAAAAGGAAATATTGTTATTGTTCCCATGGTGGATTCTCTAAATAATGGGGAGTTCCTTCCTTTAGATAATTATTATAGTCAAGATTCAGTTATACTTTACAATATACGCGGATTAAAATCGAAGGAAATGAAATTCGCATTTTACATTCGTGACCGATGGCTCAATACATCAGATACGCTGTATAAAACATTAAAACCGCTGGAAGAAAATCTTTTTGATCGTCAGCAGTTCAGTTCATTGCGCTTGCCGGGTGATGCTCAAGTTTTATATGGTACAGTTGAAAGTATGTGGGATGGCAATATGAATCCTTCAAGATGGCCTTCTCTTTATACAGTAGAAAGTGCCGGTACTCCCCAGTCTTTAACTTTCTCGGTCGGAAAAGAAGCAAAGATGAGTCGAATTGTCGTGTTCCCGAGGAGAGAGAACGGATTCTATGATAAGGGGAATCTCCGTGATTTTGAAGTTTGGGCAAGTAATAATCCAAATTTAGATGGTTCTTGGGAGTCCTGGACCAAATTGGCAACTTGCACAGTTCGAAAACCTTCAGGAACACCTTCAGGCACAAATACCAATGCAGACGAAGTCTATGGTATAGCGGGCTGGTCATTTGACCTTCCAGAAGACGCACCTAAATATAAATATTTAAGGATTAGAAATCTTCGCAATTGGAGAGGCAGTTATTTTATGCAGATCGCTCAAGTACAGGTCTGGGGTGTTTATTGATAATTTAAAAAAATAAAGAATATGAAACTATATATATTCGTACTATCCTTATTTGGTGCTTGGATGTTGGCATCCTGTTCTAAAATGGATGATTTTACCAAGTACACAAATGGCCAAGAGCAAATTTATCCTGCGAAATTAGATTCCATTAAAGTCCGATCAGGTAAATATAGGGTACAGATTGAGGGTGTTTTCCGGGTGAGTACAGGAATCTCCGAAATCCGTGTCTATTGGAACAGTAAACAAGACTCCATGCGATTTCCGGTTCAGCTGAAGAACGCAAATGATACCGTTCGTTGCTTGATCGAAAACCTGCCTGAAGGACCGATGAATTTTGAAGTCAGAACATTAGATCCTCAAGGAAGATTATCGATACCAACAAATCTGGTGGGATCAATCTATGGCGAGCGATATCGCGAAGGATTATTTCAGCGTTCTGTAGTGCAACAAAATTTTGTTGCAGGTCAGCAGTTGCAATTGGTAACACAGGATGTTGCCGCTACTATGGGAGCTGACGCTATGCGTATCAAGTACAAAAAAGATGATGGAAAGATGATCGATACTTTAGTGAAAACAAAATCCCAGAATGCACAAATACTTCTTTCTCATTACGCACTTTATAGTGAACTGTCTTATCAGACTATTTTTAGACCGGATAGTAATGCGATCGATACTTTCGTGGTACAGCCCACGAAGTTAATACCCAAGGGAGATATTACGGCCTGGTATTTAAAAAACTTTAAGAAACCTTTTACATCTGTTGCTTATGATGGAAACCGATGGGGTACGCTGAATGACTGGATAACAAATTCAAGTATGAAAAATCACAATGGTTTTGGTGGTTTTGCTTCTGATGATGGGGGAGTGGTCAATGTGGAAGCTGGATGGGGAGCTCCTGCTATTGTAAATGGTAAAATTGAACAACAGGTTACACTTCTTCCTGGAAAATACAGATTTTTCTGTACTTTGTCAGCAACAAATTATGATCAACCTCCTGCATATCTGGTCATCAGTAAATCGAATAAAACTATCCCCGATTGGGAACAGATTAATGATGCACTATTGTATACAGAAGTGAAATCTGATGGAATTTATTTTGATATTAAAGAGAAAGTAACGGTCAATATGGGAATGCTGCTTAATTTTCAACCTGATCATTATATGAAAATTGATGCTTTTCAAATCACATTACAATAATAGATGATATAAATTATGAAAAAAATTTTAGGAATATTTTTAATACTCGCCACTTCGCTTCAGGTACAGGCTCAAATATTTGAAGTAAAAAAAAATGAACTGGTATTTAAATACGACCGAGGAACAGGGAAATATAGTGTGTCCCAAAATAATAATTTGATTATAAAAGATGCTGTTTCTTATGCAGTTCTTTCAGATGGCACGCGTGTCAGTTCTGAAAATCTGAACGGAGTTTCAAAAATAAGTGAACAAGTTGTTGCTGATGCTTTAGGAAAAGGGAAACAGTATACAGTATCTTCAAAAACTAAAGCCGGTATAGAGATGAAGCAACATTTTTTTCTATACGACCAGAAACCGATTATTTTAGTTCAATTGGAAATTAACGGAAAAAACATAGCAAGTAATGATATGTCTCCTTTATATATGCAGGCGAATATAAGTGGACTTGGTAAAGCATTATATCAAGTTGCTGTACCTTTTGATAATGATACTTTTATTTCTTATGAAAATGAGTCCCTTTCAAAAACAAATAAAGTAAGCGCTGAAGTGGGTGTTGTTTATGATAAGAATAGTAATCATGGATTGGTTATCGGTTCCTTAGACCAGTCTGTCTGGAAATCGGGTATATCCATTGGAGGAAATCAAAATAATTATGATTTTCTTGCAATAAAAACAGGATTTACGGATGTTAATATTACCCGAGATTCTATGGGACACGGGTTTATAAAAGGCAATCGTATTATTTCGCCGAAGTATTTGATTTCTTATGTAAAAGATTGGCGTGTTGGAATGGAGGACTATGCAAAGATCCATCGCCAACTACAAACACCTTATGTACAGCAGTGGACAGCTGCTACGCCTGTTGGTTGGAACAGTTGGGGCGTGATTCAGGAAAAAATTAATTTTCAGAATGCTACCGCTACAGCACAATATTTTGAAAAAGATATTCCTCATTTTCGCAATGCAGACGGTGATGCTTTTATTGATTTAGATTCTTTTTGGGACAATATGACACCAGGAGGTATGTCGGGAGATTATAGTCAACTTGAAAAATTTGTACATTATTGTGACTCTTTGGGTCTTAAACCAGGTGTATACTGGGCTCCTTTTACCGATTGGGGACATGGCAGTGGATCTAACCGAACAGCGGAGGGAAGTTCTTATAAATTTGGTGATATGTGGACCAAAACGAAAAGTGGCTATCACAATTTGGATGGTGGACGTGCTTTGGATCCTACGCATCCGGGTACATTGGCACGTATGGATGTCATATTGGGTAAACTGGTTGCGTGCGGGTTCAAGATGATTAAAATAGACTTCTTGTCACATGCTGCTATTGAGTCGACAGGGTTTTATGATAAAAATACGTCTACGGGAATGCAAGCCTATGCTGTTGGAATGAAACATCTGGTAGATGTCTTGAAAGGCAAAATGCTTATTTATGCGGCGATCTCTCCATCATTAGCAACCAATCAATTTGCTCATATGAGACGCATAGCATGCGATGCATGGAAAACGCTCGACCAGACTGAATATACCTTGAATAGTGTGAGCTACGGTTGGTGGCAAACGTATCTGTATGATTTTATTGATGCTGATCACCTGGTCTTTCATGACGAACCGGAAAATGTAAACAAGGCAAGATTACTTTCAGGTATTGTTGCAGGTACGATTATTCTTGGCGATGATTTGTCGAAGAAAGAAAATTGGCAAAAAAATATGAATGTTTATCTTCAAGATTCAGAAATATTAAAGGTCATAGCAGATGGTAAAAGTTTTAGACCAGCTGGATTTGTGGAGGGAAAATCTGCAAACCAATGCTATTTTAAGAAATCGGGTAAGTATCTTTATGTTGCTATTTTTAATTTTAGCAATGAAAAGCAACATGTTGCTGTGGATTTCACACCTTTAGGTTTGAATCCTGCGCAACAGTATGTAGCAGAAGAATTATTTACCAAAACAAAGCAGAACATAAAATCTGATTTGCCAATTGCATTTAATGAAGGAGGCGGTAAACTTTTTAGAATCACCCTTTAACTCCTATTTAGTATTTATATATGAAAATATCCAAAGAAGAAAATAGTGCAACTTTAATCGCGCGGATAAAACGGTTAGAATCATTAAATACACTTTCTAAACATGAGTGTATTGTTCAAGGTGTGCTGGATGCTATCGATGCAAATGAGCTAGAAGTGCATTCCAGTCTGCCATCAGTCAATAATATGATACATTACCTCGGATATGCCAGAGAAACTTTTTCAAAGGCATACCGGGATCTTATAGCGCATGGAGTTGTTGAGTCTAAAAATAGAAAAGGATATTTTGTCGTAAGTAATAACACCCAGATGAAACAAAAAGTGGCTGTCGTGTTGTATGCTTATGATACATTTCAAGATACGTTAGTATCGGAATTGCGTTCAAATCTTCCAGAAGAAGTATCCGTCGATTTATTTTTCCACCATAATAATATGGAGACTTTTGAAGATATTTTTAATCGTATCCAGGGAAAATATACGGTTTACATTGTAGCTCCTATTGAAAATAAAGCTTCGGTCCAGCTATTAAGATCCATATCTCCTTCAAAGCTTTTAATTATTGATCGTTTATTGGATTTAGGCGACGAGTATTCGTACATAGCTCAAGAATTTGAGAACTCTACTTATAAAGTTTTTGAACAGCTGTATCCTAAAATAAAAAAGTATAGAGAAATTATCTTTTATTTTAGAGAAAACACAGCAGAACCCAATGAAATCAAAAATGCATTTCTGAAATTTTTGGATAAGTATCAAATAAAGGGGCATATTGAAAAACAATATAAGCCCGGTAATTTAGAAAAGGATACGCTTTATTTTACGATTCACAATCCAGAACTGTACCTGATGCTGAAAGATATTTTGCAAAAAAAATGGAGATTAGGAAAGGACCTGGGGATTCTTTCTCATAATGATGATGTCATCAAAGAAATCATCAGCGGGGGGATTACAACATTTTCCACCAGTTTTCATACGATAGGTCAAGAAGCTGCAAAATTTGTTTCACAGCGGGTCCCTGTAAAAATGATTGTACCGACTGAACTGGTAGATCGAAAATCACTTTAACAGATAAGGTAGACAAATTGATATGATAGTTGCAAGTTTTTGCTTTTTTACGGTTTTAGTAGCATTATGGTCTCTGTTAAAGTATAAATCGTATTATACGACTACATTAAGCGGTTTTTTTCTAGCCGGTAAAAGTAATAGCTTCTGGATGGTTGGATCTGCACTTCTGTTGACCAACCTAAGTGCAAATCAATTTATTGGTGAAAACGAATCTGTTTACATTAACAACTTATCTGTTATAGGATGGGGAGTGAGTTCGGTGGTCGCCATGTTAGTCGTTTCGGAGTTTCTGTTACCGATTTATTTCAAACATGGTTTTCGAACCATACCCGATTTTCTATCGCTGAGATTTAATGCGAAGACCAAGTTAATCGTTTCCGTACTTATCCTTGTTGGCTACATCGTTAATTTGTTACCTCCAGTTTTATATGGAGGGGCGTTAAGTTTGGCCATCATGTTTGATGTACCTGCCTATTTTCAGATTAGTTATTGGCAGAGTATCTGGGTACTTGTCTGGGCTTTAGGAATTATCGGTAGCCTGTATAGCATATTAGGTGGATTGAAATTAATTTCTTTATCTGATGTCAGTTTAGGTTTGGGACTATTTTTACTTGCTCTGATAATTCCAGTATATGCATTTTGGTATCTGGGCACTGGAAACATATGGGAAGGAGTTCAGCAAGTATTTCTGAATAAAACAGAGCACTTGAATGCCGTGGGAGATAAACACGATGCGGTACCTTTTTCGACGCTCTTTACCGGCATGTTACTGATCAATTTCTACTACTGGGGTATGGAGCCATACATCGCCCAACAAACCTTAAGTGCAAAAAATTTAAAGGAAGCACAGAAAGGCATGACACTGGCCGCAGGGGGCAAATTATTGATGCCCTTGCTTATTAATCTTCCAGGACTTCTGGCCATACATCTCTTGCCAAAAGTTGAGCCCTCGGCATCTGTATTTCCTAATCTGATTGTTCATATTTTCCCTGATATTCTTGTTGGTTTTTCACTCGCACTTGTTTTTGGTGCCGCTATGACTACATACACTGCGGGATTACAAAGTTGCGGTAGTTTATTTATTTTTAATATCTATAAACCTTATCTGGAGCAACGTAATATCATCGTGTCGGAAAGCCAGCTCGTAAAAAAAGGCAAATATTTTGAACTCATCATTTCTTTGTCAGCCATGTTTATTGCACCTTTTATCCTTTTTGCACATGATGGTTTCTATACGTATTTGCAGACGGTTTCAGGACTGTTTAATATGCCTATTTTTACGATCATGATGATGGGTATTTTATCCCAAAGGGTAACCCCAGCGATGGCTCAACTGGGACTGTTTTTATATATGATCAGCTATTTTACCCTTGTGTTTATTTGGAAACTAGACCTGCATTATCTGCATTTATTTGCCTTATTATTTGTCATTATAGCGATTATTATCTGGATAGGCAGTAAGGTAACACAACCTCATTATAAATCCACTTTTCAATTTGAATTTTCAGGATTGGATCGTACTTCCTATTGGAAAGGAAGGCATTTGGTCGGTACCATCCTAATTTTAGTGATGATAGCGATTTACATTGTTTTTTCACCCTTGGGCCTAGCCCAATAAATCTATTTTTTATGTTAAAATCACAAAGAGCATATATATTCATTGTAGTATTGATATTTTTTGTAAAAACGACTGTTTATGGTCAGCAGTATTTTCTATGGGATGATCAACCTGCTAAGGATTGGATGACTGAAGCTTATCCGATCGGAAATGGTCGTATTGGTGCCATGATATTCGGAGGAGTGAATAAGGAACATATTCAATTTAATGAGAACAGTCTATGGACCGGTAACGAACAGGAAACCGGAGAATATCAGGCTTTTGGGGAGGTGTTTGTTGAATTTGGACAGGTTGGAGCAAAACCTTTCTCAAACTATAGCCGAAAATTAGATTTAGATCAGGCCTTGCACCATATCACATACAATCAAGATAATCAAAAAAGAAGCCGCAGATACTTCGCTAGTAATCCGGACCAGGTGATGGTAATGGAATACACAAATGAAAATAAAAAATCACTAAATGCAACCATCAGACTTAAAGATAGTCACGGCAAACTAACAAAATCGATAGCCGGCGATTTGGTGTTCAGTGGTGTACTGTCCAATGGTATGGAATATGCTGCACGCCTCCACGTGAAAACGGAAGGGGGAGAGGTTTTGGAGACAAAAGGAGAGGATGGCGAAATATTTATCCAGGTTCAATCGGCAGATAAAATCGTTATACTTTTGAGTGCGGCGACAGATTATGCCAATACTCGGTCTACGAATTGGAAAGCGAATGAAAAGCCATTAGAAGCGAACAAGAGATATATTCAAGAGGCTGCTAAATATCATTTTGATCAATTACTTACCAGACACTTAAAAGATTATCAATCACTTTTTGCTCGAGTACAGTTACAATTGGGGACTGAAGATTTATCGCAGGAGCTAACGACAAAAAAACTGCTGCAGCACTATAAGCAAAAGCCATCACCGGCGCTAGAATCCCTTATCTATCAGTATGGGCGCTACCTGCTTATAAGCTCTTCTCGTAAGGGCGGACTACCCGCCAATTTACAGGGATTATGGAATAATAGTAATACCCCTCCATGGCGATCAGATTACCATTCCAATATCAATGTGCAAATGAACTATTGGCCTGCTGAGGTTGCAAATCTAAGCGAATCTGCATGGCCATATCTGGATTACATCAATAGTATGCGCGAAGTAAAGAAGGAAAATACACAAAAGGAATTTCCAGGTGTTCGCGGTTGGACGGTTCGTACTGAAAATAATATTTTTGGAGGAGAAAGCTTCTCCTGGAATACACCAGGCAGTGCATGGTACGCGCAGGCACTTTGGGAACACTATGCATTTAATAGTGACAAAGCGTATTTAAGAGATTTTGCTTATCCAATATTAAAGGAAATATGTCAATTTTGGGATGATAGACTTGTTCGTCGTGATGATGGAACTGTAGTGGCACCCATGGGCTGGTCACCTGAACACGGACCTACCGAAGATGCTGTGAGTTACGATCATCAGATCATTTTCGACCTTTTTACGAATTATGTTGAGGCCTGTCAAATTTTACAAATTGATAAAGCATATGGCAAGCATATCGAAACACTTCGCAATGCATTATTAAAACCAAAAATTGGAAAATGGGGGCAGTTGCAAGAGTGGGAAACCGACCGTGATGATCCTAATGATAAGCATAGACATGTTTCTCATTTGTTTGGCCTATATCCAGGACGACAAATATCTAAATGGGAAACTCCAGAATTAGCTAATGCGGCAAAAGTAACACTAAATGCGCGAGGAGATGAATCTACAGGATGGTCTATGGCTTGGAAAGTAGCATTTTGGGCTAGGTTACAAGATGGTAATCATGCTTACCAGATCTTGAAAAATTTTATTAATCTCGTAGGAGGTGAAGGGATAGATTACGATAACGGCGGTGGGGTATACGCGAATCTGCTTTGCGCACATCCACCATTTCAGATTGATGGTAACTTAGGTTATGTTGCCGCTGTTAGTGAAATGATCGTACAATCACAGAATAATATGATCGAGTTATTGCCAGCATTGCCAGATAATTGGAAAGATGGTAAAATTAAAGGATTGAAAGCTAGAGGAAACATTTTGATTCACGAATTGATATGGAAAAATAAGGAGGTTGAATCTGTTGTTTTAAAATCTTTAGAGCATCAGACTATTCAGCTTTTGAGTGCAACTGTACTTAAAGACGCAAAATTGATGAAGGAAGTTAACGGTAAGTATATATATCAGATACAATTAAAACCAAATCAGAGTTTAAAGCTCACTAAGGCAGTTAAAAATTGATAATATAGAGTATTCCTTATGCTTATGTCAGGTATTTGGTATAATATTTGGGTGTAGAGCTTTAAAAAAAGAATACACTGCTACTTTTAATCTTTAATTTGAAAGTAGCAGTGCTTAAATAAAGTGATATATGAAAAGCATAATTTTTTTGGCAGTTTTGCCATTGTCCATTTTAGCAAGTTGTACGTCTGGTAGCAAGGGGAGTGAAGAAACTAAAACGGGTGATTCACTAACGGTAGAATTTATTGGTTCAGCACCGTTAGATATAAAAAATCCAGAAGGTAAAGTACAATTATATGCTGTTGCAGAGAATATAGCTGATGTACCAGCAACATTATTGGAAGAAAAAAATATTCAACAGTCTGGCGTTCCTTTCACAATTGATTTTGTTTTACCAAAAGATCATAAATCGCATATAAAGCCTGCGGTAGCTGCACATGAAGCAGTCAAATATTATGTTACTGTTAAATGGGATTCGGATGGTAACGGAAAAGTAGAAAAAGGAGATATTATGATTGATTATGACAAACAGTTCCCAAATGTAAAACTTGGAGCAGGCAAGCAACAAGTTTATTTGACCGTTATTAAATAATAGTGAGGTAGCACCGATCGTATGTATATATCCATTAATGCTATTTTAAATTTAAAATGATAAGTTTCTAACTGCTTTTCAGAGTAAATAGTAACTATTTTTATGAATTGTGATTTAGGAAGTATCATTATTTTAAAAAAATTGATAACCATTTAACGCTAGAAAATATGAAAAAAATAATCACATTATCGTTTGTTATTTTGACGATGATAAGTTGTAGGAATAGGGATTCAAAAACTGAAAACCGTAATGCTGCTTTTGAAGAAATAACAGGTAAAACAGTTACTTTCTCAGAGCCGGCATGTTATGCTTACAATGACGGCAATAATCATATTTCGTTGGAATTTACTGATATAGGACCAACTCTTAAAGGAAACCTTACGTACGCTTTCGCCGAGAAAGATAAGAATACTGGAACTTTCGTAGGGCAGCTGAAAGATAATGTGCTGCTCGCAGATTATACTTTCCAGTCAGAAGGAGTAACTTCTGTTAGGCAGGTTGCATTTAAAGTAAGTAAAGACACATTGATTGAAGGATATGGTGATATGAATGCTGAAGGGACGGCTTTCAAAGATATAAAGCACTTGAATTTTACCTCAACTATGCCCTTGGTAAAAGGAGATTGTGCTGAAAAAAAACAAGGTTGCCTGTTTGAGGATGGAAAATCATACTCGGAATTGGAGCAAAGGTGCATTACATTAGCCACTTTAAAAACAACCTTAAACCCTTTGAAGGATGGGGCAAGAACGGAAGGTAAACAAGCCTATGTTTACTTTAGTTCGGACAATTCTAAAGCTGAAGTTTTTTTGCCCAATTCTAATAATGGTATAGTATTGGAAAAAAAAGGTGAAGGAAACTGGGTTTCTGGAAATTACATCCTCATGGCATGGAAAGGATATGTGTTACAGGATAAAGGTGTAGCTGTTTACGGCGGATAATTATTTCAGTTTAAAATACAAACAATTACAGCAACCTTACATGAAAGGTTGCTGTTTTTTTATGCTTATCATTGTAGTATAACAGCTAACCAATATGTATGTTTGACTTTTGACAGAAAATTGTCAAAAAACAAAAAGAGTAAAACAAAACTTATTTTAAATTTTAACTTAGACATGCTCTTTGTTAGCGTTTAAGATTATGGATCGTCGAATTACATTTTTTACTTTAAAGGAGTTTGTTGCCGAGCAGATGAACAAACAACAGTATGAGGGATTTACTATCTGTCATTTACAGAAAAGTAATATGACTGACATTCGCTCTTATGAGCCTATGCGCACTGACAGTTTTGGAATGAGTATTATCCTAAAAGGAAAGCTCGGCATGCGGATTGGTTTTTCTGAACAGGAAATCCAGGAAAATATGGCATTCTTACATTCACCGACTACAATTATTGAGTTTTTGGAAAGGAGTGATGATCTGGAAATGATCAGTTTTATGTTTTCTTTAGATTTTGCTAAAAAAATAGGCATGTTTTTTCAAGGCAGATCGTCCTTAGATTTTTTGTTTGACAATTATTTAAAGGTATTTTCCTTACGTGAACCTGTAGTTAAGCGATTTGTAGTTTATCTAGAACATTTAAGAGAAGTTAATCTGAGTCCTACACCAACTAAACATCAGGCGGAAATTATTAAAAGTACTTTTGCACTACTCAACTACGAAATAGAATCAGAACTTATGGATCATGTTATCGGTCAAGTCGTACTCAGTGGCCGAAAAGAAAAATTATGTTTGGATTTCATTACGCTGGTGGTAGATCAATTTCACGTTCACCGTTCAGTCCAGCATTATGCCGATTGCTTATTTGTGAGTCGAAAATACCTCAGCAGGGTTATAAAAGAAGTTACAGGGTTAAGCCCGCTGCAGATTATTGAACAAACATTGATGGCTGAAGTGACAGCTAAATTACGGTCTAATTTTTACTCAATCTCAGATATCATGCAACAATTGAATTTTAGTGATTTACCTACTTTTAGCAAATTCTTTAAAAAGAATACAGGTCAATCCCCGATTCTGTATCGTAAAGAATTATTAACTTAAATTTATCCCGAACTAATTTAGTGTCTTTTTGACAAGTTAAAGCTCCCTTTAGACTTTTTAACCGATTTAGTCAGATATATATTTGTATTAATTGTACATGAGGAGAAAAGATGGGGTCTGAAGTCCAATATTTTAGTGACTAACCCTTCTTTTCGAATCTTTAAATATAGCGAGAACATAATATATTTTAAATGAATCGGAAATTAGTTGTTCAATCAACATTGCTAGGCTTAAGCCTAGGATTCCTAACAAGTTGTGGTCAAAAACCAAACCAGGGAGGGGAGGCACCCGCAGCCTTAGAAGTTCCAGTGATGACACTTCAAGAAGAAAATGGAATATTAACAAAAACTTATGCAAGCAGCATTGAAGGAGTTGTAAATGTTGAAATCCGTCCACAAGTTTCCGGTTATCTGGCTAAGATCTTTGTTGATGAAGGTGCATATGTCCGGGCTGGGCAGACTTTATTTCAAGTGGATGATCGTACCTATAAAGAGCAGTATAAAAATGCGCAAGCATCTATTTTAGCAGCTAAGGCGAATCTGTCCAATGTTAAAATAGATCTAGATAGGAAAAAAGAATTAGTAAGTAATAAACTCGTATCTAATCTACAGGTTGACCAAGCACAGGCAACGTACGAAGGTGCCCAAGCAGCTTTAGCGCAGGCAAATGCCGTTTTTGAAACAGCGAAAATTAACCTTGAATTCTGTACAATTAAAGCTCCGGTCAGTGGCACTATAGGTCGTATTCCTTATCGATTAGGAAGTCTCATTAATCCTGCTGCAGTCGAACCCTTAACGCTCTTATCAGATACGCATGCCGTATTTGCATATTTCTCAATGAGTGAAAACGATTTTGTTAATTTTCAAGCCGCACTACCGGGAAATTCTGTTGCTGAAAAGTTGAAGCAAGCCGCTCCTGTAACTTTAAAAACAGCTAATGGACAGGACTTTCCACATTTAGGAAAAATTGATGCTATTGAAGGTCAATTCGACAAGAATACAGGTTCGATCAGTCTTCGGGCAAAATTTGAAAACCCGCAAGGACAATTACGAACAGGAAACACAGGGAAAATAGCATTAGATCAACATATTGAGCAGGTTGTTGTGGTTCCGATCACAGCAACGACAGCCATTCAAGATAAAATTTATGTCTTTACGATCAGTAAAGAAGGAAAGGCGGTACAGACGCCAATTGAAGTAAGTGGTAAACAAGAATCTCAATACTTCGTCAAATCAGGTGTTACAGCAGGTGATCAGATAATTACAAATGGACTTAGTTTCCTTCAGAATGGTATGCCTGTTAAGGTGAAATCCGCAACCACAGTAAAAGATAGCGTGAATAAATCTTAACAACCATTTATCCTTAGTCATTATGTTAAAAAAAATAATTAAAAGGCCAGTATTGGCTACAGTTATATCCATATTGCTGGTTATTCTGGGGGTCGTGGCTATGCTCGGTTTACCCATTACCAAATTTCCTGAAATCGCCCCACCAAGTGTGACCGTCATGGCGACTTACCCAGGTGCCTCTGCCGAAGTAATTGCTAAGGCAGTAGCACCGCCATTAGAAAATGCCATCAATGGTGTAGAAAATATGGACTTTCTTACTTCTACATCCAGTAATGACGGTAGTTTGATGATTACTGTTGTTTTTAAATTAGGAACAGATCCGGATCAGGCCGCAGTAAACGTGCAGAACCGAGTATCGCAAGCAACCAGTATGTTACCTGCAGAGGTTAATCAGATCGGTGTAAGCACACTAAAAAGACAGAATAGTATGGTGGCCATGGTTACGCTATATTCCGATGATAATAAATCAGACGAACTTTTTATAGAGAATTATGCTAAGATCAATATTGTTCCAGAGCTAAAGCGTATTACAGGAGTCGGTGATGCACAGGTATTCGGTAACAAAGATTACTCGATGCGTGTTTGGCTCAATCCAGCTCAGATGGCTTCCTATGATATTACGCCGCAAGAAGTGTCTGCTGCGATCCAGACTCAGAATATTGAAGCTGCTCCAGGAAGATTTGGAGAGAGTACCAAGGAAGCTGTAGAATATGTAATCCGATATAAAGGAAAGCTGGCTGAAGCAGTCGATTATGAAAATATCATCATAAGGGCAAATGCTGATGGTTCCGTGTTGCGTCTGCAGGATGTGGCTAATGTTGAGTTTGGCTCCTACACCAATACGGTTGCCACAGCTTATAATAAGAAACCAGCGATTATGATTGCTCTCTATCAGACAGCTGGTTCAAATGCCAATGCAGTAGAGATAGAGATGCAGGAACGTTTACAGGAGCTTTCAAAGTCATTTCCTGCAGGTATTAAATATACTACACCGTACTCTTCTAAGGAATCTTTAGATCAGTCTGTTGCTCAAGTTATCACCACCTTGCTAGAAGCTTTTGTACTCGTTTTTATTGTTGTATTTATCTTTTTACAGGATTTTAGATCGACATTAATTCCAGCGATTGCAGTTCCGGTTTCTATTGTTGGTACATTTTTCTTTATGCAACTGTTTGGATTTTCGATCAATCTACTGACCCTTTTTGCACTCGTACTTGCAATTGGGATCGTTGTCGATGATGCCATCGTTGTCGTAGAAGCAGTACATGCTAAAATGGAGAAGAAAAAGTTAAATGCAAAAGCGGCGACAATGTCTGCAATGAGTGAGATCACAGGCGCTATTATATCCATTACGCTTGTGATGTCGGCAGTATTTATACCCGTTGCTTTTATGGAAGGCCCTACAGGTGTGTTTTATCAACAATTTGCTTTGACCTTGGCAATGGCAATTCTGATCTCAGCAGTTAATGCACTAACCTTAAGTCCTGCATTATGTGCGTTATTATTAAAATCACACGATGGGCATCATGAGGAGAAGAAAACAAATTTTAAAGAACGTTTTTTCGCAGGATTTAATGCAGCTTTTAATAAACTGACATTTCGTTACGGTAAATCTGTCCTTTTCTTAATAAAACGTAAAACTGTGGCATTCTCAGGACTGGCAGTGCTATTGGTATTGTTTGTATGGATGTTCCGTACCACACCGACAGGTTTTATACCCGATGAGGATCAGAGTTTTTTAATGGCCATGGTCAATACGCCACCAGGTGCATCTTTAGATCGGACAACTAAAGCCATAATCGATGCAGAATTAGAAATTCAGAAACATCCTTCTGTAGAATCGGTGATCAGTATTTCGGGTTTAAATATGATGAGTTTTAGTACTTCATCTTCTGCAGGGGTACTGATGATCCGCTTGAAACCACTCAAAGAAAGGGGAGAAGTTAAAGATATCAATCAAATTTTAGTTGCTCTTCAAGGACAGTTACAAGGAAATCAAAGTGCAAACTTCTTTGTATTGGGTATGCCGACTGTATCGGGTTTTGGTAATACTTCAGGATTAGAAGTTGTTTTACAAGATAAGACCGCTGGCAGTTTAAGTAAATTCAGTGAAACGGCCAATGGATATATGGGCGCATTGATGCAACGACCTGAGATCGCATTTGCCTTTACCACATTTAATGCATCCTATCCACAGTATGAAATGGTTGTTGACGAAATGAAGGCCAAACAGCTTCACGTGAATGTCTCCGATTTAATGACCTTGATGCAAGGATATTACGGAAGTATGCAAGCATCCGATTTCAATCGTTTTGGAAAGTATTACCGTGTTGTCATCCAGGCATCTCCTGAGTTTAGGTCAGATCCTTCCTCTTTAGATGGAATTATGCTTAAAAATCAATTGGGCCAGATGGTACCGATTAACAGTTTAGTACAATTAAAACCTGTATCTGGTCCAGAAACAGTAGAGCATTTTAATTTATTTAATGCCATTAACATTACCGCGATGCCAAAACCTGGGTATAGTACTGGTCAGGCGATGCAAGCTATAGATGAAGTTAGTGCTACTTTTTTACCCAATGGTTTTGCGCATGATTGGAAAGGAATGAGCCGTGAAGAAAAATCATCCAGTGGCCAGACTGCTGCTATTTTTGGATTATGTATTGTTTTTATATACTTCTTGTTATCAGCTCAATATGAAAGTTATATTCTGCCATGGGCAGTTTTGATCAGCATTCCCTGTGGTCTGTTGGGCGTATTTGTAGGAATTGGTTTTGCAGGTCTATCCAACAACATCTATGTACAGGTTGCTTTGGTTATGTTGATCGGACTTTTGGCCAAAAATTCTATTTTGATTATTGAGTTTGCTATTCAGCGCAGACGCGCAGGAAAGAGTATCGTAGCCGCCGCTGTTGAAGGTGCAAAGGCAAGACTTAGGCCGATTTTGATGACATCACTTGCGTTTATAGCAGGTTTGTTGCCGTTGCTGTTTGCAGTAGGGCCTTCGGCGATCGGGAATCATTCCATCGGTTATGCTGCAGTATTTGGTATGCTTGCAGGAACTGTATTCGGGGTGTTTTTAACACCGGTCTTGTTCGTCGTGTTTCAGTACCTGCAGGAACGTATGAGTGGAAAGCCTGCGGAAGAAAGCGATTGGGAGTATGAAGAAACAGAAGTTTCACATTAAAAGTAAATCAAATGTTAAGCATTAACATAAATATGAATAAAATAAATATGACTTGTCTTTGTCTCACCTTAATGGTAACGGCTGCCTGTAAGTCTGTGAAATATGTTCCTAACCCAGTAGCAGTACCTGCAACATTTACGCAGGATAATCGAGTCATTGAAAGTGATGACAGTTCCATTGCATCACTGTCATATAAAGAGTTCTTTAGTGATCAGATTTTATTAGATCTTATCGATACCGCGCTTATGAACAACAATAATCTACAGGTGGCTATTAAACAGATTGATATCGCAACCGAATCTATGAAACAGGCAAAATGGGGTTATTTACCACAGATTGGATTATCAGCAGGAACGGGAACAGTAACCAGACCATCTGATAATAGTATGAATGGTATGATGGCTGGTCAATTTATGGGAAAAAAATACATGGAGGATTACACAACTGCAGTAAATATTTCTTGGGAGGCAGATATATGGGGTAAGATCAAGGGACGTAAAGAGGTGGCGCTGTCCAGTTATTTACAGACTCAGGAAGCCAGTAAGACAATTCAAACACGCTTGGTTAGCACCATCGCACAGGGATATTATAACCTGCTGATGCTTGATTTGCAAAAAGATATCAGCTTGAAAAATTTGGGTTTAATCGACAATATTTTACAGATGACGCGGGTACAGCATGCTCTGGGACTCACGACACTTTTAGCAGTGCAGCAACAAGAAGGTAACCGAGATCTTGTGTTAAAATCTATTCCGGTATTGGACGAGCAGATTATCATTCAGGAAAATGCTTTGCAGGCATTGGCAGGTCGCATGCCGGGTCATATAGAAAGAAAAACTTCTTTAGTCACTTTAAAGGCAAAAGATCATCTCGCAACAGGTGTTCCTGCTATGATGCTGGCTTTACGTCCGGATGTAAGAACTGCAGAACTGGAAGTCCAAAAGTCATTCGCACAGGTGCATGTTTCTAAAGTAAGCATGTACCCGAGTTTAAATATTACAGCACAAGGAGGATTAAATGCTTTTAAAGCAAGTGATTGGTTCAATATCCCAGGTTCGTTATTTGGAGCCTTAACGGGTTCACTGACGCAACCAATAGTACAAGGTCGACAGCTAAAGACAGCTTTCAATCAGGCCAAAATAGCAAGTGCACAGGCGGAAATTCAGTTTAAAGAAAGTGTATTACAGGCAGTAGGTGAAGTATCCAATATTCTAGCCAGTATGGCATCTTTAAAAGAGCAGGAAGAAATATCACGCGGCCTGGTTGCCCGCAATCAGGAGATGATTCGAAATGCCGATATTCTCTTTAAGAATGATATGGCAACGTATTTAGAGGTGATAGCAGCGCAGCAAAGTAAGTTGCAGGCCGAACTCGATAATGCAGCTATTAAGAGTCAAAGGCTCTATAGCGAAGTCAATTTATACCGTGCCTTAGGAGGGGGTAGACATTAAAAGAATAGTACGTGGTAAGTCTATTATATCTGTTTAACGAGTGTCTTGAGCCCTAGCGCTTAGGACATTTTTAACAGTGAAAAGATAATTAAATTTTATTTAAACACAACAAAATCAAGTAATAAGTGTTTAACGATGTACTCTGGTAGCTTAAGACCAGAAAATCAATAATAACGAGAATTCTAATCCATTAATTTTAAATATCACTTAAATACAACAAAATGAAACAACAAGTGAATGAAGCAAAAGGTAAGCTGGGAATATTAATTCCGGGCTTGGGTGCAGTAGCCACCACATTGATCGCAGGTGTCGCAGGTATCAATAAGGGGTATTCAAAACCCATAGGTTCAGTATCACAATTGAGCCGCATTCGTTTAGGAAAACGTACAGAAGATCGAAATCCTTTGATTAAGGACTTCGTACCCTTGGCAAAATTAGAAGATATTGTGTTTGGAGGATGGGATGTATATGCCGATAATGTCTTTGAAGCAGCTTCAAAAGCACGTGTTTTAGAACCTTATCAATTGGAGCAAGTACGGGCGGAGTTGGAGCAAATTAAACCTATGAAGGCTGTTTTTGATCGTAATTTTGTTAAGAATCTCGATGGACAGCATATTAAAGAGGGACTTACACGAAGAGCTTTGGCCGATGCTGTACAAGCAGATATCCAGAACTTTAAAAAAGAAAATAACTGTGACCGTATCGTAGTACTTTGGTGTGGCTCAACTGAAAAATATATTGAAGGAAATGCTATTTTTGATAGTCTGAAAAATTTTGAAGATGCTTTGGATCAAAATGATCTGCGTATTCCACCTAGTATGATTTATGCATATGCAGCTTTAAAGCAGGGCGCACCTTATGTTAATGGCGCACCAAATTTAAGTTGTGACGTTCCTGCCATTGTGGAGCTAGCACAGTTGATGCAAGTAGCAATAGCGGGAAAAGATTTTAAAACAGGTCAGACTTTGATGAAAACAATTGTTGCTCCCGGTTTACAGGCTCGCGCATTAGGAGTTGAAGGCTGGTTCTCAACCAATATTTTAGGAAATAGAGATGGACTTGTATTAGACGATCCGGAAAATTTCAAAACAAAAGAAGTCTCCAAGCTAAGTGTGCTTGAAGAGATTTTGGATGCTAAGAAAAACCCAGAGTTGTACGGTAATCTATATCATAAAGTACGTATCAACTATTACCCGCCACATGGCGATAATAAAGAAAGCTGGGATAATATTGACATTTTTGGCTGGATGGGATACAAAATGCAGATAAAAATTAACTTTTTATGCCGTGATTCTATTCTGGCTGCGCCTGTCGCATTAGATCTAGCGTTATTTATAGATCTGGCACAGCGTGCAGGTATGTTCGGTATCCAAGAGTGGTTATCGTTCTATTTAAAATCTCCACAGACTGCTCCTGGATTACCTCCAGAGCACGATATTTTTAAACAGCTCATCAAGTTGCAAAACACGTTGCGCCATATGATGGGGGAAGATCTGATTACACACTTAGGTCTGGATTACTATCAAGAGCTAGTGGATAGCATGTAACGCATTATACAATTTACAACACCCTTGAAGTATTTTTAAATACTTTAAGGGTTTTATCAATTAAGATGGAGTACGCAATTATAGCTGCCGGTGAAGGGCAGCGATTAAAGAAGGAAGGATTTAAAAAAGCAAAGCCTTTGTTGCCTTTGTTAGGTGTTCCGATGATCGAGAGACTGATCAATATTTTTGCAGCGCAGGGGGCCAGATCTGTTTTCATTATTATCAACGGAAAGAATAAAGAATTACATAAGTTTTTGGTCAAACATGAATTTAAAATTCCTATTCATTTGTTGATCAAAGATACCGTGAGTTCCTTACATAGTTTTGTTGCTCTGCAAGAAGCATTTCCCCATTGGGATTCCTGCTGTCTTACAACAACAGACACGGTGTTTGAACCGGATACCTTTGGCCAATATGTAGAGGCATTTCAACAGGGAGATATGGACGGATTATTTGCTGTTACTCCTTTTGTTGATGACGAAAGCCCTTTATATGTGACCGTAAATAGCGATAATAGAATTGTTTGTTTTTCAGATAACAAATATCCGCAGGCAGCATTCGTATCGGGTGGTATTTATTGTTTACGAAAGAAGGCCATGCAGGCTGCTGTTGAATCCTTAGCAGCAGGCAATCAGCGCATGCGAAATTATCAGCGATTCCTTATCGATAAAGGATTTATGATCAAAGCGTATCCTTTTGCCAAAATTATTGATGTGGATCATCTACATGACAGGGAGACGGCTGAATATTTTTTAATGGAGCAAAAGAGCCAATCATGAGAGTATACGCAATACTAAGGAAAAATGATTTCTCGCCAAATCATGTTAATAATGATACAGCAATTTTTCAAGCAGTAATCGGATTACTGGAAAAAGAAGGTGTCAATATCACCCAGGTAACAGAAGATGATTTTCTTTCTCTGAAAGGTTATCAAAAAGAACCCATTATCACAATGGGAAGATCCAAAGCATTAGTGCGTTATTTGCAAGAGCTGGAGCGTAATGGCGTTTTGATTATCAACTCATCATTTGGAATCCAGAGCTGCTATCGGACTATTATGACCGAAAAACTGTTAGAAAATGATGTGCCTTATCCAGCGAGTGTAGTTGTTAATACCCACGATGATATAGGAGACCTGTTTGATCATTATGGCTTACCGGGTATATGGATAAAAAGAGGCGATTTTCATGCCGTTCATAAGGAAGATGTCAGTTTTGTAAGCACTAAGGACGAAGCAAATAATATATTGGCAGAATATGCTTTGCGTGGTATTGATGACGCTGTCGTATCGCAACATTTATTTGGCGATTTGGTAAAGTTTTATGCAGTCTCTGGAACCGATTTTTTCTATTGGTTTCATCCTTATGATCTAAATCATCATAAATATGCCGCTTATGAGCAAATAAACGGTGCAACAGCACATTACCCTTTTGATAATGAGGCTTTGAAACAGGCAGCGGAACGAGCAGCTGAAGTTTTGGGAGTCACTATCTATGGTGGAGATGCTATCGTCCAAGCTGATGGAAGTTTTCATATTATAGATTTAAACGATTGGCCAAGCTTTGCGCCTTGCAGAGAGCAGGCCGCAGAAGCAATAGCCACTCATATTTTTGGAAAATTTTCTGAATTTATAGATCGGATGATCTTTAATGAAGAAGATAAAGATGATCGGAATTATGTCTAAATCAGAACATACATTATTTGAACAGTCACTCAAATCGAATGACACAGAAGAGCGAATCGATATTTGGTTCTACAGGCCCATAGGTTACCGTATCGCTAAGTTTTGTGCCCGAATAGGAGTGACACCCAATGCCGTGACGATCACCAGTATATTTTTTGGTGTAGGAGCCGGGATTCTGTTTTATTACGGTGATTTATGGATCAATATCATCGGCATGCTATTATTGGTATTTGCCAATTCTTTAGACAGTGCAGATGGACAGTTGGCCAGGATGACTGACAATAAAAGTCGGTTTGGAAGAATTTTAGATGGATTTGCAGGTGATTTCTGGTTTGCGGCCATTCATATTGCTTTATGTTTACGCTGTATGAATGAAGGTTGGTCTGCCTGGATTTGGGTACCAGGTGTTTTAGCTGGAGTATCCCATGTATTTCAATCAGCAATGGCTGACTATTATCGCAATGTCCATTTGTATTTTATAAAGGGAAAAGCAGGTAGTGAACTAGATAATTCGAAAGAGCTTCAGGCAGAGTTGGACAAAATGAGCTGGAAGAAAGACTTCTTTCAAAAATTCGTACTGAACGGTTATAAGAATTATACCACCATGCAGGAGAATTTTTCACCAAAACTGCAACAGTTATTGCAGATGGTTAAGAACAAGTATGCCGACCAGATGCCAGCATCATTTGTCAACGCATTTCGTATCCGTAACCGTCCATTGATGAAGTATACCAATATCGTACAGTTTAATACACGCGTACTGTTTTTGTTTCTATGGATCTTTATTGATCAGGTCTGGTTATATTTCTTTTTTGACATGTTTATTTTAAATCCGATACTGATCTATATGTGTAAAAGACAGGAGCAAGTAAGTGCTCATTTCATCGATCAATTAGCGACAAATCAATATGATGAAAAACATATATAAGCTTATTTTCTTGATCATTGGAATAGCTACACTTGCTTATATGATTTTCAGTATTGGTCCAGTAAATATTTGGAACAATCTGTTGCAGACCGGGTGGTGGTTTGTGCCCATATTGCTAAGTTGGTTGGTGATCTATGTAATGAATGCTTTTGCTTTTAAATCAATCATTGAAGAACCGAACGTTCCTGAAACGAAACTGCCCTTTATCAAAATTCTACAGTTGACAGTAAGTGGCTACAGCATTAATTATGTTACACCCTTTGTCGCTTTAGGCGGCGAACCTTACCGGATCATGGAATTGAAACCACATTTGGGAGAAGCAAAAGCGAGCTCCTCGGTGTTGCTGTACGGTATGGTGCATATTTTATCGCATATTGTTTTTTGGCTGGTTTCCATCTTTTTGATTCTAGCAGTAGTGCCCTTAAGTGCGAGCATGCTGATCGTCTGTTTATTTATTTTATTCTTTGGACTCGGTATTTTTTGGTCCTTTTCAAAAATTTATAAACGAGGATTTACAGTCACTATCGTACGCTTTTTTCAAAAGATTCCATTTGTAGGTAAGTACGCTCGTACATTTTATGAAGAAAAAAAAACAGTACTCGAACATGTTGATCAGCAGATCCAAGATTTATATACACAGCGTAGACCACAATTTTTTGTAGCACTCTTTTGGGAATTTTTCGCTCGGGTTGTCGGTTGTGCCGAACTTTATTTTATTGGAGTAGCACTGGGACTCGATATGAGTGTGATTCAGGCTTTTATAGTTAGTTCAGGATCTTCGCTTTTCGCTAACCTGATCTTTTTTCTACCTATGCAATTGGGTACACGTGAAGGAGGATTGGCAATGGCAGTCACAAGTATTGGTTTCCCCGCATCGGTAGGTATATTTATGGGATTGGCAACCCGTATTCGTGAAATTATTTGGATTGGTATAGGGTTGATTTGGATGAGTATTGTCCGCAAAGATTATAAATTAAGATGATAAAAATAACAGGTATAAAGGGATTATTATTTGATTACGGCGGAACATTGGATACCAATGGAAGACATTGGGCAGCTGTTTTTTGGGAATATTATCAATTTTATGGAGTAGCGACCGATAGGTCGGGTTTCTACGATGCATATGTATATGCTGAACGAAAAATGGCTACAAATCCTATTATAAAGCCACTTTTTAATTTTAAAGATGTGCTTTTAGCTAAGATAACAGCGCAATTTGAATATTTAAATATGACCTCTCAGGTAGATAGTGTCGGATTGCAAATTGTTAATGCCTGCAATAAACTAGTAGAAGATTGCCTTGATCACGTTAGGCCATTACTTGATACTTTATCGAAACAATATAAAATGGTGATGGTATCTAATTTTTATGGAAATCTGGAACATGTTTTAGATGATTATCAGTTGCTGCATTATTTTGAGGCCGTTGTCGAATCTGCACGAGTTGGAGTACGTAAGCCTAACCCTGAAATCTATACTTTAGGTGTTTCAGCTTTAGGTATACCTGCAAATGCCTGCCTGGTGATTGGAGATTCCTATACCAAAGATATGGAACCGGGAAAAGTGAACGGTTGTCAAACACTTTGGTTGAATGGAGAAGGTTGGGAGGAACAACCGCTTCACTCAGCTTCATCAGCAGACTATACCATAACAGATATAGCACAACTGAAGGAATTCTTGGTATAATTCCTTTTGTTGTATTTTGGAAATCTCCTTCACTGTTGGCTTTCTTGATTTCCGCCGACAGTGATTGGAGATTTTTATTTCGCTATTATTTTAGTGCTGGTAAAGGATTGAATCCTTCGGCACGAATTGACCAATTTCCATCCTTAGGGAATCCAGGATTTTTTGAGGATGAACCATCCCAACCACCGGCCATCATGGCAATTGCAGTTAGTAATCCACCATTTGATGGAAAATAGGGAAATGGACCACCTGTGGCTAAACCATGCTGGTCAAATTGAAAATTATTACTAGGGTGAAGTAGCAAATCGATCGCCAGTTCCGGATAGCCACAACGAGCAGCAGCCATAGCTAGCATGGGAAAGTCCCATCCCCATGTGCGATCAAAGTTCCAGGTTTCCAACACTTTTTTAAGTGTGCGTTTGAACGTTTCTGGATCTACACCATCTCCAGGAAGCATACCATAAGTACCAATTAGTCCAGGGTGTTCATAATTATATTTTTCCCACATGTCTGGTATATTTTCATAAGTTTCATATAAGCCATTTTTTTGAGGTAGGGGGGCGAGTTTATCCTGTACATTTTTCCATTTTTTATTTATTGGCATGCCAAGTCGCTCGCGCCACTGTTGTGCTAAGCGTAGTCCAGTACGCCAATAGCTTAATTCAAATGTCGGGTTTTTGGTTACTAATGGATCAGAATTTTCCGATACTAAGTATAGAGGAGGACCTAAATCAAATTGATTTTTTGTTTTGTCATACGAAGCATAATCTGCCATAAAATCTGCAGTTGCAAATACCACATCTCTCCATTTCGTTAATGTTTCCTTGTTCGTATGCAATCGGTAATCGAGTTCGGCAAAATAAATGGGATGGGGTTGTTGCCATACAAGTGTCGCATGAATTAAGTCTGGCCATTCTCGATCGATATCACCAGTACACTTGGGCCAGCGTACTCCTTGATATCCTTGATTGAGTGCCCTTTCTGTTGATGTTTTTAAAAAATTTTGATATGTCGAAAGACTTTTATCCCACAATGCCCATCTGTTCCAGAGCGCATAATGTACGCCATGCCACCAAATCATTTCAAAATGGAAACGACCAAACCAGCCATTATTGACCAGACCACTTTCTTGTGGAGGTAAAGAGCCCGACTCATTCAGTCGCATCAGGTATTGCGATAATACAATTCTCCGTTCCAACTCTTTCCATCGCTGATCTTTGCTCTCAGATAGATCGATAGCAGCTCCAGAATTCCAGAATGCTTTCCATGATTTTTCACTTTCATCAAAAAGGTTTGAAGTGATGGGTATCTGAATATCGTTATTTTGATTTGAATAGAAACAAGTGAAGGAAAGTTTTGCTGTATCTTTGGGTATAAGTTCAAAACGATGCATTTGTTTTGTCTTTATCATCTGAGCATCAGTCGCCCATTTAATGGAAGCGCTATAATGTGTGCTATTCATTGTACGGTCTATACGTACAGAATTTTTTTTTAAATTATGAAGTGTGGAGGTATGTTGATCACCGCCATCATATACACCTAGGTAATTCTCATATCCCTGTTCTATGGCATAAGGAAATGCAAAGAAAACGGCAAGTTGCCCCTTCCCGATAAGTGCACTTTCAATCGATACCCCAATTGCATCGCTATCGGGGTGACAAGCTGTTTTAACATGGACTGGTACACCTTCAAATACAAAACTGCTGCTAATGATTCCTGTCCAGAGATCAACTTCTTGATGGGGATGTGAAATATCATTCTGATTTGCCAGTTTACCATCATTTCGAATTAGTTTGAAACCTATACGTCCTAAATTGAAACGATGCGGATTTGCTGCAAGCCAGTTGGATAGTTGTTCCTGTTTTGGATTTGGAAGATCGTAAGGAACATCTTTGCCATTGGTTTTGAGAGTAGTCTTTTTGAAGTCACTTTCCTTCATACCTTGTGGTAAAGGACTACTGTGCCAACTCCAGTTTGATAAAGTGTTAAATGGTACAAATGTTTGTAAACCGGTAATATCCACTGCAAAAGCAAATTCACCATTACCAACCTGTGCTGGACTCAACAGATCAAGTTTGTTGGTTACAATCCGATGTCTATCTACTACTGCTTTTCGATCAATAGCAATTTGTCCAGAGGTTTGATGTAGAAAAAAAGGTATACATAGTAAGCAAAAGAAGAATCTTTTCATTATAATCGGTTTTGGACAATAAGATAAGGAATAAAACCCATTCCATTGTTAATCCAGTATGAATAAAAGGCTGTAATTTCCAATTTTTATAAGTATGTATGTACAATCTAATATTTATCCTTGCATATGTACGTACAAAGTTTTATTATTGTATTATAGATGAGACGCGTGATGCATATTAAGTGTAGTTAAATTTTAATTATACCTGCATGGCATCGATTGAAAAATCGATATTTATTTTAAATCTTGTCAAATAATTACCTTTTAAACCAGTGATGATTGTGTCTATTTTTAATTAAATATTGTCGTTATGATCCCATTTTTGAATTGGATCAGAAAGCAGATGTTTTTTTAAGAATAACCAATAAACTAAACAGTATGAATAAACGAAATAAATTTTTAGTAGCAACAGGATTATTTTTTCTTGCTTTTGGACAGGAGGCCTTAGCACAGCAAAATGTAATTTGGCAATTGGGTAAACCTGATGGTTCGAGTGCAGAATTTGCATTAGCACCAGGAGATTATAAGAATTTTTTGGCTCATGATATGGGATATGAAGACAGACAGGTGATCATTGGTCAAAGCCAGCTAAATACGGAATTTCCCTATGTTCTTCCAGGGCCCGCAAACGAGTGGGGGGGTACAGGGCCTACTTCAGGTTTACGGACTCATTTCCTTAATTTCTATTACGCTTTGGATAAAGCATCTGGCAATGAGCCTTATGTATTGGAAGTAGACCTTGTGAATTCGGATCCTAAAAATCATCCAACCTTGCAGCTATCTATTAATGGTCGAAATTATAATTATGATATTACTAATGGAGCCGGTACAGGACAACCTGGAGTTGGAGCTTTGGGGAAGAAGAAGCTCATCATAAAACCTGATCCGTCTGTAATTCGCGCAGGATATAACCATATCACTTTAACCGTTTTGAAAGGTGGATGGGTTGAATTTGATTCTTTTCGTTTGCTGGGGCCGGCAAATTCCAAATTGATCACAAATTATGATGCTTTGGTAAAGCAGATCAAGGTTGCTGATTTCGAATCTAATGGTCCTAAAGGACGTGTGCAGAATCTTTTGGTAGAGGTGCTTCGTCTAAAAAATGCCCAGCGTATCCGGGTTCTTATAGATGGTAAATCTGTCTATCAAGGAAGTTTAGACAAGGGCTTATCCATGCTCGAAGTTCCCCTTGATCCCGTAAAAAAACGAAAGCAAAGTATATGTAAAATTTACATCAATGATAAATTAACAGATCGTTTGCAGGTGACACGAGAACCGAAAAGACTTGGAGGTGCCTCCGACTATGTTAATACCATGATTGGTACAGCTCATTCGCGATGGATGATTGCTCCGGGACCCTGGATGCCATTTAGTATGGTGAAAATCAGTCCTGATAATCAAAATATTGGTTGGCAGGCAGGTTATGAACCCTCAATAGAATCGATCGGTTCCTTTAGTCATATCCATGAATGGACAATGGGAGGGTTAGGAACCTTTCCGACATCAGGAAAACTGCAGGTTAAGGTCGGAGATCAATACGACCCCGAATCAGGATATCGCTCACAGATTGATAAGACAACCGAACGTGCTCCATTAGGATCCTATCACGTCAATTTGACCGATCACGATATCGATGTGGACATAACACAGACAACGCGAGCAAGTTTTCAACGTTATACTTTCAACAGATCCGATACAGGCCGGGTGATGATCGACCTCAAAGCTAACGGCGAGTATCCTTACCAGATTTTAGATTATAAACTAAAGAAAGTATCAGACACTAAGATCATTGGGTATAGCAGTCAGCTATCTGAAAATGTGTGGTCTACCGATGCAAAACAAGATTACATTGTTCATTTTGCAATCGAGTTTGATCGTCCCATTATCAACTTCGGAACATGGAAAGGTGACCAGGTCAGTTCTGGCCAAGATGGCGAAGGTAAGCAGGTGACAGAAGCCGGCATGTTTGTTGAATTTGATGTCAGGAAACAAAAAACAGTTCAATTGCGCACAGGCATATCCTATGTTAGTATCGAAAATGCCGAAGAGAATTTGCATCAGGAAATCACCCAACCTTTTCAATGGTCTTTCGATCAGGTTGTAGCACATCAACACGATGTCTGGAATGAATTGCTCGACCGCTTGGAAATCACCTCCGACGATTATTTGGAGAAAGAGAAATTCTACACCAATATGTACCGTGCACTAGCCAGTAGAAACACGTTTAGCGATATTAACGGGCAATGGCGAGATTCACGTGAAGTAGTTCGTACACTCACGAACAAGAATGATCTGGCACTTGGATGTGACGCATTCTGGAATACCTTTTGGAATCTGAATCAATTTTGGAATCTGGTGACTCCTGAATGGTCAAACAAATGGGTTAAATCACAATTAGCGATGTACGATGCCGACGGCTGGTTAGCTAAAGGACCAGCAGGAATGGAGTATATACCAGTGATGGTTGCAGAACATGAAATTCCGCTGATTGTCGGAGCATATCAGATGGGAATTCGTGATTATGATGTAGAAAAGGCTTTTACAGCAGTTAAGAAAATGCAGATGACCAGCCCGCTGAAATTTGAAGGCGGATTTGCGGGCAATAGAGATCTAGATGTGTATTTAAAATATAAATATGTACCATCAGATCTGGGCCGTTTTTCCAATAGTTTAGAATATAGCTATGATGACTGGACGGTAGGTCAATTTGCCAAATCATTAAACAAAACTGACGATTATGCATATTTTAATGACCGGGGAACCTGGTGGAAAAATGCAATCGATCCATCAACCGGCTATGCCCGGATGAAAGATTCAAAAGGCGAATGGTTAAAAGACTTTGATCCATTCAAATCTGGAGCAAACCATCATTACGTAGAAGGTAATGCATGGCAATTAACCTTCTTTGTCCCTCAGGATCTACCTGGGCTTTCCAAATGGATCGGTGAAGATGTGCTGTTAAAGCGATTGGAATGGGGATTTGGAGAAAGTGAAAAATGGCGTTATAATGGGCCAAATGATCAATACTGGGATTACCCCGTTGTACAAGGTAATCAACAATCGATGCATTTTGCCTATATTTTTAATTACATGAACAAACCTTGGCTCACGCAAAAATATAGCCGTTCTATCGCCGAAAGGTATTATGGACAAGGCATTTCCAATGCCTATCTCGGTGATGAAGACCAAGGACAGATGAGTGCATGGTATATCATGACTGCAATCGGTTTATTCCAGATGGATGGAGGTACGCGAAGCAATCCGGTATATGAAATTGGAAGTCCCATGTTCAAACAGATCAAAATTAAACTGGATAACCGATACGGTAGAGGAAAGCAATTCGTGATCAAAGCCAATATCAGCAGCAAACAGAATATCTACGTGCAGGCCGCAACCCTGAATGGAAAGAAACTTGATACATTTTATTTTGATGCTTCCGAGCTTCTGAAAGGAGGAGAGCTTGTCCTAGAAATGGGGTCTGAACCAAATAAACAGTGGGGGCTTATGCATCATTAAACCATTGATTCAGGTAGGTTATGTATAACCATCATTAAAAAGCTCATCTGTATTTTATTGCAGATGAGCTTTTTAATGATGTGTTCATCCAATATATGGGATGCTATCATCAGCTACTATGCCGATAGGTAGCGCTTTTGCGTCATCTCTCGCTAAATCTGCAACATCGT
Source organism: Sphingobacterium sp. JUb56 (assembly GCF_014191365.1). NCBI lineage: Bacteria > Pseudomonadati > Bacteroidota > Sphingobacteriia > Sphingobacteriales > Sphingobacteriaceae > Sphingobacterium > Sphingobacterium sp. JUb56. Next base: position 1,944,797 of record NZ_JACHWL010000001.1, on the reverse strand, counting down.
TTAATGCTTTCAATCGATCAGCTTCATCAAAATTTTCAAGAGGTCCAATAAAACTACTTTGAATCGAAGTGATACCACAGTATTCCAGAATACCATTTTTTAATTGAATCAATCCACTGGATCCATAAACCTCTTTATAAGTTTTTAGGTTTAGATCACCAGCTGTGGTTATGATTCTAGCAGTCTTGTTTTGAAGTAAGCCCACATTTAGACCCTGTTTAGACTTGCCAAATGTAATGCCGGGTAGAAATGCTCGGTCAAAAAAACCTTTCATCAGAGCAGGCATGCCGAGCCACCAGAGTGGATGAATCCATACCTGATGCTCACCCCATTGAATGGTTTGCAGTGCTTGGAGCAGATCGGGCTCCAGTTCCATTCTCTGCCTATAGCCAAATTGTAAATTAGGATTAAAGTCCAAATCCCCAAGAGCAATATAACGTACTTCAGCACCTGATTCTTTCGCCGCTTTGATATAAGCATTTGCCAGAGCACTATTGAAACTTAATTTATCCGGATGCCCGTTGATAACAACTATTTTTTTCATTTTTTCTGATTGATAATTTTCTTAAACAGTTCGATTTGCTGTGCATAAAAGGTTTCCGATAATAGACAAGGAAAAAAATCAAAGGCATGTACTGCACCTTTTATTTCCAATAATTCGACCGAAGTGCCAGCTAAACATAATTTTTCTGCGTACAATTTTCCTTCATCTTTTAAAGGATCAAATTCACAGACAACGATGGTCGCATGGGGTAAATGATGAAAATTAAATTCACGCAATGGCACCCCATATTTGGGGACATGGGTTCTGCCGTTCCATAAATAATGCTTCCACATCCATGTAGCCGCTATTTTTGTTTGCATCGGTGCTTTTGCTAAACTGTCCATCGATGGACTCTTCAACGTATCGCACATAGGAGGATAAAGTAAATATTGATGTTGGATCATCTTATTCTTTTTATCCCGGGCTAGGTGAGTAATCGATGCAGCGATTGTCGCACCTGCACTGCTGCCACCGATAATGATCATATTTTTATTTCCATCCAGTTTGCTCACATTTTCATAGAGCCATAATAAGGTATCGTAGCCGTCTTCAATAGCTGCAGGAAAAGGATATTCTGGAGCTAATCGATAATCGACAGAAACGATAAGCATACCCACTTCAAGTGCTAATTCAAAGAGTATAAAATCATACTGCTCCGGAGTTCCATATATAAATGCGCCACCATGAAAATATAACAATACCGGTAAATCTTGCTTAGCTTTTGGTTTGTAGATTCTCAAACGTATCGGTTCTTCAGACTGAGAAGATGGAATTAGCATATTTTCAACAAGTAATTGCTCTGGTATAATCAAAGGCTCTTCGTTTAAAGACAAACGTAGTTCTTCCGCTCTGATTTTTGTAGGATCGTTTTGTAGCAGATATTCATATTTTATTTTACTGTAAGGACTAGCAGCAATAGCCTCTAATAATTCTGGATCTATATTCCCCAACATGATTTCAAATTGCTTTAAAATTGTACAACCACTTTACCTACCGTTCTCCCAGATTCAATTTGCAGATGCGCTTCTCTCATCTGATCATAATTGAAAACATGTGAGATATGAGGTTTCAGAATACCCGTTTCTAATAAATGCGCAATTTGTTGCATAGCCGCTCCATCACTATAGACAGACATAAAAAAGCAGGCGTGAAGATTTTTTTCACGAGCTTTTAACTCATCATCTTTCGTATGTCCCGATGGCAGGGCTACGATAGTGCCAAAAGGTTTTAAAACCTGAACTGATTTTTGAAAATTAGCACCCCCCAGTGACTCCAGTACAAAATCGACATTCGAAAGGACCTGTTCAAATTCCGTTGAGTTGTAATCAATATGTTCATCAGCCCCTATGTTGAGCAAAAAATCACGATTCTGTACCGATGATGTCGCGATGACATAAGCGCCCATATATTTTGCTATCTGTACTGCGAAATGACCAACGCCACCAGATGCGGCATGGACCAATACGACATCATGAGTGCGCAGTTTTCCATATGTGGTAAATGCTTGCCACGCTGTTAATGCAGCCAAAGTGCTGGCAGCAGCTTCAATATGACTGATCCGATTAGGTTTTAAGGCAAGATGCGATTCTGGTGCCGCAACAAATTCAGCATAAGCACGTCCATGTCCGACGAAATTGACCATTCCAAATACTTCATCACCAATCCCAAATTTTTTAACCAAACTTCCAACCTCTATTACCACTCCAGAAACATCCCATCCCAAGATCAATGGATCATACCTGATTAAATCTTCTGCAAGAGGAGCTTGTCTACTGCGGACCTTAACATCCACAGGATTGACACCAATTGCTTTTACTTCAATCAGTACTTCATCCGGTTTTAATATAGGCTTTTCAATATCCTTATAAATCAGATTTTCTACCCCGCCAAATTTTTCTAACACAATTGCCTTCATATCTTAATTTTTATTAGCAAAAATAGACTGAAAAAGGAGGTAAAAACAGGTACAATTAAGTGTTATTTGGGTACCTTTGCATCATGGCAAGAGAAAATATCTATCAATCCTTAGAAGTTTTTTACGAACAAGTTTCAGTATGTCCTTTACGTGATCGACAGTTTAATTTCTTTGAACTCGTATATGTTATCTCCGGCAACGGAAAACACGGTGTCAATGGAAATAAATTTGATTATTTTCCAGGAGACTTATTTCTTTTGACACCACATGATTGTCATGAATTTGATCTCGATGGAATGAATGAGTTTCTGGTCGTACGCTTTGGCGAAAACTACATAAAAGAATATCAATGGAAAAGCATCGACCATATAGAATGCTTATTATACAATGCCTCTCATTTGTCGGGATCTGTGCTCGTCAATAAGGAAGACAAGCAGATGGTCAGCTTGCTGATGCAAAATCTTCAACAGGCATGCGAAGAGCATGGGCATTATAATGAAGATTTGAGAAGACATCTGGTCAATGCCATTCTTGTCATAGCAGCAAGGAATATTGCGATTGTTAAACCAGAGCATATTTCACAGACTGCAGATACACGCATACTGCAATTATTGGATTATATACAGGAAAATATACGGCAACCCGAATTTTTAAAAATAGGAGTAATGGCCGAAAAATTTGGACTATCTTCCACTTATCTCGGAAGCTATTTTCGTAAACAATGTCATGAATCTATACAACAGTATATCTCTTCGTATCGGATCCGCTTAATAGAACATCGATTAAGGTTTAGTGATAAAAGAGTTCATGAGATTGCACATGAATTTGGATTTGCGGATGAAAGTCATATTAATAAATTTTTTAAACGCCATCATGGACTGAGTTTAAAAAAATATAGAGAGAAAACGGCTGGATAACAAACCAGAAGCAGATATTTGAAGGTAAGCTTATTGATTAAGAAAGAACTGAGTATGAAGTGTATTAAATTTACGGTGTCCTAATATACTAGTTCGTTATTTTTTCACTTGAAATCATTTTTAAAATAGGGTTATCTTGACTATAAGGATTATTGACCAATGTAATTGAGTCAGCCGCATTAACTAAAAATTCAAAACTATATTTATCATCATTCGTTACAAACTGCCATAGCGTGGTGTCATTCTCACCTCGTAACGTATATCTTTTACCTTGTGCTACGAACAATTTTTTATTCCTGTTATCATAGATACTGATAGAGAACTGTCCATCACCACTATATTCTTGATTTAGAACGATTAATGTGTATTGAGAAGATGAAGCAGCTTTTCCTTCATAAGTACGGATCAATACTTTTCCCAAAGTAGAATCAGTTTTAACCGGTTGTATGGCGGTTAAATTGCCGATTATTGAACTATCTGTTACTTTGGATAAGCTATCAGTTGTCTTTTTATCGTTTACTTTAGTCGTTTGATTTGTACATCCCAAGGAGATTATACTTAAGAAAAGAATGGTATTTCGTATAGTCATCTGTTTACGGAATTAATCTTATAAATAGTCTCTATTTGCGTTCTTTAAGGTATTTTATTTTTTTAAGTACTTCTCACAAGGCACTTTCGAGCACGCTCTACACTTTATAAATATAACAAATTAATCCGAAAATAGGATGTATGTCTTGATCTTCAATTGATCAGGATTTAAATCTTTATAGGAATATTTTACTCTTTTCTCCAGATACTCAATACATCCTGCCAATTGCTCATTTTCTTTTTTCATTCCAATTAATTTGAGCATTTTCGATCCATAAACCAAATAGAAATGAAAAGAACACTTTTATTATTGCTGCTACTTTTATTTTTTAAAACCTGGGCGCAGGACCAGCAGGGAAATGACTACTTTTTCGGAGAGAACTTTCATTTTCATGGTTTTTCAACAGATAAGCGGATGATGATACGCAATGATATCGTCTATGTCAAATCAGCTAAATATCTATGGCATGTCTATGGTAATTTTGATAATAAAGTAAAATTACCTGGAGCTGGCCTGAATAATGTTCCCAATTCCCCAATATTGCTCGGTATAAAATTGAGCCCTAAACTTAAAAACTATTTTACGGCACCTGTTCAAAACATATCCAAAGTCTACTATAGTTATATTGTACCCGATAGTTCCGATGCTATCATTGTCGCTATGGGGATTAATAAAGATAATTATAAGGATTATGTCTACCGGGTCGTAGAGCATGATAGCATCGAACTAGTTCCCTGGTCTCCGATACCTAAATTGTCAATGGAGTATGGAGCCAAAGTCCCTTATGGTGCTATAGGCACTTTTAATTATCCCGGAAAACAGATCCTTGTAGAGGTCAGGCATAAGAAGAATTACGGCATCAGAGATGGTTATATCATTGACTGGCGTAAAAATAATCGCCCCGTACTGAAGCAGCTGGTAGCAAGAGGATCAGGAGAATACGGGTATTTCAATGTATTAAACGACTCTTTGAATAAGGGGCAGGTTCAATCCTATGATAAGCATACTGGAGTTCCGGTAGGATGGACCTTTCAGAAAGATAGTATTACTGAATTTGATCTAGAATTTGAGAAGCATGAGACCGTTCCATATTCCATTCATTTAATTAAAAATAGCAATGGTCAGGTGGATACACTTCGTCTGGAGTGGTGGACACAGTTAGACAAGTTTACCATTTCAAATCAATATTTGAATGAAGTAGGTCAGTATGAACTGCTGGTGCATAAAACCGGAGATCTTTCGGAATATAAAGATAGCGAGATCTTGCGCATTTCCTATCGAATAGTGCCGACAGCAATAAAGACCACACAAGCGGTGTGGCCTATCATATGGCCCTATCTTTTAGCCGGCTCAATTATGGTATGCGCTGGATTCTTCATGATGAGGTCTCGAAGTCAGAGAAAGATCAAACAAGTACAGCAGCAAAAGCAGGCGGTTACACTACAGATCAAGAATATTCAGGCACAGTTAAATCCCCATTTTATGTTCAATGCCATCAATTCCATTCAAAATTTGATTCAAAAGAATGATTTGATCGGAACCAATCATTACCTAAGTAAATTTGCATCGGTTACTCGCGCAACATTAGAAAATGCAGAAAAAGAAATGAATCCACTAAGTGAAGAATTACAATTATTGGACGATTATTTACAAATGGAACAGTTAAGATTTGGTTTTCATTATCAGATTGAAAATAAAATTTCTGTTCATGCAGATCTCATTGAAATACCAACTATGTTATTACAGCCTATAGTTGAGAATGCCGTAAAACATGGTATCGCTATATTAGGAAATACAGGTATGATCAGTATTATCATTGATCAGCTCGGACAGACCATGCGTATTTGTGTCGAAGATAATGGAGCCGGATTTGATTATACGGTTGAAAATAATGAAAGTGGATATGGTCTTCGATTGAGCAAAGAACGTCTAAATTTACTTAATAAGCTTTATCCAGAAAATACATTTCATATTGAGATTAAGACTACTAACAATAAAACTCAGGTCTGTATCCTGATTTCTAACTGGATTTCTAAAAATTAATCAGATGATCAGATATGTAATTATAGACGATGAGGTAAACAACATCGAAATATTAAGTTCTTATTTAGATAAGTATAGGGATAATCTACAGTTGGTCGGTACAGCTACCCATGCTGACGAAGGTGTTTTACTGATAAAAAATACACAACCGGAGTTAATTTTTCTAGATATTCAAATGCCTCAAAAAAATGGTTTTGATCTGTTACAGGAAATAGGAGAGCGTAGTTTTGAAGTGATTTTTGTAACGGCTTATGATAAATTTGGAATTCGGGCTGTTAAGTTTTCAGCATTGGATTATCTGCTCAAACCATTGAATATACAAGAGTTGGAAGAAGCATTGTATAAAGCCGTTGAAAAAATTAGGCAGAAGAAATACAATGCCAATCTGGAGAACTTAATCCAGAATCTCAATAACAAGCAACATGATGAAGATAAAATTGCTTTAAGTACTGGAAGAGAAACCCGGTATATTGCCGTTGCTCAAATTGTTCGATGTCGTGCAGATGATAATTATACCGAGATCTACCTGTCGGAGGGAGAACCAATTGTGATCAGTAAGACCCTTAAAGAATACGATGAAATGTTAAGTCAATATGGATTTATAAGAACACATCAGAGCCATCTCATAAATCCGAAGCATGTGTTGGGGTATACCAAAGGAGATAATCCGGCAGTTCATATGCAACATAATTTTTTGGTACCGATTGCCAGACAGAAAAAAGAATATGTATATCAAATTTTAAACCAGATTATAAAACCATGAAAACTCTTATTATTTACTTTTTTAGCATCGTTTTTCCAATAGCTTTATTTGCTCAGGGAAAAAGTCATCCAATGCCACTTACAGATGCGGCTTTTGATACACAATCTACTCATCAGGTACCAGCTCAGATAAAGGGAAAAGTGTTACATGCAAGCCCGTCCGATCTCGAAAGAATTACGATTAAATATAGCATCGTGAATGCGGGAAATCCTTTTCAATCAAGTTATACAACCAAAGTAGCGCCAGATGGCACTTTTAGTATTGTTATACCAGATAAATTAATGAATCAGCAAATATGGTTCACGTTTGGAGAATATGCATATTTCTGTATCTATTTAAATGAAGAACTGGAGCTCACTTTCGATCTGGACAAATTGAAAAAGAAATTTGTTTACTGGAATGGCGAGGGAGTTACTTTTGGTGGTAAAGATGGTAAAAAAAATGAGGTGATGAATAATTATATATTATTCGATAAAAAACATAACGAAGATTTTTCGACGAAATTGCGGGATCTAAATAAAAAAGATACAGCATTCTTAACCAATCTAGATAGCTTATTTGCTGTTCATGATCGTGTTAATGACACGTTCTATACTACCTATGGCGATACTTATCAATATTTAATCAAAAGTGAAACAGCGGCCAGTTATTATGAAGAGAAGTTGAAATATTTACTTGAAAACAAAATTCAAGTAAAACAGATAGAAGACATACTGACTCCTGTTTACGCGATATCCAACAACTCACGCACATATATACAATTTTTGAGTTATTATGTAAGATCCTCTTTTAAAACTACCGGTCAAAAATATAGTCCTGTCAATCTTGCTAATTACTGCGATAGCCTATTACCGGCAGCTTACGCAGATTTAATCAAGTTACAGCTAGAAGATAGAGATGTTAAACTTCAGCGTGATCTTTATAAACAATTAGCACCGACCCTGCATTTCAAATGGTCTAGCGACTATGTACGATCTCAGATTGCCATATTGGACAGTAAGATCGAGAAAATTGATTCAATCAACCAGGTATCAATTGTCAAAGAAAATGTTGCATCAACGCTTGGAAAACAAATATTAAAAACCGGATCTGGAGCATTACTTTATGTCGATGAACATCAATCTGGAGCTGAGTTTTTGCGAGATTTGAAATCTACATTTCCAAATAAACTTGTTATAATTGATTTTTGGGCAACGTGGTGTATCCCATGTATTCAAGCAATGCCTTATAGTAAAGAGCTACATAAACAAGCAAAAGAAGCTGATTTACCCATTGAGTTTGTCTATATCTGCACATCATCCAATTCAAGTGAAGAGAAATGGAAAAATAAAGTGCTTGAAATAGAGCAGCCCGGTATTCATGTATTTGTTAATGAAAAGGTAACAAGCGAGGCGATGAATTTATTTAATAAAGGTGGTTTTCCTTCGTATATTATGCTAAAACCTGATGGAAGCTATGATTCCGAAACGATCACCAGCATGCAGGGATTATCGCTAGACACGTTGAAAGCACAGCTCTGATTCAGAGATCATGACGAATATGATGATGATGTACTTGAGACCATTTATTATTATCTTTTGTGTTAATAGTTTAAAATGCCTTTACTCTTCGTATCTTTGTCCCATAAATATAATAACATGCCAAGAGAAACAAAAAGAGGGCTATATCAAGGAATAATTGAGCAAGACGAAAAGGGTAATTACTTTTGTGGCCCATATTTATTGGACTATCAATTAGTAGAACTTCATTTTAGATTAGGAGATAAAGTGAGCCTTAAAAAAGTAATTGGTAATACCAGTAGAAAAAGTTTTGATGACTATCCTCAAAAATCAATCAAGTTCTCTCTAGCGGGAGAAGACCATGATGAAGATTAGTCATTAAATTATACAGATCAGCATGCGATATATTCCATGTTGATCTGTATCTTAAAGCTTTCCCGCAAATCGATTAGATATAATTTGCTAAGATAGATTTCCGACTTAGTAGCTATTAGTCAGATCACCCCTTTACAGTAGAGATGAGCTATGTTTTTTTTGAATTTTTCAGTCCAGAATCAATATAGACCTTGTCCAAAAGTTAATAGATTGTTGTCAGGATCGAGCAATGAAAATTCTTTTTGCCCCCAAAATTTAGTTTCCAGAGGAGCATTTGGATGAATGGCGACATTATTGTCTAAAAACTGCTGATAAACGGCCTCAATATTGTCCGTTCTAATGTAAACTTGGCCATAATTTTCTTTCGGATCAAGTTCTTTAAATTCAAAAAAGTGAATTTCAATACCTTCTTTGAAAAGCATTAAATAACCTTCATAGTCGTGATCGCCAAAAGTTTCAAAACCTAATTGGTTGACATAATAGTCTTTTGTTAACGATTTATCGCGCATAGGTAACTTCGGATGTATTGCTGTTAGCATAGTTTTATTCTTTATTTAGCGATGTTAAACCTGTATGTATGACTAAAAAACTTTACCATCATATATACTGTATGTATAAAATTAACGATTTATTTTTGAACAATGATATACAGCCATTAATAATGAGGATGTTAAAAGAATAAAATTAGCGGATTTCAGGGGTGTATTTTTCGGTTGAAAATCTAGATATTTGGAGAAACGGGTTATCAATGAAGTATATTCTAATTTTTTCACTCTTATTATCAGCTGTTTTCGGTTTTTCGCAAACCGTTCAGACCGCCGATGCGATAGGCTTCGGAGGTTCGATGTCTCCATTAGTAAAAGTCAAAAAAGATAGAAAAGAATATTTTTATCATCTAGATGGCAATCATTTCATAGATGATGTGGAAGAACATGATGCAGATCTATTTGTTGTGGTGAAGAAGGGGCATTATGGTGTCTTGAATGATAAGGGTGACATGGTCATTCCTGCGGAGTATGATGAAATTGAGCTCGCTACGGAATATGAAGGACAGTGGTATGCGGGAATACCATACGATTATAAATACATCATTTTAAAAAAAGATGGTAAAACCGGAGTCGCTGATGAAAAGGGCAACATCATTATTCCATTGCAATTTCAGAATGCCACAGTTATTAATAAAAATAGTATTGGAATTGCCAAAAATAATCTTTGGGGCTGGGCTTCAACCTCTGATGGTAAATTAGTACATGAGCCTGAATATGAATATATCACAAAATTTTTTTCTGACGAGTATGTGGAGGTTCGCACGGCGGATAAAAGTGGACTTGCCAAAGCTAGCGGGCAAGTTATCATCCCCGTCGAGTATGATGACTATTTAAGGTATATCGTAGGGGGTAAGCAGACCTATATTGAGGGAACAAAAAATAAACAGCTTTATTTAATGGATACTACAGGTACCATATTACTTTCAGGAAATACCGACTATAAAGCAATTGAAGGATCAAAGCTCTTGATATTTAAGCAAAAAGACTTGTTTGGAGTTATTGATCCCACTACCCAAAAAGTAATTGTATCGCCTGCATTTGAATCATTGGATCCTTTTATTAGAAATCTGGGAATAGCCAAAAAATCCGGTAAATACGGAGTGGTTGATATGCAGGGAAAAACACTTTTGGATTTTCAATTTGAGGAGATTAGATTTTTAGCGGCAAATGGCCATCATAAATATGACACCGGTTCCGATGCATTAACCGAGAAAATGTTGGCCAGAAAACCTCCAGAAGATGTCAGATTGAAGTTAATTTATGAGCAGCAGATAAACCAGGCACCCTATTTTATAGAAGTCACGAAGGATGGAAAAAAAGGGCTGTACAGTTGGAACGGAAAAACAATAATCCCATGTGGTAAATACAAGAATATTCAATTTCACTATTACAGAGGTAAGTCATTCTTTCTTGTAGACTCCGAATTAAAATCTGGAATTGTGGATGAAACTGGAACCGAAATATTACCAGTTCAATACAGATTTAATGATTCTTATCAATATTCCAAAGAAGCAGTACAAAACGAATTCGATCTCGAGAATCGTTATATTGTATTCTCAGAAGGAAAAGAAGAAGGAAGTATTGCATTAAAAATTGGATTGTTTGATCTGGATCAAAACGAGATTATTTTTGCAGCGCATGAACAGTATATTACATTACTGAATCACCGTTTCTTTCTACTGCGGAAACTGATTGCCGATTATGATTATGAGTTTTTACTCTATGATATCAAACAACGTGAGCTTCGTAAATTAGGAGCTGATATTACCGACGTACATGTGGTGAATAACAGTTTTCTGCAGATCGAAACGAAAGAAGGTGTTTATCAACTGACCACTTTTGATGGTGCCAAGATCTATGCTAATCCATCATGGAAGGCCGAGGGTAATTATCATCTCATTCGTTTCCCCAATTATAATAAGCATGCTTTGAGTGGGTTTTATTTTGGACTGAAAAAAATATATGCAGGAGAAGGAAATCTCTTTATTGATACTTTAGGTCAGGAGAAAAGATTTACAGACATTGATCAAGTTGATTGTTTTTACGATGGATATGCTGTTGCAGCAAAGAAGGTCGCAAATAAAGAAGCTTCGAGTGGATTCAAATACCAGAAAGGAATGATTGATTTGAAAGGTAAAACAGTCGTTCCATTTGAGTATGATGAGGTGTATGCCGTTGGCACAGATGCTGAAATGTTAGTTTTTGCTAGAAAAGATAACCAAATGCTAGTACGACGAAACGGTACCGTTATTTTAGGAGCAGAATACCATGATATAGAGACAAGTAGTGCATATCCAAATTTTACCTTTGCGAAAGGGGGCAAGTATGGATTGGCAGATTGGTCTGGTAATATCCTTGTAGCACCTCTATATGACGATATTCGTAGGAATTATGAAGGAGATCAAAAAACCTGGCCCTTACTGGTAAAAGAAGGAGACTGGTATTACTTCGTTGGGAAAAATGGTCAAAAGTATGCCATAAAAGCAAAAGAACGCTCTTTTTAATCTAAATATAATCGCTTATGACATCATTTTCATCATATTTAAAATACAAGAATTTGAATTTTATACTTACTGCATGCTGTTTTACTGCAACACTTTGTTTTTCACATCCTGCAGCAGCACAAATAAGCAGTTCATATGTTGAAGAAAATCGTATGGCACCCTTTAGAAATGGCTTCGCGAAAATAACAGATAAAGGTCAGGTTTATTATATTAATGTGCAGGGGGAGAAAATCGAACTTGCAGAAACTGCACCTGTAGGTTTTAACGATGCGTATTCAGTACAGGATTATCAACGTGAAATTAATGATGAAGCAGATTTCCTTCCAAAAACTGTATTGAAGTATCTGAAAAATGGAAAAATCGGAATTATATCGCCAAAAGGAGATATTTTGTTAGCAGCAGACTATGATGATATTGACATCGAATATCGGCAGTTCTGGAAAGTAAAGCGCAATGGAAAGGTAAGCTTATTTTTAGCAGATAAAACTTTCTTACCTTATTTCGAGGATATCGGATATCTAGATGGTGAATATTTTGATGTTAAACAAAATGGGAAATGGTATTTATACAATAAATCGCAAAATAAAGTAACGACCAGTCAGGGCTATGATGCATTTGATTATTGTGGGGGATGTGGCAATGGTTCAACCTATGTATATGCACAGCAAAATGTTAAGTGGGGAGTAATGGATTGGAATGAAAAAGTGCTCGTTCCATTTAAATACGAGCATGCACATTGGAATATGAGGAGTGATAACTGGGTGGCTTCCTTTTCAAAAAATGGACAACCGCTTATCATACATATACCATCAAAAAGAGAGTTTATTGATGCCAAAATAGTAACGGGGGTTTTGCTTGTAAAAGAAAATAACAAGTATGGTGTATACGGGCAGGACGGTGATCTGAAAATACCATTTGATTTCGACAATATCGAACTGCCTAACGATAACTCTTATTTAGGCTATTATGGAGACTATCTGTTGACCACAAAACAGCATAAAAAAGGAATTTCAGACTTATCAGGCGCAGTTATTATACGAAATGAATATGATGAAATAAAAGTATACGACGATTATTTTGTTGTTAAAAAACAGCAGAAGTCTTATCTGATGGATAAGACGCGGAAGGTGCTTTTCGAAGTTGAGAATGGAGAAATAACACATGTCAATGATTACTTTTACTCATCTGGCAGTAATAACTTAGCCATTTTTAAGATTAAAAAAGGGGCATATTATGGTTTGTATTTTGCCAGCACAAACACCAGTATCGAGCCACAATATTATAAGATTGATCTTTTTAAGTTTAAGAACAACGAACCAAAAAAGCAATATATCATTACGGAGAAAAATAAAATCTCTAGCCTATTTGATCAAGATGGACACTTATTGTTAAGCGACTTTGAAGGGATTTCAGAACTTTATGATGCGCCGGAAAACCTGATGACATTCATCAAAAATGGGCAAATGGGCATTTACGATTTAGATACAAGAAAGGAAATCATTCCACCCGTTTACGATAGCTTTACTATGGGGAAATTCGGGAATAGAAACCTTATAAAAGCAAACAATGTGCGGAAAAAAGAGGCGGATGATATGGATAATCAGCGTAGTGATCTGTATGATCTTGCAGGAAAAAAGATATTGGAGACAGCTATTCAACGAATAGACACCATAGGAGTTAAATACTGTTTAATAAAAGACATAAAAGGAAAATATCTTTTACTCAATATGGATGACATGGAGCTGCAGGCATTTGATTATCAATCTGTTTATCCGATTAATAATCCTAATCTTCTATTGGTGTCGAAAAATGACAAAACCGGGGTCCTTTATGATATTAAGACAAAAAAAGAATTCAAAGGGGCATATAGTTTAACCTACTTAAAAGAAGGTTATCTGCCAAAGGATCCCGGTAAGGAAACGGTGATCTTGCCCTATAAAGGTGACATGGCTTTGCTATACAACGAAAAAGGATATGGCTATATCAACAATATGGGTGAGGTAATCGTCTCACCGAAATATGTTTGGGCATTTGATTTCCGGGGCGATGCCGCTATGGTATGTCAATCTGAAAACTCAGACAGCCGTGCACTGGTTTTTAAAATGGGTTTTATCAATAAAAAGGGAGCATTGATCTTTCCCCTGACATATGATCTCACAAATTCTAGGCTAAACCACGAAGAATCTGTGTTTATTAATAATTCAGTCTTTTTACCAAAAGTAAACGGTTATGAATATCTGTATGGATTGGGAGATCTTACCACAGGAAAAGAGGTGCTACCGGTTGAATACACACAAATTCGGGCCCTTCAGAATGGAACTTATTTTCTGCTTCAAAAAAATAACAAATTTGGCATATCGGATGCTAAAGGAAATGTAATCGTGCCTATTGAATTTGAAGAAATCTTATTTGATGCACCCACCTTCTTCGATTCACCTTTAGATACAAAGCAAAACATCTTCCCGTTGCTGGTTTATCGGGAAGCAGTCTGGAAATATATCGATGAAAAAGGAGATTATCTCAAAATAAAATAAGAGTTTTAGATTTAAAAAGTCTTGTAAATTCTCACGCTGTGAAAACATCTTCAATTATCAATTGAAGATGTTTTTTATAAATAATTAAAGCAAGATATGATTAAATTTAGTGATGAGTGTATATCCTAATTTAATTTTTCTCTTGCTTAAATAATGCCTCTAGTATGGCGGCTTGTTCCTGAAATTGATCGAATACATTTATTTCTTCCGCAAGATCTTCTTTAAGATTGTAGAGTTGAGGACCATTTTTTCCAAATGGAGGTATATACTTCCAGTCTCCAGATACAATAGCAAGGTTGCTATATCCTTCTTGTATCAATGTCTTTCTTCCTTGTTTCGCGTTGCCAACAAAGGTATCCCATAAATTTTGACTATCAGATGCTTGTCCATCTGGAAGTTTTTGATTGAAATAACTGGCAAAACTGGCAACGAAATCAATCTGACAAACCAATTCTTGACTTACAGCAGGTTTAATGTGTGCGGGCCAGCTGATAATAAAAGGGACACGGGTTCCACCTTCATATAGGTCCGTTTTCCATCCCCGTAGTGGACCTGCGGGACTGTGAATTCCGTTTAGTTCTTCTGCTTTATCAGCATATCCATCATCCAGTACAGGGCCATTGTCACTGCTGAAAACGATCATCGTATTCTGTTCAATACCAAGTTCATGAAGTTGCTTTGTTATTTGACCAACGATCCAATCCATTTCCAAAATAGCATCACCCCGATAGCCTAAGTTGCTTTTACCCTTAAACATGGTGGCAGGCATTCGCGGCACATGAATATCATGCAGTATACAGGAAAAATGGTTTCTTATGATTTTGCGCTATGAAATCCTGAGCTTTAGCTAAAAACGTAGTTCCCAATTCTTCGTCTGTCCATCTTGTTTGTTTTCCACCGGACATATAGCCAATTCTTCCTATACCGTTTACGATCGTATGGTTATGACCAACAGAAGATTGTAACTTTAACAATTCAGGATGTTCCTTTCCAGTAGGATCATTTCCTATTTTATTTTTATAATTGACGTTAATAGGATCTTTGGGATCCAGGCCTATTATCCGATGGTTCTCCATAAAGACGGTCGGAACTCTGTCAGCTGTTGCAGGAAATATATATGAATAATCAAACCCGACCTCATTTGGTCCTGGTTTAATATCCGCATTCCAATCCTTATTAATTTGGTCACCTAATCCTAAGTGCCATTTACCAATGATAGCAGTGGTATAACCTTCATTTTTAAATACCTTAGGCAAGGTGATCTGATCTGTTGGTATAATCAAAGCTGCATCTCCGGGAAGAATATTTCTTCCCGGTTTTCTCCAGGGATACTGACCGGTCATTAAACCGAATCTGGAAGGAGTACAGGTTGCAGAGGTTGCATGTCCACGCGTAAATCGCAGTCCATTTGTGGCCAATTTATCTGTATTTGGTGTCGAAATAGCCTTTGCACCATAACAGCTTAAATCACCATATCCCAAATCATCTACGTAAATAAAGATAACATTTGGTTTGCTCTTTTTATTTTGTGCAATTATACTAAGCGGAATAAAAATACCCGCGATCATAAGGGTTAATAAATGTCTTTTTTTCAAGGTATAGTGTTTCGGTTCAATGCAAATATAATAATCAATCTAAGAAAATTGCGAAATGCTTTCAGAATAAAATCGGTGTAATAAGTTTCTAAATAATTGGAAAGGACAAATGATATTATTTTTACTACATACTTCAAAGGTTTTTTATGAAAAAACGGTTAAAATATTCACGATCAACTTGTAATATAAAGCTTTAATTCTTATTTTTGAGTAGACTCCCAAGTAAGACTTAAATTATGGTTAGAAAAATCTGCTTATTACTTTTAACAAGCTGTTTACTAATTTCATGTTCTGACAAAGAACTTGGTTCACTTGTCGACGAAATTGATGTCGAACATCCTACTGGCGAAGAAGAAAAAGTACCGATCAGAATAGTTGCAGATAAGAATAATCAAAATTTCTACGAGATGGTGATGTTTGAACTAAAAGATAGTACTTATAATGGACCAAACGGATCAATGTTAATTCCCTTAAAATATCAAAATTTAGATTCGCTCACATGGGAAGTTGAGGGAAGTCCCAAGAAACTGGATCTTGTCGTTAAACAATCCGAAGGATACCGATTTACTACAGCTTGGGGGCATTATTTTTATTTACCAGGAAATTATAAAACCTACTTAAGGGGGTATAGAGGAAAGGACTTAGTTGTAAAAGATTCTGCAACAATCCGTATTTCTGGCGATGGAGACTTTTTGCACGTTAAATGGAGTGAGCTGAGTGGTGATCCGAATGAAAATATTGGCTACACCAACAATGGAACACAAGATTATGAATTTCAAGTCTACAGCAATAAAATCGGTAAAGAAATTTTCTCGAAATTAAATGTGCGATTTGAGCATTTGGATTATAGGAAGTTTAATCCTGAAATAGGAAAACGAGAACTGGAAGTTTTTACAACATATATATCCTCCCTATATGGAGAACCTAAATATGATGAAACCACTAAAGGTATCCATGCCAAGTTCAAAAAGCTTTTTAGGAAAGGTGTAAGAGCGGAGCAGGTGATCAAGATCTGGCTCGGTAAAACTTCAAATATGGCTCTTTTAAAGAAAGAGTCCTGGAAGGAAGATGGATTTGGCTATGAAATCCATGCTGAACCAAATCATTAAATGGAATAATAAAATTTGATCACAATTACACATGTTTTACATTTTAACAGTAAAAACAAACATGATAACTGCGATCTATAGTTGATTTAAAGCGCTGTTAGTGTTTATAAAGCATATTGTTTAGCGATCTTCTCTTCAGGTTTTTCAGTGAATAAATACAGACAAAAGATAAAAAAGTACTCCAGAGGTTTCATCAATCTGTATACCAAATTAGATTTTTGAGGCGTATTAATCTTTTTTGATAAAGGATAACCAAAACGATCATAAAATCTTCTGATGACTTGATGTACAGAGGGAAAATGATCTGAAATTAGTTCTTCGAAAGCATTGGCAACGAGTAGTTGCCTGTTGACAACAACGTCATTTCCATGCCTTTTCCCTAAACGAAGTGGTTTTACAACCGTTGGATCTCCACAAACAGCTACAGTACATAAATAATGTCCCCTATGATCTAAAAAAGGTGGGTGAGTTTTGCTTGAAAAATTCCATGTAGTCGTTTCCGTAAATACTTTTGTTATGGAATTTACTTCCTGTCCAAATAAAACCAATATTGCAACAATAATCACAAAAACAGGAATAAGAAAGACGAGAACGTAAACGGGTTGATGGCTCACATTCGCCATTTTCATGTTCAGGTTGTTAAGAAATTTATTCGAGTAATGTTTATTTGTTGCGGATATAGCTTCTTCTCCGATACATCTAAAAATTAAAGTAAACGCAGTCACCATATAGGTGACGGGCAGGAAAAAGAATAACCAAGAATCGTAGAATTGCGTATTCGATGAGATCTGTATTAAGACAGCAACGCTCATAATTATTCCGATAATGACAAAGATCAGTGACAGTACAAATAGAAGTGGAGGTGCCAATCTTCCTTTTAACCATAGCTTTATAATTCCAAACATGGCAAGTGTGAAAAAAGTAACTAATGTCAAGCTATGTTCTAAAGCAAATGGCGAGTAACCGCCGTCGACAATATCGATTGCTTCCGTATAATGCGAACCATAAAGCATAAGTCCGAAACCAAATAGTACAGTCGAAATACAAAAAGCAACAATAATAAGGTACTCCGAAATTTTAGTAGAGGTATTAGCTTTTTTTCGCAACTGTTTATAAACCCAAAATCCTAGTAGTGGAAATGAAATTAGAAAAAATATGATCAGAAACTCCATTGGCTTTTCTACTTTAGTTTATAGTTAAGGGATGCAATTTTTTATGAATATAATCAAAATAAGGAAAGGTATTTCGTTCTCAATTATTTTTATTACTGATTATATTCTTTTTCTAGATGTCGTTTTAAAATGTGTAAAATTAATGGTTCGGACTCGTATAAAAAATACTATCTGTACCTATGAAGATTAGTATTTCTGTATCTGTACCCAAAGAAATAGAGTCTTTAAATTTGCTTATCACCAATACAATAAGAAGATGAAGACTAATGAAATTAATGGATTTAAGATTGGAAATTTTTATTTGTCCGAACTCCGTACTGTGGTTTCTTTATATAAAAAACTTCAGGAGAAATCCGATTTTCAGGGAAATGACGCAAGGATAAATATTTTGACGGCCGAATTTGGACTCCCTTTAGCTGTGATCATGCAGGCTAAAGAAGTTATTGGCTATGCATCTGCAATTATCAATCATTCAAACAAGGTGGAAATGACTTGTTTCTTTTTATCAGAATTTCATCAAATCGAACTTAAGGAAGCATTAGAAGTCAAAGCAAAAAGAAATTATATCCAGACATTCGGAGATGATGATCATAGCATCTCTAAACTTAAATTGGCGATTGAACGACTTATTGATTGGCTCAACCTTTAAACTGAATGAAAAGGTTAATATTTAAAACATATAGCATAGGTGCTGTTGGATACATATGATATCCTAAAATATGTAAATTGCAGCGTGTTCTATATCCAACAATTTGAAGGCAGTGAATAATAAGATTAAAAAAAAGGGAAAATAATTAAATAGCGTAAAATCCATGAAGAAAGAATCCTTATACCTCAAGATTGCTCATATTATTGAAGAACAGATTGTTTCCGGAACAATGCAATTAGGTGATAAACTCCCTTCGCTGCGTGTGGTTCAGAAGATGTATCATGTGAGTATCAATACGGTTAAACAGGCCTTTCTAGAGTTAGAAAGCAGGTCTCTGATTGAATCTAGACCTCGATCTGGTTATTTTGTGAGTAAAATAGCGCAACGACGTTTATCACTTCCCTCAGTTGGTCGATTACAGGCCTCGGATAATGAGCACGACCAGGAAGATCTTATTGATAAAGTTTATAACTCGCTAAAAAAAGAAAATCTGACACAGTTCTCTTTAGGTGTTCCTGCACAAAGCATGCTTCCAATAGCAAAACTAAATAAAGGAATTGTGAATGTGATACGAAAACTTGACGACGGCGGGACCAGTTACGAACCTGCGCAGGGAAGTATTAATTTAAGAAGAAGCATAGCCAAATGGAGCATGGAGTTTGAAGGACAACTAACTGAAGATGATCTGGTGACCACTTCCGGAGCCATGAATGCCATTTTTAATTGTTTGTTAGCCGTGACAAAGCCAGGCGATACGATCGTAATGGAAACACCTGTATACTTCGGGACAATTCAAATAGCTAAGTCACTTGGACTTCATGTGATCGAAATACCTTCCCATCCGATTTCTGGGATCGATATGGACGCATTAAAGAAAGTTATTTCTAAAATAGATGTATGTTGCTTCACCGCAAATTTCAGTAATCCATTAGGCAGTCTTATGCCAGAAGAAAACAAAATCGAACTGGTGAAGATGCTTACAGAACGAAATATACCGTTGATTGAAGATGACCTGTATGGTAACCTTTACTTTGGCACCAATAGACCTAAGCCCTGTAAAGCCTTTGATGAAGCTGGAATAGTCATGTGGTGCGGTTCCTTTTCAAAGACACTGGCACCGGGGTATCGTGTAGGGTGGGTAGCGCCAGGAAAATTCAAGAAGAAGATCATTCGGCAAAAACTGCTGCAGACCATCTCAACACCTGTTTTATATCAGGAGGTTATTGCAGATTTTATGGAACATGGCCGTTATGACCACCACCTTCAAAATTTTAGAAATAAGCTGTATTCAAACTGCTTTCAGTACCAACGGGCTATCGAAGAATATTTTCCGGACAATACTAAAATATCCGACCCTCAGGGCGGATTCGTGCTTTGGCTCGAATTGGATAAAAGAATTGATACAGCATCATTGTTTGATACAGCTATCCGCCAGAATATAAGCTTTGCGCCAGGTAGAATGTTCACACTTCAGGACCGTTATCATAACTGTATGCGGTTAAATTTTGCTTTAGAGTGGAACGAACGAATCCATACCGATCTGAAACGGCTGGGTACGATTGTGAAGAATGCTTTTTAAACACTTCTGATTCGGTATTTTTCCGGTGGTAAGACCTTATATGGTCTGCGTTAATGATTTGATTTTTAGTTGTATTTAGATTAAAAATCAGATTGTGTTCGGCTAGGCTATCTCTTTATTGTTTTGCTATATATTGACCGGTTTTCATTCCGGTAAAAATACATCCCCCTAGAAAAGTTCCTTCCAGAGCCCTGTAACCGTGCATTCCACCACCTCCAAATCCAGAAGCTTCTCCAACAGCAAATAATCCGGGCATGACATGACCTTCCGCGTCAAGCACTTGACCACTTAGATTGGTTTCAATGCCACCTAGCGTTTTTCGAGTCAGAATATTCAGACGTACAGCGATCAATGGACCATTTTTTGGATCTAGTATTTTATGTGGCTTTGCAGTTCTGGCAAGTTTATCGCCGAGATATTTTCGCGTATGCTGGATGTAGTTGATCTGTATGTCCTTGCTAAATTTATTGTCAAGTTGACGGTCCCGGTCCTGAATCTGTTTTTTTATCGTATTATAGTCGAGCAGTTCGTTTCCTGCTTTCTGATTCATTTTTGTCACCAATTCCTCCAGATTTGTTGCGACAATAAAATCATCGCCATGAGTTTTAAAAGCTTCCACAGGCGCTGTAGCAGCTTTCCCAAAAAGTCTGCTCAGAATGAGTCGATAATCTTTATTGGTCAGGTCTGGATTTTGCTCAGAACCAGAGAGTGCAAATTCTTTTTTAATAATTTTTTGAGTGAGAATAAACCACGAATAATCGTATCCCGTAGCTTGTATAAATTTCAACGTACCGAGCGTATCAAAGCCAGGAAAGAAAGGAGCGGGGAGCCGATTGCCCGTTGCATCGAGCCAAATTGAAGATGGCCCCGGTAGAATACGAATTCCGTGGTTCGACCAGATGGGATTCCAGTTTTTTAGACCTTCAGTATAATGCCACATCCTGTCTTTGTTGATGACGTGTGCGCCAGTCTGTTCCGCGATTTCAATCATCTTGCCATCCACATAATCTGGAACTCCACATACCATATGTTGAGGAGGAGAGCCCAGTCGAATCGGCCAGTTTTTTTTCACAAGTTCCAGATTGGCTCCAATTCCACCCGAAGCGATGACAATGTGTGCTCCACGAAAACAGAACTCACCGATACAATTTCTATTAGTTTTCTCACCCCGTTTTTTATCATCAGCTTGAAGAATATCACCTTCGACACCGACAATAACTCCATTTTCGATCAATAACCGCGACACACGGTGTCGAAATTTGAACGTAAGCAAACCTTTTTCTTGAGCTTCATATGCTTTGTGAACAAAAGGCTTGATCACGCCAGTTCCTGTGCCCCATGTAATGTGGAATCTGGGTACAGAATTGCCATGTTCCGAAGCTGAACCAGCACCACGTTCAGCCCAGCCGACGATCGGAAAAAACTTCATTCCTAATTCCGAAACATAGTTGTATTTTTCTTCTGTTGCAAATTTAACATATTCAGAAGCCCATTTACGAGGCCAGAAATCTTCAGGACGATCAAACGAAGCCGTACCTTCCCAATCCTGATAAGCAAGTTGAAAAGAATCTTTAATCCCCAAAATTCGTTGTTGTGGAGAGTTTACGAAGAAAAGACCTCCAAATGACCAATATGCTTGGCCACCCATATTCGTTTCAGTTTCCTGATCTAAAATAAGCACCTTTTTACCGGCTTTCGTCGCTTCATATGCAGTAACGAGTCCTGATAATCCACTTCCAATGATAATTGTTGCATACTGTTCCATGTCAACATAATTTAGCTTTCTTGAAGTTAAGAAATTTTGAACAGTATGATCTTATTTTTTTAGAACTGTGTCAGTTATTGTGGTATAGCATAGAATTTTATAAATACCAGCGTCGTCCGCTTACCGGATAAATGATGAATTATTAATGACCGTAAACCAATTCCTGTAGCAATTCCTGAAGGCGCTTTGTTAAAGGTCCTGCTGCTGGGCTAAACTCTTTATAACCCAATAAAGCAGTTACAGGAGTAATATTTTTAGTAGTAGAACTAATAAATGCCTCACTTGCCGATGCAATGTCCTCAATGCTAATATTGCGGACTTCAACCACCATGATAGTTTTTGCCAATTCGATAATTTTTTTACGGGTAATACCTTGTAAAACATCTTCACCAGCAGTTAACAATTTGCCATCTTGACTTATTAAAAAGAAGTTAGCACGCGGGCATTCCGATATCAAGCCGTTTTGTATGTAAACCACATCGTCAGCCCCCTGCGATTTAGCTGCCTTAAGTGCCTGTATACCCATCACATAATCGATAGATTTGACGAGACTAAATGGACGGTGATAGTGAAAAGGAAGTAGTTTCAGACCCTTACTTTCCAACACTAAATTTCTTTTTAAAGCTTGTTGACTGATAATTAAATTGGGCTCACCAATACTATACCCATCATTACTATATCCGCCGGTCAATAAAATTTTAATACCAGAATCCGGAATCATATTTGCTTCCATCAAACTTTTTATTTGAGCTTTCAGTTCATCTCTGGAGTAATTTACAGGTAGATCCATCAGCTCAGCAGATTGATAAAATCGATCTAGATTATCTTCTAGGAATACTGGAATACCGTGTACCGTTTTGAAAAAATCAAAAATACCGTAGCCGCGCACAAGAGCAAGATCCGTAATTGATAATTTTGCTTCGTTTTCAGGAATTAATTTTCCGTTGAAGATCACATAGCCCATTTGCATATACTTTTTTATATTGAATGTTTAGCGAACACAAACCTATACAATCCTCCATTGAAAAACAAGTTCTAGCCACGTGTTTAATTTGAACTTTACCCGCAAAGTAACCTGTATTTGGTAAAGAATATCACCTTTAATTTAAGAGATTTAGCGCGAACTATATTGTTCATCATGCGCAATGGTCGTTTTCAAAAAAATCAAACTCATTCTTTTTTATTAATGATTTCAGATAAAATTCACCATTTTCATAACTTTTTACAAGTCCCATTCTATGGTATTCAACGAGTTACAGTTCAGCGTTAAAATAGATGAGCTCGCAGATTATCTTTTAGCCGAGTTTATATATACTTACAGCCCTAGATATGCATTGTAAGCTTCGATAAGCGCTTGTTTTTTTGTTTCGTCTTTTACAAACTTATAGATTGGAATTACACCATCTTTTTTAAAAAAATCAACCAGGGTAGGAGCAGTCTTCGAAATATTATTCCATTCCTGAGAAACAATTTTTTCTCCGGTGTAATTCGTGACATCGATCATCCAAAAATTGGGCGCTAGTTTATTTCCTCCAACCAGTTCAACAGCTAAATTCTGTTTTAATGGAGCGGCTTCTTTCGGTGTTTCTGTCCAAGTAGAAGGGGTGGGCATAAAATATTTATACATCGTTGGTATAAACCACTTTCTTCCATTAGACGCTTGATTATGACGATAGAGGTAATCCATTCGTTGTCCAACATCAATTTTCTTTAAAACATGTGTTCCATAAAGAGCTATTATTTCTTTGGCTGTTTTTGTCTCCAGATCATTTTTAAACGCTGAGGTTAGATACTTAGATTGAAATTCATTGAGATCCATTTCAAAGATTCCAAAAGTAGCATATACTAGTACTTGAGAAACCCCTTCATAATCTATTGATCTAAATGTTGTATCATTCTTAAATGCTGATTTGAAAGTCTCTCTAAAAATATGTTTATATTTAGCAAGCTCCTCGCTGCTAAGCCCCGCTCTTTGCCCCATCGTCTGGATACATGTTTCTTTTTTTCCACTTATTTCTAATTTAGGACCACCGCTTGAACTGAAACTTTGAAAGATCGTTCCACCATCCTTGTCAAATGCTTCAACATCGATTACTTTGTTTCTAGTAGATGCAGGATGCGCATATTTACCCGTAATATCATAACCGTAGCCGAGCATATAATAGTTGTCTGTAAGATCCTTAGTTCTCCAATCTATATGAGCAGTATTAGATAGATCTATACCTGTAAAATAAGGGTTGATTTTTTCTTCGTGAGTGATTAGATTATCTTCCTTTGCTTTATTACATGAAGCAAATAGAAATAAACATAGCGCTATCAAGGGTAATTTATTTATCATGTTATTGATTTGAAATTCAAAGATAAATAACTTCTTTACATTTTATGTTTTTTTTACGAATGATTTAATTAGTTATCGCTACTTGGAAATCGATATTCAGATTTTGATCATGACTTTACGAAATACTAGGGTTAGTTTTTTAACAATTTGATCTATCTTATGCTGCTAAGCACTAATTTTTTACATATCGGTATAAAATAAGACAAAGATTCAACGATAGGGAATTTATGGCAGGATGAATTTAGTAGTATGATTAGTTTTTGACGTAAAGTACTATATACTATTATAAGGTAAAGATGAAATCATCAGATCAGTTGCTACGCTTCCTTTTTTAATTTCGTATCCTTTGAATCGAGGACGTTTTAATTTTTTACGTTTAAGTGTCATTAGTTTTTTTAGATTTACCGCCCCGATGTATCAGAAACAAAGCGAAGGATTTTGAAGAAGTTAAAAATAAAAGATAATCAGCAAAAGAAGGAAGACCAGGATCTGTCTTTTAGAGTGTTTGATTTAACCAAAGAAAATTTGGATCAATATACAATAGCGCATAAGAAGGATCACTTTTGCATCTACGTGATTGAAAATGGGACCATGCAAATGAGTGTAGAAGATAAAATCCATACACTAAAATCAGGTAAGATTGCCGTGATATTTCCAGAGCAGGTGAGTTTAATCGCAAATCAAAGTATAGATCTAAAAGGTAAGATCATCCTATTTGAAGAAATATTATTCTGTTCCGATATTTTGAAAAATGAATTGAGTACATACAATGTTAACCTTTCCACCCAGCTCAATTGCACGATGCTTGCCGCAGCAGATTTTCAGCGGAGTCTCGGGATGATCAATATTATTCAAGATGTTTATCAGAACCCCTCTCTAGTTAAAAAGGAGCAAGCCAGATTTTATATTAAAATTTTACTACTCGGATTAATTGAATCTGTCCATGGTTTACATCCCATAATGTATCAGGAAACTAGCGATAAGCCCATTTATATCAAGTACAAGAAATTGTTGAATATACACTACAAACAACATCGTACAGTTCAGTACTATGCGGCGGAACTGATGATAACGACAAAAAAATTAAATGCCATCACCAAAAAACATTGCGGTGAAACAGCTATTCAAACTATTCATCATCGTATTTTAATGGAAATTAAAAGGCAATTGATGTTTTCCGATCTAGCACACAAAGAGATAGCTTTTGATCTAGGGTTTAATTCGCCATCAGCATTGAACAAGTTTGTGCGCTCCAAATTAAAAGAAACACCTACACAGCTGCAGCAGGAACTGTCGCAAATGTATAACGGATAATCCCATTTGTATAACAGTGGTAATTCCTGCTCATGTACTTTTGTCAAGTACAAAAAAATATAAACATGAGTAAATTATTTATTGCAGGTGAGGTTTTCCATGGTGCTGGAAGTCTTGAAGAGCTGAAAAATATCAAAGGTCAAAAAGCTGTAATCGTAACCGGTGGCAGCTCGATGAAAAAAAGTGGTACTTTGGATAGAGCCATTTCATTTCTTGCAGAAGCAGGGGTAGAAGTAAGTGTTTTCGAGGGCGTTGAAGAAGATCCTTCTTCAACAACTTGTTTAAAGGGAGCAGCGGAGATTCAAGCATTTAAACCCGACTGGATTATCGGATTGGGAGGCTGTTCTGCTATTGATGCCGCTAAGATCATGTGGGTTTTTTACGAATATCCTGATATTGATTTTGATAGTATTATAAAACCTTTTACAGTTCCGGTTTTAAGAAATAAGGCCAAATTCATAGCGATTCCCTCAACAAGCGGTACAGGAACAGAAACAACAGGCCTTGCTGTGATTACAGATCGTGAGAAAGGTGTCAAATATCCGGTTGTTTCTTACGAACTTACACCAGATATTGCTATTGTTGACGGAGAAATCTGCGCGTCTATGCCTGCCCATGTGACAGCAAATACAGGTCTTGATGTATTGACCCACTGTGTTGAAGCTTATGTTTCCAACATTGAAAACAATTATGCTGATGCATTATCAAAAGGCGGTTTAGCGCTTGTATTTGACAATCTTAGCGAAGTTGTCCTTCATCCGGATAACATTACAGCACGTCAAAATATGCATGATGCCTCATTTATGGCCGGTTTGGCTTTCAATAACGCTTGGTTAGGAATTGTACACTCGCTATCACATCAGGTAGGAGCATTATATGGAATACCTCATGGAGCTTCCAATGCGATTTTTCTGCCCAATGTAATCCGTTATAATGCCCAAGAAACTACACGTTATCCAGATTTAGCGAAAATAGTAGGTGAAGAGACAGCAGAAGGATTAGCACAAGCTATTGAACGTTTACGCTCTGAAGTGAATAACAAAGCTTCCATCAAAGATTTTGGTATTTCAAAAGAACTTTGGGAGAAAAATTTGGATTTTATTGCTCAAAATGCACTGGTAGATCCATGTACAGGATTCAATCCACGTGTTCCTTCTTTAGAAGAATTGAAGGCAATTTTTAATGCTTGTTTCGAGGGAGTTGTGTTTTTGGAAGAAGTTGTAAATGCTTAATACGATCAGCATTCTTTACAATGGTTTTGCATACAGGCAGAACCATTGTAAAGAATTTAAAGAACAGGGAGTTTATATAATTCCCTGTTTATTTTCTTAAACGCAGAAGAGATGGAATTTAAGAAGCAGTTTGTAATACGAGTTCATGAAATCGTAGTCACTTCATAAAGAGCATTTTTAAACTCACTGGGAGTTTGGTTTTTAATCGTCTTAAAGACTCTATTGAAATTTGATAAGCTATTGAAACCACAATCGTAAGCAACTCTATGTATTGAAAGTTGATTTTCTACAATTAATTTGCATGCCTGCATGATGCGTACTTCATTGACAAATTGCACAAATGTTTTTTGAGTTTGAGTTTTGAAATAACGGCAGAAAGCATTTTTGCTTAAATTCATTGCTAGAGCGATTTCCTCTAAACTGATTTCTCTCGAATAATTGGTCAGTACATATTGAACTATCTTATCAATTTTTAGAGCGTTGTTAGGAAAGTGAATATTTGAGTAGTCAATGTGACATAAAACATTTTTGTCCGATGCATATTGTAGTTTTTCGATGATTTGCAGAAATATAATTATTCTTTTCAATCCTTGAGCATCCAGAAGCTTGTACAATAATTTTTTGATCTGCTCTTTGCATTTTCCTTCATAGCGTATCCCCCTTTTAGATAGAAGCAAAAATGCCTGTAATTTCTCAGTATCATGAAATGATGATAAGATTTCCACTAAACGGTCCGGATCAAAAAACAAGGCAATAGAATGAGCATGATGTTCCTTGTCCGATTCAAGAACATCAGTATACCATACATGAGGGAGCTCCGTCCCAGTTAAGGTGAGGTCTTCACTTATAAAATAATCGAAATGATCACCAATTAAACGTTTACCTTGGCTCTGCACAATATAAGTCAATTGACATTCTTTATGAAAATGATAATCGGTAGAGAATGCTTGCTGCTGTGTTACCCGTACTGCAAACAAATCTTCCCCCAGCGTTTCCATTACTTTTGCAAAAATTGGTTTCATAACAAGGTTGTATGTTTTTTCAATATAAAAAATAAGAAATCATTACAGCGAAGTTTTTATTGTAACCCACAAGATCGAACAGTTAAAGTTTTCGTAATGCGAATGAGTAAGATACGCGCGACCAAGCATAACGATATTACTACATTTATGTAAGAATTCTCTTATGTGAAAATCATCAAAAAAAATTATCCTTACTACTGCTAATTTGATTTATTCTAATGTTTTTTTGCAATGCACTATAGAATCTCACCACATAGTTTTTAAACCGGGAAATATATTTTTGCACTATTAATATTATTAAAATAAAAAATGATGCCTATCTTAAGACTGTAAACCACAATTACAATTTAATAAACACGGTCAAGAGAAGAAAGGTTATCATTGATCATAATTGTAGGTGTCTTTTTCGACGAAAGATCATTACCTTGACTGGTCTGTTATTTTTTCTAAATGATGTAGAGCGCTATCCTGGTAAACTAAATTGATTGAACAGTCCAAATGATAACATTTTGAATAAATATTCGAACATCATTATTGTAGCTTATATTTTATTAGAAACCGTTAGTATAGTTCTATTTTCTATAGGAGAAATAGGTTTACGAAGTTTTCTGCTATCAACAGCAGTGTGTGCGCTTGGGATATTCGCGCAGATATTAAGCACAAATAAAAAAAGAAAATTAAACGATATTAGACAGTAGAATTGTATTCGATCTACATATGCTATAACTTCATAGCCTTATTTTGCAGTTCTATTTGTGATAAGACTTCTTGATCGAAACCTGACTTTTTCAAAATTTGAAGAATAAAGACTGTTTTTCCTTCTACATAATGATCAATATCATCAGGATACTTTGCCGCTAGTTCGGTTTTTAATCGACCATAGTCTTGTGCTTCATTCAGATTTGCGCGGAGATAATCCCTTAACAATAAATGATTTTTTAAACTTTCACTATTTTCAACACAAACATATAAATGATGTTCATACCAGAGGTAGCCGGAACCATCCATAGGCGTTAATTGGTCATCTCTTTTAAAGGCCTCTCTTCCAGGAATACCCATTTCACCACAATAAGTATAACCTAGTTTTTTAAGTGTACTTTTGATCTCATCAAATTTTTCTTTATTGCTGATGATAATATCAATATCGATAATAGGTTTTGCGGAGAGACCAGGTACAGCGGTACTGCCCACATGCTCAATGTTACATATTAGCGTTTTCAAATAATCTTGGAAAACGGATTTAAGTTTTTCAAATTCAGTAACCCAATCTACAGTATAGGGTACTACTACAACCTTTTTTACTTTCTTATTTCCCATGCCGTGTGTTGGTTTGAATTTCAAAATTAAGGAATAAGTTTAAATTCATGTTATGCACGATCATTAAGACTTGTTTTGTTCTATTGTGGACAGTATGTTTTAAGTGGTACGCACACGATTGTTAATCATTTCATAAGCTTATGGTAATCCCTATTTAACACGCAACGTATAGCTTTGCCGCTAATCAATCTTATTTGTAAAGGCAAAACTCATGTACTTTAAATCATCTAGACTATTGTGGCTGTTATTACCACTTACATGCCATTCACTACCTACAGAAGCAAGCAATTTAAGAATAGCATTGCTGAAAAGTGAACTGAACACTCAACAGCAGCTATCCGGAACCGTGATCGATGAAGCTGGTCAGCCCATTATTGGCGCTACTGTCCGAAATTTGCGCACTCAACAAGATTATCAGACTGATCATAACGGTAGATTCGTGATGGACGGAAAAGTAGGAGATACCATTTCTATCCGGTTCATCGGTTATACCACCACACAACAGACCATTACTGCTCAAAGTGGTTTTCAGATTAAGATGGTTTCAGAAGGGCAACAGCTCGAAGAAGTGATGGTATCCATTGGATACCAGAAAGTTCGCAAATCCGATGTAACAGGAGCTATTGCCAGTGTAAAAGCAGATGAGCTCAACCTGACATCACCAAAACTGTCGCAAGCTTTAGTCGGCAAAATAGCTGGTGTACAAGTCATGCAAACCAGCGGTGCACCCTATGAGGGAACCAAAATTAAGGTACGCGGAATAGGATCTATCAATGCAGGTTCAGATCCTTTGTACGTTATTGATGGATATCCTTCAGGCAATAACTTAAATATCAATCCCAATGATATTGAGACCATCGATATCCTCAAAGATGCCGCTTCTGCCGCGATCTATGGTTCTAGAGCTGCAGGAGGTGTGGTTCTTATTACCACCAAACGTGGTAAAGAGGGACGTAGTAATATAGATTACGAAGTATTAGGCGGTTTCGGACAATTATCAAAAAAGATAGATCTACTAAATGCGGCCGAATTTATTGATTTATTGATCGATGGAAGAAATAATGCCTACAAAGACCTGGTCACTGGTAGAGGATTGACTTGGAATGATAATATGCGCTTAGACAGCAATGCCGACCGCGTCGCCCGTGTAAGCAATGCCGGTTCTGTTTCTATTCCAGAAGAGTATTACGATTTTTCGACAGGACTTGCTAAGAAAGCAAAGTATGATACCGATTGGCAGGATGCGCTTTATCGCAATGCACCTTTTCAAAGACACAACTTATCCGCATACGGAGGAAATGACAAAAATAGATACTTTTTAAGTACATCATATCAAGATCAAGACGGTATTATGTTGGGTACTGGACAACAGGTTTTTAATTTTAGAGCCAATGTCGATGCCAAGGTCAGCAAGCGGCTCACTGTAGGTACCAATGTATCTTTCACGTATAATGATAACGATGAGGTCACCACAGGCCGCTATGACAGCAGCCCTTCCATGGCCGCATTGATCTATTTACCCACGCTACCGGTTTATAATGAGGATAGTAGCTATGCCAAATTTTTAATGGCTGATCTTTCGGCCAATAACTATGGTGTCCAGAATCCGGAAAACCCGTTGGCTTACGTCACTGAGATCAAAAATAATAGACGCGGGAAGCGTGGACTTTACAATGCTTTTGCAGATTTCTCCATTATAGATGGTCTTAACCTAAAAGTGAACGGTGGATTATCAACTTACGACGAGAAACACGATTATTATCGACCGACAAGTATCTCAAATGGTAATAACGCACCCTTTTCAAATTCTGCAAAAGCAGCAGCTTATGCCGATGCCACTACCCGAAGTGAGATCGATAAGCTCATCGAAACGACCTTAAATTATAGTAAGACATTTGCAGAAAACCATCAAGTGACTGCTCTTTTAGGTTACTCAGCCCAAAGGACAGATATTGACTATATGTCTGTTCGCGCCAACGGATTTCAGAATGATGCAATCGATGAGATTAGCAATAAAGGAGCAGATCCGTCAAATTTTCAGTTGCGTGACGCTTACAAAAGGATAACAACAATGCAGTCGTACTTTAGCCGGGTCAATTACAGCTATGACTCCAGATACTTTCTATCCGCGTCATTCCGTACCGACGGTTCATCCCGGTTTGGACCCAAAACTAAATGGGGAACATTTCCTTCCGTATCTGCGGGCTGGACAATTTCCAAAGAAGATTTTTATGATGCTTGGTTAGGAGCGGGATCGATGATGAAACTGAGGGCAAGCTGGGGGAAAAGTGGAAACAACAATATTGGCGATTATAATGCCATCACTACATACAATTCACCCACAGGTGTGATCATTGGTGATAAAGTGGAAACCTCATTAGCGCCAGGAGATATACGTGACCCGAAATTAGGTTGGGAAACCACCTCACAATACAATGCTGGTTTGGATTTGGGACTTCTCCGGGGTCGCTTGAATATCATGACCAATATTTATTTGAGTCGTTCGTCCGATATGCTATTCAATCAGCCGATCACCGCAGTATCGGGAGCGACGACCATATTGACCAATCTGCCTAATAGTAAAGTCGAAAATAAAGGGTTTGACCTTCAGATCGATGCTACCTTGATCCGTAAAAAGGACTTTGATTTAGGTATCAGTGGTAACATCAATGTCAACCGAAATAAAGTACTTGATCTTGGTGGAGGTTCTACCATTATGACCAATGGGGCAGAGCGCTCATACATCACACATATTACCCAAGAAGGCAGTCCAATCGGCATGTTCTACGGATTCAAAGTGTTGGGAGTAGCTACCGAAGAGAACTATAAAAGTGTTGCCCCATCTGCAGGTTCAACAAATCCATTGCAACCGGGTGATCTTTATTTTGAGGATGTAGATGGTAATGGTATTGTAAACGATGAAGACAAACGTATTATCGGTAGTCCACATCCCGATTTTACATATGGATTTGCGATCAGTACACGGTATAAAAACTTTGACTTAAGAGCTTCGTTCAATGGATCCCAAGGCAACAAAGTTTTGGATGGCTACGATTATTACCTGTATAATATGGAAGGGTCAGGCAATCAATATGCAGATGTTGCACAGCGCTATAGATCAGCTTCAAATCCAGGTAATGGTGAAGTATATCGTGCCTCACGTGGTGGAACCCAAAGTAATAGTACACGTCTGTCAACATTTTACCTACAAGATGGTTCATTCCTTAGAATGACAAATATCATCCTGGGTTACAGTTTTCCAAGTGCAACTGCAAACAAGTTATCCCTTTCGGGCATTCGGATATCCGCGAGTGTCGACAATCCATTTACCATCAGTAAATACAAAGGTTACAACCCCGAACCCGATTACAATCAACGCGGCAATCTGACTCCAGGTGTTGATTACGGTCTGTACCCATTGGTACGTTCATTCAATCTCGGATTAAAAGTTACATTTTAAAAAATCGACTATCATGAAAAAAAGATATTTACTACCCTTTGTTCTTCTCGCATTATCCTCTTGCAATAAAGATTTCCTAAATCAGGAAAGCCCCAATACGGTTTCTGTCGGCACATATTTTAAGTCAGAAAACGATGTATTGTTAGCTGTTAACGGTTTGTACCAAGCATTGCGATCCGGAAGCACCATTGGCGAGTCCAGTGCACTTTACAGCGAAGAGCGTTCGGATAATACCGGACGCGATGATAACCAGTCCAATGCAGGAGAACCCTTCCAGTTTAATGATTTCTCCATATTACCCAGTAACTCCTATATCAAAACACATTGGTCAGCGATGTACGATGGAATTGCACGCTGCAATACACTTTTGTCCAATATAGACCGTGTAACATTTGCAGACAATGCAGTGAAAGAACGTTACATTGCCGAGACCAAGTTTGTGAGAGGACTTTTATATTTTCATATGGTACGTAAATTCGGTGATATTCCGTTGTCAACGGTCGAGATCACGACTAAAGAGCAAGCGGCCGAAATTGCCTATAGACAAAAAGAAGCTACTGTTTATCAGCAGATCGTAACAGATCTAACTGATGCTCTGAACAGCAACCTGCCCAATGTGCAGTGGCAGTATGCTGTAGGGCGAACTTCCAAGGCAGCCATCAATGCTATTTTAGGACAGGTTTATCTGACTATGGGAGCAACCTTGGCAGGCGATAAACAAACTAATTTTCAAAAAGCAGAGCAATATCTGACAGCATCATACGGCATGCGTACATTTGGCAAGCTTACGGAGATTCCTTATACGGAAGTCTTCGATGTTAGCAAAAAAAGTACCTGTAAAGAATTGGTAATGCAGATTCAGTATCTGCAAGGTGACCAAAACTACAGTTCAAGTATCGCACGCAATAATCAGGCGAGAGGAGAAAACATCAATTCGAAATTTATATCAACAGGTATCGGAGGCAATGTTAAGCATGATCTTGTAAAAGATTATGAAGATCAAGATCTGCGCAAGATTTTTTCTATCAAATTTGCCGAACATGCACAAGTTAAAGATTGGTTTATCACCAAATTTAGAGATAACAGTGAAGGTGCAGGAACCGAAGGAAGAGGAGGAAATGATTGGATACTGATCCGTTATGCCGACGTAATGTTGCTCCTTGCAGAAGCGAAGATGAATTTGGGTAAAGATGCAGAAGCTATTGCTTTGCTCGACGAGGTTAGGCTTCGAGCAGGCTTACCATCATATGCAGTTTCAAGGACTAATGCCAGTTACGCAGCCAAATACCCGACATTGAAAGAGGCTATTTTGCATGAACGCCGTGTAGAACTTGCCTTTGAAAATCACAGATGGTTTGATCTCATCCGTAATTATGATGCAAATGCACTGGTCGAATATTTTAAAAAGAAGAGTCAGGCCGACTATGGTAATGCCAAGTTATCCAATATTTCGATTAAAGATCGCTACTATCCGATACCATTTGACGAGTATAAGCTAAATCCTGAAAAGATGTATCAAAATACAGGATACTAAATTAGTGACAAACTACTCTTATGATCAATACGATAAAAATATGGCTTCTGGTCCTAGTTACATGCCTTTCGAATGTAACCTGGGGCCAGGAGTTTCATAGCGATAGAAGCCCACAAGATTGGGTGATCGCCAAAAACTATTATGCCTCTTTTATTCTAAGTCAAGATAGCGTACTGACTGGACAATTATTGTCTCTGCCTGAAGTTCAAAATCTACTAAAAAAACGGCATAGCCGCTACCTCAACAATACTAAATGTGCAGACGTAGCATGCTTTGTGGATGCCTTCAAATGGAAACAACAGGAGATTGATCTTTTAGTGAACATTTTTGTTGCTAACACCAAAAGCCAGAAAGGGCAATCCTTCCGCAATCGGCTGATGGATTCACAGACCTATGGGCTTTCACATGGAAAGAAAGCCGATGAATACCTTGCTCGCGCATTGCGACAGGATCTTGAAGCAATGAACTATGTGATCGATGTTT
Source organism: Sphingobacterium sp. JUb56 (assembly GCF_014191365.1). Classification (NCBI taxonomy): domain Bacteria; kingdom Pseudomonadati; phylum Bacteroidota; class Sphingobacteriia; order Sphingobacteriales; family Sphingobacteriaceae; genus Sphingobacterium; species Sphingobacterium sp. JUb56. The sequence continues at coordinate 1,909,997 of NZ_JACHWL010000001.1, read as the reverse complement.
ATGCCGGAGCTAAGAAACCTAATTATCCGCGTATAGATTCTATTTCTTTTAATATTACCAGTAAATCATATCTACACTTGCTCAAAGATGTGGCACAGGACGTTCTCAAAGATGTACAGCAACCTAAGTTAGCATTCTACGAATCACTTTGGACAGCTGTTAGGCTATTGGAAGTTAACGAAAGATGGGACGCGGCACAATTGGAACCTTTGATGCAGTTGGAGAATAAGAAAGCATACGAAGCGATCCGAAGAACAGATTTTGACCGCTATCCTTATAGCCTGTTATTGACTTTAGGAGCAGGACCAGATCAATACGGTCAACCAATCAGTCCCGGCGGGATGTTGCGTTCCAGAATGGCAGCTCGCAGTTATTTCGATGGATTAGCTCCCTTTATTATAGTTTCAGGCGGACGTGTACATCCCTATAAGACCCCCTACATCGAAGCGCTGGAGATGAAAAAATACCTGATGCAGGTACTCGGTGTGCCCGAAGAAGCAATTTTGATTGATCCACATGCACGCCATACCACCACTAACCTGCGTAATACTGCCCGTATCCTGTTGACTTATGGATTTCCGAAAGATAAATTTGCAATCGTTAATAGCAGTGTACCACATATCGATGCTGTTCAAAATATGACCGATCGCTGCATGCGGGAATTAGGGTATGTGCCGTATGAGCTTGGAAAACGCATCAGTGATGTCATTATGGAGTTTAAACCGCGTATAGAATCTCTAACCATAGATCCGGATGAACCGTTAGATCCTTAGCTGTTTCTGATTCTTTCTTCAATTTTTATATATTTCCATTACTAACCCCATAATTATAGTAATTTACAGGTCTCTTTTTGAGACCTGTGAACAGCGTTATGAAAAAATACTTGAGACAATTATCGACCAGCTTTTTAATGTCATTCATTTCCTTTTTAGCACTTCACGCTCAGACAAAGACTGAATTGACAAATGTATTTCTTGGATCTTCTGGAGATCACGGACAGCTATCTCCGGCCGCATCTTCACCTTTCCATCAGATGAGTATCGCTCCTCAAACCTATCCCACGTTGCATATGGGGTATGAGCACCTCGCTAAAGAAATATTGGGATTTACCCACAATAGATTTGAAGGTGTGGGTTGTAAGGGGAGCGGAGGTCTCATTTTGATAAAGCCATTTCTAGGACTTCAGGATGATGGCAAACCTCTGATTAAAGAGCAGGAAAAGGCAGGACCGGGATATTATGACATTGCATTAAAGGGTCGTATAAAAGCACAATTTGCAGTGCATGAAAACTTTGGAATTCATCAATATACTTTTCCCGAAGGAGAAAAAGGACTGACATTAGATCTTGCACATGCATTCAATGGTGCATTTGTATCCAATAGCTATACCATTGATAAGAATGGTATCATCAAAGGAACTGTCAGATCAAAAACAACCTGTGGTGTAGGTATTTACAGCGTGCATTATGCAATCTCCGCCACATCCAGCAACCTTTGGATAGGAAGGGATAATCACCTGACTCTTCATTTGGACAAACAGGTAAAAAAAACAACATTACGGATCGCTTTTTCTGCTGTAAGTCCAAATTATGCTGAGGCCACTTTAAACATTAATAGCAATAAAACTTATGATCAGGTAAAAACTGCTTCCGATAATCGCTGGGAAAGCTATCTGATGGGTATTATAGTTAAAGGAGATCCTGATCGCGAGAAGCTTTTCTATTCCTTGCTTTATCGTACCCTTCAGTCACCCTATCAGATCAATGAATCAGACGGTAACTATAGAGGCACAGATGGACAAGTCCACCAGTCCAAAGGCAGACGTTATCATGGATGGGCTATCTGGGACAATTACAAAACACAGCTACCTCTATTAGAACTACTCTATCCACAGCAATATCAGAATATTGTTTCTTCGGTTTCAGATCTTTATCGTTATGGAAAATTTGATTTTGCAGGACCAAATGAACCTGCGAATTCCGTTCGGACAGAACATGCTGCGGTAGTGTTGCTAGATGCCAGTAAAAAGGGATATGATATACATTTAGCCACAATCCGTGACTCTTTGGTGCACGACACGCTGCGTTTTGATTTTTCAAAACCAGATAAATATTTAGAAGCTGCTTATGATATGTGGGCTATGGCAGGTCTTTTCCAGGCAGAACGTAAGCATTACCTGGACCGAGCAAACAGTTACAGAACAGTTTGGTTAAAAGAATTCAAGGATCTTAATCGTCCGGATGTAGACCGTATGTCAGCAAGAAATATGTATCAAGGTACAATCCGTCAATACCGCTGGAATGTACCCTTTGATATGCAGGGATTAGTAGACCTGGCAGGAGGTAAAGAAACATTCACTGCGCAATTGGATGATTTTTTTGATCATCATTATTTTAATCGTGCCAACGAACCCGATATACAGTCACCCATATCCTATTATGGCAGCAGTAAGCCATCACGCTATCAATCATTGATACGGGAGCTGGCGCTGGATACGGTAATACAATATTACTTTAATGACAATAGCCGTGGTATAGATCCCTTCATAGACCGAATCTACAAGAACCAACCTAAAGCATTTGTACGTACCATGGATGACGATGCCGGCGCCATGTCAGGTTGGTTTATATTGACGGCACTGGGCCTACATCAGCCTTTGATCGGACAGCCTATTTATTATGTCAGCGTCCCTTTATTTCCAGAGATCGTTGTACAGCGTGGAGAGCAGAAACTTAAGATTAAGGTGCTCAACTACAGTGATAAAAATAGCTATGTCAAACGGATTTTGCTAAATGGTAAAGATATCAACAGAATTTGGATACATCATGAAGAACTTGATAAAGGTGGATTACTGGAGATAGAAGCAAGCGCCGAACCTTCTACTTATGGTACAGCCAATATCTGGGTTTCAGATTTGAAACAGCGAGATTAAGAGCTGATAAACTTATTAATAAACACTCGTTTGGGATCACCAAACGGGTGTTTTATGAGTTTGGAGGATGGTTGTAAATTAATCATTGGAATCTAAGTAGATTCTTTTATACGTATTCGTACCAATATCCTGATTTCCTGCAAAAGGAAAAAACACGAGAAAACCACCTGCTATGGTTTCACTTGGTACGATTAAGTCACCATTTTTAGCTATGGCGAAGCAGGATGTTGTCGAGATAAATCTATTTAATAAAATGTAAATGTCCACATCTGTCTTTCGAAGCGAGATAAAGTTTTGTGGTTCCGATTTGATTTTTATTGTTTTTTTCCGCAAAACATTACCCCCAGTATCAATCAATTTAAAATGAATTTTATTTTTGCTAATTAATTCCAATGAAGTTTTGTAAAGAAATTGGAGGCTATCCCGTTTATAATAACCCGGCTCAATGAAATTCCAGAAACAGTCAACATTTTCCTTTGAACTCTTTTCCAGAATGGGATTTATTCGGTTCCCTATTTTCAGTGGAAAATTATCAAAGGTGTAGACCTCTTGGGATATTATTTTAGAAACAGTGTAGTCATCGGCAGTTTTTGCTAAATATTTCGGAGATATTGAACTGCAGGAACTGTATAACAGGACAAATAGTACTGAAAGTAATCCAACAAAAATGCGATATTCTTTTTTTGCATAAGCTTTAGTTCTTCTCATAATCAGTTAACAATTAGTGTTTAATCATTCGTTAAAAGAAACTCATGTTAACAGTTAAAGATACGTTTACTTATTTTTAATAACATCATTTATTTGCTTTTGTGTATATGCTTTATAAACCACCCCGAGTCTTTGTGCATTTTCTTCTACTGTAGAATCAAAACCAGCTTTTTTGCGTCTCTTATTTACGTTTTTAGCATCTTTAATAGGCATTACATATTCAAATGGCTCTTTTTTACCCGTTTTTGGATTATTCACCATTTGCATATATACTTGGGTACCGTATATCTGTTCTTTTCCTTCGCTAGTAAGTTTTCTGTCCAGCATCATAGCAACATACCGAAAAGGTAATTCTTTATTCTTTCCTGCATTTTCAATTAATTTATAATACTTTGAGATTTTATCTGAATGCTGTACCACATAAAAAACAGCTGTATTTTCAGGTTCACCAACTAATGTTTTACCTGGGTAACCATATTTTTCAATGATATGCTCGACCTTTTCAATATTTATTGAATCAATTTTTTGCATAATTTTCCAGTTACTTTTATCGAGTAAAGCTCTCGGGTAATTGAGGAATTGCGCAATGGTATCTTTCCTTTCATCCGTAACCTGCGGATCTAAAAATTCCCTTATACCCTGATCTGTTCTTAGAATGGTATCCAATTGTTTCTTTAATTCCAGATTTAATGGCTTTTGAGCATAACAGCTTATGCTAATGAGTGCTAATACTGATAGGAATACTTCTTTCATAATTACAACTTATTTTACTTATCAAAAATACATGATAGGAAAAAACTAAAAAGGTATAAATCGGACAACTTTCACATCAGTTTAAAGACTGAACTCCCATTTCCAGGCAGGAAAGTGCCTTTTTTAAAGGATCTCAATGCACAACCCGTAAATTGTACAAATTCTTTTCTGAAATGCGATGAATCGTAATAGTCTTCAGTAATTAAAAATCTATGATATGCGTTTGTATTTTTCGAGTATTGAGCATCAAGTGCATTTCTAAATCTAATTATTTTTTTAAAGAGGGAAGGATTGCAACCAACATACTTTTTAAAGTACCGTAGGAAATTTCGTTCAGACATACAGGCGGTTGCTGCCAGCTCTTTCACGGTCAATTTATTGACTTCAGAAGTGCTGTTATTAATTCTTTCTAATGGATCCCCTTTGTGTACGCTTAAATTCAATAAAAGAAATTCTTCGAGGCTTTCAATTCTCTTTTCTAAAGGAATTGCGAAGAGTTGTGAAGCAAATTTAGACCATTTGGATTCGCTCAGTAATTGATGTGACTGAGCTGCTATTTCTACAAATGGCAGCTCAAAAAAATAGTTGATACCGCAGGGTGTAAAATTAATTCCTATTTCGTCTACAGGATCATTAAACGTGATTAGTGTCGGTTGTGTTAATCTACCCAATACAATAATTTCAGGTCCATGGGTTTCATCTCTTATGAAGGTAACTTTGTTGGGCTGTATGGATATCGAGGTCTGATTAAATAGGGCTAGACATGTGCCCAAATTTGGAAACGCTGTATACCTTAAAGGAAAGGTCTCTCCATGGTGTGACACTGTAAAACAGGTAATATATTTTTTTAGTTGATCGGAAAATGGTATAATATTGGTAAACATAATAGTATATCTAAAAAAATTATAAAAGGAGATATATCTTAAAGATAATAAGATTATCGCGCACTTGCACCTATAAGAAGCACATTTCCAAAAGTTATCTCCCGTATGATCTTTAGTTTTTTCTTATGCCTCACTATCCTGTCTAACTGGTTATTTCTATCATTACAATCAATCTATGACCACGAAGATGGATAATAATACCAATTCCATCATTACTCAGCAACATGGAATTGATAAAAAAATAATATTCTATTTCCAATAATTAGTTTATAATTGCTGTTCATTATAAACAAGCTATAATTCGTATTTTCAAGTCTCACATGATATTACAACATTAAGAAGACACTGGCGCATTTTTGTGAGTAAGGGAAAAGTTGAATGGATGGGGCTGATTAAAGAATGATCATTTAAAAGAATAATTGATAAAATGGATAACAGGAGAGATTTTCTAAAAAAAGCGGCGATGCTAACAGGTGGTATGTCCTTGTCGCAACTGCTACCTCGATCTATTGCTAAGGCCATGGCTATAGATCCTAAATTAGGGAGTACGTTTTACGATGCAGAACATGTTGTGCTACTTATGCAAGAAAATAGATCATTTGACCATGCATTTGGCACCCTAAGGGGAGTTCGAGGATTTAACGATCCACGTGCTATCCGGCAGCCCAATAACCAGAAAGTCTGGTTACAGACACAAGCTGATGGTAAAACATATGCTCCTTTTCGACTGGATATTAAAGATTCTAAAGTCACTTGGATGGGCTGTCTGCCACACAATTGGACAGACCAGACCGATGCCCGCAATCATGGCAAAATGGATCGCTGGCTGGATGTCAAACGTTCCGGATTTAAAGATTTTAAAGAAATGCCCTTAACATTGGGCCATTATACGCGTGAAGATATACCTTTCTACTATGCAATGGCTGACGCATTTACCATCTGCGATCAACATTTTTGTTCCAGTCTAACAGGCACCAATCCCAATAGGCTTTATTTTTGGACAGGCAATATCAGAGAAAAACTGACCGATAAAGCACTGGTGTGGAACGGAGATTCCGAGTTCAGTGGTAAAGCCACATGGAAAACTTTTCCTGAACGCCTTACAGATAGCGGGGTGGACTGGAAAATCTATCAAAATGAAATATCGTCCAGTAGTGCCGGTTATAGTGGTCAAGAAAACAGTTGGTTGGGGAATTTTGGGTGTAATGTAATGGAATATTTTCCTCAATATGCTGTCAGATATAGCAAGCGTTATCAAGATCTATTGATTGAAAAACGAAAGCAGATCGACGCAAAACTTGAAGAGCTAAAGGAAAAAGATATTGTAACTGGGGAAGAGTATGAGAAATTGCAAAAGCGGCTGCAAGAAACCTTAAAAGAGCAAGAGCTGTATACAGACGAAAACTTTGAAAAGTTAAGCGCATACACAAAAGAAATCCATCGACGTGCATTTGTGAATAACAGTGCTGCTCCAGACTATATGGAGCTCGAGCAGATGGAATATCAAGAAGGCGATGAGACCCGCCAACTCCAAATACCGAAGGGTGATATCTTGTATCAGTTTAGAGAAGATGTGGACAGTGGCAAACTGCCTACGGTATCTTGGCTAACGGCACCGCAGCTTTTCTCGGATCACCCCGATTCACCTTGGTTCGGAGCCTGGTATGTCAGTGAAGTTCTGGAAATCTTAACCAAAAATCCAGAAGTATGGAAAAAGACTATCTTTATCCTTACTTATGACGAAAATGATGGTTATTTTGACCATGTGGCACCTTTTGCGGCGCCAAACCCTTATCGTCAAGATTCAGGTAAAGTTTCTCAAGGCATCGACACACGGTTGGAATATGTAACAAAAGAAGAGCAATATCATCCCGAAAGCGGCCGTGAAAGTAACATCGGCCTTGGGTATCGTGTACCGATGATCATCGCCTCTCCATGGTCCCGTGGAGGTTGGGTAAATTCACAGGTGTTTGACCACACCTCACCATTACAGTTTTTAGAGCGGTTCATTAATCACAAAACACGTTTTGATATCAAAGAGACTAATATTACAGCATGGAGGAGGGCCGTTTGTGGAGATTTAACCTCCGCTTTCAGACCATATAAAGGGGAAGTTATAGCAAAACCCGAATTCGTTCAGAAAAAGCCATTTATTAAAAGCATTCATCAAGCACAATATAAAGATGTGCCCAAAGGATTTAAAGTCTTAAATCAAGCTGAAATAGAGCAGATAGAGCAAGATCCTCGAACTTCGCCCAACTTCCCGAAACAGGAGAAAGGGAATAGAGATTCATCCGGACTACCTTACGAACTCTATGTTGATGGATATTTTGATCAAGAAAATGTAGCATATAAGATCTCCTTTGAGTCTTCAAATCGCATATTCGGTACTGCATCAGCAGGAGCAGCATTTACCGTTTACAGCGAAACTTCTTATCATAATGAACAAGGAAGAAGTTGGAATTATGCTACCGTTGCAGGAGACCGGTTGCAGGATAGCTGGTCATTAGAAGCCTTCGAAAAGCCTGCTTATAAATTAAGCGTTTACGGTCCCAATGGTTTTTTCCGAAGATTTGCTGGAGGTAAAGAAAACCCAAAAATTAAAATTTCTTGTCGTTATGAACGCGATAAAAAAGGTAAAGGATTTACAGGCCGATTGCTGGTTGAGATCGCGAATCATGAAGACAGTCAGGTTGAAGTATGGCTTCACGATAACAGCTATGGACAACCGGAGCGTAACATTAAGGTGCGTGCCGGTTCGACCTCGGTTGCCGAAGTTGATTTATCCAAACAGCATTTTTGGTATGATATAAAAGTAAGCTGTACTGGATACTTGAACTATTTCGAGCAATTTGCAGGACGTATTGAAGTTGGACAAAACGCGAAAAGCGATCCATTAATGGCATAGAAGTCGTAACGATCCTTCTATTATTAAATAAAAAGCATCATACACCTCAAATTGTATGGTGCTTTTACTTAGATGCAAATTAATAGCGTACCATTCTATATCTGATTCCTTTTATCGGCTATAAGTTTAATTCAATGTGGCTATTACTGCTGACATACCGCTGTCACCCGTCATCGTTATCTTCGTTTAAATATTAAAAATCAAAAAATGAACAACATTACTATTGAAGAAAAGAAGATTATCGGTATGACCATTCGAACTACCAATGAAAATGGACAATCTGCAAATGATATCGAATTATTATGGCAAAAGTTTTGGAAAGATGAAACCATACATCAATTCGAGCAAAAGATAAATAACGACATCTATGCCGTTTATACAAATTATGAAACAGATTTTACAGGCCATTACGATACCATTATCGGATATGAAGTAAGTACGTTAACGGTGGTTCCAGAAGGACTTGTCGGTCTAGTAATCGAAGGGGGAGAATATGCTGAATTTGTGTCCAAAGGAAAGATGCCAGAAGCCGTATTCAATACTTGGTTGGGCATTTGGGGTGATGAAGAATTTAATTCAAAAAGAGCCTACAAAGCAGATTTTACCGTACATGGTGAAAAATACAATGATGGTCCTGAGGCAGAGGTAGAGACCTTTATCTCTGTTAAGTAGTGATCTTTATAGTTTTTTGTTTTTGTAGCGGTACCAAAAAAATATAAATAAGATAGTATTAAAATAAAAGCCGTTTGGAATGACCAAACGGCTTTTTATATGACCTTATTTTTGATGCCGTATTTTGCTTCAACTTTTTGAAAATCGAATAGTAAGAGATTCATGCATCATACAATATGAAGTATAACAGCAATATTTAGGTTGTTGCTAAGAAGTAAAATGTTTAAAACACCTTTTTAAACACGTAGATTATTAATCAAATCAAAAGATATTAAATCAAGTGGACATGTTTTCATTTAAAAGTTTAGTATTGCTTTTGGTAGTTATTACCAAATCTCTTAAATTATTCCAGCGGTTCAGAAATTCAGTCGGGAAGCTGAAGTAAAATTCTTTAAATTTTTTCAATTGTTAACGTTTTATGTATGATTTGTTTATATTAGTCAAGCCAATCAACGAACCATAAACATGTACGATATTAAGGATTTTAGTGAAGAGCAAAAACATAAAATCGCCATTATGCGTGATGAATATGTGTTTAAGGAGTTCTTCATTAAAAATTTAGAAATTCTGGAGGAATATGCCTTATCCATTGTTAAAGACGATTGTCACGCTGAAGATGTCGCTAGCGAAGTATTTTGGGAGATCTGGAATATGGGTCCAAAGCTTATGGAGATCAAATCAGTGTCTGCCTACTTATACCGGGCAACAAAAAATAAATGTCTCAATCTATTACGAAATAAAATAGTTCGTTACGAATCTGTTGAACTGCATTGTAATACCTTAATCGACGACCTATCTCCTGAAGCACTTCTAATATCTACCGAGAAAACCAAAGAGATTGAATTTGCAATCAATCAATTATCACCAAAAACCAAAGAAGCATTTCTTTTGGTAAAAGACTGCCAGATGACCTATAAACAAGCGGCCGAAAGCATGGGTATCGCAGTCAAAACAGTAGACAGACACATGCAGATTGCAATCGAAAAATTATATTTTCTATTAAAAGCAAAAAAATAACATATCGTATTGGGGATTTTGCTCTTTTCATGTGTCTTGCTATTAAACCATGAATATGTCATCAGCAGATCAGCAATATTTACAATTGATTCATAAAGTTTTGAACCAGTCGATTTCGGGTTCAGAATTGGATGAGCTGTATCGTCTAATGGCTGAAGATGAAAATAGAATCGATCTCTATCTCTTTCTAACACAGAGCAAAAGTATATCTGGAAAAAAAACAATCCCCAAAGAAACACGCTACGAAAGATCAAAGCAAAAATTTATGTCTGCTGCTGTTTCCCAAGAACCTGTAATAGCACAACCAATAGAGCCTGAACGTAAAGTGCGAAAATATAGATTCTCAATAGCAGCAGTGATTATATTTTTCATTTTAGCAATAGGAGTTACTTACATCTATATGCCAGTAGCTAGTAATGATAGCATCACACTTGTATCCGCCAAGGGAGAGCGTAAATTCTACAGGTTAAAAGATGGTACGGAAATCTGGTTGAATGGCGAGAGCCAATTGGAATATAACACGTCATATGGACATAGTAACCGTGATGTGAAATTATCCGGTGAAGCTTACTTTAATGTTGCAAAAAACAAAAATCTACCTTTTCAAGTCGATTCTTATGGCAACAGAATTGAAGTATTAGGTACTCAATTTAATGTCAGAGCCTATCCTGAAGAACAGAAAATGGAAACAGCATTGATTGAAGGGAAGGTCAATCTACAAATAAAAGACAATGGTAAATATCGTCAATATATTATGCTGCCGGGAGACAAAATCGAAGTAACCAACATCATGACCAATGCCATGCGTATCAGTAAAAATCGTCAGAATACTTCTCCTGATAACACACAAGTAATTATTGATATGAAAAAAGCTACCGCTACAAACGGTGAACAACTGGATATTCTTTGGACTAAAAATAAGCTTGTTTTTCAAAATGATCCATTGGAACTTATGACAAAAAAAATGGAACGGTGGTACAATAAAACGATTGTCATAGAAAATGAAAGACTCATGAATGAGTCTTTTACGGGTGTATTTGAGGAAAAAACCTGTAAAGATTTACTTGACCTGTTAATTAAAACAGGTGTCAATTTACATTACACAGAAAAACAAGACAGTATATTAATTTATTAAAAACCCAAAATTATGAATCAAACCTTTACAAAAAAGGGTATATCGTAACGATATACCCTAAAAGATGAATGAAAAAGCACAAAGCCCTAGTAAAGTAATGTGCTTAATTACTAACTTCTAATATCTAAATTATGAAAAAAAATTCACATGTCGTCAGTCATGTGCCAATTCTTTATTACCTAAAGTGGCTCTTCATGGTAAAATTTACGCTGTTGCTTATTGTAGCTTTGGGCTACAACAGTTATGCAAATTCGACACTTGCGCAAGGCAACATTACTTTAAAAAACAAAAGCATAAAGTTTAAAACTTTACTACAGCTGATCGAAAAACAAACTGATCTACGTTTTATCTACAATGACAACCAGATTGACAAATTTGTGATCAGCGATGTAAATGCAATTAAAAAACCATGGAATGAATTGTTAGAACCTATTTTAGAAAAAACAGGTCTTAAAATGCAGGAGATCAATGGTGGCCGGATTATTATTTCACCAATCGTAGTACAGGACCCCAGGTTTCATGGTAAGATCATCGATAGCAAAGGCGAACCTTTACCAGGAGTATCCATTAAGGAAAAAGGATCTGATAGGAGTACACTTACAAATGAAAAAGGAGAATTTACGATTGCGGTTAAAAATACACAAAGTACGATCTTAATCAGTAGTGTCGGTTTTGTATCAAGAGAGGTATCGTACTCATCTGCTTTTCAATCTATTCAGTTAGCCGAGGATCTTGCTCAACTTGAAGAAGTCGTTGTCGTTGGTTATGGAGCACAAAAGCGCGTCAATTTGACCGGTGCCGTTTCCGCAATTAGCGGACGTGAACTTGAAAACAGGCCCGTTGTCAATGCAACACAAAGCTTACAAGGGATCGTACCGGGACTGAATGTCAGCGTTGGAGGAAATACTAAGCCTGGTCAAAGTTTCAATCTCAATGTACGCGGAGTTGGAAACATCAGCGGAACAGATGGCCCATATGTACTTGTAGACGGAATGGAGATGTCACTTGCAGATATCAATCCAAGCGATATTGAAAACATTTCAGTACTGAAAGATGCGTCGGCATCTGCTATATATGGATCAAGAGCAGCATATGGAGTTATATTGGTAACAACCAAAAAAGGTACAGCTGGAAAAAAAGTAATCAGTTTTACCGGCAATACCGGAATTACTTCACCTGTTAGATTACCCGATATGGCTAATTCCGTAGAATTTGCCAACTTCTTCAATGCAGCGACCTTTAATGCATTGGGTACGAAGCAATATTCGGAAGACAAGATTGCGCTATTGCAACAGTATATCAATGATCCAAGCAGTCTTTCGATTTTTCCAGAAGTCAACACCAACAATTATGCAAGCTGGGAAAACAGTGCCAATGGAATTGCTAACACCAACTGGTTCAATCTGCATTATAAACCAACTGCTCTACGTCAGAATTATACACTAAACATGAGTGGAGGCAATGCAGGTACGCAATTTTACGTATCGGCAGGTTATTACAACGAAGAAGGAATCTTGCGGTATGCAGATATCGACTATAAACGCTATAATTTCAACAGTTCAGTTTCCTCAGATCTGACCTCTTGGCTAAAACTAAAAGCCAATGTTAAATATACCAGAAGCAATAACCAAACGCCTCTAGCAGGATATGAAGACATGTTCTTCCATAATTTAGCGCGTATGCGTCCCAATGTATCACCTTACGATTTTTATGGTAATTGGAATGAACAATCCATGGTTCCATATTTACAGTCGGGTACAAAAGACGATTTGACAAACAATACACTAGCAATATTAAGTGGTTTGGAAATAAGTCCTTTAAAAAACTGGAAGATATTTGCCGATCTCAATTATAGGTTAGATAATGATGCTAATGATATCTTAAAACTCCCAGGCACAATTTATGGCATTGATGGAGCTTCTTATCTTGTAAATCGTTCTGAATACAATATTCCATTAGGAGGCAGTTTTGAGCGTAAAATGAACAGCAACAATTACCTTACACCTAACATCTATACCAACTACAAATTATCGCTAGACAACCATAATTTTGATGTTACGGCGGGTTTTCAGCAAGAACTAGATCAGTTTAAAGAAATCTACACATCCGCTAGTGATTTGATTAGCTTCGATCGTCCGGGTATAGACCTGTCGACAGGAACCAAATCAAGTAAAGAAGCACGTAATCATTGGGCAACACGTGGTTTCTTTGCGCGTTTGAATTACAATTTCGACCAAAAATACCTCTTGGAAGTCAATGGCCGTTATGATGGTTCTTCCCGTTTCGCGCCCGACAATCGTTGGGGCTTCTTTCCATCGGTATCGGCGGCATACAACATCAGTGAAGAGTCCTTCTTTAAAGATGAAGTCAGCTGGGTCAATCAGCTGAAAATACGAGGTTCATACGGATCATTAGGAAATCAGGCTGGAGCAGGACTCTATGCGTACTCGGAAAACATGAGCATCATCGTACCAGGTGCCAACGGAGCAGGAGGAAGGTATTATTTTGAAAATGGCCGCGAGAGTTATATCAACGCTCCGGGTGCTTTCAATCCATTGATCACCTGGGAAACTGTACGTAGCGCCAATTTTGGTCTTGATTTTACGGCATTCAAATACAGATTGACCGGTGCAATTGATATCTATCAGCGCAACACCAAAGATATGCTCGGTCCATCTCGAGATGTAGCCGATCTTTTCGGTACAGTACCCGCAAAAAGTAACAATGCTGATTTAAGAACACGCGGTTGGGAAGTTAATGTCAAATGGCGTGATCAGCTTTCCGAAGACTGGAGCTATAATTTGGGCTTAATCCTCACAGATTACAAATCAATGGTTACGAAATATCAAAATCCAACAAAATTTGATCCAAGTGGACAATGGTACGAGGGCAAGACATCTGGTGAAATCTGGGGCTATACCGCCAATCAATTAATCCGTACACAGGCAGAAGCAGATGCTTATAATGAATTGGATCAGTCATTTTTGTCCGCTCGCGATTGGATCCCTGGAGATGTCATGTACCTTGATATCAACAATGATGGAAAAATCAATAATGGAACCAATCGCTTAGGTGATATGGGCGACATTTCCATTATCGGAAACAGCACCCCAAGGTATAGCTATAGTATCTCTGGTGGATTAACGTGGAAAAATTTATCGATGAATATGCTTTGGCAAGGTATTGGTAAAAGAGATTTTAGTCCAGCAGTGGCCGATGCTTACTTCTGGGGAGCAGGTGCTTTAGCGCAAGTGACCGTTTTCAAACAACATTTAGATTACTTCTCCGAAAGTAATCCCGATGCTTACTATCCCAATCCTTATGCAGCACCTGCAGGTGCCATTAATTCTTATATCAATAAGACCCAGCTATCTTCAACCCGTTATTTACAAAGTGCTGCATATTTACGCCTCAAAAACCTGACCATCAGTTATAATATCCCTAAATCACTGATCCAACGCTGGAAGTTCGAGCGTATCAATGTATTCGTTAGTGGCGAAAACTTATTGACTTTTAGTCCATTGGCGAAAATGTTTGACCCAGAAACCATCAATGGAGGTTCAGGTACAGGGAAGATATATCCCTTAAGTAAAGTGTATTCTTTTGGTCTAAACGTTAATTTCTAACCCGAGCAACATGAAACTATATAATTTATATTTATGCCTAATTACAGTGAGTATCACTGTGTTTTCAGGGTGTAATAGCAATTTTTTGGATCGAGAACCATTGGATCAATTATCCACAACAGGGAGTTTATCCTCGACCAATGAGCTAAAACTGTATGTCAATCAGTTCTATCAAACTTTACCCGGTCATCCGAATTTTACCGGTGGTATTGGGCCTGCTTTTGATGACGCACGTACCGATAACATGATATTTACCAGTGTAGATCCGAGACTTAGCGGACAGTTAACGGTTGCTAATGCTTCAAGTATCAGTGAATATACGCAAATAAGATCAATCAACTTTTTTCTAAAGCAATCAAAAAATGCAAAAGGAAATCAAACTGAGATCAACAAATATCTAGGTGAGGCATATTTCTTTCGTGCTTGGTATTATTTTGAGTTGGTGAAAAAATATGGCGATGTCACCTGGGTCAATCAATTGTTGAGTTCCGAAGATGAATCTACGCTATTAGCAAGGGACAGTCGTGTTATGATCGTAGATTCTATCCTCAGTGACTTGAACCGTTCGGTCGATCTTTTACCTACTGTATCTACCAATGCGAGTATGCGTGTTCACCGTGATGTGGCCCTGGCATTGAAATCACGTGTTGGTCTTTATGAAGGAACATGGCAAAGGTACCATAAATTAAAAGGGACATCATTTGCGAGCACGGAAGCTACAGAAGATAAGATTAAGAGTTATCTGACTCAAGCACGTGATGCCGCCAAGACCATTATAGATGGTAATCGCTGGAAAATATATACCACTGGAAAATTCAATGATGATTATCGCAATATGTTTAATACGGCAAATCTTTCTACAAACAATGAGGTTCTATTATATCGACGCTATAATCCTTCAGAAAATGTCGGTCACGGTGTTTCCAAATATCTATCAACAGGAGGGGGAGATATCGGTTTGACCCAGAGTCTCGTGAGTGATTACTTAACAGCAGATGGTAAACCTTTTGTAGGTACACTACAGACCGAAGCGCAAAAAACATACAGCCAAGATTTAAAACCTACAGTTCGTGATCCACGATTAGCACAAACAGCAGTAGTGCCACAGGCGCCTTTACGACCTGATGCTGTTGCCGCCAATTTTCCACCGATCAATCAAAGTGGATTCAATCGTTCAACTACAGGTTACCCGATGTACAAATATGTCGAGTACAATAGTCTTCCTGCCGTATCTGATGATGGCATGAGTGCTGCTCCTGTCATTTATTTCCGTTATGCAGAAGTATTACTCAACTATGCCGAAGCTATAGCTGAACTTAAGGAAGATCCGAGTAAAATTATTGAAGCGGTACGACCGTTGCGTGCCCGTGTTAATATGCCGGACATGGATTTCGATCGCGAGTACAATACTGCAGCAAACTACCCATTTGCACAGCTAGACAAATTCGTACAGGGAGTAAGAAGAGAAAGACGTGTCGAGCTCGTAGCCGAGGGACATCGTTTACAAGATATTTTACGTTGGGCAGCGGCAGATCAATTGCTTGTTGGCAAAAGACCTTTGGGAATTCTGTTTACAGGAAGCAATATTGCGCAAGAAAATAACACTACAGGTTTTTACAAAGACAATCTGTTATACTATGACACTGCGCCAGCAGGAAAAACAGTCAATTTCTTTTTGTCCGGTAATCCTGGTGATGCTATGCGCTATATGGATCCTTATAAAGCAGTATTGCCAAATGGGTATCGCTTTAGAGTCGATCGAGATTACTTACTTCCCATCCAACAACGGATGATTGAATTGACAAATGGCAAATGGAAACAAAACCCAAACTGGTAAAATCACTATCATGAAGATATTCATTTATAAAAAAGGAAACATCGGTTTCCTTATACTCCTCATTTTATTCGCGTTAGTTGCTTGCAAAAAAGAAGACCTTCCTGCTAAACCTGTCGCTGGTCCATTTCAGGTGACCAGTACCGTGACAAACGAAATAGAGAAAATAGCAAGTACTTATACCATAAGTATTGAGGGGACCACCAATGGTTGGTGGGTTACTTTACCTGCAAACGTACAGTGGTACACTATGGAACGCAAATACGGCTCTGGTAATGTCACACAGAAACTGACGATTAAGGCCAATGATTCAGGTCAAGATCGATCGGGCTGGGTCAAAATAAACTCGACTTCCAAAGAAGAAGTAATTATCAATTTTAAACAAAAGGGATCATGAAATTAAGTTTTATTATAATTCTAGCACTTGCCTTGACTACAGGAAGACATGTTTATGGACAAAAAAAACCCAATGTCGTCATCATTATTTCCGATGACCATGCATATCAAACCATAGGGGCATATGGCTCAAAATATGGAAAAACACCCCAAATAGATCGTATCGCCAATGAGGGTGCTATTTTTAAAAATGCTTTTGTCAATAATTCAATATGTGGCCCCAGTAGGGCCACTTTATTGACCGGAAAGTATAGCCATAAAAATGGTTTTAAGGATAATGAGACCTCCGAGTTTGATTTTAGTCAAGATCTATTTGTCAAACAGCTCCAGCAGGTCGGGTACAATACCGCCTGGGTCGGTAAAATCCATTTGGGAGACAAATTACAAGGATTCAATTATTTTGACATTCTGGTCGATCAAGGCACATATTTCAATCCAGATTTTATCAGTAAACAGGGACGTAAACGAAGTGAGGGATATGTTTCAGATATTGTGACCGATAAAGCTTTAACGTGGCTCGATACCATAAATCAAGAACAACCTTTTTGCTTGGTTATCGGTCATAAAGCTACCCATCGTACCTGGATGCCCGATCCTGCAGATTTTGGCACCTATGACAGCGTCGATTTTAAATTGCCGGAAACCTTTTACGACGATTACGAAAGCCGTAAACCAGCCAAGCTTCAGGAGATGTCTATTGATAAGGATATGCGCATGGGCTACGATCTAAAGATGTTCGAATCTGTTGAAGCGATGATGCAGGATGGTAATTTCAAACGAATGACACCAGCACAGCAAGAAAAATACATCAATTATTACAGACCGATTTATGAAGAACTTAAGCAATCCAAGTTGACCGGAAAAGCTTTAGCCGAGTGGAAGTTCAAGCGCTATATGACCGATTACCTCAATACAGCACAATCCATGGATAGGAACATCGGAAAAGTATTGGACTACATAGACAATAAGCAATTAAAGGAAAATACAGTTGTCATCTATCTGTCCGATCAAGGTTTTTATATGGGCGAACATGGTTGGTTTGATAAACGGTGGATGTATGAAGAGTCCTTCCGTACACCAATGGTCATGCGCTACCCGCCAATTTT
The DNA here is from genome assembly GCF_014191365.1 of Sphingobacterium sp. JUb56. NCBI lineage: Bacteria > Pseudomonadati > Bacteroidota > Sphingobacteriia > Sphingobacteriales > Sphingobacteriaceae > Sphingobacterium > Sphingobacterium sp. JUb56. The sequence continues at coordinate 1,892,026 of NZ_JACHWL010000001.1, read as the reverse complement.
AAAACCCCATACTGAAATCAATGGAAAGGTCGTCAATGCCGATATTGCACCGACTCTCCTGGAACTTGCATCAGTCAAAAAACCGAAGGACATGCAGGGCGAGTCTTTTGTACATGTGCTCAAAAACCCATCAACAGAACATCGGAAAGATCTTTTCTATCATTACTTTGAAAATGGAGAACATGCTGTCAGCCCACATTTTGGAGTACGTGATGACCGTTACAAATTAATCCGATATTATAAACGTCAGGAGACATGGGAACTTTTCGATTTACAAAAAGATTCTCAAGAACTTCATAATGTCTATCATGATCCGGCCTATCATTCCATCGTGAAAATGATGAAGAAAAAGCTAGTTAAGCAAATTCATCTGTTTGATGATACAGAAGCAGCAGCAATCTATAAGATAAATATCGATTAGCACTGTATCTATAGTACATTCTGAACAATTTCGAAAATATATTCAAATATAAAATAGCTTAAAGGTATAATTTAAATCAATTTTAAAGCCGTTTGGTATTCCAAACGGCTTTCTTTAATAAATATTCTTGTTAAATAGTTCAAAATTTAAATGCCAAACGAAGAACACATTGATACATCTGTTAATGGACCATGTTAGACATTTTTCTTCAAAAAGTAGGTCGATAAAAGTTCTGACACTTCCTTAATGCACCTGATGTTCCACCTGTTGCACAGCTGGTATAAAGAACAAAGAAACTCCTGTCAGCATCACAATGATACCCCCAAAAAGGAAAAGCTTTTCAACACCGATTTCGTCAGCAATAAAACCAGCAAAGAGTAAACCAATAATAGCTGGAAACTGGCTTAAGCTACCATATAAAGCGAATACACGACCTAAATAGACCGACTCAAATTGTGTTTGTATCAATACTGTAAACGGGCCTGTAAAAAGCGGTACCGCTAATCCCTGCCCAATTGTCAACACGGCGTAAGTGATGAAGAAACTAGAAGGTAATGCGCCACATAATGCAAGAACAAGCCCTAATCCAGAAAACCCGAATATAATTAATGTCACTTTTTTTAACTTCGGATTCCACACACTTAAAATAACACCACCAACGAGTAAACCAATTCCATACAATCCTTCGATCAAGCTAACCTGATAAGCTGATCCATGAAAGTAATGCAATGTCATCAACGGCATTACCGCGACGATGGGCATAACAAAGAAATTGACCACCACTTCAGAAGCCATCAGCCAGGACATACCTTTATTTCTCAGAATCGCCGTTGCGCCTCCTTTCATGTCTTGTAAAATACTCTTCGCAGATTTTCCGATATCCGTTACATGAGGGATCGAGACAAACAGTAATGATGTACAAGCAATAATAGCACCCGCTACATCTAGTAACATAACAGTACTCATGCCAAATGTCAATAAACATACAGCACCCAACATGGGCCCGCATATGATCGATATTGACTGAATAATTTCATTGATACCAGCAATACGAACCAGTTTAGATTTAGGAGCCATAACCGGTATAATAGACTTCATAGCTGGAGCATGAAATGCACTTCCTACAGATCTAAGCATCAGTAAAATATAGATAGACCATAATTCAACGATATCCAAGTAAAAGAACAAGGCAATGATTGCTGAACAGATGGCAACAAAAAAATCAGCACCGATCATGGTCCATTTGCGGTTCCATCGGTCTATAAACACACCTGCAAATGGTCCTAAAAGTATCTGTGGCAACAAACCTGCTATGGCAGCATAAGCAAGAGCTTCTGCAGACTCAGTTTCTATTCCGATCCACAATACCATGGAAAATTGAGCGATTGAACTGCTCAAGATAGAGAATAATTGTCCTGTCCAAATGATCCCGAATTTATTTTTCCAGTTGTTTATTTCTACGTTTGCTTCCATCTTTTTTTACATTAATGAGTTTAAAATGCAAAATTAGAGGTTTGAAGATCCGTAAACGTGAACATTTGGTAACTTCGACTGTTACTTTACGATTTGCCTTCGAATGCGACTTAGTGATTGCGGAGTCATACCCAGACAAGAAGCAATATACTTCTGTGGGACAAGCTGAAATACTTCAGAATCTTTTTCCAAAACGGTTAGATATCGTGCGCGAGCAGTAGGTTGACAGAGCATGATGAGCCATTCTGTAATTTCAAAATAGTATTGTTCTAAAATGGTACGAATTAGATTTGAAATTTCATGGGACTCTTGACAAAGTATGTCAAGATCATTTTTGGATATGACATAAGCTGAACTATTGGAAATTGATTCAATCCTATAATCTGCAGAAGCTTCTGAATATAGGATGTCGCCATAACGCTCGAACCATAGCGTTCTATCTTCGCTATCAAAAATCCGGTAACCCCTCCAGATCCCTTCGCTTATGATGTAATAATTTTGCTTCCGATTATCAGGTCCCATAACGAGTTCATGCTTACCAAATGATTTCTTCTCCATCTTCAATAGAAGCTGAGAGACTAATTCGGAAGAAACTCCATATTTGTCGCATAAAATGGAAACGAATGACTGCATATTTAAAGGTATAGAATATATATCGTTTTTAATACATCTTGCTCGAACAAGGAACTTTATAATATTTCAATGATCATTATGCAAGTTTTATTTTTAACTTGTCTGTATAAAGTAGGATATAAACAACTTTAATTATGTATAAAATCAAAACGCTTATTTTGTTAGGACTAGTTGCATCTATTGAAGTAATTTATGCGCAGAATAAAATTGTGCCTTCGTCAAGGAAAAATTTATTGGATCAATCATTGGTTTCTCATCCAAAAGAAGAAAGTTTGCAAGCATTCGTAGAAAATATCTATCTAAACTCTTCAATATTTCATTATGGTGTGAAGCCAGCTTTAGAAAAGGGTGACTTTTCTGTACTGATTATGACAAGTGCTTCAGATACTAAATTAATGAAAAGTAGGGAGCTTGCACGAATCAAGAAAGAAGATATCTCTGAAATCTCGTTTAAGAAATCTAAAAGTTATGATGCCCTTTATGGAGAATTTGCCAGCACTTTTGGAATGGTTATTATAACACTTAAGAATTAAGTTGATGGATTGTTAAATCCCATGATGAAGTTTGTAATAGGATTTATATTTTTCTGTTTATCTTCTGTTGATGTTTCTCCGCAGAAAGAAGATATCGTTGTATCTGTTATATTAAAAAATGTTATTGGTAAGTCTTTTACATTCAATCAGAGTGATAGGAAAGACTACTTAAATGATGTCATAATTACCTATCTAGGAAAGGTCGAAACTAAAGACAAAATTAAATATCATATTTTAACTTGGGGGAGAATATGGGGCCCAAATGGACATACAACAGGAATTATTTTGTTATATGATTATAAAAAAAGATACTTTGGTAAATATGTGCTAGGAGCAATTAATGATTTACCAGTTAAGTTAGATCGCAATAAGTTACTCTTTGATAATAAGCAAAAAATTGATTGTGATGGATCGATAATGACTAGGATTGACTTTGAAACTATTCCAAAGGATATATTTCTTAAGTGTAATGGTGATCAAGGGGATATGTATGAACTTAGTTTTTGATGGTTTATATCACCAGTTCCTGCTGCATCATTTACGTTGACGACGCATTGGGTAATATTATTTGTGTACAGAAGGAGTCGGTAAACAGCAAATTCGGCATAAACAAAGGATTAATTGCTGGATTTAAAAAACAGCTTTCTGATATTCGAATTTAAACATGTAAGTTTTTATTTTTGGGGACAATAATATATAAGTATCATAGAAAAACAGATATCACTATCATGAGCTGTTTTAATAAATAAAGATGTTTAGGTTATTTAAAAATAAATTTAGAGCACTAAAAAGCTGGGAAATTGATGTTTTCCATGAACTATTAAATCAATTAGGTGTTGAATATAAACATTATATAGCGCAACTAAATTTTATTGAAAAAGTAGGTGTTAATAGATCTGATATTCTAAATTTGATTAGTTTCATATATCCAACTTCCTTTTATAAAAAATTTGAAAATTATAAGGTATATAATTATAAATTAGAGAACCTAATAATAAAAGATCGGCGCTCAAGTAGAAATATAGTAATAACACTGTATTTTGCTCATGATATCTTTTTAGGTTACTCAAGTGATCTGAAAGACAGTACTTTTGAATTCGATATTAAAAATATTTTTTATGGAGATATTAAAAAGAAAGTGTGGGGCGAAGAAGGATTTAGGCTAATTAAAAAATATTTGACATCAGCGGAATTAAAGCATATAAATCGCAGTGATGTTTATATTTCAAGTATAGAGGGGGTTGAATATTTCCATTTAAAGGAGCTTAGTGATGGAGACTTTTTAGGTGTCAATAATAACGGAGTCTTTTTCATAGTTACTCATGACCCACTTGAAATGAAAGAAATTACTAGAGTGATTGCTTGTCATATTCTACAATTCGGTAATGAGCCGTTTAACTAAACTATTTTAGCATTAACTAGATTACATTCACTGAATAAGAATTGCTAAACTAAAAACTGCGAAAAATAAATATTATGATGAATAAATATGAAGACCCAATTCAATTTAATCTTCAAAAAAGTACAAGAGTGATCGAATTAACCTATTTGAAGTTAACAGAAATTTGTCAAGGTGGACCAGAAATTGGACACCTCACGATTAATGGAGTTAAGATTTCAGGATTATTTGGTGGGCCTGCAATTATTGATGGTTACTATGTTTATATCCCTCTTTTGGTGAACAAGGTGATTGGGCGGGGTTTTAAATTGGCAGTAATTGATACCTCTACTTTTGAAGTTCGTAAATTTGGTCGTACCAAAAGTCTTATTTTTTTAGACCCCATTGAAAATAATAAACTATTTTTTTTTGAAAACATTGATAAAGCAGTAGAGCGGTGTTTTGAATTGCAAAAATTGCACTCGATATGAGGGTAGATAAGCAGCGAATACAAATCGTGTTTAAATTTTTAGCATTTCTTTTAAGTACAATTTTAAACTACTAAAAATACGCTTGACTTTCTTGATATTCTCCTCAATATTAACAAAGATCGAAAAATGAAGAATGCCATTATCTTAAATAAATAATGACATTCTGTTTATAGTTTATTCGCTATTTCTGGAGGAAGAGTTTTTACTTAGCATCGAAGACTTTCGTTAAGTCAACAAGTTCAAAGTTTTTATCGACCTCAAAAAACTGTCTTAGTATAGCAGCATGTCCACTCCCCACCAGAACAAGAATAGTTTTGGTATGAGGTTTTAATTGATTCTGAATATTAGCGTACATAACCAAATTCCTTTTATACCAGTCAGTAACGAGATTGGACCCTAAATAATCTTTATTAGTCATCACTTTATTAGCAAATGAAATATAAAAACCAATGTTTTTATCCAAGTTGGACTTTTTATTTATACATATAAATATATCACTCAGATTGCTTTTTTCTAGGCAGTTATCCGACAAAGAGGCATTAATTTTACTAAATTCTTCTTTCAAAGCTGGATTTGAATTTACCTCTTTTAATAAAATATCAAATCTCATTTCTATCATACTATCAATAGGATATAATTCTTGGTGTTCTAATTTTTTCGCTAATCTATAACCTAATTGAAAAGTTTCACCTTCGATATAATATCTTTTTAACCGTTCTCTTTTTATTGTATCTGTGAACTTGTGATATTGATCTTTTAAATATGATTGGTAGTTTGCATTCAATTCGTTCTTTTTGTTAAAATTACTCTCGACAAATATTTGATCGGGTTTATAAGCAGATGCCTTAATTTTATTCGTAATTTCTTCTAAATCTTGTTGGCTTTCTTTAGATAATATATTTCTGTCTTTTTGTTTGATCATATCATTTCCAGGATTATTAAAGTGATAAGTTCCTAATAATATGACTTTTACTTTTTCTTGAGCCGATACAAATGAGAGTTGAAAAAGTAAGAAAAATAAGATGAAGTTAATTTTGCCCATGTTTATTTATATTTATTTAAGTTATTGATTTTTTGCAAATATATAAAATCACTTGCTTGTTAAATATAAAAAAGGGTATAATTTATAAAGTAAATGGAGCCTTTTCGGATCTGGAAAGAGTTGCGCCTGAGACTATCGATTTTGAATGTAAACAGTAAATCTGAACAGAATGCTACAAAGTGTCATCAATCTAGAAAGCCATTCCGTTAGGAATGGCTTTCTAGATTTTCATTTTTTTATAGCAACTAACTAACTATTGCAAATGCATGATTGCTTAGACTTGCATGAATGCTTTGTTGTCATTATCATTTATTTAGAAAGTTGCGTTATTGGCGTTAGTAAAACCTTACGGAATTCAACCTCAGCACCTTCAGCTTGAAGCGCAATCTGACCACTGTTTGCGGTACAGTCGTAACCTTCATTTACAAGGTCACCATTTACCCATACTTTTATCTTCCGGTCTAAGCATTCAATCCTCATACTGTTCCATTCACCAAGAGGTTTCTCAGAATTGTCGGTAAGATTCAAAATCCGACGTTTTTTATCTTCTGTAATGCCCCATTCAGCAGGTTCACCTCGACGCTCAACCATATTTGGTACTTTAATGTCCTCCACAATACACCAAAAGTCTCCCGCATTTTCATGCATCATCTGTACTTCAATAGATTTTGGAAACATTCCATAAAGCGCGCGTGGAGTAGAGGCATGCACCAGTACACCGCAGTTTCCTGATTTTCCTGCAAAACGGTATTCGACATCCAGACTATAGTTTTTATACGACTTATCGGTTATAATATGGCCATTTGGATTACCCATACTTACCAGCATCCCATCTCTGACAAGAAAAGGGCTTTTTACAGTCGTATTTTTGTCCATTTCTGGAACATCGATATGCCAGCCAGCTAAGTCCTTGCCGTTAAATAGGTTTTTTGATTGCGCACACGAAGATAGGGAAAACGCTAAGCTGCTGACAATAAAAAGAGCAGAATAATAAAAGTTCATATTTGGTTTAGGTTTGAATGATTATCGTTAAAACAAACATACATAATAATTTTCATAGGAATATTAGTTTTTACTTAGATTCGATTCTCTTTTAAACGATTAAAATTGACAAGGTAATGTGATAGTCGTAAGCAATATTTATTTAACTCGGATTGGAACTGTATAATCCATATTTACTTCCATACCTTGCAACCGTCCGGGGTTCCAATTCCCCATTTGTTTTATTGCACTAACGATTTGCTCTCGTACTTTTAAAGGTACTTTTTCAGAAATTCGAAAATTATTAGTATTACCGCCACGATCAATAGTAAAGGTGACAGAAATAGATTGACTTGATACATCCTTTATGAGGTCTTGGGGTATGCTTAGATTTTTATATAATGACTTCATAAATACATCCATTCCTTTTGGATATGTAGCCATACTTCTTACATTTTCTTGAGAATATATAATAACTTCTCCATTTTTTTTAAATCTTTTCCCTTGAACCAATTGATTATCTTGGTAAAGTTCTTCATAAAAAGTTCCCATATTCCTACCTTTCCATTTTCCCACTTTTTCATTATTCTTTAATTCACCTTCTGTATAATCTTCTCTCGCATTCTCAATTCTTAAAAAACCATTTCCCCTTTTAAGAAGATAATTTCCAATGGAATCGAGATACAATAAGTAAAAAGGTTGAGTATCTGTTGTTCCAGAAAATATTTTTTTACCAATTTCCTCATGAACAATAATCATCTTTAGCTTACCATTTGGGTAATAATAATATGAAGAATCAATTGGCTCTGAATATTCGTTAAACTTTTCTAAACTTTCTAAATTGCCATTGGGATAATAAGAAACAAGTTCACCAATATATTTGAGACCAAATTCAAATGGATTATTAAGCCTACCACTGTAACCATTAGATTTTAAAGAATCTGTATCAGTATAATAGCTTGTGATATTAAATAGATTTAATGAATCGTTTCCATAAGGAACTATTTTTTGATAGGAGTATGAATCTTTCTTTGAAGTGATAATTTCTCCATTATTATTAAAATAGATATATGTCGTATCTGGGTGAGAACCATCTATGTTGAAATCTTCTCTTTTGTTCGCAAAGCAGATCTGTGAAAAAGATGTGAATAATATCAGAAATAGTAAAATAATATAATTCATAATTATGGCTATGATAATAAAATTATAAATTTTTGTTCAAAATTCATAATTACTCAAATTTACAGGAAGCAATTAATTTAAGTTATGATCTTTTGGAACTTTTGCACCCATCTCAACTTTAGCGGAAAACACCAAAATTTGAATTAATATTGCAATAACAATTAGGATCACGATTTCGATGTAAGACATTAATCTACTTCTGCTCGTCATACTGATTACTTCATCTAGCTTGACTTTTCCTTCCTCCAATTGAATCGAAGACAATGTTTCTAAAGTTTGTCGTGCTTGTTTGCTGATCTCAATAGCTTTAGCATGATCTGTGGCATTAACATTTTGCGCTATTTGTTGAATATAGATTTTAAATGTATTAAAATTGACATTTTCTTTATCTGTTAGCACAGTTTTTTCATAAAGTGTATTGATTTGCTTGATTTTATCTAGTTCCAAATTAACGTTTTTAGATGAATATTGAGGTGCAGATAGTAAGACAAGTAATTTCTCCATGCGATTTGAAAGCTTGTGAATATAATCAGCCACCACTAAGCGATCCGAATATAAAGAAGTTACCGATTCATTAATTCTTTTGACCAAGTGTTGCTCTTGAATATTGGTCAACATCACCAAACAAAGGACAGAGAAAAACAACATCGCAGCCTTAATTTTATTTTTCACTGTAAAAGTCCACATTGGTCGTATATTTTGGTAAAAAAACTGAAGAATAGCAATTTAATAAAAATTAAGCTAAAGAGGAAAAAGTAGTTTTTTATCCTTAGTTTTCGTCGTTGAAGCAATTTAGATGACGTAGAACAGAATTATAGTAACATCTACATTGTTTACTCACTTATTAGGGATTAAACCATGCTATAGACAATAGTCAAAATTGAATTATAACTCATACTATACAAAAATGAAAATTTTATTATTTATCGTTACATTATTCATTTCTCTTCATCAAGAGTTTAAGAAGGTTTATATTCTTATGGATAAAGATGATACATCAATAATTTATAATGAAGATCTTAAAAAGGTCAATCTTTATATAGATCATACATTAATACCAGATGAAAAACTTCAAATGGGTATAAAGCTATATATCGCAAGTTTTTATGTAAATAATAGAAATAATTTGTCCGCCGATTTTATTAAAATTTTTCAATGCTCTATAAGTGATTTTGGACGCATGAATAGAAAACCTATAAGTAAAGTAATTTATTATTTAGAACACGAGAATCATGGGAATTTGCCTTTCGTTTATCAAAATGATGCATATTTACTATTAGAAATAAATGAATTAAAACCTAATATTACATCGATAAGAGAAAAATTGGAAAAAAGTGGAATGCTTTTAATTGAAGGTGATGGGAATCTTCAACAGAAAAAATTAAAATGGCTTAAAAAGTGATAATATAATAGGTTCGTGACGATCCAATAATTGATATAGTTATTAAAATGGGCAAAATGAAAGATATTGAACAAGTAGTTAGGAACCCAATTTCAGAACAGGAAATGATTACTATATTGTCCAAACTCTCGTATAGAAGTGATTTTATTAATGAATATAATTTTTTTAAAGTGGATGCCACATGAAAATTTAGAAGAATTTTACAGATCAAGTAGATTTAAGAACAATAATCAAACACTTGATGATGCTATTGTACTAGTTGATAGTATAGATTATTGTTCAGACCATCTTTTGAAGATAATTAAAGTAATACTTTTTTCAAAAAAGAATTATTTTATTAATTATCCTGTTTAGATTATTTGTTAAGCCAAAATAGAAAAATAGATCATTCAACTTATATGATGTTAAATAAAAGATTCAAAAATAATTTAAATGAATTTCTAAAACTTCATGCAAATATTAATCTTTTAATAACTGAAAATAAACCAGAACAATATGTGATACAAATAATAAAATCTGCGCATTATCCAGATATTTTTTATCGCTTTTTTAATTCTATCAGTTTTAATACCTCGTCATTTAAAAATCATATAAATAGCGATTAAATATATCGCGTTTACCGAATATTCGAATCGCATAATTTTCCCCGAGCTGCTAAAGGCGAGATAAAGCTAATTTTTGCATTTATGATTCAACATTTTGAGAGATGATATCAGATTGTTAAGAATGATTTATTCTAGGCAATATAGATTCGATAGTATTTGTTGATGGAAGTGATCTAATCTTTGCAACAAAAAGGACTAGTTCAAAACCCTCTTGCCACAAAAATTATTCTTCATATCACAAAGAATCTTGAATTCTTTATAAGGATTTTTATTTCGTAAATTCAACCTGAGAAGTTATTCCGATTACAATATGCGAATAGCTTCATTTATGCTAATAAAATGAATCCATGAACAGTACGAAACGAAATAAGGGTTTTATCTTTAAGCAATATGACGAGCCGTTTCAAACGCCTTTTGACAAATTATTTGATATTTTCAAGGAACTGATTACACACACCTCCGGTGATTTTAATGAAGCTATTGATTGGTTGCGGCAATTGGACAAAGAGTTTAAACTGACCACTTCAGCATATACCGTTGACGATTTCATTGCAGATCTGAAGAATAAAGGATACATCAGAGAAAAATTGGAACCAGGTGGCAGTGGTAGCTCAGCTATTACCTCAAAGCTGGAAAAAGCATTACGTCAACATGCCTTAGATCAGATTTTCGGAAAGATGCGAAAAGGTAAGTCCGGCAACCATAAAACCAATCACCAGGGGCGGAGTGATGAAAATATGGGCGATTTCAGAAACTATCAGTATGGAGACAGCCTTGAGAAAATAGCCTTGACGGAGAGCCTTAAAAATGCGCAGATTAATCATGGAATAGGAGAGTTCGCCTTATCAGAAAATGATCTCGTTGTCGAAGACACCCAGTTTAAATCACAGATGAGTACCGTGTTGATGATTGATATCAGCCATAGTATGATCCTATACGGTGAAGACCGGATCACACCCGCAAAAAAAGTGGCTATGGCTTTATCAGAACTTATCCTGACACGTTATCCCAAGGACTCACTGGACATCATCGTTTTTGGTAATGATGCTTGGCCTATAGCGATAAAAGATCTACCTTATCTGCAAGTAGGACCATTTCACACCAATACGGTCGCAGGCTTGAAGTTGGCGATGGAGATCCTCAGACGTAAACGGCATGCTAACAAGCAGATATTTATTATTACTGATGGAAAGCCGAGCTGTTTAAACATGCCTGATGGTAGTTACTATAAAAATCCGATGGGTTTAGATCCTTTTATCACCAGCAAGTGCTATAGTATGGCCGCACAGGCCAGAAAGCTGGGAATACCCATTACAACCTTCATGATCACTTCAGATCCCTATCTGCAGGAATTTGTTGACGAATTTACGGCTTCAAATCAGGGAAAGGCTTACTATACAGGACTTGGAGATCTCGGAGAAATGATTTTTGAGGATTACGAAGAAAATCGTAGAAAGAGAATACGATAAACAATTACGTTAATAAGATATACATTTTGCGCAGCATTTGCGCTTCATTATAAAAACATATGGATTACACGAAGATAACAACATTTGGCGCACTAAAAGCTTCTGGCTATAAACCTAAAACGATAAAAGAAGAATTGCGTCAGAATCTGATTACAAAGATAGGCAACGGCGAAACCGTATTTACTGGAGTACACGGCTACGAGGACACCGTTATTCCAGAACTAGAAAGAGCTATCCTCTCCAAACATAATATCAATTTCCTAGGTCTTCGTGGGCAAGCAAAGACACGTCTAGCCAGACTTATGGTTAATCTATTAGATGAATATATACCTGTGGTACAAGGCTCTGAAATTAATGATGATCCCTATAACCCAATATCGCGTTATGCTGTAGAACTATTAAAGGAAAAGGGTGATGATACACCGATTGATTGGCTTCATAGAAGTGATCGTTTTGCAGAGAAACTGGCTACTCCGGATGTAACTGTCGCAGATTTGATCGGCGATGTAGATCCGATCAAAGCCGCAAATCTGAGACTGAGCTATGCAGACGATCGTGTGATTCATTTTGGCATGATTCCACGGGCAAATCGCTCGATATTTGTTATCAATGAACTGCCCGATCTTCAGGCGAGAATTCAGGTAGCACTTTTTAATATATTGCAAGAAGGAGACATCCAGATCCGCGGATTTAAATTACGTCTGCCGTTGGATGTCCAGTTTGTGTTCACTGCAAATCCGGAAGATTACACCAACAGAGGAAGTATCGTAACGCCCCTAAAAGACCGGATAGGATCACAGATATTAACACATTACCCCGAAACAGTAGCGATTGCGAAAACCATTACTGCTCAGGAAGCTAACTTGGAAGCGGCACAAAAAGAACAAATATATGTTCCAGAACTGGCTCGTGAATTGATTGAGCAGATCAGTTTTGAAGCCCGCAATAGCGAATATGTTGATGAAAAAAGTGGTGTAAGCGCACGTATGAGTATTACCGCATTTCAAAACTTATTAAGTACTGCCGAACTGCGGATGCTCAAAAATGGAGCTCCGGCCACAGCAATAAGATTGAGCGATTTTATGGGTATTGTGCCGGCTATAACCGGTAAGGTTGAGCTCGTATATGAAGGTGAGCAGGAGGGAGCCGGTACTGTGGCAATTCAGTTGATTGAGAATGCCGTTAAAAGTATATTTCTTACTTTATTTCCAAAAATTGAGAAGTTTGAAAAGGAAAATGAACGCTATCCCTACGATGATATTGTCCGCTGGTTCTCGGAATCGGAGGGTATTGAATTATCCGATGAACTCACTGATGTAGATTACGAACATGCATTGGACGAAGTGACACCTATCCGCAGTTTGATACAGCAGTATCAGCCACAGACGAAGCCTGAAGATTTCTATTTTCTGACCGAATTCATCCTATGGGGACTTACGCTCAATAACAAGTTAAGTAAATACAGAGTAGGTAGCGGTTTGCAGTTTCAAGATAAGTTTCAAGAATATTTGAGGAACAATCTATAGCAAGCTAGCACTGGAAAATCATCTATTTTTTTCATTACTTACGTAAATGATGAAAAAATATGCTTTGTTTTATTTGCTGTTTATTATCTTCACTGGGCGAGCTATGATGTAAAAGTTTGATTCTAAATTTTGATGATATAAAAAATCAGCAAGTCACTTATATTGACTTGCTGATTTTTAACTTTTAGTGATTGTAGGCGCTCCTCCAAATCTGAAAAGAATAGAGTCTTTTTTTAGTAAGAATTGGTGGAAATAGTAAACTTATGAAATGCAGTGATGAAAATAGATTATGCTTTTGTTGTATTCTTATATGCTTATATAAATCAAATTGATTTGTCTTTGGATAGAAGTAGATGGGAATCCATTGATAATTTGAGGAATTTTTATAAAAATCAAATTTCACCCAAAAATATTGTTGCTTATCTAATGAATAGATTGAATTTAGAAGTCGAAAAAGTGGATAATTTAATTTTTCTTAAGGAAGAATCTTTCTGGGTGAGAATTAAAGATTCCTTATTGTCTTCTTTTAAAAAAAATATATTTTTGGAACAAGATAATGTTTACTTTTTGTGTAACAGGCTACTTCTTTTAAATCAATTTTTAGAGAAGGATATGCAAGTTCATCGACTAGAATTAGAAAAACTAAGAATAGATTTCTCGAAATTAAATTTTGACATATTAATGTTGAAATTAACCAAAAAAGATCGCTTAAGGGCATATAGAGTAGAACATTTTTTACAACACACATCCGTAAATACACTTTCTATCAGTGAATTTAGTAAGAACTATTTTAAAAATTAACTTGATCTCCTTCGAATAAATTGAAGTCTATTTTTTTAAAAAATTAGTGTTAAGATCCGCCGTTCATTATCATTGGCAAAAAATTAGAAGCAAGATTAAGAAAATCAGCGTTCAAATTTAATTTTTATCATTTATTATAGAATAATATTAATAAAAATGGAAGATTCAGTAATAGAAGTGTTTTCTCCAAAGAATTTTAACTCATTAAAAAAATATCAAAATTTATTATGCCTCATAGCTTTTATAAATTTATCGATTGCATTGGTAATGGAATTTCCTTTTTCTTTTGAATCAATAAAAATGATGATTCAGACTATCTCATTAACATTATTTTGTATTTGCATATTTTTGTTTATTCTGATTTCCATAATACTGAGAATTTCCAAAAGAATATCTTATTGCTATATAAATAGAAGTGTTCTGTATTAAAAAAAAGATAGTTGCCCAGAGGAAATCAGTATGGATAAAATCAGTTTAAATATTAGTTTATCCAATCTAGCTGAAAAAGATTCGTACTTAGATTGTGGACATTTTATAGAAATTAGCACTTCAGAGGGCAAATCCCAGTTTCCAATAAAATTTAACGTCAGTCTTTTACATGTATTTCCGGAATCTAATGTGAATTATATTCGTAAAAGCCCGATTTTGATGTGTGAAACTAAAAAATTACTTAAAAACTTACTAAATTTGACTTGGGCCACTTCATAGCAATTTGGAGAGGTTATTAAGATAACGGTTTATGTGATTTTACTAGAATAGTACTGAAAAAGAATTATTTTTTACAATCATATTTTGGTCATCATATATAAGTAGTAAATGAAGACTTCACATTTTGGTAGACTTATTATTTTATTAAAAAATCATCAAACAATCAAATATGTATTCTGACTAAGAATTACATATTTGATTGTTATTCAAAGAAGAGATGCTCTTCTTCATTCCATCTAATTTTTTTTAGAATAGATATTTAGCTAATATATCCCTAAGTTTATTACCACGTATTAGCTTCTGAACAATCTGAAGAATTGTCCCAAATTCTGCCAGCAAATGCCCCATATTGATCATAAGTATCAATATCTTGCTGACCTTGCGCATTCAGGAAGTTTGAATAAACGACTGAAGCGCCAATAGAACGACGGCCACCTTGTAGCATTTCCAAAGCTGTTTCATCTAACTTATTGTTTTCTAGTGAAGAGAAGCTCTTCATTCCACTTAACTTTTTCATAATTAAATTTTAAGATTTTATTAGCGATTACCTTACCCTGACCTAAGAGCTTTTGTTGCAATTGCTAATTATTAAATCTAAAATTCGTTATATACAGCAGGTGAAGCAAGCGAAGACTGATATTCGATGGTTTTAAATCTATAACTGTGGTTTATTTATGGATATTCGTTATAGAAGCTATATTTTCGATAATTACTATTGGATTAGTGATTTTTTCGGTATCCATGGTCTACCAACGGTCTTCTTTTGATTTTTTTTATCAAGGAAATGCTAAAGGAGAATTTGAAGGACTCTTTAAGTCAGTCTCTTGCCTAAAAAGTAATTCCCTATGGGCAGAGTACTGCCACATACCATCAACTACATTACGCTGTCGCTTCCTTGCGATTACTCGAGGAAACAAAATCCTCATTTGGAAGTACACCATATCTTTTTTTATAAATAGCCGAGAAATAGTCAGATTTTGAATAGCCCAGAGCATAAGCGACTTCATATATGGTATTGAATTGACCACTTCTTACCATTTCTTTTGCTAATAATAACTTTTCAGATAGAAAGAAGCTATTCGGATTGCATTTATATATTTTTTTAAATAGTCGGGTATATTTAGTCACAGACATACAGGCTATTTCGGCTAGCTTTTCAGTACCTGGAAATTTTTCAAGCAACTGTTGCATGAGGTAAATCTGACTATTCACAACTTGTTGTACATCAAATTCAGATAGCTTACCTACTACAAATTTCTGTTGACTTAACCTTTCAATAAGACTTCCAAAAGCCTGTAAGGCGGCACCTTTGAGAAATAGTTCGTAAGAACTGTCTTCGTATTGACGATCTTTCAGTTTTAGAAGTAAAACCCGGGTACGGCTATCAATGTGACTATAGAAATATATGGTATTCTTTTTGGCATACGTCTTCTCAACAATAGATTCTGGGACAATGTTGCCCAGATGTTTATGAAGAAGCTGTTTTGAAATCAATAACCGAAAAGAATACATTCGTTCTGAAATGGGGGGAATATAAGTACTGCTCAGACCTGCGTCAACAAGTCCCATTCCTAATTTTGAATGATAGCCAACTTTATTCTTCGTGTCATTGACTTTGTGAATGCTGATTTGGTCACTGATATCATAGTATGCAATGCAGAAATCACCGGATGAAGCAACTTTAGTAAAGGATATGCTTTGATGAAAGGTGAGATCTACAACAAGAACTGTCAAGCCAGGAATGACCTCCATAAGATAAGAGCCACCGCTCGCTAAATTTTCAGGAAAAACCAATTGCCGTTGATTAAGATATTTTGCTCCAAGTTTTTCGATAAAATCTTGCCTCCAGTCTGTATCCATGGTTACCGTATGAGAAAATTGAATACTATTTTTTGCAGATGTTTCCATTATAATTTTGTTAAGTAGTCCTTGGGTAAAACACCAAAGTAATTTTTAAACAGATGTGTTAAATTGGATGCGGTTGGGAACTGCAGTTCGTGGGCAATTTCTCCAATGTTATAGTTCCCGCTTACTAATAGATCACGTGCCAATCCCAGCTTATTATGAAGGTAAAATTCATAAGGAGTAAGACCTGTGATCTTTTTATACAATTTTTTAAATTTTGTTTCGGACATAAAAGCCTGTTCAGCAATTGTTTTGATTCCCGGGAAAGAATCTTTAAGCTTACTGATCAGAAATTCCTGAGAGGAAATGATAGCAGTAAAATCAGTGTCGTTAAGTTTACTGACAACAAGGTCTTTTTTGATCAGTTCATCAAGATATTCTCCCAATAAATTATAGACCGTTGCACTAAGAAACAAATCAAAGGTTAGCGGGGCAATATTGCTATTTCGAAATTCATTAATATATTGTAAACTATTATTGCTCATGATATTATAGTGAAATATCGTATTTTGATTCTGATCAAAGACCCGATTGATCAGTTTTTTTATATGTCCAGAACCAATTAAATATTCTTTGAGAAGTGTTTTACGGAGGAAAATGCAAAAGTTGTATGTCTTGGTTCCAGCTTTAACACGGTAGTCGAGGTTTACACTGCTCTCAACAATGGCAAGATTGTAATTCCATCTTCCCATTGCCAATGCGTCATTATTTGTGATGTGAGACGAGTCCCCTTCAGTGAGATTAAAATAGATGCCAATAAAATCTGAATTTGTATTGCGGAGCTTAAAGTGAATATCTTGGTGGTAGAGGACATCTGCAAACATAACAGTGATGTCTGGATTTACAGATAGCACATAGCGGGTTCCGGTATGGACGGTATCCGGAATTAGCATATGGTTACCGCTAATGTATCCACCTAAAGCTTTTGCCATTGGCTCTACCCAGTCAGTTTCTATACCAAACTCATGAATGATTTCTTTCATATATAAATTATGCTCCTTTATGTAACTAAATATTTTACTTGGTAACAGGTACTGTATGATTGATTAGCATTACGTTAGCCCTTTCATTTGTGAATTGATTAACAACTTTGTTTTATAACGTATGAATAGATCGAGATGATACACGAGATCATGTATAGCTTAGCTTTAAAATGAAATAATAATTTATTTATCTCAATATTAGCGCAATTATTTTACCAATATTTAAATAATAGAAATATGTATATGTCATGTCCTCAAATATTTTAAACACTTTGTTAATCAGAAATTTAGTTAAAGTGCAAATTGGTCTTCAGCTGATATTTTATAACGGTATGGTGGTATTACTTCTTAGGAGTAGCTCGTAATTTTGTCTTAAATAAAATTAATATATAAATATAATGAATATGAAGACAAGAAAGATGTTAGGTCAATTATTATTAGTATTAATAATAGCAATAGGCATTACAGCCTGCAGTAAAAATGATGCCGATGAATTAACACCTCCAACAAATGCAATCACATCTGTAAGATTAGTATTTACAGATAGTACAGTCAATGAAAAATCAGCTGGATCAAAAGTAGATCTAACAAAAGTAGCTTCGGTAAAAATAAAATATGCCGTTACTGAAGGAAATATAGGTATAAATGTAGTTAGGGAAGCAACGCTGATGGTAAAAGGTGATAGTTTAAAAGTAAGTACTTTTGATCTTAAGACATTAACTTTTAAAGGAGGAAGTAAACTTACAATTTATGGTGCAACGTTATACGATAACAAAGATAAAGTAGTAGGTGGATGGTCAAAAGCGGACAATGATGCCTTTGAAGTAACGAGCCCCGAAGGTGTAGTGGTTATGGAGCGTATTTATGGAACTGTAGGTTTAGAGCGATTATAGTCGTTAATCTTATACTAAAATAGTGTCGGAAGGTGATGCTTTCGACACTATTTTGCTTTTATTTATACGTTAAAGATTATATTATGCCTTCTGATCATTATTTTTAGTTCGAGGGCCACGGTTATAGATTATTAATCCATTTAAGAAGTTCCGAAGTAACTGGTCTCCGCAAGGTTTGAAATTTGGATGATCTTCTTTACGGAATATGGCACTTAATTCCGTTTTTGTTGCCCTAAAATCGACTAACGCTAATACATTAATAATGTCGTCGTCCGTGAATTTTAAAGCTACTCGAAGCTTTTTCATGATATCATTATTGCTCATCTTATAAATCTGTTACCTTAAAATTTTCTGTATTTTTTTATTCGTGCCCAAGCCAAAACGCTGTTAGCACTGAATATTTCTGTCAAACTTAGATATATTTGTCTTATTATACAATTATAATTAGATCTAATACAAAAGTAAATTTCGATAGCTGCTTGATCATCAAGAATCATTTTACAGAAGGATTATGGTTAAAATGTTCAGATATATAGATCGCATATTCTGTTACATGAAGCAACCCCCTAGTTAACAGTATGTAAATTCTTAAACTCAAGATTTATCGCAATTGGAAATAATACGCACAGTATTTTAGTTATCCTTAGACTTTACAAATAAAAGATATGCAAGTCGTTGTTGTGTAAAATCAGCTTTAGGATAAATATCGCGTATAAGGTTTTTACAATCTTCGGCACTGCATCCGGTGTCTAACCGAGCGATGTATTCAGTGATATCTTCTAGATTGATGTAGGTGATTGCCACAAGAGTGGCGCAACCTTTACTTTCTTCATTTAATGTAATCTCAAATACTTGCCCAGTCTTATACCGTTCATTGGGCATCCGTAATGTTGTAAATGCCTCGCAGTCCAATTTATTATTCCAGTTTTTCGAAAAGTTAATGTGTTCCATTGTGGTATTAGCGAGTAGTTATAGTGATATGCCTATTTGTAGAGTTCGTAATCAGTACAAATATAGGTACATATGGGTATGCTTTAAAATTTGGTCATTTATTCTTTTAATAATATTCATCTATCACATTACGATTTAAATGAATATTTATATAAGCCACCATGATCGCCAAATGACATGTCTTCATGAGTCTGTTGGATTTTCGTCAAAAATAACCTATTTTAAGGCATAATATACCAAGTTAGGACTCAGGTGAATGTTAATTATTATATAATTAAGTATATTTGCTCAAACTGTCTAGTAACAAAATTTAATGCAAAAAAATAGAGTAGGGCTTATTGGTAGTGGTAGTTGGGCTACAGCAATGATTAAAATGCTGGGTGACAACGTCGTTGAAAAGGATATACATTGGTGGGTCCGTAAACAAGAAGATGTTGACTATATCAAAAAGCATAAAAAAAATCCAAGTTATTTAAGTGCTGTTGAAGTAAAGCTGGATACAGATCATATTTCAACAAATGCAAGAGAAGTAATTCAGGTATCAAATATTATTATTTTGAATACACCTGCCGCTTACTTGAAAGCAGCCTTAAAGGATGTGACAAAAGCAGATCTGGAAGGGAAAATTATTGTTTCTGCCATAAAAGGTATCGTACCTGATGAAAATCTGATTATTGGCGATTATTTACAGGAGGTATACGATGTCTCTTTGGAGAATATTTTAGTTGTCGGTGGACCATGTCATGCTGAAGAAGTTTCTTTGGAGAAACTATCTTATTTGACTTTTGGTTCCAAATCTGAAGAAAATGCGAAGTTAGTAGCATCTTTACTGGAATGCCGGTATATAAAAACAATCATTTCGGACGATGTGTATGGGATTGAGTATGGTGCTGTATTGAAAAATATTTATGCATTGGCCGGAGGAATATGTCATTCATTAGGCTATGGCGATAATTTTCAGGCAGTTTTAATCTCAAATGCAATCCGTGAGATGGAAACGTATGTCGAGACCATTGATCCAAATCCGCTTCGCGATATTAATAAATCGGCGTATTTAGGCGATCTTTTGGTAACAGCATATTCGCAGTTCAGTAGAAACAGAACTTTTGGGGCGATGATCGGAAAAGGCTATAGTGTACAGTCTGCCCAGCTCGAGATGAATATGGTAGCAGAAGGTTACTATGCTTCTGCATGTATACAGCATTATATGCGTAAGCATCAGATCGCCTTACCTATCTGTGAAGCCGTTTACCAAATCTTATATCAGCATAAATCTGCTGCAACAATCATAAGCCAACTGGCTGAAAAATTAAGTTAATTCAAGATGATCGATAGATTAAAAATCGCTGAAACTTATAAAACAATTCAGGACGAAATATGTCAAGCACTTGAAAAGCTTGATGGTACCGCTAAATTTGAAGAAGAAATTTGGGAACGTGATGGCGGCGGCGGTGGCCGTACAAGGATTATGCAGCATGGCAATATCATTGAAAAAGGTGGGGTGAATTTCTCTGCTGTGCATGGAAAATTGCCGGAAATGATCAAGAAATCATTTGGAGTCGATGAAGATGAATTTTTCGCTACAGGTGTATCAATTGTTATTCATCCAAACAATCCATTCGTTCCTATTATCCACATGAACATCCGTTATTTCGAATTGAATGATGAAATTCGATGGTTTGGCGGAGGCATTGATCTTACACCGCACTATGTTATTGAAGAAGATGCACAATTTTTTCATCAACAGTTGAAAAACGTATGCGATATCCATCACCAAGATTTTTACAAAGATTTCAAAAAATGGGCAGATGACTACTTCTATGTACGCCATCGTGAAGAAACACGTGGTATAGGTGGGGTTTTCTATGATAAACTAACACCTGAAAAAACAGGTCTGTCATTTGAGGAAATTTTTCAGTTCTCATGTGACCTTGGACGTACATTTGCACCAACATATACCGAGCTGGTAAACAAAAATCGCCATAAAGACTATACAGAACACCATAAAAACTGGCAATACCTCCGTAGAGGAAGATATGTTGAATTTAATCTTGTTTGGGATTCAGGAACAAAATTTGGTCTTGAAACTAATGGACGTATCGAATCCATTTTAATGAGTTTACCGCCACAGGCAAATTGGGCCTATGATTTTCAACCAGAAGAAGGCTCGGAAGAAGCCAAAACACTTTCTCTTTTGAGAAAAGATATCAATTGGATACAATAAATTAATTTAAATAACCTGAATGGTTTCTTATCAGAAATTTGAACTAGAAAATGGTCTTCGCGTACTTGTTCATGAAGACAATAACACAGCAATGGCCTGTGTCAATATACTGTATGATGTCGGTGCGCGGGATGAATCTCCAGACCAAACGGGATTTGCACATTTATTTGAACACTTGATGTTTGGTGGATCAGTCAATATTCCAGACTATGATACACCTTTGCAACGTGTGGGCGGTGAAAACAATGCTTTTACCAGTAACGATATTACCAATTACTACATCACGCTACCTTCTTCAAATCTAGAAACGGCATTGTGGCTGGAATCAGATCGTATGCTGAGCCTTTCCTTCTCTGAGCAAAGTTTGGAAACACAAAGAAGTGTTGTATGTGAGGAGTTTAAGCAGCGTTACCTCAATCAACCCTACGGTGATGTATGGTTGAAATTAAGACCCTTAGCTTACCAAGTACATCCATATCGCTGGGCAACTATCGGGAAAGAACTTAAACATATTGAAGATGCAAAAATGGAAGATGTAAAAGCATTTTTCAAAAAACATTATACACCACAGAATGCCATTATGGTTATTGCAGGTGATGTTAAGTTTGAGGAGATCAAAACACTGGTAGAAAAATGGTTCGCAGATATTCCTGCAGGAAATAAATACATAAGAAATTTACCTCAAGAACCAAAACAAATAGCAGAGCGTAGGGAAGTGGTAGAAGCTGATGTACCACTTGATAGTTTGTTTATATCTTTTCATGCACCTGCACGGATGGATGAAAACTACCATGCAATGGACTTAATATCTGATCTACTCTCTCGAGGATCATCTTCTCGTCTATACCGTCGTTTGGTTAAAGAACAGGAACTATTTAGTGAGATCAATGCCTATGTGATGGGAAGTATCGACCCCAATTTATTCTTAATTGAGGGAAAACCATCAGACGGCATTAGTCTGGAACAAGCAGAGGAAGCCATCTGGAAAGAACTGGATATCTTAAAATCTACACCTGTTCCGGCAGAAGAGCTTGAAAAAGTGAAGAATAAGATTGAGTCTACACATGTATTTGCCGAATTGTCGATCTTGGATAAAGCCATGAATCTAGCATATTATGAGCTACTTGGTGACGCCAATGAATTAAACAATGAAACAGCCAAATATTTGGCCGTTCAATCGGAGCATATACAGCAACAGGCAAACGAAATATTTAGAAAAGAAAACGCATCTATATTGTATTATAAATCAAAGGAGGTGGCAAATGCTGAATAGAGCAGTAGCACCTGAAGCCAAACCGATTGGTGATATTCATTTAAAAAGCCCAAAAGTACTTGCTTTCAACAATGGAATTCCTGTTTATGTCTTTCATTCGCCTGATCAAGAATTGGTACGCATTGAGTGGATTTTTAATAATGTCTTCAATGAAGATGAAAATCCGCTCCTAAATAGTGCCCTAAGCGCTTTGTTGAAGGAAGGAACAAAAAACTATAACAGCGCTGAGATTGCGGATAAAGTCGACTTCTATGGGGCTTTTCTAATGCCAGAATACGGATTTGATATCACTTCGCTGACATTATACACATTAAATAAACATAGTAATGTGCTATTGCCTTTAATCAAGGAGATTTTAACAGAATCAGTTTTACCGCAGAAGGAACTGGATACCTATCTCAGAAACAATAAGCAAAAGCTTCAGGTTTCTCTTCAGAAAAACGATTATTTAGCGAGAAGAACCTATTATAATCATGTTTTCGGTTCGGGAAACCGTTATGGAAAAACACCTTCTTTAGAAGAATATGATTTGATTTCCAGAGATGCTTTAATCGATTTATACCATAAGCAATTTACCCCATCTAATTGTCGTTTAATTATTTCCGGCAATGTATCTGAATCTTTGCTTCAAGAGCTTAGCCTATATTTTGGCGATCAATGGCTGGCTACAGATGATGTACGATTAACCGAACCGAATTTAACTGCAGATACAGGACAATTGATTTATGACGAAAGAGCAGAGGCGTTGCAATCTGCTATACGTATCGGTATGCCGAACATCAATCGTAACCATGTGGATTATCCCGCTTTGCAATTTGTAAATACGTTACTGGGCGGTTTTTTCGGGTCAAGGCTCATGCGTAACATTCGAGAAGAAAAAGGCTATACTTACAGTATCGGTTCAGCTGTGGGTTCTTTAAAATATGGAGGTTTTCTGACTATTGCGACAGAGGTTGGTGTAGATGTAACCGATGCGACATTGACGGAAATCGAAAAAGAAATTGAAATTTTAAGAACAGAATTAGCGACTGTAGAGGAATTAGACTTAGTGAAAAATTACCTCTCAGGATCTATGCTAGGTTCTTTAGAGAGTATTTTTTCACATGCAGATAAGTTTAAAAATGTGCTACTTGCTAACATGGATTTGACTTACTATGACCATTATATGAATGAAATCAATGCGATGACTCCTGAGAAAGTAAAGGAAATCGCTATTCAGTATTTTGACTATAGTAAGATGATTAAAATTGTGGTGGGAAAAATGAAAACCCTAGAATTAGTCTCTGAATTGTAATTAAAGGCTGACAATAAATAATAAATCATTCATACTTTGTATTTTTGTTGTATACAATGATGTATGGAACAATTTAATAAATAAAATTCGTAATGGAATTGAAACTCAAGAAACCTTTAGCATTCTTTGATTTAGAGACTACAGGAATCAATATCTCAGCAGATAGAATTGTTGAAATATCAATATTAAAGGTGTTGCCTAATGCTGAGGAGCAAGTATATACGAAGCGGATTAACCCGCTTATGCCTATTCCTGCAGAATCATCTATGTTCCATGGTATCTATGACGAAGATATTATAGACGCGCCAACATTTCAAGCGATTAGTCAAGAAGTAGCAGATTTTATTGGTGACGCAGATTTAGCGGGTTATAACTCCAATAAATTTGATATTCCGATGCTTATGGAAGAATTCCTACGTTCAGGAGCTGATTTTTCGTTGGAAAATCGTGTTTTTGTTGACGTACAGAATATTTTTCATCAAATGGAACAACGTACTTTGAAAGCTGCTTATAAATTCTATTGCAATGAAAGCCTAGAAAATGCACACAGTGCAGAAGCAGACGTAAGAGCTACATATGAAGTTTTGAAAGCACAGTTAACCAAGTATGAAGGTGCTGTGTATGAAGATAAGCATGGTAAACAATCTGTACCTGTTGTAAATGACGTTGAAGCATTGTCAGATTTTACCAATATGACAAAACCAGTGGATTTTGCAGGACGGATAGTGTACAATGAAGACGGAGTAGAAGTCATCAATTTTGGAAAACATAAAGGACGTCCTGTTACAGAAGTTTTTGATGTAGAACCAAGTTATTATGCGTGGATGCAAAATGGCGACTTCCCACTTTACACGAAGAAATGTTTAGAAATAATCTGGAACTGTCATCGCTCAGCGAAAAAAGCAGCAAAATCAACAGAACCCATTCATGCGGCTGAAGATAAGAAGCAAGCTAAAAAAGAATTTCAAAAGCAAGAAAATAAAAGCCAAGCAACAGCGATCACAAATGATATGTTAGCAAGTCTAAAAAATAAATTTGGTTAGGTCATATTGCTCGTTAATTAGAAAACAATATTTTATAAAATAATATTATGTCTCAAGAAATAGAACACCTACAGTGTTTAATAATTGGTTCAGGACCCGCAGGATATACGGCAGCGATTTATGCAGCCCGTGCTGATATGAAACCTGTTATCTATACAGGGATGGTACCAGGCGGTCAGTTGACGCAGACAACAGAAGTGGATAACTTTCCTGGATACCCAAAAGGGATTACAGGACCGATCATGATGGAAGATCTACGTATGCAAGCAGAGCGTTTTGGTACTGATGTCCGTTTCGGATATGCAACTAAAGTTGATTTCTCTGGTCCAGTACATCAGGTTGAAATCGACGGAATTAAAACTGTTACTGCAGATACAGTAATCATCGCTACAGGTGCAACAGCAAAATGGCTAGGACTTGATAGCGAACAAAAGTATAATGGTTTTGGTGTATCTGCATGTGCAGTATGTGACGGTTTTTTCTTTAAAAACCAAGAAGTAGCGATTGTAGGTGCTGGTGATACGGCAGCTGAAGAGGCTACCTATTTAGCAAAATTATGTTCAAAAGTACATATGTTGGTACGTCGTGATGAATTTAGAGCTTCTAAAGCAATGGTTCACCGCGTGATGAATACACCAAATATCGAAGTACATTACAATTCGGAAACGAAGGAAATCTTAGGTGACGGTCAAGTGGTAACAGGTGTTCGTGTTTTAAATAACAAAGATCAATCTGAAAAAGTATTGGATGTAACAGGATTTTTTGTTGCTATTGGACACAAGCCAAATACAGAACTTTTCAATGGTATCTTAGATATGGATGAAACAGGTTATTTAATTACACAGCCAAATACGACGGCAACGAATATTCCAGGTGTATTTGCCTGTGGAGATGTACAGGATAATGTATACCGCCAAGCAATTACAGCTGCAGGAACTGGTTGTATGGCTGCTTTAGAAGCAGAGCGTTATCTAGCCGCTAAAGAGGATGTTGCATAAATAATAAGTAATCTCATAAAAAGGCCAGGAAATTATTCCTGGCCTTTTTTATACCATATTCGTTCAAAATTTTATAGCTGAGCTTTAGCTTCTTCCATTTCATATACTGAATCAATCTTCCAAGAAGATTGATCTTTCGAAGCTTTTACAGCCAACTGGTCACACCGCTCATTTAAAGGATGGCCAGCATGCCCTTTTACCCATACTAATTTAACCTGATGTAGTTTGTAAACCTGCATCAATCTTATCCAAAGATCTTTATTTTTCTTTCCTGCAAATCCTTTTTGAATCCAACCATATACCCATTTCTTGTCGATGGCATCTATAACATATTTGGAATCTGAATAGACTGTAACCTTCTGGTTGAGATTTTTTAAAGCTTCTAGACCAACAATTACCGCCATCAGCTCCATGCGATTATTAGTGGTCTTACGATAACCACCAGAAAACTCTTTCTCAATCAGTTTACCTTTATACGCTTCATTATCACCCGTATAAACTGTCCTTAATATCGTACCGTAGCCACCTGGTCCTGGATTACCGCTCGAAGCACCATCCGTGTATAATTCAATCATCAGTACAAAGATAAATTATTAAGCCAAAAAACCGACTTTAAGTTTGAATTGAACGAATAAATTCTTACTTTTCACCTTTTTAAAACCTGATATTTCAATAAGTAACTATGATTCGGAAGAAGTCAATATTAGCAGTGTTGTTTTTAGCGCTTTCTAGCTATAACGTTTTTGCACAAGAAACTAAAAACAAGAATGAGGAAGTCAAAAAAATGGAATGGTTTGAAGATGCAAAATTAGGCATTTTTATCCATTGGGGAATTTATTCCGTTAAGGGGATTTCTGAATCTTGGGCTTTTTTCAATAACTATATCAGTCATGAAAATTACATGAAGCAGTTGGGTGGTTTTACAGCCAACCAATATCAACCGGAAGAATGGGCAAAATTGATTCAGGAATCGGGAGCGAAGTATTCTGTTATAACAACACGTCATCATGATGGTGTATCCCTTTGGGATAGCAAATCGAATAATGCAATTACAACAGCGAAAGATGCCGCAGCGAAAAAGGATGTTCTGACTCCTTTTGTATCAGCGCTTCAGAAGAAAGGTCTTAAAACCGGATTGTATTACTCATTACCAGATTGGAGTCATCCTGACTATGATGTCAATACGAGAATAAAAAAACGTTATAACGTAGGCGATGATGCCAATCGTTGGAATAAGTTTGTGAATTACTATCAGGGACAGTTAGCAGAATTGTCTAAAGCATATAAACCAGATCTAATTTGGTTTGATGGTGATTGGGAACACAATGATCAGGAATGGCGTGCAAAAGAAACATTGACGCAATTGCGCAAGTATAATCCTAATATCATCATCAATTCCAGACTGAATCAACATGGTGACTATGATACTCCAGAGCAGGGTATTCCGGTTGTAAAACCTGAAGCACGCTACTGGGAGCTTTGCTATACCATGAATGATTCTTGGGGATATCAGCATTTTGACCATCATTATAAAACACCAAATATGATCGTCCGCACTTTGGTAGATTGTATTTCAATGGGCGGAAATCTTTTATTGGATATTGGCCCTAAAGCCGATGGGACAATTCCTACAGAACAGGTGCAGATCTTGAAAGAATTAGGAAGATGGACTTCTAAACACAAGGACGCTATTTATGGTACGCGAGCCGGAGTGCAATCTCGGTTTTGGAATGATAAAAATGCTTTTTCTAAAGATGGAAAAACATTATATATCTACTTGGACAACGTAAAAGATAAATTAGTTTTACAAGGTCTGAAAACTAAACCTACTTCAATTAAATTTGTTGGAAATTCAGACAAAATAGATTATCAGTATGATGATTACACGTTAGAATTAAATCTACCGACAGCTAATTTCGATCCAGCTGTAACTGTTGTAGCTATTACCTTTAATGAGAAGCCAGCTATTGATTTGGAAAGAAAAGAAGTGAGTTATACTGCTTATGAAATTGCAGGCCAAAGTCAAGTAGCGCATGCAATTGCCACAATTAGTAAATCTACAGCCATAGGATCCAATTTGTTTAAAGACAAGATCAGTGCAGACGGCGATATATTAGACAAAAACTTAAAATTTACAGCCGCCGAAATTAAAGAGTGGGTAACGAAAAATGCAGAAATCTTACATGATGCTGAAGCTGGAATTGCTGATGGACACTACGCGGGATTAAGTGCACTATCTAAAGATAAGCAGACACTTTATCTTTTCGTTGAAGGGACTCCAACGGGTCCTATTGCATTAAAGGGACTTAAGAATACCATAGCACGTATACGCATAGTAGGCGAAGGTTCTATGATCGGACATGATATATTCAATAAATTATACTGGAGCTCGACACCAGGTATTGTGTATATTGATGTTCCCAAAGAACGGATCGATAAAAACATGACAATAATTGCTGTTTTATTAGATAAACCAATTGAATTGTATCGAGAGCACGTAGGAGCTATTGAAAGTAATTTATAAATTTGTAAAGAGGCAATTAAAAATGCCTCTTTTTTTATGACTATGAAATTTTTATTACCACTGTTACCCTTGTCACTGCTACTTTCCTGTAATAACGGAAACGGAAATGAAATGCAAAAGCAACGTGCCGATTCACTTGCCCGGGAAGTGCTAGAGCAACGCCTGGATATTAGAGATCTCGCCAATTCGGATCATTTTATGTACTATGAGGATACCGAAGCTCAAAATACAACAGATATAAAGAAACTCGCTGGAGTTGAAAAAATAAAGGCTAAGGTAGTTGCTTATCGCATCTATAAAAATCTTAGTTTGGAAAACAACCGTTATGTTTTTAAAGCCAAATCTCCCTTAGAATTGCAAATACCGAATAAGATTTTTGTGAGTTTTGAAAGAGCATTTATAACATCCAATAATAATGTCATCAGCAGTAAAGACTCAATTAAATTGCAATTGCCCACAAATTTCCAAGATTCGGTCTTAACTTGGTAGTAGATAATGAAGATATGAAGAAGAAAATCATTGTATTTACCGGAGCTGGTATCTCAGCAGAAAGTGGTATTAAGACATTTAGAGATGCGGATGGATTGTGGGAGGGCCATGATGTAGATGACGTTGCTAGTATTGATGGCTGGTACCGTAATCCCAAACTCGTTCAAGATTTTTATAACATGCGGCGACAAGTCGCTATGCAGGCTAAACCAAATGCTGCGCACCAAGCTTTAGTTGTTTTAGGCAAATCATTTGATGTACAGATTGTGACGCAAAATGTGGATACACTACATGAACGGGCAGGTTCTGATCATGTACTTCATTTGCATGGAAGATTAGATCAAGCTTGCTCATCAAAAGATAAAAAGTTAATCTATCCAATTGACGGTTATGAGATCAAAATGGGTGACTTATGTGAAAAAGGTTCGCAATTAAGACCTAATATAGTATGGTTTGGTGAGGCAGTTCCAAATATGGAAATTGCCATTCACATGGCACGAGAGGCCGACATAATGATTGTTATCGGCACCTCTTTAGCGGTATATCCAGCTGCTGGATTAGTTGATGTAATAGCACCTACATGCGATTTATATGTTGTTGATAAACAAATTAACACATCGCGGATACCCAAACGGGCAAGTACCATAGAAAGTGCTGCATCGGAGGCAGTTCCCTATCTGGTTGCCCAGCTAATAGAGCGATATGCTACTTTGTAAGCAATTCATTACGCTAACGTTTTCGTCATTTACACAATCGTTTGCATCCTAGATATTCCCTGAGATGATCAGCAAGAAGCATATATTTAGATTTTATAAATCGAATTAATACGTTGTTCTTTCTGACCACATCTCGAGACAATCAAGGCGTAGTCGTGATAGGTTTAATAAAATTTTATGATCACAAAAAAACTTGGCAAAGCAGC
The DNA here is from genome assembly GCF_014191365.1 of Sphingobacterium sp. JUb56. Lineage (NCBI taxonomy): Bacteria > Pseudomonadati > Bacteroidota > Sphingobacteriia > Sphingobacteriales > Sphingobacteriaceae > Sphingobacterium > Sphingobacterium sp. JUb56. The sequence continues at coordinate 1,861,882 of NZ_JACHWL010000001.1, read as the reverse complement.
AGCATTTATCTTCTTGTTGACGATTAACTCCAGTGTTACGGAAGCACAGCTATCGCTAATTCCGAAGCCAGATTTTATACAGATGACGGAAGGGGCGTATTTCTTCCCTTCAGTAAGTAAGATACAAATCGGAGATGAGGCTTTTGATACGGTTGGTCGGTATCTTCAAAAGCAGCTTTTATCAAAATTTGGTTATACAGGACTTATCCATCATGATAAAAAACAGGTTTCAGCAATTCAATTTGTTCGTAAGCAAAATCTTGAAAGTGAAGAATATGAAATTAAGACAGCGAGCAGTACGCTAATTATTTATGCAAGCTCTCCTGCAGGAGCTACCCATGCCGTCAGTTCGCTTTTGCAAGCATTTAGCTTTGGAAATAAATCTGCGTCTGGAATCACTATTCCTGCTTTTGAAATCAAAGATAAACCAGCATATCCGTGGCGAGGTTTTATGTTAGATGAATCACGTCACTTTTTTGGAAAGGAGAAGGTGAAATCCATTTTAGATTGGATGGCATTTTATAAACTCAATAAGTTCCACTGGCACTTGACTGATGAGCCCGCTTGGCGATTAGAAATCCAAAAATATCCTCTATTAACATTGGTCGGTGGTATTGGCTCCCAGACTGATCCATATGCTCCCGCGGCCTATTATACGCAGGCAGATATTACAGAGATTGTAGCTTATGCACAAGAAAGGAACATCGAAGTCATTCCTGAAATCGATATGCCTGGCCATGCCACAGCGGCAAATCGAGCTTATCCGCAATTAAGTGGTGGTGGAAATGATAAACATCCAGATTTTACTTTTCATCCGGCTAAAGATATAACGTATTCTTTTTTAACTCAGGTGTTGCGCGAAACGAAAGCGTTGTTTCCATCGTCGGTAATACATTTAGGGGGCGATGAAGTATCATTTGGCAGTGAAGCATGGAATTCAGATACTAAAGTGCACGATTTGAAGCAGAAGCATGATTTAAAAGATAACAAAGCGGTCGAAAATTACTTTATGCGTCGCATCGCAGATTCGTTAAAAACAATGGATGCCACTTTACTAGCATGGGATGAAATGGTAGATGCCGATTTGTCTAAAGAGAAAACTATACTCATGTGGTGGCGTCATGATAAACCTGAGCAGTTAAAAGCAATATTAAAGGCTGGCTATAAAACAATACTGACACCAAGATTACCACTTTATTTTGATTTTGTACAGGAAGAATCGCATAAATATGGGCGAAAATGGGGAAAACTGTACAATCCTTTAGAAAATGTTTATAATTTTTCTCCAGATAATTATGCCTCGTTGACGACCAATAAAAATCAGATTCTAGGTATTCAGGGAAATTTATGGACGGAAACCGTTATCAATACCAATAGATTAGACTATTTAACTTTTCCACGATTGGCCGCTCTGGCGGAGGTCGGTTGGACGAAAAGTTCAAATAAAAATTACCTGCAATTTTCAGAATCATTGAAAAAACATTTGAATTTGTATCGTGAAGCAAATTTGTACTACTACGATCCATTTACAAATGCACATCCTGAACCGGTGGTGATAAAAAAGACACAACGCGTTTATATTGATAATCCTGAATAACCAATTAAATATGAATAACTTATTAAGCAGATCTATGCTTGCTGTGGCATTGTTAGCTGGAGCCAATTCCCTACAGGCACAATGGACCGGGCCAAAAATTAAATCAACAGAAATCAAAGAAATTAAGTATGGACCGTTGTCACCTGCCAATCGGACAGATGAGGCAATGGTTGCATTCCGTAATTATGGATTAGGTCAATTTATACATTGGGGGCTATATGCAATTCCAGGGAATGAATGGGAAGGAGTGAGTGCACGTGGTGGTGCGGCAGCATCCGAATGGATCCGTTCATGGAGAGGACCATCAGCCCCTAAAGATTGGGTGAATACATACGACAACCTTTACAAACAATTTAATCCCAAAGATTTTGATGCAAAGCGTTGGGCAAAGCAGGCAAAAGACATGGGAGCGAAGTACGTGATTTTTACGACAAAGCATCATGATGGTTTCGCGATGTGGCCAACCAAATATTCGCCTTATAATATCAGTAAGACACCCTATAAAAAAGATATTGTGAAAGAGGTTGTAGATGCCTACACGGCAGTAGGTATCGATGTGTACCTTTATTTCTCTGTATTGGAATGGGACAATCCTGATTACATGGGTAAAGAACCTAAAACGGAAGAGGAGAAGAAAAAGTTTGATAAATTCTTGAAATATACTAGAAATCAATTACTGGAGTTGATGACAAATTATCCACAGATGAAAGGATTTTGGTTTGATGGCACTTGGGATCAGTCTTGGATAAAGTCTTATGATTTTACTTACAATCTTGAAAAAGAACTTCGGGAAAAACACCCTGGTCTTATCATTGGCTCCCGTTTTCGAAATGATGAATTTGGGAAACGTCATTTTGATTCTAATGGTCAGATGTTAGGCGATTATGAACAAGGCTGGGAACGTAAATTGCCGGGAGATATCACTTGGTTAGAGGGGCGCGATTGGGATTGTGTGATGACGATTCCACCAAACGGTTGGGGATATATGAAAGATTGGTCGGGTATTTATACCAAAACCACAGACGATATCATCGATATGCTGACTTATTCAGCATCCCTAAGTGGTAATTTTGTTTTAAATTTCGGTCCAGATGGCCAAGGAAATATGCATCCTGAGGAAGATAAAATAGCAAAAGAGCTTGGTGAATGGATGAAAATAAATGGTGAAGCAATCTATGGAGCCAAACATGCTGGGATGACGAATTCTAAACTAGGGTACTTCACTAAAAAAGCAGATAACTTATACCTCACAGTTTTCAATAGGCCCGTCAATAATATTGTCCGGATATCTGTGCCCAAGGCAGCGACAGAGGTTCCTGTGTCTGCCACGTTATTAGCCAATGGACAAATGTTAGAGGTGCGTCATTCAGATCTTGGTATCGATCTCGATAAAAATACCTATTATGACGTGTTATTGCCAAAAAGTTTCCAGTCGGATAGAGCTTTTGTCATTAAAATGAAAACCGGTGCACCTAAAGGAAAAGCAGAGAAGTTAATGGATGCTAAGATGTAAAATCTATTTTGAAACGTTTAAAAAAGCCAAAAATCATTCATTTTGGCTTTTTTTTGTTACTTTTAAAAATCAATTAATGTACCGCACATGTTCAAAATATTAGTTACCATTTTTACTTGTACTGTTTTATTGTCATGCAACAATAACAACAAAAATCAAGGAACAACTTCTCAACAAACAGAAACAGAAAATAGCGCAGAAGGAAAAAATCAACAGATCGTACTGGATTCTACTGAGGCAAAAAGGATATTGGCACTGCCGTTACATTGCCTTGAACAGGAGTATCCAAATAAACTGGGGCAGGTCATCGGATCTGCTAAGGATCTAAAATCACCAAAACAATTACATCCCATTTTTTATGGCTGTTTTGATTGGCATTCATCCGTTCATGGTTATTGGTCCATCGTTAAAATATTGAAAACATTTCCTAATCTTAGTGAAAGTAAGCAGGCGCGACTGATCTTGAACGATAAAATAACTAAAACGAATGTTGATCAGGAAATTGCTTTCTTTCTAGACAGTAATAACACAAGCTTCGAACGCACCTATGGATGGGCGTGGCTCTTGCAGTTACAGGCTGAATTATTGACTTGGAATGATGCAGAAGGGAAACAGTGGGCCACAGCATTGCAACCTTTGGCAGATCTGCTCGTAAAACGTTACGAAGGGTACTTGCCTAAACTCGTTTACCCAATTCGTTCGGGACAGCATGATAACACCGCTTTTGGATTTACATTATCAATGGATTATGCGAAGGTGACGCAAGATACAGCTTTTCAAAATTTAATTACACAACATGCAAAGCGCCTTTTTATAAACGATAAATCCTGCTCTCTGGCCTTTGAACCAAGTGGTAGCGACTTTCTTTCTCCTTGCTTAGAAGAGGCATTATTGATGACAAAAGTTTTAAATGATGACGAATATAAAAAATGGTTAACAGACTTTATGCCCGATTTATTTGTGAAAGACTTTAAGTTAGAGCCGGGTATTGTTAAAGACCGTACGGATGGCAAGCTTGTTCATTTAGATGGATTGAATTTTAGCCGTGCAACTTGTCTTAATGGTATCGCGACAAAATTACCGGAACTAAATCATTTACATCAACAGGCCAATAACCACCTCACTTACTCGCTGCCAAATATCAGCAATGATGACTATATGGGTTCGCATTGGTTAGGAACTTTTGCTTTATATGCCATAACACATCAGTAAGTTTATGATCAAGTTTATTTTTTTGATTATAATCGCATTGAGCATGATCAGTTCATGTAGCCCGATTTCTTTAAATAAAAAGAAGAGTGATGCCGATGTTGTCGATCAGCATCCTTTACCACCTAAAGGCATGGATGAATTTATGCGCTATATTGGAGATAATTTTCACTATTCTAAGGAGATGATCGATAATCAAATTTCAGGTTTGGTGGAGATCTCATTTGTGGTTGAAAAAGACGGATCAATAGTCGACATGAAAGTTGAAAAAGATTTGGGGTTTGGTACAGGGGAAGAAGGAATACGGCTCATTAAAGAGTATGGCAATTGGAAACCTGGTTATCAAAAAGGTAAACCGGTCAGAGTAGCCTACACACTTCCGATACGCTTAAATTTAATGGATACTCCTGAAGCACCGTTGATTAATAAATCTATTAAGGCGATATTTGATATGCCCTTATCGTGGAAAAAAGATGAAATCATTGGATTCGTAAATCAGAATAAATTTTCCGTTCATGATCAAGGTCATACTGTTTTTGTTCCCAATTATAAATTCAAAGAACTAACATCCAATTTTTTTGGAATTCGTGCATCTGACGAGAAAAAGGTTGATGAATTTGCACTCATGTATAAATTTTCAAATGATGGAAAAGACCAGATAATCTCTAAATACAATCGTTTTTTGCAAGAAATGATACTCCTTTATGGCGAACCTTCGCTTATAAAATTTAGGAAAATTGATCAATATACCGATTTGAATCAATTGGAAGCAAATCCTGTTATTTGGAACTGTACAAATGCAGTAATTTCAATAGCATTTGATAAAAATGCAAATGAATTGTTGACTACAATAACAAATAAGGATTAAATCCAGAAATATACGACTCCGGTATTGTCATTTTAACTTAAAAGATGACATCTTGTCTCAAATTGACTGTTTGGAATATGGATTGATGTTTAACTGTGAAATCAATTAGCAATTAAATATAAAATATATATGAACACAGAAAAAGGATCTATTTCAATCCACACGGAAAACATTTTTCCTGTCATTAAAAAATTCTTATACTCTGATAATGAGATCTTCTTACGCGAGTTAGTTTCAAACGCGGTCGATGCTTCTCAAAAAATAAAACGCTTAGCTTCATTAGGTCAATACCAGGGTGAAGTAGGTGATTTATTAGTTGATGTCAAACTTGATGAAGCTGCGAAAACGATTACCATTTCGGATAATGGTATCGGTATGACAGCTGACGAGATTAAAAAATACATCAATCAAGTTGCCTTCTCAGGTGCAACTGAATTTATGGAAAAATTCAAAGAAGCAAATGATGCAAATGAAATCATCGGTCGATTTGGATTAGGTTTTTATTCCGCATTCATGGTTGCTGATAACGTTGAAATCGAAACGTTATCTTACCAAGATGGGGCAGAGGCTGCGCACTGGACATGTGATGGTAGTACTTCGTATGAAATTTCTGCAGGTACACGTAAGACACGTGGTACTGATATCATTTTACACATTAATGAAGAGTCTTCAGAATTCCTAAGCCAATCGCGTTTACAGGAGATCTTGGACAAATATGCGCGTTTCCTTCCTGTAAATATCCGTTTCGGAACGAAAACAACTTCTGAACCAGATGGCGAAGATGAAGAAGGAAAACCAAAATATAAATCTGTTGAAGTTGATAACATCATCAACAACACAAGCCCAGCTTGGACGAAAGCTCCATCTGAACTGACAGATGCAGACTATTTGGCTTTCTATAAAGAGTTGTATCCATATTCAATGGACGAACCATTATTCTGGATCCATTTAAATGTGGATTATCCATTTAATTTAACCGGAATTTTATACTTCCCGAAAATTAAAAATGAATTAGAAATTCAACGTAATAAAATTAAATTATACTCACGTCAAGTATTCATTACCGACGAAGTAAAAGATATTGTTCCTGAATTTTTAATGTTGTTACATGGTGTAATTGACTCACCGGATATCCCATTAAACGTTTCAAGAAGCTTCTTACAAGCAGATAGTAACGTGAAAAAGATCAACAACTATATCACTAAAAAAGTAGCTGATAAGTTGCAGGAAATCTTTAAAACAGATCGTAAAGGTTTTGAAGAAAAATGGAATGATATCGGTTTATTTATCAAATATGGTATGTTGAGCGATGAGAAATTTGCTGAAAAAGCAAATGAATTCTGTTTATTGACCAATACAAATAAAGAGAACTACACAATTAAAGAGTATTACGAAAAAGTAAAAGATATTCAAGTTGATAAAGATGGAAATATCATTTATTTATATACCCATGATTCCGCTCAACAAGATAGCTTTATTGCTACAGCAAAAACAAAAGGCTATGATGTATTGGTTTTAGACGGACCTCTGGATACGCATATCACTTCTTATTTGGAACAAAAAGGAGGTGACAAGGTACAGTTGAAACGTGTAGATGCCGATGTCATCGATAAGCTGATTCAAAAAGATGAGAAGCAAGAATTGTCAATTTCCGAAGAGGAGTCTAAACAAGCCTTATCAATCTTTGAAAAAGCAATCAGCCGTCCTGACATGAAAGTTGAAGTGGACGCTTTATCTGCAGAAGAATTACCTGTATCAGTAACGATCGATGAGTTTATGCGTCGTATGAAAGATATGGCCAAAACCAATGGCGGAATGAACTTTTACGGTAACTTACCTGACAACTATAAGGTAACCGTAAATGGTAACCATCCACTGGTGAAACGCATTTTATCAAGTACTGAAGAAGAAGGTGCACAATTGGCAAAACAAGCGTTTGACTTAGCATTATTATCTCGCGGTTTGTTAACAGGTGCTGCATTAACATCATTTGTGAAACGCAGTGTTGAGATGATCTAATAAAGATTAAAAAATAATACCTTAATCCTCATTACGATACGTTGTAATGAGGATTTTTTGCTTAAAAACATTTGGAGTATATCAAATAAAATTCTACTTTTGTAGCACAAACACGGTAGATGTAGCTCAGTTGGTTAGAGCATCGGTTTGTGGTACCGAGGGTCGTGGGTTCGAGCCCCATCATTTACCCAAAAGGCGAAAGATTTATCTTTCGCCTTTTCTTTTTTTAGCGCCTTATTTTAATCTTTCACGATTATTCAAAATCAGATCGAAACTATATGCTTTTAAAAGTACGCTTGGGGTTTAATTCTTGCATCTGTATGCTTAAGTTTATGATTTGAAACTTAGTATCAAGAATAGTTATCTTTATTGGGAAAGATAGCAGCTGTTTCTAATAAATCACTAATTTGATCACCTGCAATCATACGTGATTAGTATCCTATATTATGAAAAAAATCATTAATAAAAATCCAAAACTGATATTTGTCATACCATTAGGTATTTTTCTGCTTCTAGGACTCTTGCTATTATTTTTCGCAGTGAAATATCCAGATAATGTACCGTTCTATGGATGGATTACCATTATCCTGTTTGTACTTTTGCCAGCGATCTGTATGTATGGTTTTATATTTGGTTTCCGCTTAACTGAAAAACAACAACGATCTAGTGAAACACAACGCAATGTGATCACTTATTCAGAACAAGGAATTTGGATTCATAAGTCGATACTTGACGGCACCTATAGCATTAATTGGTGTATTATTGATAAGATCGTCTATTTCGATTATCCCGGCGATGATCATGCTTATTATACCTTTTATCTGAACGATTTCCCTGAATTTATTAAAAATAAGAAGCAATGGTGGTTAAATAGACTATTTCCGGTGAATGTAAAGATGAGAAAGTTTACTCTTTATAATGATTGTCAAAATTTTTATGATTTACCGGAGAAGTTAAACGAATATTTAAATGTGGTTACTGATATTGATTTTGCAGATCTTCGTAAAGGAAAACTCATCTCGAAGAAAGAGATCTATAAATCTGGATATACTGAAACGATTGAACATTGGCAGCCGAGTCGTAATATCAAATGGGAAAAGGTTTTATTTCAAAAATCTGACAACAATACGTAGGAGCAAAGAGCAAAACGTTCGAAATAGCAGATCATTTACTAACCTATACGGATATTACCATTAGACATCGATGATGGCTTAATAAAATAAAAAAGGAGCTATCCGGTTAAAGATAACTCCTCTAATATAAGGGGAAATGATATTATTTTAATTCAAATTTAGTAGCTAAAAGATCCTGCGAATTTTTACCGATAAATAAGGTGAAATCTCCCGGTTCAGCGACAAACTTGAGATCGTTATTATAGAATTTTAAATCTTCTTCCGAAACAGTAAAAGTTACGACTTTAGATTCTCCAGCTTTTAAGAATACTTTTTGAAAACCTTTTAATTCTTTAACAGGACGTGTAATTGAACCAACCAGATCTTTAATATAAAGTTGAACAACCTCTTCACCGTCATATTTACCCGTATTACGCAACGTCACCGATGCTTGGATAGATTGTCCAGCTTTAAAAGAAGACTTATCCAATTTCAGATCTGAATAATCAAATGTTGTATAACTCAAACCATATCCAAATGGATAAAGCGGGCTATTGATCACATCAATGTAGTTAGATCTAAATTTTTGGAAAGAACCACCTTCTGCTAATGGTCTTCCGGTGCTTTTATGACCATAATAAATAGGTAACTGACCAACATTTCTAGGGAAAGTTGCCGTTAATTTACCTGAAGGGTTAACATCTCCAAATAATACCTCAGCTACAGCAGCTCCAGTTTCAGATCCACCAAACCATGCATTTAAGATAGCAGGAACATGTTCATCTTCCCAAGTTAAAGTCATCGGTCTTCCTGCAAACAAAACTAAAACAACAGGTTTTCCTGTTTTTAATAGCGCTGCTAAAAGACGTTGTTGAATAGCCGGAATACCAATCTCTGTACGGCTAGAACTTTCACCGGACATCTCCGAAGATTCACCTAATGCTGCTACAATCACATCTGCTTGAGCAGCAGTTTGTAACGCTTCAGCAATAATATCCGACTCAGGTCTATTATCTCTAGGGATCGTACGTCCAAACATGGTAGCATGTTCTTGATAAACAGGGTCTTCAAGTAAATTTGAACCTAAATGTGTAACGATCTTCACTTGGTTGCCCAATACCGACTGCATACCCTCAACCAAAGAAGGAGTATTCACTAAGTCAGAGCTTACTGACCATGTGCCCACCATGTTCGCACGTGTATTCGCTAATGGACCTATTACGGCAACTGTACCTTTTTTCTGTAAAGGAAGAAGCTGCTTGTCATTCTTTAACAAGACAAATGATTTAGTAGCCGCATCACGGGCAACTTTAAGATTTGCAGGCGTCAGTAACTCGGTTTTAGCACGATCTTCATTACAGTAACGGTATGGATCCTCAAATAAACCTAATTTATATTTAGCCTCTAATACTAAACGGCATGCGCGGTCTATATCAGGTTGAGAGACTTTCCCTTCTTTTAAAGATTTTTTTAAGGTATTTAAAAAACCTTCAGAAATCATATCCATATCCACGCCTGCTTTTAACGAAAGTGCAGATACTTGTTGTAAATCTCCTAAACCATGATCCATCAGCTCTGCAATACCGGTATAATCTGTAACCACCATACCGTTGAATCCCCATTCCTTGCGAAGAACATCAGTTACTAACCACTTATTAGCTGTTGCCGGGATACCATTGATATCATTGAAAGATGTCATAACTGTACCTGCACCAGCTTCTACAGCCGCTTTGTAAGGAGGGAAGTATTCATTGTACATGCGGTGCAGACTCATATCTGTGGTGTTGTAATCTTTTCCAGACTCCGCTGCACCATACAAAGCCCAGTGCTTCACACAGGCCATCATGGTATTGATTGCTTTTAAGTCATTGCCCTGATAACCTTTAACCATCGCTCTTGCAATCTGTGAGCCTAAGTAAGGGTCTTCTCCGGAACCTTCCGAAATTCTTCCCCAACGGGCATCACGAGAGATATCGACCATAGGAGAGAAGGTCCAGTTGATTCCATCTGCAGTAGCCTCTTGTGCTGCGATACGTGCAGTTTTTTCGATTAGAGGGATATCCCACGTAGCTGAAAGACCTAATGGAATTGGAAAAGTAGTTTTATAACCATGGATGACATCTAGACCGAAGATCATCGGTATTTTAAGTCTTGTTTTGTTGACAGCAAGTTCTTGAGCAGCACGAATTTTTTTAGGTGTAGTCATAGAAAAGATTCCGCCAATTTGACCAGCAGCAATTTTTGCTTCAACTCCAGTACTGGCAGTGGCACCTGTGGTCACCTCGCCTGCAGTAACTAGATTCAGCTGACCAATTTTTTCGTCAACTGTCATTTTTTTCATCAGTTCTGAAACAAACTTATCCATTTTGGGATCTTGTTTGTGCGCGGGCTGTGTGAATGCCAGAGTCGGAACTAATGCAACAGCGACTAATAGGGAAGTCCATTGTTTCATGTTCTAGTAGTTATTTGTATGTGAATAAAATGCTTATAGATTCGGACCTTTAAAACCTAAGTTCTTCAATCCTGCTTTAACTTCGGGAGCCTGCATAAATAAATTCCAGATCAATCCAGTTCTGTAATTTTCAATCATGACAACAATAGGTCCCTGGTCAATTGCTAGATAACGCTGTGGATACCAGTTTTCTGTTTCTGAAAAAGCATCATAAAATCCATATTTACCAAAAAGCTCTGCACCTTTTTGTTCATAAAAATAGCGCATCGCTTGCAAACTCTCTTTAGGAGCATATGGAATGGATGATAGCGCTGCTGTAGGAGAAATAACACCTTTATCATTATCAGGATGGTGAGCATCGTATCCCTTTACAGAATAGCTCGCGGTCAATCCCCATGAGTTTTCGCCATATCCTTTAAATTGATGAGGATTTTGCTTAGCGTATTCAATGTTAATTTTAGTGTGATTAACGTTCACTTTCCAGTAATCAGCATATTCATCTTGTAAGCCCTTTGGATTTAAACCTAAATAGGAGTAATGAGACCAGAATAGTGGACCGACAGCATTTTCGGGTGCATTGTGTTTTAGCACCAGTGGAATTCCAAACTTCTCAGCACTGGATACGATTGCACCACTTCTTGCCCAACCTTTATGGTAAGTGGAGGCAGGGATTGGATGTGTCGGAGAGCTCGCACCCAGCACATAGCTGATCAAGCATTCATCATAACCCTGTATCGCATGATTCATACCCCAACCATGTGTTGGACTCCAGTGCCAGTATAGGACATCTTTGCCATTGCGAAAGAAATTCCAATCAATACCTTTCCAAAGTGCGTCTGCTTTTTGAGCGACTTGTTTTTGTTGATCATTTCCATTTTGGTAGTACTCACGTAGACAGATTAAGGCCTGGGCCATAAAAGCTGTTTCTACGATATCGGCAGCATCATCCTGATTTCCGAAAACCTTTGATTTTCCAGTAGGACCATCGATCCAGTGTGACCATGCGCCATGGTAACGATCGGCTTTTGCAAGAAAATCGACAATGCGATCAAACCTTTTAGTCGCTTCTTCAGCAGAGATAAAACCACGTTCGGCAGCTACGATTGTAGCCATTATACCAAATCCGGATCCGCCGACAGTGACAACATTAAAATCATTCAACGGATATTGACCATCGATATGGATCCTTTCTCTTGCCATTCCCGAATTAGGTTCAGCACCTTCCCAGAAATAGTTGAAAGTTTGCTTCTGTACCAAAGTCATTAAAGAATCATCAGAAATAGTGGTCTTTTGCAAGGTCTGAGGTGTTTTACACGCAGTAATGCTTGTACCAATTAAGATTAAGCCTAAGATAAGCTTGGGATTAAATTTTAATTTCATAGTAGAGTAAGTAGAGCGATGGATATTAAAGAACTGGGACTTAGTGCTAATAAGTCCCAGTTTCGATGTTTTATTAAGATGTTGGCTTAAAAACCAGGATTTTGCACCATATCTGGTGTTTGTGTTAATTGTTCATATGGAATTGGGAACAAATAGTTTTTGTCAGTGAATGTTTTTCCATCCGCTTTCATAGCTTCAGGGGCTTGTTTCGTACGAACTAGATCAAACCAACGATCGTGCTCAAAAGCTAATTCTAGACGGCGTTCCTTCCAGATTGCTTTGCGTAAGTCCGCTTGATTGATCGCTGTGGTATTAGGCAATTTAACCCGAGTACGAATGGTATTAAGAGCAGCTGTCGCTTCTCCGGTGTTGCCCATTTCATTAGCTGCTTCTGCTAAGATCAAATATACCTCGCCTAAACGTAAATAGCGTACATTTTTATCCCCATCAGCCGCACCTGCATTTGCCGATGAGTATGCTTTCTCATTGTACATTGGATTTTCAACTCCTGTTCCAACAACACGGCCATCCCACAAAGTTTCTCCACGGAAGATAATGGTCGCGTCGCGACGGATATTATCTTTTTCCGTATTAAATGCGTTTAACAAATTCTCAGATGGTGTATTGAAACCCCAGCCCCAGCCGGTAACTCCGCGTGCACCCTGCACTTCAGAATATTGTTGAACACCATGTGCAATTGCTTCGCCACGCGCCTGGAATTCAAAGATGGACTCGGTACCATTCTCAGAACTTGCGCGCCAAAGAACTTCATACTTCGATTCCAAACCATATTGACCGGAGTTAATCACTTCTTTCGCTAACGTATAGGCCTCATTCCAATTTTGATTGTATAAATATACTTTTGATAATAAAGCCTGAGCAGCACCCTTTGTAGCACGGCCAAGGTCTTTAGAGGCATAAGCAGATTTTAAAGGCAATGCTTCGATTGCATCTTTTAAATCTTTAATGATGTAAGCATAAACTTCTGCTTTAGGTGCACGGATTATTAGGTCTTGCGACTGAATAGGGACATCGCCCCAGCCACGGACTAGATAGAAATAATTTAAGGCGCGTAAAAACTTAGCCTCACCAATTAATCTATTTTTATAAGCAGCATCTGCAATTTCTGTGGACTCGGTCAATTCGATAGATTGCGTAGCGCGTCCGATAGATTTGTACCAGTGTGACCATAATGCTCCAAAAGATCCTGAAGAGCTTGTATACATTAAATTGTCAATTTCTTGTTTATCACCCCCTGGATCGGTTGGAGAAGATCCCTTATCTGCATTATCAGAAAGCATATCCGTAATCGCAACATAAGAAAAGGAGTAATTCCAGTCGGTAAACATACCATAAACCGCATTGACATAAGATTCAGGAGTGTAAACCTGATCTTTGTCACCTTCTTCAACAATTTCTTGAGAAGGTACATCTAAAAATGATGAATCTTTACAGGCTGACATGCTCAAACCTGCTGTTAAAATTAAGGCTATATGTAATTTGTTAAATTTCATGATTTTTAATTTTTAAAAGTTAGAATGAAACATTTACTCCGAAAATAAAATTACGTGTCGTTGGATAAGCCGAAAGCTCAATTCCCGCAGTTTCCGAAGGAACACCAGAACCTGTACCTGTAATTTCAGGAGAGAAGCCTGTATATTTTGTGAAAATAAAAGGGTTCTGAGCTGTTACGTACATTCTAATTTTAGAAGTTGAGTTGTATAATTTCGGAATGGTATAACCTAATGTTAAATTATTGATTCTAAAATATGCTCCTGACTCTAAATAGTAACTGGAAGCTAAAGCGTCGTGCGCTGCCCCAGGATGTGTATTAGAGGTTCCTGCTCCAGTCCAACGGTTGTCAAAAGTTTCTTTTGTAATGTTTTCTCCACCATCAACACGAGTACCTTTTAGACCATTGTAGATTTTATTTCCTGCAACGCCATAACCTTGAGCTGTAAAATCCCATTTTTTATAGTTGACACTTAGGTTTAAACCAAATGTAGATGAAGGAAGGTATGAACCATGAAAGATTTTATCATTTTCATCGATAACACCATCTTCATTCTGATCTTTGTATTTTAAATACCCAGGTTTTGCTCCAGTTGTTGCTACGCCATTAGCAATTTCAGCTTCTGTTTGCCACACTCCAACTGCTTCATACATGTACCAAGCATAAATAGGTTGCCCTTCTTTTAATTGTTTTGTGATTTGTCCATTATTTAAGCTTCCACCTATAGCTCCGTCATATGCTGGTTTTACCTCTTTCAATGTGTTTTTGTTGTAAGAATAGTTACCGCCGATACTGTAGGATAAGTTTTCATTAATTTGATCCGTCCAGTTTAAACCAATCTCAACTCCCTGGTTAGACACTTTTCCGCCATGATCAAAATATTTTTGAGAAAATGGTGAATTTAGTAAAGGTTTTACCTCTAAAATAACATTCGTATTAGACTTGTTGTAATAATCAACGTTACCACTTAAACGGTTATTCAATAAAGTAAAATCAAGTCCTAATCCCGATTCTTCAGTTACTTCCCAACCCAGATTTCGTGCCGGACTTCCGTATGCTGCTCCAAATACTAAATCCTGACCGGGCCCAAAAACATAATTGTAGTTATCGGATCCTGGAGATGATAATATTTGCGAAACGTTCAAAGGCACGTTTTGATTACCTAATCGGCCCCAGTTCGCTCTTAATTTTAAGAAGTCGATGCCTGATCCTTGCATAAAGCTCTCGTTGGATACGGTCCACCCCGCTCCAAAAGAAGGAAAGATATCAAAGTATTCGCCTGATGCTTTAAATTTACTTGAACCATCGCGACGTACGGTTGCAGTTAAATAGTATTTCGAGTCGTAATTATACTGTGCACGGGCAAAATAAGATACCAATGCGGTTGGTGTATAATAGGTTTGTTTGATTTGCTTCGTATACGTTGATGATGCTAGATCAATATTCCAGTATTGTGATTGATTAGGCACGTCATAACCTGTTAGGTCAGACATATTTCCAATTCCAAATTTCTCTCTTGAATTACCTAAAGTAGCGTCTATATTATGCTTTCCGAAGCTTTTTTGATAGGAGACAAAATTTTCCCATGTCCATCGGAAAGTCTCTGTTTTAGCGATATTTAAACTGTTGTTCGCATAAGTCAAAGAAGTCGGGTTTTGTGCCTTCAAACGCTCGAATTCCGCAACTGTATTTAGAGGATCTACATTGAGATAACGGTCTCTTATATCATTAAAGCCTCTGTTTTGCGAAAAGTATTTAGTAACTCCTAAGCGAGAAGTGAATTTCAAATCGCTGGTGATTTGATATTCCGCTTGAAGTCCACCTTGAATGCTCAAGTTTTTATTATACTGCTGCTGCATTTTGTTTTCATACACAGGGTTACCGGTGTCGTTTAACTTTCCGCCAACTTGACCTGCTCCAACGATATAGGTTGCTTCACCAGTTGTTTTATTGTAAATAGGTCTACCGTAGCGTCCGTTTTCATACATAACAGGAACTAAGGGTGACTGACGGTAGGCAGCATCAAAAGCACTTAATGGCTTAGTACGGTCGTTTGCAAAAGAAATATTTAAAGTCTGGCTTAGTTTTAATTTATTATCAAAGAATTTGTAGGTATTATTATTACGGATTGTGTTGCGGACATATTGAGATCCTTCTGTAATTCCTTTTTCTGTAAAATTGTTATAACTAAAGAAATAATCTACTGCATCTGAACCTCCAGATAAGCTAACGACGTTATTGGTCACTATACCAGTCTGTAAAAGTTCGTCGTACCAATCGGTATTGTTTTTTTGATCTGAAGCTAAAAATCCTGTTTTTGTACCAATACCTTTTAAGTTTTCATTAAAATGAGTGACATACTCATTGGCATCAGCCATTTTAACACGGTTGAGAATTCCTTTAGCACCAACGTACCCATCATATGTAATTTGAGCACGTCCTGCTTTCCCTTTTTTAGTCGTTACTAGTATTACACCATTGGCAGCTCTTAAACCGTAGATTGAAGCTGAAGAAGCATCTTTTAAGATGTCAATCGACACAATATCCGCGGAGTTGATATTGGTAATGTTATCAACAGGGAAACCGTCGACAATATATAAAGGTTCACGACCACCAGAAGCTGTTCCTAGACCACGGATAATCACTGTAGGAGCAGAGCCCGGAGCTTCATTAGCAATGATGTTAACACCAGATATCTTGCCCTGTACAGATTGAACAGCATTCAATGCCGGTTGTTTTACAATGTCACTTGAAGTAACACGGCCTATAGAACCAGTTAGATCGACTTTCTTAGCTGT
The DNA here is from genome assembly GCF_014191365.1 of Sphingobacterium sp. JUb56. Lineage (NCBI taxonomy): Bacteria > Pseudomonadati > Bacteroidota > Sphingobacteriia > Sphingobacteriales > Sphingobacteriaceae > Sphingobacterium > Sphingobacterium sp. JUb56. Next base: position 1,845,421 of record NZ_JACHWL010000001.1, on the reverse strand, counting down.
ACCATAACCAATAACCACGATTTCATCTAAAGCCGTATTTTGTTCTTCTAGATTGACTTGTACATTGTTCTGTTGACCAATTACAACTTCTTTTCCATCATAACCGATATAGCGGAAAATTAAAACCTGATTGGGGTCTGCTGTAATTTTAAATTCTCCATTCGCGTCAGATTGCGTAGCAACGCTAGTTCCTTTAACCGCAATGGTTACTCCTGAAAGTACAGCGTTTGAAGATTTAGCTGTAATTTTTCCAGTGATCACTTTTCCACTCTGTGCATAAACTGACACATTGAATTGGCAAAATGCTGGGAGTAATAGTAATGTAAATAACTTCCTCATAGGTGTGACTTTTGTGTTATTTTAATTTATCAATTCCAATTAATCTGAATGTTTGTTAACAAAATTTAACCCTTTCATTAAATTTTGATACAGCAAAGATGTGATGTAGTATGCGAAATGTATAATTTAACACTTATACATTAATACATCACCATTTGAGATAAACGTAAAAATTCAATTTAAAGAAATAACTTTGCTGATAGTCAGATTATTAAAGTAAGTGATATATTACTTTATTTAATACTAAGTGTTTAAAGCACACTATAGCGCGTGAGAGGTAATGATGTAGTGTTTTAGTGTGTTTTAATAACAAAATGATCTCATGTCGTAGATAGGGTTCCACGATTAAGGGCATTTTTCTAACTAATATTCATTAAAAAATCAGTTAAATTCTGTTCAGTTGTTATATTCAATTTTTTACGTAATCGGTAACGTCTAATCTCGACACCACGTGTCGTTATATTTAATAAGCTGGCAATTTCTTTACTGCTCATGTTCAACCTCAGATAGGCACAGAGTTTTAAATCATTGGGCATTAATTCGGGAAATTGATGCTTTAACTTTTTAAAGAAATTCTCATGAGTTTCATTAAAACTCTGCTCAAACAGATGCCAGTCCATATTATCTTCATAAGCATTTTTAAGGATCTTGGCCACTTTTTGTAATTGCTCAGGTTGCAGTTTATTTCCATTTTCGTCCTTCAACTGTAATAATTCGTGATTCAGTGCATTTAATAATTCATTCTTTTGCACAATATTCATCGTAGCATTAGTCAGTTCTCTATTCTTATTATATAATTCCTGTTCCAGTTGCTTATTTTTAATTTCGATCAAGTGTTGCTGTGCTCGGATTGCTTCCTGCTTTAAAAGTTCCTCTTGTTTAAGCAAATAAGCCTTTTTTACCTGTTTCTCATGTTTAATTAGCTTTTTGTTGTACCATTTACGGACTTCTTTTATTGCTAAAACCAGTAATATTAAATACCCTAAATAAGCATACCAGGTTCTATACCATGGAGGTAGGATTTCGATTTCAACTTTTGTTTCCTTAGTGATAAAACCGTTTGGCAGTTTTGCACGAATTGTAAATATATACTGACCAACTGCCAGATTCGTAAACTCTTTGTAGGGTAATTTAGACCAATCAGACCATTCCTCCTGCGTGTTTGTTAATTTAAATTGATATTGAACAGCAGTTTCAGTGTAATAAGGTAGCGCATAAGATACTTGTATACTGTTGTTTTTGTATTTTATCTCAACTATTTCTTTATCATTATTAAAATCTATACTGTCCGTTGAGAAAAGAGATCTGATATTCCTGATGAGGGGAGCCGGCACATCAGTGGGTTTAAAATTATCCCTTCCCAAATTGAGCAAAGAGAAGCCATTATCGATACTGATCAGGTATTGATTAGGATTGAGAGCCGAGATATTTTCATAATATTTCATCATATTATCTTCTAGAGAAGCTAATTTGATGGAATCAACCCGAATTTGCCCTCCTTGTAATAAATCGACTAAAGCAATTCTGGTTTTATTAATAAACCAATAGCTATTATTTCCTGCTGGTATGATCTTATTTGCTTTGGAGAATGTGCCCAATTTATTGTTTAATTGATGATAGGGCGTGAATTTATCAATAAGCTCGTCATAAACATATAGTCCACTATCTGTCGTAAAAACATTGATGGCGGCCAATTTGTAAACACCTAAATAACCCGATTTGGGTAAACCATTTTTTTGGGCATAGGGTTTAATCTGTTTAATAACACTATAATCATCTGAAAATTTAAGTAGATTCAGTTCATTATAACCTGCCGCCCAAACCGAATTTTTACTTTGTGTTTCTAACAATTGTACGCCAGATCTGAAATTAGGATATTGCGTCTGATAAGTTAATGCATTAGGTAAACTTTTAAATAGGGACACACCTGTATAATTTCCCTGTAATACATATGGTGCATGAGGGGAAAGCAGTTTGATAACCCAACCACCTGTTTTTGGTGATAATAAGGACATCGCTGTACCTTGAATTTGAAAGGTACCTGTATTATGTCCACATACCAATACGTTATTGATTACCTCTAGATTCCATACTTGGCCCTGAGAGCCATGGATCATCTTAAAGTCTATAGGTTGATATTTTTTGTTCGGATTCCATGAAGTATAAAATAGACCTTGATTAGTCCCTAAATAAAGATATCCTTGGTAAATTTTTGCAGAATAGATGGTGCCAAGTTTTCCTGAGTTATCCGAATAATAGTAGAGATCAGCATTAATCGCAATGCGGTCAATACCATTGTCCAGACCAGACCATATATTTGACTGTTTATCTACTGTTAGACTAAGAACAGTATTGTTTTGCAAACCAACACTTTTATTAATATGCTGAACAAAAGATCCATTTTCATCAAGAATGTAGATACCGTTTAAGATCGTTCCGAATACGTAATAATGGTTGAGTAGCTTGATCCCATTGTTGATCTGTACATTTTTTAATTCTTCATTGATGTCATTTTTCCAGGGCGTTATTTCTCCAGATTTGCTCATTAAAAATAATCCGCCTTTAGCTGTTCCAATTAAGAATGACGCTGCATCAAAAGGAAGAATACTTAAAATGTTATGTCCCTTTAACTGCTCTTTACCCGAAACAGGAATGAGCTTATTATTTTTTAGTTCATGAAGTCCACTCGGTATTTTTTCTACGAAAATTCTCTTATTTGCTTGAAATGCAAATAGAAAAGGCTCTCCATCTTCAGTAATAGTTTTGATCTTGTCATTTTCATAAATATAGATCGTAGAGAAAGATTGGAAGATAATCCGATGGTCTTGAATGATTATTTTCCAGATCTCATCATTAAGATCTTTAAGTAAGCGCTTACTTATGGAATGGTAGGTTAAACGACCATTATTGTTTTTCAGCCAATAGCCAAATTCTGATTGGCCTCCCGTATAGATTTTCCCATCTGGATGTACCTGTGCAACACGGACGATACCTTTATTAGGGTGAGGATAGAGATTCCAGTATGCGCCATCATACTCTAATAAACCATCAGAATTAGCGGCGTAAATCAGACCATTCTGATCGACACTCAAGCCCCAGTTTTGATTGCCGGCTTTGTAAGTAGATTTTGTAAATTGCTGTACCCAAGGGCTAGCGAGATATTGAATATCATTGGCCTTGCTTTCACCAAAGAAGATCCCGAAGATTATAAAAAGAAGAAAAAATATTTTAAATAAAAATTTCATGCACAAAATTATGTTTGCCTTAAAAATAATTCTACCATTCCAAAAAAACGAAAGTGTCTCTGAGCGTATTTATGTAATAGAAATTGAAAGAATTATTCCCTATACAAATTTAACAATAAATTTAGCTGTATGAGTCATTATAAAGTATTAAGATGTCTATTCAGCAATTCCTTAAGGATCTAAACACACCGTTTTCGAAACTTTTAGCTACTCATGATCGTGTTTAAAAATAATTAATAAAAATTTAACATAAATTTTGTTTAGTTTTAATGAACAAAGTTTAGTTTTGTTAAACATATAGAAACGTGAGATTGTATGCGAGGGAAGATTGTTGTGTAACAGGGCTCATATAAGTTCATACATAACTGTATGGAAGGAAATTAAAGGCTATAATCGACTTGTTTTTAGATTAGAACCTTTTCTAAAAGGTTTGTTTTACATCCTCTTGACAGGATAGCGCCTGTAAATACTGAGAATAAGGAATACGGACATGCTTTGAGGACAAAGGTGGAAATTAATTATGATTGAGTTTTAAATGTAGCCGAAATAGGCATAAAGGCCTCATACAGCCTATATAGATTGATTAAAATAAATAATAGCATAATAACACAATAGAAAGATATGGAAAGTAAAATTAAGATGGTCGTATTTGATATGGCGGGAACAACTGTTAATGAAGATAACATCGTTTATAAAACACTTAGAAATGCAATCAATAGCGTTGGTGGTTTTGATCTTAGTTTAGAAGAAGTTTTAGAGCATGGTGCAGGTAAAGAAAAGTTGGAAGCTATAAAAACTATCTTGAAAAATAGTTTAGATTTAGAAAATGATCAATTGGCAACAGAGATTTTTCAATTGTTTCTTGTGCAGCTTAAAAGTGCTTATGAAGTGGAAACCATTTATCCATGTACTAATGCGGCAGTACTTTTCATAAAGTTAAAAGATATGGGTATTTTAAGAGTACTTAATACTGGATATGATCGATTGACAGCAGAATCATTATTGAAAAAACTGAATTGGGAAGTAGGTAAAGACATTGATCTTCTCATTACTGCTTCGGATGTTGAACATAATCGACCAGAACCAGATATGATTCAATTAGCAATGGCGAAGATGGGTATTACCGATGCTTCAACAGTTGCAAAAATTGGCGATTCAACGATTGACATTCAAGAAGGACAAAATGCAGGCTGTGGATTGAGCATAGGTATCACCACAGGAGCACATACCGCTGTACAATTGGCTACTGCCAATCCGGATCAGGTTATTAGTGATCTGTTGGATATCCTATCTGTAATTGAAAACTATAGTAAGAACAGTACCGCAGTATCATAAAAAAACTGATGCTGTGATTTTTAGAAATGAAGATCACAGCATTTTTATTCATAACGAGGGTTTATTTTAATGATTATGCAGTCTTTAATATGCCTGATTAACGTTTGATCCTTAAAAAGGAAAGAAGCAGAAGTATTTTGAATATTTGTAAATCAAAGCATCTGATTTGTAAATTACACTTCTTTAACATCATTAGCAAAACCTTTAATAAGGGCCTTCCATTGCGGATAAGATGCCCCCAAAACCGCACCAAGTCCTACCATAAAGTTTCGGACATTATCGATGATATGCGTATTTTCGGTATTTAAAACCTCATTTCGTCCAGCATACTGAAACAATAAACTGTTATTTCTTTGCTCAACAATCAAAGTCGAAGTCGCTATTCCCTCAAAAAAATGTGCTGTTTCTTTATTTTCAGGATCAGTAGGATCTGGACATGGCTTTAGACTGACTGATAGGATTTTAAATTCGGCCATTTCCTTAGATTCCATATGCACAACGTTAACCCAGTCATAACCTTTTGTTCGGGGTAATCCAGGTCCTGGAATATCAATTTTGATGTAATCGTGTAACTGAAGTGGACGATGCAATTCGAGACCATTGTTGTCAACAAGCTTAAATACCGCCGCAGGAAGTTCTGCAATTTTGTGCCATTCATTGACCGCCAATAGGTTGTAGGATGCTATAATAAAAGCCTCGCTGGCAATTTCAGTGCTTGTAAACTCAACTGTTTCAAAACAGTCAAGTTTATTGCCTTCTTTCTGGGTTGGAATAATATTCTTCATCTTTTTAATAGAATAACAATTAAAAATGAACTTATGTTCATGTGAATCAATAGATTTACTTGGGTTGAGGAACTATCTGATTTTGTAAATTCTCCATTATGTAGAAGTATAATAGACCCAACCCTGCAAATTTTCATATGCATCTGCCTGCTTCAGATCGATTAAAATATTACTATCCATAAATAAGAGGCGTTTTGTGTCCGTATTTAAATCGTAGATAGGATAGAAGATGGCATTCTCATTTGGAAGTTCTACATTACTCTGTAAAGCAGTATAACCCTCTGCAAGTAAATTGTCAATAAGTGTTGGAGTAATTGCGTTAAGGTACCGCATCATCTTACCAATCCATTTCTTTTCGTTTTCTTCATTGCCAGGGTAGTGTTCAGTTGTAAAATCTAAGATTAATTTTTCGCCTTCTTTATCCAATCCATCTCTGATCATGCGCAATCCCATGCACCTCGTTTCTTCCTGATAATAATCATGTCCATACTCAAATTGAATATCACCTGCAATGGGGCTATCTTCAATTTTTGCTCGAAGTGCCATCTGGCGATTCAGCAATTCATGTACATATGCATAAGTCTCATCCATAGTGATTTGATTTAAAGCTATAAGTATTTATGATGTCATCACCAAAAGAACAATTCTGAAAGACTAAAAGTTTGTTTAAGAATACTTTAGGATAAGTAGAAGGATACGTGATGCACGTTTAAAGTATATTTTTGAAGCATTGATCAGGTATACTGTCGTTAATTTCAGGTATTTGTTACGGTAATTGAAATACAAACTTTTGACATAGCACCACGTTATATCATTACAATAAACTAAATGAATACGATTATGGCTACTAAAAATGAAAATGCAAAAGTCGGTATTGTTGATAAGGACAAGCAACCGAAGAAAAAGAAAACAATTACCTCAGTTGTAGATAAGAGAAATAAAAAGCAGGAAGGTGACGGGGAAGCCGGCGTTCATCCTCAAAATGATCAATTGAATGATATGCCAGAGCCAGATACATTTCCTCGTGAGCAGGTAAAACCTTAGTGCAGAGGACGTATGTTTGAAATGAAAAAGATAATTTGGGAAGGCGCGGAATGGGATTTCCTTTTAGAAATTGTGGGACGGTCAGTCATCATGTTTATCCTGATATTGGTGATTCTTAGGCTTTCAGGAAAAAAAGGTGTAAGGCAATTAACGCTTTTCGAGGTGGCGATTATTCTGAGTCTCGGATCGGCGGCTGGTGATCCCATGTTTCAAGAAGAATTACCCGTTATTTATGCCTTTGTTGTATTATTTTCGGTTATCATTATCTATAAATTTATAACTTGGTTATCATCAAAATCGGTGTTTATCAATAAGATTTTAGAAGGCGAAGCGATGGTAGTTGTTAGGGATGGAATGTTTGATTTAAAACATGAACATGATGGTGACTTTTCAAAAATGGAATTCTTTTCCGAACTACGTAATCAGTCGGTTGAACACTTAGGTCAAGTGAGAATGGCCTTATTAGAAATTGATGGTTCGATGAGTATTTTATTTTACCCAGAAGATGAGGTGAAGTATGGTCTGCCTTTATTTCCAGATGATTATAAAAAAGTTGAATCATTTCAGTTATATGACTTTCACGCCTGCATGTATTGTGGTTTTATCGAACAATTGCATAATAGAGAATCAAAATGTCCACGATGTAGACATACAGAATGGAGTAAAGCAATCAACACAAAACGAAATTAATCTATTCTTTTAAAGCCATCATGCATGCTTCAGTACTTCCCCTAGGGGTTATAAATACGATTCAAATGTTCTAAATACCCGAAATGATTATGATTTAAACTATTTCTGCCTTGAGGTTGTTTTCTAGATAAATCAAGAGTTTTAAATTTATATTTCAAAAAATAGAGCTATGGAAAACAGAGCAAATGATCCGGCAATTATCAATGATCTGATAAAAATTAACAACGATAGGATAGCTGGATATAGAGAAGCATTAGATCTAGCACATAGTATGCGGATCGATGATCTAGGTGGTATATTTGCCAAATATATCCTGCAGTCAGAACAGTTTATTACCGAGCTTACTCCATATGTCACACTTGAAGGTGAACAACCTACAGACAGTACGATGTTGAGCGGTAAACTTTTTAGACTTTGGATGAATATAAAAGTTAATATTTCGGGAAATGATCGTAAAAGTCTATTGGAAAGCTGTGAAAAAGGAGAAGATGCTTTTAAAGCTACCTATAGGAAGACCCTTGAAGAAGATCGGGAGGCTTTATCCATCCATGTGGTCAGCTTAATTGAAAATCAATTAAGTAAACAATTGGTTGCGCACGACCAGATTAAATTGTTACGAGATACCATTTCCGATACGATTTAATTATATCAAGCGTTTAGTATAAAAAATCATTTCAATATTGAGGTTAACAGGGAAAAGGGGCAATTGCCCCTTTTTTCATAGTTTGCACGATGATCACATGTAATAGGTTATTTTTCACAACGTGATCTGATAAATTTCAGCAGCGCTTTTTCGGTCGCACCATCTGTATTTTGCACCATTTTCCCTTTAAGTTTTAATAATTCATTTTTTAAATCACCCTCTACATACTGTTTCTGCAATTCCGGATGAATATAATAGTTCCTTGTAACTGATCTGGTATTGCCGAGTTGTTTAGCGACATGATCAAGGATGGTGACCAGTACTTTTTTACGTTCAGAAATAAGTTCGCCATAAGGCTCATTAGCCATCATCATAAAGGCAAGCGTGCAACCTGCCCATGTACGAAAATCTTTACAGGTATAATCTTCTTGCATCGCTTGTTTTAAATAGCGGTTCAGATCTCCTGAATCAAGCCGTTGAATAGCACCATCATGATCGTAATATTGAAAAAGCTCCTGACCGGGGATTTCTTTGACGTTTTTAAGCATTTTAGCTATTTTTGCTTCCTTGATATAAACCTGCTGAAGTACGCCTTTTTTTCCTTTAAATTTAAAAAAGATTTCATTTTTGTCAATTTTGACATGTCTGTTTTTCAATGTGGTGAGCCCATATGAGCCGTAGTTATGTTCATAGGATTTGTTACCTGCACGTATGTAAGTTGCATTCATGGTAGAGATTGCAATCGCACAGACTTTTTCTTTGGATAATTTCTTTTTCCGTAGATCTTTCCGCAATTGCGTGCGGAGTAATTTCATCTTATTTGCAAAGCCTAGTAAACGATCAAATTTTTTGACATTGCGTATGGTTGACCAGTCCAGATGATAAATATATTGCTTCCTACCACGCTTATCAATACCTGTTGCCTGTATATGACCATTTTTAAATTTGCATATCCAGACATTTTCCCATGCTGGTGGAATCACAAGAGACGCTATCCGCTTTAAAGTATTTTTATTTTTGATAGGCTTGTTCTTGGATAGATAAGTGAATTTGCCTTTTGTGTATGTGCGGCAATAACCAGGTTCCGTATCTGTAACGTAACGTAGATTTAGAGCGACAGATGGGTGAGATGAAGGTGTTAATGTTTTCATGTGCTCCAAATTTGTGAAGGAAATGTTTTGTTAATATTCAATTCCACCGCCACATGTAATATGCGGAAGAAATTATTTTGATTAATTGAAATAAATTTAATGGTTCCTAATAGCCTTTATCAGTTCATCTTTTTTCATTGAATGCCTACCGGCTATGCCAATTTTTTTTGCTTCTGCAAGTAGATCCGATTTTGTCCTCGAATCCAAGTCAGTAGCTTCTCCGCCTTTCTTGCTGGCATCCGGAGAATTTGCAATTCGTGCGGATTTTTCCTTACTCATTCCTTTCTTGCGTAATGCTTCATATTGAGCATCGTCTTTAATCTGTTTTCCGTGATCTTTTGCCATTGTTTTACATTTTAAAGTTTACATTACTCTCTTCTTAGCTGAGATTTCCCAAAGTAAGAACGGCTTGAAACGAACAATGTTTAAGAAGACGCTTCGAATGCGTAGTATTTGAAAAAAACAGGTATTTTCTTACTATTCTGGACAGAAAGTTATGATTTTATCAATCAGGTATTTTGACTTGTAGTCTCACGTACATACAATGATTTCTTACCAAATTATACCTGTTTTAAAATATTTTATTAACCACTTTTATTTCACTTTGTTTTATAATAGTATTTCCGTTATAACTTTTAAATATGAAAAACCTGATTGTACTTTTATTTATTCCGGTCCTGTCATTTTTAGGCTTAGTGATTAATCTGCTTATTGCTATGCTAACCCGCATCAGACTAAGAGCATATTCATTTTTTAAATCAGAAGACAAGGGTAAGAAAAATTTCATTACTGCAGTCCTGATTAATGGAATTTACAATAGCGACACGATCTTTATTTAACAATCGGCCATTAAGAATGCATCGTATTGTGATTATTATCATATTAATGAACCATTTAGGTAAATTTCAAATTATTGATATAAATTAGAGTGAAGCTGGTAGATGATCACGTATCGTGATCATCCATAAGTTTTGCGATATTATTATCAGCCTCCTTTTTTGCAAAATGTTCTCGCGCAAGCTTTAGTCCTATTGCAATAGCCGTTCCTTCACTGGCGCCTTCTTTTAATAGCGCATTCGCAATTTCTACAGCTTTATCACGAATTTCAACGGGCTGGTTTTTATAGGACGGTGGATAATCATTGTTGTACCAGGGCATAAATTCTCCTTTCTAGTAGTTAAATAAACAATATCAAAGCAATGAGTTCCATAAAATCGGTGACTCACTAAAATCTTTTGTGAACTGTAATTGTATAACACATAAGCGCTTATAAAGTTGATTCTTATATTCCAGATAAAAAGAAATTATAAATTTTCTTCAAAAACCGAATAAAAAAGCAAACAACTTGAATTACAGATTTGTTCTATAATAACAACAAACTACTATGAAGTAAAATTTTTTATTTACCTAATCCTACATGTTATGCGATTCACTTCCTTATCCCGACCCTTACTTCTAGATCTCAAGTGCAGAGGATATAACTTATTGACGTCCTATAATTCTCTTGATTTATCTAACTCGACATGGCAACCTCTCCGGGTTCACAATGTGCACGAATATCTTCTACAAATGAATTTTAATGGAAGTAATACTTATCTAAAAAAGCCGACCATTCTCGTAATAGATCAGGTTTTAAAACACATAGATGATAATAAATTTGGTGGAGAAGTATTTGTAGAAGATGATCATTCGCAACGTTTGCAGCAGAAATGTAGACTATATGATCTTCGTTATCATTTCACAGCCAATCCAGAAATTTACGATTTTTCATTCGATCCACAACGGCTACTGATCCGGAATCATGCCTTACGTACGGGGGACCACGACATTTATTTTAAATACCTAGCGATGTACTATCAGGAGCATGTGACTTATGAAAGGCGGGATATAGAAGAACTGACCGGAACGCTAATGTGTCTGGATGCAAATCAAGCTGAAAAATGGTTTAAAAAGCATCATGTAACCGTTATGGAATCAGATATTTGGATATGTGACGAAGATGCTATTCTGAAAGTACTTGCTGTGAAAGAGCATGACCATCATTGGGGAATTTTAGATGATACAGAGGAAATGATCTATAATCTAATTAACCCGCAAGAACTCGTGTTATTACGTGATATTTTCTGGATAGATCCCAGGATAATTTAATGACTAATTGGACGTTTCTATTTATGTTTATTCCTAGCTAGGGATTGGATCACCGATCTCATCAAGTGAAAAGTAGAAGGTCGTTCCAGATCCTTTCTCGCTTTCTACTTCAATTGCTGAATCATGATAACGCAGGATCTCAGAAACAATGTAAAGCCCGATGCCGAACCCTGATATGTGTGCAATTTCATCATTATCAACTCTGTAGAAACGGTTAAATAACTTTTCTTGATCTTCTTTAGCAATTCCGATACCTTCGTCACTAACAAACAATTTGACTTTCCCGTCTTTTTTCTCACAACCAATCGTGATGGTACCACCGGCAGGTGAATATTTTATTGCATTTGAAATCAAATTGGTAAAGACCTGTGCTATTTTATCATGATCTGCAAAGATTGTAATTGGTTCTGCGCAGGCAAACTTAATTTTATGCTTAGATATCATCAATTGCGCTTCCTCTCGCACTTCCTCAAATAAAGATAGAAGTGTTATGGACTCTTTATTTATTTGCAATTGATCTTCTTCAATCCTGGCGAGGCTGAGGAAATCCCGTATCATGGCAATCATTTTTTTAGACTGGGTTTCAATTTTGTTACTCATCTGTTTACCCAGATCATTTTTATTGTCCTGGTAATTTTTCTGCATGATCTGAGTAAATAATAAAATGGAGGTAAGCGGAGTTTTCAGTTCATGGCTCACCATGGAGATAAAATCATTTTTCCTCCTTTCTTCCTGTTTTTTTTCAGAAATATCCCTAGCAATTTTTGAAACTCCTATTATTTGACCAGTAATATCCCTAATGGGTGATATGGTTAGAGACACGTCCAGCAGCTGTCCCGTTTTGGAGATACGAATAGTCTCAAAGTGTTTTAATGATTGACCAGCTCGTAATTTCGCAAGGATATGATCCTCTTCACTTTTGCGGTTTTCAGGAATTAACTTCAAAATAGGCTGACCGATTATTTCACCAGCTTTAAACCCAAATAATTCTTCTGCTGCAGCGTTCCAGCTTGTTACGATGCCTTCTAAAGTTTTACTGACAATGGCATCATTGGAAGAATTAACAATTGCCGCCAGTTCAGCATTTTTAGTTTCCGAATTTTTAAGTTCAGTAATATCAAGTACCGAACCAATAATTCTATGCATCTTATTTGTATTATCCATATAGGTAGCTCCTTGAAAGCGTATCCATATGGTACTATTTTTATCGCTCTTTAATACCCGGCATAGAAAATCAAAGTGTGAATTGGAACTGCTTTCTTTTAGCTTTTGTATTATAAAGTTAACGTTATTTTGATCCTCTGGGTGAAGGAGCTCTAAAATGTGGTGGTAGTTAAGGTCATTGAGGTGTAGCCCAAGAATTTTTTCGGCTTGTTTAGAAATATAGAGTTTGTTTTCTTCAAAATCCCAGTCCCAAGTGCCTAGATCAGTGGCCTCAATGGCCAGTCTAAGTCGTTCTTCACTCTCTTCCAGTAAAGTCATGAGCTTGTTTTTCCTTTTTTCTTCTTCAACCAGCGGCGTTACATCTTTTGTAAAACAGCGAGAATGTATAAACTTTCCATCTTTGAAAAGTACATTTGAACTGATTACAACATACTTAATAGAACCATTTTTACATTTCAATCTTGCAGGAAAATCCCGTATGGTTTCTTTGGCGGTAAGGCGGTTAAGAATTTCTTCGATTACTGCTGCATCCTTATGGAAATCACTGATCGGATGGCCAATATATTCTTCTTTGTCATAACCCAATAGATCTAATTCTGCTTGGTTTGCCCAAATAATAATCCCGCTCTCATCCACCCAATGTAATGGGACAGAACCATTTTCAATAAAGTCGGAGAGTTCAGCAACGCGATTTCTAAGTTCATTATTTTCCTTTTCCAGAATTGCTAAATTATCAGATATATCAATCTTATTCATGCTGTACGTCTCTTTTTGTATTTAAAGATAAAGAATAACTGCACAATTTTGTACTAATAGTCATATAAATTAGCAATTAAGGAAGTTTTTGGAATTGCATTACGCTTCGTCCTTGGTGTTTTTAACCAAGCCTATTCCAGAGAAGAAAAAGATTAGTCCAATAATTCCGACTACGATGAGCGTCGTATAAGCCGTACTCTTATTAACCAATTCATAGCCCGTATAAATCATTCCTACAACACCTAATAGCGTCAGTATCGTTCCGAAAATTCGTTTTACATTCATCTTTTTTTATTATAAGTGATTTTTTTTGAAATTTTATCTTACCAACATCATACTTCCACCCAGAATAGTAAACTGTTATGGATAGCAATTAAGATTACCCTTATTCGGTTGCTGTCTTTTGGTTGCTAGTCATGGTTTTTGTTTCGTATTGGTTTTGATGCATTTCTTATACAACAACTGATAAAGCAAAAGGTTCGAGTTTTAGAGATTAGTAAAAAAGTAAATAGGTAATAAGGAGAGAAGATCCTAGTTGCTATACTTATTTGTCCTTAAATCTCAGGTAATAACTCAGTAAAAACAAATTGACTAGTACAGCAAAAGCGTTTGAAATAATAATCGGTAATTCATTCTTTATTATTCCATACCACACCCATAAGGATAAGCCCGTTATCAGGATAATGATCATGGGCAAAGAAAGGTCTTCAACGGTTTTTTCCTTTATCACTTTTAAAAGCTGAGGCAACATGGATATTGATGTTAAAATTCCGGCAGTGATTCCGATTAAATTTTCTAGGATCATAATTTTTATTTTTATAAAGTGATAACGTGCGTGAATATCCATTTTCTTTATGTTCGCTTTCGTATTTGTACCGTATGTTGAAATTAAATACGGGTTTTAGGACACATTGTTGAAAATAAGAAGTAATAGTTATTAATTTTAATATTCGGTTCATCACCGTGCTATTAATTTGGTATATAAAAGGGTCTCAGCTTTGAACAGGCTGTGACCCTATTTTTTTGCGAAACTATCTTACTATAGAAATATGATGGTTTTCAAAAAGATTTACCAGGTAGAGCAACGTGTAAAAGTTATGTTTTACTTAAAATAAAATTCATGCTTCTCAGTGAGAACTATACTAGTGACTGGAATTGCTTACGCTATCTTTCTGCACTAGGCAAAGTCTCGAATTCATCGAAAATTTGAATACAAATTCATTTGATCCCATCTTAATTATATTTCTTTTATCACTTTAGAATCTTTTTCGGATCATAAAAGTTCGATGAAGTTGAAATAAATTGGCAAAAGAAGCTTTGATCCCATGAGGTGTAAATTTTAACATATGAATGGCAAACGACTACGTTGTTTGATTGTTATTGAATTATAATCAACATACTATGAGAAATATTACCTTTGCGATTACTAATCTTGTGGCTTTATTAACTACGATCGTTATTAATTACTTATCGAATACCGGTTTCATAAATGGCAGAACAATGAAAACTGTTTCCGATGACTATCATAACTTTTTTACTCCCGCGTCGTTTGCTTTCTCTATCTGGGGACTGATCTATTTGCTTTTGATCGGTTTTGTTACGTATTCATTTTTCATATTGAAAGCAAAGAAAGAGAGCCAAATTATAGATCGGGTAGGAGCATGGTTTACGGTTTCATGCCTGTTAAATAGTATATGGGTTATTGCTTGGTTGACAGATTATATCGGAATTTCTGTATTATTGATGATTTTGTTACTGCTAACGTTATTGAAGATTGTTGTGAATGTTAACGTAGCACTGACTAATCCTCCATTTCGTATTGTCGCATTCGTTTGGTGGCCATTCTCGCTATATGCAGGGTGGATATCGGTTGCATTAATCGCAAACATAGCCGCTTATCTCGTTAAAATCGATTGGAATGGATGGAATATTTCACCGGTATACTGGACAATGATCATGGTAATTGTAGCGGGTATTGTTAATGTTTTTATGACCTGGAAGCGTAATATGCGCGAATATGCTTTAGTAGGAGTATGGGCATTAATAGCTGTAGCGGTTGCCAATAGAGATAACGGAACAGCTATCTTCCTTGTTAGCATGGGTACTGCAGCAGTTATTGCTACAAGTTGCTTGATTCATGGCATCAAAAACTTTCGCGGCTTTGGAAATGAAATTTAAACAGCAGGATTAAATGGTCAGCTTAAATTTTAGAACTCTAAGATAGCTCTTTTCATGTCGTGATACAGAAGCACTTTCCAATGCTCCGCTTTTGCAAGTTTTTCCCATTCAGTACGTTGCTCCATAGCTTTCTTACCATCGAAATCGCTCTTAAATGCAATTGGATATTTTAAATAGCCTGCTGTTGGGAGGTTATCAGCACCGTAGAAGGCAATGCTTTCTTTGTCGCGAATTAAAAACACCTGATGAAAGGGCGTATGGCCGCCTGTCACTTCAAAAGAAATTTCTGAGCATATAATACCTTTATCTTCGTCCATCCAAACAATGGTGGCATTTTCGGTAATAAAATCCAAAATGTCAAAATCAAAAGAGGGATTATTGGTCTTACTTTTAGCAAAAAGATATTCTCTTTTCTGCATATAAATCTTTGCATCAGGAAAATTCAGAAACCATTCATTTCCTTGTGTATTGACTAAGCCAGCAATATGGTCTTTATGGAGATGTGACAATAAAATAGTTGTAATACATGAGGGAGTGAAACCGAGGGCTAGTAGGTTATTAAGTATTACGGGAGATCCTTTATGATATCTCCCTAGCCCTGCATCCAGCAAAACAACATGATCCTCAACCTCAATTAGAAAAGGCTGGACAGCCATTTTAAGGCCTGTCGCGCTTGTTAATTCTTCCAAAGGAGTAAATACCTTGTTTTTGTCGACGCAGAAGTCACCATCTTTTAATACATGAATTTTCATATAACAGCAAAATACTTTTATTCAGGGATATTAGCAAGCAGAGAAATACAATATCTTGCTTATGTTTAATAAAAATTAGTTATTTTTGAATCAATCATGAATAGAAAAAGTAGCCTTCCTCCTCCAATAGCGTAATGTCCTATTAAAATAGATTGACATACTTTCGGCTGATAAGCCGTGTGCATCAGTATGTCAAAAATTTAGATATTAACTATAAAAAAGAAATACGCTCATTTTCATGAAAAAATCATATTTACGCTTACACATTGCTGTTATATTAGCCGGTTTTACGGGAGTTTTTGGTAAATTAATATCCTTAAACGAGGGTTTATTAGTGTGGTACCGAGTACTTTTATCAGCAATTATATTGTTCTTTGTTTTAAAGTTCCTTAAAAAAGATATCAAGCAGTCGATGCCCGAAAAACTTACTGTAAGTTCTGTAGGCATGTTGATTACCATCCATTGGATATTTTTCTATGCCAGTATAAAATATGCAAACATATCAATCGGAGTGGTCTGTTACTGTTTGACAAGCTTATTTACAGCAATTTTCGAACCTCTGATCAACAAAAAACCTTTTTCAGTCCCACAGCTTTTATTAAGTTGCCTAACTTTATTAGGCATCAGTTTAATATTTCATTTTGATTCATCTTATCAGCTTGGGATATGGCTTGGAGTTATATCAGCCGCATTTGCAGCATTGTATACTGTATTTAATGAGCGGTTGGTAAAAAAGCATGATAGCATCGTCATCAATTACTATCAAATGGTAGGAGGGACAATCGGTTTGGGAATACTATTACCATTTTATCTCTATTTTTTTCCAGTGACAACGTTGCTTCCTTCTACAACAGATCTACTCTACCTATTATTGCTAGCCGCTTTTTGTACCGTCACGTTGTATGTCCTGTTTGCGGAAGTTTTACGGGTAATACCTGCCTTTACGGTTAATTTAAGCTTCAATTTAGAACCTATTTATTCCATAATCTTAGCATTTATATTTTTTAATGAGGGTAAAGAGGTCAATACTTCGTTTTATTTAGGTTGTGCTTTTGTTATGTTATCTGTTATCTTACAGAGTGTATTTTCAAAACCAAAGCAGGTCTAAAGGTAAGAGCCGATTGCAATTGATGTAATCGGCTCTATTGTTGTGTTTTAGATTATTTTGTAACCTTTTGTGTGTCGGGCTATTCAGCTCGGTAAAGGCAACAACTTATTCCTGTATTCTTTTGATGGCATCTGAAATATCAAGTTCAACGTTGTTGTCATCAAAAAATGCATCTGCTACATCAGCGGAAGAAATCATAAAATATTTTTCATTTTTAGAATTAATAAAAGTTGTTTTCACCACATTAGCTCCATCTATCAGCAGATTTTCACTAAATGTAGGAGTAAGGTCGTAAGTGTCTTCGTTTAAAATATACAACATCGCTATAATTTTTAAGTTTACTAGAATAATAAAAAGACTTTTCCAACATGAAGTTGCTTATGATCCTGTATGTGGCAATTTAATGTTTATCCACACCGGATATGGGAATTCTAATACATCAAGCGGTAATATATGATGGAGTATCAGGTGATCCTTTGCTAAGTAGTTATCTACATCATCTTCAGCAGGGATTGCAACAACCTTAAAAATGGCATCTTTATCTGTCGAATTAATATCCGATTGCAATAGGCGTACATTATAATCGATCAGCCATCTCGCCAATTCATCCTTTCCGAATCTTTTGAGATATAATAACTCCTTATCATAATTTAAGAGCTCTTCCTCTTCCTTATCAGGAAAAAAAGTATTGAGGAATTTAGCGTAAAGAGATTTATCCTTATTTCGTAATGTGTAATTTTTAATAATTAATCGCTGCGGACTATAATCAAAGCTAAAAGTTTTAGGTTGTTCTAGAGCCTCATAATACTCCTGATAGTTGATAAGTCGACCTTCCAAATTCATTTTTTCCTCTTCCATATATGTATTATTTTATAATTGTCATCTATAAAACAAATAGGACAAGAAGTGGTTTGCTTTTTTCTTATCAATTTTTCTTATATATTATTATTCTTAATAATACTTCGCTTTCAAAAGTCATTTGAAGACGAAGTATTAAATTTTTTATAACGAGATTTTTACCTAATATCTTCTTTTTTATACGCGTTCTATATTTCGTAATGAACTATTATCTGTCCCATAGGTTATTAGTGTAGTTTAAATTAAAACTTAAGATCATGGCTAAAAAAAACAAAGATGGCGAAATGCCAAATGCGCACTTACATGAATTATTTGTAGATGAGTTGAAAGATATTCTGGGTGCGGAAAAGCAACTGCTTAAAGGTTTAAAAAAGTTAGCAGACGGAGCTCATAGTGATAGTTTAAAAGAAGCATTTAAAACGCACTATAAACAGACAGAAGGGCAGATTGAAAGATTAAAAGCGGTATTCTCGAGTCTGGATATGACCGCTCGTGGTAAAAAATGTAAAGCGATGGAAGGCCTATTAAACGAGGCTGATGAAATTTTGGAAGAATTCCAGGATAGCCCTGAAGTACTGGATGCTGCTTTGATCGCCGCTGCACAAAAGGTGGAGCATTACGAGATTGCAACCTATGGTTGTCTTGTTACTTATGCGAAATTGATGGAACACAGTGAAGCAGAAGAACTGTTAGCGGCTACATTAGCGGAGGAAAAGGATACAGATGTATTATTGACTGAAATTGCAATGAGCGAAGCTAATCTCGGAGCAGCAAAATAAATTGATCAAGAACAGGCCGGTATATACTACCGGCTTCTTTATTTTAAATCTAATATTACTTTACTATGGGAAATATATTATACACAATCGCCGTAATTTTGATAATTATTTGGGCGATCAGTTTTTTTGGAGGATTTTTTACTGGTGGGATTATTCATATTCTATTAGTGATTGCCATCATCGTTATTTTATTGCGTGTTATCCGAGGGGGTGTTTA
The DNA here is from genome assembly GCF_014191365.1 of Sphingobacterium sp. JUb56. Taxonomy (NCBI): domain Bacteria; kingdom Pseudomonadati; phylum Bacteroidota; class Sphingobacteriia; order Sphingobacteriales; family Sphingobacteriaceae; genus Sphingobacterium; species Sphingobacterium sp. JUb56. The sequence continues at coordinate 1,826,229 of NZ_JACHWL010000001.1, read as the reverse complement.
ATCCCCCTTTATAGCTGAATTTTAGATTTTTAGTGCTATGAGAAAACCCGATATTTACAAGGAGTTAAATAATGGTAGACAATTTTTAGCTTGGATATTACATGATGATTCAAAAATTGTTGAAATCAGAAGCCCGGTTATAGTGGATGGCTTAATCGTAAATGTTGAAGTTGAGCGATATCATGAAAATAGAAAAATAGCGGTTTTAGAAATGGAGAATCTTTTAAATAAAGAATAGTATCATTGGCTTTAAGTTGCTTATGCTCAGGTTTCTATCATAAATGTGCATTGCCGCTAGATGAATGAGGGCCAATTGAATACAGTTTTTTATGAGTTTGTAGAGGTTTCGCAGGATAAGCATATGAGATATGCACCATACTATTTGTGGGTGGGAGTGGTTATTGTAAAAAATGTAGTTAATTAGCATAATTGCTAATCACTACATCAGAAATAGAGAGAATTACAATATAATTCCCCAATTCTTTTATCTTGCTACGCGTACATTGAATGCGTTAACACCTTTTTGACCGTTTTCTACTTCATAAGTAACACGCTCGTTTTCACGGATGTCATCTAGTAAACCTGTTGAATGTACAAATACATCTTGACCACCATTTGATGGTGTAATAAAACCGAAACCTTTGGTAACGTTAAAGAATTTTACTGTTCCTTCTTGCATTATATTATAGTTTTTATTAAAAATTATTTAATTCTGTGCCACCCTTCATGTCATAAGATATAACTTGATAACTTGCGGAAGTCGATCGATCTGCTAGCAAGAAAAGGAGGTATGTATTAGTAGAGGTTGATTGGAATCAAGCTCTACAGAGTACTGCGCACTTTTTATGAATAACAAAAATCGGCAAGTGATGTGGTGAATGATCACGTAAGGTACTTACTGGGACTAAATAACCACTACAATGCCCGATACTATCTCAAATATAAATATAAATAAAATATAATCAAATTATTTTTTCAAAAGTTATCAGTTTTTATTTAAGGTAAAATTGAAAAATACATAAATTAAATAGCAGAAGACTTACTTTTACCGATACAAATTGTTATTATCTTTACTTGGCGGAATGGAAATGTGAACGTACATTACTCCATGTTTTAGATGTCCAGTACAAGATCTATCATGTACATGGGGCATGGATAATACTTATTGACGTTGTATTTAACGGGCTGACTCTTGAACGATCACAGGACGCTTGAAGATAATTCTATTACGAAGTGGTGGATTATATGTTTCTTAATGAAAATCTTTACTGATGAAAATACTATTGACAGGAGCCACGGGTTATATTGCTCAACGCTTACTTCCAGTCTTGCTTGACAAAAATCATCAAGTTGTATGCTGTGTTCGTGATGTGAATCGCTTTGATAGGAGCAAATATGAAGGTTTTGATTTTGAACTGATAGAGGTCGACTTTTTGAAGAATGATTTTTTGGATCAAATTCCGCAGGATATTGATGTCGCTTACTATCTGATGCATTCGATGTCATCCTCAGAAAACGATTTTACAGAGGCCGAACTTACTGTAGCTGCTAATTTTAAAGCAAGTATCGAACAAACAAATATTAAACAAGTTATTTTTTTAAGTGGTATTGTTAATAGCAAAGAGCTTTCAAAACACCTGCAATCACGTTTAAATGTTGAAGAACGTTTACAATCGCACCATTATGCTTTAACTACTTTAAGAGCTGGAATTATCGTAGGGTCGGGTAGTGCGAGTTTCGAGATCATAAGAGACTTGGTCGAGAAGCTACCGGTTATGATTGCTCCGAAATGGTTAAAAACAAGGTGCCAGCCAATTGGCATTCGTGATGTCCTCTCATTTTTAGAAGGAGTGCTTATGAAGGAATTTACCTTTAATAGAACCTATGATATCGGTGGGCCTGATGTAATGACATATAAGGACATGCTACTCCGTTTCGCACAAGTGCGAAAACTTAAACGCTGGATCATTACCGTTCCTGTCATGACACCCAAGTTATCTTCTTATTGGCTATATTTTGTTACCTCTACTTCGTTTCCATTAGCCAGTAGTTTAGTTGAGAGTATGCGGGTAGATGTAATAGCAAAACCTAATGATCTACAGGAAAAAATTAATGTAAAACCTATGCGTTATGAACAAGCTATTGAATTGGCCTTTGGTAAGATCGAACAAAATCAAGTCATATCGAGCTGGCGAGATGCACTGAATATAGAAAGGTATCCCAACAGCTTTGTTAAACTTATTGAAGTTCCGCAAGACGGGTGTTTTAAAGATGTCAGATCAATGAAAGTGGATGATGTGGATCTTGCCTTGCGTAATATTTGGTCAATAGGAGGGAAAACAGGATGGTATTATGCAGATTGGTTATGGGGTATTCGTGGATTTTTGGATAAACTGGTTGGCGGGGTTGGTTTACAAAGAGGAAGAACAAATTCAGATACGTTGTCTACAGGCAGTGTCATTGATTTTTGGAGAGTAATTCTTGCAGATAAAAAAGAACGTAGACTACTGTTATATGCCGAAATGAAATTGCCAGGAGAGGCCTGGTTAGAATTTAAGATTGATCAAGATGATACGTTTACCCAAACAGCAACATTCCGGCCACTGGGTATATCCGGTAGATTGTACTGGTACTCTGTTTTGCCTTTCCATGCTTTCATTTTTAAGGGTATGATGCAAAACATAGCAAAAAAAACGACTAAAAAGATGTAAAATTATGCTTTATATTTGTTTATGAACTTCTTAAATAAGATGTAAAGCTGGAATTTAACACCCCATATCATGAACTGGAAAAATAATATAACCAAACTATTAGACGTTGAGTATCCCATTATACAAGCACCAATGTTTGGTGTTACAACTCCAGCAATGGTAGCTGCGGCGACTAATGCAGATTGCTTAGGTACTCTTGCCCTGGGCGACCTGCCTGCTGAAAAATGTATTGAACATATTCGCGCAACAAAGCAGTTGACAAAAAATAACTTTGCGGTGAATATTTTTGTAAATGATATACCTGAACTGACGGATACGTTAAGAGAAAAATATACTGAAACCAAAGATTTTATTGAAAATATTGCACGTGAACACCATCTCGATGTTCATCTGCCCAGCATTGAAGAAATACAGATCAATAGCTATCATGACCAAATTGATGCTCTTATTGCGGAAAAATGTAGGTTTGTAAGTTTCACTTTTGGTAATCTTGACGAACCAAGTATTTATAAGTTAAAAAATAATGGCACCCTGCTTCTGGGAACCTGTACATCTGTTAGTGAAGCGGTTATTTTAGAAAAATCTGGAGTTGATATTGTTTGTGTGCAGGGACTTGAGGCTGGCGGACATCGGGGTAGTTTTAGTCGCGATGACATACCTACCATAGGAGGTTTATCTTTGTTACCTCAAGTTTATGATAGCGTCAATATACCGATTATTTATGCAGGCGGTATCTACAATGCCAAGACCTTACTGGCTACGCAACTCCTGGGAGCACAAGGATTTCAACTCGGAAGCCTCCTCTTGGGATCTTCAGAAAGTGCGTTAGAACAATTTGAAAAACAGCGTTTAAGGGATGTCGATGAAACAGCTATTGCGCTTACTAAAAGTTTTTCGGGACGTTATGCACGAGGTATCAAAAATGTTTTTACAAATCTAGTAGATGAAGGACATATATTGCCTTATCCTTATCAGAATAAGTTAACCGGCGAACTGAGAAGAGTCGCAAAAGCGAACAATAATAGCCAGTTTGTTAGTATTTGGACAGGTCAATCTAATAATGGGTATAGTGGGAAATCTACAGCTGAAATTATTAAAAAGCTGATCACAGAAGTGGAGAATTTGTATAGCATTAAAGAGGATAGAAAATAAGGAGCTACGATTTCTGATCGTGTTCCTTAAAGATCAAGACAGAAGAATACATTATTCAGCATTCTCAAATATAATCTCAAATGTTGTTCCTTTTCCTACAGCACTTTCAACTCGAATATCCGCTCCTAATCGATCAATAATTCTTTTTACAATAGAAAGTCCGATTCCAGAACCATCATATCCTGAGGAGTTTGAAAGTCTTTGAAAGATATCAAAAATATTATTTTCTTTCTGAAGATCCATTCCAATACCGTTATCTACAATAAAGTAGGTTACCATCGTTCCAGATTGTGTACTGTATACTTCAACTTTTGGATTTTCTTGCTTGCTGCTGTACTTAACCGCATTTCCGATAATATTTAAAAAAAGTTGATAGATCAGAGTTCGCTCGCCTCTTATAGGAATAATTTCACCCATTTTAAAATCCAGACCATCAACACCGTATTGATTTTTCGCAATCTCAGTAATGGAAAGGATATTGCTTTTTGGATCCAAGATTTCAAGGTTTAATGCAACCGAATTCGATTTAGATAATTCATGAACCTTATCGATCATTTCGGTAATAAGCGCTGATGCATCTAATATATTGTTCGCCAGTTTAAGTAAAAGCTCCCTTGGAATATCATTTTTCATCAATAACATCTGTGCTCCCAGTTTGATGGATGACAACGGATTTTTAAGGTCGTGTGTCAGAGTATAGCTGAAAGTATCGAGCGCATTATTAGAACGGACAAGATCTTTGTTAAGTTGTTCTATTTCGGCATTCCTTTTGGCAATTGCTTGTTGAATAAGGAAAACAATGCGCTCTAAGAATGATATCTCGATCTTAAGCCATGGTGAGGATGTATTGCCGGTTATTTGTTTCCATGCATCAAAAGAAGTTCTTGGAGAAGGAAAGCTTATTTTTTTTGTTGCATCGTACTGAAGATGCTTTTCAGGTTTTCCAGCCCATATCTCTTCTATTAAGCGCTCTTTGCGGAACAGGTATATTTTCCAATCTGATTGTGGTAATATCTCTGCAGCCATCACGCCCGGAAGTTGGTTTATACCACTGCTGAATTTATATTGATTGCTGGAAATTATTCCAATGTCATTTTTTATGAAATTATGGATTTCCTGCAACTGATTTCTGTCGGGAATTATGCCGAAAGATTTTTCATTTTTAGCATATTTTAAATACAGTCCATCAGCATTCATGATGTGCATGATCTTCTCGCCAAACCTTTCAAGAACATCATGTGTATCTCTGTTTATTAAAAGATCACCTTTTAGATCTTTCTCTAGAATATGCATTGTATTCTGCAATTCTATATCTTTTTTTAATAAATTAGAAATATGATGATTCGTAGCAAATTGGGTCAAAAAAGTACAAAGATGCCTCTGGGCAAGATCCACATGTAGCGGTGTATTATTCTGACAGGTAACCAGTCCCCATAATTTGCCATCTTTTATAATAGAGAAGCTTGCACTAGCGCTAACTTTAGAATTTCTTAAATATTGGAGATGGATGGGAGATAGCGCTCTAATGCTTGTTTTTGTTAAATCGATATCCGCGCGATCATTACTGATGATTTTATGTGTAGCTCCATCTATATCTGCAGTATGTCTGGCAAGAAAGATGGTGTACAATTCGCGGGCCTGCTTGGGTATATCAAATTCAGGATAGCGATAGCCTAACAGTGAATGTATGTTTTCCGATTTTGATTCTGCAATAACCTTCCCACTGCTGTCTTCCAAAAATTGATAGACCATTACCCGGTCATAATTAATAATCTGGCGTATGATATTCGTAAGCGATTTCCAGATATCTGTTTTATTCTCTTCTAAATATTTAGCATAATAATACAATCGATTAGGTTTTAACAGATTTTTATTGCAAATCTCCGCTTCCACATAGGTATGATCATTATAGCGATAAATACTTAAATCATAATTTTCATTATTGATGATTATTTTTTCTGTAAATCTGTAAAAAATAGAGGTATTGAAACTATCTTCTACGGTTTCAAAGACTAATTTGTCATTGCCCGTTAAAGCAGCTAGAATGATATCGATATTAAGATCTAAATATTTTTCTAAAGGAGTATTAGACAGTAAAGTAACATTCTCACTAGCAGCTATGCATCTTTTATTGTTATTGAATACAAATAGAAAACCGAGATCCTGGATCAGACCACATAGTGTAATTTTCTCATCTTCACAATCTAAAAATTCCATAAGAGCTATTAAAAACGTTCAATAATATATTATTGTTATTTTGATGTAATATCGAGGAGGAATTAGATTTTTTTACAAGCTTATTCTTTCAGAATATTATTTCAATCAGAAACAGAGAGTAAATTTAAGAAATAAAAATGAAATCATTTTAAGCGTCACCCTGCTCGTACTGCTATAATACGAATTAAAACGTGCGGTAAAGGTATAAATACGTATATTTCATTAATTTTTTATTTATAGTTCTACAATAAAGATATTCATGATATTTTTGACCAGCAGAACATAGCATAGCAGTTTTTTTGACATTGACCGTTTATATTATTTGCCTAAGAAGGGCAGGCTTTTGGACTTTACTATAGCATAATAGCAAGTTTTTGATACATCTACCTGCGCGACAATCAGCTACTTTCGTATTTTATTTTGTAATGAATGAATTTTAATGATAACCATCTACTAAAAGCCTTAGTAGACACTGCACCAATTGGAATTTGTATCCTCAATTCGGATGGTTTTATTGCCGAATTAGCCAATGAGAAGTTTCTCCAGATCGCAGGTAGAAGGGAAGAGGATTTAATCGGTAAATCTTATTGGGAAACATTTTCAGAAGTGAGGGAGCAATTTGAGGATATTTTATGTCATGTTGTTTCTAATAATAAGGCCTATCATGCCGATCAGGTGCCAATGATTCTTATTCGCAACGATAAGCAGGAGCCTATTTATGTAACATTTGTTTATGCACCGATGGTAGATCTTGACGGTAAAGTCCATAAGGTAGCGATATGGGTTCAGGAAAATACGAAAGAGGTCATGGAACGTGAAAAAGATACTGCTTTAAATACCGCAATGAAAATAGATCGTGACCGTCTGCACGATTATTTCCTTCAGGCACCTGTTGGGATTAGTGTCATGACTGGCGAGAATCTATTAATAGAATTTGTAAATCCCAATTATCAAGCCATGTTGCCAGGTCGCTCACTTGTTGGCCGCCCGTTTTTCGAATCTCTTCCCGAAATTGTTGATACCGATATTGCACAAGCTTTAACCGATGTCTTTAAAACAGGTCTTCCTGTTTCTTTTCGTGATCGCTTAGTCGCTATTTCAAAAGAAGAAGATGGACCGACAACAGACCGTTATTTCGATTTTAGTTATGTTCCCCGGTTTGATTCTAACGGACAAGTAGACGGGGTTTTTAATTTTGCTTTCGAAGTGACCGCGTTCGTTCATAGCAGAAGAAAAGCGCAACAGGAAAGTAACAACATGTTGCAGATACTGGATATGCTTCCCGCTTCGGTAGTCGTGATCCGCGGGTTTGATCTTGTCGTAGAAATGATCAATGACTCCAATCTTGCTTATTGGAAGAAAACAAGAGAGGAAGTTGTCGGTAAACCCTTCCTTGAAATCCTTCCTGATCTTGCTGACCAGCCTTTTGCAAGCCAGCTTCGTCAGGTCATGAAAACAGGCCAGGTGATCGATGTAAAGGAAAGTCCGGTTATTTTCACAAACGCTGATGGTACCATGAGAGAAACCTACGTGGATTATACCTATCAACCATTGTCAGATCTAGATGGAAATAGAAATGGTGTGCTGGTGATGTCTTTCGAAATTACGGATCGTGTTCACGCAAGAAAGCTGTTGGAGCAATATGCAAATGAGCTTGCGGAAACAAACGAACTGCTTGCCCAAAGTGAATCCAGATTTAAGTTTCTCATTCAGGAGGCACCCGTGGCAATTGGCGTGCTTCAGGGTAAAACACTGATCGTGGAGACCGCTAATGAAAAAATACTTGAAGTCTGGGGTAAGACCAGAGAAATTGTGGGTCTTCCATTAGCGTCGGCATTACCTGAACTTGATGGTCAGCCTTTTCTTGAAATATTGGATGATGTATTTGCAACAAGAGAACCATTCTATGCTAATGAAATACCAGCATTGCTTGAACATGGAGGGACATTAAAACAATTATTTTTTAATGTCGTCTACCAGCCTATTTTTGATCAGCATGATAACGTTTCTGATATTGTAATTGTAGCAGTTGATGTAACCGAGCAGGTAAATTCACGAAAAGCATTAGAGATCAGCGAGCAGCATTTTCGCAAGTTATCTGATCTTGTTCCTGTTAAAATATCCAATGCACTTCCAAACGGAGAAGTAACTTTTTTCAATCAGGGATGGCTTGATTTTTCAGGACTGAGTTTCGAAGACCTCCGTGATTTTGGTTATTTTCAAATGATACACCCGGATGAAGTAGAGAATTTTCAACAAGGGCTCTTACAAGCATCCAAAACTGGAGTTCCATTTATTTCGGAGATGCGGTTTAAAAATAAAGATGGTCAGTATATCTGGCATATTAACGTTGCTTCTCCTGTGCTTGATGCTCAGGGAGAGTTAATCATGTGGGTCGGTTCTACAACAGATATTCAGTCAATCAAAGAAGAAGAGCAACGTAAAAATGATTTTATAGGGATGGTATCCCATGAATTAAAAACACCGCTTACATCCCTAAATGGCTATCTGCAGATTTTACAGTTAAAACTAAAACAAGATGATGGTTTAGCATTCGCGGAGCATGCGCTAGAGCGTTCATTAAAACAAGTCCGGCTAATGACCTCCTTGACAAATGGTTTCTTAAACGTATCACGTCTGGAATCTGGAAAAATGCACATAGAAAAATCAACATTTGATCTTCGTGGATTATTTAAGGAAACCTGTGATGAATATCGTATTCTATTTCCGAATAATAAAATCACATCCAAATTTAGTGACGAAGAAATTCCAGTTTATGCCGATCGGCAGAAAATAGCACAGGTATTTAACAATCTGATCGGAAATGCAGTCAAGTATTCACCAGCAGCTAGTGATATTTGGGTAACTGTTGAGCAAATTGGTACAAGGGCACGGGTTATGGTATCTGACCAGGGCATCGGCATAAAACAAGAAGATTTATCAAGGCTTTTTGAGAGATATTACCGAGTGGGCGATACGACTGTTTCTGGATTCGGTATTGGGTTATATCTAAGCATGGAAATTATTGAGCGCCATGGGGGCAAGATCTGGGCAGAAAGTGAATTAGGAAAAGGTTCTAAATTCTTTTTTGAACTGAATATATATCAAAATTGATAAAAAAGATCTTTTACGATCTTCCAAACAGCTATCGACAATAATTTTTCATTAAGGATTTAAAAACAGAAGGTATTCAACAGAACAATGACAGGAGCTATGCACAGTGCAATGAAATCGAATCAATTTCCTGAAATCTATAGCTGTTTACTAAATAGCCATTTCTGAAGTTCATCTGTTAGTAAATAAGGGATTACAATGTTGTTATGATCGAGATTTTTAAACGTTGTGAAGACAAGCTTGGCATTACCATCTAATTTTTTGTATAATACTTCGCTTCCGCTGTATGGATTACTTGTGTCTTTTTCTCCATGAATTAGCCAAATATCCTTATGCTTTAGTTTATCAAGGTTTGATAAGTCAGGAACAGCGGCTATAGAAACTATTGCGGCAAATTTTTCAGGGGCTAGGTTGATCAAATTTTGAGCTGTTGATGCGCCCATAGAATAGCCAATTAGATAAATTCGATTCAAGTCAATATTGGGATGTCCCTTTTCTAGTTTTTTAATCAGAGTCAAAATTTGAATAGCATCTTTTGATGGACTAGCTGTCAACATCCCTTCCGCATTCTGCGAATAGGTAGAGGAACGCTGTTCAAATTGAGGTGCTAATACAAAGCAATTAAATTTGTCAAAGATATCATCCCTTACCCAAGTTCGAGCTAAATGTTCCAATTGATTTTCGTTATCATTGCCTTGTCTTGAAGAATTATGAAATGTAATTACAAGCGGATATTTTTTAGTTGTAGTAAAGTTCTTCGGAAAAAGGAATCGATAGGGGATTTTAGTACTTTCATTTGTAAATACTTTTTTTTGAAATATATCTACGGGTAATGCGCTCAGTATATTTCTAGTCTCTGTAAACCTGGTGCTATCAATAGACATTTCGTTATATAAATGTGTTTGCGCATGGGAAAAATTGCAAATCATTACACTGAAAAAAAAGATGATTTGCAGTTGGATTCTGTTGTTATACATTTCGTTTTCTAGTTCGGTTGACTAAATTACATTTTTTTATTAATCTCACTCCATGAGATTTTGTTTACGAGCAGTTTAATCAACTTCACGATGGTTGGTTACGATCAAAAGACATACTCCTTCAAAAGGATTATGGGAATTGGAGTGCAATGAGCGTGAAGTGTAAACAAGTAAACCTGATCAAATCGTAAAAGGGATAAAACGTATTGTAAATATCTTCTTGTTTTATCATTTCATACATTAATTTAGTCCCTGTTAAGGATTATATCTGAGCCAGTAACAATAAATTACCAATAGTTTAGATCATTAAAAATTTAGAAAGATAAATATGAAAAGAATATATCAAATAATTATTATACTTTTTTTTCTAACCAGCAGTAATTGTTCAAATGGTCAATCCAAGCAGGAATGTCTTGATATGCTCAATGATAATCTACTGTTGCTTGATAACTTCTTGCATGCCGATAAATATGAACCCTCGGATCTCCGAGATTTACGGGCTAATTTTAGTGATCTGCAAGATCTGACGCAAAATGATAGTAAGATAGAGGAAAGCTATTTTTTTCCCAAAGGATATCCGCCAATAACAAAATATGTATATCCTAATACATTAATTGAAGTCCGGTTTGATCGATTTAATATATCCAATATCCTTGGAGATGGATATAATTTTACTTTAGATTTCGTAGATAACATCCCGGATGCAATTTTTAAAGTAAAAAAAATATACTTTTTAGATGGAACAATCGAAGGGGGCGAAGACATTTCGGTTGATAAAATAATTTCCCCGCAATTTGGTCATCAAACGTTGGTACTTAAAGGCACAAAACCAATCAAAAGCTTTGATTATAGTATGGAGACAAATTTAAGCAAGGAAATTATTTATGAAATTAGTACAGCAGGACAAACCATACAGACCTCTGCAGGGCAAATCGAAATCGTACACTATGGCAATGGATATGTACGCGTCAAAGTTCCTGAATCAATGCGGCATGTCATAAAAATTGAAGCAGAAAATGCACAGGGTCACAAATTGTCAAAAGTGATGTCTGGAAACGGAGCTGCTTATAAAAGTGAGTACCTCAGACCTTATATAGCAGCTATTAAAAATGCCATAACACAACTTGAGAATGATAAAATTACATGTGCAGAAGCCTATAATAAGTTTTCATATGAGCAAATTATTGCAGACTTACAGCGCAAGGAGAACTCTTTGTTTCTAACTGAATATTTTGTTTCTGAATTTAAGAAAGCATCTATCGTATTTTGGGATAAAACACAATTAGACAGAAAGCACTATTTGCGTAATTCCGTTGACCAGTCTGATGGAGTGCCTGAAACCTTTTATGAAAGATGTGCTTGCGCTGTCGCACAGGATAAAAAGACCGAATTATTTGGAATTATTGGTTTGGATGGAAACTGGATCATCGCACCAAGTTTTTTAAAATTAACTCCCAACTGGGGAAATAAGAATTTATTTAGAGGACAACCATCTGATGAAGAGAAGAGTTATGAATATAGGTATGATAAGGAAAAAAAATCCTTGACCAAAATGTAACCCCTTCCTAAGTAATAAACGACTCTAAAGAATACATACAATAAAAATATCTCCTTTCTTTTGGCATTATATGGAAGTGTCCTATAGTTTAGAGGAAATGTATGGGTAATGATATCAACAAGTACGGCATTACCTTCATTAATCAGTATATCTTTATTCCTAGAGAAATTGCTTTGATAGCGTTTCATGCAGATAACTTACCATCTCCGGGTTAATTATAAAAATACATATATGGCTCCGTTGGTATGATATTTGGTTTAAAAGAGAAAACTTTATATGGAAAGAGCTATTAAAATATTTTTGATGGTGTGTGTCGTTAGTTTTATTTGCGGCAGTTGTTCAAAAGAATCTGATTCAGATTCATCAAGCTATCAGATCACTTACACTTTAAAGGGACCTGCCACAACGGCACAAGTTCAATATACCCCTACAATTACAGATCCTTACAATATTCCAGATAACTATGAAGAGATTGTTAGCGTTCCTTGGCAAAAGACAGTAACATTGATAGATGCTGTGGGGGGAGCAGGCTTTTCCGTATCCATCGACGGCGGAATACCCGGAGCGAAATATCAGATGTCAATTCTAGGTAAAGATGGTAGTATCTTAAAAGATGGAGAGTTGGTTCTGGATAATGAAGGCTATGGGGTCTTTTTGATAAACTATTATAAATAGTTAAAGAGATCAATACTAAAATAGAAATGAATAGAAAAGAGCTTATGAAATTTACAATTCATAAGCTCTTTTTCTATACTTTGATTTTATTTATAAAATTGACAAAACTTAGTTTATATTCACTTTTGATTATTTTTATTGATAAACATAGTTAAACAAACAATGGAACAGCATATATTAATTGTGGGATTAGGCGGAGTAGGCGGATATTTCGGTGCCATGTTAGCACGAAAGTATGAAAACAGCGATATTCATATTAATTTTTTGGCACGTGGAAATCACCTTAACGAAATACAGCAACAGGGATTAACTGTTGTTTTGGAAAAAGAGACCTTTACAATCAAACCTTATAAAGCTTCGGATCAGGTGGAAGAGTTCAATACGATGGATTATATATTCCTATGCACCAAATCGTATGATCTTGAAGAGACAGTGAGTTCGTTACATACATGTGTGGGCCCAAGCACAGTTTTTATACCACTGCAGAATGGCGTCGACAGTAAAGAGCGTATTAAGAAATACTATCCAAATAATTTAGTTGTCGATGGTTGCGCCTATATTGTATCTCGTTTGAAAGCGCCCGGAGTTATTGAAGTAACGGGGAAATGGGGTACCATGAATTTTGGATTAGATGGAGAACATGATGTACGGCTAGAAAGGTTACATGATCTTGTTCAAAAAGCCGATATCCATGTGAATTATTCAGATAAAATAGAAAAAATAATATGGGATAAGTTCATATTTATATCTTCTATGGCGACGGCTACCTCTTATTACGATTGCTCGATTGGTCAAGTTATAGAAGATCCAGAAAAAAGGCATGCTGTTATTAGGCTTATTCAAGAAGTTGAAGCCTTAGCACTACGAAAAGGGATTGTGGTTTCAAAAGATATTGTGAATGAAACGTTATATAAAATGGAACAGATGCCCTATGATGCGACATCATCTATGCATACAGACTATATCAATAAAAAACCACAAACAGAGCTGGCATCGCTAACACATTATGTCATTTCTGAATCCACGAAGAATAATCTTCCAACAATAGTCTATCAGTGTATGTATGATGACCTTCAACAAAAGACAATGTCTGATCGTTAATTTTCGAAGATATTTAATTTATATCAATTCAAAAATTAATATAGTATATAAGCAGCGGGTCATTATATGTGGCCCGCTATCTAATAAGATCAGTCCCTACAACACGCGTCGATAAGTTTTATGAAAGTTAAAGTAGAAAAGCCACATGCGCGGAGTTTCATTTTAGAAATATAAAATATGCAGATAACCTTAGTCAAATATGTAGCAGCAGATTTTGATTATTTCAAAAGACTGGTCAGTGATTTGGAGACAATGAGATACATAACTGGAATCGAGTGGGAGGAAATCGAGGCTAGATTACAGTTTGACGCAATGCTTGAAATCAATGCTGTAGAGGAAAGTTTAGGATTTTTTAAGGTAGTTAATCAGAAAAACGAATTTATAGGAAATTGTTCATTGGATTGCTATAAATACGATGCTGCAATTCTTGAAATAGGATATGTTCTTAAGAGAGAATTTTGGCGAATGGGTTATGGATCAGCAATTCTACAACGGCTCGTCCATAAAGCTAATAATTCATTCCCAGGCATGGATGTGATTGCCATTATCGATCCAGAGAATCAGGCATCAAGAAAATTACTTGAGAAGAATGGTTTTGTTTGTTATTTTAAGGGGGTGGAAGACAGTAAGTTTGCTGAAAAGTTTATCCTTAAAAATTTTCACACATACTAAACCAACATTTATTCGTTTTTTATACTTTTACTTTTATGGTCAATTTCAAAAATATGAAGTACATTTTCGCTGTACTATTGTTTATTCCACAGCTGATGCTCGGTCAACAAAAGAAGTCTATTCAGCAACTTCAAGAAAGGATAAAACACATTATAGATACTACTGGAGGAAATATCGGAGTAGGGGTACAGGGAATGGATTTTAAAAGTGGTTTCATCATAAACGGCAACCATGAGTATCCAATGATGAGTGTTTTCAAGTTTCCGCTTGCTTTTGCTATTCTAGATAAGGTAGATAAGGGCGAACTGAAACTCAGTGATAAATTTCATATGCCGAAAGCATCTTTGGATACCAACACATGGAGTCCGATGGTAAAAGATTTCCCTAATCAGGATCTTGATGTCACTTTAGCTGATCTGTTAACTTATGCCGTTTCAAAGAGTGATAACAATGCCTGTGATTTTCTATATACAAAAGTCGCTGGTGGCCCAGTTGCGGTAAATCAATATCTCCATCATGCAGGTGTAAAAGATATCTCGATCGTCTATACCGAAGGAGAGATGGAAAAAGATTGGGCCTTACAATATAAAAATTGGTGCAAACCTGCAGGAGCGATTAAATTGCTGCAGCTCTTATATAACCAGCAATTACTCTCAAAAACGAGCAACGATTTTCTTATCCAGATAATGAGAGAATTGCCTGATTGGGGCAAAAGAATTACAGTTCTTCTACCACCAACAGCTGAATTAATTCATAAAACGGGTGCGTCAGGAGTTAACAAAGAGGGGATAATGGCTGCATTTAATGACATCGGTATTATCACATTACCCAATGGTCAACATCTCGCAATAGCAGTATTTGTCTCTGATTTTAAGGCGCCCCAACAAAGAGGCATAAATGTAATTGCAGCAATTTCGAAGGAGATCTGGGATTACTATGCATCAAATCCATAAGGAGAACCATAATTTTTTTAGTAATGGCTATCTTTAATGAAAAGTATATGCCCTTCATAAACATCAAAAGGGTCTAATTTTCATTAGACCCTTTATCTTGGCGTTTAACTGCACAGTAATTTTTGTGTTTCTTATCGTTTCCTCTTTTTTGTTTCGTCATCCAAAAGATTATGGGTCAATTGGATTTATTACTGTACTACCGTCATTTATCATTTTACACTTTTTTGGGAAAGTATGTTTGTTATTGTTTCTTATAAAAAGAACACCTGTTGCCTAAAATAGTTTGAAAAAATTTGAAAGAATTACATCAATCTATTTCCTTCATTCATCGAGTTTTCTTTAATAGTTGGTCAGAGGCATTTAAAGCAGTTTTTAATTGATTATTTTAATATGCGGTCAAATGTTATGTGGCACCACCAGAAAGTCTTTCGGTAATATCTTGTTCTACTTGTGGCCGTATAAACGCTTAGCATTACGGTCATCATCAATTTGAAATGCTACAAAACCTTGCAATTTAAGTTCATTATTGAATTCTGAAATGCTGGAGACCATTTTCGTTTCCATCGGTAAAAGTTAAGAAAATCAAATTTAATAGTCGTTATTACAATTTCACTATAAAGCGATTTGTATTTTTTAAAATTCATATTTCCACTCTTTTGAGACGTAGCTAAAACTACGGATTCCAATAAATCCAGTTGTTTCTATATATGAAAACATCATAATCATGAACTTTTTAAACATTAATTTTCCCTTATTTGAGAGTATTCTATTGCATTATTAATTTAAAGCTTTATTTTTGTGGTTGTTACATTATAATGAACAGGATTACAAAGTTGTTTTTTGATGATGGATAATAATTGTGATTTAATCTTAGGATCATTTTATACTAAAAAGTTAGTAGATCAACTTCAGCTTTCGATGTGTATATTTCTAAATAAAGAAAGACGTAAGGCAATTGGTTTATTTTTGGCGGCAGATAAAAATGAAGAAGGGGAATTATTAATTAGTTACGTACAAGATAATATTGGTAAGCCTTTATCACTGATTATAAATAAAGATGTGGTATTAAGCAATATCAATCATAAAAAAGAAAACTTTTATTATTGGCAGGGCACTGTCGGTACAATTCGAAGTTTGTTGCAGCTATTGGATTTCTATTGTATTAATGAGTTAGGCCAAAAACCTGTTATTTCAATTGTTAGTCATCCCTTTGTTATCGAAATCATGCATATGTTAGAGGAAATTGAAAAGAGAAATCTGCAGATTGAAGCAAAGCTAAAGCTTTAAATTCGTTTGGATACTAAATATCCGACGTTAAAAATTGAAGCTTTGATGGACAAAAATGAGCTAATCCTTTTCCTTTGTTGGCCAAATAAATTTTTAACTGAAGTCTTTTTTAAATAAGTTTCAATACGATTTGGTCTTTAGTAAGTAAGTTGTATATTAGATAATTAACTGTTTTCGCCTTTAAATTCCTTCTATATGAACAGAAATCAATTTGTATTCATTTTTATGGCAATTTGTATGCTGACCATGTTGTCAAGTTGTAAATTTGGTCGTTTCATATGGTATAATTTTGCAGACATTGATGATTACAAAATTTTTCCCACCCGGGAGCTACAAGCTTCTACAAAGCCTTTTACTTTCTATACTGCAAGTAAGGAATCGGTTCCGAGCAATAGAATATATGAAGAGGTAGAGCTTTCGTTTGATAATTTTTTAGATCAGACAAAATCTGTCGCTTTTTTGGTTATCCGCAATGATAGTATTCTTTATGAACGTTATTTTGATGACTATGATACCGCTTCAATTGTGCCTTCGTTTTCTATGGCTAAGTCCGTTACTTCGATGCTCATCGGTTGTGCCATTGACGACGGGCTTATCAGTTCTGTTCAAGATCCGGTAAGTAAATATGTCCCTGAAATGGCAAAAAATGGATTTGATAAGGTGACGATAGAGCATTTGTTACAAATGACTTCAGGTCTTAAATTTAATGAAGGTTACTACAATCCTTTTGGAGAAGTCGCCACATTTTATTATGGCCTTGGTTTGCGCAAGAGTACCGAGAATCTAAAGCTGGAAGCAGAGCCCGGAACCCGCTTTGCCTATGCGAGTGGTAATACCCAGATTTTAGGGTTGGTGCTGGACCATGCATTAGCAGGAAAATCAATTACTGATTATCTGCAAGAAAAGATATGGCAACCAGTAGGGATGGAGTATGCTGCCTCCTGGAGTATCGATCAAAAGAAAGACGGTATAGAGAAAACCTTTTGTTGCCTGAATGCGCGGGCACGTGATTTTGCAAAATTGGGACGGTTGTACCTTCATCAGGGGAATTGGGAAGGAAAGCAGTTGGTTCCCGCAGATTGGGTGAAGGAATCTACACGAGTTGACAGTACCGGTGGAAGCTCTAAAAACTATCAGTACCAATGGTGGTTGCCTACACAGAATGGCGATTTTATGGCGCGGGGTATCCTTGGACAATATATTTATGTGAATCCACAAAAAAACTTGGTTATCGTTAGACTGGGACACAAAGTAGGCACCAATTGGAGTGAAGAGTTTGTACGCCTATCTGATGAATATTAAGGTGGGCTACTTTCTTTCTAAAATTCACCTATCTCAACAGTTTTAAAACAAGGAGGCTTGGGGTAGGATTGGTATTCCTTGAGTATTCATCAAAATTATAGAGAAGCGTTATGCTATCCAATATTGAAATTACCCAAAGTACTAAGGAAGTGCTCATTTTTTTACTGCTTAACAACCCTGTTGAATTCCTCCAATAGTATTTCATTTTCTGTTAAGACCATATTTTCTATATGAAATTTCTGATTGCGAAATTGCCAGTTACGTGTTCCGTCAATAACTTTTGTTAAGTCCATTTTCTCGACCCTTACAAGTTCTTTATGAATATCGATCTTTAGGAAAGTCTTAGATGCAGGTGCAAACGTTTTAATTTTCTTTTCTTTACCATCTTCTTCTGTAGTCATGCTGTTAATTTCCAAAAGCAAAAGATGATCATAAATGTGGTAATGGCAGACATACGTTCTTTTAACATCTGTTTCCTGTATTATTGTGGCTTGACCAAATGGTGTAAACTGAATTAAATCATGCGATGAATTCGGACCTTTGAACCAGTATTGGTCTGTTGTTAACCCAACGGTTCTTCCCATTTCGATTACATTCAAGCGATCATTTCCAAATGATACCGCTACTCTGGTATCGTTAAAGTCTTTCAACGTTAATTTACTCGGAGTTTCTTCTTTAGAGACAGTTAGTCCGCTGCTATACTTCTTGTTTACACGCAGCCTAATTTCTATTATATAGGGATCGTAGGTGTACGTTCCTTCACTGGTATTTACAGACCATATACCACCAGAATATCCATTGTTGTAGACAAAACTTCCATCATCAGCAAAATAAAAGTTTTTAAAGAGTGGGCCTTTAGACCATGACCAAAATTCATTAAATAAAAAGCTGTTTTCCATTTCAAATGTATTTTTCATTTGTCCATACGCTACCATATTTAGTAGGAACATTAATTTTAGTAAACAAATTTTTATCATCTTTAAGCATTTAGTGAGCATGTCTACTCGTGAATCCCTTTACCAAAATTAGGATTATTTGACCCATTTCTATCATGCTACTATTCAATGGTATAAGTGCAAATATAGTATATATCACCAAATCATCTAAAATTTGTAACCCTTAATGCAGCGAGCAGCATCACTTTACTTTTGTTCAATAAGTAAGGCCTGAAAGCAATTCTTTAATCATCTTAGCTTTTCCCTATTCATTTTATGAGAGTCCTAATAGATTTGTGTACAGATCTACTAAAAAATCAAGGAGCTCGAAGATTAAATTTTTTTTGCAATTTCATTAAAATTTAACGTTTTTTTTCTCAAAAGTGTATTATTCTTTTTTTGTAAAAAACCTAAATAAAGATTTATCTGAATACATAAATCTTTGCAATGCCTATTTTAAGCACCTTATTAATTCATATTTCTAATAGATTTCTAATTATTTGCCTCTATATTCCAAACTAAATTTGTCTTAACAAAAGAATCAAATTAAAGACAGATTATCATGAATAAAAAGCCGCTATTAGCGTCGTTGTTGTTGACCGTAGGTCTAACTGGTATACATACAAGTAATGCGCAGACAAATGATTTTGGAAATCCAAAACTCATACACTATCTAAATAAGGAGCATACCCGTTATGTTAGCTTCAGTGGCTATGCAGAACTTTGGGCACGTTACACACAATTAAATCCAGGCAGTCTTGTTAATAATGAGCAGGTAGGTAGTGTGTCCGATTTGTCCCTTCGTCGCATTCGTGCCAAGATGACGTATAAACCAACTGAAAATTTATATTTCGTATTACAGATGGGGCCTACAAATGTTAATGTGAACAGTAAAAATAACACCTATATGGATTTACTTGATGCGTATGCAGAATATAGCTTTAGTCCAAAGCTTGCAATAGGTGCCGGACGTTCGACCTGGAGAGGACTATCCCGTTTTACAACAGGTCCGCAAGCAACTTTACTCTATGATCTACCCCTATATGCTACATCAAACACCGGCATTACCGATATGACTGTTCGTGAGATGAGTGCTTATATTAAAGGTCAATTGGGACGATTTGATTATCGCTTAGTCCTTGCTGATCCCTATACCGCTACGACTGCAGATCCAGCATTGAATGTTGCTAAATTCAGTAAAAATGAAGCCCGCAAAGATGTATCCGGCTATTTTAGATATGCCTTTTTTGACAAGGAAAATAATGAAACACCTTTTAATGCAGGAACATATGTAGGAAAGAAAAAGGTGTTAAGCGTAGGTGGAGGTTTTGAATATATGCACAATGCATTATGGCATTTAGATGCTGATAAAGCAATACAAAATGATGATATGAAAAGTGTTGCTCTTGATGTCTTCTATGATGCTCCTGTTAATAAGGAAAAAGGAACTTCTATCAGTGCATATGCTATGGCCATGCACAATGACTATGGCCCTAATTATATCCGGTTCTCTGGAACAAATAATCCAGCTACGGGAATAGTTGCAGCGAATGCAAGTTTAAATGGATCCGGAAATGCATTACCTACTGCGGGAACGGGTAATACATTTTATGCCCAAATAGGAGGTACATTACCTTATTTCAGTCGCAATAATCACAACCTGCAACTACAGCCAGCAGTCTCCGTACAATTTGCAAACTACAATGCTTTAAAAGATAATAGTGCAATATACGATGCCGGGATATCGCTATTATTTCACGGAAGTAGTAGTCGCTTGACTTTTGATGCACAAAATAGACCAATTTATAATTCGAATGCGGTAAACGAAAGTTTGGTAACAGATCATAAATGGGCATTTATTCTTAAATATCGAATTGATTTTAATTAAATATATAACATGAAAAGGAAAAATTTCATACAAACATTAGGAACAGTTGGCGTCTTAGGCGTTACAAGTTCTACCTTATTAGCTGCTGATCATAAAAAAAAGAAACCTGTGTTTTTTCATTATTTACTTTTTTGGTTAAAACCTGAGCTTTCAGTAACGCAAGTTGAAGAATTTAAAGAATTTTTTGAAGGACTTAAAAAATTGCCATATGTCAAAAATGTGCGTTACGGCAAACCAGCTGCTTCAAGTCCACGTACGGTTTTAGATAATAGCTTTACCTATAATGCAGCTATGGAATTTGATAGTCTCGAGGAGCTGGAAGCGTACGGCAAATTACCACAACATCTTGCTTTGGTGGCTAAGTACAAGCCCTATTTTGACCGTATGATGGTTCATGACACTGTATTTGAAAATTTGTAAAAAAATAATAGATCTTAAAATTAATAAAAATGAAAATTATCTCGAAAACAGTACTATTTTTCTGTTTAGCATTTATTGCTCCATCTTTACATGCTAAGGAAAATCATCGAAACATCAAATCGGTAAAAGTTGAAGAAGGTGAAGGTAAAATGCCTGCTATTCGATTAATCAATAATGCAGATGGAACTTGTACTTTTGAAAAAGGCTATATTCCAACCTTGAAACACGCGAGTACAACCACTTTTTGGTCGAGCAATAAGACCGAAGATTGGGAGAAAAATGCACATCCAGCTCCAAGACGTCAATACGTCGTAACATTAAAAGGCAATATTCGCTTTAAGGTGAGTGACGGCTCTACATTTTTGATCAAGCCAGGTGTTATCTTACTTGCTGAAGATTTAAAAGGTAAAGGCCATAGTTGGGAAATGGTACACTCGAAAAGCTGGGAACGTTTATATATACCAATACAAGATGGAGCTGACGATCTGTTTGTCTCAGATCACTAATCAAATGAATCATTAACTTTTGCTTTCCTTGCTGTTAGGTACATCAAGGAAAGCAATTGTATGTCACTATTTATCTGAGATTTCAAGATTTATTTTATTTAAAAAGTATCTACATTTGTTAATATGAGGGTATTAGTTGTAGAAGACAATCAACGGGTGTGTTCGGTATTGCAAAAAGGATTAGAGAGTCAAAACTATCAGGTAAATATTGCGCTTGATGCTGAATCAGCTTTAAAACAAATAAAGTTGTTAGATTACGATCTTCTTATTATTGATATCATGCTTCCTCGTATGAGTGGTATAGAATTGAGCAAACGTATGAAATGCACTTATCCTAAAATCCCGATTATCATGTTGACAGCCCTAGGTCAAATCGATGAAAAAATTGCAGGATTTGATGCAGGTGCAGATGATTATATGGTAAAACCTTTTGATCTTCGCGAATTATATGCCCGTATTGCAGCTGTTTTAAAAAGAAATAAAGAGTTTGGCAGTTGGGAAAATAATGAATCTTTAAACTATGATTCTTTAACACTGAATTTGAGAAGTAAAAATGTGAGTCGCGATCACATCGATATTAAATTGACTCCAAAAGAATTTGACTTACTTGTATTTTTTATGCGGCATCAAGAAACGTTATTGAGCCGTGATGAGATTGCTAGAAATGTATGGGGAAAGAATTTTGATACCGGAACCAATTACATTGATGTTTATATCAATTATCTCAGGAAAAAAATTGATAAAGACTTTATTACTAAACTCATTCATAACAAATCGGGGCATGGTTTTATCTTATCAAATAAAGAATGAAAATAGCTTCTCGTACTTCCTTAGTATTAACGTTATTCTCTGCGGCGATACTATTTCTTTTCGCCTACAGTATCTATTTCTTTTCTGAAAAAAATAGAGAGGAAGAATTTATAGACCGCTTGCGGTATAAAATTACCTGGCGTGCTGAATTTATTTTTGATGCCAAAGTCAGTGAAACGCAACTGCGTCAGATTCATGAACAAAATAAAAAAAAGATAAATGAAGCGCAGATAACAGTTTTTGACAATCAATTTAAAGAGCTTTTTGTTGATGTTGGCGAACAGCATTATGAGCGTGCCATATTAGAAGAGATTCGAAATAAAAATTTTATGACCTGGAATCAGGGCGATGAGCTCTTTATGGGGATGCATTATCCTTTTCAGGGTAAACAATACTATCTGATTGGACATGCATACGACCAGACAGGTTATGCCCATATGCAACGTTTGAAGCAGCTCCTCATCAGTATTTATTTTGTTGCCATTATTTTTATATTTATAACCTCTTTTTTCTTTGCCCAGTACATTTTAAAACCCATCAAACATATCATTAATGAAATACGGGATGTCTCCGAACATAATCTTAGTAAAAGGGTATATTATCGAAAAGCAAAGGATGAGCTCTCTGAATTAATTGATACCTTTAATGGAACATTCAATCGATTAGAAAAGTCATTTAACAACCAAAGGCATTTTGTTTCCATTATATCCCATGAGTTTCGTACTCCCTTATCAGCTATGATTGCAGAACTCGAACTCGCAAAAGAGCTAAATACAACCTTAGCAGATTACCAGCATTCTATTGATACCGCTTTATTAGATGCTAAGGAAGCAACAATATTATCCAGTTCCTTATTGGACTTTGCCCGTGCCAATTATGATAGTTCACAAGTTAGCTTTAGTTCTTTGAGACTGGATGAAATTCTTGTAGAATCAAAATTTATGGTCCAGGATAAAGATAAAGATTACCGTGTTAGCATATCTTTTAATTATGACCTGTTGCATAATGCAGAGGATCAAGAAGAAATTTTGGTCATGGGAAATGCCTATTTACTTAAAGTAGCTTTTGCTAATTTAATCGAAAATGCCTGTAAATACAGTTCAGATAAACACTGTCTAGTAGATATTATATACCATGAAGGGATAGCTATTGTACAGGTTTGTGATAAGGGAAGAGGCATTTCGTCAGAAGACTTACCACATATTTTCGAACTTTTTTACCAATCAGCATCTTCGCCAGGTCAGCATGGACATGGTATTGGACTTTCTATTGTTCAGCGGATTATTGATATGCATAAAGGTCAATTACAGGTGCAATCCGAACTTGGTCAGGGTTCTACATTTACGGTACAATTTAATAGAATTTCTTAATTTGTGGGAAGGATAAACGTTATCGACAATTTTATTCAAACCTTACCAAGGTAAACCATATCCAATTCGGTCTCAAGAGATGATATTAACACATTTGTTTTAATTTGTAAAATTATGTCAAGATCAGTACGGAAAACGAAAATATTTGGAATTACAAACGCAAAGACAGAGAAACAAGATAAGAGAAGATGGAATAGAACTTTTAGAAAAGTTTGTAGAAAATTAATTCGCCTTGAAAAAGAAGCTCCTGTTAAAATTCACAGTATCACTAATGCCTGGGATGGTGCAAAAGATGGAAAACGATACTTTAAAGATGCCCCAATAAAACATATGCGAAAATAATCCGTCATACCGTAATCACGCAATTTTTTTATACAATATGTAGCACTAGCTGTTGCACCCCCGTTTATTATGATAACACTAGCGCAATGTGTATTTTTTAAATATAAGATTTAAGTTAACATATTATGAAAAAATACTTAAGATTACTAAGTTTAATAACTGTTGTTACTGCAGGAATTTTTGTGACCAGTTGCAGCAAAGATAAGGACGATCATCAACCTGTACCAGCAGCTTTATTTACGATGGTAAATGGATATAGTGGAGCAAAGGCTGTACTGTATTATGCAGACCGAAATATCCTTCAAAATCCTAATTTTCCGCTGTTATATAAATCGCAGAGTAAAGTAGCCCTATATCCGGGATCACGCAAAATAACCGTTACTGCTGGAGAAGGTAATTTGATCGATAGTACGATTGTGGTTAAAGACAGTACCATTTATAGTTCTTTTCTTTACGGAAGTAAATTAAAGCCAGTACAGGCAATTACGACAGACCGCGTCAACAAAGAGATCAAAAAAACAGAATCTGGATTACGCTTTTTTAATTTCTCTGAAGGTAGTGATCAAGTAACGCTTCACATCGGAGATCAAGCAGCGCCTGCAGCATGGACCGACCGTGCTAAAGAAACACAGCAATCTGTGACTGCAAATGAAGGTTTTATCGCACAAAAAAGTGGCACTTTCACAGTAGTTGCTAAAAATAAAGCAGGTAAGACGCTCGCAACACGTGAGCAAATTAAATTAGCTGAAAATCACTATTATTCTTTTATTCTGGTCGGTGATCCAGCTCAGGACAGTCAATCCGTATATTTAGGATTAGTAGAGCAACATGCAAATTAGTCAAATTTAATCTCATCTATTTTAAAAGCAAACAAAGCCCTTATTTAACCATAAGGGCTTTATTTTTAGAGTATAAAATTATAAGAGCTTCATATACGCCTCGTTTAAATCATATGCCGGATAAAAGCATCTGGACTATCCGCTTTATTCAAACTGGATGATAAAGAAAGTCTTTTTTTAAGATAAATTTACATCGGAAGGAATGAAGCAATTGATTTGGCAATCCAAATACATGCGTTGTTGGCTAGATAAAGTCTTCAGATTATTCAACCGTTATCGAATAAATGATTTATTGCTCATTTATGATATGTATGTGAAGTAGCTGCTCCCAAAGATTGCAGCTATTTGTAATTTAATTAAAAAAAGAAGCTATGATAGCAGTAATATTTGAGGTAATTCCCAAAGAGGGAAAAAAAGAAGAGTACCTGAACATCGCAAAGGCACTAAGGCCAGAATTAGATCATATTTCGGGATTTATCTCCATAGAACGGTTTCAAAGTCTTGTTGATCCTAAAAAAATTCTCTCACTTTCATTTTGGGAAAATGAAGAGAGTGTTAGAGAGTGGCGTAACCTGACGAATCATAGAAACGCACAGCAATCAGGAAGAAGTTCGGTGTTCGACGACTACAGGTTACGTGTAGCAGCAGTAATTAGGGATTACGGTATGACTCCACGAGACGAAGCTCCTGCAGATAATATTTTTTAACGTAACCATAAAAAAATCTGAAAATGCTAACATACCAAATTGAAGAAACAGTCGGAGCAGAGGAATTTAAAGAAGTATTAATAAATTCCACACTAGGAGATAGACGACCAGTCGATGAGCCTGAGAGAATAGCAGGAATGCTTAAGTATGCAAATCTTATTGCCACCGCAAGAGATTCTGGAAAATTGATAGGTGTAGCAAGGTCTTTGACTGATTTTGTTTACTGCACCTATCTCTCAGACTTAGCAATCGATGAGAACTATCAAAAGATGGGAATCGGAAAAGAATTAATACGTCTTACAAAAGAACATAGCCCAAAAGCAAAACTTATTTTATTAGCAGCACCAAAGGCTGTGGGTTATTATCCTAAAATTGGTATGACCCAATGGGAACAATGCTACGTATTGGATAATGTTGAGGATTTAAAATAAGTTGTCAAAGGATAATGGAAAAGTCTGTAATAATTAGGGAAATGCAAAAGGCGGACATCCCCGAAGTATTAAGATTAATGGAGGCAATAGTTGTTTTTGAGGGGGACACCGATTTTAGTCTTACGGAAAATGACCTGTTGAAACGTGGTTTTGGCGATAGACCCGAGTTTGGGGCAATCGTTGCACAAGGAGAGAAGAACCAGCTCATAGGCATAGCAGTTCACTATAACATTCCTTTTATGCATAACCACAAACCTTCATTGATGCTCAAATGGCTGTACGTTGATACCAATCACAGAGGAAAAAGTGTAGGTCGAAAATTGCTTAGTGGTCTTGCACAATATGCCATGAAACATGGATATAAAAAATTCAACTGGTTTGTACTCGGAAGTAATGTTGATGCCCAAAAATTCTATCAAAGCATTGGAGCAAACCCTGACAATAAATGGATTCGCTGGACAATTACACCGGACAATATGGTGCAACTGTTCAAAGAATAATAACAGTTTTTCTATTTTCTTAAATCTAACCTCAGCATGCACTCAAAAAAACTATTTTTGTAAGCACTGCCGATACCTATCTCATAATCTTTGATAAATACATCATTATTGTCAAATGAGTTGATGTGTGATTTATTGACGATAAAAGACCTGTTGATTCTGAGGAAAAGCTGTTGTGGCAATATTTCATGAATCTGCCTGACAATCATTCTTGTAATGATTCTTTCATTTTCCAGCTGAATAATAACATAATCTTTAAGTCCTTCAATAAATAATATATCATGGTGCTTTATCTTGAAATATCTACGGTCCGATTTGACAATGATATAATCATCTTGAATTTGATCTAAGTTTTTTTTATCCTCTGTCATTAATAATGTATGATAATTAATGGCTTTATCCACTGCTTTTTTTAATTTCAGAGAATTTATAGGCTTTACTAAATAATCTATAGCGTCAACTTCATAGCTGTCTACTGCATATTGAGAATAGGCCGTAGTAAAGATAATAAGCGTTAGTTTAGGTATACTGCGCGCAAACTCCAGGCCGTTGATTCCCGACATGCGAATATCGAGAAATATCAGATCGACAGGGGTATGCACTAAGAATTCGGAAGCGGTCTCCGCACTATTAAAACTTCCTAATAATTCCAATTGTGGAATCAGATCAACCATTTTCTTGATACCATTTCGTGCAATTGGTTCGTCGTCAACTATAATGTATCTCATTGTAAATCTAGGTATAAGGTAACTGTATATCTTTGATCTGTATCTGCAATATGCAGCTGGTGCTTTTTATGGTAAAGTAATGCTAAACGGCGTTTAATATTTTCCAATCCCAATCCACCAATAACCCGTTTTGATGGGGTAGTCGGTTTGGAATTTTCGCAAAAGAAGTAAAGCTTCCGGTTCACTACTTTAAACTCCATATTGACATACGATCCTTTACGATCGGAGCTATGTTTTACGGCATTTTCCACAAAATGCACGAATAACAATGGTGGTACGGTTATACTATCAAAATTTCCTTCTCTTTTCAAGCTAAAATCGCATTGATCACGTCTCAACTTTTCTAATTCCAGATAGTCTTCTAAAAATTTAATATCGTTCAATAACGGAACTAGTGCGTTTTTAGTCTCACTGAATTGATACTGAAGTATATCTTCAAATTTTTTTAGGATCATGGATGCTGTGATAGGGTCATCATCTACTAGAATATTGGCATTATTGATCATGTTAAAGAGAAAGTGTGGATTTATCTGGCTTTTTAGAAAGTGCTGTTGAATACGAGATGTTGCCAACTGTAATTCATGGATACGATGATTATTGATCAGCCACTGTTTGAACAATTGAAGGGCCGATATTCCAGTTAAAAAAAGTACGATAGCAAACAAAGAGGAGGTAATACTGAAAAATATGGCTATTGGCGATGGCTGTTGTCGAGTAACGGCAATATCATAAAAAAGCTCCTGCAGGATAACCATGATGCACAAAGCAAATACGGTAAAAATAACGACAGAAATAAGGTAATCTGCCATTTTATTTTTAGCCAAAAATCTTGGAAATAGTAAATTTTTATTTACATATACGAGACAATTCAGAAATAAATGATAACTGAACCAACCTAAAATGCGATCTGTGGATAGGTTAAGCTTATCAGGTGCATCGAAAAATATACCAATCGAAATGGCAAGGATGGCAGATTGCAATAGTAAAGTCCTCAGGAGACTATATTCAGGTTCAATTAGTAATCTGGTTAGCGAATTTGTATTTAATAAATTTTTCATTATTGGGACAATGCTAATTTAAGTGTAACACATCCTATTTCTAAGCGTAGTGTATACTGGTCGCTATACGTCAGATCAAGTCTCTTTCGTATCAATGTGAATTGATTCTCAAGTGTTTCTGTGATTGAATGCGATTTGCATACAAATGTGAGCACGTTATTTTCTATACTTGAGCTTATTGCCAATGTATTACTCTCTTTGATGAAACTTTGAACTAATGTCAAGAGTAACATGGGAGATATCTGGTGATACATATGTTGCTTTTCAATTTGAAGTTGAGATTCTAAAGTAGGTCTACAAAGCTTTTCAAGTGATATAAATTTAGTAACATAAAGGAGTTCCGAGTTTATTAAAGTCTTTTCCTGTTGTGCGTCATAAAGCTGGTAGCGCAATAATTCGCTTAACGTGAGGAGGATATCATTTGTTGTTCCTGGATCTTTTATTGTCCATAATGAAGCATGATGCAATGCTCTCGATAGAAATTCTGGTGTGATTTGCCCCTTGAGTTTATTCAGTTCAGAAGTAAGATGCTCTATTTCTAACATGCTCACGTGCTGGTTTGCAGAAGACCACGTCCGGTAAAGCAAAATTAAGGAAATCCCACAAAAACAGATTAGCGTTATCACAGAAGTGGAGAGGATATCGACCAGTATTAGGGGACTTGAATAATCTATTATTCTATGGTTTAAGTTTGCCCAATTGCGGATCCCGTACTCTATCCATAGCGATAATACTGGTAAGGATAACACACATATAATGGTGAGGATCAAATAGCACAATATGCGATCTCTTAATAGAAATTTGGGCGTAAGATAGAAATAATTAAAATACATGACGATTAGGTAAGTCATTAATGATGATCCGCCAATCAAATAAATATGATTTCCTAACATTATTTGGCAATCCTGATAGGAAATGAGAACCTGATTAAATGTGATCACAGCGGCAAAGGTAATGAAGAGCACGTGTCGCCAAACCTGATACTTTTTATCGAATACAAAAGAGCTTAATAAGTGTTTTTTCTCAATATCATTCATTGTTTTATAAGCTGTGGTTTAAGATACATTAAAATCTATTGTTTAACAATTTTTACAGGATGACCTTGTTATTATAAGTCTATCCTATAACTCACATTAAAGAGTGAATTGGCTGCAAAATAGGGCTCTATGGTTTGCGTCATGATATTAAATTTATGTTTTATAAATTCTTTTTGCTTTGTAGCATTTACGCTTTTTATGGCAAAAGTATGTGAAAAGCGACCACGGTTCATTTTATAGCTTAGTGTCAAATCACCTATAAACATACAGCGAAGTTGTTTTTCAAACATGCGGTTTTCGTCATACTGAACTTCTTTATCCGGATGTAATAATGTTGCTGCTTCATCTACTGGGGAATATCTTTGCCCTCCCAATTTGCTCGCCTTAAAATTGACCCCTAGTATATTGCTTCCAAAAATCCATTCTTTTCCTACTAAAAAATTGAATACATAATTACGGTTAAAGCGGGTGTTGTACCATTTATCATCTGCAGCTTTGTATTTAGAATCAAACAATGAGGTTGTCAGTAGGTAATAATATCCTTTTTTAAAGGATTTCGAAAGTGTAAGATCAACGCCTAAGTTTTTACCTTTTCCTTTGCTTATAAGTGATTGTGTCGTATAAAAATCAGTCCTGTTTAGAATGGAATAATTTCCTATCGGTGCGATCGGAACATCATAAAGTAATTGAAAATAGGGTTCTATCTTTAAATACAAATCAGATGTAAGTTCTTGGTTATAACCCACAGTGAACTGATGGCTTTTAAGAAATGCTAAATTGCGATTTATAAGTTCTTCTTCATTATTTTTAAAAAAATAAACATCAGGTCTTTCTATTCTGCTATGTAAACCATATGCTGCTGAAATAGAACGTCCTGGTAATGCATCCCAATTTACACCAACTCGAGGTTCTGCAACCGTATTTTTATTGAGTATGAAGTGTTGTACATTAAATCCGCCTACAACGGTGAAATCGTTGCTGATTTTTATTTTTGAATTGGAATAGGCTGAAATCATATTTGTATGGCTATTTGAATGAGCAAAATTGATCAATTGTTGTCCATAATAAGGAGTGTGATCTACATGTATATTATGATGGATATTGGTCAACGTCACCCCGGTTTTGTTGATATGATTGGGATGGAATTTGTGTTGTAATGTTGAACTGAAGATCAGGTTTGTCGTATTGTACGTCAAATCAGTTTTAGGACTTTTATGGTTTTCTATGTCATAAAAATCTTCATGAATATGATTGCTTGAATAGGTGGTGGCAAATGTACTTTTTAAAGAAGTTTTGTTGTTTTTTAAAAAATAATGGTGCGATAGGCCTGTTGCTCCGGCTTTCTGTTCAGCAGCAGATAATACACCATTATCTAAGTATTTTCTATTGGTCGATTGATCTAAAATTGGCGCAACATTATCGACCAGACCTAACCCCCATATGGAGAATACGCCCGATTTTTTGGTTGGAAAATTTAGATTGAAGTTCAAATCTTGATAACCGAGTTTTCCGCCAATATTCTCGTCTTTTCTTATTTTCTCTAATAGTCCAGTAGTAGAGTACCGATAATTGATAATGTAAGTAGCATTGCTGGATTTACTGATAGGACCCTCGGAAGCGACATCAATACCTAGCAGACCAAGCTGAAAGCTATGGTGATACAGTTTTCTATTACCTTTTCTCATTTTGATATCAAATACTCCAGATATGGCATTATTATATTCGGCGGGAAATGATCCGATCAAGAAATCTGAATTTCCAATCACATTGTTGCTCACCGCACATAAAAGACCTCCACCGAGTCCATTGATATCCGAAAAATGATTAGGACTTGGGATCTCAACACCTTCGAGCCGCCATTGCAATAAGCTCGGTGCATTGCCCCGAATGGAAAGCCCATTACTTGACATACTAGAAGTGGTCACGCCGGCATTGCTACTGACTAATCTAGCAGGGTCGTCCATGCCACCAGCAAAACGGCTAGCTTGTTCCGGACTGAACGTGTTTCCTCCAACAACTGTAAATGGATTAATTGGTTTTGCATGGAGTGTTTTAGGTTTTGACTCAACTTCCTGCAATGTAATAGCATTTTCATACATTGGAACTTCGATATATACCTGATGAACTGATCCGACAAGAACTTCCTTGATAATCTGACTTTCGTAGCCCGTGAACGATATCCTTAATTCATATCTTCCAATTGGAATATTTTCTAAAATGAACTTTCCGTCCATATTTGTCTTAGTTGATATCGGGTATGATCCCATAATTACAATTGACACATCTTGTAGTGCTTGACCTGACGCTGAATCATACACAAATCCTGATATTGTTTGATGTAATTTCTTATTTTGGGCATACAACATGCTGTTGGCGAATAAGCAGATGATGAGCAGCAGTGCTGCGAAAATTGAATTAGCTTGTTTTTTTGTCATTTTCTATGTAGAATTGATTTTGACAAAAGTATTTTTTGTTAGCACATCAATTTTGATTATGAGATAAACTAGCCTTATTTTGATACAAGTACACTTTTGGTGTCGATCATGTAGTCTTATCGGAATTAAAGCAGGACGCATGAGCTCATCAGGTTAGTAGCTGCAGACAAAAACAAATGAGCACTTCAGTTTGTTTAATAATAAATATATTATCAATTAAAACAACTATGTACTGAGGTATATCACTCCGTATCGACATTGAGTTCGTCAAGAAGGCATTGCCCGAGATACGGGACGAAAGTAAACAGCTCGATTATGACTGTCGATATTTTGAAAATTTGCAAACGATTACCTTCACGTCTGTCTCGTTTACAATTTAGGATGATATGTCAACATGTCTGATGGAAAGTATCGGTACAAACGCTATCAATCGTGAAATCTGCCGTCCTTAAGACATGAAGGACTGCTGCAGCAAAGTTTGTTTTAATTATATCAATGAGATTTTATGAAGTTTGTACCCTTGAGCCAGCCTATACTTTTAGATTTAAAACGGAGCGGTTATAATATTTTGACATCCAAAAATGCAGTTGAAGACAAAAACCCAACATGGTATCCGTTAACTGTCGCAGATGTTAATGACTATCTGTTAAGCCTGGACTGTAAGGGGAGCATTGGTCCAATGCAAGAGTCCGCTCTATTAGTTATTGAAGATACCCTTAATCATATAGATGAAGTGCAGCTTCAGGGCGAAGTATTTATTGAAGTAAATCATTTACAAGAATTACAGGACAAAATTAATTTTTATGGCAAGCGATATACGTGTATTTCCGATCGGGAATACTACGATTTTGCATTCGATCCGAAGCGGGTTCTCGTACGTAATTATGCCTTGCGAACAGGCAACCATCTCCTGTATTTAGCTTATATCAGCTTAAATTATAACAATCATCTTCTCGATGAAATCCAAAATCTTGAGGATCTTACCCTTTCTTTGATCTGCTTAGATCAAGACCAGGCTAGAGATTGGTTTAAGACATATGAGATTACTATGGTGCAATCAGATATCTCGATATATGACAAGGATGCTATTTTAACCGTTTTTTTACTTAAAAAGGATCAACAAATAACGATTCCTTTAGAAGATAAAGATGAGCTGGTTTATAATCTGATGCATATAGAAGACCTGTTGCAACTCCGTGATCTATTTTGGATAGATCCGCGATTACATTAATCGTTCATTATTTTGTTTAGGAATTATTGCATTAAATGTCTTCCAGCAAAAATATTTCTTTCCAAATTTTTTACTTCCAATTTTATATAAAAAGTTGTTTTTTTTCTCATTGATTTGTTTGCTTTTAAGTATGACTTTAATAATGGTACTTTATGAAACATTTATTGATATATTTAGGACTTGTAAAATAAGTTGGAATTGTAGAATACCTGCTACGTCCCAATTTCTGTTTTTAAATTTTACTGCTTTCATGGTCATTTATCTTTAAAAGTTATTGAACAGTACAAAGATATTTTGATTTGAAGACACGACGATTTAAGTAATTACGGGAAGACTTTAATTATTTACTGATTGGAGAAAATGCATGGAACACTACCCGTTCCTTTTTTAAATAACGTTGCGAAAAATACTGGTAAATGATTCAGAAGTAGCATTTCTCATCCAGCGCAGATGTTCAATTTCCTTTTTCAACAGTTGTTTTTCAGCATTAGATTTGATCAGTTGAATAGTTTTTTCGTCATGTTCAATAGCCTTAACAATATCTGTCAGCAGATAGCTTTTCTATTCCCAAAACTTTCGCAACATAGCACACGGTCTGTTTAGTACTGTAATTGGCAAATATTCATTTAAAATAATCTGATTGTATAGTTGTAAGATGTATTGCCATTAGTTTTGGCCTGTAAGTGTAGTGTGCATATAAGCAATTCCTGCTATTAAATGATAATTTGAAATTTCATTTCCGTTTGTGGCACTTATCAAATCATTAGTATCCGCTTTCATTAATTGATTTAACCCACAAATTTTATCTTCCCATCGAGCAAAACAACTTCACCTTTATGGTTTGTTTTTGTTTCCTAGCGTGAACTTTGAAAATACATCAAAGCCAAGACATAACCAATCACAACGTTTATATCCAGCTACTGGTTTCGGAAAACAGTTGGCGAAATGCCTGTTTCCTTTTTGAAAAATGTTGCGAAATAGGAAGGATATTCAAATCCTAAACTAAAAGCGATCTCGCTAATACTCACAGAACTTGTTCTTAATTTATTCTTTGCTATCTGTATAAGCAGTTGATGGATATGTTCTTGTGGTGAACGTCCTGTATAATGTTTGATGAGGTCTCCAAAATAATTAGCAGACAAATTAGCTTTATCAGAAAAATAAGAGACAGATGGCATTTTCAGGGCATTTTGCTCATCGTTATAATACGTTTCGAGGTTCTTATAAAAATCGGCAACAGTAGTATTATAGAGCTCCTGTCTTGTATCAAATTGTCTGCTGTAAAATTTTTGTATATAGGATAGAATAAGCGAAGCATACGAAATTACAATTTCCTGTGAAAAATTTTCGTTACCATCAAATTCTTTTAATGCTTTTCGAAAAAGGTCAGTGATTGTTTTCTCTTCCTCTTTGGTTATAAAAAGTGCTTCATGATTGCTGTAGTAAGTAAAACTATATTCTTTGGCTATTTTTCTGAATAGTCCCGCATCAATCAGAATTTGGTAGCCTAAAATTTCATGTGCTATGTCCCATTGAAGAAAATCTCCCGGTTGGTCTAGGTATACAAAAGCATCTGCCTGATCAAATATTGTCTGACCGAAATTCTTATCTTTATCAAAATTCAACTTAATTGCTAAAAGATAGAAATCAAGCTCGATAGGGACAGATTTTCTCCGCATATCCGTTTGATTCTCGTATTCGACCAAATGGATGTAGCTATTCTTAAAACCGCTAATATTGGTATATTCAAGAAAATCTTTTATGTTATATTTTTTCTTCAACTGATTTATTTATTTTAATACACAAAGTTAAGAATTAATGTCGCTGAAGACTTTAAATATTTATGGAAATGTTTTCAATTTTTACGGTTAAAGTTGTTACAACTTTAACTTAAGCAGTGCAACGGAATTGTTATGTTAAATCTCTTAATGTGGTATACGTACTGTTTTTTTATTCGGTTAAAAAGTGAGAAAGCTTTGTAAGGGAAACCTCCGTACGCACTTCCTGTATTTTTTTTTCCTGCTCTGAGATTTATTAAGTCATTTCCAGACGATCTTTATCCTTCATTTTTGAGGTGTTAACGATAAAATCAGTTTATGGCAGGCCTGTTTAATTTTTCTTTGAGCACTTCGATTTTATCAGATAAAATGCAAAGATGATGAGGCTATCAAGGCGGTTAGTGATTTGATCAGATATCGGAACACTTGCATATGGGATACTTTTAATAGCCAATTATTTCTTAATAAGGTAAGCTCAAAAATCTTTTTTAGTATAACTGTGATTTTATATTTCAATAAAGAAAAAAAGGATCATCCTTATAGTTGAAAAATATTTTTCACGGTATTCAGTCGGAGTCAATTTCGTTATTTTTTTAAAAAATGAGAGAAAATTATTAGTCTCCGAAAATCCAAGATCAGAGGCGATATCCTTTAATGGCATATCAGATTGTTTCAAGTGAGTTTTTGCCATTTCTACAATATGAGAGTCGAGTATACATTTTGGACTTTTTCCAAATGCTTTTTTTGTGATCATTGATAAAGTTCTTTTACTGACCATAATATGATCGGCATAAAATTCAAGTTTTTTATTCACCTTATAATATGTGGCGACAGCATGAACAAATTCCTGTGCTCTTTGCTGAATGTATCGAGAGTTTTTCCTAACAGGGGCTTTTCCTGTCTGTTGATCCAATACAAGCTTGTAATACATGATCATTTGACTTAAAAGATTTGATATATATTTATCACCTAGATCATAATCTTCATTATTTTGATAGCCGGAAATGACTCTGCCTATCTGGCGTAAATAGATCACTTCATCCTCCGGAAGTTCAAATGAATAATCATTACTGATCCGGTTATCGAACAGTATCCTGACAGTTGGATCTTCTATCAAAGATTTGTTATAGAAAAAGTAGTCCGCATCTTCGTAAATTTCAATAGGATTTTCGGAAGGTAGATCGATTACCTTTGCAATTTGCCTGTATTTATTATTTTCTAATGGAATAATCCAGTTAATAGACAATATATCGAATTCGATAAAGTACTTTTCAACTTTATCGGCTTCCTTTATTAACTCGGAGCCTGTCGTATATAAATAATTCCTTACACTCATAAAACTTCCTCTTTATATAAACACTAACAGTTGAGAAATAAAACAAATAATGATTATTAGAAGATTTTAGTACGTCTGCAGCAGTTATAAACTATTCTTATTTATTCAAAACCTCATAAGTACATAAATAGAAAACTTAATTCGCTAAGGAACTTCGTTTAGAATACTTATTTGGATTATACTATCTGAAATAGTATAGCTTTTAATTGATTTGTGCTACCGCAGAAAAGAACTAATTGCATGAGCCATTTTTCAACTTGAAAAAAGGAACCCTCTAATGTAACAAAATTAATATATCAATTTTTTAAGCAACAATAGAATTGGGAATATTTTGCTATGTAAATAGGATTGTTTTAACAGTTTGCGGGCATTCATTTCAGTAGGTCTTATATCTATTATTTGTAGACACACCGTTGTTAAAGTTTTTTTTGTAAAAGCATGAACTTTTCTAAAAAATGTATATTTAAGTACTTATTAAGTTCTTTTGTTTGAAAAAATGTGTTTTCATTCTTTTTTTTCTTTATTTGATATTTTTTTCTTCTCCTTTTTATACCTAAAGTGGTTTTTATCTTATCTAGTTTTGTGCCGATAATAGTTTTCTTAATATGGAGCTGTATTTAACTGCGTGTCTATTGAATGGTTTAGTATCATGAAACTAATGTTATCGATTTTTTAGATGATTGCCATTAAATCTTTGTCGTAGGTCAAATGTGTATTGACTAAGCTGGAGTTAGATTTTATAAGAAATATCGATCATGATATTTTTTATCCTACGAGTTTGCGTGGTAGTTCAATGGTTTAAAATTTAAGACAAATAATAATTATGAAAAGAAACAACAAAAATGTTTATCAACCACCTGTTATTCTGGGGGTTGAGGTTGAATTGGAGCAGGGGATTGCTGCTGGGTCTGCAACCGGAACTCCTTCTCCATCAGTTAACGATTGGGGTAATGGTTCTAGTGATAGTCAAAATGGAGATTTTTAATTAGAGGTATTTACGAAAACGAATTAGTTTTATGAAGTTAGGAAATTTTACATATGGAAATTGGGTTTTAGTTGCAGCAATGTTGGCGGCATCGGGACCTTTATTAACAAGTTGCTCCAAAGATCGTGATGTTGAGATTGTCGATAAATTTGAGGGAACAAAATTGGTGATTTCGGTTGCAGGCATTAATGAGGGGCAAGTAATCTCTGGAGGAAAAGCTACTTCGAAAGGTGCAATGGGTACTCCAAAAGTTAAAAGTTATGGTGAATTTGATGCACAAACAGTACTTGATAGTAATGTACCTGTTCGTGCTGGTAGTTTGGGAGCGATGGTCAGTAATGGGATAAGTAAGAAAGCTGCCACTGGTACCAAAGCTGCTACTATTGCAAATGGTGTAAAGTATCGTGTGTTTTTGTTTACAGCGGATGGCGGTACTTTGGTAACCTCTGCTGAATTCACTTCAGGTACAGCTGGTACGATTGATGTCACGAAAGGTACAACTTATAAGTGGGTAGCTGTTTCATACAACAATGGAGAATCAGTACCAAGTACAGCTTCTTTTGCCATACCAGGTGGAAAAGATGTTTTGTATGCATCGGGAACAACTACCATTCCTACAGGAGCGGGGACAGTCAATGTACCCATTGGGATTACATTTGCGCATAAGTTTTCACGGATTGCAATTGAGCTGAATTCGATGGGTATGTTTGGTAATATGCAGTCTCCTACAACAGTAGCGATTTCCGGTTTGAGCCTACAAACAGGAACGCTCAATGTCGTAGATGGTACTGTAGGGGGCTTAACATCGTATGCGCAGACGATCAATTTTGACAGCTTCACCGACGTCGATCCTTTATATCAAGACGATAAGATAGTTTATGCTTATACAGCAGGTACTACCGCTATGAACGTAAATGTTGGTGTATCAAATTTAACCATTAATCACGTGGATGGAGATATCGGTACAGGTTCTGGAGATGGTATTCGCCGGTTTTCAGCAGCAGTAGTTAATTTTCCGTTTAGTGTAACCCCTCAAAGTGGAAATAGCCATCGCTTATTGGTAAATTTGGTAGAATCACCATTAACATATAGTTATAATGGTTCCGCTTCTGTGAGATGGGCAAGAACAAACCTGTATTATCAGGCAGGGCATAATTCGTATCGTTTTTACGGAGCGAATAAACAGCGAAATGATATCAATGGATATTTTTCGTTCAATGGTCATATTCCAATGAAATATGCCCAATCTGTGAATCCAATTGATCCATGTACCCAAGTATATCCGCAAAATGTATGGAGATCACCAAAAAATACGGAATTCAATGTATTTACAACTGATCAAGGATTGTTAACGAATATACTTGGTTCTGTGACCGGAATAATTGCCGCTGATCCAGCTCCAAACGCGACCACGGGACCAGCATCCGATTATGTTGAATATAATGGTGCAATAGGTTCAAATGTTAACGCATTTGGTGTCGGATCAAATGCACTTCGTTTTTATTATAACGGTGTTCATGTGGGGGTGAATTTGCTAGGTGATGGTATTTTAACTTTGAACCTAGGTAATACCTATGGTCGTGAAGCAACACTATGGTCAAGTGATAAACAATTAAACTTACTCGGACTGGCCGGTGTAGGTGCGTGGGGATACCATGCTGCAAGAAGGACTGCACTCCTTGGAGGTAATTATATTAAAGCGCAAAAAACAGCAGAATTACTTTCAAACATTGATATTCTTGGCATTAACCTATTAACTTCTACACTTAAAAATGTTCGTTGTGTGAGGAATTAAGAATTCGAAATACAATTTAACGAAGTGAAATAGTTATTACTTTGAGTTATTACTAATCTCAAGTGCCCTTGAATTTGATTCATGGGCACTTTTTTTATCCTTTTTTTTTAAAAATACACAAGTTCCAACAGCCAAAAGTTAAAAATTGTAAAAGTGAGCTGTAATTGTTGCCATTTTATGTCTATACAATTCTCTTTTTGATATTTTTTTATTCCTGAATTTATACATATAATATATGGTTAACTCTTTATTTTTATAACTCCAATAGTCAATCTCCTATGTTAAATTTCATATCCTTGGCCAGTTTTTACATAACTGGCCATATTTACTATTATGAAGAGACTTTGTGCTTAAAAATTGGATAAGATCCCAGGTAGGAGAATCGTAGTGGTAGAAGTGATATATATTATTTGAGTTTGGTGAAGATAAAAGCAGCAAATGGGAGAGAAGCTGTAAGAATAAGATAATGTTACTGACGACACTTTATAAATAGAAGATATTATGAATAAGACAACAATAATTATAGATGACGATAAGATATCTGTTTTTTTATTGAAAATTTTGCTTAAAAATTCTGAGATAGTCCCTGGGGATATATTGACTATGGATGGTGAAAAAGTACTTGAGTATTTTTCTAGTAGTGCCAGTCATCATACTGAGTTTCTAGTATTCTTGGATCTCCGTATGCCAGGAATGAATGGATGGGAGTTGCTGGAACATTTTAATCGTTTTAGTTTTTCTGAAAATATTTTTGTTGTTATCGTTAGTGCGTCTGCGGAGAAGAATGATTATATAAAAGCTTTTGAAAATAAACTTGTGGTTGATTATCTAACAAAACCGCTGGATAAATATAAAATTTGCAATCTAACAAGTACTCTTGAAATTTTGGGTTTCGGCTGTGTTAATCGTATTTAGGCTTCGTGCGATATTTCAGCCGTGAAGATTACTCATATTGTACTATGGTTATTCTCTTATACGCTTTTGCCGCTTCATTTCCCCTCGCAGTAATAGAATGAAGTAAGGGAATAAGGGTTTTGCCAAAATCAGTCAATTCGTATTCCACTTTTAGAGGTGGTTTGCTGGTATAAACGGTTCGGGTCATCAATCTTTCTGCTTCCATTTCTTTTAGTGGCAGATTCAACGAGGATGTTATTGTTATATAGCATTAATAATAGTAGTTTTGTTCTATTTTACTTAATAGAATGAATGATGTATGAGAGTCGGTTTCTTTCAATATGCAGTTGTTTGGCGTGATAGAGATGCTAATTTATCTTATATAGAATCGAAAATACTGAATGAGAAATTCGATCTGTTAGTGCTGCCCGAATTGTTTACAAGTGGATATGCCTATAATGACAGGAAAGAATTACTTCCATTTGGCGAAGATTTATCAAACAGTCCAACAATAAAATTCTTCACCCAATTGATGCAAAGATGCGGAGGTTATATCACCGGTAGTATACCAGAACTTTACGATGGCAAGTTGTACAACTCGTCTATCCTCGTAGGTCGAGACGGATTAGTCGCATCGTACCGAAAAATTCATGTTACAGATTATGAAAAACGAGCTTTTACGGCAGGCAATGAACCGATATGGGGACAATGCGGAGATGCAAAAGTGGGATTGACCATCTGTTTCGATGCTTGGTTTGCTCCACTTTCTTCCCTGCTAAGAAATCAAGGTGCAGCTATTATTTGCAACTCTGCAAACTTTGGCGGCGAGGTTACTCCAACCATCATTCCTATTCGCGCACTCGAAAACCAGTGCTTTTATATCAATTGCAATAGAGTAGGAACAGAATTTTTTGAAGGAGAGGAAGAAGCATATCGTGGCGAAAGTCAGATTGTTAGTCCTGACGGAAAAGTGATAGCCAAAGCTGATAACAAAGAGTCATTGCGTATTATAGATATAGACTTGGCAGAAGTCAATCATCCGGCATTTGGTAGTTTTATTACAAAAGATTTTGTGACGGAACACAATAAATATAGGGTTGAAATGTAGTGTTTAAGCTAGTGTTTACCTCATGATATTTTTAGCAGCTAGCGTTAACATTTTTTTAAACTCTTTGACAGCTTCCGTTTCATAACTGCCTTTTAATGAAATAATCTTTGCATATCTCATCAAACCCTCATCCTGGATTGCAATGGAAGCCAAAGTAGTTCCCACAACACTTGTTTTAATAAAGATACTGTACCAATTTCCAGAGTTGACGAGTCTAATCGCTGTGGGTATATCATTGACTTCAATCGTAAATTTTGGACTTAACCCTTTTGCTGAGAACGCCCTGTGAACCGTATGAGTCATATCATATCCCATTGTTGCAATGACCAAAGGAAGTTTGCAGATTTCTTCGAGGGTAATATTAGTTTTATAGGATACTTCCGTACCCGCTAATGCTGCCAGTACCATTGGACAGCTGAATAAATTTTTATAAGTAAAATAGGGGGCTATTTCAGTTTCATGAAGAGCCAAAACAAAATCCACCTGAGCTTGTTGAAGCTTCTCATAAAGACTGTGGGATGGCTCATAGATAACTTTAATGTTTATTTGAGGAAATTTCTCTGTAAAGTTTATTAAAGTTTCTACAAAAAAATCCTTAAGACCATAAGCTACACCTATGGTTATCGTGCCAACCTTTATCTTTTTTAAATCCTGGAGCATCAATTTTCCATCTGCAGCTTTTCTGACACTCTGTTCGGCATATTCAGTAAATAATCTACCAGGTTCTGTTAGTGTTATCTGCTTACCAATACGGTTAAAAAGAGAAACATCCAATTCCATCTCCAGTTGTTTGATTTGCTGTGATAATGTACTCTGGCTGATATTTAAGCGTTTTGCAGCTTCAGTAAAACTCAGTAATTCTTGTGCTTTAAGAAAATATTTAAGTTGTCTAAGTTCCATTTTACTTGTATGATTTGCTCGTCCAAAGGTATAAAAAGTATCATTAATCCATCGAAAAAACCGATCGATGTGATCGAATAAAAACGTTTTGCCGATTTGAAAAAAGGACAGAGATTTGTCATTATATGAAATCAGCATCTCAGTCTATAGAAAGTGAAAAGTTGGACTTTTTTAAAGTTCTGAATTTGGGTATAGCGCAAATCGTACTTTGGGGTGGTTCGTATTTTTTACTTTCTGTCTTAGCAAAGGATATTATGGCGGAAATGAACTGGTCTTATCAGCAAGTTTATGGTTGCCTCTCACTTGCCCTATTGGTTTCAGGATTGCTGTTACCTACAGTGGGTAGAACTATACAGCATACTGATCGTCATGCTGTATTACTTTTTTCGGGATTAGTGATGGCGATAGGTTTGATCGTGATCGGCAGCTCAAGTAATTTTCTGATATTTGCTTCAGGGTGGGTGATTATCGGTATAGCCATGGCAATGGGGCTATATGATGCATTGTTTGCTGCAATCGGTAAAAAGTATAGTTTTAATGTAGCAAAATCACTCGTTTGGATCACTCTAGTATCCAGTTTAGCACCTTCCGTTTCTTGGATATTTACCAGCTATATTTTGGATAGTTTTGGATGGAGAAATACTTGCTATACATATGCCATATTGCTGATAATTTCTATATTCCCGATTCATCTGTATGTTTTCAAAAATAAAGAAGGAAACAAAAGCACCTTAAAAAATGAGACTTTCCGATCATCAGTCGAGCTCTTCCGTTCTAAATTGTACTATTTACTATCAGCAAATTTTACTCTTGGTTCGGTCATAAGTTCCACCGTTATCATATACTTAATCGAAATATTACTACACGGCAGGATTGAGATGTCAATGGTACTAGTAATAATTGCATTTTTAGGCCCAAGTCAAGCCATGGCACGAGTTATTGAGTTGATCATTGGAAAAAGGACTGCTATTGAAATGTCCTTTATTTCTACCATAATCATTTTTTTGGGTATGGTATTGATTTTTATATCACCAATACTTGCAATACCAGGAGTAATAGTTTTTGGCATAGGAAACGGGATGCGTTCAGTTTTGAGAGGAACCTTGCCATTGTCGGTTTACGGGAGGGACAATTATGCCTTGATTATTGGAAGACTTGCAAGGATGCCGTTACTAGCACAAGCAACAGCTCCTTTCCTAGGAGGTTATCTTATTCAGCAATTTGGTATGGTATTTTTTTTATGTGTAATCAGTTTTATGGCAATCATAAATATTTTTTTAATTGCACTCATCAAACAAGCAATAGAACAGTATAAATTAATTTCAATCCATGAATAATATAAAATATTCTTTTAGACAGGCTACAGCAGGAGATGCTGTTCAAATTTGGAAAATTTTAGAAAAAGCGATCAAGAGACGAAAAGAGGATGGGAGTACGCAATGGCAAGATGGCTATCCCAATCTATCCGTTATTGAAAATGATATTAAGAATAGTGTTGGTTACGTATTGGTGGATGATGATATCATCACTGGTTATTGTGCTATTTTGATCAATGATGAACCAGCCTATGCTAATATAAAAGGAGCTTGGTTGACTAATGGTGATTTTGTGGTTTACCATAGAGTTGCAATTTCCGAAAAGTATCTTGGTCAAGGATTGGCGCAGAGGATTTTACAGCATATCGAAGATTTTGCACTTAAACACAATATTTATAGCGTCAAGGTTGATACTAATTTTGATAATACGGGCATGCTCTGGATATTGCAAAAAATGTGTTATCACTATTGTGGTGAAGTAACATTCAGAGGAAGTCCAAGAAAAGCCTTTGAGAAAATTTTAAGATAAGGTA
The DNA here is from genome assembly GCF_014191365.1 of Sphingobacterium sp. JUb56. Taxonomy (NCBI): domain Bacteria; kingdom Pseudomonadati; phylum Bacteroidota; class Sphingobacteriia; order Sphingobacteriales; family Sphingobacteriaceae; genus Sphingobacterium; species Sphingobacterium sp. JUb56. The sequence continues at coordinate 1,782,628 of NZ_JACHWL010000001.1, read as the reverse complement.
GATTAAATGTCTTCATAATTACAGCATTCGGAGGTTTGCGACTATTGCATCATATTTGAAAAATTTATCATGGAAGCCAAGTTTCAAAGGAATTGACTGCACTGATCAGTGTATACTTCCCAAAAAACATTAATCCATTTGGTTTACATTTGTGAAATTGATAAGTGACTTGCAAACGTTATAAAAAAAAGTAATAGCAGTCGATTCATTTTTAACTCGTTATCTGTGACAAACCTTGCAAAGGGATAAATATTTGAACCCATCTAGCGTTAACATTAACGATCAACTATTTGTGGGATTAAGTGAAGCTTAAGATCTCTGACCGGTTAGCAAGTGTTTCGCTCATCTCCAATAAGTATCTTTTTTTACCTGATACTTTGAAATTTACCATTAAATGATCGTTTTCTTTTACAATTTCCATCCGTTCTACAGTAAGACCTTTTGTATTTAAAATATTTTCCAATTGTGGGATCTGATCAAAGTCAGGATTACGAAAGGTTACACTCAGGAGCTGTTCTTTTTGTAGTTGAGCAACCAGTCTTTCCACCCTGGTAACCATTAATAATACCCCAAGAGTAATTAAAGTAAGGCATAGTGCAAGCGCATGATAACCTATTCCTGCTGTCATTCCGATTGCAGCAGAAGTCCAGATCACAGCAGCAGTCGTCAAACCACGGATAGAAATTTTATCTTTAAAAATTACACCAGCCCCAATAAATCCAATACCTGTAATAATATTTGCCGAAATTCGGTCATCAGTACCTGCACCATGCTGCGAAACTATAGTGAAAATGGTTGAGCCCAGTGAAATTAAAATTATTGTTCGAAAGCCGGCAGATTTATTTTTGTATTCCCGTTCAAAGCCAATGGCTCCTCCACATATGATAGAAATAGCCATTGCTACCATGTCATTAATTTCTACTGTAAAATCCATTTGTAAATCCTCTTATATTTATTGCTTCTTTTAACTGTTTTGGTTTATTTTGTTAAGGCTGCAAAAGTAATTAGCTATTTTACAAACCTGTTGACAGAGATGCATAGCAGTCAAGCCCGTATATGTTCAAAGACCCTTCGGTCAGTGTGAGTTCAAGTAATAAAAATTGTGACGCATTTCATTTTTCCATAATGATCAAATTATTTGATATCTATAGTTTACGAATATAGCTAAATCAGTTGAAGATTATATTGTGTGATAGGTTTTTAATCAGCAAACAATCCCTTTTATCAAAAGCCATCAGGCGAACCTGAGTCGTATTAGGAGTGAAATCAAGTGATGATTTTTTAACATTTGCAAAATATTTGAGAATTTCTAACTGCTACCTTTGTATTAAATATTTAAAAATACTTAAGATGAATTGGATAGCATTAATTTTTGCGGGCATTTTTGAAATTGGATGGCCGTTGGGTATGAAGATGGCACAGACATCTTCGATTAACAAGTTTGGATGGATTGTATTGGCAATTACAAGTATGGCAATCAGTGGTTTCCTTCTTTTTTATTCTCAGAAAACTATTCCTATTGGTACAGCTTATGCCGTCTGGACCGGAATCGGAGCAGTAGGAACTCTCGTAGTTGGCATTTTATTTTTTAATGACTCAGCAAGTATCTTTAGACTTCTTTCTGCTTTGCTAATAGTTATTGGTATTATCGGATTGAAAGTATTTTAAATTCTTTTTCTATAAGAATTGCTTTTTAGGAGACATTACCATGTTCTCCTTTTTTTGTCAATACTTTTTCGGTAATTGGCTCTGTATCAAAAATATCTGAACAGTCAAAAGTCATGCAGCAGGTTTATTTGATATTTGCAAAATTCTTTGTAAATCAAAACGACGTTGTTAACGTCTAAAACGCGTGCGTAGGGATAAAGGAAACTATAATGATCTTATTTTAGCAGCCATCTTACTTGTAGATCAATTTCTGTATAAATACTATTTTTTTGTCCCCCGAATCCCAAGTTGAAACTTCTTGATCTACCAATTTTTTATGTTTTTTACTGATATCCCGCAACGAATTACCGATAGATTTTCGTAAGTATTCATTGTCATCTGATCTAAATTTTGCAATCAGTTTAATGGCATTTTCAGGATTCTCTTTGAAGTATGGTCTATTTGTCCAAATTCTTAACCCTTCAATAACGGCTCTTTTTACATTGGGATTGTTATCGTTGATCCATTTTTCAATTGTGGGCAAAGATTTCTCATAACCATTAGCGTGACAATAAAAATCAAATGCTTTGGCTAACATTTCCTGTACTCTCCAGTTAGCATCCGTTGCAACTTTAGTTTCAAGTATTTCAAGTGCTTTTGCATATTCGACTGACAATTGTCCTAAAAGATAAGTCGCCAACATTCGGATCTGATAAGCGTCATCATCCATTAGCTTTGTTGCAAATTCCAAATGATTGATTAAAATGTCCTTTAAAATAAGATTACCTGTTTCAATGATATGTGTGAAACCATGTTCAATGCTTTTTAATTTTTCAATGATTGCATCCATTTGTTTTTAATGTAAATATTTGATTCCAACATTTTAGAAATACTTTACAAAACATGTGCATGTAATTTCCAGAAGCTTATTTTCCTTCTTGTCAAAAATCCCAATTTCTCATACAGTCTAATGGCATTAAAATTAGTATTAGCGACGTGCAGGTATGGAATTTTGGATTCATTGAAAATCCTATTGCTTGCATGTACGATGAGTTGTTTAGCATAACCTCTTCCTGTATGTTCAGGGTGGGTCACGATTGCACTCAGTTCAGTGTAGCTCTCCATTTTCATCCGCTCTCCGACAACAGCAACAAGCTGATGATTTTTGTAGATACCATAATAATTTCCCAGATCAGCTGTCATATTTTTGAAATAGCCTGGCTGCACAAGATTAACAAGCTTAAATAGGTCATTCTTATGTATTTCTGTCTGAAGTTCAGTAATATTTTCGTGAATGTCCATGTCAATTCTACTGTCAAGAACCATTTGATTACAGATTAATTCACTTTCCACCCGAACTTTATCAGTGATATCTGGTCTATTTCCTATTACAAAAAAACTGTCAGTAAGAGTGGCGTACTTTGCAATTCCTGATGCTATCTCTTCATCATTCAACGCTCCTCCAAAAGGACAATAATTAGGGTCGTAAAATTTTATTTTCTCATAGTCAACTACAAAATCTTTGTGAGTTTCATTTAAGGAATACCATGCTGGATTATCTAATTTATTTATTTCCATTTTTAAATATAGTACTTTCTTTCAAAAAAATATTTTCTCACTGTCATACTTTTATTTGATAAATTCTTGATTTCTCTTCGGTAGGCGCTTCCCCAATTATGAAATCAAATTACAGGAGCTAGACAAGATTGTGGAGCTATAGAAGTCAAAACACAAGAATTAAGTTAAATAAGCGCAGAAAAAATACGATAGTTTAAATTTCTTATAAACAACTTATGCGATTTTATGAATGAGATTAAGTAAAAGCTTAAAATATAATAACAAAATCATTATGTAAAGTTTATTTTGCATTATTGAACAGTGTTCAGTATTTTTGTTGTCAAATATTTTTAAAATCATTATGAAATGAAAACAGCATTAATAACAGGCGCCAGTGGGGGTATAGGCCTCGAGGTTGCAAAACGTCTTGCAGCGCAGAACTATCAACTTACCTTGGTGGCACGAAACGAACAGAAACTCAAATCACTTCAAGCGCTATTAGGGAGAGATCACCATAATATTCTCGTAGCAGATTTGACAAATAAGGAAGACATTCAAAAAGTTTGTAATCATTTAATGAGCAACGCATATGATCTACTGGTCAATAATGCTGGTACTGGTACTTACGGCAAATTTATTGAAATAAGACTTGAAGAGCAGTTAGATACAATGACGCTCAATATGGAATCCCTGGTAGCTTTATCATATGCATTTCTAAACAGAGCGAAATCTGGTGATGCTTTAGTAAACGTAGGATCATTGCTCGCTCATTCATCTTTGCCGGGAGGGGCAGTGTATGCCGGAACAAAAAGTTTTGTTGCTAACTTTTCAGAATCACTTTGGTACGAATTTAAAAATAAAGGTATATTTGTCACATGCTTTAATCCAGGGGCGGCCGATTCTGATTTTCATTCCAATGCAGGACGGAAAACAAGTTCATTTCCGAAATTTGCAGTATCTTCTGTTGCACAGGTCGCTGACGAACTGATACATGTGTTAAATAAAAGAAGTAAGCCAAGGACCGTTCAAGGATTTAAAAATAGATTTATGCTTTTTGCTTTTAGATTCACGAGCAGAAAAGTCATTATCAATTTAATGGGCAAGATAAGTCCTGGAATGTCTTATTAATTTAATAACGCCGAGCAATAATTTTATAACGATTTGATTTTATCACCGAATGAGTATAGCTGAAAGAAAACAAGAAGAGAAGCAGGAAATGCACAAGCGTATTTTGGATGCAGCACGCAAGATATTTCTTGAGAAGGGATATGAAAAAACCAGTATGAGAAATATTGCAAACGAAATCCATTACAGTCCAGGAATGATTTATTTTCATTTTAAGGATAAAAGTGAAATATTTCAGGAGCTTCATAAAGAAGGTTTTAGGCTGTTGCTCGCTCAGTTGAAAATTTTAGATACAGTAGGTGACCCTTTCGAACGTCTAAAAGCAGTAGGACGAGTCTTTATTCAATTTGCACAGGATAATAAAGACTATTATAATTTAATGTTTATTGTCGACGAACCTGCAAAATCAAGTGAAGAGGGCGGCTTCCAAATTGCACAAGAAGCGATCAGTCATCTCATGGAACTTGTTAAAGAATGTCAGGCTGCAGGTAGATTTCAGGGAATGGATGTCGAGTATTTTTCCTTTATGATACTTTCATCTTTTCATGGTATATGTGCTTTATTCTGTAAAGATCGGACCACTAGTTTTCAGAACAGATCAAATGAAGAATTAATGAAGTATGGGTATGAATGCTTTATTTCATTACTCGAAAAAGGTTAAACCTTTTTTTTAACCAATTATTGAACAGTGTTTAAATTTATTACAATGATTAAAAATTATCAAAAACTAGCATGTTGGTGTTATCTAGTTCTCATCCTATTTTGTGCCCCTATAGTAAAAAGCCAAAGTAAATTGGATGATTATATTAAACAAGGTCTTGAATCCAATCAAAGCATAAATCAGCAAAATTTTATTCTGGAAAAGAATGTGTACGCCCTCTCTGAGGCAAAAAGCATGTTTTTTCCGAATATCGCTTTTTCCACTACTTATACAAAAGCAGATGGCGGCCGTTCGATAGATATCCCCATAGGTGATTTAATGAACAGCGCTTATGCTACACTTAATCAACTTACCGGTAGCAACTCCTTTCCTCAGTTGCAGAACCAGAGCGTACAGCTAAATCCAGATAATTTCTACGATGCAAAATTTCGTGTTACCCAGCCTATTCTGAATGCAGAACTGAACTATAATAAAAAAATAAAAAGTAAGCAGCTTGATCTTCAAAAAACAGAAATACTCCTGTACAAACGGGAGTTGGTAAAAGAAATAAAAACAGCTTACTATAATTATCTTAAGGCCGTAAATGCTGTCGAAATCTATCATTCCTATTTGAAATTGGTCAATGAAGGAGAAAGAGTCAATAAAAAACTTTTTGATAATGGCAAGATAAACCGAACAGCATTGATCAGAAGTCAAAATGAAGTTTCAAAAATTGAAGCTTCGATCGTTTCAGCGGTAAAAACACAAGAATCTGCACAATACTATTTCAATTTTTTACTGAACCGTCCTCTTTCAGACAGCATTTCAATTGATGAAATTATGGATCTGCCTTCAGGAAGTCTGTTAAAAGTCGAAGATGTCAACAACCGTGAGGAACTCTCAAAGCTCAAAATAGCCAAGGCGATCAATGAAGATCTAACCGGTCTAGCAAAGTCGCATTTGATTCCAAAGATTGGAGCTAGCCTTGATTTAGGCTCGCAGGCATTTGATTTTGAAGTAAAGAAGCAGAGCCGATATTATCTTTTCGGAATTTCTTTGGAATGGAACCTGTTCACATTTGGGAGGGATAAATATCGAATCAAACAAACTATTTCTGATCAACACGCGATCAGCTCAAAGACAGATTACTTACAGCAGCAGCTGCTTACCGAGCTTAAAGTTCGACAGGCAAATATGCAGAGTGCAATTGCGCAGTACGATGCTGCCCGCAGTCAGTTAAAAACCAGCCAGACCTACTTTAATGACATATCAAAATTGTATAAGGAAGGTATGGCTATTTATATTGAGCTGTTAGATGCCCAGAACCAATGGGTCGACTCCCAGCTCCAAGCAAATATTGCACTATTCGATACCTGGGTATCCTATTCTGCTATCGAACGTGCCAACGCCAGTTTTAATATACAATAAATCAAACATGAAAAATATTCAATTTACCATTGCAGCATCTGCATTATTTCTGATCTCATGCAGCGAACAACCAAAAAATACCAATCCTTTAGGCGAACCAGACATTATAGCTGTAAAAGTTGCTGATGTTTCTTCATTAACAATGCCCAGTTCTATCGTTGCGACCGGATTGGTGGGGACAGAAGATCAGGCAAATTATTCCTTTAAAATCGGTGGAGTCATCAGTAAGATACTGGTTAACGAAGGCGAGTTTTTCCGAAAAGGTCAATTATTGGCAACGCTTAATATTACAGAGATTGCTGCAGGTGTTGCACAATCTGGTCTGGCTGTCGAAAAAGCCCAGCGTGACTACGACCGTGCCCATAATCTATACCAGGACAGCGTCTTTACTTTGGAACAACTAGAGAATACAAGAACAGCTCTTGAGGTTTCAAAGAAGGCAAAAGAAGCTGTTGCTTTTGACGAGCGCTATGCAAAAATATATGCCGCCTCTGATGGATTTGTCTCCAAAAAAATTGCCAATCAGGGAGAAGTAATTGGCGGTGGTATGCCTGTGCTATTAACCAATTCAATAAAGCACAACTCAAGTTATCTGCTGAAAGTCGGCGTCACTGATCTGGAATGGGGAGACATCAACATCGGTCAAACAGCTAAAGTTACCTTGGATGGCTATCCAGACCAGCAATTTGATGCAACTGTGTTCCGTAAGCTCCAGTCGGCAGATAGAGAGATCGGCACTTTTCAAGTTGAATTGAAACTACAGTTAAAAAATGTGACACCTCCAGTTGGCATGTTTGGCAAAGCTAAAATAGCAGTCATTAGAGATCAAAATGCCGTTGTTATTCCTTATAGTTCGTTAATAGAAGCAGATGGTAATCAAGCTTTCATATATAGCGCGCACGAAAAAAACGGAGTTAAAAAAGTGCCTGTTCATATTGTGAAAATTGAAAACGATCGGGTATTCGTAAGTGATAAGTTAGAGGGAATCAATCAAATTGTTATTTCAAACAGTGCTTTCCTAAACGAACAATCTATTATCAAAATAATCAAGTAAACTGTATCAAATGAAAATTACAAATTTCGCTGTAAAAAATTACCAGTTTACCCTTATCATATTTGTTTTGATATCGGTAGTCGGTATGCTTACGTTATTCAACATGCCGCGGTCCGAAGATCCTACAACTAATCCGCCGCAATACCTGGTAACAGTTATATATCCTGGTACCAGTCCAAAGGATATGGAAGAGCAGGTCGTAAAACCTATTGAAAATAAAATCTATGGACTTGAAAATATAGACAAAGTCTTGACCACCATCGCGGATGGTGTTGCCGCAGTTCAAATTAAGTTTAAGTACGGTGTAGATGTGGACAATAAATACCAGGAAATATCGACCGAAATAAACGCACTTAAAAATGGGGCACTGCCTAAAGATATTTATCTGATTAAAACAGAAAAGATATCTTCTGCAGATGTGAAAATAATACAGACAGCATTGATCTCCAACACCGCTTCGGCAAAAACATTGAGAGACCAAGCAGACCTCCTAAAATCAAAGCTTGAAAAGATCACTGCACTACGGGAAGTGACGTATTCAGGAATGCCGGAACAGGAAATACGTATTGACATGCAATTGGATAAACTAGCCCAATTAAAAATACCGTTAAATCTGGTTATAGGCAGCTTGCAGAGCGATGCGGCAGATATCCCTGGTGGTACTATTAATTTGGACGACAAGGTATTCAATGTAAAAACTAGCGGTAAATTTAAAAATGTGGACGATGTCGCCAATACCATCATCTTCAATGCAAATGGAAAAATAGTTTACCTGAAAGATGTTGCAGAAGTAAGTTATAAAGATGGCGTGGTTAATTATATCACGCGTATCAATGGGCATCGTTGTATACTTGTAAATGCTGCAATGAAAGATAATGTTGACATCAGTAAGGTTAAAAAAGAATACACCCCTGTGTTGGACGAGTTTAAGGAAAGTTTGCCTGAAAACATAAAAATGGTCAAAAATTTTGACCAGGCAGATATGGTCGAAAAACGTTTGGGACATCTCGGTTTCGATTTCGGAGTGGCTATTCTCCTGGTTGTGATTACCTTATTGCCGTTAGGTTTTAGGGCGTCATTCATTGTCATGATTTCTATTCCTTTGTCTCTTGCATTAGGTCTTATTGCTATGGATATGATGGGCTTTTCTCTTAACCAGCTCAGCATAGTGGGGCTTGTTGTAGCTTTAGGATTATTGGTTGACGACAGCATTGTTGTGGTGGAAAATATAGAGCGATGGTTAAGGGAAGGACACTCGCTGAAAGACTCGGTTTTAAAAGGTACCAAACAGATCGGTATCGCTGTTGTCGGATGTACCGCTACATTGGTCATTGCCTTTTTACCCTTAGCTTTTCTTCCTGATATGGCAGGAGAATTTATTCGCAGTCTTCCTGTAGCGATCATCACTGCAGTATTGGCCTCTATGATCGTTGCATTGACTTTGGTGCCCTTTATTGGAAGTAAAATACTAAAAACGCATGCCCATGGAGAAGGTAATTATTTTTTGAAGAAATTACAACAATTCCTGACATTTGCTTACCGGAGAGTAATGCCAATGGCACTAAAATGGCCCAAAGTCACTATTGGTATATCTGTTGGATTGAGTGTATTGGCTTTCTTACTATTTCCCCTTGCTGGGTTTAAACTGTTTCCGACTTCAGAAAAACCGATGTTCTTAGTTAATATCAAAATGCCTTTGCAAGCTGCTATTTCAGAAAGTGACCGTGTCACCAAGTTAGTGGAGAGCGAACTAAAAAATCACAAAGAAATTGTTTATTATACTTCCAACGTGGGGAAAGGAAATCCACAGATTTACTACAATGTGCGTCAACAGGATCTTAAACCCGATTTTGCACAGATTTTTGTACAGATGGACAAGGATACGAGTCCCATTAAAAAAAACCAACTCATTAAGAAACTTCGCAACAATTTTGATAAGTTTCCCTATGCCCGAATAGAGGTCAAAGATTTTGAACAAGGGACACCTATTGAAGCTAATATTGTTGTCAGGATCTTCGGAGATAATCAGGATACGTTAAGATCCCTTTCATTTAAAGTGGAAGAATTGTTGCAAAAACATGAAGGAACATTTTTCACAAACAATCAATTAAACACCTATAAATCAGATGTAAAAATCACGATAAATAAAGAAAAGGCCAGAACCCTGGGGGTTTTGACCAGTGATATTGACAAGATTATCAGATTGGCTGTTGCTGGATTAAACGTCGGAGATTACATTGATGATCGGGGAGATGCGAGAAATGTCGTCATAACGATGCCGAGGGCGAAATTTTCAAATCTTGATGCGTTAAAGAACCTGTATGTCAATAATATGCATGGAGAACCAGTTAAGGTTGACCAGATTGCAAGCATCGGATTTGAAACGTCACCCACCACAATCAATCATTTTAATAAGTCCCGCTTTGCTAAGGTAACAACATTGACAAAGGATGGCTTTTATGCCAATGATGTATTAAAAGACATTGTTCCGCAACTTGACAAAATGAAATTTCCAAAAGGATATTATTATAAATTATCAGGAGAGGCCGAATCAGAGGGTGATGCATTAGGCGGAAACTTCCTTTCTGTAATCATTTTAAGTGGCTTTCTTTTTATAGCCGTTTTACTTTTGCAGTTCAAAAATTTTAAAGGTATAATCATTGTATTATCCATCATCCCATTGGGGGTACTTGGGGGTGTTATCTTTTTATTACTTACAGGAAATCCTATGTCTTTAGTGTCCATTATTGGTTTCATAGGCCTGTCGGGCATTCAGGTCAAAAATTCACTCTTATTGGTTGATTTCACTAACCAATTGCGAGTAAAAGGGGAAAGTTTAGATACAGCAATTCATATAGCTGGTGAAACCAGATTTCTACCAGTAGTGTTGACATCTATAACCGCAATTTGTGGATTGATTCCGATAGCGATGAATCCTAATCCGCAAATTGCGCCATTAGCAATCGTACTGATAGGCGGATTGATAAGTTCGACCATTCTTTCAAGGATTGTAACACCGGTCATGTATAAATTAATACCGCCAGAAATTGAAATTGAAAGCCAGGAAACAGTATAGTTGAAACAATCATCGAAGAAGTTGAAAAGCTGAAATAAATCCGATAGGTCATAAAAAAATAAGGAAAGCCATTTTATCAAGAATGGTTTTCCTTATTTTTTAATCAAACCGATCATCACAACAATCCCATTTCAGCAACAGCTATGATTGGAGCCCATGCTCTGAGTGTAATCCGGAGCCAGCTTCGTAGTGTTGGCTTCGCAGATATTTTCGGGATTCTTCGGTGGCCGCTCCCGCAATTATGAAAACAAAAACTATATAAGAGCTTAGTGGAGTCTTTAAAAGCAAAATGTAGATAGCTTTTAACTGGCAAAACTATCGGTATTTCAGACGGCGTTAGGGCTTGAATGGTAAGGTAAAGGAGAATATACTTCCTTCATCTTTTACACTCTGAACCTGAATGGTTCCATCATGCAGTTCGATGATTTCTCTACAAAGATAAAGTCCAATACCGAACCCCGATATCACGCCGCCACTAATTTCCTTCACGCGATAATAGCGATCGAATATCCGTTGCTGATCTTCCTCTGCAATCCCTTTTCCAAGATCTTGAACATTTACTTTTAAACTGTTATCATTGGCAGCATAATCTACTCTGATCGTCGATCTGAGAGGCGAATATTTGACCGCATTTCCAATAAGGTTATGGAGTACCTGCGCTACTTTTTCACGATCTGCATGTATCATTATTTTTCCAGGTGCTTTAAACAGAAAATGATGAGTTTTGATCGTCGACAGCACTTCATCTTCAATTTCGGCAAACAGTGATTGAAAATCAAAAACAGTTTTCATTAGATGCAGCTGACCCGAATCAAGCCTGGATACGTTAAGAAACCCATTAATCATGGTGTTCATATAGTGTACCTGCTTTACAGATTTCCCCAGCATATTTTGCGACATAGGATCTTTTGTAGGTAAGTCCATCCGTTGCAATATCTGCAGATAAGCCTTAAGAGAGGTAAGTGGTGTTTTAAGTTCATGGCTTACCATTCCAATGAAATCATCTTTTCGCTGTTCCTCTTTTTTTTGTTCAGTAATATCCCTCAAGGTTCCATTTAAGCTGAGTGGATTACCATTACTGTCATAGAACACTCTTCCGTTGGCCTGCAGCAATCTAATTTTTTTATCAACATTATTTTGAATCCGATATTCTATGAAATATTGACCATCAGAATCTTTACTTAATACGTGCTCGATGGCCAGTGAAACCCGATCCCGATCTTCCGGCAAAATAACTGCGATGGCCAGAGAAAGATCCATGTTTTTGTCCGATGAAAGTCCGAACCAACTCTTTAAAAGCGTATTTCCGGAAAAGAGATTTGTTTCAGTTTGATAGTAAAAGGTCGCGAGCTCGCCAGCATCTACTGCTAGGTTCAGCATCTGTTGATCATTTTCATTCTTCTTCCGCAGCATGATCTGCTGGGTAATTTCTTCAAGGATGACCAAAACACCTGAAATAGTACCGTCATTAGAAAATATGGGCTGATAGATGGAATTGACGATTGCCTCTCTCAATCCACCTTTATCAAACAGCTTTACTGTCAATTCTGTGTTTATCTTAGGCTCACCACTTTGGTATACTTGTTTAAGCCAATTGTTAACAGGCTGTCCACGCATTTCTGGACGGGCACTTTCGTGCGGGTATCCAATGACTTCAGACTCCTTTCGACCCCATATCTTAAGAATTGTAGGATTGGCGATTTCAATATGATGTTCAGGCCCATTTAACATGGCGATACCAACAGGCGCCTGTTCTATAATTGTACGAATGTATTCCCTGCTGTCGGCCAGTTGCTTTATATATCTGTTGAGCTCTTCGTTCGTAGATGTCAATTCTTCGAGAGTAGCAGCCATTTCCTCGTTGAGCATCTGCTCTCTTTCTTCTTTAAGCTTGATCTGCTCTAAAAACTCACGGCGAGAGGTCACCTCCAGGGCCGTATTCAGTATACACCATGTCCTATTGTTGTCATCAACAAGAGCTGTATATTCGTAATCGAAATAATCAAGTGTCTCCTTTCCGTTCTTTATTAACCTTGCAGGAGCCGCAGAAACGGAGTACGTTTTCCCAGTGCGCCAAACCTCTTGCAACAGCTCTAAAAAAGGCTGTCCTTCCAATTCAGGAATAGCCTCTATCAAAGGTTTGCCTATGACCGAAGCATCTTTACCCCAAACAGCCAGCATTCCTTTATTAGCAAAACGGATGATCATATTCTCACCGCTATAAATGGCTGTAGGTGAAGGCGAAGATGCCAGTGCCTGAATAATTAAATCAGAGCTAAAGGGAATCATATTTGGACTTTCTTGGAAATTCATTACAAACAAAAATATGAAAGATAATTAATTTATGTATACTGGTTTTTAAAATATTATTTTGGTGTAAAGACCTATGTGTTATCATTAAATCGCATGGGGGGCTTATGCGCCGTAGCCCTTTTCTTGCGGCGCGAATGCTGCTACTTCCTCTCGAAATAAAAATCGTTGAAATTGAGGATAGAAGAAAAGAATACGTTAGAATGAACGTAGTGAAGAGGTGCATAGACTACACTTATTTGAAGATACTTCTCTGAAAAATACAGCTTCTCTGATTAAATGCGAAGTGAAATCTGTTATTAGGAAGAAAGTTAAAGCAAGTTTGATCATAGAACGCCACACCGGTATTTATACGATGGACAATGCTACAGCCGAATTTATAGTTGCATCCCGATTGACCGAGTTTGTACCTTGGTTATTTAAAGCAATGAATGAAATTTTAATTCCTACTTAATTAAAACTGTATTAAGTTTGGTGATGGGCTAAAGCTACATAGAAACTTTTAAGAGAAACCAATGACCGAGTTGGTGAACACTCCCGTCGGTACTTTACGTGCATTTCGAATTGAAATGCACGTAAATGAAAATATAAACTTTATTTTTTCTGAAGGATTAATTTTTCAGTTGGTAAATTGTCTTCCTCTCCGACAAAATAGCTTTTGAAGCCAAATTTTTCAAGTAATCCTTTCGATGCCACATTGGCGGGATCAATAATTCCGATTATATCTACTGCTGGAAATTCCCCCTCAGCGAGCGACAGTAGCTTTTCGCATATCATAGTACCATAACCCTTACCCCAAAATTCTTCTTTAAGAATATATCCAATCTCCAACTTGGTTCTATCCCGCTTATTCCACTCCATTTTTCCATCTCCGATAAATTTGCCTGCATTATTATAAATTTTAAAAATACCGATTCTGGCCTCTTGATTATTTATATTAATGATTGAGTCAAACTTTTTTCTTGCTTCTTCTTCAGTTAATCCCTTACCGGAAATATAACGCATTATGTTGTCTTCTTTTACCAGTGAAAAAAACGTTGAGAAGTCATTTTTTAAGTACTTTGTTAAAGTAATAGATTCCATATCAGTTCCGTCCTAAACGTTTAAAAATTGGCGGTGTTTTGGTATAGCAAAGTTGCTATATTTAAATCGCTAAATTTTCTTACACCGCCATGGTAAATTTAAACGTTTTTAGTCAGATTTTATCCCTTATCGACCGGGAATTATTCAAAGATTTGGTTGCTAAACATAAGAGTGACAAACATTGCAAAGGGATCAACAGCTGGACTCATCTTGCAAGCATGTTATTCTGCCATTTTTCTTCTGCAGATTCAGTTCGGGATATCAGTAATGGCTTGCGTAGTACGACCGGTAATCTGAACCATTTAGGTGTGGGCAGAGCTCCCAGCAAGTCCAATATTTCGTATATCAATAAGCATCGCACCCATGAACTCTTTAAAGATCTGTATTTTTCGCTATTGGATAAGCTGTGGCAAAAAGATACCCATTTCCGTAAAGAGCTTAACCAATTAAAGCGCAAGGTTTATCTAATGGATGCCAGTGTTATCCCATTATGCTTATCGGTATTTGACTGGGCTAAGTTTAGAAGTACCAAAGGAGCTGTAAAGTTGCACACTGTTTTGGATTATGATGGCTGTCTGCCTGTTTTTATGCAGATTACGGACGGAAAGGTTCATGAGAGCCAGCGTGCGGGCAGCTACAGTTTTTCTAAAGGAAGCGTCATGGTGGTGGACCGAGGTTATGTAGATTACAGCTGGCTCGGGGATTTGGACAGCAACGGCTGTTATTTCGTTACCAGGAGTAAAACTAACATGAAGTACAATGTTATCAAGTCATACCAGAGTGAAGCGCTCCTGGAAAAGGGAATCATTAAAGATGAGATCATTGCGCTTTCTGGCCCTTCTGCCAATAAGTACAATTCCAAACCACTACGCCTGGTTCACTTTTGGGACAGCACCACAGGCAACCAGTACCACTTTCTGACCAACAACACTGGGTGGAAAGCCTCCCTGGTAGCAAACATTTACAAACAGCGCTGGCAGATCGAAGTCTTCTTCAAGCACCTCAAACAGCGCTTAAAAGTATCGACATTTGTGGGTACATCCGAAAATGCGGTGATGATCCAGATATGGACTTCCTTGATCGGCATCTTGTTGCTAAAATACCTTCAAAAGAAGGCTAAATATGACTGGAATCTGTCTAATTTGGTCGGGTTTATCAGGATGAATATCTTCGTGAAAATAAATATATGGCAATGGATAGATGATCCTTTTATCAGGCCACCAGTTAAAGGGGAGAATGGACAGTTACAGATCTTTTCAGACTAAAAAATAGGGTCAAAATTGAAATGATCTAAAAATAGCTGTTTTTGGAATAGAAACATGTGTCTAAAATTTATTTAGGACGGAACTGATTCCATATCAATAAATATTAAATCTAAATATAAAATTTTTTTATTTTAAATATAAATTTAACTTCCCATCTTTTAGAATTTCTATTGATAATAAGATAGATAAGTTGTCAAAATCTCAAGCTGATAAAATTTGTTTGAATTTTGGTTAATGCACTTTAAGTGCAAATATCGATTTCACTGATCGGAGTTTTCAGTAAAACCATATTATCTAACGTACAGCTAAATGCGAGAGTTGAAGTTGCGGTGTTTATTCTATATAAAATTTAATAAAAAATTTGTGTCGAAATATCAAATAGCCTTTGAAATTTTATAAATAAATGATAATTCACATTCTAAAGTTGGTTTGCGCTAATATACCGTTAGACTTTGCTATTTTACATTTACAAAAGATAATTGGACTATAGTAATTTGGTGTTGTGTTATTTAAATGTTTTTGAAGCTATTTAAGTGTATAGATTCATACTTATGCAAAAAATCACTTGTGACACTGAATATTTCCGGAACTATTTAAATATCAAATTCGACGAAATTTATAAACAAAACCATGAAAAGCCCCGTTAAATTATTTCTTTTACTACTTTTAATTTATAGTGTAAATGTAAAAGGCCAGCAAACCAAGTCTAAATCCAAAGCTTTATTTCAAGCTGAAGTACAGTCTTTGCAACAGTATGAATGTCCAGAATGGTTCAGAGACGCAAAATTTGGAATATATTGCCATTGGAATCCACAGTCAGCATCTAAAAGTGAAAATAACGGTTGGTACGCTCGCGATATGTATATACAGGGAAGCCCAGCCTACAACGATCACCTTAAAAATTGGGGACATCCTTCAAAAGTAGGGTATAAAGATATTATCACAAATTGGAAAGCAGACAAATTTAACGCTAAAGAATGGGTAGATCTGTTTAAAAAATCGGGAGCTAAGTTTATTATTAGCATGGCTGTTCATCATGATAATTTTGATATGTGGAATTCTAAATATCAGCCGAAGTGGAATTCAACGAAATTTGGTCCAGAGATAGATGTATGTAAGGTAATCAAAGAAGAAACCCTAAAAGCAGGCCTTCGTTGGGGTGTTACCACACATCTTGAACGAACTTACAGTTGGTTTCAAACAAATAAATTGATGGATAAAACTGGAATTTATAAAGATATTCCATACGATGGTAACAATAAGGCTGATCAAGATTTGTACTTACCTAATCCAGACTTTGCAAGCCTTGGAAGTGCGGACGACCAGTTAAGGCATCCATTAAAAAGTCCGATCATGTGGCGCAACATGTGGAAAAACAGAATGTATGATTTAATAGATAATTACGATCCCGATTTCTTTTATTTTGATGGTGCACTGCCATTTATGGATGATGGAGGAAAAAGTGGTATGGAGGTACTGGCACATTATTACAATCACAATGCCGCAAAACATAATGGTAAAAATGAAGGGGTAATGGTCATTAAAAATATAACCCGTCATGGTTACTTCTATCCAAGTGTTTCTTCAATCGCGTTGGAAAGACAATACGCAGATAGTATTCAGGAGAGTCCCCAGGTGACAGATGAATCTATCGGACCATGGTTTCACACTGGAACCAATGCGGAGTATAAAAGTACCGAAGATATTATTAATTTATTGACTGATGTAGTATCAAAAAATTGCAATTTTTTATTGAATATTCCAGCTAAAGCAGATGGTTCATTTGATGAGGACGCAAAAACAGCCCTGATTGAAATCGGAAACTGGATGAAAGTCAATGGATCGGCAATTTATGGAACAAGGCCTTGGAAAACATTTGGTGAAGGAAGTGTACGTTTCACTACTACAAAAGATACTTTAAATGTCATACTACGCCAAAAACCAATTAATATTATTTTCCTAGGTTCATTCAAAGGTTGGAAAAAAGGAGATATAAAAACGATTGAGTTATTGGGATCCAATAGTAAGGTGCAATATCATGTCACTGAGGAAGGTCTTTTGATTATCCCTCCCAAATCTCTTAATCCTAATTTGGCAAATGTATTTAAAATTACGAGCAGAAATCTTGCATTATTGCCTTCAACCAGAGTAAGTCTTGAATCTACTAAAAAATTAAATGATGATGCTGAAAGTAAATTTGGGGCCGACGGACAAGGCAATCATAAAATAAATAACTAATCACTGAGTAAAATTTGTTTTTACAATAAACGTTTTAAATCATAAAACATCTTATAGATTTCATTGAAATAAGATCTGTAAGATGTTTTTTAATTTTTTTATGGATCTTGATCATTGTGATTACCAATTTTTGATATACACCGAATGCGTATTGTTAAACTATTAAGCAATAAACAATCCCGTATCTTCCAAGGCAATTTTCGTTAATTTTCAGCAAGCAGTAGAAAAGGAGCTATCCAAGAAATTACATTATTCCTTCTTTTATCAGCCAAGGAATACTGAGCATAGCTCCATTTTATCAACTATGAAGGAGCAGCAGTTGACAGCCTCGATTCATGGAAGTATACTTATCGCTTCACCAGAGACCAATCAGCAAATTAAGTAAATGTATATTAAGCATGTTGCGAAAGTCGTATACGGCTGCGCAAGCGGAATCACTGGACATTTTAGAAGTAAGATAACATTGAGTCAAATCATGGTAATATAGATGTAATACACACGTTTGGGTTAGGTTAATTTTGGAGTATAAACCTTATGGACTGTTCGATTGATGTAATCCAATAGCTTATTAGCTGTTTTCCAATCTAATCATCGTTGTATAAATATACATCTGAAGAAGCAGGTTTTAAGAAAAAGTGGAATACATGTATCTGATTCAAATCAGTCATTGCGTATGGCTCAATAAAGACTTTGAAACGAAAGATAACCTTAAAAAACTTAATAAAGATATGATATGAAATATTGTTTAAACATTCTCTTATTATTGACCATTGGTGGAACGTTGTCTGCTCAAATTAAAAAAGAAACAACTATTGTCAAAACATCGAAAGTCGTAATGGACCAATTTATGGATTTACGTTTTGGCATGTTCATCCATTGGGGACCTGTTGCATTGCGTGGTACTGAAATCGGGTGGAGTCGAGGAAATCAAGTTTCCTTTGAGGACTATGACCAATTGCATAAAGAATTCAATCCCGTATTATTCAATGCTGAAGAGTGGGTACAGAGTGCAAAAAATGCAGGTATGAAATATTTGACCATTACAGCCAAACATCATGATGGATTTTGCTTATGGCCCACCAAATTTTCAGATTTGAATATCATGGAGACACCTTTTAAGCGTGATGTTGTAGGCGAACTGGCCACAGCCTGTAAAAAGCATGGCTTGAAATTTTGCGTATATTTCACTGTACTAGATTGGCACGATCCACATTACCCTTATGTACGTGCAGGAGCAAAGGATATTAACCCAACGACCGATATGGCAAAATTTGTTGCTACTATGAAAGATGAGTTAACGGAGATCTTGACCAATTACGACCCATATATGCTTTGGTTCGACGGTAACTGGGACAAAGAATGGACCGATGCACATGGACAAGAAGTATATGCCCTGTTAAAACAGTTGAAACCCGATATAATTATTAACAATCGTTTAAAAGGTATAAGTGATTTTGATAGGACACGAGAAGATCATACACGTTTGTCTCCGGATGCTATCGGAGATTATGCGACACCGGAACAGAAGATAGGAGCTATAAATATGGTTCATCCATGGGAATCTTGTATGACCATTGGATCCCAATGGTCATGGAAACCAAATGATGAGGTAAGATCCACTAAGGAGTGTATACAGACTTTGGCAAAAACAGCCGCCGGAAATGGCAATCTTCTGTTTAATGTCGGCCCGATGCTGGATGGCCGTATTGAAGCCAGGCAGATCAATAGATTGAAAGAGATGGGCGACTGGTTACACAATTACGGCGAGAGTATTTATGGCACCAAAGGGGGCCCATTTATTCCGAATAGTACCTATGCTTCCACACGAAAAGGGCATATGTTGTACGTGCACATTTTTGACAGAAAAGAGGATGTACTGACGCTCCCTGCTTTAAAAGGGGTAAAAGTCAAAAAAGCCCGTGTATTAAACGGAGATGTAATAACTTTTTCACAAAATGTCACAGGAAGTATAGCGCTAAATTTACCAGCGAAATTACCGAACGCGGATGATACGGTGATTGTACTTGAATTAAACAAAAATGCCGAAAGCATTCCTGTTGTTGCGCAACTGTAACTAATCCACATCTGTTCCTAACGACCCATGACAAGTTCAAGTGAAAACTTAAACTTGTCATCCATGGAACAATCAAGATCTATCTTGGATATTATTACAACAACTATCAGCAACTTTATTAAGCTGCTGATAGAAAAAAGCGCTGTCTCATAGCGTTAAAAGATCAATTAATTTAAAACTTAGCAGAATTTCTTATAACACTTCGTAAGATGCGCATTTATTTTTTGCTCATTTTACAACTTTTGGTTAACAAGAGATTGAAAATCTTTTAAATGATAACCGACAGCAAACGACTACTATCCTTATGATATTCCTAATTTTCTAACCAGTCCGATCATCCCAACAAGGCCATTTCAGCGAGATTCAAGATGAGGCATCAAAATCACTTAGCTTTAAACATTAAAAAGAAGGTAAGTTCAAAAAAATGGAGCAATACTCTATAAATAGAAGGTATAGAAAAGAGGTGAGGTGACATTTTTGGTCCTAAAAGTATAATTTTTTACATAGTAACTCAACGGTTCAATTATTACAAAACTATTTTTATTAGTCATTTTAATGTCATCTTACTTTGTTTTTTTTGAGGAAAAGTTTATTTAAACGGCTTTGGAACCTCTGTAGTTAAGGAACTACAGGGACTTCTCTTTTTTTTATCAAATTTTGTTTCACTAAGAAAAACTAAACAAACACACTATGTGGGACAAAAAAAAGAGAATCCTTGTTGTCGAAGATAATGAGATTCTGTTAGGCACTATGCAATTTGTTCTTTTGCGTGAGGGATATGACCTAATACTTGCCAAATCTGGTAAAGAAGCCCTTTCTCTTGTTTCAGACGAATCGATTGATTTAGTTATTACTGATCTGGCACTACCTTTTGCCAATGGTTTTGAAATTATAGACCGTATCAGAAAGAGCGATACCAATAATCAGGTACCAGTTATTATTATTTCAGGATATCACGATGATAATAGTATCGTGGAGGGCTTTGATGTGGGGGCAAATGACTATATGAAAAAGCCCATATCTCCCTCTGAACTTATTTCCCGTGTACGTTTAAGAATCGGCCATGCTTAGTACATTAACACATATCATCCGTGATATACGTGCCTTTTTCGAAGGTGACGGCTGGCCGGTACTTGTTATCGTTGCCCTAGTCTTGAGCGTGCTGTTTTGGACTGTTTGTCTTATTGGAATCGCTTTTTTTTATTATCGCGATTATTGCTATCGGACAACCTATTTTAGAATCTATCCGGTATTACGTGATTTTATCTATGAACAGGTTCTGGTGGAAAACAGAACCAATCATTTTCCAGTAGAAAGATTGGGATTGGATTTGCATGATAAATTTGAGAATAAGGTTGTTCGTCATATTTTACACGAGTTCATCTTCACGATTGGAGGAGAGAAAGGTCAAAGCATGCGGCATCTTTTCAATGAGCTGGGCTTTGATAAAGAAGCGCAATATGAAATTCGACATTCGGCCACAAACATGGTGACAACGGTGAAATCATTATCTAATCTGGCTTTAATGAATGTTTCCATTCAGGAAAAGATTCTTGATCAGTTGCTAAAAAGCCCACAGACTGAAATTCGTGTCGAGGCATCTAAATACCTGTTGCAGGTAGAAGGTGAGCAAGCTTTTGACAGAGTATTTGAAGGACTATATGGAATTAATCAACTTCACGCGCTTGATATCTTTCAGGTAATAGTCCAGACTGATTATTTTGGTGATTATCCATTTTCGCAATGGCTGGATGTGTCAAAATCTTTTGCAGTTAACAGCTTAGTTATGGATTTAATGGTCTACTATCAGGAGTTAAATGAACCACATCTCTGGAAATTAATTACTGCCAATAAAGAATCAAAAACGGCATTAAAAGCTGTTAACTCTTTGGGAAAGCTGTTGGCAAAGAATAGTGAGGAAGGATTACTGGATTTATATAAGGAAGAAAGCAGCCTGGCAGGTAAGCTTGAAATACTGAAAGCTCTTGGTCGTGTGGGACAAGGAAAATCGATTGATTTCCTTAACGGATTGTTTATGGATACCAATTTAACTTTAAGCCTTCGAAAACATGCTTATCGCTCCTTGGTCGCTCAAAAGCCTTACAGTGCACTTCTTTTGCGAAAAATTGATCAACAGGTGGATTTTGTAGATCACAAACTTATCCACTATGTCAATCACCCAATGGTCCATTACATTTAATAGTTAAAAGGAAAGGTTTCGATATGACACATTTTATTTCTTCAGTCGAGTTTGTTTTTGGATTGTACTGTCTCTCGCTTTTAGTTGTGTATGTGATGCTATTTCGGCTGTCATCACTTTCGATTCGCAAGAATCTCCGAAAACGTAATTCCAGACGGGTTCAAACGTTAATGGAATCTGAAATTGCACCGGGAGTCAGCATTGTCGCACCTGCTTATAATGAGTCAGTGACTATCGTAAATAATGTACGTTCGTTGATGACGCTGTTCTATCCACGATATGAGGTGGTGATCATTAATGACGGCAGTAAAGATGATACGCTAATAAAGTTGATCAAAGAATTTGATCTAGTAGCGGTTGACTTTGTTGTTGATTATTTAGTTCCATGTAAGGAAATTAAAGCAATTTATAAATCACGTGATATTTCGCATAAACACTTGACTGTCGTTGATAAGATCAACGGTGGAAGTAAAGCTGATGCGGTCAATGCAGGTATAAATGTCGCTGCTTTTCCATACATATTGAATACAGATGTTGACTGTGTGCTTGCAAATGATACATTGGTATATCTAATGGAGGCTGTATTGGATGCTAAGGAGCGCGTCATTGCTGTGGGAGCCACTTTACGGATGTCCAATTCGAGTTATGTGGATTCAGGAATGTTAGTAGAAGCGGCTTTACCTAAACCGATCCTAGCCCGATTTCAAGAAATGGAATATATCCGATCTTACCTTCTTGGTAAAATGGGATGGAATTATCTGAATTGTATTCCGAATGTATCCGGGGGCCTCGGCTTATTTGACAAGGAGATTCTTATTGCAGCAGGCGGATATGATCCCAAATCCTTGGGAGAAGATATGGAGATGGTGACCAGGATGTGTATGAAGATGTGCGACAATAACGAAAAATATGAGGTCAAGTATATTCCACAGACATTATGCTGGACAGAGGGACCGGATAGTCTGAAGATGCTGACCCGCCAGCGGATCCGTTGGGCTAGGGGGTTGATGCAGATTATGCGTACCCATCGCAAGGCTTTCTTTAATCCCCGTTATAAAAAATTTGGTCTTGTGGTATTTCCATATAACGCAATTTTTGAATTCTTCGCGCCGATTATGGAAATTTTAGGTATTTTCTTTTATATCTATCTGATCCTGACAAACGGGATCAACTGGCACATGGCCATCCTGCTGCTGGTTTTTGTGTATATGTTTTCGGTTTTTTTAACCAGCTTTTCGATCTTATTGGACAATTATGTCTATAAGTATTATAAGCGCAGACAGGATATTGTTCGCTTATGCTTCACCGCATTTTTAGAACCTTTTATATATCATCCGATCATTGTGTACAGTTCCATCAAAGGATATATACAGGAGCTTTTTGGTAAAAAACACACTTGGGGAGAGATGAAACGCAAAGGTACCTTAACACCCTTACCACTGGACGGGGCTAAAAAATAGAGCAATGAAAAAATTATTGATATTAATAGTCGTTTTTTGTCAGTTCTTGTTAGCGGATACCATTTCAGCACAGGTGGTCTGGCAAAATAAAAAATACGATGTGGATAGTTTGGTACCGAAGGCAATAAGCTATCTACGCGACGGGAAGATGGATCAGTCGGTTATGCTGAGCCGGGCGGTATTGGCAAAATACCCGCAATACACTGATTTTAACTATATCTTGGGGTTGAGTTACCAAAAAATGGGGCGCGGTGATTGGGCGATTCCGTATTTCGAAACTGTAATGGCAAGTGATCCAAAGTATAAAGACAGCTACTCGCCCCTGGCATTATTGTATGAAGCGAAAGGTGATATAGAAAAAGCCAGAAAAATTTGGCAGCTGACACGTACGCGATTTCCTGATGATATGGAGCTTGCAGCAGCTTATCAGGAATTTGAAGCCAGGGATATGAAAAATGCTGTCAATCGTAATATCGACAATTGGTACAAAGAAGGTTTAAAATCTCTTGAACAGGGCGAATTTCAAAAAGCCATTGCCATTTCGGACAGTATGCAGCAGGCGGATGCTAGTGATAATCGCTATTTATACCTCAGCTCCAAGGCTTATGTGTCAGGAAAGGAGTATAACAAAGCAAAAAGTGGGTATGAGTTGCTGTGGGCTAAAGGTGATAGTACAGTGTTTATTCGTGAACAGTTTGCGAATATCGCCGCAGCAAATAAAGATTATCAGACAGCTTTGACTTATGTGCAACAACTGCAGCAGCAATTACCAGAGGTAGAACGCTATCGTCAACTGGCAAAAGTATATCGGGAAAATTTACCCTATAGTTTCTATGTTGGATTCAATCACACCCAAAGCGCACAAGATAGACCTAACGGACACTTCTTTATTTCTGGTGTGGAATATGGAAAAAAAGTGGGAGAAAAAAATATGCTTGTTGGTCAGTTCAACTATGGAAATAGAAGAGGAGAAAAAGGTTATCAGGTGGGACTTGATGCCTGGGTGAATTATAGTGAAAAAATTTATGCTTACCATCATTTAGCTTGGGCCGATGGCACAGTATTTCCGACATGGCGGGCCGCATACAGTATTTATAGGGAGACTGGTCCCTGGCTTTTTGATGTAGGTGGGCGTTATGTAAAATCTTTCGACCATACCCATAATTATGGAATGGTTGCTTCCGCAGGCCGTTATTTTGGACCGACATTTGTTTATCTTCGGGGATTTTTACTTCACGATGAACAACGTTGGAATCAAGCATACTCGCTGGCAATTAGGCATTATTACAATAGTGAAAAACCAAATTCCTATGTCACTATCATTGGTAACATTGGAACATCGCCGGACGACCCCTCGCGGTATCAATTTTTAAACAACAGTTTTGGTTTTTTGTCGAGATCAGTCAACGCTGGATGGCAGCATCGTATTGAAAGCTGGGGATTTATGCTAATGGGTGGATGGAGTTATTACAAAGTTGCTGAAAATAGATTTATGAATCAGTATGATCTGAATCTCTCATTAAGGAAATATTTTTAATATGTGGAAGTATATGTTATGTCTGCTTTTTATCGCAACAATTGCTCAGGGCAAAGAGCGCATTACATTGGTGAATAATGGAGTGGCCAAGTATGTTATCCGTACCGACCAAAACAATTCGACGCTACTGAAAGCAGCAAATGTAGTTAACGAATTTACAAGATTGAGTACAGGAACAGCATTTGAGTTTCAGGCAGATGTGCGAGATTTACCAGCAATCGTACTGGAGCAGGTTCCAATAGATAAAACATATCCCGAAGACAGTTATTCAATACAGTTTAGTGGGGCTAATATGTATATTAAAGGTAGTGGTAAGGGAGTTCTTTATGGCGCCTACCGGTACGTGAGAGATGTGATCGGTGGACGAAAATGGTATATTGGCAGGGAAAATACATCCATTCCAAAGTCATCTTCCTTGCAAGTTGATGCCACATTTTATGTTTTTGCGAAACCCAGATTTCAGTTTAGGGAAGTTTATTTTCCAATCGAGCTGGATCAGGAATATTTGGACTGGTATGGATTACATAATTTAGAAGAAAAATGGGGGGACTGGGGACATACATTTAACAAGATATTACCACCATCCGTTTATTTTAAAGAGCACCCCGAATACTACTCATTGTATCATGGAAAACGACAAGCTACCCAGCTATGTCTTTCTAATGAAGCTGTTTTTGAGCATGCCGTCGCTTATTTTAAACAAAGGATGGTTGAAAATCCGCAAGCGACTTATTGGTCTATTGCGCCAAATGACGATATTGGTAGCTGTACCTGTGAACATTGTCAAGCTATTGATAGACGAGAAGGCGGGGCTCAGGGTTCTTTGATCCATTTTGTGAATAGGGTCGCAGCTCAATTTCCGGATAAAAAATTTACAACACTCGCTTACTTGCAGACTGCTAATGCTCCTGCCCATCTCCGCGTAGCCGAAAATGTTTCGGTCATATTGAGTAATATTGATGCTTTTCGGAAAGGAGATATCGGCATTGAACCTTCAGCCGCGGCATTCCGAAGACAGCTGCGTGACTGGAAAATCAAAGCAAAGCATGTGTTCGTATGGGATTATTTAACTCAATTTACGAATTATCTTGCTCCTTTTCCTATTCAGGGAACTTTGGAGAAAAATCTGGACTATGTAAAAAAGCAGGGAGCTGAGGGAGTTTTTTTGCAGGGGGGAGGATCTAGCTATAGTGACATGGCTGAATTAAATGCTTATATTTTAGCCCATCTGGTATGGGACAGCAACATCTCCGAAGATCAACTTACAGATGAATTTTTAAGTGGTTATTATGAAAAAGCCGGTCCCATCATTAAAACGTATCTAAATGACCGAAGAAATGCATTGCCTGCCGTTTCATCAGCCTTGTCCATATACGGAAATCCAATTGATAATAGGAACGATTATTTAAGTCCCGAGAAAATGGATCACTATAGTACGTTATTGGAGAAAGCTGAAGTTATCAGTGAAGGCAATACACTTTTAGAACAACGTATAAGAAGATTGGGTTTAGGGTTAGATTACACCTATTTGCAACAAGCCCGCTTTTATGGGCCGCGTCAGCATGGGATATTTACCAAAGATAATGGAGAATGGAAAGTAAGGCCAGGTTTACAACGCAAGCTGCAGCAGTTTGTCGATGACACAAAGAAACTAGGCGTAATTGAACTAGCAGAGGGAGGAGCCTCTCCAGATCAGTATGCTGCAGAATGGACCGAGATATTTAAGACAGGAGTACTCCTCAATAATGCGTCCGAGGCAAAAGTGACAATGAAATACCCTTTTGATCCGTCATTCCCCGCCAATGGTTTAAGTACGTTGACCGACAGTGTTCCCGGTTATTTGGATTATAGTTATAATTGGCTTTTATGGACGGGCCAACCTATGGAAATTACCTTTAACTTTGAAAAAATAAAAAGAATTGATAGCTTGGAACTAAATTTCCTTCAGGATGCACGGCATTGGATTTTTCTTCCAAAAGAAATTCGTATAACAGTTTCAAAAGACGGTAAAAATTTCAAGGAATTACTTTCATCTAAAATTGAAAAAATAGAGGAAGACTATACGGTGCAGAAAGTCAATTTTAAAGCTCAAGTTGCCGACGATGTTAAAATAATTCATGTATATGCTATGCCATTTTCCTCACTTCCTGAATGGCGCTATCATCCTACGCGAAAAGTATCTATTGCCTGCGATGAAATTTTGATAAAATAACCAACCTGATGGTGTTTATTTAATACCTGATTGGTCTATTTTTAGATCTATATCAGTCATTCCAGTTTTACTCTGTGCCTGTTTTCAAGCTGTCTTGAATTTGTAACGGTGGTGATTTTGCCAAAATGTTTTATTTTACGCTCTTATTATATTATTAGCTAAAGTCTAGTCAAATGTAGCAATTCCACTCAGCAAAGAAAAAAAGGGCCCCATCTTCAGTATCATCATTTTGCGTAACGATATGGTTATAAACGCAAGTGCAAGTATTTAAAAATGCAATTATCATTATGCATTTTGACAAACTAATTGAATAGGCATTTATCTAAAATAGTCGACAACTTCGTAATTCCCGTCGTGATACTTTTCAAGTAATTCTTTAATATAATATTTATGTTGCACCCCAGTTAATATTACTATTTTCTTTCCTTTATGCTGGTAAGCTGTTCTTATAATATTTATTGCCATTGAATTATTTCTTAAATCCCAGAAATTACACCAAAGTTTATAACCCTCTCGAAATGAAATTCTTTGTCCATCAGGTTTTGTAACGAAACGTTTTGAGAAAATAATTTCAGAGTCAGTGATTTTGGTTAACGAGTGGTGCTGGATGTGCTGACGATCCCTATTTATTGAATCAAATTCAATAGAGTTTAAAGCCTTAAATCCCTTTTTAGAAAATTCTATCAGCGATTTATTTGCATCCACGTATTCTTTATAAATTTTGGTGTTTTCCAAATTCAATAAATTTTTGTTGTAAAGACTATCGATAAGCTTAATCGTTAAATTATCTGTAGGGGTCATTCCATTCGCCCTTCTATAAGCATTTCTTCCTTCGAATTCAAAAGGTAGATTTAATGTCTTAGGATATTTTTCCAAATATTTTATTGATGCATTTTGTTCATTTGAATTTGGCTTTACGTCTTCATGATACGCCGCTATTTGTTCACTATCGTTTTCTTGTAGTAGAATATCAGGTTTTATTTCATCTAAAAGTTCGAAAAGCATTTCAGGATTTAGAATATTCGAACTTTCATGCACTGTACCAATTATATATAATTTAGTCTTATCAGAATTTTGACCAAATAGCGTATTAATTGATAAACTAAATAAAATTAAAAATAGGAATTTCATCTTTTAAGATTTTAGGAATTATATTTACGGCAAACACTCACATATACCATAATGCGTATTAATATTTATCAATAAATATTAAATCTAAATATAACTTTCCATCTTTTATAATTTCTATTGATAATAAGATAGATAAGTTATCTAAATTTCAGGCTGATAAAATGTGTTGGAAGAAAGCAAATTTAGTTCATCTGCTGTTTGGGCACTTAAACTTTGACAAAGTATAAGAATGATAGATATTAATTTTTTCATTTATGGTATATCTAAAGCTAATATTATGGTTTGTCAATATATAAAAAGTTTTATAAATGGACGTTCCACAATATACTCAATCATCCTGAATTTGTAAAGAACGCTACCTATTTGCACACTTCTGAAAACTGTAAATTTGTCAAGAAAGTTTAATCATAATCACATTGGTTTTTTTTGTAAATTAGATGTTGATAAAATAACTTTACCAATTCATAATGGATATATTTATAGAAACTGAACGACTAATTTTAAGAGAGTTAGAATATACAGACCAAAGTGATTTGTTTGAAATGGATTCTGACCCACAAGTTCATTTATATATTGAAAACAGTCCTGTTAAATCTATTGACGAAATAACGAAAGTAATTGCAATGCTAAAAAAGCAATATGCTGAAAATGGGATTGCTCGTTGGGCTGTGGTTGACAAATTAACTAACGAATGTATTGGTTGGGCTGGATTAAAATATTTCAGAGAGCATTTGAATAATCACGTTAATTTCTACGAGCTTGGTTATAGGTTTAAGAGAAAACATTGGGGCAAAGGTTTTGCGACCGAAGCGTCAACTACAATACTTGACTATGGATTTAAAACCCTCAATGTAGACAAAATTTATGCAATAACCGACCCTAAAAACTTAAAATCAAAGAAGGTTTTAACTAAATTAGGCTTTGATTTGCAAAAAACTTTTGATTATGAAGGCGACCTCACAGATTGGTTTGAAATATCAAGAACAAGTTGGTTGAATAAAAGTTAAATCGCTAATAAATATTTTATCAGGTTAAAAAAGGTCTATAGCCAAGTCCAAGAACGTGTAGTTTCTAATCTAAGATAAATGGATATAGGTTTTCATTATTGCTATAATGACTAAAAATCGAAATTTTATAAAGAGTAAAAATAAAGAACAAAAAGATAAAGGTTCTGGAAGGCTACACATTGTATGGCGGATAACAATAATTCTGTACATTGTTGTCATGCTGTACTTTCTATTTACATGTGGTGGCAACGGAGCTGATTGGTTTCCAGGAAAACCTGTATATACGAGATAGCTAAGGTAGAACTTATCCGTTTCGAGCACTTCAAAAGCAAGTTATGCAGGGCATTTTTAAATCAAAAGTTTAGCTTCAATTGATGGTAAGGTATACTCCTAAACAACTCATGATTTTTATTTTATTTGAGCAATATTGATTGTATTTGATTTATCGCTATTCAAAATTAGAAATTATCTTTTTTAATAAAGAAACCTGACCTAAGTGATAATAGCTATGCTCAATAACACCTTCAATATTTCGTAAATAACTTCCATATTTTTCATCAACAAAAGGTTGGTCCAAAAGATTATCAGGTAATTGTTCTACCTGTTCTACAAACTTTTCAGAATTGGTTAAAAAATCATCTACTTGAATTTTCCAGTCCATTTCAGAGTGAATCTCTGGAAGGTCAAAACTATATTTATCACTAATATTAAGTTCTCCACCATTAAAAACATGCAACAGTCCCTTCAAATAATAATTGATATGAAAGGTTATGGCCGCGATAGTATTTAATTCTCCAACTTTTTGAGTTGCTTGCTTCCAATTTAGACTTAGGATCTGTTCTTTAAAATTTGTATTGGCAATCCATTGCCCATTAAGTAGAACCTCACGAAGTCGGTTTGCAATAACTAAGTTTCTTTCCATTAGTATAATTTTATTCAATCAATTTTCCGTCTAAATATTGGGATGACATACTACCCAAATAAAAACATCTTAGTTATTCATCTTATTTTTAATCAACCTAGCAACCTTTTTATTATCATATTTAACTGTTGTCTAACCTGATCATTAGAACATATTTACAGTGAAAAGATGGGTTTTATTTGATTGAGATTGTATTGCTTTTACTGGGATAAATAGAACTCATTAAAAGCAATACAATCGACACTTATCTCTTTTTGTTTTATGATAGCTCTTGAAGCAAAATATAATGATGGACTTATCAATTTAGATTCTTGTCCATACGATTTTATCTTTTCAATATTCCACATTTCTACCAGACCTACTGTCTTCTTATCAAAGAGAGAAGGACCATTAAAATTAAATTTATTATGAAAATACTGGTATGCGAGAGATTTATGCTTATTCCATATCATACCGTGCGTAATTCCAGTTTCATATTCAAAGGTCTCAAGAAAAAATACTATATCCCTATATGATAGAAAATTTAAACTATCCATATTGATGAGTTGTTTCCTAATATTTTCATAAAAATCATAACCCTTTTTTTTCACTTTATTCTTTAACTGACTTTTAGAAATTTCAGACGAAATATCTTGTATAAGTGTTGACTGTGCAGAGGAATACGCACTAAAGAATAATAATATCCAAAATACTAATAGAATCCTTTTACATTTCATTTTACCATTTCTTTAAACATCAATATAAGCTATCCCTTGTAAACATGTGATCATTACATTAGAATTCTATCATTGGTATATTTTAGCTCCTTTAAAATATCGGCAAATGTTGACCAATCTGCTTGGTCAGCATTTTTATTTTGCTTCGTGTTATCATAATATCCCTATATGTCTTCTGCATCCATACTTCGTGCTTCCAGTAAATCAGGTATTGATTTATTTTCCTAACTCTCGTTATTTTCCACAAAGTCCTTTTATAATAAATTAAGGAATTCGACAAAACTTTTTCTATCCGTGACCTTAAAGCTATTAATATCTTCTTTCATATATAGGAGGGCAACTAAAATTTATCTAAATATAACAAATCATTGATATTCAAGACGAACAAAATAAAACTCAATATAACTAAAATTTATAGTAAATAAAAGCTAATATATTTAGCTTTATTATTTATCTTTGGATATTGAATAAGGATGGGCGCGCTAAAAGATAACCGGTTGCTCAACATTCTTGCGTGTTCATCCTGTTCAATATTGATTTAAAGCAGGGGAGAATTCTGTAAGTTCACTTTATAGTAAAGGAATTTAAGATCGAAACTTAGACCTGTTTGAATGAGGTGAAAACGATAAATACTAATTGCTATGAATGTACCATTGACAACCGAGATCTTGAAGGACTTAAAGCATAAGGGATATAATATCCTGAAGTCTGACAATAGTGTGGATGATGTTATTCAGCATTTTGTCCCGACAAAAGTAAACGACTTATGGGCGTTTATGAGTGAATTTAAGGAAGAGTCTGCGACAGTCGTGATCGAGCAGATCCTAGATGTGCCCGAAGAAGTGTTAGAAGGAAAATTCCTAAGGGTTTTCTGATTGATCTATTAATTTTTAAAAACTATACAGATGAATTTAAAGCAAATACACCAAGAATATATACTTAATCATCCTACAGCTGTAAGAACAGGTAAAAGTAGATCACAGCTAACTTTTAGACAGATTGCTGGTATCCGAGAGTCTGCCTTTAGCATTTCTCAGTTATTTACCATAGCTGATGGGGAAGAGATTATTAGACAAGGTTTTGCTCGTTGGCCAGATGTAATAGCAGGAGAGTTGGAACTGCTCAAGAAGAGAATGGTTGATTAACATGTATAATGAGAGAGTTTTCGTCTTCAGTAGAAACTTTTCATTATGTAGAATAATGACATTTTCTTAAGAAAAAGACTAACAAAGTTGGGGAGGCTTATCTGAATTTTCTAATCTATATATATTGGTTAATTTTTACATTATTTTTTAATCAGTGTGGAAACTTTAGGCATCATATTTGTGTCGTCAGGTCGTGCAAACAGTTGAGGGACAATTTCCCAGTGTTTTGTACGACTATAATATAACCATTTATACCAATGTACATTTAAATATATAAATCAACCACAAAAATGATGAAGAGAAGTAGCCGGACCATGCTTTGCCTTATGGCAGGTATTGTTGTATTAGCATCCTGTAAAAAGGAACTTGTAGAAACATTGAAAGATAATCAGAACCAGCTCAGTTCTATAAGATCTTCTGAAGTTTTAAATTTTTCTACCGCAGAATTAAAGAATTATTTCGATCATGCCAGGAGTCAAGATGCGAGTGGAGTTAAAAAGTTGAAAGCCTCTTCTTCTGGGGGACCTGAAGGTTTTAGTTCTTTGGGAGCACTGGCAAGCACTGATCCCAACGCGCAGATGCTTGTTTCCGTGATCGATGATAATTACATGGAAGATGTACTGAATGGCAACGGCGAAATTGTTGTCAGCGATGTGCTTTATAAAGTGACACCTTATGGAACGTTCTTTGCCGGTAAAAACAATACCGACAACCTCAATAAAATGTACGCGTCAATTGCCTCTGCCTATCCCATTACAACAGATGATGACTCTTATAAACGTCTCGATCTTACTGCTTTCATGGATACGAATGCAGATTTAGGTCTTGGTGATGAGGTAGTTTTTTTAAAGGATAATATCGGCTTTATTCCAACTTTTGTCGATGATAAATCACTTAA
Source organism: Sphingobacterium sp. JUb56 (assembly GCF_014191365.1). Classification (NCBI taxonomy): domain Bacteria; kingdom Pseudomonadati; phylum Bacteroidota; class Sphingobacteriia; order Sphingobacteriales; family Sphingobacteriaceae; genus Sphingobacterium; species Sphingobacterium sp. JUb56. The sequence goes on along the minus strand of NZ_JACHWL010000001.1, from coordinate 1,749,903 downwards.
TTTACCTACAAGACCAAATAGATTAGAAGGTTTCATGGAAGATGAAGCCGATACAGGTCGTCCCACTCGTGAAAGCCGCCCTGATGACGGCACTACACGACCTAGCCGTTCCGGTGATGGAACGGATGGTACTACACGTCCAAGCCGTGGTGGCGATGGAACAGGTGGCACACGTCCTCCCCGTGAAGGTGGTGGTACTACCGTAACGAATGGTCCTCGTCCAAGTCGCGGCGGTGACGGTACACCACGTCCACCTCGTAACGCAGGAACACCGGTCACATCGAGTAATGAGCTTGATCCTGCTATGTTTGAGAACCTAGTGGCCCGCCAGATGAATAATCCTGAAGGAAAAATATTGAAAACAATATTTGAAAACAGTACAGAATACAATTATTTTGACGATAGTGATTATAGAACCAGTGTTTTACTATACAACCGAAATTATGGCTTTGCAAGAAGTGTCGGAATAAAAGTAAAACAGCAAAAAGCGGGTGGATTTTTTCAACTCGGAATCTGGGGTAAGGTCAATGCCGAAGAAATCGTTGCCGGTTGGACTGCGGTAGAATTTGAGACATTAGATCTTATTCCTCCTATGAGCTTAACTTCAGATGCTTGGCGCAGTTTTACCGATCCTACCTGGAATAAGCCCGATTATATTCCTGTATATAAAGCCGGTGATATCTTTCAGATTCTAGTTCCCTATGATATTCCTAATATCTTTCCGATTGGTCCCGATAATATTGCGGGAGAATTCAAGATTAATGAAAAGACAATTAAGCCTCTTTTGAAACTAGGGTGGGATGCACTTAAGAAAAAACTAGAAACCCCTGGGGGTGGCAAAGTGAAGACTATCAATGTTAAAGATGGGACTATTGAAGAAGTCGCGCTGGTAGATCTGGACAAAGCAACTTTAGGCTTGATCTATAAAAAGGTAGAAACAGCAGGAGCAGATGGTAAAGTTAAATGTGTTTTGATGCCATATGCAGCTAAAGAATATAATCAGGATAAAATCGAGAAAGAGTTTGCGTTTGCTATTCAGGACTTTGAAATTAAGGTATCAACAGATTTTACGAACATAAAATTCGATCCTAAAACACTTGATAATCTTAAGAAATCGATAAAAAATGGCTTTAAATTTACCAGAGCTGATGTATTTGGAGCTTCAAAAAGAAATGGAGCATGGCGTGGCGTTCGTGTTTATACCAAGTAAGAGCAGCGCTGTAAATGATTTACTTACTGCTTTATTAAATAAATACTTTGCTCATTAGCAGGACATTTTATTCGTCAAGGCGTTTAAACAACTATTAAGTATTATTCATAGCATCATGATGCATATGCCTTACTTTTAGCGAGTCACGGGAACACAGATTCCCGTGACTTTTTTATTTGACCTGCTTAAGTCAAAGGACAATCCGCTAACCCAGCCACTCGCTGCATTTGAAGAGCATATTGGTGTACCACTTTTGGTCTTTCCATCACTCATAATCACCATTCGGCAATGTCTACTTGAGAACAACCTTTATAAACTATGAAACGACTACGAACCATATCAATAAGTTAATCCGTTTTTTGGAAGAAAAGACGGACAATTTGAAAGCAATTAATAGTAAAATTTGATTATGAAAAAATGCGTATTAATAATAAACCCGATTTTATCAACAGGAGTGATAGCTAACGTTGCATTGCCATTTATGGTGATAAAACAACCATAAATAACTAACAAAAAAATTAAAACTAATAGGGGTTTAGCTTATGATCAGGAAGTAATTTTAAGAAAAAACAGGAGTATAATAGATAGCGCTCTCATAATGCAGATAATTTTATGTTTTAATGTATCATTATTCCCGAAAAGTGATATTTTCCGCACCTTAATTCCTTTGTGGAGCATTCATTATCAAGTACCTTCGTATAGTAAATTTTATAAGTTATGGAAACAAAAGAAACAGGAGCTGCTTGGCAGTACAAGACTGAAGAAGAAAAGCAATTAGCAGCGCACATCATAGGCTTAGAAGAAGCTGCACTTGAAAAATGGTTCAAAGGTGATACATCAGGTTACGCACAACTTTGGTCTAAACGAAGCTTTACCTATTTTGATGCCGTGGAGACCAAGCGTTTGGAAGACTTTGAATCAATGGAAGATCTTTTCCAGAGAGTTGAAGGCAAATTATCAGCCAACAGTTATGAAGTTTGTAGCCCACGTGTACAAATCGGTGTGGATATGGCAGTTTTGACCTATCAGCTCTTTGCAAAGTCAAACCTGCTAGATATGGAATACAACTGCATCGAGGTTTTTCAGAAAGAAGAAGATGGAAATTGGTATGCCATCCATTCCACCTGGTCAATTATCCGTCCGATGGAAAAGGACTTTAGTAAATTGAAAGATATTGTTTAGTGAGCTGCAGACCATTAAATATTTTCATTCCATAAACTATTTGTTAAACTTATATTTGTTTCAGTAGTTTATGGAATCTATCTTGTTTGATTTTCAACGATCGTTAACTTTTAAATATTGATCTGAATATATTATGAAAAACATTCATAGATACAATTTCTTCAAGAAAAAATATGGGGTGCATTTGCTCGCGGATGTTGTCGCGATTTCAGAATTCAGACAATATATTCAGAAAAACCCAACGCATAGGCTGACCTATTTTGATCTTACATTCATAACCGAGGGGGTTGAATACATTACCATTAATCAAAACAAATTACTTGTCCAAACTGGGGATGTGGTCTGTTCAACTCCTGGAGATGTTTGGACCTGGGAAAAAAATACAACTTTAGAAGGATTTGCATTGGTATTTGAAGAAGATTTTTTTCAATCTTTTTTCATCAACAAGTTGTTTCTGAATGATCTGAGCTTTCTAAAAGCTGATCGCTTATCTCCGCTCATAAGCCTCAAAGCTGATTTGTTTGCTGAAATTCTGGAATCTTTACAAAAGATCAGAAATGAACTAAAAGTAAAAGATAGAAGCGAACATGTCATCAGGGCGCTCGTCTATTTAATTTTGGCTCAACTAAACCATGTGGAGAACGGGCAAGATAAATCGGATGTTGCTGCCTTACCTGACAATCAAAATAACAGACACCTGCAGGCATTTGTAAAGCTTGTTGAAGAGCATTATCTTAAGGTACATGATGTTCAGTTTTATGCTGACGAGCTTTTTATATCAGCCAATTACCTCAATAAGATTGTGCGGGAGCTACTGGGCACAACTTCTAAAAAGTATATCGCTCACAAGATAGCCCAGGAAGCGAAAAATTTGCTCGTTTTTACGGACCTGTCAATTTCGGAGATCAGTGATCAGCTGAATTTCGAATCGCCAAGCTATTTCACACGGTTTTTTAAAAAATCAGTAGGCTTAAGACCAAAGGAATATCGCATTGAAAATAAGTCTGCTACAAATACTTAATTTATGGATATAGAAACCTTTAGAAAATATTGCCTTTCCTTTGATGGTGCTATGGAAAAGCTTCCTTTTGAAAAAGCAACCTCACAATACGATAAGGACCTGCTTGTGTTTTATGTGGCAGATAAATGGTTTTGCTTCGTCAACATCGAAAAGTTTGATTTCTGCGATCTAAAATGCGACCCGGAAGAGTCGAAAGATCTGCAGGAAAAATATCAGGGCATCAAGCCGGGATACCATATGAATAAGAAGCATTGGATCAGCGCCTATTTTAACGGTGATGTCCCCGATTCAGTCATCAAGGAACTTGTCCGAAAGTCATATGATTTGATTGTTAATAGTTTGCCCCTTAAAGTGCAACAGTCATTAAAAGATGATAAGTAAATTTAAACTATGGATATCGAAGCGTTCCGGGAATTCTGCCTGTCATTTCCCGATACACATGAAGGCATGCCCTTTCAGGGATTTTTCAAAAATTCAAGGTCTATCCTTGTATTTTATATTGGAAAGAAAATGTTCTGCTTTTTTGACATCGATAAATTTGATTACTGCACGTTGAAATGTGATCCCGAAGCTGTGCAGAAACTTAGGCAACACGAGGGTATCCAAAAACCTTTTAATCTGAGTGAGAAATATTGGATCAATGTCGCATTAAATGGCCAGGTGTCCGAGGAAATGGTACAAGATCTCGTTAAAAAATCTTATACGCTGGTTGCAGCAGGTATTTCAAAGAAAAGCACATAAAATTAGCGAACCGTATGTCAGTAATATGGAATTTATGGCATGGATGCATCAAGATCAGCGAAGGCTGTAAAAACTGCTATGTCTTCCGGCGGGATTCATTATACGGAATTGATAGCAAACAGGTATATAAGACCAAAAATTTTGATTTGCCCCTGAAAAGGAAAAGAGACAGAAGTTACAAAATTCCCTCTGGCGAACATGTTTGGACCTGCTTCACTTCGGATTTCTTTATAGAAGAAGCGGACAAATGGCGTGACGATGCCTGGAGCATGATAAGCCAACGTCAAGACTTGACTTTTTCGATGGCTACAAAACGGATAGATAGGGTAGAGCAGTGTCTGCCGGATGATTGGGGTACAGGTTATGATAACGTAACGATCTTATGCTCCGTTGAGAACCAAAAACAGGCAGAGCTTCGGCTTCCAGCCTTTAGAAAACTTCCCTTTAAACAAAAGTCGATTATCTGCGAACCCCTTATAGGACCAATAGATCTGTCAGAACTTTTAGAAGGGGACTGGATTGATAAAGTGATCGTGGGTGGGGAATCCGGGGATAAATCCCGTGTATGCAATTATGATTGGGTCATGGAGATCAGAAAAGCCTGTGTTCAGAATAATGTTTCCTTTCTATTTAAGCAGACGGGTACATTGTTTTTAAGAGATGGCAAAGAATATAAGATTGAGAGAAAACACCAGTCCTGGCAAGCTCGAAAAGCTGGGATCAACTTTCACGATCATGTCAAATAAACTTTGTTTTGTAAAAAACCTTCTCTTCATATTTAACACCATGATGAAAACCTTTCCATTTTTTGATGTTGTATTAAGTGCTTTCCAGCCAGCCTAATACCCTGTGTTTCATTTCTTCAATGTTTAAAACTCCATAGGCAAAACCTTTTCTGATAAGCTCCTCTTGCAGGATATCGACATATTTATCAAATACCGGAGCCTCTTTGGGATAAAGGAATGTCATCGGGTCTTTTTCTTTTTTATTTCTTCCTCCACTATACGGTAAAAATCATGTTCAGTCACGTTCATGGTGAATTGCATGTAGTAAGGAAGTTTCGAGTAGAACCCTTTAAGACCCATTAAAGAAAAAAATATCACGAAAAATCTTTCTTAGCGTAGGTGATAGAAACGGTATCCCTTTGCTAGGCAAAAGACATAGTGGACAATAAGGCCTCCGTTACTTTTAGGAATGTAACGTGGAGGAGTGAGGGAAGCACCCAAAAGAGCTCGCTCATGCTAATGGAAGGGTTTTCCTACATGATTTCATAAATTATTAACGCAATAAGGACATATAAAAAGAAAAAAGAATTATATTGTTTATCTGTATTCTCATGAATACTGGCCTGTAAGAATAATTAATTTCGGCATGCCACCGACCGAAATGTAATTGTATTTTTATAGAACTGACGACAATGACAGGAAAGATGAATAAAGAATAAAAATATGACACATAGATATTGGGGAAATGTTGAAGCAGATTGGGCTGGATTTTCGTCCGACATAACTTTCTCAAATCCTTTTTTTGACACCCAAAACGTTGAAGTTTTTTTGGGAGATGAATATGATGAAGATGGAGAAGAAATTGATGAACTACCGAGCGAAAAACAGCTGACAGAATTTGAAGAAACTTATCAAAATTTTATAACGGATATTGAGACGAATATCAAAAGTATTCAAGACAAAGCCTATGAAAGATATTTAAAATTATATGCACATTTCTATGAAAATTCTGAAAAATCAGGTGAACCAGCATTGAATATTGACAGCGCCGATAAACATAATGGCCATATTAAAGAGATTATGTATTTGAGAGTTTTGGATGAAAAGACAATTAAAGTATCTATTCGTTACAAATTGGATTCAGAACATGGACTTGAATTTAAGTTTGTAGGTGGACAAATAACAGATATTGGTGGAATTGCAGAAACATAACGATAAAAAATTCCACTAATAAGGGTTTTGCATCAGGCTGGATGAAGTGCAAATTCAACAGTAGTTTTTCAATTGAATTTTAGTAATACAGATCTGTGTTTCGATTTTCGGAAAATCGTCTATCCCCGAAACACTGACTTTGGAGATACAGCATGATGAGCTTTGGACGAAGGACTAGACTGATGGAAAAACCAAAAGCATCATCTCCAGAAGACAGAGCTAAAATTTAAATAAAATGAGTAACATACCATTTTAGACAATAGACTGGTTATTAATTGAATACATAGGAGAGTCAGCAGCATTTTGCCGGACAATTCAATTTGTAAGAATTTATAATACGGTTGGTGGAATATTCAAATGGATATTTAGCACACCATTGGTGTCTAATATGACACATTGTTTAGAAGGCGAATTCAAACAGGAGAGAAAATTAAATTAACCTTAGCTGTAACCATAGAACTGATGACGACCATGAAAAATAATGTAATTTTAGTAATACTTGCCATCTTTTTGAATTCTTGCAATTATGCGCAAGAGCTAAAAGTAAATTCAGAAATTCAAGATTTTTTTGATGTGAAAGGAAATGTAAAAGAAATTACTACCACTAAAAAAATTTTTACAACAATGGGCGAAAGAAAATATGAGAGTAAAACTACTTTCAATAAAGTAGGAGAACCCATTGAAACTATTGATTATGATGAAAACGGAAATGTGGAAAGTAAAAAACCCTGGACAAAAGCTAATGAAAATGATTTCAAAGGATGGGAAGTAAAAGAGGTATTTGACGTACAAAAAAGGTTAATAAAAAGGACAAAATACAATAATGGGAAAATTTCATTTGAAAACTATTACAAATATGATTTAAATGGAAATAAAATTGAAGATTTTGAGAAAATAAATAATGAGAAAACAGAATTCAAATACATAAACAATCTTTTATCCGAAGAAATAACTTTCATTATTAATAAAGCGGAAGGCAGCAAATTTTATTGGTACTGTAAAAAGAAGTTTTATTATGATGAGAAATCAAATTTAACAGAAATGGTGGTCTATTATTATCCTGATGACAAAATAATGAAAGGAAAATACAATTATAAATATGATAGCAAAGGAAGTTTAATAGAAACAATAGCATATGTTGAAAATAAAATTTCGGAAAAATCGACAAGGAAAATAGTTTATTACTAAAAATACCTACAGCTAACAAGGGTTTTTAGCCACTTTAAAAGAGAACACAAAAACAAAATTTAAAGAAATCTATGGATAAAAAAGCCAAAAACATATTGTTCAAAACGTATTGGAAAAATGGTTGGATTGATGCTAATGAAATACAAATAGGTGCTGCTGACTTTGAGTATGCAAAATCAAAAGGTTTGATGTTTGAACCTTTGACCATTTCTCATGACCAATGTTTGGACAAGATTTTTGAGATACTTCCAACAATTTCAATCGACAAAGTTTCAACAGCATTTTTAAGTAGTCTTTCTAATAGGCGTTTAGATTGGCGTTCCAGTTTGGCTTCCTATTTTATAGCGAAACAATTGGTTCCTCATCAATATACAAAAGCAGTAAGTGGACAAAGTTTTGGAGAAAATGGAGAAGTAACACACGAGAGTTATACTTGTGGAATTTGCAGAGATTTAAAATATGGTATTATAGGAGACAAGGATTATATCAATGAGGACTTAAATGTATTGAATTTTGAACGAATAAAATGGGGCGGAATTAGACACGGAAACCTTATTTACACTTTGTTCGACCTTCAACAACTACAAATAGCAGAAATCCCGGAACCTTCTACTGAAGATGTTGAGATTTTTAAAAATATATTATCGATTATCAAAAATTCTCAACCGAACGATTATCCAAGTGCATTAGAAAAAAACTTATCTACTGTTTTGAAATCAACGAAAGATGAGCGAAAAATATTAATTGAAATTTTAGCTTGTATTAACATTCTTAAACCAACCTCCTACGACAGACCGAGTAGAGGCAAGCACGATTGGACTTTTGTTGAATACTGGCGTGGAGAAGACAAATATAATGAAGAAGCTCTGAATACATATTTTGGAAAATATATGATGTAAAAAAGCGAACTAACAACGTTGAATTAAGAATTTCGTAACTGAAATGTTTATCTTATATTTTTTGTAAACTTGAACTTTAGTGCTTCATAGCAAAGAAAACATCATGAAAACTCAGAACAACATGTGCGGTCAGCTGATCTGAAAAAATAAGATATACTTATAAGAAAATCAAAGCGTTATGAAATTTCAGACGCTTTTTTTATTTAAATGTGTAACATTTTCTTTTTCTTATGCTCTAAATCCTAAAAACAGCAATGCAGGTTTTAAATTTCGAAGAGATATACCACGAGTACTGGAAGAGAATATTTCGTCTTTGTATGGGTTATGTGAATGATCATGATGCGGCAAAAGATCTTTGTCAGGAAACATTTGTGGCTGTTTTTCAGCAATTGCCAAAATTCAGGCAGGAAGCATCAATTGGAACCTGGATTTATAGAATTGCTACCAATATCTGCTTAAGACAGATGAATATCGACAAGAGAATGCCAAAAAGCGAGCTCCCTGTTGAGATCAAAGATAATTCGGAAAAAGATAAGAAACTGGAACAAGATAAAATGACCGATTTTCTTTATCAATGCATCTCAGAATTACCTGAATTGGAAAGGATCATCATCTCTCTGGAACTGGAAGAAATGAAACAGGCTGAAATTGCTGAAGTCGTAGGGATTTCGCCTGCCAATGTCAGAGTCAAAATACACAGAATCAAAGAAAAATTAACCAAAAAATTTAAGAATTATGCAAACCGATAACATCAATTTCCGAGATATTTGGAACAATAAAAATGCAGATATTCCTAATATTCAGCAAATAAAAACTACTGCAGAAAAATACAGAAAAAAACAATTGAGCGGAACAGTTTTAATGATGCTTTGTTTTTTGGCAACAGCATTCGGAATGATTTTCATTTGGAATGTCATTAATTTCAAAATGTTTACAACCAGTTTAGGAATTATATTAATACTTATTGCGCTGGCTCTCTTCATTTATTTATCTTATCAAAACGTCAACGTGATCAGGACAATAAATCCATCGATCAGCAATCAGGAATACCTTTCTTCTCTAAAAAAACTACAGCGTCAGCAGCTTTATATGCAGACGAAAGGGATTAGTATCTATTACATTTTGCTTTGTGCTGGCTTTGCCTTTTATTTTTATGAATTTGCTTTATTCATGTCAACAACGTTTGCGTTTTTAGCTTATGGATCAACTTTCTTATGGTTGGCAATCGCATGGTTTTTCCTGAGACCCAGACAGATCAGAAAGCAGAACCAAAAGATATCAAAGATTATCGATTCTCTGGAAACTATTGAAAAAGATTTAGGAGAATAAATGTATTCAATTAATACCTATCAATAGTAATTTCCGATCATGCAAGTAATGGAAAAATGTACAGTCTGCGAGAGAAACGAACTCGAACTATACTATATGCATAGAAAATAAGCTTTACCTTTGGCACATTTAGATTATCAAATTTATGATTTTAGAAAAATTATTTAAGGAATTTGATGTTGATACGAGCTTATTTACTTCAAAAGAAGCAGAATTATTTGATAATTCTTTTGAAAAAATACTTGTCAAACGCAACGGCTTCTTAATTCGGGAGGGGGAGTTAGAAAAGTACAGTTATTTTATTTTTGATGGAATTGCACGCTGCTGGACATTAAATGATAAAGGCGAAGAACAAACTTTTTGGTTTTGTAAAGAAGGAACATTTTCCATGTCGAATATATCATTTACCTTAAAAAAGAAATCGGACTTCAACGTACAAACTCTTGTAGATAGTATAATTTATAGAATCGACAAAGATAGCGTAATCCAAATTTATGAAGTAATTCCCCACTTAAAAGCAATTTTTGATGATATGACGGCTATATTGTTAAGTAGAATCTTAAAAAGAAATATTGACTTGATTAAATATTCACCTGAGCAGTATTATTTACTGTTGATGGCTCAATATGGTAGTGTGTTAAATTTTATACCACTAAAAGATATTGCATCTTATCTTGGAATAACTCCACAAGCCCTAAGCAGAATACGCAAGCGTGTATTTTAACTTGAGTTCAGTAGTCAGTGTGATAAAACCCGGTTGCTCAATATTCTTGCTTGTTCATCCTGTTCAATAATTGGATTAAAGCAGGAGAGGGTTCTGTAAATTCACTCAGTCCCGATTGACCGAATTTTTACCCTTGCTATTCAAAGGGAAGAATGAAACAGGGGAGGATCAGGTATTTTTCGGTCAACTTCGATCTTTTCATCTGTTTTCCTCCTATTTAGAATTAGTAATTCATCTCCAAATTCTATACTATTAAAATGTCAAAATTTTTTGGAGGAGGTAAGAGGTCAATCTTTTTGAGGGGGTAAAACGATAGGGAATATGCTAATGTTGCTTTCGGACAAAGACAATATAATCTGTGCTGACCGGCTCAAGACCATTCTTTCTCATTTCTGTTGCTATTTGAGCTCTATGATAGGTTCCGTGATTAAAGGTATGTAGCAATATCTCTTCAATGGAGTTTACAAATTTATCATTTTTAGTGTTTTTATATTGAATGCTATGTTTGTCATAATCGTTGTGTTTTTTGATCTTTTCACCTAAGCCAGCTGAAGCCAAATTATGGTATTGTTCGCATTCCATAATACTATGTTCATCCCAAACGCCTAGGTAAGGTTTTTCACCATTTAATCTACTTAACCAGATTATTTGTGCATTAACAATATGACTCATTAGTCGTAAACAGGAGGGAGGAATTATGCTTCCTTGAGATTTTATTGTACTGATGACAGATTTATTGGCCCAGTCATTATATAACCATAAATGTTCAATCGGATTTGACATTGTAAATAAATTACTTTGATTTAAATATACGCAATAATTTCTCTAAGAATTCATTTTGTGAACGGACTTCTTATTTACTTTGGGGAGTGATTACTTTAAAAAAGATGGATAGCTTATCATTTTATTATAAATGTGTTATCAAGCCTAGTTGAGTAGGTGTCGCGATGAGCATTTCTTAATAGTCACCTAGATTGTAGTGGAAGCATTGTTCCTATGGAAGAGCAAGCACTATTGGTCATTGACGATGCACTTGCCAATATAGATGAGGGGCAGCTTTTAGGAGAAGTATTTATAGAAATAGATCATTTAGAAGAATTGGAGGATAAAATCCCGTTTTACGGCAAGCAGTATAAGTTTATCTCCAATCCAGAATATTATGTTTTTTCATTCGATCCAAAGCGGGTCTTAATACGCAATTATGCCTTACGTACAGGCAATCATCTTCTGTATTTAGCTTATATTGGCGTAAATTATCCCACTCATATCATCGATGAGATGCGAGGTCTTGAAGATCTAACCCGTTCCCTGATCTGCCTAGATCAAAAAGAGGCAAGGGAATGGTTTAACAAACATGATGTTACTATGGTACAATCTGATATCTCGATATATGACAAGGATGCTATTTTAACCTTTTTTTTACTTGAAACGGATCAACAAATAACGATTCCTTTAGACGAGAAAGATGAGCTGGTTTATAACTTGATGGACATAGAAAAACTACTGCAACTCCGTGATCTATTCTGGATAGATCCAAGAATAAATTAAAGGTTCATTAGTTCAATATTTATTTGTTAATGGTTGCGATGGAGTAAATGACAGACGATGAGGATTATGTTTATAACCAAAAGTTCAATAAAATATCATTTTGCTTATTGCAGAGTCATTTATTGTGGCAACGGAGAGTCCATATTAAGAAAAGTGAAAGTCTAATAAAAAAGAAGTAATATTGTTAGGTCACCAGCTTGAATTAGGCTTTATTCTTTATAGGGGAAGAACAGCAGTATTTCATCTTTAGCCGTCATAATATGGACAATTCAAAATATAGGAAAGTACTTTTTCGACAAGAAAACAAAGAAACTGACTTGACGAATGAATATCGCCAAAAATTGAAAAATTTATTTCCGGAATTTTTGAGTTCAGACGTTGAAAAAGTGTTAGCTATAATGCCATTGGCAGGACCAATTTATGGTGATCCATATGAACAACGATCTAAAGTTAAAAATGGTATACATGGAAAATTAACAGACATTCAATTGACGACAGGTGAAGTCATTTGTTTAATTTCAAGAATTTATTTTGCGGAACCAAGTGTAGAACTTGAAAATGAACTGACCGAAACGCAGAAACAAATCCTAAATTGCATATACTCGAGACATCACAATGGATACATTAGAGAAGAGCGGCTAAAACACTTATTTGGTTCTGACCACGAATGGGTTATATTTTTTAAATTGCAATTACTTGGAGAATATGTTATTGAAATACTTTTTGAACTTGATAAGCATATAAATGGCAGCAATATTAATCAGTATAAACAGTTGATATTTAATAATATAAAATATTGGGAACAAACAAAAAGTAGAGTTACAAGTTATTGGAACGAGTATTACAGATATCCAAATTACAAAAAAATAGAGGACTATATCGGTTACAAAATAATGAAAAGGATAACCTAAACACATGATCAATAAAAGAGTGATTTTTTTCTTCCAGTGCAGATTCTTCAAGAGCTCAGTTACAGGAATAAGGTTATGATGTATTGGTTAAGTTTAATATGAAGCCAGATGCAATGAATTACTTTAATCAAGTTGGTGTAATCCATAGAACAGCAGCAATGGCATGCGATTGAGCAGGTAGGGGAAGTTTTCTGTGGAAATCAGAATAAGTAGTAATGAATTTAAGTATACAGTCTAATACACATATATTTAATAATTGGATTAATAGCTTTAAAGTAATTAAGTAATGTTTAATTTTTGGAAATTTTATAAAGGACTATTTAATAGGGATGACCATTTCGATAATTATTGGGATAAGTTCCCTGAGGGGGAAAATTTACAGTTTAAAAAAGAAACACTTTCTTTACTGAAAAACAATGTTGCAGATAAAGATGAAAAGGGATTAGCTAATACCTTCGCAGTTCTTTGTAGTGATGGAGCAGACAGCGATTATACAGATATTTTGCTACAACTTTTAGATGAGAAATGGCACATTTCTGAAGAGGACATTATAACCGTTCTTGAATTAATTAAAGACCCTAAAAGTGTGAACAAATTATATGAAGTTGCTCTTGATGTTCCTGATTACGATGAAATGAGAGCTATAGCAAAAAAATGTATATGGGCATTTAGTGCAATTAATACACCTGAAGCAGTTCAAAAGTTAAAGTTGTTAACACAAGTTGATGACCCAATTATAAAGGAAAATGCAATATTTGAACTTGAAGTGGTTCTCAAAAAGAAATAACTGTTAAGGTAATTATGAGTTGGAGTAAATAACAAAAAAGTTTTGACAATATGCTTGACGGCAGGTATTGCACTACAAAAAACTGAATGACGACAAAAAAGGCATATGAAGTATTGGCATCTTTGCCAGTTTATGGACCAATGTATGTGTCAGTAACAGAAAATGGAGAACCATTTTATTCCGAAGGTTTTCCTGTTCGTTTCTATAAAAATGACGGCACAGAATGGGTAGCGAACTTTCAACCAGGTTGGACAGACTTTGCAGAAATTATAGAACTAGAAAAAACTCAAAACTTGTTAGTAATTGCTCGTGGCGCGTGTTACATAATGAATCCCAACGACACAAAACCTATCGACGTTTTCGGAGTTGGCTATTGTAATATTTTTAAAGCAAGTAAAAATAGATATGTATTTCAGGACCAGATCGACCTGACAATTTTTGAGCAAGATGGAACACATTGGAATACAGAACCAATTTCGTGTGATGGATTAAAAGAAATTAAAGTTGAAAATAATTTAGTATCGGGATTAGCGTTTTATCCAATGAATGATGCTGACGAATGGATTGAGTTTCAGTATGAACTTGACTCAAAAACTTTGACGGGTGGAAGTTTTATTCATTTTGAGAACAAAAAACCTTGGTGGAAAATATGGTAACAGAAAAGTTTGCATACCCCTGTTGTGGCTACAAGACATTTATAGAAAGATCCAATGGTTTAATAAAATAAATGCTAATATATTTAGTTTTTGTTTGTATCTTTATTACTGTTAACCAATTGATAAACAGTAATGAGTGTAGATTCAAGACGTTTTAAGCCGCCTAAGAAGAATGATGAGCTTTTGAAAGCCATTTTTGAGGATAATTTTCCTGATTTTTTGCGGTTTATGTATCCAGATGCCGATGCTACCTTTGATCTCGGGCGTGGATTGACTTTTATGGATAAAGAACTGTTGGAGATCATTCCCTATCGTGAGCGTAAGAAAGGGAAGCGAGTAGCAGATCTTCTGGTCAAGGTTTATTTAAAAGACGGAAGCGAGAAGTGGATTTTAGTGAATACGGAAATTGAAGGCGGACATGATTCCGATTTCTCACATCGTATCTTTCAGTATTTTTACAGACTACTAGATCGTTACCGTGTTCCTGTGGAGACCATTGCTGTTTTTACTGGAGGACGTTCGCAGCCATGTACTGATGAATACCATTTTGCCGTTTTCCGTACGTCGTTACGCTTTCAGTATTTGAGTTATCAAATTTTTGATCATGACGAATCAGAGCTACTCGATATGGACAATATATTTGCGTATATTGTTTTGGCATGCCAGAAAGCTTTAGATGAAGATAAGATTCCAGAGCAGGAGCTCGCCGAGCAGCGTAGTACAATCGCTCGAAGGCTCATCGAGACGAATAAGTATAGTAAAGATCGTATAATGAGCTTTTTAGTTTTTTTAAAGAGTTTTCTTTTTATACGAGATAAAGAAATAAATAGTAACTTTGATCAATACATTTATCAAGTGACAGGAGGCACAATTCAAATGGGTGTAATAGAAACAATCAAACGACAAGAAAGAGAAAAAGGAATCCAAGCTGGAATCGAAAAAGGAATTCAGTCAGGAATTGAAAAAGGAATTGAAAAAGGCAAGCGAGAAGAATCTATTGCCATTGCTTTAGAATTCAAGAAAATGGGCTTGCCTATTGCAGATATTGCAAAAGGTACAGGTCTTACCATTGAAGAGATCGAAAAACTGAAATAAAACTCAGATCATATAAAAAACGTATACAGCCATTCTGTGAAGAATGGCTGTGTACGTTTAATACCATCCTTATGGCTTCCCGTATTTTTTAATCAAAGTGATTCTTTATTTTCGGGCTTTTAAAACAGTATACATCATACACCATGATCGTTACCAGTACCAATATCATCGAGGATAGAGAAGTCCTGCGTTATTTTGATCCCATATCAGCAACAGTCGTTATAGGAGCAAACCGTTGGTGTTAATAAACATCAAAAGGGCCTAATTCTCATTAGACCCTTTATCTTGGCGTTTAACTGCACAGTAAGTTTTATGTTTCCTATCGTTTCCTCTTTTTTGTTTCGTCATCCAAATTGTTTTCAAGCAATTGGATTTATTTACTGTACTACGTCATTTATCGTTTTACACTTTCATGCTGAAAGTATGTTTGTTATCGCTTTGTATAATAAGAACACCTGTCGAATAGAATAGTTCAAAAAAGTTTAAAATAATTTCACCTATTCATTTCCTTCATTCACCGAATTTTTAGTTGGTTTAGTCTAATTGTCATAGGGTAGGGACGATTTACACCCTACTTTTGAATCAACAAATAAGAACTAACAAACTATAAAATAAAGACATTATGAAAACTTTAGCAAAAACATTCGCAGCAGCAGCCTTGATCGCAGTCTCTACTTTCACTATGGCAGCAGGCAAACCTGAGGTATCAAACCCTAAAAAAGCGGTTGTCAATTTATCTACAGCAGATCTAGCCATTGATCATTACGTTGCGGTTATGACAGCAGGTCAATCGGCAGGAGTGGAGCAGTTGTTTACAACAGACTTCAGCCAAAAAGTACAGGCATCAGAAGATAAGACTAATAGCCGTTCAGAAGTCATATCCTTTTTGAAAAAGCAAAAAGGTGAGCAGTTGAATTGTAAAACCAGCACCTCTATCATACAGGAGTCAGCAGACTATATGATCGCCAAAGTAATGATGCAGTTTGAAGGTTTTACCAAAACCGATCTCGTGACTTTAGTCAATGACGGTGGTAACTGGAAAGTATCCCAATCGATCAATTCGTACAAGTAATATACTGTTTAATCATATGTTTAGTTAAGGCCATGTCGTAAGATGTGGTTTTTCTTTTTTCTGTTGTATTTCTAAAGACTGATTCAAGTTTCACTAGCCGACAACAAACGACTACTGTCGACAACAAACGTTTAATAACCGTCTAATAATTTTAGTTTTTCTGATGTTTGCTTAGCAACATTAATTATTTAAGCAGATCCTAAAATTATGAAAAATCACGTTCAACCCGTTTTTATTGATCCGACCACCGATGAGGGCTTCAAACGGTTATTCGGAGACAAGATCAACCTGATCAACTTTCTTAACATCATCTTTCGAGGTCGAAAGACCATTGTTGATCTGACGTATCGAGATACAGAGCGTATCGGTGTAACCGAAGAAATCGGCAAAGTTATCTTTGATCTTGTAGTTCAGATCAGTACAGGCGAAGAGATCATCATTGAGATGCAGACGAGCAGCCAGTCTAATCTAAAGCAACGCATGCTTTATTATGCCAGCAAGGTTATTTCAGATACGGCTCCCAAAGGAAACCGTAAAGCCTGGGGCTATGCCATTCCCGAGGTTTATACCATTGTCCTGATGGATGGTTTTCATATGCCAGGAGGTGATCATAAAACCTATTTCCACGATACTTGTCTGTGTAATAGAGATTCAGGGCAAATTTTTTACGAGGGTTTGGGGTTTATCTATTTAGAAATTATTAACTTTGTTAAAAGCGAAGCTGAGGTTGAAGACGAACTGGATAAAGTATTCTTTATGCTCAAAAATATGTCTACGTTAAAGACCTTGCCACGGATCATGAAATCGGCGGTATTTCAACGATTCTTTCAATTGGCCAGCTACGCAAAATTGACAAAGGAGGAACGAACTATGTATGATATTAGTTTAAAACGAAAATGGGATGCCGAAGCAGTGCGGATGTATCAACAGGAACAAGTTGAAGGACTAGAAAAGCAATTGGGAGGACTAGAAAAACAATTGAAAGAGGCTAAGAAAGCTGCAATAGAGGCTAAACAAGTTGCAATTGAAGCTAAAGCTGAAGGCCAACACCAAAAAGCTATTGAAACAGCTTTGAATTTGAAAGAGATGGGGCTGTCTACTCATCAGATTGCTAAAGCTACAGGCCTTACCATCGACAAGATCGAAAAACTGAAATAAATTTCAGATCATATAAAAAACGTATACAGCCATTCTGTTAAGAATGGCTGTATACGTTTAATACCATCCTTATGGCTTCCCGTATTTTTTAATCAAATTGATCAGTACAAAAATCCCATTTCAGCAACAGCTGTCATTGGAGCCGATGCTTTGAGTGCAATTCGGTTTCAGCTTTCTTGCATTTGCTTCGCAGATTCCTTCGGGATTCTTCAGTGGGCGATCCCGCAATTGTGAGAACAAAAACAGCAGCTTAATAAGAGCGTAGTAGAGACTTTAAAGCAAAATGCACATATTGCTATCGGGCAGATGCCGAAATAGGCTTCAGCGTCAATATTGATGAGCTCTTGGGTAAAGGAACACCAATCATTTAAGATCACTGCTATCGATACACCCGTATTGCTCAATGAAATTAAACATATACAAGTCAAAACTGAGGATATTATCTTACTCTTTGTTTTACACTCGATTTAAAAATAGATATCTTCATTGGTAAGTTTCGAAATTTCGGACAAGAGGAGAACCGAAGGTAGGGTACAGCTGTTATAGTAAAAATCCCAATGATGTAGTAGAATAAACTATGAATCGACTATTAATTTTATTTTTAACATTTTTTGTTCTAACTGGTTGTTCTGAGAAAAATTCGAATGACGCACTTGAAACTTTTAGATATTGGTCAGGAACACAACCATCGACAGATTTAAAACTACTAAAAGGACAGTATTGGCAATCTGGAAATTGGTCAAATGAATACATAATGTATTTAAAGTTTAAACCGACTGAAAAGTGGTGGACTGAATTTATAAAACAAAACAATATTTTGGTAGACAAGGAGGATTGGGCTATACCTGATGATGCACCAACGTGGTTTATTCCATCTACCAATTCTATAAGATTTGGTGGCGGAGGCAACTTCGACCAAGGTTCAAGATATCTGCGTGACACTATCACGGGAATTTGCCTAATTTATGAAATTCAACTGTAAAATAGATTATACAATATTTAGAAGGTAATTTACAAAAAAATATTTCATCTAGATTTTCAAATAAAAACTGGAGACTGTAACGCGAACTGTGTCAACGAATAATTTGAAAAATCTTTTATATTTAATTACTCATATGACAAAATCACTCAACACATTTAATCTTTTGATTATTGCAAATACTTAACTAGCGGGCGATCCAATTTGAGTAGTTTTGAAGGTTTTTCACTTTGAATGTCCACTCTATTTCTAAAGTTATTTCCAAAGATATTCATCAGAGTTTTTGTTTTACTTGTCGTCTGCTTTGTTTTCAAAAGCTTGAATTTCTTTAATAAGCAGATTTAATTCTTTCATATAAGTATATGGGGCAGGTTTTAGTTTTTAAAACACTTTAATAACAATCCAATAGATCCCATTTTAGATAGCTAGTTATTTACTGTCAATATGTAACGAAATTAAATTTTATCTATCTTCATTGGATGTTTTTGAATTGGTCATTATATGTTTTTACGTGATGTGGAAATTCTTCTTCAAAAAATGGATATGATATACCACAAATTATAATTTCAAAAATGTCACTGTCCATTCCTTCAATATTTGTTACTTGCCCTTTAATTTCAATTCCATTTGGATTGACCACTGTCAAATTAGGAATGTTCGCTGTTCCAATCAATTTGTCTTCTGGATAGTCAGTAATGATTACAATATTGTTATTCACGCAATAAGTTTTTAAAAAGTCATAGCCTGAATCAATATGGTCAAACATTACGCGACCAAAAACAACACCCATTGGTGCATCTGCTTTTTCAAGTTCAGTCGCACCTATTTTTTTGTTGTCAAGAATTATGTCGTAAAGTTTTATTGTCATAGGTCGCGTGTTTACTAAAATTCTATGCTTTTATTGCCTTTTAATAATTTTAACAATCCAGTATAATACACAAAATATCAAAGCAATAGCAAATAAAGCTAAGCTAAAGTACAACGCGAACTTAATTAAACCATGTAAGTCATTCCAAGGAATTTTACCAGTGATTATTGAAATAATAATAAATCCAATAAGGAGTCTTAAATACAGTTTTAAAAAAGATACTAAACTGGATTCACGTTTCATATTACATAGGTTAATATCATGGCAATTGAAGAGGATGTTTTAATGATCATTTTTTTAATAACTTTCCAATGATGACACCCGATATTAAAGTGGGAATAAAGCCGTAGAAGAATGGTTTAGCGTAATATTCAATGACAGCTTCCAAAATCGGTTCCTATTATTATCAGTGCGTATTTTTAATCTCTTCGTTTTCTATTTTCTTTAATAACCTGAAATAGATAATGTTGTCATTTCCACCATCCAGCGTCATCATTAAATTTCCTTTTTTTAAATTTTCATTGATATCAATAGCAAATAAATTTACTCCCCATAACTCTTTGTAGTTTTTATCCTCTTTATTATCAACAGTTAAAAATTGTCCTTCCAGTTTGTAGTTAGGAGTCTTGTCGACAGGTAAATTACTGAATATTTCTTTAAGCTCTTTCACAGAGTAATTGCTATCCTTATCAGACATCATTGAATAAATCTTTCCATTTTCATAAAATGCAAACCATTGATATTTTTGTGGCCAAGGGTTTGTTAGATTCATTTTTTCCTCATCAGGAATTTCGACTTTTTTCCAAAAACCAATTAATTCAGAAAGTTTTGGTGGACCGCCAAATTCAGATTCTTTTTCTTGACCTACTGCTGTAGCAAATGAAAAAAATAAGAATAGAATTAGTATATTATTTTTAATTTGTGACGGTAATGATTTTGCCATAATGTTTTATTTTACGCTCACTTATTTTATGATCAGGTTCTTACTTTTTTAACGTAAGGTTAGCCTTTATTCTCTTTGTTAACCTCTACTTTTGTTTCACAGTCGACAACAATTATATTCACCAACACATTATTCATTAATTTGGATAGGATACTGTTTGCTTTTTCTTTCGACCTTTTTGCTCATCTTCAGTTAAACAGCTAGAGAACTAGACCTTTATCTGATAAATTCTAGTTTCCTCGTCCCATGGGTGGTATCCTTGCCCAATGTACTCAAATCCTAATTTCTCATAGTAACCGATATGGTCAGTAGAGAGGTTCAGATATGGAAAGCCAAATTTTTTTGTATCCGTCTTTGCCTGTTCAATGAGTAGGTTTCCATAATTCTGGCCTCTGTACTTTTCATCAATAAATAGCGCACACAGCCATGGATACAAATCCATTCGGCTAATGAAATCATTCGTAATCAAGCCTGCACAACCGATAATTTCATTTTCTTTCTCTAGCAGATACCATTGCGGTAATGATTGCGGAGCATTTATACAGTTTAAGATACAATCTTCATAGATAATTGGTAATACTTCAGACCAACTATTTTGGAAGTATTGGATTGCTTTTTCCTTATATTCTGGATTATCTCTTATGGAAATTATTTTCATTTTATTCGTTATTATTTTAAAAAGTTAATCTTATTTAAACGTCACAAAATCGCGAAGTATGAGATCTACATAATCCTCAGCATGGTGATCTCATTGGTCTCTACGGTAATTTTTTTGTTCTTTCTCATAATTTCCCCGTGTTTATAATTGGTCTAAATGCTACTTTTTGTTTTTAGATGCAGCAACATTCAATAGTAGAGGTCTTAAAAATTCAGGAATGTAGATTCTCATGAAATTATTCAGGAAACCTATTTAAGTTATTTACTTCTCTATTGTATGCTTTGATCAGCTCCAAATTATGTAAATATTCCTCTTGGTTATTAATTCTTAAATCTGGGAATCTGAAAGTACATAGATTGCCTATATTTTCCCCTAAGGTTAGTTCTAACTTGGTTATCTCCTCAATTTTAATATTTTCATCCTCATGGAAAATTAAATAGTCGCTTCTACTTGATTTTACGAATGAATTTTGAACAAATTCCTTTTTTGGAGAATTTCAAATTCTAAATTTAGATTTCGAATAAATAATACAAAGAGCGTGAATATCCCGCTATATTTTAGACCTTAATTAGTTTTGAAACTAAACCTTTTCTTTACATCAGTTATTTCTTTTTTTATTTCAATAAGTTCAATTCTTAATTTTTCAATTTCTTTGTCTTTGTCTGTTTTAGCACTTTGGATGATACTGTAAATAGAAAGTGCTGTTGGAATAATCAAAGCCAATATTGCAATAGCTAAAGTTGCTTTTGAACGTTTAAGGTCAGCAACAGTTAATAAGTTTAATTGTTTTTCGGTTTCAACATCTCTTTCATTTTTTTTATACCAACCTACTTGAGCTGCTTTTATTCCTGTTGGGGTCAACTCATAAGGTTCAATCCCAGATTCTGGTAATTTAATAAACCCATCATTTAAGAGTGTTTGTTTTAAAAATTCCATCTGCCAGGACTCAGTTTCTTCCCGTTTGGTCTGAGTATTAAATATGAAGTCGAAAGTCATCTTGAGATATCGTGGATCGTTTTCCAATTTCATTTTCTGGCCAAACAGATAGGAGTGGAGAATTGAATCGAGAATTTGATTGTTATTCATTGGATATTTTTTTATTTGCTTTTTGCTTTCCACATTATTCTTCTTAAATACATTGAAACTTCAGTACATATTAATAATGTTTTATGGACGTCTGTCATTTGCTTATCACCTTTATAGATCCACAAAGGTTCCATTTGTCCTGCACGAGAGAATCCCTTTTTTGTAGATGTAAAATTTGAATGTACTTTCTTTGAATCCTAGTTTCTTCTAAAATAGTCGACAATTTCGTAATTCCCGTCGTGATACTTTTCAAGTAATTCTTTAATATAATATTTATGTTGGACCCCAGTTAATATTACTATTTTCTTTCCTTTATGCTGGTAAGCTGTTCTTATAATATTTATTGCCATTGAACTATTTCTTAAATCCCAGAAATTACACCAAAGTTTATAACCTTCTCGCAATGAAATCCTTTGTCCATCGGGTTTTGTAACGAAACGTTTTGAGAAAATAGTTTCAGAGTCAGTGATTTTAGTTAACGAATGGTGTTGGATGTTCTGACGGCACCTATTTATTGAATCAAATTCAATAGAATTTAAAGCCTTAAATCCTTTTTTAGAAAATGCTATCAGCGATTTATTTGCATCTAAGTATTCTTTATAAATTTTGGTGTTTTCCAAATTCAATAAATTTTTGTTGTATAGACTATCGATAAGCTTAATTGTTAAATTGTCAGTCGGAGTCATTCCATTAGATTTTCTGTAAGCATTTCTTCCTTCGAATTCAAATGGTAGATTTAATGTCTTGGGATATTTTTCCAAATATTTTATGGATGCATTTTGTTCATTTGAATTTGGCTTTACGTCTTCAAAATATGCCGCTATTTGTTCACTATCGTTTTCTTGTAATAGAATATCAGGTTTTATTTCATCTAAAAGTTCGAAAAGCATTTCAGGATTTAGAATATTCGAACTTTCATGTACTGTACCTATTATATATAATTTAGTCTTATCATAATTTTGACTAAATAGCGTATTAATTGATAAACTAAATAAAATTAAAAATAGGTATTTCATCTTTTAAGATTTTAGGAATTAAATTTACGGCAAACACTCAAATATACCATAATGCGTATTTATATTTATCAATAAATATTAAATCTAAATATAACTTTCCATCTTTTATAATTTCTATTGATAATAAGATAGATAAGTTGTCAAAATCTCAAGGTGATAAAATGTGTTGGAATTTTGGTGAATGCAGTTTCGGTCCAAATATCGACTCCACTGATGGGAGTTTTCAGTAAAACCATATTATTTAATGTATAGCTAAATGCGAGAATTTAAGTTACGGTTTTTATTTTATGTAAAATTTAATAAAAAATTTGTGTCGTAAATATGGTTTATCCATGGGAATCCTGTATGAATAATGGATCCCAATGGTCGTGGAAACCCATTGACTTTTTGAGGGAGAGAAAATTATTCAAGATCTTCATTATAGGCCTGCCTATTAATTTTGAAAAACTATACAGATGAATTAAAGCAAATGCACCAAGAATATATACTCAATCATCATGAAGTTATAAAAGCTGTTAAAAGTAGATCACAGCTAACTTTCAGACAGATTATAGGTATCCGAGAGTCTGCATTTAGTATCTCTCAGTTATTTACCATAACTGATGGGGAGGAGATTATTAGGGCAGGTTTTGCTCGTTAGCCAGATTTGAATTGCAGTGGAGTTGGAACTGCTCAAGAAGGGATTGGTTGCCCATTAAAGCTCTTAGCAAATATCTAGCAAAATAGATTTCAAAAAAAGTATTCTTGTCGCATCTTATTATAGATAGTCTCGATTTAGATTATTCCTATTACAGATTCTTTTAATATAAAGTTATAAAAAGAATCTGTATGAATAATGCAACGACCAACAGGTATAAGATACAGCCTAACTCTATGGGATTATATTGAATACTTAAAGAGAGCTCTTTGAATTTGCATATTTCAATGTCCAAAAAGAACCCCAACAGGTACGGCATTTTTTCGTAAAAACAAAAATACACCATTTATTTCAAACACATAACTTCCCCTTACTTAAAAGATAGTTTATTTAGGATTGTGTTTATGAGAGCATGTGCTTTCGTCGCATCCTGCTTTTTGACATAAATAGTCCCCATTACTTTAAATTTCCCCTTTTTGTCTTGAATTAAAAAGTTTTTATCAAAACTACGTGTTTTATAATAGTCGACCAGTACATCAAAATTATTCACAGACTTTATTTCGCTGAAATAATCATTAGCTCGCGTACGATCAGGCTGTGTCCCCTTACGATAGAGTATTTCTGGTGCATAAGCTTTCTGTCTGTCATATAAGTCCACTTTTTTATTCTCTGAAGTTATTTTCCTTGTAACAATATTTACCAGCATATTATCAATCAACCAAAATTCACCCACCATTTCTTTGGAACTTTTTTCTATGGGATCGGGATTTATTTCTTTCAGTTTTGTAAAAGCCTGGTCAATGGTTAGTCTTTTTGTCTGTGGCAATTGGTCACAAGTTGCCGCCCCATTCAATGTTATTACATTATCTCCCTGAAGATATGTCTGAGAATTTGCATTTTGGAGCCCCAAAAAGCAGACTAGTATAAGTACGATATTATTTTTCATGATATTGATATTAGCAGTTAATATTGGATATAATTTTTTTAAGAGTCTTTGAATCAATTTTATAAATCACCGGTTCAAAGTTAGCTTTACCTACATCTGAACGGTAAAGCTGTATCATATCTCCGTATAGATCCAGCAGCGCAAGCTCTTGGGCTGTATGTCCATCATACCCCGATTTTTCATATTTTCTAAATAAGTCTCTGAATTTATCTTGATCTGCCGCCATGTTAGGATAACGACTTACCCATTTGGCAGGATCAGTAATTGTTATGGCATAATCATGATTTGTTGTCATTACATTGATACTATGATAATTAAGATACACTTGTTTCTGAGTAGTAGATAAAGTGGTCATGTTTCCAGTACTGGTCGCCATATAGGGAAATATCCCAGAGAATACATCCATTGCCGACGGGCCGCTCTGGAATGGGTGAGTATGAGAATAGTCTGCTGTCACTTCAACCTGATTATTTGGTAACCAATTCCATGCTTCATATGATGGTACTTCCTGACTGCCTCCACCAGTTGAGTATCCTACCTCAACATTGGTGAATCTTGTTATATTTCCATTATTAAGATTGATATAAGAATTATATCCGTGCTCAAGACCCTTTCCCGGTCCCTCATTTAAAGTTAAGTTTTTTATTTCATTGTTTTTAGCTAATATTTTCGAATTTTTTTTACGGTTATTTAACTCCTTTTTATTTGCACAAGGATCATTTTTATCAAACTTTTGGGCTATAGGATTAGATCCAATTGTTCCATTACCTCCACCTACATCAGAAGGAGTTCCATAAGGTGGAATTTCAGCATTACCTCCGTTCAATAGAATAGGGTCATCATTACATGCGGCATGAGGTAATGTAGTCTTTGGGAAATGCCATACTGTGTTAAGATGATCTTCAACATAACCATGAACCACCCTGTCATCTTCCTCTGGCTGACATCTAGGATCTCCGAGCGATCCTCCTGCCTTTAGTCTACGTTTAAAATTACTATTAAGCCAAGTATTATCTGAATTGAAAATTGAAAAATACCCCTGTCCCCCGTAGTATTTTATAACAGTAATATTTTTATCAAAATAACCTTCAGAAATTATTCGGCCAGTGAAACCCTCAGGTAAGTCATTTCCGAATTCTGGTAGAAATATTACTTTAACAAATTGCCATTCTCCTTTTTCATTTTTTGTAGCTTTAATAATCAAATTATTGTTAAGATCAAGAGGGATTGAATCATTGGTATAGACTTTGACATCTTCTAAAGTTTTTACTGGAATGATTGCCGTATCGGCAGTTTTGAATTTGATATTTTCCCATGATACTTCAGTTCTGAAATTCTCATTGAAGCTTAGGTCGTCATATTTCATCCCTTTTGTCGCAATTTGGGCGTCAAATGCGTTTTTCAATAACGAAGTTGGATTTTCTGCATCGGTTAAAGAATTTACGATGTCTTTTTTACAACCATATATACCGATAAACAGCATAATGCTCATTACGAAGAAATAAATATTTTTCATTTACAGTAAGTAATTTTTAGCTTAAACTGATTTTTGTAAATTATATGTGCAAATATAATTATTCAAAAAGAAAAAAATACTATAAAAAATTAAATAAATAAGGTATGGATAATTAACTATCTCGGGCGTTGAAAAATGCAAAATAGCAAAGTGGAGTTGCTACATTTGAGTTGACATCAAGTTAAGTGAATTAGGTAACTTAACAGAAATTATGTCACAAGAAAGAAAAACGTATCCAAAAGAGTTCAAGTTAATGAGTGTCGAACTGAGTAATACCCTTACAGACCTGGGCGCCCTTGTGAAAGAACTGGATATTAGTCCGGCGTTGTTATATCGCTGGGGGAAAGAGTTTTCCAGCAAACAAGGCAGTAGTTTTCCTGGAAACGGGAAATTCATACTCAGCGCAGCTGAGCAAGAGCTGGCTTTATTGAAGAAGGAATTGTGGGAAACACAGATGGAGCGCGATATCTTAAAAAAGGCTATCAGCATTTTCTCCAAGGGCGACAACAAATATTCGGGTTCATAAATGATCATTGCAGAATATTTTTAGTTGGGAAGATGTGTTCAGTATTTAAAGTGAGTAGGGCTGGGTTTTACAAATGGACGGTCAGCAGTCCATCAAACAGAAGCATTGAAAATTAAATGATTGAAATCGAGGTTTTACAAGCCTTTGAGAATAGTAAAAAGATATATGGCAGTCCCAGGATTACCTTGGAACTGCATAAAAAGGCTATTAGCGTATCCCGACCGAGAGTTGCAAGAATCATGAAAAAAGCTAAACTGAGAAGCACCAGGCAAGGCTGGCTGTATTTAACAACGGTGATTGATCTAGGTGATAGAAAAATCATCGGCTGGGCATTAAGTACCACAATGAAAGCAAACGATACCGTACTTCCTGCTTTCAAAATGGCGCAATCTAGACGACCAGTCACTCGGCAGCTCATTTTTCATTCTGATCGTGGGGTCCAATATGCTTGTAATGAATTTCGAGGGCTACTGGAGAAAAATCCTTTGATCATCAGAAGCATGAGCCGAAAAGGTAATTGCTGGGACAACGCAGTAGCCGAGAGCTTCTTTAAAACACTTAAAGCCGAATGTGTCTATCAATACAACTTCATTGACAAAGAGCAACATAGATTGAGTCATATAAGTTAATCACATTAAGATACTGATAAAAACCAAATATCTAGCATGTAAAATAGTTGCGAAAGATAGGTAATCCATAACATTAAAAGGGTCTAATTTACATTAGACCCTTTATCTTGGCGTTCAACCGTACAGTAATTTTGATAGGCGCGTCATTTTTTTCTAAAGAATTTTATTTGTTCAAGTCTTTGGTAGGCTTGTTCCTTAGTGTATTCTTGCTTTGGTAATTGTTCTATGGATTTATAATTTCCAAAACGATACTCTTTAATATTTGGTCCAGTTGAAAGTAAATTGAATTCATTGCAATTGTCGCATTGTATTATTGTCCAACTATGGTCTGGAATACCATCTTCTTTTCTTTTAATAAATGTCTCAAGCTTAGAACTGCATTGAGTGCAGTCTTGAGATAAGGTTTCAACAAATTTTTCCGGTCCCTTAAGAAAGGATGTTACTCTGAGTAAAGTACTAAGTACTTTTCCATAAAGCCAACTGTTCAGATTATCTTTAAAGTCAACCGATACAATTTTTGAAAGTTGGTCAAAATATTCACAGATCAATTCACGTTCTTCAGTATCATATTCTAAACTTTTAATGCTGTCTAATGAGTTTTTTAAAATATTTTTTATTTTTCTTGGCGTACAGTCTGCATTTGTTGCTTCTATTAAATTGTCAGCACAATTGTTTAACAAATTTTGAATTCCATTATACAAATCAACATCAGACGAATTTAGACCACGTTTTTCCCACTCAGAAGTAGAAAACTTGTTTCTTTCTCTAAAACTACTTAAATTATCTAAAATTGTCTGTTTGTCATTCATTATATTGTCTATTTTGTATCAGTACTTTTATTCGGATTGAGTATACATAGTAAATACATATGCAAAACTAATGTACAAAACTTTGTGCAGTTTTTTTATCCGTATATATTCACGAATTGCTATATTTTCAAAAAAATAAAAAATGGATATAACCCTGGTCAAATATATAGAAGATGACTTTGATTCTTTTAAAAGAATGGTAAGTGATGAGGAGACAATGAGATTCATAACCGGAATAGTTTGGACAGAAGACGATGCAAGATTACAGTTCGATGCAATGCTGCAAATGAATACTCAACAGGAAAAATTAGGGTTTTTTAAAGTAGTCAATCAGAAAAACGAATTTATAGGAAATTGTTCATTGGAATATTACAAATATGATGCTGCAATTCTTGAAATTGGCTATGTCCTTAAGAGAGAATTTTGGAGAATGGGCTATGGAACGGCAATTCTACAACAGCTCGTTTACAAAGCTAATAATTCATACCCAAACATGGATGTGATTGCGATTATCGATCCGGAGAATGAGGCTTCAAAAAAATTACTTTGCAAAAATGGTTTTGAAAGCTATTTCAGAGGAATGGAAGATGGTAAGTTTTCTGAAAAGTTTATATTGAAAAATCTGCACGCAGACTAAACCGTCATTTTCTTATATTCGTATCAACAACGCGATACCGTTATGCTTTACAATCCATTTGAACAACTCACCCGTGCTACCTTTCAGGAATTTCTGGAACAGGGCTATCGTCAGTGTTTGTGTTTATTAAGCTATCATAGATACCTATTTTCACTGCTATTTCTGTGATTGATCACCGGAGGTATCTGTTTTTTTGAGCTTTGCATGAATAGCTAGCAAAGATTCATATTTTTTTTTCGATTTTTCTAAGTAACGCTCTTTTTCAATAATCACTTTTTCTTGCTCTTGTATTCTTCTTCTTAAATATAAAATAAAGATCAAGCCAATAAAAATTGCCATTAGTATGATGATCATAAGGATGATAAGTATCTGCATAATATATGGATTTAGATATCTATTATAAAATTTTTCATTACCTTTTATAATTGTCTTTAGCTACCTTTTTATAAATTTCTTCCTGTTCTCTTAACACATTATTTTCCCTTTGAATTTCTGCGATGAGTTCTTTTTCTGAGGGTAATTCAAGCAAATATTTGCTCACAAATAATTGCTGATCGCTATCTGCAATAGCATATTCTACCAGTGCTTTGTTCTGATTAGTGACAAGCAGTATTCCTACAGGAGGATTGTCATCTTTCTGCATTATCTCTTTCTTATAATAGTTTACATAAGTTTTCAATTGGCCTATATGCTCATGCTTAGCTTCATCTACTTTTAGTTCTACTAAGACATGACATTTTAATATGCGATGATAGAAAACGAGATCGATAAAGAAGTATTCGCCACCGATCAATATACGTTTTTGTTTAGACTCAAAACAAAAGCCGTGTCCCATTTCTAATAGAAAATTCTCTAGATGATCCAATAGTGCTTTTTCAAGATCATTTTCGTAAACAACATCTTTAGGACTTATGCCGAGAAATTCGAAGGTGAAGGGAGATTTGATAATATCTTCCGGATTCATGCGTTCAGCCTTCTCATTTATAATTTTAGACAGTTGGTCAGGTTTCTTACTGATTCCACTCCTTTCAAAATAGAGTGTATTGATTTGCCTTCTCAGTTCTCTTACACTCCATGTGTTTTTTATAGTTTCGATTTCAAAAAATACTCTTTTACTTAGATCTGAAATGGATATCAATTCCAAGAAATGAGAATATGATAGCTTTGTAAGCAATTCTTCAGGCTTTATGTGGTAAGAATTAAACTGGTGATGCAATGATTTTTGATATGTATCGTTTTCAAAATTAGTGTTTTGTAATTGGTCAGACACTGTCCGACTAATTAGATAACCCTTGTTTTCAAACATAGTATTCTGTGTTAACTGTCGGAAAATGGAAGATTATGTATGGTCTGATCCCAAGATTTTACCAATCTTAACTAATGATGTAGTATTGATATCTTTATATGTAGATGATAAAAGGGAATTGCCAGAAAACGAACAATACGTATCGAAAGAAACGGGTAGAAAAATAAAATCGATAGGTGGTAAATGGAGTGATTTCCAGATTACCCGATATAAAGCAAACGCTCAACCTTATTATCTTATTTTAGATATTGATGAAAATAGTTTGAATGAAGCTGCTGGATATATGCCAGATGTTGACGAGTATGAGCAATGGCTGAAGTCAGGTATTCAAGAGTTTAATAAATAGAAAGAGATATCTTATTAAAAAAAGCTCTAATTGCTGACTTACAGGTGGCATAACCCTACTGTCGCAGAAGTAGAAAGTTATGGCATCACCCTATTTCAAAGCATATAGAACCGTTTGGAAGCAGAGAGCCAAACGGTTTTTTTTGTACCCTAGACTGAAACATGTAAAGCTGAGTATGAAGATACCAAGGCAATTGCACAAAAAATAATAGCTGTGATCGAAGAAGTTATTAAATAATCACTAGCAAAAAAATAAATAGAGCCTAAATATTTAGGCTCTATTTATTACTTATTTTAGTTTACATTATCTCAGAAAATCTTTCAGATCTAAATTGCTACCGTAAAGTGCTAATATATCTCCCTCCTGAATTACTGTTTTTGGGTTAGGTATTCCTTGAAGCACAGTGGCAACCATTCTATTGGTTCCGAAAATATTTCTTTGTTCTGTCTTCTTCAGTATGGTGAGAACCAAAATATTGAACTTTTCTCTAAATCCAATCTCCAGTAGATTTTTCCCAACATATTTATTGGGTACAACTGCCTCTATAATGCTATAATTGTCATTTAGCTCAAAAGATTCTAATAACCCATTAAGACAAAGTTTTTTTGACCATCGTTCTGCAGTTTCTTGTTCCGGATGTACAATTTCATTTACCCCGATAGCCAGCAAAACTTTTTCGTGCAGCGAATTGATTGCCCTACTGATTAACCGTTTTACAAAGTGGTTTTTACATAATGCTGTAGCCATGATGTTCGCACCTTCATTTTCACCGATTGCAACAATAACCGTATCGGTATTTTTAAGCGGCAGACTCATGAATGCTGCCTCATCTGTAGCATCTATGCATATGGTATGCGTAATCTTGTCTTTGAGCATATTTACTTTTTCCATACGGTTGTCCACGCCCATAACTTCATTTCCTTGAGCTGTTAATTTCTCAGCGAGGGAAGCCCCAAAACTACCTAGCCCTATTACGATAAATTTCATATTTTATATTATAGTCATTTCTTCCGTTGGATAACGGTAATTAGTAAATTTAATTTTTTTGAATAGTGATACCAATATTGACAGCATTGTTACCCGACCAATAAACATGATGATAATAATAACCAATTTACTTCCTGTACTTAGGTTTTCAGTAATACCGAGTGTTAAACCTACTGTGCTGTAAGCAGAAAAGCACTCAAATGCAATATCTAGTAAACTCATTTTTGGGTCAAAAGTTGTTATTAAAAATACGCCCAACCCGATCACCAATAAAGATAGTGTCATAGCCGCAAATGCTCTTCGAATGGTCCGTTCAGAAATTTCGCGTTTGAAAACCTCTATATGATCTTTGCCTTTAGCAAGTGAGATAAAATTAAAAATCGCCAATGAAAAGGTGCTCGTTTTGATACCACCACCTGTTGAGTTTGGTGATGCTCCGATCCACATCAACAAGATGATCAGTATGGTTGAAGAAAAATGCAATTCATGAAAATTAATAGAATTATATCCCGCAGTTCGTGGAGTAGTAGCGGTAAAAAGAGCAGTAATGAATTTGCCTATTCCTTCATGTGAAGCAAGGGTATTATGATATTCCTTGAAAAAAAGTATTATTGTTGCAATAACAATAAGTGCAAATGTGGTAATCAGGTTAACTTTACTATTGATACTGAGAACCCGGGGTTTGTAGTTATCTTGTTTTCTTTTTGTCAGCCGCATCATCAATCTATTTACTACATGTTTTAAGTACTTAAGCACATTTATAACTATCGGAAACCCCAGTCCTCCAAAAACAAATAATAATATGATGATCAACTGTAAATTATAATTATTTACATATGTTTCTTGCATCAGTCCATTTGGTAATGTTGAAAAACCAGCATTACAAAAAGAAGAGATCGCATGAAATACTGCGAAAAATATTCGTTCTTCCCACCTAGGTATTAATTGAGCATTAAGTGATAGGTAAATCATCAATGCACCAAATGCTTCTACGATCAATGTAATAAGTAAAATGCGTTTTAACATGATAAAAACTTCACCTACTTTTTCCGCATTCATATAATCTTTAGTCGCCAGCTGGTGTTCATAACTGGAGCCACCCTTGAAGAAATAACTAAAATAACTCGAAAAGGTTAATATACCAAGACCACCGGCTTGAATAAGTATCATGATTACCGTTTGACCAAATAAAGTAAAATGAGTATTTGTGTTTACAACAACCAAACCCGTTACGCATACAGCACTCGTTGATGTAAATAATGCATCAACAATCGAGAGGTCTTTATTTAAAGAGATAGGTAGTTGAAGTAATATTGTTCCTAACAATATCAATAACATAAAACTAAGAATAAATAGTTGTGTCGGACTTATTGAGGATCTATTAAACTGTAAATACTTCATTTCATAAATTTGGTGAAAATGCTGAGCAAATTTAAAAAAATTAGGCTAAATGCATATTGTTTTCTGTTTTATTAAAAATACCTGTAAAAATATTTTTTATTTAAATTGCCCTCGTTAATTTAAATATCTATAATAATTAGATATAATAGTATCTTGTCATCACCTAGATCTATTTTGGAGTTTAGGTAAAAAACATAAAAATATTATAATTTGAGCAAGTTAAAAGATTTTTTAAATCTACATCAGGGAGAAGATCAAAAGGAAAAAGTATTAGAAAATGTGATCGCTAATATTTCATTTCGCGGCGCTAATTTATGGATATTAGCATGTGCTATTGTAATTGCCTCTGTCGGCTTAAATGTCAATTCTACAGCTGTTATTATAGGCGCTATGTTAATATCGCCACTTATGGGACCTATAGTGGGAGCCGGGTTTGCTTTAGGAACTTATGATTTTGGATTATTAAAAAAATCTCTGAAAAATTTACTTATTGCTACATTGGTCAGTTTATTTGTTTCCTTTCTATATTTTTCACTAAGTCCTTTTAAAGAGGCTCAATCGGAATTATTAGCTCGAACAGCACCAAATATATATGACGTACTGATCGCATTTTTTGGAGGTATGGTTGGAGTTATAGCCATCACTCGAGTGGAGAAGGGAAATCCCATCCCTGGTGTAGCAATTGCTACAGCATTGATGCCTCCGCTCTGTACCGCAGGTTATGGGCTAGCCATTGGTAGCCTATCTTATTTCGGAGGTGCTATGTATCTCTATATGATCAATTGCTTCTTTATCTGTATATCGACTTTTCTTATTGTCAAATTTCTGAAATACCCGAGCGTAAGCTTTTTAAATGAAGGAAAGAAAAAGCGCATTACAAGAACAATCACTTTATTAATTCTAGTCATGATTGTGCCGAGTTTTTACTTAGCATATGCATTATTGCAAGAGAAAAAATTCACGCAGCAAGTTAATATGTTTATCCAAAATGAACTTGTGCAAAAAGGATATACCCTGATTTATGAAAAAACTAAATTCAACCAACGACCTAAAAAAATTGAACTCGCATTTTTGGATAAGAAATTCTCAAAATCTGAGTTGATTGATTTGAAAAGTAAACTCTTGCTATATAATATCGATAATACAGAATTGTTTATTCGTCAGGATAGTACTGATTTAAAGCGGGATATCTTGGCAGAAATCAGTAGACGTTCAGAAAATGTGTCTGAAAAAGATATTGCTATTCAAAATCTTAGAAAGGAGCTGACAACATATAAGTTTGATGATCAGGAGTTAATTAAAGAAATCACAACATTATTTCCAACTTTAACCCCTTTTTCTATTGGAAAGCAATTAACGGTAAATACTGCTGATAGTACCAAGATGGAAACGGTTTTGTTCTACAGCGGGAAAGGAAAATTAGATAACAAAGAACTTTCTAAACTGAGAGATTGGCTGAATATTAAGCTTGATGGATCTGATATCAAGATTTTAAAAGGGGAATAACAAGAAGGAATGGTTTAATGTCATTAATAACCATTCCTTTTCTTGGCTATCTATAAGAAAATTGAATTCGAAGCATTTCTATCAATAGCATTCGGATTAAAATAATCGATAGTTGGATTTCCTAAATCCATTGATTTTTTATCAGTTTACATTATACATACTAACCTTGATCTTTTAAATTACTCCCAATGAATATCGCATTTTTCTCATCTGATGATAGGGACAAAAAACGCTCATACTGTTTCAGCACATCACTAATAATTTCGTTTTTCGTAAAATACTGAATGTCATAACCCTCGCGTTCGTCACCAAAATAAGTCATGGGTACATGTGTTTTCATTGTACCGATATCGGGCGCATTTTCTTCCTCACGTAAAAAGTCTGATATTTTTTCGAGTTGACTTTTTACGCCATATCGAAAATCAGTCATCGCATCGTGCTTGATTTCGATTTCAACAGATGAGGGGCTTTCAGATTTTAAATTTACAGTAGCGACAATCCCTTTAGAACCAAACTCTTCAGCGAGTTCCTGAAAAGCGGGAAACACAGTATTTTTTAAGTATGCATCTATTGTATTTCGGTCTTTGTAGGACAGAATACGTCCTAAGCGCTCTTTCCAATATTCACCGGACCAATTGTTTGTGGAGTGCGAAAATTCACGCGCATGATATTCAGTATCGATGGTGAGTGCGTTCATGAGACAGTAGCAAAACAATAACATAATGATAGAAAAGGGGAGGGCTGTAATCAAAGTCATTGTTTGCAAAGATTTTAACCCGCCGGCATTTAGAAGTACTAAAGCAAGTATGGCCAGTAACACCCCCCAGAAAATATACTGCCATTTAGGTGATTTTGCGGCATTGTTTGAAGAAATACTGTTCATCACATAAATGCCCGAATCGGCTGATGTCACAAAGAAAATGAAAATTATAAAAATGGAAAGTATGTTTGTTATCTGTTGTAGCGGAAAGAATTCAAAAAATTTGAAAAGAAGTACATCAGTATTAGCAACTATAGCGCTAAGAGCACCATTAGCCTGGTGTTGATCCATCCATATGGCACTATTGCCAAATATAGTCATCCACATAAAATTAAATACTGAAGGTATAATGAGCACAGCACTGATAAACTCCCTAATTGTCCTTCCTTTGGATATTTTAGCGATAAATAGACCTACATATGGAGACCAGGATATCCACCAGGCCCAATAGAGTATAGTCCAATTGAAGAACCATTGCTGACGCTCGGGTTCATGTGCATGGGTATTAAATGTGAGATGAAAGAAGGCATTAATATATTCACCTAAACCTTCAGAAAATGTTCCCAATAAAAAAGTAGTCGGACCTAAAATAAGGACAAATAACATCAGAACCAATGCCGCTATTATGTTTATTTGACTTAATATTTTAACACCTTTCGTAACTCCAGATGTAGCCGACAGAATGGCGATGGTCATGATTACGATGACGATGATAACCTGATACATAAAATTACTTTCTGGAATTATTCCCAGATGTACTAAGCCGGCACTGAGCTGCACTACACCAAAACCCAATGTGGTTGTTATACCAAAGAAAGTGCTGCATAAAGCAAACATGTCAACAATATCGCCAGCACGACCTTGTATTTTGTCTTTTAATATTGGATAAAAACAACTTCTTAATGATAAGGGTAATTTATACCGATACGTGAAATAGGCCAATGAAAGGCCAACTACTCCATATATCGCCCAAGCATGTATACCCCAATGGAAGAATGTATATAATTGAGCGTCTTTAGCACGTGCAGCAGACGTTAGTCCGGCTACCGAGGGATCTGTGTAATGGGACATCGGTTCTGCGACACTGAAGTACATTAGTCCAATACCCATACCGGCTGCAAATAACATAGATATCCATGAGAAAAAAGAGAACTCAGGTTTCGTATCATTGGCACCTAATCTTATGCTTCCATATTTGCTAAATATTAAAAAAAGTAGGAAGAGCACAAAAATAGTTACAACCATGACATAGAGCCAGTTCATATTTTCAAACAAGAAAGTTTTTAGAATATTCAGGTAGTAATTTGCTCTCACCGGGAAAAAGCTTGATAAAAAAGTAATACCAAGTATAAAGATGAGACTGGGTAAAATAATACCAGGCACAAAGGTGCTCTTTAGCTTTAAGAGATTAGTTAATTTCATTAAAGTTTGATTTTAAGATTCAACGTATTAAGCTTATGTAGTTGAAATAAAATAATGTTGTGGTCTGTTTTTGTTGTTACTATTACATGATGTCAGTGGGGTATTTTCTTCATATTAAGAACCCATAATACTAGAACGGAATCACTCCAAATAAGTTTTCATTCTTTTCAGAATTTTATAAGATTAATCTTTTGCTCTGGCAAAATCTTTTAGAAATAGTTTGCACTAATGAATTGAATATTTTTTTAGCTCCAGATTAAAGAAATGCTACCGTATATTCTGGGGCTTTGAAATTGATGGCACATGTATTTGATTTAAATGCATCCGAACATCATCAGATGCAGGCAGTTCAAAGACTTCTAAGTCAAAAGATTTAATAGCTGCAAATAAATGATCAAAAATATCAGACATCGTATCCTCAAAAAATGACCATTGTGTTCCTTTAGTAAACATATACAGTTCCAAAGGAAGTCCATATTCATTTGGCGCCAACTGACGCACTAATAGGGTTAAATCCTGGTGAATGTCTGGATTTTGTATTGCATAGGCTTTAATATACGCCCTGAATAATCCAATATTTGTCATTCTTCTCCCGTTTACAAGTACTTTGGGGTCAATTTTGTTTTTTGTATTATATTCTTTTATTTCTCTTTCTCTTTTTTCAATAAAAGGTGTTAAAAGCGCAATCTTTTTAAGTTCCTGAATTTCTTCATCGCTGAGATACCTAATGGTAGATATTTTGATATAAATGGATCTTTTAATTCTTCTTCCTCCGCTTTCTTGCATACCTCTATAATTTTTGAAGGAATCGCTCAGCAAGGTATATGTCGGTATGGTAACAATTGTCTTGTCCCAGTTCTGCACGCGTACATTATTTAGATTTATTTGGAGTATATCGCCATCAACACCATATTTAGGCATTTCTATCCAATCACCAACACGTACCGAATCATTAGCAGAGACCTGTATACTTGCTACAAAACCAAGAATGGTATCTTTAAATACCAGCATCAAAATAGCAGAGGCAGCTCCTAGTGAAACAAGAAATGACCAAGGAGAATTTCCTGTAAGTACAGAAACAATAAGAGTTCCAACAACAAATATCAAAAATATCTGTAACACCTGAATATAACTGTCAACAGGTTTATCTACAAAACCTTTAGATGAACGAAGTATATCTCTTGCAGTCTTTAACAGTGCATTAGCCACACCATAAATAGCGAAGATCATCAAAATACCAAGCAGTTTTGTTAGTACGTCTATAAAAGATGGGAAGCCGATAAATATATTGGGTAGAAACTGCTGTGCAATTGCTATCAATATAAAACGGCTTAAGTGAATCTGTACCTTATTTTGAAGTAATTTATCATCCCAATTAGTTTTACTTTTTTTAATAAACCTGGTAACGATTGAATTGAAAAAGAAACGAAGAAAATAATCTAAGAACAGCAAGAAGATAAAAGCTACAATAATGAGAAAAGTGGCACTTAGAATATGTGCTGTTTTATCGTGTACTCCTATTGTTTCTGCAAGGTTAAATGTCCACTGGTAGATTGAACTTGTTGTTTGTCCGGTAATGTTAATACTATTTGATTTCTGCATATTAACAAACAAATCTACAAAAAAATAAATAGATGGGTTTTTGACCTCTTCTAAAGAGTTCTAATTTGTTCGTCTGTTTTCTTATCTGTCCATAAAAAGCAGACTATTTTTTGTTTAAAACAGAAGCAGGGCATTCCCCACTTCTGTGTTTCAGTTATATTTTTATGGTGATTAAGTATAATATGCCTTAGTGAAAGTAAACAGCCCCTTATTAGTTCTGCTTTGGTCAGATAGTAGTTATAAAGATGCTCGATCATAGGCCCTATTTTACCGCAATGAAAAAGTCAATTTCTGCATCAGTTGGATCTAGTGCCTTTTCTCCAAAGATTTCAAAATCTGTTGTAAATGCTCGATCTAAATCTAAATTCCAGATTTCCTGCCATTTGTTTACAATCAAACCCATCATTAAATTTCCTTTGGCAGTTAATTTCAGATACTTTCCGCCTTCAATTGATTTTCCTATCATTCCTTCCGGAATTGTCGATAAATTTTTCACTTTACATCCCAGTACTGCTGTATATGGCTCAGTATGGTCACTTACATAATTTGTGTATACAGAATATATCGTGTCGTCAATCTTATTTGGAATTGCCTCCAACACATTCTCCTTGATAAATCTATTCCATAAATCGGTAATATCTGTAGCGGCCAGATTGTTTTCGTTTGTTGTTCTGATAGAAATGCCAATTAATTTAAAGGGCTCGGTAGTAATTTTTTTCATGTATTAATTATTTAGTACGTTACAAAACTACTATGGTCCTGTGACAGCCTTATGTCAAGGGCTATGAATAAGATTTCTTTTTGCAGCTTTCAAAATATTGTTGCAAAGTTATGTCATGTGGCTCAAACTGTTCGTTCATCGTTAACAGATCTAAAATTCTATCAAGACGGAATGCTCTAAAATCTTTTCTTAAACGGCAGTAAGCAATAAGTAACCAGTTTTCCTGTGTGCTGTAGATTGCAAAAGGTTCAATAGTTCTTTCAGTAAATTGTTTGTTTTCTGAAGAAGACCGGTATTTGATTTTTATAAGTTTAAAATTCGTCATAGCCAGCTGTATTGTTGACAGATAATTACTGGTACTGTCATTGTCGGAATTTATTCTGAATACCACGCGATCGGAAAGTAAGTTTGCTTTATCTTTCGTATTATTTCTAAGTACAGATTTAATTTTATTTATTGCTTCCGAATACTCCTTAACGAAGGAACTGTCTTTATTTTTTAGGATCAGCTGTTCTGCCGTAATCAAAGCATTGGCTTCACTTTCAGTAAACATTATAGGTGAAACCCGATAGCCCTCCATTAAAGAATAACCTTTTCCCTCCTCAACCAGAATAGGTACACCAGCCATTTCTAAAGCTTTTATATCCCTATATATCGTCCTTTTTGTTACTAGGAATTTTTCGGCTAATTCAGAAGCTGTAATAAGACGTTTGGTTTGCAATTGGGTCAGGATCGCCGTTAGTCGGGAGAGTCTTTTTATATCTTTACCATTATCCATTTCTAATTCTGAGCTTTACAATTATTAATTTGTCAACATTCATCTATGATTAAATCAAAAATATACAATAGAATAATTGAAAAAGTATAGATTCAAATTAAATTTAAGTACTGAATTTTTTATGAGAATAATGTAACGTTTCACTGTCAAAATTTTTAAAACAATGTTATCCTGATATTGTTTTAAAAATAAGATTACATTTTTGATAAACCGATTGTATAATTTAATAACATGGAAACAATTATATTTTTAACCGACTTTTCTGTTGCTGCACGTCACGCATTTGATCAGCTACTTACCATAGCAAAACGGACAAAAATTAAAAATGTGATCATTTATCATTCTTTGGCCTATTTTAATAGCAAATTTTATAATACCGGAGACTTCATGCTTCCTCCTCCGGTAATTGATGAAATGGAAATAGACGATGTGAAAGGAAAATTGCGCATTCTGAAACAAGAACTTTCGACAGTATCTCCGACGACAGCGATAAGTGCACATTACGACTTATTGACCGTTATGGATGGTGTTCTGCGAATTTCTGAAAATGAGAAAATAGACCTTATCATTGTTGGTTTGAGAGGAAGTGACGATGGCGGGAAAAATAGTGTAGGATCAACAACCGTTGATCTTATCGAATCGCATGCCTTTAATCTGTTACTAGTTCCAGAAATGAATCCGGCACATCTTTATAAAAAAGTACTTTTAGCTGTAGATTTATCACATTTGCATGAAAGGCTACCTGTAAAAACGATATTTCAGATGCAAGAACTCCTTAGTTTAGAATGGCATGTAGTCAATGTTAGTGTCCAAGGTCAGCATTCTGCCGCTCAACTTATAGAAGAGCAGTCATTTTTACATTCAAGTTTAGACAGTCTTGAGCCGACTTATTCCTATCTGGAGGGAGAGGATATAGTTGAAAAAATTAACACCTATGTAGAAGATCATCATATAGACCTCTTAGTTACAGCACCTCGAAAATTAGGCTTTTTAGCCACTTTATTTCGTAAAAGTGCTTCTAAAAAGTTGGCTGTTCACACCAGAGTACCAATATTGATGCTCATCCCTTAGTTTATTTTAAAAACATTATAATGATCTTAAATTAAATATTATTTTACTTTATTTGATGAAAAGTAAAATAAAAGAGTTAACTATTTTATTTTAATAGAATATACATTGATGTACTTTTTAAAATGATTCAACACTCTTTCATCGATGATCAAGTAGATTAATGACCTGTTGCTTGTCTAGCTACTAGTTTCCAGCCACCTTTCTTGGTTACCCAAATATTCGTAAATCTTCGATTTTTAATTTTGCCATCTTTTCCATATTCTTTCTCATTTCCCATCACAATCGCTAGATTATCTTGAAAAGTGATTTTTTCTACGATCCGATCAACTTTTGGAAAAACATGGCCATTTTTTATTAAAGCTAAAATATCTTTAACGCTAACTATTTTTCCCATGGCATTATTAACAACATAGTTTTCTGTCCAAATTGATTTTAATGCAGTTGTATCATTTTTATCTAATAGAAGGGTCCATTCTTTTTCCAACTTTCTGATTTCCTGCTCTTTTGTTTGTGTCTGCGCCATTAACTTACTCGATAAAAATAGGATGCTAAATAAGCTTAAAAATAATTTCATAATATATTGTAATTTACAATGTGAAAAATAAATGCCGATCATTAAGATGTTATCAATTAAAAAAATAACTTTTCCATCGTAACTGAACACTTCTAACAAAATAGCATTAAAATACTGGAAGTGGTGCATTATCATTGAAAAGCGCTACTAATTCGGTGAAAAGCACTACATAAAATGTAAGTTTCATCTGAGCATACTTCCTTGAGCTTCTATTGATATTTTTGAAGTTTTTTTTAATCAATCGTGACTTTGTATTTGCAAATTATGTTGGATGTGAACGATTGACCGGATCTTTCTAGGTGTTTATGTATTGACCAATAAGTTTATGGAAAGTTCAAAAAAATAACATGCAAAAATTCGCTTCATTGCAGTAGATCATATTAGTAATTTATTATCTTTATAAAGTATATGGAATTAATTATTATCATTGGTTTAGTTCTTTTGAATGGCGTTTTTGCCATGTCAGAAATGTCTTTAGTTGCCTCGAGAAAATTCAAACTCGAAAGTTTAAAAAAGAAAGGAAACTCAAATGCTAAGACGGCATTGGAGCTGTCCGAAAATCCTACGCGATTTCTTTCCACGGTTCAAATAGGTATTACCTTAATCGGTGTGTTATTAGGTGTATATAGTGGGGAAAATCTCACGACAGATCTAAAAAATTTTTTATCTCAGTATGTATTATTAGCACCCTATGCCGCTTCCTTATCAACAATCTTAATCGTGGTATTCATTACCTATCTTTCAATTGTTTTTGGTGAGCTGTTTCCAAAACGCTTAGGAATGAAATTTCCGGAAACAATTATTGTTCTCTTGGCTAAGCCGATGTCTATTTTGTCAAAGATAACTTCTCCTTTTGTCTGGTTATTAAGTACATCAAACAATCTATTATTGAAGATATTTGGAATTTCGGGTAAAAACGATGAGACCATGAGTGAGGAAGAAATCAAATCGATTATAGCGGAAAGCACAGTTGGTGGTGAGATTCAGGAAATTGAGCAAGAGATAGTGCGCAGAGTATTTGAACTTGGCGATCGTAAAGTAACATCACTGATGACACATCGACCAGATATTGTTTATTTGAAAATTAGTGATACTTGGGACGAAGTAAGAGCTAAAATAAACGAAGAGAAGCACTCAGCTTATCCTGTTTGCAGTAGTAAAGGATTAGATGAAATTCTTGGGATAGTTC
Organism: Sphingobacterium sp. JUb56; assembly: GCF_014191365.1. Taxonomy (NCBI): domain Bacteria; kingdom Pseudomonadati; phylum Bacteroidota; class Sphingobacteriia; order Sphingobacteriales; family Sphingobacteriaceae; genus Sphingobacterium; species Sphingobacterium sp. JUb56. Next base: position 1,707,532 of record NZ_JACHWL010000001.1, on the reverse strand, counting down.
TTATCAAGGATCTATTTGTTATTCTTGATAGAAATGAATTTAGTTTGGAGAAGTTTATTAAAAAACCTGTTTTTTTTAACGAAAATTCTGATGCTTTTAAGGTTCTTGAGAACTTTAAAAGAGAAGGTACTCATTATGGGTTTATAGTTGACGAATATGGTGTTATTTCAGGAATTGTAACAATGGATGATGTGCTTGATGCACTAGTTGGCGATGTTTCTGAAAATTCGGATGAGGATCAGGAGATCGTTCAAAGAAGTGAGAACAGCTGGCTAGTGGATGGCCAATATTCAGCTTTTGAGTTTATCAAAAGCTTTGAAATTGAATTAGATTATGAATTAAGTAACCAGTATAGTACTGTTGGAGGAATGTTTATGTTCCATGTCAATGACATTCCAAATGTAGGAGATAGGATACAAATAGGACAATATGAACTTGAAATAGTCGATAAAGATGGACAGCGGATTGATAAAATAATGCTTACAAAATCCAGTTAATAAAAAAATAAAACTAAGTTACAGAGCAACAATGGGCGCAAAACTAAGGGATTTTGATGTTTTAAAATGTGTGGAGGGTAATTTGCTGATGGTAAGCATTAATGAGTTTATTGAACAGCAAATAGATAACTACGATCAAGCAAAGGATCTCTATAAAAATCTAGCTTTATTTCGAGATCGATTTTTAGAGATCACTTATATAAGTACACTTTTTCATGATTCTTTACTTGACAAGGAAAATTTTATTGATCATAAACATAATCTCAAGAGTTCTCAGGAGCACGTAGGACTGCTGCTTTTGCCTGAAACTTTATATTCTGATTTTAGTTTTGTAGATAACGTAGACGAAACTGAATTTCCGATGGACGCTATCTTATATAGTTGGTCAAATGTTAATCGTCATGATAAATTACTGTCTGAATATGATCAGGAAGATCATCATGTTAATGAGGATGACCGTTACTTGTATATTTTACCTATTTTTGGGAATGCCACAACTGTTGGATCGAATAGATTTGAGATGACAAATATCGATGATCAGTTTTTAACTCCATATGATCATCAGGACGGGCGTACATGGTATGGAAAAATACATGATTATGTAATGGCTTTCATTATTGCAAAAAACCAGCCCCATAATGAGTTTTTTATAAACAGTGTAAATCTTAAAGATCATAGCTCAAATAGCATCTTAGTTCAAGAAGATATTTTTAGTTATTGATTTTTGGAAGTTCTCGATTATTAGAGACTAATCTCGCTATTACCACTGCAGGGTACAATATCCCAATAACAGATAACATAACTGATAGCATTCGGGCCGACATTCCGTCTGGATAGATATCGCCATATCCTACAGTGGTAAGGGAAACTAAACTGTAGTAAATATACACAGAATAGTCCATGTCATTGTTTACTAACAGCACATTTCCTGTAATAGATTTTCCAGTCTGTATGTTTAAAATTTCAAAAGTAAAAGCTCCCATCAAAGCAAATAATAAATACACATTTATAGCACCAATAATGCGGTACTTATTGGTATTACTGTCTCTGAAAAGTAACCTGATATTAATGAGTATAAATTGACTCATATTGATAAGCCCTGCCAGTCGTTCGATTAGGTAGTATTCCTTTGGTGTATCGTCAAATCTGATCAACTGTAGGATTAAATGAGCACAAAACAAGAGTGATGATAGGTAAATACTCCACTTTTCTTTACTGGAAAAAATTCCAATAAAATACAATACCAAAAATAAAACATTTAAGATGATGATATTTGCAAAACCTTGCTCCAAGAGAACAGGCATTACAAATACCATAAACATCAACATCACCAGCAAGGTGACAAAACTAGCGTCAGAAAGCCAGTAGTTCTTTATTTTGCGTAGCGTATGTTTCAAAATTAAGTAGTGTGATTTTTTTATATAAATATCGTCTCAGTCAAATCATGTATTAAAGCTGTTAAGCGGCTCTTTTATTGCTTAAGCTTTTTAATAAAAAATATCCAAGTAATCCAGCTAAAATTGAAGAGATCAGTATAGATAATTTTGCTTCATTAACATATAAAGGGTTTTCAAAAGATAATATGGAAATAAAGATAGACATTGTAAAACCAATACCCGCTAATAATCCAATTCCTATTATGTGTTTAAAATTACTACCTTCGGGTAGACTGCTAATTTTTAATTTAGAGCAGATGAAAGCCATTAGAAATATCCCTAAAGGTTTCCCTAATAAAAGTCCAAGGCTGATACCGAGACCCAAAGGAGCTATTAAGCCATGAATCATTTCACTTTCAATAGTAATATTGGTATTTGCAAAAGCAAAAATGGGAATAATTAAAAAATTGACAGGTTTTACCAGAGCATGCTCTAATCGCTCTAAAGGCGATTCGATTGCCGTATCGTTGGTCGGTATCGTCATAGCAACCAATACTCCGGCAACAGTAGCGTGAATACCAGAATGGTGTATAAAATACCAAATAAATATACCTGGTATTAGGTATAAGTAAGGATTTAAGATATTTAATCTATTCATTATAACTAGAATAGCAAGACCAATTCCTGCATATATCAGATAAGTTATTTCAATGCCAGAGGAGTAAAATAACGCAATTACTAAAATTGCGATCAAATCATCTACAATTGCAAGAGCTGCCAAGAATATTTTTAAGCTTGCTGGTATCCTGTTTCCAAGAAGCGTTATAACAGCTAAAGCAAATGCGATATCTGTAGCCATCGGAATGCCCCAACCAGAAACAGTATCTGTTCCTGCATTTATACTTAAATAAATCAGTGCTGGAATAACTGCTCCACCTATCGCGCAGAGGATAGGTAATGAAGCCTTCTTAGGAGAGGACAATTCGCCTTCAACAATCTCTCTTTTAATTTCTAAGCCTACCAGTAAGAAGAAGATCGCCATTAAACCATCATTAATCCAAAGGAGCATGCTATATTTCAAATGGATGGCAGTTGATTCATATCCCAGTTCCCAATCTAAAAGAGCCTGAAGAGATGATCCAAGTGATGTGTTTGCAATGATTAATGAAATAATGACGCAAATAAATAATAGTATTCCGCCAGCATTACTAGATTTGAAAAAATCTTTAAAAACATTTAGATTAATTCCTTTTTCCATAATTTCAATTGTAAAAGTTCAGTACAAAAATACAAATCAATGGAACCTCTAACTAGTAAAAAAGAGACATAAATACAAACATATCGTTTCTTAATTTGCTTAATTAGTTCCAAGAATAATGCTTAGGAGAAACACCTAAATATTGTTTGAAATCCTTGAAAAAATGATTGTAATCATAATATCCTCCCTCAAAAGGTGCAATATTTAATGGAGTAGGCATTTCTTTTTCATACCTTTCGTAGGTGTATATGAAGCGTTGAAGTGAGATATATTTCTTTGGTGTAATTCCAAAATATCTCAGAAAATTTCTTTGTAACCATTTTTTATTTACATTTTCACCTAATAAACTCAGCAGTTGAGAAACAGTTACATTGCCCTTATATGTGTCTATAATGCCTATTGCAGATTTCAGAATAGGAGGTAAAAAATCATCTATTTTTACTTGTTCAAGGGCACTATTCCAGACTTGAAGTTTATCTTCTACTTTATTCTTGGTATACATCTCTGTAATCACAGAAGACCATTTCGTATCGACGACATCTTCAAAACTGCAAACAGTATTATTAATTAGCGCGGTGCTATCGATATTAAAGATGGAATAAAATGATGCCGGATCAAAACGAATGACAGTAATATATGCTAAACCATCTGGTATTTCCCACTGCATATCTTTAATTATTCCACAACATAACCAAACGGATTTTAATTTGCTAAGGTTACCATTTTTTCTTAGTATAGTTTCACTCGATAAGCTAGGCATAAAAATAAGCGAAGGAATACCATCATTGAATAAGGGCTGGTTTTTTTCTAGATCTTCGCATGCAAATACGTAAGTTCCTAATATATGTTTATTAGAGCAATTTTTAGAAAGTAAGCTGTCATTTAAAGAATGTCGTTGACTTAGCTCATTTTTTTTGATTCGATTTAATAATTTTATTGGCATATATATACGTTTTATCAATTGCTCGCTTACTTTGGTAGGTTCGATATTTACTGCTTATTTATAGCAATAATCATACCTATAAATGAGTATCCAACTTATATTTTAACAAGGTTTATTATACTACAGTTGTAAGTAATAAGAGTATTACAAAGTAATTTTTGTGACCTTAATATAGTCTGTAATTCAGTATATTAATGCTTAACATGTTTATTAAATTTAGACCAGACATGCTTCTATAAGTCATAATTTACGATACTTGAAAAAAAATATGGTTAAATTGGAACCTTAATTAAACAAAAGGCATGATGAGTGAATCGATCAAATCTATCATTGTTGGCATTGTACAAGGATTAACAGAATTTTTACCCGTTTCATCTTCCGGGCATATTGTTATTGCCCAACAGTTACTAGGTTTACAATTTGATCCTGAGGAGAATTTATTGTTTGCTATTGTATTACATTTAGCTACAGCTTTGAGTACTATTGTAATCTTTAGGAAGGACATTTTGAAAATTATCAAAGGAATATTTCAATTTAAATGGAATGAGGAAACAAAATACTCTTGGTACATCCTACTTTCAATGATTCCCGCGGCATTGGTGGGAGTTTTTCTAAAAGATACGCTAGAAGAGTTGTTTTCCAATTTATTAATTGTGGGAATGATGCTTTTAATTACAAGTTGCCTCCTATTTTTTGCAAATAGAGCTAAAAATACCAGTAAATCGATAGGAACAAAAGAAGCAATTCTTATAGGACTTGCTCAATCCTGCGCTGCACTACTTCCTGGTTTATCTAGATCTGGCTCTACTATTTCAACATCTATATTATTGGGCGTTGATAAGTCTGCAGCTGCACGTTTTTCATTTCTTATGGTTTTGCCTTTGATACTTGGAGCTTCAGCCAAGATGGTATTAGATTTAAATGTTGAATATCAGTCCATAGCATCTTTAACGATTAAACCATCTTCATTGTTATTAGGGTTTATAGCGGCATTTGTTTCTGGTTTGTTTGCGTGTACGTGGATGATTAATATTGTGAAAAAAGCTAAATTAACCTATTTTGCTATTTATTGCTTTACAGTAGGAATTACAGTCATAACCTATGCGTTTTTTTATTTGTAATATTTATACTTGTAATTCAGTGGTCGGGTATGACTTCGCGATGTAATTCACTTCAAATAAGAATTATAAGACAGTCAATAACAATATTGGAACAGGTTTAATTTTTAAAAGTGTCGAACTCTATAAGAGTAGTGATCATGCTCGTTTTAAATTAGTGAAGGTTTATTATTCTTTTTTTAATGATGTTTTATTTTAGTAAAGGGTATAAAGAGTTAAATTGCCATATTGATTACTCTTTATCGTTCAAGTATTCTTTGATTTCACTTATTGTACTCTTTGCTGATCTTCCAACTCCTATTAGTGTAGCAGACGCAAAACCTGTCCAATTTCCATATCCAACTAACCAAAGTCCGGAAACTGCATTTGCTTTAGTACCGGTAGTTTCAATTCGGCCGTTGGGATTAGTTACAGCTAAGTTTGCGAGATGTTGAGTTGCATACTTAAAACCGGTACACCAAACTATAGCATCAAATTTTTCTGTTTCCCCAGATTCCCATTGCACACCTGTACTTGAAATAAAGTTTATACGACCTTTACTATGTAGAACATCTCTTTTCCTTGCTTCGACGACTGATGGTACCATGACAATACTGGATAGATTATATAAGTTTGGGTCAATTGGCTTTCCTTCTTTTTGTGCATTATACATTAAAGTTGCAGTATCAAATAAAACACGACCGTCTACATCATCAGGAAGAAAAGTAGGATTTTCAAGCGTAGACCATTCGGTTTGTGCTATTTTTGATATTTCAGCAAGCAATTGTGCTCCAGAATTACCACCGCCTATTATTATTACTTTTTTATCTTTAAAAATATCAGGATTTTGGTAAACCGGCTTGAAGATTGACTAACCAGGAAAATCCAGCGGCAGTAGATTTTTTTGTTTTTAGATTGATGATGCCACCTTTGCCATCCGGATCAAACTGTGCGGTGGGACTGGTGATATATTCTATTTCGGTGACATCATTGGCCGCTATCTGATTTAAGATAGTTGCAGGATCCAGGAAAGAGGGTTTCCCATTTATTAATACAATGACACCCGTATTACCACGCATACTGATATTGCCACTCGCATCAACCGATGCTGAAGGTAAATTTTTTACAATATCCAATGCAGTGCCACCTGTGGCATTTTTGTATTGACTTGCCATATACGCCTGTCTATCACTACTGTGTTTTTGTGTTGCTGTATTGGCAGTAATGGCTACCTCTTGAAGATTTTGCCCAGTTGAAGCCAGTAAGAGGGTTCCAATATCGATTTTCTTTTGATCCTTGATTTCAATAGACCGGTGTATTTGGCATAAGGTATTGGAGTGTTTGACAAGGAGTCTTTAACCAGACCGGAAAGCTTTATTCTCTGGGCAATTCCAAATTGAACTGTTAATAAGAAGTAAAGTGCAATTAAATATCTAATCATCGGGCTTAAGTTTGGGCAAAAGTAGAAAAGATAAAAAGCTTTCTGCCCAAGATCGCATATTATACCCCAATTTTTTCAAATGCACTTTTTTTATCTGGTATGTGCTCTCATTTATCCTAAATTGATTTTAAGAAGTATGAAATTTATCAGATTTATAATAGGTTTTAAAAGGAATATAAAGATTTATGTCATATCTAACATTGATTGACTATGCACATTCATTGAAAGCGATGTTGGTATCTATGAAAATATACTGTGACAACTGTCACGAAAATTTTCTTATATACTTTATATCTACTTCACTATGACAATATGAAGTAGATATAAAGTATATACATTTAAATTCGTGTAGTTAATCCTATTCAATATTAACGAAAGCAACACTTAACATTAACTTAATATATGGCTCACCTTTTGTTCATACCTTTGCAAAAATAATAACTATGGACAATTATTTATATCTCGTAATTATTACGCTGATCACTTTAGGGATTATTGACCTCATGGTCGGCGTAACCAATGATGCTGTCAATTTCTTAAATTCGGCTATTGGCTCCAAAGCTATTTCTTTCCGCCTGATTATGATTCTCGCTAGTGCGGGTATTTTGTCTGGGGCGGTTTTCTCAAGTGGAATGATGGAGATTGCACGAAGTGGAATTTACGTTCCTGGTATGTTCAGTTTTAATGATGTTATAGTTATCTTCCTCGCCGTCATGATTACAGACATCATACTCCTTGATGTATTTAACTATTTCGGACTCCCGACCTCTACAACAGTATCCATCGTCTTTGAGCTCCTAGGGGCTGCGGTCTGTCTTGGGCTCTATAAAATAGTAAGTACTACAGGTGATTGGTCAACGCTTTCGCAGTATATTAATACAGAGAAGGCCTCCGAGATTGTTATCAGCATCCTCTTATCCGTGGTGCTGTCCTTCACTGTGGGTATGGCGGTACAATACCTTTCTCGACTCATATTTACCTTTCAGTACGAACGTAAGATCAAATCTTTCGGAGTTATATTTGGAGGTATCGCCTTAGCATCCATAAGTTATTTTATCCTTATTAAAGGAATGAAGACCGTTTCTTTCATCGATAAAGCGACAAAGGAGTGGATTAACACGCACGAGCTGCAGTTGATATTGGGAAGCTTTGTGCTGTTCACGGTCTTTAGTTTTATACTTATCAGGTTAAAAGTGAACATCCTTAAGGTCATAATCGGTGTCGGTACATTCGCTTTAGCTTTATCCTTTGCAGGAAACGATCTAGTCAACTTTATCGGAGTACCCGTAGCAGCCATTCAGGCCATCGGTTTCTTCCAGGCATCAGGCGGCAATCCGGACACCTATATGATGTCAGAATTAGCTTCTGCTGATATCGTTGCCCCAGCTTGGATATTATTTATCGCAGGTGGTATTATGATGATTACCTTATGGACATCTAAAAAAGCCAAGACCGTTATTGAAACGGAAATGAGTCTCAGCAGTCAAGACGGCGGTTCCGAAAAGTTCGAACCGAATACTTTATCGCGTTGGATAGTACGTGGTTTTGTAAATATTGGAGGAGCAATTAGCTATCTAATGCCACGAACCTTACGATCTCGTTTAGATAGCCGTTTCGAAAATACTTCCTTGGGCAAAAAGAATAAGGAGGAAGAGCCAATGTTTGACATGGTGCGTGCTTCTGTCAATCTAATGGTGGCCAGCAGTCTTATTGCTTTAGGAACATCAATGAAGCTTCCGCTGTCTACAACCTATGTCACATTTATGGTTGCTATGGGAACAGCTTTCGCCGACAGAGCTTGGGATAGAGAAAGTGCAGTATACCGTGTGTCGGGTGTATTCCATGTCATTGGAGGCTGGTTTCTTACTGCTGCTACTGCCTTTGCGGGTGCATTTATCATCGCTTATTTACTTAAAATAGGAGGGATTATTACCTTTGTTGGTGCACTTATATTCTTGGCCATACTCTTAGTATTTAACGCTAAAAGCCATAAAAAGAAAGTCGCCGCACAGGCAGAGCGTAAATTGAAACTTGGTCGAGAAGATATCCATACCTTACAGCAGGTTTCTGATGCTAGTGCCAATCAGATCAGTGAAGTTTTTGCCAAGTCCAATATCTTCTATAAAGAGATTGTAGACGGTCTTACCAAGAACGATTTGACAACGCTATCGATGAACAAGAAATTGATTAAGAAATTCTTGCGTGATCTGGATTCTACCAACGACAACCTTTACAACTTTATTCGCAATCTGGATGACACTTCCGTTAAAGGAAGCAGATTCTATATTATTTCTTTAGGCTATCTGCAGGATATCGTCGAGAATCTTTATGTAATTGCCGGCAATGCACACAATCACGTCGATAATAACCATAAATTGCTCAAGGAATATCAAGGGAATGATCTGAGGTTAGTAGCCGATAAGCTGGGTAACTGGTACGCCGAAGTGTATAGTTTGTATAAGCGCCGTGACTTCTTAAAGCTTGATTCAACCATGAAACAGCGCGATCAGCTTCAGAAGGTTATTAACGATCTTTTGGACAAGCAGATCGACCATATCCGGACAACTGAAAATAGTCCTAAGAACAGTAAACTCTATTTCTCTATCCTGTTAGAAACAAACGAGCTGATCAGTTCTACCTTTAAACTCTTACGTTTATTCAAGGAGTTCGAAGAGTTCAAACTGAACAATAAAAAACAAAACTAACATCAGTTAGTATCTAAAGCCCGAGATTCATCGGGCTTTACTTTTTTTCAATAATTTATTCTAAATTTCTATTTCTTAGTATTTGAATCTTGTATATCTAATTTTTTTTTATATCTACTCGATATATAATTCGATGCAAAGAAAAAACTCAATGTAATGCATTTAACTTTACAAATATATTTGCTTCATTAAGTTCTATAGAAATAATATTCTGAACAGTATCATTATAAAATTACTCAATGCACTCGGAATTGCTCTTGTAGTGATGTCAAGATCATTTATACACCTGGAGGAAATGGGAAAAGTTCGGCATGGCTAAAATAAAATCACCCTTATGTAACAAATGTAACTTTAGAGTTCTCCAAAATGATGCAAATTTGTTATATTAATTTAAAAATCTATGGATATAGCGGGTTATTTGGCTTCAATTTTCATTGGCATCACTTTGGGTCTTATAGGTGGTGGAGGCAGCATTCTTACCGTTCCAGTTCTTGTTTATCTATTTAGTCTTGATGCAGTATTGGCTACTGCTTATTCTCTATTTATAGTTGGTTCAACGAGTGTTGTTGGTTCATTTTCTTATTTAAAAAAGGGATTGGTAAATATAAAAACAGCAATAGTTTTCGGTATTCCTTCCATTACCGCTATTTTTTTAACTAGGGAATATGTACTCCCTGCTATCCCGCATAAAGTCTTCAAGATAGAAAGTCTTATTATTACAAAAGATATATTGCTGATGTTACTTTTTGCATTACTGATGATTGCTGCATCGTACAGTATGATCAAGAAAGATCAAGAGCCAATTGATGAAGCTCTTTCGCAAAAGCCATTCAATTATTTTCAAATTCTTTTTCAGGGAGTTTTTATTGGCATCATTACCGGATTGATTGGTGCCGGTGGTGGATTCCTTATTATCCCCATATTGGTCAATATACTAAAATTGCCGATAAAAACAGCCATAGGTACATCATTAGTTATTATTTCTATTAATTCACTACTGGGATTTTTATTTTCCCTATCGCACACATCAGTACAATGGGGATTTTTATTAAGCATAGCAGCAATTGCTATCTTCGGTATAATTATCGGCAGTTATCTTTCAACATTAATAACAGCTACTAGGTTAAAACCAGCATTTGGTTGGTTTTTGCTGGTAATGGGTATTTACATTCTGATTAAGGAAACTTTATTGCGCTAAAATCATTACCATCTATGAAGAGACAATCGGAAGAAAGCTAAATAGTCTAACTTGATAAAAAATCCTTGTGTAACCTAAGTAGCTTTACCTGAAAAAATAACATTGTAATTTAGCATTGTAAATTATAAATAGAAAATAATAGGCGATACAATTCCTCATTTTAAAACAGTAACAATAATTGGGAAACTATAGTTGTTTTAATTAAATATAGGAAGTTGGGCAAAAAAAGCTGGTAAGGAATTGGTAATTCACAAAAAATAATAATTAAAACTAAAGCATTATGTTTTTTCAACACGTTTATGATAAAAGTTTAGCACAAGGCAGCTATGTTATTGGCTGTCAAAAAACTGGGGAAGCCATCGTAATTGATGCGCAACGTGATATTGATGTGTATCTTGACATTGCAAAGCAGAATAATCTCCGTATTACACATATCGCTGAAACGCATATACATGCAGACTTTCTTTGTGGTTCAAGGGAACTTGCTGCAGTGACCAAAGCTACAGTTTACCTTTCTGATGAAGGCGGTGACGACTGGCAATATCAGTTTCCGCATCATGGACTCAAAGAAGGTGATATCATCAAAGTGGGCAACCTCACATTTCAAGTGATTCATACACCGGGTCATACGCCCGAAAGTATCAGTTTTCTATTGACTGACAACCCGGCCACAGATAAGCCTGTTATGGTCTTCACGGGTGATTTTGTATTTGTAGGAGATATCGGCCGACCGGACCTGCTAGAAAAAGCCGCAGGGCTTGTCGGAACTAAAGAAGCTGGAGCCAAACAGATGTTCCAATCTTTGAAAAAGTTTGCTGCACTTCCCGAATATGTTCAGGTATGGTCGGCACATGGGGCAGGTTCTGCCTGCGGAAAGGCCTTGGGAGCGGTGCATAGTTCTACCGTAGGTTACGAAAAAATACGCAATTGGGCATTTCAATACGGAGAAGATGAAAATGGATTTTCCGAGTACCTGCTAGCTGACCAGCCCGAGGCTCCGAAATATTTTGCGATGATGAAACATTTAAACAAGGTACATCGTCCATTATTGATAGAAGTTCCGAAACATCCTAATCTCACCAAGGAGCAGTTTATTTCTGCCTATGAAAAAGGGATAAAGGTAATAGATACCCGAAATAAAGAAGATTTTGCCAAAGGTTTTATTCACGGCAGTCTTAATATTCAGGGGAATAATTCTTTTTCTACTTGGTGTGGTTGGATGCTGAACTATCAAGAGCAGTTCATTCTGGTAGCCCAAGACAACCAAATGGAAGAGCTGACCCGTAAATTGATGCGTATCGGGTTAGATAACATTTATGGATATATTTCGGATGTAAACCATTTAGGAATTGAACTGCAAATGGCAGATGTGATTTCTTTGACCGAATTTAAAGTTATTTTAAATCAAGAAGATATACAGATCATCGATGTCCGTGGCGCATCAGAATATGAAGCGGGGCATATAGAGGGGGCAGAGAACATTTTTGTCGGAACATTGCAAGACAACTTGTGTAAGGTTAGTAAAGAAAGACAAATTGTTATTCATTGTCAGGCAGGTGACCGTTCAGCTCTAGCATATTCTATCTTAGCTAAAAACGGATTTAAAAATATGAAAAACTTTTCCGGAGGAATGAAAGAATGGTTAACGGAAAATGGTAAAACAATTGGATGCAAAGACACATATTGTACAAAAGATTAAAACTATGCGATTTTTTTTAGCAATATTAGGTAAAACAGATAATAGCCCGTTATGAGAAATTATAAAAGACGGTGCATTTTTAGTAGATGTTCGTACACCTGCCGAGTTTTCGGCAGGTATCGTAAAAGGATCTGTAAACATTCCATTAGATAAAGTGCAGATTCAAGTATCAAAAATTTAAAAACAAGAAAAATATCGTGGTTTTTTGCAAAAGTGGTAATTGTAGCAGTCAGGCAAAAAATATTTTGGAGCAGAACGGTTTTCAGAACATAATTAACGGAGGTCTTGGAAAAATGTACATCAGTTGTTAAATAAGTAGAGTAGCAAAATATTCTAGGCTTTGTTATATTGATAATAAATTGATTATGAAAAAATATCTAAGAAATTGGAATTTTATGCGTGTGCTACGATTAGCAGTAGGCATTTTGGTCGTAGTGCAGGGCATTCAGACAAAAGAATGGCTAATAGTAGGATTGGGTAGCTTATTCTCATTAATGCCGTTGATAAATATAGGCTGTTACGGTGCTTCAGGATGCAATATACACGTATCAAAAAGCAATAAGAAAGAGGAAAATATTATCGATGAAGAAGTTCATTAAGTACCAACATTTATTTTTTCGGTATTATAAGATATAATGATTATGGATCTAGATAACATAAAGAGGCATTGGGAAACCGTTTACGAAACCAAAAATTCAAGCCAGGTGAGTTGGACACAAGAAGTGCCAAAAACTTCACTCGATTTTATTTCCTCTTTCGGATTGGGAAAACAGGCAAACATCATTGATATAGGAGGTGGGGACAGTAAATTAGTTGACCATTTGCTTGATCAGGGCTATGAGCGAATAAGCGTCCTGGATATTTCTGCCAAAGCACTTGAAAAAACTAAAAAACGGTTAGGTATCAGAGCAGAAAAAGTAAATTGGATAGTCAGTGATATTACAGAATTTGAACCCGATAATAATTATGAAATTTGGCACGACAGAGCAACTTTTCACTTCCTTACAACAACAGAATAAATTGAAAAATACCTGAGCATTGCAAGAAAATCCATAACCGGTTACATGACCATCGGAACTTTTTCAGAAAACGGACCAACAAAGTGCAGTGGTCTTGAAATTAAACAATATTCTGAACAAGCTTTAATCGCAGAATTTAATAATGGATTTGACAAAATCCGCTGTACTACCGAAAACCATATTACGCCATTCGATACAATACAAAATTTTTTATTCTGTAGTTTCAAAAGGAAGATATAAATAAATAACTTTCAATTGAACAGCAATAAGCTGTATAATGACAGTGGAAGAGATGATAAGTAAAAGTGGACTTCATATGTTTACCTGAGAACATGTCATGAGATGTGGCTTCCTATAGTTGATTTTTAACTTAATTTCATTGAGGTTTGAAAAGAATTTATCTTATTGATCTGAACAAGAACTATTGTTAGAATAAAAATATATTAATATATTTATTTGACCAATCCTTGATTGATCTACCTATTCCATTTGTTTCCAAAACAGTATGGACTTTTTTATTATTATTATGCGAGAGAAATTATATAAGATTTTTATCATTACTGTTATTCTTCAATGGTCTTCGATTGTATTCAACAGTATTTTTTAATTTCTGCTGAACTTCTGCGGTATTTAAATTGTACTTAACTAGATAAAATATAGCAATCAGCATCACACAATTAACCAAAATTAACAATGTCAAATAATGTATAAGAAAATGTTTTCAGGAGTACTTCTCCTTTTCGGACTTCTCCTACAGTCCTGCATTAAAGATGCACCACTCAATCCAGAAGCCGATATTGAGCTTTTTGAATTACCTAAATCGCAACTTACCGGTGATGTATTTATAGACCAGATAAACCGTACTATTACGCTCAACCTGACAAAGGAAGCTTTTGAAAATGGTGTTTCACCAGTTTTAAAAATCTCCGATGGTGCAAAAGTATCTCCAGCATCTGGAGCACAGATAAAGCTGAATGGAGCCGATATAACCTATGAGGTTACGTCAGCTTCCGGTGAGAATAAGAAGATCTATACCATCAAGGTGATCAATGTGGGGAAATGGGATTTCGATTTTGAAAAATGGCAGACTCACCCTACCGACATGTATGCCTACCCCGTGGAAGATATTGGTGTTGAGCTGTGGTCTTCCGGAAATCCTGGAGTGGCGCTATCGGGTGTCCCAAAACGTACAGATGCTTATCCGACCCGATCTACTGCCGACGGTTACCTGGGTACAACAGGTGCAGAGATGGTTACGATAAAAGGAACGGTGTTATCGGAGTTTATAGGAATTAAGCTGTTTGCCGGTTCACTTTTTTTAGGGGATTTCAATTCATCGCAGGCATTGTTAAATCCCTTGGCTGCAACCGAATTTGGCGAACCTTATATCGGACTTCCTGATCGCTTTACAGGCTATTACAAATATGCTTCTGGACCACAGTTTATGAACAAAGATGGACAGGTACAAGCAGGTGTGAAAGATAAATGTTCTATTTATGCGATCCTTTATAGTGGTAATGAACGGCTTAATGCATCCAATATTATGACTTCAGACCGTGTCATTGCAAAGGCAGAATTAGCAGATGGCAGTGATCGTAAAGATTTTACAAAGTTTGATATTCCTTTTGTTTATAAAGAAGGAGCAGTGATCGGAGATAATCTGATGATGGCTATTGTAGCCTCCTCAAGTGCCCTGGGTAATGTTTACAGTGGTGCAATAGGATCAAGATTAGTTGTTGACAGTTTAAGAATAGTACCAAAATTATGATGAATTTAAAAAAGTTATCCATATTTACACTGCTCGTTATATTAGTTACCGCAACAAAAGCGCAGGAAGGTTTTCAAAGTAAACGATTAAAGCATTATGCAACACTAGGTTATAATATCGGTGCCGCAGCACCATTAGGTTTGCCCAATACGATCCGAAAGATCAAAAGTTATTCACCACTTTTTACACCTTCCTTTGGATATGCAGCTACCTATGATCTTTCTTCTAGGTGGTTTGTAGGAGCCGGATTACGACTTGATTTTAAGGGCATGAAAGTAACCGATAGCGTGCAGTATTTCAGAACACAGATAACAGTCGGTAACGGTGGGAGTGATGATGGTGTATTTGAAGGTGATTTTACCGGTACCAATGCTACAGAAGCAAATAATACATATCTGACTATGCCGATTTATGGTGGGTATCGAGCTGGCGCTTGGAATTTAAAATTAGGGATGTATTTTGCAGTACTTCTGTCCTCCAAATTTGAAGGAAATGTCTCTGATGGTTATATCAGAAAAGGAGGATCGTTAGGAGAGAAGGTTTTAATTGATCATGCTACTTTTGATTTTGGAGATAAAATGCGCTCCTATGATGTTGGTTTGCATGCCGCTGTAGAACGGAATCTAGCAGAAAGGTGGCAAGTAAACCTGACAGGACAGATGGGGTTTGTACCCTTATTTCCTTCCTCTTTTAAAGGAGTTGGTTATGATCTGCACAATATGTTTGTAACGGTAGGGGTCTCTTATCGTATTTGGTAGGCGTTACTTACCAAGTCTTAATTTTCAATAACAAGTGACACGAATATAAATACTAAAAAAGCAACCTTCTATCTCAGTGGTTGCTTTTTTAGTTGAATCTTATCCTGAAAAAATATCATAATAAGATTTCTGGCTTATTCTTGCACTTATTTCAGAGGAATCCGCTTGGCCAATGTTTTTAATGCCCCTTTATAAGAATCTACACCACCCATAAACGGTTTTCTTGAATCCGAGAATAACTGCCGTCCATTAGCATCATAAATTGTCATCAGAACTTTTGTATCATAATTTGTGGTCGTGTAGGAATTATTGGACTGATATACACTGCCTTTAGTTTTATCATCCTTCTTCTTATCATTATATGTCGCAGATCCTGATCCGAAACTGGATGTTCCTTTATTCTCAATATCATAAACTCCTAAGATGATATAGTCTACTCCAAGTAGTTTGGCAAGTTCCTCAGGAGTGTGATTTGCGATATCGGCAATATTAATATTTGATTTAGCAAGGGTAGCGTTTGTCGTTCTAGGATCTTGGATTTGGAAAGAAAAAGATCTTGATCGCAATGCCTCAGCGCAGGCCTGCTGTACTTCTCGTCTCATAACATCCGTTGTCAGTCCCTGGTCGTTGCTTGCAATTTCAAATGGGACAATAGCAAGTTTATTTCCGCCTGATAGACTGCTTGTTTGATTTGTAGTTGTGTTGGCAACATTGGAAGCTGTGTTCGTTTCTTTAAACAATTCGACCCTTCCGTTACCAAAAACAATCTTTTCAATTAGTGACTTTTTAAGTTCATATTGAAGGTCTTCGCCTGTATAATTGAACTTGACGATTTCATCTCCGATCGTGAGCACTTTGCCTTTTTTCTGACCGCCATCTAAAAGATAAATAATATCTTCCTTCTGCTGTGCAAAAAGGCTGGAAATGCTCAGTACGAGGGAGAAGAGGAAAACTAAAAAATGTAAATTCTTTTTCATAAGTAGTAGTTTAAGTAATTTTTAAGTAGTATCTTTTAGTAAACAGCTGTATTTCAAAAAGGTTCAAATGTAAAATAATTTTTTTATAATCGTTACTCATATTGAATTTTAATCAATAATCAGAGTCGCTTTTGCAAAATTAGATAAAAATCTGGTCAGTATACATATTGAAATATTGAACAATTTCAAAGTATTTTTCGCTAAAAGGGAAAGTGGAAAAAAGGACCGTCTACATTAACTTTAAAAGTAAGTTTTAAATATCACAAATAATCTACACGTGATATATCAAAAGATGTGCAAACTATCTTTTGTTCCATTTGTATCATAAATAGAAAGATCTGACTTAAAAAATTTTTAAATGATTTTTGATAAATACAAATAATCACATGAGCTTTTTTATGTTCCAATGTTTAAACCACTATGTTATGACCAAGAAAAAAGTTTTTGTGTGCGACGACAATACCAGCATAGTAGAAGTAATAAAGGTAGTGTTGAGTGAGTGTCTTGACCTTGATGTGCTTACCGAAACAAAAAGTGTAAATGCACTATCTTACATGGAGCAAGAGTTTCCTGAAATTTTAATCGTTGATCTCTCGATGCCCGGTATGTCCGGAGATCAATTAATTAAAAAAGTTAGAGGACATGATATATTGAAAGATTTATTTATAATTTGTATTTCTGCTAATTCGGATGGTAAAAAGGTTGCTATGGATGCAGGAGCTGATATCTTTTTATCAAAGCCGTTCAATCTTGTCGATCTTATCAAGTCCCTGGAAGGATATGAAGCGCATAGAAAAAAAAGGTACATTTCTAATAATAATGCATTAATGAATTGATTGAAATGCAGAGAACTTTTACAGTTTCGTATAAAATTAAACTTTATCTACCTTTAAATACATGTAATCCAAAGCCATTCTGTAAAAGATGGCTTTGGTTCTTTAATTCTTCGTTGAAATCCATATTTAGTAATATTTTATTTTGAATAAAATAGTGGAGCTACCAAGGAATAGTTAAATATTTCACTTTTTATCTATTTTAACATCAAATAAAGTGGTAAGTCAAGAATTAAACATCTAAATAGAGGTATTAGGGATGTTCCAATTGATTCTGTTCAATATTTTATTAATTATAAATTGTAATTTTCTATCTTTTAATTCTATTTGTCACTGTTGAAACAAAGATAGATCGATTGTCCTTTCCGGCTTTTCATTGTTTATAAAAGTGCAGTGAACAATAAGGTGTTTTTTTGTAAATTTATTTTTCACTCGGTGTGAGGATTTATTCAAAGGGCTAAAATCTGAAAACATACAGCAACAGAGTTAGTACAATTATATTATAAACTAAAAAATTAACATGAGCAAAATCATATTTGACAGCGGAATATCACTTGATGGATATTTTGCAGGCGATCATAGAAGTCCTAACAATCCAATGGGTGGTGTTTCAGAAAAGCTACACCAATGGATGTTTAACCAAAAAGCCTTTTGGGAATACCTGGGGTTCGAAGGAGGAAAAGAGGATGGGCCTGACGGTAAATATATTAGAGAGACAATTGAACGAACAGGTGCATTCATTATGGGGAAGAGAATGTTTGAAGAAGGCGAGGTAAGTTGGCCCAATGACCTCTACAAAGCAGATGTTTATGTGTTAACACATGAAGAGCGAGAGCCCTGGGTTCAGGAAGGAGCCACAACCTTTTACTTTATAAATGATGGAATAGAGTCGGCTTTAGACAAGGCAAGACAATCAGCAAATGGAAAAGACATCAGAATACAAGGAGGAGCTAACACTATTCAACAATTTTTAAATGCAGGTCTAGTGGACGAATTTTTAATTCACATTGCACCTGTATTTTTAGGTAGCGGTATCCGCCTTTTTGACGGAATTGATAAAGACCAATATGATATAAAAATTGCAGAAATAATACCTTCAGACCTAACGACCCATTTGAGATACAAGCTGACAAAAATATAATAATAACCAATCAATATAATAAATCATTTGGTATTCAAATCTTATAAAAAACAATGCTATATAGTTCAATATTATAGTAATTAAAATGTCTTACTGGAATATAAGGGAAAAGTAACCACCGATTTAGAAATCTATCCACCAAGCTTCAAAATATGTGTGATAAACACGCTATGCCAAAAAAATAAATAGAAATTTTATTGGATTTATTTGCGCAATCAAATAATTGCACATATATTTGCAATCAAATGGTAGCAAATAAAATATATGAAAACTAGAAGAGACGTATTTCAGGCTATAGCAGATCCAACAAGAAGGGCGATCCTGACGCTGATTGCTTTGCAGTCTTTAACACCTAATGCAATCGCTGAGCAATTTGATTGCAGTAGACAGGCGGTATCAAAGCATATCCAGATTTTAGCAGAATGCCAATTAGTAAATCAGCAGACAATAGGGAGGGAGATTTATTATCAATTAAATCCCACCAAAATGAAAGAAGTATCCGATTGGTTAGCGCCGTTCCAGAAACTTTGGGAAGATCGTTACGACAGATTAGACAGCGTATTAAATAACTTAAAAAATAAGACAAATGGAAAATCAGAAAACTAAAATTACTGCAGAACAAGGAAAGCATGAAATTTTTATTGTTAGAGAGTTCGATGCTACAACCGATCTAGTTTTTCAAGCACACACTCAACCAGAATTGCTTGTACAATGGATGGGGTTAGAAAATCATAAAATGGAAATTCCGATTTTTGAAAATAAAAACTTAGGTGCCTGGCGATTTATTCATTCGGATGAAAATGGAAATAGCTTTGGGTTCTGCGGAGTTATTCACGAAACGGAATTCGCAAAAAGAATCATACGAACCTTTGAATTTGAGGGACTGCCAGAAAGAGGTCATGTATCTTTAGAATTTTTAAATTTTGAAGGACTGCCAAATGATAAGACAAGGCTCACGACCCACATTATATTCAAATCTTTAGAAGATCGTAACGCAATGGTGGAATCAGGAATGGAACATGGCGTCATTGATTCATATAACAAACTTGACAGCTTATTATCTGGAAAAAACTAACTTATGAGGACTTACAGGACACAATTATTGAGCAGAATAAGCATTCTTTGTAGTATTGTTTTTATTGCGCTACTTGCTATACTACATCTAATAAAGAACGACGTAAATCCATTCTGGCAACCCATAAGTGAATATGCACTAGGAAAAAACGGGTGGGTAATGAGGTTAGCATTCTTTTCAATGACGATAGCAACAGGAGCAGCAACAGTTGTTGCTTTTAAGCTTTACAAAAAAAGTTCCGGAAAAATTGGAAGTATTCTGTTGGCAATTTCCACTATCGGATTTTTACTGGCGGGAATATACAACACAGACCCTTCCACAACAGCTAATGAAAATATGACAACTGCCGGAACCATTCATAGTGTTGGCGCAGGATTTTCGGGAATGATAGTTTTTGCTTCTTTATTTTTTTTCTGGCAAGTTTATAAAAATCCTATTTACAGAGAATTAAGAAATCCTCTGGCTTATGCGACGGTTTTGCTCTGGGTTTCTGAAGTTATTCTCATCATTAGTATGGCAATTTACCTTCCGAAAAATGATGGGAATCTAGGTCCTGAAGTATTAATTGGTTTACAAGGAAGGTTTATGATTATCTGCGCAGCAATTTGGACAGTAATATTCATGAAACAAACAATGAGAATAAAAGAAATCTAATGATTAACATACTATATCTGTAAAACTTTATGATGTCATTACAATAATAAATGTATTAATCTAAATCTTTCGCAAATAGAAGATTTCTTCTATTGAATAATCAAGTGCATCATGCGAATAGATATCTTCTGAAAAAATGAATAAAACTAATTGTATTTTAGTGGTACGTTAAAAAGCAAATGAGAGAAAAACTAACCAAGCATTTTTGTGTAAGACTTTTAATTGGTGCAGCACCTTTGGTTTTTTTTGCAATAGGAATGTTTGCTAAAGGACAGAGTGGTAACAATGGTATGTCACCAAACTTGGAGAAATTTTTACCGGTTTGTCTAATTTTGATTTATGTTTCTTTTCTAATTATTGAAGGGCTTAATCATCTTATAAAAGGTAGAATCGGTTATGGATTATGTAGTATTATTGCAGTTTTCATTTTAGTTATGGTATTTTTATTTATTATGTATTTAGAACACCTGGTGTGAAAAAAAACGCTCAAAATATTTATTTTACTATTCAGCGGAATCCCATATTTTCCGTCAGTTGTGCAATAAGTAGCCAATACCCTTTATAAAGAAAAGTTAAACGAGGAATTGGCTCTGAGCAATTAAAACTTGAGGCTGTCCATAAACTGATTAATCGGAGGTTAGTAGTTATTGAAGGGGTTTAATGATATATATAACTATTTTTCTTTTTATTTTTTAATCTTCACGGTATTCTGTGGTTGGTTTTGAGAATAAAAAAATGAACATGAAATCCATGATTTTCACAAGAGTGTCTGGAAGTATTTAAAGTCGGTCAGAAAAAAATACTTTTAGAGCTGCAGCAGGTACAGGGAAAATCAAAATATGCACAACAAAAACTCAAGATTGCCAGACAGGAACGCAATAAAAATTATTTAAATCAAAATTCTGTATGGCAAAAGTGTGAGGAAGAGTACTATGAAAAGTAGTAAGTAAAATCATTAAAGAAATGCAGCATGCATAAATTCTTCGCAAACTCTTTTTATTGGTAGACTTTTTATGGATATAGTAATAGGCTCGGCTTGTGCAGTAACGTTAGACAGAAATTTTAAACATGTCATACAGATACTGTTTTCCTTTTGATGTAATAACCATTGCTCTCGAGTTCTCTGTTCTCCTGATATAGTCAAGGGACAAAATTTTGTCTAGCACAGCGGCACCAAGTGAACCCGCTAGGTGATGTCTTCTTTCACTCCAGTCCAGACAGGGCCTTGCAAAAATTCTTCGGTTCTTTTTAAGACTGTCAATATTTATTTCAAGTTCTAAGAAAAATGTTATTCCTGCTTTTGTTACTATGTAAGTGGTATTCAAGGCGCACAAAATAAAATTCAATAAAACTAAAAATAATAGTAAATAAAAGCTAATATATTTAGTTTTATTATTTATCTTTGGATATTGAATAAGGATGGACACGCTACAAGATAACCGGTTGCTCAACATTCTTTCGTGTTCATCCTGTTCAATATTAAATTAAAGCAGGGTAGGGTTCTGTAAGTTCGCTTTATAGTAAAGTAATTTAGGATCGAAATGTCAATCCTGTTGGAAGAAAGCAAAAACGATAAATACTAATTGCGATGAATGTACCATTGACAATCGAGATCTTGAAGGACTTAAAGCATAAGGGATATAATATCCTGAAGTCCGATAATAGTGTGGATGATGTTATACAACATTTTGTCCCGACAAAAGTAAACGACCTATGGGCGTTTATGAGTGAATTTAAGGAAGAGTCTGCGACAGTAGTGATCGAGCAGATTTTGGATGTTCCAGAAGAAGTGTTAGAAGGGAAATTCTTGAGGGTTTTCTGATTGATCTATTAATTTTTAAAAACTATACAGATGAATTTAAAGCAAATACAGCAAGAGTATATACTCAATCATCCTGAAGCTGTAAAAACTGCAAAAAGCAGAGCACAGCTAACTTTTAGACAGATTGCCGGTATCCGAGAGTCTGCCTTTAGCATTTCCCAGTTATTTACCATAGCTGATGGTGAAGAAATTATTAGACAAGGTTTTGCTAGATGGCCAGATGTCATCGCAGGGGAGTTGGAGCTACTCAAGAGGAGATTGGTCGATTAATATGTGGTGATTGGCTGTTTTTTTTCTCATTCTAGAAGTTTTAAAAAAAAGAGAATATCGACGCTTGTCTTCTGAAAATTGACTAGGCAGTTGTTCAAGAATCAGAATTATGATCTAAAAAACTCCTTAACTTATCTTCGGATTTTATTTCTAGCTGCAACCGAAGAGCATATCAAATTCCCTCCATCAATTGATCATTAAAAAGTTGTGGATAATTTTTAGCGAGTTCAGATTTCCAATTATGCATTTGGAAATCATCATTCCTGATTCTACCATCCGGGTCCATCAAAACATACCTAGGGATACCGTTAAACTTAAATAGTTCGCGCAATGCCATATACTCATCTGCAGATACTCTATATGATTCAGACATATCATTTTCAACAATATAATTATTATAAAAATCTACATCTGGTGTACCTACATTATCCGTTACGAAAACAAATACCAAATTCGGATTATCCTTGAGTTTTAACCGTTTTTCCTTCATTGATTCTATTCCTTGGCGACACGGTCCACACCATTGTGCCCAAAAGTCGACGACGACGACCTTACCACGATACTTATCTGTCATCTTAGTAAAGAGAGCACCAGCAGGAGTATTAGGTAATAAATAGCCGTCTTTGGATCTTTTTACACGCTCCGCCAATTTAAGTGCTTCATATTTTAAATCTTTATTGGTTAATACTGTTAACAGATCATGTGTTAAATTTGTAATCTTTATGGTGTCTGTAGCATAATCTAATTTAGACTTCAAGGTACGCAATTTAGCAACTTCTGTAACTAAGGTATTGGCTATTGTCGGATTAAACTTTTTGTTTGCCGAATCCAGCACCAAGTATAAGTTGCCTTTAAACTGACGATTCAAGGCATTATAATATTCTTCTTTACGAAAAAGTGGTGAAAATTCGAACCGATTGATAAAACTTGAAAATTCATTTGGTACCAACAAAGCAAAATCGTTTAGGTCTAATCGATCCATAAAATCAAAATAATCGGTCGGAAGAGGTTCTTTAAGAAAGGAATTTTCAGGATCTTCCCTTAAAAGACTTTTTTTGGTCATTTGGAGATCCATTAATTGTGTCGCATAGTAAAGTGCAATATCTGTATGGATCAGATTTTTTAATTTGGGTGAAAAATTGGATTTCCTAAAACGTACGTCTACTTCATGTTTCACCGAATCCCAGGCAGAAATAATTTGCATTTTAGTTTGTGAAATAGGTTGTTCTTTCAATATCTTTTCCAGATTTTGATAGAAGGCTCGAGGATTCTTTCCCCAATCAAAATCTTTTAATTGCTGGTTTTCGACAGCAAGAGGCCCGTCAAAACCTATTAATTCTAAGTTTTGATCTTGAGTAACTTTGAATCGCAAAGCTAACGTTTGCCCAGGTTCAATATAAAAAGTAAACCTGTCATTTCTATATTTTATATAGGAAATTTCAGGATTTGTCACAGGGTAGCTCGCTTCAAAACGACCATCAGGAAAGATCTGAACGGTTGTTGGATAATCTTCCCTAGTCAGCTGATTGCTACTAAATATTATGCCACTGGTAAATTCGGATTTAGGATTATAACCTTCAATAAATCCAATTAGTCTTACGGTATCAAATTGGAAGAAATTATCCTTATAACTTACTTTACTTGTTTTTACTTTAGCCTTTGCTAGTTCTTTTAATATCCAGCTGTTCGGATCGGGTTCAGCTGATTGGTTTAGCGAAATCTGTGCGGTAGCACAATACAAAGAGAATAAGGGAAAAAAAAGGCACAATAAATATTTCATAATTTCGGGTTATGGGTGGTTATAAAGTTAAATAATTTTAACGAAAAAAGGAATATAAAATCGATGTTTTTATTTCTCTTTCCAATATGTGAAATACAGTAAAATAGTTATTAGCGGTCAGTAACTTCCAAATAAAATTCAGTGATCAAAGAGCATAGTGAAACCTTACATTAGATCCCTATAATCCTTTTGTTATTTTGGACTGCATCAGTAAAAAGACAATGATGAAATGGATGTTTCTGATCATAAAAGATATATCAAAGAAATTGAAGATACCAATGTACAATTAGGATAATATATGCGCCATAATATGTGTAAATTCATTTTAAGATTTAAGCATATAAGCGTCACTGTTTTTGATTATTTCGTCCACGATATAGAATTAGCAATTTGTTCAAACTAGATTTATCTATTGTGTAGTCATTAATTAACAGTTGCTCTATACCATTTGGATGTTCGTAGGTTAAATAATGGCGTATGTGTTTTCCTGAACTTTCATCAATTACTTCCTCGTTTTTTATTTCATTCCAGTTATAAAAGTCTGTTGATATTGTTCTGATTCCATCAGCATTTATCGTAATTTGTGGTAGTTTATTGATCATCTTCATACATTTTTTGAATGTAAAATATACCCCTAAGACAACTATAAGGTACCCTGCGATATGATTAGAGCTGTTAATTATAAAAATACAACATCCTACAACTATTAACATTATTAACAGCTGTAAAAAGCTCTTTCTTTTAGAAAAGTAGATATTTGTTTCATTTGGTAGTGATAAGTCGTCCTGAAATATGTCTTCATATTGAAAATTTTGCTTTAGTACATTCCACTTTTCTTTTTCTGTAGCATTAGAGATTTCCGTTTTATTAAAAATTACATCATCAGGCCAAATTAATTTTTCCTGTATTGCTCGTTTTTTAAGTTCATGTACATTTCTAACATTTTCGAAAGCCCAAAGTCGCCATTTCGTGATCATTATACTCCACCAGAGCCAACTAAATGCAATTGCAAAAACAAAACCAATTGGAACTATCCAGAAAGGTAAATGGATACATAAGTAAAAGCTAATTCCTAGTGTGGTCAAAATAATAACAACAACCGGATAGTTTACCATTCGATTTCCCTTTGATATTGCTTGATCGACGCTTACATTCTTACTCTTAGTTATCATATATTTCTAATACTTTTCAAATAAATGAGGTCTAATTATACTCGTTATTTACCAGATATATAAACAGAACAAGTATTAACGACAAATCTATTAAGATTTTTACTAAAATATGGGCTACTTTTATCAATCCAAGCAAAGAACAAACGAGAAATGTTTATCGACTCCTGACATACAGTTGTCGTATCTGCGTTATACATTTGTAGCTTAACGAAATAATTAGCATGATGAACAATAACACAGTTACACGAAAATTAATCTTAAATGCAAGTCCTCATGAAATTTGGTTGATTTTAACAACCCCATCCGAAACTAAAAAATACATGTTCAATTGTGAGGTTTCATCAACTTGGGAAATAGGAGGCGAGATAACTTGGAAAGGTAATTTTCAAGGATATGAAAGCGGGGAGCGTGGAATAATCTTAGATATTATACACAATAGGTATTTAAAATACTCTTCAATTGATCCAAACTTTGGAATAGAAATTCTTCCTGAAAACTATCTCCATATTTCATATCATTTGGACTCTCAAGAAGAACAAACTGTTTTAACTACTACCATTGAAAACTTTAATGGAGATCTTAATAGACTTGAGCATATTGCTAAAGGTTGGGACAACTTTGTTTTGCCTGGCATAGGGCAATTATGTAACCAATAGAAGTTTAAAAGTTACTTTCATGGCTAAAATGACTGAAAAAATTAAAATTCAGGTTGCAAACAAGTCAGTGATATTTATGTGGTATATCGCTTATCCAAGTAGATATACAAACATTATTTGTTGCTTGTAAGCTTACTAAAACTATTTATTCCCCCAAAGAACCGATTTGAATAAAGTTGGTTCTTTGGTCATTTTAAATTTGATCCCGATCATTTACCATAGCTGATGGGGAAGAGATTATTAGACAAGGTTTTGCTTGTTGGCCAGATATGATAGCAGGGAGTTGGAAGATCTAAAGAAGAGAATGGTTGACTAATAATACCGTGTTTATTTAAATTAGGTGATTTTTATTGTCTTTTAATAATTTTAACAATCCAGTATAATACACAAAATATCAAAGCAATAGCAAATAAAGCTAAGCTAAAGTATAATGCGAACTTGATTAAACCATGTAAGTCATTCCAAGGAATTTTACCAGTAATTATTGAAATAATAATAAATCCAATAAGGAGTCTTAAATACACTTTTAAAAAAGTTATTAAACTCGATTCACGTTTCATATTACATAGGTTAATCTCATAGCAATTGCAATAGTTGCCGTGATGATCATTTTCTTAATAACTTTCCAATCATGACACCTGATATGCCACGAATATGGATTTTTTTCTTGAATTAAAGAACCATCATCCGATTTTTCACGGTAAAGTAGTATTTAATTTCTTATTGTCATTTTAACTTATCCTGAAGCATTACAATTTGTAGTATCACCCGGTTTCTTATGTTGAGAAAATTTCAATTTTGTTATAATTAATCCATCTTTTTAAATTTCCAACCATTCTTTTTAAATGATCTTCATTAAGGAAAAGATTGGTCCAATAATCAAATCTTTCACACTGAATCCTAATGTAATATAGCATAATTGCTAAACACGCATAGTGTAAGAGCTCTTTTTCTTCATTACTTATTTGGATTACAGATTCGTAACCTTTTAAGAAACTGCTTGCTTTTATCTGATATTCCTCTTCGTTCAAATTTGTTGCAAGCAACTGATACAGGAAATAGGAGATATCAAAGCAAAGATATCCGTTGCCACAAAAATCAAAATCAAAAAATGTTATTCCTTCTTCATCATCAATGTGCAAATTGTCAAACCACACGTCCAGATGAATACTACCAAACCTTACTTTCTGTCTATTAATATTGTTTATTTTTTCAGTTAAGAAAATAGACAGATTTTCTAAAAATTCAATTTCACAGGTATTTTTACTATAAAACGCTTTAGCTTTTAAAAATGAATTTTGGACTAAGTTTTCCGCATTGTAAGATATTCTTCGCAATTCAAAATTATCTGTCGATTGATGAACCCTTGCTAATGACTGGCCAATTAAAAAACTTGTTTGTTCTGTGAATTTTGCGGTCTTTGTACCTTTGGCAAACGAAAACAAAACGCCATATCTCTTTCCCTCTGACGCTTCAATTTCTTGAATGAATTGATTCGATTTGTCCACAATTGGATAAGCAATTTGTCCACTGGTTTCTTTTAAGTGAAGTAAAAGTCTTAATTCCTCCTCAATTTCTAGTTTTGTCCGCAAATTATGGGTATACACTCTGAAAACATAATTGATCAGGCCATTTTTGACAATATATAAATGGTTCATCCCAAGTCGAAATATTTTACATTCGGTTTTTTCACTCAGTCCATATTTTTGTTGAATTAATTTTCCAAGTTCATTTGGAGCAAGTGTACTATTTAATGTTGGGAATTTTTCTATCATTGGTTTATTGTTAGTTTTTTGAACATCTGTCATAAATTGAATGTTCCAATTATTTTTACCTAAAAAATAAAACAGAGTTAAATAAAGCTCAAAAATTTGACAGGGGGACAAAATTAAAGAATTCTTCTTATATATTCTCAAATCATACAACAAATTACATTTGTTGTATGATTTGAGAATATTTTATAAATTGCATAAAAAGATTCTAGAATGAGTACAAAACAAGATCAGATTAAGCATTGGTCCCGTGTTGAATATTTGCACGAAACTCATTCCAATCCCAATATTCATATTAAGGGCAACACAAGTTATTACAGTAACACCTGGACTGGAAATTTTGAAGAATGTGTTGTTCGTTATTTGTATGGAGATGTGTACAGTTTAAATCAATGGGAACCTGCCTGGGTAATAGATCAGTTATATATTGGTTCGTATGTGTGTATTGTAGCTGAAGCTGTAATATTGATGGGGGAAATAACACTCATCGTTCTGATTGGTTTAGTTTATATCCTTTTGTTGAATCTATCGTAGAATCGTATCAAAGTAAAGGAGATACTATAATTGGTGATGGTGTTTGGATAGGGATGCGTGCTATGATTCTTCCGGGTATTCAGATTGGAGAGGGCGCTATTATTGCTTCAGGAGCTGTTGTTACAAAAGATGTTGCGCCCTATAGTGTTGCTGGTAATCCGGCAAAGCATATTAAGTTTAGGTTTCAATCGGATACGATTATTTCATTTCGTGATTTAAAAATTTATGATTGGGATAGAACGATTGATAGAAGAAGAATGCAAATATGAAGCCTCCCTGTAATATGTAGTTTAATGTTTTCAGTTAGTTAGAGTGCAATTAGCCCCGGTAGGGAATAATCATTCCCTTATTGTACGGATATTATAGTAGTTATAACTTTATCCGTTTATTTCACAAAAATTGAGAAAAAAAACAATATCATGAGTCTAGTAAAAGATATATATTCGCCTGCCTTTTACAGGTTGATAGCCGAAACGTTTTATTCTGCTGATCCGAATTTCGATCAGGATAAATTTATTGCAGACATTTTTGTCGAAAAGTTTGATCGTCTGGAGTGGAAACAGCGGACCAAGCATACCACAGAGGTATTATACCAGTTTTTACCCGCTGATTTTTCGGAAGCAGCCCATTTAATTACCCAGAGTGTAGCACATTTAATATCTAAAGGAATCCCGGGAGGTGGACTGGAATATATCATCTTTCCTGATTACATAGAGTCTTATGGTATTGACCATTTCGAAGTCTCTACCAAAGCTTTTGAGGTAATTACTAAATTTATATCTTGTGAGTTTGCCGTTCGACCGTTCATAATTAAATACAAAGGTCGAATGATAACCGAAATGGAAAAATGGTCGAGAAACCCGAATCCAGATGTCAGACGGCTTGCGAGTGAAGGCAGTAGACCCAGACTTCCCTGGGCAATGGCAATTCCGTTTTTGAAGACTGATCCTTCACCGATCTTACCGATCTTGTATAATTTAAGAAACGATCCGTCCGAAATGGTGAGAAGAAGTGTGGCGAATAATCTAAATGATATAGCTAAAGATCACCCTGATGTAATTGTAGAAATTGCGGGACAGTGGAAAGGAATAGGTAAAGATACAGATGCAGTAATTAAACATGGTAGCCGGACATTACTCAAACAAGGACATCCTAAAATACTCGCTTATTTTGGATTGGACAGTGCAGGATTTGAAGTAAGCGATTTAGCCATAAAAACACCTGCCGTAAAAATTGGCGATAGTCTGAGTTTTTCATTTCAGGTGAAGAACCTACAAAATGACCCTAAATTATTAAGGCTTGAATATGGAATTTATTACCTAAAATCTAATGGGCAATTATCTCGGAAAGTATTTAAAATAAGCGAAAGAACATATGAGGGTGGAAAAATAGATATCATAGAGCGTAATCAGTCCTTTAAACTGATAACCACTAGAAAATTTTACCTCGGAAAACACAAAATATCCATTATTGTTAATGGATTAGAAACATTAATAGCTGAATTTGAATTGCTTTGATTTATTTATACTTTGCTTTTTTTCAGTCACTTATCATTGAGCAACAGCTGTTATTGGAGCCAATGCTTTGAGTGAAATCGGGGAGAGCTTCGTTTAATTTGCTTCGCAGATCCCTTCGGGATTTTTCGGTGGGCGCTCCCGCAATTATGAAAACAAATTACAGGAGCTATATAAGAGCGTAGTGGCGTCTTTAAAGCAAAATGCAGATAGCTTTTAACAGATGCCGTTATAAGCTTCAGCGTCAATATTGATGAGCAAAGATTTAAATAGCGAAGGCTTTTAATAGATAGTGGTTTAAGTCTATTTTGTGGTAGTTTATTTTTGGGTTTTAAAAACTGTCAATAACATGAAATAAGAATTATGAGTGTTATTGACAGTTTTTAGCATTAGTGCCAAAATTATAAAACCTGTAATCTTTTAGAATTACAGGTTTTAAAGCGTTTAGACCATTTTGAAAGCTTTTTGCTTTCTTTTATTGTAGAAAAGTGAGTTACAATATTCAGGTAGCGGTGGTTGAAAAGCTCTAATTCGTTGTGAGTTGTTATTTTATCGAGATATTCTTACTTTCAGTTACTTTAGGAATATATATAAGATAATCATAACCCTTTATAACTCTCGATAAGTATATATCATCTACTTTTAGCTTGTTTTGTAAAATAGATTTCTTTAAAGGTCTTAAATCAAAGCAGTACCACTGATCATCTTTTAGCACATTTAGAAAAGATCTAAAACTGGTATTGTCGTTTTCTCCTTTTCCAACAAGCATTATATGCAATGATTTCCTGAAATTTGCCTCTTCAATATTAGAAATTAAGCTGCCTATATCATAAATATCAGTTTTTGTTAATATGGTTTCACCTCTTGGTACATGGACAGAACCAAATTTGAAAAGATTTTTTTTGTTATTCCAATCTGGCATTTGGTTTAGCAAGATGTTTTTCATCAATTGAATTCTTAAGGGATGATTTCTTTTTGTATAAATCTCTCTGCTTAACTTCAATGCTTCAATTTGTTTTCGCTCCTTATCAGAAAGTTTTAACATCAACAATAAATCTAATTTTTGAAGGCAATCTTCGGATAATAGATAGTATTTTTCAAGACCCTCCTTATCCGCAAGTTGTTTGGAATTAAAAAGCATTTGCTCATATATCTCAATCACTTTTTTATTTTTCGAAGTTTCTTTTAAAGTTGAAATGATCATCTGATCTGCAAAAAGGCTAATTTGTTCGACACCATACACCTTTTTATTACGTTTAACTAAATTCTTAAACAAAGCAAATTCGGGTTCGTATTCCAAAAAAGAAAAATTTGTACTATATTCTTTAACAAATAAATTAAGCTGTTCAGGAGATAGAGATTTAATTTTTGTTTCGATGATATCTACCGAATAAGGATCAACCTCAAGAAAATAGTTGTCAAAATCAACCTCATTGATAATAGCATTTGTGAAATAAGGAATTTCGTTGGTAGAATGAGTTTCTCCCAACAAAACAGAATTAGATTGTTTTATTTCGTTCAGTAAAACATCCCATCCTTTGCCCTGAAATGAAATGTTTTTATCATTTTGGAAAGGGAAACCATTCTTTTGAACTATGCTGTCAAGTAGTATGTTTTGAGCATAGTTGAAATTTGTAATGGATAATGTAAGAAGTAAGAGTATTATTTTTTTCATTTTGTATTATCTTTTTTTATTTTGGTTTATCGAAGTTGTATTATAATAACGCAAAACGCTAGGGGCTTTGCGAACTGGCTACTTGTTTAGCTGTTAGTTTTAAGTATATCAAATTTTCCTTTTTGAGTAAATTCTGTCTCAGAAATATAACCCCGTCATTTTACCAAACAGACTTAGCGCCTGTTTATTTTTTACTTTATATCATCATACTGGATATACTGGTGATATTAACCCCTTTAAAAAGAGTAGCATCTCAGTCCGACTGATGACCTGACAATATTACTTCTTTTTTCTTAGACTTTCACCTTTTAGCTCAATTCGATATGATCCATGAATTAGTCTATCGAGTATTGCATCTGCAATCCTTGGATTGAGTTTGAACTACTCAAGAAAAACTTGGTTGATTAATGTGTCTAATGAGAGAGTTTTCTTCTAATTTCAGCAGCTTTTCATAATGGTGAATATTAACATCTTGAGAAACTGATTATTATAAGGAGTCTAAAATCAAAAGTTTAATCGAGAACTTTATTAAGATCAACTACCAGCAGAAGTTGATTATGGCATCTGCCATTTATTCAATTTTAATTCAATAAATTCGGAGTTTAATTTTCTAAGTTTTACAATGATAATAATTTGATCTTTAATGGCAGTTCTACAAATTGAGACAGAAAGAATTCTTCTAATTCCCTACGATAAAATTCTGATAAATAAGATACAAGTAGCGGATTATTCCATATTTAATGATATGGGGATAATTCCAGCTGAAGGTTGGCCAGATGAAGATGTTTTAGATACATTGCCACGGATATTGATTAATTTAGAAAAGGTATCATCTCCAACAGGATTTGAGTCATGGATGGTTATCGTAAAAGAAAAGAATGAAATTATCGGTGACATCGGATTCAAAGGTCGGCCAGATTCTCTGGGAAGGATAGATCTAGGATATGGAATTGTTGAAAGCGCCCGGAAAAAAGGCTACGCAAGGGAAGCTGCTTTAGGCTTGATAAATTGGGCATTTAAGGATGTACAAGTTATTGAGATAACTGCTAAATGTGACGTTGAAAATATTGGATCCATCAATTTATTAAGTTCTCTTAATTTTGAAAGAAAGAATCCAGAAGAAAATATGATAGGATGGAGTTTGGTTAGAAATTAAATTTTGCTGGAAGAGTCTATGTTTGTCTATTTATCAGATTGCCAAAGCTACATGCCTTACCATCGACAAGATTGAAAAACTGAAATAAATTAAATCATATAAAACGTATAAAGCCATTCTGCCAAGAATGGCTTTATACGTTTTATACCTTACGGCTTTCCGTATTTTTTGATCAAACCGATAATCACAAAATCCCATTTCAGTAACAGCTGTTATTGGAGCCAATGCTTTGAGTGCAATCCGGAGCGAGCTTTGTCTTGTTTGCTTCGCAGATCCCTTCGGGATTCTTCGGTGGGCGCTCCCGCAATTATGAAAACAAAAGCTATATAAGAGCGTAGTGGAGTCTTTAAAGCAAAATGCCCGTAGCTATCGGGCAGATGCCGTTATAGGCTTCTGCGTTAATATTGATGAACTCTCGTGCAAAGGAACCCCAATCGTTTATGATCACCGCTATCGGTAGATCTGGATTGCTCAATGAAATTCAACAAATACAATCAGAAGAAGTAGGTGGAGATATCGATGGCTCTGTTATTAAGAACAAAGTCAAAGTAAGCTTGATCATTGAACGTTACACCAATATAAAAATGGACTTTTGAGAAACACAGTGTATTCTAATATCGTTGATCTTTGACTTAGTAAAACAATCTTAGTTTTAAAATAGTTAAACGTAAATAGAATTTTTATGGATCAAGCACAAATAAAGAATTTACTGGACAGTCAAAGAACTTATTTCCTTTCAGGCGCAACTTTGGATGTAGATTTTAGAATAGAGCAATTGCTAAAACTAAAAGCAAGTTTTGTAAAATACGAACCACAAATCATAGAAGCGGTAAAAAAAGATATGGGCAGAAATGAAATGGAAACGTATTTAATAGAATTGAACTGGGTGTTAGATGAACTCAATAATACCATTAAAAATCTGAAAGATTGGGCGCAAGAGCAACATGTACAAACGCCTGCAATTTTTATGGAAAATGAAAGTATAATAAAGCCAGAGCCTTTAGGCACGGTGTTTATTTTGAGCGCATGGAATTTTGCTAACTGGCAGGTTTTCGGTCCATTGGTTGGAGCGATAGCCGCAGGGAATACAGCTGTCGTAAAGCCTTCTTCTGATTCTCCTGCCTGTGGCGAAGTAATCAATGAAATTGTGGAAACTACCTTTTCACCTAATTATATCAAATGTATTTTGGGTGATGTTGAGCTAGTAAACCGTGTTTTAGAAGAGCGTTTTGATCTCCTATTTTTTACAGGAAGTCCTCGCGTCGGTAAAATCATTCAAGCGGCCGCATCAAAACATTTAACGCCAACAATTCTAGAACTAGGTGGTAAAAGTCCAGCCATTGTAGATGAGACTGCAGATTTAGAAAAGGCTGCTAAGCGCATAGTAAGGGCAAAATTATTCAATACAGGTCAGATTTGTGTATCAGTAGATCACGTATATGTCCATTCGAGCATCAAAGAAAAATTCATCACATTATGTAAAAAATACATGGTTGAATTTTACGGGGAAGATGCATCTCAAAGTGAGGATTATGGTTTTATCATCAACCAAAGGAATTATGAGAGACTGGTCGGGCTGATGAACAACAGTGGTACATTGGTTTTTGGTGGACAGTCAGACGCTTCAAAACGCTACATTGCACCCGCTATTTTAGATAATGTAACCGAGGATGATCTTATTATGCAAGAAGAAATTTTTGGACCAATTATGCCTGTACTTACATTCGATTCCATTGACGAATTAGTCGCACTTCAAAAAACGAAAGAAAAGCCATTGGCCCTGTACTTTTTTAGTAAAGACAAAAAGAGTCAAGATTTGGTAATTACACATACCAGTGCGGGCGGTGTAACTATTAATGACTGCATGATTCACGCGGCATCAAAATATCTGCCATTTGGGGGTGTAGGAAACAGTGGAATGGGTAATTATGTTGGTGAAGCAAGTTTCAAAACCTTTACCCATTTCAAACCTATCATGGTCGCCGTTGATAATGATTCGATTGATGATTCATTAAATTACCCGCCATATGCTGGCAAGTTGGAAAAGTTAAAATTATTCAGTGAAAATGCTGATTAATTTTAATCAACTTACATTAATAAATAAAAATTCCAATAACTAATAGAGCTGCATTTACATAAGTGTTTTTTGAAAATTTATAGCGATACCGTTTTTTCCAATTTTAATGTTGGATTGTTCGGTATCGCCTTTTATGATTAAAAATACACAACAGTATAAATTGCAATTTTGAACAACAAAATAGAAATAATATTTTCATGATATTTGTTAGAAGTTCAATTAAAACAAAATATGGAAGGTAAGAAGGAAATTATATTTGATAGACTGGTGTATTCCTGTCAGTTCAGACAGCATAGAGGTTATGAAGAGTTCATGCCCGAACATTTATTAGGATTCCAACTTTCGGGAGAAACGCATGCTGTTTATCCAGGCGGAACTGCCATCATTCCTGAAAATTCAGTGGTGCTAATCAAAAGAAATCAGCTTATCCGTACGACAAAATATCCCGCAAAGGATGGGCAATATAAATTTATCTCGATTACTTTAGATCAGGAAGTTTTACAGAAATATGCACTAGAAAATAAAATTGAGTTAGACAGCAGATATACAGGAAAGCAGCGTTTATTTTTTGAATCGGATGATTTTCTAAAAAGCTATTTCAGCTCTCTGGCACCTTATGTCAATAAGAAAAAAGAAGCTACGCCAAGACTTGCAGAACTTAAAATAAAAGAAGCAATTGAATTGCTATTGCAAAGTAACACTGATTTTAAACAGATTTTGTTTGATTTTTCATCACCTTATAAAATCGATCTGGAAGATTTTATGAAACAAAATTATATGTTTAATGTTCCAGTAGAATCATTTGCAACTCTTACCGGACGTAGCTTGTCCGGATTTAAACGTGATTTTTCGGAGATCTTTAAAACAACACCCAAGCAATGGCTTTTACAAAGGCGACTGGAAGAAGCTCATTACTTAATCCAATATTTAAAACAAAAACCAGCAGAATTTTATCTGGATTTAGGCTTTGAAAACCTTTCCCATTTTTACGCTTCTTTTAAAAAGAAGTATGGTGTAACTACTTCAGAAGTAAGAAACATTGCGGAATAATAAAGAACTATAATGATCAGACCGATTGTCTGAATTTAAACAAGAAATACAATGGAAATCAAAAACTCAAGAATACTGATCACCGGTGGAGCAACCGGAATGGGCTACGAAATGGCCAAAATATTTAAAGATAGAGGAGCAGAGGTGCTTATCTGCGGACGTACAGAGAAAACAGTTAACGAGGCTGCACAGGAATTAGATATTTTAGGATTTACTGCAGATGTTTCGAATGAACACGATGTAGAAAATTTATTCAAATATGTTGAAGAGAAATGGGGTGGTCTCGATGTGTTAATCAACAATGCAGGTGTCGGTTATTTCAGTGAACTGGCTTCGACAACTACAGCAGATTTTACCCGTGTGTGGGATATCAATGTTAAAGGGGCGTTTATGGTCGGAAGAGAAGCATCGAAAATTTTTATTCGTCAAAACAGAGGAAATATCATCAATATTGGGTCTACAGCAAGTTTATACGGATTTGCAAACGGTTCTGCTTATGTAGCCAGCAAATTTGCATTAAAAGGACTGACTGAATGCTGGAGGGCTGAACTAAGAAAATATAATGTTAGAGTGATGCAGATAAATCCAAGTGAAGTCGTTACCGATTTCGGTGAAAAATCCGGATATGGCTCTGATAAAAACGGTAAAAAATTAACTGCTGCCGAAATTGCGCATGTATCGCTATCGATGTTGACAATGGATGATATAGGTTTCATTACCGATG
Organism: Sphingobacterium sp. JUb56; assembly: GCF_014191365.1. Taxonomy (NCBI): domain Bacteria; kingdom Pseudomonadati; phylum Bacteroidota; class Sphingobacteriia; order Sphingobacteriales; family Sphingobacteriaceae; genus Sphingobacterium; species Sphingobacterium sp. JUb56. Next base: position 1,670,891 of record NZ_JACHWL010000001.1, on the reverse strand, counting down.
CTACCGTATGGGCTACAAACCCTTAGTTATAGGCACCTATTAAGTTAGGGATATCTGTTATTCTCCATTTTAATAATAGGTTGAATTATTGATCTAATCCTTTAACTATGAATTAGTTAAAAACCAAATTATGATGTTAAAAAAAGAAAAATTAGAACTGGTCAGAAAATTCTATCCGAATGCTTTGACCACAATAGATGTGCTCAATAAAATCATTGATTTTATTGAAGATGAGCTTCAGATGCCACCTTCAACGGTAATGCTGGCAGACAGCATCTGTAGCGATGATGTCAATAGTATCCAGTATCCCGCAAGAGCAACACAAGAATTTCTCGGTCCCTTTAAAATGGGCGGTTTGAACGGATTCCCTTTTACCGGATTAACCGGCATGGGAGCCTTTGCCAGCCATGTTCCCGATGATGGTGCCATACTCATTTATTACGGACCACATATCGGAATTTCCAAAGAGGGCAAGATCGGAGAAATTCTACGCTACGGTCAGCATGCTACATCCGGATGCTGCGGTGCGGCAAAAGGTGCTTTAAAAAAACTGTCCGACGGTGTTCTTGTTGAAGGAAATGTAACAGACATGGACTATCAGATGAATACGATTGAACAGATTATTTTGAAGCAAAAAGATAGAATACTAGGTTCAGAAACCCCAGTACGTGAAGCTACCGAAGTTATCTACGAAGCCATCGATGCAAGGATACAGGAATTAGTAGCTGCTACAACTTATAACTGTAAATATGTGATACTTATGGGCGGAGTGATGATAAATAGCGATTCGGATGTCGGTTCTTTTTCATCAACGAAACGTTTTGATGTGATCAATCTTGAAGATAAGAGTAAGAAGAGTTACTTATCGTTTTTGTCTTAACCAAAATAATTGAATGATACTGCCTATGCAAACCAGAACTGCAGTAGCATTCAATAAATAGCAATCATTTATATTATGTATACAGGGAGAAGATACACCGCTTTAGTTTTTTTTAAATGGACCTTGCGCAAAACATTGTGGATGTTTTTGATCGCTGCAATTCCAACAGTCCTTTACGCACTTGGTTGGCATTTTCTTTCGCTGCCCTGGCAGCCGCTGGCACTGTTGGGTACAGCATTAGCTTTTAGTGTCGGCTTCAAGAACAATGCAAGTTATGGAAGACTGTGGGAAGCCAGACAGATTTATGGTGCCATCATAAACGATAGCCGAAGTTTTGCATTTACGTTGCGTGACACCTTGGGAGGAAAGGAAGATAAGACCGTGCAAATGATGTTTTACAGACATTTTGCCTGGCTCACTGCTTTACGTTTTCAACTTCGAGAGTTTCGCCCTTGGGAGAACACCAAAAACAGGAGCAATAAGAATTTTTCTGAAGGAAATTTTAGTATTCCCGAATGGGGGAGTCATGTTGAGGATGAGCTGAAGCGCTATTTAAATGAGGATGAGCTGAAGTACATTTTATCTAAAAAAAATAAATCAACCCAGCTTATTGCATTACAGTCTGAGAGTTTAGGAAAACTCAAAAAAGAAGGCGTTTTGAGCCATATTGAATGGTTAGAACTTCAAAAATGCATTACCCGTCTCATTGACGATCAGGGTAAGGCAGAAAGAATCAAAAACTTTCCGTACCCACGTAATTTCGAGACGGTCATGACCTTCTTGATGTATATTTTTATTTTCCTGTTACCATTTGGATTGCTTAAGGAATACGAGGCTCTAGGGAAAGATACTTTTTTGGAAGGATACACGATCTGGTTTAATATTCCTTTTACTGCGCTCATAGCTTGGGCTTTTCACATATTGGATACCATTGGAGAAAGTTCCGTCAATCCATTTGAAGGCAATCCCAATGATGTCCCGATTACACAAATCAGCCGAATGCTGGAAATCGATTTGAAAGATATGCTAGATGATAAAAATTTACCGGAGCCATTGGCTGCGCAGAATAATATTTTAATGTAATAAATACCTTTATGATAGAGAGTTTTGTATTTTATTTAGGGCTAGTTATGGTCATTATTTTTGCGATTATGCTCGCGAAAAAAATGAAAATTGCATACCCCATTCTTCTGGTTGTTGCCGGTCTGCTTATAAGCCTCATACCGGGAATTCCCACAATCAAGATTGAGCCTGAATTAATTTTTATCATTTTTCTTCCGCCACTTTTATATGAAGGAGCTTTTCAGGTATCCTGGAAAGAATTATGGAAATTGAGACGTATTATTGCAAGTTTTGCCTTTATAATCGTTTTACTGACAGCAATCATAGTCGCCTTCGTAGCCAATACCTATATCCCTGGGTTTTCATTAGCATTAGGATTTGTTTTAGGTGGTATTGTATCACCTCCAGATGCTGTAAGTGCAGGAGCCATTCTAAAATATGTAAAAATACCAAAAAACTACTCGACTGTTTTAGAAGGGGAGAGCCTTTTTAATGATGCTTCATCTTTGATTATTTTTCGATTCGCAATGGTGGCCGTAGCGACCGGCCAGTTTATATGGCAGGATGCCGCAATGAGCTTTGGCTGGATGGTTATTGGTGGCGTCGGAATCGGATTGGCAGTAGCTTTTATCTTTCTAAAAGTCCACAAAATTTTCCCTACCGATGTTAATATGGATATCATTCTAAGTTTGGCAGCACCTTACGTCATGTATATTGCCGCAGAAGAAGTTCATTCCTCCGGTGTTATGTCCGTTGTTAGTGGAGGTTTATTTCTTTCACTGAGGAGGCATGAATGGCTAAAAACGCCCGAATCACGTTTGAAAGGGTTTAATGTATGGGAGAGTTTTACATTCTTGATTAATGGAATCGTCTTTTTGATTATCGGACTTGATTTACCGGAAATTACAACGGGACTTAAAAATGAAGGCATAGAAATTTCAGATGCAATAGGTTATGGATTGCTGATCACAGTCATCTTAATTATAGTTCGTTTTATTGCTTCTTACGGAGCAGTTATTACAACCTTGATTATGCGAAACTTCATTCAAGTTGCAGATCCCAATCCTGATCGTAAAGCGCCTCTACTTTTTGGGTGGACAGGAATGCGCGGTGTGGTTTCATTGGCAGCAGCATTGTCAATTCCGGTAACACTCGAAAATGGTCAGCCATTTCCGCACAGGGATCTTATTTTGTTCATTACTTTTATTGTTATTCTGGTGACATTGATCCTTCAGGGTCTTACGCTTCCTGCACTGATCAAATGGTTAAATATACCTGTCGAAACCCCCTATCATTTGCCTGAAAAAGAAGCAAGCTTAGTGCTGCAGAAAGGAATGAAAGATGTTGCTTTATCTTATCTTAGTGAGAACTTTAAAACCGATCAAGATAAAAATCTATATATCAAAAATATGATCACCAGATGGGAGAAGGAAGAAGATGAAGACTCCATTTTTACACTCTCTGAAGAAGGTAAGGCGATCTATTTTGCCACCATGGAAAAACAGCGTGAATGGCTGAGAAAAGAAAACAGGGACAACCCGTTGATCGACGAAGAAGTGACCAGGCTCTATCTCCTAAAATTAGATTTAGAGGAGGAGCGCTTAAGAATTGAATAATAGAGTTAAAATTAGTACATAGACACGAATAGTGTCTATGTACTAATTTTATATTTATACTCATCGAAGGTAAGGTGGTGCAGAAGTTTGGCTGTTCGTCACTGGAAGTGATCCGCTGTGCGAAGATGACACTTAAGCCAGAGTATTTCTGATCATTTCTACATGTTTTCGGTTTCTAATCCTTCAACATTGGAGGCATTGGCCAATTATATTCTAATCCTTCGAGAGATATTGCTTTTAACCTTTTCTCATCAACCTTATATTTCTTTTGGATTTTGGCTTTGAGATTTTTCACCAACTTCTGTTGGTAGTCACTGTTCTTGTCGGAATTAATGATACTCGTTCTTGGGTACTTCGTGTCTGCTAATAACATAGATTTATCTTCAGCTTCGATAAGCTCTTTGAATATCAATTTTCTCTTTTCGATTGTTAGTGATTTATCATCAGCATATTTGGGATCTTTTTCAGTATGTATTTTAAAATGTTGTACAGATATAGTAGGCTCATTTTCAATTTTAGCTTTCGAAACTCGAGCAATCCATTGTCCCATACCACTTTCACTATGCTCCACCGTTTGAAACAGAAAGAGATTGAGAGCATTAGGACGATAGCTGCTATTTCGTATTGAATCATATATATGGATTAAAAGTTGCCTATTCCTTTCTTCATTTAAACCATCGTCATCTTTTAAAATGATATCCGCTCTGTACAGAGTTCTAGTTGAGCTTGTAGTAATTGTTGGTGCTGAAATTTCATATCCAAGAAGCGTTATGTTCTCACTTCTAATTGTATCCATTGATGAACTTGTATTTACAGTAGTACCTGACGTGGTACAATTGATGCATAACATTGCTATTAGAGGAAATAAATAAAAAATGCTGTATTTCATAAGACGATTATAAAACCTTTAAGGTTAGATCTAATTTATTGCAATTCATCTGTATATAAATACGGCTTCCCGTACTTTTTAATCAATCCGATCACCACAAAAATCCCATATCAACAACAGCTGTTATTGGAGCCAATGCTTTGAGTGAAATAGGAGTGAGCTTCGTTTATTTTGCTTCGCAGATCCCTTCGGGATTTTTCCGTGGGCGCTCCCGCAATTATCAAAACAAAAACAGGAGCTATAATAAAAATCTACCAGTAACATCCACCAACCTCAAAGTTTTTCCATCGTCAGAAAATTCAAATATTGACTTTCCTTTAATTCGCAGTTCTTGGCCTCTCTTTATCCGTTTGGAAGATCTTTAGCTAACTTAGCTTCTTCTCTGATTGTGATTTCAGAAATATTGTGGTGGTGAAGGCTGTTCGCTATTAACAGGGCAGTTTCAAGATTCATCAACAGCATAAAGTTTTCGAAAGACGTACTCTAAATCAATTGGTTGCCTCTTGGATTCAGCTATCAAAAAGATAGTATTCAGATTATTTTTGGTACCCTATACTTTTTTTCTGTTTGTAATTTTGCATCATATTCTAAATTAATAGTTTATGAAAAATAAAGATATAGACAATTTCAATAATATACCCGTTTCTTTTCATTCGGTTAAAAAGCAAGGATGCGCTCCTGTGCCTTTGTCCATCCTTGATGTGGCTACAACTGGAAGAGGTTATTCAAGTATTGAAGCAATTAATAACAGTATTGAGCTTGCCAAACTTGCAGATAAACGGGGCTTTGCCCGCTATTGGGTAGCTGAGCACCACGGAATGCCAGCTGTTTCTACCTCTTCACCCGCGATGTTGCTATCCCGACTGATCGGCGAAACACAACAAATAAGATTAGGATCTGGTGGCATGATGCTACCAAATTTTCCGCCTTTGGTCGTTGCTGAGCAATTTGGTATGCTGGAGGCGATGGCTCCAGGGCGTATCGATCTTGGAATAGGACGTGCACCGGGGACCAATGAGCTTACAGCCTCAGCACTCCGTCGTGAGCAGTTCGGAGCTGAAAATTTTCCAGAACAGTTGACGGAGTTACTCCATTTTCTTGAAGATGATTTTCCTGTAGGACATCCTTACAAAGGCAAGGTATTTGCCGTTCCTGGGCCCGGTCAAGATTTTGAAAACGGTATTGCACGATCTTTTAAAAGACCATCAGTTTGGCTATTGGGATCTAGTGGTTATTCTGCGCAATTGGCAGGAAAGTTAGGACTACCATTTGCCTTTGCTGCGCAACTGGCACCTGAAAACATGTTGGCCGCATTTGAACTTTATAGAAAGTACTTCAGACCTTCAAAAGTACTTGACAGTCCTTACACCATTGCTTGCTTTTCTGTTTATGCAGCAGACAATGAAGAAGAGGCCAAATCACAGTCATATTCGGTATCACATAGTATGCTCCGAATGATGAACAGGCAATCATATATAATTCCATCTCCGGAAGAATTAAAAAATTACAAGTACAGTGATTCCGAAAGGTATATATTGGACGGTTGGAACCATAAAATGTTCTATGGAACTGCAGACCAGGTCGTAAGTAAGCTTAATCACTTTCAACAGATTTCAGGGGCAGATGAATTGATGATAGCCAACTTAGGTCATTCTCTCGACGGGATAATGCATTCTGCAAAACTGATAGCAGATGCATACCATATGCCCAATCTGAGTCTGTAGAAATCATTAGTTTTAGCGTAATGCCATCTAGAAAAATGAAATCTATAGAGTGCGCTATTTTTGCCGAAATCTTTTTGAAAATTGAAGGTATAAAAAATACAGTATAGAGAACGGTATCAAAATGGTAGTAACCAGTGATATTATGGTAGCAGATCAATAACATAATATCTTGACTTTTGCAATGATATTACTACATGAACAAGTCAATTAGTGTGGTGTTTTAAATAATAATAAAGAAAACATGAAAAAAATATTTCTGGCAGTTACGTTTACGTTATTAGCCGCAATAGTGTTTGGACAATCCAACGTAGGTACGAAGCCTACCATTCAGTTAGTTAGAAATGCCACTTTACTTATAGAGTATGGTGGGCAGAGAATTCTTGTTGATCCGATGTTATCTCCAAAAGGAGCTATCGATTCTTGGGCGGGAATCCAACGCAATCCAACAATTGAGCTGAAAATGCCAGTTGAGGAGATTGTTAAAGATGTTAATTTAGTGCTTGTTTCCCATAGTCATGAAGATCATTTTGATAAAGTGGCGAGTAAAACCCTTAACAAATCGATCGAATTGATGATCCAACCTGCAGATAAAGATTTCTTTGAAAAGGAAGGTTTTAGTAATGCAACCGTTCTCAATGACACTAAACTATGGAATGGGATTAACATCCATCGTCTAGAAGGTCAACACGGAAGTGGTGAGGTATTGAAGATGATGGGCAAGACTTCTGGATTTATACTAGAAGCTAAAAACCAACCTACCGTATATATTGTCGGAGATGCAATCTGGACAGATGATATCAAGCAAAATATTAAAAAATATAAGCCAGATTACATCGTTGTTAATTCCGGAGGAGCACTTATAAAAGGATTTGAAAATGTTCCGATTATTATGAACGAAGAACAGACAATGGCTCTCATCCGTGAAAGTGGTCATGCAAAAGTTATTGCAGTACACATGGACGCATTGGACCATTGCCGTACAACAAGAAGTTCTTTAATTCAGAAAGCTTCCGAGTTGAAGATCGGTAAAGATAAATTGATAGTCCCTCAAGATACAGAAGTTATTACGTTGTCACTTTAGGTGACATAGCATTTTGTTAAAAAAGAATCAGAGTCTTATCAAAAGGCGTAAACCCCAAACCCACTCAATAAAGTGGGTTTGGGGTTTAAATATATTTTTTTTAAAGGTGTTCTTCATCGGTCTTTTTTACACTACATTATACCATGTTGTTAATTCTGAAATGTATAAAAAAAATTGGGAAAAGAACTTTTAGTACATTTGTTTAAAAGAAAATAAATTGAGAACCGTAAAATTTCATAAAACAGAATGTGGCGTTGATTTTCTCATTAATGTTTTGCCTTCAGATGAAGTTAAAGAAAGCTATCTTAATAGTGGAATATACGACACCGATTATCTTGAAATCGCTTTTATTAAAAAGGGAAGTGGTCATGTTATTTTGAATCATCATAAAATAGAGATCAGCGACAACAGTATTATATTTCTGTCTCCTTTTCAAAAACGGGAATGGAACCTAAATCCAGAAGGTTTAGATTTTGTAATTTTAGTTTTTCAAGAGGACTTTTTGAATGATTTTTTTTCAGACAAGTTATTTGCCTATCGTTTATTATACTTTTATCAGTTGGAATGTCCCTTGAATATGGAGATCGATGATGCACTTATGGAAAGGTATTTCTCTCTTCTTGCTGAAATAAAATCGGAATTGGTAAGGACTAGAATTGACAGTGTACATATTATCCGTTCATTGATTTATTATCTGCTTCAAAAACTAAACCGAGAATATAGTCAAATAAATCATTTGGCAGTAGAAAAAAATGAACAAAATGATGCTTTCGCGTTTAAGCAATTAATAGAAATTCACATCAAAGAAAAGCAGCGTATAAGTGATTATACCGAACTTCTTCATATTAATCGGATTGCTCTTAATAAAGCGGTTAAAAATCAATTCAATGTTACAGCGACTCATTTGCTAAAGCAACGTTTACTGATAGAAATCAAAGATTATCTAATTCATTCCAATGTTACCGTTGCAGAGATTGCCTATCAGCTTAATTTTTCAGAACCCAACCATTTAATGCGTTTCTTTAAAAAACAGACTGGACTTACAACAAGTGATTTTTTACATGAGTATCAAAATGGTATCAGTTCATAGTTTTTTTTGTATTCGCCATGTTATTGTACTTTTCTTCATTCAAGAGCAGCAATAAAATAATGAGGAAAGCATTATTATAGACATGCAGCATGAAAACATTTTGAGACTGGTGACCAAGAACCCAAAAGGCGGTAAGAGCTGGTTAGCAAGTAAAAAGTTCTTGACTTATTTTTTTACAAATTGCAGTTAAATTCAGCACTGCGTTATTTGTGTTTTGATATTATAATTTTCCCGAAAAGTATCTGACTTTTCGGGAAAATTATAATAACGGTAAGCGCCTTTCGTATTTATGAGGCTTATATTATAAGCAAATTAGCTATTTTATTCACTGCAAAGGCTGCCTGCAAGATGTAATAGATTAAAGCCTATTCCTTAGGTTTTTTATCAAAACTAAAACGTCTTGCAATACTAAATCCCCATCTAAATTGTCCTTTACCCCAAGAACTGATTGTTTCACTAATAAACTGGGATTCCTGCATAGCTGTTGCATTTGTAAAGTTTAAATGGAAGATATGGCCACCTGTATCCATTTCCAGTCCCACACCTAAAGCATTATAGTAGCGTTGACCCGTTATGTTTTCTCGATATTGCTTTTTAGACGACTGACGAAAAGGAAGAAAATAATCTGCAACGACCGCGATTCTGTTACTAACCTTTGCCCGACCTCCGATTCCGATAGCAAACATATTATTCTGATCATTAAAAGCTGTAAAATTGCGATGAAGATAGGTGGGGACCAATGCAAGAGAAATATCTGGACTAAACTTCCTAGCTATGATCAATTGACTTACATAACTCATTCGGTCACTAAAATCATCAAAATTAGCTGCCGAATTTTTATCTTCCGAGGCTTCCATCGCCGATACGGTCGTACTTCCAAAAAAAGCGATGGATACAGGTACACTGTTATCGACAGTTTGTTCCAAAAAGCGGTATTTTAGATTAGCCTCATAGAGCTGTCTGATTTCTGTTGCTCCTTTCGCTCTAGCAATTCCAATTGTTAGGTTATCCAATAAACCATAATCAAGACCAATTCTGATATCCGAAGAGTTGTCTAGACCAAAGAAATTTTTGGAACCACCAGCACTTCCTGCGATATCTCCAAAACGATGATCCACCTTAAAATCCAGTTCATTTCGATGAATAGTCTCCGTAGTTTTAAGATTAATCAAGCTACCCGACTTAAATGTAGCAGTAACTTTTTCATTCTTCGGGTTTCCTAGATCGATCAGTTTATCAAGATCCTCCTGTGCAAATGCCCCTGTCGTGATGCCACACAGAAGGGTACATATTATACTTTTCATATTTCCTTGCATGCTTTAGATTAATGTTTATATGTGGCATTTATTTTCACCTTCACAACCTCTGCGATTTTTTTTCCAACTACAGATGGAATGGCGATCTTATGATCGGCGAGTCTGACGTCGAAACTAGCTGCAGCTGTTATAATTGAGCTTTTGACCGAAAATGTCGCCATGGTAGCGTAAGCTTTAGTGACACCATGAATTTGTAATGTACCCGAAACCTTTGCGGTATAATTTCCATCCTTGGTGAGTTGTCCACTATTTTCAATTTTCCCTTTAAACTCTGAAACAGGATACTTGTCACTTTCCATATAATTTTCATTGAAATGTTCTTGCATCAGTTTCTTATCAAATTGGAAGGAAGTATTCTTTACCCGAAATAAGATATCTCCAGTTTTTATATCCAAAGCTGATCCCGCTAAGTTGCTCTTAGCCTCAATGTCCTCGAACATTGCACTACTGAAAAAGCTGATCGATGCACCTTTTGAAATATAGGAACTGCTTTGTTGTGCAAAACCCTCAAGGCTCAGAAGCAGAAACAGTAATACACTATAAATAGTAATTTTTTTCATAAGAGTTTACGTTTAATTTTCAGGTGTATTACGTTTAAACCAAGCATCTAACAATTCTATCTCTTTCGCGGACAATGTTGAACCGATCGGCATTGTTTTGGTGACCAATACCACATTATTAATCCGGGCAGCATGATCTTTAAGAGAACTAAACCCGTTAAAAGTCCAACGTGCGCTCGCCGATCTGCCAGTGGCATGACAGGAATTACATTTTGTTTCGAAAAGTGCCTTCGCAAAATTAATGTAGGTCACGTTTTGTACGGATACGGTTTCAGTCTCATTAGGTAGCTCAGGAGAAATCTCCTGAGCCTGTTTTTTTGTACAGCTAAATAGAACAGCGATTCCAAGCAATACTAAAGAAGCCCTGAACTGCCTACCAATTCGTATATCGTATGATGGTTTTTTAAATTTTAATATTTCCATAATAAATAGGAATAAACCAAATGGGATTAGATTTAAGATTAGTTTGCGGCTGCGACGGTTGTTTTATCATTCACAATTGGCCATACACCTGGACGCGGATAGCTGATCCCTCTGTTGTCGCCTCTTTGTTGATCTTGACCAAAATAATATAACGGCCATCCTTTATACGTCAATTGCTTCTTTCCAAAAACCGTAATAACGGCAATATCTGTAGCAGAAACCAAGGAAGGTAGTGCACCTTTTTCTTTCTGGAAGATAGGCCACAAAGCATCATTGCTAAAATCAGCGGCTGTATAGTTGTTTTTATTAAATCGATCTGGTTTAAAGGCATACAATGTCCTTCCTTGATCGTCGGTCAGATAGCTTGTATTGCCTTGTCCTTCGGTATAGTTTTCTAAATAGTCTTTGGTGTCATCTCCTTTTAGTTGCCCGTTTGCGACCATAAGTAAGTAGTCGGGTTTTGCAACATACCAGATTTTATTTACGGCATCACCTTGTACTTCGCCAGATTTGCTATCGCCAACATAATAGTAAAGAGGCCAACCTTTGTAGGTACTTTGTTTTTTACCGTCAGCCCGCGTGATTTCACCTAATTGGCTCTTATCAATCTTCACATCGCTACTTATATCACCACTGTAATAAATTGACCAGACTGTCAAGCAGTTTCCGGTACAACTTGAAGAGCCCTTGGTATCATTTGAGAAAAAGTATAATGTTTTTCCATTGCTGTCAGTAAGAATTGTGCCGAATTTAGCATCTTGGGATGTCTGCATACCTTTCGTATTATTTTCAGGATTTTCAACCTTGTCTTTGGAGCAGGATGAAAAAATGGTTAATAGTGCGGTCGCCATCATGGCAGTTTTCATTTTGGTTTTGTTGAATCTCATGATCAATAGTTTTAGTGTAGTTTATTAATCAATACGGTGCTGTTCTGAAGATGGTTGCCTGAGATCTAAAAAAAATAATTTACCAAGGCAACCTTTTTTATTTCTCCATCGTAATATAGTTAACACTATATTTATCAAAGAAAAGCAGCATCTCGAGTGACGATAAACGAACATGACGAAAACACGATCCAAATCATAAAAGGATGCATCATAGAGGACCGAAGATCCCAAAAAGATCTTTATAAACTATACCATGCCCTGGCATTGGGGATATGCCTACGGTATTCAAACGATAAGGAAGAAGCATTGGCAATATTAAATGACGGATTTTTTAAGGTATTTAAGCACATAAAAAAATATAATTTTGATAAACCTATATCAGCATGGATCAGAAAAATCATGACAAATACAGCAATCGATTACTACCGGAGCAAGGTTCGTATGGGCGCTGTGGTTGATATAGCATCTTATGAGCATCCGATTACAGATGAAACAATTACACAAAAGTTGCATTATGAGGATCTGTTGCTGATGGTACAAAAATTGTCGCCTACGTACCGGACTGTTTTCAATCTCTATGCCATCGATGGCTATACGCATGAAGAGATCGGTAGTATGCTTGGCATTGCAGTAGGCACTTCAAAATCCAATCTACATAAGGCACGACAACGATTGGCGGAAATGGTAAGAAATCAAAATTCAATAGCAATTAAAAGTTAGGAACATAATTGATGGAAAAGAACAAGATCGATGAACTTTTTAGAAAAGGATTAAGTGATCCTAAACTAGACTTCGATGAAGATCATTGGCAAGATATGCAGTCACTTTTGGAGAAGAAAAGTGGTAAAAAAAAAGTTAGAAGAATGCTTATTTTAGCTGTAACAAGTGCAGCTGCTATTGCAACCGTATTCTTTATTTTAGACAGAAATATATTGGTTACAGATGAAAATGAAAGTTTCGAAACTGTGAATACTGACAGTCCTGTGGTACGGGAAAAATTCACCGGAAAGCTACAAGGAGAAGGCGGTGCGAAAGAAGAGCAAACAGCATTAATCTTTAATGAGGAACTAGCCCAAACTTTCTCATCAGCACAGCATCCACAGGCTTGGCAACGTACTGCGTCTATTGAAGTCGTTAATTCAAAAAACAGGATACTGTCAACAGGTTCATTGAGCGAAATCTCGATCCCGACAATAAAACCCATGACAAGATCGAAATATCGCTTTCACCCATCAATAGAAACTTTTCAAAGTTTCACGAGTGAATCCACAATGGCGCTACAGCATAAAAATGAGTACAATGCAGCTCCTCGTGATGCCCGCTCCGTATTAAGTATATTAGCCGGGCCAGATCTATCTAGTGTAAGAGGATCTGATCAATCGACTTTAAGTGAAAATGTTGGCGTACTGTATTCTTATCCCGTGGTCAATAGATTAAGTATATCCTTAGGAGCCACTTATGCAAAGAAAAATTATAGGTCGGACTACAGTCTATATTCACCTGCAAATCCCCCAACCTTAACCGAGATGCCAAGTATGGTCAATGCCGAATGTGATGTCATTGATATCCCTTTAACGGCCAATTATACTGTTTTAAAAAATAAAAAAATCAAGTTCAATGTTAGTGCAGGTCTTTCAAGCTATTTCATGTTAAAGGAAAAATACACTTTTGAATATGGAGGATCAGGCAATTCAGAAAATAAAAGAAGCGCCGTATACGAAATCAGTGGTGAAAATCAGCACATATTTGGTGTAGCTGATTTTTCAATCTCATTAGAGAAAAAAGTGAGTGATAAGATCAATGTCGGCATAAAACCTTTTCTTAAAATGCCCCTTACCGGTATCGGTTATGGAAGGGTAGATCTAGAGTCAAAAGGAATAGCCTTGATGGTTGGCGTGACACTGTAATCGATACTTTAGTTTTCTTTTACTAATTCAATCTTTTTTTCCGTCCATTCATTTATTCCTCCGGAGAACATTTTGATATTCTGAATACCTGATTTTTTCAAGAGCGAGTATGCCATCGCAGCACGGACTCCACTTTGGCAATGAACGATGACTGGTCTGTCTTTGCTGATTTTGTGCAGATTGTTTTTTAAAGTAGTCAAGGAGATATTTTCAGCACCTCTGATGTGCCCGTTACCGTATTCATTTTCCGTTCTTACATCTATGATCTGCACATCATTCTTATCCAAATGCTTTTGCACTTCTGTACTAGTTACCAGATTAGATTTTTCCAGTTCCATATTCATCTTGTCCAAGTCGGTTACAAAACCATATATATTGTCCATACCGATACGCATCAGTTTTCGGGTTAAATCTTCCGTTGTATCGTCGTCGTCAGCAATCAATACCAATTGTTGTTGATAATCTACTAAAGAACCGATCCAAGTAGCAAGAGACTTTCCATTTTCGATATGTAAGCTACCAGGGATGTGTCCTTCTGCAACCATATTTTTGTTGCGCGTGTCAATTATTAGGAGGTTGTTTTCAATTACCTTTTGCAGCGCTTGATGAGTAAGTTTTTGATGAACAGGAACCTCGATAAGCAATGGACGTTTCTCTTTGTTCATTTGCTTCATTACGGCAAAATATTTAGGAGGAGAGGGTTGTCCTTCCAAAATGTATTTTACAAAACCTTTTTCATCATTTTTGAATTGAAAAGCTTTACTGTTGAGCTTTTCGTCCTTCAATGTTGAATGCGGAATATTGCTCAGGGTTTTGCCACAAAAAGAACCCGCTCCGTGTCCGGCCCAGATTTCCACATCATCAGACAATTTAGAAAATTTTAGAATGGATGCGAAGAGTTGCTTTGCACCGATTTCCTGCGAGCCTACCTGTCCGGCTGCTTTTTCCAAAAGATCAGGACGACCAACATCTCCCACAAAAATAAAATCACCAGTAATTGCCCTTTTTGGTGTGGTAAATACTTTTGTATCTACGACCAAAAAAGTGATGCTTTCGGGAGTATGTCCAGGAGTGTGCATTATTTTGAGCTCAACTTGCCCCATGGAGATGATGTTACCATCTTTTAGACCTTTATGAGGGAACTGATATTGCCAGTTTTTACCGCCTTCGTCTGATAATAATAGGTCAGCATTAGTCGCAGCCGCCAATTCACGAGCGCCACTTAAAAAATCAGCATGAATATGTGTTTCGGATATTTTGGTGATTTTGAAATTATTGGTTTTAGCTATGTTCAAGTAAACATCCATATCCCTCTTGGGGTCAATAACAATTGCTTCTTTTGTAGTAAAATCTCCGATGAAGTAACTCGCCTGCGCAAGCGTTTCATCATATACACGTTCGAAATAATAGCTTTGAGCTTTTATTTTATTATTTATTAACAGGGAAATAAGCAGGAGTAAAGCACTTTTTAAGTTTATCTTATTTAGCATAATCAATTATTTTTGAAATTCATCACCTATAAAGGTAGATGATCTTATCCCTACACTATGTAACAAAAGTTACATAACAAGATTGATCTGTCAAAGATACTATTAACCAACAGTTGCATCAGGAACTTAATCGATTAGAATCAAGTCCTGCGTTTAGCGCACTTCTTCATACGTTATTTCATCTGTTTTTTTGTTGCTTTTTGGAAATGATGTACTGCAACTCGAAGTACCACAGCAACCAATATTTAGCAAGGGCATTAGTGAAAATAAACCACCTAGTGCTACGAACATCCACTGATTATCCATAAACCCTTGTATGATGATCAAAATACCCATTGCCAATCGAAGCAACCGCATGAAGTTCCAGTTTCTAAAGTAATTTTTCATTGTTCTTATTTTTTTCTTCCAATAAATCTGATCACAGAACCTGTTCCGTTGTGGTAAAGTCCTTCCTTTAATTCAATTTCCTGTTCTACTAATTCCACAATTTCATAATTCGGGAAGTCTGCTTTTATTTCCTCTATTGAAAATAAACTTTCAATGTCTTTCGGTCCGCCTACTTTTTCGTTTGTCCTTACATAATCAATGTGTTTTTTGCTAAAGGCTTCAAAGATCATGGTACCGTTTTTTTTCAAATATTTGTCTAGTGCCTTATGGTAGTTAGATTTTAGATCAGCTGGAAAATGTGCATAGATTAGGGCGATTGCATCAAATTGATCGGGTTCAAAATCTAAAGTTTCCAATTCGCCCACTTTGTAGTCGATGGTTACCTCATTTTTTTTAGCAAGTTTAACCGCTTTATTTTTACCCTCAATACTTATGTCAAACGCAGAAACATTCCAACCGCTTTTGGCTGCAAATACGGCGTTTCTTCCTTCACCTTCTGCAGGAAAAAGAATGGATCCAACGGCTAGTTTTGCCAATTGCTTTTTTAAATAATTGTTTGGTTCTTCACCATATGCAAACTCCTCGTTGCTGTATCTGTCGTCCCATCTAGCAGTCCATAGCTCATTTGCTTTCTTATTTTTTTCCATATTGATGTCTTTTTATTCTAATTTTAACGATTTCTGATCCAGCAATCGGCAGTTTTACTTTTTGCTTCCTATCGTTCTTTTATCCCGAAAAACACTTTACGTTTTCAAAACCATTTTTTGAAAGAAGAGCATATGCACTAGGTGGGCGCTGGTCTGCTTGAAGATGAAGAATAACATCCTGTTGCTCTTTGCTCATTTTATAGCTCCAACACCGCTTGAACCTACCTGCAATATCCATCACTTTAAGATGGTTTAGTAAATATGCATCAATTTAATAACAAGTTCAGCTACTTTGGTTACATAAGCGATATATTGTTTCTACTGAGTTGACGAGACCAATTGGATTTTAGACAATGCAATCGGTTTTTCGGACCTATTGATGTTTCCATGTTGACCACATTTGTATTTTGGTTATCTTTGTATAGGTATATTAGATGGTTATAGCTACATGCCAAAAGGTAAGAAATACTGATAATCAGTGGATATAAGCAATATTGATATGGCGGAAATACTACTTTTTCCGAAATTCCTACTTTTCTTATCGGAAAGTGGACGTTGGTGCTTTTATATCCGATAAATGAGATAATAGTAAGTTATATAGGGCTATGGAACGATTAGCAACTTTTGGATTGAGTTACTTAGTTTAGTAAGTGAACTGATGCAAAAACGACAAATGATGTGTTTTGAAAAACTTGACCATCATTTTAGAATAAATAGTAAATACAGGATTTTCTTCCTGTCCAATGTTTAGAAGAGTAACAAAATGGATTGTATATTACCCAATTACAGTATAAATTTCAGGGATGAGTTTTCATTGATTACAGGAGAAGAATTGGAACGATTTATGAAGTTAGACTCAGATGCTCACACCCATAATTTTTATATCCTGAGCTTTTTGTATGAAGGTTATGTGAGTCATCTTTCGGACTTTGAAAATAAGCAACTCTCAGGGCCCGCGGTTCTAATGCTGGATGTTGATCAGGTACACACGCATCCTGACATGAGCAATTGCAAAATAGTATCAATCGCATTCTCTAGTCATTTTATTGCCGATCAGACTCATCAATTTCTTCAAAAAGTAAATCTGTTGTTCTCACGGCCGTTCATTCAAATTTCTTTTGAAAAACTTCAAGAATTGGATCATATCATCAAAATTATTTCGACAGAAGTTGATAAAGAAGATGCCGATGAAGAATTGATTAAAGCCCTATTGAATGTTTTGATCGTCCAATGTTATGGACTTTCGGTAAAGTATCCAGTTAAAGATCACAATGTTCAAAGCATCTACGATAGTTTTAAAGCGTTGCTAAAACAACATTACCATAAACAACATCAGGTGAAATTCTATGCAGATCGACTGAATGTTACAACGCGGACATTAAATCAAAGTGTCCGTAAATCAACCCTTAAAACACCTAAGCAACTAATTGATGCGCATTTATTACTAGAGGCAAAAAGACTCCTGTACTGGTCAAAAGTTCCTGCAAAGGAAGTCGCATGGGAGTTGGGATTTGAAACGGATAGTTATTTTAACCGCTTTTTTAAGAAATATACTGGTGAAACTCCGAAGGAATTCCACAAAAAACAGTTTCACGATAAAATAAAATAACTGCTGACAAGTCATATTTGTCAGCAGTTACTTCATTTGTTATTCTGGTGTTATTTTTTAGGTAAAAATTCCATCGTATTATAACGGTCATAAACCATTCCGAGTGCGATATCGTCAGCAATTTCTTTACCGTTTATCAATTCAATAGCTTGAAGAGCCACATCCATACCAGAAGTGACACCGGCGCCAGTTAAAAATTTGCCATCCACTACAAATCGAGTTTTTTCCTGCACTTTTATTTTAGAGTGCGATCTCAGTTCATCAATTGACCAGTGATGCGTAGTTGCAGAGCGCCCATCAAGCAGGCCTGTATTTGCCAGTATAAGTCCACCAGTACAGACAGACATTGTCATTTGGGTTTTTTCATTCTGTGAGACAATCCAATTCATCATTTTTTTATCTGCAGAAATCGTTTTGACAATCTCAGGAGATGTTCCAGGGATGATCAATATATCTGATTGTGGAGCATCGTATATGCTGTATTTAGAAACTAGGTTTACTGTTCCACCGTCCATGATTATATTTTTATTGGCTGTTGCCGATACGGTGTAAATATTATAGTTGCCATTCCAGTTATTAGCCTTTACAAAAACATCAATAGGACCACCCGTATCGACAATCTCTACACCATCATAAACTAAAACTCCGATATTGATCTTGCGATCAGTAGGGAAATTGAATGTGCTTTTTGCGCTTTCCTGTGCATTACTATTTAAAGAGCACACTAAAAGAGGAAGAGTCAGTAAAGAAAATTTTATGAATTTCATCTTAAAAAAATTATGTTAAAATTATGTGTTATAGGTGCTATATCTTATGCCGGCTAAGCTATCGTTACACCGATACAAATGTAGCTATGGGCATACCAATAAAAATTACACTTTTGAGCTCTTTAATTACACTTTAAGGTTCTGGTTATTTAACACCTTTTATTTTAACTCATCTACGAATTTGACAATTCAAATAATTAAAGACTTAGCTAGAAATGGTTTGAATTTTAATTCTTTTTTTAATAATATGGATGGACGCACTATAGGATAACCAGTTGCTCAACACTCTTTCGTAGTCATCCTGTTCAATATTGGATCAATGCAGGGGAGGATTCTGTAAGCACACTTTATTGAAAAGGGACTTAAAATGGAAATGTGAGCCTGTGGGAATAAGGCAAAAACGATAAATACTAATTGCGATGAATGTACCATTGACAATGGAGATCTTGAAGGACTTAAAGCATAAGGGATATAATATCTTGAAGTACGATAATAGTGTGGATGATGTTATACATCATTTTGTCCCTACAAAAGTAAACGACCTATGGGCGTTTATGAGTGAATTTAAGGAGGAGTCCGCGACAGTAGTGATTGAGCAGATTTTGGACGTACAAGAAGAAGTGTTAGAAGGGAAATTCTTGAGGGTTTTCTGATTGATCTATTAATTTCTAAAAACTACACAGATGAATTTAAAGCAAATATACCAAGAATATATATTTAATCATCCTACAGCTGTAAAAAGCAGAGCAATCATTTCTATAAGTTATGTTAAATTACCGGGTTTTTACGTATGTTTGCCTTCCAGCTCAAATTAGTCGTTAAAGAAATTAAGGATTTTTTTATTTCTATAAAACATGCTGTATTTTTATTTGTTATCGTTTTAATTTCTTTATTAATTTTTTAGATGAACCAAGTTTTCGAATTGAATATTGATTCCAAGATTGTAAGAGAAATAGCAAAATCTTACAATACTTTAGATTATGTTCCCAAGTTGCGCAGCCTTTTAAACCTAGTTTATTCGGAAAAAAAAATAAGTAAATTTTGTAAACTAGACCTACATAAAGAAATTAATAACCTATTGTTAAATAGTTATGAAGGTGAACCGATATTAAAATATAAATTATTCAAGGCTTTTGTGAATAGAGATGTCGTGGCGGCTTATGAAATTAAAGTAAAGAATAGCCGTGTAGATTTCCTTACTGTGGATGATGCTACGACGAGCTTTGAAATTAAATCCAGTCTCGATAATTTAACAAAGTTGGCCAAACAGTCCAGTGATTATGTGAGTGCATTTGAATTTAATAATATTGTTATTCATGAGCGACATTTGGCTAAATGTCTTGAAATCGTACCACGTAGTTTTGGAATTATTACTGTTGATAAAAGTGGATATGAAATTTTACGAAAACCTATTCTCAATAAAAAGACTGATCCCTCTGAGCAGTTAAACTTACTTACTAAAAAGGAGTTGTTGAAAAACTTCGGTCATGTAGATATCAGTCATATTATGAATGACCTTAGCAATATCGAAATCAATAAAATTTTCAAAAACGCACTTAAGCAACGATATAAAAGCCGTTGGAATTTTATTGTTGAAAACTCAGCCAATATTCTTCCTATTGATTTACAGTTTTTCTTTAAGACAAATGTAGAACCAGCACTAATTTATAATTAAGTTAAATGATGGCAGCCTGTATTTTTTTATTGATGCAGTATAAATAATGTAACATAGAAATACGTTTAAATTTTGATTGACTTTTAGGATTCTCAATGCCTGTCAACATTTCATTTATTAATTTCCAGCCAGGGTTGACATTATCCAAATACCGTTCAGCAGATATTGACATCCTGTTTACTGCATCTGATTTTAAAACTTTAGGGATAATTATATCAAGAAAATCCTCAAGTTCACCCTGTTTCCTTTTTAGTCCTTTGTACCCATAGTATGAATTTTCAACAGCATCATAGAATATAAATCCAGGACTAATTCTACCACCACCTTCTAGTACATCTTTTTTTAAACCAGCATAATCCCCAAAACCCTTTGCTCCATAAGATTTATACGAATATTGTAGAGAATTATCTGCTTTTTCGATTCGCATTCCATGTTCCAAACCTGAGTTTGTCGTCGTATGATGAATAGGGCTGTTTAAAATAATCACAGGACATGATTTGAATGACTTAACGAAATCTAACATGAAATCAATTGCATATCTATCATCACCACTTGCAAGACAGTATTCCTCAAGATCAACAAACAGATAATCATCTGCTTTAGCGACCTTTATTATCTGCTTCATGTCATTGTCAAAAGTCGATGATGAAGTTCTAAAGCCTAGACTATTAAACACAGATCTTAAATCATTTTCCTGGGCTATGATCGAATTTGGTTCTCCTGTTCTTTGGGAATAGGTACTGATAATAGGGATAATTTTATTATTTAGCGACTTTAAACCTATTAGATGTGATGTTCTTTCGAGTCTATTACCAATAACCTGTGTTAAAAACTCAACAACTTCTTTTTTCATTTTTGTGGATGTTTTTAGGTGTACGGGAAGATCCACAAACACTTTATTACTTTTTATATCTCGTAGTATTGGAAGATGCACTTCATGAAAAGTCGGTTCGGATTTTTTCTTCGAAGTATGTACTCGTTCTAGCTTTTTAAAGATCTCAATATATGGATAGATCTTGTCCCCGAAGTCGAAACTAGTTAAAACTTTTTTCTCCTCCTGACGATATCTTATTACAGGTGTGTACACAGGTTTATTCATGATATTTGATTTTAGTGTTTAATAAAATAATCCAAATTTATCCTCACTTTCAAGTTTGTACCAAAATGATAAGGAACTTTATTTAAATTTTGAAGTCTTCCCAATACAATTCCAGGGTGAATAGCATATTTTTTTGCCACTTTTCTAATCATTCCTTCACTTATCGAACCCTCAATGTCTTCTAGAAAAGAATCTGGAATAAGCCAGTCCCTAGCAAAATCGTTTGCTTCCTGTTCTTTATCCTTATCGTTTTCGAGCTCTCCAAAATCTTCTATGAAAACATCTTTTTTACCATGTAGCAGAATATGTCCGGCTTCGTGGTAAAATGTAAACCAAAAGTGATCATTAGTTTTGTAACGATCTGTGATTTGTATTAGCGGTGTTCCCGATACCCATCTCGTAGCGCCGCTTATTGGTGCTTTTGAAAGACTTTTCGAGTAGATTACTGCCACACCAACTTCTCTGCACATTAATTCCAACTGGTCAGCGAAATCCTCGGGTTGGTTTTCTGCAAGACGTTTTATTTGAATGAGGATTTTTTTAAACGCATCTTTATTGTACTCAGGAATTTCTAATTTTCGTAAATTTAATTCTCCTATTCTTAACCATGCAGCCATATTACTCACTGCTGCAGTTAGCGTATTACTCTTTCTAAAATTGGTGTTTACATAGTTATCCACATAAACATGTTGCCATTGAGTAGGAGAGGCTACTCCATAAAATTTTAAGCATTCTTCCGCTAGTTCATTCCCAATTTTGTTTGAAGATAAATATCCGTATGCATTCAATTCTTTGATGGGTTGTTCTTTCAGCCAGCCAATGCATTCTTCTAAAAACTCTTCTTGCTCAATACGAGCTATCTTTTCTCGATAATTAGCCTCTCTATTTAACCAGAACTGCGTATCTATTCCCAATACTTTTTCAAGCTGAAGAGCTGTATTGACCGTAATAGGTGCTTTACCCGAAATCATATCATTTACCTTACCGGGTGTCTTGCCAATCCGCTCTGCGAATTCAGCTTGTGTCATTTTTAGAAATTCTAATGTTTCCAAAATTGTATCACCAGGTTTTGATAATAATTCCTTCTCTATTTCTAAGTTCTTGTTCATATCTATATATTATTAGAATTAATGATAATCTATTGTATCAATAATTCGAATGTCTGTCACTTTTATTCTATCTATTTCACCAGTTAGCGTGAGCGGCATAGGATCGTTATCTATTTCAAAAATCATACGATGATTAGGTGAAATATTCACAGCCCATTCACCATCTCGATTTCCCGAAAGAGCATGGCAGTTAGCTGCTGGAATCTGTGTCAGTACATTGAGATTGGGCGATGCTTCAATATCGTCCAATCGTGCCTGCACTTTTTTTGCCATTGCCCCAAATGCTTTCTTGATCTCAGCTGCTGATGAAAACTTCTTTTTTATTTTATTAGAATAAGTGATATTCATTATTAAAATTTTTCATTACCTAAAAAAGGTAATAATATTATACAAATATAGATAAGATTTTGTAAAATCCAAAACATTAGTAAGTTAACGAAATTTGTAATCTGCTCATTTTTGAGATTATTATTAAATATTGTTGCACATTAAAATTTACTTGAATATGGGAAATAGGTAATTTAAAATATTTAGGTTAAATAATAACTTAAATATAATGAAAATAATTAATTTTTTAAAGGTTCAGTATATGGATAATCTAGGACTAAATGTATGAACATTTTGGAAAGCAATGGCTGTTTCTTTGTTACAAGAAGCAAATCCAACATGAAGTACACTGTGATCAAAACAATTAGGAGTGAGGCTCTAATGAAAGGTGGAATAATTGAAGATCAGACCATCGAGCTTTTTGGATCACCTAAGGTATGGTATGGAAGGAAAGAAGATACGTCAGGTTCGTGTTTTGGACAGCACTAAAAACGTAGTTTAAGAGTTCTTAACAAACAATTTTAGTTGGAAACCCAAGACAGTAGCATCTCTTTACAAGGAACGGTGGGAGATTGAAACATTCTTCAAACATTTAAAACAGAAACTAAAGGTTACCAGTTTTGTAGGCACATCCCAAAATGCGGTGTATATACAAATATGGACAGCATTGATCGGAATATTGCTCTTCAAGTATATTCAAAAGAAGGTTAAATACGATTGGAATCTATCGAATCTTGTCAACTTTATAAGATTAAATATTTTTGTAAAAATAGACCTATGGAAATGGGCCGATGATCCGTTCATTTCAGGAAGACCTCCTAATAAAGAGGGACAGTTTGTGCTTTTTTAAGCGAAAGGGTAGGGTTACTTTTTTTTCAAACAGCTAAACCTGCATTATTTGACGCTAATGTTAGATTTTTTATGCACTAAAATTTATTTAGGACAGTACTGATAAAGGACTATTTATTTTATAAATTAGTAGAATCAAATATTATCAAGATGAAAAAAATTGTTATTGAAGAGCAGGATATAAATGCTTTGCAAGATACGATATACGTTATAGGGGGGAAATGGAAACTTCCCATCATTTATTCCATTTGTAATGGAAATAAAAGATTTATGGATATCGAAAGAAGTATTCCAGGTCTAACGACCAGAATGCTTGCCCGGAATCTTAAAGAGCTTGAAGATAATAAGTTAATCTCACGTATCATGAATGCGGATATCGGGGTAGCTGAATATGAATTCACAGAATATGCAAAAGAATATGGTACTCTTATCATGAATCTAATTGCATGGGGGAAAAAACATCGCGCTATGATAATTGAATCAATACGTTAGACTTAATTAACTTCTACTACTATTACTCTTGTTAACTGTAAATAATTTAAAAGTAGTAATTAATCATTTTTTAATACTGCATTCTTCAAATTTTGGTTATTATAGATGCAAGTTCCTGCATGTTTTTTCATTCAGCAACTACTAAGGCTGCTTCCATACCATTGTAAATGTCATAAATCTAGAGAACTATTTCATCCTTCAAAGCTTACTTTTATAATTTGTAATTCCAGTGTAAAATGATATTCAAATACCACTTGCCTGTGAATTTTAAAAAAAAAACACTCCAAATCCATACTGTGGAACATTATAATTTTCCCTCAAAATCTTTCATTTAATCTTCTAAACTTATATCAGGAATTATTTAGTACTTCTGTAAAAGTCACCTTACCAATATCATCAGTGATAGTATCAAGAAAACCAGATGAAATTCGAGATAACTTTGAAAAAAAATACAGAAATGAATATTCCAAATTTGATGAAACAATGGGAGCTAAGTGATTTCGGATTAAATAATTTGAAGCTGAATACAGTTCCGGTTCCAACACCCGGACCTAAGGAAGTATTGGTCAAAACAGCTGCGGTCTCTTTAAATTATCGAGATCATTTGGTTACCAGTAATGGTATGGGTATGCCTTTGGCCTTTCCATTCGTGCCAGCTTCTGATATGTCGGGTGCCGTTGTCAAGATCGGTAGCCGGGTTAGCAGATTTAAAATTAATGATAAAGTTATTTCTACAAATATAGCCGGATGGATTGAGGGACCTGCACCATCACCAGATATTGCGCCCTCCTTGGGTGGGATGGGGCCAGGAGTCCTTGCAGAGTACGTTTGTTTACCTGAAGACTGGTTATCACTTGCTCCAAAGAATTTATCTCCTGTTGAGTCTGCAACTTTACCATGTGCAGGGCTCACTGCGTGGATGGCGGTTTTTGAAAAAGGAAAGTTAAAGTCAAATGAAACACTAGTTGTTCAAGGAACAGGTGGGGTTTCGCTTTTTGCAGCACAATTTGCCTTTAGTATTGGTGCCAATATTCTTTTAACAAGCTCCAGTGACGACAAGATAAACCGGGCAAAAAGTTTAGGTATTTCCGCTGGAATAAATCGGTTTAATAATGAAGACTGGCACCATAATGTATCACAGTTGACTTCAGGACGTGGTGCCGATCTTATCATTGAAATGGCCGGTAGCGAAAATCTTCAAAAATCATTAGATGCAGTAGCACAAGAAGGTCGAATTGCAATTGTGGGCGTATTAGAGGCTGCGGATGCGACTTTGCCAATCTTTAAAGTACTATCCAAACGATCATCATTATTAGGTATAGGAGTCGGTTCCAGGAAAAGCTTAGAAGCAATGTGTTCCTATATTGATCTTCATGAAATTAGACCGGTTATCGATGCCATATACAGATTTGAAGATAGTCCAAAAGCATTCGATCATTTAAAAAGAGGAGCCTTTGGTAAAGTGGTTATTGAAATTCAATAATCATAGTTATAAGAACAAAATCTCTATGCTATCCTTTTATGATTAAAACTGATAGGAGAGATTATTATATAAAATTTAATTAAAAAAAAGATGTTAAGTTTAAAAGGAAAAGTTGCCTTTGTTACAGGTGGAACACGTGGCATGGGGCAAGCAATAGTACAACGTTTAGCCGCTGAGGGAGCCTCAGTCGTATTTACATATGTTAACTCACAAGCGATAGCAGAAGACATTGTTGCTGGGATTGAGCGTGCAGGAGGGAGTGCAATAGCAATACAGGCAGATGGAGCAAAACAAGGGGCTGTTTCATTTGCAATTGAACAAGCCGCTGAAAAATATCAAAAAATAGATATAATGGTCAATAATGCAGCAACAGTTGTAGCTGGTAGTATTGAAACAGCGATAGAAAGGGAGTTAGCATATAGTCGTCAACTTGATACTAATATTCGTTCCGTTATTGAAGGAATTCGCAAAGTTCAACAGTATATGCCAGATGGCGGTAGGATTATCAATATTGGTTCGGTCGGTGCCCGTCGAATAGGAGGACCTAACATGGCCGACTATGTGGCTACCAAAGCGGCAATAGGTGGCCTTGGTAGAGGTTTAGCATGGGACTTTGCCCCTCGTAATATAACAGTTAATACAATTGAACCAGGTGCGATCGATACCGATATGATGCCTGCAGATCCCGCAATCCGTGAAGCATATATTAATGCCATCCCACTTAAAAGACTTGGGAAGCCAGAGGAAATTGCTTCAATGGTCAATTTTCTTGCAGGTCCAGAAGCTGGTTATATTACTGGATCGAGCTTTGTTGTGGATGGAGGAATTACAGCTTAAATATTACACATGAAAGCCATGATATTGAGTGCACAGGGAGGAATTGAGAATTTCTCTCTTGCCGATATTCCCGTGCCGTCTTTAAAGCATGATGAAGTGTTGATTAAGACCAAGGCCATCAGTATAAATCCTGCAGATACCATTGTTAGAAGTAACAATAATGTAAGTTGGGTATTTGGAAATGATAATCCTTTGGTTTTAGGATGGGATATCTCTGGTGAAATTGTAGATATTGGGTCATCAGTTCAAAATTTCAAAGTAGGCGATGAGGTTTTTGGTCTCTTAAACCATCCCTATATTGGCCGGACATACGCCGAATTTGTAGCCGCCTCCGCTGAACATCTTGCACTAAAACCAAAGAAAATAAGTCACGAAACAGCGGCAGTATCAACATTAGCAGCACTAACAGCTTTACAGCCTTTAAATAAAGTAGGGATTAAACCGGGCGATCGGGTATTAGTTACCGCGGCAGGCGGTGGAGTAGGACATTTTGCTGTCCAATTTGCAAAACAAGCAGGAGCATATGTGATTGCCTTAGCATCAGCATCTAAAAAAGATCTTTTGCTTCAACTTGGAGCTGATGAATTTATTGATTATAAAAAGGAGAAATTTGAAGAAATTATTCATGACATAGACATTGTTATTGATGGAGTTCGAGATGATCAGCATCTACTTCGAAGCTTAAATATTATAAGGCCAGGCGGAACTTTGATTAGTCTGTGGACGAATGTAACGGAAGCATTATCTGAAGAATTTCAACTTAAAGGGATCAATATATTTTATAATATGGTATTACCCAATGGTGTTGATATGCAATATGTTGCTGATTTGTTAGATAACGATCTTTTAAAACCTCATATCAGTAAAATATTTCCATTTGAGGAAATCCCTAATGCCCATATAGAAATAGAGAAGGGACATACCACCGGAAAATTAGCCGTATCGTTTTAAAATAGTAGTTAACTAAGTAAAATTATCATATTTCAGCAGTAGGTCTTTCAAGCTATTTTAGCATCATATTTTGCTAAAGTTTAATAAATCTATTAAAAATAAAGCAAATAAAACAGTCATTCTTTTTAGAATGACTTTTTTAATAGTGTGGATGATGTTATACAGCATTTTGTCCATACAAAAGTAAACGACCTATGGGCGTTTAAGAGTGAATTTAAGGAGGAGTCTTCGACAGTAGTGATTGAGCAGATTTTGGACGTACAAGAAGAAGTGTTAGAAGGGAAATTCTTGAGAGTTTTCTGATTGATCTATTAATTTTTAAAAACTATACAGATGAATTTAAAGCAAATACACCACGAATATATACTCAATCATCCTGAATCTGTAAAGATCACTAAAAGTAGAACGCAGTTAACTTTTAGACAGATTGCAGGGATCCGTGAGTCTGCCTTTAGTACCTCTCAGTTATTTACTATAGCGGATGGTGAAGAGATTATCAGAGAAGGTATTGCTCGTTGGCCAGATGTTATAGCAGGGGAGTTGGAACTACTGAAAAGGAGATTGGTTGATTAAGTGTACTCCATAATCTCTCTAAGAATTCATTTTGTAAGCGGACTTCTTTTATTACTTTGGGCAGTGATTACTTTAAAAAAGATGGATAGCTTATCATTTTATTATAATGTGTTAAAATAATATAAGTGATTTACAGTGGAAACCGCCATATTAATAATGGCTTAGATATGGCTTTTCTGCTCTTCTAAGCTGCCAGATAATATTATTCTTTATACTAATATGTCTTGTTACCCAAAGAGAAGTGCAAAGCTTATTAGGGGACAATTACTCAACAAATTTAAAAGATCAGTTAAAAAATAGCTACATCCCAATTTTTGTCATTCGCAATTTCTTCACTATATTTAAGTTATATACCGATAGCTGATAGTTACGATTGATAAACCTTAATTTTTAATATGACAAAAATTGATCTTAACGAGGCGCAGGCACAAGTCATGCAGGTCTTTAATAGCATTTACCCGATGAGTGAAGCGCTTGAAAAAAGCATACGTGAACATAGCAAGATTACCCGGTTTAATAAAAAGGCTCATTTGCTTGAATTAAACGAAATAAATAGATCAATATATTTTATACTTGAGGGCTGTATAAGAACCTATTATTTGAATGAGGAGGGCGAGGAACATACTTCTTGGCTGCTGACAGAAGGAGAGCTGGCTATTTCAGTCTATAGCTTCTATAGCCAGAAAAAAAGCTTTGAGGCGATTGAAGCATTGGAAGACTGTGTGACATTAGAACTCTCCTACGAAACACTGACACATCTTTATAAAAGTCATTTGGAGTTTAATTATATAGGTCGATTTCTGACCGAGCAATATTATATCCGAAGCGAAAGTAAAGCTAACTCTCTCCGTATGCTCTCTGCAAAGGAACGATACCATGAATTAATACTTAAAAAACCACAAATTTTAAGACGTATACCTTTAGGATACATTGCATCCTATTTAGGAATAACACAATCTACCCTAAGCAGGATTCGAGCAAAGATCTAAGCTTAAATTCCCCCTCTTTCAACTATTTATATTTTTTGCCTTTTGTCAAAAGGATATCGTTTTACTACCCTTAATTTAGTGTCATTCATTCTAATGTAGATTTAAGGACGTTCGGCATTACAGGAACGATAGTTATTCTTGAATGAAAAATATGCAGTATTTTCTTTAATAAACTATAACATGATCAAATTGATTAATGATAACTAAATAAGTCAAGGTTGTTGATCACTGCCCAACCTGCTACTAGAACAAACTCTAATTAATATGAAAACTAAAAAATACTTATTAAGATTTATCTATGTTTACCTGATCGCAGGCTTCATGAGTAATCTACCTTTTGTCAACGGTTACCTACTTCATAGCTTAGACGGGGACCTCTTTAAATATTCTAATGCAGATGCATCCTATACCAATCATGACAAATTCAATTTTAAATCTCCATCTATTAGTCAATGGGCAATTGATCGATACATAGCAGACACTCATCCAGAAAAAAAGAATCAAAAAATATATAGGCTCTACAGAATTAATCCAATATGCTTTTGGCGATGGTCTCATTATCTCTTAACAAGCAAAGATTTTGATTATAAATCATGGAAAGAGATAGAACCTAACAGGATTCCTTACAATCCTGAAAATAGATATCAAGATTTTTAGGATCAACTTTAAATAGTAGACTCTTTTCAGAGAAGAGATCTAAAAGAGCATCTGCATGTTATTATATTAACTATGAAAAAGAAAACAATCCTTGCTTTGATTATCAGTATACTACTGATTCCTAATTTACCTTTCATCAATAAGTTTATTGCTCATCGATTAGATGAGGGGCATTTTACCTATGCTAACTTAGATGGTTCATATGTCATAACACAGGATTTCTCTTTTAAAAGCCCTGGATTCTCGACTTTTGGTTTTAATGAATTTATTAAAGAGACATCTCCTGCTAAAGAAAACCGGAAGCTATACCGTTTATATAAAATTAACCCATTGTGCCTTTGGCGCTGGAAGAATTATTTGGTAAATTCTATACATTTTGAATATATGGATTGGAAAGTCTTTGAGCGGAATATGAAGAAAAAAAGATAAATTCTGGAGAATTTGTCACCAACTGTTTCATGGTTTCTCTTTAAAAGTTTCTGAATAATCTGATTTATAGTACAACTAAAATTGGTATAACATTATCATATATAATTTCAAAAATTTAAACGAGTTATTTATAATGCTATTCTTTGATCTTGATCTCATTTGTTTCGTGATTGTATGTCATTAATAAATGTCTATCCCAATTTGTAAATTCATCACAGGTAAACTCTAGCAAATTATTATACCAACCCTCGAATTTTATCATGTCCATCAAAATAGGGCTTTCAATTGATGTAATATTTGATAAATCAGATGTGATAATCGCTAAGTTGTAATAATCAGCGATAATATAGCATCCATTTGGAGCGATTGTCAGGTTCATGTACTGACCATTTTGTGCCGAATGCTTTAATTCACCAGTCCTTTTATCTAACAAAAAGAAAAATGCTGATGTTAACACAATTATACTATTAGTCTCATTATCAATTTCGACAGATTTGGGTGAACCTCTGAATTGTCCACACCATTCAGAATATTCCTCATCCTCAAATTTAATCCACGACCAATAATCTAAATTCCAGGGATCTTGGATATCGAATATTTTTTCAGGAAACTCACCTGCATCAGGTTTTGAAATTATAGTAGCATTGATGATCATTACGTATTTTTTATGCCATAAAAATAATTATTACATTTTGATCCTTAAAATAGTTGGTATTGCAAAGATACACAGTGAAAAACTATGTTTAAACATTAACGAATTTTTGAATCCTGTTCAATATTGAATCAAATCAGGGGAGGAGTATGTAAGTTCACTTTATAGTAAATGGACTTAGATCGAAATGTCAACCCTGTTGGAAAAAGGCGGAAATGATAAATACTAATTGCGATGAATGTACCATTGACAGTCGAGATCTTGAAGGACTTAAAGCATAAGAGATACAATATCCTGAAGTCTGACAATAGTGTGGATGATGTTATACAGCATTTTGTCCCGACAAAAGTAAACGAACTATTGGCGTTTATGAGTGA
The DNA here is from genome assembly GCF_014191365.1 of Sphingobacterium sp. JUb56. Classification (NCBI taxonomy): domain Bacteria; kingdom Pseudomonadati; phylum Bacteroidota; class Sphingobacteriia; order Sphingobacteriales; family Sphingobacteriaceae; genus Sphingobacterium; species Sphingobacterium sp. JUb56. The sequence goes on along the minus strand of NZ_JACHWL010000001.1, from coordinate 1,640,057 downwards.
ATTTAAGGAAGAGTCTGCCACAGTTATTATTGAGCAGATCCTTGATGTACCAGAGGAAGTGTTAGAAGGAAAATTCTTAAGGGTTTTTTGATTGATCTTTTAATTTTTAAAAACTACACAGATGAATTTAAACCAAATACACCAAGAATATATACGCAATCATCCTTAAGTAGGACGGTGATAGTGGAGTTTCTTCGCTAATTAGTAATACCTTCATGAAAAAATGAATTATGACTTAGTAATCAAATTTGAAATATTAGGCATAGTGGGAGAGGAGTCCTCCTTTAACAATCCTGTATCAGATCTACTGAAGAGAGATTGTAGAATAATCTTCCGTTCTTCCTTATCCAGGGCGCCATTCTCAATCATTGATAAATATAAATAGGTGAGTTTTTCTCTTTCTTCCGCATCGCGGGCTAAATGGTAATTGCTAAACATGAATTTTAAAAGTGCTCTTGCAACGACAAAGAATATAGAGACAAAAACAACAAAGATAATTGACCAGCGTATTGCAGCACCCTTATCACCGTTGAATATAGATACCATCAGATCAGCTGGTGTGTGCCATAACAATAAATAGACTGCACAAGCGAAAATGAGTGACACAGATAGAATTCCTGCTAATAACCAATTGCCCTTTGTTCTCAATTCTTTAGCACGTGTGGTCCAGTATTTGATCGGTTCGTCTAATTCTACCTTACTACGATAACTTGCTTGAATGTTGTCGATTCCTTCTTGCGATTCTTTTCTGAATACTTCAATTGCTCCTTTCTCACTAATGAACCAATCTGCAACAGATTTCTCTTTTGTAGTTTTAAATTCTTCAAGTTCATCTGTACGATCTTTGAAATCCTGTTTCAATTTGGAAATGTGGGTGGTTAACTCATTTTCATAATCACTAGATAGCGACTCAAATCGAGAGCGCAATCTATCGAAAGAATTCTTTTCTTTTACTCGTCGATTGAATATATGCGAATTGTCTTGATTACGAAATTCATAAGCCATTATCATACCTTCAAGTGCATAAGTTGAATTCATAGATTGATTACCCCCAACGAAATAATAATAGGCAGAGTCGACTAAATGCGGATTTTTGTTTCTAAGCGCTATAAGAAATTCGACTTCTGGAGAATCAAAAGGAAAGGGAGTAGTATTTCTAAGGTTTTTAATATTACTTAATGTATCTCTGGTGAACAATGAGATTATTGTCTTTTCCGAATTATTTTGGTTCTGAAGCTCTTGTGTTATAAAGCGCTGTAGAGAAATTAATATATCTTTAAAATAACTATGACTACTATTAAGAATTGTGGGAGCCGATACCTTTAGATCTTCCCATCCTTTAAACTGATCATAAAAATACTTGTAAATATTATATAAGCCTTTTAATTCAAATTGAACGTTTAGATATGGATATGAAATAGTACATGTAAGATCATTTAATTTTTCTAAAAAAACAGATTCACTAATTAAATTTCTAGCTTCTAATAAGGGTAATGCCATAACTACATGGTTTGGTTAGTATCTTTAGGTATTATTTGATGAATTTACTCAAAACATTAATTCAAAACAAATATTGTTTGTTGTAAAGCTTGTAAATATCTCACGTGCTTAGAATCTAATATTTTCACCAATTTTTATATACCGATAAATACGTTTAGCGATTATTAAAGTAATCCATGTGGACTCGGCCACGGAGAATTACAGATTGATCGTTCGTTTTGCTAAGTGTTAAGGTTTTAGTATTTAAAACGTTATTACTTCGAAAGAGCGATTATTTATACTTCATTTCACTTGAAAGAGTCTTTGTTTAACTAACACTGTAAATATCGAATTACCACAATTTATCAAAATACGTTTTGTCGATTTTTTCTGAACTATCTAGAAAAGTACTTTTGTATCCCTTTTTTAACATCATGATATCTTTTTTTCCTAGTAGTCTTGAAAGTAATGCTATTGGAGTTAGAATAATGAAGAATACACTAATGAGAATGGCTTTCTGTACGATTTCGCCAATTATATGAGTAATTTTTAATAAAACTAAATGTATTATGGCAGTAAATTTGTCAGATATTAAGCTTAGTAAAGAAATTATTAGAGCAATCCATAACAATATGAAATGGTTTTTAAATAAAAAGATTAAAATTAACATTGCTATAACAACAATAGCAGAATCTTTTTTGTTTCTAGTCATTGCTAATTAAAATATGGTGTAAATGAAAGGAGCTAATGCGCTATTTCCACCAACAACTATAATCAATCCAATTATTAGTAATATAATGATCATTGGTAAAAGCCAGTATTTTTTTCTTTCCTTAATATAATCAAATAAGTCTTTTAAAAATTCCATAATATCAATCGAGTTTAAATTTTGAATTCATTTTATGCGAGCTGGTACGTTGTTTATCTTTAAAGTAAACATAATTTTGTATTACCAATATATCCATATCTGTAGTCATAAAACAGTTATATGCGTCCTCTGCAGAACATACGATCGGTTCACCACGTACATTAAAGCTAGTGTTTAATACAATTGGATATCCAGTATGCTTTTTAATATTTTGCAACAATTCCCAAAATTTCGGGTTTAATTTCTTCGACACAGTTTGGATCCGCGAACTGTAATCTACATGTGTAATTGCTGGAAATATACTGGTTCTTACTTTAAGTTTTTGATTAATTAATAATTCATGAAAGTTTTCAGGAAGCGGAACTCTGAATTCAGATCTAATTTTACTCGTGTAAAGCATGTATGGTGAGGGATCTTTCATTTCGAAAAAATCTTGTAACTCCTCTTGAATTATAGCAGGGGCAAAGGGTCTAAATTGTTCCCTCAATTTTATTTTTTGATTTATTAACTCTTGCATATTCGGATTTTTTGGATCCGCAAGTATACTTCTATTGCCTAATGCCCGTGGTCCAAACTCCATATTATCTTGAAACCAACCGACGACATTTCCTTCACTAATTAGCTCTGCTATTTTAGCAGATAGATCGTTGAAATCTTCATATCTAGTATATTCTGTTTTTAGTTTACGATTTAACTTCAGAATATCATCCTCACTTATTTTTGGTCCTAAATAAATATTTGAGTTTTCTGGAATCACTATTTTATTATTACAAAAATACATGTGGTAAACAGCCATAGCTGCACCTACTGAACCCCCACTATCCCCAGCGGCCGGTTGAATATAAATTTGATTAAAAAGACCAGATTGCTTGATTTTTGTATTGCAAACACAATTTAATGCTACTCCACCAGCTAAACAAAGATTTTCAGAATTTGTTAACCTTTTTGTCTCCTTAACCATTTTTAAAACAATCTCTTCCAAGACTTGTTGGACTGCACAAGCGAAATTACAATGATGTTGACTAATATCACTTTCAGGTTTTCGTCTTTCTATTCCAAAGAGATCTTTCCATTTATGTTCTCGGATCATTTTAAGGCCGGTAGCATAATGAAAATAGCTCTGATTCAACCATATTGAGCCATCTTCGTTTATAGAAAGCATCTCCTGTTTAATTTTTTCTATAAAAGCCTTTGTTTCTTTATCGTCTATATTTCCAAAAGGAGATAGACCCATTACTTTATACTCACCCGAGTTTACAGTAAAACCTAGGAAATATGTAAATGCGCTGTATAATAAGCCTACAGAATGAGGAAATGGCATTTCTTTAACTACATTTATTATTCCTTCTTTAGCATGAAATATTGAAGCTGTTGTCCATTCTCCAACACCATCAATTGTTAAAATAGCAGCGTCTAAAAAAGGAGATGGGTAGTAAGCACTTGCAGCATGAGAAAGATGATGGCCTGAAAATAACAGTTTCAATTTTTTTTTATCGTAAGGTCCAATTTCTTGAAGACCTTTTTTTATTTTTTGCTTCAAGAATAGCTTTTCATCTAGCCAATTAGGTATAGCTTTAAGAAATGATGCAATTCCCATTGGTGCAAATGAATAATATGTCTGTAATAACCGTTCAAATTTTAGAAAAGGTTTTTCATAAAAAACGACTGCATCAATATCATCAATAGTCAGGTTTTCTTCGCTAAGACAAAATCTAATAGCATTAATAGGAAATGATGCAGAATTTTTAATTCGAGTAAAACGTTCTTCTTGAGCAGCTGCTCTAATTTTCCCATTTATTAATAAGCAAGCTGATGCATCATGATAAAAAGCTGAAATTCCTAAGATATATGACATGGCAATTAAAAATTAAAATATAAGAAGTGTTGCTGTCCTATATCCCCAAATAAAATGATAAATAATAAGCAAGTAATTAAAAATGCTGAGTCCAGTATCTTTTCTGTATTTGTAATTGGCATCAAATTCATTCGGTTGTATACAAATTTAGAATTGACCAATAATACTATTAAAAGACAGGTAATTAAATAGAATAAATTTACGTTAGACGTGAAATACGAAGTTGAGGATGTTAGTGACCATTCGTCAGTTAAGAAAAAAATCTTTTTTAATATATTAGATAAATCTTCAAGATTACTAGTTCGAAATATTAACCATGTAAAGGGGATAGTTGCTAAGAAAAATAATCTCCTAAAATATTTATTTTTAGAGTTCCCTGAGTGTTTTTTTAAAATATCGTCAATGATAAACAATAACATATGGATTAGACCCCATATTATGAAGTTAAGAGATATTCCATGCCAAATTCCACTCAAGAGAAATGTAGCAAAAAGTGCAAACAAAAAGTTTAAATAAGCTTTTCTGTTACCACCTAATGAGATATAAATATAATCTCTCATCCATTGAGATAAAGAAATGTGCCACCTATGCCAAAAATCTTTAATTGAGGACGCTAGATATGGATTTCTAAAATTAATCTTTATATCATATCCAAGGCATTTCCCTATACCGATTGCCATTAGTGAATATCCCCAAAAATCAAAATAAATTTGAATAGAATATAAGATTATCGAAGTATAAAGAAGTAATCCATCATGTTTATGCTGATTACCTAAAATAGGTTCAATAAGTAGTGCTAACTTATCAGCTACAATTAACTTACAAAAAAGACCAAATAATAATGTTTTAAATCCGATGGCAAGCGAAGTTATCTCAATAGGACTATTTTTATTAAATTGAGGTATAAGCTCGGATGCTCGATGTATTGGACCAGCTAATGATTGTGGGAAAAAGCTAACAAATAGTGTTACGTCTTTCAAAGATACTCTTGAAGTATATTTATTGTTTTTTATATCAACTAGTAGAGCAATAGCTTGTAATGAATAGAAAGATATACCTATAGGAATAATATAGGAAGCTTGTTCAAATGTGTATGGAGTAAGGCGATTTATGTATTCTGGTAGATATGTATATTTGGATGATAAAAGTAAAAGTAGAATAACAAGAATAGCAAAATAGCAGATTTTGTTTTTGTCATAGTTCTTCATACTCATTGCGGCAAAGTAGGTGAAAAGTGATATCACAATAAGATAAATGAAACTTGATAAGCCTGCCCAGGCATAAAAACAACAACTGGCACAAACCATTATATATGACCTAAATTGATCTTTTGTAATCAATATGATCAGAGTAACAAAACAAAAAAATATCAAAAATGGTATAGAGGCAAAAGGCATGTTTCTAATTTAATGACATTTTAAAAATACCATTTCTCAATCCATAGGTGGCAGCATAGTTGATTGAATCGCCTGTAGGTGAGAAGTTTGGATCCCATTCATTTCCTTTTGAATCTGTTAATTGAGCTTTTTTTCCACTTTGTAAATCTAAGAGGAAAAGATCCCAATTGTCTTTTTTGCGAGCCGCATAGACCATTTTAGTTCCATCTCTAGAGATACATGGATCCCATTCGTCATAATCAGATTTTGTGAGATTTGTTATTGTTTTATTTTCAAAAGAGTATTGATAAATATCGAATTGATTGTTTTTATCCTTTGCAATATAATATAACTTCGTTTCATCAGGTGAAAAAATAGGGCGCCAATTTTCGAATTCATCTGATGTTATAATTGTTTTTTCGTTATTCAGTAAGTTTTGTACAACGATGTAAGGATTCGTATATTTTCCATCTAGATGATGCCATGCTGCATATGCGATTTTATCACCTCTATAGTTATAACTTGGTATTGCTCCGTAAGTCGATGGATCATCTGTCAGGTATTTCCTATTACTACCATCACTATTCATGATGACCACTTTTGTATTGTTTAATGATTGATCACCTTCAGTAAAAACAACTTCTTCTCCATTAGGGGAAGGCCAAGGGTGTAATTCATCTGTCTTATTCCATGTAATCCTTCTATTTTCTTTTAGGTTACTATCTGATAGGAAAAGCTCCATATTTCCATCTCGCCAAGATTGAAAGAAAATGCTATGACCACTTGTTGTATACACCGGGTACCGATCGCCAACATTTAATTTACTTAATACTGTGCTGCGCACTTTATGATTTTTATTATTAATATGTTTGGAAATACTAGTTGCTATTTGCTGATGCCCTGCTATATTGAGGTGTTCATCAAAATCAAAGAATAAAGGTATTTCCGAATTTGCAAAATCATCTAATAGATCGATATGTACAATTTTGTTTTCTTTAGAAAGCGTAGATAACCACTTATTTGGAAATTGCATATCAAGATCATCTATATCAATATCAAAATCACTTAAAACCTCGTTAAGATATTTATATGATACCTGTTCTTTAGTTGGAATTTGCAATATAACAAGCTCTGCACCATTGTCTTTGACTGCTTTTGCAAATTTATTCAGGTAAAAACGAAAGTTTTCGAGGTCTTTTAACTTTTTATCCGATTGTTCTTTGTAAAAGATATTGAAGTCTCTGTTTGATTTTTGGTCTGGGTAAAAAGGTTCAGTCCATCTTCCCAAGGGCAATGCTGCGGGGTTAGCATACTTAAAATCGTAAAGTATGAAACGTGCAAAATTAGAGTAATGCATGAGATAATCTGAGAATCCAGAAGTCCTCTTTTCGACTTTCATAAAATCATTAAAATTGCATATCTGTAAGAATACTTTGTCGGCCTTAAGATTTTTTCCCTCATTGATATAGTAATAATACTCATCTATTATACCTAAGCCACTTATTCCAGCATTAACGATTATTTTATTGGAATAATCATTGAAGAGTTTACTTGTAAATAATTCTTCGTACTCAACCTGAGCGCCCTGCGTGTATGAGTCACCAATAAACAACCAATCACACAGTTCAACTCGAGTGTCCGGATCATCTTCTTCTCCAATTCTGAAGCCCTGCGCATTTGTCTTATATTTTACTAGAAATTCTTTGTCTTGAAATGTTTTGTTTAAATATGGTTTATTGAAATAATAATTTTGTTTTATACTGTATAAATCTTCGATAATATAATCAGAGAATTTATAACTAAAGATCACTTCTGCATGCAAGAAAAATGATAGCACAAACATAAAATTTAACCATATTGTCGATAATACGTTAAAGCGTTGACTTTCATTAATGAAAGCAGTAACAAGAATAGCTGATATAGAAATAGTTAAACTTACCCATATTGAGCTAGAAATTAGATAAATGATTACTGGATTAATCAATAGTAATATACCTACTGTTAAAAATAATCTTTTATGGATTTTAATTTCTCTATTCTCTTTCATCTACTTAATTGCTTGAATCAACTGGCTATGTTTTTTTGATGTTGCAAAAACTCCACCGCACCTTTCTGTCTTAGTGCAGGATTCACATTCTTTTAAATAATTTTGCTTCCAATCTGATATCGATCTTTGTGCAAATTGCCAAAGGGAAGGTTTCAATAGACATAATTGTAAATTATAAATAGAAACATTCATCCCCATTGCATTGAGGTATAAAACTGCATCTTCCAGTTCATCTGAATATTCGGTTGGTTCCATCCATAATAAATCTTTGTTTGCAATAGTATAACCAGTGTATTCCAATCCCATAAATGCTATATGTTCAACAAATGGAAAGTTCATGTAAATGTATTTTGCTAATTGTGGAAGCCTCTTAAAAGATTCTTTATGCAGTACTATTCGCAATTCTAATCTATGGTTAAACTTTGCCATATTATGTAGCCCTAAAACTGTCTGATTGAATGCATCTTTTGCTTGAACAATATAATCGTGTTGTTTATAGTAATCCGAATATATTGGAATACCGTATACAATTCGTTCGTTATTAATACTACTTAGGGCCTGGGGAATATGCTTCCAGGCGAAACTCCTTCCATTTGTCAGAATATGAATATCAGTATTTGGTAACTCGTCTTTTATTTGGTCCAAAAGTGTAATAAACCTTTGACCTAATAAAGTTGGCTCTCCACCAGTAATTCCAAGTTCTATTGTGTCCTTCGGAATTAATGGAATAAGTGATGTATTAATGTTGAAGAAGTGTGTAAGATCATCCACATTTTTAGGCGGTTGTGAACACATTAAGCAATTACTATTGCATCTATCAGTTATAAAAAGAGCATTATGATGAGAATTTTTCCTAAAAAGTGTATGAATACTACCATTTGTGTCAATATATATAATATCTCCTTCTTCTAGATATTCCAAAGTCGCTATACCAACTATCATGATTTTGTCTTGTATAGGAGGGACATTCTTAAATAAAAATACAGTTTGACCAGATGGCGTATTTGCGACCAAATCCTTACTCCAAGTCTGAGATATTATAGTAGCTACAGTTGGGGCGGTCAGATTTATAGGGATACCCCTTGTTTTAAGTTGAAACATAATATTGAACTAATTTTTAGGAGTATTATTAATCCAAGAATTGAAAATTTTAATGATATCGTTTCCCTCTCTGTCTATTAAGTCAAAAATATGTCGAATGATTTCCATATTCTTTGTACAGAAATCTGATGTGGGTCTGAATCCTTCTAAATCCCCTTGCGATGCGTAGTGAAATACTGGATCTGCTCCACAATAAGCTTGAAAACCGCAATCAGCACAGCCTGCCAACGTTTCATTGGACCAGAATTTTGAAAAATATTGAGCTTTCTCACCATAGAAAAGAGAATGATAACTATCTTGAACATGGCCCAGCTTAAAAGTAAAATCTTGATTTTCTGCTAGCATTCTAGATTCATCAGTAGCATATACACTACCATCATAATTAAATACCACAACATTATTGATCATTCCTGCAGGAGATTGTAAATCCACATAATTAACAGGAAACGGAGTTAGAATTTTTTTTAGAACAACAGTTGTGTAATCTTCAACCATAAAATGTCCATTTTTATTTAGTTGAATAATATAGTCCAAACCTTTTTTATAAAAATCAAGATATCGCTGTGTCTGATAATGGTTTTTCTTTATATTTTTCAATGCAAATCCATAAGGACTTATGGGACGTAAAAATATATTACTAAAACCGTTTTCAATATAATTATCAATGATTTCAATAGGATAGTCTAAACTTAAAGTTGTTGTTGTCATCAGGGCAGATATTTTATCGTGTCCAAGCTTTTCTCTTGCTAGCTCAATACCCTGCATAACCATTTCATAACTTTTAGTTCCTGTCTTTGGTCTATTTGCATTGTGTAGAAATGCTGGTCCATCTAATGATGTAGATATTACAACATTGTGTTGTGCGCAAAACTCCAGTATTTCGTCCGAGAACACAGTCGCATTAGTACAAATAACAAATGTAATTTCTTTGTTGTGCACTTCGTTTAGGAGATTTGCGTATTGAATACCGTATTTTACTTTATCAAAAGCTAGTAAAGGTTCACCACCTTGAAATTCCATTGTGATTGAAGAAGACGGTGTTCTGAACATATGATCAATACCAGCTTTTAAATCTGCGATTGAAATATCAAAATCCTGTTTATTTTCAGAAACTCGTGATACTTGGCAATAATGGCAAGAGTGATTGCAGCGTAAGGATACCACAAATATATGTAACGCGGTGAACTCATCTAGAAAAGACTTTTTAGTTCGGTACCGCGTTGCTAAAATGTCGATTAAATCAGGAATTGGTTTTTCTGAAATAAAAAAATTAGCAATAAGATCAGCATAAATTTCTTCCTTGTCGTTAATTTGACGATTTGCAATTCTTGTTGACGTGCCTATTGGCACAATAAGAAAATCTCCAACTTCATTAACCAATACTTCCTTTTCATTATTGACCTGATGAAAGCGAAATGGAAGAAGGAAGTAAGTATTCGTTCCAGTATTATATCTATCAATCGATTTAAATTTCCGAAATTCTTTAATTGTTCCTACATCCATATCTTATTTTTTAAAATCAAATGGATTAAATCCAATAGGATCATCTAAAATTCCTGGAGGAGATTCGTCATATTCATCATCGTTTGCAAATGCCTTTGCAATTAATAAAGTCCTTATATCTTTAGTTTCAAGAGCTATTACCTCTCTAGTGTTGAAATCTATTAGATCTTTTTTTATCTTAGATATAAGACTGTTTTTATCCGTATCATCAGGAATATTTGACATCTTAATTATTAAATTATCGCCCACACTTTCGATATCGATGTCAAACTTTCCAGAGTACCAGTAGAAACATTTATGTACAACAGATATACTATATAGAGTACTTTGGATCTTTAGTACGATTTTATTATTTTCATTAAATTCTACCTTCATTTTATTTATTTAGTAAGTGATATGCCGTTGATGCGTCACAGTTACCACTCCCAGTCAAATTGTTATCTTTTTGATATTTCTTAACCGTTGCTTCAATAGTTTCGTCGTATGTATATGTTCCATATACTTGATTTTGTCCATCTTCCAGTAGGAGATATCTTTTTTTTAATAAAATATTAATAAGTTCGGTCACATCGCTTCCAGACATATCACGTTTTAGATTTCGATCTCCGAGTTTTAAAGCAGTGGCGCTTAGACCTGCTATAGTTTTAGTAGGAGAATTTTTATTAGTAGACGATGAAGTTTGTTTTGAGCTACCAGAACCACTTGATGATCCGCTACTGCTAAAGCCCAATGGACGAGTTGTCGAAGAACCGCTGGTTGAGCTTGTAGAAGATGAACTGCGAGAACTTGAACTTCTAGAGCTCGTCGACCCAGAAGAGCTACTGCTTGAAGCACCAGAATAATGTGATCTATGTGATGAATGCGATCGATGACTCCGATGTGATATAAGTGACCAGCCAGAATTGTTATTTAATTTTAATAATAACTTTGGGCTTAGATCTTTCTCTTTAATTATAGAGAATTCATTTTCTTTATATATTGAGCCTGGTGCATTTATTACAGCTTCTGCTTGCACTGTACTATTTGCTGCTATACCTGCAAGAGAACTAAGAAATAGCTTTTTTAATACATCAGATAATTTATTTTTCATAGATTAGATGAATCTTATATGGGTTTTGATTAGTCAAACTGGACTAAGTTAATGAAAAACATATTATTTAAACAATTTACTTGAAATAAGATGTTTTTAATGATAGATGTAGATTAGTTTTTATTTGTAATTAAGCGTTAATTAGAAATTAATTCTTCAAATCAGCATGCATTTATTGATGATTTCTATTCAAAATGTATAAAAATTGAAAATTTCTCATCCATCAAATCTGTTATATAATAAACTTTTAATTTCAATTCAGTTTTGATAAATTATTTCCACATTTACTCAATTAAGTCTATCTACTCTCATTTATTACTTTTTTGCGAATATATCTATAGAATTTGGGAATATTTACGGGAAACCGTATTGCAAAGGAATATAATGCTAAAAATCAATTAAAAAATAATAAAACTAAAATTTGCAGTAAATAAAAACTAATATATTTAGCTTTATTATTTATCTTTGGATATTGAATAAGGATGGACAAGATATAAGATAATCGGTTGCTCAACATTCTTGCGTGTTCATCCTGTTCAATATTTAATCAAAGCAGGAGTGTGTTCTGTGAGTTCACTTTATGGTATAGGGCTTAAGATCGAAATTTAGCCTGTTTGAATGAGGTGAAAATGATAGATATTAATTGCGATGAATGTACCATTGACAACTGAGATTTTGAAGGATTTAAAACATAAAGGATATAATATCCTAAAGTCTGACAATAGTGTGGATGATGTTATACAGCATTTTGTCCCGACAAAAGTAAATGATCTATGGGTGTTTATGAGTAAATTTAAGGAAGAGTCTGCTACAGTAGTGATCGAGCAGATACTTGATGTGCCAGATGAAGTGTTAGAAGGGAAATTCTTACGGGTTTTCTGATTGATCTATTAATCTATCAAAAAATATACAGATGAATTTAAAGCAAATACACCAAGAATATATACTCAATCATCCTTAAGCAGTAAAAACTGCAAAAAGCAAAGCACAGCTAACTTTTAGACATATTGCAGGTATCCGAGAATCAGCCTTTAGTATCTCTCAGTTATTTACTATAGCAGATAGTGAAGAGATTATTAGACAAGGTTTTGCTCGTTGGCCAGATGTAATAGCAGGAGAGTTGGAGTTGATCAAGAAGAGAATGGTTGATTAATGTTTAGTTCCGGTGATATTTTTATCAAAAATAATAGGGTACTAACATGGTTAGATAAAAAAGAGAAATCCCTCCGGACGTGCGATCATTTATAAATCTAGCACTGGAAAGCAATTGTTGGATTTACTAGCAGAAAGAATATTTTATACTCTAGCCACCAAAATTCGGCAGGTATTTGCTAGCAAGGAATCCCAATGATTCTTCAGGCGAAAAAGTATTTTAACATCAATATTTAGTCCTTTTTACCACCGGAAGACCTTTCGCTTTTTATTTTCGCCCTATGCTGGATTCCCCATCTGGTCATTGCGCCAACAAGTTCTTCCAGAGTATGACTATATGGTAACAGCTCGTATTCGATCATTACGGGATATCCCACGGATACCTTTTTTATAATAAAACCATTGAGCTCAAGTTCCTTAAGTTCGCTTGACAATACCCTTGCGGAAATACCTTTAACCTGTTTCTGCAGTTCGCTGAAACGGTTATTTCCCCTTGCCATGGCTATGATGATCATCAGTTTCCACTTCCCACCGATTGCGTAAAGTGTATCACTGACCGCATTCATCATTGTATGGCATTCATCGGTGAACACCTTGTTTTCTGCACTTATTTCATCAGATTGCTTCATTTCCTTACTGTTGATTATTTAAACGTTAGCCGATAACCTTCTAGTAACTGCTAATAAATTGTAAGCAAATTTACCATAATTCTTCCATAGAATCCTATTCAACCAGTACCATAAATCTCACCCCCTGGCACATTTGGAAAGGATTTATAGCTATTATATTACGCTGAATGCCACAATCAAAGCTTTTTTGTAACCTATTTATTAGCCGCTAACCTTTAGGTAACGAGTAATAAAATGAGACCGGATATGATCTACTTTTGAACCATCAAACAGTTGAAACGGTAAAGGTTTAAATGAAGCACGACCAAGAAAAAATGCACAAAATTGAATTCAGAAATTATACAAAAACAAATTTTATAACAATAAATACAATTCATTATGACACTTGAAATTTTAAAAGAAAAACAGGAGCTGAGAGATTTAATCGACAATTATGCTTATCTGAGCGATGAGTGGAAAATCGCAGAGGTAATGCAGCTGTTTGCAGAGGATGTTACCTATAAGGTCTATATGGGCGGAAATCTGGTTGCCGATGTATCGGGAAGGGATAATATGGAGCGGGATTTTAATATGCATGCAGCACAGGTTAAAACCTATTTCACCTTAAATGGACAGCACACGGTCAATATCGACGGTGATACTGCAAGCGGTATATCATTCAGCCAGATCAAGATGGTAAGGGAAATAGAAGGGAAAGACATCTTGACGGACTACAGCGTAAAATGCGAGGATTACTATGTTAAAGGTGATGGGAAATGGGTGATCAAAGACCGTGTGGGACATTTTTTGATCATAGAATCAAGACCGCTGAATGGATAAAGCACTAGTATGAGTAAAGTTAGAACTTCCTATGTTGTTTTTTTGCTATTGTCGGCACTATCGATCATTAATGTATAAGTAACATTTTAACCAATTGCACACTCTATGGTGTGCAATTGATTTTTATTCGCTTTTGGAAGCTGCTTCCAATTTTTTGGACATATCCAGCATGCAACCGATAATCACGATAAATTTTTCCTATAATGTGATTGGTATTTTAGATATATACTTTTGGCAATGCCTTATAGTACTTTATCTACCGTAATTAGATTTCTTTGAATTGGTCATTATATGTTTTTACGTGATGTGGAAATTCTTCTTCAAAAAATGGATATGATATACCACAAATTATAATTTCAAAAACGTCACTGTCCATTCCTTCAATATTTGTTACTTGCCCTTTAATTTCAATTCCATTTGGATTGACCACTGTCAAATTAGGAATGTTCGCTGTTCCAATCAATTTGTCTTCTGGATAGTCAGTAATGATTACGATATTGTTATTCACGCAATAAGTTTTTAAAAAGTCATAGCCTGAATCAATATGGTCAAACGTTACACGACCATAAACAACACCCATTGGTGCATCTGCATTTTCTAGTTCAGTCGTTCCAATTTTTTTGTTGTCAAGAAATATCTCGTAAAGTTTTACTGTCATAGGTCGCGTGTTTACTAAAATTCTATGCTTTTATTGTCTTTTAATAATTTTAACAATCCAGTATAATACACAAAATATCAAAGCAATAGCAAACAAAGCTAAGCTAAAGTATAACGCGAACTTAATTAAACCATGTAAGTCATTCCAAGGAATTTTACCCGTGATTATTGAAATAATAATAAAACCAATAAGGAGTCTTAAATACAGTTTTAAAAAAGTTATTAAACTTGATTCACGTTTCATATTACGTAGCTTAATATAATGGAAATTGCAGTAGATGCCGTGATGATCATTTTCTTAATAACTTTCCAATGGTGACATCTGATATTAAAGTGGGAATTAAGCCATAGAAGAATATCCAGAAGAATGGTTTAGCGTAATAATCAGTATAGTACTTAATATATTGGATGAAATTAATAAAATTTATAATTCAATATTTTTTGGCTTTTCGTTCGCGGATTTTAATTCTATAAAAAGATTTTGAATCCGAATTTTAAGAGAATTGTAGAAACTTTGTTTTTCTTTAGTAAGTCTTTTTTCAATAACTAGACAATTATCGATCATTTTTAAAATTTCAATTTCTTTCTTCAAAATAAATAAGGAGCTAAATTCTATATTTAATTCTTGACTAACTTTATAAATATTCAACCAACTGCTGATATGTTCAGAACGTTCTATTCTTCCAACGATAGTATTATCAGTATTGCTCATGTTACCTAAATCTAATTGAGATAAGTTATTTTCAAGCCTTTTTAATTTTATTGTAACTCCTAAAGAAATGTTTATAATCTCCAATTCAATATCAGAATAATGTGTCATAACTCAAAAGTTCGAAGAATATTAATATTTATTCGATACAAATTTGTATCGAATAAATATTATTGCTATCTTTGAATAACTCCTAGAGGAAGTTTCACTAGGAGGGCATTATGACTAAATGAGTCTCGTCCACAAACTCTCACAATTTATCACAGGCGAGGCGATAGGATAATGCCCGTTAAGTTATTTCTTTGTATAATTGTACAAACTATAGCTTACGGGTTCCTATCGTAAATCCATCTTGTGGGGGGTGAGAGTCCTGTGGAATGGTAGATAGGAACTTGCTATAGTTCTCACATACAGTAGACTCATCATTATAAATAATTTAGAAGATGAGTATGTCAAAATTAAAACAACTTCAAAAAAACATCATCAAGCCTGCAGATTAGATCTGTTGCGCAAAGTCACTATGCTGACTATCCATTCAAAATGCAATAATGTAGACCATTATATAACCAATTGACGACAACTTAAAATTGCATTTTTTCCATTTTATTTTTTAACTATTGAAAGTTGAACAGGGTGCTTATTACCTAATTTTTAGCTCCTGATTCACTTTCAGTATAAACCTTAAAAGAATGCAAAAAACTTGCAATAGGGAGAGCTGTGTGCTATCCTCAAGGAAAAATACTGTCTCAAATCTTGAGTTATTTTTTGGTCTTCAATCAAAAACAAACCAAAAAATAAACACATTGAAAAGTTCTATACTAAAAATTGAAAACGTTAGAAATGATTACGCTCTACAAGAGCATGATCAAGCTACCGTTTCATATATAAAAATACATTGGAAGCTGGTGTTATGGATTCTGCCTTCTCCAATGCTCCATGCCTTTAATATACTCATATGCTTGTTAAAGGCTATTAAAGTAATTGCGATATCCTGTATCATGATCATTGCAGTATTTCATAGTTTATGTTTATCAGCTCAGACACCCCGCAAGGACAGCGGGGTGAATGGGCAGGTAAAATATGAGCTTAATGGTGTAGTTGTCTCTTCCAACGATGGTACACCACTACAAGGAGTGTCGGTCCGAGTTGAAGCCGAAAATTTACAAGTTAAAACTTCCAAAGATGGAAAGTTTAAATTGACGGTCTATAATAAAAGTGGAAAGATCAGATTCTCTTCAATCGGTTTTAAAAGCCACGAACTCAATTATACTGCAGGGGTATCATTAACGGTGAAATTGATACCTGAAGATAACCAGCTTGATGAAGTGGAAGTATTATCGACCGGATATCAAAAAATACCAAAAGAACGCGCTACGGGGAGTTTTGTGCAGATTGATAACGAGCTTTTGAATAGAACTGTTAGTACAAATGTGTTGGACAGGCTAGAGGGAGTGACAAATGGTTTGGTATTTAATAAAAATCCAGAAAGTAAATCGCCAATCACCATAAGGGGAAATAGTACGATTTATGGTAATCAAATGCCCCTGATTGTGTTGGATAATTTTCCATACGAAGGTGCACTCTCTAGTATTAATCCAAATGATATTGAAAGTATTACTGTTCTAAAGGATGCTGCTGCTGCCTCAATTTGGGGAATACGAGCTGGTAATGGCGTTATTGTGATCAATACGAAAAGAGGAACCAATCAAAAGCCACGGGTTACCGTGCTCTCAAATCTTAATCTTTCACAGAAACCTAATATCTTTTATCGCCCTCAGCTTTCATCTAAAGAGTATATAGCAATGGAAACATCCCTATTTGAAAAGGGATATTTTTGGAATATATCGGATGGCTTTTCTCCGATATCACCAATAGTAGCCATGTTACAGCAGCGTAAAATGGGACTGATTTCTCCTGCCGATTCAGTTACTCTTGTAGACAGGCTTAGTACTTATGATGGTCGACATGATATTGCTAAAAATGTTTACAAGTCTGGGTTCAATCAACAGTATTCGACATCAGTTCGTGGTGGAAGTGATGTACATACTTATTTTCTTTCGGGAGGATATGACCGAAATAGTGGAAATGTCGTGAATCAATTGGACGAGCGTCATACATTTACAGCTAAAAATACATTCAGTATCTGGAAAGGTCGAGTAACGCTTTCATCTGATATCTACTTTACGGATAGTAAAAATACTGCAATTATGGATCCCTATCTGACACCACGTTATCCTTATGATCGCATGTATGATGATTTTGGAGTGGCATTAAAAACGGTAAAAGATCTACGCTTTAGTTTTATTGATGCTATTGATAACGAAAAAATGTTAGACTGGTCCTATTTCCCCGCGCATGAACTTGATGCCAATCGTGCTATTCGTGGAACGGACTATAGACTTAACCATCAGTTAGTCGTGGAAATCGTTAAAGGATTGAACTTTTCTGGAGAATATTTATTTCAAAAAGGATTACATAAGAATAATCGCCATTACCTTTTACAGTCTTATTTTACACGTAATCTGATCAATTCCTTTACTCAGATCGATCCCAATACAGATTTAGTGAGACATCCAATACCCGTGGGAGGTATACTGGATGATGATCATAGTCAATATATCAACCGATCAGGTAGGGCACAACTTAATTTGGATAAGTCATTGGGTCGACATGAAATTCATGCCTTAGCAGGCTACGAACTACGGGATTATAGCTCGCATTCATCGACAGATCGTCGTTATGGATACGATGAAGAAACAATGATCTCTGGGAATAATGCGATGGATTTTTCAAAGGAATTTCCGCAATATTATGGTTTCCGTAATAGTAGGATCCCAGGTCGAATCGCAAACAGAGGAACGATAGATCGCAACCGCTCTTTGTATTTCAACGGGTCTTATACTTACAATAGTCGCTATACGTTATCAATCAGTGCACGTCGTGATGAATCTAATCTCTTTGGTGTAAAATCTAATCAAAAAGGTGTACCGCTTTGGTCTATTGGTGGACTATGGAAATTTTCTGATGAAAACTTCTATCATTTTAATACTATCCCAGTAGTGCGCTTGAGAGCATCCTACGGTTATAATGGAAATATAGATAAATCAGTATCCGCCTATTTAACTACTTTAGCAGGAACGGGGATCAATGGTTTTGGTAACAATTATCTCGTAATCTCCAATCCACCAAATTCTTCTTTACGCTGGGAGAAGGTAGGGATTGGGAATATTGGGGCAGACTTTGAGACGGCATCCAGACGTATGTCTGGAACAGTAGAATATTACCATAAGTCCAGTAGTGATCTGATTGCCAATAGTCCACTGGCCCCACAAACAGGTGTGCTTTCCCTTAAAGGCAATGCTGCCGATATGATGACAACAGGTTGGGATGTGACATTAAACAGTCGTAATCTTATCAATAACTTCAAATGGGAAACAAGCATGTTGCTCAGTTGGGTTAAAGATGAAATAACCAACTATAAAGGGCGACAAAAAAATAATTTCGATATCGTAACCGGCAATTTTATAAATCCTTTGGAAGGATATCCATTATATGCTTTATTTAGTTTTCCCTATCTACCATTAGATGCTTCTGGAAATCCCACTGGAATTCTTGATGGAAAGGAAAGTCAAAATTATAGCGGTATAATGACTAATGCCAATAGCGAGGATCTGGTTTATTCTGGTACGGCAACACCTACTTTTTTTGGAAGCTTGATGAATACTTTTAGATATAAAAATTTTGATCTAAGCTTTAATATTACTTTTAAATCAGGACATAAATATCGAAGACAGTCCATTGTCTATTCAGAATTGTTGACGAACTATATGCAGGCTGACTATGGCAACCGTTGGTTAAAAGCTGGTGATGAATTGAAAACTGATGTCCCAGCAATGATGTATCCATTCGACACCAACCGAGAGAGTTTATATAAGTATGGATCCCGCTTAGTAGAAGATGCCAGTTCAGTTAGACTAAAAGATATTCGGCTTTCTTACACAGGTATATTCAATAAAATTAGTATCCGAGAATACCAGTTGTTTTTCTATGCTAATAATATCGGTATGTTGTGGAAGGCCAATAAACACGGACAAGATCCAGATTCACCACTTGTACCGATACCTCGAAATTATGCAATCGGAATCAATGCCAACTTTTAAGAAATTTGTTATGAATGTAAAATTATATATAAAAGGTATGTTATATACCGTATTGCTGTTTACGTTATCAAGCCTTACATCATGTAGAGATAGTTTTTTAGAGGTCAAGCCCTCTACTGATATTGTATCACCCAAAACATTGGACGATTATCAGCAGATGTTAGATTTCTTTCGCATCAATTATTCTTCTGCACTGCCACTTTTAGCTTCGGATGAATATGTAATAGCTAATGAAAATGATTGGTTATCGCTTTCTTTGATTGAGCGCAATTCCTATATATGGGCATCAGATCTGTTTGAAGGTCAAAACAATGTGGAAGATTGGAATTATTCTTACGAGTCTGTTTTTTATGCTAATTCAGTTATTACTGGTATGAAAAATTTAAAAAGAACTGAGGGAAATAAAAATAAGTATGATTATATTCTCGGTCAAGCATACTTCATACGAGCTTTTGCTTTTTTTGATTTAGCCAAGAATTTTGCAGCACCTTATGATGTGGAGAATGCCTCTACAACACTTGGAATCCCATTGAGATTAAGTCCCAATGTGGATGAAATTGCTGAAAGAGCTAATTTGGAAGATACTTATTTACAAATTTTTGCTGATTTACAAATGGCGACTAATTTGTTGTCCTCTGAGATAACAGCTAATCGTAATCGAGCCAATAGACCTGCTGCTTATGCTCTGGGAGCACGGATAAGTCTAAGTATGCGTCAGTATCCTTTGGCAGAGAAATATGCCGACAGTTGCCTGCATATGTATGATAAACTAATTGATTATAATACGATCAATGTTACTGCGACCACTCCCTTCTTAAGAGATAATGTAGAGAACCTGATTAATGCCAATATTGGGAAAAATTACCAATCCATTCTATATAATTCGCCCAAAAATATAACAGTGTCAAGTTTATTATTAGGACTATATGCGAGTGGTGATTTGAGAAAGGAAATCTACTTTACCTATTCCCCGGTTAATGGTCTTACAAAAATGAAAAGGGGCTATTCAGGCGCAACTTTATTACCCTATTCTGGACTTTCTACAGATGAAGTTTATTTAATAAAATCCGAATGTGCAGCAAGGAGAAATGATTTGGTAGTTGCATCTCAATATCTAAACAGGTTACTCGTAAATCGTTTTCGGACTGGCAATTATGTGAACAGGGTATTTTTTTCTTACGAAGAGGCTATAGATGTAATAATAAATGAAAGAAGGAAGGAGTTAGTCTGGCGATCAGGACTTAGATGGGATGACATTCGGCGATTAAATTTGGAAGGGAAAGAAATACAGTTAGAGAGATCATTTGGAGATAAAAAATATACGCTTTTTCCCGGTTCAAAAAAATTTGTATTTCCAATTCCATCCAATGAGTTGAATAACTCTAAAATCACTCAAAATATTAGATAACCAGCATAATGAAAAGAATAATTAAAAATTTAAAAATTACTATTGTATATTTTTTTCTGTTTCTATTAAGTTCGGAAATTTATGCATTGCCTTTAGATTCAGTTCATATTACAGGTAAATTAAGCAAAAATTTTGAAAAAGGTACTCGATTAAGAGTAAGGGTCATGGAAAATTATGCTCATCCTTGGTGGATGGCTTATACGAAAAGTTATGATATTCAAATCGATGAGTCCGGTTCTTTTGCTTTAAGTTTTTTACCGGATAAAGAATTGTTTTATTGTATGTTCTATCTACAGAATAAAAATAATAAAATGCTTGATTTTGGTAATATATCTGGGGCTGCACCCACCTGGCTTTTATCCTCTGGTGATGATATTATTATGGATATCAGTCACGATAATATGTCATTTCGTGGGAAAGGTGCAGGTAGATTAACAAGTCAATACCTCGCAAATTTATCTCCAATTTACGCTAAAAATAATTTAATAGCAGTGGAAAGACTCGTTGGTCTAAAAAAATACAGGGAAGCTTTGAATCTGCGAATAAGTGGTATTGAGGATAACTTACGTATTAATCTTGGAATAATTGATGCTTATAGAAATGAAATTAACAATGATTCAGTATATCAGATTTTAAGATATGATTGTATTGGAAGAGCATATGGAGGTATGGTCAAAATCTTTCAAGAAAATAGATTTTTAGGCTATAATTATGATCTTTTTAAGAATAGTTTTAACAATCTTAAATTAAGAATTGATGATTCTTTTGTTGGTATCGCTGCATTTTCATGGAACTATATCAACTATTTATTTGAAAAAGAATATACCAGGAATCTTTATTTGGATACGCATGGAGAGATGAATAAAAAGTTTGATTATGCCAAAATGATGGATTTGATATTGACATCGCCCAAAGGTGAAGTAAGGGACAATCTATTATTAACAAGTTTTATGAATTTACTAAATAAGAAACCAGAAGTTTTTAATTTGGTTTCAAGAATTGATAATGAATTGAAAACTAAAAATGCTAGAATTTTATTTACGACTTGGAAAGATAATAATGGTACTAAAAAACCAGCGTATCCATTCGTTCTTCCCGATCCTGAAGGAAAAATTCATACTTTGTCTGATTTTAAGGGAAAAATATTAATTATTGATTTTTGGTATAATGGATGTTTTGGCTGCATGAATTTAAATACAGCAATGACACCAATTGTGGAAAAGTATAAAAATAATTCTAAGATTCAGTTTTTAAGTATAAATGTAGATAAAAGTAAAGCGGGCTGGATCAAAGGATTAGAGTCTGGAAATTATACACATTCTAATCAGGTATTTCTTTCCACATTTGGTACATCGGCTTATGATAATGAGATGTTTAAATTTTATAATTATATGAGTTTACCTAGATTACTTGTGATTGACGATAAGGGACGAACAATTATGTCCAATGCTCCAGATCCCAGATGGGATGGAGGAGAAAGGCTTACGTCATTAATAAATAGCTTATTATGATAATAATATGGATTCTATTACAATAGGGTCATATAAAAATGAAATTCCCCTGCTTTTGCAGAGGAATTCATTTCTATAATGATTCATGAATTATCTGTTATTGATAATATGCATCACTAGAATTTGGATGAGCTTGTACTCCGTTGGCCGGAGTTGCTTGGCTATAATCCAAAGATGATGGGAGTGACTGATTTTCTGATTGAATTACACAATCATTTGGATTTTCACTCATACAGTTCTCCGTAAAATCAGGCGGCCCTGGAAGTTCTTCGTACTTACCTGTCACGGAGCTATTGCCCCAATAACGTGTTTTAGAACTTTTGATTTCTGATTTAGCATCTTTTTGCGCCTTTGCATGCACAGCCATTCCTGCGCTACCGCCTAATATCGCTACTCCAAGTAGCACTTTTGTGAAATTTTTTAATGAGGTTTTCATACCTTTAGTTTTAATTGTTTATAATTTTTGTTTTTTTTAGGGCGTAGATTCCGGCGATAAACCAGACCACATTAAAGATAATGTGTGTTTTCCAGCCCATGGATTCGATCACACCTCCGCAATTACAGAGTTTTTTTTCAACAAAAGCGACCATTAGGGTCAGATAAAGTGCGAATATGCCCATCAAAAAAGTAGATGCATGTAGGGCAAAACGCTTTATCTTGTATACCGGGACAATCAATAGTACAGCCAGCAGGATTTCCAAGATGGGAATGCCCCAGCCGATCAGTTCAGCATATTTCCCTATATAGGGGATCTTGCTGTTTCCTTTGATAAATGCAGCGATTATTTGCAGTTTCGCAATTCCTGTATAGAAATACAAGAAAGCATAGCCATAAATAATCAAAGCAGGTATGCGAGGCTTGATCCAACGTGCACTCCGACGGATTAAACTACCGTTTTTTGTGGATATTGCCTGGTGTATCTTGTTGCCCTTGTTGTTGATGATATGTTCCATATTTTTGCGTTGTGATATTTCTTTATCCATGCGACGGAATAGTCAACTGCCGTTAACTGATTTCCTGTGTGCGGGTCTTACCCGCCGACGGGGAAGGGTGCAAATTTTTTCTTGTACTGTTTCATAATTTGTTTTTTAGTGAGCAGATCGGAAAAAATGATACTATTACGTTTGCTTTCTTCTTTTAAGTTGGATGGTAATGATCTCTTTCATCCGACCTGCTATTACAAATTTCAACAGCATTGTCTGTTATATTTTGGGAATTGTGAGACTATGTTTTGGGAACTTGAAGACGAAATATAGGATGCTAGAAGCCCATTTATTGGTGCTTTTATTATAGTTTTTACACTTGAAAGTATTGCGTGTGCTCGACTCTTAAGGCTACATAATCACATCTCACTTGGCTATAAAAAACAAAGCCGCAGTACTTTTTCATACTACGGCTTTGCTGTTGATTTGGATTTTATTTCTATTTCAAGGAATAGGTAATGTACCCACCATCTACTAAAAATTCGGTTCCGTTGATGAAGCTTGCTTTATCGGAAGCTAGGAAAAGCACTGTGTTGGCGATTTCTTCTGGTTTCCCGATACGTTGAAGTGAAGTGGCAGCAGCCAGATGATCTATCGCTTCTTGAGGTATTACACTTTGCAGCCCAGGGGTTTCAATAGGTCCCGGACTGACCACATTGACGCGGATATTTTTGGATGCAAGCTCATTGGCAGCGATCTGCGCTATTTTATTCAATGCACCTTTTGTTGCAGAGTATACAGAAGCTCCTAAATTAGACGCTGTAGCAACGGTAGAAGAGGTGAAGATAACGGATGATCCTGTTTGAAGGTGGGGAATCAGTTTTTGCAATGTGAAGAAATGTCCCTTTACATTGGTATTGAACTGAGCGTCAAAGTCAGCTTCTGTAACTTGCTCGATCGGAGCAAATGTTGCAATACCTGCATTCAGAAACAGGACGTCAATTTTAATATTATTTTCTATGATGAGGTTTTGAAGAGTAGCAATTCCCTCAAAATTTGATGTGTCTGATAGGACGGTTGTTAATCTCGGGTTATCGATCTGACGGGCAGCAGCCTGTAGATTCTCTTCTTTTCTTCCTGTTATCCATACATTTGCTCCAGCATCGATAAAGGCTGCAGCAGTAGCGAAACCAATTCCTGTGGTTCCACCTGTAATTACGACGTTTTTATCTTTAAAATTCATTTCTATGTTGTTTTATTTACTGCAACAAATGTATCGTGTTTTTATTTATTTTAGTAACTTTGTAACCAAAAGTAACAGTAACATTTGAGTAACTAGGTAACTTATGGAAGAATATAAATGCACGGAAGAGATTAATAAAAATCAGGTTAGGGCTGTACATGATGCAATGGATGTTTTAAATGGTAAATGGAAAATATCTATAATGTCTGCTATTTGTTATTATAACAAGAGAAGATTTTCTGATATTTTGAACGATGTCACTGGTATTTCTAACAAGATGCTCAGTAAGGAGCTAAAGGACTTGGAAATGAACAAATTGGTGAGTCGTACAGTTGTAGATACACATCCTGTCACAGTTGTATATCAGCTTACCGACTATGGCAATACGCTAAGAACTATTATTGATAATCTGGCAGCATGGGGTACTGAACACCGTCGGGTCATAACAGGTAGATAAACTGTTGTGACCTTTAATGTTTAGGTCTCAAAAACTAATAATGGACTAAAAATTTACTCTCTTTCCCGTAGAAGACGGCGGAGCAGTTCCTCACTGATCCCCATAAACCGGGCTAGTTCTTTGTGTTTGATATACTGGCGTATATCCGGATATTTATCAAACACAAAGTCATATTTATCGGGATTGGGCAAGGAGAGCAACTTTGCCCGATAATCCAGATACTGTTGCTGCTTGTCCATAAGGCTGGCGTAGATCGGGAAAAGCTTTGGGTTTTTCGCATTTATCGAATATAACTGTTTCCGTGTGGTCATGAAGGTTCTGCAGTCACTTAGTGCAATAAACTGATAATTGTGCCTATGATTGGGTATCATCAGCGATTCGCCACTAACAGCATACCGTACCGGACATGTCTTTTCATACTTTCCAAATATACCCTCTGCAATGAGGTAGAGCTCTCCCCAGTTGTTGGTTAGGTACTCGCCCTTAACAAAGCGGATCTCTTCAAATGCATCCGTTAGTTCAGGGATAGCAGATACCCACTCTGCATGGATGTCTATTAAAAAACTGGCTAAAATCTCTTCTTTACTTTTCTTCATAATTAAGTATTGGCTGATATTGAGCATAAAATAGACCCACAATTTATCAAACGATGTTTGCAAAATCAATTATTGGGAAATAAAGGCATATGTAGGGATGAACGGCTATGAGGTAGGGACGAAACCTAGCGACTATTGATCAGGTTTGGATGAAATGTCATTTTATCCCTCGATAAAGCAATATTTCCCATTTATCTTTTATTTAAAAAGCAAATTTCATATTTGTTCTGCTGGCCAGCAAAAAGGAGCAATAACTGCTATTAAAGGCAACGGGATTGACCTGACCCGGATGGTTATAGGTCGTAAACGAAATAGACGATTATGGAAGTCGAAATTCAAAAAATCGAGCCGGTAGTCTTTGAAGGAAGTTCAATCTTTGAGCTTTTCACTGAAGATACTCCACTAATTGATTTAGACAGCGACAAGTGCTGGCCTTCTTCATTTTAGTCAGGAGAAATGCTTTCCCGAGCCAGAGAGAAGCTGTCTTCTCTCTGGTTCTTTGAATGATGCTATCCATATGCTATAAACGATATGAAAGTACAAGAAAAACAAAATCTCCACCGGTTGATGTGGCTGGCAAATGTCCAGCAGTTTTTTCAGGACAAACCGGTTTCAATCTTATGGGAGCATTATACCACATGGATCAACAACCGAGATAATTTTGAAACACTATACCGTGAATTCCCTTTAAAAAGGCTGTGTGAATTTAATAAGTCCAGCATTGAACTGGTCGATATCACTGGGATCTTGATCACTTTTCACTATGGTCCATACCGCCTGTTACCCAAATTGCTGGTGCAAATGGGTTATCAGGTCACTTTACTGGTATCCGGGGCTGTATTGGAACGAGAACTCAACCATTACAGATCGGAATTGGAAGATGCTGAACTGTTACAAGACCAATTGGAATGTATTGATGCAAACCAAGCAAACTCACTCCGACATATCCTGCGGGCTATTAAAAATAAACGCTTGGTGTTGATGTTCCTGGATGCCGATGAAGGTGTGGGAAAAGAGGAGGAGGGCATCGGTGAACACAAGCTGGCTGTTCCTTTTGGGAGCCACTTCTTTTACTGGCGGACCAATATTTTTAAACTGGCGTGCCGTTTCGGAATTCCTGTCCACTGCACATATATGAAGCGGGCAAATAACCCTGTCCAATGGAAAATAACACCTTTTATGAATATTATAGATACCACGAACGGATCGTCAGAAGAATTGATGATGCGCGCATTTTCTGCTCTACAGATGGCATTTCACCAGATGATGAATCAAGGCTGGATTTATTGGGAAAACTGGGCTTTTATACATCAGTATAATGGGCAGGCCGCTATTGATAAAAAAGGTATTACGGCAAAGGGAAGCTGGCTGGCACCGTTCGAATATAACCGTAAAAAATATTTATTTGACGTAAAGAACAGACAATTTTTTGAAGTAGCTTCTTGTTTTACCGACAGTTAATTATTATGTTTGAGTTAACCTTTTTATAGAATGAATATTCAATCAAACCTAACATCAATCCAGCATAGTCTTTTGAAGCGTATGGCTATCTGTTTGATAATCTTACTACTGGGACTGACGATTGTCAATTTCGGTAAGCTCCATCTTTTTACACCATTGACTTTTACCGTCTATGTATTGCCTTTTATGCTATTCTTTTGCGGGCTGTATATCTGTTACCGAATGGCACTTAAAAAGGGTCGGCTATGGTTTTTATGGTGCTTGTTGCTTTTGCTGTTCGTGGGGATAACGTATAGGTCTGTCAAGTACTATTATTATGACCTTGTACCGCTGTTTTTCGACGGATTTACCAGCGACTGGAAACCAGAACATCGAACCGAGCTACTTTCGCGCATTAGTAGTGGTCTGCTTTTCTTTGTTGTGATCGTGGCTGCCGATTATTTTGCGTGGGCACATTTCTATACGAACGCTCTTTCCAAAAAAGTACAGGCACAGTTGCACAGCATGTCGGACGTCCAATTGCTGTCGGGTCATTTTATGAGACGGCTGTACAATATTGTCCGCATGCAGCGGAAATCTGTTCAGAGCGAAAGCCTGGATTTCTTTCAGTATGTGACCGATAAAATAGCTAAGCCTACAGTACTGGTTCCTTTGAAAGAGGAATGGCATTACTTAATGCTTTTGGTTTCTTATAGCACGGACCGCAGTTTTATTGTCGAAGGTGATGAATTGCTGGATCGGGCGATGTGGAATAGATCTGTTCCAACGCTGTCATTGATGACCTGGATTGAAAATGCCATTGCTTATAGTCCCTGTGATCCGGTTGAACCAATTGTCATCCGTTGGACAAAGGTACAACAGGGGATGCAGCTCCAGATCAAAAATTGTATCGCCTCGGCAGATCTGCAGCATGGGACAGGTAAAGGATTACAACTTGTTAACAGGCTGTATGAGCAGATGAATAACCAGTTTATTGAACTGGAATATGCTCTTGATGATCAAAAATACTTTGTTATTAAACTAACCTTTAAATCTTAATAGAATGGCCAAATATGATGTCATGATTATCGATGATGATTTATTCGATATTCGAAAAGCTGAAAAAGCATTAAGGGGAATTCCGCAGATGGGAGAAGTTAAGAGCTATACGAAAGCCATTGATGGTTTTAATGCAATAATTGACAATCCTCCTGATGTCTTATTGTTGGACGTTGAAATGCCCGACATGTCTGGACTGGACCTTTATCTTACTTTGCCTGTTGATAAAAGACCGCCAGTTATTCTGTACACCAAAACAGAAAAATATAGTTATAAGGGCATTAAAATAGCTGCTGCAGATTATCTGATCAAACCTGTCAGTTTTCCTGATTTATATATTGCCTTTAAGCGCGCCCTGGAGCAGAAAAATATCACGGTTAAGATTGATTTGGAAATAGAACCGAGTGGACAGTGGTTCAAATTTAAAAACACAGACCGTTTTATTAAATTCAGTGATGTGGTCGCGATTGCATCTATCAAAAATTATGTCATCTTTCATTTACGTCAAGCAGAGGAGGACTTTGAGTACCGCCTTACAATGGAACAGGCAGAACAACTTGTGCCAAAGAGAACCTTTGTAAGGGTACACCGCGGTTTTATTGTCAACACTGATTTTACAACAAAGATAGTTGATAAAACGTTCTTACTGCCGGACCGACCGGATCTGCAACTTAAAGTGAGTGATGTGGGACTAAAACGACTGTACAAAATGAATTGATGGGCTTACTTTTATAAACCTAAATATATAACTATGCGTAAAAATCGCTATTTGAGGGGCTTTCTCATAAGCCCAGGGTATTCCTATGCCCAAAAATTAATTTTGTTGGAGCTCCTGGCGACCAAGCGTAAGCTTGCGGCATATCTTGATCTCCGGGAGCAGATGGAAGAGGACAACGTGCTGCTACGCGATGCGGACTATGTCAAATCTTACGTAGGTATTTCGACAGAAACCCTTTATCGACTTCAACGGGACGGGTATATCTGCGTTGCCAAACGCACCCGAAACAAGCGCTATTACCGCGATGTGGATGTGGAGCGTCTGCGGAATAGTTACCGAGGGTAGTTCCGAAGGATCTCCCGATCTTTTGCTCTACTTAACTACATTTTGCAATTCGTCTCTCTTTTTGGGGGACGAATTTTTTGAAAATTGTACACATCTTTCAGCGTGATTTGATTCTTATTTTCTTATAACCAACTTCTGCTTTTACTTCAGTTTTCTTCGACCTGGCTTCGGGATTTCATCGGCGGGCATGCATGAAATCTCGAAGCGCACCCGAGGCCGAGCCGATAAAATGGTGGAATTGGTTAGGAATTAATTACCTGTTGATGTCTCTGTTTTTAATTGAATTTTGCACTTATTTTAACCTCAAGTTTTGTTCAAGTCGGCAACGTATCGGTCAAAAATCCGATGCTGTTCGGTCACGTGTCGGTCTTTCGTTGTGCATCTATTTGTTATTGTTTTTTAGTGTTTTATGTTTGTTATGTCAATCGATAGTACCGGTATAAAACAAGGTTGATTTTAATTAAAAAAAATATGGGAACAATCGTAAATGGAGCAAATGGAGGTTTTAAAGGTAAAGCCGGCTCAGTAATAGGAAGTAGTTGGAAAAGTATCAACTACATTAAGGGACTTTATAAAAAGAGATCAAAGCCCGCTTCGGAACTGCAGATGATGCAACAGGAAAAATTCAGAACATTGATGCGGTTTCTGCTTCCCATCAATATGTTTTTGAAAATTGGTTTTGGACGTAAAAATACGGAACGTTTAACTCCGATCAATGCGGCTTTTCAGTTTAATCTGAAGCAGGCCATTACGGGTACTTATCCGGCTTATGCGTTGGATTACTCGAAGATAAGTATTTCGGATGGCGGATTATATGGCGGTGGCACGGTGTCCGTAGCGCACGCTGCAGGTGAGCTTACTTTTACCTGGGATCCGACTGCCAACGATACTTTTGAGACTTTTGGTGATGATATGGTCTTCGTGCTGGCATATCATCCGGAAAAAGATGAGTTCATGTCTTCACCGGCTCCGAGTACTCGGGCAAGTGGGGAGATCAGCTTTATCGTTTCAGAACACCTCCAGATAGGTATCGTGCATACCTGGATGTTTTTAACCAATCGGTCTAAAACAAGAGTATCAAAAAGTGTATACCTGGGAGAGGTATTACTTAACTAATTAAAACCCGGGGTCAGACTTGTCCGGTCTGACCCTTTTTTATCAGGTATTTAAAAATATGGCAAAAAGAATCGTTAGTCCTGCGCAGGAGAGCGTAAGGACTGCATTTAAAATGGCTGTTGCTTTTTTGACTCCGCTGAAAGGGGTGATCAAAAAAGGTTTTGCCGAAAAGGCTAGACGTAAGAAATCGGTTGCGTCAGCTTTGGCGCTCGGGCATGTGCTGCATTCCGCAATAAAGATTACGAATGGTAAACCTCAGGTTGATCCGGCAGAGGTCATGTTAAGCGACGGTGCACTGGCACCTATTCGGGTAGAGCAGATCGAACGCTCTTCCGATCGTATCGAAGTGCTGCACAATTGGTTTCCTTCAGATTTTAGTGCTGGAGATGACTGCCTTACGCTTTGTGCTTATCAGCTCGAAAAAGGTTATGCTTTTGTGAATCAGCAGATCTGGCACCGACAGGAAGGAAAGATAATCGTTCAGTTACCAAAAGGTTTTCAAGACGACGGCCTATATCTATATCTCATGGCAAGTGACCGTTCGGGAAGCAAATATTCCCGTTCTCAATATTTAGGTTATTCAACAAAATGAAAACAAAACATATCCTGCTGCTTCAACGGATTTATGGAGCTAAAGGAACAAATGGAACTATTACCTATAGAGGTGAGCTTATCTGTCATACCATTGAACTTCCAGATCGCAATAATATCCCCCGCATAAGCTGTATCCCCATAGGTCAATATAAACTGGAGAAGCGGCGTTACCCAAAACATGGCGAGCAGATCGGTATTCCGCATGTACTGGGTCGTGAGGCGATCTTGATCCATGCGGCAAATGATGCTCTTAAAGAGCTCCTAGGGTGTATTGCTCCGGTCACAACATTGACTGGTGAAGGTAAGGGTGATGCCAGCGGAAAAGCTTTGGCGAAATTAAAGGCTTTAGTCTACGAAATGTGGGGTAAAGGAGATGAGGTGTATTTGGTGATTAAATAGTGACGCAGTAACGTAGTGACCAGTGACGGAGTAACGAAGTGAGTTACTTGTTGTTGTGCCTCTGTCGCCGGCACAGGGCGAATTACTTTTTTCGTTAATGATTTGATTTAACGAGGTACTCAAGAGTCTCTTCAAGAGTTTCCTTGATGAAAAAAGTAATCAAAAGCCGACCGGAGGGAGACCATGGATACCGAAAAAATAAACATTAATCCATAACATCAAGGTTGCATTCCTTAATGCTATTTCACCTTAAATAGGCTAAATGAATTTAAACTCGTTTCACTCAGACAGAAATTCATTTTTAACGCCTCTTTTTCGGTGCAATTACGCAGTCGGAACGCTAGACCTTTTGGTTAAGCCTGTGGCTCTCTGGAGTAACCAGTGACGAAGTTATAATTTACTTACTCACTTACTAACTATTTTCTAACCTTCTAACATTAAACAAATGAAAAAAATAATTCAAAAAATAAGTGCGGCGTTGCAAGTGGTCTTGCTGGCGCCGATTAAATTGCCGGGAAAGGCATTAAATATTATTAAATACATTGCTCTGGGTCTTGGTGTGGTGGAGACTGTGCTAGAGGATAAAGACAGAAAAGCAGCGGAGGAATCACCACCAGATCATACGCCAATTAATGAAGAAAAGGAGGTGCGGGATGAAACTCAATGATATCCGTATCGGCACTTTGGGTGGTACATTATGTTCGATATGGGTAAGCTTTTCTCTTGGTGATATCATGCAAACAGCTCTAATGGCTGTTGTTGGGACAGTTGTGAGTTATTGGACTAGCCGGCTCTTGGGAAGAATGAGAAAGAAATGATGATTACAGGAGCATGCTTGTCTGTTGCTTGCTCCTGTAATTATGTTATGAATGAAAAAAACTTATTAAACTAGTTCAAGGTTATTTCTTAAACTAGTTCAAGGGTAGCATTCGTAAGAACTATTTAATTTTGTGGTAGAATAAGCGCAAGAGCACTTCCTACTTTGCGAAGTTATGGAAGTAGCACATTAAAAAGGGAAAGAAAAAAACGTTTCAAATATGATAAAAAATAGAACACAGCAGATTAAAACTCCTATTGTTGAGCGCATGGTATTTGTGCTTATATTAGTTTTTACAGTATTTTCGATGAATAAAGCTACGGCACAGCAGATTAAGCTAGATGAGGATCGTTTAACTGCTGTACAGACGTCTATGTCGATTACGCAAATTAAGGGCAAAAAAGCTGTCCGGGTAGTGAAGTCTGCCGCAGTCAAAGAAGATGATGAAGCGACTTATGTTAAGATCAATGATTTCAATTTTAAAAATGGCGTGATCGAGGTGGATGTGCTGTCACGTTTACTTCCTGATGCACCAGCACACGCCAGAGGTTTTATAGGTCTTGCTTTTCGTATCAATAAAGATGATTCAAAATTTGAAAGCATTTACGTACGCCCTACCAATAGCACAGCAGACGACCAGCTAAGAAGAAACCGCACCATTCAGTATTTTTCTTATCCTAATTTTAAGTTCACACACTCCAGAGCAACCGCTCCGGGACAATATGAGTCTTATGCGCCCATAGCGCTTGATGAATGGATAAAATTAAAGATTGAGGTAAATGGTGATCAAGCCAAATTATTTATCAATGGCTCCAAGCAACCATACTTAATTGTAAACGATCTAAAAATGGGTGCTGATCAATCCGGATCTTTAGGGCTTTTTGTCGATATAGGCACTGAAGGATTTTTCAGGAATCTAAAGGTGAGCCAAACACCATAAATCCTCGTATTTATTGAGCTGTATTTTTATTGTTATTAGATTAATAATAGCAGCAGATTCTTTAGTGTGATCGGTGTCAATTTAACCCCTCAAAATTTTATCATAAAGATTAGCTCAATCATAAATTTATCCATAGTTTGAGCCATTTTTTACAATGCTAAACGATTAATAGGTATGTTATTGATCTCAATAGATTTTTTTCTTACATTGCTTATGAAAATGAAGTTTTTATATTTAAATGTTCTATCTAATTCTAAAGTGTAGAAACTGATGATGAGCAAAAGCTTCATGAATAAATATTGTTAAACATAGAACTGCGGAACATGAACTTAGCTCAAAAACTGGGATATCCTGAAGACAGTAAATTATTAATGATCCATGCTGATGATGCAGGGCTATGCCATTCCGAAAACAGAGCTACTATTCAGGCACTTCAATATGGAATCGTGAATTCCTACAGTATCATGGTACCCTGTCCATGGTTTTATGAAATGGCCAATTTCGCCAAAGAAAATCCTCAATATGACAATGGAATCCATCTTACACTTACATGTGAGTGGGAAAATTATAGATTTGGACCTGTATTACCGATCGATGAGGTACCGTCATTGGTAGATGAAAATGGCTATTTCTACAAAAACAGAAGCAGTCTATTCAATAAGGCTAAACCGGAAGAAGTAGAAAAAGAACTTCGTGCACAAATCGAGAAAGCACTGCGATTTGGGTTGAAGCCCACGCATATTGACTCACATATGTGCAGTGTTGGCGTATCTGCGCAATTTTTGGAGATTTATATTAATTTAGGAAAACAATATGACCTCCCGGTTTTCTTAAATAAGGAATTTACGGCGTCTGTCTGCTTAACATATGAAAAATATAATTTTGAGGATGTATTATTAGCAGATGTTCTTCATATTGGAAATTATACCGCTTTTGAACAAAATAAACTGAAGAGTTATTATGAAAGTGCTTTAGACAATGTAGTATCAGGCTTCAATGTGCTATTAATCCATCCTGCTTTCGATGATAATGAAATGCAGGGTATTACAATCAATCATCCTAATTTTGGTTCACAGTGGCGACAGATCGATTTCGATTACTTTACAAGTGAAGCATGCCGATTAAAGATAGAGGAAAATAAGATCCAATTAATAACCTGGGATCAAATTAGAAACAGCAGATAGTATTTTTATAAAATCAAATTGATGTATCTTGTTTAGGAAGGCCATAATATGGTAATGTCCATTTATGAACATCATTTTTATTTAAGTGTTCAAAATCGCGTATGTTGTATTAAATAGGGTATTGCTTTAATAGTCAGTATTGTTTAGGAAGCGAAAATTATTTCGGTCTATTAAAATAGTAATTTGCTTTCATAAGTTGCTATAGATAATATTGAAATGCTACTAAATGCTGTATTTTAAATAGTACCTTTGTTTACACAATTCTAAGCCACAGTAGGCACTGATACTGATTTATTATTAATCGTCATTTATTTTTAAGGTTACATCCGTGTTGCGATTATTTAATTATAAGTGATTCTAAAGGAATAGTTTTGTCGAAATTCATCCTTTGCCCACATAATAAGTACAGTGCCTCATCTATTGTGTTTTTTTTCAGAGCAATCTTGGTCTGAGTAAATATTTACCTATTTCAAATTTTCAGAACATATTGTACATACTAATACAAAAAGATGATATATCCTTACATTATTGAGAAATTTGCTCATTTTAATCTGAATGACGAGGAGATCTATGAACTTTCCAAAATTCTAAGCTTTAAAGAAATTCAACGTAAAGAAGTTCTTTTTTCTTTCGGAGAACGTGTAAATACTATTGCTCTTTTAGTTAAAGGGGCTATTTATTCCAGCACGCTGGATATTGATGGATCAACGCGCATAACAGGCTTTCACTATCCATCTTCATTAACTGAAATTGTTTTTAATTATGAAGATTATTTACAAAACACATCCTCAACGAAAATTTTTAAGGCCTATGAAGACTCAACACTTCTTCTTTTAGATATTGCATCTGTAAAACGCCTCTATGAAAAATTTCCAAGATTTTATCAATTGGAGCTTATGATTATGGAGCCAAATTTCTTAATGGCCTTAAAAAATTTACGAATACTACAGGCTAAAACTTCACAGGATAAAATAAAGTTGTTAAAAGATCATTTCCCCAATATTTTTCAGTTATTCCCTTACAATTATATCGCATCATACTTAGGGATACATCGCAATACATTCAATAAAGTCA
Organism: Sphingobacterium sp. JUb56; assembly: GCF_014191365.1. Classification (NCBI taxonomy): domain Bacteria; kingdom Pseudomonadati; phylum Bacteroidota; class Sphingobacteriia; order Sphingobacteriales; family Sphingobacteriaceae; genus Sphingobacterium; species Sphingobacterium sp. JUb56. Next base: position 1,604,788 of record NZ_JACHWL010000001.1, on the reverse strand, counting down.
TGGCGACACTGTAGATCAATCCCTGAGAAATTTATATAAACATTTTTGATGTGCAGATAATGATTCCTTGTTAATGTTCCTAAGAAAAATATAAATAAATAGTTATTTTATATTACTTTTTTATATTTTAAGGTATATTTTTTGCACATTTTTGGGCATTTTCTATTTTTTGAAGATGTTAATTTAGTGATATGAAAAGCAGTATATTTATAGATGGACAAATAGGAATAAGAATAGTAGACGATTCGGCGATTTATCGAAGGCTATTATCGCTACTTATAGAAAAAGATGACAGGTTTTTGTTACTTGGCGTATTTAATAGCGGATATGATTTAATCTCCAATATGAAAGATACATGCTTTTCGCCGTCTGTCTGTTTGTTGGATATTTTGATGCCAAAATATAATGGTGTGGAAACGTCGCGTTTGCTGCAGATTAATTATCCTAACATAATAAGTTATGGATTAAGTACTTTACATGATGGATTAATGGTACAGCAGATGTATCAGAATGGTGTTAAACAGGTGTTTCAGAAAGGAAATTATCAATTAGCATATTTTCTGGACGTAATATATGACGACTGTTCTAAAATAATGGACTAAAATATAACATCAAACCTATTAAAAACGTAGACAACGAGGTAGATCAAATTAGTAGACCAATATTAAAAATTTTAAAGAACTTGTCATGTAGGACATTTCCCTCATGAAATTACCTATTGATCCTTGATTTTTATTAAAATAATGCAAAGGATATAACATTTGAATATGATATTTGTTATACTATTAAAGCAAGTCATAGTCATGATAATAACCTTAGAGTTAATCGATTTAAAAAGTTAGGAACTATCCGTAAATATTAGTATTTTCAATTATCTTTTTAGGTATTAGCGTGATTTATTTAAGTGAATTTTTGATTACGAAGTCCACCGTATTTTTTAAGCCGTTCAAATAATAATTTCAGAAATTGTCGTAACTGCTAATTCTAGTAAAGAAAGTAAAAGACTTGTATACAAGTAATTGTGATTTGAAATGCAGTTTTAATAACCGAAAACCTTTAGCACTAGTGTTAATGCCTGATAATTAAAGTTTATGAATAAGCGAACAGTAAATATAAATGAGTCGGAGCGATTAGATGCACTACACAAATACGAAATATTAGATACACAGCCAGAAGAAGATTTTGACCGTATTACCAAGATCGCTTCGCTGGTGTGCGGTGTACCTATATCACTGATTTCATTAATTGATGAGGACAGGCAATGGTTTAAATCCCGCGTTGGCCTAGATGTCGCACAAACTTCCCGAAGCTTGGCATTCTGCCAATATGCAATTAAAGATCGTGATTTTATGGAGGTTCCAGATGCTCAACAAGATGAACGATTCAAAAATAATGAGCTTGTAACCTCGAATCCCTACATCAGGTACTATTTAGGATTTCCTTTAATTGATCCGGATGGTTTTGCACTGGGAACGCTTTGTGTGATTGATACCATACCTAAAGACTTAAGTTCAGACCAAAAACAGGTGCTTTCGTTGCTTCGTGATGAGGTCGTGTCCCTGATTATCAATCGAAAAGAAAAAGAAAGATATAAAGAAAGCGAACGGGAATTAAAAGCATTTTTTGATAATTCCCAAAGCCTTATGTGTACGCATGATCTGGAAGGTAATCTGCTTAAAGTTAATAATGCGAGTGCATCTATCTTAGGTTATACGAGAGCTGAAATTGAAAAACTGTCTCTTTATGATATTATTCCGACCAAAGGGCATAAAAATTTAGATGCATATCTCAACCAGCTTGTTAAAACCGGTACGGCAAAAGGAGAGATGCGCACTAAAACAAAGTCGGGTGAATTACGTATCTGGTTATTCAATAACATTCTGCAACCGAATGGTGATAAAAAACCGTATGTGATCGGTAATGCTGTTGATATCACAGAACAGCATTTTCTTGAGAAAGATTTAAAAAATACTCAGGCGATGTTAACGCGGACAGGAAGGGTGGCCCGAATAGGTGGGTGGGAGTATAATCTGCTTGAAAAGCATCTGACCTGGTCTGATATAACAAAGGAAATTCATGGTGTTCCAGCTAATTATCAACCTGATATCGCTCAAGGATTAGATTTTTATAAAGAGGGTGACAGTCGAACAAAAATAAGCCAAGCTATTGACGAGGCTATTACTAAGGGGATCCCTTGGGACCTGGAGCTGGAGATCGTCACGTTTACAGGTGAAGAACTGTGGGTACGGGCACTTGGAAATGCGGAGTTTGATAATGATCAATGTATTCGTTTATATGGTACTTTTCAAGATATTGACAAACGTAAGCGTATTGAAGCTGAATCTTTAAAATCTAAAAAGTTACTGGAGGATGTTCTGCAAGCGACATCTGCTGTAGGTATTATTGCGACAGATAACCATGGATTGATCACCCTGTTTAATAAAGGTGCAGAAAATCTTCTTGGTTACAGCAGTGAGGAAATTATCGGCAAATTTACACCTGCTCTTTTCCATTTAGAAGAAGAGATGATGGTGCGTGCTCATGAACTTACTATTGAATTGGGGCATCCAATAGCAGGATTTCGCATTTTTGTTGAAAAGCCTGAACTTTACGGGGCAGAGCAGAGAGAGTGGACCTACGTAAGAAAAGATGGACAATTATTATATGTTTCGCTTGCGGTTACTGCCATACATGATGTTGAAGAAAATATTATCGGTTATCTGGGTATAGCGACCGATATCAGCAAGATTATACATCAACGTGAAGAATTGGAAAAAGCAAAAGTTCTTGCTGAACAGGGCAGTATTGCGAAATCTGAATTTTTAGCAAATATGAGCCATGAGATCAGGACACCTCTCAATGGAATTATCGGTTTTACAGACTTGATGACCAGAACCACGCTCGATGATACCCAACGAGAATACCTGTCAATTGTAGATCAGTCCGCTACTTTACTGTTGAGTATCATTAATGATATTCTCGATTTTTCAAAAATTGAAGCCGGGAAGCTGGAGCTGGATATTGATAAATGTGATCTTTACGAAGTGCTCACCCAAGTAACTACTTTTTTGAACATTCAGGGACAGGGTAAAAACGTTGAATTTCATTTAAATATCTCGAAGGACGTACCGCAATATATCTGGGTCGATTCCCTTCGTGTTAAGCAGGTATTAATGAACCTACTGAGCAATGCTAAGAAATTTACGGAGAAAGGTGAAATTGAACTACGTGTTGATTTCTTATCTAAGCAAGATGATCTGACCAGCTTGCGCTTCAGTGTGCGGGATACGGGCATTGGTATAAAAGCAGAAAAACAGGAGAAAATATTCGATGCTTTCTCTCAGGAAGATGCATCGACGACAAAACGATATGGTGGTACGGGTCTGGGACTAACTATTTCCAATAAGCTATTGAAGATGATGGGCAGTGGGTTAAAATTGGAGAGTAAATATCTTGTTGGGAGCCGTTTCTATTTTGATCTCAGTGTGCGTTACGATGATGGTGAAGTACGTGAATGGCTAAATCTGCAAAACATTCGAGAGGTATTGATCGTGATCAATGATTCTACCAACCGAACGCTTTTAGCACAGATGCTAAAATTGCAGAAAATTAAAGTTTCTGAAGTGGCTAATGGATTTGAAGTATTGCAGCTGTTAATGAAGGGCAATCAGTACGATGTTATTATTATTGACAATGACCTCCCTATAATGAGCGGTATTGAAACCATTAAAAAGATCCAGGAAAAATTATTTAGTATCGATAACGATCACGCGATCATACCGATATTTGATGCTAACGAGGGAAATATAGATAACATATGTGCATCCTTTGGTATCCGGCATTGGCTTGAACATCCGGTAAAACTTGATGATCTGTATGCCGTTCTTTCAAAAATAGAAGTACAGGAGGCTCAGAGAGATATTGATCCGGTAATTAATGATCGGCGCAATGGAGAAGGCCTTAAAATTCTTGTGTTCGAAGATAATGAATTTAACATACGCTTAGCAACCATTTTGATCCGAAACATCATGCCGGAAATCGAAATTCTGGAAGCTAAAGATGTACTAAAGGGAATTGAGATTTTTAAAGAAATGCATCCAGATCTGGTTCTGATGGATATTCAGATGCCTATTATGAACGGCTATGAAGTCACGGAAGTCATACGCAGGGAAGAGATAGGAGCTAGAACACCTATTATAGCATTAACAGCAGGAAACGTGCTGGGGGAAAAAGAGAAATGTTTAGCGGCAGGAATGGATGATTTTGTCGTTAAGCCAATAATTGAACAGGCATTACGTTCCGTTTTAAACAAATGGCTTCATTTGGAATAGTTCGTTAAGGATACCATATGCTAAATCAAGATATAAAAAGGAAATTGTTCTTCTCAAAACTATTATTTTTTAATTATGTTTTGTTTGAAATAAATGTGTTAACTTTCTGAATATCTAATTGATACCGCTATGGGTTATCCTATTCCTAAAGATCTGAAAGGGCTTACTGAAAATCAAGTGAAGCAGTCTGTTGAAAAGTACGGCTATAATGATCTAAAAACTAAACGCAACAATGGTACATGGCGCTTACTGATCAATATCGTTAAAGAACCGATGTTGATCTTATTGATCATGATTTCTGTCATTTATTTAGTTGTCGGGAACTATGCCGAAGCCTATTTTATGTTTGCTGCGGTAATTTTTGTATCCGGCATTTCTTTTTATCAGGACTCCCGAAGCCGCAATGCGATGCAGGCTCTTGAAAAGTTAAATGAGCCTTTAAGCAAAGTGATTCGAGATGGTCAGATCGTTGCGATCAAAACTCATGAAATAGCTGTCGGCGACCTTTGTCTTACTGAAGAAGGCCAGATCATCAATGCCGATGGCCGTATTGTGCACAGCAATGATTTTTCTGTTAATGAATCTTCTCTTACCGGTGAAAGCCTATCGGTTTTCAAGGATGTGGGTAGTACAGACAATAAGGTGTATAGCGGAACAATCACGGTGTCGGGGCTGGCTGTTTTTGAAGTACAGGAGATAGGCGAGCAGACGAAGTTGGGAAAGATAGGGCACTCGATTGCTTCTATTACAGAGGAAAAATCACCTTTACAGTTACAGATTGAGCGCTTTGTGAAAAAGATGGCACTTGTTGGACTAGTGGTTTTTTTACTGGTATGCCTGGCCAATTATTTTCAGACCAAAAGTTTTGTTGACAGTCTTTTAAATGGTCTTACATTGGCCATGTCGATTCTTCCCGAAGAGATTCCTGTGGCTTTTACGACTTTTATGGCTCTGGGAGCATGGAGACTCATGCGGGACGGTGTTATTATTAAAAAATCGAGCATTGTTGAAACCCTGGGGAGCACCACAGTTATCTGCACGGATAAAACAGGCACGATAACCGAAAATACGATGCATCTGGTTGCTGTTTACAGCGAGACCGGTCAGCTTACGGCTAATGAGCAGGATTACCATATGCCCGAAATTGCAAGTGTGATACAGACAGCTATGTGGGCCAGCGAACCTGTACCTTTCGATCCTATGGAGAAAGAACTCCATCGCCTTTACGAGGAGACTGAAAAAAATGATCGGCGTGCACTGTTTGAATTATTTCATGAGTATCCTTTGGAAGGAAAACCGCCGATGATGACGCATCTATTTAGAAATAATAAGGGTGAGCGTATTATTGCCGCAAAAGGCGCACCCGAAGCTATTCTCGAAGTGAGCCGGCTTGCGGATGAAAAAAAAGAATCATTGCGGGTATTGGTTGAGCAGTTTGGCCAGAAAGGTTATCGGGTATTGGGAGTTGCATCTGCCACTTATGGAAGCGATGAATTTCCCGAAAAACAGCAGGATTTTCCGTTTGATTTTGTAGGCTTTGTTGTTTTTTACGATCCGCCTAAGAAAGGGATAGAAAAGGTATTCCAGCAAATCTATGAAGCCGGGATCAAAGTTAAAATGATTACCGGAGACAACTCCAATACGGCCGGTTCTATCGCAGCACAGGCTGGTATAAAAAATGCATCTGCCCATATAGAAGGTAAAGAATTGATCGTGCTTTCTGAGGAACAGCTGGACAAAAAGGTACAAGAAGTTACCCTCTTCGCCCGCATGTATCCGGAGGCTAAGCTGGCCGTGGTGAAATCGCTTAAGCGCCAAGGTGAAGTGGTGGCGATGTTAGGCGATGGCGTAAATGATGCGCCGGCATTGAAAGCGGCACATATTGGCGTAGCCATGGGGCATAAAGGAACTGAAATAGCAAAGGCAGCCGCTGCGGTCGTTCTTATTGAAGATGATTTCTCTAAATTGGTGCTTGCAATTGCAGCAGGTAGACGCATCTATGCCAATATTAAGAAAGCGATTCAATACATTATTTCTATTCATATTCCCATTATTCTGACGGTATCACTACCGCTCTTTTTGGGTTGGGTATATCCGCAGATTTTCACGCCCATACATGTTATATTCTTGGAGCTGGTAATGGGGCCTACCTGTTCGATTGTCTACGAAAATGAGCCCATGGAAAAAAATGCCATGCAGCGTAAACCACGTCCTATATCGGAGACTTTTTTAAATTGGAAAGAACTGATGATCAGTGTGGTTCAGGGTCTGGTGATTACTGCAGGTGTTCTTTTTATCTATCAATATACCGTGAGACAGGGAGGAGATGAGAAAACGGTTAGGAGTATGGTCTTTACGACATTGATCTTTGCTAATATCCTACTGAGTTTTATCAACCGTTCTTTTTACTACTATATATACGAGACCATTACGTATAAGAATCGTCTTATCTATTACATTACCGGCATTACTTTACTGTTTATGTTGATGATGCTGTATGTTAAACCTGTTTCCGATTTCTTTAGCATGACGGATCTGGGATTTAAGCAATTGATGTTTTGCTTGTCGATAGCAGCAGTTAGTACGCTCTGGATGGATCTTTACAAATGGTGGAAACGATCAAGAAATGAATAGCCATTCCGGCTATTTTTGAAAAGAATGTTGTTTAGTTATTAACTGATATCTGTTCTATTTTGAAAAATACAAGCATGAATGCAGTTGGTACGATGAGCATTAAAAACATCAAAAGGGCCTAATTTTCATTAGACCCTTTATCTTGGCGTTCAACTGCACAGTAATTTTCTGTTTCTGATTGTTTCCTCTTTTTTGTTTCGTCATCCAAATGTTTTTCGGGCAGTTGGATCTATTACTGTACTACGTCATTTATCGTTTTATATTTTCCTGATGAAAATATGATTGTTATCATTTGGTATAGTAAGAACACCGGTCAGATAAAATAGTTCAAAATATTTATTTTTAAATTCAGTTGAGTATAAATATGATTTTAAGATCGACTTTCTTTTTTCTTTAGTTCTTTCATGAGGTCTTCAAGATAGTCAGTTTGCACTTCCTGAATTTCTAGTAACATCTTATTTTGATGAACCAGTAGATGGTCAATTTTATCACTTAATAATTTTATTTCCAATTCTGCTTTCAAATTGATTTTATAGTCATGCTCACCTCTTAGACGGTCTTTCTGTTCTTGCCTGTTTTGACTCATCATAATAATTGGAGCTTGAATGGCAGCTAGACAGGAGAGTAATAAATTGAGTAAAATAAAGGGAAAATGATCATTAACTCCCTATAGTTCATATCCGCTCTTAATTATTGTGGAGATCATTTTAAATTGTTCTTTCGCTATAATTTTATGTTTAGCATGAGCGGGAATGATAATACTTTCGCCAAGTTTCAGCATGTTTATTTTATCATCAATAGTTACTGTTGCTAAACCATCAATAATCTGTATGTAAATATCAAATGCGCAAGTTTCATCCTTCAGCTCGCTCCCGATATCTAAAGCGGTAGCAGTAATGCTACCCGTTGTTTTATTTAAGATGGTGGTGTTTACGATAGCGTTTTTTGCATAGTTAACCATTTCAACGGTTGAATGTACTGCACCTTTGTCTAATTCGATGTTACGCTTCATTTTAATTTTTTATATATATTATTGGGTAATGAAAAGAGTTAAAGAAAAATCAATCTATTTAGTTTTCATATAATTATAAATAAAAGATAGCGATATAAATCAAGACAAAGCTTCTTTAAATTTTGTATCGAGTTATTATACAATTCATTATTTTTATGGTATAATTAGTAGGTTAAATTCGCCGAAATTTATAAATCTTCTAAATTTCTGCGCTGTCTATTGGGCAGGTTTTTGAAAAAAGTGGGCGTAAGTCCTGTAACTTTTTTAAATTGTTTCGATAGATGGGAAACACTGCAGTAATGCATTTTATAAGAGATTTCAGTTAGATTGAGCTCATTATATATAATCAGTTCTTTTATTTTTTCGACTTTGTGAAGTATGATAAAATGCTCTATCGTTATACCTTTTGTTTTTGAAAAGAGCTCAGCTAGATAGTGGTAGTTGTGTTGGAGTTTTTCACTTATAAAATCAGAGAAATTTACATTTGGCAATTCATCTGCATAGTGAATTGTTTCAATAATAATATTAACTATCTTTTCAATAAGGAGGGCTTTTTTATCATCCATTAGTTCCAGTCCTGATAGATGTAAAGCTTCTTTGAGGCTGTTCTGAAGTGTTTTTGAAATAGGTTTTACTAATTTTACTTCGCCTAGATCTATTTGACTGAATTCAATACCTAATTTCTCCAGTTCAGACTTTACCATCATTTTACATCGAAGGCTTACCATATTTTGAATAAATAATTTCATGCCATTCAGGGTCAGGTTAGGAGTGTTTTTTTGAGAAAAGTAATCGTACAAATATGTAAATGGTTATATTTCGTTAATGATTGTGTTTTAGTTCCTTAACGATGCTTTCCGATTTTGAATTAGTGCAGTCTTAAGTAATATCATACTTTTCATTTCAGCAACTCGGCTATCCACTCTATATACAATACATTTTTCTTCATTTTGTTTTAATTACTTGATTGTATACCAGCGGATAAATAAATCTTGAGAAGAAATAAATCAAATTTAACAACCTACCAATTATACCACAAATATTCTTAAATGTACAACTGATATGGGTTTATAAAATAGAACTTTATGCTGATCAATAAGTGAATTATTTTAAAAAATAGCAGATGAAAACAGATGCAGTATTACAGTCCGATGTCCAAAAAGCAATCCGGTGGGAACCGCTGCTGGACGAGGCGGAAATCGGTGTTACGGTCAAGGATGGTGTGGTTACACTTTCAGGCTATGTGGACAGTTATGTAAAAAAAATGGAAGCTGAAAATGCCACTAAGCGTGTTATTGGGGTCCGTGCATTAGCAGAAAATATAAAAGTAAAATTTGCACGCTCTTTCTCAAAAACTGATGGCGAAATTGCGTCTGAGGTACTTCTTGCATTAAAAAGGAACTGGTCCATTCCCAGTGATAACATTACTGTAAAGGTTGAAGATGGCTGGGTTACATTGGACGGGGAACTAAAGTGGAACTATCAGAAGGAAGCTGCGCAACATGCTGTTCATGATCTTGCAGGAGTAAAGGGTGTCGATAATAACATCAGAATCAAATCTAGCAGGCATGATGCAATTGAGAAAAAAGATATTGAACATGCACTTAAAAGAAGCACCATAGACGATAGCAAGATCAAGGTTTCAGTTTCTGATGATGTGGTTACATTAAGTGGGACAGTTGATTCGTGGTATCAAAAAGGAGAGGCTGGTCGCATTACTTGGAACACACCCGGAGTTTGCCATGTAAAGAACGATTTGGATATCGACTACGAAATGGACTTCAGCTAAACATTTATTAAGTAGTAAAAGGGAGTAAAGATATTAATTCTTGCCTGTGATGACAGTCAATTTATAACGGGCACGACTCAAGTGATCGATGGAGGCATGTGCGCGCAGTAATTTAAAGATCTATCTGGATACGCATCAGGTTTGTAGTCCTGTAAAAATAGTTGTAAGAGTTTTAAAAAATAGAGATCATGTCAATTCAAACCATAAATCCTTCCAATAATAAAGTCATAAAAACCTATTATGAAATGAGCGGGATAGCTGTGGAAAAAGCAGTTGAACAAGCAGCACGTACATTTCATGAATGGAAGAAAACGGATTATAACGTCAGAGCACAACTGCTCCATAACGTTGCTGGTCTGCTCCGTAAAAATAAAAAGAAACTTGCAAAATTGATTACTTTGGAGATGGGTAAATTGCTTATTCATGCAGAAGGAGAAATCAAGCTGAGTGCTGAAATTTTTGATTATTATGCTATAAATTCGGCAAATATGCTGGCTGATAAAGTACTGAATCCTGTTCACGGTAAGGCTTTTATAAGAAATAGCCCTATTGGGGTATTGCTAGGTATTCAGCCCTGGAATTTTCCTTTTTATCAAGTAGCTCGATTTGCCGCACCAAATATCATGCTCGGAAATACGCTATTGATAAAACATGCATCTATTGTACCTCAGTGCGCATTGGCTATTCAAGATATATTTATGCAGGCCGGTGCTCCAGATGGATTGTACACTAATCTTTTGATTTCCAAAGAACGGATAGCGGCGTTGGTTGCAGATATAAGAGTCAAAGGAGTATCGCTCACCGGTAGTGAAAAGGCAGGGGCAAGCGTAGCGGTAGAAGCAGGCAAACACATTAAAAAGTCACTACTTGAATTGGGAGGGAGCGATGCATTTATTGTACTTGAAGATGCTGATATTGAAAAAGCTGTGGAATGGGCTGTTGTAGGAAGGATCAATAATAATGGGCAATGTTGTGTGGCGTCCAAGCGGTTTATTGCTGTAGAAAGTATTGCCGATGAATTTTTAGAAAAATTTAAAATTAAAATGGCCGCATTGGTCGTGGGTGATCCGATGGATGTGGACACAAACTTAGGTCCGCTATGCACAGAGGAAGCTGCCGTAAAACTCGTCGATCAGGTAAATAGAGCGGTTGAAGGTGGCGCAAAAGTTCTGTTGGGAGGAAAAAGACCCAATAGAGAAGGAGCTTATATGGAAGCTACTATTCTCACCGATATAGCACCGGGAAACCCGGCTTTTTACGAAGAATTCTTTGGTCCTGTCGCACTTTTCTTTAAAGTAAAGAATGAAGAAGAAGCCATTGCATTAGCAAATGATTCACCTTTTGGCTTAGGAGGTTCTGTATTTACGCAGGATATTGAAAGAGGGAAACGTGTAGCTGATCAGATTGATACCGGCATGGTCTTTATTAATCATCCCACCTGGACACAGGCAGATCTGCCATTTGGTGGAACTAAAGGTTCGGGATATGGTAGAGAAATGGCAGAATTGGGATTACAGGAGTTTGTAAATAAAAAACTGATCAGAATAAGTGAATTGAGTGACCCGTTTTAATGAGTAGTTATAATCTTTAAAATAAGATTCATGCCTTTCGACAAAGCGTTAATCATTCCGAATTCCTGAATTCATGAGGTGTCACACCGGTTTTCTGCTTGAAAAGACGTGTGAAATGTTGCTGATAATTGAATCCTAGTAGATTGGATACTTCACTGATCTTTTTGTCCTTGTCAAAGAGCATAAGTTTGGCCTCACTGATCACTTTGGATTGGATATGATCTAAAGCTGTTCTACCAGTTTCCTTTTTAATCATATCGCCGAAATAATTGGGCGATAGATGCAATTGATCTGCGCAGTAACTAACGGTCGGAATGCCTAATGTTTGCGGTTTTTCGGATCCAAAATATGCATGCAGTAAATTTTCAAATCTGCTGAGTATATCCTTATTTACGTTGGTACGTGTTATAAACTGGCGGTCATAAAAACGCATACAATAGTTAAGAAATAGCTCGATATTAGAGACAATCAGGGTTTTGCTATGTATGTCAATATTCAAATCAATTTCATAGGCTATTTTATCAAAACAATCGTTAACGATTGCCCTTTCCTTTTTTGAAAGGTGCAGGGCTTCATTCACCTCGTAAGAAAAAAAACTATAATTTTTTATCTTCCTGCCAAGATCAGTGTCTGAAATCAGATCTGGATGGAATACCAATGCTTTGCCCTGTGGTTTGATGATTTTACCCTTACTGTCTATACCGTAAACCTGACCGGGTGATATAAAAACTAATGTGCCGTCTTCATAATCATAAGGCTGATTGCCATACTTCATATCGCCACATTTGATGTATTTTAAAAAAATGGCATACACACCCATATACCTCTTGAAATATTGATATGTCGGCATCGTATCGAAATCAACCACACTGACCAAAGGGTGAAGGGTGTCAACTCCCATCGCATCATTGTATTGCTTTACGGTATCAATTCTTTGTATCTCATCCATAATTTTGAAGATTAATGTAAACAAATCTAATAAATCAATAGATAGGATTAAGATCTGATCATGTGAATCGGTAAAACTGGTAAATAAAACCGTGTTTTATATAAAATAGCCAAACATATAATAGGGAACTTTGTGTAGTATATGAAGCCGGTGCACGTATTTTACTGGTGAAGCGTATCTACCGACATTATAAATAAAAGATAAGGATAAGGATCATACAGCTCATAAAAACTAAAATAATGGACAAAAACAAACTGCTAAAATCGGTACTGGTTTCTGTACTCTTAATAACGATATCTATGGTATATGCACAACAAAGCTCGCCTGCCGACAAGGCGCTATCGAGCCATCAACAAGGTTTAGTAAGCATTGCTGCTTTAACAGCAACAGGAAATGTGGAGCAGCTCAAAATAGAACTCAACAAAGGATTAGAGGCTGGTCTTACCCGAAATGAAATCAAAGAGGCATTAGTACAACTTTATGCCTATACTGGTTTTCCCAGAAGTCTGAATGCGATTCAGGCGTTTATGGCTGTAGTTGATGAAAGAAAAGCGAAAGGAATTGAAGATATAGACGGTAAAGAAATTGTTGTAAACAATATAGCAAAAGATAAATATGAACAGGGACGGAAAGTACTGGAAGAATTGACAAAAACAACACAGGCAAAACCTGCCCCGGGCTTTGGGGAATTTGCCCCAAGAATCGATGCGTTTTTAAAAGAACATTTGTTTGCCGATATTTTCGTAAGTGAGGTATTGACTTATCAGCAAAGAGAGCTGGTAACGATTGCTGCACTAGCATCGATGTCCGGAGTGGAAGGTCAGCTACAGGCTCATATCAACATGGGAAAGAATACGGGTATCAGTGACCATCAGTTGGAACAGCTTGCATCACTGATCGAAATGAACGTTAGCACCACACAGGCAAATACCGTAAGAAAACTAATTGAGATCCCTTTGGTTCCGGTAATAAAGCCAGATATGCTAATCCGTATCTCTGAAATTGAGATACATCCTGAATTTTTGGAAGAGTATAAAGCTATATTAAAAGAAGAGGCTTCTGCTTCTGTTGCCATTGAACCCGGTGTGATTGCTATTTTCCCGATGTACCAGCAGGAAGACCAGACACAGGTTCGCATTATTGAAATCTATGCAGATAAACAGGCATATCAGTCACATCTGAAGACACCTCATTTTGAGCATTACAAAACAAGCACATTGCCTATGGTAAAAACGCTAAAGCTCGTTGATATGACAGATGTTGATCAGGATGCTATGATGAGAATCTTTAAAAAATTGAAATAGGATATATAGGATATAGATGTATGCTATAACTATTGATATATGCTATAACTATTATTGAAATTACGAAAATATAATATGATGAAGACAGGTCGATTTAGTTTAATTATTCTTTTTTTACTGTCAGCTTCTTTAGCAGTAAAGGCACAAGATGTCAGCGATAGTTCAAGGCTGAAAAAAGAGCAGGCAAAAGCTCCGGAGACACAATTTTTTGGTAAGGAAGCATTCGATAAAAACAATAAAACAACATTGCGGTGGTTAGGAATGGCGGGATTTTTTATAAATAGCAGAGGGACGACATTCATGATCGATCCGGTGTTAGAAGGGTTTGATATGCCCGTGTTGATTGATTTCCCTATAAAAGCAAAAGATGTACCTTCTTTAGATGCGGTACTTATAACGCATGCAGATGGAGATCATTTTAGCCTTCCTACCATTAATAAGTTGAAAGATGTTACTCAAATTTTTCACTCTACCATCTACGTTGATTCACTGATGCAAAATGAAGGGTATCCTACTAAGGGTCATAACATCGGAGACAGCTTCACTGTTGGACCTGTAAAAATAAGACTAACTGCTGCTGACCATGCGTATCAAAATGAAACCCCCGGGATGAGTACCAGATGGTTTAAAAATGAAGATGCCTGTGGTTTTTGGATAGAAACACCTGATGGTACTTTATGGGCGCCTGGTGACTCTAGACTATTACCTGAACATTTAGAATATCCTGCTTCAGATGCCATTCTGTTTGACTTTTCCGATAGCGAGTGGCATTTTACAATGGAAGGAGCGCTTAAAATTGCAGAAGCTTACCCTCATACTCCTTTATTGCTCAACCATTGGGGATCGGTAGATGCCCCTGATTTTACACCTTTCAACGGAGATCCCAAAGAATTGAAAAAACGGGTGGTCAATCCGGATCGGGTATTTGTTTTAGCTCCCGGAGAACCGTTTAATTTGTCAAAACTTAAAATTGAGGATATCAAATAATAGCATGTAGTGAATGGTGTAGCTACTAACTTACTGGAATAGGGTGGTAAGATTTAATATTTAATTCCCTGATGGTTAATAATGAAAAATAAATTTGGGTCATAGCAAGATATGCTGTGACCCAAATTTGTTTACTCAAATTAGTCTGCATGTTAAGCATACTTTTACCAGTTTTGATTGATATCGACTATGCTTCGCACTGTGGTTAATACGCAACTCCTGTGTAAATACCCTAAATCAATGCTTTACTGAACTATCGATGCATCGACCTGTTCTTTTTCTATAACTGTTTAATCAACTAAAATATTCATTATGGAAAATAACTTAAACAACCCGGATATCATCAACGACTTAATAAAGATTAATAATGACCGCATAGCAGGCTATAAAAGGGCTTTAGATCTTGCTCATGGTTTAGAGCTTGACACCCTGCGCCAGATATTTGCAAATAACATCTTGCAATCTGAAGGCTTTATTGAAGAATTGACACCCTATGTGCTTAGAGAAGGGGAGCAACCTACAGAGGAAACCATGTTAAGTGGTAAGCTGTTTAGAATGTGGATGAGTATTAAGGGAAATATTGTCGGAAACGATAGGCATAGCCTGCTTGAAAGTTGCGAAAAGGGAGAAGATGCGTTTAAAGAAACGTATCAAAAAACCCTTGAAGAGCATGTTAACGATTTATCAATGGATGTCTGTAATAAATTGTTAGCCCAATTGAATAAACAATCTGAATCGCATAAAGAAATTAAAAGTTTGCGCGATAAGGTCCCATCTTAAATGGTAGTATGATAAAAAACGAAACTACATCTTTCTTTACTACAGCGTAAGAGTTGAATAAGCTATTAGATTGCTGTCAATTAAATACCCGGTCTTGCCGGGTATTGTTGTTTTAAATATAAATGCGCTCTTAATCTTGTAATAGCGCTAATGCGGTCTCATTACCTTGTTGGGCAGCCAGATCTGCCACCGATAAGCCTCTGCTGTCCAGAATACTTTTATTGGCACCTCGCTCTAATAAAAGCTGCAGGATGTCGTTTCTTCCAAACATAGCCGCAAACATGAGCGCAGTACCGCCATTTCCATGTTGCTGATCGAGATTAGCGCCATGACTGATCAACAGTTCTGCAATATCTTTATAGCCTTTAAATGACACACCCATCAGTGCACTGTTGCCTCCGTTATCTTGGGCATTGACATGTGCGCCTGATTTCAGTAATAATTGTGCAGCTTCATATTGGTTATTGTAACAGGCAATGATAAGTGGACTAAATCCTTTGTCATCTCGACTATTCAGATTTGCTTTTTGGCGAATGAGTTCTTCCAGTACTTCGATGTTGCCTGCCCGTGCGGCATGAAAAATAATGTGCGCATCCTGTATCATATGATTTTTATTTAAGTCTGTCTTTTTGTTTGAGTTTTACGTCGTATTTGCTTTGTTCAATATAACCCTGCGTCGAAAATGCTACGTTATAGCTTCTTATGGCTATACGTGTGATTTTTTTATCGCAGGGAATACCTAATCCTGTGCATAGCAATAACAATCTAGATTAGATTTAGTTGTCCCTAAAAATTAAATAACAGCATTCTTAAAAGATAGATCTTCATCCCGATGACCTTCTGATCAGGATAGGTTTTGGCATATGTTTTATAAAAAACAGTAACTATACTTTGTAATTGTGATTTATTACCAATTATTCGTGTTAATACTTGAAATCAAAGTAACGGTGAACTCCTGTTCCGATGGGTTGTTATCCTTGTACAAATATTTTATTAAGTAACTCAATGTATTATGGAAAATCATTTGAACAACCCAGAAATTATCAATGACCTGATAAAAATTAATAATGATCGGGTGGAAGGTTATAAAACAGCATTAGATCTTTCGCATACACTAAGTTTGGATAGCTTACAGCAATTATTTGCAAAATATATCTTACAATCACAGCATTTTATTGAAGAGCTGAAACCTTTTGTCGTTTTGGAAGGTGAACAACCGACCGATGCCACTATGCTGAGCGGTAAACTGTTCAGAATGTGGATGAGTGTGAAAGTAACCATTGCAGGTAATGACAGAAAAAGTTTATTAGAAAGTTGTGAAAAGGGCGAGGATGCGTTTAAGGACACGTACAAAAAAATTCTCCAAGAGGATAATGATCAATTGTCTATCGAAGTGAAAAATATACTTTTAAAGCAGTTGGATAAACAGCTGGAGGCACATGATGCCATTAAGATGTTGCGTGACGAGGTAACGTTGTAAATAATGGATGTTTAATCTCGAAACAGTAATCTCCGCTGAATAAGCGATCAGCATTACGATCATAAAAATACCCGGTCATACCGGGTATTTTTTTTATTTTAACGTTTTTCAGCGAAACCTCTGATGATAGCCCTCCATAGGAAAACATCTCTTGCAGCCAGAGAACTTGACTATGCATCCGTGTTGATTTTTCACAAGTATGTCGGTATAGCGTAACTCTGATCTTGCTATGTATTCGTATCGTGACCATAGCAACTTTAGATTTTTGAAAATATCCAGAGTTATATTTTAAGCATAAACCTTTTTGCAATCCTTATGCTGTTAGTTTTGCACCTGTTTTTGCTCCGAAGCAGGGTAGCGGTCACCAATAATAGTAATGTTTGCTACTGTTGTTTCAAGCTCATTCCATTCTTGCTGAGAAAAAGTGAAGTCCAGCGTTCTGATGTTTTCTTCTAGATGTGAAACCTTGGTCGTTCCGGGGATAGGAACAATATATGGGGCTTTCTGCAGCAACCATCCTAAGGCTACTTGTGTAGCGGTGATTCCTCTTGTATGTCCGAATTTGTTGAGTTCCTCCACAATTTTAAGGTTTGACCTGATCGCTTCGGGTGTAAACCGTGGCAGGATATTACGGTTATCGTTGCCTGAATTGAAAGTTGTGTATTCGTTGATTGCGCCTGTCAGAAAACCACGGTTTAAAGGGCTGTATGGAACAAAACCGATTCCCAATTCTTCGCATATAGGCAAGACTTCTTTCTCAACTTCACGCCACATCAAATGGTATTCACTTTGTATGGCTGTAACTGGCTGAACCGCATGTGCTTTGCGGATCGTATCTGCACTAACTTCGCAAAGACCAAAATGTTTTACCTTTCCTTCAGCGATGAGGTCCTTTACCGTTCCTGCTACATCTTCAATAGGTATGTTAGGGTCTAAACGATGTTGGTATAACAATTCGATCACATCAATTTTCAAACGTTTCAGCGATGCTTCCACCATTTCACGGATGCGTTCGGGTTTACTATTTGGCTGCGCAGGCATCTCGTTTATTTTATTTCCGGCATAGTTGAAACCGAATTTTGTGGTAATGGCAATTTTGTCCTTAAACCCGCTCAATGCTTTGCCCGCTAATTCTTCGTTGAAAAAAGGTCCGTAAGTTTCTGCCGTGTCAAATAGGGTAATGCCGCGCTCCACCACTTGATGAGCCAGTTTTATCATTGCTTTTTCATCGGGATGTGGACCACGGTGGTAATTCATTCCCATAACGCCGAAGCCTAATGCTGAAACTTCCATTGCAGCACTTCCTTTTCCTAAAGTACGGCGCTTGGTCATAACGGGCATTGTATTTTCGTATTGATTCTCGTCTGAACTTGTTGTTTTCTGCTCTTCACCTGCACAGCTTGATACTAATACAGTAGGAACGCAGGCAGCCGCTCCGAAAAGGGCGGCACTCTTTAAGAAATCCCGGCGGTTGGACGGGTTGTTGTTCGCGTCATTCTGAAGTTCTGTTTTGTTACTCATATCTTTATTTTTTGTTGCTTAAATACTTTTATTGAATACTGTAACCCCCGTCCACGACCAACGTATGACCTACTATAAGGCTTGCGGCATCACTGCATAGGAATACCACGGCATTTGCAATCTCTTCGGGACGTCCCAAGCGACCGACAGGTATTGCAGCTAACATCACATCCAGTGCTTCCTGCTGACCGCCTGCCATCATTTTTTTTCCATAGGGTATGAATATCACCGGGACAAATGGAATTGACACATATGCCTTGTGCTGCACCAGTAAGGAGAACAACTTTATCTTGCATTAGTTTCATCATCAATTTTTATTAAACAATACGATTAAAATGCTCTTAGGGTTTACCGCTATTTTCGATTACGCTTTTCCTTGTGCAATACAAAGATCTTACCTTATACCTAAATAATACTTATACAAACCACGGATTGTACTACCATTTTCACTGTTTCACACGAAATTGCATCGATGGAAAGAAATATTGGGTAAATTTGTATTGAGTTTTAAATGCAAAAAAATGGATGAAGTTTTAAGAATTGATACGGTAAGCCAGCACGATGCTTTTTATCATAAGGAGAATTTGCATCCGTTGGTAAGTATCATGGATTTTGATGGCAGAGTGCCGGAAATCTATGCTTCTAAGATGAATTTTGGCTTTTATGCAGTGTACCTGAAAGAAGTAATGTGTGGTGATATTAAATATGGTAAAAATACCTACGATTATCAGGACAAGACATTGGTATTTGTCGCTCCTGGGCAAATCATCAATGTGGATATTAACAAAGATTATAAGCCTCAGGGCTACGCTTTGTTATTTCACCCTGATCTGATAAGGGGAACATCTTTGGGTAGGCATATTGCTGATTATACATTCTTTACTTATCAATCAAACGAAGCCTTACACTTGTCTGAGAGGGAAAGAAAAATTGTTTTGGACTGTTTCGATAAAATCAGTTATGAATTGGAGCGTGGTGTGGATAAGCACAGCAAAATGCTGATTGTTGATAATATTGAACTCTTCTTGAACTATTGCATTCGTTTTTTTGACCGTCAGTTCATATCGCGAAATGAAGTCAATACGGACTTACTAGCTCAGTTTGAAAAGTTATTGCACGATTATTATCAATCGGACAAACCGCATACGATAGGTTTGCCGTCTGTTACCTGGTGTGCGGAGCAATTAAACCTTTCTACCAATTATTTCGGTGATCTGATAAAAAAGGAAACAGGTAAAACTGCTTTGGAATATATCCAATCGAAAATTACGGATTTGGCAAAACAAAGAATATTGGATAATCAAAAAAACATTAACGAGATTGCTTACGAACTGGGGTTTAAATATCCGGCACATTTTACAAGGGCTTTTAAAAAGAATACCGGTTATACTCCTAATGAATATAGAATGCTGCATTGACGCATTACGATCATAAAAATACCCGGTCATGCCGGGTATTTTTTTATTTTAACGTTATTAGCAAAAGCTGAATTAAATTATTTCAGGCTTGTTAATGCTTTGGAATTTCTCAATAAAAAAACATATTGAAAATAATCTGTTGTAAAAGTGTCCTTTTGAGGAACAATATTTTCACCAAAAACTCTCGATTTTATACTGATTAGGTGTTGCGATTTTAGAAAGGGTGAGTTCTCTGAATTTAACTTAAATAGCGTAATTGAATTTGGTTTACTCAATTCTTTTAAATCATTGATTCCCTTTACAAGTTGTAATGGACCATCTGCATTACTCCAATCCACTCGTTCATTTTCTGGCGTGGGAAATTGCGGAATTTTAGGAAGGTACATTTCGCTGTCTATGGTATAGCTAACAAAACTCGTGGTTTTTATACCCGATTTTTTTAGTTCAGAAGCGAATGTTTGTTTTCCATTTTCAGTTGTGTTTTGCAATACATGGAAATAACCAAAAAGACCGTAGAATTTTTCATTTTCAAGTTTTAAATGCTTGATGGAATTCTTAAAATTAATGACCATTGCCGAATCTCTAGCTACTTTTGAATGATCATCAACATTCTTGTCAACTCCTATTACTGTAATTCTTGATGAGTCGGTTAGTTGTTGATTATAATCGTAAATAGCATTCCATTTTTCCAAAAGCTCCTGACTTGATTGTTGCGGAATTCTATTACGGATTGCCAATACAACGTCCTTTAAAGTTTCTTGATTTTTTAAGCTATCTGTCAGGAAATTATTCAGTTTTGCAGCTGTTATGCTATCCATTTCTGCAATGTAATATTTAACACCCACTTTTTTATTTAAGAAAAAAAGCAACTCCCTGTCCAATGTCTGATTGTCAGCGTAGCCATGAATTTCTCCCAAAAGGAAAACCTTTGATTGATAAAAATCATCATCAAATAATTTGTCATTAATTGAATTTGTGATTTCCGTACTATTTTTCATCAGATAGCTTATATTATCCTCATTTTTAGATTCTAAAAATAATTTATTGCTGATAAAAAAATATAAGATAAACAGCACGCAAATACTTAAAATAGTAATCGATGTGAATTTAAGGACTTTTAAAAATTTCTTCATGTGTATTTTGGTGATTTTTTGGTTCAAAAGTATTGTCAATGAAACGAATACTCAAAACGAATTACTGATTGTTGTTTAGTCTATAATTGTGATGTGGTTAAAATTACCGCGAACGGTTTAAGGCTTGGGGTTTGTGTTTATTTGTTTCATTTTAGGTTTAATAATTCTATAATTTCTTGCGCTGACAAATGTATGATTTTTGAATTTTCTTCACACACTTCGAGCTCTAAAAAATTATTATCTGTCCAAGGTTTAGCGCTACAAGTTCCATCTTGATATTTGTCTGCAATAATTTTATAAAGATTTTTAACAATACTGTCAGCATAATTTTTCAATCTATTGTCGATTACGTATGATTTAGTTACTGCCGGTTATCGTATAAGACATTATACACAAATATCTAAAAGTTTTACTAAAATGGGAAATCAAATAGTAATCCATATGTCTGTACGCAGATCGCTACAAAATTCAAAAAAAAGTAACCGTGACGGAAACAGATATAAATAAAGTTTGTTAAGCTATTATGATCTTAAACTCTTCTAAAATTCCCTTTCGTTATATGTTTAACAAAGTTAAAAGGGAAGTGGCTTTAGTGGCCATTTTTGGCTTAATATTTAATGGATTGACTTATATTTTGCACGATAAGCTTCCGGATATGCCCTTGGGGGTTCCTGCATTTTTAGGTACCGCAATATCGGTTTTATTGTCTTTTAAAATGAGTCAATCGTACGAAAGATGGTGGGAAGCACGCAAAGTATGGGGCGCTATTGTCAATGACTCCCGGTCGCTCGTTATCCAGATGCATAGCTATCTCGCTCCTGAATATGCAGGGGTGATAAAGGATATTGCTTATAAGCAGATTGCCTGGTGCTATGCATTAGGGGATTCACTTCGCGACCTCAACCCGTTAGCAAGACCATTGGAATTGACGCAGGATGAACTTGATCTATTGCAACAGCATCGCAATGTGCCCTTGGCAATTACCCAGTTGCAGGCGCTTGCTATCAAGGATCTGTCCGAAAAGCAGGCAATTCCTGATTTTTTCCGTGTTCAGTTGGATCAAACCTTGGTCAGGCTGGTGGATGCGATGGGTCGGGCTGAACGGATCAATAATACGGTATTTCCGGTTACTTACCGCCTTTTCCTTCATGGAGCGATCTATCTCTTTCTGATTACCCTTTCGATCGCGATACAGGATGTCAGTCCGATTTTCGAAATTCCGCTATTGGTGCTGATCGCAGCATTGTTCTTCCTGGCAGATAAGACGGCCTATAATCTACAGGATCCTTTTCGCAATCGACAAAGTGATGTGCCCGTAACCGCGATATCCCGTAATATTGAAATCAATATCAAACAATTGCTTGGAGAAGAGCATATTCCTGAGCCCTTGAAGCCAAAGACATTTTTTATACTGTAGTGGTGGGAATAGGAGTTCGAAGATCAGGAAAACAGTTCCTAGGATACGGAGTTAGGAAGATCAATTAAAGTATTGAAAAAAATAGCTATAAAAGCAAGCATCGGTTGGTGCTTGCTTTTTTTTGTGCATTGCCACCTTTCCAAATCATCTTAAAGAATCAATGCCGTAATTACGGACAATCCGCTAAATTTTTGTCCCGCAGGCTTTTTATATGATCATGAGCCTGAAGCTGTAGTATCGCCTGATGCCGAATAAGATGTTCTGCTTCTAATGTCAGCACTTCTTTTTCTTCTAAAGTGTGATGATACACGCGCTTGTAGATGTCTTCTCTTTTTTCGCAGTCGTTTAAGATGCTCTGGATCGTATTCTCCACAAAACTATTCTTCAGATCCAGCCACATGTTGCGTAATTTACTCGATATAGTTGTGCTTAGCTGTGGAAATTCGCTTGCCTCATAAACAAAGGGTTTGAGGTCTGTAATAAATTGTTCAGACTGATCCCGGTATTGCCTAAGGTACTTATCAATATCGTTGTGCGTATCTTTTGGTAACAGTTCAATATATTTGGTATAACCCGCAATTCGGTCATTATTGGCCTCTACTAAATTATTTAACAGATAGGCCTGTTCCTGCAATAAATTTTCCATAGTATATCCGCTTAATCTTTATCTAATAGACAATCTAAAAGGCTTTTAGTTCATAACTTGCACATCAGTTAAATGCTAAATTGCTCAATTTAGTGCTACATAATCTTTGTTACGCCATCTGATTGATCTCACGCATTTTTAAGAATTTAATCGTTATGCCCATCTGCCCGAGATGGTAGAGGTCATGATTGATAAGACCTGTTACCAAATACTTATGATCATGCGGAAATGCATGACCTGCATAAGGGTAAGGTGCAGCTAGAAATACATCGTCTTTCCCCTCTAAGAAATAGATGACGCTTTGCTGTGATGTATAAAATTCTTTTAGCAGGTTATCCCATCCTTTTTTGGCGAGCTCCGAATTGGTTCGCCAATTTGCCGAATCGGTCATTTCAAGTCCACGGGGATTTCCTTGGAGACGGCTGAGGACTTCCTTTCGCCATTCGATCAAATGCGACATCAATTCGGCGATGCTGTGCATGTCCGGAAGCGGACGCTCGAACGCTGTCATTTCATTTACTTCAGTAAGCTTCTTTTCGAAATTTTCATCGATCCATAGATCAGCACTTTCGATATCTCGCAATTGCTGCATCATATTAGTTATCAGTACTTTTTCCATGATTTTCGTTTTAAGTGGTGAAATACTAACTGTTATTACCCTACCTGCATCGGATCTCGACCCTCTAGCAAATATCAGTATTCATCTTATGTAGGCTCCTTTTAAAGCCTTGATATTAAAGAGTACACTAGATAGTCCACTTTTGTTCTCTAACCGGGATAATAATGTTTTTATTTCAATACCGTTGTCGGTCAAACTTTGGTGAGCGGTGTTTGTTTTAATGTGAAGTGATCATAATGATATATGCTAAGTCATGATTAAAATAGCAACCTATAATATCAATGGTATTAATGGCCGTCTACCTGTATTGCTTCGATGGTTAAAGGAGGAATCTCCTGATGTCGTTTGTCTGCAGGAATTAAAGGCTCCACAGGAGCGTTTTCCTATACAGGCTATTACCGACGCTGGTTACAAGGCAATATGGCATGGTGAAAAAAGCTGGAACGGTGTTGCTGTGCTTTCTAAATACGATATCACAGAAGTCTCACGCGTATTGCCTGGAGATGAAGACGATACCCATAGCCGATACCTAGAGGTTATTGTCAATCAGCTCGTGATCTGCTGCTTGTACCTGCCTAATGGGAATCCCTATCCGGGACCAAAGTTCGACTATAAAATGAACTGGATAAAACGGCTAACCAAGCGTACTAAGACCTTGTTAGCGATGGAGATTCCCGTCATCCTTATTGGAGATTTTAATATCATTCCGACGGAGATGGATACATATAAACCGGAAAAATACATCGATAATGCTTTGTTCAGAATTGAAGTCAGGAAGGCATTTGAGCATCTTATAGCTCAAGGATGGCTGGATACTATCCGGAAATTATTTCCGGATCAGAAGGTATATACCTTCTGGGACTACCTGCGGCATGCTTACAGCCGCAATGCCGGTCTTCGTTTGGATCATATTTTACTTAGTCCCTTATTGGAAGATAGACTTTTAGAAGGCGGAATCGACCGGCATGTAAGAAGCTGGGAGAAAACAAGCGACCACGCACCGGTCTGGATATGTTTAAAAGAAAAATAGGGTGAAAGCTATTCGTATTTCACTGAATGAGCTCATGAAAATAGGTAAACCGCAAGAAAAAGGTGGTGATTATAACGGCGCTTTAAAAAGCGATCGGGCAATAATTGGAAAAGTCAAAATAGTACATCTGCAGCTCTCAGTCATAATTTAGCGAAAGCATTGGGTCTCGTCGATGATAATGGTTTTCCTATTTACGAAGAACCGCAAATAATGCGCTGGCGTAAACGTTTAGCGAATTTGGAACGGAAAATAAAATCAGCAAGTGCTCCTCAAAAAAATGAAAGTTCGCTAAAAAAATTAACCTGGCGACTTCGTATCGATGTTATATGAGATCATAAAAAGTCTTTCGCTTAGGATCAGTAATTTTGGTAGCAGAAACAGTAAAATATATACCTCTTAATTGTGCGGTATTCATGAAATTTGAAATACGTATAACAATGTTTTTTCGTTATGCATAACGTTTTGCCCTTAATAAGGGCATATGAAAACTTTTAACGGCTTTAATTTGTTCTAAAGTTATGCTTTGGCTACATTAATTGGGCTTCACTGTTTAATAGTAAAGTCGAAAAAATATTCCAATTATGAAGAAAAACAGTAATTTCAGCAGAAGATTTTTTTTAAAGACCACGGGCGCCCTCACTTTACTGGCGACCCTTCCGGCTTCTTTAAAAGCGGCCTATATACAAGTGAAGCAGTTTATAGTTCCTGCCAAGCGCACAGCTCCTTTGACATTGCAGGTTAATAAAAAGCCCTATACGCTTGATTCGGATACAAGATCCACTTTGCTGGATCTTTTGCGTGAAAACCTTGGCCTTACCGGTACAAAGAAAGGCTGTGATCACGGTCAATGTGGCGCCTGCACGGTCCATGTGGATGGCGTAAGGGTTTTAAGCTGCTTGACTCTTTCTGCCTCTACGGTCGGAAAAGACGTAACCACGATTGAAGGTATTGCCGATGGTGAGCACCTGCATCCAATGCAGGAGGCTTTTATTGCATGTGATGGTTTTCAATGTGGCTATTGTACTCCGGGGCAAATTATGTCGGCTATTGCCTGTGTAAAAGAGGGACATACACAATCCATCGAGGAAATAAAGGAATTTATGAGTGGCAATCTTTGCCGCTGTGGAGCTTATAACGGTATTGTTGAATCTATTCAAAAAGTAGCGCAATCATGAAACCTTTCGAATTTATAAGAGTAACCAATACCAAAACTGCACTTTCTCATAAAAAAGATCATGTGCAGTATATCGCGGGCGGAACAAATCTGGTCGATTTGATGAAAAAGAACGTGCATCTTCCGGATACTGTTGTAGACATTAATAATGCGCTTATTCGTACAATAGATACACATGACAAAAATATTCATATCGGTGCTATGGTTCGCAATACTGAAATTGCGACCGACGCGAAGGTATTAAAGGATTTTCCGTTGCTTGCAAAAGCTGTTTTGGCTGGAGCTTCTCCGCAGATCCGAAATATGGCTTCTACAGGAGGTAATATCTTGCAACGTACCCGTTGTCCATATTTCTACGATACCACTACTGACTGCAATAAGCGTGAACCGGGTACCGGATGCAGTGCATATGCTGGAGAAAATAGGATGAGCGCCATAATTGGTTATAGTAAAGATTGTGTTGCTGTACATCCATCTGATCTCTGTGTCGCATTTGTTGCATTGGATGCTGAAGTACACGTGATTACAAAAGATCAAAAAGAGACTGTTATACCTTTTCAGGAGTTTCATCGTCTTCCGGGAAATGATCCTCATCTGGACAATAATTTACCGGATCATGCTTTAATTTCATTTATTAAAATTCCAGAAAATCCATTTGCGAAACATTGTGCTTATCTTAAGATCAGAGACCGGGCTTCTTATGCCTTTGCTCTGGTTTCGGTAGCCGCTGCACTGCACTTGGACGGTGACCGTATCGTTGAAGCTCGGCTAGCCTCTGGTGGTGTAGCACATAAACCTTGGCGCTGGCTGGAAGCTGAAGAGTTCTTGATCGGTAAAAATGCCACTGCTGCTGTATTTAGCGAGGCCGCCGCCATGATTGTCGCGGATGCGCATCCCTTGGCACAAAATGGTTTTAAAGTAGGCATGCTGAAAGGTGCTGTGGAATCTGCACTGGCACAATGCCTGCTAGCTTAATCTGTAGCAGGGAATAACGTTTTTTAATAAAAAAGAATGGGTTTTTACAAAATAATGTAAAATGAAAGACTTGAATCAACAAAATATACATATACCTGAAGGACGCGTTGAAGCACGGGATAAAGTGACAGGGAAAGGCAAGTATGCCGCCGAATATGCTGTGGATCATATGTGCTATGCTGTTTTAGTGGGAAGCACGGTTCCCAGTGGCAAAATTAAAAATATTGATCTGTCCAAAGCGAAACAAGTTAAATCTGTGCTTGGTTTTGTATCCCATCTGGAAAAACCTGCAGTTCCTGGGTTTGCGACGGAGGCGTTGATGAAAGAATCGCGTTTTGGTCTTCCTGTATTTCATACAGACACCATTTATTTTAAGGGACAGCCGGTTGTATTGGTTATGGCGGAGACACTTGAGGATGCCACTTATGCGGCATCGCTGGTAGAGGTGCAGTATGAAAAGACAAAATTTAATGTTGATTTTGACTCTACCTACGCACAGATCCCACTGCACGAAGCGGGTAAAGAACGCGGAAATCTCGAGA
This sequence comes from Sphingobacterium sp. JUb56, assembly GCF_014191365.1. Taxonomy (NCBI): domain Bacteria; kingdom Pseudomonadati; phylum Bacteroidota; class Sphingobacteriia; order Sphingobacteriales; family Sphingobacteriaceae; genus Sphingobacterium; species Sphingobacterium sp. JUb56. Next base: position 1,577,476 of record NZ_JACHWL010000001.1, on the reverse strand, counting down.
GCTGGCAAGATGCACCTCATGTGGTGGAGGCCGAATATGAAATTAAAACGGAGGTACATCACCCCATGGAAATGCATGCTACGATCGCTGCATGGACTGGTACCGATCATCTCAAACTTTACGACAAGACACAGGGAGTGAATAATGTACAACAGGTGATCGCACCTTTATTTAATCTGAAAAAGGAACAAGTGGAGGTCATGAGCGAATTTGTCGGCGGTGGTTTTGGATCTGGTCTTCGGGTGTGGCCACATGTACTGGCTACCGTTATGGCAGCCAAACAGGTGGGACGTCCCGTGAAATTAATGCTGACAAGACCGCAGATGTTTATCGGTACCGGTTATCGTCCTGCTTCCTGGCAGAAAATTAAGCTTGGAGCAGATGATCAGGGAAAATTTATGGGTATCCATCATCAGGCCCGTAATGAAACATCGTTATATGAACGGTTTTCAGATCAGATCACACGGATAACGCGTCTGATTTATGATTTTGAACATCTTAAGACTGAGGATGCACTAGTGCCGTTAAATATCAATGCAGCGACCTGGATGCGTGGTCCCGGTGATTGTACGGGAGATTTTGCAGTTGAATGTGCCATCGATGAATTGAGCTATAAATTGAATATGGATCCCGTAGCGATCCGAGCAAAAAATATTGCTGTAACGCATCATCCGGATTCTAAATTACCCTGGTCATCAAATTATTTAGTAGATTGTATGAACTTAGGTGCCCAGCGTATCGGTTGGGAAAAGCGGAATCCACAACCTAATAGCATGCAGGATGGCGACTGGTATATTGGCTACGGGATGTCTGTGGGAATGTGGAATGCCGGACGAAATAAAACGAGTGCCGCCATAAAAATGAAAAAAGATGGAAGTCTGATCATTCAGACTGCAATGACCGATATCGGTACAGGAACAGGGACGGGTATGAAAAATATTGCCCATGAGATAACCGGGATTCCGAAAAATAAAATAACAATCGAACTTGGTCATTCAAATCTCCCTCCAGCGCCCAGCCAAGGTGGAAGTACTGGAATGTCTTCTGTAAGCGGGGCTGTTGTGGAAGCAGTCCGTCTGCTGAAAGAAAAGCTGTTAGCCTATGCCGCTAAACAAGACCAAAGGTTCAAGGATGTACAGGAAGATGTCTTAGTGCTGTCTGAAACTGGTTTATCTTTGAAAAATGATACAACTGCAACTATTCCTTTGGATACCTTGTGGAAGCAAAATAACTTAGATGAATTAGTGGTAGAAGCAACCTCAGGTCCCGGTGAAGAGCGTAAGAAATATGCTTTTTGCTCGTCTGCTGCTCATTTTTGTCAAGTAAGGGTCAATGTGAAAACGGGAAAGGTCATGGTGACAAAAATGGTCTGTGTGGCCGATGGAGGTAAAATTGTAAATGAAAAAGCGGCGGCCAACCAGATGTCAGGTGCAGCTGTAGGTGGTATAGGAATGGCACTTATGGAAGAGCGGCTGCTGGACACGCGGATCGGTGGAGCTATTGCTGATGATCTGGCAGGGTATCATTTTCCTGTTAATGCCGATGCACCGATAATTGATGTCAGTTTTATCGGTAAAGCCGATCCCAACATCAATCCGACAGGGGCAAAAGGTTTAGGTGAGGTGGGAATTATCGGTACTGCCGCTGCAATTGCGAATGCGATTTACAATGCCACGGGCAAAAGATTACGCAGTTTACCCATTACTCCTGATAAAATATTAAGTTAATCATAAACATTAGTTTAATTTATTTATTCTGTTGTAGTATAAGTTTTTATATAATTGTTTTAATTTGAATTTTGTTTGATGAGTGAATTAAAAACCATAATTGCCGCATACGATACCGCTGAAGCGCAGGGTTATAAAACTGTGCTGGCCACAGTGGTTAAGGTAGAGGGTTCATCCTACCGGATGCCAGGTGCACGCATGCTGGTATCCGAATATGGAGAGATGACCGGAGCGATCAGTGGGGGATGTTTGGAAGGTGATGCGCTTCGCAGGGCGATGCTAGCGCTCCAGCAGCAAACTAATAAATTGGTAACTTATGATACCACAAATGAAGCCGATGCAACCCTCGGTATACAATTGGGCTGTAATGGTATTGTACATCTACTATTTGAATATATTGACCCGAGCGATCCTCAAAATCCGATTGCCTTATTAAAAAAAACAACCAATAAACGGGTACCAGCACTTGTGGTCACGATCTGCTCATTGGATCGCTATGCTGAGCAGCCCGGTACATGTGGTATACGACTGGAAAATCAAACCGTTTTAAGAGCCAATCCGCTTATTGCAGGTGAAGATATGCTTGCTTATATGGAGCAGGTATGCAGAAGTAAGGCAACGATGCGAACGGTTTTAGAATATAAAAATGTGGATTATGAGCTATTATTGGAATACCATATTCCGCCAATTCATATGGTCATTGTGGGGGCGGGAAATGATGCACAACCGGTAGCTGCGATGGCGGCTATGCTTGGCTGGGAAGTAAGCATTGTTGATGGTAGGGCCAGTCACACAGCAGTTGATCGTTTTCCTGCAGCAAAACAAGTGATCACTGCAGCTGCCAGTGAGTTTCTGCATCAGATCGATATCGATGCCTATACCGCAGTGGTTTTAATGTCGCACAATTTCAATTATGACAAAGATCTTCTCAAGCATTTACTACAGACATCTGTTTCTTATATTGGCTTATTAGGACCTAAAAAACGGTTTCAACGTTTGCTTAACACATTACAAGAAGATGGTTGCATCATAGAAGAAGCTCAGCTGGCAAAAATGCATGGCCCTGTCGGTCTTGATATCGGAGCTGAAACTTCGGCGGAGATTGCACTCTCGATTATTGCGGAGGTAAAATCTTTTTTCCACAGCCGATCTGCGGCATCTCTTCGTGACCGCGCAGCTAAGATGCACGAGAATATTCCAATCCTTTAATCATTATTATGCTATTCGATAAATTTGGCCGTCAACATACTTATCTCCGTATATCGCTTACGGACAATTGTAATCTGCGCTGCTTTTACTGTATGCCAGAAGAGGAGTATGCTTTCGCCGCGCATGCCAAACTGATGCAACCCGATGAAATTTTATCGATCGCTAAAACTTTTGTATCGCAGGGGATTACAAAAATACGCTTAACAGGTGGGGAACCATTTGTACGGAAAGATGCAGCTCTGATTTTGGCAGGACTGTCCACCTTACCGGTGGAACTGACCTGTACCACCAATGGGGTTAGGGTAGATGCTTTACTGCCTGTAATCAAAGCGGCCAATTTTAGCAGTATCAACATCAGTCTAGATACCTTAAATACCGAAAAATTCCATAAGATAACAGGCAGAAATCTTTTTGACCGTGTTTGGTCAAATATTGGCCTATTGTTAGCGTCCGGAATAACCTGTAAATTGAATGTAGTGGTAATGAAAGGGCTGAACGATAATGAAATCACTGATTTTGTCGCGCTTACTGAAAAATGGCCATTAGAGGTTCGTTTTATTGAATTTATGCCTTTTTCTGGTAATAAATGGACCAATAACCAGGTGTTTACTTTACGGGAAATAAAAGATGTGATCCAAAAAAGTTATACCATCCACGAACAGGTGGGGAGTATACACGATACAGCAAAACATTTTCATATCGCAGGCCACCGCGGATCATTCGCCGTCATCAGTACCATGAGCGAACCTTTTTGTGCAGGCTGCAACCGGATCCGTTTAACGGCAGATGGTAAATTGAAAAATTGTCTCTTTTCTACTCATGAAACGGACTTACTTACCGCCCATCGGCTGGGACAGCCTATATTACCGTTGATTCAAGCGAATATCCAGGCAAAGGCTTTTGCTCTAGGGGGCCAATTAGCCACTGATTTTACGCAAATAGATGCGGATAAATTACAAAATAGAAGTATGATAACCATTGGAGGATAATGCAGGATACAGGTATAATAATATTAGCAGCGGGTAGTTCCTCACGCTTAGGGACTGCAAAACAACTTCTGGATTATCAGCATAAGCCATTAGTTAAACATGCTGTAGAACAAGCGCTGGCGAGCGATCCTGCTTGTGTGATCGTAGTTGTGGGCGCAAATGCTGAAGCTGTGGCCGGAACACTTGTAGACCATGATGTAAAAATCTGTTACAATGATGATTGGTCTACGGGAATGGCCTCGTCTATCCGTAAAGGAATGGAGACGTTGTTAAACGATCATCCATTGCTAACTCGGTGCATCTTTTCAGTATGTGATCAACCGTTTCTCAAAGCCCATCATTTTACACAATTGTTTGAGAGCCAGTTGGAAAGCCATAAGGGTATTATTGCATCGGCCTATGCGGATACTTTGGGTGTGCCGGTACTGTTCAGAAACACCTATTTTCCATTGTTACAGCAGCTGCAGGGAGATCAGGGTGCTAAAAAAATCATAACAGCATATCCTGACGATGTTGTTGCAATTGCTTTTGCTGATGGAGCTGTCGACATTGATGAGCCTGCTGATCTAAAATATTTAATGCAGGAAATGGTTTCAGTATCGGAAGCAAACGCGATTATTAAAAAACATAGCCATTTTGTTCGCACTGGAATAAAAACTTTATCTGAGTCTTTAGGATATACTGTTGCAGAGCAGATTATATCAAAATATGATATTCCTGGTTTTAGGCAGTCTTCGATGGATGGCTATGCATTAAAATTTGAGGACCGCAATAACCGATTGGAAATTGTGGGCGAAATGCGTGCTGGAAAACAGTCGGACGTAACGCTATTGTCCGGACAGGCGATGCGCGTCTTTACGGGTGCACCCATACCAACGGCGGCAGATACCGTGGTCATGCAGGAACGGGTATATCGCGAAGGAGATTGGATCACGGTTGCTGATGAGCAATTAACTCTTGGCATGCATGTCCGTGAAAAAGGTAGCGAAGCTGCAAAAGGAGTATGGGCACTTGCGCAGGGAACTGTACTGACGCCTGCTGCACTGGGTTTTTTAGCAGGTATTGGCTGTGAGAAGCTGCTGATTTTTGAACCGCCAAAAGTAGCAATCATTGTGACAGGTGATGAACTGCAGGAATTGGGTCAGCCACTTTCCTTTGGACAAGTATACGACTCAAACTCGATTCAACTGCGTGCTGCACTTCAAAAGGCAGGTATCGAAACGGTTCAGGTTTTTCACGCTGCAGATGATCCTGCCGCATTGGAAAAGATCTTGGGACAGGCTTTGTTAGCTTCGGATCTGGTGCTGCTGGTGGGAGGCGTGAGTGTGGGTGATTATGATTTTGTGGTGCAAAGTGCTCTGGCGCAGTCGGTGCGGCCTCATTTTCATAAAGTGAAACAGAAACCAGGAAAACCATTGTTTTTTGGAACTAAGGATGAAACAGTGGTTTTCGGATTGCCAGGAAATCCTTCTTCAGCGCTAACCTGTTTCTACCTGTATGTTTTACCGGCTATTGACCGGATGATGCAACGACCTGATTCCGTTTGCTACAGCAAAGCCGTGACTACAGTTGATTATCCAAAAAACAGTGGATTAACACATTTTATAAAAGCTCATTCAATGGAGGGTAAGGTATTGCCCCTGCATGCGCAGGAATCTTATCGTCTACAATCTTATGCCCAGGCCAATTGCCTGCTCGTGATACCGGAAGAATCTACTGGTATTGTGGCAGGTGAAGAAGTCCAAGTAATCGTATTGCCTTAAAAATCTATGGATACCGAAATTTTTTTTATTATTTTATTTATTGTTGCTTTTTTATATGCCTCTGTTGGGCATGGCGGAGCGAGCGGTTACCTGGCTTTAATGGCTCTTTATGGCGTGGCGCCGCAAGAAATGAAACCTACAGCGCTGTTTTTAAATTTATTTGTTTCCTTGACTGCCTTTATTCAGTATTACCGCGGAAATCATTTTAAGAAAGAGATTTTTATACCCATAGCGCTGGCATCTATACCTTTTGCTTTTCTGGGCGGTATGTTATCGATCGATGATCATCTTTATAAAAAAATATTAGGAATTTTACTGTTGCTGCCGATCGTCCGATTTTTCTTTTTTAAGAATGTGGAAGACGATCGGCTGGTACCTCCAGTAAAATGGATTTCGATATTGTTGGGTGCTTTCATAGGGCTTCTGTCCGGAATGATCGGTATAGGTGGAGGCATAATCCTTTCACCTATTTTGATCTTGTTGCTATGGACCAACCAAAAGCAAACGGCGGCAATCAGTGCCGCATTTATTTTTGTCAATTCTTTGGCTGGACTGGGAGGAATGTTGACGCAGGGTATTACGTTGACTTCCAATATGATTTTATATATTGTGGTAGCATTCAGTGGTGGGCTTTTGGGTGCTTATTTAGGTTCTAAAAAGTTTAATCAGGATGTTTTAAAATATGTACTGGCAACAGTGTTACTCGTTGCCGCCTATAAATTGCTCTTTACTTCGGCATAGCTACGCGGTAAGAAAGCAATAGTGATCAGAATTGGATAGATATGTCTTGACTTTTGACGAGCATGATCCCTATGGGATGTCTCATCAGATAAAAAGAATGCTTAATTTGAATAAGAGATGAATAAGATTAAAGTACTTGCATTTGGACCGCTTGTAGAAATTATAGAGAAAGAGTTCTTTATGGAAGCAGTGGATACGGAAAATTTGTTAACAAGTTTGATCCAGCAGTTTCCTTTACTCGAGAACCGTAAAATGGTGCTTGCAGTGAATGGAAAGATTACAAAAGAGGTGGTTCTGTTACAGGAATCAGATACGGTAGCACTTCTGCCACCATTTTCGGGAGGGTAATATGCATTGGGATCCACGATATGAGCGGCATTACAGTTTACCAGGTTTTGGTTATGAGGCGCAGGAAAAGCTTACCGCGGCTCAGGTACTTGTTGTCGGAGCTGGAGGTTTAGGCTGTCCGGTACTGCAGTATCTGACTGCGGCAGGTGTAGGGCGTATCGGTATCGTTGATTTTGATTCGATAGAACTGAGTAATCTGCAACGCCAGACCCTATATAGCACCGCAGATCTTGGGCAGTTAAAGTGCGCAGTTGCTGTGCGGAAGCTAAGCGAAAATAATCCGTCTATCACAATCGTTGGACATCCTGTTTTGCTTGATGATAGCAATGATAATGCTATTGTTTCACAGTATGATATAGTTGTTGACTGTACGGATAATTTTGCGGTACGTTATATTATAAACGATTGTTGTACACGTTTGAAAAAACCGCTTGTTTTTGCGGCGATCTATCAATACGAAGGGCAGATAGCAATCTTTAATGTCGCTGATGATGATGGAACTGTCTGTCATTACCGCGATCTATTTCCACAAGTCCCGAGTGCTGAAGAAGCTCCAAACTGCTCAGAAAATGGTGTATTGGGTGTTTTGCCGGGGATTATCGGACTGATGCAAGCCACCGAAGTGTTGAAGTTAATAACGGGTATAGGAGAGCCCTTGGTCAATAAGTTAATGACTTTTAATGTTTTGACCTATCAGTCCATGATCTTATCGATCACTCCGAATTCTGAAAGGGCTAAAGTTTATGCTACAGAAAAGAGGGTGGCTACTCAGCAGGACCGACACTTGGGACAGGATATCAGTTTGATCTATCCGCATGAAATTGAATTCTATCTGCAGGATAAAAACGTCAGTCTGGTTGATATCCGGGAAACCTATGAGGAACCTCCATTTCCGATCGCGACACAGGAGATCCCTTTGTCTGCACTGTTTGACCGTTTGGATGAATTAAAGACCGCACATATTATTATGGTGTGTCAAAGCGGAAAACGCAGTTTACATGCCGCGGGAAAGCTGAAAGCGCATTTCGGTTCCGCAAAGAGGGTAAGTCACCTGGCGGGTGGCATTATTTCATATTTAAGTATTAATAAAGCAGAATAAATGAAAAATATATTTGTGCAGGGAGCCATTTCTCCAGATCAGATCGCGAAGAGTATTGCAGCACATAGCAGTAAAACAGCTATCGGTGCCCACGAGTTATTCTTGGGACAGATCAGGGCCGATGTGGTAGACGGTAGATCCGTAGCCGCAATTGAATATACAGCTTATGAACAGATGGCTATAGAAAAAATGGATACCATCAGAGAGGCAATGTTTGCCAAGTATAAGCTCATCTGTATGCATGTGTACCATAGTTTAGGGATGGTGCCAACCGGCCAATTGTGCCTTTTTATATTTGTATCTTCTAAACACCGCGCAGATGCGCAACAGGCCTGCCATGAGCTCGTGGAGCACATCAAGAAAGAACTTCCGATCTGGGGAAAAGAGCTATTTGAGGACGATACACATCAGTGGAAAAAAAATAATTAAGATGGTCGATATTACACATAAAACCGCTACGTTGCGTAAAGCGGTAGCAACAGCATCTGTGGTTACTTCTCATGTTCTAACGGTAGATGCCATCAAAAACGGACAGGTTCCGAAGGGAAACGTTTATGAGTTTGCCCGTGCGGCTACGTTGCTTGCCATAAAAAAAACGAGCGATATCATCCCGGACTGCCATCCGTTGCCAATAGAATATGCAGCAATAGATTTTGAGATTGAAGAACTCACAATTAAGATTTCGGTAACCGTGCACACGATCTATAAAACCGGTGTAGAAGTCGAAGCGATGCATGGTGCTTCTGTCGCCGCACTGGTGCTGTACGATATGTTAAAACCGATCGATAAACATGTTGAAATCGGCTCGATTCGGTTATTGCACAAATCGGGAGGTAAAAGTGACCATGCACATCTGTTAGAAAACAGGTCGATAAAAGCTGCAGTTGTGGTTTGTAGCGATTCGGTCTATTCAGGCGAAAAACAAGATCGCTCTGGGTTTGTATTGCAAGAGTTACTGGAAGATTATGGTATTGCCGTCGTACGATCTGAGGTTGTGCCGGATGAAATTGATGCTATTCAACATCAATTGCAGGTTTCCAAAGAATTAGGAATCGATATGTTGATCTATACGGGCGGCACGGGAGTGTCTGACCGGGATGTTACACCTGAGGCTGTGCAACCCTATTTAACCAAACAATTGCCGGGTGTAATGGAAATTGCTAGACAGTATGGCCAGCAATTTGTAAAAACGGCGATGCTTTCCAGAGCGGTCGCGGGTTTTGCTGACCGTATGCTGGTCTTGACATTGCCAGGCTCAACAAATGGGGTGAAAGAAAGTATGAAAGCGCTATTCCCACAGCTCTTGCATGTTTTTCCTGTTCAGGATAATCAGGGACACGGATAGCTTTTTAGCTATCCACGAAGTTTGGTAACAACTTTCTTGATTCTGTCCAGGGTGTAATCGATGTCATGTTCAGTTGTAAACCGACCTAAACTAAACCGGATCGCACTGAGGTTATCTTCATCCTTCAGTCCCATAGCTTGCAATATCGGAGAAGGTCTGTGTGTTACGGATGAACATGCCGAGCCGCTGGAAACAGCAATGTTGCCCAGTGCAAGTATCATTTCTTGGGAGTGTAGACCGCGTAAGCTGATATTTGTTGTATTGAAGATACGTTTGTGCAGGTGGCCGTTGACAAAAGTTTCATCGATTTCTAAGATGGATTTTTCCAGTGTATCGCGTAACGTTAAAATTAGCTTATTTTGATTTGTCATTTCCTGTTTTGCGATAGCTGCGGCAGTTCCAATTCCTATAATACCCGGAACGTTGAGGGTGCCACTTCGCATACCTTGCTGTTGCCGACCTCCATGCAGCAAGGGTTCCAGTGAACCAATAGCAGGATTGGTATATAACGCGCCAATACCTTTAGGACCGTAAAACTTATGTGCTGAAATCGGCATAAAATCGATTTGCATCTGCTTTACATCAATCGGAATCTTGCCGACAGCCTGTGTCGCATCGCACAGGAACCATGCTCCCGCCTGATGGGTTAGGGTGGCAATTGATGGTATATCTTGCATAACACCTGTCTCATTGTTCACAAGCATGACACAAACTAGCGCCGTATCTGTTGTTATGCTATTCTCCAGCGTTTTTAAATCGATGATGCCATCTTTATCTACAGGCAGATAAGTGACAGCATATCCCTTAGTTTCCATGTAACGACAACATTCAAGTACTGCATTGTGTTCTGTGGATGCACAAATGATATGTTTACGGTGACCATAGGTCAGCCCCTTTATCGCCATATTGATCGCTTCTGTGGCTCCTGACGTAAAAGTCAGTTCGCTTGCACGGCAGTTAATTAAATGGGCAAGATCTTGCTGAGCAAAATCAATCTCTTCCTGAGCCTGCAATGCAAAAAGATGGGGACTGCTGGGATTGGCGTACTGCTGCTTGAAAAAGGGGAACATCCGTTCTAATACCCGATCATCAACGGGTGTAGTGGCATTATAGTCGAGGTATACGATTGATGACTGCATAGCCATAAATGTACTGAATTAATTTGAGAGGATGGGTTCAAAAAGCATCGTTTTGCTTGTAATCAACAACCCAATTTACGGATTCTTCTACCAATATTACTGTTTTGTGCTGTGCTCGATAAGGTATAGGTGAAAAACACATATTTTTAAGACTAAGATCATGATGTGATGGCTTTTGAAAGTGGAGAGCCAAAGTATCTGAAAGAAAGAGGATAAGCCCAAAATAAACAAATGATGAATACAGACTGTTATATAACAACTAACATACACAATTATGGAAACCATTCGCATTAACAAAAAGGAATACGAGGTCGTTATTGATAAAGAGATGCCACTGCTGTGGTTTTTACGTGATGTCGTCGGTTTGACTGGAACAAAATACGGCTGTGGAGTAGCACAATGCGGTGCTTGTGTGGTCCATATGGACGGTGAAGCGGTAAGATCCTGTGTTACAAAAATGAAACGCGCAGTTGGCAAAGAGGTGATCACGATTGAGGGTCTTTCTGAAAAAGGTGACCATCCATTGCAAGTTGCCTGGAAAGATGTGGATGTGCCCCAATGTGGTTACTGTCATGCCGGTCAAATCATGTCGGCAGCTGTATTATTACGTGAACGGCCGAATCCAACTGATCAGGATATTGATGATGCCATGACCGGAAACATCTGCCGTTGCGGAACTTATTCTCGAATTCGTCAGGCCATACATCATGCTGCATCATTGCAAAAGAAATAAATGGTTATGTATAGATGTGTAATCTGCTAAAAAATAGCTCATGAAAATATTAAAAAATATAAGAAGCAAAGGTACTTACAAGCTTGCATTGACTTTGGGTGTCATCGGTCTGTTTTTAACGGTTCTGGTTTCTGCTTTTACAAGTGATTCCCGATCTGAAAATACATTAGAACCGAATATCAGGGTCAAGAAAGATAGCATACAGTCTGTTGAAGCGTTTAAAAAAGTATATGCTGTGCTACAGAGTCCCCGATGTGTGAATTGCCATCCAAGCGGTGATATTCCGCTTCAGGGTGATGAGCGCAAGTTGCATGCGATGTTTCCGAAACGCGGGCCTGAAGGAAAAGGAATGCTGACCATGAAATGTAATAACTGCCATCAGGATGAAAATACAACAGGATTGAAAACTCCGCCAGGAAGTCCGAATTGGCATCTTCCACCTGCGGATATGAAAATGGTCTTTGAAGGAAAAAGTGCATATGAATTGGCTAAGCAGTTGGTAGACCGAAAACAAAATGGAAATAAAGATCTAAAAGCATTGATAGCGCATGCGGATGATGGATTGGTAAAATGGGGCTGGGAGCCCGGAGAAGGAAGGACACTGCCTCCGATTAGTCATGCTGCTTTTAAAGAAGCTTGGATTACCTGGTTGACAACAGGTGCTTATGCTCCCACGAAGTAATTATTTTTTCAAAAAATCAAAGAAATAAGCGATGACAACAGATAAAACGACGCTAGGCAGAAGATCTTTTTTAAAAGCCGCGCTTTTAGCAGGTGGCGGAATGATTTTACATTTCAACTGGCCGGGTGCTGGAGCGATGGCAAGTGAGCCAGGACCAGTAGCCGATGCTATAATTGAATTGAACAGCTATATCAAAATTTACCCAAATGGTGATGTACTATTATTTAATCCCAATCCTGAATTTGGACAGAATGTAAAGACATCTCTTCCGATGATCCTCGCAGAGGAACTGGATGTAGCCTGGGAGAAAGTAACGGTGGAGCAGGCTGATTTTTTTCCAGAAAGATATGGACGCCAGTTCACTGGTGGTAGTCAGTCGGTTCGTCAGGCTTGGCCGGTGTTGCGAACAGCGGGAGCTACTGCACGGCAGATGCTCATCATTGCAGCTTCTGAAAAATGGGCGGTACCGCTAAGCGAAATTCATACAGAAGCTGGTGTCATTTTCCACAAAAAAAGTGATCAAAAAATAACTTACGGTGAAATTGCCTCTCAGGCAGCCCAAGTTCCGTTACCAAAAGATGTGAAGTTAAAGGATGTGGCTGATTTTAAAGTAATAGGTTCGTCAAAGCAGAATGTGGAACTGGATAATATTGTAACGGGTAAACCCTTGTTTACCAGTGACTATAAGCAGGAGGGTATGTTAATTGCTATGATTGTACATCCACCAGCCTTTGGGCAGGAGATCACAGCGTTTGATGATACTGCAGTACGTCAAATGCCGGGGATAAAGGATGTTTTTCTGATTGAACCGCTCGCAAAGGACTATACGCGCAATTATTTTGATACGATGAGTTTCGGCAGCTTAGCTGTAGTTGTGGGTACTTCTACCTGGGAAGTGATGCAAGCAAAGAAAAAACTGCAATTGGAACTGCAAACGGCCTCAAAAAGGAAGAATAAAGACACGCTTCAACTGGAGAGTACAGCTGGTCATTATGCAGATATGGATCGATATGCGAAGATTCCAGGGGAAGTTAAACGTAAGGACGGAGATCCGGATGCTGCATTTAAAAATGCTGCCCGCATCATTGAGCGAACGTATACAGCACCATTTTTGGTTCACAATACCATGGAGCCCGTTTCCTGTTTTGCTCATGTAACGGCAGATCTAGCGGAATTATATGCGCCTATCCAGGCACCGGAGGTCATCACAACAACCTTGGTGGCCCGATTAGGGTTGCCTAAAGAAAAGATAAAGATTAAGCTCGCCCGTATGGGTGGCGGTTTTGGACTCAGGGCTTATGGACATCATCTGGTGGAGGCCGCCGTGATCTCTCAGAAATTAAATGCTCCTGTGAAATTGATGTATACCCGTGAAGATGAAGCGACATATGGTATTTATAGACCTACTTACAGTGCAACATATCGGGCTGCTTTAGATAACAATAATCAGTTGATCGGATTTCATGTCAAGGCTGGGGGAATACCGGAATCTCCGCTACATGAAAATAGATTTCCGGCGGGAGCGGTTAATCATTATTTAGCCGAATCTTGGGCGGTTGATTCCGATATTACGATCGGAGCATTTCGTGCACCGCGATCCAATTTTATGGCTAGCGCAGAGCAGTCATTTTTGGATGAACTGGCTGTTGAAATGAAAAAAGATCCGATCGATTTTCGTCTGGAATTAATTAAAAGGGCGAAAGAACGTCCTGTTGGACAACGTAATGATTATGATGCATCACGTTACGCAGGTGTCCTGCAATTGTTGAAGGAGAAAGCCAGTTTACTAAAAAAACCCGATGGTACAGGGAGAGGCATTGCGGCTTATTTTTGCCATAATACCTATGCCGCGGCTTTGGTCGATATAGGCGTTAAGAATAATGAACCCTATGTTGTACAGGCGATTGCAAGCGTCGATTGTGGTATTGTGGTAAATCAGGATGCAGCCGTCAATATGGCGGAAGGTGCGGTGATTGACGGTATTGGAAATGCACTATACGGAGAACAATTGTTCGCAGATGGAGTACCGCAGAAAAGCAACTTCAATACTTATCGGATCATTCGTATGAGTGAGTGTCCAAAACATATCGAAGTTCATTTTGTGCAAAATCAGGAAAACCCCACAGGTATGGGAGAGCCGGTATTTCCGCCGATGTTCGGTGCTGTTGCCAATGCTCTTTTTCACCATACTGGTAAACGATACTATAACCAACCTTTTATGAAACAATACTTAGCTCACGGAACGCAGGGTTAATTCTCTATTAGCCTTTCGTCTAATTGGAGGATTGATCGTATTTATGAAAATTAAAGAACATCAGTTTTAAAATAAAAACAATAAAAAATGAAAAAAGCTATTTTTGGATTACTCTTATTTGTCTTGACAATACAGTTGTCTTTTGCACAAAAAATGAATGCAGTAGAAGAAGTGAAGGAACTGTCGAAATTGAAGTGGCAGTGGATGGCTGATAAGAATGTCGATAAACTCGCAGCATTATTCGATGATAAGTCAAAGTTTGTTCATATGAGCGGAACATGGAAGAAGAATGAAGAACTCGACATTATAAAAACCGGTAGAATCTGGTATAAGAATGCCGCTATTCATGATGTAGCGGTCGAGATCGTAGGCGATGTTGCAATTGTTTGGAATAGAATTACCTTAACAGCTGATGTGCGTGGAAATGATGCAGTAACGGAGTTTACGGTAACGGAGGTTTACAAAAAGCAAAAGAAAGATTGGAAGATGCTGGCCATGACCTTTAGTAGTGTGCGTGATACGCATAAAATTGAACACTAATTGTAACTTGCAATAAGTTGTTTGATAGTATAAATTGGAATAATAGAACTCAAGCATTGTCTCTGTTCTATTATTCCAAATTTATTGACTATCAACGAGATTACAAGAATGCAGGGTGATCCAGTTTAACCGCTATGCGGTTTGCTGCATTGACCAGTCCCACATGACTGTAAGCCTGTGGGAAATTGCCCCATTGACTACCGTCTTGCTCATCGACATCCTCACTGAATAATTTAAGGTGATTGCCGTAACCGATCAACTGCTTGAATACCTGTTGCGCTTCTTCTAATCTACCCACACAGGCCAGTGCTTCCACATACCAGAAGGCGCATACCAAAAATGTTGATTTCGGTTTTCCAAAATCGTCTTTATGCAGATAACGGTAAAACAGCCCATTTTCTCCTTTCAGCTCTTCTTCCAAAGCTTCGAGGTGACGTTTTGCTTTATCACTAGCGGGATCTAGATAGTTCATCATGATCAGCTGTAGGGTAGAAGCATCTAAATTGGGGTTTTTCGTAGCCGTTGTGTACACACCGCGCTCTTCATCGTAGCAGCTTTCAATATGCACACTGGCGCGTTCCCGTAATTCTTGTGCCTTAATTTTGATTTCTTCAAAACCGTACTGTTCGGCAATTTTTAAAGCTGCTGTCGCACCTGCCCACTGAAACAGATTGGAATAGCAGTGTCTGTTTTCAAAATTCCGGAATTCCCAGATCCCCGCATCGAACTCATCGATGGTGCTTTCAATTTTCTTCAGAATATAGTTGGTCCAGGATTTGGCCAAACCGGTATTCTGATGACTAAAGCGGTGGTCGGTAAACATAGGCAACAGGGCAAGCAGTGCCTGTCCGTACACATCATTCTGAATGTGCTCAAAAGCCTGATTACCCAAGCGTACGGGCTTATTTCCTAAGTATCCTTCCAGATGATCCAGTGTGGTTTCTGTCAGCTGATGCTGTCCCATAATGCCGTAGAGCGGTTGCAGGCGTCCGCGATCGGTCTGCGTAATATTGGCAATGTAGGAAGCGTATTTTTCCATCTCTTCAAACTGCCCGATGTGACTCAGGGCAGTCAGTACATAGTAGCTATCCCGCAACCAGCAGTAGCGATAATCCCAGTTACGGCCACTTCCCGGATGTTCGGGAAGACTTGTCGTGCTGGCCGCGATCAAAGCACCTGTATCCTCATACTGATGAAGTTTAAGAACCAGCGCAGAACGAATGACTTCTTTCTGGCAGAATGGGGCGATGGAAGCATTTTTTACCCAGCGGTGCCAATAACTTTTAGTTCTGCTTAAAAAATCTTCTGCGGTTCGTTCTATCGGAGCCTCAAATGGGCTTCCGAATGTCATAACCAAATAAACAGTACTGCTCAGTACATGCGGAATATCATCGAAAAAATGGCTTACAGGCATATTTGTTGCCAAGCGCATTCTGATGTCCTCCTGTTCAAATTGGATATGGTTGCTGCCGCGGTTTTTCGTGAATCCTTGTTTTCCGTATTGATACTTAGGTGTACAGCGAACACGGATCTTTGGTCGTCCCGAAATGGGTTCTACCTTACGGACCAACATCAGTGGTTTGTAATAGCGCTCGTACTGCTCAAAACGTGGGGCAAAATCGGTGATCCGATAACTGCCTTCTTCGGTTGTCAACGTCGTACATAAAATATTGGTGTTTTCAATGTACTGCTGATCGGTATTCGTGATTTCTGAAGTGGGCAGGATCGAAAATTCACCACCATTCTCCTGGTCCAATAAACTTCCAAATACAAATGAATCTTCAAAGGTCGGCCAACATAGCCAGGTAATATTTCCGGTGATATTGACATGGGCAATGTAGGAACAATTGCCGATGATACCACTATTATATTTATGCTTCGCTGTTTTGGTCATAAGTTTCAATTTTTTTAATTTCTGAATCTGATCCGTTGATCTGTTGTTGTTTTACTCTATTGTAAGCAAAGTATTCTATAAGCTGAACGGCTTCTTGCTGTGTATCTACATAAAACTGCGCCGCGGACTTTTTATTGCCCACCTTGATGGTAATCGCATCGGCAGGGAGCTCTAAGAACATATCTTCATCCGTAGCATCATCACCGATTGCAAAGATAAAATCGGGGTTATAGCTGTTGACAATTTCCATTGCTGCTTTACCTTTATTGAGCTCACTATTTTTAACTTCAATCACTTTATCGCCCATTAATAACTGTAAGCCATGCTGTTGTACTAAATAGCGTAAGCTCTCCACTAATTCCAGCGCGCGAAGCTGCCCAAGCCCAGGCTGTGCTTTACGGTAATGCCAAGCTAAGGAATAAGATTTTTCCTCAATCACACAACCAGCTGTATTGTTGGCAAACTTGCTCATGATATGTTTGACCGGGATTTTCCATCGCGTAGATAAGATTGCACCGCTTTGCCATTTGTGCGTCGGATAGTTGCTCCATGCGCCATGTTCTGCGACCAGATAATACTGTCTATCGGAAAACCAGGTGTCGAGTGTCTCATGTGGTCTGCCACTAATAATCACGACTTGACTGGCATCATTTTCTTGCAGCAGATTTAAGGTGTCGTAAAGCGATTCTGTTGGTATTGCAGCTGCGGCATCGTTTTGAAAACCGATCAGGGTTCCATCGTAGTCGAGGAAGAATAACCTTCTGGTTGCACGGTTATATTGATCCAGTATCGCGAGTTTGGTCTGTTCATTGATCCTTCGGGCCATTTCATTCTGCTGAAATAACTTGATTTCACGAAGTCTGCTGAAGAATAAGCGAACCCAGTGTCTAACATTGAATTTCTTGACAATTTCAATGCTGTCATTGAGACGCATACGTTGTTCAGCGACGGGCATCTTTAAAGCTTTATAAATGGCTTCGGTAACCTGATCTGTTGCATTGGGATTAATATGGATGGCCTGTGTCAATTCTTTTGCCGCGCCTGCCAGTTCGCTTAAGATCAGCACACCATCGGTATTCTCCTTACTGGCGATATATTCTTTACACACCAAGTTCATTCCGTCACGTAACGAAGTGATCAGGCAGATATCTGCTGCCACATACAAGGCCGATAATTCCTCCAATGGAAATGAATTGTAGAAATAGGCGATAGGTGTCCATTCGTTACTACCAAATACAGCATTGATATGGCCAACAGTACGGTCAATTTCGTCCAGTAACTGTTTATATTGAGCGACATGATCACGTGAAGGAACGACAATCATGTAGAGCACGACTTGTTCTTTTAATTCCGGGTATTTAACCAAGAGATTTTCATATGCCACTAAACGTTCAATGATGCCTTTGCTGTAATCAAGACGATCGATGCTGAGTATTATTTTCTGATCTTTATAATAATCTTTTATCGCCTGTGCACGGGTCTGGATCGGTTCGCTATTGGATAACTGTGAGAATTTATCAAAATCGATACCCATTGGATAGACTTCGGTAAATATACTGCGCCCATCGGTATGCAGACAATTGTTCTGTACATTGAGACCAAGAATATGGGCACAGGAGTTTAGGAAATGCTGTGTATCATTAAAGGTGTGGAAACCGATAAGATCTGCTCCCAGTAGTCCTTTGAGTAATTCATTTCGCCACGGGATACTTCTAAAAACTTCATCATTTGGAAAAGGAATATGCTGGAAGAAGCCGATTGCAATGGTAGGATGCGATTGGCGAACCAGTTGTGGGAGCAGCATCAGCTGATAATCATGGATCCAGACTTCATCTTTTTCCTGTACATTTTGCTGGTCGACTACTGCTGAAAATTTTGCATTCACTTTTTGGTACATTTCCCAATCGGGCGTACGGTACACCGCATAGGAAGGTCTGTAATGAAAAACCGGCCATAAGACCTCATTCGAAAATCCTTCATAATACCCTTTTAGTTCCTCTTCGGTTAAAAAGACCGGAATAAGGTTGTGTTCAGCCAGTCCCTGGGTTATGATTTCTTCTTCTTGTGTGTTTAAGGGAATAATTCCGGGCCAACCAATCCATATGTTCTCATCGCTTTTGTAAACCGAACCTAAGCCTGTGGCCAGACCGCCCTCGCTCGGGATAAACTGCAGTTCGTTGTTTTTACGTTCAATGCGTATGGGTAATCTATTGGAAACGATAATTGTTCTTTTCTTATACATGTTTTTCTCTAATTTTTGATGGTCTCTTTACAGATGGCCATCTGTTGTTAACGGGCTCGATATTGACTAAGTTTTTGTTCTAAAATGGGTTTTAATTTTCATGTACATAGCCTGGACTACTGCCTACTTTTGCGTTATGCTGTGCGTTTAATGCCCAGTGGTTGTGTTGAAGCAGCCTTGGGCTTGGAAGCGTGTCATCTGTATTTTGCATCGTGATTATAATTGCTGTATTTATAAATTATGATGTGCTGTCGTTTACTGTTACCCGATGCAACTTGAGTCGTGCCGAAAATGGATAGCAGTAAATTACAGCCATATACAAGCGAATTTCCAGCCAAAAAAGCCTCTTGAGGCGGTAAAAAAGAGGTAGTTGTGCCACTAGGTATTTATACCTGGATCATGCGCAATTTTAGTAGAGGGCTTGCTTCACAGTACATTAGCGCTTAGTCTGACGAAAAAATGCTGTTTATAATCGGGGTGAGGACAAAATAGATTTTATCGTTTGGGAAATACATGTGAAAATTGGGTATTTATACCCGTTAAGATCACCATGCTGTCTACTAGTAAATGAATTATTATCCTATGCGGAAATGATAAAAATGAACTTTTAATGATCGGTGGTTGTTTGTAATTAAAGATTTCATGTAGTACCACTAACAATTAAAATATATGATGGAATATATTGATACGACAACATTAGACAAAGTTGGTCAGTTTTTAAAAGATAACCAGCTCAAGGTCTTTATAGGAGAAAGTATGACGGGTGGTTTTCTCGGCAGTGTGCTGAGTATGCAGACGGACTCTGGATCTTATTTCCTAGGAGGAGTGACGAGTTATGCGACAAGTGTGAAAAAGTCGTTGTTGCAGGTGGATGAACATAGCATTTCATACTTTACTCCAGAGTCTTCCGAAGTCACGTTTGAAATGCTGGAGGGGCTTAAAAAATTAGTAGAGGCCGATGTTTATGTGGCGATAACCGGAATGGCTTTTCCGGATTCATCCACTGAACATCAAGCTGAGGTGGGCGATATCTTTATAGCCATATGCTTTAGTGGTATCCATATGCGAAAAACACTGCACTGTGTAGACTGCGATGCCGCCCAGATTTATATCACCGCAGTCAACCATATTATCCATGAACTGTACCGGTTCACCCTTGATCTGGATGATTAACAATTCTTTTACAGATCATCTAAAAGCATACTGGGTGGGAATTCTTCAACAATAGGGAAGTAGAGGTAAACGGTCGTTCCTTTTTCTTCTTCAGAATCTATTTTGATGGTTCCCCCTAATCTTTCCATAATACGCTTCACTAAGGAAAGACCAACACCTGTTCCTTCGATGTGATCCACATTTTTTCCCCTTTTAAAAATCTCAAATATGCTGTGCAGGTTTTCTTTGGGAATACCGATACCCTGATCTTTTATCTTATAACAGACCTGTTCATCTTCAAAATAGCTGTCGATGTGAAGCTTTACGCCGGCGGTGCCAGGACTGTACTTGATCGCATTGCCGATGATGTTACTGAAGATCTGGTATAAGGCACTTTTTTCACCCCATACTGGAAGCAATTTACCGTAATCAACCGTTGCTAAAGCGGGATTATGCAGGATAATACTTTCTTTATAGATCTGATCCAATGTGTAAGCCATTGGAATCGGATCTTTCGTGAAGGTTCCGGTTTTACGTTGGGAAAGCAACACAACATTGTTGATGATACTTTCTATACTTTCCGTGCTAGCGATCAGGTTGCTGTACCATTTTTGCAGTGCTGCAGGATTGAGGGACTGTTTACTGTTCTGTAAAAATTGGATCCCCATTTTGAGAATGGCTAATGGATTTTTTAAATCGTGGGAAAGTGTAAAGGTTAACATCTCCAATTCATTGTTGAGTGCTAACAGCTGTTCACTCCATTGTTGTTTGTCTTTTAATTTTCCAACAATGGATTCCTTTAAAATTTGATTTAGGCGTAGTACAAAACTGATTTCGACATCGTTCCAAGGGGTAGCGATATCGTAATTAACACTTTCAGTGAGGTCTATCTGTTTAATCCCATCGTTGCCATCTGTTTCCGGAGTGACATGCATCTCCATTACATTGCTCACGGTTTCTTTTCGGAACCAAATCAGGACCTGATCACTCAAAAGCCCTATCTTAAGATACATAAGCCCTGCAAAAGGTAATTGTCCTTTAATCTTTTCCCCATGGCTTTCTCTAAAATTGTTATCCTTAAATAAGGCTTTTTCGGAGTGGGTCTGAATAAAGGTTATGATCTCATATAGCTGTCCTTTATTCGGACAGATCCCGTGAAAATAAACATCACCCTGATTAAATATGGCCAGACCGTCTGCATTGACCATGTCCATGATGGTACCCATATGTTGCACAAGGGCACAATTGGCCGTCTTGTATTTTAACAAATCAATTTTCAGATTGACTTCCACGTCTTTTAGAAGTTTGCCTCGCTCCAACAGATCCTGATTGATGTAGTTTTCATATTTACTGGTGGCATTTTGGATCATAAAAGTACAGAGCTTTCGCTGCTGCAGATCGATATTCTTTTCTTTGTGATGATGCCCAATTAAAAGCCCCCAAAACTGTCCACCTACATGTATAGAAAAAAACAGGGCACTTGTAACTTCCTTTTCCGATAGGAAGAGCCTGTGCAGTTCAGGAACTGGAGCCAACTGACTCTCCAGTAGATTGATCTTTGGATCAATGGAATAGAACTGTTGCTGGTTATCCCGTAGATTGGGACTATAGCGGTATGAACACATGCTGTAATAGGGGAAAACCTCTTTCGGCATAAAGCTTTTCGAGAATTCCATATTCCTGTAATATGCTTTCCCGTCTAACGTATCTTCTGCAATGACCTGGCTATAACCTGTTTCCTGCACCTGAACGACAAATACATGGTCATAATGAAGGATCCGGTTAATAGCGTGGCAGACCAGATCCCAGTTGTTGGGTTTTATGGTGTCTAAAAGGAAACTAAACTCATTTATTTTTTTTGCCGAAGTATATTTTTTATACTGCTCCTCCCATTCGATAAACAAATGATCATCGTGTAAACTTAATTTGAGATAGATTCTTTTATTGGGTAATTTGAGGGGCAAGATCTGTCTCGGATATTTTTTATCCCGTATATTTTCCAATACCTGACATATTTTTACAAAATGTTTTCCAAATAAATCAGCAAAATAGAGATCAAATTTAGATCCTAAAATGAGATTATGTTCTGTTTGATTGACCGTATGAAGAACATTTTCGCTTACTCCTGTGATATGAAAATCAAAATCAAGGACAATGAGACTACCAAATTGTTGAATAAAGTTAATGGGTAAAGGCACGTTGTTTTCCATTTTATTAATTGCGTTGGAGCATGCTAAATTTAATAAAAAAAATGAATTACTTCCATCAGTGGAGGCAGTATTGAATTATTAATTCTTAAAAAAAAATTAAATGTTTCCTAAATATAAGGATTAAAATAGGAAAAACTCTTTTTTTTATTTTAATCAATTTTTTATTTGATTTTTTTTGTTTGAACATTCATACACATTTTTAATTGAAAATGAATTCTTTATGTTACATAAATCTTAGAATCAGTTTTCAGCGTATATATACGTATTGTAATTAAGTATTAATTTTTGTAGTAACGGTGCGATCTTTGCTTAAAGCTATCTGCATCTTTAAGTGTTATGCAAATAACCTTATTTCATGACATCAGAGTATG
This sequence comes from Sphingobacterium sp. JUb56, assembly GCF_014191365.1. Lineage (NCBI taxonomy): Bacteria > Pseudomonadati > Bacteroidota > Sphingobacteriia > Sphingobacteriales > Sphingobacteriaceae > Sphingobacterium > Sphingobacterium sp. JUb56. The sequence continues at coordinate 1,555,038 of NZ_JACHWL010000001.1, read as the reverse complement.
AACAAACGGGAGGAATTTTATAAAATAGTAATCAAGGAATATGAGAAGCGGAATTTGAAGTATGGACAGGTTCTGAGGGAAAATATTGCCCAGGATCTATATGCAATACGCTTGAATTTGCAACGCTATGCGATGGAGCATGGTAACTCGGTTGAGTTGGATAATACCAAAAATATGGTCACCGACACGATCAGTAAAGTACAGCATTTATCAAACATTTTGTTAAATGGTGTTTTACGTGACTTTGGATTGAAAAGAGCCTTGGAAGATCATTTTCTGGTTAGCAATCCAAATAACGATATTGCTGTGGATAAGCAAGTGAACGACTTGGATTTTAGCTGTCAGTTGCTCATCTTTCATATGGTCAGGTATGTTGTCTCGGCAATTGTAACAGATGAACTACCATTTTTAGGGATTCATCTATATGCCGATGATCATGATTTATATCTTGAAGTATATGGACTTAACAATAATTATATAGATAAACTTAAACAAAGCAATAGTAAAAAAATTAAAAAACTGCAAAACCGCGTTAATCTGCTTGAAGGATCACTAACATTTGCAAGTGACAATCAAGAGAATAAGATAGTAGTTATTGTAAAACTAAATTAAATATGGTTAAAATTGTTATAGCTGAAGATCATCTAGTTGTCCTCAATGGAGTGAAACTATTATTGGAATCGCAATCTGATCTGGAAGTTATTGATCAGGGAACGAATGGTAATGAGGTATTGGAAATCATGAGCAAAGGGAATATTCCAGATGTTCTGATAACCGATATTAATATGGCAGATATGGATGGGCTGGAACTCATATTGAAAGTGAAATCGCAGTACCCGTCTGTAAAAATAATTGTTCTCTCCATGTTGAATAGTTTACAGCATGTACTGCAAGCTTTTAAGAATGGTGCGAATGGCTATCTCGTCAAAAATGTAGGATACGAGGAAATGCTGTATGCCATTAGACATGTTGCCAATGGTGGACAGTTTATCTGTGAAGAGATTGGAGGTATCATGCTCGATACTTTACAGAAGTCACCAACTGCTTTCTTAAACATTGAACAGATCATGGAGAAGATGGGGCTTTCGGAAAGAGAGATGGAAGTACTGGAGCTCATTGGTGAGGGATTTACGAATATGCAGATCGCTGATAAACTATTTTTAAGCAAACGTACTGTAGAAGGGCATAGACAAAATTTACTGGAAAAAACCGGTGTGAAAAATACCGCTGCGCTGATTAAATATGCGATTAGAACAGGTTTAATGCAATAATGGAACAAAGAAGGTTAACAATAATAATAAATGAAAGGGAGCACAGGTATTAATACCTGTGCTTCTTTGTTTTAATGCGTATATCGTGATATTGAGCAAACAATCACCCTGATACAGTCGTTATTTATGTATACATCAATTTATAACACTATGAAAAACTTCAAATTAGCGGCATTATCGGGAATTATAGTTTTAGGTATAATGGGTTCATGTCAGAATGACTCAAAAAGTAACAACAGTGAAGGTAATAGTAGTACAATTGCTCCCTCTGCAGGTGATGAAACACGCTACAATTTAAGCGAACAGCAGGAAATGACTTTGCAGGGCGATACGATTAAAATAGATTCTACAAAAAGTGATTCTATTAAATAACTTAAGAAATCATGGAAAACAATTTTGATAACAAGACTAATTTCTCAGAGGAAGAAGTCCCAAAGGAAGCACATGAAGAACAGGGTGATAAACCTGCTGCCAAAACGATCCCATGGGCAATTTGGATTGCAGTAATTGTCATGATCATTGTCTTCCTTTATATGTGGCAACGATAATTTTGACATCAGGCATTCCACATCGGCATTGTTTTAAATCTTTAGGTTGTTAGCGCCAACCTAAAGATCAGGTAAAGCACAGTGCTGATTGTGGAATGCTTGCTTTTTGCACGCGCACAATACGATTCTTATAACCCAATATAAGAAGTTATACCTACCTGCTTTAATCTCTTGTATTGGGAAGATTAACAAGTTCACTAAAAATTATTCTAATGAAAGTTACGACATCAAAACATCCTGCGTATCCGCAACCGCCATTTAAGAAACAGGATCAGCCTGTGCCGGGCGTATCCAAGAAAATGGATCCCGTGCCCGACCATGGAGAGAAATCATATATTGGAAATAATTTGCTAACCGGGCAGGTCTGTTTAATCACCGGCGGAGATTCAGGTATCGGCAAAGCGGTTGCCATAGCCATGGCAAGGGAAGGTGCTGATATCGCAATTATCTATCTGGATGAGGTCGAAAGTGAAGATGCTGCAGATACAGCGAGCTGGATTGAAAAGGCTGGAAGAAAAGCACTACTGATTCAAGGAGATATACGGGAAGAATCTTTTTGTGAGTCCGCTATTAAGCATACGATCAAGGAATTTGGAAGACTGGATATTTTAATTAACAATGCGGCCTATCAGATGAGTTATCAGTCTGTGACCGATATCTCTGCCGAAGAATGGAATAAGACATTTGAAACAAATGTGAGCGGGATGTTTTATTTGACCAAACATGCCAAGCCACATCTTCCCAAAGGTGGGAGTGTGATCAATACGACTTCTGTCAATGCTTATGATCCTAATCCATCTTTGTTGCCCTATGCAGCGACAAAAGCGGCGATCCAAAATTATACTGCAAGCCTTGCCCAGCAATTTTTTGAGGACGGTTCAGATATCCGGGTCAATGCTGTTGCACCCGGACCGGTGTGGACACCACTGATTCCGAGCACCATTCCTGATCATGAAAAATTTGGAGCCAATACACCGATCGGCCGACCTGGTCAGCCTGCAGAGCTGGCACCTATCTATGTATTTTTAGCGTCAGCCGCGGCTTCTTATATTTCGGGAGCGACAATACCGGCTACCGGAGGACGTGTCACCATATAGTATGATGCATTTGGAAACACAGAAAAAAAGCTAGCATTTATAAAATGCTAGCTTTTTTTTATCTGACCGGAAGACTACACTGCTCCGCGTGCGGCAGCTAGACAGTCATCACCATATTTTAAAATATGATCTTTATCCTGAGCAGAGATTTTCTTTTCTAAGAATGCTTTCTCCACATCAGTTCTGTCCTCAATGATATCTTTTTCGGCTTCAACAATATCATCGTTTGTTTTCGCATTGATGCGATCTACAATTGACTTACCTAAGTCTGAAGCCAATTCTTTTGCTTTACTATTTGATAATGCAGGCATCGCAATTTTAGCTACTGCTGCATTTGCCGCTGCCATATTGGAATAGACTGTTTTTTCCATATCAATATTCGCTGCTTTATCAGAAGCTTTTTCAGCATCAGTGGCAGCATCCATTGCTTTCTCTTCTGTCTGCTCCATTGCTTTTTCTGCTTTTTCCTGTGGTGTGTTGTTACATGCGTATAGTGTAGCGGCAGATAACGCCATTGTCAATAATGCTACTTTTCTCATAATATATGTGTTTTTGTGAATTTCTACTTTTTTAATACTACCAGTTATACCAGGATGTCACCTTCTCTTCCTTTATCACCCAGATCGCCACCTATGGCATTAATCAGTGTGACGGCATAGGAAACAAGTTTATGATGTTTGGTATCCCAGTAATGTGCCTTTTCAGGAACGATCTTAAATAAAATGATATTCGGATCTTCACGGCCTTTTTCAAACCAGCCTTCTACAAATTTGTTCCAGTACTTGTCAATTCTTTGCTGATCATCGACGGCTTCCGCACTTCCGTATAAAGCGAGGTACTCCATGGAAGAAGGATCTGAAAAATACAGCTGTACTTGTTTGTCCTGATTAATATTTTTGTATTTATCGCTTTCTTTTGATGCAAGAAACCAGATATTGCCCTGATCATCCACTTCTTGAACACTCATCGGAGTGGATTCGAATGGTGGCTGTTTCAGATCGGTACAGAAAAAACAATAATTGATGCCTTCGGCAAGCTCTTTGATTTTTTGTCGAGCTTCTTCTCTGTTTATAATATTCTCTTGACTCATGTTAATGGCGTTAAATGTTTGTTTAAAATGATATTTGGATACCTTTTGCGATAACTAGCAATAAGGAGATACAGATTGATCTCGAACTTGTTATCTTCTGGATTTTAATAAGTCGGTCGGACAAGAGCTTTTACCGCCATCTAACATGGCTAGCAATCCACTTTTTTTATGATTTGATTCGCAGTATTTCCATATCGCTAGGGCTACAATTGCTCCGCCTAACCAGAAGAGATTCTTATTACATTTTGCTTTTTTCTCTTTTCTAAAAGCTTCTTTACCGTAACGATGTGGGGAAGTGCCACTGCTTTCGTTGACTTGTTCAAATTCTTCTTTTAATTGTGAGTTTTCCATGATTGAATCTTTTTTGTTAACTATTGCGCTTCATTAATAAAACAACCGGTGAGGGGTAAAAGTTTGTTTTAAACTTAAAAACACATTTTTTTGATTGTATATCCAGTTGTTTTAATGAACTTATTTCATCTTCAGTAATCATCCTATTTTGAAGTAGGAGGGACTGTACCACTTGGTATATTGGAAGTTGTATCCCGGTAATTGATCGTGGTGGAGTCCTGATTGACGCTATCTGGATAAATGGGATTTCCCTGGTCATCGATCGTGTCTGAATACTTTTTATCAGCGTCTTTATTATCATTATTGGCATTGCCACATCCTGTGACCATAGCCAGGCTTATAAAAGCTCCTAAAATTAGGGACGTCATGTTCATGATTGAATTGTTATGTTAAAAAATTATGATCTAGTTTGTTCATCTATTTTGATCGATCGCCCACATCAGTGAGGTGATCAATTATTGTGATGATTTTTTAATGAAGCTGTTTCCACTGCAATGCCCTGGAATCAGGATAGCTGATACATCTTGAGTTTCTGTTGCAAAGTCTTTCTCGTCTGGTGAATGCGTGATTTAACTGTTCCTTCCGGTAGGTTAAAAGCTTCGGCAATCTCGTGATATTTATAACCATCGAGATAATGCTTAAATATTTCTGCATTATCGGCCGATACGCTTGCCAGCGCTTTTTGGATATCATCCTGTATCATTTTGTCTTCATTTAAATTTTTTGATACGGTATTGAAATAGTCTGTATGGATATATTCTTCATAGATTAAATGCTTACGTTTTTCTCTTCTATACTGGTTGATATAGATATTTTTCATAATCACATACAACCAGGTCATTAATTTTGGATCATTGATGAAATTATGAACTGATTTTAACGCCCGAATAAACGTTTCCTGTACCAAATCCTCTTTTTCATCGTAATCATTGGTAAATTGGCTAGCGAAATGATTCAGTTGTTGTCTTTTTTCCTGGAATAAGACATTTAAATTTGCATGCTCCATATTATCCTCCATTAATTTAAAAGTGTTACTAATTTAACGGTCATTTGGCATTAAAAGTTTAGCCTTTAATAGGGTATAGCTAATGGTTTTATGGGGCTAGGTATAAGTACCACTGTGGTCCGTACGGTCAAAATCTGCATCATTTCTGCCATAGATCATATTTTTGACAATTAAAGATTTTCCCTGACCGATCGTATCCATAGTGAAAGGGGTGTTTGTTCAAAGCGATTGCGCATTTACCACATACGCGGTATAACACATAAAATCAGTCATTTATAGGTGGAAACACCTGTTGTGTCGGTGTGAAATACCCTTAAAGTAATATGAATTGAACTTTTACCTGTTCGGATTGATTCTTTATTTAAGAGATCATAACGTATTACTTAATTAAAAAAGGAGTAAGATGGAAAATTTAGAAAACAAAAACCTTCAAGAAGGAGAGATGACCAAGGAGATCGAGGAAAAAACCGCTCAATTGCCTTCAAAAGTATTCTTATGTGCAGCCATCACGGCCATGATCGGCGCAGCAGCTTTAAAATGTGTCGGACACAAACATAGTGCACTATTTGTCGGGCAATGGGTAGCACCGTTTCTGCTGTTTGGAATTTACAATAAGATCGTGAAAACTCAGGGACACGATCAGCAGGATAATAAAAATGCATAAGGTATATTCTTACTATAGATGAAGATAAATCACTAACATTCATATTAAAATCATGATCAGAAATTTAAAATTATGGGGTATATTTCTAGGAATTATTTCCCTGTTAGCCTTTAAACAGCAAAATGCTGAACAGGAATTTATAACGAAAGCTTATATGTCCAATCAATATGAAATTGCTATTGCTAAACTGGCCAGTGAGAGATCGAATAATGATGCGGTTAAAAATTATGCCAGCATGTTGATCGATGACCATCAAAAATTAATCGGCGATTTGCAAAAGATGTCAAGTACACTTGGCTTTACATTGACGGATGGCCTGGATGCCGATCATCAAAAGAAGTGGGATATGGTAAAAGGGAGTGACAGTACCAGCTTCGATCAAGCTTTTAAAGATGAGGCGATTGCCTCCCATCAGCAGGCGATCGATTTATTTGAAAAAGCAAGCAGCAATGAGCAGATCAAAGATGTCGGTCTTAAAAACTGGATCATTGGTACCTTACCTTCTCTTAAAGCACACTTGGATCAAGCCCGTGTATTAGTGGCAAATGGAGCAACTGAAACAGCTTCGACTATTCCGCCCTATACTAAGGGGGGATAGTGAAGAAAAGAATTAATTTTATAATAAGCTTAAGTCATGTTTAGATCACGTTAAGAAAGGTATTTATGCTTTCCTTAACGTGATTTTTTGGCAAAAGGGTTTTCCCTCTTTACCCACTCTTATGCATGATCATACATCTTCAACTTTTGCTGCAGCGCTTTACGCGTCATATGAATGCGTGACTTGATGGTGCCTTCCGGAACTTGAAGCAGTTCCGCAATTTCATGATACTTATAACCATCTAAATGCAAACGGAAAATCTCTGCATTTTCGGTGGATAGGCTATCAATTGCTTTTTGGATATCTTCGTTAATCATTTTGTTCTCTGATAAATTAGTACTTATATATGCACTGGAATCAGCGTGTAAAAAGTAATCATAGATCACATTTTTTCGCTTTTCTTTGCGATATTGATTGATGTAAACATTTTTCATGATGACATAGAGCCACGTCACCAATTTAGGATCATTTATAAATTCATTTATGGATTTTAATGCCCTTAAATACGTTTCTTGTATCAGATCTTCTTTTTCGTCATAATCTGATGTAAATTGACTTGCAAAATGACTTAGTAATTGTCTTTTTTCCTGGAAAAAGACATTTAAATTTACATTTCCCATCTGGACCTCCTTCTTAACACCAACTTGATCCTTATATAACGTTAAATTTAAGATAATAGTTTGATAATAAGCAAGGTAAAGGGTGTGAGATGTAATAATACGTATAAAGTGCAAGAAGTGTCTTCTGATAAAAAAGGGGATGGTTAGCATTTTTACCTAGATATCATCCATTTTAAGAACTTTTTAAGAGAGAGGTCAGATTTATAGAAAAGGTATTTAATACTTATAAATGGCAGAGTCTCTCCATGTGGGTCAAGAGCGATCTCTCTTGTGGTATTGACCTTTGGTTCTACCGACTAGCTGGTTAGGCATATATGGTCGTCGGTTGTACATTTATATAGCTTGTGATTCGATTATTTTACCATGTAGATCAGGACATACGGATATGACAACCTACATGGTAAAAAATGTGTACTTAGAGTTTTCATCGATCGGATTGACATTTATCAGGAAAGCACCTTGATCATCGACTGATTTAGCGATTACAAGAAATTGCCTCGATTATCTTCCGTTTCGAGTCCTTCTGCTTCCAGATCCTGATCATTATGATCGAAGTCTTTATTTTCATTATTATTTTGATCAGAGAAATCTCTTTCTTCCAAAAATTCATCTTGGTCTTCTTCCGGAAATTCGCTCGGTGTATCTTGTCCAAGATCATCTTTTTCCTCAACCGGCAACTCATCGTCAGGTTCTATTTCTTCCAGTTCATCTTCATCTTGCTCAGGAAGTTCCAACGGATCTTCATCATCGGGATCAATGTCACTTTCATCAGGACGCTGATTTAATGGATCGATGGGGTCAATTAAATCATCACGATCTCTGCGATCATCACGATCCTCATCCTCTAAAGCATCTTCATTCAGTCCTGAATCTTGATCATCTGCTTCGTCCGGTACAAAATTTGGATCCTCTAACTCCGGATCAGGATTGGAGGATGGATTTTCTGCCTGCTTTTGCTCGCGAAGATCGTTTTCATTGTTAGCAGATCTGTTCGGGTCGGTATTGGTAAGAATTGCTGCAATAATAAGACATAGTCTTTTTGTTGCTGTTGTTTTATTTAAGTCCATAGTTCTAATTTTTTATGATGTGATTTGTAAGAAGAACAGCTTTCAGAATGAAATAGTTGGTTCGTTAAATACCTGAAATATTGGAGAACTACGCAGGTGGTTTGCGAGAAAAAGGTAATGGCATAAAAAAGAATGCAAGATGACCTTGCATTCTTTTTTATGTACATGTGCTCAATACCAGCACAATAATGGCAATTTTTTATAGGAAGTCATCTTCCTGCTCAAGTTCATCCTCATCAGGTATTTCTTCTAAAGGATCGGGTTCCTCGAAGTCGTCATCATAGAGTTCTTCATCTTCCTCCAGTTCGTCGTCATCCTCGGGACCTCTGTTTCGTATTGTTGCTGTGTTTTCGTTTGCGAAAGATTGATTCGCATTTCCCAAAATTGTTGCAATAATAAGACCTAGTCTTTTATTCGTTGCGTTTTCTTGTAGATTCATCATCATGATGCTTTTTTAGCTCTATAATTGATTAACAAATGACATTGCTAAATTGTTGTGTCATTACGACTTTAAAAAGGTAAAAAATAGCTGCAATAAAATGAAGATAGGTGATTTGATATATTTCTGTTTATCTTCGGTACCTAAGGGAAGGCTAGGGCTATGATGGATGATTAGGTTCCAATACTTTGATTATTCATTTCAAGTGCTACAAGCGACAATAAAATGTTTTTTATGACAACTACAAGTCCACAAATTGGAAACGATAATTACGCGGAGCTTTCGGATGAAAGGATCCTATTGAGAAAAGTTGAAGCAACGGATATTCCAGCTCTTGCTGCAATATCTTTTTATGACGGCATCCAGGCTTCGGACATCGCGATGGCATTTGCTATGCAAACAAAGATTGATCAAGATATCCTGAATGGAAATTCATTTCACTGGTGTATAATTGACCGGCTTAGTGGACAAGTGGTTGGCACGTGCGGTTACTACCGGGGGTTGGAAAGTGGGGAGGGGGAACTGGGTTGTGTCTTGTTATCTCCGTTCCGTGGAAAAGGATACATGTCTCATGCGATGCGGCTGGCAATTACATTTGGTCAAAAAAGCCTCAGATTAGGTCGTATATGGGCGGTGACAACGAAGGGAAATTTGCAAGCGATAAAACTATTAGAACGTTTAAACTTTATAAAAACTGCCGATCACGATGATGAGATTGAATATGAATTAACGAATTTATTAAAATAGTACGAGCTAAGCAATGTCTTAAACACGCTTTACTACTATTTATATAAGGGTATTGATCGATTCTTCTTTCAATACCCTAGTTAAAATGAAAAATTGTAATTGTCAATTAGCGATATCCTAAAATTTGCAGGAGCTGATCGCTCGTCTGTTTTTCTGAAAATGTTGTAAATTCAAGTTCATCGTTGTCGCCCTGATCAATAATAATATGTTTTGGAGAAGGAATCAAGCAATGATTGACACCTCCGAATCCACTTAATGCTTCCTGATATGCGCCTGTATGCATAAATGCGACAAACTGTTCCTGATCTGAGTGAGGCAGCATAACTGTTTTATGTTCCTTGAAATTCGGATAGACATCTGCACTATCGCATGTTAAGCCCCCTAGGATAAAAGGTCTATTTTCTTCCTGGAGATTATTCACGGCAAATACCGGATATTCTTGCTGTATGGCCCATGTATCCGGGAGATGGGTAATAAATGAACCGTCAATAATCCCCCAATTTATCTTTTCACCTTGTTTTTTCTCCTGTATTTTGAAAATAGTTGTGGTTGCTTCAGCAACGGTGTATTTACCAAATTCGGTCACGATATCGGGTTCTGGCATACACTCTTGCTGACAGATACCTAAAATCGTTGAAACGATACGTCTCACTAAATATGGAATGTCAAAATTTTCATTTGCAGTATTCTGAAAAGGCATACCTCCGCCGATGTCGAGTGTCGTTAAATGAGGATTTAATCGTTTTAACTGGCAATAGAAGCGAACGATCGCTTCGAGAACGTCCCAATATTGATCATCAGAAGACAGTCCATTTTCATTAAAAAAATGCAAAGTGGTCAAGGTAATCTGCTGGTTATGTTTAATATCGCGCTGATAGCAGGTGATAATATCTTCCGGAGATAACCCAAATCTGGATTCTTTGGGATAAGCGCTTAAAAAACTAAGATTGACTCTAATACCGACATTCAGGCTTATATTGCTGTTTATGTTGTTGCAATAATAGAGCAACTCGCTAGGACTATCGACCATCGGGGTAACTGCACAGTGGTTCTGTTTGATCAGAGACATAATGCCCCGTTGATAATCGGAAGTCTTATAACCATTGCATATAATTTTAGTTCCCTTTTTCACATGCCCATCTTCAATAAGCGACTGTATTAAATCAATATCGTAAGCGGAGGAAATCTCAATACCGATATCCGCTTGCAGGGCTTTTTTGATGATATGCTGGAAATGTGAACTCTTTGTACAGTAATAGTACGTATAAGTTCCCTGGTAAGATGTTTTTCTAATGGCCTTATTAAAATTTGACTTCATTTCATCGATCTTCTCCAGAATGGAAGGAAGATAGGTGAATCGTAAAGGCGTACCCTGTTTCTTGGATAGTCTGAATAGATCTATGTCTCTATAAAATAATTTAAAATCTTTTATATCGAATGCATTAGGCAGATTAACCTCCTGATGGATCAATAGTTTTTCTTTCATTCACAAATACCTGTTTTTAAAAAATAATGCGAATATATCACAAATCTAAGCGTCACTTAAGGTAATAAATGTATAATAAATAGTACTTTCTAGGGTTTGTTTTTTATGTTGCCGCCGAATCTCTTTTTTAACTCAATGTGTCAAAAATATTTCCAAATGTTTATGTTTTTTCCAATTAAGCTCCTTAAGTTTGCCTGCTGTTATATAATTTGAAATGTCAATAAACAAACAGAATAAATGGATTATTCCTGTCATGTCTTTTTCAGCAGGAACTATTGTTGCTAATGTCTATTATAGTCAGCCTATTTTAAGGAATATTGCTGAAAGCTTAGGGAAATCTGAAAATGCCGTGGGTAAAATTGCGGTGCTTGCTCAGCTGGGTTACGGATTAGGGATGTTCTTCTTACTACCCTTAGGTGATAAATTAAATCGTAAAAAACTGATTTTAAGCATTTGTCTCACTCTTATCGTGATGCTTCTTATACTTGCGAATACTACTAATTTTACGTTATTGCTTGTCCTTAGTTTTATTATCGGTGTTTGTTCTACACCTGCACAAATAATTCTTCCTATGTCGGCAGCTTTGGGTAAAGAAAACCGTGGTAAAAATGTCGGTATTGTGTTTAGTGGCATCCTATGTGGAATTTTGGGTTCACGCTTATTGAGCGGGGCTTTGACTGATCTATGGGGTTGGCAAAGTGTATTCCTCTGTTCAGCAATTTTGGTATCCATAAGCAGTTTATTACTTTTTTTCCTTTTACCCGAGATGCCTGCTAAATTTAAGGGAAGTTACTTTGGCTTACTGAAATCAACGATTTCACTGATAGGGCAGTATAAAATACTTCGACAGGCTTCTTTATTGGGATCTTTCACTTTTGGGGTGTTTTGCTCTTTTTGGACTACGTTAACCTTTCATCTGAGTGAAGAGCCATTTCATTATCCTGCATCTACCATTGGCCTATTTGGTCTGATCGCTATAGGAGGTGCGCTAGTTGCACCCTATTTTGGAAAAATGGCGGATAAAGGCCAAGTGTTTAAAAACTTATATCTTACCGTAGGGATGTTGTTCTTGAGCATTTTGGTGATGTGGTTTTTCCCACATTCGATCTGGGTTTTGATCATTGCTATATTTTTCCTGGACATCGGTGTTCAGGCCACTCAGATTACAAATTTTACCCGGATCTATTCGTTGGATGAACAAGCGCATAGTCGCCTGAATACGGTGTATATGACCACTTATTTCATAGGTGCCGGAACAGGTACCTTCTTCGGTCTGCTAAGCTGGTCGTTAGGAGGGTGGGATTTTGCGCTCTCGCAAATGCTGATCTGGAGCGCTATAGCTTTAGGGATTGTTTGGTTATCGAGTAAAAATAAACTTTAAGATACGGTGTATCTGTTACACAAGGCAACCCCTCAGAGATAATTTGAGGGGTTGTTTTATTTAAAAGATCGATTCCACTACAACAGGTCCGAAAAGTTTGCCGATGCATCTGATATGAACCCGTTAAGATTTAAATAATCCGATGTAATATGGCGTGTGTGGGTGTATTTTCTTAAAGATGCGATAATTAATGTAAAATTTTATTTTAAATTTCCTCATGATAAGAAAAATTGTTTATGTTTGCTTTATAATGATTTATGGTGCGCAGGCACAGAATCTATAAAAAAAACGATATTACCAAAACCATTATAGAAAAGAACCCCTCAAATCGCTATAGAATCCAATTCTATAGCGATTCTTTATTTGGTACCCGTTAAGAACAGTATGGATAAGCGCTGACATGCTTTTTGAACATTCATTTAAAATCATATTAAATATTTATGGCGCTAATTTAAAGTAGTTTATGTGTTTTACTTTTACTTATTCTTGATGAATGAGTACCCTTTCTAAAGTAGCAAATCGAGCGTACCAAAAACTGCTATTCCAGTAATTATTGTCCAAGATATCCAATCTTTAAACTCATTTTTTTGATGTCTGAGATAGCGGAGGTGCAATGCAAAATGTAAGATCGCAAAAATATCAAATCCCATGATGAAATTTTCTGAGGGTTGCGTAAGTCCCCATATTAAGAATAAAAAAAGTGGGATATGAGCCAGTATAAATATAGGATATCCCCAACTTTCCTTTAGCAGTGCTAACCCGGGGAAAATACGCCATTCCTTACAACGTACGGCATCCATTTCGTGCATAAAAAAAAGTACAAGTGCGAGATAAAAAAAAGAATGTGCGATCATATTATACATTAAGTTGTGCTTATCCATTTATGAAAAATAAGCTTATCAAATATAAGGGCTTACTTTAATATGAGAGCATTTTAGAGTAGTAAAAGTATAATCCTGTTAGCTGTTGTAAACAGATTGTTTATGTTCTAGTGGTAATTCCATTTATATTCAATTTAATACGACATAGATCGGTAATAAGTTCCCTAAAAAGATTAACGCTAAAGTCTAATTTTTTTAATTCTGTCATCAAAAAAAATGAACATCCGATAGAACAATAATGGGATCATGCTGTTTTTATAATCTGAAATTATAACTTAAATTAAATGACCATGAAAAACAAGATTCTTTTCGTATTATGCTTATTGACAGGCTTAATGTTTATCAATGCCGGCTTGGATAAATTTTTTCATTACATGCCTATGCCGAAGGATATGCCTGAGAAAATGATCAACGCAGGAAAGGCATTTATGGAAATCGGCTGGTTAATGCCACTGGTGGCGTTCGGAGAGATCACAGGCGGTTTATTATTGATCTTTAGTACAACGCGAGCGCTGGGAGCAGTTATTCTAACGCCAATTCTGACCGGTATTTTGTTATCGAACATCACTACCGCACCATCAGGTTTACCTATTGCGCTTGTTCTGGCTGCAATTGTTCTTTGGGTTATCATCGAAAACTGGCATAAGTATCTTCCTATGCTCCGCAAGTAGTAAAATAAGAGTCTATTTGTGTCTTTATATTTTGATATCCCGATCAAAAGGCACAAATAGCTTTTCAGCAAGCTTGATTAACCGATATTTCCAGCAATACGGTTATATATATGTTCAAATTTGACCGCTATCTCTCGACCGATATACATGCGTTTAGCGCTGGCATAAGGTTGATACTGATGCTCCTGTAAAAAGGCTTGTGCGGCTATATTCTCTTTCGGTACGACCACAGTTGTCTTTGCTTGTAAGTGAAATTCTGTAAGTTCCTTACCTGCAGTTGGATGAATAGCTATGATTAAACCTTCCCCGAAGGTCGGTAAGTAATATCCTGCAAGGGAACCATCGATGACATAGAGGTAAGAAGACGCTAAATGATCTTCTAGCTCCCAGGCTCTATTTTCTCCAGATACCAAACTGTCCAATGCCAGCATTTGATCTTTATAGATCGCATTGTAGCTGCTGATATGCGGATTAGCGACTTGGCCTAGAGGAATAGTGACATCCTTAAAAAAGAGATATTCGGTATCTGTGATGAAACCGATACTTTCGTATACAGTTGCTCCCAGATCTGTTGCGATCAATTGAATACTAGTACAATTCTCCGCTTTTGCCGTTGCGATGAGCTGTTGTGTCATCAGCTTTCCATAACCTTGTTTTCGATGATCGGGATGAACAATAATATGTCCAAGCCAAGCAACATCTTGATGGACGATAACCGATCCTATAGCTACGATTTCTTGATTTTCAAGTAGTTTGATGGGGATACCGTATTTTTGATTAACATAATATTCAAATTTGGGTATTATATCATGCCAGCCCTCAGGTTGTAAGTTAACAAGCTGTGCGAAATCACTTGATACGATCGGTTCGAAACTTAAATTGCTCATTTGCGTATACAATTTTTGCGGTTTTAATTAAACGAATGTAATACTTTAAATTTATTTCAAAAAGCAGCGCTTTTTTTTGATGACGGTTTGATTTATAAAAATGGGATGAGCGTGTCAGGTATAACTCGCAATTTCAGATTAGGGCTGGATTTCTTCATATTAAAGAACGATTAGAATAGCGAACAGATTTCGTTCAAGAATAATATATTCTCTACCTTTGGCTCTTTAGGCAAGAAAGTCCAGGTGGCTTTCCTGCATTTAAATTTTGCAAATATGACTGTTTTAACGTTTACACTCATTATGCTCCTTGGAGCCATATGTGCAGGTATTATTGGTTCGCTTTCCGGGCTTGGTGGTGGAATTGTAGTAATACCTTTGTTGACTATTCTGCTTGGAGTAGATATCCATTATGCGATAGGAGCTGCTTTAGTTTCCGTAATTGCGACATCTTCGGGATCTGCCGCCGCATATGTTAAGGAAGGGATCGCAAATATGCGGCTCGGCATGTTTTTAGAGATTGCGACTACTGCAGGTGCTGTTGTCGGTGCACTTATCGCAACATCGGCTCCCAGTTCGCTTATTGCCGTATTATTTGGTCTTGCTTTAATCTTTTCTGCGGCAAACTCGCTCCGGAAAAAAGAAGAACATATCGTAGAGCAGTCCAGTAAGCTGGCGATCAGCCTCAAGCTACCTTCTACCTATCCTGTAGTAAAGGGTACAGAGGTGTCTTATGGCACAAAAAATGTCATCGGTGGATTTAGTATGATGGGACTTGCCGGAGTACTTTCGGGTATGCTTGGAATAGGATCGGGGGCTTTTAAAGTAATCGCCATGGATACCATTATGCGCATACCCTTTAAGGTGTCGACCACCACGAGTAATTTTATGATGGGCGTGACTGCTCTAGCAAGTTGCGTGATTTATCTTCAGAAAGGGTATGTTGTCGCTGATATCTGTCTTCCGGTCATGATTGGTGTCCTAATAGGCTCGATGATCGGTTCCAAGATATTGATGGCGACAGATCCAAAGAAATTAAGAGTATTTTTTGCTTTTATTATTTTCTTCTTGGCTTTTAACATGATTTATAACGGTATTAAAGGAAAATTCTAATGCAGATTACAGATAAAACGATACAAAGAATTATTGGAGATGTCTTAAAATACGGCGTAAGAACAGTATTGGCGATCAGTACCATCGGCGGATTGATCTTTCTTTATAACCATGCGAATGAACAGGCTGATTATGCCCGATTTACAGAAAATGATCGAAGTATTATTGAAGTCGTATCGGATGTTTTCAGTGGAGTCATCAACATGCAAGGACGTTCGATTATATTTTTAGCGATCATCATTCTTTTTTGTACCCCATTGATCCGATTATTACTTTCATTGGTCAGCTTTATCATCGAGGGTGATAAACTATATGTCTTCATCACGACGCTAGTGCTGATCATAATTGCCTTTAGTATGTATTTCGGATTCGGACATTAACAACTTTGAAAAATTCTGAAATGAATTTTTTTAAAATATAAAATGAAAAGTTCTCCAAAAGGGAGAACTCTTCTATATAAAGGGTACTTAATTGTCTATTTTCTAGCCTTTTTTATTTTTTCTTCTATAGGCATATCCAAAATTGCCATAAGTAATAAGTAATATCCTTTTTTTAATCCTAATTTTTTCAAGTTTCCATCTTGCTTTTTCATGATTGATAGTTTTTTAGTGCTTACTAGATATAACTATGGGATTATTTTCAAAGCATATGCCATTTTCTTGTCATGATACGAAGAAGCGTATTTTTTTAGCATCATTTACGTATTTAGATTTCAGCTCGGTTATTTATACCTGACGCATGTACGATTTATCGCTTTATTGTGCGCTATTCATTACAATTTTATAACAAAAAGTTTTCATTAACAGTCGATTATTGCTTAAAATAATGCTAAATTGCTAACAGTATTTTTATAATGTGTATTTACCTATTATTTTGTAACTCCGATGATGCTAAACTATTCTAAATTCTTGACTACCTGCTTGGCCGCTGTCCTTATTTTTTCGATGAGCGCCTGTGATAAAGAAGATATGGGGCAAAAAACAGCATTATTTAGTCCAGACTATAAGAGTATTCAGGTCAATACAGGTTTTGTGGACAATGGTATTGAAATCAACGCTAAAGAGTGGTCTGTAGCCTATGTTAAAGATGCGCTTTCAGGAGAAATACTTCAAGATGTAAATGATAATCCAGTTGTCTTAAATGCTGCAGGTACTGTTGAGGTGGCAGGTGGCTGGTTGAAATTGGAGAAAATAGCAAGTAGTAATCTGCTTAATCTAACATTAAAAGAGAATTTCAACGCAGAACCCAGGAAGTTTGTAATCGGAATAGCGGCTAATGGAACGGAAGATGAACTTTCTTTTACACAGAGCAGAGGTGCTGGTTATGAGATTGTGAAGAAAGAAATCATAGAAGTACCTGGAAGCCGGAAAGAGTTTACAAGTGATGAAGGCTGTTATACCATAACGCTTTCTAACAATACCTCCGCGGCAAAAAATATGGAAACGCTTGCCATCTTTAAAGACGTTAACTACATGTCCGAGTTCAGTAGTACTGATGAAGACGCTTTTAAATGGATAAATGCTCAGGATTCACTTATATTCATGGGTGAAATCTTAAAAGACGGGGCAACATACTGGTCGAAACAAGTACCTTATAAAGAAGGGAAATTTTTTGAACCTTATATAAATTCTGGAAGCAAACAAACGTTATTAGTACAGCCGTATTCAAATATTCAGGTCAAGGGAGAGATCAAATACCTTACACGGGAATGCCAATATACGTTTACGATTAAAAATCAATCTTCTGGGCATTTATTTGATGTATCGGGCACCTGGAAGCAAAAAGTACCGCTATTGCCAATTACAAAGATTTTTTAATGTTCCTCAACAGGGACATTTTCATTTTGTTTTTTAAACATTGCGTTTCTATACGCTTCACCCCATTTTGCAATTTCGTCGATAATAGGTTCTAATGTGCGGCCGTATTCAGTCACTTCATATTCAACGGTAATGGGTTTTGTATTCATAACCGTACGGCTGATAAGGTGATTCATTTCCATGTCCTGTAATTCCTTCGAGAGCATCTTTGCGGCAATACCATCAACTTCACGCAGCAGGTCCATGAATCGCATCTTTCCGCCTTCCATCAACGTTCCCAAAATATGAAATTTCCATTTTCCGGATAAGATTTCCATGGTATCTGTGATCGCAATAATCCGGGCTTTACATCCTGATCTATTGTTAATGGTTGGATTTTTCTTCATGATCTTTTATTACAATACAAAATTACGGTGTAAAATTACGGAAACGATTATTGGTTTCCTATAGGAAAGTAGTTTCAAAAAGGAAACCAATAGCATTTGTATACTAATCCTATGTTATTTTTGCACAAGATTTATATAATTAATAATTTAAAAATGAAAAAAATAGCAATCTTAGCAGTATTCGCTTCTGTCATCTTAGCTTCATGTGGTGGTTCAAATGGTGATAAAGCTCAAACAGGAACAGAGCAACAAGTTGCAGAACAAAAAGGTGCAACTTTTGCTGTCGATACAGCAGTAAGTTCAATCAAATGGAAAGCATATCACAAAGGTGGATTTGATCCAAGATTTGGTACATTGAAAAGTGAAGGTACTGTATCTGTAGAAGCAGGAGCGATCACAGGTGGATCATTTGTTATCGATATGAATTCAGTGACAACAGACAAGAGTGCGGTTGATCCTGCAAAATCAGGTGGTAAAACTGCAGCTGATTTAGATGGTCACTTAAAAACGGGTGATTTCTTTGAAGTTGAAAAATATCCAACAGCTAAATTTGAAATTACAGCAGTAACAGCTTTTGATGCTGCTAAAGACAAAAGTGTCATTGCGGATGCAACAAACATTATCAGCGGTAACTTAACAATCAAAGATAAGACTGTAAATGTTACTTTTCCAGCAAAAGTTAGCGTAACGGATAATGAAATTAATGTACAATCTAAATTCACCATCAACAGACAAGACTGGGGATTAGCGTACGGTACTGAAGGTGATCCTAAAGACTGGATGATCTCTCAAGAAGTAGATATGGAGCTGAATATCGCTGCAAAAAAATAATTTTATAAAAACACGCTTTAATTTTTTAAAGCGTGTTTTTTTTACTGCGAAGTAGCTATACTGCGCAGTCAATAGGTCGAACCTTTTCAGGGCTTAGCGGCATCTTATGCTGTTTCGATATTGCATTAAATTTGACTACATAAACCAAATAAACCGAACATGAAGAACGAGTCTAACCATAATCCCCTTTTGTGCGATCCTGAAACAGGTAGCTGTGAAATGCCAGTTTTAGCGTATGAATCAGCAGCAGTACACCCTCTTGAACAAACAGATAAACCCCTTAAAGTCATTTATTTCACAGATCCCATATGTTCTTCCTGTTGGGGAATTGAACCACAATTGCGGAAACTAAAACTTGAATATGGTGATTGCTTATCCATGCACTATCATATGGGCGGTTTACTGCCCGACTGGAACTATAACAGTGGGGGAATTAGCAAACCTAGTGATGTCGCCGAGCATTGGGACGAGGTGAGTATTTATTATGATATGCCGATTGATGGTGATATCTGGCTCGAAGATCCTTTAGACTCTTCCTATCCGCCTTCTATTGCCTTTAAAGCAGCACAATTGCAGGATAATGATCAGGCTATTCTGTTTTTAAGAACATTGCGAGAAATGGTTTTTTTACAGAAGAAAAACATCGCTAAATGGGAATACATAGCTGCGGCGGCAAAAATGGTCGGGTTAGATGAAGTTCAATTATTGTCAGACTATCAAAAATCAGCGCCTGTTCAATTTGAAGAAGACCTTAAATTGGCGAGAACATACGGTGTAAGAGGTTTTCCAACACTTCATTTTGAGGATATGCATGGAAATCGCGAGATGGTGTATGGCGCGAAACCTTACGCTTTTTATGAAGCCGCAATTTTAAAATTAAATCCGACAGCTATAAAAGGGACTTATCGTCAAGACTGGAAAAGTATTTTTTCTACATACAATTCGCTTACTGCTAAGGAATATGCTGTACTGACAGATACGCCAAGATCAGCAAGTGAGGAGCTGTTGAACGAACTTACCGCAAATAAACTGTTGCAAAAAAGCACAACAAAAAATGGTGCTATCTGGCATCTGAACGTCACGTAGTCATTCTCAGAACAAGGTGCTACGTTGTGTATGGTTTAATATAGCGTTTTGAGCTAATACCTGTGCTGTAGATGTCTAAGAACGGAACTATTTGATCGGATTGGGATCGCACAGTCGCAGGTATAACCTGTTTGCAGACTGCACCAATTAAGATAACGCGCTATGTTTTTATATAGGCAGGATTTTAGTGCATAAAAATCTGTTTATATAAAAAGGGCTTAAATGAGGTTTAGAAAATTATCCCGATACTGCCGTGGCTGCAGGCCTATGACACTCTTAAACTGCTTATTAAAGTTGGTTACTGAAGGATAGCCGCATTCGTAGCTGACTGTTTCTATGGAAATACTATCGTCTTTTAATAGTTTGCAGGCGTAGTTTACTCTTATTTCCTTCAAAAAGTCCGAAAATGATTTGTTGAGGCGTGTCTTAAAGTATCTGCTAAAAGAGGTACTGGTCATATTTGCAATTTCTGCAACTTTCTCCAGACGAATCTGCTGATCAAAGTTTTTAATCACGTAATCATAGACCTTGTGTATCCGTTCGGTTTCGGCCTGTTTATAATTTATGGCTTCATCAAACTCATTGATGTAACGGCAGTCTGTGGACAGCACTAAAGTGTCCAATATTTTCAATAGGAGAATTACGCTTTCCAACCCATCCTTATGTAATAATTCAAACATCATCCCTCCAATAATATCTCTGGTTTCTCCCGTTATTTCGACCCCGAGATTGCTGGTGAGAAAGAACTTTTTGAGCCTAAAAAATTCTTCCTTACCGTAGATTTCTTCAGCAAAGAAATTGTTATGAAAGTAGATCACTATAACCGACGTATCGAGCTGACTGTCCTTTTTAAAATAAGACAAATGATTTTTCCAGACATGGGGTAGATTGGGACCAATAAATACCATATCGTTTGCATGAAACGGTTGCAAACTATTGCCTACAATTCTGTTTCCTTCCCCTTTTATTACGTACGAAAGTTGAAATTCCGGATGTGCATGAAAGGTTGGATCAAAATGAGGTTCATTGATTTGTTTTATCGAAAAAGTTTTATTCTCTGGAATAAGCGATTTTGAAATAACTCTCTTATCTAGCATTATGATTTCAGTTTATTGGGGTAAATATAGTTAAAAATGATACAATATGTCTGAAACTTGATAAAAAAGCTAAGTTCCAAGCTACTTCATATCTCTATATTTGCTTATAACAATTATAGATAAATCCAAATTTCAACTAAATCATGAATAATATTTTAAGAGTTTTACTTTTATTTTTAGTGTTTTTGACCTCTTGTAGAGCTGATGAACCGAGAAGGGCAGAGGTACTATTTATTGG
The DNA here is from genome assembly GCF_014191365.1 of Sphingobacterium sp. JUb56. Classification (NCBI taxonomy): domain Bacteria; kingdom Pseudomonadati; phylum Bacteroidota; class Sphingobacteriia; order Sphingobacteriales; family Sphingobacteriaceae; genus Sphingobacterium; species Sphingobacterium sp. JUb56. The sequence continues at coordinate 1,533,669 of NZ_JACHWL010000001.1, read as the reverse complement.
TGCTGGAAATAAGCAATCTTCTAATCAAGCGACCTGGTTATCGGTCGAACTTTTTAAATCGGGCATCAATCTAACCTATACCGACACCTTAGCAAGTTTAGAATTTGATTATTTAAATAAGTTTGATGGGGTTGTCTTATTGGTGAATGAAAAAGAGCTCAGTGAAGAAAAGGAGCAGGCATTAAAGAAATTCCTGAAAGAAGGAAAAGGGGTTGTGGCCTTGAACTCGTCTGCTAATTCATTTCAGAATTCCGAATGGTATACCAACTTGGTACAAGGTGGTTTTACCGACGCGGGTGATGGACAAGCAATTGTTACGATAGAAAACGCCAAACATGTACTGGATTCATCTATTAACATCATTCAGGTTAACAATGAAAAATACATATTTAAGAAAAAAACAGATCAAACTGTTATCGGTAGCGCTGCGATAGATGGTTCAAAACAAAACTACATCTGGTATAGTGAGGAAAACGGCGGTCGTTTTTTATATCACGCGTTAGGGAAGCATGATGATACCTGGAAAAATCATCAGTTTCTAAGAACGGTCAGCAGTGCGGTCTGGTGGTCACTTGGAGAGCAGGTTCAAAGTATGGTGAATAAATTGGCTATTCCGAATGTAAGCATATATCCCGATTCCATATCCGATTTTACAGCACGTTATGATGTTCCTAAAGTGCAGGATCCGCTTAGTCCAGAACAGTCGATGAAACTGATACAGAAACCGGTAGATTTTGAATTAAAACTTTTTGCCGCGGAGCCCAATATTACCAATCCGATTGCGATGAGCTGGGATGAAAAAGGCAGATTATGGGTCATTGAAGCTGTTGATTATCCAAATAGTTTTGAGGAGGTGAAAGGTAAAGGAAATGATCGCATCGTCATCTGTGAAGATACCGACGGCGATGGTGTTGCTGATAAATTTACGGAATTTGCTAAGGGCTTAAATATTGCAACAAGTTTAACTTTTTCCAATGATGGTGTTATTGTCGCCATGGCTCCCAATTTTGTTTTCTTAAAAGATACCGATGGTGATGATGTAGCCGATCATGAAGAAATCATTATGACCGGTTGGAGCAAAGGAGATACGCATGCCGGTCCATCAAATCTGCAATACGGATTTGACAACAAAATCTGGGGTGTTAACGGATATGCAGGTTACAATGGTATTGTTAACGGTGAAAAGCATATTTTCTCTCAAGGTTTATACCGACTTAATCCAGATGGTTCGGATCTGGAGTATTTAGCTACAACCAGCAATAATACTTGGGGTCTTGGTATTTCGGAAGATAATAATGTCTTTGTATCCACGGCAAATAACACCCATTCTGCTTTCTATTCGATGCCGGAGAAGTATCTACAGCGACGTGTTGACAATATTCCTGGCGCTAATCCAATCAATTCAATCCAAAAAATTGACGGGCATTATGAGGTTCATGCTTTAACACCAAACTTAAGACAGGTGGATGTTGTCGGCGGATTTACATCAGCGGCAGGCCATCAGATGTATACCGCACGGGATTTTCCACAGTCTTATTGGAACAGTGTGGCCTTTGTAGCTGAACCTACGGTAAGATTATTACATAACGCAATTATTGAAAAAGATGGTGCAGGTTTTAAAGAAAGAGACGGCTGGAATTTACTGGCAAGTTCTGATGAGTGGTTTGGACCTGTGCATGCTGAGGTAGGACCAGATGGTGCTGTGTGGGTTTTGGATTGGTACAATTTTATCATTCAGCATAATGTTTTTGTCCCGGCGCAAGCGCCATCAGAGAAAGTCCTTCCTTTTAAGGATCAGGTTGGAGGGCCCGGAAATGCATTTGAAAGTAATCTGAGAGACAAAAAGCATGGCCGTGTATATCGCGTTTTATATAAAAATGGCAAGCATAATGAAAGTTTCAAACTTTCAAAAGATAATCCCAAAGGACTTATCGAAGCTTTAAATAGTAAAAACAAATTTTGGAGAACCCATGCACAGCGGCTTTTAGTAGAGCGGAAAAATGCGGATGTTGAACAAGATTTGATTAAAATAATCAACAATAAATCGGTAGATGAAATTGGATTGAATGCACCTGCTATACATGCTATCTGGACTTTAAAAGGTTTGGGTCTTCTAACAAAGAAAGAAGTGAATGATGCATTATTAGCCGCATTATCGCATCCATCTGCCGGTGTGCGAAAAGCTGCTGTTCAGGTACTGGATTTAAATGCTAAATCTTTTGATCAAATAGCACAGTCTAATATTTTTAAAGATGAGAATCTCAATACTAGGCTTGCCGCTTTTGTTAAAATTGCAGATTCCGCTCCTTTTGCCGCAGTTGCTCCTGTATTAAAGGCGGCAATCAATGATCCTGTCAATGCAAAGGACAGGTGGTTATCTCCAGCTTTATTTGCGGCGATCCAGACCAACCATAGTCATATGTCGATGGTTGCTGATCAGTCTTCAACAAATACTTATCAACAAGCTGTAAACCAAGCGCTAGGTGAAGAAATTTATACACTTGGTAGAAAAAACCGTGTTCAGTTTTCACCAAATGTGGCTGATAAGAATATCACGATTGAAACAGCAGTATTACGCCGTGATCAGGATGCTTTCAAAGGATTAATTATTGGGCAAGGTGATGCAAAAAATGGCTTTGCTTTATACATGCAGGGTAATAAAATATATTGGGACGTATATAATAATGGTGAAATACAGCGTATAGCAGCTACAGACGGAATCGGAAATGGATTTAAAGTTAATGCGAGCATAACAGCAAACCAAGGATCTAGTCTTTATATCAACAACAAATTGGTCGGTAACATCAAAGAGGTCAAGCCGTTCAATAAACCACTGCGTGCATATCTGCGGTCGGGAGAAGATCTGGATGAATCTGTTGCGCTGACCAAGTACGAGCATGGATCTGAATTTATCGGAAATATCAGTGAGATCAAAGTAAAGCTTCAATTGAATGGGGAGCATGCGCATCACCATATGCAGCGCGCAAGTCCTGTGGAAGTGAATCAAAACGAGGCACCTGCTGAAGTCATTGTGATCAAAGCGGTAAAAGATATTATGCAGTATGATAAACGGTCCATTACGGTGAAAGCAGGAAGGCAGATTACTTTGATCATGGAAAATCCGGATGCAATGCCCCATAATTTAGTGATCATCAAACCTGGTACAACAGAGATCGTCGGTAAAGCGGCAGATGCCATGTTGCAAGCGTCTTCGGCAGCTGAAAAAGACTATGTTCCTGAAGTCAGTGAAGTGCTGTTTCATACCAAATTGGTAAATCCGGGGCAAAGCTATACGCTTAAATTTCAAGCCCCTAAAGAAAAAGGTGAATATCCGTTTATCTGTACATTCCCGGGACATTGGAGAGGAATGAACGGAATAATGAAAGTTGTGGAATAATATAAACGAAACATATGAAAAATAGAATGGTAATGCTATTACTTACTATAGTAGTAAGTAGTATAGGAACTTTATGTGCCAAAGCAAGTGTACATTCATTGCCTCATGCGCAAAAAAAGAAGAATATACTGGTTGTCGGTGGTGGTGGATCGCATGATTTTAATCGCTGGTACAAAATCGAGGATACACAGCTGATCAATACCATTGAAGGTGTACATGCGACCTATACAGACAATACGGATTCAATACGCTTTTATTTAAAAACGACAGATCTTTTGGTGTTGACCAATAATCAACCGATCCCAAAAGCTTCACAACTGGCGATTGAAAAGTTTATTGCACAGGGTAAACCGCTCGTGCTTCTGCATGCTGCAGTTTGGTACAATTGGCAAGACTGGCCTCAGTACAATTTGGAATATGTAGGTGGAGGAAGTAATAGCCATGAAAACTTCCAAGAATTCAAAAACCTGGTGGTGAATACGGCGCATCCGATCAGTCAAGGCATTTCTCCAGAATTTACATTCAAAGACGAACTGTATCGCCACCAACCGGATGCTGCCGGTAAAGGGATTGATGTACTGGTCATCGGTCAGTCTTTAGAAACGGCTAAAGTATACCCGGCTGTATTCACGGTCAATCATGATAAATCAAGAATAGTAGGAATTACATTGGGGCATGATGAGCACAGTCATCTGAATAAAGACTATCGCAAAATTTTAATCAATGCAATCCATTGGGCATTAAATATTTAAATCAACATAAAATAATCAAAATGAAAAAAATCACTGTCGTTATCGTAGGAATGGGTTTTGGAAAAGAATTTATTCCCATTTATCAAAAGCATCCCCATATTAAATCTGTCGGTGTTTGTACCAGAAATCCTGAAACACTGCGAGAATTAAAAGAAAAGTTCAATCTAGACGATGATTTACTATTTACAGATTTTAACGAGGTCATTAAAAGAGGTGATGTCGACGCCATCCATGTGGTGACACCTGTGCCGGAGCACGCAAAAATGACATTGGCATCATTAAATGCGCATAAACATACCGCATGTACCATACCGATGGCCATGACCGTGGCGGACTGTCAGGCTATCGTTGAAGCGAAGAAAAGAGTCAATAAAGTTTATATGATGATGGAGACAGCCTTATATACCCGTGAGTTTCTGTACGGACTGAAACTTGCTGATACGGGGAAATTAGGAAAAATACAGTTTGTTCGCGGTTCACATATTCAGGATATGAGTATGGAGGGCTGGGCTGAATACTGGAAAGGTTATCCACCGATGCTGAATGGGACACATGCCATTTCGCCATTATTACGTATCAATAATACCATAGCGGAATCTGTGGTTTGCCACGGTTCAGGTCAACTAAGTGCTGATCTTGCTGCCCGGTATAATTCACCGTTTGCAGTGGAAACAGCCACCTTTAAGCTGAAAGATTCTAATGTGGTCGCCGAGGCGACAAGATCATTATTTGATGTTGTGAGACAGTACCGCGAAAGTTACGATGTGTATGGTGATAAAATGTCTTTTGAATGGGAGCAGTTACAGGATGAGCAACATGTTATATTCGACGGTGGTGAAAATGCCGTACGCATGGAGGCGCCGGATACAGACGATTTATTGATTCCGGAGATTGCAGACTTTACTAAAAGGGAAAGAATAGATGATCCAAATCATGTTTCATTTTTACAGGGAGCAGGTCATGGGGGTTCTCATCCACATTTAGTTCAAGAGTTTGTTGCAGCTATTGTGGAGGGAAGAGATTCTGCCGTTGATGCGGCCTTAGCGGCAAATTATACCTGTGCTGGTATCTGTGCCCATGAATCGGCGATGCAGGGTGGAGTCAGAATCGCAATCCCTTCATTTGATTAAATGTAAAGCTATGAAAATAGGAATAAGCTCTTTTGTATGGGTATCACCTTACACAGCAGATCATATTGATATTCTTTATAAAGCAAAGGATTATGGCTATGATGTCATGGAGATTGCTGTCGAAGATGTAGCATCAATTGATGTGAAGCAACTGAAGAAAGTGGCGCAGCGTATTGGTTTAGATTTATCTGTGAGCGGTGCATTTGGTACAGAAAGAGACATTTCAAGTGAACATAGCGCATACCGTAAAATTGGTCTTTCTTACATTAAAGATTGTATACAAATCGCTAATGAATTAGAAAGTCCAATTTTTGGAGGACCGCTTTATGCTGCTGTTGGAAAAACACGATTAGTTTCAAAAGAACAGAAGGAATTAGAACGGAATTTCTGTTTAGAAAATCTGCTTGAAGCAACGCAGTATGCAAAAGAACAAGGTATTGTATTGGCATTAGAGCCACTAAACCGCTTTGAGACAGATATGATCAATACAGTCGAGCAGGCTCTGGAATTGATCAATCAGATTGATGATCCTCACTTAAAGATCTTGCTCGATACATTTCATGCTAATATTGAAGAGAAAAGCATTTTAAAATCAATCCATCTTTTAGGGGATAAACTTGCTCATGTTCAGGGTAATGAAAATGATCGCGGAACACCGGGAACGGGACAGGTAGACTGGTCCGGAATACGCGATGCATTAAATGAAATCGGGTATCAGGGAAGTGTCATTTTAGAAACCTTCGGATCGCCTTCCAAAGAACTGGCCCGTGCGGCAAGTATCTGGCGTCCATTAGCAGAAAGTTCAGATATTTTAGCCCGGGATGGAGCGAACTTTTACACAGAAATTTTCAAAAATAATCCATTACAATTATGACCGCTACACAAGATATAATCCAGCCAGACAATCATGCTAAAAGTACCCTTTTTTGGGGTTGCTTTATTGTACTGGTGGCATCTGCCTTTGGTTTTGTTTTCAGATCCTTTCTTATGCCCACATGGGCAGTTATGTTTGATTTGAGTAAAACACAGCAGGGCGAAATCTTTGGTGTTAGTTTCTGGCCATTTGCACTGAGTATCGTTGCCTTTAGCTTAATTATTGACCGGATCGGCTACAAAAAGTCCATGATCTTTGCTTTTATCTGCCATTTGATTTCGATCGTGCTGACTATTTTTGCTACTGGTTACTGGATGTTGTATGCAGGAACCTTTTTCTTCGCATTAGGAAATGGTGCTGCCGAAGCTGTGATCAACCCCGTTGTCGCATCGCTGTATCCGAAAGAAAAAACCAAGTGGCTGAATATTTTACATGCCGGTTGGCCTATGGGCATTGCGATATCGGGTCTGTTAGGCATTGGCCTTTTAGCACTGGATATCAATTGGCGAATCGTCATAGGTTTTATTTTGATTCCTGCAGTCGCGTACGGCGCATTGATCATCAACCAAAAGTTTCCAGTAAACGAACGGGTCAAAGCCGGAGTTGGCTATTTGGACATGTTAAAAGAAGTTGGTGTTTTAGGAGCGCTGATTATCGTTGTATTATGTGTTTTTCAGCTGGGCAGTTTATTTAGCTGGGATTATAAATTCAATATTGTGCTCAGTATCGCCATTGTATCCATATTTGGTTATTTCGTGCGGTCGTGGGGGAAGAGCCTCTTTGTGCTGTTGCTACTGGCGATGGTTCCTTTGGCTACCATGGAGCTTGGTACCGATAGCTGGATTACCGATCTAATGACGCCAGAAATGAAAAAAATGGGTTTTCAAGGAGGTTGGGTGCTTGTATTTACAGCGGTGATCATGACTGTTTTACGGATGTACAGCGGTACTGTTGTTAAATTTCTGTCACCCCTGGCGCTCTTATCCATAAGTGCGCTCGTCTCTGCTGTCGGTCTGCAGTTATTATCCGTTTCTTCCGGGATTTATATTTTACTGGCGGCTGTTCTATATGCTTTTGGAAAAACCTACCTATGGGGTACGATGCTGGGAGTTGTTTCCGAACAATTTCCTAAAGGTGGCGCCTTAGCTTTAAATATTACGAGCGCAGTAGGGCAGCTCGGGGTAGGAATTATCGGCGCTGTTTTTCTGGGTTTTATACAGGACAGTAATATTGATAAAAAACTAGCTGAGTATGACCATATTCACCAGACACATTACCATGAAAAACTGGTGACAGGCACGAGATCAAGCATATTCGGGGACTATAAAACGATTGATTATTCACACTTGTCAACGTTAGACGAAGCCAGTCAGCAAGTTGTGGAGCAGATGGAAAATAAAGCCAAGAAAGCGGCGCTATCCACTGTTTCCTTACTGCCGAGCGGTTTATTTGTCTTTTTTATATTATTAATTATTTATTTTAACAAGAAAGGAGGGTACAAACCAATAGATATCATTTAATTAAATATGCATCTTATAATTGAAAGACTATTTAAAGTGTTTTTGCATTCACCTATTTGCAAAAACACTTAAACTTTATAACCAAAATAAATTTAAAATTATGATTAAGTTTTTCTTTAAGATTAAATTCCTTTTGAAGGTCTTTAATCTAAAAACAGACTATGCGCCTTATTTTTTTATACTCTCGAGTATATGTTCCATAAACCTAGCATATGCACAAAATAAAGACGTAAAAGGCTCGGTCAAAAGTTCGGATGGCACTCCCTTGCAAGGCGCGACAGTTTTAGTCAAGGGAACTACCGCTGGAACATCGACCAACAATACGGGTGTGTTTTCATTAAACATGAATCCGACTAATGCAACATTAGTGATCAGTCATAAAGGCTATGAAACGAAAGAGGTCCAGCTCAATGCTTCTTCCCAGAACTTGGATATTACTTTAGTATCCAGTGCACCTGAATACATTGACGAAGTTGTCGTAACGGGTTTTGGACTAACGCAAAAAAAGGAATCATTGACATCTGCGATTTCAACATTAGGATCCAATGATATCAAACGATCCACTGCTTCAACAACTTCAGGAGCTTTGGTCGGTAAGATCCCGGGTTTAAACTCACGGCAGTCGGATGGCCGTCCCGGTGCTGGTACAGCTTTACAGATCCGTAACATGGGCGATCCATTATATGTCATTGACGGTGTTCAAAAAGATGCTGGTCAGTTCAATAACCTTGACTTTAATGATATCGAAAGCGTTTCTGTACTAAAAGATGCATCGGCCTCTATTTATGGTGTACGAGCGGCCAATGGGGTTATTGTGGTCACAACAAAAAGAGGAAAAAGAAATTCCGCTAATACAGTCAATCTAATCGCTAATTACGGATTTCAGAATTTATCTACCTTTCCTAAAGCTGCAGATGCAGTCACATACATCGAGAACTATATCCAATCGGAAACTGTGCAGGGAATCAAAGATTATAAATATTCGCGCACAGATCTCGAAAAATGGAAAGCGGGTACAGAAAAAGGCTATGTTCCATTTGACTGGTATGATTATATCTGGAAGACTTCACCACAACAGTATTATTCGGTCAATGCTTCTGGAGGCTCCGATAATATTAATTATTACTTCAGTGCAGGTCATATGAACCAAGAATCCATGATTGTTAATTATGGCGGTTTTAAACGGACCAATGTGCAGATGAATGTGGATGCGCAGATTTCCAAAAAACTTAAAGTGGGTGCTTCCCTTAATGCACGTTACGAAAACCGTACGAATCCTGGAGTTCCCGGTGGTGACGATTATTGGTTGCCAATTTTTGCTACCTATCGTAATTTGCCAACTGCCAGACCATTTGCCAATGACAATCCCAATTATCCGACCTTAACTTCTACCGATCCAGGTACGAATTTCGCCTGGTTAAATTATGATTTATCTGGAAAATATACGGATACCTGGCGTGTTGCCCAACTAAATTTCAATGCAGAATATGATATTATAGACGGATTGAAAGCAAAGGCTTTGGTGGGGTACTATTATGCAAATCAAAAGCTGGATAACCATGAATATACCTACAAATTGTATGGATACGATGAAGCCAATGATACTTATCCGGTGATTTTTGAAAATAACAATCCATGGCGCGAAAGAAGAATGGGTCATGTTGAAGAACTTACGTCTAATTTTCAGCTGGCTTATACCAAATTGATTGATAAGCATAATATCAATGTAGTAGGAGGTTTTGAAACGATTATCCGTCATACGCCAACGACATGGGTACATTCCATTCCGACAGCCAACTCGTTGAACTTGATCGATTATGAAACCATGGACACCTATAACGATGATGGAAATAGGACAGAAGGTCGATTAGGTTATCTGGCCCGTATTAATTACGATTATGACAGTAAGTATCTGATTGAAGTTTCGGGTCGATACGATGGTTCCTGGAAGTTTCCTCCAGGACAGCGCTGGGGATTTTTTCCTTCGGCCTCATTAGGTTGGAGAGCCTCTGCTGAGAGTTTTTGGAAAGATAATTCCATTTTGAGTAAAATCAATGATTTTAAACTGCGTGCATCTTATGGTTTGCTGGGGGATGATGCCGTATCTGGTTATAGTGCATTTGATTACCTGTCCGGTTACAATTATAAATCCGGTGGATCTGTTATCGATGGTAAATATATCATCGGTTCACAGCCTAGGGGTTTACCGGTAAGGACACTTTCTTGGATCAGAGCGAAAATATTGGATATCGGGCTAGATTTTGCGATTGTCAATTCTAAACTGACAGGAAGTTTTGATTATTTCAGACGCATGAGAACTGGATTACCAGCTTCGAGATATGATATTTTACTACCATCGGAAGTAGGTTTTAGTTTACCCAACGAAAACTTAAATTCAGATATGCATAAAGGTGTTGAAGGGATGATCAAGTGGTCAGACCGTATCGGTGAATTGAGTTACAGTGTCGCTGCGAATGCAACTTACTCTAGATTTTACGATTGGAACCAGTATAAACCGAGATTTAGTAACTCCTGGAATGTGTACAGAAATTCAATCAATGAGCGTTTCGGGTACATCAACTGGGGACTGGAATCAGCAGGTCAGTTCCAAAGTTGGGAAGAGATCGCAAACTGGACAGTTGATAATGATAGACAGGGGAATAAAACTTTAAGACCAGGAGATATCAAATATGTAGATCAAAACGGTGACGGCGTTATCAATGGACTGGATGAGCGCCCTATTGGATACCGTGAAGACGCGACACCGATTTTGAATTTTGGTTTTAATTTTTCATTCGGCTATAAAAACTTTGACTTAGCCTTTGACTTAACTGGCGGTGGTCTGAATTCTTGGTACCAGGACAATGAGCAAAGAAATCCATTTCATGATGGGGGTAATAATGCACAATACTACATGGAAGATACCTGGAGACTTTCCGATATATATGATGCAAACAGTGAACTGATACCTGGGAAATACCCCATGTTACTGATCGGCAATACATCGCACAGTAATTATTGGAACAGTGATTTTTGGAAGCATAATGTAAAATACATCAAACTTAGAAATCTTGAGTTTGGATATTCCCTTCCGGAGAGTTTCCTGAAAAAAGCGAGTATCAAAAGAGCAAGGGTCTATTTTTCGGGACAGAATCTATTGACGTTATCTAATGTAAAAGGTGTGGATCCGGAGATCAACGCAACAAGTGGTTTGGTCTATCCGACAACGCGGATCTATAATTTTGGTTTAAACCTGACTTTTTAATTAAGGCTGTTAATTTAAAATGATAAATATGAAAAAGTTATTCAGTAATAAAATTATATGGATCGCGCTGATCGGTTTACTATCTACCGGCTGCAATAATATACTTGACCAGGACCCGGATAAGATCATCAGTGATGAACAGGTTTTTAGTGATGAAATCATGATCAATTCTGTTCTGGCTAATTTTTATGGACGTGTTCACTGGGGACAAAATACAGCAGATTCGTACAGCTATACGATTTTGGATGAAGCGGGTAAATCTGATGGCGGTCCTGATAATATCCAAAACTATGGCGATGATTTATGGCGGGTGTATGACTATACGCTCATCCGGAGTATCAATCAGTTTTTAGCTGGATTGCGGAGTACAAATGCGCTCAATATGACTAAGAAATTGAGTTATGAAGCGGAAGCACGCTTTTTAAGAGCCTGGGTTTATTTTAATATGGCCCGCGGGATGGGCGGTATGCCGATCGTGGGGGATGAGGTCTTTGAATATACCCCGGGAGATGATATTACGGCACTGCAATATGCGCGATCAACAGAGTCGGAGATCTATAGCTATATCATTAAGGAAATCGATGAGATCCATGCCAACTTGGGTGACAGTCCGACGATAAATGCGGGTCGAATAAATAAATGGGGAGCATTAATGTTAAAAGCAAGGGCGGCTGTGTATGCCGGATCATTGGCGAATTATAACAATAAGATGCCCAACCCGATTAAAACAACAAATGGTGAAGTTGGTATCGCAGCGTCTGAGGCTCAGAAGTTTTACGAATTAGCACTTGGTGCGGCAGAGCAGGTGATCAATGGCGGTAAATATCAGCTCAGCCTGAAGAAACCGGATGATCTAAGCCGGAATTTTTACGAAGCGATTAATCTCAAAGAGAACAATGTGGAAGTGATATGGGCCAGAGATTATAAATATCCGGGACAAACGGTAGAATTTACCAAGAATAATATTGCACCATCTCTGGCGGAAGATATTGACCGTGCATATGCAGGCCCGATTTTAAATTTAGTTGAAGATTTTGAATATATCAATGATCGAAATGGGGTTTTAAAAAATAAAGATGCGAACGGTAATTATATCTTCTATGATAATCCTTTAGCTATTTTCCAGGATAAAGATCCAAGACTAAGTGGTTCTATTATTTTGCCTGGATCGGTTTTTAAGGGCGAGGTGGTTACTTTGCAAGCTGGTCAGAAGATATTGCAGGGCGGGTCTTACGTGACTAAAATCGGCCAGCCTGGAACAAGTGATGCCAATGGTCTGATCACTGCGGCAAATGGGCCAATTACCTCAAACTTGCAATATGTCAATAAATCAGGCTTCTTTTTCCGGAAATTTTTAGATGAAAATCCCGGAGCTTCAACAAGAGGCCGTAATAGTGAAATGTGGTTCCCGCGGTTTAGATTTGCTGAGGCCGTCATGATCGCCAGTGAAGCGGCTTTTGAGTTAAACAATATGAGTAAAGCACTAGGCTATCTTAATCAGATCAGATCTAGAGCAGGGTTAAAGGCATTAAATACGATGTCTCTAGCAGATGTCGTGCAGGAAAGAAGAGTCGAATTTGCATTTGAAGATCATCGGTACTGGGATTTAAAACGATGGAGATTGGCCGATAAAATATGGAATGGATCTACGCAAAATCCAGATGCTATACAATATGCTTTGTTTCCCTATAAAGTTGTAGCTCCGGGAAATGTTAATCATGGCAAATGGGTTTTTGATAAACAACCTTTTACAAATTCACCGAATCCGCGATTCTTCCAAATGAAGAATTATTATAATTTCATCAATCAGGACTGGATTAATAATAATCCTAAAATGGTTAGAAATCCGTATCAATAAAACTAAATCAAAGAATATGAAAAATATATTGATTATTATGACTGTACTGTCATTACTGTTTTCTGCTTGTGGTAAAGATAATTATGACCAACCTACTTCGACAATAAGTGGGCAGGTTAGCTATAAAGGAAAGCCGATTGGGGTCAGAGGGACAGGTGAGGTTGTTAAATTACAGCTTTACCAAGAAGGATTTGAACTCAATGCTCCAGTTCAGGTTTACGTAGGCCAAGACGGAAGTTTCAAGTCTAAAATTTTTGATGGCAAGTATAAACTAATCGCCACTAATAATAATGGCCCTTGGTTAAACAGTACCGATACCGTTCGATTTGAATTGAAAGGGAGCACGACTGTCAATTATGAAGTGACTCCTTATTACACCATTGAGAATGTAAAGTTATCCTTAGATGCCAACCAAAAGCTAACAAGCAGTTTTACAATCAACAAGGTTTTTGACAATGCAAGTGTCAATTATTATATGTTGCTGGTTAGCCGTACGGCCTTTGTCGATGATGCTACAAATATTTTCCGAAAGGATTATCAAGATGGTAAAATGGAGATCAGTTTATCAGAAGATCTCAGCCAGTTAAAAGAAGTGAGTGGAAGCGGACCTCTTTTTGCCAGAGTAGGTGTTCGGGCAAATGCTGGAGATCAAGCTGTCTATTCAGAAATAATAAAAATTAAATAGTTGATGCAGTGATATTGTGTTAAAGACCTCATGATTCATGAGGTCTTTTTTTTAAAATTCTTCAGGTTAACTATCCTTATTCACTTTCCATCCATTTGATTTCTGCTGTATTTCCCACATTTTTCTGTAAATACCATCCTGTTCCACTAATGCTTCATGTGTTCCTTTTTCTGCAATACCGCCATTATTCAATACAATGATCTGGTCTGCATTTTTAATGGTAGCCAATTTATGTGCAATTACAATTACGGTTTTAGCTTTTACAAGTTCCTGTATGGCATGCTGGATATAAATTTCATTTTCAGGATCGAGACTTGCTGTGGCTTCATCCAGCAGTATAATCGGTGCATTTTTCAATAATGCACGGGCGATGCTGATGCGCTGTTTTTGACCTCCTGAAAGTTTACTGCCACCTTCACCCACCATGGTATCCATCCCTTTCGGAAATTCCCATACGAAATCCAGTATCTGTGCTTTATCGGCCGCATCAATGATTTCTTCTAGGGTTGCGTCTGGTTTACCAATTTTGATGTTGTTATAAACAGTGTCGTCAAAGAGATATACATCTTGAAATACTTCGCTGATGAGTGTATAATACTGATCTTGATGAATATCGCGAATGTCCATGCCGCCGATTTTAATGCCGCCGGTATTTACATCCCAAAAACGGGCAATGAGCGAGGCAATTGTTGATTTTCCAGAACCAGAATGGCCTACCAAAGCGAGCATTGATTTTTCAGGAACAGTAAAACTCAGATTCTGAACGGTTAACTTATTTTGATAACCAAAACTAACATTGTCGAATATGACATCATATCGATTGGGGACAGCTTCTTTTCCCGTTTCCATGGTAGGTGTTTCCATAATAGTAACAATACGGTTGAGACTTTCATTCATGTATCGAAGCACCAGATAATCGACCATGACCACTTTAAGTGGGTTGTATAAATTATAGCCCATAATGAGGAACGTAATTAATACGGGAATGGTGATGGTATTGTTGGATAAATAGTATAATCCTAAGGCGACCATCAAAATAAAACCGATCTCGAAAACAATGCCTGCTGTGACAACAAACGGACCGGGAATAGCCTCCATACGGATACTTTTTTTTCTCAGATCTTCAAATGAATTTTCCAATCCCTTATGCTTCTCACCGGTTAATCCATAAGACTTTAAATGTCGTATGCCCTGTACATATTCTAAAAATTTTGCTCCAACAGTATTCCGGGCCGCTATTTGTTTTTTCCCTAATTTGCTGACGAAATAATTGGCCAAATATAAAAAGGGATAAATGAGTGGCAATGCTGCTAAAAGACAAAGAGCCAATCTCCAATCATAGATAAATAGGAAAATAGAAAGCACCGTGGTTCCAAAAATAGCAGAAGCCAGATTTCCAACGCTATGCCCAAAAATACCTTCAAAATTTGATACATCCTGCAGTAAAATGGATGCAATTTCCCCTGGATCACGTTGTTTGAAGAAACCAAGGGAAAATTTCTGGATGCGATTTCCTAAGGCAATACGAAGTTTTGTGGACAGGTCATAGACCCATAAGTTGGATCTGACCATAGACTGCGATGCAATAAAAAATTGCACGACCAGCATGACAGCCATAAGACCTACTACCGTCCATATTTTATGTACATCGGGTTGTGGAGAAAACAATTCCCATATGATGACCAGTAAAATTGCTGATGGAGCGGCAATGAACAGGCTATGGAGTATTTCCCAAAGTATGATTTTACGCGTATCTTTTCTGTTAAAAGCGGTAACGTATTTTAGGTTCTTTATCATGTTTACTGATTTCTATTGTATGCTGTAATAAATTGAATGAATGATTTCCCTTATCATGTGAACGATGAGGTGGAATTTTATGAGGCGAAATTCCCCATGTGCACTAGATCACAAATTCCTTTGCTCTGGTATGGGCATTCCACATGCGTCCATATAAGGCACTGTTTTCCAGTAATTCATCATGTTTTCCATTATCGATTAATTCACCATGGTCAAAAACTAATATTTGGTCCGCATCTGTAATTGTACTCAATCTGTGCGCAATGATTAATACTGTCTTATCTTTGATCAACTGACTAAATGCTTGTTGTATTTTGATTTCGTTTTCGGGATCAGCGAATGCTGTTGCTTCATCTAAAATTAAGATAGGCGCATCTTTAAGAATAGCTCTGGCTAATTGAAAGCGCTGTTGTTCACCACCACTTAAATGTACACCGGACTGTCCGAATAAGGTGTCGTATCCGTTGGGTAAGCTCAAAATTAAATCGTGTATCTGCGCCGCTTTGGCCGCATCTTCGACCTCTTCACGGCTTTTTTTCATACCCATACAGATGTTTTCATACATAGTGTCCTGAAACATAAAGCTATCCTGAAATACGAATGAGACCAGACGCATGAGCTTTTCTGTAGGATAATCTCTGACATCAATACCGCCGATGCGTATTTCACCCTTGGTGACATCCCAAAAGCGGGCGAGCAATTGTCCGATGGTACTTTTACCTGCCCCCGAAGGGCCGACCAAAGCTGTTATTGTTTTTTCAGGTACTGTAAAATTAATATTTTGAAGTCCCCAGTTTTTGTCTTGATAAGCAAAACTTACATGTTCAAATGTAATGGAGTAGTCGATAGGGTGCTGTACAGCTGCATTTTCAAGTAAATGTTCTGTATACAGCAGTTCATCGATCTGTTCAACACCACGATTGATGATGGATATCTGTATACCCATATTATTGAGGGCAAACAAAGGCTTAATGTATCCGGTCCCTAAGATCAGGAACAAGAGAAGTGTGGCAAGAGTTACACCATTCTGAAAATAGAGATAGAGTCCGAGAGCCAATACCGGTAACATCGCATTGCTCGTGAAACTCATAAATATAGCGAAACCGGGCGTACTGCTTTTAACCCATTCGCCCACAAATTTATTGAACCGTTTTACGGTGTTGCCATACTTGTCAAATGTTTCTGCAGACTGGCCGAATATTTTCATGACAGGCATAGCTCTGACATATTCTACAATACCGGCATTCATTTCTTCTAAGGATTGATGATAATCCTGAATCAGTTTTTTATTTCTTCCACTGTACATTTTTGGCAACATGACGGCTAAAACTAAAAGTGGGACACAGCTGATTGCAGCCAGACGCCAGTCCTGAAAAAAAAGATAGACAATAGTAATGATGGGTAAGGCGATACCTTTTACAAAATCGGGTATTTGATGGGCGATAAAATTTTCAATGCGTTCAACATCATCAGAAAGTATTTTTTTTAATGTTCCTGAATTACGGTTATTGAGATAACCCATCGGTAGTTTGCCGACCTGAGCGGTGATAAATTTACGCAGTTCAAATAATATATTGTACGCTGCGATATGGGATGATACGCCTGATAGAAAAAATACAAGCATACTGATTATGGCCGCTAAAATAGCATAAATGATATAGGTATTGACTAAGCTGAAATTGATGTTTTCTTTCGTGAGTTCACGGATAATATAAAAAACAAGCACATAGGGCACTAAGCTCAGTAGGGCATGCATGACGGATAGAAATCCTGAGACAAATAATAAACCCTTTTTTCGGCCGGCTATCTCAAGCAGACGGGCGATACCGCTTTTTTTATTTTTTTCTTCTTTCATTTGATTCGTGTTATGGTAACTATTATTAAGAATAGTTCTACATAATATTACTGTTTGGGCAAATATAGTGTGTTAAGCTAATCCGGGAAGTCTGTTAAAGGGAGTAAAAAGTCCTTGAAAGGGAGAAGTTTTTCTTCCGCAATAAATCGATCTGGCTTTATTTTTCTATATTTATGTAAGCCTTTCGTACGGAATATTTATTACCTTCAGCATGTTAACTATTATCTTCCATTAGCACCGATCATGAAAATAGCACTTGCATCACCACCTTTTCCTAGTTCAATAGATCATGGCCTTCAACTGCTCGAAAAATTCGCAGGCGATGCCGCACGTGGAGGTGCGGAAATCATCTGTTTCCCTGAATCATTTATACCGGGCTATCCAGGTATGGGTTATGCTATTGAAAGCCGTACTCCTGAAGCATTAGAGATGGCTTTGGAAAAAGCAAAATTCATTGCAAAATCGCATAACATTGCGCTTGTATTGCCAATGGACGGATATATTGCCGATTGTATTTATAATTTGGCTTATGTCATATCGGGTACGGGTGAGCTTTTAGGTTATCAGACTAAAAATCAGCTTGATCCAAGCGAAGATGAACTGTGGACAGCAGGAGTGGCGCGTAAGGTTTTTGAAATAAACGGATTAAAATTTGGAATAACGATCTGTCATGAAGGTTTTCGTTACCCCGAATCTGTGCGATGGAGTGCATGCAATGGGGCTCATATCGTGTTTCATCCGCATCTAACAGGCAGTAATGAAACAGGTCAACACTATCATACATTCGGAGCGAAGGAGAATCCCTATTATGAAAAGGCCATGATGATGCGTGCCCTGGAAAATATTATTTACTTTGCCAGTGTCAATTATGCCTCCACTTATCAAGAGTCTGCTTCAGCTGTAATTGCACCGGATGGTTCCTGTGTTAAGCATCAGCAGTATGGAGAAGCGGGGGTTTTAATTGTTGATATCGATCCAGCCAAAGGTTCAGGAATGTTAGCTAAAAGATTCAAAAGCAATTTATATTTATAAAAGGTTAAGTACTGTCTTTCAATTTTATCGGTATCTGAAATGCTGATTTAATTCAAAAAAATCAACTTTGTTATAGATAGTGTAATAAATACACAATTATATTAGCAAAATTTAAATTAATTGTATACCTTTATGATAGAGTAATAAGGGAATATATATATTTTTTATCAAAGTAATCTGTTTTTCCAAACATTACCACTAACCTTTTTCATTAAAATAAAGTAAATTAAAAAAGAAAAATGAACTTAGACCTAAAGAGCATTTTTTATTCTGAAGCGGATATTCCGTCAGAATTTAATCTAGCTGAACAATTGGATCAACGTGTTTTCCTTTCAAATGGAGCGTTACTTCCTTGGGCAGGAGAGGTGAACGAAGTGTTTTCGCCTATTTGTATACAGACAAAAGACGGACTTCAGCGAAAGCGCATCGGTAGCTACCCGGTATGTACAGTTAAGGAATCGATGGAAGCATTAGATGCTGCTGTAAATGCTTTTGACAACGGACGTGGCGAATGGCCGACGATGAGTGTTGCCAACAGAATTGCCTGTGTTGAGCGTTTTACACATAAAATGTTAGAGCAAAAGGATACTGTTGTTAAATTGATTATGTGGGAAATCGGTAAGTCGTATGCAGATTCTGTAAAGGAATTTGATCGTACCGTAGAATATATCTATGCCACTATCGACGCTTTAAAGGATATTGACCGCGATTCATCCCGCTTTCAAATCGAGCAAGGAATTATTGCCCAAGTGAGAAGATCGCCACTTGGTGTGGTACTTTGCATGGGACCTTTTAATTACCCGCTGAACGAAACTTTTACAACGTTGATCCCCGCTTTGATCATGGGTAATACGTTATTATTCAAACCACCTAAGCATGGTACTCTTTTACACTATCCGTTGTTAGAGGCTTTCCGTTCTAGTTTTCCTAAAGGAGTTGTCAATACCATTTATGGTAGAGGAAATAAAATCGTACCGCAACTGATGCAATCTGGCAAGATCAATGTGCTGACTTTGATCGGATCAAGCAGAGTTGCTGATGAGTTAAAAAAGCTTCATCCTAAAGTGAACCGTCTACGTGCAATTCTAGGATTAGATGCCAAAAATGCGGCTATAGTGACCCGTGATGCTGACTTAGACCTTGCAGTCAAAGAAACAGTATTGGGTGCATTATCTTTTAACGGTCAACGATGCACTGCGATTAAAATCGTATATGTGCACCGTAGTCTAGCTCAGGAATTTTTGAAAAAACTGACTGAAGAAGTGTCACGACTGAAGTACGGTATGCCTTGGGAGAGTGGAGTAGCACTTACACCACTTCCTGAAGTGAATAAACCAGCTTATTTAACAGAGTGTATTGAAGATGCAAAACAGTTCGGAGCGAAAGTGATCAACCCGAATGGTGGTGAAGTATTGGAGTCATTTGTTTATCCGGCTATTGTTTATCCTGTCAATGAGCAGATGAAATTATACCGTGAAGAACAATTTGGTCCAGTTGTTCCAGTTGTTCCTTTTGATGATCTGGAAGAACCAATTGAATATTTAATCGGATCCTCTCACGGACAGCAGGTGAGTATATTTAGTAATAATGCGGCTGTTATTTCTTCTTTGATCGATCCTTTGGTCAATCAGGTAAGTCGTGTAAATATCAATTGCCAATGTCAACGTGGACCGGATATTTTTCCATTTACAGGAAGAAAAGATAGTGCGGAGGGAACGTTGTCTGTTGTCGATGCGCTAAGATCTTTTTCTATCCGATCATTAGTAGCTACTAAAAATACAGAGCACAACAAAGATTTGTTAAATGATATTGTGAGTGAAAATAGATCTAATTTCTTAAGCACCAAGTATATATTTTAACGATATGACAGCTATGCTCATCTCGATCGGGAGAAGCATAGCGGTGTATTATTGTCATAAATCGGGGCGTTTCCCTTGAAAATTTACGTACAGACTTGTACGAAAATAGCTTGGAATCACAACGGTAACTATCAAAAAGGCGAAAGATTATCTTTCGCCTTTTACTGTTAACTATATTTCTTTTTTACTGCTGCTACACCATCTTCTACGATCTTTCTGAGAACAGCTTCATCAATATCAGAAAGCCGTTTGACGTATATACAGGATTTGCTCATTTTATATTTCCCGAGTTGCTCAAGATCGTATTTTTGTTCATCATCACAGGTATAGAGATACAATGATATCGCAGGTTTTCTTGGAGAAAAACCGACCAAAGGCGCATCACCTTCATGGCCACTGGCATATTTGTAATGGTAGCTGCCAAAACCAATGATACTTGGTCCCCACAAAGTTGCGGGCTGTGCTGTAATCTCTTCCATAATTTCGATCAGCTTATAACTGTCGACCCTTTTCTGTTGATCAGGTATCTGTTCAATAAATTGCGTAACAGATTCATCTGTGGGCACTGTTTTGTTCTTCGCCATATTTTATAAGATAGGAGTGAGCTTATAACCTTTTGCAGTTAAGAGTTTCAATAAACCTTCATTGCCAACCAGATGTCCTGCACCGACCGCAAATAGATGTGAAGATTGCGTCATCTTAGCGGGCATTTTGTTGATCCAATTGTTGTTGCGCTTGGTCAAGAAATCAGCTTGTTCTTCTTTGGACATATAACTGCTGTCATAAATTACTGTTTCCAAATCTTTTAGATTTTCGGCCTTGTAAGCAGTGACCATCTTATTCGATACAGCTGGCATTTCATCAATTTTTTCAAGGTATTTTAGTAAATCTGATGCTTTAAACATGCTGTTTAACATGTCGATCTGAAATTTCAGTGTTTCTAAATCATCTATTTTTTTGTTTGCTGACGCCGCTAATGTCTGGATGTCCGCCTCCATGGTTTTAACATTTCTAGGGTCGGAGCAATTCATTGATTTTAAACTCAAGATAGAAACAAAGACAGCAGGGGACATCATCTCTAACATTTTAACGGATAGGCCCTGTGAAATCAGAATGCTGTCAATTTTTAATAATTCACCCTGACTTAATCCTTTCAGAAAACTCGTGTCAGGTTTCATCATTTCAGGAATAAGTGCTTTATTTTCTTCTGATGCAAGATTTACTTCGAAAGTTACAACATCGACCTGCGGTATTAGGTTTTTAATTTTATCTTTTAATATATAATCGTCCTCACACATAATGTGCATCGTACCCAATAAATAAGAGTCTTTCTTTAATCCATTTCCTGATATTTTCCACAGGACGGTATTATCTTGTGCGTGAACAGTAAAGGTGGCTACGATAAAGGCTATGATAGCCATAAGGCATATTTTTTTCATATAAATAAGTTTTTAATACACTATAAGTATGTGAAAAGCATAAAATGTTACAGCGTGATAGCAAAAAAGCTTTATAAATTAAATTATAAAGCTTTTTGAGGTATTTTTTTACGCTATCACTCTCGTTTCGACGGTTACTTGTGAAAGGAGTATTTTATGAATGGGGCAGGCGTTGGCGATCGCTTCAATGCGCCCCTTCTGCTTATCATCAAGATTGCCTTTGTAGCTAATTTTTCTGATAAATTTCGTTTCTTTTTTATCTTCTGACTGTTCAATATCAACTTCTACATCGATAGGACCAATATCCCATTCCTTTCGGTCAGTATACATTTTTAAGGTAATGGCTGTACAGGATGCCAAAGATGCCGCTAATAACTGCTGCGGATGAAATCCGAGGTCAAGACCACCTTTTTCTTCTGGTTCGTCTACAATAATGCTGTTTTTTCCTGCAGTTACTGTTGTTTTATATTTATCTATACCGATAGTAGCTTTAGCGCTATTCATGATGTTTATTTGTTTAAATAAAATTCTGGAAGTGGAATATTTCCTGTTTCATTCGGAACTTCTGGAAATCTATTGTTGATCCAGTCTTGCTTTGCTTGTTCTAATCTTTCTTTGGAGGAGCTCACAAAATTCCATAAAATATACCGTTCTTCGGGTAAAGGTTCTCCTCCGAAAATATAGATTTTTGAATTTTCACCGATTTCAAATTCACATAATTTAGCATCTTTAGCGACCAATAAATGTTTAGATTCAAATGTTGTTCCGCTATCTGTAATGGTACCATCTAAAATATAAAGACCCGATTCGCCGTATAAATCGTTGCCGATGCTGATTTTTGCCTTGTTTTTAGATTTAATTTCGATGAAGTATAGTTTGCTGTATACGGATACAGGAGATTTTTTTCCAAAGGCTTCACCCGCAATTAAGGTATAGCTGACCCCATTTTCATCTTCCCAATGCGGTAAATCTTCGGCATTAGTATGTTCAAAAGATGGTTCGCACTCTTCAAGCTCTTTTGGTAATGCTACCCAGATCTGAAGGCCATGTAACACTTTATCGGTATGTCTTAAGTATTCGGGAGTACGCTCAGAATGGGTTACGCCTTTACCCGCAGTCATCCAGTTTACAGCTCCGGGTTTTATCTCCATTTCGGTACCAAGACTATCGCGGTGCATAATTGCTCCTTCAAAGAGATAGGTTAGGGTTGATAAGCCAATATGAGGATGTGGACCGACATCGAGGTTTTCATATTCATTTAATGCCGCAGGGCCCATATGATCAATAAAAGTAAAAGGCCCAACCATTCGCTTTTGACGAAAAGGCAATAAACGACCAACCATAAAATTGCCGATATCTGCGGCCCGTTCTTCTATAATAATACCAATGTTAGACATAGCTATGTTATTTTAAAATCTTATTGTATGAAACAGTTGTCATGTATTTTAGTTTTGGTGTCAGCAAAACCATATTCAATAGGTTATCGCTAGGGATACTGATAAACACATGCCAGAGAACGCCTCGTTCTTCTGTTAAAGATAAGTACTTGTTTTATTTATATTATTGATCTAGATTAAGAAAATGACGGCAACCAGCAATTTATTTAAAATTCAGGAAGTTTATCCATGATATGCCGCCTATAAAAGAACAATGCCAGATTTTTGTATGAAGCGTGGTGGTACAGTAATCATACGTTACTTTAGGAAAAAGATAAATTTTCGACTCCACTTACAATAGTTCTGAGGTGGAGTCGAAAAGCCAATTTTTATAATGCCAAATAAACTAGAGCATGATTGTTCGGTCGATATTTATCTCCTGTAAAAAGTACTCATCATGAGATACGACCAGTATGGTACCCTGGTAAGTTTTTAAAGCGGTAGTCAATATTTCAATATTCTGTATATCTAAGTTATTAGTCGGTTCATCCATAATGATGAGATCGGGTGCTAGATTCTGAATTGTTAAGCAACATAGGCATAGCCTCATTTTTTCTCCACCGCTCAGGGTATTGCATCGCTTATCCCAGCTGTCTTTAGCAAATAAAAATCGATTTAATCTGATTTTGATCTCATGTTCCTGTAAGCTAGTATCATTAAATAACTGTACCTGATCATATATGGTCAGATCATTGTTGATCATGGAATAATCTTGATCAATATACACTGATTTATGTGCTGCACGATACACTTCACCTTGGTAATCTTGGATCTTATTGAGCAAAATCTGAATAAGAGTTGTTTTCCCAGATCCATTTTCTCCTTTTAAAGCAATACGTTCTGTACTTGAGATTTCAAAATCTAAATTTGTATTCCAAAGCGGCTTTCCATTAAAATTGCCATTCAGCTTCTTTACGGTAAAGAGTTTTTTGCCTGCGTGTAAATTGGAGTCCGTTAGACCAAACTTTATTTTGTCAATATCTGGAATTCCCTTTCTTAAGCTCTGCAACTCCTGAGATAGACCGGCACTTTTTTCATGATGCGTATCTTTTATTTTAGCGGTGCTTTTTTCAGCATTATTGCGCAAGGTATTCATCATGATTCGGGAAACGCCCTCTTTCTGCTGTTTATTCTTCCCTCTAGCATCTAATTTTTGTTGCCGCTCTATGGTCTCGCGCGCCTTGATCTTTGTTTTTCTGATTTCTTTTTCGACATGTTTGATGTCATGATGCAAGGCCTCTTGTTTCATCTTCTTTTCTTCCAGATAGAAATCATAATTACCGGCATAGTAAATCAATCCAGAAGAGGTCAATTCGTACATGGCATCGAGTTGATTGAGCAAGGAACGATCGTGACTTACGATAATCATCGTGCTGGATGAAGAACGGATGAATTGATACAGCAGCTTACGGCTCATGGTGTCTAACTGATTGCTTGGCTCATCGAGTAAAATCAGTTTGGGCTGGTGAATACTGATCCCTGCTAGAAAAACTTTCGTTTTCTGGCCACCGCTCAGGCTGTCTAGCTTTTGGTCCAAAGCGAGATCCGTTAATTTCCAGTAAGACAATGCCTCCTGGCATCGATCTTCAATGTTCCAATCATCATCGAGTACAGTTAGATTTTCTTCTGTTACAATTCCTGAAAGTATGGCATGAAGTGCACTTAACTTATGATCGATTTTTAATGCCTGCGCTACCGTTAAATGATTGTACTGACCGAATAGCTGCGGCACGTAATATAAGGTGCCATCAATACTTTTTTGGCCATGAGCGGCGGTTAATTCACCCGCAATGATCTTTAATAGTGTGGATTTTCCGACACCATTGTTTCCGATCAAAGCAACTTTTTTATTGTCCTGCAAACTTAGACTGATGTCCTGAAACAGCACATCTTTATTTTGATGTATATATGAAATGTTTTGTAAAATAAGCATAATTTCTTTTTTTAGCATGAACGATCGTGCGCATGGAGTATGCGTCACATTAATTTTTTGCAAAAAGAAATTATTTATTACATGGATATGTTGCTTTTTAGTTACTGATGCAAATCTAGATAATTTTGTGCGGATATGAAAACAAATTTTTGTGACTGTTTATTTTTTGCACGACAAAATTGACAGATTTGTAATCTCCAGTCGGATGATTTCACTTCGGGTCATCGGCTTTTCTATTTTATACTAGTGCTTACTTTACAGCTAATTAAGTATTCTTATTACTGTTTTACGGCAGGTCATATTCTTTATAAAAGGAAAAGTTTAGATATCTTATTAAATGGTACATTTCTAGGGTATAATCACGTAAGGGCACTTTATTAGGGTGAAGCTCGGTGCAAATTTCATAAAGTTTTACAAGATTTACCCATAATGTTATAAAAATCTAAGTTGCCTATTGCGCTAGCTTTGCACCAAGTATTATGAAAAAACTATTCGTCATATTCCTCTCATTCGTTTACCTGATCTTGTCCTCGGGCTTTGCTCAGTATGCGCATTTTTGTATGGGAACCGCAACGAAAGAAGTAACCTTAACGAATATCAATCATAATACCAATACGCCTTGTGCCATCTGTGCTTCTAAGGAAAAAGGACTGGAGAAGAAAAAGAAGAACTGTTGCAAAGTAGAAACGCAGATCTTTAAGACCGATAAAGCTTCAAGTAAACAAGCTGGCTTTGATTTTTCGCTAAAAATTTGGGGAGATGTTATTCCCAACCGAACATTAGGTGCTGTTTTCGATAAACTATCGATCACTAATGTCTCTAATAATCCTAATTACCTGTCCGACAGAATACTTCCCCGGACAAATCCCCTCTATATCTTCCATTGCATCTATAGAATATAGAAAGTCATGTATTGAATTTGACATTTACCATTCCCAATGAAGAGGAATCGGTACTCATTCTTTATATAACTTTTTAAACTTTCGTCTATGAATCTTAAATTCATGGCGTCAGTAGGCTTTATGCTTGCTCTTAACTCATCGGGTTTTGGACAAGTACTAAACTTATCTGATGCATTGCAACGTGCAGTTGACCAGCATGATAAAATAAAATCAAAAAGAACTCTTGTTCAGTCTGCTGAACAGAATACTATTTTTCAAAACAAACAATTTCTTCCCGATGTGACCTTGGGTGCACAGCAAAGTTATGGAACGATTAATGCACAAAACGGGCCCATGTATGCTCATGGAGGTTTAGCTTCTGCCGCAACTTCAATGCCTTTGGCTGAACAAAATTGGAATGCTGCTTTTGGGTCTCTGTATTTTGCTAACGTCAATTGGAATGTATTCACCTTTGGCAAAAAAACAAATCAAGTGGCACTTGCCCGTACAAAGGAGCAGACTGCAACTGCTGATGTCGATCAGATCATATTTGAACATCAGGTCAAAGTTGCGGCGTCCTATCTTAATCTATTGGCGAGCCAACGTATTAAATTTGTTCAGGGTAAAAATACAGAACGTGCCCAGGTGTTTTTTGATATGACCTACAGTCGGGCAACAAGTGGTTTAATTCCAGAAGTTGATGTTTCGCTTGCGAAAGCAGAGGTCTCTCATGCGAGATCGTTAGAAATCAAATCTTACGATAAAGAGCTGGCCTATTCAAAACAGCTTGCCGTTTTGTTGGACGATGATTTTCAAACGTATGAACTGGACAGTGTATTCAATACCAGTGTACCTATTATGCTATGGGATCAAATTCAAAGTAAAGTAGCGAGGCATCCTTTATTGGAATTGCAGCAACGCAAGATTGATGAAAGTGCGCAATCTGAAAAATTTATCCACAGCCATAAAATGCCCAACATCAATATTTTTGGTGTGGTGCAGGGACGTGGTTCAGGTTTTGATTGGAACTATGTCCAGGATAACACCGCATATTCATCTTCCTATTTTAAAGGTGCAGGAATTCAGCGTAGCAATTACCTTTTTGGAGGTACATTGAGTTGGAATTTGACAAATATCTTTCGGTTTGACAGTAAAATAAAGGAGCAACAGTTTCAATCCCAATCCTTAAAGCAAGATTATACTTTATTGGAGAAAGAACTGAATGCGCAAACCAATTTAGCGAAAGTACAGTTTCAAAATGCGGTCGATAATCTTGAAGAAACAAAAGTACAGCTCACCGCTTCACAGTTAGCCCATCGTCAACATACGGCATTGTATGAGAATGGTCTTACAACATTGGTTGATTTCACACAGGCATTGTACAGCCTCAATAGGGCTGAGGTCGATTATGAAATTGCCCAAAACAATGTTTGGCAGGCGATGCTGCTATTAGCATCTGCACAAGGAGATATTTCGATTTTACTTAAAGCGACTCAACACTAATTTTTCTTCGAAAATGAATTTAATCAGATTTGCACTTCGCAAACCAATTTCCATCATGGTTATGGTATTGGGCCTTTTATTCTTCGGAATAAGGGCAGCAAAAGATATACAGGTAGATATTTTACCTGAGATGAACTTACCGGTGGTTTATGTAGCTCACTCGTTTAACGGCTATACGCCACAACAGATGGAGGGTTACTTTACCAAGATGTATGTCAATATGATGCTTTTTACGAATGGAATAAAAAGTATTGAGACGAAAAATACACAGGGATTGACATTGATGAAAGTCAATTTTTATGAGGGTACTGAGATGGGAGAGGCTATTGCGCAGCTGACAGCCCTGTCCAATCGCTCGCAGGTATTCTTACCGCATGGTGCTCCGCCACCTTTTATCATTCGGTTTGATGCTTCATCACAACCGGTAGGTCAATTGGTGTTCCGCAGTGAAACCAAAACGAATAATCAGCTGCAGGATATTGCCAATTTTACAGCACGGCCTTTCTTGATTGCCATTCCGGGGTTAACAACAGCGCCACCATTTGGCGGAAGTCCACGGACAATTGAAATTAATATTGATCCCAGTAAACTCCGTGTACACCAGCTTTCGCCAGAGCAGATTGTGGAAATCATCAGTCGTCAGAACATCACATCACCTTCAGGAAACGTGTATATAGACGATATCAACTACTTGACACCGACCAACAATACCTTAAAGACGGTCGAAGAGTTTGGCGATATTCCATTATTCAAAGGACAGGTTGATAATGTATATTTAAGAGATGTTGCAACTGTTAAAGATGGTGCAGATATTACAGCTGGCTATGCCTTGATTGATGGCAAGCGTTCGGTATATATCAATGTAGCCAAATCAGGAAAAGCGTCAACTTATGATGTCGTACAGAACCTTAAAAAGGTCATTCCTAATATTCAAAAAAACCTCCCTGATGATGTGAAGATTTCTTATGAGTTTGATCAGTCAGTCTATGTGATCAATGCGGTAAAAAGTCTGATTGTAGAAGGGGTCCTGGGAGCATTGCTTACGGGTTTAATGGTGATCCTATTTTTAAGAGATATGCGTGCCGCAATTATCGTGATTTTAACAATTCCGATTTCCATTATTTCAGGTGTGCTTTTTCTTAAGTTATTTGGACAAACCATCAACATCATGAGTTTGTCGGGATTAGCGCTAGCCATCGGTATTCTGGTGGATGAAAGTACGGTCACGATCGAAAATATCCATCAGCACTTTGCAATGGGAAAAACAAAAGCAAGGGCCATCTGGGATGCCTGTATGGAGATCGCTTTCCCTAAATTATTGATCTTACTTTGTATTCTCGCCGTATTTGCACCTGCATTGGTGATGACGGGGATACCGGGATCACTGTTTATGCCACTGGCTCTTTCAATTGGATTTTCTATGATCACTTCTTACCTGATGTCTCAGACTTTTGTGCCGATCATGGCCAATTGGATGATGAAAAACAATCATGTAGCGGGTGAAGTGCATAAAGAAACAGCTTTCGATAGATTTAAAGTTCGCTACTCGAATCTGTTGGAACGATTAATGGCGAGTAAGAAGATCATTGTCTCGATCAGTTTGGTGCTGATCCTAGCCCTAGTTGCTGTTATGTATCAGTTTACAGGAAAAGATGTTCTTCCGAACGTCAATTCGAGCCAATTCCAGGTGCGGATAACTGCGCCTGAAGGAACGCGAATTGAAAAAACGGAAGAAAAGGTAAAGGCCGTATTGCATCAATTGGGTACTTTGATCGGGAAAGATAAAATTGCGATTTCCTCTGCCTACGTCGGCTTACATCCATCCTCATTTGCGGTAAGTCCCATTTATCTCTATAATGCGGGTCCACATGAAGCATTACTTCAGGTAGCGCTAAAAGATTTTAAAGGGAATTCGGATGTCCTAAAAGATGAAATAAGAGCGCATCTCAAAAAAACGATGCCAGAACTTAAGCTTTCTTTCGAACCGATCGAATTAACCGAAAAAATATTAAGTCAAGGTGCGAATACCGCTATTGAGATCCGTATTTCGGGTATGATGAAGAAGATGAATGCGATGTCTGCCAATAAATTGATGGCGAAGCTTAAAGAATTGGATTACTTACGTGATGTCAAAATACCACAATCCATGAATTACCCAGCTCTGGAAATTAATATTGACAGAAATAGAGCCGCACAGTTAGGCTTAGATGCGCAGGATATTTCGAAGTCTTTGGTCGCCAGTACTGCTTCTTCACGTTATACAAGTAAAAATATGTGGGTAGGCGGTATGATGGGGATTGCTTATGACGTGCAGGTACAAATGCCTCAAAATATTTTAAACAGCCAAGATGAACTGGCGAACATTCCATTATCTAAAAATGCGGACAGACCTGTATTAGGCGATGTCGCAACCATAACACCTGTCAAAACATTGGGCGAAAGTTATAATTTGGGAACAATGGGTTACACAACTGTAACAGCCAATGTACATCAGACTGATCTTGGCCGAGCTAAAAAAGATGTACAGGCTGCAATTGATTCTTTAGGAGAACTACCAAAAGGTGTGAATATACAAGTAGCGGGTATGGCTCCAGTTTTGGATGATACCATGAATAGCTTAGCAAGCGGATTATTGATCGCAATCGTGGTTATCTTTTTGATGCTGACAGCTAATTTTCAATCCTTCAAGGTTTCAATGACCATTTTAACCACAGTCCCTTTCGTGGTATTTGGTTCTTTGGTTTTACTGAAATTGACCGGATCAACTATCAATATGCAATCTTATATGGGGATTATTATGGCAGTAGGTGTTTCAATTGCCAACGCTGTACTATTGATCAGTAATGCGGAGACATTGCGGTTAGAAAATAAAAATGCCATGCTATCTGCTATTACAGCAACGGGACTGCGTATCCGTCCGATCATTATGACCACTTTGGCGATGACAGCCGGTATGTTGCCGATGGCAATTGGATTTGGCGAAGGTGGAGATCAAGTGTCACCCTTAGGTAGAGCGATTATCGGTGGACTGGTAGCTTCTACTTTTTCCGTACTCATCATTTTACCCTTGGTATTTGCTTGGGTATTGGGTAAAACTAAAGTTCAATCACCTTCTCTAGATCCTGAAGATGAAAACAGTGTACATTTTAACAATTAGAAAACAGAAAAAAATGAAAAACTTAATTTATATAACACTTGTATCGGCATTTATTTTCACGGGCTGCGCTGAATCTAAAAAAGAAAATAAAGAAGAGCAGAAAAAGGAAATGGGGGGTATGATGATGATGAATCCTTTCGAAACCGTTCCTGTGAAGAAAATTAATCCTTTGGTTATCCTGAAACTAGCGGGTGAATTGCAACCTGATCAGAGCACAGAATTGTTTGCTAAAGTAAACAGTTACGTTAAAAATATCCGTGTGGACATCGGTGATCGCGTTTCTGAAGGACAGATCTTGATGACGTTAGAGGCTCGTGAGATCCAGTCGCAGGTAGCAACTGCTAAAGCGAAATTTAAGGCCCAGCAAGCTGTTTATGTATCAACGCTGGCCACTTATGATCGCATGGTTAAAGCCAATCAGACTGCGGGCGCTATCGCGCGCGACGCAATGGATCAGATCACTGCCCGGAAATTATCGGATCAGGCACAATTGGTCGCCGCAGAATCAGCGTATCATGAAATCAGGAATATTGACGATTATTTAGTGATCCGCGCACCTTTCAATGGTATCATCACGGATAGAAGTGTTGATTTGGGTGCTTATGTGGGACCAATGGGTAAATCACCGTTGTTAGTGGTTCAGAATAATCAGAAATTGCGTTTGAATCTTTCCATACCAGAAGCAAATACTCCTTTTATAAAACTGGGGGATACCATTCAGTTTTATGTGAGATCGCAACCGCAACATAAATATTTTGCGAAGATAAGCCGTAAATCGGGTAGTCTTGATTTAAAATTGCGATCGGAGAAAGTTGAGGCAGATTTTATCAATACCAATAATGCTTTGAAACCTTTTATGATAGCCGAAACACAAATTCCTTTACAAAATAGTGAAGCAACTTTCTTTGTCCCAAAATCTGCCGTTGTAGACAGTAATATGGGGATGTATGTCATTGCCGTTGAAGGTGGGAAAGCAAGAAAGATTGCGGTAAGCAAAGGACGTGTGATGCCTGAGATGGTCGAAGTATTGGGCGAATTGGCAGAAGATACGGTGATCCTTAAAATGGGCAATGAAGAGATTCAAGATGGTTCAGCAATTCCAAATAAATAAAATATTTAAAATCATGATAAAACAATTCAACACAATAGCGATGGTGGCAATAGCCGCCATCGTACTGGTATCCTGCACGAATGAAGCACCGAAAGAAGCGGGGGCGATTAGTGGTACACCGGCTCAAAAGCATGTTCAGGTTCCAGCTCCTGCAGGAACTTCAACTCCTAAAAAGGGAGATCAGGTACCCAATAATCTGGTCTGTATGGTGAATGATGCCTATATGGGCAAACAGCAACTGGAAGTTCCGTTCGAGGGTAAGCTATATTACGGTTGTTGCGAGATGTGTAAAGAGCGTATTCCAAATGATGCCAAGATCAGAATGGCGGTCGATCCTCACACTTTAAAGAAGGTAGATAAAGCAACGGCCTACATCGTGTTGATCGGAGATCAGGATGAAGTCGCATATTTCGAAAGCAAAGATAACTACGATGCGTTTCTAAAAGCTTCGCAATAGGAAGTAGAAAGAAGGATAAAAGGTGCTTTTCATTGACTTGAAGAGCACCTTTTTTAGATCTGTATTTTGGACGATTCTATGTAAATAGCTGTGTTACTTATGGGCAAAGTGAGATTTTACCATTCAAAATTTGTATTTTCATATTGGTATTTCAGAATACGGGCATTCATATAAAATAAAAGCGGTAATGAAGAAAGTAATTGCAGCGATCAATATGACACTTGATGGTGTTTTTGATCATACGGCCATACAACCGGACGAAGAAGTTCATCAGCATTATACGGATTTATTAAAGGATTCAGAGGTCATTCTATATGGTAGAATTACATTTGAGCTTATGAAATATTGGCAGACGTTTTTAAAAGATCCTTCAGAAGAAAAATCGATGAATGACTTTGCCATAGCAATAGATCAGATTCCAAAAATAGTCTTTTCGAATAAACTTAAAGATACGGATTGGGATACCGCAAGATTAGCAACTCAGGATATTGAAAAGGAAGTTTTAGCACTGAAAGAAAGTTCTGAGAAAGATATTTTACTGGGCAGCAGGAGTATGATTAATCAACTCATGAAATTGGATCTGATTGATGAATACCAGTTTTGCGTGCATCCGATTATCGCAGGTAAGGGCTTGTCACTGTTTGAGGAAATGCATGATCGAACTTTATTGAAGCTCATCAAAACGAAGATTTTTAGTAGCGGTGCGATCATCCTTTTCTATGAACCGTTAAGGGGGTAATTGTATTTTATTAATTCGTATTATTCAATATTTCTCTATTTGAATCGATCAGAAATTTATAGTTTTCCTCAATTTATCATTCATTATTTTTACAATTTTTCCCGTACCAATTATCCTGCTTCCTTCACGAAATTCAAAAAACATTCCTTCTTCCAACCTGCCACTGAAATATTCTTGTCCAATAATTCTAAGGGTAGCTTTAACTTCCTCCCCAGGATATACAACTGTCTTATTAATAAAAGTCTGTTCTCCGGATGTTTGCATGTCGTCAAAATCAAATTTTACTTGTGGTCTATATTTTGAAAAAGCTGGAGTTGATCGACCTCCTTCTTCCAGAGTTCTATAAGTTAATTCAGCAACAAAATCAATCATTTTAATTTTATTTTGGTAATAAATGATTATTTGTTCGATGATATAAGAAAAATCAGATCGATTATAAAGTACTTCTGCATATTCAATCATTTCTATTAATGAACTTCCAGCTTCACATCTCCAAGCATCGAGAGATGTGGAACCGATAGCATTCTTTCGGATTTTATCTATTGTAATAGGCTTACCAAAATAACTTTCAAACTCTTGTATAAATTCCGAGATTTTTAATGAGTGAGCATTAGGCCAATCATTTAATGCATTGATCAATAAGGATGCTGTTTTATTAAAGCTATCATCATTTTGATATAATTCGGTTAAAAAGACCAATTGATCAAAAGTTTCAAACTTGGTTTTATTTTCCATCAATGCTGTTGTAAATTTATTTATCTTTTTTATTTTAAAACTTTTTAACTTGTATAATAGCATTTAGTATTCTCTAAACTTCTTTACATTATCCAAATAGAATAACTCGAAATAAGAAGAATGTTACCCTAATGAATAGAAAACATCATTAACTATGATAATTTACTGAGGTAAAGCCATACTGCTCATCATAATAAATAGGGGTCTCATCATTAATGCTAATATTCGATTCGTAAAGGGTGTTTGCATTATTACATGATGTTTTTATTTATAAGCGTAATAACAACTTTGACTGTAAAGGCGTTTTAAATTTTTTGCAGATACCCAATGATACTTATTTAACATAAACTTTTCAAAAGTTTCAAAAACAATAAATGTAATCTCTGTCCCCGTATGAACTGGGTTTTCTTGTACATAGCGATTTCCCATTTTATTCACAGTCTTACAAATTAAATGACACTCTTCCAGTTTTTGTGCACTTAAATTCGGAAATACAGTTGACAATCTTTCATTGATCGGTTGCAACCAGTTTTCACCAAAGTCCATTGAAAGTTCTAGACCGTAGTTTAGTATATCAATTGTTAGTGGCATCTGCTTCATTGATGATGATTGTTTTCCTTATAAAGCTACCAATAAGCGCTCATGAAAGCAATATGTAGTTAAGTACAATCACAAATTAATGCATATTCTCTTCTTTATCGTGTTTGCAGATACTATCTTAATCTGTATTTTCGTTTGAGAAGAGAAATGACTTCCATGCTTAGATCATTATCAAACTATGTTTACTATTATAATTGACAATATAAAATGACAGAAGAACAAAAACATCAGATAAAATTAGAAAACGATAAAATAATTAAAGATAAAGGTTATCGTGTTAATGATTGGCTTCCCATTTTAGAGACATCTTCTTTTCGAACATTGGATGAAATAAAAGGCAGAATGTCGGTTATGAATGCGCTCATAAATATTGCTTTTGAGGCTCCTGTTTATGTTATTAAGGAATGGCTTGAAAACCAAAATCTTCTCGTATTTCTTTCAGATGCTGAAAAAGAAATCTTAGAAAAAGACAATGATGAGCTAACGGATATCGAAATTAATAGCCTGAATTGGTATTTAGAGAGTTTATGGGCTTTAATGTGGGCAACTGGTATGATTGAGCGTCTAGAAGCAGAGGACTATGTCGGTGATCATATGGTCTCCCTGTTACCTAATTTACAACATGGTGAAACGAATATTAAGCTTGAGCGTTTGTCAAAAGTACGGACAGAGATCGAGCTATATACGATGCTGGATTACTATTATAGATTGCATTGGTACTGTGTAGATGAAAGACTAAATGGCCGTCAAGCTAAGTTAAATGAAGGAGTGATTTATGAGCGACGGAAATCTTTGGAATGGGCATTCAACCGCGAAAATGACTGGGATAATGTTGAAATGGGAACGTAAAAACCAATATTTAGTTCCGGCTTTTTCCTAATCACTTTAAAAATAAGATTGAAATAAATGACACAGAGAGCAGCTATACCATGTCCTGAATGTGACAGAGAAAAATATTTTGAGGGACTGTGCTATTCTTGCAAAAACAGAAAGTTGCGAGAATATTATGAATCGATGAGCAGAGGCCAGATTCTTGAAACGGTTGAAAATATTATTGCAAAAATTGAAACCATTGACAAATGGGAAGAAGTCTATAAAGATTTCTCTGGATTACTGGCTTATCAGGATATTGATACAAGTAAAATTGCTGACGCAGCATTTCAAAAAAAGATCTTTTATCCACCAACCTTATATAGAAATGCATCAGATGAAATCCAAGATCAATTAATCGCATTAATCTGTACACCTGATTGTGCATATGCAGGCCATATATTAAGTTGTCTTGCCGTGGTAGGTGGTCAAAAAGTAAGAAAGACTTTCTATGAACTGGAGAAAAATCCACTCCCTTGGCGTAAAAATCTGTATGTAGATCCTTCATTTTATGCCGCATTGGGCGGATGGACTTTTGATCAAGCAGGAAACAAGGTTCAACTTAATTATGAAACGTGTTATTCCCTTTTAGAAGAACAACATGAAGATGATACAGTCAAAGTAGCTGTGCCAAAAAATGAGAATTGTCAGATCTGTAATTGTCAAACGGTCGATATATTAACCCTAAATGGAAACGACGAACGGCTATCATTTCTTGGATTACCAGGGCTTGTAAAAATTCCAATATGTCCGAATTGTGCAAGTATGTGTGAAAAGACAATAGTTCGTTACCAAATTGATGGAGCGAGCACTTTTGAGATCGTAGAACCGTATACAGAAGAAAACTATTTGTCGTTAGGAGATTTTAAAGAATTGACAACAAACAAACTGGCATTATCAGTTTCAAAAAAACCTGTTTATTTCGCATGCGGAAATGATGATGTATCAATAATAGGAGGGAACGCAGAATGGGTGCAGGATTGGCAATATGAAAATTGTCCTGACTGTCAAAAGAAAATGAAATTACTAGCGGCTCTTTCTTGGGATCAAATCATGAACGGTTCAGAAGGAACACTTTATGTTGAAATTTGTACAGATTGTTCTCTTGTGGTAACTTTTCACCAACAAACGTAATGAAAGATTAGTTTTTGTTCCAACCGCGAAATATAATCCCATAAGTGGGCTTCCTGTTGAATTGTGCTACTGATCTTCATTTCAGCAGGAAGTCCGCTTTTTATTATTGCTTTTTACCAACATAAATGGTAGCTGCACCAAAAAGTTGTGGATAGGCCTTTACTTTAACAAAGCCGGATTCTTCCAGTATGTTCAAGAATTTATCTCCAGAAGGGAAGTTTATAGCCGATTTGGATAGGTAAGCATATGCATTTTTATCTTTGGAAAAGATTCGGGCTATCCTTGGCATGAGGTGTTCCGTATACAGGAGATATCCAAATTTTATTAATTTATTTGAGGGAACCGAAGTTTCTAAAATAACAATCGTTCCGTCAGACTGCATTACTCTATACATTTCTCCAAGTCCTTTTTCAAGATTTTCAAAATTCCTTACACCGTAGCTGATATTGACTATATCAAAAGAACAATCAGCAAAAGATAGAGATTCAGCATGCTGCACTTCAGTGTGAATGCGTCCGTCTAATTTATTGGCACTAATTTTTTCATTTGCGATCTTAAGCATTCCTTTAGAGATATCAACGCCGATTATATTTTCAGCTTGCGTTTTTCCTAAAAGAATTGCCATATCGCCAGTCCCGGTTGCGACGTCAAGTATGTGACGGGGATGACATTCTGAAACTATTTTTAAAACTTTACGTCGCCAACTTTTATCCATCCTAAAGGTGATAATATTGTTTAGGAGATCATACTTTTCGGAGATGGTATCAAACATGTGTTCAATCTGTTTACTTTTTCCTTCTGTCGAGTCTAAATAAGGTGTAATTTTCGCGTTCATATTTTTTAAATGATGCCGATCCAATTTAAGTTGAATTATTATTAGTTACTGTGGGTGTGTGAAATAGGGATACATTAAAGCCTTGATGGAACTGACATAGGATTCATACGCCCGGAGACCTTCAAGTTTTTCATTAATCAAGTTATGTGAGGGCCAAAAGTCAACCACAATAAAAATATTGTTGATCAGATAATCCCACACTTCTTCAGGGATATCATTTCTTAACACTTTCTTTTGAACCATCAGGTTAAAGAAACGTTTGGTTTCCTTTTTTCGTTTAATCACTATTGCGGCATATGATTCGCGGATTGAAGGGATCCATAAGGAGATTTCAACAAAGTTTATGAATATAAACTGATAACGAGTGAGGAGATTGTAAAAATCTTTGAAAATAGTAAATACTAATTCCATGTCAACACCTTCTACATAGTTTTCAAGAGATGCCATTAGCACATCTGATTCTTTAATCAGACGGTCAAATAAGGCTTGTATGATATCCTCCGTATGTTTGAAGTGGTAATGTAAATTCCCTGCACTGATACCCATTTCTGTGGCGATGTGTCGGGTACTGGTATTACGAAGACCTCTGGTATTAAAGACCTGCAATGAAATTTCAAGAATGCGTTCTTTTGTATTCATATTCAAAATTAGAACTTTTGTTCTAATTTTGAATATATTTTTTACTTTTGTGTATGAAAACGCAAAAAGAGAACTGGTTCATAAGAAATCTTAAAGATATTCGAGAAACTATTTTTGGTTTTAATACCACAGATAGTACTTTGAAAAGAGCCAGTAAAGTTATGGGATGGTATATGTTTTTAACCTTGATGACATGTGGAATAGTCGCTACCTTGATCGCAATTTCTTTTGCACATTAAAGCAATACTTATCTGACCCATTCTTGCTGTTTTATGGTCTATCGTGGATTCTTATTCGATATTGCAGGCAAACAGGACAGCCAATCCCAGTTTTAAATAACTGGTTGACAGATTTTGTCTTTGTTCCATTAATCGCATATATCGCATTTTGCATTGGCAATCTCCTTTTAACTTTATACAGCGCACCCCAATATTATCCATTATATCAGATACTTGTATTAGCGTTTTTCGTTTCCATTGTTTTTGAATATATCATGCCTCAATACACCAATTACAATGTCAGTGATCCAATAGATACCCTGTGTTACTTCGCAGGTGGATGCTTTTATTATTTCTGTCATCAAAATTATTTGAAAAGTAAATTTAGCTAACGATTATCCATAAGATTCTTGATTAACACGAAAGGACATAATCTAATTTGGAATATTTCACCCTTTCTTGAAACAGAAAAAATAAATGTTTTTTGGGAATTAATGTTAGATATTATCTAAATTGAACACACTCTAAGATACGGTATGATAAAATTTAAAAATCTCAATATCAATTGGATAGACTAGATAGCATCAAAATGAAGATAAAATACGATATAGATTGGTTAATTGAAAGATTTGAAAGTGGTGAGACCTTGAAATATATTTTCTTTTGGGGACATGAAAATAGACATAAAGATGTGGTAAGTAAATCTTGTTTTAGCCAATGGTTTGATTGCCCTTTTACGGTTGACAGTGTTAATTATAAAACTTCTGAACACTGGATGATGGCTCACAAAGCTCTACTGTTCGGTGATGATAATCTTTTTGATAAGATCATAAATTGTGAAAAACCTGGAGAAGCAAAAGAACTAGGCAGACAAATCCTAGGCTATGATCAACAAATCTGGAATGAGCATAAATTTGAAATTGTAAAAGTAGGAAATATACATAAATTCAATCAACATCCAAGATTAGCAAATTATCTTTTGCAAACAGAAAATAGAATTTTGGTAGAAGCAAGTCCGGTTGATGTAATTTGGGGAATTGGTATTGCTGTAGATAACGATGATATTGAAAATATTTATAATTGGCGTGGAGAAAATCTCTTAGGTTTTGCATTAATGTATGTGCGTGATTTTTTTAAACAATTTGGACATTTCAAGCCACTTGAGAATTCCATTCAACCGCCGTGGAAGAAATTCCCTAATATGGATAGTAATAATATGTTTTGGAGGATGGGAAAAGGAGAGGACTATCTAACCCAATTTTCAGAATATTATAATGGACTTGATGACAGAGAGAAAATGATTTTTAAAATGACGAACACATGCCCATATGAATGGCAAAGCTTTTATGATTAAGTAATTATGATGCAAATTCCACTTTAAGGAAAATAGATAATTAAGTTAATAAAGGAACTAGGATTCAAGGAGAAGATAGCTGCGGTAATTAAAAATCAATTTAGAAATGAGTAAATATAAAATCTGGATTACTATCTTCATTAATTTAATGATAAGTGCTTTGTATTTTAAACAGATTTTATATAGCGGAAATCTGCTTCCGCTACTTAAAACGAAAGAAATATTACTGACACCATTTTTATTATTTTACACAGTATTAGGAATCGTAACCTGTCTTTTTCTAGATAAAAAAATAGTTAAAAATCAGCATATTACTGCAGTTATTTTATTGATTGTTATACTTGGTTTTTTGATTTTCCCAGTTTCGTTCCTACATCATAGAAGGGGATACGAACTTGCACTACCGTTCCTATCAACCCTTGTAGAGCCCATTAAAGTCAAGTACTTATTTGGCCAATCTATCAAAGTTTTATTGCAGAAAAACATTGTTCTGATGGTGATCAGCTTTTGCTTGCTCTTTTTTGTATCCTTCTTTTTTAATATGGATTCGACCAATTATCTTTATGCTTACGGAGGAATGTATTTTCTGATGTTGGCAATTCTAGACTATTACTTTCATCAAATAAAGTTCAGCTCTCAACCACATTGATTGTTTAAGACTACAATAGTTAACTATGGTTTTAGCGACATGAAACTACATTCAATTGAAGCAGTAATAGATCCCGAAAATGTGGCCTGCCAAAGTATTAGAGAAATGTAATTTTATTAAAGAAGGATATTTTAAGGAAAATGAGTTCTACAACGGACAATTTTTGGCTACTGTTATTTATTCGAAAATAAATGGATAAGTAACATACTACGTATGAAGAAAAAAAATCCATGTACATTACATGGATTTTTTCGCTTTAAAAGCATATTTCATTGTCCTTTCTTTGAATGAACAGGTCACATTAAATATGCTTCCTGATATCGTGAGCAAACTATAGGCAGTCAAGCATAACTGTTAGTCTATAAATTATTTCAATTCAATGATTTTATTATTATCCGCTTCTTTAACCTCTTGTTCAATCGAAATCGTAAGTTTCGAAAATATCGTAAATGCTAATAGTACGATAAGTGCAACCGGAAATATAATTCCGATAATTATTGCAAAGAGCAATGAAATGCTCAAGTACACTTTTCCAGTACTAGAAGAAACTTTTAATTTAGAATTTTTTAGCGAATCAAATGCTTTTTGAAAACCATTTGTGATTGTTTTGCTATTGATGTCGAAGATTGTTTTAGTTTTCATGATAAATCTGTTTATGTATTTGTTTATGATTCAAAAGTAGCGCTATTGCGTTTCAAAGCTTAGTGGAAATAGGTGGATGAAGGAAGAAAATCGGTAAACCATTATTTTTTAGCGGTCAGTAAGAATAACTATATAGCTCTTTAGTATTTAAACATAATAGATGTTATGATCTATTTTAATAGGTTTAAAAACTCATTTCTCTTTGTCTCTGAAGAGAAAATGCCACCATATTCAATGGAAGTTGTACTACTTGTACTGTCCTTAATACCTCGGGCAGATACACAAAGATGCTCGGCATGGATCACCACAATGATATCATCGGTCTGTAAAGCAGATTTCAATTCATTATATATCTGCAAGGTTAATCTTTCCTGCACCTGAGGTCTGTGTGCATAATAATCGACCACACGATTAATTTTAGAGAGACCGATTACCTTATTCTTTGCAAGGTAACCGATGTGTGCAAGTCCTACAATGGGCAAAAAATGGTGTTCACAGGTTGAATTTACTCGGATATTCTTTTCAATCAATATTTTATTATAATCATATTTATTGACGAATGTAGAAAGCTTTGGCTTATTTAAAGGATTGAGACCATAGAACAATTCCTTTATGTACATTTTGGCGAACCTGTAGGGCGTGCCACTTAAACTGTCATCATGTAGATCTAATCCAAGTTCCCATAATATTTGTTGAAAAAGCTCGGAAATGCGATTCATTTTCTCTTCATCAGTTCTGAGAAATGCATCCGGTCGTAAAGGCGTTTCGATAGAAGTCATGGCATGTTGATCTCCGATATCCTCTGTATTGGAGATTGTTTCTGTTTGTGATAATGAATTCATCATGATTTATACTGTTGTTATAATAATTCGAAGTGCTATTAAATATTTAACAAATATAAATCTAAATTCTTCAAATGCAACTAAATTGCTTTTGTGAATTATCTTATCTATATTTGAACATTGATAATCCAATTGACATTTTTAATTATTATAATAAATGAATGCTATACTTATTGTTTCTATACTTTTTTTATCTCCATTTATAAGTGGAATTTCTGTTTTATCAGTCAAACGGGATCGTTCAACATTTTTAAAATTGATTCTTTCCTTCAGTGGTGCCTATCTTTTTGGACTGACGATACTTCATCTTATTCCGCACGTGTATGCAGATGCGTCGGAGCATATGGAAACCATTGGACTGTATATACTTGGCGGTTTCCTGTTCCAGCTTTTGTTAGAACATTTCTCCCAAGGAGTGGAGCATGGACATATACATATGAAGAAGGAAAATATCAATTCTTTTCCAATAGCTATTATGTTGAGTTTATGTGTCCATGCTTTTTTAGAAGGTATGCCTTTGGTTAGTGCACAGCGTCAACATCTTGTTTTTGGTATCGCGATCCATCATATTCCAGCAGCATTTGCATTGGGATCTTTACTTCTGGCCTCTCAAGTTTCAAAAAGAACATTACTGATTGCTATTTTCGTATTTGCTATGATGACTCCAGCAGGTTTTTTGACCAGTCAGTTTATCAGTCAGCATGCTGTGGGTGATCTTGCACAATATTTTGATAAAATTATGGCTGTAGTGATCGGTATATTCCTTCATGTTTCCACTACAATTCTTTTTGAGTCCGGATCTGCAGACCACCATGTTTTCAATAAAAAGAAGATGATTGCAGTATTGTTGGGAATAGTATTATCACTGAGCAGTTTAATCATTGGCGGACATGATCATAGCCATTCTGAACATGATCACCATAATCACGAATCACATCACGAACATTAAAAAAAACTAAAGAATGAATACAATGAATTACAAATTATCGATTCTCTTGATGATCCTCATCTTCCTAATTGGATGCAATAATTCTCAAACTGGCATAAGTACGATTAAAGTTGGGAAAACAGGTAATGAGGTTAACGCGTTTATTGGTCAAGATCTCCATTTTAAAACAAATATTTACTTTCCTGAAGGAATTAAATTGCTGACAGTGAAATTTGAACCAATAAAAAAGACAGATTGGTCCTATGTGAAGGATTATACTACCGATGTCAAACAACATAATCAATATCATTTAAGCGGGGTTATACCTATTCCAGTGTATTTAGCAGTCGGAATTTATAAATTATGTATCAAAGCAGTTTCGGAAGTAGGAGAAACTGCAGAGGAGGAAACTGAGATCAATCTAAAAGTAGATAGTTCGATGCCATTTGCGTCGAAAATTGATGTAGGTCTTAATGCGAAGAAAGATAATCTGCATCTGGAGTCAGAAATTACTGCCTCCAAAAAGATTAAAAGTGTAAAGGTTCAGCTTAAATTGGGTTCATTTTCCAAAACCTATACTTATAATACAGGCGCGATGATCGGCGCTCTACAACATACCTTTCATGAGCATCTGGACCTAAAAGACTTTAAAAATGGAAAATATGATGTTATCTTCATCGTAGAAGATCAGGAGGGGAGACTATTTGAAACAAAAGGAGATTTTATAAAATAACAACGCTCATAATTTTTCATACTCATTTTTAGGAGGTTACTTGATTTAGTAATATCTACCAATGCCTAAGATAGTTTGTAATGGCTAAAGTCTTAGGCTGTGAAATTTGTAGTCAATAGAAAAGTTTGTTTAAATCTTTATATTGACTGCAATATATTATCGATCAGTCACGACAATGGCACAGCAATTATCCATATTTAGACTTATTTTTTCAAATTTTCCAAGTAAAAGCATTTTGTCTATTATTCTTGAACCATCAGCGAAATTTTCAAAAATATCAATAGGCAGTGGTCTGTACTTTACTGTTGTTTTAATAAATTGTGAAAAGAAGTAGGGG
Organism: Sphingobacterium sp. JUb56; assembly: GCF_014191365.1. Classification (NCBI taxonomy): domain Bacteria; kingdom Pseudomonadati; phylum Bacteroidota; class Sphingobacteriia; order Sphingobacteriales; family Sphingobacteriaceae; genus Sphingobacterium; species Sphingobacterium sp. JUb56. Next base: position 1,490,473 of record NZ_JACHWL010000001.1, on the reverse strand, counting down.
TCTAAGCCACCAAATTCATTCGGGACGTTAAGAGAAACTTCTATAATTTGACCTGTTTTGCTGTTTTCAAATCCACAATGAATCCCATGAATGTCGTATCTCCAATCGTCAAGTTTTCCTATTTGCCTTTCATCCCATTTATATTCATCAAAAGTACCCAATGGAAAATCTCGATTTAACTTCACCTTGAGTTTACCCACTAGTTTGAGTATCAACTCTTCACCCAACGTCCTGTAATCCTTTGCACATTGCTCAAAGAAATCTTGATGGTCTTCAATATCCTTATCAGCGATAAGTTTCGCAATATTTATCTTCGGTTCAGAAATGTGTATTCCAACCTGAAAACCTTGAAGTTCTTTTTTTAGTCGTGCCCTATGGTTTCTCTTTCATTTTGAACGCTTTCCCCGAAGATAAGCATTAGTTTTCTTTCTCTGGGAATGGCACGAATTGTTTCAAGATCAGGAATTTCCGCAAGCGAATTTATCGTAATTATATCGATTAATCTATTCAATGGTAACGATTTTAAATTGGTATGTAATAGAAGTTTATCTAACATATTTGTTAAATATAAAAGTAGTAAAGTTATGGCAGAAATACCTTAAGCTGGAAGAAAGATAGGAGGGTGTCTATTTTAAAATTTTACATCAGCAATGACAGTTTAAAGAAGAACCAGCAAAATACCTTTTTTAGAAACTGTTATAATTTGATTAGAATTGTACAGGGAAACTTTATCGCTTACGCTGGTGTCAGAATCATTGATCATACTTGAATGGAAAAGATAAGACAACTTTTTCTACGAACAGTTTTAAAGCATTAAAACAGGTGAAAATCTAAACAGACAATTTATGAAAACGATATTCTTTCTTTTAGTTATGGGTATGGGGGTTAGCGGATGTAACGGGTGGCACAAGTATTCGGGCTCTGATAATAAAATCATCAACAAAATACCCCGCAGAAGCGGTTTGCAGGAAATTGATACACTTTGGGTTTCGCAAAATGACACAGCAGTTTTTAGTTCGGAAGAATTAATACAGCAATATCCTGATCGAAACGCTCGATTAGGGCTACGTTATGAATTGCGTAATCCTCAAGATGGAATGTATTATTTCATTTATAACGATAAACAACAGCTTGTGCAGGAGGGAAAATATACAGCACAGTATATTTATGAAGGAATAACTTACGAAGGGAATTTCTATAACACAAAAAGATATTTTTATAAAAAGAATGGACGTCTGAATAGTGTACATTATCAGGAAGACGGCAGAAATTTCAAATTAGAACAATTTGCTAAGGACGGGCAACTTGCTAAAATAACCTATTTCAATAAGAAAACAAGCGAAAAAGAAAAGATTGAAATTTATAAAAACAAGAAATTAAAGGAAACCCGGATTTATACAGCCTTTAAGACTTATCGCACGGTAAAATCTTTTTAATATTTACCTGTACATCAGTAGCTTAGCATATGTGAGATAACATATGCTAAGCTTATGAATCAAAAACGTTATGATTGATCATGTTGTTACGGCATTGGAATTATGGTCAAATATCTAACTTTTCATATTCAATCTTTCTTCTTGAAGATCGAGCAATCGAAGATGTTTCCTGATAATTTCTTCATCTAACAGAAGCTCCTCGCGGTTTTTATTGATAAGCCATGTTCTTTGCGTTTCGATTATGTCAATATAAATACTTCGATATTCAGCGAAATTAATGATGATTTCAGAACTGCTCAATTGATTTTCATATTTTTGCAATTGATCTTTCAATGTTGGAAAACTATCTATTTTGTGAGCATAATCTTTACGGATTTTATCCACTGCCACTTGAGCGAGGTTGTTCTGAATTTCATAATCGATTTCCTTTTCACTTCGAGTAAAATCCTGATCTATTTGAGGGAATTTCCTTAATAAGAAAGGAAGCGTAAGTCCCTGGACAAGTAATGTTAAAAGGATGACGACAAAGGTGATGAAAAGTATGAGATTTCTTTGAGGGAAAGGAGTTCCGTCCGCTAAAGTCAGGGGAATTGAAAGTGCCGCGGCCAATGAAACAACACCTCTCATTCCGGTCCAGCCAATGATTAAAGGAGTTTTCCAGCCAGGAGATTTGGCATCAGCAACGGTAATGTAATTTCTCATAATTAAAGTCGTTATCACCGCCGCATAACCGGAGAAAATTCTAACAAGAACCAGCACTACAGTAACAGCTATTCCATAACCGATTGCTGTATAAATATCAGTATCTCCCAAACCAGAAACAATTTCAGGTAAATCTAAACCAATGAGCATGAAAACAATTCCATTTAACAAAAAGCAAAAACTTTCCCAAACTGTTACAGTACGTATTCTAGATGCACTGCTCAAAAAATCATGACTACGATAAGATAGGAATAATCCGCCACTTACCACCGCCAAAACTCCCGAGGCATGCAGTTCCTCCGCCGCCAAATACATCGAGAAAGGGGCGATAAAAGTGAGCAAAATATCAGTATTAGAATCTGTCGGAAGTATTTTATGCATTTTCAGAAAGATGTATGCAAGTGCAAGCCCGATGCCTACGCCACCAATGCACATCCATACAAAACTTCCCGCCGCTTCGTACCATACAAATTGCCCGGTTGCCGCAGCAATCATCGCAAACCTGAAAATGATTAAAGAAGAAGCATCATTCAGCAAACTTTCGCCTTCGAGGATTGACGCCAATCTTTTAGGCACCTTCACAAATTTTAAAATTGCTCCAGCACTTACTGCATCGGGAGGCGAAACAATTCCCCCCAATAAAAACCCTAAAGCTAAAGAAAATCCGGGGATGAAATAATTAGCGAAGACGGCTACCGATAATGCCGTAAAAAAAACGACTACGAAAGCGAAACTGAAAATAATTCTGCGCCATCGCCATAGCTCTTTCCATGAGGTTGACCAAGCGGCTTCATACAGCAGCGGTGGTAAAAAAATGATAAATATTAACTCCGGTTCTATTTTTATTGGGGGTACTCCCGGAATAAAACTTATGGAAAGACCAGCTAATACAAGCAAAACAGGATACGCAACCTGAATCTTTTTCGCCAACATGATCAGCATGGTGATAAGCAAAACCAAAAAAAGATAAAATTCGAAATTTTCTAGCATGTGTAAATTTTAGTTACATAAATATATATTAAATTTTTAGCAACATTTACAACCTATTTAAAATTTAAATGAGTTGTAAATGTTGTCATAGAAATAATGTGTGATGCATTTTTCCAATTTCCATATGTATCCAGCATCTAATAGTTTGCGGTGTAAAAGATTGTTGCTATAATTTTTATTCCGTACAGATTAAGCAGATCCAGCCTTCATTACCAACTATGGTATTTTTAAACAATTAAAACAAACAGTAAGGTCGAGCTGTATTACTTATTCACGACAAAAAAATATCATTATGAAAGTTGCCATCATCGGAGCATCCGGATTTATCGGATCAGCTATTTTAAATGAAGCGCTGAGTAGAGGTCATGACATAACCGCTATTGTCCGAAATCCAGAAAAAGTAACGGTTTCCAACCCACGTCTTAACGTCAATAAAGGAGATGTTATAAAAGAAGAGGAGTTGGTCAGCCTTTTGAAAGGAAACGAAGCTGTTATCAGTGCTTACAGCGCAAATGACTCATCGACCTATGTAAAGGCTATCACAGCTATTATCAATGCTACGAAAAAAGCAGGTATTACGCGATTATTAGCAGTTAGCGGGGCCGGAAGCCTCGAAGTAAAACCCGGAGTACAATTGTTAGATACTCCAGAATTTCCCGCTGAATGGAAGGACGGTGCTACTGCTACACGTGACGCATTTGATGTTATCAAGCAGGTGACCGACCTGGATTGGTCTGTCTTGAGCCCAGCCATGGTGATCGAGCCCGGCCCGCGTACAGGTGTTTTTCGCTTAGGAAAAGATCAAGTGTTATTTAATGATAAAGGAGAAAGTAAGATTTCTACAGCCGATTTCGCAGTAGCTTTGCTCGATGAGCTGGAACGAACCGCACATATCAAACAACGTTTTACGCTTGCTTATTAAGCTTGGAATAATTGCAGGAAGATATATCAGATAGGAAACAATGCTGTAATGATACATTACAGCATTGTTTCCTATCTAATATACATTATGCGATTGAAATGGTTTCATCCAGGTAAATATCTTGTATCGCTCTAAGAATTTCTATGCCATCTTTGAGCGGACGTTGAAAAGCTTTTCTACCCAATATTAGCCCTGTGCCTCCGGCTCGTTTGTTTATGATCGCTGTTCTAATAGCCTCAGGAAGATCGCGTTCACCTTTTGACTCACCTCCTGAATTAATAAGACCAATTCTGCCCATGTAGCAATTTGCTACTTGATAACGGCAAAGGTCAATAGGATGCATGGATGATAAATCCGTGTACATTTTAGGATTGCTTTTTGCAAAATTAATGGTAGTGAATCCGCCATTGTTTTCCGGAAGTTTTTGCTTAATGATATCAGCCTGTATGGTTACACCTAAATGATTGGCTTGACCTGTAATATCTGCTGAAACTTCATAATTAACGTTATCCTTAGTAAAACTATTATTACGGGTATAGCACCATAAAATGCAGGGCATTCCTAACTCATGAGCTCTTTCAAAGGCTTCGGCAACTTCTACAATTTGCCTGTTTGAATTTTCTGAACCAAAGTAAATCGTAGCACCTATTGCAGTTGCCCCTAAATTCCAAGCATCTTTTATACTCCCAAACATAATTTGATCATACTTTGTAGGATAAGTAAGCAATTCATTATGATTTATTTTAACGATAAATGGAATTTTATGTGCATATTTTCTAGCCATTATAGCAAGATTCCCAAAAGTTGTTGCAACAGCATTACAACCTCCTTCGATAGCAAGCTTGATGATATTTTCTGGATCAAAATACAAAGGGTTCGGAGAAAAAGAAGCACCAGCAGTATGTTCTATCCCTTGATCAATTGGCAATATTGATAAATATCCGGTATTAGCCAGATGCCCATGTTTGTAGAGTGCCGCAAGATTTCTAAGTACCTGAGGATTGCGGTTGCTTTGCAGGAAAATCTCATCGATAAATTTTGGGGAGGGAAGGTGAAGTTGTTCCTTCAAAATTTTTGGTGTATTAAAGCCTAGCAGATTTTCGCCTTCGGCACCTAATTCTAATAAAATATTTTTATAATTCATAACGTGATGATATTATTATAAATAAAGTACATTGTGATAATATGCAGTGATTTAAACTGTTATTACAATTAAAGTTAACTAATGATTTCGATAGTCCCTAGTTTTTAACATATTATTTGAAGGTTAATTTACAATCTTAATTAAATAGACATCTTGTGCAGGATTGCATTCGGAATAAGAATTCTTATAAAAAAATTTAGTGCAGAAGTTTTTGATTCAAAGGGTATAGAGGATGATTGGGGAAATCGAACATCATCATGCTTTCCAATACCTTACATAGGTCATGATGAATATATATAAGATAGTTGCTTGAAATCTCAGGTTAAAGAAAGTAGAGGTATAGCTCATAATAAGCACTTCTAGCTATTTAAAACCGGCTGATTGGTTTTCTATTTCAAATCCGCGTTTTTGAAATCAAATGGTATCCGCTCAATCGAATTTTCATTTTCGATCATCAGTTCAATTTTGATTTCCTCTTTTTCGGTTGCTGCCATATCTTTTTTCAATTTAATCAGCTTATATTTCATATTTGTCCGCTTATCTGTCAAAGTGAGGTTATTGTAACCGTGGTCTAAGTCTTCATTAACAGCTATTATTAAATCTTGATTTTTAGTAGATCGATACGCATACATTAAGTCATAAGACTTGAAATCAATGCTTTTATAATCCTCCCCATTATTGGTTTTATACCTAAAATCTGGAAATGTTTTTTGTATGTTGGCAGAATCTACAATTGAAAAATAAACAGTTGGATTTGCTTTTACTATACTTTTATCTATTAAATTGATGTTTTTTTCTAAACCTTTCAGTTTACCCAAATTGAAATACGATTTTTTATTTTCTGATGGCTTGAAGTATATGATCGTGCCTTTAATATCAATTTTATGATATTTTTTATTTTCCTCAAGTTCGTACCTTGCTACAACATTAGCTCGTCTGAAAGAATTTTCAAATATATTATTGTGCAATATTTGTCCCTTACTATAGGTCGCAGTAAGCGTATCTATTTTAATCAGGTGAAATCTGTCGTTGGGCTTATTTTCAAGTTCTAAACTTATCTCAATTTCATTGTACATCTTAATGGTGTGAGAAAGTATTACTTTTTCTTGTGAATAAAGACAAATAGGAATCATTAAAATCAAAAGAGTTGTGAGATTTTTCATTTATACTTTGGAAATCATTAAAATACTGTCATTGCTTCATTTAGTTATGCTTAGAGATCGATCGTGAGTAAACGATAATTATTTAGCCGTTATTTAATCCCTCTTGATACTATAAATCTTACCAAATTCACTATTTGTATCATGTTGCATTGACTTTATTTGATCTTTAGTAAATTTTATCGTTGCGTCTGCATAATCATTTTTATATTTCTTTAACAAGTCGGAAAGTCCAGAATACTTTTTCGTTGACATACTATGCGTTTTAAAAATCAAAGTATCGCCTTTTACTTCATAAACCTTATACAGCGTATAAGTATCATTTTTTTCTATTTTGTATAGATCATCAACTTTTGGATTTGCCAAATATTCAGTTTCATTAACCGAATTTTGATAAACAGTAAAGATGATCATGCAACATAACAATCCTATAACAAATAATCCAAAATAATGTGTAATTGGTCTTTTTGCTTTGGCAGATGCCATGAAATAGTCTTGCTTCATTTTTGGACTCATTTCATTTGCATATAGAACTTGTTTGCAATGACTGCATTGGCTCATTCCTTTTTTTGAAGTTGGAAAAAAAGGAATCCAAAAAATATGAAAATAGCGGGCTAAAAATAAAAAAGTAACAGTCCCTTTGCTATTGCAATTCTCACAGTCGTAAGACAGCATTTCTTTTGAATTTAAGATCTTTGCTCTTGTTCCAAATATTATCATAGCCTGATTTTATTAGGTTTTATTTTTCCGGATTCTATTCTTTAGTTCTTTTAACAGTTTCGTACGACTTTTAGTTTTTATTGTATAGTCCGCTAGTGCATTATTGTTGATATTTTCTGCATTTGGGCATAGTTATACTAGTAATAAGTTTTAAAGCAGTTATCTAAAGTGCATCGTTGCTGTTAGCAGTAATAAAAATACATTTAATAATCAAAACCAAATAGTAGATTTACAATTCGCGAAACATGTTTTACAATTCGTGCAATAAGTCAGTTTATTCCCTTAAACTGATTTAATAACAGTATTTTAGTAAATAGAAGCTACTTCGAAAATTGCGTTTTACGAACCAAAGTCTACTTGTATATACGGATCAGGTCGTATATGTTGGCAAAATATATGCGCTGTAAGAATATGGATGCGAAAGAAAAAAATGGAAAGTGCAATTTTACAGTAAATTACATCAATACTTATTGTATATAGACATCGTTATCAATGATTTATTTAGGCTTATGAAAAGTATAAACGTATTACTGGTTGTAGTTGTTTTGTTGTTCCAGACCTTGTGTTTGGGACAAACTCAAGAACATACGAAAATAGACTTCATTGTTACTAATGATTATATGTCCGAAAGAAATCTTTCTTTGATGGGAGGGCCGATCCCAGTAAATTATAAGAAAGAGATTAAAGAAAGTTTACGAAATAGTTTTGTTGAGTTTTATGATGACAATAACAATATTATAGCGGAAAAATACTACAATAAAATAGGTGCATTATATCATACGAATCAAAACTTCTATGACAGCAAGAACCGATTAGAAAAAACACTTGAAATTGACGAATTTAAAAACGACACCTGCGTTATTCAGTATCAATATACGGACAGTTTAAATCTAGTGGTCCATAAACAAGTTAGTCGTTCATGTTCAAGTAATTTTCTCGATTTTTATTACAGCTATAATGAAAAAGGTCAGAAAATTAAAGAAGTACTGAATGAGAACAACACTTTCCTCCGTAAAAAAGTCATTCTGGAAATTTCTAAAAATGAAAGACAAATAAGCTCGTATGATCAAGCAAACCGTTTATCAAATTATCAATATAAGTATAATAACAAAGATCTGCTTATATACGAAAAACGTAAAGAATGGGATTATGTGCAAAAAGGAGAATATTTTGAAATCGGTGGCGAATATGAGTATTTGTATCAGTATGATCAAAATGGCAATTGGATAGAACGCATTAAACAAACCTATTGTCCAGCAAAGAAGAAAGTCGCAACAAGTAAAAAAGTGGATAACAAAAAAAGTCTAGTTAAAACAGAGGAACCAAAACTCCTCGAAAATATTGATTACAATTGCGAACCTGAAATCAAAGAGAAGCTGATCAGAAAAATATATTATAAGTAGAAATTTCCTTAAAAACAGAATGGTTATTTTCAGCGAGAGTTTCAATATTTACTCTTAAACGATCGAATCCAACGTATGTCAATCGAAATCTTGTTAAATTACATTGGCAAATATCTGGTTTTGAAAATATGGATCGCTCATGTGACTATAAAACAGACTTTCTGTGGTATTCTTATCGCAATCAACAGATTTGTGGGACTCTTAAATAAATTAAAGAACCTCCAGCTTAAAAAATATCAGAAGTTCTTTAATTTAAGTAGTAAGAATAACCTCAGCTTCGAATTGTTATTGTTGAGCAGCCCAGATTTCAATTTCAATTTTAAGTTCCTCGAGTCCTAGTCCCTTTACATAAGCAATAGTCATCGAGGGATAGACTTTCCCGAATAATTCTTCCCATTTTGCATTTAGAAAGTTCCAGTCAATCTCTTCCGTAGCCCAGATGTTGACTTTTATAACGTCATCAGAAGATAAATTTTGACTATCTAGAAGCTGGCCTATATTTAGAAATGTATATGCCACCTGTTCATTCATAGATGATGGAATGGATCCATTATTATCAATACCTATCTGACCAGAAAAAGTATATAGATTGGAATTTTTAGGAATGATCGTAACATGTGAATAGTTCCCGACAGGTGCCGGAACATTTTTAGGGTTTAACCTCGTGACTTTTTGCGTGTTGTTCATACTCATTTTTTTAAAATAAAAACTATAAATTTTGTGAAATAGTGATGCAAATCTATGTTATGGAAGATCTTAGCTATTTCGAGTACAAAAGTATAGGTGATATTTATTGTAGAATTGGATAAAACCGACAGTTCTACATAAAAATGATTCAGATTGGTAAAGAAAGCATTTAGAGGATGGATTTGATCATTTGGAAGCATCCCATAGAGGGAAATTCAGCAACTTTTCGTTTGCATTAAGCATGAATCTTTCAGGGTTGGTCCCAGTAAATCCTTTGAACTCTCTAATATAATGAGATTGATCAAAATAGTCGTTTTGATATGCGATTTCTGTAAGATTGTTAAAATCAGCTTGTCGTAAGTTGTTTAAACCAGATTGAAAACGCATAATTCTTGAAAACATTTTTGGAGGCATACCCACATATTGTTTTATTAATCGCTCGAGCGAGCGTTCCGACAAATTCATTTCTATTTGAGTTTCTTTAAGCGTTTTTCCGTTTTGAAGAAATAAGGATGCGATTGTAGCTTTCTCAGTATTGCGCTCTACTTTGCTTATGTGTTTTAATAAAAAGTTGGAGATAATTTTAATCTTTTGCTTTAAAGAGACTGCATTAATAAGTTGTTGAAGAATTGGTTCTGTTATAATATCTTCTAGGGGAACTTTTTGATCATTAAATTCGAAAGCATCTATATTAAAAATAGTTTTTAAAGCTGTTGGCTGTAAATAAACTCCAATAATCCTAAAATTACCCATAACGCGATGCTCTGTAAACTTAGTTGACTGCCCCTGTATATACAACTGCGGTGCTGCCTGAGCATCCATATCAAAAAAGAGGTTTGGCTTTTCTTGAAAGATCAATGTAGGTATGCCATCTGGGATGATCTTAAATGACTTAACGCTAAAATTATCTGTGTCGTCTTCCAATACCCAAAAATATCGGATGTAGTCTTGTAAAGACGTTTCAGGAAGGAACTCTTGATAATGCATTTGTTTTTCTTTTAAAATTTAAAAATACAAAAAATGATGAAGAATACGGAGATCCTTTTCTTATGATCCAGCATCTTTTCAAAGCTTCTATAGAGTCTTATGTTCCAGTTTATTTAGGAGTTTTCGTTTATAATTATCATTTTTAATCAAATAAATTGAATTATACTTTTTGCAATAAAAATTTATGGAATTATCTACACCTATTAGAAGAATCGAAAGCACAGATTTTGACTTTGTTTACGATTGCTTGTGTGCACTTGAAAATGAAATCTTAGATAAAGAAATTATTGAAGAGATATTCAATAACAATATTAAAAACCCAAATTATTATTATTTGATTGCTGAAAATTTAGATGGGAAAATGGGATTTATAACTTTCCATACGCAGTATCTGTTACATCATAGTGGACTGGTCGGCGAAATTCAAGAATTCTACGTAACACAGAATTTCAGAAACAAAGGAATAGGGCGAAAATTGATTAATGAAATTATGGAGATTGCTGATCAAAATAACCTGAAAAGTATTGAAGTAACCACAAACAAAAAGCGAATTGAGAATATTGCCATATATGAAAATCTTGGATTTAACCTGTCTCATAATAAATTTACGATATACAAATAAGCTAACTTGAACACAATTCCTAGAGAAATGCAATAATAACCACTCATTAAAAATTAAAATGAAATTTAGAGTAGCAAGAGTCGGAGATATCCCGCAGATACAAGTTGTGAGAAATGCCGTCAAGGAAAATATGCTTTCAGATCCTAATCTGGTAAGTGATGAGGACTGTGAAGATTTTTTAATAAGAAGAGGGAGAGGCTGGATATGTGAAATTGATCAGAGGATCGTTGGCTTTTCAATTGTTGATCTAGTTGACTATAATATTTGGGCATTGTTTGTACATCCAGACTATGAAAAACAGGGCATTGGAAAACAACTGCACGATGTTACGCTGAATTGGTATTTCGATAAAACAAAGCAAACTGTTTGGCTGGGAACTGCACCCGGTACAAGAGCTTCAATATTTTACAAAACTGCGGGTTGGAAGGAGGTGGGTATGCATGGAAAAGGTGAGATCAAATTCGAAATGACATTTGAAGCTTGGAAAACCTTAAATTCTGATTAGTAATATGGTCTATATTTAATTAGCTGATTTGTAATTTTTGACATAATAGGGTGACTTCTTAAAAAAAAAGTTGAAGTGTTGGTAAATAGAAATTTAAAATAGAATGTGGTAGATAATATGGAGAATTATTTTAATATTGTGCATTTTGTTTTGTACAGAATGATTTATAAACTACATTTAGTTACGGAAAGATTTAATCCTATAAATCTTATTCATAAACTTCCTTTTCAAAAGAGGCGTTATCAAGAATTGGGAATAGATATTTATGATCAAATTAATCGCATATGGGGAGATAAGCAATCTGGACTAAGTATTCAAGCTGCTGGCGGTTTTTTATGCGGTGTCTTAGGGCTATTTTTCTTTTCTTTATTAATGTTATTTAGAGTTCAAGTATCAATATTTGTGATGTTCGGACCTGTAATTGCATCAATTACAGCTTGTTATCTGTTAGTTTTTAGGGGCAATAAATATTTAGCACATTTTGCTAAATTAGAAAAGTGTACAAAGAACGATAGACGTAAGTATAACTGCTTGACGGTAGGATCTATATTTTTAGTTTTTATTTTTTTTTATGCTTGTCTCGTTATTTAATGTCTGTAACTGATCAAGTAATTTTATTTCAATTGATACTTAATTAATACTGGATTGAATAGGGCTAATTTGACATAGTCTTAATGATAAATCAGTAAAATTGGTAAGAGATTCCGTGATTTATATACCATATATTTTCTATTAAATTAGGATTTTTGTCCTGGATGTAAATAAATAGATTGTCGAAGACCTGAGTTAAAAACAATAACTATTCAAGAAGGTTATACATGTAGTCATGACGACCGAATGCAATTTTCATGTAACACCAATAAATAGAAGGATATGGAACAAATAAAAAATGAAATATTTGAAAAGGGAAATCAAATAACCAATGGATATTTTACAGGAAATGCATTTCTAAATCTGTTGCAAGAAAAAGTTGAAAATAATGATTTTGCCCTCGGCAATGTTACTTTTGAATCAGGAGCAAGGACAAACTGGCATACACATCCAAGAGGTCAGGTATTGATTATCACCGATGGTACAGGCATTTATCAAGAAAAAGGTCAAGTCGCCCAGTTGATTAAAAAAGGGGATATCATCAATATTCCTGAAGATGTGGAGCATTGGCATGGCGCATCTGCAGTAAGTGGCATGATCCACATTGCGATCACCAATTATAAAGATGAAGAAAATGTGACCTGGTTACAGGCTGTTTCAGAGGAAGAATATGCTATTGCCAACAAACAAATACAAAGATGAAAAATATATTCAAATTACCATTTTTGACAATCCTTGTGATGCTAATAAGTAGTCAAATCATATTTGCACAAAGCTCAGTTCAGGATACTACGATTAATAGCAATAAACAATTGGTGCGAATTTCAGAAATTGAAGTGTATCCGAAAGATTTTGATGCATACTGTGCTATTTTAAAAGAAGAAGCAGCTGCCTCTGTAAAATTAGAACCAGGTGTAATAGCCATTTTTCCGATGTACATTAAAGCTGATCGATCACAGATCCGTATTTTGGAAATTTACGCCAACGACGAGGCTTACCAGCAACATCTGAAAACGCCACATTTTCAAAAGTATAAAACGACTACGCTTACCATGGTAAAATCATTGAAACTACTTGACATGTCTGTATTAGACAAGGAAACAATGTCTGATATATTCAAAAAATAGAGAGTAGCAAACTGTGGAATGACATCAACTTTGTATTTTTATGATCAAACTTTAAGATAGCTGAAGATTTGAATTGACAGCTTAATACTTAATGAATTTAGTTCTGCGTGATTAGTGTAAAACACTATAATCGGAACATGACAGCGGTGAGCATGATACTTTTAGATCGATGTCGGCGCCGCAGTCAGGTTCTGTCATCCTACTTTCTAAAGGTTTAAACGGAAATTCTTATATTTAACGTTATGCTAGCCTTTAACAAGATCTTTCTTTTTCTAATCATTTGGTTTTTATACCCATCAAACGGCTATAGCCAAAAATCTGTCATGATAACACAGCTCCAAAAACAATATGGTGGAACTTGGATTGACAGAAAAACGACTAGATGCCTGCAGATAACTTTTGATAATGACCAATTTGTAACGATCATCGACTGGACCCGTAAATACCAAAGCCGAGAGCATGGCGATGTCTATAAGGCATATATCAAGAAAGACACATTGGTCATGCCCGAGGATAAGGATCACCATGCACCTTACAGTGAAATTACGATAGAAAACAATAAACTGATATACCGGACCAAGTCTACCGGTATACAGAAAATATCAATCTGGGATAAACAGGTATTTTCCCGGAAGTGATACCTTTGTGCATTTAGCCCATTCGCAAAAATTTACAAGATGGATGAGTAATTTCTATTTTTGGGAACTTAAAAAAGCTTGTCAAATTTAAATCTAAGCTATTCACCATCTTGTTTTCACTTCATGAGTAATAGGTATTATTGAAGTAGATATTCCTAATGCGATGACTCCCTATCATAGGCATGACTATAAAAGATTTTAAACCTAGAACGGAAATTTTATCGCCTGCTCAAAAATCGTTGTACTAAATCGTGACTCGATAACCCGTGCTGTACATAGTGGTCCTACGCTGATCAGTGAAATTTCACATTTATCTTCTCTCCAAATTCTAATAAATTTCTAATAAATTTCTGTTGATCCTCTAATGGCGTGTTAGCGGTATGCATTTTATATTTGCAACACATTTAAACAAAAACAATATGGACTCAGGCCCCCATTCAAAGAGACAAGAGATAATTATTTAATTGCCCGCGAATCATCATAACCTTGTTTTATGCCGATTGCAGGCCAAAAACAACGTTATGTTTCATTTTTCAAAACTATTTAAAAAATATACACACGATCTTGTCGTGTATGACTGCTCAATCGCTTCAGTTATAAGACCAATGATGGTGGTCGCTATAGTGGATCGCATCTGTGACAAGCAAAATTACCCTTTCAGGTACCTCTTTTTAAGATTATCATCCTCACTGTTATATACGGTCAGGTATAGCCTCACACACACTAAAAATAGGAGGGCCAATGACACTATTTGAATTTATTTTAAGATTATCTATCGCATTTGCACTTGGTGCAGCGATCGGCACTGAACGTCAATGGAGACAGCGGATGGCCGGACTAAGAACCAATATGTTGGTATGTCTTGGCGCCTGCATGTTCGTTTCACTTGGGGTGAAAGTTGGCGGAGATGCTTCTGGTAGAGTAATATCTTACGTCGTAAGTGGCATCGGATTTCTTGGTGCAGGAGTAATAATGAAAGACGGTGTGAACGTAAGGGGACTAAATACAGCAGCTACCCTGTGGTGCTCAGCTTCCATAGGAGCATCCTGCGGATTGGGATTTCTTTCTGAAGCCACCATCTTTACCGTCTTTCTGATCATTACGCACGTGCTGATGCGTCCTTTAGGTACAAAGTTAAGCCGTATACCTGTAAATAGTGCTGATAATCCAGTCGCGTATCTCTTAATTATAAAATGCAGACAAGATGTGGAGAATCATTTGAGGGTATTGTTACTTCAGTTCACTGGAAGTGATGAAAAACTGTTGTTAAGATCGCTAAAAAGTACTGATGATGGAGACGCAAGCAGAGCAATAATAATGGCTGAAATACTGGCAAATAGCAATGAAGATGCGATTATGGAGCGGATTGCGGGACGATTAACGATTGAACATGAAGTTTCTGAAGTTAGCTGGAATAAAGCTGGTATGGAGAATGATCTTTAGCCCCATCGTAGATAGATTAATAACCCAAGGACCAATATCCAAAAACTAATAATTATTTAAAATATCTGATAATGATTGGGGTGATATCGCTTCATTTCCAATTGTATAACTAACAATATCTATTTAATATCATGATTAACGTAAAAGAGCGCTTAAAAGATAAAACGATTACTGACAGAAGAAAAATTATGTCAAAAGGTAGTGATGAGGCTGCTGCGACCAAGCTGCAAAATGTTTCAAGATCGGATCAGGATTTTTATTTCGCCATGCTGGAAAGCCATATCGGCGGTTTATCTTCTATACAAGCCAAAGAGAGGTTAAGTAGATTTGGCTTTAACGAGTTGCACCATGAACAAGCGCCTACATGGATAAAGCAACTATTTCAGGCATTTATCAACCCCTTTATTGGCATACTTCTTATTATTGCCACGATCTCCTTTATATTGGATGTATGGTTGGCCAGTCCCGGGGAGACCGATTATAAAACGGTTGTAATGGTCGGTATTATGGTGATGGTAAGCTCTCTACTCAGGTTCTTTCAAGAATACAGGAGTAATCGGGCCGCTGAGCAACTTAAAAGTATGGTAAAAACTACCGCGACAGTTTTAAGGAATATGACTGAAAAGGAAGAGCTTGATATTAAGAAATTAGTGCCTGGCGATGTTATTTTGCTCTCTGCGGGAGATATGATTCCAGCAGACTGCCGTATCGTAAAATCTAAAGATCTCTTTGTAAGTCAATCTATGCTGACAGGAGAGTCTCTGCCCGTAGAAAAGAGTAGTTTGGTTGTTCGGGACGCTGAAGAGAAACCACTGGTAGAGCTGGATAACATCTGCTTTATGGGAACCAATGTGGTAAGTGGTTACGCGACAGCAGTTGTCGTCAATACAGGAAATCAAACTTATTTTGGCACACTCAGTAAAGTTATTGTGGGTAAACGTGCCGAAACAAATTTTGATATCGGGGTTAATAAAGTGAGCTACCTTTTGATCAGTTTTATGGTTGTCATGGTGCCCTTAATCTTCATGATCAATGGATTCGTTAAAGGAAACTGGTGGGATGCACTGCTTTTTGCAATTGCCGTTGCCGTAGGTCTGACCCCGGAAATGCTACCCATGATCGTAACTGCAAACCTGGCAAAAGGAGCAGTGAATATGAGTAAGCACAAAGTGATTATCAAAAGGCTCAATGCCATCCAGAATATAGGAGCGATGGATGTGCTGTGTACAGATAAAACGGGTACGCTGACTATGGACAAAATCGTTTTGGAAAGACACTTGAATATTTTCGGACAGGAAGATGAAGAGGTACTCAAATGGGCTTATCTGAATAGTTTTCATCAAACAGGCCTTAAAAACCTGCTCGATGTTGCTGTCCTCGAACATGTCGAATTACATGACTACCTGAAAGTGGAAGAGCATTTTTTAAAAGTCGATGAAATTCCTTTTGATTTCCAAAGACGTAGAATGTCTGTTGTGTTAAAACAACGAAATGGTAAACATCTGCTCATCTGTAAAGGGGCGGTAGAAGAAATGCTTAATTTGTGCAGTCACGCCTTTGATCCGGGAGATGATAAACAGCTACATATTCAATCAGATCAGGTAATGCCTATGGATGAAGCGATGCGGAAGATGATTTTAAGAACTTCAAATAAACTAAATGAAGCAGGGCTGCGGGTTTTACTGGTTGCTATACGTGAATTTGATGACAGAGCACTGAATTATTCTTTAGAAGATGAACAAAATATGACGCTAACTGGATTTATCGGTTTTCTTGATCCTGCTAAACCATCCGCTAAAGCAGCAATTGAAGCATTACAGAAGTTAGGTGTGAATATTAAAGTATTGACAGGTGATAACGAGATTGTCACCAAGAAGATATGCCAAGATGTAGGTATTCCTTTTGATCAGGTACTTTTGGGGGCTGAAGTTGAAAAAATGACTGATATGGAATTAAAGGAACAGATTGGAGAGGTTTCTATTCTGGCAAAATTAAGCCCGGTTCAAAAATCTCGGGTTGTTAAAATACTTAAAGAAAAAGGTCATACAGTTGGTTTTATGGGTGATGGTATTAATGACGCAGCCGCACTTAGAGATGCCGATGTAGGAATCAGTGTCGATACAGCGGTGGATATTGCTAAAGAAAGTGCTGATATAATTTTGCTCGAAAAAGACTTGATGGTTTTGAGAAAAGGAGTAATTTATGGGAGGAGAACTTTTGGAAACATCATCAAATATATCAAAATGACTGCGAGTAGCAATTTCGGAAATATGTTCAGCATGTTGGGCGCCAGTGCTTTTCTGCCATTTCTACCGATGCTACCGGTGCAAATATTAGTGCAAAATTTACTATATGATGTATCACAGGTATCTATTCCATGGGATAGAATGGATGAAGATTTCATTGAGAAACCTAAAAAATGGGATGCTTCTGGCATTAAAAGATTTATGCTTTATATTGGCCCAATTAGCTCCATCTTCGATTATGCGCTATTTGCGGTTATGTTCTTTGTTTTTAAAGCGAATAGTCCAGAACACCAAAGTCTATTTCAGAGCGGCTGGTTTATTGAAGGACTACTTTCACAGACATTGATTGTTCACATGATTCGCACGCGAAAAATTCCATTTATCCAAAGTTGGGCTACTGCGCCTGTAGTGGCGTTAACTTCACTGATTATGGTTATCGGGGTATTAATTCCGTTTTCACCTTTTGCAGGTGCATTATATATGCAACAATTGCCACTGAGTTATTTTCCTTGGCTTATAGCCATACTAGCTTCTTACTGCACACTGACACAGTTTGTTAAAACATGGTATATCAAAAAATTCAATCAATGGCTATAATAACGAAATAGCCAAATGGCTTAATCCGTTTAAGAATTTATTTATCAATGTTGTATTGCTTCCTATCTATAGGGCTTAATCGGAATCAGGGATCATTTGAAATGCTAGTCGCTAAGACGTTGTATACATACGTCTTAGCGTTTTAAAGAAGCGATATTATTCCTCATTTCCACTTCAATTGTTTCGCTTTAGCATTATCGTAAAAAATAAATAGAAGATCTTTTTAAAATGATCACATTTTTACAACTAAAACAAGTGGTACTATACTTCCATTCTGCTTATATATATCCCAACCATAATTTAAAATTTTAAGTCCTGTTATAGGATAAGAAAAAAGGCGACAGGAATCTTTACTTTTTTCCTTTAAAATGGTGTATGAGAGGATGATCGTTTCTTTTCCTTGAATCTGGATCTTAAAACTATGGTCTCCAGGGGTATCGTTGAAGAATATAATCTCCATAAATCCATTCATTGGGGAATTTTCTGAACCTTTAATGATACGCCAGTCATAGAATGGTATGCCAGTTTCTCCAACACTGACACTTATATTCTTTTCGCCAAAAGCATCTGTCAAGATAAGGTTGGAACCACTTTCCTTATCTGTGAAGGTAAGGCCAATGCGTCGAGGAGGTGCTTGGTTTAAGATATTATCACAATTACGGTTTTTTTTACAGCTTGCTATTAAGCAAAAAATTGCAACTAGGATTAAAATTGGTGTAATTAACTTCATATTCAAGATTATAATAGATAAAGATGATGAATTATCCCGCTTATGGGTAATTTATTGAATAAATTTATTCGTTGATTAATGATCACGATAGGGACGGATCAATCTCTTGATTGCAGCTGATAGGATTTCTGACATTTCACCGTTTTTTAACTTACTGTGATTGATAGAATTGACAATACCTACAATTTCTTAATTATTTGGCATAGCTTTGGCGATGATTTGATCAGTAAAAAGCAAATAAACTATTTATTATACGATCGTCTTTTGTAAATACACAAATATTCGACTAAGGTTTATTTAAGAAGTTTGTTTTTACATCATGACTTAAATAATAGAAAGTAGTATTGTACATTTAATGCATTAAGCATGCATAATCAGAATTTTCAGTTGATATACCTAAATAATTATTTAAAAGGATAGCATGAAACCAATAATGCTTTTGATGACAGTATATGTCCTTTTCTCTTGTAGTCATGGTGCTAAAATAGAGGCTACTCATAATGCAAAGGACCACAATTGCGACTGTGAAAAGACAGTCGGAATAGACCGTGTTTTATTTGCCACGAACATTCGGTTGAAAAATGAGAAAAATAGGAGGGTATTGCTGTTTAATTGTGCTACTGTTCATACTGGCATTGCATCTATTAGTGATGCCGATGGTAAGAATGAACGTGAAAAATTCATCTATGACTTGGATTGTATCTCTGCAATAGAACAAAGTCAGGAACTGTCTGATGATTTTAAATATTATACGGAATCGATGCAATCTTCCGAAGATTTTTTTCAAAGCCTGAATGAGGAGAAGAAGTTCTTTTATGAGCTTACTTTTGAGAAGCAAAAGATCAAATCGATCTTAAAAGTGGAATTAGATTGAAAAAACTGTACCCCTGGATAGATCGAGTAAAACGGGATCAGGCCAAATGAATATAAAGTTCACGACGTGAACACTACAATAAACTAAGAATACTAACTTATTAATTATAAATTATTCGTCATGGGAACACTATTGTTAAACGGAACGTTTTTCTTCTTATTATCTTGGACAGGCCAAAATAACCTTGCTAAGTATCCATATGCAGATTCAGTCGTTACCGTTCAAGTGGAACAAAAACAAGAAAATAAACCGGTCATGATTTTAGAGGCATTTCAGATTCTGGATAGCGATGGCGGTTCTGCTGAAGCTGTATTAAGTATGGATAAGGATGGAAAGTGTTATGTGGGTAAAGAGTTTATCGGTACTATTACGGCAGCAGGAGAATTGAAGTCCGACACAGGAGAGCTATTGGTCCATTTAAAAGGTAATGAGTTACTGTCCAGTGACGGAAAAGTTTCACTCGTCATTAAAGAAGACGGTACAATTTCAAATGGCTCTGGTAAAGATATCACTTGGGGAACGGATGGTATATTAAAAAATATGGAATTGAGTCTAAAAATTGTTCCTGTAGACAGTAAAGCAAAAAGAGCGGCTTCCCTTCTCGTATATTCCTTTTTTGGTTCCACAGAGACGGAAGTTCAGAAATAGGGTTTCAATTTGCGATCGCATGACAGATCAAAAAAGTAGGAGCGACATTTATAATTATGTAATGCTGTTAACAGTAAAATACGCGAATTTGACGGCAAATCAAAGTAATGGGAGTAACACAATTAAAATTTTGTGTTAAATTTGGATTAGAGAAATTGTAATACCAAATTTTGTAAGGGTCCAAAACATTGGCAATAATTTTTATTGAATCCGAAACCGATAAATAATGGCAAAAAAGAAAAAAACACTTCCGAAAAATTTCAGTGAATTAATTACTGAAAATAATATAGACAATCTTAAAAAAGTATTTGATACGTGTGAATTCGATGCAAGAGGTGGTTATGGAAAAGCAACAGCTCTTAGTTTTTTCAATGTTCCGGATGAACTTGTTCGCTGGTTGGTGCAAAGCGGAGCGGACATCGAAGCTGTCGATAGTTATGGACGTACGGCACTGCATCAACATGCGATGATGCGAAGTGGCAAGTTAGCCGTCTTCTTAGAATTGGGCGCGAATGTCAAGGCAGTGGATAGCTATGGGGACACACCGCTACATTTTGCGGCTGGAAGTAGTTTTAATGCTTCATCTGTCAAACAACTTGTAGCCTACGGTGCAGATACCAAAGCGCTAAATTCATATAAACAAACGCCCCTCGAGCGAGCTTTAAGTAGTGCAAACAATATTGACATTGTACATTTGGTGGAAATATCGCGAATATTACTGCAAAGTGAATCAGAAATCACTCAAAAAATGAAGGATGAAATTACTCGAATAGGAGAAGGTTTTGAATTTCATCGGAAGAATTTTAATAAAGACTATTTACAAGAGACAGACCAGGCGTTAAGCAAACTCTATGAGATATATCAAGTTGCACCTGTCAAGAAACGTATTATGCATGATGGTGTATCACCAATAATTGCAAATGGAACAACCTGGGAGAAACAATTTGAAGAATTGTGGGAGTTTTTAGTGCCATCAAAGGGAAGCGCTGACACAGTGCAAGGGGAGGTTGTGCGAATTGCAGGGAAAGTACGTGATGAAATATACCGTAATGGGGGTGGAAACTGGAACATTGATTTCAAAAAAATGTTGGATGCATTTTACCTTCACTTAACTTCTGAGCATGCTTTACCTGCTACTGAACTTGAAGAGGCAAAGACTTATATCAAAGATATTCGTAATACTGGATTTGCTGATGATCTTAATTTCCTATGTGAACTTGCAACGAACTGGGTACGTCTAAATCCGACACCAATTTTGCTTAATAAGCCAAATTACAAGAGATAAATTAATTCACTACAGTCGACGTTTCTCACGACATTTCATTCTATTAAAATAAGAGAGGCCAATCGAAAGATTAGCTTTTCTTATTTACTACCTAATGGAAGATTTGCTGCGATAGAATCAAATTGAAATGGGGAATAAATTGCTAAATAATTAACAACCTGAATATTGTAGTTATAGCGATTTATGGTGAAATATTAAAAATTTAACGTTGAATAATACTTATTTTTAAAGATAAAAATTTTAAATTCTGTATAGAATACTACATTTACTATTTCAAACACTGCCATTGCTGTTTTATGGTTTTAGTTTTGCTATTATTGCCGCAAGTTTGATGCAAATTAAACTCAACATTATGAAAAAGCTAATTTTAACAGTTCTCAGTTTCTTTACTGCTTTATTTACAGTAAATGCGCAAAAAGTTATCAACTATTCCCACACGTACGCCGCTGGAGGGAAGCTTCTTATGTGTGTTGATAGTGCTGCGGAAAATATCTATTATGACAATATGTTTCCCAACCAACCTAGCACTTACTTTAATTATTTACCTGAAATAAGCAATGTAAGTATCCAAATCTATTTCAGAAAAACAGACAATGTACAGCTCTATCGGTATAGCATTTTAGTTGATGATAAACCGATAGCTGTAAACAAGCCAATAGACCAAGCGCAACTAAGAAATGTCGATAGACCAGACGAAACCTTCAGATCTGCAACACTTGGTGCTTTTCCTATTACCGGAAAAACCATTACAACCTTAGTCTACAGCATCGAAAAGCCCCTAGATATTGACAAATCTGTATTTTACGGGAAGCCTATTCCCAAGGCTAAAATAAAGGTTATTTCAAAACGGTACGCAATTGATAAAGGAGTTGATTACAGTTATATCGTTGATCCAAAACAAAACACAGCTATTGTTTTTACTGAGAAAGACGATGAACTTACCATTGTAAAAGACAGATCTGATATTGATTATGTTTATGTTATCTCCATAAAAGATAAGCAAACAAATAAAACAGTCTTTGAGTCAGCCTCATGGCAATATGGGGGCTATGTCGATGAACATAAACTTTCACCTTATGTTAAGATGAACAAAAACATTTTCAAAAAATCTGGAGATTACGAAATTAGTATTCAACCATTGATCAAGTGGAATACTTCAGCAACAAAAGATATCGATAAATATACAAGCAGATATACTCTTTCCATAACATTAGACCAAGAAAACTATAGCAAAAAAGAACTTTTAACATATACGCTAATTGTATTTTTTTCTATTGGATTAGCATCTTTTATTATTCTTTACTTTAGCAAAAAAAGAAATAAGAAAAAGCTAGTTGAAAATGAACAGCAAAAAAATACAGCAAAGCTACAACTTAGTTTAATTCGATCTCAATTAAATCCTCATTTTCTGTTTAATGCACTTTCTGGTATTCAAAATTTAATGAACAAAAACGATATCGACAACGCTAATAAATATCTATCTAAATTTGCTCGGTTGACCCGTAACGTACTTGATGATACAGAACTGATTAGTTTATCACAAGAAAAAAATTTACTAGACGATTACTTACAAATGGAGCAATTACGATTCGGCTTTAAGTATGAAATTAATCAGTCTGGAGACTTAGATTTGGATAACACTGATATACCAAGCATGTTGCTACAACCTTTTGTCGAAAATGCGGTGAAGCATGGCATATCGCAAAAAGCTAGCGAAGGAAAAATTGTGATTGAATTTATCAAACAAGCGAGCAATTTGTTGTTAAATATTATTGATAATGGAAATGGATTTGACACGAAAAACAAGAACGATGGATTGGGGCTGCTGTTAACTGAGCGTCGAATAACACTATTGAATAGTGTTTATAAAGAAAATCACTTTACCTTAGCTATACAATCAAATTCTAACGGTACTAAAATAAGCTTAACATTAACCGATTGGCTATAATATGATGAGAGCAGTTTTAATAGATGACGAAATTTCTAACTTAGAAAACCTGCGGATTTTGCTAGAAAAGCATTGTCCGCAGATAACTATAATCGCAACAGCGCAAAGTGTAGGTGATGCAGTTGATGTTATTGAAAAATATGTGCCAGACTTAGTGTTTTTGGATATTCAAATGGGCGATAAGACAGGCTTTGATGTGCTAAAACTACTTCCAACGCGTAATTTCGATGTTGTTTTTGTTACTGCTTACGACCAATACGGGATAAAAGCTGTAAAATTCGCTGCCTTGGATTATCTTTTAAAACCGATTGATATTGAAGAGTTAATGAATGCGGTAAAAAAGGCCGAGCACAAATTTACAAGGCAAATACAAACCTCACAACTCGATTTTTTATTGCAACAGCTTAAAAAGCCAGAACCGACCATAAGTAAAATTGCCTTACCCATGCAAAGCGAAATAAGGTACATTGCTTTATCAGAAATTATACGTTGCGAAGCCGATAATACATACACCCATTTCTTCCTTTCTAGTGAAGAAAAAATAATGATTTCAAAATCACTGAAGGAATATGCAGATTTATTGTGCCCTAAAGGTTTCTTAAGAACTCACCAAAGCCATTTAGTAAACCCGAAATATGTAAAAAGTTGGCTAAAAGAAGATGGTGGTATTTTACTCTTAATATCTGGAGAAAAAATACCCATTTCTAAACCTAACAAGGACATTGTGAAACAAGCCTTGCAGCAGCTTTAAGTGTTAAATAGCTATCCCCGGACCCATCTCAATGCTGATGTTTGAATCCTAATATTTTTAAACAAGAAAAGCCAATCTTGCGATTGGCTTTTCTCTGTGATCCCGCTGGGATTCGAACCCAGGACCCATACATTAAAAGTGTATTGCTCTACCAGCTGAGCTACGGAATCTTACTCTTTTTTTGAAGTTTCCTTCGTTGTTTGGAGTGATGCAAAGGTAGAAAAAACTAGCATACAGTGCAAATAAAACGACTATTTAATTACAAAGTCCTTTCTTGTCCTTTCATTTATAGGGAATTAATTTTTAAAATTAAGAAATATAATCCCGATCTTCATTACTTAAAGTTGAATTTGGAACTGAAGATTGTTCAATTTCTGATGGATTAGCTGGATTTACTTGAATCACTTCTGTCTTTCTTTTCTTAGGTCTCAACAAAATACCCCCAATGATGATTCCGATAAAAAGAGTGATTGCTATAATTGATGATAATGCGAAGATATGCTTACCAAAAAACCAAAATTCTACCGGAGCAGTGTTCTGCATAAAAAAAATCGTAATTATGACGACTAAAATTAAAAGTATGATCGTTTTGAAATTCATTTTTCGCGTTTTTATTTACCAAAAATAATCATTGTCATTGATACTTTATATTCTTAAAGGTGCAGGATCTATTATTCGCTTTGATAACGATCTGAAGACTAGAATGAATATTGCACACGGTTACTAAATTAATTAACTTGTATTAATATATAAATAAACTTCTATAAGCATGTATGACCGTCTAAAAAAGTTATTGTCACCGCTTTTTATCTTCTGCCTCATACTATTGATCGCCAATGATTTTTATATGAAAGCAACTTTCCACAATGCGTTTACCGGAAAACTTTCTGATTTCTGTGGGTTATTTATTTTTCCTATTTTTTGGTCAACGATCTTTCCCCGTCATAAATTATGGATCTTTATCTTTACCGGAATATTGTTTGTCTTTTGGAAAAGTGAACTTGCCTCAGGACTTATAGAACTGCTAAATAGCTTATTTAACATCCAACGAACGGTCGACCTAAGCGATCTTATTGCGTTGCCGATGCTGTTTGTAGGTTGGTTTCACATAAAAAACGATTCTATCGTGTTGATTGCTGATTCCTTAATAGCAAGATTAAGTACTTTGATTGTCGCAGGTATTACAATTTTCGCTTTCTGCGCAACCAGTCAGCAAAGGTATATCCAATCTTTTGATCAGCCACAATATGTTCTCTTAAAATCAGCTACAGTTCCCGATTTAAATTTATATGATGAATTTGAATTTTATCCGAAGGATTCTCTACTTGTCGTTAAGGTCAATCATTGGTATATTAATCGGCCCATTAGAAACGATGATTATAACAAGAATCATTCACTTGAAGATCTAGATAAAAATGTTGTGGCTAGGCTAGCAGATAGCACCACTGTAATTCCTTACGGAAAAATAACTATTCTGATTATTAATACAGCGGAGGGTGAGGATTTTTTAAGATTTAATGGGGGTCGCCTCGATGGTAAATTTAGTAGAAAAGTAAATGATAAATTAATCATTGAAGGATTTTACAAAATGGGGGTAGAAGACTCAACTTGGACATTTACTTCCGGCGATAGCGATAACGTCGTCGTACAAACATTTGTAAATGGAGAACGGACAAGTGTCAAGCAGTTTGATCATGGTAAATTGGTTGCTAAGACTCATATTAATACCAGAGCAGATACTATCCGAAATACATATGTTCAGATCAGTATTATGATTTTGATTATCATTTTCATGATCCGATTTTTAATCAAGAATTACCGTAATACATTTCCTCAAGAACTTAAACTAAAATTAGTTTGGAAATGGTTAATATGTCTTATATCGCCAATATTTGTCTGGCTATCCTACATTGGAATAAGAATTTTGCTCATGGATTTCAATGAAGATATTTTTGTGATATTAGCATCATTTTTATTTATTTCTATAGTTGTGTGCCCGCTTATGTTTGTTGTTGTATTTTGGATCAAATTACGGAAGGAAATGGATATCCTGTTATACTGCCTAATATTTGGACTTTTATGTAGCATATGGACTTCATGTGGTACACTAATAGCTCTGTATAATTAGTTTTTGTCAAAATTTGACGATGATAATGCTCTTAGCGGATTAAAAAAATGGAAATTCTGAATGGGGATTAAAGCAGAGACTATAGTATCAACAGAAATTTATCCGGAAATTTTGAACCTCTTCATAATGTACCAAAAAAGATCCGATAGAACTTAAATGCTACTATTTATAATCTTTTTTTTAATTTCTTAAATAGGAAGCGAACTGCTGCGTAAGTGAGCAAGGAGAAAGCCAGATCTATGGCAAACGCCATTAAGGAATAGTTACTGAAATGCTGCATTTGACCTGTAAGCAGACTTTGTCCTGCACCTTCACTGTAGTACGTTAACGGAAATCCTATTGTAGTTAAACCATCATAGGCCATACCATTGTGATAAGAAAGCCAACTCAGTAAAGCGAAGATCAGTAGCGTAGCTAACAGATAGGCCAATACTTTTTTATAGTTACTATGAGGTTCTTCGTACATGATCATTTAATTTAGAAAAATAGCCTCTTAAAAAAGAGGCTATTTTTTTCAGCTGTGATGGACAGCTATATGTTTTTATTAAAATTTATTTCGCATCGATATTGACCGCATTCAATCGTAATGAATTGAGGATAACGGATACTGAGCTGAGGCTCATTGCTGCGGCAGCAAGCATTGGCGATAACAAGATACCAAAAGTAGGGTATAAAATACCTGCTGCAATCGGAATGCCTAAAACATTATAAAGGAAGGCAAAGAGTAGGTTCTGTTTAATATTGCGCACTAATTTATGACTCAGTATTTTAGCTTTGGCAACACCCATTAAGTCGCCTTTCAATAAGGTTACTTCAGCACTCTCGATAGCCACATCAGTACCTGTACCCATTGCAATACCTATATCTGCCTGTGCTAATGCTGGAGCATCATTGATACCGTCACCAGTCATTGCGACTACTTTATTTTCCTGTTGCAGCTTTTTAATCTCCATCAACTTATCTTCTGGTAGCGCTTGTGCTTTAAAGTGTTTAATACCCAGTTCATCCGCTACAGCTTTAGCTGTTTTGGCATTGTCACCTGTTAACATAATCACATCAACACCATGATCCATCAGGTAATGGATAGCCTGTTTTGCCGTATCTTTTATTTTATCGGCAATAACGAGATAACCTAACAGTGTTGTTCCTTTAGCTAAGTAAGATACTGTACGGCCTTTTTCCTGTTCTACAGCAACTTGTTCTTTAACGCTTTCGCTGATCGCAATACCATCGTCCAATAACAACGATTCATTTCCAAGAAGCACTTTATCATTGGCAATATAACCAATAACACCTTTACCGTTTATGGTATCAAAGCGATCTGTCTCTTTTAATGTTAGTTTTGACTCCTTTGCTTTCTTCACTACCGCTTCGGATAAAGGGTGGGAGCTATTGGCATTCACTGAAGCTGCCAAGATCAACAATTCATCAACCGTACTGTCTGAGGTACTGAATACCTCTTCCAAACTCGGCCTTCCTTCGGTTATGGTTCCGGTTTTATCTGTCACCAGTACATTCACTTTATCTAGCTTTTCGAGCGCTTCCGCATTCTTTATCAAGATACCATTTTTTGCACCTTTACCGATTCCGACCATGACCGACATCGGTGTTGCAAGCCCCAGAGCACATGGACAGGCTACGATAAGAACCGCCAAAGCATTGGCTAAGGCAAAGGCCAGTTTAGATTCTACTCCATAGATCATCCAGACGACAAATGTTAAAATAGCGATGGCAATTACTATAGGAACGAATATGCGGGATACACGATCGGTTAACTTCTGTATTGGTGCTTTACTTCGACTTGCACTATTGACCATTTCAATAATTTGTGCCAATAGTGTATCATCACCGACACGGTTGGCTTTCATTAAGAATGACTGATTACCGTTAATCGTTCCAGCACTCACTTTATCACCTTCATTTTTATCGACAGGAACCGGTTCCCCCGTTAGCATGGATTCGTCAATCGAGCTATGTCCAGAAGTTATTTCTCCGTCTACAGGAATCTTTTCTCCTGGTTTAACGCGTAAAATTTGTTCTAACTGGATGTCTGCGACCGAAATTTTCTTTTCCACTCCATTTTCAACTAGATTAGCTTCTGCAGGAGAAAGTTTTATAAGTTCTTTAATAGCTGAATTCGTTCTTGAATGTGCTTTCGCTTCCATTAGTTGTCCCAATAGTACTAGCGTTAAGATAACGGCAACAGACTCAAAATATAGTGCAACCTGACCATGATGACCTAATAATGCATCCGGAAATAGGGATGGAAAGAATAAAGCCACTACGCTGTATAAAAATCCTGCTCCGGCACCTAGACCTATCAAGCTGAACATATTTAAGTTCCAAGTTTTGAAAGAAGTCCAAGCACGCTCAAAAAACATCCAAGTGGCATAAAAAACAACTGGAATGGTTAAAAATAACTGGATCCAGCCTGACATCTTTGGTGTGATGACTTGCCCGATTGGGTTGCCAGGAATCATTTCACCCATTGATAATATAAATAAGGGAACGGTGAATAACAGCGCTACCCAAAATTTCTTTTTCAGTGTTTGATATGTGTGATCATCTTCCTCTGTGTCGGCATTTGCTACTAAATCCATACCACAGATGGGACAAGAACCCGGTTTGTCACTTTGAACTTCTGGATGCATCGGACAGCTGTAAGTTAAAGCTGCTTTCTTTTCTGGCATTTTCTCTAAGTTCATACCACAGACTGGACAGGATCCTGGTTTATCATACAGTTTCTCGCCCTCACACATCATAGGACAATAATATTTACCCGCTGAACTGGCCGTGACCTTTGGAGTGCCCACTTTTTCATGCGAAGAAAAGTCTGTGGATTTAGTATCATGGTGATGCTTATCTGCTTTATCAGCTAAAGATTCAACTGGAACGAGAAACATACCACAAACAGGGCAGGAACCTTTTTGGTCGTAAGTTTTATCATGACCTTCACAAAACATAGGACAGATATATTTACCTGATGGTGCGCCTGCATTTTGGACTATCTGTTCATCTTTATTTTTTGATGAACAGCAAGAGGCGTTCGCACTTTCATCCTGTGTGTGTTTATTTTCCGATAATGACTCAACAGGTACTAAATGCATCCCACATATGGGGCAGGAGCCTTTTTGATCGTACGTTTTATCATGACCTTCACAAAACATAGGACAGATGTATTTACCTGATGACTTGTCCACCGTTTGGTTTATCTGTTCTCCGTTATTTTTTGATGAACAGCAAGAGGCGTTTGCACTTTCATCCTGTGTATGTTTATTTTCCGATAATGATTCTGCGGGGACTAAATGCATACCACAGACAGGACAGGAGCCCGGTAAATCGTACGTTTTATCCTGACCCTCACAGAACATGGGGCAAATGTATTTGCCTGAAACAGCTACTGCACTTTTTTTCGATTGATCATCCGCTTTATGATAGACGGAGTTCTTTCCGTTGTGATGACTATTGTTTTGCACAATGTGGTAATCACCAATTTCTGAAAGTGCTTTATTGCATTCATTTACATCAACACGATTTTCACTATCAATAATGACTTCAGGTGGAGCTAATGTAACAGTAGCTTTTACACCTGGTATCTCATTTAGCTTATCTTCGACATTTGTGCGACATCCATTGCAAGTCATGCCGGATATTTGATATTTTTGATTCATAATCTGCTTTAAATTAACCTATACAAATATCCCTCTTTAGACAAAAATTAATGCTGTAACATTTGAGGTTTAAATTATAAGATTTTAATTAAGCAAGAAATATCCTTTAAATGGATATTTAGCTATCAGTAAAAGAACAAAGAAATTATTACTTTGTTTGTAAATGAAAATAGACCATGGATTCAAATCATAACAGAGATAAAAGAGACAGCTCGGGGCGGACTTCTCATATTTTAAATACTTCAGCCAATTTACTGGGAATTTGTTTTCTGGTCTTAACGACAATAAAAACGATGAAACTCACAGAGGGAAGTTTAATTGATGAATGTGCCGCTATTGCTATTTTCATATTTATGTCCAGCTGTATTATTTCCTTTATTGCGATGAAAAGAGGTGATCTAAGGGAAGTTAAAAGACTGGAAAATATTGCCGATATCATCTTCTTAACAGGCTTATTTGTTCTGTTTGCTGCTTCTATATTACTTGTGTTTAATCTGATATAGCGGTATGACATGACAGTCAATGCTAATTCGGTTTTTAACCGTAAATTATTGCACTGCAGCCACCATTTATAAGGGTAATAGAATGCGAAATTTCTTCCGGTATCGTTAGGTAATGGTTCGTAACTTATTCGCCCTTTCTTCGGAAAGGCTTCGGGAATTGTCTATTGTGCCTCTACTGTTTGTATACTGTTTGTCTACCTTTCCTCTACATAAACAGTAGAGGCGGAGTATAGGCATAGTAGAGGATTAGTATAAACTACCCGAGGAAGGGGCGAAGCAGACCCGAAGGGCAGTCAAATAAAACTCGAATTTGCGGAGAAAAGTTCTTGCCGTAGATAACTTGATCTTTTTTTTAGTGATGTATAAATTTTATGCTTTATTACGAAGAATGTATAAGCTAAAAGTCCAAAGAAGTCCGTGAAAGTCCATGGAAGTCCGTAAAAGTCCTTAGTCTTCTCGAGAATGCTTGCACAACGGCTCGATAATGATAGGGAACAACTTCGGGATTGATTCGGGTGCGCTTCGACTGTTCTTCGACTCGGCTTCGACCATAAGACGAAAACGAGTCGAATAAATGGCGAACAAAATACGAACCAGTCTGCTCGCAATCTCAAAGAAATCCCGAACATCTCTCAAAAAAAAGTCGATCATTCCTAATCTATTA
This sequence comes from Sphingobacterium sp. JUb56, assembly GCF_014191365.1. Taxonomy (NCBI): domain Bacteria; kingdom Pseudomonadati; phylum Bacteroidota; class Sphingobacteriia; order Sphingobacteriales; family Sphingobacteriaceae; genus Sphingobacterium; species Sphingobacterium sp. JUb56. The sequence continues at coordinate 1,459,351 of NZ_JACHWL010000001.1, read as the reverse complement.
TTAATAACATACAACAGATCGCCATCACTATGTCTTTACAATAGATCAGATTAGTTGAAAACAAGAGATTTAAGCAATTTAATCCATCAGGACAAGTCTTTGCTAGATTGGTCTAACAGAACTCTTTAAATCGCTTAAAATTAGCTTCAATATAAAGTGGTTAATTTTCAGAATGTGCTGTTCTATAGATATATTGATCAATAGATTGCAACAGTAATTTCAAGGATATATGCCTCAGAATCTTATTGCAGAAAAAAGTAATGTTTAAATGCCTTTGAAAATAATAGGATTGTTAGAAAATTACATAAATAGCATAACCTCAGGATGTTTGAGGATCGTTTTGATCAAAGGTTTTGTTTCTCCCTCAATAATGGTTTTGTAGTGCGGTTCTGGAATGAAAAGTTTAAAGGTTTTCTTTTCAATTTTTATAACAAAAATTGCACCGTGTACCACCTGCTTATCATCGATAACCATTGAAAATTCATCAACCGGTTGATTAGCAAGCTTATTCTTTTCAACTAATTTTATAAGTTTTTCCATAGCCAAAACTACATATTCTCGTCAATATAATGCGATATATTGACGAGAATATCATTAATTTTTAGCGATTAAATCTCTTAATGCAACGGAAGCGATTGCTCCTCCGAATGCAGCTGGCAGATAAGACATCGTTCCGTATGCAGATTTCTTATAGTTACTGCCATCGGTATACAACAGGGATGCTTTATCTGGCAATTCTGTAGAAAATACTGCTTTAAAACCACTTCTTATCCCATGTTTATATAACTTTTTACGGATATGATGAGCAAGTTTACAATTATAGGTTTCTCCGATATCTGCAATTTCTATTTTTGTAGGATCCATTTTTCCTCCAGCTCCCATAGAACTCACAAAACGAACTTTACGCTCTAGAGCCTGACGGATAAAAAATAATTTTGGCGTGATACTATCAATTGCTTCCACTGCATAGTCAGGATTAAGATCCAATAGATCGGAAATCTTTTCAGGAAGAACGAAATCTTCAACAATAGTCAAATCCAGTTCAGGATTTATAGATAACAACCGATCGCGCATAATCTGTGCTTTAGATTGACCATGGTTGGTTGCCAATGCTGGTAGCTGTCTGTTTCTATTAGAAGGATCTACAGTGTCGCCATCAATGATGGTCATTTTGCCAACACCGCCACGACAGATAAATTCCGCTGCAAACGATCCTACGCCTCCCAATCCCAAAACCATGACATGAGAATTTGCCAATTTTTCTAAAGCTTCACGCCCCACTAATGCCTCTGTACGCGATAGCCAAGTTAAGTCTTTCATATTTTACTCAAATACAAGTTGATAGTTTCTTATTATGTTTTCTTTTAATTCATTTATCGATATCTTTTTCAATTGTGCTGCATAAGCGTACAATTCTCTGATATCGGCATGCGCATCATCCGTTTCCAAAAAAAGCTGTTCAAGAGGAGTCGCTACAAGCGTTTCATCTAACTTTCCCGTGAGAATTGATGAACCAAACGAAAGGTAATATCCTTTTTTAAGCAATTGCTCAGCAAGTTTTTGATTCTTATTAAATCCATGAAAAATGATGTGACCTGTGAAATTTTCACTTTTTAAAACTTGCTGTACTTCGTCAAAAGCACGGACGCAATGAATGATCAATGGCTTACCGTATTCTTTTGCTAAGCTAACTTGTTTTTGAAAAACGTCTTGCTGCACATTTAGGGGCACAGATATTACTTTATCCATACCACATTCCCCGACAGCTAGAATTTCATGATCACGAAGCAATTCTTGCAGGATCGATATGCCTTTAAAAGGGTCACTTTCACTGATGTGCCATGGGTGTAACCCCGCGGTTACTGGCGATAAATAATGATCATCTGGATCAGCATTCAGTATAAGATTAAATACGTCAAAGCGTTCAGTCTCTGACGAGTGATGCTGATGGGTATGGATATCAATGTATATCTGTGTCATAATCAGGCGCAAATTTCAGAAAAAAAATGATGTTTGAGAATTTTATCTACTAAAGATATAGATATTTATTGAATATGTGTATCAAGAACTTGCAACATACCATTTGCTTTTAACAAGCATTCTTGATATTCGTCTTCAGCATTTGCCTGAACGGTAATAGCACCGCCTGTCTGAAAAGACAGATATTTACTTTGTGCATTGTATAAAATGGTCCGGATCACAACATTGAAATCAAAATCACCTTCAGGACCGAAATAACCGATGGATCCTGCATATAACGAGCGTCTTGTTGCTTCAACTTGATCACAGATCTGCATGGCAGCAATTTTAGGAGCACCGGTCATTGAACCAGCAGGGAAGGTATTTTTAATAACTTCAACATCCGCTACTTTTTCATCGATTTCACAGGTAATGGTCGAAATCATCTGATGAACGAGTTTAAATGTCTGAATTTCGAATAGACGATCTGCTTTGACAGATTTTGGTACTGCGCTTTTCGTGAGATCATTGCGAACTAAATCTACAATCATCACATTTTCAGCAATTTCTTTTGTAGAGTTTAACATGCCTTGGACGATCTTTTGATCTTCTTCAGCAGTTTTTCCTCGTTTTGCAGTTCCTTTTATAGGTTGGGAAATGAGCTGTTGATTCCTTTTCGCCAGAAATCTTTCTGGAGATGCGGAAAGGATGTAATTCTTGTTGAATTTAAAAAATGCCGCAAACGGCGTAGGGGAGATGCTGTTCAATTTTTCAAATGCCGCTACGGGATTTAAGTTGACCTGGTCAGCATAAAACTCCTGGCAGAGGTTGACTTCGTAAATATCGCCTCTTTGGATATGATCTTGCATTTTATTAAATGCAAGCATGTATTCAGCCTTAGACCATCTGGTCTGTATCTGGCCATCAAAACCCACAGAACCGGTCTGCCATGTAAAATCTGAAATGGTTTGATAGATTTGAGCAGGATTTTCAGCTGTTATCCAAACGGTATTTCCAATTGTTTTGATCGTAACCGCAGGAACAAAGAAATAGGCTAATGGAAATCCTAAAGGATCATCATGATGTGTTTCCAGTTCTTCGATTTCATTTTTCAGATCGTACGAAAAAAAACCAGGAATATAAGTATCTGGATATGTGTCTATAAATTTTTGAACATCCTGAAGTGTATTACCGGAAGTCGAGGTATAAGAGGAAGTTGCTTTTACTGCAATTAAGCAGTCAAATGCACTCCACTGATCGCTATGTCCATTGGAATGGAGATAAGCTACTTCATCAAATTGCGCTGCCCATTGCAGCGCTTTTTGATGAAAATTATTCGTTGAATCTATAACAAAATTGTCTTCGACCCGCATTAACTATTTAGTCAATTTTAATGTTTGTTTACGATCTGGACCAACAGATAGGAACGTGATAGGCACTTCTAATGCTTTTTCTAGATACGTAATGTAATTTTGTAATGCTGCAGGGATTTCACTTTGTTGCGTGATACCAGTCAGATCTTGATTCCAGCCGTCGATTTCTTCAAGAATAGGCTCAGCCTCGTTCGTGATAATCTCATATGGCATGTAATCGATTACTTTTCCTTCATGTTTGTAGTGTGTACAAACTTTGATTTTTTCGAAAGTATCCAACACATCAGCTTTCATCATGATCAATTCAGTAACACCGTTTAACATGATGGCATATTTTAAAGCAGGAATATCAATCCAACCTGTACGACGTGCGCGACCTGTTGTTGCTCCAAATTCATGACCTAATTTACGTAAGTTTTCACCTACTTCATCATGTAATTCAGTCGGGAATGGACCTCCACCTACGCGAGTAGCATAAGCTTTGAAGATACCATATACTGCACCAATTTTATTTGGAGCAATACCTAAACCTGTACATGCGCCCGCTGTAGTTGTGTTTGAAGATGTAACGAATGGATAAGAACCAAAGTCAACATCTAACAAAGTACCTTGAGCACCTTCTGCTAATACTTTTTTACCATCCTTTAAATATTGATTCACTAAATGTTCTGAATCAACATGTGGAATAGTTTTAATGAATTCGATAGCAGCTAAGAAAGCTTCTTCTTTTTCAGAGAAATCAGGGATTTCACCGTAGTGTGATAAAATAGAAAGGTGTTTTTCTCTCAATTTTTCGTAACGCTCTTTGAAATCTGGCAATGTAGTATCACCCACACGTAGGCCATTACGACCTGTTTTATCCATATAGGTAGGACCAATACCTTTTAAGGTAGAACCAATTTTACCGTCACCCATTTTAGATTCTGAAGCAGCATCTAGTAACTGGTGAGTAGGAAGGATTAAATGCGCTTTACGAGCTAACACTAAATTTCCTTTACCTACTGGATCAAATCCAGCAGTTTTTAAATTGTCTAGTTCTCTCTTTAAGATAATCGGGTCGATAACAACACCATTTCCGATTAGGTTAAGAGTTCCTTCATTGAAGATACCCGAAGGGATCGTGTTTAAAACGAATTTTTTGTTATCAAACTCCAATGTGTGTCCGGCGTTAGGGCCGCCTTGGAAACGAGCAATTAAATCGTATTGTGGACAAAATACATCAACGATTTTACCTTTACCTTCGTCTCCCCATTGTAAGCCCAAAAGCACATCAACTTGCATAGCTTTTAAAGTATTGTGATTAAGAATTTATGTTAATTTTTTGAATTATCTAAAAACAAAATGTTCAGAAAAATGAGCAAATCATTTTCTGAACAAATGTACTATTATATTTCGCCAATCCTGAGATTAATTTGAAATAACCTCTTCTTTTGCTTTTGAGGCAGCGATTTTTTGTTGGCAATCATTACAAACACCATACAGATTTAACGAGTGATGTTTGATATCGAATTTTAATAAATCACCCATTAAGCTTTGAATCTGGTTGATACGTGGGTCACAAAATTCCACCACGATATTACATTCAATACAAATGACGTGATCGTGTTGTTTAAAGCCATAGGATTTTTCAAATTGAGCCATATTGCGCCCAAATTGATGTTTAGTAACTAAGTCACAGGATACCAACAATTCTAACGTGTTGTATACAGTGGCACGGCTAACTCGGTATTTTTTATTCTTCATATGGATGTACAATGATTCTACATCAAAGTGATCTGTACGGGAATAAATTTCTTCTAAAATAGCATAACGCTCTGGAGTTTTTCTTAGATTTTTATTTTCTAAGTAAGCTTCAAAGATCTTTTTTACTGTTGCGTAATTTTCAGCTGCGTTCATATTAATCAATAAGATTCTTTACAAATTTACCAATTTTGATTCAATTATTGTAGTATTAAAAAAATGTGATATTCAGCTGATGTTTAACTCTCAGATTCATATCGTGAAACAGTGGTAATGCCGCGCACTTGTTTAAGCGTTTTCATGAGATTTTCCAATTGTTCTGTATCATTTACAAAGACCATAATATGCCCTTCAAAGATTCCTTCGTTACTGGTAATACTTAAGGAGCGGATATTAACTTTAAACTCCTGAGATATGACGGTGGTGATCTTATTGACCAAACCAACATCATCGATACCGACAATACGTAATCCAGTCAAAAAAGATACATCTGTTTGGGATGTCCATTTAGCCTTCATAATGCGGTAACCGTAGTTCGCCATTAATTTGGATGCATTTGGACAGCTGGTACGGTGTATTTTTATACCGTCGTTTACAGTTAAAAATCCAAATACATCATCTCCAGGTATTGGGTTACAACAAGGAGCAAGGGTGTAATCGATTTTCTGCAAATCATCGCCTAACAAGAGGGTATCCTGATCTTTTTTACTGAACTTCTCTACTAAACCACCAATATGTGTATTAAATTGGGTGTTTTGCGTACTCAGTGTCGCATCGTTGTTTTTTTCGTGCGCCACAAATTCGCGCAATTGTTTAATATCAACGAGTCCTTTGGCTACATTATAAAACAGATCCTGCGAACTTGGAAATTTAAGGAAATTCGCAATTTTATTAATATTATCAGTGTTATAGGTAATCTTTAACGTTTTCAGCTTACGCTCCAGAATTTCTTTACCATCTTCCGCCACACGACGTCTTTCTTCTTTCAGTGAAGAACGGATTTTGGATTTTGCTTTTGCTGTCACGACAAAATTCAACCAGTCTTCTTTTGGTGTCTGTTTGCTCGATGTTATGATCTCTACTTGATCACCATTTTGCAAAACATGACTTAAAGGCACCAATTTATGGTTAACTTTTGCACCGATACAGGTTGCTCCGATATCCGAGTGGATTTCAAAGGCAAAATCTAATGCAGTGGCTTCATGTGGCAGTTGAATAAGGGCTCCTTTTGGCGTGAAAATAAAGATCTCATCGGAGAACAAATTCATTTTAAAGTCGTCCACAAAGTCCAGTGCATTCTGTTCCGGATTGCTCAGTACATCTCTAATTTTTTTGATCCACTGGTCTAATCCACTGTCCGAATTGGATTCTTTATATTTCCAGTGTGCCGCAAAACCTTTCTCCGCAATTTCATTCATGCGGCTGGTTCTGATCTGAACTTCAACCCATTGACCACGAGGTCCCATAACCGTGGTATGCAGGGATTCATACCCATTACCTTTAGGTGATGATACCCAGTCTCTTAGACGGTCGGGGTTTGGTCGGTACAGGTCGGTTACAATAGAATACACTTTCCAACACTCTGTTTTTTCACGCTCATCATCGGTATCGATGACAATACGGATCGCAAATAAATCGTAAACCTCTTCGAAAGGAATCGATTTTTTACGCATCTTGGTCCAGATAGAATGAATGGATTTGGGTCTGCCGAAAATTTGCGCCGTTATACCTTGTTCCTGTAATATTTCTTGCACAGGCTGAATAAAGTCGGAGATAAATTTCTCTCTTTCCGCCTTTTTTTCGTTAAGTTTTCGAGCGATGAACTTGTAGGTGTCGGGATCTGTGAACTTCATGGATAAGTCTTCCAATTCAGACTTGATCGCATATAAACCCAGTCTATGGGCCAATGGCGCATATAAATAACTGGTTTCTGAAGCAATTTTCAATTGCTTATCACGTGCCATAAATTCCATGGTACGCATGTTATGCAGGCGATCCGCTAGTTTGATCAAAATAACACGGACATCATCTGCCAATGTTAATAACATCTTACGGAAATTTTCTGCCTGCATGGAACTGTTCGGATCAAAAATTCCTGAAATTTTTGTCAGTCCATCAATAATACGACGCACTTTTTTACCAAACATCTGCTCGATCTCATCGAGTGTAATATTGGTATCTTCAACCACATCGTGTAAGAGGGCACAAACTATTGAAGTTGTACCTAAACCAATTTCTTCTGCAGCAATCTGAGCTACGGCAATCGGGTGGAAAATATAAGGTTCGCCAGATTTTCGACGCATTTCTTTGTGACTTTCTAATGCGAGATCAAATGCTTTTCTGATCATCTGCTTGTCACCTCGTTGCATCGTTGGTTTACATGCGCGTAGTAATGCTCGGTATCTTTTACGTATTTCTTTATTTTCTGCTTCTATATCAATCACATAATCTTTCATAAACTTGCAGTTGCATTATGATTTTAAAAATACATTTCTTAAATTAGTTATTGTTAATTTAAAGGAATAAATAGTAAACCCGATTTATTTTTATTAAATGTAATAATTTTTTAATACTATTGACAAAAAAAGACAATTTTTAAATTGTAATGATCAGAATAAACTTACGCTGGATACTATCTTTACTTGCTTTTATCCCTTTTTTTGGGATGTCTCAAGCACTGACAGTACCGCTCTACGGGGAGGGGCAGCAACAAGTAATTGAAGAGTATAATATGACCACATTAGAGAGTGGCGAGAGGCTTCCTTGGTTCTTAATTCCAGAGGTCAAAATATCAAAACCAAGAATATGGACTTCGGAAGATGCTAAAAAACAGTACCTAAGGCTAAGACGAAATGTGTTAAGGGTATTGCCTTATGCTATTTTTGCTCAAAAAAGATATGATCAGTTAGACCGGGAACTTGCATTGGTTTCTGATAAAAAAGAACAGAAAAAGCTGATCGAAACATGTGAGAATGAAGTGAAGTCGATGTTTAATCGGGAAATTAAAAATATGAGTATTACACAGGGGAAAATTCTCATTAAACTTATAGACCGACAGACAGGACATTCGAGCTATGAAATGGTGAAACAGATGAAAGGTGGGTTATCTGCTTTTTTATACCAAGGGGTAGCTAAAATATTTGGACATAACCTAAAAAGTACTTACGATCCGAGAGAAGATTTTGAAATAGAAAATATCATTAGAGAATTTCAAAAAACGAGGAGAGATCCACAGTATTTTTAAAAATTATTAATTTATGAAGACAGTTTATGATTTTAAAGCCCTACAGTTCAATGGTCAAGAAAAATCATTAGCTGACTATAAGGGAAAAGTATTGCTCATTGTAAATACGGCCAGCCAGTGCCTGTTTACGAGCCAATTTAAATCCTTAGAAAAACTTTACCAGACCTATAAAAATGATGGTTTTGAAATTCTTGCTTTCCCATCTAATAATTTTGGAAAACAGGAACCACTAACTGGTTATACGTTAGAGACTTTTTGTAAAATTAACCAACAAGTTCATTTTTCTGTTTTTAAACGTACGCATGTGATTGGCGAATATGCCTCGCCCTTGTATCGTTATCTTGCTCAAAAGGAGGAAAATGGACATGTTTCGAGTAAACCACTATGGAATTTTCACAAATATTTGATCAATAAAAATGGAGAGGTAGTAGACTATTTTTACTCAACAACCTCACCAACGGCGTCTAGAATCAAAAAACGTGTTGAGCAATTATTATCTGAAGGGTAGAAAGAACGAAATGTTTACTACTTTTGTCTATATTTAGTTGGTTAAACATTGAAAATAGACTCGCATGATAAAACTTGATTTATTAGTAATTACTGTGCATCCGGATGATGCAGAATTAGGGGCCGGAGGTACAATAGCAAAATATGTTGCTGCGGGTAAAAAAGTAGGTATTGTAGATCTTACGAGAGGGGAACTTGGTACTCGCGGTACTGCTGAAACCAGAGATCGTGAAGCAAACGATGCAGCAGCAATATTGGGCTTAACGGTAAGAGATAACTTAGCGCTACGTGATGGTTTTTTCAATAATAGTGAAGAAGATAAGCTTGCTGTCATTCAGGCGATCCGTAAATATCAACCAGAAATTATAATCACAAATGCCATTACTGACCGCCATCCTGATCATGGCAGAGCAGGTCACATGGTGAATGAAGCATGCTTTTTGGCAGGTCTAAGGAAAATAGAAACGATAGCAGACGGAATTTTACAAGAAGCTCACCGTCCTAGATTGGTGCTGCAGATGATTCAGGATTATTATATTAAACCTGATATTGTACTGGATATCACGGATTATTATACGATTAAGGAAAAATCAATATTAGCGTATAAAACACAGTTTTATACAGGCGAAGAAACGAATCTCGACGAACCCCAGACCTATATTTCTAATCCCGATTTTATGGAATCTACAGCTGCAAGGGCGCGAGAATTTGGTAGATCGATACAGGTAAAATATGCTGAAGGGTTTACGGCAAAGAAAATATTAGGTGTTGATGATATATTTCATCTGATTTAATTTAAAATAATCAAATAAAAGCCGTTTCTTTATTATATTAAGAAACGGCTTTTGCTTTTACAGCATATATTACATGAAAAATCAACAATTCTCGCTACTGGATCGAATAAAAAGTTTTGCATATGCATTCAATGGTTTCAAAATACTGTTGATAGAAGAACATAATGCGCGTATTCATGTAGCGGCAACTATTGTGACCATTGTTGCTGGAATTTACTTTGATATCGCTGCGATTGAATGGATGATCATCTTACTCTGTATTGGTGCTGTTTTTGCGCTTGAAATAATTAATTCCGCTATTGAAAATCTTGCGGATCTGGTTTGTCAGGAAAAGAATGATTTTGTAAAAAAAGCGAAAGATCTAGCAGCTGCCGCAGTATTAACAGCAGCGATCGTTTCTGTGGTTATAGCAATGTTCATTTTTGTTCCAAAAATAATGGCGATATGGTTTTAATTAGGGCTTACGAGCTACGGGATCGGGATGTCGTACTCAATATTATGCAAGAAAATATTCCAGCTTACTTTGCTCAGGATGAAAAAGAGGATTTGAAGTATTATCTGGATTTTGAGATGCAGCAGTTTTTTGTTCTTGAAGTAGACAATAGAGTGGTGGCATGCAGTGGCATTACCGTTGAGCCGGAAGAGCATAGGGCTGTAATCTGTTGGGATATGGTCCTTCCTGCAGAACAGGGTAAGGGATATGGCAAAAAGTTGCTGGAACACCGTATAGCAATTTTAAAAGAGCTGAAAACGATCGACCGCATCATTGTCCGTACTTCGCAACGTACTTATCTATTTTATCAGAAAAATGGCTTTGTTTTAAACCAGATTGTAAAAGATTATTGGGCGAAAGATTTTGACTTATACAGTATGGAATTGCTCTCTTAATCAAGTAAATTAAATAAAAAAGAGATCAATATAAAAAGAGGGATAATTAGAGCGGCAATGATATTGAATCTGAATTTTGGAATTTGGTTTTTACGGTATAAGAAAACAGATTCTACTATTAAATAGATAATCCATAGCAGCAAAAAGATTCCCATATAAAAAATTATAGCTAAGCTATCGGCTGTACCGCAACGTCTATTTGGATCTAACTGGGACAAACCGATGGGAATGGCCATAAATAAAAGAATGATCAATGCGACTATTCTGATTAGAACGTGTTTTGTCATACAATCTTTTTTTATTAATACACATACATAAAAAAAGGTAACCTTTCTGGTTACCTTTAGCTGTTTTTTACAATCGAAATTGTTATTTCTTTTTGTCAATTTTGTAAAGACGTCCTAAATCTGTAATGGCATAAAGCGCTCCATCTTTACCTTGTGTGATATCTCTGAAGCGTTGTCCTTCTTTTGCTAATAACCTTTCTTCGCCTACGACTTTATTATCTTTAATAACTAGACGGGCAATATGCGTACTGCTTAGTCCACTGATGAATAGATTGTTTTTCCATTCAGGAATGGCATCTCCTTTATAGAATGTAATACCGCTAGGTGATAATACGGGATCCCAGTAATAAACCGGTTGCTCTAATCCTTCTTTTTGTTGGATAGGTTCTCCAATTTTTTCACCACTGTATTCTAAACCGTAAGTAATGATTGGCCAGCCGTAGTTTTTGCCAGGCTCGATACGGTTTAGTTCATCTCCACCGCGAGGACCAAATTCTGTCTCCCATAAATCACCCGTTTCAGGATGAAGTGCCAATCCTTGAACATTTCTATGTCCATAACTGTAAATTTCTGGTCTTACATCTGCTTTCCCTGCAAACGGATTACCCGCTGCTGGAGCGCCATCTGTTGTTATTCTAACAATCTTGCCTAATCCTGATTTTAGATCTTGTGCCTGAGGTCTGGTGGCTAAATCTGAACGTTCACCCGTACTTACAATTAAATTGCCTGATTTATCAAATAGGATACGCCCACCATAATGTAGTTTACCTTTGTACTTTGGTGTAGCGCGGTAAATAACTGCGACATTTTCAACTGTCTTCTCATCTGCGGCTAATTTTCCTTTACCGACAGCTGTTAGGTTTCCTTCAGCACTTGGCTCAGAAAAAACAAAATAGATCATTCGGTTTGTTTCAAAATTAGGATCTATCGTTAGTCCCAATAAACCACCTTGACCATCTGTATCCACTTTAGGTAGACCTGTTATCGGTTCAGAAACTTTACCGTCAGCAGTTGCTATTCTAAAGGTTCCTTCTTTTTCGGTAATGAGTAAACGTCCATCCGGCAAAGAAGCAATTCCCCAAGGAGACTTCAATGTTGTATTGAGTACAACTCCTTCAAATGGTGTAGTCGTTTTTACAGCAGCGATACGGGTCTGGCCTTCAAAGGCAGGTTTATATTTTGTATTTGCCTCATTCGTTTCTACAGGAGGATATATACTATCTACTGTATTATTGTTCGTTTCAGCACCTGTAGTACCGTTAGAACAAGAATATAATGCGAAAGAACTAATCAGGATTGTGGATAATTTACTTTTCATAGACAAATTGAATTGTTTCATATCATATAAAAATATAAATAATTTATTTAAAAATTACATGCAAAGCGTTTTATCATGAAATAAAGCCTTTTACATACTGACGTGTAATTTCATGTTTGGGATTTAACAGTACTTCTTCTGTTTTTCCAAATTCAAGAATTTCGCCGCCATAAACAAAAATGATATAATCAGAAACACGGCGTGCCTGTCTCAGAATATGCGTAACCAACACAATGGTATAATCTTTCTTGAGTTCAATAAGTAGATTTTCGATCGTCTGCGTCGATATTGGATCTAATGCAGAGGTTGATTCATCGCCTAATATAATCTCAGGCTTGACGGCAAGCCCACGTGCCAGGCATAGACGCTGCTGCTGCCCAATGGAAAGTCGCGTAGCGGATTGATCCAGCCGATCTTTCACCTCTTCCCAAAGTCCGACATTCTTCAACTGTGTTTCTACGATCTCATTTAATTCCTTTTTTCCTCTTGTCCCATGGATGCGAGGGCCATAAGCGACATTGTCATATATCGACATCGGCAATGGAAATGGTTTTTGAGAAAGTAAGCCCATTTTTTTTCGAATATGTGTTACTTCGGCATTTGGGGCATATATATCTTCACCATTGACAAATACAGAGCCTGACACCTGAACTCCTTTCGTATCATCAATAAGCCGGTTTAAGGTTTTCAGTAATGTCGTTTTCCCACAACCAGAGGGACCAATGATCGAGGTAATGCTGTTATTAGGCAACGACAGATTGATGTTTTTCAAAATATGATGACCGTCAATATGAATATTCAAATCCTGTATCTGAATATGCGGTTGAATAGCCGGTCTTACAATTTGTGTTTGTTCTGTTTCGATGATAGGATGTGCGTGCATATGACAATAATTAGAATAATAAAAGTTAAGATAAGTGCTGATGCGTAAGCACGGCCTTGAACTTCTGGAATAGGACTGCTCAACTGGAAGAAGATCGCTAATGGCAATGTTGCGGCGGGTTCGTCAATATAACGGGGTAAATTGTCGCTAAATCCTGTTGTTAACAAAACTCCGGCAACATCTCCGATAGATCTTCCAAATGCAAGTAAGATTGCGGTAAATATTCCTTGTTTAATGTGTAAAATAAAAACTTTTGCGACTTCCCATTTGGTCGCACCTAAAGATAAAGTAACATGTTTTAAGTCTGTGGGAACTGTTTTGATGATTTCATCGACAGTTCGCACCACAATTGGTATTGTTAGCAGTGTAATGGTGATAATTCCACCTAAAAGGGATGCGCGGATGCCAAAATAAACCATGATGGTAAATCCTACAGCTCCATATACGATAGAAGGAATTCCGTACAGGATATCAAACATTAATTTCGAGTATTGCGCTAGTCTCGATGATGTTTTGATGTATATATTTAAGTATAAGGCGATCGGCACACCGATTAAGGTTGCCAATGTAGTTGCTACACCTGCAAGGTATAGGGATCCTAATATTGCATTTAAAATACCACCTTCTTTACCCATGTAAAAGCCACCCTTTGGTAATTGACTCACCATTTCCCAAGATAGATAAGGCAACCCTTTATATAGGATGGTGCCGATTATAAAAAAAAGTGAACCGGTGACCAACATTCCGGAAAGATGCATAAAACCTTTTGCAACTTTCTCTTTAAAAAGTCTTGTTTTAAGATTATCCATTATGCTTGCCCTCCAATCTGTTTAATATGATGCGTGAAATGAGATTGAATCCGAAAATAATAACAAAAAGGAGTAAGGCTGAAAACATCAGTGCCGAATCGTATAATGGTATTGACATCATTTCCCCAAAATTGTTTGCAATGAGTGCGGGAATAGGATAACCAGCATCAAATATGGATGTCGGTATTTTAGGAACATTACCGCAGACCATCAAAACTGCAATTGTTTCGCCGAATGCTCTGGAGATCGCCAATACAATTGCGGCTATTATACCAGGTTTTGCTCTTCTAAGTATGACTTTTTGGGCAGTTTCCCATTTGGTAGCGCCCAAAGACAGTGATGCTGCTTTAAGTTCTGCCGGTACCGTTTTTAAAACCTCGACCATAATACTGATCATGATCGGGAAAATCATCACTGCGAGTACGATTCCTCCAGCTAAAACAGTGTAGCCCGAAGTAGAAACCGCAAAAATGGGCGCAATATAAGATTGTATTGCAGGTACGATAAATAATACACCCCAAACCCCGTATAACACAGGAGGAATGGCTGCCAGAACATTGATAAGCGGTAATATGACATTTTTCAAGGTCTCTGACGCATACTCTGTTAAGTAAATAGAGGTTAAGATACAAAGTGGGCATGAAATCAATAGCGCAACCAATGTGACACTTAGTGTGCCCATAATAAAAGGTAGGAAACCAAAACTTCCTTTCATAGGTGCCCACACATGATTTGTCAATAGTTCAAGAATGTTAAACGATTCAAATAAGGGTACTGATTTAAAAGTCAGTCCGATACCGATTATAATGACCACTGAAAGTGAAATGAGCAACAAAACAAAACTGACCTGTTTTGCGATTGCATTTTTTAATAACCTTGTTTTTAGCATATTACAGTTTAATCAGTTCTTTATTAATTAACGACTCTGTTAATGGCACATATCCATTTTCCAATAAATAACTCTGCGATTTTTTCTTTAGCACAAATGAAATGAATTCTTTGACGAGCAAATTATCAGGCTTCCCTTTTGTGATAAACGAAAGATCTCTGGCTGGTGGGCTAGGGTAATGGTTGTTACTGACAGCATCCGTTAAATCATCTATGGTACTATAAAAATCTTCGTTTTCACTGATCTGCCCATCTGCATTTAGATCGATTGGCAAGACATCAATTTTATCCATTACTTTTTTTGTTTTTAAGTCATAGACGTAATTGATGTTGTTAAATCCTATGGCATTTTTATCGTCTTTAATTGCCTGTGCAATTCCTGGATCACCAAAGATTCCCACGCCTTTTAAATCCTCCTGCTTACTTTTAAAGAAATTGGCCCAAGTTTCGGCGGCACCGGCGGCATCAGCACGTGTGTACACGATCACCGGATCTTTTGAAAATCGCGCGTCGATCTCGTTCCAGGTTTTATATTTTTTATTGATAAATATATTTTTGAGTTCCGCATGGGTCAAACCACGTTCTTTAAGTAAGGTATAATTTGGATTTTCAGCATTAATGGTACAGATCACAGCATCTTTAGCAACATGGATAGGAAAGGCGCCTTTTGCTATTTCCTGTGGATGAAGATCGCGGGAAATAAGTCCGATGTCGACCATACCGGTCAATGCATCTGCAATTCCTTTGCCTGCTCCGCCAGCTGAAATATTAAAACGCACATGTGGATGTTCCTTTTTAAACTCTTCACTCCATAAGACTACTAAAGGATAGAGTGCAAACGCTCCAGATAAGGAAATATTACCTTCAAATCCTCTTTCTTTTGTATAGCCATTCTCTATTTTAGGAGCACACGCGTTATTCGTAAGTAACAACAATAAGCTTAATATAAGTATATTACGGTTGTTTTTTTTCATTTTATCTATCTCTATAGGATTGGTCTACAATAATATTTTTGACAAATATATATTAATTTAATAGATTTTATAGATTATATAGTTTTTTTTTCTACTTTTGAACCAAATAGAAGAGAATACAGACCAATAAATAGAATTTCAGCATATGCAAAGTTTCCGTACAGAGCTTGAAAACCCTGTGGTTGAGCAAGAGATTATTGATTTAGAAAAGAAAATTAGACTTTTTCAGGAAGGGAAAATTACGGATGAAAAATTTCGTTCATTGCGCCTTGCAAGAGGGGTTTACGGTCAACGTCAACCTGGAGTGCAAATGGTGCGTATTAAATTACCTTTTGGAAAAGCAACTTTCAAACAAGTGATTAAAATATCTGATGTATCGGATGAATATGCGATTCGTAATCTGCATATCACGACCCGTCAGGATATTCAGATACACTTTGTTAGTCTAGATCGCACACCAGAGTTATGGGCCAAATTGGCAGAGGATGATATTACTTTACGTGAAGCCTGTGGTAATACTGTGCGTAACGTAACGGCATCACCTACAGCCGGAATAGATCCAAAAGAACCTTTTGATGTTTCTCCGTATGCGCAGGCCGTTTTCGAATTTTGTTTAAGAAACCCGATCTGTGCGGAAATGGGTCGTAAATTTAAGATGTCATTTTCTTCATCAGATGATGATACTGCTTTTTCATATATCCATGATCTTGGCTTTATTCCTAAAATACAGCTTATTGATGGTAAAGAAGAACGTGGTTTTAAAGTTCTGTTAGGTGGTGGATTGGGTTCTCAACCTTTTCTAGCGCACTTGGTACATGAATTTTTACATGAAGATCAGTTGATTCCGTTTGTTGAGTCTTCTTTACGTGTATTTGACCGCTATGGCGAGCGTAATAATAGAAATAAAGCACGCTTTAAATACCTGATCCAAAAATTGGGTATTGATGAAGTGTTAAGATTAATTGCTGAGGAACGCGTTGCTAATAATGTAAAATCTTTTCAGATCAACCGCGATACGATCACGCAACCGACTCCACCGGATACGGATGCCGTGGAAAGTTTATCTTTGGATTTAGATCCGGATTACCTGATCTGGAAGTCAACAAATACTTTTGAGCAAAAGCAGCAAGGTTTTTATGGTGTATTTGCTAAAATATCTACGGGTGATCTTCCAACTGAAAAAGCACGAGTTTTGGTTGCTGGACTGGAAGGTCTGGTTGCCGACGAAGTTCGTTTCACTCAGAATCAGGGATTGTTGCTTAAGTATGCTACCGAGAAAACGCTTCCTCATATTTTTAAATTATTGACGAAGCTTGAGTTGGCTTCTCCTGGATTTGAAAGCACGTCTGATGTGACGACCTGCCCAGGAACGGATACATGTAATCTGGGTATTTCAAACAGTACAGAGATGGCACGGGTTATTGAGTCATACATTCGTGATTTTTACGCAGATTTTGTTTACAACCGTGAACTGAAGATCAAAATTTCAGGCTGTATGAACTCTTGTGGACAGCATGGATTGGCGCATCTGGGTTTTCATGGAAGTTCTGTAAAAGCAAACGGTAAAGTCGTTCCTGCTGCACAGGTCATGATCGGTGGTGGTACTGTTGGTGATGGTGTAGGTCGTGTGGCCGAAAGAATTATCAAAGTACCTACCAAAAGAGTGCTGCACGTGGTTGACCTGGTTTTAACGGATTATAAAAAGAATGTTCAGGAAGGTGAAAACTTTCATGCTTACTATGACCGTCAGACTAAAAACTATTTCTACACCTTATTGAAACCTCTTGCTGATCTAACAACATTATCTGATGATGAATATATTGATTGGGGTCATCAGGAGACTTTTGAAACAGCGATCGGTGTGGGTGAATGTGCGGGTGTCATGATTGACCTTGTTGCTACTTTGATCTTTGAAGCTGAAGAAAAAAGAGCTTGGGCGGTTTCTGCTCTTGAGGAGAAAAAGTATGCGGATGCTATTTATCATGCCTACAGTACTTTTATAGGTTGTGCTAAAGCATTATTATTGGATAAAGGTGTTAATGTGAGTTCACAGCATGCTGTGATCCAGGAGTTCCAAGCGCAATTTGTGGGACAACATATTTTTGAATTGGAAACTACGTTCCCAGAACTGGTTTTGCAAATAAATAAGAATGAGCCTACTCCAGAGTTTGCTGAAAACTACCTTGAGAGCTTGAATACATTCTTTAACGCTGTGTATGAGTATAGAAATGCGGTGAAAGTTAATTAATGAGGAGGATAGAAGATGAATATTAAACCAAAAGTAACTTTGGTCGGAGCGGGTCCTGGTGATCCTGAATTGATCAGCTTAAAAGGTATAAAAGCGATAAAGGCAGCGGATGTAATTTTATACGATGCTTTAGTGGATGAGAGTTTATTGGATTTTGCCAGTGCAAACTGCACGAAGGTATATGTTGGGAAAAGAGCGGAACAGCTTTCTACTTCACAGGATCAGATCAACCAGTTACTGGTCGATTATGCGCTGACTCATGGTCATGTGGTGCGATTAAAAGGCGGAGATCCATTTGTATTTGGACGTGGTGGTGAAGAACTTGATTTTATTAATCAATATGATATCGAAACAGCGGTTATTCCGGGTATTTCCTCTAGTATCGGATTAACAGGCCTCCAAAAGATTCCTTTAACTTATCGTGGTATAAGTGAAAGTTTTTGGGTGATAACTGGCTCTACAACTGAAGGAAAACTCTCAGAGGACTTATATGCAGCTGTTAAAACAAATGCAACAGTAGTGGTGCTGATGGGATTTGGTAAGCTAACAGAAATAGTCACATTATACAAACAGCATGGTAAAGAAAATCTGCCTATTGCATTGATTCAAAATGGCTCTATGCCAAATGAAAAAATTATTATCGGTACGATTGACGATATACTGGACGAAACTCAGGAAAAACGCATTGGTGTACCGGCTATTATTGTTTTGGGCGAAGTTGTTTCTAAGCATCCGAATTTTAAACATATTATAGAAAAATACGCAACTGTTTAAATGAATACGCTATTTCCAATTTTTGTCAAGCCAGATCAGATTCACATTTTATTAGTGGGAGGTGGACCGATCGGGTTAGAGAAATTTCAAGCAATCATTCAGAATAATGATAAAGCGCATATAACAGTAATTGCGACTAAAATATGTCATGAATTTAAAATCATCATGACGCAATATAAGCATATCGTTTTTGAAGAGCGTGATTTTGTGGAATCGGATCTTGATGAAAAACATCTCGTGATGCTGGCAACAAACAATCATGAACTTAATGATCAAATAAGAGCGTTAGCGAGTTCAAAACATATTTTGCTAAATGCGGCAGATAAACCGGAACTATGTGACTTCTATCTTGGATCGATCGTTAAAAAAGGTAATTTGAAAATTGCGATTTCAACGAACGGTAAATCCCCGACAATTGCAAAAAGAGTAAAGGAGTTTTTACAGGAAATGCTTCCTGAGGAGATTGATGAAACATTGGAATTGATGAGCCAGTTGCGGAATCAATTAAAAGGTGATTTTCAGTCAAAAGTCACGGCGCTGAATAAACATACAAAATCATTAATTGAGAGAGATGGAAATTAGTGGAATTAAAGAACTTTTATCAGGAAAACAGGGAGCGGATCTGCTTCAGGTTATTACTGAACAATATCCTGATCAGGTTGTATTTTCGACATCTTTCGGTATCGAAGATCAGATTATTACAGATTGGATAGGAAAGAGCAAAGTGAATATCAAAGTTTTTACTTTGGATACGGGAAGACTTTTTAAGGAGACTTATTCGTTATGGAGCAGAACTGCTGAGCGCTATGCGCTAAAAATTGATACGTACTACCCGAATACCGAAAAGGTTCAGGAATTTGTTTCTGAAAAGGGGCCGAACTCATTTTATGAGTCTGTTGAAAATAGAAAATCTTGTTGCTACATACGCAAAATAGAGCCTTTACAGCGGGCTTTGCGAGGTGCCAAAATTTGGATAACAGGAATTAGAGCGGAGCAATCGGCGAATCGTCACGATATGGAGTATATCGAGTATGATGAGGGGAATAATATTATCAAAATTCATCCGCTATTTGACTGGACTTTTGAGATGGTTACCAATTATATTAAAAGCGAGCGTATACCTTACAATATACTGCACGATAAGGGTTTTCCGAGCATAGGATGTGAGCCCTGTACCCGGGCTGTTCAGGAGGGTGAAGATTTTCGCGCCGGCCGATGGTGGTGGGAAGATCAGAGTAAAAAAGAGTGTGGATTACATGTGACAACAAAATAAAGCAAGATTAAATGGATTATTTAGATCAACTAGAAGCAGAATCAATCTATATATTACGTGAAGTGGCCGGGCAATTTGAAAATCCTGCGCTCTTATTTTCTGGTGGAAAAGATTCTATTACTTTGGTTCATTTGGCATTAAAAGCATTTAGACCGGGTAAATTTCCTTTTCCACTGGTGCATATTGATACAGGTCACAATTTTCCGGAAACCATTGCATACCGCGATTGGTTAGTAGAACAGATCGGTGAAAAACTGATCGTAGGACATGTGCAAGATAGTATCGATGCTGGTAAAGTTGTTGAGCAGAAGGGAAAAAATGCCAGCAGAAATGCTTTACAGACGGTGACTTTACTGGATACAATTGCTGAAAATGGTTTTGACGCCTGTATTGGCGGGGCACGTCGTGATGAGGAGAAAGCAAGGGCTAAAGAACGTGTATTCTCTGTTCGTGATGAATTTGGACAGTGGGATCCGAAGCGCCAACGTCCTGAATTATGGAATATCTTTAACGGAAAAATCAATAAGGGCGAAAATGTCCGCGTATTTCCAATATCAAACTGGACGGAACTGGATGTTTGGAATTACATCAAACGGGAGAATATTAAACTTCCAAGTATTTACTTCAGTCACGAGCGTGAAGTGATCACCCGGAATGGCCAATTAATGGCAGCTGCGTCTTTCTTAAACATCGATGAAGAGGATGTTGTGGAAACAAAATCGGTGCGATTTAGAACAGTCGGTGATATGACCTGTACTGCAGCTGTGGACTCGCAGGCTACTGCCTTAGATGATATCATTGCAGAAATAAAAGCCTCTACAGTAAGTGAGCGTGGTGCCCGAATGGATGATAAAGTTTCTGAAGCGGCAATGGAAGACCGAAAAAAACAGGGATACTTCTAAGGAGCAATGCAATAAGGTTTGGTGACTAATACAAAAATCTAGAAAATGAAAATTTTAAAATTTATAACGGCTGGTTCTGTTGATGATGGTAAAAGCACATTGATCGGCCGTTTATTATATGATACAGATTCGATACTGGACGATCAACTGGAAGCGATAAAAAAGGCTAACCGCAAAAATAATGATGGGACTGTGGATCTAGCAATTTTGACCGACGGATTGAAAGCTGAACGTGAACAGGGAATTACGATCGATGTTGCTTATAAATACTTTCAAACAGAGCACCGCAAATTTATCATTGCTGATGCACCGGGACACATACAGTACACATGCAATATGATAACAGGGGCTTCTAACTCTGATCTCATCATTATATTGGTCGATGCGCGTAAAGGGGTTATTGAGCAAACAAAGCGTCATTCTTTTTTAGCAAAACTACTTGAACTTAAAAAAGTTTTAGTGTGTATCAATAAAATGGATATGGTGGATTATAGCCAGGAAGTGTTTGAAAACATTAAAGCTGATTATCAGACCTTAGCGGAACGTTTAAAATTGACTGATGTTGATTTTATGCCGGTTTCTGCACTGAAAGGTGACAATATTGTGCATCCTTCGGAACATTTGACTTGGTATGAGGGACCTTCTTTATTGTCTTATCTCGAGACGATAGAATTTAAAGAGGCAGATCAGCAAGCTTGGCGTTTACCGGTACAATGGGTGGTAAGGCCACAGACTGAGGAGTTACATGACTACAGGGGATATGCTGGACGTGTTGTTGGTCATGGTCTAAAAGTAGGAGATGATGTGCTAATTTTACCTTCTTCTATTAAAAGTAGCATCAAAAGTATTGAACTGGCTGGAGTAGATCTGCAGGAAGCGGAAGATGGCCAGTCGGTTATTGTCCATCTTGCAGATCATGTTGATATCAGCCGTGGTGATACCATTGTAACGGCTCAAAATTCGGGTCTGGTGGAACGTAATTTTGAAGCGAATATCTGCTGGTTTGACAACAAGGCTCTGGATACGAATCAAATTTATTTGTTTCAGAATTTCGGTAGAACGACAAAAGTGAAAATAAATGAAATCATTCATAAAGTGGATATCAACAACCAGGAATATAAGTATGGTGAAGGGATAGCTCTTAATGATATAGGCCGTGTACAGATTAAGGCCGCTGAAGATATCTCGTTTGATCTTTACCAGGATCACCAGGCAACCGGCAGGGGCATTATCATTGACCCGCGCACTAACTTAACAGTTGCGGCTGTTATGATTGAAAGCGTTGCTTAGCAGGCGAGGGGGATAGAAAGTCAAGTAAATTACTTTTTAATTAACATGAAAAAGGGTGGCCAATAAGGCCACCCTTTTATCATTAACATTTTTTATTCTTATTTCCAACCTCCACCTAAGGCTTTGTATAACACTAATTGATTTAAGATCTTTTCTTCTAGAATATTGACCTGCTCAATTTGAGCAGCAAGGGATTCTCTTTGACTGGTGATGATCTCTAAGTAATTGATACGGCCTGCCAAAAATAAATCATGAGCGGAATTTACGGATGATTCTAAGGCAACGACTTGTTCATTTTTGTGCTGAAAGCGTTCAATAATATGATCTTCTGTCAGTAAGGCATTGGATACTTCGTTATAAGCCTGTAAAACAATCTTCTCGTAATTCAAGAATGAAATACCAAAATTTCCTTTGTACTGTTCATACTGCGTCTTTAATTCTCTTTGATTAAAAATCGGAGCTGTAATGCCACCGAATAAACCGTAAGTTGCCGATTTATTGATGTCAATCAGTTTATCGAAGCTAAATGAATTTAAGCCGATAAAAGGAGATAAGACTACTGCGGGTAAAAAAGCAGCTTTCGCAGCATGAACTTCATGCATGGCCGAAACCATCTGATGAGAGGCTTCGCGGATATCTGGTCTCAGTGCAAGCATTAATGCAGGATCTCCAGAAGCCAATTTATCAAACAGGTGTACTTCTTCCAGCTGAATTGCAGTACGTTCAATAGGCTGATTCACACGTCCAATAAGGAAATTGATGTGATTTTCGAGAATACTGATTTCTTGCTTTGTCTTAGCACGATCTGACTTGGAGTTTGCTAGAATAGCTTTAAACTGCTGAACAGCTAATTCGGTCGCTCGACCCGCTTCTTTTTGTACTTCAATAATAGCTAAGGCTTTTTCCTGCAGTTTTAGATTTCTTTCAAAGACTGCTAACTGATTATCCAGACTGATGAGCTGATAGTAGGCAGAACCAATATTGGTCACCAATTCGGTCGCAATCAATTGCTTTGCTTCAAGCTGTGCTAGATAATTCTCGTACGATGACTGTCTCAGATTTTTTAATTTGCCCCATACATCGATTTCCCATGAACTGCGCAGTCCTACAAAATAATCTGGAATAGCAGGTGATGGAATCTTTTCGTCTGATTTTAAGTTTTCTGAAAAGTTACTATCGTAGTTACCAATGCCTTCTTCTGTATAAAAGCCATACTTTGTCAAACCTGCGCCAACTTCAGCATTTACTTTTGGAAATAGCGCAGCTTTTTTCTGTTTGAAGCTTGCTTGAGCAATCTCAATACGCTTTATCGCCATTTGTAAATCATAGTTATACAGTAATGCTGAATCCACAAGGGCAATCAGTTTTTTATCTTCAAATACTTTTCTCCAAGAAATCTGACCTATCGAACTATCGGTTTGCACATTTGCCGGCGAAAATTTTTCGGGCAATGCTGTCGCTTGCATTGGTGTCAGCTTTTTAGGAACAGAACAGCTCGATATTAAAATAACAGCAAGCACAACAGAAACTACTGTTGCTAATTTCTTCTTCTTAACTTTTGTTGTTCTTTTTGAACAGAGAACATAAAGTGCAGGTATAATCAAAACACCGATTATGGTTCCGATCAACATACCTCCAACGGAAGCGGTACCAATTGTTCTGTTACCGATAGCACTTGCTCCAGAGGAGAACATCAATGGAATAAGTCCCGCCACAAAGGCAAATGATGTCATTAAAATTGGTCTTAGACGTGCTATCGCGCCGTCGATCGCGGCCTCCACAATGGACATACCCTGTTTGTTTTTGAGTACTGCATATTCGACAATCAAAATCGCATTTTTCCCTAAAAGCCCAATCAGCATGACGAGTGCCACCTGTGCATAAATATTATTTTCTAATCCCAATAACTTTAAGAATAGAAACGCTCCGAACATACCGGCGGGAATACATAAGATAACAGGTAAGGGCAAGAAGAAACTTTCATACTGCGCCGCCAATAGTAAGTAAACAAACAATAGTACTAAGGCGAAAATGTAAATAGTTTGATCGCCAGAAGCAATCTGTTCTTTAGTCATACCTGACCATTCAATACTATAGCCTTGCGGTAAGCTCTTCGCAATCTCCTGAATGGTTTCAATTGCTTGTCCGGTACTGAATCCAGATGCCGGCTGCCCATTGATCATGGCGCTTGTAAACATGTTATAGCGTGTAATCTGTTCCGGTCCAAATACGCGCTTCATGGTAATAAAGGCTGAGTAAGGAACCATTTCGCCATTATCGGTTTTCACAAAAAGATTTAAAACATCTTCGGGCTGTTTCCGATAATGTGCGTCTGCTTGCACCATTACTTTATACATCTGTCCATAACGAATGAAATTGGTGGCGTAGAAGCTACCCATAAGTGTTTGCAATGTATTCATTGCATTATCAACAGATATTCCTTTCTTGGCCGCTAAATCGTAGTCAATTTCCAACATATACTGCGGAAAGTTAACGTCAAATCCTGAAGAAACGCTTTCTATAGCTTCGCTGGCGTTTAGTTTATTCATGAATTCTTCCAATACAACAGCCGTTTTATTGAGATCTTCAGTTCCTGTTTTATCCAGTAAACGAACCTCAAAACCTGCGGCATTACCAAAACCGGGAACGGTAGGCGGAGGGAAGAACTCGATCTGTGCATCTGCGATATGTGCTGTTTTTTCTTTGAGTTCATTCATCACATCATCAACTGTCTGCGCACGGTCTTCCCAAGCTTTTAAATTGATCATTCCCATACCGTAGGATGAACCTGATACTTCTGTCAAAATACTATATCCGGCAAGAGTTGATACCGTTTCTACGGACTCTAAACTTCTTGATATACGATCTACTTCATCTAACGCTTTCTCTGTTCTATCAACTGTGGCTCCTGGAGGTGTTGTGACACTGACATAGACCATACCTTGGTCTTCCGTGGGAATAAAACCGGATGGTAGGATCGCACTTGTTCCCCAAGTTGCTACAAAAGATAATACCAGAACAAGTACTGTAAGTCCGCGACGGCTTACGGTTTTCGATAAAAATCCACGGTATTTTCCAGCTAATTTGTCGTAAGCTTGATTGAATTTTTTAAAGAAACGTGTCATCCAGTTATTTTTCTCTTTCTGATCGTGCGGATTCTTTAACATGATCGCACAAAGTGCGGGTGTTAATGTCAGGGCATTGATGCCGGAGATAATAATAGCTGAGGCCAATGTGAGCGAAAACTGTCGATAAAAAATACCGACGGGTCCATCAAGGAAGGCTACGGGTATAAATACGGCTGACATGACCAAAGTGATCGCAATTACAGCAGTACCCACTTCTTTCATTGCCGCTAACGTGGCTTCCATAGGTGGAAGATTTTCCTCTTCCATTTTGGCAAATACGGCCTCGACGACGACAATACCATTGTCAATTACAATTCCGATCGCTAATACGAGTGCAAATAGTGTCAATAAGTTGATTGAGAATCCGAGCATCTGCATACAGAATAGTGAACCGATCAAACTCACTGGAACAGCTAAGATCGGGATCAATGTCGCTCTAAAATTCTGTAAGAATATAAATACGACAATAAACACCAATAAAAATGCTTCAAGCAGGGTTTTGATAACACTGGATATCGATGCATCTAAAAAGCGGGAAACATCATAACCCATTGTATATTTCATACCTGCCGGGAATGTGGCTTTTTGTAATTCCGCCATTCTATCTTTAACACGTTTGATAACATCTTGTGCATTGGATCCCGGCAATTGCTTTAACATGATGGAAGCCGAAGGTCTACCATCAGTTTTAGAAACCATTTCGTAATCTAATGAGCCGAATTCGATCTCAGCAACGTCTTTTATACGGATAATAGAACCATCTGCATTTGCCCGAATAGGTACATTGGCATATTCTTCCGGTTCCGAGAATTTTCCCGGATAACGAAGTACATACTGTTGCATATTGACCATTTTATCCGAGCTTATACCCGTTTGACCAGGGGCAGCTTCGATATTTTGTTTACGAAGGGAAGCAATTAGTTCGTCGGTTGAGATGTTGTAAGCCGCTAACCGATCAGGTTTAACCCAAACACGCATCGCGTAATCACGCATACCCATAATCTGAGCAAAACCAACGCCTTCAATACGCTTGAGTTCCTTTAAAACATTGATATCTGTAAAATTGTAAATAAAGCGTTCATCAGCAGTTTCATCTTCAGTATACAGATTGAGATACATCAACATACTGTTTACCTCTTTTTCTGTGGTAACACCTGCGCGTGTCACTTCCTCGGGAAGCTCATCTAATACTGTTGTTACCCGATTCTGCACATTTACTGCGGCAATATCGGGATCAATTCCAACTTTAAAAACGACTTGAATGAGTGTTGTTCCATTGTTAGTGGAAACGGTATTCATCGAGGTCATACCTGCAACACCGTTGATCGCACGTTCCAGCGGAATGGCAACAGCATTGGTACTGACTTCCGCATTTGCTCCTGTGTAATTTGCGGTAACAACGACCGACGGAGGGACAATATCTGGAAACTGGGTAACAGGTAGTGTAAATAAGGCCAATAATCCTAGTAACGTTATAAATAATGAAATTACCAACGATAGGATAGGCCTTTTTATATAAACATCAAACATAAAATATTTTTAAAACAAAGTTTTTATAACTTAACAGGGATTACTTCCACCTTCATACCATCCTTCAAGGATTGTACACCTTCGTATACGATCTGATCTGTATCAGACAAACCTCCATTCACGATATAGTAATGCCCGACACGTTGGCCAGCTTCAAAAGATTTCATCGAAACAGTTTTATCTTTATTTAAGATATAGACGTAAGTTTTATCCTGAATTTCAAAAACAGATTTTTGATGTACAAATTTGGTGTCGCCGGTCTGTATTGGAACAGAGATTTTACCTGAAGCACCATGCTTTAACATGCCCTGCGGATTTGAAAACCTAGCCCGTAAAGATATTGATCCTGTGTTCTTCTCAAATTCACTCTCAACAATGGATGCCTTTCCAGGATATGGGTACGGATTACCGTCAGCGAGGATCAGTTTTACATCTTTGTTAAAAGAGTCTTTGTTAAACGATGAGTCAGATACAATACTTAAGTACTCATTTTCGGAAATGTCAAAGTATACATTTACTTCGTTAAGTGAGGAAACAGTCGTTAGTAAAGAACCTTGCTCTAAGAGTGATCCTTCTTTTAGGGGAATACGATCAATCTTACCATCAAAAGGAGCACGTACTAATGTGAAATTCAACTGCGTTTTAGCTTGTTGCATGATCGATCTTGCTTCTTCGACCTTTGACTCCGCAGCTGTATATTGTAATTTAAGTAATTCGACTTCTGTTTTACTTACGATGTTTTTCGCGGCTAGATCTTTTGTACGTTCTAACTCAAGAACCACTTTTTTGACATCTGTAAGTGCTGCATTAAAGTTGGCTTTTGCGCGCGCATAATCGGCTTTATATTCTTCATCACTGAGTCTGAACAATACTTGACCTTTCTTTACTGCAGCACCTTCATCCACATAGATGTGTTCTAAAAAGCCACTTAAACGTGATCGAAGTTCAATATTTTTGACTGATTGTATATCAGCAATATAGTCTTTGTAAATTGTGGTATCCATAACAACTAAATTGGATACAGGTACTTTTTTAGGAGCTGTACTTACCTGTTTATCATTGCTTTTGGCTGTGCAGGCAGATAAAATCGCTAGGCATGACAATGCATACCAAGACATGGAACGTGTTTTCATATAAAAAATAAAATGTTAACGAATAGAATAAATCAATATTAAATATTGATTACTAGAAAATTAGACTCTTAAAATCTAATTTAAAATTAAAAAATAGGGCAGGGGATAAACTAGAATAAACTGTATCGGTAGAGATACTGATAGTAACCTGATAAGCAGGCATTTTTCTTACTATAAAGCGGGTGCTTTTTCTGTTTTAAAATTGATAATGCAGAATAAACAAGCCCCAGAACGAAAATAAAAACGGATAAAATCTGAGGATTAAAATTGAAAATACGATAATCGTCAAATTGAACTTCAGAATCTTTTTCAGGAACTTCAATGGGAATATCCAACACATCGTCAAGAACAAATTCAAGTAATGAATCTCCGGTAAAATATTGTGTGGAAATATTTGATGCACGCGTATTGGTATTGACGCCAGCCTGATAAAAAAGGATGTTCAAGTAACCAAATAATGCCAAGAAGTGAAATATTTTAATCCACATAAAAAACAAATATATAAAATCAAATAGTTATGCTGGAACAACCACATAAATATTACAAAAGAAAAACATTGTCTTAATATTTGATGCAGCTGTATTTTATCAAAATTCCTAATCGCTGAGATTTCAATAAAAAAAAATGAACGGACAATTGTCCAGATAATCAAAATCTCAGAGATGGTTTTTTAGAATATAATTTCGCTGTTTTTTGTAAAATGTCCGAATTTAAAAATTTAATGAAATTCATATTTTTCATTTCGATTATTGATCGATCCATTTCGACAGGAAATTTGTGTACAGTTTTATTTAGAGTTCATCTGGTTTGAATTGTATTGAAGTTAGCCACATAAGATGAACAGTAATATGCAGGTGGTATTTTGATTAAGTCATACAGATCAATATTGATTGATTCTTTAGCACAATAAGCCTTTGGTGGTTATATCACATGAACAAAGTCTTATAAATAAAATATTTCCATGTATAAATGAAACTACCGCCATTATATGGAACCCTTGTAAATGAGCATATTAATAAGTCATATAATTTATATTATGTTAAATAGAAATTATATGATCATCCCCTGCATACATTTATATCTAAAATTTGTTTACCAAAAATGACTATTTCGCAACATCGTATTTAAGTTCATCTAGGTGTTTTTTAACAAATTATTACTGCGCTATATCAAGCTACTACAGTACAATTTATAATCTTCAGAATCTTTTCAAGAATGGTTTTATACGGGATTTTGATTCATCTATGACAGCTAGGTATATCGATGTCGATTGTTTTAAATTTCATTTCTATAATGCTATCAGATTGATTCTTTTCGATTCATAATACCGTTATATGCTATTGAATATCATGCTTTTATTTTGTAAATTAGATCATCAATGTATCTGTAAATGTGTAAATCGTATGAAAAAATCAAAATGGATTATAGACTCTGCCCACTCCTCGGTACAATTTCGTATTACTTATTTGGTAATAGCCTCTATTAGAGGAAGTTTTAACACTTTTAACGGTTTCGCTGAATGGGGTGAGCATTTTAAAGAAGCCTCTATACAATTTAATATTGATGCAAACAGTATCAATACAAATGTGGAAGAAAGAGATAAACATTTGAAAAGTGCTGATTTCTTTGATACAGCACAATACCCGACAATCTCATTTAAATCCACTAGTTTTAAAAAGATTAAGGGTGAGAAATTTAGATTGGAAGGCCATTTAACCATGCATGGTCATACAAAATTGGTGGAGCTACAAGTGGAATATAATGGTAAAATAATTGATCCACAAGGTCAGGAAAAAATTTCATTTGAGGTGACCGGAAAAGTGAGCCGATGGGAATTTGATATGAAATATAATTCAGTTTTAGAGGCCAATAGTCTCTTGATTGATGAAGATATTGATATTTCAATTCAATTGTTACTCAATAAAGAGCAATAAATTTATTATTTTGCGTGTGTAAATTAAATACTGTATCAAAATGGCACACGAACTTTTGGCAAAACTGGCGAATAAAGAAATTATTTTTTCAGATGTTTTGAACTACATAGCAGCTCGTTATGAGCACACCCCTACTGCATTTACGAATGGAAATCAAGTAAATCAAGAGACGGAAAATCAAGGCAGTGCAAAGATTCTTGCTTGTGCTAGTTTAAACAATTTAGATAAAGATCAGACTCTTGCCCTATTTGCGGAACATTATGAGGCTGTTTTAAATGATCCTGATGGTGATAATCATCAAAACATACGTCAATTTATGATTAGTGGCTGGGATGGCGTATCGTTTAGCGGTGTTGTTTTAACGCTGAAATTAGAGGCCTGATAATAAAAAAGCCGTTATTTTCATAACGGCTTTTTTTATGCAATAAAACTTGGAACTTGTCATTGATTAATGCGAATGTTCTCCGGAATTAGTCATTTTGGCTAATAAAAAGAATGCCCCTTTTTGAACAATCTTCGTATGTTCATCTAATTCTTTTATAGGAGTAATTGCGGTATATCCTCTTGAGGAAACTCCTTTAACAACCGGAACTCTTTCATATTCGTTACCTACTTCTCCATGGTTGTGGTCCGCATGATCTTCGTGACTATGGGTATCAGCTTCTTTTGGTTCTGATCCATGTGCTTTATGGTCTTCCTTTAATATGAAAATGTAATCTTTACCTTCGGCACTTACAATACAATCTGTGGGAACAGCAAGTGATTTTTCATCTCCAATAACAACTGTACCTTGAACCTGCATGCCATTAATAAGTCCTTCTTTGTTGCCTAAAACCTGGGCATGAACTGCGATTGCATTGGTCTCTTTTTCAAAAGCCTGTCCGAGCTGATCTATTTTTGCTTCATATGAAGCATTAGCGTTGTTAACAGGAGAAAATAGAATTTTTTGCCCTTTTTTCACTTTTGAGAAATCTTTTTCATATACATACATATCCACATGCAATGCATCATTATTGACAATTTCTAAAATTGGCGAAGACGCCTCGATACGCGTTCCAATCAATCCTTGAATCGAAGCCACCACTCCCGAGATTGGCGCCTTAATCGTAATTTGTGAAGAAATGTGCAAAGACCCTCCTCCGGATGACAGCTGTCGTGACAAACTGTTCTTTTGAGCTTTCAAATTGGCTAGTTCGACCTCAACTTGCTGTAGCTTTTTTAAAGGTGCAGCGTTTCCTTCTACTAATTCCTTCTGACGGTTGACTTCAATCTGAGTTAATGAAATCTGATTGTTAATCAGTTGTAATTGCTCTTGCATTTTAATCAGATCTGGATTGAGCACTTTTCCTAAAATCTGTCCTTTCTTAACAAAATCTCCCGGTCTAGCGTAAAGTTCTTCCAAGACTCCACCATATACAGATGTCACGTAGGCTTTTTTATCATTCGGCACATCAAGCACACCATTGAGTACTAAGCCATTACTTAGCATCTGATAGGATAAATTTGCATAGGTTAATCCTACCTGCTTTTCTTGGGCTGCTGTCAATGTAAGCGCCTCTTCCTCATGCTCTTGCTCCCCTTTCTCTTCTGTTTGCTGTTTTTCAGTTGAAGTATTGGTTTGACATCCTAGAGCGATTACGCTACTAGCAAAAAATAAACTATATCGAATTAAAAACTTTAGTTTCATGATACTTAATTTGAATGGTAATATTGATATTGAATCACACTTTGATTGTACGCATTCAAAGCTGTTAGGTAATTTATTTTTATATCAATGGACTGTGATAGAAATTGGATAAGATCTGCGTAACTGATTTCACCACTTTGATAGGCTAAATTGGCAGCTTTCATAATGCCCTCGGATTGCTTTAATCCTGATTGTTCATAAAACTGCAATTGCTTCTCATTTTTGGTGATTTCCTTCTTTGCATTACCTTGTTGCGCTGTAAGGCTTATTTTCAGCTGCTCCAATTCTTGTCTTTCTATTGCCGTCTCCAATTCAGCTATTTTAACTTTATTATGGTGATATTTATTAGAGAATAAAGGCATATTCATCGTTAGTGATATACCGGTAACAGGATTCCGTTGTCCCCAAAGTTTTTGGGAGAAAGCTCTACCAGAAAAATCTGGCAACTTGGTTTTTTGCTCCATTTTGGTATTTGCTTCAGCCATCTCTATCGATTTCTGCTGTATTTTAAGCAAAGGATGATCACCTATTGAATCTGGCAATTGAAAAGCACTTATTTTTTGCAGCGCACTCTTGATCGGTAAAATCAAGTTGTTGTTATTTAATAAAACGCTGAAGTTTTGTGCGGCAATGGCTAAATCCTGCTCATTTTGTAGCATAATGGTTTTATTTTCTTGCCATTTTGTTTCTGCTGCCATCTGCTCCAAACCGGCGGCTTCCCCTGTTTTTACCCGAAGTTTTGCGGATTCAAATAATTTTTGATGGGTACTATCCAGCTGTAGAAAGAAAGCTTGTCTAGCTTCTAGATAAATAAGCTGATAGTAATTTAAAGATACATCCCTTATCAGTTGTTTTTTCGCATCTTCTCTTTGCTCCAAAACCATTTGGGCATTCTTTTTTAAAAATTCTTTTCTAGCCTTATAAAACCCTGGCCAGGCGAAATCTTGACTTAACCCAACTTTCCATAATCCATTTGGCTCTAAAGGGGAGAAATCTTCATTCTCTACAAAAATTCCTGTTTTGCCATCGAAAGATTTCTGTTGGTCAATCTGTGATTTTTCAAGTTCTAATGCCGTGTTTTTAAAATTGAGATTGGCGTCCAAAGCTTGTGCTATAGCTTCTTCCAATTGAATCCTTTTTGGATTTTCTTGCGCTAAACTTATTGTAGAAAGTGATAAGAAAGCCAGCACTAATGATGTTATGATTGTCGATTTCCCTATTTTCATTTTCTTAGTATTAAAAAATAAGACATATAAACAAGGTAATACAAAAAGTGTCAAAAAGGTTGCAGACAACAAACCTCCTATGACAACTGTTGCCAACGGTTTTTGTACTTCTGCTCCAGCTCCCGTACTTAGAGCCATTGGTAAAAACCCTAATGAAGCCACTGTCGCAGTCATCAACACTGGTCTGAGTCGAATTTTTGTCCCTTCCCATACCCGCTCAAATACATTGGAAATTCCTTCCTTCTCCAATTGATTAAATGTGGAAATTAAAACAATACCATTCAGTACAGCTACTCCAAATAATGCTATAAACCCTACACCTGCGGAAATACTAAAAGGCATATCGCGGATTAATAGTGCAAATACTCCACCTATTGCACTCATAGGTATGGCTGTGAAAATTAGTAAGGATTCTTTAATTGACCTAAAAGTCAGGTAAAGTAATATAAAGATAAGCAACAATGCGCCCGGGACTGCCAGTGCTAATCTTTTAGAAGCTGCATTTAGATTTTCAAATGTCCCACCGAAAGTATAGTAGTAACCTGTTGGCATCACATCCATCTTTGTCAGTTTTTCCTGAATCTCATTTACTACTGAAGTAACATCGCGCTCTTTTATATTAAATCCGATCACGACAAGCCTCTTCCCTGATTCTCTGCTGATCTGTGCAGGGCCATCTTTTATACTAATGGTTGCCAGTTGGCTCAATGGAATCTGATCTCCATCCCCAGTTAAGACTGGTAGGTTTTCAACATCGGCCATTGACGTTTTATATGCGCTATCTAAACGAACAACAAGGTCGAATTTCCTTTCATTCTCATATATCGATCCTGTGCTTGTGCCAGCGAAAGACATAGCAATAACTTTATTTAAGTCCTTGACTGTTACGTTGTGCAGGGCTAACTGTGTTCTGTTGTAAACAATCGAGATCTGTGGTAGCCCTGTTGTACGTTCAATCTGTGGTGCTGAAGCTCCTTCAACACTTTGTACAACTTGACCTACACGACTTGCAATCGTTGCAAGTGAGTCTATATTTTCACCAAATATTTTTATGGCAACGTCCTGTCTCACACCTGTCATCAATTCATTAAATCGCATCTGAATAGGCTGCGATGCTTCAAAGAATACACCTGGAATGACGGAAAGTGAATCAAGCATGCGCTCTGCTAGTCCCGTATATGTATCCCCGGATTTCCATTCTGACATTGGTTTCAAGGTGATAATCATATCTGTTGCCTCGGGCGGCATTGGATCTGTCGGGATTTCGGCACTACCTGTTTTGCCTACAACAATTTTTACTTCGGGAAATTTTTTAATAATTTTCGCAGCCTGCATGGATGTTTCTATACTCTGCGAGAGTGAAGATCCTTGTGGTAAAATACAATGAAATGCATAATCTCCTTCTTGTAATTGCGGTATAAATTCACTGCCCATTTTACTAAATAGGAAGCCGGAAAAACCTAAGAGTGCTACTGTTAATAATAATAGTGTTCTTCTTATGCGGACAGCCTTTTGAACTAATGGTGCATACCATTGTTGCAATTTGGCCATCATCTTATCGGCGAAAGTAATTTTGTGGTGAGGCTTTTTGGATAAAAACAGTGCACTCATCATCGGTATATAGGTAAGTGATAATAATAGCGCTCCTATAATGGCAAAGCTAACGGTTTGCGCCATAGGGCCAAACATTTTCCCTTCGACCCCTACCAGTGTTAATATGGGTATATAGACAATGAGGATAATAATTTCACCAAATGCGGCGCTATTTCTGATTTTTGAAGATGATTGGTATACTTCCTCATCCATCTCAGCCTGATTCAGGACATGCTTACTTTTTCTAAGCCCCAGATGATGCATAGTTGCCTCCACGACAATTAAGGAGCCATCGACAATTAAACCGAAATCGATAGCGCCCAGACTCATAAGGTTGGCACTTACACCAAATAAACGCATCATTCCTAATGCAAACAGCATTGATAATGGAATTGCCGAAGCTACAATTAAGCCTGCTCTCAGGTTTCCTAGAAAAATGACTAAAACAAAAATGACGATCAGGGCACCTTCAATCAAATTTTTCTCAACCGTTCCAATAGCACGATTAACCAGATCTGTTCGGTCTGAAAAAGCTTCAACTACAACATCTTGAGGTAGAGATTGTTTAATTCTTTCGAGTTTTTCCTTTACTGCTGCGACTACTTCTGCGGAGTTCTGGCCTTTTAGCATCATAACAATGCCGCCTACGGCTTCTTTTTCTCCATTATAAGTCAGTGCACCATAGCGTACTGCAGCACCTTCACGTACTTCTGCGACATCCCTAATATAAATAGGGAAGCCATTTTTATTTTTTACAGCAACATTGCCGATATCTTCCATGGATGTCAAAAGACCAATACCCCGTATAAAATAAGCACTGGGTTTTTTATCTATATATGCGCCACCTGTGTTTTGATTATTTTCTTCCAGGGCTGCAAATATTTCATTGATTCCGACACCGGTAGCTTTTAATTTATAAGGATTAACAGCAACTTCATACTGTTTTAGTTTTCCACCAAAACTATTGACTTCAGCAACACCAGGCGTTCCATATAGTTGTCTGGCGATAATCCAGTCTTGCATTGTTCTGAGATCTGTGGCAGTATACTTTGATTCAGCCCCTTTTGCAGGATGAATAACATACTGATAAATTTCACCAAGTCCCGTACTAATCGGCGCTAATTCTGGACTTCCGAGACCTTCCGGTATATTTTCCTTTGCTTCCTGCAGTTTTTCGCTGATCAATTGCCTTGCAAAATAAATATTGACATCATCGTCAAAAACTGCGGTAACAACTGAAAGTCCAAATCTGGATATCGAACGTAATTCTACCAGATCCGGTAGATTTGTTAATTTTTGTTCGATCGGATATGTGACGAATTGCTCCACCTCTTGCGTTGCTAAGGCCGGAGAACTTGTGATTATTTGTACTTGATTATTGGTAATATCTGGATTAGCATCTATGGGAATGTGCAATGCACTCCATAGTCCCCAGACGATCCATATCAGTGTAAAGAGTCCGATAATAATTTTATTACGGATACTGAACCTGATGATTGCGTTCAACATAATATTTTACTTAAAATAGCTATACAAAATGCTCATCATGAAGATAAGCGAATGAAAAGTAGTCAATTAAGACTTTATCGTAAAATTATGCGAGCTGGGGCGGTTGCCAAATACTAGAGTAATCAAACGAATATAAATTGGTTTCGTACGCAATTTTTCGTTTTGATTCTAGTAATACTATAATAAAGGAAATGGTATTTGTTTGTTCGATATTCAATACAGTAGAACAACAAGAGCAGATGCAAAAAGGTGAGCAATAGTCCTGATGTTCATCAGAATGACCCTTATCTTGCGTTCCGGTTATGTGTATAGCGGTGGCCTCCTGCACTTGGTCTGCACAAGGAACCATCGTTAACCCGATGAAGTATAAGCATAATATATAGACGAATATCTTCAAATTTATCGATTGAATCTACTACAAAAATAATAAATTAATCAAGAATATGAAATTAAACGGCTATTTTTAATTTTCACACATAACTGCAAGTTTTTATAAAAAAAATGTAATGAAATAAGATTAATTTTTATATATTAGCAATTCAAAAGGGAAAATTTACTATAATACATGTCAAACACTTTTAACGAATTCATAAATTACGTTGAGAAACGCAATCCGAATGAACCAGAATTTCTACAAGCTGTACAAGAAGTTACAGAGGATTTAATTCCATTTATTTCTAAAAGTCATCCAGAATTACTTAAGCTGAAAATCTTAGAAAGATTAGTTGAACCTGAGCGCGTTATTTCTTTTCGCGTTGCTTGGTTAAATGACAAGAACGAGGTTGAAATCAATAGAGGTTACCGCGTGCAGATGAGTAGCTCTATAGGTCCATATAAAGGTGGATTACGTTTTGCTCCTTCTGTCAACTTAAGTATCTTAAAATTTTTAGCTTTTGAACAGGTGTTCAAAAATAGTTTAACAGGTTTACCTATAGGTGGCGGTAAAGGCGGTGCAGATTTTAATCCGAAAGGTAAGTCAGATGCTGAAATCATGCGTTTCTGTCAAAGCTTTATGACCGAGCTGTTTAGACATATCGGTCCGGATACAGATGTACCAGCTGGAGATATCGGCGTTGGAACACGAGAAATTGGTTATTTATTTGGCCAGTATAAAAGATTGCAAAATGCATTTACAGGCGTATTAACAGGTAAAGGAAGTTCTTGGGGTGGATCTTACACGAGACCGGAGGCTACTGGTTATGGTTTGCTTTATTTTGTTGAATGCATCTATGATTTCAATAATCAGGATTTAAAAGACAAAATCGTTGCTATTTCAGGTGCTGGAAATGTAGCGTATTACGCTGCTGAGAAATCAATCCAATTAGGTGCTACGGTAATTACGCTATCAAATAGTCAAGGAACAATCTATGATGAAGAAGGAATTACTTCTGAAAAATTAGCGTACATCGGAACTATCGGACGTGATTTAGATCAATATGTGGTTAAATATCCGAATGCAAAGTATTTTACAGACAAAAAGCCTTGGGCGTTTAAATGTGATATTGCACTACCTTGTGCTACTCAAAATGAGCTAACAAAAGAGGATGCGTTAACATTAATTGCTAATGGCTGTCAATGTGTAGCGGAAGGTGCTAATATGCCTTCAACAGCAGAAGCTATCAAAGTCTTCCACGATGCGAAAATTAGTTTTGCACCAGGGAAAGCTGCTAATGCAGGGGGTGTAGCTGTATCTGGCTTAGAAATGTCGCAAAATTCTATTCGCCAACAATGGACTAAAGAAGAAGTCGATTGTAAACTAAAAGATATCATGGTTAATATTCACAAAACTTGTGTTAAATATGGTCATGACAAAAATTACATCAATTATTTAAAAGGTGCAAATATTGGGGGATTCCTGAAAGTTGCCCGAGCAATGACTGAACAAGGCATCGTTTAATTTAACGTTGTATTTTTTCCATATAAACGGTTAATCCCTAAGTGGGATTAACCGTTTTTTTATTTACTTTGTAAAAAATAGCAACATGAGAATATTAGCAGAATTACCACATCCTGATTGTAAGATATCCATCTTTGGTATGAATCAAAAATTCATCATTAAGTTTGAACAAGGGACATTGGAACAGTCATATAAGATTGCAGAAACCGATATCGTAGGCGGTGTGAATGGTGTCTTCGAATTACTGGATGAAACCTTTATCGCGGAAGTGTTAAACCACTTCAGTATCATGCGTAAATCCTTTATTGTTGCCTTTGATCGATATGATTCATAGGTTAATAAATTTGATACAAATCACTTATTATCAATTCATTAGAAATTGATAACATCTAAAACAAAATTAAATTTGGTCATAAGGTAGGCGTATTTCAGTATTTTCTACAACATAGCTAATTTAGTTGTACCTTGAGTATATGTAATCTATGTAAAGCATTGTAAAACAAATAGCTACACAAGACCGCAAAATATAATTTGGTTTAATAAATAAGTGCTTTTAACAAAAAAAAGGATATCCGACTGGATATCCTTTTTCTTTGTACGTTAGCTATTTATTTTTCAAAAAATCATCTATTTCGGGCGGAACCATTTGAGCAATGGAGCCCTTATTTTTCCAGACATCCCGAACGATAGTCGAAGAGATATGGGCAAGTCCACTCCTGCTCATCAAGAAATAAGTTTCGATCTGCGGAGCTAACAATAAATTGTTTTGTGCAATGCTATTTTCAAATTCAAAGTCAGCAGTATTGCGAAGTCCTCTTAGCAAGAAATTCGCGCCGACCTTTTTACAGAAATTAATCGTTAACCCTTCAAATGAAACGATTTCAATTGCCGGATGATCTTTGAAAACAGCCTGGATCGTATATAACTTGTCTTCTACAGTTAATAAGCCTTGTTTGGCACTATTTACTCCAACTGCGATATAAATCTTATCAAAAAGAGGTAAAGCACGCTCCACTAAGTCTTGATGTGCTAATGTAAAAGGATCAAAGGATCCTGCAAAAACCGCAATCTTCATAATTTAAATAGTATAAAATGAAAATGATGAATATCCATACTTCCGTTTTTCAATAAAATTTGGATGTGGATCCATTTCCCGGGTGGAAGGATGTTCAATAATCAATAAGCCTTCTTTATCCAAAAGTCCGCTATCTAAAATAAGGTGTGCCAGCTGCGGCAGTTTTGGAATATCATATGGTGGATCAGCAAAGATAAAATCAAACTTACCTTTGGCTGTTTGAATATACTTGAATACATCTGCTTTTTTAGCTTTTATAGTGGATATGTTCATTTTCTTTGCTGTATCCGTAATATATTGAACGCATTTAAAATGCAGGTCTACTGATTCAACTGAAGCTGCGTATCGAGAAGCTAATTCAAAACTGATATTACCAGTACCTGCAAATAAATCTAAACAATTCAGTTCATCAAAATCCAGTCGGTTTTGTAGAATATTAAACAAAGCCTCTTTTGCGATGTCTGTAGTTGGTCTTACTGGTAAGTTTGTGGGTGGATTAAGACGTATACCACCATATTGCCCTCCTATTATTCGCATAGTATCGCGTCAAATAATGTATTATATTTTTTAAAATTGATTCCTTCGATATCCTTATTGATATGAGCCTTACTTTTAGATTCTAAGTGCGCTATGGTTGTCGAATATCTTTCTAAACATTTACGATAGGTATCATTAGGTATTTCGCCTGATATCAATACTTTAGAAACCTGATCAGTTAGTGAAAATTGTTGTATAATATTTAAAATGTAGTAATTTAAATCATCTGCAAAATGCACATCAAAAGAATTATACAACATAAATTGCCCATTTTGAAACAAGTATAAATCTACCAAATGATCGGATACAAAATGTACACCTAAAACGGAACCTCTAATTGGAACAAGATCTTGGGCCTGATCTAATATAATGCAGAACTCAGGGAAAATTTCTGCATCAGGGAAAAGCGCTTTCCATCTATTATATAAGATGAGATCGTATTCAAACACGGCAACAATTCCCAAATTTTTCATTTCATAGGTGTGAATATGATTGGGAACATGTTCTACCAAGTATGGTGCATATTCGCTTAATCGATCTTCTTGAAAAACCTCCTTAGGAATGAATGTTAAACTTTGATGAGGAATGACCACCTTAACATATCGAAAAGGTAAACTTAGGATTTGAGTAGCATCCAATTTTGGGTTTTCGGCGTCATATTCTAGCAACAGATTCAGATTTAACTGCTTGTCCGTAACTGCAATTACATCTTTGCTAAAACCCGCTTTCGCAGATAAGGTGTATTCTGGCAAAAAATGGATATTAAACTTCTCCGATATATAATTCATATTTATGCTTTCCAAATTCAATTATTAAATTGTACAACCTAACAAAATTAACTTTTCTAAACGATAAGACAAACCTTTTAGATAACTTTGATGGTGCTTATTAAAGATTTATTGATCCAACGCTTTCCTTGGACAGCGACTCCGCAACAAAATTCTGTTTTTGAACTGTTAGCTCAATTTCTGAGTTCTTTTCATACGCAAGATTGTTTTGTATTAAAGGGCTATGCCGGAACAGGTAAAACAACGATCATTTCCGCTCTAGTGAAAACCCTTCCCTATATCAAGAAGAAAGCGGTCTTGCTTGCTCCGACGGGTCGAGCGGCAAAAGTAATGAGTTTCTATTCGGGTAGACCTGCACTGACCATCCACAAGAAAATATACCGTAAGAAAAATGCGGTTTCTTTTCAGCTGGATTTCACTTTAGCTGAAAACCTGCATGAAGATACATTATTTATTATCGATGAATCTTCCATGATATCGAATGAAAGCGTCAACATGTTTTCGAAAAGCTTATTGGACGATCTTGTGAAATATGTACGAAGCGGTAAAAACTGTTCGATCATGTTTGTGGGTGATACCGCCCAGCTACCGCCGGTGGGTCTGTGGGAAAGCCCTGCTCTTAATCCGGCTTATTTAGAGCATGAATTTTATTTTCATCCTTATACCTTCGAATTGACAGATGTTGTTCGGCAACAGAAAAGTTCTGGAATTCTTTTTAATGCGACAAAGATCCGGCAGGAAATAAATCTTGAAGAGCTGGAAGGCACCTACCCTTTCCCTAAATTCATAACAAATGGATTTAAAGATATTTACCGAATGACAGGTGAACGTTTAATTGAGGGAATTAATTATGCATATGATAAGTTCGGAATCGAAAATACAATGATAATCTGTCGTTCCAATAAGTCTGCTAACTTATACAATCAGCATATCCGTAACCAGATTCTATTTCGAGACGAGGAGATTACAGGTGGAGATCATATCATGGTCGTACGCAATAATTATTTTTGGCTTCAAGATAATGGGATTGAAAATGGCTTCATTGCTAATGGTGATATGGCGAAAATAAGAAAAGTAAGCAACGTGCATGAGCAACATGGATTTCGGTTTGCGGATATTACTCTTGAATTTATGGATACTCAAAATCAAGAACCAATAACATGCCGTGTTATTCTGGATAGTCTCTATACAGACAGCCCTAATCTTCCTTATGAGGAACAGAAAAAACTGTACGAGGCAGTGGCGCTGGATTACGAAGATATTTTCTTAAAACAGGATCGACTGGAAGCGATTAAGAAAGATCCCTATTATAATGCCTTACAGATAAAATTTGCTTTTGCGATTACCTGTCACAAGGCTCAGGGTGGACAATGGCCAGCTGTTTTTGTCGACCAAGGCTATTTGACAGATGAAATGTTGACTACCGAGTTTTTAAGGTGGCTATATACTGGAATTACCCGGGCTACAGAAGAGCTCTTTTTAGTCAATTTTAATGAAAAGTTCTACTCTTAGGGCTCTTTAACTAAAATTTTACAAGACTTGCTTCTTTCTCATGTGATTACTTAATACTTTTGATTTATAAATTTCACATAAAACTAAAGAATGAATAAGATTTACTTATTCTTAGGACTGTTGCTATCATGTTTTTATGCTACAGCCCAAGAATCAACCTCACCACCTAAAGCAAACTACCTGTTAGCGTCAAAATTTTCGCCAGATAGGCTTAAGAAAATGATTTTTTCTACTACGGTTAAACCAAATTGGATAAACTTTTCTGATCGCTTCTGGTACGATTTCACTACACCTCAAGGAAAAAACTGGTACTTAGTGGATCCTGCTGCCAATAAAAAAGAAACACTTTTCGATAATGAAAAATTAGCGGCACAAATTACGAAGATTGTAAAAAATCCATTTGACGCTCAACATCTGTCTCTTCAGAATTTAAGATTTACAAAAGATGAGAAGAAAATCAGATTTGAGGTTGCCAGTACTAAAGATACAGTAAAGTCAAAAGAAGAGATTGAGAAGCTGAAAGTGAAAACTGACACGATAAAAAAGAAGCTTTTCTATCTGGAATATGATCTGGCAACACAGAAAGTCATTGAGCTAAGCGATAAATCAAAAGAGAAACAGCCTCTATCATGGGCAACCTTCTCTCCTGATACCAATACCGTCTACTTTGCTAAGGACTTTAATTTGTACTGGATGGATCGCGCCAATTATGAAAAAGCGGTTAAGAATGAAAAAGATTCAACAATTGTAGAACATCAGATCACTAAAGATGGCGTACAATATTATGCTTGGGC
Organism: Sphingobacterium sp. JUb56; assembly: GCF_014191365.1. Lineage (NCBI taxonomy): Bacteria > Pseudomonadati > Bacteroidota > Sphingobacteriia > Sphingobacteriales > Sphingobacteriaceae > Sphingobacterium > Sphingobacterium sp. JUb56. The sequence continues at coordinate 1,416,857 of NZ_JACHWL010000001.1, read as the reverse complement.
GGGTGATGAATATAGCACCACTACAGGCGACGATAAGAAAGATGAAGATCTTGTGAAGCGCAAGCGTGTATGGATGAACTGGTCTCCTGATGGTAAGCATTTTGTTATTACACGTAAAGATAACAGAAGTTTAAACCCGTTATGGGTGATTAATAACGTAGGAAGTAAACGTCCTACTTTAGAGACCTATAAATACCAGATGCCAGGTGAAATAGATTCTACGGAAACTCAAATGTTCATCTTCAAGGCTTCTGATAAAACTTACAAACAGATAAAAGTTGATGCTTTTAAAAATCAAACGATAAGTAATTGGTCTAAAACCACAGATAAAAATAGCTACAAGGGTGATTATTTTATCAATTACTGGTTAGGGTCAAATGACGCATTTTACATCGCACGTTCTAGCCGTGATTTGAAACGTATCGATTTGGTTAAGGTTAATATAGACGGATCAATTAAAGTGTTAGTTGAAGAGAGGTCTAACGTTTATCAGGATATCAAAAAGCCTTTATTAATTAATAATGGTGCTGAGTTTATCCATTGGTCACAACGTGATGGCTGGGGACATTTTTACCTGTATGATAATCAAGGTAATTTGAAACAGCAGTTGACAAGTGGATCTTTCAATTGTGAAGAAATTACAGGATCTGATATGGCAACAAGAACGTTGTATTTCACGGCTAATGGTCGAGAAAAAAATGAAGATCCGTATTATTTACATCACTACAGTGTGGGCTTTAATGGTGGAAATCTAAAATTATTAAACCCAGGAAACTTTGATCATCAGGTTGATGTCAGTGAAAGTTCTCGTTACTTTGTTAATAATTTTTCTAGGGTAAATACGATTCCAGAAATCGCTTTATACCATACAAATGGTAAGAAATTAATGACCTTAGAAAAGGCGGATCTATCTTTACTTTTTGCTGCTGGTTATAAGTTTCCGCAACCATTTAAAGTAAAAGCTGGTGACGGTATTACTGATCTATATGGTGTTATGTATAAACCATTTGATTTTGATAGCACCAGAACTTATCCCATTGTGGAATATATCTATCCTGGACCACAAACGGAGGCTGTAAATCAGTCTTTTGGTAGAAGCATGGATAGAATTGACCGCTTAGCACAATTTGGCATGATTGTCATTACAGTGGGTAACCGTGGTGGTCATCCTGCTCGATCACAATGGTACCATACATTTGGCTATGGTAACTTAAGGGATTATGGATTGGAAGATAAAAAGGCCGCTGCTGAACAATTGGCAGACCGCTACAAGTTTATTGATATCAACCGTGTTGGAATTACAGGACATTCGGGTGGTGGATTTATGTCAACTGCAGCAATGTTGGTATATCCTGATTTCTTCAAAGTAGCTGTTTCTGGTGCTGGAAATCATGAAAATAACATCTACAACAGATGGTGGAGTGAAAGACATCATGGTGTAACGGAGAAAATTAGTGCCAAAGGCGATACTACATTTGCTTATCAGATCGATAAAAATACAGACTTAGCAAAAAATCTTAAAGGTAAGCTTCTGATTGCAACTGGTGATATTGATAATAATGTACACCCGGCTAATTCTATTAGAATGGTGAACGCTTTAATCAAAGCAAATAAGCGTTTTGACTTCTTGCTTTTACCTGGTCAACGTCACGGATTTGGTGATATGACAGAATATTTTTTCTGGAAAATGGGTGACTATTTTGCAGAATACCTAATCGGTGATTCAAAAATTGAAGAAGTCAATATGACTGAAATGAATAGAGAAATACCGTTGAGTAGATAATCAATGATTACAAAACAAAAATTAGAAATTTTTTCCGCTATCTATACTCAGTATCAGGTAGCGGATTTTTCTTTGGATATTTTACAAGGATTATCTTTACTTGATCTTTTGGCGCTGTCTACATATGAAGCGGATAAGCAACTTGCCTTTAGAAGCGCCTGGATGTTCGAGACCATTGTTTTAAAAGATAAAGCCTTGCTTGACAAGAGTAACTACCAAATGCTGATTAAAAATCTGACAGATTTAAATAATTGGAGCTGCGCTAGAAGTTATAGCAAAGTATTAATGTACATCACCTCTCCAAAAGTAAATCATATCCGCTTGTCTGATGAAGAATATGATTGCATAATTGACGTCTCTTTCAAATGGTTAACTGATCCAAGTTGTCCGGTTGCTGTAGCTGCAAATTGCATGGATATTTTAGATCAAATGAGTAAAAAATATGCGTGGGTTAAAGAAGAACTTTATGCACAGGTCGAATATTTATTGAGAATAAACCCTACTCCAGCGATTAAAAGCAGGAGTTTGAAAATTTTGAAAAAGTACATCAAATAGGTTAAACTAAAATGCTATGACTTGCTTTCGCTCTCTTATCTTCAAGATTTTAGAGATGTCCACCATCATCATAGCATTTAATTACTATTTTTCAGATAACTCTAGCGCTAAAATAGTGTATTACCTTTATGTGAATATGCTCGCCCTAGGTGTCTAAAAGCAGCTTCAGTACATTCTCTCCCTCTCGAAGTTCGCATTAAATAACCTTCTTGAATAAGAAAAGGTTCATAAACTTCTTCAATTGTACCTTCATCTTCTCCTACGGCAGTAGCAATGGTTTTTAAACCAACAGGACCTCCTTTGAATTTATCTATGATGGTGGTCAGAATACGATTATCCATTTCATCCAAACCATTTTCATCCACGTTTAGGGCATTAAGTGCATATTTTGCTATCTCTCGCTCAATAGAACCTGTTCCTTTTATTTGTGCAAAATCCCGTGTTCTTCTCAACAGGGCATTGGCTATACGCGGTGTTCCTCTGCTTCTTCTTGCAATTTCATAGGCACCTTCATCTGTAATGGGTGTTTTTAGGATATCTGCAGATCTCAGTACTATGGTGGTCAATAACTTAACGTCGTAATATTGTAATCGCGCATTAATCCCAAATCGCGCACGTAATGGAGATGTTAATAGTCCTGAACGTGTTGTTGCTCCAATTAAGGTGAATGGGTTAAGCGATATTTGCACAGATCGTGCATTTGGTCCGGTCTCCAACATGATATCGATCTTGAAGTCTTCCATTGCTGAATAGAGGTATTCTTCAACAATCGGGCTTAACCGGTGGATTTCATCTATAAACAAGACGTCACCCTCTTCCAGATTGGTCAGTAATCCCGCCAGGTCACCGGGTTTATCCAGAACGGGTCCTGAAGTAATTTTAATACCTACGCCCATCTCATTGGCGATAATATTGGAAAGTGTCGTTTTACCCAATCCTGGGGGGCCATGAAGTAATACATGATCCAAAGACTCGCCTCTTAATTTTGCAGCCTTAACAAAAATATTAAGATTCTCTAAAATTTTCTCCTGTCCCGTAAAGTCCTCAAAAGCCTGAGGTCGCAATACACGTTCAATGTCTCTGTCTGTATGACTTAAGTTTTCCGCATTTGGATCTAAGTGTTCATTCATTTACGCTTTCCTTTCTTCAATTTAATTATACTTTCGCGTCCAACTTGAAATCTTTAGTTGAATAACACCAAAAAAAGCTTCTTTAAAAATACTGGTACTCATTTTTGAAGTACCTTCTGTCCGGTCTGTAAAAATAATCGGTACTTCGACCACATTAAACTTATATTGTATCGCCGTAAATTTCATTTCTATCTGAAAGGCATAGCCCACAAATCGAATTTTATCAAGCGGTATACGCTCAAGAACTTTCCGTCTAAAACACACAAAACCGGCTGTAGCATCTTGGATATTGATTCCGGTGATAAACCGTACATAAACAGATGCGAAATAGGACATCAAAACCCTATTCATCGGCCAATTAACGACATTGACCCCTTTGATATAACGAGATCCGATACTCATATCTGCACCATCTAAGCAACTTTGTCTTAAACGAATTAGATCTTCAGGATTATGGCTAAAATCTGCGTCCATTTCAAAAATAAACTCATATTCTCGTGCTAATGCCCATTTAAAACCATGGATATAAGCAGTGCCAAGTCCTAATTTCCCTTTGCGTTCCTCCATGAACAAACGTCCTCTGAATTCCGCTTCAAGCGATTTTACGATTTGTGCAGTCCCATCTGGAGAACCATCATCAACGATTAAAATATGAAAAGGTACTGAGAGTGAGCATACTTTGCGAATTATTTTTTCAATATTCTCTTTCTCGTTATATGTAGGTATGATAACTAAACTATCGGCCACTTTAAAAACATTTTGTGTGTGGTAAAGTTACTAATTTTATTGGGATTTTGACGTGCGTTTAATTGGTATAATGAGGTGTTCTGCAAAATAAAAAAGTCCACTATTTTGCAATAGCAGACTTTTATTAACCAATTATAAACTTAAATTATGAGACTACAAATATAGGATAAAGGAATGGTAAACCAAACTAATTTGCGGGTTGATGCGTCTTGATAACACAAAAATTACAAATACAGCGATTAGCGATCGACTTCGCCTAATACGATGTCCATAGAACCTAATATAGCGATCAGATCCGCAATTAAGGTTCCTTTTCCTAATTCAGGTAAAACGGAAAGATTGTTAAAACTCGGCCCTCTTGCTTTCACACGCTTAGGAATGTCTGTCTTTTCTTGTGTTACAAAGTAAAATCCTAATTCACCTTTCGGATTTTCTGCTCTTACATAATAGTCCTGTGCTTTTAAATTCACCTTTTTAGGTACAAGTGCTCGTGGGTCAAATGTATCTGTACGCGGAAATTCTTTTAATAGTCTTTCCAAACATTGTTCGATAATCTTAACAGATTCTTTTACTTCATCGACCCGGATTTTGTATCGGTCCCAGCAATCTCCGAGCGCTCCCATCTCTCCTTTTCCAACAGGGATTTCGAAATCAATTTCTGGATAAACAGAATAACCGTCAATTCTTCTCAGATCCCATTTGATTCCTGAAGCTCTTAACATCGGACCAGAAACACCATAATTGATCGCGACATCTGCAGGCAACACACCAATATTTGCTGTTCGGGATATGAAAATCTGGTTCTCGGTCAACAGTTCATCGAGTTCGACCAATTTTGGTTTAAAATAAGTTACAAATTCAGCACACCTTTCTTCAAAACCTACCGGTAAATCGTAAAATAAGCCTCCAACCCAAATGTAATTATAGAGCATGCGTGAACCGGATACCCATTCAAGCATATTCATGATATGCTCCCGATCTCTAAAACACCACATAAACGGCGTAAATGCACCTATATCAATTCCATAGGTACCGATACCAATTAAGTGCGATGCTATTCTATTTAATTCGCAGACCAGAACACGTATATATTCAACTCTTTTTGGTATTTTATCGTCGATACCGAGCATGCGCTCTACCCCCATTACAAATGCATGGCTATTATTCATCGATGATAAATAATCCAGACGATCTGTAAATGGAATACTTTTACCATAATTCATTGATTCCGCATGTTTATCAAAACAGCGATGCAAATAGCCTAAATGTGGAATGACTTCTTTTACAAGCTCTCCATCTGTAATCAATTGAAGCCGAAGCACGCCATGGGTAGATGGATGTTGCGGGCCCATATTAATAATCATTTCTTGAGAGCCAATGCTATCTAAATGTTGTTGGTATTTTTCTAAAGCTGCAGTATACTTCGTATGCGACATATTTTTGGTTATCCAGTTCTTATTTTATTTAATTGCTATGCCATGATAACTTTCAGGGTCTTGATAATCCTTTCTTAAGGGGTATCCTTCCCAGTCATCAGGGAGTAGAATACGTCTAAGATCAGGATGATTCGTGAAAAATATACCCATGAGATCAAAAGCTTCCCTTTCATGCCAATCTGCAGTTTTCCACACTGCGGCTAACGATGGTACTTCGGGTAATTGCTGTAAATCACGATCATTTGCAACGGCAACTTTTAACACCAAAGTGTGTTGGTATGGTATAGAGGTCATATGATAAGTTACCAAAAATCCAGCATCACCTAAATCAACTGCCGCAATATTATTTAAAAAATCAAAATAGAAGCCTTCTTGATCCCTCAGGTAATAACAGATTTGTTCTAAAAATGCTTTATTAACAAATAAAGCAGACTGCAAACCCGATTCCTCAATCTTTTCGATAGCCTCTTCCCCGAACTGCGCAGTTATTGATTTTGAAATTTCGTGTATATTCATATACTATGGTGCTAAACGGGTTATTTTCCATGAATCTGAAACTTTCTGAAAAGCAATCCGATCATGCAGGCGGCTTGAACGCCCTTGCCAGAACTCCATATATAGTGGTTTAATTAAGTATCCTCCCCAAAATTCGGGACGAGGTACTTGCTCCTGGTCTTTAAATTCTTCTGTTAGACCTGCCACTCTTTCTTCTAAAAAATTACGGTTTGGAATGGTATCACTTTGAGGTGAAGCAATAGCGCCAATACGGCTTCCTTTTGGTCTTGACTGAAAATATTCATCAGAGTCTTCTACTGGTAATTTTTCTATCAATCCCTCAATACGTACCTGACGTTGCAATTCTGGCCAGAAAAATAGTACGGCAACATGAGGATTAGCATCCATTTCTGTTCCTTTACGGCTATTAAAATTTGTAAAAAAACTAAAACCGTTCTCTTTAAGATCTTTAAGCAAAACAATTCTGGAAGAAGGTAGGGAAAACTCTCCTACGGTTGATAAGACCATTGCATTGGGTTCAAGAACCTCACTATGAACAGCTTCGTTAAACCATCTTTCAAATTGCACTAAAGGATCATTGCTTACTTCGCTTTCACACAGATTACCTAATGCATAATCTTGTCGAATAGCGGCAATATCTTTATGTTCGATTGCCATGACTTTGATTTTTTGTATGTCACAAACATACTAAATTCACTTATTTTTATCGACTAATCTAGTATAAATTAATCTGCAAAATGACTTTGGCATTAATTTTATTGTATAATAAGTCTAATATGTATCGCAATGTTTAACGAACTTGACCCAAAGGCTGGCTGTTTATTAATATCTGAACCTTTTATGCTCGACCCGCACTTCGAAAGATCTGTGATTTTATTGTGTAATCATAATGAAAAAGAAGGTACTTTAGGATTTATTCTAAATCATAAGGTTGTGGGCTGTATCGGTGATTTGGTTGAAAAAATAGCGAATTGCACATTTCCACTACATATTGGTGGACCTGTAGCACAAAATGAGGTATTCTTTATCCACTCAAGATTTGACTTATTGTTAAGTGGTGACGAAATTCGTGAAAATATCTATTTCGGCGGAGATCCAGAATTGCTATTTTCACTTATTAATGATCATAAGATAAAAGAAGATGAAGTCAAGTTTTTCTTAGGGTATTCGGGCTGGCAACCAGAGCAGTTAGATAAAGAAATTAAGGAAAATAGCTGGGCTGTACAGAACAAGTTTTCAACGGGATTGGTGTTTGAAAAAGATACAGAACTACTTTGGAAACAATCTGTTATGAGTCTGGGACCCAAGTATGCTCATGTGGTTAATTTTCCGCAGTCTCCTAGTCTAAATTAAATTGTAATTTTTATGAATAATATATAATATTCACTATTTTTTAGTATATTTGTGTCATTAAGCAGAGTCCTTACGTTTTAAAACATATCAATTTTATCTTAATTCGAGATATGGCTTTCACCTTTGAATTTATTTAATGCGCTGACTTTTGTTTACTTAAACTGCTATAAATTGAGTAGTTTAATATGGTTTAATATTAATTTTAAATAAATAAATGAGTAGTTCAGAAAGTTTTAGCAAAAAAGAAAAAGAGAAGAAAAAGTTAAAAAAGAAACAAGATAAGGAACAAAAGAAAGAAGAACGAAAAAACAATACCGATAAAGGTAAAAGTTTAGAAGAAATGTTTGTTTATGTCGATGAATATGGAAATATAACTTCTACTCCTCCTGATCCAACAAAAAAAACAAAAATTAACGTAGAAGATATCGCGATATCAACTGCTAAATATGAAGCAAACCCTGAGGATTTAATCAAATCTGGTATTGTGAATTTTTACAATACAGACAAAGGTTTTGGTTTCATTCGTGATCTCAAGACTCAGGATAAAATATTTTTCCACGTTAATGGTCTGATTGATGCTGTTAAAGAAAACGACAAAGTAACTTTTGAAACTGAAAAAGGATTGAAAGGTATGAATGCCGTAAATGTTAAATTGCAAAAATAACATTCAAGGTTAACGATATTAAAAAAGGGATTTAATTCATTAAATCCCTTTTTTAATATCGTTATTTTAACAATTTTACTTCATAAAGATCCTTTCGTCGATCCTTCATCACCTTGACGGTTCCATATTCATGCAGGTCACGAAGTGCATATAAATCGACATCTGCAATTAGCACCATCTCGGTGTTTGGTGTAGCCTCTGCTTTTATCGCATTATTTGGAAAGGCAAAATCCGAAGGTGTAAATACGGCCGATTGTGAATATTGGATATCCATATTATTGACCCGAGGTAAATTTCCTACAGATCCGGCAATAGCCACATAACATTCATTCTCAATTGCGCGAGCCTGTGCACAGGTTCTAACACGGATATAGCCATTCTGTGTGTCTGTCATAAAGGGGACAAATAAGATCTGCATTCCTTGATCGGCTAGAATACGGCTCAATTCTGGAAACTCAACATCATAACAAATCAGCAAACCTACTTTCCCGCAATCTGTATCAAATACTTTCACTTCATTACCTCCGGTCATCCCATAATATTTACTTTCATTGGGAGTAATGTGAATTTTTTTAAATGAATCCAGTTTACCGTTACGATGACAGAGGTAAGATATATTATATAGTTTCTTGTTTTCCATAATGGGCATCGAGCCAGCAATGATATTGACATTATAGGAAACAGCAAATTGTTGGATTTTATCAATAATTTCTGATGTCTTCTCTGCTAGTTTCTCCATTGCCAACCTTTCGGGCAATTCATTATACGGACTCATTAACGGTGAATTGAAAAATTCTGGAAACATAATAAAATCTGTTCCATAATCGCTCACGGTATCAACAAAGAATTCAATTTGATCAAAAAAGGCATCAATATTATCAAATAAACGCATTTGCCACTGTACTAAACCTAATCGAATAGTTTGTTTGGTTGTGGAAATAGAGCGTGTTTCTGATTCGTAATAGATATTATTCCACTCCAATAAGGTTGCAAACTCCATCGATTCTGAATCTTCAGGAAGGTAATGCTTCAATATCTTTTTGACATGAAAATCATTGGACAATTGAAAGGTTAATGTTGGATCGAAAATTTCTTTACGTTTTACTTTTTCAATATATGTCCTTGGACTCATTTTATCTGAATAATTGTGATAATTGGGAATCCTTCCTCCTGCTACGATAGATTTTAAATTCATCTGTTCACACAGTTCTTTACGTGCATCATATAAGCGCCTTCCTAACCTCAGTGCGCGATGATCTGGATGTACAAAGACTTCTATACCATAGAGTGTATCGCCGTCGCTGGTATGTTTTGAAAATTTTCCGTCATCAATAATTTCATAGTAACTATCGTATATATTACTTTTTTTTGAGTTCAAAATGATGGAAAGTGCGCAAGCTACGACATGACCGTCGATTTCTACACATAATTGTCCTTCAGGAAACATATCGATTAAATCGACAATATTTTCTCTTGTCCAGACATCTCCTACTCCTTGGTAAGCTTCGGTCATTGACCTTCTCAAATCAACATAATCTTTCTTCGTCAAGTTCCTGACTTGAATATCCATATAATATAATTTTAGTTATCTAAATTTAAACAAAATTCAAGCCTAAAAGCATCGTTTATGTGATATAAAAGAAAAAGAGCTAAAACCTACGGCTTTAGCTCTTTTGTAGAAGCTTATTTATTGCATTTTACAATGCGAAAAATTACGCTTGACCAGTTGTTCCACCAAATGGGAACGCAACAGTTGGATCACCACCGATTACTTCTGCATCAGCAGTTTGGTTTCCAGCAGCAATAGCGTCAAAGCGAATAACATTATCTTGTAATGCACCTAACAAACGTTTAGCATGTTCTGGTGTCAAAACGATTCTAGATTTCACTTTAGCTTTCGGCACACCTGGCATTACACGTACGAAGTCAATCACAAACTCTGTGTTTGAATGTGTAATGATCGCTAGATTTGAGTAGATTCCTTCTGCTACTTCTTCTGTCAACTCGATACTCAATTCGTTTTGATTTTGATTATTTTCCATAAAATTTATTATAAGTATTTAATATATGTTATTCTTATTATTTGCTAAAAGTCCTAAAGTCCTGTCCTGTTTCAATATTCAATAATGTTTCATAGATCAGGCGGATGACATTGTCGACATCTTCTTTGTGTACCATCTCTACAGTAGTATGCATGTAGCGTAAAGGTAATGAAATCAATGCAGATGGCACACCTCCATTACTGTATGCAAATGCATCAGTATCGGTACCTGTAGAACGTGATGATGCTTGACGTTGGAAAGGAATTGCATTTTTTTCTGCTACCTGAACCAATAATTTGTTTAAATTAATCTGAACTGCCGGAGCATAAGATAATACAGGTCCTCCTCCAGATGATAAATCACCCTGCGTAATCTTGTTAATCATAGGAGTCTGAGTATCATGCGTCACATCTGTAACGATCGCAACATTAGGTTTGATACGCTGTGCAATCATTTCAGCTCCACGTAGACCGATTTCCTCTTGAACAGAGTTTACGATATATAAACCAAATGGTAATTTCTTTTTATTTTCTTTGAGTAAACGCGCTACTTCAGCTATCATAAAGCCACCAGCACGGTTGTCCATAGCACGACCTACATAATAGCGGTCATTAAGGATGCTGAACTCATCTTCATAAGTAATAACACAACCTACATGAATACCCAAAGCTTCTACTTCGTCCTTGGAAATACAACCACAATCTAAAAAGATATTTTTTAATGTAGGTGCTTCTTCTTTCTCTCCTGAACGTGTATGTATTGCTGGCCAACCGAATACCGCCTTTACAATACCTTTATCAGTATGAATATTTACTTTTTTAGATGGTGCGATCTGGTGGTCGGAACCACCATTGCGAATCACATAAATTAAACCGTCCTTCGTGATATAGTTAACGAACCAGGAGATCTCATCAGCATGTGCTTCTATAACAACTTTATAGTCAGCTTCTGGGTTGATAACTCCTACAGCAGTACCATAGTTATCCGTGAATGTTTCGTCTACATACGGCTTTAAATAATCTAACCATAAGCGCTGTCCCTCCCATTCAAATCCAGTTGGTGACGGATTATTAATATATTTTTCAAAAAAAGAAATCGAGTCCTTTGTTACTATTGAAATATGTTTATTTTCTTTCTTCTTCTTGTCTGCCATGCTCCTAATTTTATTTCCGATGTCAAATTATGAAAAATTATAGTAACCACAAAAGTAAAAATTGAATTTATTTCATCTGTGCCCATATTGGGCACTTTTCTTGCTTTTTTAGCTTTATTCCGATGCAATCATGAGCTGAAAATGATTTTAAACATTATATTTACGCTTGTAAAAAAATTAATAGACAATATGGAGAATTTATTCAGCGTCATACATTGGAATTTAGATCCTGAAATATTTAAAATTGGCACTTTTGGTCTTCGTTACTATGCTTTATGCTGGTTAGCGGCATTTGCGGTATCGTATATGATCATGCTTAAAATATTCAGAAATGAAAATAAGAGTCAAGAATTATTGGATCAATTGAGCATTTATATCTTTCTAGGAACTTTAATTGGCGCTAGATTAGGACATTGTCTATTTTATGAATTTGATTATTATAAAGATCATTTATGGGAAATGGTATTACCATTTAAATTTGTAAATGGTCAATTTCAAATGACTGGATTTGCAGGTTTAGCTAGTCATGGTGGCGCGATAGGTATATTGGTCGCATTATACTTATTCTGCAGAAAAACGAAAACAAACTTTCTTTGGCTGGCAGACCGCCTTGTAGTGGTTGTACCAATTGCAGGAGCCTTCATCCGTTTAGGTAACTTTTTCAATTCGGAGATTATTGGTACACCTACCGATAAACCATGGGCGATTGTTTTTGATCATGTAGATCAAGTGCCTCGTCACCCAGGACAACTTTATGAAGCTATTGCCTATATCATCATCTTCTTTATTATTGTTTACTTATTCAAAAATAAAAAGTTGCAAAAACCCGGAGCATTAATGGGACTCTTTTTTGTCTTACTTTTTTCTGCTCGACTTTACCTCGAAAGTTTCAAAATTGACCAGGAAGCATTTGAACAAGGAATGGCTTTAAATATGGGACAGCTCCTAAGTATTCCTTTTATATTAGGTGGACTTTATTTTATGTTTAGAAAGCCTAAATAAGTAAAACGTTAATTAGAGGATCTTTAAGATTGATATAAAAAAAGCTTAGCATAGGATGTGCTGAGCTTTTTTTATGTGGAAGGTATACCTTTTGTGATTGCTTCTTTTCTAAAATTCAACGTGTCTAATATATACTATAGCCATCGTTTGATAGTACTAATGCATTAAACTGTTCTACTACTATATGCGTTGACAAATGCTTGTTACATTTTAGAGACATCATCGAGGTAAAACACGATCTATCCCCTCTATTTTCTGGCTAAAATATGTCAATACTGATTTAAATATTTTAATAAAACCAAAAGGAGACTTTAATTTGATAATAACAGGTGCTGTAATTTACAGTGAAAAGCAAACAAAAAAATCGGCTAGAATGAAATCATCCTGTTTTAATAGTATTGTTACAATTCTAAAAAAAACCTTATCTAAGTAAACAGATAAGGTTTTTATGGTTAAATATAGTTCAACCTATTTAGAATTTGATCCTATATTAGTTAAAGATATAACGAATACCAACTTGAGCAGACCATCTAGAAGAAAGATCTTGAACATAATAAGGTACATTACCATTAACGTTCGCTAATCTATACGTAGGTTTCTTAGTGGTCCCCTCATATCCAGCGAATGTAACTGGTATAAAACTATTGTCAAAGAATCCTCCGGAACCATTATACTGTTTACCCCAATCATTATTTAATAGGTTTCCAACATTCATGATATCAACCGAAAGTTGTAATTTATTTTTTGTACTACCAATATTGGTAAATAAATCTTGAACAATCTTTAAATCAAATTTATGAGAGAAAGGTGTTCTAGCTGCATTTCTTTCCGCATATTGACCTCTTCTGGATTTTAAATAATCATTTGATTCAATAAAGCTATTGAGCGCATCCCATTGTTGCTGTGGGGTTTGTTCTTTATTTTGGACAAATGTAATCTCTGATTGATCTTTCGGAATGTACATTAAGTTAAACTGATTACTAGGTGAAGATGCATACCCCGTTAAGTTTCCACCAGCTAGATAAGAGAATCTAGCCCCTGACTGTCCTGTATAAACTAAAGAAACTGATGTCCCAAGATGTTTAAGGTACTCTTTCGAGAATGATAAAAATCCAATTACACGACTTCCCGTACTGAATGGATTGTGTGCAAGAGTCACATTATTTGAACCATTTACTGAAGCAACCCGGTACCAATTTGATTGATTCTGAGAGGAAGTGCCGGAAATTAGATCCTTGGCTGCTGTATAGGTATATGCTACTGATGCATCTAAGCCAAACAAGAAACTTTTTGATAATGACGCAGTAGTAGACCAAGAATAGCCCTTATTGACATTATTTACATAGATAACTTCACTGTAGTTATCTAATACACGACGGTTATTGTTATTGGCATCATACACAAGACGGTTATCCGCTCCTTCTAATGTTCCAATTGGTCTCTCTAAATTTATATCTCTAAAATTGAATGCACTTAAATTCTTCGAATAAATCAATTCTAATGTTGCTTTGATGCCATATGGTAGCACTTGATCTATTCCTCCTGAAAAGCGGGCAATTTGCGGTAATTTTAAATTACGGTCAAGTACCGTAATATTTCCGGATGGAGTAACAGTTCCTTGATATTTAGGCAATTTATTAACATCGCTAATAAACGGAACATTAGCATCGGTACCGTTACCAAGATTATTACCACCTAGTAATGCTCCACTTTGCGTAAAGGCGCCTGCTGCCCATACAAATGGAACGCGAGAAGTAAATATTCCCATTCCCCCACGTACTATGGTAGAGCGATCTCTATTCACATCCCAGTTAAAACCTATTCTAGGAGAAAACATAAAGGCAGGACGTGGCATACGGTTGGTTTGAACATCGTACTGCTTAGCTAGGATAGAGTTGTTAAAATCGGTATTTTCCAATGGTTTATCCAAATAAATTGGAATATCTACACGTACACCTGCAGTAATTTTTAAATTATCCTGCATTTGAAATTCATCTTGAACATAGAATCCCAATTGAACTGCATTGAATTTGGCACCCTGACGAGGATCATCAGTATTACTATAGCTGAATTGCATGCTATTGGCCATGCCACGTTCAAAATTCTCAATTGCAGTATAGGGTTTTCCTGTTGCAGGATTTACATCTCCTACTTTAGAATCACTGAAAACAAATGCTCCATTCGAATTTCCTGTATAAGCATTATACATCTTGTAGAATTCATTTTGTGTACCAAATGTCAATGTATGAAGACCTTTATACCACGTTAAATTATTAGATAATGTATATACATCCTGGTCCAATTGATTGATATTACTAAATGGATCTGTTCCCAAATAATAGTTACCTGTTACCGTAGTTGGTTCTCCATTTACCTCAATTTGTCTTGGAACATTTATACGAACATTCGGAAATAAGGGATTTTTATAACTTCTCGCATCTCGAACTCGTGAATAACCTGCAATAAAGCTATTAGCAAATGAATTACTGATACGGCTACTAAATTCCAAGGTGAGCGCATTAGATTTAAAATCTTTTAATATGGCACCATTACCAAATGTCAGTGATGTAGCTGTACGAGTATTGCCAACATCTGTACCGTCTACGTAATTGTATCTTAATGAAAGTTTGTTTTTTTCGTCAATATTCCAGTCCAAACGCGTCATAATTTTATTGGACTTATTTTCATCTACTAGGTCTGTAAAAGAACCTGCATCATAACCATATTTATTCCGAGCAATATCATAAATACGTTGCGCATCGGCTTCTAGTAAATTCGATCCGGTTGAACCAACTTGAAAATTTTCTGGAGTTTTGCTTTTTGTATGCTCATAGTTCACAAAGAAGAATAATTTGTCTTTAACTATTGGTCCTCCAAGACGTACTCCATAAGTTTTCTCAGAAAAATCAGCTAATCTTGTCCCCTTTTCATTATCTTTTAGCAAAGCATTTGGAGTCTTCCCTGTTAAGCTTTGATTTCTAAAATAATGGTAAACTGAACCTTGAAATTGATTGGTTCCAGACTTGGTAACCGCTGAAATCCCTCCCCCTGCAAATCCACTTGAGCGGACATCAAATGGTGCCACCTGAACAGACATCTGTTCAATGGCATCTAATGAGATCGGACTGGTTCCACTACCACCTCCGTTTAATCCATTTGAGTTAAGTCCAAAAACATCATTCGTAACTGCTCCATCGATAGTGAACTGATTGAACCTATTATTCATACCACCGATGGATACCGATTGTCCTTTTACATCAGCTTGTGGTGTCAATCTTGTAAAATCTTCAATTGAGCGTGAAACCGTAGGTAAATTTTCTAACTGTTTTCTAGAGATAGACGTTTCAGCGCCAGTTTTTAAATTTTTTGATCCTTTAGTCCTTGTAACAGCTACTTCATCAAGCATAGTTTCGCCTGAACCAAATTTACCGTTAATAATGTACGGTTGTCCCAATTGAATATAAACATCATTATAAACGATCGGTTGTTGTCCTACATAGGTAATTTCTACCTTATAAGGACCTCCTACACGCATTGCAGGAAGATTAAAACGACCGGCAGAATTTGAAGATCCTGTGTACGCTGTTCCTGATGGTACATGGACTGCTTTAATGGTGGCTCCAGAAGTAATTTGACCACCAGATTGTGTTACTAAACCAGTCATGCTACTTGTTGTTACTTGAGCGTGAATAGTGCCATAACTTGCTAATACAAGTGCAAAAAAGAGTAAAGGTCTTTTCATAAAGAAAATTTTTATTATAAATATGCCTCAAAAGTATAAAGAGAATTTAACATTGAAAGCACTTAACAAAAACTTAACCTACTCATAACAAGAGTCTTCAATTAGATGCTTTTCTATTTAAATAAGTAATGATTGATAAATTGAGAATTTTAACAAAATTTAACATTCGTTTTTATAATTATTATAATTGATGCATTCAATAATTGCAAAAAAGACAATGCAATCGATTGTCATAATGGATCATTTTGGAGCAAAATAATTTTGAAAGTTTACCTGTTTTGTAATATTAATCTCTAAATAAAACAAAAAAACAACTTAAGTGTTTAGGATCCCTTCCTCGTATGCTTGAACAGCCATTCGTAAATTTCATCTTGATGAAAAAGGCGTTCTACACTCCCATGTGTACCACCTGGAATTATTGTCAACGTTACATCAGCTTCAGGATCTGCTTTCTTAATTGCATTGACTATTTTTTTTGATTCTGACATGGGTACAGCACGGTCACGATTTCCATGTTGTACCCAAAGTGGTACCTGACTTAGGTTGTCGGCATACTTAACACTTCCACCTCCACATATAGCTACTGCCGCTGCGATACGATCTGGATATTTACCTGCTACATCCATTGTGCCGTATCCGCCCATACTCATTCCGCAGATATATACCCTATCCGGGTCGGCGTTATAATGTTCGATAGCATAATCCACAATCTCAATAACTTTATCAGGATCCCATCCGCCTCTTGACTGTGGAGCGATTACGATACCAGGAACCTCCTGACCTTTATTCATCGCATAAAGTACGCCATATCGTTTAACACGATCAAGATTTGTACCCGACAGACTCCTTCCGTGGAGAAATATCAAAACGGGCTGTTTATAGCCTGGTAGGTTATCGATCTGTTCTTCTTCTGGTAAATTCAATAAAAAAGGATAGGTCGTCTCCCCTTTAATCGCCTTTAGTTGGGCATATACTTCATTATTCCAGATGCTACAGATTAGCATGAAAATAATACCTAAAAGCCAAAAATTACGTTTATGAGAATTGTTTATCGTATGCATAAGAAACAAAAATACATTTTATTCTGAATCAGCAAAATAGATATTAATATTAATTAACTTCTTTTTTATAGAAAATTCGAGGTAATTTTAAGTTTTCACAAGTAAAACATGTCGCTAAAAATTTTACATACAGCCGATTGGCATTTGGGTAAACGATTGGATTATTTCTCCAGATTTGATGAACAAAAAGAAGTACTGGATGAAATTGTTCAGATAGCAGATCAAGAACAAGTTGATCTTGTTATTGTCGCTGGAGATCTGTTCGATGCGTTCAATCCACCTGTCGAAGCTATTGAACTCCTTTATAAAACACTTAAACGCTTAACGAAAAATGGTTCCAGACCTGTCATTGCCATTGCCGGGAATCACGATTCACCGGATCGTGTAGATGCTCCTGATAGCCTTGCGAGAGATTGCGGAATTATTTTCGCGGGTAAACCCAACATGAAATTTAATCCTTATCAGGTTGAGGGCGGATTTGAAATCACTAAAGGAGATATCGGTTTTCTTGAAATTAAGCTTCTAGGTCATGATTTCCCAATTCGTCTCATTATAACTGCCTTTGCTAACGAACATCGACTCAAAGAATATCTTGGTGAAGATGAACAGATCGGGCTCAATGAAGTTTTAAGTAAAAAATGGAGTTCGCTGGCCGATTTATACTGCGATGATCAAGGCGCTAATATTTTGGTTTCACATCTATACATGAATAAAAAGGGAGGTCCTGTATTAGAGGAGCCAGACGGCGAAAAACCTTTGCGTATTGGTTTTGCAGATACTGTTTATACGGAATGTATTCCTCCTCAAATTCAATATACAGCTTTAGGTCACCTGCATCGCTACCAAGAAGTGGGGGGACATCGTGCACCAGTTATCTATTCGAGTAGTCCACTTTGCTATTCTTTTTCCGAAGCAGGGCAAGATAAAAAAGTGGTGACTGTAACGCTGGAGCCACACAAAGAGGCGGTCTATAAAACGATCAACATCCAATCTGGAAAAAAATTAATACGAAAAAAATTTCATTCTGTTACAGATGCTATTGATTGGCTTACAGTGAATCAAGATTGTTTAGTTGAACTAACACTTGTTTCAGAAACATCTTTAACACAAGGTGAAAAGAAACGTATTGAAGATAGCCACCCGGGTATTATCTATATCATTCCTGAAGTGAACAGTAGTGCTATCTATCAAAACGAACCCATATCCAGAAGAAGTAAAAGTATTAACGAAAATTTCTCTGATTACTTCCGATATCGAAATAATGACCAATCTCCATCGGAGGAATTGATAGCGCTATTTAACGAAGTTCTGGGTACTCAAACTGAAAAGGAGAATTAACGATTATGTTGCCATTATATCTATCCATAGAAGGGTTATATTCCTATCAATCAAAACAAGAAATAGATTTTACTGCTTTGACAGCGGCCGGTCTTTTCGGGATTTTTGGAAAAGTTGGTTCTGGAAAATCAACGATTCTGGAAGCCATTACTTTTGCCTTATTTGCAAACACAAACCGCTTAAACAGCAACAATAGAGCCTACAATATGATGAACTTAAATTCCAATCAGTTGCGGATTGAGTTTCATTTTATTGGAAAAGAAAACAAAAAGTATGCGTTTGAAGCTTCGTGGCGAAGAAATAGCAAGCAGTTTGAGAAAGTTACGACACCTGTACGAAAAGCTTATGTTTTTGAAGGTGATGAAAAAATACCACTTGAAAGTACCGATGCTGAAACTATATTAGGCATATCTTACAAAAACTTCAACCGTACAGTTATTGTACCTCAGGGGCAATTTAAAGAGTTTCTTGAGCTTAAAGGAGCTGAACGCTCGGGCATGATGAAGGAACTTTTTAATTTAGATCATTATGATCTATTTTATAAAGTCGCTTCTCTAAGTAAGGAAACAGAACTGAAACTCCAAAATATTTCTGGCGCAGTACAAACTTTAGAGGATTACACAGAGGAAAGTATAGCTGACTTGCTTTTACAATTGGAAAATGAACAATTGAAGCTCCAAGAAGTCACAAATACACATCAACAATTAGATCAACAACATCAAAAATTATTTGAAGTTCAACAGTTCCATAAAGAAATAGCTATACAGAAACAAGCTTTTGCTCAATTAAGTGCCGAACAAGGTACAATTGAAAATTTAAAGAAGCAGATTCTGTTATTTCAAAAAGTTGATCGTATTTTTAAGCATGCGCTCGATAATCTCGCAGATCTACAGACAGAGGAGTTCCAGCTAACACAAGATTTTGCTCGAACGAAACATCAATTAAATGCAGTCCATACAGCACTGTTAACAGCAAATAGTGCATATAAGATAGTAGAGCAGGATTTTAATCAACTCGATAATAAAAGAATTGCTGTTGAGGATATGAGAAATATTGTTCATATTTTAAAACTGCAAGTTGATATCAAAAAAGAAGCTGAACGATTAGCTAATGGACAGATTGTGCTGCAAGGTGTTGACCAGCAGATTTTAAATAAACAAACGTTAGTTCAGGAAAAACAGCAAGAAATTACCAATCTTAAAGCAAGCCGTGTTGCAAGTAGTTTATTAATGACTATAAATGATTGGTATTCAAAACAAGAGCAATATATTAAAACGCAACATGATTTAGAAGCAGATTTAAAAATTAAGCGAAAGGATTATCAGGATATCATACTTCAATTCGAAAAGGAAAGCCTCACTCCTACATCCTGGCGAGAGAAACTTACTGAAGATGAGAAGAGTGCATCTATTTTACTGGAAAGAATTCAGTCGGATGAAAATAAAATTCAGGTAAAACAGCAGTTAGCTAACTTTTCTCATGCTTTGACAGCTGGAGAAGCCTGTCCTTTATGTGGTTCCGAGCACCATCCACATATTATGCAAACAGAGGATGTTTCTGAGCAATTGGTTAAACTTAAATCTGAGAAAACTCATGTGCAAGAAACAATACTGCAAATTCAACAGCGTCAACAACGATGCATCCAACTAGATGCAAACCTGATAACATTGCAAAGGGATATAGATAAAAGTGTCGAAAAGTTGAATACGCTAACGATAGAATTAAATCATCACCTGACTCAATTCACGTGGACTAACTTTCAGCACAATGATCGTACAAGTTTCGATCAATGGAAATTGCAGGCTGAATCCATTGAACAGGCCTGTACACTAACAGAATCGACTTTAGCAGCAATTCAAAAGGAATTAGATGATCTAAAGATTAAAAAGGAAAAATACAGTAATGGTTTGAATAGTATTGCTCTTAGTAAATCTACACTTGAAGGACGATTAAGTATTCATGAACAACTGATTAAACGATTAAAATTATCGGAATTCGAACAATTTGAAATATCTGAAATTGAAATATTGATTACACAATCACTTCAATCAATAGACCATATAGAGCAGGAATACAATAGGTTGCTAAATGAAATTAATCAATTCAATATTTCTATAGCATCACTTTCTACAACAAGCAATACGTTAGAAATGCAATTAAAGAATAAGCAATCTAAGATAACATTGCAGCAGAAGCTGCTTGAAGAACTGTTGCAACAGCATGATTTCGTGTCTCTTGACGCTGTAAAAGAAATATTAAAACAGCAATATGATCTTGAAAAAGAAGAATTACGTATCAAACGATTTGAAGAGCATTTTGCTATTGTTAAGGCCAATCTGGTACAATTAGAGCAGAAAATAAATCAGCAAGCTGTTGATATTTCCCAGATTACAAAAATCAGCCAAGATCTGCAATTGGCAAAAGAAGCCAAAGAAATGCTGATAGGTCAATTGCAATCTCTCAAAGATCAAATTCTAATTTCAAAAAAGCGATACGCTGAGAAAGTAGAATTGCAAATTGCTTTCGATAAATTGGCACTTCGGAATAAGAATTTAAGTATTTTATCAAATCTCTTTAAGGGAAATGGTTTTGTTGATTACATTTCAACTCAATACTTAGAGGACCTATGTCATATCGCCAATCATCGTTTTGAAAGACTAACTCGAGGTCATCTGAAACTAATCATCAATAGTGAAAATGATTTTGAAGTAATGGATCATTTAAATGGTGGTAAATCACGATCTGTAAGGACATTATCGGGTGGGCAATTTTTTCAGGCATCTTTATGTTTGGCTCTAGCACTAGCGGAGAGCACGCGTAGTCTCAATCAGAATGAAAAGAATTTCTTTTTCATTGATGAAGGATTTGGAACTCAAGATACTGAATCTGTCAATTTAATTTTTGAAACTTTAAATGCCCTTCATAAAGAAAATCGTATTGTAGGAATTATCTCTCATGTTGATGAATTACAGGAGCGCATCCCTGTTTCAGTTAAAATTGTGAAAGATGAAGATTTAGGAAGCCTGATTCTAAATGACTTTTGAGTGCTAGAACAAGAACACATTACTTATAAAGCGCTGTGATCCTCTATAAATAGAAAGAGAGGCAACACCTCTCTTTCTATTTTACAGCATTAAATGCTCTCTTTGTGGGCAATTTCGAGGTTTATTATCACATCTCTTATATCACCTTCCACAAAGGATAAATTTCCAATGACAAAAACACCTTTATTTGAACCGTTTTTCTCCGTGATTCCATAAACTGTGTTTTCGTCATCCGGATTCGAATCTCCTTCATATCGATAAATATAATCAATCTTATAATTAGATGGATTTGCAATCAAAGAATCCAGTTCAATGTTATAATCTATTGTATACCCCGCTTCTTTCAACTTCTCTAGGGCAACAGTAGCTGAGTCATATTTATTTCTATCTTCCATAATCTTATATCTTGATCTTTAATAAAATAACAATTGGAACAGCAAAGTGTTTTTTATCATCTGGTTATTTTTTGGTAAACATACCAACAATATCATCTATGGCACTACCATCTTTATTCTTATCAAAAAAGTCGGAGATCTTGTCTGTCAATCCTCCTGAAGTAGTTGTGGCTGTTGGTTCATTTTTATCAGCACCGAATATATTCCCGATTATATTCCCTAATCCTCCTCCAGAACCCGTATTGCCACCTAAAAAGCCTCCCAGCAGATCACCTAAAGGATTACTCGTTCCATTTTGCGCGGCATTTGCTTTTTCCTTACCCAAATAACCCATAACAATAGGTGCCAGGGTAGCCAGTACTCCTGTAACCTGAGCCGAACTAAATCCACTTTTCTCCGCTAATCCAGAAGCAACATATTCAGTCTTACTGCCAAAGATGTGCTGCACGATCTTGTTGCCGTCTTCTGTAGGTCCCTGTTCGATTACCTCATCGACATGATCCAATATTTCACCGTTATGTTTTGTGTCTAATGCATTAGCAAAACCTTTAGCCTGACTGGTGTCGTCCTTACTTTGATTATATTTAATTGCTCCCGCGATCAAAGGAACCGCTATTGCTAATATCCAAGTTGCTTTGGTGCTGTCAATTCCCAGCTTTTTGGACAATCCTGCAGCCATTTGATTACCAAGGCCACCTGTGATTAAATCTGTCATTCCCATAATTTCATCTGTTTTAATTGCGTTTAGAAATTCAAAACAATAATTAAGCCAATGAATTGGATTAACCCGAGCTGATTAGCCACAAAAAAAGAGGTTATTAAACCTCTTTTTTTCTAAATTATATAGAAACTATCTTTTATAATACTTTAAAGCTTCTGGAAGCAATTTTTGAATATCACTGATACGTCTTGCATCACTAGGGTGAGTACTTAAAAATTCAGGATTCCCTTTAGACCCGCCACTTGCCATGCGTTCCCAAAATTTAACAGCTTCAGCAGGATTGTAGCCCGCCATTGCCATAATCACTAAACCCATACGATCTGCTTCAGATTCATTCCCACGCGAGTATTTCAATGACGTTAATTGACCGCCAATACCGTATGCGTTATTGATAATCCCGGCATAACTACTCCCTGCAGTTGCAACCCCAATAACACTACCAATTGCTTGTGTAGCATATTGACGAGACATCTGCTCCATAGAGTGACGTGCTATTGCATGGGCAATTTCATGTCCCATTACTGTCGCTAATCCAGTTTCATTCTGCGTAACTGGAAGAATACCTGTGTATATAGCTACTTTTCCACCGGGCATACACCATGCATTGACTTCATCGCTTTGCACCAAATTAAACTCCCAACTGAAATTAAATTGAT
This sequence comes from Sphingobacterium sp. JUb56, assembly GCF_014191365.1. Taxonomy (NCBI): domain Bacteria; kingdom Pseudomonadati; phylum Bacteroidota; class Sphingobacteriia; order Sphingobacteriales; family Sphingobacteriaceae; genus Sphingobacterium; species Sphingobacterium sp. JUb56. The sequence goes on along the minus strand of NZ_JACHWL010000001.1, from coordinate 1,393,519 downwards.
TTGCAATACCTTGCTGCGTAAGGTATTGATTAACGGCTATCGCCAGTTTATTACCAACTTTTTTAACTAAAGTTGCCTGACTTGTACCTGTAATTACTTTTGTTTTTGAGGAATTTAAAAATTGTTTGTAAGAAGAAGCCGCTTGTTCCTGAATTTCACTATCACTCACCAAACTCAACTGCTTACGTCCAGTAATCGGCACAGTCGAGCAGGATGCTAAAGTAGCTCCAATCAGGAACATACTTGTATATTTAAAAACCTTTTTCATATTTTAAATGTTAAACACTGCATTAGATTGTACCCAACGCAATTCCTATGCCTAAATTTTCTTCTTTTTATTCTTGAAAAGATAAACTTTAGATTCGTGTCCCTTTAAGAGGCGTTCGATATTCTTTTGATGGGTAATCAATATCAATGCGCAGATCGCGATGCCATATAATAGAACTGAAGGAATAGATGTTTTAAATAAGAAGGCTATGCTAAAAGGAAAGGTAAAACCTGCCATTATTGAACTTAATGATACATAATGCGTTGTCAACAAGATTACAATAAAGACCGTAACGCAAAGTAATGCGGCGGGAGCATGAATTGCGAGGATCATGCCAAAGAGTGTTGCCACTCCCTTGCCTCCTCTAAAGCCAGCAAAGACAGGAAATAGATGTCCTAAAACAGCAATAACACCAAGTGCCAATTGATAGTTAACAAATTGGACATTACTGGTACTTTGCCCCGCTTCTATTAAATAAGCTAGATTTGTAGACGTGAACCCTTTAAAGATATCGACGAACATCACCACAGCACCTGCTTTTGGTCCCAAAACGCGAAAGGTGTTGGTTGCACCGGCATTACCACTTCCATACTCTCTAACGTCAACGCCATAAAATGCCTGTCCAAACCATACCGCAGTTGGGATTGAACCAAATAAATAAGCTAGTACTACTGCACTTACTAAATAAATAGAAATCATTAATTATTGTTAAATCCTAAACTAATTTGGCCTTTAAGCTTAAATCCAAACTTTTTACAGAATGCGTCAATGCTCCAACCGAGATAAAATCTACTCCGGCTGCTGCATATGCTTGAAGTGTGTCTTCTGTAATTCCTCCAGAAGCCTCAGTGACAAATCTTTCTGCAATAATATCGACAGCTTTCTTCACATCTGAGGGACTAAAATTGTCTAACATGATGCGGTCGACCTTACCAAAGGTAATAACTTCAGCTAGCTCCTCAAAATTTCTAACCTCAATTTCAATCTCAATATGCTTATTTAAGGTGTCTCTGTAGGCATTTGCGCGAGTTAAAGCCTGCGTGATACCTCCACTGTAATCAACATGATTATCTTTAATTAAAATCATGTCATACAAGCCAAAACGATGATTGGTTCCCCCTCCGATCTTTACCGCTTCTTTCTCTAACAAACGTAACAAGGGAGTTGTTTTGCGCGTATCTAATATTTTCGTTTTTGTTCCGGCTAATAATTTCGCATATCGGTTTGTGGTTGTCGCAATCCCGCTCATGCGTTGCATCACGTTTAAGATCAAGCGTTCGGCTATTAGGATACTATGGATTTTTCCTTTCAGGATTAAGGCTATATCACCAATTTTTACACTCGCTCCATCATGAATTAGCACATCATGAGCAAGTGTAGGATCTATTTGATTGATAATTTCTAATGCAATCTCTACCCCAGCAAGTATACCTTCTTCTTTAACAATTAATTTAGCCTCTCCAGCTTTGTCTTTAGGAATCGTTGAAAGTGTTGTATGATCACCATCTCCGACATCTTCTAGAATTGCCTGTTGAACGAATTTTTTAATATATTCTTTTTTTTCCATCATGAGTCCTCACAAAATATGTAGCGAAGATGGAAATTTAAATTTTATTCAAGAAAATAATTTGGAATTATTATTTAGAAGCCTGTTTTTCAACTCTAAATTCTTCTATAGTTTGTGTAGATTTTGCCGAACTTATCTTCACAAAAACTCGAAACAGATTTTTATTACTGGTAAGTTGATATACGTAATAACTGTAATTGGTTTTATTTGTAATTTTCTGTATTAATTTTACTGCACCTGGTTTGTTTTTAGAGAAAAATGACTCTAACAACATTTCAGCCTGAAATTTGGAATATTGGCCATCCTCACTTAAGATTGATAACGTTACATTTGTCGCAAAATGCCGTGCTATATTTTTGGCATTCCCTGCTTTCAATTGCAGCATTAAAGCATCGTTAATATCAGAAATAAATAAAGAAGATTCATACCTTGGTAAGCTGTTCTTGTCAATATTATTCGCTGATATGCGCATAGTTATACACATAAAAAGACTTATAAAAAATAGGATCTTTTTCATTAATTATAGAAATTAAACTCTGTGTAGTTCAAGAACTTACCCAATAGTTATTGTGTTAAAGACTAGCTTTGTGATTTGGTAGATGATTCACATAAACAATGCCAAATTTATATAAATTTTACATTAAACAAACTTTAATTCTTCATTACATTCCTCATAATCTTGAATTATCAGTTGTTTTAAATTATATTTGCTTATATAATTATGGAAAAAAAAGTAGCACTATTAATCCTAGACGGATTAGGATACGGAAAAGAAGATCAATCTGACGCAGCATTTGCGGCAAATACTCCTTACTTGGATTATTTGAAGGCGAACTACCCCAATTCAAAACTAGTAGCTTCTGGTGAAGCTGTTGGTTTACCTGAAGGTCAAATGGGTAACTCTGAAGTTGGACATATGAATTTGGGCGCAGGACGTGTGGTTTATCAAGAATTAGGCCGCATTCATAAAGCTGTTCGTGATGGTATTTTTAATACGGACATCACTATTCAAGACTCCTTTAAATATGCTTTAGCAAATAATAAGAAGGTTCATTTTATCGGTTTATTGTCCGATGGTGGCGTTCATGCACATACAAGTCATTTACGTGGTCTATGTGATGCTGCAAAACATGCTGGTTTAACTTCAGATCAGGTATTTATACATGCTTTTCTTGATGGACGCGATACAGATCCAAATTCTGGATTAAACTATGTGAAAGAATTGCAAGATTTCCTACCTCAGTCTGTCGGTACTCTTGCGTCAGCAATCGGTCGTTATTATGCAATGGACCGCGACAATCGCTGGGAGCGTGTAAAACTTGCGTATGATTTGATGGTACATGGTACTGGGACTGAAACTAAAGATTTACAAAACGCTATACAAGAATCATATAATCAAAACATTACAGATGAATTTGTGCAACCGCTTGTCTTAACTAATGCTGCAAATCAACCTGTTGCCACAATTCAAGATGGAGATGTCGTAATCTGTTTTAATTTCCGAACAGACCGAGGACGCGAGATTACTATTGCTTTAACGCAAAAGGCGTTTCCAGAGTACGACCTGAAACCATTGGATCTTTATTATATTACGATGACGTCATATGACGAGACATTTAAAAATGTTAAAGTCATCTTCCATAAAGACAATTTAAATAATACTTTAGGTGAAGTTTTAGCTACTCATCATAAAACACAGGTACGTATCGCAGAAACTGAAAAATATCCACATGTCACATTTTTCTTTTCTGGAGGACGTGAACAGGAGTTTGATGGAGAACACCGTTTGTTGGTACCATCTCCTAAAGTTGCGACTTACGATTTACAGCCAGAAATGTCTGCACAAGGCATTACTGATGCTATTATAAAAGATATTGAAGAAGCGCAACCAGATTTTATCTGTCTGAATTTTGCAAACCCAGATATGGTCGGACATACAGGTGTATTTGACGCGGTAGTAAAAGCGGTTGAAACAGTAGACAATTGTACTAAACAAGTTGTTGAAAAGGGTTTACAATACGGATATTCATTTATCATCATTGCTGATCATGGTAATTCCGAATTTATGGTCAATGCTGATGGATCAGTTAACACTGCTCATACAACAAATCTTGTTCCATGTATTTTGATCGATAAGGATTATAAAAGCATTAAGGATGGTAAATTGGGTGATATAGCGCCTACTGTATTGAAATTACTAAAAGTTGAGATCCCTGCCGAAATGGATGGCGAGGTATTGATTCAAGACTAATATGAAAAATAAACGTATAGGTAACGCACTCTCTTTATTAATTATAGGGGGTGCGCTCCTACTATCGTCCTGTCAAAACGACAAAACGGTGCAAAAGCAAGTAAAAGGATCAACTCTTTCTCTGGATTCATTTTTTAATTCTGAAATTGAAAAGTTAACAAAATTGAATCCAACGGTTGAAAAAACGGTCATTAAAGACTCCGATGAGGAAGTGAAATCTTTGAAGATCCCAAACTGGCAAAATGAACTAAGTGGATTTATAGCTGCTGATATTACAAAAAATGCTGATGCCAGTTTGTATAATTTTAGAGAAGAAGATTGTAAAACAATTTATCAGGCCAAAGATCCCGGATTAGCGATTCAGTATCTCGCTGTGGAGCATGATTTAAAAGGTAAGATTAGACAGGTTGTCATTGAAAGAAAAGTAGACAATAGCTTATATTCGAGTGAAGAAAAACTGACGTATGATGTTGACTCTATTTATAAAATTGAAAAAAATCAGGATATTCTGATATTGGGAAAAAGTCATTATAAAATTCTAGGAAAGTTTCTGAATCACTAAAATTTAGAAACCTCTCCTACATCTCAAGTAATTAAACAAAAAAACACCATATCGCGATATGGTGTTTTTTTGTTTTTGAAAGATTACTTCAAGTTATCTCTGTAAATTTTAGCTTTTTTGATTTCTGTTTGAATGTCTTTACGAGAAGCATCAAAAGTTAAAACTTTTTCAAAATCTTTTACTGCGTTGTTATAAGCATCAGTTGCAACTGCTTTATTGTAATTCGCAACTCCGGAAGTTCCAACTAAAATACCATAGTCACGGAAAGCTAGCGCTCTATTTTGATAAAGCTTCACATCACTTGCATTTAATGCAATCGCTTTAGAATAATCTTCGATAGCAGATTTTAATAATGCTTCACGAGCAGAACTGCTCAATTTTGTAGATGTTTGAGTCGCTAAATTATTATTTGCTTTTCCTTTAAAATAGTAACCGTTTGCATTTTTACTGTCCAAAGCAACTACTTTTCCGAAAGACTCTGCTGCCTTTTTAAATTCGCCATTCTGAAATTGAGAGTAACCTAACATATATAATACATCTGGATCTTTACTTTCCACTGGCAAAGACTTTTCTAAGTAAATTGCTGCTTTTTTGAAGTCACCATCCAATAGTGCTTTTTGACCTAAACGAACATTTGGATTCGAATGCTCTTCTTGTTTTGCTGTCTGTGCAAAAGATGAAAGTGACATCAAGGCAAATGCACCAGTAAATAAGCCTAATTTAATCGATTTAAGAGTCATATTTATTTAATTACGTTTCAATTTAAAGTATTTAATTCATATTCAACCGCTTAGTTTGTGTTGTTGAAATTCCGTTTTACTTGACTTCAACATACAACGCTAAATGCGTATTCAATATTACAATTATTATGCCTATTTACACAATAATAAATTGAATAATGTGACAAAATTCACATGTCAGACTGTCTTTTTTTCTTAAAGCACTGCATTAATGGATCATTCGTTTTCAAATAATAGGTTGGCATCTTACTTGCAATACCCTACATTCACAAATTTAAAATAACTTTTTATCAGAATTACGACATGTTGTCATAAACTGACATAAAAATATTAATATACCTTAACATAATATGAGCAAATTCGAAACATTTGATTTCAATCAGGCGATTCCCATAATATCTGAAGATACCGAATTCTTTCCATTATTAAGTCAACAAGATGAAGATGACATGCGCAATGCAGAGATTCCGGAGTCACTATCGATTTTGTCTTTACGCAATACAGTTTTATTTCCTGGAGTAGTTATTCCAATTACTGTGGGTCGGGATAAATCCATCAAATTAGTTAAAGACGCTTACCAAGGAGATAAAACAATAGGTGTTGTAGCTCAAAAGGATATGTCTATGGAAGATCCTACTATTGATGAGCTTTATCAAGTCGGAACTGTAGCACACATCATCAAAGTTTTACAGATGCCTGATGGTAATACAACGGTGATTTTACAAGGTAAGCAACGTTTTAAATTGCTTGAAGCTGTTCAGACCGAACCTTATCTAAAAGCTAACGTTGAGAAATATAAGGAAGAGAAACCGAAGTCGACTAAGGAATTTAAAGCCTTAATAGCGACTTTAAAAGAGATGGCTCTTCAAATTATTCAACTATCGCCGAACCTACCAAGCGAGGCAGGTATTGCCATTAAGAATATCGAGAGTCCGACTTTCCTTATTAACTTTATTTCTTCTAATATCAATGTTGATTTAATTCAGAAACAACAGTTATTGGAATTATTAAATGCTGATGAGAAGGCTCGCCTTTTATTAGAGTTATTAACTTCTGAAATTCAAATTTTAGAACTTAAAAACCAGATTCAAAATAAAGTAAGAATAGATTTAGATAAACAACAACGCGATTATTTCTTAAATCAACAGTTAAAGACGATTCAAGAAGAATTGGGCGGAAACACTCCCGATTTAGAGATTATCGAATTGAAAAAAAGAGCATCAAAGAAAAAGTGGAATGAAGTTGTTGCTAAGCATTTCGATAAAGAAATTGAAAAATTAGCACGAATCAATCCTGCAGCCGCAGATTATTCTGTTCAGATCAATTATTTAGAATTATTACTTGACCTTCCTTGGAATGAGTTTACAAAAGATAATTTTGACCTGAATAGAGCACAAAAAGTACTGGATAAAGACCATTATGGGTTGGATAAAGTTAAGCAACGTATTATTGAGTATTTGGCCGTATTGAAATTGAAAAACAATATGAAGGCTCCTATTTTATGTTTAGTAGGCCCTCCGGGAGTCGGTAAAACATCATTAGGGAAATCTATTGCAAAAGCATTAGGCCGTAAGTATACTAGAATGGCCTTAGGTGGTGTGCGTGATGAAGCAGAAATCAGGGGTCACCGAAAGACGTATATTGGTGCAATGCCAGGTCGTATCATTCAATCTTTGAAAAAAGCAGGTGCAGCGAACCCTGTATTTGTATTGGATGAAATTGATAAGATGAGTGCTGACTTTAAAGGAGATCCATCTTCTGCCCTATTAGAAGTTTTAGATCCGGAGCAAAATACGAGTTTCTATGATCATTATGTTGAGATGGAGTACGATTTATCTAAGGTCATGTTTATCGCTACAGCTAACTCCTTAAATAATATACAACCAGCGCTCTTGGATCGTATGGAGATTATTGAAGTTAATGGTTATACGATCGAAGAAAAAATTGAAATTGCCAAGAAACACCTTATTCCGAAACAGCGTGAAGCACACGGATTAACAGCAAAGGATATTTCGTTGAAATCTAAAATTATTGAGAAAATAATTGAAGAATATACGCGAGAATCTGGTGTACGTGGTTTAGAGAAAAAAATAGGTTCTACTGTCCGTGGTATTGCAACTCGCATTGTTATGGAAAAAGAATACAATGTCAATATTAATGATAAGGATCTTGTAGAGATTTTAGGTGCTCCTATTTTTGATAAAGATAGTTATGAAAATAATGAAGTTGCTGGTGTTGTTACAGGGTTAGCCTGGACTTCTGTCGGTGGCGATATATTGTTTATAGAGTCAAGTTTGAGCCCAGGTAAAGGAAAAATGAGCTTAACAGGTAACTTGGGCGACGTGATGAAGGAATCAGCTTCCATTGCAATGGCTTATCTACGTTCGCATGCTGAAGAATTTGACATTGATTACCGCGTTTTCGATCATTGGGATGTACATATTCACGTTCCAGCAGGAGCTACACCGAAAGACGGGCCTTCGGCAGGTGTAACCATGTTGACGGCATTAACTTCCCTATTTACACAGCGTAAGGTTAAAGAAAACTTAGCAATGACAGGTGAGATTACTTTACGTGGAAAAGTTCTTCCTGTTGGCGGTATTAAGGAGAAGATTCTGGCAGCTAAGCGAGCGAATATCAAAGAGATTATTTTATGTAAATCTAATCAAAAAGATATTGAAGAGATCAAAGAGAGTTATATCAAAGATATGAAGTTTCACTATGTGACGGAAATGGCTGATGTCATTGCGCTCGGATTATTGGATAAAAAAGTCAAGCACGCAAAAGATCTGACTAAAGGATTAGAGCCAAAGAAATAGTCAAAATTTTTCTAAAAATTAAAAGCCGCTATAAATAAATTTTTATAGCGGCTTTTACATGTAGACACATGAGCAACTCTGACTAGACGTCGACATACCTGAAATAATTAAATAAAAGATTGGAAAGGTCTATAAACACAAAATGCTTTCCGTTAGGAAAAGCAAGTGTCTAATTTGTGATTTTAAAAGCGTTGAGAATTATTTCTCAAGCTTGTCATTTTCTTTTTTCAATGCTACGGGACGATCTTCTTTGATTTCCGTTTCCATAAAACCCCAGTTAGTCATGTAATACATGTATGGGTTTTGTTCAATTTTTGATTTTCTTGTTCTTTCTCTTTTTATCATATATATATTGTTTTGATTACTTCATATCATTCAAATATCGAGCCAAACTCTCCTAAATACTGTTTATTAGTAATTATGAGTGTTCCTGCTGTTCTTTTGTAAGGATCACACTTAACACTTACAAATTGTAAATACTCGAAATGATACCGCTTATTTTCAAGGCTAGAATAAGTGCTGTTTAAATATTAGTTTTGACTTCTTTAATACCCAAAAGTTTAATTGACAATTAAAGACAGCTATTATATACTATGATTTTTAATGATTTACAGCAACTATTCATGAAGGTGGATGTGCAAGATTGTATTCTTTAGGGGGAATCTTATTTCTACAATCATCAGAAGATGTAGATAAATGCTCAAGAATATACGCTTATGGTGAAGGTATCATAATGAAGAGATAATTTTTAAAAAATTTACACTAGTATCAGATTTTTTTAGATAATAAACCGGGCATTTAATAAGAATGAAATGCCCAGTTTATTATATACAAGCTTATTTTTGATAATTCAACTACTGCTGTATTGCGCCTAAGACTTGAGCAATTTTTTTGAAAAGTTCGGTATTCTGATAATAACCCAAAAAGTTTTGAGCCCCGGGGCCATATGCCATTACAGGCACCATCATCGCACTGTGATCATTAGACGCAAAGCTGGCTTGTATACTGCCTGTTTTTACATCAGCATCTAATAAAGATAATGCGCCAGTTTCATGGTCTGCTGTTACCACTACAAGTGTCTCACCATTCTGATCAGCATAACGAAGTGCTTCGCCGACTGCCTGATCAAAATCCAAAGCTTCTGTTACCACATAGTTTAAATCTCGCGCATGGCCACCATAGTCAATCTGAGCCCCCTCGGCCATAATAAAGAATCCACTTCCCATTCCATGAAGTTTGCTGATGCTCGTTGCGAGCAATTCTTTTAAAATAGTACCTCTACCATCTTTGACAGCTACCATATCTTGTTCATTAAAATAAGCTACTGTTTTCTCTGATTTGGCGTTTTTTAATCCGGTTAGGTTATCAACAACTTGATATCCGGCTTGATTTAATTTTTTTTCCAATTCATATTTTCTTTCTTTTTCCCGATAAGGTCCAGGTAGTTCACCTGCCAATATTTTAACATCCTTATTCTCGATGAGCGCTTCTGTAATTGCAATGGATGCATTTCGGTCTATATTTGACGCATAAAATGCTGCGGGAGTCGCATCCGAGGCATCCCCTGTGGATAGTATTCCGCTTACCTTTCCAATTCTTGCTAATAGTTCAGGTAATCTCAGTAACCTATTACCAGATGTGTCTACGCTTATCGTACCGTTATATGATTTATGCCCGGTAGCAATTGCTGATCCCCCAGCTCCTGAATCTGTATTACCTGGACTGGCTGATGTTGTTAAAGAGAACCCTACATGTTTCATCTGAGCCATATGCAACTGACCACGGTTGGCAACCATAGCAGCTTGAATATGACCTAATCCCATACCGTCTCCTATTAACAGAATCACATTTCTAACTGTACCCTTACTCCCATCTTTTGCAAAATTAGGTTGATACACAGCGTATGGTTTATTTGCCGTAAAACGTGAACTCTCCAAATCATTTAAATAAGCTTTTAGTACATCAGGATGATCTGTATTTAACCAGGTAACGCCCATTTTTTCTAATACTATCCACGTATTGACACTTTCAGGTGCACCCCAGAGACGAAATGGTTTACCCCATTTTCGTGCCTTTGCTCCTTGCTGTTCAATTTTCATTTGCTCTTGCTTCGTTGGCACCCCCTTCCCGTTCCATTGCGTATAGTTTCGTAAATTATCGCTCATCATAGCTAACCGTTGCAGTTGCTGGCTGGTGTATGTGTTTTCAAATCTACCGTCAAAGGATATGTAGTCTGGATAGTTTTTAAAGAGAGCAGGTGACGGCATATTGCCACTGATGACAATTTGAATAGCATGTTTATTTTGTTTGGGATCTACTAGGTAACGATAAGGTGCTAACAGGTTTACTAATTTTGGCATCATAATCTGAAAATCTTCTTTCAAATCTAAAACCAGCTGTAAGTTTTTACTGCTGTCAGCAAAGGGATGTTGCTTATTTTGTTTAAATAAGTTTGCCAAAGGCTTTATATATAGATTTTCCAAGGTTCGCCCTGTTTTGATATCTTTAGCCTCATGCGCAACATATAAGGTATCACCTCGTAGGAATAGGTCTGCTTCAATGGATTCCATTCCCGCATAATAAGCACGTAACATGGGAATATCCTGTTCATAATCATTATGACTATGACCACGGACCCGAAGTGCATGGTGCTGCTGATGCGTATTATACATGAGTTTATCAAAACGATTAACAGTTGTAGCTGTTTCCTGTGCATCAAGTCTGACCATTATCCCAACTAAGGGCAGTATTAATAATAACTTAGCAAATTTCATTTTCATTCTTTCTATTGGACAAAAAACGACAGACCTGATCGCTCTTTCGCATCTTTCTAGCCTGCCGTCTTTGTGATTTAAGTTATTTTTAGGATAATTTTACCATCCCTCATTTTGACTGATCCCAGAATTACTCAAATCTGATGGCGGAATTGGCCATACATGATGAATAGCAGGATTAAAAGTTCGGGCAGGCCAAACTTGTACTATGGTGTAGCTAGAAGTTGGATCAGTTTTAGCAATATGTTGCCTTCCGGTTGCTGGTCGTGCATAGGCCGCTTGGGCATCACCCCAACGAACCAAGTCACTATGCCTATCGGTATATTCTGCAGCAAACTCTGAACGACGCTCTCTTTTTAAATTAACCATTGTTGCGCCACTTATTGCAGGGAGCCCTGCGCGGTTACGTACCAAATTAATCTCCACATCTCCAGATTTCCCTTGTTTAATCTGCGCTTCGGCTTTCATCAAAAGAATATCTGCATAACGGATTAAAGGAATATTTAGATCAGAAGTCGGATAATCTCCACTAGGATTTAAATGTTGATCCTTTGGAAAACGGAAAGGTTGCATATACTTTTTGAACTGAAAACCAGTTTGAGAATTAGACGAATAATATTTCCGATCCAATCCAAATAACGTAAATGTATCGTTAAATTCAAGTATGGTTGCCTTTTTACGATTGTCACCTGATTCGAAAGCGTTATACAATTCTAAAGTGGGGTGAAAATATCCCCAACCATTATAAAGTCCGTAACCTGTATTTTCAAATAATACAGCCGGCAATATGGAACCCTGAATTTTATTAGAAACTACAGAAAAGATATATTCAGATGAAAAATTGTTTTCGATGTAAAAGACGCTTGCAAAATCTGTTTCTGGTTTTCCTGTATTAATTAATTTACGGCCTGATCCTGAGTTGGTCACCATATCACAGTACTTAACAACTTGCGTCCATTTACTCTCGTCATATCGTGCCCATTGCAAATTTGTTTTGGCTAAATAGGCATAAGCAGCGTCTTTATGCGCTCTTCCTAAATCACCTGCTCCATATGTGTTGACAAGTGGCAATAGCTCTGCTGCCTTTAAAAGATCCCCTTCAATCTGTGCTAAATTCTCTTTTACATGCGTCGGTCGTACAAATTTAATTTCATTCATATTTGCATCTGTAACGATGGGAACACCAGCACGTTGATCTCCATAATATTGTGACAAATAAAAATAGGCATAACCTCGCATGAAATACGCTTGTCCTAACACGTGTTTTTTTACGTTATCGCTAATACTCATAGCTGGCACTTTAGTGATAATGGTATTTGCACGTTGTATGATCTGATAAAATTTCTTGTACATACTATTAATGCGGCTTTCAGCACCTGTAGCAGTAAAATTACGCACTGCTGCTGATCCTGCATCTGTACGTCCAGTGACCATATCGTCCGATGCGTTGATAAACCAAAACAAACCTCTTCCGAACATATTATCGTCATTGAAATGTTCATAAAGACCATTACTGGCAAATATCGCATCTGCTTCTGTCTTCCAGAAGTTTTCATTGGTAATTGATCCTTTTGGAGTCAGATCAGTAAAACTCTTACTACAGCCCTGTATACCTATGCTCAATCCTAGTAATGCTATTGTAATGTATTTGTATTTTTTTATGGATGGTGTTTTCATGATTTTCATTCTTAAAAATTAACATTTAATCCTATCGTGTATGTCTTGGCTAAAGGATAATTTGCTACATCTAATCCAATACTGCCGACCTCTGGATCTATACCAGAATAAGAGGTAAAGGTGAACGGGTTTTCCGCAGAAAAATAAATCCTAGATTGCAGTTTATTCAAAAACTTAGGTAAGTTATAGCCAACAGTAATGTTTTTTATACGAAAATAATCGCCACTTTCAAGGTACCAATCTGATATCGTTCCGTAATTAGCATTTGGATCTTTAGAAGAAAGTGCTGGAATATTACTATTTAGATTATCCGGCGTCCAGGCATTTAGGACACGATTATCCAGATTATAACCCTGTAAGCCCGCGTTATAGGCTGTGAATTTATATCCGTTAAAAATTTTTGCTCCTGAAATTCCATAGGTTAATACATTTAGATCAAAGTTTTTATAATCTAAATTAAGGGCAAAACCATAGGTGAACTTAGGAATCGCACTACCCATATATACACGATCATCAAAACTGATTTTACCGTCACCATTTGTATCTTCGAATTTTAAATCACCAGGACGTGCAAAGGGTTGAATAAGCTTACCATTTAGGCTATGCGCCTGTACTTCTGCTTCGGAATTAAATATTCCGGTATTCGGAATCAAATAGTAAGAATATAAGGCTTGTCCTGGCGTGGACCGATATGGAGACAATATACCCCTAACTTCTCCTGGATTTTCAATAAATTCGCTATTAACTCCATTCAGATGTAATACCTCATTACGATTGAAGGCAATATTAGCATTTAAACCAAGTCTCCAATCTCCAAATTGATGATTATATTTTCCGCTAAATTCAAATCCCTTGTTCATCACGTCACCTGTATTAATTGTAGGGCCTCTCTGCATACCTGAGTGTGGATCTGGAAGAATTTCATTGATCATTCCGATGGTCTTTTTCCGATAATAATCTGCTGTAAAACTTAACTGATGAAATAAAGTCATATCCAGACCGATATCCCATGATTCGGAAGTCTCCCAGATGAGATTAGGATTACCTTGTTTGATCATTGCAAAATGGCGTACCAAAATACCTTCCGACCCTAAAGGTGTGACAGTACCGCTATTCAAAGGTAAGTTATATGCGTATTTATCAACAGTTTGAATGTTCCCGATCTGACCCCAAGAAGCGCGTATTTTTAAATCATTAATAAAGTCACTTTTAAAAAATGATTCTGAAGAAATTTTCCAGGCTCCCGAAATTGATGTAAATACATCCGATCGATTATTTATTGGTAAGCGCGAACTGCGATCCTGCCGGATACTTGCTCCTAAATAATACCGTCCTGCATAATTGTAATTAACACGAGCAATAGCAGATGTTAGTGCATCTTCCCAGACATCACTTGTTGGAATTCCTGGTATAGATTGTGCATTCTCGATATATTGATACCAATCGTCTTCCCGTTCAAATCCCATTCCCTGAATGTAGTATTGTTCATACTTTGTTTTCTGAGCAGAGTATACTGCTACAGCGTCAATCTGGTGATCACCAAAACGTTTCGTATAATTCAATTGCTGATCCCAAATCCAACGATCTGTACGAGCTTCTTCTTGCGTCAAATAATTGTTGCCATTTGATCTTCCAATTTCTGGTATTTTGGGATCAAATCTTTTTAAAGAATACCGATTTATATCCAAAACAAAATTAGATTTGAAGGTTAGACCATCCCATAAATCCACTTTGGCAAAAACATTACCATTGAGGTTAAGTGTCGGATTGTTAACTGTTGGACGTAGAAGTAAAGCTACTGGATTATAAGTATCACCATATGCAGATGAAAATTGCGATAAATTAAAAGGAACAGTACCGTGAAATAATCCTTTCTCATCATATACAGGTGCTGCAGGATTCATATAAATTGCATTGATGATCGATCCACTATAACTGCTAGATGTATTTGTACCTCGAGCGGTGGTATGGTTGACATAAAAATTTTGTCCTAATGTCAATCGATCAAAAAAATCAAATTCGGATTTCAAACGATAAGCAAAACGTTTGTAACCTGTATTCAGCAATAAACCTTCCTTATCGTGATAACCAAATGAAGAATTATACCTGGATCGTTCTGATCCACCAGACACCTGCGCATTTGCATTTAAAATATTCCCTGTTCTGAAGATTTCATTCATCCAATTGGTACGGGTTTCCTGTCCCCAAGGATTTAATGTCGCATTATGACCATCGGCAGGATTCACTCCATCTCTTTTCGCTGCATCATTATAGGCTTGGGCGTATTGTGTCGCGTTCAAAGCAGTCGGTAGATTACTCGCATTTTGCCAACCTCGATACAGATCGACACTTAGTTTGGGCGCTCCAGCTTTACCGCTTTTAGTTGTGATCACGATAACTCCAGATGATGCCTGAGCTCCATAGATAGCTGCAGAAGCTGCATCTTTCAAGATATCCATGCTTTCAATATCATTTGGATTGATAGGTCCGCCATAATAGGGTGCTCCATCGACTACATAAAGTGGCGATTCGGCGTTTAGTGTCCCCATTCCTCTAATCATCACTTTGGGCATTGCCGAAGGATCGCCACCTGCTGACATCACCGTTACTCCTGCAACGTTTCCTTGCATCAGATCTGCCACGTTAGTTAATGGACGAGCAACATTTTCTGCGACATTAGGTAAAGAGCTTACAGCAGTTGTTAAATCTCCCCTTTTTTGCTGACCGTAACCAATGACAACCACCTCATCAAGAGCTGAAAGTTGCTCTTTCAATGTAATCAAAATTGAGTTACTATCACCACTCTTTATACCTTTAAGCTCTTCAAGGTAAGATTCGTACCCAATCATGGAAACCTTTATCTTATACTTCGCATCTTCATTTAATTCTTTAAATACAAATACACCTTTTTGATCTGTCGATATACTCGTGACAACTTGTCCTTTCGTATCTAAAAGTACAACCGTCGCTCCTGTTTTGACAACACCATTATTATCCATAATGGTACCTCTTATTTGCCCATTGGACTGGGCATAAGATTGCAGAGCAACGGAGATCGATAGCATTGTCAATAATGCTCTTAACTTCATCGGGTTTCTTTTCATTTCATTTAGTCTTTTAATTTGTAGGTGGTTTGTACCGCATGAACTAAAATTTAAACGGTATTATTTACTTCTTTTATTGCTTTTTATTTTTAATGATTATACTGTTATTGCTATGGGTATAGGTAAGTTCATTCATCTGACAAATAATGGATAGCATAACATCCAGTGGATAATGTTCTTCAAATTTCCCAGTAAAGGATAGTCCTTCAAGAGATACCTCTTCTAGATTAATGATTACACCCTTTAGTTTTACAATCTTAGAAAACACCTGTGGAAGTGGCGTCTGATCAAACTGCAGGCCACCCTCTTGTTTATGTTCGTCTGATTTCACGTTGTCCGCTAATTTTAGATTGTTCGCTTTTTCTTGTCGATCAACTAATAAAGCTGTTTTAAAATGATCATCAATCAATAACTGTTGTCCAGGCTTGAGCACCTGATCTTTCATTTCAAATGGACTGCGATTCGTTGATTTCACAACTATTTTTCCAGATATTAACCTAACCGATAATTTACTTTTAGTATAACTATCGACTGTAAATTCAGTACCAAGTGCCGTTGTTGTATAACCGTTGGCGGATACAATAAATGGTCGTTGCGCATCATGGGCGACATTAAATCTCGCTTCTCCAATTAGTGTCAGTTTTCTATCGATGTTTCCATATTCTTTTGTATAATAAATATTACTATTAGGGGATAAAATAATCCGAGATCCATCTTTCATTTTATAGGTAAGCGTATCTGTACTGCTGTTGGCAAGTTCATATATGAGTGGTTCTGGTATTTGTACTGTTGTACTGGGAACAGGCAAATTTGTTTGGACAAAGTGATACCCAAATATTCCCATAGCCAATAAAATGGAAGCGGCAATAGACCAGCCTATTTTTAAACGACGTCGATTAGGTAATGCTTTGATCACTCCCATTTTTTCATGAATACCGAATAACATCTGTTGATACTCTTCTTCTGTTGCCAATTTTTCGTTTTCATGTACTGTTGCAAAATCATTCCGAAGTTCCTCCATTAGAGGGTGTTTGGAATCTTCTAAGTCGGACAATAGTTTATGCTGATCATTTTTAGAAAGTTTTCCTTCCCAAAAACGAGTAATTAAATTAAGAATCTGTTGCTTCATCAATAGTAAATACACAGGAAATTTCCAAAGGGGATGCTTTTGTTGTTAAGAAATTATTAATAAAACATCAATTAAACATGTGGATACATCGCTTAATACTAAAGACATGATCACGTATGAGAAAGATTATATTTGAGCCTTAATGTAAACGCAATACTCTTGCTTTTATACTTATCAAAAAAAGACAAATAATCTTTGGGAGAGATGAATCACCCAACGTACTTAAAAAGAAATAATAATTCGAATTTTACGGAGGTACAAAGGATTATTTTTTTTTGTAAAAAAGCCTTTTGTAAAGTACTTATGAAGCGGTTTACTATGATTCAGATCGGAATGTTCCGGAGATAAGGCAATAAGGAGTGGATAAAAAAAATTAAAGATTCGCGAGAAGAAAGACGATGAGTAATGATCTTTCTGCATAGGCAGGGTATTGCTTAGCGACATATTCTCTAATGGCTTTGTTCGATTGTTTGAGATAATCTGCTACCGATTGTGGGCTAAGTCCTAAAAGATCAGCTACATCTTCTTTTGTGCGCCCCTCATAACGACACAATTTAAATACTTCCCGTTTTCTTTTTGGTAATACGGCAACGGCTTCTTCCAAGATTTCCATTTGCTTATTGAAAATTTCTTCTTGAATACTGCTATCTTCCTCGGCATAAATTTCTTCGGGATAATTGGCAATATACGCAACTGATTCTTTCAACTTACTGCGTAAAACATTAAGCGATTTATTATAACTGACAACAAATAACCAGCCTCCAACAGGACGATCAACCTGTATCTTAAATCGATTCTGCCAAAGCGATAAAAAAACATCTTGCAACACTTCCGTCGCTAATTCACGATTATCGATTAATTTTAGAATATTTGCATGTACAGGTTTATGATACCGCGCATATAATGCATTGAAAGCCTTTACGTCTCCCCTCGACATTGCTACGATTTCTTCAATTTCTGTTACCGTTTTATTCATGTTAATTGATATGTTTTATCTTCTACATCTGTGGTTTTGTGGTTTGAAAACCACGGGCAAATTTATTTAAAAAACAAACAGCTTAATCCTTTTAGGAGGTTATCAAATTGTTAAGAATATGGGTTGTTTCTGGTAATTAAATAATTGGTTACTTATCGTAAATATACAAAAATGATCTACATTACAAAATAAGATTTATGCAGTTTAATGGATGACTTGTACAAGGGTAATGCTATCATTCTGAAATTATATTTCATCACTATCTGAGAGAAGCGAATTGCAATAGATGTAAGGCAGATGGAGAAAGGGAAATTTACATATACTATGAATACATGGGAATTTAAGTCACTAAAACCTGATTTTGGAAAAACAAGACAGAACTAGGATACAAAAATAGCTAACCTGTATAATACAGATTAGCTATTAAAATCATAATGCTTATAGCACGTCAAGACCACTACTTGACACTTGCAGCTACAATTTCTGCAACGGAGGGAATACCTGTTTTTTTCCATATAGGTTCACCATTCTTATAAAGAATTAATGTTGGTATGGAAGTTATTTTAAAATCTTTAATTATTTCAGGATTTGCATCTATTTCTACTAAAATTGTTTTGATATTATTTTCCGCCTTGCTGTTGATTGAATCTAATACTGGTATTACTTTTTTACAAGGGGGGCAATAGTTTGATCCGAAGTCAACGAGAACATATTCCTGAGATTTCAATGCTGTTTTAAAATCAGCCAATAAAATTCTATTTTTATTTACAGTTGCTACCTCTACTGGATATCCTGCTCCGATCCAAGCTGAAATACCAGGTGCCAAAACATAGATCTTTGTAAATCCACGTTCTGCGAGTAAATTAGCGATTTTTGTAGATCGCCCGGTTTGGATAGAATAGATAAAGACTGGTTGACTTTTAATTAATCGACCCAATTGCTGTTCATAACCTTTAACGGCAGGATCGATCTGACGAGCTTGTGGTAAATGTGCCTGTTCATATTCTTCAGCACTGCGAGCATCTAAAATCTGAGGCTTATCCTGTTGGCTTATTTTTTCATGAAATAACGCCGCTTTTACGCGAAAATCTTTTTGTTCTCTCTTCTCCTTCTCTATCGGAGATGATTGGTTTTGTCCTTTGCCATCAAACACTGTGATGACCAATAAAATTAGGATTAATGTAATCTGTTTTTTCATTTGTTAAACACGATATAAATGTCGAATTTTCTTAAATTGTTACGAGTTCATTTTTTAGAAAAGATAATTCACTAAAAACGGAAAGCGGGTGCTGCTATTTCTTGTGTCTTACTTTTTCTAAATTCTTTCATAGATACCGGTTCACGATCCTCAAGTTCGGCGAAATCAACAACACCGTTTATTTTAGCCCATTTGAAATATGCTTGAGATAATTGGGATACCACATCATGATTTTGGCTAGCAACATCTTTTATTTCAGTAGGGTCGTTTTCTAAATTATACAATTCCCATTTATAAGAGGGCCAAGTTGAGATCAACTTCCATTTGCCTATTCGAGCCGCGCGATTACCGGCACGTTCCCAGAAAAGTCCTTCAGGTCTGTCAATTTTATTCTTATCATCAAAAATAACAGGCAACAGATTTTTACCTTTTAAATCATTGGTTTTTAAACCCTTGTATGTTTTTGGATATGTCGCTCCTGCTAAAGCGTAGAATGTTGGTGCTAAATCAATAATATGTCCCGTCCCATTTTTAATGGTATTTGCCTTTATTCGATTAGGAAACCAAGCTATAAATGGTGTATTAATACCACCTTCATATGTGTAATCTTTAAATGCTTTATAAGGTGTGTTGGAAGCATATGACCAGTTTTTACTCTGTGATTCATACGAACCTGTAGTGCCTACAGGCCCTGAGTTTATTCTTGCGCCATGATGCCACTTCACTAAATCTTCAGCTGGAGCTCCATTGTCGGATAAAAAAACAATGAGTGTATTATCCAGTTGATTATTGTCTTTCAATTTCTGGATAAGGTGACCAATACTCTGATCTAAGCGGTCGACCATAGCGGCATATATTTCCATTTTCTTTGCCCACAATTGACGTTGATCAAAAGATAGTCGGTCCCAATCGTAAATATCTTCATCACGTATTGATAATTTGGTATCAGGTGTAATTAAACCTAACTCCTTCTGACGTTTAAATCTTTCTTGACGAATTGCTTCCCAGCCTTTATCGTATTTCCCCTTATATTTTGCAATATCCTGAGGTAGCGCTATTAAAGGCCAGTGTGGAGCTGTATGAGCTAAATAGAGGAAAAAGGGTTTTTTATCATCTTTTACTTGATCCAAAAATGATAAAGCATGTTGATTGATTACATTGGTAGCATAGTTTTCAGGAAGTGGATATCCTTGTGCATCTGTTTCACCTTTAAAACCCGGCGCACCTGAATCAGAACTCTTTTCATCCTTTGGAAATACGAGATCAAAACCACGCTGCCAAGGAAGGCTCGTCCCTTTGCCAGATACATGCCATTTACCGGATGTGATGGTGTTATAACCGTTTTCCTTCAATACTTCAGCAAGGGTTAGTGATTCTTGATTAATATATCCTTGATAAGCAGGTAATCCGAGGTCATTAGAAAAATAGCCTACTCCAGCTTTATGCTGATACTGCCCTGTCAATAAAGACGCACGAGTGGGTGCACAAATGGAATTATTATAGAACTCACGTAACCGCAATCCTTCTGATGCAAGCCGATCTAAGTTGGGGGTTTCAATCTCACCTCCGTATGCGCCAAGATCTGAATAACCCAAATCATCGGCTAAGATTAGCACGATGTTAGGCTTTTTTTGCTGTGCTACACCAAGTGTCGTTAGGCTTGCAGTTAAATATAATATGGAAAATATTTTTTTCATGGTAATGTTTGATTTTAAATGTTAGCGAAATGAGGATTGTCCTTTGATTCGGTCATAATTGACAACGTCGTTTTCTTTTGCCCATTTTCGATACAGTTCTTCAAGCTGTTTTACAACTTGAGGATTCTGAGACGCGACATTATGATTCTCTCCTCTATCTGTATCGATGTCATATAACTCTACATTATTCCCGTTACGATAGGTAGACACCAGTTTCCATTTTCCGAAACGGACAGCTCGATTGCCGGCACGTTCCCAAAATAAAGCTTGATTACGCTCCACCTGTGCC
The DNA here is from genome assembly GCF_014191365.1 of Sphingobacterium sp. JUb56. Classification (NCBI taxonomy): domain Bacteria; kingdom Pseudomonadati; phylum Bacteroidota; class Sphingobacteriia; order Sphingobacteriales; family Sphingobacteriaceae; genus Sphingobacterium; species Sphingobacterium sp. JUb56. The sequence continues at coordinate 1,372,468 of NZ_JACHWL010000001.1, read as the reverse complement.
AGATCAGTATTTAACAGTTTTCTAAGGCTGACTCCGGGAAGTGTATTGGTAGCGGTCCCATAATTCGTATTTGGGTACTTTGCTTGGGCATAATCATATAATGTTGGAGCAATATCAATTAGATGTCCAGTTCCTCTTTTAATGGTGTTGGCTTTTACTTCCTTAGGGTACCAAACAATAAAAGGAGCGCCAATACCGCCCTCGTATGGGTTATCCTTGTAACTTCTTAATGGTGAATTTCCCATTTGTGACCAATTGCTATTTTGCACATCATAAGATCCTGCAGAACCAACAGTACCCGTGTTTCTGCTTGTATAAATACGGGCTCGATCACCACCTTGTGCACCATTGTCAGACAAAAATATAATGATTGTATTGTCATCAACTTTTAACTCTTTTAGGGTCTGACGAATCTTACCGATACTTTGATCCACACGATCAATCATACCTGCAAATACTTGCTGTCTTCTTTTCCAGTATTGTTGCTCATCATAGGTTAATTTATTCCATCCTTGCGTTAATGTATCTTTAGCACTTATTTTCTGCTTCGCAGGGAATACGCCTTGTTTAATAGCATTTTCATATCGTTTTGTGCGTAAACTGTCCCAACCAATAGTATAAGTTCCCTGATACTTTTGCGTTTCTTCTTCTGGTGCCTGTAGAGGCCAGTGTGGTGCATTAAAGGCTAGGTATAGAAAGAATGGCTTTTTATCATGATGTTGCTCTTTCAAAAATCCAATTGCCTGATCGGTAATTTCATCGGTCAGATATCGATCTTTAGGTAAGTAGAAGGGTTTATTATTCTTGTACAAAGGCACTGTCGCTTGAGTAGAATCGCTGATTTCATAAAAATTAGACGCACCTCCTACAAAATTGAACGACCGTTCAAATCCTCGTTGTGCTGGCCACTGATCGTAATCGTCCCCAACATGCCATTTGCCTGATATAATAGTGGAATAACCTGCCTTTTTTAAGACTTCTGCCAACGTTGGCGATTCTTTATTCAAGAAACCTTGATATGCAGGAAGTCCAAGGTTTACATTGAAATAACCTAGTCCTGCCTTATGGGCATATTGCCCTGTCAATAAAGATGCTCTTGTTGGAGCACAGATCGAGTTGTTATAAAATTCTTGAAAACGAGTTCCTTGAGATGCCAATTCTGTTAGATTTGGGGTATGGATATCAGATGCACCATATGGTTCAATATCTGAAAAACCGAGATCATCGACCAAGATCAAGATCACATTTGGACGTTTGTCCTGGGACCATCCAGCGAGGCTGCTTAAAGTCATTAAGAGCGTCAATAAATAATAGTTTCTTTTCATTATGTGAAATTTTTAATGAATGTGAATTGATTTTAATTATTAACCCAATCTGGATGCTGTTTAAGATTTGGATTTAAATTCAGTTCGCGTTGTGGCGTGGGAAAATGAATATGTCTTGGAGCCGCATTTGTTTTACCTGCGGCCTTTAGTTTTGCAACATAATAGGTTGCCCCTCTGCGCGCTAAGTCAAACCACCTTTGATATTCAAAAGTTAACTCCTTCCTTCTCTCTTCAAATACTGCTTCTCTAAAATCATCTTTACTTAAATTTTTTTCGATATCACCTGTTGCTGCACGCATTCTAACTTTATTTAGAAAAGTCTGTGCTAGTGAACTTGATCCATTGAGTTCATTTTCAGCTTCTGCCAATATGAGCAATACTTCAGCATAACGAATAATGGGTAAATTTTTAGAAGATTGACTTTGGTTGCCTACTACACTCTCATCATAATATTTATTAAATTGAGGTTTTGCAAGAGCATAATACTTACCATCGACCGGAGAAATCATCCCTGTAGTAAATGTGGTATTTAAACGTTTATCCTGTTTAGAAAAAGTACCATATAAACCACCTTCAGCATGCCAAGCATCCGCATAGTCACCATTAATACCCGGAATATCCGCAGGTGCAGATCTACTTGCAAGCGAATTTCCCTGATATCCACTGTTCCCTTTGAATTGTGCAGAGAAAATATGTTCAATACCGTTTTTCTTATCGATATTGAATACATCCGTAAATTCGGGAAACAAATCATATCCCTCTTTATCAATTACATCCTGTGCTTTTAATTTTGCATTTGACCAATCTTGTTGTGTTAAATATACCTTTGCCAGTATACTTTTGGCAGCTCCTGATGAAGCTCTTCCTTTATCGTTGTCACCGTAAGATTTATAATTGGGTAGATTTTCTGCATCTTTAAGATCTGCAATAATTTGGTTATAGACTTCTTTTTCAGAAGCCTTGGTTACATAAAGCTCTTCCGTGCTAAGTGATGTTACAGGTTTTAGAACTAAAGGAACGGGACCAAACCAACGAACTAAATTAAAATAATGCAGTGCTCTTAAAAACTTGGCTTCATTAATTAAACGCTTACGGATTGCGTCATTAATCTTTTCAGGTGATATCAAAGCGATGTATTCTATATTTTGATTTGAAGCATTTATAGCGTCGTAACTTTGTTTCCACAATTGTTCCATCCGGTCATTCGATGCATCGTGTGTCAAGTTACTGATCGCACGTACATGTGCATTCCGCGCTCTTGGTCCGGCTTCATAATCATCAGTCGCCATTTCTACTCCAATTTGAAAAAGACTATTATAGATGGACTGTCCGCTTTCATATAGTTTGCGATATGTTCCGTTAACAGCAGAAACAGCTTGATTTTCATTCAGATAAAACTGCTCAGAAACCAGTAGACTTTCCGGTTTCTCATCTAATTTTGAGCATGATACGATTCCAATCAATAATGTGGATGCGAATAATATATTTGTAATTTTCATGTGCCTCTGGATTAAAATGTTAAAGAAAGACCTACTGTGAGGGAGCGTGAAGCTGGATAAATTCCAGAATCTGTCCCTATCTGTACGTTACTACCTGATGTCACTTCAGGATCAAAACCTTTGTACTTACTCCAGGTAAGTAAATTTTGTCCAGATAGGTATACGTTCAAATTGGATATTCGAGTAGCATTTAATACATGTTTAGGAATGGTATAGCCAAATTGAAAAGACTTTAATCTGACAAATGAACCATTCTCAACAAACTGATCTGAAAAAATTGGAGCAGGATCTAATTTCGCTCTAGGATAGCTTTGACTGGCATTTGTTTCAGTCCATCTGTCTAAAGCATCTGTTGATGCATTTTGTTGTCCCGTAAACATTTCCAAGTTTTGACGATTGATATTAAGTAACTCATTTCCAACTGTTCCTTGTATTAAAAAAGTAAGATCAAAGCCGCGATAAGAAAGCGTATTGGTTAGTCCAAAAATAAAATCTGGTTGTGCATTTCCAATGATGCCACGGTCATTTGCTGTTGTAAATTTACCGTCACCGTCGATATCTTTGTAAAGACGATCCCCAGCTTTTGGTATGGCATTTCCAGTAAATAAACCTTTAGTTGATTCCTCTCCTTTTTGTAAAATTCCATCGATCTGTGTGCCATAAAAAGTTCCGAGAGGTTCACCAACTTTAATGATATAATTTCCAGAAATATAAGATTGTGCTCCTGTACCAATGGTTAATACTTGATTTCGATTGAATGAAAAGTTCACATCTGTATTCCAGACAAATTTTCCATTTAGGTTCCTGGTTTTCAAGCCAAATTCAAATCCTTTGTTGGAAACTGAACCAAAATTCTGTAAAGAAGATGCATAACCTGATGTCCATGGAATTTCAACATTAAGTAATAAATCGGTGGTTTTTTTGTAGTAGTAGTCTAAGGTAAACTGTAGTTTACTGTTAAATAGCGCAATATCAAATCCTCCATCATACTGATAGGTCGTTTCCCAACCTAAATTTTTATTTGGTATACGTTGCGAAGCAAAACCGGTTACTATTTTATTGCCAAATAAATAATTTAAGTTATATAATGTCGAAAGCGACTGATACTGACCGATCTCCTGGTTGCCCGTAGTTCCAAAACTAGCTCGGATTTTTAAATCATTGACCGCACTGAACGTTTCTTTAAAAAAGCTTTCGTTGCTAGCTCTCCATGAAAAAGCTAATGAAGGAAAATTTCCCCATTTATTATCAGCTCCAAATCTAGAGCTACCGTCGCGCCTGATACTGGCTGATAAATAATATTTATTGGCATAATTATAATTTACACGAGCCAGATAAGAATGCAGTATCCAAGAATAAGCATCGGAATTTGGACGGACAAGGGTTGATCCACTTTGCAGACTGTTATACAAAAGATCATCCGTTACGAAATTTTCAGCTCCCGCGTTGAAGGTCTCATTCTTTGCTTCCTGTTGCGTAAATCCAACTAAAGCATTTAAATGATGATCTTGAAAAGAAGTGGTATAGTTTAACGTATTTTCATTCAGCCATGAATATGAATCTAGATTACCTAAATTTGCTTTTCCATTGTTACCTGCCCCCTCGTAGATGTAAGAAGGCAAATAAAATTTATCGGTCCTATTGTTTAAATCTACACCTAATAACACTTTCGCTTGAAGCCCTTCTATAATATCATATTGAGCAAATGAAGTTCCCAAAATGCGTAATGCGTTTGATGTATTGGTGGTTTCTTTTAATGTTGCAATAGGATTTGCAAAAATGTTTTCAAACGGATTTCTTAATGTGTAGGATCCATCGGCATCATATATGGTTGCGGTTGGAGGCATTATCAATAATGCATTGATAATTCCTGATGGTGCAATTTGAGATGTTGTTCTGTTAATTGAAAAATTAGCGCCAACATTTAAGCGCTTAAAAGGATTAGCATTGATATTGGAACGGAAACCTAAACGCTTAAAATCTGTATTTTTAATTACTCCATCTTGGTCAAAATAATTAGCTCCAATAAAATATTGCACCTGTTCAGCTCCACCTGATAAAGATAATTGATGATTCGTAATCTGTCCATTTTGGAAAGCTTCTTTTTGCCAATTTGTTCCTGAACCTAATTGATCGATTTTGTCTTGTGTGAGGTACTGAAATTTTCCCAGATTCGGATATGCATCATATAAGGCCTCATTGCGAAGAATAGCAAAATCTGGAGCTGTTAGGACATCTATTTTTTTTAACACCTGTTGTTGTCCTATACTACCATCATAGTTCAGTTGTACACGACCTGCTTTACCTTTCTTAGTTGTCACCAATATTACGCCGTTAGCACCACGAGAACCGTAGATTGCTGTTGCAGCAGCATCTTTTAAAACTTCAATACTTTCGACATCACTTGGATTGATGCTCGACATGGGATTGACAGGAGTTCCACTACCTACTCCAGTACTCTCTGTTTGATTATATATGGGAAAACCATCAATAACATATAAGGGTTCATTTCCCCCCTGAATAGATGCGCCTCCACGAATACGTATACTGACACCACCGCCCGGCTGCCCAGAAGTTTGCGTAACCTGCACCCCTGATATACCACCTTTCAAAGTCTGATCTAGCGATGATACATTCTGTTTCAATAAAGACTCATTTAAGGAAGCAACTGATCCCGTCAAATCGCGGCGTTTCTGCGTACCATAGCCTACCACTACGACTTCATCAAGATCTTCCGTAGTAGGGCTTAATTCAATTACAGTAGGTGATGTATTGATAACAATCTTTTTCTTTTCATACCCGACAAAAGATACAATCAGCGTAAAAGGGAGTTTTTGACCTGTGACAAATTGAAACCGCCCATTTCCATCTGTTTTTACACTATGTGTTACTGCTTCCAATTGCACAGTAACACCTTCAATGGGTTCTTTACTGGAAGCATCGATAACTGTACCAACTAAGGAGGCATTTATTATCGGTTTAGGTTCTATTTGAGCATACAGCGAATTCAGGCTGCGTATTAAGAACAAAATAAGTATAGAATACCGAAGTACTCCTAATTTTTTCATAGTTTTACGGTGTTTAATAGTGAATACTTACAAGTGCCAACGCCAATTGAAGACTTGTGGTTCATTATATCCAAACTTGGGGGAGCGTTAAAGCTTCCCCTATTTTTTTAAAGAAGATTTTTTGAAATTAGATGCACATTCGCATCCAGCAGGAAGGGAATTAAAGGAAACATAATCAGTCACGGAGACTGCTCTTGTAGATGGGTTAGTAAGATTGTTTTTCATAAACTTTGTTAAATAATGAATATTAATTTCGGTTTCGTTTGCCAACGCCAATTGAGTAACGATAAGGCAAATATAAAAATAAATTTAATAAAGTCTACCAACTAAGTAGATTTTATGTAATTATTTTTAAAACCTGAACTAAAGCACCATATAGCATCGTTTATTAATCATATTATCTGTTAAACAAATTTTTATATTGGCAACAATGCCAATGCATTAACATCAAAAAAGGAAATGAAAAATCGGATAAAGCTAATCTGTAGCTATTATCCGATTCAGTTATTAAATTTTCACTAAAAATACTGGGGTACTTCTATTTTTTTTATTGAGGCATGAACATGTACCATTTAGTTTGCATGATTTTTTAACCATTCTAAGCGTCTTTGATCAGCAAGATGTTTCACTTCGAAATGCTCAAATGTTGCGTTAAAACCATTACCATCAGGACATGCCGCCATTAAGCCCACCATAACAGGTGTATTATCTTGTAAATAGGCATTACGCATTAAAGTATAACTTTTATCATCAAAAGAGTAAAATATCTCTACAGCATCCAACCTCCTTACAGCTTTTATCCATACGTATGGAATGGCTTTTTCTAGACTGATGATACTCCAATCACTGGTGCGGTGTGTCACGACAGTACTTAAATTGTATTTTCCATCAACAAACTCGATTCCTGCTTTAATATAATTTTCTTTATCAATCCGTAGCATCAATCCCATCTGATCAAATCTCGCTTTATAGTCAGCAGAAATTTTTACTTTTGTCTCAAACTCACCACCATAAGTTCCATAATAAAATGGAGCATCGTCAACAGTAAATCCATAATGTGATATACGCCAATAATCACTCTGGGGTGTTACGAACATACTCAGCGTTTGGTCCTTTACCTCCCACTTTGCCGGTTCATTAAACCACTGCATTTTCGTTAGATTTTGTGCCATTGTCAACTGTTGGCAAAGAACAGTCATCATAAGTAGTATTAATTTCTTCATCTCTGTATTCAAATAATCTTATAATTTTTTACTTTAGCAAAGGTATACGAGCGTTTAAAGATTATCAATACTGATAAATAACCATTTTTTAAGATATGAATAACATTGCAGGAGTTCTTAACGAAAAGCTTTTAGAGCAAGTATTTGAACAAGAGCCAGATCCTCACAAACTGCTTCAGCAATGTCAATATATTGCACAATTTTATGCTCATATTGAAAATTCGATAGCGGTTTTGAGTGATCTTAAAAATGACAAAAGCTATATCTACAACGGAGGGCTTGCCCAAACACTAGGATTATCAGATCATGATTCAGAGATTGATTCCATATGGGAAGATGCAATTTTCAAGCTTATTCACCCTGATGATCTACTACGGAAGCATATCCTTGAATTGCAATATTTTCATTTTATAAAACATATACCTCTTACTGACCGTCACAATTTTCATGTCATTAGTAAGATCAGGATGTACAATCAGGAAGGTCAGTATATATGGATATCCCATCGCATGTATTATGTTCAGAATTCACCTAATGGCAGTATTTGGTTAGCCCTATGTTTATACAATTTTGCACATTTGTCCGATAACACAGAGTCTTACGAGGGCTTTATTGTGAATAGTGTTACAGGGCAAATTATTCAACCTGAAAAACAGGAAAGTAGCAATTTATTATCCAAGCGAGAGATAGAAATTCTTAGTTTAATAAAAATTGGCAGACGCAGTAAAGAAATTGCTGATGACCTCTCCATCAGTATTAATACTGTCAATCGACACCGACAAAATATTCTTGAAAAACTTCGTGTTACGAATTCAATTGAAGCATGCCGGATCGCATCTTCTTTAAACTTGTTTAAATAGTTGATATAGATGACCTATTTTCCCAAGCGATATAATTTAAAATCGGCGTCAAATTATTTCTTGACGCCGATTTTAAATAAGATTGCTATAATAATAAATCCTAATCCAGTTAATATGGGGGGTAATAGATTTCCTCTAATTCCAAAGTAAATCATCAATAAAGCGACTATAATGAGCAGTATAAGTAGTATGGTCTTCATATTTATGTATTGAGCAACACAGTGTGTTATCATAAAGCTACTTAAAAAAAAATAGACAGATCCTTTACTTTTTAAACATCCGTAATTTATACCATTATAAATAATATTCTTACCATTAGTACCAAAATCTCAATTATTTACTGACCTCATTCAATAATGCTAAATCTTCCTGATCTAAAGTGATTTTAGGAGCATCAAATAGCGTTTTCAATTGATTATTACTCGTTGCGCTTACTATTGGTGCTGTAATTAATGGATTGGCCAGTAGCCACGCTAAGGCTATTGTTGCTGGTTGTGTATGATATTTCAATGCGATTTTATCAAGAGCAGACAGCACATTTAATCCCTCAGCATTTAAATATTTCCGCACTCCTTCACCACGCGCACTCTTGTTAAGATCTGATTCATTTCTATATTTTCCTGTTAGAAATCCGGCGGCTAATGACCAGTATGAAAAAGTACTTAAATTGTATTTTTCAACTAAAGGCGCGTAATCTTTTTCAAAAGTAGTGCGTTCCATCAAATTATAATGTGGTTGAAGCGCTACATATTTCGGAAAATTGTTCTTCTCAGCAACATCAAAAGATTCTATCAATCGCTTAGGGGATAGATTAGAAGCTGCAATATAACGAACTTTACCAGCCTTAATAATCTCGTCATACGCAGATAATGTTTCCTCAATTGGTGTTATTTGATCATCAAAATGCGTATAATACAGATCGATATGGTCTGTACCTAAACGCTGTAAAGATTCATCAACGGATTTCAGGATATGTTTTTTACTGATATCAACAGGATGTTCTTTTGTTTCAGATCCCACTTTTGTTGCAATGACAATATTTTCTCTGTTATTACGTAGCTTCATCCATTTTCCAATGATAGTCTCAGACTGGCCTCCTACTCCATTCACCCACCAAGAATATGTATCTGCAGTATCCACAAAATTAAAACCTTCATCTACAAACGCGTCTAAAATATCAAATGATTCTTTTTCATCTAAAGTCCATCCAAAAACATTACCTCCAAAATTGATCGGAGCAATTTCTAAATCTGTATTTTTAATTGTTACTTTTTTCATGTTTATTCAAATAAATATTTCAGTAAAAATAACTTATTCACATTTTAATAAATTCATCAGTTTGTCAAGATGTTGACTCTTTAGTTCTAATAAAGTTATAATATCTTAGAACAAAAAGAGTAATATTATAGAAATGTATGTCTAATAGAAAAAGCCATATCTAACGATATGGCCTGATATAAAACCTATATTTTTCAGTGAAATTTTCTATTTATATGAGGTGACGGAGTCCGTTATTTTCCAAGTCCCCTTATCGTTGATTAAAGTTACAATGTCAATCTTGGTAAAGCTATCGAATTGCATGATCACTTTGGCAATAGCGTAGTCTTTGGAGGTTTCTAAAATCTGTGTAGTAGTCTTACAGTTTAATCGCTCTCCTTTTTGCTTTTTAAAGAAGTTAATAAGTTCTGATCGACTATTTGTTTTTGCATGTGTCCCTTGGACTTTCTGATTAAAATCGCTTGCAAACAACTGCTCTAATCCTATTGATTGTCCTTCGGTAATGATTTCTATATATTGACCAATTGCTAAGTTAGCTGTAGAAAGATTAACCATACTTTTTTCTGGTTTATCTGCCGCCATAGTAATGCTACCTAAAGTTACTAATGCTACCGCTGCGAATGTTTTTACTAACGTTGTCATCATGTTTTATTTTTTAGTACTCGTTTGTTGTGCTTTAAATGAGTAGATTTTTGGATAATTTTTCCCTTAATAATTTCCTTTAACTTTCTGATTCAAAATTAAGACAAACAACGTATATTGTTTATTACATTTAGATTAACAATATATTAAACTCGCTAAAAAACAGTATACTGAAGGTGAATAGACAATCCATCATTATTAAAGTAAATGACGTCGCGTGAATGCATGTTATAAATTACGTCCCTGTTAAATGTATATGAATAGATATTTTAAGCGGTTCGAGGGAAAAATAAATAGATAAAAAAAGAGAGTAAGTTCATCTTTAAAATGTCTTACTCTCTCTGAGATTGTCTATAATAATTTTAACACATCGCCTATATAATGATAACACTTATATAAATAACTTTATCATGTACGGATGATCTTATGTATAAATTTACATCCTGATAATTCGAAATGATTATAAAATAAAGAACTACCTAACAACATGTTATTTAATTGACTTCTGATCTTTTTTCTCTAACAATGCGATATACTTAGCATAACCTTTCGTAGCCATTTCATCTTTAGGAATAAATTTGATAGATGCACTATTGATACAATATCTTAAACCTCCTTTATCTGCAGGACCATCATTAAAAATATGTCCTAAATGTGCATCGCCTGTCTTACTGCGCACTTCAGTACGTTCCATTCCGTATGAATTATCCGATAGTTCCTTCACTATTTTCTCACTAATCGGTTTTGAAAAACTTGGCCATCCACAATCCGACTCAAACTTATCTGAAGATATAAACAATGGTTCGCCTGTCGTCACATCAACATAGATCCCTTCTCTAAATTCATTCCAGTACTCATTATCAAAAGCTCTTTCGGTAGCGTTTTTTTGCGTTACATTGTACTGGATATCCGTAAGTTCTTTTTTTAAGGTTTCTTTATCCTTTTTTTTATATTCCCCCACTTTGACAGGATTTGCCTTCTTTGCTAATTCAAATAAATCTGCTCCTATATGACAATAGCCTCCAGGATTTTTGTCCAAATAATCTTGATGATATGTTTCTGCATCATAAAAACTCTTTACAGGTCCAAATTCTACCACTATTTTCTTTTGCGGATAAGCCCTCCCTAATTCCTCAATTTTTTGATGTACTAAACTTTCATCTTCTTTATTGGAGAAAAAAATACCTGTCCGGTATTGGGTTCCTATATCATTCCCTTGTTGATTTAAAAGTGTTGGATCGATCGTTTTGAAAAACAAGTCAATTAACAGTTCTAAATCAATTTCTTCGGGGTCATAGACAACTTTAACGGTTTCTGCAGCTCCTGTTACACCTTTAGAAACTGCCTCATAAGTTGGTTTTACAACTGTTCCATTCGCATATCCTACTTCTGTAGCAGTAACACCTCTTACTTGTTTAAAAAAATGCTCTGTACCCCAAAAGCATCCTCCTGCAAAATAAATTTCTTTTGTTTTACGATTCATGTCGGTTGGTATTTTATTTAGTGGCTCTATTGTCTTTTTCTTTAAAGCAAGACCCATTGCCATCAATGTGACAACTCCAATAGAACATATCAATATTATTAATGTATTTTTCATTGTTTTATGTTTTAAACTGTCTTATAACTTACCAAATGCATACCAAATCCTAGATACATCAGATCTTTAAGTATAAAAAAATCTGTATAGGGTACGCCATCTATAATCTTCCACATATTTGGTGTGGTGAATAAGTAACTCAATGTCATCAGGAATATGACGCACATTGCAAATCCTGCATATTTTTTCAGTTCGTCAAATTTTAATGTCAGAATCAGTAAAATTGCTACCAAAATTTCCACTACACCAACTATATTCGATACGGTTTGCACACTCAATATGGTATACATCCAAGCCGATAGTGGATGATTTTCTATCAGTGGTTTAATCGCATTTGCCTCCGTAGGTGTAAACTTAAATATTCCTATCCAAAGTAAAATAAGAACTGCTCCTCCAAACGAAATATAGTAACCTAACGAAGACCCTATATTTGGATCATTATTTTTGTTTTTTGCATGCATTTTGATTGATTTTAAAGTTCAGTGATGTTTCTTTACATCAATAGTCGCTGATACTTTCAAATCCTGACAAAAAAGATTAAGTTTTAATTTTACTTTTTATTTTACTTTTAAACTCCTGTATATCATTTTCATGAATAACCTGATTATGCCCTTTATTCAGATTGTTGCGCAAAAGTGTATCCATAAAAATAAACTTTCTCTCATAAGCGCGGCACCATTTACAAATAGAAAGATGTCCCTTTAATCTTAGTCTTTGAATTAATGATAACTCGTCAGCATTTTGCAGTTCAATTAACAAAGTCGTCTCAGAACAAGAGAGCAGTAAAAAGTGTATGGTTCTTTTTAACATAGTAATGTTTTAATTTTGAGTATTAAACCAATTATTTTCCAAACAGGCCCGTAATTGTAAACGACTTCTCTGAAGTATTTTCCAAAGGTTAGTCGTTGTAATTCCGGTTTCCTGACAAATTATAGCTGCCTTTTTTTCTTCGAGATAATAAAGCTTTACAGGGATTTTCCACTTTAAAGGAAGACCTTCTAAACACTCCTCCAAAGCAATATGGAACTCTTTGTCATCCAGCAGATTTTGTTCTTCGTTCCACTCATATAGTATATCATCACTTTTCCATGATCCTGATTCATCAAAAAAATAATCCAAACTGATCTGATCGTTATGACGGTACTTTTTACGATAGAAATCAGCAACTTTATTCTTTAAGATACGCATGAGCCAAGTTAAGGGACTACTATTACCCTTGAAGTTAGTATATGACTCAAAGGCATTTATAAAAACATCTTGTACCAAATCCTCGGCATCTTCTTTATCAGACACTAAATACATTGCTCTTTTTAATAAGGGCAGACTGTATTGGTCAATCCACCTATTAATTGTCTCTATCTTTTCATTCATGCTGCGATTCAAATATACTGGTTTATAAAGTTAAAGAATAAACTTCTGACTTCTATCAACATTAACCGGACGATGTAAGCAGATTGGGTAGATTAATGCTAGATAAAAGGAAGTTTAAATATACTTTTCATTTTAGTTCAGACAATTTATCTTGTTAGAAAAAAAGATATATAACGAATTGATTATCAACAAATAATATATTATATTTACAGATAGGACTAACCTAACATTAAAAAAAAGATCTCATATATTGAAACTTATGCTAATTAAAAAGAATGAGAAATCGTGTATAGCGTTTTTTTCCTTTCAGCTTATTATTGTGTTAATACTGCTAATATCTACTGTCTCACCCATTTTTGCGAAAAAGAAACCTAGTAAGGTTATAGTCGCCTATGTAACTTCCTGGACATCAGATATACCCGATCCAACACAGATTACACATATTAATTACGCATTTGGTCATGTTAATGATGCTTTTAATGGTATTCGTATCGATAATGAAACACGGTTACAATCGATTGTCGATCTGAAGAAAAAATATGCTCATCTTAAGGTATTATTGTCGATCGGTGGTTGGGGAAGTGGCCGATTTAGTGAGGTGGCCTCAGATAACACTAAAAGAGAGCAATTTGCCCAAGATTGTGCTCGAGCTGTCAAACAATTTCATTTAGATGGTATTGATATTGACTGGGAATACCCTACTAGTTCGGCCGCAGGTATATCTTCCCATATTAATGATACCCATAATTTTAGTTTATTGATGAAAGCGATTAGAAAAGCTATTGGCACTAAAAAATTGCTAACTATGGCTTCTGTGGCAAGTGGTAAATATGTGGCTTTCGATATAGTTGCACCTTATCTAAATTTTGTCAATATCATGACCTACGATTCCGGTAATCCTCCTTACCACCATGCGAGCCTATACCGATCAGCATTGTCTGGTAATACAACATGTGAAGAAGCAGTAGCAGCACATATTACCGCGGGGATGCCTGCTCACAAACTTGTTTTAGGAGTACCCTTTTATGGAAGAGGAAATAAGGAAGAAGTTAAAAGTTTTATCGATTACAAAGACTTATTAAAGCTACAAGGATTGGAAAAAAAATGGGATGATGTTGCAAAAGCGAATTACATGGTCAATCAACAAGGAGAATTTGTTTTGTCCTATGAAAGCCCTGAATCCATCAGGCTCAAGTGCGATTTTATAAGAGCAAAAGGTTTATTAGGAGCTATGTATTGGGAATATGCTGGTGATACAGAAGAAGGAATACTTCGAAGTACAGTTTATTCAGGAATATTCGAGTAATCAACAATTGAACATAAGTACAGGAATAACCTTATTGTGAAAGAATGGAAAAGCAAAGTTTATTTTATCATAAGCGGAATCCAGCAATTGATATGATGCGGGCACTGACCATGTTGATTATGATCTTTGTTAATGATTTTTGGAAAATTCATGACGTTCCACATTATCTTGAGCATGCTGCTTATGGAGAAGATTTTATGGGGCTAGCAGATGTTATATTTCCATGCTTTCTTTTCTCTGTCGGTTTATCCATACCTTATGCAATCGAGATACGGTATACTAAAGGATATGAATCGCTATCGACAATAAAACATATTTTGTCCCGTACATTTGCACTTTTGATTACTGGAGTTTTTATCGGAAATTCCGAAGCCGGGCTAGCGGCAGACACTCCTTATTCAATCGCTATCTATTGGGTACTGATGATCCTAGCTTTTGTTGCCATCTGGAACGACTATTCAAAGGTTACGAATCATCGAATACAAGGCCTGATCCCCATCTTCAAAATAATAGGTGTACTCATACTTCTCTATTTAGCAATTAGCTTTAGAGGAGCAAATGGATCTGTATTTTCTTCGAATTGGGGTATTCTTGGGATGATTGGTTTTTCTTATTTCTTTTGTGCGACTGTTTATTTACTATTTTCTGATCGACAGAAATACCTATTTTACAGTGCTGTCATCCTTATTTTGATCGCAATTCTTAAAACGCCATTAAAAGCAGAGTTTGGTGGAACTTCAATCTTAAATCTACCAAAAGGTAATTTTATTGACGGATTCATTGCACTATTTCATATCGGCAATGGCGTATTAACAGCTTTCACCATGGGTGGTGTAATACTCAGTATGTCACTTGCTAAAATGGAAAAATTATCTAAAAGCATGCAATGGTTCTATATCATTTTATCTGGGTTGATCAGTTTAGCGATGGGATATTTCTGTCATCAATATTGGATTGTAAATAAAATCTCGGCGACATTACCTTGGTTATTTTATGTCTTATGTATTTCTCTCTTGACATATACTTTAATGGATATCTTAACCTATTATAACTTGACAGGATGGTTTAAATGGATCAAACCAGCTGGTACAAGTACACTTACTACTTATTGTATACCTTATTTGTATTATGCAGCCTCTAGTTTAACCTTAATTACATTACCCGATCAATTAACCTCTGGGTTGCCAGGTCTTCTTAATTGCTTTCTTTTTGCTATTTTAGTAATCTGGACAGCTGGCCTTTTTGAAAAAATGAATATAAAACTACGGCTATAAAACATAGAAAATATGATTATGTTGTGTTCTAAATAAGCTTTGATACCAGCACCATAGCTGACTTAAATATTTACCTTATATCTATAATGAGAAATTCGATTCGAGCTGTACTTCTTTTTTTCGCGGTATTTACAACATGTAACTTAACTGCCCAAGTGCATAACAGGTCAAAGTCTTTAACAGTAGTGAGATTGAAAACGGATATAGCTGATCCTAAAGATATCCCTCTTTTTTTTAATAAAGCGGCTATTACCTATCAAGCTATTGATCAGGTGAATTGGGCTACATATCCCTATAAACCGCGGGTTAGTTTTGCTATTGCATATACCGATAAGGCCTTATTAATTCATTACCTAGTGGAGGAGAAACATGTACGGGCTGTTACTAATCATGATAACGGGAAAGTATTTCAAGATGCATGTGTTGAATTTTTTGTCCAACCTCAGGCCTCTGATTTAACCTATTATAATTTTGAATTCAACTGTATCGGAAAGTTATTATTGCAGGCAGGTAAGCCTGGAAAACGTGCATTGGCCACAGAACCTATATTAAACAGTATCAAGCGATGGTCATCTTTAGGTAGCGATCCTATCAATATTCAAAATCAAACAACCTCTTGGCAACTAGCTGTCATCATACCATTAACTGCTTTCTATTTAAATCCAATGGATTCATTTGCTAATCAAAAGTTTAAAGGGAACTTTTATAAATGCGGTGATAAATTGGAACAGCCTCATTATTTATCTTGGTCTCCTATTCATTTACCGCATCCACAGTTTCATGCTAAAGATTTTTTTGGAAATATAAACTTTCAATAAAGATGAGTTAGATCTTTCGTATTATGTCTCTCATCCTATTTTCTTAGCAAGAACTTTATAAAACCTAATTCTGATGTAGTTTTCAGGTTTAAGCACTGATATGATCAAATTTAATCCAGGACCTGTATTTAAAGTAACCCTAGAGCATAATAAACTTTATGGACAGGTTGGTCATGATAAAAAAGAACTTGTACCCTTTGCAAAACATAAATTCTTCGCGCAAGACCTAGATTCTTCCCCTATCTTTCAGATTGATTCCAAAAACAAAATCATTGGTTTAAACAAAATTCAGAATAGTGAAATGAAAGCACATAAATTGTAGTCAAATTAGTGTTAATATTGGATATCTAGTATAATGGAGTTAAATTTGAAATAAAAAATGGCGTTCAAGCACATCTTTAAAGTAGCACTAAGTTGGTTTTCAACAGAGAAGGTAGCTTCTACTAAATCTAAAGTTTATAGTAAAAGCCATCACATTTCTATTGAAGGGAAAAGTGATCTGGCAATCTCTGCCGCTAAAGCTTTCAAAGGGGATCCAAGTCTATACAATCCAGAAGATCTCTTGCTGAGTAGCTTAGTTTCATGCCACATGATGTCTTATCTTTATCTTTGTGATCAAAACAACATTGAGGTCATCTCTTACACAGACCATGCAGAAGCTATATTAGAAGTTAATTCAGATGCTAGTGGCCGTTTTGTGGAGGTAATACTAAAACCTGCAGTGGTTATTTTAAATCCGGAGCAAATTGCATTAGCGTTAGATTTGCACAAAAAAGCTAATCAACTTTGTTTTATAGCCAATTCGTGCAATTTTCCTGTAATGCATAAGCCGACATGCCTCACAGAATAAAAATATAATAGGTACTTTCCATAAAAGACAGGTATATAAATAACGCATATAACTTCGCAATTTTCTTGGGTATATGATAAAATTCTTTACTTTCGCTGTTCATTAATACATACATGATATATGAACAAAGAAATTAAAATCTTTAGAGATACAGCTAAAAGCAGAAAGTTATTAATCAGTTCTGGAGCGATCTGTCTAGTCCTGGGCATTGTATTTATTTATGGATTAGGCACTTTTGACGATATTTTTAAAGCAAAGGTAGCAGTGGCTAGTGGGGCTGTATTTTTGATTATGCTGATTTTCGTGATAAAGAGTATCATAAATATGAATGATAAGTCTGCAATTTTTGAATTGAATGAAAATACTGTAAGCGGAAAAACCTCACCTCTATCAAGAGGTATTGGAGCAATTAACTGGAAAGATGTTACTGGTTTAGAGGTTCAAAAAGTTGGTGGCGATACTTTGGTGGTTGTATACTTAACGAATGTAGCATATTACCAAACAAAACTTTCCAAGATGTTTTGGAATATGGCTTTTGATAAACAATCGCAAGAATTACAGATCATGTATTCTGCTTCCGAAATTGATATGAGCATAAATGAACTCTATGACTTGTTTGTATCTTACTGGAAACAACAAGTTGCATAGTTATTCATTTTCGATAATATGAATGGTCTCCTGTAAAACCATCATACTATAATATAAACCTTCATTTCCGATTATGCGAAAAGACTTTTATGGCACTATTATTTAATTAAGGTCGATCTACTAAATTTCCAAATTTAATAAAAATACAAAAATAGAGAAGGCTTATCCCATCACAGATAAGCCTTCTCTTAATTACCTTCTTATTCTTCTCTTAAGGTTATGTAAGATCGATTATTTCCTACTATTGTTCCCAACCTAATGTTTGCACTAAGTTACTTCCACTCAACACCATTTGACTATTGGCGATAGGATAATAGTAGTGCTTATTTTTAATAAAGTTTTTCTTATTATCCCTAGCAACAGTAAACATAATATGTCCATTACTTCCATTCTCTAGGTAAATGCTATTATTATTACCATTTGCATCTTTGAGGTAGTAAAGTGTAATGTTCTTCAGTTGTTCTGGAGTAAACCCAGCAATAGGACCTGTATCTTTTGCCGATTCTAATATAGCTATATCGGCATTCCCGTCACCGGTGACATCCATTGCACCTAACGCCTTTACATACATACCTTGCTGTTGATCTGCAAGACGTTCACCAACTTCCCATCTAAAAATATCACGATAGCGCTGGCCTTCACATGCTAATTCAACCCGTCTTTCTCTTCTAACTTCTAAAATTAGTCCAACATTTCCTTTTACATTAGGATAGTATTGTTGCAATATGGGATCTACAGCACCCATCGCTTCACTTAAAATCATCGCTGGCATAGCAACACGAGCTCTAATCTCATTGATCGATTTGTCCAGGTCTGCTTGACTATTCAAAATTCCAAGTTCCGCTTTAGCTTCTGCATAGATTAATAAAACCTCAGCATATCTAAATACAAATGCATCCGTGTAAGAAGCTTCCCAAGCTATCATTTCTGATACCTCTGGATAAAACTTAATCTGATTATACCCACCTAAAGTTGGTTTCAACCGGTGTGGAGTTTTTGCGTCAACAGATTGAAAACCTGGTTTCATAAATGTTTGTGCAAAACGTGGATCTCTATTAACAAATATCTCATCCACATTTTTTGTTTTATAATTAGGCTGATTGGTAAATCTACTGCCGTCCTTCATCAAATAACTCTCCATCAGTGTCTGACTTAAAGCCCATTCATAATCCAATACCGTATGCGTATTCCGTCTCATACTTAGATCTTTATCATAATCGATAAACATAATAGTTTCCGGATTTGACTGAAGATTTTGACTGATAAACAAGTCTCTGTAAGCTCTATCTACACCACCGGCTTTACTGATCTGGAAGCCACCCTCATTTATGATTTTCTCCGAAGCAGATACTGCTCTTTCTAGAAACGTTTTAGAACTAGCAGCCAAACCTAAGTAGGTATGATATTTACGGTATGTACCTTCTTGCAGTGCAAACTGTGACAGCTGTGCTAAAGCAGCCCATTTAGTTACAGTCGATTTGTGTCCGTCAGGTTTTATATGGGCTGCTGCAAATTCTAGGTCAGCCATAATAGAATCAACCACCAAATCCCTGCTGTCTTGCTTTTTATGTAAAGGTTCAGTATCTGCTGTACCTAAAGTATTCCCATACCAAGGTACATCATTATACATATTGACTTTATCAATATAAAAGCGAGCACGGAAAAATTTGGCTATACCAACATAATGGTTAACTTCTTCTGCACTTGCATTTTTAACTCTACTATAATTTTCTAAAAAAAAATTAATATTTCGCAAGGTCGACCAGCCCCATACACTCGCATTTTGAGGTGTTATACCTCCCCTCATCATTTCATCTATAGCGCTTCCTGAATTATGATGGGCCAAGTTATCCGTTCCGATATCTGCGATCGGTGAACTTAAAGTATTGTAAAAACTATTTGTATATGTTTTTAAATCTGTAATATTATTGAAAAAAACTTCTTCAGTAACTGATGTAGTAGGATATCGATCCATAAAATCATCATTACAACTTGTTACTAGGGCAAACATACTCATTAATGTACCCCCGACGATTATCCATCTATTTATATTTTTCATGATACATTTCATTATTTAAAAATTAAAATTCAAGCCCAAAGAATATGTTCTTTGAAATGGATAAGCAGTTCTATCCCCTACAATCTCTGGATCTAAATAATCCATCAATTTCGTAAATTCAAAAAGATTTTCGCCGCTGGCAAATAAACGAACGCGATCCACTCCCCATCGATCTGTCAACGATTTTGGAAAAGTATAACCGACCGTAATATTTTTAACCCTTAAATAGCCCGCATTTTGTAAATATTTAGTTTGTGTAGCTGCCAATTCGATTCCACTTTGCTCAGCTACATAAGATTTAGGTCTAGGCAAGTATCCATTTGGATTATCTGGCGTCCAGTGATCTAAATTAAATTTTGTCAAACTCGCCCAAGGTTGAGCATAGATACCCCAAAAATAATGGTCGCCTCCAGGAGGATAATAATTTCTCTTACCGACACCTTGCAAAAATATACGGAGGTCGATTCCATTCCATGCCGATGTTAAATCAAGGCCATAAGTGTATCGCTGTCTTGAGTTACCGATCACTTTATAATCACCAGGGTTTGCTAATGTCCAATCACCGTTATTGATCTTTCCATCTCCGTTTATGTCCGCAAATTTAAGATCACCTGGCTCGAGGCCTCTTGTACCCGGATAAGAAGTAACATCATTCTGATCAGCATGTGCCTCTATTTCTGCTGCTGACTGAAAAAAACCTAATGTGGTCAATCCCCACATTTCACCGATCTCCTGTCCTACATAGTAATCATTTAAGTTATTTTTAGGATTGCTAAATTTTTCTATGTAAGCACGGCTGTCAGCAAGATTAAAGCGAGTTGCAAAGGAAAGAGGTTTAGAACCGACCATAAACTCTTTATTAAAACCAAGGGTGAACTCCCAACCTTTTGTCTTTAAATCTGCTGCATTTTCTAATGGTACTCCGGTACCGAGAACAATAGGTAACGTACGACCCGCAGTCAGCATATCTTTTGTCATACGTTGATACAAATCAAATGATCCAAAAAATTGATTACCAAAAAGGCCGATATCTACTCCGAAATTTGATTGTGTAACTGTTTCCCAAGTTAACGTAGGCGAGACCAAACCAGGACTTGTTACATAAGCAGGGCGTTTACCATCTAACACAATACTTGTACCTTTTCCCATATTTGCGATATATGGATAATAGTTATCACGCAGATCTTGATTAGCCAATGACCCATAGGATCCGCGTAACTTCAAATTTGAAACAGACGCACTTAGCGGAGCAAAAAAGTTCTCCTTTGAAATCACCCAAGCCCCAGAAACTGATGGGTTAAATGCAAATCGATCTTTTTTAGGAAATCTTGAAGAACCGTCATATCTCAGATTTGATTCAAAAATATATCGCTCTTTATAACTGTAGTTAATTCTAGCAAATGCACCTCTGACCGACCATGCATAGTCAGATGCACCAACTGAAGGTGTTTCTCCTGTGGCTAGTCCAATAGTAGGCAAAGAATTGGCAATCAATTGATCACGTGAGGCTGAAAACGACTCATAAATACGTTCTTCCTGATTAAAACCAACCATTAATGAAAAATAGTGATCCTTTAATGTCTGTTGGTACTGGGAATACAGATTATATACATTATAGCGGGTTTCATCACTTCCATTTGAAGCTGAGCTATTGAAAGCTTGGCGTTTGATAACACCTGGACCTGTACTAAATTCCAGTGGCACCACAAAATAATGACTTTTACCGGATACCCTTCTAAATGTTGCATCACCATTTAAAGTCCAAACATTTTTTAGTAGATCGATCTTAGCTCCAAAACTGCTTTGAAAATCATTGACTCTGCGAACACTTCTTCCTCCATCGGCAACAGCACCGATCATACTTACACCGGCTTCTGTATAGGTTCCGTCAGGATTGCGTACCGTATTTAATGAGGGCTGGCGGTTAACATTATGCCAATAAAGATAACCTTGATCAATAGCAGATGGTTGGTCATATTTATCTGCAGTATAGGTTGTATTATTAGATAATGTAAACCAATCAGTTAATTTATAATCTCCCTTAGCTCTAAAATTGTAGCGATCATAGGTATCTGGACTGATTCTGAGCATACCATTTTGTCTATAATACTCTCCAGAAAGATAAAATGAAGACTTTTCATTTTTTTGAGATATATTGATGTTGTTCGTGTAAGAAGGCTGAATATCTTTATATACTTCTTTGAACCAGTCTGTTGAACCTAAATAGATATAAGCATTAGGATTTTTTGGATCCACAATCACACGTGGTAATGAAGGATCATCATTTAAAGCTTTACCATATTCGAGCATCCTTTCATCATAAAGATTATACCAAGGAGCACCCATGATATTCCTATACTTCATGACTTCATATGGATTATCTTCAATGTCGACCGTTCTAGTTATTGCTTTAGCTGCAAAAATTGAATTGGCGGCTACCTTTATCTCTTTACTTGTTCCTGTTTTTGTCGTTACTAAGACCACACCAAAAGCAGCCCGGCTACCATAGATTGCTGCAGATGCGGCATCTTTTAAAACCGTAACACTAGAAATATCAATGGGATTCATTCTGTTTAATTCATCATTTGTGGCCGGAACGCCATCAATCACAATTAATGGTCCACCGCCAGATAATGATGTATACCCCCTTACATTAATCCCAGGTGAACTATTTGCTCTACCACTCGTAGGCGTTATGTTTAGATTAGCCATAGCTCCCTGTAGCCCAGTACCAACATTAGTAATCGGTCTGCTATCCAAAAACTTTTCACTGATCTGGTCAACAGCACCAGATAAATTGACTCTTTTTTGAGTTCCATAACCCACGACAATAACTTCATCCAAGTGCGACTCTGCGCTTTCCATTCGGATATTGATCACCTTTTGATTTGCAACCTGAACCTCTTGATCTTTGTAGCCTAAAAAACGGAAAAGTAAAATGCCATTTTCTGGTACACGAAGAGAAAACCGTCCATCTGCATCTGTCTTTGTCGAAAGGCCAGATACTCCCAAAACGGATACAGTTACACCCCGCATAACCCCAATAGAATCACGCACTGTACCAGATATTTCAATATCTGTTTTATTTCTTTCAGTAATAACGATTGTCCCCCCCATTATCTCAAATGCAAGATTTTGACCTTTTAGTGCCCGATTTAAGACGGTGCGAACATCTGATTTAGAAACAGACACATCTAAAAGATCGGTCTGCTCGAGTAATTTTTCATCGTAAAAAAAACGCAATTTAGTCTGCTTAGATATCTCTTTCAGCACATGCTCTATTTTCGCATTCTTCATCGAAATATTTACATTCTGAGCATATCCCGATGCTTGGGCCCCGAGTGTAAACAACACAACCAGCATACAAATTAACTTCATAATTAGCAGGATTTTAAAAACATAGGCATAGGGTCGACTCCTCCGATCATCCCGGATTATTATAGGAGAAAAAAAATTCATAACTTTGAATAGTTAAAGGTTGATTAATCTATAGAATTCACATTTCAATAAATTGCCTTTTTCCATTTGGGAGTGCGTCAACACTCCCTTTTTTTATGGATCTGGCCGTAAACTAGTATTTGTTAGGTTTCGATCATATCATTCAAATTTTAAGGTTTATAATTCTGTTATTTTATAATTACTTTTCGTCCATCAATTTCAAATTTTTTCTTAGTCACATATGCCAATGAATTTAGAATTTCGGAAAGTTTCAATTCACGACTTAAAGAGCCTTTATAAGATGAATTTAAGGTCAAAGCTTCAGCATTAATAATTTCAACATCATACCATCGCGCAATCTGTGATAAAATATCTTGAAGATTGTTGCCGTCAAAATAAAACTCTCCTCGTTGCCAAGCTATATGTTTTGAAACATCTGTTTGTTGGATTTTAATTTCATCACCTTTTATCAAAGCCTCTTCTCCCGGAAGCAACTCATGTTCGTGATTTCCTTTTAGAATCTTTACTTTACCTTCAACAAGAGTTGTATTCACTTGATCTGCATAAGCATTAATGTTAAAACTTGTACCTAGAACTTCAACAGTACTACCTTCGACTTCAATGCGGAAGGGCCTATTCTTATCCTTTTTCACTTCAAAATAAGCTTCACCTGTGAGCTTTACCCGACGCTCTTTTACACCAAAAGCATCCGGATAATCTAGTGTAGAAGAAGAATTTAACCAAACCAATGTACCATCCTCTAATTCCAATTTATATGTGCCAGCATTGGGTACTTCTATAAAATAGTTGCTGGAATGCGGGACATTACTCTTATTTAGTTGATGGTCTTTTATTTCACTTTTTTTACCCTTATAAGATAGATAAGCATAAGAAGACCCAGGCAGGATATCATTTTTATAAGTTCCAGTAGAATCTGGTATTTGTGCTGCCAAATGGACTTCCTTTAATTGAATATTATTTTTCACGAAGTATAATGTAGCAATACTCACGAGCACTATAACAGCGGCCGCTACGGAAAATCTTTTCCAGTCAAACATCTTTCTCACTGGATTTGAATCAGAAGTAACATCTAGCTGATCCATTACGATAGATTTTGATCTACCTAATGATTGAATCCGTTCGGTATCCGAAGTCTCTTGAGACTGGTCATCTTCAATTGAATAAAACCAATTCAAAAGCAGTCTATGTTCTTCAGGTGTACATTGACCATCCAGATATTTCTGAAGTAATTGTTTTTGAGAATCTATGGGTTTATTTTCCTTCATACATCCTTATAACCCGACTTCGGGTGAATAAGTACCGAAAAAAAGTAAAATAATTATTTGAGTTTAAATTTGAGTCTATTCAGCGCCATAGAAACATTATTCTTGACAGTCTGCTCAGATAAAGAAAGTTGATTGGCAATGTCTTTTATTGACATATCTTCACTCCTGCTGAGTCTAAAAACAGAACGCATAGTATCAGGCATACGAGACATTTCATTTTCTAAAAGCCTTGCAAGTTCTTTAGCGATCAGTTCATCTTCACTGGTATTGCCGATAAGATATTGATCTTTATTAATCTCAAGATAATCAAGATGACGATTTCTTTTTTCACTTTTAATAAGCCAATCAATCATCTCATATTTGGCCGCTTTAAATAAGTAAGGATAAATGGAATCACCCACTTCAATTTTGCTTCGTCTATTCCACATAGAAATAAAAACTTCCTGTATTATATCTTCGACATCTGGAATAGATTCAATCCGCTTTTGGATAAAACGAAAAAGAATATCCGAATATCGATCGAATAAAATTGAAAAGGCCATTTTATTGTCCTTCTTTAATTCCTCAAACAATTCGCTATCAGACCACGTCTTCATGATTTCTTACTCTTGATCAATTTAAATTGCATACTAGAACTTTACATTCCTTCAGTTGCAAAGTTATAATTGGTGTGTTAAGATAGCGTTAATATAATATTTAACAAAAAACAAATCACATTTTTAATCTGGTTTTTATTAAAAATATTCATTAATCAACTAAAATGTAGTGATCTATCGATGCTACGGTTTTACATAAAAATGAAATAATTCCGGACTAAGACTGCTTATTTAGATAAATTAGTACCTCCACATATAAAATGCAAATTCTAATTATAGTACAAAAGCCCTAGGTATTTAAACATAGGGCTTTTGAACAGTGATTCATTTCCATCTATCAAATTTATAATGAACCTTTGAATTTGATACCTTTAAAAACCCGGATGGGGTTACCACGCTCTATTTCAGCATGATTATGCCATTGGAGGTCTTTTTCTTGCTTAACAGTCAGATCCTGCATATTCATGATCTTTAACGCAAGACGTTCTGTTGCTAATTTTTTATTTTGTAATTGGGATCTTGTATCCATTGCTACGACCATTAACCCTGTCGGCATATGAAGTGCGCGAACAGCAGAACTAACTTTATTTACATGTTGTCCACCAGGTCCCGAACTTCGTATCATTTGATAAAGAATATCATCTTCCGAAATTGCTACCTCATTCTTCTCATTAACAATAAACAAAGCAATGAACCAATTTTTTCTTTTATGAAAAGTACGAAATGGACTTGTACAAGTCCATTGCAAAGAACCTGTCCACGATTGAAGAAATATATCGATATCGTGTCCTGTTAATTTACAAATTGCAGATCTTATTAACTCCCCCTCACTCTGCTCTTGACTCACAATAGTCACCAATATCTGCTTTTCTAATGCTTCTCTTTTAAAAATACTTAACACCTTTGTAAGGAAAAAGTCACACTCCTTGGGTCCTTTTCCTGAACTTAATTGAATATATACTTCCATTTTATTAACTTTCCATACGAACAAATTTTGGTTTGAAAATTCCCAAAACTGTTACTAATTCTTTTTGATAACTCATCACTTTTTCAATATCCTTATAGGCCATCGGTGATTCGTCCATACTGCCTCCGATAACTTGAACACCAGCATCGGCTAATTTTTTACTCATTGCTGTTTTGGTAAAAAGGGATTTTGCATCAGCTCTCGAATATAATCGTCCCGCACCATGTGAAGCGGAATTTAAACTTCCCACATGTCCCAAGCCTTCTACTAAGTAGCCTGGTGCGGTCATCGATCCGGGGATAATTCCCAAAACACCTTTACCTGCCGGCGTCGCACCTTTACGATGTACAATACATTCCTGACCACCGACCATTTCCTTCCATGCAAAATTGTGATGATTTTCGATTGTCACTTCAATACGCTTACCCAAGGCCTTAGCAATCCGCTGATGGATATTTTCATGACATGCTTTTGCATAGTCTCCTGCCAAATTCATTGCTAACCAATATTCCTGCCCATCATGTGTATTTAGGTCTAACCAAGCAAGGTGCTGTACTTGACGTGGTAAAGGACATTGCTTTTTAGCCAGATATGTATAATGTTTTGCAATATTTGCTCCCAATCCACGAGAACCACTGTGTGACAATACGGCTAAGTATTCACCAGCAACAAGTTTCCATTCAGGTTTGGGGTGTGTAAGTTCAATAATTCCAAATTCAACGAAATGATTTCCACCACCTGAGGTTCCCAGTTGCTTATAAGCTTTGTCTTTCAAGCTTTTTAAAAGCGGGATGTCCTGAAATTCGGATCGATAGAATAACTCATGGTCACTTTTGTTTTTATGCGTTTCATACATTCCAAATTTGGTGTGTTCTGATAAGATATTTAAAAGCATAGCATCTTTCCCTCTTATGAACGAGCCTGGCAAATTAAAAATAGACATACTCATACGACATCCAATATCTACACCAACACCATAAGGAATAACAGCCTGATGTGTAGCTAAAACGCCCCCAATAGGTAGACCATATCCCGAATGTGCATCGGGCATTAATGCGCCCGCCACTGCAACAGGAAGTTTTAAAGCATCATAGAGTTGAAATTTAGCCTTTTCATCAATCACATCTTCTCCAAAAATGGAAAATGGAGCGCGCTGTTTCAATAACTCCTGCATTTTCACTTCAACAGGCTTGATCAAACCCTCTGCTAACTTGCCCCAAATCCCATGATGATGAAAGATGCTAGGGTTAGACAATACCGCACTTAATTCTTGTAAGACAGCTTCTTTCTTCTCACGCTTTCTATAACGTTGTATTTGATTTAAACCAATATTTATTGTATTATTTTGAGGAAAACCTAATTTTATGAGGTCTTTCCCTGAGATTTTACTTCCCATGATTGTATTATAAAATTGAAAAATGTGTTAAAAAAACACAGTGAATATTTGGAAACAAGTTCCAATAATTGTCAATTCGGGAAAATTTGCATGTAAAATATAGAATAAACAAAAAAGCCCGAATTATCTTCGGGCTTTTAATATAATGATTTGATAGAATCCTTTATATCTGGGCACGAAGAACCATGACCGCATCTTTTGCAGTAATGTTAATGGATGTTATAGTAACTATAGACATTTTTGTGTTCTCCGTTTAAAGGGTTATTATTATTATTTATCGTGACAAATATATTATTTATTTTGAATTAAGTAAAAATTATTTTAAAAAAATTTATGATTTTGATTTTCGTATACAATCATTAATTTAATGGAGGATGTTCAATTTTAGATATAATTGTCAAGAACTAAAAAAGCTCCGGTTGATACCGGAGCTGATCTATAAAGTACTTTTATATGTAAAATATTTATTGTGCAACGGAAATCAAGACTTTCCATTCGCGTGTAGTTCCATCTGCAGAATACACTTGATACTTGAAATAACCTTTAGAAAAATCGCTAACTACACCTGCAACAGGTGCCCCCTCCAATGGTTCGATCTTTGTACCATAATGGGTAAATCGAATAGCCATTTTACTTAAATCAGTTCCTTTTACTGCAATAATGGTTATTGTTGCATTTTCTGGATTAACAATATTGGAGGAAGTAGGAATAGCATTGTATTTATATCCTGTTACAGGCTCACCATATCCCAGTTCATTCGTTACTTCTATATAATTAAACAGAACGGCTGTTGTTATAAAAGCTTTATCTCCGTAACTTCCTTCATCAAGTTCAACTCTAGGTTTCAAACAGGAAACCAACGAAAAGAGAAGTAGAAAAAAAGAGAAAACACTTACTTTGATATATTTCATCATTTTATTATTTAAAATTTTCAAATTAATTTATCCGATTAGTTCCATCCAGGATTTTGTCCAAGTGTTCCACCATTTACTTGATAGAGCATTATTTGTTTTAGTGGAATACCATTTAAATAATCTCTATTTTTATCAATATACAATCCGCGTCCGCCACTTAAAAAATCAGCTACCTTAAACCAAGGATTGATTCTTCCATCAGGGAAACGCGACACATTAGATCCTACTGTAAGTTTGAAGCTATTTTCATATTTTTCTACTACATAGCCATCTTTCCTAATCTGACTATACAGTGCAGGGTTATTACCTTGATCTAAGGAAAACTGTTCTGGTGTTCTGTTATAATAATCCAAATATTCTTGTAACAAAGCTCCTTTGGGCTGATATCCATTGATAACTTTTTCATACACGGCCCATCTTTTCAGATCATTGAGTCTATAACCTTCTAAAGCCAATTCTACCATTCTTTCCCTCCGAACTTCATTAACTAGAGCAGATTCGGATTTGTCGAAACCATATTCTTCATTGTAATTGGTACCTACCCCAGCATTCATTTGCATCGGTAACATTCCCACCCTTGCTCTCATTACATTAATGGTTTTGTCCAGATCTGACTGCGTAATACTTCCTAAAATCGCTTTCGCTTCAGCAAGTGCCAATAAAGATTCTTCATACCGCATCAAGATATCATCAGTCTCGCCTTTTGTGGCTTCTTGTGCAAATACAGCACCTTTAAAATTACGATACCCCGTAGATGTAAAACCTTCAGTATAGGGAGCCTGATGGGCTATAAATGGATATCTAAACGGATCGCCATCTCCGCCTCGTCCTGTTAATTTATTTTGCGGACCTCGGTCTGGTGTCCAGACCGTCTGTTTAAAACGCGGATCCAAATTATTACCCAAATCGTTTAATGAAGGTGTATAATTCTGTCCAAGCGGCTGAGGCGTGCCATCCTTTCTTAAATAAATATCAACCAGATGATTAGTTATTGAATGACCAAAATCCTTTATTTTAAAAAAGAAATTGTGACTGTAAGCTAGCTTAGAGGCATCATAGACTTTATAAAGAAAAACACCATCTATGTTACTGGCATCCTTTTGAGAAAACAATTGATTGTATGCCATCTCTTTGTCACCTGCCATCGTAAAGATACGGCTACCATGACGGTTCAATAATATATTTACAGTCGGTTCAATCAATTTCAAAAACTCTACACCATCTTGACCGGTCATAGCAAATGGTGTACCTTTTTTATTGTGATAATACTCCCAAGTTCCTTCATACAGGGCAACTCTAGCTTTTAAGTTTAATGCGGCCTCTTTATTTAATCGACCAGCCATTGCAGCTTGACCTTCACCTTTCCAGTGCAATCGATCTATAGCTGAATCGATATCACTTATTATCTGTTTAGCGACCTCGTATCGGGAAGATCTCGGTTTGTATAATTTATCCGTATCCTGTTCCGTAAGCAGTTCATTAACTATGGGTACTCCACCGAAGTTTTGCAATAAATTGAAATAGTCCCAAGCTCTAAAGAAATATCCTTCACCGATATAATGCTTTGCTGCATCTGTCTTTTCAGCATTCAAATTTGCATAATGAAGAAAGTAATTATCATTACGGAGACCAACGTAACCATTGTCCCATGTGCTGTTGACATCTGGTGCTGTAGAAGCCGTACTCCATCTATTCAAGCTTGCCGTCACCGAAGTCTGCATTATCATCACATCTGTATTTAAATCCAACCCAAGATTACTATTTCCGCCACTAACAGAACCACTCCCGCCCATCGTATTATATTGAGGTGCAAGTTTGGAATACAATCCATTAGTGTAAATCTGAAGGTCAGATGCTGTTTTGAAAAAATTAGTCGAATTGACTGATGTCAATGGATCTCTGTTTAAGAAATCTTTAGAACAAGAACCCGTCAGTACCACACATACAAACATCATCATTTTGTGGTATTTATTTAATTGTTTATGAGGTTTCATATTTATATTTTAATTTCTAAAAAATGAGATTACAAAGTCAAATTAACACCCAATGAAAAATAGCGCAATGGAGGGTACCCATTTGTACTCGCTGAGAAAAGTCCGCCAAGATTACTCAGAAGCTCAGGATCATACTTTATAAATGATTTATTATATAAAAATCCAAGATTCTCACCACTGAAATAAATATTTGCACGTTTCAATTTCACTTTAGACAAAATTGTTTGTGGAAGATCATAATCAATCGTTATATTACGTACCCTTAGATGGGCTAAGTTGAGTGTATAACGATCAGAAGCTAAGGTTCTACTGGTATTTAAAGCTGGAAAGAAAGCATCCTTATTAGTTGGTGTCCAATAACCAAGCTTGGTACTTTCTTCAAATGCTGGAGTGTAGAAATATGCAGTACCACCGCCACCTGCACTACTTCCCCATACCCAATCAGAGCTTGTAAATATTTTCCAATGCATGACCCCCTCAAGGACAGCTGAAAAATTAAAATTGTTCCAAGAGAATGAAGGAATAATCGAGTAAGATTTACGGGGATAATTAAAGCCATTTTTTATTTGATCACCCTTACTATACCAAAAACCTCCTGTTCCAGATCCAATATAACCATCACCATCTAAATCTTTATAGGTTAAATATCCAGGATAGTTATATTCTCCAGTAAGAGTTTTACCACTTAAGTCTGCAGTATTCTGAGCTATTCCATCGGCCTGATACATATAATTTTGACCAAATAGTTCCCCTACTGTCCAAACTCCGCTTCGGGCACCACTAGCATTTGCAGAATACTTGGTGACATATCCGATATAATCACTCATGTTAAACTTCACATCATATGTAAATGGTTTATTTGCCAATTGAAATTTGTCATTCCAACCAATACTCAATTCCCAACCTCTGGTTTCAGATTCCGAATTATTCAATTGTGGAGCACCGGTACCTAATACTGCTGAGACAGGATTTGCGGGTCCCATCTGATTAATAATCCTACGTTGATACCATTCATAGGTAATATTTAATCTCCTATTTAAAGTGGTTACATCCAGTCCAAGGTTGAGGACTGTTGGTTTCGCCCATGTTAGTGAAGAGCTCACTAAACCAGGAGCACTAGCTACATTCGAAAAATTACCGCCTAAAAGCGTATTTTTATTTACAGAAAATCCAAGTGTGGGTAGGTAGGTATAGTAGTTACTTGATCCCACAGAGGTCAAATCTCCTGATGTTGACCATGATACACGAGGTTTTAATTCACTAATAATGTCTTTTAAAGGCCAAAATGACTCCTTAGCCACATTCCATGCACCAGATATTGATGGGAAAAATCCCCATCGTGATTCGGGAGAGAAACGAGAACTAGCATCTTTTCTTCCTGCAAATTTGATCATGTACTTCTGTTGATAATCGTAGCTCGCAATACCGTAATATCCTAAAGTTGCCCACTCATACATATTATCACCCGCTACTGGATTATTTGCAGCGGCATTCAACGCCTCGATCACATCCTGAGCAAAAAGATCCGTTTTACTGCCGCTCAAAGACTGATAATTATTTTCTTCAGCCTGCATACCCACTTGTACTAAAACATTGTGTTTGTCTGCAAAATTCCTACTGTACTGTGCATTTAATTTAGCGAATTGATATTTCTGAAGTCCACTAGACTTAGCGATGCTACTAATATTTGCAGAGCGATTATTTTGAATTTTTGTTCCATCTGGAAGCTCTGTATATGCGACTTTATCTACTTTGGTAAATTGTGAATTATTGACCCTATAAGTATAGTCTCCGTTAATTTCAAAATATTTGAATGGCTTCAGAGTCGCTCCTCCTGTCATGACAATATCATTACGCTCATTGGTTATTGAACCACCCTCACCCATTATTCCAGCAGCACCTAATATCCATGAATAAGCATTACCAGACGGCACTTTTAGAGGAGTTGCAAAATATTGCATCATGCTACCAAAAATATCGCCATAATTAGCTATTGAGCTACCCGAACCAGCATCTGTTGCAGAGCCCGCTCTGTAATTTGGACCTTTACTTTGTTGCAAAACATAGCTTACATCAGTCCTCAAATCCAACCAATCAGCCGCTTTATAATTCAACTTTGACTGCAGGTTATATCGTTTATTATCATTAAGATCTCCCT
The DNA here is from genome assembly GCF_014191365.1 of Sphingobacterium sp. JUb56. Lineage (NCBI taxonomy): Bacteria > Pseudomonadati > Bacteroidota > Sphingobacteriia > Sphingobacteriales > Sphingobacteriaceae > Sphingobacterium > Sphingobacterium sp. JUb56. Next base: position 1,339,901 of record NZ_JACHWL010000001.1, on the reverse strand, counting down.
TAAATAATCCTTTAGTTCCATTGTAACCAAAACTGGAGAAATACTGTGCACGGTCTGTTCCGCCACTTAAATTTACATTGTGCTGACTACTAACCGCCGATTTGTTTAAATAAGCATCATAAAGCTTTGTGGTAGCAAAAGACTGTTCTCTTGTCCAGTTCTTAAAACCAGCATTTGTTGTTGGAAACTGACCGTTTTCAATGTACAATTGTGCCTTATCTCCAAACTGTGCCCGCAATTCATCGAAAGAGGGGTCATTCCAGTCTTTCCGAAGCCATGCTTCCATTCTTTGAATCGTAATAGCATCAACACCATCTGTTCCTGTTCCATCAGGCCAACCGTTCTTTTGCGCCATATTGATATATCTGGCCCAATCAGGAGAATTTGGTTGGGTTGGAAAAGTTACTCGTTTACCGATCTTCACATTTCCGGAATAAGTAATGGACATCTTTCCAGATTTACCACTCTTTGTGGTAATTAAAATAATCCCATAGGGAGCACGAGATCCGTAAATTGCTGTTGAAGCACCGTCCTTTAATATGGAAATACTTTCAACATCATTCGGATTAACATCCTGAATTGGTCTTTCTACTCCGTCAATTAACACGAGAGGTGAAGCAGATCCATTGATAGCGGTAAATCCCCTGATATTTAATGTTGGATTGCTTTCTGGAGCGCCGCTCGGCATTCTGATGTTCAACCCTGGAGAAAGACCGATTAAGCCATCAGCAACATTACGAATTGGACGGTTTGCTAATTTTTCACCACTTACAGTAGCTACCGCATCTGTTAAACTGCTTTTCTTTACTTTCCCATAAGCTGTAATCACTACTTCATCCATTTCGAATAGGTTTTTAGCAATCACCATCGTAATATTGGATAAGTCTTTAGCGGTTATCTCTTTTGTTGTGTAACCCACCCCTGTGATAACGATAATAGCACTGCTGTTACTCACCTTAAATTGAAAATTACCCTTTACATCGGTCCTGGTACTATTCTTCGTACCTTTTTCAGTTAGGTTGATTCCTTCGATCGGATTTCCTTGCTCATCTTTTAAAGTACCTTTCACATTAAAATTTTGTAATGGGCGGCGGGTCTTTGATGATAGATGTTTATTGATAGGCGATAACAAGTTATTCTGATCAATAGCAGTGATGGCAAATGCATTATTTTTTGAAAAGATGAGGGCTAGAGATAGCACACTCGACACTATTGACACTCGAACAATAGGGGCAATAAACTTCCCTTCCCATTTGTTTACGAGAGAAATATTTTTCATATTTGAAAAAATAAGGTTAATTAAAAAACTCGAACTCTTTTGATTCCTTTAAAAGGAGATGTTGTCGCATCTCCTTTATCATTATATATATTTATCTACCCATAAGCTGTTTATTTATATTAGATTTAATGTGGTTAATACTTTTTATTAGAAAGATGATTTAACAATAATACTCAATTTGTTTAAAGTTTACAAATATTAAATTTAAAACGCAAAATATCAACAAATATATCAATTGTGTTTAGCTATTGTAAAGTACTAAGGTTAAGAAATTGTTATCTTTTCTTTATAAAATGTACATATCCTGTCGCGAATAAAGCAGTGTTAACGTGAATTCTTTTTAATGATTCATTCATTCACTTATATATTTTTTTGAATTCCCCCGCTAATTCCCACATTTTAAATATTACAGGAATTTTAAAGCTAAAAAAGCCCCCAAAAAAAAATTTCGAAAATCACTTTCCGAAATTTTTCAATAAATAGATTTATTACAAATTGATCAATTAATGTCTAAAGTCTGATATGCTTTTGCAAGATTGACTAGTTCTGGTAAAGCTCGGAAAGTAAAATAAGCGATATCATCATCTTGTCTTTCCCGAAGAAGTTTGGTATAAGCATTTACACTTGCATTAATATGTTCCAAAAATAACTTGTTCCACTTACTTTCGGACTCATCACTGTAATATAAAAAAGATTTCTCTCCTGCTTTCCAGATCTGCTCAAACTGATTTTGATCTAGATCAATGGTTTTACCCTTGATAATGTCGACCAATATCGGTTGTGTATTTTTATAATAATTTCTGATCTGTTTGCATAATACAAGTATATCCTTATTCTTACTGTGTTTTTCCATCAACTGTGTCATCACCAGCCCCTCAGTTCTCATAAAAACAATGTCCCTCAGTATATGCTCATCTTTATAATCCTGCGAAATAACAGCCGAACTTTGAAAAAGTAAAAATATAGTTATGATAATTGAGTATGTTTTTGAATGTGCTTGCATACGATTTGAATTAATGATAAATATTGGGTTGTCACTATTTTACTATAATGGAAGCAATAAATGTGCTTTCTTTTGACAATTATCATTAAAACAGGTATTTATAATAATAAATAAAGAGTTTACCACCTTTAAATGTATTTTTACTTAGAAAATTTTTTAAAGTCCAATGTACAAGTCTACTACACGACATCGAGACCAAGCTACAATTCTATTATCTTCCCATATTTTCATCATTATATGTAATTATCATAGATTTAATAATTTCTATAAAATTCATGAACATAAATCCATTAATAAACGAATACTAAAATATATAGCAACGACATTGCGGTTAAAAAAGACAAATTCACACCTTAATATTATACTAATTATTTTAGTTTTATTTCATTTTTCAAATTAATTTTAGAAGGATTTTTGCACTCAAAAATTGAACTAATTTATTTAGTATCCGGAATCTCATTTTCTCTAATAAATGAGATTAAAAAGAGAAATTAAAATAGCTAACATTTTTAGTTTAATTGATGAACTAACTTATTTTCAATAAGATATAATCACAAATACTTGTGTTTCATTTTTAAGTCATGTTATTAAAAGCACTATGAATCCCTTTAAAATCCATATTTAAAATATGTATAATAAGAAGATTTGCCAATGTTATTGTGAACAAAAAAATATGTGGTCGAAAGACAAGTTCATCCATTTAATTTAGATACTTTGCCAGTACTTCACCTATCACCATCTACTCCGCTATAAAAATACTTTACCCTCTGATGCAAGTAAATTCCATTTGAAAAATTTAAAGTCCTTTTTTTCAACCTCAACACAGGTCACAGGAAAGCTTATAATTATATTTTCGATGTTTTTGTCGTAAACATAACTAGTAGCGTCAGAGAGTTTAAAACAATATAATATCGTAATCAAAAAAAATCCAACCTAGACTATAACTGTATTTTGATACCTAATGAAATATTACGCCCAGGAAGCGGCGCGAGGTATTTCAACAATGAGTTTTGAGGGCGTGCTTCTACATTTAGCAAATTATGACCCGATAAGTAATATGTCAAAACATACTCCCTAATTTTAAAAGAATAACCAACTTGTGCGGCGAGTAATGAATAAGATGGCATCGCTGGCTCAAGATTTATATTTTTCCCAAGGTAGCGTTGCTTTAAATAATGATCAAAAGTTGTATTCCAGTAAAAACTGTTCAAAGTCATCGTCGTAGATACGCCATATCTACTTGTTGGCAAATTAGGCATATAGTCGCCCTCCGCCCAAGTACGCATTTTATCATCAGCAGTATTTTTATTTTTGACAAGATCTGCAAAAGTATTTAACTCAAAACTATGTTTATCTTTCCATTTAAAATTATAGGAAGCTTCCAATTCCCATCCTTTGATTTCTGTATCAGAAGCACGCCACTCTTTCACCAGAAAACCGCCAGAACGAGATATACCGGTGTGACCGAGGTAAATATAATTATCATAATTGCTACTGAAGTATGTTGCTGCCAGATGGAATCCACCTAAATTTAATCCCGTACCAAGCTCATAAGATCTTGCCGTTTCTTTACTCAAACGATCATCTCCATTTTCCTCTACCAAAATTGCAAAATGGTCATTTCCCGCATACAGTTCGTTGACCTCTGGAGCACGCTCAGCATGAGAATATGACGCCTGAACATAAGCAATATTTAATAGATGATAACGAATATCACCAGAAAACTGATTCAGATCAAAATCTCTTGGTGTCAATTTTCCACCGGCCATGCCTCTACTGGGTGTGTAACTGTTATCAGAAAGAACACGTCTAGCCACCCAGTCATGACGATAACCGTAATTGACTGTAAATAAATTATGTTCATATTTCTGCAATACAAAAGCTCCCAATTCTCTACTTAGATTGTTGGGAAGATATTTCTGTTCCCCTACCCCATCCATCCGTATAGATGAAAAATCTAAACCACTTATAGCTGTCCAATCTTTACTGAACTGATGAAGTAGTTCTGATCTTGTCGTATGTCTACGTGTATTAAATTTGTTCACCTGATAAATACCGACAAGTTCACGATCATCAGCAAATTGCATCGAATAATTAAATTTTATTTCCGTTATTTGTGAAAAAGATGGTTTAATAGCGCTTTCCATTGATAGGATATGTGACCAAGCACGGGTATTGACGGGTTCATATATTGGAGCTGGCAAAACAACATCATGACTATGTTTTGGTTTTGCCGCTTGTGCAAATCCTGGCACACCATAATAACCTTCTAGAGCCCGGTAACCAATTCCCACGCTGTAGTTTTCTTTAATAAAGCTACTCCCAATATTAACCGAGCGGCTTTCAGCATGACTATTAGGCATAATACCACGAGTAACCGGAACATAATCTGTTATACCGTGAACAACTTGTGTGTAAAGGGCTGTTGCTGGGTCCTGTCCAGCAATGTATTGGTCATTAGTAGGATTAGGAACCTGCTTACCACCAATAAACGAGTATTGCTGAAAAGTATAAAGATCGGCCTCGGACAATCCCCAATCGGGGTCATTCATATGGTTTTTTACAAATTGACTTATATACGGATATAAGGATAGGTTGCGGATAGTTTCCCTATCTACGTGTACCTGTGCCATTGTTTCTGTCAAGTGATCGATAGTCGGGTCGTACGCAATAGGAGCTTTTGTATTTGCGGGAATCTTCAGGTTTTTATGACTCTGATTCATTCCTCCTATATTCCAAACCCAATGTTTCCCAAGATTACCGGCAATTTGTAAGGCCTGGCGATTACCACTATTAGTTCCAATTTCAACAATTGCTCTTCCTGACGATTTTTTTGAAAGTAATGACTGTGGAACGGTATTATCCTTCATATCAACAGCTCCACCTATTGCCTTGCCACCATATCGTACACTTGCAGAACCTTTATAAATATCAATACCACTTAAATTATCCATATCCAGATTGACATTCAAATTAGGACTCATCCCAGAAAGGTCATGCATGGAAATTCCATTGCTAAGTATTTTTACTCTATTACCGCTTAAGCTCCGAATCATAACGCTTCCAGAATTTGGTCCAAAAGAAGCATTTTGCACACCAGAAATATGACTGAGACTCGCACTCAAAGTTTGTGTCTGGATCTGATCTAGCTTTTGTCTATTAATTTCTACACGACGAATATTGTTTGTTTTTATGCCTATAACCTGTGCACTTGGAAGTTTTATATTTTTCAAAGTGTCAAGAGGAGTCTTAATTTGTCCCGAACTTTCCGCACAGAATAGTAAAAATGCGATGAAAAGAGGATAAGCAATAGTATTATTTGAGGTCATCATACCTTGTTTTACATATATTTTCATGCAAAGGTATAAAACAATACTGTTAATGCAACATAATTGCATTAACAGTGAGCGATAATTATTTTCTCTTTTAGTTAGTAATACAGTTGGAGATTTTAAAAAAAAGTGAGAACATGCTTATAAACCTGCTCCTACTTTACTAAAAGACAGTTTTTAAATTGCTTCAACAAAATTTAAAATTATATTTATTCCTCAGATTAAATTTTCTATGGTACTTATTATCCCGATCCAAATCATACTGTCATACAGAACCTTCTATTTATCAGATTTTCAGCGACACCTCAGCTATATCTAGAAAAGTATAAGGCAGGCTTTTCATTAGTATCTACTGTAAAAAACTGAATTCCTTATAAAAATAGCAGAGGCATATTTTCAATCAACGTCAATACAGGTATTGTGACTGTACTAAAATTGAAACATTGGAAGCTATAACTTAACAGATTTTAATTAAAATCCTTAAAATTATCGATATGAAGTTTACTACTGACCTCACTATGGTGATAGCCACAGAATCATAAAAGGTTACGCAAGCTCGCATTTTAATCAACGATAGATTACCTGCTTATCTCATTTTATAGGCTTCCCACCATTCATCCAACATGTCGATAACCGGCAGAATCGTTTTCCCCATTTCACTCAATTTGTATTCGACTCGTGGCGGTGATTCGAGATAAACTTGTCTACAGATGATACCATCGCGTTCAAGCTCACGTAACTGCAACGTTAATGTTGTCTGGGCCATATCTTCCATGTCTCTTCGTAACTCGCCGAAACGCTTTGGGCATTGCTGTGCGATGGTTTTAATTAGCAATACCTTCCATTTTCCACCTATAATTTTAAAAATTCCGTTGACATCGCAACAACTTTCCGAATTTTTGATTTTTTTTTCTTCCATAAGCCACTTATACTGAGCATTAGTGCATAAAACCATACTAAGTATGCATCTTATAACTACTTGATATCGCTAATTATCACGCTTAAATTTGATCGATAAAATTACTAAAAACAATTGATATGCGTTTCCAAATTACCGATTTACTCAAAGTTTCCGTGCTCTCTGCCGGCATATTTCTATTTGTGGTCGATCTCTTCATTATTAATGTATCTTTACCAACCATGCAGAAATCGCTGCAACTCAGTACCAGCGATACTCAGTGGATCATTATTCTTTATGTCATTGGATATGCCAGTCTGCTCATCAGTTCCGGGAATGCGGGTAATTATTATGGCAGAAAAAAGATGTACCTCATCGGCATGCTGGGATTCACGATTTCGTCATTTATATGTGGCTTTTCTAATCATATCATTATTTTACTGCTTGGCCGATTTTTACAGGGCGTAAGTTCTGGTATTATGGTCCCACAGGGAATTGCGTTGGTTACTTCACTCTTTAAACAAAAAGAGAAACGCACTCTAGCACTTGGTATTTATGGAAGTATAGCTGGTATAGCATCCGTACTCGGGCAATTGTTAGGCGGTATCCTGCCCGATCAGTCCTGGATGAGTGACAGTTGGAGGTTGATTTTTTTAGTAAATATTCCTGTAGGCATATTGGCCCTACTGTTAGTTTATATCATAATTCCTTCTATTAAACCTGATGTTAAAGCAAAAGTTAGTGACACGCCCATCATCCAACTGTTTGTTTTATTGATTGGATTAATCTGTCCCCTTATTCTGGGGCCTGAGTTACACTGGCCTGTATGGACCATAGTGCTACTTATTGTCTCAATCTTTCTCTTAGTTACATTTCTGCAGCACCAAAAAAAACGAGAACAGTATGGACTTTCATCTCTTATCAATTTCTCATTATTCAAAAACAAAACCTTCAATATAGGTCTAGGGGCCGCATTTAGCTATTATATGGTACAGGATGCTTATTTCATTATCAATTCTAACTATTTGCAAGTTTACAAAAACTTTACACCTACCATGACGGGTATCGCATTTGTATATCAAGGCATCGGATACGTCCTAGCGAGTATTATTGTAAGCAAACATGTTCAAAAAAATGGAAAATCAGTTATTTTATTTGGATTAGCAATCATGGTTGTAGGTTTAATAGCGCATTTGTATATTTATAATCAACCTACAATAACCATCCATCAGATACATATCTTATTTTTCTTTTACGGCTTAGGTTGCGGTACTGTACTACCTTCACTTATGACGATGGCATTGAAGGATATTAGGACTGATTTAATCGGTACTGCATCCGGCATTTACCTCACCATTCAGCAGATTTCTATCTGTATGGGTATTGCATTAGTAGTGGGTATTTACTTTCACAATCAAAATACAACACTTTTAGGTATAGAAAACTTAAGTCATGCTTACAGCATAGCAACTCTCACTTCGATTACCTTATTAACATTTGTGATTTTTTTTATCTCGTTCTTACCATACAGAAAACAAAAATAATGAAGGGAAAAAAACCTCGATCACTAATCTGCTTAAAATAAGACTTCGTAATTTACAATTTTTTATTTATTTTAAACATTTAAACCATTTTGAAACAAAACTAATTATGAAAAAATCACTCAATCTAGCACTAGCTTTACTATTAGGGTTCTCTGCCAATGCCCAACACAAACTTGATAAAATATGGGAAACAGATAGCATCATCAATCTACCTGAGTCTGTGCTACCCGATACGGAATCCGGAATTTTATATGTGTCAATCATGGGAAACAGTGCTGATGAGAAAGATGGAATCGGCGGTATCGGCAAATTGGACATGAACGGAAAAGTGATGAACCTAGAGTGGATTAGCGGACTTCATGCACCAAAAGGTTTAGCTAAGCACGGTAATACACTTTATGCTGCAGATATAACTGATGTTGTAGTTATCGACATACCTTCTAGTAAAATACTTCTTAAAATTCCAATTTCCGAATCCGTATTTTTAAACGATATTACGGTAAGTGACAAAGGTGTAGTTTATGTTTCAGATACACGAACAAAAAAAATTCATCAGATCATCAATAATAAACCAAGTATTTATCTTGAAAATATTAATGGAGTCAATGGATTAAAGGCGATTGGTAAAGATCTTTATATCGCCGGTGGTGATAAACAATTACTTAAAGCTAATGAAAAGAAAGAAATCACAGCTTTAGCAGAACTACCTTGTGGAGGAGATGGTATTGAGCCAGTCGGCAATGGAGATTTCGTATATTCCTGTTGGGGTGGCTACATTTATTATGTATATGCTAATGGCAAATCAGAATTACTTTTAGATAGCACAACAGAAAAGAAAAATACAGCAGATATCGGTTATGATCCTATCAAGAAGATCGTTTATGTACCTACGTTTTTCAAAAAGAGCGTTGCTGCTTATCAACTAAAATAACATATTTTATTACACCTTTTTTAATAATACTATAGTTGTTTGCAACTACTTTAAACAACTATAGTTTGTTTTTTTTGATCCATAAAATAATTTTGCCTAGATAAAGTATATGAAAAATACATCTGATTAAGGATCTATCGTCGATTTAAGTGCTTTATAAAAAAATACGCTATAAGTGTACAAGCTGCACTAGACATGTTAAGTTTTAAAATTTATAACGATGACTTCGTGACTTTTCTTTGTCCAGTTTCGTTAAGAAAAAACGTTAAGATAATAGCTAGTATTATACCCCCTATCCAGAATAATCCTGTCGATTGAAAATGAGATGATTTGTTTATTCCTAAAGACAGCGTTTGTCCGAAAAACTTACTAAATATAGGATTTAATAGCGTAGTTACACCAAAAGTTATAAAGTTCATCGCTCCGGTAGCGCTACCTTTAACCTCATCTGGGTTAGACTCTTTAATAACTGCATAAGGAATCATTGCAGCTCCTGAAGCAACACCAAATATAAAATTAGTAGTATATACAGATATCAGATCTGGAAAAAAAAGAATCTGGCCAATTGCTAAAATCATAACCACAGCACCAACTAAAAGAACTGGCTTGCGCGCACCAATTTTATCCGTTATATAACCCAATAGCGGGCAACCTAGTACCCATCCCATAGGAATCATGGCACTTGCAATTGTTGCAGCATGAAAACTAAAATCTTTATCCTCCTGAAAAAAAGCCACACCCCAGGTCATGGCAAATATCGTTGTAGGAGCAAACAATAACCCGGATATCAAACCACATAACCAGGACTGGGGATTAGAAAAAACAACCTTATAGGGCCATAAAATACCTTTTGAATCTATGGTTTTCACAGGTGCATTTTTATCTTCATTTTTCGGTATAATAAGTAACAGGCCGAAAGCCACTACGATAGTGATCAAACCAACTCCTAACCAAAAATCGCTCGTTTGTAGTCCTTTTTCAACCCACGGTCCAACAACAAACTGTCCAGCAGAACCTGCAAGCATACCTACACATTGTGTAAATCCTATGGCAGTAGCTAGCGACTTCGCAGAAAATCCTTTTGAAGCAAGGTACACACATCCCGGAAAGGCAAATGCACAGCCTGCGCCTTGTAATAATCTGCCGGCATTACCAGCAAAAGAACTGGAGAGTACAAAAAGCAGGCAACCAAGACCTAAAATCAATGTACCTGTAAACAAAGAATATTTAGCCCCAAATTTATCAAGAGCAAGACCCGCCAATAAACTAACGATAGAATAGGTGTAATAATAGGTGCCTATAATACTAATAAGATTAACCGATGTTACGTTAAATTGTTCAGCCAATTGGGGTAACATGACTGCAGGAGATGAACGGATAACATAATCTAAAAAATAGAATAAAAGTCCAAATATCCATGCAATAACATATAATCTGGTTGATGATACTTTTTTTAGTCCCATATTACTTCTTTTATCTATATAAAGATAAGAAATTTTAAACCACCGAATTCTCCTAATTATATTAAATAATTAATCATGTTTAATCAATAATGAAATTTGTTTTTCTAAATGCTTATTTTGCTGATTAGCCTGTTCCATGGTCAAGCCAGAGGGAATGCCAGGTCTTTTATGCTTAGTATAGCGTAGCAAGGCTAGTTTCATTAGTTCTTGGTTCTTAAGAACAGCCTCATACAACTTGGGTAAATAAGTATGCTTAGCAACGTACTCATCCCACTTGATCACTTGCGGAAATGTAGGATTAAGATAGGAAATAATTGACCTGGCCATTAACCAGTGTCCCTCCTGCTCTGGATGTATACCATCCGGAGCCAGCTTATACGTGGGATCAATCCGTCTTCTGGATTCTAAGTATTTTTTCATGGGAAAATGAAGATCTATAACTTCCCAATTTTTATTCTTCCGCTGTTCTAATAGCCAAGTTGAATATCGATCCAATACTTGATTATATCCGTCAAGACCAAGATCTGGATCATCATGAACGGGCGGTGTAATCAATATAATCCGTTTTACACCACTTTTAAGCGCCTCCGTATATAATTTTTCTATACCGTCCTGATAAGCTTTGAAACGCACACTGTCAAAAGGGAGATAAATGCCGTCATTCATTCCGTAACATGCAAAAACAACATCAGGTTTGATCTTCTGCAATATACTTTCCAACCGATCGAATAAACAAGGTCTTGCAAACTCACCGTTCGCATGATTGTCCTCACTAAGCCCAGAAACAGTCTCACTTGGAAGCCCAAGGTTAATTATTGCAGTACCTTTTATAAAATGACTACTTAGAAGAACACTTTCTATCATCGCGACATATCGACCATCATAAGTTATGCTATTTCCAAGAAATAAAATCTTTTCGGCTCGATTCAAATGCAACAGAGAATTAGATTTTTGTTGCGCAACTAAAATCGAACAAAAAAAACTAACAATTATTAAAAGAGAATAATTTTTCATAAGTGGTATATTTATCAGGGAACTTTGTAAGTTAAAAATTTTTGCTATTTTCAAATTAAAATTATGATGTTTAAATAATTTAAAGAATATGATCTGATAATTCTATGTCCAGAGACTAAATATAATATATTGGCTGGTAATTAATAGATTATTTTTATTAAAATCCTCCAATTTTTGAAGTTAAAAAAACAATAGTAATCACCATTTAGTACTTTTAAAAAGTTTGATGGAATTAACCAAATGAGCTTTTGCTCTTAAAAATTTCCTCGGTTTAGACCAGGACTTAAAACAGAAAAATTTAATGTTGATTTTGCGATTGTCAAATCGCATATTTAACTTACTATTATGAACAAGGAAATTCAGGATTATATTATTACCTACTATCTGGATCTGATGTCGCCCGAAGAGAAGCTTGCATATAAACATGCTCATTCCACGCTAAAACTAGATGGCAGTGAAAATTTAGAGAAAATGCAACGAATATACCTGAAGACCGGATGGCTTACAAAGGATCAAACCGTATTGAGTCTTCTTAACAATGGTTTAGAAAAATTCAATGAAAATACGGCAACCCGCATATTGCGAGACCACCACCTGGATATCGTTTTCAATTATTGTCCAAAATGCCACAAGCTAGCCCGGACACCAACAGCAAAGCAATGCCGTTTTTGTTTTCACGACTGGCATAAAGAAAATAACAATATAACTGACTGTGATTTGTAACTAAACACGTAGATTAAGATGCTTTGCAAAAAAGCACCGCTACATTTGAAGCATTCTTGAAACAACATGAAATCCCAATATTTCAGATATCTCCACTGAGACTAATAATTAATTTCCAGCTATTTTTATAAAAGGATATATGCATTATTAAATTTTAATGCAATTAAAGAAGATGAAATATTACTTATAGCAATTCTAAAAATAAGTTCTATTCAAATAGTATCTGTAAACAAGAGAGCTAAAACAGAAAACAAAGATGAATCTAAAAGTGGCTTTGTTTTCATTTTGTTCAACTATCTTTGCTTTGCATTATTATTTTAACATGAAATTACTAAAAGACCGAATTTTAAAGGATGGTAAAAGCTTTGAAGGCGGAATATTAAAAGTTGATAGTTTTATAAACCATCAGATGGACCCTATTCTTATGAAATCTATAGGTGTAGAGTTTGTCCGTCGCTTTGGGCATCTACCAATTAATAAAATCATAACGATTGAAGCAAGTGGCATTGCTCCTGCAATAATGCTTGGATACTTATTAGAACTTCCCGTGGTATTTGTCAAAAAAGCTGTTCCGAAAACAATGAATAATATGTTAACGGCCTCGGTTTATTCTTACACCAAAGATAAAACATATGATATATGTGTAAGTACTGACTTCTTAACTAAAACTGACCAGGTAGTTTTTATCGACGATTTTTTAGCCAACGGAAATGCTTCTATTGGAGTTTATGAACTGGTAAAGAAAGCTGGAGCCACCATGCTGGGTATGGGATTTATTATTGAAAAATCTTTTCAAAAGGGAAATGAGCGCCTACAGGAATTAAATATTCAAATAGAATCTCTCGCACGTATTAAAACATTAGGTGATAATCTTATCGAGTTTGAAGACTAAAAATTACCTCATTCTAATTTCATCTTCTGGCATAACGCTATAGCATCCAGCTATGGGGATCAACATTCATCATTAGTATTAAGAGGCTTTAGTTTTAACACTATCGCCTCATTTTTAAGCTTGTGAAAATCATTTTAGTCCTTCTTCTCATGAAGCGGAAAGCCACTACATCTTTGTTTTAAACAAACAAAAGTATTTCTAGTCATACTTAATATTAAAATCCTAAATTGTTTATATGATACTTTCAAATCTGATCATATGTATACTTTTATTCAATATTTTACATTTCTGTAAATCAATATCAAAATAAATTATACAAACCGGTTTTGATATCTACTAATTCTAGTCTATTAATAATTTACAAATAAATACGTCTTTTTAAATGAAACAAAATCCCCTTCAAAATTGTTGATAAGACGTAAACTCCTATAATCTGCATTTTTATTAAATGGCTTATATGATGATGATTACAGATGGCTAAAGAGCGATTTATGCTGAAAGATAAGAGATCTGTATAATAATTATGAAGTAATTTGTCATGAAATCAGGTTATAATAGATCGTAACCAGTAATTAAACGATATGAATATGATAGAAAAAACAAAAATTGGTATCTGGATGGACCATTCATTTGCCAACTTGATGGATTATTCAATAAATCCTATGCAGACTAAAACTATTGAATGCAACTTTACCCATGAGGATAAGGAAGAGGCACTAAAACGTAGTGAAAGTGTCATGCATAATAAAAAACAGAATGAGCTATCCGAATATTATAAAGAAATAGCTAAAATAATCAAACAGTATGATGAAGTACTCATTTTTGGTCCAACTGATGCAAAGATTGAGCTATACAATACTATTAAAGATGATCTAGCATATGCTAAAATTAAAATCGGAATAAAACCTGCTGATAAAATGACCGAAAATCAGCAATACGCTTTTGTTCGAACATATTTCACCTCTAATTAATATTGAACGGATTCTTAAAACATCTGAGGGGAGACAAAACTTGATCAGCACTAAACTCCCCCTCTTGTATGATGTCTAAAAGGTAAATAAAATCAATATCAGTTCCTTTCATCGTCCTTAAAAAACTTTCACCTATTCACTAAACACTCCAAAATTTATGATATTCCTGTTTTATAGCTAAATATATATGAAGAAAAATGCTGATGTTATTATTATTGGTGGTGGCCTTGCAGGTTTAACAGCTGCATTACATTTAACAAAAAAAGGATTAAATGTCACATTAATTGAAAAATATAGTTATCCTCGTCATAAAGTCTGCGGGGAATATCTTTCAAAAGAAATATTACCTTATTTGAATTGGTTGAACTCAGACATTTTACAAGTATATCCAACAAATATTAACACACTTATATTTACTCATCAAAATGGTAAAACTGCAAAAGCAGACTTACCGTTGGGAGGCCTTGGCATCAGTAGGTATTCGCTGGATAATTCTCTATATCTACAAGCAGTAAAAATGGGATGTACCGTTATTAAAGCTACAGTAACAAAGGTAACATTTAATGAAAATGCATTCACAGTGATGACCGAAAATCAGATTTTAATAGCAGAAATCGTATTGGGAGCATTCGGGAAACGATCGAACGTGGATCAGGTCCTAAAACGTAATTTTATGAATAAAACTGCCCCGTGGCTAGCCGTAAAAGGACATTATTCCGGAGAATTTCCTGATGATGTAGTAGCACTACATAACTTTAAGGGTGGTTATTGTGGTATTACAAAAGTTGAAGACAATACTATAAATATGTGCTACCTGGCTGATTTAAAATCATTTAAAAAGCACAAGAATATAACAGAATTTGAACAAAATGTTCTTTACAAGAATAAACACATCAAATACTTTTTTGAAAATAGCACATTACTTTTTGATAAACCACTTACAATAAGTCAAATATCATTTGATAAAAAACCGATCATCGAAAACCATATATTAATGATCGGTGATACTGCCGGCCTTATCCATCCCCTCTGTGGCAATGGCATGGCCATGGCTATGCACAGTGCTAAAATTTCGTCAGAGCTAATCGTCGACTATTACACAGGTAAAATCGTATCCCGAAAATTATTAGAAAAAAAATTCACACAACAATGGAAACAAAATTTCGAAAAGAGACTCTTAATCGGAAACCTGTTATCGAAAGCACTTCAACATCAAACCATCACAACAGTATTGATCAGGATCGCAACGATGTTCCCCTCTCTTCTTCCTTTGATAATAAAGCAAACACACGGTAAAGCAATAACAATCAAATGAGAATAAATACCGATAATAGGACAGAAAAAACCGAATTAATGGATGATTTTTCACTCCAAGGTGAAGAATTACGAGAAGCTCTAGATAAAATTGCACGCATCAATCAATTTCTTGGAGGCAATAGTATTACACTTAATGGCGTAAAGCAATTGTTAGCACACGTTGATCGATCTAAACATATCACTGTTGCAGATATAGGTTGCGGTAACGGTGATATGTTACGTATGTTAGCCGAATACGGTATTAAGAACAATATTAATTTTAAAATGATCGGTATAGATGCAAATGAATATACGATCAACTATGCTCGAAAATTATCAACAAGCTACGCTAATATTGACTATGTATGCACTGATATATTTGAAGAAAATTTCAAAACATTAAAATACGATATTGCACTTTGCACCTTAACTATTCATCATTTTACTAATGAAAAAATAATAGATTTAATTACTATCTTTAGTCATAATGCCTCTGTAGGAATAGTTATAAACGATTTACAGCGCAGCAAATTTGCTTATAGACTTTACCAAATGGTATGTTTTGTTTTTAGATTAAACAGGATGTTGCAAGAAGATGGATGTACATCGATATTGAGAGGATTTAAAAGAAATGAACTACAAAGTTTTGCAAGAAAACTAAATTTAAAGAATTATACCATCCAATGGAAATGGGCCTTTCGTTACCAATGGATTATACCTAAACTATGAGTGTAAAGATCGTAACTGTTGCAAAACAACTGCCGAAATATTCAAGCGATACAGTTGAAATACTTCCTATGCTAGATACTTGGCTTTATGGACAAGAAACACGTTTTATAAAAAAAGTAAAAAAAATATTTGAAGGTGCGGCAGTAAATACACGGTATTCAATTATGGATCCTATTGAAGTATTTACAGCAACTTCTTTTGAAGATAAAAATAACATTTACAGCCGTGAAGTTATTATCCTTGGTGAACAAGTGCTTGAGAAAGCACTTAAAAAAGCGGGATGGGATCCAAGCACCTTAGACTATATTATTACTGTAAGTTGCACCGGTATTATAATCCCTTCTTTAGATGCGTATCTTATAAATAAACTGAAACTACGACAGGATATCGTCAGATTGCCAGTTACAGAGATGGGCTGTGTAGCAGGAGTATCGGGTTTGTTATATGCCAAAAACTTCCTCAAAGGCAATCCTAACAAACGAGCCGCAGTAATAGCGATTGAAGCTCCGACTGCTACATTTCAACTGGATGATTTTTCAATGTCAAATATTGTAAGCGCGGCTATTTTTGGTGATGGGGCAGCTTGTTGTCTACTTTCTTCTTATGAAGAAGATTATGGTCCCAACATACTTGATGAACAGATGTATCACTTCTTTAATACGGAGCATATTATGGGATTTAAACTGACCAATAGTGGTTTGAAAATGATACTTGGCACTGAAGTTCCGGATACCATAGCACAACATTTTGGTGATATTATACATCCGTTCTTAAAGAAAAATAATTTAGAAATCAGAAACATAGACCATATGATATTTCATCCCGGAGGAAAAAAAATCGTAATGACGGTCGAAAAACTATTTTCAGAATGGGGTAAAAATATTGATCACACAAAAGAAATATTATTGCAATATGGCAATATGTCAAGTGCAACTGTTCTTTACGTCCTAGAGCGCGTCATGGATAAAAATCCCATACAGGGAGAATTAGGTTTGATGTTAAGTTTTGGTCCAGGATTTTCTGCCCAAGGGCTTTTATTAAAATGGTAATGTACAATGAACGTAAAAGATATTATAGCAAAATTACCCTATACTAAACCATTTTTATTTGTCGATGAGCTGCTTCATATTGATGAAAATGGAAGTATGGGTACATATACCTTCGATGAAAATCTAGATTTCTATAAGGGACATTTTAAAGAAAAACCGGTTACTCCTGGAGTGATTTTAACAGAAACTATGGCGCAGATAGGTCTTGTTTGTCTCGGCATTTACCTTCTTAATAATGAGCTAAAAAATACTTCAATTGCATTTACATCTGTCGAAATGCAATTTTTAAAACCTGTATATCCAAATGAAAAAGTTACTGTAATTTCTCAAAAAATATATTTTAGATTCGGCAAACTCAAGTGTAACATCAGTATGAAAAACGAAGCCGAACAGATTGTTAGTCAAGGTATATTTTCAGGAATGTTAACCACTGAGCTATGAACCGAGTTGTAATAACGGGATTAGGGGTCGTTGCTCCAAATGGAGTTGGCGTACCTGCTTTTACCGATGCTATTAAAAATGGTATATCTGGAATACGCCAGGATGAACAATTACAGCAATTGCAGTTTTTTTGTCAGATCGCAGGAAAACCCCAAATTACAGATGAAATAAAGTCAGCGTATTTTACCGATCTTGAACTTAGAGGTTTTAACAGTAGCGGAATACTATATGGCGTCATTGCAGGTGTTGAAGCTTGGAAAAATGCCGGACTTCCGATAGAAAATAATAATGAGCCTGATTGGGACAGTGGAACTATATTTGGATCAGGAACATCAGGCATTGATAAATTGCGCGAAAGTATCTATAAAATTGATGATTTACAGACGCGTAAACTTGGTAGCAGTGTTGTTGCTCAAACTATGAATAGTGGTATAAGCGCATATCTGGGCGGAAAATTAGGACTAGGAAATCAGGTAACCACGAATTCTTCGGCATGCGCAACAGGGACCGAAGCAATAATAATGGCCTATGAGCGTATAAGATCAGGAAAAGCAAAACGCATATTAGCCGGCAGCACTTCAGATAGCGGCCCCTACATTTGGGCTGGATTTGATGCTTTAAGAGTTTGCAGTTCTAAATATAATGACAATCCTGAGGCAGGCTCCCGTCCTATGAGTGCAACAGCAGCAGGATTTGTACCTGCATCCGGTGCAGGAGCACTAATTATTGAGGACTTGGAAAGTGCGCTAAAACGAGGGGCAAATATTTATGCAGAAATTCTAGGTGGTAGTGTAAACTGTGGGGGACAGCGGGGAAATGGTACGATGACTGCTCCAAATAGCAAAGCTGTTCAAAGATGCATTATTGATGCTCTCAAAAACGCAACTATTTCAGCAAATGATATTGACGCAATCAATGGTCATCTTACAGCAACTGCTAAAGATAGTATTGAAATAGAGAACTGGACAAAGGCATTGGGCAGAAGTCATATTGATTTTCCCTACGTCAATTCATTAAAGAGTTTGATAGGACATTGCCTCAGTGCTTCAGGAAGCATTGAAAGTGTAGCTACAGTTCTGCAACTTCATCATGGGTTTTTATTTGGAAATACAAATTGCGATGATCTACATCCAGAAATAGCAACTCATATTGATGCCTCAAAAATACCGACAAAATCTTTTAACATTAATTTAAATGTAATAGCCAAAGCTAGCTTTGGATTTGGTGATGTGAATGCTTGTGTAATATTTAAAAAATTTGAAATTTAATCTTATGAATAAAGAAATGTTGATAGGTAAGTTAAAGGAAATTATAAAACCTTATACCACGAATTTAGAAGCATACGAAAACCTAAATGAAGACACCGATTTTATTAATGATCTTAACATCAATTCTGCAAATCTGGTAGATATTGTACTCGATATTGAACAAATATTTGATGTTGTCATCGATAATGCTGATATGGAACGTATGTTAAACGTGAGAACAGCCGTCGAAATTATAGAAATCAAATTAGAGCAGAAGTGATTGGTAATGATATCATAGATATACAGAAATCCCGTCAAGAAAGTAATTGGAAACGACATGGGTTTCTGGAAAAACTATTTACAGAAGAAGAACAGTGCTTTATAGCCAATAGTTCTGATCCAGAAATTATAGTATGGCTGATGTGGAGCATGAAAGAAGCTGCGTACAAAATCCTAAATAGACAGACAAAAAAAAGAGAATTCATTCCTAAGAAACTGATTTGTAAAATATTATCACAAACCTGTTTTAGTGCAACTGGTCAAGTATTGTATATCGGAAATATCTATCATACAAGAACTTTTTTAGCTGATGATTTTATCCATACTATTGCTGTTAATGACTTAGAAGATCTAGATTTCGTAGTGGAAATAGACAAAAAAGAAATGCTAAAAGATATAAATGGAATACCTTGGTTATGTATTACAAACTCAAATCAATATAAAGCAGCTTCAAATAGCAACCATGGTCGCTTTGAAAAGACAGTGACAATTAAAAGTAAATAATTCTAAATCAGGATCAATTTAATTGCGAAAGTTGCTGAAACCATTTTTAGACAAGGAAAAACTTTAATGATAATTAAATATGCTTACGAATACATTAGTATCCCTTTTTGAAAGAGATCTGAAAAAATTAATAACTGAAATAGAACTTTATGAAAATGAATCCAATATTTGGCGGATTGAGAAAAAGATCTTGAATTCAGCGGGAAATTTAACCCTCCATTTAATTGGTAACTTAAACACTTATATAGGTAAAGAGATCGGGAAAACTAACTATGTAAGAAATAGAGATCTTGAATTTTTAGAAAAAAATGTTCCGAGAAAAGATCTAATTACGAAAATAGAAGATACAATTGAAACCATTAGACTTGCACTAAGCCAAATAGCAGATGAAGAATTAGATAGCGAATATCCCATTTTAGTGTTTTCAAAAAAGACTTCAACCGAGTTTTTTTTAATTCACCTGACAACACATCTCGCTTATCATCTCGGACAAATAAATTATCATAGACGTTTAATCGAAAGCTAAAAAAAATTAAATAAGTTGAATTTCAATATCAAAAATCCCAAATATAAATTAGCAATTTAATAATAGAAAGACCAAAAATAAAAATCCGGCTAACTGTTGCTGATTATTTTCCTGCAAGGTTAAGTTGGATACTTTTAGCCACAATAGGTTTGATTCTAATGACTTGTAAAAGTTTGGGAGAGGCAGATGAATATGACAACTTGATTAATATTATCAAATTAGGGTAATTTTAGAATATTAAAAAAAGCCATTCTTAAAAAGAATGGCTTTACTATTTATGTAAATAAAGGTAGATTTATTTCAATTTCCAGATCGATCCCATCATAATCCAACATTCTTAATATAATTTAAAACGAGGTCGAATTCCGCTCCTTCTAAACACTGTAAATGCGCAGGTTGTTTAATAGCAAAAATGAGACCAAAGAAGCTATCTATTAAAAAATAATTATTGTTTTGCATAAAAATGTTTCAGTAAAGCTTACAAATAAAAAACGCAGTAATTTATCGTATTAGATTATCGGAGGAATAATTGTTTTTACCGGAATGTGTTTAAGTCTAAAATATATAAAAATTGACTACTATTCTTTAAAATAAAGTTAATAATCTCTTTTCTATTAACCTTGTAAGTCATACTGTTACTATTATAACTTATAAGGCCATTACAAGGGATTTCCTTTCAAATAGTTCTTAACCACATTACGAATTCATCTTCTTTAGAACCTTTTCAAAAGTATTAATATTTCTACTTGTAAATTGATCTCTAAGTGTCTTTTTACCCAAAATCTTTCCAAATGCTGAATCAAGCGTGTTTCCTTTAGGGACCTGCCAGTAGAAAATATGATTAACTATTGCTGCGCTCTCATTGGTATTTTGTGTCGCGTCCTGAAATTCAGCCATTAAAACTGTTTCTATTCCAGTATCTCCGACAAATGCATAGATATGAAAATCCGTAGTCTTTTCAAAAGGAACACTTTCCCAATATAATACCGTATCACGCTCCGACTTTATAAATAAAACAGCTTCGTAAGAAAAATAAGCTGACATGGACTTTTCCAAAATTAACTTTAATTCGATCTCGTTTTTATGTGATGAAAAAACAATATTACCAGATGCGATTATGGACCTAACATCCTGCATTCCTGCATCCCTAAAAACCTGACATACATCAGCCATCTTCATGTTGGTTCCTTTGACATTTACACCCCTCAGAAAAGCACAGTACTTCATAATTCTTAAAAAATTAAGTCAAAATACATACAATACATCATTATACGTTTATTTACAAATAGGACTCATTCATCAACTTGCAATTTCTTCAATATTAATTTCTCAGTTGGTAAATCGTCTTCAATCCCAATAAAATAACTTTCAAATCCAAATTTTTCAAGTAATTTTTTAGAAGCCATATTTTCTGGATCAATAATTCCAATAACCGCTAAATCAGGATATAAATTATGCGCTACATCTAGTAATTTTCGACAGATTAAAGATCCTATTCCATTTCTCCAAAAATTCTTTTTTATAATATAACCTATTTCAAGAATGCTCTCATCATGCTTATATCGCTCCAACTTGCAATCTCCCACAAATTCATTTTCTTCAGTAAGAACCTTAAAATATCCTAATTCACGTTCCTTACTATTGATTTCAAGAATACGATCGAACTTTGCTCTAGCCTGATTTTCATTCAATCCATTTCCAGAAATATATTTCATTAAATCATCTTCACAAACAAGTGTTTTGAAAGAGTTAAAATCTTCCGGTCCATACTTCTGTAAGTTTATTTTCATTATCTTCTATGATAAAGTGATTTATAAAACAATATTACGTCTAAAAGCACACCCCAGCTCGATAATAGTCTCCGTTTTGGCAATACCTGCAATACTGTCTATTTTCTCATACAATAATTGTCTCATATGCTCATGATCTTTAGCGATGATCTTTAAATATAGCGTATAGTTTCCAGTAATATAGTAACATTCTGTTACCTCAGGAATTTTATGAAGCTCCTCAATTATTCTTTTTGAATCATGATCTTTTTCAAGAGATATTCCAGTAAAAGCTCCCCAATCGTAACCCAATTTTTTTTCGTCCAAAACAGGCTTAATTCCCGTAAGAATACCTTGATCCATAAGGCGTGTAATACGCTGATGGACCATTGTATTGGAAACTCCTAGTTCTGTAGCTATAGCAGAATACGCCATGCGTCCGTCTGCTTCGAGCTGTTTCAAAATCTGTATATCAAAATCATCCAAATGATTCATGGTTATTTTTAATTATTAAGTTTAGAGTTAAATTAAATTTAATAAGCCACTAATTGAGTGAATTTAAATCCATATTAGGCTATTAAAATTAAATATCGTACATTTATTTCATAATTCCAATTACAAATAATATGGCAGACTTAACAAATTTAGCAAAAAGCAATGCATTCATTGCAAAGGAAAATAAATATGGTGCCCACAATTATCATCCCTTACCTGTGGTTTTAGCAAAAGGAAAAGGAGTATTTGTGTGGGATGTTGAAGAAAACCGATACTTTGATTTTCTTTCGGCATACTCAGCGGTAAACCAGGGACATTGTCATCCAAGGATTATTAAAGCCTTAACCCAACAAGCTGAAAAGCTTACCTTAACTTCAAGAGCATTTTATAGTGATAAATTAGGTGATTTTGAAGAGTATCTTTGTAATCTGTTTGGTTTTGATAAAGCTTTAATTATGAATTCCGGTGTTGAAGCCGTAGAAACAGCCATGAAGTTATGCCGTAAATGGGCTTACTTAGTTAAAGGGCTTCCTGCAAATCAAGCCAAAATAGTCTTCGCTAGTGGTAACTTCCATGGTAGAACCATATCCGTAATTTCTGCTTCAAATGATGATTCGGCAAGAAAAGATTTTGGACCTTTCTTAGATGGGGTTACACAAGTGCCTTATAACGACGTTCAAGCATTTGAAGAATTACTAAAAAATGATACGAACATTGCTGGATTTATTGTTGAACCCATTCAGGGCGAAGCTGGAATTATCGTTCCAAGTGATGATTATCTATCTCGTATAAAAGCACTTTGCAAAGACTACAATGTATTATTTATAGTCGATGAAATTCAAACTGGTATTGCAAGAACAGGAAATATGCTAGCCTCTTTTGATATTAAAGATACCAATTCAAATACAAAGCCTGATGTTTTAATTTTAGGAAAAGCACTTTCTGGAGGTGTACTTCCGGTTTCTGCTGTTCTAGCAGACGATTATATTATGCTGACTATAAAAGCTGGAGAACATGGTTCAACATATGGTGGGAATCCCCTAGCCTGTGCAGTATCCATGGAAGCTCTTCAAGTGATCATAGATGAGGATTTAGCATTAAATGCTGAAAAAATGGGTATAATATTCAGAGAAGGCCTTCAAGAAATGATGATAAGATGTCCCATAATTAAAGAAGTCAGAGGAAAAGGATTATTAAATGCAATTGTAATAGATAGCAAAGAAGAAGATAATACTGCTTGGGAAATTTGTCTAAAATTTAAGGAAAATGGATTATTAGCCAAACCTACTCACGGTAATAAAATTAGATTAGCTCCCCCATTAGTAATAACAGAAGATCAAATTACGGAAAGTCTATCAATTATAGAAAAATCACTTCATCAATTTGCACAAAAAATATGAATAGATCGATTAAATTAATTAAAAATAGATCGGATATTGGAGCAGGTACCCGCGGTTCCGACCTAGGGATTGACGCTATCGAAATTGCTGCAATTAATAAAGGAAGTCAATACTTCAATAACTATAATTTTATAGATATACAAACGCGCAATAACACTGTTTATGATCCGCTTGTTAATCCATTTGGTAAGAGAATAAAGCAGGTCTTACAGCAGTGCAAATTATTGGCAATAGCTGTTGAAGATAGCTTACTAGAAGAACAGTTTCCCCTGGTTTTTTCAGGAGACCATTCATCTGCAATTGGTACCATTAGTGGTATAAAGTCGGCATATCCAGAAAAAACATTAGGAGTAATATGGATAGATGCTCATGCTGATTTACATTCACCCTATACCACACCTTCTGGTAATTTACATGGAATGCCTTTAGCGGTGGTATTAGGTACGGACAATTTAGAAAATCAAATTAATAATGTTGATGCAGAAACCAAACAATATTGGAATAAATTAAAAACAATAGGAACTTCCCAAGCTAAAATAATAGCAGAACACCTGATCTACTTTGGTGTTCGCGATACCGAATTACCAGAAGAAAATCTAATTGCGGAACTGAATATAAAAAAATACCAAGTAGAGCAATTACGTGATATGGGAATAAAATCCTGTGTTCAGAGCACCCTTCAGCAATTGGAAGGATGTGACCATATTTATGTTTCATTTGACGTTGACAGTATGGACAGCGAGCTAATTTCTAACGGTACTGGTACACCAGTACCCAAAGGATTTAATCAAACGGAAATAACATCATTGCTTCAAGAAATTATTGCATCTAATAAAGTGGTTTGCTTAGAATTTGTAGAGGTAAATCCCCTTTTAGACAGTCAAGGGAATAGAATGGCAGAGGTTGCGTTCGAAATTTTAGACCAAGTGACAGCATCTATTGAAACTTTAAAATCAGTATCATAATTTCGATATGATTTCTTGGAATTGAACAATTGAAAATAAGAATTATTAGTTTCTAATTTCAATTGTTCAATTATTGTTATGCAGAGAATTCGCAACCATTTAATCCAATATACAATGATTCAGCATGTAACATTCTAATTAAAAATTTGTAACATTGTTACTATAATTATTTAAGAACAAAATAAAATGGTAAGATAAATTTAAACTGATCTACTATTTGTTATATACCTTAAATATATTGGCTAAAAAAATGTTATGATCGGCAAATTTTTCAGAAAATTCTATTTAGACATAGTCATCTGGACCATTTTATTGTTACTTCCCTTTATCACCTATCTCTATCAACCAGATAAGATTTCGGAGTTTAAGCCCTACTCTGCTCTATCTCATCTAGCCAATATTATATTTTTGGCAACAAATTTTTATTTACACTGCTATTATGTCGCACCAAAATACTTCTTTACACGCAGAAAGTTTCTGGTGCTTTTAATTGCTTGTGCTTTTTTATCCTATGTCGCGCTAAACTATGCTATTGTATACTTTAATCCTAATGGAGAATTGGCACATTTCACAAAAGAAAATATACTTTTCGTACGACTAGTGATCGGTCCTGGAATTATATATTCACTTTGTTTAATTACGTCATCCATGATTTTTCTATATGGGGAACAGGCCAGGCAAAAAGAATTAAATAAGCAGATTGCTTTGGAGAAAACAAAAGCAGAATTAACAATTCTAAAACTTCAGATCAGTCCACATTTCCTATTCAACACCCTTAACAACATCCGCTGGTTGATCCGTAAACAATCACCAGATTCTGAAGATACGATCGTCAAATTATCCGAAATATTGCGGTACATTCTCTATGAAGTTGATGGTGCAAAAGTAGAGCTCTTTAAGGAAATCGAGCATATGCAGAATTTTATTGCCTTACAAACACTCCGTCTTCCGATAGCTGGAAATGTGGATCTCGAAATTGAATCTAATCTAAAAAATAGATTGATACCACCTTTACTATTTATTCATTTTGTAGAGAATGCATTCAAATATGGTGTAGACAGTAAAAACAGTCCAGAAATCAAGTTTCAATTCGCACAGATTCCAGGCGGTATAATTTTTAAGTCCAGCAATAAAATACTACAGCATACAGAACTTCGAACAAGTGAAGGAATTGGATTAACCAATGTTCAGCGTCGCTTGCAACTGTTATATCCAAATCGTCATGATCTTTCCATTACAAAAACGGATGACGGTTATTTCCAGGTACTACTCAAATTGATGACCGATGAAAATTAAATGCTTACTTATAGACGACGAACCATTTGCTTTAAACATCTTAGAAGACGATTTATTAAGCTTTGATAAGGTTGAAATACTGCACAAGTTTAACTCGCCAATCGATGTCGTCGATTACTTGAGAGATCATGAAGTCGATCTGATTTTCTTGGATATACAAATGCCGGAAAAATTAGGAACACAATTTATCCGCGAACTTACTAATCCACCTTTATTTATATTCACTACGGCATATCATCAATATGCTGTGGAGGGTTTTGAATTGAATGCAGTGGATTATCTATTGAAACCCATTGCAAAAGAAAGATTGACTAGCGCTATTCGAAAGGTTGAAGACATTATGCTTTTACGAGCAAATCAAAATAATACAGTAGATCACATCGTCGTCAATGTTGAGTATAAAAAGATTAAAATATTTATCAATGAAATAAGTTACATAGAAGGATTAAAAGATTATGTTAAAATCTATATGGTAAATCGGAATGCTCCACTTCTTACCCGTAGTAACCTAAGAGGTATGGAAAAAATTCTGCCAGTAAAAGATTTTTTAAGAATCCATAATTCATATATAGTAAACAAAAATAGAATTCAGCACGTCGCTCTAACGAAATTAACACTTCCTGAGATTGCACTGCCAGTAGGCAAAAAATATGTTGGAAATATCGAAATTTTCTAAATTAAATTCTCTTGTCGATACTAACATTTGTTTCAATAACTTCATTCGTCTACACATTTACGCTGTCTGTCTACAGATCATTGTGTAGATTAAAAATCCTTCTCAAATTTGTCGTATATCAGACCTCTATTAAAAAGGGATAAACAAATCGATAAAAAAAGAATAATGAAAAGATATATATCAACGCTTATTGTAGCAACTGCAATATCAACTGTGCATGCTCAAAATACCGCTGAAAATTCACCTACAAACGTAAATAAGTCTGAAGGTACAATCTTTGGTCAAATTATAGACAGTCAAGGAAAACCTATTTCAAAGGCTTCGATTAATCTCTTTCAGGTTATCAAAGATCAAAAAAACAATCAGGAAAGAGAAATATTAATAAGAAGTACAAGTTCGCTGGAAAATGGAAATTTTAACTTTTCAGCTATTTCTAATACCAATAATTGGAAATTAAAAATCAGCTCAATAGGTTACGCAACGCTCGAGCTAAATGTTGATCATAGTGATGATAAAAAAGTCTTAAACAAAAATATAGGAACTATTGTACTTAAAAATGACAATCAACAACTTGCAGAAGTAACTGTCACAGGTCGAAAGGCTTTATTGGAAATGGATATTGATAAAAAAGTATTCAATGTGGAAAAAAACATCGTAGCAACTGGCGGTACTGCTATCGATGTACTTCGTAATATGCCATCTGTACAAGTAGATATCGATGGAAATGTCAAGCTCAGAAATGCTGCACCAACCATTTTTGTAGATGGAAAGCCTACAACACTTTCACCAGATCAGATCCCCGCAGATGTCATCGAAAAAATAGAGATCATCACAAACCCTTCTGCAAAGTACGATGCCTCAGGAAGTATGGCTGGAATTTTAAATATAATCCTTAAAAAAAATAAAAAAACAGGATATAATGGTATGGTTACCCTAGGTGGAGATCGATTTGGCGGAACTAATTTTATGGGAAGCCTCAATGCACGTCAAAACAAATTAAACCTGTCATTTACAGGAATGAATATGCGAATGCGTACGAATACTGAAGGAGATAGTCATAGAACGAGTAATATAAATAACATAAATTCAACTGTAGATCAAGATATTGAAGGAAAAACAAAAGGTATGATCACTTTTGGAAGACTTGGTTTAGATTATGATTTCAGTCCACGAACTTCATTATCAATTGCCGGAGTTTTGGTTGAAGGGAAATTTCGTCCAAATGAAGAAACCCTAATATCAACACAATCTGAAGGAAAAACCTCATTAAGCAATCGAATTTCGGAATCCGAACGAAGCTTTAAACCAAGAGGTCTACAGGCCGGAATAGTGCAGAAATTTAAAACAGAAGGTGAGGAATTAACTGTTGACTTTAATTATTTCGGAGGTAATAATAATTCAAACGGTCTTTACACCACAAATTATCTCAATGATATAAACCAGATAACAGGCACAAAAAAACAACAGAACATCGGTTCTGGAAATAATAAATTTATTACTATCCAAACGGACTATGTTAAGCCTTTCAAAAATGGAATGAAATTGGAGACCGGTCTTCGTGCCCAAATTAATAAATTAAAAAATCTCAACGATAATTCAATACAAGATATTGGTGAAGAAGACTTTAAAAATATTTCTTCAGCATCCGCTAATTACGATAGTAAAAATAGCGTTTATGCCGCTTACGTTTCACTCGGAGGAAATTTTAAAGATTGGGTATCCTATAAAGTAGGTCTACGTGCTGAAAACTCAACTTATAATGGAGAACTTTTAAATACTAATGAAAAATTTAAGAACAATTATCCATTAAGCCTATTTCCATCTGTGTTTTTAAGTAAAAAACTGACCGAAAAAGATCAAATCCAGATGAGTGTCACGCGTCGCGTGAATCGTCCTAATTTTTTTCAAACGATACCTGTTATCGATTATACAGACAGTTTAAATATTACGAAAGGTAATGCCGATCTTGTTCCTGAATTCACGACTTCTGGCGAGCTTTCGTATAGTAGAACACATGGAAAAGGCACTTTTTTAGCTTCAGTTTATTATAAATCTACCAATAATTTGATTACCAGATTTTTGACTCAGGAATTAAATCCGGTAACAGGCAAGATGGATTTTATAAATACCTATATTAATGCCAATTCTAGTAAAAACTATGGTGCAGAATTTACATATACCAATAATCTTAAAAAATGGTGGGATTTAACCGCAGACCTTAATTTCTATAATTCAAAAATAGAAGTTGACGACAGTACCCCGTCTGAAGCAATGTGGACAGTATTTGGAAAATTGAACAACACCTTTAATGTTAAAAACAATTGGAATCTTCAAGTCGCATTTGAATATCAAGGCAAAACAAATATGCCTGTCACACAAGGTCAGTCATTTGGTCCTCCAATGAATCAAGCACAAAGCTCATCCCAAGGATACATCAAACCTTTTTATGGTGTCGATCTAGCTCTCAAAAAGAGTTTCTTAAAAAATCAAGCTGCCTCAGTAACTTTAGCTGTGAATGATATTTTCAGAAGCCGAGGTAATACAATTGTATCTTCAGGAGAAGGGTTTACACAATCTTATTATCGACTTTCAAATCCTCAACTAATCAAATTGAACTTATCTTATCGCTTTGGAAAAATGGATATGAATATGTTTAAGAAAAACAAAAATCAAAATTCGATGGAAGGAATGCAGATGCAGTAATCTACCCGTACAATAACAAATAGAGGGGTGTATATAGATCTTAATCTATATACACCCCTTTACTTTATTTTAATCTAATTGATTTAACTTACAAAAATGAAGAAGTTGATTAAGATACTAACATTAAAATAGGGACCTTGGCATTAACTGCCAATTTTTTTGAGGCACTTTTTTGAAAAAACGAAGCGATAAATCCAAGTTTACGGGGTACAGTGATCAATACATGAATATTATGTTCTTGAACATATACATTTAGTTTCTCAACAAAATCTTCACCTTCCAAATAAGAGTAAGTCGGTTCAAGACTATCTAAACTTGCATGCAAAAAAGATTGTTCCTCAATTAAATCAGCTGCCTTATGCTTCCCTTGAACACTTACATTTACAACATACCATCTTAAAGATAACAATTCTTGTAAATGAAATATTGTTTTCACGGGCAATCGTTCATCTAAATGCATTAGATCCACTGCAAGGATCACATTTTTAAAGATATGTACTTTATCCATATCTGGCACCAATAAAAGGTTATACAGATGTGCCTGTATCAGCTCATTGGTAATAGTACCAATACTATTTTTACCATTATCATCATTTCCTCTCATGCCAGCAATAACTAGGTCAACATGCCCCTCTTCGGAAATTCGCTCCATGCCATCTAAAACAGTAAAACTATCATGTCTTGTATGGACGTTTGTAGCTGGTGAAACATTTAATAATTCCTGTTTCAAAAGAAGCATTTTTGAGTCTACTGCCACAATATCTGTTTCATCTACAAGAATTGGTGGCGGTATAAACTCGCCAACATAGTAAAATCCTCCATTTAGATACCCTAAGGAGTGGTATATGATGACTTTTTTTATAGCTGTTTGCTTAGCAAGGGTCAAGAGTTGATCGAAAGCATGTCTAGCAGGAACAGAAAAATCGGTTAAAAAAACAATTGTTTCCATGATCGTGATTTCTTGTAATGTATACTCGATTACTAAACAACCGAATCTTATTTTTAGTTTAAAAATTAAGAAAATAATACACATTAATCTAAATGCATAAATAAATATTCCGAATAAACTAGAAATGTCTTATGAACGATTACGCAAGTTGTTTCATATTTATAATTAGTTTTTCGAACCGAAATTTGCTAATTTTAATTTTTTCGGTTTTCAATTATTGGTCTGTTCCCATAGTTTATAGTAAAATACGTTGAAAACCTGGCAATTGTCTTTAATAATTATATAAAACTTATGTACATATATAATATCCACTGGATCCTTAAATTTATTTTTAATTTAGCTATAATCATCCTGATCAGTAGATTCTTCTATGCTCCTTTTGATGATAAGTTAGCTGATACAAACCTTGTTTACATATTACCATGTATTGGATTAATCAGTAGCTATTTATATCTCTCAGCTTGGTTTGGTTGGAAAAAGAGCTTTTACATCATACTTTATTTAGTAGCATACCTGATCTTCATGGGATATTTTTTGCTAAATCATCTATTGCCAAAATGGGTTGATAATACAATAATAATCTTAACTGTATCTGTAATCGGTTATTTTTGCTATCGCATTATTAATCGTATTATTAAAACAATGATTTATCGCTGTAAAGGAATTAAGAGCCGTATTAATACATACGTAATTCGAAATAAAAGAAATAAGTGATCTTTTCAGGAAGCTGGAGAATGACGTTAAAAACATAAGAACTTATACATAGATATGAAATCTAATATCGATAAACTGAAGTTTCCAATTGGTAAATTTATTGCGCCAAATACAATAGATAATGGAACGATAACAAAATGGATTGGAATTATACAATCTTTCCCAGATCTTCTAAAAAAAGAAGTTCAAGAATTATCGGAAGAAGCATTACAAAAAACCTATAGACCTAATGGTTGGTCAATAAGACAAATAATACATCATTGTGCTGACAGCCACATGAATAGTTTAATCAGATTTAAACTAGCTTTGACAGAAGATATACCCGTTATAAAACCATATGCTGAAGATCTTTGGGCAGAACTTATTGACTCAAAAGAACTTGCTATTAATTCTTCTATAAATATGCTAGAAGCTCTACATTACCGCTGGGTAGTTTTACTACAAAATATGACACCTTCGGATATGGCCAGACAATTTAGACATCCTGATTCGAACGAACTCATTAATATTAAAACAAATATTGGACTGTACGCTTGGCATTGTGAGCATCATATTGCACATATTAAAATCGCAAAAATGAATAAGGAATAGTCAATTTAAAATATTATGAAGGTAATAAGTTTTTTATAAAAATAAGCTAGCATTTTTTTGTAAAATTGCATTAAATTAAAAAGGTAAATTGAGATATTTTTTCCATATCGCCTATCAGGGTCAGAATTATAATGGTTGGCAAAGACAACCTGATGTAGAAAGCGTACAAGAAGTTTTGGAAAATACACTCCATAAAGTATTAAAAGTACCAACCACCATATTTGGTTGTGGCCGTACAGATGCTCAAGTCCACGCTAGTCAGTACTTTTTTCATGCGGATATTGAGAAAGAATATGATTTCGACTTATTATTTCGACTCAATAAGGCTCTTCCTGATAACATCGCCATTTACGATATAATAAAAATGGAAGGTAAGCCGCATGCTCGTTTTGATGCAGTGCATAGAGAATATGATTACTTTATTCACACGTACAAAGATCCTTTCTTAAGCAATCAAAGCTCATTATACTTATATCCCAAATTAAATTTAGACAAAATGAGTGAAGCTGCAAAATTGCTCTTAAAATATAAGGATTTTCGTCCCTTTTGCACACATCCTGATAAAAATGAACATACAATCTGCCACGTAACAGCTGCAGGAATATTTGTCAATACAAAAGGTGATAGAATTCGGTTTAATATTTCCAGTAATAGATTTTTAGGTAAGATGATCAGAATTCTAACCGGTAAACTTTTAAAAATAGGTAATGGGGAACTAAGTATTGATGAATTTGAAAATCATTTAATTACATTAGAACTTCCCAAAATATTGAGACCGGCCCATCCAATAGGTTTGTATCTATCCAAAGTTAACTATCCATACCTAAATCTTCCACCACGCACTGATTTTTTAACACCTTCCCAAAGTTCCGACTGGATTTCTATTTAGATACCCAATATTAAAAAAAATAAAGTATGCAATCCTATCTAGATACTTTTCATAACAAATAATGTTAACTTTCTGATATTAGTGTTATTACTTTATCAATCGGTCGACCGATAACGGCCTTACCATCTTTTAAAACAATAGGACGCTCAATTAGAATAGGATACTCCAACATAACGGAGATCCATTCTTCATCCGAAAGAACAAGATTTTTAAACTTTTCTTGAAAAATTGATTCATTACGTCGTATCAGCTCAAGAGGTTTTAATTGAAGTAAAGTGACCAGCTCAAGCAATTCATCTTTACTAGGAACATCTTGAAGATACTCCCGTATTGATAAATCTACATCTTTCGATTTCAATAAATCTAATACAGCACAGCTTTTACTACACAATTTGTTATGATATATCTTTATCATGATCCAAAATCTAGAGTATTATATCTTTTTTAATCACTTGAACTTCAGCACTAATTCGTACTTCATCACTAACCACAATATTACCAGCTTCTGTAACAGCATCCCATGTTAAACCAAATTCCTTACGACTAAGTTGCCCGCTTAAAGAAAAGCCTGCTTTTGTTTGGCCATAACTATCGACCACAATCCCGCCAAACAAAACTTGTAATGTAATAGCTTTGGTAATATTTCCTATTGTCAAATTTCCGGTTAGTTGCGCTTCATCCCCTATTCCTACATATTTAACACCAGTAAATTCTAAATAACGGTAGGCTTCAGCATTAAAAAAATCAGCTGACTTCAAATGTTCGTCTCTTTGTGTATCATTGGTATTGATAGAATTTATCTCCGCTTTAAATGCTATATTCTTAGCGGTATTAAAATCATTAGAAGTAGTTTCAAGATCAAGTGTGAACTTCCCAAAATAACCTGTTATCGTTGTAATCATTAAGTGTTTCACTTTAAAAGCGACTTCACTATGACTTGGGTCTATTGACCATTTGTATGTTGCCATAAACTGTTATTTTAATTAATTAGGTAGATATCTAATAATTGCAAAAATAAGGATTACTAAAAATCTAAAAATTGATTTAGATCATTTGTTTGATACGTTGAGTATGCTACTTTAGGCTAAATTAATTCCTATTCTCAACGCTTGCAATCCTTTAACACCCTGTAATTCTTCCAATTCCAATTCTTCTAGATCATCTAATAAAGATCCGCTCTTTTGTAGATATTGAATATATCCTAAATATTCCTTTTCCTCACGCTTTGTAAAATAGACAATAGCAATTTTACCCGGCTGAGTAAGGCGTTCGTTCGAACCTTTAATAGTCACTTTATCGATTCTCTTTTTTATAATCTGATAGCGAATATTATAAGCTCCCTCTACATCAAATCGGTGTTCATCTGTTCTAAAATTAATATCGATCAACGTAGCATTAACAAAAATAAGCTGCGTTGTTAGTAAACGTTTCTCCATTTGATCCAACAGACTATGTGTAATTTTTGCAATCGCCGCCATTGACGTCAATTGCCAAAGTCGGATATTTTTTAAGTATATCTCATTGAACTTTTTGTCTGGAGCGATAGATTGGCCTATGTAAATATCATATTCAATACCATCTGATCTAAATTTTTCAAAATAACAAGGGTAAGAATTTTGCAATTCCTTTTCAAATAACTCCAGATAACCACTTATTCCACTATTAATTAAACGTATCGATTTTTCTAAAACATTACGATTTTTATAAACAACCCCATTTAAAGGATGGATAGCATTTTCATATGCGGCAATAATCGGATGAGATTCTTTTAAATTCTCCTTAAAATAAGTGAGAACTTCAGCCACATTTTGATTAAAAAAGTCATTAAGCTGAATCTGCATACTATCCATTAATTCTTCATTAATTTCCTGTAACCATCTTCGGCAGTTGAAAATCATTTCATCAAGAATAACAATACTATTTAAGTGTTTCAATTGAATTAAGACATTCTCCAATAATTCTAATTGAACAATCATGTCCTGAAAAGCCGCCTTATTTCTTTCAATAGTTGAATTTCGAATATCGATGGCACCGTACAACGGATATATTTGTTCAAATTTAATATCACCAACAATAGGTTTAGGTTTATCTTGTTCTATTCTTTGTAAATATTCCCAAGCCTCTTGATTAAACTTCCACTGTACTGCTGATTGAAGAGATGTAAATTTTTCCTTTATAACCTCGTTTATTTTTGTCTGAAACTCAACAATTTCATCTTTTAGCAACTGTGCTAGTAAGGTACTTGCACTAAATATTCGAGCCAAAATCTGTTCATCAAGAACTGCATCTGTTTTTGTAAAGACTTCGATAACACCTACGATCTCTTTATTATGGGCTATGGGAATCAATGCATAGTTGACGATGCCCAGATCTTTCAGTCGTTCCCAAAGGAACGACATAGTTTTATCTTCAATAGGAAAATCTTTACTAAAAACAAGAATTTGGGGTTGCTTAATAAATTCATCCAGCAACTCTTGAATACGTTGCTCACTTCCTTTATTAATTTTTAATAAATCCAATAAAGCTGACGTTTTCTTTTCTTTAAAATCAAATACGACTTTGTTATTCAACTTAAAAAAAGGTAAAAGAGAAAATTCAATAGCAGGATTTCCTGCTAATGTTCTTAAAGCCATAATCACGTGTCCATAAGAATCTGCTTCATCAATTCCCCTTATAATGATATTTTTTATATTTTCAAGCGCCTGTTGTTCAGTAATATCAGTAACTGTTAAAATAGAAAAACCATCCATTTTGATTTTATTCAATGGAATCAAAGTTTTTATTATCTCAAAATTTAATGTTTTTGAAAACTCATCAATTACTTTTATCCGATCAAAAACAGGTAAATTTCCGATTACTTTTACATCTACAAAAGTATGATCGATATTGATCCGGTAATACTTTTGTAGTCCAGTCAATGCATCGATAAAGGAATGAATTATCTCAAAATGCTTTGCAGATTTTATCCCATATAACCTTTCTAATATAAATGAATACAACATCTGGATTTTCTCAGAAAACCCAACAGAATCATGTGCTAAAGCAAGTTGATTATCACATCTATACTGTTCAAGTAAAACATAGAATTTATCTGTTCCAAAACATATTTTTTGTCCTAAAGGAAAGCCCAATGCCCAATAAGTGTCCTCATCATCTTGTAATACTGGATTTAAAGATGCATGAATTAGTCTAAATTCGTTTTCAAATTGGTGAATATTGTGCTTATCCAAAGGACCATATTTTGCAAATGCTTGATTAAAATCCTTTAATACACTAGCTAAAAAGTTCTTTTTAATTGATATTTCATTTTCACCTTTTCTTTTCAGATAATTCAAAAATGGGTCAAAAGAAAGGTGGGTTTCAATTTCAGGAAATTGATCTTCCTCCTCATTTATTATAGTAAATAATGCTGATTGCATATTAAAAAATTAAATTACTAACACGACCCATCACATTTAAGATGGGAATGTGATGCAGAGTAGATTCAGTTCGTTATTTATTTGTGATTTCTGTTTTATAAGGTATCCGGTATGCATAATCTGCCTTAATACCCTTATTATCGTAAGTATAATAAGTAATCTGAGTACTTCTATCCAATAATAGATCCACAGTAACAAAACCCTGCATTGAATTTTTATAAAGTAAGTTACTATTACTTTTTATAGATGAGCTTTTTGCTCCAGAACCGCTAACAATTTGATATTGATCTCTTTTTTTTATAAACTGTAAGCCGTGATCGTGACCAGATATGTAAACATAATTCGGAACTCCCTCAAATACCGCATTTACTTGTAGTTTTAAACGTTTGTAATCCGAATGATTCATATCTTCAGGATTTGAAAACACTGTTGATCTCATTAATGGATACAATGATCCAATTACAGGTAATGGAAGGTAAAAATTTTTATTCAATATTGTAAGTGGAAAAATATGGTCCTTCCACGAATAGTAACCCGCATGAACACCGTATGAATAGAAAGGATGATGTGAAGCAACCAAAATTGTTTTATTTTTATTCTTATGAACCAATTCCTTCAGTTTTTCTATAACTTTAACTTCAGAATCACAGCCACATCTAATATTAGTATCGATCTTTTCATGAGGAAAAAGCCACCATTCACTATCATAGGCAATAATAACCAGATGATCTGAAATAGGAATTTCTACCGGATCAGGACAGCCATTTTTAGGAACTAATTGCAAAAGTGAATCTTGTTGTGCATCCAGAAAATTTCCTTGAGCTCTGATCTTTGCTAGTCCCTGTTTCCCCATCTTATCCCAATCATGATTGCCGGGTATAAAATATACCGGTGCATCAGCGACTCGCATAGGTTCATACTGTGACCTTAAGATCGATGCTGTTTCCAATTCTTCCTTACTACCGGGTAGCCCCATACCACTGGGGTAGATATTATCCCCCAAAAACATAACAGTTGTCTTCCCTTTTAAAACCAGTGCGGCGGCAAGTGGAATAATCGTTTCCTGTTTAAAATTAATCTCACCGGCATCACCAATAAAAATAACTCGGTTTACTACACTATCTTGTGCAAATACCCCAGTCATTAAAAATGAAAGAAGTGTAACACATAAAAATTTCAACATCTTTTAATTCAATTTAAATTTTAATAATGTTGCTTTATTTGCTTTATCTCCACCCTCATTACCAATATATAAACTGCCCGAATCATCAAATGCAATAGCTTCAGGCTGATTAAAAAGTGACGGATCTAATGGAAATGCGCCAACCACCTCCCATTTTTCATTTGCAACAACTAACATTTTATTAATCGAGGACAAAATATACCACTCGTTTGTCCGCTTGTTTTTAGTCAAAGCTGATGGCCGAAACTGTTTTCCTTTTAAACTACTAATTAAGTCAATTTGTTTCTCATCAATTTTAAATTCCCCTTTTTTGAAAAAATCACCCTCTTTAGAAAGTCCCAATACATAACCAGTAACTGTGCTAGACAATTTATCAACAGCACATTTCTTACATATAATATACAATAAACTGTCTGATTGAGAGGCCGCTAGTGATTCATATTCAGCTTTAGGAATCAGGTCTTTTCCTACTTTAACATTTGTAGCTTCCCTTTGAAGTATATCACTGTAAGGAAACGAATAGACTGTACCTTTACTTTCTAGCACTACAATATATCCATTACTGATGGCAATTCCCTCGTAGTCACCTTTCTTTGCAAACTTGATCTGCTGGTACTGGTGTTCACCTGGCGCAAAATAATACACCAGACCATTTTCATCCTCGTTTGCAAAGATATGTTTGGAGCTTTCTGCAGGAAATGCTATTCCAGATAGTTCATGAAGAGCATCTGGTAAAAATAATTTTTCTCCTTTATTGAAATCATAGCCCTTTGGACTCCTATAAACTTGAGTAGTTTGTGCACATGCTGTCAAGAAAAATAGACTAGCAATAGGCATACATATCAATAATAATTTTCTACCATTCATTTCCTTGCTCATTTAGTTGTTTACAATAATCATAAATACACTCTTGGGCGCGAATACCTTTATCAACAGATCTTTCGATGGAATCCATATGTTCATCCAGAACTTCAGCAGACGTATCGTCTTCCAATTGTATAGCAATAATTGTTTGAATCTCCTTTTTTAATCGTCTATTAACAATCGGAAAACAAACTTCTATCCTATTGTATATATTACGGTGCATCCAGTCTGCCGATCCTAAATACACCTGTTCTTGACCATTATTGTTAAATATAAAAACTCTACTATGTTCTAAGTATCTATCTACAATACGTCTAACGCTAATATTTTCACTTAGACCGGCAACACCCGGTATTAGACGACAGATACTCCTGACTATTAATTGAATTACCACTCCAGCTTGACTTGCCTCATACAACTTTTGGATCATGCCCTTTTCTTCTAAATTATTGACCTTAATAATAATCCATGCTGGCAATCCCATCTTTGCAGATGCAATTTCCTGATCGATGAGCTGCATAAAACCTGCTGCCAAATTATATTGTGACACCAGTAAATACTTGAAATGGGTACTATAATAGGAAGTTTGATCTCGTCTTTTTTTTAACACATTAAACACCTCCATTACTTCTTGTAAGATTTCTTGCTGAGCAGTCAATAAAACATGATCAGCATACCTATGGGCTGTTTTTTCATTCAGATTGCCCGTAGAAAGTAAACCAAAATACTGGACGGCATTACCTTGTTTTGTTTTTACTAAAGCAATTTTAGCATGCACTTTTAAATTTGGAATACTATATAGTACATTTACACCTGCTGCTTTTAATTTCTTTGCCCAATAAATATTATTTTCCTCATCAAATCTCGCTTTTAATTCCACGAAAACAGTTACTTTTTTTCCATTTTTGACTGCATTTAATACTGCATGTAGAATTTTAGAATCACTAGCTACCCGATACATGGATATATATATTTCTTCCACATCTCGACGAACCGCTGCCTCATTAAAAAATCTAAGCACCACATCATAAGACTCGTAGGGAGTATTAACGAGGATGTCTTCAACACTAATTTCATCTAACAAAGATAAAAATGAAGATTTAAACCGATAAGGTATTGGAGGTTGAGGTCTATATTTCCACTCTTTTTTATCAATCGGAAAAGAAAAAAAATCTTTTAGATTATGATAGTTACCTCCTTTTATACAACTAGATTTGCGAAGTTTAAACAACTTAATCAATGCACTTAAGAGATCATCTGGAAGATCTGGCTGATAGAGTAAACGTGTCGCTAGCCCAAAATCTCTTTTTCTGATCTGCTTTTCAATTTTCAGAAGCAACGAGCCTTCAAATTCATTATTTAACTCCAACTCTGCATCACGAGTCACCTTAAATGAATACATACCTGTAATGAAGTGATCTTTGAAAATATCTGGAAAGTTTTGCCTAATAATATCGTCAATAAAAACAATATACTTTTTATCTTCAGTGGCAACATAATAGAATCTGGGAACTTGATCCGACGGAATAGAAATCATTCCCAACTTATCAAGTTCCCCTTCTTTGAAAGTAAAAACAAAATAAAGTTGATTGTTTTTTGGAAAAAAAGTGACATCTTCGATAATAGATATTTCTAAGTATGATGCAATCCGTTCATAAAAATAATCTTTAGTTTGGTTAACAATAGTATCGGGGATTGTTTCATTATAGATGAAATGAATGTTAGCTGATTTTAAAGCAGGAATGATTTCACTTACCAAGATACTTCCAAAAAGAGATAACTGTTTTTTTATGCGTAACTTGACCTGTTTATAGATTTTAACGTCTTGCGAGTCATTATCTATGTTTTCCTGATGTTTAATCTTTTTCAAAGCAAGCAGTACGGGCATTCTAACCCGATAAAATTCGTCCAGATTTGAAGAGAAAATTGCTAAAAAATTAATTCTCTCTAATAGCGGAACTTGTTTTTTACCTGCTTCTCTCAAAATACGCTCATTAAACGATAACCAGCTCAAATCACGATTATAAAGACGTGTACTCACTTCTTCACTTTCAATGTTTAGCATACATTAGGAATTAATCAATACAACAATAATAAACGCACATACGGATACAATCAACCCGTACATAAAAATATTATAAGCTAATCGAAGTAATTTGAACTTTCTGCCCAACACAACACCCTGAGAATAGACATCTTTTATTAAAGTACTATACAGATAATCACGCTCTTCCATCATAAGTTTCATTCCGCTATTATAACTCTCTAGATTCATTCTGTAAAAGTTACCAAAAAACAACAAATTGACTTTTTTACTTTTCAAATCTTCATCGGTGTATTTTCCGTCCGGAACAGATGGTCGCGTTGCCAGAATAGCAATCACCATAGTTGCTAAACTAGTAAATAATAAAATTGATGTAGGAAATATTAAATGAGCATTATTGTCTAATTTACGTAAT
Organism: Sphingobacterium sp. JUb56; assembly: GCF_014191365.1. Classification (NCBI taxonomy): domain Bacteria; kingdom Pseudomonadati; phylum Bacteroidota; class Sphingobacteriia; order Sphingobacteriales; family Sphingobacteriaceae; genus Sphingobacterium; species Sphingobacterium sp. JUb56. The sequence goes on along the minus strand of NZ_JACHWL010000001.1, from coordinate 1,299,408 downwards.
AGGAGCGCAATAACAACAGATAATATTATCGAATTAACAGTGATTAGGATATTGGATTTATTATCAGCCATATCACTTAAACGCTGATTATTAGTCGAGGTGATGCGAAACATTGTCTCAATCCCTCTTTCAGGTCTCCCGTTCTTTTTTTCTTGATCAGCAGTTCCAGAATTTTCTTTTTGTTTCAAAACCGTCATATTCTGCTGCTTTTTATTTTCTAGTAAATTACGACCATAATCCGTATGATAATGATGATCTTCCATTAATTTAATCGTATTTTTTCGCCACTCATCTTTACTCACTACATATCCACAAGCTTTCGCTTCTTGACGCATCAATTTATTGCGGGCATCAAAGCGATCGCTGCCTAAGTGAAATAAATCAGCATCACAAACAATTTCTTCCAATAGATTCTTTGGTGATTGCGGTAATTTTGTCGCTAATATACAGCCAGACACAGACTGAATAAAACTATCATTAACATCTTTTGAATGAAGGAAATCTGAAGCAATGGCCGCACTCCTCTCTTCATGACTATCTTTGCCATGAACACAATAACCAAGATCATGAAAATAGGCTGATAACGTTACAATTGCGGTGTCGCGCTCTTCAAGATTATAATAACTTGCCATTTTCTGAACTGCATCCACAACCTCCTGCGTATGTGCATCATTATGGAAGCTGAATTTTGAAAGGTCATGTTCATCCATATACTTATGTACAAATTCGGCCGTTTCCTTTATCAATTGAGAGTAGTCCATAAAATATAAATTAGTTTGGGTTGATCGTAATCAATACTGATTCAATATACATTACTATTATTTAAAGATAAGAATTAAATAATATCTTCTTAAGATCCATCCAAACAAAGATCATTTATTTTTGGCAGATATGGATGAAAATAATCATCCTAAAAGATACGATAAATAATAATATTACATTTTTCAAAAAAAGCCGAATACATTTTTGTATCCGGCTTTTTTTATCATTATTTATAAATTAAGGTTACATATAGCACTTTCTCTTATTTAAACTGATTTATAGGTTTTGATACCGTTCTGAGTTTCGTATCATTATTTTGTAATTCCACCCATGCAAAATATACCTGATCTCCTACAAGCTCCATCTGAGGAAAACCACTCTTTCGACTAGATGAAAGTTGTGTAACTTTTCTCAACGGACCGCTTGTACCATCTTTATTAACGAGCATCGCATATAGATAAGTTAAATCACCTTCAGTTTGCATCCAGCTTACTATCGCTTGGTCAGTATCAACAAGGGCTACATCAACACGCCCAAGTACACCCTTGTTACTGATCAATATAGGATCCATAAACTGCTCTCCACCATTACCTGAAAACACCAGTTGCACACGAGGAGTTTCATCTGATGCAGTAAACCATGCAACCGCTAAAGTATTACCAATAGCAGCTGATTTTGGTCCATTCACAGGACAACCCTGGATAAACCAATTATCGGCATGAATAGGAACCGGTTTAGTCCACCCATTTCCCACCTTTCTTACAATAACAATATCACGTATATTATCAGAAGTACAGTCTCTATACAGTACCACCGGCCCATTTGCTGTTAGGCTAGTAGTCGTTTGACAGCAAGTACATGCACTGTCATCAACAATAGTTTCATCTTGTATTTCACCCTGAGCTGTTACTTCCGCAACCCTTACACTCATTGTTCCACTATGATGTCCATGAGCATGAGCATCAGTAACCATATTTCGACCATCTAACCAAGTAACCAAAAAACTACTGTCACGATAAGGAATCATAGATACAAATCCATGTTCAGTAGCCGTATGGTCACTGTGCAACAATTTATAATAAGTAGATCCTTGATGATCAGAAACATTAAATTTAATATCATAAGCCATCTTACCTGTGGTTGAGAGTTGTAGATAATGACTCAATATCTTCCCTTTATGCATAGTAATCATAGGATAATCGGCCCAATTCACAAACCAGTTTTTACCAGAAGCTAGTAGTACCTGTGGTTGCCATTTCCCGTTTTGAAGCTTACTGTACCGTAAGCTAGGATTCGAGTTAGATACTGTATCTACCCAAGATAAATATAATTGCCCCATATAAGACGTTAGATGTGGCAGAACAGCATTTGATCCTTCTTCAAATGGAATTTCCTGAAAATCAGTTTCCTTTTTCAGCTTATTATCACATGCAGACAGCAATAGTATCATATATAGCAATCCAATTATTTTAATTGTATTTTTCATAAGAATAACTTTTAGTAACCAATAGTTTGTTTCATTCCACTAGCGCTAATTTCATTAGCCGGAATCGGATAGATCATTTTTACAGATATAGCTGGTATATTCAAATTTTTACTATTAAGTCCAGTATTGATATGATCAGTTAGCTTCCTTTCTAAAGCCGTTCCAGTTCTGATCAAATCATAGATTTCATGCCCCTCTAGTGCTAATTCTTTCCGTCTCTCCTTTGCAATTCTATTTAATAGCCCCACACCACTTTCAGTAGCCCTATCCCGTTGAAAATCGCCAGTTCTTCGTTTAATCAACATATTTAAATAACGAAGTGCAGCTTCTTCTCCTCCTGTGGCCCCATTTGCACAAGCCTCAGCAGCAATTAACACAATCTCTGAAAGCCTGATGACAGGAATGTTATGAATACTTAAGCCAGACCCACCACTTCTATTGATGTATTTCACAAAAGCATTCTTCGTCCCTTCCTTATCAGTCAATAGTAGATTAGCACGTGGATCTGCAACATATTCCCGCAGTAAATCAATAAAAGTCTGTGTCGCTAAAATATCTCCCTGTCCCCCTGCTCTAAAATCAAATTGAGCACCTAAACCATTACTCCCCGGCGAGTTATCATTTGTGACACTGAGCTCAAATATTGATTCAGAAGTATAATCTGAAAAAACATAATTCGTCAATCCCATCAGTTTTTCTTCAGGTATAACTTCCATTACTTTTTGAGCATAATGAAGTGCCATCTGCCAATTCTCTTGATACAAATATACTCTTGCCATAAGCGCCTGTACTCCAACTTTAGTAATATACTTGGAACTCCCTGCTGCGGGAACACTCTCCTTTAGCAAAGTTTCAGCCATCTGTAAATCCATCAAGATCTGATTGTATGTCTGTGCCAGGGTTCCTCTTTCAATAACCACCTCATTTGGTGTAAGCTTTAATGGAATCCCCTGTGACTTTCCTTTATCCTTTATCCATGGATATGCAAATGTTCTGGAAAGATCAAAATAGACCATTCCACGTAATGCCAAAGATTCAGCTTTAATTTGTGCACGAAGTGCATCATCACCAATAGCACGATCTATATTAGCCAAAATAAGATTGAGGTTGCCGATTACTTTATAACATTGCAACCATAATATCGACGCACTACCGTTGTTATTACCACTTTCTTCATAACGATATTCGATCTGTTCATAATTTCTTGGATTGTATATGGTTTGTACGAATCTAAAATCTGAACTTTTTACGGCAGATCGCTTATATAGCACTCTTCCCAAATAATTACCATTTGAAATTTCATTATATGATCCCGCGAGCAAGCGTTTTAACTTGTCTACCGAATTGATCACCAGTTCTTCTGATATGACATGATCCGGCTTTTGATTTAATAAGTCCTTCTGACACCCCATAAGGATTGTCAAAATCAGCATAAAAGCTCCACTTATATAGTATTTATTTCTCATGTAAGATATCTTATAATTTGAATTGAACGCCTATTAAAACACTTCTCGAAGTTGGCGTTTGAAATAAATTGACTCCATTAGTAATTGCTTCAGGATCAAAATCGTCTAATCTTGTCCATAAAAGCAGATTATCGCCTTGAATAAAACAGGTAGCACCTTGCAAAAACCTAAATTTATCCAAATGATAGCTCAACCGTATATTTCTAACCTTTAAATAATCGGCATTATATAGATGTCTGGTAGACACATCATTTGAAAAAGTATTATTACCGTTAATGCGTATCGGTACTTTTGAATCTGGATTAAGTGGGGTCCAAGGGTTCAATTGAGCTTTTGTGCTTGTAAACTGTGGTAAAAAACCATCATCATCACGTTTAAATGCAGTCCAATCATAAGCTTTGCCTCCAATTCCATAATTTAACAATACATCAAGACTAAATTTTTTGAAATTAAATTGATTTAAAAAACCTCCTTGAACCTTTTGTACAGCGTTTCCGAAAATTCCAAATCCGGCCTCCTCTGCATTTGTCGTCAGCTCGCCTGTTCTTCTTCCATCATTAAGAACATGGTAGCTTGCCAAACCATTTTCATGGTTTACTCCAGCATAATCTCTTAGATAAAATGAATTTAAGCTTTCGCCAACTTTAGTAATAAGGGGATTTTGACCGTTGGATGAACTATAGGTCGGAATAAGATCAGATGGTAACTTAGTAATTTCATTATGGAGGATGGTCCCATTAATACGTGTATCCCACTTCAAGTCTTTATGGTCAATTACTCTGTATTTCATACTAAATTCCCAACCCCAATTCTTCATTTCGCCATAATTTTGCAATTGGCTAGTGAATCCTGTAGTTGAAGAAACCGGTATATTTAACAATAAATTGCTCGTTTTTTTATTAAAATAATCTAATGTAATATCTAAAATATTAAACAATCGCGCATCTAAACCCAAATCAATATTTTTACTTAGCTCCCAAGATAAATTCGGATTAGCTAACTGTCCATAAGACAATCCCGATTCCGAAGCATAAGCCTTACCTGCCGTCGTGAAAAAACCTAAAGAAGCATAAGAAGCTGGCGGCAGATTTCCGTTAGTCCCCATACTTCCTCTAAGTTTTAAAAGATTAATTTTATTATGATTAATAAAATTCTCATCAGAGATTAACCATGCTCCCGAAACCGACCAAAAATTACCCCAACGGGAATCTTTTCCAAATCGCGATGAGCCATCACTTCGTATACTTCCAGAAATAAAATATTTATTGGATAAATTATAATTCAAACGACTGAAATAAGAAATCAAAGCATAGTTATCCGATTGACCATTCCATGACCACAATGTTCCAATACTGCTCGAAGACAATAATTCATTATCCAAAATATCATATCCTGAATTATTAATGGACTTCATTTTGGATTCCTCTGCCTCAAATCCAGCAAGAATATCAAAAGAATGCTTATTTATCCTATTTTGATAAGACAATATATTAGAAGTCATTAATTGAGAACGCTGTCCCTGAGCAACATAAAGCGCTCCATTCCATTGTCCTCCTCCAGCTCCAAATACTTTATTATCATATAAAGTCTCTTCCAGACTTTGATGATCAATACCTAAAGTTGATTTAAATTTAATTGAATAAGGTAATACTAATTCTGCAAAGGCTGACCCCCTTAACCGCAAATCTTTATTTTCATATTTCCCCACTTCAATCACTCCGATAGGGTTAGCATTTTTTTCAATGAGATTTGGTAGGTCTGCTATTCCCTGATAACCGTTTTTATCATATATAGAAGCTGCCTGCGGCAAGACCCTAGCCATAAATAAAGGATTTAATCCGCCAACGTATTCTGAATCATACTGTCCGCTATTACGGTCTGATTGAGCGACAGATAAATTTGCTCCTAAGTTTAACCATGATTTAGCCCTATTCTCCATATTCAACCTACCGGATTTTCGTTCTAGGTCAGATTTGATAATCGTACCATTTTGTTTTAGATATTCACCCGATGCGTAAAAAAGAGTCGACTCATTCCCTCCACTTGCAGCAATAGAATACTGTTGTGTAGTTCCTGTTCTGTAAATGGCATCTAACCAGTTTGAATTCGCATCATCATGACCATAAACGGAAGAATAATCTTTTTGAGCCAAAGATTGATAATGTTGTAACAACTGTGAATCGTTATAAATACGGGTATAATCCGATCCTTCATTATTTTGAATATATTGATTCACCTGACCAACTTGCCAAAGCTGTTTAAAGTCCTGATTTGAAATAGTCTTCTCTTTAGTTAGATTAGAAAGTATTCCGCCTTGCGAAAGTACACTGAGAATAGTTTCCCCCTTACGTCCTTTTTTTGTCGTGATTAAGATAACACCATTTGCAGCTCTTGAACCATACAGAGAAGCAGCGGCCGCATCTTTCAAAACAGTAATACTTTCAATATCATTTGAATTGATGGATGTCAGTGGATTAATTTGATTAACGGCACCGTTACCTCCTATTTTTGAATTGTTATCACTGTTCATAACAACTCCATCCAATACATAAAGAGGTTCTCTAATTCCATTAATCGAACCCATCCCCCTAATCTGAACACTCGACTTACCACCAGGTTGACCGGTAGTATAAACAAGAAGGCCTGTCACATTTCCCTGCAATGAAGTCTCAAAACTTGCCGCTGATGTTTTCGTTAAGTTATCCGCTTTTATCTCCTGTAACGAGCCCGTGAAATTACGCTTATTGGCACTGCCGTATGCAGTCACCACAACTTCATCAATAATACTCGACTCCTCTTCTAGCGTAACCAAGACTTTATGCCCTGCATTAACTTGGATAAGCTTATTTTTAAAACCAACTGCAGAAAATTGCAATGTGACAGTATTATTATTAGTTTTTAATGAAAATTGACCGTACTGGTTCGTTTGAGTGCGATTAACTGTTCCCGCCTCGACTACAGTCACATGAGCAATTGGGTTACCCTTAGCATCCTCAACGGCCCCAGTAATCGTAATCTGTTTAAATAAAATCTGGTCTGGATATACTCCTGCAAATAGCGTCCGACTATTGATCAATTGCAATGTAATGATCAAGCCGAGCACATAACCTAGTCCCATAGGACTTTTAGATAGTGGCATAATGACATAAAATACTTGTTTGGCTCACATGACAGTCGCTTACATTATAGTTCATATAATGCAACAAAAAACTTCATAATCGGAACCATCCAATTGTTAAAACTGATGTAAAATAAGGCCTGTAGCCATAGGATACTGATGTGAAGTTCTCTAAAACTTCAATTCAGAAACAAAATATTTTATGTAAACTGGGGAGGACGAAAAGGATTTCCTAGATATATTTTATTATAATTAACTGGGATATAAGCAACTTTACTAGATTTTTGTATAATAGGACTTAAGAAACAATGTTGAATTTCTTTGATCCAATCAACTTGAACCATTGCATTATCAACCGGAAGGCGATCAGATTGTTCCTTTTTCTTGGATTCTGCGATTTTCTTAGCCAAAAAACAAGTACCTTCACAATGCAACATCGGTTTATCTTTGTTCACACAAAAATACTCCTTGATATAGTTGACATTCGCCAAATAAAAAAGCGTAGGAACAAACGGTTTCATTAGAAAGACCATAGTCATTGTCATAATAAAAATTCGTCCTAGATTCATTCTTTGTTGAAAGTCAATTTGGGCAAAAATAGCTTTTATAAATATCCAAAACAAAGATTATCTATTAAAAATAAATATCAAATACTAAAGTGAATATTCACACAAATAAATACAACAAAATATATAACAGTTAATTATAAAACTTTTCTAACTTAATAATAGAAGTATAATTCCAATCAAAGCTGGTAATGCTTGCTTAAAAAAAATACCTTTTTCTGCTGTTGCAGCCCCATAAATACCCGCTATAAAAACACAACTTAGAAAAAACAAAGCTATATTATGTTGCCATAAAGAGTCTCCTATTAAAAGCGACCAAAAAAGACCAGCAGATAAGAAGCCGTTGTAGAGGCCTTGATTTGCGGCTAGAACTTTGGTATCCTTAAATAAGTGTTTAGGTAAAGATCTAAATGTTTCCTTACCCTTGGTTTCCCATGCAAACATCTCTAACCATAAAATATAAAGATGTTCTACAGCAACAATACCAATCACAATTTTTGCTGTAATTCCAATAATTCCTTCCATGTAAGTAATATAAAAATGAATTTAATCAATATTTTTTAATAAGAGGTTTATCAATAATATATAGTAAGAAATTAACACTTACCTTTTATGCATCAGTAATAATGGAATACTGGTATTTAATGTTAACTTTTTTGTTTCGCTTTTATGAAATAAATTTTCTAAAAAACCTCTTTTAAGAGGTACTGCAACAATGAGTCCAACTTGTTTAGACTGTGCAAATTGTAGTAAAACCGGCACGGTATCTTTGCTTTTTAAATAGTGAAACTCAGGATTGAGATCATCGATAAGCTCATGTAAAACGGTCTGCTCCTGTACTACAGATACCGCATCCATATCATTTTCCTCACCAACATTGACTACAAAAAGATGTGCGTTTAGATCATGTACAAAATCTTTTAGCTTCTTATCAGGAAGAATTTGAACAATATTTTTTAGGTCGCAAGCCAGCATTACATTATCCATACGATATGATTTCGAGTTTGAAGGAACAAGCAGAAGATCTAAACTATGGTTTTTCAGTAAATGGGCAGGTATTTTTCCAACACTGTTTTTACCCCCATCATCACTTCCATTTATACCTAATACGACAAGATCAATATTCTTCTCCTGTACGATTTCATGAACAGCCTCAACAACAGGTTTAGAGTCAATCAAAACATCGATCTCGACATCTTGCAATGCTTCTAATAATTCATTGCGAAATTTTTGAAGTGTGGCAATTGAATTTTCAAATAATTGATGTTCATCACCTAGAATAGGAATTTTAATTCCATCAGGCACCAATGTGTCAATACCTTGAGGACCAAATGAATGATAAATCAATATCCGTTCTATACCAAGCTGTAATCCATTTTCTTTGATATAACCTATTGTTTGCTCTGTAGCGGAAGAAAAATCGGTGAGAATAAGAATAGACTTCATAATCAAATCATTTAATTGATAGCTACATATCCATTTTTCTAGAAAATAATTGACCAATAAATCAATATTTTCCACATTAAATATCCACACAACAATTATGCCTGTATAATGAACCTAACACAGTAAAAATGACAACGATTACATTAAAATAAATCATCGAATCGAGTACTGGCTTTCATTGATTTTAACACTAATTTTCATTAAATTAGTAATGAACTAATCTATGAGCAAGATCAATGGATTAATATTGAGCCTTATAAAAATTTAGGGAAAATACTTTCAAATCAGAAAAGAGCATGTTCGGCACCTCATTAAATCATTAATAAACGATCATAAATGACTTCAAAACTATACGTACACTCAATAAACGAAACCACTACAAAATGACTAATTCCAAAATTAAAGTGATCATCACCGGCGCAAGTGGAATGGTCGGAGAAGGTGTCCTACAGGAATGCATTGCTGATGATAAAGTTCAAAGTATTCTTGTCATTGGTAGAAAACCTTGTGGATATTCGGGAGGGAAAATTAAGGAAATCCTGCACAGCGACTTTAGTACTATCTCCGTTATTTCTGATCAATTAAAAGAATATGACGCATGTTTTTTCTGTGCCGGAATTTCATCTTTAGGCATAAATGAAGATCAATTTACCAAGATTACTTATGATCTAACCTTAGGTTTTGCAAAAACCTTTGCTGAGGTCAATCCCAATAGCATATTTTGCTACATATCTGGAGCGGGTACGGATAGCAGTGAAAAAGGGAAACAAATGTGGGCAAGAGTAAAAGGAAAAACAGAAAATGATCTTTTGAAACTTCCTTTTAAATCTGTTTACAATTTCAGACCAGCATTTATGAAGCCCAATAAAGGGGCTAAAAATGTAAAAGGATTTTACAGAGTAATTAACGCTATTTTTCCATTATTGAGAGCATTCAATAAAAACTATTTTTTAACGTTACAAGAGGTAGGAAAAGCGATGATAAATATTACTGTTAACGGATATCCATCACATACTATAGAAGTTAAGGATATCGCAATTCTTGCTAATAATAAATAAGGATAATCCAATTTCCCTTAGTTCCTATTAAAAAATATTATTCACTAAATATGCACCACATAATTATTTTACATATTTATCCCCTATAATCCAATAGAGCAATTTGCGATTGCTCTATTGGTATTATTCGACAACAACTATCTTTCAAACTAAGGCTACATGCGATAATACTCCTCCCACCCTTTTGCAGGTGGAGGGCCGGCCAATAAAGCATTAGCAAAAATGTCATTGACAATTTCGTTCTTTTCAGAATCAAAAATAAGCTTTGTATTTAAACGCTGTGCAATAACACCTAAACAAAAAACTTGACTCAATGGCCCGGCTATTTCAAACGGCGATCTTGTTTTTTCTTCACCTTTACATCCCTTTAAGAAATTAGCAAAATGGTCTGATGGCGAATTTGGTACCACAGGTAACTTTGACTGCAGTTCTTGCGCTTTAGATTCTGGAATGATTTGTAACGTACTTCCATGTGAACCGCCTTTAAATAGAAGATCTTTACTATAGATAATTTTACCTGGGTTCAATTTTGCTGGTTCAAGCTTCCCTGTACTTGGTGCAGGAATATTTGGATCTAATCCTGAAACACCATAACCTTCAGGTATCGGAGGAAGATTGTTCAATCCATCGTACCAATTAATATCTACTGCAGGCATTCTCCTTCTTTTTGGAAAATGAAACTTAAGTGTAGAAGACATCGGAAAGAAATATGAATTATGTCCTTCCAGATTAACGGCTGTAATTTCAGTAGGTAAACCCAGATTAAGAAATTCATGAGCAGTATCCAATATATGTGCTCCCCAATCACCAAGTGCGCCCATGCCAAAATCATACCAGCATCGCCATTGCCCATTGACGAAATCTTTATTATAGTCATGCCCCATAGTCTGCATCTGCCACAGATCCCAATCCAATGTCTGAGGAACAGCTGTAGCAGCTGGAAACCTTTTCATATGCACATCCCAACCATGCCATCTACGAGGCATATTCATGTGTGCATCAATACGCGTCACATCCTTAATAATTCCAGCATCTTTCCATGCTTTAAATTGAAAATAATTAGATTCCGAATGTCCCTGATTACCCATCTGCGTGACTAGCTTGGGGGATTTCTTTGCTTTATTTGTCATCAATTCAACTTCCAGAAAAGTTCTTGCCATAGGTTTTTCTACGTAGACATGCTTCCCAAGATCTAAAGCTAACATTGTAACCGCGAAATGGGAAAAATCAGGTGTTCCAATACTTACAGCATCAATCTGATTAGACATTTTATCAAACATAATTCTGAAATTCTTAAATCGGGGTACATCAGGAAACATCGAAAGAATCTCCTGTGTATGTTTAGCGCCCAGATCAACATCGCAAAGGGCAACAATATTACATAAACCGGTCTTATATAACGATTTGATGATTTCTCCAGCTCTGTTTCCCAAACCTACGCAAGCTAAATTAACACGTTCATTAGGCTTCGCCAAATTAATGTTTCCAAATACACTATTTGCCATTAATACAGCTCCACCCGCTAACGCAGATTTTTTCATAAAACTTCTACGCGATAAATAATGATTCATACTTTTATAATTTAGTTACTAGCATTGATTTTAATACTTCGGAATGATACTTGATCGCCATGATCCTGCAATAGAATATAACCTTCATTAGCCTCTCCAAAATTCACCCAATCCTTATATTTGCTTTTTGCAACCAAGTCCTTAAATTCTTTAGAACCTCGTTCATAGCTCAACATTTTAACACCATTCAAATAGTGTTCAACTTTATTATCGGCAGTCACTACAACACGACCTCTATTCCACTCACCAATTGGTCTGCGAGCACGTCCATCTTGATTTGATGTCATCAAATCATACAGTGAAGCCAATGTACGATTGCCATCTCTACCTAACTTTGCGTCTGGATGCAGCTTATCGTCCAACACCTGATACTCCAAGCCTATAGCAGATCCTTTTGTCTTCTCTTTGAGTGTTACAAAATATTTAACGCCGCTATTAGCTCCCGGACTGAGTTTAAATTCAAATGATAGATCAAAAACCTTATATTTAGCTTTTGTCACAATATCGCCACCATTAGTGGACTCACCACCATTGGACTTCAAAACCATTAATTGCCCATCTTTTACTTCCCAACCCTTTTCCGGAAATTTTGCCCCATTAACACTACGCCACCCATTGCTGCTCTTTCCGTCAAATAGCAATTTAACTCCATTTTTTTTCTCAGAAGCAACTACGTCGTTAGGTTTTAGATTTACGATGTAAATATCTTTAGGAAAAGCACGAGATTTTAAATTAGAAGTTTGGATCTTGATATTTTTAAAGTAAACCTTCTTTCCATCTAATTTCTCAGGTATACTATGTACTTGTAGACCTATAAATCCAGATCGGTCAATTGTATCCACGACATAGGAGACCGGAATATCATTTACCCAGGTACGTAACTCATCTCCAATAGCTTCAATGCGGATATGATTATATTCTTCTTGCTTATAAGCCTTCTTTGCATTTTCATTTAGATCCAGCGGATAAAGCCAACTACGACGTGCCTCATCATATATTCCACCTGTCCATGATCTTGAAGTAGGATCAATTTCAACCTGACGACCATACACCCGGCCAAGTCCGCCATTCGCAGTAGGGTCTAAATGACTCCGTGTCTGAATACCCGAATTTGTTTGGTCTCCCTCAAGTTTCACATCTAGCTCTAATATAAAATCACCGTATTCCTTATCGGTGATTAAAAATGAATTAGGTGTCCCTTTAGTCATCCGTCCAACAATAGCATCCCCTTCTACAGAATAGGGTGCCTTGCCTCCTACAGATTTCCAGCCATTTAATGTTTTCCCATCAAATAGACTCATCCACCCTTTTTCTGTATCTGTATTCATCTGAGCATATGAGAATACGCCATTACTTAACATTGCACCGATAAAGACTGCTTTGACAATTGCATTTTTTTTCATTGGAATTATATTTTTAAACAAGATGAATCACGTATAAAGCATGAATTGATCTATAATAGTTTCACCTACATAATTAGTTATTGAGCACAAGGCTCATTTTATTCATATTTAATCAATATGATCAGGACAATCACTATATGTTTTCACATAAATTGCAATGATAAATGCTTTAGTAAAAACAATAATTAAAGAATTTATGAAATTAACTCATAAATATGATTATTGATCAAGAAATAATATAAAACGGTTTACAATTGAAAACATACATCATGGTAATTTTTCAATCAGTTGGTTTATCATTTTATTAAAATTAAAACAATAGTATCAATTACATCTCTAAAAATCCACCAAAACAAATTAATTATTTACGAAAACGTTTGAATATGTCACTTATAACACATACTTACATTTCATATGCTACACTTAAAAAAAACAAATTAGCGCATTTAAATAACCGCAAAAAGATGAATTTACATTAATTAACAATTATTTTAAACAAAAATCTATTAATTACTGTTATGGAATCAGTAGCGATAGTGAAAAAATATTTCATTAAGTAAGGTACTTAAAAAGCATCAATTAACATATTAAGCGAACCAGATTAGCTTAGATTTTAGAATGGAAAAATAAATTTTAAAAAGAATGCTCATTATTTAGTAAAAATTAGAAATAAGAAAAAATCAGTATCATGAAAGAAATCACCTCAAAATTTGAAAAAGTACTTAATGCATCTAGTTCTTATGGTAATGTAAATCACGAACCCGATTCAAGCAAAGAACAACAGCGAAATACTCCTCAGAAATCAATGCCATTTTCCGATCAAATTGGTAATTATCAACGCAATAAAGGTATTCCCCCAAAATCTTATCGAAATAGTAAAGTGTATATTATTGGAAGTGGTATTGCAGGTATGTCGGCCGCTTACTATTTCATAAGAGATGGACATATTCCTGCAGAAAACATAGTCTTTCTAGAGCAACTTCACATTGATGGCGGTTCCCTGGACGGATCTGGGAATGCTACAGAAGGCTATGTGATTCGGGGAGGACGAGAAATGGATATGACCTACGAAAATTTGTGGGACATATTTCAAGATATTCCTGCTCTTGAAATGCCTGAACCTTATTCAGTTCTTGATGAATACCGTTTGATCAATGATAATGACTCCAATTTTTCCAAAGCACGGTTGATCCATAACAATGGAGAAATTAAGGACTTCAGCAAATTTGGATTAGCAAAATTAGACCAGCTTGCTATCATTAAACTTTTATTAAAGAAAAAAGAAGATTTAGACAATATCACGATATCGGATTACTTTAGTGAGTCATTTTTGAGCAGTAATTTCTGGACTTTTTGGCGAACCATGTTTGCTTTCGAAAACTGGCATAGTTTACTGGAGCTAAAACTATACATGCATCGCTTTCTACATGCTATTGATGGGCTAAATGACCTATCTTCGCTTGTATTTCCAAAATATAACCAGTACGACACCTTCGTTACACCATTACGTCGTGTATTACAGAAAAAGGGCGTTAATATCAGATTAAATGTATTAGTTAGTGATCTACATATTCACAGCAATACGGAAGGGAAAACCGTCGAAAGTATCATTACTGAACAAGATGGAAAGGAAGTAATCATTCCAGTAGGAAAGGAAGATTTTGTGATCGTTACTACAGGCTCTATGACCGAAGATACGTTTTATGGCGACAATAAAACAGCACCCATTATTGAAATCGATAACAGTACAAGTGGACAAAGTGCCGGATGGAAATTATGGAAAAATCTCGCTGCTAAGTCGGAAGTATTTGGAAAACCAGAGAAATTTTGTAGTAATATTGAAAAGTCATCGTGGGAATCAGCTACATTAACTTGTAAACCTTCTGCTTTAATTGATAAACTGAAGGAATATTCGGTAAACGATCCATATTCTGGAAAAACAGTTACTGGAGGTATAATTACGATTACAGATTCCAATTGGTTGATGAGTTTTACCTGCAATAGGCAACCCCATTTCCCTGGACAACCTGACGATGTACTCGTTCTATGGGTATATGCATTGTTTATGGATAAACAAGGTAACTACATCAAAAAAACAATGCCAGCATGTACAGGAGATGAAATTTTGAGCGAATTATGTTTTCATCTAGGTATTGTGGATCAATTGGATGATGTGATTAAAAACACCATAGTAAGAACTTCATTCATGCCATACATCACCTCCATGTTTATGCCTCGCGCCAAAGGAGACCGCCCAAGAGTAGTCCCAAATGGTTGCAAAAATTTAGGCCTTGTGGGGCAATTTATTGAAACAAATAATGATGTCGTGTTCACCATGGAAAGTTCGGTGAGAACAGCACGAATCGCAGTATATGAATTACTGAACCTGAATAAGCAAGTTCCAGATATTAATCCTTTACAATATGATATCCGCCACCTCTTGAAAGCGGCTAAAACTTTGAACGACGATAAGCCTTTCGTTGGAGAAGGTCTATTAAGAAAGGTATTGAAAGGTTCATACTTTGAACATATTTTACCAATAGGAAGTAACGAAAATGATGATCATGAATCTTTTGTGCAAGAACAGATCACCAAGTTTAAAGACTGGATAAAAGGTATAAAAGGCTAATCAGCAACATTAAATCCAATGTAATTACAACAGTTACATTGGATTTTTTATTTTAATCATCGCAAACGATACAGTTAAAAAGAGATTTTCTTAATATTTCCTATTTGGATGATTTCGCATAATGGAATAATAAGACGCTGTAAAAGCAGCTAAACTTTTATATCCAACCATAAAACCAATTTCACTTAAAGTATGTTGTTTCGTATCGATGAGCTCAATACTCTTGAGCACCCGAATAAGTTGTATGTATTTTTTTAAGGTTATTCCTGTTTCCTTTTTAAACAAACGCTGCAGTGTACGGATTGACAATGTGGACTGCGCGGCAAGTTCTTCAATTTTAAGGTTTATAGTATAGTGATTATTTATATAATTGCAAACAGACAACAAACGTTGATCTCCAGGTACAGGTATTTGTAAGTAATTGCTCTCTTTGCAAAAATTAGGCAGACTAGTCTGCAATGCTTTTAAGAATATAGCCTGTTCTTCATCCTCATTAAGAAGTTTATTCCATTTTGATGCGTAACGAAGCATCTCTATTAAAACAGCCGGTGCAGGAAATACATGAATGTCCTGAAAAAAACTGTTTTCTAAATCAGATTTAAATAAGACGACCATAAGTTTCACCTGTGAAGCTTCCGAAACAACACGATGTTTGAGACCCGAAGGAATCCAGATAACATGATTTTTAGGAACAAGGTATATATTACGATCCAGATGAAAATACTGGTACCCCTCTTCTACAAAAGTTAATTGACTTCGCGCATGAAGATGCTCATGTTCATCATGTTGCCAATTATCTTCATACCAAACATACATATCCTTTGGAATAAGATCTACATAGATTCCTTTACCTTGTTCCGTAAGTCCGCATTTCGATCTGTCGTTTTGCATGTTGTTTTTGGCAAATTTACTAAAAATGACTTACCTAATTTTGTAAGTGAACATAATAATTAAGATCTATGATTAACTTACGTAATATATTAATCGCATTAATATCAATATTTTCAATTGTAGCACACGCACAACAAAAAAAAGCGCGTGTACTTGTACTCATACATTCCGACAATGGAAGCACTTATGAGCTTGCTAAAGAATTTGCAAAAGGACTAGAAAGTTCCAATCAAGCAGACGCAATTATCAAAATGGTTAAAAAAAATGAGCAAGCAAAATTAAAAGAAATTCCTGTTGCTACCCCAAATGAACTTTCATCATATGATGGAATAGCTTTTGGTTCACCCATTTATTTTGGGAACATGAGTACTGCTATGAGCGAATTTTTATCAATGACTGTCGATCTTTGGACAAAACATGGTTTGGAAGGTATGCCTGCTACCGTTTTCATGTCTGCAGGTAGCGGCGCGGGTAAAGAACTAGCCATTCAATCCATTTGGAATAGCCTCGCTGTACATGGGATGGTACTCGTTTCAAATGGCATTCGTGGTAATGAAAAAATTGACGTCAAAATTCCACAAGGTAACACGGTATTGGGTACAACAAGTCTTTCCTCTGCAAAAAATGTCGAAAGACCAAGCGAAAGTGAGCGCTATTTAATTAAGCTCCAAGGTGAAAATTTTGCCAAAATTGCACTTGCCTTAAAAGGCACCTTCTTTAAGAGCACTGTTCCTTTGTTAGAAAATAAAACAACAGTTGCATCAACATTAAAACAAAAAAAGATTACACTACCAGAAGTTCCCCAACCAGCAGGTAATTACAAACCTTACATTCGTACAGGTAATTTAATCTTCATCAACCAGGTAGCGTTAAAAGACGGAAAGATTCTTAACCCTGGAAAATTAGGAAAAGAACTCAACGAACAACAAGTAAAAGAAGCGACCAGAACAACAATGCTGAATGTGATAGCTGTGCTAAACGAAGCTGTTGGCGGAAATCTCGAACAGGTTAAACGCTGTGTTCAGTTAACTGGAATATTCAATACACCCGAAGGTTATACCAAGCATGCTGACTTAATGAACGTAGCCTCTGATCTTACAGTTGATGTTTTCGGAGAAAAAGGAAAGCATGCCCGCGCAACATTTGGTGCATCTTCCATTCCTGTAAATTCTGCTGTTGAAATTCAAGCTATCTTTGAAATTGACTAAAAAAATTAAGCTTCATTGTTCATCAGCTAAAAACTTCCATTTGGTCCTAGAGCTTATAGAAATCTGGTGGATCCCTATCTTTTTCAATTGAATCCCATTATCCTTGCCCTGTTAAAGGAAAAAATAAAATATATTTGCCACAGATCACCAAATGATGTTACTAAAGCGAAAATAAGCAGGTACATCAGAAATTTATTTAGAAATGGAAATAAGAAACAGCACAGCTCATGATATTGAGGATATCTTCAAAGTTTACGAACAGGCCTCAGCATATAAACTACAAGTTGGTAATAAAGGTTGGAAGGGGTTTAAATTAGCTCAGGTACAAAAGGAGATCGATGAAAATAGACATTTTGTTATACTAGAAGGATCAGTTGTAGCTTGTACATTTGTACTTACTTTCAAAGATGATGTTATCTGGAAAGAATCTGCTAACGATAACGCAATTTATATTCACAGAATAGCGACAAATCCTCTATTTAGAGGAAATTCTTATGTAACAAAAATCGTCGCTTGGGCTAAAGAATATGCAATTGCAAATGAAAAAAAATTCATTAGACTAGATACTCATAGTGGGAATGATAAAATAAACAACTACTACATAAGCTGTGGTTTTATATTTAAAGGAGTAAGTCAAATTAAATGGACCACAGAATTACCTGAACATTATAAAGAAGGATCATTTAGCTTGTTTGAGATAGCATTATAAAAAAACTATTCGCTTCTTATCCTCAGCAAGATAAGAAGCGAATACTACATATTGATCCAATAATTGATCTTCATCATAAAAGTATTGCTTGCGGGTAACCCAAACATCCGATCTAGATTATTTCCCCAGCCGGTTTGATAAATCTCGTCACGATTAGATCGATTATGTTCCCAGACAAGATACAAAGTAGATCCAGGAAGATACTCCCAGCGCGCAACTAAGTTTGAGCGAAATTCATTAAAACTAAAGTTTGGATCTTTGAACTTTAGCACATGGTTTCCTTTATCAACTTCATAAACACCTGAATTAAAACTTATTTCCTCTGCAGTAAACGTTCTAAAACGATCCTCATAAGTGTGAGAATTTGTATTCGCGGCTTCTTTAAAGTGATCATATTTAGCAACTGAAGTGAAAGGAGAACCATAATATTGAATTGAAATATCAGGTGTTAGATTCATCTGCATATTTAAGGTAATACCATAGGTTTGTTGTTTCATACGCCCCATAACATAGGTCGTGCGATCTGTACTGTTTTCCGTTGGTAAAATACTATTTACATATTGCAGATTATCTTTATTCCATGCATAATTTAGCTGTCCTGTAAGACGAACATGGTCCCCTAACCGGAAGATCATACTTGGGTGTATTGCATTATACCCTGTCTCTTGTTCCAAATAGTGTCGCCCATTATAATCTAATTTAAAAACGATCCGTTTTGCACGATCTGAACTAACCATTACATTAGATTCAAAATTAGAATTCAATCTTAAGTCTGGCCCTCCACGAAGTTGACGGCTATCAATGGTATTCCAGTTAAAGGTTTCCTTGATATCCATTTCGATACGACGTTTCGTACTTAAACTCCTCCAACGGAGTGCAATATTATTATTAATAGCCTTTCCACCATAATTCCACATATTTTTCTGCGTTAGATTAATTCCTGCAAAACGAAATGGGCCCCATGGATCTGTTTTTCGATAGGTGATCTCAGATTCATTAAATTTAAAATCAGATTGACGAAGATACCCCACATTGTTAAGATCGAATCCCGGTGATGACCAACTAAAAGTTTCTGCAAAATTCCATTGTGCATTTCCTCTCTTACCCACTTTTACATAACCACCTGTACCTTGTAAGATCTTCTTATCCGGATCTAAATTCAGATACCCCGAGCCTGATTCACGTTGATAATAGTGGGTCGCATTCATTTTCGTATTAAGGATCGCATCCGCTGAGCCATGTAAAGTACTGAACATACCTTTTGCATCGATATAGTAAAGACGCTTAGCAAAGTACTGCGTAAAATCAACTCCACTTGTGAAAGCATTTTCAACCATTGCATCTTCCAGATGTTTTCTTCCTAACTTACGATTTACCGAAGTTACCATACCACCTAATAGCGTATTACCTTCCCAATTTTTTTGTACACGAGCCACCGTATAATTGGTTAAAGGCTCTGTAATCTCTTTATCGGGTTCACCATTTCGCATCAGTTTAGAAGTAGTCTCCGCAGTAATGCTTTCCAGAAACCCAACTGTAACACCATTTCTGTTCGTGCCCGTTAACTTCATAGCACCTAAAATGGGAATAGGATTTGGTGTGCTCGCAAAACTTGTCAGATTATCTATATTTTTGGGTCGATAAGTAGGCATTGCTCCTATTCTACGGGAGTAAAACATCATCCCCTCTTCATTATTATCAAACTCCAAAATATGTTTACCTTCAAGAAAAAAAGGTCTCTTTTCATCATAAAAAATCTCGAAAGCAGATAAATTCATGACCGACGGATCCAGTTCAACCTGACCATAATCTGGATTTATAGTCATATCCAGTGTAAAATCATTCAGTGCAAATTTCGCATCTAAACCCGCAGTGGCTTGCCACCTGCTCCCTTTCTGAAAAGGGCTGTTAGGTACTTTCGGATTTCGGACAAATTTGCTCATCGTGTATGGCAAAAATTCAATTCCTCTTGGCTTTGGCAAGTCTGTCATACCGTGCATCTCTCCAAAAGAAAAAACATGTCCATTATTTTTTATTGGAATTAAACTCCAATTCTGGACCTCATTATTTCTCCGAATGATACGCCTTACGTGTAAACCCCAAATACCATCTTCATTTTTCTGATTATAACGTAATTGACTAAAAGGAATCCTCAGTTCTGCCGTCCAGCTTGAATCTGCAAGGTCGATATTCGTCCGTCCTTCCCACACAGTATTCCAACTCAGATTGACAGATAATTTATCCGTCACCGTCAAATCTGTCTTATTTCCCCCCAGATTAACATTAAATTCAGATGCCACACGATAATCATGATAGGTGTCAAATGCAATACTGATCAAATCTCCATTACTGTTATCATCGCGATTACCAATAAATGCATTCATGGTTTCCGGGTGTACATCCTTACAATAAACTCCTACATAAACATTTTCATCATCATAAAATATTTTCATCCGAGTCCATGAGGGTGTATAAACGCGTTCAAAAGGAATTACCTGAGAAAACTTTTCCGACCATTCTCCCTTATCCTTCCATATAGTTTCATCCAGTTTCCCATCAATTCGAGGCTGTTCTCCTGTAAGTTTTGTAATATGATACGCTCTTTTATAAGCGCTGTCTAAAGAAACGACCTCTTTTCTTTGATCCTGAGCCTGACATAGACTATGGATGAACAAAGAAGCCAGGAAACAATAATATTTCATAAATTATCCAATTATTTTTGTAGGTTCTATATAATATTGGTGTTATATATAAGTCAATCGACCAAGTTAAATAAAATAAATCATACTATAATTGAATTTGCAACAGATTATTAAGATAACTTCCTTTGTTAAGAATTAAAATTCAAAAAAAGCATACCGAACTCAGTTCCTAGCATCAATCTATAAACATCCCAACAATATTTCTCGCAAGTAAATGGAAAATTAAATGAAAACACTATCTTAGTAATCAATAGCTAATTATTTAAACCTTTTTATGATTAATTACACTAATAACACGACCATATACTGGAGTTTTGGAAAAAAAATAGGATTCCGTTTTTCTTTCGTTTTTATTTTATTATTTATAGTGATATGTAATAACGGTTCATTCCCTCTTTTCAGCTTCATCAATAGACCATTGATTATGCTAATGCATATCTGTACACCATGGTTTTCGAAAAATATATTAAAATATCAATACGACTATTCCATTTTCTCCAACGGTAGCGGAGATACTTCTTATGACTGGGTAACACTTCTGATATTAGTTATCATTGGAGTTCTGGGAACCATCATTTGGACCTTGATAGATACTAAAAGAAATAATTACAATAAGTGCTATTATTGGTTGACGGTCTTTATTCGCTATTACATTGCATTCATGCTCATCAACTATGGTGTAAGCAAATTGATGCATGCGCAAATGCCGCCTCCAGGATTGACCAAGCTTATGCAACCTCTAGGTGAATTTTCTCCAATG
This sequence comes from Sphingobacterium sp. JUb56, assembly GCF_014191365.1. Taxonomy (NCBI): domain Bacteria; kingdom Pseudomonadati; phylum Bacteroidota; class Sphingobacteriia; order Sphingobacteriales; family Sphingobacteriaceae; genus Sphingobacterium; species Sphingobacterium sp. JUb56. Next base: position 1,277,633 of record NZ_JACHWL010000001.1, on the reverse strand, counting down.
GGATTGGCATGGAATTTCTTTGGTTTTTCGAAAGGATACAATATTTTTATTGGCATTGTGGAGGTAATGGCAGGCCTACTCCTGTTTAGGAAAACAATGGTTTTAGGCGCTTTAATCACAGTGGCTACAAGTTTAAATATAATGGCCATAAACTATTTTTACGATGTACCTGTAAAGTTGATGTCAACTGCACTAGTCTTATTATCGGTATTTTTATTACTTCCATATCTCAAATCTTTAACAGATCTTTTTTTCAAAGGCGAGTCTAGTCAACTTAAGCAAATTAATAGGCCAGTGTTCAATAGAGCATGGAAAAAGTGGGTTGCATCGATATGCAAAGTCTTAGTGATTATGCTGTTTATCTCAACCCAGCTATTTGGTGTTTTTAATCAAAAAAAATTAATAGCACAATATTTAAAAAAATCGCCATTATATGGTATCTATCAAATTGACACAAGTTCACAAAAAAGAGTTAGCATACCCAATGATTGGTCATTTCTAATCTTTGAATATGAAGGAAATGCACGAGCTCGTGATAATTTTTACAATGTACAACGAATCGGAGTCGGCTTTAATACATCAGAAAATAAGATGACCTTAAACAATTACACCTTTGATTATAAACTGGAGGAGAATGGTGATGTGCTATTAAAAGTAAAAATAAAAGAGCGATTGGAAGAAATCAGACTTAAAAAAAGAGATCCGAAAACATTTGAGTTAATGAATCGTGGTTTTAACTGGATACAGGAATATCCGCACAACAAATAATTGTATCCAATCATTAATCAAAAAACTCTTATTTAAATAGCCTGTTAAAGAAAGAACCTGAAGATTCAATGGCAACATACAATTCTTCATTTTCAACTTTAGTAGGGTATATCTTAATAAAATCCCCTTGTCCGGGACAACCTTTGCCACTTGTCAAATTAAATCTATGCCGGTGATAAGAACAAACAATCTCTTCACCTTCGCACCAAGCCGTTACAAATGAAGCTCCCGCATGTGGACATTTCCTAGAAAATGCTTTCCAGCCATTTGCATTATGCAAAATACACAACCGGGTACGCCCCGCTTCTACCTCATAAATTCGGTCTTCAACATAAATACTCGTCTTATCGATCTTATACCATTGCAACATAATTAAAGATACATAGAAAGTTTCGACTTATTTTTTATCTTTGCGTAAATTCAAAAAACTAGCATATTTTATGGCTTTACAATGCGGTATCGTTGGATTACCTAACGTAGGTAAATCAACACTATTTAACTGTTTGTCTAACGCTAAAGCACAAGCGGCAAACTTTCCTTTTTGTACTATTGAACCAAATGTTGGGGTTATCACTGTTCCTGATACCCGTCTTAATAAATTAGCTGAATTGGTTAATCCTCAAAAAATTGTTCCAAATACAATTGAGATTGTTGATATCGCTGGTTTAGTAAAAGGCGCTTCTAAAGGTGAAGGTCTTGGTAATCAATTCTTAGGGAATATTCGTACAACAAATGCAATTATTCACGTTTTACGTTGTTTCGATGACGGCAATGTGATCCATGTTGATGGATCTGTAGATCCTATTCGTGACAAAGAAATCATTGATACTGAGTTACAGTTGAAAGATTTGGATACTGTTGTGAAACGTATTCAAAAAGTAGAAAAAATGGCCAAAACAGGTGGAGATAAAGATGCAAAACGCACTTACGAAATCTTATCTATTGTAAAAGACCATTTAGAAGCTGGTAAATCAGCTCGTACAGCACCTCTTGAAAAAGACGATTTCGATTTCATTCAAGATTTAGCATTACTAACTGTAAAACCTGTATTATATGTGTGTAATGTGGACGAAGCTTCTGTCAATACCGGTAATGCTTATGTTGACCGTGTAAAAGAAGAAGTTAAGGATGAAAATGCACAGGTATTAATTATTTCTGCTCAGATTGAATCGGAAATTGCACAATTAGAAAGTTTTGAAGAGCGTCAGATGTTCTTAGATGATCTAGGTTTAGCAGAATCTGGTGTTTCTAAATTGATCGTGGCAGCTTATTCACTACTGGACTTAGCAACATACTTTACTGCTGGTGTGCAGGAAGTTCGTGCTTGGACAATTGAAAAAGGATTTACAGCCCCACAAGCAGCAGGTGTTATCCACACAGACTTTGAAAAAGGATTTATCCGTGCAGAGGTCATTAAATATAATGATTTTATCGAATTAGGATCTGAGGCAGCTTGTAAAGAAGCTGGTAAATTATCGGTAGAAGGAAAAACATATATTGTTGAAGATGGTGATATTATGCACTTCAGATTCAATGTATAATTAATATTAAAATAATTAGAAAGGGCTGAAAATAAATATTTTCAGCCCTTTTCGTTTTAGTCATATAACAATACACCCGATACATTCCAGCTGCTGAAGCTTGTTCCCTCGCTTTCGCCTTGCGGAATATGAACACGGACAGTATGCTTTCCAGATTTAAGTTTTCCTATATCGATAAAAATAGGATAAGTTACCGTTCCTGGACACCAATTAGAACGACTCAAATCCGAAGAAGATAGACCATTAGCAAAATTTCCGGAAGCAGGATTACTTAATCGATATGATCCACAATCATTACGCCATGGTGTAAAGCTAAATAACGGCACTTCGTTAAGAAATATACGATTTGTTTTAGGGACAAATTCATCACCATTCCCCCATCCACCATGTCCAGTAGTAACATAGCGCAGTTGAACATTTTCCGCATCCTCCTTCAACTCAAAAGTTACTGCCAAACCTTGATCCTTATTGAACATCGTTCCATACTCCTGCCCACCCATTTCCATTACATTAGTAGTATTAAAAATTGGCAGTAATTTTTTTAATGATTGGCTTCTATCAAAACCCGGATGTACCGTCAATTCAAGACTTATCTCATGGCCATTTTTATCATAATTTCCAATAAAAGCACCTACATAAACTTCCTGATCACTGATAGCCCCCGCAAGCTCGCTGATATCCTGTCTATATAATACAGAATCTTGCCAGGTCTTGCCCTTCAATTTTAAATAATTAAATTGACTCACACCAAAAGGTGTAAAGAAGCGCATAAGCTCTAAGATAGGAGAATAATTAGCCGTACGGATCACGCCTTGGTATTTTTTACCATTACCATTATCATAAAACGGTAGCGTATTCATCCCTTTTTGCATACCATCTAAAAAAGACAGTTGCTGATCTTGTGGAATAATAAAAACAGAACCTGTACGATCGTAAGCGTCACCTTTAGATTTTTCAGTCAATTGCACAAATACAGTTTGTCCTGGATTAATCTTTGGAATTTTCACTTTTTTAACAATGACAGTACCATTTGCAAATCTTAAAATACTATCCGATTTACTATCATCAGAGAAGCTGATCTTTTCATTTTTAAAGACAGGAACTTGTGTAAACCTGCTTTTCCACAGCTCATCTTTATAGGTCAAATCATCAACATAAACCAATGACTGCGGCAAGTTTAATGACGTTGGCCATTCCTTTAGTTTTTCTATTTTACTTGCTGTTACTGCAGAATTACCATTACGGACTACTTCAAGTACAAAGCCAAGGTTCTGCCCTAAATCTGAAGGACCACCTTTTACCTTCAGCTCGGTCGTATACCAGATATCAATGCTATTCGAGTTTACACTTGTTTTTGCCCTATAGCAAGTATAGCCTAATATTTTTTTAGTTTCCTTAGTAATTTCCAAATTTTGTTTATTGATCGCATTGTAATCAATTGTACCTATTTGTTTCATTGCATTGACCCGTGTCATCTTATAATAAGCATTTGAAGGTCTTTTAATAACAAAAAGCTCATAAGGCATCTTCGCTTCACCGCTCATAATCTTACGGCTTGTAATCACTGTTTGCTCGGTATTTGCATAAACTAAAGTCGGATCCTGCGATTCCATAACTTTATTGTTACTGGAACGCTGATATTCAACTAAAATGCCTTTCTGAGCATAAAGTGATTGGAAAAAAAAGAGAGATAGAAATAGATATAATATACGCATAGTATGGAATAAATGATTAATCTTCAAATTTAAAAAAATGATTGATAATATGGCTATAAAATAGAAAAGCCTGAGAGAATCGAGCGATTTCCCAGGCTTTAAAGTACCTCTTGAAAGAGGTAATCAACCTAAACCTACGTCAAAGGTAAAATATATTTATTATTCTTACAAAATAATTATTTGAACACTGAAAAAATAATAAGGAAATATAGTGTAAAACGATACATTATTTATTATTTATCAATAAAAAATAAAGCTAAAAATACCATTACTGCAACTCTTTTAACCAGTAATAAGATATTGGTATGCCCCATTTGGTATGGTGTAAATCCAACACAATAACGTTTTTTGAATAAAAAACAGTGAAATCAAAATAAAACCTATATAATTAGAAAAATGACAATATTAAAACTTAAAAGATAAATAATATCGCTATAAATAAATAAAGGTTTTCAAACGGGGAGAATGAAAACCTTTAAAACCAATTATAAACCTAAATTATGATGCAACAAAGATAGTGTATATATTACACTATAACAAATTATTTATTCTTATTTTTTTTAATAATATTAAATTGTAGTGATCTTACTACAATTTAGAATGATTCTAAGTGTTTTTATATCCTCAGATTATCTTTATCTTTGTATAAAATCAGAAAAACACATGTTTACAGGAATTATAGAAACCTTAGGAAAGGTCAAAGATATTGTCAAAGAAGATACAAATATTCATTTGTATATCGAGAGCCAGATTTCCAATGAATTAAAGATAGATCAAAGTGTGGCCCATAACGGAGTTTGTTTAACCGTTGTTGGAATTGAAGAAAATTTGCATCAAGTGACTGCAATTGATGAAACACTGCAAAAAACAAATCTTCAAGATTTAAAGATTGGCGATGTCATGAATATAGAACGTTGTACGCAGGCCAATGGGCGTTTTGACGGACATATTGTACAAGGTCACGTTGATCAGGTAGCAACATGTATTAACAAACAAGATCAAGATGGAAGTTTCGTATTTACATTTCAATATGATCCAAAGCTTCAGAATATCACAGTTGAAAAAGGATCTATTACAGTAAACGGGATTAGCCTGACTGTAGTTAACTCTAAAATTGATCAATTTTCTGTCGCAATTATCCCCTACACAATTGAACACACAAACTTAAAAAATGTAGAAGTAGGTACAAAAGTAAATCTGGAATTTGATATCATAGGCAAATATGTATCAAAAATTATGGCTTTGAGAGGTTAATCTCAAAGCCATATTTCATGTTACTCCAAATAATGTCCTTGTCGCATCAGCAATGCCCTGTACTTATTAAAGACACTTGATTTTGATACAAAGCCGAGGTAATTCCCATCCTTATCAATCACTGGTAATATCCATACATCATCTTTTTTCATCTTAAGCATGACCGACTCCATATCTTCTTCATGTATTTTAACAAGATCAGTAGGTGTTTCCGCTAACTTACTAAAAGGTTGGTCGATACCTTCCTCCTCACCCAATAAAATAGAAAATAACCGTTCGCTATATAAGATACCGAGCAATTTGCCCTTTTCAGTAACAATAGGAAAAATATTACGCTTACTGTGAATAATATCAGACTGTCTCATTTTAGGGGTTTCTTCAGGTCTTAGTATGACAAAATTAGTTTCTAAAACATACCTTACCTTCATCATACTCAATACAGATCGATCCTTGTCCTCGTAAGACAGCAAGTCTCCTGAATCAGCTAAAACTTTCGTATAAATAGAGTATTTCAGTATCGATCTATTAATTAAATATGAAATGGAAGTGACAAGCATTAGCGGTACCATCAATCCGTACCCTCCAGTGATTTCTGCGATTAGAAAAACACCTGTCAATGGTGCATGCATGATTCCACTCAAGGCGCCGGCCATGCCGACCACTACAAAGTTAGGAACATTCAATTCTGTTATTCCTGTCAGATTGACTCCATAAGCAAAAGCAAAGCCCAATAGCCCGCCCATCACCAGACTAGGACCAAAAACACCGCCGTTTCCACCACCATTAAGGGTAAACAGAGCGGCAAATGATTTGGCAAAAAGAGTTAAGACCGAATAAGCTAATATTACAAGCCCGATATCCTGATAATCTGCAAATAGACTATTCTTAACAATGGCATTAAATTGACCATTCAATATTTGCTGAATCGCAATATATCCTTCTCCGTAAAGAGCAGGGAAGATAAAGATCATCAACCCCAATGATATGCCACTAACCCACACCTTATTGTAAGGATTTTTAATATTAGTAAACCAATTCTTTACAATACTGCTGATTTTCGCAAAATAAACAGAATATCCACCAACCAATAAAGCTAACAATAAGTAGAAAAATAGTGCTGATACCTCCCACTCTGTACTAAAAGTGTGAAATAGGGGTTCACTATACAATGATTGTGCAACTACCGATGCCATTGCAGCCGAAATCAGTAACGGAATAAGCACCGGAATAGAGAATTCCGGTAATAAAATTTCGATGGCGAACACCATCCCAGCTAAAGGGCTGTCAAAAGCGCCTGCGATACCAGCTGCAGCCCCACAAGCCAATAGCATCGTCACCTCTTTATATTGCAAGCCAAAAAATCGCCCCGTATTAGATCCGATGGCAGATCCACTCATCGCAATAGGTGCCTCTAATCCACAAGATCCTCCAAACCCAACGGTTATAGCCGAGGTGACTATCTGCGAATAGACATTGTGAACAGGAATCTGACTCGATTTTCTGGAAATGGCATAAATAATCGGTGTTATACCGTGCTCAAGATGTTTTGCCTTTAGCACCTTACGCACATACAAGACACTCAAAAGAATACCTAATAATGGGAAGAATAAATAGAATGAATATTTATAATGCCAATCCACATCATCCTGTAAGGTCGAAGCAATAAAGTGCGTTAATGCTTTTAACACAGAAGCAGCTACCCCACCTATAATCCCGACTACAAAAGCTAAAATAATGATAAAGTTTCGATTCGAAATTTTATGCATCCGCCAATGATTAAGCGCATCTAATTTCCTATTAAGCCTGCCTCTTAATGTTTTACTATTCATTTTATATTATTGAAAACTTAGAACCTCTTTCTTTTTCTTTGATTTAAACTTCTCCGGTATTGCTTCCATAATCTCACGCGATAACGCTTCAATAGCTTGTTTTTTGACAAAATTCTGTGTTGTTACAAGACTTATTTCACGGACAGGTTCCGGAGCTTTAAAATAACGAATCCGGTTTAGCTGATCTTCATTATAATCTACAATAGATAATTCGGGTAATATTGTAATTCCCGAATTGATATCCACCATCTTTTTTAAAGTCTCTACACTCCCGGTATTATATTCAAAACGACCAGAACTATCATAATTATGTTTATGATGGCAGATGTTTAATACCTGTCCACGCATACAGTGACCTTCATTCAATAACCAAAGCTTATCCTCTCCGATATCATCAGAGCTCAACATCTTTTTACCGAAAAGCGGACTGTTTTCCGAAATATATGCAACAAAGTTTTCATAAAAAAGTGGCTTTTCAATTATTCCTGCTTCATGTAATGGTGTCGATAAGATCCCGCAGTCCAAAAGTCCTACTTTCAACTCGTGAACAATTCTTTCGGTGGTATACTCCCAAATTTGTAATTGCATTTTGGGGTATTTATCCATAAACCGTGTTAGAACCGTCGGTAACAAATAAGGGGCTATCGTCGGAATCACTCCTATACGTAACTCTCCGTCCAATTCACCATTTTCATTTTGGACAATCTCCAAAACTTTTTTACTTTCTATCAGAATAATACGAGCTTGTGCAATTATCTTTTCTCCAATTTCAGTAGGAATTACAGGTTGACGGCTTCGGTCAAAAATTTTAACTCCAATAGACTCCTCCAGTTTCTGGATTTGCATACTTAATGTGGGCTGTGTTACAAAACATTTTTCGGCAGCGGCTACAAAGTTTCTATATGTATCAACGGCGACTATATACTCTAATTGAATGAGCGTCATCTTATCAATTTTATTTATACAAAAGTAACAAACATATTTCATACCAAATGATCGAATCGCAATCGAAAGATATGTACTTAATATTTTTTATCTTTGAGCTTCGATCGGACAGAACAATCCTATTTAATAATATATAAACAAACATGAAGTTACTGAATACAAAATCCTGGAGTTTACTCCTACTTTTAGCAACAGCTGCCCCTACTATCCATGCGAAATCTCCTGACGAAGGAATGTTTCCTCTTAGCGAATTGAATAAAGCGGGATTGAAAAATGCGGGACTAAAAATAAATGAAAAGGATATCTATAATCCAGGAAAAGTTGGACTAGTTGATGCTTTAGTACAAGTAAGCGGATGTACGGGTTCATTTGTATCAGGAAGTGGATTGATCATCACGAACCATCACTGTGCATTCTCAGCAGTACAGCTTGCGAGTACTCCCATCAACAACTATCTTAAAAATGGTTTCGTAGCACAGTCACATGAACAAGAAATTGAAGCAAGAGGACTAACTATACGTATTACAGACTCTTACGAAGATGTTTCTGAGAAAATTCTGGCGGCAGTTGCACATATCACGGATCCATCCGAAAGAATAACAATTATTAAGAAAAAGCAACAAGAACTGGTAGAACAGGCTCAAAAACAGGATCCAACGATCAAAGCTGAAGTTTCTGAAATGTTTATCGGTAAGACATATGTACTATTCCGATATAAAACAATTGAAGACGTACGCCTAGTATATATTCCTCGTCAAAACATCGGAGAATTTGGAGGTGAAACCGACAACTGGATCTGGCCAAGACATACAGGAGACTATTCATTCTTACGTGCTTATGTTGGTAGAGATGGAGCATCTGCAAAATATTCAAAAGAAAATGTCCCTTACCAACCGAAGAAGTTTTTAAAAGTAAACCCAAAAGGTGTTAATGAGAATGATTTCGTCTTCATTTTAGGGTATCCAGGTAAAACATTTAGACACCGTCCTGCGCAATATATTCAATATCAACAAAATTTTTTACTGCCTTATGTTTCTAATTTGTATGAATTTCAAAATGAGCGCATGTACGAAGCAGGAAAAACAGATAATGATGCCGCCCTTTACTTAGCGACACGTATTAAAAGAAACGCTAATGTTTTAAAAAACTATAAAGGAAAACTAAAAGGTCTTCGTAATATTGATTTAATAAATACCAAAATAAAAGAAGATCAAGCGCTAAGTACTTTTATCAATAGCAAATCAGATTTAAAAAATAAATATGGTACTCTGATGGATGATATTGATGGCCTATACAAATTAATCAATCAAGACGTCTACAAGGAAATGTGGATGAATAATATCTACACGAGCACGAGTTTAATGCGCGTTGCAAAAGAAATAAATACGTTTAAAGCCGCGATGCTACAACAAAGTACATCACAAGATCAAAATGCTTTTTTTGAAGCTAATATTAATAAGTTAAAAACAAACTTAAAAGGTATCTACGAAAGTTACAGCATGTATGCAGATCTCCGTATCTTTGCTAAGATGCTAGCTGACGCACATGCTTTCCAAGGGAACAATCAAATCGAAACAATTCAAAAACTGAAGTTCCAAGATAATAATCTTGCAAGTGCATATGCCGGGGAACTTATTACAGAATCGAAATTAAATAACAGCGCAGCAGTATTTAATGATATTTTATCAAATAGGACTAATCTATTGGCTTATTCAGATAACCTAATGAAATTTCAATCGTCGTTAGAACAAGATATTCAGCAATTTGCTGTTGAGCAAAAAAGAAGAGATGGAGTGTTAAATAAATTGATGGGAGATTATGTGGCAGTTAAGGAATTGTATCAGTCTAAAAACTTTATTCCTGATGCGAACTCCACATTGAGACTAACATTCGGAAACATAAAAGGTTACTCTCCTGTTGACGCTACTTACATGAAGCCATTTACAACACTAGCAGGTATTATACAAAAAGGCAATCTTGGAGAGGCAGATTTTGAATATCCAGCTGAAATAAAAACTGCTTGGGAAAACAAGAATTTTGGACCATATGTTAAGAAAGAACTGAACGATGTACCTGTTAATATGCTCTATAATATGGATACTACCGGAGGTAATTCAGGATCTCCTATTATGAATGCATATGGCGAATTGATCGGAGTCAATTTTGACCGCTCATACGATGCAACCATTAATGATTTTGCATGGAACGATAGTTATAGCCGTTCGATAGGTGTTGATATCCGTTACGTACTATGGGTAGCAGACAAAATTGACAATGCTCAATTTATATTAAAAGAAATGGGTATATAAGTATCCCCTGCAATAAATAATAAAAGGCTTATCGTATTTCCGATAAGCCTTTTATTATTATTTAAATCTCAAACCAAACTATAAATCTCCATCGTTTGTTAATCTTCCAAACCCAAATATATCCGTACGGTCGTCTTTCTTTCCCAAAATTATATTTCGGATCACCTGTGCGGCAATCATACTAAATGTTATACCATTTCCGCCATATCCCAATGCATAAAGCATTCTTTTTTTACCGGGCCAGCTACCGATAAATGGCAAACCATCTGCTGTAGAAGAAAAAGTACCACACCACGCCATATTGACATCGATAGCAATATCCGGATATAATTTATTGAATTTCTTGACCAGTTTTTTAACTTTTCCCTTTAACAAACGGTTCCGTTTATCAGGATCTCTAAATTCCTCGTCTTCCCCTCCCATCATGATACGATTATCTGCGGTTGTACGCATATAGAAATAAGGTTCCGCAGTTTCCCATATTAAACTTCTTTCTTTCCAAAATTGACCTGTATGAATAGGCTTAGAAACTAGAGCATAGGTTGAATTAAGATTCATAACCTGTTTTGGCAAAAATTGACCCGCCTCAAATCCTGCGGCAATGATCACATATTTACAGCGAATCTTAAACCCATTATTCGTCACTAGTTCATACCCATTTTTCACTTCATAATAATGATCGATCTGAACTGGAGAAAAAATTGGAAGTTGATGTTTTTTTTGATGATACTTAAGAATACCGGTCGCAGACTTATAAGTATCCATTTGTGCAGATGTATCATTATATAATGCGCCAAGACCTGCAATTCCATATTCCTTCTTTAATGCTTTCCTATTTAATAAACGAACAGGAAGGTCATGTTTCACCCTCGCCTCATATTCATCTTTAATACTACTCCATCCTGCCTGATCACTTGCCAGATAACATGTTGAGACACGTTTAAAATCACCCTTCACACCTGTTTTCTCAAATACTTGCTCGATATCTGTAATGGACCTTAAACTTGCACGATAAGCGCCAACTGCACGAGCTTCACCGATGTCCTTAATCATTTCATGAAGAGGAACATCAATTTCATATTGCAACTGTGCTGTACTAGCAACTGTACTGCCATTTGATACGATTCTTTTATCAAAAATAGCACACTTTATACCGTATTCACAGAGCTCGTGCGCAACTAGTGTTCCTGTAATACCAGAACCAATAATTGCCACATCAATTTCATAATCATTTTCTAAGGGATTGTTATAATCGTAAAGCGCATTTTTAATAATCCAAAAAGGTAATCCTGCGTATAAATCCATAAATTGTATTTACAAATACAACATTGGGTTTGGCAATTTGTTTTTTCTTAAAAGAAAAACAACACCAACAAATGAAAATAATAATTCGTATTTCCTAAAATTCAATTAGATTTGAAGGATCATTAACAGTAAATCACAGACATGAATTATCTCTATTTCTTATTATTTTGGATTTGTCAGATCGTTTCAACTATTATTTTTAAATATGGCGGAATTCACCCAAAATACCACTGGTCAGCATTAGTTGCGGGTAATATAATTCTAATCACTGCAAGCTGGTTTCTCATTCAATTATTCAAAACATTTCCACAGCCGATTGTAATTGCCTTGTGTTCAGGGGGCACATTTTTAACAGTTCAGCTGGCGATGGCTCTTGTTTTTAAACAACATTTGACCTGGATGCAGATCCTTGGTTCTACAATCATTGTAATAGGAATGGTGCTGGTGACCTTTGGTGGAAAAGAATAAGCAGTCTAAACCGATATTCTCCATAAATTGTATCAAACTCAGTGTTTTGCAATCGATGGAGAATATTTTAAGTAATTTTAAAAGCGAAGACCAATACTTAAATAAGGACGAAATCCTTCTTTTGAAAAACCTCCAACAGCCTGAATAACTAAAAGATCAGCAGGAATAAAATAAAAGCCACCGCCATACCCCATGTGCCAGCGACTAGAGGATTCGTTTTTCATCCAAACTCTACCCACATCGTGAAAACCAATAAGTCCTACAGTGCCAGGAACCAAATAGGAATCATAACTAAAAACTTTAAAACGTAACTCAAAATTATTATAGAGCATAGTTTGTCCACTGAAACGTTTCGAGTTAAAGCCACGAAGGCTATTTTCACCTCCTAAATGCGCATATTGAAAGATTAATGGATCACCGATCAGTGTTTCAAATCCAGTGCGATTGGCAAGAGTTATCCAGTCGCTTTCATTAGTCTTATAAAAGTTGAAAATAGATCTTAATCTTATAAATTGATTATCGTTGCTCTTTAGCTGTGACTTTGCCTCAATCAGATTATCCCAGAAAATACCTTTTTTGGCATTATCTTTTTGATCACGACTATCGTATTGAACAGATCCTAAAATTCCTGTAAAGAAAAACTTACCAAATACAGGTATAGCTGGATTTTCTGCGGCATACTTTTCAAAAAAATGTCCCTCATTAGCTTCTTCATGGCTCATAATAAATTCTGAAGAAGAACCCATCTTCCATTTCCAGTTTTCAGCAAATTCTCTCTTCAATAAAAAGTTGGCATAAATAACGTCATATCGGTTTCTATAATATTGAATCCCACGTTCTTTACGCTGTTCATAATCTGTATTATTTCCCAAACCAAAAAAGTTTTCTTGGTTTTTAGGTCCATCAGATTCCAATTGAATCAAGAGGTCATTTTTATTCCATATCGATTTAATATCGGCATTATATTTAAAACTAAAGGACTTGCGTCCAGTTGTATAATGCGCCCAAAATTCTTGTTTAAAAGCATAAGGTTCTTTTCGAAAGCCCTGTTTTTCGATCAAATAACCAGCCCCGAACAAAAGGCCTTTATCTACTCCATATTGTAAAGAAGCCAACACACCGGTGCGATCATATTTGAAACTATTTCGATCATAACGATGCACTAAGGTATCATTTGACAATTTTAGATTTATAAAAGGCGTGTTCTTAAAATTAGGTTGAACTTCCTTATCATCATAAATATAAACAAGTTTACCGTTCTCAAAATTAGGGTCTATGCGGTAATCATCCTTCCCCTTACCCCCTATCAACCGAAGCTTTATTTTCGATTTATTTTGACCACGAATATCATATACATCTGAACCATCAAGCCCATAAACCCGTAATTCTTTTGTCTCCTTCGGAAGGAATGTTCTTTTAACCAGTTTCCTCCCTTCAGATCCATCTTTCTTTTTATTTCTGATTTCTAGCTCAAGCGAACCGTCAGTATGATAGTTAAAATAGAAAAACTCATTCTTAGCTGAAGTGGCGATATCAACGTTCTTTGCTAGATCACCATAATAATCTAAAGCAGTAGACATCAGATTATCTCTTCTAGCACGTATATGACCTTTAAGCTGTTCTCCACCCAATCGTACAATAGTATCTGGCATCTGTGCTATTGCTTCATCTATAACAGCATCAGTAACAACCGTTTGTACAAATTTGATCTCCTCTTTCCAATCCTTTCGATCCAAATGGTTTAAGAAATAACGGTCAAAATGTCTTTCATTAAAATTCCACTGACCGACATTGCGAATATGATCACCAAAAGGTTGCAAGTGCGCTTTCAGCCACTGCATGGATAGTAATACCGGAAGTATACCCGATGTTTTATAATACACTTTATCACGGTCTCTTGGTACTGGACTATACACTTTCTTATCGTCAATCTTTTTAGAATCCCATCGCCAATTATCCTCATGACGATCCCAATCTCCTAAAATGAAATCAAGTAGTCTTGCACGCAATGTTAAACGCTGATCCACTTGAATATCATTATCTTCCTCCAACTTTCTTTGCGCTTTAAGTGTATTGTCAGTTTTCGCATCTTCATCCTCCAAAGGGACTCTTGGCTCAAACATATAAGCTCTATTTTTAAATACAGCACGGTGTTCTTCTAAACCTGGATCATCACCAACAAAGACCAGTTCTGGACTAGCATGTGGGATTTTTAATACCCGATTAAAAGTCGGTACAGTTAGCGCTCCAAATGGATGAGCAATCGAAATTTGATCCTGAACAATATCCTTTGCAATCGTATTTCTCAAATGTTCAGGCAGACTCCTTTCCGGAAATTTATTAATAGACCTCAAAACCCATTCTCTACCCGTACTGTCTCTTAAACGTAGCGATTGTGTTTGCATACCTCCACCAAGCTTGACAACAGTAAGACCGCCAAGTTCCTTTTGAAGATGCATGACCCGCATTTTAACCGGCGTATTGTATAGTTCACGATAAGAATCACCTAACCAGAAACGATGCAACTTACTCACTTGATCATATGTAGGATCGATCATGGCAACTGCCGAATCACCTTCCATTTTAAATGACGACTGCCCACATACATGAGATACATTAGTGATGAACAATAGTGTACTTACAATGCTGTAGACATGCTTTTTAAGATGAAGGTTTTGATTATTCATACGGTAATAATTAATACGAGGTCAATTTTGAAACTAAAATACAGTAAAAAATTTAATTGCACTTCTGCTTTTCAATAGAAGTCAACAAAAATCATCACATTTGGTTGTAAGAATAGTGTTATGGGACTTGCCTTATACTTTTTCTTTTACAAATTACAATATAACTGCAGCACTGCACTTTGGATGTTTTGCCATAAAAATGCCCCCAGAAAGCATCTAACTCTTCGGGGGCAAACCTAAATATCAAATTCTTTTAATTAATCTTTCTTAACGAATTTCTTGAATTTTTTCTTTTTAGAAGGTTTCTTCTTTTGATCAGAATAACGTGTTGGATCATAAACCGGTCCTGCAGAAAAGCCTTCAGGTAAATCCAATTTTTCTATGCTTGAACCGATAAGCTCTTCAATTTTTGCAAACCGCGGCTGATCTTTCTGGTTCACAAATGTAATAGCTGTTCCTGTTGTCGCCGCTCGTGCTGTACGGCCGACGCGGTGGATATAATCTTCAGGGTCTGGAGGTACATCATAATTGATAACCAAACTGATACCGACGATATCAATACCTCTGGAAATAACATCTGTACCAATTAATACATTTATCTGCTTCGCTTTAAAACGATTCATGATATCTTCACGTTGTGCTTGCTCCAAATCAGAGTGGAATGCTTCTACTGCGATACCGCTTTTATACAGATCAGTACTCAACCGTTTGACAAACTCCTTTTTGGAAGCAAAAATAATCGTACTCGTATAAGTTGGATTAGTAAGAATATGCTGTATCAATGCCGTCTTTTGGTCATCATAAACCATATAAACTTGCTGATTAATTCCTTCAGAAGGTTTTGATAAGGCAATATTAATCTCGGTCGGATCATGTAAGATCTGCTTAGCCAATGTCCTGATTTTACCTGGCATCGTCGCTGAAAATAAAAGATTCTGTCTCTTTTTTGGCAAAAAGCTGATGATCTTCATAATATCTTCATGAAATCCCATATCGAGCATACGGTCTGCTTCATCCAATATGAAATGTTTTACTTTATTAAAATGAAGTTTTCCTGATGCTAAATGCGCTATTAAACGTCCAGGAGTAGCAACAATAATATTTGCTCCTTCCTTAATTGCTGTCCGTTGCTGTTCATAATCCATGCCATTTCCACCACCATAAACAGCAATTGAAGTTGCCCCAGTGAAATAGCCAAGCCCCATGATTTGCTGATCAATTTGCAAAGCGAGCTCTCTGGTAGGAACTAAAATCAAAGTATTTATATAATCGGATTGTTCTTCAGCTATTTTATGTAAAACAGGCAATAAATAAGAAGCTGTCTTCCCTGTGCCAGTCTGCGCGCAAGCGATCAGATCTTTATGTTGCAACACAACAGGTATGGCCTGTTCCTGTATGGGTGTTGCATCTTCATATCCCATGCTATCTAAGCCTTCTTCCAATGAAGGTGCTAAACCAAATTCTGTGAATTTCAATATTTTTTTCTTTTACTGTAAAAATCAGGATAATGTAGGCTTTTTTTTCTAATTTACCGCATAGAAAATCCAAAAGATTGATTTTTTATTGGAAAATTCATGAATTAGCTGGGAATTATTAAATTAATTTAATGCTAAATAAATAATTGAAAAAATCTACGTAAGGTAATGAATTAAAAAAGGTCCAATACGTTACATATTAGACCCCCTCTGTATAAACCTAAATTAGAAATGCGAATTAGTCTTTCTTCACAAAATAGCGATGCTCAATAACTTCTACACGTTCTACATCGTCTTCAATGGCTTTTTTTATTGCACATTTTCCAGTTATACCACGGTAAACTAAAGCACCACCCAAAGATAATCCAGAAAGTGCCGTTAGTGGATGTTTAATCAAATACCGAACACCTGCACCTAATATAAAACCTCCAGCCACAACAGAAAGGATACGTTCTGAAGTCTCAATAGTACCATTCTCACATTCTTCGTCTATTTTACTTTTTACTTTGCTTATTACTTTATCTACTATCGCGCCCATATGTATAAAATTTATAAGTTCTTCTGTAATTAATAACAAGCAGTACACTATTTTGTTTTTGTTTACTAATAATTATTCCGTTCTTTGGCCACACAATGTTGCAACGATGGAAATTATAGGGTACACTTTGTCTATTTTCATCGGTATCACCCTCGGATTAATCGGTGCTGGTGGTTCCATATTGACAGTACCAGTCTTAGTCTACCTATTCCATATACATCCTACACTAGCAACGTCCTATTCCCTATTTATTGTTGGAAGTACAAGTTTCATAGGAAGTTTCATCAAAACAAAGGAAAAATGTGTAAATTTCCGGGCAACATTATACTTCGGAATTTCCTCTGTTATCGTTGTACTTTTAGTCCGTAAAGTTTTACTGGTCCATATACCCGAAGTTATTCTAGAAATCAACCATTATCAGCTTACAAAATCAACGTTAACCATGATCTCATTTGCTACATTGATGCTCGGATCTTCGTGGAGTATGATAAAAAACAAGAAAATTCAATCTAGCCCTCAACATCCAGTTAAACAACATACCATTAAGATGATTGCATGGGGCATTGGAATTGGACTTGTAACCGGTTTTTTAGGTGCTGGAGGAGGATTTCTGATCATACCGGCCTTAGTTATATTGCTTCATATGCCTATACGTATAGCAATAGGCACATCATTATCAATCATTACGATCAATTCTCTTATTGGTTTTCTTGGCGATATCGATCATATAACGATAGACTGGAATTTTCTGTTCAAGCTGCTTACCATAACAACCTTGGGTGTTGGAATAGGAAATCAACTTCAGAAAAAAATTCAAACAGATCATCTAAAGCCCATATTCGGCTGGTTTATATTTATTGTTGGTATTTATATTTTAATTAAAGAACTCTTTTAGCTACTTTTAATAGCAATGGCAAGTAAATTGCAGGAGTACATTAAACTGTAACCATAATCTAATATGCTGGTAAAAAAATACTCTGGAGAACTAGTTCCATTTAACAGTGACAGCTTACGTCATTCTTTAACGCGATCTGGTGCCAACAATGAACAAGTTGAAAAAGTTTATACACAAATCAAAGAAAAACTATTTGACGGGATAAGCACAAGAGAGCTATATCAGTTAGCTTTTGAAGCACTAAAATCGCAAAGAAATTCTTTTGCAGCTCGATATAGCCTAAAAAAAGCACTTCGTGAATTAGGTCCTGAAGGTTTTTATTTCGAAAAATGGATCGCACGCTTATTTCAAGAATATGGTTTTGAAAGTACCACAGGACAAACAATCCAAGGCCACGCAGTTTCTCACGAGATAGACGTTGTCGCATCGAAAGGAAACGAGATGTTGGCCATAGAGTGCAAATTTCGAAATGATATAGATGCGAAAATTTCAGTGACAACTCCCATGTATTTCTTATCCCGATTTAAAGATATCAGTGATATATCCTATCATTTCTTCGGTCAAAATAAAAAATTCACGCAAGGATGGCTCGTTACCAATGCCTATTTAACTTCAGACTCCAAAGACTTTGGTAAGTACTATAACGTCAATTTTCTTTCATGGGACTACCCAACAGACAATAGCATAAAAAAAAGAGTGGATAAAGCTGTTTTTTATCCTGTAACCTGTCTCACAACCCTTACAGATGTAGAAGAGAAAACTTTATTACAGAACCAGATCATACTCGTGAAAGATATTATCAATAATAAAGAAGCACTCAAGTCGCTAAAATTAGACTCCGAAAAGTTAAGGTTAGTACTTGAAGAGGCTAGAGAATTAATTGACTATAAACTTGAAGAAGAGTAAAATCAAAGCTTTAGTACGCACCTACTTAGCCTTCAAAACCAAAATAAAGTTCTTATTGTCGCCTTATTCTTTAAGAAATAAAGCGACAATAAGATATAAAATAATCTACTTTCAATAATCTACTAACAGAAAAAAATCAACACATTTCTTCCAATTCCATTAAGAAAATTAGATAACACTTATGATAGATCAATCGGATAATAAATATCACCATAAATTTTTAAATCATCCAGCACAACAGGATTTTCAAATATTCCAAACACAGAAGAACCTGAGCCCGACATCGCGGCATATAATGCGCCAGATGAATACATTGCATCTTTAAGTTCCTTAATTTTAGGAAATTGCTCGAATATAGTTAGTTCAAAATCATTGTTCAGATAATACTTCCATTCCTGGATTGGCAACTGAATAATGGACCTTAAATCAAACTCAGGAGTTTTGGCAGCAACTCCGCTATAAGCCTCAACGGTAGATATGTGAATATTAGGATTCACTATAACAATATAGTATGCGCTCAAATTGACCTCAATAGGAGCAAAATCAGTCCCAATACCAGTTGCATACACCGGTTTATTTTCAATAAAAAATGGACAGTCTGCGCCCAGCTGCTTCGCATAATTTTCCAGTTGTACAACAGATAGTTGCAGCTCAAATTGATCATTTAGCATTTTAAGCACATAAGCTGCATCTGCAGATCCACCACCCATGCCAGCTCCGATTGGTATTCTTTTTAATAAATGAATAGCAACCGAAGGAATATCAAAATCTTGTTGAATTAAATGATATGCACGCTCACATAAATTCATACCCTTTCCAGGGATCACAATACCCTCCGACGAAAAAGTTGTACTACCGGAACTTAGTGGAACAATTTCAACAGCGTCATAAAGGTTAACGGGGTAAAAGATCGTCTCTAAATCATGATAACCATCAGGTCGCTTACCTACAATATGAAGACCCAAGTTTATTTTAGCATTTGGAAAAGATAGCATAAAAGATATTTAATAAAGATCAGTGATAAAATTATGGATTCTATGTTAATATTCAAAAGTACCTGCTAACCAGATAGGAACTGTAAATTCTTCAATGAGATGTGCTAATTTATAATTTTTATAATTATCTACGGTCAACCAAGTTACTTCTTCAAGCTCTGCCTGTGGTATTATAACTAATTTTTCCTTAAACTCAATTCTAAAAACGTCACCTCTAACGAGCGTATCAGCTTCATTAACTGCTTCGGTTTCATGAAAGCCCATATATTCTAAATCTCGTGATAAAATATCCAGATCTAATTCTTCTTTTAGCTCGCGAATAAGGGCTTGAGAAGATAGCTCACCTTTTTCAATTTTACCACCAGGCATCATAAAATAGGATGAGCCTTTTTTTCTTACAACCAAAAGCCTATTATCAGCATCAACAATCATTGCACCTGCTAAATAAATCTTATTCATAGTTTCTCGTTTTAAGATGCCATAAGTGGCATCATGTTATAAAGTAAAAAGCGACTATTTCCATAATCGCTTTTTATATATTCATTTCTAACACTATTATGTATCTAAACCTTTTAAAAGTGTTAAATATCTTTCAATAGCTTCTCGCTTTTTAGCTGTAAGATGATAGTTCAAACTTGATGTAAGATAATGATGGTAATCAAAATCCTTATATTCAGGCAATCCTGGAATCACAGCTTCAGGATGCGAAACTCCCAGTTTTAAAGCTTCATTAAATGAAGTGATAAAAGCTTCCGGTAACTGCTTTTTACTGACCCAAACTGCGAACGCAAAAGGAAGACCTGTAAATTCTTTCCAGGTAAGTCCAAGATCGTAAACATAAGGGACTTCATTCTTTTTGCCAAATGTTCGGTCTCCTATCAAGACATAAGCATCCGCCTCATCTATGTTGGCAACAAGTTTAACTTGACGCTTCCAGTGATGCTTTAACAACACGCGTGCTAAACCATTAGAAGTGCGTGATTGCTGATCCAGATATAATGTCTGGATTTCTTCAATCGGTTTATGGGAAAAAATAAAAACCGAATCAACAGCCCCCTCTGTACCGATACAGTAGTCGGTGATGATATGCGCTTGAGGAAGACTTAATAACGCCGCTATGGGAATAATCCCCAAATCAGCTTTATCATCAATTACTTTGTGTGCACATACACTCGGATTATCCAAGCTCAATTCGATCTGATCTAAAACTGCAGATTGTCTAATCCCATTTAAAAACGGCAATGTATTCGTATACGAAACTGCCGATACTCTCACTTTATCCATTTGTCAATACCTCTAGATGTTTCGTATTATAATAGTCAATGATTTCAAATTGATCATTATCATACGTTAATTTATATAAGGCAGTGTTTGTATGAGGAAATTCATCCATTTTTGAGGCATCTACACCTGTCAATAGGCAAAGAATAATACGTAAGGCACGACCGTGCATACAGACAAGTACGGTTTCTTCATGCTCTTGTTTAACCATATGTGCTATGGCATCACTTTGACGTAACATCAATGCATTAGGAGATTCCCCCTCATCTACACTGACATCCAATTCACCATTTTTCCATGCTGATACCAGCGCATTGAATCCACTCATGATAGATTCGTCTTGCTCTTTACCTTCGTAGATTCCCCAACTAATTTCATCTAAGCCCTCGAGCTCTTGCCAAGAAATACCATCTCTAATAAAAGATTCTACTGTTTGATGTGTTCTCAACAAGGTTGAGGTATAAATTTTATCAAACGGGATATCTTTATAAGCATCATAAAAAGCTTGAGCCTGTGCCAATCCCGTTTCATTTAGAGGAGAATTCACGCCACGTCCCTGAACAATACCTTTCAAATTCAGATCAGTTTGTCCATGGCGAATAAAATAAAAAGTCTTTTTCAAAATATATCTTAATTATTTACAACAGGAAGTGCATAATAATTCTTCTTCTTGCTATCGTCTTCAAAAACCACATCCTTGTAATCTGTGACAACATGATATAAGGTATCACGCTCTATTGGATGACGTCCTACCTTTCTAATCAACTCAACCAATTGTTGCGTCGACATACCGGGATTCTGTTCCTCCGCTCCTGCCATACTGTAAATCTTCGTCGTATCATCCAGTGTTCCATCGATATCGTCAACACCAAATGCTAAGGACATTTGTGCAGTATCCCTTGAAATCATTGCCCAATACGCTTTTATATGATCAAAATTATCTAGATAAATACGTGCTATCGCATAATTTCTTAAATCTTCAATCACAGAAACCTCAGAAATATGTGACATTTGATTTTCTTTATTTCTAAATTTCAATGGAATAAAGGTTTGAAAACCGCCAGTCTTATCTTGCAACTGACGAAGTCTTTCCATATGATCTACACGATGCCAAAATTGCTCGATATGACCATAAAGCATGGTTGCATTGGTATGCATTCCCAACTTATGTGCCTGTTCGTGGATATCCAACCACTGTTCAGCAGTACATTTATCATGGGCAATCTGCTCTCTGATCTCCGGATGGAAAATTTCAGCCCCACCACCAGGCATCGAATCCAAACCACAAGATTGCAAATACTTCATACCTTCATAATGACTCAATTTAGCCTTTTTGAAAATATAATAATATTCCACAGGAGTCAATCCTTTAATATGCAATTCCGGACGATGTGCTTTACATTTTTTAAAGAACTCCGCATAAAAATCAAGATTTTGCTTCGGCACCACACCACCTGTAATATGTACTTCCGTTACAGCTTCATCATCATACTTCTTCACGATATCCATCATGCCTTCCACATCCATTTCCCATCCTTCAGCACGTTCCTTGATCATACGGGAGTATGAACAGAATTTACAATCGTAAACACATACATTAGTAGGCTCAATATGAAAATTACGATTAAAAAATGTGATATCCCCGTGTCTTTTCTCACGAATAAAATTCGCCAAAACACCTAAATAACCCAATTCGGCTTTTTCATAAAGGTATACCCCTTCATCAAATGTGATGCGTTCCTCTTGCAACACTTTATTCGCTATATTTCTTAACTCACTATCCAAAAGCGGATTAGAAATTAAGAAATTTAATTTTTCTTTAGCATCCATTAGCATGTCTCCTAGTCTATAACAAATGTACCAAAAACAAGGCTAAATTCGTAGAATTTAGCCTTGTTTTTGGTACTGCAATATATGTTGAACAACAATTAATCTGTGAACTGTTGCATATCTATTAATTTCCGGTATAAACCCTCCTGCTGAATCAATTCACTATGGCTACCTAATTCCACAATTTGACCAGCATCAATTACGACAATTGTGTCGGCGCTCTGAATCGTACTTAGACGGTGTGCAATAACAACTGTAGTACGATTTTCCATCAACTTATATAAGGAATCCTGAACCAATTTCTCAGATTCAGTATCCAAAGCTGATGTTGCTTCATCAAGCAACATAATGGGAGGATTTTTTAAAACAGCACGGGCAATACATATACGTTGGCGCTGCCCTCCAGAAAGTTTAGCCCCTCGATCACCGATATTTGTTTCATAACCCAATTCTGTTTTTAAAATAAATTCATGAGCATTCGCGATTTTTGCAGCAGCTTCAACCTCTTCCTGCGTAGCAGAA
Organism: Sphingobacterium sp. JUb56; assembly: GCF_014191365.1. Taxonomy (NCBI): domain Bacteria; kingdom Pseudomonadati; phylum Bacteroidota; class Sphingobacteriia; order Sphingobacteriales; family Sphingobacteriaceae; genus Sphingobacterium; species Sphingobacterium sp. JUb56. Next base: position 1,254,370 of record NZ_JACHWL010000001.1, on the reverse strand, counting down.
GTATTAGAGAAAGTAATATTATTAAAAATCGTGTCATTAAACAAAATGGATTCTTGATTAACTACTCCAATCATCGTGCGCAAAGACTCTTGATCGAGATCTCTTAAGTCTATTCCGTCAAAAAGAATCTGACCGCCGGTAACATCCATAAACCGTGGTATCAGATCTACCAGTGTAGATTTACCACCCCCGGATGGGCCTACTAGCGCAATTGTCTTACCTTTTTCAATAGTCAAATTGATATTCTTCAAGATGCTCTTTTCACCATAAGAAAAATCAACCTGTTGAAATTCAATCGCTTCTTTAAAATCGGTAACTTCCTTAGCATTAAGCTTATCAGTAACTTCACTTTTGGTATCAATCAATTCCAGTACACGCTCACCAGCAGCGATACCATTATGAATATTGCTAAATGCGTCAGTTAATGCTTTTGCAGGACGCATAACTTGGGAGAATATCGCGATATATGCAATAAATTCCGACGCACCAAATTCATCACTACCTGACAAAACTAAATTTCCCCCATATAATAAAATAATCGCCACCATGATTACACCTAACAATTCGGATACTGGCGAACCCATCTGTTGCCGTCTTGCCATAGCACGCATAATACCGGCATAACGATCGTTCTCATCATTGAAGCGTTTTTTAACAAAATTTGTTCCATTAAAAGCCTTAACAATACGGGCTCCTGATAAAGCCTCATCTAAAAAGGAAATCATATTCGCATACGAAGTTTGTCCTGCGATTGCTTGCGCCTTTAATGTTTTCACAATCTTCGATATAAAAAATGCAGAAACAGGGATGACCAACATGGCAAAAAGAGTCAACTTGGTCGATATAGCAAATAGCATAACTAAATATGCAACAAGTTGAAGCGGCTCTTTAAAGGCTACTTGCAAAGTGCCTGTCACAGAAAACTGTACCACCTGAACATCTGAGGCTATTTTTGAAATAATATCTCCCTTTCTTTGTCCATTAAAATAACCTAAATGCAGATCCATCACATTATTAAAAACCGTTTTCCGTAAATTCAATAAAGTATGAATACGTAAGTTTTCCATAATGCGTTGAGATAGATAGCGAAACAGATTACTGATAAAAACAGAAAAAATAATTGCAATACATACATATTGTAATGCTTTATAAGGGCCAAACTCTTGATTGGCAAAATTTGCATAATAGTTGAAATAATCCAGAGGATTATAACCAACTGGCTTTACCAAAATCACCTGAGTAGCAGGTTCACCCTTAATAAATAAGGTATTTAACAAGGGAGCTAACAAGGCCAAGTTTAATGTACTGAATACAACTGTAATTAATGTACAGATAATATACGGAATAGCATATTTCTCAATGGGTTTGGCAAAAGAAAGTAATCTAAAGTATGTTTTCATTTATGATATTAAGGTAGCAAAAATACTAAAATTACGCGCAATATATAAGGAATACTTTAAAGGAATGAAATCTTGCACTTGGATGATATTAAAAATTTAATTCAATAAACACCAATTTAAACGACATTATACTAGTATTTTAATAGAAAAAGCCTAATTTAGTCCTTGTAAATTGTAAAATACCAGAACATAATGCAAATAGAAGTTGCCAAAAGGTTGCAACAAACCGAAGAATATTATTTCTCAAAAAAATTAAGAGAGATTGATGAGCTCAATAAAGCAGGTGCTCGCGTGATTAATTTAGGCATCGGAAGCCCCGACTTACCTCCTCACCCTGAAGTTATTCAGACCTTGACGACAGAAGCGGCTAAAACCAATGTACATGGCTATCAGAACTATAAAGGTTCACCTGTTTTGAGGCAAGCAATTGCAGATTGGTATCAACGTTATTATCAGGCAACATTCAATCCAAATACAGAAATTTTACCTTTAATAGGCTCTAAGGAAGGTATTGTTCACATTTGCATGACTTACTTACAAGAAGGTGATGAGGTTTTAATACCAAATCCGGGATATCCAGCATATGCGGCAGCAGTACGGCTAAGTGGAGCCACGGCAATTACCTATGATTTATCTGAAGAAACAGATTGGTTACCTGATCTTAAAAAGCTTTCTGAAAACGATTTATCAAAAGTAAAATTAATGTGGATCAACTACCCTCATATGCCAACTGGTTCGAGTGCAAACGAAGGATTTTATCTTGAATTGATTGCTTTTGCAAAGGCAAACCATATTTTAATCTGCCACGACAATCCTTATAGTTTTATCTTGACAGACAGCCCTAAAAGCATTATGTCTATTGAAGGTGCAAAAGATGTTGCCTTGGAACTTAATTCATTAAGCAAATCCTCCAATATGGCCGGATGGCGAATCGGTATGTTAGTGGGCGCAGAGGCACGGATCAATGAAGTATTACGTTTTAAAAGCAACATGGATTCGGGAATGTTCTTACCAGCTCAATTAGCAGCGGCCAAGGCATTGCAGTTGGATCAAACATGGTATCAAGATTTAAATGCAATCTATCACGAAAGAAGACAGTTGGTTTTCGAAATCATGAACCTGTTGGGCTGTACATATAAAAAGAATCAGGTCGGTTTATTTGTGTGGGCCAAAATTCCAGATAATTACGAATCAGGCTACACGTTAAGTGATGAGGTGTTAGATCTATCACGTGTCTTTATTACTCCCGGAGGTATATTCGGAAGTGCTGGAAACAGCTATATTAGAATAAGTTTATGTGCCTCAGTTGAAGTATTAAAAGAAGCAATTGCTAGAATAGAACAAGCAAAACAAACGAATTAAGATTGAAATAACATGATGAATATAGCCATTATTGGCGTCGGTTTAATTGGTGGCTCCGTCGCCATGAAACTAAAAGAAAAAAAATTCTGTGATCAGGTTTTTGGTGTTGACAAAAGCGATGCTAATCTAACGAAAGCATTGCAAATAGGCTTCATTGATCAAAAGGCAACATTAGAGGAAGCTTTAGAAAAATGTAAAGTGATCATTCTCACAGCTCCAGTTGATGCGATAATCACATTAGCGCCCAAATTATTGGATCTCGTAAAAGATCAAGTCATCATTGACATGGGCTCTACCAAACTAAATATTTTACAGTTAATCTCGGAACACCCTAATCGTGGCCGCTATGTTGCCGCCCATCCAATGGCTGGTACCGAATATTCAGGCCCCGAAGCAGCATTACCAAATTTGTTTAAAGATAAAATGATGGTTTACGTTGAGGCATTTAAATCTGATGAAGATGCGTTCGAATTAACAGATTCCATTACCGAACAACTGGAAATGCGGACGTCATTTATGACTGCAGAGGAGCATGATACACACACAGCCTATGTTTCCCATATTTCTCACCTGACTTCTTTTGCTCTAGCGCTAACTGTTTTAGAGAAAGAGAAATCGCAGGGTCGAATATTTGAATTGGCAGGATCTGGTTTTGAATCAACGGTACGCTTAGCAAAAAGCTCACCGGATATGTGGACACCTATTTTCAAACAGAACAGAGTTAATGTACTCGAAGTGTTAGAGGAAAACATCAAGCAGCTGCAGGCTTTAAAAGATGCCATCCAAAATGAAAATTACACTCAATTACACAAATTGATTAAAAAATCAAATAAGATTAAACGTATTATTAAATAAAACCCACTTGCTCCAACTGGCAAAGGCGAATTATTGTTTCATACAAAGTAATGGGAAGAAAGCATAGGAACTCGCAAGGTTCCTATTTTCTTTTTTATAAAAAAAGATCACAGGATCATCGCTCTGCCGTTGTTTGTTTAACACCGTATGCTTCGGTTATATTGCTTTCAATTACTGATATGGATTTCATCCACGACGTATAAACATATCGGAATAAATAAATGCTGCCCCCATTAACTACCAATACTTACATAATAGTGAGAGCTTACGATCAATTACGAGTAGAATTAGAAGTATTTTCTAAGAAATAGCATAAAATATTTTGGTTTGTAAAAAGCAAGGCATATATTTGCAACGTAGTTCAAATAGAAATACATCTAATCAACACCTCTTAATCAGGTCTTGATTTATAAAGAAGTGGCGAGAGACTGGCTCAATGACCCACTGGCAACCTTCAAAATACGTTTGAAAAGGTGCCAATTCCTGTCCAAAGTAATATTGCTTTGGAGGATATAAATGAAACGACAAATGATAATAACATTACAACAAAACAAGAAGGTAAATTCTAGCACCAACGTAACAGATACAAATATTCCATCAAAACAGATGCGAATGCTTTTGCACATGTTTACGTTTTCTTGTTAATCAATCTTTTTTAAAATTTATTGATTTCAAGTACATATCCATGTGCACAATCTCACCCCTATTTTTTATTAACGAATCTTCAACTAATTAATTATAACTACAATGTCTACAAATAAAAATTTAAAATTCGAAACACTTCAAGTGCATGCTGGTCAAGTTGCCGATCCAACAACTGGAGCGCGTGCAGTACCTATATACCAAACCAGTTCATACGTATTTGAAAATGCAGAACATGGAGCGAATTTATTTGCTTTAAAACAATTTGGAAACATCTATACACGTCTGATGAATCCAACAACAGATGTATTTGAGAAACGTATTGCTGCATTGGAAGGTGGTATCGCCGCTGTAGCAGTCGCTTCTGGACAGGCGGCACAATTCATTGCATTAAATAATATCGTAGAAGCTGGTGAAAATTTTGTTTCCAGCAGTAATGTATACGGTGGTACATATAATCAATTTAAAGTAGCATTTAAAAGAATTGGTATTGAAGTACGTTTTACTAAAGAAACAACAGCCGAGGAGTTTGAATCACTAATCGATGAGAACACAAAAGCTTTATACCTAGAAACAATTGGAAACCCAAGTTACGATATTCCAGATTTTGATAAGATAGCAGCTGTTGCTAGAAAACATGACTTACCACTTATCGTAGACAATACTTTTGGAGCTGGTGGATATCTATTTAAACCTCTTGAACACGGCGCTTCTGTAGTTGTAGAGTCTGCAACAAAATGGATTGGTGGCCACGGAACAAGTATTGGTGGTGTCATCGTTGATGGCGGTACGTACAACTGGGGAAATGGTAAATTCAAACAGTTTTCTGAACCTTCAGAAGGATACCATGGATTAGTTTTTTCAGATGTTTTTGGCGTTAATGGCCCATTTGGAAACATTCAATTTGCAATCCGCGCACGTGTTGAAGGACTACGTGATTTTGGACCAGCTATTTCACCCTTCAATTCATTCCAATTAATCCAGGGCCTAGAAACATTATCACTTCGTGTTCAGCGTCATGTAGACAACACATTAGAAATTGCGAAATGGTTAGAAGCCCATCCGCAAGTGGAAAAAGTGAATTATCCAGGGTTAAAAAGCTCTCCTAGCTATGCAAATGCACAAAAGTATTTAAAAAATGGATATGGTGCTGTTCTTTCATTTCAAATAAAAGGTGACGTGACAAAAGCCGATGCTTTTATCGATAGCTTAGAGCTAATAAGTCATCTCGCAAATGTGGGTGATACGAAATCATTGATCATACACCCTGCGGCGACTACACATCAACAACTGAGTGAAGAAGCTCAAAAAGCTGCAGGTGTATTTGTAGGATTATTACGCCTATCTGTCGGTATCGAACATATTGACGATATCAAAGCAGATTTACAACAGGCCTTCGATAAAATTAAATAATTTCAGATAGCACTATTATATAAAAGCGTAAAAAAAACTATGAGTAAGAAATTAACGATTGGAATGTTTGGATTTGGGGTTGTAGGACAAGGATTGTACGACATTATCAAGACTAAAAACTTAAATTTAGAAATTAAAAAATTTGTCATCAAGAACGCTGACAAAAAAAGATCATTACCTGCTGAATTATTCACAACAGATGCTGAGGCTATTCTTGGTGACCCTGAAATCAATACCGTAGTAGAATTGATCGATGATGCTGATGCGGCTTACGCACTGACTGTTCGTGCATTAAAATCTGGAAAAAACGTTGTTTCTGCAAATAAGAAAATGATTGCCACGCATTTAGAAGAATTAGCGGCAATACAACAAGAATACGGAACAAGTCTACTATATGAAGGTGCAGTATGCGGAAGTATTCCAATTATCCGCAATTTAGAAGAGTATTATGACAATGAATTATTACATGCCGTGACCGGTATTTTTAATGGCTCCTCTAATTTTATATTGTCTAAAGTCTTCAACGAAAATCAACCTTATGCAGATGCACTAAAAGAAGCGCAGGAATTAGGTTTTGCTGAAACTGATCCTACATTAGATGTCGGTGGTTTTGACCCTAAATACAAATTAACGATCGTCGCTGCTCATGCTTATGGTATCAATGTAAATCCTGACGATGTTTTCAATATCGGTATTGATAAATTAGGAGCACAAGATATTCGCTTTGCAAAAGAGAAAAATTTCAAGATCAAATTGATCCCTACTGCTCGAGAAATAGATCAAAATAAAGTGGTTCTTTATGTTATTCCTAAGTTTATCAGTTCGGAAAACATTTTATTCAATGTTGAAAATGAAAATAACGGCGTCCTTGTAAAAGCAGCATTTGCAGATGAACAATTTTTCTACGGTAAAGGTGCTGGAGGTCATCCTACCGGATCTGCAGTATTATCTGATATTACAGCGCTACGTTATGACTACAGATATGAGTACAAGAAGCATTTAAATACAGATGCATTATCATACAGTACCGATCATGAAATCAAGGTGTACTTGAGATATGAAGATGACAGCCTAGTTGAAAAATTAGGTTTCACAAAAATTATTGAAAGATATTATGCTCCTGATTTTAAGTACGTTATTGGAACAATAAATTTGAAGAAAATCACAGACCTTAAATCTGAAATAAACAAAACAGGAAATTTTATAGCTGAAATTGCCTAAATTAATAAAAAGTACCGAATACCAACCAACCCTAACACTTGCTAATCACAAGTGAAAAACGTTGGATCTACTTGTAGGTTCAACGTTTTTTTATTTATCATCACCCCAATTCACTTCTATAAACCCCGTGCTGCAGCCACTACAAATCATGACTTATATTTAACAATTTAGATCTTTCATTAATGGCATTACTTACCACATAATTAGGTTCAAAACCATTTAAACTGCTATTTTTTGTTAAAAAATAGCATATTTAGAACTATAATAAATATGTGGCAGAAAATTTGCTTAATATCGTTAATATCACTATATTGTGATGTTACTAAAAATATTATAAATTATGGCTAAGTGGTTAACAATTCTACTGATAATGGTAGGCAACTTGGTTTTTGCAGATACCAATACAATTAATGCACAAGAACACTCGAATTCTAGTTATATAATTCTTGCGGTTGTTGCTTTATTGGCAATAATCTATATTCTATATAGAAGACAAAAAAGAAAATTTAACGATTAAGGGCATAAAGGGGAAGTGAAACTTCCCTTTATGCCTTAGTGTTTCCATATCTAATATCATCCTCCCGCCAATCATAGGTCATTCTAAAAGACCTTCATCACGAAAACTATAATACCCATTGTCTGTAAAAATAATGTGATCATTAACCCGGATATCCATTATTCTCGAAGCCTCCGCAATCTTTTTTGTCAGAATTTTATCCGCTTTACTTGCTTCACGCGAACCCGATGGATGATTATGAATTAATATCATAGAATGAGCTTTACAATTAAGAGCATTTCGTAGAACAATGCGAACATCAACTGGAGTAAAATCATTGCCTCCACGGCCTATTAATTGTTTATCCAGCACCTTACAAGCTGTATTTAAATACAAAACCCAAAATTCTTCGTGAGGAAGATCTTGTAACTGGTACCGAAAATATTCATAGACCCGCAGACTACTATTTAACAAAGGTTTTTCAATATATTCAGATTCCTTGCGTCTACGTCCTAGTTCAAGTGCGGCGACAATCGTAATCGCTTTAGCTTCACCTATACCTTTAAACTCACAAAGCCGCAATACCTCCATTTTGGAAAGACTATCCAGATTGTTTTGAACACTGGATAAAATACGTCTGCACAATTCAACTGCAGTTTCTTGCCTTGAGCCCGAACCAATAAGAATAGCAAGCAACTCTGCATCAGACAGTGAACGACGACCTTGCTCCAATAATTTCTCTCTAGGACGATCTGCCTCCGCCCAATCTCGAATGACCAGTTTGCTCATATCACAATAATAAGGTGTAAAAAAGGTTTATATAATCTACTAATTTAATCATAAATTTAAAAACTTAAAATAATTAGTATCAATTATTTAAATAAATTTTAGCATTTCAGAGCATACATGAGCATGCATTCTTTTTTTCAAATCGTTTTGAAATCTTATATTTGTAATTGAACATTTATTTTAATAAAATGAGTAAAGCGATTATTAAAACAGAAAAGGGCGACATGACTGTACAATTTTATACAGCAGATGCTCCAAATACCGTTGCAAATTTCATCAAATTAGCTAAAGAAGGATATTACGATGGATTAAGTTTCCACCGTGTGCTACCTGACTTTGTTATTCAAGGTGGATGTCCAAATTCACGTGAAGGTGCTTCTGGTATGCCTGGAACAGGTGGCCCAGGTTACAAAATCGACTGTGAGTTAACCGGTGAAAACCAATTCCATGATAGAGGCGTATTATCAATGGCACATGCAGGCCGTAACACTGGCGGATCTCAATTTTTTATCTGCCACAGCCGTAACAACACTGCTCATTTGGATAGAAATCATACTTGTTTTGGAAAAGTTATTGAAAACGTTGATATTGTAGATGATATCCGTCAAGGTGACCGTATTTTAAGTATTGAAGTTATCGAAGACTAGTTCTCAATAAGAAAAAGTGTATTATGAATTTAAGAGCATTAGTTTCTGTAACAGGAAAACCAGGATTGTTCAAATTAGTTGGACAAAATAAAGGCGGATTTATTTTAGAGACTCTCGACAGCGCTAAAATTAAATCGGTAGTAAGTTTATCTTCTACGAAAATGGCAACATTAGAAGATATTACAATTTATGGCGAAGAAGAGGAAATTCGCTTATTGAATGTTTTTGAAACAATCAAAGAAAAAGGATTAACTGTAGATCCTAAAGCAGATGGTCAAGCATTACGTGATGCTTTCCGCGAAATTGCACCAGGTCACGATGAATCTCGCGTCTATTCGTCAGATATTAAAAAAATCTTTACATGGTACAATATCATTAAAGATTTACCTTTATTTGAAGAAGAAGCACCGGCTCCTTTAGTATAATTTAGGATAAAAAAAAGAGAGGGTCTTAACATATGTTAAGACCCTCTCTTTTTTTATCTTTAATTTTCTACTTTCCTGCTTGAACAATTCCTTTACAGATATCCGATATCAATGCTGGTCCCTCATAAATAAATCCTGTATAAATTTGAACAAGACTAGCCCCAGCATCAAGTTTTTCAATTGCATCTGCCGCAGAATGAATCCCGCCAACACCTATAATAGGAAAAGATCGGTTTGATTTTTCTGAAAGATAGCGAATAACTTCTGTCGAGCGCTTGGTCAAGGGAGCTCCACTCACCCCTCCCATTTCTTTAACCAAATTTTCATCACTTTGAAGCCCCTCTCTAGATATCGTAGTATTTGTTGCAATGACACCAGCAATACCCGTTTCTTGAACAATTTCAACAATATCATCCAATTGACTATTTGTCAAATCTGGAGCAATTTTAAGAAGAATAGGTTTCTTATTTAATTTTCGTTTATTCAATTCCTCGAGCGTATTTAAAATATGTTTCAGAGGCTCCTTTTCCTGCAGATCACGAAGTCCAGGAGTATTTGGAGAACTGACATTGACAACGAAATAATCAACATAATCAAAAAGTGCATTGAAACAATAAATATAATCATCTACCGCCTGTTCATTTGGAGTGATTTTATTTTTACCGATATTTCCACCGATTAAAAGTCCTTTACGATCTTCAGTAGTTAAATGTTTAAGACGATTAGCCGCAACGTCAGCACCTTGGTTATTAAAACCCATACGATTGATTAATGCCTTATCAGGAATTAAACGAAACATCCGTGGTTGATCATTTCCTGGTTGAGGTCGTGGCGTTACAGTACCAATTTCAATAAAACCAAAACCAAAATTGGCCATATCAGTGATGTATTCGGCATTTTTATCAAAGCCTGCAGCCAATCCTACAGGATTTTTAAATTTAAGGCCAAATACTTCGCGAGCCAAATTCGGATTTTCATAGGTATACAGATTGCTTAATAATTTTTTAGCACCCCAGATTTTTGAAAACATTTTTAATCCCCCAGTCACCGTATGATGAGCAGATTCAGGATCCATTGAAAAGAAAATAGGTTTTACCAACTTGTACATATGCACAAAGGTAGGCAAAGAAGAAGAAATTTCATTACTTTTGCAATCGAAATGATATCAATAAATAACTTAACATTCGAAATAGGCTCTCGCGCATTGTATGATGAGGCCAACTGGCATATTAAACCTGGAGATAAGGTAGGTCTAATTGGAGCCAACGGTACCGGTAAATCTACTTTGTTGCGATTGATCGTAGGACAGTATACGCCTACTTCAGGAAGTATATCGATGGCGAAGGACTTAAAAATTGGTTACCTAAATCAAGATTTATTATCTTATCATTCTGATAAAAGTATTTTACATGTAGCAATGGAGGCGTTTGAGCGCCAAAATCAATTACATACTGAAATAGAAAACTTACTCCAAAAATTAGAAACAGACTATTCTGACGATATTCTAAATAAATTAAGTGACAAGCAGATGGAATTCGAAGCTTTAGATGGCTATAGTATCGAATTTAGGGCTCACGAAATTTTAGCGGGCTTAGGTTTTTCAGAAGATGAGCAGAAACGTCCGTTAGCGACCTTCTCCGGTGGATGGCGCATGCGTGTCATGCTGGCAAGAATCTTATTGCAGACTCCAGACATTTTATTGCTGGATGAGCCTACCAACCATATGGATTTACCTTCTATTAAATGGCTGGAAAATTACTTGCAAGGCTTTGAAGGTGCGATCGTCATCGTCTCACACGACAGGTACTTCTTAGACCGTATTATTAAAAAAACGGTAGAATCCCGCAAAGGTAAATTAACGCTGTACGCTGGTAATTACAGTTTTTATTTGGAAGAGAAAGCACTAAGAGGTGAAATTCAAGCTGGTCAATTCAAAAATCAGCAAGCTAAAATCAAACAAGAAGAACGTTTGATCGAACGTTTCCGTGCGAAAGCCTCAAAAGCAAAGATGGCACAATCCCGTATTAAGGCTTTGGATCGAATGGAAAGAGTGGAAGATGTTGACGATGATAATCCAACGGTAAACTTTAGCTTTAAATTTTCAAAACCATCGGGAAGACATGTTGTTACCTTAGAAAATGTATCGAAATCTTATCCAAACCTCGAAATTTTAAGAAATACGGAGGGGATCATTGAAAAAGGTGATAAAATAGCCTTGATCGGTGCCAATGGTAAAGGTAAATCGACCTTGTTGCGTATTGTGGCAGGTGCAGATACCGAGTATGAAGGGAAATCTGAACATGGCCACAATGTATTGCAAACGTTCTTTGCACAGCATCAATTGGAAGCCCTGCATCTGGAAAACAGCATAATAGCAGAGATGCAAGCTTTTGCGCCTAAACATACAGAAACGGAGTTACGTTCAATCTTAGGCTGTTTTCTATTTTCCGGTGATGACGCATTCAAAAAGATCAAAGTCCTGTCTGGAGGCGAAAAATCACGTGTTGCACTAGCAAAAGCATTAACAGCTGATGCTAACTTCTTAGCACTAGATGAGCCTACCAATCACTTGGATATGCAATCGGTTAATATTTTGATTCAAGCGCTTCAGCAATTTGAAGGTACCCTGATTGTCGTTTCTCACGATCGTTACTTTCTGGATAATGTTGCCAACAAAATATGGTATATTGAAGATAAAGAAATTAAAGAATACCCAGGTACATACCAAGAATTTGAAGAGTGGAATTCAAAACGTGTGATCAAACCTGAAGAAAAAAAGGTCGAGAAAAAAGTTGTAGCAGAAGAACCTAAAAAAGTCAAAGCTGCTCCTTCTGAAGATAAATTCAAACTGATCAGCAAAAAGAATAAAGAACTAGCGGCATTAGAGGTTAAAGTAGCTGAAAAAGAAGTTCTTCTAAAAGCACTGGAGACAGAATTGGCAAAAGAAGAGATCTATTCCAACGCAATCAAATTACAAGAACACACGCGTAATTATAATTCCTCTAAAGCAGAATTAGAACAATTACAAAAAAATTGGGAAGATTTAGCTGAAGAAATTATGGAATTGGAAGATTAATTACACTCACTTAATTAGAAAGGTATACAATAGGCAGGCTTATTGTATACCTTTTTTTATTATGAAGGAATTGTGAATATAAACTGGATCGAAAATATCTTATACCCGAAAGTATTTTTAAATAGACGGAAAGCAACAAAGTATTTCCAAGGAAAAACTATTTTAATCACCGGAGCAAGTGAAGGTATTGGAAAAGCCTGTGCAACACTTCTTTCCAAATTCCAGGTACACCTCATTTTAGTGGCTCGATCACAAGAAAAATTAGAAGAAGTAAAAGCAATTGCCATCCAAAACAATTCCACTGCGTCCATCTACGTGACAGATCTATATCAAGAACAACAAATAGATCAACTTATTGAATATATTCATGCAAGACAGATGACGATAGATATCCTTATTTCTAACGCAGGTAAATCGATTCATCGCAGTTTGACAAAATCCTTGCCGCGCTACCATGATTTTACAAGAACAAACATGCTGAACTATTTGGCCCCAGTGAAATTGACATTAGCACTTACTCCTCTTCTATCACAGCAAAAAGGTCAGATTATCAATATTTCTGCGCTCAATGTTCTGCTCCCACCTGCACCACATTGGGCTGCATACCAAGCATCAAAAACAGCATTTGATCAATATTGCCGATCAAACCAATCTGAATGGAAAAAAATGAATGTAAAGCTAAAAACAGTCTACTTACCATTGGTAAAAACAGAAATGATAGCGCCTAACGATCTTTATAAAAACTTTCCTGCCATGCAAAGTAGTGAAGCAGCCTTACGTATTATAAAGCTCATCTTTGGTACGGGCAGTTATTCTAGGCCATGGTGGTCTCCCTTTCCTATAACAATCGGATTTTTTATTCGAAAAATATGGGATAAATTTTAACCATATTCCTATGAGATTACGACAAAAAATTGATTTCGCTATTCAAGTATTTAAATCCCTCCTATATACGCTTCAATCAGGTATTAATTTATTTACTTTATTGAAATCAATTCGGAAAGCAAAAGATTCCTACTTAAATGATGGTAATCGTACCATAACTTATGCAGCTCTGTATGATGAAACCTGTCTTACGATTGAAAAATTAAAAATAGTACCCAAAAACAAGCTATCTTCCCGAGTCATTCTCATCGCAGACAACAGTTTCAATTTTATTAGCTATCTATTTGCCCTTTCCGCACTTTCAAAAGAGGTAATTATCATGAGTTCCCAATTATCCGATCTCCAATTAGAGAAAATTTTGGATAATTATCCTCAGGTTCTAATGCTAACAGATAACAAAGACCGATTAGCAAATCTACGTACAAAGTCTTTGATCTATTCTTTTGCGGAAATTAATGTATGCGTCATCAATAAAGTCTCTCATAAAATAAGACGAAACAATGGTAAAATAACAATTTTAAGTACAGGTTCTTCAAATATTCCAAAACCCATTGAACGTAAACTCAATATCTCAAAAATATGGAGTCCATTTACAGAATTAATTTCAAAACTTGGGCTACTTAACTATTCCTCTACTTTCATTACAGTTCCATTTTATCACGGTTATGGTCTTGCAAGTTTGATTTTAGCACTATTTTTAAAGCACAACCTACACTTCACCACAAAATTTAGCGCTAAATGCATTACTCAATTCACGAACAACAGAATAGAATGTTTGGTTCTTTTACCTTCTATGATTCCCAAATTCATTGAAATAGATCAAAATGCACTGGGCCTGTTCCGATGCATTATTTCCGGAGCAGATAAACTAGAAGCAACATGGGTATCATGTATTCTAAATCAATATCCCGAGACGAACATATATAATCTCTATGGAACCACAGAATTGGGAATCTGCAGCATTGCTACCCACACGGATTTAACAAACAACAACAATACGATTGGCCGATTTCTAAAAGGTATCGAATACCACTTGCAAGCAGATCAGCAGCTCAAAATAAGATGTCCATGGATACACGATCAGTGTAAAAATCAATATGTAAGTACTGGAGATCGCATACACCAGGATAAAAACGGATTATTATATTATCTTGGCAGAACAAACTCTTCATTTAATATTGGCGGAGAAATTATTCATTTCAGTGAATTAGAAGAAAAAATAAACAGTTATAAATCCGTTGCCAAAACTAGAATTCTCGTATCTAAAAATGAAATGATGATAAGCGAATTGAATTTAGAACTTACCTTAAAAAAAGATTCGGCATTTAATGAAGCAGAATTTAGAAAATGGCTCAATAGGACATTCCCTAAATACTTGCAACCAAAGTCCCTTCACTACAACGATAATTAATCCGTTCGGCTACAATAAAAAACCCTCAACACAGCACATCTATTACCACCTATATATCAACAAATTAAAGATATATTTGTAAATAAAAAATTAAGATTAATTATAATAAAATTCCTTAATCGGCTCAAAATGGATGAGTCTTTCATTGAATTTATTAATGTTCTCCATCTTACCAGATAAGTCATAGATCACAGCCAATTCACCACCTAGCTTTTCAATAGTTTTCCGATTGAATTTCACCTTAAATTTTAGAGCCTCATTTTCGAAATTCGTAACCTGTTCAAAGTCACAATCCATAAATCGTACATGCACGGTACGAATTAAATAATACCGCGATAGCATCAATTCAATTTCTTGAAATAAGGATAAGATAATAACCATGAAGAAAGTAAAAAACATTGCTAATTTTGTTTCTCCTATTCCCGAGATCATACCTAACCCTGCTGTTGACCATATCACGGCGGAAGTCGTTAAACCTTTTACCGACAATTTTCCTTTAAAAATAACACCCGCACCGATAAAACCAATACCAGTAACGATATTAGCGGCAATACGATCATCACTCCCATTGCCACCCATCATTTTTGAAACAACAGTAAAAACAGCTGAACCAAAACAGATCAAAACAATCGTTCTAAATCCAGCTGCTTTATTTCTATATTCCCGCTCAAAACCTATTATAGCGCCACAAAATATGGCAACCAGCACATTCCAGATGTATTGATTATCAAAGAAATTCAACAAAGAGTCCATAATTGACGAACGTATTATAAATATGCATAAGTAATACCATCACCACCGCGGTCCTGATGTTCGTCTTCAAATCGGGAAATATGGCTGTATTTTCTTAAATAATCACGTATAAACTTGCGTAAAATACCATCCCCTTTACCATGAATAATTTTTAAAGAAGGGTAACCGATCATTACTGCTCTATCCAATACTTTCTCCAGCTCATATAGCGCATCTTCGGTGCGCATACCGCGAAGATCAATCTCAGGATTGAAATCAGCTACAGCATGTGCAGAAAGTGTCTTAGATCCAGCTTTTGCTGCTTTCTTCAAATCTTTACCCGCTAACTTGATAACATTTTTGCGCTTCTGCACCGTTCTCAGTTCACCCATCGCCAGAATAAGATTGTTTTTTGCAACCTCTAATACAACAGCCTCATTTTCCGAATCGATAATCTTTACCCAATCGCCAACAGCAATTTCCTCTGTTAAATCAGCGGTAGCAATAGGTTTCTTCTCGATCTTTTTATCCTTAGGTAGTATGGTCGAGAATGAACGATCCAAATTGGCACGAATTTCCTTAGTCTTTTCTTTATCAGCCTGAGCAGACTTAATCTCTGCTACTGTATTTTCAATTAATTTATTGGAGTTTTTTAAGAGTATCTGGGCTTCTTCCTTTGCTTTTTTGAGAATTGTCTTTTTATTCTCCTCCAAATAAGATTGTAAATCCTCGTATTCAGATTTTATTCGGATCAATTCCTTTTCTCGTCTTGTTATAGCAGCTTTTGTATCAAATATTTCCTTCTTCTCGCGCTCCAGATCTACCAAAAGTGTATCTACTTTTTTCTGATGGTTTCCAACCTTCTGTTTTGCTAAATGAATAATCTCTTTATTCAATCCAATTTTTTGCGCAATTTCAAAGGCGTAAGAACTCCCCGGTTTTCCGATCTGCAAGATATAAAGCGGTTTCATGGCGACATTATCAAATAGCATCGAAGCATTTTCTAAACCAGGTGTTTGATTTGCAAATACTTTCAGGTTCGAATAATGCGTCGTCACAACACCGCGAATGTTCTTTTTATTTAAAGTTTCCAAAACAGCCTCAGCAATGGGTCCTCCAAATAATGGATCAGTACCCGTACCAAACTCATCAATTAAAATAAGCGTTCGAGCATTCGCAAACTCTGTAAAATACTTCATCTTAGAAAGATGAGCGCTATAAGTACTTAAATCACTCTCTATCGACTGATCATCACCAATATCTGCAAAAATTTGCTTATAAATCCCCATTTTGGAGTGCGCATCAGCGGGTATTAACAATCCGGATTGCAACATGAGCTGCATCAATCCTACTGTTTTCATACAGACAGATTTACCTCCAGCATTAGGTCCTGACACCACTATAACACGCTGTACATCGTCAATCTTGATATTGAGAGGAACGATTGTCCCGCGGTCGTGCCCAGCATTTAGTGTCAGTAAAGGATGGCGCGCATTCACTAAATTTATTTCAGCCTCTTTGGATAATTCAGGCATTTCCGCCTCAATATCTAACGCAAAAAGTGCCTTCGATCGAACAAAATCTACCTTAGTAAGTAAGCCATCATACGAAAGCATCAACGGTATATGCGGTCTCAATTTGGTTGTTAACTCGACTAAAATACGTATAATCTCACGTCGTCTTTCAAACTCCAAATCTCTAACCTTATTGTTCAGGTGAAATACTTCTTCAGGCTCTATGTAAGCAGTTTGTCCCGTAGCAGATTCATCATGAATCAGTCCTTTCACCTTACGTTTATTCTCAGCTAAGATAGGAATACAAAGACGGCCGTCTCGAATAGTCAAATTACCGTCAGCTGTCCATCCGCTGTTCTGCGCGCTTTTAAAAATGATATCAATTCTTTTACGTGCTTCCTGTTCTGCTTTCAAGATGCTTTGAGAGAGATCAAGCAACAGGCGTGAAGCATTGTGCTTCATTTTACCCCGATCATCAATGATCATTTCAATATCACGGATAATCTGCTTTTCAATAGGAAGATGTTCAAACAGTAATTCTAAATTAGGATACTGCCCTTCCCGATCATTGAAATATCGGATGATAGCATAAACAGTTTTCAACGAAAGAAGCACACGATGAAACTCCTCCTCCATTAAAAAGGCGCCTTCGACTTTAGCTTTTTCAACTAAAGCACGAATAGGATATAAATGATCAACTGGCAAAGCATCATCAGTTGTTAATAAATCTTTAAATTCATTCGTTTGACGTAAAAACTTGTCTATCTGATCAAATCGGGTTTGTGGCTGTATCTTATCAACCAAATTACGCCCCGACTCACTGATACATTTTTGTTTTATCAATTCCTTAATCTCGGCAAAACCGAGCTTATCACTTGCGTTATTAGGATAAATCATGTTTCTATTACTATTTATTTAACCGGTTCTGGAGAAAGAATCTCCGTTTTTTGTTTGACCTTTCGGTCAAGTAAAAGAGGTTGTTTAACCGGGTTTCTCACCTCCTTTACATCAGTTTTAAGAGGTATATCTTCAGAAGCCTTGACCGATTCAAGTTTAGGTCCCTGGCCATTTCGTATGGATTTGGCCTCAACTTTCTTAGTAGCAGTCGAATCGCTTTTGGAAGTAGCTGGTACAGACATATTTTTAAGTAAGAATGTGCCTAGATTCAAATTACCTTTTAAACCCGATTTATTATAAAATTCTTGCGCTGCCTTTTTGTAATCCCATTTTACACTATCTTGTTTATAATTTAGGATTAGTTTTTTCTGCGACTCATAAAGTTCTTTAAAATCATTAATGCGAGTTAAACTATCTTGAAAATGTGCATTCTGTATAGAATCTTTTCGTCGAATAGAATCCATTCTGACCTGGTCAGTTTTGATATAACCGTCATTCATATTTTTCAGATTCTTACCGACCTCCTCATATATCTTGTTCATCACTTCGGCATCACTACCATAAAAAGAAAGATTTTTCTTAAAAGAAGTGGAATCCAAATCATACTTTTTGAACGTATTGTCATATAACGGAAATATAACGCGCTTTGCACTATCCGAGTTTAATGTTGACAGATAAGCATCAGTTATATAAATCTCCGTTAGGACCTTCACAAAATCCTTTTTTGGAATAATATCTTTCTCATTTGTACTTTTACAAGAAACAAATAAAAAAATCAGAGCAAGTACATTCAGTATTAATCGTTGCATTTCGTAATTTTGTACAAATTTATAAAAAGGCCTGACATTTGTCACCCTTTGAATTCTTAAATATACAATTATCATGAGTATTGCAAGCAACCTAGAAGCGATTAATTTAGAAGTTAAAGCGCTCGGCGTTCAACTAGTCGCTGTATCAAAAACAAAACCGAATGAAGATATCATGGAAGCCTATGAAGCTGGGCAACGTGTTTTTGGTGAAAACCTTGTTCAAGAACTTGTTGAAAAATATGAATCATTACCAAAAGATATCGAATGGCATCTTATTGGTCACTTGCAAACAAATAAAGTTAAATACGTAGCTCCCTTTGTAACCTTAATCCATGCTGTTGATTCTTTCAAACTTCTGAAAGAAATCGATAAACAAGCCGCTAAAAACAAGCGTGTGATCGACTGCTTACTTCAGGTACACATTGCTGAAGAAGATACTAAATTTGGTTTTGACCATGCAGAATTAATCGAAATGTTACGCGATGAGGAATTTTTAGCTTTAAAACATGTCAACATCCGTGGCTTAATGGGTATTGCAACCAATACAGAGAATGAAAAAGAGATCAAAGAGGAGTTTTATGAGCTAAAATCATTATATGATGGTATCAAGGCAAGTTTCTATCGTAAAAACGAAAGTTTCAATACGCTGTCGATGGGTATGTCTTCTGATTACAAATTAGCAATAGAAAAGGGATCTAATATGATCCGGGTGGGAAGTACTATTTTTGGAAAACGCGTCATCAAACATTTTAAAAACAATGACTAAAGCAATTATTAGAACTGCTGTTGAAGCAGATTGTCCTGCAATGCTGGAATTAATTAAAGAACTTGCCATATTAGAAAAAGCACCCAATGAGGTAACGGTCTCTATGGAAGAGTTTATTGACGCAGGATTTGGACAAAACCCAATATGGGGAGCTTTTATTGCAGAATTTGATGGGAAAATCGTCGGAATTTCACTATATTACATTCGTTATTCCACTTGGAAAGGAAGAAGGCTCTATCTTGAGGATTTAATTGTGACAGAAAGTATGCGTGGCTATGGAATTGGCAAACAACTTTTCGAAGAAACTATCAATTACGGCAAATCTAAAGGATATCAAGGCATGGTTTGGCAGGTTTTGGACTGGAATGAACCTGCTATTCAATTCTACCGAAAGTATAAAGCGGACTTCGATGCCGAATGGATTAATGTATCGATAACATATTAGAACAGAAAAGGACGGTTAAATTACATGAAACCAAAATACTATTTCAACCCCTCGATCATTTTTGCATTAATTGCCATTACTTCATGTACTGGTAACGATACGGCAAAAGAACAAAAAAAAGCTAGTGGTGATACGCTTCATTATGATATGAAAGAAGTGCATCGGTATAGCAACTTTTTTGTGAAAGAAGGTGAAAAAATAGACACAACATTCTTCAGAGCTAAATATCCACAATTCAAGGATACCGTCATCAACACATTACTCAATCAATCGATTAATTTAGAAGGTGATTCTGAAATCAGTATTTCAGCCAAAAGATTCGTCGATGCATATGATGAATATGTAGAAGAAAATAGTGGCAGTTCTTCTGCAGCCTGGTTTCGGGATCTACAGGCAAAAGTATATCAAAATACCCCTAAGTTTATCAGCATAGAAACCAACCAAACCGAATATACCGGTGGTGCTCATGGTGACCATTTTACTCTTTTTACACATTATGATATCAATTCAGATCAAAAAATAACATTAAACGATATCATAAATGAAGAAAATCAGAAAGAATTGATTAAAATTGCAGAAAAATACTTTCGCAAACTGGAAAATCTATCTGACAAAGAATCTTTAAATGACAAGTTCTTTTTTGAAGCTGGCAATTTTGCCCTTGCAAACAATTTTGCTTTAGACAAAGAAGATCTACTTTTCTATTACAATGTATATGAAATTAAACCCTATTCTGGGGGAAACACAGCACTAAAAGTGCCATATAAGGATATAAAACACTTGATTTCAAACAAGGGTCTAGAATATATCAATAGTATTAATTAGCAATCAACCTCAACGTAATCCTATCCGATGCAAGTTTTTAAATTTGGTGGCGCATCAGTCAAAGATGCTGAAAGTGTAAAAAATTCAGCACATATTATCTCTAAATATAAAGTGGACGCTTTATTGGTCGTCGTATCGGCCATGGGTAAAACCACCAACTTATTAGAAGACGTAACAAAAGCATATCACCAAAATACAGGTGAAGCATTTGAAATACTTGAAAAAGCCAAAGCATTTCATTATAACATATTATCCGGTTTATTCGAAGATTCCAATCATCCCATATTTGATGAAATCGCCAATTGTTTTGTCGAAATCGAATGGATATTAGAAGAAGAACCACAAGATTCTTTTGATTATTTATTTGATCAAATCGTTTCTACGGGTGAAATCGTTTCTTCCAAAATTCTAGCGGCTTATCTCAATCACATTGGTGTAAAATCCCAATGGTTAGATGCCCGCAACTACATCATGACCGATAACACCTATACCGAAGCGCAGGTTAACTGGGAAAAGACAGAAGCTATTATTCAAGCTGAGATCCCAAAAATCCTTAGCGAATATATCGGGGTCACACAAGGATTTATAGGCTCGACATCCGAAAATTTCACGACAACATTAGGTCGTGAAGGATCAGACTATTCGGCAGCAATCTTTGCAGCATGTTTAAATGCTGAACACGTGACAATCTGGAAGGATGTACCAGGTGTACTCAATGCCGATCCAAAATGGTTTGAAAAAACTGAATTGATACCTGAATTATCTTATACAGATGCAATTGAATTGACCTATTATGGAGCAACCGTTATTCATCCGAAAACAATTAAGCCACTTCAGAATAAAAATATCCAATTAAATGTGCGGTCGTTTCTAAATCCGGAAGTGCCAGGAACTAAGATCAAGAGCACAAATGTATCTTTACCTGTACCATCGTTTATTTTTAAGGTCAATCAAATTTTGATATCCATTTCACCGCGTGACTTTTCATTTATTGTAGAAGATAATCTGCGCGATATTTTCAATTTGTTTCACCAATTCCGCATTAAAATCAATATGATGCACAACAGTGCAATCAATTTTTCAGTTGCTGTAGACGATACCGGTCAAAACATCCTGGAAGTACTGGACGAATTAAAGAAAAAATTCAAAGTCAATATTGAAACTGGCCTAGAGCTTATCACCATCCGTTACTATAACCAAGAAACAATCAATAGAGTTTTAGTGGATAAACAGGTGATCAGCGAACTGAAAGATACCTATACTTGCCAGCTTCTTGTAAAAAAAATATAGATGAATACACTTATCCTTCAAAAGGAGGTTCAAGATTTTATTAATCAAAATGAATCAGAATCTTCCGCTAAATTAGCGCTAAAAAAATCTCCTTTTGAAGGAATTACCTCGTCTGAACTTGCGGCACAAATAGATGGCAGACAGCGATGTCGCAAAAAAATTCCGCTTTGGGCAGAAACTGCGAACATATATTACCCCGATAAATTAAACTTAGAACAATGTTCTTCGGAAAAAACAGCGATATTCAAAGCATCACTAATTCCGGAAAATGTTACTTTAATCGATATCACAAGCGGCTTTGGTATTGATGATTTTTACTTTTCAAAAAAAGCTAAAAAAGTAATTTCCTGTGAGATCAATCCGCAACTTGCACTCATATCTCAATACAATGCCAAGCAATTACAAGCTAAAAACATAGAAGTTATCGCTTCAGATGGAGTAGACTATATTGCTAAAAATAAAGATCTTAACATAGGGTATATATACATAGATCCTTCCCGCAGGGTTGCGCAGCAAAAAGTTTTTATGTTGAGTGATTGCGAACCCAACATCGTTTCCTTACAGAAAAACTTTCTACAAAGAGCAGCCCATATCATGATAAAAGTTGCTCCTCTTCTGGACATCACAGCAGCATTGTCAGAACTGAACCATGTCAAGCAAATCTATGTCATTAGTCTCCAAAATGACTGTAAAGAGCTACTTTTCATTCAAGAAAGAGATTTTTCTGGTCAACCTGAGATTACCGCTGTCCGTATTTTTGGTGACAAAACACAACAATTCACATTCACACAGGAAGAAGAAACTAAAACGGTCACTTCATTTTCAGCACCGCTGCGTTATCTTTATGAACCTGATGTGTGTCTTACTAAAGCTGGTGCTTTTAAGAGCATAACCAAAGCATTTGATCTTAAAAAACTGCACCAACATACGCACCTATATAGTTCAGAAATTTACCAAGAAGATTTCTTAGGGAAAATTTATGAAATCATCGAAGTTATTCCGTTTTCCATCTTCAAAAAATCAAAAGAAAAATTAAGAACAAACGCTGTAGCTAGAAATTTCCCTTTAAAAACAGAAGTACTAAAAAAGAAATTTAAAATTATGGATGGCGGTGAATTACATAGTTTCTTTACTACAGATCATACAGGAGAACTGATTGTCATCCACGCGACACGAAAATAGTAAAGCGACAATACCATTACATATTTTCCTAAAATAAAGCATAATTTTATTATATGAGAAATATTGCTTTATCAGCTTTAGATCTTGCGCCAATCAAAAAAGGTTGCACAACGTCAGAAGCATATAACAGAACCATAAAAATAGCGCAACATATTGAGCAGTTAGGATATAAAAGAATCTGGGTAGCAGAACACCACAATATGGAATACATTGCCAGTTCAGCAACCTCGCTCGTTATTCAGCACATTGCAGCAAACACCAAAACCATTCGTGTTGGATCTGGAGGTATTATGCTACCGAACCATTCGCCCCTTGTCATTGCAGAGCAATTCGGTACCTTAGAGACTCTTTATCCAAATCGTATTGATCTTGGATTAGGCAGAGCTCCTGGAACGGACCAAGAAACAGCAATGGCATTACGTCGCAATAATTTTAATACAGCATACCAATTTCCACAGGATGTTGCGGCACTGCAACAATATTTTAGTGACAGTAATGTTGACTCCAAAGTAAGAGCTTTTCCGGCCGAAGGTCTAAACGTTCCTTTATATATTTTAGGATCCAGTACAGACAGTGCCTATTTAGCCGCCAGCCTTGGACTACCCTATGCATTTGCTGCACATTTTGCACCGGCACAACTTGCTCAAGCAAGTGCCATCTACCACCAGAACTTCAAACCGTCAGCTAGTCTTTCAGCACCATATTTTATTGTTTGTGTCAATGTAATTGCCGCGAAAACAGTAGAAGAAGCCGAATTACAGTCAACAAGTGTAAAAAATTTATTTGCGGGGATTCTAACCAATACAAGAGCACCATTGTCACCTCCAACATTTGAGGTTATTTACAAAGGGATTCCAAGTATTGAGCAAGCCGCAGACAATATGCTTTCCTGCAGCTTTATAGGAGACAAAGAGACCATCAGAAAGGAATTGGAACCGTTCATCGAAAAACTACAAATCGATGAACTTATGGCCATATCTTATATTTATGATGATCAAAAATGTCTTGACTCATTCCGCATATTGAAAGAAGCATTAACAGATTAAGAAAGTTTATTTACATCGTGCATTAAAATTTCTATATTTAATTATTCAAATTATAATGCACGATGAAATATTTAAGCCTTACAGCACTATTTATAACACTTATTTTTCAGTCCTGTCAAAATCAGAGCCCGGTTAATAAGACAATTCCTAATGACACTGCCGCTAGTGAAATAACAAGTGACACAAATGCAGTGAGCAGTCCTAGCATCAAAACCTCTCCCAATAAAGAAGCATCCATATTTATGATAGATACCTATCGGATTTATGACGATTCAGAAGATCCGAGCAAGATTTTAAATGATGAATGGTTGGACCTTTATGAAGAAAATGGAGAATATTACCTTGCAAAGGTCGATTATAAAATTGAAAATGGTTTCAGTGAATGTGCTGGAGTACCCACGAAAGGAGTAATTTCAAAAAGAAATTCCATCCTATTTCTCAACTTCCCTTTTTTAAAAGCAGGAAAAATTGAAAATCTAAAGATCACCAAAGCTGAAATATGGCCTAAAGAAACTGTTCAGTATAATTTTAACAACCAGAAATACTTGTTAAAAGGATATGGTGACATTGTAGGAACCAATATTCAAACAAATGAGCAAAACCATGAAGAAGTCTTTCACGATGTTAAGAATTATAAATTAACATGTTCATTCAACGGAAACTCAGAAATAAACATGTTCAAAGCTGACCAATTTAATGACACTTTTATCAAAACATTATTTGTAGGAGATATTGATCGTGATGGAAAACTTGATTTTATTATTTCAACCCCGACCGATTACGAAGAAAACAGTATTATGCTTATCCTTTCGTCTCAAATAAGAGATAACGATATGGAGAAAAGCAGCTATAAGCAAGATGTGCAATTTGATTGTTAACGATGAAAATAAAGGCGATCATACAGGATTTCAATCCGGTTCAAAAATGTATATTTTCATTTTCCATTAGCATCCTAACAGCTGTTATTTGCTATTGTCTAAATATAAACCTCATAATGAGTGCTATACTTTTTTGGATTACCTTTAGTTTGAGTTACAGCGCTGTGTCGTGGTTTATCTTTTATCAGATGCCCGTAAACCGAATTGTTAGAAAAGCGGCATCCGAAGACGGAAGCCGTTTATTTGTATCCATTTTTATTTTAATGGCAAGTTTTGCCTGTTTGTTCGCTGTACTTCTCATTATTATCACAGATAATACGACCGATATGCCCAAGGGCGCAAGCATCAGCATCTGTGTATTAAGTATGATGAGCTCTTGGTTTTTGGTACATACGACCTATGTCTTCCATTACGCACATCTGTACTATGCAGACGGTGCCACTGGTAAAGGATTGGATTTCCCAGGAGATGAAAAACCTGACTATATGGACTTTGCATATTTTTCATTTGTGCTCGGTTGTACATTTCAAGTTTCTGATATTGAAGTTTCGTCACGAAAAATTAGAAGAGTGGTTCTGTTTCATGGATTACTCGCTTTCGCTTTAAATACATTTGTTGTTGCATTAACAATAAATATTATTTCCGGCCTTATACATTAACCAAAAAATTTGTACTGGCTACAGCCCCTTTCTGGATCAATACAAAAAAATCAAATAGCATACCGTTCTACAACGCTAAGCTTCGTTGCAAAATGCCCATTTAAAAAGAAAACGCACCCATCGAGCGATGGTGTGCGTTTCTAATTGAAAGGGAATTGAAAGGAATCTTTATAATTTCTCTGCATGTTGTGAAATATCCATACCTAATAACTCCTCCTCCTCAGATGCACGAAGGGGTGAAATCAGATCTGTTATTTTCAACAATAAGAAAGCAACAATTAAAATAAAAGCAGCGGACGCAAACAAACCAATTATATGCGCCTTAAATAGGGTTATTTCACCAAAAAATAAACCGTTATGCTCAACCACACCATTAATTTGTTTATGAGCAAATACCCCCGTCAAAATCATCCCTACAATACCTCCAACACCATGACAAGGAAAAACATCTAGCGTATCATCGACCTTTGAACGGGTACGCCAATCGACCACAAGGCGACTTACAATTGCCGCTACAGCACCAATTACTAATGAATGCGGAACAGTTACAAATCCGGCGGCCGGCGTAATCGCAACCAGACCCACTACTAGACCAATACAGGTTCCCATTGCAGATGGTTTAGTACCACGGATAGCATCAAAGAAAATCCAGGTAAGTGCAGCTGCTGCCGAAGCCGTCATTGTTGTTGATAGTGCCGTCGAAGCAAGGCTAGAAGCAGAAAAGGCTGAACCTGCATTAAAACCAAACCAGCCAAACCACAGCATACCGGTACCGAGCAATACATAGGTTACACGTGCAGGTGTATGATGACCAGGCTCTCTACCCTGTTTTAAGTAAATCGCTGAAGCCAGTGCTGTTAAGCCCGCTGACATATGTACGACAGTTCCTCCGGCAAAATCCAAAACACCCAGCTTAAACAATAAGCCATCAGGATGCCAGGTAGCATGTGCCAAAGGAGCATATATGAAGACGAAAAATAAACAGATGAACAAAATATAAGATGTAAAACGGATGCGCTCTGCAAAAGCCCCCGTAATAAGCGCCGGTGTAATGATCGCAAATTTCAATTGAAACATAGCAAACAGTGCAAATGGAATCGTTGGAGCACCCACCCAAGGTTTACCATCAATTACATGATCAAACATAAAATACGTCATCGGATTACCGATGAAACCTCCGATACTATCTCCAAATACTAAACTGAAACCAAAAACAACCCAAATAACACTAACAACAGCCATACAGATGAAACTTTGAAGCATCGTTGAAATAACATTCTTCTTTCTTACCATTCCACCATAAAAATACGCTAAACCTGGTGTCATAATTAGCACTAATGCCGTTGAAGTCAACATCCATGCTACATCAGCTCCATTATATTCATAATTTCCATCATTTTTAGGTAAAGAAGGAAAAAATAGTGCCATTAAAACTATTATTACCATAAAATAGAAAGGAATCGCTGTTTTTTTAATCATTTTTAATTGTTTTGTTAATCAATATCCAAATTAAGGTAAAAATTACAGTAAAAACAATATTTATTTCAAATATTTTCAAATAAAACATCAAAATTCTACAAAAACACAAACAACAACAGATATATAATGCATTTTACTCAATATAAAACAGAAAAAGGGGGTAGAAACTTAATTCTACCCCCTTTAACAAGACTTATATAACAAAAAACTACATTTGTCTACTTGATATTATCTTAATAATACTTGCTTAAGCACCAATTTGCTTATCCAGTTTCTCACTTAGCACTGATTTTGGTACAGCACCGATTTGTTTATCGACAATCTCACCATTTTTGAAGAATAATAACGCAGGAATATTACGAATTCCAAAACGAACTGAAATTTCTGGGTTTTCATCAACATTTACTTTTCCGATTACCGCTGTATCAGCATAATCCTTAGCCAACTCTTCTACAATTGGACCTACCATACGACATGGACCACACCACTCTGCCCAAAAGTCAATTAAAACTGGTTTGTCTGATTTCAACACAACTTCTTCAAAGTTGCTATCTGTAATTTCTAAAGCCATATTTTTATTTTTTTAACCGAAGTTATTTGATAATTATTATTTACTCATTTATAAGAACAAATATAATAAAGATGTCCGTAATATAAGTGTAATATTAAATTGACACCATTTAATTCAATCGATAATTTACACCTTCAAACTGCTCTATAGCCTCTAAGAACTCATTTGTCAAGTTGATACGCTTTAATTTCGCAGGCATCTCAATAGAAATTTCATCCTGCGGATCCCAAATTTTGAAACGCAGTTGACAATTCGGGACCACCCCTTCGATCTCATTTGAATCCAGCACTTGCTTCATCTCCTCTAAAAATAGATCATTTAATGCTGGCAATGCAATATTAATAGTGAAAATTTTAGCCATTTTCTCTCTCAAATCCGACAATAGCTGGATACCCTTGATCTCAAAACCCCAGTTCCCAACTTGCTTAAACCTTTCTTGCACCAAACCTCGGAGCTGCACAAAATAGCCTTCTTCGAGATATCCCTTGAACTTCACATAATCTTCACCAAAAACCATTATTTCATAAGAGTCTGAATAATCCTCAATAATGAAAGAACCAAAAGGCTTACCCGATTTTGCAATACGATGGTTGGCAAGAGCAATAATACCACCGATAACAACCTCCTTATTTTTTATCCGATTAAAATCCAACAAAACATCTTCTTCAACTTCAGAAGCCTTAACCTTATTGATTAACTGCAGATCACTCACTTTGTTTTGACAGAAATGCTTAATCTCAAACTTATAGTTATCCAAGGGATGACTAGTCAGATAAATACCGATTACCTCTTTCTCGTACTTTAATTTTTCGATCAAACCCCATTGTGGACAAGAAGCCAATACAGGTTCTGGAAGCTCAGCCGCACCATCTCCACCAAATAAACTTACCTGAGCCGAATTTTCATTTTCCTTGAATCGCTGTGCAAACTTAATCGCTTTTTCCAAACCCGTGGAATTATCTTCACTGTGAAAATATTGAGCACGGTGCATATTTTGAAAACCGTCAAATCCACCCGCATAAGCTAAACTTTCAAAAGCTTTTTTATTAGCGGCACGCAGATCAATCCGTTTTGCCAAATCAAAAACCGATTTATAGGGCCCCTTCGCACGTGTCTGTACAATCGTATCAACCGCTCCTGCTCCCACACCTTTAACAGCTCCCATTCCAAATCGGATCGCACCACGATCATTCACAGTAAATTTATAATGTGACTCATTCACATCTGGAGCCAATACTTCAAGTCCCATGCGCTTACACTCCTCCATAAAGAAAGTGACCTGCTTGATATCATTCATGTTATTTGAAAGTACAGCTGCCATGTATTCCGCCGGAAAATGCGCTTTTAGATAAGCCGTTTGATAAGCAATCCAAGCATAACAGGTCGAGTGCGATTTATTGAAGGCATAACTTGCAAAAGCCTCCCAATCTGTCCAAATTTTTTCTAATACTTTCGGGTTATGTCCCTTTTCAGCAGCCTGAGCAACAAACTTAGGTTTCATCTTATCCAAAACCGCTTTTTGCTTCTTACCCATAGCTTTACGCAACACATCGGCATCACCTTTGGAGAATCCTGCCAATTTCTGAGAAAGAAGCATCACCTGCTCTTGATATACAGTAATACCATATGTTTCCTGCAAATATTCCTCACAAGCATCTAGATCATAAATAATAGGCTCTGTCCCGTGCTTACGCTTGATAAAACTGGGGATATACTCCATTGGTCCAGGTCTATAAAGGGCATTCATAGCAATTAAATCCGCAAAAACCGTTGGTTTCAGATCTTTCATATGCTTCTGCATACCCGGAGATTCATATTGGAATACCCCAACCGTTTCCCCTCTTTGGAATAACTCGTAAGTCAATTGATCATCAATAGGAAATTCATCGGGATCTAACTCCAGGCCATTACTCAACTTCACGTTAGCGACCGTATCCTTTATTAAGGTCAATGTTTTTAACCCTAAAAAGTCCATTTTCAACAAACCGGCAGATTCAACAACAGAGTTATCAAACTGTGTCACATATAGATCTGAATCTTTTGCTAATGATACAGGAACAAAATTAGTGATATCGTCAGGAGTAATAATTACCCCACAAGCATGGATACCTGTATTACGCATTGAACCTTCCAATACGCGGGCCTGCTTAATCGTTTCCGCTTCAAGACCCGCACCTTCCGATATGGCGATCAGACGATTAACAGCTTCCAGTTCATCTGCGCGCAAAGTCTCTTTCAACGCTTTTTCATCCATATTGAAGATCTTTGCCAGCTTCAAATTTGGAATCAGTTTTGCAATTTCATTGGCTTCCTGCAAAGGCAGATCCAGTACACGAGCCGTATCTTTAATAGACGATTTGGCAGCCATGGTACCATATGTAATAATCTGGGCTACTTGCGAAGCTCCATATTTATCAATTACATACTGCATCACGCGACCACGACCCTCATCGTCAAAGTCAATATCAATATCGGGCATCGATACACGATCGGGATTTAAGAAACGCTCAAATAGCAAATCGTATTGTATCGGATCCAAATTTGTAATCCCTAAACAATATGCTACAGCAGATCCAGCGGCAGAACCACGACCTGGACCAACAGAAACCCCCATTTTACGAGCTTCAGCAATAAAATCCTGTACAATCAAAAAATATCCAGGATAACCGGTCTTCTCAATGGTAGTTAACTCAAAGTCCAGGCGCTCCATAATATCGTCTGTTACACCCTGCTTGTAACGACGCTTAGCTCCTTCTATAGTTAGATGTCTTAAATACTTATTTTCCCCCCTCTTACCATGATCTTCCTGATCTTCTGCAACCTGAAATTCCTCAGGGATATCAAAAGCCGGTAAAAGAACGTCACGGTATAAAGTAAAGATTTCAATTTTATCGACGATCTCTTGAATATTGATAATCGCCTCTGGTATATCCTTAAATAGCTTCTTCATTTCTGAAGCAGGCTTGAAGTAATATTCCTGATTAGGTAATCCAAACCTAAAACCTCGCCCCCTTCCTTTCGGTGTGCTCAACTTTTCACCATCCTTCACACACAACAAAATATCATGGGCGTGAGCATCAGGCTTATTGATATAATAGGTATTATTCGTCGCAATCAGCTTTACATCATGTTTACGAGCCAAACTGACTAGCGTCGTATTTACGCGGTCTTCATCCTCCTGACCATGGCGCATCATTTCAATATAAAAATCATCCCCAAACTGATCTTTCCACCAGATCAAAGCTTCTTCAGCCTGATTTTCACCGATATTAAGCACTTTATTGGGCACCTCTCCTTGAAGATTCCCAGACAGGACAATTAAATCCTCTTTATATTGCTCAACAACCTTTCTGTCAATACGAGGTACATAATAAAACCCTTCCGTATAGGCTACTGAGGCCATTTTAGCCAGGTTATGATAACCTTTTTTATTTTTCGCTAAAAAGACAATCTGATAACCATTATCTTTTCTTTTCTTATCAAAATGATCATCACATACGAAAAACTCACAACCCACAATAGGTTTGATTATTTTCTCCGTAGGACTTTCTCCAGCAGCTTCTAATTCTTCATTTTTTGCTTTCGCCGCTTTATTATGATCGCCTACTTTAGAAACAAAATGAAAAGCACCCATCATATTACCATGATCGGTCAATGCAACAGCTGGCATGCGATACTTCGCAGCAGTATCCACCAAATTAGCTATAGAAATTGTTGATTGCAGGACCGAAAACTGAGAATGATTATGTAGATGTGCAAAATCGGCATTTTCAAAATCATTCAGCACATCATGATCAATCACAACTTCCTGACCACCACTTGGCTGACTGCGCTTTCTAATTTCATCTGAAGCCGCCTTCAGATTCACGTGCTTTAAACCAACAGTTGGAATTACTGATGGGTTCTGCTGTTTAAAATCTACAAAATATCCTGTATCAGTCTGTAACTGATCAACAGTAAAAACTTCCCTTCTAACTAATTCAAAAAAACAACGTGTAGTTGCTTCCACATCGGCAGTTGCATTATGTGCTTCAGCAAAGGGAACTCCAAATAGATACGAATGAAGTTCAGTTAAATTTGGTAATTTAAAACGACCTCCACGTCCACCAGGCAATTGCAGTAAAGCAGCTGTAACCTCAGTACAGGTATCCAAGATAGGCATTTCACCCATAGGAGATTGAACATCATAACGATAGAACTCGCTACCCATAATATTCAAATCAAAACCAATATTTTGACCTACAATAAATTTGGCTTTGGCTAATGCTTCATTAAACTTAACCAGAACATCTTGAATGGGAACACCCTGTTCTGTCGCTAACTCGGTCGAAATACCATGAATTTTCTCGGAGTCATAAGGAATATTGTAACCATCCGGCTTGATCAGATAATCCTCATGCTCAAGCAGATTACCCATTTCATCATGTAACTGCCAAGCTATTTGAATACATCTGGGCCAATTATCAGTATCTGTAATCGGCGCATCCCAACGTTTGGGTAATCCTGTTGTTTCCGTATCAAATATAATGTACATACCTTAATTCTTTATTCTTTCCTAAACAGCTAAATATCAACAACTAAAAGACTTTCAAACAGATTAAAACAGACCTGTTTAAAAGTTTACTAATTTACAAATTTATTCCTCACTAAAGCTGAAAAACAAGTCATTTTACTAAAAAAAATAAGCTCATTTTTCATCTTTTCGCCTCCCCTTATCCTGTTCAAACAAAAACTGCGTTGTGCAAAAAAAGCAATGAACTTAAGCCATCTTTTTAAAAGCTTTTACTAATTCACTAACAGCCTGATCTAATTCATTTTCAGACAAGGATGCAAAGCCAAATCGAAATGCATTTTGAGTTTCATCGATACGAACAATTTCAAGCGAACAGTTCAAAAGTAAATCATTCACCAAAAACGGAGGCTTTAACCGCACCCAAATGGCCATTCCACCAGCAGGCAAGGAGAAATAAATATAATTACCTAATCGATCCCGTAAAAGCTGATCCAAATAATCCCTTCGTATTTTATAGCAACGTCGTGCTTTTTTCAAGTATCTGTTCAACTCTCCCTCTTTAATTAACTCGGCTAAAGCATGTTGCATATAACCATCTCCTCCCACATCAATTATCTTTCTATAGGCAGTACACTGCGCAATGAATTTTTCTGGAGCAACCATAAAACCAATACGGATCGAAGGATCTAAGATTTTGGAAAAAGAACCGATATAGATAACATGCCCCTGATGATTACTACTGGCCAATGGTAAATAAGGAGATGAGGTATAATGATAATCATAGTCATAATCATCTTCAATAATCACAAATCCATACTGTTCAGCTAATGCTAATAATTTCATTCTACGCTCTACCGAAAGCGTAACTGTGGTGGGATAATGATGATGTGGTATAACATATATCAAGCTGATTTTTTTCAACTTACACCAAGCTTCCACGGCATCCGTATCAATACCATCCTCATCAACCGATACCGAAATAACCGATGCACCGGTATCTTTAAAAACCTGATTTGCCAATGGATAGTTGGGTTCACCAACAAGCACATGTGAACTATTATCCAGTAAAAGTTGTGCTGCCAAATATATACTCATTTGCGCTCCATGAGTAATCAGCACATGTTCCACCCCCATAGTGAGACCTCGAGATTCGATCAGATGATTCGCCAATTGCTCGCGAAGCTTGAGCACACCTTGCCCCGTACCAATATTTGCAATCTTCGAAATTGTTTTCCGGTTTGTAAAAGTCCGATAGGTCTTCAATAAATCATCAATTGGTGACAATCGTATATCAGGATATCCGTCATCAATAAGCACCTTATCAAATCTTTCCGCGATCTCAACCGACACTTCTGGCTGAGATTTTTTATACGAAATGGGAAGATCTTTTCCGTACCCCGTACGCACGAATGGCCTATTCCATTTTTGGGCCTTTAAAATTGGGATAAAGTTTGAAACAGCAACATATTTACGCGGTTCCACAATAATCCAGTCCTGAGACTGGAGCTCTTCGTAAGCAGCGATCACTGTTTTACGGTGAACAGCAAGATTTTTTGCCAATTCACGACTGCTGGGCAGATGTGCCCCAGGTTTTAAAACCCCATCGCTGATCGCATTAATGATTGAAATCGAAATCTGCCTGTATAGGGCAATATTACTCGATTTATCAATGGTTATAATATGTTCAAAAGGAAGCATACTGGACTACTTAATTACTTAAAACTGGAGCACAAAGGTAGTCCTATTTAAGAGTAATTTTGTCATAACAATTAAAAAAAGAAAATATGAAATCAGAAATTAGACAAGCAACATTAGCAAACCTTGACGAAACAGCAGTATTATTTGATTTATACCGTGTTTTTTATCGTCAGCAACCAGATCTTGAAAAAGGAAAAGCTTTTCTTAAAGAAAGATTTGTAAATAGCGAATCGACGATCTTCTTAATCTATGTGGATAATCAAGCAGTAGGGTTTGTACAGCTTTATAAACTTTTCCATTATACAAAACTAGCTAAACAATGGTTATTAAGTGACTTGTATGTACACCCGGACTATCGCGGCCAAGGTCTATCGATCGCGCTTATTGATCGCAGTAAATTATGGTGCGAAGAAACAAATGCTTGTGGGCTAATGCTGGAAACAGAAAAAACAAACATAGTCGGCAATAAGTTATATCCGAAATGCGGATTTGAATATGATGGATTACATAATTATTATCATTGGTGGAAATAAGCATACTGGAATGGCGAACGTAAAACGTTCGTCATTCTTCAAAAATTAAACTCAAGCTTTATTCAAAAATTAATAAATTGCCACCATGAATATTTCCGATCTGATTATTACTAAGAACGAGCAGACTGAACTGGCTAATATTTTTCTTAATCAAGAGAACAATGCTTCCATACAGCAGTTAATAAAAGAATATACCTACAGCGAAGAGCTCCTTCAATATGGACTACCTGTAAACAATAAAATCCTCTTGCATGGAAGTTCCGGATGTGGTAAAACAACAACCGCCAAAGCAATCGCGCAAACACTGGGAAAATCCATTTTAACACTAAACCTCAGTACAATTGTCTGTTCCCGTATTGGCGAAACATCTCAAAACATAAAGCAAATATTTGATAAAGCGGCCCGCGAAAAGGCTGTCCTGTTCCTAGATGAGTTTGATCAAATTGCAAAAGCAAGAGGTAATGACGACAAAGATGTTGGGGAGATGAGACGCCTGGTTAATACACTGATTCAACTCATCGATTATTTACCACAGACCGTATTATTTATCGCTGCAACGAACCATGTATCCATTATTGATAAAGCATTGCTGCGCCGATTTCAATTACAGATCAGCTATGATTTACCATCACAGTTAGAATTAGACAAGTATTATGATAAGCTTGTCGAAAAATTCCCTGCAGATATCAAACTGTTTCAAAGAAAATATGAGATATCCTACGCAGAAGCTCGAGATCATGCTTTCACACAAGTTAAAGCAAGTCTGATAGCAAAATTGGAAAAACAATAAAATCACGATGATATGACTAACACAACCTTAGAGAATCTGAAGGTAATTGAAGATAAAATCAAAGCATGCTGCCTGCTAAACAATCGTGACCCCAAAGAAGTCAAACTATTATTAGCGACTAAAACAGTTCCGGCAAATCGTATAAAAACGGCTTTACTCGCAGGATATACATTAATTGCAGAAAATAAAGTTCAAGAATTAAGGGACAAATATGACGATTTAAAAAATATTCCGCATACCAATCATTTTATAGGCCATTTACAAACCAATAAAATCAAATACATACTCCAGCATGATGTCACTTGTGTGCAATCTATAGATCGGTTTGATCTAGCCCAAAAAATAAATCAAAGATTACAACTTGAAAATCGAACGATAGACATTTTAATCCAAGTGAATACTTCCATGGAAGAAAGTAAATTTGGCATATCACCTGATAAAGCCATTGATCTGATACGACAGATAGCCATATTAGAAAATGTAAAAATTAAAGGGCTAATGACCATTGGTCTATTCAGCGCAGAAGAAGATAAAATTCGTGCCTGTTTCCGATTATTGAAAAACCTCCAGCAAGACATTATCAAAGCTGAAATACTTGGCGTCGAAATGACAGAATTGTCCATGGGTATGAGTGGCGATTATGAAATTGCTATTGCCGAAGGAGCAACAATTGTACGCATAGGGACAGCAGTATTTGGAAAGCGGATATATCCAGACTCCCACTATTGGGACGAAAGTAAAAACTAATATCACAAAAAAGGCTTTCCAATGAAAGCCCTTTATATCCTGTTATAATTAAGAATTATTTTGCATCCAAAATAATAACCTCAACTCGTCTATTCTTTTGACGACCTTCTGGAGTTTTATTATCTGCTACAGGTTTAGTCTGACCAATACCCTTTGCCGCGATTCTAGACTCTGCAATTCCAGCATCTACCAAAAACTTTTTTACCGAGTTAGCTCTCTTTTCAGCTAACCATTGGTTATACTCCACAGTACCTGTCGCATCTGTATGCCCATCAACACGGATCTTACTTTTATTTTCTTTTAAAAGTGTTGCCAATTTACTCAATTCCGCTTTAGCTTTTTCTGTTAAATAAGAAGAGTTTGTCGGAAATAGCAAATCTGATGAAATCGTAAATTTAATTCCTTCATCTGTACGAGTAGCATCTTCAAAATCACGTTTAACGTTTTTCAATCCATCATCAGTACCATCAATACTAACAACAGCACCTGGATTAACAATTACAGCTTGTTGTTTACATGAAAACAAAGAAATTGAACAAAGCAAAGCAACAGCAATACTATTTATTTTTTTAATCATCGAATGTTTAGATTATTTATGAAAGCAAAAACTAACTGTAAAGATATAAAAAAAAGTGAACTCAAGAAAAACAGAAAGGGATACAGATCTTAGACATAACGCTACAAGATCTTGTATCCCTTTAATTCGTGCAGCAGTTTCGCTTATTTCTTATGATAGATCTTTTTAATAGTTGCATTAACCTCCGGTATCTGGTTATACAATTTCCAGATCAATCCAGATTTTGCATTCTCCATTAAAACAGCCACACTCGCCTGATTTTTCGCATTAAAACCATCGGAAACATCATTATTTTTCAAATCAATCCAAGATCTAAAACCATATTGGGTAAACAGCACCTTAGCATATTGATCATAAAATTTGCGCAAAGATTTTTGACCGATCTCCTGTTCGAAAGCAACAGCCGAAATTGCGATTGCTGGATTCACTAAATAATGCCCCACGCTATCGCTCGGATTCTGTACTCCCCAAATATCTGTATAACTAGATCCCAAGTTTAATTCATTATCCCTTCTTTTATAAGCTAAAATATAATTACTTGCTAGCTCACCATAATCGACATAACCATCGTATTTTCCGCTCGGATCTAAGGTTAAAAATGGTTTATAAAACTCAATCAAACTTTTATTTAAATCGCCAATTGCAATTTTTTTACCATACAGCATATGTTTTTCAAAGATCAAACTATCTTCAAAGGATACGGGGGTAGCTGGTTGTACCTGCGGTATGATAAGCCCACCATTCATATGTGAAGCAGCTCCTTGATCAACTGTCGATGGAGATAAACGAAGTAAACTATCCGCTAGAGGTAATTTTTTAGCATATCCATTCAGGTAACTCGCTTCCGTCAATGGATAAGTCGGAGAAGACATCGCTAATAAATAAGCACTTAAACCATCATTCAGGCCGTTTAAAACTTTAGACTGATAGGTGCTATCTACAGCTGACCACCGATCCATCAGTGCATCAGGATTTGACTTTGATGTTAGCTTTTGCCAATTCACCCGCTTCCATAATTTCGTTACATCCTCTCTAAAATTGTGTTCATCAGCAACATCCTTTGAAAAATATTCCCGAGCAACAAGCAATCCTTCCATAAGTTTCGTCGTCGCTTTAACATCATACATCTGTACGCCATCAGTATAAAATGGCACGCCTTCCCTTCCATCATAAAATGCCGTAAATACACCCTCATGATGCTGAGCCTTGTTTAAAAACTTGATCATCCTACTCAAACGCAACAATAAAGCTTGACGCGAAATAACATTGTTTTCAGCACCAACCAATAACGAAAGAATTGCATAACCCGATTCTTCTATAGAAACTATAGCCTTCTTATTTGATTTATTTGGTAGAAAAAGACCACTGTTGATATCATAGTTCTCAATAAAATAATTGACATTTGTCAATTTGATTAAGTTCGAAAGCTCTATATCACTTGCAGGTTTGGTTTGAACTTCTTTTACCGAAGAAAATGGAGATTCCAGATAATCATAATCTACCCATGCGATCTTATAGTAATATTTTTTATTATATTCTTCGACAAGATCATAGCATTTTTGCATAAAAACTGGTCGAATGGCAATCGCTTTAAAATCAACATTATCTGTCGATCTGTAAATTTTTATATACCGGATACTTGGTGTTAACGGCAGTTGCCATTGAAGCTCCACCTGCTTATCAATACTGGAGACCTGTGATAGAATAGCTCCTGAAGACAACTTGACGCGTGAAGGATTTTTAGGTAAAAACTCCAATTGATCTAAAAACAGCTGATGCGTCATCTCATCAGTTCCGTTTTGATGAAAAACCACTTCAGAAACTGCTTCCCCTGCTTTTAAATTTCCAAATTTTGACAAGGGTATCTCTATATTAAGCCAAGTATCATGATCAAAGTCATCTATAAATGGGGAAAGTTCTAAAATATTAGTTTCAGAACCATTTTGAAGCAATTGAATTTTCGGAAGAGTTTTTTCTTTCGTTTGCGGTGTTTGCACATACATTTTAATTGTCAGCACATCACTGGCCTGGACCTGATAATTGATCTTATGGCGATCATTTAGTAAAGCAACCTTCCAATTTCCAGCATTTGATGACAAATAACGGAGTGAAAGTGAATTTCCTGGAGTAAAAAATAAAGAATCTGTAGTCGGTAAATTTTTCTTTACATTCTGTACCCAACTGTCTCCCGAATATTCCACCAAGCTTTTGGCATAGTTACCTGACAAAAGACTGTTCTCAAACACAACTTCAGGGTAAGTTTGTGCAGACAAGGTTGTTGCAGTAGAAATAGATAAACCGATTATGAATAGTAATTTTTTTGACATGCGCATAAATTGATAATAAACATCAAACAAAAAGTAAGCCATCTATACTTTAATGAATCACAAATGTAATAAAGGATTTCCAATGTAAATGTCATACGTAATTTTAATTTCGGAAAAAATGCACTAATTTAGCCATCTGATTTTTTCATAACAACTTTATATGAAAACTACATTTGAATTTGAAAAGCCAATTGCAGATTTGCAATTGCAGATAGAAAAAGTGGAACAAGTTGCCGTAAAGACGAAAGTCGATATGAGTGCAACTGTGTTAGAGCTACAAGAAAAACTAGCGAACGCTGAAAAAGAGATATACGGTAATTTGTCTGGTTGGGAAAATGTGCAGATGTCGCGTCATCCGGAGAGACCTCAAACATTTGATTACATTAACATGATCTGTGATGATTTTATCGAATTACACGGAGATCGTACTGTAAGAGATGATAAAGCCATCGTCGGTGGATTTGCATCGATCGGAGGTCAATCAGTTATGGTTATCGGGCATCAAAAAGGAAAAAACACCAAAGAGCGTCAATACCGCAACTTTGGTATGGCTAACCCTGAAGGATACCGTAAAGCTCTTCGCTTAATGAAAATGGCAGAAAAATTCAACAAACCTGTCGTTACATTGATCGATACAATGGGTGCATACCCAGGTTTGGAAGCTGAAGAAAGAGGTCAAGGAGAAGCCATAGCACGCAACTTACTGGAGATGTCGGTACTAAAGGTGCCTATTATCTGCGTAGTAATCGGTGAAGGTGCTTCTGGTGGTGCATTAGGTATCGGTATCGGTGATCGTGTATACATGCTAGAGCATACGTGGTATTCTGTCATCTCTCCTGAATCTTGTTCCTCTATTTTATGGAGAAGCTGGGACCACAAAGAAAAGGCGGCAGAGGCATTAAAATTAACCTCTAAAGACATGCTTGGCAATGGCCTTATCGATGGTATTATCAAAGAGCCACTAGGTGGAGCACATCAAAACCCTGAATTAGCGGCCGAGTTATTAAAAGCAAAATTGGTTGAAGATTTAGCGATTTTGATCGCCAAAGACGAAGATGTTTTGGTGGACGAACGTATAGCGAAATTTAGCAAAATGGGTGTAGTAGTTGAATAGCACTACCATTCACAACAAAATAAAAGGGACGCTTTAATAAAAAGTGTCCCTTTTATTTTGTCCCGCCCCTCTCCAGTACAGAAAATAGAAAAAATAAGATTTTAAAAAAGAATACGTTACAACATATTTCAAAAAAATTAGCAAATATATTTGTTCCCTTTGCTAGATTTTTCTAGCTTTGCATCACTCCAAACAACGAAGGAAACTTCATAAGAGTAAGATTCCGTAGCTCAGCTGGTAGAGCAATACACTTTTAATGTATGGGTCCTGGGTTCGAATCCCAGCGGGATCACAAAAGAAAAGCTAATCTTATGATTAGCTTTTCTTTTGTATAAAACGGTTAAATTCGAATATCACTCCCTGCTTCTATCAATCAATCATTGGAACTTGTAATGCTATAAATGATACGATCATCAGCTATACCATTTACAATAAAAATGAACTTGATGCAGTCATCTGTTGACTATTGTTATGTAGAAATAAGATATAGATATCAAGAGAATGAGTGCATAATCATACGAGTAATTCCAATGCTCATTAT
Source organism: Sphingobacterium sp. JUb56 (assembly GCF_014191365.1). Lineage (NCBI taxonomy): Bacteria > Pseudomonadati > Bacteroidota > Sphingobacteriia > Sphingobacteriales > Sphingobacteriaceae > Sphingobacterium > Sphingobacterium sp. JUb56. Next base: position 1,213,815 of record NZ_JACHWL010000001.1, on the reverse strand, counting down.
TAAAACAAACGAAGCGTAAAGAATTCATTAAGTACAAGTGAAAACTTTCCTGACAAATAATTTATTCTAATGAAAAAATCAAATAAGGCCATATCAGCGGCATTACTATCTATGGTCAGTGTCCAAGGTGGTGCCTCTATCGCTAAACAGCTTTTTCCTGCCATAGGAGCAACAGGAACAAGTATGTTGAGAATTGGCCTGTCTACCGTATTGCTAAATATTATAAATCGTCCTAAATTCTTTCAATTCACGAAACAACAATGGTTATATTGCGCTATTTATGGAATAGGAATTGCCGCAATGAATCTTATTTTTTATTTAGCCATCCAACGCATCCCCTTAGGGCTGGCTGTAACGGTAGAATTTATAGGTCCACTTTTTCTAGCCTTATCTTTATCCCGAAAATGGCTAGACGTCCTTTGGGGATTAATCGCTTGTGCTGGTATTCTATTTATCGTTCCATGGCAAAGTAACAACATTGACTTAATCGGACTTCTTCTCGCATTTCTAGCGGGTATATTTTGGGCAGTCTACATTGTTATGGGAAGCAAAGTGACCGGCATTATGCCAGGAAAAGACGCTGTAAGCACGGGAATGCTATTTGCAACCCTAATTATTATACCCTTTGCCCTATGGGATGGTGGTATTTTTAATCTTACCCCAATGCTGTTTTTAAAAGGACTGGGCGTCGCTGTACTTTCTAGCGCAGTACCATTTTCACTAGATTTAGTGGCTTTAAAAAGACTTCCAGCAAAAACATTTAGTATTTTAACAAGTTTGCAACCGGCATTTGCCGCCCTATCAGGTATGATATTCTTATCAGAACGTCTTACACCGTTACAATGGATTTCCGTTGCTTGCGTTATAAGTGCAAGTATGGGCGCTACTATTTTCAGTAAAACGAAACAACAGATCGAAGAATAATTAAGAACGATCTATCCTACATACGAACAATATCACAAAAGCGCTATCTCCCGATAGCGCTTTTTTTATGTCAATCGAATAAGAAATAAGTTATAGAAACAAATCGACCATAAACTAAAAGAAATAAAATCAATGAAAATCCGTTAAAATAAACGGATATATTATTTTATCTTTATTATCGACATCATATCGTCACTCAAAATCTAAATTGATTACCATGAATAATTTCGATTGGACATCATTTACAAAACGTATCGCGATTAAAGCCTCTCTTTCCGAGATTTATGAAGCTTGGTCTGTTGCGGCGAATTTAGAAAGATGGTTTTTGGAACGTGTCATTTTTCGTGATGCGGCAGGAAATCAGCTTGAACAGATCAACCCAGAAGAAAGCGGCATGCAGTACGATTGGTATTGGTACCTGGATCCGACGCCCATGCATGGAGAAATCCTTAAAGCAAATGGTAAAGATTTTCTCCAGTTTACATTTGAAGGTACCAGTATGGTTGATGTGACATTAAGTACACTTCATGAGTATGTTATCGTAGAATTACGGCATCACCATATTCCACAGGACGATCACTCAAAGCAATACATTCGTCTGGGATGCTCTAATGGTTGGGCATTCTATTTACATAATTTGAAATCAGTATACGAAGGAGGTCTCGACCTTCGTAATAAAGACCCTAGAATCGGTAATATGATCAATAACTAACAAACACCAATAAACCAGCTTTCAACGAAAGCCAGTCAACCTTTTATCACGGCACTACGGAGGAACAACGCCGTATATGCTGGTCGTTATCATCAATACCTAGTCCTGCAGCAATTCCATTTCTCTTTTCAGGTTTTCTTTTGCCCGTACTTCAAAACGGTTATAAAAATAATCTGTTTTAAAAATCCGGTCCATGGACAGAAAATGAGTTAATGCTTTCTTGCGACCAGAGTGGTACTGTACATCTGGATAAATCTGATATTCCAAGCGGATATTTGTATAGTATTTTGCATATTTCTCCCATGGTTGTCCCAAAATAGAAAGATCAGCATCAGTAAAATAATTTGTGTCCTGATCGTTAGAAATTAAGTGCGATTTTGTCGCCAGGATCTGTTCGGTGCATGTCAAGATAATTGCTTCGGAAACAGCAATCTCTTTCATCCGTTTTACGGCAAAATGAGCACTTTCATCTTCATTATTCTGTTTTGACGCATCGTAGATAATATCATGATAATAAAGTGTAAACAATAGAGCTTCCCAATTCTTGATTTTCTCTTTTACAGCCGTAAGTTCAAGCAGCAGATTTTCAAGATGATCTAAAGTATGGTAATGTCTGAGAGTATCACCATAATAGGCTTCTACCTCCCTCCATAAGGAAGCGATCAATTGCTCATCTTTCGTATAATTTTTCAATAGCCCCACAAATGTTTCTTTAAGTATCATCGCTTTTAGATTATCATCATGTTACCGAGCAGATCTGATGCCACAGATTAATAAGTTATTATTCAATAAATGAAAATGATGACATTCATCAATTTATGTGACATCTATCACCTCAAACATCTTGGCACGCCGGCAGTATTTAAGTAACTTAGTATGAAATAAAAAAGCATAACAATATGGATAATACAATGAAAGCAGCACGATGGTATGCCGCAAAAGATATCAGGGTAGAATCAACGGAGATCCCAGCTCCAAAAGCGAAACAAGTTAAAATTTCAGTTCAGTTTGCAGGAATCTGCGGCTCCGACTTACATGAATATGTCCATGGTCCACAGCTCATCCCGGTAGCCGCCCCCTATCCGCTCAATGGACACCAGGGCACAACCACATTAGGACATGAATTCTCCGGAATTATTGATGCCGTGGGCGAAGGTGTACATCATTTAAAAGTTGGCGACCGGGTAGTCGTAGAACCAATCTTTAAAAACTTTGATAGCCCCTTTATTGCAAACGGAGAATACAACCTGTCAGAACCATTAGGCTTTGTTGGCCTATCTAGCAATGGCGGATTTGCTTCTTACGTTGTAGTAGAGGATTATATGGTGCACAAAATACCAGACACTATGTCCTTCGAGAAAGGTGCATTGGTAGAACCCGCAGCAGTAGCAGTTTATGCGGTCATGCAAAGTAATCTAAAAATCGGCGGGACTGTTCTAGTTTCCGGAGCCGGTCCAATTGGTTTATTATGTGTTCAGGCGGCCCTGGCAGCCGGAGCTAGTACCGTTATCGTAACCGATATCGCCGACAAACGTCTTGAAAAAGCAAAATCTGTAGGCGCTACACATATCATCAATGCGAAAGAGGACGGTATACCCGAAAAAATTAAGACCATAACAGGTCTCGGAGTAGATGTTTTCCTTGATTGCGCAGGTGTACAAGCCTCCTATACAACGGGTATCACGAGTTTAAAAAATGGAGGAACCGCTGTATTAGTAGCACTATTTGGAAAACCTGTTACAACTGATGCGCTCGATCAAGTACTTCGTGAAATCACCATTAAAGGAATTATTGCCTATCGCAATATTTTCCCGCAAGTCATTGCACTGATCGATAGCGGTAGGATGCCGGTAGAGAAATTGGTTACACGCAAGATTGTTTTAGATGAAATCGTCACGAACGGATTTGAAGCCTTAGTTAACGATCCTACTGAAGTTAAGATATTGATTGATATACAAGCAAGCTAAATTTAAAAACAACAGCCCAAAAGTTGGTTCAAAAATAATCATCAGGAATAAACAGCAAAGCCCAATCGAAAGATTGGGCTTTTTAGCTTTCGGACCAAAGAAAACGACTTTAAACCCTATTCGTTAATTATTAAACATTTCATAACCTCAAAAAACTACCAACCTCGTGATCAGCACCATTAACTGACAAAAATTCACCAATAGCCAACCGTACGTGATCACAATAATTTGAAATTCTTGAAAAAAAATTTGCGTAGTCAAATAACTACACTTATATTTGTAGTCAAATGACTTCATAATTTAAAACTAACCAGCACTATGGAGATTTGGAACATAAAAAACCGATATATAATTAAAGAAATCGTGTAGCGATGTACTTATTTAATTCCAGAACAGTAAAAGATCAAACAATGGATCGAAAACTAACATGCGATAAATAAGGTATTAAGTAATACCGCTCAAGTATAAACAGATCAACATACGAATTGTACCGATTAAAAAACACAGTATGAAAAAGAGAGATAAAATCATCTATTGGTTTTCTACCATTTGGCTAAGTTTAGGAATGGTGTCAACTGGAATTGTGCAGATCATCCACATGGATGAAGAAGTTCATAAAATGAAAGATCTAGGCTATCCCTCCTATTTTCTCACCATTATCGGTATTTGGAAGCTGCTAGGAGTAATTGCCATTCTCCTTCCAAAGCTCCCAGTAGTAAAAGAATGGGCATATGCAGGATTTTTCTTTCTAATGTCGGGCGCAATTTTCACCCACCTTGCAGTTGCTGATAAAGCAGTCACCTATTTTGGTCCTGCGCTGTTACTCCTGCTCACGATTATTTCGTGGTATTTCAGACCAGTTGAACGTAAAGTTGAGAACAGATGAAAATAGAACTGAATCCAGGAGTTGACAAATATTTGATAGATGGCTGTATGCGTTGCAAATATGGCGGTACACCATTATGCAAAGTCAATAACTGGAGAGAAGAATTAGAAATGCTCCGCCAAATTGTACTGGAAGCGGGTTTGAAGGAAGAAATAAAATGGGGTGCACCTGTATATACCTCCCAAGGAAAAAATATTGTTTCCGTTGCTGCATTAAAACAATCCGCCAATATCGGTTTTTTTAAAGGAGTATTATTATCCGACGATCATAAAATCTTAACCCAACAAGGTAATTTACAATCGGACAGGATCATCAAATTTACCAATATAGCAGAAATCAAAAGATTAGAAAATACCTTAAAATCGTATATATCCGAGGCCATAGCGATAGAAGAAAGTGGTCAAAAGGTAACATTTCAAAAAAATCCAGAACCTGTCCCCGAAGAACTCCTACAGGTATTCGAACAAGACTCTAAGTTAAAAACAGCATTTTACGGATTGACACCGGGGCGGCAAAGAGGATACATCATTTATTTTTCACAACCCAAAGTAGCACAGACAAGAATTGGAAGAATTGAAAAATACCGACAACAAATTATAAACGGTATAGGATTAAACGATAAATACAGTTCCAAATAGCGTTAATAAAACATGATCATAAACACATCAAGCAATGACAGGACAGATCATAATAGATTGAAGTGTTAAAGCGACTAAGAGCATAACAATGAATTTAAGAAGAGACGTTTTTCAAGCCCTTGCCGATCCGACAAGAAGAGCAATATTGCTACTGGTTGCCTCACATGCGATGCCTGCTGGAGCCATTGCTTCCAATTTTGACACATCCAGGCCCACCGTTTCTAAGCACCTGCAGATTTTGACCGAATGCGAACTCCTAAAACCTGAGCAAAATGGCCGGGAAATCTATTACCATCTCAATCCGCAAAAAATGAAAGAAATTGCAGATTTTATCGAACCGTTCCGCCAGATGTGGGATGACAGATTCAATAAATTAGAAGCCGTAATGAAAAACTATATAGCCAAATAATCATGGAACAGAAAACAAAAATCAGTGCTGAACATGACAAACAAGAAATCATCATCACACGCGAATTTGATCTTCCTCTAGAATTGCTTTTTAAGGCATATGAAGATGCTGATCTCTTTGAACAATGGATGGGTACAAAAGTACTGAAACTGGAAAACAAGAAACATGGTGCCTATGCATTTGAAACATCACACGATGGCACTGTTGTATTTCGGGCAAACGGAACAATCCATGAATTTGTACCAAACGAAAAAATCACAAGAACATTCGAGATGGAAGATAGTCCATTCCCTGTTCAGCTTGAATACCTCACATTTGAACCCTATACAGATGCAAGCAGTAAACTTACTATCCAGATTATTTTTAAATCTGTTGCTTTTAGAGACCAGCTGCTCAAGATGCCTTTTGCACAAGGCATCAATATGGCGCACAATCGGTTAGAGGAGATCTTAAATACACAGAAACAAGATTAGGACAACTCAATCTATTAACAGACCGTTTCTTTGTCTATGAATTACTTCTAGCTGTTCCAGACAATAAATCAGGCCCTATACTTAAAAAACAACCATTATGAACACACAGGTAGAACATTTCTTTGAAAAAACACAACAATGGTCCGAAGAGTTCAATTTACTTCGTGATATCATTACTGAAAACAAATCCTTAGAAGAAGAATACAAATGGATGCATCCATGCTACACGCTCGATGGAAAAAACATCGTTCTGATTCATGGATTTAAAGAATATTGCGCGCTCCTGTTTCATAAGGGAGCTTTACTCAAAGATCCTGAAGGTATATTGATCCAGCAAACAGAAAATGTACAGGCAGGCAGACAGATCAGATTTAAACATATAGCAGAGATTATCACGCTAAAACCAGTTATTCAAGCTTACATACGGGAAGCCATTGAGATCGAAAAAGCAGGATTAAAAGTGGAAATGAAAAAAGTGAACGACTACCCTATTCCTGAAGAATTCCAGCAGGCACTGGCACAAGATCAAGAATTAAATACAGCATTCTATTCCCTAACACCTGGACGACAAAAAGGATATCTATTTTATTTTAATCAGGCGAAACAATCCAAAACTCGGCAAAATCGAATTGAAAAATATTATCAGCAGATCCTGGACGGCAAAGGGATTGATGATTAAAGGCCAGTAAAACCGAGCCCTCTATCACAAAATAAAGAAACCCGGTTTTACTATCCTTTACCACCACATCAATCTAATTATTTGGGTATCACATTCTCTGCACGAAGACGTTCAAACAAGTGGACAAATGCTTCTTCGGTATTCTGGTAAGCCGTAAATCCCAGTTTTCGGCTATTGGCCATATCCACCATCACTTCGATAGGTCTGCCCAGATCAAGATCTGTATGCCATGGTGAAGCCAATTGAAAAAGTTCATGCTGTTCCAGTCCATACTCCTTTACCATATCAGACCACAATTGACCATCATTTTTAAGTTGTTCGGCAAGAGGCCTCGGCTCTCCATGAAATCCTTCAGCCTCAATGCCGAAATATGACGCGATGCGCTCCCATAACCAACTCCACCGAAAGACATCGCCGTTCACAATATTAAAAGCCATATTCTTAGCTTCCTCAGTCGTCGAAGCCCAGATTAACTGCTTCGCCAGAACACCAGTATCCGTTACATCCGAAATTCCGTTCCATTGCGCTTCCGAACCCGGCCAGATCAATTTCGCCCCTTTTTGTTTACAAATACTGGCATATACGGCAAGCGTTACCCCGAGATTCATCAAATTACCGATCGCATGCCCGATAACCGTATGCGGCCTATGTATACTCCACGTAAATCCATCTCTTGCCGAAGCTTCATATACCGCATCTTCCTGAGCGTAGTAAAAATTAGGATGACTTAGTCTAGGCTGTTCTTCCCGAATAGGTGTATTAGGAAATACACCCGTAGCTACGTATGACTCAAAAGGACCTAAATAATGCTTTAACCCCGTTACCAAAGCCACATGCGCAACAGTTTTCTTTTCAGACAGAACATCGAGAAGATTACGGACAAGAGCACGATTTACAATAATATTTTCTGTCTCATTGTCTTTCCGCATCCATGTTGTAAAAAACACATGTGTTGGGTAAACATTTTCAAGTGCGATCTTTAGATTTTCAACATCCATAAGATCAGCTTTTACCGGAATTACGCCGTTATCAGTTTGACCGGGATGACGTGCCAAACCATAAGTTTGCAATCCATGGCCAACAAGCTCCTCAGCCAAACGACTTCCCGTGATCCCTGTTGCGCCAACTACTAATGCAATTTTATCCATTGTTATATCTCTTTAAATTTCTACAACAAAGTTCGCTGCATTAAAAACTGAAAGAGATGATACAGATCAAGAAATTCCATTGATCCAGATCAATGAAATTAATCTGTAGATGCAATTTTCTTACGGATTCTACTCAAGGTTTCAGGAGCCAATCCCAGATAAGATGCCACCAGATGTTGCGGCACACGTTGCATAATTTCAGGACTAGCCTGTAGCATACGCTGAAATTTTTCTTCAGCAGTATAGCTGTTCGAACTGATCAGCCGTTCATCTTTTGTAACCAAACTATTTTGATAGAGCATTCTAAAATACCGCTCCATCACCGGGACCTCTTCCATCAATTGTTCATAATCTGCCCGCGATAAAAGCAGTAACTCTGTATCTTCAATAGCATCTATATAGAGAATTGCCGGTTGCTGATTAATAAAACTCTTAAAATCAGACACCCACCAGCCTTCCCATCCAAAAAGGCTGATATGCTCATTTCCTTTCTCATCCAAACGGTACGATTTGATAAGACCTTTTTTCACAAATGAAAGATGCGTACAAACAGCTCCTTCTTCCAAGATATATTGCTTCTTTCTGATTTTTTTGAATGTAAAAAAAGAAGCTATCGCCTCTTTGTCACCACGAGAGAGCGTCACTTTTTTTTCAATATGAGAAAATAATACTTCTAACATGAATTTTCATTTATAGCGTACTCAAACTTAAATAAATTTGTTTTATTTACCCCAGAAAAACCTGCTAAACACCAAACATATTCACGTACGCATCTGTTTTATACCCGATATAAAAACATTAAACCCAAAGACATGATCATTCAATATTTGACAACCGAATTCGAACAAGAGGTCAACAACACCCGTAAATTACTGCAGGCAGTACCTGAAAAAGACATACACTACAAGCCAGCAGCTATTTCCTGGACAATGGGAGAACTGGCACAACATATCGCAACCATTTATTATTGGTACGTAGGCACATTTACAGATGATGTATATGATATGGCCACCGATCATCTTGAGCGCGGTGCACCTGATGATATCAAAGCCACGCTCGAACTTTTTGAAAAAAATGTAGCACGAGCCAGAACCGCTCTATCAACACTTACAGAAGAAAAACTACGCGATCACTGGACAATGAAAGCAGGTGAACGCATACTCTTAGGCCCAATGGAAAGAGGCATTGTGGCACGAGGATTCCTTTTTAATCATATTTATCATCATCGCGGAGAATTGATTGTCTACCTAAGAGCAACCGGAAATAAAGTGCCTGGACTGTATGGTCCTACTTACGAAGACAGCAAAAAGATGTAAACGCAAGTCATGCCACAGTAGAGCGAAATTTTTCATGCAGATCAGTTACAAAACTAAAATGACAGAACAAATTAATCCCATACCAGACATACCCAATGATAGATCTGCTATGGGATTAATATTAACTGTTCATTTAAGACAAAACGTGACACGAAATTTCATCCTATTCGTCGCTTAGTTTAAAACCTTTTACAATTTTCTGACCAGGCATATGAAACTCCAAAACCAGGCTATCTGGCGTATCCTTTAGGACATCCAGGCCGATCACACTTTCATATCCCACCTTAAGATTATCATTTTTCAGGAAATCGGCATCGGTAAACAAAATCACCTTCTCAACAATTCCTTTATTTTCAATAATCTGTAACCGCGGACGAGCCATCACACTTTGAATAAGCTGTACTCTATATTTCCCGGTATCTGGTGTATAGTACGATCGTCTTTCCATGCCCGTACTTGAAAATAGAATACCAAAAAAAGGCAACATCATCGCGGCTATGCTAAACAATAGCCCCAATACTAATACGATACAGTATATTTTCGTATAAATACTTTTCCAGAAAATAATTAGAAATGGAAGCGTCGTGAGTAACCATATCCAAAAGACCAAGCGGTCACTCCAATACCCCGCCAAACTGATCTGCCACGTCAGTATAAGTGTAATATCGACCAACATGATCAGTGAGATCAACATATAAGCGATATAAAACTTTTTTCTACCTGTCACTTTTTGCATAACTCCATTAGATAATTTAACGACAACTTCATTAACGGCTAAAATAGAATTATTCTCCTGAAATTAAACTATGGGATCATATTTATATGACTCGCCTTCACTAAGGAAGGAAAATACGGCAACACTTCCGCTCCCAGCTCATCAATAACATCGGCAATAGGTCTCTTACTGAATTGAATCCCTAAGGCTGCATGATTGACACCCGCTTCTTGCCATTCATGTAACAGTTCCAATAAACCATTCCTTCCTGTTTTAAGCACAAATCCACCCTGCAATGGCGTTCGAGGAAAATTGGGATCTTCCGTTAGTTCAATCCATTCATTGGTCATATGAGGCTTAAAAATCTGATCGGGAATTAAGTCACGCCAAGCTTTTATCTTTTCTCCCAACGGCCTAACATGTAATTTCGACGTTGTTGCTCCCGGATAAGTAATCCAGCCATCCCCATGTTCAGCAATCCAGGAAAGAGGCTGTTGACTGCCACCGGTTATTAAACTCGGAATATATTCTTGAACGGGTTTAGGGATAAGATCCAATCCGTCAATGTGGGTCAGCTCAGACTTAATTTTTGGATAATGTTCCTTATTTAAGCGTCGAAAATCCTGTAAAACCTGTCTAAAACGTTCACCTCGATGCTCAAAATCTAATCCAAATGCAGGAAATTCAATCGATCTATCCCCCGATCCTACTCCTAGCAATAATCTGTTATTGGATAGCTGATCTAAAGATGCGGCTGTCTTTGCTAAAGAAATCGGGTGCCAGAAAGGTAAAACAATACTTCCTGTTCCTAATGCAACCCTGCTTGTCTGTCCGGCGATAAAAGATAAATAACTAAAAGCATCATACACTTGACCAGCATCACCAAAACTCGGATCAAACATCGGAATATCACGAACCCATATCGACGCAAAATCTAAGCGATCGATCTGTTTTATATATGCCATATGCTCCTCAACTAGGGGAAGCTTTCCGGTATATACTTCTAAGGGAAGAAATAGGCCAATAGTCAACACATCTGGAGCAAATACACGGTTAAATGCATAGTGGTTTTCAAAGTTTCTTATCATGTTCTAAAATTTTAATGTAAAGCATTATACTATTTCGATATATCTAGATTTATAGATATATCGGATTAAAAAAAGGAAGGCTTCTTACCTTCTGAAATGAATTATCAAATAAAATGAGTGGTATGTACAGATCTAAATCAGGTCAATAGCTTATTTAAAGATTGTGTTCAGATCCGGATTTCCTTACAGCACCGTAACTGCATTAAAAACTGATCCCTAAAATCAACAAAATATTTCGACATATCTAGATTTATAGATATACTTGAGTAAAAAAAATGAAGATATTTATATCTCCATCCATCAAATAAATAATGAGTAACTACAGCGTATTCTTGATATAAGAAGCCAATTCCTGAAGTTTTTCCTCATTTCTCTTATAATAAGTCCACTGTCCCTCCCGCACAGATTTCAACAAACCACAATTCACCATCGATGTCAAATAAGATGATATCGTTGATTGGGACAAACCTGCCTTCTTTTGGATGACGCTCATACAAACACCATAATCCGTTACCTCCGGTTCAATATCTTCGGCGATAAAATTAGCATGCGGATTCTTCAACCACTGCAATATCTGTAACCGATGTTCATTTGCTAAAATCTTAAAAATATCAACCATATCTACATATCTAATAATCTCGAAACAAACATAACAATTAAGCGCTCCATATTTGTTGTCTTTATGTCATTTTGATATATTTATTAATGAGCTTTTCAACAAAGCAACATTGAGCTTTTGAGCAAAACAGCCTCTTTATAATCCCGCTACCTTTGAATAAACAAATCAGCAGAACATGAAAAAGATAAATCAGATTTATGTAAACGGTGCCTTTATCACACCACATGGGACAGAAACTTTTGATCTCATCAGCCCCACTACTAATGAAAAATTGGGTGAAGTTACCCTTGGGGACGAAATGGATACCCATATTGCGGTCCAGGCCGCAAAAGAAGCATTCAAAACATTCTCTAAAACAAGTAAAGAAGAACGTATTGCTTACCTGGAAAAACTACATCGTGCTGTCAGTAAGCGCGAAGAAGAACTGATTGCTATTATGGTCGAAGAATATGGCGGAACTTACCAATTTTGCCAAACCAGTGTGCAGATTGCGATCGCGTCATTCCCAACAATGATCGAAACACTTCAAAACTATGACTTTGAAAAAACTGTTGGACAATCACAAGTCCGTATGGAGTCATTAGGGGTTGTCGGCATCATCACCCCCTGGAACGCCAGCAATGGTTTTATCTGCAGTAAGCTTGCCACAGCTATTGCTGCCGGATGTACCGTCGTCATCAAGCCTAGCGAAATGAGTGCCCAACAGACACAGCTTATTGCCACATGTTTCCATGAGGCGGGTTTACCTAAAGGCTTATTCAATATCGTAAATGGTCTAGGAAATGTTGTAGGCGCCGCAATAACCAATCACCCTGATATTGCCAAAATATCCTTCACCGGTTCAACTGCGGTTGGCAAAACAATTGCTAAAGGCGCAGTAGATACGATGAAACGTGTCACTTTGGAGCTTGGTGGCAAATCCCCGAATATTATTTTAGAAGATGCCGATTTAGAAACCGTTATCCCCATGGCTATCTATGGCGCTTATATGAATAGTGGCCAAGCCTGTATTGCTCCTACCCGACTGCTAGTCCCTGCGAGCAAACTAGATCAGATCAATGCTTTAGCACAAGCCACCATCACACATGTAAAAGTCGGTAATCCTGCAGATCCAGATACCCATGTAGGACCTATGGTAAGCCATAAGCAATATGAAAGAGTTCAACAGTTCATTCAGATCGGACTTGATGAAGGAGCAACGTTACTAACAGGAGGTCTGGGTAAGCCAGCAGGTTTGGAAAAAGGTAACTTTGTTCAAGCCACCATCTTTACAAACGTTCATAATGATATGCGTATCGCACAAGAAGAAATATTTGGTCCTGTCCTCTCCATCATTCCGTACCAGAGTGACGAAGACGCTATTTCCATTGCAAATGACACCACTTACGGTCTAGCGGCATATATCAGCTCACCAGATCTTGCACGTGCCAATCGCATAGCATCACAGATTGATGCAGGAAGAATCTGTATCAATGGCTTTAAACACGACCCACAGGCTCCTTTCGGAGGATTCAAACAGTCAGGTATCGGCCGAGAGTTCGGAACTTATGGATTAGACGCATATTTAGAACCTAAAGCAATTTTAAGCTAAATAGCTAAAATTCAACATCCTTATCTTAAATTTGCATCAGAGATGGAAACAAAAAAAGACAACATTCAGGCATCGGGCATTGCTTATTCGTGTTACGCGACAAAAAGCAGAGAAGGAGAACACTTCGTCCAAGAATGCACCTTCACCTATCAGATAGCTGGTTCCCTGGTGCTGAATGATGGAAATCAAACCTACATTTCCAATGCGGGAGCATTTCGTCTGGTAAGGAGAAATCAATTGTTAAAATTTATAAAGGAACCGCCTGAAAATGGCGAGTTCCGATCTTTGACTATTTTTCTTAACCAGCAGACATTAAAAGATTTCAGTCTCGAATACGGCATTAATGCGGAACAAAAACAATATGATCAACCTGTCTTGGATATTGAAGATCATGTACTGTTGCATAGCTATTTTCAATCTTTGATGACGTATCACCAGACCCACAGTTTTGACAATCCCAAACTCGTTCAGATTAAAATGAAAGAAGCGATATTACTCCTCCTACAGATCAATCCTGAACTCAAAAATGTATTGTTTGATTTTACCGAACCGCATAAAATAGACTTAGAAAGCTTTATGAACAAAAATTACCACTTTAATGTTCATTTAGAACGATTTGCCTATTTAACAGGTAGAAGTCTGGCAACCTTTAAAAGAGATTTTGAAAAAACATTCAATACCACACCTGGACGCTGGCTGCTGCACAAAAGACTACAAGAAGCATATTACCTCTTAAAAGAAAAAGGTAAGGCAGCCTCAGACATTTATTTGGAATTGGGATTCGAAGACCTTTCCCATTTTTCATTTGCCTTTAAAAAAGCATTTGGCGAGGCTCCTTCAAAAATCATGAACCGATATAGCCCGGTCAATACCGCTTCTTTCAACAGCATGTAATTAAGCCTAACCATTCAGCACCCCATACATGAAAATATTTTATAAAACTATGCTCATCATCCTCATCCTTATCATCGTATTCGTTGCGATTATAGTCCTGTACATGCAACAGCCCAAATTTGGTAAAGTACCAAGTGGCGCTCGGCTTGAATTAATTAAGAAATCACCCAATTACAAAGACGGTAAATTTGTTAACTTTAGCCATACCCCTCAAATCGTTGAAGATGCAAGCTATGCGAGCGTACTCTATGATTACTTTTTCAAAAAAATAGACCGGAAGAGTCCACTGGAAAATATACCGACCATAAAAACAGATCTGCAGAACTTGTCCCGCAAGGAAGACGTATTGGTCTGGTTTGGGCACTCCTCTTATTTTATGCAAATAGACGGAAAACGCATGTTGGTCGATCCCGTATTCAGCGGAAGTGTCTCTCCTGTTCCCGGAACCAATAAATCATTTAAAGGAACAGACATTTATACAGTAGAAGACCTACCGGAGATTGACTATTTATTTATTACCCACGATCATTATGATCACCTGGATTATGAAACCATTATCAAATTAAAAACAAAAACCAAGAAAGTAATCTGCGGACTTGGTGTGGGTTCACATCTGGAATACTGGGGTTACAATCCTCAAGATATAATTGAAAAAGATTGGCATGACAGCATTTCACTCGACAGTGGATTTACCGTATACACAACTCCTGCAAGACATTTTTCAGGTCGGTCTCTTCAAAGCAGCAAGACACTATGGATGTCCTATGTAGTACAGACGCCAACGATGAAAATCTTTATCGGCGGAGACAGTGGCTATGACACCCATTATGCGGCTATTGGTGAAAAATTTGGTCCTATTGATCTAGCTATTCTAGATAATGGGCAATTTGACAGCACTTGGCGTTATATCCACCATCTCCCTGAAGAAGTATTAAAAGCAGCAAAGGATCTGAAAACGAAGCGTCTATTCCCGGTGCATAACTCCAAGTTTGATATCGCCAATCATTCTTGGGATACGCCATTAATTCAGATTACCGAATTAAATAAAGAAGCGCATATTCCATTGATAACACCTATGATCGGGGAAGAGGTATTGCTAAAAGACGATCAACAGCAATTTAAACAATGGTGGGTAGGCAGAAAATAACGCACTAAAAATAATAAGTAGCATCGGACTGTAAAGAAAATAAATTATTTATAGTCCGATACAACAATCATAATTTCAAATAAATGCTATCGAAATTCATGTTTCTTTACATATGAAAAACATTAAACCGATGGCCATCGGGGTCCGCAAATACAAAACCATAATATCCCTTTCCAAAAGCTGCAGGCTTAGAAATCAATGTTCCACCAGCATCTTCCACCTCAGTAGCCCAACGATCCGCCTCTTCTGTACTTGATGCGGCAAGCGTAAAAATGATTTCATTAGATTTGGATGTATCTGCCATAGCCCCTAACATCGCCTCGCGAAGGATATGCTTTAAGAAAAAATGGATTACAAAATGATCTTCTCCAAACAGAAAACTTGTCAGATCTGCTGATCGCCCATTGGATTGAAAACCCAACGCAGTATAAAATTTTGTTGTCCGGTCTAAATCGGTCACTGCCAAATTAGACCATATCTTTTTTGGATTCATACGCTACTATCTTTTATATCTATTATAAAATTAAGCAAATCAAATTCTATTCTACTTCTCATAGGACAAGTAAATCACATCACCTCCTTAAACCTTTCATATCCGCACAAAAGGATGACACTTAATTTGTTTGAATTTTATACATTTACACCATGAAACAAGCAGAAAGTGTCAATGATTTTTACAGCCGCTTGCCAAGTCATGCACCCACTCATGTGCCATTGGACAATGCAGGCATCGGTCATATCAATGTTTTCAGTCGAGAGACCTGCGCAGTTGTAAGTCCCTATAGCAGACGTGATTTTTATAAAGTTTCCCTGATCATTGGCAAAGGAAAGATTTATTATGCCGATAAATGGATCCAGATTGATCGACCAGCACTGCTTTTTTCGAATCCCATTGTCCCCTATTCTTGGAAAGCTGAATCCGAACAACAGTCCGGTTGGTACTGCCTCTTCACAGAAGATTTCATTCAACATAGTGAACGCACAAGTCAGTTACACGACACGCCCTTATTTCAGATCGGATCTAATCCCATTTTCTTCCCAAACGAAGCCCAATTAGCGGAGTTGTCCTTTATTTTCCAGAAAATGCAGGCCGAGATGTCTTCCACCTACGCTCACAAATACGATGTATTGCGCAGTTATCTGCACTTGATCATTCATGAGGCTATGAAAAACAATCCGACCACCAACTTTCATAAGTATGTGAATGCTACTTCTAGAATATCCGCCTTATTTCTCGAACTACTGGAAAGACAATTTCCGATAGATTCACCAGCACTCGTACTCAAATTGAAGAACCCTGCAGATTATGCCACTGCACTATCCCTGCACATCAATCATCTTAACCGCTCGGTCAAAGAAATAACGGGTAAAACCACTACAGCACATATCGCCGCACGCATCATCAAAGAAGCAAAAGCTTTACTGCAGCATACCGATTGGAATATTTCCGACATCGCCTACAGTTTAGGTTTCGAATACCCCTCTTACTTTACACTATACTTTAAAAAACACACCGGCATGGCACCCACACAGCTGCGGTAGATTGTTTGATTATTATAACAATCTGTTTGATCGTTATAAGTCAGTTTTTGAGACCGTGCACTACATTTGTATAAACAAAATGAGAACATCATGAAATACAGAAAACTCGGCACAACAGACGAACAGCTATCCGCATTAGGATTGGGTTGCATGGGTATGAGCTTTGCTTATGGACCTACGGACGATAAAGAGAGCTTAGCCACATTAGAAAAATCCCTTGACCTGGGCATCAATTTCTGGGATACCGCCGACATGTACGCAAATGGAGCAAATGAAGAACTGATCGCTAAAATTTTAGTCCCCAATCGGGAAAAGATCTTTATTGCTACTAAATTTGGATTTCGCTTTAAAGATGGGATTGCAGGACCAAGCAATGCCGCAGGAACATATTTTGACGCTTCGCCCGCATGGATGAAAATTGCCGTTGAACAAAGTCTCAAGCGACTTAAAATTGATACCATTGATCTGTATTATGCACATCGTGTCGATGCCAATATCCCTATTGAAGAAACTGTCGGTGCAATGGCCGATCTCGTTAAAGAAGGAAAAATACGATACCTTGGACTGAGTGAAGCTTCGCCGGCATCATTAAGAAAAGCACATGCAGTACATCCCATTTCTGCACTCCAAAGCGAATACTCCCTGCTAACCAGAGATGTAGAAAGCGAGATTTTGCAGACAACACGTGAACTTGGGATTTCACTTGTGCCCTATTCACCTCTAGCTCGTGGTTTAGTAACCAATACGCTCCAGATGGATACCCTTGCAGCCGATGATTTTCGAAAATCTTTACCACGCTATCAAGAGGAAAACATCGTCAATAACAATAAACTGGTGGTCGGATTTGCGGCCTTAGCCAATCATATAAATTGTACACCAGCACAACTTGCTTTAGCATGGGTCTTAGCACAGGGAGAAGACATTATCCCGATTCCCGGAACTAAAAAAAGAAAGTACCTGGAAGAAAATGTAGGTGCAATTGATGTTCAACTAACACCTGAACATTTAACAGAAATTAATTCCCTGATCCAAAGATACCCCATCTTGGGAGAACGTTACAACGAAGGGTCTATGAAACTCGTGAATCAATAATGGAGAAAAAATCGAAGCAGGCCAAAAATAAAGTCCTGGTAACGAGCATCTATTTTAAATAAGGAATTCATCTATAGAAAAACAGAAAAAGCAACACCATGGTGTTGCTTTTTCTGTTTTCAGATCAACGATACCAATCCAATATTAATCACTTTTTGTCTCAATAACCAGAGGAACAATAATAAAGGCAATAAGTCCGGCAGCTATTGCACTGACGATTACATTGCCAAATTGCTGAAACTGAAGTCCTGATAAAAATCTCAAAGCAACAATAAACAACATCAGCCCCAACAGCAGTAACCAGTACATTAAACGAGCAGAAGTTAAATTTTCCTTTTGAACAGGTAGTTTATAAATAGCAAAAGCAATAACGATCGCACCAATAAAACTAGAAACATGTTGCAATATCTTTACAATAGGCACTTGTATACCCAGAAGATTAATCGAAGTTGCCAGCTCAGAAAATCGCCGAACAAAATAACCATCATCGTGTGTAAAACTGTCCCATAACACATGTGATAGCGCACCGATAAGCACTGAAATAATAACGATTGTCCAATTCTTTCTAAAATAACGATTCCAGTCAAACTGTTTAAATACAAAACACCTTGATTTGAGGATGATAGGCATATTATCAACTAAGCTATTACGAACTATATTGTGAAAAATAAAAGCAAGTACTAGTCCTAATGGTAGATCAAACCATAATAGACCTGCGATTGTATGACTATAATCGCTCCTAATCTTCATTCTCAAAAAGTATTCAAAATCAGGCGTCAAACTGCCGATAACAAGTCCCGTCAAAGAAAACCAATGTCTTGGTAAATATGTCAATGGCAATACCAATGCAGGATGAGAAAATGTAAAAGGCATCTATTCTTTAGTTTTTTGTCAAATTACAAAATATACCCCAAATCAAAAAAGTTATATTCATCCTCTTGATGAAGGACTCAAAAATATCCGCAATGACAAACGTTTGCATGACCGTTTTACTTCGAAAAAACAGAAATAAGGACAGCTCTGTCGATCAGCTGCATTGCTTTGAGAACACGTATTAATCTGATTACAATGGCCGTAAATGCATTTTTAAACCAATATCCACTTTGAAATCCTGATCTATTAAACTATGTTTGTACATAATATATCGGACATAAAGCCCCCAATATAAAACCTTAAATCTTTTAAAAACCGAACTTACTAATTTATTAAAATGACAAATTGGTTCAGAAAAAACATGTCGGTCGTTATGATCGCTTTCATCAGCTTTCAGGCACAGGCAAATTCTACGCCCAAAGTCTACGACTTAACAAAGTATGGCATCAATCCCAATACGGGGAAAAACAGCAGTGCAACCCTCAATCAAGCGATTCAGAAAATAGTTACTGAGGCTGGAAAAGGTAATCCTATAGTAATCAAATTCAAAAAAGGACGTTACGATTTCCATGAAGAAGGAGCACAAAAAAGAACCTATTACATCTCCAACCATGATCAGGACAATCCTAAGACCGTTGGTATTACCTTAGAAAACCTCAGCAACATCACCATAGACGGACAAGGGTCAGACCTGATCTTTCATGGACGTATGTTACCCCTTTCATTGGTTGAAAATCAAAACCTCAGCCTTAAAAATCTGCATATCGACTTCGAGCAACCCCAGATCTGTCAGGTTAAAATCTTAGAAAACGATACCCAAGCAGGTACAATCACGTACCAGACTGCTCCCTGGGTCACTTATACCATCAAAGACAGCACCTTTTACAATACCGGTGAAGGTTGGGAAATGAAACCCACCTCCGGTATCGCTTTTGAAGAAAAAACAAAGCATATCGTGTACAATACCAGTGATATCGCAGTGGGCACAGCACATGTAGCAGAAATATCAAAAGGAATCATCAAAGCCTTCAAGTGGAAGAATTCAAAATTAATACCCGGAACAGTCGTTGCCATGAGAAGCTGGCATAGACCTAATCCCGGTATTTTCGTGCACAAAGGTAAAGACACCAGATTAGAAAATATATCAGTTCACTATTCCGAAGGAATGGGTCTCTTAGCGCAACTGACTGAAAATATTTATTTAGAAAAATTCAATGTCTCATTAAGAGGGAAAAACGATCCCCGTTATTTTACAGCACAGGCAGATGCAACCCATTTCTCAGGCTGTAAAGGTGTGATCATATCCAATAATGGACGATATGAAAACATGATGGACGATGCGATCAATATTCATGGTACCTATCTCAAAATCACACAAAAACTGGACAATAAAACCGTAATTGCAAAATACATGCACGAACAGTCCTATGGTTTTGACTGGGGCTATGCGACCGATTCAGTACAATTTATCCAATCCAAAACAATGGAGCTCTGGGACAATAAAAACAGTATTCAATCCATCGAAGTAATCCGTAGAAAAGATAGCGATCCGATCCAGGATTTCAAAATTGTATTCACAAAACCCTTAGATGATTACATCGATCCAACCAAATTGGACATCGGTATTGAAAACCTGACGTGGACACCAAAAGTAGAGTTTAAAGGCAATACTGTACGAAACAACAGAGCACGGGGTGCACTGTTCAGTACTCCTCAAAAGACCGTAGTGGAAAATAATCTATTTGATCATACCTCAGGAACAGCCATTCTTTTATGTGGCGATAGCAACGGCTGGTACGAAACAGGCACATGCCGTGATATCACGATCAAAAACAATAAGTTTATCAATGCTTTGACCAACATGTTCCAGTTCACCAATGCGGTGATCTCCATCTATCCAGAGATTCCAGACTTAAAAAACCAGCAGAAATACTTCCATAGCGGTATTAAGATCGAAAACAACTATTTTGAAACTTTTGATAAGCCGATTCTATATGCGAAATCTGTAGATGGCATTACTTTCAATAACAATACGATTAAGACAAATAAGGAGTATCCGGCATTTCACTGGAACAAAAAGGAAATTTTGTTTGAGCGCGTTATCAATGCCAATATCAAAAATAATACGATTGATGGTAAACCTTTCGTTTATCCTGCTAATTAATCGCAGCTTATAAAAAGTAAAAAGGCCAATCTCAATACAGGAGATTGGCCTTTTTATTTCTTACCCTATCCCGAATGGATTCGGTCACAGTGATCATTATGAGAACTGCAGATTCAGCTGATCGAGCATCAAAAATAATTCATTTTCTTTCTATGCACATGACATTGGTCAAAAGTTACTCCTGTTGAATCCACTCAAATTTACCGTTATTCATGTAAATGATCCCACCACCACAAGCTTCTGCCTGGTGGATAAAAACACCATCATGCGGTAATTTAATTTTATCCTTTTCATCAACCTCATCTGCTGTCATAATTTCACCTTCATCACTAACATTATTATAATAGATCTCTCCTCTCGGCGCTTTTTCAAAAATACCGACCCAGTCAATATCATCAAATCCCTGACCTAAAATATCCTGTCCCATTCCTAGATAGGTAGTTTTTTTGTTGCCGAAAGACACTTTAAGACCATATTTATTGTTCATCGTATTTTGAACGATATGCACCGTATCCAACCGGCTGTCGCCATCCATATCACAGACAACAACATTGGGATCATGTTTTTTAGAAATCACGATGGTATCAGCCAATACCGTTCTTTTATCTGCCTGCATAACTAGAGAATCACGTATAACGAAAGTGCTGTCTTGATCCGCAGTTCTATTTTGTACGGTATCTGTTGCTCTATTTTGGCAACTGCACACCGTCAACGTTATACCAGATAACAAAACAAACAGTCCCAACCAGTTTATATTTCTCACCATAGCTCCATGATTTCAATTTCTAATAACGATTACGAAGTATAAAATTATCGGATTACTTAGCTGCCACAAGCAATATAATACGTCGGCACACCATCCACTTCAGTAGGTTCTTCGGCAATACCCTCGAAAAATACATGGTCGCCAAGTTCCTTATTTGCCTGTTGATTATGTGCCTTCATCAAAAATTCCAAAGCACTGAAATTCTGACCATTATCTGCTTTAAACTGAGCTACAATCTCGACCTGATATCCTTCATCATCGGCCTCCCCATCAAAAATATCCTCATCCTCCGAAATCAGACGTTCATTCTCCAGCAAGTCCGATGGTTTCATGATCCAGGCTTCATATTGGATCTGCACCGCTGAGGCGTCAAGTACGATCTCATTCGGATTCCATCGCTCGGCCGACCCGAAAATATCTTTTTGGTATTGCATTACCTCCTCATCAAATAGTGCTGCATCTGTGTACGCTTCCGAAGAAAAAGACCAGGCAATCTGATTTAAAGTCGATTTACGTTCCGTATTTCCTTCATTATTATCCATTAAATCAGCGTAAACCGTAAATGTCTTTTCAATAATCTGATCTTTATTATCCCAGTACTGTAGATCCAGGACCTCAGAAATTTCATGCTGTTCAGCATCCGTTAGATAATTCGGAATATCCCACAACTTCTCTATTTCTTTATTATCCTCCAGATGTTCAATAATTTCATATTGCTTTTGTATAACAGCTAATGACTCCGTTGCTTTTAAGCGCATCAATGCCCTTACCGCATGGCCATAACAAGCCGTTCCCCAATTACAGAAAAACTGAAGAAAACCGCCATTATACATATCCATTTCAAGTTTCCAAAGCGCTGCCAATTCCTGTTCGTGCTCCGACAGGGCGTTCCAATCGTTCTCATTATTGCTGAGCTTATCAACAAATTGTGAGGTAAAATCAAACCATTTTTTATCCAGATCAGCACCATCATTTGTTGGAGGTTGCTCCATTTTATTTTTCAGCTCCTGAACACACCATTCCTCAAAATTCTTAGCCGTGCTATCCCCTAACGCGGCACTTTTTTGAAAATAAGGCAATGCCTTTTCATATTCCTTACCATAGTAGTAAGCATAGCCCACCCTAAAATTCCACAAGGGATCTTCCGCTCCTGCCGTACGTTCCGACAGTAAAATGTCAAGCGCTTTTCCGTAATCCGAAATATTATTATAGGCCCGTCCCAGCATGTTTTTCAACGTATAGGTTAATTCCGATGCCGGCAGTTGTTCAAGCGTATCAATAATTTGACGGTGCTTACTTTTCTCATGCCATAGATTGAGCTGTTCAATTAATTTATCGTCCATTTTTTAGTTTTAATCATTACCGTTAATACGATCAAATTTTAGTCCGCTTTTAATTTTAACGGAAGCTCTTCCAAATTATTTTTAGCCGTTATCTTTTCTATTTCACCTTGCTTATTAATTTTACAGGTAACAACTACTGTTATTTTCTGTTTACTCATCGTAAGCTTCTCAAACACACTAAACGTATTTTCCTCATCTAAAACAACATAATCACGCTTTGTTTTACCATCAGGTCCAGTCGAAGTTAAAAATAAAGAAGAAGGTACAGCATGCACTGGAAAATCCTGTTCGGGCAATAGACTGTCGATGATGGTCACCTGCTCACCATTAAAAAATTCAACTTCCACCTCCGGATTAACCAAATCAGCATCCTTCACAAACTGAAGACGCCACGCATAGGGTGTGCGATATTTTTTACGCCATTTATCGTATGCCTGCGGATTAGCCGCAGTATGTGTCTGCTCAACCCAGTCTTTTGATGCACGAAGTCTTCCCAATTCCTCCTGGATCATCTGACGTTGACCAAGTTCAATCTCCGTACTATCTATTTTTTGTGCCTGATAAAAACTCACTTCGACAGCATTTCCCCAATTTCCGCCAACCCATAACGCTGCATCTCCTCCCGGTGCCAATCCGACAATAATTTCATCATAAGTCCGATGGAATACGCCATTATGATTCTTCGCTTCAAAACCCTTCTTAAACAGGCCACTTATTTTTTCTTTATCCAGGGCCACATTAAGTTTATAATAACAATCTTCCACAACAGAATACCAGGAAAGACGCAAGCTGTCCGGCATCACCAGAGCACCCTGATCCGAACTCATAAAAGTAGACGTACCTATCCCCCAGCGACTATCGTAAAATTTATTGTCAATATCCGGAAAAGCATTATTTCTACTCCACGATTCAATAAAAAAACGACCTTCCACCACACGAACCGGATAGCCTTCAGGATTGGATATTGCAGGTTCCCATTCGTATTTTTCAGAACTGCGCCATTTCCGCTCAACCGTCATTTCAGACCGGGAAACCGTCGTATGCTTAAGAATAAGTACGATATTCGCAATCACGGCAATCAAACAGTAGATACCGATGATCCACATTTGCTTGACGGTCAATTCTTGGCCCTTTGTACCTGTACCACAAATGATCAGCAGCACAATAAAGTGGAGTATAAACTGAGACAGTAGAATCACAACCCCTAACAGGTTGGCAAAACTAGCCCATATACCATGCGTTTCAAATGCAACACCATCTCCCAGAAAGAGATAAAACAAAAAACCAAAGCCCGTAAGTGCACCAGCTATTAGCAGGATTTTATGGAGGTGTATTAAAGTCATGCTGTTCTTATCTTGATGAGCGGTATTGAAAGATTAAAGTCTTAAATATAAATTGGTATTAGCGGCAATAGCCAGTACTCAAATATACACAACTCCTCTTGATTTCAAAATCGCAAAAAACGGTACCCAGGCATATTTTAAACGTCCTGGATACCGTCCCTTAATCAGCCACTCTTAAAAATAGGTGTCACTGACAATTTCTTAATTGCGAAGAGCCCAGCTATTTATCCAGCCACACCACCTTTTGCTCACTCACATGTTCTTTTCCTAAAATATCTCGGTACAGGGCAGGCTTCCTTGCCTTGATATATCGGTATCCGCCCGCTTTCACCAACTTATCGGCAGTTAGTTCCGCTACACAGATTTCATTATCCAATGAACGGCATTCCGCCATGATATCACCATAAGGATCGATAATCATCGCACAGCCATTCTTCAACTGATCGTCATCCATACCGATAGGATTTGAAAAAACAGCATATATGGCATTGTCATAGGCACGTGCAGGTAACCATTTCATCAGCCAGCTGCGGCCTTTCAACCCGTCAAACTCTTCCCGAAGTAACGTAGCATTTTCTTCTTTATTTTCCCATAATTTGGCATCTACAAATCCAGCACCTGGACGTGTTGAAGGTGTACACATGGTTACATGCGGCATAAAGATCACCTGCGCACCAAGTAAAGTCGTCGCCCGAACATTTTCAATTATATTATTATCATAACAGATTAAGACCCCACATTTCCAGCCCTTGATCTCAAAAACGGTATAAGCTGTTCCCGGAGAAAGATGCGGATTGATAAACGGATGCAGCTTTCGGTGTTTCGCGATCAGACCTGTTTCATCAACACAGATATACGCTTTAAAAAGATTACCGGCAATATCTTTTTCAAAAAGGCCGGCCAAGATGGTCATTTTATATTTTTTAGCGATTGCTGTTAATGCGTTTACTGATGGACCATCAGGGATCAGCTCCGCGAGCTCCAGCATGTCCTCACGGGAAAGGTTGCGGGCAAAGGTATAACCGGTAATTGAACATTCATGAAAAGCAACCACATCAGCTCCCTGTTCTGCCGCTTCAGCAGTAAGCTTTTTGATCAGGTCAAGATTATAAGACTTATCTCCACTTCGATTTTCAAACTGTACACTGGCAATTTTTAAGTTTTCCATTGATTTCTAATTTTTTAAAACCATTAATGATTCAAAATTATTGGGATGAACACGCAATAAATTGGAAAAAACCGACAATATCGTTTTACAGCACCTGCATCAGGTTGATCGCAAGAAGATGATCATGATGGCGATACTGCATCGGGGTAACACCTGCCTGACGCTTGAAACAATTATTCAGATGCGCCTGATCATAATAGCCACAGGCATATACAACCTGAGAAAGGTTAACATCCGAAGAAGATTTTTGCAATGATTTGAGAAAATGCTGGAACTTGATGACGTCTATAAATTTCTTAGGAGCGATTCCGACCTGCTCTTTAAACTTGCGCTCCAATTGCCGTTCCGTTACCGGCAGTTTTTGGATCAGGTCAGCAACAGCAATCATTCCGTTTGCTTGATAAATCAAATCTAAAGACCCATGCATAAGACCATCTTGCTTTTGAAACCGATTCACGCGGCATATCAACAGCTTTTCGATCGCTTTTATCGCTTCAGAAGGGCTTTTAGAACTCAATACCTGCTCCTCCATATCACTTCCCTCCTGACCAAAAACAGTACGCAAAGGTGTAATGGTATTGTTCAATTCATAAGCCGATAAGTTCGTCAGCGCATGCAGACCATGTGGATGGAGAACCACAATCAACATATCCAATTTTCCGACCGACTTGATATCATTAAAATGTGTCATCTGTCCATAAAGAAAACTATGCGGCTGTTTACTTCCCGATTCACAAGCATTCACCTGTAAGAAAGGATCTTTAAAGTGGAAGACCAAACCCGGATTGCCATCCGAAAACAAGCGGTAATCGGCATACCCATCATGATCATGCTTGATGATGAGGTAGTGTTTTACAATAGCGGAAAGCATCAATGACGGATACAGCTGCATAATCTCAATAGATAATTTAACAAAGGTAATCCATTTATTCTGATGGAAGAAACAGCTTCGGGTCAAAACCTTCCAGATAATCAATTTTCCAGATACCGTTAGCTAACACAGCCTTCGCTTTATAATTAAAGCCATCTCCCCACGACCAGTTGAAAGTGGCCAGATTGTTGGCAAAATTTGCATCTTTTAATATGATCTTTTCCCAGAAATTATCTGGATTATCCTGACAGTTGCACCAAGGATTTGCTCCGTTACCAAATGGCGGAAGTTCACCCACATACCATACCCACGATTTGTTTCGGAGTTTCTCGTCGATGATCAAGCCTATATTATCATAATTGGAAATAAACTGATCCGTGAATAGATTTGTTTCTCGCAGTTCGTTGATTCTCTTTTTATGTATTTCCAGATCAAGTCCCGCGTAAACACTATCCGCTTCTTTTAGTAGTAAGGGTTCAAAATCCACATGAGTGCTCTTGGTTTCATTCCATTTATACAGTTCCTTTACCTTATTATGTAAGTCCCCTATCAAGTCGATCACGTTACTTTTCCGGGCTGTTTCCTGTTCTTTTCCTTTTGATGCCCCAGCATTCCCATGATGGTTGCAGGCAGAAAAGAGCACTAATGCAAGTAATACGGTGGTTAATTTCGAATATTTCATGTTAATGATCAACTTCATTAAGGTTTACTATATAACGATCCTTTAAGTTCTTTAGTAGAACATCAAATAGTTAATTGCTGTGCTAAAATTAACATATTTCACTATAAATAACTACCTTCAAGAAAGATTAAATAAAATAGAGCCTGTTAACAATAAAAATATGATGAAACAACTAGCTATACTCCTTATACTAGGATTCAGTATGGGTACAGCCGATGCACAGATTACCAGCATTTCGGTCAATAAAGCAAATTTCGAAAAATCTAGTATTCCCTTCAAAGGAAAAAGAGTGCTACAGGTAGAGCATATCACCACAGCAAATGAAGATAATTTTATTGTATTCTCTAAAGAACAACGGAATGCAGATCCCGATCACCTCTATATCCAGCAGTTTCAAAAAAATAACGACAAATGGACTGTTGTTGCCGAAGACCATGTCTCAGAAAAAGATATCGTCACTTCCGTCTGGGATGCCCGCAAAGCTTTTTTTGATGCCGATAAAGATGGAAAACTAGATGCTATTTTTGTCTATTCACGACATCCAAAAGGTGATATGGACAAACAGCTTAGCTGTATCGCTCTTGTACTCTACAACAAACAGTTTTACAGATTACAGGCAGATCAAGCAGATGGCTACCAAAAGACGACCTATTCGGATAATTACAGTCAGTTGCCTGAAGTGATCAAAACACAAGTAGGACAATTCTGGGAAAAACTAGATAAGGATTAAAAACATAGCGCTACGTCTGTATCGGACGAAGCGCTATGCGGAAATTTCAAAAATAAATTATAGAGAAGCTAAGACCATCTTTTCTTCATCTGCCCCTATTTTACTGATGGTATAGCGTTTAATATCGACATGCTTCATTTCGTCCAGCGCCTGTACCACATCCACCGCCCGTGCTTCCTTACTTGGTTTGATCAATACGATCATGTCCTTGCCATCCGCCTTTGCAGGGATCTCCAATTTCATTCGATCCAATACTTTTCTTATCCCATTCTTACTGAGGTCAGTGAACTCCGGTTTCGAGATCGGATGGTTAAAATCGCCATGATACCACATCAATCCTTTATCGGTTAACAGAAGCGATACCACACGCCTTTCGTCCAATAATATTGGTTCATGCCCAGATTTATCAGGCATTGCGATATCTAGACGATGAGGTTTATTTAATGTTGTCGTCAGCATAAAAAAAGTGATCAATAAGAATGCAAGATCCACCATTGCTGTCAGATCGACTTTAGGAGCCAGTTTTTTACTTCTGATTTTCTTTTTTCCTGCTTCCGGTTGTTTTTGATTTAGCTCTGCCATGATGTTCTAGATTAAATGATAGAATTGGTTAATACTCATCTTTAAGATGCCAGTATCAATCATATTCCATATTATTTTTCAATAAAAAAGATGCATGATCAATGTTCCTCATCCAGTACTCCAAATGTCTTAAGCTTATTTTCATACGTAAATCACAGCATTTCAGCGGGCAATAACATCCTAAAATCAACTAATCCATTCGCTGATCACTACTACCCAAACACCCGATTGGTCACCCTATGAGGCTGCGATTGAAGTGTTTTATACAGAAAACAGTCAAAAACTAGCCGAAAAGAAAAATATTTGCTGTACAACTGTGATTTTTTGACACGCACTGCGAATAATTAAGGAAATAAGTTTAATTAATATTTTTAACAATGGAATTTTCAATAACTGCTGCCACTTTAAATCGTATGCTACCGAAGCGGGTAGCACCTGTTTTCCATCATTGGAAACCGTACTTTCAGGTTACTAACATCCAGCTTTTCTGGTCGAGCATAGCAAAGTTCGTTTTAGCAAACATTTCTGCGCAAAGCCTTATTATGGATAAAGCAAGAGATAAAAACATCAGGTATAACCCAACAACTTTACCTAAAATTAAGAGTTGGCATGCGCACTTATCATGAACAAGCAGGAACAAAAAGAATTCTTTCAGCAAATAATTGAACAGCACAAAGGAATTTTGTTCAAAGTTGCCCGTGTGTATTGCCATGACGAGCATGATAGGGATGATCTGATGCAGGAAATGATGATACAGATCTGGCAATCTGTTCCGAGATATAAAGAGCAGTTTAAAATATCAACCTGGTTATACCGTATCTCACTCAATGTCGCGATTTCCTTTTATCGGAAAAACACAACGAGAGCAAACCGATTCACGGTTCTCAATGAGCAGACATCAGATTTATACAAGGAAGAAAAAGTAGAAACAGAACAGCAGCTGGACTTATTAGAACAGTTTATCAGTGAATTGAGAGAATTGGACAAAGCCCTTATATTGATGTATCTGGAAGACAAAAGCCATCACGAGATGGCAGAGATTTTAGGGCTATCCGTCAGCAACATAGGAACAAAAATTGGACGCATCAAGGATAAATTAAAAACAAAGTTTTCACAATAAAACCATAAATAAATGAACGAGTTAGAATTAAAAAAGCTTTGGCAAACGGCACAGGAAAAGTTGGATACTAACCTGGCTATCAGCACACAAAATACAGCAGCTATTACGCATATAAAAGTGGCGCATTTCCTATCATCAATGAAGCCGATCAAGCTTTTCACGATCTTAGTGGGGGTCGTCTGGGTCGGTCTTTTAGGAACAGTAGTCGTTTACTTATTCTTAAACGCTTTCCCTAAAACAAATCTCTTTTTTCTGTTTTCAGCTACGGTGCAAGTCATACTGTCGGCCATTGCATTAATCACCTATAGCTACCAGCTTATCACCATTTATCAGGTCGATATCAGCGGCCCCATCTTAGAGACACAAAAGAAAATAGCTCATTTAAAATCAACCACCTTATGGGTCACCCGTCTACTTTTCTTACAGTTACCGGTCTGGACCACCTTTTATTGGAATGATAGCATGCTGGACAATGGAAGCTGGCTGTTATGGTTTTTACAGGGCAGCATAACCTTTGCATGCACTTATCTGTCCATTTGGCTTTTCATCAATATCAATTTTGAAAATAGAGATAAGAAATGGTTTCGCTTTATTTTCAACGGCAATGATTGGACGCCCCTACTAAAGTCAATGGAACTTTTAAAACAGATTGATGCCTATCAAAATGACAATAAACCACAGCAAAGCAACCTGAGCTAAATCCTTAATACACCCCACCATCCAGCTATTCGACGATTGTTATGCAATAACATTTGTTCGCATTTTTCTTCATCTTTTTATTAAACCGAAAAGATGAAGAAAATAAACAAATTAACGACATTTAGCCACCCATTAACACCTCAAAACCGGCTAATATTTCGTATATTTATCATTTAAGAATAATGCATCTTGAGGCCCTCAAAATAGACATTTAAACAACCTACACCCCGTATTTGCAGGCTGTTTTCACTGCGTTTTTTTATCCTTGTAGATTATTCGCAGACGCAAAAAAATACTGTTGCGGTAACCTGAAAAATAAGGATATATTTTGATCCAAAGCAGTACATGAACACGGCTGCCAAAAAATTATAAATAGGAACGCTTACTTGTCAATAGACCCTATTCGCAGGATACATTTCTTAAAGAATAAAACATCATAAGCTGTGCACATACGGCACTAATTTAAAAACAACATACAGATGGATATCATACTGATCAAAGTACTGGGTATAAATTTTATTGCAACATTAGTCAGATCGACATTTGGATTCGGCGAAGCCTTAATCGCAGTTCCGTTATTAAGTTTTATTCTGCCACTCGATATCGCAGTTCCCATGTCCGTCATGTTATCCGTCGCCATTGCCTTATTGGTCGTCGTTCAGGATCACAAAAAAATAGATGTTAAAAGTGCCAAATACCTCGTACTTGCTGCATTGATCGGCCTGCCAGCCGGTTTGGGTATGCTGCTGTATGGCAATGATAAATGGATTAAAATCGGATTGGGAATATTACTAATTGCATATTCAGCCTATGCCTTAACTGCTAAAAACACACAGGCTAAAACAGCAGATCATAACAGCTTATGGCTCTGGACCTGTGGTATAGCTTCAGGTGTATTGGGTGGAGCCTTTGGCATCAACGGTCCTCCGCTCGTTGTATACGGAAAAATCAAAGGCTGGAATCCCAGCGAATTTAGAGCAACCTTACAAGGTTATTTTTTACCTGTCAGCTTCATCAGCGTAGTCGGTTATTATTTTAAAGATCTCATCACAGAAGAAGTTGTCCTCTATTTCTTAAAATCAATACCCGTTATGATTCCGGCTATCTATATCGGCAGATGGTTAAACCACCGGATCGAACATAAAAAATTCTTTATATACGTGTACATCGGATTGATCATAATCGGCCTTGTCTGTATTATCAATACATTTATATAAACATTGTACAGTTATCTTTGGAGCGCTACAGACTGTTATTCTCGCATAATGTTCACTTGCATAAGCTGCTTTTACGTAATACCGTATCCGTACAAATCGATATCCACAGCAAGAAAGCAGGAATCAATCTTGTTGTGGCAAATTTAGCCAGATTTTCAAATAAGATTGACTCCAGATCTAAGGTAATTGGACTTTGAAAACACGATACGGTAATTCCGTTCTGTTCTTTCCATTGCTCCAATTTGGGTCCTGTGGAAGTTGAGCACAAGAAAAATACAGAAAGCCATCTGTTCCGATGCCTAGTGAATCTGGCCAGAGTAATCTTGAATCCTGTACTAAAGTATGCAAGTGACCATCTGGACTTAAATACTTAATCGTATAGTCCAAGGAGTTGGTTAAATAAATATTGCCCTTTTTATCGGCAATCAGTCCATGTGTCACACCCACATCCCCCATATCTTCAACTTTCGACTCCAATTCTTTCTCGGTCAAAGATTCATCGGTCAAATATTTCGTTTCGATGCGATATAAATGTGTTTTATTAATCGGTTTAAAATAAAAATATTTAAAATCATGCGTTAAAGCAATACCATTCACATTTGACATAAACGGTTTACCGTTTTTATCCCGCATTTCCACTCCATCATACACAAGTATCAGATCAGGATCGGCTAAAGTAAAAGATGTCTTTTCTAAAACTTGACGTGTTTTCCCTGTTGCTAAATCCAGTACAATAATTGCCGCTTGACCAGGATCTGATAGATAGGCTTTATTCTTTTGGACATCAACACGCACATCGTTCAAACCCGATTTAGATTTATCCAGATCATCAAAGCTATAGCGCTTCTCAACTTGATTTGTCCGGGTATTGATTTTTAATAATTTGAACTGCCCTTCTGCAGCTTCGCCTTTATCACCAAAAATAGAACCTGATGGTGCAGGTTTCGAATCCAATACCCAAAGAAAATCATTCGCATCAACATACAAATCCTGGACGCTCACAAAATGCCCGGCTTCTTCGCCCGGTTTATTCCATTCTTCATTCGGATAAGGAACACGTTCGCCGTTCACAATTTCTGTTAATCCGTACTGATAATCGGTATTTTGTTTCGGAAAAGCCACAAATAGCCGATTAGCAGTGTTTACACTTACGCCAATGGCCCGATATTTCCCAAAAGAAGCGGCTTCTATCAGCGCATCGCTGTGGTATTGCTGAGCTAAAGTATGATCCATAATTCCGAATAAAGTCAGTACAAAGACCATGTTATTGATCCATTTCATTATTTTAATCTATTTTAGTTTAAGTACGGTCCAATAAGCATTACAACCGTGCGTAATGCAAAAAAGCGATAGCAAAGCAACTTCCAACATTTAATTTCCACTGATAGCAAATAGCTATTCCATAAAATCAAGAACCTGTGCTAAGCACATCTTTTCCTATTTTATACAATTGGTATCGCGCAAGCTGAAAGGCATGTGATCACTACTTTGCTATGGCCATTCCGCTATCCTTTTAACTACTTTTCAATTTCTTCATAAATTCTAAAATTGCCGGACGTAAATCCTCAAACAAAGGATTTTCTTTGTTTTTCAACATAACTTCCGTAAACAATTTCAGTCCCAAAGCAAATTCAGTCGCTGTTTCCTTATTATCAAAAATCTGTTTCGAACTGATCACCTCAAAAATGTTGAACAGATCATCATGATTATCAAAATTTAAATGTAAAGATTTTGTTCCCGCATCTCCATTCTTCAGACTAACTTCTTTTAATTCTAATTGATAAGCATTATTTCTTTTTTCCATAGCTCTCTAAAAATTACTAACAAATTCATTAATGGTATCTATTTCTTCTTGACTTAAATGGATCGCAATTGCCTGCGCATTTTGAACCGCTTGATCTGCATTTCTTGCTCCTGCCAAAGCAACAGTAATTCCCGCCCTTTCGATGGTCCATCGCAGCACCAATTGGGCTAAGGTAGCATGATGCTCATCAGCAATCGGTTTTATTTTCGCCAGTAAGTCATTGGTCTTAGCAATAAATTCAGGCTGAAAATGCGGTAAATTTGCACGATGGTCTCCTGGTTGAAATTGATAATCCGTTGTTATCTTACCTGTCAGTAACCCTCTTTGTAATGGACTATAAGCTAAAATCGATTTATTGTTCACCACACAGTAAGAAACGGTTTCCTCTTCAATACCCCGATTCACCATACTGAACGGAACTTGATTGGATACCAATTTCAACGTTTTTTCAGCTTCCTCCATTTGTGAGGCACTATAATTACAGACACCGGCATAGCGCACCTTGCCCTGTTCAATCAACCGGCCAACGGCTTCAAACGTTTCACTTATTGCAGTTGTCGTATCGGGCCAGTGAATTTGATACAGATCAATATAATCTGTCCCTAGACGGCGTAAACTCTGTTCACATTCGTAAATAATACTGTCCTTCCCCGCAAACTTGTAGATATCGATCGCTTCACCCGCATTGTTTTTACTATGCATTGCTAAATTCCCCTCTGCCAGATCCCAACGCATGCCAAATTTGGTCAATAGCTGGACCTTATCCCGCGAAATTCCCTTAATCGCCTCACCGACGATTTCTTCACTCGTTCCCTGACCATAGATCGGTGCAGTATCGATAGCCGTTACACCGACATCATAAGAAGCTTTGATCGCTTCGATTGCATCGTTTCGATCCGTACTGCCCCACATCCAACCTCCAGCGGCCCACGCACCGAAAGTAATCGCTGAAATCTCTAAATCACTATCTCCTAATTTCCTGTATTCCATTGTTTTTTATATTTTATGTTCTAAAATTCTAATTCGCTTGATCATATTTCTCACTTCAGTTTTCCGACCGGCTAAGGTCATACTCTTATAAAACAGTTAACTTGGGATGTTGTTTCCTGTTAACCTGAATATCGTTGTAGCTTACCTCAAAAAACGATTTGCCCAGTTGCCCACATATTAGAGCGAAACTTACATCGTTTTAAAATCAGTCGGACGCATATTGGTCAGCTGGGAAAATGTATTACTGAATGCCGAAATATTCGAATAGCCCACTTCATAGGCAATTTCGGTAATCGTAAGATCCGTGTCCTTCATCAATTCCATCGCACGGATCACCCGGAGCATTTTCACATACTGCACAATAGAAATATGCAATTTGCTTTTGAACAACCGCGTTAAAGTCCTCACACTATAACCAAAAGTTCTGGCAATGTCCTCCAGCGCCAAAGATTCACTTATTTTCGAACGTAAATAGTTCGTGATAGCATTCAGACGGGTGTCATCGGTAACCGGAAGCTGAATTGCAAATTTCTTCAGATGCTCCTTCGGCAACAGATTTTTCACCGTATTCAAAAACTCAAATTCCCAGGACCCCTGAAAAAAATCACCCTGCCATTTTTCACTGAAGACGAGCATTTCGGACAAGAGCTTACTCACCGGATAAATCCCCAGTTCATCGTAAAAACCAGCATCACCCTGACTGGGGTAGTAAAAATTGATAATCTGTAAATCCTTGGTATTGAACATCAGATTATGGGAAAAATGGCCCGGGATCCAGATATAATGATTAGAAGGAATATAAAAGTCCCTTTCCTGCGTCTGCAGGTAAGCAATCCCACCGTAAACCAGTAAAAGCTGCCCCTTATCATGCTGATGGGCGAGCAATTGCTGTTCCGTCTGTTGACGGATCACCAAAATCGAATCGGGATGCTGATCGATATTCTTAATGAGCTGCTTCAAAAGATCCATATGGCCCAATTTAACAAACTTTAGGCTAATTATATAAAACACCTCCTCTTTTCTTCCGATAATTTTGCACAAAGATTATTATACAGCATACAAAAATGAAACAGTACCCCTTTTTAATCATCGCATTGATCGGCAATCTTTTCCTCACAAACGCTTCTTTCGCACAAGCTCCTGATAGTACCTGGACATTGGAAAAGATATGGGATCTCGCCGCAAAGCAGAACCGGCAGCTGCATCTGGCGAATTTAAGTGTACAGGAAAGCAGGACCAGTATCCAGGAAGCACGGGACAAACTGCTTCCCGATCTGGCAGTATCCGGAAATTACGCCCTTAACTCCAAATTTCTAATTTACGACAATGGTCTCTTTTCAAAACCGCAGGATGTTCCCGTTTCCAGTTATGGCTATGGCTTTGGTTACAACCTGGATTTCAATATTTACAATGGTGGAAGGGATAAACGAAATATCCACATCAAACAAGAAGAGCAGCAGCGCAGACAAGTTGAATTTGAACTGCAACATGACAACATCAAGTTTGCCATCGCCCTAGTCTATTACGAACTGTATAAGTATCTATGCTACCATGAATTTCTGCAGACAGAAATCAAAACTGAAAAACAGCAGCTCAGCAGCATCCAGAGCCTACATAAAAATGGTGTCGTCCTCAAAAGTGACGTCTTACGTACTTCGGTCAAGCTCTCGCAATTGGAACTCAGTTTGTCGGACGTGGAGAAAAAAGTAGTGCTGGCCAAACAAAGGCTCAATATACTCATCGGAAGAAACGAAACCGAACCACTGGAAATTCCTATTCAGGAAATCGTGAACTTAGATGCTGGCAACCTGGCAACTTATGCAAGCTATCAGGCAGAGGCCCTCAGTCAATCGCCGGAATTTAAAATCACCCAAAGTGATATCAAAATCAGCGAGCTTCAGATCAAACAGGCAAAATCCACCTTGCAGCCTAAGATCTCCTTGTATTCACATTACAACTACACGTATCCGCAAGTATCCTTTTATCCCTACTCCAACGATCCCTGGGGCTATGGACAGACCGGTATCAAGATGCAGTTTGCGCTAGACAACCTCTACAAAAGCAAGCATACCATCGCACACGCACGCAATCTCAGCGAACAGCAGAAAGAAAAAGCAAACATCAAAAAAGATGAAATTTCGGTCAGGGTCAAGGAAGCATACCTGCAACAGCAACAGGCACTCGAAAGCGTCACAACAGCAACCGACAATATCATCCAGACGACCGAAACTGTGCGGGTCATCCGAAACAGCTACCTCAATCAGGAATCCCTGCTCACCGATCTGCTCGATGCAGAGAACATCCTGCTGGAATCAAAATTTAATTTAACACAAGCACAGGTCAATCTAAAATTAAGCCATATCAAGCTTCTGCTGATTACAGGAGCACTTTAATTGTAAACACCATGGACAAAAATAAAACAGATAAAATTGTAGTCGCAATCACCAAATGGTTAGGCATCTTATTATTGGTCGGTATCAGCAGCTGGTGCGTCGTCTATTTCTGGAAAGGATATCAATACGAGCAAACCAACGATGCGCAGATCGATGCCTACCTCTCACCCGTAAACGCAAAAGTCGGTGGATACATCAGCAAGATTTATTTCCAGGATAACCAACAGGTAAAAAAAGGCGATACCTTATTGCTCATCGAGGAAAGTGAATACGGCCTGAAACAGGAAGCCGCATTGGCCGAACTGCTGAGTTCAAGTGCAAAACTCCCGATCCTCAGTGCCCATGAAGATACCCAGCTCAAGACCATCGAAGTGATCAAAGCACATCTTTCCGGATCAAAGGCAAAACTAACACAGCAACAAAAAGAATTTAACCGCTATCAGAACCTGCTAGCCGAACAATCCACCACACAGCAGAAATTTGATCATGTGGAGGCAAACTTGGCCATCAATCAAGCAGATTATGATGAATCGCAGGCTAATCTGCAGGTTGCGCAGTCCAAACTGCAAGATTTCAAAGCTCAGCGATCGGCGATTGAGGCCGAAATCCGGATCAAAGAAGCCCTGCTCAAAAGACAGGAATTGGATGTCCGCTACACCGTGATTACCGCACCTTTTGATGGGCAACTGGGTAAAAAAAACATTCAGGAAGGACAATTGGTACAACCGGGACAGACCTTAGCATTTCTCACCAATGATACCGAAGAGAAATGGGTCGTGGCCAATTTTATGGAAACCCAGATCGGCAGCCTACATATCGGAAATAGGGTCAACATTGAAGTTGATGCCTTTCCTGGAGAACAATTCACCGGAACCATCCAGTCCATTTCCCCCACTACCGGATCGCGCTACTCCCTATTACCTCCAGATAATGCCACCGGTAATTTCGTGAAGATCATCCAGCGCATGCCTGTCCGCATTAAACTAAACCAAAGCCAAGGGCTAGACAAACTCGCTGCCGGCATGAACGCACATGTATATGTGGTAAAAAACTAAAGATGCAAGCACATAAAATTCCTTTATTTAAACACTGGGTATCCGAGTGGCTGGCCAGATCGGTTATCTTCGCAATCCTGATGACCTGTTTATTCAGTTTTGCCCTCTACAGCAGTCCTGTAACCGTGATGGGGTATTACGGCGTAGCAACCACAGATGTACAATATGCCATGGTACTCATCTATGGATCCACAGTGACATTCTTGGCGCTCGATTCCCGTATTGTGAAATACTTCACCTCACGCAAATACCTCTTGATCGGATTAACGACCAATGGTATCTGCACATTGATTTGCTTCCATAGTAAAAGCTGGCCCCTCTTTCTCATCTGTCAATTTGCACAGGGCATCACCTGCGCACTGCTATCGAGTATTGTACTCCATCTGGTGTTCCCCAGACTGCATAGCACCCGGGCCAGAGTCATCGGGTACACCATCCTCTATGCTGGCATTCAGATTTCTATTCCACTTTATTCCATCTACTGCAGCATGGTACTTCATTATCTGGATTTTAACTGGCTGTTTTACGGAGCCAATATCTTACTGCTGCTGCTCACCGCTACCGTATTGATCACGATGGATGCCAAAGCAAGATTGCATAAAAAGATACCGCTCTATCAGGTGGACTGGATCGGCTACCTCTTCTATACCAGTTTTGTACTGCTCTTGGGCTATATCCTGATTTACGGAAGGCAGCTGGGCTGGTTCAGCAGTACCGTGATCTGCCAGCTGGTTCTGGCCGCAGTATGCATCCTTATACTTTTTATTATCAGGGAAATGCGCTTAAAACGTCCGTTGATTAATCTGCGGATTTTCAAAGCGAAAAACTTTGTTATCGGTCTTTTACTGCTTTTTGTATTTTACCTCTTCAAAGGCAGTACAGGACTGACCTACAGCCATCTGGAAACGATCTTAAAAACCGATCCTTTACATACCATTCCCATCTGGTTGGCTGTCATATCCGGAACAATACTGAGTATGTATGTAACAGCGCGCTTTATACTATTGGGAACCCATCTGATTCGGATGATCATCGTCGGATTTATCATCATGGGCCTGTATTATAGCTATATGCTGTTCTTTATTTCCGTGACCGGATCGACAGCAGACTTTATATTGCCTATGTTTATCTATGGCATTGCGACGGGAGTTTTATTTGTGCCTATCGTAACCTTCACAGCATCCGCTGCTCCTGCTAAAATCGCTGTAAATGCATCACTGATCGGTATTCTGGCTCGATTTATCGGATTTTGCAGCAGTATGGCAATTAACAACGAACTGCAGTTATTTACCCGGGCCGCGGTTCAGGATCAGGTACGCCATGCGGTCAACCAGATCAATCCGCAGTTGCCCCTTACCTTGCAGCAGATCGAACAGACCTATCAAAATGCAGGTAATGACGGCTTAAAATCGCAGGTGGCCGCCAATGCCTTCTTCAATACCATGCTCAAAGAACAGATCCTCGCCCGCGCAAGCCGCGATTATTATGACCTGATGCTTACCGGAGTCGTACTGGTCATTATTATGCTGATCTTTTTACCCAAAATGCAACAGGTGGTACTGAGATTGACAAAATTCAATGTTCCTTATTAGATCTGACCCCATGTGCAAAAATAAATCAAAACCAATACAGCGCCTCTTTGTTTACCTAATGTCAGAAGGCAAGGCACATGTACGATATTGATCTAGGTCAATAATTATAACGGTGTTAACCTTTATTTTTGTAGCATCATATTAGAGAAGAAAATAAAAAATTTATAAACAAATTTAAACATTAAAGTTATGGCAAATTGGAGTTTAGACAAAGCACACAGTGAAATAGAGTTTAAAGTAAAACACATGATGATTACTAACGTAAAAGGTCAATTTCAAGATTTCGACGTTACGATAGATAGTGATTCAAACCATTTAGAAAATGCCAAAATAGACCTGACCATTCAGACAGCGTCTATCAACACGAAAAACGAACAACGTGACGAGCATTTGAAAAGTGCAGACTTTTTTGATGTTGCGGCCAACCCGACCATTACATTTCATGCTACGAGCAGTAAAAAAGACGGTGATGATATTAAATTAACAGGCGATCTAACGATCAAAGGCATTACCAAATCCGTTACATTCGACGTGGAGTTTGGTGGTGTAGCAAAAGATCCTTGGGGTAATGAAAAAATCGGTTATACCGCTACTGGTAAAATCAACCGTCAGGATTTCGGATTAACTTGGAACGCGGCTTTAGAAACAGGTGGATTGATGGTAAGCGACGAAGTAAAATTCCAAGCGGATTTTCAGTTCATTGTGACGAAATAAGCAACATATACCCTTATAAAAAAAGTCATGCTCCCATCAGAAGCATGACTTTTTTATATATGTACGAGATCGATAGTTGCCGCACTAAGCAGGCACTTTCCGTCCTTTCTCCCGATCCCATACCCGGTGACCTTTCATCGCTTTGATAAAGTCTGCCGTCAGGTTATTTTTTGATTCGAGTACCACGCCGGCATCTTTTTCCTGCTTGGCGATATACGATCCTGCAATTAATTTTTCAGCACCTTTAGCAAAGGCCAAAGCCTTACAATGTCTAAATCCTTCGTTGATAAAATGGATATAATCCGGCTCATCCTCCAATGTTGCAACCGAATCACCATCGGGTGTATAGAATGCATCATAACAGACCGAAGCTTCCGTCAGATAAGTATGCTGGATTTCTGCTTCTCCACCTTCCTTAAACTTCACGTTACCCGTATGTGTCGAGATCAGAACGGCCTCAGCACCCTCCGCTTCCAATGCTTTTTTCATCTCATCGACCGATGCTTTGCTCACACCATCTGCCACTAGAAAAGCCACTTTCCGAGTTTCAATCGTTCCTTCGCCCGGAGCGGTAGCCATACTCAATGCGGCAGATTTCTCAACCTCTGGCTTAGGCGCTTTCACCGGATATTCCGGATGGTTCTGACGCGCAAACTGTAACGTCAGTTCATCCAGTTGCTCCGGAGGTGTCAATCCCAGATTGGCACCCACTCTTTTCGCCAGTTCCTGATCGATCTGATTTAAGATCGCCAGCTCCCGTGTACGGATAGCTACCGAATTTACTTTAGATAGCTCAAAACTATAACCACTGATGATATGTTCCTTTTCAGGTGCTGTCTGCGAATTGAAAAACAAGCGGGCTTGTGTAAAGTGATCAGCAAATGACGAAGACCTGCGTCTTACTTTATAGCCATCCACTTTTTCTTCATGGCTCTTAAAGCCGGTCTCGCCTTTTAACATGGCCTGATAGGGACAACCGCCACCCAAACTATTTGGGAAATAGCTGACGTTGCCTTTCAGGATATCCTGTCTGCCAAAACCGTCTTTTTGATTGTTATGTTTACCGTTGACCGGTCTATTGATCGGAAGCTCATGAAAATTAGGACCTCCCAATCGGTAATTCTGTGTATCTGCATAAGAGAATATACGTCCCTGCAATAAAGGATCATTGGTCAGGTCAATACCCGGTACCAGACGTCCTGGATCAAAGGCTACCTGCTCGGTTTCTGCAAAGAAATTTTCCGGATTACGGTTCAGTGTCATCGTTCCGATAATCGTCACCGGAATTAATTCTTCCGGAATGATCTTCGTTGCATCCAATAAATCGAACGAATATTTCTGTTCATCCTCTTCCGGTACAAGCTGGACACCCAGATCCCACTGTGGAAAATTACCCTTTTCGATATTCTCCCACAGATCCCGGCGTAAGAAATCCGAATCAAATCCCGATAATTTTTGCGCCTCGTTCCATGCCACCGAATGCACTCCCAATTTAGGTTTCCAATGAAACTTCACAAAAGTGCCTTTACCTGCTGCATTGACAAATTTAAACGTGTGGACACCAAAACCTTCCATCATTCTAAAAGAACGTGGAATAGCACGGTCGGACATTGCCCACATCAGCATATGTGCAGATTCAGGCATCAAAGAAATAAAATCCCAGAACGTATCATGAGCCGATGCGGCCTGAGGCATCTCATTATTCGGTTCTGGCTTAACAGCGTGGATCAAATCCGGAAAGTTCATCGAATCCTGAATAAAAAATACCGGAATATTGTTACCCACTAAATCATAATTACCCTCCTCCGTATAAAACTTTACCGAGAATCCCCTTACATCGCGCGCCAGATCAGTCGATCCTTTGAAGCCCGCAACGGTTGAAAAACGGATAAATAACGGCGTTACCGTACCTTTCTTTAAAAAAGCGGCACTGGTATATTGAGAAACATCTGCTGTCGCTTCAAAAACACCGTGAGCACCAGAACCTCTTGCATGTACCACGCGTTCCGGAATCCGCTCGCGGTCAAAATGAGCCAGCTTATCTTGAAAAATAAAATCTTCTATAAGTGCAGGGCCACGTTCTCCTGCTTTGAGCATGTTGTTGTTATCATTGATCGGAACTCCATCATTCGTCGTCAATACCCGATTGGCATTGTCAATCGTATGCTCCTGAATCTGTTGCACTTTTTTGTTTTCTTGTTGCTTAGCCATGTTTAAATAAAGTTATTGATGAAGATTAGAACATGTCGGTACCCTTCACATGACCGACACTATTACTAGTAACAACGTAACCTCCGATTTGTTTCCAAAGATCCCCGGCGCAACAAGCCCCGACCGAAGACGTAAGACTGAGCGGCAGTCTTTCTAGAGTCAATTTAAAGGTAATATAGTTTTAATAAAAGGTAATAAACTTGCATTTTTATTCATTCTAACCTCCTATTTTTAACCTAATCATTTGTTTCGTCAAATAATCAAGCGGGAGATTTTTAGCGAAACACCTGACAGCCAGAGCAAGATCACGTATAGCAATTGCCTAAATCCGTACATATACGGTTCGTCCCGAATAAGATGCAAGTACCCCTTTTTTCAATACGATCATTTAGAATAACCCATATATCCTTTAACCAAAAACAACTGTTATGAAAATTTACCATCTCGTACTTGCAGTGGCCCTTTTATTCGGTTCCTGTAAAAGAACAGAAATTCTCACCCGTATTGATGCCAATACGAACACCCTCGACACCGTCTACACGTCAGACCACCCCTACAACCTCAACGTCGTCTTGTTTGTCCCCTCGGACATGGTTCCCAATCCCGATTACGAAAGACGTATCAGCGAAACACTGATCTACCAACAAAACTTTGTCAAAACCTGGATGCAGCATTGGGGACATGGCGACAAAACCTTCGGATTGTTAAAAAATGCTTCCAATAGGGTCAAAATCCATGTTGTACAGGGCAATCTCCCGACTTCCTCCTATCCATATGAGGGTGGAGAATCGGCCATGTGGCAGGAAATCACCACGTATTTTCAGACCCATCAAAAATCCAGTGACCATTACCTGATCCTGACCACGGTTAATAAGTTCGGTGAACAAAATGCGCCGTACTATGGCATCGGAACAAAATGCTACGGCATCGATTTCCCCGATATGGAGATCGCCAATATGAGCCGTACAGATACAGCTGGACTGGCTTCTTCCTGGATCGGAGGCAATACGCATGAGATGATGCACGGTCTCAATCTGCCGCATAATGGCGGTCTGGTGTCGCAGAACAATCTCTACGGTACACCGATCATCACCGGAAACGGTGGTACTTTTGTCGTAGCACCGACTTATTTAGATGCCTGGGATTGTGCTGTACTGAGCCGCGGACAGGTGTTCAGTACCACAACTCGTTCGGACTGGTATGCCGCTGCCAATGCGAAAATCACCAAATTGAATGCCCGCTATGACGATGCTACACAAAAAGTAATTGTATCCGGACGGTTCAGCAGCAACAAAAAGGTGGACTTCATCGGCTTTACCAACGATGCCAAGCGCAGTGCCGGAGATGGTAACTACGACTCTGAAAACTGGGTAACCACCCCGATCGGTCTGGATAGTTTTTATACCGAAATCGCCATTACCGAATTCAAAGACCGAAGCAACCTACAGAATGATTTTACGATCAGCCTGATCCATGAAAATGGCTACAGACATTGGAACAGCTACAGTTATCAGATGCAGAACGGTAAACCCGATATTCAGTTTGGCGACAGACCCGAATACAATAAAGCAAACTGGAGTATCGTTGCCGTAAGTTCTGAAGAGACTCAGGCAGAAAGTGGTCAGGCTGTGCATCTCATCGACGGAGATAAAACAACGCAGTGGGTGAGCCGCTGGACGGGAGCCAATTCTACCCATCCGCATTTCTTTACCATCGATATGGGAGTCTCAAAACCGGTGAACCGCTTTACCTTTGTACAGCGCTCTGGAGGAAGTAAACCCAAGAATATTCAAATTCAGGTCAGTGCCAATAACAGCACCTGGCAAAATGCCGGCAGTTATGTGCTCCCGGATGCGGCAGGACCTGCCTACGTGACTTTACCCAATAGCCTAACCTTCCGTTACTTTAAAGTGACGATTTCAAGTGCCACCGATGGCACCCAATGGGCGGCGCTGAACGAAGTGGGCACTTATCAAGATTAACCTTAATTTCATCAAAAAAGCTCCTGAACGGATCCGTTTAGGTGCTTTTTAAATATATAGCTAGCAACAGGCTGCGTCACAAGCCACAGATCATTCCCTTTTCTTTTACCTAAAAAAAGAAAACCAGGCTTAAATGCCTTTAGATTTCATTCAAAAAATCACTTAAAGACTGATCTTTTCCTACTGGTAGTTTTTTACGTAAACGGTACCGGTGTATTTCAACTCCTCTGACCGTAATATTCTGCAACTGCGCGATCTGCTTGGTGGTAAAATTCAATTTCAGATAAGCACAGACTTTAAGATCATTCCGTGATAACCCCTCGTGATTGGATTTCAGCTTATTCAAAAAGCCATCATTCAGTTCATCAAAATGCAGCGCAAACTGATCCCAGTTGGCACTATTTTTCTCTACATCTTTCAGTAAATTGTTGATCCGTTTTAATTCCGAAGCCTCTTCCTCACTCCCTTCTATTTTTGCCAGTTCATCACGGACTTTAACAAGCGTTCCCGAATTTTCCAAAAGCTGCATACTCGCACTGGCCAGCTCTTTCGTTTTCACCAGGACTTCCTGTTCCAGCTTTTCATTATTGAGCTTGACAATTTCCTTTTCGCTCTTTTCGATTTC
The DNA here is from genome assembly GCF_014191365.1 of Sphingobacterium sp. JUb56. Lineage (NCBI taxonomy): Bacteria > Pseudomonadati > Bacteroidota > Sphingobacteriia > Sphingobacteriales > Sphingobacteriaceae > Sphingobacterium > Sphingobacterium sp. JUb56. The sequence goes on along the minus strand of NZ_JACHWL010000001.1, from coordinate 1,169,051 downwards.
CAACTGATGGATGTAGCGGAGCTGTGCCATTTTCTTCTCATATTGGAGCTGTTGCTTTTTCCAGACCTGCTTTTGCACCTTAAAAAAGAGATAGATGCCCAATGCTCCCAATAGAATATAGACCAGCTTTGCCCAGATGCTCAGATACCAAGGTGGTAGAATCGTAAAATCATAGCTAACGGTTTCGGAGATCTGATTTAAATTGTTTCGAACCCGAACCTGAAAACGATACTTTCCACTGGGCAGGTTGGTATATGATTTTTCAGCAATATTCTCCCATGCAGACCAGTTCTCATCATAACCGACAAGTTGATAGCTGAACTCCATATGTTCATGGATACCAAAACTTGGCGAAGAGAAAGCAAACTGAAAAGAATTGAATTTGGAGGCCAGCTCCAACCGTTCCGCACGGAGCTGTTCGTAAGTTCCGGTGGAGTTTTTCGTGAAATACCCGGCAAATAGAATACTGTCCTGCGCTGATTTTGCCGTTACCTGCGACAATAGCACAAGTGGTTTCCGCGCTTCCTGAATATACTTTTCATAGTTGATATGGATAATCCCTTTTTCAGCACCGATATAGATGTTGTTTTTATCATAGGTATTGATATGATCAAATCCCGAAGTATTCATGCCTTCAATTTCTGGAAATTTGATAAGCTGATAGCTCTTATTTTTTGCATCAAATTGTGCGACCCCGACGTATTTATCTGTACAGTACCAGATATTGCCCTCTTTATCCTCCTTTAGATATCGGATCGTCAGACCATCAAATTCCTTATAATCAGCAGACTTGACAAACGCATTTTTGGTATAATCGTAGGTGTACAGTCCCTTTTCTGTAGCAAAAACGATCTGATCCTTAATCTTGAACACAAAATTCTGATAGTCTGACGGTAAACCATTCTTCTTCGTTAAGAGAACAGCATCGTAAGCATGACGGTCTGCCGCCAAGCGTATGCGGTAAATGCCACGATAAGGATGCGAGGCCCAAATTGTATTTTTATCATCCAGTTCTAAAAAGCGATATGAATCCACAAACCCGCGCAACTGACCGCCGGACTGAAAAATACCGTTTTGATAATTTAACAGCTCTAAACCCTGATAAGTACCCACCAGAGCCTGATTTACCGGATAAACGGAACTCAATGGCAGTACATTCCAGGTGCCTGTCCGATTGGACAGCGGCAGTAAAGCTTGATCCTGAATCTGAAACAATCCTTTATTGTGCCCCAGTAATAAGCGTCCGTTCAGTTCTTCCAGCAACCAGGCCTCGCCACCATCACTTTTCGGAAAAAGTGAAAAAGAACTCAACGAACGGCTCTGATCTTTCAGCCCTTTGCTGATAGGTGCCACATATACCCCGTTGGATGAAGATAAATAAAGCTTATGATCAAAGATCAGCGACGATAGCCCAGTCACCTCATTTTCAAGATTGGGACGCAGATACCGTACCGCAGATCCGTACGAAATCACCGAAATCCCATTGTCACTGGCCACCCAGATATTTTTTTGCTGGTCCACAAATACCGCTGAAATATTCTTGTTCACCAAACCTTCCCGAATACCGATGCGTTGAATCGTTTTCCCATCGCGATCACGGATATGACAGCCCTCTTTTGCATTGCCGACAACGAAGGTGGAGTCATCGATACGCGCGGCAGATGGTGTATAACTATCATCCCAGCGCTCCTTATTCAACTGCAATAATACCCTGTCTTTCAACAAGTAGTTCTGGTTATTTAAAGTAGATAAGACGATCCGGTCTTTACCCAAAGGAAGCATCGATGCGATTTTCATTTCGCGATAAGGCAACGTTGCCAGCACGGGTGACCAGTGGTTATTACGGTAGACCAATAAGCCATTTTTTTTATCTTGCGCAAAAAGCGATTCACCCACTTTACCCATAAAATACCATTCCGCGGCGGCGGGATGTACCGTTATTTTTTGCCCTTTGAGTTCAAAAATCACATTGGTCGCCCTAAAAAAAACAGACTGTCCAAAAGACAGCGTATTCCAGATGTCAGCAAAATTGCGGTACTCCTCCGGAATCAGGGCTTTCAGTGATGTATACGTCAGACCACCCTGCTCAGCAGGTTCGAAGTATCCAAAATCTCCCTGACCGCCCACATAGATCCGATCATGGCTGTCAATCCATAGCGAACGGATAATGGTATGGTTGGGCAACGCATAAGATTTCCAGTACCGCCCATCAAAAGTAATCAGCCCTTCACTGTTGCCAAAATATAGAATGCCCCTGCTATCCTGTTTAATATCCCAGGTCCGGCTCCCGCCACCATATACGGTTTTATTATAGTTATTGACTAAGGGTAATCCCAATAAATTCTGTCCGCACAAAGAAATCGGTGCTATAAAAAAAACGAAAAAATAAAGGAATGCGAGATACTTCATATACTGTTTATAAGGGTTGACGTACAATTGACGTACCCCAAATATAGCGATTTTAACCGCATTAACGCAACATGAAGTAGTAATGAAGTAGTGTTTAAATTTAACTTATGCCTATCTAAATCTAATTTTGAGCTAATTATAAACATTCCTAAATTTTTTAATTCAGCAAGCATGAAAAATAATGTTAGCATCATGGCAAGTGTTGCTCTTCTGTCTTGTCTTACCCATACGGTAAGTGCACAGAGCAGAACGATCACAGGTAAGGTCACAAATGAACTGGGGATTCCGCTAGTGGCAAGTATTACCTTATCTGGAGGTTCCAAAATTGGAACAAGTAGCAACGAGAACGGAGATTTCTCCCTCACTATTCCCCAAAACACCAGTTATTTGACCGTCTCTTCTTTGGGCTATGAAACCAAAACAGTCACCATCACCGGCAATGCCGTCAACATCCAATTAAAGGCTAATGCCGATTTTAATCTGGATGAAGTCGTGGTAGTCGGTTACGGTACACAGCGCAAAGGGGATTTAACAGCACCTATTTCAACGGTCAATATGCAGGATATGGCCAAACGTACGGTTTCCAATTCGATGGATGCCCTTCAGGGTGCCGTTGCAGGTGTACAGGTCGTGAGCTCAGGAGCTCCGGGATCAACACCCTCCGTGCGCGTCCGCGGTGTAGGCTCGTTCAACAATGAAAGTCCGCTGTATGTTGTCGATGGGATGTTTATGGATAACATTGATTTCTTAAACCCCAATGACATTGCCGATATCTCCATCTTAAAAGATGCATCCGGTGCTGCCATCTATGGTGTCCGTGCCGCAAATGGGGTTATCCTCGTCACCACAAAAAAAGGAAGCATCAATATGAAATCGCGTGTCACCTACAATGGATTTGCAGGTTTCCAGACCCCGACCAATATCTTAAAAATGGCCAATGCGCAGCAGTATGCCAATTACGCCAATGCGACCGGAAATGGTGCCTTTGTCAAAAAATCGGTTGAAAAGTATGGTGGTACCGAAGCCAATCCGGCCATGGATACCGACTGGTTCGATGAACTATTGCGCTCAAAAGCACTCATCACGAACCATAATCTTGACATCATGGGTGGCAGTGAAAAGATTACCTATGCTTTTGGTCTCAACTACGTAAAACAAGAAGGCATCATGGACGCTAAAAACAACAACCAAAAGTTTAACATGCGCATGCAGGCCGATGCTAAGGTTACAGATTGGCTGAAAGTTGGATTCATGGCACATTTAAATAACTTTAAATCCTACCACCCTAATAATGCGGCTTTCCGTCAGGCGTATTTTGCATCGCCTTTATACCCTGTTTACGATCCAACCATCGAACTTTCAAAACCTGAAAAGTTCGGATCCAGCACGGCAATCGGGATGCAGTCGGGATTTTGGTACAACAATCCGATCGCGACAGCCTTCTACAACAACAATCAGACGAAAGGATTTCAGATCCTGCCGAGTTTCTATGTAGAGGCAGAACTATGGAAAGATAAAATTACCTTTAAGTCACAGCTCAGCCAGCGCTATCAATCGACACATAACATCGGCTATAACCCAATTTATTACATCGATAACGACCAGCGAAATGACCGCTCTTTCCTACGTTCGGCACAGGCACGTAACAACAACTACATCTTAGACAATTTATTGACGTATAAAGATGAAGCCGGCAAACACCACTGGTCGGTCCTATTGGGACAGTCGACACGTGAGGAACGCTGGCGTGAAACCTGGGTGCAGGCCAATGATGTACCTGAATCGGAAGAATTCTGGTATGTAGGTGTTGGCGCTCAGGGAATCGGTTCGGCAACAGGATACGGTGAGAACGGCTCCCGAAATGCCGGTATATCTTATTTTACGAGAGGAACGTACGATTATGACAACAAATACTTACTGACCGCTACTTTCCGTGCTGACGGAAGTTCAAAATACCAGACCAAGTGGGGCTATTTCCCATCTGTGGGTTTAGGATGGGTGCTGACGAGAGAGAAGTTTATGGAAAACCAAAAGCTTTTCAATCAACTGAAACTCCGTGGAAGCTGGGGTAAACTGGGGAATGACGGCATCCAGCCCAATGCAGGCTATGCAACCGTGTATTCCGGAAACAATTTCTCAGGCATCTTTGGCAGTGAGGGCACGACAAACGGAACCCGTATTCCGGGATACCGTGTCGGCAGGTTCTTTTCACAGGTCCGCTGGGAGGTCGTGGAAGAATGGGATGGCGGGATAGATTTTGCCTTGTTGAACAACCGTCTGAGCGGTACATTAGACTATTACCACAGAACAACCCATGATCTTGCCTTCAGCAGACCTATTCCATTTTCGTGGGATCGCGTATATGGAAATTGGGGCAGTGTCGCCAACAGCGGATGGGAGCTTTCGCTTCAATGGAAAGATAAAGTCGGTGCATTGGGCTATTCCATTGGCGGAAATGTAACGACATTGAAAAATACCGTTAAAAATCTGGGCGGACTTGAGAATATCATGAACGGTTACCCGGAATGGTCGGCAGAATTTCCGGCCAGAATCCAGATCAACGAGCCCATCAACTTTTACTATGGTTATGAAGTCGCTGGCGTGTACCAAAATCAGGCGCAGATCGATGCCGATCCAATAGCAAAGGCGTACAATGAGCAAAATCCAAACGCCCCTATTTTACCGGGGTATCTCCAATATAAGGATCAGAATAATAATGGCGAACTGGATGAAAACGACCGTATCAATCTCGGAAACTACCTGCCAAAGATCACCTATGGCTTCAACCTGGCATTCGATTACAAAAAGTTTGACCTAAGCGTCGCCTTTCAAGGGGTAAGTGGCAATAAAATCCATAACCTCAACCGGGCTATGCGTAGAAAATACAATCAGATGAATGTGGATGCGGCCTTTGTTGATAAGCTATGGACAGGTGAAGGAACAAGCAACACCCATCCATCGGCAGCAGGTTCGGTGGCTTCATGGAACCTACAGGCTAGTTCGTTCTTTGTCGAAAGTGGTGCTTACCTCCGTGTACAAAATATTCAGTTAGGTTATAGTTTTGACTTCCCGAAAATGCCAACCCGTATATTCGTTACGGCAGATCGACCTTTTATGTTTACCAAATACAACGGTTTTACTCCTGAAGTATCCGGAATGGGATTTGATGCCAATGTGTATCCAATTGCATCAACGTACAGCCTAGGAGTCAAAGTTTCCTTTTAATTTTTAACCTTACTTTTTAATCTTATGAATACCTTTAAATATATCCTCATAGCAAGCTGTATAGCAGTACCGTTATCCATGACGAGCTGTAAAAAGTTTTTGGACAAGCCTCTTGAAAACCAGCAGCGTTCGGAAGAAATCGACTACAGCAACCCTGCCCTGATGTACAGCCCCGTTTCTGGCGTATACCGCTCGGCAGCCGATGACAACCTGGTCCATTGGATCGATCTATCCATCCGCTGCATGCGCGATGATGATTACCTGCAGGCTGCTCCCAGTCCCAATGATAATCCGGAACTCATGGCCATCAAAAACTTCCAGAACGATGTAACCGTACAGTCGTACTGGGGACTGAACCAATCGTGGATCAGTTACTACAGTCTGGTCATCGCAGCCAACAATGCCCTGATTGAACTGGACAATTTCGCTGCAAAAATACCGGCCGGCAACAGCAAAGACCTCAACCTCAATAAGCAGTACAAAGCGGAGGTGCGTTTTCTGCGCGCATATGCCCACCTGATGGCCTCCCGCCTCTTCGGAAACGTTCCTATTTTGATCGACAGTGAAAATATTGGACGTCTGGCGACCATTGAAAAGAGCACTGCGGCCCAAGTAAGACAATTTATCATTGCTGAAATGAATGAATGCATCGAAGCACTGGAAGATGCACGTCCAAATCAGTCCATCCATATCGGTGCAGTGACCAAGTATACGGCACTGCTCCTCAAAGCCAAAGCCGCAGCAGATCTTGCCGGTAATGATAACAGCAGTCCGCACTGGGAAGAAGTCCTGGATGCGACCAATAAGATCATTGCGAGCAATAAATTCTCCTTATATCCAAACCTCTACGAGCTCTTTAAGCTTCCCGGAAAACTGGCCAATGAATCCTTATTTGAACTGCAATATTCCGATTTTGGTGTAGGTACTGGCGATATTGTACGTCCCGGAGTAGACTGGGGAACATTCTTTAGGTGGCAGGGACCGTCGGGTGATCAAAAAGGAAGTCCCATCTCCGGAGCGGGCTGGGTACCGCCATCTCAAAATATTGTCGATTTCCTAACGAACCGTGGCGATGTTGAACGCTTGAAAAACACGATTCAATACTGTGGCATCAACGGTAATCCTGCTACTTCGGTTACCACCCCGAGCGGTGATGTGGTCTATGGCAATCCATTTGGTATCAAATATTTCAACGGAAAAGCGTATCTTCCTAAAGCACAGATGACCGAAGGACGTATGGAATATGGCGCCAACAATAATGTTCGTATCTTACGTTATGCAGATGTATTGCTTCTAAATGCGGAAGCAAAAGTACGGAAAGGACAAAATGGCGACGAACCGTTCCGATTGGTACGCGAAAGAGCTAAATTGGGTGCTATTGCCAATGTGACGTTAAACCAGATTTTAGACGAGCGCAGGGCAGAATTTGCCTGTGAATGGTGGGGTGAACGTTTCAATGACCTGGTACGTACCGGCAAAGCAAAAGAAGTATTTGGCGCTAAATTTATTCCTGGTGTGAGTGAATCATTGCCTATACCGCAAACGCAGATCGATGCTAACCCTAACTTCAGATAAATCATGATGCATATAAAAACAGGAATTTTATGTTCCCTGCTCCTTTTCAACGTACAGCTGGCGGTATCGCAGGACAACAAACCCGTCAAAACCGTCATCGCTAAAGAAAACGGTGGTTATACCATCAAGCGTGACGGGCAGCCGTATTTTATCAAAGGCGCTGGTGGCAGCAATTATATGGATCGTCTAAAAGCGTATGGAGGTAACTCCATACGTACTTGGAGTCCACAAAATGCAGGCAAAATATTGGACGATGCGCATCGCTTGGGACTTACCGTGACCTTAGGACTGGATGTACGGGCCGAAAGACACGGATTTGATTACAACAATCCCGAACAGGTAGCACAACAATTGGAGGGCATCCGCAAGACCGTCCTGCAGTACCGCAATCATCCTGCACTCTTGGCCTGGGGAATCGGCAATGAACTGAACCTCCATTACAGTAATCCCAAGGTATGGGATGCCGTCAATGCGATTGCAGTAATGATTCATGAACTAGACCCTAATCACTTGGTGACAACCATGTTGGCAGGTATCAACCAAAAGGAATTTGATTATATTCAGGAAAAATGTCCGGCGATCGATCTGATTGCTGTACAGGTATATGGAGGGCTCGCTTCCGTACCACAACAGATTAAAAGTGTCGGCTGGACTAAACCTTATATCGTGACCGAATGGGGTCCTACAGGGCACTGGGAGGTGACACAGACACCTTGGTCTGCTTCCATAGAAGAGAACAGCAGTGAAAAAGCTGCTGTCTACAAAAGCCGTTATGAAGCCTCTATCGGCACAGACAAGAACTGCCTAGGGTCTTATGTCTTCTTATGGGGACAGAAACAAGAGCGCACCCCGACCTGGTACGGACTGTTCACCGAAGCTGGTGAAGAAAACGAAGTGGTCGATGTGATGCAATACCTCTGGTCAAAAAAATGGCCTGAAAACCGTTCCCCACATGTATCGTCCCTCCTGTTAGATGGAAAAAAGGCGGCTGACTTTGTTTATGTCGAACCGGGTAAAACTTATCCCGTTGCCGTGTCTGTAAACGATCCGGATGGCGACAAGTTAATGACGCGCTGGGAGCTCCTGCACGAAAGTACCGACCTGAAAGAAGGTGGTGACCGTGAAGAAAGACCGAAGGCTATTCCAGGACGTGTGGCAGATGAGGGGCAGCAGCACACACAGCTCACAGCTCCTGCGGAAGAAGGCGCATACCGGTTGTTTGTCTATGTTTCCGATGGTCATAACAACGTGGCTACTGCCAATATCCCATTCTATGTAACGGCTAAAAAGTCAAACACCAGCGCCGCAGCCGCAAAAAACACTTACCGCTTTTCGACTGAACCTGTGTGGGCTGACGAATTTAATTACGAGGGCTTACCCGACACGACCAAATGGTCGTATGATGTAGGTTCAAAATATAACGGCTGGGGCAATAATGAGGATCAGTATTATGTTGCATCTTCGCTAAAAAACTCGGTCGTCGGTAAAGGGGTCTTAAAAATCAAAGCTTTAAAAGAAAGCAAAGGCGGTAAACCTTACACTTCTGCCCGATTAGTGAGCAAAGACAAAGGTGATTTCCTGTACGGCCGCTTTGAAGCTCGTGCCAAATTACCGCGGGGACGAGGCAATTGGCCTGCGATCTGGATGCTACCAACAGCATCTAAATATGGCAATTGGCCTAACTCGGGTGAGATCGATATCTTGGAACACGTGGGTTACGATCAGGATGTGCTCCATATCTCAACCCATACCAAAGCCTACAACCATAATATCAACACCCAAAAAACAGCAACAACAAAAGTAGCAGGTGTTTCCGATGATTTTCACCTTTACCGTGTGGATTGGACGCCCGAATATATCAAAGGATTTATCGATGATCAGGAGATTTTTTCTGTTGAAAATGAACATAAAACCTTTGCCGAATGGCCCTTTGATCAAAAATTTCACTGGCTGCTCAATTTAGCCATCGGCGGAAATTGGGGCGGTAAACATGGGGTTGATGACAAGATATTCCCGAATGTTTTTGAAATCGATTACGTCCGTGTATATGAACTATTACCTTAGATCATATTTATTATACAGCTATAATAGAGCACATAACAGCTAACACAATAATTTAAAAGACCTTTTCAGCTATGGGCTGAAAAGGTCTTTTTGTTATACTACTTCGAGAGATCGATTCTGTTTAAGCTCCCGTTAAATCCCGAAACTTGAGCAGGTAAATCTGCCAGTTTAACTTCATGCTTATCATCCGCTCTTATCGCGCTTACTTTTACCGAACCCTTATTTTTGATGTTTTTCGGGATCTCAATAAAGCCATAGGACTTATAGGGAGCCTCATGATGCCCCAATAAAGAACGAGGCCCTCCACCCAGGCAACCGCTGTGATATAAAATCACCGATTCCTTTTTGGCAGGGTAATACACATGTTGATGACCCGATAAATACAGGTCTACCTGATTTTCTTTCAAAAACTGCAAGGTCTCATCAGCATGCTCCAGAACTTCTCCTGGTTTACTTTTACTTTCAACGAGTGCATATAAAGGCAGGTGACCTAATACGATTTTAAATCTCGCCTCTTTAGCCAAAGGGCTATCCAGCTGATCCTTCATCCAGCTTTTCACTTCAGCTGGGATTTGAGATGATGATGCATCCCAGGAGATCATGAACACATTATTTTTTAAATAAGAAAAGTAATACGGAAAATGACTGCTATCAATGAAAGTAAGATTGACATCAGCTTTATGATTGGCCCAAAATGAGGCCGAAACTTCACGGTCCAGCACAAAATTGGGAGAGGCATCGTGATTGCCCATCGTAAATCCAAATGGTACGCCAGAAGCCTTTATAGGTTGCAGTACAGCCTGATCAAATCCCTTCCACATAGCCTGAATAGCATCTCTCGTTAAAGTCTTCTTTTGTCCTGCAACCATATCGCCACCGCACAAAATAAGATCTGGCTTTAATGTTGAAACACTTCCCACTAAATCCAACACTTCCTGACTGTAAGTCGTAGATCCATAACTATCATTTAAATCCGATATAACTAAGATCTTCAGACTTTTATTTTGCTGTTCCTTGATGATATCCTTGTCAGAAATCTGAGAAAATGCAGGATGAATAAAGATGATCAGCGCAAAGCAGCAAAGTAAAGCCAATAAATTAGATTTCATATGTTAAGGTTTGAAGTACTAGTTTCAAATGTAAAACTATAATTTTATAATCCAGTTAAAAACGGAAATCATAGCCAGTAGCATTTTTAACTTCAGAAAATATTACTCCAGCACCTTTTTCTTATGATTAATACCCCAATCCTTCAGTGCATAAATAACTGGAGTCAGCGTATCGGCATATTCCTCCAGCTGGTAGGAGATCTTTACCGGATATTCCTCGATAACAACTCTCCTGACCAGCTTATGCTGCTCCAGATCTTTGAGTTCTTTTGCCAAAACTTTGGGCGAGATCCCAGGAATACTCTCCTGGATATCCGTGAAACGATCATTACCGACACCAATGGATATAATAATAGGTATTTTCCATTTACCATTGATAACATCCAACGTGTCGCGCACTGGTCTTATGGTTTCTAGACAGTCACAGTGAACTTTTTTTTGTGCCATTGTTTTAGTTTTAAATATAATGAAAAGCGGATTAGGTTAATGTTAATCCGTGCTATCATCCGCATTGATTTCGCTCATTACTTCAGCAAACAATTCGGTCGACTTGATTCGATCCTTGAAATCATAGATTGTCGATACGACGATCAGCTCATCCACTTGAGTTTGCTCAAGGAACGCCTTAGTCTGTGCTTTTACAGCTTCCTTAGTGCCCACAAATGAGTATTTCAGCATCTGATGTACACTTGGATGATGGAAAATATCCTGCAAATCCTCTGTCATTTCTGTCGGTGGATGCAGCGGTTGAGAATTTCCGGTCAAGATACCCAAAAACATTCGGACCACTGATGTAAACAATTTTTGTGCTTCTTCATCCGTTTCCGCAATAATCACATTAACACCCGCAATCGTATAAGGTTTTTCCATCATTTCAGAAGGTTGGAACTCTTCCCGGTAGATTTTTAATGCCGACATTAAATGATCTGTCGCAAAATGGCTTGCAAATGCATAAGGCAATCCTTTTCGAGCGGCGAGATGCGCACTATCGGTACTTGATCCCAAAATATAAATCGGCACATCAGCACCTTCTGCAATCGGAGCCCTCACCTTACCCGTACTGTTGGATTCTGAAAAATAATGTTCAATTTTCTCAATTTCCGCAGGAAAAGAGTGCGCAGCTTTCATAAAGTCCGAACGGATTTCCTGAGCCGTCAGTGTATCTGTACCCGGAGCTCTTCCCAGACCTAAATCAATCCGGTTTGGATAAAGATGCGCCAATGTTCCAAATTGCTCTGCAATAATCAAAGGCGAGTGATTGGGTAACATAATACCACCCGACCCTACTCTTATTTTACTGGTGTTTTCGGCTACATATAAAATTAATAGCGAAGTGGCACTGCTGCCTACCGAAGCCGAATTATGATGTTCCGCAAACCAGTAACGTTTATAATTATTTGCTTCTGCTACTTTAGCCAATTCCAGCGAATGCTGTAATGTCTGTCCAAATGTACTGCCTTCTGAAACGATGGCGAGTTCTAAAATGGAATGAGCGGTATGTTTTTTCATGTTTTTGTATTTTTGATTTAATTAAATCCCTTGATGCTTTTAAAAATTTCTGAATGCTGGTTTTGGAAGTTCGAGGTTTCCGCGCAGCGTTGTTTCTTCGTACTCCGTATGGAAAATTTCGCGTTCTTGTAAAATAGGAACAACCAGTTCGATAAAGTCTCGGAGACCATAGGGATGATCCTGTTTAATGATCAGCATATCCATTATTCCCTGTTCGTGCCATTCTTGAATTTCATCAGCTACACTTTCGGCAGACCCTAAAAACAGCGGTGGAGCAATTCGCTGATACCGATTTAGTACAGCCAGCTCCATATATTTCTGATGCGCTTCAGCATCCGTTCTCCCCACGATCGGGTTTTGCGAAGTGGCGATGATAAAGTTGTCCTGGTTTCTTTGTTTCTCATCCAACTTTCTTCTCAACGCCATAGCGGTATGTTTTGTCTCTTCCATGGAAAAGCCTCCTATAAAAGCACCATCTGTGTAAGTAGTCGCAATATCAACGAATGTTGGCGAGCTACCTGCGGTGTATAGAACAGGTCTTCCCTGAACAGAACGGCTTATATTCAAAGGACCTTCAACAGAAAAATATTTTCCCCTGTAGTTTGTTAAATGCATTTTGTGTGGATTCAAAAAGATTCCATTTTCTTTATCTCTTACAAATGCATCGTCTTCATAAGTGTCCCACAAGTTCCTTATAATTTCTAAAAACTCGATATGCATGGGATACTGATCTGCTTTCGACAAATGACCCCGACTGAAATTTACCATCCCTCCCGGATTGGAAGTAATGGCATTCAGTGACACTCTTCCGCGGCTTATTTTATCCAATGACAAAACCTGACGCGCAATATTATAGGGATCTGTATAAGAACTTGAAGCTGTTATAGAGAGTCCTATTCGTTCGGTTTTCATCGCTAAGGCAGACATAATAGAAACTCCCTCGAACATACTCAGATAATGTGGAATATTCCCGGGACCAACATGACTGACATCAATCAAAAATAAACTTTCAAATTTGGCATCTTCCGCAAGTTTAGCCTGCTGAACGTAAAAGTCGATATTTTCGCCTGCGTCTGATGGCATATCCGGATGTTGCCAAGAGGTATGATTCCATCCAGGTCCATCAATTATCGCAGCGAGTTTCAATTTCTTTTTATTACCCATAATACGTGGTGATTTATATAAAAGGCGCCATCTCAATTCGAGATTTTCTTAAGTATTGACCGCACCAATTTTACACCTTGCAAAATTACAGCAAAATTACTAACCAAAAGATAGTAGTTACCTAAAGGAAAGTGAAATTTATAAAGGGCAATTAGAGCACTTCTAGCCGTTTAAATCCAAAAGTCTGCTTTCCTTCAGGAAAGGCCTATACAAATGATAGTGAAATAGCGATAACTTTGTGCTGTGCGAAAGATCATTCCGAACAGCTTTTGAATAGAAGTCAAATGATAGCATGAATACAAGATAATCCATATTAAAATAAGGAGCATATGAAAATAGGAATAATAGGTACCGGTGCAATAGGCGGAACAATCGCTAAAAAAATGGCTGCAGCTGGTCACCAGGTGAAAATTAACAATACAAGCGACATGGATAAATTGAATGCGCGCGCTCAGGAATTAGGTGTTACAGCTGCCGATCAGAAGGAAGTGGTGAAAGATGTTGATGTGATCATTTTAGCGATACCGACCATAGCAATACCGAAATTACCTCAAGATCTTTTTGCAGACGTTCCTGAAGAGGTCATTGTGGTCGATACCTCCAATTATTATCCCTTCCGTGATGCTGATATTGAAGAGATCAAAAATGGAAAAGTAGAGAGCATCTGGGTATCTGAGCAATTGGGAAGACCTGTCATAAAAGCATTCAACAACCTATTGGCGGAAACACTTGCCAGTTGTGGAAAAGCTACTGGAACTCAGGACAGAATTGCAATGGCAATAGCGGGTGATGATGTTGAGGCCAAAAAAGTAATTGCGACATTAGTTAACGAAGCGGGATACGATATCGTTGACGCTGGTCCACTTTCAGAATCCTGGAGACACCAACCCGGAACCCCAGCCTACTGCACAGAATTGAATGCGACAGCACTAAAACAAGCATTGGCGGACGGCGTGAAAGAGGATGCGCCCATTTTGAGGGATAAAGCTATTGCCGAACTTTCAGCTATGTCTAGCTATCCTTCGCATCCAGAGGTTGTAAAATTCAATCGAGCATTATTCGCTTGAGAAAATAGCGTTGTCATATTTAAACTTGACCTACGATGCATAACTTGCAGGTAACGTTAGATCTTATAATCTCACATGAATGATAATATATATTGGAAAATATGGGTTACGATCAGAATCTACTATATACTTTCACTTTAGATCATAACAGTTATAATGCTACAATACAACCCGTAACACAATTAATCCAAAATCAAAAAAGTCTATTCAGCTAATCGCTGAAAAGACTTTTTTTGTTGATTCCATTGCTGCAACATGTTCTTGTTAAGCAGATCATATCCCTCATTTTATATAAATACCCGAAAACAAATAGTCTTCATCAAAGTTAAGAGTAACCTTACCGTTCCCTCTTTTGACTTCTATATAATTCGAAAATTTTAGATCATTGAAATTGATGATGTCATTTTTGTTGAATAATTTGATAGCTTCCTTAAAAGAGATTCCAGGGCGAAGACCATTGTCAAATGAAATATCCACCTGTTTAAAATCCTGCAGGCTATAGCCACTTAAAAGATTGTTTTTGGGATTCTCACCATCACCTTGACCTGCAGAAAAATAGAAAAAGAAGTTTTTGTCTTTATTGTCATAAGATACTTCCGTGGTCGAAGCCGTACTGCCGTCGATCACAACCGTCCGCTCAAAATTTTTATTCGTAGATGAGGATACGAACTCCTGTTCCGTAGTTTTCCCTACGACCAGCTGATTGAGGTTCCAATCTTTGTCTATTTTCACAACAGGCTTATCTGTCACTTCCTTTTCAGGACTGGTATTTTTAAGCAGTTCCTTCGTATACGCCTCCTGATCACATCCCCCAAAATCAATCGTTCCATTCATAATATCCCAATAACAGGTTTTGGAGAGATCTGTACTGTTTAAAACGATCAGTCGGTCATAATCTGGCGCAAAGAAGATGTATTTTTGCTCTTTCGCGACATTCCAATACAGCCCGTTATCGGTATTCGGATTTTTAGTTCCTTTTCCATACCTGCTTTCCAGTTTTGCAAGTATCTGTTTCTTGAAGTCCTCCGTTTTCATTTCGATCCGCATTCCGTAGATGGTATTTGCTGCTTGGTAGTTTTTTAGGATTTCAGCAAGCTCATTCTTGTCTTTGAAAGATCGCACGTCGATATGACCACCGCCCTGTTTCGTCAGGCTGTCTGTTTTAAGCAATTCGGAATCGATCTGGAAAAATACCTTTTGGCCCGTCAGATCAAGACCGTCAAAAGTATAGTTTGCACCATCATTTATTTCAATCATCAAGCAAAAGGGGTATTCAACCGTTTCAACACCGATTGTTTTAGGTTCAGCAAAATCAATGAGGCTCTCGATGCTTTCATTCAAGTGCAATTGGGAAAGATCTATCTTGTCGCGGTCTTTACAAGATACCAGGACAGGAAGCAGAGCAAATAGTAGGATAAGTTTTTTCATAAAGTTCAATTCAAGGTCATGTACGCTAGCGTAATAAATCCGCAATGGTTTCTTTTCGTTTATTTTTTCTTAACAGCTCAGACAGGTTGTCTTCAAATATCGTCCACCTTCGTTGCTGTCCAAAAGTATCATGCAGATTTTTCACAAAACGTTTTGCATCTGCCTGATTATTTGTTAACAGTAAATATTCAAATAGTTCCTGATAATTGTTGAGCCCATTTTTGTTGATCATCAAGTCCGTCAGATCGCTGGTCCTGTTGATGTTATTATATTGCAACAGCACCGCTTTTAGATCCTGGTGAAGTGTCAAACTTAACGTTTCCAAGTCCGTGTCCTTTGTGATCAAGTAACCGTCATCGACGGCATTGATCAGCGAAGAAATCCGATCTTTGAAATAGCACTCGTACTCTTTCGGTTCCACAAGTTCCGATCGACCTATCACTTTATCGATAACGGTCGAATGAATACCACAATTGATATAAAATTTTGTCTGTTCAGAACTGTTCCCATGGCTATTTTGAACGTTCAAAAGGAAAACCAGATCAGCATATCTTTTATAAAAATTCATCCCTTTCTTCGTGAAGCCATTTTCTTTCAGTAACGGTTTTACCACTTCTGCGATCAGCTGATTAAATTTTTCTTTCATTGTCTGGGATCAAATATTATCTTAAAGGGTCTAAAAGAGGCACATCGGTTTGCCAATATCCATTCGAATTACTCCAATAGATAACAAAACACCGCCGGGTTTAGTTTTGAGCCATACCATCAATGACAGACGGTAGTACCAGTCCATATATATTGCCAAAGCTCACGGGGCAATTTAGAAAAAATAGCGCAATCATTTTATAACTTAATATACGATGCATAACTTGCAGTTGACTTCACATATTATAATCTCATATGAATGCTATAAAAGATACATTGCGAGCACATATCGAAAAAATCGTCAGCCTTTCGGATGAGGAAATATCATTGCTATTTGATCATTTCACATTTCAGGAATTTAAGAAAAATGAACTGATCATCGCAGCAGGTCAACCGGTTAAGCATGTCTACTTTGTAATTTCAGGATTGGTAAAGCTAACATATACTGATAGTGATGCAAAGGAACATCTCATTTCTTTTGCGATGGAAGACTGGTGGGAAACAGATTTCGTAGCCTTTTATTCCCAGAGCCGCGCTACCTTATCGTTAAAATGCATTGAAAACACACAAATGCTTTGCCTTACCCTAGAAAATTTTGAGAAGCTATGTACGCAAATGCAAAAGATGGAGCACTTTTTCCTTAAAAAATCAATTGCTGGACATATTGGCTCGCAACAACGTATTTTATCATTTCTTACTTCCAGTGCAAAGGAAAGATACGAGCAGATCATTAAAAACCAGCCCTCTTTGATACAGCGAATTCCCAAAACATTGTTGGCATCCTATCTCGGCGTATCCCGCGAAACATTGAGCCGCATCTTATAAGACATTTGAAAACTGTGATATTTGTCACACGCTCATATAAAGCAACATCTTGATCTTTGTACCATACTTTAATAAAACATTAAAATGGAAAAAAAGATCATTAATCCATGGACTTGGCAAGATGCCCGAAGCTATGTCCAGGCAGTAGAAGTGAAACATGTTGAAAGCACCTTGTATGTATCCGGCCAGACAGCGATCGACGAGCATGGAATTTCAAGTGATGAGCATATGCGCGTCCAACTGCAGAAGACATTGGAAAATCTTGAAAAAGTAATTCGTGAAGCTGATTTCCAACTCAAGAATATTGTCAGGCTCAATATCTACACAACAGACTCAGCGGCATTGTTTGAAAATTTTGATCTTTTCCAAGAATGGATCGATCGGAACCAAATCAAGCAAACAAGTACAGTACTGGAAGTACAGCAACTATTTGAAACCCTAAAAGTTGAATTAGAAGCTACGGTTGTTAAATAAACGAGTCAAACAACGCTTTATACTTTACCCGTTATTTTCTGGCGGTGCATCTGCCCCCATTCATACATTGTTGAGATTACTTCATTAAGGGAAACGCTATAAGCAGTAAGCTCATATTCAACTGAAATTGGTCTTGTATCAAGAACCGTCCTGCTTACAAGACCATTTGCTTCAAGTTCCTTGAGCTCCTTGGATAAAATTCTGGGCGATATTCCAGCCTCTTTGGCAAGCTCACGAAACTTCATTTTTCCCCCTCTTAAAATGGATATCAAGACCAATTTCCATTTACCCCCTACAATATCTAAGGTATCATGAAGTGTAAGCCACGCCTTCCTGCATTCATCATCAGTGGCTGGTAGTAGACAGCGATCTTTATTCATTGTGGTATCTAATTTTTGATGATATCCTTTTTGTAACCCATAGCAAAGGTATAGAATTGAATCAATAATTTTGCTTCATCAATTCAATTAATAGTATATAAAACACAGGTAAACACCATGGATAGTACACAAAAAACAACCCTTGCACAACATCTTTTTCAGAAGCATCTTTCTAAATTCACTAACCCAGAAATGTCACGGGAAGCATATGCGGCATTATTTACAGAAGACGCCGTTCAGCAGTATCCTTATGCCCCTGCTCCATACGCAACAGAGCTTATAGGCAGAGAAGCTATTGCCGACTATATCACAAATGTCGTTAATGGTGCGACCAACTGGCAATTTAAAAATTTTGTATTCACATCAACAGCTGATCCTGATACTTTCTTTGTCGAATTTGAGGGCGGTGCTGATGTGATCGCTACGGGCAAATCTTATCAACAAATCTATATTGGTCGTATTACATTACAAGATGATAAAATTTTAAGCTACCGCGAGTACTGGAACCCGATCTGGATCATGGACGCATTTATGTAGGTCAAATTAAAAAGGGAACTTCCATTCTATTACGACTGTTCTTTTACCTTAATTCCTTTTGAAACTATTTTCAAAAGGAATTAGTTGTTTATACTGATTTAACTAATTCTACCGGCATCCCCCTTCTCATCCTTATGCTGATTTATTTAAGGGTTATAAGTTTATGATATGCATCACGAATTTTACTACAGGTGCCAAATAGTACCGCTCCATCGTTTGAATGATACAAGTTTCGGTTTCTTTCAAACAATTTTAAAAGTAGTCATTACTATAATTTTGTCATACACAATATGAAACATATTTAAAGTTAACAAAATGAAAACAGTACTAATAACGGGATCATCTTCAGGAATAGGAAGAGCATCTGTATTGAAATTCAGTAGAGAAGGATGGAATGTCATCGCAACAATGAGAAGTCCCGAAAAGGAATTTGAATTACAAAAGACAGCACATATCCTAGTCACGGCTCTGGATGTCAATAAACCAGAAACAATTGACACAGCAATCCAAGCAGGGCTTAAAAAATTTGGAAATATCGATGCAGTCGTCAATAATGCCGGCGCTGCTGTGTTCGGTGTTTTTGAAAATGCTACACAAGAGCAGGTGACAAATCTTTTTAACACTAATGTATTCGGTCCGATGCATGTTCTGAGGGCGTTACTACCACATTTTAGAAAACAGAGATCTGGAACAGTCATTAATATAACTTCGACTGGTGGTAGAATTACATTTCCAACTTGTAGTCTCTATCATGCAACTAAATTTGCTTTAGAAGGATTCACCGAAGCACTGGCGTACGAACTTATACCTTTTGGAATCAGAACTAAGATTATTGAACCTGGATCAACAGACACTAAATTTATTGGCGCTGCTGAAGGAACACCCGGAGATAACAAGGAATACGAAGAATTTATTAATATTGGACTGCAAAACTGGATAAAATACGATACAATGACTTCGTCGCCAGAAGAAATTGCAGCTACCATTTTTGCTGCCGCAATAGATAATACCGATCAGCTACGTTATATAGCTGGTAAAGACGCAGAATTATATATCGGAAAATTACAGAATGATGAGAATCAAAACTACGTTGATTACATGCGTGCAAGATTTATCCCGGAATACCTGAATAAAACCCCTATTGAATCATAAAAAGTAAAAAATATTCGATCAGAAGAACAAAAAATAGAATATTATATATTTGTAAATACGTTCACCTATCGCGCCCTAGATAGTTGAACGTATTTATAATATGCAATTCATCTAATGAAATAGGCATGCGTGAAAAATACATAAATCATACACAAAAGTTCGCAGACTTTGAATCCTCTGCTCGTTTTGATCAGAAATATAATGATCAATCCTCATCTTTCCGATTTTTCAATTCTTCCGATTGCGCAACCGGAAATACGATTGCATACCGGAGAAGGGATTTTTATAAAATCAGTTTATTGAAAGGCGATTATATTGTTCATTATGGCGATGAAAGTATTAGCGTATCAGGCCTATCATTATCTTTTTTTTCACCTTTAGTTCCCTATACGATTGAGGTATTGAAAGAGGAAGAAAACGCGGGTTTTATCATTTTCACAGAACTTTATTACGATTCATTTTTTAAAAGCAGTATCTCGCTATTTCCTATATTTAATGGAAAAAATAAACCAATTTATAATATCCCGGCAACGCTAATAAAAGAAGTTGAAAATTTATTTTATAAAATTGAAAAACAGAGTCGCTCTGCATATGTATTGAAAGACGATATGATCCGAAATCATATCAATGAATTGATGCACATTGCTCATACGCTTACTCCAGTAGCCGAAAGAAATCATAAACTTACTTCCAAAGAACGTCTCTATACTATTTTTAATGAGTTATTAGAAAGACAGTTTCCGATTGATAGTTCAAAGACTTCATACCTCCGTACTGCAAGTAACTTTGCTGCATTATTGCATGTGCATGTGAACTATCTCAATCGCATTTTAAAAGAAGTGACAGGTAAAACAACCAGTACACTTCTTTATGAAAGGTTACTAAAAGAATCAATTATTCTTCTTAAACACACGAACTGGAGCATATCAGAAATTTCCTTTTCTTTAGGTTTCAAAGATGTATCACATTTTAATCACTTTTTCAGAAAGCAAACCAATGCCACACCAAGCACTTTCAGGAGCTAATGATTAAAAATTTAAGATATCAAGCGATATTTTGTCCAAAGTATCAAATACGCTGTTTACAACAGCCCTTAATACGGATTCCTGACTGTTGACTTATTAGGTACCAAACTAATGGGGTTGTGAAATTGTTGTATTCTAAACGATATCATTTACTAAGTATACTATATGCTCACAACGGACAAAGAAAAACGGGAATCAGGAGATTTTTATAAAGACGCACTACTCCTCTTACAGGAGTGTGAGTGTCAGTTTATGTTAGGCGGTGCTTTTGCCATGTTCCACTATACGGGCATCTTTAGAGACACCAAAGATTTGGATATCTTCTGCAAGAGCAGTGAATATCCTAAAATTCTGAAACACTTTGCCGAAAAGGGTTATCAAACCGAGCTGACGGATGTAAGATGGCTTGCAAAAGTCTTCCATGGCGATTATTTTATCGATATTATATTCGATACCGTAAACAATATCTGTACAGTAGACGACAGTTGGTACGAACGGGCACCAAGCGGTCATTTTGCAGACGTACCTGTTAAATTTATTCCCGTAGAAGAACTCCTTTGGTGTAAAATTTATGTGCAGAACCGAGAGCGTCACGATAGTGCTGACATCAACCATATTCTGTTGAAATATGGAAAAAATGTAGATTGGGAATTACTGCTGAAACGCTTAGACCCACACTGGCACCTTCTATTGGCTCAATTGCTTATTTTCCAGTTTGTATATCCTTCAGACTATCGTGAGATAATCCCCAAATGGTTATTTGACGAACTGATGAGAAGAGCTGCAGAGCAATATGACATTCCCTCTCCCGTCGAAAAAGTATGTCGCGGTCCGCTTATTGACCAAACCCAATATGAGGTAGATGTAAAAGAATGGAATTACAAATCATACACGATAACGACAATATAATCTATGGAAGTACGCAAAAAAACGAGAATCGCCGCCATGGCGGATATACATGTTCGTGTTTCAGACAAAGGATTGCTCAAGGGCATATTTGAAGAATTAAATGAAAAAGCCGATGTACTGGCGATATGCGGTGATCTGACTGATACTGGAGACGAAGAAGAAGCTAAAATATTAGGTGAAGAATTAAAAGCATTGCGCATACCTGTTGTCGGCGTTTTAGGCAATCATGATTACGAAAAAGGCAGACAGAAAATCATCAAACAAATTCTGACTGAACATCATATGACTATTTTAGATGGCGAATCTATTGTCTTAGCAGATGTTGCATTTGCAGGTGTAAAAGGATTTGGAGGTGGATTTGATCAATATATGCTGTCTATTTTCGGAGAAGATATGATGAAGCAATTTGTGCATGAAGTCGTCAATGAATCTTTGCAGCTTGACCGTGCACTGACTCGGCTAGAACAAGAATGTCCTCATCTGCCTAAAGCCGTACTCCTACACTATGCACCGATAAAAGATACCGTTGTAGGTGAACCCGAGCAGCTGTTCCCTTTTCTTGGCTCTTCACACCTGGCAGAACCCCTGACCAGAAGACAGGTGTCGATTGCCTTTCATGGTCATGCACATGGCGGCACACTCAGCGGTCATACCACAAGTGAAATCCCCGTATACAATGTCGCTCTTCCGGTATTAAAACGGGAGAAAGAGGGTCAGTCCTATTTAATTGTAGAAGTTTAAAATTTTTCTGATCAAAAAAGGTCTTAGGCAACGACCTTATTACCCTTCGTCTTTTTAAATTCTGATAAGCTCATCTGATGCCGTTTTTTGAAAAACTTATTCAGATGGCTTTCATCTGAAAAACCAAACTCTGTGACGATTTCATTGACACGCATATCACTGAACAGCACCCGGTGTTCAATCAAGCGCATTTTATAATTCAAGATGTACTGCTGAATCGTTTCTCCGGACTGATTTTTAAAGTAACTGCCCAGATAGGTTTCTGAAAACCCGAATTTCTTCGCGATCACAGCAACTTTCAATAATGCGGGATCATGGATGTTGCCTTGGATATAATCTATAATCTGAATCACCCTCTTATCCGAATTGGAGGTAATCTGCTCCGCTCGCATCTTCGAAATATTTCGTGCTGCGATGACAATCAACGCATTCACGTAATTCAACGTCAGCTCATCCTGATACAGATCCGGATGATGGATACCATGAAGCAGTGATTCCACAATCGAATTGACTAAAACAACATCAGGCTTATTCTGTAAAATACAGCCCGACAAAAAAGAAGCACCGTACAGGAGGCATTCCATGGAATTAATGCTGTTCCAGGGGTAGTTTTTCACATAACGTTCACTGAACTTCACAAGCAACAGGTCTGTACTTTCCAAGATTTCGAGGTGATGCTGATCATTTGGTGTCAGGAGAATCAGACTGCCTTTACTGTAAGAAGCCATATTGTTGTTGATGTTCAGAAATCCTTTTCCAGAAATAACATACACAATCTGAAAAAAGGAAAAATGCATATCCCGTAATGGACAACTAGCGCCCTGATGGTATTCCACCTTGACCAATTCATCGATGTTCTCGCGTTTCATAAGGCAAAAATACCTAATTATCATGAAAATATACTGATTTTTCACATTTTTTCTGTTCAATTTTGCCATACATAAATTTTAACAAATAATGAAAACATCAATTTACGTCTTAGCACTTGGCGCTTTTGGCATTATAACCACAGAATTTGGGATCGTCGGCATCCTACCGACCATCAGTCGGCAATTTGACGTATCCATCGATACGGCAGGTTGGCTGTTGAGTGCCTTTGCGATCACCGTCGCCGTTTCCTCCCCTTTTATCACCTCATTTACGACGAAGATAAACCGAAAGCTATTGCTCTCTCTGGTCATGAGTATCTTTGTATTTTCGAATTTAATTTCCGCCTTTTCGACCAACTTCAACATGCTGATGGTCGCCCGTATCTTACCTGCGATCCTGCATCCGCTATTCTGGAATATCGCCATCGCCATTGCATTTAAAGAAAAGGGTGCAAAAGGCGTTTCTACCGTTATGCTGGGGTTAAGCTTAGCGACGGTACTGGGTATCCCCCTCACCACCTATGCCGTAGATCTGTTCCAGAACTGGCAGGCTTCCTTTTTCCTCAGTAGCGCAATCAGTTTAATCGCCTTTATCGGTCTATTGCTCTTTATTCCTTCTATGCCGGCCGATCAGGCGATATCGACCAAAAATCAGGTCGAAGTGTTGAAAAGCCCGCTTCTATGGCTCAATCTTATTTCTACCATAGCCACTTTAGGAGCCATGTTTGCCAGCTATACCTACCTGACCGCCTATCTGGAAGAGATTACCAAGATGGACGGTGCGCAGATCAGTATGATGCTGCTCCTTTTCGGTGGCATGGGAACTTTAGGAAACTGGCTGATGGGACTGGCCCTGAACAGAAATGTACTCTTAACCGCCAGACTGTTTTTAATACTCTTAGTCACGGTACAGATCCTCGCTTACTATTTTGGCGGACATTATATTCCGATGGTCATCATCGTATCCCTTTGGGGGATGATCCATACCGGCGGATTTTTGGTGTCCAATATCCGGACCACGCAATCTGTTCCGCATCATGCCTTAGAATTTGTGAACAGCCTACTGACTTCCTCTTTTAATATCGGAATTTCCTTAGGAGCATTTCTAGGCGGAATAATCAGTGTACATTATGGTGTTCATTACGTTTTATGGGTGAGTATCCTGTTGCTGTCGGTTACGTTTATCCTAAGTTTTGTAAGCTTCCCGAAGAAGATCTCAGAAAACGAAGAAGAAAACCAATTGGACAGAGCTGCATCAGCCTGTGTACACTAAATGAGACGAAGGTTATATTATAACCAAAGAGCGCTTCCATATGGAGGCGCTCTTTGGTTATGATTTATACAATACCCATAAAATTGCTATTTTATCGTAATAAAACATGAACTCCTAAAAGGTGTAGTCAAGTTTGGTATAATGCAAACCAAAAATTCTAGAAAGAATATAATTGTAACGAAAAAAACACGATTATTTATAAAAACTATCAGCTAAAATTTCACTATTTTAGCTGAAACATATTTTTAGTTCAATCCATGACAGAGCCTAATCAATTGCTTTTCTTTTTTAGTGCATTAGGTGCTTTCAACGGTTTGCTACTTTCTCTTTATGTTGCGATCAATACAAAGAAAAAGGTTTTTGCCAACTATTTTTTAGCTTTCTTGTTACTGGTGCTAAGTATCCGGATTATCAAATCCGTCTTTTTCTATTTTAATCCTGAATTATCCAATATTTTTATTCAGATCGGTCTTTCCGCTTGCATTTTGATCGGCCCGTTCCTGTTTTTGTATCTTAAATCTTTTTCCGGCAACAAGAATTCCAGTTGGGTCGTTCATATCCTGCCGTTTATCGTGGGCATTACAATTTTAGGAATTGCCTATCCTTATACCGAACATCGAGGTGTCTGGAGCCACTGGATTGTCCTGGGTATTTACATGCAATGGCTGGTTTATATGATCGCATCATTTAAATACCTGATACCAATTTTAATTAAAATAAAGGCAAAAGAAAAATTAATGGATTTCGAGGTATGGTTGCTCAGTATTTATACAGGTGTTGCCATTATTTGGTTCGCTTACAAATTTGGTGCTTACGCCTCTTATATTGTAGGGTCATTGTCCTTTTCTTTTGTTTTCTACTTAATTCTGTTACTTATCATTTTTAGAAATAGCCGGGAAACTACTTTTTTCCAGGAAAAAGAAAAATACAAAAATAAAGAAATTGATACCGAAACATTAGATCTCATGCATCAGAAACTCGCTATCATCGTTGATCAGGAATTATTCCTGGATCCCAATTTCACCCTTGAGACCGCAGCAAAAGAACTAAAAGTGACAAAGCATCTGTTGTCCCAGTATATCAATGAAACCTTGGGGAAATCCTTTTCCAACCTCATCAAAGAATATCGGATTGAAAAAGCAAAACAATTATTGGAAAAAGAAAGCAATTACACCATCGAAAGTTTAGGTTATGACAGTGGCTTTAGCTCGAAGTCAACTTTCTTCACCGCATTTAAAAAAATCACCGGTTCCACTCCTGCTGAATATCAAAAATCACAGTCCAAATAAGTTCTATTTTATAACATCGAACTTCTTATTTATAACCTAAAACCCCTTTCAATAGCCTTTCTCAGATATTTGAACTTATTAATTTTAACAATTTCAAATCATTAAAAAAATGAGAAAAGTACTATTATTTATCGGGCTAATTCTGTTGATGCTACAGGTTAACGCTCAAACTGATGATGCCAATAACGACTGGAATTTGGTTCAAAAAACCCTAAATCTCTACCTAGACGGAATAGGCACGAGCGATTCCATCAAGGTTTCTAAATCTTTTCACGATTCTTGGCAATTGAAATATTTTGAGGATGACAAGATAAATATCATCAAAAAACCAAAATATATGGAACGTTTTGACAGTGCTCCCCATGCAAAATCGGCTAAATGGTCGGGACGTATTGTCTTTATTGATATCACCAACACTGTTGCCGTCGCAAAAGTGGAAATCAGCACAACAAAATTACTGTTTACCGATTACTTTAATCTCATGAAGACCAGTGACGGCTGGTATATTGTCGATAAAATTTCGACCAGAAGTCCGCACAGAACCTTAGAAACCCCAACTGCTTCAGCAAAATAAAAATCGATCTAACATGACAAAACTATTCATATTGCTACTTGCTATTGTAGGTTTGAATGTAAACATTCACGCGCATATAGATTTAAATGTCAGTATTCAAACACAACATAAAATCTTGTTTGTTACCTCAAATCAGGATTTTTACGGAAACACCAAGATCAGTACATCCAACCATTTCGGTGAAATTATTCATCCTTACGATGTTTTTATAAAGGCGGGGTTTCAAGTTGATTTCATCAGCCCCAAAGGTGGCGCCATCTCTATTGGTTACCTCAACACTTCCGATAGTCTCCAGAAGAAGTACCTGTATGATGCGTGGTTTATGGATAAATTGGAACATACATTGAAACCAACCGAAATAGTGGCAGATAATTACTCCGCCATTTTTTACAGTGGTGGTGGCGCTGCTATGTTCGGAGTAGCGGAAGACCAGACCATTCAGCAGATCGCCAGAGACATCTATAATAAGAATGGCGTTATTTCCACCCTCTGTCACGGAACAGCCGGAATAGCTTATTTGAAGGATCATAACGGTAAATCGCTTTATGCAGGAAAAAAAATTACCGGTTACCCCGACAAATTTGAAGATACCGAGATGGACTATTACAAAGCATTTCCGTTTTCAATAGACCAGGCCATTAAAAAAAATGAGGGCAATTTTGTTTATTCCGACAAGGCTGGAGATGGCTTCTATATAGTCGATGGCAGATTTGTAACAGGTCAAGATCCAAGTTCAGCGACGTTAGTGGCTAATGAAGTGGTGAAAATTTTAAACAAAAATATAAAAAGCACCAGTCCTGTTTTTCAAACCGATTCAGAGCAAGTAACAGCAACACTTCTGCATTACATAGAGGGAACAGCAAACGGACAACCAGAAAGG
This sequence comes from Sphingobacterium sp. JUb56, assembly GCF_014191365.1. NCBI lineage: Bacteria > Pseudomonadati > Bacteroidota > Sphingobacteriia > Sphingobacteriales > Sphingobacteriaceae > Sphingobacterium > Sphingobacterium sp. JUb56. The sequence goes on along the minus strand of NZ_JACHWL010000001.1, from coordinate 1,141,928 downwards.
CTTCGCAAAGCCTTTCATCCCAATTTTAATCTATACACCGTAGCAAAAGATTTTTTATGGACACGCTCTGGTCAAGAATACATCGCGAATATAAAAGTTGGAGAAAAAGTAAATAGAATCGGGAAAATTATCTCCATTGACATTGAAAAAGATGCAGCCATTGCCAAAGCTGAAATTGTAATTCCCAATGTGCGCAGGTTTACCGATTATTTCTTACTCCTAAAATATGAGGGTACCTGGAAAATAGTTCATAAAAGCTATTCGTGGATAGATTTACCCCCAACGGAAAGCAAGTAAATGATCTGATCTATTTTCTCGCTCTATTACTTTCAACTGGATCAGCACTTTATTATGACTTTTATGGGAACAGAATTAAATAATGATCACAAGCCACTACGCTGCAAGATAAAAAAACAGCACTTCCATACGGAGGTGCTGAACTTATTAATGATACATTATGAGTCTTTTTCTACGATAAATTATCACATTACCATCATTTAATATTCGATTGCCGGAAAGAAGCTCAGCACACTTTTGCTATAAACTTTTGTTTGCTAAAATAAGAAACGATTTTCTTCGTTTATGATTGTATCTATGAATTAACATCAGCTTGTGAGCCAATAAGGCATCAATTTTGTGTTATACTATTGGTCTGGCTAGAGACGTAATAAAAAAAGGTAATTAACTATTTTTATTATATCTCCGAGATGCCTGTCAAGCATTAATTTTTAATTTTAAAAACTATGAAATATCCGTTAATTATTTGCGCTCTCCTAGCGCTGGCAACTTTAGGATCAAGTTGTACCAGTAATAAAAAATTTGCCGCACTACAAGCAAGTTACACCCAACTACAGCAAAGTAATCAGGACCTGAGCAGTCGCTTACAGGCATCTGAAAGTGATTTAAACGGTTCAAAAATACGGATTAAGAGTCTCGATGAGCAGATTGCTTCCGAAAAAGCAAATGTTGCCGCTTTACAGACAGCTTTAAACAATTGTCTAAATTCCAGCACGCAGGGAAATGCTAATGTTTCGAAACTTGTCGATGAGATTAATTCGTCCAACAAATACATTCAGCAGCTTGTCAATAGCAAAAACAAAAGTGATTCACTTAATTTAGTGCTGACCAACAACCTGACACGCTCCCTAAGCAGAGAAGAAATCAGAGATGTTGATATCCAGGTATTAAAAGGTGTCGTCTATATATCCCTTGCTGATAATATGCTGTACAAATCTGGAAGCTATGAGATCTCAGACAAAGCAGGTGAAACATTAGCGAAGATTGCCAAGATTATCACCGATTACAACAGTTACGATGTATTGATTGAAGGTAACACCGATAATGTGCCTATCAGCATGCCTAATATCCGCAACAACTGGGATTTAAGTACGTTAAGAGCTTCATCCGTGGTGATGGCTTTGCAGAACAATTATGGAGTAGATCCAAAACGTTTAACCGCAGCGGGACGTGGCGAATATAATACCATCGCACCTAACGATAACGAAGCTGGAAAAGCAAGAAACAGAAGAACACAGATCATCATTACCCCTAAGTTAGATCAGTTTATGGAACTTATCGGTAAAGCGCCAGAAACAAGTCTGGACTAAATAATTGATGGTTTACAGCTGCAACATTTGTTATTCGAATGGCAGCGAAATCCAAAAAGAAAAAGCTAATCGAAAGATTAGCTTTTTCTTGTTTAAAGACCTTGATTACCTATTTAACGGATCGGTTATCGACGGTAGTACTGTAATAATCAATTTTATTGCTTTACCAAGAGCATATCCTGCAACAATTGGTTATTTTATTGCCATCTGACAAGGATCTCAAATTCAAGGGCTAAGTACTGCATTACATAACCACTAATAACCAACTTATTACGTATTATTATTTTTTTAGGATGTAGTCCTTACCTTTTTCTTTAAACCAATTATTTAGCTTTTCAATTCTACTTTTATTGAAGTCCATAAACCTAAAGTCAAGTGATGTTAAAGTATCCATTGCTGTTAAAAAATAAAATTGCTCTGCTTTTAGTTTCGTGTTAATTTCTTTTAGTAATAACTCTTCCAACATGGGCAAGGTTTGCAGAATTTCGGGATTCTCCCAAACTTTCATACAATCAAATTCCAATTTTTTCAACTTTGTGAGTTTAGCTAAGCTTGGTAATGTCTCTACTCTTGTAGCACCAAGTCTTAAAGACTGTAAGTTTTGAAAGTCTGCCAAAAAATCAACATTTTCTAACATTTTTATCGAAGTAATGCTCAGGTTGATCAGGGTCTCCCTATTAATTTGGTTAAAATCACTTGACGTTATACAATTATCAATACTCAAATGCCTAATATTATTCAAAGTTTTGAAAAAACTAAACGAATTAATTGTAGTAGATAAATGCAGATTAGTCAATTTACTACAACTTGACAAAGGCTCTAATGCCATAAATTTTCCTGTCAAACTAATACTGGACAGTTGATTTAATTTTTCAATAAAGGAAAGATCAAGCTTTTTTTTAGGTTCAAGTCGTAAACTTGTCAGTTGCTCCATTTCTGCAACTTCTTGTAAAGAAGTATTATTAAAACCATTGAAATAAAGTTTTTTAACATTACCCATTTTTGTCAATAATGACAGTTCTTCATTTGTTATGATGCGATTATCAGCAACACTCCAAACATGAAGAATTAAATCTGGTCTTACCTGAAAAACGATTTCATTTAGATCTTTTAATACGGATAATGCTTCCGCTCCAAAAGCAAATGTTACAGAAGCATTAGGTCGCAATATTTGAATTGCATCATTCATTTTAACGTTTGTCCAAGGAACTCCGTTCATGGAATGAATCCATTTTTCTGCCATAACTTATCCTAACGAAAACCTATTTTAAACACTTATTACCAATTACTGATTGTATTCGATTTATCAATAATCTGTTTTACGATTGCATTAAGATGAGTATTCAGTCCATTGGTAGCATCTTCTAAAATCAATTTGCCATTTTGGTCATAAATCGCCACTCGATCGTTCTTGCCTTTAACAAGATTTAGCGTCGTCCAGCCACTATTGCCATAGCTTCTTCCAGCTCTGAAAGTTCCTTCGTACCATCTTTTAAGTTCAAAAGTAGGACTGTTGACCCGAATCTTGCCATCTTTAAAAAGAAAGGACAAGGTATACGACAGGTCATATTTATAATTCGTTTTTCCAAAACCACCACTGCTATGTCTCACAGGTATGGCTTTTTCTTCATATGCTGTCAGTGTAATACTTTCACCTTCCAGGACACTGAGACCTTTTTGAGGATTGCTGTACAGCGAATTTATGGCATTGAGTACATTCTTGTACAAATCCGCCTGTTTTACGTTAGGAACATCTACGACAGCAAAATCTTTATTGTCGTTGGATACAAAACCGTTGGCTGTTAGTTTAAAATATTGCGCAAAACTCAGCTGTGTAACCAGCAAAAGTATCACCATACCTAGCATTTTCTTCATATTCATCATCTTGAAAATTTTCAATTCTACCTTTGTTGCTGGATTCATGATTTAAATCATGCATGATCCAATTTGGATCAACAAAAATATAATTATTTGTCAAATGGCAAAAAATAAGTTTTAGAGATACGTGATTTTCAGAAGGCCACTTCTTTATTTCAAAGTAAATTACCAGTTATTGATCGTTCCAGATTTATCAATGATCTGTTTTAAGAGTGTATTAAAATGACTGTTTAAACCATCGTAGGCATCTTCAAATCTTACTTTTCCATTATCTTCAAAAAGATATAATTTCGATTTTCCGACTTTTTTCAGGCTTAACGTAACCCATTCATCCCCACTCCAGCCACTTGCTCCTTTGTAAGACCCTTCGACATATCGTCTCGCTTCAAAATCAGGACTGTTGATCCGAATCTTACCGTCTTTAAAAAGAAAAGTCAGTGTATACGATAAATCATATTTACGAAGTGTTTTTCCCAGCCCATTAGAAAGTTTTATCGGTAAAACTTCCTCCTCATAGGCTGCTATACTAATACTTTCACCCTCAACGACACTAAGCCCTTTTTGAGGATTTCTGTATATGGTATTAATCGCATTGAGAACATTTTTATATAAATCCACTTGCTTTACATTCGGGACTTCCACCACCGTATAATCACTGTTGTCGCTGGATACAAAACCCTTAGGCGTTAGTTTAAAATATTGAGCAAAACTCATCTGGGTGACCAGTACAAGGATGACAATACCTAGCATTTTTTTCATATTCATAATTTTTTAGTATTTTAAATGAGCTGCTTTCTCTTGGATCAATGATTGTTCCATTTTCCTAAATTACGCCCTTTTTTGTTTTAAAATTTACGTAAATAGACTGGAGACCAATTTTGATTGCCGTTTTGAGTATTTCAGTTGCATTTGGATACAAGAAACACGAAGTGCTTTGGTGGTTTTAGGCGCTTCATTAATCTGTTATATATTGACACGAATAGGACTACAAACACGACAGAAAATAAGGGCGAACATACAACAGCCATTTGGCAAAATAAAACAATAAAAAACGAAAACACGATAGCTAACAAGGTATTGCCAAAAGAGGGGCTGAAGGAAATCAATTAAACTTTTTAACTATATTTGAATAGGTATTTCTATTAAATGGCGATGTTAAAAATCCCCGTAGCAACTTTATGATTCGCCAACAGCTAAATATAAACAAAATGTCAAAATCAGTCCTAACCATAACATTAAACCCCTGCATTGATAAAAGCAGTACGGTTAAAGGGCTTGTACCCGAAAAGAAACTGCGTTGTGAAGCTCCAAAATATGAACCCGGTGGCGGAGGTATTAATGTATCACGCGCATTAAAAAGATTAGGGATAGCATCAACTACAATTCTTACATCGGGAGGCAGGACAGGGAAACTTCTTGAAGAGCTTTTGCAAAAGGAAGAGCTTGATATTTTGCCTTTGCCGGTTGGAAATGAAACAAGAGAAAACTTTATTGTTGTAGATACTTTAAATAATCAACAATTCAGGTTTGGTTTTCCGGGGCAACCTATATCTGAGGAAGAACAAATCAATATTTTAAGAACTATTGAAAGCATAAGTACTTTTCCTGAAATAACAATTATAAGCGGCAGCTTACCTGAACAAGTTAAACCGGAATTTATAAAGGACATTATTCAGATATGTAAGCACAAAAACAGCAAAGTCATTGTAGACACCTCTGGTAAAGCATTGGAAATAGCTGTGAACGAGGGTGTTTTTCTTGTGAAGCCGAATATTGGAGAGTTAGCAGCTCTTTCAGGAAAAAGCGAATTGACCGAAACCACAATGGATGAAGCCGCTAAAAATTTGATACAAAACGGTAAAGCGGAAATAATTGTTGTTTCTTTAGGTGCTAAAGGTGCTGTACTGTATTCTGAAAAAGGAAAGATACAACAAGCCGCTCCCCTTGTAAAAGTCAGGAGCACTGTCGGAGCAGGAGATAGTATGGTCGCAGGTATGGTTTCTGTTATGGTAAATGAGGGAAATGCGGAAGAAATATTGCGTATGGGCATTGCTTGTGGTACAGCGACCACAATGGCAGAAGGAACTGGGCTTTTTTTGAAGGAAGACGTAGATAATTTATACCAATATCTCCTCCAAAAGCATAAGGGCAATGGTAAATAATCAACCGGGTTAGACGTAAAAAAAAACGGTAAGATTATTCAAATAAAAAAGTCCTGAGGCATTTATATGAATATCATCTGTGAAAATTTTATCATTTAAAAAAGCCGTTTACATGATTGCAAACGGCTTTTTTTGAATTAGTAACGATATGCGTAGTGTATTAAACTGCTATAGCCCAAGTGAATCTCTGATCTGCTTATTAGATTCCTTTAGGATAGAATCCATATTAGTAATATTACTTTCTTTGATAAATTTATTATTATTGACCAGATCTTTTTGGATTAATTCATAATATTCAACAGGAATTCCTTTGGCTACAAACTCTTTTTCACTTAAGTTGAACACCATCTTATTATCTTTTACGGCAAGATTTTCATAAGTAACAATCGCAAGCTTTTTTAATAATGCTTGCTGTTCAGGCGTTCGTAAACTATCCGGTATCTGCTGTACATAATGATAACCTGATTTAAAATAAGGCTCATCCTTCTTAATTTCCGTTACTTTTTTATTTTCTACTGTTTTATTACTATTCTGACATGAGAATAATATTAAAATTATAAATGGAATAAAAACAAGCTTTTTCATCCTTCCAAGATAACGTTTTTTTTATGTTGTTGCCTTCCAATTTGCTTTACCTCCATTAGAATCAGTAGTTTGAAAGGTAAAACTAACGGAGATATTAGAAGCATCAAGATCTACATCTATTGAAGTCCATGATACATCGCTTCATTACATATTTCTGAATTGACGTTCCGAATAACAGGTTGGAATACTCCCGAACTTTCCATTTGGAGAATTTAAGATACGTAGCAACATTATCCATAACATCCGCGGAATTACTTTTAATGCACCATTTTGCAGTTCACCCTATTGTTACTTATGCAAAAAACGCATTAAATAATAGTAAAATAGCATTTTTTTCCATTAATACATTTGATACTTTTACACTTAGAAAGAGGATAAGGTATATTTAGAATTAGATAATAACTAAACTTAAAATCACATCTATTGTATTTAGAAGCATGATCTACGAATTATCTTATAGATCAATTCAAATACAAAAAAACTTCAATTCAACTTTAAAAATATGAATGCAAACCATCCAGAAATAAAAATACGCAAGGCAGTTGCTGCCGACAGTGAAAAGCTGTGGCTTCTGATGAAAGAATTGGCAGTCTTTGAAAATTACATCGAATCATTTGCTATTACACCAGATATCGTTTTAGAAAGTGGCTTAAAAAAAAGTCCTCCCGACTTTTACGCTATCGTTGCTGAAGATGGGGATGCACTCGTAGGTATGCTGGTATATTACTTTCTTCCGTATACGGCACAGAACAGACCGTCGATCTATTTAAAAGAACTATTTGTGGATACCAATTACAGAGGTCAAAAAATCGGAGAACAGTTAATGAATGCATTACGTATCGAAGCTGAGCATAACAACTGTGCACAAATAAAATGGACCGTAGCACCTTGGAACGAATCTGGAAAAAAATTCTACGAACGGCTGGGTGCAAATGAGAATACAGAATGGTTAAACTATGAGTGGAACATTTCAAAATAAAAAAAATGGAAAAAATCAATATCAAAAAGGTCACTTTAAGTGATATAAAAGATTTACAAAAAATTGGAAAACAAACGTTTTTCGAAACATTTTCCGAAAGCAATACGGAAGAAAATATGAAAAAATATCTTGAGGAAGGTTTTTCAGTAGATAAGTTGACAGAAGAACTGACCAATCCGTATTCAGAGTTTTATTTTGCTTTAGATAACCAGGAAGTGATAGGATACTTAAAACTAAATGTTGGAGAATCTCAAACTGAAGAGCAGCATCACGAAAGCTTGGAAATAGAAAGGATTTACGTATTGCAGGATTATCACGGAAAAAAAATCGGTCAGATTCTTTACGAAAAAGCGCTACAGATCGCATTGGAAAGAAAATCTGAATATGTATGGTTAGGTGTTTGGGAAGAGAACCCTAGAGCGATAAGCTTCTACAAGAAAAATGGTTTTGTAGAGTTTGACAAACACATATTTGTTCTAGGTGACGATGAGCAAACTGATATCATGATGAAAAAAATGCTGTAGTCATCTTTTAATATGAAAAGTAAAAATCTGTTTATACTGCTTCTGATTCTTGGAACAGCTTTTTGGGGCATTTCATTTCCGGTCACAAAGACTGCCATAGGGAGCGGGTCATCGTATACATTTTTATTTTACCGATTTTTTCTGGCCACAATAATTCTTTCGATACTTTTTTTTAAGTATTTTTCTAAAATAGATAAGAGCATATTAAAAAATGCTCTTCTCCTTGCTGTACCACTCACGTTCGGAATCAGTATGCAGACATTAGGAGTCAAGATGACCTCAGCCTCTCAATGTGCTTTTATTGCTGGCATCTGTGTTGTAATAATTCCCATTATAAAACTGGTTTTCTTTAGACATATAGTAAAATTAAAAATTTGGTTGGCAGCTACAGTTGCGTTGATGGGTTTGATGATAATCTCCGTCAATAAAAACTTCAGCATTGGACTAGGTGACTTGTATACATTTATAGGTGCCATAGGATTTGCAGTCTATTTAATAAAGGTGGAAAAGTATAGTCTACTGAAGAATATTTTACCTACGATTGTTCCTATGTTTTTCTTTTGTACCATTATTATGTTTGGTTTTACAGTGATGGATAACAATACAGTATGGATTCCGCAAAACGAAGGTTTTTGGTTAGGTATTTTGTACTGTTCAATATTTTCAACAGCCTATATGTATACCATATCCAATATATCCCAGCGATATATTTCCGCTGAAAAAGTAGCTATTATTTACTTGTTCGAACCTATTTTTGCGGCAGTGGCGGCCTACTTTATTTTAGATGAGAGTTTATCCATAAAATTATTGCTCGGAGGAAGCCTCATTTTTATTGGAACTCTGATCTCGGAATTGAAGTTTAAAAAGAAAAGAACTTTAGAATTGTCAGAGTGAGCATCCTATCTCTACATTACTTTTGATCCCATCAACAAAGGCTAAAAACTTTTCAAAGGTAGCAACCAACAGATTTTTAAAATCAAATATTCCCGATAAAGAGAATTTAATTTTGTTAATCTATTTTACAATCACTAAATTTACAAAGAAAACCAAATGTGATATAAGCAAAAATAGAGCTTTTAACTTTATAAGTTTAATGAAATGAGAATACCCGCTATCAATATTCGATATATCCTTATACTTTTTATAGGAGCTATCGTATTCCAATCCTGTACAAAAACAACTCCCGAAGAACCAAAAGTAATACCTGAGCCAGAACCTGAGAAAGGTCCAGACCCGATAAAGGATCAGACATATGTTTACAGCTCGGAGAGCCAATTGGAATTTGGCCTTTATCAAAATAATGCGTTAATATCTTCATTTGGACAAACTGATCAAGAAAAAAAATTCAAGAATCGTCCAAAATATTTCAGGCCTCAGGCCATGACCCTCAAAAAGGATTCACTGTTCATTACTAAAGCTGGTGGCTACAAAGAGTCGTATAAAATAAAATGGGAAAAAGAAGATTTGTTTATTTATCAGGATCAAAACAAGGATTGGAAACACTTTGCTACCAAGAACGACAAAAATGAGATCTCATTAAATATTGCACTCTATAACAGCCAATTAAAAAGCGAAAATTCCAATGCCCTCCGCTCGGGTCAGCTTTACAATCCATCGTCGATCAATGACATATTGAGTGATAAAAGTAGAGCCGCTATGAAAACGATCTGGTTAAAGATCAAGATTATTTATGTACCCGAAAATGTAAAGTCATGAAAGTAAAAATACTCATACTACTATTGAACCTATTTTGTTTAAACGTCATAGCACAAGAAGTCGACGATGACAGAGACAGGATTTTCACCAATAAAAATATTGAGAAACTATACCTAGGTGCAATTATGAAGATCAGTTCGCTCAATGCGGATAATTATGAATTTGTCGAAGCTCCAAACCTTCCGCCTGTAGATTATTTACAGACAACAGATGTCACGCTCATAGTTCCGAGCAAATCTGCGATGATCAAATTTATAATGAAAGATTTTGATGAGGATGTATTACCAGTAATAGTAAGCGAATCGTCACCCCATACCCGAAAAGTAGCATCTTATGACAAGTTAGGGGCATTTTTTGGTCAAAAAATTAATGCAGAAATAATGCTTGCAGTCAACCCAAAAGCTAAAAATTCCAAACCCCTATATGCTGCAAAATTCACCAATCTTATCTATAGTTTAGATTGTATGCCCGATTTTGCCAAAGCAAGAGCACATGTTGCTATGAAGGGTCGTGACCCACAGGACTATATGTATGTTGATGGAATCTCCTTTGGAAGAGCCGCATCAATTTTCATTGAGTCTGATGCGGACTATGAAACGATAAAAACATTGATAGAAAAAAAATATTATAAAAGAGCAGTAACCGAGCAGGACGAGGCAATCTTGGCAAATTCAACCATTCATTTCCAAATTTCGGATACAAAGCAAGTAGACCTTCTGGACGGAGACCCTTTTGAAATTATTCGTCATTATCTGACTACCCCTATCACAAAAGAAGATTTCCTAAGACCAATCTGGTTTACAGGATCTGATTTAAAAGATGGCTATATGGTAGTTACGCCGTAGAAATATTTGAACATGATCACATTTCAATGATTATAGCTTGGCACAAAGTATAAAACCTAGTTACGCATTGGATAAGATGGCGCCGGATAATCCCTGTCGACATGCATTTTATTGATCAAAATATCGTTGATCCGTTCACGCATGCGCTTATCATCGACCGAAATTTTTAGAATTTTGTTGCTATAATACGTATCGCTTTTAAATTCGCTTTCAATTTTATTGGCAAATGTGGGAGCCAGCGATTTATATGCAAATGAAAGCTCAGTTTCGTTTTCTGCTATTTTTTTTACGGTCAGTGTCCAGATAAACCCGTATTCAAAAAATAAAAAGCTTTTTTTTATCGGCACAAACTGCGTTTTTTTGCCTTTTAACTTGTAATTATAGAGCATATAAATACTTGGTTTGGAAACGTCTTTTGCTGCCGCTGCGACCAGCTTATTATACTCTTTTTCGTTATCAACAAGAATTTCAGTACTTAAACCTTTTTCCTGGATTTCAAAGGTAGCCGTAGTATCTGTATGCGCCAGGGCTTTAACCTCCATATCCTGATCAATATACCAGCCGGGCATATCTGGGATAGCATCTTTTACACGTTCAAAACTTGCCTTTAATTTGGTAGGAAGCAATTTACTGGTCACCGTTTGCGCATGCAGACCATCCACTGCAGCGATAAAAAGAAGCATTATACAAAGATATTTTCTCATCATGATTATATTCATTTAGCAATACTAAGAACTCCCGTAAATTACACGTTTTATCGCTGGCAATCTATAACCAATTTATATTTGAGGGTCATCGTTTACAATTCGTAAGGTATTTGTCTCCATTCGTACGCTTCAATATTGAATTCCCCTTACCCCTCGCCTTCTTAAATACCACCGCCCAGCAGCTTATTTTTCTAAATGAGTTCTGTAATGGGCTTTAGTTACATATTATGGCTTCCTAGTTTTTCCATTACTTCGCGAGGAGCTGGAATGCGAAGAGAAGGATCAGGAGTTTTCTCATAACTAGTCTTTTATATATATCCTTTTCACCCGGGGTGAAATCGATGTTAACACTTCATAGGTTATTGTTTTGCAGTAGTCTGCGAATTCTTTTAAACTTGGTTTTGCATTAAAGATGGTGACCGTATCACCCTCTTTTACATTTGGGATATTGTCTACATTGATCATCATCATATCCATACAGAGATTCCCTACGATGGGTGCCAATACTTTGTTTACTCCCAAACTTCCCGTCTGGTTGCCGATAAGTCTTGGTATTCCATCAGCATATCCTACAGGAATAGTAGCAATTCTTGATGGATGATCTGCTTTGTATCTTCTGCTGTAACCTACAGATTCTCCGGTATCAACCGTTGATATCTGTGAAATTACGGTTTTAAAACTTACCACAGACTGAAGTTGTTTTTGTATTTCACTACATGGTGACTCTCCGATCATTCCGATTCCAATTCTAACCATATCATACTGATGGTCTGTATAGCTTGTTATTCCTGATGAATTCAGGATATGTCGGATAGGAATGTAGTTCAGTTTTTCAATCAGATAACTGGAATTTTTTTCGAAAACGTCAAACTGTCTGATTGTAAATTCTTTTTCTTCAGGCATATCAGAAGATGATAAGTGACTGAATATACTTTGGACTTTTACATTCTTTTGTCTTAAAGTTTCGCTTAGCTGATCTAATTCAAAATCTTTAAAACCAAGACGGTGCATTCCTGTTTCAAGCTTGATGTGAATAGGATATATTTTATCATAGCCGGATTTTTGAACTGCTTCATAAAACAGCTCTAAAACTCTGAAACTGTAAATTTCGGGTTCCAGATTATATTCAATAATCGCTTCATAGCTGTGCTGTTCAGGATTCATGATAATAATGGGAGTCGTGATTCCTTTTTTACGAAGCTCAATACCCTCGTCCGCATATGCAACTCCCAGATAATCAATATGATGATGCTGTAAGAATTCAGAAATTTCGTAGCTACCCAATCCGTAAGCGTTAGCTTTTACCATCGCCATCATTTTCGTCCCTGATTTCAGTAGGGATTTGTGATAATTGATGTTATGCAAAATGGCATTAAGGTTAATCTCCAGAACGGTATCGTGCTTTCGCAGTTCAAGGATATCTTTCAGTTTCTCTATTTCAAATTTTCTGGCTCCTTTGAGCAGAATAAGCTGATTTTCAATTTCAGTAAGATGCTTACTGTCAATTAATTCTTGGGTATTGAGGAAAGTTGAAGTTTTGGACTTGAATAATTCAGTGAATTTTGATATTTCTTCCCCAATCAGGAAAACAGAATCAAACTTTTGATCATTGACTAGTTCAGAGACTTCTTCATAGAGTTCTTTGGAATTAGAATTAACCCCTACGATATCTGTTAAGACCAGTGATTTTTTAGATTTCTTATATTCATTCAGAAATTGAAGCGCCGTTTTTAGGGAATCAAGATCCAGATTAAAAGAATCATTAATAATCATATTATTTTTAATTCCTTCAATGGCTTCCAGACGCATTTCTACAGCTTTCAGAGAGTTGATCTTCTCAATGATCTTTTGATTATCAATATTCAGTTCTTTTAAAACCGTTATCAGAGCCAATGCATTAGTCAGTGTAGCTTCGTCCTTCTGATGAACAGGGAATGAGATTTCTTCGTCAAAATAAACAACAGTAATATTATCATCCTTGGTAATACCTTCTTTAATGAAAACATTATTATTATTTTTAAGTCCGTAAGAAATTATTTTTTTACTTGAATACAGTTCGTGTATCTTCTTGGCAACCAATAGATGATCGCCATTGTAAACAATAACCTTAGAATCTTTAAAAAGCTTTATTTTTTCGTCTATCAATTCTTCTTCCGATTTAAAATTGGCTGCATGGGCATTCCCGATATGGGTAAGCAATCCAATCTCCGGATGAAAAATATCTTCAAGTTTCTCCATCTCGTGAGGCTTTGAAATACCTACTTCAAAAATCCCAAGTTTATAAGAATCGTTGATCTGCAGTAGAGATAGTGGGAGGCCAATCTGAGAATTAAAACTTTTTGGACTTTTTACGGTTGGAAATTCATTCCAAAGGCACTGATAAAGCCATTCCTTAAGAATGGTTTTTCCATTACTTCCGGTAATTCCAATAGATTTAATATGAGAATGTTTAAAATGATATTGGGCGAGTTTCTGAAGGAAAGCAACCGAATTTTCGACAAGGATCCATGTTACATTTTCAAACTGCGGATATTGATGCTCAGAAATGATCACACTGATACCGCGGTCTATTGCAGATTCAATAAATTTTTCACCGGAATTCTTATGCGTATTGATCGCAATAAATGCCGTATTCTTTATAGAATAAATAATCCTGCTGTCAAACGCGATATTTCTGATCACTAAATTTTTATCACCCATGATCTGTGCATTGGTGATCTCTGCAATTTGTTTTACTGTATAGTTCATTGGTATTCTTGCTGCTTTATTTTGAGAAAATTGAATTAATCTGTTGCTTTGCCTTTTTTTTCAATGTTTTACCACTAAAAGTTAATTATTTTTTTTGACCAGTATCAATACACAAAATTATTTTCGGTGTATCACCATTTTTTAGGCCGTTACATCCAATATTTCAGTCTTTTTCGGATGCTGAATGAAAATTCCAAACCTGATAAAAGGAGTCTTTATAAATTTAATCTGTGTTTATGGTCATTAATCCTTTATGGGATTTAGTGTTTTACTTTATTATTCTTTTTATTAATTGAACTGATTTACCGGGCAAATTTCTTTGTACCTCCCACACAAAGGATTACACCGACTGTAACGGCCAACATACCAATACTAACATGTTCGTGAAGTAAATACGCGGCTAACCCCAAACCAAAAAACGGTTGTAACAACTGTAGCTGTCCTACGGTCGCAGTGCCGCCCTGTGCTAACCCTCGATACCAAAAGATGAAACCAATAAACATACTGAACAGTGACACATAGGCTAGGCTCACCCAAGCTCCTGTACTAACACCCTCCAACGATGACGGCATATAGATAAATGTGAGTGGTAACATTACAGGCACTGAAAGTATCAATGCCCAAGAGATTACCTGCCAACCGCCCAGTACCTTTGTCAATTTTGCCCCTTCGGCATATCCCAATCCACAAATAATAATAGCGCCAAGCATTAGCATATCACCAATAGGTGAAGCTGACAGACCTTCCGCCACTGCAAAACCTATCACCAAAAGACTGCCTATAATAGAGAAAAACCAAAATATAGATTTTGGGCGTTCGCCACCACGAATGATGCCAAACAAAGCCGTTGTCACGGGTAATATCCCTAAAAATACAATGGAATGAGCCGAAGTAATGTATCTCAATGCTAATGCACTCAATAAAGGAAAACCTACGACAACACCAAGGGCTACAATAGCCAAGGGTAAAATGTGTATTCGTTCCGGGCGTTTTTCTTTAAAGAGCAACAAGGCAATAAGGGCAAGTATTCCCGCAATGGAAGCACGGGCAACCGTCAGGAACACAGGATTAAGTTCTAAAACCGCTATTCGCGTTGCCGGTAACGAACCGCTAAATAATACGACACCAATAAAGCCGTTTAACCAACCTTGTGCTATGCTATCTTTTACTTTACTCATACCCGATTCTATCATTGTATATTATTTTTATGCAAAATTCGGATATTTACATAAATAAACACAGTTACAGTTTTTGATATCTCAATGGATACAGTTAAATTTACAACATGAAAAGAGATTTTTTATACAATGAGATAGCTGGAAACATTGCCAATAAAATCAAGGCAGGTATTTTGAAAGCGGGGGAACGTTTGCCGTCTATAAGAATATTGAGCAAAGAACATGGAATAAGCATGAATACAGCCAAAAGGATTTATCTTGAACTGGAAGCACAATCACTTGTACAGTCAAAACCTCAGTCAGGTTTTTTTGTTAGTCCATTAAGTTATTTAAAACTTACGTTACCAGAACCTAGTGCGCCCTTGTCTGTTTCCAATAATACAGAGCCGAACGATTTAATTAATGATGTTTATTCCACTATGGGACGTAATGACTTAACGCTATTTTCTATCGGTGTCCCCTCTGGCAGTTTATTGCCGTTGGCAAGGCTGAAAAAAGAAATCGTACTTGCCACAAGGGAACTAAAAGAGGGTGGTACGGAATATGAAACTTTACAGGGCAATGTAAAGCTACGGAGAATGATTGCTGCTCGTTCATTGTCTTGGGAAGGGAATTTAAAGGAAAGCGATATCATAACATCACATGGTTGTATGAACGCTTTGTCGTTGTGCCTTATGGCATTAACGAAACCAGGCGACACCTTAGCATTAGAAAGCCCCTGTTATCCGGGTATTCTGCAACTTGCTGTTAGTTTAGGACTGAATGTAGTCGAAGTGGCTACACACCCTGTCAGCGGAATAGATATTCATGCTTTGAAAAAATTGTTACCTAAGATAAATGTTTGCCTTTTAGTACCCAATTTCAACACACCTTTGGGATATTGCATGCCCGATGAAAGCAAAAAAGAAATAGTAGCCCTTTTGTCAATGGCTAATATTCCGCTTATTGAAGATGATACTTATGGGGATATTTATTTTGGTGCTGAGCGTCCGAAATGCTGTAAGTCTTTTGATATGGACGGTAATGTTTTGTGGTGTAGTTCTATATCTAAGACCCTTGCTCCTGGTTATCGTGTTGGTTGGGTTGCTCCCGGTAAGTACAAAGACCAAATACTAAAATTGAAACTTGTACACTCTTTATCTGCTACATCTGTAGTTCACGAAGCTGTTGCCAACTTCTTAATGACAGGCAGGTATGACAATCATCTTCGTCGTTTTCGTAAAACGTTGCAGGAAAACTATCAGCATTATGCGCTGGCCATTGCTGAGTATTTCCCTTATGGAACTAAAATAAGCAGACCACAAGGTGGACTTGCGTTATGGGTAGAATTTCCAAAAGGAATTGATACGGTCGAACTGTACAAGTATGCCTTGAAAAAGCAAATAAGTGTCGCACCCGGTAGAATGTTTACTTTACAGAACCAATTTCAGAATTGTCTGCGTCTTTGTATAGGCTTACAGTGGACGGATGATTTAAGATTGAAATTAAGACAGCTGGGGAATCTCGCGAAAATTTTCTTAAATAATAATTTTTCTTAAAGCATTGACTTCTTTGGTTAGTTTTGAGCAAGCTGACGAATAGTAAATCATCCCTAGTAGATAGAAATTGTAAGGTTCGAGCTCCAAGAGGTCACCCTGTTGGTACTCAAACATCTTGTCAATAAAAAACACAATAAGAGACAGTCTATTGTGCTGCTTGTTAAATAATTAAGACTTTACGATGTGATTTTAAAAGAGTTAAT
The DNA here is from genome assembly GCF_014191365.1 of Sphingobacterium sp. JUb56. Taxonomy (NCBI): domain Bacteria; kingdom Pseudomonadati; phylum Bacteroidota; class Sphingobacteriia; order Sphingobacteriales; family Sphingobacteriaceae; genus Sphingobacterium; species Sphingobacterium sp. JUb56. The sequence goes on along the minus strand of NZ_JACHWL010000001.1, from coordinate 1,125,258 downwards.
CTTCTTCTTCATCAACTGCGAAATATTCAGGTGTATTTAACCTTATTAAGTCAATGACATCATTTTTGTCCTTCACCGCGTTTTCTCTTATCGTTATTAAGTTTGTCATTGTAATTGCCAATTTTGATGGTTCTATTTGAGTTTTGGTGTGGCAATTAGCTTGACCGCTAATAACAAAAGTAGTTAAGTTTTTAACCAAATAGGTTCAAATAGAAATGAATCAAGGTATAGACCACGAATAATCATTTATTTTTTTACGTAAATAAATCCTTTTTTACCTGATTGAAACTCGACCTCAATTCTTTTGTAATCATCCACTTCATATTTATCCGCGTTTAGTGTTTCAGTTTCTGATATTTCGAAAAGCATACCTTCAACTTTATCATCTAAGTTTCCTGTAGGTTCAATTATTGGATGAAATTGTTGTCCGCTTTTTCGTAAAACTTCGGGGTCCGTAATTTCAACCATTTTTAAAATATACCCTAATAAAGTATCTTTCTCTCCAGTGAGCAGTCTACCAAAAGTTTCCATTTGCACTTGCTCTTTCTGTAAGGTTCCGTAAGAAAATAAATTTTGCATTTTTAAATTAGTTTTATCAAGTATAGACTTGTTATATCATTCATAATTTTTTAAAGTCTGGCTCATATTTTATTAGAATCTTTTTTTCAGCACATGACAAAAACTATAAGTTATTGACATTCAGTAAAATAAGCTACTTAACACTTATGTAAATAACTGATATTTAGTAAATTAGATGATGTTTTCTAGGCAATCAACTAAGCGCACAAATACCAATCAAGGGTGCGAAGTTACAAAAAAATGTTGTGCGCAAGCCAACTAAGATTAGTTCTAGAGCACAGCTTTGAAACAAAAATCAAAAAAGCCCGATTGAAATTCATTTTGATGATTATTATAACCAATTTATATTTGAGGGTCATTGTTTACAATTCGTAAAGTATTTTTCTCCATTCGTACGTTTTAACATTGTTTACACAACCACCTAGTAGACTACTTCTCGTGCAATTTAGCATCTGATTGTCAGTGACAATGGAGATGTTTTCTTTTTTCACAACAGCTGTCACTCCCTAAATTGCTTTATTATTTTCCTTTTGGAATATTTAATATCTCTTGTTTAAATTCCTTTGTCAAAAGCGGTAACAAGTCATCATAATCGAACAACCCCATTGGAGAAATTTGAATGTGCTCAACAGGATACCAATTTTTTGCAAACCTTAATATCGCTTGTTTTGCATTATCGATTTGCCCTGTCAGATAAAAAAGTCTTGCGGCATTTATGTGGATATCATCTAGGAAAATTTTAGCAGCAAACTTTTCATAATAGGCTAGACTTTCGTCCGTATTTCCTGACTCTAGCATAAAGTGAAGCAGGTATTCCGCTCCTTTTTCACTATCAAATGTCAATTTTGGTCGATACTGCTTTAATTGTGCAATAAATTCAGCAGTTGATTTACCGTCTTTTACAATTTTGAGCGGTTTACGCGAAATACTCAAATCATTTTCACCCTTTAGTTTAGCTAAATGACGTTCAATTTGAAACCTATAAGTACGTATCTGATGTTCAGGTAAATTTAATTTTTCTTTTTCAGTCAAGAAATTGCTGTAAAAAGTCTCTGCTCTTAAAATACTGCCCGTCATTAGAGCCGTATTTGTGTATGCAGAAAAGTGCTCACTTAAAACGTTTCCAGCATACCATTGCTCATTAAAAGGCAAACCATTTTCATCGTTTGTCATCGCACTTTCGTAATTGCTGTTGAAGTAATTTATCTCCGCATGAACTATAGCTTTCTGAGGTTCAAAGCCTTTTATTTGCTCTAACTGCTCTAGACCAATTTCAATTTGTCCACTTCGTAAAGTGTCCAAAATATCTCGTAATTTTTTCGGTATTTTTACTATGCTCATTTTTAAATTTCAATACTTTGGCGGAATTATTACTTTAATGTCTACTGTAAAATTTAGTCGTTAGAGACTACTTCATTTCAAAAATTTCTTTAAAAAGCCAAACCTGCCTTTAGGTTTATGATCACATTCATTTTCCAATCCTTCCTTATAAAGCCGTTTCAATATTTTCTCATCCGTACCTCCGTACCGTAGACCCGCAATACATGAAACCTGCATAGCACATATCGCTCTTTCCAATTCATCTGGAGTTTCTGGCTGTTTTTTAAAATAGCAATGTTCGTATTCAGCTTTCGAATGATCAATGAGGTCAGGCGCCTCAAATTCCGGAGCCCCGCAACGAATACAAGCATCATTCTCCACATAAAAATCTCCTTGAGAATTTTCTGGGTACCTAGCAGGTGGCTCCTTGCTCTGTTTTTTTTCAAATATTTTCATTGCGTTAGTATTTAAGGTGGTTTCGCATTCTTTTTTCGAAATTTAATCATTGTTAAGATCAAAAGATCTTCAATGTTGTCTCATTGAAACAAAAACAAGCAGCTCTGTAGCAAATTTTGTTACAAAGCAATTGTCCCCTTTGAGCTAGTACTAATTTACTGAAAAAATTCATTTAAGCTTCAAAACCGATACTTTTCAGAATATTGGAAATTTATATTTTTTCCCTATAATAGGAAAAACTTGATAACTCTTCTTTTCTTGTTTAATTTTAGTAAGCATATATAAATTTCCCATTTTATTACTAATTATGATTAGTGTTTTAACGAACCTAAGGGAGCTCATAGCAGCCTATGGTATCCCTCATTTGAACAAAGAAGAAGATGAACAGATCGATCAAGATCTTTTAGAAGCGCTAAAGGATATTGAGATCAATTCGCATACAAGATACCTCAGTCATGGTAACCGTGAGCTCGTTCAACAATCCTTCCGTATTTTCTACAGTCAATTGCGACGTATGTTCAATATTATTTACCGTAAAAAAAATCAGCAGGTTGATTCAATAATATTGAAATTTCATGAACTCTTTAAGACATATGAAGATATATACAGTCAAGATATGAATCTTGAAGAACCATTGACCGATTATCAATATCAGCTTTTAAAAATAGAATTGCAGGAGAAATTCCCTACGTTAAAAGAAGCACTTTTAAAAAAGAAAATAGAAATACATCTGCTGGCAGAAATCCAATCAGCAATTGATAATCATTTCAACAGCGCTGTTTGCCAGATCTGTTATTATCATTATCTGTTTTTCAGTAAGTTATTACAGTCGTTAACCCATATTGCTGGGGACAACCGCAATAAAGATTGGGAACGTCGTTTTATCGAGACCATCATCAATATCAACTTCAATCATATGGGATTCTTTAATCGATGTACGGAGCTGATTAACTATCAGCTTCAAATTCTTTGCGAAAACCATCAAATGATGTGTATTGATATTAACCGGCTTAGAATAAGTCAAGCCTCCCGTGATCCTAAATTATACTTTGATCCTACCCGTAAGCATCTTGCAGATCTCCTCATCGAATATGTGGAACAAAGAAAAACCGTTAAACTAAAACCTATAGCGGCAACCGAAACCAAACCTGAAGAAGTAAATAAAATAGAGGAGCTTAATAAACCCGCAGAAGTTGAGAAACCGGAAGGAATACCGACGCAATTGTTTGCGACCCATATCAATCTTTTTACGCATTACATGCATCTTGCTGACGTGTACCCCCAAGATATGACCAAACGAGAAGTCTGTTCCTATGTTTCCACTTGTGTCCGGACCAAACGTGGGCATTTGGTATCTAAAGATAGTCTGGAAAAATTCGATAGACAAAAACTGGAAAGTGGAGCAACTCATGTCCACGGCATTTTGACAAAAATGCTGCAGGCTATAGAGCGTGATTTTGACCATTTGGGCGGAAAAAATCGCAGATAATTTAATAAATTTTTAGAAATCAGGGACTCCCCCCATAATTTCTCATGTACAAACCAAATAAAGGTCAATATTCAAGCGTAATAGGCTTGAATGACCTTTTATAACAAGAAATTCTTCTACACCAATTTCGCCTCATTTCTCCCCTTTGCTAAAAGGGAGCTCATTTTAAAGCCCTTTAAAACAGGTTCCATCTCAAAAAAGTCTCCCCTCCAAAATGTTCGTTTTCGTATTAGTTTTGAATTGAAGCGTACGATAGAAGTAGTACAAGCGCTTTCCAAAGGTGACTATATCGAACCAAAAGAACGCTATAGTCCCCTTTGTTAAAGTAAAATGAATGCGCTACTCTTTAAGTAAGAGATTGATTATAAAAAAATTAATCGTCGGTGATGTTGGATGCCGCCTGTTAATGTGAAACCAGCCATGACTCCCTAGCTCCAAAAGAGCTAGGGTTTCAATGAATAAAATTTAAAAAGAATATGATAAAAACAGATAAGACAAGAAAAAGTAAAATACTACCGCCATACCCGATTTGAGATCTGAATTTGTCCTTTATTTTGAAATAGACAAATGGAAATAAGAACTAAAAACAATAGCTATGAAAACAGATAAGACAAGTATCAAGCGATACAGACAAAAATTTGCAGTCTTCCCCATAGGCGGGTAAGAGCAATAAAAGCCCTGCTGTTTATCTTTATGATAGATACACCCTTCGGGGTAACTCAGCAGGCCGGACCGTAGAATTGACAACTCTGCACCTCGCAACCAAGGATAAATCAATTTTTCAGTTTATTATTAAAAATGGGCAGTTCAAAACTTTTAAAATTGTCTGTAATAATAAGCTTCATTATTACTAAAGAAGACCAAGATGGCACTATTTGAAATCATAGATCCCGCACATCCTGCTGAGCAAACGAGTTATACTCCTGCAGGATCGCCCCCTCCTAATTGTTTAGGAAATAACCAAATTTGTACAATCAATGCGACAAATTCAGGAGGACAACCCGTTATCAATCAAGCTTTATTAAGCGAAATGGTAACTGCACTAAATACACGTACAAGCAGTGCAAATGTTAAATTGAAAGCTTAATTCGCTTTAATTGAACAAATGGAAGGCTGAAGAATAATCTTCAGCCTTTCTAATTATCACTTAGATCGAACTACCAAAGATAAAATAGGCTTATCTACGCGCTGTAAATCAAATCCATTTTTATTTAAAACAAGTTTTAAACTGTCAAAATCTGTTACTGTCTCCGTATTTATTTCTATATCGCTTACATTTTCTAGCTCTATAGGAGGAAATGCCGTATTAAAGATTTCAAGCATCGTAATCCAGTTTCTGAGGGATGTCTTCTTTTTGATATTACTAACTAAAGGGAGATTTGCTTGCAATGCTCTTACAACCCAGATAGATGATTTTTCATATTTGAGCTCAACACTCAGATTCAAGCGATTGCTAAGATCATTAATTATAGCTTCCATACGCTTTTTATGTTCTAGCTTTAATGACCAAGTTGTTTCATAACCAAAAGCATGCTTTTGCATCCATAAAGATTCTGGTATAGAATCCAGATTCTCAAAATCATTCACGTCAACATTTTGAAGAATGATTCGTTCTTTCTTCATTAATGGTAATTGCTCCAATTGTCCAAAAAGGTAAAGGAAAGCAGGTACGGTAGTAACATTAGTCATCTTAACACGGACATGGTCACCAATCGTATCAACGGCATAATTCAATGCCGCACCATTTATATAAGGCAACAATTTGCTGTAAAATCCTGAATCGACACGATGCGATACTGTTTGCTCCTCATAATAAAAATCATCTTTCATTGGCCATTCTGATACGGACTGACCAGTAAGTATCTGTTCTATATTTTCGGCTGTAACCATATCGCCGGTTGTTATTGCAGCTACCTTTCCTTTATAAATCCAGACGACATGGGGAACACCTTGATGCGGGAAAATCTTAGTCAATGCGGTATCTTCAACAACTAAAGGAAATTGAAGATTTTTCATATAGCTATTATGGCTTACTAATTTAGTGATTCTTTCCCGCGACTCAATTCCAACAGGAAGTATTTGTATTTTACTGTTAAAAATAGTCTGCAATTTATTATTTTTTGGCATTGCTTCAATACAACTTCCGCAAGATGAGGTGAAAAAATCTAGTATTAACAGTTCTTTTCCAAGACTAGTGACATCAATAGATCGTACAGGAGAATTTATAACCTGTAACGGTTGAGTATAGCTAAAATGATCACCTATACGAAGTGATTTTAATTGACCACTTACTAAAAATGGCAAATAACAAAGTATATATAATAGTGTTGTTAAGTTTTTCATATTATCTGATATTTTGAGTTATTTCTGGAGCTAAACCGACTACTCCAGAAGGGATTAAAAATGCGTATCGTAGATCTCCTATTGATAAATCATATCGCTTTCCATCCATCATTCTGATCAATGGTTTGCCAAGCAGCGGAATCAAACTTAACCGTTTTATATCCATCCATCTCACATTGCGCATAATAAGAGATTTTCTTCTCTCCTCCAGAATTTTGGAAAGCGCTTCTTCTTTATTTAAGGCTGTAAATTTTACAAATTCTGAAGACTTCCATCTCGTAATTAATAGCGTGTTAAGTTGATCCATTCCCGCATCAATTTTATTTTGATGCGCATATGCTTCTGCCAAATTGAAATAAACTTCATCCAATACCAATCCTGCAAAAGAAGTATAATTGTTTTCACCATCATATTTACCTTTAAAGGCATACACATCGGGTTCAACATTCCTGAAATAAAGCACCTGTCTTAAATCCATTTCCATATAAGATCGGTACAAAGTACTGTCTACATAAGCTACGTTTGGATCCAGGCAGTCAGAAGTCAAAGTTGTAGCATGAAACAGTGTTTCACTGTTAAACCTAGAAAAAGGAGCGTCTGAATTGATGTTTAATGTATTATAGTCTATTAAAACCAAGTTTTGATTAAGTACTTCTTTCGAAGATGAAACCGTTAGGTTATAATCTCCTATAATCAACCCGAGTCTTGACATTGCCGCATAAGCGGCCATTTTTGTGGGGCGCGTTTTGTAATTAGAGCTCATGGGTAACAGTAAAGAAGAAGCAGTCAAGTCTTCCAGTATCTGATTATAGGTTTGCTTGAGTGATGATCTTTTTGACTGCTCATCGACAGAAGCTGTCTGTCTCAATACCAAACCAAGATCTTGATCTGCCGTGCTGGTATTATAAGGCAATGTAAATAGATTTGCTAATTGCATATATGCAAACGCTCTAAAAAAAAGGGCCTCCCCTTTCACACGATCATAATGACTGACATCTCCTTCTCTGTTGATATCTTGTAGAACTTCTAGAACCTGGTTAGCATTGAACACCACTTTATAGCAAGAAGCCCAATTTTCAGTAGCAATATCGGTTTGCGAATTCCATAAATAGCTGTCTCTATCTGCATTTTGGGTTATTGCTTCAAAGGAAGTACTTGTTAAATAATAATGATCAGAGGCGATCTCTCCCACAACCGGGTAACTATTATTCATGGTATAATAATCATCCAACAACGCATCACAATCCTTAAGTGTACTTGGAACAGTCATTTTTTGATTTGGTTTAACTTCTAAAAAAGAATCACATGAAACTAGAGAAACGAGGCTTACCAAAAAGAAATAATATATATTTTTCATCATATTCAGTTTTAAAATTAAAGACTCATATTAACGCCAAAAGAAACTGACAACGGAAAAGGTATTGCATCTCGATATTCAGGATCTATGCCCACGTTATTTTTGCGCCAGAGCATAACATTCATATTTTTAACGAAACCATATATAGAAAGATCCTTGATATACTTTAATCGTCCAACACGATAAGAAATCAAAATATCCTGCAAACGTATATTTGCTCCGTCTTCTACCCAATCGGTAGTTCCACTGTTAAATCGACCACGGAATATATCAATAGGATAATTTAACGATGGTACATTTGTATACATTTCATCACCAGGTTTTTGCCATCTTTGGTTATAATCGCCATAACCTACCCTATTTTCTGCCGCAGTCTGTTGATTAAAGGATTGTCTAAAAAATTTAAATCCCCAACGCGCTTGAATATTGAACGTCATAGAAAAATTCCCCACCGTAAACTCGTTACCAAGTGAACCATAATAGCGAGGAACGCCAGAACCGACATCTAAGATATTTTCCATGCCTCCATACATAATCCCTCTGTAATTTTTACTGATTTCTCCATCAAGATATCCTCGTGGATCACCAGTCTCAGGGTCAAGGCCTGCTGAGCGGTACGCAAATACAGTCCCTACATCATATCCCTTCCTATATTGTGAACTGGTAGATCCAGAAGTCATCACATAATTATAAGGAAAAGCAAATTTGTAGTCATATTTCTGAACTCGAGTTCTATTGCGGTTTACCAATAGTTTTGTTTTCCATTTGAATAACCGAGTTTCTATATTCGAACTATTTATTTCAAGCTCCCACCCCTTTCCTTCCAATTCACCACCATTTTTTATTGTGGATTCAAAACCGATAGTAGGATCGATTAAAACAGTACTCATCAAATCTTGAGAATTTCGCTTATACCATTCAACAGACCCCATCAATCTATTACCAAAAAAACTATAATCCAGACCAAGATTAATCGTACGAATTTTCTCCCAGGACAAAGAAGGGTTAGCAGGAGAAGTAATATTGGCATAGGGCAGATTTGTCAAAGGTATCGTACCGTTATAGTAAATAATAGATTGTGCGGCATATTCAGCATTTGCATGTCCACTAAAACCGAAGGATCCCCGTAATTTCAAAAGATTGATATCCTTAGAATTTAAAAACGATTCTTTATTGATCTCCCAGGCAGCACCGATAGACCATAATGGTTGCCATTTTTGATTTGTCTTTGCTCCAAAAAGATTCGAGGCATCTTTTCGAATATTAGCAGATAGGTTGTATCGGTTGAGATAAGAATAATTTGCGTTAGCAAGAAATGATACGTATCTATTAATAGTCTTTTCAAAAGCATCTGCAGTCGAAATGGCACCTCCTCCAAATTTTTGGTTTAAATACGGAAATATGGAAACGGCATCAATTGGAATAAAATTAAGATTGGTAGGATCATATCCAAATTGGGTATTAACATCGCGCTCAAATTGTTTCTCTCTCACTTCGGCAGCACCAAGAAAATCAACCCGATGAATACCATCCTTAAAAACAGGTGAATAATTGATCTGCACTCTTCCCATCTGAGTTTGATTTCCCGTATTACTCAGGGACAACCTATCACCAACTGGAATCGGTGTTTTCAAAAGTTCAACATCATTCCATTGACTGTAATAGTTAATAAGATTTCTCATTTTAAACGATTTTAATCCTAACCAATCTGAAACCTTTACTGGATTATATTGATAATTGTAAATCAACTGCACATTGAGATCAGGCTTAAATTGATATGCCATAGAAATAGTAGCCATTAGATTTTTGGATTTTAAAATCTGCGAATTCCCATCAACTTCGTTCAGCAGGTTGTAAGTCCAGTCCTGTAACTTTCCATTTCCCGCGGTATCACGAAAAGCCTTATTTACAGGTACTGCATCATTTGGAATCGGTTTACCCGAAGCATCTACCAATCTGAGATAAGGCCATGCTAGTCCCCCTGCCCCTGCATCAAGAGCACCATAAGCAATACTCTGATCTATACTGGCATCCCTTGCATTTACGTTTGTAAAATTGATGTCAGCAACAATGTCAAGTTTAGATAGCGGAGATACCTTTATGAAAGATCTTAATGTGGTCCTTTCATTATCAGAAGAAATCTTGTTATTGATATTTTTGTCATAGCCCGCTGAAAAACTATACGAAATCTTATTGCTACCTCCCGAAAGATTCAGTGCATATTGCTGGTTGATAGCATTTCTATAGACATATTTATAATAATCATCACGAATATCATAGGTACTGTAAAGGTCCATTTGCGTCTTTGCCTCAGCAGATGACAGGTTTCCTTTTCTCATTTCATCCAAAAGCTTTACCACAGGGCTCACTGTAGTATAACTATAGGTATCATTCAATCTCGAATTAAAATAGCCTTTGTCAAATAAAAAAGTTTCATATTCAATAAAATCTTTACTGTTCATAAAGGGTAAAGCATATATATCTGGCTTCTTTTGAATGGTTAAGTTTGAATTGAATGATAATTTTGTAGCACTATTCAAACTCCCCTTTTTTGTCGTTAAGACAATGACACCTCCACCTCCATAAATGCCCCATAATGAAGTCGCAATTGCATCTTTAAGTATAGACACCGATTCGATATCATTCGGATTGATATCTCTTAAATCTCCTTCATACACCACATTATCCAAAATAATAGTCCGTGAAGGCGCACCCAGTAAAGCAGATTTACCTCTCATTTCGAAACTATAATTGGGGACAGATTGGTACTGTGCACGATCAAGCCATTTGAATTCTTTATCAATACGCAAGCTATTGCTCATATTTTCCAATCGATCGATAATAGATGAGCCAACACGCTTGTTCAACTGTTTATTATCCACAAATTCAAAGCTCCCTGTTGCTCGCTCTTTTGGGATTTTCTGAAACCCCGTACTCACCACTTCTACTTCGTCAAGCTGGTTTTCAATAGCGTATAGTTGCACAGACAACACCGCGCCAGATGTATAATCCAGTTCTAGAGTTTTATAGCCGACAGACGTAAACTTCACTTTGCCGGTACGCTGGGATACAGCGATATTGAAAGAACCGTCTTTCTTGGTCGATGTCTTCACATTGTCCGCTTCAACACGCACGGATACAGCCTGTAATGGCTTCTTATCTACAGCAGAAATAACCGTTCCCTGCAGCACATAATTTTGCTTATTCTGAGCTTGTGCGGATACCGATCCGAAGGTCACTATCAGCAGTAAGATCATTACCGCTGAAAACCTTGATTTTAGTGATAGCTTTACAAATCCCTCATTCACAACATCACTAACACCTCCTTGCGCTTGATTTGAAAAGCATTTTAAGCGATTAGACTTATTATTAATGCAAAACCACTCAGATGCCCGGCAAAAGAAATTGGATCGCTTAAATCCTCTTATTTGAGATAATGAACTTTCCGTGTAGGGATTAAGTATGGATGAAGCATAGATAATGCGTTGATAGTGCGTTAGTAGTGCGTAAACAGGTACCGTTTTACGCACTATCCATGCATTACCAGTACTTAGCATACGCATTACGGACGCTTGGGCAACACATGAACAACCATATCCCCGTACTTGCCTAGCACAAGCCATTCCAAGCACTGCTAAGCTACTAACCTCACTAGCTCTTTGGTAGCTCTCCAGTACATCCGCAGTACCTTTTTGGTACCTTTTCAGTAGGGCATTCGTGAATAAACCGTACGCTAACCGTATATCAAGAACGATTTTAGCAAGTACATTTTTCATGAAAACCATAAAAAAAGCAAAGCCATTGGTTCGGATCTTGTTCGGACTTTCTTTTAACCTTCTTTTACCCTTGTAGTAAGTTTCCCCGTAACTGCAACACACTTGCACCGTAGTTGCGCCGTCCTTTTCCTGGTACACTTTCTCCTCCCTTTTTTCACCCCTTTTTCTACTTCCACTCAGGTTTTGCTCGACCGTGCTTCGACTTTTCATGCACTGTAGCCGATGAAATCCCGATGCCGACCCGAAGCCCAGTCGCAGAAAATTAGAAGTTGGTGTTAAGTTGGTCAGGAAAAAATCAGGATTTACTCTACCTAATATCTTTTGTTTGACACCTGTTCGAGTGTTGTTCGACTGCGCTTCGACACGTGTTCGACACTCCTTCGAGTCTTGTTCGGGTGCTGTTCGACTGCGCTTCGACTGGCCTTCGGGAACTTGCCGAACAGCAGTCGAAGAACTGCCGAATGATTTCCAAATCAGTCCCGTACCAGTCCCAAGGTTATCCCGAACGTTTGTCGAACCTTCATCGAAGGCATATTGACTGATAAAATCAACACTAGTTGCATGTGCAATATTATTTTCTAGCGCATTTTTAGCAACAGAATATTCAGGTAATTCCGTATCCTTTCTGCTCAATAGCACACCTTCCCTTTCAGGCTTAAATAGCTTCCGGAGATAATCCCAGAACTTGACTATATATTGTATGTTTATGTTCATTATTTTAATTTTTTGGACATAAAGCTTCCCTGCTCCATTTACTACCAAGGGAAGCTTGATCATCAAGCCTTTTTCCCTAGGCAGCATCCGGAGATCACAGGTAGTGAAACTTTATTAATACTTTTCTTTTGTTAATGCTTACTTCTTCCGTATGATCATTGTGGTCAGCTCGTCCCAGATCAACTCTACCGATTCGCCATCTTCAGTGTTGATCGGTCTACTGTCTTTCACTACCGAGAGTTTCTCGATTTTCACTTCCAACTGAAAGTGCTCATTTAGGTCATTGATGATCCGTTGCTGATAGTCTTCTCTTGCGGTATTGACAGGCACGGTGAGCTCATATTCATATAAATGCTTACCTCCGTAATAGCAGCTTCTACAAGGAATATACTTTACGCGGTCTTCACCTAAAACGATGATCTGCTCTTTCGGAAAATTACTGGGCAGTCCAAAGGCATACAGGTAGCACTCATAAACGGCCATGCACACAAAATTTATCCGCAGTACATCATTACGGGTGCCATGCAGCACAGAAATAAAGGGACTGATATCTTTTTCCGAAGGAACCAGCAAAGAATAGTACCGTTCCTTTGGACGTTTGTCTACTATAGCCTTGGGCACATAGGGCATACGACCTCTGGATCTAGTCAGTGTAGCATTTTTCAATGCTGTTTTGGATAAAAGTGTAGTCATAATCGGTTTTTTAATAAATGGGACGCACTTTTCACTCAAAAACGAAGACAGTTCTCTCTCTGGGGACAGCGCATAGCTCTCCCAATAACAAGTATTTTGCATTTTTTAAAAGTTTAAATTGGTTCCCTTAAAACCGAACTAATTGGACATGGCTCGCGCCGTAAGGAAACCAGTTAAAAAAATATTAAATCAAGAAAATGCAATTTTACGTCGTCGTCAATTGGTTATCTAATGGTCTTCATTATTGCATTATTTGGGTTAAAGAACAAGAACCGACTTTCTTTTATTGATGTAATTCAATAAAACTTGATGACAAAAATTTGCTTTATAACTGGAAAAGTGTAATTTTAGGTTACGAAGACTAAAATCCGATCCAATTTAGCCTATGCAAGCAATTGTATATCAAAATGAAAGTCGGTAACATAAGCCATCATAGTATGGGAACAAGCTAGTTTTAACCTTATTAGAACGTAATTTTTAGTATTAAGTATGGTCAGCAAACCACACTTTTACTAAAACGCGCCTTTTAGATTTGGAACAAACTTCCCCTTTCCTATTTATACTTATGTTTTACTAAACGCCCTATTCTGGCGCACAGGATATGTTCTTTATTAAAGTTAAATTGGCAAACCGATGACTCTGATCCTCGATCATGTCTTGAGTGGTTCTGTGGGTGGTTACTTTTCGTTTAATCATAATTTTTTTTTGGTTATGACAACGATATCTTGAGAAGAGTTCTAGCTGAAAAAACCAGCAGGAACGGTCTTTACTCCTTCTAAATTGGAGGGAATCCGCCTGGCAAACCTCTCTAATAGTAAAAACTATTAGGGCCCTTAGAAGTACAAACGCAAAGACCGCCCCTACTGGTATTATACAAAGATATAATTTCCAGTAACAAATGGGCGACCTTACGGTACTCTCTTGGGCAAATTTGGCGGATTTTCCAATAAGAGAGACATCGTTATGGAGAGTATTTATTTCTTACCCTCTACATGTCGCATACATAATGTAAACAAATATAGGACATTAAATCGAATATTACAAATTTGTAAAATAGTTTTTATGAGTAAATCTCAATCTAAACAATATATAGATCCTGAGTCGTTGAGTCTATTTAGACAAACTTTTTGGGGAAAATGCAAAACAAGTGGAATTACATTAGAAGATCTTGCAGAAAGAACTGATCTAAGCTATATTCAAATTTTCAGAATAGTTAGAGGAAAAAATAATACATCATTAAGTAATGTTATGGCAGTTATTAAAGCTGCTGAATTCCAACCTTTTGAAATATTCACATTTAATATTGAAATTCCGGACTACCCTCCACTAAGAAAGTATCGTCAGGACCAGAAATTACCAAAATCACCTGGTGCAATATTTTACCTGAGGGCATATATAGAAAATGGAGTCTTTGAAGGGAAGTCATTTACTCCCGCTGAGTTTAAAAATCTAGTAAATTCTGATCTAGATTCAAAATTTAGTGACAAAGATTTCTCGGTTGCATTTAGTAAAATATTCAATGGTCTTCAGGATAAGAATCCTTTAAAAAGAGTACAAGAAGGAAGCTCATATAGATACTTTTTGCTTTCCGAGGATGATAAAGATGTAATACTTACTGATAAAAGGAAAATGAAACGAACAAAATGACATTCGGGAAAAGCATACGCTTATATTTAAAGGAAGGCACTGTAACTAGCTTAAAATTTGGAGAAATTGTCATTCATACAATTCAGGCCATTTCATGTCCACGAAGAAGGTTAAATGATTTAATTAATGATCAGGAGTTCAAATCAGAAAAGTTTTAAATAAAAGTGGAATACATGACATACAAATAGTTTAAATTAGATTAATTGGGCGTCAATAATTAAAAATTACAAATAAATATTATAGTACCTATTATGTTCAACTTAGGAATAAATAATTTTCGGAGTTTTCAAAATCAAAATTTTAATTTTAAAAGAATTAACATTTTGATTGGAGAAAACAGTGGTGGCAAAAGCTCTTTGTTAAAGTTTCTATTATCGCTTAAGCAGACAATAGATTCTCCCAATGAATCAAATTTAAAATTGAAAGGCGATTTTACTGATTTGGGGAATTATGAAGAAATGATTTATAACAGGGAAAAAAGCAGAAAACTAGAATTCTATTTTGAAGCTAAAGACGAGCACTTTAAACATGTAATCGAGAATATTAATTTTTATGATCGTACAGAAAAAGATTTAGCTCTTGATGGATATATTCGTTTTAAGCATTTAGAGAACAGCACGACAAAGTTACATATCACCCTTTCAAATAAATTGGATGTACATTCCAATATAAATCTTAAATTTTCAAATGATTTACTTGGAGAATTACAACTTGAGCATATAGATATGCTTGATGATGAAAATTACAAAGAAATCTACTGCAACTTGAAATTTAAAGATTTACTGGGAGAAGAAAAAATTATTCAAAACTGTGTTTGTTATAAAGAAGGATTCTTATCCTTACTTGATAGTTCTTTAAAAACTAAAGTAATCGAACAATACGACCACCATACTTATTATAATATTCTTTATCTCTTAACCTTCCAAAACTATATAATTCAAGAGATTAATAAAATTAAATTTGTTAACCCAATAGGCTCTTCGCCGAAAAGATTCTATTTTCACGAAGACAAGAAATCCACTTACAATACAATCGATATTGAAAAGCTGATTAATGTTCTAGGCGACCCATCGTTAACGCCACGAGAATATCAAGACAGAATTACATTACTTAACAAAACTATTAATAGCTTTGGTATAGCAGAGCAAGTAGATATTATTAAAAATAAAGAATTTCCAGTCCTAGGGCTTAATGTAAAAACAAATGACTTTTGGTCTAATATTACAGACGTGGGATATGGAGTGTCTTTACAACTTCCAATCCTATTTCAGGCCTTATTATCGGAGAACTATACTCGAAAAGGACAGATATTACTTATTGAACAACCTGAAGTTCATTTACACCCATCCCTTCAAGCCAAGTTTATTGATACTTTATTAAGCATCGGTAATAAAAATTCATATTTTATTGAAACCCATAGTGAGCATATTATTCGAATGCTGCAGGTTATAGTTAAAAACAAAAAATTTAACGTTACATCTGATGATATTTCAATATATTATTTTAAAAGAATTAAAGATAAGTTTGAAATTACGCAACATACTATATGTGAAGAAGGTAGATTATCACCATCATTTCCATCAGGATTTTATGATGCCTCATACTCACTTGTTAAAGAATTATTATAATGAATATTATATCAGATTTAAATACTTTTAAAAGTGCTTTCAAATTAAAGGTTAATAAGGATTCACATGAAGACTTGGCGATTTTTCTTCAAGAAAACAACACTCATATAATTTCACGAGAATACGTGGATATTATCGAAAAAGAAGTTGAGAACACTGATCTATGGGAAACAATACTTAAAGAACTGATGGACGAAGGAAGATTAAAATCCTTAAAATCTACCAGCAATAATGCGAATGAAATATGTGTAGAAATGTATAATACATTTAAACAATCCCCATGTGTACTGTTAACAAAAGATAATAAATCTATTGATTCAATGGGCTACAATAATATTGATTTGAAAAAAGAGGAAAACAAGGTCATTAAAAAAGTATTAAAGGACTCAACTTGCATAGTGACTGTACATGATTTTGATAATGACGAGAAAATAAAAGATTTTTTTAAAAAAATCTTTTCATTGCAAACTCTTAATACTGACATTTTTATTTTCAACAGAGAGTTCGACTTAAGATTTTTAAATCATTTCAAAGATGCAAAAGTTCATTATTACACTCTATTAAAAAATAAGCATTATGATCAATCTGACTTGAAAAGTGATTCAAAAAATAAAAGAACTTACGAAATAATAGGTGGCAGGATGAGGTGCTACTATACCTTTAATAGAAAGATTATCCATGAAAGAAAAGTAATAATTGGTAATTTAATCATTTCTCCAGATAACGCATTTATTAATTTAAATATAAATGACCCGACTTGGCAAATAACCATAAGTAATAATCCAAGGATTTCATCTAAATGGAAGGAAAAGTGTAATTCATTCTTACGCCTCAATTAGTTATAAAAAACTTTATAGCAAGACCTTTAAAGATAAAAGGTTCAATTACCTGTAAGCTTGAAAAACTTTAGATTATGAGGAGTTTAACTCAAACCATCTGATAATTAAAAAATGCATCACCAAGTGATTTAATGGGTACATTAATCACTTGGTGATGTTATTCAAAATAAATACATTAAGAGCGCAGCAAACCTGATAAAATGTAAATTATTTGAGTCACAGATAAACTCCCTATTTTTTTTATATTCTATTAATTAAGCACCTTATTTATAGTTTCGTCAATAAATTCTCTCAAACTAAAATTCTGTCCCGTCCTAAAAAACTTTACAGATTGGGCATTTTCGTCTTCAAGTCGGCGCAGTTTTCGGATTTCCGAAACTCCTAGACCGCAGTATTTCTTTTTCCAATTGTAAATATAGACTCGCTGACACCCAATGCACAGCAGCAACAGACAGCTGCTTAAGCCCTGCCATGGGAACAGCAGACAAGACAGAAGCGGGGAAGGTAAATAGACGGATAGCGCGAGAAATATCTTTTAGCTTGGTTTACATTTTGATAAGTACCACTGAGAAGCTATAATTAAGTTTAATTTTTGTATATATTTGATATAAATGAATGAGAGAGTATTATATCGTTATCATCAGTTAACTTCGATCAATTATGTATTGGTTATAGATAAACAGCCGACAACACTTTCATTCATTCCACCTTCCGAGTTTCATAATAATGTTCTACGCTTTATAAGTTTTCTCCCGAAAGACATACTACAGATGAAGGACTCGCTTAGTTATTTTGAGACTACTTTAAGAAGCGGATTTAGTGACCCATATCATTTCCATGTTAAATACAGTGAAAATCTGGAAGAGTATTTAACTGTGATGCCCAAAAACAGAATTTATTTGTTTTTTGTGGATATGAATTCAACAAGGATTGATAAGATCAATCAAATTCTATTTTCGCTCCATTCCGATCTTAGGTATTATTGCTTCATAAACGATCAAGATAAGAAATGTGTGAGATTACCTAACGAGGTTCACAATCCTGGACATTTTATGCAACTAGTTTACGAGAAACAGAGGGCAGTTTTCCAATTAATGGGGATTCCTCCAATATTATTGACTCCTGAAGTTTCTATGGGTTGGGATGGTTACTATGATTTCCCTTCCTTTATCCCAGCACAATCTAATTATAGGGTTGCAAATAGCATAATTGGAAATTTCGATTATGGCGAACGAATTAATAATACTATTACCGAAGAGCAACTTCTCACACAATCTAGAGGATACGAAGAGGCTAATATAAACTCGAAGTCATTTATAAGGCAACAACTAATAATCGATCAAATAGATAAAATTGATTATTTCTCTGAAACCTGTTTTGAAGAGGGGCTTGTAAATCAGGTATATGAAATTGACCCGGTTCTGGCACCACTGATTATCATTGCCCCTTTTCAAAATCCAGATGTTCAATCTTTTCTTGATGGGAATAGTGGAGAAGAGTATAGAGAATACTTCTCGACATTGAACTTTGAGCAGACCCAAAACTATATACATTTAACAAAACCACCTAAATCGGCAAAGGCTCTATTATTTACTTCCCAATTAATTACGCTGAAAACTCAATTTCTAGATGATGTTGCCTTCCTTCATAGCTCTTTTACATTTTCGCCGATAGTTCGTTTACCTGCACAAGGAAAGACGTTGTATCGGAGTCTGTCTTTTTTTAGAACAGAGGTAGCGGGTAGACTGACTGCTCCAAATAATCGTACCAAAGTATTAAGGACAATCCAGTCTTTTGGTCAGGAGTTTCGTAGGAGGGCGATATCACCAGAACTTCTACAGCGACTAGCTGATGACAATCGTCAAATTGTAGCTATAAGCGATCTCCCTGTCGAATGGCTGGATATTAACGGTGTACCACTGAGTTTTACACATGATGTATGTCGCCTGCCAGAAACAGCTCTACATGGATTAATGGCTAACTTTGTTTCTCATGAACAGCGACAGTATTTAGTACCGCGAGATATTTTAAAAAAAACTCTAGTAGTTTTTGGTAACAATGAACCGGAATTCAGTCGATGGCATCCTGCCGTTAAGCTATTAGCAGAAGAAAATGATGTGATTATAAAAGAGTGTTTTTCAATTGAAGCATTGAAAACAGCAGTAGAGGAGGTTAAACCTCATTTGTTAATAATAGATAGCCACGGAGCATATGATAAAGAGAGTAAATCTTCTGTACTGTTCTTTGGAAGCGAAAAATTGAATGGAAATCAGGTAATAGAGTTTCAAATCTCAGCACCTTTGGTATTTCTTTCTGCCTGCAGTACGGCACCTACATATGGAACGATTGATACCATCGGCAATGCATTTTTTGAAGTTGGTGCGTTATCTGTAACGACAACATACTTACCAATCAGTGTAGATTCAGGGACAATACTGTATATTCGAATGCTTAATAATTTAAAAACTGCATCAAACTCTGCAATACATCAAAACTGGTTGGCTTTCATAGCCCATCTGTTACGAACTTCTGCTGTTGAAGAAGCCTATAAGCGTTATGCCTCTAAGCATTCGCGAGATTTGAAAGCAACAACGGAAGCGCAAGCAAATGATTATACTTACTTGCTGTCATTTTACGAGCGGAGAAATATTTATGAAAAGCTGTTGAAGGGTGAAGGCCCAAGTTTAATCGGTTCCTCGGCAGAATTTCTATTTTATAGTGTTTTGGGACGGGCGGACTTAATCAAGTTTCAATCTTGGGCAGAAGAGTTTAAAAAAAAGAATCATACGATTATGTAAACCCATTCTGTACAACACATCTTTAAGTTTGGTGCATATTCCGGGGATGTTGACCCCTTTCCGGAGATACTGACCCCTCTAAAGAGTAGTATCTCAGTCCAACTGATGATCTGACAATATTACTTCTTTTCCCTAAACTTGTTCCTTTCTTATGTAAAGCTTTCCAAAAGAAAAGAATTTGACATTACGCGTGTCAAAATGACCCTAATAGAGATAGAATCTGTACGATGATCGTATGGAAAACATGCTTAATAAAGGTGGATAAGTTTGGGTACCCAGGCCAGATCAACTCTAGTATTAACTTCCCCCCCGTTGGAATAGATCACTTCGACCTTTTGGATCGTATTGTTTTTTGGTAAGACCTCAATAAAACCTGAAGAGGTTTTTCTTCTTTGCAGACATCGATCCAATAAGCTAAAGTATGGATCTTGATACCGTGAAAAGAACAAAACTCATGTTGTGTCTGGTCACTGCTACGCCACTTTTCAACTAAAGATAGCATATGACTCCTTTTTTCTTGTGCTGTATTTATAGAAACAAAAGTAATTAACACAAATAATCATTCAAATATGTACTTGCTAGGATGCATACACTCCTGCAGTAATACATACTTTAAAAAAGCCATTAATTATGCGATGGAAAAACTGCAGAAAAAATATAAAAAGATGCAAGAAAACTCTTAATTCTATAAATATTAAACTCAGAAAAATGTAATGCATTCCTAGTATTAGACCAAAATATAAAGGTTTAGTAACAATTGATGTTTTTTGAAAAATCAAACATTAAATGATAAAGGATTACACTTTTTTCTGACACTTTGTGACATGAACAATATGAGAAACCAAAATCTACAACAATTTCCCTGTATTGCAAGTTTTGTGTAGTATTTGTCCCTGAAAAATCAGTTGCTAACAAATTATTAATTGAATCAACATTTATATTAATATCAATTGGATCTATAACAAAGCCAATCATACCATTTGTTCTATAATAAGTCGAATACTTCTCTGAAATAAATCTACATATTCCTTCTGATATGTATTCAGAGTTCAAACCTGATTTACCTGCTACATTTTTTGAACTTAATCTTTTACATTCAATAACATAATAAGCTTCATCATTAATAAATGGGTTTACTGGCATTATTCTTATATCAATTCTGCCAGTATTTTCCGGTAATTCAGGATCAAAAAGATAGCCGGTCATTCCATATTCTGTTTTAAACCACTGTTTTTTTAGATAATTGTAAAGAATAAAATCTCTAATACTATTCTCATTGTTGCTTAATGTTATATTATTTACATATATAAGTTTATAACAAGCAATCATCTTCGCCAATATTCCTTCAAATTCGGCATTGTAAAACATATCATTATTAGCATAACCAGATGCATTCAATTCTCCAAACATCATTTCCATTCCCTTCCAGCTTTTAGAATGGCATCAGCAAATTCATTCACATCTAAATGACCGATGGCTTTGTGCCAAAGTCGCTTTTCATTTGGTTTAAAAATATAAAAATAGTCTTTTTCAAATCCTCTTACATCTTTCTGTATAAAGAGTTTATCTGTAACTTTCTCAGAACCTATTTTTATCAGGAGTGATATTATTTCCCAGTCTCTATCTTGCTTGTTCACCCAAACTATTTCAGTTTTAAAAGAATTTATAGGAACAAGTTTAAAAAACATACCAACAATTTGATTAGTATACCAGATTTCTACAACAAATTTATAGTCATTATTACTAAGATAGGATTGGAAACGATTGATAAATAATTTGGCATAACTTTCTAGTTCTAGATCTTTTTCTTTGATGGAGAAAAACAATTGCTCATATTTTTCATGCCTCATTATCATAGGTATAATTACTCGATTTGCATAATCAAGTAAGCTAACCTCCTCACTACTGATTGAAAATGAATCAATTATACAATCATCAAGTTCTAATTGCTTATCCCTAATCAACATCTTTAAAGTTGGATCTTGTAGCACTTTGTCATTACTGTATTGGTCTGATAAAAGCTTTTCTAGAGATTCTACGGCTAGCGAGATTTTTTCGGTCTCTATTAGTGGAATATTGAGTTTTTCTTCATCATGTGACTCTTCTCTTTCTATTCCAGAAGAACTGAATGTCATCAAATTAAAATACGAGAAAAAAGTCGAGTTTAAAATACCCGATATTTGCCTTAACGTTTTTATTGTGCTATCATCTTTTCCCTTAATCCCTGTTAAAGAACTTTTATAGACTGAATCTTGATAACAAACAGCAGATACAGAATTCAAATTAGTATTTACACCTCCTGAAATTAATAAAACAGGAGCTTTATAAAGCTCTTTATTCCTTGTCCTGTGTACAATATCAAATTCCCATTTCTTTCTATTCTCTGGATTTATCCAATATTGCTTAATATCTAAACGTGTATCTATAAATGGCTTTCCCAACATATCAAAAGCATCATTTTTATCTCCACCGCCGACCATTACCCCCTGTCCTATAATAAGATCACTACCATTTTTTATCCTATCCTTTAATGTTAAATAATCAGCTTTTAACCTTTCAATTAAATTGAAGTCAAGATAAGTACCATAAACTAAGACCTTCCAAAGCCAGTCAAATTCCTTTAATTTACTTTGTTGAACTTTTTTAAAGTCCGTTCGGTTGATGGTAAATATTTTAAAAAGTGAGAAAAATCTACTTGGCTTTAAAGCAATATGCTCTATGATATTAGCATCTGTAGTAGTGTTATGGGCATAGCTGAAAAATAGGACACACGCGGGAGCAATTGCTTTGTCATTAGATTTATCAAAAACCTCACGTCGCACTGGTGCTAATTCAAAAACCCTTTTTAAAATAAAGTTATGCAAGAAGTATTCTCTAAAAGATTTACTTTGTAGATTATAAAGAACCTTGCTTGTAACTATTAATGCGCACTTAGTTACTGATTTTGAAAAGTCACTACTTCTTAATAAAAATGCTTGTGCGATTTCTTTATTTCCAATATTAATTTTTGGTGAATTAAATTCCGCCTCTTTCTTTTGTCTTTTTTCAATATATTCAACATATAAAGGTTTTTGTTTTTCTCCTTTTCCTCTCATCCAAGGAGGATTTCCTAGAATAAAGTTAAACTCAATATCTTTGAATTGGTTGTTAAATGTAGCGTTTTCATCAAAAAAATCTGCTTCAAAGAAATTTGAATTAAAAAGAACTGGAAACTTGAATGTCTCTATAGCAGGAGGCTCCAAATAGTCCAATAAGGTAAGGTAAATTGAAAATACGGCAACTTGAACAGCACTTAAATCTTTATCTACACCATAAATATTTTCTTTAGCTAAATTTTTTATAGCAGTTTTGAATTTTTCATCCTTGACCTTTATACCAGTATCTTCAATATACTTCTCAATAATTTTTCGAAGTGTTTCTACAAGAAAAATTCCAGAACCACAAGCTGGATCAAGCACTTTACAATAAGAATAATTGCCAGATTTCTTTGACAAGGCTTCGTTAAATTTAAGTTCTAATTTACTAGTGTCTGACAAATGTTTTTCTACTGTTTCTTTTAGAATGTAATCCACTAAAAAAAGTGGTGTATAATAAGCACCTTCTTCTTTTTGATTGTTTTTACCTATGAACATTTCATAGACATTACTAATAAACTCAATTGGTATAATGGAAAAATCATACAACTCAAAGAGTGATGGTTGGTTCTTGGCTATATCATCACCAAGTAATAACCTTT
This sequence comes from Sphingobacterium sp. JUb56, assembly GCF_014191365.1. Lineage (NCBI taxonomy): Bacteria > Pseudomonadati > Bacteroidota > Sphingobacteriia > Sphingobacteriales > Sphingobacteriaceae > Sphingobacterium > Sphingobacterium sp. JUb56. The sequence goes on along the minus strand of NZ_JACHWL010000001.1, from coordinate 1,101,883 downwards.
TTAACACTTGATAATCGCCTTTCCCTACTTGTTTATATTCGCTTGATGATAATGGAAATAAATCACCATTAAAACCTTGGTCCTTATCTTCTATGTATTCAAAAAAAGCTTGTATCTTTTCTGGATTATCTAATAACTCACAAAACTCTAAATTAGACCAAGTACGTGACTTGCCATCAAATTTCATTTTAACTTTTCGATCAATTAAATATCGCACAAAAATGATTTTGCCTAAAATTGCATTAACAAGTTTAGATCTTTTTTCATCGCCTTCAACTAGAATTTCACGTGCAGCTTTGATATTTTGTAATAAATGATAATCTACTCGATTTTTATAATCTAAGTGTTCTTTATATTGCTCCCAAGTTCTTCCTGTTACTAATTCAAAGTATGTAAAATTCGTAAGCTTATCCGCATTCCCAAGCTTTTCTAATGACTTATTCTCTTTTAAATAGTTGAATCCATTAAAAATTTCAACAGACTCATTCTCTATAAAAATAACAATCGGGCATTCATTGAAATTCCAAATAGCTTCATGTAGTTCAGACTTATTTTTCCTGTTTTCGAAAAACAATACCATTGGTTTATTATCAAACACAAAAATAGCATCAGGCTCAATTTTGCGTTCAATCAACCTTTTCACCCTATTAGGAAAAGAAGTTTCGATTTTCCACTTATCCTCTCTAATAAGAAAAAGACCGTTTTCCTTATTTAAACCGAGCTTCGAAAATATTTCAATTAATTTTTTCATTTGCTCTTGCAATATATCATTTTAGACACACATCTCGTATCTATTTCCTCAATAAATATTGTTACGTTTTTATAACCAAAAACCACAAATCCTCTGTACATGCGCTCCATGCCTGCGTTCCACATGTTCTTAGTATAATATTTTATCATATTTAACTTTTGTCCCATTTATTCAAACTATCAATATAAAAATATCGTTAATAATGAACTCTTTTAACACCTTCAAAAGTAAGCATAAACATTTAACATCCCACTGAATGAAAATGTAAACAGTTTATTATATAACTAATTGAGCAGTTCCTCCAAATCACTTAATTACACAAAAACTTTTATTTAAAATTGCCCTAAAGGTTTGATTTAGACCTATAATGTAATTATAAACTTAAAATGTGACTCCATAAATAATATATACATTATAAGATCAACTTTTATTCTTTATTATCCAACTAATGAAATCCGTATCCACAAAACTACAATATTTACTAATAATATTAGCTAAAAAGTTTTTATTTTATCATTTATTGTCGTACTTTTAGATAGATAAATCTATTATGAAAAATAACACACGGATCACGAACGCAAGTATAGAATCGGCAGATTTGCCGAAAGACACCAAGCACGTCATAGCGGAATATATCTGGAATGGATTTGATGCGAAAGCAACTGAGGTATCAGTAGATATAAGAAGTAATGCACTCGGATTTATCGAAAGTATCAGCATTCGAGATAATGGTGAGGGAATAGCAAGGGAAACACTGGACTATTCTTTTGGCAATTTCTTGGATTCTCTGAAAAAAATAATTTAAAACGAAGTTCTTATACACATGGAAAAAAAGGAAAAGGCCGCTTTTCTTTTTCTTTATTTGGTACTCGCGCAACTTGGAATACATCTGTTAAGGTATGTGACGAGCTATTTTCTTACACCATACGTATATATCGTGATGCTAAAGAACAATACGAAATCAGTAATATCAAAGTATATGAAAAAGATAAAGGGACTGATACAACTGTAAAGCTAGAAGGTATCTTTGGCTTTACAGCTGCAGCACTAGAATCTGAAGAACTTAACGATTTCCTTGCGCAAGAATTTGGCTGGTACTTACATCTCAATCGGGATTCGGGTTACAGCATACTTATAAATGGAACTGTGTTTAATTATAATAATTTGATCCAGGCAACGGACAGCAACATATTCACACTCTATAGTAGCCAAGAAAACTGCTACAGTTTCCAGGTCAATAATATCCGGTGGAAACAACAAATCGGAGTCCGCTACTATTATTATTTTTTAAATGGCAACAAAACCGAGATTACAAAACTGCTGAGTAGTTTTAATAATAATGTAATAAACTTCCACCAATCGGTGTATATAGAGTCGGCTTTTTTCGACAATTTTGAGCAAGATGATATCGCTGTATCTGTGGATAGCAACCTCTTCAGTGAAAAGGAGCCCCAAGTAGTTTATCGTAACTTATTGTCCGAGTTACACGATTTTATGGACCGCAAGCAAAAAAAGTATATTCGCGAGCAGGCTGTAACAGTATAACTGGAGCAGCTTAAAAAGAAAGCCCTTCTACCTCACTATAGCAGTCTGGAAGTAGATGTAAAACGCAAAAAAGTTTTATTGTCTCTTATACAAGAACTATAGATTGCAGATCCACGTGTATTTGTAGTTGTCAAACCCGATCTGATACGAACTTATTTACGTTTATTTGATTTGCTCCTGCAAACTTACCGTAAACAGGATATACTGCCTCTATTTGAAAATGCGATAGCTCTATCGGATAAGGAACGGAAGACTATTAAAATGATATTAGAGGGATAGTTTTGAAATTATTATTTGGGAAATATTTCGGTATACTCTTATCCAGTACTCCCATTTCGATGATTTAAAGTTTTCCAAAAAAGAATATAAATTTAAAAATCCAAATACCATTCATAAATGAAAGATAACGACAACAAAGAATTTAATAATAAAAATATAATCCTACATAGTTCCTTTAAGCATATTAGTCTTATCTTGTTATACTGGAATTGGAAATAGGTTGAATAGAATATTTTCTTTATAACTTTAACTTTTAAAAATACTAATCTATGTGTAAAATTCTCAACTGGTTATCAGAAAACCAGAATTGGAAAGATTTTCTAATTCCAATTATTGGTTCAGGAATTGGTGTTATTGGAGCATACTTAATAATGCTTCATCAAATTTACAAACAACAAAAAAATAGCAATTTAGAGATCTCTGACAATCAATCGTTATTAAGATCAGTGTATGAAATAAATTTAGACATTCTTAAAAATAGAATAAACACGACTCTCACACCTTTAACAGAGCATAAGGATCGAATTTTGATTGAAAAATTAGATTTTTCTATTACTATTTCTGAAATTTACATTAATACTTTTGATCTATTACAACAGATTGACTACGTTAAGCTTTACGAGTCATATAGACCAATTTTTCTATCTTCAAAAGCAAATCTATTTAGCGATTTTATAAACTCTTATGATAATTATAAAAGATTACAGTATTTAATGACCAAAATAAACAGTGAATTTCAAAGTTTTTTAAGATACAACAATGAAATTAATGCAAAAATTTCCTCTAATAAATCAAATTTCACTGATATCTATAAAATAAACTTACAAAGTGAAAAACCTCATTATAAAATTATAAAGACTCACATGGATTTATATTATAAGCAAATAGCAACAGTCGAAACTAATGAGGGGTATATCAGTTTTATGAATGCCTTGTTCTCAACACGTGAATTACATCATAATTTAGATGAAGATCTATTTGCAATCATAAAATTAGTTAAAAATAATCTTATGCTGGCGCACGATTTAAATAATAACTCACTATTATTATACTCATTTTTGGAAAAAGTTTTAGAGGAAATACCATCACTTCTTCTGAACATTCAATCTTTTATAAATAATGCCAAAGCGCACTATGATTTAATGGCTGATAAAAAAGTTACTTACATATAAAGATATACATTTTATCAAAAAATCTCTCGACGTGGCCTTTGCTAAACATATGATTTAACTTACTTATAAAAGTTAATGGATTGGGATATTTTCCAGTTATCACCATCGTTGACCAAGGTGATCAAATCGGCCTTATTAAACCCTTCAAATTGTTGGGTCACTTTTGCAACCATATAATCATCCGACTCATCAACTATAGTGGTAATTGTTTTACAGTTCAACTGCTCACCTTTTTGTTTTTTCAAGAGTGAAATAACTTCTGAACGGCTGTTCGTTTTATCTTCTGATGCATGTACTTTCTGATTAAAATCTGATGTAAACAATTGCTCTACTCCTGCCGACTGTCCCTCTATCATAAACTGCTACGTAATGATCAATTGCTAAGTCTGCTGTGAATAGATTGACTACTGCTTTCTTAGATTTATCTCCTACTGGTTTGCCTGCTGCCATAGTGAATGTAGATACTGCGATCAAGGTTGTGTTTGTTCATGTATTTGTCAAGATTGTCTTAAAGGCAGGTGCATATCCTAATTTTTCAATTCAAATTGAATAGAAAAATGATACGTACTAAAATTATTAAGTAACTTTAAAAAGAACTATAAGCGAGAGTTACCATGAAAACCGGAGACCCAATTGATCATCATTACGTTCCTAGAGTTTACCTAAAACGATTCGTAGATGAGGACAACTATTTTCATCAACTATGTAAACAATATAGGAGCATTTCAAGAAAAACTACTCGACAAGTATGTTATGAAAAGAATTATTTCAAGATTCAACGTGAGGAATCTAAAATAATTAGAGGTATCAGCGATGATTATTATATTGAAAAAAATGCTTTCACATCGCAAGAAAATAGCTACTCCGATCTTGCAGATCTGATATCTCAAAAACAAGAGGTATCTTTTAAAATGACTAGATCTCAACTCGAACTTTTACTAGCAACGCTTGTCACAATAAAGCGACGAAATCCTACTACACGAGACTCACTGACAAATACCTTGAAAAAAGACGTGTCGGCGGGAGGGCTAGAAGAGCGATTTAAACCATATATGGGGCTAGCGAGAAGAGTTGATAAAGTAGACCCAACAATCTACTTAAGAAAAATGAAAGAGGAATTTATTAATGAACCTTCAAAAGCTGAAGACCTATACACGGGTTCATTTATAGATCAGCAATCGACAATTGTCAAAAAAGTAACAGAGACCTTTTTATTATCAGCAATTCAAATCTATCATGCCCCAACTGGACATGAATTCTTTACTTCTGACAATCCAGGCTTTGTATTAAGTGGAAATGAAGTTATCAATTTTGGAGGCTTGGGAGATTCCTATCTTTTTGGATTTCCAATCAGCCCTACAGTATGCTTAATTATTGATAGTGATAAAATAGCACAGCAATCGGTCGATGGCTTTACAATTTTTCCAAAGGTTTGTACAGAAGAGGAATTAGAGCGTATAAACTGGGCAACAGCATTAATTGCAAATAAAAAACTCTTCATGAAAGATCGTGATTATATGGCAAATTTTAGGGATAGATATATGAAATAGACTATCAAATTTATATCATTAAACTCTAATCACAATTACGAATATTTAAATGAAGTAGTCAAAATTTAATCTGACTACTGCATTTATAAAAAAAAGATATTCCTATTCATAAAATCTAGAACAGAGGAATTTGAGTCTCTTGCTCTACTTCAACATTAACCTGTGCCATCAAATTATACAATGGTATTTCCCCATTTAGTACCTCAAAGCTGACTACAAATGCATAATCGACATCTTCTTCAACATTTTGCTCCCAGCCCTTGTGCCCAACAACGGCAAAAGAGAGCTCATTCGGAAGGTTATAAGATTTTACAGTTGCCCAATCCTTCTGATTGGCATTTGCGTGCCTTTATATAAAAAAATAAGTTTTTCAGTTAATTTATTACTGCTTAATTTACAATTACGCGCAATGATAAGTAATCTTATTTTACCCAGTATACGGGAAACCGTAAAAGAGAGAAAGGAGGAAAACATTCGGCTTTATCGAGTCTGCATAACAAACCCTACATAATTTATACTACAGATTGCAATTGCGCCTTTGTCTTTCGATTCGTTTCAGGAATAAAAATGATAATTACACCTTTTATATTAATTCAAAATCAATTACATTCATCGCTGATAAAAGTCTTTTTTATTTCCTTTTGTAGTATATTAGCAAATACTATATCCCTTATGCTAACAGTGATGCAAATTTAAAATTCAGTCTGCCATTTTCGCCAAGCCACAAACCATCTGTAATTTTATAAATACGACAAATACAAAATGAGAGTTTATAAAACGGGACTTATTCTGATTATTTTAAGTTGGATTGCTTGCTTAAATCTTTATTGGATAATATTTGGAGGACCAGTTTTTATAATCGGACTTTTGATAGTATGGCTCTCTAAAATCAAGCTAAAGACAAAATTACTAACGACCTTTTTACCACTGCTACTTTGGTTTCCTGGAATGCTTGCATTCGTCTTTTTAGCCTCAAAGCATATGACACCACAGACCTTTCTTATTCCTAAAGACTTTAGAGGTCAAATCACGCTAATTTATAATGAGCCTTGTGGACAGACTGTTCCAAAAGTAGACGGAAGACTGATTTACAAAATTCCAGATAATGGAGTTATGATACTCACAAACAAATTTGAGACTGGTATCATAGACCAAGAGTATTATTTTGTTGATAACAACTGGAACAAAATAGAAAAAATACCTGAACTTATACAGCAAGACTTTAACGAAGACTACACACTTGAAAAGAACAAAAATGAGCCTCCAAGAAATAGAGGCGGTGCCCCAATTTTATGTTTGCGCGCTGATATAATTTTAAGGTCAAATGCTGTGCGAGAATCAAATTGTTCAAGAGCATGAATCGATCTTTCCTGTTTTCTAAATTAATAACAAAGGTTGGTATGTGAATATTTTTGTACATAAATGGAACAGTACTTATTTAGCGAAGAAAATTCCAGAATCAAATTCGCCAACTTTTTTTAGTCTCATAGTGCGACTTTTATTCTCACCTGTTACTTTAAAATCCATAATATCTTTATCAATACGCTTTATTTGAAATAAAAAAGAACCAGAATTACCATCGGGGGTTGAATAATCATATCCCTCCCCCTTTATTAATCCGTCTTTAATTTCAGTTATCTTAAAATGCTTAGTTATACCGGTTCCTTTTTGCATTATTTCAAAAAAACCTGCCTTATTAATTGACAGCTTTTCCAAAAAGCCAATTTCTGTTGAAGACCAAAGCCCATACATAAATGTTTCGCATGAATCCATTTTCTGAGACATTGTGTTTTGAGAATACATTAATAAAATTAAAGATAGCGAAGAAAACCAAATTTTTTTCATAACCAAATAATTTATTGTAAATACTCTAGTTAGATATTTACAATACAAATTACAAAATATTATTCTAATTATCAAACATATAGCGCAATTGTTGGGTTAAATAATAGAAGTATAGACATTACCCTCTGAAAGTGAAGATATACATATTAACTGCGAGCTTTATTTTGCTAGAGCTTCTAAAAATTGGGATTATGTCGCAGCTGAAAGCTTTTTTAAAACGCTACAAACTGAAATGGTCTACCATAGAAAATTTCTAGATCAGCAGTCCGCAAAACTGCGTAGTTGAGCGTTATGTTTTTCGTGTGCTAGCGCGGGGGATCCATTTCTAACAACTAATCTGCTAAGCTAATAGCTACTTGTAATTGCGGATAGTCATCACTTACTTCATTAACTTGATCAATACTCGTGAGTGATATATTGTTATTAAACACTTCAAATTTTAGTATGAAATTGTCTTTTTTGTTGTAAAGTAACCCATGCTCTTTCCCTTCAGCATCTTCATAGTAACCGACTAATAGCGTCCTTTCTAAATTAATGTTGTTTGATATGATTAAATTTTTCAAATCAAACCATTCATTATGTAGTAATGCTGTTAATTCTTCTATTTCTAATTTATAATCTTGGAATTCTTCTGTAGTTATTTTCATGGTTAATAAAGGTTTATAGGATCTTAATGTACTGTTTAAAATGAAATTGTTGTTTATAAATTCCTATCAAAAGCCTTGTTTAATTTATGTTTTATTTTCCGTTAAACTGCTTTTGAAAATCAAGTCTGGAAGCGACTGATTGAAATCAATCTTTTGTAAGGCTAACTTTTTCATAGTTCAAAATTATCTACTTTTTTGTGTGAAAACTTCAGCGTATAATTTATCTCTCCTACTTTTTTTGTTGCAATTCGTGCTTGATTAAGGTCAAGCCGATAATCTTTGAGACAGGTTTTGATACTGCTAACCGCTTTTTCACTGTCTACAACCTTACAAAAAAAATTTAATTTCTTTTGACCCATATCAAAACCATCCACATCGCCTACTCCATTCCAGCCTAGATGGTCTTTTAGATATTCTTGCACCTTGTCTTTTAGCCATAAATCTCTTTTATTTCCTAATTCACTCTTTAAAGGAAACTGAACAACAACCCAATGGTGATTATCTTCATCGATTTGATAATAGCCATTACTTTCACAGTCTTTACAGAAATTATGTACAAAATCGTCATTTGCATTTTTCGTTTCAATCGGTATCTCTTCTACTTTTCCCTTATAACCAACTTTTCCATAGTGAACAATGGCTACTTTTCTGTTTTCGTCAAACCAAGTTTCTTTGTAAAGTAGTTGTTCTTTATCGTCAGTTTTATAATATTTTATCATGGTAAGTTCACTCTATTTATTGTGTACTGGAGTCGTTCTGACCAGCATATCCAATTAATTTTCGATAGTTTTCATAATCTTATCCATTTTTTATTGGTTATTATAATTAAAACAACAGCTTCATATGCTAAAGTCTTTAATAAACAATAACCGTTGACAAACATTGCTCCAACTTACATGCCTAAATTATGCTGGCATCTGGTTAAATGTTAAAAGTAAATAATGATATATTATGACTATTTTCAGAATTATAACCGGAAAGCGAAAATTCTAGTGGATTTTCTTCAAAATGAAGTCGTCGGTATCGTCTTTATTATAAATTACAATTACCTTTTCTCCTATTTCAAAATATGAAGGGTAAGTTCCAACAGAATATCTGCGTCTGACGTTCTCCTTATACAAAGTTTGATATCTGACTACTGGATAGTAGACATTGATTCTACTCCAGAGATCAAAATCTAAATCGACAATAATTCCTTCTGTTCTTAGTCCGTTCTTTTCTAATCGACGTTTCTGCTGTGTCCTCAAAACCAACACATATACTATTACAGTACTGATAAACAGAACGAAGACTACAGTGGTAAAATCATCCATCTTCATTTAATTTTTGTTAATTACTTTCTTAAACCAATTGTTGAAATAATTTGTGGTAGCTTCTTTATACTGATCAATTGATTCTACCATTATTACTTCATTTGAGGGATCTATCTCCGTTCGTTTCATTTCAAAAGTAAAAGATACGACATTCCACAGTTCTATTTTATCATTCCAGATATGATCTTTGTTTGACCTATGGGAAGAACTGGATAGAATGGCAAGAAAATCAATTTGCTGCTTGTTTATTAATGCTTAAAGAAGCAGTATTATTAAGGCTTATGATGTGGCAGTTGAGCAATGGAATCAGTACACCAGTTTTTTAATGTTATAAAGCAATGATGCAGTATAGGATGAAAAGTCTTGGATTAATAAGATATTGTAAAAACAATCCTATTGATTGGTGTAATATTATGTAACCAGAGAATGAAGGTGAACATATTAAAGGTATTATATAGCTTATGATGAAACAATTTTAAGCGTAAAATGCACGTCTCGTTCTGAAAAAACTTTATACACTATAGTTATTCCATTTGAATTTACAGTATCGTGATTTGCCTCGCATTGACAAATCTGGGCACCTTGTGGAACGATAGTTCTCACTCGTATAGGTACCAGGATATTGTCAAACTCCTTATAATTTGATCTAATCGGATAACCTATTGCGCCATAAAGGAAGATATTTCTTCGCAGATCTTGGAGATATTATTTTTGCCACTAATACTATGCCCCTCGTTTTCTAAAATTTTTATTCGTGCCCCAGACTCTTGATGTTTCTTCAAAAGTTGTATTCTATCTTTATTGTAGAGCATGAAATCTTTATCTCCAAAAATATAAAGTGTGCTGATGTCTTTAATAAAAAAATTAGAATCCGTACCAATACCCGAGAAATCAATAAAATGATCAAAATTATATTTTCCTTCCTTAATAAGTTGTTGCGCAATCTTACTGCCATAACTTACTCCCACCAATGATATCTTTTTAATCCTATTATTTTTTATAATTTTATCCAAATCATGTCCAATCGATCGCACTTGATATTGAAGCGACTCATGATCTGGCACACCCAATAATTCCCTTTTATTTCCCTTACCTGTTGATCCCGGATAATTTATTGCTATCACACCGACCCCACTTTCCAAAAGAGAGTAAAAATATCTATTGTACCTCAAAGAAACTTGCTCATTTGGCCCTCCATGCAGCCACACAACCCAAGAATTTTCCTTCTTTAATGGATAAAAAATCAGATTATCAACTCCTTCATATTTAGAATCCGTAACAACCCTATACGGTTTAATATCCAAATGCTGTCCAAGAATATCTTTTAACTCACCTTGGTCATTTATAAACAAAGAAGCCGGTTTGTTCAAATCTGAATACAACATTAAAATGCTATCTTGCTTTAAAAACGCATCATAAAGAACTCCTTTACTTTTTATTGGCACATCGTCTGAAGAAAATGTTAATCCTACATTCCTAATATAGGATACGCTAGAATTGTCGGCGATCTGGCTTAACAAAAAAATATCATTATTTTCTACAATCGAATCTATTATTAGATTTTTAGTTTCATCAAGTACAAAAATAGAATTGAAGCCATTAATATGATCACTTAAAAAATATAATTTATCTTGATTATATTTTATCTGTCTACTTCCAACAAATTCGGATGTGGACTGCCATAATTTTTTAAAAAGATGATCTTCAAAGCTAAAAGACCAAATATCCCCCTCAAAATCCTGTAAATAAGCTTTATTATTTTGCCCTTTAAAAAGAAAGCGGAAATCTACAGATGATGCTAAAAGTGACCATGTGCTTTTATTTACATCATACAACTTAATTTTTCCATTCTCCAACATTAACAGATTATCCTTATTTATAAAAATCGGATCAGAAAATTCAGCATGCGAACCATTTGTTATGTTAACTTTCAGTTTTTTTAAAAAATTGTAGTAAATCACATCATAACCAGTTTTATTAGTTCTTTCCGTTAAGAACACACCACAAGTACAATCCATTGAGAAATCACGTGGATAAGTATTCTGATTTAAATTAAAATCCAAATATTCGATTTTTCGGTAATTGCTAAATATATTGGAAATAAGTAAAGGAGTAAAGTATCCTTGCTTATTGCTTGACAATAATACCTTCCCACATTGTTGGTTATAAATAATCTTTTTATTTATTTCAAATGGACCTGCCTTTTTATTACAATTGTAAAAGGTAATACTAATTAATACGACAAAGGAAGCGATCCCAAAACTTCTTTTCAGTGGGGCGATATAAAACATAATTAACTTTTCCTATGATATTATTTCTACTAACAGAGCCGAAAGTCCTCGAATCAGTAGAGAAATTTCGGTTGTCACCCACGAAATAAACTCCACCTCTGCTAACTCTTTCCGATAATTCACTTACACTATCCAATTCAAACTGAAAATTCTGTAATGTCAACAAGTTAATTTCATCCGGTGTTAAATTTAATTTATAAAATGAGTATACTCCGGGAATAGCAGGCCGTATTGTCTGGAAATCAAATTTCGAGGAGCTCTTGATTCTGTTTAACTGCGAGTTCTCGATTTGAACATTATAAACTCTTTTAACAAATTTATTGTTATTCTCTTTACCATTAACATATATTCCAGATTTGAAGTTATCTACTGAATCATTCTCGACAGCTATCATACGTTTTACCATAATAGTGTTATTTCGTATAAAAGTTACTACATCGTCTCTTTTAGGCTGATAAAATCCTAAAAACCTTTCTCCTACTTGTCCAAAAATCAAATATCGCTTAAGCGAAGCCGGAATTGATGGGCCATACGCTAGTTTGTTGACTAAAATAATATCGCCCTTTGTCAAGGTATTTTCCATCGAATTACTCGATACTCGAAACACATCCAATAAAAATGTTCTCACTATTATTATTAAAATATACACTAAAATCACCTTGAAACAGATGCTCCACCATGACTTATTTTTAACCAAAAACAATAAAGTTAATAGAGCTATTATTAAGACGAATAAAATGACCCAGAAAAGCATTTTTACTAATTATTTTTTATGTATTCAAGATAATAATTTCGCAATTCAGGATTCAAAACAGGATTTCCTATCACTTTGATTCGATCTTTTTGATCTACAAGTAATACTTGGAATCTTTTATCCCAAATATTATTTCGAACTGGAATAAAACGAGCAGTATCGGCTTTCCAATTGAGTTTGAATTTTAACTTTGAAATTGTTTCTTTATCAAAATCAGCAGGATCTGGTGAAAAAATAAATATATTTAATGACTTATCATCAGGACTTATAGATCTAAGATCATCTGAAAACTTCTCCCAAAAATCGAGTTCCTTTACACATTGACTACAAGTACCATCAATATATGCGAAAATCCTATGCTTAGGAATAGTATCACTATCTTCCGTTTTAACATGCTCAAAATATGGAGCATCTGTAGGATAATAAAATGTTTTGTCCAAATGCTCTTTAAGGGTATTTTCGACTTTATTTTCCCACTTCTTTTGTTTAGCAGATCTGTTTCCACAGGAATAAAAGGTCAAACAAGCAATTGCAAATATTAAGATTAGTTTCATTATATTAAAGAGATGTCAAATTTTACAACTTCGGGTGTATTGTTTTCATTAATAGTTATTGCATAAATCGCCTTATTATCTTTTGCCACTGCAATTCGTTTAATTTGCTTGTCAGTATTCAAGGTATATGCATGTTTTCCATCAGTACTAATTACCCTGATTACACTTGAAGCAGACTTCTCCTCCATAGACTTTCCAGAATATAATCCATATACATAGTTATCTGTAACAGCTAGATCAGTATATCCCATTTTTGATTTACTAGTAAAATAATAAACTGGAATTCCCCTGATTTCATCAAAAATAACACTTTCAGGTTTCGAATAATGATAGTTAAAATGCTCATTATTTTCAAGATTAACAACATCCAGCATATCAGCATTAATTGTGGCTGCAACCACTATTTTTTGGTTAGGACTTATTTCAATTAATGAACTATATATCGAAAGATTCATTGCTTCCGATATGGAATCATTATATTTTGTAGGCAACGAAAGTAAACTTTGTTGGTACGCATTATTCTTTCTATTATATATCGTAATTCGCCCTTTCATATGTTCCTCACTTGAGCAAATGATCAAATCCTGTGACAATAGCAGGTTTTTATCAGTTACTTTTATTGAGGATAAATTTTCTAAGCCAACCATACTTTCATTTAATGCAAATACTTTTCCTGAAAACAAATCCGATATAACTAGTCGATTATCTACAATATTCATTCTACCGATAATTCCTTTGCCCATGATATCGTTTCCTTCTAAAACATATCTAGCTTTCCTTTCTCCTTTGAGAGTATAGGACTCCAACATAGGGCGTGTATTTTTGTTACCGATATAGATGAGAGAGTCATTCAAAGCTATATCCCATGGGTCGGCTAACTCAATCGAACGTATTAACACTTTGCCTGAAATGTCCATATGGACAACATTGGAATTTTCAAATTTGAATGAATTAGATTGACAAGAAACAAAAATGAGAATAATAATGCTACAGCTAAAAATTTTAAAATTGTTGATCATAAATAAGGTTAAATCCATAGAGGAATGATAAGAGTGGGGAAATTGCCCCACTCTTATGAAATGTTTAAAAATTACCAATTAACGAAAGGAATTCCGTAACCATTCATGACGATCTGTCCTGTATTAATAATACATGCTCGGTCATTAACTGCTCTACATCCAGCCTCTGCAGCTGAAGCATTAAGCAATTTTAGATTATCAAGGGATTCTAATGTCGTAACACTATTACTATTGGCATTTATCATGTTAAACCCAATAATTACTGCAAACACAGTCAAACTAGATAATAATTTTATCTTCTTCATAAAATATTTTTTAAAAATTAGCAGTAGGTATTCCTGATCCAGAAATTGTAGTGCCAGCGATCGTTATAACACAAGGGTTTGCTGCCGGCTTACAATATGCCTCACCTGCAGATGCATTCATAATTTTGAAATTATCTAAGCCTTGTAAGGAATATTCTACAGGTTTATCAGATGTCATAAAGTTTAATGTAAAGACTCCCGCCAAAATTAAACCACCAAATAAAATTTTCTTTTTCATATTAATGATTTACATAAGGTTGGCCAACACCAGAAATATTAGCATTAGGTACGCTGATATCACATGCATTCTGCGTAACAGGTTTACAATACGCTTCTCCAGCGGAAGCATTTAAAATTTCCAGATTAGCAATATTCGAATTTGAAATAGATGTAAAAACTGTTTCTGTTAAACGAATATTGGCAGAAATAGCGATGACCGCGCAAGCGCTAATTCCGACAAATAATTTGATCTTGATCATAACTAGTTGTTAGTATAAGGCTGTCCTGTACCTTTAATAGTTACACCACCGGAAGTAATTTCGCAACTATTGGACGAATTATCCTTACAATATGATTCTCCAGCAGAGGCATTTAATACCTGTAAGTTATTTAAAGCTGAAATAGTACTCTTAGCATCATTTGAAGAAGCATTAGAATATACAAAATTGCAAGCGGCTATTCCTAAACCTAAAACTGCAAATACAGAGAAAATTGATTTCTTTTTCATAACAAAGTAAATAGTTTAAATTTGATTAAAATTAAATAATTAGCTGTCGCGAACATGCTATATCAAATCTAAAACAATAATTTATATTAAACAATAGTAAATGTGCAATAATTTAAAACTATTGTTTCAAAAGCCATTTATTTACACTATCCCTCATTTCCTTTACAACTAGTTGATCTGACTCATTACTCCTAAATAGAAATTCCTTTGCTCTGTTTTTAAACTTAACCTCACTACGGGAATTATAATACATTTTACACAATAAATATTCTCCATAAAATAATTTAGGTACCATAAACAAAGCATCCTCGTAATATCTTTCAGCAAGTTCATATTTTCCTTGACGACTTAACGACTCAGCATAAAGCAAATAATTGTTGACATTAGGCCTAATTTTAACAGTACGTTTACTTACTAGGTCAGACACGTAGTAGTTTTCAGTTAAAAATAATACTTTCGCATAATGGTCTAAAAAAAGGGGATTATTATTTAAGTATCCTAAAGAATATACTTCGTCATAAAAAGATTTAGATCGTCTAAAATCACCATTGTCATAATAAGCTATAGCGGATTTCCATTTCTTAAATGAACCATAAACTGATAAGCAAAAATTTAAGTAAAAAACTGCTAAAACTAATAGTGATAGTGAAATAACATACACTCCATTCTTTTTGAAACCTGGAAATACAAGAAGATTATGATTGGTATCAATAGATGATATTAGACCCAAAATAAAAAATAAATAAATGCAAATAGCTGGAATCTCACTCGGATACGAAAAAAGAGAAAAGATACAAATAGTCAAGCAACTAGCCTTAAGAGGCTTTGATAATTTTGAATTAAACTTAGGTGCGAAAAGATAATACAGCATGATTGAAAGCAATAACAAACCCACAATACCAAGTTCAAACCAGATTAGTAGCAGGTCATTATACAGATACTCCACATTATCAGCAATAGATAAATATTTACTTGTTGTATTATTTTCGAAATAATCTCGCTGAAAGAGCATGTAGTTTTGCTTAAAAGACCCAATTCCGTTTCCTAAAAAAGGACTTTTTTCAATACCAGTTAATGAATTCGTCCAAATAAATAATCGTCCATTTGCAGATTTATATTTATATAGATAAACAAAACCACAAATAAAAATTACTGATACCATTACCAAGATCATGTAGCTTTTTTTTGCCAGAAGTTTTGACTTAACCTCTCTAACAATTTCATCATTCCAGTATAAATAGCTAATAGAAACAATTACTGCTAAAAAAGCAGCCCGGGAATCTGCAGAAAACAGTAATATCACAGAACCTACCATCACAATATAAACTATAATCTGAAACAAGGTCTCAAACCTCCCCTTAAATAAGTTATAATTTTTATAATAACAAAGTGGAACAATCATTGCCAAGAAACCGGCATAAGGAGCTGGGTTAAAAAAGGTTCCAGAGATCTTAAACATGGAATTTGGGCTCTCTATTAGATTTAAAATTTGGAGTTCACCTATAAAAATCTGTAAAATAGAAGAGGCTAACATCAAAACTATAGTAACTTTCAGATTAAGTTTACCAGAGAGCTTTCCTACGAAATAAACAATTAATAATGCAAGAAAATAATGCATGTGAGCATAATCAGGCATTCTACAAAAGAGGTAACAAAAAAAAACAACAAGAACAAGATCAAATTTATTTAAAATAACTCTGTCTCGTTTTAAGATTAATATACTTGAATAAATAATAAGTATCGGCATCAAAATATATACATACACCTTTTGTCCGAATACACTTGGATAAGCAACATCAAAAAGAGCCCCTAAAGGACAAATTAATAAAATTGCATAAAATAAAAAATTAATAAATCTCATTTGGAATAATTTGTTTTTATATATAACTTAGATCACTTTAATAACTTAATTTTAAATTTAGAGATTATATCCATATTATGAAGAACAATAAAATAAATTATTTTCACTTAGCACTATTTTTAGCGATATTTTTAAGTAATTTAACAAGAATTGCAGCTTCAGAAAAAGTTCAGATTTCTTCCAACGTAAAAATTGACAGTATACTATTTTTTATTGACGGTGAAAAGAAAATAGCAAATCAGGAAGTAGTAGAATCTGTGAATAATGAAAATATTCACAGAAGCTTTTTGTTATTTGGTGAAAATGTACAAAAGGCTTTAGGAAGTAATCAAGTAATGATTATAATTACTGACAAAAACAAAGATAGCGCAAAGGTAAAAAATTTACTAGCAATAATTAACAAAAATAACCTAATTAGATCAAAACCAATCGAAAACGAAATAATAAACAAACAAACGATAGATGAACCAAACAAAGGTTTTAGTAAAATGTATGTTCTAGATCTTAAAACAGCCGGTATAAATGAGATGGAGCAACTCACCAAAGAGCTACAAAAAAACAATATTTACACTTCACCTATAAAATACTCTTTTTTAGAAGGTAAACTTAACAGTTTAGCTTTTTCGTGGAATTACAACAAAATTAACAAAGAAATTAAATGTAACGACATCAATGATCATAAAAACTATCTTCTTATATTAACAAATGAAAATGGTGTAATCGAAATAAAAAAAGTAATTAAATAGTTTATGACATTTTATTGTGTTGCAATCTAACTTTGTGAATTATTTTAAATTACAGAAAAGCCTATAACTAGGTTGTATATGACCATTATAATATAATTCATTCAAAATGATATTTAAGCGTTAAGTTTAACCTATCCAGACGCCAAATATAACCTATAAATATACTTCTTCATGTCAATTAAATTATTCTTAGTATTTTTAACTAGTATTCTTTTCTTTAATTTATCGCTTGGACAAAGAAAATTAAGTGGTATCATTTACAATAAAATAGACACTACAGCTACAGTGGGTCGTAGTACAATTTATCTGATCAAAAAAACCGATTCTATTCTTCTATCACATACCTTTTCGGATCGCAATGGAAGTTTTTCTTTAAATGTCCCTGCATCAGATTCTGCCACACTTATCGTCTCAACCAAGGGCTACATTGATTATAATGAAGATTTTATTTACACAGATAAAATGAAAATGATCTCAATAATTAAAAATTCCATAATTCTTGATGAGATAAAAATTCATAAAAAAATTCCAATACTGATCAAGGGGGATACAATAGAATATAATGCTAATTCGTATAAAACGGAGAAAAATGCTAATGTAGAAGAGTTATTGAAACAACTCCCGGGTTTACGAATAGATAGAAATGGTGAAATAACGGCTAATGGAAAAACTGTAAATAAAGTATTACTCGATGGGGAAGAATTTTTTGGCAATGACCCCACCCTGCTAACAAGAAATATACGTAGCGATATGGTAGATAAAATACAAGTTTATGATACCAAATCGGATTTCGAAAAGCTGACTAATATAAAAGATCAGAGCCAAAGCGAAAAAACAATTAATGTTAAATTAAAAGAGGATAAAAAAAGAGGGCAATTTGGAGAACTTTTTGCAATGATAGGTAATCTTAAAAAGTACGATGGCCAGGCTAAATTAAATAGATTCAACGGAAGTTCTAAATTTTCTATTTATGGTTTAATAGGAAATATAGGAACTACTTCTTTATCTATTTCGGATCAAAACAAATATGGTTTTAACATAAAACGCCCCGGAATCACGGTACTGAACACAAATACTTCCTTAAATTCATTTAATGGGAGATACGATGGAGAAGGATCACCTCAATCATTTTCTGCCGGAGGACATTATAGTATAACAGCAAATAATTCAAAAACAACGTTAAATACCAATATTGTTTCAAGTGGTATTGACCTTGAAAAAACAAGCAATTCCTTTGATCAATTAATTACAAATACTTTCGATTACAATAGGGAGAACAATGCATTTAATAAAAGTAAAATTCGAAAAAATAATTTTGACGTAATCATAAAGCACAATATTGATTCACTATCTGATTTAAAATTCGATATTAACTATTTTCAACAAAAAACAACACTTAATGAAATTGCAAGCGGAAAACTCATTACTGGAGATAAAAATTTTAATTATCTTAATACAGTAAATAGCGATGGTCAAGAAAACTCGTTTAATATAGTAGGACGTCTGACTAGAAAAATTGGACAAAAGCAATCTCTCTCTTTATCAGGAACTTTTAACACTGCAAATAATAATGGGAACACAAGTGTTTATTCAATTAGCGATAATAAAATAGGACTAAATCAGTTAAAAAACAATGAAAGAAATATGTCCGTAATTGCTTTGGATGCGATTTATTCCTATAAATTTAACAAAACTTTCTCCTCAATTCTAAGTTACAGCTATTTAAGAAATACTAACAATGCGGATTTACTATCATATAACCGCGATACTTCACAATATTCGACACTTGATTCTTCAACAAGTTCATTAAATAAAATAAAACAGACTGTCCATTTACTTAACCCAAGCTTCAAGTATAATTTAAAGAAAGGAGCAATATCTTTTTCTAATACTTTTCTTTTTTCAAACACGAAATTAACAGATAACTTATTCAATCAAGGAGTGGTTGATAATATTTTGAATGCAAATCCACAGTTTAAAATAGACTTAGATGTTTCAACAAAATCATCAATAAGCCTAAAATATTTGGGAACGACAATCCAGCCTTCAATTACTGAAAGAATACCCTATTTAGATAATAGTGATCCTCAAAATTTAAGAGTAGGAAACCCAAATTTAAAATCAACATTTAAAAACACTATTTCAGGTACTCTAAATTACTTTAATCCAATTAATAGTGTGTTCTTGGGAATTGCCGTTGCACATAACCAGATCTTAAAACCAATCATCTATGACTTAAGTATAGATAATGAAGGTATTAAAACCTATCGTGCACAAAATGGAGAAAAAGCGTCATTAAATGAGGAGATTTCTATTTTTTTTGGTAGAGAATTGACAAAAAAAATTAGAATTGGATCAAACTTAAGTACTTCATTTAATCAGTTTTACAATAAAATTGACGATAATTTTACAAAAAATTCAATATTAAAAATCTCTCCTGAATTTAATATTTCTTATACAGATTTACGTATTGCTAGAATTTCATATTCAGCAAACCCATACTATGAAAATTTTGAAAATAATATTTCTTCCATTAAAATGGGAGGTTTATATAGTTTTAAAATGCATTTTGAATTTGACCTATACAAACTTAAAAAAATAACAAATTTAAAAATTGATGGTTGGTATGAACAAAAATTTGGAAATAATAATTTTCTACCATCATATAATCAAAATTTACTCAACGCTAAGCTCTATAAGGAAATACTGAAAGACAAAAATCTACAGCTGTCATGCGGAGTTTACAATTTATTAAATTCCAATACACGATACTCAAGAAGCCTATATCAGAGTATGCAAAATCAAATTTATGCAAATACAATTCCAAGATTTTATAACATTTCAGTTAAATATTCATTTTCAAAATTTTAATAAGATGAAGCCATTATTATTACTCGTCATTTTGTCTTTCACAAAAATCACCTCTATAGTAGCTCAAAATCAAAGTAGCGAAAATCTAATTATTTATGAAAGAAGTCTTAATATGCATGCATTTATAAAAGCACAGAACAATTCAGATCAATCTATACCTATAGATCTAAAAATTAACGAGTATAGAAAAACAAACCCTCAATTTTTAAAAGTTAATTATAAACTAGAATTTGATAAAGATCATTCTTTCTTTCAAGAAATTAAAAATTCACAAAATACAAATGGGGGAATTTATGAACAATACACTGAGCTTCAAATAAGAAATACGATATATACAAAACATGCTGATAGCATGTATCAAATCGAGAAAGAATTGTTCAATAACAAATTTTTCATAAAAGACAAAAAAAAACAAATACGCTGGAAAATAACAAACGAGAACAGAGAAATTTTAGGATATACCTGCATTAGAGCAAACGGTGTTTTAAATGATTCTATCTATGTTGTTGCTTTTTTTACTCCATCTATTCCATATGATGTGGGACCGGAATGTATTGGTGGATTACCTGGAGCGATTCTTAACCTTTATTTACCAGATGATAACGTATCTTACATTTCTAAAGAAATTAATAATATAGCTATTGGTACTAGCGGGAATCAAGCATTTATCAAAAATTTTCCAAAACATACAATAAATTTCCAACAATTTCAAGAACAGGTTTATCCGCTAATAGATAAGCTTTACGCGGGTAAGAAAAGAATAAAAAGATTGATAGAGCTTTAACTGGGTGTTCCGCGATAAAGTACATCAATGATTCCGTTGCAAAGTACCCTTTTTTTATGAAGTTGCTTAGAAGATTACTTTCTCTTTGTTAGTATCCGGTCGACGAACTACACATTTGATTGTTTGATGATTTGTTTATAATTCTGCAGGAAAAGGCCTTTTAAGTTTTTGCAATTTATTGATATATTTAACTTCCATTTTTATTTCTCTAAATATTTAAAATTAATCAACATTTAACGAGCTTTATATTTTTTTTAGATAAAAACAAACAAAGCCACATCTCTCGACGCGGCCTTTACTAAACATATGAAATTTACTTAACTTACTTATACGTGTTGATAGATTGGGATACTTTCCAGTTGCCACCATCATTAACCAAGGTGATCAAATCGGTCTTGGTAAATCCTTCGAATTGTTGAGTCACTTTTGCTACCATATAGTCACTGGATTGCTCAACAATGGTAGTACTGGTTTTACAATTTAACTGCTCTCCTTTTTGCTTTTTCAAGAAGGAAATTACTTCTGAACGGCTATTGATCCTATTTGTTGAGGCCTGAACTTTCCGATTAAAATCTGATGTAAACAATTGCTCTACTCCTGCCGACTGTCCCTCTGTTATAACTGCTACATAATGATCAATGGCTAGATCGGCTGTGGATAGATTGACAACCGCTTTTTTGGAGTTGTCTCCTACTGGTTTGCCTGCTGCAATAGTGAATGTTGATACTGCGATCAAGGCTGCTGCTGCGAATGTTTTTGCTAAAGTGTTCATAAATATCATTATGTTATATTGTTAGTTTATTGTTCTTAATTGTTGATTCAAAAGTAGGGTGTAAATCGTTCCTACGCTATGGCAATTAGACTAAACCAACTAAAAACTCGGTGAATGGTGGAAATGGCTAGGTGAAGTGGTTGAACCTGGAGTGGAGTTATTCCGCTGTCCCCCACTTGTCCATAACAAAGGCACAAAAAAAACCGCTTGGTCATCCCAAACGGTTCTGTATATTTTAGAACACTGTTCTACTTCAGTTTTTCGATCTCTTCTTTGGAAAGACCGGTACCCTTAGCGATTTGCTCTACAGGTAAACCCATCTCTTTAAACCTCAAAGCTGTTTCAATGGCTTTCTTATGCTCGCCTTCAGCTTTTCCTTCAGCAAGTCCTTCAGCTTTAGCTACTAATGATGCTTTTTTAGCTTCTTCCAATTGCTTTTCTAGTCCTCCCAATTGTTCCTCTAATCCTTCTTGATACATCCGCACTGCTTCAGCATCCCACTTACGTTTTAAACTAATATCATACATAGTCCGTTCCTCCTTTGTCAATTTTGCGTAGCTGGCCAACTGAAAGAAGCGTTGAAATACTTCGGAATTCATAATCCTTGGCAGGGTCTTTAACGTAGACATATTCTTGAGCATAAAGAATACTTTGTCCAGTTCGTCTTCAACCTCAGCTTCGCTTTTAACAAAGTTAATCAATTCCATATAAATAAACCCAAATCCTTCATAGAAAATTTGTCCTGAATCTCTATGACACAGGCAGGTATCGTGAAAATAGGTTTTATGATCACCTCCCGGCATATGAAAACCGTCCATCAGGACAATTGTATAAACCTCGGGAATGGCATACCCCCAGGCTTTACGGTTCCCTTTGGGTGCTGTGTCTGAAATGACCTTGCTGGCATAATACAGCATACGTTGCTTCAGGTTGGTCTGTGTACTGGTCTGCATCTCGATGATGATCTCTTCTCCTGTACTGATCTGGACTACAAGATCAAAGATAACTTTGCCGATCTCTTCGGTCGCTCCGATACGCTCGGTATCCCGATAAGTAAGATCTGTGATGATCTTACGACCACGAAAGATGATGTTTAAAAAGTTGATCAGGTTGACCTTGTCTCCGAATAACCGCTTGAATCCTTCATCGGTGGTTGGATCAATAAATACGGGTTCTGCATGTGCTAACATAATTTTAGGATTTACTTAAATAATCAATTACATAAATCAAATATGATAAAAACTAAAAATATTAGCCGATTATTAAACGTTTGTAGTCGTTTGTAATCGTTTGCTGTCGGCTAGCAAAAATTGGATCAATATTTCGAGATACAGTAGAAAAAAGAAAAGCCACATCTCACGACGTGGCTTTAACTAAACATATGATTAAACAATAAATTACTTATAAGAGTTGATCGATTGGGATACTTTCCAGTTACCGCCATCATTAACCAATGTCACGAGATCTGTTTTGGTAAAACCTTCAAACTGCATGGTTACTTTGGCGATCATATAGTCACCAGACTCCTGTACGATTGTAGTATTGGTTTTACAGTTTAACTGCTCTCCTTTTTGTTTCTTCAAGAAGGAAATAACTTCAGAGCGGCTGTTAGTTTTATCTTCTGATGCCTGTACTTTCTGGCTGAAGTCTGTTGTAAACAGCTGCTCTACTCCTGCTGATTGTCCTTCTGTCATAACCGCAATGTAATGATCAATGGCTAGATCTGCTGTGGATAAGTTGACTACTGCTTTTTTAGGGTTTGCTACCTCTGGTTTGCCTGCTGCCATAGTGAATGTTGATACTGCGATCAAGGCTGCTGCTGCGAATGTTTTTGCTAAAGTTTTCATAATATCTTTATGTTATATTGTTAGTTTTTTGTTCTTAGTTATTGATTCAAAAGTAGGGTGTAAATCGTTCCTACCCTATGGCAATTAGACTAAACCAACTAAAAACTCGGTGAATGGTGGAAATAGGTAGGTGAATCTTTCTAAACTTTTTTGATTGGAAAGGAATTGTGATTAAATGTAAACCAAAAGTTGAGTTTATGAAATACTGCGATGGATTGGCTAAACTTTTTTGTAAATTAGATTCATAAATACAAATGTAATCGGTATACAAAAAATCAGACGTTTTATTAAAATCTTAATGCTTTATTTCGGATTTGATCATATCACAAAACAAAAAAGTAAAATCTGAATAATTTTTTTTGTCTTTAAGGATTTCAATATTAAAAACGAAGGGATCTGTCCATTGTTCAGTTGAATCTATGATGCCCCAAATCATTACTCCTTCAAATGTTAATATATCATTATTTGTTGTAACGCGAGTTATGAGACTGTCATCGATCCACTTCTTTTCATCCCAATCAATATGATATTGTTTTAAGAGTGACTCAAGTAATGCCGCTAATAGAAATGACGTGTCTCCTAATTTCTTATTTTGATACATTAACAATGTATCAAAATGTTCACTTTTTTCAAGGTACATAATTAGCTCTTCAAGTAACATTTCGAGAATTTCTTTTACTGATTTCATATAGTATTGCCCTAAGAATTTTTCTATTGATTTTATTAGATCCTATTTCGCTCCTTGTCTTTGACCTTGCCCCATATCTGCTCCCATTTTAGAAGTTACTTCAATTCGCTTTTTAAGTCTTTGATTTAGCTCTTTTAATGTTAGTTCAGCGGAGATCTAAGCGATATTAAACGGATCATCATAACTAATGTCCTCCTCCCCAAAAAGTGGCCATTTTAAAAGTATAGAATTCGGACCAGAATTACTAATTTTAAATAGGAGTACTCAAAATGAAAAAATCGAAGAAAGTTATGCTTCGATGAGCTCGCTTCGGTCGGTTACCGAAGCACAGATCCGCTTTGCTCTCAAGCAGTCCGTAACCGGGCACCGGATGGAGGAAGTCTGTCGCAAACCGGGTATCAACGGATCAACATACTATGTTCATAATCTGCACATTGTCAACCTAGACTATGGTCATTGGATACAGCAAGAAAAGCCAGATGAAACCTACCCAATCAATTTTAAAATGCCTTGAAAAACAAAATGCTTAATAAAGAGAGTGTCCTCAAAGCCGAACAGATTAGAGACAGTGGTTGGAAAAAAAATTATCAGTCCAAACAATCTGTTTGGCTTGATTATGACTCGAAAAAGTCTAATCTTCATTCATTAAAATGGAGTGGAGCTGTTGATGAACCGCTGTGCTTAGGCTGGATTGACGGGACAACAAAGCGAAAATTATATAGATTTGCTATTAGCAAACCTTTTATATGCTAAACAAAAATCCAAAATAGATACGCCGATCCTGAAAAAATCTGCTTAAAGAAGAGAAATCCATATTTGGATTTAGTAGTAATTCAGACAACTTCACTAAAAAAATGCTGAAATACTTTTGCTGAAAAATGACAAGTTTTCTTTATATTTAAAAAACATAAACTGATAAATTTACCAGATGAAATATTCATTTTTTAACATTAACAAATGTATAGTATACTTCATATTACTTTTCTTTGCTATCCCTACAAAAGCGCAGGAAACTATTGTTACCTACATGAAAAAAAATGGTGGATACACGGCAAATAAAGATTCTGCTGATTACACAAATATACTCCGCCTTATTCCTAATGAAGCTGGAGTACATGAATTGAATGAATACTATCCTAACGGAAATCTAAAGCGACATGGTTGGGTCAAAACAACTGATCCAAAACGGTTATACTTTGAGGGGACCCTAGATACATACTATGATAATGGCTCCTTAGAATCGAGTACAACTTATGTAAATAATAAATTGGCAGATACCGTAAAAAGATATTATAACAATGGCATTTTGAAAGAAAATAGAATTTACTTCAATCTAACAGAAGCACCTAACGAGTTCTTATCGACTGATATGAACAGTAGATTAATTTATTATGCTGATTCTACAGGTACCGTTCAGATAAAAGATGGTCATGGTAAGGTAGAGCTAAAAAATGGTCAAGATGTAGAACGAGGAAGTTATTCGGGAGGTCTTCGAACAGGCTATTGGGAAGGTTCATTTATAAAATCAAAATATCAATTTGAGGAATGGTATGAAAATGGTGTTCTGACAAAAGGAACAACAACCGATAGTCTAGGAAAAAAGCATCCTTATGAACAACGTGAGATACAACCGGAATATAAAGGTGGAATACCAAAACTGATGATGTTTATAGCACAAAATTATGAATTTCCAAATGAAGCATTAAAAGCTCAAGTAAATGGTCAAGTAATGATTAGCTTCGTAATAGATACAACGGGTGTACCAGTTGATCTTAAAATAATCAGTGATCTTGGTTATGGAACAGGACAAAAGGGAATTGATGTCGTTAAGAAGGCTAAAGAATGGATTCCCGGATACAGAAGAGGTATTCCGGTGCGTGTGCAATATTTTATACCAATCAGGTTAAATTCACATCCTGCTCCAAACAAATCATAGTATCCTATTTTGCATCTGCTTAAGAATAACCTGCATTTGACGGCTAAGTTCTTTATTGGGTTTGTAATAAAGTATTGCTTGCTGCTGTTCGAACTCCGCCTGGGCATAAAAACCTACTTGATATAAGAGTCTGGCCATTGTGTGATGATATCTTCCACTATTTGGATATAGTGAGATTACTTTTTGTTGCCATCGAATAGCATCAAAAAGTGCATTAACATTATTTTTTCCAAATACCAGAATTTGCTCCGAACCATAATTTAAGTTCCGTGCCTGCTCGTCTTTAATGTACTGAAGACCTACGTTTGCAGTTTTCATATAAAGCGCATTATCGGCACTGTCTAGAACAAAACTCCGGCGGAAGTCTTTTGTCTGCCGAGAAGCCGCAAAATCTACTCTTGATATGGAATCTGGCTCAATCCTATAAAAACTATTATCATAATAGTCTTTTGCCATCGAAACATAAGAAACGGAATCTTTCATAAGGCGTTTGTACTCTAAAGGATAAAATCTATGTGAAATTTCTCCACGTAAATAATTTGGCTTCCAGGTAGTATAGCTAAAATAACCAATACTTTCAGCTAAAGAAAAATCCTTTTTATTCAAAGCTTCTCTAAAAGTTTGTTGAATGATCCTGTTATTTATTTTCACCCGCTGCGGCAACGGCAAGGTTGAATACAGGCTATCAACCATCTTGCTATTCGTTCGCGCTAAGAGATAATTTTGACTATTATATACTGGGCCGCTACTGAGCAAAAATATAACGGTCTCAAAATTATTTAATTCCTGAACGGTTAGTTGCGCAAGATAATCACTTAGTAACTGCTGATCGGTATATAAGTCTAATGATTGATATTGCGTGAGTAATGTTGTCAATAGCACTCTATTTCGCATACCTTTCCGATATTGTTGTGTCAGCTTACCAAGAGTCTCGCCTTTGGCAAGGGTATGAACAGAATCGATTAGACGAACTAAAGTCTGTTCATCTTTTATTGGAAAATTGTGTCGTAAAATAGGAATACCATCCTTATCGGTAAAGAGATATATTGGAGAACTAAGAGAAAAAATCTTATTTAAGGGATGATTAAAATCATCTCGTTTAAGCTGGACAGTTCCTGTGACAAACTGTGTTTGCAATTCATCTATCATCTTTTGTGAAATCTGATTTTTAAAAGGTAAAAACTGATCCCCATTATTATGAATGACAAGAAACATTGGTTTGTCACCTTGTTTTGCTTCATTTAAAAGTTCGTTGTAATTCTTATCCTCAGGAAACTTAGATTGAGCATTCACTGTAAAGATAAAAAAACAGCTTAAAAAGAACAAAAATTCAGATTTATAAAAATGATGAAAGCTCATGTGTTTATATGATTAAAAATTACAATCTAATATATAAAAAACAATCTTTAAATAGCAACGATTTTTTTTTAATTATAAAACTAATTATTGCAAGAAAAATCAGAGGAAATTATTTAATCCATTTTAAAATGGTTAGAACGACAAAATGCTTCATAAGGTGGTATCCTCAAAGCCGAACTGATTGGAGACAATGGTTCGAAAAAAAACATCAGTTCAAATAATCTGTTTGGCTTGTTTATTATGCAAAAAAGTCTAATCTTCATTCATTATGTTAGAGCGAAGCCGTTGATAAAGCACTTTGCTTCGGATGGAGTGGCAGCACAAAAAAACAATTGACGAAGTTGTAAAAAGTGCAGAGCAGAATCGTAATTACGCTAACGAAACTTAATGAAGACTAATTATCTCTAATTCCATTTTCATAATGATAATGATCTTGACTTGCACATGTAAATTGTTGGATAAAATTTGGCATCAGTTGAGATTCTTTTTTTACATTGAAAAAACTATTAAATAATGCCCAGTCGTACACTCCTTCATCAATTGGATATTCTGTTAAAACTCCTGATAATTTATATCTATCTATCCATATTTCTGCCTTTTCAATTGAAGTAAAAACCCCACTTGAAAACCTTCCTCCTTCACCATGAAAAACCCAAATTGTCTTTAACCTATCATTCATTTTTTTATTGATTATTGTAATTAAACAGCAGCTTCATATGCTAAAATCTTTACCAAACGATAGCCGTTGACAAACATTGCTCCAACTTGTATACCTAAATTATGCTGGCATCTGATTCAATGTCAAAAGTAAATAATGTTTTATTATTACTGTTTTCAGAATTATAACTGGAAAGCGAGAATTCTAGTGAATTTTCTTCAAAATGAAATCGTCGGTATCGTCTTTATTATAAATTACGATTACCTTTTCTCCTATTTCAAAATATGAAGGGTAAGTTCCGACAGAATATCTGCGTCTGACGTTCTCCTTATCCAAAGTTTGATATCTGACTACTGGATGGTAAACACTGATTCTACTCCAGCGATCAAAATCTAAATCGACAATAATTCCTTCTGTTCTTAGTCCAATCTTTTCTAACCTACGTTTCTGCTGTGTCCTCGAAACCAGTACATATACTATTACAGTACTGATAAACAGAACGAAGACTACAGTGGTAAAATCATTCATTTCCATTTAATTTTTGTTAATTACTTTATTAAACCTATTGTTGAAATAATTTGTATTAGCTTCTTTAAACTGATTAGTTGCTTCTACGATTTTTTAAAGGTTCACTTTTACATTTAAATAAAAGTTTCCCCATTTACTCCAAACGGTTATTTCATTTGAGGATTTTACTCTACCATTCATATCATGAAGTAATTGGAGGTGCGCGATGATAGTAACACCAACAGAAATAAGTACAAGATTCTTTCCATAATTTAGTCCGGATTTCCTTAAAACTATATAGATATTTTAGAAATCATCTACAATATAAACTGAAAATCAAAGATTAAAAAATGAAAAGCAAAATAATGATATACTTAGCGATAGCGCGTAATGCTATGTAATCTTATTTTGTTCATTACACTAGAAATCGCAAAGAGATGAAATGCGGGAAACATTCGGTCTTTATTCGAGACTGCTTCGCCCCTTATTCGGAACGCCTCTACTGTTTCTCTACTCTGCCTATACATTGCCTATACTGTTTCTATAGAGGCGAGGTAGACAAACAGTATACAAACAGTAGAGGCACAGTAGACATTTCCCGAAGCCTTCCCGAACAGCTTGTGAATCATGAGCGAAGCTGACTGCTATGTATGATCTTCCAATAAATATAGATACATACCTTTCATATAATCGGAAAATATTTTTGAATGTCCATACATTTTTTTCAATTTGATTTTTTTCGCGCCGAAATACTCAAGAGCTCTTTCTTTGTTAAAAGGGCCTTCACAATATTTATTAATGCTCTTTTCACAATCAACAACGCACGTATCCAAATGAAAACTTAAAGATTTATTTATGAACCAATAATTTGTATCTGCGGTCAATTTATTAAAAGTTTCTACAGCTATTACGTTGTTATTTACAGCAGCACCTAGGACATGTACATGATACTTACCTGTCGAGTCATAATGTAGATCGTAACTTGGCACAATATATATACCTGCAAAGCAACCACTATTATCCTTCTCCTTACAATAAACCACCACATCATCTTCTTCTCTATCGCCTTTCATGATGTGAAATCCATTGCCTAAATTATTCTTCTCACTATTTGAACACGAAAACAATGTCATAAAAATAAGAGTTGTTATAAATATCTTCATCTTATCAAAATTTTGAGTCACCTACTTTAGGATACTGTGGTCTAAAAATTCAATTATGCTGATCCATAAGGATGTATTCATCATCATGCCGCTCTCGCCAAATTCCAACGTATGTGTACACAGATTTAAGTCACGCTGCATTTATCAGATCAATAATTGTTTTTTATCTGCACTGATGATCCCTCTGGGGTTTCCTTGCTATTTTAAAGATACTTATAATTTATATTATTTATCTGTCATTTACCTTCACAATCGAGCTCATCGCTACGCTCTTTCAGTTATTTTTCACTCAAGTTGGGTAAGCTTCAAAATGTTTAAATAAAATTATATCATTATCCATTGTCGATCTCTCCAGGTCATCTTCATATGGATCAAAACTTATTTTATTATTTTTTTTAATGCTTTTTGAGCTTCCTTTCTTACAAGAGGTTTAGGGTGATCAGTCAATATTGTTATTTTATCTTTTGCTTTTTGTGATTTAATTTTTCCAAGTGCTATTAAAGCGTGAGCAACTACTTCATCATCATTAAGCAAATTTATTAGGACATCTTCCACTTCTGCAGATTTAATTTTCCCTAAAGCGAAAACAAACATCTGTCTTGAAGTTCCGTTTGTTTTATCCTGAACAATTGGTAAAATGCTCTTGACGTCATCTTGAGTAATTGTCATATCTACGGTATTGCCAATAGCCCAACGTAATGAATCATTATCTTTAGGAATTTGGTGATACATAGTGATTAAATAAGGAGTTGCCTTTCCTTTCGCTTCTTTTACAGCTAATGCCCTTATTATTCCTTCTATATTTCTTTCATGATAATCTTTTTGTAGGTGATCTAATAGAATTGGGATAGCATCAGGATATCGTTCATTTGTATTAACCAAATCCCATACAGAATTTATTTTAATTCCTATTGAATTAAGATCGTTCACTAATTGTGCGACCTCCTCTCTTAAAGATTTTTCTAAAGCAATTCTTATTTCTTCTTTTAATTTTAAATCTTCACTAGATTTAAATGGTTTAGTGATTAATTCTTTAAATTTCTCATTCAATTCATGTATGTTCACATTCATGACTATCTATTTAACTGGAATATGTTTATGAATTATTTTTCCTGCATCTATTAAAGTTTGTAATGGAGCAGAAATAGTAGTATTTGGTCGTGTGATATAAATTTATACTTTCATTTTAAAAAAAAATGAAAGTAGTACTTGCCACTTATTACTTATATCTAAACAGAATCATATAAACAAGCTTTCATGTCCATTTTGAACTTTTCTTTATCAAAATCTTTTACAGCCTTGGGCAGCTTATCTAAATTTGATAAGGACTCCAATATTCTAGTTTTTAAAAGTTCTTGTTAGATAGGTCTGTTGAACCATATTATAGCTCACAATATTAATCACACATTCAGGTATTTCCAAAATGTTTTCAAGCGTATGTTTAGAACTATTATCCCGCGCCCTGCTTGTAACCGAAAAAACACATATCGGAGGATTAATACTGACAACATTAAAAAAACTAAACGGACTTAAATTAATCTTACCGTTTTTATCAATAGTGGATGCGAAGCATATCGGGCGGGGTGCAATGGAAGCGTGCAAATAACTTTGTATTTCCGTTTGCGTTAATGATGAAATATCAAAAGTTTTTAAGCCCATTTAAATTTTTATTAACGTGAGTTTGGAATTAGAAAAGTATACAAAAGATATGGTTTCTGCGTGCTAAATGATTGCCAACAATATATACACTAATACCAAAATCCTGTGCTTAGAAATGAAGTTACAAAAATCTTTGTAAACACTCCTACTACACCATACAGAAAACATTGATCAATGCGATAAAACTACCCACACATCTACAACAAAGGCAAAAAAAAACCGCTTGGTCATCCAAGCGGTTCTGTATATTTTAGAACACTGTTCTACTTCAGTTTTTCGATCTCTTCTATTGAAAGTCCGGTACCCTTAGCGATTTGCTCTACAGGTAAACCCATCTCTTTAAACCTCAAAGCTGTCTCAATAGCTTTATTGTGTTCGCCTTCAGCTTTTCCTTCAGCAAGTCCTTCAGCTTTAGCTACTAATGATGCTTTTTTAGCTTCTTTTTTAGCTTCTTCCAATTGCTTTTCTAGTCCTTCTTGATACATCCGCACTGCTTCAGCATCCCACTTACGTTTTAAACTAATATCATACATAGTCTGTTCCTCCTTTGTCAATTTTGCGTAGCTGGCCAACTGAAAGAAGCGTTGAAATACTTCGGAATTCATAATCCTTGGCAGGGTCTTTAACGTAGACATATTCTTAAGCATAAAGAATACTTTGTCCAGTTCGTCTTCAACCTCAGCTTCGCTTTTAACAAAGTTAATTAATTCGAGGTAAATAAACCCAAATCCTTCATAGAAAATTTGTCCTGAATCTCTATGACACAGGCAGGTATCATGAAAATATGTACTCCGATCACCTCCCGGCATATGAAAACCGTCCATCAGGACAATGGTATAAACCTCGGGAATGGCATACCCCCAGGCTTTGCGGTTTCCTTTAGGTGCTGTGTCTGAAATGATCTTGCTGGCATAGTACAGCATGCGTTGCTTCAGGTTGGTCTGTGTACTCGTCTGCATCTCGATGATGATCTCTTCTCCTGTACTGATCTGCACTACAAGATCAAAAATAACTTTACCAATCTCTTCGGTCGCTCCGATACGCTCGGTATCCCGATAAGTAAGATCTGTGATGGTCTTACGACCACGAAAGATGATGTTTAAAAAGTTGATCAGGTTGACCTTGTCTCCGAATAACCGCTTGAATCCTTCATCGGTGGTCGGATCAATAAATACGGGTTGTGAATGCGCTAACATAATTTTAGGATTTATTTAAATAATTAATTACATAAACTAAATATGATAAAAACTAAAAATATTAGTCGGTTATTAAACGTTTGTAGTCGTTTGTAATCGTTTGTTGTCGGGTAGCACAAATTGGATCAATATTCAGAGATACAGTAAAAAGAAAAGCCACATCTTACGATGTGGCTCTGACTAAACATATGAATTTAACTTACTTATACGTATTGATGGATTGCGATACTTTCCAGTTGCCTCCGTCATTGACCAAGGTAACTAAATCGGTCTTGGTAAATCCTTCAAATTGCTGGGTCACTTTTGCTACCATATAGTCACCTGATTGTTCAACAATGGTAGTACTGGTTTTACAGTTCAACTGCTCTCCTTTTTGCTTTTTCAAGAATGAAATTACTTCTGAACGGCTGTTGATCTTAGCTTCTGCTGCCTGTACTTTTTGATTAAAATCTGATGTAAACAATTGCTCTACTCCTGCCGACTGTCCCTCTGTCATAACCGCAACGTAATGATCAATTGCTAAGTCTGCTGTAGATAGATTGACCACTGCTTTTTTGGAGTTGTCTCCTACCGGTTTGCCTGCTGCCATAGTGAATGTTGATACTGCGATCAAGGCTGCTGCTGCGAATGTTGTTGCTAAAGTTTTCATAATGTCTTTATGTTATATTGTTAGTTTATTGTTTCTAGTTGTTCTTAGTTGTTGATTCAAAAGTAGGGTGTAAATCGTTCCTACCCTATGGCAATTAGACTAAACCAACTAAAAACTCGGTGAATGGTGGAAATGGCTAGGTGAAGTGGCTGAACATTTCTAATTTTAGTTTAGTAAGTATTGAGATTAAAAGGAGAGTTTATCGAAACCAAATTATCTTTTGAAACATTCAGTCATATTGAGAAATGGAATTCAAATTGTAATTAGTAAATTCGTATAGGACACAAACATGTTAATGGCTAGTCATTAAAGTTGAAAGACCTAAAGCAATATGATAAATGATCTCAAAATATTAGATGAATCTCCAGAATATACGTTAGGCTATATTGATGAAGATATAATTTTAGTCAATAAAGGGGAAAAGATAGCTATATGCATTGGAGATATGTATGGAAACCCATATTGTGGATTGATCGTAAACAAAGTATGTATAATCGGAGGTCAACATCTTTTAATCTGGGATAATCATCAAATAACTAAATTGGACACGGTAGGTTATATAGTCCAAATGCGCATTATGAATGATGATATGATCAAGCTTTTAATTGATCCTTGGTCCACGGATGCATCAGTCTGGCAATTGAACTTAAAAGATAGGATACCCTGTAAAATAAGCGATTTTGAAAATCTTAAAAACATGCCATATACAGAAGAATATACTTGGTGAAAGCATAGATTAAAAAAATAATAAATGATTAACTTTTATAAATGGAAAAGTTCTATTTTATAATCAAGCAATATTAAATTAGAGATTTCATTCAGTTACTAAAAACAATTATGTGTCAACAATATTAAAAGAATATAAGCAATTTTTAAGAACCAATTTCAAAGAGCTTAGGCTTAGAACACCTTTGTTCTACAGGTGGGATTTCGGACTTCGCTTTGACTTACAAACTGAGGAAACCGGTACAAACGAATACTTTCAGGAGGTAACAAAACGTGCTTCAACAATTTTTCATTCTGTATTTGACAGTTCTGATAAAGTATTTTTAGTTTATATGGACCATAAATATAAACGGCAGAAAATAAGATTATTAAACTTTACATTTAAGCAAATCGAGAATCTGCAACAGACTGAGATTAGTTATACAAAAGAGAAACGGCTCCATGAACCAAGTGAGAAATTTGACGTTAGAAACATAGCTATTGTTAAACTGACTACCGACCGAATACATCATCAAAATATACTAACAGCAATTGGGAACACCGATTTTCCTCCAAGAAAACCTAGGTTAGACAACAACTCAATTTTCACAAACAAAGAAATTTATTTTATCAACATTGACAAAAAACTAATCTTTCATATGTATGACGACAGAGGCCTTGACCTGATATCAGCTGATAAAGAATCATTAAGGTCTATCTATGAAAAATATAATGACTGGATTCTTGATAATGACAGAGAAAAGATTCAGAAACAGTTTGAATAAATGGAATCTCCATAATTACTTTATCAATGCTGAAAAGGTCTTCTTGAAGAAGAAAAGAAAACCTTTTATTATTTATATCATGGATGTTTTATTAATACTGATTGTGCTATACATTCAATTCTGTTATTCCTGTTTCTGCTATACTTCCAAAGCCTCAGGTTTCAGGATATTGAAAAGCTTAGTGAAAGTGAATAGAATCACGGATTTCTCTCTGCGTGATGCATTCCTCGCAAAGAGTAAGATGCAGGAGATACCCAATGCAAACAACGTCCAATCTTTATGAATTGGGCGTTGTTTGCATTACAAGCCAATTAAGGAACAAGACTATAACCGTCTTCTTCTTTACCAGCCTTATGAAGTAAACGCATATATTCCTTATTTTCTAACGGATAGTAAACTAATTTTATAGATCGTAGACTTTCCGAAACTTTAACTTCCTTCCATTTTAGGTAAAAAATAGTCAGTGTATCTCGATGAAATCGATATACAAATGGGGAGAGTCCCTTCATCGTGTTCAAAGTATCTGATCTTGTTTTAAGTCTATTTATATCCTTTGTGATGACCGTATATTGGTTGTCATCCGTAACACCCCAATTAAGTGTATTGATATAAACTTTTTCACCAGTACTTGACACAAGTTCTTTAGTATTGAGAGTATCACCAACGCTATCACAACTACCGCACAATAGCATCAATATAATAATCAAGCTAAACAATGGTTCATTATTTCTTTGTTCCATAATTAATACCTTGTAAGATTCGACGACCAGAATAAGATTCTTCACCATAGTATGGGGCTGGACCAAAGGATTTCCCGAACATCATTATCAAACCAATATTTTTAATCGACAATTGCCCTTGCTGATATGCTCCAGCTTGCTTCATACAGGTCAGTCCAATAATTTTAAAGTGCTGATGGAGATGCCATAACATTCAATCCGGTTTGTGGATTTAAATAAAATGTTACAGGATTATTAGCATTCCTATATGTCCCCTGAATTATTTGTGTTCCTGATGCGTTAATATGTTTCAAATTAAAATCATTCATTGTTTGATAAAAATCATTAGAGAATTTACCGAATATCTTTTGTGCATTATTAATTTTGTCATTGATCATTAATTAGGCTATCTCTTAATAAATTTGAAATTTAAACAAATTTATTAGATTCGAGAAAATAAATTAAGTATCCTTTTAAGGAGTATGGATTAGGAAAATGCACCGAAACTGCTTAATTTGAGACTTCCAACTTTCTTAGCTGATGAATTGCTTCCTGTAAAATAGTAGAAATAACAATATACTCAAGCCTATTTTAACGAGCATCCAAGTTGCCAAGTCTTGGTTGGTTGCATACCATCCTAAAGCAAACTCTAGGCTAAAAACACAAAATAAGATCAGTAGTCTATTCCGCTTACTTTGTCGAAAAGACAATCTTACAGGAAGAAATAATAACACTACTTCAAGTATTGGAAGAGAAAGCAACATAAATACCGCCAAGAAAAACCCTTCAACGTTAACCCTTCCAAAATCCCATTTGGAATTACCTTCTAAAAAAAGATAGATATAAAAAATTATCCACTTCACCGCGATATATCCACCAAATTTCACAAATGCTCCCATATTTTTATATATGTTATTATGGTAATCTAATATAAAACTAAACTATCATCAATAGCTAGATTTTTTGTAATATGGGGTTCAACACATCATAATCTGACCAATCACCAAAACCTTTAAATTTCAGATTTTGACTCCACGAAACCATGGCTCTACATTCAAAACAGATTTTAGCGATTCCAATACACTTTTTGTCTTTATAAAAAACTAGGATATCACGAAACTCTTGTATGCATGAGGTATCGAAATAATGCTTTCGAACTTTTGAAAAAAATAAAGAATCTATAGGTCTATAAAGAGACTTATTGATTGAGCTATTTGAATATCCTATTTCTTTCAATCTAGGTAGCAAAGAAATATCAACCTGACTGTCTTGCAGTACAGACAGCAAAAGGTTATCTTTCTCGATTTTATTTTGCTTATCCTCCAATTCGCTTATCTTATAAAGATCAATTGCAATCGAATAATGCTCTAATGAATCAAAATTTGAGAATACTAAAGGTGATCTTTCTTCGGTGTTAGATTCGCTATTATTTATACAGCTCTGTACGTAAATAATACTAAATATACTGCAGGCTATAAAAAGAGATGCTATTTTCATATTTATCATTCTCATGTCTATAAACAGCTATTGCTGTTATTCTAATTTTCAAAAACCAAAGCTCTTTTTATCGGAGAGATTCGTTTCTTTCAAAAGTCTTATCATAACATTTAAAATTAGTAATTCATCTCAGAATGCTATACTTTTAAAATGTAATTTTTTGGGGAGGATGTCACCTCATATTGAGAATTCCTAATTCATCACTAAGATCTACCTTTTGCCTCCATTCTGCTTCTTCTTTGCATCTAACATTTAACAAATCGACCTCTTTTCTAGCCGCCTTTAACATTATATATTCATATATGGGGAAATTACCTGCTTCCCATTTTTTCTTATATCCAACCAATCCAAAATCAGTCAGAGCTTCCTCTAATGACAAATAAATACAATCAAATAACTCCTCTGTTTTAATGTTTATATTGAGTAGCTCCTCTTTATACTCCGAATTAGAAGGTGATAATTCATAAATTTTGATATTGATGCAGTAATCAAGTGAATGCATGCTTATATTCCATTTATAATTCACAAAATCGTCCTGCCAAAGTACATCGGTAGAATACGGAAAATAGATACTATCATTTTCTTTTACTATTTCATATATGAAAAAAAACTTGTTAAGTAACTCCTGAAATTTATCTCCATAATTTGAACTATGACCTATTTTTAATCGCTTTGTATCTGATAAAAACTCAGCAACAATATACCCTAATGTTTCAATTTTAAATTTAACTTCCATTTTTATTTCTCTAAATATTTAAAATTAATCAACATTTAACGAGCTTTATGCTTTTTTTAGATAAAAACAAACAAAGCCACATCTCACGACGTGGCTTTGACTAAACATATGAATTTAACTTACTTATACGTGTTGATGGATTGGGATACTTTCCAGTTGCCTCCATCATTGACCAAGGTGATTAAATCGGTCTTAGTAAAACCTTCAAATTGCTGGGTTACTTTTGCTACCATATAATCACCTGATTGTTCAACAATGGTAGTACTGGTTTTACAGTTCAACTGCTCGCCTTTTTGTTTTTTCAAGAAGGAAATTACTTCTGAACGGCTATTGGTCTTATCTTCTGATGCATGAACTTTCTGTTTAAAATCTGATGTAAACAATTGCTCTACTCCTGCCGACTGTCCTTCGGTCATAACTGCTACATAATGATCAATTGCTAAGTCTGCTGTGGATAGATTCACTACCGCTTTTTTAGAGTTGTCTATTGTTGGTTTAGCTGTTGCCATAGTTAATGTTGATACTGCGATCAAGGCTGCTGCGAATGTTTTTGCTAAAGTTTTCATAATATCTTTATGTTATATTGTTAGTTTTTTGTTCTTAGTTATTGATTCAAAAGTAGGGTGTAAATCGTTCCTACCCTATGGCAATTAGATTAAACCAACTAAAAACTCGGTGAATGGAGGAAATGGCTAGGTGAAGTTGTTGAACCTGGAGTGGAGTTATTCCGCTGTCGCCCACTTGTCAATAACAAAGGCATAAAAAAAACCGTTTGGTCATCCCAAACGGTTCTGTATATTTTAGAACACTGTTCTACTTCAGTTTTTCGATCTCCTCGATGGAAAGTCCGGTAGCCTCAGCAATTTGTTCTACTAATAAACCCATCTTTGTAAGCTTCAAAGCTGTCTCCATAGCTTTTTTGTGCTCGCCTTCAGCTTTTCCTTCAGCAAGTCCCTCTGCTTTAGCTGTAATTGATGCTTTCTTAGCTTCTCTTTTAGCTTCTTTCAATTGCTTTTCTAGTCCCTGCAGCTTCCCTTCAAGTTGTTCTTGTTGTTCCTGTTGGTACATCCGCACTGCTTCAGCATCCCACTTACGTTTTAAACTAATATCATACATAGTCCGTTCCTCCTTTGTCAATTTTGCGTAGCTGGCCAACTGAAAGAAGCGCTGAAATACTGCCGATTTCATAATCCTTGGCAGGGTCTTTAACGTAGACATATTCTTGAGCATAAAGAATACTTTATCCAGTTCGTCTTCAACCTCAGCTTCGCTTTTAACAAAGTTAATAATTTCTAAATAGATAAACCCCAAACCCTCGTAAAAAATTTGTCCTGAATCTCTATTACACAGGCAGGTATCGTGAAAATAGGTTTTATGATCACCTCCCGGCATATGAAAACCGTCCATCAGGACAATGGTATAAACCTCGGGAATGGCATACCCCCAGGCTTTACGGTTTCCTTTGGGTGCTGTGTCTGAAATGACCTTGCTGGCATAATACAGCATACGTTGCTTCAGGTTGATCTGTGTACTCGTCTGCATCTCGATGATGATCTCTTCTCCTGTACTGGTTTGGACTACGAGATCAAAAATAACTTTACCGATCTCTTCAGTTGCTCCGATACGCTCGGTATCCCGATAAGTAAGATCGGTGATGGTCTTTCGACCACGAAAGATGATGTTTAGAAAGTTGATCAGGTTGACTTTGTCTCCAGATAACCGCTTGAATCCTTCATCGGTGGTTGGATCAATAAATACGGGTTCTGCATTTGCTAACATAATTTTAGGATTTATTTAAATAATTAATTACATAAATCAAATATGATAAAAACTAAAAATATTAGCCGGTTATTAAACATTTGTAGTCGTTTGTAATCGTTTGCTGTCGGCTAGCACAAGTAGGATCAATATTTCGAGATACAGTAGAAAAAAGAAAAGCCACATCTCACGACGTGGCTCTGACTAAACATATGAATTTAACTTACTTATACGTATTGATGGATTGCGATACTTTCCAGTTGCCTCCGTCATTGACCAAGGTAACTAAATCGGTCTTGGTAAACCCTTCAAATTGCTGGGTTACTTTTGCTACCATATAGTCTCTGGATTGCTCAACAATGGTAGTACTTGTTTTACAGTTCAACTGCTCTCCTTTTTGCTTTTTCAAGAATGAAATTACTTCTGAACGGCTGTTGATCTTAGCTTCTGCTGCCTGTACTTTTTGATTAAAATCTGATGTAAACAATTGCTCTACTCCTGCCGACTGTCCCTCTGTCATAACCGCAACGTAATGATCAATGGCTAGATCTGCTGTGGATAGATTGACCACCGCTTTTTTAGAGTTGTCTCCTGTTGGTTTAGCTACTGCCATAGTGAATGTTGATACTGCGATCAAGGCTGCTGCTGCGAATGTTTTTGCTAAAGTGTTCATAATGTCTTTATGTTATATTGTTAGTTTATTGTTCTTAGTTGTTCTTAATTGTTGATTCAAAAGTAGGGTGTAATTCGTCCCTACCCTATGGCAATTAGACTAAACCAACTAAAAACTCGGTGAATGGTGGAAATGGCTAGGTGAAGTGGCTGAACATTTCTAATTTTAATTTAGTAAGTATTGAGATTAAAAGGAGAGTTTATCGAAACCAAATTATCTTTTGAAACATTCAGTAATATTGAAAAATTTAATTCAAATTGTAATTAGTAAATTCGTATAAGACACAAACATGTTAATGGATAGTCATTAAATTTGAAAGACCTAAAGCAATATGATAAATGATCTCAAAATATTAGATGAATCTCCAGAATATACGTTAGGCCATGTTGATGAGGATATAATTTTAGTCAATAAAGGAGAAAAGAAAGCGATATGCATTGGCGATATGTATGGAAACCCGTATTGTGGATTGATCTTAAACAAGGTCTGTATAATCGGAGGTGATCATATCTTAATTTGGGATAATCATCAAATAACTAAATTGGAGATGGTGAGTGATATTGTCCAGATGCGCGTTAAGAATGATGATATGATCGAGTTTTTAATTGATCCTTGGTCCAAGGAGGCATCAATCTGGCAATTGAACCTAAAAAATAAGATACCCTATAAAATAAGCGATTTTGAAAATCTTAAAAACATGCCATATACGGAAGAATACACTTGGTGAAAGTATTGATTAAAAAAATAATAAATGGAACCGATATTCAGGTGTGCAACTAGAAAAGCAATTGACGA
Source organism: Sphingobacterium sp. JUb56 (assembly GCF_014191365.1). Lineage (NCBI taxonomy): Bacteria > Pseudomonadati > Bacteroidota > Sphingobacteriia > Sphingobacteriales > Sphingobacteriaceae > Sphingobacterium > Sphingobacterium sp. JUb56. The sequence continues at coordinate 1,060,767 of NZ_JACHWL010000001.1, read as the reverse complement.
GCTAGCACAAGAGCTCAACCTATCAAATGAGGAATGGATGCAGGATTTGCCTATTGAAGTCACCAATCCCTCTGATATTGACAGATATCTTGATCACTATAAGACATTAAATGATGATGATAAGAAGTTTGTGTTAATGGAAGGAATAATAGATGCAATGGAATACCAACCTACAGAAACGTTATTTAATAAAAATTGTGATAAAGTAAAATCGCTTTTGGAAAAGGATTTTCAAATTCATGCATACACAATTTATTATTGGGCTTGCTTTGACATAGAAAACGTAGAAGAATGGTGGAAAATAACTCCTATTATGAGAAAAATTTGGCAAGACAATCATAGCGAATATATTTAATATACTAAAATACGTATCTACACAATTTATAATTTTGATAACTGTGGTCAATATGGGTTATAGCCAGATCAATGATACAACACAAAAAACTTTTAATTTTGCTTCTGATATATTGACGCACGGCGAGTATGTAGCGTATCAATATAATGTGCCAGACCCTAACGAAGAGCAAATGGCATTTATGATTAAAATGCAGGCAAGCTTAGCGATGCATAAGGATTGGGTAAAGGGGGTATTGCAAAATCTGAAACCTAGAGATCCAATGCCTTATCATGAGAATCTCGTAATCACAAAGGATGAATATAGTATATAAACAATTTATCATTAAAATCATAGATGAACCGGATTATGAAAATGATTCATCAGATAATATATTTAGATATTCTAAAATTTATTCTGGGAATGACTTCACTTACCGTATAACATCAAAACATGGTATCAAAGTTTATCATGAGGGTCAAGTTATCTACAGTTGCATAATCACCGGTACGGCAGGGGCAACAAGTGTTAATCAAAATTCTTACATCATAGACGAAGATCAACTCGTAATATGCTGCAGTGATACAATATTTTGTTTATCATTACCTGATCTCAACTTGATGTGGAAAATGCAGACTGACCCAATCACTTGTTTTCAAATTTTTAAACATAATGACGACTACCTCGTTCATGGCGAAACTCAAGTAACAAAGCTTAATAAAAACGGTAAGATAATTTGGAAATTTGAAGGTGCTGATATATTTGTTTCCCTTGATGATGAATCATTTAGGATTGAAAACGACAGTATACTATTGATGGACTTCTCTAATAGAAAATATAAAATCGATTTTGATGGTAAAATAATAGAAGGAACCAAATAACTTTGATAAATGGAAAGTTCTATTTTATAATCAAGAAATATTAAATTAAAGAATGCATTCAGCTAATAAAAACAATTATGTGTCAACAATATTAAAAGAATATAAGCAATTTTTAAGAACCAATTTCAAAGAGCTTAGGCTTAGAAAACCTTTGTTCTATAGGTGGGATTTCGGACTTCGCTTTGACCTACAAACTGAGGAAACCGCTACAAACGAATACTTTCAGGAGGTAACAAAACGTGCTTCAACAATTTTTCATTCTGTATTTGACAGTTCTGATAAAGTATTTTTAGTTTATATGGACTATAAATATAAACGACAAAAAATAAGATTATTAAACTTTACATTTAAGCAAATCGAGAATCTGCAGCAGACTGAGATTAGTTATACAAAAGAGAAACGGCTCTATGAACCAAGTGACAAATTTGACGTAAGAAACATAGCTATTGTTAAACTGACTGCCGACCGAATACATCATCAAAATATACTAACAGCAATTGGGAACACCGATTTTCCTCCAAGAAAACCTAGACTAGACAACAACTCAATTTTCACAAACAAAGAAATTTTTTTTATCAACATTGACAAAAAACTAATCTTTCATATGTATGACGACAGAGGCCTTGATCTTATTGCCGCCGATAAAGAATCATTAAGGTCTATCTATGAAAAATATAATGACTGGATACTTGATAATGACAGAAAAAAGATTCAAAAACTGTTTGAATAAATGGAATCTCTATAATTACTTTACCAATGCTGAAAAGGCCTGCTTGAATAAGAAAAGAAAACCTGATATTATTTATATCTTTAACAAGAAAGATTATAACCAATTTAAAGAAATGGATGATTTACAGGACAAAGCTTGGTATGCGTGCTATGGCTCTAATCTTTTGGAAGAGCGTTTCCTTTGCTACATATTAGGTGGACAACCGGCAGGTGCAAAAACGGTATATGGTGGATGTCTTGATAAAACAATACCCTCTGAAAGTGAAGACATGTATATTAACTCTGAGCTTTATTTTGCTAGAGCTTCTAAGAATTGGGATAATGGTGGTGTTGCTTTTATCAGAACGACTTTTAGTCCTACTATAAAAACAATGGGAAGGATCTATCTGATAACAAAGGGTCAATTGATTGATATAGCTAAGCAGGAAACGAACACGGTATCTGGTCTTAAAATGGATTTTAATAAGGCTATACTGGACGGTTCTTATATATTTAAAGAAAAGTCTTGGTATGGTAATCTGTTATATATAGGACAACAGAACGATTATCCAATATTCACCTTAACAAATGAAAGTGATAACCAAACGGAAACTAAACCTAGTGCAGACTATCTAAAGACTATATGCCAGGGTATAAAACAAACGCATGGATTTGATGATTTTACAATCTTAGATTACTTAAAAAATAAGCGCGGTATAATAGGAAACTACACCGATGAGCAATTGATGCAAATCATAACTGAACAATAGAGCAAAACAAAAACTTACATTATCGACTATGAAATACACCATCACATGCATTCTTCTACTTATTACAACTCTAATATTTGGACAACAAATAACGTATTCAAATTGGAAAAAAGAAGCAAAAACTGAAATACGTCTTCTACCTAAATATGGAAATGCTGTCAAGACTGAGGAGCAAAAAACACTTGATCAGGAACTTATAAAGGCGTATTTAGAAAAAGCTGGAACGAATCGTAAAGCTTCTGACCTTCTTGTTAAACAAGGCTTTGATTATTTATATAAGCAGGACTTAAAAACAGCCATGTATAGGTTTAATCAGGCCTGGCTTCTCGACCCGACAAATGCAGATGTATTTTGGGGATTCGGTGCTATTTATTTTTCATTCGAGGATTTTGAAAGTGCAATGCAGCAGTACGACGAAGGTTTGAAATTAAATGCTAACAGTTCCAACATTCTGACCGATAAGGCAACTGTTTATATGACAAGGTTTATGGAAAATCATGATGATAAAGATTTCAATTTGGCTATAAATAACTTTAAAAAATCTTATTCTACTGATCCCAAAAACCAAAATACCCTTTTTAAAATGTCAGTATGCTACTTTGTAAAAAAGGACTGTGAGAATGCTTGGAAGTATTACAATGAATGTAAAAAACTTGGCGGTAAACCAATAACAAAGGAATATACAGAAGCTTTAACACAAGGTTGTAAGAAATAAACGCCTGCTGAATAATTGGACAAACTTATCTACTTTTTTTGAGTATGATGAGCAGGTTCGCAAGACTATCTACACCACTAATCCTATTGAAGGAATGCACCGTAAGGTCCGTAAAATTACGAAACCGAGCATAACGACCTCATGAATACCTATAAAAAAAATACGAATGAATAAACTAGAGATGCATGCAGTTCTGAGCAAGCTCTTATCAAGTTAATATTCCTGATAATAAAGGACATCTCTAAAAAGTGGACAATGCCGATGCACAACTGGGGCTTGACGATATCCGGGCTTTATATTAAATTTGGACATAGGCTCAAGCTGGATAGAGGCTTTTAGAATTAAGCTAATTATCCAATGACACAGTTTGAGTTACACTCCCTTCTTGTTCTCCGAAAGGAGGCCATATTATAAGATATAATTTTTCAACTTTCTGTCCAATTAGCTCTTTAAATTCTGTCATCTACTTATTTAATTGGTATTGCTTTCACATAATGTGAGTTTGAAGTCTTGTTAATTACTGTAATGAATTCCCCATTTAATTTTGTAACTAGCATTTCCCCGTTATTGGTAATATGCATTAATACATTATCTGCCTGACCAGGCCATGCACCAGTTCTTGTTAATGTTGAATTAAGATTATTATATAGTTGATTTGCGGCACTCCTCAATTGTGGCACCATTTTTTGAAGTTGTTGAATGCTATATTCTCCAAATCCGAGTGCATTAGACATACCTAAATAAAATGTACCTCTATTAGCAACTTCCTGCTATTTCCTTTTCTCTTCCTCTAATTTCGTTAAATCCTAAACTAGTTTCGTTAAATTCCAATTCATTCTCATACACTTTAAAGTAAGAAGCGCCGACATAGTATTTTTCATTTTTAGTTTCTATCTCAAATAAATAATTTTCGTTAGTACTCAAAAAAGAATTTACCGTGGAGTAGTTAATGATTTCTTTATTGTTCTCTACCAAACTAATTGATAAACCAGATAAAGATGTGAATAATTGAATATATCTCGTGCCAAAAAATATGATATCGATATTCTTAAAATTATCCTCATCCTTACTGGCTCTTAACAATAATTGACCATGACTTATTACAAAATCAAAAACTGTAAAATATTTATTTGATTTAAAAATTTCTTTGCTCATAATTTATCGTTTTTAAAATGGACTAGGTTTTACTTTTCCATTGAAATAGAACGTAGTTCGTTCTAATGCTGCGGGATTCGAATATAATTGAAATAATTCCGCTTAAGTTGAGTAAGCTTCAAAATGTTCAAATAAAATTATATCATTATCCATTGTGGATCTCTCAAAGTCATCTTCATATGGATCAAAACTTATATAATAAAATCCATCACATTTTAAAAGTTTAAACATTTCTATGTTGTAGAAAAAAGACATAGAATTATAATTAAATCCATATTCTTTCACAACTTGAAATACTATTTTCATTTCTTTTACTTTTGAACCTTGGATTTTAAAATTTACTTCCACGCAAAGAACATCGTCTATCAAACATACATTAATACGATATATCACCGCATTTGACAAATAAGCTTGATTTACCAATATGTCTAGTAATTCATCATCCTTTCCTAAATACACCATAGTACAGTTCCTTTATTATTAGCATTTGAATCATTATTATCTTGATTATAACTCGAATTAAGCATCATCGGATTCAACTAAAAATTGCTCCGTATACCATCATGTCTCATACATATCCCAATTGAGGATACTTATTGCATGAGATACTACTCCAATAGCTGTTACAAAAAAAATGCAGTAGTGATAATTTAATATTATGTCGTTCCTCCAATAAAATATGGACTTTTGTCAATTTGATTAGGACACAATCTCGCACATTTACATAACTTAAGATTTAACAATAAATATTGTTAAATCTATAAAAAATAATTTCTAATAATAACAATGATAAAATATATGAAATGACAAACAACTGGACTAACAAATAAATAATCCAAAAAATTGCTTTGAATTTTATTTCGGTTCAAAACAACTATATAGATTGCAGCTATTAATAAAACCAATAACATGGGGTTAGCAACTCCATTATTATATTGGTTTTGAGCTTTTCGTAAACAATCGGATTCTAAACTAATTCCAGTAAAGTTAAAATTTACCACAATAAAATAATTAATAACAATTAATACACTAGCTAATGAGGGCAGTTTTATATTTTTCATAAAATTATTTTAAATTCATTCATTTGTTCATATTCTGATAACTAGCATTTATTGTTCTTTGATCTTCCGAAAATTCCCTCCGAATGACAATTCATTATAAAAGAGAAGAGCTAAGGTATTAGCTAATCCCTTTTCATCTTTATTTTTATCATTGTTTTTCAATAAAGAAAGTGTTTCTTCTTTAACTGTAAATGTTGCCTCTCAGGGAACTTATCCCAATAATTATCGAAATGATGATCTCTACTAAATAATCCTTTATAAAACTTCCAAAAATCAAACATTATTTAATAATTTTAAAGATATTAATCCAATTATTAAACATATATGTATTAGAATGTATGCCTAGATTCATTGCAGAACCCTCTGCCTTTCATAATTGATTTCCTCGACCAGTCCAAGTTCTTGCCCCTGCTGCTGTACTGTGCATTACGCCAACTTTATTAAAGTAATTCATTGCGCCACATTTAATATTAAATTGTACCAAAACATCATATTTGTTTGGGTAAAGTAACATACTATAACTTTTCGTAGTTTGCTGAATCCTGTGGTAATTACAAAAGGGATTGTTAAAGAATGAATACAATTCAAACCATATTTTCATTATTGGTTTTATTGTCTTTCCTCATATATAATCTCAAAAAATAAATTTTCTGGCCTTTCACCTACAAAACTCTTTACAAGATCATAAATATTCTCGTTTTCCATCGAAAAACCACTAAAATCAACACTGTTTGCCAAACTTGGCTGGGTACTATCTTCTGTTATATAAAATCCATCTATTCCTAAAATAGATACAGTGTCTTTCTCGCACTCCTCAATAAATTTTAATGTATCTTCTTTTGAATAAAGATTCAGTCCCCCTCTCTTCAATATCCGATCTTTAAATAAATTCGCGATCTTATTCATAATTATTTTACTATATATGGCTTAATAACTGTCTCATCTGGTATCCATTTAGGATCCAAATCTATTATTAATTTGAATAACTTCATTATTTACGTTGTCTTTGATGACATAAGAATTAATTTTTTCGAAATATGCAGGGGAGTCCGATTTTTAAACTGACACTGTTCTACTATAGGTTTTGCTAACTGATACTTGGGTTATAATTGCCCCAAAACATCTGAATAGATACCAAAATTGATTATGAATTTGATTACGTCTGTTGTACTATCTAGGTTTTCGAAAGTTCACAATCCCATTATTTTCACATAATTTCCACTAAAAGCTATGCTCCTTTTTATTAAACCCACTTGCTTTAGCAAGGTGAGTTACGCTTTCATAAGATCTTTAAACATATTCATTACTTTTAGCAGTTTTATTGATTTAAATCAAATTTCAGTTCTTTACTTTTTCCAATCCAGACCACATCTTCTTCAGCACCTTTAAACATAACATAACTAGTTTCCTTTTGCGTAATATCCTTCCAAGACATCCCTTTAGTAATAAATTTCTTTCCTGAACTACGAAAAAAACTAAAAGCTACGTGCTGATAATGAAACCAAATAAGTGGTAACAAATTTATCACTTCCTCGTTAAGATTAGTCCCTTCAAATGAAATTTCAAAATTGTTATAAATGAAGTTTTTTTTATCATTTAAAACTAAATTCAATTTTGATAATAACTCTGAATCAGTATAATCTGGTCTACTTGCATTTATGTAAAAATAGCCCATTTTCTCACTTAAATTTAAAATTGCATTAATTAAACAATTTCTGTCAGAATATGTATTTTCAAAAGATTTAATAGACAATAAATTCCCTCCTTCATTACTATGAATTTTATGTTCTTTCATTATTTTATTTTCTTTATTTGCTAAAAAAATGGAGCCTTTAACATCGACGCTAAAGCTGTGTCCTCGAAATCAACACATATACTATTACAGTACTGATAAACAGAACGAAGACTACAGTGGTAAAATCATTCTTCTCCATTTAATTTTTGTTAATTACTTCCTTAAACCAATTGATGAAATAATTTGTGATAGCTTCTTTATACTGATTAGTTGCTTCTAAATAAAAGCTTGCCGATTTGCTCCCAACTGTTACTTGATTTGAGGATTTTACTCTACCATTCACATCATGTAGTAATTGGTGGTGCACGATTATAGTAACACCAACAGAAATAAGTACAAGATTCTTTCCATATTTTAGTCAGGATTTCTTTAAAACGATATGGATGTTTTAGAAATCATCTACAATATAAACCGAAAATCAAAGATTAAAAAATGAAAAGCAAAATAGTGATATTCTTAGCGATAGCGCGTAATGCTATGTAATCTTATTTTGTTCATTACACTAGAAATCGTAAAGAGATGAAATGCGGGAAACATTCGGTCTTTATTCGAGACTGCTTCGCCCCTTTTTCGGAACGCCTCTACTGTTTGTCTACTCTGCCTATACATTGCCTATACTGTTTCTGTAGAGGCAAGGTAGACAAACAGTATACAAACAGTAGAGGCAAAGTAGTCATTTCCCGAAGCCTTTCTGAACAGCTTGTGAATATGTAGCGGAGCTGAATACTGTAATATTCATTTGAATTCCTGAAAAGTGATGATTTTTTTTTCGATTTACGCAGTTAAATAAGGCTTCATCAAATTTTTAAAGACCGCGAAATCGAATTGATAGAGCAATGCATAGCCATTTCTAACTAACGTTCTTAACGGCTGCAATATCAATCTAAACTTTGGAGGTTCTGAATTTTATTATAATACTTTTGTAAAAGAATATCCATAAAATAATCACCCCTATAACTAAATTATATACACCCAGACTCTTGTCTGAAGAAGCATACAGATACGTATAAATAAAGTATTCGGCGATATATAATAAAAGAATGAAGAATATGAACCATCTTGTGCTCTTGAATGTCAAAATGAATTGCAACGGAAAAAACATGATTAATATCATGGGAATGATATATATTATTACATATAAAGTATAATCTAAGCTGAGTTTAAATATCTCCGCATGTGTTGTTGCATTGTCGAGCACAATGTGTTTAAACCTATCACCAACAAAAGCAAGGACAGTAAAAAAAACGATATATTTTAAAAGTAAATATATAAAAACACTTATTCCATTTATTTTAAACATTGGATTTGCAAATAAAATCGACAGTATAAGTTAAGCAGTTCTTTTTAAATTCTCATTTAGAGTATTCTGTTTCAAAAGGGAATTGAAATTAATCTTTAAATAAGTCTTCCATAATTAAAAGTCCTACATTACCTAAAATCCCTTCGGGATCATCAATTATTATCTTTCCAAAAATATCTTTTTTTATAGTTGCACTATGTCCATTACTGTCACTAGCATCATAATTTCCGAATATATCCTTTTTTACGGATATACGATTACCCTTATCATCAGAAATTGTTTTTCCACCTAAAATATCAGTGCTTATTTTCTTATGATTTCCTTTGTCATCACGAATATTTATATTACCCATGATATCTTTTGATACTATCGTATTATTCCCTTTGTCGTCACGAATATTTACATTACCCATAATATCTTTTGATACTGTTGTACGATTCCCTTTTTCGTCACTTATCTCTAAATTACCCATTGTATTTTTACTTACTGTGGTCTGACTAGCATGATCTTTTATTACCACGATATTACCTGAGAAATCTTCCTTAATACGGATTTCAGAACCATTTTCAGTCACTTTCGTAAGATTGCCAGAATAGTCTTGCTTGTATTTGATATTTTTAGACCACTGATCTGAAACAGTAATATTACCCCAGCTATCAGTTGAAATTTTTATATGGTTTTTATCTAAACCATCCGAAATTGCTGATTTTATAATGTAGTTTTTCATATTATTACTCAGAGTATCAGCGCCGTGAGAAAATAGGTTCTGTTCGGAACAGAGATCAGCCTTTATTGCAGTTGTAGAAAATACCAATACAAAACTTAATATGATAAATAAACGATCCATATGTCTGCGATTTATTATTAAATATACACTTTTTTGTGATCCTAAATTGAAAAGGAATAGATTGAAAAATTGATATACCTTGTGCTAAGTAAGAGCAGATTGGATTTGACAAAAAGGACAAAAAGGTATCTATAACTAAATTGATTGAGCGTTTAAAGGACTCTTCTATTTACAGTATACTGAAGAAATTGATCAATGCTATAAAACGGAGTTTGCTTGCTATGAAAGCAGTCAAAGTGCTCAAACCTAAAATAGATACCAAGATTTATTTTAGGTTTGTTGGTAGAAGAAAAAAAGTATTGGCAGTTAAATAATAGACATGCCCCAAATGGTTTCTAACTTTTTGGGGCATGTTTAAAAGCTTATACCTTTCGACTCTTTTTTATTGTTGTAATTATGCAATTAGCAACGGACTATCAATCTGCCAATAATTTGTCTACAGCTGTTACTAAATCATTCTTCTCACTAGGTCGTGGTGCTTTCATATTGACAAAATTACCGTTCTTATTCAGTAATAGATAGGAAGGAAAGCTATTGATCCCCAGTCTGGTTTCTATCAGTGATTGCTGTTCATCTTCTAGGTTATAGTGGAATACATTTTTGCCTTCCAGTTTTTTAAGTTTGATAAAGTTTTGCCATGCAGCTTTTGGTGTTCTGTTTGCAAAATAGATAAACACAACATCTTTTCCCTCTAATGCCTTTTTTGCTGCTGGAGCATGTTCCATCTCTGCAACACATGGTCCACACCAGGTTCCCCAAAAATCAATGTATACAACTTTACCTTTATGCGGCGCTAGAATCTCTGCCAGTAATTTATCAGCATCTTTGGATGCTTTGAGATGCTCCGTTCTTTTTAAATTTTCTTCATATTGTAATGAACTATTTTCCAGCTTTGATAGTTTATCATTTTTTTCCTTAATCTCGTTAACAAAGTATGCATTGCTTATAGGACTAGTGATCTCAAACAATGTTTCTGCACTATATGGGACCGGTGTAGATTTAAAGTGTCTGATTATATTTTGTGTATGATAAAGATCCCGCAAATCTGGGCTTAAATTTTTGACATAATATTGCAAAGGATTTGTAAGATAGAGGTTTAATAAAGTTCTTTCTTTGATCATCTCTTGATATTCATCAGCCATTAACATATACCTTTTCTGAATGGTCGAATCTTTCTGGATAAGCTCACTTAGTATTAATTGATCTTGATTATTCCGGTTTCTATTACTGACTAACTTTGAATACAAAGCTATGTCTGGACTGGTCGTTATTTTTTTATTAACGATCAGATAGTCAATTACCTCATTATGGTACACGGCAGCTTCATAAGTAGAGTCTGTTTCTTTTACATAATCGATGTAATCATTTAAGAATGTGCCGTTATCATTAAGAAGACTTCTAGGTTTAAGATTATTATCGTAGAAATTTTCTTTAACTTTCGTCATATATAGTGTCGAAAATTGTTCTTTCGTCTTGCGGTCTAATGAATATTTCTTTTGCATGAGATCGAAGGCAATCTGATAATTTGAAGATTGTTCAATAAAATATTTGGCTCTGTCTGAAAGTGTTGGTTGTTTTTTAAAAAAAAGAGCATCAACTTGTCTTAAACTATCTAATTTTTTCATTTCGTAAGTAAGAAATTCATCCCCCTTAAGTTTATGTTCATACATGTATTTTTCTCTAGCTATCGCTGATGTAATTCTAAATTCCTGGGAATAAGCATCTATAAAACGACTGTATGCTGTTAATTCATTCTGAACACGAACATCTACACCAGCAAATAACAATTGTTTGGTATCTAAATCATAAAAGAGCGTGTATTTTTTACCTGGTTCAAGTACAGTCTGTATGGTACTTCTTTGCCAATCTATATAAACTTGTGCGCTATTGGACATCGGTAGTTTAACTTCAAATCTTCCGAGACTATCCAGATCACTAAAATAATCTTCATTTTCTCCGCTTAGCCAGTTGCGAATACTGATTTTAAAGGGAGCATTTGAAAGATTATTTCTTAAATAACCAGTAACGATGGTCGTGTCTCTTTTTTTGAATTCTGTATCATTAAATAAACGATGATCAGGAGTGGTACTTGTCACAAGTGTTTCCTGTACAGGAAGTAATTTTGTAACTTTACTCTTGCCTGATTTTAGAAATAATGCTCCTTTATCTAGTCTTGCTCTAAGAGTAATTTTATTATTGTTTCTTGAAATCAAGCCTAGCTTAATTTCGTCCTTCTGTTGGTCAACGCTACTGTAATCAAAAAAATCACCTTTAATGATCGCAAAATATTCATAAAAACCATACTCCCAGTCGCTTGTCGTCGTGTTATACCAATTACCATACAGTGTAGATAGCAGTTTATGGGGTCCTTCCTTATGATATAAAGCTGATTTGGCATTGTATACAATTTTAAGATTGTTTTGTGTTTTATTTAAATAGAACAGGCCATGTTGCTCATTATACTTAGCTAACATTCTGTATTCACCTGTTATAGGGTATTTTCCTAGCCACACAATATCCCAGGTTTTACCGTTGAAAAGTAGCTGATTATCTTTAATTTCTAATTTATCGTTACTCTTTTGACTAACCCAGCCGGTAGCATATAGGGTATTTTGATTGATTTCTGTAGGTATAATATCCGGATCCGATTCAAAGTGTCTACAGGATAAAGTATCTTTTCGGTTGCTAAACGAAAACTTACTATTCTCGGAATTTAACGAATTTAATACCGTTAATGTAAGGCGATTTTGACCATTTACAAGATCGATATGTAGCTGATCACCTTCTGTTTTTATCTTTTCAACTTGATATAGTGTATAGTAGTATTCTACATAGTCGTCACCTATATGAAAACCATTCCAGCCCCCAGGTTTATCTACATGGAATTGCCAGAATCCCTGTATGTTTTTGGGAACCTGTGAAAAGCTCGCAAGACCTACCAAGGTCAACAAGAATGTTAATGCTAATTTTTGCATAAAAAGGAAATAATTGGTTTACAGCATAAATTTACTAATCTTAAATCAAATTAATACTAGTGTTTATTAAATTTATAGCGACGAAAACAGGATTAACCGTTTTATTTATATTTCTTACAACGATAACTTTGAACAAGGTAGATAAATCGACACGCCCATATTAATGCACAAAAAAAACCGCTTGGTCATTCCAAACGGTTCTGTATATTTTAGAATACTGTTCTATTTCAGTTTTTCGATCTCCTCGATGGAAAGTTCGGTACCCTTAGCAATATCTGCCATAGGTAAACCCATCTTTTTAAACCTCAAAGCTTTCTCCATAGCTTTTTTATACTCGCCTTCAGCAAAACCTTCAGCTTTTACTTCGGCTTTAGCTGTTATTGAAACTCTTATAGCTTCTTTCAATTGCTTTTCTAGTCCTTCTTGATACATCCGTACTGCTTCAGCATCCCGCTTACGTTTTAGAACGAATATCATACATAGTCCATTCCTATATACATGTGGCTTAAATAGGTAAAATTTTTGATCGGATTATTACTTTATGATCTATCAACTTTCAGGTAAAATGAATGGTCTAACCTTATTTTATAATTTAGTTAATTTTTAAACGCTTCAATCAATAATGAATCTAACTTTATAAAATCCTAAATAATATCTATATGATAGTCGCTTGCTGTTGTCCAGCGCATCTGAGGATGCTAAAAAGCAAAGCCACATCTCCGATGTGGCTTTTACTAAACATATGCATTCAAACTTAACTTACTTATACGTGTTGATGGATTGGGATACTTTCCAGTTGCCACCATCATTGACAAAGGTAACTAAATCGGTCTTGGTAAATCCTTCAAATTGTTGGGTCACTTTTGCAAGCATATAGTAACTGAATTGCTCAACAATGGTAGTGCTAGTTTTACAGTTCAACTGCTCGCCTTTTTGCTTTTTCAAGAAGGAAATTACTTCTGAACGGCTATTGATCTTAGCTTCTGCTGCCTGTACTTTCTGATTAAAATCTGATGTAAACAACTGCTCTACTCCTGCCGAATGTCCCTCTGTCATAACCGCAACGTAATGATCAATTGCTAAGTCTGCTGTGGATAGATTGACCACTGCTTTTTTGGAGTTGTCTCCTACTGGTTTGCCTGCTGCCATCGTAAATGTTGATACTGCGATCAAGGTTGCTGCTGCAAATGTTTTTGCTAAAGTGTTCATAATGTCTTTATGTTATATTGTTAGTTTATTGTTCTTAGTTGTTGATTCAAAAGTAGGGTGTAAATCATTCCTACCCTATGGCAATTAGACTAAACCAACTAAAAACTCGGTGAATGGTGGAAATGGCTAGGTGAAAACAATCAACCGATATTGCTAGTATTTTTCAACCTTAAAAAACGAAGATCAAAAACCCAAAAAAAGAAGATTAAATAATAATAAAAAAGGCTTAGATCATCATTCTAAGTCTTTTTATTTTTTATAATATTTCTACTTTGTAGTGGTAAACATTCTTATAGCAGTGCTCGTTTTTGCATCCCAAAAGATAACGCCCCATCAGCAGACTAGCATATAATAATATTATTATTTCAAATTTAATATCATGGCTTAATATTATATGTCATTTTTTTGTCGTCATTATAACTAGAAGTACCAGCACTCCAATTATCAAATGAATAATATCCATCTTGGGAACCTCCCCATCCCCAATTCATATGAAAATATAAATAAGTCCATGAATTATTACAATTACTAGAAAAAATTTTATCTCTTCGATATCCATCAGCAACCCAAGCGTGACCTGCACCTAATGCATTATTTTTACCACTCAAAAGAACCGGTCTGCCAGCACTTATTTCACTTTCTACTGTAGCTGGATTATAATTACTAAAGGTAGCAGAAGAATATTTATACTTTTTCTTTAAAACACCAGCGATGTCTTCACTATACGCACCAGAAGCAGCGCAACCATAATTCATATTTACGCCATCAGGTGCTCCAATATCAGCCATCAGCCTAGCTGTTTCATCTCTTGCAGAAAAATTATCCATAGCATTCCAATTAAAAGTATTTGGATATTGATGATATTTCATAACTTGAGCCATAGCAACAGCAACACAACCAACTAAAGCTCTATTGTATGCATTATTAACGCAACCTGTAAATGGTACTTGTGAATTAAAACCGTTCCCCTGGGACCATTCAGTTTTTAATAAAGGTCCTCTCGTAAAACTTGTATTAGGACAACCTCCAGTACATTCACCATCTACGGGAGGTCTTTTTGTTACTCTACTAATCATACAATCCGACCATAGTTCCATATCATCAGATGATAATTTTGCTTTACTTTCCCGAACTTTTGCCACATATTTCTTGCTGCTTTCTAACCAATCTACCACTCCTTCAGGATACTCTGTATTATCTATTGGAAATGAATTTTCATTTGAATATGCTAAAACTGGTCTTGCTCTTTTGTCAGCGGAAAGTATGAGAAACCCACCACCTTTATAATTTATTATATAATAAGATATAACATTATTTGAGTCTGTAACCTCTTTAATATTCTCAAATTTTCCTAATGAGTTACCTAGCGACTTTAATTTAGTATTACTAGCTCTAGTAGGAATTGTTGTCAATTCATGTTTGACCCCAATACTTTTAGCTTCTGTTATAGAAACTAAACATTCTTTACATTCAGTTGTGTTCGGTTGTATTAGTTCATCATTGTTAGAACATGAATACAATAAAATTGCAATAATAAAAAAATAAATTTTTTTCATTTTTCGGTTAAATTTATTAGATATAATGTTATAAAAAACTAATTTAAGATATATATATATTTATTTATACATTTTTTTTTAAATTTCACAACTAAGCTTAATTTATAATAAATTTTTAAATAAATGCAATTTTAATCTTTGTTCTTTTTTGCTATTCTTTTCTTGCATTTATATTTCTTTTATGAATCATAAAAAACTTTTTACAATACATTCAAAACAATTACTCATAAACATTAACTACAAACATTTAAAGATATATCTGATTTCTTAACAATTCTCTTCGAAACATCTTCAACTCTAAACTTATACCTATAAAATGACTCTCTAAAATCTTTCGATAATATGAAAGATTAAAAAATTAAAAGCAAAATAGTTATGTAATCCGCAATTGCGCGCAAGAATAAGTAATCTTATTTTAATTAATGTACGGGAAACCGTAAAAGAGAGAAATTCGAGTATTGTTTGAATGAGCTTCGGGACTGCTTCGCCCTTTATTCGGTAAAAGCATACAGTTACACTAATTCTGCGATCTATTTGATTCTTAACTTACTATGATCGAGCGTCAAATTTAATGACAGCTCGATTTTATATTGACTATTCTACTTTTGGACGCATCAATTTAATTGGGAGGAGGTAACGAAAAACGTCACTCATAAACGATACTTCTAGTATAAGATTTTTATCATCCACTTCTTTAAATCTGATTCAAACTTTAGGATGTCAAAATCTTCCAATCTATATTTCCTAATTATAGCAGGAACCTCATTAATCAGCTTTTCAACCACGATTTTCTCTCGTTCTTTCTGTTCAACCTTCAAAAATTGGTTTAAATCAAGCATTATATCTAAATAGATTTTCTTTTCTTTTTTAGATAACTTTACTCTTTGCTTTAGTTTTAGATTTGGATCTTGGCACATCAATACAACTGTAATACCATTTAGTGCAGAACCATAATACTGTTCCGAAAAAAATTGTCTATACGCTGTTTCTGACAAAGTATCTAAAACCTTATCTATTTTACTATCCCAATAAAAATCTGCTAATATATTGAATCTAAAACTCATCATTTAATCAATTTTTGATATCACTATCAGTTGGTATATGAGGTAAAAACCTAAATTTTAAACAACAGCTTCATATGCTAAAATCCTTAATGAATGATAACCGTTATCAAACATTGCTTCCATTTGAACACCTAAGATTTTATTTAGCCATTCTTTTTCTCAAATAATCGTAGAGCCGTTTCGATCCTTTTATTCACATGATAATACTTGCCCTCCCGAATCTTTCACTAAGATAAAAAGCTTTATTCTTTTTTAGCAAAAATCTTATATTTAGCAAACTTCTTATATTTAGCAAACTTCTTATATTTAGCAAACTTCTTTTGATTCTCAGGAGTGTTCATCCGTGTTGTATTTATACTCCCAAAGGAAGCTGGCTAGATCTGGGACTCAATGGATGTTCAGACAAGGCCACATCGCGACATGTGGCTTTGACTAAACATATATATTTAAACTTAATTACTTATATGTATTAATGGATTGAGATACTTTCCAGTTGCCTCAATCATTGATCAATGTGATTAAATCGGTTTTGGTAAATCCTTTAAATTGTCGGATCCTTCTGCAAGCATATAAGCAGAGGAGCGATTTCAAGATAGACCAGAAACAGCAACAAGAAAGGTTTAGGGCGCATAATAATATTGAAATATAATCAATAATCAACTTTTTAAATTTTAATTTATTATAAGGTATTCCCGATCTCATTAAAGTCGAAATACAATAAACTAAAAACATCAGCTTTATTAAGGTTTAACAGTTGGACCGTCCACTATAAGCTGACCGTTAGGTAAAATTTTCAGTTCATCTAAGAATACTAAGCGCTGACTGCCTGTTTTGGTCGTGCGGGCATGATATACACACCATACTTTACCTTCTTTATCTTTCAAAAGACTGTTGTGCCCCGTTCCTGAAACAATACCTCCATTGGATATGTTTTTTTGTAATATAGGGTTTGTTGCTGACTTTTCGAATGGGCCAAGTGGATTGGAGGCTGTTGCATAGCCAACAGCATAATTTTCTCCTCCGAAATGATTTGCAGAGTACATCATGTAATAGAGATTGTTATGCTTAAATAGATAGGATCCTTCTGTCCATCTTCTATTCACTTCACCTGAAGTCACAGACCTACTCTCCCATTCAGATTGTTTATCATCCCTTGACACAGGAGGCCGCAACAATAAGGTTGGCTCTCCAATTACATTTGAAAAATCTGAAGCTAACTCCACTCCATATATCCAGCTTTCTTCTATTTCATCAAACATCCCCTGTTGCTTTGCCCAAGCTGCAATCTCAGACTGAACTGGATTTTTATAACAGCATCGTGAATAGTAAAGATACAAACGTCCATCTTCAGCAAAGTACACGTTACCGTCAATAATGGGATATCCGGGGTCACATAACGGACGACCTGTCAAATCTATAAATGGGCCTGTAGGATTGATTGAGGTTGCAATACCAATGCGATAATTTTCTAATTCATCATTCGGATTTTCTTTCCAATGTGCACTATAAAACATATAGTATTTTCCTCCGCGCTTATATACTTCCGGGGCCCAAAAATCTTTCGTCCCCCAGCTTTTATCTTGCTGAGCGGTATACACTGTACCCCTATTCTCCCATTGTTTCAAATCCTTAGAAGAATACGCTACAAAACCATTCTCAACTCCACCAGTACCATACATATAATAGGCATCTGTTTCTTGATCATAAAGTACAAATGGATCACCAAAAGCAACATCAAGTGGATTATTTGATTGGGCTTTTGAGGTGGAGAATAACAACAGCCAGCAACCAATCAATAAGGATAAACATAAATTTTTAGTAATCATATTTCAATTAATTTTAAAATACAGTGCCCCACCTTCGCCGAATGAACCAGATCGCCCGATCGTATTATAGGCATCAATGGATTCCCATTATCATCTCCCCAGTTGTCTTCAGTTCTATGGAAATAGCCAGTTTGTTTATTTCTTATAACTGTAGAATCTACCAAAATGAGTTCAAATACCAGGTTTATGTTTTTTCGTTTTTGATACACCTGCTCGTTTATAGTACATCTAGACACAAATATTCCACAGGATTATGCCGTTAATAATAATCCAATAGAATAAATTAAAAACTTAAAGCGCTGTTTTCATTTCACATCCGTTTACAATTTGGCCTTTCACATCTACCTCAGGCTCTGTAATTTCTCTTTTTTATTTATAAATTTTATTTTTTTTGTTTATAATTGTATTGAAGCCCAATTACAAATCTATATCACGTAAAAATGTAAATTAAAGTTTACATAACATTGCCCATTTTATTCAAAATTATTCCAATTTGTATCATGCATGAGCAAAATGCTCAACAGATTCGTCGGTATTTGAATTTATGGCTAATTCTTCATAAGATTTGAATTCAAAAAAATGAAAATTATGACAAGCATTCCTTATCGTTTAATAACGATTATAAGTTTATTTTTTATACTGTCTTTATATTGTAATGCAAATGATAATAAGTCTGTTAAAATTATCGAAAACGAGCTACCTATTGCAGACCCTTACGTATTATTCCATGATGGCAAATACTATGCATATGGCACCCGCATAAATGGTTTTGAAGTTTATATTTCCGATGATCTAAAGCATTGGAAGCGTCATAAAAATTTAGCACTTTCCCCTCAAGACTCTTGGGGAACACGATGGTTCTGGGCACCAGAAGTATATTATGTAACCGCTCACAAAAAGTTTTACATGTTCTATTCTGTTGATGAACATATTTGTGTTGCTTCTTCCTCAAGCCCAGAAGGACCTTTTATTCAAGAAGAAAAAAAACCTATTATTCCAAATGAAAAAGGAATTGACACTTCTCTTTTTATCGACGAGGACGGAACGCCATATTTATTTTATGTCCGATTTACGGATGGAAATGTCATTTGGATGGCCGAGATGAATAATGATTTACAAAGTATAAAAGCAGAAACGCTCACAAAATGCATAAGTACAAGTGAACCATGGGAGAAGAAACAAGCAACAGTCGTAGAAGGGCCGTCAATCTTAAAACGAGGCAATACGTACTATCTCATTTACTCTGCCAATCATTTTGAAAGCCAAGATTACGCCGTAGGCTATGCAACAGCCAGTTCACCCAAAGGTCCTTGGAAGAAATATAGTGGCAACCCCATCCTAAGGAGAGATCATCCCTCAGCATCGGGATTGCTCGGCACAGGCCATGGAGCTCCATTTATAAGTGCTAATGGCGGATATAAATATATATACCATGCTCATGCCAGCTCCACTAGTGTCGCTCCAAGGACATCATACATTAATGATTTAACAATTTCATCTGATGGCGTATTAAGCATTGTTGGAGAACCTATTAGACCATTAATTGTTAAATAAATTATGTCAATATAATTGCCAGCGTTACAAAGAAAAATGTGCAAAAGTCTGCTCTAAAATAGACTTCCATAGCAGATCATCAACATTGCTGGAAGATTTACTCTTAATAAACGACTTATAATAAAGCTACTATAGTAAAAATATAATTATATACAAATTTGGACTTTAAAAATGATCCTACAAGCGTATTTTGACAACTCTCATTTATTTTAGACTCCTGACATAAGGCTGTCACTTCTCCCTTATAGATTTGCGTCATTAATTAATATTTAAAAGATATAGGAATGACAAACGTAATCAATACGGGATCTAATGCAATCGAATTTCCAGAACCTAAAATGATCTCTGTTAATGGAGTAGTTCTGGAAGTATTTGAAGCAGGTCAGCAAAATTCTGAGAAACCTATCGTTCTCTGCCACGGATTTCCAGAGCATGCATTTTCATGGCGTTATCAAATACCGGCTCTTGTCGCAGCTGGCTACCATGTAATTGTCCCAAATCAACGTGGCTATGGTAATTCTTCAAGTCCGACTGAAGTGACGGATTATGATATTGAACATTTGACTGGTGACCTTATTGCCCTGCTCGACCATTATGGATATAAGGATGCTACATTTGTGGGTCATGACTGGGGTTCAAATGTGGTTTGGAATCTAGCACTATTGCATCCTGATCGGGTAAATAAAATCATCAACTTGGCTTTGCCTTATCAAGATCGTGGTGAAAAGCCATGGATTGAGTTGATGGAAGCAATATTTGGAGCAGACTTCTATTTTGTTCATTTCAACAGACAACCTGGGGTAGCAGATGCGATTATGAATGAAAACACTGCTCAGTTCCTTCGTAACATATTCCGCAAAAACTCAGCTCCCACACCTCCTGAGCCAGGAATGCTGATGATTAATCTTGCAAGGGCGGAAAAACCGCTTGGCGAACCCTTGATGAGCGACAATGAACTCGCGGTGTTCGTTTCTGCCTTTGAATCTTCAGGATTTACAGGAGGTATAAATTGGTATAGAAACATGGATAGAAACTGGCACTTAATGGCGGACGTAACACCAATCATTCATCAGCCGACTCTTATGATATATGGTGAGCAGGACACGATTCCAAAGTCTGAAAACCTAAAAAATATTGTTTCTAATCTGGATGTTGTTAGTCTGGATTGTGGTCATTGGATACAGCAAGAAAAGCCAGAGGAAACTTCGCAATCAATTATAAAATGGTTAGAGCAACACAATGATTAACAAGAGTGTAGAAACATATTGTCCTCAACGCCGAACAGATTGGAGACTATGCACATAGCTGAGGATAATAACAAACAAAGCCACATCTCTCGATGTGGCTTTTACTAAACATATGTATGCTAACTTTACTTACTTATACGTGTTGATGGATTGGGATACTTTCCAGTTGCCACCATCATTGATCAATGTTATTAAATCGGTCTTGGTAAAACCTTCAAATTGTTGGGTCACTTTTGCAATCCTATAGTCACTGGACTGCTCAACAATGGTAGTGCTTGTTTTACAATTTAACTGCTCGCCTTTTTGCTTTTTCAAGAATGAAATTACTTCCGAACGGCTGTTTGTCTTATCTGTTGATGCCTGTACTTTCTGTTTAAAATCTGATGTAAACAATTGCTCTACTCCTGCCGACTGTCCTTCGGTCATAACTGCCACGTAATGATCAATGGCTAGATCTGCTGTGGATAGATTGACGACCGCTTTTTTAGAGTTGTCTCCTGTTGGTTTAGCTGCTGCCATCGTGAAGGTTGATACTGCGATCAAGGCTGCTGCTGCGAATGTTTTTGCTAAAGTTTTCATAATGTTTTTATGTTATATTGTTATTAAGTTGCATCAGCCCCACATCCACCAACTCAAACCCTGATGCCTGCTTTGCAGTTTTTTCTAGTTGTTCTTAATTGTTGATTCAAAAGTAGGGTGTAAATCGTCCCTACCCTATGGCAATTAGACTAAACCAACTAAAAACTCGGTGAATGGTGGGAATGGCTAGGTGAAGTGTATAAACCTTTTTTTACTTTTAGTAAGTAATGAAATTAATTGAAGAATTTATCGAAACCAAATTATCTTTTGAAACATTCAGTCATATTGAGAAATGGAATTCAAATTGTAATTAGTAAATTCGTTTAAGGTTGGATCATATTAATGGCTAGTCATTAAAGTTGAAAAACCTAAAGCACTATGATAAATGATCTCAAAATATTAGATGAATCTCCAGAATATACGTTAGACCATGTTGATGAGGATATAATTTTAGTTAATAAAGGAGAAAAGACAGCTATATGCATTGGAGATATGTATGGAAACCCGTATTGTGGATTGATCGTAAACAAAGTATGTATAATCGGAGGTGATCATCTTTTAATTTGGGATAATCATCAAATAACTAAATTGGACCTAGTAAGTGATATTGTCCAGATGCGCATTAAGAATGATGATATGATCGAGTTTTTAATTGATCCTTGGTCCAAGGAGGCATCAGTCTGGCAATTGAACCTAAAAAATAAGATACACTATAAAATAAGCGATTTTGAAAATCTTAAAAACTTGCCATATACGGAAGAATACACTTGGTGAAAGCATTGATTAAAAAAATAAATGGATGCAGGACTTCACAAATATTCCTCTATTAAATAATCTCCATTATCTCTAACTACTTTTGATAGACTTCAAAATAAAAATCAACTTTGATGGTAAATTACAATGAGCAAACAAAGAAATTTGAATAGTAATATTTTCTAATCTAAATAATGTTCATCCCCATTAACCATAATAGAAATTACCAAACCAAGCTTTCCTCTAGCCCAAACTTGTAATCCTATATGTGGATATTCATATACATATTGGGGCACCTTTCCTTCTTCAAAATCCAGTTTATCCTCTTCAACATAGTCTTGGCCAACTAATACAGAAAAATGAGCGATCGATATTCCTATCAGATTAACACCATGGTATAATAACTCTTCATAACATCCGATAAAATCAATACGATTATCGCTGACAAATAATGTAATTGATGGATTGGGAATACTATAATTTATAGATGGTGCGACATCATCATTATTCATATCTGCTACATCGAATTGATAACTACTTAAGTATTGAACAATAGGGCTACCGATCAAAAAATCACCTACTTGCTTAAATGGTAATAATATGGGAATCATTCTATATTTAACTTATTTTGTTAATATCATCATACTCCTTCCATTCACGGTGGGAATAAACAGTTTCTATGGTTCCGATTTTGGAAAATACCATTTCAAAATAACCATCGTTTAACACTGTTTCTATGATTTTATGAATACTTTGATAAGATAAATCTTCTACAATAAGCATATCTGCTGACCAAAAGTATACCTTACTAATGTTGATCATAAGCTTTCTAATATTTTTTAATGTAAACAACGTGCCAAAATAAACATCACCGTTACTTAAAACAATATTTATATCAAGATTATCATCATAAATATCTGTTACTTGATACGGAGCAGGAAAAATAATCTTAAATGGCATGTTTTATTTTTTTTATAAAACTGATCAATAACGTCAGATAGTGGTAAAATCAGTAGCTATCTTACCGGAAGATACTAATTAAATTTACCATCATGTAAAAATTATTTTATTTTTCTTTTTAACAAGAAGGTTATAACCAATTAAAAAAATCAGGAATATGAACCATTCGGAGCTTTTTAATAATAGCAAATCTAAAGGACGGAAATGATGAAAATTAAATATTTAAAGTGGTAGTGGTTCGGTTTAACGAAATTCGAATATAGATAGGGATTAGCGAATCTTTTATTATATTAGTTTCGTTAAACATAATATGAGCTGTAATTTTAGACAATACCACAGCGAAACAAGAATGATAAATTTTGAAAACATCAAAACTAATTCAACTGAGTTCCCAGATGCTTGGAGTTTCTTGTGGTCGCCAGAAGAAGCCAGTAATATACCGCAGGAACACAAAGACCAAATCTTCTTTCTGAATAGCGGAGCAAGCGAGTTTGTAGAAAACTATATCAACAGCTCGAAAATGATTACAGGCCCATTATGGAAACCATTTAATGAAAAATACTTTAAAACAATTGAAGAATTTGAAGTAACAGAAAACTGTGAACACGAAATTAAAAAATGGCTTTATTCGAAACCTATTCCCTTCAACAAGTTTGTATTTATTCACAGCGATAGAAGTGGACAATCTGTAACACTGACTTGGAAGATGGTAATTAAATATTGGAAAGGACTTTTTTTTGCTGACGACTTAATAATATTTGACGAAACACTAAATTGGGGACTTTTTTATTTTCACGAAGACAGAATTTACTTTGGTTCAGACAAAATCTACGACAAAGAACTTGAATATGAAAAAAACTAGAAAACGTAACGAATTGAAACATAAATTTCTCAATAAAGATAATCTTAACTTTAACAATGTGGATAAGAAGAAATGTATAAGAGATTTTAAACAGAAATACAATACAGATAGAATTGAATAAAACTACCGGCTAACATCAGTTTGGCAAAATGGTGGGTTTAGTGCGAAATTAAAGTTCAATTTTTATGCTTTGATTTCCGCCACTTCGGCAAGCTGAAAAACGTTATGTGCTATTTTAAAACGACACCCTACAACAAATGAAACTATTTGAAAAAATATTCAAGTCCAGCAAGACAGTACCAGCCGATTTGACAATGATAACAAGAACAGAAGTTATTGAAGGATTTTCTATTCCAGGAATTATACACAATATGCAATATCATTTTACTGACTTGCAAGTGTATAGTGATGGACTTATTTCTTGTTGGGAAATGGTTGATTTATCTTTGTTCAAAGACAAGTTAAATGAAGATTGGGTTGTCACTTCAATTCCTGACGGAGAAGCAATTTCTATTTTCAGTTTAGGCCATTGGAATATTGAACAGGGTGAGTGGAAACATACTAAAGAAACCTTGTATAATTATGTTTATTCACTAGTAAAACAGCTTAATCCGAAACTTGAAAATTTACATAATTATCAAGGCGATAGTTCCAAAATGGTAGGTAAAGCAAAGGTTGCAAAACATATTTTACCTACACCACAACCTTATTATTTTGACGAGCCAAAATCCTTCTTTTCTAAAAGGATTAATGGCGAAAAATTTCATTTCTTTTACAGAAATGAAGATAATAAAACTTATTTGGCAGAATTATCTATTTACAAGAGTGGCAACATCGAGATAACGAATTTACCAAAAAAGAAAATCTACAAATTTGAAGACTTAGATATGCTTATTGAAAATGAAACACTAAGAACAGATTTGAAAATTGGAGAAATCGTTACAATTTTGAATTTGGGTTCTTTTAAGGTTGTTTCGGGAAGTGGCGTTGACATTAAATTCAAAATGAACGAGTTGACTGACAAGTTCAATGAACTGAACGGCAGAGAAAATAGTATTAATAAATGTGTAAGAATATTTGATGAATACAAACAAAATCCAACAAAAAAATTACGAGATGAATTAAAATTTGCATATGAAGCAGTTCCAAAACATCAGAGAATTTTTGTTGGGACAATGGACACTAAGGACTATGAAGTTCGCCAAGTAATTTATGGCGATATTGTTAAAAAGGAATGGGAAGACGATTATGGTTATGAATATCCATATGACGATATGCCCAAACCATGTGATAAATAGCAATCAAAACAGCAAATAAAAAGATATTGTGAACTAGTAGCTTGTAGGCACATAATATTTGATCTTTAGACTTCCCTTTTTTGCTAGATAAGCTTGAAACTGAACTGCGACTTTTGGATTGTACCAATCAACTTTCAGTTCATTTTTAATATCTCCGCCAGCGATTGAGATTCCATGTACTTTTATGGAGTCATCTGTATGTCCATCAATTTCAAGAATCAAAGTAGTGGCATCACTTACATTGGATTCTACATTAAGCATAGTAATCACGACTCGCATCGGAAACTTCCCATTCGCCACGGTTTTGAGTATTACACGAGACAAAACCTGATGCTAGAAAACATGTTAACACAAGTAAAAAAATGAATTTCTTACAAAACATATAAGGAAAGATATAATGATTAATGAAATTAAAATTTCCTATCTCTTTCAAAAATCTTATTATAATACCTAAAATTAATAATTGATACCTGTCCTTTTGTTAAATAATTATTTTTGATAATGGTATCTTTACTGGTAAAGATGCAATGTCTTTACGACCTTTAATCACAATATTACCGTTCTCAATCGCAATGGATTTATACATCTCAAGGAAAATTTCCACTCCTTTCTCCGTTTTATCTAACACCTGTTCAAAAATTAAGTTTTCAGAACTTTGTAACGTGAATTTTGAAGCCATTCCATCCTTTTGAAATAAAATCCAAATAGAAGCTCTCACTTCTTTTCCATCTATTGGGATGAAGACATCAATCACTCTAAAATCAGGATTCAATTCTAATTCTAATCCTTTTTTGTAAGCATAATTGACAGCTTCTATTAATTTTGGATTTTTATTATTCTTAGCTGCTTCAATCAAATATTTATGCGCTTTTTCCCACACAAAATTATACCGTTCCTCATAACTAAAACTTTCAAATAAATGAAAATCAAATACCCCGTAGTATCTTAAATGTCCATTGTAACAATAGGGAGCTTCTTTAGGAAGAATTGGATAAAGTTTAAAAGTATTTTCTGTAAAAAAATCTATATTAATAAATTTAATTTTTTTCCCGTCATACTTTTCATTTAGAAGTCTGTTTAATAAAAACCCTAAACCAAAAAAATCATCTGTAAGTTTGTTAAGTTGTTCATCTCCATCTTTAAACCAAAATAATGTTCTACCAATCTTCATATGTACTAAAATTTTATAGGCGATTTAACAGGTAAGCCTGTGTTAAAATTATATCATTTAAACCTGTATAAGAATTTGTCAAGATTAAACGATTTTTTAGATATGTAGGTAAATCATTCAGTGACTTATCATCATTTATAATGACAACATCTTTATAGTCTAAATTATTCGATTGTATCCATTTTAAAATTTCCTCTTTACGAGTATGTCGATGATTTGATAAATATTTTTTATCATCTAAAATGGATAGATTTCGAATCTCCAATCCTCTCCTTTCAAAAATGACTTTCCATTCTTGAATATTATATTTAAAACGATGTGATGTGGAAAGGATGACTTTGTCCTTTGTTTTGTAAATGATAGATTTTAGAATCTGAATAGCTTGTGGATTAAACTTATAAAAGCTATCATCTTCCAATTCCACTATTTGATGTGGATTAGCATGAACCAATACTCCTTCTATATCTAAGAAAAAAATCATTGCACCGTCTTTTATATTTTTTTTGAAAGGTTTGGGTTTGGAAAATATAAGCTATCATTTATTAAAAATAGCGATTTCTTTCTTTACATACTCCTAAAAAAATACATTATGAGTGGGTGAAATTAAAAGAAGAAACTTCCAATATCTTTAGTTTACCAAGTTTCTTATAAATTATCTAAAAAATTTTTGGATACCTTTTCTTCTTTTTATGACTAAAAGAAAAGTTTATCCTAAAAAACAGATATTATTAGAGTATCAAAAAGCAGAAAACTACCTTTCATTCATTGAAGAAGGAATGATTTGGAATTGGAGAAATATTTTACTGGAAGAGTTTATTCCTTTTGTCAGCAGGAGACTTTCATTACGAAACAAGATTATGTAATAACCTTTCACAGTCTCCTAAAAATCAATATGACTATTCCTTACAAACATTGTCGAAAACCCATACATACCTTATTTACTAATGGTTACAGCAATGAAGATTATTTCTCGATATGTGAGATTAAGCTATAGATGTGAATTTTAAAATATTTTCGACAAAATATAAGTATACTATTATACTTTGTTAAATAAATATTAGTACATTTATATACTTTAAATATAGATATGAAATACGATATGGTAAAAAATGTTTTAAAACTTCTAGAACAATTTGAGCTAGAGAACGCTTTACACATAAAGTACCAGTCTAATATTGAAGGCTTTAAGAATTGGATTGCTCTTAACTGTATTGATTCCAATAAGCAAATTGACCCTTATTGGGAGGGAAAAGAAAATGGACGTAGTGCAGCTAGTGTAATCAATACGTTGATTGTACATTTAAATAGGTACGCTAAGAGTTATTCGAAATCCGCCATATTTGGATCCGAATTTTCTACTCAAGAAGATTTTATCTATCTCATTATCTTGAAAGATTTTGGAGAAATGATCAAAATGGATTTAATAAAAAGAAATGTACATGATAAACCTGTAGGCATGCAAATAATAAACCGATTGATTACGAAAGGTTGGGTAGATCAAACAAATTCTGACGTTGATAAAAGAAGTAAATTTTTAAAAATAAATGATAAAGGCTTAGCTGTTTTAGAACAGCAAATGGAAAAGATAAGACAAGCTAGCGAGATGGTGACAGGTAATTTAACGGATAACGAAAAAATGGAATTAATAATATTACTGAATAAGCTCAATGAATTTCATATGCCGATCTACGATAGAAATATCGAATCTGAATATTTATTGACTGACGTTTTAAAAGAAAAAAAATAATGGGGAAAAAGATAGCTGTTATCGGTTCTGGCTTTTCGGGTCTGTCTGCTGCTGCCTATTTGGCAAAAGCAGGAAATGAAGTTCATGTTTTTGAAAAACATGACCAACCCGGAGGAAGGGCCAGGCAATTTAAAACGGAAGAAGGGTATGTTTTTGATATGGGACCGAGTTGGTATTGGATGCCTGATATTATCGATAATTTTTTTACTGATTTCGGATCTAAAACTTCTGATTTTTTTGAGTTAATTTCATTGAATCCACAGTTCGAAATGATCTTCGCCGATGATAAAATTGCTGTACCTGAAAATTTAGATGAATTAAAAATCTTGTTTGAAAAAATCGAAGAAGGTGCCGGATCGCAATTAGAAAAATTTATGAAATCTGCCAAATTTAAATATGAGGTGGGTATGCAGGATTTTGTTAATAAGCCTTGCCACAACTGGGCAGAATTTATCTCTCCTAAAATAGCCCGAAGTGCCTTAAAATTAGATCTGCTATCAAATTTCAGAAACTACGTCGCCAAATATTTTAAGAACGAAAAGCTAAGAACTTTGATGGAATTTCCGGTCATATTTCTGGGTGCTTCACCAAAAAATATTCCTGCTTTATATAGTTTGATGAATTATGGTGGGTATGCTCTTGGGACACATTATCCAGTAGGTGGTTTTTATCAATTGGTATTAGCGATGAAGCATGTTGCGGAAAAACAAGGTGCAATTTTTCATTTTAGTAAAATTGTTGAAAGCATAAATACTGAAAACGGAAGCGTTATTTCTCTAACTGTCAATGGAAATAAACTAGATTTTGATACGGTAGTTGCTTCTTCAGATTATCATCATACGGAGACGCTCCTCAATAAAGTGGATCGAAATTATTCTGAAGAGTACTGGAAAAATAGAGTATTTGCTCCTTCGAGCTTAATCTATTATTTGGGCATTAACCAAACTCTTCCTAATCTTAGGCATCATACGCTTTTCTTTGAGCATGACCTGGACGAACATATTGATTGTATATATGAAGATAAAAAATGGCCGGAGAAACCGCTATTCTATGTGTGCTGTCCTTCCAAAACCGACCAAGGTGTAGCACCTGACGGTAAAGAGAATGTATTTCTACTGATGCCTTTAGCTACTGGAATTAATGATGAAGAAGCTGTAAGAGAAAAGTATTTGGCAGCCATGCTTAAAAGACTGGAAAATCATCTGGGCATTAGTGATTTAGTGACAATGATTGAATATAAAAGAAGTTATTGTGTGCAAGATTTTATTTCAGATTATAATGCTTATGATGGTAATGCTTATGGACTGGCAAATACATTGGGGCAAACTGCTGTTTTAAAACCTAAAATAAGAAACAAAAAAATTAAAAATTTATTCTATACCGGTCAATTAACGGTTCCCGGTCCTGGAGTACCTCCATCTATCATTTCTGGTAAAATTGTATCTAATGAAATTATTAACGCTAAAAAATAATCTATATGAAACAACTATTCGACGAACTTTCTTTCGTAGTAAGTAAAATCACGACACAAAAATATAGTACAAGTTTCTCACTAGGCATTTTAGCGCTCAGTCCTTCCATTCGCAATGCGATTTATGCCATATATGGATATGTTCGGTTAGCAGATGAAATTGTAGATAGTTTTCATGGATACGATAAAGAGAAACTTTTGAATAGATTAAAAGAAGAAACAGAAAATGCGCTGGAGGAAGGAATTTCACTCAACCCGATTTTACAATCTTTTCAACACGTCGTCCATCAATATTCAATTGACACAAAACTAATCAGCCAATTTTTACATAGTATGGAAATGGATCTTCACAAAATAGATTATAATTCTGAACGCTATAAAGAATATATTTTTGGCTCAGCAGAAGTAGTCGGCTTAATGTGTCTGCAGGTTTTTACAAATGGTAATAGAGAGCACTATGAAAAATTGAAACCTTATGCGATGAAATTGGGCTCAGCCTTTCAGAAAATTAATTTTTTAAGGGATTTAAAAGATGATTATCACATTTTAGGTCGTACTTATTTTCCAAACATTGATATGGAGGTGTTTGATAATCATGTGAAAAGTAGGATTGAAAATGAAATTGAAGAAGAATTTAATGAAGCATTATTGGGAATAAAAAAACTTCCGAATTCCGCTATGTTTGGTGTTTATCTGGCTTATAAATATTATCTTTCTTTATTTAAAAAAATCAAAAGAAAATCATCCGAAGACATATTGAATAGCAGGGTGCGAATTGCTAATTCTGAAAAAGCATATGTAGCATTTAAAAGCTATGTGAGGTATAAAACTGCTTATTTATGATTGAAACTATTTCCTTATTCCTGCTTTCACCTTGTTTTCTGAAATGCCTCAAGTCTCCCCTTTTGACAATATTATAATGGGAAACAGAGAAAAGATTAGTGGAGAGATTTTGAAAAAACATAAATACGCTTAAAACAACTAGAAGATGAGACATCAACTATATAGAGAACAACAATTAAATTGCGATATTAAAACTGCTTGGCACTTTTTTTCTTCTCCGGCTAACCTGTCGAAAATAACCCCAGAAGATATGCGATTTAAGATAATATCTAAAGATGATCATCAAGATATTTTTGAAGGGATGATTATTGATTATACTGTTTCGCCCATGTTCAAAATTCCGTTAAAATGGAGAACAAGAATCAGTCAAGTTGAGTTTAATAGGAGTTTTACTGATTATCAAGAAAAAGGTCCGTATAAATATTGGAGCCATTTTCATGAATTTATCCCAAATAACAACGGGGTACTGATAAAAGATACTGTAGATTATGAATTGCCGTTTGGTATATTGGGTAATATCGCACATCGGATATTTGTAAAAAAGAAACTAGCTGATATTTTTGATTTCCGATATGCTGTACTCGAAAAAATGTTTAACACCCTAAAATAATAGCATGAACTTTTTAATAACAATGATCGTTTTTGTACTGATGGAAGGCGCCACCTGGATTATCCATAAATACATTATGCATGGCTTTTTATGGGGCTTACATAAGGATCATCACGATCACAGCAATGATGGTCTGCTCGAAAAAAATGATTACTTCTTTGTGATATTCGCGATACCCACGATAATTTTAATGTACTTTGGTTCCCTCAAAGAGTTCAATTATCTATTTTATATTGGATTGGGTATCATGCTGTACGGTATGGCCTATTTTTTTATTCATGATATATTTATCCATCAACGGATTAAATTTATGACCAAAACTCAAAATGCTTATTTTCTAGCGCTCCGTAGAGTGCACAAACAACATCATAAGCATACTACGAAACACGATGGTGAATGTTTTGGTTTTTTATATGTGCCCTTCAAATATTTTCAAATGTATTTTAATCCGGATAAAAAATGATGACATATACGTATTCTTTGATTTTATTTTTTACAGTCATCATTTGTCTGATCGCTTCTTTTGATAAACGAATTCTTTTCAACCGACATTTTGGAGCATTTTTTAAAGCTGCTGTAGTGGTTGCTATTCCCTTCATTGCTTGGGATGTCTGGTTTACCTCAAAAGGTGTTTGGTGGTTCAATACCGATTATACGCTTGGAATTGTCGTTGCCGGTTTACCTATCGAAGAGTGGTTATTCTTTATTTGTATTCCGTTTTCTTGTGCCTTTACATATTTCTGTTTTGATAAATTTTTCAAATTAGACAGACTTTCAGGTTTTAATAATATAATTGTTTTTGTCAGCATTATTGTTTGTTCGGTGATCGCTTTGCGTCATCATGATAAGATCTATACTCTAGTGACCGCAATAGCGACAATCATAACCTTAATTTATCTCCATTTTATTGCCCGAGAAGATTGGATTAGCAAAGCATCCTTAGTATTCAGTGTTTTGATGCTTGGCTTTCTTCCGGTCAATGGTGTGCTGACTGGCTTTGGATTAGAATCTCCTATTGTAAATTACAACCCCGGTGATTTTTTGGGTATACGCATACTAACAATACCGATCGAAGATGCTGTGTACGGATATACTCAGTTTCTATTGGTCATTTATTTTTTTACAAAATTTAAAAAAATGAAAACGCATACTAAAACTTTAATCTTTATTTTTTCTCTATTAATTGTACTCTTTAATTCCTGTGCTTCAATTCCAAAAAACACAAAGGCAGTTGCAAATTTTGATGTCAATAAATATTTGGGAACTTGGTACGAAATAGCACGTTTTGATTTTAGTTTTGAAAAAGATCTAGACAACGTTTCGGCTCAGTACAGTTTGAACGAAAAAGGAGATGTAAAGGTATTAAACAGTGGATATAATTTTAGAAAGAATGAATGGAAAAAAGCCGAGGGTTTGGCAAAATTTAGAGGAGAAAAAGATATTGCAGCATTAAAAGTTAGTTTTTTTGGCCCTTTTTACTCGGGATATAATGTTGTTTCAATGGATGATGATTATAAATATGCATTGGTGGCAGGTAAAAACTTAAATTATCTATGGATTTTATCAAGAACAAAAGAGATTCCCGAAGCAGTTAAAACGAAGTTCCTAAATATTGCGAAAGAAATTGGTTATGACACGTCTAAATTAGTGTGGGTAAAGCATGACAGAACGGATAGTCCATTTATCCCGAAAAACTAAATTTTCAGTTTTTTGGTTCCATAGGGATCTACCATTAGAGGCTCATTTGGAGTGATAAAAATCACCTTCTTTCAGCACAAGAAATACAAATCTCAATTTTAATAGAAATAACTAAATATCATTCAAAATGAAAAAAATAACTCTTATAGTTCTAGTCTTCATCGGTATAGTGCAAGTTAGTATAGCTCAAGAAACTAAGTTTCAACTTTCAAGTCATATTTTAGACATCACGACCGGTAAACCTGCTACCAACGTTAAAATTACACTGTCGAAAATGAACAAGAATCAAAGTTGGACTATGGTAGAGGAAAAAAATACTGATAGTAATGGTAGAATAAAAGATTTTTTAAAACAGGACGGAAAAGATAATACAGGCATTTATAAGTTAACATTTCATACCAGTTCTTACTTCAAATCTCTTGGAAATAAATCGTTCTACCCGTTTATAGAAGTTGTTTTTGAACTTGTTGACAATGAACATTACCATGTACCTATTACCCTATCTCCTTTTGGTTATTCGACATATAGGGGAAATTAACATCTTTTTCATACGATGATTACCTTACTATTACGCTAATGATATTTAGAGCCTATTAAATTTAAATAGGCTCTAAATATTTTAAAATAAATCAACATGTATTGATCTTTTTGTTTTATTGTTGGATAATAACAAACAAAGCCACATCGCTCGATGTGGCCTTTACTAAACATATGAATTAACCTTACTTATACGAGTTAATGGATTAAGATACTTTCCAGTTGCCACCGTCATTGACCATGGTGATTAAATCGGTCTTTGTAAACCCTTCAAATTGTTGCGTCACTTTTGCAATCCTATAGTCACCTGATTGCTCAACGATCGTAGTACTTGTTTTACAGTTCAACAGCTCTCCTTTTTGCTTTTTCAAGAAGAAAATCACTTCTGAACGGCTGTTTGTTTTATCTGTTGATGCCTGTACTTTCTGTTTAAAATCGGATGTAAACAACTGCTCTACTCCTGCCGACTGTCCCTCTGTCATAACCGCAACGTAATGATCAATCGCTAGATCTGCTG
Source organism: Sphingobacterium sp. JUb56 (assembly GCF_014191365.1). Lineage (NCBI taxonomy): Bacteria > Pseudomonadati > Bacteroidota > Sphingobacteriia > Sphingobacteriales > Sphingobacteriaceae > Sphingobacterium > Sphingobacterium sp. JUb56. Next base: position 1,026,724 of record NZ_JACHWL010000001.1, on the reverse strand, counting down.
TAGATAGATTCACTACCGCTTTTTTAGAGTTGTCTCCTACTGGTTTTCCTGCTGCTATCGTAAATGTTGATACTGCAATCAAGGCTGCTGCGAATGTTTTTGCTAAAGTGTTCATAATATCTTTATATTTTATTGTCATTAAGTTGCATCAGCCCCACATCCACCAACTCAAACCCTGATGCCTGCTTTGCGGTTGTTTCTAATTGTTGATTCAAAAGTAGGGTGTAAATCGTCCCTGCCCTATGGCAATTAGACTAAACCAACTAAAAACTCGGTGAATGGAGGAAATGCTCAGGTGAAGTGGTTGAGTCTGAAATGGGGTTATTCTACTGTCGCTCACTTGTCAGTGACAAAGCCATAGATGGCTCCAACTAATAGTAAAAATATCTCCCAAATATTATTGTTATTCCTTTTCTATTTAAAATAAGTTGTATGACGATTCATATCTAAATCGACAACATAATCTGGACATAATTCATTAAAAAATAAGTGGTTGTTTTCTTAAAAATATTTATCTTTAATCGCCATACGAAGTTCAAAAAAGAAAACAGCAGAAGACTTCCTTATATTATTAAACAATTTAAGTATTCCTAAAAAGGAAACAAAATAATGACGCCAGAACTTAAAGAATTAGAAAGACAGATAATCAAAAAACATAAGTTTGGATTTACACCCAAATATGAATCAGGTTTTCAAACATGTCTTTCGGAAAAAGCATTTTTTGCTATTACGAATCAAGTCTTCGAAAAACTTGAATGGGATATCATTTACATTGATGAACATGCTGTCGAAGCCAAACGAAAAGTAAAAAGTTTAGGAATAACACAATACACAGAATCTATAATTATCTCCTATAACTACGGGAGTATAACGGTCAAAAGCGAATCCCTAGGAAGCGAAATGTGGGATAATGGCCGAAATTCAAAAAGGGTGCATTTATTTATGCTCGTATTTCAAGATATTGAAAAAAATTATAATCGAGAAGATTTAAAACAATTAGAAAAAGAACAAGAATCTATAGAAAATTGGGACAACTACATTATCCCAAAAGAACTACCTCAGCCTAAGAATGTAAAAAAGCCAACTATTATATTTGTATTTGTAATCGGTATTTTAATTTCTATCATTTTGGCCTTCCTATTGGCTAAGATCTCAATAACAGGTAGATACATAATTTTTTTATTTGAATTCTTAGTTGGTCTTGCTTTAGCATTTTCAATAAAACAAGGTATTAAACTTGGAAATTACACGAATTTAACAAAGTTAAAATATATACTTATTTTGTGCACATTGATTATTTTTGTAGGTACTCAAATTTTTGAGTATTATATCATTCTAATCGAGAACAATTTTGAAAAAATAGGTTTTTTTGAATTTATGAAAATAAGACTTCAACAAGGACTAACCATAAAAGACTTAAATATTGGAAGCATAGGACTTATCATAAGTTGGATAATTCAACTATTTTTAACGTTCATATTTGGATTCTTATTTTTGACAAGATTCTTAATCAATTATCTCATTAAGCGAGTACCACAAGAAGTGACAGAATTTGCATATTATCTCATTATCAAAGGAAAAGATGAACATGAAGTGAGAAAAGAATTAACATATTTAGGATGGTCAGATGAAATAAGTCAAAATGAAGTTTTTGAGGCAATTGATGGAATCCAAGGTAACAACGAATTGAATAGAACAAGGTAGAAATAATAGCAATAATCTAATAATGAGTGTAAAAAGAAAAGTTTTAGAAGCTAAAACTGACCAAGAATTAGAGTATTATCTTCAAGAGGGCAATAAATTTGTACCTCAAGCAAGTCAATTTGCATACGAAATTCTGAAATCACGTGGTCGGATTTTTACTCCTGAAGATACGGAAAGAATTACATTGATGATTGAAAAGAAGTCTGAAGAAGATAAAATTATCATTCATGAAAATCACAAAAAAGCGGCAAACTTAATTTACATATCAGCGACACTGGGGATTGTAAATATGATATTATTTCCTGACTTACCTTTTTCATTCTTCTCCATTTTTGTTGCAATTATTATTTTGGGGTTCATGTTTGGAATTGGTTATATGATTAGCAAAGGAAGTAATGGTGCAAAATATATTTTATTAGTATGTATGATTTTTGGAATTATATACATACCCTTCATCCTTTTAACTATAACCCGAACTCCAGTTGTAGGAATTATTAATATAGTACAGACAGTATTACAGGTTTGGGCAATAGTTCTATTATATCAAATACCAAAATATAAATTGGAGTAAAGTGGCGATTTTGCCTTTATTGTCATCCGTTCCAACATTAATAAACCAATATCAATATATTCTTGAATAACATGAGTGTACAGTAAAAATAGAAAGGTCTCCTGCACCAATGTGGGACCTTATATAAATTATGTGGCGATATTGATTCCACCCCAGTTTTGTTGTTGACATTTGACTGATGATTTGCGCATAGAAATATCGAGAAACAAAAATTAAAAACTTCTGTCGCTATTGCAGTCAAAATCCACAAATATATGTGCTCAAGTGTCTTTAAAGGCAATCTGACAATCGAATCTGATGCCGTCGATAAACATCAGATTCCTTTTATCATACTTAGCTAGAAAGAATATCTACGCGATTAAATATTGAAGCTGTAATCCTGTAAAATCATAACGAAATTAAAAAAAATGGATAAAAACCGTCCTTCGCTCATCAAGAGAATATCAAAAATATTCTTGAAATCAATCATCGGAATTGTAGTGATAATCGCTATTTTACTCTTTGCGACATTTGTGATTCATCAAATCAATTTAAGCAGCGAAGCCGATAAAATTGAAGATTATGGTCAAAAAATAAAAATTTTTGACGGCACGGTAAATACGACAATAGATGGACACGGTGCAGACACGATTGTATTACTCACCGGATTTGGAACAGCAAGCCCAAGATTGGATTTTGAACCATTAATCAGAGAATTAGACAAAAAATATACAGTGATCACGATTGAACCTTTTGGTTATGGATTGAGCAGTGAAACAAATCGTGAACGCAATTTGAATAATATGGCGGAAGAAATCCACGAAGTGGTGAAGCAATTAAATCTAAATCGTTTTATACTAATGGGGCATTCCATTGCTGGGCTTTATAGCTTAGCATACATCAATAAATATCCAGGTAGAGCAGCCGCTTTTGTAGGTATTGATACGAGTGTGCCAACACAACCTTGGCCGGGTTATAATTCGGCACCTTTGGATTTTTTAGCCAAAGCTGGTGTAATGCGTGCATTTTTTAAGTTTTTCGGTGACGAAAAACCTAAAGACGAATCAGAAGCACACCGTTTTGAACAAAAGCACATGATTACGATGAAAGTGACCGGAAACAGTACTTTGGGCAGAGAAGCTACATCATTGAGTAATAGTTTTAATGATGCACAAAAACTAGCTTTCCCGAAAAATTTGCCGGTTTTATTATTTGCAGACGAAAACTCGGCTGTCAAAGGCTGGACAGAACTGCACCAAGAGCAAGCCAACAGCGTGGATAAGGGAAAACTAATCTTATTACCCGGTTCTCATTATCTACATCATACTCAATCGAAACGAATTGCAGCAGAGCTTGAGTCGTTTTTAGGAAAACAAAATAATTGAGCAAAATATAACTGCAATTTGTTGCGGCCAACTGAAAGAAGCGTTCAAATACTGCGGAATTCATAATCCCTGGCAAAGTCTTTAACGTAGACAAATTTTTAAGCATAAAGAATACTTTATCCAGTTCGGCTTCACCCTCAGCTTCTCTTTGAAATTCGTAAATAGATCACCTTCATCTTTGAGGATGACCTCATGTTAACCTAAAACGCAAAGTTGGTCGATAAGCTCTTTTCCTAAAAGTTATTCTAGTCAGCTGGTTAAGTTGATTCGTAATTAACATATTTCAACTAAATAACGATAAGCAGTTGTTTATAATTAGAAAGTCTTGCGCTAAACGCTCATCAATCAATGCTTATTGATGGAATTACTTCTATAATCTTTACAATTATTATTAGAGAGATGAACAAGGACAGTTAGTCGACTATTATAAATATTCATCTACACTTCGTTCTGTTTCACTGAATACTAACATAAAAAGCCACATGTCATAACGTGGTCCTTAATAAACATATGCATTCAAACTTAACGCACTTATACGAAAATAGCCGGTGATCTCCATCATCGGCTATTTTATTTATTCTTATGTGTATCTATTTTTTGGCGTAATCTTTCTCAAATTTATCTGAAGCGACATTGACACCATTCGCCATATCTTCAAATGCCTTATTAATATTGTCCAGTAATCCTTGTTCTACCACCGGATCTTGAGTAGTACTCTTTCTAATATTAATCAGTTTTGGGTAATCTTCTGAAACAATTTTACCATAGCCTTTCAACCCTTTTAGAATGGCTTGCTGCAACTGGTCATCACCGTTGAAATCGCCAATTTTTTCAACCTTTTTAATGTCTTCTTTTACAGCTTGGTCCCATTTTAGGGCTACTTTTTCTGCTTCATCATATTTTTTTGACTGCATTGCGCTGTTCATTTCGCTAATATGTACCTCTTCACTGTTGATAATCGTCATCAGTTCATTGTTATAGGCAACCGCATCTTTCTTTTGGCCACAACTTAAAAGTGTGCAGAACATAATTAAAGCAGCACTTCCTGAAATCACTTTTTTCATCTCTTTTTATTTTTTGTGTTGATAATTTGTTAAAACCTCTTCTGAAGGATAAACAAATTTAAAGGATGAAAAAATTTCAGCAAATCCCTGAATGTAGTGGTTTTTTGACCATTAGTCACGAAGAATACCATATTCAAGTGCAAGTTTGATGACAGATGCAATGCTTTTCACCTCAAATTTTTCGATGAGATTCTTTCTATGACTTTCAACTGTATGATGACTGATAAATAAAGTTTCGGCGATTTGAACGGTAGTTGATCCCTTGATTGCTTCCATTAATATTTCCTTCTCTCTGCGCGTGAGCTTAGGTACATTTTGAAGACCAATATTGTCTTTCTTACTCATTTTTAACTTAGTCTTCGCGCACAAAAAAAGTTCTCCCTGACACACGCTCCGAATACCTGCTATAATCTCCGGTCCTAAAGCATTCTTTTGGATATATCCGTCCGCACCTTGTGTGATCATACTATTAATGACAGCGTATTCATTATGAACACTGATAGCAACAATCTTCATGTGTGGGCACCGTTTCTTAAATAAGGCGACTAACTCTATACTATTCGTATCAGGAAGATTAATATCAAGCAATAATATATCAGGATTAATCCGTTTAATCCGTTCGAGTGTTGATTTACCATCTGTAAAGCAATCCAAAATTTTAAAATCGGGTTCTGCCTCTAGAATATTTTTTAAACCTTCCAGCATCATCGGATGATCATCAGTAATTACTATATTAACCATAATAAGGATTATTATTTATCGGAAACTCTATTTCTATACTTGTACCTTTTCCGGTACGGGAATAAATATGCATCTTCCCGCTTAAAAATTCGAGGCGAGACTGTACATTGTGTATTCCGGCTGATTTTTTTCCATCTGCAAGATGCGGATCAAAGCCCTTTCCATTATCTTCCACAGTGATCAGGATATGATCATTGTGTTGCGACAGTTGCACTATAATCTGTGAAGCCTGAGCATGTTTCACCGCATTATTTACCAGCTCCTGGATTATTCTGTAGACGACTATTTGTTTATCTTTTGAAAGGTCGGCTTCCAATTTTACAAATTGACTGGAAATCTCAAGCTCATCGTTACTCATGCGTTCAGCATATTCTTTAAGAGCTTCCTCTAAGCCATATTTATCCAATAGTTCAGGCATAAGGTTATGTGCAATGCGGCGCAACTCGACTACAGCAACATCGAGCTGATCTAAAGATTTACTCAGTGTATTTCTACTGGAATCATTCTCATTCAATAGCGTAAGACCGGATAAAGTGATTTTTGTCCCGGACAAAATACCGCCTAATCCATCATGAAGATCTCTGGCTATACGTGAACGTTCGGTTTCCTGCCCCTCCAACATGGAGACCAAAACCTGTAGGCTTTCTTTCTGTTTTAATGTTTTGAGATGCTGGCGATAAGCATAATAGATCAACATGGCAGCTATGATAAATGTCAGGATAAGGAAAAAATAGACTGAATTTATTTTTGATTTGTATGCAAGTTCTTTTTGAGAAGTTTTAAGTTGTGCTGCCCGTTGCTGTATCTCAACACGTGAAAGTTTAAGTTCTTTACCTCTGTTATCTGCCTCTAGCTGGATAACTTCTATCTGCTGACGCTGAATTTCTTCATTTAATTTTAAGTTTTCCAAATCCTGCAGCTGCGCCTTATTATGCGCATGCATCAACGAGATTTGTTGTTTTCTCTTTTCGGCTTCAAATCGCAGTCTTATCAACTGTTGTTGCTGTCTCTCTTTTTCAAACTGCGCTTCTAATCTGCGCCCCTGTTCCATTTTATTTGCATTGAAAACTTCTTCGTAGAGCTTGACATATTGTTTATAGTAATGATAGGCTTCATGATACTGACCTTCTGTCTCATATACCTCTGCGAGCTTTTGATATAAGCTAAGGGCAATCGTATTTTCTATTACAGTATCTTTCATGAGCGCGGCTAATGAAGCAAGGAGGTATTTTTTTGCGGTTTCTGTATCACCTTCTTTCATGCTATATTCTGCCATTATTCCATAAGCCGAAGCTACCTGGGCATATTGTTCTGTTTTTTGTCCAACTTCTAGTCCCTGTTGCGCATACTGGAGCGATTTTGTTTTATAGGACGCCGGATAATACTGTAAATACAGATTGGCCAGGTTAATTGCGGCAAAAGATAAGTCAGAGGGCACAGCCATTGTTGAGCTGTTCTTTTCATAGAATTTAATAGCTTGGAGGTAATAACTTTCAGACTGGTTACGAAGATGCTCATTTTCGGGCTGATTGATGTACTGCTCCTGATAATTATATCCCATAGACATGTAAGCGTCAAAAATATCCATGGGTCTATTTCTTAATTTAGCGACTTCCAGAGTAAGTTTAGCGTATTTTTCCTGTAAGTCATATGTTTTCCAGTTTGAATAGATCGATGATAGCTCCTTATAAATTGCAGTTTTTCTAGATATAACGATATCTGTCTGAGGGGCTTGATCGTAAAACACTAAAGCGTTCTGGAAGCATCGGATCGCCTGTTGCTCCTGATTATTCCTCGCATGCATCCAACCCTCACAATACGACACATATCCTTTAATGCTCAGCTCTTTGGTTTTTTTTGCAAATATTTTAGCCTGCGCGAGATATCTGTTAGCGGATGTATTATCTTCTAGTATCTTGCTGTTCATTGCGGCAATACCACACAGCTGTGCGGCGTATTGTCCATCAAGCTTTTTAGATGCTCTAGCTATATTTTTTTGCAGCAACACCATCGCTTCCTTTTGCTGACCATTAAAAAAAAGTGCATGCGCATATTTGCCCGCCAACAATAGCTGTTGCTCACTGCCTTCAGCGACCTGATGATATTCACTTGCAGCGGTTTCAACAGCACTCTGAGCACTAATCTTCCCGAAGAAAAACATCACTAAAATTAATACTAAATACTTCTTCACTGTACAGATTTTCATGTTTGCTTTTGAAAGCAAGATTTAGGACAGGAACAACATCTTTTTATAATCATATTTTCTTTAACAATTTATAATTAAACCAAAATATAAAAAGACCGTTGAAATGCTCGTAAAAAGACAAAATAGTTAAACAATAATAAGATATTCCATTCGATTTGCTATTATTTTTACAGCATCTTGTACTTATTGATGTTCGGAGCGGCGAGAAAAATGCTGATATAGCTTCTGGCCCTTAAAATAAAATTAACAAAGGAAGGTAATCACAGCTTGATTTTCTGCTACCGCTAATTGCAAAAATTCTTTCAATTTTCGGAATTCCTGAATCAGATAATTTAGCGCTTCAGGATCTTCCCAAAATTCAGGATAAACACCTTCCTCATTCATTTTTTCGGCATCAAATCGATCTGATAAAGAGGATTCAGAGATGTCATTCACAGCTTCTAATAATTCTTCAGTCTGGGGTGACGTAAGGTATTTCGCAGGGCCATATCCCATATCCTGTTCCACGTCAAGTATATTGGGACCAAATATTAGCCATTGCAAAGGTGGGGGCACTATTTTGTAATTATTTAAGGGTTCACCTGTAACAACGTAAAACAAGCCATCCCAGCTTTTACCGATGTCTAATAGGTTTGTTTTTTCAGAATTAGAAGTAGAAAAAAGGTCATCTTCCAATAACTGACTGTTATCAAGATAACGCAGTAAAGTACTTTGGTCTATCCGTAGATATTGTTGTATTATTCCCATCCAATAAAATTAACTAATTTTAATTTTATTCTAAAGCAAAGAGTTTTGATATTTCAACTTTACTTTGACTTTGACTAAAACTTAGTTAATAAAAAGATTGACAACCTGATCTTATCAACCTGTTTTAAAAAAAAAATGCATCGATGAAAAGTAGTGATATATTTTATCAATATGTTGTATCTTTCTAAAAAAAATATGAAGAAAACCAAACTACTTATTCTTAGCCTTTTTATTGCCAATTTCAGTTATGCGCAAACCTCACTAATGGATAGCTTAATTCAAAAAAACTATTCCACTTTTAAAAAAAATAATAGCAACGCATTCGAAGGAAAAGGATGGACTACCCTTCAGGGTGAAATCAGCAAAAACAATTCTGTGTTATTGGGCGAATACCATTTCACCAGTGAAATCCCTTACTTCACAAATGCGATTGTAAATAGTATTAAGTTCGACAACTATTTTATGGAAATTGATCCCTATACAATCAATACCATATCAACAAAAATTAAATCCTTATCCCCTGCTGAACTGGACAAATTCCGCAATGAAAACGGTTCTGCTTTATCTTTTTTACAAGGTGAGGCTGAGTTTGATTTGTATAAAAACATACTTCAGCAGAACATCAAGATATATGGAGCTGAACAAATTAGTTTATTTTCAGACCAGTTACTCTTTTCTGAACTGAGTAAAAAATCCAAAAATAATAAAGCAATAGAAATTTATAAGCAGATGATCGCTAATTCGGCTGCCTATGACACAAAACACAACACCACATTCTATTTGTTCTCTGATGATTGTCAGGCTAAATTGGACGCACTGAGCGCTCTAAATTTATCAGCAAACGAAAAAGAGCAACTTGAAGCACTCAAATTAAGCAAAGAACTTTATTTAAATCGAATTCATCCTTTAAGAATTCAATACTTGAAACACTTGATTCTTGATAAACTCCCTGAATGGAAAGACAAAAAGAATCTATTCAAATATGGTGCTAATCACATGCCTAAAGGAGAGAGTTTAATGGAAGTATTTGATATTGGAAACCTAGTGTCTAATATTGAAGAGGCAAATTACCGCAACTCATTGCATATTATGATTATCGGAAAGGGTGAAGGTGAAACATTGGCTGATTTAGACGAATATAAACCTTTCTTAACCGTTGTGAAAGATGACAATTGGTATACCTATGATTTAAGACCTCTGAAACAAGCTATTTCTAAAAAGAAGCTTAAAGTGGAGGATTTAACGCTGGAAAGAATTATAAAAGGTTATGACTATCTGGTTTTCATTCCAGAACTAACTAAGACCCCAAAAACAGGTAAACAAAATCATTAAATAAGCTAAAAAGAAAACATACGCCACTAGAGTAATTAAAAATTACTTGGTAAATAACTACTTCAATTAATTTTCTTACATTAGAGTAATTTAACCAATTAACCGATGAAGTACTTACTCTTAGTGGTCAGTTTGTGTGTACAAGTGGCTGTGGCACAAAAGAAGCCAACCGTTTATTATATCGTAAAAAAAAACAGCAATTACAACCGAAATGCTGATGAAAAAACCTATTATATAGCATTAATAAAACTAAAGAAGGTAGCCAGCCAAGGTGATCTTATGGAATTGCGCGTAACTGGTTTTGAAAGTAAAAATGGAGACCGTATATTTTCTACTGAAGACCTGAACAAAGGGGAAAATTTCTTGGCTTCGACAGCCGCGATCTCCGACATCTATGGTTTGACAAAACCTTTGCAATTTACAGTCAATAAGGGAGTAATAAGCATAGATACGCTGAAATGGAAGGATGAGATAAGACAGCAACTTACTGCATGGGAAATTAAAGATGATATTGCTGAAAATGCCTTAACCAATACATTTTCAGAATACGGTAACCTGCTGCAATCTCTCTATTTTGCGGCATTATCATCTTCGGATGAAAATGCATTGAAGAAATCTGATATCACAAAAAATGGTCTAGTATACCATATGGTAAAACAGAATAAGTCTGAAATTGCCGTCAACTATTCGCAAAGCGACAGCTCTTCAACAACGGAAGGAAGTACCAGCTTTGATCCTAAAACCCACCTTGTACGAGATGAAAATCGAATAGCTAACTATTCATTTTTAGATGCGAATGGCAAAAAGATAAACGGCCACTCTTCCAGTTCAATAGAACGTGCGAGCAAATATACTGCAGCTGCGATTGAAAATGATTATTATGATATGCTCGTAAAAGGTAGCTATTGGAGCAATGCAATAAATACAAATGATAAAACAGATAGTATTAAATTACAACGGTATATAGAGCTATACGAAGCGAAATATGCAGGAAATCGTGATTACGTTAAAAATAAACTGGGACATCTGCAAAGCTTTCGAGATAAGCAGTATTATGATGCTTTATCATCCATATCTCCAAAGTTACTGGCCGGGACTTACCATCTGAGCAACAAAGTTTCATTCGATAATATCTCAGACCATGACTTTAAGGAAATCATACCACTCCTGAATGATAAGCAACTCTTCGAATATCTACAACAAACGCTAAGTCAATACATCATGTCTCTAAACAGTTCAGCTCTGCAAAAGCTCGATCTTATTGCCAATCAATTTAGCGAGAGAGAGCGAGTGGCGGCTAGACCAATGTACTTATGGGCAAAGGCAATGCAGAATCAGAATATAGATAGCCTTAAGCAAATCCAAAATGAAGTGCTCGATATGGATAATGAGTACTGGAATCAAGGAAATGCCAGTCGTTATGCACTTTTGATTCAGAAAATCCTTTCTGAACATGGTAGATATGATGCACAGACGATGCAAATAATAATCGATAAAATTACAGCTCTGTATGAAGACGAGGCAAATAAGAAACGTTTCCTACAAAAAGCTCATTTAGCTTATGCATATTATCTGGCGTATGAAAAGACACCAGTAGACCAAGAAGATCAGGCGCTCCTGTTTTTGGAAAAAGCGGCCTATTATTCTCCAAAAAATTCTGCTGAAAAGGAATATGGAACTTTTTATGACCGCGTCTTTTTAAAATCAAAAGAAAACTACAGTGACGATTATATGGTGTTATTAAGTAAGGGGGGTAAAAAGGATGTGGCTCTTCAAAACTATATACAAGAGTTTTTGAATAATCCGGCGAGTAGTTTTAAAAGCTTATCATCTTTTTATCGAGAAAATTATGCTGAGAGCAGTTTCAATGATTTTTTCAAGAAAGAGATTATTTCAAAACTTGCAGATGCACCATCCTTTTTGCTAAAAGATATGCAGGATAAAGAATTTTCATCCGCGCAATTGGCTGGAAAATGGACCGTCGTCGATTTTTGGGGTACCTGGTGTGGCCCTTGTGTTGCTGAAATGCCAAAACTCAACAAGTATTACCTGGAACTAAAGCAGGATAAAATGAGCAAAATTAATTTTATGAGCATTGCCTGTAGCGATACAAAAGAAAAAGTGCAACGCTTTTTAACGAACAATAATTATGAAATACCGGTACTGATGTCCGATTCTAAAGTAGAACAAAATTATAAAGTCCGTGGATATCCAAGCAAATACATCCTTACACCAGAAGGGAAACTGATTCCTACAGAATTTGGATTCGACTGGGAAAGTTTAGTCTTGGAATTAAGTAAGCTATAAACAGATGAAATAGGCTTATAGTTGTAATATTTAAAATGGCTATATACTTTAACACCCCTATTTCTTATTGTTGCTTTCAATTCTAACGGACAAGTTAAAGCTAAGTGTAATTACGTGGTGTTTTTACCAAAGGATTATATTGGTTTAAACCACTTTATTGTGAATAGTCTTCCTGTTTAAAAGACAACTTCAACTTGGATTTTCATTTTTTGTTATTTTTTAGATGATTAATCATTTCGAAGACACCAAGTTGAGCTGATTCAGCGCCACTATTCACTAGTACAATATAACCTATTAGCTTTTTTCGGTCAATTTGTGAATAGGAAAAAAATGTACCGTCCGACCCGGCGTGTTCTGAAATTGCTTCATCGTTTTTAGTGTAATTTCCCCAGCCTAATGCGTATTCATCGCTTGCAGTATGAAGAAATTTATAAGTCCTAGATTTTAAAAAATTGTCTTGTCCAGCTAAACCTAGCAAATTTAGTTGGATGAATTTTGCATAGTTTTCAATATTCATACTCAAATCTCCAGCAGGTTCAGCCATTTTTAAATTGTAATCATTATCAGAATAAATTGAGACAATCTTTCCATTTTCAGACCAATGTCCAAAGGGCTGATTTTCGAAGTTTCTATTGGGCCAACCGAAAGCGACGTCAATATTTAATTCTTCACTAAGAAATATATTGATTAATTCTTCCCAAGATTTTCCACTAACTTTTTCAGCCATTAAAGTTGCAACACTATATCCTGCATTTGAATAGTTGTATTTATTACCTTTATCGAATGGAGGAAGCGTTAATACATATTGGGAAAACTTTTCACGCATTTCCTGTTTATTTCCGGTAAATTTTGGAAGTTCTTGATATGCAGCTCCGCTTGTGAAAGGCTGTATATTCGCTTTATGAGCAAGCAGATCTGCTAATGTTATATGTTTATAATTTGTGTGTGATCCAACGATTAGGTCTGGAAAAAGGTCAAAGAATTTGGTGTTCCAATCAATTTTTTCGCTTTCGACTAATTTTGCGATCACAAAACTTGTTATAGCTTTTGTATTTGAACCTAAATGAAAATAATCTGATAAGTTAGCATCCGATTTATCATCTATTTCAGAGATTTTATGATGTCCTAAAACCTTTTTAATGATAATGCTGTCTTTTGTAACGACAGCAAATGCCATTTCAGGAATGCTATCTCTTTCCATAATTTTTCCCGCAATTTGGGTGAAATCTTGTCCATTCACTGAGATAGATAAAAATATTAAAAATGAAAAAATGACTGTCTTAGGCATTGATTTTATAATTGGATGTAACACTCAAATATACTACATTTCTCCATACTTGATCTTGCACAGCTTTTGTTAAATTAGGGTTACATACCGAATAGATTTCGATCATTTGAATTTGATATTTTAAATAACCTGAATAAGTTGCTAATTATACTTTTTACTTCTACTGCAGAAGTAAAAGAGTAGCTCTGCGTTGCAAGCAACTCCTTTCTAAAAAATTAGCGTGCAACTCGGCTAAAAATAATAACAAAGCCACATCTCACGATGTGGCTTCTACTAAACATATGCATTCAAACTTTACTTACTTATACGAGTTTATGGACTGGAATACTTTCCATTCAAAATTCACATCTCTGACATCTATAAAAAAATAATAGCTACAGAAGAACTTAGACTCAAAGATGAAAATCTTAATAATATGAGGCTATGCATTGATCTGATCTACTCTGTTTAATAATGAATAACCCCATTCATAGAGATACTTAACACTTACGTGATCTTATCTTCCACAATTACTTGATATATCAAATAAATAATTATATTTGTTTGATATATCAAGTAAATATGAAATTCGAAACTCCAACTAGCACCGTATTATACTCCATTGAAGAAACTATAAAAGCTTATCGTAGATTATGTCAACAGAATATATCTAGTATAGTTCCAACAATTACTGTGGACCAAGCTTTGATTCTAATTATCATTGACAGAGAGGATAAAAGTCAATCTGAAATTGCCGATTTAGTTTTTAAGGATTATGCATCAATGACCCGAATAATTAAGTTGATGATAAACAAAAACTATCTAACAAAGACTATTGACGATGCTGACAAACGAAAATCGGAGTTAAAAATCACACCTAGTGGTAAAGAAATCATTGAAAAACTAAATCCTGTTATAAAGAAAAATAGAGAGATTGCATTAAACTCATTGTCAGAACAAGAATTAAAACAATTATTTGAAATATTAAACAAAATTACCCAAAACTGTAAAACATCTATGAAATGAAAAAATGTATCCAACTATTAGTTGTCACCATTATATTTTCTTGTACGAATAATAAAACCGCTTTTTCGCAAGACACTATAGCAAGGGAGATTGTTAGCTATCTGGATTCTTTAGACGGTTTTAGCGGTGCTGTTTTAATAGCGAAAGATGATCATGTTTTATTGCAGAAATCTTATGGGTTTGCTCATTTGGGACACAAAGTCAAAAATAATACGGACACAAAGTTTTCTTATGCTTCCATAGGGAAATCATTCACAGCAGTTGCTATATTCCAATTAATCCAAGCTGGAAAATTATCCTTAGATGATCCTATTGGAAAATTTCTCTCAAATTATCCAAATAAGGTAGCACGAGATTCCATCACAATTAGATTATTACTCATGCACAGAAGTGGACTGGCTGATTATTTTTATTCGGATAAGTTTTTGAATTCTTCTAAAGTAAAATTTAGAACAATAGAAAGCCTTAGCGACTTATATGAAAATGAACCGTTGGAATTTAAGCCGAATGAGCAATTCTCTTACAGGAATACAAACTATATTGTGCTCGGTAGAATTATAGAAACTGTGAGTAAAATGCCTTATGAAGATTATATTAAAAAGCATATTTTCGCTAAAGCAAACATGCAAAATACGGGCAATTTTGATATTGACCATATTATAGAAAATGAAGCAGAAAACTATACACTCTCGGATGTTTATCCAAACCAATTACAAAAAACATTTTTTATGAGTGCTGTCAAGGGTAGTTCTGCGGGAGGAGGCTATACCACCATAAATGATCTGTATAAATTTGCATTGGCATTTAAAAATAATAAGCTCTTAAATGCTAAGTATACAGATTTTATGAAAAAGGAACCTGAAAATGGTTGGTATGGATACGGAATGCAGTTTGCAGGAGCAAAAGGATCTGGAATATACGGCCACAGTGGCGGACATTTTGGTGTTGGTGCTGAATGGCGGATATTTAACAAACAAAATTATACTGTAATTCTACTTACGAATAAAGACCTGGATCAAGGATTTTTAGATGCTCGTTTTTTTATTGAAAAAACAATTGCAGGTTCAACACCAAAGCTAGATACTTATTTTTACACCAAAAAAGTGATCAACACTTGTTTGGATAAGGGTCTTGATAAAGCTGCAATTCTTATAAAAGAATCAAGATTTGAACTATCTGAAGCCGACCTGAATGCCAAAGGGTACGAGATGATTAAAAGAGGTTTATATAAAAAAGCAATAGACGTATTCACACTCGAAATTTTATCTTTTCCGAAATCGTATGAAGCTTACGATTCTTTAGGAGAAGCTTATATGATGGACGGTAATCTTAAAAAAGCTATTGAAAATTATAAAAAAAGTTTAGCATTAAACACGGAAAACACGAATGCAAAGGAAAAGTTAAAAGAATTGATAAAGTAAAATACAACGTAATACTCCAACTTCTGCAAGCTGTAAAATTAACAGCAGTTAATTACTTTATCATAAATAATTCTTCTTGATGAAATGATAGAGCCCTTCGGGGCTCTTTATAAATAAAGCCGAAACATTTACGCAACCAATTGATTTCTTTCTGTAAGTATCTCTAAAAAATATTTTACTTCATGAGCTGAAATTAGAGGAAGAACTTTGCGCTAAGTTAAGCCTCCTACATTTCTTTGCAATATCCCTGATTCGAGGGGTAATCTAGGTGAGCCATTCTCTGTAATTTTGTAGAAAACATCTCTGATTTTCCTATCCAAACTTAAGTAGATGATAAAAAATACTTTCATTACGATTGTGTTAACAGCAAGACCTGCAGCTGCACAAAGTAACGCAAAAAGAAAGTGAAAATCAGAAAGAATACTATTTTTAGACAAATAGCACTATGATATGAATAGATTTAATGACATTGATCCCACGATCATCCAAAAGGGAATCGCTTTCGCTAAACAAAAAATAGAAGCTGATTACAGCGACAAATTTGTTTATGCACTTCCAGATTGGGCGATGCTAACTGGCAATCCAGAACCGATTGCTGTAGTTCCGGTTCACGGAAATGAAGGCATTTTGGTTACTAAGCAACGTGTGGATTTTGAAGTAGATTTTAGTGACGAAAGCTCAATCGTTTTCTACACTAACTATCTGAACAGTCAAATGAACACGCACTTACCCCTTTTGGGTTATGTATTGTTTTACAAGAATGTATTAATGGTACAAAAAGATCCAAGTTATGCGTTAGCATTAAGTGACTTCGAGTCGGCCGAAATCATCCGTTATAACAGTAATAATATAAGCACAGATTTTTCTTTTATTACCTTTAACAAAGATTTGGAATTAGTGGTTTATACTTCAGATTTGCAAAATTAATCCTGCCATGAAAGGCATACTTTTCAGGAAAGTTATCAGGCAACACAAAAACTTTCAAAATTAAATGCTAACATGAAACTGGAAATGGTGCTTTGAAAGTGCATACATGTGGCTTCAATCGGCTATATTTTAAAACGGATTATCATTTTTTAATCTATCACCTTTCGGGTAATATTTTCTTTCTTACGAAAGTTATTAAGACAGGTAAATCAATTTGTTTTTGCACAAAATAAAGCGTCCGTTATATAACGGACGCTTTATTTAAATTTATTGACGGATAAAACGGGCGACTAAACCACCCCCCGATATAAAATCGTATTTAATGTTACTTTTAGATGTCACCACTGATGTTTTGATTATGATTTTCTTGGCATCATCTGTATTATCCTGAATGAGTTCCATTTTGTATTTGCCTTTGGGCAAAAAGTCAAGTGAAAAAGTTTCTGATCTGACTCCCTCACCATGTAGCACGCTGAGGTACCAGAGATCATCTTTTCTTCTTGCAAATGCCGCTAATTCTCCAATAGTACTCTGCGGCAAAACAATTGTTTTGTCCCACTCCACAGGAACACTTTCAATAAAACTCCGCGCTGGAGAAGATTGCAGATCTTCAATATCTGCTGCAAACATCAAAAATGGTGAAGTCATGATATACATGGAAGCCAGCTGATGCGCATAGCTCGTTCCTCCTGGCCAAAAGGCTCTAAAATTGAGCAGGGTATAATCTGCAGGCCCTGCTAACCAACGTGTAAAAGGAATAACGGTATTGTGATATGGCCACGGTGGTCCTGGAGCCCATGAATTTTCTCCGCCAACGGTTTCTAAACCCCTTACTGCTTCTTTTGCTAGAAGATTGGGATAGGTTCTCGAATCTCCAGTCGGTTTATTCACGCCGTGGAAAATGACCATCAGTTTTTCTTTTGCTGCATCTTTCAAGATGTCTTCCATTAGGTTAACGGTGTATTCATTTTCCGTGTGGAAAAAATCAATCTTTAGGCCTTTGACCCCTATTTCTGCACATTTCCTCATAAATGCACGACGTTCTGAGGGTAAATTTAGGCCGATGTCACTACCATTGCCATAACGCGGTGCTACGGGTCTCCACACCCAGATATCTATTCCTTTTGCTGTAGCATAGTCTGTGACTTCCTGCAACAGCTGCCATTTGTTTTTAGTGCTTCCTTTCTCTGATCCCCATTTTTCCCATCCATCGTCTATAACCAGCGATTTAATATTCAAAGCAGGGGAATCGTCAATATATTTTTTATGAGTCTCCACACTTAGCCGTTCCTCTCCCCCTTCCCGTAACCAGGTGAAAATGGAACGGCTTGGATGGATCCACTCGGTCTCCATGCCTTTAGGAAAAAGCTTTGGATCTGGTTTATCGGCAACATTGCTGACCATATCATTATTAACTAGGCCGTTCAGATCCGAACTGATGGTCAGCACACGCCATGGAGATACGATTTCATTCGAATCGGTATTTGGTTTTGCGATCCAGGGAAGTCCGGTCACTTTCTCATGCCAGTATTGACTGGACGGTAGTCCGATCTTAGCTCCAGTAACCACATGTCCTTTGTTTTCCACAAAACCAAACTTGACTTGATTGGCTTTTGTTCCGAACAGGACAGCCCCATGAAAATTGAACAGATTACTCTCTGTAATGGAGGCATAAACGCCATTGGGTAATAAGAAAGTAGGTGGCGGTGCCAATAGCTCACCTTCGATCTTTGCTAGATCACGGTGCTGATACTGTTGCAACCAATCATACTGAAAGGGTCCGCTGGAATACCATACTTTGGTACCCTGTGGAAATTGGAAGGTTGTTTTGTCATCATAGATAGCACGGGATTCTTTTGCTTCAAGGCGGTATCTGATCGCTATACCGTTTGGGTAAACGCGGGTATCTAAATAGAAAACCTGACCGGTTGGATTATGCTTCAGCTCGAAAGTCTTACCGATATAATGATCGCGATTGAATTCGTGATTGCCACGACTCTTATAAGTTTCGTCATGTTGCGTATCTTTAACATTTAATATGGTAACATCGCTCGCTATGTTTTGGTTATCTACCACCATACCTAAGGGAGAAGCCAAAATAGCTGGCTGACCTTTGTATTCAACAGCATAACGAATATCATCTTTTAAGATCTCTACATTTAGTCTGAGTACTCCTGCTGCAATTTCTTTTTCATCTAAAATCGATTGTGGTGAGCTTAATGTGTAATTTTGTGCATGTAAACAGCCGTATAGAAATGTACTGCTGAAAAGCAGGCCTACGGCCTTAATGGTTGTATTGGTCATATGTACGATTTTGTTTTTTTTCGGAGTTACATAAATTTTGGTCTTCATCCATATACCTTCAGATTCCTTTTATAGCTGACCTTATATCGCGTATCCATCAGAAAATAAGCACTCGAGTTCTCCACTTTCATTTTAACACTCCGAATCCAGAGCTGAAAGAAAAAACCCTTTCAGAATTTTTCATAAATTGAGAGTAATCGTTGACTCCCCCACTTACTTTCAAAAATGAAACCAACTCCTGATCTTTGTATTTTTTTATCAAACATAATTTCAGATTCCACATCGAAAACAGTTAACTGCGTAATGCATTCTTCCTTAATAAAGGATAAAGATTTATAAATCAGATTATATACCCATAAGATGTACATACGGATATCTAATTGGTAACTATACAGTATTTAAGCAATATTGTAGTACAATAATATTGTAAATCTATATAATATTATAAGTCAATATTGCTACATGTATATGCTATATTACCATAAAGAACCTTTAAATTATAAACCATCAAATAGGTATCATTATTATGATAGAGTTGAGATAGAAAAAATCTTTATTACTGCTTTTATATTCAATGACCACTATGGCACATACCCAAGATATATGTTCATTTAGCTTCCGCTTTTTACTGAAATGAGTTTGTTTGCCTAATACAATATCTGTGATACATATATGGTATTCTTTTAAAAATCTGGCATTAGGATGTGAATGAAGTCTATAGAAAAATTGGAATATTCACTTTTGATAGTCCAAATTCCTTCGTTTAAGAATGGACTTCAGGAGAAGAAAAAGAGTCGGGTCAACTTTTAATTATAATCGCTTAAATATAAGCACTAGGGCTATCTGAACTAAAAATAGAGACTGAAATTTGGAGAGTGAAAAACGAAAGTCCAACCGAGACAAGGCCCCTTTTTACTCTTCTAACCTTTTAGTAAGATACTCCAGGTTTTCGGTTATCATTTCAATATCCCAATCCCACCATTGCAAGTCTAAAAGCTCTTGTACTTTCTTTTGTGAGAATCTCATTTTAATGAGTTTTGCAGGATTTCCCCCCTAAAATCGAATAGGGCTCCACATCACGTGTGACGGTAGAATTTGCAGCTATAATAGCACCATCACCTATTTTTATACCGGGTAAAACTGTTATATAATTAATAAAGATCTTTATCAGAAAATTTAATATCTTGTATTTTGGGTAAAGGTCTTATTAAAACTCTTTTTTTTCGAACCGCCAGCGGTTTAGTAGATCCTAACTTTTCATCAGATTCGGTTCTAATACCTGTAATCAAGTCAAATTTAGTTTCTGTGAATATCGTATTTTCATCAATATAACCTTTGGTAGCACTGTATATAAGCTTATCGACATAAATCAATTCAAAATTCCCTTTCTTATATTTGAAGTGGTAGGTAATATTTCCACCTTTAATTTCGCTCCACATTTTTAATATTCCATTTTCTATAAAGAAACTAGGAATTTGATAGCCATTAAACTTGCCGTGGTTTTCGGTGGGATACTGAGGTTCGATAATTTTATCTGAGGATGCCGTCAAAGCTAGCTTTCCGTTAGGTTGAGATAAGAAAATTTGCAATCTTAACGGCCTGGTTTCATCTATAGTATCCATTTTTACAGTTACTCTATCGATTTTACCATCGTGATTTAAGTCCCCCTTTTCTTCTCTTACCTCGTAAGTATACTTGTTTTTATTTTTAATACTTTGGGAGAATACATGCGTCGGGACTGAAATTAAAATGAAAATAAAAGAGCGGTAAAAATATTTATTGATGTTATTCATTTTATTTGGTTAATGAAGTGATAAGTATCGCAACTTGTATGATTACCTATTTTATTTATTTTTTTATATGCCTGACGTAGTTTGTGCGTATTAATCAAAACTGAAATTTCCCTGATTATGCTAAAAGGGCATTGTTACAACTCTAGCTTTATAGATCCCCTTTTCTATCTTAAACAATACAACATACCCTCCCGCTCCATCACCATTGAGAGTAGTGATGTATAAAGTATCATTTAGATTGTCATAGTAACATCCTGCAAACTCATTATTTACATTAAATAAGTTCTCAATTTCCTTTTTTGGGATCTGGATAATTCTTCCTTTTATCGTAGCTGTTATGGATGTATAATGGCTTGCAGGAACTGTACCATCTGTGCCCCAGACCTGTTGCCCTTTGAATTTGTCATCAACGATATAATCCTCATATTTTGTCGATGAAAAGTATCTTTTATTTTTTTTGTAATCAAATTTTTCTGACTTAATTTCCACAGAAACATCTTTCGATATAAATTTTGCAATGCTATCATTAAAGGATTTAATTGGGATCTTTTCATAGGATTCGATTAGTTTAATCCTAGATTGGTGTACATATCCAGTAATATTCTCATTTTGACGATCGGTATAGTCAACAATAACCCAATCTCGCAGTTTTTCATCGGGAAATGCATACACAATCTCCTCTGTATTGATTTTTGAAACGATGTCGCTCGTAATTGTCGCTTGCTTCCTCACATTTACATAGCCATCTTTATCAATAATTTTTGCAAATTGTGCGTAGGTAAAATGGCTTAATGTAAGCAAAAGTAATGTAAGTAGATATTTTTGATTCATTTGAAATAAAGTTATTAATTATAATATCTTAACCTGGCTTCGAAAAAGAATTTGATTTTTTGCAAAATCGTATATTTTCCCAAACCAGATCAAGTGTCTCGTGTGTATACAAGATCTTTAAAATGCTAAGTTGCTCAATTGATTATTTCGGAGGCATAACTTTGTCCTATAAAATTAATATAATTAAACTAGTTTTTGACAAGAGGATTATATGTTATCACTTATTAAATAACCTTATGCTTACTTGCTCAATTTAGAAAATAGCATTTCGAATATCTCATTTTGATTATTATCAAAAAACTTAACCCTTACGTTAGAACCTAGTTTGAAAATATTCCAATTTCAAAAGTATTGCTCGAGAGAAATATTTAAAATCATTATAAGTCGTAATTATAAAAAGTTCCATGATCAATATTAGTAAAACAATATGAATTAAAAAATTGGAAAAACTATTATCTTAGACAGATAATCCAATATGTGTTTAAATGCAAACTCTGCTTTTATCTGCTTTTTTATTTTAAGTAACCATTGCTCAAAAAAACAAAATTGTGAATATTGAATTTACAGTTTTTGAGATCAACAATAAGCAGGTCAATGATAAACCGTATTGGATCGATGTTATGGACGCTATTTTAAATTGGTCATTAAAAATTTAGAAAACATCCATGCAGAATCTTTATAAAAAAAAATACATTTCAATACAAATCATGTTAATGTTGGCTTTGCACAGTTCTTTTACTGACCAATTGGATGAAATCTCTACTAAAGCATTTAATTTTGCTACAGGTAAATTAAAACAGTGCTACTTGCCCCTTCTTCAAATCAGTAAGACCAATAATATTTTACCAAACAAAATACCCTTATGTCCCAAACAAACCCAGTGATCTACTTTGAAATTCCAGTCCATGATCTAAATCGTGCGGAGAAATTTTACACTGCAGTATTTAATTTTAAATTCGAAAAAGAAATCATCGATGGTTATGAAATGTCCCTTTTTCCTTTTCAGGAAGCTAGTGGTGGTATTTCTGGAGCACTGGCCAAAGGTGATGCCTATACACCTACCAAACAGGGTGTTATTATTTATTTTAAGACGCAAGATATGGATGCAACACTTGAAAAAGTTATTTCGGAAGGTGGAAAAATATTATATCCAAAAACTATAAATGATTTACTTGGTTTTATTGTTGCTGAGTTTGAAGATAGCGAGGGGAATAGAATTGCTTTACACCAAACGATCAAGTAAAAAAAGGAGCCATATTATAGTTTGGCTCCCTTTCTATTTATTGTTTAGCTCTTACGGCTGTTCTATCTGTTGATCAACTAAATACAGCAAAGAGGCAATAGCCGCTACTCCTGATTGCAGTTCTCGTTTATCGACGGCTTCAAAGACATCTTTTGCCGTATGGTGCAGATCAAAATAACGATGCGGATCTGGTCTAAAGTTGAACATTACGGTATTTGGAAAATGCTGTCCCCAGACTCCTGAATCTACTCCCGGACTTCCCTGTAAAAAACGTGATACCCAGAATTTCTGTTCAAATAAAGGCTTCCAATGTTGTTGCATCCACACAACCCTTTCGGCGGAGGCTTTAATGTCAAAACCCCTAGGTGCAAATCCACCAGCATCACTTTCTATTGCGGCAACAATCTGTTCCCGCTTATCTTTAGCGACCTGTCCATAGGTTGATGCACCATGCACTCCATTTTCCTCGTTCATATAAAATACTAAACGGATGGTGTGCTTAGGCTTATATCCTAATGCCATCAAAGTACGTATCGCATCTAGAGTCCCCATAGTACCGGTTCCATTATCGTGTGCCCCTTCTCCTACATCCCAAGAATCAATATGTCCACCGATCGTGATAATCTTATCAGGAAATTCTGCACCTTTCCATTCTGCAATAACGTTGTGTGTCTGCACCATTCCTTTCCAAGCGGAATGCTGCTCCAGATAAACTTTTGTGTGAGGATTGGTTTTTAATGCTTCGCTCAACTTAATGGCTGAAGTCGCAGATATTGCCATAGCAGGAATACTATCGATTCCTTTGACATAACCTGTTCCTCCTGTATGGGGATAGTCATCAGTTGTGGATGATGATAAAGATCGAAATAAGTAAGCTACTGCTCCTAATTTAGCAGCCTCAGCTGGACCGCGACTTCTCTGACTTGAGTTGAGTCCATATGCAACACCAGTTTCTACGATAGACTCGTCCCATGGTTTATTGACGAAAACAATTTTTCCACGTACCTGGTCACCAAATTTCTTCAGATCACTTAACAATTGGACTTCAATAACCTCGGCTGTTATCCCTTTGGATGGAGTGGCTACTGAACCTCCTAACGCGAGGATATTTAGAGACTCCTTTGAACCTACTATGTAGGCTTTTTCTTTTGGACCTCGATCCCAATAAGGGAGTTTTACATCCTGTAGGTATACCTTGTCGAAATCAAGTTTTTCCATCAGGCTTTTGGACCAGACTACAGCTTTATCAGCCGCAGGTGATCCGGCAATACGATGGCCGATCTGTTTTGTGAGGTAGTGCAAATTGTCGTAAGCCTGTCCTTGATAGAAAGATTCATGATAGATTTTATCTAACATCATGGAATCCTGCTGTGCAAAAACTGCAGTGGTAAAGGTGGAAATAGAAAGTAAGGTTAGTAATGCTGTTCGTTTCATTCGTTTATTTTGTATTCAATGGAATAAACATAGTTATTTTTTTTAGGATACGGGTATTTCTTTTCCTTTGGCGTTCAATTTTATAGATTAACATTTCCTTAATGACAACTTTACATCTTGATAGCATTGATTGGATAGCTTTGTCTACCATAAAATGGATTGCGATTGCAAATCCTGAAACGATCTGCCAAATACATGTACTGCTATGGATAACTTTCTAATTACAGATACCTCACAACAACCTATTGCTATCGACATGCATAAGTTTGCACAGTTGTATGACACATATGCAAATGCGGTATACGCTAATATTCTGCGTTTGGTTAAGCGACCTGAATGTGCTGAGGATTTATTGCAAGAGGTATTTACTGCACTTTGGCAAAATAGACTAAAGCTGGTGGATGAAAAATCAATTCCTGGGTGGCTATTTGTGGTGAGCTATAATAAATCCATTACTTTCCTTAAGAAAAAGGTGAAAGAAGCTATTGAAAGTGTGGATACTTATGATCAATACCTACAACTTGAAAATGAAGATGTGATTGATGAAGATCTGTATGAACAGCAAATCAGGATGATCCATCAGGCGGTTGAAAAATTACCAAAAAAGAAACGGGAGGTTTTTAAACTTTGTCGATTTGAAGGGAGATCTGCGGATGAGGTCGCAAAAATAATGGGGATAAGCAGTCATTCTGTTAAAGATTATCTGAAACAGTCTAACCGTGCAATCAAAGATTATATCCAAAATGAGGCTCCATATACTGCACTGGGACTATTGGTGATCTTTTATACCGAGCATCTTTAGAATTTACATAATCTTAATCATTTGTTAATCCAAAATTTCATCCCCTAAACCATCATTGCTAGTATTTATACCAACGATATGAATACAAAGCAACTTATACAGAAATTTTGGTCCGGTTATGCTTCTCCAAAGGAGAAACAGCAATTACTCGACAAACTCGAAATAACAGATCATGAACTCAAAGCGGAACTGCAAAAGGAATTTGATCAGCCGACTCTTTTATCGGAGAGACTAAGCCCAGAACAAAAAAAGAAAGTTTATGACCGTCTCATCACGACAATCGGAGACCAGTCTGCTCGTAAAAAACAATCGTTATCCCGTATTATTGTCAAAATAGCGGCAAGTTTACTTCTCGTTGCAGGTGGACTCTCGATTATTTGGAAAAATCAACAGGATTTTGTTCATACTTCGGTTACAGTACTACCCCTTCAAAAGCGGATTGTGAGCAGCACGAGTGTATTTGTGAGACATATATTGCCAGATGGTACAAGCGTCACTTTATCTCCTCATAGTTCCTTGACTTATAACCCTCAGTTTACGGATACCTCCCGTATGCTTTCTCTAACCGGAAAAGGAAAGTTTGATGTTACAAAAGATAAACACCGACCTTTTACGGTTATCTCAAATGGAATAGCTACTACTGCTCTGGGTACAGTCTTTATCATTGATGGGCAAAATAATAAAGAGACCAATATTCATCTGGTAGAAGGATCTATCCGAGTAGCACCTACAGCCCAAAGTTTGCACAGATTTCATGAAACGGTATTGCGTGCCGGCGAACAGATCGTCATCAATAATATGACCAAGCTATTGGAATGGAAAATATCAAAAAAAGCGAAAAGTCCTATCAAGAATATGGATCCTATTCCGCAGCATAGCGTTGCTGTATCGTTAGCAGCAACTTCTTCAAGCCTGAATTTTGAAAAAGAAAATCTAAAAACGGTATTTGCTTCAATCGCAAAAGCAAAGCAGGTTGCAATTATATATGACGGTGTGAACGTCAATCAACTGACCTTTACCGGTGCTTTTGAGGCATCTGAAAGCATCGAAAATATCCTACATATTTTATGTGGTCTAAACGAGCTTGAATATAGAAAAGAGCAATCTACTTACTATGTGAGCAAAAAGGCTGAATCTTCCAATTAATGAGCTGATCCACTGAAATTTCCTTGGATAGACAAAGTATAATTAATGTATTACGTGAAATCATATTGACTAATTTTTTAAAATAAACATGAAAATTAACGAACACCTAAAAAAACGAGCATTGATTTTCGCACTGGGGAGCATTGTGCTTACATCTCCGCTGTACGGGCAACAAAAAGGTCGTGTAAAAGGAACTGTCGTCAGCCAAACAGGTTCGCTCCTGTCTGGCGTAACTGTTACGGTCACCGATTCTCTGAACAAAGTGATCACCAATACCGCCACAGATGCTAAGGGACTATTTCTATTTGAATCCCTTGAAGCTGGTAAATCGTATAACATTCGATTTTCAATCGTCGGTTATGGAAACAAAGAGGAAAATAATTTTATTGTTAAACCTGCGGACAATAACTCCATTTTGATCCGAATGGAAGAAGGTTCTTCTCAACTGGACGAGGTTGTTGTGGTGGGTTACGGTACGCAAAAAAAAGCTAATCTTACTGGAGCTGTCGATATGGTCGGCAAAGAAGTGTTTGAAGGACGCATGGCTGCTAATGCAACGCAAATGCTACAAGGTGCTGTTCCAAATTTAAATATCAATCTGGCCGATGGCAAACCGAGTCGTTCAGCGAGTTTTAACATACGCGGCACGACTTCCATTGGTCAGGGTGGAGCTGCTCTTGTTCTGATTGATGGTGTGGAAGGTGATCCTGCAAATTTAAACCCGGATGACATTGAGTCTGTATCTGTTTTAAAAGATGCTTCATCGGCTGCGATATATGGATCGAGGGGTACTTTTGGCGTAGTACTTATCAGTACAAAAAAAGCAAAACAGGGTCGCACTTCTGTCAATTATTCGGGTTCCCTGGCAAGCCAGAAGCCGACCGCAACGCCTCAATTTGTAACGGACGGCTATACCTATGCATCCCATTTTTCGGAGGCTTACAATTCCTGGAATAATTATTCATCAATTCCGAGTAAGATGAACAAGACACAACCTTTTTCACTGGCCTGGCTGGAAGAATTTAAAAAGCGCAATGATGCCGGTATTCAGGAACAGGTGACTGTCGATGGTAATGGAAATTACGTGTATTATGGCAATGAAGATTATTATAAAGCTTTGATCAAGGATAATACGATGGCTCAGAACCATAATATCGCGATCAATGGATCTTCTGGAAAAACAGATTTTTACCTTTCGGGAAGATACTATGGCTACGATGGTCTATATCGCTATAATACCGATAAATTTAGAAGTCTTAATTTAAGAGCAAAGGGAGGCATACAGGTGACCAACTGGTTACGTATCGCTAATAATTTAGACTATTCGGCCAAAAAGTACCATATCCCGATGACTGTTGGTGAAGGCGGAAATATTCTGCGTAACATCGCCGATGAAGGGCATCCGACCTCTCCTATCTTCAATCCTGATGGAACGCTTTCATATTCTGCGGCGTATTCTGTGGGAGATTTTATCATGAGTAAAAATGGTAAAGATACCGATGATGGTCTATTGCGTAATACAACAAGTTTTGAAACTAAATTTTTCAACAACACGTTCAGAGTAAAGGGAGATTTCACTTTTATGAATAAGGATGATGTGGCGACAAGAATACGTATTCCTATTCCTTATAGTATAAAGGAGGGTGAAATCCTTCAGCTGGCAACCCAGTATAATGATATATCAAAGTATGTGCTTCAAGAACGTAACTTATTTACAAATATCTATGCGGAGTATGAGAATACGTTTAAACAGAATCACTACTTTAAAGGGTTAATTGGGTATAACTATGAGCAAAAGGTAAGAGAAAGTGTTGATGTTTCTAAAAATGGACTATTAACCAATGATGTCAGCAATATTAATCTTGCTCTTGGGGATGCCATTACTGCTTCTGGTAATTATGAAAAATACCGGATCGCAGGATTATTTTTTAGAGCTAACTATGCTTACAAAGACCGCTATCTGTTTGAAGTGAACGGTCGTTATGATGGCTCTTCCAAATTCCCGATAGGTTCGCAATGGGCGTTCTTTCCTTCTGCTTCTTTGGGCTGGAGAGCATCGCAGGAAGATTTTTGGTCTGTAAATCCTGAAATTATCTCAGATTTGAAATTTCGAGGCTCTTACGGCTCTTTAGGGAATGGTAATATTAAATCTTATTCCTTTTTACAGATTTATAACATCAGTACTTCTGACCGTATCATAAACGGTGAACGGCCACGCTATACGCAGCAACCGGTAGTACTGCCCGATCAGCTAACCTGGGAAACGGCGACCACTGCCAATTTTGGGGTGGATATGAGTTTCTTAAATGGTAAACTGCAATTGGTAGCCGATATGTATACACGTAAAACAACTGATATGTTTACTGTAGGCATGACATTGCCGGATATATTTGGTGCTACATCTCCTAAAGGTAACTATGCTGATATGACCACAAATGGTTATGAACTTACACTTTCTTACAACAATCGATTTGATGTGGCGGGTAAATCATTGCGCTATAGTATTAGAGGAACCTTAGCTGACTATAAATCTAAAATCGATAAATACAATAATCTAACAGGTACGTTAGGCGATTACTATGCCGGTCAAACAGTCGGTGAAATCTGGGGATACGAAACTCAAGGTCTGTTCCAATCGCAAGCGGAGATTGACAATGCCGCAAAGCAGATTTTAATCAAATCGTCTAGTGCTGGTATTGTGTATCCAGGCGATGTCCGTTTTGCAGATCTAAACGGTGACGGGAAGATCGATTACGGCACCAATACATTAGACAATCATGGTGATAAAAAAATCATCGGTAATAAGGATCCCCGGTATATCTATGGATTTAACTTTAATGCGGACTGGAACGGCATATCATTGTCCACATTTTTTCAGGGAGTAGGCCGTCAAAACTGGTATCCAAGCAATGAATCAATTTTCTGGGGACAATATAATAGACCGTACAATAATCTGCCGGAATGGCACTTAAATAACTACTGGACTGAGGACAACAAAGGTGCTTACCTACCCCGCTACGCTGGCTATAACCAGTCTATCAAAGAAACGCCTCAAACACGTTACTTACAAAATGTGGGTTACATTAGACTGAAAAATATTCAAGTTGGATATAGTCTCCCTAAATCTATCGTATCACGATGGGGCTTTCAGGATATAAAAGCTTCGCTATCGGGTGAAAACCTATGGAGCTGGTCACCGTTCTATAAGCATACACGCGATCTGGATGTAAGCAATATCGGTTCATCCGACCCGGATATCAGCGACAGTAATGCTGGTGATGGCTTCAACTATCCGACCATGAAATCAATCAGCTTAGGTATATCAGTCACTTTTTAACATTTATGATTAGAAAGATGCTTCTAGATAATCAGAAGCATTATGCAACGATTAAGAAAAAACACACATGAAAAAGATATTCTATTTATTAAGTATACTGGCTTTATGCAGCAGCTGTGAGCTAAATGAATTTCCGGAATCGTCAGCCTTAGAAGAAGACGTATTTGGAACCGAGGGAGGACTCCGTCGCTATTCGATCTCATTTTACAATGATCTGCCTTCTTCTTCTGATGCCTACAGATTGGACCAGATGTCTGATTATGGCGCTGTCAATAACCTCGACAATTTTTTAAAATTGAATGCCTATACGGCACAGACAAGTTCTGGATGGGATTGGAAGAACCTTAGAAATATCAATCATTTTTTAGCAAGCAATAACCGGTCAAACGTATCGGAAACAAGTCGTAACCATTATAATGGTGTTGCTCGCTTTTTTAGAGCATACTTTTACTATAAAATGGTCACTCGTTTTGGCGATGTGCCCTGGGTGGATAAGGCTCTTTCAATTACTGACAACGATATCTTATATGGTGACCGTGGAGACCGTACTGTAGTGATGGATCATATCTTGGCAGATCTGGATTATGCCTACGCGAATATACAGACCAGCTCCTCTACAGACGGTTCGGAGATCACGAAATGGACTGCTCTGGGACTGAAAACAAGAATTGCACTTTTTGAAGCTTCATTTCGTAAATACCATACTGAGCTGGGCTTAGCATCAACTGCAAACAAATATTATAAACAGGTGGTGGATGCCGCTCAGGAACTGATGACAAAGGGACCGCACAGTATCTATACCGCTAAAGGTCCCGAACTATCGCAACGTCAGCTTTTTGTCAGTGATGCTGCAGTTACTCAAGAGGTCATGCTAGCTATTGCTTTTAATAAGAACCTGGCCATCCTAAGTTCTGCGAACTGGTATTGGACTTCTCCGACCTATGGCCCACGTTATAGTTTTGTAAGACCGTTTATCAATACGATATTAAACCGAGATGGTACTCCGTATACGAATAGAACAGGATACAATACACAAGAGTTTTATGATGAGTGTCAAAATAGAGATTACCGCTTATCTCAGCTGATCCGTACCCCAGGCTATAAAATAGATGGAAAACCAGCAGCACCAAATTTTAATGGTTATTCGTACACAGGTTATCAGCCAATAAAATATACACTTGATGAAAGTAAATATGATAATGGACAGCTAAATACGAATGCTATTCCATTGAT
Source organism: Sphingobacterium sp. JUb56 (assembly GCF_014191365.1). NCBI lineage: Bacteria > Pseudomonadati > Bacteroidota > Sphingobacteriia > Sphingobacteriales > Sphingobacteriaceae > Sphingobacterium > Sphingobacterium sp. JUb56. The sequence goes on along the minus strand of NZ_JACHWL010000001.1, from coordinate 995,924 downwards.
GCGCTATGCAGAAGTACTGCTTAATTATGCTGAGGCACGTGCTGAATTGGGTGAAATTACAGATGGCGACTGGCAAAAAACTATTGGTGCACTACGTTCGCGTGCAGGTATTACAGGAGGTACCTCGCAATTACCGACAGTGATTGATACTTACATCAAAGAAAAATTCTTTAAAGATATCGACAACCCTGTACTGCTAGAAATAAGACGTGAAAGACAAGTTGAACTGGCGCTTGAAGGTTTTAGATTTAATGATCTAAAAAGATGGAATGCGGGTCATATCATGGCTTCTTTAGAATGGTCCGGTATCTATATTCCGGAATTGGACAAACCGATGGATCTGGATCGCGACGGCAATGTAGATGTTATCTTCTATGATGGCAATAATAAAGGTCCTTCGGTAACGGTTGGAGCCAAAGTTGCAAAAATAGCTATTGGTGGACCAGCGACTAACTACCAGACGTTAACTGCAGATAAACATCTGGAGTGGTTTAAAGCGCAAACACGTACCTGGTATGATGACGGCAGACAGTACTACTATCCAATACCAAGCAATGCGATTGTTTTAAACAAAAATTTGAAAAATTATCCTTTCTGGCAATAGTAGGTCTGCTGCTTAACCTAGTAATATGAATATTTAGAAAAAATATGAAAACACGCTATATCAAAACCATGCTCTGCCTCATGATTTCGGCAGTTACATTAACTGCTCAGGCTCAAAAAATGCGCGTGGCGACGTATAATCTTCGCTATGATACGCCTAATGATAGTCTGGACCGCTGGCAAAACAGAGTGACTCCGATCGCACAATTAATCCAATTTCATGAATTTGATATCTTTGGGACACAAGAAGCATTAAAGAATCAATTGGATGACCTTAGTAAGCAACTTCCTCAATTTGAACGTTATGGACTAGGACGAGATGACGGTAAAGCTGCGGGCGAGCATGCGGCAATTTATTATAAAAAGGACCGTTTTGAGCTGGTCAGTAAAGGCGACTTTTGGTTATCTGAAACTCCAGATAGACCAAGTCTAGGATGGGACGCGCCATCCAACATCAGAATATGTACTTGGATACAGCTAAAAGATAAAGATTCTAAAAAGTCGTTCTTCCTCTTCAATGCTCATTACGACCATCGCGGAATATTAGCCCGCAAAGAATCGAGCTTGTTAATATTAAAAAAGATTACTGAAATCGCAAAAGAACAGCCAGTTATACTTATGGGTGATTTTAATGGCGATAGCTATTCTGAATGGTATAAGAGTTTAGCGACATCTGATTTATTGAAAGATACTTATCATATGGTAAGCATGCCCTATGCTTTAAATGGAAGCTCCAATGGTTTTCGGACAGGTGAAAAATTCCCTGTTCATAATACGATCATTGATCATATTTTTGTATCCAAACATTTCAAAGGTCATAAATGGGGAATTTTGACAGATACTTATTCCGGTAAATTTCCTTCAGACCATTTCCCTGTACTTACTGTACTGGAACTCTAATGATACATTTTAAGCTAAAAAGCTGTACTACCTAAAAAATAGTACGGCTTTTTTGCAATATAAATTATTCTAACTATTTTCAATTAGCTCTGTTTTTTGATCCAAATTGTTCAAATCTACCGTAATCAGTGTATCGATACTGATCTGATGATATTGACATAATTTCAATAAGACTTCTATCGGAGGCTCTGAGAGGGCTTCCTCGTACTTCGCGTACCTAGCGCGTGTAATGGTTAAGTCTGCTGCTATCTCGCGCTGTGATATCCCTTTTTGTGCTCTTAAATACTTCAAGTTTTTTGACAACATCATACTGCTAATATTTATAGCTTCAAATTAAACAAAAATACTAATATAATTAGTATTTTTGTTGTATCATATTTTAATAAGCATAATAGGAACGTTACTATATATAAATCCGAAGAGCCAGCTGCTGTTTTTGATAACCAAAAAACGTACAATTGGAGACTCTAAAGTTTATAGTAAATGAAGAAAACACCTATTGACTGTTACCACTTTACTAAAACATATACGATGAATTTATTTAATGACACTGAAATATTCGCACCTGGCCATGGAGGTAAGGTTGTATTCGATGTACCTGATACGGAACTCATGCTAATTGATTCTTTTTTTTCAAAGGAAGAATCGGACCATTACTACAATATTTTGCTCCATACTACGAAATGGCGCGAATATGAAATGGAGATCTTTGATAAAACAGTTAAAGCGCCACGCATGATCGCTTGGTATGAGGATAAAAGCAATTTGGGTGCTGATCCCGCAGGTCCTGACTGGACCACAGCACTATTAGCCATCCGAAAACGAGTGGAAGAAGAAACTGGTTTAAGCTTTAATGCTGTTTTACTCAACCTCTACCGTAACGGGAAAGATGGTGTTGCGTGGCATAGTGATCATACTGATAAGTCTGGTCCTAATCCTGTGATTGCATCGGTCAGTTTTGGGGAAACACGTTTATTCCGATTGCGTCATAAATTTCTAAAGAATATAAAGCAGATCGAAATTCCTCTGCATCATGGATCTTTCCTGCTGATGGCTGGTACGACAAACAGTTGCTGGCAGCACCAGGTACCTAAAACAGCTCGACAAATCCTGCCCAGAATAAATCTGACCTTTAGAAGGGTCTGCCGTGCTAAAACTCGTGACGATGTGGCTTTATAGGAGTGTCCGGCTGTTAAAATTTAATTTACATTAAAATCCATCAACCGGACACTGTTTATGAAAACGATCGTCTTAAAAGACGCGTTTTATTTTCTTTTATTGTTCCCAAACGAGTGCACTTGCACCTAAAATTGCGGCATCTGCTTCAGGAAGTTCACTAAATACCAATCTCACTTTATCTCTAAAGATGGGAAGTAGGTTTCTTTCCATATGTAATTTTGCAGGCTTGAGAATAAAGTCTCCGGCTTGAATAACTCCGCCAAACAATAAGATCGCCTCAGGAGATGAAAACATCACAAAATTAGCTAATGCTTCACCCAGCTTCTGTCCTGTATAGCGGAATACTTCAATAGCAATTGGATCTTCTTTTATGGCACACTCGTAAACTGTTTTAGAATTGATTGATTCTTCTGGATATTGATTGAGCATAGAACTTGGAAATTCTGCTCTCATTTTCTTTGCTGTAATGGCTATGCCGGTAGCAGATGCATATGCTTCCAGACTTCCTTCCGAACCTGTACTCCAGTGTTTTCTACCTCCTGGTTTTACAATGGTATGTCCTAACTCTCCCGCAAAACCATCATGTCCATAGATTACATTTCCATTGGCAACGATTCCGCTTCCTACACCTGTTCCTAAAGTAATCATGATAAAATCTTTCATACCACGTGCTGCTCCGAAAAGCATCTCTCCCAAAGCTGCCGCATTCGCATCGTTGGTAATGGTACACTCCATACCAAATTTATTTTCCATAAGTTCGGCAAAAGGAATTACACCTTTCCAAGGTAAATTAGGAGCTAATTCTACCGTACCTGTATAGTAATTACCGTTAGGTACACCGAGACCAATTCCATCAAAGTTTTTCACTGTACCGTATTTCTCGATAAGTGGAGAAACCTGAAGATATAATGCATCAATAAAATCTTCTATTTTCTTATATTCATCTGTTCTTAGGGATCCTTTTTCTAGAACTTCCCCGCGATGATTTACCACTCCGAATTTCGTATTGGTTCCTCCAATATCGATTCCGAGAGCGACTCGTCTTGACAAGTTTGTTAACGCCATTTCTCTGTTTAATATGCTAAATCGCTAAAACTATAAAAAAAAATGTATAAATGCGCTATTTAAAAATACTTAATCGATCTTAATGTGTGCTTTATGGAGAGAAAAATGCACTAAAAAGGCATCGCTACTCGATAATAAACGGATATATATTTTTACAAAAAAGTTTCTGGTTAAGGTAACGGAGTACATAATTCAATTAGAAAACCATCTAAATCTCTCACATATGAAACGGTCTGTCCCCAAGGTTTGACTGTAGGCTGTTCAACAATAATTCCATTATACTCCCATACTTTGTCTACTAGATCTTCAACATTATCCGTGATAACGCCCAATTCTATTCCAAAAGGTTTCGCTAAACGAGAACTTTCCTGATATCCTGCACTCAAATTAGTCTGTGCTAAACTGTGTTTGGCAAATGAAATGGTGGTTTCTCCTGTTATTAATTCGCCGTAATCTTTTTCAGGTGTTATAAATTTTCGTACAAAGCCAAATACTTGTTCATAAAACTGAATGGCCCGTGTCACATCGGACACATATAAGATAGTATATTTAAATTTGATCATTTTTAACTGTTTTGTTTCTTCAAAATTTTACCTTTTCTATTTTCGCTATATCAATTTGACGTTGTATCAGATTACTGGAAATAGACAAGTTCGTCGTCCTACTATGTTTTAGCTAACACAAAAATAAGTCTGCTAATGACAACAGTATGTCAGTAAACCTTATTAAAAAACGATAAAAAATAAAAAAGCCTTGTCGAAGTGATCAAGGCTTTTTATAGTTCAATTACAGCTTAATCGGTTCTACTATTGTCAAGTGCTCCTGCTGCTGCACCTAAAGCCACCACCCCTCCTAACAGCAAAGCATTTTCACCTTTTACTTTCTTATAAGCCATTAGATCACCTTGTTTTGTATAATACTCAAGTACATTATTTAATGATGTACCAGTCTGAAATAATGTTTCAGCATAAAATTTTTGTTCTGTAGTTCTGAAAGTAACCTCGCCATTATTCAACACAGAATAGCTCAAAAAACTGCTCAGGATATAAGGCGAATCCTGTATGTTAAACTTGGCTTGTTGTACATTATATGTTCCACCGTTCATGCCATACCGCACAACTTTTTCTTTTTTTGCTTGGGATACCGATTTCTTTACATCATCGCGAAGATCAAAAAACCTTCCATCGACAAACGCATGAGGTGGTATTAATAACATATCTTTAGGTAATGTTGCTGTGCCGTTAAAATATCCATGAATAATATCCTCACTAAAAGCGGAAACATTCTGATTCACTTTACCTTTTAAATCTATCTGGTTGTTAGCGTAACTAAGGGCCTTTCCGTTGATTACTAGTGCAGAATTTTTTAAGTTCCACATGATTGGATAATCTAATTTATTTTCAACCTTAACATATACTTTACCATCCTTCCCCGCAAAAGAGTATTGAACAGCCAAAGTGTCATTTGTGTAGAAGAAAGTTCCTTGGTCTTTTTCTTTAATCGTATTGGTGGTATTAACAGTCATCAGGTAATTTGAAGAACAAGCTGACAAGAATAAAGCAGTGCAGAGCGGAATAAATGATTTGTACATCTTCATTTTCAATATGGGTTAATTTAGTAATGGGTTCTTAGCGCGATAAACTTTGAAAGTTTCGTCTGTGATACTCTAAGATATTACAAATATTTAAAAATAAAGTAGCCCTATAACCTATATTTCACTTTATTAATTACCTAATGACCCTAACAAACTGTAAACGTTGTATTTAAATTGACCCAGGAACATGTAAATTATTCTAAAAATCTTGCGATCTGTAATACCGTAAATGTGATTAATTCTTCATCTACTATCCCTGATTCATCGGCCATCATATACCCGCCGTGGGTGGCAGGAAGTATGCATAATCTTGCATCAGGGAGCAACTGACAGATGGTTGCGGCATGTGTGACTGTAACAACATCTCGATCTCCATAAATGAGCAGAACAGGATTTTTAATATGCTGCATATCACGATCTTTCCAGTCTTCAAAATGGATCATCCGCTGACTGTCTTTTTGAAACATATTATGCAACTCATCTATATTCGAATTTAGTTTCAGAAAGTTCTCTTTCAGATAGGTCGGCATATTATCAATTGTTGCCTGTTCCATTGCTTGAAAGAAACCTGGTATCAGGCCATTTCTTTTATAAACTCCAGAGGCTGCTACGATCTTCACGACGCGATCTGGGTAAATCTTTGCTATCTCTAAGGCAGTCGTAGCACCATTGCTAAATCCAAAAAAAGAGGCTTTAGGTATTCCCAACAGATCCAATAATGCGACAATATCCTTTGCATCCTGTTCAAAAGTTTCAGGTTCTTCCCTATGATCTGAGCGTCCGTGATTTTGCAGATCAATGCCGATCAGCAAAAAGCGTTCTTGTAACCGGATAATCGTTTCTCTAAAATCAAACTGTATAGAACCCGCCCCTCCATGAATCAAAACCAAAGGTTCACCTGCTCCATAAATTTCATGATACAGGCGAATTCCGTTTACCTCTAGGTATCCTGTTACATGTGCTTCCATGCTAATATGTGATCTTGTCATCTACACCGTAACTCATACTCGAATAATTAAGGATACGTCTCATCAATGCCATCTGCCCGCCAATATAATCCTGCCTACCTATACACATTCCGATAAAATTGAGTTTATCTTCTGTAACAAAGGGGATATTCATTCCAATCGGAAATAATTCAGACAATTGTTCATCATTGACGGCCAATAAACTCCGGTAAACTTTAGGAGAGATTTTATGAAAACTAGCAATGAGATCGGCTAGAGTCGGGTATTGAAATTGTTCATCTAATGTCTTTCCCATATAAAACAAATCGTTATAGGGATCTGTTTCTTCCAAACCTAAAATGTTTGCTATTCCGTAACGTACATTGACAAAGTTGCCGGCCATCCAAATAATATGATTCGTTCGTCCATCGATCCGCTTCTTGGCATCCACTTCAGATATCCCAGATAACACACTTAAAAAAGTCTGTGTATGCATTCTATAAGCGGGAATAATCACTTCTAGTTTTGTTGATTTTGGCTTATCCATTGTTTATTGATTTAGTGATGGTTAACTACCATCTGTTTAATCAAAAATAAACAATAGATCATAAAGTCCCCTTGCCCTATGACAAGAAAACAAACTATCGTCTGCCATTTAAGTCTTGGACTGGTTTATAGTGTCGCAAGTTCTAATTCAAGAAACGCTTGTGGTAAATACTGAATAATATCGGAGGGAAGAAGACTATAAGTACCGATGGTCTTAACTGCCAAATCTGCTGCCTTTCCATGTAAATATACACCCATGATTAACGCTTCGTTTGCAGGATATCCCTGTCCAAGCAATGCGGTTATAATCCCTGTTAATACATCGCCGCTACCCCCTGTTGCCATTCCTACATTTCCTGTACTATTCAAGTAGATCTTACCGTCGCTCATCACCATTGCACTATTTGCTCCTTTTATCAATATATTGACCTGATATTTACTTGCAAATTCTTTTACTTTTTCTAATTTATCCCAATCGTCCATCCACGATCCTATAATCCGATTCAGTTCTTTTGGATGTGGAGTCAGAATGGTGTTTTTCGGTATAAAGTTCCATAATTCGGGATTTTTTGACATCATATTTAAACCGTCAGCATCTATAATCAATGGCGTTTGGATTCCTCTACTTATGTAATCTATCCAGGCTACACTTGTTTCTGCTGCGGTTCCCATTCCTACTCCAATGCCAACAGCCTGATAATTTGCTAAGTCGGGCATGGTGGTTATCACATCATTATGGTCATCTAATAAGACCATAGCTTCGGGCACAGCAGTCTGGATAATGATATGCCCGCAAGCAGGTACAAAGGCGGTAGCTAAACCACAGCCACTTCGCAAAGCTGCTTTTAGTGCCAGCTGGACAGACCCCATTTTTCCCTTGCTTCCCCCTATGATCATGCTATGTCCAAAATTGCCTTTATGTTCAAATTTTTTCCTTTTTCTATAGTATTTGAGTATTAACCCTTTTTCCACATAAATCAAATCGGAATTTTCTTTTTCAATAGCATTTTTACTCAATTGAATGTCCAGTATTTGAAAATCATCATAAAAAACTTGGTTCTGAGGCATTAATAATGCGAGCTTAGGCATTTGGAAAGTATATACCAAATCTGCATGAATCACAGGAGCAGTAATCGATGTTGGTCTATCTGCCAATAAGCCTGAAGGCATATCAATGGCATATACAGGAACATCAGCTTCATTGATCTGCTTGCAGATATAAGCCCATTTTCCGTCTAATTCTTCTCGCAGTCCATATCCGAACAGACAATCTATAACAATGGTATTATCCGGGATTTGTAACTGATCTGTTTCGTTAAAAAAATGAATTTGCGCCGCGGATAATCTTGCCTGATTGCGGCTATTATCAGGCGCGTAAATTTCGGATTTTAGGACATATACCATCACATTGGCTAAATGTGCATCTAATAAACGTGCTAATACCAATCCATCTCCGCCGTTATTTCCTTTTCCGCAGATGATGGTGAAATGTTGTTTTGGGAGATCTGGGTACTTGATCTTTAATGCAGCAAAGACCGTTTGGGAAGCTCTTTCCATTAAATCTAAGCTTGTAATTTGTTGTTCGTTGCAGGTCAGTACATCTGCGTTCATCATTTGTTTTGCGGTAAGAATTTTCATTTGATCCAGATATACGCTAAATATACTTGTATTTATTTAATGTTTAATTTTATAAATTCCTGATCGAGATTAATCAATTCTGGGAGTGCATAAAATGAAAAATAGGTAACACTTGCCCATTCTCTATCTTGCAAAAGTAGGCTATAGGAGCGTATACAGTTTTGAATGTGATTTTGATAGAGTTTAATCCAATGACCTTCATTTTTGATGTCGTAATTTTGGAATTTTTTTTCAGCTTCTTGAGAAATGTAATCGAACTGTTTTTGATCTAGGGCAAGTGCTTTACCTTTTATAACTTCTAGTAGCATAGGCTGGGTCTCTGTGTAGTAACGTTTGGCTCGCTTAATTGCGGAAAGCACTTTTTTATTCTTTGACTTTTGCTCTATCAGTTGGGTCATAAGTAATCCCTCGGTACGCATGAAAACAATGTTCGTCAGAATCGCTTCTTCCTGCGATACCTGCTTTAACTGCTGGGGGTTGGCATTTACAAAAGTTGCAATGAAAAAAAGTAGTAAAGGTATGCGCATATGTCTCACATCTGGTCGCTTGAAATAATCTGTACAACTTTTAAACAAATTACATCCTCTTATTGTTTAGATTTTCTCTATTTCAAGTTAAAAAACAACCATTTATATTTAGAAATCGAAAAAATTAAAGCGCTCCAAAATAAACAAATAAACTTCATGCTTAGGTGATCAATACATGAGGAGATGGTCAAGAGCTGTTTATGATAACGAAAATAATCCCTATTCATGTTTTGCAAATGGCTGTTATCAGGGATAAAAATGGTAAAAAACTATCATGACTTTTGTGTTAGAATTACATTAATATCATGAAGAGAATAACACTAACACTAGCAACAGTGTGCTTAATGAGCTTAAGTGCCCTAGCTCAATCCAACAAGTTTTTTCGTATCGATTACGGAATAAAATCGGGAGAAAACAATGGACAGCTGGATGATACGCAATTAAGAGCTTGGGTGAATCAGGATTATATGCGCATCGCTTATACGCAGGATGAAAGTCACATCGAGATAAAAGATAAGAAAAAATTAAAATCATTTATTTTAGTTCCTAACTCTCAAGAGTACTTGATGCTACAAGACGGTACCAAAAATGATTACAGTGATATCCAGATCGAATACATAAAAGGCCAAGAGAAAAAAATAGCGGGATATACATGTAAACTAGCAATAATTAATATAGGAACTGATGAGGAGTCTGGCGAGGATGTAAAACTTGCGGTTTATTATACTGAGCAGATCCCTAATTTATCTTGGGCGGAATTCAATTTCTTAGAAACTTTACCTGGGGCACCATTGTCAATTACGGTATCGGGAGATGGCTACATTGCAAAAAAGATCGACTCTGAGGAATTGACTCAAGAGCTATTCGAAATTCCAGAAAGTTATACGGAAATGCAAGCTGATAGTGCAATAGGATATGGTGATCTTCAAGTTGCTGATAATCGCTATATTTTCACTAATGAAACCGGAGATTTATATGGACTAAAAGATGAGAATGATCAAGTTTTTTTTCAACCTAAGTATACTTTTATAGCACCTTTTGATGGAGACATATCTATAGTAAACAATGCAGAGGATAAATTTGGAGCGATCAACTTAGCCGGTCAAGAAATTATTACGCTACAACACGATTTTCTAAACTATTCTGACGACTCCAAAACATTCATGTACGGTGCACAAGATAAATACGGTTTATTACGTGCTGATGGAAGCGTTTTGATTAACGCAACATATGAGATGGTGAGTTTTCCGGAAAATGGGCTGATCCAATTCATGAAAAATGATAAAAGCGGTTTTATGAATGAGAAGGAGCAGGTGATCATACCAGCAGTACATGAACACATTTTCATGAGAAATAAAGACTATTTTATTACGTTCGAGGATACTTCTTATTCTTTACTCTCTATTAAAGATAATAAAAAAATAGCCGGAGGATATGAATATATGGCTTTACCTGATGAAGGAAATATTTTCTTAGCGATGAAAAATGGTAAGTATGGATACATTGATGAAAAAGGTAAAACAATTATTCCTTTTAAATTTTCAACAGCACTTGCGTTTGATAATGGTGTAGCCATTGTCTCGGAAGATGAAGCTGGTGAAAACATATATTATATTGATACTAAAGGTCAAGAGGTTGCTGCTGTAGAGGCTGAATAATATGAGAAAACTCCCATATTTATTTTACTAAATATGGGAGTTTTCTTGCATTTATGGGGTTTAAACAACTATTTTAATGTTTCGATCTATACATTGTTTATAAAAAATGATATCTTAGTCTCCTATATAACAGGTCCAGAATAAATGCAAATGAAGAAGAGTGCACTATATTTTACCAATAAATCGAGAGAAACTCTGCTTCTATTAATCTTGTGTTTTTTATTTAACTTTTCTTCTGCTCAGGAAGTGCTAGATAAACTAAAGGAACAATATGATAAAGTATCTGTTACGAATCCAGAAAGATTAATAGTTGCCGGCAAATATGCAACTGCCTTATTTTTCAATCAACAAGAAGTTAAGGCCGGTCAAATCCTTAAAGATAATATCCAGATAGCAAGTCGCTTACCAGATGGAAAATATGCGGCTAATCTTTATGCGATTGAGGCTATGAATTATAGAATCAGCGAGCGTATAAAAGAATCTAAAAGTAGTTTTGATAAGGCAAAAGAGTTTGCTAGCAAATCTAAAGATGTAGAGATCAAGGGTTATATAAGTTATTGTGAAGGATGGCTATATACCAGAAATAATAAAGAAGGTGAAGCTGTTAGAAGTTTTCTACGTGCGATCCGCTATTTTGATCAGGCTCCCCCATCCCGTACACTTAATAGCCGTAAATCTACAACTTACAAGGAGCTAACTTCAATTTATGCGAATTGGAATGAGCATCAGCTACAGGAGAAATATAGTCTACTTGCTTTAGATCTTGCTATTCAACAAAATGATCCCATTGCTATATTTGACGCTTATATGCTCATGGGGTATATGTATGAACAACAGTACATAAAGAACGATACTAACCACAAATTACGAGATCAGGCAGAAAAGTATTACCTCTTAGCTATTAATACGTATAACAAAAATAAGGCTACAATCCCCTTCCCATCTAATCTATCTTTTGTTGCTAATAATCTAGCTTACCTCTACTTTAGTTTTTTTCCTGATTCTTATCAAGATCAGGCAATTCAATATGCTGAGCTCGCCCTAAAGCAGGGAGCAGCGACTCAACAATACACGCATGTTGCGTCTGCTTACGGTATAATGGCGGAGATCGCACTGAAAAACAAAAAACCTGAGCGTGCTAAAGCCTATTTGTTGTCGGCACTTATGGAGATTACTAAAAGCAGTGTTCCGGATCAGAACATCATCCTCAGTATTTACGAGAATCTCTCTGAAATTGCGGAACAGGAGAATAATCTTGCTGAAGCCATACGTTACCATAAAGTGTATATGGAAACATTTAAATCCATATACAATCAAGAACAATTGGAATTGGGTAAACGACTAGAAGCACAGTTTGATAAAGAAAGACAGCAACAGCAACTTATCAGAATGCAACTGGAAACGGATAAAAAAGAACAGCAGCTCCGTTTGCTGCATACCGTCAGTCTGCAGCAAAAACAGCAATATGAGAATTTGAAGTTGCATGAAGAAAATCAGCGAAAAGAACTTGAGCTCACACAGCTTGAATCTGAAAAAAGAACCCAGGAACTTAAGCTATCTCGTTTAGAGACACAAAATCGTGCTCAGGACATCCTCAGTTTCAAAAATGAGATTTCTTATAAAGAGAAAATAAATAAATATTATGTGGCTTTGATCTTGTTTTTTTTACTGGTTCTACTATTAATGCTATACGCATATAAACAGCGATCCAAAAGTATGCGTCAAAATAAGGAACTGTACAATTTCTCTTTAGATAAGGAACGTCAGAATTCAAAAATATCAATATTAACTGCTATGCTTGATGGTCAGGAACAGGAACGAGGACGATTGGCCAGGGACCTTCATGATGGACTAGGAGGCCTCTTATCCACCACAAAAATCAGTTTATCTCAATTGACAAATAAAGTGGATAGCCCAATGAAAAATGATATGCAAAAATCTCTTCTGCAATTGGATACTGCTGTAGAAGAGCTAAGACGCGTAGCTCATAATCTGATGCCCGATTTGCTAAATAGATATGGTCTTGAGGAAGCATTACAAGATTACGCTGTTCGTATGTCCAATGTAGAATTGGATATTGATGTACAATTTTTACATTATTCGAATCAACTTACAAAAGATGAACAATTACTTGTTTATCGGGTAATCCAGGAGTTGGTTAATAACGCAATAAAACATGCTGCCCCCAAACAAATTATCATTCAAATTGTAGAAGAAGCTGATTATTACACCATCACTGTTGAAGATGATGGAAAAGGATTTGATATTGATCAGGTTAAGGGTAATCACTCAGCAGGCCTTCATAATATACAATCGCGGATCGATTTCCTTAAAGGGAAATTTACTATACAGTCGGAAAAAGATGTGGGGACAAGTGTTGAAATTATATTTCCAAAAAAATAAAATAAATGATTAAAATAGCAATTACAGATGATCATCCTTTGCTTTCGGAAGGATTGAAAAATATCCTTTCTAAGGAAGATATGTTAGAAGTAGTGGGTTGTTATCCTGATGCATCAACCATGCATAAAGCGCTTTCGGATGGGCCTGTTGATGTGCTTTTACTGGATATTAATCTTCCTGATGCCAATAGTATTGAGCTGATCAAACCGTTACGGTCCAAGTATCCTCAAATGCGTATTATAGTAATCAGTGTACATAACGAATATGCTGTTATCAATAGTGTACTGCAAGAGGGGGCCCAAGGTTATATTCAAAAAAATGCTTCTGTGGAAGAGATTGTTGCCGGAGTTGAACAGGTTATAAAAGGAAACAAATTTCTATGTTCTCAAACCAAAAATATTGTTGAAAGAAAATCAAAAGATGAACTCAAAAGTGTTCCAAAATTGACCCGTAGGGAAAAGGAAGTACTAACTGAGGCATCTTTGGGATTAACAACGGGGCAAATCGCAGAAAAACTATTTATTAGTCCGCATACTGTGGAAAGTCACCGTAAAAATTTGATTGAGAAATTTGACGCAAAAAATCTTAGTTCTGCAATTAAATTAGCGTTAGAATATGGATTGATTCGTCAATAGTAGAACTTTGATTGGTAAAACCACTAGTTTCGGGGATTGTAGAAATTGCTTCTAATCTCTAGCTTTGAGTAGACGTAAAATTGCTAAGAACCTAGAAAGAAAATCTGATGCCGTACGATGATGGCACGGTAATTAGCAGGAATAATAGCAAATCCTTTAAAACAATAAAAAATGATAAAACTTAAGTCGTTTTCGCGATTAATAATCTTAATCTGCTGTTGCAGTTTATTGACAAGTTGCTTTGACTTTATCGAAGATATCAATCTAAATGCCAATGGTTCTGGCAGTATTAAAGCTACACTCAACCTTAGTAAAAGTAGTACTAAAGTGGCCTCTCTGATGAAATTAAAAAGTGTAAATGGCATTCAAATTCCGACAAAAGAGAAGATAAAGAGTGAAACCGAGGACATGATCCGTATTTTAAAAAATACCCCAGGTATAAGTCAGGTGCAATATAATTTAGATTTTAACAATTATATTGCAACTGTCTCCTGCAATTTCGCTTCCGTAAATGCTCTGAATAATTTTAGTAAAGCGCTTGGAACTCATTTTAAAAGTGCCCTCGGTAATAATAATAATTATTCCTACGATGCTAAAACTGGAACCTTTACCAGAACATATACACACTCTCCTACTTTAAGTAAAGAGTATGCCCGTATATCTGAAACTGACCGCAAATATTTTAATGATGCCTTTTACACACAGATTATACGTTTTGATAAAACGGTCAAATCACAAAAACATGCTTCAGCAAAAATATCCAGTTCTGCAAAAGCTGTTCTACTTAAGTTAAAGGCTACAGATCTTGCTAGTGGCAAAGTTTCATTAGCCAATACCATCACTTTAAATAACAAATAACTACATGAATATTAAATTCTTACCCTTGTTAGCATTATCTGCTTTTGCAGGAATGGAGGCTACAGCTCAAGAACTGACCAGCAAAATACCGGCTCATGCCGACTTTGTTGTTTCTATTAATAATAAAGCTATCGTAGAACAAAGTTCTATGGAACTGCTAAACGAAACACTCACTAAACTAGGTGCATTTGAACAGGCCAAAAACATGGATTTTCCAATCAAAAACCTAAAAGAGCTGGATTTCAATCTAGATAAACAGGCTTATGTTTACCGTGCAAATACCGATAGTTTACACTACATTGGAATTTTACTTCCCCTGAAAGCAAACCATCAGGTTAAACAACATATGTTTTCACAATATGAAGTTCTTCCAATATATAATGGATATGAAAGAAGAGTTTCCAAAGATGGTAAAACACAGGTTGCCTGGAATTCGGAAACAATGTTTATTCTCACAGGTGATGTACACAGTCAATACTTTCAAATGAAAGATGTAGCAGACCGTTACGGCTTAGATCTTGGCTCTTATGCGACGGACACCTGGACCTATAATGAAGCATTAGGTGATGCGGCAACCGCAGCTACGGCTGCTGCTGAAGAAGCTGTGGAGGCTATGGAAGAAGAAACTTTTGAGAGTGAAGAGGAAATTTTACCTGATACCGTGAACGTATTAGAAGAAATAAGCGAAGCTGAAATGGAGGCCGTTGAAGCTGTTGTTGATTCGACTATAGCCATATCCGCAGATCAATGGGATGATTCAGTAGACACAGTAGAGGCTTACGATTTGGAGTCGGACTCACTTTATCTTCTAAATCAAGCTCGAGAAGCTAAAAATGATTCTATTAAAAATAAATTATTTGGAACATGGCTTGCAAATGACTTTAATGGCTACTTAGATCCTAAGAGCAACATGGCAAACAATAAAGCGATCAAATTAACAGATAACAAACATCTGATTCGTCTGTGGGTGCCCAATGTAGATAAATTATATCAAGGTGCATTGCCTTATGATGTGTTAAAATTGGCCTATGGTATTGATATGGATAAATTTAAATATGGATATGAGGAAGGTACATTTGATTTAATCCAGGATCAGCATACGATTAAGTTTACTGGAACTTTGGGAGTCGATGCTGAAATGGCAAAGATTTTCAAACCGTTGTACAATGGTAAAATCAACAAGAAATTTGCAAAATATATCCCTGAAAACCATTTAGCATATGCTGCCGTAAATATTAATACGGAAGCTTATCTAAAACAACTGCCAGCCCTTGTGAATCGTTGGTATGCTCCCATTGCTGGCGAATATAGTGACGTTGTCACCATTGGCGCTACAGCTTTAGAAATTGCACTAGATGAGAAAGCAATCGGTAAAGTGATGAAAGGTGACCATGCTTTTTTCTTAAATGATCTTCAAAAGGTTAATAAAGAGTATGTAACCTATGAGTATGATGATGATTACAATTACAAAGAAATTACGAAAATGAAAGATGAGTATGTACCTAATTTCTTATGGATGTTTACTTCTCAAGATCAAAGATTGTATAAACGTACACTTGACTTCGCTGTAAAAAAACAAGAAGTAACTTTGGAAAATGGTATTTACAAAATTGCTGAGCAGAAAAATATAAAACCAATCTATATCCTTTTCAAGGAAGATCTTGTATTTGTGGGTAGTGATGTAGAACAATTAACTTCTATTGAACAAAACCGTTTTAAAGGTACTAAAAATGCAAAAGTGAAAAAGGATTTACTTGCTAACCCATTCAATTTGGTTGTTCACGCAAATGCTATTCCTGAAGTAGTCCATAAACTAGAAGTACCAGTAACTGCTTCATTGCAACAAACAATGAAAGACCTATCGACTTACGGCGATATTCAATTAAAAGGAAGTACGTTAAAAAATCGTCAATTCTCTGGTGAACTTTCTATAGAATTGCCAAAAGAGGATAAAAATGCATTACAGTATATTTTAAAACATATCATGCAGAACATGGATAGTAAAATCGCTAATTAATTGTACATGAAAAGGATTACAATTATCATCTGCTCGCTATTACTTATACTTATATCGTTCCTATGGGTGACTTATACTGTCCGTAAAAATAGGATTGAAAAACAATATGTCAGTCAATCAAGTACCGGTATTCTCTCCATTGCTGTTGATGACTTAGTGTTGGATAATGTATCTCAGCTCTTGAGCTTTGATACCCGTTCTACAGGAATAGAAGGTGGTGAAGACTTGATAAAAAAAATCGTATGGAATTCAGGAATATCTATTCCAGCCCGTCTGTTTTTATTTAGTACTGATACACAGAAAAATCAATTCTGCGGAATATTAGCTGTATCGAACTATGATGATTGTTTTTCTTTTTTTGCAAACCAATATCCGAAGGCAATTAATTTTGTAGATAAAAAACAAGGTATTGTCAGTGTTAATATAGCAAAACATATTAAAGTACTGTTTGATCATAATCATCTTGTTTATTCGATTGGACTTGATCCTAATTCGGATTTTAGTGAGCTCCATGCACTGTTAAAAAATCAGGATGCATGGGTACAGATCGGTTCTTTTAAAGGCTTTGAACATGCTTTGACCAAAAAACATATTGGTTATGCCCTAAAAGACAGAAGTTTAATGGCTGAAGCTACTGTTACGAAACATAAGACAGACATTACTGGACAGTGGTTGTTATCTGAAAGTATAGAACAGAACCTTCAGGTAAGAAAGATAGATACAGCTAATCAAATTGTTACCTTATGGAGTTTATTGTCGCTAAATGATCTTCCTTTGTTATCCCAGATTATGAGCAAGTATACAGGATTCAATCAGGAACAGTTAAAGAAGAATTATGCTAATTATTTGGATTTAGAGATTAAAACCGATAGTGTCATCCAAAAAGATACCTCGATTGCATATGCATATGATGATGATTTTAATGCTATAGAAGAAATAAAAGTAACAGAGATTGCTGTTCCTTATATTGTACATACCTGGAAATATAACGAGCCATTAGCTGCGTCCCTTCCTGGAAAAATGTTTTATCAATTTCATAAAGCACATATCGATTCATACTTGTTAAATACAACTTCTGAACGATCTCCTGATCGGATTCAAAATGAAAGAACTCAACACCCTTTTTACTTCTTTATTGATTTTAATGCATGGCCAGAAAAGTGGACAATATATCCGTTTAGTAAATTAAAACAGAGCAAAGTCAGCGCTACAATGACAACTACTCTTATGGATAAAAATAAACTTGCTATAAAGGGAGAAATCACCTACTAATACTAATAGTCATATTTGGTTTCATGAAAACAGACAGTACTTAAAAATACTGTCTGTTTTTTGTTATATCTAAGGTTATATACTATGCTAATATCACTCGCTTTAAAAAGATCTGCACAAGTCTCTTTATATTTGCAACAATACAAGTTTTAACAAAGTTTGAAACTGCTTACCATGTTCAAGCAATTCTTCAAATGCATAATCCGTTTCATATAAATAAGCTTTTTAAATTATTATATACATCACATTGCAAGATATTACCCTTACCCCTACGGAGATTCAGCTCATCAATACATTTATTTTTCAGCCCTGTGGATTAACAATGGCACATAGAAAATATGAACGAGAAAGTCAAGAATATGATGCTCAAAATTTTGATCTAGACCATTTGAAAATTAAGTATAGGAAAGCCAAGATAACACCTAAAAAGATTGGTCAATTCGTTACCTTATGGTATAGGGATGCAGCTGGAATTACGACTCCGTATGCAGGCAGTAACCCTATTGATTTTTATATAATAGCTACCCGAAAAGATAATGATTTTGGATTGTTTATATTCCCTAGAAGCATTCTGTTAAAACATGGTATCTTGAGAGGTGAATGTAAAGCTGGTAAACGAGGTTTTAGAGTCTATCCAAATTGGGATATCGCCGAGAATAAACAGGCTAAACAAACACAACTTTGGCAAAAATTATACTTTATAGAGATTCTTGCAGGTGAAGAAGTTGACTTAAAAAAAGCTAAACAACTATTAACCTTATGATGGGGTAATTTTAAAAAATTATTTTCAAGATTCCAATCTATTGTACTTTTCATTTATTTTATGTAAATTGTAAATACCAATTACAGACATAATCGAATCATTATGCATCCATTTCGAAATAAAAATAGAAATCATTCCATTATGAATGAAAATAAGGATTCTAAAAAACCAAATGCTCATCCTTTTGTGAGATCTAATTTTCATTTACTCGACAATGATACAAAACTGCAAAGTATGGTAAAAATACAACATATACCTATTGTTAATGAAGAGACCTTAGAACAGGTTATACTCGAAATGAATTTAATGAAGAACAAAAATTAGTATTCCATAATACTTTATAATTTTTATAAATAAAAGGGCTCCATTCACGATGAATGGAGCCCTTTTATTTATAAAATCACTACTATAAAGAAGCGATTGCATTATTTAATGTTTGCGAAGGACGCATAGCGGCTGTAGCCAAATCATCATTAGGGAAATAATAACCACCAATGTTTTGTGCTTTACCTTGAGCACCAATCAACTCTTCGTTGATCTTAGCCTCATTTTCAGCTAATGACTTAGCTAAAGGTGCAAACTTCGCTGCTAGTACGCTATCCTTTGTTTGTGCAGCTAAAGCTTCAGCCCAATAAGCTGTCAAATAGTAGTGAGAACCACGGTTATCGATTTGACCTACTTTACGTGCTGGAGATTTATCATTCGCTAAGAATTTTTCTGTTGCAGCATCCAATGCTTCTGCCAAAACTAATGCCTGCGCATTATTCTGTGTTTGTGACAAATGCTCTAAAGATGCTCCTAAAGCTAAAAACTCACCTAGAGAATCCCAACGTAAATAACCTTCTTGTAAGAATTGTTCAACATGTTTTGGAGCAGAACCACCAGCACCTGTTTCAAATAAACCTCCACCATTCATTAAAGGAACGATAGAAAGCATTTTTGCAGATGTACCAACTTCTAAAATAGGAAATAAATCTGTTAAATAATCACGTAATACGTTACCCGTTACAGAAATTGTATCTAATCCTTCGCGGATACGGTCTAAAGAAAATTTAGTCGCCTCAACAGGATTCATAACAAAGATGTCTAATCCATTTGTATCAAAATCACCTAAATATTTCTCAACTTTTTTGATGATTTCTCTATCGTGAGCACGGTTTTCATCTAACCAGAATACTGCAGGTGTAGCCGATAAACGCGCGCGGTTAACCGCCAATTTTACCCAGTCTTGAATAGGTGCGTCTTTAGTTTGACACATGCGGAAGATATCACCAGTTTCAACTCTTTGTTCCATCAAAACATTTCCATTTGCATCTACAACACGGATCGAACCGTTTTCTGATGCTTGGAAAGTTTTATCATGTGAACCATATTCTTCAGCTTTTTGAGCCATTAAACCCACGTTGGGAACAGAACCCATAGTTGTAGGGTCTAATGCGCCATTTTCTTTACAATCTTCAATAGTTGCTTCATACACTCCTGCATAAGAACGATCTGGAATAATAGCGATGGTATCTTGAGATTTTCCTTCTTTATTCCACATCTGTCCCGAAGTACGGATCATCGCTGGCATAGATGCATCAACGATCACATCTGAAGGCACATGTAAATTCGTAATACCTTTATCAGAGTTTACCATTGCTAAATCTGGACCATTCGCGATAGCGGCTTCAATAGCTGCTTTAACTTCTGCCTCTTGCGGATTACCCGATATTTTTGCAAATACTTCTCCTAAACCATTATTTTTATTGATACCCAAAGAGTTGAATAATTCACCATATTTAGCAAATACATCTTTAAAATAAACCTCTACGATAGCACCAAAAATAATAGGATCTGATACTTTCATCATCGTTGCTTTTAAATGAGCAGATAATAAAACACCTTCCGCTTTAGCCGCAGCAATTGTATCTGCAACAAAACCTTTTAATGCATTTAAGCTCATTACTGATGAATCAATTACTTCACCTGCCTTTAATGGAGATAAACCTTTTAATTCTGTAGCGGTACCCGCTGCATTAACAAATTCAATTTTGAACTGTCCTGCGTTTTCTACTGTTACTGATTGCTCAGTCTCATAAAAATCACCGTGAGACATGGACGCTACGCGTGTCTTAGAATCTGCTGACCAAGCACCCATTGAATGCGGGTTTGCTTTAGCATAATTCTTAACAGCTTTTGGCGCACGGCGGTCAGAGTTTCCTTCACGTAAAACTGGATTTACAGCTGAACCTAATACTTTTGCATACTTTGCCTTAATCTCAGTTTCTGCTGCAGTTTCTGGATTGTCAGGGAAATTTGGTATCGCATAACCTGCTGCCTGCAATTCAGCAATTGCTCCTTTTAATTGCGGAATGGAAGCTGAAATATTTGGTAATTTGATGATATTAGCTTCTGGAGTTGTTGCCAACTGCCCTAATTCAGCTAAAGCATCAGCTACTTTCTGATCTGCGCTTAATACATCTGAAAAGTTTGCTAAAATACGACCTGCAAGAGAAATATCTCTTAATTCAACATCGATATCAGCTGTTTTGGCGAATGCTTGTACAATAGGTAAGAATGAGTAAGTCGCCAACAATGGCGCTTCATCTGTCTTGGTGTAAATGATTTTAGATGACATAATTTTTTTATTGAAATCTTTTAATTTGCTTAAACAAAATTGAAATTCAAAACGAACGCTGAGGCTGATTCAAAATTCGCCTAAAGATAGGAAATTGAAATTTAAATCGCTACAAAAGGTTGAATTATGACGGTTAAAAGTAAAATGTTGGCATGACTGGATTAAACACAATTATATTTGTCTATTACCTTTCTTTTCAGATGCATGTGCACTTATATTCTATATGCGCTACAGCCTACATCTAATTACTTAGTTAGTGCCCTCATTTCTTTTAATGAAATTACTTGAACGGTTGATCCATATGAAAAAACACTTTCTATCATTGCTTGAGCGAGCTGATGCGTTTTAATAGGCGCATAATGCCGAAAAAAACCTAATGAATTAAAAAAAGTAATTGCTTTCAGTCCGACCTTTTCTCCAAATCGATTTGAATTAGGTCTTTCTATAAAGCCTGGTTGCAATATCATAAGGTGTTTAAATCCAATTTTTTTGATTGCTTCTTCTAAACTTCCTTTCATACGATTATAGAAAATACTGGATTTTGCATCTGCTCCTATTGCTGATAATAGAACAAAATGGGATACTCCATTGTTGAAAGCTAGCTGTGCAAAATCCAGTGGATAATCGTAATCTATATGCCATTGTGCATCTTTACTTCCTGCATCTTTTAAAGTTGTGCCGAGACATGAAAATGCAACTTCTCCTTTTATAACTTGGTGATAAGATGATAATTTGTCAAAATCGACAATAATCTCTTCTAACTTATCATGTTGTTCAAAATAAGCTTTACGTACTAATACACGGACTTTAGTGAAGCGTACATCTTCTAATAATAGCCTAACCAGTTCTCTTCCTGTAGCTCCACTTCCTCCAATAACAATTGCTTCCATGTATTAAATATAATGATTCGTTTCCATATTTCATTATGTTGTCAAATTCTCACTAAAATAAACGGAGGAACTGAGATTGCCTGTTAGAATCGTTAATTTTAGTTTTATTATTTACAAATAACTTTAATACATGACTACATATACATTAAACAACGGGATTAAGATTCCTGCTATCGGTTTCGGAACCTGGCAAATCGAAGATGGTGCGCCTGCCTATAATGCGGTAGCTGAGGCATTAAATGCGGGTTATATTCATATCGATACTGCTGCCGTTTATGGTAACGAAAAAAGTGTTGGAAAGGCCATTCAAGATAGTGGAATTGATCGTGATGATCTTTTTATTACGACAAAATTATGGAACGCGGACCGTGGATATGAAAACACATTAACTGCATTTGAAAAATCACTAGCTTTACTCAATTTAACTTATGTTGATTTATACCTTATTCATTGGCCGGCTAATGAAGCACAATTTGAAAATTGGGCAGAAATTAATGCTGATACCTGGAGAGCTTTTGAAAAATTATATGTTGATGGAAGAGTCAAAGCTATTGGTCTAAGTAATTTTCCTAAGAAATATGTTGAAACCCTTTTGAAAACAGTACAAATTAAACCAGCTGTCAATCAACTGGAATTTCACCCTGGGTATTTACAGGAAGAAACAGTTTCGTACTGTAAAGAAAACAACATTTTGGTACAAGCTTGGTCACCTCTTGGATCAGGTCGAATTCTTGACAATGAAGTATTGCTTTCGTTAGCGCAAAAGTATAACGTTAGTGTCGGCCAGATCTGCATTAAATTTGCACTACAGGAGGGTATTAATCCTTTACCAAAATCTACTAATCCGATCAATATCAAGGCAAATCTTGACCTATCAAATTTTGAATTGACTGCTGAAGATATAGCATCAATTAAAAATATGAGGGACTTAGGTTTTTCAGGACTCAACCCAGCAGAGGTGCCATTCTAAAAAAGAATTGTACTTAAAGTGCTACACGGGTCTTGTTTGTGTATAATTTACATCTGTACCAAGGTGACCAGGACTCTTAGTTAAGAATAAATTTTGTTGTAGAGATGTGATTGACTATGTTTGCATACATGTCTAATTCAGAAAAAAATCCATATCAACTGTTCAATAAAACCATCTGGTCAAATTGGAAAAATCAAGATGTTGTCTGCATAAAAGTGGAGGAATTATCACAGAGCAATGGAATTACATTCTTTGAGCTCATACCTGATTCTGAAATGCTTGATGCAGATAGTGAAACTTTGTATCCAATAGATTCGGAAGATGTCATGGATATGCTATTACCTAATGCACAAGTTAAATTTGTCGTACATGACATCTACATGGCGGATTTGGATGATTAATTATCGTGCATCAAAATTGATTGATAATCACAGACAACACGGGCTCAGATTATTTATTGATCACATATAAAACCAGGTATTTATATCAAAAAAGCTGTAAGGATATCAAAGTTTCCTTACAGCTTTTTAATTTATTACATCAGTTTAAATGAATTATAACGTTTTTGTAATAACAGCTTTCTGCTTATCTGCCTGAACTATTTTTTTATAAAAATCAACATACTCACTGTATTTTTCTGGTGGATATATTTTATCATTCATTTTCTGAGTTCGGCTGTAGATAAGAAGACCATCTTTTTTTTCAAATGTCGCCGTGTAAATACCGAAATCTGATTCGATCAGAATATCTTTTGGAATAAAGTCTATCTGATAGCCTTGTGGCAATTCGAAAACGATCTCATCTTTATCTTCATACGCATAAGGAACGGAAAAAAATGTTTTTCGATCTGCAATCTTAATAGGTACAGCTTCCCTTCTATTCATTTGATTCAGTAACAGAAAATATTTATCACCACCCTTACTTAATAATGGTTTTGATTTAAATGATAACTCCTCTACTAACTCCGGTTTAGTTTTATCTTTTTGATCGCATTTATAATAACCAAATGTTTCAATAGGAATATTGCTATTTTCTAATGCTCTTTTTTTCTGTTCACTTGGTTCTAAAACTGTTTTTCGTAAATTATCTTCAAATTGAGAATTACCATATGATGTGTTGATCAATACATCAATATCATTTTCATTGTTAAATTTAATTTTTGTTTTACTCACCTGATAGTTTTGTGAGGCATTATAAGCCGGCGTCTTTACAAGTTTTCCACCAGCTTCGGTCACTAACAGTACGTTTCTATTTGAGTTTCCGTAACCAATAAATCCCATGGGATAATAAGGGCTCGTGCACTCCAGAAAGGTAGTGTCCTTCCCTATCGGTACAGCTAATATCATATGATTAGCCTGCCCGATACTTGAGTATTGAGGGTTTAAACTAGGTTTGCCATTTCCAATCATCACTAAATGTGAATTAATTCCCGCTTCATTCAGCATCGCTTTCATAAAATTGGACAGCCCCTTACAATCACCATAATTAACTGTAGCTACTTTCTCGGCCAATACAGGTCTAAATCCGCCAATACCCAATTGAACACTGACATAACGTGTATTCTGTTGCAGATATTGATACAGGATGCGCATCTTTTCTTCTGGAGTCCGTGCTGCTTGAGTTAAATCGCGAATCTTAATTTTAAATGCTTCAGGTAATTGATTTCCACCTTCATTAAGCTTATAAATCCATTGTCCAAAATTATTCCAGTTATCAAAATTACCGGTGGAGCCATCATATTCAAATAAGTTCGGAGAGGCTTTAACCCAGGAACTTAGATTATCAATCCCTATAGCCATCGGTTCTTTAGCTAAAGCAGGTACTTGACTACTCTCCCATTTATAACGTATTTTACCTCCAATACTGGTCGAATCAACTTTCAACCCTGTACTGGAGAGGTATTTCATTTGATAATTTTTATCTTTTTGAATACAATAACTTGATTTTTCTACGGAAACACCAAAATCTTTTAGATCGCGCCACTGGGGAAAATAAAGTAATCCTTTAAAATCTTGGCTAAAACTATATTCAATGGTATACGGATAACTATTACTTACAAATTTCAGACTCTTTAGCCTATTGTCCTCAAATATTGAAAAACCAGATATCAAGCTTTGATCTTTTATATCAGAGGATTTATATTCCTTAATCTTCTTACCGGTGGCATCATACAAAACCGCTTTTATATTATAAATAGTAGAAAACTTATCGTAAACTTCTTCCATTGCAGCAAAGTCATCACCTGCTTTGCTAAAAATGGTTGCAGTTATTTTATAATCATATTTTGCAGCATTGATGCCTTTAATATCGAGGAACTGTTCTTCATTTCTAATAACAATAGTGGCATCTTTTTTAAGCGCTTCGTGGATATTTGCCACATCCCAATTTGTCTGTGCATTAGCGTGAGAAAAAAACAGCAATGCCATTAAACCCAATGTATACTTCATTATACCTTCTTTTTAAATACAATTTTTTCTGCTTGCTTCTCTACAATAGCGGCGAAAAGTTCTTTAAGATAGAAATACTCTTCTGAACTGTACATCGACTTATTGATATGAATAGCACTTTTTATTAGAAGTGTCTGGCCATCGATTAAATACGATATCGAAAAGGAGCCGACATCTTCAGGAAGTTTAAAAATGCCGCCCTTAGGAAGTTTATCAATCTGATAATCTTCAGGAAAATTAATGACTACCCGGCAATTTTCAAGTATCGGATGAGCGAAATCTACAGGAAAAAGTCTTTCCTCATGTTTCAATGGATTTTCCTTTGTTCGTTCGAAAAGTAAAGGTGTGAAATAAACCAGATCTCCAGCTTCTTCCACATTATCTTCTATCTCAACATCCATCGTTTCAATCAATCGATCATCTAGACTATCCAGATTTAAGATCTTGAAGTTATTAAGCTCTAATCCCGTTTTATTTTTTTTCAGGTTCTTGATATAATCTTCTTCATTGATGGCAGTCCTGTAGCTGTTGCGAGCACTTAAACCGGCATATCCATTGAAATAATTGGTTACACTACCTTTTAATCGGTTTTCTTTATCTAACACGAGATTATACACATGCATGCTCTCATCTCCGAAAAGCGTTTCAGTGCTGATCCACCCACCACTTTTTTCACCAACATTGATCAAAAAACCCTCATGATTTAAATTTTGATAATTCATCATTCCAAATGGCATGTCCTTAACCGTTGCATCGAGAAAGTATGATTTGCCTCCAATTTCTACCGCAGCCACAACATTATCAAATTTACTTATGATTGGGTATCCTGGATGTTTCCCATTGGAACGTGTACTAATTAACACTGGATAAACACTGTAATTCGCTTCTTTCAGAAAGTTGATCAGCACCAAATTTAAATCGGCTGAATTTCCTGTTTTTTTCTCAAAAATTGTTTTGGGATTTGTTTCCGTACTATAAAAATTGTACTTCTCATTCCACTTAAGATTATCCTTAACATATTTAAAAATTGATTTCGCATTTGCCAAAGAATCGTTTTCAGCTTTAATGATAGATTTCAAATTATTTTTAGCGAAGCTTGTTTTCTCTATATAACGTCCAAAATTTTCATCTTCTAGCAAAGAACTGATAATCTTTGGCCATGATCCTGTATAATCAACAAAAAACTGTCCAGGGAAATTGGTGGATCGAAGTTCAAAATCTATAGAAGGTCGATAATCATCTAGGCTTGAAATAAAAGGTTCGTCCTTCAGAGCGGGCATATTTTCTGCAACAAAGCGATCACGAATCGCAGCAGATTGAACACCGGAAACGTAACTTGCATTAACGGTTTCGTGCATAGGATGTGCAATATCATAATATCCATTTCTACTGAATTTATAATCTAAATACTCTGGAATAGTTACTGTATATTCGGACCAACGGGTCGGAATTTCACTTTGAAAACTCCATCCGCGAAGATTAAAAATGAAATCCGATTTAATCTTATACTTATATTCAATTATAGATCCTTCTTTTACATTAGGTAATGTAAATTTTTTCTGGATAACATTCTTATTTACTTCTTCCGTAAATTTTGAATCTTTATCAATTTTGTCTGTTTTCATGACACCATCCACCATATTATAGGTAGCTGCGCTCATATTATCTAACGTTTCCTTGGACTGTGAATTACTTTTATACAATCCAATAGTATGATTTGCGTAATCATACCCATTTTTATTAATGATTTTATAACGCACGTGTCTTTCATATACATAGACAAATGATTTTGAAGCAGGACTTAATTCAAAATAACAGTTACCGATGTCAAACAATTTAATGGCTGAAGCGGCAGAGTCTGCACCAGATGGCATAATTGAAAATTCTTCAGGTTGAATTTTACCAAACTTATATTCGATTTTTTCTTTTTTTTGTGCAGACACCTGATAGTGACTGATGGTAAATAACATCAGAAAAACTAATAATACTTTTTTATATGGCATTTTATTTATAATTGGTCATGCAAATATAAATAATAAAACGATATTTAATAGCTATTAAATATCGTTTTAAACTTAAATTGTTTCCTGAAAATATGAATAATATAACTACATAAAATATTTATCAACCATCTATTGTTCTATTTTGAAAGATTTATTTTTTGTTTTTATATTATCGTCTAATTCGACAGTTTTGAAATTAATTTATGGGCACATTTTATAAAGCCATTGAGCTCGTCACGTTGCTGCAAAATAAAACTATTCTCAGATAATTTGCCAACAACCAAATCGCGTTCTTCTTCACTGTTGTATACCATATTTCGAAAAGGATTCTCGTAATCTTTCGCCCTACTTGCGTAAATTTCATCAACCATCCATGTTCGATGCGAGATCGCTTCTTTCAGCCAAGCTTGCACAATTTCAATCGATATAGATTCCGATGTTACGTCTGTAATTTCGAGTAACGATGCAAATGCATGCGCCCTTTTTGTTTCTAAGTAAGATCGACTCAATTCATGATAATATTTATGGATATCTTCCCAATCATCAATCTTGCCTGATTTAATTTCACGAAGCAATTGATCAATAGCATTTTTTTCTATCAATTGCCCACCGATATTTTCCCACTCTAGGCGTTGACTATTTGTCATCTCATTTTTCAACTCTTCAAAGCTATGAGTTTCTAAAAAGTCAATCATATGAATGGTTCCGTAGTATTGGATAAATCGCTTAAAAAGTGGATAAGCAGTGCCAATTTTGACCAATTCCACTTTCCTTTTCGAATGTTCAAATCCTTTTACAAGAACTGATGTAGGTATCTGATCTAGCGGTCCAGTCAATTTTGCTCTACCAGCTCGAATAATTTCTTCTTTGGTGAGTGAATTGCTCTCTTCATTCATCTGTGAACCAACTGCCAATTCAATAATGCGCAAGGAATTGAAAAGCTCATTGATCGTATCTGGAGCAAGCATATCATACTCTAAATATTGATTTTTCAATAAACGTTTATCTCTACTTGCGTACTTATTTGCATTACGAACAAGCGCATACATATTATACATAAACCAATAACCAGGTATGATCATTAATTTATCGTTTTTAACATCATTGTTGACCAAAGAAAATGGAATCGGAATATCCATTTCATATGGAAAATCACCCTTTACTAGAAGTGTATAAGATGCAAATCTTGAATTATGCTTTAAACTAACACATAGGCCTGGCCAGAAACCCCTTCCTGCAATAATTTCACCATCTGCAGCTCTAGAATTATGATTGGAACCAACTGTCGCACCTGCAGCCATATTGCTCTGCCCCATGATCGTTGCCGCGCATAAGAAAGAATTGTTATGATGCTGCTCATGTGCAGGAAAGATTAAAGAATTTAGAACTTCGCAACACGAAATAGTTGAGTTATCTCCTAAAAAAGAATTTATAAGACGAGCGCCATATTTCAATTGTGAAAAAGACGACAAAATAAACCTTACGGCTTTAACTCCGTAGAATATACGGCATCCATATCCGACAATTCCATTGACCAATTCACAACCTTCACCGATTTGTGTAAATGCTTCGGGCGAAGAATTAATGGTAAGATTTTTCAGTTTATTGATTCCTTTAATATATGCATCTGAACCAATTTGCACATTTTTTATATTCTGCGAATTTTTAATGATACAGCGATCGCCAATCATACTATAGGTGCCTCGTACTGTGGAAAATCTCTTTTCAGTCAGCTCCTTGAATCTATGCTGCAAAACAGTATCTTGCCTATTTCGTGTCCACAAATAAGCATCCGCTGCTTGCATCCCATCAAAAGGAAGAATAGAGCGTACCCCATTTTCGTTACATAGCTCCAATGCTATCCGTAGATCTTCAGCCTCCCCTTCTCGTAAAACTCCATTTCCAAATTTAGCAGTACTACTCGTCTCCATTTCGCTGATGTTACTTAATATAACATCGTTACCAATAATGAAATGAGACATATAACGGACATGGTGTATAGCCACGTAATCACCCAAATCAGAACTTACAATAGTGCTATTATAAATACCTGATTCCAGTTTAAGATTACGATATTCTAAATAGGTTGGGGCCATATGACCAATTCGAACCAACCCAAAGAAATTACTCTGTCTAATTTGATAAGGGATAAATGATTCACTTACCAAGATATTCTCCCAATTATCTGCCCTATTACCATTTTCGATAAGAATGACGATTTCTTCTACTGTCAAATTCCTATAATCTGAACGTGGATTTTGTTCAAAACGATGATGATTTTCATCTTTCCCTTTTGGTATAAATACCTGTGGAATAAAATCAAATCCTAATCGAGTGATGCTACCTTTTTTTATTTGACTCATATTTTTATTCAACAGTCACAGATTTGGCTAGATTACGAGGTTTGTCAACATCTTGATTACGTTCAACGCCCATATAATATGATAATAATTGCAATGGAATAACGGATAAAATAGGTGCTACAATTTCATCAGCATCCGGAATTTCGATATAATCTTCCGCCAACCCTTTTGATACTTCATCTCCCTCAGTAATAACCGCTATAATACGACCTTTTCTGGCCTTCACTTCCTGAATATTACTCACAATTTTCTCATGATATCGGTCCTTGGTAGCCACAAATACTACTGGAAGATTTTCATCTACTAATGCAATAGGTCCGTGCTTCATCTCTGCTGCCGGATACCCTTCTGCATGGATATACGTAATTTCCTTTAGTTTTAAGGCACCTTCTAATGCAATAGGGAAATTATATCCTCTACCTAAATATAGAAAATCTCTTGCGTCCTTATATTTACGAGCTATTTCTCTGATTTTTGGAAGCTGCGTATCTAAAATCGTTTGTACTTTATCTGGAACTGCACTCAGTTCTTTTAAAAGATGTGCATATTGCTGCTCGTCAATTGTTTTTTTAATATGCGCTATTTTAATTGCTATTAATTCAAGAACTGTTAACTGCGCAGTGAATGCCTTTGTACTTGCCACTCCAATCTCTGGACCAGCGTGCGTATACGCACCAGCATGCGATAATCTTGCAATAGATGATCCTACAACATTTACAACTCCCAATATAATTGCGCCTTTGCTTTTCGCATTTTCTAAGGCAACCAATGTATCAGCTGTTTCACCGCTCTGTGATATCGCCAAAATAACATCTCCTTCATTGACAATAGGGTTTCGATAACGAAATTCTGAAGCATACTCCACTTCAACATTGATACGGCAAAGCTCTTCAATTAAATACTCAGCTACTAGTCCGGCATGCCAACTTGTACCGCATGAGACGATAACTATTCGATTTGCTTTACAAATCTGCTCTGCGTATTGTTCAATGCCGCTCAATGTAATGGTCAGTTTATCTAAATCCAAACGTCCACGCATTGAATCAAAAATAGCTTGCGGCTGTTCTATAATTTCTTTGAGCATAAAGTGATCATAGCCTCCTTTTTCAATCGCAGCCAATTCCAGATCTAACTTTTGAACATAAGGTGTAACACGCTCATTTCCTATATTTTTTAATATTAATTCATCAGGTTTAACAATGGCCAATTCGTAATCATTGATATACACAACCTCATTGGTATATGCTAACATTGGAGATGCATCGGAACCAAGAAAATGCTCTCCTTTACCAATACCGATCACCAATGGACTTCCTTTACGTGCCGCAATGATGGTTTCAGGATGTTCCGGTTCTATCAATAAAATAACATAAGCACCAACAACCCGTTTTAAAGCAATACGTACTGCTTCCTCTAAACTACAGGCATTATTTTTCTTAATTTCAGAAATAAAATAGAGTAAAACTTCGGTATCTGTATCGCTTTTAAACTCATACCCTTTACTGATTAATTCATTTTTTATAGTTTGATAGTTTTCAATAATACCATTATGAATCATGGCAATTTGACCATCAGGTGTATAATGTGGATGAGCATTTCTGTCGGAAGGCTCACCGTGTGTAGCCCATCTGGTATGTCCAATAGCGGTATGTGAACTAACATCATGGCCAGAAACGGCAGTTTCCAAATTTGCTACTTTACCTGCTTTTTTAAAAACATTGAGCTTGTTTTCTTGAACTAATGCTATACCAGCACTATCATATCCACGATATTCTAATCTCTTAAGTCCATCAAGCACGATAGAAAATGCCTGACGCGGACCCGTGTAACCAACTATTCCACACATAATTTATTATTAACGTTATTAATTTAAACAATTGAATCAAAATTAGCATTTTTTTTAATGCAATCGATTGTTTGAAATAATTTTATCAAAATTTAACATAAATTAAATACGAACAGTAACAAAAGAAGAAAGCCTTGCAGTTTTGCAAGGCTTTCTTCTTTTAAATAAACGTATGAAAAATGTTTAGTGCTTGCTGGACATTTCATCCACATAATCATCACTTGGAACATAGTCTGCAACCATTTCTGCTTCGTAATCTACCTTTTCATGATTACCCAATCTTCTTTGAATGCCATCGAAAAGAGAGTAAACAACTGGTACGATTATCAGCGTAAGAAACAACGATGACAATAAACCTCCAATAATCACAATTGCAATACCACGGTTCATGTCAGCACCGTCACCTTGCGCCATTGCAATCGGAACCATACCAATAACCATTGCGATAGTTGTCATTAAAATAGGACGTAAACGTGCATGGTTTGCCGCAATTAATGATTCATATGTAGTAAAACCGGCGTCTTTCTTATGATTTGCAAAGTCAACCAACATAATGGCATTTTTCGCAACTAAACCAATCAACATAATAATACCTAAAATAGTAAAGATATTTAAAGTCTGGTTCGTCAATGCTAATAACAAAAATGCACCAATGAAAGATAATGGGATTGAAAACAATACAATAAATGGCGTTGCAAAACTATCGTACAAGGCTACCATCACAAAATATACTAAAATAATAGAAGCTAATAATGCAATACCTAATGTACCGAAACCTTCTTGCTGATTCTCCATATTACCACCCCACTTGAACGATACACCTGGTTTAAGTTCAAGTTTCTTAAATTCAGTTTCCCATTCAGTCGCTATCGTACCAGCAGGTTTACCGACAACTTGCGCTTGTACTGAAACAGATGGTGACTTATCACGTCTCTCCAATAAAGTTGGCCCAGATCCATATTCGATATCTGCAAATTGTTCTAAGGAAATCGACTCGCCCTTCGCATTAATGAATTTTAAGTTTTTCACATTATCCATACTCGTTCTCCCAGATTGATCATAACGAATGTTGATATCATATTCTGTATCACCAGCACGGTATTTTGTATCAGTATTACCAGAGAATGCTGTCTGCATCGTCATACCTACAGAAGCGACATTTAATCCCAGAGCATTCATCTTGTCACGATCTAATTGCACATTGATCTCCGGATTACCATCTTCTGATGTCAATTTTACTTCCGTTGCCCCTGAAATATTACGCAATAATGCGGCAGCCTTATCGGCAAATTCTAAGGCATCTTTTTGCGATGATGCAATTACAGTTAAATTTAATGGAGCCTGCTCTGCACCCATAATACCAATTGAAACCGTTTTCACTTTAGCTCCAACTAAATGCTCTTCCATCTCTCGTTTCAACTTCGCTGCATACACCTTTGTTGGAACTAATTTGTTTTGACCATCTTTCAAATAAATCTGCATTTCAGATTTATACTTCGTTCCTGAAGTACCAGCCATCATACCATCAGACGCCTGTCCCACAGTTGTGATCACTCTTTCGATCTCTGGTTTAGCCGCTAAAAATGATTCAGCTTTTTGTGTCATAAAGTTGGTTTGTTCAATCGAAGCATCTTTATTAAGTTCTAGCTGTAAATAGAATTCTCCTTTATCATTACCAGGAAAGAAATCTGTACCAATGTAACCCATCACCAATAAACTAATGGATGCGGCAAACATCACGATCGTAACGACCAGTGTAATTACCTTATTCCAGCGATTACGTAATGCCCATTCTAAAATGCCAGAAATCCAATGTGTCAATTTCTGTAATCCTGCTTCAAATTTTTCTAAAATTCTACCAAAAAAAGTCGCATTGCTAATGTGTGACAATTTTCCAAAACGTGAATACAACCAAGGTACTACGGTAAATGAAACAAGTAAAGAGATTAATGTTGCAAAAATAACCGTTACACAAAATTGACGCAAGATGTCAGATACTAAACCTGATGATAAAGCAATCGGTAAGAATACAACGACAATTACTAACGTAATGGCAGTTACGGTAAAACCAATTTCTGCAGCACCATCATACGCTGCACGAATCTTGCTTTTACCCATTTGCATGTGCCTGTGAATATTCTCAATAACAACGATCGCATCATCCACCAAAATACCAACCACTAGGGAAAGACCTAATAAAGACATTAAGTTAAGCGTATACCCCATTACATAAAGCCCGATAAAAGTTGCAATCAATGACAAAGGAATAGCTACAACAGCGATAAAGGCATCACGTAAACTATGCAAGAAAAACAACATGATAAAACCTACCAAAGCAACAGCGATCATTAAATCGTGCATTACGTTACTTGCGGCATTAATGGTGTATTCAGTCGAATCACTCGCGACATCAATTTTGATTTTTTGTTCCTTGTAATCTTTTTCTACAACCTCGATTGTCTTTTTAACAAGTTTCGATACAGCAACCGCATTGGCATCTGACTGCTTGAAAACCTGCATTAAAATGGTGTTTTTTTGGTCAATACGAGATATCTTTTCAATATCCTTGATACCATCCTGAACATCTGCAACATCACTTAAACGAATTGATACACCAGAAGGCGTAGTGATCGGAAGATTACGCATTTGGTCCAATGAAGTAAATTTACCCGATAGGCGGATTGTTGTCTGATTGTCTCTCGACTTAATGCTACCTGTTGGAAAATCTAAGTTAGAAGATGCAATTATTTTTTGCACATCACTGATAGTAAGTCCATATCCTTCTAATTTTTCAGGATTAGCACTTACTTGGATTTCGCGTTCTTCACCACCGGTCAAATCTACTTTTGCAACACCTAATATACGGGCAAAAACAGGTTGAATTTTTTGATCTAATAAGTCGTATAATTCTTTTTCAGATAAGCTTGAGGTTACTGAAAGGTTCATTATCGCCACATCATCGAGTGAAAATTTACTTAAAGAAGGGGTTTCGGCATCTTCCGGTAAATCATTGATCACAGCATTGATCTTACGTTGTGCATCTGTCAATAGAAAATTGACATCAGCACCTGTATTTAGCGTAATCATGACGACCGAAACACTTTCCATAGATTTTGTTTCAATCTTTTTTACGTTCTCTAAAGATGAAACGGCATCCTCAATTACTTTAGAAACAGATGTTTCTACTTCCGAAGGAGCTGCTCCGGGATAGACGGTCTGTACAGTTATAACATTCACATCAAATTTAGGAACTAATTCGTAGCCTAAATTCAAATAAGATCCGATACCACCTAATGTCAATAATAAAAATATGACAATGATGATACTCGGTCGTTTTATAGATATTTCAGAAATTTTCATTTAAAACTCACGTTAATTATTTAATGATTTCTACAGCAGTACCATCCAATAAATTGATCTGTCCTGTCGTAATGACTTGTGCACCACTTTCGATACCTGAAATGATTTCAACCTGATCTCCAAACACACGACCAGCAGTTACTTTAGTTAATACCGCTTTTCCGTCTTTAACAACAAATACCTGATTCGAGCTTACACTACCGACAAAAGCATCTCTAGGAACAACTAATGCTTGAGCAGTCTGATCATCACCAAAATAAGCTGTTCCGTACATTCCTGCCTTTAAATCATTAGCAGCATTATTACTTATTTCCAATTCAACAGGGAAATTTAAACTTCCATCTGCTTTGGGCGCAATAAATGTTACTTTACCTTGGAAGGTTTTATTAGCTAACACTGCTGACTGAACCTTGATGTTTTGACCTAATTTGACAAATCCTATATTTTTCTCGTCCACGTTTACCTTCAATTTTAATGAAGAAACATTGACGATTTCAAACATTTCATTTCCTGGACTTACATATGAACCTGGCTCAATACTTCTCTTATTGACAATACCGGCAAATGAAGCTTTTACGTTAACATCTGAGGCCGTAATCTGTGATGAGCGTAAATTGTTTTTTGCATTTTCCAATTGCAATTTCATCTGATCCAATTGTTGTTTCGTAACACCACCTGTTGCAAATGCACTTTCAAATCGAGCTACCTCATTTTTCGCATTATCGTAAACCGCCTGTGCATTGTTTACACTTACGTTTTGTTTATCTCCAACAATAATGGCTAATGTCTGTCCTACCTTAACATAATCACCTTCATCTACAAGTACACGAGCTACACGTCCAGCAACTTCTGAAGAAAGTTTAACTTCTTGTTTAGGAACGAAAGTTCCATTTGTTACGTATACTGTATTGACATCCTTAATGCCTGCCTCAGCAATACGAACAGCAACTGCTGCATTTTTTTGCGCTACTACAGCTGTTTGAGCTTCATTTTCCTTTTTATTTTTTTTCAACACATACATAATACCTGCTAATGCAGCAATAACTATGATTCCTGTAATAAATATCTTTTTCATATATATCGGTTACTATTTGCTATTTAATAATGTATTTAATTCCCCTTTAGCCTTAATCAACTGAACTTCAGCTACTTTATAATTTAATAATGATGTACTTAAATTGTTTTGTGCATCTGCATAAGCATTCTCAGCATCTAATAAATCTGTGAGCGTTGCTAATCCATTTTTATAATTATTCTGCGTATTATCCAAAACTTCTTTTGCTAATTGCACATTTTCGCGATTACTGTTAATTGTCAATAAGCTATTTGTAATCTGTGATTTAGCATTTTCATTGGATAAACTCAACGCCAATTTGGTATCTTCCAAATCAACCTGTGCTTGTTTCAACTGAATAGTCGCTTGGTTAATTTTAGCTTTTGTTGTTCCTCCTGTAAAAATAGGAATTGAAAGGTTTAAGCCTAAACCTGAAAAACCCGACCATTTAACTCCTTCATTTTTTGTGAAAATCGGGAAAGTAGGTCCCATTCCCAAATATCCCAAATTACCAGAAAATGAAAGTTTAGGGTAAAGTTCAGCTTTCATAGCATTTCGGTTCAATTCCAATAGTTGATTTTGCTTTTCCAACAACCTCACTTCGGTTCTTGATGCTAATTCTGCCGCGGCTAAATCAGCTGTTGATAGGTTTATTTCAAAAGTCTCATTGGGAAGTTTAACTTCCTGTTGCATCGGCATACCAATAGCAAATTTTAACGCATTTTCTTTCAATTCCAATGCATTAATCAAAATTTGACGGTTTGCTTTTAAGTTATTGACAGCTACACTTGTACGATCCAAATCAATTTTCTTTCCCAAACCCGCTTGTACCAAACCCGCGATTACATCTCTTGTTTTAGTTGTGCTATTTAAATTATTATCAACGGTCTCTAGTTGTAGCTGTGTCTGAAAAACATCATAATACGCATTTGCGACCTTTTCAATTAATTGCTCATCAGACAAGCTTTTATTAATGATATAAAACTCTTTCGTAGTTTTTGCGGCTTTTAAACCCGTAAATAAAGATTGATTAAATAGTTGCTGATTAACCTGCAGGGAAGCATTTGATTGCCACTTTTGCCCCATTGCGACCATTACTGTTTCACCGGGTTTTCCAATAATTTCTCCAGGTAGTGCCACCTTCTGTAACATTGGGTTATATGTCAATGTACCTGCACCACTAATCTGCGGAAGAGCTCCCCCTCGGACTTCGTCAATTTTATACTGGGCGTTCTCTAAATCAAGTGTTGATTTTTTTGCCTCTGCTTTGTTTTCCAGCGCATACTTAAGAGCTTGATTCAATGTTAATATTTCCTGCGCATGCACGAAATTCACTGAAAACAAAGCGGCTAATAGCACTCCTACTATTTTTATCTTTTTCATTTTTATAATTAATTCGAAACCGTATTAAACTTTAAACCATTGTATATTAACATTGTTGCATCTTTTTGTTTCTGTAAAACATCGCCCACGTTACATTGGGTTGGAATTCCTGTAAACACATCACATAATATTCCAACTAATCCGATACTTTTCATCAGGTAAACGTACATTTCACTAGTTTTATGTACATCTTCTATGGCAAGTTCTTTACTATCGACTCCTTTTTGAAATAATTTGGCGACTTCGACAACTTCCTTTTCATGAATTTCCCGCATCAATGTTTGTAAGGGAGCACCCTTTATCCATTCCATGTTCTCATTCATGTGCAACATATAATGACGTTCAATAAATGCAGATTTTAAATCTAATAAATCCAAAAGAAGATTTATTACAGATGATTTAGACTTCTTAATTAGGTCTTGTTCCTGCTTCCTGAAATCATCAGTTACGGATAAGATTACATCATGCACTAATGTTGTTTTATCTGGATAGTAATAGTAAAGGTTTGCCTTGGTAATTTTTACATCTTCTGCAATCTCATTCATGGTTGTTTTAGAAAAGCCATAGTGCGCAAATCTTCTAATAGCTGCGGCAATAATGAACTCTTTCTTATTATCATTGTTTGTTGACATACTTGATTCTAAACTTTTGACTTTATGTAAACTTTGGTCAAATATACAAAAAGTGAAAAACACTCACAATTTAATTGTCAACAGATCGTCAATTTTTGAAATAAAAAAAGTGCATACTATACGATATGCACTTTAATTACTTTAAACTTATAACTGTTAAAAAGTTATACTGTTTTGAAATTGCTTTAAAAACTTGCGTTTATCCAACTTGTAAAGCCTTGCCGCACGATAAGCTACTCCTTTTTGGACTTCGTCCAATTCTTTAAGAAAACCGTAGTTAATCATTTTTTTTCTAAAATTTCTTTTATCCAATTCTCTTCCCAAAATACTTTCATAGACCATTTGTAACTGTGTCAACGTAAATTTGTCTGGCAACAGTTCAAAAGCGATGGGTGTATTAGCAATACGACGTCTCAATTTTTCAACACTTTGTTTTAAAATTGTACTATGATCAAAAGCCAAATCTGGTACTTTATTTAAAGGGAACCATTTGGCCTGTCGCATATAAGAAGTAACTGGCTTTAACTTAATTTTTGTCTTATCCAATTGTAGTAAAGCATAGTAAGCAACTGTCAAGATCCTTCCCTGAGGATGTC
Source organism: Sphingobacterium sp. JUb56 (assembly GCF_014191365.1). Lineage (NCBI taxonomy): Bacteria > Pseudomonadati > Bacteroidota > Sphingobacteriia > Sphingobacteriales > Sphingobacteriaceae > Sphingobacterium > Sphingobacterium sp. JUb56. The sequence continues at coordinate 957,155 of NZ_JACHWL010000001.1, read as the reverse complement.
TTTTTAAACCTGCAAAGGCATACAATTGATCCAAAAATACATCCTTAAGACCTGTATTTTCATATAATATCCGTTTAACAGCATCCTCCATTTCTTCATCATTATTAACAAAAAAACCAGGCAACGCCCACCAATCCTTAAAAGGATATTCATTTCTCTCCGTTAGTAGAACATGTAGTTCCCCCTCATAAAAACCGAAAATGACACAATCGACTGTAAATGTAGTATACAAAACTTTTCTAATTTATTATCTTTACTTAAACCAATGAGTTGAATATGTAGCTTATGCTATAAAGTTAATAACTTTACCTTAATTTTTATCGAAACAAAAAAATAAAAAATAATTTCAATAGTGTAAAAAATACACTATATTCGTACAACCTAAAATTTTTGACAGTGGTGAATATTAAAAGAATCGGAGTTTTTACATCAGGCGGAGACGCTCCAGGCATGAATGCTTGCATTCGAGCGGTTGTCCGTACAGCATTATACGAAAAATTAAGTGTTACCGGTATATACCAAGGATATCAAGGTATGTTGGACGGTAACTTTACAGAAATGACATCACGTTCGGTTAGTAATATTATCCAATTAGGCGGAACTATTCTTAAAACAGCGAGATGTCTCGAATTTAAAACAAAAGAAGGAAGAGCAAAAGCTTACGAAAATGTAAAAGCGGCCGGTATTGATGCTTTGGTTGCTATAGGTGGAGATGGAACTTTTACAGGTGCAGACTTTTTCTCAAAAGAATATGATATTCCAGTTATTTGTATCCCTGGTACAATCGATAACGATTTATACGGATCTGATTTCACATTAGGTTATGATACGGCAACTAATACAGTTATCGAAGCAATAGATAAAATTAGAGATACAGCTGCATCCCATGAGCGTTTATTTTTCATTGAAGTTATGGGAAGAGACTCTGGCTGTATTGCCTTGAATGCTGGTATAGCTGGTGGTGCAGAAGCAATTTTGTTGCCAGAAAAGGAAACAGCGATAGATGAATTAATTGCTCACTTATCAGCTGCAGATGGCCGTGGAAAAAAATCATCTTCAATTGTTATTGTCGCAGAAGGTGATCAAAACGGAGGCGCCTATAATGTAGCTAAAAAAGTGAAAGAAAAATTTGATTATTATGACACAAAAGTTAGTATCTTAGGGCACTTACAACGCGGTGGTTCTCCATCAAGCTTTGATCGGGTACTTGCGAGCCGTTTAGGTTTTGCTGCCGTAAAAGAATTATTAAAAGGAAACAATCGTATGACTGTTGGTGTTAGAGGGAATGAAGTTGTTACGACTCCACTAGAGGAGGCTATTAATAATAAAGAATACAAATTAAGTTCTGATATGTTAGAACTTGTTCAAGTATTGGCTATTTAAAATAAAAAAATAGAGAATTCAGATGATTGCAGTGGTCTACAGTGGTTCAAAATTTGCAGATTGGAGATTAGCCGATAAAGGTCGTGTGATCACGGGCTTTCGTACAAGTGGAATTAACCCTTATCTGCAAGACGAGCGATATATTGCACAACTATTAAATAAGAATACCAATTTGATCAATAATGCTGAAAAGATCAAACGGATTTATTTTTTTGGTGCTGGTTCATCTTCTCCGGAACGCAAGAACAAAATCAAAACTGTATTTGAAAAATTCTTTATTAACGCGAAAGTAAAGGTGGAACATGATGTTATCGCCTCTGCAATTTCTTCTTTTGGCGATGAAAAAGGCATTATCGGCATTATCGGAAGTGGCTCAAATGCGGCATTTTATACGGGAAAAAAAGTTATCCCAAATAACTATGGCCTCGGTTATATTTTAGCCGATGAAGGATCGACGAATTGGACATCAAGAATGTTGTTAAAGCATTATTTAACAGATACACTCCCGCAAGATCTGCAGGATAAACTATTAAATAAATATGCTATTGATCGGAAAATAATCTTGGAAAAGGTTTATAATTCCCCTCAACCAACTATTTTTCTCAATTCATTCTCCGAATTTGTGTTGGAAAACAAAAATCATCCATTCATTATTCAGATTGTAAAAAATGGATTTCGTTTGTTTCTTAAAACTTTCATTAAACCATTGTACAAGGAACATCCTGATAATGACATTCACTTTACAGGCTCCGTAGCCGCTAATTTTGAAAATTTGCTTAAAGAGGTGGCAACGGAAGAATTTAATATATCAATAGGGACAATTATAAAGGAACCTATTCATAATCTTATAAAATATTATATCAATAAAAATTAATAATATGAAAATTGGAATTAACGGATTTGGCCGTATTGGTCGTTTAGCATTCAGAGCTGCGGTAAATCGTCCAGATGTTGAAGTTGTTGGTATCAATGACTTGGTGGAGCCAGATTATATGGCGTATATGTTGAAATATGATTCAACACATGGTAAATTCGATGGAACAGTAGAGGTTGTTAACGGAAACTTAGTGGTTAACGGAAAAACAATTCGTGTTACAGCAGAAAAAGATCCTGCAAACTTAAAATGGAATGAAGTTGGTGCAGAAGTTATTATTGAATCTACAGGTTTCTTCTTGACACAAGAATTAGCACAGAAACACATTGATGCTGGTGCGAAAAAAGTAGTAATGTCAGCACCTGCTAAAGATGATACTCCTACTTTCGTTATGGGTGTTAATCATAAAGACTTAAAAGCAGATCAACATATCGTTTCAAACGCTTCATGTACAACAAACTGTTTAGCACCTGTTGCTAAAGTATTAAACGACAAATTTGGTATCGTTGAAGGTTTAATGACAACTGTACATGCTGTTACTGCAACTCAAAAAACAGTTGATGGACCTTCAGTGAAAGACTGGAGAGGTGGACGTGGTGCTTATCAAAACATCATCCCTTCTTCTACTGGTGCAGCTAAAGCTGTTGGTTTAGTTTTACCTGAATTAAAAGGTAAATTAACAGGTATGTCTTTACGCGTTCCTACAGCAGACGTTTCTGTTGTTGATTTAACAGTACGTTTAGCAAAATCTGCTACTTACGAAGAAATCAAAGCGGCTATGAAGGAAGCTTCTGAAGGTGATTTAAAAGGTATTTTAGGTTACACAGAAGACGAAGTTGTTTCAACTGATTTCGTAGGTGATGCGCGCACATCTATCTTTGATGCTAAAGCGGGTATTTCATTAAATGAAAACTTCGTTAAAGTTATCTCTTGGTATGACAACGAGTGGGGTTACTCTAACAAGATCGTTGATTTAGTTCAAGAAATTGGTAAATTAGGTTAATCCTTATCGATTGAATAGTAAAAGGGCTTTTAATAAATATTAAAAGCCCTTTTTATTTCCTCAATAACTTCCTATGGTTATTGCTCGGCAATGATCGAGCGATCAAGATGAACATAACCACCATCAACATGAATCAACTGCCCTGTTGTATGACTAGATTTGTCGGACAAAAGAAATAATGCTGTATTAGCAATTTCCTCTGAAGTAGTCATTCTATGTTCTAGTGGAATACGATCTGTGATTTTCTTTAAAGTTTCTACAGGATTATCTAAAGTTTGTATCCAGGTATCATATTGTGGCGTAGCACATTCTGCGACGACAATTGCATTCACGCGGATTCGGTGTGGAAGCAGTTCCACAGCCCACTCCCTTGTTAGCGCATTTCTACCGCCATTAGAGGCTGCATAAGCTGATGTATTGCCTTGCCCTGTCTCTGCCGTCTTTGAAGTAATATTTACAATACTACCTTGTGATGCGATCAAAGCATCTAATGCATGATGCGCCATTAAATAATAATGAATTAGATTTTTATGTAAAGAAGCTAAAAACTTTTCATAATTACCAGAGGCTAAACCTACTCCGTCATTCACTCCTGCGTTATTCACTAAGCCATCTATACGCCCAAAATGAGTAATTGTTGTCGCAACTGCAGTCTCACAATCTTTCGGATCAGACAGTTCTGCCTGCACAGCAAAAGCCTGCCCGCCAAGAGCTTCTACTTCTTGCTTAACAAGATCATTATCAACCTGTCTACGTCCAACAATTACCGGAATAGCACCCTCTTTTGCCAAACCTAAAACAATTGCCTTACCAATGCCTTTTGCACCTCCTGTGACAATTATAACTTTATCTTTCAAATTCAAATTCATATTCTACCTTATAAATTATAGGTTTTTAATGCATTCAATCCCCAGAACGCCTCTTTCTCAGCAGCAGTAAATGCGTCCAATTTCGATTCCACAATAGTAACACTTTCTTCATAAGATGCTGCTAATAAACATACCGGCCAATCGGATCCAAACATAATTCGATCTTTACCAAATGAATCAAATACATGTCCTAAATACTGTGTAAAATCATCCAGTCGCCAACTTTTCCAGTCTGCCTCAGTAGCAAGACCAGAAACTTTGCAACTAACATTTGAAAAAGCTGCTAATTCTTCAATAAATAATGCCCATTCTTCAAACTCGCGTGATTTAATTGGGGGTTTAGCAATATGATCCAAAATAAATGTTTGGTTTGGATTTGATTGGACGCATGTTATAGCACCAGCATAATGACGAGGACGAATCAGAAGATCGTATGTATAACGATGTTTCGTTAGAGATTCTATCCCTTTTAAAAATGAATCTCGCTGTAAGAAATCGGGATCTTCCTCCCCTTCTACAATATGTCTAAATCCTTTAATAATAGCTTCATCTCTATACTGATGCAACTGTTCATCAATATTCGAAGCTCGTAAATCGACCCAACCAACGACTCCTTTTACAAAAGAATATTCTTTTGCCAATTGCACCAAATACTTTGTTTCTTCATCAGACTGATCTGCTTGAACAGCAATACAGCCATCAAAATCATTCTTTTCCAGTATAAACTGCAGATCTAGCGGAATAAAGTCTTGTTGTAAAACCTTCATTTCACTAGTAATCCAATTATGTCGTCTGGGATCGTACTGCCAGAAATGTTGATGAGCATCTATACGCATAAGAATTAATTATTTTGAATAAGCAATTACCTCTTGACGGGACTCACCTAGACCATCGGCACCCAATTCAATCACATCGCCAGGTTTTAAATAAATTGGAGGATTAAATCCTAATCCAACACCTGCTGGTGTACCAGTAGAAATTACATCGCCCGGCAGCAATGTCATAAATTGAGACACATAACTCACAATAAAAGGTACTGAAAAGATTAAATTTTTAGTACTTCCATTTTGATACATTTTACCATTTACCTTCAACCAGATATTGACGTCATTAATATCTTTGATTTCATCTTTAGTTGACAAAAAGGGTCCCATAGGAGCGAACGTATTACAACCTTTACCTTTATCCCATGTTCCACCACGTTCTAATTGATATTCACGTTCAGAAACATCATTATGCAACACATATCCCGCTACATAATCCAATGCAGTAGCTTCTTCCACATAAGATGCGGTTTTACCAATAACAATTCCGAACTCCACCTCCCAGTCAGTTTTAACAGAATCGCGAGGTATCATTACCTGATCGTATGGACCTACTAAAGAAGTAGTAGATTTCATAAAAATAATAGGTTCTGCAGGAATTGTAGCTCCTGTTTCTTCTGCATGATCTTTGTAATTAAGACCAATACAAACTATTTTAGAAGGTCTTGCAAATGGTGCACCAATTCTTTCAGTATCTGGTACAGGAATTAATTTACCATTATTTGCTTTAACAAACTCTTCTAAAGCCTCTAAACCGTCATTCTCAAAAAAAGACTCATTATAATCACCTCCAAATGCAGATACATCATAATTTACACCATCTATCTGAACACCAATTTGTTCTTTTCCCGCTGCTCCAAAACGTATTAATTTCATATTTTCAATATTAATATTATATAAAGTGATCTCAAAAGATCCTTAATTTAATTATTTAGTTTTATAAAACCTCCATCAATAGGATAATCATTTCCAGTGATAAAACCGGCATCGTCACTACATAAAAACAAAGCCAATTTAGCAATTTCTTCAGGTTGTGCCATACGTCCAATCGGTTGACTCTTTGACAATTTCTCAAAGACCTCTGCTTCTTGTCCTGGGTAGTTTTTGGCAATGAAACCATCCACAAATGGTGTGTGTACTCTTGCAGGTGAAATACTATTACATCTAATTCCATCTGCCATGTAATCACGAGCAACCGATAGTGACATTGCAAAAATGGCACCTTTACTCATTGAATATGCGAATCGATCTGTAATTCCGACCCAAGCTGCAATGGACGCTAGATTAAGAATTGCCCCGCCACCATTTTCCTTCATTTTTGGAACAACTGCATAAAGCGCATTATAAGCACCTTTAACATTTACATTAAATACTCTTTCAAAATCTTCAGTTTTACAATTTTCTAGATTTCCAACATGAGCGATACCTGCATTGTTAACTAAAATATCAATTTTACCGATAGTATTTACAATTGATAACACCTCATCCTGAAGACTTACATTACATGCATGGACAAATCCCCGTCCTCCTTGATTAGTTATTTCAGAAACGACACTTTGCCCCCCTTCAATATTTAGATCCAGAATATGAACAGTTGCTCCTTCTGCGGCAAAAAGCAAACTTATTGCACGACCTATTCCACTTCCACCACCTGTGATAACAGCTACTTTATTTTGCAATTTTGACATGTTATTATATTATTTATTATTAATATCTGATCCATGGTACTTCATGAACAGCTACCCAATGATTATTAAAATTTATTAACAAAAAGAACGTGTCTACCAAGCTTTACTGATAATCTTGACACAAAATTATGATTATAAAGATACGCCTCTTCTCCAAGGAATAAAGTCATCCTGTCCCAGAAGTACCGCTTTCGGCACCACTGCTCCGCTAGCCACTTCAATCACATAATCTAATATACGATGTGCCGCTTCTTGAATTGATTCCTCACCCTCGATAATAGTCCCACAGTTAATATCGATGATATCTGGCATTTTCTCAAATGTCTTTGTATTTGTAGACAGTTTAATCACTGGAGTTATTGGATTACCCGTTGGTGTTCCTAGACCAGTGGTAAACAAAACAATATTTGCTCCTGCAGCAACTTCTGCGGTAGTACTTTCAACATCATTTCCTGGTGTACATAGCAGATTAAGACCTGGCTTATTGGCTAACTCTGGATAATCAATTACTGCAGTTACAGGCGATGTACCGCCTTTCTTGGCAGCTCCAGCAGACTTTATTGCATCGGTGATCAGACCATCACGAATATTGCCAGGAGAAGGATTCATATAAAAACCAGAACCATCAGCCTCAGCTTTCGCATTATAAACACGCATTAACTCCATAAATTTATCCGCAGTCTCTTCATCTACACATCGGTCACTTAACTCTTGTTCTACCCCGCATAACTCTGGAAATTCAGCTAAAATAACAGATCCACCTAACGTTACTAAAATATCAGAAAGATATCCGAGAGCAGGATTTGCAGAGATACCAGAAAACCCATCCGATCCGCCACATTCGAGACCTATACATAATTTATCTAAGGTAGCGGGTTGACGTATACATTTATTTGCTTCCATCATTCCTGCAAATGTTGCCTTCACAGCCTTTTGCATTAATTCCTTCTCCGTACCTTCTTTTTGTTGTTCAAAAATATACAAAGGTTTATCAAACTTCGAATCCCTTTTCGCGATCTCCGCTTGTAATATTGAGGCTTGAGCATGTTGACAACCTAAACTTAAGATGGTTGCACCTGCTACATTTGGATGTGTAATATAGCCTGCAAGCAAACCACAAAGTGCATCCGAATCCATACGTGTACCGCCACAGCCCATTTCATGATTTAAAAACTTGATTCCATCGACATTTTCAAATAAGCGATGGTCGCTTGCTCGCGTTGCCGAAGAACTTAAATCCTGAGCAATGATCTGATTAATATCTGCACCTGATTGATATAAACGGATCAATTCATCCACTTCAGTGGTATAATCATTTGCCCTTACTTTATACCCCAACTTCTCTTCAAAAGCTGTCTTTAAAGTCAGGACATTTCTATTTTCACAAAAAACCAATGGGATTACTAACCAGTAATTAGCAGTACCGACCGATCCATTAGATCGATGAAAGCCATTGAAGGTTTTTGCTAAAAAAGATGAAACATCAGGTTTTATCCAGTCCGTTCTTCTTTTACTTAGCTTAAAATCATCGGCGGCATGACGTAGATTTTCTGTAGAAATCAAGGCACCAGTTTCTAATGCACAGTTAACCTTTCCAACCAACACACCATACATATAAACCTCAGCGTCTTGACTTAAAGGAGAGATGGTAAACTTATGTTTGGCAGCTACATCTTGCAATAAATGAAAACTGCTATTTTTCCATTCAATTAACGTTCCTTTAGGCAAATCTTGCAAAGCCACTAATACATTATCCTCTGGATGAATCTGCAAATATGTTTTTTTATCCTTTATCATTTTATTTCTTCAAATCAAATATCTGTTTCATTAAAACCCACTTCTCATTTTCTTTAGCTCCCGGAATAGCACTCTGGTACTTCCACATCAGCTGTTCCCATTCCTGAACTTTTGGATTGGTAGCATCCATATTTGCTTTTCTTTCAAATGTAAAAGTGTCATCCACTTCCATGATCATAAACAAGCGATTTTCAAATCTAAAAATTTGCATTTTAGTTACACCGGCATCTAAAATTGATTGTTGAATTTCCGAACTGACGCTCCTATGATATTTTTCATATTCAGCAATTAATTTGGGATCATTAACCAGATCTAAGGCAAAAGTATATTGAGTCATTTTACAATTATTATTCGTGAGAAGATTGTGTCTTTAAATTATTTTTATTAGCTAAAGAAAATAAAAGCACTACTACAAAACAGATCATCGGTACCCAGTAGCCCAATTGAAGATTACCAGTTTTATCTGAAATCAATCCCAATAAAGGTGGCAAAATCGCTCCACCTACAATCGACATAATGATTAAACTTGAAGCTGATTTGGTATCTGCCCCAATTCCCTCAACTCCGACAGCAAATATTGTGGGAAACATAATAGACATAAAAAATGCTACTGCAATTAATGCATAAACTGTTATTGTACCACTTCCGTATATCACAATAAATGACAATGCAATACAAATGATTGAATAAATCATCAGCAAAGTTAGCGGCTGTATAAATTTCATAAAAAATGTTCCAACAAAACGACCTAGCATAAAAGCTAAACCTGCAAAACTAGCATATTTGGAAGCATTTAAGGGAGTGATTCCAGCAACCTCAGTGGCATAAAGTACCATAAAACTCAACACACACACCTGTGCTCCCACATAAAAAAACTGTCCGATTACTCCCCACTTTACATTTTTATGCTTAAATGCATGAAAGAAACCAGCCTTTTGTTCGCCTTCATCATCTTTAATATCAGGAAGTTTAGTAAAAAAAAGAATTGCGGCAACAATCAATATAATTAAGCCTAAAATCATATAAGGCGCTTTTACAGTTGCAGTCTCTGCCTGCATATAGGCTAATTTAACCTGCTCGCTCATGGCGGCAATCTCAGTATCAGATTTTGGTTGTTCTGCTAAAATAAATTTTCCGCCTAAGATTGGAGCTATAAATGCTGCCAGTCCATTAAAGGATTGGGCAAAATTCAATCGATGCGTTGCTTTACTGGGGTCACCTAATACCGTAACATAGGGATTTGCCGCAGTTTCCAAAATAGTTAAACCACAAGCCACAACAAATAAAGCCGTTAAAAAGAATACATAACTAATCTGATTAGCTGCTGGTATAAATAAAAAACAACCAATAGCAAAAATTGTCAGACCTATTAAAATACCCGATTTATAACCATATTTTTTCATGATCATACCGGCCGGAATAGCTAGTAAAAAATAAGCAATAAAAACAGCTGAATCCACTAAAGAAGCCTGTAAATGCGTTAGACTAAATGCATTACGAAGATGCGGAATTAAAATAGGGTCCAAATTATGAACAAAGCCCCAAAAGAAAAAGAGGGATGTTACGAGTACAATCGCTAATTTATTATTTTTACTAACTGACATATAAAATATAATTTATCATTGGTTTATGTAAAATAAGGAATAATTAATGAAAGAAAATTTAAGTATTTTACCCAATTATTACGCTATATTACCATTCAAAATAGTAGAACTGTAAAATATAGTGCATATATTTATTAATAAATGAAACCACAACTACTAAAAGTCAATAATAGTAACGTACAGTCATTCAGCGTGAGGAACGATATTATTCCACAAAATCATAATATTTGGCACTACCATGAAGAGCTTGAATTAATTCATTTCGGAAAGGGATCGGGAACCCAATTTATTGGTGACAGTATTAAAAATTTTACAAATGGTGATATTGTATTGGTTGGATCTAACTTACCTCATTATTGGCTATTTGACTCCTGCTATTTAGATGATAACTGTCCCGAACCTGCGGACATTAGAGTTTCCCATTTTAAAGAAAATTTTCTTGGCGACGCTTTCTTTAATCTGCCGGAAAATTACAAATTAAAGAATTTATTAAAAAAATCTAAAAGGGGAATTCAGTTAAATAAATCAATTTTGCAATTAGCTAAATCTCTAATAGAAAAGGTTTTAAACAATAACAACTCAACTAAAATAATAGCACTAATAGAAGTCTTAACTTTAATAGCAGAATCTGAAGCCTATACTTTGTTGTCCAGTGAAAATTATCCGATTGACAGTCAAGATCTAGATTTCAGAAGAATGACTGTTATCATGGATTATATTACACAAAATTACAAATCACAAATCAAGTTAGAAGATATTGCGACATTAACTGGAATGACTACAAACTCGTTTTGTCGCTACTTTAAAGCTAAATCTGGAAAAACTCTATTTCAATATCTTATCGAAATACGTATTGGGCATGCCTGTAAATTGTTAGCAGAACGTAAATATAATGTGAAACAAATTTGCTTCGAATGTGGTTTTCAAAACTTTGTCAGTTTTCACAAATATTTCAAAGAAGCGACAGGATTTACTCCATTACAATATCAAAAAGGAATTGCACATCTATTTTAAAGAACAAAGACAAGCTTTCCTGTAAAGTCACCAGAATCTAACAATGCATGGGCAGCAGAAGCCTCTTCCAATTGAAAGGTCTTGTAGATATTTGCTTTAAAAACACCTGGTTTGATTAGAGGTAAGATCTGTTTATTTATGTCATCGCGCACATTTTTTTTAAATAAAATAGATCTACTTCTTAAAAGACTACCTGATAGGTAGATTCGTTTTTGCATCAATTTAAAAAGATTTAATTCTACTTTAGCACCTTTCATTGCGTTAATGTAGATCAGATGACCATCCGGTTTCAATACTTCAAGGTTCTTTGCAAAATAATCGCCTCCTATACTGTCAAGTATAACATCAATTTTATTGTCTCCAATAATCTCCATAAAGTCCTGCTCCTTATAATTAATGATCACTGACGCTCCCAATTCTTTACAGTAAGTAGCTTTGTCACCCGATCCCACTGTTGTATACACTTTTGCTCCTGCAAGCTTTGCTAACTGAATTGCCATTGATCCAATACCTCCACTTCCACCATGAACTAAAAAGCTATTGCCATATTTTAGTTCCCCTCTTTGAAAGACATTGTGGTACACGGTAAACAATGTTTCTGGTAAAGCGGCAGCTTCTTCATAAGTCAATCCTTTAGGTATAAGCAGGCACTGTCCCTGATCAACAGCGACATATTCTGCGTATCCTCCACCAGATAAAAGAGCACAGACCTGATCACCAATTTTCCATTCATCTACCAACTCACCAATGGATACAATTTCTCCCGAAATCTCAAGACCTGGAATATCAGCGGGGGCACCTTCAGGGGCCGCATAATTTCCCTTCCGTTGAAACACATCTGGCCTATTCATACCTGCTGCTTTTACAGCAATCAACACTTGATGCCCAGTACAAGTTGGTGTATCCACCTCCTTTATCTTCAAAACTTCAGGTCCACCAAATTTTGTTATAACAACTGCTTTCATTATGATTTTTTAGGATATTTTTGTAAACGGAAATTTAAAGAGACCATAAAATAACGAGATAACCTTTCATTTTGAACGTCAAATATATCATTTCCTATTACATCTCTGGTAATACCTGAATTTTGATTTAGTAAATCAAAGCCCTGAATCCGTAACATTGCTAAATTATTACGCATAAAAGTATATTCAAAATATGCATTAATAATTGTGGGATTTATATTTGTCCATGATGATGATGAATATCCCGAATTTAACCTTTGCGATACCTCTACACCAAAAGATCCATGTGCGCTCACATAATATTTGGATCCCAAACCAAGCACACCGGTATGCGCCACAATTTGATCATTATAAGGTCGTTTATAGGTAGCTTTGTTTAATGCGTAATTTCCATTAAGTTCAGCTTCAAATACATCATTAAACATGTACCTGAATTGCAGAGACTGCGAATATAAAAAATGTCCACCGTCATTACGAATGTCATTTATGTAAGTGACATTATTATAAAAATCAGCATTGCCATTCAAACTCATCTGTATATTATCGTTAAACAAAGCTGCAGTAAATAAGTAGTATGCCTTGATATCATAATAACCCGATGTATTTAAGAAGGTAGTTTTTTGTATTGTTGAATTAGGAATAGTAGTCCGATTAGAGACAATTTTATTTGAAATAAAATTATAAGCAATACTACTTTCAAAATATTGTCCCCTTTTTACAATTGATTTTCGATATTTAGCCAAGATACGGTTAGCGAATTCTGCTTGTAATTCTGGATTTCCTTGTATAATATTTTGTGAATTTGTATTATCCAATATCGGCTGAATCTGATAGAAATTAGGTTGATTATTTTTACCTAAGTAATCAATTGACAAATCAGAATTCTCATTAAATTTCCATTTGACCCCCGCTGCTGGTATAAGATTTACATTACTATAAGATGTTTGAATTGATTTATCTTTAGAAAAACCTTTAAGTTCTGTTGGTTGAACCGCAAATCCGATATTATATTTAAATTTATTGAATATATCCTGTTGATATTTCATGCCAACTCTATTGGATGAAAAAGCATAATCGTAACTTAAACTAAGAGAATCAACTCGACCAAAATCTACCAATTCATTATTTCGTTCATGAACTAACCGCCTTGCATCAATTGAGGTGTAACTAAAGTCATAATTCAATTCTAATACTCCGCCCTTGTCCACTGGCTCTATAATAGATAGCGAACTTTTAATATCTTGATTTTTGTTTTCACTTTTCACAAATTGATTTAAGAAACTATCCTTAATTTGCACTTGATTAAACGCACTATCTATAATCTTATTCCGGTCAACTATATCCTCTTTTTTATCGACTGAATTATATCCCAGATGTAAATTGTACACTAATTTCCGTCCTGGCTTCTTAAAACTTTTGGCATATAAGATGTCTACTTCAGCATTTGGACTCGTACTACTGTTGTCAGAAGCATATTCCCCATCGTTTGTGATCTGTCTATTCTTAATATATCGATCTCTAGATTCATTACCTTTCGATTTATTCCATGAAAAAGTTGGAGATATTTTTAAAAGATCTGAATCAGATAATTTTATATCAAACCCCCAATTCATATGATGCGCATTATCAACAGTCTTTGTTACATAATCCTCTTGGTTGGTTATAATGTTATTACCATATACAGACTGTAGATAGGAATTCCCCCTCGTCGTATTCTTTGTATTTGTATAGCTGTAACGTCCAAAAGCACTAATTTTATCATTCAAATTAGTGGAAAAACTTGTTCCCAAGGACCCAATAGCATTAAAACCATCAGTAGGGTCGGCAAAGTCTGCCAATTCGCCCATTACACGATCCCTGGAACCTCCTCCATTTGGAGAACCGAAAGAAAAAAGATTCGTATTTGTATTATTAACAGATCCTACAAAAGATAGTTCTTGACCATCATTGAATTTATTGAGGCCTGCACTCGCAAGGTATCGTTCCTGATCACCTAAACCACCTGTAACCTGTCCAAAACTTATTTTTTTCTTGTCATCTTTCAAAACAATATTTAGAATTTTCTCAGACTCACCAGTTTTTGTTCCCTTAGCACTTGCTTCATCTCCGAAAAAATCAATAACCTGAATATTTTTAATAAAATCCGCAGGAAGATTTCGAGTAGCGGTAAGCACATCTCCTCCAAAGAATTTTTTACCATCTACTTGTACAGAAGTAATCGGTTTACCAAAAGCATATACAGAGCCATCACGAGAAACCTGGAAGTTCGGTAATTGTTTAAGCGCATCCTCCAGCAGTGTGCGTCGATCAAACTGGAAAGCTCCCATATTAAATTGAACCGTATCCTCTTTGAAGACGATTGGTTTATATTTCTTAATAACAATTTCTTTGAGCACTGAAACCTGTGGTTTTAAAACAACAGTCTCCGCAATAACACGATCTGTTGTATTATACTGAGGGTAAGAACGATCAACAATCTGTAAGCCTAAAGAACTGTAGTTTAAACGGATATTACTTCCTTTAATTTGGTAAAATTTGTAGAAACCTGTTTTGGAAGAAATTGCCATGACGGTATCCAAAGAAGTTGTCAGACGCACATTGACGCCAGCAAGCGGTTGCCCATCGATATCCACAACAAATCCGTACACCTCCTTTTTCTGGAGTTGGGCTTGTGCATTACCCACAACAAAAAAGAAGACGATAAGAAAGATGACCCTATGAGTATTTCCTGATATTTCGAATTTATCCGACATCAAAACAACTTATTCTATTTGTATCTCAATATACATAATAATTTACACAACCATAACGCAAAATAATGAATAGTTGTATATAAAAAAGGCGGCTTATTTGAAATAAGTCGCCTTTCATTTTATTTATAAGAATAAATTAATTATTCACCAGCAAAAGTAACTTTAAGTAAGTGTTTATCAATTTCCCAACGTCCAGTACCATCTTCTCCAATTACATCAAATAATTCTAAGATTCTTCTCGCAACAAATTCCTCTTCAACTTGCTCTGCTAAGAACCATTGTAAAAAGTTAAATGTTACGTAATCTTTAGCTTTCATACATTTGTCTGCGATGTTGTTAAATTGTTCAGTAACAAACATCTCTTGTTCCAATGCTGATTCGAAAATCCCACGGAATGAATCAAAATCTGAAGGAATACCTGTTACTTCTGGTGAAATAGCACGACCGCCTCTATTGTTAATATAATTGAAGATTTTCAACATATGCTCACGCTCTTCATTGGACTGTTTAGCAAAAAAATCTGCTGCATTCTCCAAACCTTGATCATCACACCAAGATGACATCGCTAAGTATAGTGAAGAAGAATGTGCTTCAACTTTAATTTGAGCATTTAATATATTTTCGATCTCTTCTGTTAAAGAAGATTTTAATTTTAATAAATCTTTCATATCTGTAAGTTTTAATACTAATTATAATAATCAAGTTTCAAATACTTGACTTACTTGAACACTACAAATATAGGGGACATTACAGATTTTTGTATAAAAAATTTGCAATACGAATTCAGTCTAAATTAGCGGAAAAAAGGTTAAACTGTTTAGAATCAGTATAATTACAAAGAATGGAAAATTAAGCTAACACAGTAATCTGAGAACTACGTAAACAAGCCTTAACAATACTATTTAATTCGATCATAAATTTAGCTCCATCTAACAAATCTCTTAAATTCAAAACATCTTGAACTGCCAGGAGAAAGCAACGTTCTGTTCGAAAAGGCATTACCAATGTAAAATCCGCAGAACGTGCAGTGTCTGTTAGCATTTTCTCGACATCAATATTATCTATTGATTTCTTAAATTTAAAAAAGTCTGACACCGAAAAAGATGTCGTTGAACCCGCAAATTCCATCCAATAGCAGTTTTTACGACTACACTGATATATGGCACCAGTTTCAGTTTTAAAGACCTCTTCTACATTTGTTAATGGACAGATTTTGTTTGACATTTCTTAATTCATTATGATGAAGCAAAAATAATCATTATTTATAATCAATCCAAGTAAGTTTTAAATTATTTTGAACAATTATAAATAGTTGTCTTTAGCATAAAAAGAAGCCCAGATGCGCATTGTTAACTCCTTGTTTTACACAAAAAAAGACTAATCATAATGATTAGTCTTTCATTTATTAAACTATTATATACTAATATTCTTCTTCTTCAGTCGTCAAGATCTCTTTATGATTACTGGCCTGTGTTTTAGTTTTGGTCTTATGTTTATTAATCTGTCTCCTTAAGGATTCTACTGCAATATCAGTTGCTTCTTCAAAACTCTTAGCTTGTCCTTTTGCAAAAAGTTGACTCCCTGGTATATTTATTTTAATTTCCGATACCTTATTAGATTCATCATCTACATTTTCTAAACGTAAATAGCATTCTCCACCAATGATTGAGTCTAAAAACTGATTCAATTTACCTGTTTTTCTTTGGATAAACTCAATTAGCTTTTGATCAGCATTAAATTTAATTGATTGCACAGTAATGTTCATTTTTCCTCCTTTTTTTAAGCTTTTGGATGAGCTTGTTTATAAATAGACTTTAACCGCTCCGCAGAATTATGCGTGTAGACTTGTGTTGCCGCAAGCCCCGCATGCCCGAGGAGCTCCTTTATTGCATTAAGATCTGCACCATTGTCCAATAATGCTGTCGCGAAAGTATGTCGCAAAATATGCGGACTTCTCTTCTGTTGTGAAGAAACCATCGACAGACATTTATGCACAATTCTATAGATCAATTTCTCGTAGGCCGGTTTTCCCTCTTTAGTAACGATTAAGAAACTTGATTTATTATTTTCAATGTATAAACTTTTAGCGTGTAAATAAAGCTGTAGCTCTTTTATTAATGTCCCATTAATAGGAACTAACCTTTCCTTACTCCTTTTACCGAATATAAGAATATTTTTGTTATAATAATCAATATCTCTATCCTGAATTTGTAATAATTCTGCAAGTCGAATACCTGTACCAAATAAAAGTTCCATCACCAATTTATTTCGACGACTTTCAAAATCATGCACGTTCTCTTCTAAGTGGTCCAGCAACAACATCAATTTATCCTTCTCAACTACCACTGGTAACTTCTTAGGCATTTTCAGAGCTTTCACTTGTATCGGATTATCTTTCACAATATCCTCTCGCTGTAAGAACTTATAATAAGTCCGTAATGCCGAGATGCTTCGATTCACTGTCGTAGCCGATTTATTCGCTTCTGTCATCATGGCGAAATAATGACGCATATCACGATGGCCAACCTCTTCGAATGGAAGATGTTCATTCTCTAGAAACACTAAAAACAGACTAATTTCATGTAAATAAGCTATTAAAGTGTGTTTAGAGTAGCGCCTTTCATATTGAAGATACCGTTCAAACTCTTTTATATACATAATCCATTCTATTTGTAACTAATTTACCGAATTAAAGCGCATAAAAAAAGGGAAAAGTAAACTTTTCCCTTTTTTATATCTTTTTAGAAACCTTAGATTGAAACCTCTTGGTTTAATCCTTGTTTGTAGATCGCTTTCTTAACTTGAATACGACGAGTTACAGATCTCTTTTCATAAGCTTGACGAGAACGTAGTTCTCTTAAAACTCCTGTTTTTTCGAATTTCTTCTTGAAACGTTTTAATGCTCTATCTAAAGATTCTCCTTCTTTTACATTTACGATAATCATGCTCTGTATATACCTCCTTTCGTAGCCTTTTAATTTTTAAAGTGATGCAAAGGTACAATTATGATTGAGATATACAAAAAGAATCTCACTATTTTTTCAATAAGCCTTCACGATAAATTAAATCATATAAGGTATCAGGTTTAGTGAGCAAATAAGTTTTTAATCCCAATTCACTCGCAGTCTTTAAATGCTGTGGACTGTCATCTATAAAAACCGTCTCATCGGGGACCAAACCATTTTCCTTTAATACAAATTGGAAAATCTCAACATTGGGTTTACGCATACCCATTAAATGTGAATAATAATCTTTTTCAAAAAAAGCTGTATTATCATCGAGGTCAAAATTATTTTTTAGATAATCCATAATCCAACCATAATGAATTTCGTTATTATTGCTCAATAAAAATAAGCGATATTCATTTTTAAGATCGAGCAATAATTCATGATTTCCATCCGTCACACCAATTAACATGGCATTCCATGCAGCATCTATTTGTGTATCCGTCAAAGAATATATACCGGAAATTTCACGAATTCCATCTCGAAATGCTGTTGCGGGAATTTTTCCTTGTTCAAAATCATCAAAAAGTTTTGTTTGTGCTCGGTGACCATAATAATCTCGTACATTTTTGATTCCCAACTCACTAAAGGCAGACTCCATCCTCAAAAAGTCGATCATAAAGACCACATCTCCATAATCGAGGATAATATTTTTAATTTTTTTCATCTTTTTATTTTGAAATATCAATACAAATATCAATATTTGCATCGTCAAAACGCGGTAAACGTTACATTTTGACAAAATATAATAACCGCTCCTATAGCTCAGTTGGTTAGAGTAGAAGACTCATAATCTTTTGGTCACTGGTTCGAGCCCAGTTGGGAGCACTGTTTAGAAAGCCTTACTTTTAGTGAGGCTTTTTTGTTTATGGCGGAAGAAACACGATATTGATTAAAATTAAAACTGTAATGTTGTAACAACTATTTGGAGTTTATTTGAAGCAGCTTTAAATTTCAAGATCTCCATTTAAATCCTTCCACTCCGCCTCTTACAAAGCTATTCATCTCATTTCTCTAAAAGCAAATATACAGGACTAATATTGTTATCAAAAAAAATACTGAGTAAAATTAGATATGTTGAATAAGCAATTTTCAAAACTATTGATAAATAAACATGCGCTTATTATTTATAACAAATCTATCGATGGAAATAAAAAAAGGTCGTGTTAGACTTAACGCGACCTTTTCATCTACCTATGAAAAACATGCCCTTTTGGGATGGGCTTCACAAAGCTAAAATTTTTTTTTCACAAATAAGGGAAAATAATGAAAATAATGCGCAAACAACTGATTTTCAGATCATTTTTTTTTAAAATAAACAATTGAAATGTATTATTTTTTAAAATATTAAATTATTAAAAGATGAATCAGGCACTGTTGTAATAATAAATTATTGGAGACAAAAAAAAATGGTTAAGCACTTATCGTACTTAACCATTTTTTATGCTATATAAAACTAAAATTTACTATTTCAATTTATCTAACCAATCTTCTACCTCTTCCTTAGTTTTTCCGGTTTTCTTTTGAAGTTTACCTAATAATTCATCTTCTTTTCCCTCGGCGTACAATAGATCGTCATCCGTTAGATCTGCATATTGTTGTTTCACTTTACCTTTTAGTTCGTTCCAACGACCTTTCCATGTTAATTCGCTCATAATAAAATCTCCTTTTTTAAAGTAAATACTATAGATATAACACTTGGGAAGTGAAATTGTTTTCATGCGCTGGATAATTTGATTCGATTAACAAATATTTAACAGTACGGTAAAAAGAAATTTCTATTGTTGATTTAAAAAGAAGTACCTTCAACAATTCAAAAACATTCAACTTTTCTAATTTCTAATTGTTTAGTATGTTGAATATGGGCAATTCACTAATATTTATTCAGAACCTATACTTTCAATAGCTCTCAAGCCAAGCACAACAGCCATGAAAAGCTATCGTGCTTAGCTTGAGGATCAAATACATATATAAATAATTTTTTTAACACCATGTACATTCCTTAAAAAATAAATACGATCATTCTTAATAAACTCATTAAAAATAACAATGATCACCGAATACCATTATATCAACCTGTTTCAGTCATGAAACATAAATAAGGTAAATTCATCAAAAACAGCTGAACTAAAAAATCAGGCATATCAAATCATTTAATTATTTAAAAAATTTAAGAATTCAACATGAAAATAGCCTACATCAGTACTTATTTGCCAAAACAATGTGGAATAGCAACTTTTACCAATGATTTACTACAATCCATAGACCATCAGGATTCAACTATTACCCAACATATTATTGCTCTTTCAGACCGACCTTATTCTTATAATGAGGAAGTTGTTTTCGAAATTAACCCCCAACAGCAATTAGATTATATCCAAGCGGCCAATTTTATTAACGAGAATAAATATGATTGTGTAGTGCTGGAACATGAATATGGTATTTTTGGAGGTAATAGCGGTGTTTACATACTCTCTTTGATCAATTTACTTCATATGCCCTTATTGGTCAACTTACATACTATATTAGAAAAACCAAATATTGATGAAAGAGCAATATTGATTGAAATTGCAAAAAGAGCTTCTATCGTAGTAGTCATGAGTTCCTATGCTATTGGACTTCTCCAAAAAATATATCATGTACATGAAAACAAAATACGTTTAATACCTCATGGAGTTCCAGCCTTTGATTACCAACAGAACGATGCAAAAGAAAAACTACAGTTGACTGATAGACGCATCATCCTTACTTTTGGCTTTATAGCTCGTAACAAAGGAATTGAAACAGTTATACATGCACTTCCAAAGGTCGTACAAGAATATCCTAATACTGTTTACCTTATTGTAGGAAAAACGCATCCAAACGTTTTATTGGAATCTGGCGAAGAATATCGGGAGTATCTAACTGCCTTAATAAAACAAATGGGCTTGGAAAACAACATCATTTTTGTCAATGATTTTGTCAGTAACGAAACCCTAACCACCTACTTAACAGCATGTGATATCTATATTACTCCCTATATTAATGAAGCTCAGATTACGAGTGGAACATTATCATTTGCTGTAGGGGCTGGAGCGGCTGTATTATCTACTCCCTATTGGCATGCGAAAGATTTATTGGCAGATGGAAGAGGCATTTTATTTGATTTTAAAAATCATAAAGAATTAAAGAATATTCTCATTGACCTATTTGATAACCCTAAAAAACTAGAAGAACTTAGAAGTAGGGCTCGCCATCATGGTGAAAAAATGACCTGGAACAAATTAGGCGGATCTTATGTCAAGTTACTCCAAAAGCTCTCCTCTACACAAGTAAATCTCGACACCGATATAAAAATAACGATGTTAGAGCGTTTTCCAAAATTCAGATGGGATCATCTTGATCGATTGACAAATTATGTAGGAATTATTCAACATGCCACATTTGCAACACCTAACTATCGAGAAGGATACTGTTTGGATGACAACGCAAGAGCACTTCTGGTTAGCCTGATGCAATATGAAGCCTTTGGAGAAAAGGATACTAGAAAGAGAATCTCGACCTATCTTAATTACATTTACTATGCTCAAAGAGAGGACGGATTATTTCATAACTTCATGAATTTTCAGAATGAATTTTTAGAAGAAGTCGGATCTGAAGATTCTTTTGGTAGGGCTATATGGGCATTGGGATATCTATTTAATACAGCACCTTTTGTTGACTTCTATCAGTTAGGATCAAATATGTTTTTTAAAGCTATGCCACACTTTGAAAATTTAAAATCCATACGTGCTATCGCTTATACGATGATGGGTATTGCTGAATATCTAAAACAACAGCCAAATGATGAAAGAGTCACAGAGTTACTCCGTAAACTGGCTTTTAAATTAGTACATGAATATGATTCCAGTGCTGATGATGAGTGGAAATGGTTTGAACCCGTTCTGGCATATGACAATGCGATTATCCCACTGGCAATACTCATGTCGACCAAATATTTAAATGATGATAAACTTAGAAAAATAGGATTTTCAAGCTTTTATTTTCTTGAAAATATCATTATGCAAAATGGGTTTTTATCTATTATTGGCAATCAAAAATGGGCAAAACAAAATCAAAATATAAGCAAATTCGGGCAACAGCCCATTGATGTTACAGCCACAGTACTTTTATTTAGGGAGGTATTTGAAATCACTAAAAATGAAGAATATTTTGAAAAAATGATTCGATCTTTTGAATGGTTTTTAGGCGAAAATGACCTTAAGCTCCCGCTATATGATCACAGCACCAAAGGATGCTGTGATGGGTTAGAAACTTATGGCATTAACCGCAATCAAGGAGCAGAAAGCACGTTATGTTATTTTATAGCCTACTTAACTGTTTATAAGTCTTTAAAAATCAAATTTCAGGTTGAAGAATAGCCTGAATCAACTCATTCAAGTTAATGGTCGCATAAGTCGAGGCATAGTCCGACATGGCGTAAGGCATAATTAACTGATCATTATGAACAATAGCTCCACATGAATAGACAACATTTGGGACATACCCTTCTCTTTCCATATCATTAGGAGTTAAAATAGGAAGACTAAGGCGTCCTATTTCTATATGTGGATTTTCCAAATCTAATAATGAAGCCCCAATTGAATACTCGCGCATAGGGCCAACAGAATGTGTAATAATTAACCATCCGGCTGCGGTTTCAATTGGGGAACCGCAGTTTCCGATCTGTATAAACTCATAAGGACTTTCAGGTTCTTGCACTAAATGAATGGCTTCATTCCAAATGTTGATATAATCGGAATAGGCGATATAATTATTTTCACCATCAATACGACATAGCATAGCATATTTCCCTTTGATCTTTCGCGGAAAAATCGCAGCACCTTTATTTGCAATTTCTCCATGGATGGGCTTGACTGTAAAATGATAAAAATCCTTAGTTGTCAATAGTTTTGGTAAAATACTAAATCCGTCATATGCAGTATAAGTTGCATAATAGATAACCTCTCCCTTAGGTGTTATAAAACGAACAAATCTCGCATCTTCAATCCCCCTTTTTTCAGTATCAGAAATTGGAAAAATAACCCTTTCAGATATTGAAGTATCCAAAGAGAAAGTCATCTCATAATGCGATGAAGCGAGCCATATCGCTTGCTTCAATATACTATCATTATCCTCTGTATGCTCTATTTCAGCACGTATTCCCTCCACATATCTCTTCAACTCCTCATATGTAAATGTTTCTGTTAGATTTTCGCTAAGCTTTTGCATAGCCGTCGCATCTTTTGGATGCAACTCAACCAATTTAGAAATGAAGCTATTTTTATTATACCGATGATTTTTAATATTGATAGGCTTGTCCAACAATGTTCCCACAACATCTAGATGAATATTATTCTCCGTATCAATATAACCAGAGCGGAATACGATCGAAGATACATGTCCCTCACCGGTTGCTCTAAAACTGATAATAACCCTTTTTTCCCCTTTATAAAGCTCGCTCTGATCTGGATGCTCAACAATAGATGGATTAAATAAAGCTGCCGATTCGATGGAATATTCCATCGTAAAGTAAGAACCAATTAATAATTTAGCTGTCATCGATATTTTATCCGTCGGCATTTCTAATCTTTCCAATAGATGTCTTATGCGATCAAAATTACGCTCAAACACCTTCACAATACTGCGGTGCCGCTGAGAATAACTTCGTAAAACCTGTCCAAAAACTTCCTTTTGTTTTTCATCCGATAATTGTAGCACCCGATGAATTACTTTAATGGAACGTTCATCACCTAATGAAAAAAAACGAGCAAGGACACGTTTGGTATCTGGCCTAAAATAAATATCTTTCCGATTAACTTGAACGGGTTTATACATACATATCAACAATAAAAGTGACTAATAAATTCTTTTTATAAAACACATCAATGATCACATTGTTATACAATTTAAGCACAAAAGATTATTAACAGTTATAAAAATCTTATTTTTAATTCTTTAGAAGTACCTTCTGCAGAGAAATATCATTCAAATTATAACGATTGTATGATAAGTATAGAATACGTATTCGCTAAAAACGGACCATTTATAAGCAATTTCGCAAAAAATTAATCCAATTCGAATGTGCTATTTTATCTAAAGCATCCTCACTATATCCCCTTTGTGACAATATATCAAAAACCAACTGCATATCAGCAATAGTTTTCAGGTCATATGGACATTGTTCTTTACCAAAAGCGCCGTCGAGATCACTTCCTACACCGACATGATTTGTATTACCGGCCAATTGACAGATATGGTCAATATGATTGGCCATTACCTCTAATGAACAATTCATTGTCTTAGGGTCAGATACGCCTCTTACCCATCTGGGAACCATCATCCAGGCATCTAAAGCCACCCCAATTACTGCTTTTTTCGAAATCAAGATTTTGATCATATCATCGCTAAATTGTCTGTTATGGTCGACAAGTGCGCGACAATTGTTGTGACTAGCCCATATTGGACCATTAAATCTATCCATAGCATCCCAAAAAGCATCATCATTAAGATGAGTTGCATCTAAAATTACATTAAGGCGTTCCATCTCCCTTAATAACGCTATTCCCTTTGCATTTAGTCTCCCATTTGAGTCCGTACCATTCGCATACCTTCCTGGCCCATAATGAGCTGGCCCAACCGCACGTAATCCCTGCTCATAAGCATATTCGAGATAAGATAAATCAATTAAAGAATCAGCTCCCTCTAAACTTAGCAGAAAACCGATTGGTTTATTTGATTTATTGGTCTCATCATTCCAAAGAATGATATGCTCTTCTAAATCCGTTTTAGTTTTGATCATGCGCATATGCCCATCCTTTTCCATTGCTCTATACCAAGCTAATTGCCCTTGTGTTTGTGCCCAAGCTTGTTCTGGAGAATACCAACCAGGCAAAGAACTTCCCTTCTCCACGTATCTTGCAATTTGAGTAGCGACAACTAGGCCAATATTCCCCCTTTTCAGTTCACCAAAAGAGACTGTTGCATTTCCACGATCAGGTTTATCGTTCATCCCCTGCTCTCTACTATTTAGTTCAGCAATCGGAAGTCTTAAATCCCGATTCCATTCCATTGCATTCATACTAAGATCTAAATGCGCATCAAAAATCAATCTTTGTTTTTTCATCCTTTAGAAATTAATCTTTCTATCTCTAGCAGTAACATACCAATAATTATCGACCTCTCCATCAGTGATGACCACCAATTTTTCGTACAGTGCCACAGTTGGACATATATGCTTTGGAACAGCATAGAAAGCTGCACCTATTTCATATACTTGTGCATTTGGAACCTTTACGACCATATGTTCTTCACTTTGGCTTACGACTTCAAGATCGGGTTGATCTAAAAATTTGACACGCGGTAAAGCTGATTCACTTGCGACAGCTTTATATCCCAAATCCAAACAAATATGATGCTGATCAACAATACTTATAACACGGGTTAACAGTAATGCCGCATAATCAAAAGGTTGCTCTTTTAGAGTTTCTCCATAACCATAGTCCCAAAATACAAACGTCCCTGGACTACAAATCACATCAGTTCTATCTGCGTGAAAAGTAAAAGAAGGTGAACCTCCGATAATCATCCTTGATATTGAGCTACATAATTGGTTTAATAATAAATGTGCTTTACTTAATAATGCATATGATATAGCACTTTGTTCTTCTCTGATTTTGAGATCAGAGTCATGGATATGACCATCATATCCATGTACCCCCATTAAACGAAGCCCTGGAAGTGACAGTATGGTTACGGCTAACTTCTCGACCTCTTCCAATGCTACCCCTGTCCTATTCATCCCAATATTGACATCAATATACACATCCATAGAGCAGTCTGCTAAAACACATGCCCTATTTAATGCCCTAGCGCTCTCATTATGATCGATTAAGCACGAATAATTGGTTTTACCATAATGTTTTTTGAGTTTAATCAGACGTTCAATCTTAGGTCCTGTTGGCTGATAAGCCAATAGGACGTCTTTAGCTCCCACATCTCCCAGAATTTCAGCTTCAGCAATAGTAGCACATTTAAATTGATTTATACCCGCCTTCCTTAAAGCAATACAGACATCTGTCGATTTATTTGTTTTGACATGTGGACGAATCCGGCTACAATCGCCCCCTACCATCTCAATAGCTTTTTGAATATTATCGACAACCCGCTCTTCATAAACCAAGAGTGCGGGAGAGTCTACTTCAGAAGCATCATTTAATTCATACCAATGCTTAATCATACTGTTTCATGTAATTCAAACAAAGCTTCTATTTCTACAGGAATATTATCCGGAAGTGATCCAAATCCAACCGCACTACGCGTTCCGATTCCATTCTCAGTTCCCCAAACAGCAGCAAACAATTCACTGCAACCATTAATAATAGCTGGATGTGCTTCAAAATCAGAAGTACAATTGACCATTCCCAACACCTTGATTACACGTTTTATACGATTAAGGCTACCTAGATTAGTTTTTATAGTAGAAAGCATTGTTAATCCAACCTGTCTTGCGGCAAGTTTACCTTCCTCAGGATTAAGGCTTGCACCTATCCGACCGATAATTAATGATGCATCATCTTGTACAGGCCCATGACCAGATAAATAGAGATATTTACCATCAATTACAAAAGGTTTATAAACACCCTTAGGTGCAGGTGCCGGAGGTAATGTTAAACCTAATTTTTCAAATTGTTCGTCTGCATTATAATTCATAATATGTTATATATTTTATGTTATTCAAATAATTATTTAAGGTAATTAAATTTTAAGTAATGATCATATCCAACGCTAGGACAGCAAGTAAACCGACAACAGATACAATAGCTTCCATGATTGACCATGATAGAAGCGTATCCTTTACACTCAACCCAAAGTATTCTTTAAATAGCCAAAAACCAGCATCGTTAACATGTGAAAACATCAAACTGCCTGCTCCAATTGCGAGAACCATCAAACTTGGATGAATATGCCCACCTGTAGCTAGTGGCAATAACACACCAGCCGCTGTTAACGCAGCCACTGTTGCAGAACCGATACATCCTCGTATTACAGCAGTTATCAACCACGCTAAAACCAATGGATGAATGGGTAAGGTCTGTAAATAATTAGCGAGTGCCAAACTGACCCCACTATCTTCCATTACTTGTTTGAATACACCTGAGCCTGCAATAATAAATAAAATCATTGCTATATCTTTCACAGCTCCATCAAAGATCTCCATAATTGACTTGATACTTCGCCCCTGTTTTATGCCCAAGCTATATCCTGCAAATAAAATAGCCAGTAACATAACGAGGGTTGGATTTGAAATAAATTTCACCCAAGACAATAATTTTTCATTATCCGTATCAATTACATAAGGAAGAACTGTACCGATAATCAATAAAAAAACTGGAAATAGCGAGGCTAAAAAACTAATCCATGCACTGGGCACACGATAATCACTACCTACTTCATTACCAACTGGTTTAAAAAACAGCTCGTGCTTTGGTCTTATATTTCGTAGTGTCATTCCAAAAATAGGACCTCCTATAATTATTGCAGGAGTTGCAATTAGCAGCCCGTAAATCAATGTTACTCCCATATCGGCATGAAATAATGCCACTAGTGCCACAGGAGAAGGATGCGGAGGTATGAATCCATGTGTCACTGATAATGCAGCGAGCATAGGAAGACCTATATATACGGCAGGAAGTTTATAGCGATAGGATATTGAAAATATCAGTGGCACTAACAGGACAAATCCTACTCCATAAAAAAGAGGGATTCCGACTATAAAACCAGTTAGCATCAAACCCCATTGGATATACTTCTCTCCCATTAATTGCACCATGACTGCCGCTATACGCTCGGCGGCTCCACTATCTGCAACAATTTTCCCAAGCATAGCACCTAGTACCAAAATTAACATGAGGCTTCCCATTACTGAGCCAATACCTTTTTCAATAGCAAGAATAAGACTATCCAAAGGCATGCCCAGCAAAATTCCAGAAATAACAGAAACTATTAAAAAAGATAGAAAAGCATTTATTTTTGCCTGTGTAATAAGAACAATTAGCAAAAACAAGCTTAATACAATGACGGTCAAGATCATTAGAGCAAGTTTAGGTCTATCCCAAAAGCATATTTGCTTCAGAATATTGGTTCAATAAATCATTTTTTTCAATAATGAAGTTAGTGAACTAAACTCATAACTCCTAAAAAATATAAAAATAAAATCCTTTCAAACCTCTCCCCCAGTACAATAATGAAAAACTATATCAATCGTAATTTATTAGAAGAAACAATTGATTTATTATATGTTGATGATTATTTTTATATCATAAAATTTATGACAAAAAGAACAATAGCTATTTTAAAACGAATAAGAAGGATGAAAAATAATTATCCGACAAAATTGAATGACAAATATTAGTGATTGAAACGCTTATTTGCATATCCATCTACAATTATACGAAGTTTATCACCTAGACTTGGATGTATATGAAAATAACCAGAAGGTTTACCTTTAACACGATAACTATTTAGTTTTTCATTCACACGCTTACTTCTAATATTATGTAAATTTCGATCGATGGCGGGATTTAAAACAACATAATTATCTTCAAAGTTAAAAATATACACTTGATCTATCCTAAAATATAAAGCTATATTAATATGTAAAAAGTGACACTCTGCTAATACTATTTCCGGATTTTCATCACCAAAGATAAACGGAATATCCAGTCCGGAATCTAATAAACAGTAATCAAAACCATCACCGTAAACATAAATTACGATATTAAAATTAACATCTCCAATGGGTTCAACTTCCAGCTCTTCTGTAGAACTAATTAACTTCTCAACCCTTTTAATCAGTTCGTCATTTGGATTTTCCTCATACTTTGGCTCTTCATTTTCTTTTATTGGAAGCTTTCTAAAATCATCTAAACGAAACTGATCTCCAGCTTTACCATAACTTTGGTTATAGGCAAAAACCATCGCATTTTTAAAAATAGACTGAAAACCTTTTATAAAATGTAAAACAATAACACCAGCAATCAATACAGTGACTCCAGACAATATCACATAAACAGTATCTACCAAACCCCACTTATCCTCACTAGTAAAATCATTATAGCCAGGTCTAAATAAAAGAAAATATACACCAAATACACTAACCATAGGCAAATAGGGTAACAATTTCACCAAAGCATAATCAACATTTTCCTTTTGTAGATATTCAAAAAAGAATATGGGAGAAACAAAAAATGTCGTTACAAGAGTTAATGAACTTATTACAAGCAAAGAGTAAAGAATATAAGTCCCATTTATAGAAGCTTTATCTAAAGCATTTACAATTATGAGTTTATGATATTGAAGAATAACAACACTGATAGCTACAACGAATATACATATCATAATGTACAGTACTATAGATCTTAGTCCAAGATTATTTTGAAATAACTTTCGCATAAGCTTTGATTTTATTGGTTATATAAATTTATTAATTTTTTATTTAAAAATCAAATATTAAACATGAACACAGCAATCTTACATGATAGTCAAAAAAAACAAAATATAAATTAACTACTTAAGACATCTTTTTGTTATCTGTAGTTTTAAAAAAAGTGGTGCTTAATGATACAGGCAGCAAACCCTAATAAATTATCAATGTAAATAGTATATTCAATTCGTATTGGAAGTATTTAAGAATCTGCTACTAAATGTTAAAAGCTCAAAAAATCTATTTTTAAATGCATGAGAATATCTCTACATTCTAAATAGGTTAATTTAACCTACTGTAAAAACAATAAATAAAAACAATGACTTTAGAGATTAGCCATAAATCAAATGCATAAAAAAGGTCAGAAGTAAAACTTCTGACCGACAACGAAGCTCCAATAATAATTAAAATTATTTTCCTTCAAATATTTGTTTTAATTTTTTAAATAAAAACTCTCCCTTAACATTGACAGCAACAATCTTTCCATCAGGACCAATCAAATAATTCTGAGGAATTGCTTTGATACCGTATAGCTTTGACACCTCATTATTCCACCCTTTCAAATCCGACACTTGAGGCCAAGTTAACCCATCTTTTTCTATAGCTTTTAACCAGGCATCTCTTTTACCTTCTTTGTCCAAAGACACACCCAAAATATCGAATTGTTCTCCTTTATAAGTAGCATAAGCCTTCACCAAATTGGGGTTTTCAGCACGGCAAGGACTACACCAAGACGCCCAAAAATCGATTAAAATATATTTCCCACGGAAGTCTGATAAACGAATTTTTTTGCCATTAGGATCCACTTGTGTAAAATCAGGAGCCATCTGACCAATACCTAATTTTTTAGCGACTTCAATATTTTTACCCAATTCTGTCCCTAAGTCAGATCCTCTTAAAGACGAACTTAACATCAAATAAAGTGGCTCTATTTTTGGAACATCAATTGAATATCCAGCAACCTCATTTAAAGCCTGTAAGCTGAAGTATGAAGATGGATTTTCACGTATAAATATAATTTTAGCTTCCGATTTCTGATCATTGACCTGATCGATCAGATGCATCACTTTCTCAATAGCCTTATCATCTTTTATCGATGCATTGTAAAGTACACTTCTTTCTGCAGATAGTTTCTCAAGTTGCTGATCAAAGCTTGCTAAATAATCGCTATACTTCTTGAAAGCATCTTGCAATAGACCACTTTTTACAGTACCCTGTTTAAACGATTTGGCAAAATTAACTTTCGTGATAGGATCAACAGTGTCAACATAAAAAACTATTTTTTCTAGAGCTCCTCCTTTACGATTAAAGAAAGATCCACCATCAGCTGAATAGAACAAACTAACATGCGTCGGTTCGGTAATACTTCCAGTATAATTAAATTCATTTTTTTGAAAATGCACTGAATCCAACACGAGTTTCCTATCCACCATGTAACGGATAAATACTTTAGCATTTGCAGGAACTTCTGTTCCTTTTACATCAAGTTTAAACTGCTTTTCCTGTGCTACAGCTGTACTCAATAAAGCACAGAACAATAAACTATTTTTAATCAATTTCTTCATACGTTAGAGGGCATTAGCACGAGCCAACAGAGCGTCAGCTATTTTAATAATTTTTGAGGTTTCCAATTCAGCTAAAGCACGAGCTGCTTCAGCCGCTTTTACTGCTTCTTTCTTCCTTTTCAAACTGATACAAATTTCCGCAAAAGTCCCTTGATTCGAGTAACTCGATTCATTGAGCTCCACAGCCTGCTTAGCCAATACATAGCATTGTTTCAATTTTGTCGGATCTGAGGAAGTCATCTTATTTCCACCATTCCGACGTGCTATAAAACTCAGTTTTTCATCCTCGTCCTTTAAGATACCCCTTCGTAGTACATCAGTCAATTGTATAAATTCTTTAGTTGTACCATTTGTACCTGCCCATTCCGCTTCATACATTGCTGCATCTATCTGTTTCTCTTTATCATCACTATTTTTAAAATAAACGAGACCAGTATCAAAAGCTGATTTATCCTTGTTCCGGATATAAGTATACATCGCATAACGCAATAATTGAGTATCCTTTTTCTCAAAATCCTCAGGGGTAGCGATCCCTCTGAAGTAAGCCTTATTATCCTTAAAAAATTTACCGTATCGATCTTCTGTGCTTCTAGACATCATCAATATGGTCTGCCAACCAGCAGGACTTAATAAAAATTCATCTGTTGCTACTTCTGACAATACTTTTTTAGCCTCCTCCGCAGATTTGGTATCTGCATTAGACATCACTTGGATATAATTCAGTAAAAATCCTGATTCGCGATTCCCGGCATCGAAACTTGCTTTCAATGCAGGAATCTGAAATTTAGGATCATTTGCCTGTTTACCTTCGTTCAAAAAAGCTTCAGCTTCCATACGTGATTGTGTACGATAAATCAAAACTCCTTTATGATCTAAAAACAAATACGTTGGAAAACTTTTGATCTGGTATTCTTTGGCAATTGTAATTCCTTCACCTACCTCGCAGTCAAATTTAGTATTGATAAAATTAGCATTATAATAATTAGCAATAGCAGGTTGATTAAATACATTTGCTTCCATCCATTTACATGGAGCACACCAAGAAGTATAGCCATCTAAAAAGATCAATTTATTTTCCTGTAAAGCTTTCTCTTTCGCCTGATCGAAAGTCAATTTTTGAAACTGAATATGATTTTGAGCATATATAAAAACCGATTGCGACAGCGCAAATAGTGTAATGAGTGTTTTTTTCATTGTTCTAAATGTATAATTAACGTTCATATTGGGGAATACCTGGATTTAAAGACAATACTTTTGGTGGTATTGGTAAAATCATACGCTTATCGGTTGATTCCATTTCAAATAGTTCACCCTCCAAAGGATGCTGAATTGTTTTCTTTAAATCTCCTGTAACAGCTAAGCGTTTCAAATCAATTAAACGAGAAGCTCCAATAAAAGATGTTTCACGGCGTCGTTCATCTAATGCTAATTGAAGTACCTTAGATGAGGTCGTAACAACCAGAGGTATATTATTCTCTATCCTACTGGATCTCAACGAATTTAAATACGCTATTGCACCCTCTGGATTTCCTAATCTAGCCTCACATTCTGCTGCAATCAATAACAGTTCTGATGTACCAAAAGCGGTATTAAAATCAACATATGGAGCATACAATACTTTTCCAGGGAATTTCACCAAATTGGGACCAAAAGAAGCTTGATCACGGCAAAAGAACAATTCATAGCGCTTATCCACTGCTCCTTCCGGTAGATCCTTTGCAAAGGTTTGAATCAGATCCCTCGATGCATAAAATTCAGCATTAAATGTACCATCACTAGATGTGCCTCTTTTTACCCATACTGACTCTGGGTTTTCTCTAAAATCTGGAAAAGCTACCGTATTATCAGTCTTTAGACAAACACGGCCAAAGGTCGTTTTATCTTTGTTCGTATAGAGGGTATAATTAATCAAGGTGTTGTTTAAAGCCAATGCCTTTTTCGCATTGGTTAACGCTTCCTTATAATTACCTTGAAAAAGATACACTCGACTTAAAAAGGCAAAACCTACTGAACGTATCGCTTGAAATTTATTTGCTTGAACCTCGTTTAAATAAGGTAATGACTCATTTAGATCCGTCATCACTTGATCATATACTGCCTGAACAGAAACGCGCTTATAGGGAACGTTGACATCTTCTGATAACACCAATGGCACGCCTAGATCTGTCGCAGCACTTGCGGGATTATAGTGTGCCGCATACATGTTGACCAGGTTCAGGTATTCAAAAGATCGTCCTACCTTAGCTTCTGCCCATACTCTTCTTTTCGCAGCATCAGTTCCATCGTGAGCAGCTAAAATATTATTGATTATTACATTATAGGTGAAAATACGGCTATAAGCTGATTCCCAATAGCTATCCGTTTGGCCATCTTCAAAAATAGCACCTGGAGCAAAAGTGTACAATTGCTTTTTCATATACGAATAAAAATCAAATCGAGCAGCAGATTGCACGTCATTTCGATCTCCGGAATTAAGGTCATCTGTTAAATAAACCGGATATGCTGGTGTCGAAAATATCAAACTCGTATTATTCAACAAAAGCTGGTAGTCATTCAAATTCTCGGGAATGGTAAATCCCTTTGGTTTGATGTCAAGATACTTATTGCAACTACCTAAAGTAAAAAGACCCAATAATAAACTTATACAAATTTTTTTCATCTTATTCTGTTCCTTATAAACCTACCGAAATACCTAAATTATAAACCGCCGGAGTCAATACCCCGCGTGTTGGGATCGTTATCTTCTTATTACTAGCATCAGTGTACATAGCATAGCCTGACCAAGCCTCTGGATCCAGATTATCACTGTTCGCTGTCCATCTCCATGGATTCTGCACTTGTCCAGTAATACGGATATAGCTCAATTTCGTGCGTTCTACCCACTGTTTCGGTAAAGTATAGGACAGTGAAATATCCCTCAACTTAAGGTAATCTGCTTTTTCAATAAAACGTTGCGCTGCATTATAGATATCAGAGATATTCCCAGAAGCTGCAGAAACAAATTTTGGTGCAATATCCGGATTACTTTCATCTCCAGGTTTCTTCCAGTAATTCAACCATTCACGATCAAAATTACTGTTGTAATTCAATTCAGCATATTTACTTAAAAATTCAGGATGTACTCCGCGCATCACATGACCACCATTGAAAATAAACATGAATGTCAAACTCAAGTTTTTATAGCGTAAACCATTATTCAATGAAACATTATAGAGTGGCACTGTTGTACCCGAATAGATCATGTCTTCTGCCGTCAACTTTTGCGTAGTTTCTACAATAGTTCCATCGGCCTTACGAGCTGTTGGGAGCCCTTCGGCATTTAAACCGGCATAATCTATACTGTAAAGACTTCCCATAGCAACACCTACACGGTTTTGAGGTTTACTGTAATAGTAGTATGGGGTGTTTTGTTCTACTGACAACTTAGTTATTTTATTTTCATTATAGCTAAAATTCAGAGTACTGTTCCAAGTAAAATCAGTCCTTTTGATGATTTGTCCATTCAAACCGATCTCGATACCTCTATTTTGCATGTTGCCGTAATTCATCATGACAGAGTTCCAGCCTAACGTCGGATCTGTTGACGTATTCCCAAGTAAATCAACGGTTTTCTTATTGTATATGTCGACACTACCACCGAGACGATTTTTAAATAAAGAAAAATCCACGCCTAAGTTAAAAACATTGGTTCGCTCCCATCTTAATAATGGATTGGGTGGCGTGGTTATCCCGGCCTGCATCTCACCAGTATAACTATTCAATCCATTACTAACTTTTGAAATCAGGTACGGTCCTGTTTCCTTCGGTACATTGCCATTTACCCCGTATGTCATTCGTACGGACCATTTATTTAGACCTTCCCAATTTATTTTTGGCAAATGATATAAAGCGCCCAGTGACCAGAGTGGTTTATATTGGTTTTTAATATCGGTACCAAACAAATTAGACTGATCAACTCTTAAACTACCACTTACTGTTAATTTACGGCTATAGGTATAGGATCCATTCGCATAGAAAGAAACAAAACGGTCAATTAAATCTTGAAAACCAAGCTCCCTTTTTGTCAATATATAACTATTGAAAAGTGCTTGTGTATTCGGAATATTGATACCAAAAATCTCTTCATTGATTCCTTTGTAAACCAAACTGCTCTCGTCATATCCATATTTATAAATATCTGTAAAACGATCGTTGATCTGTCTACGTTCGGCACCGGCGATGGCAACTATTTCATGCTTATCTGCAAATGTATTTTGATAATTTAACTGTCCTCTCAGGGTATAACTGTTGATATCATTACGTCTTTCCGAAAATTGTCCCCCATTAGGTACATTACGTTTAATCAATCCACTTTTATCAATCTGGGTAGCATCATTCACCATTGTTGCTACATCAAATAGTTGGTTTCTACTTAATGTACCATTATAACCTTCTGTCCTCTCCGTCTGGTAAGATAGATCAAAATCTAATCCTTTGGCCAATTTATAATTTGCACCAAAATTTAGATTGATATATTTATTATAAAACTCCTCGTGTTTAAAGTTCAACTGATCGAGAGGAATATAGGTTTCATCTTCCAGTCCCAGACTATTTAAACGATCTATTTCAAACTGAGATTTATTATTGTACCATTGTGCTGGTGAACCATCTTCATTTCGCAATAAATAATAAGAAGCTTTTCCTCCTATATAATGATCATAAAAGTTGAAACCAATATTACCCTCACGACTCTGATTTTTACCAAGAACATTAGCCCTTAACGTCAAACGGTCATTCATTTTAAATGTATTTCTCAAATTGAAGCCAATTCCTTTAGTAGTCGCTCTTCCTTTATTATAGTCTCCAGGTTCAGTATAATTCAATGAATAATGATAAGTATACCGATCTGATCCCCCTGAGAAGGAAAGGTTATGCTGTTGATCAAAACGTGTTGTGTTCAAAAATTCACCCATATTGGAATACCGGTCCCGATTACGATAAACATCAAGTTGCCGTTCCATTTCCTCATCTGAAATTACGCCACCTTTATGATCATAAAGAATACGGTACACATCATTCATCGATTTACGTGGATCAATCGCATTGTAATCGCCTGAACGAAAAGCAAACATTTCCTTTTGAAAATTAACCAATTCCGCACTGGTCATCTTATTTAGATAGGAACGGCTCGGTAGACCTCTAAAAGAAAGCGTATTGCTATAATCAATTTTTGTTTTACCTGGTGTACCTATTTTGGTAGAGATCACAATAACACCATTGGAAGATCTTACCCCATAGATCGAGGCTGCAGAAGCATCTTTTAATACCGTTACCGAAGCAATATCATTAGGGTTCAGAGCTGTTAAATCTCCTTCATAAGGCATACCATCGACCACAACTAATGGTGCGCCTTGCGCATTAATTGTTGAACGGCCACGAATCTCAATACCTAGATTATTTCTATCAGTTTGCGGACTATTTTCATTACGAACCAAATTCAAACCTGGCAACATTCCATCCAGACGGTCAAGTAGATTCATTTGTAAACGACCTTCCATATCCTTAGCCGTCACCTGTGCTATGGAACCCGCAGCACGCTCTTTACTGATCTTCTGATAACCTGTATTAACCGTAACATTAACTTCATCCAACTGTCCTTCAGAAATTTCAAGGACAATCTTACCCATTCCTAATGTGGCTGGTTTTATTACAGATTTATAACCGAGCATACTAAACTCCAGTTCAGTATACTGCGGAATTTGAGTCAATTCAAAATAACCCGTACTATTAGTCGAAGTTCCCTTTCCATCCGTTCTAACACGAACAGATGCTCCTACAAGTGGATTACCATTTACATCAACTACCTGTCCAGTAACAGCAATCTTCTGAACTTCGTTTGAGATTATAGTTTTTGCCAGTAGCTTTTCTCGAATGACAATGGTCTTATCCTTAATTTCGTAATCGAGATTCAGTTTCCCTAATACATTCCCCAGGGTTTGATGCAACGGTTCATTAGTAACATTTAAACTTACTTTTGTAGCTGGATCAATGGTTTTTGCTGCCCAAAAATAAGTGTATCCCGTTTGCTTGTTAATGGTTCCGAAAACTTGACGTAAGGATACTGATTTCTCTTTGATGGAGACCTTCTGCGCATATGTAGTTGCCCCTACATGCATCAGGCTACAGGTCATCAATAACGACGTAAATGAAATACGCATAATTTTACTTTTCAATTGCGGTTTTCCCCAAAAACAGGAATAACCACTACTTTTCATTTTTTTTCCCCGATCCTGCTGGGCACGACCAAGTTGTGCATAATTTTTATACATTTGTTTTAGGTTAATAACAATAGTTTAGTTCAAGTTAGATTATATTGACCCCTTATGTTCAGGGTGTTGCAACCACCCTGAACTTTTTTTTTCATTAAAGTTTATTTTTTACTTACATATATTGTTCTTTTTTTGAATTTAAAAGTTACTTCATTGGTTCCTTCCAGTACGCTTATTATATCAATCAATTGACTGTTGCGGGACAACATGCCTTCATATTGCTCCTCTTTAACTTCTTCATCCAAATAGACGATATCAACATTGTACCACTTTGAGACTTCCACTAAGATATCAGACAGTTTATCCTCATTAAAAATAAAATACCCATCTTTCCAAGCCACATTTTGGTCAGTATCGATCTCTTTACGAACTATTTTACCATCTTGCAATCTTGCCTCTTCTCCAGGAAGCAATACACAGACGTGTTTCTCATTGCTTACCTTCACCTTCCCTTCCATTAAAGTTGTCCGCTGTATTTTTGCATCTGGATAAGCCGAAACATTAAAATGAGTACCTAATACCTCTACATGCATTCCCTTAGTTTTAACAATAAATGGTTTTAGTCCAGAAGTTCCATTCTCGTTTTTAAATGTTCTTTTGGCAACTTCAAAATAGGCTTCTCCAGACAAGGTCAAACTACGTAAACTATCAAACTCGTCATATGCAATTCGTGTATCCACACTCATCCACACTTTAGATCCATCAGGCAACTGAAGAGCATATTTTTTTCCTTTGGGTGTAACTACACTAAAGTGAGATGGAATTCCCACAAATGACCCCGCTTGCGAATGCTTTTTGTTTATATTAAATGAACTGTCAATGATCATTAAATCAGACCCTTCATTCAATGTAATACGTTCACCGGAGGGAAGAAGCATTTCAGCATGATTTTCTGCTGGTACAATTGCTTGGCTCGGTAGATCTTCATATTGTCCCACAGTGATGTAATAGGAAATACCGATCAACAAACCGATTATCATAACGGAGACTGCCGCATACCACGGATTAAATAATTTTTTTATTTTTTCATCAGCTACCTGCAGATGATTTTGTTCAAATGTCTTAAAAGAACTTTCCCAATCATATTTTCCAAATGTGTTGAGATCGTTTTTGAAGATATCCTTTGAGGAAAAACGTAACCAAAGCCTCTTATTCTCCTCATCCTCTTCTAACCAACAATTCAGATCTGACTGTTCTTGTTCGGTCAAATTCTGAAATGTTGTACTATGTAATATATTTATGATATGTTGAGGTATATGCTCCATGAGTTGTCTTATTAATATAAGAACAAAAAAACAGTATGCGATCTCTAAAGAGACAAGCAATAAATTCGCAAACAACTGATTTTAAACAAGAAATTAATCAATGAAATTTTAAAACGTATGAATAACGGTTGCACTGAGCAACATAAAACAGAAAAATTGATCTCGAGTTAAGCGTAATTGCAATAAATCAATAGCTCGTTTCTTCTGATTATAAACGGTACTTGTTGTAATACCAAGTGCATCGGCTACCTCTTGAGGAGAAAGCTCTTCAATAGTTAGCATACTCATTATTTTACTGCATTGTTCGGGTAATGCAAAAATCGCTTCATGTATTTCACGAAGCGTCTCTAAGTAAATGATCTGATTACTAACAGGCCATTCTAAAATATCAAGCTGACTTATATAAGACTTTATCTGCTCCTGTTGACGTTTTTCTTTATGAATTAAATTTAATGCTGCATTTCTACAACTTGTATATAAGAAACTTCTGATTGCAGAAAAGTGATCAAAATCTTTATGCCGATCCCAAAGCTTTATAAAAACATCCTGGACTAACTCTTCAACTTTGTATGAGTCGAGATGCATCTTTTCCAAATAAAAACACATCGCTCCATAGAACGTTTTATATAGAAAACGCAATCCTTCAGGCTCACCTGATCGAAATAACTGCAAATACAGTTCTTCTTCTTTCTTTTGCGTACTAACATTCTCCACAGATCAATATTAGACATTTTTAAAGAATTCTAAAAAACAATCGCAATAAATTCGTTATTTTTATGTTTCAGACAATTATTTTAAAAAAAAAGTAATTATAAACACAAAAAAGTAATGTGGTTTAAACTACATTACTCATCCCTTACAATTCAAACACTTATAACAAATAAGAATAAGAAATCATAACCATAGGTAATACCCAATAACAAATCACCATTTCTATCAAAATTTTGTGTTCACGACATTTGTATCAGTCAAAAACACAAATCAAAACAGGACTAGTAACGAAAGGATAGAGATGGAAATTAAGGACAAAATAGTAGTTATAAGGAATAATCGTATCCGACAAATTATATTTGTAACGATAGCTATCACTTGCTTTATACCAGCACTCATCTCACCTCCTATAGCGCTCCTATTAGGGATAGTTATTGCCCAAACAGTTGGGCATCCCTATCTCCATCTTAATCAAAAAGCAACGCATATTTTATTACAGGCTTCCGTTGTTGGCTTAGGATTTGGTATGCAAGTAGACAAAGCGTTAGAAACAGGAAAAACAAGTTTTCTATTAACGTTGACCTTCCTCTCATTCACATTAATTTTTGGTTATCTCCTTGGTAAACTTTTGAAAATAGAAAATAAAACATCTTTCCTAATAGCTGTCGGCACAGCTATTTGTGGTGGAAGCGCAATAGCGGCTATTTCCCCTGTTATCAGAGTACAAGAAAAACAACTTTCTATTGCATTAGGGACTATATTCACCCTTAATGCTGCAGCACTGTTTATATTTCCTGCAGTTGGGCATGCGCTTGATCTTTCGCAACTTCAATTCGGAATATGGAGTGCTATCGCTATTCATGACACCAGCTCGGTAGTTGGCGCTGCCAATAAATATGGTCCTGAGGCATTAGCAATAGCAACAACAGCTAAATTAGGTAGAGCATTATGGATCATACCTGTTGCTTTTTTAGCAGCTTATTTGTTTAAAACCAATGGTCCAAAAGTAAAAATTCCGTGGTTTATAGGACTTTTTGTAGTAGCCATGTTGGCAAATAGCTATATACCAAGTATCCATAACTATCAGCATATCTTCACTTCTTTTGCAAAAACAGGTTTAACACTAACACTTTTCCTAATAGGTTGTGGACTAAGCCGTAAACTCATTATCGAAATGGGGATAAAACCGTTACTTCAAGGAATAATACTTTGGGTCATCATTTCCCTGCTTTCTTTAGGGGCTGTACTTTACTTTTTTTAATTTTTTCCATCATAAATGAAGGGAATAGTAAATCTAAATTTCTTAAAAAGGAACGCAGAAGATTATGCACGGTATAAGCATTGTTCAACTCTTTTTCATTTGTCGAAACAGCCTAAACCGATTCTTATCGATTATGCTTTTACCTGCCATTCCATTATTCAGTCAGTCCCTTATACTGCTCAAAATCTCCATATATACACACCGATACTGTACAAATTATTACGTATTATTTCCGCGACATTTAGAAGATAAATAATTGTAAATTTCTATAAATACCATCTTGAGTTTAATAAAACTTTTACATGAGAATAATCCTCAAAACAATTTAAAAATAACATATTAAATTAAAACTATTTACATATCAATATGTTATATATTAAGGATAGCAATTATCATTAATTTAAAGCTATACCAAATCAGTCAACAAAGAAAAACATCAATATTTAATTTTAAAGCTATGAGCAACACTGATTTAGATTCTGTACAAATGCCAGATGGTTATCTTGAAAAAGTATACCTTTCCGCGCTAGAAATTGCACGAAGAGAAGGATTCATAGAAGGTGAACGACACTTAAGAGAAGCCTTAACGCAATTTCCGGAATACATCGATCAAGTATTAAGGAGACTAAAACAGACTTGTTCCCTATAAACTGGAGATAAACTTTTAAAGAATTTAATTCCTAGTTGTAAACAGTAAAATTCATTCACTATGCGCGCTATATGGACGGGAGCTATAGGATTTGGGCTTGTTAATATTCCAATTAAATTATATAGTGCTACTGAAAGTAGTAATCTAGATCTGGATATGCTCGATCGTAAAGACCAAGCTAATATTAAATTTAAAAGAGTAAACGAAAAAACCGGAAAAGAAGTGGTTTGGGAAAATATTGTAAAAGGATATTTTCTTAAAGATCATTATGTCATCTTAGAAGATGCCGACTTTGAAGAAGCGAGTCCAGAAAAAACAAAGATTATTGGCTTACATGCTTTTGTACAACTCAACGAAGTAGATAGTATTTATTTTGACACTCCTTATTATTTAGAACCGCAGAAAGGTGGGGAAAAAGCTTATCAATTACTTACAAAAGCACTTGAAAAAAGTAAAACTGCTGGACTTGGATCATTCGTCATGCGCAATGTTGAACACCTTGCCATAGTCAGACCCTACAAGGGTACATTATTGCTTAATAAAATCCGATACGAACAAGAAATTAGGGCTATCTCTGATTTGAAGTTACCAACTACAATCAAAATTCAGAAGAATGAGATGGATATGGCACTTCAACTCATAAAGCAACATAGCAAACCATTTGACATTAGTAAATACAAAAATGAATATACTGAAGATCTGCTAAAAATAATCAAACAAAAAGATAAAGGAAAAAGAGCAACAATCAGAAAAATTAGTATAGACAATACGAAAGCCAGCGACCTACTCGCTAAGCTGAAAGCAAGTCTCGCATAAATGACCGTATTTTACAAAAAGAAATTTTGAATAAAAAATGTAGGCTATCTTAACAATAAGAAACGTCTTACCAATAAATCATAATTTCAGCAACATTCCAAATAATCTATAAAAGACAATTTCTAGAATTAAGTAAAAAAGACTTATCTTACATTTGTTTATTGTTTGTGCATCAACAGGCCATAATTTTGGATTAAAGATCAAGCATCAAACATTTCAAATAGATATTTTTAGGATTTACCCCAATTGATTTATTAAACATGATACATCTTGAATCCAGTTTCCACGAGATTACAGATACCATAGGCGGTACGCACGACATCTTTAAAACTCTTTACTTCCCCACAGAGAAAAAAGCCAAAGCAACAATACTCATATTGCACGGTATGCAGGAACATAGTGGACGTTATGATGATTTCGCAAGATTTCTCGCAACAAACGGTTTTGTAGTAATGACCTATGATCATCTTGGACATGGCCGCTCCGTTAAAAATAAAGATGCATTAGGATTTATACAACGTGAAAATCCGGGAGTCCGATTAGTAGATGATGGTATTGAGATGGCAAGACTAATTTCAAAACAGTATCCCGATCTACCACATTTTATTATAGGACATTCTATGGGTTCTTTTATTACCCGTTGTGTTTTACAAGAAATTGGTGATCTATTCCACGGCGCCGTACTCATCGGTACAGGCACAATGGATAAAGCCGCAGTTGTGGGAGAAAGACTACTCGCTTTATTGAACAAAATGTTTCCTAAAACCCGATCGAGTTTTATCAATCATTCATTTGGAGCATTTAATAATAAAAAATTTAAAGACGAGCCCAACCAAAAAAACAGCAACTGGTTAAGTTTAGCAAAAGAAAACCGAGACCATTTTTTAGCTGATACACTATGTGGAATTCCATTTTCGAACAACGCTTTTTATGCGACCGCATATGTTGCCAATCGTGGTTCCGGTCCAAACTGGACGGATGGTATTCCAAATCAACTTCCATTTCTCTTAGAAAGCGGTGAAGAAGATCCTATAGGTAATTTTGGAAAAGGTGTTATTAAGACTGCTCAAGACCTTATTGACCACGGTAATCAGGATGTAAAATACCATCTGCATCCCATGATGCGTCATGAACTTCTCAATGAATCGATCAAAGAAAAGGTATATATCGAAATCTTACAATGGCTTGAAAGTAAATTGCCTATTGAATCGATCTCTGTGACTGAGCATCTTTAAGTCTCAAAAAAGAAAGATCGCTGTATATTGTATATATAGCGATCCTTATTTGATTAGAGCTTTACTTATTTTTGATTTCTCACAAATGCTGTGAATTTATCTTTGTAATCCAAGAAAGTAAACTCTCCTATCAAGGTTGCATAATTCCGTTTATCTATACAATTCGGATACAGCTTTTGTGATGCAGATAGCTTTCCCTGATCCCAACTTAATTCTTTGAGAATTCTTTTAATCGAAGCAACAGGGAAAGCGACCTTTCCGCTTACAGTTCCAAGTACTTTAAGTTTGTCGTCATCAAATCCATTCTGCCGCATTGCTTTAATCAGATCATTCAGCTCAACCTCAGTCATTCTCTCCAGATAATCACGATCGACAGGCTGATTTTTTATAAAATCCATCAATTTATTTTTACTATCTCCAAAAGCCAGTTGATCAGTTAGTGTTATGTAGTTTCTTTTTTCCGGACAATTAGGATAGGCCATTTTTGCAAAAGCAATCTTACCCTCATCCCAAGAAAACTTCTTAAGAATCTCTTTGATTTGATTCACTGAAAATGCAACCTGAGGAGCAGTCATACCAGCTATTTTCAATTTATCATTATCGAATCCAGCTTGATCTATCGTTTTCAAAAAAGCATTAAACTCTGCATTCGTCATTTGTTCTCCATAATAATCATCACCGCCAGATCCTGGATCAAGCTCTCCCTCCATGATTTGCTTAGGTCTACCGTAAACAAATACCTGTGCTGTTCGCGAGTCAGGCATATTCTCTTCAGCAGGAAACAAAGCATACAAAGTCAAACTACGGGTTCTGTTACTTCTGGAGGTATTAGCCAAATAAGTCAAATCCAAAAAAGAACCTTCTTCATTAACCATTGAAATACCCCTTTTTAAAAGTGTCGATTTTTCTCTTCCGACAAAATCAACCTGAATATCGTAGCTATGGTCTTTCATACGCTCCACTCTGATTTGTTTCGTGGGCAGTTCGTTATATTGAATCCCAT
Organism: Sphingobacterium sp. JUb56; assembly: GCF_014191365.1. Taxonomy (NCBI): domain Bacteria; kingdom Pseudomonadati; phylum Bacteroidota; class Sphingobacteriia; order Sphingobacteriales; family Sphingobacteriaceae; genus Sphingobacterium; species Sphingobacterium sp. JUb56. The sequence goes on along the minus strand of NZ_JACHWL010000001.1, from coordinate 913,060 downwards.
TGATATATAAATAGAAGGCTTCCCGATCCGAAAATACAGTTACATTTCCTCCTCGACTACTACGATTTTGACCATGAACAAGGCAAAAGCAAAGCAAAAAAACAGCAATTAAATAAGATTTCTTTAACATAAAAAAGGATTGATTGTGTCTATGTTCGACAGGCATAAATATAAAAGGATTAACGCAATTAACAATATATTTTAACAGAGATGATTGATTGGCATTCTTATTAAAAATGCTTTATTTAAACATTTCACTCACTAGATCTACAAATAAATTAAATAACTAAATTTCCCCATTAATAAGATAGAGTGAAATTTAATCTTTATATTCATTTAGAGATAAGAAATATATCATTATAAACCAATCTAAAATTCTATTAATATATGATACGAATAGTTAAAATTATCTTGTTTATTATTTTTTGTCAGTTAACTGCGCAAGCACAAGAAGTGACCATTTATGGCAATATTTATGGAAAAAATCCTATTCCGAAATATATTTATCGGTTATATGAAGGTAGCAAATTAGATCAGCAGCAAATTGTCAATAAGCGTTTTAGCTTTAAACTAAAAAAAGAAATAACGAAAGATATTTCGGGTTCAGAAACTTTTATCGTTTCTGATTCGATTTATAAAGATTTTAATGCATTAAATATCGCTTTTAGCAATGGGGACATTAATCCCAATAGAGATTTAATCTCCGTAATTATTGATCGTAAAAATATAAACTGCAGTATCGATAATGACACAAAAATTATATATGTTAAAAATTCGATTTTAAATGAGGAGATGCAAAAAATCGTAGCAATAAATAGGGAATTTGGCGATCCGCTATTACAAACTGATAATAGCCGTCAAGAAGAATGGGATCGTAACAAACTAGCGCAATATTTAGTTATTTTGAATAATTATCCTCAATCATTGGTATCCTATGAGATGTTATTATCTATGATAGCTAACCCCTCGTTTTACTATGTAAATTCGGGGCATGTATACAAAAATCGAGAACAAATTTTAAACACGGTTTTACGCATCGATACTGCAACTATTGGAAGTAAAAAAGCAACCTTACTCTATAATGCCTATGACAACATGGTTTTAACCTATAGTGATAAGAAAAACGCTTTATTTCCTTTAATCACATTAACATCGCAAAATAATAAGGTTAAAAGTCTAAAAGAAGTTAGTGGTAATTCAAACTATCTAGTTATTGATTTTTGGCACACTGCATGTGGCCCTTGTAGACAGCAACATCCCGAATTCTCAAGAATATCAAAAGCATATGCAGATCAAAGTCAATTAAAGTTTATAAGCATATCGATGGACAGTAAAATGCAGGATTGGAGATTATATTTACAAAACCACAATTTTAACTTTATCAATTATTGGTTAGATTCAAAGCAATACCCGGCTTTCCAAGTTGAAGCCGGCATAGTGTCGTACCCTCGTTATATTCTAGTCGATATGAGAACCAATCGGATTGTAAATGGTAATATCAAAATAGAGCATCTAACTACAATATTAGAAAATATTCTTAAAGAAAACTCATCAATATTTCAAAATACTGATCAGTCATAGTTAAGAGCTATTAAAAAAATGCTTCCATCTTTTCTTTTTTATAATTTCATTTTTAATGAAATAAAACACTTTGTTTCACTATATTTGACATAAAGCAATAAAAATCATTTAGCATGAAACACTTTATATTGATGAGCGATGTGATTAGAAGCGGTCAAAAAAATCAAGCATTGCTGATGCAAAACTTTAAAGAAACAGTAAGTAAAATCAATCATGATTATGAAAACAGTCTATTATCTCCGCTTACCATCACCCTAGGCGATGAATTTCAAGGTCTAACAAAGGATTTAGAAACAGCATTAAACATCATTATAGCGCTAGAAGAACAAATTATCATACAAGGATTTGATTTTCAATTGCGCTATGTGCTTATTTACGGTGATATTGAAACCAACATTAATAAGAGAATCGCCTATGAAATGTTAGGTGAAGGATTACGCGATGCACGTTACAAACTCAACAGTATGAAGTCCAATTCTCAAAGATTTTACATACAGATTGAAGATATTAATCTAGACTCTCTTCTAAACAATACATTTCTCATCTTCGAAAATATCATTGACAAATGGAATCCCGAGAAAGATTATGATTTAATCTCTGCATTTATTAAATTTAAAGATTATAAGATTGTTGCAGAAAAAATAAATAAAACAAGATCTCAGATTTGGAAACGTGAGAAAACTTTAAATATTTCATCTTATGAAGCAACTAAAACAATTTTAAAATCCATAAGTAAACTACCCCATGCCCTTCGTTTATAAAACAATAATTATCCTTTTTTCAGAAGTCATACTTAGTTTATTATTTTGGCTTTTCACACCTAAATCGGTCAATAACAAAAAGTTTGACCCTAAATCAACAGTAAAAGGTATTTTGGAACGTCTATTTATGACTTATAGTTTATGTCAAGGTTTTCCACATGTACTCACGCTCTTTGGTGCTTTAAAATTAGGAACGAGGCTTAAACGCGCGGATAAAGAAGACACTCCTGAAAACATCAAAAAAGAAGCGGCTTATAATGACTATTATTTGATCGGAAATTTAATTTCCGTAGCCCTAAGCATATTCTATTATACACTATTTAAGTAAAATGGATCATTGCACTGCCATCCAAATCTAAATAGAAAAAGAAAAAAATCACACAGTCGCCAGAGAACTTACTTTGCTAACATGATGATAGGCATTTATATAAGCTTTTGGTGATTGCCCAACCACACTTTTGAAAGCCCGGTTAAAATTTGTCAAGCTATTAAATCCCACTTGATATGCAACGCCAGATATACGGTCCTTATGTTTCCCTGTCAGTAAGCTTTTGCAGGCATCATTAATTCTGATTTCATTAAGAAAGGTAACAAAAGTATTTCCGGTATGTTTTTTAAAATAACGGCAGAAAGCCTGAGGTGTCATATGTGCCTCATTTGCAACATCCTCTAAAGTAATCTGACTATTAAAATTTTGCATGATATAATTGATAATAGCATCAAACCGAACTCCTTCATTCGCATTAAGATCAGACGAATACACATCGGTACTTAATGGTAACAAATGAGGTGACATTTCTTTCAATTGGTTCAATAAGCTTAGTAACTGTAACAGCACATCCACACCGCTAGCATTGTGAAGTTGTAGCATTAGATTTGCAATTTCGACCGTATACCTGCCCGGTATCTGAAAGCCTTGTTTATTCTGATTTAAGAAAGAACGTAACACATGCATCTCTGGCAATTGGAATAAACCCGATAATATACCCGAAAGGTTAAAATATAATGAACATGCTTTCACTTTTAACCGATCTTTCATTGTGAAATATTCCGGATTGGATTTAAATACATGAGGGACATTTGCTCCAATTAGAAAAATATCTCCTGAACGAAAACTATGCATATTATTTCCAACCAGTAAAGTTCCTTCACCTTGTTCTACCCAAATAATTTCGTATTCATTATGATGATGCATATGCTGATAGAAATGTGGCAATTCAACTCTTTCCGATAGCATACTCTTACCATCAGGTATAAGCAAAGTAAATGGAAGTACTTTCATATTAATTGATCTTATTGGTGGTTTAGTTGGTGATTAAATTCCCTATTTACAATCACATGTTGCACATTATTCCTCTTTATAATTTCTATCGACTTATCACGTCACTAAACTAAAGAATAAAAAAAATGTATTGACAATGCTAAAAATAGCACTAAAAAACATGCAACATGTTTAATATATACCGTTGTTGAATAATGAACATATTTCCATTCTTCAAAACCACCATTTCGCTTTCACAAAAAGAAATCAGAATTTAAGCAGTCTTTCCCACATATCCATTTCTAAATCTGCTGCGGTATTCGCTCGGGCTGCATTTATATCTTTTTTTAAAGGCTGTAGCAAAATATTGAGAACTAGTAAAACCACAAGAATAACCAAGGTTGGTTACGTGTTCTTCCTCCTGATCAATCAGCATTTTTGCCGCAGTTTCCAATCTGATATTAATTAAATAATTGACAGGAGTCATATTTGTTAAATGCTTACAATATTTAGAAAGACTCGTTTTTCCAAGTCCACAGTGTTCTGCCATATCTTCAAGTGTCCATGATTTTTCAAAATCGGTACGCAAATGGTTTAAAAAGATTTCAACAGTTCTTAGATTATGTGTTAACGATTGGTCAAACTCAATATCACCCTTTTTAAAAAGACTTAATATTTCCAGCAGTAAGCTGTTGATTAAGATATTAAGCCTAGACTGCGGAATTTCTATTTCCGCATGATCCAGGCACTTCCCTATCTCAATAAAACATTCTTGTATTTTCTTATCCGATTGCCAAACCCTAACATCATTCTCACGTAAGATTTTTGTCAGATATTCTAAATCTTCTTTTGAAAGAATGATCCAGTCAGGCCACTTCCATTCTTGATGAGGCTGTCTCACACCAACATCAATAATAATCCAGTATTGTTTACCTATCGTTACGATCGGATTACCGACCTTATGCAATTGCCACGGTTTAGTTATTGTTAAGCTACCGGGGTGAAGATGAACAGTTTCATTTTCAGTAGAAAAATATAAACTACCAGACTCCATAAACGAAAATTCTATTCCTTCATTCCTATGCCAGTCCAATCCCCAGTTCTGATCAGTTTTAGCATCCCAATAACCCATACTATAAATTCCCGGCAAAATAGCATCTGGTAATTCCAGTCCTGGATAATCATATCGACTAAGACCTTTCATCTGCACAACCCCGTTCTTCGAAGCATGAATTAAAGGTTCACAACGATCAGGCTGATAGTAATCATAAAAATTCTTTACTTGCTTTTTTCTCATAAATTAATTCAATTGGCGTCGATCTTCTAATTTAATGATCATTTGACCATCATTCCAAAAATGCGACGATAATTTTACACATCGTCACTTAAAAAACAATTAAAGGAATATAAATTAAGGGGTGTCTATTAAAAATAATAGACACCCCTTATTAAACATTTATATAAGAAAATATACTAATCCAATCCAATCAATTTTCTATTGTATGCTTCATCACTCCCTGTTGAAGCAAAATCGTCAAAAGCTTTATCCGTTACGTGAATAATGTGATCGGCAATAAATTTAGCACCTTCTATTGCACCATCCTCAGGATGTTTAAGTGCACATTCCCACTCCATCACAGCCCATCCTTTGTAATCATAAGCTGCTAGTTTACTGAATATCGATTTAAAATCCACCTGTCCATCACCAAGCGAACGAAAACGACCTGCACGATCTATCCAGTTGGAATATCCGCCGTATACACCCTGCTTACCTGTAGGATTAAACTCAGCATCTTTGACATGAAACATCTTAATACGCTCATGATAATGATCGATATAAGACAGGTAATCCATTGCTTGTAAAACAAAGTGTGAAGGATCATACAATAAACAGGCCCTCGCATGGTTACTTACCTTTTCAAGAAAACGCTCATAACTTACACCATCATGTAAATCTTCTCCAGGATGGATTTCATAACAAAGATCAATCCCGTGATCCTCGTAAACATTTAAGATTGGAAGCCAACGCTTTGCCAATTCATTAAAACCGGTTTCAACTAATCCCGTAGGACGCTGAGGCCAGGGATAAACTGTATGCCATAACAAAGCACCACTGAAGGTCGCAACGGCATCTAAACCCATATGCTGAGAAGCCTTAGCGGCATATTTCACCTGCTCTACTGCCCATTCTGTTCTTGCCTTAGGATTTTTATGATACTTTTCCGGAGCAAAACCATCAAACTGATCATCATATACCGGATGTACTGCAACCAATTGTCCTTGGAGATGTGTACTCAACTCTGTTACTTCGAGTCCATAGCTATTGACAATACCTTTTATCTCTTGTGCATAATCCTTACTTTCAGCTGCAAGTTGTAAGTCAAAATAAGAAGTTGCCCAAGTTGGTATCTGCACGCCTCTAAATCCAATCTTTTGCGCCCACTGACAAATGGATTCTAAATTATCAAATGGAGGATTTTCTCCCAAAAATTGGGCTAAAAATATACCAGGTCCTTTAAGTGTTTGCATTTTTTAATTATTTATTTCAAAAACAGTCCATTTTTCATTACTATCACCACTTTTAATAACGGTATCAATAAAAGCCATTCCTCTGATGCCATCATCGACCGAAGGAAAATCCCATAAATCAGAAGAACTCTCACCATCCAATCGCGCCGATAAAGTTAAAGAGAAACTACGATACAAATTTGCAAACGCCTCGAGATACCCCTCTGGATGTCCGGCAGGTGTTCTGCAATTAAACTTCGCAATATCAGAAAGAAAACCATTTGTTCCTGCCCGATACGTTTGGGTGGGTTCTGTATGCCATTTTACAAGTAAAGTGTTGGGCTCCATCTGAGCCCATTCAATTCCGCCTTTTTCACCATATATACGAATCTTTAATGCATTTTCTTCACCTGCAGCGACCTGAGAAGCCATAAGTACACCAGCGGCACCATTGTCAAATTTCAACAAAACATTTCCATCATCTTCCAATCTTCGTCCCTCTACCATCGTATTCAGATCTGCACAAAGATGTGATATTTTCAAACCAGAAATATACTCCGCTAAATGTGCTGCATGGGTACCGATATCACCCATAGCTCCACTTTTCCCTGATTTTGTCGGGTCAGTTCGCCAAGCGGCACCTGCATTACCTTCACGTTCGGTGAGTGTACTTAGCCATCCTTGCGGATATTCCACATATATTTTACGGATTTTACCAAAAGCATTATCTTCAACCATCTGCTTAGCCTGCTTTACCATAGGGTATCCAGAATAAGTATGTGTCAACATCAGAAGCAAGCCTGTTTCTTCTACCTTCTTTTTCAACTGTAGAGCTTCGTCTAGACTAAAAGTTATCGGTTTTTCAATAACGACATGGAAGCCATTATCCAATGCCAACATAGCAGGGGCGAAATGCGCAAAATTAGGTGTCACGATTGTCACAAAATCCATACGTTCATCAGCAGGTAATTGCCGCTCCTTCTCAATCATTTCTTCAAAATTGAGATAAGTTCGGTTTTCAGGAAGAAATAACGCTTTTCCGCTCTCCTTAGCTATTTCAGGATTAATACTTAAAGCTCCGCAAACGACCTCTACTAATCCGTCCATATGAGCCGCAATTCGATGTATTGCACCGATGAAAGCATCCTTGCCTCCACCGACCATTCCCATTCGTAGTTTTCTATTCATTTTATTGGTTTAATATTTTTTGATGTATTGATACTATTTCTACTTTTAATTTTCAACAGATACTATTTTACCCCAGGTTTATTTTCATTTCTGAAAGACAATTTTTCACAGCCTCTACAAAGTAAATGATGGTTTTGATTGATTAAACAAACTAATAAAAATAAAGATACCGCTAAACAGCATGTAATTAATTCATTATATTAATAGAAAACAGGCAAATATTAACCTAAATAAATTTCAACAAATAAGTTACAAACCTAAAGATGGGCTTTAAATAAGTTTGAACGCATTATTGCAACACGATCTCACAAGAATGTTCATATAACATTAGTTTGGGGTAATATTGAGTCAGATTCTCCAGTTTCATCTGATTAAATTTGATTAAACCAGTGATTTATAAAAGTCACCAATTATAAACAAGCAAACCAATTGCGTATCACACGCAAGTACTAACAACTCGTAAATATGTATCGAAGACCTATTTATTCTATGCTCGTGATCTTCGCTTGTATATATATGATACAGGCATGCCATAGACCGTCATCAAATCAGATGAGTGAAGAACCTATACCTGACAGTATCAGCTATAATTTTCATGTCAGACCTATTCTTTCCGATAAATGCTTTGCCTGTCATGGTCCCGATGCAAATAAACGCGATGCAGATTTACGCCTCGATATACCTGAAGAAGCCTATAAAGCATTAAAGAGTAATGCCGCAGCGCACGGTATTGTACCATTTGAACCAAAAAATTCTGAAGTATTTTTGAGAATCTCATCAAAAGACACATCTTATATAATGCCACCCATAGCTACAAACCTCACTTTAACCGCAACAGAAATCGCTATTATTGAGAAGTGGATCAAACAAGGTGCTAAATATGAAAAACATTGGGCCTTCACAGCACCCAAAAAGCCTGCGGTTCCCAAAGTAAAAAACACAACATGGGTAAAAAATGAAATCGATTATTTTGTACTTGATAAACTGGAACATAAAAAAATAGCACCAAATCCCGAAGCCGACAAAGAACGATTACTTAGAAGAGTTAGTTTGGATATTACGGGGCTACCTCCATCACTGCAGATGATGGATAAATTTATGGCAGACAACAGTCCCAATGCCTACGAAAAGGTAATAGAAACCCTACTGGCAAGCCCTGCTTATGGAGAACGGATGGCTTTACACTGGATGGATGTTTCCAGATATGCAGATTCGCACGGTTACCAAGACGACAATTACCGTAGCCAGTGGCCATGGAGAGACTGGGTTATTCACGCTTTTAACAACAATACTCCTTATAATAAATTTATCAGCTGGCAACTCGCGGGCGACCTGATGCCTCAATCCTCTAAAGAACAGCTTTTAGCAACAGCTTTTAACCGAAACCATAAAATAACAGAAGAAGGTGGTGTAATCGATGAAGAATACCGTGTAGAGTATGTAAAAGATCGAACAAATACACTTGGAAAAGCAATCTTAGGAATCACCTTAGAGTGTGCACAGTGTCATGATCATAAATATGATCCCTTCTCACAAAAAGAATATTTTCAAATGACCGCTTTCTTCAATAATGTCAAAGAAGTGGGACTCGAATCAACGGTTGGTGGGCCGGAGACATTCGCTAAAAAACCATTCATGGAAATCAGTAATGCTGATGTCCAAGACATCCTAAAGTTTGTCAACAAACAAGATACCAATAAGTTGATCGTATCTGTGATGGGTGATCAAGACACCCTCCGTAAAACCTACGTACTCAACAGAGGTGTGTATGATGCCCACGGAGAAGTCGTACAGGCAAGCACCCCTAAGTCAGTATTGGGATTTAGTGAAAAATACCCTAAAAACAGACTTGGTTTAACACAATGGTTATTTGATAAACAAAATCCATTGACCTCCCGTGTATTTGTTAATCAGGTATGGCAGGAATATTTTGGAAGAGGTCTGGTCAAAACATCAGGCGATTTTGGGATGCAGGGAGAATTACCTTCACATCCAGAATTATTAGATTGGCTAGCAGTTGATTTTATGAATCATGGCTGGGACATCAAGCGACTAGTCAAACAGATCGTCCTCTCAGCAACATATAGACAATCTGCGGTGATAGATCCTGACAAATTCAACGTTGACCCCGACAACATTTTTCTTGCTCGTGCTCCCCGTTACCGTATTCCGGCAGAACATGTCCGTGATGTCGTCTTATCCAGTAGCGGATTGTTGGTTCCAACCATCGGTGGTCCAAGTGTCAAACCCTATCAGCCGGCAGGGCTATGGGAAGCGGCCACATCAGGTCGTGGATTATTGGCCTCATACCGACAAGACCACCAGGCGAGTTTATACAGAAGAGGTTTATATACATTCATAAAAAGAACGGTACCACCTCCAGTGATGGCCATTTTCGATGCCAGTAATAGAGATCAATGTGAAGTTAAGCGACTGAATACCAACACTCCTCTTCAAGCACTTGCGATGTTGAATGATCCAACCGTACTTGAAGCTTCTCGCGTACTGGCCGCTCGCTTACTACAAGACAAAGGAACTCCGGAGACCAAAATAATAACCGCATTTCGTCGCATAGTCTGCCGTAAACCCAAGGAACAAGAAATAAAACGATTAACAACTTATTATGCCGACCAGTTAAATGCATTCAAACAAAAAGCAAATGCTGATAAAGTCTTGGCCGTCGGAGAGTTTCCTATAGATCAGAAAGTCAATAAGACACAACTTGCGGCGTTAATGGGCGTAATTACCATTATATACAATTTAGAAGAAACCATTACAAAATCCTAAATTATGGACAAAAATATTTTAGAACATGGTCTTAATTTCAATAGACGTCGATTCCTTTCAAAGCTAAGTTTAGGCTTAGGCAGTGTAGCATTAGGGTCTTTGCTCATTCCCGATCTATTTGAAGGAGGCTTTGAGCAAGCAGGACTTCCCTCGGGTATTCCAGATTTTGCTCCTAAAGCAAAGCGTGTAATTTATCTCTTTCAGAATGGGGCTCCATCACAACTCGAATCTTTCGATTATAAACCCAAACTCAGAGAAATGATGGGGCAAGAGCTGCCTGAATCCATACGGGGAGCACAAAGGCTTACAGGCATGACTGCCAATCAGGCGTCATTCCCTTTAGTAGGTTCTTATTATGATTTCAAGCAATATGGGGAATCGCGTGCATGGATCAGCGATTTATTCCCACATACAGCAAAAGTCGTTGATGATATTTGCATCATTAAATCTATGTTCACAGAAGCGATCAATCATGATCCCGCACTGACATTTTTTCAAAGTGGTGCACAGCAAGGAAACAGGCCCAGTATGGGTGCTTGGCTTAGTTATGGTCTGGGAAGTGAAAATAAAAACCTCCCGGCGTACACCGTATTATTATCAAGGGGAAAGGGTAATGGTCAGGGTGTTTACTCCAAATTATGGAGCAACGGTTTTCTAGACTCGACCCATCAGGGCGTACAGTTCAGCAGTGGTGAAGATCCTGTGCTTTATCTAAAAGACCCTGATGGCTTAAATCGCTTCGAACGCAGAAAAATGCTTGATCAATTAGCCGAAATGAATGATCTCTCCTATCAGGAATTTGGTGATCCAGAGATCAATGCCAAAGTACAGCAATATGAAATGGCCTACCGGATGCAGACCGCGGTTCCAGAAGTCACCGATCTTTCTAAAGAACCCGATGATATCATCAAACTGTATGGCGCAGACTGCCTTAATCCCGGTACTTTTGCGGCCAATTGCCTACTTGCCAGAAAACTTAGTGAAAACGGAGTTCGTTTTGTTCAACTTTATCATCAAGGATGGGATCAACATGGTAACCTCCCCTCAGAAATGGCAGGTCAGGCAAAAGATGTAGACCAAGCATCGGCGGCGTTAATTACAGATCTCAAACAGAGAGGTTTATTGGATGAAACACTCGTCATCTGGGGAGGAGAATTTGGACGTACCAATTATAGTCAAGGCGCGATGACCAAAGATAATTATGGCCGTGATCACCATCCCCGCTGTTTCAGTATCTGGATGGCAGGTGGAGGAGTTAAACCAGGAATTGTATACGGTGAATCTGATGAATTAGGGTACAACATCATCAAAGACCCTGTCCATGTGCATGACTTTCATGCCACAATCCTGCATCAACTTGGATTAAACCATGAAAAACTCACCTATAAACACCTCGGTAGACGGTACAGATTAACCGATGTAGCAGGAAAAGTAATCAATGACATATTAGTATAACCTTATTTTTTATGGAAAGAAGATCATTTATCAAAAATACAGCAACTTTATCTGCAAGTTTTTTCATTATGAAAGACCTGATGGCTAAACCAAAGGGTCCAATATACGGACATCATCACATGCGTTACACCCTTGATAACAAATGGGGACAATTAAATCCGCTCAAAAACCCCGTAAATGACTGCCATGAAATGGTCCAAGATAAAAAAGGGCGTATTATACTATTAACCAATGAAACTAAAAACAATATATTAATTTATAACAAATCGGGTAAATTATTGAGCTCCTGGGGGCATGATTTTCCAGGCGCACATGGATTGACCATCGCCAATGAAGGCAAACAAGAATCGTTATTTATTACTGACACTGATAAACATCAGGTTTTTAAAACAACTTTAGATGGCAACATATTAAAAACCATCGATTATCCTATGGAAACTGGGTTATATAAAAAAAAGGAAGAGTTTGTGCCGACTGAAGTCGCAGTTGCTGACAATGGCGATTTCTATATTGCCGATGGTTATGGCTTGCAGTATGTCTTTCATTATAATGCTGACGGGAAGCTACAGGGCTACTTTGGAGGAAGAGGAAAAGAAGTAAAACATTTAGACAATGCTCATGGGGTTTGCGTAGATAAAAGAAGTGGAAATCCGACCTTACTGGTTACTGACCGCACACGCAACTGCTTTAAACGTTTTGATATGAACGGCAATCTCCTAGAAGTCATCACATTGCCAGGAGCATGTATCTGTCGCGCAGTCATTAAAAATGAAAACCTTTATGCTGCTGTTTTAAGATCTCCTGATCTCAATAAAGCAGACAGTGGTTTCGTCACGATTCTAGACAAAAACAATAAGGTAATATCCAATATTGGAGGTACCGTCCCAGTATATAGCAATGGCACCTTACAGCCCATGGCCCAAGAATTACAAATATTACATAACCCACATGATGTTTGCATCGATGACGACGAAAATATCTACGTAGCACAATGGGCATCAGGAAAAGTATATCCATATAAATTTACACGAGTCTAATTTTTATATGAAAATTACCTTCAAAGGATTTACAGAACATGCATTGTTTGCGCTAAATATTTTTATTATCTTTTTATTAATATTTGGAAAGCAGATCTCGGTACCACTATGGCTCCAATCATTTGGAAGATTGCATCCCATGTTACTACATTTTCCAATCGTGCTATTGCTATTAGTTATGATACTTGAAATTTTTCGTTTCAATAAATCATATGCTACTTTAACTATCTATCACAAATTTACATCGGGACTACTATTGGGCGGTATTTTCTTGGCAACTGTAACTGTTATTATGGGTTTATTACTATCAAAAGAAGATGGTTACAGCGGAAGTACTTTACAGTGGCATAAATGGACCGGAGTAAGTCTTGTCTTTATATCTTCTTTCATTTATTGGATACGGGAAAAATCATGGTACAATTCTCCACTTTCAAAAACGTTTGCCATGCTCACCATTATTTCACTCCTTCTCACTGGTCATTATGGTGCCATATTGACCCATGGCGAAAATTTCGTACTAGCTCCTGTCACACCTGCTCCAGAGAAAGTTTCATTAGAGCAAGCGCTGATCTATCAAGATGTGGTTTTACCTATTTTTACAGCCAAATGCGCCAGTTGCCATAATATGGAAAAGGCAAAAGGAAGTTTAAACCTTACCGATGCGTCATCTATGTTAAGAGGTGGAAAAAACGGAAAACTATTTGTGCCCGGCAATCCCCAAATCAGTCTATTATTGCAACGCCTGCATCTTCCAATTGAAGATGAAAAACGGATGCCCCCAAAAGGAAAGCCCGAGCTTACTGTCACAGAAATAGCAATACTTACACTCTGGATAAAAGGAAATGCGCAATTGGATAAAAAAGTAATCGATTTACCACAGCAAGATTCTTTACGTATTCTGGCTTCTACAACTTTAGCTCCATCAACTTCAATAGCTCAACAATATGATTTTGATGCGGCATCAGAGGCAACGGTCAAAAAACTTAATAATGATTATCGGGTTATTTCCATCTTAGATAAAGGCTCCCCTGCTCTATCAGTTAATATTTATAACAAAACCATTTACAAACCAGAAGCACTAAAAGAATTGACAGAAATAAAAAAACAGATCGTGTTTCTCAACTTAAACGGATTACCTGTCCAAGACGAAGACTTAAAAACGATTAGCTCATTTGAAAATTTACGCAAACTGAATCTCAACTTCACAGCTATTAAAGGCGACGGACTGAAGCATTTACTTCCATTAAAACAGTTAAATACCCTATCACTATCTGGTACAGCAGTAAATTTCAATACCGTGAAGCAACTTGTTGCTATGAAAAACCTAAAAGAGCTATCATTATGGCGAACTGATATAAAGGAAAATGAAATTGGCCAATTGAAACAATTAGCAAAAGGAATTCGCATTATTACAGGCTTTAAAGACGACGGAAAGAGTCCCATAAAGCTAAACCAGCCACATTTAAGTACAACCGTTTCTATTTTCAAAAATAGAATACCATTACAGATTAAACACCCCATCAACGGTGTAGAGATCAGGTATACAACCGATGGAACCGAACCCGATAGTTTAAAGTCACCTCTTTACGACAAAGAAATTGAAATTAAAGAGTCCATTACATTAAAAACTAAAGCATATAAAACCGGATGGTACGGTAGTGATGTCTTGACTTTTAACTTTTATCAAAGTCGCTACAGTCCCGACAGTATTGCATTTATAGTAGCGCCAAGTGAAAAATATAAAGGTGACGGACCGAAGACGTTGACAGATTTACAACTCGGCAGCTTTGACATCCAGAATGGCAAATGGATCGGTTACAATGAAAACATGGCACTAATGCTATTTTTCAAAGAACAGCTACCCCTAAAATCTATATCGATCAACATGATGAAAAAAATCCCGACACATATCCTTCCCCCACAGGAACTTGAAGTATGGGGTGGTACTAACGAAAAAAACATGCGCTTATTGCAACGTGTAAAAAATCCAATGCCACAAAAAGATGAAGCAGATGCATTTATCAAGATGGAAGTAAAATTTAAATCGCAACCAATCTCCTGCATCAAAATTGTAGGTAAAAACTTCAAAAAACTACCAGAATGGCACGCCGGAAAAGGACAACCAGCTTGGATATTTATGGATGAAATACTTTTAAACTAATCAATTTAACCTAACTATATGCATCAAATTCAAACATCTAAACTATTTTGGGCAAGTTGTCTCGCTCTTTTAGTCACTTCGCTTTCTTTCGGTATCCGTGCGGGTATGATGGATCAACTCGGCATTGATTTTCAATTAAATGCCACACAGTTGGGAACCATCACAGCTACAGCTTTTTGGGGATTTCCACTTGCCATCGTGATCGGTGGTTTTGTGGTTGACATCATCGGCATGAAACGCCTTTTGGTGATGGCTTTCCTTTTCCATTTGACAGGTATTGTATTGACCATCTTTGCACAAGGGTATTGGACTTTATTTTTCTCCACCCTATTAATTGGCATTGCAAATGGTACGGTTGAAGCCGCTTGTAATCCATTAGTGGCCGCCTTATATCCGCAAGAAAAAACAACTAGGCTCAACTATTTCCATCTCTGGTTTCCTGGAGGTGTTGTGATAGGTACTTTATTGGTCACGCTATTTGTCTATCTAGGTATCGGATGGCAGTTTCAAGTTGGGATGATGTTAATTCCAACGGTCATTTATGGCTATATTTTTTCAAAGCTGGATTTCCCGGTTACAGAACGGGTATCCTCAGGATATTCCACTACAGACATGTACAAAGCAGTAGGCTCTCCTTTATTTCTATTCCTATTTCTATGTATGTTTATGACCGCTATTACAGAACTATTTACCGGTCAATGGATTAGTTTACTGCTTAAAAATGTAACCGACAACGCCATTTTATTACTTACCATCACCACCGGAATTATGGTAATAGGCCGAGCTTTTGCAAAACCAATTGTTCAAAAACTTGCCCCTCAAGGTGTACTCCTTTTTTCAGCAATCTTTGCCGCAGCAGGTTTATATATGCTTGGTAGCTTTACAGGTAACGCTGTTTTCTTTGCAGCAATTATTTTTGGTATCGGTGTTTGTTACTTCTGGCCAACGATGATTGGTTTTGTTGCTGAAAATATTCCACAATCTGGAGCTTTGGGTTTAAATCTTATCGGTGGAGCTGGCATGTTTGCCGTTTCCATCTATACGATGATCATGGGCAGTTATTATGACGGATTAATCATCAAGCATCTACCCATTGGCTCCAATCTCGATCTGTATAGTTCAGCAACAGAAGGAACGGCAGAAGCTTTGGCATACACAACAGCTAAAAACCTAGCTGGCCCCGAAGTATTACAGATCACGTTAATCCTTCCTATCTTATTGATCTTTGCTTTTGGAGGATTATACCTTTACATGAAAAAAAAGAAAGAAGTGGTGCCTATAGGCAGTGTAGTGAATTAAAAAGTTGAATAAAACGCAAAGACTATAGCTATCAATAGCCCTTATATTTTATCAATTTAAAGCTAAAATATAGCTGATCATCGTTTCATATAAAACGTCATATACTTAAAAAACCAATTCATAGTTGACCATACATGACCGTATTTAATGACAACATTTCCGGTCGTTTCATCTTGTTTTACGTTTATTTTTTATATATATTTGAGTTAAACCGAACGGCATAACAAACTGGTTTCTACAGCACTATTTGTTCCTCGTTTATACAATTAAACCTAATTATAAAACCATAATGAAGCATCTAAAAAGCATTATATGTTTAATGACAATAGGCATATTGCTATCAAATGTATCTCCATCGGCTGGTCAAAGCAAAAAGAAAACAGTCAAAAAACCTCTAGTTGTATTTGTAACGGGCGACCACGAATACAGTGGCGAAGAAACCCTGCCTATGCTAGCTGCCGAACTTGAGAAAAACTATGGCATGCGAACTTTGGTACTAAAAGCAAGTCCTGACTATAATTCAGAAGAAAATATCCCGGGACTAGAAGCACTAAAAGATGCCGATCTAGCTATTTTCTACCTTCGTTGGAGACGATTACCTGCCGATCAAGTTAAACATATCGACGATTATTTAAAATCCGGAAAGCCGGTTATTGGCTTCAGAACCAGCACACATGCTTTTAATTATCCCAGTGGACATCCCTTAGAGAAATGGAATGCTTTTGGTGAATTCGCTTTAGGAGGTCCTCCGGGATGGGGAAAAGGTGGTCATACCCATTACGGTCATAATTCCAGTACCGATGTATCCATTATTCCCACACAAAGTAAAAATCCGATCTTAACAGGAGTAGATCCAAACTTTCATGTACGCTCCTGGTTGTATCATGTAGTACCCGATTATCCTTCAAAAGGATCAACTTGGTTATTAATGGGGAAAGCTGTAGATCCAGATAAAAAAGCAGTTGAAAACCCTGTGGCTTGGACCTGGCAAACCGCCGCCGGAGGAAAAGTTTTCACCACGACACTCGGTCATCCCGATGATTTTAATGTAGCAAGTTTTCAGCGGTTACTGATTAATGCCATACATTGGACGTTAGGAAAACCTGTGCCAAAAAAATGGGCAGGAAAAATAAATATCAATGTTCCGTACAGACAATAAGAGCATCAATACACACGATATATTTTATCCGAAACATTATATACCCTATGGAATTATCAATACATAACTGGATGCGATCCGAAACAATAGAAACAACAATTCGCAGAGCCTCCAGTTTAGGCTATACTAAAATTGAAATTGCTGGCAGTCCAGAACATTATGACACGAAAGAGGTCAGAAGACTTTTAAAACAATATGGATTATCCTGCTGGGGCTCTGTCACATTGATGTTAGGAGATCGAAATTTACTGGCTAAAGATGAAGCTCAGCGCTCCAAATCCATACAATATGTCAAAGATGTGGCGCGCATGGTTAAGGAACTCGATGGTCACATGATCTCTGTGGTGCCCGGTACGGTGGGTAAAATCATACCCGATGGCAGACCCGAAGAAGAATGGCAATGGGCCGTTGACTCGCTACAAGACGTATATCAATACACACAGTCATCAGGCATATTGATCGGTATTGAACCAATCAATAGATTTGAAACTTATTTCGTTAACAGGGGTGATCAAGCGCTAGCACTTGCTGCAGCCGTAGGTCCAGACTGCGGTGTATGTCTAGATACGTTTCATATGAACATCGAAGAAGATGATCTCTATGAAGCGATCAAAAGAGCCAAAGGAAAACTCGTTGGATTCCATGTTGCCGACAACAATAGGATGGCCCCAGGAATGGGCACGCTGAATTGGAGTAAAATACTTGAAACACTCGATCAGATTGGTTATAACGAAGTGCTGTCTGTAGAATTTTGTTCACCTTTGGACCGCACTCCTGCAAACCCTTACCCCAATTCTATTGATGAGCATCCCGAAAACCTCTCTCCGGAACAAAAGAAATTTCTTGAAGACCATGGCAGTGCGTCAGTTTCAGAAGAGTTTTATACAATGCTCACTCAGAAATCATTCGAAACTTTGTCCAAACTTATTAAGTAGCTGTCATGAAAAATGTTTTAGGCTACAACATCCGAACAGGAGTCAAAGATATAAAATGAGTTTTTCGCAACAACAGCAACAATGCAATTGAATAACTCATCGAACTTGATATCACAGACTAAGGAGCAATCAATATTAAATTTCGGTAAATAGCATTATTTACCCTATTAGAAATAGTAACAATGAAGATAACAAACGTAGAAGCATTCTGGCTTCGATGTCCTATACCAAAAGAAAAACAGCATTTTTCAGATTACGGTCTGCTAACCAATTTCGACATGACGCTCGTAGTCATTACCACTGAAGATGGTCTTCAAGGTTTCGGAGAGGCAAAAGCAGCTGTCGGATCATCTGGAGTATGCGCATCAATAGTAAGCTGCATTGAAAATGAATTAAAACCCATTTTAATTGGTAAAAATGCAAAAAATATAAACCGTCTTTGGGAGGAGATGTACAACGGCACACGCGATCATTATGCACTCACGAGAGGTCGAAGATTCCCCATCCTTGGTCGAAGAGGATTGACTATAGCCGCAATGAGCGGTATCGACACCGCTCTGTGGGATTTAAAAGGTAAAGCGTTGGGAGTACCTGTTATGGACCTACTTGGCGGAGCCTGTCGCGAACAAATGCCTGCGTATGCCAGTGGTGGCTGGGCTCCCGTTGATCACATAGGCGAGCAGCTCAATAGTTATGTCGCTAAAGGATTTAATGCCGTAAAAATGCGTGTCGGTATTATGGATCAAACTGTTCAAAACAGTATTGACCGTGTCAAAGCCGCAAGAAAAGCACTCGGTCCTCACATTAAGCTCATGACAGATGCACACGGTACCTTTAGTGTACCTGAAGCAAAACAGTTTTGTCGAGGAGTAGAAGATTGTAATTTGTACTGGTTTGAAGAACCCATTAATCCCGACAATAGACACGGTACAGCAGAAGTCCGCGCTTCCACTGCAATTCCCATAGCTGCAGGAGAAAGTGAATTTACAAGCTTTGACATCCGCGATTTACTTGAAGTCAGAGCGCTAGATGTTTTACAGCCCGATGCAGCGATTATTGGCGGTATTTCCGAAACCATGCGCGTAGGACACCTAGCAAGTGTTCATCAATTAGAACTTGCTCCGCACTGTTGGGGTTCTGCTTTCTCATTTATGGCAGGGCTCCATGTCGCATTTGCGTCCCAAGCGGCAACAATCATTGAGTTTTCACTTGGAGGCAATCCTATGATGTATGATCTGGTCCAAGAGCAGATTACAGTTACTGATGGCGTCATCGCGGCACCAGTAGCACCAGGGCTGGGACTAACACCCAACTGGAATTTTATTCATGAGTTTAAACAGAAAATCTAACTAACAAAATAAATCAATAGATATGGCACGGGCAATCAAAATCAACCACGTTACACTTATCGTAGATAATCTTGAAAAGGCAGCAGCATTTTATCAAAACGAACTGGGTCTGGAACCCCTTGCTGCCTTTAGATTTGATTACCCTGTGATGTTTTTTAAATTTAATGATGAGCAACAGCTTCATCTCTCGGAATGGGAAGATACGCCTTCATTTCGCGGACATATTTGCGTTCAAGTAGATGATTTTAACAAGATTTTTTTTCGCATGAAAGAACTCCAGCTGATCGATATTACACCCTGGGGGAAAGTAAGAAAATTACCAGATGGTGCCATGCAGCTTTTTCTACGTGACCCAGCAGGCAATCTCGTCGAAATATCATCCGCACCGGGCAGTGAAATTGATCCACTTATTCTAGAAGACGATCTCTATGAGGAAGGTATCTATATTTCCAATAGAAATGATTTCAGGGGATACAAATCTGATGAAGCTACCTTATATCATAAATAAACGCCAATAAAGAGTATTGCGGAATCCCATCATATGACAATCAAAAAAAACGTTTTATTACTGGAAACTATAGCTGAAGAAGCCTTAGTCATGCTGCAAGATCAAGTTAATGTACTGACAGGCTACGACAGTATTTCATTGCAGAAAGCAATTGACAAATACACCATAAACGCCATCATTACCCGTGGAAAGGGTCAGATCAACAAGGCACTATTGGATGCTTGTCCCGCCCTACAGGCGGTCGCCCGATGTGGCGTAGGACTTGATAATATTGATGTACATGAAGCAACTGCTCGCAATATCAGCATCATACATGCTCCTGCATCCAATGCTTCAACAATTGCAGAACATACACTAGCCCTCATGCTTATGCTCACACGCAACCTGTACGAATCCATTCAGCAAGTAAAAAATAACAACTGGAACTGGCGTAACCAATATAACGGAGATGAGCTCCATGGAAAGACCCTTGGTATTATCGGTCTGGGCAATATAGGTCAACGTGTGGCTAAACTAGCTGATGCATTTGGTATGAAGGTCATATATTCAAGCCGATCTACCAAAGATGTTCCTTATCGACAGGTTACACAAACAGAACTCCTGCAACAGGCCGATATTGTCAGTCTCCATCTCCCCTATACTACTGTTATCGGAACCTTATTGGGTGCGCAGGAGCTCAATCTGATGAAACCTACGGCTTTACTCATTAATACAGCCCGAGGAGCATTAATCGATCATGAAGCACTTGTAAAGGCACTAAATACAAACAGCCTTGCAGGTTTTGCTGCCGATGTATTACCAGAAGAACCTCCAAAGCATCCGGACGTACTTGTCGATCATCGACATACACTCATTACTCCGCACTCCGGTAGCCTTACTGCTACGACCTATAGACACATGTGCGTCTATACCATCACCAATGTACTGGCGCTTTTACGGGACGAAAAACCAGAAAGTAGAAGTGTCTATAATTTGAGTGCCCTACAGAGGCAAGCTTAAGGGTATCGCCGATATAAAAAAGGTTAAGTAGCATAACACTACTTAACCCTTAGTATCAAATAAGTTCGTAACATTACTTTTCTAATGGAAACTCCTGCAACAATTCCGCTGGAGCATAAAACCCCTTTTTGCTTTCTGAAGCTGCCCTGACTGCTTTTACTTTTTCTTTGGAAACTGCAGATGCTTTGTTCCCAAAGGAATTGCGTACATATGTTAATACCGCGGCCACTTCCTCATCACTGAGCATTCCTTCAAAGGGTGTCATCGGTACCTGACCCGGAAATTTTGTTCCATTGACTTCCATCGGCCCATGTAAACCTTTAAGTACTAGTTTAATTAAACGATCTTGGCTACCTGTCACCCATTTCGTTCCATGAAGAGGTGGAAAACCAGACATCGGTAAACCATTGCCATCAGCTTGATGACAGGTGATACAAAATCCTTCTTTTGCAAAAAGGGCCTTAC
The DNA here is from genome assembly GCF_014191365.1 of Sphingobacterium sp. JUb56. Taxonomy (NCBI): domain Bacteria; kingdom Pseudomonadati; phylum Bacteroidota; class Sphingobacteriia; order Sphingobacteriales; family Sphingobacteriaceae; genus Sphingobacterium; species Sphingobacterium sp. JUb56. The sequence continues at coordinate 891,607 of NZ_JACHWL010000001.1, read as the reverse complement.
CTTTAATATACTGATCACGTTCTATTCCGGTAAGAGACGTTTTGACTTTATCTGGACTATCCTTCAATTCCTCCCTCCCAGTCAAATTAGCAACAGCCATTGTATAGGCAGGTTCGATCCAATCATCAACACCCTTTTTAGCTATTGCCAGCATGATCGGCATGCCTTTCTCCCTTGGCATCCAAGATGCGGCAGTAAGCACCTCAAGACGTACACGGCCGTGCGGATCAGATGCGGCCTGCATCAGCAACTTTTCCTGATCTTTTACCTGATGCCCCGTATAGCGCAATACCCTTACTGCTGCAGCCCGAGCATGATAATCATCCGATTTCAACACCTTACTCAATAACTCTTGATCAACCTGATTCAAACCCCAGCTTACCCATAATGCTTCAACCAGCTGATGCGCATATTTCGGATTACTTTTATCCAATTTCGCTACCCAGTTTTTTAATTGTGGCAGTACTTCTGAGGATTTCCGCCCCCGGAGTTCAGCACGGGTACGATAACGGGTACGGTATTCCGGTAATTTCAGATTATCAAGCAATTGAGAAATAGATGCTCCAGCAATTTGAGCCGGTTTTAAAAGTGGTCTTGACGGGTAAGTGATCCGATAAATACGTCCGTGTACATGATCGCGCAACGGATCACGGGCATTATGCTGCATATGCCCGATTAAGATATTGTGCCAATCCGCAATATATAAAGACCCATCCGGAGCAAATTCCAGATCCACAGGCCTAAAATTCTTATCTGAACTCTGCAGTAAGTCCTGTCGATGTGTACTCTTATAACCTGTCCCATCATCGGTCAACCGATGTTCTTTCGTTCCTAAAAAGCCGATGGTATTATTGATTAAGAAATCTCCTTGCAGTGAATCTGGAAAATGGCGGCTTGAAACAAACTCAAGACCAGAAGTCGGTCGCACCCGATGTTCATCCTGTACCAGATTTCGGGATTTGGTCGTTGCTACACCATATTTAGGTTTTATAGTCACGGGCAGCATCCAGCTGACATCAGGTCCGGAGGTTTCAGCATAAAAATTTTGCCCCCATTCATCAAAAGCTATACCCCAGGGGTTGGGTACATTAGGCTGCGCCATCCGTTCCAAATAGCGACGTTGTGGACTATAACGGTAAAAACCACCATTCGTACCACGAACAGGCCCATAAGAAGTTTCTATATTAGAATGTAAAAATACTCCTTCTCCCATAATGATTGCTCCCGAAGGATCGACCGTAAAGGCATGAATATTATGATGGGTATCATGATCATCAAAACCACTCAATAAAATCTCTCTAACATCAGCCCGATCATCGCCATCCGTATCTTTTAAAAGCATAAAATTAGTTCCTTGAGACAGATAAACACCGTCAGCAGTAATTTCGAAGCCGACAGGAAGATGTAGTCCATCCGCAAAAACGGTCTGCTTATCTGCTTTACCATCTTGATCAGTATCTTCGAGTATAATCAACTTGTCATTAGGTTTCGAGTCTCCTGGTTTATAGTGAGGGTAACTAGGCATTGTAGCAACCCATAAACGACCTTTATTATCAAACGTAATTTGACAAGGATTAGCCAAATCTGGAAATTCCTTTTCTGAAGCAAAAAGATCAATCTTAAAACCTGGGGCAACTTTCAGGGTTGCTAAAGCATCATCACCGTACAGATAAGCCAAATTGCCATTCTTTCCAGGATCATAGTTTGTTTTTACTTCAGGTACAGGGGTTGTCTTTTTATCCGCTGCCGCCAAATCCATTTTCTTTCCATGCGCAGCCAGCCAGATTGCCGTATCTCTGATCGCAGTCATTTCTCGGATTTTCTTAATTTCAGCAGGGTAATTATCAGGCCCAAATGGATCATATCTTCTACCATAAGCATGTACCCCATTCGGAATTTTAATATCGTTATGCCACATCCAATTTTTTTCAAGAACAGCATGACGTACAAGATCACGATTATCTTCATTTTTAACATCAGCCTTCCCAAAAATTAGGTCTGCCAACAAAGGCGCAAAACGCGCATAGCCAGCATCTGTAAGCTGCGATCCATCTATTGTTAGGGGCTCTTTTGTCCAGAAATACCAGCGCTCTGTAGGGTTATACACATCGACAAAGTGTACTTTATTCTTCGCTGCGATCTCTTTCATTGCAGCAGCATATAAAGACAAATTCCGATTCTCTTGCTTCCCGTCAGGCAGATCATACTGCTTAGAGAGGTTTTCAAAAGCAATCGGAGAAACTAATGCCAGTTTCACCGGAGATGTACCGTTATACTGCTGTTTAATCGTATGTTTAATAAAAGCATCCAGCTCCGACTTATAATTTTCCAAACCCTCAGCGCCTTCAAACGATTCGTTATAGCCGAAGAAAGCGATGATGATATCAGCTTTTAAACGAGCCAGCCATTGATCCTCAGTCTCAAAAAAACCTTCACTTCCTGAGGGTTGAGCAAGATCCGTTTGAAAATTTTCTGCTCCAGGAAAAGCCCAAGGCGATTTCCGGCTCGCATGAGGCCTAAAACCAGGCGTGTTGCCCCCATCGCACATGTTTCTGATATAGAGGTTTGAATCTGGATAACGTAACTGAAGCTCTGTTTCAAAATGCCCATAATTCATCATCCGAGATCCCAAATTATTGCCAATAAGAACAATATGCGCTCCTTTTTTTAAAGGTAAGGTTGGTTGCTTTGATCGTACTAGAAAAAGAATAACGCCAACTGCTACGGCAGCCACGATAATAAAAAGAACCCACGTTCTTTTCGTTACAATTTTCATCATTTTGTCATTTAGGTTATCGCTCAATCTTGATTAAGCTTGGTTGCGTCTACGTTGCAATATAACAAATTATCAAGCAATTACATTTTTAAAACAATGCTATTTTATAAAAAACCCTTTTCAAAAAAACCTCCGAATAATATAAAAACACACGCTTAGGAGTACTACAAGCCGAAAAACACAGAAAATGTAACAAATAATTTCTTTGTATCATTATTGAAACATAAAGATATAGCGGGATAAAAATAAAAGAGACTATCATCCCAAATATTCTTTTTTTTCATAGAAAGCGTATCACTCAATAACCAAAATAGAACCAGGTTCTGCATTCCACAATGCTCTTTTTATGATTTTGACTGACGACAATACGGAAAAGGCATTGCCACACTGTAATCTTGAGAAATCATTTTGCGCCATGGAGATAAAACAATGCGTTAGGGCACATTGACTTCCCATCCTTGCCAACTCTTATAGCAGTATGGCTGCTTGTATTCACGCTGCAGCTTAATCATTTTGCGCCACGGCGGTACAGCTATTCGCTGTGGCCAATTGATTCCGTACAACCGCCATCACATATTGGTGTAAAGCGGAATACATTTGCACTTCGGATAGTTCATATTGCGCTACGGCTTATTGACAACATGTGAAGGCTGAAAGCTATCTCTACGTAACATGCTTTAAAAGAAACAGGATTTTATTATTAAGAAAAACTAATTAAGTAACATGTAAAACGTCAGTATTATCTAGTCTTCCGTCAAAACCAAAAGAACTTCTGGCAGACAGCCTATCCAGCTAGGGGAAGTCTAATTTTTAGTTGAATCTGTTCGAAATCATCTCGGGGGTCTTATTTTTCCTACTGTCGTAATAAAAAACCCATAGAATTCCTTTGCATTGCGGTACGGCGAAATAAAATAAGTATAGGGATTTGTGCGTAAACCATACCACGACAAGATAAACCACAAGCGCGTCCGCTCCATGTTACGTAGAAAATTGAGTAAATCTTAGTCTACAACCAAAGAAACTATTTCGTGAATTTTATTTGGAAAAAACACAATTATGAAGATCAACCTATCGAACACCAACGATCTTTCTAAAATTGTTTTTAACAAGAAAGGCTGTCTCATTTTATGATGAGACAGCCTTACAATTCTTGACTCCAAGTAAATAATACTACCTATTCTCCTTACGCTGAATGAGCAACGAAGTATTTTCAAGCCATGGTGCTGAAAACTGTACGGCAACATCACCTTGCCCCCGATTCAATTGAATGTAAGCAATCATTTTGCCATGATACAAGCGTTGCTTATTATCGGTATAGTCTGTCATATCGCTGTTATTTCCAGCCTCCAGTCCCAAAAGCCTAGCGGCACCCACGATCCTACAGGTAACCTCATCATCTGCCAGCACAACAGGTTTGTTGTTTTTGTCTACCACTTGCAGTTCCACTTGGATCACCTCGCCTGCTGTTGCCGAGACGGAAGAGTTTGAAATGATCGCTAAAGCATGAGAACGTCCGGATGTTTCTAGAACTTGACGTACCAGCTCCTTTTTTTCCTTATCAAATCCAATAGCTTCCAATCTACCATCTGCATAAGGGATATCCCAATAAACAATGCCCTGCTCATCATTATACGGCTTGATATCACCGACAACTTTACCGTTCAGTTCTAATCTTGCAAAAGCGGTATTCGTATAGCAGACAACACGTATCAATTGACCTTCCCTATAGTTCCATATTGGCCAAGCATCCATTGATGGAGCTTCATTTTTCCGTTGCCCCCTTTCAGCTTCGAGATCCGACCACACATCAGTTTTACCAACCTCACCTTTCAAGGCATAAGTACCTAGATAGGCCATCGGTGTTTCTGACCATAATGCTTGTCGAAAATATCCCCTTGGTTTAATAAAACCTGCGAAATCCAACATCCCAGAATAAAAACCACGGGATGGCCAACGACCTGATTCACCGAGGTAATCGATTCCTGTCCAGAGAAACTGACCAAAAATATAATTATTGTCTCGGACAGCTTTCCACGCGGCCACATCATGTCTATTTTCGCTACCAAATATTACTCGTTTCGGATAGCGAATATGATCTTCTTGATAACGACTCTCCGTGTAATTATATCCAGTGATATCCAGAGCATCCGGATATTCGGTTTCGTTGGACATGGCAACTCCTGCCAATCCGCCGGTAACAGGTCTGCTCCTATCATATTTCCTCACCACAGCGGCTAAACGCTTGGCGATATCACCCAATCGCATTGCATCTGGAGCATCTTTTTTATATCCCCCAAAGATCGGCTGTGTAAAACCACTGCCTTGCTCCCCTGCAAGTATCGGATGTGAATAAGGATCATTGGGATAGTCAACTTCATTCCCGATACTCCAAGCAAAAATTGAAATATGATTCCGGTCTCTCTTTACTATATCTGCAAGATCACGCTCGCCCCATTCTTTAAAAAATTGATAGGACCCCTCAAATCCCGGTGTTCCAACATTCCAACCCGAAAGCCATTTACGCTTCGGATATTCCCATTCATCATACGCTTCATTCATCACCATAAGACCGAGTTCATCACAGAGATCATATAATGAGTTTGCTTGTGGATTATGACTGGTACGGATCGCATTGACACCTAATGACTTTAAGGTCATCAATCTACGTCTCCATACTTCAGAATAAACTTCAGCGCCCAATACACCAGCATCATGATGGATACACACGCCCTTTAATTTTGTCCACTTACCATTTAACGCAAAACCTTGATCAGGGTCGAACTTTAAGCTTCGGAAGCCGGTTTTTATTTCCGATCGATCAATCTCCTGACCATCTTGTAGCACTAAGGTTTTTAAAATATAACGATTTGGCTGTTCCAGACTCCATAGTTTTGGATTTTTAACGCCCATTTTCATTGGAATTGTCAGATGGCCATTTGCGGCTACAGTAATCTTCTTAGCATGCTTAGCCACCACATTCCCAGATGCATCGATCAACTGCTGGATGACCGCTACAGCGGTTGACCGGCTTGTTTCATTAGCAAGTGCGACTTCGACATTTAAAGTTCCTTGATTTCCATTAATTTCAGGATAAGCATATACCCCCCATTGTTCTAAATGAATAGGATTCGCTTTGACAAACCAAACGTCGCGATAGATCCCAGATCCGGTATACCATCTCGAATCAGCGCTGTGGCTATGATCCACTTTCACTGCAATGGTATTTTCCTGGCCAAAATTGACGAACGGTGAGATATCATAAGAAAAAGAAATATAGCCATTTGGGCGCTTACCAACTGATTTTCCATTAATAAATACCTCACTATGATTGTAAACACCCTCAAAATACAGGTATATTTTTTTTCCTTGATCTGCAATCGGTATCAGCAATTTCTTTTGATACCAGCCGATTCCTCCCGGCAGATAACCGGTAGCGCTTGCGAGATTTGGACTTAACGGATACTTCACACTCCAATCATGTGGAAGCTGCACCGATCGCCAATTTTGATTGGCTTGTGCATTTATCTTTGCACCATCCAGATCTCCCAGATGAAACAGCCAGTCTGCATTAATTTTTTCAGCGCTCCCAAATCCAGGCTGTGCAAATAAAGATCTTGATCCCAGCAGTAAAACTGGGATAATTAAGCGGATATGTTTTAATATTTTCTGCATTTTAAACCGAACTACTTCAATAAATATATGTTACTCTCCAACGATCAGAAACCCGCCGTCTGCCTGAAGAGTCACTTTTACCAACTTATTTTTTTGCACAGGTATTTCCTTGTATTGTGCTGTTCTATCCTTATTATCGGTGTACAATTGCCACTTTTCTCCCGAAAGCATCGGTAAATGAATCGTTAACTCTTTTTCCTTTTTCTCTGCATTGATGCCTGCGATGTACCAACGGTCAGCATGTCTTCGGGCTAATACCACATACTTTCCCGGATATCCATCTATCAAGACCGTTTCATCCCACGTCGTGGGTACTGCTTTCATAAAATCAATAATATGTTTAGGCATCTCCGTCAGATTGTTCGGTGTAATTCCAAAATTCTGAACCGGTGTCTGAAACAGAACGGCTGTAGCCAATTGAAATGTTTCAGTTGTCTTTCGGATCATCCCACCGTTGTTTTCACGATTATGCTTTTTATTGAGTAGAACGGGGCCGAAATCCATTGATCCTACAGCATTCCGAATAAAGGGATGTAAACTCGCATTAAAAGCTTCATTATCATTCGCATGCTGCGTAAAGATCAAGTTCTCTGAAGCAAGTACAGCCTCGCTCCCCACAAAATTGGGGTACATACGTTCCCATCCCCTTGGCAGAGTACAGCCGTGAAATATAACCGATAGACCATAATCATTCGCATCCGATAAAATATCTTCATAGAGTTTCATGGTCTCCTGTTTGTCACCACCAAAAAAGTCAACCTTGATACCTTTTATACCGACACTTTGCATCCAAGCCATCTCCTTTTTTCGAGCGACAGCTGTATTCATCCTATTTTTAGGTGTTTGTGGCGCATCATTCCAAAAACCGTTGGAATTGTACCATAAACAGATGCCGACACCTTTGTCTTTTCCATAGCCAATCAAAGCTTCAATTTTATCGCGTCCGATTTTGCTATCCCACCAATTATCGACCAAAACAAATTCATAGCCCATAGCTGCAGAGAGATCTACAAATTTTTTCTGATCTTCAAAATTAATACTGCCATCCTGCCACTCCAGCCAGCTCCAAGTTGAACGTCCATAAGAATATTGTTTTGATGCCTTGTAAACAGGCTCAACCACATCAAATGAGATGGTAGTCTCTACAATGGGTTTTAACGTACTACCAACAGTCAGTGTGCGCCACGGTGTATTACCCGGTAAAGCAATTGCAGGTTGCGCACTACCGATCCCGTTGTTTTCCCCGATCTCCGGAAATGCGACCTTATATTGTCCGTCTTCGCTTCCTTCACTCAACTTAGATCCACAGTATAGTGCTCCTACTCCAGTTTCAGAAACGAGTACCCAGCCACGGTCACCAACACGGAATAATCCTGGAAAGGTATAACCGTATCCATACTTAGAAGGAACTCCCAATTGCGCATCCACCGTATACTCCTCTTCATAACTTGGTTTCGTTTTCATCCAACCAGACATGGGTGGTGCTTGAGGAGTCAAAAAGGTGGTCGTCAGATTCGGGAATTTAAATGCACTCAATTCCTCTTCAATATATAGATTGGCAGCTTCACCGACCTGTGGCACATGGTACCGAAAAGCAATATCATGATTACTAACCCGAAACACCACATGTAAAGCTTGTTTATCGCTATTTTCTAATTTACAGATCAGCTCATTTGCCTGGTAATGGACCAGTTTACGTTTTATTTTATGCTCCTCATACTGCACATCAACTTGGTTATTGATCTGATCAACTAGTTTCAAATTAGTCGATAGATCAACATGACGTCCTTTTAATCCGAGTGCAGATCTTTCAAGCATCACCTTTCCATCTAAATGGACATCATAATAAAGCTTGCCCTTTTCCAAAGAGACATTGACCACTAATCGTTTATCAGGTCCAGAAATAGTCAGATTTTGCGCAAAAACCAACAGTGAGCTCAAGCTAAGAACAGTGACGATAAGTAAACGTTTCATTATAGTGTAAGTTTTTTTGTATAAAAAATTATAAAGAAAGTAAACCCTACTCGTGTGTAGGAATTACTTTTTTAATGGTTCCATCTGCTTTAAATTCCAGCTTATCCATACATACTTCCCGATTGTAACCTGCTGCATCGCCCATATGTATACCATTAGGATAATTAAATCGGTGATAGACGATATACCATTCATCGGTACCGGGTATTTGCAATACAGAATTGTGTCCTGTACCATAAATTCCTTGTGCAGGATCTTTCTCAAGAACAATATTATTCTCTGGGATATGGATCTCTCCCATTGGTGATGATGAAGTACCATAACGTACCCGATAGTTCTCACTTCGGGTATCATCCTCAGACCAGAAGAAATAATAAGTTCCATTTCGGTAAATGACATAAACACCCTCACGAAATGTACCATCAATCTTTAAGGTTTTCATTGTATGTTGTTTGATCGATACCATATCCTTGTTCAATTCCGCAACAGCGAGATAACCATTGCCCCAATACAAATAACTTTTACCAGATTTCGGATCGTTAAAAACTGCTGGATCAATTTCCTGTCCGCCTTTAATACCATCAGGTTTAAAATCGATCAAGGGTTTTCCAGAATCCTTAAATGGACCTGTAGGCAAATCAGCAACAGCAACGCCTATCTTTTGCGCGGCTGTGAAATAGTAATAATATTTATAATCTCCCTTGGCCTTTTTTTCCGTTATGGTTGGAGCCCACGCATTACGAGTTCCCCAAGGCACTTCTTTTTTCAAATCTAAAATAACGCCTTCATCTTTCCACGATTTCAGATCATCAGAAGAAAATGTCTTAAAGTAATAACCTCCCCAGCCATCAAATCCATCACTCGTCGGATAGATATAATACTTTTTCGTTTTATTGGAATACAGCACATCTGGATCTGCATAGAATCCATCCAATACCGGATTTTTTCGATTTGGCACTGTGATGTCCTTTGGTGTACCCCAACGATCTGTCACTGCTTTAAATTCACTTCTTGACAATGGAATAATAGAACCGTGTCGGGGATGAAAATCCATGTTAACATCATGATCAATCACCTTGAAACGATCCAAATCATCCGATTCACAGAACTGATACTTCCCTTTCCCATACACATCGTACATTAAAATGTATCGATCTGATTGATTAAGTTTAAACACACTCGAACCTTCAACAGCGTCAGTAGTCTGTTGTTTATAACCAGGCTGTTCGATCCATTTTCCAGAAGTAAGAGAATCGGTTAAAGCTAATCTAAGACCGTTACCGTGTCCTTCAGTTTTGTAAAACATATAAAATAGTCCATTCTTATTGATGATATCGCCATCTATACAAGATTTCCCATTTTTAGGAACAAACAAGACCTTAGGTTCTGCTTCAAAATCAGTAAAGTCGCTATTAGCGTAAGCATAATAAATGATATCAGCACCATCGCCATGCTTCATCGACCAGTAAACCATATATTTATTAACAGCGGGGTCATATATGGTCTGTGGAGCCCAAACGCGCTTCAAATTTTCATGACCTTTAAATCGATCTTGAATATTAATTACGCGATGTTCCCAATGAATAAGATCATTCGATTTTAACAATATCAAAGCACGATTAGAGTCCCAACCTTTTGATGAGGTCATATCGGTCAGCACCATATAGAAAGACTGACCGTCCTCACCCCGCAAAATATGCGGATCGCGTACGCCACCCGTTGTACTAATAAGCTTTGAATCCAAGATAGGCTGATTCTGGTTCAATGCGCGATAGGTATAACCATCGGTACTAACAGCAAAACAAACGGATTCATCTGCTACCGAATTGCCTTTAAAATAAGCAAATAGGTAACCGACAAAATCCTTTTCGGCAGGACCGAATTTATATTCCTGACCTCTGGCCTGACCGATCATATTAATGGCAAAAAAAGTAATTAAGATTGTGGCTAACGGCCATTTTCTTTTCTTCATGTAAAGTTTAAGTTATGAGGTTAATAGAATAAGGTTGAGCATGCTTTTTACGAATTTACAAATAGGATTGCATAAATTACTTGAGGACTATCTTTTGTACCGGAGTATAAGTATACTCTTCCGACGAGGAAGACTTCACACCCACACGCGCAAAAATATAATCCTGATCTTTCAATCCTGAAGACAACTGAGCGGAAACACGTGTTTCCGTTCCTATCACGATGTTGTTAAGATCAATTTTAATCTCCTGATCAAAGACAACATGATCGGTCAACATAGATTTACGTAAGAAAACCTTTACTTGATCCAGATTGGAAGACTCAGCGGTCTTTCTGATGATAAAGTTTGCCGCTATTTGACCGTTTGTTGCCTGAAAACTTTCATTTCCCACAGAAAAATAAGGGGTAACTGGTACATCAAGAACGGTATTTCCATCCACATTTACGACAATTGTGTCGGTCGATTGCCGTAACCAGGGTGAATTTCCTTTTCGGACTAATTTATACTTGCCTTTAAATAAACTGACAGAAAACTCCCCTGCTTGATTAATATAGACCGGAATCAATGATTTTAAAGGATAACCGTCCTGCCATAATTCCAGTTCTGGACCGTTATTCCTTACACCGACAGGTTTGCCCTCAAAAACCACTTTTCCGGTTAACGAATCTTTAGGTGCTTCAAAATTATCATATTCACAACCAACTACTAAAAGACCTAGTGTAGCAGTTAGTACTGTTAAAAATTTTATTTTCATGACTCAGTAGATTATTGTAATGGATTTCTAACAATTTTTGGATTATTGTCCAGTACTCTTTGCTCAATAGAGGAATAATAATTTGCTAAACGGAAAAAACGAGCTTTGCGGAAACGACTAGGTTTGATGCGTGCATAGATAAATTTACCATGGTCCACATGTCCCGGACGTACCACACGATAACCATACAGACCGCGCACCACAGCATTCGGATCATTTTCAGATCCATTCCATACCGTATGCGCTAAACGCCATCTTTTCAAGTCGAAAAAGCGGTGATCTTCAAAAGCAAGTTCTACCCTACGTTCATTACGAATGACATCCATGGTTAATGTGGTGACACTGTTGGCTGGAAACCCAGCACGTTCACGTAAAGTATTGATATATTGAGTCGCTTCACCGATTTGTCCAAGTTCAAATGTTGCTTCAGCAGCATTGAGGTAGACTTCGCCAAGACGGAACCAAGGCCACCAATTAGCAGCAGATGTCCCTCTGGCACTAGCAGCAGGAGCATCACTCACAAATTTACGAATGTAAAATCCCGTATTACTCACATCCTGTGCATCATCCTTCGGCCCATCAAAACCAGTCCACAACCCACCTGCATTTGCTTCCCCAAGTTGATTTCCCAATTGTTGTCCCAATTCTGGAGCTGTTGTAAGCTGGTAAGTTCCGTTTTGCCATGTAGCAACACCTGCCTGTATGCTCACACCACTATTTCGGAAAGAACTTCCTGGATAAACCACAGTACCATATAGACGAGCATCCTTATTCTTAAAAATATCATCAATACCAGTATAAGTGATGTAATTTCCATTCGCATCACGGTCTTGAAGTGTACCTTTTCGTCCATCAAGGTAGTCGAAACTCTCGACCAAGCTGAGCGAAGGAGAAATGGTAGATGAGGACTCGTTATCTTCTGTCAGGCTCTTCACAATATTATCATAGGTAAAGCGATGGGTTTTAAGACCAACTGCAAAATCCTTTGCAAAAATCACTTCAGATCCTGTTTTTTTGTTCAGCATTTCATAGAAATTAGCACCCTTATCCGGATTTTCATTAAACAGACGATAAGGACCGCTCATCAACTCTTTTGAAGCTGCTAATGATTTACGATAATAATCATTGGCCATAGTTGCTGGGATTCCTACTTCACCGCCCGCTGTAACAATAGGTTCTGTCATCAAACCATTGTATTTAGCTAAGGATGCCGCATACAACATTGCTCTACTTTCCAAAGCAAGAACCGTATATTTATTGGCTCTTGTCTTACTCGTACTATTACCTGCGAGATCCTCTTTTATTGCTTCCATTTCCTGGAATATAAAATCGTAAATCTCATGCTCTTTAGCCCGAGGCACTTGAAGTGGCGTGGGATCACCGCTAAAATCATAGATAAGTTGCGTCGTCACCAAAGGAACTCCTCCCATACGTTTTACCATTTCAAAATAAACCAGTGCCCGAATAAATCGCAGTTCCGCCAAATATTGCTTCTTTGTTACTTCCGTTAATTTGATGCTTAATGTTTCTACGTTTTCTAATGAAAGGTTGATATCACGAATTAACCCATAATCCCAATAACGGCCGTAATCATCGCCAAATTGAAAATCATTACGCCAATTCTGATCACGGTGCCCGGACCACATGGCATCATCCAGTTCAGTCATACCACCCGTGTTAAAAACACCATGAAGGGTTGGTAAGCGATTATAATAATTTGCCAGTAGAGAAGTCAGCAATTTTGGATCGTTCCAAAGCTGATCATCCGTGATCATGCTTTTGGAATCCCGATCAAACCATTCGTCGTGTTTACACCCCCCAAATCCAAGGCATACAAACAGAGCCAAACATGTATATAGCTTTTTCATTATTGATTTTCTTTAAAATGTAACATTAAACCCAACCATAAATACGCGCTGCTGCGGATATACTACGGCTGCAGCTGCTTCGATCTCTGGATCGATCTGAAATCTTTTCACGTTATCAAAAGAAAACAGATTAGATCCATTGGCGTAGATACGAATTTTCTCTGCTTTGATTTTTTTCACTAAACCAGTAGAAAAGTTGTAACCAAGCTCTAGATTTCTGATTCTTAAATAACGGGCATTGGTTAACCAAAAGTCACTGTTTCTGCTATTGGGACCCGAATTTCCATTTCGAAGTGCCGGATAATAACCTGCAATCCATTCACTATTTGAATCATAAGGATCGGCACGATGCCAGCGATCTTCCAAAAGATAGGCAGGAGAATTACCGCCTCCGTGAAAGGCATTACGCAGTTCGTAATCCTGAAACCAGGACTGTACCGCACCCCCAGAAAAATCAACATTCATGTCGATACCTTTCCAGTTCAAGCCTATCCTTCCACCGAATGACATAATTGGAGCCCAACCTGTTGGATAACCAATAGGACGTTCGTCCATACCGTTGATAACACCATCACCATTAACGTCTTTATAGATAAAATCTCCCGGCAGTTGCGTACGATTATTGGCGCCATCGTTGTTGATCGGATGATTGCGAATTTCGTCTTCCGATTGGAAACGTCCAACCACTTGATAACCCCACCATACACCACCCCAACGGTCTTCGGCCGAACTCCGGTATTCATTCCACGAATTGCTGAACCTTGGTTTGTATGATTCAAGATTCTTAAAGCGTGAGTAAGTCAGATTAGCACTCACCACATAGTTCAATTCCCCGATCTTATCGGTATAGGTAATGATACCTTCAGCACCGTAGTATCCATTTTTACCCAAATTTTCATTAGGAAGGTCATATCCAATTTCTACCGGAAGTAGAACATCGTATTTCTTTCCTGGAAATCCAGTTCGGATAATCTTAAAGGCATCTGCCGTCATTGTCAATTTATTGTCCAACATCCCCACATCTACACCAATGTTATAATTGGTATTTTTCACCCAGGAAAGTTTCCTTACCGGCAAACCTCGAGGCTGTAAACCGGGTACGTAATTCCCGTCCAGTACGGCATCGCCCGAAGCCCAATTATAACCCGCTAAGTAGCCGTGCATACCTACGCCTTCTTCCAGACCGGTCTGTCCGATAGATGCACGGATCTTCAAGTCATTAACGACTCCTTTTAGTGGTTTAAAGAAGTTTTCATCGGAAATCCGCCATCCAAGAGAAGCACCAGGAAAAAATCCCCAGCGGCGATCTTTATAGTACAAATACGAACCATCGTATCGTCCCAGTAACTCAAGTAAATATTTTCCTTTATAATTATAGTTCAACCGACCGATATATCCGGCACGAGCTTGATAATCCCAGTTGTCCCCAAGTTCATTTAATTCAGAAAGACGTAGCAACGGAATATAATTATTCGATGGATTTGCTCCCAGTGTTTTCATCGTTCTCTCCCAATCGGAACGTTCGTACCCGATTGTACCGGAGAAAGCATGATCACCGATCTGCTTATTATAATCCACTAAGAACTGCGCAAAACGGGAAACAATATCCCTATTGGTATCATAGCGCCATCCCGAACGGCTTCCTCCAGTAGCTTTATACTCATTATCTTCAAAACGGTATACATCATAGGTATATTGAAATCCGTCGAACTTATTATTCGTGTAATTGTAGGAAACAGTTCCTTTCGCAGAAAGACCAAATTTAGTTTTATATGACGCAAATAAATTTACATTTCCAGCTAAGTATCTATTATCTTTATAACCCGCAATATCGCGGTCAAAAACAGCGGGATTGTACGCAAAATCATTGGTGTGTGTTGGATAATCGGGATTATCATTCACATAAGGTGACACCGTAGGTCTGTTTTTGAACATGGCCAAAATCGATGAAAAGTAGCCATCTCCCCCTGGTAAACCAACATCTTGGGTCCCCTCATGTCTTCCTGAAATTTGTGTCCCTACTGTCAAACCTTCCAGAACTCGGGCTTCCATATTAGCTTGTAGATTGGTCCTTTTATAATTAAAATCCTTAATCATGGCATCTTGAGTAAGATGACCTATCGAGAGAAAATAATTAGACTTATCACTACCTCCCGTTACATTGGCACTGATGTTACGTTGCGGAATATTCTTACGTATAATCATATCGTAATAATCATAGCTTTTATAACCAGGATCTGTCCCCATTTGCCATTTTGCAAGCTCATCGGGGGTATAGACCGCATTCGGATCTTTTCCCTCATTTTGGGCAGCTTCCACTAATCCACGTGTAT
This sequence comes from Sphingobacterium sp. JUb56, assembly GCF_014191365.1. Taxonomy (NCBI): domain Bacteria; kingdom Pseudomonadati; phylum Bacteroidota; class Sphingobacteriia; order Sphingobacteriales; family Sphingobacteriaceae; genus Sphingobacterium; species Sphingobacterium sp. JUb56. The sequence continues at coordinate 876,258 of NZ_JACHWL010000001.1, read as the reverse complement.
ATTGCGCCGCATTTGCCAAATCAGGAAAACGTGTTAAATTCTGCCATCCTTGGTATCCATTGATATTGATTTTTGCCTTTTCACCTTTATTTCCTTTTTTAGTGGTGATTAAAACCACCCCACCAGATGCTCTGAATCCATATACAGCGGCTGCGGCATCCTTCAAGATGGATATGCTTTCAATATCCTCCAGATTTAGGGCATTAAAGATATCCGCACCAGAACCATTTTGAGTTCCTACCCAGTCCGTACCTGTTTGACCGCCATAAGCTACTCCATCGATGACGTAAAGTGGATTACCCATGTTACGGATCTCGAGAGCTGCTCCTCTTCCTGGACGAGCATCCTTTCCACGCACAGAAATACCCTGCACCTTACCCGCTAGTGCACCCGCTGCGGTTGTTGAAGAAGAACGAACAATATCTTCCGATTTAATATTACTCACGGCTCCTGTAATATTACGTTTAGACTGCGTTCCATAACCAACCACCACCACCTCTTCCAGCGATTGATCACTCGTTTCCAGTGTAATGAAAAATTTGGTTTCATTACCGATCGCAACACGCTGCGTCTTGTATCCAACATAGGTAATCAGTAAGAAGCCTTTTCCATCATTCAATTGGAAACGACCATCATAATCTGTACTTGTTATTAAATTGGGCATTCCTTCAACAAGTACGCTCGCGCCTACTATCGGCTCTTTGTCCTTATTTATTACCTGCCCAGTAATTTTAGTTTGTGCATATGTCAATAAGGGTAGTAACCACATAAAGACATATAAAAAAAGAATTTTTTTGTTTTTCATAATTTAGTCGTTTTCGATAACTGGTTTCACTTTTTTAAAATTCCGATCAGGTAAAAGAGTTCATGAGCAAGATCAAATGACATAAGCATCAGAACCAGTAAATAAATGAAATGTAAAAACCATTATTATTAAATGTTAAACATACACTTAAAAAAATGTGACAAATTTTTTTATCCTTGATAATAAATTCAAGCATAGTATTAGGAATCCATAGTCGCTAATTGAAGGTGAAAAAACTATATTGGTTATAATTGTGAAACAAATATAAAAAAATAAATGTAAAACAAACATTTATTTTTTTATATTCAGTAAGGGCATTATCCACCCAAAAAAACAACAACGCAAATACTTAAAAACTTGTAAAATAGGTAAAAATCGTATTCAATTTTTTTGTATTTTTAACAATACGATTAAGTCATGCCTTCTAAAATCCAGAAGGAATTCCAAATTTATCAGTCAGTTTTTGCAGCTCGCTACTGGTTATAGACATAACGGAACCATGTCTGGGAGTAAACTTACCGAGCAATGGTGTATTTTGAACAAAAGTAAAATGCGATAAGTCTGAACTTTTACAAAACTGATAATAGCCCTCCGTGTAACAGTCATACATTAATATGTAATCATCCGAATCGATCAACTTAAATACACTGGAACCTTCAACAGGTTTATGCTGATCCGGATTGAGATGACGATATTCGGTGTGATAGGGTCCGGTCACATTTTTACTTGTTGCACGCATCACACCACTCTTTGTCTGTAAACCATTATTCACTGTAGATAATCCCTCATCCTTAAAAAATAAGACGTACTCCTTTTTCTGTTTATCGAACACAATATCACCATCAATAGCTGCTGTTCCAAAGTCAAATAACAATTCCGGTGTACTGATATCCGTAAAATCGGAATTTGCATACGAGTAATAGATCTTAAAATAGGGCTGTTTTTTATCTCCTACAGCATACTCCCAATCGTGTCTACCGATAGAGTAATAGATCATGTATTGTTGTTTGTCATTGTCCCAAATGGTTTGCGGGGCCCAGACCGCATGTAAATTATCCTGAGCAAATCCTTCTAGATCAGGAAACCGCTTTGGGAAATCAATCGCTTGATGTTCCCAATGAATAAGATCGGTACTTTTCATCAAAATAATACCCTTATTGCTCTGCCAACCTTCACTTGAACGCATATCTGTCAGCACCATATAGAACGTTTTTCCATCTTCAGAACGCGTGATATGGGGATCGCGAATACCTTTTTTTAAAGCAATGCTATCAGATGCAATAACTGGTTTCCCCTCATTTAAGGGCTGATAATTTAAACCATCTTTGCTTATTGCATAACGGACTTGTTCGCCGTCTGGACTATTGTCAGAAAAATAAGCAAACAGATAAGCTACTGCTTCAGATTTTGAAGCTGTACTATGTTGTCCGAATACTGTGATTTTAATCAATACCGCCATCAATATCAATGGCAATCGGATTATAATTTGTATCTTTTTCATGTCATTACTTATTTTTGAGCAGGTATGCGAAAAACGGTGAACGAATAAGGAGACAATTTGCATCTGTCTAATTGAAGTGTTACTGCAACAGGTCTAGCTGTCTGATCTGTTGGTTTTCCTGAAATAACATTTGCATTCACTTGTTGATTTGCAACACCAATAGTCGAAAGATCAAGTTCAAGGTCAATTTCAACAGGTAACAAATTCACCAATTTGACGATGATATCACCCGATTTAGCGTCGCGTACGATTGATTTCCCAACTCGTTTACGAACCGTTTCATCTTGATTAGACAACTGTAAATCACTAAACAGATAGGTATCGCCAGCATGTTGTCCAAATGCCTGTTGGATATAGTAACCCACAGTAGGTTTCACTGTCGTATTATCGAAATAAATCAGATCTGGAGACCACTGCGTATTTCCTTCTTTTGCCAATAGGGGTGCATAAGAAGTCATCGTAACGACATCGGCATTCCGCTCCACGTTACACAAGTGCAGTGCCTCTGCCAATGCTGTTTCAATTGTACTGGCACGATCAGGAAGATGCGCAGCATACTCTCCAAGATATACCTTAGCCTTATTACGGTCATAACGATCGTAAAAGTCCTGATTATGGATAAACCATCCTGGAGGGTTATAGTAATGTTCATCAATTAAAGGAACCTCCAATTTTGTCGCTAAATCCCACCCTTCCACATAATCCGATCCTTCGTAAAAAGGACCCGCCGTTCCAATAACTTTAACATCAGGATATTTCTCTTTTACTGCTTGATAGATCATTGTAAAACGTTCTTTGAATATATCAGTAATCAAATCTTCATTACCAATACCTATGTATTTCAAATTAAAAGGAGCAACATGTCCCGCTTCAGCACGTTTCTTACCCCAAAAAGTTTTACTATCTCCATTAGCATATTCAATTAAATCCAAAATATCTTGAATATAATCGCCCATATCTTCCATTGGAATGCCACACTGCTGCCCACCAAGTTCGTGACCATGATGTCCTGAATTTTGGCATGGTACGCCTGCCGCCACAACAGGCACTGGTTCTGCACCTAAATCTTCACAAAATTGAAAATATTCAAAATATCCTAAGCCAAATGATTGATGATACCCCCAGAGATTACGCTGTGGCTTTCGTTGCTCCACAGGTCCTATCGTATTTTTCCAATGGTAGATATTATCGATACCATCTCCATGAGCTACACAGCCGCCAGGGAAACGCACAAACCGAGGTTTCATGTCAGCAATAGTCGTAGCAAGATCTGCTCTTAAACCGTTCGCTCTATTTCGGAAAGTATTTTTAGGAAATAACGAAATCATGTCCATATCGACTGCTCCATCATGGGAATAAGTAATCACCAATCGCGCATCCGAAATGGTTGCGTTTCCAACCATATCTAATTTATACTGTTCCCATTTTTTAGATATTTTTTTTGTTTTCGTTTCACCAATAGTATTCCCCTTCCTATCTACTAATCGAATGATCAGTTGCCCAAATTGACCAGATATTGTTCGAGCATATACCGAAAACTTATATTGCTCGCCTTGCTGTATAGAAATCCCACCAAATCCCTCATTAACAATTCCTCCTCCATTTTTAGCATGCATGCTTACATAGTGGTGGTTATTTTTGTGAATCGGTGATACCGTATCAATCGAAAGAATCGTTTCCGTATTCGTCGTACTCCAGGCAGTCAGACTGTTCCATTCTTTTCGGTCCATAGCAGAGTATTCAAATCCTCTATTCTGAATCAATTCTGCATATAATCCGCCATCAGCGGCATAATTGATATCTTCAAAAAATGCTCCAATAAGCAAATCACTGATCTTACGATCAGCAATATGTTCATCTAATTTTAGTTTTCCTTTTAGAGGAGTAAGTGAAGCAAAGCGTTGCACATCATCGACCATCCGTTCACTGTTCAACTTTCCTTTGTAAGTATCCAATTGCTGTTTTTTTAGCAGATTTTCAAGTGTTTGCCACGCAACTTTATGAACAGTCCCTGTGTAGATTCCATCCACTAGACGTACCTCAACTTTGCTGTTTTGAGTAACCATTACTTTCTTATTTGCTGAAAATATTTTAAAATCCTTTGTTTCTACAGCATAATATTCTTCAACATTCCGATCCGTCTTCCAGACGACCTGGTAGATACCTGTCGTTTTGTTGTAATCAATTACAGGACTGAGGCAGTTACCTCCTGCAAATACTAAAGGATAAGACTGGCTCTCCCACTGTATCAAATCGCGCGATGCACTGTGTGCAAAAGCACCATCTTCTTTATTCAAACTCCAGACACAATGCCAAGTTCCCGTTGGAGATAAAAACAAAAAAGGATCAATCATCTTCTTTTCCGATCCCCATCGACCATAGTCAGACCTTAAGAAACTTGCTTCAGCGCCAATGTTGTTCCATTTCTTCTTATCCAGGCTCCACGCAAAATGCAAACCATTATGGTGATCATTCTTTCCAGAGCTATAGGCAAAAATATAAACCGAATCCGGTTCATTGGCATACAATATTGAATGTTGTATAAGAAAGAAAAGCAATAAGCATATGTAAATAAGCTGTTTTTTCATCAGAATAAAAAATTAATATGAGTTATTTATTTGCAATAACACAACTCAATTATGATATCTTTTATCAATCAATAATTGAGTCATGAATATAAACAATGGAGGTGTACACCTTTTATTTTTATCATAAAATGAAGAGTCCTAGATGGTGCCAAATAGAAATTAAAGTTACATTAGTTTAACAGTCTGCACCCTATCAAGACTGACTGCTTCACCTCCGCCTTTAAGCCCATATTTACACCGTAAATACCTTGAAATAATCCGAAATAGATAACTTACATCAACCTAAAAGCGCCAACACAACCATATGCCTGCTTCACCTTTCGGTTTAAAGGTTATTTTGATGTAATGCCTTTTTCTAGATCGCATCCATTTCAAATGATGTCCGCCTACAGTACCAACAAAACCAAGATGTACTGTTTCGAACGGTTTTAAAGACCATAGTAATTGTAATCACTTTTCCAAATGGCACCAAGTAGAACTTCAGATCATATCTCCCCTCACCGGCTGCATCATGCTCATCACATCTCCGCAGACAAATAATAATGGAGTCAACAAAATGATACGATCAAGAGTATATTTATAACCTGACGCCTAGGTGAAGGCTTCAGGCTTAATCATATAACTGCTTTGTCTAAGACAAAGCTTCGTATAGTTCATGGTGATTTTGCACTGCATTGCGACCCATGACCGTATCATTGTAAAAAACTTATTTTATTGAACAGCCAGCTTAATGACTGTCAAAGAGTATGGTGCAAACGTATCTGCTATCTTTTTCCCTTTATAATTAACTTGTTCCACTTTGGGCTGTATTTTCAATGGTTCTTCAAAACTTGTTGATATACTCAAGTCCCCATTTGCCAATGTCGTTTTCATAGCATTTTGTTTAAGTTTTTTCTTCGAGTTGATATCAAAGTTAACCTGTACCGGTTTACTATTATAATTCACAAATTTGATAATCAATTCCTTCGTGATACTGTCGTAAACAGACGATGCGAATAAACTATCTTTACCTGCGACAGCAGCTCCATTCCATTTAACGGGTACGATATCCGTACCAGTATTGGTGGAATACAATTTCTGCACCTGATAACTTGGTGTTCCATATGCATTTAAATTATCCACCCAAATCAAATCTGGAGTCCATTGCCAGCCATCCACATGGCCAAATAATGGTGCATACGATGCCATTTGCACAACATCAGCATTTCGTTCGAGTCCAGTTAAGAATGCTGCTTCTGATAGAGCTGCTTCCCAAGTACTCCGACCAGGACCGTTTGGTCGCGTAGTGTGTGAAGCATATTCACCGGCAAACACTTTAGGACCGTTACGGTCATAATCATCATAACGAGATACACTCGACAAAAACCATGATGGCGGTCTATAATAATGTTCATCAATAATATCAATCTTCATCTCCCGTAATTGTTCATCCAGATAAGCAAAACGCTCGCCATCGGGATCTGTTCCTGAGCTTGCTATAATGGCGATTTCAGGATGCTTCTCATTTAAAACCTTTTTAAATGCAGCTAAACGCTCTATATACTGAGGTCCCCAATTTTCATTCCCTACACCCAACATTTCCAGGTTGAAAGGAGCCGGATGCCCCATGTCCGAACGAAGTTTACCCCAAGTAGTCGTCACAGCCCCATTGGCAAACTCAATCAGATCCAGTGCATCCTGAACATATGTGTCCAACTCATCCATTGGAACAAGCTCTGCCGTATTAAACTGACATGCCATCCCACAGTTTAAGATGGGCACTGCCTTAGCGCCAATATCTTCAGCCATTAAGAAATATTCATAAAATCCCAATCCAAAAGTTTGAAAATAATCCGGTGCCGGTCTGTGCTTAAATTCAGTATTCCAACGGTTAATGATCAATTCACGTTCCTCGATCGGACCTACTGTTTTTTTCCATTGGAACCGACTCGCTAGATCCCTACCTTCCACTATACAACCTCCAGGAAAACGGATAAATCCAGGTTTCATATCTGCCAATAGCTGCACCATATCCTTACGTAAGCCTTTAGGTCTATTTTTCCAGGTATCCATTGGGAAAAGAGAAATCATATCCACTTCCACATCGCCCGCTCCTTCGATCCAGACATTCAACTTACCTTTAGCAACAGTCTCTAAAGCCGTAAATTTTGATGCCCCACTTTGCCAATCACTTCCACTAGCCAATGTTAACTCACTTGATCCAATCACTTTATCCTCTTCATTTAGCAATTCGACACGAATACGCATTCCGCTAGAAGCTTCTTTAAAAAGAAGTGAAAATTCATACTGCTCCCCTTTCTTAATTCCCATACCTCGGAACCCTTCATTTTGCACCCCAAGCTGGACACCCTTTGGATTATGAATCTTCAATGAGCGCGGATTTCCTTTTCGTTTACTGTTGTTTGTAATTAGAAAAGTGCCTTCTGGTTCTTTAGTCAGTTTTTTCCATCCCATCCAAGGTTCGTTAAACTCGAAAGATCGGTTTTTAACTAATTCAGCATATATTCCACCATCGGCACCCATGTTAATATCTTCAAAAAATACACCCCACATGCCTTGTGACATCTTTCCTGCAGATTGGTCAAGGTCTACTTTAAAACTTACAGGAGTTTGTGCAAATAATGACGTAGATCCAACCATCATAGCTGCTAATAATAGCTCAATTTTTTTCATCCTATATTATCTTATGGTAAATCTATATTCAGATTTCGTGCTATAAGTCTGTTCTGGTTTCAACACGGTAGAAGCAAATGCTGGATGGTTAGGTGCATCTGGATAATGCTGTGTTTCTAAACAAAAAGCAGAGCGGAAGGGATATGCCAAACCACTTTTACCTTTTGGATCAGTGTCCCTCATGAAATTGCCACTATAAAACTGTAAACCCGGTTCAGTGGTCAATACTTGCATTTCTATTCCCGTTTTCGGTGCATAAACAGATGCAACCTTTCTAAAACCAGACGCTTTAGACAATTCAAAGTTATGATCATAACCCTTTCCAATTTTTAATTGGACATCCTCTGTTTCAATGCGATCACCGATGACAAATGCTTGACGAAAATCAAATGGTGTTCCCCCCACTTGAATACTTTTTCCTGTTGGTATCAAAGTGTCATCAACTTCTGTAATTGCCTCGGCATCGATTTGCAGTTCGTGATCCAGTATCGTTGCAGATCCTGCACCACTTAAATTGAAATAAGCATGGTTCGTTAAGTTTAATACGGTTTCTTTATCCGTAGTCGCTTGATAATCCATTACCAGTCCGCCTGTATGACTTAAAGTATAAGTTACCTGCATTTTCACTTCTCCAGGATAACCAGCCTCTCCATCAGGAGAAATATAAGTGAATGTGATGGATGTATCCGAACTATTCGCGACATCCCATACCTGATTGTACACACCATGTGTACCGCCATGCAGGGAGTTTTTACCATCATTCTTCTCCAGTTCGTATTTAACTCCCTGTAAAGTGAAAGTTGCATCCCCGATTCTATTTCCATAACGACCTACGATAGCCCCATAAAAATTACTTGCATTAGCTTTATACGCTGCAGCACTGTCATAACCAAGGATCACATCTGTCAAGTTGCCGGCTTTATCAGGAACCTGTAAGTTCACTAACCTTGCACCATAATTTGTCAGCGCAGCTTTAAGCTTGCCATTCGTTAATGTATACAATTTGACATCTTTACTATCGATAACCGTATCAAAAGACTTATCCACAGAATCTGTCGTTTCATTCGTATGCTGTTTATTCGAGCTCTGTTGGCAACCACAAGCCAATACGGAGGTCAATAAAATACCATTTATAATTTTACTATTCATATTGTTATGATTTACAATTGATTAATCATTATTACATCTACCAAAAACGCACATATATAGCTGTTACTAATAAGAGTGTTACCACAATCAATACCAAAATCGAGGGCTCTACTTTGAACATCTTTTTGTCCAGAACAAATGCTTTTGGATTCTCTTTTGGACCCAATAAACTAACACCGATCATCATGGCCAAGGTAAAAGCAAAAGCTAGTCCCATACAGATCTGAAATGGAATTTCGTAGTTGCCGCTTTTATTGATGTAGGCTGTGTACAGCCAAGTTTCAGGACCAAATACCTTTGTTGCAAACTCATTGAAAAATATCGATAAACCAAATCCCGAAATCAATCCCGTGATTGCAGCAGGACCTGTGGTACGTTTCCAGAACATTCCCAATAAGAACATTGCAAATACACCAGGACTAATAAAGCCCGTGTATTTTTGGATGAAAGTGAATCCTCCAGCACCACCAATTCCTAATGTATCATTCCAGGTAAATAGGACAGCCACAAGGATAGAAATGACGATCGTGATTTTACCTACCCATACCATTTTCGATTCCGAAGCACCTGCATTGATGTATTTTTTGTAGATATCCAACGTATAAATAGTCGCAATACTATTTGCTTTACCCGCTAAACCGGCAACGATAGCAGCCGTTAGTGCCGCAAGTGCTAAACCCTTCATGCCATTTGGCAGATGTCCAAGAATGGCAGAATAAGCATTATCAGCATGAAATACCCCTCCTGGAGCCATCTCTTCTTGCAATGCTCCATTTTTATAAAGTACATAAGCTGCTATACCAGGCAACATCACGATTAGCGGCATTAACAGTTTTAATAAGCCTGCAAATAAAATACCCATACGCGCAGTTTTTAGATCCGCTCCCAATGCACGTTGGGTGATGTATTGATTACAGCCCCAGTAATTCAAATTCACAATCCAGATACCTGCCAGGTACATGCCTATTCCGGGCAACATCAAATATTTATTGATCTCCTCTTGTGTCGCGCCGACTCCAGGTTTATCCACGATCATTTCAAAGTGCTTAGGCGAATCTTCCATTAGCTTGTTGAAACCAGCCAATACGTCCTTGCCTAGACCAAAGTGTTCACTCACCAATGTTAATGCAACATAAGTAGTAGCGATACCGCCGATAATCAAGACTACTACTTGAATGACATCGGTAAAACCGATGACACGCATACCTCCTAGTGTAATAATCACAGCAAATACAGCCAGTGCCACCATGATCAAGTGAAAACTATCACCCCCACCGGCCATACTCGATATAGCGATTGCGCCGAGGTATAAAATCGAAGTTAGGTTGACAAACACATATAAGAAAAGCCAGAAAACAGCCATAATCAGACTGGTCGTTTCATTGTATCGATTGTTTAAAAACTGTGGCATCGTAAAGATTTTATTCTTCAGATAAACAGGTATAAACCACACGGCCACAATAATTAATGCTACAGCAGCAATGAGTTCGTAAGCCGCAACGGCAATACCGACCTCAAATCCGTTACCACTCATGCCAATAAATTGTTCGGCAGATATATTGGATGCAATTAATGATGCCCCAATAGCCCACCAGGTCAATGAACCCTCTGCCAAGAAATAGTCTTTACTGCTATTATTGGCTGCTGTTTTTCTGCTGTAAATCCAGAAGCCATATCCGGCTACAATAATAAAGTAGACGACAAAGATGATGTAATCTACCGTTGCAAATTTATCCATAGTGTTGCGACTTGCTTATGATGAAGTCCCTCTGCAAAAAAACAGAAGGACAATTTCGTTTATTTCTTCATTAAAAAATAGAGTTCATTCCACTTCAATTGGTTTTCCAGATGCGTCAACGTCGTATTTTCATCAATAGCGACATACTCCAGTCCAGCAATACGGGCAAAATCTTCCAGATATTCAGGTGTTAAACTTAAACTATAAGCAGTATGATGAGCACCACCAGCATAGATCCATGCACTACAAGCAGTTTTCATATCCGGAAGGGGTTTCCATAGAACCCGTGCCACCGGCAATTTAGGCAACTCCTCTTTCACATCGACACCCACCACTTTATTGACGATCAAGCGAAAACGAGTTCCTAAATCAATCAGTGAAGCATTCAAAGCAGGACCACTTAAGCCATCAAACACCAAACGCGCAGGATCGGCCTTACCGCCAATTCCCAACGGATGTACTTCTATTCGAGGCTTATCAGCTGCTAAAGCAGGATCCACCTCAAGCATATGCGAACCTAGTACCATTTCATTCGCAGGATCAAAATGATATGTGTAGTCTTCCATAAATGCTGTAGTACCCGGCAAACCAGCACCCATTACTTTACATGCACGCACTAAAGCTGGTGTTTTCCAATCACCTTCACCAGCAAATCCATATCCTTCTGCCATCAATCGCTGCACTGCTAATCCCGGTAGCTGTACAAGTCCATGCAAATCTTCAAAAGTATCAGTAAAACCTTTGTAGTTTCCCGATACTAAAAACTTCCTTAACCCAAGTTCAATACGGGCAGCTTCAACTAAACTATGACGCTGCTCACCACCTTCCAATACATTTGGCGCTAAATCGTAAGTCGCCTCGTAATCCGCTAACAACATATTGATTTCAGATTCCGTTACTGCATCGACCACAGCAACAAGATCGCCAACGGCATAAGTATTCACTGAAAATCCAAATTCTGCCTCTGCAGACACTTTATCTCCATCAGTAACCGCCACGTAACGCATATTGTCACCAAAACGAACAAATTTTGCTCCTTGCCAGTCATGCCAAGCAGCTGCTGCACGTACCCACACATTTATGCGTGCAATGACCTCCTCATCTTTCCAGTGACCAGTAACTACTTTTCTACCAATATTCAAACGAGTCACAATATGACCAAATTCACGATCACCATGTGCACTTTGGTTTAGATTCATAAAATCCATGTCCATCGAACTCCAAGGGATATCACGGTTATACTGAGTATGCAAATGAAGTAAAGGTTTCTGTAAAGCCTGCAATCCTCTAATCCACATTTTGGCGGGTGAGAATGTATGCATCCATGTAATCACACCGATACAGTTTGCAGCAGCATTAGCAGCAGTTAAAGTACTGTATATTTCTTCACTATTTTTGACAATGGGTTTGTATACTACCTGTACAGGGATCTCTCTATGTGCCGCAAAGTATTGTGCCACTTCTTCAGCATGTACCGCCACTTGTTTTAGGGTCTCTTCACCATATAAATCCTGGCTCCCAGTAACGAACCAAACTTCCAATTTATTTAAATCGATATTCATAGTTAATAATTTTTGATTGGCTTTAGATCCAATCTCCTTTCAATTTTATTCGTTTATTTTTGATTATTAGGTATTTTTATTCTTGACCATAATACGCAGCACCACCATGCTTACGTTCATAATGTTTTTTGATCAATGCATCCTTTAGACGTGGGGCCTTCGGATTGATCTGCTCCGTAAGCAAAGCCATTTTTGCTACTGTTTCCAAAACAGCGCTGTTGTATACCGATTTATCTCCCGTTTTCCCCCATGTAAAAGGTGCATGGTTACCAACTAAAATCATCTCCACTTCCTTGTAATCGAGCTTATGTTCATTAAAATGATTGATTATCTGAAATCCAGTTTCGTATTCATAATTACCAGCTATCATATCATCTTCCATAGGTGCCGCACAAGGAATATCGGAAGTTAAGTGATCGGCGTGAGTCGTTCCAAAAATGGGAATATCACGCTGGCTCTGTGCCCAAGCAGTGGCATAAGTTGAATGCGTATGTGTAATACCACCCACACCTTCCCAATGCTTATAAAGTACAGCATGTGTTTTCGTATCTGATGATGGCCTCAGCTTACCTTCAACCACACGACCCTCAAAATCAACAATAACCATATGATCCGGTGTTAATTGATCATAAGGCACTCCACTGGGTTTAATGGCAAATACAGCCTTGTCACGATCCGCAACACTTACATTACCAAAAGTAAAAAGTACCAGTCCCAATTGAGGCAACTGCATATTACATTGATAAGCTTCTTCTTTTATAGATGTATATATCATTATTTTAAATTAAAAAATCATGAAGAGCGGTAACAATTAGTAAGGCGTTACGACACTTTTCGCTTAGTGTTTAGTTTCTTCGATAAATGTACCGAGCTTAAGGTAGTGCTGGTATCGTTTGGCATAGATGGCGACCATCTCAGCACGAGGTTCGTAAGTTTTTTCGAAACCCTGCCCCATCGCTTCCATAGCATCTTCAACCTTAGCATAAATACCAGCCGCAGTAGCCGCAAACATAGCCGCCCCTATAGCGCAAGTCTGTTCAGATTTATGAATACGGATAGGCATATTCATCACATCAGCCATGGTCTGCATGATATATGGAGATTTTTTTGCTACTCCACCCATACCAATTAATCCCTTGACTGGAATCCCTTGTTCTACAAAACGATCTGCTATACTTTTTGCTCCGAAACAAGTAGCTTCGACAATTGATCGAAAGATACGTACCGCATCTGTACCAAGATGAAGCCCCATTAAAGCGCCTTTTAAAGTTTGATCAGCATCAGGTGTACGACGGCCATTAAACCAATCTATTGCCAATTCAGAAGATGTTGTGACCGGTAATGCTTCAGCCTTTCGACTTAATTCAGGGATTAATTGTGTATCAATAAGGTTCGCGATTTTTGTTTTATCTGCGGCCGAAAAATCGTTTGATTGCGCAATTAAATTAGTAACTGGCCATGATAACACTTGTCTAAACCAAGCATAAGCATCACCAAAAGCCGACTGGCCAGCTTCCATACCCATCATACCCGGGATAATCGAACCATTGACCTGACCACAGATACCCTTTACCAATGTGTTGCCCACCTCATTTTGCGGAGCTACCAACATGTCACAGGTAGAAGTTCCCATCACTTTACTTAAATAATACGGTTCGATCTGTCCACCTACAGCACCCATATGGCAATCAAAAGCACCAACACCAACAACTACATCAGTGGAAAGTCCCAGTCGGTCTGCCCATTCTTCCGAGAGCGTTCCAGCAGATTCGGCAGCAGTATACGTTTCGGTAAATAAACGATCAACCATACCATCTAAATACGGATCCAGTTCTGCAAAAAAATGATTCGGTGGAAGACCACCAAAATCAACAGCCCATAAAGATTTATGCCCTGCCGCACAAACACTACGTTTGATATCCTGAGCACTTTTTCCTCCTGTCAATAAGAACGGGATGTAGTCACAGTGCTCCACCCAGGTATATAGTGCCTTGCGAACATCCTGATCATCACGCAGTATATGAAGCAATTTTGCCCAAAACCATTCTGACGAATATATTCCACCAACATATTTTAAGTAATCCGTATCGTATTTTTGTGCATGCGCATTAATTTCCTTCGCTTCTTGAACTGCTGTATGGTCTTTCCAAAGCACAAACATCGCGTTGGGATTGTCTGCAAAACGATCGGACAAAGCGAGCGGTATTCCCTGTTTATCAACAGCTATCGGTGTAGAGCCAGTTGTATCGACAGAAATTGCTTTTACCGCTTTGACAATCTCATCATTATCGGCCTTTTGAAGGCATTCTCGTATCGTTGATTCCAGTCCCTCTATATAGTCTAACGGATGCTGACGAAACTGATTCGTCATCGGATCACAAAATTTACCGCTGCTCCATCTCGGGTAATAGAATACAGCGCTAGAAACTTCTTCGCCATTTGCCGCATCTACTAAAACCGATCGAACGGAATCACTCCCGTAATCTAAGCCGATCACATAAGCTTTATTCATTTATTGATTGATTTGGTTTATAATATTGATTTATAATCAATTACATATTAAAACACGTTCACGAATCCATCATGCGATTCGGCGTCTCTAGTAATTAATGTCAAATTAACATTTATTTTTTTAAATAATGAAATTTTAATTTTTTTTTTCGTTGATTTGTATTGCGATAGAAATAAAATATGACCTTTTTTATCACGCAATCGTATAAAAAAGACAGAAAATATATTATTTCTTAAACATGTTAGATATTATAACAGATACGAGACATTTTGTATCTTTAATTAATTATAAAACGAGATTAATCAATTATGGATTTTTACAAGAACGAACCAAGCTTATTATTAGCTGTGGACTGTATTATTTTTGGCTTTAATGGCGAATCACTAGAAATTTTGCTGATAAAACGTGGGTTCGAGCCCGAACGAAATAAATGGAGCTTAATGGGAGGATTTGTTCAACCTGATGAAAATCCACAGCAGGCGGCTTCCCGTATCTTAAAAAAACTAACAGGTTTAGAAGATGTCTATATGGAAGACTGCGGTATCTTTGGAGATCCTGACCGTGAAAAATATGGCCGAGTTGTCAGCATCGCACATTTCGCATTGATTGATACCCACCAATATCAGCATATTATTAGTGAGGAGTTTGAAGCGCGCTGGTTTCCGCTCAAAGAACAACCGGAATTGATTTTCGACCACCCTCAGATGATCGAGAAAGCAAAACAAAAATTGCGCATGAAAGCTGCTCTCTACCCCATTCTGTTTGAGCTATTGCCTGAAAAATTCACCATTCCACAAATTGTTGCACTTTACGAAGGTGTCTATGATACCGAACTGGATACTCGCAATTTTAGTCGTAAGCTCCTGTCTTCAGAACTGATCATAAAACTTAAGGAAAAAGACAAAGAAAATTCGAAAAAAGGAGCCTTCTACTTCCGTTTAAACAAAGATATTTATAAAGAAAAGATCATGTCATTTTTAAGCTACTTACCGAGTTGGTCCTTAAATGGTTAGTCAAATGCGCTCACGTACAAGAGCCATTTTTTTTGCCTAGCTAAATAAATGTATAAATAACATTTAACACTCTATTACAAAATCATTACCTCCACCTGAACTTTTATGAAGCTAAAACTAATCCTTTCCTATGCTACTTACGCGGTTATCTTTACGAGCATACTAGCTGCTCAAACGAAACCTCAAATAAGCTATTTTGAACTGAAAGATGTCCGTTTACTTCCGGGTGAATTCAAACATGCTGAGGATCTAGATTTAACATATTTATTAACACTTGATGCAGATCGTTTACTCGCTCCTTTTCTTCGCGAAGCAGGTTTACCACAAAAAAAAGAATCTTATACCAATTGGGAAAACACAGGATTAGATGGTCATATAGGTGGTCATTACCTCTCCGCTCTAGCACATATGTATGCTTCAACAAATGACATACAAATCAAAAAAAGATTGGATTATATGCTGTCCAATTTGAAAAACTGCCAAGATGCCAATGGTAATGGATACATCGGTGGTGTTCCCGACGGAAAAACCATCTGGGAGGAAATCAAAAAGGGGAATATCCAAGCCGGCGGATTCACGTTGAATGGTAAATGGGTCCCTTTATATAATATTCATAAAACCTATGCCGGTTTACGAGATGTCTACCTCCTCACTGGCACTCCAGAAGCTAAGGACATGTTGATCAAAATGACTGATTGGGCTATTGCCCTTGTGCAACAATTGTCTGAGAAGGAGATTCAGGATATGTTGCGCAGTGAACATGGGGGTCTCAATGAAATCTTTGCAGATGTTGCTGCCATCACACAAAACCCTGCCTATCTAACACTTGCGCGTCAGTTTAGCCATCATGATGTGTTAGATCCATTGATCAAACACCAGGATAAACTAACCGGTCAACATGCCAACACACAAATCCCAAAAGTACTAGGATTCAAAAGAATCGCTGATCTTGCGCAGGATGAAACATGGGAAGATGCTGTTCGCTATTTCTGGGAAAGTGTCGTGACGCAACGTTCTATCTCCTTTGGTGGTAATAGTGTTAGTGAACATTTTAATCCTACAGATGATTTCTCGAAGATGGTACACAGTATTGAAGGTCCTGAAACCTGCAATACTTATAATATGCTCCGTTTAACAAAAATGTTATATCAGACCGATCCGCAAGGTCGATATCTGGATTATTACGAAAGAAGTTTATATAACCATATCCTTTCCAGTCAACATCCTGAACATGGAGGCTTTGTCTATTTCACACAAATTCGTCCTGGCCATTACCGGGTCTATTCACAGCCCCATACCAGCATGTGGTGCTGCGTTGGATCGGGAATGGAAAATCATGCCAAATATGGAGAGATGATCTACGCGTACAAGGAGGCTGAGCTTTTTGTCAACCTCTTTATTCCTTCTCGTTTAAACTGGCAAGAACAAGGAGTCGAAATTGTTCAGGAAAATAATTTTCCTGAACAAGCAAATACCACATTACGTATTCATCCGAAAAACCACGCAGCGAACTTTACGTTGCATATCCGCAAACCAGCGTGGTTAAAGAAAGAACCAGTGGTCAGGATCAATGGAAAAGTACAAAAGACCAATCCTAGAGAAACGGACTTCATCACCATCAAGCGGACATGGAAAAAAGCTGATCGCGTCGAAATTGAGCTCCCTATGGGTATCCATACAGAACAATTGCCTGATCACAGTAACTATTATAGCGTACTCTATGGTCCCATTGTCTTAGGGGCACGTACTGCGACTGAGCCATTACCGGATTTACTGGCCGACGACAGCCGTATGGGGCATGTGGCAAAAGGGGTGCAGATACCTTTACGTGATTTACCGATACTGAGCAGTGAAGCAAGTACCATCCCTAATTTAGTGAAGCCCATCGCATCAAAACCTTTACACTTTTCGTTATCCGGACTTCGACTAGGAAAAGAAGCACTAACCATGGAGCTAGAACCATTTTACAAGATTCACGATAGCCGCTATATCATCTATTGGCCGCAAGCGACGGAACAAGAGCTTGCTGGTACACAGGAAAAAATGCAACGCGATGAACAAGAGAGTCTCCGTTTAAACACCCTAACCATGGATAAAGTTGTCTGCGGGGAGCAACAACCGGAATCTGATCATTTTATTCAACAGCTGAATAGTCATGCAGGTGTATTTGACGATACCCGTTGGCGTGAAGCAGACGGCTGGTTCAGTTATATCTTAAAAAAGCAAGATGGAAAAAATGCAGACATCTATATCAAATATCTAACGGAAGAAGGTCCAAGAACGACAGAAATCATGGTAAACGATGTTATCGTTGGAAAATTAATGCCAGCTACAGCAACATCTGATATCAAAACAGCACGTTTCACATTGACACAGGGTCTAGAAGCAGAAAAACAATTAAACATAAAAATCAAAGGAGCAGACCAGAATAGAAGCCACAAAATTCTCGAAATTCGTATCCTCAATAATCAATAAAAATTGAGACAATTATGTCTATAACTGGCAATACTTTACCTTGCATGATGATATCCTGAGACTCAATACCCAGTCTCAGGGTTCATATTTTTACTTCTCCTCATCCGCCTTCAAATCAATGATTTTTTCCGTAAGCAATTTCAATACGGAATCAGTGGCAATTAAATTAAAATTCCATATCTCCATTAAAAATAGAAAAGCTCCAAGAATTTCTTCTGGGAGCCTACCAATCAACCAATTATAATGATAACCATCTTACTTCTTTACTTGCTCAGCAGATAACCCTGTTAAGCGGTCGCCGACAATTGTAATCTCATTTAGCTTTGCCGTCAAACTAGTCAAATCTGAAGAGGAAAATGCATAAACTGCAGCCCAAAGATTCTCCTGCAAATGGGCTAATTTAGTTGTCCCTGGAATCGGTACGATAAAAGATTTCTGCGCTAAGAGCCATGACAGTGCCACCTGTGCAACGGTTAATCCACGGAGATCTCCAAATTCTTTAAGAGTGTCAATCAATTTCCAATTCGCAATTACATTTTCAGGTTGATACCGCGGCAATGAAGGCCTGTTATCATTATTAGGATCATATATTGAACGCTCATTTAAGTATCCCGTAATCATCCCACGACTTAGCGGACTATACGGGACAAAACCAATCCCCAATTCTTCACATAGCGGAATCACATCCTTTTCCGGTTCACGTGTAAATAAAGAATATTCACTCTGCAAAGCTGTTAGCGGTTGCACAGCATGGGCTTTTCTTATATTGTCCACATTCGCCTCATTCATTCCAAAATGCCTCACCTTGCCTGTTGCTATGAGATCTTTCACTGCACCAGCGACTTCTTCAATAGGGATATTAGGATCAACACGATGTTGGTACAATAAATCGATGTAATCTGTTTTTAAGCTTTTCAATGAATGTTCGACAACTGCTTTAATACGATCTGGATGACTATCGAGACCTTCAGACGGTTTACCATTTTTAAAACCAAATTTAGTAGCTATGATGATATCCTTACGAAACGGAGCCAATGCCTCCCCAACCAGTTCCTCATTGAACAGAGGACCATACGCTTCTGCTGTATCGTAAAAATTCAATCCCAATTCTGGAGAGCGTCTCAATAAGTCAATCATTGCCTTTCGATCGGGAATAAAACTCCGATGATAGCTCATACCCATGCAGCCTAATCCCAAAGCCGATACTTCAAGACGTTGCTTCCCTCTACCCAAAGTCCTTTTTTCTGATGAAAGATTCATTTTACTTTTGTCACTATGGTTTTCTTTTTCGGATGAACGATTACATCCTACAAGTCCTAAAGAAGAAGTTGCCAATAAGCTCGTTCCGATAAACGCTCCCTTTTTTAAGAAGTCTCTTCGATTATTCTGTTCCATATCATTTAAGTTTATTCTTTACTATTTAAAAAATCCCAAAAGTCGATTCAAGCTCTAAAGAATCCACGTTCTTGTACTTATTCAAAAATCGGCACAAATATGTAGCATTATAGGATACAAATTACTGTTTAACTTACCATTATTACAGATTACATGCTTTAAGGCTCCCATCAGACACTCAACATGTTCTAAGATTACATGAATCATCATCCTATTCTTCCGAGATCGCGAGCAATTCAGCAGATAGGCGCTCACCTTGAATGGAGATCCTTCTCAGGGCAACCTCTATTTCGATCAGATCCTCGGCTGTCATCATGACGTTGGGCGCCTGAATATTATCATCAATGTAGTCGAGCTTATCCATTCCCGGGATAGGAACAATAAGACGGTTTTTACTAAGCAACCAAGCTAATGCGAGCTGCACCGTTGATATTCCTTTTTTTAGTGCCAATGCATTTAACATTTTGATTAAAGGCATATTCGCCTGCATCGCTACTTTGGTAAATCTGGGAAAGCTCGCGCGCAGATCAGTTTCAGGATCAAAGGTAGTTTCTGCTGTTATCGTACCGGTCAAAAAACCAGTACCCAAAGGGCCCCACGGCACAAAACCAATTCCCAATTCCTCACAAAGCGGTAGCACATATTGTTCCGGCTCACGTGTCCAGATCGAATACTGGTTTTGAACAGCAGTGACCGGTTGAATAGCGTGTGCCTTTCTGATAGTAGATGCACCCACCTCAGAAAGTCCAAAATGCTTTACCTTCCCCTCCGCAATTAAATCTCCCACCGTACCGGCGACATCTTCAATCGGAACATTCGGATCAACCCGATGTTGATAAAATAAATCAATATAATCTGTCCTTAATCGCTTAAGCGAAGCTTCTGCAACTTTACGTATGTGTTCAGGTCGACTGTTCAAGCCACCTTCTTCCGAGATCATACCAAACTTGGTTGCGATAACGACCTCCTTGCGAATAGGGATCAACGCCTCACCCACCAATTCTTCATTTGTAAAAGGTCCGTAAGCCTCCGCTGTATCAAAAAATGTGATTCCTTTCTCAAAAGCTCCACGTATCACACGAACACCTTCCCGTATGCTAACTGCCTTTCCAGTACCAAAACTCAGATTCATACAGCCCATCCCTATTGCTGACACTTCAACTCCGCTATTTCCTAAAACTCGCTTTTTCATTTTCTTTACCCATTTAATTTGTTTAAATTCATTAGCCAATCATCATTTGTTAAATAACAGGACAAAATTCGCTAGGTTCAGTTGATTCTTGCTTATACAGATTACGGCAATGCTTACCATTATTACTGTTAATAGCCTAAGCCTATCCCGACCTATGCTGTAATTGCTTAATATTGAATTATAAAAAAAGAGTTATGGAAGAAATCATCAAAATAGACAGTATTGATGCCTACAATAAAATGCGTGGCATAGAAACCTTGCATCCCTTAATTACAGTAATCGACTTATCGAAAACAAAACCGATGCCTGCACAGACTTTTAACTTTGGTCTTTATGCCATCTTTCTGAAAGAATTAAAATGTGGCGAATTGAAATACGGTCGCAACAATTATGATTTTCAGGAAGGAACATTGGTTTTTATTGCTCCGGGACAAGTATTGGGCGTACAACCTAATATCACAACCTTTCAACCCTCAGGGTGGGCACTCTTGTTTCATCCAGACCTGATCAAAGGAACTTCATTGGGAAAGAAAATCCATGAATATAACTTCTTCTCATATGATGTAAACGAGGCTTTACATCTTTCCGAAAAAGAGCGGCATATTGTTTTAGATTGCTTTACCAAAATCCAATATGAAATGGAACAAAGCATTGACAAGCACAGCAGAACATTGATTACATCCAATATTGAATTATTTTTAAACTACTGTACCCGATTCTATGACAGACAGTTTGTAACCAGGGACCATTCCAACAAGGGTATACTGGAAAAATTCGAAGATATATTAAACGCTTATTTTACCGAAGATAAATCTCAAAAAATCGGACTACCGACGGTAGCTTACTGTGCTTCAGAATTGAACCTATCTCCAAATTACTTCGGCGATATCATCAAGAGTGAAACTGGTATTACTGCGCAGGAATATATCCAAACTAAGGTTATCGATTTCGCCAAAGAAAGAATTTTTGATCACGAAAAATCAATCAGTGAAATTGCCTATGAATTAGGTTTCAATTATCCCCAGCATTTCACTCGTCTGTTCAAGCAAAAAGTAGGCATGTCTCCCTCCGAATACCGATCATTAAATTAATTATATAATAGTCTTAATCCACAAGTTTCTCCTCAAGACTGTCTTAAAATGTTATTAAGTAAGAAGAAATACCAAAGGAAGTCTATCCAGTCTTTATCAACTTTGTCAATTTGTTTTAAAGAAGACCGCCGACGATTTATATGCATGATGATAAAATTATTTTGCCAGTTCAATCTCAAACAAATTTCATTAACTTTATAGCTTATTAAGATCGACCATATTACATAAAACAATCTATTGGAAATGAATAAATTTGTTTATTTATCGCTTTGCTTATTTGGATTTCCGTTTGCTTCCTTTGGCCAGGAAACAACGCTGACTGCCGATGAACTTTTTGTTAAAGCACGAACAGAGGCTTTTGATCAAAAAAATTATGCGGAAGCGATAAAAATCAGTAAACAGGCTTTGAAACAGGCTCCCGAATATACGGATATCAGTATCTTTTTAGGACGTCTATACACTTGGTCTGATAAAATAGATAGTGCCCGTACCATATTTTCCAAATTAGAAAGTCAAAATGTGCAAGATGAAGATTTGTACATAGCCTATGCTTCTTTAGAGTACTGGAACGATCAAGCGGCCAAAGCAATAAACTTGGTGGATAAAGGTCTTTCTTTTCACCCGACCTCAGAAGATCTTCTCCTTTTGAGGACAAAAATAGATTACAGTAATAATGCGTATGAAAGTGCTGAAAAATCAGTAAATAACCTACTAAAATTAAATCCTAAAAATGCTGAAGCAAGAGCTTTAGCAAAAAGTATCCAGGAGTATACAGCTAAAAATGCTATCGGGCTTAATTATAACTTTGTTCACTTTGACAAACAATTTGACGATAACTGGCATATTGTAGCACTTAGTTATAAAAGAGCTACCCCACTAGGATCAGTAATCTTCAGAACAAACTATGCGAATAAATTTGCTGACAATGGACTACAATTTGAAGTAGAGGCTTATCCAAGATTATCTAAAATGTTTTATCTCTATGTGGCTGGGGGCTATTCCAACAATGTAGGTATATTTCCTAAATACAGAACTGGTGTTTCTTTATATGCAAATTTACCGCACAGCTTTGAGGGTGAAGTCGGATACAGACAGCTATATTTCAGTGACAACATCTGGATGTATACAGCATCAATTGGCAAATATTATCAGAATTTCTGGTTCAACCTAAAAACGTATCTGACCCCAAGCAATGAAAATATATCACAGTCATACGCTGGTACAGTTCGATACTATACCAAAGGAGCAAATGACTATTTAGGATTTCTAATCGGAACAGGAATTAGTCCTGAAGAAAACCGGAATAATCTCCTAGACCAGTCCATTTATAAGCTTAAAACATTCAAGATCGGAGCAGAATATAACTTTTCGGTCAACCGTACAAATCTGTTTTCCATTTCTTCTACATACTTCAATCAAGAGTTTAGACCTAATGAGAAGGGTAATCAGATCGATATCACAGTGGGCTATATCAAAACCTTTTAGGGTTTTGATATCGTTTGCTTAAAATAATTCTTAAAAATACTGTCAGGCAGTAGCTGTTTCTTAGTATAGAATTGCTTATTCTGACGCTTAAACAGTTCGAAACGCTTGATGAGCAGATCACGCTCCGAACCCTCAAAAAGAGGTTCCTCATTAAGTGTTGCATCTAATTTATACAACTGGCCATCCGAAATATGGTAGTCACCATAGACAAAGTCAATCAACTGATTCTTACTTTGCATCATCGCCGCTCCATTTCCTTTAGCAGAAGCTCCGATCTCCAGACCACGGCCTATCCAGGTTACCTGTCCTGGGGTATTCACCTGATAATTATTACGATAAAAAGCAAGCAGAGAAGGTGTCACATCAAAGTGACTTACCTTATGACGGAAAGTATGTGCCGCCTTTAGTAATGGTGAATAAATCATTAATGGAACATGATAGCGATCAATTTTACTTTCTAAAGGAATCTCAGGCATAGCGTGATCACCGGTTATAATAAAGATCGTATTAGCGAAATCTGCCCGCTTTTGATAATCCATGAAAAACTGTTGCAATGCATCGTCCAAGTTCAATACAGACACCAGTTGCTTCCGGTTTTGCAAAGCCCATTTTTTGCGATCAGGTGTCAGATCGCCCAGAGCTAACCGCTTATCAAAAAGTTTTTCATAAAAAGCAGCATTATTGATTAGAAAAGGATTGTGGGTAGAGAGCGTTAACAAAAGATGAAAGTAAGGTGTCTGCTGCACTTTCTGTACCTCCAACATTTTTGCGAATACCGCTTGATCCTCATACCCCCAACTTTCTCCCCCTTTTTCGGGAAGCTTTTTATATGGTTCGGCATAAGACCACTGATCGACCAAAGTATCCACTTTACTGTAAGTCATGAATTTTTCCATGAAATCAAACTTTGAATTACCGCCATAGAAAAAACCTGTATTGAATCCATTTGCTTTTAAGATATTGAACAGGTTAAAATGTGCCGGTAGAGTATCCTGTTCTAAGAAGCCATGCGAAGCAAAGGGCAACGATCCTGTCAATGTCGGCAAAACAGAAAAAGTTCTACCTGAAGAACTTAAATTATTCTCCCAATACAAGGACTTCTTCGATAAAGAATCTATAAAAGGTGTAAAATTTCCGATATACCCTGAAGGAGAACTATAGGCATGCCCTAATCCTTCGACCACAATAATGACCAAATTTGGGACAGATGAACTTTTTTGAAAGTAGGTCCCTAATATGTCCTTTGTATCTTCATTTCGAAGAAAAGGATAGCTTTGGTTTTCCCCTGACGTCTCTTTTTCTGCTCCAAATACCAACATTCCCGGATGTTCTTCGATATAATTGGTGACATTAGAATTTAGAAAATAACGCCATTTACTACGAGCAGCATTTTGAGCAAACTCATCACCAGATATCTTAAAAACCTTAAAGCGGTCTACAGGAATAAAACTTACAATAACTCCTAAAAATAGCATACTTAGGCCTACATAGGTGCTCTTAATCGTTTTTTTCGACGCTATCCAAAAAGGAATATAGGCACATGCGACGAGCAAGATTAATAAAGCGATATTGGTAAAACTCAGCATACCACTCGCTTCCAAAATTTGCATCATCTCGGCAGTATTATAATAAAACATATCCGCTCCCAACAAATTGCGTGATTCTGCAAAATATAAAAATAAAATATATTGCATTACTACGACAAAAGATAATAACACGATGGATAATATCCTGGCTACTGAAAGATGAACAAGTTGTACTATCAGATACACAAGACCGCAACCACTTAGTATCTGAAAAGCGAAAACGAGATTATTCAAAAGAAGTGGTATTAAACCATTTGATTGACCTAATTGTGGAAATTGCCCGTTATACCACCACCATTCTACAGCGACAGAAAGCATATACAACACTAAAAACACAAGGCTTACAGCACCATAATTTTTCAATCCAATACGCAACTGTAAACCAATCCGTTTAAAAAATGGAATATCTTCAGCCCCTTGCTGAAAACCCTGACGTTTCATATCGCCCCAGCTATGCTGTTTACGAAAATAATCCACCACACCGCGTACACCTGCACCGACTACAATTGGATGGAAATAAAAAGGTTCCAAAATAGCTGTAACTATCAATTTGGAAAGATCTTGTTTCTTGGTATACACCTGGTGACTCACCAAGTCGACCAAAATAGCGTAAATAGAATATAAGATCCCCGATGAAATAACCAGCGCAAAGAGTGCAAAGAAAAATGGCCAGTTTATAATACCGAGAAAAAGAAAAATCAGAAAAATAATATATCCTGAAAATTCAATTACAGGACCAAGGAATTCAAAGAAAAACCAATAGGGCATACTGACCATTCCTAACCGTCCGTACTTCGGGTTGAACATAAGCTTACGGTGCTTCCAAAGTGTTTCCATGGTACCTCTCATCCAGCGATTCCGCTGCTTTTTCAAAATCTCCTTAGACTCAGGCACCTCAGTCCAACATAATGGATCCGGTATGTTGACCACTTCATAAGGAAGTTTCTGTTCTTCCATATAACGGCGCATGCGTACCACCAGTTCCATATCTTCACCTACAGTTTTACTGTCATATCCACCACAGGCTAGTACAATCTGTTTATCAAAAGCCCCAAAAGCCCCTGAAATCAAGATAAGACCAGAAGCTCGGGACCAAGCCATTCTTCCCAATACAAAAGCACGAATATATTCCAAAGCCTGTGTACGTCCAAGCCAAGATTTAGGAAGGTTAACGTCAACTACTTTACCATTTTCTATACGGCAGTTATTAGCTAAACGGATGACGCCACCACAAGCAATGACCCTTTTATCAGTCTGCTCTAGGAAAGGTTTTGCAAGTTTTAAAAGTGCATCCTGCTCTAGTATACAGTCCACATCGATGCAGACGATATAATCGCCAGAAGATATATTTACCCCCACATTGAGCGCATCTGCCTTCCCGCCATTCTCTTTATCAACGACAATCAGCTTTTTGAAAGCGGCATTTTTACTTTTATAAATACCGCGGATCTCTTTGGTTTCTAGATCACCTTGTATAAAAAACGGAACAGATTCTAATGCATAAGCTTCAATAAGCTTTTCCATAGAATCATCACGACTTCCATCATTAACAATAATAATTTCTAGGTTATGGTAGTAGAGAGATAATAACGATCGTACATTTTCAACGACGGTCATACCTTCATTATAGGCCGGGGCGATTAAGCTAAAACGAGGTGCATTGACATTGGTTGCAATGAGATTATAATCAGTATAGGAATTATCATGCTTATAACGTATTACTGCACCATAGGCATAGATACCCACCCACGCAGAGATCAAAAATATAGCGGCCGAATATACAAGAAATATCCAGATCACTACTTCGTAAACAATATGTGAAAATTCTAGCATACTTTTTCCTGCAATGCGTGGTTAATAATATGTTTAAACTCATCCGGCGTGTTCTCATCCAAAGCCATATCCCGTAAATACTGACGCTCCCCTAAACTAACTAACACTTCGGCGGACCAGATTTTGATCGCAACTGCTGGATGCTCCCACAACTGTTTTTTCAAAAACGCATCACATTCCAGACTCTTGGACACCTTCATTGCTTTTAGGATCTCAATCTGAACGGCTAATGTTTCTTCTGGAAAAGCGCTCACCAATTGCTCCATCGTATTATTATTTTCAAAAGCCTCCAGTGTACGCACTACCTGTAGCTTTACAGCAGTATCATTATGCGCTAGTAATTCTAGCACTTCATTATAATAAGACAACATCTGGAATTTACGCATTAAACGCAGCGTAAAAATAACCACAGATGTATTTTCACTTCGCAACCATAAAGTAATATTGACAATTTGCGGATCGGGAATATCAATAATAGAATTTAGTAAACGAAGCTGTTGCCACTCAGAAAGAGGATGCTTCAGGTTGTCTAAAAAACTTAAACCTTCAGCTCCTTTAAAACTGACTATTCCATACTGTGCTTCTAAATATACCTGTTTCTCCCGGTGCTCGAGCAAGGATGTAAATGTAGGTAATGCACGTAAAACACGCATTGCGGTCAGCTCCTGAATCCCTCCTGCTATGTGATATGCTTTCTTTTTAATCAGATTACGCCAAGCCTCATCCTCAAGACTAAACTTATAAAATAAATGTGTAATCTCTTCTCGGGCAACACCAGAAAATTTGCGTTCTGAAGCCACTAAAAGATCTAAAAAAACACTTCTGAACGCTGGTTCCCGCAGATGCATATCAAAGGATTCATCGTTTTCAACAAAATTCTGTCCCAACACTATAGATTCAGTAATCTTATTTTCAATGATCTGTGTCCAGACTTGTCTATTAGATAAAACACGGTATTTATAAAAACTATAAAACAATACCGCAATAATCAATAGCAATACCAGCACAAATACAATAATTATGGCCAATACCAGTTCGTGAAGTGTTATTTTTTGAAACATAATAACCTTTATTTACCTGTCAGACGTTTTATCCGCAGCAGCAGTTCATTTGGACTAAAAGGTTTGACCATAAAATCTGATGCCCCTAAATCAAATGCATCTGTCACAACTTCCTCCTGTCCCATGCTAGAAAGCACAATGACCGGTATTTTTTTTCCTATTGTGTGCATGGCCGACAAAATCTCGATACCCGATGCAAACGGCATCATGATATCGGTCACAACAAGATCAAGATCCAACTCACTGATCTTTTCAATAGCTTCCTTTCCATTGCGTGTTAAAATGACAGTATGCCCCTCTTTAATTAATTTATGTTCTATTGTTCGTAAAATCAATTCGTCGTCTTCCGCTATTAAAATCAACATATTACTTTTCGTTTAAAAGGTTCGTTATTAACTGTAATCCTATTTCAATTTCTTGCTTTATATCATCCAGCAAGTCCAAGCTGGGGTTACTGGATGATAGTTCTTTTTCCAGATTAGATGTCAGTATGCTCAGTTTCTTAAGCCCCGCAGTAGATGCTGTTCCCCGCAATTTATGGAGGATCACTTTCATTCGTTCAATATCTTCCGATTCCCTGACATTTTCCAATTGAAACCATGCTTGCTTAATCTCTTTGATCACAAGATCTAAGAAAAATGATTTAAAACTAACGTCGTCTCCAATCTGCTCCTTAAGTGCATCCATATCTAGATGATCATCAACCACAGCATCTTCTTTTTGTTCAAGCACCTGTTTCTGAATAAATTGCTGCAATACCGTGTACAGATCATGTTGCCTTATCGGCTTAGGAAGAAACTCAGACATACCGGCCTCTAAACATTTTTCTCTTTCTCCACGGACATTTCCAGCAGTAATACCAATAATAGGTATAGCAGAATAACCTGTTAATAGCCTTATTTGTTTGGTCGCTTCGATACCATCTACACCAGGCATCTGCACATCCATTAAGATAAGGTCAAACTTTGAATGTAGGCATTTTTCGATTGCATCCCCTCCATTAGTAACCTCTATCAGTTCAGCATTAGGCATAATAGTCGCCATCATACGCAGATTGAGCGCCATATTTACAGAATTGTCATCGGCTAAAAGAACCCTAGCCTGTTGTTGGTAAACCGTTGTTCCACTATCACTATCCTGTCCCAAATGATTAACATCAGCCTTACTTTGCTGTATAGCTTTACGTAAAGTAAGATAAAGTTCGTCGGATCGAATAGGCTTAAGCAAACAATAGGAGCGTTCTTGTTGCCTGAAAGCAGAAATGACCTCATGCTCCTCCGACGATGTATGCAATACAATGAGTGGAATACTTTCCTCCTGTTTATAAAACAATTCCTTTATTTTTTCTATCGTCTCCAATCCGGAGAGAATAGGCATGTGATAATCCATTAAAATAACATCAAACCTTTCACCGCTCATCAGTAATTGTAAAGCCGCCAGACCATTCTCTGCAAGTACTGAATCAACTCCTCTATAAGTCAGCATATGCTGTATAATCGTACGGTTATTGGCATTGTCATCTACAATAAGAACGCGTTTTAAAGGCAGTTCCTCATCCTCTTCGATGCCACCTTCTTCATAAGCGATTTCCAGATCAAAGTAAAAATCAGATCCTTTATTCAGTTCACTCTCCAGACAAAGTTTACTTCCCATGTATTTCAATAAATTATTGGAAATGGTGAGTCCTAAACCGGTGCCTCCATAACGTTTGCTCACAGAGCTGTCTTCTTGGGTAAAGGCATCAAAAATACGTTGCTGTTTTTCTACCGGAATACCGATACCAGTATCACGAACAGAAAAACGTAATTTAATTTTGCTTTCGTCACTGCTGCGCTTTTCGATCTTAAGTTCGATCTCTCCCTTTTCCGTAAATTTAACGGCATTTCCCAAGAGATTGATCAAGATTTGCTTGATGCGTGCCTCATCTACCCAGATAGAAGCAGGTAATCCCTGCTCAATATTTAATAAGAGTTCGACATCTTTGCGCTGTGCTTGGTAAAGTACGACATTGATTACCTGATGTGCCAAATCATATACATTGAATTTATCGATATACAGTTCCAATTTTCCAGATTCAATTTTTGAAAAATCAAGGATGTCATTGATAATATTCAATAAACTGCTTCCCGACTCGTTAATATAATTGAGGTATTGCTTCTGTACATCGTTCAACGGTGTTTTGAGCAGCAGATCCGAAAATCCGATCACACCGTTCAAAGGGGTTCGGATCTCATGGCTCATATTAGCTAAAAATTCAGACTTTGCTTTACTCGCTAAGTCCGCAAGTTCTTTTGCTTTCTTCAATTCTAAATTTACAGCGACAGATTCGGTGATATTTTGAGTAAAAATAATAATACCGCCAACACTACCATCAGACAAATTCCAAGGTCTTACTTCCCAATTAAAGTGCTGTGGTTCCTCATAGTCATCAACATCAATCAATTCATCGACATTTTTATAAGATTTACCCTCAAGAGCATCATAGTAAATATTTTTTCTATTTTCCGGTATATTAGGAAAGACATCAAACAGATTCTGATCTAGAATATTATCCATATCTTTATGGAAGTCTTCCATCCATTGATGGCTGACGGATACATAACGAAAATCCCGATCAAACATCGCTACAGAAGCCGGAACATAATCCACAAATGCTCGGAGCATCGCTTCCTTACGTTCCAATTCCAGGTAAAGGTTTTTACTCGTATCAATATTTTGTATAATACCGAAAACACGCTTACAGGTTCCGTTATCGAACTCGGGAATTCCTTTAACACGTACCCAAATGATTTCACCTTCTTGCTGTCTCAATCGCAATTCAACATCAAAAGAACAACCACGCTGAGTTGCTTCCTCTAAAATACCCGTTAGCTTAACCTGACTGTCTTCATCAAAAAATCCGACGGCATGATCAAAGTTAGGAACAAAATCTTTACCCACTCCATGGATCAATTTTGTTGAATCGGACCAAAAAACCTGATGCAGATCCAGATTAACCTCCCATCCACCGACTTGTGCAACAGTATTCGTCTGCTCCAAAATCTGTTTCGTATGCAGGAGGTCATTTTCAAGCTGTATCCGTTCCGTCATATTAAGTGCAGTACTAACCACATAAGGTTTCCCTTCTGGATCCAGCTCGAGCATGTTATGATAAAGCCAATAGATCTTTTCACCATCCTTCGACTTTAGAATCATCATACCTGAATCCTCTCCATTTTGAAGTATACGCTTGAGATAATCATCGAAAGCCTGCAGGTGATGTGTAGGTACAAGTTGCTTTAGATTGAGATGCTTTGCTTCCTCCTCAGAATACTTCAAAAGATTACGGCCTTTCTCATTTACAGCAAGAATATTACCTTCCATGTCATGCATACTCATTAAACCAATAGCATTCTCGAAAAAATTGCGAAACTTGCGTTCAGAAACAGCTAACTTTAATTGCTCCTCCCGTTCACTGGTAACATTTCTCCCAAATCCGAAAATTTCTGACGTTGCCGCATCATACTTGAAGTACCATTCAATCACGACATCACTACCTTCGTCCTGCGATGTAACTGTTGTATATTGTATGCCTCCAGTAATATTTGCGATATTTTTCAGACGCTCCTGAAAACCTTCATCATGATTATCCAATAAAGTAAAAAAAGAAGCTCCTAAAACCTTAGACTTTTCAATTTTCAGCGCCTCAGAAAAAGCAGGATTTAGTTCTTTTATGCAATATTGGTCGTCCAATACGCAGATCATATTATTGGTAATATGAAATACTTCTTCAAAATATCCCGCTTGAACCTTTCTCTTTTTTCCTAAGAGAATTTTGGCGACAGCTTTTCCAAGCTGTCCTAAAGAATCCACTTGCTTAGTAGATAACGACTTAGGCTCAAACCCGATGACACAGATCGTACCGAGTGCATTCCCTTCGTCATCCAATAAAGGTACTCCCGCATAAAACCGGATATTTCCCTCTCTGATCAAAGGATTGGTGGCTGATCTTGGATCCTCAAAAGTATCTTCGATGACAAGTACATCTTTACTCATAATCGTATACTGACATACCGTATTACGTCTTTCAACAGTATCCAACTCCATACCGACACAGCTCTGGATCCGTTGCGTGTCTTCCTCCATCATGGCAATAAGCGCCGCCGGACAATCTGTTATAAGACAGGCTGCCTGCGCAAACACATCAAGATCAGGGTCTTTCCCCAATCCCAATAGCTCATAAGATTTTAATTGGCGGATACGCTCCAATTCATTTTCCGGGACCGGGTATTGCTCCATGCCTTTAAATTATATAGTAAATAGATGTGTTCATTGAGATTGTGAAAATAACAAAAATAGTTCTCCTTTTAAATAAATAACAACCGAAAATCGGCAATAATCTTAAATTACAATATCATAAGCATTTATTCCCTAAATTTTCAGATTTTATGCTTTGTACAACTCTTAGATAGCAAAGTTATAAGGTACAATTACACCATTAAAGCTGTGGAAATTGTATTATTCATGAATGATGGGAGAATTACAATTTTGAGTAAAATCTTGCCAATTGACAACTTAATATCAATTGTATAATCTTATTTTTGAAGAATGGAAGACTTGATCAATTATCTGCTCAAATTTGGACATCTCAACGAGGATCAATGTGCTTTAATATTAGCTAAAGCGCAGCATAGGATGGTCAATAAGGGAGATTTCTTTTCTGAGGCGGGCAAGGTGGCAAGAAATATAGGCTACGTCACCCAAGGAGTTTTCAGAATCTGTTATTACAATAAAGCAGGAGATAGCTTCACTCG
Organism: Sphingobacterium sp. JUb56; assembly: GCF_014191365.1. NCBI lineage: Bacteria > Pseudomonadati > Bacteroidota > Sphingobacteriia > Sphingobacteriales > Sphingobacteriaceae > Sphingobacterium > Sphingobacterium sp. JUb56. The sequence goes on along the minus strand of NZ_JACHWL010000001.1, from coordinate 843,806 downwards.
TTATTTCGTTTACGAAAATCGATTCGTTGCCGATACGATCAGTTTCATTGATGAGTTGCCTTCAGCAGAATATATCGAAGCCGTAACCGACTGTAAACTGCTCGTTTTCTCTAAAAAAGATTTTATGGAGCTAGCCGCCACCATTCCCGGCTGGTCAGACATCTTTTCCAAAATCACCTCTTATGTCCTCGAAAATAAAATGAGGGCAAGCAGTAATATGTTGGTGCAGAATGCACAGACACGCTATTTACATTTCTTAGCGCATTACCCTGGATTAGCCAACAGGATTCCACAACTGATGCTCGCTTCCTATTTAGGCATTACAGCAACATCGCTTAGCCGCATCAGAAAAACCATTAGCTAAAGGTTTTATTGCCAATTGGCAATTGTAGCCTGCTCCTTTCCCCCGAACTTTGTCGTATTAAATATTTGAACATAGGATTATGCAAGTTGATGTATTATTAGGCCTCCAATGGGGCGACGAAGGTAAAGGTAAAATTGTTGATGTGTTAAGTGCAGATTATGATCTCATAGCGCGTTTTCAGGGTGGCCCCAATGCAGGTCATACGTTAGAATTTGACGGTAAAAAATTTGTATTAAATACCATTCCTTCCGGCATATTTTTCGATCGTACCATGAACCTGATCGGAAATGGAGTTGTTCTGGACCCGATCAGTTTAATCAAAGAACTGGATATGCTTAAAAAAGCCGGCCACGACTTATTGAAAAAAGGTAATCTACTGATTTCAAAAAAAGCACATCTAATCTTGCCATCACATCTTTTGCTTGATGCGGCATCAGAACAAAATCTAAACACAGACAAAATAGGATCTACTTTAAAGGGTATATGTCCAGTGTATATGGACAAAATAGGACGTAATGGGCTCCGAATGGGCGATATTTTGCTCCCAGATTTTAAAGAACGTTATCAAAAATTGTTAACAAAGCATAAAGCAATGCTTGCTTCATTTTATCAAATGGAAGTGAATATAATGGAACAGGAAGCTGCTTTTTTTGATGCAATTGAACACTTGAAGCAATACCCTCTGGTCGATTCCGAACACCTGGTCAATCAGTATCTTCAGGAAGGGAAAAGGGTTTTAGCCGAAGGTGCACAGGGAAGCTTGCTTGATATTGATTTCGGATCCTACCCTTTTGTTACCTCGTCCAATACTACAACAGCAGGTGCTTGCACAGGTTTAGGGATTGCTCCAAACAAAATCGGGGAGGTAATCGGTATCTTTAAAGCATATAGCACCCGTGTTGGCGGCGGTCCCTTCCCGACAGAATTAGCCGATGAAACAGGAACGCAGATCCGTCAAATTGGTAAAGAATTTGGTGCAGTTAGCGGTCGTCCACGTCGTACCGGATGGATCGATCTACCTGCACTAAAATATGCCTTAATGCTAAATGGCGTGACCCAATTGGTGATGACAAAAGCAGATGTTCTAAGTGGTTTAGATCACATCTTTGCTTGCACCCACTATCGCCATCATGATAAAGTGATCGATTATATGCCTTATGAGCTAATTAATCAAAAAGCAACTCCTATATTGAAGAAAATAGACGGGTGGCATAAAGATATCAGCACAGTCACCGATGTTTCGGATATTCCACTAAAGCTTAAAGCATATATTAATTTCTTGGAAAAAGAGCTACAAGTTCCCATTAAATTTTTATCTGTAGGCCCAGATCGGAAGCAGACTCTACGGCTTTATTAAGGTTGAAAATACCTATAAAAAATATGTTTTGAATGGTTAAAAGCGGGTTTCCAACAATTTAGGAAACCCATTTTTTCAAATCAGAGCGATTTGAGAACCCAAAGACATCTTTAAATAGTGTATTTCAAATCGATCGTATTTATAAATCAAGCTTAGACAAAAACGATTAATAATAACAAAAGCAGATATCGTATGTTGTAGATATATGAAGATTGCAATGCTTGCGCCAATCGCTTGGCGGACACCTCCTGTTCACTATGGTCCATGGGAACAGATTACCTCATTACTTACTGAAGAACTTGTAAAATTAGGTATCGAAGTCACATTATTTGCGACCGGTAATTCAATTACCACGGCACGTTTACAGGCAGTCTGTCCTTTAGGATATGAAGAAGATCGCGATATCAATGCCAAAGTGTGGGAATCGTTGCATATTTCGGAGTGCTTCGAAAATGCACGCGACTTTGATATTATACATAATCAATTTGATTTCCTCCCACTTTCCTATTCCAGATTGGTGAAGACACCAGTCGTTAGTACAATCCATGGTTTTTCGTCCCGAAGTATCTTACCTGTTTATAAAAAACACAATAAAGACGGACATTATGTATCCATCAGCAACGCCGATCGTGCGGAAGAATTGAACTATATTGCTACCGTTTACCACGGGATTGACCTTGGACAGTTTACGTTTAACGATAAACCTCATGATTATTTATTGTTTTACGGCAGAATCCATCATGATAAGGGAGCTAAAGAAGCTATTGCAATAGCCCAAGCCTTGGGAAAACGTCTAATCATAGCTGGTATTATTCAAGATGAAAATTACTTCAGACAGCATATCCAGCCCCATTTAAAACCCGGTAAAATTGAGTATATTGGTTCCGTTGGCCCGGAAAGACGCAATGAATTACTCTCGAACGCCAGTGTACTATTACATCCCATAAATTTTAGGGAACCTTTTGGTTTATCGGTCGTCGAATCGATGGCTTCCGGCACACCGGTTGTTGCTTTTAACAAAGGCAGTATGCCCGAACTGATCGATCATGGTCAAGATGGATTTCTCACAGAAAACATCGACGAAGCAATTGAAATGGTTAAAAATATCGGTTTCATCAACCGAAAAGTATGTCGAAAAAAAGTGGAGGATCACTTTTCCAAGGAAAGAATGTGTCAGAATTATTTAGCAGTATATAGACAAATTTTGAATAAATAAATGCTATTGTAAATAAACTCCAGCTTCCACTTTAATTTCATATAGTGAAAGCTGGAGGGATATCTTATTGATTGGAAACACTTATTTTGACCTCGATATTTCCTCTTGTTGCGTTAGAATAAGGACATACTTGATGAGCTTTTTCTGTTAAAGCTTCTGCTTCTTCCAATGAGACTCCCGGGATGTTGGCTTGAAGTTCAGCTGCTAATCCGAAACCACCGTTTTCCAGTTGTCCTATGCTCACTTTTGCCGTAACAGTGGTCTCCCCTGTCTGCACTTTTGACTGTTTGATCACTAAATTCAGTGCACTGTCAAAACACGCTGCATATCCTGCTGCAAACAGCATTTCAGGATTAGCATAATCGTCATTAGCTCCTCCTAAGGCTTTCGGCATACGCACCTCAAGATCCAACACATTATTTTCACTTTTAACATGCCCATTTCTACCGCCAGTAGCTTTAGCACCTATTGTATACAAATTTTTCATTACTATATATTTAAATTTTTACTCTTTTTTCAATTCGACCAATTCCCTGACTATAGACTTTAAACGCTATATCAGCAAAGATTTTTTGACCCTACTATTTGTATAGTACAAACTTAAAGAAATTATATTGTGCACAATATAATTTTCAGCAAGGCAAACAGATTTTACTCAACATTGACAAATCTTTATTTATATAAAACTGTTATTTGATCGGCATTTTGAAAAAATGTCCTTGCACTTTCAATGTATAATTTGAATCTTGGAAGCTTGCAGATTTTTCGTTCACCACTAGTTGAACTATCTCAAAATTCAACATCTTACTCTGTTTGTAACAAGTGAAGGCTAATACATCCGACTTTTGAATATAATCCAGCGACTTCGATTATTTTGAAAATCTCGTGAGATAATATCGTTTGTAGATCACAAGTGTACAACATATAGCATACTTATAGGTAATAGGACATTTATATCGTAAAAAGGATAAAAACAGCAAAGCCCCCAGGCATGGAGGCTTTGAAGCACAACAAGTTAACTGTGTGCAATTTTATGAAAGGTTATGTGAATATAAACATAAACATCTGATAACAAAAAAAAATGTTTAAAATTTTCCATTATGATTTATACACGATTAATTCCCTATGATGATCTGAAGAACCTAGTGAGTAACGAGAATTAAAAATGATATTTACTCGTTTTGTGGATAATTATTTTAGGAATGATCCATTGCTAAAAAATGTCCTTGTTAAGTTTAAATTGTAAAAATTTGCTTAAAGTACGTGCGAAATCTAGTTGGAGTCATTATCGATTATTTATAGTATTCAGATTCCTATTTCAACAAAAATATTTATGATCAAAATGGACAAACGATGGATAAAACTGGAGTTTAAGGACAAACTTTATCACAATATGACATTCCAAAAAGCATATTAGTAAGTCCCAAATTCCAACTATTTCATGATTATATCCGGTAAATTAAAAATCAATATAATCTTGCCACTTGATGCGGTATTATATTTTAAAAACAACATTAAAACAGAATAAAAACGCAATAAAATTCTTATATTAATATTTTAAACCTATATTAGTATTTGTTTATGCATGTTTAGTGATAAACCAAATATTTAAACATGCACAACTAACCAAAAAAAAGTACTAACCTATTTTAATTTAATATACCAATTATGAGAAAATCGCTATTGTTCTCAGTTGCTGCAGGCTTAATTAGTTATCCCGACGCTCATGCGATTAGTGTTTCTAAAAATGCCAACCTAACAGTTACTGCCTTCGAATTTTCAGATCGAATCTTTCAAAGTACGGTACAGGGTAAAATTTTGGGACCATCAGGCCCTATTGCCGGAGCCACTGTCACTCTTGCTGGCACAAAGAATTCTACGATGACGGATGCCGAAGGAAATTTTAAAATCATTGCACCTATAGGTGCTACCCTCCACATTTCTATTATCGGTTTCAGGTCTAGGGATGTTAAGATAACAGCAAATACCTTATCCGCTACATTAGAAACTAATGAAAGTACGCTCGATGAAGTGGTGATTGTAGGCTACGGTTCTCAAAAAAAATCGAACCTGACTGGAGCAGTATCCACTGTTAATGTTGAAAAAGTTCTGGGCAGTCGGCCAATTCCTGACGCGGCAAGAGGTTTGCAGGGAACCATTCCAGGTTTATCTATTGTAGTGCCATCAGGAGAAGTCGGATCTGATCCTATAATGAAAATCCGTGGCCAGATTGCTTCGATAAATGGATCTAGTAATCCGCTGATTTTAGTAGATAATGTCGAAATCCCCAGTATTAATCTGATCAATCCGAATGATATTGAATCTGTCACCGTACTTAAAGATGCGGCTTCAAGTTCTATTTACGGAGCAAAAGCTGCTTTTGGTGTTGTATTGATCACAACAAAAAAAGGTTCCAGCACAGATTCTAATGTGGTCACTTACTCGAACAATCTTTCGCTACAGTCCCCGTTCAAACCCATCGAAATTGCCGGAATCGACGGTCTGGAATATACCTTAGAGGCACATGAAAATATGAAAGCAAGCGGACCTGCAGGTGGATTTTGGAGGGTTAATAGAGAAAGCTTTGAAAGAGTGAAAGAATGGCAACAGAAATATGGAGGTACCGTGGGCAACTACGATCCTGTACTTTATGGCCGTGACTGGTACTACGAAAGTGGAGAGAAATACGGACTACGGCTCTATGATCCAGCTGCTGTAATGATCAAAGACAATGCTTTTTCTCAAATTCATAACCTGAGTCTAAATGGAAAAAGTAATAAAACCACGTATAATTTAAGTGCTGGCTACCTTGGACAGCAAGGAATGATGAAGCCTGCCCCACACGATGACTACAGCCGTTTTAATGCCACTTTAAATGTATCCACAAAAGTCAGCGAATTTTTAACGGTGCGGGGTGGAGCCATGTATGCTGATGGAACCAAAAGATACCCTAATTCTGCTACAGGATTCACATCGGATCCATGGCTTTATCTATATCGGTGGAGTCGCTTATTTCCGATCGCAGCCCAACAGGACGGTGTTGATGTCAGAGACCCTTATTTCGATACTAAAAATGCACATGATGCGTTTAAAATCAATCGCTACCTTAATCTAAACTTGGGTTCGACCTTAAATGTCACAAAAAATTGGGACATTCAATTGGACTATGCCTACAGCACGCAGAATAATACTGATAAATCTTCGATGCCTACCGCCAAGGGCGCATGGCATTGGTATGCGCCGATAGCAAGTGTTGATGCTGACGGCTGGCCGATTTACGTAGATGAAAATGGTGTTGCGACCGATACTGGAGGCATTCCTGCTTATCAGTTTCCAATAGAACAATACATCGGAAAAGATCAAACCTATATCTCGAGATCAAATTATTTTTCAAAAAAACATACTTTCAATGCATTTTCAACTTACACCCTAAACATAGCTGATAAGCACGACTTTAAGTTTATGGCCGGGACAAATATTGTCGCAAATTTATGGGAAAGCAATTATGCAAAACGGACTAATTTAATAAATGAGAAAAATCCGCAGTTTAATTTTGCAACAGGTATTGAGACTTCTGGGGGCGATAAATATTGGGAATCTCAGGCCGGATTTTTTGGCCGTTTAAATTATGCATATGATAATAAATATTTGCTTGAAGCAAATTTGAGGTATGATGGCGCTTCAAAATTCCCTACACATTTACGCTGGCGATGGTTCCCTTCATTTTCTGCCGGCTGGGTAATTTCAAATGAACGCTTTATGGAACCATTAAAGCCCGTATTAAGCTTTGCAAAATTCCGGGGTTCCTGGGGAAGTATCGGTGACCAGTCTATCAGCAACTCGATGTATGTACCGACTATGGCCATAGGGAAAAATAGTTGGGTCAGCAGTGCCGGCAATCAGTTTTACCAACTTGGAACACCTTTAGCCGTTTCCGATGCAATCATGTGGCAGGATATTGAGCATATTAATTTAGGTGCCGATCTTCGTTTTTTTAATAATAAATTGGGTCTGGTTGTCGAACTCTATGAGCGAAGCACTAAAAATATGATAGTAGGCGGAGACGCTTTGCCAGCAACATTTGGTGCCGGCGCTCCACAGGGCAATTATGGAAATTTAAGAACAAGGGGTTGGGAATTAGCATTGGATTATAGCCACAAATTTCAAAATGGCCTGCGATTAAATTTTAATGCAAACATCGCTGATGCAATCTCTGTAGTGACCAAAGGAATCGATTGGCAGGATAAATGGGAGGATAGGAAATTGGCTACTAGTTATTCAACAGGAAGAAGATATGGAGACATTTATGGTTTTGTAACAGACCGTTTATATCAAAGAGAAGATTTTGTCTATGATGATCAAGGGAAGTTTATGCAAACCACCATTGTTCGAGACGGATCTGCTAAAGTCACAAATATGCTGACAGGCAATAATCCTGTTTACCAGACTTATTTTGAAGACGGCAATCAGATCTTACTGATGAGTCCGGGAGATGTGAAATTTGTGGATGTTAATGGCGACGGATACATTGATGCAGGCAAAGGTGTAAATGGCGACATGGGTGACATGGTGGTGATCGGAAATTCGACTCCTAGATATGATTTTGGTTTTCGCTTGGGTGCCGAATATAAGGGTTTTGATCTGTCTTTATTCTTCCAGGGAATCGGTAAAAGAAGTATCTGGGGTGATGGTCAACTGGCAATTCCGGGCTATCATGTTAAAGATGGCGCCATGCCCCAAACTATCGCAGAAGATTTTTGGAAAGCGGACCGTACCGATGCCTTTTATCCACGCGCATGGAATCTTAATGGGTCCAATTCGGGCTACGTCATGAGACCACAAACACGCTATATGCTGGATATGTCCTATTTCAAAATTAAAAATATAACTTTTGGATACGCCTTATCTCCTTCCGTACTCAAAACGATCCACTTAAAAAATGCCCGTATTTATGTCTCTCTGGAGAATTTTTTCACTTTTGATAATTTAAAAGGCCTGCCGATCGATCCGGAAACAATCTCGGGCAACTCGATGCTGCAATCCGGTGGAAATTATAATCTAGGACGTACCGGAGCTGGAAATCCTTCCTTTAAATCCGCATCGATGGGCATTCAGATTGGTTTGTAATAAAAAAACGTAAAACATCATGAAAAACAACTATAATTTTATTTTAATCATATTGACGCTATCCTTTTCGGGATGTGCAAAATTTCTGGATAGACCTCAGTTAACCAATGAAAATGATGAAACTGCCTGGAATTCGGAAGATAATGTTCGTTTATATGCGAATAAGTATTATACCGATTTCTTTACCGGATATGGCGTAGGCTTTGATAATGCTGGAGCTTTACTCGCCGGTTATACATTTAGCGATGATGTGCTGTTTCAAGGTAATCAATCCAACTTTACCCGGTCAGTGCCCAATAGTCAGATCTGGAGTTACGCTACCGTTCGATCGGTCAATATTATGCTCAATCGAATTGAAAATAGGATGTCTAAAATTTTAAGTACGGAAGCTTATAATCATTGGAAAGGTATCGGGAAATTCTTCCGGGCAATGCGCTACTCGGAGCTGGTCGGTACGTATGGCGATGTTCCCTATTATGGTGACATCGTTAGCGATGTAGACTTCGATAATCTATATAAAACTCGTACACCAAGAAATGAAGTGATGGATGCCGTTTATGAGGATCTAAAATTTGCTCTGGCAAACGTCCGATTGAATGATGGTGATCAGTTCGTAAATCGTTATGTGGTGGCCGGATTTATCTCCCGCCTAGCACTAACCGAGGGATCCTGGCAAAAGTACTACTATAAGAATCAGGATCGTGCTAAGAAATTTTATGAACTAGCCTTGGAAGCTGCAGAATTTGTTATTTCAAGCGGAAGGTACGATATCGTCACAGATTATAGGTCAATCTTTACGTCCAATGATCTGAAGGGAAATAAAGATGTCATCTTATACAGACATTATGATGCTGCAGTCAATATCAGACATTCTATTGTTTCTATCCATAATTTATCAGAGTCGGTTACCTACGGTCCCACAACCTCTTTAATTAAATCATATGTCTGTAGTAAAGATGGTCTGCCATGGCAGCAATCGGCTGAAAAAAATGCCACCAATTTTTCATTGGACAGTTTAATCGCCAAACGGGATTCTCGATTTGAAGCGACCTTTCATTATAAAAATACTATAAAAAACAAAGCATCATTTCTGTATATAACAAAGTTTTTGCCCCGTCCGGTACAAGCAACTGTAGCCACTGGCGGTGCCCCTGGCATTGATTATTCGGGATCAAATAATGTTACTGACGCTCCAGTCCTTCGCTATGCCGAGGTTTTGTTGAATTGGATTGAAACAAAAGCTGAGCTGGCATCGTTGGGAGGTGTAGCAGTGGACCAATCTGATATTGACAGATCCATTAATAAACTGAGAAACCGACCTTTAGCCACCGAAGCTGAATCAAGAGGTGTAAAGAAAACTGCTCGTTTACAACTGACCAGTTTACCTGTCGATCCTTCTCGAGACGTTCAGGTTTCAAGCCTGCTATGGGAAATTAGAAGGGAACGTAGAATGGAACTGACATTCGAAGAATCCCGTTTATCAGATCTAAAACGCTGGTCAAAATTAGAATATATGGACACAGATCTGAACAAAGATCTTCTTTCGGGTGGATGGGTTAATTTTCCTCAAGAAGCACCTGCAGAAATCAAAGCTGGTATTTCTGTCGTTAAATTGGACGGTCAAGTGGTGGTATTTAATCCTTCTGATGCATCAAGCAGTGCAAAGATGACCGGTTTTTATCGTTACACCCTGAACAGTGGCAGGCAACCATTTCTAAATTTGTCTAATATTAACCCCTATTTAGCCCCTATTGGACGCGTTCAGATAGATGAATATGCTGCAAAGGGCTATGTATTGAAACAAACCGAAGGTTGGCCTCAGAATTAAGATGGATTTTACTTGTAGTTTATTAAAAAAAGAGATGAAAGATATATATAATATTTCAAAAATAGGATTCTGTGCAATATGTATCTGTTGCGCTTCCCTGAGCACCTTATATTCATGTAAAGATGATTTCCCTGTAAATGTTGAATCGGATAAAATCACTGTTTTAAAATCGATAAAGATTGTAAATGCTGGAAAAGCAGGTAATGAAATTATAGAGGGAGTCGTAAATGAAGCTTCTAAAACCGTTTCATTTCCACGAATTGATCCAGAAACAGACTTGTCTGCTATTAAATTTGAAGCAGGGACATCGGATGGCGCTATTTTAGAGCAGGATACTTATGCCATTCCATTCAAAGAAGGTGAAAGTGAAAGTACAGTAGTTATTAAAATAACCAATAGTCCTAGGTATCGGGAATATCTGGTCAAAATACGCTTAAAAATACCCGTTTATGGTGCCGATTTTACAAAATCAGCAGTTTATGATTACACGAACAATGAACTGGGAAATCCGATTTATGAAACTTTTACAGGTGCTTTTACGCGTGGAACTGGTTTTGACGGTGAGCATGTGCTAATTGTCTCCAGGCATGCGGCCGGCTCTCATTTATTAAAAGTAAGTGACCTTAAAAAAAATGTCATCAACAGAATACCCTTGAATATGACAGGAGTGGCTCTGGGTACTTTCACCGTTAACGTCGGCGATATCGTTAATGGACATACTTACATTGCAAATCTATCAGGTGCCAGTGCTGCAAGTCCTATAAAGATCTACCATTGGACAGATCCTTCCGTACCACCTCAAACGGTAGCAAATATTGATGTCAGTAAAATAACCGGTGCCGGTGTTCGTCATGGTGACAATATGTCGGTTAACCTGGACAAGAACGGTAATGGGTATATTTTTCTTGGGGACAATGCGGGCACTAAAGTATTAAGATTGAAAGTTTCCAATTACAAAACTGTTGGCGATCCGTTTGTCATTAGTGCCGCAGTCAATGTCGGATCATGGAGTTCATTTAATCAGATCGGTGAAACTGATGATTATCTATTTACCGGTCACGATGCACCTATCATGGCCGTAAACAGCGGTGGTTCTGTTTCGTATACCCTGTCCCGTACCGCAATTCCGGTCAGAAGCTCAGACAGCAGAGTAGTTGAATTTAATGGCGAAAGATATTTACTTACAACCACAGCTGCACGTACAGGTTCTGAACCCACTGCCCTCTCCTTGTATAATATCACAAAAGGAAACAATATTGTGGATGCACTGACCGCTTTCGAACAATCTGATCGAAAGCCCATCTACGATTATCCTTTACTGGGGCCTGTTAATACTTCTCCTGCTACACAAACAGGTTGGTCCGTACTGAAAGATGAAGCGGGTAAGGATAAATCTTTACTAATCTACACTGCGGCCAGTGATGCAGGCTTTGTAATTGTAGAAGTACCGAAAAAAGAACTTGAAGATTAGTTTAAAAGGGACTGCGAATCGATTCTGTTTAGGTGTCGGTTCGCATTAATTGATAATTTTAAATTCCAATATAATCTATTAAATGATGATGAAAAGAAATGCTACATACGCTATCCTACTGCTGTGCTTTACAGCATTGCTGTTTAGCTGTTCCAAAGATTCAGACATAACGGCTGAACCGATAGATCCCCCTATTGAGGAAGGCCCGCTATTTCCCCGGAAAGAAATGAGAGCCGTCTGGATGACGACAGCCTGGGGCCTGGACTGGCCTCAGAGTGTTTACTCGGAGAATGCTCAAAAAGCCCAATATATTGCTTATCTCGATAAATTTAAAACCCTAAATATTAATACCATTTACTTTCAAGTAAAAGGAATGGGAGATGCGTTTTTCAATTCTGCATACGAACCCTGGAGCGCTGCTATCACCGGAACAAGAGGAAAAGATCCGGGTTACGATGTACTCAAATTTTTAATTGACGAAGCGCATGCGCGGGATATTGAATTCCATGCCTGGATGAACCCTTACCGGATAGGTACGAGAGCTGGTGTAGCACAGCCCTACCCTGCACTACATCCTACTATTGATCCGGACTGGGTAATCAGTCATGAAAAGATTCAGATCTATAATCCAGCACTACCCGAAGTACGCCAGCGTTTATCGGATATTGTAAAGGAGATCATTTCAAAATATGATGTTGATGGAATTCACTTTGATGATTACTTTTATCCAGACCCCTCTAGTGCTGGAACAATGATTTCTGATGAACAAGATTTTGCTTTATACGGACTCGGAGAGAAAACGATTGGTGATTTCAGAAGAACCAATGTAGACAAAGCGATCAAAGCGGTCTATGATGTAATTGTTTTGACAAAACCAGGTGTAGCGTTTTCTGTATCACCTGCACCAAGTAATGCGTATAATATGAATACACTCTACGCAAATGTAACCAAATGGTGTCAAGAAGGGTGGGTTGATATTGTTATTCCACAGCTCTATCAGGAAATAGGAAATACCACTAACGACTTTAAAACTAATCTAGGCTTTTGGCATCAGTATAATTACAAAGCGGCACTGGTCATAGGACACGGATTCTATAAGTTTGGCGATGCAACAAATCCAATTGCTTTTCAGTCAACCGCAGAATTGCAAAAACAAATTGACCTGACGAAAACTCGGAAAAAAGTCGTTGGCAATGCCATGTACAGTGCAAAGTATGTGATAGACAATCGTATTGGGATAACAGATAAATTGGCTGAAATATATAAATATCCTGCTGTTCGCCCATTTGTTGGCAGAGCGGTGACTGCTTTACCCACTGAAGCACAAAACGTAAAAATTGAAGACGATGTACTGAAATGGACCATATCTGGAGATGTAAAATCTGTTGTTTATTATTTCGAAAATTTAAAAACAGCAGGAGAAGTTGTAGCGATAACAAAAGAAAACAATCAATTGATTTCTAAAAATGGTTTTTACAGTGTAGCAACTTTTAATCAAGATAACCAAGAGAGCAAGCCCTCTCCTTTTGTCGAGAAAAAATAAAGCAATATTAAAATTATGTAAAAAATCCCAAAACACATTTTTCATCATGTGATTTTGGGATTTTCTGTTAACATAATAGGGACTTCAATCTAACATCATTAATTAACCATCCAATGAGTTGAATTCTTAGTTTTTTTAATGAAAGTATTGACCCTATAAGAAGGTCATAAATCCCCCTATACATATTATTATTCTATTCAATTGCATCTTTATATTTAATATTTCTGCTGGAATTAAAAGATTTTGAAATCTATCGTGTCTGTTCAGGACAACCTTGTACATCGATACCAATATGACCTGCTGATCAAATTTTCAAACAGATGAAAATTTATTGATAAAATAAGTAATTACCCGTGTAAGATGTTCATAATTTAAGCATTTCCACGAGTAATATTATGATGTACTAATTTGAGATTAAATTATCTTTCTTTAACTGCTTGGCCATTGCCTTTTTATATCCCGCTAAAAAACTATCCAAAGAACCTGGATTATAACTCTCAGATTGAGTTGACCAGACGAGTTTCCCTGTGCTCACATCGTATAAATTTGTTTCGATGTAATAAGTTTTCTCTGTAGTATAGTAGCCATTGTTATAAAGGTTACCGTACCAAAAATCATAATAACCACCAAACGTTCTATAATAGCCAAAAGTGTTCACAGGATAAACAGAAACATTTGGAATGTATCTGGATTCTGACTTAGAATCAATTAGAGCAATGGTCAATATGGCATCACTATTTGTTCCGGCTACTTTCTGCATAGCTAGATCTGAACGCTTGGGCTCCATACTTGCAAGATTAGGCGGAAAAACATCAATACTCTTTACACTCGTTAAACCGAGTGAAGTGAGTGATGAAGCAATTTCATCTTCCACTTTCTGACGAGCAGGAACATTATCTGTCATAACTGCCACAAATATTCTACTATACTTCTTCAGATCGACAGCGGGATCACGCCAAGATCCTGTAATCATACTGCTGGTTGCACAGCTGGAAAAAATAAGCACTATGGTGCAAATTTGTAAAATGAACTTTTTCATAATTATAAAATTTATTATTTCTTTTGTAACACTAATTCTCAAACTTGATTTCTAACTCATAAATTGGGACAATAGATTAATAATCGACAAACTTCTTTAAGATAAATGCATTATTCAACACTTTTCGACTATTATATTTCAATCTAAGAACATAATTTAAGCCTATTTTGTTTAATAATTTTCATTACTGTTATTAAAATGAAAAAATACCCGTTTCAAAAATGGTATCATGACCCTTTAATTTACTGAGTTTTCTAATAATAGATTTTGTGAAAAATTATATTTGTGTTTGAGTATCACCCTAGAGAAGCTAAATTTACGATAGAAATACCTCTATCTTTTCTTACTGATAAAGTACGATACCCACTAAACATAATCTTTTAAGGATTTGTTCTATGGGGTACTATTTTTTTTTGCATTATCTTAACTCAAAAAAACAACATTGATACGCTGTACTGAGAACTCTATCCTTACAAAATGGAAGACTAACTAATCGTAAATCATCAATAGAAAAATTAAGTTTTAGGTTGTTTAAGAAAGACAAAGCCTTGTTCCATTTTATGGAAACAAGGCTTTATTTATGATATAATCACAGCTAGAATTATTTTTGATATGTTTTCTTTACAAATGGAGCTTTTAGTAAATAATCTATACTTTGTTTTAGTCCAACTTCTAGATCTGCAGTTGTCTCTTCAAGCTCAACAAATATATTCTCAACACCTGCAATATCGGTATTGGCAAATATCGCATCAAAACCTACCATACCACTCTGACCAATCTCACGGTGATCTTTAATATGCAAAGTAGCATATCTTCCAGGATATTTTTTAAAATAATCTACAGGACTTGCTTTTCCAATAATAGTCCAATATACATCCATTTCAAAAAAGACATTTTCAGGTTTAGTATGTTCAATCATGTAATCAAGCATAACCACTTTTCCTTCTACCTTTTCAAACTCATGGGCATGATTATGATATCCGTACTTGATACCATATTCACGGCAAAGCTGACCAATCTCATTGAGATACTGACATTCAGTATCAAGATCTTTTATTGTCTTTGGTAAATCTAACCATGGGGTAACGATATATTTGATTCCTGCTGCTTTGTGTGCAATGATAGTCTCTTTCCACCATGATAAGGCTTTGGAAAAATCGCCTGAAGCTAATTCCTCTTGCGTTAAAGTTCTTGACGCATGTGAAGAAAGAACTTTCATGCCTGCTTTTTCTACATTTTTTTTGAATACTTGCGGTGTGGTATTATAAAACATACCGTCCTTATATCCTGCAGACTCAACGGATGTATAACCCATTTTAGCCAATTTTTGTAAAACTGAGAAATAATCAGCATTATACGTATCTGGCTGTACGTGACTTCCAATCATACTTCTAACAGAATATAACTGTAAACCTATTTCTTTTGTTCTTATTTGTTCTTGCGCCTGTACATTATTGAAAGTAGTACCCATACCCGTCACAGCTAAAAGAAGTGAACAGGTTAAAAATTTAAGTTTCATATATTAAGTTTTATTTTTTTTTGTCTTAAACCAATGTTATCGGTTGGTGCCTAAATTCGTCTAAGCTCTTATCTGTAGTGGCTAAATTGGTAATCAATACATCAATTTGTTCTACATCACATACTTTAAAAGATTCTGTAACTCTTAAACGATCCTGATTTGCAAGAGCTAATACTTTCTTTGCTGATGCCAGCATTGCTAACTTAACTTCTGCATCTTCTTTAACTACTGCAGATATGCCAAATTTCGAATCAACCCCACATGTACCCATGAAATAAAGATCTGCAATGTAACTTCTTGCCTCATTACAGGTTGTCTGGCCTACCGTGCTCGCTGTCTGTTTATGGTACTTCCCGCCCAACAAAATCAGTTCAATATTGGGATAATTTTCTAGAATTGGAATAAGCATGGCATTGCTTGTTATAATTCTAAGATGAATATCCGCAGGCAGGTAATTAACAATAGCACATATTGTTGTGCCTCCATCCATAAAAAGAGTCATTTCTTCTTTTATAAACTGCTGTGCCTTGAGAGCAATAACATCCTTCTCTCTCTTTAAATAGCTGTTTCGATCTTCGAAAGTAAGCGGATTTTTAGAACGTTGAATTGCACCACCACGCACTTTAGATAAAAGACCTATTTTATACAAATGATCAATATCTCTTCTGACAGTATCTTCGGAAACATCGAGCTTTTCTGCTAATGATTCATAGCTGACCATCTCCTCACTTTCTAGTTGATTTAATATAAATTCAAATCGTTTTTCTTTTAACATAGCTACTTACTGATATAAAGATTTGCCTACAGGATTTTCTATTATTTCTAATACAACTTGATTTGCAATATTATGCATTTAAATTTTAATTCGCAAAAAATTGCAATTAATATATTATAAACTTAAACAAAGCCCTGAATCCTCACTTTTTGCAATTCCAACTTTAATGCTATTGAATTTGTAAAATGTATGGCAGCAAATCCAAGCTTTACTGAGGCCTTTACATTTTCAATGTTATCATCGATAAAAATGCATTCTGTTGCCAGCAAATTGTATTTTTGCAACAAAATTTTATAGAGCTTTTCATCTGGTTTAATAAACCCTTCTTCACCAGAAACAACAATGCCATCAAAATCTGCAATAAAGTCAAATCGATTTTTAAACAATGGGAACGTTTCGGAAGACCAGTTCGTTAAAGCATAGACTTCATAGTGTTTTTTTAACTCCTGTAGAATAGCAACAGTACCATTAATTTCATCTTTTAGCATCTCCGGCCATCTTTTCCAAAATACATCGATTTCATTTTCAAATTGGGGATACTGCTTTTTCAGCTTATACATTCCTTCTTTAAATGATCTTCCCCTATCTTGTTGCAGATTCCAATCTATAGAACAGACATTTTCTAAGAACCACTCCATTTGATCACTTTGAGAAAATATATCCCGATATAAATATCGAGGATTCCAATCTAAAAGAACACCTCCGATATCAAAAATTACAGCTTTTATCATTATTACTATCTTTAAGCCGAAATTTCTAAATAATTCCCCTCCGGATCCAGCACAACACTCTCATAATATCCGTCACCTGTAGTACGCGGCTCACTTGCAATTGTAAAACCGTCATTTCGGAACCTTTCTGTCAACAGATCAACAGCCTCAGTTCCCCCTATTGAAATAGCAAAATGTGCAATTCCTTTGTTAAAACCTCTTTTTGACGGTTCATCAAGAATATCGGGTCTGTTCATAAGTTCTAAGCGCGTAACGCAAGTACCAAACTTGAGAAAATATGATGTGAAGCCATTTTTTAAATTCTTATATTTCTCACTACATTCAAAGTTGAAATAAGTCAGGTAAAAGTTGCGCATTTTTTCCAAGTCATCTACCCAAATTCCAATGTGTTCAATTTTCATGTTCATCTTATTATTGTTTAATTGTTTTGCAAACATATGCAAATTTATATAAATTTGCATATGTTTGCAAAACAATATTAAGTATTAGAAAATTCATTTAGAAAAATAATAATGATAGAAAATCAAATAAAAAAAGCAAAAAGAGCAACCCAATTCATTTTTTTAGTGTGTGGATTAGCAATTTCAAGCTGGGCACCAATGGTACCATATGTAAAGGAAAGATTGGATATTAACGAGGCAGAATTAGGATTATTACTTTTATTTCTTGGCTTGGGTGCCGTAATTATGATGCCAATAACAGGTCTTTTATCAAAACGCTATGGTAATAAAATTGTGATTCTATGTACAACAGCAATCATTGCTCTTACACTTCCTTTACTGCTGATTATTTCATCTGCTTCACTTATGGCATTGTGTATATTTATTTTTGGTGCCAGTATTGGCGCCATAGATGTTGCGATGAATTCTCATGGTATACTAGTTCAAAACAAATATAATCGTCCGATTATGTCTTCATTGCATGGTCTTTTCAGTTTGGGAGGCCTATTTGGATCCCTTGGTTTAGGATTTTTAATTAAAATGGGATTGATTCCTCAAATAGCAGCAATTTCAATATCACTCCTGTTATGTTTAATTGTTATTAGTCAATTCAACTATTTATTTGATCATGCTACAGAACAAAAATCTCAGATTATACATAAACCAGAAAAACAGCTAGAACATAGTTCAAAAAAACTGATTTTTAATAGAACAGTACTTTTTTTTGGTATACTATGTTTTGCCAGCTTTCTCTCAGAAGGCGCTATGCTAGACTGGAGTGCTGTATTTTTAAAAGATATCAAAGATATTGATGTCGAATTTACCGGAGCTGGATATGCCACTTTCTCTATTGCTATGGCTAGCATGCGATTAATGGGGGATCGTTTGGTTGAAAAATTAAATGCAAAAACAATGGTCATTGGCGGCAGCCTGCTAGCAGCTCTAGGGTTGATAATAGCTATTTATTCAATCTGGATGCCTTTCGTTCTTTTCGGCTTTCTATTGTTAGGAATAGGTTCTGCAAATCTTGTCCCCTTGTTTTTTAGTGAGGCTGGCAGAATACCGACAGTCCCTACATCTATAAGTATTCCAGCAATAACAACAATGGGGTATGCAGGTCAACTTATGGGGCCTGCTATCTTAGGATTAATTGCTCATCAATTCAATCTTGAAGTCGCATTTTTATTTTCCGCTACATTAATGGTATTAATTGCAGTCTTATATTTCTTTCGTAAGTAAAAGTGCAAATAGTAATACATGAATGAATTTGACTTTGGGTTTTAAGTTATTTTAAGACAATCGTTAATTTCTAACCTAAATATTTAAAGAAATTATTTACTGCCAATAAACCCTATGACATTGAAATTAAAAGCTACAAAAAAACCATTCAATAGAGTTTATTTAAGGGAATTATCTTAACGTCAGCTTCGCTATTTTTCAAATTATGGGTAACTAAAAAAGAACGACAAGAACAAATAAATCACTCTGCTCTTAAACTGAGAGCATAAAGGGGCTAACGAAAGTTGGCCCTTTTAATTATTAATAATAACTCGCAAAATAATAACTGCAGAAGTAAAGATTCCGATTCGATATTAAATCACGCTATGATGAGACAAATCTCAAATTTTCCATCCGATCAAAGTTGGGAATGACATGAAATTGCCGGTTCAATTTTTGAAATCAAATTATAATGGATATATTCAAACATAACTTACTCAAAATCAAAATATAATAAGAAACACATTATCTAAACAAATTCAGCTCATTTATGAAAACACAAGAATTATTAGCAGTGACAACTATCCTCTCTGGTCTCATGTCGGGCTTCTTTTTTGCATATACATTTTCAGTAAATCTGGGACTTGCCAAACTAAATAACAAAGAATACCTCACCACGATGCAAAGTATTAACAAAGAAATATTAAATCCAATTTTTTATATTAGCTTTTTTGGCACTTTGTTTTCACTTATTATATCTTCGATCATATATTTCGATATTCATTCGCCTAAATTTTTTCTGATATTTTTTTCATGTATAAGTTATATAATCGGTGTATTCGGCATTACAGCTATACGGAATGTGCCATTAAATAATCAAATAGAACTATTTGATATCTCAAAAGCATCGGAAGAATCAGTACAGAAAATGAGAGCTAACTTTGAAAAGCCCTGGTTGTTTTGGAATAATATTAGGACATTAGCTTCATTTGTAACTTTCGCCTGTCTAGTCATAGCTTTAGCTTGCCTAAACCACTGATTTAGATCCGTATAAAAGAGACAATATCCTATCAACAATTACACTATTTATACAGCAATTAGCAAGATCCGCTACTAACTAAAACAGAAATACTAACTGAAGATATTTAATTTTAACACATGACCTTATTACAAACTGTACATTTTTACTCTCCTAATTTTTCAATTGTAAGACTATAATTAATAGACTAATTTTAAATTTACTGCCTTTTTGTAAAAAAAGGAGCTATTTATCATCTACTTAGTGTAATTTTGTAGTTTAAATTATATTAAAATGCCATATCAAACTGTTTTTGTTGAATTTTATGAACACGTAAAATTAAGTATCAATCAAGGAACTTTTGCAAAACTTACCTTGGCCAAAACAATTGGAGATACTGACCTTAAAAATATTTATGTCCGACTTCATATTTTAGAAACCGGAGGGTATAAACTTGCCTTAACATTGCGATACAAAACAGAAGAAATTGAGAGCTTTCACACTTTTGATGAAGCACTGACAATTTTAAGTTCATACCTTAAAAATCCTTTTATAACTGCTTTACTTTTCACTACCGAAATGGATCTAACATTTAAAATCAATAAAAAAAATGCAGGAAGTCTTACAGAACAGATACCCACATTTAAAAATGCTTCACCCGTAATGTTAGAAATGCTTGATAAAGGGATTGTAAAAGTATAATTTAAACTACATAAGTGAATGAATCATTACCGGGGACAGCAGTTGCTCCTAGCAGGTTCAGACAACTGCTATTCGAAGACTAATAATAGCTAAAATATTATAATATCGAAAAAGGCTTAAAAGATCATAAATTAGATTTTACAAACGGAAATTACTGCTAATAATCACAAGTTAACAGGACTCTCAAACAGCAATAACCCGGTATTTCCATTTAGAGAATATATGAAAGTTATTCTTTTAAACTAAACATTAAAAGAATAACGGGAAAAACTTAGTTAAAGTTTGCTTTTCTTAGTTGCAACGATAGAATAAATCATCGGTATTTTATTGTCCAAATGCTTAATACGGTATTTTTTAGTTTCGAACTCAATCATGTTATTGAAGACATCATAAGGCGAATAATCGTATTCCTGAAAATCCACAACTTCCATTTGGTAATTGATCAAACTTCGCACAACTTCACTCATACTGTGATTCCAAGTTACGTAAGACTGAGAAATAGTTGCATCTTTGTCTGCATAGGTACCGTTTTCTGTTTCCACAATGGGAGCCACATTAAAATAATTATAACCAATTTTATCGAAATTATCATCAAACATCCAAACAACTGGATGAAACTCAACAAAAATAAATTTTCCTTCTGGCTTCAAAAAATGCGAAATTAATGTTGCCCATTTCTCTAAATCAGGCAACCATGTTATGGTACCATAGCTTGTAAAAACAATATCAAACTGCTTATCTAAATGATTTTCTAAATCGTACAAATCACAGCAAATAAACTGGGCATCTGAATCTGTTTCTAAAGCAATTCTTTTTGCACTTTCAATAGCTTTGTCAGATAAATCAACACCTGTAACTTTCGCACCAAGTCGACCTAATGAAATGGTATCTTGCCCAAAATGACATTGCAGATGTAAAATACTTTTACCTTCAATATCTCCGAGTAATTCTATTTCTATGGGATTTAGTGAGCTTGCTCCTTTAAAAAATCCTTCAAGATTATAGAACTCTGATTTTAAATGCGTATCAGTTCTATTATTCCATGAATGTTTATTTATTTCAATATAGTTATCTTCAGTTTTCATTTAAGTTTTGTTAAAAAACACAATCATTCATTAAATTATGACTTATGCCCGTTTATAATTTTCCCACCTTGGTTAAGGCTAAATTACAAAAAATCACAGGAACAATGTTGGATTTGATATGGTTAACCAGTTGGTTTCCTATAGATTCTTATCTACAATTTATTTTTCAAAGCTAACTTAGCTTTTACATAAGATGAACAAAAACACAGGCAACAGTAAGTTTTTTTTAGTATTTTATCTAATACACCTTTACTCTTCAGGAATAAGATAAATTAAACTTATTTTTGAGTATGAGCATATTTACATACCATTTAGTAAAGACATCCTATTTATCAGCTTTAAAGGCCATTTTATTTCCGCCTAAGCCATTTCATAATTCGGGATTAATTCATATGGAATGTATGACAGCAATGACATTAGGCTCTGCCATCACATCTCCTTCTCGACTTTTTTCTAAACAAGTTGCAGTATTCGCACAGTGGAACGATGAAGCATCGGTTGACCAATTCTTAATCGAAAACAAATTTGGGAGAGTATTGTCCAAAGGATGGCACACACGATTAATTTTTCTAAGGCAATGGGGGGAAATAACTAAATTCCAGATTCCGGAAGTAACACTTGAACTCGAACCTCTTGATAGCCCCGTTGTAGCAGTAACCTTAGCTCGCATGAAATTATTTGAAATTCCAAGATTTATACGCTGGGGCAAACCCGTAGAAAAACTGGTCCGTGATCATCCCGGCACTACTTTTTCTTTGGCATCGATAAGACACCCGAGAACTGTTTCTACATTTTCAATTTGGAGATCCCAAAAAGAAATGACTGATATGGTTTTAGGGCATAGTAATGTTCATGCTCCGACAAGACATGTCGATGCAATGAAGGAACGAAAACGCAAAGATTTTCACTTTGAATTTACAACTTTGCGATTTAAGCCTTTATCTGAATTTGGTGAATGGAATGGACGTAATAACCTCATACCTCTTATATGATCAAAATAAGTTTCGCCCATCCGATGCAAAAGATTCAAGATTGGATTACACAACAATGGGTAATTCTATCCGGTCGAAAAATTGACTCAAAAAATGATAACTGGTTAATGGGTCCATTTGGTAATTTGGAAGCAATTGATAAGAACTATATCGATAAACTTGCTAAGCTAGAAAATCTAATAATTGATACTCCATCCAAAATGCATGGATTGATACCAACAATGAGCCAACTTCATTTTTCTCCGCATGAATACGCCCGATTATCAGCTAAAGTGATTGATTTTTATGAACGAACAGGACATTATGATCTAAATGTTTCAGTAAAATGGAATTCTTTTTTTAAAGTTTTTGGATTTCTGTTAAAAAAATTATTCAGTAATAGGTTAAATCAATTAAATATCCCAATCTATGATATGCATAATTCGGAATCTATTACAAGCGAAATAGTAAGACTTTTGGATGCCAAAACGAACCAAATTAAATATATATTCTGGCTCAGAAAAATTGCATCAACTGGCAAAGGAATATATTCTGGAGCATATGGGATCTGTCAATTGCCAAGTGGCCGGTATTGTGTAAAAGCTATTTTCCCATTACCTCATGGTAATGCCACCGTTATTATGGCTCCTAAAGTTGGCGTAAATGGTGAATTAGTATTAAATTCGTCTGGTCAACGTTTTGGTGATGCAGGTTTTTATTTTTTGCTAAAAGATTCTAAAGGTGAGCATTGGTCAAAATATATCCGTTCATTCCGTGATGAATTAATCATAAGCGAGGCTGATAAACAATTGACTGCAACACAAACGCTAACCTTATGGAATTTAAATGTTTTGAAATTTAATTATGAAATATTTCAAAAACAATAGCCTACTAATTGGCGAAAACAATCTAACTAAATAAAACGTCATTAAAATAGCGAATCAAAGAATTTCATAGTTCTAACATCCTTTATAAAATTCGAATAATTCAGAATTGTAGGTGTTCAACAGGATCAAATAAATCATTAATAGCGGAATCTAGCTCCCGCTTTTATAACAAAATATAAATACAGTTTATTTTTAGGCGTCTAAATAGATACAATAAAACGAAATGTTTTACCTTTATAACCTGGATACAATTGTGCATTAAGAATTATTAAAAAGAACTTATGGTAGAGGAGAATGTCCTATTAGTTTTATCGCTATTTTTTGTCATGGCGATGCTATTTGTAGTAAGTCAAAGGATCAAAATTTCGTATCCCATTTTATTGGTCATTGGAGGTTTAGGCATCTCGCTAATTCCAGGCATGCCCGTGATCAGTATCAATCCTGATTTGGTATTTTTAGTGTTTTTACCACCTCTCCTATTTGAAGCCGCCTGGTATACCAGTTGGGACAGTTTAAAAAAATGGCGACGATCCATTATGAGCTTAGGCTTTGGTTTAGTATTTTTTACATCTATTGCTATCGCCTACTTTTCCGTAAATATTATTCCGGGGTTTACTTTGGCGTTAGGATTTTTATTGGGCGGTATTATTTCTCCCCCAGACGCTGTCGCTGCGACATCAGTATTAAAAGGTGTGAAGATTCCTAAACGAGGATTAACACTGCTAGAAGGAGAAAGCTTGGTAAACGATGCGGCCTCTCTGACTGTATTTAGGTTTGCCATAGCGGTAATTCTTACTGGCCAATTTGTATTTCAAAAGGCGGCTTCGGAATTTGTCATATTATCAATTATGGGTGTTATCGTAGGTTTAGCAGTAGCTCATATATTATATTTATTTCTACGCTATGTTGCAAAATCTTCAAGTATTTCGACTCCGATCACATTAATCGCCCCATACAT
Organism: Sphingobacterium sp. JUb56; assembly: GCF_014191365.1. Taxonomy (NCBI): domain Bacteria; kingdom Pseudomonadati; phylum Bacteroidota; class Sphingobacteriia; order Sphingobacteriales; family Sphingobacteriaceae; genus Sphingobacterium; species Sphingobacterium sp. JUb56. Next base: position 819,557 of record NZ_JACHWL010000001.1, on the reverse strand, counting down.
CATGTATCTTGTTGCTGAGCATTTTCATTGGTCGGGTGTACTTGCTGTTGTGAGTGGCGGATTATTTTTATCATTTCGTTCAGGCGATTATTTAAATCATCATACCCGAATTCAAACCAAGGAGGTATGGGCAACATTGGGATTCTTACTAAACGGATTTGTATTTATTTTAATTGGCTTAGAATTACCTGTTATTGTAGCAGGACTAGGTCAATATTCACAAGAGGAAGCTATAAATTATGCGCTCATTATTAGTGCTATTGTTATTGTATTACGAATAATACTGGTATATCTTTCAGAATATCTACCTCGCATGCTATCTAAAAAGATCAGATCAAGAGAGAAAAGTCCAGGCTGGAAATTACCCCTTGTCGTAGGTTGGGCAGGTATGAGAGGTGTAGTATCTCTTGCATCGGCATTAGCTATACCACTAACGCTAAATAATGGGGAGCCGTTTCCTCACCGTAATTTAATTCTCTTTATCACCTTCGTTGTCATCTTAATTACATTAGTTTTTCAAGGACTGACACTCCCTATTCTCATCAAAATAATAAAGATGGATGATGTGGATGTGGAAGAACCTATAGAGAATCAGATTGACGAGATTCGGGTTCAATTGGCAAAAGATTCCATTGCCTATCTGGACAGCCACTACAGTAAAGAAATGGAAGAATACGAAACAATTGCTAGAATTAAAGAACAATTGTTGAGAAGTATCAGGGTATCTGAAAATGCTAAGCTAGAAGATAGGCGAGCGCAATTGACTGCTGTAAGAAGTCTTTACAATAAGATCATGTTAGAGATCGTAGCTGTTAGAAGAAATGGATTATACAAATTACGACAAGAAAAGCACTACGATAGCAGTATTATTAAAGATCTAGAATATACGCTTGATCTAGAAGAATCTAGATTAAAACGTAAATAAAAGAATAGATTTTTGTTCTTACGATATAATTTACAATAAATCATGACTAATGAAACTAAACAATTGCTTTCATTTGAAGCTAAATTAGAGATCATAGGAATTAATCCCTTCGTGTATTTGCCCCAGGAAGCTTTATCTGAAATCTTGAAAAGAGCAAAAAAAGAAAAAGGAAAAATTCCGGTAAAGGGCCGTGTAAATAACATCGATTACACACAGACATTGTTAAGATATAAAGGAGAATGGCGTCTTTACATAAACACAAAGATGCTAAAAAATTCACCCCAAAGAATTGGTGAACTTTTACAAATTACAATACAGATCGATACAGAAACAAGAATCATAACGCCCCACCCTCAATTGATGCAGGCACTACAAAATAATTCGGTTGCAGAAAAAAAGTTCAATGAGCTTACACCATCCTTAAAATTAGAAATTATAAAATATATTTCATTCTTAAAAACTGAAGAAAGTATCAACAGGAATGTTGAAAAAGCAATAATTTTTTTAATGGGGAATGGTACATTTATTGGTCGAAAAAATTTAAATAAGACAGGGAATCATGATGAAATTCAAAAGCATAGTTGATTAATTAAATTCATTGCAGTAGGAAATCTTCACGTGGAGGATTAAAAGAATCGATAAGTTCACCTGCAGATATGCACTCACAACCATGTACTATATTTCCAGGAATGATGCAACTATCCCCCTCTTTCATGACATGTACAACATCACCAATAGTATAATGAAATACACCCGATTTAACGTATGAAATTTGTGTATGAGGATGTTGATGCAATTCGCCCCTAGCGCCTTCTTCAAATTTAACTTTAGTGAGCATCATAACTTGATTATGAACTGCAATTTGTCTTTTAACTCCTTGGCCTAGATCTTCCCAATCGTTTCTATTTTCAAAGTGAAAAACTTCATTTTCCATATGTTCTGGTATTTTTATTATATTTTTTCTGCTAATATATAAAGGATTCGTTCAATAAAAAATACCCTCTATTCATTCATGAGAACTAGCTGCGATCAAAATAGACCTCTCTTTAATTTAAACTATCAAATTAAAAAACTGCAATACATTTACTAAATTGTGATTTATCATAACTCATTTCTAATTATGAAAAAACATTAAGCGCTACGTTTCATCCACCACGATTTTCTATTAATTTCGAAAGAAAACTGCTTATTTATTTTATAAATAACTGTGCAAAAGATCGCGATGAAAATGGTTGAAAATCTAAAAAAGTTCGAATAAGTTCCTCCTAAAACATTGGTATCAACATCAAAAATAAGCCAGTATAAATTCATGAAGCAATGTAAAAAAATAGCAGTCCATAAATTGAATTTCCATTCAGCATAAATCCAGGCGAATAAAACTGAGCCTGAAAATGTCATTACAAATATTCCGATTAATTCGTTTATATCATTTCCCTGATACAAATGTGCGGAACCAAATAACAATGAACCTATAAATACAGAAGGAAAAAAACCTAGTCGTGTGTACCTGTATAATTGTCCAAAGAGAAAGGCTCGATAGATAACTTCTTCAAAAAAAGCAGATGAGATTGTATTAACGATAATTGTATCAAAAGATAGTTCCTTGTTTAATGGAAATTTCACAATAAAACCGATTAACATGGGTAATGTGGTTATTAAAGCAAATAAAGTACCTGTCCATATACCGTTGGATATTCCCAGTCTTTCAGGAATGTTTCGATAGTCTTTGTGAAGAGCCGCGACAGTTATAAATAAAGGTATTAAGGTTATACTATATGTGGCAACATGTCCCAAGGCTTTTGAATGCGTTATTACGAATATTTGCTTTAATATTAAAGCAAAGAAATTGGTGTCGATGTAAAAGTAAATTACAAATCCAATAATGAAAACCAAATAAAACCTTAATCTGTCCATAGCTGTTATTTTTTTATAATCACGAAGATAAAAGACCTAAAACACCTTAGCAAAACAAAGTGGCGGCTAACAACAATTAGGGACGAACGGCAAACTCTTTTAAAAGAGGAATAACCGAACTAACGTAGTTTCTTGACACCGTTAATTCTCTATTTATATTCTTTAATGTTATTCTATATCCAGAAGTATTTCCTTTGAATTTCGTGACCTTTTTGAGATTCACAATCAATGAACGGTGCACTTTTCGTATGGTATCACACTGAATCTGGCTCAATAATTTAGTCAGAGAAATTCGAATTATTTCATTTTTAAGGATATCATTTTCATAAAAATGAAGAACACAATAATTATCAGCAGCTTCTGCAAAAACAAAATCCTCGACAGCTATTTCCTTGTAAAAATTAGAATATTCGGAAACGACACATAGTTTTAAATTACTTTCTATATCGAAATGACGATATGTTTCTGTAATATTTTCTTTTTCATAATTTTCTCCCTCTTCATTAAATTGGCTTTCATTGCTTAGATAAATATACCTTGCCAAGATATAAATACATGAAACTGGAGTTCCTATTGCCGCGGAATATGCAAACATGTACAAAAAATTTTCAAATGAGAGCTGCACTTTACTTAAGAATAAAGTATTGTAGAAGTATGCAAATATTGAAATCAGAAATAAAATTAAAAAAATCTTTAAAATTTCTCGACCAGTTGTCCATTTCTTTTTCCATTGCATAGATAAGAAGTTGACAATGTAAAACGAAAATGTGGTAATAATTGCATAAGGAGCTAGTAATAAATATTTAGAGGTATGTTCAAATTGACTTGTACCAAAAGGTTGATATACAATCAAGAGTATGTAAAATGAAATACCTACCAGTGAAGATGTTAAAATAATTTCTTTACCTGACCTGCTTTCAGGATATAAAGTGCTTAATGTCATGCTTATTTTTGATTAAAAATGGTAACCATTAAATATCTGAAATTTTAGCAATAAAAATTAAGAATCTTTCACTTATTATCTATGGTAATGGTTAGATCATTTCTTTCGTTTACGGAATCAATACCGACACTTACCGCTAATATGGGCGCATTTACCGAATACCGCTTAAAAAAATAAAATAATCATTTGATATTGAGTTAATTACTATAAAAAAAGAATAGCACCATACTTTAAATATAGAAGCATGAAATTAATGATCATTTTAACCTTTATTACATCTTTTACGATCTCCTTAGTTTATCCTCAAGTCTCTGAGCGAAAATTAATATCCATTAACAATAAAAATATGGCTTATAGCACATTTGGACTTGAAGGTAGAAAAACCGGTGAACCGATTGTTGTATTTGAGAGTGGACTTGGTTCTTCTGGAGGAAGTAATGGAAGCTTATTTCCATTTATTCAGAATAATTTTGCAGGTATTGTTTACGATAGAAACGGAATAGGTGAATCTGAATTGGATAGTACAATAAGAAGCGATGCGGATGTCATAAAAAGACTTCACGATTTATTGACTACTTTAAAAATAAGTCCACCCTACCTCCTAGTTGGGCACTCGATAGGTGGACCATTTATTCGTTTGTTCGCTTCAAAATATCCTGAAGAAATAGCCGGTCTATTTTTCATAGATCCAACAGATTTTATGTTGACCAAAGAAGAGGATGATGAAGTAAAGTCCAAAACAGGTAGTAGAACAGGGTATCAGGAACTTTTGAGTATAAACCTTCAAAATATCCTAAAAGACCCTACTATATCAAGAGGTTTCCGACATGAATTGAAGAGAGAGTTGGATGAAAGTACCCCAAATTTTTTCAAAAATTATACTTCTTTACAACCACTACCTGATATTCCGGTTACCGTAATGATTGCATACAATAAGCATATCGAACAATACGAAACTAAAATGAATGAAGAGTTACAATTGGGTATCAACTTAATTCCTTGGTGGAAAGCACTCGATTACCTTCGTATAGAGCACTACGCGGAAATGATAAAAAATAACCGTAACAGTAAATTAATCTTATTACCACGGTACAGTCATGGTATCCATCAACAGGATCCTAAATTAGTAGCTGAGGCTTTGATAGCGACATATAAGAGTTGTCTTCGATCTTATTAACAAAAATTAATGATTGAAAATTCACTTGTACGAGTTAGCTTACTGTAGTAAATAACTCTACATTATCTATAAGATCAATTCAATAACATAATTACTAAAACTATATGCCATGAAAATGGCAAAGTTGAAAATAACAATAAAAGCCGCATCTCACGACGGGGCTTTTTACTTTATAAACATATGATACTTAATGGGGGTTTCGCTAGATATGTATTGAAGCAATCAACTACCCCCAGAATTGATTTGAACTAAAATTCTATTGATAAGTATGAATAGAAGCTATAACTTTCCAGTTTCCATCTTCATTAATTAAGGTAATCAGATCAGTCTTCATAAAAGACTCAAATTTCATGATAACTTTAGCAATCAAATAATGTGCACATTCATCAATAATTTGAAGTGTCGTTTGACAGTTCATCTTCTCTCCACTCTGCTTTTTCAAAAAACTAATAAGTTCTGAACGGCTATGATTTGGATATTTTAAACCTTGCACGCGTTGACAAAAATCAGAAGAAAATAATTCCTCTATCCCTTGAGATTGTCCCTCAGTCATGACATCAATGTAATGATGGATAGCTAGCTTTGCCATTGAAAAGTTTATGCTCCTTTTCACAGGTCTTCCGTCAGCCATAGTACAAAATGACAGTATAACTAAAAATGTTACTAAACCTATTTTTATTGAAGTCTTCATTGTTTCTTTTCTTATATGTTCCCTTTGAAACTAACATCCCTAATTAAAATGATCAAAGTGAATAGAGTACCTACAGCTTTGAATACATGAATGTCTGTTCTGAACTACATCATAACTTTTGTAATTACAAGTTATTATTGAAAAGCAATATCCCATATATCTAACTCTATGATAATTAGAGTCATTATTCTCTTATAATCATACTATCTCCAAGTTCTACAAATTATAAAAATAAAAAAAAACCTCCGAAACTTTTATTCCGGAGGGTTACAAATAATGATTATAGCAGTCGCAAAAACAAGTGCTAATATGAATTTACAATTAGTTCGTTATCTTAATCGATAGCTCATTCAATAGGGCCTTAGCTTCGTTTAGATTTGAATTCCAAACTTTAGTTCTTTCTGCACTATTTAACTTCTGGATCGCAGCTTCGAAACGCTTCAAATCCTCAGTCAACCCCTTCTCCTTAAGCGCTTTCTTGACGATTTGCACTTTTTCATAATCTTGAACACCTTCGAGTGTTCTTTCATAACGGATCGAGCTTCGCCCATTTGGATACACAATATAGGTATCACCTGCTGGCCAGGTACGGAATCGGGAATCTAAAATCGGGTTTTCTACCCATGAGTTGAATGCCCAATGCAATAATCCATCAAAATCAGCAGCTTCAGCATACCATCCCATGTAAGCAGACTCTGCAGGATCTGAAAACGTAAATTGATTTGGAAAATTATTCCCACAGTAGACATAAAAAGTAGTGATCAAACCTCTTTTTTTACGATCGAGCAGATCTTCATGAGAAAAGGGATGATTTGCGGCAATACTAATATCTTTACTGTCAGGATAGCGCTGATAGGTTTTCTGATTATCCGCATAAGAAACACCTAAAGTTGGTGCCACCTTTTTTAAAAGAGATAAAGCACCATCTACTTCTTCTTTTGTACGTTCGTCCATGGCGATATTTGTAATCCCCAACCAACCTTTTGAATCCAAATGTTTTACAAGGTCTTTTAAGAAAGGGGTCCATAATTCCTCAAATGCAGGTGTTCCTGGTTTTGCAACAACATTGACAACTTCATTTTTTGCTACATCGCGATAATGTATTTCATTATTCCATGGAACAATCGAATAGATATTAATCATCTTTTTAATGCCTAAGTCCATCATAAACTGAACCCAACGGTCAAATACTTTATAATCGTAAGCCCAAGTACCATCTACATTTTTGTTCCAAACAATCATGTCAGCATATGGATCATAAGTCTGTACATTCCATGGATCTTTATTCATGGTTGCAGTGATCACTTTCTGTCCTGCATCGGCTAACATTTTCATAACTGGTTTCATCGCTTCAAAATGGGCATCACTCCACATTTCTAATCCATGCACACGTGCTACAGCCGATGGATGTTGCCATTGATCCAAATGGAAGACCCATTCACTAGGCTTTGGCAATATATTTTCTAAAACAGTAACTTTCAATGTTAATTGGTCAGTAGTCTTTCCTTTACTCTCGATGCGCACTTTTGCTTGATATTCTCCAGGGGTAGCATCACTCGGGATCTTCACCGTCAGCCAAACAGGACGTGCTTTGCTAGCTTCAAGATCGAATGCTGTTAGATCATCTAACATATCTGGTGATAATGAAGAAGCAAAATCCTCTTTCTTCCGATATCCACAGCCAGCGGCAAATTCATCAGTCATTACATAGCGAACGAAACGTGCTGAAGCAACATTTGAAGACATTTTAGCCCCCTTTGTACCTTTGAAATCTGATATAGTCACCTTGACATCCGGCGCAGCCTCTTTCGTCCATAATAACACTTGTGATGAAACCCTTTCTCCACGCCATCCGACTATAGCATCGCTAGACTTCTTCTCTAAATCAGGAACCAGGGATTTAGGATAACGCTTATCTATTGTTACGAACGAACTATGTAAGCCCTTTTTAACCGTGGACCAGTCAGACAATGCATCTTTCGTTGGATCCGCCATTTCTTGAAAATTTACCATTTCAAAGGCAGGTGTCTGTGCCTTTGCCGTTTGTACACTCCATAGCGCTCCGACAAGAAGTGCCGACGCTAAAGTTGTATTCTTAAAGCTCATATTTATATAACTTATTATTCAATTCAGATTCATCCTACCGATTTGATTAGTTTTTAAACAAGTATATTTAAAAACTAATCACAAAATATATTTTCACAATATGAAGCAAACTAATTAAATTTTAAGATGTATACAAATGCTAAACAAGAACAAACGATTGCTCATTTTTATCACCCCGTTAAGTCCATACTTTTTCATTGTAAGCAGCCTCCCAAAATTGATACTCCAGTCTAGATGCTAAAACAAATGCTTCACTCATCTTATTACGAATAGCAACAGTCGCATTTGCGGCTACTTGATCACACATAGCAATTGATTGTCGTACAGAAATAGCAAAATCTTCTCCTCCATACGTATCAATCCATTTTTGATAAGGATTATCAACTGATTTTTCTTGTCTAGCAATATATTCCCCCACTTCTTTATATATCCAAAAACAGGGTAAAGTTGCAGCCATCCCAACCTCTACAGGATCTAGCGCTGCTGTACTTTTTAGATAATGCACATAATGATGGCAAACAGGCTGCATATGACCTTTTTCGTTGACACCAAAATCCTTAAAATAAGAGTCGTGCAAAGCATTTTCGACAACAATCGCATTTTCTCCAAAACGCATATAGGATAGCGCATCTTGAACATCATGTGCCCGAGCACCAATAAGGGCTAATGCTCGACCAAAATGTTCAAGATAAAGCGAATCTTGAGCCATGTAAAATTGAAATTTTTCTTTCGGCAAATTTCCTGTCGTAAGTTCCTTTATAAAAGGCATGTCTAATATAGACTGATATTTATCTGAGATACTATTCCAGACCTGTTCAGACCAATTCATATTTAATTTGTTTTTGAGGATTAAAAAAATGATTTAAAGGACCGTTTCCCATCCCTAATTGTACATTTGCCCCCTGCTCTATTGCCATAAAAACATAATTTTGCGCTAAAGAAACGGCTTCAGATATCGTATGCCCCTGTGCCAAATAAGCGGCTATTGCAGATGATAGTGTACAACCGGAACCGTGTGTATTCTTCGTTTTTATTTTTTTACTTTTAAATATTTCTGGGTGACTATTCTTATCAAATAATATAGATTGCAGCGTATCTTGTTCCAGATGCCCCCCTTTTACCAAGACACGCTCACAACCTAATGCAAGGATGCTTTCCCCTGCAACGTACATATCTTCTAAAGTTGCCACTGACACCTTGGCAAGTATACCTGCTTCATCCATATTCGGTGTAATCACATCTGCTAAAGGGAATAGTAGGTCGATCATTGCAGCAATAGTTTCTTCCTCAATAAGCTTGTGGCCACTGGTAGCAACCATAACAGGATCAAATACAAGGGGTACTTTTTTATATTTCTGAAGCGTCTGTGCGATCGTAATAACCAATTGTGGTGTATGCACCATTCCTATCTTTATGGCATCAGGAAAGACATCGTCCATAATAGATTCAATCTGATCCGCTACAGCTTCCAGCGCTATAGGATAAATTTTGCGGACACCCATCGTATTTTGTACAGGCAATGCTGTCAGTACTGAAGTAGCGTAGCATCCTAATGCTGAAAAAGTTTTGATATCAGCTTGGATTCCGGCTCCCCCACTGCCGTCGAAACCTGCGATCGTCAGCGTACTTGGATAACGGTATTTTTTCATTTCAAAATTTCATTTTTAAGTTCATAAGCTGCTTTTTCCGGATCTTCACTTCCACATATAGCAGATACTACAGCTAAACAATCGGCACCTGCTTGTATAACACGACGAGCATTTTGTATGTGAATATTGCCGATAGCAACTAGCGGTTTGTCTGTTCGTTGCCGAATCTCGACAATACCTCTTAACCCCCATTCGGTGATAGTGTCTTTTTTCGTTTCAGTATTAAATACAGGGCTGATACCCAGGTAATCGGATAATGGAATTTGCTCATTTTTTAACTGTTCAAGATTTTCAATAGAATAACCGACTAGAGGTCTTGGGCTATACCAGACTTCTCTAATACCACGAGGAGAAATATCACGGTTACCTACGTGAATACCATCCGCACCTACTTTTTGGGCCACTTCAAGATTATCATTGATGATTAGCGGAATTGTGTATTTATCTGTAATCTCTTTCAATTGTTTAGCTTTTGCTAAGTATAGGTCAGATGTTAGATTTTTTTCTCTAAGCTGTATGACATCGACACCACCCAGAATTGCTCTCTCTGCTACGTGAAGGAAATTTTTCCCACGGCAATCCTGCTCTGAAATTACGAGGTATAGCTGATAAGGAAAAGATGTATCTAAATTCATAATATGCCAAATTTTAATGTATTATTAAATTCAGCCTCAGTGATATTATATAGTTTATCAAGAAGTTTAACTTGCAAACTACCCGGCCCATTACTTTCCTTCTCAGCTAACTCCCCCGCTACTCCGATTAGAGCCATTGCAGCAGTTACAGCCTCTGTTTTATTGGTGATTACAGCCATAAATGCCCCAATAATCGCAGTTGCAGAACAACCTAAACCGGTTACTTTTGTCATCAAAAGATGTCCATTTTTTAGATGAATCTCCTGACTCCCAGAAATCACGATATCTGTTTCACCAGAAATACAAACAATGGAACCATATTGTTGATGAAGATTCAATGCTGCCAAAACTGCTTCACCACTTTGAGAAGTACTATCCACTCCTTTCGTCTTTATAAGATTAGATTTGTTTAGTGCGATAATTTCAGATGCATTACCTTTTATGACAGTGGGTTTTTCACGAAGCAATTCTTTTAGAATATGATCGCGATAAGATGTCGCCCCCGCTCCAACAGGATCTAAAATCCAAGGTTTTCCTAATTGAGAAGCAGTATTTGCGGCCAATAACATAGATTCAGACCACACTTCGTCTAATGTTCCTATGTTAATAACAAGTGAATCGCTGATCGTGACCATCTCGACTACTTCAGATTTAGCATGCGCCATAATGGGTGAAGCACCAACAGCCAACAAGGCATTGGCTGTATTATTCATGACCACAAAATTACTAATATTATGTACGAGTGGCGATTGCGCTCTTACTTGTTGGATATACTTCCAAAGTGTTTTTTCCATGTTCATTTCATTTAGTAAAAAATCGAATGCTTTAGGAAAAAACCACATACAAAACAGCACAGGTGTACTGTATTGCTTTTCCCTACGTCGGTATTAGCCGTATCAGGTTCAAAGGGACTCTCTCAATTCTTTTTAGAATACCCCTAAAGCATAACAAAGATATAAAATATAAACATTCATTCTTATAGTTATCAAAGTTTATATTTCATAATGAAATGATGCTAGACAATACATCAGCGAACAATTCCTATAATGAATAGTTTTTAATAATTTATGAGTGATTTTCAACACTTTTTAATTTTCCCTTTAAAGATAAAATTTATATTGTCAGATATATACTTATTTTATAGATTACAATTTCATGTAAACTATTTATTATAATCTTTTTCATTGGATATAGAAAAAAGAGCTATGGTTTATTATTTTTAAAAATAAACTTATCCCAAAAAGAAGCGAAATTATTCTCACTACCATATTGAACAAAGTTCAGTAAACTTATCATAATCAATATATTGAATAACAAAAAAAAGATATAACCACATCAATAGTTACTTTTATTGATTTATTAATAATGTTTTATTTCTTCAAGAAACTTTAATTTTTTTTTTAAAAAGATTTGCAACTTGTAACATTTTTCTGTTATTTTATCAAATATTACTAACCCCTATTTTTTTAACCTACAGTAACATGAAAAAACTTTACACCTCCTGTTGTATGGCGGTTTCGGTATCCCTCATTTCGATATCCAATCTGCAAGCACAACAAGCTCTCACTGGAAAAGTGACGAGTGCCACTGGACCAGTTTCAGGAGTCACCATTACCGTAAAAGGTACTTCCCGAGCCACTCAATCGAAAGAAGATGGTAGTTATACCATCCAAGCCCAAAAAGGCGAGACACTTCGTTTTACCATCATTGGTTACGTCGCTCAAGAAGTACAAATTGGCGATAGTAAAATCATCAACATGATTATCAAACCCGAAGAGGGCTCGTTGGAAGAAGTCGTTGTAACGGGATTTACACAGCGTAAAAGAAGCCAAATTGGTTCTGCCGTTACGACAGTTTCTGGAGATGATATCCGTCGCACAGGAGCGATAAACCCGATTGCGGCACTACAGGGAATGGTACCTGGACTACAGGTACAATCTGGCGTTGGTGGTCCTCAATCTACACCAATTTTCCGTATCCGTGGTAGTGCTTCTTTGGATCCTTATAACAACCAACCTTTAGTCGTTATTGACAATATTCTTATGGACACAGATATGGTCTTACCTAATCGAGGTGGAAATCAAGATTTTGGAAATATCTTAAAAGATCTCAATCCCGATGATATCGAAAATATTACAGTATTAAGAGGGGGAGCGGTAACAGCTCTTTATGGTAGCCGTGCACAAAATGGTGTTATTTTGATTACCACAAAAAGCGGGTTTGCACAAAAGGGATTGGGAGTAAGTATTACTCAAAATACCCAATGGGAACAGGCATATAAAACCTTAGATTTTCAAAATCATTTTGGTCCTGGTACTACCAGTAGCGATTTGGACTTTATAAAAACAGCGGATGGAAAATTACAGGTTGCCGCTCCTGGTTATAACTTTGGTCCCAGATTTCAAGGTCAGACCGTACTCGATAATGATGGTCGCGAAATTGTCTATTCTGCACAACCAAACAATATGCTTGACGCGTATCGTCTAGCACCTAGTACAAATACTTCTGTAAGTATTTCCGGCGGAAGTCCACAAGGTTCTTTTCGTCTATCTTACTCCAATAATTCATCAAAAGGGATTACACCCAACAATGATTTCAAAAGAAATAGCGTTAATTTTCGTGGATCACAACGTCTATTAGGAAAAATAATTGTTGATGCCAACGTAACGTATGTTAAAAGTAAAGCTAAAAATCCTGCAGATGTAGGTGGAGGAAATGCATTACTCTCTGGAAATACTGATGCTGGAAGTATTTTAATGAACTTCGCTTCAGGTATACCTCGTTATTATGACACTAAATACTGGAAGAACAATTACATTGCCCCCATTGGTGGCTGGAATGATGCCGATCAAACAGGATTCAGCAGCGTTTTATATAATTTGTACGAAAATAACCGAGTTTCCGAGGATGATAATTTTAGAGGCGTAATTGATGTCCAGATTCCATTCAACGATAATTGGAAGTTTCAAGGATTTGCCAATGTCAATTACATTGGTAGCAACTTCGAAAATCAGACACGAGGACGTGACTCTGCTTATACCAATCCATACTATGCTACGAACACAGGTAATCGCTTCACTTCTCAGTTTAGAGGAACATTAAACTATACGAAAAAATTCAATGATTTTAACGTTATGGTATTAGGTGGTGGCGAATACTACAGTTTTACATCTAAAGGACAATGGGCTAATATTGATGGAGCTATCTACCCAGATATATACCGTCTTAGCAATTCACGGAATCCGGTAAAAGCAGGCGAATATGCACCTAACAAAAGTAATTTAGGATCCCTCTTTTACCAAGCATCCATCGATTATCGTGATGAATTGACCTTAAATGTTTATGGACGTAACGACTGGAATTCCACGCTAGTCTACAATGATGGACATGGAACCTATTCTTATTTTTATCCGGGAGTAGATGCGATCTGGAAATTTAACGAAACCTTTAAGGAAAAATTATCACCTTTGTTCAACTATGCCGCTTTACGTGTTTCTTATGTAAAATCAGGTAATGGAACAGCCGCCTACAGAGCGAATACAGGGGCATATTCCGCCGGCAATCCTTATTTATCCTATGCAGGACTTTCCGTGCTTAATTATTCCTTTTCAGATAATACCCTTCCAAATCAGAATTTAGTTCCTGAACGCACGGGCAAGTATGAAGTTGGATTAGAGGTACGAATGCTGAAAAACCGACTAGGTACCGATTTCTCTTTTTACACACAAGATTCCAAAAGTCAGATCATTCCATTCGGAGCTCCGGCACCTTCTGGTGTTACTGCAGCTCTCCTAAATGGCGGAACAATCCGTAACCGAGGAATCGAACTGTCATTATTTGGAGTACCTATTAAGACAGAAAACTTTTCTTGGGATACCCGCTTTAACTATACCCGTAACCGTAACACCGTTCTTGATCTCCCATTTGGTTTAGAGAGTATCAGACTTGGCGGAGGAGACGGCTATCAAGCCATAGCAAAAGCTGGTGGAGATTATGGAACAGTTATCGCTCCATATGCATATGCAAGATACCAAGCGGTTGACGGCACCCGAAATCCTATTGAAAGTCCCCTTAATGGTCAAAAAGTATTGCTAATCAGTGGAGCTTCCACATTATACGAACGTGCTGCGAACTATACTGAAGGTCTGGACAAAGCTCCTGTTTTAGGTTCTATTGTTCCTAAATTTTTAGGAAACTGGCGCAACACCTTTAATTATAAAACCGTGCAATTGGTTGTCGCTTTAGATGCTAAATTTGGCGGTATGGTTTATTCATCTACCAAAGACCTAGGTTCATGGTTAGGAACTTTAGAGAGTACGCTTCCTGGACGTTCAGCTGAATTTGGTGGGGTTCCCTATACAACTGCTGCAGGCGTACAAAGAACCGACGGGGTTGTATACGATGGTGTATATAAACAGGGTAGTACAGTAACTGTAGCAGGCAAGTCAGTGGATTTATCAGGTATGTCTCACCAACAAGCTATAGATGCAGGCTACGTACGCCCCGCTAGTGCCTTAGCTTACTATGCGAATTCTCATTCCTGGTTTAGAGGTATCCGTGAGCGCTCTATGTACACATCTTCATGGGTTTCTGTTCAACAAGTAGGTTTGAATTATGATTTACCAGCTACTGTTGCAAAAAAATTAAAAATGAATGGGCTACGTGTTGGTGTTTATGCAAACGATCTTTTCTTCTTGTACAATAGTGCCCCAGACAATTTTAATCCATACAGCGTTAGCGACAGTGGTTCAGGCGCGATGAATGAGGGGTCGGCAATGCCCTACGTTCGTCGTTTCGGTTTTAGTATAAACGGGAGTTTCTAGCAGAATGATCATTGAATTAAAATTTACGGAAATGAAAAATAAAATTAATATATGGGCCATTCTTTTAGTCTTTGCACTATCGTCTGGCTGTGGCAGGGATAAATTTGCTGATTTAAATACAGACCCTGATGCAATCTTAGCAATCCCACCCGAGTATGAATTACCTACAGGATTATTGGCTATTCATGGCGGGGAACGCTATTACGACCTTTATCTAGGTATTTATTATTGGTCGCAGACCTTTTCTATTGGTTCTGGAAATGCGGAAGGTTCTTATCAGGCTTCGGGAAATATTGGAGCTAGATGGGGTATGTTCTATACCGGTGTGGGGAATCGTCTGGTAGATATTAAGGAAATTATTAAGAAACTACCTGCTGAAAAGCAAGCTTCTTATGCACATCTTAATGCTATTGCGGATATTCCATTGGCTTACTTCGCTTGGTATACTTCGGATGTATATGGTAGCCTCCCTTACTCAGAAGCATTCCGAGCACGATACACTACACCCGCTCTACTTGCCCCAAAATATGATACGCAAGAACAATTGTATGAGATCTTAGATCAGCAATTAAAATCTGCAGTTGAAAGACTTAAAGCCCCGACGACAGTTACCCAGGCCAATCTCACAGGATATGATATTTATTATGATGGTGATGCTGTGAAATGGATTAAAGCAGCGAATAGTTTACGTCTTAAAATGGCAATGCGTTTAATGAAACGCAACCCTACAAAACTACGTACCATAGCAGCAGAGGTATTGGGAGATAATGTAGGTGTTATAAACAACGATGCTGAATCATGGAGATTTATTGCAGGAAATGGACGTACCGGAGGTGACGATAATCCTGCTAACCAACGTCCTGTGTCTGGTTCGAAAAATATGGTCGATTTTATGTGGAAAACGAGTGATCCACGTATTCGGATTTACTATGAACCATCACATTTTACTAAAGAACGTTTCGAAGCAGCACAGCAACAGGGAAAAATTCCAGCTTCTTTTGTTTGGGATGGACAACTCTACCGTGGACAATACATTAGCCCTGATGCTTCGTTAGATGCAACTAAAGCTCCATATTTTGCAGCGATCTCGTACAAATTTAATAATGTAGATGTAACTGGGGTTAGATTACCATCATCTATCCGTCCCAGCTACTTCAATAGTACTCCAAATTCTGGAAATATGACATACCCCCTGATCAACCTTTCAGATGTTTTATTTATGCGCGCTGAGCTTGCGCAACGTAGTATCTATGGAACTCCAGCAGATGCGCAAAACTGGTATTACAAAGGCATTGATGCGGCTTTAGCTGAGCATGATAAAGCAGCATCAATTGCAAAAATAACAGGTTACCAGGCCTTGACTCCGGAAGAAGTGACTGCATACAAAGCAAAACCAGGTATCTTATTTACCCCTGCCAATGCACTTGAACAGATCTGTGTACAACAGTACATCAATTATTTTAAAAATAACAGTGAAGCATGGGCACTTATTAAACGAACAGGTTATCCATCTTTAACTGGAAATATACTGAAGTCTGAGGAATTCATCAGTTCAGGTGTTACTTTAGAAATGCCAAGACGGTTTTCAATTACACGTCCATTTGCTACTGATCTAAATGCTGTAAATGCCAACAATGCTATTGATGAAATGATGAAAGATCCTGAATTCCGTAATCCTAATGAGATAACTGGAAGAGTTTGGTGGGATATGAAATAATTCCCATATAATAGTAAATAAATGACTAATTGCTTATATCCAATGTATTTAAAATTTACGTTGGATATAAGCAATTTTGTCTATATTCATAATTTGAAAACAAGACCATTTAAAAACTAACAAAGTGAAGAATATCGGCATAGTACTTATTTTACTTTTAGGATATCTAACCATCCAGGCACAACCGAGTCAGATCGATTACAGGTCGATTCCAACAGGCGTAACCATTGATAATAATCAGCTCATATATAACGCTTTAAAAGATACTCCTCACGTTTATATTTTTTATGCTCCAGAATGTCCACTAAGCCAAAAATATACATTGACAATAGCTTCTCTCTTCACTAAATTTGGAAACAAAGTCAAGTTTATTGGTGTATTTCCTGGATCCGAAGAAAGCATAGGTCAATTTCAAGAATTTAAAACTAAATACAAGATTAACTATCCTTTAATCAAGGATGAAAAATTAGAACTTATATCCGCTCTAAAAGCGACTGTTACACCAGAAGCTTTTCTTATCGACTCATATGGAAAAATTGTGTATCATGGCGCGATAGATGATTGGGCTATAAAACTAGGAAAAACAAAACAGCAGGCAACAGTTAATTATTTAGAAAATGCAATAGAGGGATTACTGAACAACACCGCGGTAGAAACTCGTTATGTTAAACCAATCGGATGCTATATCGAACAATGAAATCAACTCACCTCTATTTATTAGGTTTAATGCTGCTTGCTACTTTAACAGTACAGCAAACGCATGCTCAAACCTATCAAGATGTTAAACAAATTTTAATAAGCAAGTGTGCCGTCTGCCACAAGAGTACCGATGGTGAGGCTCCTTTTCCACTGGAAACCTACCAAGACTTCAAGAAACGATCTAAAATGGTGAAAGAAGTAATTCAAACCAACTTCATGCCACCCTGGATGCCAAATCCGCATTATCAAGACTTTGCAAACAACCGTCAATTATCATCAACTGAAAAGGAAATGATAATTAAATGGATAGACTCAGGAGCTCCTGAAGGAAAAAACAAAGTTAAACGACAAGTCGCGGCATCTGTGCCAGTATTAACAGACCGTAAGCCTGACTTAACCTTAAAAATCGACAAACCGTTTATTGTAAAAGGGAATAACAAAGAGCGCTTCGTTCTGTTTAAGGTTCCGTTTGAAATGTTGGAGGAAAATACCATTGAGGGTATCGAATTTTATAGTAACAACAAAAAGGTTGTCCACCACGTAAATTACATGTTCACTTCCATTCCTGATATATCAATGGATCTTAAGGCAGGAGATCCATATATTGACAATGCCGAGGAAACGGACTTAAAAAAACTTATGCAATATGAACCCTATCAGACTAATCCTATATTTTATACCGGATGGGTTCCTGGTGCTTCTGTTGAATATTATCCACAAGATTTTGGCTGGATACTTCCAAAAAGAGGAGTCGTGGTTTTTACAGTCCACTATTCTGCTACTGCCACTGACGAACAGTCTGTAGTAGGCGTGAATCTATATTTTAAGAAAAAACCAGCTAAAAGGCAGGTCAGAATTATTAGCTTAGGTTCAGGTGGGATTGGAGAAAGCGATATCTACCCCAGATTTGTTATACCTCCGAATCAAGTTTCTACTTTTTCATTAAAAATCAGAACTCCTGAAGATCAATCTTTATTATACGTATGGCCACATATGCATTACCTTGGAAAAGACTTTCTTGCTTTTGCTGTTACAGCACAGAATGATACCATTCCATTAATTCATATCCCAAATTGGAATTTTGAATGGCAGGAAATGTATCGTATGAAAAAGCTCGTTAAGATACCTGCTGGATCGACTATTAATATTGTTGGTACTTATGACAATACTGCAAACAATCCGCAAAATCCAAACTCCCCTCCTAAGCAAGTATATTCAACTGGTAATATGACAGCAAAAGATGAAATGCTGACTTTCTTACTAATTTATGCTCCATATCAAGAAGGAGATGAAAATGTCTCATTAGAATAAATAAACTAAAAACCAACTCCAACCTACAAGGGTGCTTAATTAAACTTCAGGAACTTGATCTACAAAGATATCGTTCCTGAAGTTTTTTTTATTAAATCTGAGACATACTAAAAACAGATTAACAAAATCTACTCATCCGTATTAGTTTTTTAAAATCATATTAAAGCGGCTCTTTTTCATAGTGTGTCACTATCTCATAACCACAATCCTTTTATTGTATCAAAATAAAAAGGATCGACCATACTTATCCATTTACATGGTGATGATTCAGTAGATCACTATTTCGCTTCAGAAGCTATTTTTACCAGTTCAGTCAATTATTTCTTTATTAAACAATGTAATCTTCTGTTATTTGTATTTGAAATTTTAATCATAAAAAAATGGTAAAGCAAGAATTCAAAGCAAGAAACAATTTCAATCTATATATAGCCGTATTTGCTTTCGGTTTATTATTCATTTCATGTGGCGGACAAAAACAAGATGAATCGTATGAACAACAAGCTGTTCCTGCTGATTTCATTGAATTAAAAGAATCTCCTACTACGATCGTAGAAACTTATCCTGGTACCATAGAGGGAACAGTCAATGTCGATATTAGAGCACAAGTTTCTGGTTACCTCGAAGTAACATATGTGAAGGAAGGACAATATGTACAAAAGGGGCAATCACTTTTTAAAATTAAAAGTGATGTTTTTAATGAACAGGTGAACAACAGTAAAGCTTCGTTACAATCGGCACTAGCTGCACAGGCAAATGCACAGATTGAATTAGAAAAAATAAGACCGCTAGTTCAGGGAAAGGTTGTTTCAGATCTACAGTTAAAAACTGCTCAAGCGCAATATGATGCGGCAACAGCTCAGGTGGCACAAGCTAAGTCGGCAGTGAGCTCTTCACAGTTAAACGCCGCTTTCGCAATTATCAAAGCACCAGTAAGTGGATATATCGGCCGTATTCCGAGTAGGGTCGGAAATTTGGTCACACCTTCTGATGTGAATCCATTGACAAGTCTATCTGAAATCGATCAGGTATTTGTCTACTTCAACCTTAATGAAGCAAAATTCATTGCTTTTATGAATGATCGAAAAACTGATGCTGGAATGAATACAGTGGAAATTATCATGGCAGACGGTAACCGTTACAATCAAAAAGGTCAGGTCGAAATAGCAAGCGGTAACATTGATCGTAACACCGGTACGATATCACTAAAAGCAATATTTTCAAATCCAGATAAAATTTTACGCTCAGGTGGTGCTGCACGCGTAGTTTTAACTAAAAGTCTAAATAGTGCAATTAAGTTACCTATGGCGGCAGTGAAAGATATTCAAGACAAATTTTTTGTCTATGTGCTCGCTGATAGCAATAAAGTGGCAATGAAAGCTATTGAAATAAATGGTAGAACTGGTGCAGATTATATCATCAAATCAGGCGTAAAAGCAGGCGATAAAATAGCCGTAAATAGTATTGATCAATTAACAGAAGGTATAGCAGTTCAACCTAAAGTAATCAGTCAAGACTCATTGAAAAATTAATTTTTAGACGAGTATCAACATGTTAAAAAAGATTATAGATAGACCAGTAATGGCCACCGTTATTTCGGTTGTGCTGTTAATATTGGGCGTTATAGGATTATTAAGACTTCCTGTAACAAGATTTCCAGATATATCTCCACCTACCGTAATGGTTTCGGGGAGTTATCCTGGAGGGAACAGTGAGGCCGTGATCCGCTCAGTGGTAACACCACTGGAAGAGCAGATCAATGGTGTGGAAAACATGCAGTATATCAAGTCTACTGCAAGTAATGATGGTTCTTTTTCCATTTCCATTATCTTCAAACAAGGTGTTAATCCAGACCAGGCTGCTGTAAATGTACAAAACAGAGTTCAACAAGCAACGCCCATACTTCCAGAAGAAGTAATCCGGATGGGGCTTACAACCTCAAAGCAACAAAACAGTATGATCATGATCTTCAACGTGTATACGGAAGATAATGAAAAATATGATGAGTTGTTTCTTCAAAACTATGTCAACATTAATGTCATACCACAAATTAAACGTGTACCTGGTGTAGGTCAGGCACAAGTTTTTGGTTTAAAGGACTATTCAATGCGTGTATGGCTCAATCCGCAGAAAATGGCATCTTATGGTTTAGAACCTGCTGATGTAAGTAAAGCCATTGGCACTCAAAGTTTAGAGGTGGCACCCGGTAAATTGGGTGAGGAATCGAATGCGGCATTGGAATACGTTATGCGTTATAAAGGTAAAAAGAGCCAACCTCATGAATATGAAAATATCGTTGTTAAACGTGATGGCGAACTTTTGGTACGCTTGAAAGATGTAGCACGTATAGAATTTGGCTCTCTTAGTTATAGTGGAAATACAACTATGAGTGGTAAAAATTCAGTTACTGTTGCAATTCTCCAGACTACGGGATCTAATGCAAATGACATCGAAATCGGTGTGCGCGATGTATTAAAGAGTGCTTCCAAAAACTTTCCTCCCGGCGTAGACTACACGAGTTTGATGAGTACAAAAGAGCGTTTGGACGAAGCAACAGGCCAGGTGAAATCTACTTTGATTGAAGCATTTATTCTGGTATTTATCGTCGTATTCTTGTTTTTACAAGACTTTAGATCGACCATTATACCTGCAATTGCTGTACCGGTAGCGATCATAGGAACATTTTTCTTTCTGCTTGCTTTTGGTTTCACCATAAACGTATTGACACTCTTTGCACTGGTACTTGCAATCGGTATTGTCGTCGATGATGCCATTGTGGTCGTCGAAGCCGTCCATAGTAAAATGGAAGGTACAAACATGACCGGAAAAGAGGCAACTCATAGTGCTATGGGCGAGATCACGGGTGCAGTTGTATCGATCACTTTAGTCATGTCTGCGGTATTTATACCGATTGGTTTTATGACAGGATCCGCAGGTATTTTTTATAAGCAGTTTGCCTATACATTAGCGATTGCAATTATTATATCTGCGATCAATGCATTAACCCTTACTCCTGCCCTATGTGCCTTATTATTGAAAAATAATCATGCCGATGGTCATCATGGAGAAGTCGAAAAGAAAGGATTTGGAAAAAGATTCTTTACTGCATTTAATGCTGGATTTGAGAATTTAACAGGTAAATATATCAAAGGATTACGGTTCTTAATTGTTAAAAAGTGGATCGGTGCAGGTTTAGTTATTGTGATTACTGCACTAGCAGGCTGGATGATGATCAGTACACCAAAAAGCTTTGTTCCGATGGAAGATGATTCATTTATTATCTTCAGTTTAAGTATGCCTCCAGGTACTGCCTTAGATCGGACAACTGCCGCTGCTGCACGTATAGATGATATGTTGGAAAAAGAAGAATCAGTACAGAATAGTACCATTATTACAGGCTTCAATATTTTATCAAATAGTGCCAGTCCAGCATATGCTATGGGTTTTATCAAGTTGAAAGATAAGAAAGATCGTGGTGCGGAGAAAGATATTGATGTAATTTTAGGAAATCTAACAGCAAAGTTTGCAACGGTTAAAGAAGCTACTATTATGGCCTTTAGAAGTCCACCGATAGACGGATATGGGGTTACAAGCGGTGCCGAAATCGTGTTACAAGATAAGGCAGGGAAATCTCCCGAAAAGCTAAAACAGATGTCTGATGAGGTTATTGGAAAAATTATGCAACAACCAGGGGTACAATTTGCTTATACAACATTCCGTACGGACTTCCCGCAATTAGAACTTGAAGTTGATGAGGATAAAGCCCAACAAATGGGTGTAGAAATCAGTAATATGATGAACGTAATCCAGACCTATTTCGCAGGTGATCAGTCCATGAACTTTACACGATTTGGCAAATTCTACCGTGTCAATGTGAAAGCTGATGGAATATTCAGAACAGACGAAAATTCGTTTAATGAAATATTTGTTCGGAATGACCAAAATCAAATGGTTCCTGTGAAATCACTTGTTACCCTACATAAAGCATATGGTCCTGAATCCTTAAGCAGATACAACTTATTTAATGCGTTGACCATTAGTGTAGTGCCCCTACCCGGCGCAAGTAATGGTGAAATCATGGATAATCTGGAAAAAAATGTATTGAGCAAATTGCCTTCAGACTACGGTTACGAATGGACTGGCTTAAGTTTAGAAGAAAAGTCAGCAGGAAATCAAACGTTAATTATTTTATCGTTGTGTCTCCTATTCGTTTACTTTTTATTAGCGGCGCAGTATGAAAGTTACCTTTTACCACTAGCAGTATTGCTATCTATTCCAACAGGTATCATTGGTGCATTTGCTTCAATTAAAGCTATAGGATTGGATAATAATATTTATGTACAAGTAGGATTAATTATGCTTGTGGGGCTATTAGCTAAAAATGCAATCTTAATCATCGAATTTGCCGTACAACGTCGAGCTGCAGGTTATTCTATTGTAGAGTCTGCTATTGAGGGTGCAAAATCAAGATTACGTCCTATCATCATGACATCTCTAGCTTTTATTGCTGGTATGATTCCATTAATGTTTGCTACGGGTGGATCTGCAATGGGTAATAGATCGATCAGTACAGGTGCTGCAATAGGGATGCTTTCAGGCGTCCTATTGGGTGTATTTGTCATACCGATCCTTTATATTCTCTTTCAATATCTGCAGGAAAAGGTATCGGGTAAAAATAAAAATCAAAAAATTCAAAGCGTTGAATAATGGCATTATCTATAAATAATATAATTTACGCTGTTGGAATGGCAACTTTATTGTCATCCTGCTCTGTAAACAAAAAGTATAGTCGTCCAGAGTTGGAGACCCCACAACATTATAGGAATACGATTGCGGTGACAGGTGATAGCATTAGTCTACCCTATAAAACCTTCTTTAAAGATACTCATTTGACGGCTTTGATCGATAAGGCACTTGATAAGAACAAGGATATATCGATCGCTATGATGAGTCTTCGTCAACTGGATCTTTCCTATAAACAGGCAAAACTGGGACTTCTTCCTACAGCTGATCTTTCGATATCTGCGGCAAGGAACTATTTATCAAAAAGCTCTTTGAACGGTTCTTTGAGTGAGCAGTTTACAGGAAATCAACACATGGACGATTATTCTGCTTCTCTTAATATTTCGTGGGAAGCGGATATATGGGGGAAAGTTGCGTTGCAAAAAGAATCTGCAAGAGCAAGCTTCTTCATGCAACGTGAAAATTTATCAGCATTGCGAACACGTATTGTAAGTCAAGTCGCACAGGCTTATTACAATTTAATTACTTTGGATGAGCAACTTAAAGTTGCTTCGCGAAATATTGCTTTGAGCGATACGACTTTGCACATCATAAAACTTCAGTTCGAGTCTGCACAAACCAATTCACTGGCAGTGGATCAAGCTGAAGCCCAGAAGAAAACTGCTGAATTATTGGTACCCCTTGCTAAGCAAAACATCGCACTACAAGAGAATGTACTGAGTATTCTTTGTGGGTCTTTTCCAGATAGCATATCACGAGCAAATACAATGGATACGACACCCTTTGTGGAAAGCTTTCCAATAGGTGTTCCTGCCGATATGCTCAGTAGACGTCCTGATGTTAGAGCTGCAGAATACGCTGTGGTAGTTGCTAACGCAGGTACTGGTCTTGCAAAGGCTCAGATGTATCCATCTTTGAGATTAACTCCTTCTATTGGAACAAATTCATTCCAGTTTGAAAATTGGTTTGATTTACCCGGTTCATTAGTAAAGAATATTGCTGGTAACATTACCCAACCTATTTTTCAAAATAAGAAGTTAAAAACAGCTTATGAAATAGCAAAAATCGAACAGGAAAAATCTGCCGAACAATTTCGTCTGGCAGTCATGACTGCTGTGAGTGAGGTATCTGATGCTTTAGCTAAAAGAGAGTACGCAAGCCAACGTATTACACTGATAGAACAGAAAAAAACGGCATTGCAAAAGGCCGTTAGTGATGCAATGTTGCTGTATAGAAGTGGAATGGCCACATATCTTGAAGTTATCACCGCACAGAATAACTCCCTTCAAAATGATCTAGAGGCCATATCGATTCAAAAAGAACAGTTTGATGCTTCAACAGATCTTTATCGTGCATTAGGTGGAGGAACAGAATAAATAATCATAGCATATCAAAAAAAGGATCGATATACCATCGATCCTTTTTTGATTTAATCATATCTCTTTTCTTACCCTCGAATCTATCCAAAAGAGATCATGCATAGGCAAAAGATCTTGTGGCGCTATGCGATTGTAAATTAACTGCTCAGTATCACCAGAAATGTTCCATCTATAATCATCTCCCTGAACAGCTAATACTTTTAAAATAGCATCTTCATCACAGACCCAAATATCCGATTCTATTACTGCGACATTGTGCATCATAAACCAGTTATGTGCTTGAGTAGAATCAAGACAGATTAAAGATCGGGTCAAAGACTCCAAATCTTTCATTCCTACAGCAACATGTTCTGGATAATGTAATTGAAGGTAATCCAGGTACATGCTATGATCCCCAGTATGTAAGGCATAATTGCGGATAATCAATCTTTGTGGGTCGAATGAAAAATCATAGACTTCCGGATTGGCTACAAATTGATAATATTGATTATAGATGTGAAACCGTTGATTCAATCTTAAGTAATGATCATCTTCAATAAATACTTCCCCATCAAGCTGTTCATCTTCCACATTTAATAAAGCGTCTTCAATAACAAGGACAGCCGGTTCCTGAAAACTCATTACCTTTGTTTTACCATCTAGTTGCAGCAGGTAATCCCATACATTGGGTACACTAATCGGATACCAAGTAGGATTCTCATCATCAATCCTGTTCTTAGATGTTAAAATATTGTACCCTTTAGACTGCAGGTCTAACAGGATGGATCTGGTCAGAGTAGCAAACTGCATAACGTGATCTTTAGGAGGTTCAACTTAATTCATTTAACACATAAACACTAACCGTTGCAGATCAGGTGTTTATGATTAAACACTTAAATAACAAAGTTGTTTTACCTAGATATTGTTCAACAAATGAAGGTCCGAATCGAATCTATCCCATAAATAAACCCATTCGTCACATATAATTTGACAACTGATAAAAGGTTGATATTCTTGTATGGTCAATTAATACAAGAATATATGAAAACGAAATTAATAATGGTATTTCTCTTATATGTAATTATTCTAAATCATCTTCATGCGACTGCGCAAAATCATAAGGACCTAGATCGTGATTACGTAAAAAAGGATAGTATCTTATGGAATGAATATGAAAAACGTATGGATAGTATTGTTAGAAATATTGCAGATAGACAAAAAAGAAAAGCAGACCTTATTGCTAATCTAGATGAAACAAATCGTAAAAACAAAGAATTAGCGATCTCGTTCAAAAATACTATTGGCGGAATAGAACGTATATTTATGACCCGAGCACAGTTTACAAAAACTGAACTCAAAAATGTTTTAGAAAGCACGTCCTTAAGAGTAAGAAAAACTTCAGCATTTAAAGCAATTCAAGACCATCTTAATATTGATCAGATAAAAATCGGAAATTTATGGCCAGAGCATCTCACGATAGTCGATACGGCAAATTTACCTATAAGATTAAAAAAGAATATCACGAATATCATTATCTATAATGGATCAGGAATGAGTGACTGCATGGGAGAATCCAATAGATCTGAATTGAACAAACTTGCTAAAGATGCACAATTCTCTAGCCGGGCTAAGATTTATTTATTTTACAATACAGAAAATATAAATACATTGAAAAACATTAATGCTAAATTTAACGATCATTTGGCATATACCAGTGACCTGACTGGTGATTATAGCAAATTTAAAATAGCAATGGGAAGCCAGGCAATTCCAACTGTTTATATCTTTAATTCAGATGGCAAGCTAGAAGCTATTCAACTTGGTGTTGAAGATATAATCACGAAGTGGCAAAATAAATAACCTTAAAATCAAAAAAAAATGAATCTGCGAAGAATTGAATTTATCATACTAACAAGTATATATCTATTTTTAATGCTCTTGATATATACACGAACCGCTAACGAACAAAGCCATGCAATGGTCTATCAAATCATCGGTCTTACCATCTTTTTGACCACAATATCCTTTATTTGTTATCTACGGCCCTACCTGTTTGGTAGAGGTAAAACAGATTGGGGAATTGGTGCTACAATACTACTTTTCATACTGTCATGGTCCACACTTACATGGTGCTATTCCAATATTAACATCAACCATAATTCATGGAAAGATAATTTTTTTGATTCACCTTCTTTTCCTATTTCATTGTTTACTTTCATAACTTTATTTGCCTATGAAGGTATAAAAACTTGGTTTTATTACTTCTCTCATAAAAAAGAAACTCTTATTAGAAAAATAGCAAAAGAGGCATTTATAGTAGTTATCTCAGGAGCTCTACTAACCTTTATATCTTTTGGCCTTTCCAGTTATTTAGCTTATCTGACTTTAGCAATTCCTTATGGATACTGCCTATATGCTCTACAGCAATATTTGCTACTAGAACATTTAGAATCCGGCAAATTAAACCGCTCACTGTATACCATATTTACCATCATCAGCGCTATTTTAACCTATATCCCTTTTGCCTCCATAATCAAGATAGCTTCAGGAGCGAGATTGCACAATGAGATTATTCTCACAGGTGTATTAATAAGTATTATGATCATTCCATTGACCTACATCCTATATTTCAATCAGCGTAAGCAATCTAGACAACTTGTTAATCTTCGCAATGAACTTGGGCAGACTGAATCAGATCTCAAACTTTTACAATCTCAGATTAATCCCCATTTCCTTTTTAATGTAATGAATACGATATATGGGATTGCGCTTCAGGAAAATGCAGAGCGGACTGCTGAAGGCATACAAAAATTAGGAGATATGATGCGCTTTATGTTACACGAAAATCAACAAGATTCGATACTATTGGCTAGAGAAATAGAATATCTAAAAGAATACATCGATCTACAAACATTAAGAACCGCGCCAGTGGAAATGATTAAGATTACTTATGAGATTCCTGAAGTACTCGAATCGCATGCTATTGCCCCTATGCTCTTAATTCCATTTATAGAGAATGCTTTTAAGCATGGTATAAGTCTTAACAAGCCGTCATGGATCCGTATTCATTTAAATATACACAAAGACGTATTAAAACTGAGTGTTTACAACAGCATTCATAGATTGAACGAACGCGATCCCGAAAGCAACAAATCTGGGTTAGGCTTAGATAATGTCAAACATCGATTAAATTTACTATACCAAGGCAACTATGAATTGCATATTGAAGAAACTCCAATTGAATTTTTTACATTGCTGACTTTGAAAATTGGAAAAAGTAGTACGCACGCTTATTCCTAAGGTCTTTTTATGTATATTAACTTTAAATCGATTATAATATAAATATGATAACAGCTATTGCAATAGATGACGAACCAATTGCATTGGATATTGTCGATCGCTATGCACAGAAAGTCCCTTATATTACTTTGGAAGCAAAATTTTCAAATGCATTTGATGCTTTAGAATACTTGAGGAGAAAACAAATTGACCTTTTGTTTCTCGATGTAAAGATGCCTGATATTTCAGGCATCGATTTTTTCAATAGCCTAAGTAAAAAACCGATGTTAATATTCACAACAGCGTACTCAGAACATGCCGTAACAGGGTTTGAACTAGAAGCAATTGACTATTTACTAAAACCATTTTCATTTCCCAGATTTTTAAAAGCCTGTAATAAAGCAAACGAACAAAAACAACCAGTTTCTACTGTAAATCATATCTTTGTTAAAGATGGAATTAATATGGTGCGGATTGATTTTGATCAAATTTTATTCGTAGAAGCAACAGGCAATTATATAAAATACATCTTAAGAGGTAAAAGTATTTTAGTTCGTATGACCGTAAAAGAAGCGCTAGAATTATTGCCAACACATCAGTTCTTACAAGTACACAGGTCATATATCATCAATCTAAAGCTGGTTGAAAAAGTCGAAAGACATCTTGTTTTGATCGCTGATCATATAATTCCAATAAGTAGCTCCTATATCAGTGATCTCAAAGAAAAATTAAAAGGCAATGTTAACATTAAATTATAAATTTCTCGATAATTCATTTATATGGGTCTAAAGTGAGGACTTCAGGATTGTAGTAAATAAATATTACCATTATATCACTAAATAATACAATTAATTTATAAATTTGTCATATTGAAGAATTTGAAGACTCATATTGGTATAATCTTATTATTCTGTCTTGGCTTTTTATTCCTGCCAAGTACGGGGTATTCCTGTGATATGGATCATACCAACACACAGCAGGCTTCCTCCGCACAAGAACATCAGTCCACACATTCAAAAACAAATAATTCCTGTTCAGAAAATGCTTCTAAGAAAGCTGATCACGGAGACTGCAACCATAGCAAGTGCGACCATGTCACGTGCAGATGCCTCTCTTCTTCTTGTTCTGTTTTCTTAACCATTCCATTTGATATAAATCTGAAAGAGTTTTCTTTTGTTGCCAAACAAAAATTCGGATTTCAGCAAAATAATTATTACTCAGAATTTTCAAGCATCTGGCTACCTCCCAAAATAGGTTAAAAAGGGCTCTTAATGCCCAAAGTACGTCATATCAAAAGCTAGAGTTAGCTTTTGGAAAGCTTTAATTTATTTTAATTATTAAAATCATGAAATCAATATCAAAAATATTGATAGTAATCACTGTATTATTATCATCCATAAATACGTATGCCCAAATTAATAATACCAAAACTGAAACCGTCAATATATATGGTGAATGTGACATGTGCAAAGCAACCATAGAAAAAGCAGGAAATAGTAAAAATCTCGCTCAGGTGGAATGGGATGTGGATACAAAGAAAGCAGTAATAAATTATGATGCTCAAAAAACAAGTAGAGAAGAAATCTTAAAACGTATTGCCTTAGCAGGTTATGACAGCGAAGATTTTCTAGCTCCCGCAGATGTATATATGAAACTTCCCGAGTGTTGTCAATATACAAGAGAATTAAAGACTGGTACAAAAACTGATGCCGTACAGTTGAAAGATCACAACGAGGTGTCAAATCATGCAACGCATACTCCTACCACAAACAAAAATCAAATACAGACTGTTCTTAACAGCTATTTTTTAGTTAAAGATGCTTTAATACAGACTGACGCGACGGCTACCTCCACCCGAGCAACGGCATTCCTTGCTGCAGTCAAAGCAGTAGATATGAATACACTATCTTCAGAAGAGCATCAGGTATGGATGAAAGGAGTTAATGGCTTAACTGTTAATGTCGAAAATATTTCCAAATCTAAATCGGTTGCAAAACAACGTGAACTATTTGCAAACGTTTCCAAAACAATTTATGATCTAGCAAAAACATCTGAATTGGAAAGTCCCATTTACTATCAGCACTGTCCCATGTTTAACGCGGGAAAAGGTGCACATTGGTTAAGTAAAGATAGTGCCATCAAAAACCCATACTTTGGTTCTAATATGTTGACTTGTGGTAGCACAGTGGAAACGTTGAATTAATAAATACAATTCTAAAATAACATAGACACCGTATATCATATTCCTATACGCTATATGTAACTATTAAATGCAGAAAAAACAAAAATACTTATTCACTGGTTAAAACTAGGAATAACTTCCACTAAAAAATAAATAAACAATGTATATAGCTAAGCATGTATCTATAAAAGCATTACAGACATTGATTATGCTCATTTGTGCAACAACTGCGTTTGCACAAAAAGTTGTCAAATATGACCTGTATGTTCGAGATACGATTGTCAATTTTACAGGGAAAGAAAAACGGGCAATTTCGGTTAACGGACAAATTCCTATGCCCACCCTTACATTTACAGAGGGTGATACTGCTGAAATTGTGGTCCATAATGAGCTAAAAGAAAATACATCCTTACACTGGCACGGCATATTTTTGCCTAATAAAGAGGATGGAGTAGCTTATCTTACTCAAGAGCCGATAAAACCCAATACCACATATACCTATCGCTTTCCTATTATCCAACATGGTACACACTGGTACCACTCCCATTCCGGCTTACAGGAGCAGATCGGCATGTACGGCAGTTTCATCATGAAAAAAAGAAGCGATGATAAAACTTTCAGAAAAGGAATTGACGACTTACCTACTATACCCATTATATTAAGTGAATGGACTGACCTTAATCCGGATAACATACATAGAATGCTGCATAATGCGAATGATTGGGCCGCCATCAAAAAAGGTGCTACCCAATCTTATGCCGAGTCTATTAAAGAAGGTCACTTTAAAACTAAAGTCAAAAATGAATGGAAACGTATGATGGCTATGGATGTAAGTGATGTGTACTACGATAAGGTTTTAATGAACGGAAACGAGTTCTCCAATCTAGAAAAAATAGATAATAAGACTTTGAAAGCAGGAGACAAAGTTCGTCTTCGCGTATCAAATGGTGGTGCATCATCCTATTTTTGGCTTCGCTATGCAGGAGGTAAAATAACCGTTGTCGCAAATGATGGTAACGATGTAGAGCCTGTACAAGTAGACCGATTAATGATTGCAGTATCTGAAACCTACGATATAGTACTCACAATCCCTAATGAAGGCATTTCGTATGAATTCATGGCGACGACAGAAGATAGAACAAAATCAACAAGCTACTTTGTAGGAAACGGAAAAAAACAGCTCATATCTCCCCTGCCTAGACTTAAATATTTTGAAGGCATGAAGATGATGAATGACATGATGAAAATGAACGGGGATCTGGATGATATGGGCATGAAAATGAGCCTAAACCAAATGGATATGAACGTAGTCATGTATCCTGAAATATCTGGTGATAAGACAAAAAAAGAAGATCATAGTCAACATGGTTCACATAAAATGACCGAGGATAAAGATCGATATAATGCCAATGCTATAGGAGATATTGTAACGCTAAATTATGCCATGCTCAAATCTCCTTATAATACTACACTCCCAAAAGATGCACCGGTAAGAGATCTTAAATTTACCCTAACCGGAAATATGAACAGATATGTCTGGAGTATGGACAATAAAGTGCTGGCTGAAAGTGATAAAATTCCTGTAAAGAAAGGTGAAGTATTACGCATCACACTATACAATAACTCCATGATGAGACACCCAATACATCTACATGGGTTTGATTTTAGAGTACTTAATGGTAAAAAAGAAAATGCACCTCTTAAAAATGTTATTGATATCATGCCAATGGAAGTCGACACTATTGAATTTTTAGCTAACGAAGAGGGAGACTGGTTTTTTCATTGCCATATTTTATACCACATGATGGCGGGTATGAACAGGGTTTTTGAAGTTGGAGATTATAAAAACCCCTTACTTCCCAATAAAGAAAAGGCCTATAAAGCCTTACAGAAAGAAAGTAATATGGCCCACTTCATGGCGCAGAATGATTTCGCAACAAATGGTAATGACGGTAGTGCTATGATTCAAAATGCAAGATGGTCATTAGGAACAGAGTGGAGATTAGGCTACAACGATATGCATGGATATGAAGTAGAGACCCATCTTGGAAGATACATCGGAAAAATGCAATGGTTGATGCCATTTGTAGGTTTCGATTGGAGATATAGGAGAATGGGCGAAGATGAGCATGAAAAAAACATCTTTGGTCAAGTTAATAAAAAAGATGTCAGAAGAGCTGTCAGTGCCGGATTTATGTATACACTTCCGATGCTTGTAAATTTTCAAGCTGAAGTTTATCATGACGGAATAGTACGCCTACAATTGATGAGAGAAGACATTCCTATTTCACCCAGATTAAGAGGAGGTTTTATGGTTAACACAGATCTAGAATATATGGGTGACCTTACGTATGTGATCAATAAAAATATGGGTATACGTACGCATTATGATAGTGATATGGGCTGGGGATTCGGATTATCATTAAACTATTAAGAATGATATATTTCTCTTAATGTGTTGTATCGTTAATAAGGAAATAAGAAAATAAGAAACAACTGAACGCACAGATAAAGGGTCTATTTTTTCATTAGACCCTTTTTGTTAAAGATTTATATTTACTTTCTAATGTATGAAATGACAGCAACTTGAATTTTTGTTTTAGAAAAGAACATAAACTCGCGGAGATGGTGTCGAAAAACTTTTTGCAGGAACAGTTTGTTCCTACAGTAGTTATATTTCTAAAAAATAAATTATGTATACAGATACTGTTACTGCAGGAATTCTAATAGATTTGATTCAGATTAACAACGACAGAATCGAAGGCTACACGCTAGCTTTAGAAAACCTAAAATCGAACCGTGATAATGACTTACGCTCCCTATTCGAAGGTTATATCCAAGAAACCATCTTGTTTAACTCCGAACTTGCTCCATTTACCGTAGTCGATGGCGAAACTCCAACAGTACCGCCACGAATTTCTGGTAAATTGCATCGCTTCTGGTTAGATCTCAAAGCAACACTAAGCGGTCATGATCGTAAACAGATTCTCGAAGAATGTGAGCGCGGTGAAGACGCTAGTAAAAAAGCATATGAAAGAGCTTTAAAAGAGGCTCCAGATCTTCCTATTGCTATTGTCACCATAATTCGAAATCATGCAGAAAAGCAAAAAAAGGCACACGATCAGATTCGTACCCTCAGAGATGAGGCTGATTAAACTGGGTATACTATAAATCAAAGTTCCTTTAAGCCTAAACTTATAAATGACCGACGGTATCTGTAGCATCATCGCGCTCAAGATTATTGAGAGGAAGACCTGATTTACTGTCATTAACATCAACAGTTGAGTCCCCAGTTCTACTTCGATGAAGATTATCAAGAGGAAGTCCTTTCAGTTGCTGATGAACTGTATCTTGAGTCTTAATTACATCGGAACTAGCTTTTGTCCGATCGCGACAAGACGAAAAGAAAAAAGCATTGATGATCAGTATTAAAGCAATATTTAAATTTTTCATTTGTATATTTAATTGAAATTAGCATTTATAGAATTATAGCAATTGATAATAAATATCACCTATTTGCTCCTAGCTTTTTCAATAGCGTTGCTTCATCAGTCAAGTCTAATCTCAGTGGAGTTATAGACACCATATCATTCTCCACAGCCCATCTGTCCGTACCTTCATCAGCTGGTTCAAGTGGAGATACCGTAAACCAATAGTGCTTACGCCCCAATGGATCAGTTCCTGGTATTATTGTACCATCATATAGACGTACAGACTGTCTCGTCCAAACGATATCTTTTGGCTTTTCAGGAAAATTAACGTTATAGAGAGCCAATTCTTTGTCCTCTAAAAGAAGCGCTAATGTTTTTTCTACAAAAGGTTCTAATGCTTCAAAATCAGGTTCTGTTTTTCCCACGGGTGTACTCAGTGCAATGCCCTTAATACCAAACAAAACGGCCTGCTTTGCAGCAGCCAAAGTTCCTGAATGCCACATCGAATTACCTAGATTTGGCCCCATGTTAATACCAGATAGAACCACATCAACATCGTTCCATAGATGAGTCCCCATAGCCACACAGTCTGCTGGAGTTCCGTTTACCCGATAAGCTTCCACATCATCAAATATGATGGGAGATTTTTTATAACTCAACGGTCTAGAATGCGTGACTGCATGTCCCATGGAAGATTGCTCAACATCTGGTGCCACTAACTTCACCTGGCCAAATTTCCTAGCCACTTTGGCCAGCGCGGCAATGCCTGGACTGTAAATACCGTCGTCATTTGTAATTAAAATTCTCATAGTCTCTATCGTTTCTGCAAATAAATATTTTATATAAATAACAACAAATGGATAAGCTAAATGTTGTTATATAAATTAAATCTATGGAACAAGCAATTTTATTACACAATCCCGGAGCAGGCGATGAGGACCATCTGAAATCTGATTTAATAGCGTTAATTGAGCAAGAAGGTTATGCTTGTGTATACTTTTCGGTAAAAAATGGAGATCAATGGATTCATCAAATAGATCAAGCAGATTTTGCCGTAGTAGCCGGTGGCGATGGGACCGTAAGAGGAGTCGCTAAGGAATTGGTTAAAAGAAATTCTCTTGAGAAAAAGATCCCTATTACCATATTACCGATGGGGACTGCCAATAACCTATCTATAGCATTGGGTATTGACAGTACTAAAAAAAACCTAGATCATATTAAAAATTGGAAAAATACGAAACGGCAACGTTTTGATGTAGGTGTAATTAAAAATGCAGATTCTACAGATTTTTTCTTGGAGGGAGCAGGATACGGTGTTTTTCCACACTTAATCCAGAAAATGGAATCGGTTGATAAAAGTAAAGTTGAAAATGCCAAAGATGAGTTAAAATTAGCTTTAGAAGTCCTGCATGAAATTATTAAAACTGCCAAAGCTGAAAAATATTGGATAAAAGCGGATGATAAAATCTACGAAGGTAAATGTTTATTACTAGAAGTGATGAACATCCAATCTGTTGGCCCCAATTTAATATTATCACCACAAGCAGTAACAGATGATGGCCTTTTTAACGTTGTATACGTTGATGAGGATCAGAGATCAGATTTCGCTAATTTCATTAAGAAAAGATTAAACGATGAAGAAGTGACGTTCGACTATAGAACATTTGAAGCGAAACAACTCACCATTGATTGCGAAAGCACCTATATGCATATAGATGATGAACTGGTACTGCCGCTCAAGAATGTTGCAATATTGGAAGTAAGAGAAAATGTCCTTGAGTTTCTTGTTCCGCAATCATAAATTAACATTTAAATTAGGGCTTTCCAAATTGCAGAAGATAAATGCTGATGAACTATAATAATTGAAGTATAAAAATATAGAACTAAATTAAAAAAGGATCCTGTTCAGGATCCTTTTTTAATACATATACAATAATCAATTCATCTATACATTTAAATCTGATTTCGATAAGTTCAACATAGATTTAACAGCATTTTCAAGATCATCCAAGTTAAATGGCTTCTCGAGATAACTGTCTGCACCCGCTTCTTCTGCTAAGAGCTGAATATCATTATTAGCAGATACGTATATAACAGGAATATGATTGAAATCTGGGTGCTGTTTAACAAGTTGAGTAGCTTTGATGCCACCAATCTCAGGAATCCAGTTATCCATTAAAATAACATCAGGTTTAACAGCCGTTACTTTTTCAATAATATCATGTGATGTCTCAGATGTAGCCACCTGATATCCATAATTTTCTAAAATAATGGTGCAAACTTCCAAGATGTTCACATCATCATCAAAGAGCAATATAGTCTTATCTTTCATCGTAAATCAAAGTATGGGAAAACGTTAATAAGGCGCTAATATAATAAAAAACTAATGCAAGATTAGTTGCGTCAAATACGCAATTGATTGATATAAGACGCAATTTCGGTCGGTTTTAATACCTGGTCTACCTCCATAGCCAATAGGGCTTGCTTAGGCATATAATCTATTTCTGCTGTCTCTGGATCTTGCACCAAAATAGTTCCACCATATTTTTTAATTTCTTTCAATCCATTTACGCCATCAGCGTTTGCTCCCGATAATAGCACTGCAACCGCATGTTCCTTAAAGGTTTCTGCAGCTGATCGAAATGTAATATCGATAGAAGGACGTGAAAAATTTAATTTTTCTGAAAAGTCTAAGGATACCTGAGTTTGATTTTCAAACAGCATATGATAGTCAGGTGGAACGATATAAATACTCCCTGGCAAAATAGTCATCTTATCCTCCACCTCCATAACCGGCAATTTACTGCTATTAGCTAATAATTTATTGAGTACAGATCCAGGGTAAGATTTACGGTGCAAAATGATAACAATAGGAAATGATAAACCCATATCAAGTTGAGGCAATACCTCTAGTAATACTTTGATACTTCCTGCTGAACCTCCGATTACGAATATTGAATCACCCATTTAAAACGAGAATTATGATGAACGTGTTTTCCTCCAGATTCGTTCATCGTTAATTTGTTTATATTTTTTCTCCAAATTAGAAAAACGAATAGTTTCCTTAGACCCCAATGCCAGATATCCTAGCGTATCTAAGCTTTCATCAAATAAATCAAAAACACTGTTCTGTAAATCCTTGTCAAAATAAATCAGCACATTCCGGCAAAGGATTAGCTGAAATGCATTGAAAGAGGTATCCGATACTAGATTATGTGTCGAAAAGATCATTTTATCTTTTAAATCACCGTTAAACTTTACAGAATCATAATTAGCGGCATAATATTTAGAAAAATCCTCTAAACCTCCAGATTGTATATAATTCTCCGAATATTGTTGCATTTGGCTGATGGGAAACATCCCACTGCTTGCCCGTTCTAAGACTCCTGGATTAATATCTGTCGCATAAATCAATGATTTATGATACAAATTAGCCTCCTTGAGCAAAATTGCAATTGAATAGGCTTCCTCTCCAGTAGAACACCCCGCTACCCAAATCCGTATAAAAGGATAGGTACCTAATCGGGGAAAAACATCTTCGCGTAAAGCCTTATAAAAATTTGGATCACGAAACATTTCGGTGACGTTGACGGTAATTTCCTCAACAAAACGTTGCAGGTATTCGGGATCACTTATTACCCGATATCTCAGTTCTGCAAAGCTTGTAAATTTATCGATCAGACACAGTCGATTTAACCGTCTTTTCAATGAAGCTTTACTATATTGCGTAAAATCATAACCATACCGTTCTGCCACATCTGTCAAAAGTAGCTCGATATCCTCATTTTTTATAATACTAGGTTCCCACATCTAACTATTCTGTTCAATTATACGGATTAAGAGATCTAAATCTATTGGTTTTGGCACATAAGCACGAGCACCCGCCTCCAAACATTTCTCACGGTCCCCCTGCATGGCTTGAGCTGTTACAGCAATCACTGGAATATGACCATAAGTCTTGGATGCTCCAATCACCTGAATAGCCTCATAGCCATCCATATCGGGCATCATCATATCCATTAAAACAATCTCAATGTCGCTATTCTTATCCAATAACTCCAACCCTTCTTGGGCACTGTTACAGGAAAGTGATTGATATCCTCGCGACTTTAAAGCCAATCGCAATGCGAAGATGTTGCGATTATCATCATCGATAATCAATACTAACTTAGCTTTCTTCATCACCTATTTTATGCTCTTAATTATCATATAACCATACGCGGAGTAGAGATAGCAGTTGATCGGTGTCAACTGGCTTAGATATATAGTCAGATGCACCTGCTACAATACACTTTTCCCGATCACCAGTCATTGCTTTTGCAGTAACAGCCATGATAGGCAATTTTGAATATTTCGGATTATTTCGCATTAGCCTGATCGTCTCATAACCATCCATTTCTGGCATCATCATGTCCATCAGAACGATAGATACATCGGGATTATTTTCTAGCTGTACCAAAGCTTCCTTCCCGTTTGTAGCTGATATAACATTCATTTGATACTTTTCTAATGCTTTTGACAATGAAAATATGTTCCTTACATCATCATCTGCGATCAAAACCTTCTTTCCTGTTAATACCTCACTCAAAGAACCCAACTTATTCACTTTTCTTTTCTGTACGTCGGCAGTATTTTCTTCAACTAGGTGAAGAAAAAGTCCTACCTCATCTAAAATTCTCTGATAAGAATGGGCAGTTTTAATAACAATGGAATCTGCATATTGTTTAATTTTGACCTCCTCCGCATGTGACAGATTTTTTCCTGTAAAAATAATAATAGGAAGATTTTCCAAACCCTTATTATTTTTGATTGCTTCTAACGTTTCATAACCAATCTTATCGGGCACCCCCATGTCTAGAATTACACAATTTGCGCCATCCGAACTTAATGCCTGAACACTTTCATCAACATTTGTCTTAATTTCAGCAGTAATATTAAAATTGCTCAAAAAATAAGAAAGTGCTGAAGCATGCTTTGGATTCTCTTCAACAATAAGAACCTTTCTTGGGTAGCGCGTTAGCGCATCCTCTATTTTTTTAAACATAACCCCGATCTGCTCAACAGCAACCGGTTTATTAATAAAATCTATTGCACCTTTGAGTAGACTCTCTCTTTTGACCTGAAGAGAAGACATGATGTGAACAGGTATGTGCCTAGTAAGTGGATTGCTTTTTATTTCATCCATAACCTGCCAGCCATCTTTTATAGGCAACTGAATATCTAGTAAAATAGCTAAGGGCAAATAGCGAGCAGCAAATTCTGCCGCAATATCTCCTCTGACCACAACTACCCCTTTATAGTTCTGTTTACGGGTATACTTGAGCAAAGCCTTCGCAAATGCAGTATCATCCTCCACAATAAGAATAACTTTATCTCCTTTTACAATATGATCGCGATCATCTTCGACCTCTTCAGGAATAGTATAAACGACATTTGGGGAAACTGATTCACCAACAATACTCTTCATTTCATCTATATCGGAAGCAATGATATCGATCAATCGCTCAGACGTCGGTTTTATTATGTCAGCAGTTTTCCTTTTCGGAATAATTAATTTAAAGACACTACCCTCGCCCTCTTTACTAGTCAATAAAATCTTACCACCAAGGAGGCGGGCTATCTCCCGGCTGATAGACAGTCCTAATCCAGTACCGCCAAATTTTCTCCGTGTTGAACCATCAGCTTGCTGAAATGCTTCAAAGATAATTCTCTGCTTGTCTTCAGCTATACCAATTCCAGTATCCTTAACCTCAAAAATCAAATTCTCCGGATGGTCTTTATCTTCAGAAATTGATAAACTAATCTTACCTTCAGACGTAAATTTAACCGCATTTGATAACAGATTTCTTAAAACCTGATCCAGTCTTAAACGATCTGTCTCTATCGTATGAGAAATATTCGAATCAATAGATATATCAAAAGAAAGTGATTTTTCTTTGATTAATGGTAAAAACAGATTCTGCAAATCATGGGTTATATCTTGTAATTTTACATCTTGATAATCCAGTTCCATTTTACCAGATTCGATCTTAGAAAGATCTAAGATTTCATCTATTAAACTTAATAAACTTGTTCCTGAACTCTGAATAACTTTTGCTGATTCAATTTGATCATCATTCAAATTACCATCAGTATCCTCTGACATCAACCTGGATAAGAGAAGGATAGAATTAAGCGGTGTTCTAAGTTCATGCGACATGTTAGCCAAAAATTCCGATTTATATTTTGTGCTCAGTGCCAGCTCTTCAGCTTTGCGCTGTATCTCTAAATTACGCTCGGCGATAAGATGGTTTTTTTCTTCAAGAGATTTAGACCGTTCTTCTAATTCGTGATTCGACTGTACTAATTCTTCCTGCTGCACCCGCAATTCTTCCTCCGAAGATTGTAATTTTTGAGTCTGCGCTTCAAGTTCAGTATTTAAATTCTCCAATTCAGCATGTTGTGCTTGTAATTCTTCCGTTTGCGTTTGCGTTTCCTCAAGAAGTTGCTGTACTTGATCACGGCTTTTAGCCGCAGCTATCGCAATCCCGATATTTCGGGTTGCTTCTATGAAATAAGGTAATTTTACATTTTCAACAGGATTGATAGATCCCAATTCAATAACACCAATACAATTATAATCCGCAAAAACAGGTAATAAGAGCACATGATCGATACGAATCTGACCACTGGCAAAACTCACGACATAATCACTTTTCGATAGATTTTCAAACCGTTTAACCTTTCCTTCCTTAAAAACCTGGCCAATCATACCTTCCCCCGGAGTAAAATATTTTACCATACGGTCTTCTAAACCATATGCATTTTTAAGTACTATACGATTTTGCTCCCACAGGTAAAATGCACCATTGGTACAATTACCGTAGGTGATAAGTTGATCTAAAGCATCTGATATTAAGATTTGTTCTGTTTTATTTCCAACAAGAGTTTCATTAAGTTGAGCTAACCCTGTTTGTCGCCATTCATTGTTATTTAGGTCATCAAATGATCGTTTTAAAGCATCAGCCATCTGATTCAACGAACCGCCGAGAATCCCTAGATCATCTTGCTCCGTATCATTCACATTCACGGTATAGTCTCCTCCTGCAATCTTATTTGCAATCCTTTGCGTAATTTTTAGCCTACGGCTAATTTCTTCATCTTTATCTTTCAGTGATTTTTGTAACTCTTCTCGCTTGATAAAATCTTCCCGAATACGTAGATAAAAAACTATGGTGATCAATAGCGAAACAATAGCCGCAATAACGACAAAAATTGAGGTATAGAACGACGATTTATTAAGTTCATCAGATCTTCTATTGAGTAGAACCTCTTCAGCATCAATAAACCTGGCAATAATAGCACGGCAACTATCCATGTATTGCTTACCCTCTTCCAATTGTGCTAAAGAGACGTCTCCCCCCTGTCTTTTTATGGTAATGAGATTAGCTAAAATCCCAAGCCTTGAGTTTACTAAAGAGGATAGACTATCCGCTACTAGACTTTGTTTAGGATTATCAGTCACAAGTTCCCTTGTCAAGATTAGTGCTTGAGGTAAAGATTTTTGACTATTAATATACGGTTCTAAAAAAGTTTCCTTTCCGGTAAGATGGAACCCCCGTTGACCGGTCTCGGCATTTTGCAAATCATTTAAGATTTTATTTGCTGATGCAATAACGCGCCGACTATGATCAACTTTTGTACGGTTATTGATCTGCTCTTTAATACTTATATAAGATGCAGTAGAACTTGCCAATAACAGAACCAAGGAAAAACCAAAGCCAATCTGTAAATTTCTTAAAAATGGTTTAGACATTTTCTTACTAATTTAAAGGTAGAGTAAAATAAAAAGTAGATCCCTGACCCAATTCACTTTGGATACCTACAGTACCATTATGTTGTTTAATGATCTCCGAACAGATATAAAGGCCTATACCAAGTCCCTGAAATCGCACGGATGATTCTTCTACCCGATAAAATTTACCAAATATATTCTTTTGCTTATGTTCAGGAATACCGATACCATAATCCTTAACACTAACGATTAATTGATCATTCTCTTTTTCTGTACGTACAATGATCCGATCTGTATTTGGCGCATATTTAATGGCATTTGTCAAATAATTGATCAAAACCTGTTCGATACGAACTTCATCACCTAAAAAGAGCTCTTCTATTCGATCACCTTCCCTCTCAATAGTAACGGTATTATTTTCATGGGTTTGATAAATAATATCAATAGCATTGGTTAGTAAGTTTTCAAAATCAAAATTCTTTTTTGTAATCTTCAATTTCCCGTTTTCAATTTTTGAGATGTCCAACAAATCTGTAATAAGTCCACTAAGTTTGGTGACCTGGCTTTGTACCCTATTGATATATTTGACTGCTGTGACGTCTTTAGCAGTATTAATTGTTCGCTCCAATAACTGGGCATATGCCTTAATACTTGTTAATGGGGTTTTCAATTCATGACTGGCTATACTTAAAAACTCATCCTTCTTCTTTTCCATCTGTTTTTGATCATCAATATCCGTAAAGGTACCGACCCACTTAACCTGATTATTCTTTTCTTTAATGGGAATGATTCGTAATAAATGAAATCTGAACAGCTCTGCTTTTAATTCTTTAATACGTACTTCAAGCTCTATTGGTGTTTCAGCAATTAATGCTTCTGCCCAAGATACATGTATATCCGGATCATCAGCATGCGTTGCAGGAAATTTATTTGATGTTGCATAGGATAGCCATTTGCTGTTCACAAATTCTATTTCACCATCTCCATTTGCCGTAAAAGCCAGCTGTGGCAGTGACTCTAATGTCGAATGCAAATTTTCAACTTGTTCTTTTAACTCCTGCTGCGCTTTTTTTCGCTCCTCAATTTCCAATCGTAGTATCTGCTGCATATCATTCAAAGCCACTGTCTGCTCATATAAACGAGAAAATGTTTTCACTTTCAGCATTAAAATATCTGGATCAATAGGCTTGGTAACATAATCTATACCACCTGATGCATAACCTTTAGTAATAAACTTTTTATCCTTATTGACAGCAGATAAAAAAATAATCGGAACATCCTTAGTTTTATTAAAACCAGATAACGTTTCTGCAACTTCAAAACCATCAATTCCCGGCATCTGAACATCCAAGATAATCAATGCATAATTATTCTTTAAAACCTTTTTTAGTGCCTCTTCTCCAGATAGCGCAGTATCAACTGAAAAATTTTGAGATTCGAGTAATTTCTTAAGTGAATAAATATTCGCTTCTTGATCGTCAACAATTAAAATCATAGCAGTTTAGTTCAATTCGTCTGTAAACAACAATCGTGTAAACACAGGTATTCGAATGATAAAGTTTAAAAATAGTATTTTATTTTTTAATAATGACACCTAGACACAAAGCAAACTATATTGGTCCAAAAATATTACTTTGCAAAAAGCGATATTTTCCAATTATGAACAATAAAAAGGAATTATTTAAACGATAATTCTATGAGTTACTGACAAATAAAGAGACAACCTCGGAGATAACAGTAATTTATACCTGTTTATCAGAATAAATGCCTGTTTACATCACCGGATTCGATTCGAATTGAACTTAACAGCGTTTACCCTGTTCTTAACACAAGAAGAATGTACAGAAATATTCCATATCATTCAATAATTCTTGTGGATTTAATTTATACTAAAAAATGAAAATAGCTATTATTGGAACTTACCCACCTAGGCAGTGCGGAATTGCAACGTTTTCACATGATCTTTATCACTCCCTGCCACGATCTTTAGCGAATGAACATCACATATTTGCGGTATCTGATGGTTCGGAATATGTGTTTCCTGAAGAAGTAACTTATATCATAGAGAAAGAAAATTTAGATAGTTATATTCAGGCGGCCGATGTCATCAACAATGCATTTGATGCCTGTATCATCCAACACGAGTACGGAATATTTGGCGGAGAAACAGGGAGCTACATTATTGACTTACTTCAAAACTTAAATGTACCCGTTCTTACCAACTTACATACCGTGCTGGAACATCCCCATCATAATGAATACCGTATTCTCCGTGAACTAGCGCAGTATAGCAGTAAAATCACGGTTATGACGAGTCGTGCCATCAATATGCTAGAGACAATATATCAAATTGATCGTAATCAGGTAAGTCTAATACCACACGGTGTTCCAAACTTCGATTGCGACCAAGAGATGGCAAAGAGAAAATTAGGATTTCAAAATAAAAAAGTCATGCTCAGTTTCGGCTTTTTAGGTAAAAGCAAAGGTTTTGAAACAGCGATTCAGGCAGTTTCTGAAATTGAGAATGACGACTTCGTTTATATTATATTAGGTTCAACACATCCAAATGTTTTAAAGCATGAAGGTGACGCGTACAGACATGATTTGATGGATATGGTCATGGCCCGTAATATTGGTCATAAAGTGCAATTTGTCAATCAATTTGCATCCGAAAAACTATTAAAGGAATATTTGAGCGCTTGCGATATTTATGTCACTCCTTACCCAAATGAAAACCAAATCAGCAGTGGAACACTGTCATTTGCACTGGGCGCTGGAGCGGCCTGTATTTCAACTCCATATTGGTATGCTAAAGACCTCTTAGCAGATGACCGTGGGTTATTCTTTCCTTTTAATGACGCACATGCACTTTCGTCAGTTGTCAATGATCTTTTAGATCAACCTGAGAAAATGCACTATTACAGAAACAATGCTTTAGAATATGGAAAACAAATGTCTTGGG
Organism: Sphingobacterium sp. JUb56; assembly: GCF_014191365.1. Lineage (NCBI taxonomy): Bacteria > Pseudomonadati > Bacteroidota > Sphingobacteriia > Sphingobacteriales > Sphingobacteriaceae > Sphingobacterium > Sphingobacterium sp. JUb56. Next base: position 775,241 of record NZ_JACHWL010000001.1, on the reverse strand, counting down.
CAAATGTAGGAAAGAAACAATTTCAGTTACTGAATGAGCTATGCACAGCATCGAAAACTTCAACAATTTGTTTCAATGACACTGTTCAGCAAAACAACATTACGAACATATTTCACAGCAATAAACGACTATCTTCATAATGAAACTACCACAATGATTTGTTTATATGAAAAATAAAGCTCTAAAAACAATAGCAAAAATTCCCAAAGAGAAATCTAATGATTTATCTCAGAACAAAGTGAAAAGCAATACCGGTACACCACCAAAAAAAGACACGAATCCGCTTCCGCCAAATCCAAATGAAGTGGACAATCACGACACGTAGTGCCATGACTATCATGGCACTACATTCCAATTATTGAGCTCAAAAATTTATTCTTTACCTTCAAACTTTTTGTACAGATCATAATCAAATGGAATACGCATCGTCAGATCTTTAGCTTCCCAAATATCGCCTTTTGACGGCTGATAAAAATCATACGCGGGCTTAAGAAAATTATCTCCATCAGGTGCTTCCTGCCAATCTTTCTTATCTCTATTATATAACAAAATCATACAGCTTACACAATTGTAATTGCCATCTGTATTTGGGTTATCGTAACACTTACCAACTTTTATATTGATCTTTTGATTAATAATGACGTCCGTTAATCGGCCATCAGTATGGCGGATCAACGCAGCCTGTGCATCTTCATGATCAGGTCTAATTTTAGCTTCAACAAGACGATCAAAATTTGCTTTTTTAATCTTTTCAAGTTCACTTGCAACAACTTCAGGTGCCACACGGTTCGTATCTAACGAGTAAATATCATCAGGAGAAACTACCGCAGCTACCTCAGTTTGAATATTACCGTCTGTTGGATTATTTGCTAATATTCTTTTATTTTCTTCATAATTTTCCCAATCAGCTTTTGAATAGGTTACATATTGCTGCGCTTTATAGAGCAATGTTTCATTTGGCGTGATATATATAAAATTACTAGCAATAAGCAATACGATTAATACAGCTACTGTTCCTAAAAGAATCATTTTGGTTTTGTTACTTTTCATTTAAATTTATCTTATGTTTTAATTATTTATATTACTGAGGTTTTTACACCTGCAATCGTAGTCTTATCCAATTGATTACAAACAGACCAATAAAACAGATCAGGATATAAAGCTGAATTTTATTTACTTTTCTTGTTCCAAATTTCCAAACACAGATTCTGTCAATCACAATGATGAGCAAAACAGGAATCAGTCCAAAAAAAATGTACATCGCGGCTAACTTATCTGGAGCAGAAACCCCCGTAGCTAATATAATCGCAATTAAAATTCCGATCAAAATCGATAATGCACTTAACGTAAAAAAGATCGTTATTTTATTTTTAAAAAAATCTTTCATTTTTCAATAGCTTTAATAAGCAGATTTTCGCAACGTTATTATGATACATAATAAGGCTTAAAAAAAAGTGTTCATTATTTTTTTTTAATTATTCCATTTTCATTTACATCATATTCTATACCTTCTGATACAAGTGTTACGCTACCATTTTCAAAACGACTTGGATAAGAAAAACGAGGTGGGCTAATTATTTTTTGATCAAAATCCATAATTCCCCATTTAGCGGTATTGTTACCATTACCTATAGGAATCAAAACTTGAAACATGATCAAGCCATTCTTGCCCATCATAAATAAATCATCATATTTTACCGGAACAATAATTTGACCAGTGGCATTGATGTAGCCCTTCTTATCATTTTTACTGACTTTTATCAATCCAAATTTTGTATCCATCGAATCGGCCGCATTATTCCCAAAATAGATATCATCAAATTGAGGGTTTACAATTTCAACACCATCGCTATTGACTATACCATAATTATTAAGGGAATCACTAACGACGAAAAAATCATTTTCCGTCCTAATGCGCATCGTTACACTGCTGTAAATAGGCTGTATAATAACTTTCCCACTCTTATCAATAAGACCCAGTCCCAAACTATTTCCATCTTTATCCAACTTACTGAATGTGGCATAAAGATCTTCTCCAAATGAAGAATAAGCATCATAATTCGGATCGCTGTTTTCCCATGCATTATCCTGCACATTATAATGTCCTGGCAATTGCACTATTTTAGATTTTCGCATGTCCTGCTTTTGTATCGTATTATTGGTACAGGCAGATAAAATCGTAAAGAAAAATAATAATAAATAGTTCATTTATATAATTTGAAAATGACACCATTAGCAATCTCGATGATGTTCAATTGTTACTATTACAAAAATACCTTAAACATCGACAATATTGTGATGGGTTTACAATTCGCTTAAGAGATCTTACAATCCGTGTTCGACTATTTTAAACGAAAAAACTAGTATATGATTTAGCTATGAAAATATTAATACTGAAAAGTACACTTCATACTCTTGCTAAAAATTTACTAATGACAACTGGCAGAATAACCATTAGTATTAAACAGCAAAGCGTTAGGATATGATCTTTACCATTATTTCCGAAGAAATAGATAACAAGTGCCAAAACGAGGATAGGACTAAAAATATAAATCTTATGAATGTAATATTGATTTTCTTTACTTAGATTTTGTTGAATAAACTCGTCTCTATTTAAAAGATTTGGATAATTAATTTTTACAAAATCGTAAATCTGTTCTAGATCAATTGTTGTTAGCGCTCTAGGTCGTATCAATAGATCATCTATTGCAATGGTCATATCTTTTCTTTTGAAAGAGATAGCGCTAATTTTTTCTGCAGCATACTTCTTTAAATAACTTCTAGGATCTAGTGCATAGCCTTTATAATCTGCATCATTCTCCGTTGATAAACAATGTAGCTCTCTGCTATCCAAATAGAAAATTTCAAAACTATCAAGTGCTTTATAAGTTTGATAACTCGATTTTATGAAAAATAAAAAAGTTAGAAAAATCGAAGAAAGGACGATCTGTAAAAATTCAATATCCTGCCATTCACTCAACAGATATATAGCAACAAAGGACAAGCCAATAAAGTAGAGAAAATAGTTGAACTTGACGAAGCTATGAACAACATATAGTACAGTTACTAAAGCAAGTCCGGAAAGTCCACTTTTCCAATCTATTATAATGCCAATGACTCCTAAAAGAGAAAACATAATGACAAAAATTAATGAAATGGCACTATTATTCTTTCCAAACTTTTTTTTCGAAATACTGATAGAATTATTTTTTTTACTCATTATCAATTGACTTCAAAATATCATCAATGTATGGTATCAAAGTATATAAGCAACAACCTGAATTTTTTAGCGCATAGCCTCAATTAAAAAGAAATTATTCCATGTACACATTGATCTATCTAGGACAAAGAGAAAGATTACATCGTCTATGAAGGTTTATATTATTTATGGATCTTTTTACTATTTTTCTCATTCCCCGTATTAGTTTGTTCGACCGGCAATGTCATTATAAGAGGTGCCACAACCTCCTTCATCTCTTCATCATCGACCTTCTTCAATACTTTTCCTTTATAACGATATGACTTTTCGATCTCAGTACAGCTACTGAAAAAGATAGTTGAATCGGAAAATACTAATTCTTCTCGTCCCTTCATAACCCTATCCATAAGATTCTGTTTAAGAAACTGACTCAAGATACGATCATCCTGATACACATTATCTTCATAATAGGCATCATTATCCGGGTCATCCTGCCGCATATACTGGTTAGTAAATTTGTCCAGACGATAGGTAGAAAGATCCCTTTCAAAAGTGCCATAATGCTTATTAACAAGCATAAAATCACGTGATTTAAACGATGTAAGATATTCATTTTTCATCATCATGATATCATTCCATTCTTGATCACTTTCCTGTTTCTTATAACCGTCTTCCCCTCCATAATTAGAAAGCTGGATCACCAATTGATTATCTTCATTCTTATATAACGCTCCGGAAAAATCTTCATATTCTCGTCGGGCTTTATTGTGTACGAGCACAAAATTATTAAAGCCTTTATCATTCTGATAATTCCATGAAGCTAGAGAATCGTCCTGACTATTTTCTGCGGCATATAAACTAATACTTCTCGGAAAAGTATTTTTTTCATATACAAATGGGCTACTAAAGCAGTTCGCATCGTCATTAAACACTTGCTGTACACTGTCTTTATCAAACTTGACATAGGTATTTCCATCTTCAAAACCTACAAAAGCCATTTTCGTTCCCGCGCCTAGAGATGGATCTTGGTGGGCATAGATCTCAAATAGATCTTGTTTATCCGTATAAAAAAGTAAGTAGTCCTTTTCAAAACCATAATGCCCAAAAACTGCTGTAGCATAGCCATAAAGCATAAAAGTACCATCTTCAAAAAGACAGATGCCGTCATTACTCCCGTACCGTCCACTGATTTCTTTATATCTTTCTTGATTTTCTCCCTGCGGAAGATAACCCTTCCGCTGTGCCGATACAGAAATTCCCATCATCATAACACATACCATTAAAGATGTCTTTATCATCATTTATATTTATTAATTGAAAAGTAATTCAACTGCCAGATATCTTTACCGCAGATCGGAAAGAAAATAGCATTGATAACAACAAACTTATCATTAATATTAACCTTTTCGAAATAGTATTATCAAAAAATTTATACACCTCCTATTCATGAAAATCTAAATAACAGCATAAAATCCTGATAATCATCTGACAACATTATATTAAGACACCCCTTGATCAGCGGGTTTGGCCGGAATTTCTTCCACCACACGCTCACGCTCCTTTTCTTCTACATAAACCGCATAGTCAGCAGGTTTAATCGGTATACCGTTTGCAATGGCATTTTCACGTGTGTAGACCGCACCAAAATACAAGATAGCAGCAGTATAGTATACCCATAATAATACTAATACAAGTGCACCTGCAGCACCATAGGTTGACTCAGTTCCGGAAGATTCTAAATATAATCCAATGGCATACCTACCGATAATAAATAATAAGGCTGTAAAAAGAGCTCCCGTGCGTACAGTCTTCCACTCGATCTTAACATCAGGCAATGTTCTGAATATGATTCCGAATAAAATAAATATAATTCCAAAGCTTAATGCAAAATTAACTGCATTCATAAAGAAAACTGTTATATCAGGGAAATAGACCTGCAATCGATCTGTAAAAGCTAGAATGATACCATTGACAACCAATGTGACCATTAATAAAAATCCAAGTCCAACAACTAGAGAGGAAGATAGCAATCGATCCGTAATCAACTTGAGCCAGCCTCGTTTTGGTTTTGCCCGAACATGCCATATCCTATTAATGGAATTTTGAATATCTCCAAATACAGTCGTAGCTCCAATTACCAAGGTGATAATACTAGCAATCAATGCAAAATTTGATTTACCTGATAGTTTCAGATTGCTGATCACTTCCTGAATTTGTCTGGCGGCGCTTGGACCAACCAAACCTCTCATTTCTGAAAACACTTTCCCTTGAATCGCATCCTCTCCAAAAAAGATCCCTGCAAGGGAAATCATAAGCACGAGAATCGGACCGATTGAAAATATAGTGTAATACGAAAGTGAGGCACTGTATTTAAGACAATCTTCATTCATAAATCCCGATACTGTCGATTTAAATATGTTTATGTATTTACTTATAAATCCTTTTTTTTTATTTTCCATAGTCCTGATCACTTTGTTAAACGCCTAGAAATCATTTTTTATAATTTATCTATAACACAATGTCGCTGTAACACTAAATTTGTGGCACAGGAGCATTGTTATAAATTAAACCTTCATTTTTTAATTCCGCCCAAAGTTGAGGGGGAATTACGGTATTCAAAGCCTCAACATTGGATCGTACTTGATCTGTAGTACTTGCACCAGGTATGATTGAAACGAAATCCTCACTTGCAAGCACAAATTGAAGGGCAATAGGGATAATTCCGACACCATGAGAAGCTCCTATTTGTGCAATACGCTCACGTTTTTCAATCATGCCCTTTGGTATAAAAGATTTGTAATTATATCGGTTTCTCCCAGCAATAAATCCTGAATTATATCCAGCACCAGAAACGAGCTTTACTCCACTTTTTTGCACAGCGGGTAGAAGGCGGTCGACAGCATCTTCATGTTCTAATATTGAATATTGAGTGGCAGACAGACAGATATCAGGGTCCGCTACTGCAAGACAGTCCAAAATAGGTTCAATTTTATTGACACCAAGTCCCCAGCCTTTTATTATACCTTGGTCACGGTAGTCCGATAATACTTTAAATGCGCCATCTGCTGCTTGTTTGAAGTAATAGTCATAGCGGTCACCAACTTGATCTTCAGACAGATCATGTACAAATACAATATCCAGATGATCAACGCCCATCCGCAGTAAGCTATCATCAATCGAACGCTTAGTTCCATCTGCAGTATAGTCATGTTCGAAATCAAATGGAAATGGTGCCTTCCACATGGTAGGCGGAACAGCTTCGGGTATCACTGGATCAAATAATCGACCAATTTTTGAAGAGAGGATATAGTCAGACCGATCTTGATCTTTTAAAAATTCTCCAAATCGCGCTTCACTTTTTGTTAGACCATACCAGGGAGACGTATCATAGTATCGAATACCCAGATCCCATGCCTTTTGCAGTATATCATATGACTGCTTATCTGATAATACTTCAAAACCAGTTCCTATAGCCACGCCACCTAAGCCCAAGCGATGTTTTTCATTAAATAAATTCTTCATATACAATTTTTATATCCTGCTTCCTATATAATAACCCAAAATCCATAAAAATGTTCCCTTTATGGAATCGGAAAATACCATTCCAAAAAACACAAACAGGAAAGTTGAAAACAAAAAAAGAAAGGCTTCCTAAGGCCTAAACCCAAGGAATGCCCTTCTTTTCACAAAATGGAAATTAATCCTGTTTAATTTTTATATGTTGATAAAGTTCCCTTTAGTCTTTTTCTCGCAATATGGATACGAGTTTTCACTGTTCCAATAGGAAGGTTAAGATGTTCAGCAATTTCATTATATTTATATCCTTCGTACAACATAGTAAAAGGTATATAGAACCCTTCATCCAATTCTCCCAATGCTTTCTGAATATCTTCCATCACAAATTTATCTTCTCCACCATTTCTTACCGAAGAATATTGCAAATGCGAAGTACTGATCTCTTCTTCTGTTGTAATAAAAGAACGACTTTTAGTTGTACGTCGATAATTATTAATAAAAGTATTGCGCATGATGGTATAAAGCCATGCTTTTAAATTAGATCCTTCTTGAAAATTACGGAAATAGCTTACCGCTTTTAACATGGTATCTTGCAAAAGATCATTGACCTCGTCATAATCATTTGTAAAACGCTTTGCAAAAACTTTGAGCTCATTTGTTTGCTCGATCACTTGGGTGTTAAATTCTGTCTTTGTCATAAAGGATAGTTTTTTATTGCTGTACTTGCGTACATCTTTGTTAACACTTAATCTAATTTTATCTAGCATGGATCATTTTAATATTCATGCATTGTTGATAACATTAAAGCAATCGCTGTGCTATATCCTTTAATATTTTTTCAAAAAAAAGAGTATTAATACCCCCTAAACCACAAGTTAAATCATCAACACTATTTTCAAACAATTAGAAATGTGTATTCAACCATTGAATTTATACGCAAGAGCGGGTATTTAACCCCAATGAAAGATCATAATTTTTCACATAAATGGTTAAATTTCTTTATGGTATTGCTATTCAACAAATAAACCGTCTACTTCTCTATACAATTTACTAAAAGTAAGACAAAAATTGGTATTTATAAATCTGAAAATATTCAAATATCAATTAAGTGTTCACGCTTTGACAATAGTTATAAGTTCGCTAAAGCTTCTTTAATATTACTAGGTGTGTCGAAAAAGGTTTTCCATGGATCCTCCACTTTCTTCAATCGCTCCGTTATAGTCTTTAAATTAAATTGTCTGATGTCCAAACCTTTCTTTACTTCCTCCCAATGTAAAGGCGTGCTGATAGTAGCACCAGGTTTAGGACGTATAGAATATGGAGCTGCGATGGTCTGTCCTCTTCTATTTTGTAAAAAATCAAGATAGATTAAACCCTTTCTTTTCTTAGGATCCCGGATAAGGCTTGTTGTATCAGGATGCTCCTCATGAATCATTTCTCCGATGAGCTGGATAAAATCGCGTACAACCTCATAAGTATACCGTTGTTTGACATACAAGTAGATATGTAATCCTGTCGAACCAGATGTTTTAATATAATCTGCAACTCCAACTTGTTGAAAAATTCGATGAGCAGTCAGCCCTATTTCAATTACCGAATCAAAATCTGCTCCATTTGGATCAATATCCAGAACTGCAAAATCCGGATTTTCAATCTTTTTATACGTCGATAGCCATGGATTTATCTCAATAGAGCCAAGATTTGCAATAAACAAGAGGGTTGCTCTATTATTGCACACTATATAATCGATATTTTTATCCGTATTTTCAGCATATATGGGCACGGTCTTTACCCAATCTGGAATTTGTTTTAAATCGACATCCTTTTGAAAAAAACTATCAGCTCCTATTCCATTAGGAAAACGATGAAGTGAAATTGGCTTATCTTTTAAGTAAGGCAATAGTAAATCACCATATTGTTCATAATATTCAAGCATTTCACCTTTCACATATCCTTCATCTGGCCAATATATTTTATCAAGATTAGTGAGTTTTACACGATGGCGGTTTATAGAAATTATCTTCTCTTTTACCCTTTCATTTCTGACCTCTTCCATGACGATCTCCTTAGCTTTTTTATCTGTACGTAATCCCTTGAAAACCGGGTGACGTAAATGATGGTCCATTGTCCACTCCGAATAATAAACTTCGCAGACGAGATCCGGCTTCACCCAAGTCACTTCCTTTTCCTTCGCAACAGATACATCTTGAGGAAACGGCTTCTTGCTTATTATAAGCCCTTTCAATTTATCCATTAATATTTCCAACAACTCATCACTAAATCCAGTACCACAGTTACCTAGATAGGTTAACTCCGAATTGTCATAACAACCCAAAACGAGAGCTCCAAAAGAAGAACGGTTTCCCTGCGGTTTTGTAAAACCGCAAATAACAGCTTCCTGGCTTTGTCGAATTTTAATCTTAAGCCATTGATTGCTTCGTTTTCCAGCATGATAAAAACTGGTAAGATCTTTGGCAATGACTCCTTCCCATCCCTTTCGTTCTGCTTGACGATAAATGGACATAGGCGTCCCTTTTAGTAAGTTAACCAACTCAATCATTTGACTTTTGAAACCTTTAAAAAACAAAGTCAATAGTTCTTTTCGCTCAGATAAAGGGTATTGACTTAAGTCATTTTCATCCAAATTCAAAATATCAAAGATATAATAATGCAGTTGATAGGAACTACCCAATGGTTCGCCTGTTGCCAACATCTGAAAATACGATTTACCTCTGCTATCTTCTATCACCACTTCCCCATCTAACCAAACATTCCTATTTAAAGCCATTAGCTCCTTCACAATGGAAGGAAATAGTTTGTTCATATTTTTTCCATTTCGGGAATAAAGAAAAATATGTTCATCCTTTTTTACTGCAATAATGCGAAAACCATCAAATTTCTTTTCAAATAACCAATCATTCCCTTCGGGCATAGCATCGGTTAGCTTGGCCAACATTGGCGACAGCTGAGTCAGCTCTGGTTCACTATTATTCGATGGCTTAGCTATTCGTTTTGACTTCTTCTTTGCTCCTACTTTTTTATATTCTAATCCTTCTTTTTTTATTTTTTCAGGAACTGCATCTTCAGCATTATAGGATACTTCGGTTGCATATTCATCTTTATGTTTAATGAGTAACCACGACTTACCTTCTTGATCGCCTTTTATTCTGACAAGAGCAAATTCTCCTTTGAGCTTATCTCCATGTAGGACAAATTTAATAGATCCATCCGCTAAACTACTTAAAAAAGTATCTTCATCTTGTCCATTTAAAGGCTCATAATACCCTTTATCAAAAACACTTACGGTACCAGCACCATAATTACCTTCCGGAATTGTTCCTTCAAAATTTGCGTAATCGACGGGATGATCTTCAACTTGAACAGCCAATCGCTTATCGGTAGGAAACAATGATGGTCCCTTTGGTACAGCCCAACTTTTTAGTACACCGGCTACTTCCAATCTAAAATCATAATGCAATCTACTGGCATGATGTCTTTGTACAACAAAGCGCAATTTTTTATCTCGTTTAATCTTTAACTTACCTTTAGGCTCTTCTGTACTTTCAAAATTACGTTTCTCGTGATATTGCTTTAGTGTATCCATGTTTTTAGTTATTGATGTACATGAAACCCTCGAAGGGCTCTATCCTGACTGAATGAAAAACTAGGTGACGATAAAGTGTTTCCTTTTATAATTATAACGCTTAAATGCATCATTTTGTTAGTTTTGGTGGACAACCTTTTGTCCTAACTTTAAAACATGAGTTATACCCTCTTTTCGATGGTCATTTTCAATCATTCTAAACTTCCATCACAATAGTCTTACATAAAAGCATGTCAGATTTTAACATTGAATACTTATATTTACGTGAAATCAATCTATTACAAAATGAACAAAATTTATATATCTTGCTGTGTCCTCAGCATGAGCCTAATTGGTTCTTTAAGTTATGCCCAAACGAAATTTCAACCGCAGGATACCGAGTTTTATACTCCAGTACTGCGTACGGTGACAACTACTGAGAACAAAGCCCCTTCTGACGCGATCGTTCTTTTTGACGGCTCCAATCTGAACCAATGGGTAAGTTCCAATAACGTAAAAGAGCAGGCACCCTGGAAAGTAAAAAATAACGTTTTAACGTCCACCCCAAAAACAGGGAATATCCAGACAAAAGAAAACTTTGAAGATTTCCAGCTTCATGTCGAATGGAAAAGTCCCGAAGTCATCAAAGGTGAAGGACAAGGAAGAGGAAACAGCGGTATCTTTTTGCAGGGTCAATATGAATTACAGGTCTTAGACAACAATAATAACCCAACCTATGTCAATGGACAAGCAGGATCGATCTATAAACAACAGCCACCCTTGGTCACAGCAACCAAACCAGCTGGACAATGGCATACTTACGACGTCTTGTATACCGCTCCACGATTTAATGCCGATGGTGTATTAATCAAAAAAGGCATCGTAACCGTTTTACACAATGGTGTTGTGGTACAATACAATACGCAGATCGAAGGAACTACAGAGTACATCGGATTACCAAAAACATTAGTTCACGGTCCAGGACCAATCGTATTGCAAGACCATGGCGATCTTGTTGACTTCCGCAATATCTGGATAAGACGTCTTTAATCAGTAAAAAAATTAAAATGGCCGAGTGAATTACACTAGGCCATTTTACATTCATATTTATAGCTTGTACCTACAAAACTGTTTTTACAGAATACAGACTACCTTAGTTTGTTCCTGAATAAGGGTTTTGATCAGCCTCTGAAAGTGCCGTATTATTGGCAATTTCCAATTGTGGTATTTGACAGAGCATACGGTAGTCATTAGAAGGAAAAGTTCCCGTTGGTGCCGGACTGCTTGCAACATAACCGTTCAAGTTCGTCACACCCCAAGTATAGTGCCCCTCTACATAAGTTGCTGTTTCCTGAATACGGACAAGTGGTTTTTGCAAACGCAATAAATCATAAATTCCAGTAACTCCCTCACATAACAGTTCCTTGCGTCTTTCCACATAAATAGCCTCTAGCAACGGAGTTCCAGAAGCGGCAACTGTCAAGCCTTTAACTCCACGAGCCGTTTGCAATCTATTTAAATAACCCAAACCCTCACCATTATTTAATTGAGCTGAAGCCTCAGCCATAATCAATAACATCTCAGATCCACGCATTAAAGAAACCTCAGGTCTCGTATTTCCCTGTTTAGCACCATTCGCATCACCATAATGTTTGTACTTATTATACGCCCATTTTGTCGACCATTCTTTAGAAGCATTTTTAGTACGTTTCCAAAATTGGTAACGATCTTCCGTTTTTTCAAACAGTTTTTCATATTGACCATCAGCAAAGAAATCCAAAAATGAGTAAATAGGCCCATCCGTATAACCCTCGCCATAGCTTTCATCCTGGTTATACCAGAAGTTAAATTGTGTTCCTCCACCTAGGTTATTAGTCGTTGTAAATGGAACTGCCCACATCACCTCAGCATAGTTGTTTGTAATCACATCATCAAATCCAGACTGATACTGTGTCTTGGTCATCAATTGACTATAATTTGTATAAGCAGTTTTCGCCTCTTGATAAGCACCTTGCCAATTGTTCATCACCGAATACACACGTGCCAACTGACCAGAAACCACATACTTATCAATGGTCCATTTATTAGGCTGTGTATAATTAGCTAATAACGATTTTGCATCCGTCAAATCTTTGACGATTTGCGCATAAGTCTGTTCCACAGTAGCTCGAGGTAAATTTTCACTTTCCTTAGGACTCAAACGCAAAATAACACCTGGTTTCTGCTTAGCCAACATATAAGTTTGCTGATAATTTTGAATCAGATGGAAATAGCAAAGACCACGAATCGCTTTTGCCTGACCCATAATCTGGTTTTTTAATGTCTCTTCCCCCTGCGCGGCAGGCAACGCTTCAATAATGATATTTGTTTGATTGATGATTTTATACATCATCGTCCAAATTCCATTAGATAAACCTGTCGTCTGTGTTTTTTGCGGTTCATAAGTATATGCTGTTACCTGATTGCCTCCCATATTGGTGTGACTCACAATATCAGCCCCCCCTAAATCAACATACATCTGCAAACCGGGTAAACCAGCATATACCCGATCCATTCCTTGATCATTGAAATACAATTGTCTATAAGTAGCAGTCAATACACGCTCCAATTGAGAAGCACTTGATAAAACAACATTCTCTGAAGTCGCTGTTGAAGAATTAGCATCAAGGAAATCCTTACAGCCTGTTTGCATTAAAACAACCGTTCCTAATGCAATATATTGTAAACTTTTAACGATATTTTTCATTTTCTATTCTTTCTTAAAATGACACTTGTAAACCAGCCATATACACTCTTCTTGAACCTTGGATTCCATTATCTTTATCTGCAGAACCATTATAATTATTACCAGATAAAGCCGTCTCCGGATCAGAATAGCGATTCTTAGCCGACCCAAACGTTAGTAAGTTGTCTCCAGAAACATACAGACGCACTTTAGAAAGCCCCAGTCTCGCCATTGTAGCTGTCGGCAGCGTATAACCTAGAGAAACATTTCGAAGTCTTAAGTAATCGTTATCAAACACATAGAAATCAGAATTTTTACGGGTACTCGCATAGTCATCATTCGAAAATTTAGGTAATAAAGCCTGATCACCAGGTTTGCGCCAATGGTCTTCTATTAGATCCTGGATTACACCAACACCACCACGTACTGCTGTACGCTCCACATAAGCATAATCAAACATTTTAGAACCTAGCGAATAGTACAACATGAAGGACATATCCAACCCTTTATAATTAAACGCATTGGTCAAAGAACCATACACTTTAGGAAGAGCAGACCCTATACGTTGATAATCATTCGAAGTGACATCCTTATCATAGTTTTCCGTCATTTTCCAATTTTCACCATCACGTATCCAGTAACGCATGTTTCCTGTTTCAGGATTAACACCTGCATTTTTCACCATATAAAATTCATACAAGGAATATCCCTCCGAAAGTTTATAACCAGCACCACGGTTGTTGTACGTAAATTCACCTCCTGGCAAATAAGTGATCTCATTCTTCAACGTCGAAAGATTCGCATCAATTTTCCATCTAAAGTTTTCATTACGGATCGCATCAGCACCCAATGAGAATTCAAAACCCGAATTTTTCAAATCACCTAAGTTTGTATTCAAACCATTCGCATTACCGACCTGTGCAGAAAGTGGAAACTCTTTGTAGTAAAGCAAATCAGAAGCAGTACGGGAGTAATACTCAATGGTACCGTAGATGTTTTTCAGAATACCAAAATCAAATGCAGCATTAAATTGCTTGTTCTTCTCCCAGATCAAAGCAGGCGTAGGAAATGCAGATGGTTTTAAACCCGCTTGACCATATAGATCACTTGCTTCATATACACCCTGGTAGGCATAGTAAATATCACCGGTTCCAACACCGTTATCTCCTCTACGGCTTAACTTATCATTACCGGTAGTACCATAACTGGAGCGGAAGGAAAAGTTATCTAACCAGCTCACATCCTTTAAGAAATCTTCCTTAGCGATCTGCCAGGAAAGTCCTGCGGAAAAGAAATTTCCCCAGCGGTTATCCGGATGAAAACGGGAAGATCCATCACGACGGAATGAACCGGATAAATAGTATTTACCGCTATAATTGTAATCTAACTTTCCAAAGTAAGATAATAAAGCAAAACGGTTTTTATTGGACTGCACCTGCCAGTTCTTTGTTGTCGAACTTAGTTCATATTGCCCCAATTGCATAATGCCTTCACCATAACCATAGTCGTAAAGACTGTTGTTGGTATACGATTCCTGACCGGCCAATGCAGAAAAATTATGATTACCAAAATCCTGATTCCAGCTTAAGATATTGTTAAACGTCACTGATTTAGTGTTCGTATTCGAGCGAGTCGCATTTCCACCATTAGTAAGCACCGTTACACCATAAGGAGCGAGCTGTCCTGCTCCATGAACTGCAGATCCGTACAAAAAGTTTTTAGAACTGTTATCGTCAATACTGAGGCTCGTTTTGAAACTCAAGTTATAAGGCAAGTTAACCTGAGCAAAGAAACGGGATGCCATCATCGTACGCATAAAATTATTAAAATCTTCATCATTGTCATTATTCCAATAATCACCATTATTCTGTAACACATTGGCTCCAAAGAAATTATTAACATAATCGCCATAATCGTACATGCGTTTACCTGTTTTTTCGGAGTAAACCCAATCTGTATTATCGCGATTACGTAAATAAGGTGAATACATCGATGTCGTAAACACTAAAGCACGTGCTGCACCAGAAACATTCTGTCTAGACCCACTGTAAGAAACATTTCCACCCACCTGTAACCATTTGTTGATTTGAGTCGTCACATTCGCACGGAAGCCATAACGCTTAAAGTACTGATTGGAAGCATATCCTTTATCATCTAGGTACGAAGATGAAAGGAAATAATTTGTCTTTCCATCACCAGCAGTTCCCGACACATCCATGCCATAATCCTGTCTTAGTTTTCTAGAAAAAACAGCCTTATACACATCATAATCTTCTTCATTCCAGATCATTTTCAAGTTTGGATTGATATAGGGATTACCCTTACCATCATGCAACACATAGTCTTCATTGATATGCTGAAAAGGAGAAACATATGTAGGTTCACCTTTCGAATTGGTCACCTGCTTAAGCAGTTTACTCAAGACATTGTCCGAAGCCCAATCCCCGGCCTTGTCCGATGTTAAGTTATATTTATAGAACTGATCATTGTACATGGCTTCCCAAGTATTCAGTAATTGTTCCTGCGGAGAAGCTTTTGTCGGATTTTTGACTGCATTGTCCGAAGTACCCCATGCCGATCTAAAATTCAATTGCGGTTTAGCTGTTTTTCCCTTTTTAGTTGTCACCACGACCACACCATTTGCTGCGCGCGACCCGTACAATGATGATGCTGCAGCATCTTTCAATACTGTAACCGACTCAATATCCGAAGGCGATATTGAATTCAGTTGTCCATCATAAGGCATGCCATCCACCACATATAGCGGATTAGAATTACCCGACATAGAACTGATACCACGAATTTGAATACGGGTGTCACCGCCCGGGTTACCTTCATTATTCACCACATTAACACCTGGACTCATCCCCTGCAATGCCTCTGCAAACCCCGATCCTGATATTTTCTCCAGCTGATCCGATTTCACCACCGAGGCAGATCCTGTAAAGGTTGATTTTTTAGCGGTACCGTAAGCAACTACAACAACTTCATCCAGATCATTTGATGTAGACTCCAGTTGCACATTCAAGGTACTTTCCCCTTTCCATTCAATTTCTTTAGATGCATAGCCGACATAGCTGATCACAATTTTTGATCCTGCAGGAATAGTCGCTAAAGTAAATCGACCTGAAGCATCCGTAAAAGTGGCGATCGATGTGCCCTTTACAGCAATAGATGCTCCTGAGATCGGACCAGTCGCATCTTTAACAACTCCAGAAATCTTAACTTGGTTGCTTTGATATTCAGACAGCGTACTGGCGATCGATTGGTTGAGACCACCAAATCCAAATACCATAGAAAAGGCTAAAACATGAAATAGTTTAGAATTTTTCATTTAATTTAGTTCGTTAATGTATGTTAGTGTGCATGATTCCAAGTGAACACGCAGAAACAAATAAATAAAATATTTTTAACAATAGGTGTTAATTGCGCAAAAAATTTAAAATCATTTACATAATCATTAACAAAAAAGCAACACAAACAGCATTTTCATTGAAATAAGTGCAATACAAAACTCATCACTATGAAGAGCTAAATGATAGAAAATGACCTTATTATATGATTATGAATCTGCCTGCATATACTATGCAAAATGAAAAAATTGGTAGGCTTAAAGAGAGTCATATGCTACCCATAAAAAATCAAAATGGATCAGCTATTGTAACATAAAGTTAATAAATACTTTACTTTTATTCCCTCGCCTCTCCTGTAAAACAATATACTTTTGTATCAAGATCAACCTTATTTGGTTGCTCGAACCGTACAGCCTACAACGTGGTAGCTGCCCAATGGAATAAACCTCTTCTGGAGTATTCCACATCATTTGCAAATAGCTGTAGAAAAATCTGTAACTTCGCAGGATTATGGGTTACGCAAAAGAAAGAAAAAAGCTTGAGAAGCTTTCTGAAAAAACAAATGAACTTCAACATTTTGATAGTGCAAATTTAGCTGTCATCACGGATATATTTGAACAATATTCACACACGATAAGAATACTGAAAAATAAAGATACCGCAACATTTAACGATCTTTATTTAAATGAACTGCAAGCTGTAAAGACAGCTAAGACAGCTTTAAAAGTATCTGAAGAAGTAGATCGTCAGATCCATTTCATGGCATATAAGGAAGTATTATTGGATGCGATTACGAAGACAATTCAAGCAACACTAGAGGTCGCTTAAAGTATGTCAGTCTATTTTGTAATAGACAAAAACATTAAAAAATAAGGGTTGTTCAATAATTGAACAACCCTTATTTTTTAAATCAATACCCTCATTATTCCACAGTAGCAAAAGCATCAATAATCTGCATTAACGTTACCGCTTCTTCAATGGAACTTGGATTAGATCCCATATCCTTAAAGAAATTAACTGTACTTGCAATCATAGGTAGCTGTATATTTTCGGGATGATCAAATGAAAATTCCTCCTCTCCACTTTCATTTTTCAAAACAACTTTATTACCAAAAATTGAAAATGTTAAGCTCCCCGTTTCTCCAACTATTTCGCAGCAATCCACGTTATCCGACGATGCTACATTAAAAGACCAGCTTCCATTAAAAACGATCGTGCTATCAAAAACAATTGTGCCTCTTGTTTGATCAGCAACAGCACTATCCGTAGATTGATTTAGGCTAAAACCATGATAAGACAAAGGCGTGCCAAAAAAATAGATCATCAGATCCAATTGATGTGGTGCAAGATCAAAGAAATAACCACCACCAGATATCGCAGGATCTGTCCGCCAATCAGCAGCTCCCTTAGTGACTAAAGCCGGAGAACGGCTCTGCCAAAGACGCAACTCCACCATCCGGACATTACCAATAAGACCATTATTGATCATTTCTTTAATTTTTAAAAATAGCGGAAGCTGTCTGCGATAATGAGCAACCACCAATTTACCTTGATATTTCTGAACAGCATTTGCCAAAATCGACACTTCACTGGCGTTAAGTGCCACAGGCTTTTCAACATAAACATACTTTCCGTGCTTCAATGCTAAAAGTGCGTATTCCAGATGCGAAGATGGAGGAGTTGCAATATAAATGGCATTAATTTCGGGATTGTTTAGTATTCCGTCAACATCAGCATACCAAAAAGGAACTCCATGCCTATGCGCATAATCAGCAGCTTTCTCAGCATCTCTACGCATAACAGCAAGCAGCTCACTACCCGGTACTTTATTAAATGCAGGTCCGCTCTTTTTTTCCGTTACATCACCACAGCCTATTATTCCCCATTTTATCTTAGTAGTTTCCATAAAATACGCTTAAAATTATCGGGCCATTACTTTTCTAAACAATGTTTTAATATGATCAATTTCTTCCTGATGGAGTGTCTTTTTTCGACAACCAAAATATAACGTATTTTTGAGTTTTTTATCTCCTTCCCACACCAGTTGGATCTGCCCGTTATCAATCTCAGTATTACATAAAAAATCAGGCACAACAGCCAGACCTCCACCTGCACTTAAACAGCGTACGATAGAATTCAGATTGGGGACAATATAATTAGGTCTAAAATCTGGTTTTTTACCAAAATTTAAGTTCCAAAAATTAAAAAGATGTTCCATATCGCCAGTTGTACCGTACCACTTCTGCTGTTTCAGCCAATCTTCAATAAAACCCTTATTTTTTGTTTTCAGGACTTCTTTAAAAGCGTCAATATCGACCTCTTTACCCCCTACAAGTACTATTTTTTCATATGAAAACGGTTCATGCTCAATATTGGCCGACACCCCCTTTTTAGGGGTGATGATCAAATCTAGAATACCTTTGTCCAGCTGATCAAGCATTTCGGGATACTCGCCGAAACTGATAATCAGATTAAAAGGCAGTGTTGAGACATATTGTTCCAAAGTAATCTGAAAAGTTTCAAAACACATGCCTACACTTATTGTCGGGATATGTTTCTCTGTTGAGCGCTGAAAGTTTTTCTCCACCTCCTCGAGTTTTGTTAAGGGCTCGACCAACGCATTATATAATACTTTTCCATGTTCTGTTGGGATCATTTTTCGACCTGTACGGTCAAACAACTTATTACCAACATAGGTTTCTAATGAACTTAAATGCAAACTAACACCCGGCTGTGAAATAAATAAGATTTCCGCAGCACCTGTTAATGTTCCTGTTTTATAGATCGCTTTAAAAGTGCGGTACCATTCCAAATTAACCATATTATCAAAAATATGATTTAAAAATACTAAAAGTATCATAAAAATAATACGTCTATAACAATAAAAAGATTATAAATGCTAGTATCGGTCATTTTCACTAGAACATAAACCGTTATTTTTCAGAATATTAAAAAGGTTCATTAATGCTCACCCTCCTAATTCCTATATAATCGTCTATATTAAGTTTGGTAAATCATGTACGGTATGATGTGAAAATACAAGTATCATAAATATAATACTTAATTATAATTTATACTATTTCTGTAATAACAAAAACCCCGATACCTTTGTAACAGTAAATTTAAAATAAAGCAAAATGAAATATCCACGATAGCCTAACAGCAATAAAAATAATCTGGATATTCCATATGCCCATTAAAAGAAAATTCATTTACATATGAAACATATATTAATTATCAACGCCGGACAATCATTCGCGCATTCAAGCGGACGGTTCAATAAAACAGTAACCGAAAATACAATCGCTTTTTTTGAAAAATTTGACTCCGTAGAAATCAAAGTAACCCATATTGCAGATGGTTACGATCATGACGAAGAAGTTCAGAAATTTGTTTGGGCAGATTACATTATTTACCACACTCCAATGTGGTGGTTCCAGGTACCAAATGCTTTTAAAAAGTATATTGACGAAGTGTTTACCGCAGGGCACCGTACAGGCATATACCACAGTGACGGCCGCCGCTCTGAAAACCCGGACATCAACTACGGAACTGGTGGTATGTTGCAGGGTCGCAAATATATGGTGACCAGCAGCTGGAATGCGCCAAAGACTGCCTTCACTTTACCCGGAGAGTTTTTCAATCAAACCAGTGTAGATGACGGTCCTTTATTTGGTTTTCATCGTATGAATGCATTTGCATCCCTTGAAAAATTAGAAAGCTTTCATTTCCATGATGTGGAAAAAAATGCGGACATATTACGTGATATGGAAGCCTACCAAAAACACCTTGACAAAGTATTTACCCCACAACTAACAGAAGCATTAGTATCATGAAAATACATTTAACAGCCATCATTAAAACAAAAGATGAACATAGAGCTGCAGTTCTTTCCGTACTGCAGCATATGGTAGAGCAAACCCGAAAAGAGGATGCCTGCGAACTATATAGCCTGCATCAAGGTATCGATGACAGCAACCTGTTCACCTTTTATGAAATATGGAAGAGCCAGCAAGGTTTAGATGCGCACAATCAGCAACCCTACATACAGGCATTTGGTGAACTTGTAGCAGATAAGCTTCAGGAAAAACCAATCATTCTTGCAACAACATTAATTTAAAAACAACCGCACAATGGAATATAGAAAATTAGGAAATACAGCATTAGAATTATCGGCCATCACGTATGGATCATTTGCCATTGGAGGCAATATGTGGGGCGGAAATGAAAAAAAAGATTCCATTGCTTCCGTACATGCATCACTTGATCACGGTGTGACAAGTATTGATACTGCACCTTTCTATGGATTTGGTCTCAGTGAAGAAATGATCGGCAAAGCCATTAAAGGAAAAGACCGATCAAAAATACAGTTACTGACCAAATTTGGTTTGGTCTGGGATGGAAGTAACCAGGGAAAAGGTGAATTTTTCTTTGATGCATCAGAGAACGGTAAAACAATACCGGTATATAAATTTGCATCTAAAGCCAATATCATTAAAGAGCTGGAAGAAAGTTTGAAACGTTTGGGTACCGACTACATCGATCTGTTGCAGATCCATTGGCCGGACTCGACTACCGCTATCAGCGAGACGATGGAGGCTTTAGAAGTTCTGATCCAGCAAGGAAAAATCCGTGCAGCGGGCGTTTGTAACTACAGCGTTGATCAATTAAAAGAAGCATCGGCAACACTTACCCTAGCCAGCAATCAGGTTTCATACAGCATGCTCAACCGCAGTATTGAACAGGATCTAGTGCCTTATGCATTGGAAAACCAAACCGGCATTATCGCCTACAGCCCGATGGAAAGAGGACTACTGACCGGAAAATACTTCACAGAAAACACCTTAAAACAAGATGACCACCGCAACGGTTATTTCTCACAGTTTGATCTCGAAAAAGTAAAAAGCCTGATCGCAACACTTGCCCCTATTGCACAAAACAAGGGAGTTACCGTAGCACAATTGGTCCTTCGCTGGACAACATTGCAACCAGGCATAACTGTGGTATTGGCAGGCGCCAGAAATGCGTCACAATCGATAGCCAATGCACAGGCAATGGATATCAATTTTACTGCTGAGGAACTTATTTTAATAAATAACGAACTATCAAAATTATAAGTTTTATAAGATTATTATCCCTTAGAAATGAAATGTATTCAATGACTCGCTTTAATACATGCATTTTTAAACAAACAAGACCAGAAGTTAAAACTTCTGGTCTTGTTTTCCATTCTAAATTAAGTTACTTATATCTCAATGGTTTATAGACAACTCTAAAACAGTATTTACTTTAAATTTACAAAGCTTGTACTGCCTTTATGATGAAATCTGCAATCTCTTTAGGATGGGAAGCCATAGAAGCATGGCTGGCATCAAGACCAATTACCTCTTTTGCCTTTATCCTTTCGGCCATTTCCTTTTGTGTTTCAGGTGGAATCATATGATCGTTATTGGAAATCTGATACCAACTCGGTTTTACTTTCCAAGCGGGTTCATCAGCCTCAGCGCCAAAAATACTGCCATGAGTAGGTTTCTGAGACAAAGCCATTACCATTGATTCTATAGGATCAAGATCCTGTGAAAAACTCTCATGATACTTGTCATACTTGATCCAAAGAAAACCCTTCGCATCAGGGACAATATTAGCAGCACCGCTGGGCTGCTCTCTACGTGAAAAAATACCTCCTAAACTTTCACCCTTGTCCGGAGCAAATGCCGCAACATAAACTAGTCCCGCTACATTCTCATGATGACCAGCCCCTGAAATCACAGCGCCACCATAAGAATGTCCAACAAGTAGCACCTTACCTTCTTCTTTATCAATAAGATCGATCGTTCTTTCAATATCAGCGGCCATGGAGGTTAAAGGATTCTGCACGCTTCTAACCTTATATCCTGCCTCATATAAGATTTTTGTTACTTTACTCCAATGTGATCCATCTCCCCAGGCTCCATGTACCAAGACAATTGTTATATCATTCTTTTCCATACTATTATATTTATTTTACAAAATTCAAATAACATCTTTATAAATAAATAATCACACTTTTTTGTTTGTCATAAAATAAAATATATCAAAAAGGCATTCACAAGCTGTTTCAATAAATTCCCTAGGATGTTAAAAGAATTTATCCGTCATTAATTTAAAGTTGAATGTATAGGTAAGGAAAAAACTTATCAAAATATGTAACTTAGTACTTTTTACAATATTTAGCCAAGTAATTTTCATCGAGTTATTTTCTTGTTATAAACATATAATATCTTTTACTTTTCATCAACGCTACATTACTATGAATTTCAAACAAAAAATACTACATACTTTATATCCCCTAATCAAAAAACTTTCCAGATCCGGAAAAATGGGAACAATATTGCATGCTCCTTCTGGCAAAACTGCACTACAGTCTTTTTACCAGTTAACAGCAGTAAAAAGCAATGGTATGACAATAGACTTCTCAGATTTTAAGGGAAAGAAAGTAATCCTTGTCAATACCGCTTCTGATTGCGGTTACACACGTCAATATGAGGAATTACAAGCGCTATATCAGAAAATGGGCAACCGCATTGCTATCATCGCTTTTCCTTCCAATGATTTTGGAGAGCAAGAAAAAGGCACAGACAAAAATATTGAGCAATTTTGTCAGGTAAACTTCGGAGTCACCTTTCCTGTTGCAAAAAAAAACATAGTGATCAAATCTAATGAACAGCATCCTGTATTCCAATGGTTAACTCAAGCTTCACAAAATGGATGGAATGATCATGCACCCGATTGGAATTTCAGCAAATATATAGTCAATGAAAACGGTAATCTAAGTCATTATTTTGCGTCGAGCATATCTCCTTTGGATCCAGTATTTTTAAAAGCATTGGAAAGTTAAAATTTTATTAAAACATCGATTATGTTTTAGTGGCCAGAGATTTTACTAGGTATTTGTCTCAAAATCTATTTAAAATTTTTCATTAAATTCATCGCATAAAAATGATTCGACTGATGAAAACAGCTATAATATATTTTAAGATTATAATTTTCTATCTTTTTACGCTCATTGTATTTGCCCTAGCTTCTGGTGTAACAAAAAATAGCACCAACCCTGACCTATTTTCACTAGGACTTGCCGCTACACTTACCTTCATAATTGCTTACCTCTTTACGTACTGGGATAAAATTAGTTTAACAAAAATCGGAATCCAATATAATCAGAAAAGTATAACTGAATTTGGAATAGGTATTTTGCTAAGTGTTCTGATGGTAATGACGATGACAGCACTACTGACATATTTTACTGATGTTACATTCGTAAAATCACGATCTTTTAATTACAAACTTCTTACCGCTAATATATTTTTATATTTTTTTGTATCCTGTCGTGAAGAGCTCGCTTTTAGAACATACCTTTTATGGCGATTGCGCGACAATTTAAGACCATGGCTAGCATTATCAATTGTTATATCAGTTTTTATCGGAGAACATATTTTAACAGGCACTAATTTAAAAATGGCAATATTTGGATCTGGATTGGGAGCAATTTTGTTCGGTTTAGCTTCTTTAAGAACAAAAAATATTGTCTTACCATTAGGACTCCATTTTGGATGGAATACCGCTCATTGGTTAATGGGATATAAAAACAATACTGGTTTATTTCATGAAACTGTACCTTTAGGATTCGAACAACAGGCAGAATCTACCGCACTCATTGCCTACACAATTACAATGATTTTAGGCATTGGAATTATTTTATTACTATTTCCACAATCTCAAAATAGCAAAAAAATATAACAGATTTTTATCCACAAAGTACGATTTCCATTAATTTTATTTTAGCCTCATCATAAATAAAATTAATTAATAACTGGATTCAAAAGTTCATATAAATAAAGTAAACAGTATTTATAATATTTCAAATCACCACTTGTAAGGTTAATTTTTAAACCAATCGATTGCAGCTTTTACTTTAGCATCATCAGACAGTGATTTAAAATTATCACCTGCATTGATCAATAAATCGGGTGAAATATCCTCTGCATACACATTATTATCCCTAGCTTTAATATCCCCCCCTGAGTAAGTAAAGATAAGATCATCACTAAATTGCACCAGCTTTGTCATTGTTAAATACCCTGCAGTATTTTCACCAATAAACTTAACATTAGACTTCCCTTTAAAAGCGAGTGCTGTTTGTTCTGCCGCACTACCAGTCAAAGGTCCTAACAACACTGCAATCTTGCTAACTTTAAAAGAGCAATCAGCTTTGGTGTTAGAAATTATATTGCCATTCTCCAGCATACTTCCATTAACTAATTTCACCTCAGTATTACTGTTGGCCTGTTGAACAGTAAACACGGTACCGTCACCAATTAACGGAGATAAACCACTTATTGGTATAGCATATGATCCTCCCAAACTTAATCTTAAGTCCACAATTATTCCATCTAACTTTTGGGAAGTTAAACTGCATAATGAATCTTGCAATGTCTGAGACATACTCGAAAGCATTTCTAAAGCAAGTTTTCTATCTTTTATCAATCCCAGTGAAATAGTAGGTGATGGTACTGATATATAACCATATTTGTCATTAAGTATCTTTGTACAAAATGCATATTGTTCATCATATGCATAAGTATAAAGCGACGAATCTATCTTACGATTAACGTATTTTTTTCTTCCTTTAAAAATATCATTTTTATATATAAGAACACCATGCTGATCACCGAGTAATGAAAAAAGCTTCTGAACTGCTGGAATGATTTGATATATTGAATCAGCAGCTTTAGAGTCTACTGATTTGTAAATAGTAGATTTTATATGTTTCCAATTTACAGAAGTTCTATACATAGAGTTATTCTCTAGCACTCGAACAATAGAATCAAGAACAACATGACGTTGCGCGTAACTGTGTAACGTATTGAAAAGAAACAAAATCACCGCCACTACAATAAAACGCAAATAAATGTATCTCATTAGATAACTTGTAAAAGGATTATAATATTTAGTATTGTTGTTATTAAATAAAGATACTATTTTCAGTAAATTTTAAACAATATTTTTCATTATTCTGACCGATATATCCCGAATACTGCTGGTTCTTTGCTATCATAAATTCTGAAAAATATAACTTGTATGCAGATATCATTTCTTAAAAATCCCCAATTTCAGCGAATGTTTTAGGAAACTAATCTTTTTATCTTTGATTAGGATCTTAATAAAATTATAAAAATGGCACATCGCATTTACATCTATAATATCGACTCCCAATCTGGTGAAAGCTATCCCTATTATTTGGGAGAATGGAACTACGAAATACCCCCTCTTTTATTACCACTTTTTGCTTCTGAAATCAGGGCAAAAGGAAAACTATTATATGCAAACCGAGAAGCGGGAATTGTGTTATTAAGGCAATTCTACACGCTATTGGCCGATGAATACCAATTGCACTATAAAAAGGCGTATTACGAGCCCGTCAATCAGCTATTTGATTTGTTAGAAAACTTACCCTATGATACGTTCTTGATCGATGGTACGGATGTCTTCAATATGAATGAGGAAAGAAAATCAGAACAAGCGAAAGATTGGGTTATTGAAATCCAACAAAAAAATAAAAGTTACCTAAAGGCAACAAAATCTCAAAGCTTAAAACCGCTCGATAGTATATTGAAAGCATCCGGTTATCAAAATTTTCTTGAGGCTCTAAAAACAGATTGGATAAACTACGGATTAGGATATTGGAATGAAGATGTTTATAAACACGATTATGCTGAAGTGTTTACAGAAAATGATGTAAAAGGATTAAAAGATATAAAAGGTAATATCATTACTCCTGCCTACTATGATGAAATATCTGAATTTGAGGATGGAATTGCAGTTATTCAAAAAAACAACAAATTTGGTTACCTAGACACAAAAGGAACTGAAATAGTTCCACCAACTTATGATGATGCATCTCATGTTTTTGAAATTTATTACGGACTAGTTTCAGATTACGATTACGAATTTAAGCATCTAGTTGGTTGTGTAACTTCTGATGCTAAGGTTGGGCTTATAAATATGGTAGATCATCAATTGCTTATTCCACCTATTTATGAGGAGTTAACACATCTATATGGGAATTATTTTAATGCAAAAACAGGTAGCACATACACGTTAATCAATCATAAAAATGAAAACGTCATCAATCAAGATAGTGAAAGTCCTTTTGATTTTGACGGGAGTGAACTTTTCTTTATAAAAATTGCAGGAACTTCAAAGCGTAAGTATTTTAATAATAGAGGGGTCCATATTGGCGATTATCTCGAAGATGTATTACATGTACTGCCCTATAACTTTTTCTATGTAAAACCAAACAAAGGGAATAAAAAAATTGAAATTATCAAATCTGATGGAAAAATTCTTGATACAGAAATAGATCAGGTAATCACACTTTCGAACTACCAGACTTTTGTTTACCTTAAGGCTAAAAAATGGTTTATTTATAATCCGATAAATGAAAATTATCTAAAAGAAGATGCTAATATTCAAAAAATTGAAATTGATTATCTGGCAAACTTCTTTAAAGATATCTACATATTATATACCGAAATTGGTAATGGAATTTTTGATGCCTTTAACAACCATTGGTTACTAGAGCCCAATGCTTCTTATCTTAAAATCGAACAGCTTGAAAAACACTTTTTAAGAGTGCACTTAAAAGATGGAATGCAATATTGGGATGGACAGACCAATCAATTAAGTCCAATTTACGAGTATGTTTCAGAAGTAATTGACCATCATAACGATGAGCTTTTCCTCTATCAGAAAGAAGAATTGTTTTGTCTTGACAAACTGATGAAAATCAGAAAAATTACACCTGAGGAGATGGGTAAATGCTATAACCAAAAAGAGAACTTAAGGGGAAAAGACTTAGCTTTTTTCTTAAAATATTACACCGGTTGGAAATCTAAAATCGGCGCAAATTACTTTCACTATTTCGATAATCAAAGCTTGTACGAATTAGGTCTTGATCTTTTGAAAAAAAACAAAATAGAGGAGGCAATTGAAGTTTTAAAAATAGGTGTGCAGCGAAAGCATCCTCAAATGATGACCGAATTGGCCATGATTTATACCGATACCGAAGATCAAGTTCATGCCAACCTAGCTTTAGGTCTAGAATTATATGAAAAGGCTGCAAAATTAGGAGAAAAGAATGCCTGGAACAATTTGGGATATCACTATCAAAATGGCCTGGGCTGTAAGAAAGATATTGATAAAGCAGTAAATGCATACACTAAAGCTGGAGAATTGGGCAATGGATTAGGATGGGCTAATTTGGGAGATCTTTATTACCACGGCCAATGGGTAGAAAAAGATGAAGACAAAGCGTTAGATTATTATTTAAAAGCCCAGAAATTATATTATTTCAATTCGGATAAGCTAGCCGATATATATTTTACAAAAGAAGATTATAAAAAGGTTCTACCGCTTTTAAAAAAAGATTACGATGAAGAATTTTCACCTATTTACTATGCTATTATGTATGAACGTGGCCTCGGTGGATTAAAAATAAATCTTAAAAAAGCAATCAGCTATTACGAAAAAGCAATGCAGATAGGTGTTTACCATCATGCTGTAAACCAATTATTATATTATTATAGACCTGCTTCAGAATATGCTGATGAAGTTCAATTTGCAAAATGGTATGCGTATGCGGAAGAAAATAATATCGAAATAGATCTGAAAATCTTAGGTCTTGATAAACAGCGAAAAGACACATTAAGTTCATTTTTTAAAAATCTATTTAAAAAGTAATAGAGCCATAAATAGTAATGTCTATAAGACCAGAATATTCTGTGGCCTTATAGACATTACTATTTACTGATTATTTACCACTTCACCAACTTACCGATCCGATAAGTCAATACTCCAGTTGTTGGATTATAGTTATCTGTCGACAGAACCGGCATTGGCATTGCAATCTGATCCTGATCCGGATGATGTGTTCTGTTATGATGAGTTTTTATTTCCTTTGGAATAAACTCTTTATCATTTATCCTCAAATTACTTAAAGTCATATCAATGACTGGGATATCCTTATATCGGAGATACCCCTCTCCTAGTTTACGATCCTTACTGGCAAAATCAAACGCTTTATGATACTGCTCTGTAAAGTATATGATACTTTTGCCCATCACTAACTTCTTGCCAGGAAAAGCCATGGAACCTATGGTATCAATTTTCTTAGTTTCCAAATTTTCAACCGTGTAGGTTACCCACGTATGTTCCATATCGCCCCAGGCGAAATATAGATCTTTAGGATTATAGTGTTCTGGAACTGCTTTTCCAGGAACATAATCTGCTTTTGAAAGTTTTAGGCGATATTTTCCCTTATTCCAATTAAGTTTATTTCGAACACTGATGAAATCACCTTCGCCATCACTACTATTGTAATATCCTTTGGAGCGAGTAGCTTCCTTACTTCGTTCATACCAACGCGAAAAAATCCCACCTCTGCCGATCTGCTGATAGGAATTATCTTTCACACTAAAACCATCAGAATGGGTTTGGATGCCCCCATATATAGGCATACCATTTAAGCTGATGTTGAAAGGTGAAATATAAAACGCATAATCATCAGGAATGTCATTCAATATTTCTACATCGATACTGAAAGATTGAAAGTCACTAACAGCGCTATCTAAAGTAACGAAAGAGTTTGTAAAATGAAGAGGTGCTAGAATCACACTATCGGGATAGGCTCTAGAATTTCTCATCTTTTTCTCCGTTTCCTTATGAAGATCGCTGTTTTCATATTTTTTCTTAAGCTCTTCTTTAGTCTGCGCCAATAGACATGTACTTGAAAGAGAAAGAAGCAATAAAATAGAATGTATTGAATATCGCATTGGGTTATAATTTTAAGACCTAAATTACACTTATTTTTAAATATTCAAATTTAATCACAGCAAATCTTAAAAGAAAAAAAAGTAAGGTTAAAATTATGATGTAGGCAGATCAACACGAACACCATTTTTCCAATAACATGGCTTATAATTTACAGGAACGTCTCCTGTTGAACCTGTTACATAAACATCTTCACCGTTAATAAAAATTCCTGAAGCTTGAGCATTATCTTCTAATTCGTGAAGAACGCCGTTTTTCCAATAACAAGCAGTATGACCAGTACTGTTTGATTGATGTTTATTAATTAATCCAACAGCATAGATATCATTGTTCGATTGTGTAATTTGCAGAACTTCACCATAACGTTCATCCAATACAACAAGTTCTTTATTTTTCCAATAGACCGGAAAACCACAATTACCACCTATATAAACTGTATTTGCACTACCTTGAAAAATTGTTGTTACTTCTTTAAATATTCCTTTGCTCGGCAACGGTAGTTCTTCTGGAGCAGATACACCATTCCAATAAAAAGGTTTACCTATAGCTAATGAGCTTCCTCCGAAATTTCCAGAAACCTTTCCATACATTCCTGCAAACAATGGTTTATCATTATACATTGTCATAGTCCGTAGGACCCCCACACTATCACTATTCATCTTTACCTTCACATTGTTTTTATAATAATACATAACGGTATCTAACAGGAAGCTACCTTGGTCCATCTGATAGGATTCCTTTGCTCCTGACTTATTTTTATATTCAAAATTTATTCTTGATTTATCATCAATAGCTTTACGATAAAAAGTTCCATTCGGAATATTTTTAATAAATGTAGTCGCATCTATCTTTAGACCATCTAACCAATAGACTGTACTAACTTCACCAACAAAGGATCGATAGCCACTAATTGCAACGTGGCCATCAGTCGCGATAATGGATAGACCATTACTTAAGAGCTCCTGTTTGACATCCGATTTTTTACAAGAAAAAAATAGAAATATAATTGAAAATATAGCTAAAAGGCGACTAGGATATATGCGACTCATCATCAATGGAATTTATGTTTACTAAAATTGATTAGTTGTATTGTCAAAGTTAAAAAAAATATAAAGATCAAGCATATATTAATAGTACTTTTTACAGGCTAAATATAGTTGTCGTTTGGTTAGATGAAATGAGTTAAGGATAAGAAATTGTTGAAATAATATAGATTAGATCAATTTATTCTCTGTTGCAACCCTTACTAATTCGATCATATTTTTTGCCTGAAATTTTTTCAGGAGATTTCTGCGGTGAGTTTCTACAGTAATGATGGAAATGAATAACTTCTCAGCTATTTCTGCTGATGTTAGTCCGTCAGCTACAGATTTTAGAATCTGCTGTTCTCTCTTTGTCAGTCGTGGTATTTCGAAAGTATTGAGGGAAGGCCTTAACATAATCTGCTGTACTTCTTTACTTAAAGCAATCTCACCGCCCAATGCTTTTTCGATGCACGCAACGATTTCTTCTGAATCAGCATTTTTTAAGATATAACCATTACCACCATTTTCTAAAAACCGGAAAATAATACTGCGCTCAGCCTGATTGCTTATACCAAGTACAATGGAATGTGGTGATTTTTGTTTAATATTTTTACAAAAATCCAATCCATTACCATCACTTAAAATAATATCCAATAATACAATATCGACTGTATTTTCCTGAATAAAATCCAATATAGCGGCACCTTTTGTAAATGAAAACACTTGAAATTTATGTTCATTTTGAAGTAAAGATCTTAGTCCCTCCACAATCATCGGGTGATCATCAACTATTGCCAGATTTAACGTATTTTTACTAGACATAACATTCGACATTTATTGTAGTCCCTTCCCCTTTTGCAGAAGTAATATCTACCGTTCCATTAATCAATTGTACACGGTTTTCAATGTTCTTTAATCCTAATCCTTTTGTAATTTGATTTTTATCAAATCCAACGCCATCGTCTTCAATGGTAAGATTCAAAAGATCGTCATTCTGACTGATCTGAACAATTACATTATTTGCCTGTGCATACTTGATGACATTGCTTATACTTTCTTGGGTAATGCGATAAAGAGCAAGCTGAGTTTCAAAAGGAATATTTTCCGATAAATCAAAAGCTTCGAATTGAATGCGTAATTTTTTATAACTCATGGATTCACAAAGCTCTGATAATGCAGTTTCAAGACCTAGATTTTTTAAGGTCTCAGGCATCAAATTTCTAGAAATACGACGCATTTCCGAAATAGACCTATCTAGCTTTTGGACGATATCATTTGTTTCATTAATATTTCCTATCCCATCCTTTGAAATGGACATTCTGATGTTGGCCAGCATTCCTCCCATACTATCATGTAGATCCTGGGCAATACGCTGACGTTCCTGCTCTTCTCCTTGTAAAAGAGCGTGTGTTGCATCATATTTCCTTTTGTTCTCAATACGTAACAACTGTTGCTGATGACTCAAACTGATTTGTTCATTCAATTTCCTCTGTTTCGAATAATTGAGATAGGCTAAGAATGCAATAACCAAACTCAAACCAAGCGCAATGCCCAATAATATAGTACGCAGATTCTTATTTCTAGCTAAGAGTTCATTTTCCTTTTTTTCCTGTTCTAAACGATTTATGGTTTGTTGCTTTACTGAAGTTTGATGTGAGATTTCCAACGCGTTCATTTTCTCCAGTAATTTTTTTTGTTGCAGGCTATCGCTTAATGCGCTTGACTTTTTTAACCATTGATAAGCTTGTTTATAGTCGCCCATTAATTCATTAACCGTAGCCAATTGGGTTATTATTATCTTACGATTGATACCTTCTTTTGTCAAGATATCCTCATCTAAAATCCCCTCCATTAAGGCTTTAGCTTTCGTATAATCTTTTTGCATCAGATAAACATTATACATCCTAAATTTTAACATCTGCAACATCTTTCCTTGCTTTTTTATTTTTGCCAATGGAATACCCTTACTTAGATTTTCCAAAGCTGGAGTAAATTCCAGTTTTGTTGTATGATATATGGCTACCTGATAATAATAATTAGCCGCATGCTGTGTATTGGGATATTTTTTAATAAGTGCTGTTGCCTTGTCCAGATAGATTTTTGCAGTTTTGCTGTCAGGTTTATAACAGTAATTACTAACAAGATTGAGGTAAGTAATAAGATGAGCTGTATTTTGTTCAGGTATACTAAGGAGTTGCTCCAATGCCTTTTTTTGATATTCTTCAGCAGTATTAAGCTGTCCAACAGACATAAAAGTTAAGCCTAATTGGGTATAGCAATAAGCTAAAAGTTCTGTATTTCCACTTTTTTCACTCAAGGGTATACATTTCTCAGTCAAAGTCTTGACCAAAAAATCATAACCTTTGTCCTCCATTTGCATGTATGCGTAGTTATACCAAGATTTGATCAAGGTACCTTTATTCTTTGATTCTTTTTCAAGTATAGATATCGCATCATTGTACAATTGTTTAGCCTTAGTTTTATCACCTTGACTTGTTTCATACACTGCCTGGTAATAATTTAAAAGTCCGGAGCTTAAAATATTTTTATTCTTAGCGTGTAATACTGCATCCAATGCCTGCTTGCTTTTTAAAGCGTCTGTTGGCGCCCAATATTCTGAAAGCAGTAAATAATTGTAGAGGCGTGTACTATCGCTATTACCACGATTGATCTGATCATTAATTTGCCTTACATAAGCCTCTTCATCCAACGGGATAAGCTGTTGTGCTTTCGCATAATATGCAAAAATAAAAATCGAAAATATGATTGATAAAAAATATCGCTTTAACATGGGTTTAGTAATTAAATGACAAATATCTGCATAAAAAGAGTTGATCTTTTATTTGCAAAAAAAATCATGGTAAACCATTAGAAATTAAATCATGGTTTAAGATGATTGTTCAAATAACCCAATCTATGGAAATTTGCTATCACAAAATAAATAAAATTAGTAATTATGAAAAAAGTAAATGTAAAAATAGCACTTTTAGGGATTTTGTCAGCGCTGACATTTAGCATGTTGACGATAGGCTGTAGTAAAGATGATGATAATACAATACCAGAACAAAAGGGAAGTCACTATAAAATCACAGTAACCCTTAACAATGTAAATGCTGACCAGGATTTTGTTTCGATTGCTGTGGCAGGAGGAAATCCAGGCGGAAAAACAGATGTCTGGAAAGTTAATGGTGTCGTGAAAACAGGTGAATCGGCTATTGGATTAGGCGATACTGATTTCACTGGTGCTACTAAAACATACGTTATTGAAACGACAGAACCGATTCGCGCATTTTCAGGCGGTGTACAAATAATCAATTATGGCGCACCTTTATCTGTGGACTATAAAATAGAAGTAGATGGTAAAGTTAAAGTTACTGAAAATCCTACACTAACAGGAGATGGTGCGAACTTAACGAAACAATATTCGTTCTAAGATTCTTAGCTATTTATATTATTTATAATAGATTTTATTTAAAATCTCGTGATATAACAAGAAAAGCCTCTATCGAGGCTTTTCTTGTTTATTGATTAATACAATAGCAAACAGAATCAATATAATTCCACCCCACTGTATTGTATGAACTGACTCATTTAATATAATTACTGCCGATAATATCGATACAGGAATCTCCAAGCTGGCAAAGATATTACCAAGTGAAATTCCAACTTGCGGAATACCTTTAGTGAAAAGAAGTGGAGGCAGAATAGTTCCAAAAATCGCAATCATAATTCCCCAATATAAACTGACCGCACTCATTTGTTCGACAATATGAATATTCCAGAATAAAACAACTAAGATTAATCCACCAAGAACAAGATACTTACTTCGTAAATGACTGGGTACATCTAAAGCTACGGAACTTGAAGCAAAGAGTGACAAAGTGTATGAGGCTCCGGCTCCTAATCCCAATAGAAGACCTTTTACGCTGATATTAAGTTCAGTTTCAAAAATATTTGTCGCAAGCACTGTACCAATTAAAACAATGATTACACCGATTATTTTAGCTGTAGTGGGTCGTTTTTTATGGACAACAATCTCCACAATGAGACTAATCCAGATAGACTGCATGAGAAGAATAATTCCTACGGATACAGGAATATACTGAATCGAAAGGTAGTATAATGTGGTTGTGAGTCCAAGTGATGTTCCCCAAAATACCAATCTTGACTTTGATCTGAAAGATACAATAACCTTCTTCTCCCCTCTTCTTTTTTTCCAGATCAGGTCGAGGAATAATAGAAATATAAATCCAATAAAAAATTGCCAAAATGTTAGGGCACTTGTCCCTATACCTAAACCATTCGCATATTTAACGATAGTCGCCAATAATCCGTAACTAATGGCGCCTGCAAGTACATAAATAACTGCTTTAAAGTTTTTCATAGTAAAAGTAGTTATTAAATAAAGCCAATTGATTGGAAAGCGATCTGCTCCAGTAAGCGGTATCGTGACGACCATTTGATTCCTGGTAAATATGATCTACATTTGCCTTTATCAGCTGATTATGAAAGTCACGATTCATACCGATCATCTGCTCGTCCTGAATACCGCAGTCCAAAATATAAAACTGATCTGCAGTTTGCATTTTTGCGAACTTACTGGATGTCAGAAATGCTCGATCTAACTGTTCGTATTGACCTAATACTTGATCAACTTGGTATCCATGATAAGCTTCTCCAAATCGAGTAAAATCCAATGCTCCACATGAACTGCCTACTAATGAGAATGATTTTGAATAAGTAACACCAATATTTATAGCGCCATACCCTCCCATACTCCAACCGAGGATCCCTCTACTTTCTCTATGAGCAAAGACTGGATAATGTGCATCTACATAGTTTACTAATTCATCTCCTATAAAAGTTTGATATTGTGATCCTATGTCGATGGGACTATCGACATACCAGCTGTTAAAATTAGCATCAGGTAAAACATAAATAGTTTGGTAAAGTTCCGACTTTGCGAAAAGATCTGGAATATCTTGTTGATGAGTTCTTTCGGAATTGCCACTATAACCGTGCAAAATATAAACAGATTTATAGCTTTTCCCCGCTATTATATGAGGTGTGATAATGACCACTGGAATTTTCTTGTTCATTTTCGCACTATAAACATGTTCATGGACTATGTGTTGTCCAAAAACAGGAAGTATTAATGTAAAAATAAAGCACATCATTGCAATTTTTTTCATCTTCTTATTGTTTTAATTCAAGACAAAAGTCAAGTTTCAAAAGATGAAAAACGTTTACATATGTTGAAGGATTAAAAATTTAATTCTTTTCGTATTCGACTGAGTTGTGTTGGCGTAATGCCAAGATAGGAGGCAATATGATGTTGCTTAAGTCTTTTAAACAATTTCTGATTTTCATAAAGCTTGATATAACGTATTTTTGCTGTATCCCATTTCAGGTCGATTTCCAAAGGCTCTTTTTTTACAACCCAATTTTTCTCTAAATAATGAATATGAAACAATGCAAGATCGTGATATTTGATCAGCAATTCACGAAAAACTTGAGCAGGATACATAATTACTTCACAATCTTCAAGCGCTATGATGTGGAATAAACTTGGCTTATGTTCAATAATTGCGGCTGTGGAAGCCACAAAGCTATTCTCTTCAAAGAAAAGTTTGAAAATTGTATTACCACTCTCATTAATAGTATAGTAACCCAGCAATCCTTTACGAACATAATAATAATAACGTGCCATATCTCCCGCTCTTAAAATTAAATCATTCTTTTTAAAAGAGTGTATTTTGCAGATTGCCTTCAGAGCATCTGCTGTTTCTTCAGATAGTGAATAATAGGCATTTATCTGTTTCAAAAAATCATCCATGTCGAGTTGAATTACTATCCGCTAAATTAGGTAATGAAAAATAAATATTAGACTATATTCTGTATGCATTAATAATCACTTGGCATAAATTACCACCAGCTTCCCGAAATATTTAGTTATTTTCGCTAGATCGCTATTTATAAAACATCAGCTTTAAAAGAATATATTTTAAAAGTGTTTTAAGAAATTTTGAAATGTTGCTAATACATGATAAAAAACAGTAAAAATAAAAGAACAACCTACGTTGGTTTAGTAGCTATCACAATAATACTTGGTTTGGTTTCTAGAAGAATTGATTTTGTTCCTGCAATAACAGGCGACGTGTTATACGCTATAATGGTATATTGGATCTTTCGTTTTCTATTTTTTACGCGTCCACTCCTATTTTCAATTATACTCACTCTAGTTTTCTGCTTTTCGATAGAATGCATGCAATTAATACAAACTTCCTTCTTTATTTATATCAGAAACAACCCAGTTCTTCGTCTTGTTTTTGGGCAAGGTTTTCTCTGGTCAGATCTATTCGGTTATATCGCTGGTACCTGTATTGCCTATCTATTGGACAGAACTCTTAGAAAAACTTTAGAGAATTAAAAGTCAGAACTATAGTATCATGATAATAACTGTATTAGATATTTATTTATAATAAAAAAGAAACTTATGATTAAAGGATTATTTGAAACTCATATTGAAGTGAGTAATTTGGAAAATGCAATCACATTCTATTCAAAAAAAATAAATTTGGAATTAGCTTTCATTGACCACCCACGTCGAATCGCATTTTTATGGCTGACTGCAGATAAAAAGGCGATGTTAGGTTTATGGGAAAAAAATCCCTCTATACAAAAAAGACACTTCGCATTTCAATGTGATCTCGAGTTTGTACGCGACGATGCAGTATCTTGGTTAGAAAAAAATGATCTAAAACCTTACAATTTCTTGAAAGATGATTCGACAGAACCTATGGTTTTTGCATGGATGCCAGCACTTGCAATCTATTTTGATGATCCTGATGGCAATAGTTTGGAATTCATCAGTATGCTTGAAGGAAAAGGGCAACCAGAACATGGTGTACTGCGCTATGCCGATTGGTTAAAAGTAGTAGGAAAACATGAAAAGTAAATAAATTCATATTTAAAGACATCTCTATTTATCGATATTTACACATCTTATGACCACCCAGCTAACTTTTAAAAAATATACCGAAGAAGACTTTTCAGACTATCTTAATCTTGTTAAAGAAGATGACCTGATGCAATACATCACCGGAAAAGGTCTATCTGAAACAGATGCTAAGAGAAGGTTTGCATTTATCTTAGATTTAGGCAAACAGCATGATTCTCTTGGTTATTACCAAGTATTGGATACAGCTACTGGTCAAATCATTGGTGATTGCAAACTAGTCTTCTACAAAAGAAATATCCATATTTTTGAAATTGGTTATTTACTGCGAAAAGAGCATTGGAAAAAAGGTCTAGGAACTAAAATTTGTGAATATTTGTTATCCCAAGCGTCAACCATCAATAGAAAAAATGATGTAATTGCTGTCATTCACCCAGAAAACATCGCTTCAAGAAAACTACTCGAAAAATTTAATTTTAAAAGCTATTTTAAAGGAAATGAAGATGGTACTACAATCGAAAAGCTGATATTAAAACGGACTTAAAAAAGATATATCCTGTATACATATCATCCTTCAAAATACCCAGTAACAATTCACTATATAATCATAAAAACTCATTACTAAAATGATTCTTAGAACAGCATTAAATAAAATAATGTTGTTTCTTAAGATATCATTCCCAAGAAACAACATTAAAATGTGCGCTGTACGGACATACCAACAATCAGCGAAATTGATCTATCGTTATTAGTATCGAACGGTATCAGAAGCTAGAAATGGTAACTGATAAGATCCTGTGTCGATCAGAACTTGTTTTGATATCTTCCTTAAATTTTCAACACTTGCCAACGTCGCTTTTGTCTGATAGGCATAGATTTGTTTCAATTTTGGCATTTTATTGAGCTTTTCTAACCCTTTATCAGTAACTGGCACTGCAAATAAATTTAGATAGGATAAAGCTGGATGTCCATTCAGATGTTCAAGTCCTAAATCTGTAATTTTTGTATTTTCTAAATGTAACTTCATTAGGTTTGGGAATTCGGCCATCATCTTGAGGCTTTGATCAGTTATAGCGGTATTCCCTAATTTCAACTGCACAATGTTATCCTTGATCTTTAAAAGATCTTTTAAGTCTTGATCCTTAAATTCAGGATAGTTAATTGCGTTGATTGTTACATATTCACTATTACCTGCAATAGGCAAAACTTTAATTCCTTTTGCTTGTAACTGCTGTACAAAATCAGCCGGTAGCTTTTTTGCCTCCGGTAATTCTTCAAATGGAGAAGTCGGTTCACTTCCCTTTTCTAATTTCCCTAAAATTTCTTTTATTTCTGCTGTCTGCGCCAAGTCACTTGATTTTTTAGCAAAATCAGCACCTTCTTTCACCCACCATCCGATCAACTTAATTTGTTCTGCAGTAATTGGCTTACGGCCTTTTGGAGGCATTCTTTTCTTATGACCCTCTGGCAATATCAATCGCGCATATAATTCACTCTTTTCTAAATCATTTGCAACCAGTACTGTCCCACCATCACCACCTTTTAATAAATGTGCTTGATCGTGAAGAGCAAAACCACCTTCTTGCTTTTTCTCGCCGTGACAACTTTGACATCGCTGTTTAAGAATGGGCTGAATAATTCCGGAATATACCTGCGCTTGTTGCACATTAGTCAGTAAAACAGGTTCTTCAGATGCATCCTCTATCCCGACAACAGTTTTAATCGCTGTAGGAAGCGCATCTTTAAAATACCCTTTCCCATGTGTTAAAGTACCTCCAAAGTGACCAGTAATGCCAATAAGAATAAACATCAAAAATAATAATGTAACACGCTTAGATTTAAACTTTTGAATGAATGAATTACGAACACCTTCCTTATATAAAAAATATAAAAAAAGACTAATAGCAGCAACTGCAAGTCCTAACCACTGATGGAAATTCAAAGTATCTTGCTCATAACCGCCTTGTAAAGACAACAGATACCCTGTAAAACAAGCGAATATAGCCGCCACACTACCAAACAATAAGGATAATGATATTGCTGGGCCTATATTCTTATAATTTTCCTTTCTTGAGAAAAGTGCCAATACACAGGCAATAACTAACATTCCAATAGGAAGATGTACCATAACTGGGTGCCATCTTCCTGTAAAATTCATTAACTCTTCAAAAAACAACATCATGATTTATAGCGTGTCTTTAAAAGATTTAACATAAAGACATTGATACTCCATTGATCAGCTACAGGCTGTTGTGTATAAGGTAAAGTCGGTAAATATCCAGCGGGACCAAATTCAGTTGTTATGGTTAGGACTTTTGCTTTACTTTCTTTGTGAATACGTACAATTTCATCCCACCATGCCAAATGCTGATCCAAAATAGATTTCCATTCTGGAGCTGCGGGATCATTAACCTGTGGTCCTTGCGGATGACCAATACGGGCGTGTATATGTCCAGTTTTTAAAAGCGCCAATTGAACGGCTTCTTTCTGATCTGATAACATGGACTCATGAACATTACACCAATGTGATATATCTAATGTTAAACGCAAATGCGGAATCTCTTCTAAATATTTTTTTGTAATATGTGCGGCAAAGCTAAATCGGCCGCGGTGTGTTTCATGTCTAACTGGGATACCCGTTTTTTTAGAAATGGCTTCTGCTGCATCAATCAAAGCTTTATTTTGTTCAAACGTATAATACTCTTTTCCAGTATGACAATTAATATAATCTGGTTTTTGTTGCGCGGCATCCTCAACATTTTTTATAAAAGAAGCAAGATACTGATCAAAATTGGCACCGCCACCTCCACTTAATAAACCCAAAGAAAGGTTATGTTTTTTTAAAGCATTAAACATGGCTGTACGCTCTTCCCCTGCCGCTGGAAGCCAGGTCTCTAAACCATCAAATCCAGCCTGACTTACTCGAGCACAGTAGCTGTCCCATGACTCTGACATACCCCAATTGGTACAATAGAACTTTATTTTTAAATTATTATTCACTTGAGCTTGATTTGGTAGAGCCCATAAAATAAAAAGCATAATGCTGTATATATATTTCATTCCAATTATTTATTAAA
Organism: Sphingobacterium sp. JUb56; assembly: GCF_014191365.1. Classification (NCBI taxonomy): domain Bacteria; kingdom Pseudomonadati; phylum Bacteroidota; class Sphingobacteriia; order Sphingobacteriales; family Sphingobacteriaceae; genus Sphingobacterium; species Sphingobacterium sp. JUb56. The sequence goes on along the minus strand of NZ_JACHWL010000001.1, from coordinate 734,938 downwards.
CAACTGCACTAATCAGGTTACCTTCAACATCCGTTAAACGGAATGGTCGGCCCTGAAATTCATAAGTAAATTTTTCATGATCGAAACCGAGCAAATGAAGCATTGTCGCATGTACATCATGAACGGACGATCTTCCGCTTACACCCGTAAACCCGATTTCATCAGTCTCTCCATAGGTCACCCCTTTCTTGACACCGCCTCCTGCCATCCAGATCGTATAGGCATCAGTATGATGATCACGTCCTAAAAAGGGCATATCGCTGTTATCTCTATTTTCCTGCATTGGAGTTCGTCCAAATTCTCCTCCCCACACTACAAGCGTTTCGTCCAGCAATCCACGTTGCTTAAGATCCATAATCAATGCGGTCATAGGTCTGTCAATTTCCCTACATTTATTACGGAAACCATAATCGATAGAATCGGAGGCATTAGTTCCATGGCTATCCCATCCCCAATCAAACAACTGTACATAACGGACTCCTTGTTCGACCAGTTTTCGTGCTAATAAACAATTATTCGCAAAAGACTCTTTACCCGGTTCTGTACCATATAATTCATGAATATGCGCCGGTTCTTGACTGATGTCCATAACCTCTGGAACCGCGACCTGCATTTTGTAAGCCATCTCATATTGGGCTATTCGAGATAATGTTTCAGGATCCTTATAGGTATTATATTCGTCCTTGTTGACTTCATTAATCGCATCGATAGCATGTCTCTTTAAGTCTCTGCTCATGCCTTCCGGATCGGCAAGATATAGAACAGGATCACCTTTCGAACGGCATTGCACACCCTGATATACTGAAGGTAAGAATCCTGATCCCCAAACACTTTTTCCGGCATCAGGAGTCTTTCCTCCTGAAGTCAATACTACGAAACCTGGCAAGTTGCTGTTTTCTGATCCTAAACCATAAGTTACCCAAGATCCGATACTAGGCCTACCCAATCTTGCACTACCAGTTTGCATAAACATCTGTGCAGGACCATGATTAAACTGGTCTGTATGTACAGCCTTTAAAAAGCTTACATCGTCCACAACTTTACTAAAATGCGGTAGATGATCGGAAACCCAAGCTCCACTTTGCCCATACTGTTTGAAAGTCGCTTGAGGACCTAGCATTTTAGGAGTACCTCTGATAAATGCAAAAGTTTTACCTGCTAATAGTGACTCAGGACAGGGTTGATTATGTAATGTCTGCAACACTGGCTTATAGTCAAAAAGTTCCAATTGTGAAGGAGCCCCTGCCATATGCAAGTAAATGACACTTTTTGCTTTTCCAGGAAAATGAGGTGATTTTGGTACAAGTGGATTTAATGCATTTAAATCTATAGCTCCAGATCCACTGGAGTTCCCTCCACAACTTGCCAAAAAACTTGCTAATGCTATGCTTCCAACACCTGCCACACAATCTTTCAAAAAATGTCTACGCGTTACCGCCTGCAATTTCTGCTGTTGCAATTCACGAAATAATTTATCGAGATCTTTCATGTCGTTTAAGATTTTGTAAGAAATTCATCCAGATTTAATAAAGCATTGGCTACCACCATGTAGGCAGCCTTTGATGTTAAAGATGGATCTTTTAAATCACTCGCATTAACAGCCATGAATTTAGCCGCCTCTGCAGGTTTTTTATTAAAATTTTGTAATGCTTCTTTATATAATTTTTCCAGTGCAACCACTTTTTCTGCACTCGGATTTTTTAACATCAGTTTCTTATAACCATAAGAAATTATTTTTTTAGAATCTCCTGCTCCTTCTTTCTGCATGAGTGTTGAAAGATGTTTAGCTGCCTCCAGATAAACGGGATCATTTAACGTGGTTAGTGCTTGTAATGGAGTATTTGTTCTGATCCGATCAACCAAACAGACCTCTCGACTGGATGCATCAAAAGAAATAAATGAAGGATAAGGACTTGTCCGTTTTAAAAATGTATATAACCCCCTTCTAAATTGATCTTCACCTGTACTTGTTGCCCACGATTCACCACTATATACCGTCATCCATACACCATCCGGCTGATAGGGCATCACCGAAGGTCCATACATTTTAGAACTTAGAAGACCACTTACGGCTAATGTCTGATCCCGAATCTGCTCTGCCGAAAGTCTGAATCGTGGTCCTCTCGCTAGAAATATATTAGCCGGATCTTTCTCCGCATCTCCTTGATTTAAACTCGATGATTGCTTATAGGTAGAAGACATAACAATATCCTTAACAAGCGCTTTCATACTCCACTTTTTATTTTGCATGAGATCTAGCGCTAAGTAATCCAATAAATCAATATGCATAGATGGTGTACTCTGCGTCCCCATATCTCCTAGTGGTTCCACCAACCCGCGTCCAAATAATTGCGCCCAAATTCGATTTACCAAAGTACGTGCTGTCAAAGGATTATCTTTACTTACAATCCATTTAGCAAAGCCCAATCTATTGTTAGGAGCTCCCTTTGGAAAAGGATTTAATGTTTCAGGAACTGCAGGTTGCACCTCTTTACCTAGCGCTAATCTATTTCCTCGCTCAAAAACATGTGTTTTACGATGCATTTCTGCAGGATTTTCAATCATCACAGGTACACTTTCAGGATTTGTATTAATCAGTTGCATAAAGTTATTTTGCATACGCTGGGACTCCGGGTCTGCAGATACTGGAAACCCTTCGCGCAATGCGAACCACTCAATCATACAAATCGGCTGATCTTTTGCTGCTGTTGCATTCTTAAATATTAAATAAAGGTCATGAACTCCGGTATCTTCCTTCAGATCTGCTTGAATAACTTGTCTTCCTGAAGTACTAGGCAATTGGACTGTCGTCAGTAACGGGCCTGTTTTACTACCCTTTCTGACTTCTATGGCACCTCCATTTAATGATGTCCAATAATTAATATAAAATTGCTTTTTACCCTGCAAGGTGATGTGTTTCAATCGAGCACTTCCTCCTGAACGTATTCCGAGCCATTTAGTATCATACAAAGCGCCATTTTCAACCTGATCACTATAATGTGCATGAATTTTTGGTTCCAATGTATGCAAGAATAAGTCTGTAGAACGAATCAGCTTTTGATTCCCTTTCTGGGTCAACCAAGATTTGATACTATCCACTCTGCTTTCATCTTCGGCCTTATAGAACCGCAACCTTGGATGATCACCTTGGGTATCTTCATCTCGTGTATTATTAAAAAAAGCAACAGATTTATAATACTCTTCAAATTTAAATGGATCGTAAGTATGGCTGTGACACTGTACACACTCAAAAGTTGTACTTAACCAAACCTGGTAAGTTGTATTGACCCGATCTAGAACAGAGGCCACACGAAACTCTTCACTGTCGGTCCCCCCTTCATCATTATTCATTGTATTTCTGTGAAAAGCAGTTGCAATAAGTTGATCTTTAGTTGGATCAGGTAATAAGTCACCCGCTAATTGCTGTACCGTAAATTCGTCGAAAGGCATATCCTTATTAAAAGCTTTAATGAGCCAATCGCGATAAGGCCATATTTGTCTTGACCCATCCTTTTCATAACCTTTAGTATCCGCATATCGGGCTAAGTCCAGCCACCAACTAGCCCATTTTTCACCATACTGTTGTGAAGCTAGTAAACTATCAACTCTTAACTCGTAAGCATTTCCCCTCGTATCATTTACAAATGATTGCAATTCGGTTAAACTTGGTGGAATACCGACCACATCTAGATACAATCGTCTCAATAAGGTCTCCTTATCTGCCTCCTTTGAAAAAGACAGGTCTTTCTCTTTCATTTTATCCTGAACGAAATAATCGATATTATTGGATATACCCGATGGATTCATTCCAAATAAACTAGCAAAAGAAAATGGTTTAGGTACTTCAACTTTTTCAGGTAACGTATAAGCCCAGTGCTTGCCCCATTTCGCCCCCTCGTTGATCCATCTTTTCAAGATGTCGATTTCATCATCACTCAATCGTGGTGCATTGTATGGCATTCTTAACTCGGGATCATCAATGGTCAACCGTTTAATAAATTCACTATGATCTGCATCGCCTGCGATTATAGCCGGCTTACCAGACTCTGCCTTAGCAAATGCCTCATTTTCGAAAAGCAAACTAAAACCTCCATTTTTCTTTACGCCACCATGGCAAGTAATGCAATGCTTATTAAGGATAGGTTTCACTTCAGCACTAAAATCAACAGGATCTTCCTTCTTAAAGGTAAACAATCCGACGACCACAATGGCACTCAATAAGAGGGATACGACGACGACTTTCTTTTTCATGTTTAATACGATTTATAACTTCTAAGCTTTTATTTTAAATCGCAGTACAGCGATTTTAAACAAAGCAAATTAGTTGTATTCGCTTATTAGGTTTATAAAATAATACAAAGGTTTTATAATGTATCTTGCTAACAGCAGTTCTTCTTCATTTATAAAAAATAAAATTAAGGATCTTCAACCTCATAAAATACAACCTCATTAACAAATAATGACAGTATATTGACGTTAATACCTTTTTTGTGTAATTTATTTGTTTCTTTCAGCGTCATAGTAAACCTATGTTTAATTTATGATGCTCTTTATAACTTGAAATGCTATGGCTATCATGGAGACTTTTTCCCTTTAAAACTAGCGACCATTTACAATATCAAAAATTTTACTATTCAAGATTTGATCACCTCGCTTATGGGGAGTCGCTCATCCATCACATTGTTCTAATGCTTATTAGCCTAAATCAACATCTGCAGTTCATCTTTTACAACTATATATCCCTAAAAAGCGATCGAAGATCACAAAAGATCAAAAATTGTTTTATTATACCGAAATTTATATATTCGTAGGTTACAAGCCAATTATCTAGACGAATGAAAGCTAAATTAATAGAAATCAGTCCACTTCCGAAGAAAACAATACATATCAAACATGTGGACGAAGCTTTTTTTAGTAATCCTTTGCACTTTCATGAACTATGCGAACTAGTCCTTATCGAAGAAAGTTACGGCAAACGTATTGTTGGTAATCATATTGACTCATTTAGTGCAGGAGATATGGTATTAATCGGGCCTAACATTCCACATATTTGGCATAATGATGATGCTTTTTTAAAGCCAGACTACCATGAGCGTGCTAAAGCTCTTGTTATTTACTTTCCAGCTGACTTTCTTATTCAATTGACCGATGATCAATCGACAATTCAAGCCATGCAAAAATTTATTGATAAGACTAAAGATGGTTTACGTTTTTATGGGAATACATTAAAAAATGCAATGACACTCATGCGGGATCTAGTCCATAAAGATTCTTTTTCAAAAATAACCGGTTTCCTAAACCTTATAGCATTATTGCATCAAAGTACCGAATATGATCATTTATCATCAGGCACATATAAACCTGTTTACAGCGAAAAGGATAATAAACGGATAAACATCATTTATGTTTACGTAATGCAAAACTTTAGAGAAACCGTTTCATTGCAGGAAGCGGCTAGCCTCTTAAATATGAACTCAAATGCTTTCTGCAGGTTCTTCAAAAAACACACCCAAAAATCGTTTTCTAAATTCGTAAATGAAACACGCATAGGACATGCCTGCAAATTGCTGGAAGATAAGAATCTGAATATTTCAGAAGTATGTTATGCTAGCGGTTATCAAAATTTAACAAACTTCAATAAGTTTTTTAAAGAAATTATGAATAAAAATCCGAGAACCTATCGAAAAGAAATGGAGGTTGGTAGATTCAGCACACCAATAAAACCTATTTCTTCCAATGATTAGTATTATTCACAACGAATAAAATGTCCTAAATAATTATGGTAACATTCATATTCCAAAGTTTTCAAATAAAAAATAATTCGCTTTCTTTGGAACTGATAAAGAATAAAAGTTTAAGGGTATTCTATAGTAGATATATAATATCAACATAAACCATAAAAACTAAATGAAAATAATTAAGAAAATTGCTCTTTTAGGATTATTATCGACAGCAGTATTATCGAGTAATGCGCAATCTATTCCATATGAAGGAGTATCCGGATGGGAGGAAACAAAAGACAGTCGGATGGCGTGGTTCAGAGAAGCCCGATTTGGACTTTTCATCCATTGGGGACTTTACAGTGCCGCTGGAGGTAGCTGGGAAGGAAAACAATATCCACAACATTATGCCGAATGGATTCAAGCATGGGCAAAAGTACCGAGCAAGCCATATGCCGAAGTTTTAAAACCAAAATTCACAGCTTCAAAATTTGATGCCTCTGCTTGGGCATCCCTTGCAGAAGAAGCAGGCATGAAGTATGTTATTATAACCTCACGTCACCACGAAGGATTCTCAATTTTTAATAGTCAACAACCTTATTCATTAAAAAATGACATCACAGGTGGTACTAATATTTCACCTAAAGGACGTGATCTTTACGGAGAAGTCGTTAAAGCTTTTCGTGCTAAAGGTCTAAAAGCGGGTGCTTACTATTCATTATTAGATTGGCAACATCCGGACTCATATGAAGGTCTTTCCTATTTAAACCCCAACCCTACTGGCTATAAGCCCAATCATGAAGTCTATAAAGATTATTTATATGGGCAGGTGAAAGAGCTTGCAAATAATTATGGAGGTCAGGATGTCCTATGGCTTGACTTTAGTAGTAAAAATCATCAGGGTGAGAGCTGGGGTACAAAACGTATTCTTACAGATTTAATTAAATGGCAACCTCGGATTATTGTCAATAACCGTTTCTGGGATGGTCTTGAAAATAAAAATGGGGATATTGGAACTCCCGAAAAATATATACCACCAACAGGTCTTCCGGGTATGGACTGGGAAGTGAGCCACACGATGAATGAAAGCTATGGCTATAGTGCACATGACCAGAACTGGAAATCATTTGATAAAACAATGCGTCTATTTATCGAAACAGTAAGTAAAGGTGGAAATTTCCTACTCAATGTTGGTCCGGATGGTGAAGGTGCTATTCCAGAGAAAGCCGTCAAGCTGCTTAAGGACATCGGTAAATGGATGAAAGTAAATAATGAATCCATATATGGAACCACTGCAAGTCCGTTTCAAGGATTAGATTGGGGCTACTGTACTCAAAAAGATGGTAAACTATATTTCCATGTATTCGATATTCCATCAAATGGCAGTATAGAAGTACCATTGGCTAATACTATTCATAAAGCCTATTTATTAGGAAGTTCTAAAAAATCATTAAAGATATCAAAATCTGCTGCGGGAAAAACAATCCAATTACCTGCGGACTTTAAAGGACAGATGCCAATGGTTATTGTTGCAGAAATCAAAGGAACTCCTCAAGTAATACAGCAACAGATATTAACTCAAAAAGATGGTAGAATAATCTTAACGGCTAACAATGCTAAATTAATCGGTACTGGAGGAATTAAACTTATTGGCGCAACGACTCATGATCCGAATCGTCCAAATGCAATTGGCGACTGGTCTAAAAAATCCGATCAAGTGGCGTGGGATGTAAAAATCCAGCGTCCTGGCACCTATAAGATAGTCGTTAATTATCTTCCGCACGAGCAAAAATCAGGAACTATTTCGCTAAGTCTCGGAACGAACAACTTATCTTATCAACTCAAGGCAACCAAAGGTAGCCAATTTGTAGATGTTGAAACAGGAACATTTGAAATTTCACAACAGGCACTTGGAGACACCGCTTTAAAAGCGGAACTAAAAGCGCTTGAAATTACGGGAAATTCACTACCTGAGATTAGTTCAATCAGTCTCGTTCCTGTCAAATAAACTGAAATAAATAGACAGCTAAGAGCCTGTTTCCATCTTTAAAAAGTAAATGGAAACGGGCTCTTTTCATTTAAATTTGATGTCGAGTTTCACAAAAAATGAAAAATATTTTTTGTTTTCAATTAATTGCCGTTAAACTATTTTGAACAGAAAGAATTAAAATTCAATTTTTTAACATCAGATTCGAATGATTTATATTGCTCTGCAGTCATATTTTTGACTGGTAGTCGAAATTCTCCACAGTCTAGTCCAACCTGTTTCATATATGCCTTACCTACTGAAATACCGCCATATTTTCCAAGAAGGGTAATCATATCAATAGATTGTTGCTGAAGATCATTTGCCCTGTCGAAATCACCATCATCAAATGCTTTGATCAGGTCATAATATAATGGTGCGGCATAATTGTAAGTACTCCCAACCGCTCCCCTTGCTCCTAATACTAGAGCAGATAGCATATTCTCATCTCTGCCCCACAGCATATCATACTTTCGATCCGCATAGTTCATACACGATAGAAAATCCATAAAGTCTTCATGTGTGTACTTAATTCCTGCAAAATTCGGAATTTTGCCATCTACTGCTTTCAGTAAATCAATCATTGGAAAATTACCACCTGTCAACACCGGAATATGATAATAATAGAATGCCGTATTGGGAGCTGCTTCAGCAACAGCGGCACAACATTTAGCTAGCTGATCCACATTTGAAGGCTTGAAATAAAATGGTGATGTAAATGAAATAGCGTCTACGCCTTCTGCTTCAGCAATTGTGGCCAACTCTCGGCATTCTTTAATGTTTGAACCTCCTAAGAGAATCATTAAACTAAAATCAGGATCGCTTTTTGTTAACTTGGTCCATGCTTTTAAGACATCGACTTTTTCTTGAAAAGTTAATGAGACTCCTTCACCTGTTGATCCACAGATAAAGCCTCCCGTAACCTTATTATTTTTTAAAGACTGGTAGTAATTTGGTATTTGTGCTAAATTTAATGCTCCATTCTCGTCAAATGGTGTGAAAGGGGCGGCAATTAAGCCATCTATTTTTTTTGTGATCATATATAATAATTAGATTTTTCTAAAGTGAAATTCTACTCCATAATGGAGTAGAATTTTTGTGGTTAGGTTTCGGAATAACCGGGATTTTGTTATTGCAGTACTTGTATTTTAGTAAAATTAAAACTCAGGATAACCAGCCGTTTGTTTAAGAGCTCTGTTGTTGGTTAAAGAAGTACGATCAATAGGCCAAAACAATTTATAGGATTCTTGCGCAGATAAACCTGTATGTAAAAATACATACTGATCTCCAAATCTTCTGAGATCATACCAATATTTGCCTTCTCCTAAAAATTCCAATTTTCGTTCCTGCAATATCGCTTCATTTGCATTTTTATCCACTGCTTGATTTGGATATCCAAATACACTTTCACTATAATTACTTCCAAAAGCACGGGTACGAATCTGATTGATTTCTTCTTTTGGATTTTCTCCTAAAATTACTTTAGCTTCTGCCATCAATAGTAATAGATCAGCATAGCGATACAATGCATAGTCATTGGTGTAGGCCCTAGAACCCGCATTTTGCTCACCCTGATATTTCTTAAGGAAGCAGCCAGCAATTTTATAGTTTCCATTACCATCTTTAGTGTATGCAGCCTGAATAGATATATTTTTACGGGTATCTAGGTCATTATAATTACGATATGTACTAATACGCGTTGGTATCCTTAATAAGCCTCCATAATTATCTTGTGTTACGCTAAATTTACGATTAGTCAATGAATCAGAAAAGTTAACAAGAATATTTGAATTGGGAACAAAATCAGTAATAAATCCAAGAGTAGCCTCGTTCAGTTTATGTCGAAGCACAAATATCATCTCATTATTGCCCCTACTTTTTACATCATTTACGTTATTAAAGTCTGTTTGCAAAGCTAATGGCAAATTGGATTTCACATCTGTAAGTGCGTTTTTCGCAATAGTAGCATCTGGTTTACCGCCCTCACGATGCGCTGACCACAAATAGACCTCTGCTTTGAGCATTAAAGTCGCATTTTTAGACCAAAAAGAACGTTCTTGACGTATAGAATAATCAGTACCAAAAGCTGAAATTGAGCTTTCTAAGTCCGCTTTGATCAATTTCATAACATCAGCGGCCGGTGATGCAGCTTTCGCTAAATTGGAAACATCAATGTTGCTTGGTAATGCATCTGTTTGAATGACAACATCTCCCCAGGTACGATACAATTGAAAATAGTAAAAAGAACGCATACCATGTGCAATCCCAAGGTAATAATTCTTGCTTCCTTCAGTAAGCACAGTTGTTGTATTTAGTTTACTAATCATCAAATTAAGCTGATTAATCTGTTCATACAAATTAGCAAAATTAGTCACTCCAGAATTATCCATATCTAGATTGTGTTGCCACATTCTTTCTAAACCTTGTGATGCTTCACCTGTGAAGGACGCCGTAGTTCCTGGATCATTACCAAATAGACCGGCACGTAATTCACCTAAAAGTAAAAAATTACGTTCATTCGTTCTAAATCTTGAATGCAAACCCACAGCAAACGCTTCAAATTGATCAGCTGTCTTCCAATAAATTTCATCACTATAGTTACTGATCGGTGTAAGTTCTAAATCATTCGTACAGGAGTTTAATCCCATACAGATTAGGCTTCCTAAAAAAAGATATGTTAATATTGTTTTTTTCATGATAGTTTCAATTAATACAATTAAAAAGAAAGTTGAACGCCCAATACATAAGACCTCGGAGTTGGATATGTACCTCCATATACGCCTGTTGTTACATTATTTACATCTACTGGCGGTTCAGGTGTTGGTCCAGAAAATTTAGTGATATAAAATAGGTTGTTCGCACTTACATAAACTCGAGCACGTGAAAGAATATGAGTTTTTGAGTGCAACCATTTCGGAAGATCGTAAGAAAGCGTAATCTCACGAAGAGCTAAGTAATCTCCTTTCTCATAAAATCTTGAGTTATTACTGTTCAAATTTGGATTTGCATTATTTCCTCTTGTATAGTTTTGTTTCGATCCTAAAACCTGATCTGCAAAGTAAACTTTTGGAATATCTGTATCTGTATTCGTTGGAGACCATGCCTGTTTTTGCATTTCTAAATAATTAAAAGTCCCTTGATAATTACCTAATGTACGTGCTACCAAATCATTATAAATAGTATGACCCAATGCAAATTCCCAATTAGAAAACATACTGAATCCTTTATAACTCATGTTTGTTGTAAAGCCACCAGTCCATTTAGGGTTGATGTTCCCTATATACACTTGATCACGAGAATCAATAATATTATTACCGTCAACGTCCTGCCAGTTTACATCTCCTGGTGTTATACGTCCATTTTTCCCAATTGGTAGATTCGGTCCAGTAATTCCGGCAATATTATCAGTCCTATTTCCTGCGATTTGATTTACTTCTGCATCGTCCTTAAAGATAGAAACCTGCTTGTAAGCATAAATATCCCCCAAAGTATGACCTTCTTGATAGCCACCAACCCACTTCACCTGACCCGAAACTGGGTCATAGATTTGCAAACCACCCTGTCTATTATTTTCATTCCCATTATAAGGAAGTTCAAGAATTTTGTTTTTAACAAAAGCTGCATTTGCGCCTATACTTAAGTTAAAACCTTCAGGATCTTTTAATATTTGAGATTGAACAGCAATTTCAAATCCTTTATTTTGAAGCGTTCCTAAATTTGTTGTAATGGAAGGGAAACCAGTATAACTTGGTAATAGCAAATTAGTTAACAAATTACTTGTGCGACGATCATAATAATCTAATAATACTGTAACACGATTGTTCAGTATGCCTAAGTCTAAACCAGCACCTGTTGTTTTACTTGTTTCCCAGGCTAGATTCTTATTTACTGGTGAAGTATTTAAATAACCTGCAAGACCATTGTAACTAGGCTGCACGTTGTACACTCCCTGTACTTGGTAACGCTCTAATCCTGCAATATTTCCGTTCTCCCCATAACTTAATCGTGGTTTGAACGTAGTAATATATTTTGAAAGAACAGATTTTTTAAAAAACTCTTCCTGATGCATATTCCAGCCGGCAGATGCTCCCGGAAAAAATCCGGTACGGTTGCCGCGTGCCAGTATTGAAGTTCCATCCAATCGATAAACAGCATTCACCAAAATTCTGCCATCATAATCATATGCAAGACGTCCCATGGAAGAAATGATGCGGTATTCAGACGCAGTGCTTGTATTATTTCCTACAGGAAAAACGGTAGAGGCATTGACGGTAGTGATATCATCTGTAGGTGCATTTTTTCCATACACTTGCATGTAATCAGTCTTAACCTTAAAATATTCCGCACCTACCATTGCTGAAATATTATGCTTTTCGGCAATGCTTTTCGAATAATTCAAGATACCATTAAACTGTGTTTGAAAATCTCTATTCAAGTTACGGTAAGCATCTCTTGAAGTACTACCAATGGTTTGTGGATTTGAAAAAATGTTAGAATATGTTTGTGTTGACATCTGAAAAGATTCATTTAACACTTCTTTCATATAGGCATTAGCTGTTGCCTTGAAATAAAGTCCGGGAATAATGTCCCATTTTAATGAAGCATTTGCCACAATACGATTCGTTTCATTTTTACGCTTTAACCGACCTAACCAGTATAGGGGATTACCATCACTTGCAGAAACTCCCGGATTTGGCTGTGTTTGCGCTTCATCAATCCACGGATTAAAAGTAGGCCAAATTGCTAATGTCCTATAAAGTGCATTGGTTTCCGTAGATGGAGTACCATATTGAGAAGCAGTAGAGAGTGTAACATTGGTAGATACTTCCACATTTGGTTTTAACTTATATGAACCATTGATATCTCCTGTATACCTTTTATAGCTAGATCCAACTATAACCCCATCTTCATCATAAGCATCAAACGCTGCGAAATACTTTCCTTTCTCATTCCCTCCAGTGACATTTACATAATGATCTTTCGTATAAGTATTTCTAAATAAAGCATTCTCTACTTCACCACTATGATCTTTATAAATTATCTGGCCTCCATAGGGATCATCAACAAGCTTCCAACCCTCATTTAATAATGGCTTTAATTCATCGGTGAATTTTCTAATGTCAAATGAAGCATTGTAAGCAGGATCAGAAGAAATCCCTAGTCCCCTTGAACTATTGACAGATTCCAATGATCGTCCAGCATTTAAGTAGCCTTGCCGTGTATATTTTATATAATCACCCGCATTCATATATGCATAGCCGGCTCTACGTTGATTATATCCTCCTACAAATTTATATGATACATTAGCAGTACCCGATTTACCTGTTTTTGTAGTTACAAGAAGTACTCCATTATTTGCTCTAGCACCATAAATAGCTGTTGCAGAAGCATCTTTTAATAAGTCTATCGATTCAATATTTTCAGAACTAATATCATTCAAATCACGAATTACCCCATCAACAATAACTAACGGCCCTCCTGGGTTATTAATAGAAGCTCCTCCTCGTAACTTTAGCATGGGAGCTGCACCTGGTTGACCAGATTTATTGACAACCTGTAATCCCGGAATACTTCCTTGAAGTGCAGTTGCAACATTAGATCTAGGAGAATTTTGAAGTACCTCTTTATCAAGTTTAGCAATAGATCCGGTCACACTTCTCCTACTCTGTGTTCCATAGCCCACAACAACAACCTCATCAATTTGCTGATTGGAAGATTCTAATTTAATTTCCAAGGATTCTGCCTGTCCAACTTTTACTTCCTGAGGTTTGTATCCTGTAGAAGTAATGACCAGGATCGCATTCGGATTTGTCGGTAAAATAAAGGAACCATCAGCTTTTGTTTGTAAAGATTGCTTACTTCCCTTCACGTTAATAGTTACATTTCCCAAAACTTCTCCTGTAACGGCATCTCTGACTTTACCTTGAATGTTTCGATCCTGCGCATGGATTACAGCTAGATTTCCTGCTAGCATAGACCAGAGTAATAAATGTTTTAATTTTCGGTTTGAATACATATTGGTTATTATTAAGTATTACATAAAGCAAATTTATATAATTTAATTTGTAAAAAACAACATTAAATCAACATTATGTACAACATACTTGTAAAAATTTATATGTATATTTGTTTTTAGGCGTATAAATGCACTTTTATGAGTACAAATCCAACATTGATCAATTTTGTTAACACCATTGATACCTCTTCACTCGTTGATAAAGTGGAGAAAGAAATCATCAATTTATTCATTAGTCAGGGATTAAAAATAGGCGATGCACTTCCCAAGGAATTAGAATTAGCGGAAACTTTAGGAGTAAGCCGCACTGTGATCCGAGAAGCAATGTTACGTTTAAGGCTAGTAGGCTTAGTAGAATCTAAAAAACATAGAGGTGCTGTATTAACCAGTCCTGATCTGATCAGTCCGATGAAAAAATCGCTTTACCCAACGATCATGGATGATAAGACACTGCGTGATTTATTTGAAATGAGATTGATATTGGAACTTGGAATGGCAGATTTACTTTATCAAAGAATTACTCCTGCAGATATTCAAGAATTAGAAGTAATTGTTGCTAAAGAATCAAATGATAATGACAACAGCATATTTGATATCGAAACAGAAGTTGCATTCCATGGTAAATTATATGAGATCAGTGGGAATATCATGCTTAAAGATTTTCAAAATCTTCTTTTACCAGTCTTTAAATTTGTACATTCGAGTGGCATGCTGATTGAAAAGTCAAATTCAAAGAATTTTATATCTCACCGTGGCTTGGTGGACATATTAAAGGTAGGAACTCCTGAAGTTTTCAGAAATGCGATGCGCCAGCACTTAGATAATCACTTTCAGCGTATACAACAATACGATAACAAACCTATTGATTAAAGATTCAATATTTCATCATAACTTATTACTATACAGCAACTGCTTTCATACCAGAAGTATGAAAGCAGTGTATCTCATACCTATCAACTTGCTACTTAAATGTTAAGTATAATGAATATGTAGCGCTCCCGTAGCCGACTTCATTCGAACAACATCTATATTTATTCTAATTTTATAGCTCACTTCTATTTACCTTTATGCCCACAAAAAAAGTACGATTTATAAAGGCTTTTCTTTAGCAATTGCAGCGGCTATCCTATGGGGAGTATCTGGGACCTTAGCACAATTTCTATTTCAAAAAAGGGAAATAAATGTTGAATGGTTGATTACAGTTCGTATGTTACTATCTGGCATCTGCTTACTAAGCTTTGCAAAAACTAGCGAAAGAGCGCCTATATTTAAAATTTGGAAAACTAAAAATGACCGTTTACAACTACTTGCCTTTAGCATTTTTGGTATGCTGGCTGTACAATATACTTATTTTGCGGCCATTAAGCATTCGAATGCCGCTACCGCTACTGTGCTACAATATGCTGGTCCAATCATAATCGCCATCTATTTAGCGTTTAAGCATAAAAGATTACCCAGCCTTTTAGAATTATTTGCTATTATTCTGGCAATAATTGGAACTTTTCTATTAGTCACAAATGGTAACATCAATACCCTCGCCATATTCAATACCGCGCTGTTTTTTGGCTTAGCCTCTGCGGTCGCACTAGCGATCTACACTTTAATGCCGATAACATTACTATCAAAACACAAATCCTCTGTAGTGATTGGCTGGTCTCTCCTTTGTGGTGGTATTGCCTTCAGTTTCATGAAAGCACCTTGGGATATTCAGGGCGTTTGGGATACTAAAACTTATTTATTTACGGCACTCATTATTCTTTTCGGAACTGTTTTTCCATTTTACTTCTATCTGACTTCCGTAAAATTAATCGGTGGACAGAAAGCGAGTCTGTTAGCATCAGCTGAGCCTCTTTCTGCCACATTTTTGGCCGTATCTTGGCTTCATGTTCCCTTTTCCTTGTAGGATTGGATAGGAACTTTCTGCATTATCGCTACGGTCTTCATATTAAGTAAAAAATAAAAAAGGCTGTAAGATTATTACAGCCTTTAAATAATTTATAAAATCTTAGAAAGAAAAATCATCTTTAGATGATTCACTTACATATGCTGGATCATCAAAATTAGGCTCGTAGCGTTTTTCAAGAACTTCCTGATTCGATTTAATGTATTCAACAACATCTGTCAAACCCTCTGCAAATTTCTCAAAGTCTTCTTTATACAAGAATATTTTGTGTTTAATAAACTGGCCGTCTTCAAAACGTTTCTTGCTTTCAGTGATGGTAATGTAGTAATCGTTAGACCGTGTAGCCTTTACATCAAAAAAATAGGTACGCTTACCCGCTCTCACTTTTTTTGAAAAAACCTCTTCTCGCTCTTTGTTTTCAAAATCTCCCATTGGTTATTATTTAAGTTTAAGTTATCTTAATCTTTGATAAATATATAATATTTAGCATGTAACTTCCAAATATTATTCAAAAAAAATAAATTTTGAATCTATGATAAGCTCTTTTAACGAACTTGATTTTTATATTTAGCCGATAAATGTCACCTATCGCTCCTCAACGATATTTTTTCACCGAGGATTTTATTACATTTACCGAATATTATTGATCGATTACCTATTTCAATTACTTCGGGTTATATAACAACTATACCTTTGAAGTATAAATTTTAAAAGTCATGGAAAAAGAGCCATTCGTACCAAAAAGCAACAACAGTAAAAATATCATAGGTGGTATCATCATACTCATCGGTATTCTATTACTATTAAAAAATTTAGATTTAGACTTCTTCTTCCCTTCATGGATATTTGGCTGGTATATGATTTTGATTATTATCGGTCTTGTAATAGGTGTCAATTCTAATTTTCAAAAAAAATCTTCTATCATCTTAATTGCGGTTGGTCTAGCATTTCTAGCTAGAAGAATCATGCACACCGATTTTGGAGGAATTATATTCCCGATCTTGATTATTGGATTAGGAGCATATTTTATCATGGGAAGAAAAAAAGGTTTACCTCCTATGCCTCCCATGCCTATCAACCCGAGTGGTCCTCCAAAGCCTCCCGTAGACTTTGACTGGGATAAGCGTGTTATCGATCCGGCAACTGAAAATGATCAACAAACAGTAGCTGAAAATGACGAGACAAGCGGAAACGCCAACAGCAATACAAATAGCAATCAAGGTCTGCCTAATGAGCAGGCCTTTGCCACTCCATATTATGCACAGACAGAAAATAGCTTTGAAGATGTTTTAAATGTCAATTCCATCTTTGCAAGCCTCAAAAAATTTATTCTATCTAAAAATTTTAGAGGTGGTAACATAGCTTGTATGTTCGGTAGCGTATCCATTGATCTGACACAGGCGGATATAACCGACATAGCCGTAATTGATGCTTTCCAAATGTTCGGAAGTGCTAAAATTATTGTTCCTGCGAATTGGACCGTTTATTCTAATGTTTCATCCGTGTTCGGTGATGTTGATGACCGACGTTTCAATGTAGGTCTAACAAGAGATCCAACTAAAAAATTATATATCACAGGTACTTGTCTTTTTGGAAATTTAACCATTAGAAATGCCTAGACATGAAGGATAAACTTTTATTGCAGAATAAAAATAAACTGATTTTAATCATTTGTTTAAGCATATTGCTTGGCTACTTTGTCATGCAATATGCTTTAATGTATAGGTCCGGGTTTCCAAGCGAAATAACAATAAAGGACTCCATCATCAACAGTTTAATGATGATGCTCTGTTGCTATGCAATTTCCACCACGCTCAATTACTATATACCTAAACCTAACCAAATCTGGAAGGTGCTTATTATAGGCTTCATTATGAGCGGCATAAGCATTCTTGGAAGCCGACTGGTCGTTCAATATTATCTTCCGAAGGAGCATTTAAAAATCTATGACCTCATTATTCCTTATCGCTATATTGTTAATTTTTTAATCTTAACATCAGTAGCTATTTTCATTATTGTATGGAATATACAGGAAGAATATATTTCTAACATCAAAAGAAAGCAAGATTCGGAGAATCAACTGCGTGAAGCAGAACTGTACAACCTAAGACAGCAATTACAGCCTCATTTCCTCTTTAACAGTCTCAATTCCATTATTGCTTTAATAGGTAGTAAGCCAGATCAGGCCCGCAATATGACCTTTCAATTGTCCGATTTTTTAAGGGGTACACTCCGAAAGGAAAATAACCAGTTGATCGTACTTCAAGAGGAATTAAACCATCTCGAACTATACTTAGATATTGAAAAAGTAAGATTCGGTCACCGACTTAATATCCACATTGATCATGACCAAGATGTTTTATCGACCAAAATACCGGCGATGATTTTGCAACCGCTAGTTGAAAACGCTATTAAACATGGCCTATACAATGTAACAGAAAATGTAACCATCAGCATTAAATGTTTCTTAGATAATAAAACATTACATGTTTCGATAGAAAATCCCTTTGAGCCAGGTGAATCCGTGCAATCTAAAGGAACAGGCTTTGGGCTTACCAGTATCCAAAGGCGCTTATTTCTTCTTTTTGGAAGAAATGACCTACTAACGACACAAACCGAACAAAATATATTTACAAGCAGTATCAAAATCCCGCAATATGATTAAAGTTATCCTTATAGATGATGAACCTCTAGCGCGTTCTATCTTAGTAGAGTACCTGAGCAAAGATCCGTTAGTTTCTATTGTTGCAGAGTGTGGAGATGGATTTGAAGGAGTAAAAGCAATACAGCAACACCAACCAGACCTACTCTTTCTAGATGTTCAAATGCCTAAATTAACAGGCTTCGAAATGTTGGAATTAGTCGAAAACCCACCCGCAGTAATCTTTACAACAGCATTTGATGACTATGCACTCAAAGCTTTTGAAAAAAATGCGATTGACTATCTGATGAAACCAATTTCACCGAACAGATTTAAGCAAGCATTCGAGAAGTTTAAATTAAGTTTTTCAAAACCAAATGCAGAACCGGCACCTAATTATGAAGCTGTCATTCATCAAGAGGAATCAAAACTAGACCGCATTGTTGTAAAAACAGGAACACAGATTAAAATAATACCCGTTCCACAGATTAAATATCTGGAAGCTTATGATGACTATGTGAAAATTCATACAGCAGATGGTCTTTATCTGAAAAATAAAACAATGGCTTTCTTTGAAAAGCATCTCGATGAACAGACATTCGTTAGAATACACCGTTCTTATATCATCAAGATCGATCAGCTGGCACGCATTGAACCATGGGAAAAAGATAGCTTTGTCGCTATTTTAATAACCGGTGAAAAGCTTAACATCAGTAAATCTGGATATGCCAGATTAAAACAAATGATTGGCATATAAATAAAGTTTATGTAAATTTGTAGCAGTATAATCATTATGAAAAATTTTATTGCTGCACTTTTACTCAGTAGCTCATTGACTGCTGTTGCTCAAAATTCTAATCAAGAACAAATTAATCACACGTTCTATAATAAAATAGAATTTTTTATCAATTCACAACAGACAGATTCCATTTATAAACTGGCGAATGAAAACTTTAAAAGAGCAGTACCATATTCTTCTTTAAAAAACTTACTGGAAAATGAGATCTATCCGTTAGGTAGGATCAAACATGCTGAAAAAATAAACTTCAGTAATGGAGTAAGTCAATATCGTGTAGATTTCACCGATAAATCCTTTCAGGTTCCTTTCGGTGTGGATAGCACGTTGCATTACCATACTTTAGGTTTTCAACCCGTTACAAAACCTGTTGCAGAGAAACAGGCACCCGTATTAACAAATACCGTTGTCGAAAATAAAGTTGATTTTTTCATTGATTCTGCTGCCAATATTTATACCAAAAAGGGGAATACACAATCTTTAGCAATTGGTATCATAAAAAATGGTCAGTTAAACACCTACTTTTATGGTGAGACTGAAAAAGGAAATAAAATTCTACCCACAAGCAGTACCCTTTATGAAATAGGTTCACTGTCAAAAATCTTCACGGCTACATTATTAGCGGATTTCGTTCAAAGTGGAACATTAAGTTTAGAACAGCATATCGTTGATTTTTTACCTGATTCATTAAAAATAAATCCTAGCTTACAAAAGATAACGTTTAAAACCTTAGCAAATCATACTTCCGGTTTGCCCCGATTACCAGATAATCTTGAGAAAACAAAAGGTTTTGACCCCAACAACCCGTACAAAAATTATGATAGGAAATATTTACACCAATATTTGGCAACTTTCAAAGCCGAAAATGAAAGCGGAGAAAAATATGAATATAGTAATCTTGGGTATGCATTATTAGGAGATATATTAACATCACTCCATAAAAAAAGTTACAACACGGAAATTCAGGAAATTATCGCAAAACCTTTAGGCTTAACATCGACTACTGATGTTCTAAATCCTAAAACACAATATCTGCCAAAAGTCTATAACATAAAAGGAGAAGAAACGAAAGCATGGGATTTTCAAATTTTTAGTGCGGCTGGAGGTTTAAAATCGACTGTTACCGATTTAATGACCTTTGCGCAGACACAGTTCAAAATGCCGGAAACGCAATTGGAGAACGCTATGGCACTGACACGTCAGTTCACATATTTCCTTCCTCCTAGCACAGACATTGGCCTGGCTTGGCACATGGATTTATTGGATGATATTACTTACTGTTACCACACAGGTGGTACAGGTGGAAGCAGTTCATTCATAGCTATTGCACCAGATAAAAAAACAGCGGTAGTTTTACTTTCCAATGCTGCCGAATCTATCGAGACAACTGGATTATCGATTTTCCATTTTCTACTTTTTCAAAAATAAGATAAAGCAGCCATTCAAATAGTTAGGGGACATATTATGCAATATGTCCCCTATTTTTTTAATCGTCTCCATAAAATAATGATGAACCAATGAGATATCGATTTGTTTTACATATATAATTACATCATAAATAAAACAAATTTAGCTAAGTTTGGTAATAGAAAATTGATTTTAAGCGTATGAAAGTTTTTATCTGCAGAACAATTCCTCAAAAAGCGATTGATAGTTTACAACAAGCTGGTTTTGATATCTCTTATCGCACAGAACCCGGGAATATACTTCAATCAGATTTAATTAATGCCTGTAAACAGGTAGATTATTTATTTGCCGCCGGACATAATCTGCTAGATGAAAAATTTTTCGAACAATGTAGTCATCTTAAGGGAATAGCATTGATGAGTGCCGGATATGACAGTGTTGACCTTGAAGCCGCAACCAAATATGGTATTCCTGTAAGCAATACACCTGATGTTTTATCCAACGCAACTGCTGATATCGCTTTTCTATTAATGCTCGCAGTGTCGCGAAAAGCGTTTTTCATGAACCGAAAAATCATGAATAACGAATGGAAAGATTTTGAATTAACGGAACACCTCGGAGTGGAGCTTGATGGAAAAACTTTAGGAATTTTTGGATTAGGCCGTATTGGCTTTGAACTAGCAAGGAAAGCCAAAGCGGCTTATAATATGGATATCATTTATTACAATAGACATCCAAACAGTAATGCAAAACGACTTTTGGATGCTACCTACGTAAATTATGATGAATTATTAACCCGAAGTGATGTGCTATCGGTTCATGCGAATCTTACAGCAGAGACGAAAGGGAAATTTAATAAAGAAGCCTTCAAAAGAATGAAAAACACAGCTATATTCATCAATACAGCACGTGGGGGATTACATCAAGAAGAAGATTTGTACACAGCATTAACAAGCGGAGAACTGTGGGGAGCTGGTCTAGATGTCACTAACCCTGAACCTATGGCATTTGACAATCCACTGCTAAACTTACCCAACGTGGCTGTATTGCCCCATATCGGATCTGCTACAACAGAAGCTAGGGATAATATGGCGTTAATGGCAGCTCATAATTTGATTGCCGCTATTAAGCACATCAAAATGCCTCAAATTATAAACAAAGAGATTTATGAAAATAATATATAAATTCATCAATAAAATCAATAAACTGATTTTACCGCGGTATGCAAAGAAAGATCCTTCAAAACTAAAAAAGTACCAACAAGCTATATTAGCTTATCGGTACTTTATTTTGATCCGATCACTCGATTAAGATTTCATAATGCGGTCCTGTCCTCCCTTTAGATCCGAAATAATACGCATCTCAGTCTGTGGATAAGGAATGCTGATATTATGTTTATCCAAAGCATTTTTAATAGCTTCTTGATTTTCATTGTTCGCTGGCCAAAAATCTTCCTTTTTTGTCCATGCACGAATAGTTAGATTAACGGAACTATCTCCCAACCCTTTCACAAAAACCTCAACTGGAGGAGTTTTCAGAATACGTGAATCATTAT
This sequence comes from Sphingobacterium sp. JUb56, assembly GCF_014191365.1. NCBI lineage: Bacteria > Pseudomonadati > Bacteroidota > Sphingobacteriia > Sphingobacteriales > Sphingobacteriaceae > Sphingobacterium > Sphingobacterium sp. JUb56. The sequence continues at coordinate 712,874 of NZ_JACHWL010000001.1, read as the reverse complement.
GGAGTACGTCCATAATAATTTCCCGCGCTTCCTTAATATTGGCATCATATGAAATACCGACCGTATACTCAAAACGGCGATTGGTAATTTTGGTAAAATTTTGAATAACAGAATTTGCTAAGGGACCATTTGGACTAAATACACGAACGCCATCTCCAGCAATTAACGTCGTATATAAAATATCAATCCTTTCCACAGTGCCCGATGTACCGTTACTGCTGCTCACATAGTCTCCAACTTCGAAAGGTCTAAATAAAAGAATCAATACCCCGCCGGCAAAATTACTTAAACTGCCCTGCAATGCTAAACCTGCTGCCAGACCAAAAGCTGATAAGGCGGCAATAAAGGAAGTTGTTTCAATTCCCATGGTACTCGCGACTGTTAGGAATAATAGGGCGTAAAATACAACACGCAAGATACTCATCGCAAATCCTCGTATTGATAAGTCTACATTACGCTTTTCAAATCTCCTACTGATCAGGCCAAGTAAAAACTTGACAATATAGTTTCCAACGATTAATATAATAATCCCTGTAATAATACTTGGTGTCTTTAAAAGTACAACTTCTAGTAACGTATCCAGACTGCTTTCTAATCTATTCATTTGTTATCTGTTTTTGTTTCTCATAAATATAACAATTGAGTCACGAATTGGCAATAAAATTATCAATCGTTGAAAAACACCATAAAATCGATAATTAAATCAGTTGCAAATGTGATTTTTGAAGTAAATTTGTCATGTGATAAAGAAAAGTACCATACCCGTATTAGATAACTGCTCCATCAATAACGATTCGAGCAGCCTCTTATTTGTCGATCATCTTGCTGATTACATCGCTATGCATCACAATATGGTATTTCCGCATAAACACAATTTCTACCATTTTGTGCTCTTTACAAAAGGTTCCGGCAGTCACCTGATCGATTTTGAGAAACACGAAATAGAAGCATATCAAATCTACTTTATGGCCCCTGGGCAAGTTCACACTTGGAATTTCAACGGTGATGAAGAAGGTTTTGTTGTAAACTTTGATCCGGAATACTTTCAATCTTTCTTATTACGAACGGATTATTTAAACCGTTTCTCGTTTTTAAGCGGTCAGAATGATCAGATTGTATTTACAATTCCCGAGTCGAATAGACAAGACGCTGTAAAAATATTTGAGGCATTTTACCAGACAAGTAAAAATCCGACTGCTAGCGATTTAATACGGGTGAGCTTACTTCAGCTATTGCTCTGGATTGAATCTTGGCATGGTACAAAAACAGAAAAGGCGAGTAATCCCTATAATTATACCATATTCCACAATTACCAGCGTTTAGTGGAAAAGAATTTTAAAGAGATTAGATTACCTAAAGCATATGCGGAACAGTTATTTATTACTCCCAATCATTTAAATGCCATCTGTAAATCCTATATCGGAAGTGCAGCAGGAGAAATAATACGAGAACGCGTATTACTTGAAGCAAAGCGATTATTAGTCAATAAAAATCTCAATATTAATGAGATCGCTATCGAGTTGAATTTTAATGACAACTCTTATTTTACTAAATTTTTTAAAAAAGCTACTGGATTAACACCCGATGAATTCAGAAAAAACAACAGTTAGATATGAAAGAGAAGGAAACTACTTACGAATTATCAGAATTTAAAGCCGCCAGCAAGGCACTATGTCCACGCTGTCGTAAAGGAAAAATATTCACAGGGAATACTTATGGCTTTAAAACACAAAAAATGAACACACATTGTGATTATTGTGGTTTACGCTACGAACGTGAACCCGGTTATTTCTACGTGTCAATGTTTGTGAGTTATGCATTCACCGTTGCTGAGATGATAACAGCCTGTGTAGCAACTTATATACTAACGGGAAATGACAGTTCTTTTTGGCTTTACTCCATTGTGGCACTTGTAACCGTTTTTGTATTGAGCCCTTTCAATTACCGTTATTCCAGAGTGGTACTGATGTACTGGTTGAGTCCAGGATTGAATTACAATCCGAATATCAAACAAAAAGAAATCAACCCCACATCAAGGACTTTATAAACAAGATAATATTTACCTTTATACAATGAAGGAGTTAATTTATCTCGACAATAATGCAACAACTAAAATCATGGATGAAGTATGGGATACCATGGTACCCTATTTCATCCATAATTATGCAAATGCATCCAGTGTGTATCATAGCATGGGGCGTGAAGCCAACGGAGCAATAGAAAAAGCCCGTCTACAGGTTGCCCGATCTCTTAACTGTCAACCTAAAGAGATCTTTTTCAATTCAGGTGCAACCGAATCCATTAACACAGTACTAAAAGGAATTTATAAAAATTATAAATCCAAAGGCAATCACATCATTACAGTCAAAACAGAGCACAAAGCTGTTTTAGAAACCCTGCTACAATTAGAAAAAGAGGGGGCTTTAGTTACCTATCTTGATGTTGATCACACTGGAAAAATAGATTTAAGTGTTCTAGAAGAGCATATTACGGCACAGACCATATTAGTCTGTATTATGGCCGCAAATAATGAAACCGGATATATCCACCCTATTCAGGAAATTGCGGCGTTATGCAAAGATAAAGACTGTTTATATTTTTGTGATGCTACACAATACATTGGCAAAATCCCACTTAACCTTGCTCACATCCCCATTGACATACTATGTTTAAGTGCTCACAAACTCCATGGACCAAAAGGCATCGGCGCATTATTCATCCGTCGCAAGTCCAAACCCATCCAAATCAGTGCACTGATTACAGGAGGAGGGCAAGAAAATGGTTTTCGGGCAGGTACATACAATGTCCCCAATATTGTTGGTCTCGGATCAGCAATAACCCACATACAGCATCATGAAAGAGATTTTGAGCATACGATTCAATTGAGGGAATATTTAGAAAATGCATTAAGTAAAATCCCTGCAACTTATATTCATGCAAAGACAGCTTCACGTTTACCTAACACCACGTCGATCTGTTTCAAGCATTTACTTGCGAGCGAGCTCATGACCCATTGTCCACAATTAGCATTATCATCCGGTTCTGCATGTGTTAGTGGTACCAGAGACCCGTCTCACGTACTACTTGCAATGGGGGTTTCAAAAGAAGATGCGTTAGCAACAGTACGATTCAGTATAAGCAGATTGACAACAAAAGAAGAAGTAGACACCACCACTAGGCTCATTACAGAAGCAGTGACAAAAATTAGACAAAACTCTCCTATCTGGCAACTCTTCCAAGCCGGTCTTATTACTTAATTATTACATTTAGGGTCAGATTTGTATTGGAAATAAAAAAGAAGTTAGCGTAATTTGTACTATTCAATATTAATATAATTATTCAGCGATATGGTAACCGTTACAGACAAAGCAAAATCTCGAATTGAAGAGATAATGAGTACTGAAAAATATGACAGCAGTTATTTTGTGCGTGTTGCTGTTGAAAGCGGAGGTTGTTCAGGCCTAAGCTATAAACTGCATTTCGATAACGAAGAAAAAAAAGGTGATCAGTTTTGTGAAGATAAAGGTGTTAAAGTATGTTTAGATATCAAGTCATTCTTATATCTAGCTGGAACAGAGCTTGACTATTCTGATGGATTAGATGGTAAAGGATTTGAATTCCATAATCCAAATGCCACAAGAACTTGCGCTTGCGGTGAAAGTTTCTCCGTTTAAAAAAACAAACATATAAAAAATATTGGAGGTCGCCATATCAAAATGGCGACCTCCTTATTTTTTAAGATCTCATCAATTCAGGCAATTTCTTGCCATCACATCAAAAATATATCATTCTGGAAATAAATTTACCAACAATACCTTGTTATGTCTGAAATATTGCTATTTTTGAAGAAAATTGAGGGAATCAGAATTTGTTTTGAGTATAACTCTATACAGATTCTTAACAGATACAAATAAAAAATAGATAACTAAGAGGCTATTTTTTGATATATATACATTTCATGGATAAAAGAAAGTTATTAAAAACTGAAGTTGCTATTAGTTTTGTAAAGGATACTTTTGCACAACAACTTAGAAATAATTTAGGATTGATTCCTATCTCATCACCTTTGGTTGTGCTTGATGGTACAGGTATAAATGATGATTTAAATGGCATCGAAAGACCAGTAGCCTTCCCTATCAAAGCGCTACAGGAACGTAAGGCTGTTGTTGTTCACTCACTAGCAAAATGGAAGCGCTTAAGATTAAAAGAGCTTGAACTTGAGGTTGGAGAGGGCATATTGACAGATATGCGTGCATTACGTCCTGATGAGGACTATACGCCGATTCACTCTATCTATGTAGATCAATGGGATTGGGAAAAAACAATCTCCGCAGAACAGAGAACATTTTCTTTTCTACAAGATACCGTTCTAAAAATATATGATGCTTTACGTTTCACTGAAAAGCAAGTAGAACGTCAATACCCAGATATTAAATCTGTTTTACCTGAAGAGATTACCTTTATTTCTTCAGAAGAATTGTTGCAAAAATATCCAACATTCACACCTAAAGAGCGTGAAAATGCCATTGCAAAAGAGCATGGCGCTGTATTTATCTATGGTATAGGTGGAATTTTATCGAATGGCGAAGCTCATGATGGACGTGCAGCAGATTACGATGACTGGAGTACTGAAAATGGAAGTGGAACAAATGGATTAAATGGTGATATCTTAGTTTGGAATCCTATTTTAAACACTGCATTTGAACTATCTTCTATGGGCGTACGTGTAGACAAAACTGCGTTAGAGCGACAGCTTAAAATTAGAAATAATGCTGAACGCGCAACATTATCATTCCACAAAATGTTGTTAAATGATGAGTTGCCAGAAGCCATCGGTGGTGGAATCGGACAATCACGTGTATGCATGTTTATGCTTAAAAAAGCACATATTGGTGAAGTTCAGGTCAGTATATGGGATGAACAGGAAAAACAATCATTACAAGATAAAGGAATTCATTTATTATAATTGAATCCATAAACATAAAAAAAGGTCTGCCGTAAGCAGACCTTTTTTTATGTAATACTTTGTGTACTTTTGCAAGATGCAAATAGACGCCATATTACAAAAACTCCATATCTCTTCGCTGAATGACATGCAGAATGAGGTCATGGATAAATTCAAAGAAAAAGAAAATCTCATCTTACTTTCACCAACCGGTTCAGGTAAAACATTAGCTTTTGCACTTGCTTTGATGAAAACATTAAACAAAGATGTAGCTGACGTCCAATCTTTGATCCTTGTACCCACCCGCGAATTGGCTTTGCAGATTGAATCCGTATTAAAAAGAGTTGCTACCGGTTTTAAAATCACCTGTTGCTATGGCGGTCATGATACCAAGACTGAAAGAAACAATTTAAAGAATCCTCCTGCTATCCTCATTGGTACACCAGGTCGTATTGTTTATCATCTTGAAGGAAACCACTTTGATCCGACACAAATCAAGACGCTGGTTTTGGATGAATTTGATAAATCATTGGAATTAGGTTTTCAGGATCAGATGTCTTTTATAATTGACTACTTAACTAACTTAGAAACACGTATCTTAACGTCGGCTACCGCAATGAAAGAAATACCTGATTTCACAGGCATTTCTGCTGCAACGGAGGTTAATTTTCTAAGTCATATACAAAGTGCACCAGCCTTAACGATAAAAAAGATTGTTGCTCCAATCCATAAAAAATTAGAAGCGCTATTTCAATTGCTATGCAAAATAGGTAATCAAAAAGTACTTATCTTTTGTAATCACCGCGATGCTGTTGACCACATCAGCGAATTGCTACAAAACCGTGATATCATACATGATGTATTCCACGGCGGACTGGAACAAAGTGATCGCGAACTTGCACTCTTGAAATTTAGAAACAATAGCAATCATATCTTAATCACGACCGACCTTGCTGCCCGAGGACTTGATATCCCTGAAATCGATGCCATTATCCATTATCAGTTACCTTACCGTGAAGATGATTTCACACATAGAAATGGTAGAACAGCACGTATGCAAGCAAAAGGAAAAGTATTTATCATCTTAAAACCTGACGAAGATTATCCATATGTGGCGGATAATATCGAAATCGAAGAAATCGATGGTGAATATAAGCTACCTGAAAACTCTGATTTCGCTACCCTATACTTTTCAGCAGGTAAAAAAGATAAAGTCAACAAAATTGATCTCGTTGGCTTCTTACTTAACCTCGAGGGAATAGAAAAAAGCGATGTCGGTATTATTGAAGTTAAAGACAGGGAATCTTTCGTTGCTGTCAAACGCTATTTAGTTAGCACCATACTTAAACATTCTAACCTCGGTAAGATTAAAGGCAAAAAGATTAGAATATTGAGAAGCTAGGCTATTCCTATCCTCTCCCAAAAACAGATAACTGTTATTAAAAAAGGCCAAATTAAATCATGATATTTAATCTGGCCTTTTTTTAATCCAGTCTTTATTCATTTTTCTTATCTTGTCCTATCGTAAAATTAATCTAATACCATGAACAAAGTATTTTTAGCTTTTTCAGTGCTTGCAACAACCTTTTCATTTCAAGTAAAGGCTCAGTCAATCCTCGAAACAGACTATGTTAAAAAGAATTATGATAAAAAGGAAATTTCAGTTCCGATGCGTGATGGGGTCAAATTATTTACCACCATTTACACACCAAAAGACAAAAGCCAGCAATATCCTGTTTTATTAAACCGCACCCCTTATACCGTAAGCCCTTATGGTGAAGATAAATACAAAGAAACGTTAGGGAATTTCCCGGCAATGACTTTAGAAGGTTACATCTTTGTTTACCAAGATGTACGGGGCAAATGGATGAGCGAAGGAACCTTTGAAGATATAAGACCGACAAACTTAAAAAAAGGAAAAAAAGATATTGATGAAAGTACAGATACCTATGACTTACTAGAATGGCTCAGCAAAAACCTAAAGAACTATAATGGTAAAGCAGGCATGTACGGCATTTCTTATCCAGGATTTTACTCCACAGTAAGTCTTACGAAAACACATCCATCATTAAAAGCAGTATCACCGCAAGCTCCGGTAACAAACTGGTACCTGGGCGATGACTTTCATCATAATGGCGTACTTTTCACAGGAGATGCATTTAAATTCATGTCCAGCTTCGGTATTCCTAGACCTAAACCCATTACGCCAGATCAGGCACCCAAGACTTTTCAATATCCTTCAAAAGATGTTTATCAGTTCTACATGAATGCCGGGACAGCGAAAGACCTGAAAGACAACTATTTTGCCGATTCTATCAAATTTTGGAATGATGTCTTTGACCACCCACATTATGATCAGTTTTGGAAAGATAGAGAGATATTACCGCACTTAACCGATGTTAAACCAGCCGTTATGGTAGTTGGAGGCTTTTTTGATGCCGAAGATGCCTACGGAACATTTGAAACTTACAAAGCGATCGAAAAACAAAACCCAAAGAATAATTCGATCCTCGTGGCTGGCCCCTGGTTTCACGGAGGCTGGGTACGTGGTGACGGTAGCTCTTTTGGTGATATTCAATTTGACCAGAAAACAAGTGTGACGTATCAGGAAAAATTTGAACTACCCTTTTTCAATTACTATCTGAAAGGGAAGGGTGATTTTAAGGGGGCAGAAGCGAATATCTTTGTAACAGGAAGCAACCAATGGAAATCATTTGATAAATGGCCTCCAAAAGATGTAGAGGACAAAAAACTCTACCTACAACCTCAAGGCAAACTAGAGTTTGAAAAAGTAGGACGTACAGATTCTTGGGATGAATATGTTAGTGATCCTAACAAACCTGTACCTTATCAAGGTGGTGTTATGGAGAGCAGGACACGTGAGTACATGATCGACGACCAGCGTTTCGCCTCATCTAGACCCGATGTTATGGTTTATCAAACAGAACCTTTAAACGAAGATATCACATTAGTTGGCCCCATTAAAAACTTCCTAAAAGTATCAACCTCTGGAACAGACGCAGATTATGTCGTAAAACTTATTGATGTCTACCCTGCAAACAGCCCATCCTCCAACAATAAAGTAATGGATGGCTACCAAATGCTGGTTCGCGGTGAAATTATGGCTGGAAAATATCGGAATGGATTTGAGAAGGCAGAACCTATGCAACCGGATTTTGTTACTGCGGTTAACTACAGCATGCCTGATGTAGCGCATACGTTCAAAAAAGGACACCGCATCATGATTCAGGTACAAAATACGTGGTTTCCAATTGCAGAACGTAATCCACAGCAGTTTTTTGAAGGTTATGAAGCCAAATCGAGTGACTACAGGAAAGCAACACATCGTATTTTTCATGATCACAACAATTCGTCATATATTGAATTTTCGATCTTAAAATAGAAAAAGCATGCTTTACCATTTCTTTCTTGCCCTACATTCGGCTAGCAGATGGATGATCGTCGTTTGTCTTATCGCATTATTAGTACGTGCCTATATGGGCTGGAAAAAAAAGTATCACATGAAACCGTATGATTATATACTACAGATAGTAACGTTAATCTTACTTTACATACAGTTTATAGTAGGATTAACACTCTATTTTGAAAGTCCGATCGTACATTATTTTATCAAAAATTTTAATGAAGCCATCAAACTGCGTCAGGTACGTTTTTTTGGAATGGAACACATCACCATGATGACTATTGGCATTTTAGTGTTTACCATTGGATATATAAAGGCCCGTAAACAACAAAGCAGTGTAGCTAAATTCAAAACGATATTTATCTACACTGCTTGGGCTATATGCATTATCTTCACCTCTATCCCGTGGGAATTTTCACCTTTAACGAGTAGACCTAGCTTCAGAATGTTTTAATAACAATTACTCTCCTTTCCAATTTGGAGGTCTTTTTTCCATACGCGCGGCCATTCCTTCTTTAAAATCATGGCTTGTTCTCAGTCTTTGCAACTGCTCAAGAAGAAAAGCATACTGATCAGCCTTTCTAAGCCCTTCTAATTGTTTCGCTGACTCAAAGCCCATCTTAACCGCTAATGGCGCAATAGACGTCAGCTTATTGATCAAATCTGGCAACATATCGGGTTTCTGATCCATCAGTTCAAAAACTAAACCCATATTTTTCATTTCTTGAGCTGAAATCACCTCTGGACGAATGCATAGATCCATTGCTTTGTTATGGGGCAAATGCTTCAGCAGACCCGCCAAAACCTGAAAAGGAAACAATCCTAACTGCACCTCTGGTAAAGAGAACTGAACTGTCGACTTCGCAATAACATAGGTGCATTCTAGAATCATTAAAAAACCTCCCGCAATCACATTTCCTTCGAGCACTGCGATCGAAGGTTTATTCAATTGTGATATGACTTCTCCCAAAGACAAATCAACATGTGGAACCGTCTTTGCCAGCTCGGAAACATCTGGATTTTCAAAAGCTTTCAAATCCATACCAGCACAAAATACAGGACCTTCCGCGTCGAGAATAAGCACCCTAACATCCGGATCTGAATCTGCCATTTGTATGGCATGATAGATCTCATCGATCATCAACGGTGTAAAAGCATTTCGTTTTTCAGGACGGGCCAAGGTCAAATAAAAAACATGATCGGCCTGTTTCACCTTAATAAACTTATAATTCAAATGACCACTCATAAACTTCTGACTTTATGCTATTAAATTAATAAATTCACCACCAAAGGTCAATATTTTATCCTGCCCTTTTCGCTCAAAATAATATATCAAATCTTCCGTTGGAATATTCCCTACCAACTCATCTTCGGCAAACGGACAGCCTCCGTATCCTAAAATAGCACCATCAAATTTTCGACATCCAGCAAGGTAAGCGGCATTGATTTTATCTAGACTACTTGACTTAGGAGAATGAAAATGTGCACCGATATTTAAGGTTGGAAACCGTTGTAATGCCTGTTCAAAAAGTTGTGTTATCTGTGGCAATGTTGCCTCAGAAGTTGTGTCTGCCAAAGAAAATTCCACCACCCCTAAGGCAGCAATCTTGGCCATCCAATCAAGCACGAGCTCATTACTCCAAAAATCACCAAATGGATTTCCAAAAGCCATGGATATATACACCACCATTTCTTTTTTGTGTTGATGTGCAATTTCCACAATACCTTTGAGACGTTCAAATGAATCAACGATAGAAGAATTTGTATTTCGTTGCTGAAAAACCTCAGAGATGGAAAAAGGATAGCCCAAATAAGTGAGATTATCCGATTTCACAGCACGTAGAGCACCTTGTTCATTAGCAATGATCCCCAGCAGCTTCGTTTTACCGGACGTATTCAGCTGACGAAGCACTTCTTCAGTATCCGCCAATTGCGGAACAGCTTTTGGAGAAACAAACGATCCACAGTCAAGCCAGTCAAACAATTCGCTTTCAAGCAACATGTTCAAATACTTAACTTTTTTTTCCGTTGGAATCACATGCGATATACCTTGAATGGCATCCCTGGGACATTCTACCAAAATTATATCTTCTTTTTTAGGCATCTTTTTGAATTTCCCGAGAAATAACCATCTTCTGTATACTGGACGTACCTTCCCCGATTGTACATAATTTTGCGTCTCTAAAGAACTTTTCAGCAGGATAATCTTTTGTAAAGCCATATCCTCCAAAAATCTGAACAGATTCATTAGAAACCGAAACTGCCGTTTCTGAAGCGTATAGCTTTGCCATTGCTCCTATTTTAGAAATGCGTTCACCACGATCTTTCATATATCCCGCTTGACGGGTCAGCAGCTCTGCTGCCTGAATTTCTGTAGCCATCTCTGCAAGCTTAAATCCAACCGCCTGAAATTCAAAAATCTTCTGATTGAACTGTTCTCTTTCGTTTGCATACTTTAACGCACATTCATAAGCACCACGAGCAATACCCAATGATAAAGCAGCGATAGAAATACGGCCACCATCCAATAGTTTCAATGCCTGAACAAAACCCTGCCCCTCTTCACCGACCATCTGATCCTGATGAATACGACAATTATCGAAAAACAAACATGCGGTCTCTGAAGCACGCATCCCTAATTTATTTTCCTTTTTACCTGCAGAAAAACCTTCCGTCCCCTTCTCGACAATAAAAGCAGTAACACCCTTTTTGTCACCTTTCTCACCGGTACGGGCAAGTACAACAGCTACGTCCGAGCTTATGGCATGTGTGATGAAGTTTTTAGAACCATTCAGCACAAAATAATCACCGTCGCGAACTGCAACAGTCGCTAATCCTCCAGCATCAGACCCCGAACCCGTTTCTGTTAAACCCCAAGCTCCCAGCCATTCTCCTGTTGCCAATTTTGGTAGATATTTCTGCTTCTGACTTTCATTTGCGAAACTCAATATATGATTTGTACACAATGAATTATGTGCCGCTACCGAAAGTCCTATGGAACCACAAACTTTGGAAATCTCGTCCAAAACGGTTATATACTCCTGGTATCCAAAGCCAGATCCACCATAAGCTTCCGGGACAATAATGCCCATAAAGCCATGCTCGCCGAGCTTCTTAAATAAAGGTGCAGGAAATGTTTGTGCTTCATCCCACTCCATGATGTAGGGACGAATATGAGTTTCAGCAAAGTCTCTAGCACTTTGGCGAATCATCATCATTTGTTGTTCATTTTCAATAAACATAAATGTAATCTTTAATTTATAATTGGAATTCTGTTATTTACAATAATAACAAAATTATAACATCTTTTTTTAGAGAAACTCAAAATATAATGTTAAATTTATCTCATATTATCAAATTCTGAATTTGACATGCTTAAAATCCAATTATAACATGAATGAACTAATTGTAGAGTTAGAACTAAAAAGAGCAGCACTTCGCTTGGGAGGTGGCGAAGATAAAATCAAAAAATTAAAAGCCAAAGGAAAGCTCACTGCATGGGAGCGTGTCGAATACCTCCTTGATGATCACAAAGCTTATGTTGAAATTGCCCAGTTTGCCGGAGACAATATGTACCCTGAAGAAGGCGGTTGTCCAAATGCAGGTGTTGTCTGTGTTTTAGGGTATGTTAAAGACGAATTATGCGTCATTGTCTCTAATGATGCAACTGTAAAGGCTGGTGCCTGGTTCCCCATTAGCTGCAAAAAAAATCTACGTGCGCAAGAAATTGCTATGGAGAACAAAATTCCCATCATATACCTTGTCGATTCTGCAGGTGTCTTTTTACCGATGCAGGATCAAATATTCCCTGATAAAGAGCATTTTGGACGCATTTTTAGAAATAATGCTAAAATGTCATCTATGGGTATACCTCAAATAGCCGCTATAATGGGCAGTTGTGTTGCGGGAGGTGCCTATTTACCGATCATGTCTGACTACGCATTTATCGTTGAAGGAACCGGCTCTGTATTTTTAGCTGGCCCCTATCTGGTCAAATCTGCTATCGGTGAGACTGTTGATGCCGAAACATTAGGAGGCGCAAGCACACATTCTGTTATTTCTGGCGTTACAGACAATAAATTTCCAGATGAAGCAAGCTGTCTTGATGCTATAAAAGGTGTTATGGATAAACTTGGTGCGCATCCAAAAGCAGGATTTAATCGTAAAGAAGCCAAGGCGCCTTTACGTCAAAGCTCCGAAATCGCAGAAATATTGCCTTTAGATCGCACAAAACCGTATTCCATGCACAAGCTTTTAGAAGCTTTAGTGGACGAAGGTACTTTTGAAGAATATAAACAGGATTATGGCAAAACGATTGTCTGTGGTCTTGCCCGTATTGACGGATGGGCAGTAGGAATCGTTGCGAACCAACGTGAAATTGTTAAAGCAAAGAAACCAGCTGGTGCTGTTGAAATGCAGATGGGTGGCGTAATATACAGTGATTCTGCAGATAAGGCCGCACGCTTTATTATGAACTGTAATCAACAATTAATTCCATTGGTATTTCTGCAAGATGTAACAGGTTTCATGGTCGGTAGTCGCTCCGAACAGGGCGGAATCATCAAAGATGGAGCTAAGATGGTCAATGCGATGGCAAATTCCGTTGTGCCCAAGTTTACCTTTATCATCGGCAACAGTTATGGCGCTGGCAATTATGCGATGTGCGGTAAGGCATACGATCCTAGACTCATATATGCTTGGCCTACGGCGCAGATGGCTGTTATGAGCGGTGCTGCTGCCGGCAATACCCTCTTACAGATTCAAGAATCTGCTTTAAAAGCGAAAGGCATAGATATATCTGAAGAAGAAAAGAACACACTGCTAGATGATATCAAGAAACGTTACTTGGAACAGCTAAGCCCTTACTATGCTGCTGCCCGCATTTGGGTCGATGGCGTAATCAGACCCGATGAGACAAGAACTGTTATTAGCCTTGGTATAGAAGCTGCAAATCATAACCCAATTACAGAACGTTACAATGTCGGTGTGATCCAAACTTGATCCCCTACATCACATTTTGCAAAAGTAAAATAGCATAAATAATGCCCCGATTTTTGACCGGGGCATTATTTATTTACATACAGTAATTATTTACATTAATAATAACTACTTACTATCCAACAACAATTTAACCCAAAAATCAAGAGATTTAGAATCTCTTAATACAGCGACGCTGACTGCCTTCTCTAACGGAGTTCCCATCATAATTTTTTTCACAGGAATCTCCAGTTTCTTACCACTAAGCGTGTAAGGAATGATTGGTACTGCTACAATAGTATCGGGTACATGACGTGGACTATAGCTTTTTCTTAGCTTTAATTTGATAGCCGTTTTCAGCTCATCGGTCAAAGAGACTCCATCCTCCATCTGCACATACAGGGGCATGGTAGACGTCCCGTCCGCATGATCAAGACAAATAATTAAACTATCGGCAACTTCCGGAAAAGTATTTAATATGTTATAAATTTCAGCAGTCCCGATACGTACCCCACCCCGATTCAAAGTAGCATCAGAACGACCGTAAACGATAATACCCTGATGTTCCGTAAATTTGATCCAGTCGCCATGACACCACACTCCTGGGTATTTTTCAAAATAGCTCTCCTGATACTTTTCATTATGAAGATCATTCCAAAAATATATGGGCATTGATGGCATAGGGAGCGTTATAACCAGTTCACCTACTTCATTTTTCACTGATTCTCCATTTTCATTATAGGCTTCAATCTTTGACCCTAAGGTTAAACATTGTATTTCACCGGCATAAACAGGTAATAAAGGATTTCCGGATAAAAATGCGCTACAGACATCTGTACCGCCACTCAGTGAAACAATCTGCGCTTGGGGAAATTGCTTTTGTAACCAGGAAAAGGTCTGCGGAGGCAATGGAGAGCCTGTTGAACCAATCGTTTTGGGTTGAAAACGAGGTTGCGTCAATTCAATATGCTGATTGGCGATATAATAGGCGGCGCCAGCCCCCACATGGTCAATCTCGTGCTGTCCAATAAAATTCCAAAAAGATAACTTTTCAGGATAGGCCAATGAACCCTCATAAATACAAAGGGTAGCCCCCAGTAATAAGGAAGAAAGCGCATAGTTCCACATCATCCACCCGGTGGTTGCATACCAGATAAATCGCTCCCCCTCTTGCACATTCTGGTGTAAAGCCAATGCTTTTAAATGCTCCAATAAAATACCACCACAGCTGTGCGTAATTGCCTTAGGCTTACCTGTCGTACCAGAAGAGTATAAAATCCAAATTGGATGGTCAAAAGGTACCGCTGTAAAACGCAACGGCACTCCTGTCTCTTGTGATACCGCATCTTTCCAGACCTGTTCATCCACAAAAACGACATCGTGTACCAGACTTTCCAGATTTGAAGATAGATCAATCATTGAAGCTTTAAGATCAAATAATTTGCCGTTATAGCTGTATGCAGCATCTGCGAACAAAAGCTTAGGTGTCACCTGAGAAAATCGTTCTACGATACTTGAAGCTCCAAAATCTGGCGAACAGCATGACCAGATAGCGCCAATACTGTTTGTCGCTAAAAAAAGAGCGATAGAAGCGGGACTGTTTCTCAACACACCCACAACACGATCTCCCTTCTCTATACCCTGCCCTATCAAGAACCGCTGCAATGAACTAACCATTCCTTCCAGTTCGTCCCAAGAAATGCTCTGAAGGGGCTTATTCTCTTCCTGGAACAAAAGAGCCGGCCGTTCTGCAGTAGATTTTCGGAAAATATGTTCCGCATAATTTAAAGTGGCACCTTCAAACCATTTAGAACCAATAAATCCTTGTGGAGAAGCTTGAAAAATTTCTTGGTGAGGAGTATGAAAAATTACGTCAAAAAACGCGGCGATATCTTCCCAGAATTCCTCCAGATTTGAAACTGACCAGTCCCAAAGTATAGGATAAGAATCCATCTTAAATTGTCGTTTCTGTTCTACAAATTGCTTAAACTGGTATAAAGAAGATTCCTGTTGATAAGCAACAGAAGGCTTCCAAAGTAAATTACTCATTATTCTGATTCATTTGGTTTGAATCAAATCTAACGAAAATAATGTAAAATAAATCAGCTCAAGAAATTGATTTGTAAACAACAGATGTATTGCTATAATCAGGTCTTAAATCTAATAAAAATGCTAATCAGGGTTGTAGCCATTACGAGAAACATCAATAAATCTAAAAGATTCAAACATAGACATCAGCTTTTATACCCCCGTTAAATCGTGAAGAGAACTCCTTGAAAGTCCGTACAAGTCCATGAAAGTCCGTGAAAGTCCACACTCTACTCGACAACGGCTCTGCATTGATAGGTATTTACTAGGATACACCTCCGCCTTTCGTTCGACTCCTGTTCGACTGTACTTCGACTCCTTTTCGATAAAAAGACAAACAAATGCCAAATAATCATCGAACGAATCCCGAACCAGTTCCCTAGCATCCCCGAACCAACACGAATCAATATCCGAACCATTACCAACGGATATCAAAAGAAAATGGCCTAAGCGTATTTAATATTAACATGAACCCCTAAATAATGGCTAATGTTTGTACTAAAGCACATCGATAATCGTATCTGTTTCAATTGGATGTCCCGTACAAAGTAAAATACGTCCATTTTCAACTTCACGATCTGTCAGTACCTCATTATACGACATACGCACTTTTCCTTGGGAGCAATTTGATATACATGTACTGCACATACCCGACTTGCAGGAATATGGAAGCTTAATCTTGTTTTCCAAACCCACATCTAAAATAGATTTATTATAAGGAATATCTAAATGATAGCTTTGGCCTTGAAAGTTTAATTTGATGGAGTAAGTCGTCTTATCCACCTCTTTTTCTGTTTCATCATCATCGTCTTCTTCATTTTCAGGAAGCAAAAAGGTCTCCCGTTTGATTTGAGATTCATCAAACCCCATCCCCAACAAAGTGAAACGACACAAGTCCATATAGATCACTGGACCACAGGTGTAAAACAGAACGTCCTGATGTGCAGTTGGCAAATGATTTTTCAAAATGGAAAGGATATAATCTCTATTCAATCGTGCTGTCATCAGATTTTTACTATTTGAATAAATCCAAATGATCTGAAGACGATCCGGATATTTTTTTGCCCATTGCTGTAGTTCTTCTTTAAAAGGAGTTACCTCTGGAGAGCTATTGCTATAAGCCAGCACTATCTTTGATTTACTTTCACGAACCAACGCAGTCTTCAAGATGGAGAATAAAGGAGTGATACCAATACCTGCGGCGAATAAAAATACGGTACGTGCGCTATCTTCAATAGGTTCATAAATAAACAGACCTTGTGGATCTAATGCATCCACAATATCTCCCTCCTGAATTTTATGATGTAAAAAACGGGAAATCTCACCGTTTTCAACCCGCTTAACCGTAATACTTAAGGGTTCATCGACATCTGGTGAACTACTAAAAGAATACGATCTCCTCAACTCCCGATTAGCAAATTCAAAAGATAAAGTCAAAAATTGACCAGCTTTATAAGTTGGAAACTCCCCTGATACTGGTTCGAAATTAATGGTTACATTGTGATTTTCACGCGGAATGATGTTCGTAATTCTGAGCTTGTGCATAACCAAAGATAGTATTCACATCGAGTTTTATCAAATCATTAATTGCAATAGGCTATAGATAGCTGTAATAGACAATTCTTCAAAAAAGTGGAACATTATGCTTCCCAACTATCAAGCATATCATCTACAGCACCCCTTCCTTGATAAAAAGCTTCTTCAAAAATAGAAACTCCACTTAAATCAGAATGAGCAAAGAAAATCTTGTTAGCAATTGGTAGAGTCAGCTGTTTTCTATATTCAGAAGACAAATAACCCGGAATTGGGGAAACCATGCCATGGCCATGCCTAAAAATCTCTATAGAAATGATTTCATCTTCAATACCAAAATGCGCTATTGAAAGATCCTTAATAATAAACTCCTTCCATTGCTCATCAGTTTGATTATACAGTTTACGCCTTTGTTCATTTAAATCCGTACCATCCAAACTATGATAATAAGAAATCACAAATGGACTTGTGAATTGGCCTAAACTCTGGTGCTGTGCATATACATACCCTAATCCCTTTGCTCCAAAAATAATGTTTTCCCAGGCAAGATTGGCGCCATCAGCAAAAGGAAATTTATGCAACACCACTGTTGCAACAATCCAGGGAGCATACTGTAGCAGTTGAAAATTTTTGCCTCTTTGCGGCAATAGGTACTTGTTGACATATTGCGGACAGCAATTAATCACTTTTTCAGCTATTATTTTTTTTGACACCTTTCTCTGCGCATCGAACAACAACACTTCAACATTACTTTCATTTACCGTTATTTTGTAAACCATATGTTGTTTCAGAATTTGATTTTCGAAGCTTTCAGCCAATAACTTGGCTAATCGACCATTTCCTTCTTGCCACGTAAGTACAGCATCTTCATCTTTTTTAAAATCGTGCTTTCGAGCGGCAAAATAGTGAATCACCGCAAATGCAGCGGTATATTTTATTCCAGTACCATAGTCATCCCTACAGCAATAATTAAGATACTCATGAAGATAGCTCGAAGTATAACCTTCTTTTCGTAACCACTCTTCCATCGTTATTTGATCAAGGCCTAAATCAAATTTTTCGGGTGAAGAATAGCACATTGGAATATTAAAAATATAATGGCCATTTTGATCTTTCAAGGCTTTAAACTCTTCCATCTTATGCAGAAACCTTGTAAACTCCTGTTGATCAGCATCACTACTTCCATATTGCGGTACAATACCTTCCTGCCAATAATTTTTGATAAATAAACGTTCCTGTGGAGCAAAGGACAATTGCTCTTCGTCAAAAATTGGATTGCCATTGTCATCTCGGCCAATTACAACTCCTACATCAAATAAAAAATCAATCAACTCAACATTAGAAGCATTTGGAAGTGGTAAATAATGAGCTCCAAGTGGATATTTGGAATACTTATTTTCTCCACTCTTTGCATTCCCTCCCGTCTCAGCCTCTAATTCTACAAGAAAAAAATCTTTCCCTCCACGCTTATTTAATGTATATCCGGCTGTAAGCCCTGCAATCCCACCCCCTATAATTAAAACTGGAATCTCCAGTGTCTCACTAATATTTGGAAAATCAGGAAACCGTAGTTTATGTCCTAAAATATGGTTTGTCCCCGTTAATTTTAGAAATATGGTATTCATTCTCCTTTTACAAGAAGATAAAAGATAGCTTCCTAACGTCAGTAAAATACTATTTTTAACAAATGATCGCCTGGATTCTTTATATTTTACTCCACTCCTCATCAAAATACCGTACTAAAATCTGATTATCTAAACGATTTATTTCCACATCTACAGCTTTCATATCAGCTGGAAAATCGGTCATTTTCTGAAGATTATAATTATAATACTTCAAATTTGGAACACGCTGGTTTACACGATTAAAATTGACTCTCATATCGGGTGAGAAGAGGTTAAATCCCCATTCGCCAAAAGAAGGAACATAAGTATGATAGGCCAAATTATTCGGAAAAACAGATGCGATAGTCTCATAAATGCACCAATAAGATTTTGGTGCAAAATAGGGAGATGTTGTTTGAACAGAAACGATACATTGCGGCTCCATGAGTGGATATAGGCTTTTGTAAAAATTGTTTGTATAGAGTTTTCCCAAACTATAATTAGATGGATCAGGAAAATCGATAATCATCACATCAAATTTATCTTTTGCTTCCTTCACCCAAAGAAACGCATCCCTATTTATAACCTCAACACGAGAATTGTTCAATGCATTAGCATTATGCTTTCTCAACAGTTCATTTGTCTGGAACAATTTTGTCATCCCCTCATCCAGATCGACAAGCACTACTTTTTCTACAGAAGAATATTTTAAAATTTCTCTTACTGCAAGCCCGTCACCCCCTCCTAAAACAAGTACTTTCTTTGGACTTTTAGCAATAGACATCGCTGGGTGGACCAACGTTTCATGATATCGATATTCGTCCTTTGTATTGAATTGTAGATTATTATTTAAGAACAGCTGATATTCTCCTTTTGCCTCAGTCAGTACAATACGTTGATATGGCGTAGAGTGTTTATAAATAACATTGGTACTGTATAGCTGATTCTCGGAATATTTTAACAGTTCATTAGAGTAAAAAAACAAACCAATCAAAATAATAAAGCATACAAGTGACTTTATTTTAAGAATAATTGGATTTTTAAGTTGTTTACTCAAATAAAAAGAGAGAAATATGCCAACAGTAACATTGATAATTCCAAAAAATAATGATGTCCCCATTACCCCAAGTTTCGGAATGAGTAATATTGGAAATAATACAGAGGCAATAAGAGCACCGATATAATCAAAAGTGAAGACATTAGAAACCAAGTCTCTAAAGTTGACACGATCTTTTAAAATATTCATTAACAGCGGTATTTCCATTCCGCTAAGACATCCTGTTAAAAAAACAAAAAGATATAAGATCAACTGGAAATGTTCAACTTGTTGAAATAACAGAAATAAAATAACAGAACTAGTTCCACCAATTATTCCAATCAACAACTCGATATCTATAAATCGGTCTAAAAGATTTTTAACAATATACTTAGCAAAAAACGAACCCACGCCCATCGCAAAAAGATAGGACCCAATAATAAATGAAAATTGTTTTACAGAATCTCCTAACAAATAACTAGCTAATGCACCTGCAACCAGTTCATAAATAAGACCACATGTAGCAATTATGAAAACAGATATCAGCAGAAATATGGGCAGATTCTTTTTTTTATCCATGAATAGCTGCCGCAATAATAATCGATATGCCTAGAATGAATGCAGCAAAAACAATCGCTAATGCAATATTTTTGTTTTTAACGATTTCTTGCCATGATTTTTCAGGTGTTAACCTCTCTATAACCCAATAAGCAAATATAAAAACGACAATTCCGATTATAGAATAGACAATAGATGCCGCTATTCCTTTGTAAAAGATTTCATAATTCATATGACTATATATTTTTATTTGTGACTAGAACCATAATCCGAATATGTTGGTCGATAATAATGATACCGAGATCCGGTATATGTATTATCTTCCACTGTATTTACCTGATAAGATGTTGTGCAAGTTTTGATATATTTATTATAGTACTGTAAGCCTAAAGATAATCCAAACAAGATCACGAACCAGGATCCAAAGCCTTTATAATTCAATACCGCTAAATAATTAATTTCTTTATTGACAAACATAAGGCTATCTTTTCCAAGTCCTAACAATGAATTTCTTATCCACAAGACCAACAATACGAGCAAAACATAAGTAATAATTAAGCCCCAGTAATCTACACCTCCAAAAGTAATCTTGTAGTCTTCATTTAGATATACTGAAGCAACATTCTTATTAGTTGAGTAGGTTTCAAATACCATGTGATATGTGCCGGGCTCTACTTTGCAAAAACTCACCGAAATACCGCAAGCATGATTAACTTCATTATAATGATGTTGCAAAAGTGCTGTTTCCTGTATTTGGTTGGTAAGTTCATTAACCAACTTGATCCGAAGATGCACATTTGGAACATTAACATCTGAAATTCCTTGAAAAGTTAATTTTTGTGGTTCACTGCCATTTACACTAAAAGACTCCCCAATGTACTCATTATTCAATTTTGAGGAAGTAAATTTTTGATCAAATTGATAGTAATACTCCTGAATATTAGACCTGTTAATTAAAAAGAATCCTAGTCCGATTAAGATAACAAAACCAATGGTCAATATATTGAGGATCGTACTCGTCTTTTTCTTCCGGCTTAGGTATTCATTATAATATTCAAAGGTTTGAAAATAATCTTCTTGATTTTGATATGTTCCACTATAGTACTCGTTCACGTTTTCAATTATTTCATGCGATACGAAACGATCTTCATTGATACTATTGATATAAGTCTTAGCTTGAGATCTTGCATCAAGATCTTCAAAGACAAACCCTTCCGCGTACACGACCTTTAAAGTATCCTGATATTTTAAAATATAGGTCCTTGTCTGTAATTTAAGCCGATCTTCCTTTACTGATTTTATTTCTGGCAGTCCAACTGAATGTAGAATAGCTGCATAATCAGGTCCATCACTCCAGTAAATTTCGTTGTTTTTGGAATTGAGACCTACATATTCATTACTATACTCGCCATCTAGATTAACCCGTTGTATTTTGGTAATAACCACATAATCGTTTTTCTTTTCTCCAATCCGTTCCCCTAAGCTAGTCCATAAAATATATTCAGGCTTCGGAAAGACTTTAACAAAAGTCCAAGTTGTATGATCTTCACCTTTATAATAACTTCCGCAATTAGAACATACGAAACCCTTATAATCAACCACTTCAACATCAAAACCATGTTTAAAATTACATTTCGAGCAAATGATAAGCATAAACTATCGATTAACAATGGTTTCATTCAATACTGACGCATCAAAATAATGCTTAAAAACCTTCCCTAGCTCAAGTACTTTCTTCGTATTATCCTTGAGATAATTACATAGATAAATATCTAGTGTAAGCTGTGAAAACTCAGGCCATGTATGGATACAGATATGTGATTCCATCAAACATATAGCTACTGTGAAACCTTTACTGTCAAATTCATGAGATGAGATTCCGACAATTTTCAGACCATGATCATTTATTTGATGTATTGTAAAATCTAAAAAATTCGACATATCGGTTAATAGATTAACATCATTCACCTGAAGTGTTAACAATTGATGGGTTCCTGGCTTATACTGTTCGTTCATTTCTAAAAATGGTTCTCGGCTATGGCGGCAAATATATACATTTTTTTAATTTAAAAGATATTAAAATAGAGTAGATTAACCAACTTATTGCCCGATATGACACCTAGATTCATCGGCTATACGCTAATTATCTTATTCATAAACATCTGTTTGCATTTCAATCAACGTGTTTTTTAAAATAGAATAATTGCTCGTCATTTAAAGGTCTCATTTCAATAAATTAATTTAGATCTATTACAAATAATGTATATTTGTAATAAGGTATGATTATAAAAGCAAAGATAAAACAACATAATGAATGGCTATTTTGGGAAGAGCTTCCTGAGATCAGCTCGATCAATACCATTTTATCCGAAAAGCATATTGCAATCAATAAAAGCCCAATAAATATCAGTACCTATCAGATCCTGAGCAGAGGCTTGTTTGTGCTCTGCGCGGATATGCGTGTTTCAGCTCCCGTAGATATTATCTCGGAGATAGAAGGAGAAGCTGTCGTGAGCCAATTTATCCTCAGTAAATCAGAATCTGCGCATGGATTTACTTTCAGTAAACATAACATACGTTACATTCCTTCTCTTTACGAAGAGCATCCGATTCAGAGCAATCAGGACTTTCTGTATTTTATGGTCATCATGACACCTGAACTCTATCAGAATATGATCAGCATACATACGCCACTTCATTTGGAATTCAAAGAGAAGATGAAGGAAAAGAAAGTGATCTCCATTGTCGAAGAAGATCTTTTTGTTACCACAGAAATGAAGGGGATCATTGATAGTATTCGTACCACAACAAATAAAAATGAATTGAAGCAGATATTTGTCAATGCGCGCATTCTCGAACTCATCATGCTTCAGTTTGAACAGTTCAGTTTCATCAGCGATAAACTTACGGATCTTTTAAAGATCGAAGATGTTCAAAAACTGGAAGAGGCACAGCGGATCCTTCGCAATAATTTTGTCAATCCGCCAACACATAAGCAATTATCAAAATTAGTACTATTGAATGAGTTTAAACTTCGCAATGGCTTTAAACAACATTTTGGTACTACCATTTACAACTACATCACACGTATCCGAATGGAGGAGGCAAAACGTCTGATTTTAAATGAAAACAAAAACATGTATGAGGTGAGTACGATCGTGGGTTTTAAACATCAGGCTAGCTTTACACATGCATTTAAAAAATATTACGGCTTACTCCCTTCAGAAATAAGCCGTTAATTTACTTTTATACCTTTTGACCTTGCAATAGCGAACGCCATGATTCTAATTCAGGAATACCCGGTTTTCGTTTCCCAAAAAGTTGAACAATTAGATTTCCCTGCTTGTCGTAAACTTCCAATGCGTTTACATCACCATCCGTAGAAGGTTTTCTAACCTGCCATATTTGGTCAATCGCATCCATATTAAGATGCAGATTAAACTGTGGATCTAGTACATTAAACCAATTCTCCATAGTTACAAGTTTCTTGATCAATCCCGAATGTATCTGTATACAGCCTTTATTGCTAACAAAAACCATGACAGGAACTTCCTGTTCTGAAGCCTGGTTTAAGATTTCTGTAAATCGCTCTAATGGCAATTGCTCTGCGAAACCAGAAGGTGCTAGACGTAATGCCTGTGTCCGTTGTAAGCTATATTTACGTAAAATACCAAAGAATTCATGGCTATCCTTCATATTCAGCCAATCTGACTGAAACCTATCGACAGCAATTTCCGTATCTGGAATGGAGATATCGCTTAAAACTGCGGGAATATTGATTGTAAAATACGTCTGGTCTGCAGCACGATAAGAATTTACAAGTTCTTCATAAACAGCAATCGGATTAGAGTCTTTGGTCAAATAAACTTTATGAACAGCTAATCCCGCTGTATCAAAGAACTGGATACTCAAAAGATCTTTAACTTTTACAGCAAATGCATAAGCCCAATTCTGAATAAAAACGCGTAGGTCAATATCATCATTATGGAATAATACGACATGCCCCTCATTGGAAGGTGTGGGATACGTTCCTTTTCTTTCATGAACACATGCATCATTACGTGTCAAAGCCATAACATGCCCTAAGCGCGGTAATTCCTGCAAAATAGCCCAAATATCATCCTTAAGTAACACCACATCATCTGACAATTGTGTCAATAGAAGCTGTGCTTCACTTACCTTAAGTGCTTTTGCACAGTCGTAAATCCTTGCCTTAGGATTATCTTTTTTATAATTTTCGTACTTTTCTTTTAATTCCATCGCCAGTTCATGTTTATAATTTGAATTAAATTTTGCTGCTGAATAATGTACTGTACAGGTTTGTACAGACGGTGTCAGCGTAGCCATATCAGTACTCACTTTTGTTTGTACACCAAATATAGCATATATATTTTCAGGCTTGAGCACTTCAATAGGAGCTCCCTCCCACCATTTCCTACCCGATTTGAGCATCAATACACGATCGGCATACTGTGCAACAAGATTCAGTTCATGTAATATGGCGACAACACTAAATCCAACAGCAGTCAAAGCTTTCGCAATGGCTAATGTTTGATGTTGAAATTGGATATCCATACTCGCAACAGGCTCATCTAATAATAACAAAACTTCTTTCTGATCCCACACCTGTGCCAATACCCTCGCAAAATGAACACGTTGCTGCTCTCCACCCGACAGTTGCTGTATTTTTCTATCGCCCAGATGTTCGACTTCACAGATGCGCATACACTCTGCTATAGCCACGTCGTGTTGCTCCTGAGATGCTTTCAAATGATAGCGTCCCATACGAACGACCTCCTCGACTGTAAACGCCATAGCCATACTATTGGACTGATGTAGGAAAGCTCTCGCATAAGCAAGTTCTTTCAATGAGTAAGAACGAAGTGGTTTGCCCTTAAACAATATTTCTCCCTTTGCAGGTTTCAGATCGGAAGCCAACATACGTAACAAAGATGTTTTTCCGGCTCCATTTGCTCCTACAATTGCGTAAAATTCGCCTTTTTGAATAGAGATATCAATATCCCTTAAAATGGGACGCCCTTTGATTTCGTATGATAGTGATTGTACTTGTAGCATAAACTAGATTTTATTCTTGTCTCTGATCAGGATAAATAAGAAAACTGGAGTACCCAATAATGCTGTAATAACCCCAATAGGAAGTTCCAATGGCTGAATAATTAAGCGCGAAAGCAGATCAGCAAGTGTGAGGACCAATGCTCCGGCAATACTTGATGCCACGAGCACGTAACGATTATCAACCCCACCAATCAACCGGATTGCATGCGGCACTAATAAACCCACGAAGCTGATAACTCCGGAAAATGCAACAGCTGCGCCTACTGCCAATGTTGAAAACAAAATAACAACAATTTTCAACCGGCTTGTATTGACTCCCATCATTTCAGCTTGAGATTCTCCTAGAGCAAATACATTCAATTGTTTCGCAAAAAGAGGTAGGATAACTAAAGAAATCAAGACACAGGGATATAGTACTTTAATATTTTCCCATGATGCTCCCGCTAAACTGCCCAATGACCAAAAGGTGATGGAACGTAATTGTTGTTCAGTTGCTAAATAACTTAATAATCCTGTTAAGGCTCCTGCAAATGCATTCATAGCAACACCTGCTAAAAGCATGGTTGCAATATGAGATTTCCCATTGTTCATGGATATACGATAAACAATAAGCACTGTTAATGTTGCTCCTAAAAACGCGGCAAATGCCAGAACGTAATAACCCAGGCTTGCAGAAATCATAGGAAGTAACAAGCCTTCGAAAGAGATAACGAGTGCGGCAAAGAAAGAAGCACCTGAAGAAATTCCCATTAAACCAGGTTCCGCTAATGGATTTCGAAATATACCTTGGATAGCTGCTCCACTGATTCCTAAAGCTGCACCAACTGCTATTCCCATTAGAATTCTAGGCAATCGTATTTGCTCCAAGACATTCACAGTCAGCTCATCTATACCTGATGAAGCTTGAAGACCTATCTTATGTAATAGTATAGAGCAAACATCCCAAAAGGAAACCGAAATCGATCCCATCCCTAATGAAAATATGACTACGATAATAAGTAATATGCTGAGTAGCGTGTAAATTAAGGTATTTTTCATTACAGCAACTATTTTCCAAATAATTTTTCGTGCAACTGCTGTATCGCCTGTGGTAAACGCATACTGAAACCGTTTAACAAGGATGCATCCATAGCAATTACTCTTTTATTTTTACCTGCTGTAGTTAAATTAACACCTGGTAATTTCAAAATAGCTTCTTTTCCTCCTAAACTGGACATCCCAAAATCAAATAACAAAATAACTTCCGGATTGGCCTGAACTAAAGCTTCTGTATTATATGTTTTGTATCCTGTAAAACCTTTCATCACATTTTGAGCACCGGCTAACTTGATTACCGCATCAACGGCAGTTCCTGAACCAGATACACTCATTGCTCCTGCCCCACGTGCATATACAAACATCATTTTAGTTGCTTTACTCGATTTCCCCTTCGCAATTGCCGACTTTAGATCTTTCGATAATTGATCTGCAACCTGATTTCCCTTTGTAGTAACATTTAAAGATTGTCCTACTTTGCGAACCAATCCTGTTAATCCTGCCTCAGAAAATTCCTGTTTAAACAAAACACATGAAATATTCAAGGTCTTAAATTGCGCCAATACAGCCGCACTGACCTCTCCTTCAAAACCTAGTACGATATCTGGACGAAATGAAGCAATTCCTTCAGCCGTAATTGATCTGTTTTTGCTCACTTTAGGAATCTCTTTCACATAACTTGGATAATCGCTTGTCACATCAACAGCCACTAGATTAGCACCTAGCCCTAATGCATCAACAATTTCCGTCAAACTTCCACTTAAGGAAACAATTCTTTTTGGCGTGTTGCCCTGTGCTATAGCTACTGTATAGCTAGACCATAAAATGATGACAAGCGCAAAATTATTTAATATTTTCTTCATATAATTTGTTCATTTATGAAGAACAAAAATGGGCTTATTTAAACTAATTACAAATAAAGAGTTCTGTTTGCAATACGCTTACACTAATACACAAGAATAGATATAAACAACTTAAATACTCTGGTTAACAATAAATTAACTAAATAGCAGGGATCATTATGTCATTTAAATAATATCATATTGCACAAAAATTAATACGCTTTGCACAAATCAAAATACACAATGCATAAATAAACTTTGGCATTTTATGGAGATACTTGCATTATTATTTAGAATTATTACAAATAACTTTGAAGACAACACACTATCTATGCCTGCTATTTAGTTTTCTTTTTCTAATCGGGAAAAGCAATTCAGTGCTTGCACAACAGAATGCGCAATTTCAGGGGCTTATTGTGGATGAATTACAAAGACCGTTGGCAGATGTTAGTATTTTAATCGAACCAGACCGATCTACGACAAAAACAGATAATCGGGGAAATTTCATAGTCAAAAAATTATATGCCGGAACATATACTTATACTTTAAGTGCAATTGGATATGAAACCTTAACTGGCTCTATTGAGTTGATCGCAAAAGATAAGCAGCTACATCGCTTCCAGCTTCATAAATCGAATCAAGTTTTAGATGAAGCATTGGTTACGCAAGAGATTCAAAACCGTCCAACATTAATTGATCCTAAGAACTCTGCTATGCCGGTTACTATTATCGACAGGAAGGCAATTGAACTTATGGGGAGTAGACGTTTGGACGAGGTCTTAAAAGAACAGACAGGTATTGCTATTGTTAACAATACTGCTGGGGGTAACCGTTCTGTAGGTGTGCAGCTGCAAGGATTCTCTAGTGAATACGTCATGATCCTTATTGACGGACAGCCGATGCTCGGCAGAAGTTCCGGTAACTTTGACTTATCACGTATTTCGGTAACAAATATAGAACGTATAGAGATTATCAAAGGGGCTTCTTCTTGTCTTTATGGGAGTGATGCACTGGGAGGAGCGATCAATATCATCACCCGTTTAGGTAAAGTAACTCCTCAAATGCATGCAAATATTAACTATGGAAGTTTCAACGTATTGGATGCAACCTTAGAAGGTGAGACTTCCTTTAATAAAAATAGAGGAACAGCTTTACTCTCTACGAATTACTACCGTACGGATGGTTTTAATACAAACAAAAAATTTCAGTCAAGCGGAACCACGGTCCCACCCTACCAAACTTTTTCCATCCAGGGAAAAGTAAGACATCAATTGAAAGATAATCAGCATTTCATTGGCGCTTCAGGGCGTTATAACTATCGCCAATCCGATATGCACCGTGGTTACGGACAAGATTTCAGCACGCTAGATCAACAAAAAGAGACTGACATCAATGCTTCATTGTTCTACGATAGCCGTTGGAATGAACGCTGGAAATCACTTTCTACCTATTACGTATCGCATTATCAATCCGATAATAAAGTAACAGCACAGCAAAACAATGCCAATTTAGCTTCAGACAATTTCACACAGATGGTCCATCGTCTGGAACAACAATTTGCTTATCAGTCAGAAGGCTTAAATGTGACTATGGGACTAGGTGGCGCTATAGAAGCTATGGATCTTGCTGAAAATTTTGACAGCAAAAATCAGAAGAACTTCTTTTTATATACCCAAGCGAATAAAACAATCGGAGAAAAAACCACTGTTGTTGCAGGATTGCGCTATGACCAGACAGACAATTACGGAGGGCGATTAAACCCAAGTTTAGGTGTGACCTATCAATTGCTGCCTCAGCTTGCTTTGAAAACAGGTATAGGAACTGGATTTAAAGCTCCTGACTTCAAGACCCGTTATCAGGTGTTTTACAACCCTGCTGCCAATTACTACGTTATCGGCAATGAAGTTTTAAACAGTACTCTGGATGAAATGGATGCCGCAGGACAAATTTCTGAACGTCGCAATTACATCATCAATCAACTTGATGGTAACTTAAAAGCCGAGCACAACACCTCAATCAATGCAGGTTTGACCTGGAAGCCGTTAACGAATACAACAGTAGAAGTCAATGTATTTCGTCATCAGCTTAAAAATCAAATCAATAGTATACAGGTTGCTACAGGTATGCAAAACATGGCGATTTATTCGTATCAAAATTTACCAAAGTCAGTCAATAAAGGATTTGACATATCTTTTTCTACTCGGGTGTTAGAAAAAATCACAATCAATGCAGGCTATCAATACCTGATTGCGAAAGATATGAGTGTTGTTGACAGCATAAAACAAGGGAATTGGCCATTTAATACCTTAAGAGATCCAAAGACCGGAGAGACATTTACGCCAACATCAAAAGACTACTGGGGCTTAGAAAACAGATCAAGACATCAATTCAACATAGGTGCAATTTATCAAGCTCCTTGGAATCTGACAATAAATGCACGTGCTAACTACCGAGGGAAGTATGCATTTTCAGATGCAAATGGCAATCATTTTATTGATCGTTTTGACACATTTGTCAATCAGCATATTCTCTATAATGCAACTATTGAAAAAAAGTTTGACAAACTTCCTTTAACTGTCCGGGTGACTGGAGAAAACCTCGGAAACTATATTAATTATTTAATTCCAGGCCAAATTGGTCGAAGTTTATCCTTTGGCCTATCCTACAGATTAATAAAGTAAAAAGATGAAATTATCCATAAAAATATTCTTTTATAGTTGCATAGCAACAGTGTTTACTTCATGTTTTAAACCTAACATTGAGCCAGACATCTTAGCCGACGGAAAAAGTACGATCATAAAAGATCTTGCTGGTGATGTAAATGCTTATGTCGGAGCTGGTGTCGGTGGCGGAAACCCCAAAGAAACAAGAGACTTTTATACTTTCCTATTTCGGTTTTCAGATCAAAACCAGACTTGGTTAAAAAATCATACCGATTCGGTAACGAACTTTGCAAAAACAGATTGGGATCTTGCCTTTACAGGACAATACAATGGAACACTTTTTATAAATGATGGAACGATGGAAAATAATCCCGCTTACGGAAATCCATCAAGACACCGCGTCGTACTGATTAAAAAGCCATATGACCAAGTCGATTCAGCTCCTGAGGATATTGAATTTGAAAACTCAAAAATAAATGCATTCGGTATTATTATGGATGCCGAGTCGTCAGGCTGGTATGATTATAATATACAGCGTCATCTGGTACAGGCCATGCCTGACCGCACCTATGTCATCCGTTTAAGTAATGGAAAATATGTCAAGCTACAAATGATCAGTGTATATCAGGGTATTCACAATTTTACGCCTATTACTGACCTTTACTGGCCTGCCCCCTACTTTACTTTCCGATATTTCATACAAGAAGATGGAACAAAAAATTTAAAAACGAGTAATTTATAAAATTAATAAGCAAATATCATGTTAAACTTAAAAATCAAAGAAGCCACAAAAAATGGCCATCAAGAGTTAGAAAAAAATGTTATTTTTAAATTGAAGGCTATTGAAAATAACTTAGATTATGCAGACGTATTGAAATATTTCTATGCTTATTTCAATGCTGCAGAAGGAAACATTGAAGCGGCATTACCAGCAAGCTTAGCGTCTTACTATGCCACACGCAGAAATGCATCACATGTTGCCAAAGATATCATTGAACTAGGTGGTAGTTTAGAAAACTTACCTGAAGTTGTGTTACCGACGATCAGCACAAAAAACCAAGCTATCGGTGCTCTTTATGTACTAGAGGGATCTATCATGGGCGGGCCACATATTGTCAAAATGCTTCAACATAGAGGTATCAATTCGGGATTTAACTTTTTTAATGGTTATGGTGACCAATCAATGGAAAAATGGGCGGAATTTACTGCAATAATCAATGCAGAAGTTGCCGAAAATGACGAGCAAGAAGCTATCGATGCTGCATTAGCGACATTTGAAGCATTTACCAATACATTTAATTCAAAAGCAGTTATCTCGTAATTTTAAATCCGTGTAATCATGAAATCATCACACAAATTAAAAAGTATCCTGTGTGTTAGTGCTATTGCACTGACCTCTTTTCAATTTACAGCTTGTAAAAAAGATAAAGTTGAAGATCCAAAAGAAGAAGAAGTTTTCAAAACTGAAGGACTTAATGTTGCTGTACCAAGCGGTAAAACCATATTTTACGACTTAAAGAAACAAGAAGATGCGACAGAAAGCTCTTATACTTTTAAACTTTCAGGCATGTACGGGTCTCGTTTAGATTTGGGAAACCAAGGCTATCAAATGGGATATTTTGACTTGAAAAATACGAGTATCAAAGATATTAAATTGACCAATACAGCAGACTTTAACCAATTGGATGTTAAAGAAACTAATTTTTTAACTATAGATGCATCCACTGCAGGAGAACCGGCAAACGGTCCAACTTGGATTATTTATGACTATAAAAATAATCATGCTGTATACCCGACTGCAGATCGTTATATTGTATTCTACAAAAAAGCAGACATCACAAGTGGTGCACAAACTGAAGTCATCATTATGCAAGCAGATAAAGTAACAGCCAAAGATGGAAATGCACGATACCAATTAAAATCGGAATCGCATGATATCAATATCCTTAAAGAAAAAGAAGTAAAAACGGGTACTGTTGCTGTTCCTTCTGGTAAGACAGCATTTTATGATGTGTTAAATGATAAAATTACAGAAACTGTCGAAACAAGTCTAGTAAATTTCTCAGGAACTTCCGGTACAACTCTTAAACCAAGTACAACAGCTTATAAATTTGGATATTTTGATTTAAAAGGAAAGGCTATTGAAGATATCAAAATCGCGAACTTAAAAGAACTTGATTTTAAAGAAGCAACATCATTAGGATTAGATGCCACAAGCATGAACGTACCAGTAACAGGTCCAACATGGATGGTGTACGCAGGTGCTCCAACACATGCTGTATATCCTACTGCTGATCGGTATGTATTATTGTATAAAGGAACATCCTTATCTGAAAATCCAAATGAAGTCATCATCTTCAAAGCAAATGAACTCGTTACTGCAGGTAGAGATGTGACCTTTAAATTGAAAATAAAACAGTTCATAAAATAGACCTAAAAGTCAATTTTTATAATAGCATGAAGCATCTTGATTTGTATCAAGATGCTTTCTTCTTTTTAGTACGATGTATGATATCTCCGTGATATTCGGTCTCTTTTTTGAAATCAACTGATTTCAGCATAACTTAGGGAAGGTAAAAAAATCTTAGATCTGATCATTTTACGCAGCAATACAGACATTCAAACTACTGCAACCATATTGCTTATACTGCATTTTATTTCCGAACCCTAGTCAACAATATAAATAAGCTATTTAAAAACAGCCGTACTTATTTCTTGTTTAATTGGAAAGTCCTACTATATTTGCCGTTCGATAATACTATTTACATCTTAAAGATCTACAACGTGCAGACTATGAACACTCTTGTGTTGATAAGAAGCTCAGACCTATTTGAAAGGACATAATTAACTATTGATGAAAAAAATCAAAGATATTACGACACTAGGATTCGCCTTATTTGCTATGTTTTTTGGAGCTGGAAACTTACTGCTACCTCCTTTTATTGGTTTAAATGCGGCAGATCAATGGGATTGGGCAATAGTAGGTTTTGGGCTTACAGGTATTTTACTTCCTCTGTTAGGCGTTTTATCGATCATCAATTCAGGTGAATCATTCAAAGATTTAGGTAATCGAACTCATCCTTATATAGCCACTATACTGGGTATTATCATCATGCTGGGTATAGGGCCTCTAATTGCCATTCCGAGAACAGCCGCGACTACTTTTGAAGTAGGTTTATTGCCTGCATTTCCGAACTTATCTCCCATCTGGGGTTCAATACTATTTTTTGCGGTTACTTTTATCCTTTCTATCCGCCCTTCCAAAGTCGTGAATGTAATTGGAAATTTTCTAACACCGTTACTTTTGATTTTATTGATCGGTATGATCATCATGGGAATTTTGTTTCCTTTATCACCGAATACCGCACATCAGATGGAATCCATGCAAGCCTTTAAGCTTGGTTTCATAGAAGGGTACCAAACATTGGATGTGTTGGCTTCAGTCATTTTTAGCAGTATTATTATCGCTGCAGCAAAAGCCAAAGGATATGAAAAACTTAAAGATAAAAATAGAATCGTCACGAGTGCAGGTTGCCTAGCAACATTTTGTTTATTATTGATCTACGGTGGTTTAGTTTTTTTAGGGGCAAAATCTGGATATCCTTTATCTCCAGATGTAAAACGGGCAGAGTTACTCCTGTTTATTTCGCATAAAATCTTTGGAAGCTATGGGGTGCTTGCCATTTCAGTGAGTATTGCTTTAGCGTGCCTAACTACTGCAATCGCCTTAACTTGTGCTGTAGGTACATTTTTTAGTCAGCTGTTTAATAATCGAATTACCTACGAGTGGATTGTCATTATTTGCTGTCTCTTTTCGGCAGTACTTGCCATAACCGGCGTGGAGTATATTATTCAAATTGCTTATCCATTTTTAGCATTCATTTATCCAATTGTAATTACCCTCGTACTCTATGTACTTATCTTTGGTCGTTTGATTAAATCTAGACTACCCTACATTGGAGCTTTAGCAGGAACAACACTTGTTTCTACAATTTATCTCTTAGCAGGATTTGAAATACATATTAAAGGAGCTGAAAATATATTAGCATCAATTCCTTTGGCGACATATGAACTGTGGTGGGTTATCCCTTCAATTGTTGGATTTTTATTGTTTTTGCTCTTGGATAAGTTAAAAGTTAGCCGCTAGATATAATATCCTAAAATGGGTTGTTGTCAAAGAGTATGATAACAACCTTTTTTCATAACCGCTATATACAAAACCAAATTTCCCGTCAGAACTATTGCTGGTGCAAGATAAATGTGGCTATCCTCATGCATTTACAGCATCAGCAAACAATTATAATTTCAAAAGAAGAGCTTGTGTCATACCGCGGTATTTCGACTAGAAGTTTAAATCGTGTCTTAAAAAGGTTGAGCCACGAAGTCAACATTAAGAGTTAATACTTCGCCACTTTTTATACTTAATTTTAACTTTATTAATTTTAAAAGAAAATTACAGCTACAATAGCATCTTAAAAAAATAGCAAAAGTCATGGTTTAGTAACATTCTCGTTCTATTCTAAAATTTCCCGTGTTAAAGAATAATAAAACAAAAAAAACGCGTTATATTACTACCATTAACTTAATAAATAAAAGAATGCAAACACGTAGAAACTTCCTTCACAACACCGCTAAAGCAACCTTGGCTGTCGCAGTATCGGGCAGTGTTTTAACTAATTTAGCCCAAGCTGAACCTGCACGTAATCAAGCCGCTCCTCTTTCTTTTAGTCAAATCAAACTTCCTTATACTTATTCCGACCTCGAACCCAATATTGATGCCTTAACAATGGAAATCCATTACACGAAGCATCATACTGCATATATTAAAGCTATCAATGAGGCAATAGTGGCAGAAAATATTACTGAAACTTCTGAAGAGCAGTTGTTGGCAAATATTTCTAAATATTCTGCTAAAGCACGCAATAACGCTGGTGGGGCTTGGAATCATAATTTTTTCTGGGAAAACCTATCTGGAAAACAAACGGGTCCTTCTGAAAAAGTGATGCAATTGATCATCTCATCTTTTGGATCAATGGACAAATTTAAAGAACAGTTTGCGGCTGCGGCGACTTCAAGATTTGGTTCAGGCTGGGCCTGGTTAATCTTGGACGATTCAGGTAAGCTAAAAATAACATCAACCGCTAATCAAGACAATCCATTAATGGATGTGGTCGATCAAAGAGGTATTCCAGTTTTAGCATTAGATGTATGGGAACATGCCTACTATTTACATTATCAAAATAAGAGAGCAGATTACATCAAAAACTGGTGGAATGTAGTGAATTGGAATAAAGTACACGAAAGACTTGCATAATATATAAAATGAAAATGTCTTCCAAATTGGAAGACATTTCTTTATAGACTGAAAATTTATAGGATAAAATAGGGATAGATTATCCTAAAATCTCTTTCAATTTATTCACTTGAAAATCAGCTAATTTTTGAAGAGGTCCTGAAGCGATCATTTTCATCATCATATTCAAGTCAGCTTCAATCGTAAATGTTGCCACTGTTACGTTAGCCGAAACTGTTGACAAAGTCCATTTTAATGTAACATCAAAAGGAGCCTTTTCAGATGGAACTAGTTTTATTTCTTGATCTTCTATCCTTTCGTCTACTTTCAGGGCCAACTTAGCCATATTCTGAATTGTAAAACGTGCCTCATCGGCAGTTGACGACCAATTATAAATATTCTCAGGCATCAATTGCTCATGATTATTTAAGTCTTTCAAAAAAGCATAAACCTCCTGAACCGACTTTTCAATTGTTACATTGTTCTGAATAGTTGTCATAAAAATTCCTTTTTATAAATTAGACAATTGGTGACCAGGTTGAAGGATTTTTTCTCCAATCTTTTAATAACTCAACATCTTCTTCAAAAATAAAACCATTTTCTGCAGCCACTTGAATGAGTGAATTGTAATCACAAAGACTATGTAAAGTACATTTTGCATCAGCAAAATTCTTTGTTGCTTCATCCAGACCATATGTGAAAATAGACACTAGACCTACCACATTACATCCTGCCTCACGTAAAGCTTTTACCGCAATTAAACTACTTTTACCCGTTGAAACTAAATCTTCAACAACAACAACACGTTGACCGCTAACAATCTCACCTTCAATCATATTTTGACGACCGTGATCTTTAGCACTGCTTCTCACATAAGAAAATGGTAAGCCCAAATCTTGAGCAACTAGTACACCTTGTGGAATACCTGCAGTAGCTACACCAGAAATCATATCCACTGATCCAAATTCTTCTTGAATCAACTTTGAAAGCTTCTGACGAATATACGTACGGATTGCTGGATACGATAAAGTAATACGATTATCACAATAAATTGGAGACTTCCAACCCGATGCCCAAGTAAAAGGGTTTTTAGGTTGCAATTTTATTGCTTTAATTTGCAATAAGGATTCGGCAACTTTTTGTTCAACCTCATTTAAATTATTCATGTCGCAAATTTATAAAATTTATATGAACCAATCTGTGCTAATTTTGGCAGATTTTGTTCCCACGGGTATTAAAAACCCTCAAACTATTGATGTTCAAGATATTGAACTTGAAAAACTTTTTAAATTATCTGAACAAAATGACATTCCTAAATCATTTTTATATATTCATAAAGACTGTGAATTGATTTTCCATAAATTAAAGGAAAAGAATAAAATCATAAAAGCGGCCGGAGGCTTAGTGAAAAATGGCGATGGCGACTATTTATTCATCTTTAGATTAGGCAAATGGGACCTTCCGAAAGGGAAAGTAGAAAGTCATGAAAAGATGAAAGAAGCTGCTGTAAGGGAAGTGGAAGAGGAATGTGGCATAAAAATAGATTACCTCGGAAAGAAAATACAGACATCATACCATACCTATTATTTGAGAAATGGTGATTTTATCCTGAAACAAACCAATTGGTATGAAATGGGTGTTAATAAAATCCCTAAACTCATACCTCAAACTGAAGAGGATATCACCAAAGCAGAATGGTTAGATAAACATAGTCTGAAGCAGGTAAAACAAAATACCTATCCGATCATCGCAAATATTTTAGAGGAAAACTTGTAATTATTAAATTTGATTGACATTAAACTGGACTTGAATCAGTAATTTTAAAACATGGAAAATATAGCTGGGAAAAAAGCACTCGTCACTGGTGGTGCTCGTGGATTAGGAAAAGCAACTGCTATCGCACTAGCGAAAGAAGGTGTTCATGTGGCTATCACAGGTCGTAACGAAGAACTTCTGAAAACTACGGTAAAGGAATTACAGGATATAGGCGTACAAGCTACTTATGAAGTTTTTGATGTTTCAGATTTAGCAGCTGTGCAGGAAGCAATAGCAAAATTGAATGCTTCATTTGGTCAGTTTGACATTATCATCAACAATGCCGGAATTGCAGCCTTTGGATCTTTAGTGGATATGGATGCCGAAACTTGGACAAATATTATTAACACAAACGTATTGGGTAGTTACCACGTAACAAAAGTAGTACTTCCACAGTTGATTGAAAAAAATGAAGGTGACATTATTTTTGTTTCTTCTACCGCAGGGCTGAATGGAGCCGCAACGACTTCTGCTTATAGTGCATCAAAATTTGCTGTAATCGGTATGGCGGATTCGTTAATGCGGGAGGTCCGTAAACATAATATTCGCGTTTGTACGCTAATGCCAAGCACAATTGCTTCGGATATGTCCAAAGATCTCGGATTAACAGATGGAAATCCAGAATCAGTATTGCAACCTGAGGATTTTGCAGAATTGATTATTGCAAACTTAAAATTACCAAGAAGAGCGATGTTAAAATCTGCTTCGCTTTGGTCAACAAATCCATAATATAATTTAAAGGAGCATCATGCTCCTTTTTTATTTCATTTAAATCATTTTATATGAGCATTCTATTTTCAAGCCTTAGCCTAAAAAACATAAGTTTAAAAAACAGACTAGTCGTTTCTCCGATGTGCCAATATTCGGCTGTAGATGGTTTTGCCAATAACTGGCACCTTGTTCATTTGGGACAGTTTGCAATGGGAGGCGCCGCCGCCATTATTCAGGAAGCAACGGCTGTTTCGCCCGAAGGAAGAATCAGTGCCGGAGATCTAGGGATTTGGAAAGATGAACAAATCGAAAAATTAAAAGAAATAACGACATTCATAAAAGAACAAAATTCAATACCTGGCATACAGTTAGCACATGCTGGACGTAAAGCAAGTTCAGGCAAACCTTGGGAAAATCATTATCAAATTGCACCGGATGCTGAAAACGGATGGCAAACAGTTGCACCTTCTGCTCTGGCATTCAGACCCGAGAAGGACATAGCCCCTCGTGCCATGACCTTAGATGATATCAAAAAAACAATTACTGATTTTCAGCTAGCTACGAAAAGAGCTGTCACCGCTGGCTATGATATTATCGAAATTCATGCCGCTCACGGATATCTAATCCATCAGTTTCTATCTCCCCTATCGAATGATAGAACTGATCAATATGGTGGTTCTCTAGACAACAGAATGCGATTTTTAAAAGAAATCATTGAGGCCGTTCAGCATGAACTTACAACACAATCGTTATGGGTCCGTATTTCTGCGACAGACTGGGCTACTGATGGCTGGGATCTGGAACAGTCTATTACTCTTGCCCAAGAATTGAAACAATTAGGTGTTGAAGTAATTGATGTTTCTACTGGTGGAGCAGTTGCACATCAAAAAATTAGTCCTGCAAAAGATTACCAACTACCTTTTGCTGCGGCAATAAAGAAAGAAACAGATCTTATCACAGCAACTGTTGGGCTTATCAAAGAAGCGTCGCACGCTGAACAAATCTTACAAGATAAAAAAG
Source organism: Sphingobacterium sp. JUb56 (assembly GCF_014191365.1). Classification (NCBI taxonomy): domain Bacteria; kingdom Pseudomonadati; phylum Bacteroidota; class Sphingobacteriia; order Sphingobacteriales; family Sphingobacteriaceae; genus Sphingobacterium; species Sphingobacterium sp. JUb56. Next base: position 674,254 of record NZ_JACHWL010000001.1, on the reverse strand, counting down.
CAGACATCATCATGATAGCGCGTGCTTTTCTAAAAAATCCACATCTTCCACTCTATTTTGCAGAAACTTTAGGTGATCACATCGAATGGACCAATCAATACGCCCGTGCTAAATAATCTGGTATGAAATTAAATTTACAACAAGTACATCATATTGCTATTATTTGTAGCGATTATGAAAAATCCAAAAAGTTTTACACCGAGTTACTCGGATTTACCATTATACAGGAAGTGTATCGTGAAAACAGAAACTCTTACAAGTTAGACTTAGCCTTAAATGGCAATTATATCATTGAGCTATTTTCATTTCCAAATCCTCCCAAACGACCTTCAAGACCTGAGGCCGTAGGGCTGAGACATCTTGCTTTTGCGGTACAGGACATCTCCAAAGAAGTCCAACTATTACAGCAGTCTGATATTTCAGTAGAGCCCATCCGAATTGATGAACTTACAAATAAAAAATTTACATTTTTTGAAGATCCCGATGGATTACCCATTGAGCTTTATGAAATTTGATTTCAATAGCGCTAGCTGTACTTTAGTCCAACATTTTTTTATTTCATTCCGGAACTTGCTTAGTCCTATTTAATCAATTTCAAGTATAAAATAATTCTTGAAGGTAGCGCAGATATCGATAAATTTGTTTTATATTATGATACAATTAAATAAAACAAATTTATCTTAGTTTAGCTAAAAAATGCTTAGTATTTATTTATTCTGAGGATCCAGCCATGAAGTACAAACAAATAAACAATAACTCCATTAACCAAATCATGTTGATTACGATCATACTTTTGATCTGTATATTAATATTTACAAATTTATCATACTATCTACCGGGCTTTTTAGGAGCAATAACACTTTATATATTATTTAGAAATATTTACCATACCCTCACTGAAAAGAAAAAGTGGGGTAAATCTATTTCAAGTATATTCCTGATCAGTCTTTCTGTGATCTTTATTGTGTTTCCATTATGGGGATTGATTAACTATCTAATTCCCCAGTTAGAACAGCTTATTGTTAATCAAAAAGACCTATTGTCTAAATTTGATTCTGTAAAAGACTATATGCACAATAAGCCTGTATTAAAAAACATAGATTTATCCGATGCCGCAATTCTTAATTCTCTTCAAAAATTAGCAAAATACATACCCAATGTTTTAAATTCTGTCGCAGAAACTGTCGTGAATATCATTGTCGCTTTATTTGTACTTTATTTTATGCAGTATTATAGCAAAGAGATGGAGTCTACAATTCAGCATGCTATTCCTTTTTCGCAACAAAGTAAAAAAGAACTATGGAACGAAATAAGCATGATGGTACGTTCAAATGCTATCGGTATTCCAATTCTTGGCATATGTCAGGGCGTTGTTGCCGGTATTGGCTATTGGATTTTTGGAGTTGACAGCCCTATTCTACTGGGAATAATAACGGCCGTTTCCACGATTATCCCGGTCTTGGGCACGATGACTGTTTACGTACCTACCGCAATTTATCTGTTAGCTATTGGCTCGACAGGAAATGCCATTGGTCTGGCTTTATATGGATTTATATTAATTGGTGGTATTGACAATGTACTTCGTTTTACGATATTGCGTAAACTTGGCGATGTACCGCCACTGATTACGGTATTTGGCGTATTACTGGGGTTAAATCTTTTTGGTATGCTGGGACTTATTTTTGGACCATTGATCATCTCATCAGTTCGTGTATTATTAAAAGTATACAACAATGAATATGGAAAGGGAAAACCTGAAATCATAGAATCAACCTCCTTCACAAATTATGACAATGATAATAATATCATTACTTAACATCGTATGATTATACAGTACAGTGTCATTAATCAGCTTTTTTAAGGTTTAAATTCAATATTTTTTATAGTTTTGATAGATAATTGATACCCATTACCATGAATAAAAAATTAATATTAGGCATAACAGGAGTTGTCACAGCGTCCCTGTTATTCTCTTGCAATTCAAATACTAAAACGCAAGAAGCGGCAAAAACAGAAGCACATGATGAGCATGATGGTCACGATCATAGTGGGCATGATCATAGTGCACATACGGAAGCTCCTGCAGCTATGCAAAAAGAAGCTGCAAAAACACTTCCTGACTTCACTTTTTACCAATTAAGATCGGGTATTAAAGTTTCAAAATCAGATGTTTCCAAAGATAAAAACACAGTTTTTATACTTTTTGATCCAGGATGCAGCCACTGTCAACAAGAAGCAACTGCTTTAGAAAAAAACAGAGAGCGCTTGAAAGATGTTAACATCTACTATGTTTCAATGAATGATCCTGCTTTAATATTAGGCTTCTTTGACAATTTCGCTCCAAAATTATCAAAAATGGAGAATGTTGAAGTTTTAGTAGACAAAGGCCAAGAGTTTATTCAAAAAATACATGTTCCTGAGCAATTCCCTGCAAATTATGTTTACGGTGCCGACGGTCAATTAAAAGCACAATGGGAAGGTGATAAAAATATAAATGAAGCTATAGCTGAATTTCATAAATAACAATCAGTTATGCATATTGCAATCAATGGGTTTGGACGTATTGGCCGTAATACACTGCGCAATATTTTCATTAGGGATGCTGAACATCTAGAAGTCATTGCGATCAATGATCTAACAGATACAAAGACATTAGCACATCTATTCAAGTATGACTCTGTTCACGGTCCATTTTCTGGAACGGTTGACTTTGATGACAATCATCTCATCATCAATAACAAGCGTATTTTAGTCACGAATGAAAAGAATCCCGAAAATCTGCCCTGGAATACGCTTGACATTGATGTCGTTGTCGAGTCAACGGGTCATTTTACCAGTAAAGAGAAAGCAAATTTACATTTGATAGCGGGAGCAAAAAAAGTAATCATTTCTGCCCCCTCTTCAGATAAAGATATACCAACAATCGTATTGGGCATTAATGACAAGGATTTTGACTTAAATGTCCCTATTCTTTCTAATGCTTCTTGTACAACGAATAATGTTGCTCCTTTGGTCAAAATTTTAGATGAAAACTGGGGAATCAAAGACGGTTATATCACGACGGTACATTCCATGACAGGTGATCAGAATCTGCATGATGCCCCCCACCGTGATCTTCGCCGGGCACGTGCTGCGTCATCTTCCATTATTCCAACTACAACTGGTGCTGCCAAGGCAATTACCAATGTTTTTACTCATTTAGAGGGTAAACTAGGTGGTGCCGGTATTCGTGTTCCTGTTTTAAACGGTTCGTTAACAGATTTTACCTGTACATTGACACATCAACCAACAGTAGCAGAGATTAATGCAAAATTTAAAGAAGCAGCAGAAGGTGAATTGAAAAATGTACTTTACTATACAGAAGATCCAATTGTATCTGTTGACATCATCAACAATCCATATTCTTGTGTCTTTGATTCAGAACTTACCTCAATTGTAGGAGGTCTGGTAAAAGTTGTTGGCTGGTATGATAATGAGTTTGGATACTCAAATCGACTTGTTGATCTTCTTGATAAAATCAGTAAGCTATAAAAGACGAAATCACATGCTATTCAAGATAAAAAGGGCCTCCATGGAGGCCCTTTTAACATAAACTATAAGCAAACTAAACATTTTAAAATTTATACGTCAATGTTGTCATGAAACTTCTTGGAGGAATTGGATTCACACTGTAGTTTTCATGGATATAATAATTGAAAGCATTATTAACATTAGACATTTTAGCTAAAATGCTCCATTTTTTATATGTATAACCAGCAGAGATATCTACTGTTGTGAATGGGCTAACAGTAATTAAACGGTCAACACCATCTCTCACATTGATTTTTGTGTTATTCCAACCGGCATTTCTTCTTCCAGTGTAAAATGCAGAAACCCCAAATTTCAGACCTTTAGCACCACCATTTTGCAAAGTATAGAAAATAGTTCCATTGGCTGTATGTGCTGTTGTTCCCACCAAACGTACATCTTCCTCATTACCAGAAACCTCCGTAACTTTAGAACTACCGTTGACAACAGTCGTGATCTTTGTGATCGGACTTGTCTCCGTATAGCGCATGTAGTTGTACGAGTATCCGGCCAAGATATCTAGTCCTGGTAAGATAGAACCAGTTACATCTACTTCAACACCATCTGAAGATGTTTTTCCAGAAAACTCTTTCATGTTTGTATCACCATTATCAGTGCCATCAGGTTTCACCAATAATTGCTGAGCAAAGCGATTGTTATTGATTCTGTAAACCGATGCATTCAGGGTTAAACGACCATTGAAGAAATCATTTTTAACACCAGCTTCGTACTGATCAATCGTTGAAGGCCCCATTGGCTTATAATCAACATCATAACCTGCGTTTGATGTGAAGTTATTCGCGTAAGTTACATAAACACTAGAGCTCTTAATCGGTTGATAAATCAAACCAAATTTTGGCGACCATGCCTGATCAACTTTAGCACCCAGTTCATTTTTGTTTGCATCTAGGTTCTTTACCTCCTCTGTTTCACCAGTTGCATAGGTGTATTTATCTGCATATGGAGTTCTTTGGTAAGTATAACGTAAGCCCGCTAATACTTTGAATTTTTCCGAAACTTCAATTAAATCTTGAAAAAATACACCATAACGGTAAATATTAGTCGTTGTTCTGGTCAAATACTCTGCACCAGGCATATCTGTGCGCAAACCTTTGCCAGAAGGTAAATGAGCCGCCGTTTCACTCGGATTAAAGACATAAATAGAATCATAAACATTGACTTTTAATGCCCCTTGCTTATCATAATAATTAATACCGTCTATAAAGTATGCATATGCTTTTGTATTAGACTGATCAGCATCAGCTCCGATTAAGATCTTATGCTTGATAGCACCTGTTTTAACAGTTCCGGTTAAATTCAACTGTTGATTGAAAGTAAGTTCATCCGATTTTGAACGTGTTAAGCTACGTGGAGCAATACCTTGTGCATTTGCTTGAACCCTATCCGATCCATAGTAATCACGTCCATAGCTTTGATAACTCGCAATTGCATTCAACTTCCAGTTATCATTAAACTGATGATTTAAGTTGATCTGCCCATTTGTGGTATTGGTTTTATTATACGCCCATAAGGTATTCACAAATGTATTGCGACCAACATCTTTATTCAATTTACCGTCTACCGATCCAATACCAAAATCTGGTGTGTAATCGCTTTTTAGGTAATCAAACATAAAGTTGATATCCGTACGGTCATTGATCTTATATAAAATAGAAGGATTGACATACAATCTTTTTGAGTCGACATGATCTCTAAAACTTCCAGATTTTTCATAAGTACTGATTACACGGAAAGCAACCTTATCTGAAATAGGCCCGTACACATCAACCGTTGGTTTGTAAAAATCATAACTTCCCACACGGAATGAAGCTTCACCTCCATATTCAAATTTAGGTTTCTTAGTTACTAAATTCACGACAGCACCCCCAGTTACACCACCATATAATAATGCGGCACTACCTTTCAATATTTCTACCGACTCTAATGTACTCGCTTCAATAGATCCACCGTTATTGGTACGTGCACCATTTTTGAAAATATTATTCGCACCAAGGCTGTATCCACGTGCATAAAAATTTTCATTTACACCACCTCTATTTGCGCCCATAGCAATACCATTGGCATTTTTCAAGGCATCACTCAATCGATTAACCTGTTGATCCCGGATCACCTGCTCATTAATGATCTGAACGCTTTGCGGTAAGTCTTTATCTATAATTCCAGCTTTTCCAACATTGACAGTCTGATTATTATGCGAGTTATATCCTCGGACATCTACCACATCCAATTTCGAATCACGGCTTTCTCCAACCAAATTAATAGGCTGAGAAGAACCGTTCACTACTTTTATCTTCTCTTCGTCTATAACATTACCTAAACTTTTAACAATTATGGTATAAGTTCCATCTGGTAAAGTTGAAAATGAAAACGATCCATTCCGATCTGTTGCAGTAGAAGTCCCCAATTCTTTAACTGTAACTGTAGCTGCTTCGATTGGAGCACCGGATTTGCTTTTTAGTTTCCCATGAATTCCATGATGTTGTGCAACCCCCTCAAGTTGTACCCCTCCAACTAATCCTAAGCTTAAAACTAAGCCGAGAAATGACTTTTTCATATGTATATGAATAATTAGATTAATTTTATTTTGGATGCAAACTTACAATCTTTTTTTGATTCTATTTAGATTTATTTTAAATAAAAGGAGTTGATTTATAAATAGCCATAACAAGCTAAAATACAGTATTTTAAACTACATAAAAAAGTAATTTAAATTATATTTTATAGCTACTGTTACTAAAATCGGGTTCTATGATATGGGTTCCCATTTATGATCCCAAATTTTTGAAAACCGAATGAATCAGCATAAAAATTGCATAAAAATGCAAGACAATATCATGATTCTTATTAATTATTTATACCTTTCCAATACTAATCCTTAAATCATGAAAAAGTACGTTCCCCTTCTTTTAATTTATTTGTTTCTGATAAGTCCAATAACGTGGGCACAAACCAACAGTTTAGACAAAAAAATTACTGGTATCATGGCTCAATATAAAGCTATTGGACTGTCGGTAGCGGTTATTAAAAATAACGAGTTGTTTTTCAATAAATCTTACGGCTTGAAAAACAGAGCACAAGCACAACCTTTGGATCAGGATGACCTATTAAGAATTGCCTCTATATCAAAGTCCTTTTCAGCAACAGCTATTATGCAGTTAATAGAGCAAAAGAAATGTCATCTCGATGATGACTTTGGTGATCTAATAGGTTTTAAAGTTCAAAATCCAAAGTTTCCGAATAAGAAGATTACACTCAGAATGGTTCTCTCCCATACTTCCAGTATTAATGATAAAAATGGATATTTTGATCTTGATGTCATCAATCCATCAAAGTCAGATCAATATGCCTCTTCTTACAGCCCAAACGAACCTGGCACGACCTACGATTATTGCAACCTCAACTTTAATATGGTTGGCGCTGTGATTGAGCGCCTTTCAGGACAACGTTTTGACCAATATATTAAAGAACATATTTTAGATCCGCTGCAGTTGTATGCAGGATATTGCGTGGACTCTCTAGATCAAAACAAATTTGTAACCTTGTATGAATACGATTCTGCTAAGCATGAGTTTTTTCCACAGCCCAGCGCTTATAATCCAAGATCGCTGGAAATAAAAAATTATACACTAGGGCATTCCACTCCTATTTTCTCACCTACGGGCGGGATGAAGATCTCAGCAGTCGATCTCGCTAAATACATGGGTATGCATATGAACTATGGTACAGGATTAAATGGAAAACAGATCATTAAGAAACGGAATTCTAAAATTATGCAGACGCCCATTACTGCTGAAGAAGGATATGGGCTAGCTTTAAGATCCATCAACACATTGATCCCTAATAAAGTATTAATTGGACATACAGGCTCCGCATATGGTCTCTACAGTGCTATGTTTTTCGATCCTAAAGAAAAATTCGGAATTGTTGTGATAACAAATGGCTGCCGTATACCTGAAAACGTAGACTTTAACCCACTATTAAAAGATTGCATACAGCTCATTTATAAAGAAATGATACAGCAATAACCACTATATTATCATATTATTAAGGTTTATTTTTTCCAAAACAAAACTAGTATATTCGTGTAAATAGTAAAAAGAGAATATCATGCAACTTTATACAATTGAAACGCAGAACTTCAAATTAGATGGAGGTGCCATGTTCGGTGTGGTTCCAAAATCCATATGGCACAAAACAAATCCTGCCGATGCAAATAATATGTGCACCTGGACCAATCGCCTATTACTTATAGAAGATGGCGTAAAATTAATTCTTATCGATACTGGACTCGGAGACAAACAGTCTGAGAAATTTTTTGGACATTATTATATACACGGAGACAACTCCATTGACAAGTCTTTAGCAAAATATGGATTTAATAGAGAAGACATCACCGATGTTATTTTAACACACTTGCATTTTGACCACTGTGGGGGTGCTATAGTCCGCGAAGGTGAAAAACTGAGGCCTTCTTTTACAAAGGCGAATTACTGGAGTAATGCCGAACATTGGAACTGGGCCACAAATCCAAATCCAAGAGAAAAAGCTTCTTTTCTAGAGGAAAATATAAAACCGATACAAGAAAGCGGACAACTCAAGTTTGTCGAAAAAGAAAAAAATCCGTTTGGACCAGATATCCAAATCAGATATGCCCATGGACATACAGAGTCAATGATGTTGCCCCAGATCAAATATAAAGACAAAACAATTCTTTATATGGCAGATTTACTTCCTTCTGTGGGACATATACCCCTTCCGTATGTGATGGGTTACGATGTAAGACCATTGACAACCATGGAAGAAAGGAAAAATTATTGGGAAGAGATTGTCGATCAAGAATATATACTTTTCTTAGAGCATGACGCCGGGAATGCTTGCTGTACCTTACAGCATACAGAAAAAGGAATACGGCTCAAAGACAGTTTTCAACTTTCTGATATTTAAACAAAAATGGGATGATTTTTAGATCATCCCATTTTTACTTTATTAGAATTTAAATCCAAGGACCCAATAGTTCTCGAAAAACCATATGGATTGACTTGCTTTATCTATATTATTTCTACCCGTTGTACGAATATTATTCAGGTCTGTCCAACCTGTTTTAAAACTCGTTTGAAGATATAATCCTCTAAAAAAATGATACTGCAAACCTACTTTTGCAGCAGCACCGTAGCCGGCAATGTTCCAATAGTTATTCTCTCCAACTCCAAACAGACGAACATCAGTTCTAGGAACCAATAAACCTACTTCGGCACCTGTTTCCATCGACAAGTAAGACTTTCCGGTTCTGGAAACCCAGATATCATCATGTCTTTCTAAAGCGACAGAGGCAAAATTATAACCATCGGTATGCTCAAATTGCAATACCGAATCAACCAAAGTAACCTGTTCCCCATTATAGGTTCCAGCCATGCCATATGTTGGGATACCTGGTTCGGAGATCTCAGGACTAATATGTCCTTTAATTCTTACCGTCTGCGGAATATCAACAACATATTTCATGTGATCCCAACCTAGCGAAATCGAATAATTATCTTTTATAAAATAACCGAAGTGGAAATTAAACTGCGGAATCGAGATCGTTGCCGGGTTAATATAGGTCATAGACAGTTTAGTCGGTCTATCTGCCGCTTTTACATCCATTAATGTAAAATCATATCCGGTTCCTTTAAAACGGATATCACTCTTACCATAAGATGAAAAATTATAACCCCAGTGAAAATAAAATTTTCCCTTATTACTTTCTGTACGGGAATATTTCGGATTGAAAATACTCTTAGCAATTGGTTTTGCAGGAGATTCATTACTATTATCTTGCGCAAATAAAGAAGAAGCAGATAAAGTTAGCGCACTTAAGGCTAATAAAAATTTATTCATATTGTTGTCAAAAAAAACCCGGCACAAAAGTACCGGGTTATGCGTTGATAAGCAAATAAAATTATTTTGCTTGGTTTTTACGTATAATGTTCAAAGCACCACCTTCTTTAAACCACTCAATTTGTTGAGCGTTGTAAGTATGGTTAGCTAAGATCTGATCTTCCGTTCCATCTGCATGGTGAAGTACTAACGTTAGCGGTTGCCCTGGAGTAAAGGTTGTCAATCCTAAGATGTCGATTGTATCGTCTTCTTGGATTTTATCATAATCTTCTTTATTAGCAAAAGTTAAACCTAACATACCTTGTTTTTTCAAGTTTGTCTCGTGGATACGAGCAAAAGATTTAACCAACACTGCACGAACACCTAAATGACGAGGCTCCATGGCAGCATGCTCACGTGAAGAACCTTCACCATAGTTTTCATCACCAACAACGATAGATCCGATACCGGCAGCCTTATAAGCACGTTGCGTTGCAGGAACTGGTCCGTACTCACCTGTCAATTGATTTTTAACGGAATCTGTTTTCTCATTAAAGTAATTAACAGCACCAATCAACATATTGTTCGAGATGTTATCCAAGTGACCTCTGTATTTCAACCAAGGACCAGCCATAGAAATATGGTCAGTTGTACATTTACCTTTAGCTTTGATCAATAATTTCAAACCTTTCAAGTCTGTACCTTCCCAAGCCGCAAAAGGCTCTAATAATTGCAGACGATCAGAATTTGGATCCACATCAATCTTAACCGATGAACCATCCGCCGCAGGTGCTTGATAACCTGCATCCTCTACAGCAAAACCTTTTGAAGGTAATTCATCACCAGTAGGCGGGTCTAATTTAACCTGCTCACCCTTAGTATTTGTCAAGGTGTCTGTCAATGGATTGAAACCTAAATCACCCGAAATGGCAATTGCAGCAACGATTTCCGGTGAAGCTACAAAAGCAAATGTATTTGGGTTACCATCGGCACGTTTAGCAAAGTTACGGTTGAACGAGTGAACAATCGTATTTTTCTCTTGTTTTTCAGCACCAACACGGTCCCACATACCAATACATGGACCACAAGCATTTGTAAAGATCGTCGCATTCAGATCTTCGAAAGTTTTCAATAAACCATCACGAGCGGCAGTATAACGAACTTGCTCAGAACCCGGATTGATACCAAATTCTGCCTTCGTTACTAAACCTTTATCAACCGCTTGTTTAGCGATAGAAGCAGCACGTGACAAATCCTCGTAAGAAGAGTTTGTACATGAACCGATCAATCCCCATTCTACTGTTGTAGGCCAGCCATTTTTAGCCGCTTCTTCACGCATGCGTGAAACTGGAGTATATAAATCTGGTGTAAAAGGACCGTTTAAAGAAGGTTCTAATTCAGATAAATTAATTTCAATAACTTGATCAAAATATAGCTCAGGATTTGCGTAAACCTCAGGATCCGCAGTTAAATGTTCTTTAACAGCATTCGCTGCATCCGCAACATCCGCACGGTCAGTTGCACGTAAATAACGTTCCATTGACTCATCATAACCGAAAGTAGATGTCGTAGCACCAATTTCAGCCCCCATGTTACAGATGGTACCTTTACCCGTACAAGACATAGATTGAGCCCCTTCACCGAAGTATTCTACAACAGCACCAGTACCGCCTTTAACGGTTAAGATACCTGCAACCTTCAAGATAACATCTTTAGGAGACGTCCATCCGCTTAGCTTACCTGTTAATTTAACACCGATCAATTTCGGGAATTTCAGTTCCCAAGGTAAACCAGCCATCACGTCACATGCATCAGCACCACCGACACCGATAGCCAACATACCCAAACCACCAGCATTAACAGTATGTGAATCTGTACCGATCATCATACCACCAGGGAAAGCATAGTTCTCCAAGACAACTTGGTGAATAATACCTGCTCCAGGTTTCCAGAATCCGATACCATACTTATTAGCAACAGAACCCAAGAAATTAAAAACCTCTTTTGATTCTGTATTTGCTCTTTGTAAATCCACTTGAGCTCCTTCTTTTGCCTGAATCAAGTGATCACAGTGCACAGTCGAAGGAACAGCCGCTTGAGGACGACCTGCTTGCATAAATTGCAATAAAGCCATCTGTGCAGTCGCATCTTGCATCGCTACACGGTCTGGAGCGAAATCTACATAAGATACACCTCTATCGTATGTTTCAGTTGCATTACCATCCCATAAGTGAGTATATAAAATTTTCTCAGATAGGGTTAAAGGTTTATTAACCAGATTACGAGCAGCGTTTACACGCTCCTCATAACGGCTATAGACCTTTTTAATCATTTCTATATCAAAAGCCATATATTTCTAATTTATGATATTAATTTAGTTAATTACCAAAACTTCAATATTAGTTTTTTCTACTTTGTCGAGATAGGCGCAAACTTAGTTAAGTTGATACCTTCGACAGCAGCTTTGTACTCTTCAACGTTTGGAATTCTACCTAAGATAGCAGAAAGCACAACCACTGGAGTAGATGCTAATAAAGATTCTCCTTTTTTACCGTCTCTATCTTCAACAACACGACCTTGGAAAAGACGGGTTGAAGTAGCCATTACCGTATCACCTTTTGCCGCCTTTTCTTGGTTACCCATACAAAGGTTACAACCTGGACGCTCTAAATACATGATATTTTCGTACTCTGTACGTGCAGTACTTTTTGGCAAAGCATCACTGAATTCAAAACCCGAATATTTCTGTAAGTATTCCCAATCTCCTTCTGCTTTCAATTCATCAATGATGTTGTAAGTAGGCGCAGCGACAACTAATGGTGCATTAAATTTAACAACACCAAGTTGTTTCTCCACATTCTTAAGCATTTGAGAAACGATTTTTAAATCGTCTTTATGTACCATACAAGAACCTACGAAACCTAAGTCTACTTTTTTGTCACCGCCGTAATAAGAAAGTTCTCTAATCGCGTCATGTGTATAACGTTTTGAAACGTCAACATTGTTAACATCAGGATCGGCAATCATCGGCTCATCAATAATATCAAGATCGATCACGACTTCAGCATAATATTTAGCATTTGCATCTGGAGATAAAGCTGGTTTTTCACCTGTTCTAATTTCCTCGATACGTTTATTAGCTTTATCGATCAATCCCTGTAATACTTGATTTTTATTCTCCATACCCTTATTGATCATGATCTGGATACGGCTCTTAGCGATTTCTAAAGACTGAATTAACGTTTCATCTTGGGAAATACAGATCGAAGCTTTTGCTTTCATCTCTGCAGTCCAGTCTGTAAAAGTAAAGGCCTGATCGGCAAGAAGTGTACCGATATGTACCTCGATAATTCTACCTTGGAACACATTCTCTCCACCAAATTGCTGTAACATTTGAGATTGTGTCGCATGAACCACATCACGGAAATCCATGTGCTGTTTCATACTGCCTTTGAAAGTTACTTTAACGGATTCTGGAATCGGCATAGACGCCTCACCCGTAGCTAATGCTAAGGCAACAGTTCCAGAGTCAGCTCCAAAAGCAACACCTTTAGACATACGTGTATGAGAATCGCCACCAATAATAATCGCCCACTCATCAATCGTAATATCGTTTAATACCTTGTGAATAACGTCAGTCATGGCATGGTATTCTCCTTTAGGATCACGTGCAGTGATTAATCCGAAGTCGTTCATAAACTTCATCAACTTAGGAATGTTAGCTTGCGCTTTCTTATCCCATACAGATGCTGTGTGACATCCTGATTGATACGCACCGTCAACTGTAGGAGAAATAACTTTAGCAGCCATGGCCTCTAACTCTTGAGCGGTCATTAAACCTGTTGTATCTTGAGATCCTACGATATTCACTTTAACACGAACATCAGAACCAGCATGTAACACTTTTCCTGGAGTTGAACCAACAGCATTTTTATTGAAGATTTTTTCAACAGCCGTTAAGCCTTGATTTTCAATAGAAATTTCTTTTGCAGGAGCAAAAACAGTCGGAATTGAAATCCCTAAAACTCCAGCTGCAAACGTTTGGATCTTTTTACCAAATACAATTGCATATGAGCCACCTGCTCTTATAAACTCTCTTTTTTGAGGAGTAAGGGCTTTAGAGATGTCGATCAATTCCTGATCTCCATTATATAATTTTTCAGTCTTCGTGTTGATTGTAAGAACTGTTCCTGTAGCAACAGAATAAACTTCTTCTAAAACAGGTTCATTATTTTCATTACGGACAACTTGACCATTTTCGTCTACTTTTTTCTTCCAGTTCTGAAGATCAATTCCAATACCACCGGTAACATCTACCGTTGTCAAAAAGATTGGAGAAATACCATTTGTACCACCAACAATTGGAGCAATATTTACAAATGGGATATAAGGACTTGCTTGTTTACCTGTCCATAACGCCACATTGTTTACACCTGACATCCTTGAAGATCCCACTCCCATTGTACCTTTTTCAGCAATCAGCATAACGCTTGCGTCTGGATATTGTACCTGTAAAGCTTTGATTTCTTGCTGCGCTTCTGGAGTGATCATACATTTTCCATGTAGCTCACGATCAGAACGCGAGTGCGCCTGGTTACCTGGAGACAGTAAATCCGTAGAGATATCACCTTCACCTGCAATATAAGTTACCACTTTTATTTCTTCTGGTAACTCTGGAAGTTTCGTGAAAAATTCAGCTTGAGCATAGCTTTCAAGAATCTCTTTCGCAATTGCATTACCGCTGTTAAATGCTTCTCTTAGACGCTCTGTATCGGCATCATAAAGGAAAACCTGTGTTTTAAGAACTTCAGCAGCTTGCTTAGCAATAGCTGCATCATTACCTAACGCCAAATCCAGAAGTACTTCAATAGAAGGACCGCCTTTCATATGAGATAACAACTCAAATGCGTAAGTAGGTGTAATTTCTGCAACAGTCTCTTGACCAAGAATAATTTCTTTTAAGAACTTTGCTTTTACACCAGCCGCACTAGTCGTACCAGATAAAGTGTTGTAAATAAATAACTTCAGAGACTCGACTCTATTTTCGTTATTCAAATCTTTAATTTGAGCAATAACTTCACTTAGTAATTCTGCTCCGTCAATTGGTTTAGGATTTAAACCTTCACCTTTTCGTTCTACAACCTCTTGTACGTAATCGTTGTAAATACTCATAGTATATAAATCTTTTATATGTTTAAAGGCAATACAAAAAATATCAAATATTATCTCCTGATACTACCACACGTTTAATAATTAAGCTAAAAAAACATCAGTAATGCACTGCAAGCCGGTGCTTAAATTTAACTCTACAATTCTTTCATTTTGACGATCTGTTTTCATTTAAAAAAACTTCTCATCTCGTACTACAAAAATACTAAAAATCAACGGTTAATACGTACCAATAAGACTTATTGCTTTAATTTGGAAATATTCTAAACAACATTTATTTTAAAATAAAATATCGAAACAACATACTAAAATACAGACACTTGACTATTTAAATTTAAAATATTTAGAGTAAGAAATTAGTAAATTTTGACGCTAAGATTAAATATAATGTGGAAATAACCAACAAAAAAAGGGAAATCATATCCGATCTCCCTTTATAGCCAATATATTAGTTTAACTAAATATTTTTCAATTGAATATCAACAGCTTTCAAATCAGCTATTGACTGTGTTGGATTTGCTGCTGCAAACACAGAACTTCCCGCTACCAACACATCTGCGCCAGCTTGTAAAAGAGCGCCTGCATTACCTACTCCGACACCTCCATCGATTTCAATCAATAATCCATCATTCACACCTGCTGCCATAGCGCGCAATTGTTTTACTTTATTGTAGGTGTTTTGAATAAATTTCTGCCCGCCAAAACCTGGATTTACAGACATTAAACACACTAAATCTAAATCTGCAATCACATCTTCCAATAAAGAAACTGGTGTATGCGGATTCAAAGCGACGCCAGCTTTACAGCCTAATTCCTTGATCGCTGCTAACGTGCGATGTAAATGTGTACAAGCCTCATAATGCACGGTAATAACAGCAGCTCCAGAATCTTTACATAACTGTAAATAACGATCAGGATCTACAATCATTAAATGTACATCTAAAGGTTTTGTAGCATGTTTAGCGATTGCCTGCATTACTGGAAAACCAAAAGAAATATTTGGCACAAACACGCCATCCATAATATCAATATGAAACCAATCGGCTTCACTATTGTTTACCATTATAATATCATCGTACAATTTAGCGAAATCCGCTGCCAAAACTGAAGGTGCAATAAGATGCTTTTTACTTGACATGAGTCTTTGATTTGTTTTTGCAAAGATAATTAAGTCTTGCGGATAGCCCGAATTTAAATCAAAAAAATTAAATATAACCTGACCTCCTAATGACAATGAACTTTATAATAGCGCATTTTTAAGTACATTTGTTTGAGTAATTTTTTATTATCCAAATACAATTCAACCCCGTGAGTAGATTAAAAATTAAATATAATCGTGAGTCCGACACTAATCTTAACCTTATTCGTAAGATAAGCTTAATATTGGCAACCATCATTCTTATTTGTATCTTCCTTCCAAAGCAGGCTCGCTTTCGCTATGAATTTCAGAAAGGAAAAGTCTGGGATCACGAAAACTTAATTTCTCCCTATAATTTTGCGATACTCAAAACACAGGAGGAACTAAATGAAGACAAGAAAAATATTCTTAAAACCATTCAACCTATCTATGATGTTAATTCGACCATCAGTAGGGAACAGATCGATCAATTTGAAACTGATCTAGCTGAAAAATGGCAAACCAATAAATTAGACACTACTCCTCAAAAAATACAGGATTACCGTGCCGTCGGAAATGCCATATTAACGCATCTCTACGATCGAGGCATCCTGTCTTTAAATAATCGTTTTCAAAACCGAAATGACGACAAGAGTCCTGCTGCAAAGCAGTATAATTTTACTTTGATACAAGATAAAGTCGCCACTCAAAAAAATACGGCAGATTGTTATACAATCGAATCTTCTTATGAATACGCCAATTCAGTCTTAAGCAATTCATCAAAGATCGTGTACAAGAAATGGCTCTTAGAGACATTAAAAAACTACATTACCCTAAATTATGTTTACAATGATCAACAGACAGAGCGACTGGAACAAAATGCTTTAGCAAATATCTCCTCTACCCGGGGAGTTGTACAAAAGGGAGAATTAATTGCTGAAAAGGATAAAATTATCAGTAATGAAACCTATCAGAAACTAGAATCATTACGCAAGATTTATGAGGACGAAGGAAAAATCTCTGGCAATCAGATTTACGTTACACTGGGGCAATTTTTGATTATCTCTCTTGCTTTATGTATTCTGATGGTATTTCTATATCTTTTCAGAAAAGACATCTATTACAACAATCGCCTGCTATCAATCATTATGATTGTGATCATCGGCATGCTTGCCGTCTTGTCATGGGCCATTAAGATTAAAATTCCTAATTTATACTACATTCCATTCTGTTCAGTTCCGATCATTATCCGCATCCTATTTGATTCCCGGGTAGCTTTGAATATTCACCTACTCATGGTCCTACTGGCAGCGTTATTTGTTCCGAACTCGTATGAATTTGTATTTCTGCAATTCATGGCTGGAATCGTGGCGATTTACAGTATCAAAACATTAGTAAAGAGAGAACAATTCTTCATCTCGTCAGCCATTATACTCGCGACTTACTTGATTGCTTATTTTGGACTTTTACTCACACGTAACGGATCCTTAAGTACCATTAACGTTATGGACGTCATCCCTTTTGTGGTCAGTGTCATGATCACATTAATGGCGTACCCATTAGTATACGCATTTGAAAAACTATTTGGAATCGTATCTGATCTGACATTAATGGAATTGACCAACAGTAATTCAAAGCTTCTGCGTGAACTTTCATTTAAAGCCCCTGGTACTTTCCAGCACTCCTTACAAGTAGCCAATTTAGCTGAAGCGGCTATCTACCGAATTGGCGGAAATCCTCTCTTAGTACGGGCAGGTGCACTTTACCACGATATTGGTAAAATGACAAACCCGCAGTTCTTTATTGAAAATCAAAAAACAGAAAAGAATCCGCACGATGAATTATCGCCTGAACAGAGTGCACAAATTATTATTTCACACGTTATAAAGGGCGTTGAGATTGCAAAAAGAAATCAGCTTCCAGATGTTATAATCGATTTCATCAAAACGCATCACGGTACGACAAAAGTCGATTACTTCTATAATTTATTTATAAAGAATAATCCCGACAAACTAGTTGATGAATCTTTGTACCAATATCCTGGGCCTATTCCCTATTCGAAAGAAACAGCTGTACTAATGATGGCAGATTCTGTAGAAGCAGCATCTAGAGCTCTTAAAGAACATACGGAAGATTCTATTAATACGCTTGTCGATAAAATTATTGAGCATAAGCTGAAGCTGAATCAATTTGCAAATAGTAATATTACATTAAAGGAAATCACAGAATCTGCAACCATTTTCAAGGCAATGTTGAAGAGCATTTACCATGTTCGGGTCGATTACGATCTCAGCAAGAAAAAATAAGTGAAAATTATTCTGTAAGCAATAAATTGACATACAATCGCTTACTATAACCTTACGTATTTTTTGTATTTTTTTTATAAAATTGACTTTGCAGAATAGAATAATTGCCTTATGTTTGCAATGTCAAAACGAGGAAGGGTGCCTGAGTGGCCGAAAGGAACAGTTTGCTAAACTGTCGTACTGGAAACGGTACCGAGGGTTCGAATCCCTCCCCTTCCGCAAAGACAAAACAAAGCCCGACAATAGTCGGGTTTTGTTGTTTATGGACTTTTGTAAACGTTAGTTTTAACAAAAAGGATATAAACAACAAAAGTAATGAACAAAGTGAATGGCTTTGTTTTGTATTGAAGCCCCCCTTTTTTGGGATCATGAAAATAATCCCTCCCCTTCCGCAAAGACAAAATAAAAGCCGACTTATAGTCGGCTTTTGTTGTTTATATACGTTTGTAAAAATCGATTTTAAGAAAGTCGATGTACAGTAAAATAATGGACGAAGAGGATCATTAAATTTTATAAGAATAACGATCTCCATTCATGATGAAGTAAATAATCCCTTCATCAAGACAAAATAAAGCCTGCTGATAAGTGCAGTTTTTGCTATTTATCGACTTTCATAAAAAAAAATCAATAAAAGGATAAAAAAGGCGTTTCTAGACTTTGCAAAAATAAAATAATTGCCTTATGTTTGCATTGTCAAAACGAGGAAGAGTGCCTGAGTGGCCGAAAGGAACAGTTTGCTAAACTGTCGTACTGGAAACGGTACCGAGGGTTCGAATCCCTCCTCTTCCGCCAAGACAAAATAAAGCCCGACTATTAGTCGGGTTTTGTTGTTTATATATGTTTGTGAACGTAAGTTCTAACAAAAAATATATAAACAACAAAAGTAATGAACGAAGTGAATGGCTTTGTTTTGTATTGAAGCCCCCCCTTTTGGGATCATGAAAATAATCCCTCCTCTTCCGCCAAGACAAAACAAAGCCCGACTATTAGTCGGGTTTTGTTGTTTATGGACTTTTGTAAACTTAAGTCTGCATAATTTCCAAGAACGGGCCCTAAAAGTCGCCTGACCTGAAAACACTGGTGGCAAAAAGACAGATCCTCCCGATGATTGGGACAGTCTTTTCGCATCAATCGGTGCAACCCCTTTGTCAAAATATCCCTGCACAATTCCTCTCCTTCCATTTTACCAAATAGATTGCGATAATATTTTCGTGGGATATTCATTATCCCATTATTTGTTTAAGGTTGACTTCTTTTCTTTCCAAATCTGCAACCAAAGAAAACAAGCAAAAGAGCGTCGCTATATTGATGTTAGATTTTACATATTTCATAAATTTAAAGTATATTAACAACTTAAATAAGTCTAATAAAACAAAATATGCATTGCGTCAATTTTTGAGTTAATGGCAATTTTAAAACAACGCACCAGCAAAAATGAAAATCATTCCAATAGAAGAAATAAGAATAACACTTTTAGTTGAGAATTCTAGTAAACAGAATTTTCCTAAAACTGTCAATTACATATTTGACACGCTCTATTCAGAAATTGTAACTCAAATTAAAACTATTGAAATTTCATCTGAATGCATTTTATTCAACAGCGTTGAAGCACATAATATAACTAAAGAATTTTCAGACAAAAGCTATTGGACAGAAAACATAACTTCAACAGAAATAGAAAATTTTTGGTTATTCGGTCAAAACGGACAAGGAGATTTTTGGCTATTTGACAAGAATAACAAGGTCTTATTTTACGACCATAACCACGAAGAATTAAGCCCAATAAATTTTATAAACCTTGGTGTTAATTTTCAGCAATGGTTGCAATTTTCCTTTTTAAACAAACAACTTGATGAAATTTATGATACAATCGGAAAACTAGACAAACAAACAAAAATTGAGTTTAAAAAACAACTTCAATCAATAAACGAACATTTATTAGAAAATTATCCTTTTGAAATATAAACAAATGACAAGTGAGTTTAAAAATGCAATAGATAAATATTTTTCATCAGAAGAAACTAAAATTTTTCTAAAAGAGAGAAACGAAGAAAAAGATATTCAACAAACAGAAAAAGAGTTAAACATAACGTTTGACAATACTTATAAATATATACTTTTAAATTATGGAGATGCTTATGTAGGAATTGATTTGCTTCCTTGCACAAAAAGAGGTTCAAAAAAAGCAGAACAAACCATTCTTGAAATTACAAAATCATTTAGAAGTAGTTATTTAGAATTTCAGGTTTGTAATGAAATCCAATCAAGCTATGTAATTTCTATTGACGGTTCAGGAGACCCAATATTTATTACACCAAATGGAAATGTAAAAATATATTACCACGACAATAACGAAATTGAAAAACTTGCTGAAAATTTAAAAGAATTAATATTGAATAACATATAAAAAACTGCCACTAACAAGGGTTTCCGTCAGGCGGGCTGAAGTGCAAAACTCAATAGTAGTTTTTCAATTTAACTTTAGTAATAATATCGGCTTTTGTGCTTCGATTTCCTGCCCGAACGCAAAGCCCCAAATCGTTGTGCGATATGCTAAACCGATAACACGCAGACAACCAAAATTTAAATCAATGGATACAAAACAATTATTTAGATTTTTTCACAGTAAATGTGACTTAACGAATTGGCTAAATGAAAATGGAGAGTTAGCCCAAAGCGAAGGAGATGTAAAATGGTTTTACAGTGGTATAAATGAAGATTTTAAATCCGAATTTGTAAGTCAAAAAATCGAAGAGACTTTTAATGATGGGGATATCTATTTGTGCATTTCTTCAAATAAAAGTTCTTTGGTTTCTAAATCAGAAGCTGTCACAGAAATCGCAAAAATTCTACATAAAAAGGAAATTGGCATTATAGATAAATCATTTACGAAAATGATGTTCTTTAATTCATATGGCACATTTAAAAGTGGTATTATCAGAGAATTTCCCGAAAGTCGTTCAAGACCTAACGGACATCGTTTGAAAATGGAATTTTTTGCGAATATTATGGATAAAAATACCACTAAAGTAGCTAAAGCCATTGACAAATATTTTGAGCACTTTGAAAAAGAACTAAATAATGATTATGGAGGTATTATGGAATATCTTTGGATAGATTTGGAGTTGGTAGCACATCACAAATCTCATCCATTTCGTTATCAGAAAAGAGTTAGTCAGCCTTCCTCATACACGGACTTCTTTACATATAATGTTGGTCATTATAGTATTCATCCAGATTACGAAAGATTGAAAGAATTATCAACGGATAAAGAAATTTGCGACTATGTATTTGAATTGTTATATAATTCAACACAAGTTTTAGTTGACAAACAAAAGAAGTTTGGAAATTTTGACGCTACGAAATTTCGATTGGATTTTCTGTCTGCTATGGAAAAAATAGAGTATTCTTGATAGACTAAAAAGCACAATCGCACAACAAGGGTTCTTTGCAATAGTGGGGCGAAACTGCTAAATTCAAGTTCAGTTCTTCAATTGAACTTTTGTGCAAAATTGAAGATTTGTGCTTCGATTGCCCCACCATCGCCAATGCTTCAACGTTACCTGCAATGCTTCTCAACCTCCCGTATGAAAATAGGTTGACACAACCTAAACAAATACGGCCAACAATGGACAGACAAAGGAATGAAAATTACTAAAATGAAAAAACTACTCTCGCTCACAACACTACTTTTCACCTGCTTTCTTGCTTTTGCACAAAAGGGGCAAGACACATTGAAAGTAAATCTTGGGAATACAGAAACTGATAAGGTGTTCATGCAAAAAGTAACAGTGTCCGACAGCGGGAACGATAGAAAAGTATTACTAAATGATGGGAATTACGCTTTTAAGAATAACGAGCAAACGATTGATATTTCCATAAAAAAAGGTCTGATTTACGGATTGGTTTTCGTTACAAATAATCATAAGAAAGAGAAAGTAACCCAATACAAGATTGAGAATTCTATGGTAAAAGAATTCACGATATATATTGACAGCCTTCTATGCCAGACAGGACATAGGGATGATGAAAGAGCCTACTACAAGGAATATTATCCCGACGAAAAGCAAACGTTTAAATCTGAAGGATGGATGTCTTTAGACAAAAACAAATACTATGGCAGAGGAATATCAAAGAAGTATTATGAAAACGGCACTTTATCTTATATATCAGACAGGGTTACAGAAACTTATACAGAGTTCTATCCCAACGGTAATAAAAAAAAGAAACAAGGACAAAATATCTATGAAACCTATAATGAAGACGGCAACTTACACAACAAACAATACACCAAAAATAATATCAGATACAATAACTATTACAATAAAGGGAAATTAAATACACGTTCTTACCAAGACGAAGAAAAAAATGAAGTAAGAGAATACTATCAAAATGGTGTTTTCCAAAAAAAGGCTGTAGAAAAAAAGCTCAACGGAGAAATACGCACTTTAAGCTACGACAAAGCAGGGAAACTTATCAATAATGAGCCACCATATTCTGGCGTATCGGAAGTACGAGAAAATAAAAACAAATGAAAAAACTATTTACCGTGCTCACTTGCACTATAATATTGAATTCTTGTAACAGTAAAGACAAAAACAACCTTGAAAAGTCGGTATGGAAATCGTGTGGAGATGATTGCAGTGTCGCTGATGTATTGGATTTTAGAAAAGATTATTTGCATAAAAAGAATGATAGCATTTATATAAATTGGCATCACAAAGATTCACTAATTGGCATTATTGATACTATAACCTATCATTACGGAGAACGAAGATTGTATGTAAAGAACCTTACAAAAGGTTGCATAGCTAGATATTGTGAACAATAAATAGATGAAGAAAAAAATTGCCATAGCATTATACTTAATTACCATTCTAATTTGCGGATGGATAATTATTAATTATGTCAAATATGTTGACATCTCATCTAACAAAACTGATTGGTATGTAATGGATGCAAAACATAAAGTAAGTGAAAGAACTGACATTAACAATTATGAGAAAGAACTTCTGAAAAATCAAATAGACCAAAATCGCAAAAATGAAAAAAACATTGCAAAACATCGCTTTTCAAACTCAATTAGTTGCTTTTGTTTTGATTGTCATACAACTAGTTTGGTTAGTTTTTATTTTCCTAGTCCCAAATAAACAGAAAATATGATAGCAAATTAGCACAGCAGGTAACAAGAGTTTTGCAATATTGGGGCGAAACTGCAGAGTTCAACGGCAGTTCTTCGGTTCAACTTTTGTATAAAACTGAAGATTGTGCTTCGATTACCCCACCATCGCAAAGCCCCGAAACGTTATGTGCAAGTATTTTCAAGCATAATCCATAGACTGAAAGATGAAAAAATTATTTAGTACAATAAGGAAAAAAGAAATTAACGAAATTTCTAAAATTCTCGACAAAAATCCGGAATTAGTAAATTGTATTGCAAAAGGAATATCTAAACGCGATGATGGAGAAATTCCTTTACAGACTGCAATTAAAACTGAAAACTTTGACATAGCTAAACTGCTCATTGAACGTGGAGCTGATGTAAAATTTATGGAAACAGAAATTGAAGATGAAGATTGGAGAAAACCGGCCTTACATTTTGCAATTGAAGCAGTTATTGCCAATTCAAGAGATGAAATTTACATTCCTAAATATAGTCCTCAAAATAATTCTGGCTTTTTAGGATTATTCAAAAAAGACCAATGGACGGTTAAAAGTGAACCGACAAAAAAATATCGAGAGGCATTTGAAATTATGAAATTACTAATAGAAAAAGGTGCTGACATTCATTCATCTAATTCAACTAGTAATTATCAAATAAGTGCTAGCGAATTTATATGTAATTGCATTGCAAATTATCATTTTGACAATAAAAGACCACTTGTTAAAGAAACATTAGATGATTTACATCCGATATTTGAGCTATTCAAGATAACGAAAATTACTGACTTTGATTTACCAAGTGTTAGCGAAAGAGGAAATACGGTTTATGAAAGTTACAAAAATTTAATTGACCAAATTTTCGAATGAAATTATGCCTTCACATGACAAGGGTCTTGCCGAACCATTAGTCGCAAGCGTATCGCGAATCTGCAAAATAACAAATGACCATTTCATTAAATTTTCAGATGCACTTTATGAATCAGGCGAAAGTTGTAAATTGGTGTTAATTGATTGGAACAGTTTGGAGCTAATAGACTTAACTGACAGAAATAAAATTGAAAGAGTATTTCCTCATCTATACAAAATAATATGACAAGCGATAAACAACTGACACATATAAGCAAGTTTTTAAGTTTGGTACTAAGACACCAACCTAAAACAATTGGTATTCAACTTGACCAAAATGGTTGGACCGACGTTAAAGAATTAATTGAAAAGGCAAACGAAAATGGTATAAGTTTCGACCGAGATACACTTAACTATATTGTTGCGACAAATCCAAAAAAGAGATTTGCTTTTAATGAAACGCTTGACAAAATAAGAGCAAGTCAAGGACATTCAATAGAAATTGAATTAGGCTACGAGAGCCAAAAACCACCTGAAATTCTATATCATGGAACAAGCGAAAAATCAGTACAATCAATAATTGACAAAGGACTTGAAAAGCGGAGCAGACAGCACGTTCATTTGAGTAGCGACATTGAAACAGCAATTAAGGTTGGACGAAGACACGGAAAGCCTGTTGTAGTTAAAGTCCTTGCTGAAATAATGTACACCGACAATTTTCAGTTTTTCATTTCGGCCAATGGTGTTTGGCTGACTGACCATGTACCTGCAAGATATCTAAAGTCGAATGACGAATAAAATAATAAAAGTTGGTAACAAGCAATGGGGTATCACATCTTGTCTTTTTTTGTTTTAATGATTACATCGCAGATGACAATAGTGAGCGGAATGTACATACTTCAAGTTTTGTGCTTTGGTAGAAATTTGTATTTGAGTTGAAAGTTTCGGCTCCGAAATCCGCCATTACGTAAAGCACCGGAACGTTTAGCGTCAGCTTAAAAACAATCCCGTGCAAATAACAACAGTCCTCCTACTCGTTTTAATTATAAAGCTAGGGTTTGTAAGCGTTGTAAATTTCATCAACACTTTTGATACACTAACGTCGTTATATTGATGTTGGATTTTAGATATTTCATGAATTTACGGTATATTGATAACTAAAATAAGTCTAATAAAACAAAATATGCATTGCATCAATTTTTGAGTTAGAGGTAATTTTAAGAAAAACACCATAGAAGGGAAAAAGATAATAAATGGAAGTGAAAAGTTATTATTTATCTAATTTTAGGTCCATAACTATAGGAGTAATTTTTATAATTATGGGCATTGCCACAACATTTATTGGGTTTGATATAAAAAGGTCATTTTGGAATAACTTTCAAAGCATGATTATTGATTTCAGAGGTATAATGCATTTTATTGTCTCTATATTGTTATTGCTTTTCAGAGCTGGCTTCATCTTTTTTGGATATATTACTATAAAATATAGAAGTAAAATCATTAGAGCAAAAACTGATGACAAGGGATTATATTTTAAAGAAATTACAGGAGGCAATAAACTTGAAAGATTATCTTTTGACCTAAATCCATTTACACTTTTACATTATTCAAAAATTACTAATATATATTATGTAGAAGATTTCTGGAAAGGAAACTATTTGGAAATAGAAACAAGGTCAGGACGAAAAATATTGACCGCGCTAAATGTCTTGTCTAAGTCAGACAAAAATGAAATTTATAATACTGTTAAGAAGCAAATAAATAAAAAAAATTGCTAACATCGCTTTAACTATAGTGGAGCTCAACTGCTAAATTTCAGCATGAGTAATTCTAGTAATCTTCAGTAATAATTTGAGCGGAATTGCGTACAATTCTCCACAATCGACAAGCTGTAAGACATTGGGCGACATTTCAATAAATAAAATAATAAAAGCTAAAAATAAGGTAAAATGAATTCGTCTTTTATAAAATTATCATTCACTATTTCAATTGTAAGTTTATTAATATCTTGTAAAACAAGCAAAATATCAACTGATACAAGTAAAACTTTAAATGATGTTGATATATATGTTGTAGGGTACGAATACAATGATAGCAAGTTTGAATCTTCAATAGAAGAAATTGCAGACGAGGTAGGCATGAAACACGTAGCAAAACTATGGAAAAATGGTAAAGACATTCACTTAGAAAACAGTGAACTATATTCAGATGCTAAATCCGTATTTGTAAACAACAATGATGTTTATATTGTAGGATCAATTATACTTGATAATGAATACGTTGCAACTATTTGGAAAAATGGAAAAATACAAAAATTAACAAACGGTAAAACTGCTGCTCATACCAGTTCTTTGTTTATAGATAAGAACAATATTTATATTCTTGGTGCTCAGTATAATACAAAAAATTATATGATTAAAGTATGGAAGAATGGTGTTTATACTGATATAACAAATGGAGAAAACCCAACAGATGATGCTTCGATTTTTGTATATAAAGGAGATGAATATATATGTGGACACGAACAAACCGGAAATAAAAGTAAACATTACAGAAATAATAGCGTAGCTAAAATCTGGAAAAACGGAAAACCACAAAATCTTAGTAATGGATTAAATGATGCTTATGCGCTCTCGTTATTTGTTGAAAATGGTACCATTTATGTTGTGGGATATGAAATAGAAAATGATAAATATATAGCCAAATTATGGAAAAATGGAAAATCTCAAAATTTGTCTGATGGCCTAAATGATTCATATGCAAGATCCATATATATTTGGAACAATAATACATATATAGTTGGTAGTGAAAATATTAATGGTGTTGAAGTGGCGAGATTATGGATAAATGGAAAAGTACAATCCATTACAGATGGAAAACATCACGCTGTTGCTAATTCAGTTTTTGTAAACAACAATAATATTTACATCGGAGGATATGAAAAAAATGATAACGACAGAGATGTGGCGAAATTATGGATAAACGGGGTTGCTAAAAACCTAACTGATGGTACAAAAAACGGATATGCACAATCTATTTTTGTTGAAATAAAAAAATAAAAAACGATCGACCAACAAGATTTGCCTTTTATACACCTATCGTTTTTTTTCAATACTTCTCATCTTTGAAGAGACCTAACGAGACCTTTAAATTTGGTCATCTAGGGTCTCGATAAAATGAACTACTTTGTGAATTGTTCAACTATTCCCTTTGGGCTCATTTAAATAGTTTTTTCGTATTTCCACGACCCACCTTTAGCTCCAAAAAAGCCTCCATCATGAGCAATCAACCGATGTCCTTGATTATAAAAAGGATTGATCAGGAATCCGTAGCCAAAGTTTTGTTGTTTATGGACGTTTTGTAAACGTAAGTTTTAAGAAAGCACATAAACAATGAAATAGCTTAATACCCTATTGCACTACAAATTGGTAAGAATCCATAATTATTGTCAAGGAATTCGTTAAAAAAGAGTAAATAGTTTTTGATAACTTAACGTTGAATTTCTAGGTATTCAATATTAAAAAGAATTGTCATGAAACTTTCGTCAAAAACAGCGCATATTCTAAGTCAGATCAGCACAACAACTAAGCTCGGAGACTTAAGAAAAATTGCGAAGGAGATCAAAAAAGATCACGAATTAGCACTGGAGTTATGGTCTACACCTGATTTTTTAGCAAGGCTATTGGCCATTCTGATTATGGATAATAAGCGCATTTCACAAGACACCGTCAATCAGCTCGATCAGGATATGCTTATGCATCCACCCGAAGAACGGAATCAGCTTATGGATTGGCTTATGGCAAACCAACTGACCAAAGACAAAAAAACGATTGCACTTATTGAATCCTGGCAAAATAGTGTATCACCGCTACAAAGGCGGATATTCTGGTACTACCAAGCCCGTTTAAGATGGACAGGACAAATACCTCCTCCTAATTCACTAGAATTATTAAATGAAATAGAAGCCAAAATTGCCAGAGAAGAGCCAGAAGTACAATGGGCAATGAATTTCCTAGCAGGATGGATTGGCGTTTATGAAAAACAATACCGAGACCGGTGTATTGCAATCGGAGAAAAAACAGGCCTCTATAAAGGTGATATGGTATCAAAAGGCTGTACACCAAATTATTTACCAGAATTCATTGCTATAGAAAGCAACAAACGAAATTTATAATCCAGTTAACAATTTCTAATCAACAATAGATCAATTCAATGCGTTATGATAGGATCACTAATAATCTCCTATCGTAACGCTATTGCTATTTTTAGTGCTTACGACTAAAATCAACTATTGAATCCCTCCATATCGCTGCAGATATCGTATACTGGTTACCTCAAAAATAGTTTACCTATAAATCCTACATCAAATATCAATTCAAAAAAATAAACAATTTTAAACCAAGTACTTTGTTATACTATGTATTTTCTTTAGCTTAGCTCCATGGATAATGACTTTGTAAATAAATGGACTTCACAGCTCAAAAAGGGAACCTTATCTTTTGTTGTTTTAAGGATCTTAATGGATAAGCGTGAATATTATGGCTATGATCTAATTAACGAAATAAAAAAAAGGACGGCCATTGAAATCGCGGAGGGCACATTATATCCGTTGATGAACAGACTTAAAGATGAAAAACTTGTTGACTATAAATGGGTAGAACAGAATTCAGGAATTCCCAGAAAATATTACAACATCACAAGTTTAGGTCAGGAAACAGCCGAAGAGATGAAAAAATACTGGATCACATTAAACGACACCATCAATTCAATCTAATATGAAGTTTAAAGAAATAGAATTTGAAAACAGGAATTGTACACGGATATACCGAGATTACCTTAAACGTGTCCGAAATACTGTTAAGGTATTAAATGAACAAAATCAACAGGAAATTTTACTGGAGATAAACAGTCATCTTTTCGAAGGCTTTTCAGATAATCCCAATGGTCGGGACGAAGTGGAACATTTATTAGATATTTTAGAAAAACTCGGACAACCGGAAGAATTTCTAAAACCTCTGGTAGCAAATAAGAAACTGGAGGAAGCAACACGTACTTTCAATCCTCTCGAAATAGTGAAAGCTTTAACATTAAATATTAGCAACGGAATTTCCTATATAATATTTGCAATACTATATCTATTTTTATTTGGATTTCTTTTTTTAATCATTGCTAAACTGATCGACCCGGATCACGTGGGACTCTTTTATCGTGCAAAGGACATCTTTATACTCGGGCAATATAATAATTCAGATGGTGTCAGTTATCTTCAATATGAGCGCTTAGGAAATTGGTTTATCCCTTTAATGGTTGTAGCCTCGATCACATTATATATACTATTAACCTTACTGTTAAAATTGAAAAAAAATATAAACCACAAACCGTTATGATTAAAAAATATCTCTTCTTATTATCCTGTTTTTTTGTTTCGACATTGACAAATGCGCAACAATTTGACACGAACAAACTCGATTTGTATTTCAGCTCCTTGGAGAAAGCTAATAAATTTATGGGAACTGTTGCAGTGTCGAAAAATGAAAAAATTATCTACAGTAGATCCATAGGTTATTCCAATTATGAAAATAATACCAGATCTAATGCTAATACCAAATATAGAATCGGTTCAATCTCTAAAACGTTTACTGCAGTACTGATCATGAAAGCAGTTGAGGAAAAAAAACTGGACCTCGCTCAACATATTGATAAATTCTTTCCTTCCTTAACAAACGCATCTGCCATAACAATTGGTCATTTGCTTAGCCATAGAAGTGGTGTCCATGACTTTACGGATGATGAAAATTACATCAACTGGTGCTATACTCCCAAAAGCGAAAAGGAAATGATGGCATTTATTGAAAAGGGAGGTTCGGACTTTCAACCTGATACAAAATCGGAATATAGCAATTCAAACTATGTACTATTAACTTATATTCTTGAGAAAATTTACAAAACGTCCTATGCAACACTTTTGAAAAAATGTATTACTGATCCATTCTCGCTTAAAAATACTTATTTTGGAGGTTCAATTAATACTTCAAATAATGAGGCAAAATCATATACCTTTGAAGATAACTGGAAAGTTGCCAAAGAAACCGACACATCAATTCCTTTAGGAGCTGGAGGAATCGTTTCTAATCCGCTTGATCTGATAAAATTTAGCGACGCCCTTTTTTCAGGAAAGATATTAAAAGCCGAAAGTCTGGCATTAATGGAAAACATCCAAGATGGACATGGTCTGGGACTTTTTAAACAACCTTTTTACGACAAGCAAGGATTTGGTCATCGTGGCGGAATAGATAAGTTCACCGCAGTATTTTCTTACTTTCCGAGCGATCACATATCTTTTGCACTGACTTCAAACGGTTCCAATTATAACAATAATGAAGTAGCTGTGACTGTTTTGAATGCCATATTCGGTAAACCTTTTGAAATTCCCGAATTTTCAACATATCAAATAAATGCTGAGGAACTGGCAAAGTATAACGGAGTTTATGCATCCGCTCAAATACCCATAAAAATAACAATAACCAATGATGGCAAAAATTTAACTGCGCAAGCTGACGGACAAGCATCCATGCAACTTGAATGTACTGCGGAAAATATATTCAAATTTGATAAGGCTGGAATTGTACTCGAATTTAAACCTGCAGAGAACGTAATGATTCTTAAACAAGGTGGTGGACAATACATCTTTAATAAAGAAAAATAAGTTTCTATCCAGAGGACATCCTGAATAATAAAAACCCGACAATAGGTCGGGTTTTTCAGTTATTACAAATTGATCAATCTATCAACCTCTTCTGCCGTTTCAATAACATCAAAAGACGTCGTTCCGTGCGTTGACGAAACAATACAAAATATAGTAGTCAAGGTCCTTCCCTGATATTCATTTTGAACAAAATGAACAATGTTTTCGGCTATAAAAAAGATGGGTCTTTCTACTACTTCATCACCTTTTTTAACCCTTTGAGTTAGTTTAATTGATTTAGCCATATGAAGATATATTTTTTAACTAAATATACAAAAATCAAATTCTTATTCCAATTCATAATTCCCGCCTATTCTCTTGGAAAAAATTGACACGAAAGCTTTATTACTAGCTATGGTATTGTCCTACTAAACAACAGCTAAATTTCAAAATAGAAAATCCTACTATCATAACAGATGATCATAGATTTGCGGTAAACATCCACACTATATAGGCCCGTATTTATATTTCCGGTTCAATTTAGTTTATTCCTAGTCGTAAATGCCTATTTTTGCAGATCATGAACGAAGATCCTATTATCATCATTGGTGCTGGTCCAGCTGGACTGATGGCTGCGCAACAACTGGCAACAAGAGGTTATCAGGTACACATCTATGAAAAAAATAAAGCTGCGGCCAGAAAATTCTTAGTCGCTGGTCATGGCGGATTTAACCTAACGCATAGTGAGCAAATAGAAAACTTCGTTACTCAATATGATGCCGCGGAAATCCAAAAGATCGTACGCCATTTTGATAATAATGCTACTGTGGAATGGCTTTCATCAATCGGAATTCCGACATATGTTGGCAGTTCTGGAAAAATATTTCCCGAAAAACATATAAAACCCATCCAAGTTTTACAAGCATGGCTAGATCATCTTAACCAACTGGGAGTCCTCATTAACTATGAGTACAGTTTCGTGGATTTTGATGTAAATTCTGTCACATTGCTGCACAACAAAGAAGTTGTGCGCAAAAGTTATCGTCAGCTCATCTTGGCACTAGGTGGTGGTTCATGGAAAAAAACAGGATCAGATGCTTCATGGATTCCGATTCTGACAAATAAAAAGATAAACATTACCCCTTTACAAGCTGCCAATTCGGGATATAATACGACCAATGACCTGAGCGATCTAGAGGGACAGGTATTAAAAAACATTCAGGTTGCATTTAACGGCACGAGTAAATTAGGAGAAATTGTATTTACAACCTATGGAATAGAAGGGAGTCCGCTCTATTATATGAACCGCTACAGCAGACCATACGAATTCCCGATCACACTTCATATTGATCTCAAGCCCAATGTGTCATTAGATGCAATTTTAAAGCAGATGCAATCTGGCGGAAATATAAGTTCACTATTAAAAAACAAACTTAAACTTTCATCCACTGCAGTTGCGCTATTAAAGAAATTGGATAAACAAACATTCACAGATCCAATAGCACTAGGACAGCATATTAAAAACTACCCTATCCAAGTATCAGGATTAAGACCCTTAGATGAGGTGATCTCTACGGCTGGAGGTATACCCTTTAATGAACTGAATAAAGACCTTTCATTACATAAATTTCCTTTGGTATACTGTGCCGGCGAAATGGTAGACTGGGAAGCACCAACAGGCGGATATCTGCTACAAGCTTGTTTTAGTACAGGTGTTTGGGTTGCTACATCGATCAGTAAAAATCACCCTTTAACAATTTAAGGGTTTTGATTATCGCAAGGAGGACGAACTTATGCTCCAAGTCCCTTCTATGAATAGGCTTCTAACTTGAAGCACATAAAAAATGCTTAATTACAGCTATAACACAAACTGTAATTAAGCATCTAATGCTAGCAATTGGACGCTTAATGAATCATGATAATGGCCCATTTGGTCGCAATAAAACTACGTTTACTTTTTAACAATTTTATTGATCAATTTTTGATAAGCATCGGCTATTTTTTTCATTCCAATATCATTTGGATGAGCAGAATCTACGGTTGAATTAATATCTAAACCAATTTCCCTATTTGTTAATAGATAGAGATTTTTATCTCCAGATTGCTTAATACGATTTACAAATTGGTTAGCGACAGCACTGCTCTTTTTATATTCTTCGTTAATATCTAAATTGAAGATGGCGTTATTAAATCCTGAGCTATGCTCGGTAACAATAATCGGTGTCTTCGGATGTTTTTTTCGAATTTCGGTAACTGCATTAGACAGTAAAGAATCCAGTTGCTGTGCAGTTCTATCTTTCGTTAAAGCTAGATTTGGAATACAGTCCAATATAAAAACAGCAGCATCCACTTGGTTTATATGATCGATAATAGGTTGTTCTAAACGACCATTACCCGAAAAGGCAACATTGATGACTGGGTTTTTAATAGCTCTACCTAGCATATTACTCCAGGCTAATCCAGGTCTAGTAGCACATGCGCCTTGAGCGATTGAAGTTCCGTAAACAACAACTGGCTTACCTTCTTGAACAACAAATTTAAAACTCTTATCAGACCCTACTCCTATTTCCAACCATTCCACTGTATTGTATAAAGGCAGGTATAAGCGATACGTAAAATTTGAATTTTTGCCTAATGCTTTGTAATTATAGGTTACCGTATCAGCAAAATTATAGTTACCAAATGCCCAGTTCCAATTACCCCTATCATCTTGCGCATATAAATCGACACCACTAACACCAATCGTAGGCATATGTGGCATATTTAAAGATCCGCTTACTTTATAGCGTACTTTAATGGCTTCCGCATCGGTCTGAAAGTCAACATACAAACCGGCACTATTGGTACCTAAGCTCCATACAGGAGATCGCACCTGACTTTTCAGGCTCTCGGGCAAACGGTAATAATTCGATAATTCTTCCGTATGAATACGTCCTTGAATCACCTTATTTTTAAGCGGATCATTCCAGTTGATCGATTGTTGAGCAAATGAACTAAAAGCAACAAATAGACTGGCAAAAGATAAAACTAAGTTTAATTTCATAATTTAGATTGAAAACCAAATCTACCAATTATCAGGATAAATAGAAATAATTCTTTTGTATCATTCGAATTACTTTAGTTGCCATAAAGAATTCATCGAGGCAACAAGAAATAAGTGCATAAAAAAAAGTCATCGTTTAGAACGATGACTTTTCTTTATGATAAAAGCTCTTTAATTAAAGAATAGCTTGTCTTACACGAACTAACTTTTCCATTAAGTCTTCTAAGTAATCTAAATGTAGCATATTAGCGCCATCAGATTTTGCTTGTGCTGGATTTGGATGAGTCTCAATAAATAAACCATCAGCTCCAACTGCTATTGCAGCTTTTGCGATCGTTTCTATCAATTCAGGTTTACCACCCGTTACGCCAGAAGTTTGATTTGGCTGTTGCAAAGAGTGTGTACAGTCCATAATAGTCGGTACACCAAAACCTCTCATCTCTGGAATTCCTCTGAAATCAACAATTAAATCCTGGTAACCAAATGTATTACCGCGATCTGTTAATAACACGTTCTTATTGCCCGAGTCAATAACTTTATCAACAGCAAACTTCATCGAAGCTGCATTTAAAAATTGTCCTTTTTTAATGTTTACTACCTTTCCAGTCTGCGCTGCTGCAACAAGCAATTCTGTTTGGCGGCATAAAAAAGCTGGAATCTGTAGAACATCAACATATGCTGCAGCTAAAGCTGCTTCATGACTTTCATGAATATCTGTTACAGTGGGTACACCAAATGTTTTACCAACCTTCTCTAAAATACGCAAAGCTTTCTCATCACCTATTCCTGTAAAAGAATCAACACGCGAACGATTTGCTTTACGGTAAGATCCTTTAAATATATAAGGAATATTTAAGCGGTCTGTAATGGTTACGATTTTCTCTGCGATTCTTAAAGCGATTTCTTCTCCCTCTATCGCACATGGTCCTGCCATTAAAAAGAAATTCGTCGAATCTCCATTTTTAATTTGAGGTAGTACTGTATTTATCATTTAATATATGCGTTTCTAATTCCCTAATTCAGACATGAACTTTATTCGCATCAGTTGAATATCTTCATACGAATAATCATCTCCACCTAAATCTTTTAAAGCTTCATCAATAGAATCCGAATCTGCTTGCTTAAAATAATCGTAGACTTCATCTTGACGATCTTGATCGATCATCTCATCAACGAAATATCCGATATTAAGTTTGGTACCAGCATTTACAATTGTTTCAACTTCTTTCAACAATTCTTCATAGCTAATTCCTTTTGCGGCTGCGATATCATCTAAACCAATTTTACGGTCTATATTTTGAATAATCGCGACCTTAAGCGCTGATTTATTTGCTGTACCTTTTATAACTAAATCTACCGGACGATCAATATCATTTTCTTCGACATACGCCTTGATCAATTCTACAAACTGAGCGCCAAATTTAACCGCTTTGCCGTTACCGACACCCTGTATCTGTTTCAGTTCGTCCAATGAGACGGGATAATGCGTACACATTTCATCCAATGATGGATCTTGAAAAATAACAAACGGAGGAAGTGACTTTGATTTCGCAATCTTTTTACGAAGATCTTTCAGCATTTTCAATAGCTCCGTATCTAAAGCGCCTGTTGAATGTCCAGCATCTTCAGATGATGAATCATCTGAAAAATCCAAAGGACGGTTCATCACAAATTTCAGTGCATACGGATTTTCCAGGTAATGACGACCAATGTCCGTCATCTTTAATAAGCCATAATGATCAATATCCTTTGCTAGAAAGTTATTGAGCACCGCTTGACGAACCAATGATTCCCAATACACTACTCCTTTATCTTTACCTTTTCCGAACAAAGGATGCTCATCATGTTTATAAGCAGAAACAGGTTGATTATTCTGACCCACCATGACATTGATCACGTGTAGATCGTCAAAGTTTTCACCTTGTTCTTTAATAAAAGAAAGAACTTCAAATAACGATTGTTCTGCTTCAAAATAAGTTTTTTGAGCACGACAATTATCACACATATTACTACATCCGGTTTCGTCAAAATTCTCACCAAAATAATGTAGAATTTGTTTACGACGACAGACTGCAGATTCTGAATAATCAATAACTTCTTTTAAAATTTGTGTTCCGATTTCCCTTTCAGCAACGGGCTTATCCTTCATGAATTTCGTTAATTTCTCAACGTCTTTCTCCGAATAAAAAGCTAAACATAGACCTTCTCCACCATCACGTCCAGCACGACCAGTTTCTTGGTAATAACCTTCCATAGATTTTGGAATGTCATGGTGAATCACAAAACGTACATCGGGCTTATCAATACCCATACCGAATGCTATCGTTGCTACGATAACTTCGACATCTTCCATCAAAAACTTATCCTGTGTATCGGCGCGTGTTTTCGCATCCAATCCAGCATGATAAGGAAGTGCTTTGATTCCATTGATATTAAGAACTTCACTAATTTCTTCAACCTTCTTACGGCTCAAGCAATAGATGATACCTGTTTTACCAGACTGTCCTTTTATAAAACGAACAATTTCTTTAACGACATTTTTCTTCGGCCTTACTTCGTAGAATAAGTTACCTCTGTTAAATGAAGATTTAAAGAGCATAGCATCATTCATTTGAAGATTCTTACGAATATCTGACTGCACCTTAGGTGTAGCTGTAGCTGTCAATGCAATAATGGGTATTTTTTCACCTATACCATTGATAACCTGACGAATCTTGCGGTATTCCGGACGGAAGTCATGTCCCCATTCGGAGATACAATGGGCTTCATCGACAGCAACAAAAGATACCGTAATCTGCTTCAGAAACTCGACATTCTCCAATTTCGAAAGCGATTCTGGTGCTACATAAAGTAATTTTGTTTTCCCTGCTGTAACATCCTGTTTGACACGCATGATATCACCTTTGTTCAATGAAGAATTTAAAAAGTGAGCAATACTATCCTCTCCGCCAAATGCGCGAAGCTGATCAACTTGGTTTTTCATCAAGGCAATTAACGGTGAAATGACAATCGCTGTCCCCTCACTCATCAATGCCGGTAACTGGTAACAGATGGATTTACCACCCCCAGTAGGCATTATGACAAATGTGTCCTTTCTCTGTAGTACATTTGTTATGATTGCTTCTTGATCCCCCTTAAAAGTATCAAAACCAAAAAAATCTTGTAAATTGTCGAAAAGTGATTTTTCTATTTCCATCGAGCCTCGGGCAAAAATAAGATAGATAAATGACCAAAAAATCTGTAAAATAACCTATTTTTGTATTCATTCTTTAATATAAAAGTAGATATTTTTTTTGTGAAAAGCAACATCGATATAAAAAATATAGCTATCCAAGCTATACAAGAAGAAGCTAAAGCGGTAGCTGATTTATCACAACGGATTGACGACGACTTTGTTAACGTGGTTAAACATATAATTAACTTACAAGGCCGTGTTATTGTCACTGGGATAGGAAAAAGTGCTATTATCGCACAAAAGATTGTTGCGACAATGAATTCGACTGGAACACCCTCCATTTTCATGCACGCAGCCGATGCCATTCATGGTGATTTAGGGATCATTCAAAACCAAGATTTAATCATCGCAATTTCAAAAAGTGGTACAACTCCTGAAATCAAAGTCCTGGTGCCTTTCTTGAAGCAGACCGGAAATACATTGGTCGCTCTGGTAGGAAATATCAATTCTTATCTGGCTGAACAAGCGGATTTCGTACTGGACACCACTGTTGAAAAAGAAGCATGCCCTAACAATCTTGCTCCTACCTCAAGTACCACTGCTCAGCTAGCAATGGGCGATGCACTGGCGGTATGTCTACAGGAATGTCGCGATTTTTCAGATCAGGATTTTGCAAAATACCATCCAGGAGGTGCGCTAGGTAAAAAATTATACCTAAAAGTAGCGGATCTCTCCGATCAAAATGAAAAACCAAAAATCCCAAGTAATGCCACTATCAGAGAAATCATACTGACCATCACACAAAACAGATTAGGTGCTGTTGCAGTATTGCAAGATGAAAAGATTGTGGGCATCATTACCGATGGGGATATTCGCCGTATGCTTGAAAATCATGAAGATCTTACAGGATTAACTGCGAGCGATATTATGGGGACACATCCTAAAACGATCGACAAATCAGAGCTTGCTGTAAATGCGCTGCATATGATGCGTCAGAATAACGTGTCTCAATTAATTGTTTTACAAGGAAATAAGTATGATGGCATCATACATATTCAAGATTTATTAAAAGAAGGAATAATCTAGTCATACATAATGTAATATTATTGTTATCGCGTTCTTTTCTAAGGCAATTACGTATTAAAATTTCTATTTTGGTACGTTGTTTGACATTATCAAAGAGCATAGTTAACAAATTAAGAAGAAGAAGATATGAAAAAGTTTTTAGCCGTATTAACTGTTATTATTGCATTTGTAGGATTTACTGCAATGCAAACAAGTCAGAGCGAATTTAAATTTGAAAAAGAAACACATGATTTTGGAAAGATCGCACAAGGAACTCCAGTATCATACAGTTTCAAATTTTCGAATGCAGGAAGTGAGCCTATCATTATTTCTGATGTTAAGCCTTCATGTGGATGTTCAGTAGCAGAATTTACAAAAACACCAATCAAACCAGGTGACACAGGAACAATTAAAGTTACTTTCAACGCTGCTTCAAAAGCACCTTTTACAAAAAGCTTTACAGTAACATCGAACACAAAAACACCTGTAAAAACTTTATACATCAAAGGAATTGTAGAATAATTACTTTGCGTACATAATTAAAGAAAAGCCACTTCAAGTAAAGTGGCTTTTTTAGTTTTAATTCAGTAGATTTGCTTCGCTAATTTATATAAAATAATGCCATCAATATCAGAAAAAGGGTATAACATGCCCGCATCCCCAATTAGAAAACTAACACCTTTCGCTGATCAAGCAAAAAAAGAAGGGAAAAAAATCTATCACTTAAATATCGGACAGCCGGACATTGAAACGCCAGAAGTAATGCTCAATGCATTAAAAAACATTGATTTCAAAGTTTGGGCCTATACGGCATCTGAAGGAACAGCATCTTACCGCAATAAACTGACGACATACTACAATAAATTAAACTACAATATCGAACCTACTGATATTTTAGTGACAAACGGTGGCTCTGAAGCGATCATGATTGCGATGCAGGCTTGTCTTAACCCGGGTGAAGAAGTAATCATTCCTGAGCCTTTCTATGCCAATTACAACGGCTTCGCATGCTCATCAGACATTGTGGTAAAACCGATCATGTCTTATATCGACAATGGATTCGCTTTACCTTCTATTGCGGAGTTTGAAAAAGTAATCACTGAAAAAACAAAAGCGATTGCGATCTGTAATCCGAACAACCCTACAGGTTATTTGTATTCTAGAGAAGAACTAGAAGCATTGCGTGAGCTTTGTTTAAAATATGATTTATACTTATTCTCTGATGAAGCCTACCGCGAATTCTGTTATGATGGGCGTGAATTCATTTCACCTATGCATCTGGAGGGATTGGAACAACATGTTGTTGTTTTTGATACCGTTTCAAAACGTTACTCAGCATGTGGTGCCAGAATAGGTTGCTTAATCACAAAGAATAAAGAACTGTACCAAGTCGCTCTAAAGTTTGCACAAGCGCGTTTAAGCCCTTCTTTGGAAGGACAAATTGCAGGTGAAGCAGCTGTAGATACACCAGATAGTTATTTTGAGGCAGTGTCTGAAGAGTATACTGCACGTCGTGATACTTTAGTCAACGGCTTAAATAAAATTGAAGGTGCATTTTCACCTAATCCAGGTGGCGCATTTTACGTTGTAGCAAAACTACCGATCGATAACGCAGATAAATTCTGTCAATGGATGCTAGAAGAATTTGCATACGAAAATGAAACGGTTATGATGGCTCCTGCAACAGGCTTCTACAGCACTCCAGGTGCCGGAATCAACGAAGTTCGACTAGCATACGTTCTTAATCAGAACGATCTAAAAAAAGCATTGATCTGCTTAGAAAAAGGACTGGAAGTTTACCCAGGCCGTACACACTAATCAGTGAGTATAGACGATAAAAAAGGGTTGCTCAAATGAGCAACCCTTTTTTATTTAAAACATTTTGACCACTTTATACGTTATATATAGTAATTGATCACTAAATTTTATATAATATGGATAAATTGAAGAAATTTGAATTGATGGAAAAAATTGCGAGAGAATTAGAAGATGTTAGGAAAAGTCAGCAAGCCGTATTAGAAAAA
This sequence comes from Sphingobacterium sp. JUb56, assembly GCF_014191365.1. Taxonomy (NCBI): domain Bacteria; kingdom Pseudomonadati; phylum Bacteroidota; class Sphingobacteriia; order Sphingobacteriales; family Sphingobacteriaceae; genus Sphingobacterium; species Sphingobacterium sp. JUb56. The sequence goes on along the minus strand of NZ_JACHWL010000001.1, from coordinate 634,217 downwards.
ATTGGGAAAATCGAGGTGGATAATATCGAACTTGGAGACCAAAATCTAGAAAAGATTCTACCGGATATTTTTCAACGTACAGCAGACAATTCAGATGCAATCCGTCAACTATTAGATTCTTTCCAAGAAAAAACAGAAGAATTTGGAGAGAAAAATAATGTTGCGAAACTAAAAGAACAACAACAAATCAATAGCATTAAATAAAAAAGAAGAGCTTCCTATTTGGAAGCTCTTCTTTTTGTATATTCATCAATGACAAATGTCAATTGATCTTCTTGACTCATATAAGAATTATCCAGTACAATGGCATCTTCCGCTTTACGCAAAGGACTTTCTTCCCTCGTACTATCAATATGATCACGATGTGCCAGATTCTTAACAATTTCATCGATCGTCACCTGCTCTCCCTTATTGGTCAATTCTAAATAACGTCGATTAGCACGTACTTGCGGATCCGCTGTCATAAAAATTTTCATATCTGCATCCGGAAATACAGTTGTGCCTATATCGCGACCATCCATCACGATATTGCGTCTCCGCCCTAATTTTTGCTGTTGTTTTACCATGGCTTGACGCACAGCTTTTATTGTACTCACTTCACTCACCATATCCGAAATATACATCTGACGGATCTCATCCGATATATCTTCATCATTAAGATGAATCTCAGTTTTATCATCATTAGGAATGAAATCGATATGAATATTTTCCAACGCCTCAGCTATTGCTTTATCATCTTTCATATCTATTCCCTCTCTGAGAAAATAAAGTGTCACAGCGCGGTACATTGCACCACTGTCAATGAAAACAAATTTTAATTTTTTGGCCAGTGCTTTTGCCACTGTACTTTTACCACATGATGAAAAACCATCAATAGCGATAATAAAGTTATGTCTTGTTGTCATAAAACTAATTCATCCCCCCAATAATCACCCCAAGCTTATTCACTAAAGGAACCAGTATTAAATTCCCTTCTATAATGCTTTCAGGTAGGAAGATGTATTTTTTATCGTAAATAATATTATCAATATAAAAGCTTAACCAATATTCATTGGTTAAACCGAATACCTGTTCATCAATAGCTTCGATTTTTTCGAAAGAATGTGGAGCAACATTACCGATAAAATGACGTAATGTGCTTGTGATCACATTTGCACCATCCTTTTCGCCATAACCTTTTGAAGTAACCAAGACATTTTGAATTTCTTGATTCTTTTCATTAATTAAATAAACATTCCAAACTTTTGACTCCGGGCTTTCACTCTCCAAAACAACAGCAATCGTAATATTTTGAACAATGTTTTCAGGTAAATCCTTTTTCATTTCAATTATTTATCTTTAGTCGCTTTCACAGCAGCCTTTGTAGCTGTCTTTTTAACCGCAGTCGCTTTCTTCGCTGCTGGAGCTTTTTTAGCAGGAGCTTTCTTTGCAGTAGTCGCTTTTTTAGCAGTTACTTTTCCTTTACCTTTAGGAGCATCAGCTTCCGCCCATTTCAAGACATCTTCATACGTGATCTGCTCTACTTCTGTTCCTTTTGGAATTTTCAAATTCTGTTTTCCAAAACGGATAAACGGTCCCCAACGGCCTTGTTCAATTTGAGCTTCAGGATTTTCGTCAAAAACACGAATTACCTTTTCAATATCTTTTTGTCTCTTGTCTTTGATAATCTGGATACACTCTTCCTCTGTCACATCAAGTGGATCAACATTCTTTGGTAAAGAATAAAAAGAAGAATCATGACGGATATAAGGTCCAAAACGGCCAATAGCAACAGTCATTTCCTTTTCTTCAAAGATACCAACCTTCTTAGGAAGCTTAAACAATTCCATAGCATCCTCAAAAGTAATCGTTTCGATCATCTGTCCTTTTCTCAAAGATGCAAAACGAGGTTTCTCTTCATCATCTTGTGCACCAATCTGCACCAAAGGACCAAACTTACCAATACGTACAGAGACAGGTTTACCCGATACAGGATCGACACCCAACTCACGTTCGTTGTTAGCACGTTCAGCATTTTCTAACGTATTCTGTACTTCTGAATGAAAAGGTCCGTAGAATTCACGCAACATATCTGTCCATTCGGTCAAACCATGTGCAATTTCATCAAATTCCTTTTCTACTTTTGCCGTGAAATTAAAATCTACAATGCCTTTAAAGTGTTCAACTAAGAAATCATTAACAACAATACCTATATCTGTTGGAAACATTTTTCCTTTTTCAGCGCCAGTAATTTCAGTCTTAGTAACGGCAGAGATTTCCGTATTTTCTAAAGTCAATACACGATAGTCACGTGAACGTCCTTCTCTTTCTTCTTTCACTACATAACCGCGATTTTGAATCGTAGAAATTGTCGGTGCATAAGTAGATGGTCTACCAATACCCAATTCTTCCAACTTCTTCACCAAAGCAGCCTCTGTATAACGAGCAGGAGGTCTTGTAAAACGCTCTGTCGCGTTCATGCTTTTCAATACGACCGATTGTCCTGTTACCAAAGGTGGCAACAAGGAGTTATCGCTATCATCATCATTCGTTACCTCTTGATCATCATCTGTAGATTCAAAATAAACTTTCAAAAATCCATCAAACTTCATGACCTCACCTGAAGCAGATAAATCCTCCTTACGTGTAGAAATAGAAATTTTAGCTAATGTTTTCTCGAACTCTGCCTCACTCATTTGAGAAGCAATAGCACGTTTCCAAATTAAATCGTATAAACGTTTTTCTGCTGCATCACCTTCAATGCTATGTTCAGAAAAATAAGTTGGACGAATGGCTTCGTGGGCTTCTTGAGCTCCAGAAGTTTTTGTTTTATATTTTCTTAACTTATGGTAACGATCACCATAAGCAGAACGAATTTCTTTCTCAGCAGCTTCTGTTGCTGTATCACTTAAATTAACAGAATCGGTACGCATATAGGTAATGCGACCAGCTTCATATAAGCGTTGAGCAACCTGCATAGTACGCGCAACAGAAAATCCTAGCTTACGACTAGCCTCCTGCTGTAGCGTTGAGGTAGTGAACGGAGCCGCTGGAGCTCTTTTCGCAGGTTTTGTTTCCAAACTCTTAACAGCAAATTCCGCTGTCTTACAATCCTCTAAAAACTGCTTTGCTTCAGCCTCTGTTGCAAAACGCTGTGGCAACTCAGCTTTAAAACTATCTTTAACTTTTCCAGTATGGAAAAATGCCACAATACGAAATGATGCTTCCGCATTAAATTTTATAACCTCGCGCTCGCGGTCTACAATTAAACGCACTGCTACCGATTGAACACGTCCTGCGGACAACGATGGTTTTACTTTCTTCCATAATACAGGTGAAAGCTCAAATCCTACCAAACGATCCAGTACACGACGGGCCTGCTGTGCATTTACTAAATTATAATCTATTTTACGTGGATTCTCAATGGCCTTTAAAATTGCAGGTTTGGTGATCTCATGAAATACAATACGCTTAGTACTCTCATCTTTTAAACCTAAAGTCTCAAATAAATGCCACGATATAGCCTCCCCCTCGCGGTCCTCATCGGATGCTAGCCAAACTGTTTCTGCAGCTTTTGCTAATTTCTTTAACTCACTGACAACAGCCTTCTTATCACTCGGCACTTCATATTTTTGTTGAAAATCTTTATCTGTATCAATAGCATCATCGGTCTTCACCAAATCACGAATATGTCCGTAACTGGACTTTACCAAAAAGTCCTTCCCTAAATACCCTTCTATTGTTTTCGCTTTCGCCGGAGACTCTACTATGAGTAAATTTTTAGCCATTTAAATTTGAGATTTGTGCAAATAAAGGCATTTCTTTAACGAATGACAATATTTTTAGTCTTTTTTTACATTATTTAAGGAAAAAAAAATAAATAACCATTTGTTTTATTCCAAAACAAGGGTTCATATTTTTTTATAAAATTCTGTTTTTTACCCGTAGAAATTTAACAAACAAGCTTTAATAATACCAAAGACGTACCTCTTTAAATTACATCTATATTGGATGAAATCGTACATCAAATGTATGACCTACCAATTATTGACAACAACCATATAGCTAATAAATGGTTAAGGTATCGTTATAGCTGACGAAAAGATTACCTTGGTTTACCTAACGACAAGAAAACAAACTCCAATCGGTTGGTGACTTTGTAAAAAACAATTTGGAGAACAAAATACTAATTAAAAAATAAATAAAACAAACTTTCAAGCTATTTCGTTTATAATGTAAGGCCCTTCTTTATAAAAGATATACCTGAAAAAGTGAACATTTGATAAACAAAATATCCAAAATCATATCATTGTATGAGCAATTTCAAAAGAAAGACGAATCTAGAAAACGTAAATAAAACTTCAAAATGGGACATTGTTATCATTGGAGGCGGGGCAACTGGGCTTGGTATCGCTGTCGATGCGGCTTCTCGAGGATTTAAAACATTATTACTCGAAAAATATGATTTTGCAAAAGCAACCTCAAGTAGGAGTACGAAATTAGTCCATGGTGGTGTGCGGTATCTCGCAAATGGAGATATTAAACTTGTCTATTCCGCATTGCATGAAAGAGGATTAATTTTCCAAAATGCACCACACTTAGCTAAAATTCAAAGCTTTATTATTCCATGCTATACATTTTTCAGTAAGTGGAAATATCTGATTGGATTAAAAATCTATGATTGGATGGCCGGTGCATACCGGATCGGAACTTCCAGATTTTTATCCAGCAGTCAGGTTGTTGCAAAACTGCATGCTGTCAAACAGGATAATCTAAAAGGGGGTATAATCTACTATGACGGCCAGTTTGATGACTCCCGATTTGCGATCAATCTAGCACAGACAGCAAATTCTCTTGATGCAACAATCTTAAACTATTGTGATGTAAATGCCATTCATAAAGATACAAATGGTCAAGTTTGTGGTGTTTCTTTTACAGATTTAGAGTCAAACCAGAATTTTGAAGTTAAAGCAAAAACCGTCATTAATGCGACCGGAATCTTTGTTGATGATATATTAAAACTGGAATCACCTGTCCATAAGAATTTAGTAAGACCATCTCAGGGAACACATATTGTCATTGACAAGAAATTTTTAGGGGAAGAAGATGCCCTTATGATTCCGGAAACTAATGACGGACGTGTGCTATTTGGTGTGCCATGGCACGACCACATCCTATTAGGAACGACAGATACGCCCTTAGATATTCACACTATTGAACCAAGACCTTTAGAAGAAGAAGTAGATTTTATTTTGGAAACGGCTAAAAACTACCTCAATCCTGCTCCTAGCCGAGCGGATATACTCAGTGTATTTGCAGGTTTACGACCACTGGCTGCACCAGATGAAAGTAATCCAGCTTCAACAAAAGAAATCTCCCGGGACCATAAACTGATCAGCAGTAAATCAGGATTGATTACCATTACAGGAGGGAAATGGACGACATATCGTAAAATGGCAGAAGATACCGTCAACAAAGCCATTCAGATCGGAAAGTTAAATACAGCTCCTTGTATTACAAAAACCTTAAAAATACATGGTTATCTTCAAGAAAAACAGCAGGGACACTGGCAGATATACGGTTCAGATGCAAAGTTAATACAAGAGTTAGCACAAAAGGATCCAAATTTGTCCCAAAAGATTCACCCCAAATTTGATTATATCGCAGCAGAAGTAGTATGGGCAGTAAGAAATGAAATGGCAAGATGCCTGGAAGATGTTTTAGCAAGAAGGATACGCATGCTGTTTTTAGATGCAAAAGCAGCCATGGAGGCAGCTCCCCTAGTTGTTCAGATTATGTCCAAAGAACTTGAGCAATCGAAAACATGGGAAGAAGAACAGCTTGAACAATTCCTTATACTTTGTAAAAACTATACTTACAATTCCTAATCCATTAACAACGCACTTATGAGTACTAAAGAATACATTTTGGCATTAGACCAGGGCACAACGAGCTCAAGAGCAATTATCTTTTCGAAGTCAGGAAAAATAGAAGCGATAGCGCAAAAAGAATTCAAGCAGATTTATCCAAAATCTGGTTGGGTTGAGCATGATCCTAAAGAGATTTGGTCCAGTCAACTTTCAGTTTTTACAGAAGTTATGGCCAAGATGAAGATTACCCCAAAACATATCAAAGCCATCGGAATTACAAATCAGCGTGAAACCACTATTATTTGGGATAGAAAAACCGGGGAACCCATCTATAATGCGATTGTATGGCAAGATCGAAGAACAGCAGACTATTGTAAGCAGATCGAAAATCAAGGTCATGGCAATACCATTCAGAAAAAAACAGGTCTTCGTATCGATGCCTACTTCTCCGCATCTAAGATCAACTGGATATTAGATCATGTAAAAGGTGCTAGAGAAAGAGCAAATGTGGGCGATCTCGCTTTTGGAACCATAGACAGTTGGATTATTTGGAACCTAACTGATGGAGCTGTCCATGTAACCGATGTGTCCAATGCATCAAGAACGATGTTGTACAATATCGAAACGTTAACATGGGATAATGAATTGCTGACCATATTTAACGTACCTGCAAGTATCCTTCCTAAAGTTGCCTCCTCGTCAGAGGTATATGGACATACTTCGGGTCAGATCCTTTCCAGCAGTGTACCTATCGCAGGGATTGCGGGCGATCAGCAAGCGGCACTATTTGGACAAATGTGCACACAAAAAGGAATGGCAAAAAATACCTATGGAACAGGTTGCTTCTTATTAATGAACATTGGCTCAAAACCAATTTTTTCGAATAACAATTTAGTCACTACGATTGCCTGGAGAATTGGAGGAAAGGTAACATACGCTCTGGAAGGAAGTGTATTCATTGGAGGAGCTGTTGTGCAGTGGTTACGAGATGAATTAGGTATCATCAAAACTTCTGCAGAAATAGAAAAATTGGCTGAAAGTGTAGCGGATAGCGATGGTGTCTATATGGTTCCGGCTTTTTCAGGTTTAGGAGCACCACATTGGAATCCTTATGCACGTGGTACGATATTAGGGCTTTCTCGAGGCACCAATGTCGCTCATATTGCCAGAGCTGCGCTAGAGGGAATCGCATTTCAAATAACAGATATTCTGACTGCCATGCAGTCTGATTCAAATATTGAAATCAAAGAACTTCGTGTTGATGGTGGCGCAAGTGCGAATAATTTCCTGATGCAAACCCAGGCCAACTTTCTCAATACAATCACCATACGTCCTGAGGTAACAGAAACGACAGCACTTGGAGCAGCATATTTAGCCGGTCTAGCGGTTGGATTTTGGCCCAGTGTGGAAGAAATAGCAAAACAATGGCAAATTAACAGAACATTTACACCAATACCAGATCCATCAATTGAACAATCATTGCGAGAATGGAAGCGCGCTGTAGAGACAACCAAGTTTTGGGCTAACTACGATCTCAACGCTTAACAACAGTTATTATGAATGTACTAATCGCAGAATTTATTGGGACAGCCGTGCTCATTTTATTAGGAGGAGGAGTTGTCGCAAATGTTGTATTAAAAGATACTAAAGGGAACAATTCAGGTTGGATGGTAATCAGTACAGCTTGGGCTTTAGCGGTATTTGCCGGAGTAACGATTGCAGGACCCTATAGCGGGGCGCATCTTAATCCTGCTGTTACGCTTGCTAATTTAATATTGAACAAAATGACCTTAAGTTTAGGACTTCAATACATCACAATGCAAATTTTAGGGGCTATGTTTGGTTCATTTGTCGTTTGGTTGATGTACAAAGATCATTTCACCCAAACCGAAGATGCAGGAGCCAAAGAGGCCGTGTTTTGTACAAGACCTGCTATCTTTAATCCTAAAATTAATATCATCAGTGAAATTGTAGGTACTTTTGTCTTAATTTTTTGCATCCTACATTTCACTGAACCAACTATCCAACAAGGACAAACTTTGGGCTTAGGTACTATAGGAGCAATACCGGTAAGTTTTATTGTTTGGGTAATCGGATTATCTTTAGGCGGTACAACCGGGTACGCCATCAACCCTGCCCGAGATTTAGGCCCTCGAATTACACATGCTTTATTACCGATAAAGAATAAAAAAACATTTAATCTAGCATATGCCTGGGTGCCTATAGTCGGTCCACTTATAGGCAGCACTCTTGCCACATTGATCTATTTATGTATAAATTAAGACGATTAAAATTTGTCCAATTGCAAGAATAAAAATCCAATATTCTATAATAAATATCATAATAAGCATTAAGAATAACCTAATCCAGCTAAATAAATTGGATTAGGTTATTTTTTATCAAGTATAATGAAAGGGAAACCTATTGCCCGTAAATCATGTGATCTCAAATAGACTATCATATGCTACATACAAAACTGAATAGCTAAGTGATAACGAAGAAATAAAAAGGCATTGCACAAACCCAGCGTTCACGAGAACATAATAGTTCCTAGTATATAAGAAGTATCAAATAGCATTATATGAGTATTAAAAATTAGAGATCGGAAGATATAGTGACAGTATGCTTGTCCGATAGGAAGAGGATATAGAAGCTGAATAGGTTAAATGATGAGCATGAAGGGCCTGCAGAAGTCACCGAAAGAACCGGAATAGCCCTGTTCACAGCATAAAAAGGTAAAAACACAAAAAAGCCTCTGCTGTATAGCAAAGGCTTCTGTATAAAAAAAGGCACCGACCTACTCTCCCACCTGTTACGGCAATACCATCGGCTCTGGCGGGCTTGACTTCTCTGTTCGGAATGGGAAGAGGTAGACACCGCCGATATAGGCACCTAAAATGTTTTTATGTGATATATGCTCTATAAAAAGCATTATCTATAGACAATTGAAAGAAAAACTAAAAGAGGAAGACAACAGTGTTTGCGTTGCTTGAGAAAGCTTCGGGTGATTAGTATTGCTCAGCTATGGTATTTCTACCTTTACACCTGCAACCTATCAACGTAGTAGTCTACTACGGCCCTATAAGGAAGTCTCATCTCGTGGCTAGTTTCGCACTTAGATGCTTTCAGCGCTTATCTATTCCCGACGTAGCTACCCAGCCGTACACCTGGCGGCATAACTGGTTTACCAGCGGTCAGTCCATCCCGGTCCTCTCGTACTAAGGACAGATCCACTCAAACTTCCAACGCCCACAACAGATAGGGACCGAACTGTCTCGCGACGTTCTGAACCCAGCTCGCGTGCCACTTTAATGGGCGAACAGCCCAACCCTTGGGACCTTCTCCAGCCCCAGGATGTGACGAGCCGACATCGAGGTGCCAAACCTCCCCGTCGATATGAGCTCTTGGGGGAGATCAGCCTGTTATCCCCAGCGTACCTTTTATCCTTTGAGCGATGGCCCTTCCATACAGAACCACCGGATCACTATGTCCGTCTTTCGACCCTGTTCGACTTGTTGGTCTCACAGTCAAGCAAGCTTATGCCATTGCACTCCTCGTACGGTTACCAAGCGTACTGAGCTTACCTTTGAAAGCCTCCGTTACCTTTTTGGAGGCGACCACCCCAGTCAAACTACCCACCAAACAATGTCCTCGACATGATCGAGTTAGAAACCGAATACAGAAAGGGCGGTATTTCAAGGTTGATTCCATGACTCCTGGCGAAGCCACTTCAACATCTCCCGCCTATCCTACACATCCTGTACCCAATTTCAATGTTAAGCTATAGTGAAGGTGCATGGGGTCTTTCCGTCCCGTTGCGGGTAATCGGCGTCTTCACCGATACCACAATTTCACCGAGCTCATGGCTGAGACAGCGCCCAGATCGTTACACCATTCGTGCAGGTCGGAACTTACCCGACAAGGAATTTCGCTACCTTAGGACCGTTATAGTTACGGCCGCCGTTTACTGGGGCTTCGATTCAATGCTTCTCTTGCGATGACATCCCCTCTTAACCTTCCAGCACCGGGCAGGTGTCAGGCCTTATACTTCATCTTTCGATTTTGCAAAGCCATATGTTTTTGTTAAACAGTCGCCTGGGCCTTTTCACTGCGGCTTCTCCATCGCTGGAGGAAGCGCCCCTTCTCCCGAAGTTACAGGGCCATTTTGCCGAGTTCCTTAGCCATGATTCACTCGAGCACCTTAGGATTCTCTCCTCGACTACCTGTGTCGGTTTACGGTACGGGTTTTTATAACCTGAAGCTTAGCGGGTTTTCTTGGAAGTCTGTTTACCTGCTCTATCAGCGCCGCCGAAGCTTTGCTGTACTATTGGGTTTCAGCAGGGTCGGCGGATTTGCCTACCGTCCCTATACCTACGCCTTTTAACGAACTATTCCGTCAGTTCGCGGCAGTGTCACTACTCCGTCACCACATCGCAGTTATAAAAAGTACTGGAATATTAACCAGTTGTCCATCGGCTTACTCCCTTCGGATGCGCCTTAGGCCCCGACTAACCCTGATCCGATTAGCGTTGATCAGGAAACCTTAGTCTTTCGGTGGGCGGGTTTCTCACCCGCCTTATCGTTACTTATGCCTACATTTGCTTTTCTATCAACTCCACGGCCCATTACCAGACCGCTTCTCCGTAAATAGAATGCTCCCCTACCAGACATACATATAATGCATGAATCCATAGCTTCGGTAATACACTTGATGCCCGTTTATTATCCACGCCCGACCGCTCGACTAGTGAGCTGTTACGCACTCTTTAAATGAATGGCTGCTTCCAAGCCAACATCCTAGCTGTCTGTGCAGTCGGACCTCGTTAGTTCAACTTAGCGTATATTTAGGGACCTTAGCTGATGGTCTGGGTTCTTTCCCTCTCGGCCTTGGACCTTAGCACCCAAAGCCTCACTGCCGGCCATATCTTATAGCATTCGGAGTTCGTCTGGATTTGGTAGGATTTGACTCCCCCGCACCCAATCGGTAGCTCTACCTCTATAAGACTCCATGCCGACGCTGTTCCTAAAAACATTTCGGGGAGTACGAGCTATTTCCCAGTTTGATTAGCCTTTCACCCCTACCCTCAGGTCATCCGGAAACTTTTCAACGTTTATCGGTTCGGTCCTCCATTACATGTTACTGCAACTTCAACCTGCCCAAGGGTAGATCACAAGGTTTCGCGTCTACCTCATCTGACTATGCGCCCTATTAAGACTCGCTTTCGCTTCGGCTGCGTGGCTGAACCACTTAACCTTGCCAGACAAGAGTAACTCGTAGGCTCATTATGCAAAAGGCACGCCGTCACTGGACCTGCCAGCTCCGACCGCTTGTAAGCACACGGTTTCAGGTTCTTTTCACTCCTCTGTTCGAGGTTCTTTTCACCTTTCCCTCACGGTACTAGTTCACTATCGGTCTCTCAGGAGTATTTAGCCTTATCAGATGGTGCTGACAGATTCCCACAGGGCGTCTCCGACCCCGCGGTACTCAGGGTACTGCTAGGCTAGCATTCTATACGTGTACAGGGCTATCACCGTGTATCGCTGGGCTTCCCATCCCATTCCACTTCTGTTTGCTAATACCATATCGCAGCCCTACAACCCCAACAATGCCGTAACATTATTGGTTTGGGCTCTTTCCCGTTCGCTCGCCACTACTTGGGAAATCATTATTATTTTCTTCTCCTACGCCTACTTAGATGTTTCAGTTCAGCGCGTTCGCGTATTTTACAACATACCTTCAGTATGCTAGGTTGCCCCATTCGGAAATCTTCGGATCAAACTCACATTTGCTAATCCCCGAAGCTTATCGCAGCTTATCACGTCCTTCATCGCCTCTGAGAGCCTAGGCATCCCCCGTGTGCCCTTATTTACTTTCTTCACCTCATAGCCCTTTTGCTACTATGGGTTGCTTTTTGATATATAACCGTGATGCTACGCATTAATCCGTTCGGCCTTGACCGAGGGTCTTCATAATACATCAAGCACATCACAGTATTGTCTCTACTGTTGTCTTCTCTTGTAATTTTTTTTCTTTCAATATGTCAAAGAACTCTTTGTAGCCTTATCGTGAACACAATATCTTAGTGTCTAGGCATACGTGTGGAGAATATCGGAGTCGAACCGATGACCCCCTGCGTGCAAGGCAGGTGCTCTAGCCAGCTGAGCTAATTCCCCGTGGTGTAGATTATAGATTCAGGAACAGAGAAAGTAGACTTTACGTCTCAGATCTCATGTCTGTCATCTCACATCTAGATGGTAGTCCCGAGCAGATTTGAACTGCTGACCCCTACATTATCAGTGTAGTGCTCTAACCAACTGAGCTACGGGACTAGCTTATCATTCTATCTCTCTGGACCATCCATTTTCAGGGATGGGCACATTTCTTCAAATGCTTTTTTATAGTAATCAGTACTTAGATATCAGTAGTTAGATAGAAAATAATCTAAATACTAAATACGCTGTACTAAATACTTTTTTAATCATGTGTATCCGTAACGAGCTTCAATTCCGAATGCTCTAGAAAGGAGGTATTCCAGCCGCACCTTCCGGTACGGCTACCTTGTTACGACTTAGCCCCAATTATCGGTTTTACCCTAACACGCTCCTTGCGGTTACATGCTTTAGGTACCCCCAACTTTCATGGCTTGACGGGCGGTGTGTACAAGGCCCGGGAACGTATTCACCGCGTCATTGCTGATACGCGATTACTAGCGAATCCAACTTCATGAGGTCGAGTTGCAGACCTCAATCCGAACTGTGAACGGCTTTTAGAGATTAGCATCATATTGCTATGTAGCTGCCCGCTGTACCGTCCATTGTAGCACGTGTGTAGCCCCGGACGTAAGGGCCATGATGACTTGACGTCGTCCCCACCTTCCTCACAGCTTACGCTGGCAGTCTGTTTAGAGTCCCCACCTTAATGTGCTGGCAACTAAACATAGGGGTTGCGCTCGTTGCGGGACTTAACCCAACACCTCACGGCACGAGCTGACGACAGCCATGCAGCACCTAGTTTCGTGTCCCGAAGGACTGATCCGTCTCTGGATCATTCACTAACTTTCAAGCCCGGGTAAGGTTCCTCGCGTATCATCGAATTAAACCACATGCTCCTCCGCTTGTGCGGGCCCCCGTCAATTCCTTTGAGTTTCAATCTTGCGACCGTACTCCCCAGGTGGATAACTTAACGCTTTCGCTTGGACGCTTACTGTGTATCGCAAACATCGAGTTATCATCGTTTAGGGCGTGGACTACCAGGGTATCTAATCCTGTTTGATCCCCACGCTTTCGTGCATCAGCGTCAATACTAACTTAGTGAGCTGCCTTCGCAATCGGAGTTCTAAGACATATCTATGCATTTCACCGCTACTTGTCTTATTCCGCCCACTTCAAATAGATTCAAGTCCTACAGTATCAAAGGCACTGCGACAGTTAAGCTGCCGTCTTTCACCACTGACTTATAGGACCGCCTACGCACCCTTTAAACCCAATAAATCCGGATAACGCTTGGATCCTCCGTATTACCGCGGCTGCTGGCACGGAGTTAGCCGATCCTTATTCTTCAGGTACATTCAGCTTTCTACACGTAGAAAGGTTTATTCCCTGACAAAAGCAGTTTACAACCCATAGGGCAGTCATCCTGCACGCGGCATGGCTGGTTCAGAGTTGCCTCCATTGACCAATATTCCTTACTGCTGCCTCCCGTAGGAGTCTGGTCCGTGTCTCAGTACCAGTGTGGGGGATTCTCCTCTCAGAGCCCCTAGACATCGTAGCCTTGGTGAGCCGTTACCTCTCCAACTAGCTAATGTCACGCGAGCCCATCCATATCCTATAAATATTTGATCACAAACCGATGCCGGTAAATGATGTTATGCGGTGTTAATCTCTCTTTCGAGAGGCTATCCCCCTGATATGGGTAGGTTGCTCACGCGTTACGCACCCGTGCGCCACTCTCATCAGTTCGTAGCAAGCTACTCCCTGAATCCCGTCCGACTTGCATGTATTAGGCCTGCCGCTAGCGTTCATCCTGAGCCAGGATCAAACTCTCCATTGTAAAATGAAGTGTAAGATCAAGACTATTTATAATAAATAGAATTGTCTTGTATTTTAATTTCTAATTCTAAAATTGAACAGGTTGATTTTTTTTAACTTTCGCCGTTTCTCAACACTACTCGTTACGTTACATGATTATATTTTTAAAGAACTTCTGTCGCTTCCGCATCTCGCTTCGGCTTTTATGATGTCGGCATTGCGCCGTTATCGATCTTGTTTCTGTTTCCCTTCGTTTCCGTTGGGACTGCAAAGGTAGAAATCTTTTTGGTTTCTCCAAAATAAATGTGAAAATTTATTTTTTTGTTTTCCTGCTGTTTCTGCGTTTAATCTTCATTAAACCCTTCTTTTTTCAGTGCCTCCCCTTTCGGATCAGCCGCTCCTCCCTTGCGGAGTGGTGCAAAGATAGCGACTTTTTATAATCACTTCCTAATCTTTTCCGGAAATAGTTTGCCGTGAACGGGTAAACAGCTTATAACCTGACCGATAAATTTACCCATGACCTGTTCTCGGGGCTGAGAAACGGACAATCCTGGCTTTGAACTATAAAAAGGGTATACGGGCGGATGGTTCGTCCTGGGCCTTCTTTTATGGATGCAGTATGCTTTTAGGAAATGGTTCCGCAGAAATTATATCTTTTTCAGTACAGCGGAATCATCGACACTATTACTATTACTATTACTATTACTATTACTATTACTATTACTATTACTATTACTATTACTATTACTATTACTATTACTATTACTGATAAGGTGATCCATGTCTCCTCATGCTTTCCGCAGGGCCGACATCTTTACTTTATACTATATTACTATATACTACAAAAGGGGTCCAGAGAAGTCGGGGTGTTTTACTATAGCCAGCTCCCCTCCGTACAGATACTCCGGAATAAGGCATATTATAACCTGATCCGGAACTGACAGGGAACTGATTATTATTTAAGATGGGATTTATATAGAGATTACTGAGGGTTTATAGGGGGTTTCTAGGGGTTTACCTCTACTAACCCCCTCTAAACCCCCTCTTATCCCCCTGTTATACCTCCATTATATGCGAACAAGATTCCTACTTGCTTATAATATGGTATCACCCTGCTAACAACAGCAGTTTTCTCCAGATTCAATTGGTTTAAAGAGCTGCTTTATCATTATACTGACGAACACAAATCCAATCCCTATTATTAGGTCCAATTGCTGTAAGCACCTCGCCCATCTCTTGCTTACTATAAAGCTGATTTTTCACATACTCACTATCATGGTATTGAAGACCACTATGCCTAATACACAAAAGTGAAATAAACCGATATATAACAAAGGTTTTGCATTTTTTTTATAACTTTAAAATCAACAAGAAATCAAAAAAGTTTTGATGGAAATTTTCAAAATATATCAAGTCGATGTAGCTGAAGCAAACCGCATCGCCCAAAGCGAAAATAATGTTCATCACCATGATTTCGAAGAGTTAATTATTGGTATTGAAGGAGAATTAGAACATTTTATTGATTTTAAATCCGAAACTTATGCAGCACCATTTATAAGTTTTGTTACCAAAGGAAAAACACATCGCGTAAAACCTAAGCTAAAAGCAGGAAAATGTCTATTTTGGGTATTGCGATTCAAAAGTGAATTTATTGCCGAAACGACTTTTCAACTGTACAATCATTTTCATGACCAAGCTACATTTAGGATCACTCCATCCGCTTGTTTTCAAAGAATAGTTCATATAGCTCAAATGATAGCCGATGAAATGCACGAAACACAAAGTGATTTGGGTATCGTCCGACAATTATTAAGCACCTTATTTACGATGATCGAATCCGAATATCGGAAACAGTTTCCAGAAGGCCTACCCTATTCATCGACTTCTAGTACAACATTTAAAAACTTTTTAACCATATTAGAAGAAAATTATCGTCGCCCAGAATCCGTAAATTTTTATGCGGAAAAACTCTTTATGAGTGCACGTGGTCTTAATATGATCTGTCATCAAATATTACAGCAAAGTGTTTCCGAAATTATTGAAACCAGAAAATTGATAGAAGCTAAAAATTTGTTGATGAATACCGATAAAACAATTTCGGAAATTGGATTTGAATTAGGATACAGTGATAAAGCCTACTTTACAAATGTTTTTAAGCGAAAGTCGGGGCAGACGCCTACAGAATTTAGGACTGATATAAAAGCGATCATTTCCAAATAGTACAACATTATTACCAAAAAACAATACCTATCCTCCTGTTATACTTCCGATATTTGTTTTAACTATTAAAAAGCTGTCAACAACAATATATCACCAGGAGTTAATAGCATGAATCGAAAAAAATTTATAACCGCTATGGCTGTATTACCTTTAACAGGAGCTGCTTTAAAAGTAAACTCCTTACGCAACTTATCTAAAAATTTTGAAGCAACCGAGAAGTTTCCCGTGTTATTTTTGGGACATGGAAGTCCTATGAATGCGATCGAAGAAAATGAATTTGTGGACGGATTCCGAAATATCGGTAAGACTTTTCAAAAACCAAAAGCAATATTAGTTATTTCAGCGCACTGGGAAACGCGTGGTACATTCGTTACTGCTATGGACAATCCTCCGACAATTCATGATTTTGGCGGATTTCCTCAAGCATTATTTGATGTACAGTATCCAGCTCCCGGAAGCCCTGAACTTGCACAGGAAACAAAAAAAATCATCACAAAAACTGATGTATTATTGGATGATAAGTGGGGCCTTGACCACGGGGCATGGTCTGTTGTCAAGCATTTATACCCAGATGCTGAGGTTCCGGTTATTCAAATGAGTATCGATTATACGCAACCTGCGTCTTACCATTATGAATTAGCACAGGAATTAGCTTCCTTACGTCACAAAGGTGTATTGATAATAGGCAGTGGCAATATGGTCCACAACCTGCGTATGGTAGCCTGGGATAAATTAAATGAGGCGGGATTTGCATGGGACTGGGCTCAGGAAGCAAAAGAAAAAATGAAAAATTACATTTTAGATGGTAATCACAAAGCTTTGATCGACTTCCGGAATCAGGGAAAAGCATTTGATTTAGCTATACCCACACCAGAACATTATCTTCCCATGATCTACAGCCTGGCACTAAAAGATAGACAAGATGATTTACTGCTGTTTAACGACAACTCTATAGGAGGATCTCTTGCCATGACCTCATTCAAAATTGGCTGATAAACACGACAATTATCCGTATTGCTGCACAGTAAATAGTAATAGCACAGTTTAAGAATATAAAAATAAATCCCTTATATTCGCCATATAAGCTATATAGAAAGATGGATATATCAAAACCTACAATTTCAGTTGAATACTGTCCGAAATGTAACTGGATGTTACGCGCGGCCTATATGGCGCAAGAAATTTTAAGTACTTTTACAGAAGATATTCATGGTGTCTTACTGATTCCGAGTGAAATAGCTGGTAAATACTCCATTTCAATCGATCATCAACCCATATTTGACCGTAAAGAAATGGGAAGGTTTCCTGAAATAAAGGAATTAAAACAGTTGATAAGAGATCACATTAACCCGGATAAAGATTTAGGTCACTCTGAAAAGAAATAGTTATATTTTGCATTTTTAAGTATATTACAAAAACTATAAACGAACAGTATTGTTTTAGCTCTTAAAACAATACAAAAATTGCAAAAGTACATACATTAACACATCACGTTTTTAGAAATAAAACATATTATAATGAAAAAAATCTTCATAGGCTTATTCGTAATTACTGCTTCATTTACATCTTGCCAAAATTCAACACCAACAAAAGAAAAAAAAGCACAAGACAGCAGTACAGTTGCTACTAAACAAGATACGGCATTTCACGATGAGCATAATACACAAAACTCTGTTGATTGGGCTGGAACCTACGAAGGAACTCTTCCATGTGCAGACTGTTCGGGCATTCATGTTATCTTAACCTTAAATATGGATGGAACTTTTGAAAAATCAGAACAGTATCTTGAAAAAGGTGGACCTTTTAAAGAAACTGGTACGTTCACATGGACTCCAGACGGCGGTTCGATTATTTTAAAGGAGAAAGATGGCGAAAGCAAATATAAAGTCGGTGAAGGTATGATGAAGAAATTAGATATGGAAGGTAAAGAAATTAAAGGAGAATTAGAAGAATTCTATAACTTCAAAAAGATAAAATAGATGCTGATCATCAGCGTCATATGACATAAAAAAAAGCTCCTGAATAGTATTCAGGAGCTTTCTTTTTTAGACTTTAAGATCTATTTTGCATCTGGTAACAAAATAAATTCAAACATGCGGTCTTCTTTTAAATATTTATCAGCGACAGCTTTTACACTTTCTACAGACACTTTACTCAGGTCATCTAATTTTCTCAAGATTTCCGTTACATCCTCTTGATTTTGATAAGATCCTGATAGATAGCTAACCCAAAATCCATTCTCTTTAAGCTGAAGCTCTAATTGACGCTTTTGTTCAATAACAAATTTATCAATATCCTCTTTTACAGGTCCACTTTTCTTAATTTTAGAGACTTCATCTACAGCAGATTTTATCAGCACATCCACTTTATCCGGAGCCGTGCCAAAGCCGATACCAAAACTATAGCGTTGACGTGGCAACTTGCCGTAATTAGCAGAAGCGCCCACACTGTAAACCCCGCTTTCGGCTTCACGAAGACGTTCTAATAATTTAATGGTCAAGATACTTTCTAAGGCTTCCATATTGATATTTTCGCTTTCCGAATAAGTATAATCACCATAATAAGCTAATTGTACAGAAGCTTTATCCTCTTTCCCTTTATGAACAACAACACGCTTTCCTTGAGCTGGTTCTACTACACCTAAATCTTTATAAGACTCTTTACGTCCAAGATTCGGCAAGGCCGCTAAGTAATTTTCTAAATAAGGTTTAATTTCTTCTTCAGTAAAAGAACCTACGATGGTAAAGGTGAAGTCCGAAGCATCAGCAAATCGCTCTTTATAAATTTGAAAAGCTCGATCTTTGTCAATAGTTTTCACTAAATCGGCAGTCGCATTTTTTCTGCGGATATTATCCCCATAAAGCGTTTCTTTCACTTTATCGGAGAAAACATTTGACGGATCACTATCTCTATTTTCTAAACTTCCTACAGAACGGGCGATGATACTTTGGTAAACATCCTGATCCAGACGAGGTTCAGTAAAATAGCCATAAATCAATTCAAAAGCATTTTTTAAACCTTCTTTGTCCGAACTTCCATAGATTCCTTCATATCTTTCTGAAATATACGGTGTGATCCCGATATTTTTACCTGTGAGATACTTTTGTAATTCAACATTATTCAATTGACCCACACCACTCGCATCCACTAGACCCGCAGCATTACTCGCTGAATAATAATCTGCATCTGGATATAAAGAAGAACCACCTGGACTAAAAGCTGAGATACGTATTTCATCATTCTTGAAATTGGTAGGTTTCAAGATTACTTTGACACCATTGCTTAAGGTCAATTCTTTTACATTGATCTCTTTTAATTCCTTATTGGAAACAACAGATCCTTTAACAGGTTCCTTCGATAATAATGGCAATTTAGAAACCTTATCCTCATAAGCTGTTAAGTTCTGAGACTCCACTTCCTTTATCCAATTATTGACTGTTTGTTCAGCAGGTAAAGTAGCTTTATCTTTCTCCGGCCCCATGATGATGATATCACGGTTCAGATCAGTATAATATTTTGAAATCAGTGCATTAACTTCTTTCAAGGTCAATGTTGGTAATAGCTGTTTTGTTATTTTATAACTATCATCGTTACTTAATGCGGCATCATCTTTTAAGAAGTTATTCAAATAACGACCCACATAACTATCCGATTTTTTCTTGCTCTTTTCTATATAAGCAGTCTCATTACCTTTATTCATTGAAACGATGGCTCTATCCAATTCAGACTGTGTAAATCCAAATTTTTGGATGCGCTCAAATTCTGTCATCATCTTTTTAAATCCTACTTCCAATTGGTTTGGTTTAGGAACTACCATCAACGAAAACACATCTAATCCGGCAATGAAACCAGATATACTGCCTCCAGCTTGCATAAAAGGAGCATCTGCCTGTTGCATGATTTCAGAAAAACGATCGGCAACGATCGAGTTAAATGCCGAAATCAGTAAATGTTTGCGATAATCTTTTACGGTCACTGTTTTTTCCTCTTTACTTTTGATCATAATCTGAGCAACTGTGTAAGGAAGTTCAGGATCTGTAATGGCAATAAATTGATTTTTATTCAATAAATCAACATTATACTTGGTACGTTCCAGCTTTTTAGCAGGAGCTTTTAAATCCGAAAATAAGGCTTTAACTCGAGCTTCCATATCTTTCACGTCGATATCACCAACAATGATGATAGACTGTAAGTCCGGTCTGTACCAGTCTTGATGAAATTTCCGGATCGTCTCCGGTTTGAAAGTTGTAATAATTTTTTCTGTTCCGATCGGTAAACGTTTAGAATAGCGAGATCCATTTAAAACAATTGGAAAATATTGATCCTGCAAACGTTGACCTACACCACGTCCGCCACGCATTTCCTGCATCACAATACCGCGTTCTTTATCAATCTCATCATCAGCAAGCAATGCATCTTGTGCCCAGTCGCGCATCACCTGTAAACCATTTTTCAACAGTTCAGGATCATCAGATGGAATGGGCAACTGATAAACCGTTTCATCAAATCCGGTATAAGCATTCAAATCGGAGCCAAAACGAACACCAGCTTTTTGTAGGTAATTGACCAACTCGTTTTTAGGAAAGTGTTTTAGACCATTAAAGTTCATGTGTTCTAAAAAGTGAGCCAAGCCTAATTGGTCATCTGTTTCTAATATAGAACCTACTTTGTTTGCTAAATACATCGTAACCCTTTTTTCTGGTTCTACATTCCGACGGATGTAGTAAGTGAAACCATTTTTAAGTTTACCTGTAAGCACCTCATTGTCAAAAGGAAGTTTTTGATTCCAACTAACGGTGTCTTGTGCTAAAATTGCTCTCGCTTCAGCACGAAGTGATGTTGCCGCAGTACTAGGGGTTGTACAATAAAGAGTTGGCAACAAAAATGTTAATGCAATTGGTTTAATAAATCTCATGTTTTTGATTTACCTTAAGTTTTTAATTTAGTTGTTTTATAAAATTAATGTTCGAAAGTACAATTAATCTATTGTATTTTTGTTATGCATGAAGGAAGAAAATAATTGGTTGCTTTTAAAACGAGAATTCGGCCGTTTTTTGAAATTTGAACGCGGTCTGTCCGATAATTCTATTGAAGCTTACCTCAATGATGTTTCCAAACTGGAAGTATACAGTGAAGAAAATAAATTGACATTGCAACAAATAACCAGTAAGGATATACAGCGCTTCCTGATCTGGATAAATGGATTTGGTATTTCTCCCTTCACGCAGTCACGCCTATTGTCAGGACTTAAAACATTTTATAATTTCCTACACTTGGAATACGATTGGGAAAATAATCCAGTCGAATTAATTCAAGCCCCTCGAATTGCACGAAAGATACCTAGCGTGCTTAATATCCAAGAAATCGATCAACTTATCAATGCCATCGACTTATCAACTCCCGAAGGTATGCGCAACAAAACAATTCTGGAGGTATTGTATGGATGTGGACTTCGGGTCTCGGAGCTGGTAGGTCTTAAACTATCAAATCTTTACTTAGACGTAGAATTTATCAAAGTTGAAGGAAAGGGTAATAAAGAACGTCTGATTCCAATCGGGAGCCAAGCCATTAAATACTTGAAAATTTATATCAATGAAGTCCGACCGCACATTAAAGTCAAGTCGGGGCAGGAAGATTTTGTTTTTCTAAATAAGCGTGGAGCTGCTTTATCTCGTGTTATGGTATTCATTGTCATAAAAGAGCTGGCTACAAAAATTGGTCTTCAAAAAAACATTAGCCCGCACACTTTTAGACATAGCTTTGCTTCTCATCTTGTGGAAGGAGGGGCAGATTTACGTGCCGTACAAGATATGCTGGGGCACGAAAGTATCACAACTACAGAAATCTACACCCATATCGACCGCGATTATCTACAGAGCGTGATTACCCAATATCATCCCCGTTCCTAATCGGATATTTACAACTCTAAAATCACAACCCTAATTTTTTACAGTTAACTTATTCGTTAGCTGATACCTGTACCATTTTGATTATTTGGACCAATCTCCACGGTTCAAAAAAATAAAGGATAATCCATTTGTATTATAAAGCGGTATAAACCATGACTTTTTAAATTATATACAACATTGTTGCATTATTATTTTAATTTAATGCAACAATGTTGTATTTTTGAGGCGTAATTTAATTTAAGCATGACAAAACAGTTCAGCGTCATCTCTATATTGGCACCCGTATTCATCTCATTATGGCCTTCGTACAGCCTATTTGCACAAAAAAAACAAATAAGCGGAAAGATCATTGCGTTAGAAAACACCAGTCCCATTCATGGAGCTAACCTACACTACGAAGGACATAAGAAAGCGATAACTTCCAACTTTTCGGGTGAATTTCAATTTAGTACTGAACAGAACTTCCCGATAAAATTAGTGACTTCACTCGTTGGCTACGAAAATGACACTACTTATGTGAAAAATGACCGTCCCGTACTGATAAGACTAAAAAAAGACGTTAAGAGACTCGCTGAGACACAGGTTTACGGTTATCAGGTTGCCGCCAAAACACAGATTGCACAACAGGTCAATGCGACAGCTTTAACTGAAAATAGAAACCGTTCGCTAGCAGAAGTTTTAAAAAACATCTCCGGAGTCCATCTCCTGCAGACCGGATCTACCATCAATAAGCCCATTATTAACGGTCTTTACGGCAATCGCTTGGCGATACTTAATGATGGTATGAAACTCGAAAGTCAGCAATGGGGTAATGACCATGCTCCAGAAATTGATGTGTACGCAGCGAATGCGATTACGGTCGTAAAGGGAGCAGAAAGCTTACGTTATGGTGGTGAAGCATTAGGTGGAGCAATTCTGCTATCCACTAAGCCCTGGAATAAAATTGATAGCCTTAGCGGGCAAGTCAGTCTAAACGGTTTCACAAACGGCAGAGGTATGCAAAGCGCATTAAACCTGGAGGGCATCACTCCCATAGCAGGACTGAAATGGTCTTTCAATGGAAACTACAGCAAAAGTGGTAATCGAAAAACTTCCGATTATTATCTAAACAATACCGGGCAGCGCATTTATAACCTAAATGCTGCAGTAAATTATCAATACAAAGACGCTAATTTTGAAGCTTCCTATAAACAATATCACAATGAAGCGGGCATTTTATCTTCTACTCATATCGGCGATATTACCTCTTTTCAGGAACGTCTAGCCTATGGGAGACCGTATCCCAGCGAACTCTTCGGATTCTCATACCATATTGATGCTCCCCGTCAAGAGGTTAAACACGAGGTATTTCAGTTTGCTTACAGCCAGCGCTTGAGCGATGCTAAAACCTTATCCATAAAATATGCTTACCAGAATAACCACCGGCAGGAATACGATAAAAGACGTGCAGGCCGTAGCGCAATTCCAAGCATGGATATGGTTTTACGGACACATGCACTTGATGCATCTTATACTATTGAGGGCTTAAATCAAAAATTTATCACTGGCCTTCAGGGGCAGACACAGGTTAACAACAATATTGCTGGGACTTTTAATACCCCATTAATTCCTAATTACAATGCCTTTAATATCGGAGCATACGGTATATATCAATGGCAAAAAGACCGATTTGCCTACGAATTAGGAGCTCGTTATGATTTTAAGAATTTCGATGCTGCAGGGTATGACTTTTATGGTAAAGCTTATGGTGGCGACAATCAGTTTCATAACTTGTCGACCAACCTCGGTTTATCCTATACTCTCGACAACCATATGACTCTTAAATCAAACTTAGGGCTTGCCTGGAGAGCTCCATCTGCACAAGAACTGTACAGCCAAAACGTACACCAAAGTACAGCACGCTATGAAAGAGGAGATGCAGCATTAAAAGCAGAGAAAGGCTTAAAGTGGATCACCAGTTTAAATATCCATGAGCAGAAAAATTTCTTAAACATTGACATCTATGCTAACTACATCAATAATTACATTTACGTAAAACCGACCGAAGAATACGTACAAAATCTTTCAGGTACATTTCCGATCTGGCAGTATAGTCAAAACAATGCATTATTGGCCGGAATTGATGTACAGGGAAAATATGCCATCAGTGAACATTTAGATTACAGTGCAAACACCTCATTTATCTACGCCCGTAATCTAGATGAAAAAAACTATCTGCCTCTTATTCCGCCCCTATCGTATACACATGAAATCGCTTTTACAACAAAGGGCAAGACGAACTGGATGCATGACGTGAAATTTGCCTTAGGTCAAGAAATCTATGCCAAACAGTTTTTAACAACAACTAGTATGGAGATGGCCCCCGCACCATCGGCGTATCAGCTTATCAATGGTTCCATTAGTTTAGGCTCTCTTATTAGCAACAATAAATTGCAAACTCGCCTTTTGGTAGAAAACATATTCAATAGCACCTACAAATCTTACACAGATCTATTCCGTTATTACAGTCATGGTGTAGGCCGAAATATACAGTTGACAATTAATTACACATTCTAATCATAACAAATACAGCTATCATGAAAAAAATCATTAACAGCAGCAAATTAGTACTGATCGCAGCAGTTCTCCTTTTCAACTCATGTAAAAAAGACGATCCTGTCCACGAACATGATAATGAAGAAATGAAAACCATGACTTTAAGTTTTACAGAAAAAACAACAAATGCCAAAGTCGAAGTTATCATCGATGCTACCGATACAAAACCACAGTCGTTAAATTTAAAAAAAGGCAACTATGATTTAGATATCAAATTAAAGGATTTTGATGGACATGAGGTACAACAGGAAATTTCTGACGATGCCGATGAGCATCAGTTTTTCTTCGTAGGCCCTACAAAGGAGCAGATCACCTTTACGTATTTAGATCAACAGGTAGGTTTAAAAAGCAACTGGAAAGTATTAGACAAAGCAAGTGCTATTCCAATGAAAATTGTCTTGATGCACGGTCTAAATAAAACGAAGGTTACCGCAGCAGACTGGAACAATTCGAGCTACCAAAGCATTGGTGGCGGTACTCCAGATATTTCAGTAAATGTAACTTTAAATCTTATTGACTAAAGATGAGGGTGTTGGCAAGAGATTGCATTTAGCTATTTTCATTTTTCATGAAATAGTATATCTTTGCTAGCATGTCCCTGTAGTTTAATGGATAAAATTGCAGATTCCGGTTCTGTTGATATGGGTTCGACTCCCTTCGGGGACACACAAAAGCAGCGTTTAATAGTATTAAACGTTGCTTTTTTTATAATTTCTAACGTACAAATTTCCCATTTCATTCCATCCAGCGTCTTTAGGAAAATCCTATATTACGGTGAAACAGCCCGCAGCAGCACCCTGATATTTTTTTGTGACTAAAACTAAAAAACCTCATCCTCAAGAAATCTAAAATCACTGCGTATTGCAAATAATAGTAAAGCAATTTGTGCAATGGACATGAATTGTCAAGCCAGTACTTTGGATATAAAAGACAATATTATTAAGTTTGACTCATCAATCAGCAGTACATCATATCAATAAAAAGAATGGTCTACAGTAGCCCATACAATCAAAGAGAAAACATTATACCAGTATATTTTGGAAAAAATTACGTTTAGATTTGGCACCCTTCATGATATTGTTTCCCTGCAGGAACTGTTTGTCGGTACTATTAAGAGCATTTGCATCCAAGATTATAGCGCAGAGCAGGTAGCGGTTTGGAGTTCCGGTAGTGAGAATATGCAACGATGGACTCAGGTGTTAACAGAGCAGTATGTACTCATAGCTGTGTTAAACAACAGTATTGTCGGCTTTTGTACCTTAGCTGAAGGTCGTTATATTGATTTATTTTTTGTTCATAAAGATTACCAAGGTCAAAAAATAGCTTCCCAGCTCTACCAATATATAGAAGCAGAGGCAAGGCGACAGAACACCGATCGCTTAACGGCAGATGTAAGCAAGACGGCGAAACCATTTTTTATAAAAATGGGATTTACAACCGTAAAAGAGCAGGAAGTGATTTTAAAAGATGTAGCATTTATCAATTACAAAATGGTTAAAGCGATCACGCCGAATCAAAACTCCGCATGTTTCGGATTGTAAACAAAGACAATCATGATGAAATTTGGGTATAAATTAAAATGAAAATGGAAACACAATCAAATCTCAACTACAATCGAATCGCTTCGGCTATCGAATATATTCAACATCATTTTAAGGAACAGCCAAATTTGGATGAAGTCGCTGAAAAAATTCATTTAAGCCCCGCTCATTTTCAACGGCTCTTTACAGACTGGGCAGGTACAAGTCCTAAAAAATTTTTACAGTACATCAGTTTGCAATATGCAAAGAAACTGCTTGATGACAACAAAGAACTTACACTCTTTGATGCCGCATACCATACCGGACTTTCGAGCAGCAGCCGTTTACATGATCTATTTATCAATATCGAAGGCATGACTCCTGCTGAATATAAAAATGGAGGTCAATTTCTCAAGATCAATTACCGTTATGCAGACAGTCCTTTTGGTCCAATAATTATTGCATCTACAGCCAAAGGAGTATGCTATATCGCATTTGAAAGTAATGAAGCAAAAGCTTTCACCGATTTACAGGCTAAGTTTCCAAATGCCGTGTTTCAGCAACAGGATGACGATCTGCAACAAAATGCCCTATCCATTTTTCAAAACGATTGGTCTGCCCTTTCACAGATTAAATTACATCTCAAAGGCACCAACTTTCAATTGCGTGTGTGGGAGAGTTTACTCAAAATACCCATGGGGAAACTGGCTACATATGGAACAATAGCGGAACAGATCGGAAATCCAAAAGCAGCTAGAGCTGTTGGTACAGCTGTTGGCAGTAACCCCATTGCATTTCTTATTCCCTGCCACCGCATTATCCAATCTTCTGGCATAACAGGAGGATATATGTGGGGACCAACTCGAAAAACAGCTATTATAGGATGGGAAAGTGCCAAAACTCAACAGGAATTATAATACGAAGCAGCACCATTTAAACATTATTTATGGAATTATTTGAATATCCGATTGATAGTACGAAAAATTGGCTTCCAAAGGACGGAACAGTACATTATTATGGGAAAGTACTGGGACAGGAACGTGCAGATTACTTTTATGAAAAACTATTGACAGCCATCGAATGGCGTAACGATGAAGCCGTTATTTTTGGTAAACATATATTAACGAAAAGAAAAGTCGCTTGGTACGGTGAGAAACCTTTTGAGTATACCTATTCCAATACAACCAAGCATGCTCTTCCATGGTCAATAGAATTATTGGAATTAAAAGAAATAGTTGAAAGAACAACGGGAGAAACGTTCAATTCTTGCTTATTAAATCTCTACCATAACGGCGATGAGGGTATGGCATGGCACAGTGATGGCGAAAAAGATTTAAAGAAAAATGGTGCTATCGGATCATTGAGTTTTGGGGCTGTCCGTAAATTTGCTTTTAAGCATAAACAAACGAAAGAAAATGTAGGATTGATCTTAGAACATGGTAGTTTATTGGTCATGAAAGATGAGACGCAATCTCATTGGCTACATCGACTGCCACCTACTAAAAAGATTCACTCTCCAAGGATTAATCTAACTTTTAGAACAATTGTCGAATAAAAATAGACGGTGCACACCACGTCTTAATATTTTCTCGTATTTTTAGCTTCTCTTAGCTGTGCAATAATCAGGTTTGAAGATATACACATCCCTATCATGCGTCAAAAAAATAAGTCCATCCCTATAAAAACAATGACTGCTGAATTCGGTTCAGGAATCAGTATGGGCAAAGCGCACTTTGATGAACAGGATATCATGAATCTGGATGACGTCAGACGATCACACCGTGATAACTACCATTCGTTCTTTCTGTTGGAAAATGGAACTACTGAAATCGAAATAGATTTTCAACAATATACTGTAAAGCCTTATTCTATTCTATATATACATCCACATCAGGTACATCGTATTGTTGCTCTGACAAATGTGAGCGGTAGTTTTTTGAGGATCAATAGTGAACATATAAATCCGGAATACCTCCATTTGTTAGAAGAGCTGGCTCCCCTCAAACCTCTAATGGTTCAAGAAGATATCTTTTCTATCCTAGCCAACAGTGCATCGCTATGCCTTACCCTATCTGCACGAAAAAATCAGCAATTGTATCACGCCTTATTAAAAGACAGCTGCAATACATTGATTGGGCTCTTGACTTCGATGTACCTCGAGGGCGCTATACCTGTCGACAAACTTTCACGATCTGAGATTATCACAAAAGCATTTAAGGCTTCCCTGCAACGTGACTTTCTCTCTATAAAAAGACCCGCCGCCTATGCTATGGGTCTCAATATCTCTACCCCCTATCTGAATGAATGTGTCAAAGACGTCACCGGCTACCCTGTGTCCTATCATATCCAACAGCGTATCATTTTAGAAGCTAAACGTCTGCTTTATCATTCTGACAAGTCAGTAAAAGAAATCGCCGATGCCTTAGGTTTTGAGGATTACCCCTACTTCTCGAGATTATTCACTAAAGTGACCGGAATGTCGGCACTATCCTTTCGGAACAAAAACCGCGATTAGTCCAATACCCTCTTCCTTTGCTCCATTGTTTGCGTTACAAATTAGCTGTTTCTTTGTCATGAACAAAAAAGCAATACCATGATATCAACACTACCCAAATGGGCAGGCGGCATACTAGAAAGTCTCGTTGGCCAACGTGCTGAAGTGATCGGCACCACTTACCTCAGCCCCCATCTTAAAAAGGTGCGTTTTCAGAGCGACCTTGCCAAAATGAATTTCCAGATTGGCTATGCGAGTGTGATCCGTGTAAACGAAATCGAATACCGGAATTATACGATTGCCTATCATGATATGCAACTGGGTATCCTGGACATTATCTTTCACATCCACAATAATGGTCCCGGAAGCAGTTATGCAGACACTTTAAGCGTTGGTGATCATCTCTATATCAGTAGCCCGAGGGGACATAAGGTGTATAACCCAAAATTTCAGCATCAGTTACTATTCGGCGATGAAACTTCGCTCGGATTGGCCTGTTCGCTACTTCCCACACTCAAAAAAAACAATCATTCCTTCCAGTTCTATCTAGAACTAGACGATGCAAATCGAGAAGTTCCTGAGCTGTTGGGCTTAGAAAACTGTAGTATCTTTCCAAAAAATGGATCGTTTACCGATGCAGAATGGATCGATGGTCTTCCCATTTTTCATCATGAAAACTGGCTTCATGCCAGCTACACTTTAGTCGGCAATGTCACTTCCGTTCAAGCTTTTCGAAAGGCCCTTAAAAGAAACGGTGTAAACCGTATAACTACTCAAGGATATTGGCTACAAGGAAAAAAAGGATTATAACAGATTGTATTAAAAATTTAAAATTAAAAACCGCATGATTTATGTATTTAAAACCTCAGTAGAAACTGAAAAAGACATTCTCATTTTAGAATATGATTTAAATGAACACTGCACACCGGGCAGATGGAATTTCGATCTACAGGATTGCGATCGTATCTTACGCATCGATACTTTAAAGGAAAATCCACAATCTATCATCGGACTGTTGCAGGATAAAGGCTTTCACTGCGAAGAGCTTCCCTACTAATCAGATCAAATATAGGGTCGTGTAGCTAACCTTAATATCAACATATTTACGCTAATTACTAATCTAGATTTTTAATCAGGATAAAGCTCTCTGTCGTAGCAACGATAAAATTGTTATAGTTCGAGCATTATGCTGTTCTAAAATCAAGGATTTATGTAACTCAATCAAAAATCAAATCTTAAGATCAGTTGATGAAAATTAGCTACTAGCAAGTATATGATTCTTGGAAAGAACATACAATATCTACGAATTACAAACAAACATGCGGAATTTTGTGCTTTACATAACATCAATAAATTCACTTTGCAGATTGGTAGTTCCAACTTCGATAGGTATATTTAAAACCTCATGACAACATATGGTTTGTTTTGTAAACGTTTATCTTTTATAGATACTCCTTATGTTGCAATGCGTTCTTACGCAAGCGGTAAAACCGGCACTTGCAAGTTTTAATATTATAGGGAAGTAATACAGAAAATATGAATTTCTTAATCCAACAGCTAAAAAAATACGGACCAATTCATACTGATCTTGAGGAAGAATTGATTAAGAGAACTAAATTCATGACCAAACAAAAGGGTGATTTTTTTCTTAAACAGGGGCAAGTTGTATCCAATATGTTTGTTATTGAAAAAGGAATTGTTCGCGCATTTTACAATAAAGAAGATCGGGAGATCAATGTTTGGTTTGGTATCGAAAATATGATCTTAGGTTCAGTGATTCCTCTTTTCTTCAATCTTCCTTCTTTAGAGAGCATTCAGTTTTTAGAAGATTCCTCTATTTACTATATTTCCAGAGAAGATATGAATGAGCTTTATCAAAAATATCATCAAATGGAAACCATTGGGAGAAAATTAGCGGAAGAATATTGCAAAATATTAGAGGAACGTACCATTTCTTTACAGACTGAATCTGCTGAAGAGCGTTACAACACACTGCTGAAGAATGAAACCGCAGCGGCACAACGCATTTCGCTAGGACATATCGCTTCTTATCTTGGTATTACTCAGGAAACATTAAGCCGGATCCGAAAAAAATAATGATAGTTTGTATTGAAATTTTAACTTAATTTGATATATATCAAAAAAAATAATCTCAATCTACCGTTCCTTTGTATGATTCTTAATCATATAAAAAAATGAAATATTTATTTCTAGGCTTAGCTATTGCATTTGAATTACTTGGCAGTAGTTTTTTAAAAGTATCCAATGGGTTTTCAAAGTTAATTCCATCTATTGTCACTATTCTGGCCTTTATAGCTTGCTTTTATTTTCTTTCCCTGGCGCTTAAATTTATTCCCCTTAGTATTGCTTATGCAGCTTGGGGTGGTATCGGTATTGTTTTAACAACTGTTATCTCGGTTGTTATTTTCAAACAATCACTTGATCTTCCAGCAGTGATTGGTATTGTTTTGATTGTTGCCGGAGTCATTATAATGAATTTCTTTTCAAAAGCTGCCTCACATTAAGCGATAGCATCTGAAATATATTTTTTTGAATATATTTTTTTTCAACCATAAAATATACCTTGAGTGGCACGATGGAGAAACCGAACACAACTCATCGTTCTTGGTTTAATGTTAAAAAAAAGGTCCTTATTACTTTACGTAATAAGGACCTTATAAAATGAAATGGTATAATCCTTATTTCAATTTTTTTACTCTGATATTTTTAAAGAATACTTCCGAACCATGTCCTAAGAAGGCAAGATGACCCGTTGTACGTTTTAAACCTGGATGATCTTTACCATCCAAAGTACCATTTTTGCTTGCCGATGCAATATCAGCATCAAGAATCACTGTACCATTTAAAGTAACTTTAACACGGTTACCCTTTACAACGATTTCTTCCGTATTCCACTCGCCTACTGGCTTTAAAAATCCTTTTTTAGCCGTTACAACACCATACACCGAACCATGGTATTGGTAAGGTTTCAAATCTTTATAGATATCTGCAGTGTTATCCAACACTTGGATTTCCATACCAGCATAAGCGGCATCACCCTCTAAAGGAGCTCTGACACCCACACCATTGTTTGCACCGTCCGTCAATTTGAAATCAAAACGATAGATGAAATCTCCATACTCTTCTTTTGTATAAAGATTACCACCAAATTTAGCATCTGGCACTACTCTTAGATATCCTTCATCATTGATCACATAACCATCGTTTTTCGTCCACTTATCTAAGTTTGTACCATCAAACAGAACCTCAAAACCTTCTTTCTTTTCAGCCGCACTCAATTGAAATACATTTTTTCTAGCCAGCTCTTTTACGTAAATGTCTCTGTAAGACACCACTGTACCATGAGCCTGCAACTCAAGTTGCTCGGTCGGGAAAATAGATTGATTGCGATCCCAATAATTTTCTAAAGGCACATTATCTGTAACCAATTTACCATTTAAGTAAACTGTCACCTTGTCGTCAACCATCTTAATTCTGAACGTGTTCCACTCACCTAGGGCATTATCCGCCACCAATAATGGTTTCGATTCAGCCTTTTGGTTATTATAAAGACCACCAGAACCCACTTGAGCACCATCTTTTACGCGAGAGATGTCCCAGATTTGAACCTGTGGTGTACCACGAAGATAAATCCCTGCATCACCTTCTTTACCGTTTTTATCAAGTTTCCAGTCAACCAACATCTCAAAATCGCCATATTGTTTAACCGTAGCAATGTTATCTCCCTTACCGTTGAAGATCAATTCACCATTATTAGCAGCCCATCCCTGACGCATTTGCTCATCAGCTTTTACCTGCGCAGCAGCCAATTCCTTCTCAGTCATTTGACCTCTTTTAATCGGGTTTGCGACTAGACCTTTCCAGCCCGTCAGATCCTGTCCATTAAACAGGCTTACAAAACCTTCAAATTTAGGCATTTCTGCAAGGTGCTTAACAACAGCTTCTCTTAAGTATGCACTTTCGCTTCCGCTTAAATTGTTGATCACCTCATTCAAGATGTTGCGGACGTCAGAACCTATAAAAGATTTATTATCTAAAGCAATGTTCATTGCAGTGTTAACGGCAGTACCCTTCAGTTCCGGATCTTTCAAAAACTTACCTGAAAATACAACTGCCTGGTAGGTGCCCGTACTTTGTAGAGAACCTAAAACAGTTCTTTTTTGGTTGTTATTTTTAGCAACTGCAAAAGCATCTTTCAATAAAAGGGTCTTCTGATCGTTTGTTTCACTCGATCTATTGATATTCTTGATCAATCCAGCAAATACTTTTTCACTTAAACCACCTGATAAGTTTGTTCTTGACAACTGGATGAGCTCATTTAATGCTAAAGGAGTCGACCAGTCTGCGATCGCTAAAACAGCGGCATCACGAAGAGCAGGATTATCAGATTTCAAATAATTCGTAACCGCATTCAAAGACTCCTGATCGCCAAGTCTGGCAAAAATTGGAAAGAATTTGGTTGCACTAGGTGCTGCAGAACGGGAAATATTCGCGGCAAGTTTTTGGATATGTTGTTCTTTGTTAGGACTAGACTGGATCACATTTGCAATCGCAACCTCTAAATTCCTGCTTGAAGCCTCATCCGCTTTTGTCAATAAATTAACAAGTATTTCTAGATCTTTCTCCTGTGCAACATTTGGTAAAGCCTTGTTGATGGCTTTATTTACATCAGCATTGGTGCTATTCAAAGCCAATACAGCTTGCGAAGAATTAGCATTTGCCCTTGTGCTCAAAATGTCCAATAATTGGATTTTCTTAGCATCATCAACAGTTGCTAATGAATTGTTGATCACGTCCATTGTCTGTTCATTTTTTGAACTTAACAAAAGTGCTTTGATCGATTCATTCAGTTGCGTATCTGTAGACAAATTATCAATTAATGCTTTCGAGTCAGCACCTTTAGAAAGGAGGTTGATCGCCGAGAGACCCGCTAATTTAGCATGTGCATCTGTAGACTTACCAACAATTTTTTCGATTGCTTTTAATTGAGTTATCGAACCGTTTTGAGCAATATAGTTCAATAATGATTCTTGCACAGCAGGGCTTGATTTCGCTGCTAATCCTAATAGTTTTTTAGTATCATTTGCATCTCCGTATTTGTGCAATAGATTTAAAGCAACGTGACGGTAGACATTATTTTCGTTTTGAGCTGCCGCAAACAAGTTTTTCTTTTGTTTTTTAGCATCCAATCCTGTCAATAAAGTTAACGATCCTACTTGTGCATTGATTGCTTTCAATTTAGAAGCCTCAGCAAACAAAGTATTTAAATAAGCAATTGCTTCTTTATTTTTTTTGTTCTCAATTAGAGATTCGGCATAGTCCAGACCTAAACCGATACCATTTAGGTTATCATAACTATAATTTGCAGTTTTAAGCTCTTTTTCAAAGATCGGAAGCGCTGCTGTTCCTCCAATTTTGCTCAGGGCAATCAAAGCAGTACGTTTGAAGCTATCCGATTTGAACTTATCGATCAAAGCGATGATAGCCGTCTCGGTATCTTGATTTTTAACATCTCCCAAAGCGGTCACGAGCGCAACTGCACATTTTTCATCTGTTACTTTCGCTAATCCTTGTGCTAATGCATCGCTTGATTCTTTCGTATTGATCGAGACCAATGTGCGTGCCGCACCATCAGCTAAATACGGTGTATTTAAATAAGTAGCTACTTTACTCACAGCAGCGTTCGTTGCACACTGACGTAAAAGACGCAATACAAAAGCTTTGTTGGTATCCTCTTTCACCGTACCCAATGCATCCAATAGACCTTGTACAAATACTTCTTTCTGTTTTTCTTTGCCTGGTTGGTTAACAAAGAAAGAATAGCTATTTGTGGCATACTCTACTTGCGCATTGTTTTGGCCCTGCGGTTTCAATTGATTTAGCATCGCCGCGATTTCACTTGATGTAAAGTTTTCCAACTCGTTCATCGCGTATAAAAACTTAGCCTTTTCTTCGGCAGGTTGTTGCCCCAGTACATCAGCTATTTTAGTAGCAGTCGTTCTATTTTGGGGCTGTTGTGCATATGCTGCCACTTGAAGTATTAATAAGGCAGATATCGTATTAAAAACTTTTTTCATTTTAGATAGATTAGAAAATTACATTGACCAAGGGCCACGCATCGGTTGATAAACTAAACGGTTTGCTGCATCGTCATTGATAAACTCATCTTTTGTAGAATCAAATTTCAATGAGCGGTTTAAACGTAAGGCGATCAAGCCCATGTTGACCAATGTACATGAACGGTATCCGTTCTCTTCATTTAATGCAAATTTCTCGCGTGTACGTACCGATTCCAAGAAATCTGTAATCTGTGGTGCTGGCTCAGGAAATTGTGCCAGTTTTCTTTCCATATCCGGTATATCAGACACAAAGCCTTTATACAGCTTCCCTTTAGGTCCCTCTATATAAGCCATGCCTTCATCTTTACCTTCACCATCTAAAATAATCTGACAGCCATCAGCATATGTATAAACAATTCTTCTCCAGGTACCGACCGCATCACTATGTTGCTGCGGCGCATCAACTTCTACCGATACAGGACTTTCGCCATCTTTTCCTAAGAAATATTGAACAGGATCCAAATAATGTTGGCCCATATCACCAAGACCACCGCCATCATAATCCCAGTATCCTCTAAAAGTTGTGTGCACGCGATGCGTACTATAAGGTTTGAAAGGTGCAGGACCTAACCATAATTCATAATCCAATTCTGCTGGTACCGGTTCAACAGGAAGGTTTTCTTTCCCTACCCAGAAAAATTTCCAGTCAAAACCAGTATGCTTGCTGATCGTTACTTTCAACGGCCAACCCAACATACCTGTATCTACCAATTTTTTAATTTTTTTAACCGGAACATTCATTCCGTAGAAATTATCGGCAAAACGAAACCAGGTATTTAATCTAAACATATTACCATGTTGTGCGATCGCTTCTTTGACACGTTTTCCTTCACCGATAGTACGTGTCATCGGCTTTTCACACCAGATATCTTTTCCTGCACGCGCTGCTTCCAAAGACATCAAACCATGCCAATGCGGAGGAGTTGCAATATGCACGATATCTACTTCAGGGTTTTTAATTAAATCACGAAAATCATGATGTTCTTTAACTCCGCCACCTAAAGCCTGTTGCGCTAGAGCCAAATGTCTTGTGTCGACATCACATATCGCCACTGTTTTTGTTCCCGCGTATCCAAAATGACCACGCCCCATTGAACCTACGCCAATGATGCCCTTCGTTAAATGGTCACTTGGAGCCAAATATCCTTGTCCCCCTAATACGAATCTAGGGACAATTGAAAATGCCGCTGCTCCTGTGATGGATTTCTTTAAGAAATCTCTTCTGGAGCTATTTTTTTCTTTCATACTTATTTAATAAATGATAGTTTGGTTGTGTTAGATTTAATAATCTGTTAAAATACAACTTTTCACTAAAAAGCAGGCCAAAAAAAAGCTTCGTCGGGTAACAAAGCTTTTACAATCAAAATAATACGGTATCCTAACCCTTAGAACGTCGGTCGTTCATATAATGTTCTCGTCGCTATTGACCTTCCTAAGGTCAATTCATCGACATATTCAAGCTCACCGCCGAAAGCAATACCACGTGCGATAGTGGTGACCTGGATATTAAATTCTTTGAGCTTACGATACAAATAAAATATCGTTGTATCTCCTTCCATCGTAGCACTTAATGCCAATATCACCTCCTTGACATCTTGCTTACGCATACGGTCGACCAAACCGTCAATCTTCAAGTCAGACGGTCCTACCCCATCCATTGGTGAAATAAGTCCCCCTAGTACATGGTAGATTCCTTGGTAAGAATTGGTATTTTCAATCGCCATCACATCACGCGTATCTTCCACGACACATATAATGGAATGATCCCGCTTTGGAGAGGTACAAATTTCACACTCATGATAGTCTGAAATATTAAAACAGATATGGCAATACTGAATTTCTTCTTTCAATTGATTAATAGTAGATGTAAATCGTGCAACTTCAGCATCCGATTGCTTTAACAGGTGTAAAACAAGTCGCAATGCAGTTTTTTGACCTACTCCAGGTAAACGTCCAAACTCGGATACAGCGTTTTCTAATAATTTAGAAGAAAAATTCATGGCACAAATTTAACAATATAATAGTTAAAGAAACTGTTCAAATTAAAAATATTCCTTATCTTGTATTCCCTTCAAATGAAAAGGAACAGTAATTTTTATAATAAGAGTATAGCATGGATATTACAAAAGACGACAAAATAAGAAGTGCCTTTGAAAACAAAACGTGGCAGGAGATAAAAGTAAAAGATTCGTGGCAAATATTTAAGATCATGTCCGAATTTGTAGATGGATTTGAAAAATTAGCTAAAATTGGTCCTTGTGTTTCCATTTTTGGATCTGCAAGAACTCCACAAGATCATAAATACTATCAAATGGCTGTCGATGTGGCAAGTTTGTTGACTGCACGTGGCTATGGAATTATATCTGGAGGTGGCCCCGGTATCATGGAAGCTGCAAATAAGGGAGCTTATGAATCCGGCGGTAAATCAGTAGGATTAAATATAGAATTGCCGTTTGAACAATTTCACAACAGATATATTGACCGTGATAAACTTCTTGAATTTAACTATTTCTTTGTTAGAAAAGTCATGTTCATGAAGTATTCGCAGGGGTATATTGTTATGCCGGGCGGATTTGGAACAATGGATGAATTATTTGAAGCAATTACATTAATCCAGACAGGTAAAATCGCACGCTTCCCGATCGTGTTAGTGGGTTCCGAATATTGGTGTGGCCTTTTCGACTGGATCAAGAACACAATGCTAGGTGAACGCTACATCAGCGAAGAAGATCTAAAACTCTACCGCATCGTTGATACGGCGGAAGAAGCCGCAGATCATATTTTCAGATTCTACGACAAGTATTTATTAAAACCAAACTTTTAATAATAACCGGTATCGATATACAACGGGTTCCATACATATGTATGGAACCCTTTTTTTTTTGTTATAACAAGGGATTTTGCAAAACTACCGTACGCTACGCTATCACAACTTCGCAATCTTAAGCTTTAAAAAATGGGAACATGCAAAAACTCATCTCATCTCCGTGTCCGATAATTGACACTGAAAACACCACCTCTATTAAAACCATCCCAAATGATTAGTGGCATAGCTAAGACCCTACATCAAAATTAAGGCTAAAGCCAGTTGTTACTTTGGACTTGATCGGTGCAGTATGCCACAACCTGATAATGATAAAAAAGTAACATTATTGGCAAATATAAAGGTAGTATTTTGAAAAAATATATTGAATCTTTATATCGGTTCTAATAGTTCCAAAACTTATAACTAAACTCTAAATTCCCTACTACTGTAACCTCTCAAAATATAATGAAGATAAAAAGAAATCTAACCTGTTGTATATTATTATTAAGTTTTTCAAGTCAGGCGGAACAAAACGTCAATTCATCTCATAATATAGGCAGTCGTGCACAATCACAGCAAAAGAGAAGTTTGATAAAAAATTCTGATGCAGATAATCAATTCTTTTTAAGTAAAAAAAACTTAATGACTGCCGTCTGGAACGCACCTTTTAGCTATGAAAGTATCCGCAGTAATCATGCACCTATTGGACCTTATATAGGCAATGGTGATGTTGGTGTGGTGTGCCATACTGCTGAAAACAGCCAGACTTTCAGCATCTCAAAAGTCGATTTTGTAACAGATGGCTGGTCGGACTGGGCCGGATCCGGCCCCGCTGCCCTTCCTGTTGGCGGGGTTAAAATAACCGTAGAATCACCGATAAGCGCTGGTTTTAAGTATGAGATGGACCAACTAGGTAATGAATTGCGCATGCGTACAGCAACAACACAACCTGTGCATATGAAAAGCTGGATATCTGTTAATGAAAATCTTTTAGTCACTGAACTGGTAAATAACACAAAAACTCCAATCAAAATATCTGTAGATACTTATGCCGATAGCATATCGGCAACATATGGCACAACAGCCGATGTAAACAGTAACGTAACGCAGGTAACTAGACAAACTAAAACTACAGATGTAAGATGGGTCTCTAAAGCCGGTATATCGACTAAGGTTCTTGGCGCATCATCAATTTGCAGTAGAGAATCCCAAGCCCAGACCAATACGCACTTTACTCTTAAAGCTGGAAAAACTGTCTATGTACTGTCTTACATATCGGGTGGCGGTATGAAGAACGATGCACAGATGGAAAACGCATATAAAACACTTCATGATTTGCAAAATAACCGTTTAAATGCTTTAAGAAATACAAAAATAGCATGGTGGAAGGATATGTGGAATAGGTCATATGTGGAAACAAATGATGAATTGATCAACAGACAGTACTTAAGTTCTATCTATTTTCTAGCTTCTGCCTATAACGAACATTCCCCGGCATGTGGCGGCATGTATGGTGTCTGGAATATGGATGACAAAATGATGTATCATGGTGATATCCATTTAAATTATAATAGCCAAGCTGGATTTTATAGCGTCTTCTCCGCGAATAGACCCGAAATTGCAAAACCTTTTTACAACTTCATTGAAGCAATCTTACCTGATGGAAGAAGACGTGCGCAAAATGACATGGGAACTGTCCATCCTTCTTTAGCTGGGAAATCATTTAGAGGAGCTGTTTTCTTAGTTGGTGGACTGGGAATTGGCATACCTTACAATTATTACTGGCAACAAACGATGAATGCGCCGTTCAATGTACCACTCTTCAGCTGGTACTATGAATATACTGGTGATTTGGATTTTTTAAAAAACAGAGCTTACCCCTTTATTAAAGAATGTGGTGATTTCTATGAAGATTACCTGAAAAAGGAGCCATATGGTGATACTTATCGATACAGTATCACTACTGGCGCACATGAGAGTTCCTGGGATCTCAATCCTCCCTCCGATCTAGGTTTCGTCAAGCAAACCTTCAGCTTACTTCTCAAGTATAGTAAGTTATTGGATGTGGATGAAAACCGGAGAACGCTTTGGCAGGATATTCTCGATCACCTTCCTAAATACAAGGTAATACAGCCGACCAAGACACCGAATAAAGGCTTGCCTGTTTTTGCAAAAAATGAAGCAGGATGGGATCTGCCAAACCACATGATACAAATGCATCCGGTCTACCCCTGCGAAGTCCTCGATTTACTTTCAGATCCAGATTCTTTACAGATAGCTAAAAATACGGTTGAATACTATGAAGTTGACCAAAATGGATTTCAAGGATCAATGAATGCGTTAGGTCTAAGCGGTTATATTATGGCTGCACGCGTTGGCTTCTCCCCTGAAATAATTATTAAAAACCTAAGCATATTGGCCAGCGGTGCTCAAAAAAACTTCTTGATTATAGATGGCCATCATGCTTCGGAAAAAACAGCCCTAGTTGAAACGGTCAACTCAATGATGCTTCAAACACTTGATAACACGTTGTACATATTTCCCAACTGGGTAAAATCAAGCGCTTCATTTACGCGCCTACGGACTAAAGGTGCCTTTTTAGTTTCTGCAGATTATGATGGCACTACCATAACAAATCTGTCCATTTATAGTGAAAAAGGCACAAAATGCCAGATCCACAATCCTTGGAAAGAAAAAGAAATACAAGTGATGGAAAATGGTAAGCAAATAGCCGTAAGTAAGACAGGAGAAAGGTTTTCATTTGAAACAAAAATAGGTCGCCACTATATAATCAAGCCTATAGGTGCTTAAGCTCAATAAAATTAAATTTATGCCGGTTCATCGCTGGTATAAATTTAATTTATATAAAGCACACGATCTGTAAATAATTGGGCATTAAATCTTTCGATCAGTATAAACACAAAAAAGGTCAACCTTTTTGAGATTGACCTTTTTGAGCCTCCTATCGGAATCGAACCAATGACCTACTGATTACAAGTCAGTTGCTCTACCAGCTGAGCTAAGGAGGCATCATGTGTGAAAGTTAAAAAAGAGCCTCTTATCGGAATCGAACCAATGACCTACTGATTACAAGTCAGTTGCTCTACCAGCTGAGCTAAAGAGGCTTTTTTAAATAACCCTTTCGAATTATGATGGTGCAAATATCGAAACCTTTGACAACAAAATCAAACTTTCCTGGCATTTTTTTTCATATTTTTAATAATTTTCTGAAAATCAAGCCATTTATTTTCAATTCAAATCGGAACCCATCGCGGAAAAACACACAAACATGAAATTTTGTCATTTCACAATAAAAATACAAGACATTTTTTCCGAAAAAAGAATAAAAACAGATATGGCATTTTGATTGTTATCCAATTATCAAATCAAAAAGCAAATAAAACCATGAATTTCAATAACTATACAATTAAAGCACAAGAGGCGATTCAAAAAGCTTCGGAGATTGCCACAGGCAATCAACAGCAGGCTATTGAGACCGCACATATACTTAAAGCCTTGCTAACAGTTGATGAAAATGTAATCAGTCATCTGTTAAAAAAATTAAATGTAAATATCCCTTACTTAAGTGGAGAACTTGATAAGCAAATTCAGGCATTCCCGAAAGTCAGCGGCACAAATGTCTATTTGAGTAACACCTCAAATTCGGCCTTGCAAAAAGCGCAAAGCTACTTGAAGGAGTTTAATGATGAGTTTGTATCTGTAGAGCATCTACTTCTAGGTATTCTAAATGCAGGCGATAAAACATCTAGTCTACTGAAGGATCAAGGTGTAAATGAAAAGGATCTTAAATTAGCGATCAAAGAACTACGTGGCAACACAAGAGTGACGGATCAAAATGCCGAAGCTACCTACAATGCTTTGGGAAAATACGCCCGTAATCTAAACGAGTTTGTTGAATCGGGAAAATTAGATCCTGTGATAGGCCGTGATGAAGAAATTCGTCGCGTGATGCAAATCTTATCCCGTAGAACTAAGAATAACCCCATCTTGGTGGGTGAACCAGGGGTTGGTAAAACCGCTATTGCCGAAGGTATTGCACACCGCATCATCAATGGTGATGTGCCCGAGAATTTGAAATCAAAAATCGTATTCTCTTTGGACATGGGGGCTTTAATAGCCGGTGCAAAATACAAAGGTGAGTTTGAAGAAAGATTAAAAGCTGTTGTCAAAGAGGTTGCAGACAGTAACGGTGAAATCATCCTGTTTATCGATGAGATCCACACCTTAGTTGGTGCTGGTGGTGGTGAGGGTGCAATGGATGCAGCCAATATCTTAAAACCGGCGTTAGCACGTGGAGAACTTCGTGCTATTGGTGCAACAACATTGAACGAGTATCAAAAATACTTTGAAAAGGATAAAGCATTGGAACGTCGTTTTCAAAAAGTAATGGTTGACGAACCAACTACTCAAGATGCAATTTCAATCCTGCGCGGATTAAAAGAACGTTACGAAACGCACCATAAAGTGCGCATTCTTGACGAAGCAATCATTGCCGCTGTCGAATTGTCAACCCGCTACATCTCGGATCGTTTCTTACCAGATAAAGCGATTGACCTAATGGATGAAGCGGCTTCTAAATTACGTCTTGAAATGGACTCTGTTCCTGAAGCTGTAGATGAACTGAACCGCCGTATTATGCAACTCGAAATTGAACGGGAGGCAATAAAGCGTGAGCATGATGAAAAGAAAGTCAGTGAACTTTCTGAAACGATCGCTAATCTATCTGCCGAACGCGATTCTTTACGTGCATCCTGGCAGTCAGAAAAAACGTTGGTGGACAGTGTCAACCAGGAGATTGAAAATATAGAAAATTATAAGCAGGAAGCTGATCAGGCGGAACGTGCAGGCGATTATGGAAAGGTAGCTGAGATTCGCTACGGCCGTATCAAAGATGCGCAGGATAAGGTCGAAAAATTAAAAGCAGAATTAGCTGAAAAGCAAGATAGCAAACGGATGTTAAAAGAGGAAGTGACTTCTGAAGACATTGCTGATGTGGTATCTAAATGGACCGGCATTCCTGTAAATAAGATGATCCAGTCTGAGCGCGATAAGCTTCTTTCTCTAGAAGAGGAATTACATAAACGGGTTGCCGGACAGGAAGAGGCGATTGAAGCGATTTCTGATGCTATCCGCCGTTCAAGAGCGGGACTTAGTGATGCTAAGCGTCCCATTGGTTCTTTCATCTTTTTGGGAACTACCGGTGTGGGTAAAACGGAGTTAGCAAAAGCACTAGCTGAGTTCTTATTTGATGATGAACATGCGCTTGTCCGAATCGATATGTCCGAGTACCAAGAGCGTCACGCAGTGTCCCGACTTATCGGAGCGCCTCCAGGATATGTAGGTTATGAAGAAGGTGGACAATTGACTGAAGCTGTTCGCCGCCGTCCATATTCTGTCGTACTTTTGGATGAAATTGAAAAAGCACACCCTGATGTGTTCAACATTTTACTGCAAGTACTCGACGATGGTCACTTAACAGATAACAAAGGTAGAACGGTGAATTTCAAAAAC
Organism: Sphingobacterium sp. JUb56; assembly: GCF_014191365.1. Taxonomy (NCBI): domain Bacteria; kingdom Pseudomonadati; phylum Bacteroidota; class Sphingobacteriia; order Sphingobacteriales; family Sphingobacteriaceae; genus Sphingobacterium; species Sphingobacterium sp. JUb56. The sequence continues at coordinate 591,124 of NZ_JACHWL010000001.1, read as the reverse complement.
ACGATCATCATCATGACTTCCAATACCGGATCGCATATCATTCAAGAGAATTTCTCGCAGTTGAATGATAATAACAGAGATGAGGTTATTGCAAAAACAAGAGGTGAAGTGTTTGAGCTTTTACAAAAATCAATTCGCCCAGAGTTCCTGAACCGTATTGATGAAATCATCATGTTCACACCTCTAAGCAGAAATGAAATTGCAAGCATCGTACGGATGCAATTTAGCCATATTCAAAAACAATTGGCTGAGCAAAATATCTTCATCACTGCTTCGGATGATGCTATGGATTGGCTAGCGCAATTAGGATATGATCCGATCTATGGTGCAAGGCCATTGAAACGTGTTATGCAAAAACGCATCCTGAATGAACTTTCGAAAGAAATCCTTTCAGGAAAAGTAAATAAAGATGCGGTAATCCAATTGGATGTATTTGATGGTCAATTTGTCTTCTTGAATAAAAATGAGGTTGAATAAAGGTCAAAGCACCTTTTAAAATTAAAAAAGTGGCTACTCGCAAGAGTTAGCCACTTTTTTAATTTTAAAGAATAGTTGAAAACAATTTTCATTTATCCTTAACGCTGAACATGATTTTAGTTCATCAGAAAGTCATGGATAAGCCTTACTTTTTCCAGACAGTTCTTGTTGTATTTGAACTTTTATATATCGTGTAAGTAAAGTATGCGAAACCAGAAAACAATACTATAGCTAATGCAGCACTGCCCATAAAACCCAACTGCTCTGCAATAGCAGCTAAAACACTTTTGAAACCCGATCTGTTACCACTCGTATCAGGCACTTCGCCATTTTCTAATTCCCTTGCCATCATCACCAGCGAAAAACCGAAAAAAGCAATTGCAATTGTATAAAGCAAATTACGTATCCAGGTTTTGTCTTTTATAACTTCTACTGTTTCTCTAAGCCCTGATTGCTCTTCAATTGCCTGAATGGCTTCTTTCAATTGGGCTTTATTCTCAAAGTCTGCAACTACAGCTTGATAATCTTTTGGATCTAATACATCAATATCAAGCAATGGTGGCTGATTATCAAAAAGTGGTACAGCTCTTTTTATTTGACTAAAAGGGATGAAAATAATATGTTCTTCTGATTCTTCAGAATTATTTAAATATGCTGTTAAAGATGCTTCTGGCAATTCCGCTTCGGCGAAGTAAAATCCAGTTGCTGTCATCCAACGCGTTTTAAAAACTAATTCTTTATTTTGATAATACTTATCCATAATTTTTTCAGTAAAAATTCGTCAAGTTGCTAAAATAGCAGATTAATTCAATACATCTGCTACTAATTTCCGTTAGAATTTCATGTTATATTAACTATTCGCCCAAATCCCACTCCCAAACACTATGGTAGCTTTGCATGGTATCTACATATTTAATAAAATTATCATAAAACTCATGCTTACCCACAGTGGCACTATCCCCCACCACAATGAGCTTTTTCTTTGCCCTTGTCATAGCAACATTCATCCTACGCACATCGGAAAGGAAACCGATTGCCTGCTGATCATTGCTCCTTGTTAAACTGATATATATGATATCTTTTTCCTGCCCCTGAAAACTATCGATAGTGTTAATTTGGATATGATGACGAAAGGGAACAATCTGCTCATCATTTACTAATAATTCATTGAGCACTGTCGCTTGTCTCCGGTAAGGAGTAATAACTGCAATCGCCGGAAAATCACTTTCATCATAAACCTGTTCAAAAGATACCAATGATTGTTTCAAATGATTGATAACAAAACGAGCCTCCCCTACATTAAATGTTGCTGTACCATCCTGTTCTTCCTCAAAACCCGCCCCTGCAGTGTCAATAAAAACAACAGGTTCCGAATCTTCTTTGAGCGTCCAATGCTGTACATGATCTCCTGCAATGAGATGATCATCATATAGTGCCGTAGAAGGGTATTGCATAATCTTTTCATTCATCCGATACTGAACGTTTAATAAAGAAACATGTTCAGGATAACGTTTTACTAATTTTTCAAACAACGTATGATAAAGACCGATATTCATCTGGGCATTTGACTTCACCGTGGGAGGAAGCTGACAATGATCACCTGCAAGCACCACCTTATTTGCTTTTAGAATCGGAATCCAACAAGCGGGTTCTAAAGCCTGTGCTGCCTCATCGATAATAACAACCTGATATACTCTATTTCTGACTGCGTACTGATTGGATCCGACTAAAGTAGCAGTAACAACCTGTGCTTTATCCAGAATATCTGCGACCATAAAATCTTGTATATCGCCAATTTCTTTTCCTATTTTTCTAGCTTCATCAAAAAGTGCTTTACGCTGTTCCCGTTCAGATCTTCCAAAACTTCGTTTATACTTCTGAGCCATTTCGGTGTAAGCCCGTGCTTTTTTCTTGAGTAACTTGACTTCCTTGTTTGCCGGATGCTGATCCACTTGGGCATCAAGTGCTAATTCTTGTAAATGTTCTGAAATTTTGACGGGATTTCCAATACGTGTCACTAACACTCCTGCGGCATCTAATCGTTCGGTCAAAACATCAACTGCCGTATTACTCGGTGCCACAATTAAAATTTGCTTATTTTCCTTTTTCAGTAGGGCTTGTACTGCTTTGACCAAAGTTGTCGTTTTTCCTGTACCGGGAGGGCCATGTATAATGGAAATCGGATTCTCACTTAGAATATGAACTATGGCTTCATTTTGACTCTGATTTAAAGTACCGTTATCGTAATTAATTTCTTTTTTATATCCCTTTAACTCCTCCTCACCTATTATCTCGCGGATCAGTCTTCCTTCATTTAAATCTAAACGCTGTTCTTTGGCTTTCCTTAATGCTTCATGCATTTCTTTATATGAATTTTCATCAAATAAAAGATCCACCCCAAGTTTACCTCTTCTCGTCCAGTCAGGCAGTTCATCGACCCGCAATGCAATTTTCATTGTATCTCTATTCACAAAAGAAATCAGTCCTTCTGCCCGATCAACCAGGGGATCATGATTCGAGAAAAGAGCGACCGGCATACCAAAACGAAAACGATGTTCATCCTCCTGGTTATTTGTTTTGGATAATGTAATGGTCAGATAATCACCACGCCCCATCTCTTCACCTTTAATCTGAATCGGAAACCAGGTCACACCTTTTAACTTTCTTTCATTCAAGCTTGACTTTAGCAAAAGGGTTTCATATTGCTCACGATCAAAGTCTTGTTCTATATTCAAGAGCGTTTTAAGCTCATCAAAATAATTCATATTTTAAAATCCTACTCTATTATATACAGCAAAATAACCATTTTTTAATTTGAATAAGGGTGGAATATGATAAATAAAAATTAAATTGGCTATGAGAAACGATCACATTATTTATAAGCTTAAAGATCTTGGAACTATGGAAACAGTCATTCTAGCAGGAGGTACAGGAACTATTGGTCGACATTTAACAAAATTGCTTGTTAGCGAAGGGTTTCATGTCATTATATTCAGTCGAAACCCCAGCGTAAATAAAGACAGCAATCATATTGAACATTTACACTGGGATCCAGATACTAAACGTATAAACAATGATGCGATAAAACGGGCAGATTATATTATCAATCTTGCTGGAGCTGGCATTGCTGACAAGCGATGGACGAAGAAGCGTCGTCAAGAACTGATTTCCAGCCGGGTTAATAGTGGTAATTTAATCGCAGAAGCGCTACAGCAACTTCCTAACAAAATTAAAGCTGTCATTTCAACATCGGCAGTTGGCTGGTATGGAGCAGACAAAAAACCCGGACATGCTTTTACTGAAAATGAAGAACAGGGTACGGATTTTTTAAGCTGGACCTGCAAGCTATGGGAAGACAGCGTAAAACCTGTTGAATTATTGCATAAAAGAGTGGTCATTTTCAGGTTAGGCGTAGTTTTCAGTAAAGATGAGGGTGCTTTAAAAGAATTGACCAAATCATTAAAGTTTAAAAGTGCAACTTACTTAGGTTCGGGAAAACAAAAAATGAGCTGGATCCACATCGATGATTTGTGCAAGTTGTATTTAACAGCCATACGTAACAATGAAATAGTGGGAATTTACAATGCTGTATCCTCAGAAGTACTGGCACAAAAAATAATAATCGATCGTATCGCTAAACAAAAAGTAGGTTCAATCTACCTACCGATTTACGTACCTGCTTTTCTTTTAAAATTTGCTCTTGGACAAATGGGCGAAGAAGTTTTGCTGACAAGTACAACAGCGAGCAACCAAAAAATAATTGATACAGGCTTTAATTTTAAATACCCATTTCTAACTGAAGAATGCATCAAAACCCTGTAATGTGAATATAAGTATTGTGATTTAGGGCTACTTTTGATACATTTGCGCTAAAATATAGTAATATGCCTTTGTTTAATATGGCCATTACTGAATATCCATTAGCCTTTCAGGACATGTTTGAAAGGTTTTTTTGTAAGATTAGTTTTTACTATACATAAATGATAGAATTAATTAACATTTCCAAGACATTTGCAGTAAAAAATAAGTTTACGAAAGCATTGGATCAAGTAACACTTGCTATTCCAAAAGGGCAAATATTTGGGGTTATAGGTAGCTCAGGTGCAGGAAAAAGCACATTAATCCGATGCGTCAATTTATTGGAAAAACCCGACGAGGGACAAATTTTGATTCACGGTGTCGACCTGATGAAATTATCCAATCAGGATTTAATTCAGCATCGACGCAAGATCGGTATGATCTTTCAACATTTCAATTTACTTTCCTCCCGTACGGTATATCAGAATATCGCTTTTCCGCTGGAACTGACCGGCACTTCGAAAAATGATATTCAGCTAAAGGTAATGGAGCTACTGGCTTTGGTAGGACTGGAAGACAAAGCACATGACTATCCTGCAAGTTTATCTGGCGGTCAAAAACAGCGTGTTGCTATTGCTAGAGCCCTCGCAAGTGATCCTGAGATTTTGTTATGTGATGAAGCAACCAGTGCTTTGGACCCTGCTACAACCAAATCTATTTTGCAGTTGCTAAAAGCAATCAATAAAAAATTAAATTTAACCATCTTACTGATTACACATGAGATGGAAGTGATTAAGATCATTTGTGATCAAGTTGCTGTCATTGATGGCGGAAAATTAATCGAAACTGGCACAGTGGAACAGATCTTCACATCACCTACGCAGACATTAACAAAGCACTTCATTCAATCGTCACTTCATGCCGAATTACCGACAATCTATCAAGAGCGTCTGAAAGAGAGTGGAAATCCCATCGTCCAGATTTATCTTGCAGAACATTCTAATCAAACTTCTGTTATCAAGCATCTGCATGAGCAATATGCAATTGATGTGGCTATTATCAGTGCGCAGATTGATTATGTAGGTTCAATCAAATTCGGCATACTTAATCTGGAACTTATTGGTGATGCTGATAATATCAGAAACAGCCTCCACTATTTAAAATCAAATTACTCACAAATAGAAATCATAGGATATGTCTGATACAGTTATTGATTTATTGATAAAAGGTACTATCGAAACTATCGTCATGACTTTTCTGTCTGGCTTTTTTGGTTTTCTGATTGGCCTCCCTACTGGTATTTTTCTTTTTTTAACACGAAGAAACCAATTACATGAAAATAAATATATTCATCAATTACTTGCCATACTGGTCAATATATTTCGATCCATACCTTTTATTATCCTGATCGTTTGGATGATACCTTTTACCAGGCAGCTTGTAGGCACTTCTATTGGTGTTACTGCAGCTTTGGTACCTTTAAGTTTCGCTGCCGCACCTTTCATTGCCAGGTTAGTTGAAAACAGTCTATTGGAAATTCCGCATGGTCTAATTGAAGCTGCGCGTGCCATGGGAGCCACTACATTACAGATAATATACAAAGTTTTACTCCCCGAGTCTCTACCATCACTCGTTAATAATCTGACAATTACATTGATTACCTTAGTCGGTTATTCAGCTATGGGCGGAGCAGTAGGTGCAGGTGGACTTGGACAGATTGGATACCAATATGGTTATATCGGTTATGATACTTTTATTATGAATGCTGTATTAATTTTACTAATTTTAATTGTATTTATTCTTCAATTTACAGGAGATTACCTGTCTAAAAAAGCTAATCATCGTTAACATCTATTTTAAAAAACTATGAGATTACATTCTAAAATTTGCGTTGTAGCATTGGCTCTATTTGGCTTAACAGCTTGTAACGGAAAAAAAACAGATTCAAAAGTCCTTAAAGTAGGAATTGTCGCCGGTCCAGAGCAAGACATTGCTGAAGAGGCAAAAAAGGTGGCAAAAGAAAAATTTAATCTTGACGTCGAGCTTGTAACTTTTAACGATTATGTAGTCCCTAATGAAGCGTTGAACCAAGGTGATATTGATGTTAATTCATTTCAGCACCTTCCTTATCTTCAAGAACAATCGAGACAGCGCGGATATAAATTAGCCGCAGTCGCCAATACCTTTGTCTTTCCTATAGTTGCTTATTCTAAAAAAATAAAGTCAATCAATGAATTACAGCCAGGAGCAACTATTGTCATTCCTAATGACCCAACGAATGGGGGCAGATCGCTGTTGTTACTTCAAAAAGAAGGATTAATAAAATTAAAAGATGATGTGGGCCTTCTGCCAAAAAAGACAGATATCATAGAAAATCCGAAGAGATTAAATATTATGGAGCTTGAAGCTCCCCAATTACCACGGGTTTTAGATGACAAAGAGGTTATCATTGCTATTATTAACAATACTTTTGCTGCTCAGGCTGGTTTAGACCCTGAAAAAGAAGGTTTATTTGCTGAAGACAAAGAATCACCGTATGTGAATCTAATTGTATCGCGAGAGGATAATAGAAATGATGAGCGTATCAAACAATTTATAGAAGCTTATCAATCACCGGAAGTAGAAGCCATCGCTAAAAAAGTTTTCAAAGGCGGAGCGATCAAAGGGTGGTAATCAACTTTAATTGATTAACGATAAAAGCCAATATTCTGATGCAGAATATTGGCTTTTATTTTTTTATCCCCTTTAGGTTTGCTTCCTTTGCAGCATGTTATCCAAATCTTTACAAAAAGCGGCGCAGGACTACCGCTTTCAGATTGCTAGCTATGCGATTCTAACCTTCTACGGTTACTTCACCATTGGTCTTTCGTTAGCAGTCCTTCCTATTTTCATCCATGAAACTTTGGGATTCAATACCATAATCGCTGGCGCAGTAATTGGCTCACAATATATTATGACCTTTTTTATGCGTGCTTATGCCGGGACAATTGTGGATAAAAAGGGGCCTAAGCCTGCTATCATCATCAGTATGATCTGCTTTATCCTTACAGGGATACTTTTATGGGCTGCATTCTCCAATAGCTCATCTCCGCTTCTTGCTTTAAGTTTGTTGGCTGTCTCCCGATTACTTACTGGCTGTGGAGAAGGAATGGTCGGTGCCAGTCCGATCAATTGGGCAATCTTACGTGTTGGGGAACAACATACCAGTACCGCAATTTCATACAATGGAATCTTCAATTACACCTCAATGGCCATAGGAGCTCCGCTAGGCGTCTTAATGTCGTTGCACCTGGGCAATTGGTCTATCGCACTTTTAACTACCTTGGTCGGGCTTATTGGCCTTATTACAACCATTAATAAAAAAGCACTGTATGCTATATCGAAAGAGGTTCGGAATTCGTTTTTTTCGGTTCTCAAATCTGTTGCTCCTTTTGGGACAGGACTCGCATTGGCGGGTATAGGTTTTGGAACGATATCAACCTTCATTACCCTGTACTATAATTATAAAGGTTGGGAGAATGCTGCAATTTGTATCACCTGCTTCAGTACAATGTTTGTTTTAGGTCGATTTGTCCTCACGGGAAGCATTAATAAAATTGGAGGCGTCAAAATAGCCCTCTACTCCATGTTGATCGAAAGTGTTGGTTTATTATTAATCTCCTTTGCCCCTACACCTTTTGTAACCATCATCGGTGCGGCTATTACAGGATTGGGATTTTCAATGGTTTTTCCAGCGTTAGGAGTAGAAGCTGTAAAAAGTGCTTCGAGCGCAAACAAAGGTGCGGCCTTGGGCGCATATGGTTTGTTTATTGATATTTCACTAGGCATCTCCGGTCCACTTGTAGGATTGGTGGCAAAGCAATTTGGGATGAAGTATATATTTCCTTTTAGTTTAATTCTCGTATTATCTGGAGTTGTTGTCTGCATTTTTCTACAAAAATCAAAAAGAAATTCTTAGCAAAATTTTAGCATTTATATAAATAAAATTTTTATATAAATGCTATTAAATAGTTGACAATAAGATATTAATAAATATCACGAACATCGAGATTACCTTCAAAATGCTGTTTTAATATTCGGCCATCTCCATGCAGTGTCCAGACCTCCTGTGGTTTTACCGCTTGAATAAAATACAAAATGTCATTCCAGTCCACATGATCGGATATGAAGAGCGAAAGATCATTATGTTGCTGCAACCTCTTCCATCCGGATGCAAAAGCACGGACAACGTTGGTGGCACGAATATAACTATTGAATGTCATAGGTGGCACCATATACACCTTATTAGGTTCGCCCACTTTCATCTCCCGTCGACTATACTGCTCGTACACCAGCTTTTTAGGCCCCAGATCATCATAAATACGATGAAGTGGCAGTATCCCATGATGAACCAGTACTCTTCGATCAGGGCAATGTTTATTAATCAGATCGGTCAACCGCTGTGCCTTCCCAAGTGCATATGTTCCTAAGAGAATATTAAAAGGTTGCTCGTTTAGTTTTTTTATTTCCGCAATAGGATCAGGATGGACAACATCTGGATCGGCAAAAGTACATTCTGTAATCAGTACATCTGCTTGTACAATCTCTATAGGCTCGCAGGTTTCATCTTCCTGCAATTTGTAATCTCCAGTATATAGATACCTCACCCCCTTGTACTCCATCAAAATTTGAGCAGAACCTAAAATATGTCCTGCTGGAATAAAGGTTAATTCAACTTGGCCAATGTGAAAACTACTTTTAAAATCTATTTTTCGGTAGCTTAATAGTGGCTGCTGCGCATAGCGATAATGCATAATAGCGCCTGTAACAGCTGTGCAGTAAATAATACCGTGACCGGGTCTTGCATGATCTCCATGACCGTGAGAGACAACATCTACCGGCACGGGTAACATTGCGTCAATATAGAAGTCACCATATTGACAATAATATCCTTCTGGTCTTCGAACCAGAAAGTCTGATAATATATTTAACATAAAAATTTATTTCTGAAATTGATGGTGCAATGCCATCACTTGTGGAATTATTGGGGTAATGCCGTCATTGATAATGACAAAATCCGCTAATTTGGTCTTTTCTTCGTCAGACATCTGATTATTCATCCGCGCAAGGACTTGCTCTCTAGTAACCTGATCGCGCTCCATTACTCTAGCAATGCGTATTTCTATCGGAGCTGTAACCAAAATACTGTAATCAACTTTTTTATAAGAGCCGCTTTCAAACAAAATAGATGCTTCTTTTAACGAATATGGAGCTGTCTGTGCATCAGCCCAATCCTCCGCTGCCTGAATGACTGCCGGATGAACGATGCGATTTAATTGCGCAAGCTTAGCAGCATCGTTAAAAACCTGAGCTGCGAGAAACGCTCGGTTTAACACGCCATTACTGTAGGCTTCATCACCGAATTCCTGCATCACTGCCAATCGCACTTGATCACTCTTATTCATGATCAATTTTGCTTCTAAATCCGCATTGTAAACGGGAATACCTAAAACCTTAAAAACATGGCATATGATTGTTTTTCCTGAACCGATACCGCCAGCTATTCCTACTTTTATTCCCATATTACTTCCGTACAAAAAAATCAACATTCTGAGGTTCTATTCTCAGAACAGAACAAAAATCAGGAACTTTAGTCAAAATAACTGGTAAATATTTGACTTTTGCTTCTTCCCAATCGTTGATATCAACAACTGCTTCAAAATCCCGGGCAGTATAATTATTATAATCTTTTACAGACATTAGAACCGTAATTGCAACCTTACTAGGCATCGTTCTTACCGACTTAAAATGTGTGTTATTTTCAACCTTTAAGGGTAGTTCTATAATTTTCTCCGTCAATTCGCCTACTGGCATCAGTACTTCAACTGAAGTTGGATACACATTGATGTTCGCCCTTTGATTCTTATTAAGATAGGCTACTGTTCTTAAATCTGTTGATACATCTTTTCCTCTGATTGTATCTGTTTCCCAATATTCAATGTTCGCCACATCCTCATAAGGACCAGAAATTGTCACATATTTTGGATTGACGAGCGTCTCCCCTATAAAACCATATTGCTTTCTAAATTGAATATCTGCCATTGCTTTTACAGGCACTTTACGCTGTGTCTGTTTTGAAAAATCAAAATAAAGGGTATCAGGACTTACGGAAACCACAAGCTGTTCATGTGGGAACTGACGATTAATGAAACCGATCTGATTGGAGAAAACGATCCAATTTTTATTTTTTAAACCGCTGATATCAACATGCACCGTCGGAATTTGCGATTTTACTTTTGAAAACAACACCTGCCAGCCGGTCATCTTTAACTTAATATTGACAGTATCCGATTGCTGCGGATGAAAAGCACGCTTTTCTGGCAAATTTACATATTCAATTCCTGCCTTAACAGTAATAACATATTCATTTGAGATGGAAAATAACAGCCAGGCAAATAAAGAAATAAGAACACACCGCGTGAATGTGATTAATTTCCTTTTTTGTGATTTACTGATACGAATAATATTTGCCATACTACAAACTTAAACATTTTGTATTTCATATCCTGATGAAATATAGGGCAATTTGAATGTGATTAAATAAGAAGGCCGATCTTATTTTAGTAAGATCGGCCTTCTGGAATTTCTGTTGTGTTATGCTTTTGCATTCAATGCCTTAGAAGCATCTAAAGCTACTGCTGATTTGTCAAAACGAATTTTAACACCAGAACCTACATCAACTAAAAACGTTGTTTCTGAAACTTCAACAATACGACCATGAATACCCGCATTTGTTACAATTTGAGAATTAACACCTAATTCTTCAATGTATTTCTTATGATCTTTTTGTTTCTTCATCTGAGGTCTAATCATAAAGAAATAAAAAACAACCACGATAAGAATCATCGGTAAGAAGCTCATTAAACTACTTCCTGAGCCCGCTGCCTGTAAAAAAACTGTGTTCATATGTATCTTTGTTATATTTTATTATTTAGCTGCCAATACTTCACCTTTCAGCTGAACTGTCGTCAACCCATTTGAAGCATTAGAGTGTATGGTAATAATTTTCTGCTGTTTACCCACCTGACCCTCACTTTTGAAAGTGACCTTTATATCTGAGGTCTTACCTGGAAGAACTGGACTTTTTGAAAACTCAGGTTGTGTACATCCACAAGAAGCTCTAACTTCTGAAATAATTAAAGGTGCATTTCCTGTATTTTTCAGCGTAAAAGTATGTGTAACCTCAGCTCCCTCTTTGATCTGTCCAAAGTCAAATGCAGGCTCTGCAAATTCGATAGTACCGATTGCACCAGCTGCAGCTTCTGTATTTACAGATGTATCTGCTGTTGCATTTACGGAATCTGAACTTGTATTTTCGCTCTTGTTACTGGTACCACATGAACTTAAAGTCCAGATACCGAATGCTAAAAGCAGTGAATAGTTCATTTTTTTCATATCAATATTTTTAATTATTCAATCCACGACCTTGTTTTTGAATACGGCCATCTTGATTTAAATCACTTAAAATTTTATCTAAAATACCATTAATAAAGGTATTACTCTTCAGTGTACTGAATACTTTTGAGATTTCAATATACTCATTAATTGTAACCTTTACCGGAATAGAAGGGAAATTCACCAATTCGCAAATAGCCATGCGCATTAATAAAGTATCGATTAATGCAATACGATCTGATTCCCAATTTTTTGTTTTCTCGGTAATCATTTTTTGATATTCATTTGTATATCGGATTGTTTTTGCAATCAGATTTAAGATGAAATCTTTATCATCGTACCAGTTCTGCGTAAGCTCTGCCAGTTTATTTTGTCTCGGTTCTTCTGAACTGAAGTTTTTAAATGTTTTGGCAATTAATGCTTGTAAAACTTCCTTATCGACCGTCCAGTTGATAAACTTCTCTTCAAAAACCTGTTCAATTACAGGGGACTTTAAAATAATTTTTTTGAAGATAAACTTAATAATATCTTTTTCCACTGCAATCGAACGATCTGATGACTGCATATAATATGCATAATCTTCAGAATGCTTCAATTGAGCGAATACTGTACGAACGATTTCAGGATCAAAGTTCCAAGAAACACCGTATTTCTTTACTCCTTCTGCGTACTGCGGATTTTGTCTTAAAGACTCGATAAAAGTATTGCTACTTAGTTTGGTGTTGTGCGATAAATCTTTTTCTGTTGGCAAAAACTTATTTGCACGACCTTCTGCATCTATCAATGCATAATCGGCCACTTCATCCAGGAGATTTAAAGTCCAAATGTACATTTCGTACACTTCATCCACATTTTGCAATAATGCCTTTTCAAAGGCTTTGATATCTTTATCTTCAGATAAACTGTACGCATAAAGCGTCTGCACTACTTTGACCCTTAGGTGTCTTCTATTTAACATAGTATTTTAAAGAACGATTTGTATGTAAGAACGATTGTTTTGTTTGTTTGTTTTCTCTATCTTTTGAGTTTTCGAATGTCAAAGATACGTTTTTCTGCGATTTGATTAGCAGCTTGGAACGAAGAAATATTTTCTTGTTTTGATTTTTGTAATACTTCGCGTGTTGCGTTGTATATATTTTTAATGACAAACTCGGTATGATCAGCGCCATAGCCCTGTATTTCGGAATAACAACTAACCAATGCTCCTGCATTAATTAAATAGTCCGGTGCATATAAAATACCTCTTTCATGCAGGATGTTGCTCGTAACCAATTCATCCTTCAATTGGTTATTTGCTGCACCAGCAATAATTTTACATTGCATTTTTGCGGCAGTTTCAGGATTAACAGTCCCCCCTAATGCACAAGGTGCATAAACATCACAGTCAAAATCAAAAACTTTATCGAAAGCAATGGTTTCAACTTTGTATTTTGCTGCTGTTTTCAACATCCGGTCTTCCGTAATATCACTTACATATACGCGCGAATTTTCATCACGTAACATTTCGATCAAACGCTCACCAACACTTCCTATACCATGCACGATAACTTTACGTCCCGCTAAACTGTCTGAACCGTATAGTTCTTTTAAGGAAGCTTTAATACCATAGAGTACGCCTTGTGCCGCAAAGACTGAAGTATCACCCCCGCCATTGATCGCTTTAGGCAAGCCTGCCACATGTGAAGTTTCTGTAAAAATATGTTCCAAATCGCGTTGACCGATACCTACATCGATCGAAGCGATGAAATTACCATTTAGGCCCTCAATAAATTGTCCTAAGCGTCTCAGCAAAACCTCAGATTTATCTATACGATGATTACCGATGATCACGGCACTACCACCACCTAGATTAAGGCCCGTGATTGCTGATTTGTAAGTTATTGCTCTAGAAAGGCGAAGAGCATCTTCGATAGCTTCTTCTGTACTGGAATATGGCAACATGCGGACACCGCCTATTGCTGGACCTAATGTAGTGTCATGAATCGCAACTATTGCTTTCAAACCAACTACTTCATCATTACAAAAAAACAAATTCTGGTGACCAAATTGTCCCAATAATTCGAAAATTGGAGTTTGAGATGCTGACATAAAATTCTGCTTCAAGTTTTATTTATGGTAATTTGGGAACAAAAGTAGAAAATATATTTCACACTAAATTTTTCTTTCAAAATAAATACAAAACTTATGAACTGTTTGTGACAGTATAAGTTCGTAAAATAGAAAATTAAATGCCGAATAAGTTTTACATTTGTATTATCATATGAAAGAGTTAGCTTATTTAAATAAATATTTTTACAAATATCGCTGGAAGCTTGTTCCTGGGGTAATTTTTGTTATAATTTCCAATTATTTCGGTATCCTTCCTGCAAAAGTAATTCGAGAAGCTTTTGATCTGGTACAAGAGAATATCTATTTATATAAACTCTACCACGGATTTGAAAGACAAGAATTGATCTATAAAGTTTTTGGATCTAGTTTGTTATTTTTCGGTGGGGTAGTTTTATTACTTTCTCTGCTTCGTGGTATTTTCTTGTTTATGATGCGCCAGACAATCATTCTGACATCTCGCCATATTGAGTATGATTTAAAAAATGAAATCTACAGACATTATCAAAAACTAGATTTTGCTTTTTTTAGAAGAAATAACACGGGAGATCTTATGAGTAGGGCTACGGAAGATGTCAACCAGGTCAGAAATTACCTCGGCCCTGCTATTATGTATGCCATCAATACCGTTGTCTTATCGATCATGGTGATTTATGCTATGTATGATGTTAATGCCCGTCTAGCGACATATGCACTTATCCCTATCCCTATTCTTTCTGCTGTTATTTTGTTTGTAAATAAGATCATTAATAAAAGAAGTGAGAAAATTCAAAAGCAACTGGCACGTTTAGCGTCTTTTGTTCAAGAAAACTTTGCAGGTATCAGAGTCATTAAAACATACAACAGAGAAAAATATAAAATGGATTCTTTTGAAGAAGAGAGTACCATCTATCGGAATACGGCTTTATCACTTGTCAAAGTACAGGCAGTTTTCTTTCCGCTAATTCTATTATTAATTGGTTTAAGCACCATAATAACCATTTATGTGGGTGGTTTGGAAGTTGCAAAAGGTACTATCACTGCGGGAAATATTGCTGAGTTTATCATTTATGTCAACCAATTGACTTTCCCTGCTATGTCTTTAGCTTGGGTAACTTCACTGGTACAGCGCGCCTCAGCATCGCAAAAACGGATTAACGAATTTTTAAATACCGAGTCTCCTATTATTAACGGCGAAATTAAAAAAGTACTTACAGGAGATCTGAAGGTTGAAAACATTTCATTCACCTATCCTGAAACGGGGATTCAAGCGATCAAGGATTTATCGTTTCATATTCCTGCAGGGAAAACACTGGCGATCATTGGTAAAACGGGATCGGGTAAATCGACTTTAGCGAATTTACTGCTTCGTATGTTTGATATCGACAAGGGGGCCATCAAATATGACGACACTGCTATCACAAAACTAGATTTTCAAGATCTAAGGCAACAAACAGGCTTTGTGCCTCAGGAGGTTTTTCTATTTTCAGATACGATCAGTAACAATATCGCATTTGGTCTAGACCACTTTACACAGGAACAAGTCGAGCAGGCAGCGAAAGATGCCGCAGTCTATGAAAATATAATGGGATTTGATCAAGGTTTTGAAACTTCGGTTGGGGAACGTGGAATCACGCTTTCTGGAGGACAAAAGCAACGTGTCTCGATCGCGCGGGCTTTAATTAAAGAACCTAAGATCTTGATTTTTGATGACTGTCTGTCTGCCGTAGATACCAAAACGGAAGAACAGATATTGACTTCCCTAAGCCGTATTATGAAAGGAAAGACATGTGTGTTTATCGCGCATCGTGTATCGACAATCAAAAATGCCGATAAAATCATTGTGTTGGATCAGGGAAGAATTGCGGAAGAAGGTTCTCATGATGAACTTATGAACTTAAAAGGACAATATTTTGAACTACATGAAAAACAACTTTTAGAAGCGATATAGGTTTTAATAAAGAACGCTTAATAAAACAATAAAAAAAGCTCTTCATCATATGGAAGAGCTTTTTTGTTTCAAGTCTATTCTTTACTTAAGAGATAACCATACATATTGAATAGTAGTCCCCTAACAACAATCAGGTAACATGATTAAGCAGGACTCAGGTCTTGCTGAAATGCCATACTTAATGCTTTGTAAAGCTCTGGATGATGATTTTTAAGCCGTTCTGGGTTCTCAAAAAAGTATTCGGAAGCAACGGCAAAAAACTCCGCCCGATTTGTAATGCCATACGGATTGATATCAGATTTACCTTCTTGAATTTTTAAAATTTCTTTACGAATCATTTCTAACCAGGCTAGACTATACGTATGATCTATCAAAAACTGCGGCAATCCATCGACTTCACCATCCGTTTTATCCAACAGGTGGACAAACTCATGAATGGCCGTGTTTTGGCCGTCCTTTGTATTTGAGAAACCAGCTTCAAGAGCCTCTTTTGATAAAATCATCTGACCGTTCATGGACCCCTCGCCTACCATTCCTAAAATATTGCGCCCCTGACTGCCTTCGAACTGGTAATCTTGATTAAAAGTATTGGGATAAAGCAGTACAGTTGTTAAATTTGTATATTTCCAATTTTTAAAAGCGAAAACAGGTATTATAGCACTTGCCGCTACTAACATATAATCTTTTAAAGAAACCTCAACACCAATTCCTTCTACAGATACATGATCTAAAAAATGTAAGCAGCGCTTTTCAAATTCAATTTTATCAGCTTCGTTCAAATTTCGATAGTACTGTACTTCTTTCAAAAGAATATCTTTTCCCTCTTTACTCAGAACACGCCTGATGGCTTTGCTATTTTTCTCCGTTTTATTTAAAAGGTAATACACCAGATATATAACAGCGGGTACCAAAATAACAATAAACAATTTCTCCATATTTTCTTATTTTACATTTATCCAATCCGGGTTACGCTCTTTCAAATATTTGAGAAAGCCTTTGTAATGCGCGGCCCCAAACATAATTAGAATTTTCTTTTGTGAAGCATCCGCCACCAAAGCTGCTAAATTTTGTTCTCTTTTTTTCATTATAAATTCCCGGTCGAAAATATTTCTAAACTTTGCTTTTATAGGTTTACAAGTATAAGGCTCATTTAAAGGAGTTTTCCAGTCACATGAATCAAGAATAATATCACCATAGCTGTATTCAAATTCGTCCAAAAGTTCATTTTTGGGAATATCTGCAATAACTGCTGTATTATAATCAACTTTAAAAAACGAATATTGGGGCTGTTGGATGATTCTACTTCCGAGATTTTTATAAAGTGGAGCCATTAATACTTTTGTTGTATCGGAAGTTTTTTCATAGACTTTGGTACTACCTATTACGTGTCCTACTAATTTTCGAAACTTGCGATCATATACATCTCTTTGTTGGGCACTATCCACTTGGTAGGCAATACTTTCATAAAATACAACAAACCCTTGATTTTGTAATGAGTCAACCATTCGCTGAATATAATCGTAATAATTACGTTTACCTAAATGCCGCATGGGAATGTAAATCAGCTCACGTTCACCATTTTTTAAGTGATGTGTCCGCGATGCATTTTGTAAAACTCCAGTCGATTGTACCATAAGGGATTCGGCACATGAGAAAAACAGAAGCGAAAAGATAATTAAAACAAAATAATAGCGCATACTAATGGAAAAATAAATTTGCAGTGATGTAATGCCCTTTACAATTATCATGCAGTTTTTAGTACTTTCAATAAAAAAGCAGTACCGAGGGTACTGCTTTTTTATTGAAAAGATTGTTATAAAAGTTATGCTACATGAGCACGTAACATCCAAGCCATCTTTTCATGCTGCGCTAGTAAACCAACAAGAAAATCTTCAGTCGCCTGATCTCCAGCTTTTTCAACTGCATCCAAATTTCCTCTAATATTCATAATAACAGATTCATGATCTGACAGTAATTCCTTGAAAAACCCTTTACTATCTGTATGTTCGTACTTCGTCTCTGTAAGATGGGTCAATTCTAGATATTTGGCGTATGAACCTACTGCATAATGTCCGATTTGACGGATACGTTCTGCGACTTCATCAATAATTTCTGCCAATTCATTATACTGCGATTCCAAAAATAAATGCGCGGCATGAAAATCTGGACCTTCAACATTCCAATGTGCATTTCTTGTTTTTTGATACACAATACTTTCATCCGCTAACACATTATTCAAAATAGCGGCTACCTTTGCCAAGTCTGCTTCTTTAATACCAATTTTTGCTTTCATAATGAATTATTTTACAATTTATTTAAATTATTAAAATCACCGTTACTTGATATACAATATTAATAAAATGAGGCCGTAAAGCCCATTAATTAAGAAATAATATTGTCATAAAAATAACATCATTTTTGTACTTTTGTACGCATAATGAAAACAACAATGATGAAGGGGAATTGTTTGAACGGTGATCTATACTTTCACGAATTTAATGAGGAAATCAAGGAAATACTTTTACCTACACATTTTACTTTCCCCTTCTGTTATGAACCACATGAACTGGCAAAACAAGCCTGCGCATCTGTTCAAGAATATATTCTTACTCAAACGGAATGGGTTCATAATTTTGGTTTAAACGAAAAAATGGATGGACAGGCCATTGGTAAAATGTTCGGTGTATTAATTGTCCAAGATCAAGATGGTCATATTGGATTTCTAGCTGGTTTCTCCGGTAAACTGGCTGGCAAAAATGATCATCGCTATTTTGTACCTCCGGTTTTTGATATGTTAACGGAAAATTCTTTTTTTCTGTTAGAAGAGGAACACCTCAATAACCTTAATAAGCAAATTACAGCATTAGAGCAGAGTGAAACAGGTACGCAACTGAAAGAAAAGCTCGATGATACTAAAGTGAGGCTGGATCAGCAATTGGCCAACTTTAAAGAAAATCTGAAAATTCAAAAGAAAGAACGTAAACAACTTCGAGACAAATCAAAATTAACCCTATCAGCTGCATCATATCAACTGCTTGAAGAAGATCTGATCAAACAGAGTTTAAGAGATAAGTTTGAACTGAGTGTTTTCCAAAAACAATATCACCATGATATTTCCATCGCTGAAAAACCACTAAATGATCACCTCAATATAATAGCAGATTTAAAGGAAGAGCGTAAAAAACGTTCTGCACAGTTGCAAAATCAATTATTTGCACAATACAATTTTAAAAATGCGAAAGGGGAAACTAAAAATGTCATTGACATTTTTAAAGCATACAATTTGCAACCACCTGCTGGATCTGGTGAATGTGCCGCACCAAAACTATTGCAATATGCTTATTTAAATGATTACAAGCCAATTGCACTTGCCGAATTTTGGTGGGGACAATCGCCTTCGGCTGAAGTACGAAGACACCAAAGCTACTACCCTGCATGTCGTAATAAATGTGAACCTATTCTCGGCTTTATGCTTGAGGGATTACAGGTTGATAAAAATCCGATGCTCGAAAGCCCTGATGAAAGCATTGAACTCCCGATTATTTACGAAGATGAAACCCTGGTCATTATAGATAAGCCTGAAGAATTCCTATCCGTACCTGGAATACATGTTAAAGATTCGGTCTATACACGCATGCTTAAAAAATATCCCGATGCAGGGCCTTTAATTGTTCATCGGTTAGATATGTCTACATCCGGAATTCTTGTGATAGCCAAAACTAAAGAAGCTCACAAATTTATTCAGAGTCAATTTATCAACCATACCATCGTCAAGGAATATATTGCTTTACTTGATGGCATTATCGATACCGATTCTGGAATTATATCACTACCTCTACGGGTTGATCTTGACGATAGACCTCGACAGTTAGTCTGTTATGAACATGGAAAGAAAGCAGTTACTAAATGGGAAAAAATCGAAATTATAAACGGTAAAACCAAAGTGCGATACTTTCCATTGACAGGAAGAACACATCAACTTCGCCTTCATTCTGCTCATCCTAAAGGAATGAACTGTCCTATTGTTGGAGACGATCTTTATGGTCAAAAATCCGATCGATTACACTTGCATGCTGCTTATATTGAGTTTAACCACCCTACTACAAAAGAGCGCATTCATTTTGCGTCGGAACCAAATTTTTAAAAAATCAAAACAACTTCGCTGACCTTTTTGTTACAATAGTCAACGAGATTGGTTGTATTTAGGTCGAATTTCATCATAAAGAAGTAAAATTATAGTCAGTTTATTCTGACATTAAAACAAATGTACTGCTATTCAACAAGTTAATAGTCGATTAATAAAAATAGTGAAGTTAAAAAATTGTAAATGTTTTATTAATTCTTAATTTTTTATTTCTTTTGCATACAACTTATTAGAACTTTTAAGTTAAAAAGTCAGAAATTAAGATGGTGTTATAACACGTATCGGTAATTTGTGATATAATTAATGTAAAATTATGGAATACCAACGTAGTAGCAGTACAATTGCAAAAACACTATTTTTACTGGCATCAGTCATGTTAGTAAGTATTACTGCAGCATTAGGCCAATTAAAAACAGTACAGGGTATCGTTAAGGACAGCAAGACGAAACAACCGATTGGCTACGCGACAGTTGCTGTTGTTGGAGCACCTGCAGCCCCCGGCAATGCTACTTCGACTGAAGAGTCTGGACGGTTCACCTTAAAATTTCCAAAGAATTATGTGAAAATCCGTGTATCAAGTGTTGGGTATGATTATAAAGATGTATTTGTTACGAATGACGAGACGCAACAGATCGAGGTATTGATGGAATCTCAGGACAATACCCTTGACGAGGTTGTAGTCAGAGCAAAAAAGAGAAAGTATACAAACAAAGATAATCCTGCTGTCGCTTTGATCCGTAAAGTAATCGAAAATAAAAGTAAAAATAGATTAACAGGGCAACAATTCGCGCAGTATGACCAATATGAAAAGATCTCTTTAGGACTGAGTAATTTGTCAGAGAAATTTGTAAACAAGAAAATATTCAAAAATTACCAATTTCTTTTTGAAGTAGATGATTCGGCTAAAACTGCAAATAAATATCTATTGCCTGCTTTTATGGAAGAGAAACTTTCAAAAGTATATTTTCGTAAGGACCCTAAAAAAACAAAACAATATATCATAGGAGAGCAACGTGCGCAATTTGATCCCAAATTTATTGATAATGATGGTTTAAGTGCATATTTCAATAAACTTTATGAGACAGTAGATATTTACGATAACAATATCACGCTGGTAACGAATCAATTTTTAAGTCCAATCGCCAACTCGGCTCCCACATTTTACAAGTTTTTTATCACAGATACGATAAAAACACAGCAACCGTGGTTAGTTGAACTTAGTTTTTTTCCACGCAATAAAGCGGACATGCTTTTCAAAGGCCAGTTATATATTACACTGGATGGTAACTATGCTGTACAAGGTGCTAATATGACTGTCGCTGATGATATCAATTTGAACTTTGTAAGGGACATGAATATTGAACTAAAATTTGATCAGGATGAGAGTAAAAGATTCTATTTAAGTCAAAGTACACTTGGTATTGATTTTTCTTTAACAGATAAAGGAACAGGTATTCGTGGTAATAGAACTGTCAACTATAAAAATTATAAAACTGGCGTTGTTCAACCGGATAGTATTTATAGTGGTCCTGAAACGGTAATTGCTTACAATATAGCAGATGGAAAGGGTACTCGAAAACTTTTTGATACGCAACGTCAAATTCCTTTAACGAAAAATGAGCTGAATATTTATCATAATATCGACACCCTGCAACAGATTCCTTCTTTTAAAACCTTTATGGATATTGCAGCTTTGGTATTATCGGGATATAAACAGGCTGGTCCTGTTGAAATTGGTCCGGTAAATACTTTTTATAGCTTTAACCCTGTCGAAGGATTTAGACTACGTGTTGGTGGTAGAACTACAGAATCATTCAGTAAAAGGTTTTATGCTGAATCGTATGCAGCATATGGATTTAAAGATGAAAAATGGAAATACTTTTTAAGCGGAACTTATGCTTTCAACAATAAGTCTGTTTATTCATTTCCACAACACTACATCCGGGCATCGTTCCAACGTGACACCAAGATTCCTGGTCAAGCTTTAGAATTTATACAAGAAGATAACTTTTTGCTATCCTTCAAAAGAGGTGATAATGAAAATTACATCTATAATGATGTTTATCGCGTTGATTATAGAAAAGAATTTGAAAATCGCTTAAGTATTGGATTGGGATTTAATGCAACAAAACAATCGCCAGCAGGATCTTTAAGGTATCAGATCATAGATGATAATGGTCAAACTAAAGTGTTCAACGAAATCAATTCAACGGAGTTATCAGTAAATATTCGCTACGCTCCGAATGAACAGTTTTATCAAGGAAAGCTTTATCGTACTCCTATATTTAATGAATACCCTATTTTTAACTTTAACTACACGGCTGGACTTAAAGATGTATTCAAAGGCGAATATAGTTATCACAACTTTAACGTAGGAGCATTCAAAAGATTTTACCTGAGCCAGTTCGGCTATGCAGATATTGATGTCGCAGGTACTTATATTGCTGGTAAAGGAATTCCATTTCCTTTCTTAACGATACACCGTGCGAATCAGACTTATGCATATCAGCTTAATTCTTACAATTTGATGAACTTCTTGGAATTTGTCAGTGACCACCATGCATCCGCTAACATCCAATACTACATGAATGGTTTCTTGTTAAACAAAATTCCTGGTATTAAAAAGCTAAAACTTCGTGAAGTATTTAGTTTTAAAGCTGTATACGGTGGGCTTCGAGATGAGAACAACCCAGATCATTCTGACAAAGTATTTGACTTTCAGAAAAATGCTGACAATATACAATCTTCGTACACCTTTGGATCGGATCCATACATGGAGGCTAGTGTTGGATTGTCCAATATTTTCAAAATACTTCGCGTAGATTATGTCCGGAGATTAAATTATCTTGATCACCCAGGTGCTCCTAAATCGGGCATAAGGGCTAGAATAAAATTTGATTTCTAACATAAAAAAGGCTTTCTAATAATAGAAAGCCTTTTTTTTATAATATGATTTTAAAGCTTATTTACCTTCCAGTGCGGAAATAAACGGAGCGCGGAATTTAGGATCTTTCTCTTTAAATTCTAAAGATTTTTTATACGTATCAATGTTGAAAAACATTTCAGCCGGTTCCCCTGACTTTTGCTCTAAAAATAATTTAAAGCTATAAGTTGCTGTTTTATCAAGATCAGCATTTACTTTATTTGAAGAGAAAACTGTCGGTATCAATGTTGCACTTGCGAAAGGGCCAGAAGCTGGTACTTCATATATTTTACCCAATGCTTTTATAAAAGCATCACTCTCTGCACCTAAAGAAGAAATTTTAATTTTACCTTTTGTAAAACCAACATCTTCATTAGCGACATCATCAATAATTCCGGCAGGGATAAGATTTACGACTTCTACTTTCAATCCAACAGTATCTCCTTTGAAGGTACTTTTAGCCGTATAGATGTAACTAGAATCCGTTTTTACATCATCAACAATACGTAAGAAAAGATGTTTATTATTAGTGACAGGTCCATCAATGGTCAATTCCTCAATAGGAATGTTACTTTTTTTTGATTTATCGCCACCTTGTTGGTTTTGGGTAGTGTTGCCACATGCTGTCGCAAAAGCTAACGCAGATAGAACAGCAATTTGATTTATTTTTCTCATCTTTTTCAGTAATTATGTTTATCAGTAAAATCGTTTACTAAAACTAACGATTTTTACTGATAAACAAATAAAATAGATTGATTGTTTTACTTAATTAAAGCATCATATAAGATTTCTACAGGGTGGTAAGAATGTCTTGCCGCTCCATCTTTAATCTGGTGCCGGCAAGATGTACCTGCCGCAGCAATCCATGTAGAAGAATCCGTATTTCGGACAGTAGGCAACAAAACCAATTCTGCTACTTTCATCGAGATGTCGTAGTGTTCTTTTTCATAACCAAATGATCCCGCCATACCACAACAGCCTGATGGAATCACCTCTACTTGGTAGTTTTGAGGAAATGACAAGACTTTCTCTGTTGTTTCTACTAAATGAAATGCTTTTTGATAGCAATGTCCATGCAACTTAATTGTTTTCTCACGCGTACTGAACTGCTCTTTTTGAATACGGCCAGCTTCAATCTCTTTCAGTAAAAACTCATCAAACATCAATGCATTTTTAGCTACTCTACTTGCATCTTCATAGAGATCCGAATCTACCAAAGAAAGATATTCATCTCTAAAGGTAATGATACCCGATGGTTCTATTCCTAATAAGGGGGTCTCCTCTGTTATTAGATCTTTCAAAAAAGTAATATTTTTATTAGCGATCTTCTTCGCTTCTTTAACCAGACCTTTTGAAAGATAAGTTCGGCCACTCTCAATATGTTTTGGAATAATCACTTCATAGCCTAAAGCAGTTAGTAATTTATATGCTGTAATACCTATTTCGGCATCGTTATATTCTGTAAATTCATCTGCGAATAAGTATACACGCCGCTTTGCATCTGTCTTGTATTTCTGCTTTCTCACCCATTGTGACAATGTAGTACCAGCTACCAACGGCAGTGATCTCTTAGGGGCAAAACCTATGGTTCTTTTTACAAGGCCCGCTAAAAAGTCATTTTTGACAACAAAGTTGTATAAGGGCGCTACCAGTGATCCTAATTTTTGAGATTCTGTGAAATTTGCAATCACTCGCGACCGGAAGGGCACACCATGCTCATCGTAATAATGTTGTAAAAACTCGGCTTTCATCTTAGCTACATCAACACTAGAAGGGCATTCAGTTTTGCAACCTTTACATGATAAACATAAGTCCATCACTTCTTTTAATTCTTCATGGTCAAACCGGTTCTCTTTTGTTGAATTTGTCAAAAATTGACGCAACATATTGGCACGAGCGCGTGTCGTATCCTTTTCATCGCGTGTAGCCATAAAAGAGGGGCACATCGTTCCACCGGTAATTTCTGTTTTTCGGCAGTCACCTGATCCGGAACACTTCTCGGCCAGACGTAGGATACTTTCCTCTTTCGAAAAATCGAAATAGGTCTTTATCTGTGTTGTATTTTTATTATTATCATAACGGAGATGGGTGTCCATTGGTGGTGTATTTACAATCTTATTGGCATTAAATACGCCTTTAGGATCAAATATTTCTTTAACCTGCTCAATGAGTTTAAAGACTTTTCCTCCTAAAACTTTCTCAATAAACTCACCTCTCAGACGACCATCACCATGCTCACCACTTAAAGATCCATTGTATTTTAAAACTAAATCTGTTGTCTTTTCTAAGATCGAGCGAAAAGTTTTTACCCCCGATTCTGTTTTTAAATTAACAAAAGGCTCAATATGGAGTTCTCCTGCTCCAGCATGCGCGTAATAAGATGCGTGAACTCCCTCTGCAATCAATAAATTTTGAATATCTGCTACATATGCAGGTAAATCTTCCGGAGAAACCGCACAATCCTCAATCAAATTAACCGGCTGACTATCTCCGGGTAAATTACGGATTAACCCTAAACCCGCCTTCCGTACATCCCAAACCAAATTGGTCTGCTCACCTGTTATATATGGATAAGCATAACCCAAATGCTTTTGAATCAACGCGGCCTTCAATGCCATCGCCTTTGCTTCCACTTCATCTGGCGTATTTCCTCTGAACTCCACTATAAGCAAAGCTTTGGGATCACCTTCTATAAAAAAACGATTATATTGATAAGTGGGGTGCCCGACAGTAAAATCCATGATATACTTATCGACAAGTTCCGAGGCTTCGGGATTATGTGACAAAGCAATCACATTACCTTCCATACACGCAATCATATCGTCAAAGTGGATACATAGGAGACCTAATTCTTTAGGCGGTAATGGTAATAATTGCAACTTGGCCTCTGTAACGATCGCTAGGGTTCCTTCAGAACCAGCTAATAGACGGCACATATTGAAAGGAGCAGTTTTATCTGATACCATATCCAGTGCATATCCTGTATTTCGTCTTGTTATCGACCGTTTGGGATATCCCGATGCTATTGCCTGCATATTTTCTTCCACTGTCAACATCGCATTCAATTCGCGGTAAATTGCACCTTCCCTATCTTTTTGTATTAATTTCTTGAAATAAGATGCTTCGTCCAACGCTTCAAATACGACCTCAGACTGATCATCTAATATGACATTCGCTGTTAATAAATTTTGACGGGTATCGCCCCATACAATGGAATGTAATCCGGAGGAATTATTACCGATCATTCCACCAATCATCGCACGACTTGCTGTTGAGGTTTCTGGACCAAACATGAAGCCAAATGGTTTGAGGTAATGATTGAGATCATCACGAATAACACCAGGTTGCACACGCACCCATTGTTCTTCGACATTTAATTCAAGTATCTTATTAAAATACTTCGAGATATCCATAACGATACCATTTCCAACAACCTGACCAGCTAAGGATGTACCTGCTGTCCTCGGAATAATCGTAATGCCGTTTGCAGATGCAAACTGTATTAAAATTTTGATATCTCCACTATTTCTGGGAATCGCTACAGCTAAAGGTAGTTCTTGGTACACGGATGCATCAGTGGAATAGGCAAGACGGATGGTATGGTGATAAGCAGAATCATCATAATACAAGTCCCCCGTTAAAGATTGCGATAATTGATCTAAAGAAATATTTTCCTTCACAGTATGGTATAATTTGTATCAACAAATCTAACTATTTTAAATAATGAAAAGAATTGATAATGCAAGAAAATGAAAAAACAATATTAAACATGCATAAAAACGCATGTATATGATTTTTTGATGCTGCAAATAAGATGTACTTTTGCAGTAAAATATTTTAAGATGCGTAAAACCCTCATGCGATATAGCCTTCACTCCGACTTCATCATCTATCTGATTCGTATTTTGATCGGTTTTTCTATTGGTTACTTTTTATATATCAGCTTTCCTGAATATTCAGCAATATGGGCTTTAATTTCTATTGTTTTAGTGATTTCTCCGGATGATAATGAAGCAACAAAAATTGCTTTTGATAGAACTAAGTCTAATTTTATTGGTTCGGCGACGGGTATACTGTTTTATTTTACCAATCTTCCTCAGATGTGGTCTATGCTTTTGGGTGTCATCACATCCGTCGCTATATGCAGGTTATTCAATATCCTAAGTGTGGCCCGTACAGCAATGGTAGCCATGATCATTGTCGTGGTTCATGAACATCAATTAAAGTCATATGTTGCCGCACTCGATCGTTTTGCCTGTGTCACTATTGGTTGTCTCATAGGATTGATTGTCACTCTTAGCACCAGTTATATCATTAAAATATTACGTGAAAAATACTCGATGGAAACCTTTAGCGAATAATATTCGATGAGACACCTAAAATACCAAAGATAATTCAAAAGAACACAAATGCCCTAATAATCAGATTATTAAATAAAAAAAACTAGTACTCAGGCTAGTGAAAAGACTATTTGTTCTAAAAAAAATAACCTCGCAAATAGAATTATATTCTGAATTTAACTAAATAATTTGAATATTATTCGAAATATCACTACCTTTGCATTCGATATGACAAAAGTAGAATATAATTTAGATCATGTAGATTTCAAAATCTTGCGTTTAATGCAGGATAATGCTCGAATCAATAATGCTGATATAGCAAGAGAGCTTAGTATGGCTCCTTCTGCGATTTTAGAACGTGTTAAAAAATTAGAGCAAAAAAATGTAATCCTACAATACAACGCCAAGATAAATCCAGCGGCAATTGATCAGAAATTACTATCGTTTATATTTATCAAAGCGAACGATATAATTGGAGAACAGAAAGTCGGTATTCTTCTAGCAGAGATACCCGAAGTGCAGGAAGTGCATGATATTGCTGGAGATGATGGTTACCTAATCAAAGTTCGGACGGCTGATTCTACTGCGTTAGTCGATTTGATGCGTAACACTTTGGGAAAAATTGAAGGAATAATTTCAACAAGAACCACAATTGTTTTGCAAACAGTGAAAGAAGAACAACAATTAGTTATACCGGAATAATTTAGGAAAGGAATAGAGAGATGTTAAATAATAAAGTACAACAAGCAAGCCCTTTAATGATCGTACTCGCGTATGCTGTCGTATACATTGTATGGGGGTCGACTTTTTTCTTTATTGAAAAAGCGCTACACAGTTTCCCGCCATTCATTTTAGGATCTTTTAGGTTTATTACTGCAAGTATTTTGCTGATGGGGTACTGTGTATTGAAGGGTTATAAAATATTCAACAAGAGAGCAATCCGCGATTCTATTGTTGTCGGATTTTTACTCTTATTTATTGATATGGGTGGTCTTATCTGGGCAGAGCAATATGTTTCAGGTGGTGTTGCGGCGATTATTGCGGCAGCAGCGGCGATTTGGTTTGTTATTCTTGATAAACCAAAATGGAAAGAAAATTTCAGCAGTAAATCTACCATCGCTGGTTTGATTTTAGGTTTTGCTGGTGTTGTTTTACTCTTTGTAGAGCAAATCATCGCAAGCAAATCTTCTGCAAATAAAGAAATAACCGTTATTGCTTTAGTGATTATGGTGCTTGGATCTATCGCCTGGACTGCAGGTTCATTATATTCCAAATACCAGAAGAAAAGCCAGCAAGAAGAGACGGAAGATTTACATGTCTCCGTAAAGACTGCATGGCAGATGATTACAGCAGGTGTATTATTTACAATTGTTGCCAGCTTAAATGGTGAATTTGCTCATTTTAGTTTTCAACAGGTAACGCCTATCGACTGGTTTAATATATCGTACTTAATTGTTTTTGGATCTATTTTAGCATTCAGTTCTTACATCTGGTTGCTATCAGTAAGACCTGCTACGGAAGTAAGTACATATGCCTATGTTAATCCTATTGTAGCATTGGTATTAAGTTACTTTTTCAGTAGCCATGCCGTGACATACATACAAGTAATAGGCCTAGTTATTATATTGGTTTCCGTATTGCTGATGAACTGGAAATTATATAAGAATAATAAAATGGTTGCAAAAATCACAAAAACGACCATTGCAGATCGTCGGAAATCAATACGATTGAGAAATCAAAGAGATGCTGTGGTCAGAAAAGACATTAAAAAAACAGAGGTTGCCAATTAGAAAAAGCGCCTTCTTTTGCATATTGATAATAAAAGCTTAACAAAAATGTTAGGCTTTTATTATCTACATTTGTACCGAAAACACTTATTACATGATGAAACTTACTATACATCAACTTCAATATGTAACCTTCGGGTTTTTAGCTATTTTACTTAGCACATCTTGCAGCAAAAAATTAAGTCCTGTCCAAAAGGACTTTAAGCAATACGAGATCAATAAAAGCACCGTTGAGGATACCGCGATCGTAGCTATTTATAGTCCCTATAAAAAGCAAATGCAGGCAGAGATGAACCGGGTAATCGGCTTCTCGGAAGTTGCATTGACTAAAGAAAAGACTCCTGAAACTTTAATGGGAAATTTCTTTACACAAGCGCTATTGGTTGCCAGTGAAAAAATCAACAACAAGGCTGATATCGCTTTTGCAACAAAGGGCGGTATTCGCAATGAAATAAAAGCGGGAGATATTACTGTAGAGAGTGTTTTTGAGGTTATGCCATTTGAAAATCAGCTTACAGTGATGGAGCTGAGCGGTGAACAAATTGAACAACTCGCCAACTTTATAGCGGCAACAGGGGGGCAACCTGTTTCAGGAATTACCTTATCTATCCAAGATAAAAAGCCAATAAATATTCAGGTACAGGGAAAAGATATAGACAAAAATAAAACCTATAAAGTAGTCACCTATGATTACCTAGCGAATGGAGGAGACAATTTAGATTTATTTACACATGCGCTTAAAAGAACTGATTATCCTCAAAAAGTAAGGGAAAGCTTGATGGACTTTATTTCCAGCTTTACAAAAAATGGTCAAAAAATTAATATGCAATTAGATGGAAGAGTTAAAATCATTAAATAGAAGAGGCTTTATAAAGACTGCCGCAGGCCTTTCTGCAGCAGTAACCCTTGGTACGTTACCATTCTCATCATTTGCAGGTTCAAAAAAAATAAAATTAACCATTCTACATACCAATGATGTTCACAGCAGAATTGAACCCTTTCCTATGGATGGCGGTAGATATCAAGGATTGGCAGGAGTTGCACGCAGAAGTACACTTATCAAAAAAGTAAGGGCTGAGGAAGATCATGTTCTTTTGTTGGACGCAGGCGATATGTTCCAAGGTACTCCCTATTTTAATCTGTTTGGAGGGAAATTAGAGCTTGACTTAATGACCAAATTGGGATATGATGCGGGTACATTTGGTAATCACGAATTTGACAATGGGTTAAATGGGCTTATCAAATATCTGGATCACGCCAAATTTCCTTTTTTAACGGCAAACTATGACTTCACAGGAACAGTGCTGGAAGGAAAAACACAAGATTATACCATCTTCAAAAAAGGTGGAGTGAAGATTGGTGTTTTTGGTTTAGGGGTAGATATTGAAGGGCTGGTTGATCCGAATAATTTCAAAGGCATGAAATACCTGGATCCAATTCTTATTGCAAACCGCGTGGTCAAAGAATTAAAGGAAAAGCATAAATGTGACCTTGTCATTTGTCTATCTCATTTAGGGTATCAATACGAAAGTGAGAAGGTATCCGACCTCGTATTAGCTTCCAAGACTAGTGATATCGATTTAATCATTGGTGGACATACGCATACCTTTTTGAAAGAACCTACTTTTGTAACGAACTTAAAGGGAACAAAGACAGCCGTTAACCAAGTGGGTTTTGCAGGAATAAACTTAGGAAGAGTTGATATTATTTTTGAACCTTCGACAGGTAAAAAGAATATGTTAGCCTCAACTTATGAAATTAACAATTCTATCGAAGCATCCCAATTAGTTTAAAAATAACATTTTTATCTAGCCAAAGGGATATGATTTATTCCTTTGGCTTTTTTTACATATTCACTTGAAAAAACTTTTATCCATCTATATCGGATCCTTCAAAGGGTTATCGCGCTCCGCATGGTTGCTCGCAATTGTAATGCTTATCAACAGAATGGGAAGCATGGTAATCCCATTTTTAGGAATTTACATGACCCAGGCTCTTAATTTCAACATTAAGCAGGTTGGTCTTGTTCTGATGTGTTTCGGCTTTGGATCTGTTTGCGGTTCATATGTAGGGGGTTGGCTGACAGATCGATTTGGGAGTTTTAAAGTCCAGCTACTCAGTTTGACATTAGCAGCTCCCCTATTTCTGATCACTCCTTACTTCAGGACTGTCGAGTCTTTAGGTATAATGATCTTTATTTTGAGTGCTGTCTTTGACGCATTCAGACCTGCCAACTCGGTTTCGGTCGCAAGCTATGCAAAACCTGAAAATATAACACGTGCTTTTTCATTGAATCGATTAGCGGTTAACCTGGGGTTTTCAATTGGACCTGCGGTTGGTGGCTTTTTAGCAGGGATATCCTTTAACTGGATATTCTACGGAAATGCAATGGCGGCAGCAGTGGCAGCGGTTGTCTTTTTTCTATTTTTCTATAAGAAGGAAAAAAACAATTTAAAAACTTTAAAAACAGCACCTGTTACCACGACATCGCAGCATAAAAAAGAACGAAATCCCTATAAAGATAGTCCATTTATCATCTTTAATATCCTTTGCTGTATATTCTCATTATGTTTTTTCCAACTCATATCGACACTTCCTATTTTCTATCGTGAAGTGCATCACTTAAATGAACATGAGATCGGATTTTTAATGGGCTGGAGCGGTTTAATTATCGTTCTTTTAGAGATGTTTATTGTACATATTGCAGAAAACAAATTGACCATCACAAAAACATTGGTAATCGGAACACTTTTCTGTTCTATATCTTATGCCATGTTCAATATACATGCAGGGGTATTCATGCTCTATGTTACTTTTTTCGTGTTTGGCATCGGCGAAATGTTAACACTGCCTTTTATGGCAACTGTAACCATAAACAGGTCAACAGCCAAAACACAGGGAGCCTATATGGGCTTCAATTCATTAGCCTTCTCTGCTGCGAATATTTTTTCACCGCTTTTAGGGACAAATATAGTTGGATCCTTTGGATTCACAACACTTTGGTGGGCTACCTCTGCCGTTCTCGCGTGTACAGCAGTAGGATTTTACTTTGTTTTGAAACGTTTGTAGCAGTTCTAACGAATAGGTATACAATCGATTATTTTAGATTAAAATTGACTTAAAATACATATTATAGAAAAGGCCCGATATATAAATATCGGGCCTTTTCTATAATATGTATTTCGCTCTTATTAACTGCTGAAGTAAGCTCTTACGTTCTTACCTTCTACCCAGTTCATAAATGCTTTATTAACAACTTTATTTCCTCCAGGAGTCGGATAATTACCAGAGAAGTACCAGTCACCTTTATGATCAGGACAAGCAATATGTAAATTATCTAAAGTCTGGAAAATCACTGTTACTTCAGCTTTCAAATGATGTGGCGTAATGATTCTCGCAATTTCATTTGAAATTTCATCATCTGTAAAGGGTTCGTAGATAGCTTTGACATAATTTTCTATGTCGTCAATATCTGCTGTTATCGAAACCAAACATTTTTGATATACTTCATCAATAATATGTGCTAAACCACGTTGTCTTAATAACGATATAGCCGCTTCAAAAGCAACAAACTCACCCATTCTAGACATATCGATACCGTAACAATCTGGGTAACGAATTTGCGGTGCTGATGAAACAATTACAATCTTCTTCGGATTCAGACGATCTAAAATTGTTAAGATACTTTGTTTTAAGGTTGTTCCTCTTACAATGGAATCATCAATCGCAACGATTGTGTCTTCATGATCTTTAACAATTCCGTAAGTTGTATCGTATACATGCTGTACCATATCAGTACGATCAGCATCTTGCGTAATAAATGTACGTAACTTAGCATCTTTCACATTCAATTTCTCAAAACGAGGATGAATGCTTAAAATATCTTCTAACTCACCGTCATCAATCTTATCCGCTCTATTTAATAAGGCATCCTTTTGAAAATCTCTAACGTAGGTATTGATACCATCCATCAGACCGTAGTAAGATACTTCAGCCGTATTTGGAATAAAAGAAAATACCGTGTTCTTAATATTATTATCAATTGCATTTAATACTTGCGGACATAAAAGGCGACCTAATTTTTTGCGCTCTTTATAAATATCAGCATCTGAACCTCTTGAAAAATAGATACGCTCGAAAGAACATGATTTTTGCTCAACAGGCTCTCTAAACATTTCTTCGGTAACTGTCCCATCTTTTTTTGCAATCAACGCATGTCCAGGTTTAATTTCCTGCACTTTATCAATAGGAATATTAAATGCAGTCTGAATAACTGGTCTTTCCGAAGCAACAACAAGCACTTCATCGTCTTTATAATAGAAAGCTGGACGGATACCGGCAGGGTCGCGCATAACAAATGCATCTCCATGACCAAATATACCTGCAATCGTATAACCACCATCCCAAGTTTTTGCTGAACGCGTTAAGATCTTAGGAACATCCAAGTTTTTTGCAATCAGAGAACTGATTTCAATATTAGAATAACCTTCTTTCTTAAACTTGTCAAATAAATCCTGGTTTTCGTCATCTAAGAAATGTCCAATTTTTTCCAATACAGTAACTGTATCTGCCTTTTCTTTTGGGTGTTGACCTAGCTCGTACAACTGTTGCAATAATTCGTCAACATTTGTCATGTTAAAATTACCGGCAACAACCAAATTGCGAGACATCCAGTTGTTCTGTCTTAAGAAAGGGTGACAACTTTCAATGCTATTTTTACCATGAGTACCGTAACGCAAATGACCTAATAATACCTCTCCGGTAAAACTAACATTATCTTTTAACCATTGTGTATCTTTAGATTCCTCCGGATATGCCTTGTGTACAGATGCAAACTTCTTTTGTACATATTCAAAGATATCAGCCACAGCACTGGATCCCATCGCTCTGTAACGAGAAATGTACCGATTTCCTGGCTTTACGTCGAATTTTATGGTCGCAATACCCGCACCATCTTGGCCACGGTTGTGTTGCTTTTCCATCAATAAGTACAATTTGTTTATGCCGTAGTAAGGCGTACCGTATTTTTCCTGGTAATAAGAAAGGGGCTTTAACAGTCGAATAAGTGCAATACCGCACTCGTGTTTAATTGAGTCGCTCATATCTTGATTTGATGTCGCAAAAATAGCAAATATTTATAATTAGTTGTATCAAAAAAAGACTCTTGTATTTAAAAATTACAACTAGAAGACAAGCAAAACTATTTGATTAGCTGTTGCAAAGCTACTTGCAATACCTTAACATCATCAACACCATCTAAATGTTTTAATAATTTGTGTGTTTTTGCATCGTAGATATACAGTGAAGGTGTTTGTGTAGGTTTAAATAAGCTGATAAACTGTCCATTTTTATCTAAAATAAAAGACACGTTAGGATGAGGTCTCAATTTCTTTGCAAACATATTTATAAATCCTTCCACATATTCGACATCATTCATGGCAACAAAGTAGAATTTAATATTTTTAAACGACTGTATCTGTTCCGCTATCCCCGCCCCCATTTTTTGACAATGACTGCAACCCGTGTCATAGTAATTAAAAATGATAAGTCCCTCCTTTGGTAAATCGGACGTTTTAAAAGATTTACCGGTAAATACCTCTTGAAGAGAAAAATAAGGGATCTGTGTAGGCGCCTGAGCACTGACACGCTTTGTTGGTATAAGTAAAAAAGTAATTATTATTAATGTAAATGTTTTCATAAGATTAAAAATAAAACAGTATTGACAAAGGTTAAATATACGAGTCAAATTGTACACATAACACCAAGCTGTTAGTTTATTTACAAAAAATAACGTAAGTTTGGTTGATTAACTTTTTTTAGAACGTCACTTAACACAATTAAACTGTGAAAAAACGTATTGCCATATTTGCTTCAGGTTCTGGTTCCAATGCCCAAAAAATAATGGAGTATTTTAAATATTCTGAAGATGCCGAAATCGCTATCGTATTGAGCAATAATGCTGATGCATATGTTATCCAAAGAGCTGATAATTTTGAAATACCTGTCCACGTATTTGACCGAAATGAATTTTTCAAATCGGACGAAATTGTTAAAATGTTAAAAAACTTAAACATTGACTTAATTGTACTTGCAGGATTCCTTTGGTTAGTTCCTAATAATCTTTTACAAGCTTTTCCCAATAAGATTATTAATATCCATCCAGCGCTGTTACCTAAATATGGTGGCAAAGGTATGTATGGTGATCATGTTCATAAAGCCGTATTGGCAAATAAAGAAACAGAGCATGGCATAACAATTCATTTTGCAAATGAGCATTTTGATGAAGGAGAAGTAATTTATCAAGGCCGATTTAAAGTAGAGCCTCATGATACTTTAGAGGTAATTAAGTTTAAAGGACAACAATTAGAACATCAGCAATACCCTAAAGTAATTGACAACTTACTAAAAAAGATGTAATTTAACGTTTTTTATTTAGACTACTTATAAATAATATATATCTTTGCATTATGAATACTTCAGAATTGCAAGGAACAGAACTTCAAGATACATTCTCAAAGGAGAAAATAGATTTTTGTGCTGATACAAAAGCATTAAGTCCGTTTTCTCCTTTTTCATGTGCTTGTTTCAAAAAATGTTGTAAGAAATATAAAAAAGGGAATCGTTGCGGCAAATGTCCAAAGCGCTAATTTTTGCCTACTCTTCTTCCAGATAATTCAGATCTTTATCAAAGCTCTCTTCGAGCTGTGTTAATGCATATATAGCAATTCCTGATAATAAAAATATCATCATAAATGCGGCTGTAATAATACCCCAGTGATTGACAAGAACACCGTACAACATTGTTGAAGGGATCAGTGCTCCACGAACAAAGTTTGGTGCAGTAGTGGCCACTGTAGCTCGCAAATTCGTCCCGAACTGTTCTGCAGATATGGTGACAAAAGTTGCCCAATAACCTATACCAAGTCCCATAAAAAAGGAAAGCCATATAAATTTAGTCTCAGAAAAACCATCACTTAATAAATACCATGAAGAACTTACGAGGATAATTATTTGACACAGTAAAACGACTTTCTTTCGTGATTTCAAAACCTGAGCTAATAAACCTGCCAGTAAATCCCCTAAAGAAATCCCCAGATAGGTGAACAAAACTCCTTTTCCAGCACTAAGAACCACTGGCGCATGTAGCGCTTTACCAATCTCTGGAGCCTGAGTAACCAGTACGCCTACCACAAACCAAATCGGTAATCCGATGCACAAACAGTATAAATATCTTTTAAAACGACGTTTATCAGTGAAAAGCATACTAAACTTGCCCTTCACTACTGTTTTCTCTTCTGCTGTTTTAAACAAGCCAGACTCGAGTGCCCCTACCCGCATTAACAGTAACAACAATCCCATACCGCCACCAACAAAGTAGGCAGTTCTCCAATCATATTGTTCAGATATAAAATATCCTAAAACGGCGCCTAAGACACCAACTGTAGCAACCAGCATGGTACCATACCCTCGTTTTGATTTATGCATGCTTTCGCTAACTAAGGTAATACCGGCTCCCAATTCACCCGCTAAACCAATACCGGCAATGAAACGAATGATACCGTACGTCATCACATCATGTACAAAACCATTCGATATGTTCGCCAATGAATACAGCAAAATCGAACCAAACAAGACTTTCAATCGCCCAAACTTATCACCAATGATCCCCCAGATCACACCTCCAATCAGTAATCCACCCATCTGCATATTTAATACAAACTCCCCCTCGGAACGCATATCCGCAGGAGAAACACCTATTTCTTCAAAAGATTTAACACGAACAATCGAAAAGATAATGAGGTCATATATATCAACAAAATACCCCAATGAGGCAACAAGAATAATAATCCAAACATTCTTGTTTGAGGACATTTCGGGTTGGTTAGCCATATTTTATTTTTTTATAAAAATATCATTGTGGAACCATTTTTACAAATCAATTAGCAAACGAATTTTAATTTATTGTATTACATTTGCACCATGTTGTATAGTCCCAAATCCCTAAAGTGGTTATTAAGAATTTACCCGCCATTTTTATTCCAACGCATATGGGTCAAAAAAATTCATACAGACTTTCAAGGTGTGGATGTAAAAATTATCAAAAGCATTTTCAATAAAAACTCAAACAGTACCATATTTGGTGGAACAATTTTTTCAGCAGTTGATCCTTTTTATGCGATTCTTATTGATCAGCGCTTACAATCGCATGGATTTAAAAAAACTGTAGCTTGGCTCAAATCAGCATCCATTGAATATAAAAAGCCTGGCTTGACCAATCTTAGATTTTCGATCAAAATAACTGACGAGGATTTTAATGAATGCATGGATACACTTAAAAACAGAGGTCGGATTATTAAGACATTTTCTGTAGAAATTGTAAACGATCAAAATGAAATTTGTGCCATTGCGAAAAATGAAATCTATATTCGTGACCTGAATTTTACATACACGAGAGTATAATAAGCTATTATCTTCTTTATCTATTTGGTATCTTTGTCGGTAACAGACAAAATATTTCAATATGAAAAAATTAGCTTTTTTAGTTGCGTCAGCTTTTGCAATAACTTCATGTGCCAATAGCTCAAATACAAATAATCAAAA
This sequence comes from Sphingobacterium sp. JUb56, assembly GCF_014191365.1. Lineage (NCBI taxonomy): Bacteria > Pseudomonadati > Bacteroidota > Sphingobacteriia > Sphingobacteriales > Sphingobacteriaceae > Sphingobacterium > Sphingobacterium sp. JUb56. The sequence continues at coordinate 553,584 of NZ_JACHWL010000001.1, read as the reverse complement.
TGATTTAGCGAAAACACAAGAAGAAACCATGAAAATTCATGATGAGATCATGCCGCAAGTAAGCATTTTTGATAAAGATGCAGTTACTATCGATTCAATCCTCACAAATCTTAGTGCTATAAAAACAGCTAAACCTGATCTAGATACAACAAATACTCGACAAGAATTGTCTCAGTTAAAAAGCAATCTCGAAGATGCAACAGATCATATGATGGATTGGATGAAAGACTATAGTGCCGATTCAACGACAGTAGATTATGCTAATCGCGAATTGACTAAAGTAAAAGACATGAAAGCAGTCTTTGATCGTGTATCAAAAGAGAAACAAGAAATCTTAAAAAAGTATTAATATGTTAAAATCAATTCAGATTGGTGCTTCTTTTCTTATTGGACTAACAACATTTACAATATCTAGTTGTCAGTCCAATACTGTTACACTTCCTATTTATGGTCAACGTGAACCAGTAGAGAAAATTATAGATGGTAAGACGGTTATTGATACCCTATACCATACCATCCCCCCTTTCAAATTTCTAAACCAAGATAGTGTCTATATAACGGATAAGAATTTTGATAACAAAGTGTATATCGCTAATTTCTTTTTCACTCATTGCCCAAGTATATGCCCTACTATGAATAGAAATCTGTTGAAAGTATACGAGCAATATAAGGATAGTGATCAAGTTTACTTTTTATCACATAGCATTGATTTCAAATATGACCAGCCACATGTCTTAAAAGAATATGCCAATAAATTGGGTGTTAGCAATGATCATTGGAATTTTGTAATGGGATCAAAAGCTGATATCTATGGAATTGCAAACCAATACCTAGTCTACACAGCAGAAGACAAAAATGCGCCAGGGGGATATGATCATCAAGGATATCTGGTATTAGTAGATAAACAAAAAAGAATACGCGGTGCTTATGACGGTACTAATGATGAGCAAGTTGCGAAACTACAAAAAGAACTTGCTATCCTACTCGAAGAAAAGTAAAATGATAAAACTATATCTTTTAGGAGTATTGATCGCTCTATATTCTTTATGCTCGATAAGCAGTTGCCAGTCAGGCAAAGATATAAAGACAGCACAATATGCCGTAAATGGACAAAAAATATATATTAATCATTGTAAAAATTGTCATGGCGATAAGGGTGAAGGCTTAGGCCTATTATATCCACCATTAACCGATGTAGAATTTTTAACAAAAAATAGAGATCGTTTATCCTGTATTGTTAAGAATGGACTAGAAGAAGAAATTGTAGTTGCGGGCAAAACATTTAACACTAAAATGCCAGCGAATGAAATCTTGACCGACATCGATATCGCCTATGTTTTAACCTATATTACTACAAATTTTGGTAAGCAAGATAAAATATTCAGTCTAGAAGAAGTTCAGATGAGTTTAAAAAATTGCAAGTAGGACATTCCATGATTTAAAGAAAAGCTTAGTTAATCAACTAGGCTTTTTTTGTGTTGGCACCTATTTAGGTAAAAAAAGAAAGGTTTTCAAACGGGGAGAATGAAAACCTTTACTAACCAATTATAAACCTAAATTATGATGGTACAAATATAGGCCATGCAAATTGATTAGCAAACCAACTAAATGTTAAAATATGTTAACATTGGAAATGCGAATAAATAGATGTCTGCAATGAATAAAATATAGTTTTTCATTACAATATTTTGACATTTAGATTTGATTAAAATTTCTACATTTGGAACCGAATGAACGTTCAATACACAAAAAATAATTCTAAAGTGATTTCCATATTTGAGACCACACTTCGGTTGATCAAAGATCATGGATTTCATGGCACAGCGATGAGCAAGATAGCTCAGGAAGCTGATGTCGCAATCGGTACAATCTATCATTACTTCCCATCGAAAGATGATTTGATCGTTAGTCTGTTTCAATACTGTGGCGACACTTTAAATGAAGCAATCTTTGGATCGCTGGATGATAAATTGACTTATAAAGACACTTTTTTTCATATATGGAAAGGCTTTGTAAAATTTTACAGAGAACATGTAGAAATGTTCAGTTTTTTTGAACAATTTTACTCATCTCCTTATTATAAGGTGAACAGTTATGAAACAAATGAATCTATTAGTGGTCAGAGTAATATACTTAAATTCTTAACAACAGGAATCAATAAAGGCGAATTAAAAGACACCAATGTAGAAGCATTAGCTTGCGTCTTCTTTGGAACTGCTGTATCAGCAATTAAAGGAGTGAAACACAACAAATTAAAATCAAATGAAAGCATCGAAGATGTTGTAAACATCATTTGGGATGGAGTTAAAAATAAATAATTTTATGAAGTTTAGACAAATAGCCTTTTCTTTGGCAGCCATGACTACAATATACAATGTTAGTTATGCCCAACAAACAGGCAATGAGACATTACCTGCTAAAGCAAATTTGCAGCAACTCATTGACTATGCCCTTAGCAACAAGATAAGTCTGAAACAGGCTGCAATTGATGAGGAAATTGGCGAAAAAGATATCGACATTGCCTTGTCTGGCTGGTTGCCACAGGTAAACGCTAATGGTTCTTACAACTACAATGTTAAAGTTCCCACCTCTTTTATAGGTGGACAGAACATTGCGTTAGGACAGAAGAATGCTAGTGCTTTAACCTTACAGGCTGATCAACAGATTTTGAATCCGGCACTTATGCAAGCTTCAAAAGCAGCAACACTTATCCGTCAATCCAATAAGCAAAACACTGAAAGTCAAAAAATCAACACAGTGGTTGAAGTGAGTAAAGCTTACTATGATATTTTAACGAGTGAAGAGCAGATCAAAATTGTTCGTGAAAACATTGCTAGACTTCAAAAACAATATAACGACGCTAAAGTACGCTACGAAGTTGGTATGGTTGACAAAACCGATTTCAAAAGAGCTCAAATTGCGTTAAGCAATGCAAATGCGGACGAAAAACGGACTATTGAACTACGCCGTTATAAATATGATTATTTAAAAAATTTAATAGCAGTTGATCATAAAGTTGATATTACATTATCTTTTGAGAATGCGAATATGGAAAATCAGATTCTGATTGACACGACTTCATCTGCTAGCGTAACCAATAGAATTGAATTCCAACAATTGGAAACGTCCAAGAAAATGCAAGAATTAGAAACGCAATACTATAAATGGACCTACCTCCCAAATGTAAGCGCATTTTATAACTATGCATTTAATTACAGAAATAACAAATTTAAGGATTTGTATAATGACAATTTCCCAAGCTCTGTAGCTGGATTATCTGTATCTATTCCAATTTTTCAAGGTTTTAAAAGAAAGCATCAGATCAATCAATCCAAACTACGCGAAAGTAGAATTGATTTAAGCATGGAAGATTTGAAAAATCAAGTCAACACAGAATATGCACTTGCAACAGCTTCATATAATGCCAACCTAATTGATTGGAAAACATCAAGAGATAATGTTGACTTATCTAAGGAAGTCTATGATACCATTAAGTTACAATATGATGAAGGTATTAAGACTTACTTAGACTTAATGACAGCTGAGACTGATCTTAAAACAAGTCAATTGAATTATTTAAATGCACTTTATGCACTTCTATCGAGTAAGCTAGATGTTCAAAAAGCATTAGGAACTGTAGATACAAAATAAACAACATTAAGAAACCAAGAATATCATGAATAAAAAACATTTATTAGCAGCTTTTTTTATTGGGACTACGCTAATCTGGCAGTCATGTGGCAATAAAGATGCTCAGAAACAACAGGCTGCACAGCAAGCAGAACGTGTTGTACCTGTTTCCATAGCAACTGCCACAGAAGAAATTGTCACAGGAAACCAAACATATCCAGCTACTGTAAAACCCTTAAATGAAGCTGATTTATTTGCTGAAGTTTCTGGTTATGTAACGCAAATATTTGTAACTGATGGAGCATCGGTATCCAAAGGTCAAAAATTATATGAAATTGACGGCACTCGCTATGCTGCGGCTTTAGATCAAGCCAGAGCAAATCTTAAAATTGCACAATCTAATTTGGATCGTGTGCAAACAGATTTAAACCGTTACCAAGCATTAGCAGATAAAGATGCGATCGCAAAACAAACTTTAGATTATGCTAAAACAGATCTGGCAAATCAAAAAGCGCAGATCTTAGGTGCACAAGCTGCTGTAACAACAGCACAAACAAACTTAAATCGTTCAACTATAAGAGCGCCATTCGCGGGTATTGTAGGTATATCCGATGTACGTCTTGGGGCTTTGGTTAATCCTGGAACTACACGATTAAATACGGTATCTTCAATCAATCCTGTGGCAGTTGAAATCCAAGTGAGCGAACGTGATATTCCTCAATTTGTAAACTTACAAAAATCAGGTTCTGCAGCACAGATCGGTGCAGTATTACCGGATGGAACGGAGTATACAGCTCCAGGAAGAATTGCCACTATTGACCGAGCAGTTGATCCACAGACAGGAACGATAAGAGTACGTGCTAATTTTGACAACCCTGGTAATGTCTTGAGAGCTGGAATGAATCTATCTTTAAACATCAAAACGAATTCAGCAACTGAAGAAATTGTTATTCCTTATAAAGCTGTTCAAGATCAGTTGGGAGTATTTAACGTTTATGTTGTTGGTGACAGCAGTAAAGCTGAACAACGTAAAGTTGATCTAGGTTTAAAATTAGGAGATAAAGTAGTTGTAAAATCAGGCCTTAAAGTCGGTGAGAAAATTGTTGTTGATGGTATCATGAATGTGCAAACAGGTGTAAAAGTTGCTGAGGCTCCTGCTGCTGCACCTGATGCCGCTGCACCAAAAAAATAATTTTCACAGACTTTATAAGATACAAAAAAACATATGATTTCAGAAGTTTTTATAAAAAGACCCGTCACTGCCATTGTGATTTCCCTATTGATTATGATCGTAGGTGGAATTTCAATTGTGTCATTGCCGATCAGTCAATATCCATCCGTAGCCCCACCAACTGTTTCAGTAACAGCAAACTACACTGGCGCGGATGCTCAAACTGTTGAACAAACAGTAACGACTCCTATTGAGAGTCAAATTAATGGTACACCGGGCATGCTTTACATGTCCTCGAACAGTACATCGAATGGTCAATCACAGATAACCGTAACTTTTGAAGTAGGTACTGATATTGATATCGCTACATTAGACGTTCAAAACCGTGTGGGTATTGCTGAACCAGCGTTACCCGAAGCTGTTAAACGTTTAGGAGTAACGACACGTAAAGCGAATACAGATATCTTAATGCTCGTTTCACTGGTATCACCAAAAGGTACCCGCGATGCTAAGTTTTTAGATAACTATGCCAATTTATACATCAAAGATGCGTTATTACGTATCACTGGTGTTGGTGAGGTTACCGCTTTTGGACAGCCATTCTCCATGCGCGTTTGGTTAGATGCCAATAAATTAACGAATTTAAATCTAACTCCTGCAGATGTTTCTACAGCAATTGCTGAACAAAACTTAAGAATTCCGGGAGGATCAGTAGGTTCTACTCCGCAAAAATCAGATCAGGTATTTGAATACCCAGTGATTACGGATTCAGATTTATCTTCGGTACAGGATTTTGAAGAAATCATTGTGAAATCAAATACAGATGGATCAATTGTTTTATTAAAAGACGTAGCGAGAGTAGAATTGGGTCAATTCAGTTATGCAACAAGTACGCGTGTAAATGGCATGACTTCTTCTGGTATGATGGTTTCTCAAACTCCAGGAGGTAATGCTGTGCAATCTGCAGAGGGTATCTATACTGCATTGGAAAGATTAAAAAAATCATTCCCTGATGATGTTGACTATGTTGTCGGTTATGAGACAATTTCTGTTGTTAATGCTTCCATTGAATCAGTTATTCATACTTTGATTGAAGCTTTACTATTAGTAACTTTAGTTGTATTCTTCTTCTTACAGTCATGGAGAGCAACACTAATTCCTGTATTAGCGATTCCTGTATCTATTGTTGGTACATTTATCTTCTTCTTATTATTCGGTTTCTCAATCAATAACTTAACTTTATTGGCATTCGTGCTTGCTATTGGTATTGTGGTCGATGATGCGATTGTGGTGGTTGAGGCGGTGCAGCATTATATAGATCATTATAAGATGTCTGCGGCAGATGCAACGCGTCGTGCCATGAAAGACATTACAGCTCCGGTTATTGCAATTGCTTTGATTCTTTCTGCAGTATTCGTTCCTGTAGGATTTATCCCAGGTATGGTGGGTCAATTGTATCAACAATTCTCCATAACAATTGCCGTTTCGGTTATGTTGTCTGCATTTATTGCCCTGTCATTAACACCGGCATTATGTTCGATCATGTTAAGACCAACAGCAGTTCACTCGGAAGCGAAAGGTCTTAATAAGTTTTTCTACAAGTTTAATATCTGGTTCGAAAGAGTAACGAACAAATATTCTAATGGTGTAAAATACTGTATCAAAAAGGCTCCTATGGCGTTAATCATCTTACTTTGTATCTTCATTGGTACAGGTTATATGTTTAATAAAAAACCAACTGGATTTATTCCTGGTGAAGATAATGGGATGTTCTTTGCCGGTATTACCTTGCCAGAAGGTTCGTCTACAACACGTACAAAAGAAATTTTAAATGAAGTAGAGCAAGAATTACGTAAAGATTATCCAGAGATTAAAGATATTACGGCTATTGCCGGTATCAATATTTTGAACAGAGCTTTCCAGCCTAACGTAGCGACAGTTTTCGTTTCTCTAAAACCTTGGAAAGATAGAAAGCGTACTGCTAACCAAATTACGGGTGGTATCATGGGAAAATATGCTGGCTATAATAAAGCACGTGTACTCGCTGTTACTCCTCCTGCAATTCCTGGTCTTGGTACTTCTGGTGGTTTCAGTTTAATGATTCAAGATCAACAGACCGTAGATATCAAAGTCTTCGAAGGTGTAGTTGGTAAATTCTTAGCTGCAGCCAATCAGAGACCTGAAATCGGTATGGCCTATACCCTATTTAACACAAAAACTCCAAATTACAAGTTATCTGTTAATAGAGAGCAAGCGAAGAAAATGGGGGTTCCTGTTTCGACAATCTATACCACTATATCTGCATACCTTGGATCTTCTTATATTAATGATTTTACAAGATACGGACGTAACTTTAGGGTTGTATCTCAGGCGGATAAAGATTACCGTATGAACATTGAGGACATCAACAAATTATATGTTAATAATGGCCGCGGTGAATCTGTTCCTTTAAGTTCATTGGTTACTTGGAACCTTGTTCAGAATCCAGCTATTATCAATCACTATAACATCTTTAGAAGTATAGAGGTCAGTGGTAGTGCTGCGCCTGGTTATTCGTCCGGTGATGCCATCAGAGCGCTTCAGGAAGTTGCCGCAGAAACATTGCCGAACGGTTATAGTTATGATTTCTCAGGATTGGCTTTACAAGAAACAAAATCTGGAAATATGACTATTATGATCTTTGGTTTATGTATTCTGTTTGTATTCTTGCTACTAGCTGCGCTTTATGAAAGTTGGTCTGTTCCATTCTCAATTTTATTATCGGTACCACTAGGGGTATTTGGAGCAATTTTAACATTAACATTGATTCCAGCATTAGATAATAATATCTATGCGCAAATTGGTTTAGTTGCAATTATTGGTTTAGCGGCTAAAAATGCGATTCTAATTGTTGAGTTTGCTAAAGAACGTGTAGATATCGGAATGAACTTATATGAGGCAACATTAGATGCTGTTAAGCTTCGTCTGCGTCCTATTATCATGACATCTTTTGCATTTATCTTAGGTATTATTCCTTTGATGTTATCGACTGGCGCCGGTGCCATTTCTCGCCAAACAATTGGCTGGACAGTATTTGGTGGTATGTCTGCAGCGACAGTTTTAGCAATCTTTATCGTTCCGGTACTGTTCGTTGTGATCACACGACTGGCTTATGGTAAAAAGAAATTAGCCGAGTTAGAAGCTAATTTTGATGAAGAAAAAGCTAAAAATTTATCTGCTCACTAAACATTAAAATTTATCTCAATATAATAAAGAAAGCCTTTCAATTCATTTTGAAAGGCTTTCTTTATTATAAGCTGTTTCAAATCGCTAAAAACATTGCCGGTTGAAGCTACAATCTTAACAATAATCTTACAATTGAAAAATGCTTTAATGTTAGCACAATTTGATATTTTAGCACTTCAACTAACCATCTAAATATGAAGCTAAAATTCATTACTTTATTACTGCTTGCCGGTACGATAAGTAGTCTACATGCGCAATCTGCTAAAGACTATGCAGACGCTTATCAAGACTTACAAGTATTCGAAACTCCTTTAGCCGTTAAGCTAAAAAAAGGAATCAAAAAATCTGATCTTGATAAAATTAAAAATCCACAGGTCAAACAGGTTGCCACCTCCTTATTAAATAATCAATATGATCAAAAGTACCGGTTTGCAGAATACAAGGCTATCCTTAGCCCTTCAACCTTAGGCCATAACTTAATGATCGGTGATGGATACAGCAAATATGAAAATATAACCGGAATTTATCTGCCTATAGGCCGCCATATCATATCTGTTGATCATATCGCTGCAGATAATGAAGTTAAATTGATCATTCCAAATTGGAACCGCCGAGCTCCCGAAGGAATGGATCCGACCAAAGACCCAAAGGGATGGGGTATTGTAAAGCAAGAATTTAAACTCAAAAATGGTATCAACATCATTGATGTCAAAGATTTCGACGGTCTGGCTTATATCGATTATTTTTCCGAAAATCCTAAAAAAGAAAAAGCAATCAGTGTACATTTTATTGGTAGCCCAGTTAATGGTTACTTTGATATTACGAAAAACAATGACCAAGATTGGAACAAGTTGGTAGATCAGGCTGTATATCCGGTTATTGATGCCAAAGGTCGACACATTCAGATTGCCTACCCTGCTGCCGATATTAAAAAGTATGCTTATGGAAAAGGTGTCGAGCTGATCAGTAATTATGATTCTCTTATTTACAGACAGCATCGTATTATGGGACTTATTAAATATAACAAAGTCCCTGAAAACAAAATTCTCTCGCGTGTAAATTATAATTATTACATGTTCCGTGACGGAGATGGAGTTGCTTATATGGGTACGGATCCTGGCAATGCAATGCCGCTTGTTGTAGACCCAGCCCGCGTAATCAAAGGTGATCCATGTTGGGGGTTTTCACATGAAGTAGGACACGTGCATCAATTAAGACCTTACTTGAACTGGGGAGGATTGGGTGAAGTAAGTAATAATATTTTCTCTCTTTATGTAACAACTTCTTATGGCAATAAAAGCCGTCTTTCAGAACAAGGTAATTACAAAAAATCCAGAGAAAGTATCATTAATGGTAAAATAAGTTACCTACAGGATCCAGATGTATTCAATCGCTTAGTACCTTTCTGGCAACTTCAACTGTATTTCGCAAATCAAGGTAAAAATCCTAATTTTTACCCCGATTTATTTGAAGCCTTCCGCAAACAGAATCCTGAACGTAGAAGCAGACGCGGTGGCGGTCAAGTAATGGGCGATCGTGGAAACAACCCTGCTGTACACCAATTGAATTTTGTAAAAACAGCATCTCAGGTCGCAAAACTTGATCTCACAGATTTCTTTGATCTGTATGGCTTCTTCCATGTTGGAAAATTTACTTATGATGATTATGGTAATTATACATACGAAATGACACAAGAAATGGTTGATAAGTGCAAAAAAGAAATTCAACAACTTAATCTTCCAAAGCCAGATATGGATATCTCTACACTGACCGATTAATATAAAACAGACGTAAAAGCAAATTATAAAAATAAAATGCAGATATGCCCTAAAGGTGAAATACTTTTAGGGCATATTTCATTAATACTTATAAAAACTGATTTGAGCGAGCAAACCCTAAAAAACTCGAAAGTAGATCTCTTTCAGCGCTTGTAAAGAGTTAAATTTACAGATACAGAATTTTGGGCATCATTAGGAACAAGTGGCTTAAAACAGGATATTTCGATCAATAAACTCTTTCCTATGTTATAAAAAATTATACGCCTTGAATAAATAAAGACAGATAATAGGTAGGACTTAGTATCAAAAACTAAGCCTCCAGAAGCATGAGTTTCTGGAGGCTTTAAAAATAAAATAATCTTAAAAATTACTTAATAATTTCTTCGATCTCAGCTATTATTTTTTGTGCAATTGCTTCTGCGGCTTCAGCTGTAGGACCTTCAGAATAGATACGAATAATCGGCTCTGTATTTGATTTGCGTAAGTGAACCCACTCATTTTCAAAATCAATCTTCAATCCATCAATAGTTGAATGCTCTTCATGCTTATATTTTGCTTCCATTTTTGCTAAAAGATCATCAATGTCCAATTCTGGAGTTAATGTGATTTTATTCTTAGACATAAAATATTGTGGCAATTCGGCTCTATATGCAGATACCTTTTTACCCAACTTTGCTAAATGTGTTAAAAATATTGCTACACCAACCAGTGAATCGCGACCGTAGTGTGATGCCGGGTAAATTACACCGCCATTACCCTCACCACCGATAACGGCATTAACTTCTTTCATTTTTGTCACTACATTAACTTCACCAACTGCGGCCGCAAAATATTGACCTCCATGTTTAACAGTTACATCGCGCAATGCTCTTGTTGAAGATAAATTAGAAACTGTATTTCCTTTTGTATGTTGCAAAATATAATCTGATACTGCTACCAAGGTATATTCTTCACCAAATAAATCACCATCTTCCATCATGAAAACCAAACGGTCAACATCAGGATCTACTGCAATACCTAAATCAGCTCCATTTTCCAATACTGCCTTAGAAAGATCTGTAAGATTTTCTTTTAGCGGTTCAGGGTTATGTTGAAATTTACCATCAGGCTCACAATGAATTTTATAAATTGTTTCTACTCCTAGTGCTTCTAACAAAGCAGGAATGAACAAACCTCCTGTGCTATTAACGGCATCCACTGCAATTTTGAAATTTGCATTTTTAACAGCTTCTACATCTACCAGATCCAACGCTAAAACATCATCAATATGTTTCTGCATGTAGCTTGTGTCTTTATGAACTGTTCCCAAATCTTCGAATTCTGAAAAATCAAAATCTAAGCTTTCACCTAATGCCAGTACTTGCTTACCTTCGGCGTCATTGATAAATTCACCTTTAGCATTTAATAATTTTAAAGCATTCCATTGACCTGGATTATGAGACGCCGTTAGGATTATGCCGCCACCAGCATTTTCTTTAGGAACCGCAATCTCAACTGTAGGAGTTGTGGATAAGCCTAAATCAATCACATCTACACCAATACTCTGTAAAGTACCAATAACCAAATTACTGACCATTTCACCGGAAACTCGTGCATCACGACCAACAACAATTTTGTTAATTCCAGTCTGATTCACAATGATCTTACCATAAGCTGCCGTGAACTTCACGATATCGATAGGTGTCAACCCTTCTCCAGAACGACCACCAATGGTACCTCTAATACCAGATATTGATTTAATTAAAGTCATGTTAAATTACGTTTATTCCGTAAAAATAAAACAATAGTCCAAATATTTATAATAAAGCGTTTCCTTTTCTGAAATAATTAACATACTTTTGTTGCAACATTGTTTCTTTTACATATATATCCGCATCAAATTGAAATTATTTATACATTTGGATTCAGATCACGAAGAACTGTTATCAAATAATTTCACTTTAATACAGCAACATGATTGACCAAATAGTACATATTGATCAAGAAATTTTTTTAGCCATTAATCAGGGATTAAGTAATCCGGTATTTGACTGGCTACTTCCAATTTTAAGAAATCCATATACTTGGGCTCCTTTATACCTATTTTTAGTTATTTTCTTTATTAAAACATATGGTAAAACGGGCATCCTGATTGTTGTTATGACATTAGCTACATTCGGAGCTTCTGATGCAGTCTCTTCTCACTTAATCAAGAAATCAGTTAAACGGGTTCGTCCTTGCAATGATATCGTATTTAAAGAAGAGGTCAATATCCGTGTGAGATGTGGTTCAGGATTTAGCTTTACCTCTTCTCATGCCACCAATCATTTTGCTTTAGCATTTTTCTGGATCGCATTATTCAGAAGAAAATGGAAGCATGCAATGTGGTTATGTATCACATGGGCAACATTAATTTCTGTTTCACAGATATACGTGGGTGTTCACTATCCGTTTGATATCTTATGTGGAGCAATTTTAGGGATACTGATCGGTATGGCAACCGGATATATCTTTAAGAAACTAAAACCAGAATTCTTTAATCCCGTTATAGCGAAATGAGCGCAATCATCTTAGTAAGTATTCTTTTTTTCTCTGCATTAGCAAGTGGTTTAGCAGTGTTCTTTGTAAAAAGAAACAATACGAATTTACTTAAATTAATTCTATCATTTAGTGGTGCCTATCTGTTTGCCATCACGGTACTGCATTTAATACCGCATGTCTATCAGACACGTACTACAGATGCAGAAATTTTAGGAATATATGTATTAGGAGGATTCTTATTCCAACTGGTGCTAGAACAGTTCTCGCAAGGAATCGAACATGGCCATCTTCATCATGAAGAAAGCCATCATCATGCTTTTCCTATGGGAATTATGATCAGTTTATGTTTACATGCATTTTTGGAAGGGATGCCTTTAGCTGCTACCCATCAAACAGAGCTGGTTTTTGGAATAGCAATCCACCATATACCTGCTGCATTTGCATTAGGAAGTTTATTGATCAGTACGCATCTTTCTAAAAAGAGTATTACAACACTGTTAATTGTTTTTGCTGCGATGACACCTCTGGGATTCTCTTTCAGTAAAGCAATAAGTACCGGTGAAATTGGTAATATTCAACAGTATTTTGATAAAATAATGGCTGTTGTCATCGGTATATTCCTACATATATCGACAACAATATTATTTGAATCTGGCTCAGCAGATCATCATAAATTCAATAAAAAGAAAATGATAGCCGTATTTGTCGGTGTTGCAATTGCTTTGATGAATTTTTTATTTGATGGCCACGGTCACAGCCATTCTTCTTCGGAGGATACGCAAGAAATCAATCATGATGGTCATGACCACAGCCATGACCATCATGATCACTAATTAGTTTTGGTTTCAGGTTCTAAACTTCCTCGAAATTTATCCAAGAGTTCATTTAATTGGGTACATTCAGCTTCCGATAGATGATTCGGGAGAATATCACTCAGAAGCATTTCTTGTTCTAGTTCTTCGAGGATTTTAAGCCCTAATTCTGTTATTAATAAGTTGACTGCACGTTTATCTTCATTTGACTTACAGCGATCGACTAGTCCTTTTAGAACCAATCGGTCTATCAACCTCGAAATATCAGGCGTATTCGTCAGCATTCTAGATTTTATCAAATTATTAGTAACCGGTTTCGGAAATTGTCCCCGCAATATCCGTAGCACATTGAATTGACGTAATGTAATTTGCTTTTGTTCTGCCCTCTTCTCCAAAACTGCAGTTACCCAATTACTTGTGTACAATAGGTTAACAGTGGCACGTTGCCACTCCGTACTAAATTTTTTCACTTGTATGGCTTCATCAATTTTCATAATTTAAATATATCACATATTTATCATAAATGCATAAGAATTACATTAGAATCATTCTAAATCAGATAAAATTCATATATTTGAAAATTACATATTAAGAGAAATAATGCGCGATAAATCTAGTTTAGACAAGCTTAAAAAGGGACAAAAAGCTATAATAGTTGATTTGAATTCGAATGACATTCCCGCTAAATTTTATGAAATGGGATTCCTTCCCGGAACCGAAATTGAAGTCAAACATATTGCCCCTTTAAACGGTCCGATCTGTCTAAATATAATTGCTAGTAACTCATTGATTGCTATCAGAAAGTCTGAAGCCAAAGTAATCATTATCGATCCAAAATAAATGAACAATCCTATTATTGCACTTTTGGGGAATCCAAATGTGGGTAAAACATCGCTGTTTAATCGTATTACGAAACTCAATCAGAAAGTTGGAAATTATCCCGGTATCACCGTTGAGAAACGCGAAGGCTCGTTAACGGCAAACAATAAAACATATAAAATCATTGATTTACCTGGTACTTATACCTTATTTCCGAACTCTTTGGATGAAGAAGTTGTATTCAATATACTTGTCGATCAACAACACAAGCTTAAACCAAATTTAATTGTTGTTGTCGGTGAACCGTCCAACTTAAAAAGATCAATTATTCTCTATCAACAAGCACGAGAACTTGGATTACCGGCCATTTTTGTCATCAATATGATTGATGAAGCAACGACAAAAGGTATTCAAATTGATATTCCAAAATTGGAGTCCCTATTAAAGACTAAAGTTTTTTTAACAAATGCACGTAATGGTGAGGGAATTGACAAATTGATCAAAGCTTTTGATTCAATTCCACCACTATATATTGGAAACTTTAGTATTCCCGCACAATATGTTACACCTGTTGAGGAAGCAAAAAAACTATTCCCACTGGAACACGAGTACAATACATGGCAGTATTTAGCAAAAGGTAACGTAGAATTTCTACCGGAGGAAAAAAATAATGCTCTAGAAAGTATTAGAAAACAGCATAATCTAACTCCACAGGTATTACAAAAAGAAGAATCCATTCAGCGTAATAAGAATTTAGAACATGCATTAAGTACAATCGTATCAAAAGATATCGATTCGAAAAGTGTTACGAATGGTATTGATAAAATCTTACTACACCCTATTTTAGGTTATCTGATTTTCTTTGGGGTGCTGTTTTTGATATTCCAAGGTATTTATAATTGGTCTGGACCAGCCATGGATTTCATTGATACGCAATTTGCCGATTTAGCGGCTTATGTGCAGAGTGTCTTACCAGCAGGACCACTTCCAGATCTGTTATCCAATGGTATTATTAAGGGAATTGGCGGTATCGTTATTTTTGTTCCCCAAATTGTGATCTTATATATTTTTATATCATTGATGGAAGAAACAGGCTATATGAGCCGTGTAGTATTCTTAATGGACCGTTGGTTAAGACCTTTTGGACTTAATGGTAAATCAGTCATTCCATTGATCTCAGGTGTAGCTTGTGCTGTTCCTGCTGTAATGTCTGCACGAAACATTGAAAATAGTAAAGAACGTCTGGTAACGATGTTAGTAACACCGTTTATGACTTGTTCTGCACGATTACCAATTTACATTGTTATCATTGGTTTAGTCATTCCTGACACTAAATTTCTTGGGTTCAATATTCAGGGTATTATCTTATTTGCGCTTTATATTCTGGGCATTTTAGCGGCTCTTGGTTCAGCATGGTTATTGAATAAAATTATTAAGACCAAACATAAATCTTTCTTAATTTTCGAATTACCAACTTATAAATTCCCGGACTGGAAAAATTTATTTTTAAATGTTTGGGACAAATCATCCAGTTTCGTGTTTGGCGCAGGTAAAATCATCTTAGCCATATCTGTCATACTTTGGGCGCTCGGAAGTTTTGGTCCTGGTGATAAATTTAAAAATGCTGAAGAAATTGTAACGCAGAATAATCCGTCGCTATCGCAAGAAGATCTCGATCATGAAATATCTTCTTATAAGGTGGAACACTCCTATTTAGGATATCTGGGCATGGTAATTGAGCCTATTGTAGAACCATTGGGGTATGATTGGAAAATGGGAATTGGCTTGATATCATCATTTGCAGCGCGTGAGGTCTTTGTTGGAACAATGGCTACAGTTTATAGCATTGGTGATGATGCAGATATTGAAGATGATGCTTCTAAAAGAACAATCTTAAGTAAAATGAGAGCTGAGGTAAACAGAAATACAGGTTTACCTGCCTATAATCTTGCTTCAGGTGTTTCCCTTTTACTATTTTATGCTTTCGCAATGCAATGTATGAGTACAATAGCAATTGTAAAAAAAGAAACAGCATCTTGGAAATGGACTTTAATTCAAGTAGGATTTATGACAGGCTTAGCTTATATAGCAGCTTTAATCGCCTATCAGGCATTAAAATAAAATATTATGACGAATTTAACTATTCAATACATCATCGTTGGAGTAATCATTATCGCAGCGGTAATCTACTTTTCAAAAACGATGCGTGCTTCATTCAAAGGTAAAAAAAGTTGTGGTAAAGGTTGTGGCTGTGATATGACGCAACCGAAAGTTCAACAAAAAAATAATCTGTAACCACATTCAAATTAGAGATCATTCTTTAGTAGAATATATACTGAGGATTAAAAATAAAAACCGTTGTCATGTTCGATGTCAACGGTTTTTGTATTCCATTCGGAGCTGAAATTGAAAAGTTATTTTTGTTGCTAAATAATAAAAAATTACCTTTCAGCTTTCATTACTTGCTATTAGCTCGTATTAACATCAATACAATGCCGAATTATTGATAGATAAAAACTATATTAGTCCTATCTAATGATATCAGCCCGTATATTAACTTTATAAAAAACAATTACGTGGATCAAAATCCAAAACAAAATAACGAATTAAAAAGAGGTCTACAGAATAGACACATTCAACTCATTGCTTTAGGCGGTGCTATTGGAACAGGCCTATTTTTAGGTATCGGTAAGGCTGCTATTTTAGCGGGCCCATCTGTGATATTGGGCTATGCTTTAGCAGGAATCATTGCTTTCTTTATCATGCGCCAATTGGGCGAAATGGTTGTAGAGGAACCCGTCTCTGGGAGCTTTAGCTTTTTTGCCAATAAATACTTAGGATCTTTTGCAGGTTATGCTTCAGGATGGAATTATTGGGTCTTGTACATATTGGTAAGCATGGCAGAGCTAACTGCTATTGGTGTTTATGTGCAGTTTTGGTGGCCTGAAATACCACTCTGGACTTCCAGTCTGTTTTTCTTTTTTATCATTAATGGGCTAAACCTAGCTTCTGTAAAAGTTTACGGAGAGGCCGAGTTCTGGTTTTCTATCGTAAAGGTAGCCGCGATTATAGCCATGATTTTGTTTGGTTCTTATTTGCTTATCAGTGGTACAGGCAGCCCACAATCTTCGATCAGTAATCTTTATAATGACGGTGGATTTTTCCCAAAAGGCTGGCTATCCCAAAGCAGTAATGGTACGTACGAAGGTCTACTTGCCGCGATCGCTTTGATTATGTTTTCTTTTGGTGGCTTAGAATTAGTCGGCATCACCGCCGCAGAGGCCGAAAACCCTGAAAAAAATATACCCAAAGCGACAAATCAGGTGATCTATAGAATTCTTATTTTTTATGTTGGCGCCCTTATTGTTTTGTTCTCACTATCGCCTTGGCAACAGATTACGGCAGATACAAGTCCTTTTGTAACGGTGTTTGACTCTTTGAAAAGTTTTCAGTTTACCCTATTTGGTAAAACCATCTACGCAACAAGCTTAATTGCCAATGTGTTAAATCTCATCGTACTAACGGCAGCATTATCCGTTTATAACAGTAGTGTCTATAGCAATAGCCGTATGCTATATGGTTTAGCAAGTCAGGGCAATGCCCCGAAATTTCTAAACAAATTAAGTAAGAACCATGTTCCTGTCAATGCCATCTTAGTTTCGGCATTATTTGCAGCTATCTGTGTTGTTATTAATAAAATAATGCCCCAGGATGCATTAGAAATATTAATGTCGTTAGTTGTTTCTTCGCTCATTATTAATTGGGTCATGATCACCGTGACACACTTCTACTTTAAAAAGGATAAAGTCCGTAGGCATATAAAAACAAAATTTCCATCTTTTCTCTTTCCGATCAGTAATTACATCTGTATTTTATTTTTAGTAGCCGTATTGGTTATCATGTGGATAACAGGAATGAAAGTACCTGTTGAACTAATTCCGATATGGATGGTCCTTCTTTATTTATCTTATCTTTTGGTGAAAAGAAACAAATCCAAACAATAAAAATATAGCGTTCATACTTTTGAACGCTTTACTTGTTTAAAATGTATGGGAATGATTCCCAAATTGATCACCACTCTTTTCAATTGTAATCATCACATAAATAAAAAAGCTTCTAAACGGTAATACCGTTTAGAAGCTTTTTTATTGAATTTCTACTTTACTTTATTCAGGATCGTTATAATTCCAGTTTTGCAATTTATTCTGCAATATTCTGGAAATTTTATTGAAATATCTTTTTTGTTTATAACCCATGACCCATTGTACCCCTTGAACAGCGTTCGTGAGAAATATCTCTTCTGCTTCTTTCATGATCTGGGGGCTTATCTGAGCTTCTACCACCTCGATTCCTTCATCAATGGCCATGTCGATCACAACACGTCTCATAACACCTTCAATACAGCCTTCTGAAAGAGCAGGTGTATATAACGTTTTCTCGTAATGAACAAATATATTTGAACTCAATGCTTCGCATAAAAATCCTTCTTGATTCAATAATAAAACATCATCAAAACCCATCTTTTTCTTGTGAATTCCAGCTAAAACATAAATTTGAGAATTTAGTGATTTAATTTTTGATAAATCACTAAATGGTTTTTTATATTCTGTGTACAAATCAACAATTAAACCTACTTTTTTATCCTTCAGATTAGGTTCAGGTCTCGCAACTTGAAATACGTATGACGGTTTATTCGAATTTGGGCTATATAAACCTCCTCCACTTCTAAAAACAGTTAAGCGTATCCGGACAAGCTGACCGACCATATTATTTTTCCGTATCAGTTCTTCCACCTTTGAACGAAAGAAAAACTCATCAAAGAGATTAGCATCCTCCAAATGTAAAGCGCTCATCCCCTTTTGCAACCTTTCCATATGGAAGGCAAGGAATCTGATCTCACCATCTTTAAACAGCATCGTTTCAAACAAGCCGTCGCCATAACGTACTGCCCTATTCTCAATAGAGAATATCTCTTGTTCTTCAGGTAAAATATTACCGTTAAAATTGATATATGTTGTTGGCATTTAAGTATAAATATTATTCTTCAGTTGGTTTTGATAAAGCGGCATAATGACGCCATTTCTCCAATCCTAAACGAAAATCTTCTGGTAATGGTACTTCAAATTTAATATTTTCTTTTGATGTTGGATGCACAAAACCAATCACTTCAGCATGAAGAGCTTGTCTAGGTAATATTTTGAAACAATTTTCTACAAACTGTTTGTATTTTGTAAATACGGTACCTTTTATAATCTTGTCTCCACCATACATGGCATCATTAAATAATGGATGACCAATAGATTGCATGTGTGCACGAATCTGATGTGTTCTTCCAGTTTCCAACTGACATTCAATTAAAGTCACATAACCTAAACGTTCTATAACCCGGTAATGGGTAACAGACCAGCGCCCATTTGCTTCACTGTCGTACATAGCCATAATACGTCTATCTTTCTGATGGCGTCCTATATAACCTGTAATGGTACCATCTTCTTTAATATCACCCCATACTAGCGCAATGTATTTTCTTGTGATACTGTGATCAAAAAATTGCTTCGCCAAGTGAGTCATCGACTTTTCATTCTTCGCTATAACAAGTAACCCAGACGTATCTTTATCAATACGGTGCACTAAACCTGGACGATCAGAGTTTCCGGGTAACTGTGGCAACTGCTGAATATGATGCGTTAAAGCATTTACTAATGTTCCATTATAGTTATTAAAACCAGGATGGACAACCATTCCAGATTCTTTGTTGACGATCAATACATCATTATCTTCATAAATGATATCCAAAGGAATATCTTCGGGATATACTTCGGTATCTCTTGGGGGATCGGGCAAGACAACAGTGATCACATCAAATGGTCTCACTTTGTAGCTTGCCTTTACAGGCTTTTCGTTCACTAATACGGACTCCGCTTCAATAGCTGCCTGAATTTTATTTCGAGATGCATTCTCTACTCTATTCATCAGAAACTTATCGATGCGCAGTAACGCTTGTCCTTTATCTACCTCTATACGCAAATGTTCAAATAACTCTTGATCATCTTGCTCTTGTAACTCTAAATTTTCAGCCATCGTACAAAAATAACCTAATTCATACAAATTCTACTAACTTTGTACATTAAAGTGTATGATATCTTTTAATTTTTATAGTCCCGAACAAAAAATTAGTTTTCCAGACTGGGAAAAAAAAACTATTTATGTCTCTATAAAGCGTGATGACATGATCCATCCGTTTATTTCAGGTAATAAATGGCGGAAATTAAAATTTAATTTGGAGCGTGCATTAGCAGAAAATAAAAACCATTTGGTCACTTTTGGCGGTGCATGGTCTAACCACATTTTGGCAACAGCTTGCGCCGGTGCTACCTTTGGTCTAAAAACAACAGCGTTTTTACGGAGTGACCCTGGAATAAATAATCCGCTCATCGCCATGTGTCGATTATTTGGGATGGAAATTATCTATACTGATCGTACCGAATATAAAAATAAGCAAGTTCTGTTTGATAAACATTTCAGTAATAACTCAAATGCTTATTTTATAGATGAAGGAGGTCATGGACCGCTTGGTTCTAAAGGATGCGAAGAAATTATATCATCACTACAGGAATCTTACGATCATATTTTTTGCGCCTGCGGTACTGGGACTACCCTCGCAGGATTACAACACGCTGTAGCGGCATCTGGATTACAAACCGTTGTCCATGGTGTACCTGTCTTAAAAGGAGGAGATTTTATTCATGATGAAGTGCACAAAATATATCCTAGCGATCCTGTTGCAACCCTTCATACTGGATATCATTTTGGAGGATACGCGAAAACTAAACCCGAACTTTTACGGTTCATTGAAAAATTTGTTTCCAATACAGGAATCATGATCGAACCAACTTATACAGGTAAACTCTTTTTTGCGGTTAATGATTTGATTTCTCAAGATTACTTTAAACCTGATGCACGCATTTTGGTTATTCATACCGGAGGGTTAACTGGCTTTCTGGGCATGTATGAACGTTTTAATCTTGATCTAGGTCAATAAATAACTATTTTGAAACCTTTCAAACATTATTTTGACATTTTCATAAAATTAATATTGTACGTTTGAACATCAAATAATAAAAGCTCAAAATGAAAATATTAGCATTTGCTGCTAGTAACAGCAGAAATTCAATTAACAAAACTTTCGTTACTTCAGTTTCTAAATATTATAAAGAAGTAGACGATGTAATCGATATATTAGATTTGAATGATTACGAAATGCCCTTGTATTCTATTGATAGAGAAATAGAATCTGGCATTCCACAATTAGCATTAGATTTCGCATCAAAAATTGATGAATCCGATTTTTTATTGATATCGATTGCAGAATACAATGGTTCTTACAATGTTGGTTACAAAAACATCATCGATTGGGTATCCAGAATTGCAGGTCGTAAAACGTTCAATGGAAAACCTGTTTTTCTATTAGCTACTAGCCCAGGACCTATGGGTGGATCTACTGTTTTAAATACAGCCGTAAATAGAATCACTTGGGATGGTGCAGAAGTTTTGGACTCATTCTCCTTACCTGAATTTGGAAATAATTTCGAAAGCGGAAAAGGAGTTACAAATATTCAACATAGAAGTAAGTTAGAAGCTAAAGTACGAGCAACTAAACGTGCTTTAAAAGAGAGAACGGCAAAGCTAGTTTAACCATAACTTAACAGAAAAAGTCATAGTCGTCTGTGACTTTTTTTGTATCTTGGAGAGATAAAAAACAAATTTATGGCAAAGAAAATATTATTACTTGTTGGCGATTTCGTAGAAGACTACGAAGCAATGGTTCCTTTTCAGGCTATGGGTTCTCTAGGTATTGATGTTGATGCTGTAGCACCAGATCGCAAAAAAGGTGATGTAGTACCGACTGCAGTTCATGATTTCACAGGTGACCAAACCTATAAGGAATTACGTGGACACAATTTTGGAATCAATAAAGATTTTGATACCATTAATGTAGAAGAGTATGATGGTCTGTATATAGCGGGAGGTCGATCTGCAGAGTATATCCGACTGAACAAACGTGTATTAGAAATAACAAAGTATTTTTTTGACAACAATAAGCCAGTTGCGGCGATCTGTCATGGCATACAAGTTTTAACAGCAGCAAAAGTACTCCAAGGACGTACATTAACGGCGTATGTAGCTGTAGGACCAGACATCGAACTTGCTGGCGGAACATGGAAAAACATCCCCGCAGATCAAGCGATTGTAGATGGAAATTTAGTAACATCACCTGCTTGGCCAGGTCATCAAGCTATTCTTAAGGAGTTTTACAAACTATTAGGAATTACAATAGCAATTTAAGTACAATACGTTTAAGGAAGCTATCAAGATCGTGAAATAAGTAAGGATATAAATTTTTTGCTCATGATAGCTTCATTAATATTACAAAAACAACTCGAGTCCGCTGAGCTTACTGATACAAATGGAAGCTTATACTCATAATGAATAAGTTTAATGAAAAAAAATAAACGGGTATGGTTAATTATCATACCTATTCTAGCAATTCTAGCCTTCATGTTAAAGGATTCTTTAACACAAAAAAGCATTGAAGATCTACCTGGCGAATTTAAAGAGGTTGCATTTGTAAGAAATGAGCAAAATAAAGGCGGTATCATACGCATATATGCAATTTCTGTTGGCAAACCTGCTGAAGCAGATTATAAGGCCTGCATAGATTTACTACCGGTAAATGATTATGGAAGCTCAACTACGGCTTACTTTTTTGATAAAAATACGCCCTATCCAACTTCACTAACTATAGAAGCTCCCCACTATGACGGTAAGAAGTTTCAAGCGATTCAAATTTCAAAAAAATCGGGTATGGATAAAAAATAAAAAGGAACAATAAATTCTTTATATTTAAAGAGAATACGCATTGTATTCTCTTTTTTTATTTTCTATAGGTTTTATCATGAAAAAAATACTCCTTTTCATATCCTCATTATTGTGCTTATCGCATTCATATGCACAAAAGAAAAACAATCTAGCTCCCTTATGGATGCAGATTGACAGTCTGGCTGATAATCAATTTTGGAAAGAGATCTCTCCTATTCTTGCTAAGGTAGAAGCAGAAGCAGTAAAAAGAAATTGGTATGATGAACAGGTCAAAGCTTTTCTATATCGCCAAAAGATAAACTTGCAGACTTCTGATGATTCGGATATAAAATTAAAAGTCATTCAAGAATTTGATATCAAAATTAAACAGCTCGAGAATAAAACCGCGAAAGCCATTTTAACCATTCAACAGGCCCGTAATTATAACGATTATTTCATCAGTAATTATTACAGCATTAATCAGCGTACTGAAGTACAAAACGATGTTAATAACGATTTTACTTTCTGGACAAGTAAACAATTTGAAGATAAAATCAAATCCTTATATCAAAATGCCTTAATAGAAAAAGACATGCTCTTGCATGAACCAAAAGAAAAATGGAGTAAACTCATTGAATCACCGCAGCAGTCCTATCTGCCAACCCTATACGATATTGCAGTTTATGATTATATCGATCTCCTTCAACAAAATCAGCCCTACCAGATCTCTTCAGCTAGAAATCAAAAAGATAGTAATACCAAAATTGTCGATAGCTTATACCACGATCTTATAAAAATCCATGAGGGCAAAAATATAGATGCTTACTTATTTAATCAATACCAATTATTGCGTAGCAAAAATAATCCGGATTCTTCCAGATTACAAATTCTTGAAAACTGGATCGCAAAATATAAGCAGTCCCCACTCAAAGAAATTATGATTGTAGATTATATCAACATCTACAAAAACAAGGCAAATATTGTCGCGGTAAATCAACAAGAACAAATAAATATCTTACTACGAAAAATAGAAACGTATTTACCGCTTGCGGACAGTGCTCATACAAAAACCTATCTCTCAACAGTCCGTCAAAATATATTAAAACCAGAAATTCTTCTTGAATCGAAGGAATTTAATAGCGCGAATAAAGAGGCATTAATGAAAGTGACACACCGAAATGTCAGTAAGATATTCTATAAAATAATACGTCCAAGAAATATCTTAGATCGTTTTCAATCCGAAATTAACAACGCTAATGATAGTACATTATGGAACAATATCCACACTTTTACCAAAAAAAACAACGTTGTAAAGGAAGGCTTTTTTGATCTTAAAGATTTTAAAGATCAAGTAAGTCACGAGACAACTTTGCTAATCCCCGCACTTGATGCAGGTTCTTATACCATCGTATATGCTTCCTCTCCATTTGAAAACGAATACAATGAAAAAAACTGCTATGGTTATCTAAAATCAAATTTTAGCAAATACGCAATGTTGCAAGATGATCAAGTTGTACTGATCGTAAACCGGGAAACAGGGGCACAACAATCCAATGTCTCATTGAAATTTTACAACTTACGTCAAGATAAGTTTGAACTACAATCAACTGAAGCGACAGATAAGAATGGTGTTTTTAACAATAAAAATCAAAATAGAAATCTATTTTTAAGGATTAATGATGAACCTGTATTCATCCCCTTCAATTCATACTATTATCCTCAAGTTGATCATAAAGAAGACACACATAACGATGCAAAAATATTTACGGATAGATCGATCTATAGACCGGGCCAGATTGTCTATTTCAAAGCAATCGTATATAAGAATTACGAAAAGATTAAATACGCAACTATGGCTGATAAACGTATCGTTGTGGGATTATACGACACCAATAATCAACGTGTTGATGAAAAAACATTGGTCACCAATGATTTTGGATCAATAGCAGGATCATTTATCTTAAATACAGGTAATGTAACAGGTCAGTATTATATACAGATTACTGGTGATGGCATAAACCAAAATTACAGCTTCAGTGTAGAAGAATATAAACGTCCAAAATTTGAGGTTACTTTTGACGAATTTAAAGATAAGAAATCATTAGGTGACTCCATTTCTATAACAGGAAAAGCTATATCTTTTAGCGGTGTTCCTATAGCTAATGCCACGGTGGCATATTCGGTCAACAAAGTTGAAAATAGAATAAGACCTTTCGATGTATATGATAGAATTATCGATCGCACAGTTAGCGAGACAATCAAAATAGATACCATACGAACTGATAACGAGGGAAATTTTATCATTAGTTTCAAAAGTGAAATACCAAAAGATTTTAACAGCAAGTGGCGAGTTACCCAATCATTCAACATCGATGCCTCAGTAATGGATGCTACTGGTGAAACCAATGAAAGTACCACCCGTTTAACTATCGGAAATATTCCCTTTATTTTACAGATAGATGCACCAGAACTAATTGATGCAAATGATCTGGATTCGATTACAATAAGTGCACAAAACCTATCTGGACAAAAGGTACCTGCAAAAGGTAAATTTATACTAAAAAAACGTATAGAAAATCAACGTCTTATTGTCTCCCCGTCATTCTATATTGCGCATGACTTTAGTTACTACAATAGCATTCCTAAGGATGAATTTTTACAGAAGTTCCCCTATGAACCTTACGGAATTGAATATAAAAAAGAAGAGGATTTTACGGTGGTTTACGAGGCAGATTTTGATCTTTCCCAATCAAATAAAATAAAACTTCCAAACAGCAGTAGTTTTGCAGGAAAATATAAATTAGAAGCAATTTCAATTGTTGCGGAAGATACTATTCGTAGTGAGCGGATGATTGAAATCAACAATTCACGGCTACAATCAGATGAAAAATCACCTTTGACCGTTACTGCGGACAAAGCTAATTATCAACTAGCTGACCAGGCTAAAATAAGTCTGGAAACGGATTTTGATTCTCTTCATCTCAACATGACTTCTTCCGAAGATGAAAAAATAGATTTTAAAGTCGTTTCAAAAACGAAAACAACAATTCAAGTTGAAATTCCTAAAACCATCAAGAATAGTTTGGTATTGAATTTCACTGGTGTTAAAAATGGACAGCTTTTCACTAAAACTTTGGTGTTGCCAATACAACAATATAGCCCATCGCTAACAATAGAAACAAAAACTTTCAGAAATAAACTGTATCCTGGACAAAAAGAAACTTGGGAATTGGTCATTAAAGGAAAAAAAGGGGAGCAGATTGCATCAGAGCTTTTGGTGAATATGTATGACGCATCTTTAGACAAACTTAAAAATGTGACCAGCAATGATTTTTCATTTCCTCTAAATCCTTATTCATATCCTTCTTATAGAGCCTGGTATTATACCAATAATCTCAACAGAAGTACTTTCATCCAAAATTTTAGCGAATTGAATTTTAACACGGCACTAGATTACGATCGATTTAAGAATTTTGGATTCAATATCAATAATTATGATTTTGGCCGTACCAGAAGAATGTCCCCTACTGGATCACTTAGAATCCGAGGTGCAGTAGCAAAACAGGCGGCTGCAGCAGCCCAAGAAGATCTTATGCTCGCAGATGCAGCATCTCCTGTAATGGAAGAGGTAGTCGTAGTCTCCAGTCAAGCAGAAATCGACAAAAATAAAGGCGAGAATCCAATTCAGATTCGGAAAAATCTACAGGAAACAGCTTTCTTCTTACCTCAACTACGAACAGATAAAGATGGTCATGCGGTGTTCAGCTTTGATTCTCCAGAAAGTTTAACCCGCTGGAAGTTTATGGCAATCGCGCATAGTAAAGAATTAGCTATAGGTACCTACACTAATTTTGTTGAAACACAAAAAGATCTGATGATTGTACCCAATATGCCACGTTTCTTTAGAGAAGCAGATCAAATAACAATCAAAGCAAAGGTCAATAACTTGTCTGCAAATGATTTAAAAACCTCTGTTTCGCTAGAAATGTTTGATGCAATTACCATGGCGCCCCTAGCTCTTAACATTCCAATAAAACAAATTACGGTAATTGCTAAAGGCAGTGAAAATACGAGCTGGGAAATTACGATCCCTAAAAATATTGAAGCAATCACCTACCGTATCGTGGCAAAAGGAGGTAACTTCTCTGACGGTGAAGAATCCACTATTCCTGTTCTAAAAAACAGTATGTTAGTCACAGAAACTTTACCTATTGCTGTAAGAGAAGGTCAGTCGAAATCTTTTGAAATGAAAAGTTTACAACAGGGCTCGTCTACTTCCGAACCATACCGCTATACAGTAGAATTAACAAGCAATCCGATCTATCATGCATTATTTGCGCTACCCTATGTCAATGAGTATCCATATGAATCATCGGAATCAATTTTCAGTAAATTCTATCTAAATTCATTTTCTGCACATCTGATCAATCAGCACCCAAAAATAAAGCCTGTATTTGAACAATGGAAAGGTAAACAGCAACTTCAATCAAACCTACGTATCAATGAGGAATTGAAAGCAATTATGATACAGGAAACACCTTGGTTAAAAGATGCAATTAATGAGGAAGAAACAATGAAGAACATTGCACATCTATTTGATCAGAATACGCTTAAAAATACATTAAAAACAGACGTCGCGAAACTTGCTGCTTTGCAATCATCCCGTGGAGGGTTTTCATGGTATCCTGGAGGTAATGAGAATTTCCAGGTCTCCACCTATATCCTTGAGGGCATCAATAAATTAAATGCGAAAGGCATCATTGCTGAATTTGATTTGACAAATATGGTTAAACCGATCATCACGAAAGGCTTCGCATTTTTAGACAATGAGATTTTACATAATTGGTCCCGTTTTCAGCAAGACAATAAGATGAAACCTAATATTGATCAAGGAATCGAATATCTCTTCGTAAGAAGCAGTTATTCGCCTGAAGATAAAAATACGCAACTGGAACCAGCTATTGCATATTTTCTAAAAGAGATAGATAAAAATAAACTAACATACAGTATTAGCACGCAAGCCAAAGTAGCCCTTATTTTAAATCGCTACAACTTAAAGGAATCCGCTGCACTAGTCATCAAACAATTGCAACAAAAATCTATTGAATCTGTTGAAAAAGGTATGTACTGGAATCAAAATCAACCTGGCTGGTCTTGGTATGAAGCACCAATTGAGACACAAGCCCAACTGATAAGAGCATTTGACGAAGTAAGTCAAGATAAAAAAGCAATTGAAAATATGAAGATCTGGTTGATCAAAAATAAACAAGTACGGCACTGGAATTCAACTAAAGCGACCGTCGCTGCTGTTGATGCCTTGATCAACTATGGCGAAAACTGGCTAGATGCTCCAGAAGGTCTTACCATAAAAGTCGCTGGTAAACCATTAGATGAAACACAAATATCGAAACAAATCGGTTCTGGTTACAGGAAAGAAAGTTGGATGAAAAAAGAAATTAAACCTGCATTAGGAAAAGTTGAGATCTCAAAAGCAAGTCCTGGCATAGCATTAGGAGGTTTGTATTACCAGTATTTTGAACAATTAGATCAGATAAGGTCCGCCTCATCAACCATTAGCTTACAAAAAGAGCTTTATCTCAAGAAAATTGAACAGTTGAAAGAAGTACTAGTCCCTATAACAGCAGCAACACCTATTCAACTTGGAGATATTGTGAAAGTACGGATTTTGATCAAAAGTGATAGAAATCTATCATTCGTACACCTCAAAGATATGCGAGCATCTGGGTTTGAGCCAACAAATGTAACATCAACCTATAAATACAAACAAGGTTTTGGTTATTATGAAAGCACCAAAGACGCTGCAACTAATTTTTTTATCGATTATTTACCACAAGGAAGCTACGTATTTGAATATGAGTTAAGAGCAAATAATGCAGGTATATTTTCAAATGGAATAACAACTATTCAAAATCTATATGCGCCAGAAATGTCATCACATTCGACAGGTATTCAGATCAAAATAACGGATAATTAGATCACTTAATAGTATTAAAGAGGTGTTACTACATATATATTTAACAATTATTTAATACTATTAAAATACTACATTAATTAAGTAAATTTACATTTGAGGCTAATCGCATAAATAAGAAGTATTAAAAAAATATGGCACGAAAATTCATTCCTAGAGATGTCAGCTGGTTAAGTTTTAATAGCAGAGTTCTACAGGAAGCGGCTGATGAAACAGTACCTCTTCCTTCTAAAATAAAATTCTTAGGCATATTTTCTAATAACCTAGACGAATTTTTTAGAGTACGCATACCGGGGCTAAAACGCGCAATAGATATTAAAGACAAAGAGGCTAATACATCCTTTTTTGAAGACCCGCAAATTATACTGGATGAAGTCAATACGATTGTTATAAAACAGCAAAAAAAGTTTGATAATTTTTGGGCGCTTATACAAAAAGAGATGGCGCAACAACATGTATATATCAAAGATGCAAGTCAGCTCAACCTTAAACAAGAAGAATTTGTTCGCAATTTCTATTCAGAAGATGTCGAGTCTAACGTCATTCCATTATTGCTCGATGATAGTCGCCCTATGCCCTATCTTCGCGATAAAAGTCTTTACTTAGGAATTTCCATGCGCAAACAGGAATGGGAATATGAAACAAGATTTGCCATAATCGAAATTCCAACTACGCTAAATGGTCGTTTTGTAATCTTACCCGCCTCAGCGAAGGAAAAACATATTATTTTACTAGAAGACATCATTAAATTCAATCTTCCTTATATCTTTTCTTATTTTGGATTTGACGAATTTCATGCGCATGTCTTCAAAATAACTAAAGATGCAGAATTTGATATTGATAATGATATCAATACCACATTAGCAGAGAAAATATCAAAAGGGATAAAAAATAGAAGAAAAGGTAAAACAACACGCTTTATCTTTGATAAAGAAATGGACCCTAGGCTAGTCGAATTTTTAATCAAAAAATTACAATTAACGAAAAAAGATAATATCATACCCGGGCAGAAAATCCATAATTTCAAACATTTTATGGACTTCCCTAATGTATTTAAGCAACCAAACCTGCCTATTACAAACCCAGCATTTACACATCCTCAACTGAACAAAACACAAAGGATTACCGATATCATTATCAAAAAAGATATCTTGCTATCATTTCCTTATCACACTTTCCGTCCAGTAATCGATCTGCTCCGAGAAGCGGCAATGGATCCAGATGTTAAGACCATTCAAATCACAGCATATCGCCTCGCATCAAATAGTAAAATCGTCAATGCGTTGATTAATGCGGCACGAAATGGAAAAGATGTAACAGTAATGCTTGAACTACAGGCACGATTTGATGAAGAGAATAATCTATTTTGGAAAGAGAAACTTGAACTTGAGGGTATTCGGGTTTTAACTGGTGTTCCTAATAAAAAGGTACATGCAAAACTCTGCATCATTAAAAAAAGAGTTGGTGCCAAAACCATTCAATATGGTTTTGTAAGTACAGGGAACATCAATGAAAAAACAGCAAAACTATATGGAGATTACTGTTTATTGACCAGCAATAGAAGTGTCATGGCAGATATAAACAAAGTCTTTCATTTCCTAAAAAAGCCAAAAAGCAATCCAGCTGAAGTCATTAAAAACTGCAATAGCCTACTCATCTGCCCTACAGATATGCGTAATGGAATTATTCATTATATCGATAAAGAAATTGAGGAGGTTAAAGCTGGAAGAAAAGCGCGTATCATCTTAAAGGTGAACTCGCTCAGTGATCGGATACTGATTAAGAAATTATATGATGCCGCCGAAGCGGGTGTACAGCTTGATCTAATTGTAAGAGGTATCTATTGCGCCACGAATCAAACAAAATTTAAAAGAGCAATCAATGCTATCAGCATCGTTGACGAATTTTTAGAACATGCTCGTGTGATGTATTTTTATGCTACTGGAAAAGAAGTGACCTATATCTCTTCAGCAGATTGGATGACGAGAAACTTGGATCACCGTATAGAGGCTGCTGTAAAAATTAACAGTAAGAAAATAAGGGATGAAATTAAAGATATGTTGCAGATCCAGCTGCGCGATAATGTAAAAGCCCGTATTTTGAACAATGAACTCAATAATCGGTACGTTGAAAATGACAAGGAGTCTTGTCGCTCACAAATTGAAATCTATAATTATCTCAGGAAAAAAACAGACGAGGTATAAAAAAAGGTCAGCGATTGAATCGCTGACCTTTTTTTATTAACCTCTACTATTGTAGTTAGGAGCTTCTTTTGTAATCGAAATATTATGTGGATGAGATTCACGTAATCCAGCACCAGTAATACGTACAAATTGTGCTTCTTGCAGCTTTTCAATTGTAGCTGCTCCACAATAGCCCATTGATGCCTTCAATCCGCCCATGTATTGATATACAACCTCAGCTAACGTCCCTTTATATGGAACGCGACCAACAATACCCTCAGGAACTAATTTCTTGATATCATCTTCAACGTCTTGGAAGTAACGATCTTTAGATCCTTTTTCCATCGCTTCGATAGATCCCATTCCGCGGTATGATTTAAATTTACGTCCTTCGTAAATGATCGTTTCTCCCGGAGCTTCTTCAACACCTGCAAATAATGATCCGGCCATAATGGTATAAGCACCAGCTGCAATTGCTTTTGCGATATCACCTGTTTGTTTTATACCACCATCAGCGATCAATGGAACACCAGTGCCTTTTAATGCCTTTGCTACTTCATAGATGGCGTACAACTGAGGCACTCCAACACCAGCAATAATACGTGTTGTACAGATTGAACCTGGTCCGATACCTACTTTTACAGCGTCAGCACCGGCTTCTGCTAATGCTTTTGCAGCTGCACCTGTAGCAATATTACCAACAATAACCTGTAAGTCAGGGAATGTTGCTTTCACCAATTTCAATTTATCAATTACACCTTTTGAATGACCGTGTGCAGTATCAATAGTAATCACATCAACACCAGCTTTTACTAAAGCCTCTACACGATCTAAAGTATCTGGTGTGACACCAACTGCACCACCAACCAATAAACGACCGTGCGTATCTTTAGCTGCATTTGGATAATGTTTGTATTTTTGAATATCTTTAAAAGTAATAAGACCTTTTAATATACCTTCATTATCAACAACTGGAAGTTTTTCAATCTTATGATCTTGTAAAATTTCTTCTGCTCGTACTAAATCTGTCCCTTCTGGTGCAGTAACAAGATTGTCTTTCGTCATTAACGAAGAGATCGGTTGACTCATGACTTTTTGGAAACGTAAATCACGGTTCGTTACAATACCAACTAACTTGCCTTTTTCATCTATTACAGGAATGCCGCCAATCTTATGATCTTTCATAATTTTAAAAGCATCTCCTACTGTTGCAGTTTGCAATAAAGTTACAGGATCTTGAATCATACCGCTTTCTGAACGCTTTACTTTACGTACTTCAGCAGCCTGCTCTGCAATCGTCATGTTCTTATGCAACATACCAATACCGCCGGCTTGTGCGATAGCAATAGCTAAATCAGCACCCGTCACCGTGTCCATAGCCGCAGATACTAATGGAATATTTAATTTGATTTTTTTTGTCAGAAAAGTACTTGTATCGACATCACGTGGTAAAACTTCAGAATAAGCTGGAATTAATAATACGTCGTCGTAGGTAAGTCCTTCTGCTACGAATTTTTGTGGATCTAATTGCATGGCAAATATGTATTGGGTTCTCTATTTGCCAGGCAAAATTAAGTATTTTTAGTGAAATATAAAAATTAATTTCACTAATTACATTTAAATGATTATCGTAACATGTAGTTAACAGCTCATTATCATTGCCTTAATAATACAACCTTATCAGCCCGTCAATATTCTTGCATCGTACGTAACAACTTTTGGCAGGTTATTTGCATAAGATGTCTAAATTGAATTTATATAAAACACATATTATGAAAAAAGTATTACTATCGGTAGCAGCTGTTGCCATATTAGCTCTAGGAGCACAGGAGGCAAAAGCACAATCACCACAACGCGCTGCAATAGGTGTTGTATTTGATGGTACAGCAGGCGATTTATGGGGTGTTCAGTACAAACAGTCTATGGGAGGCGCAAACAATGGACAAGCACAAATTATGTTCGATGACAATGTGGTTGCTGTAGGAGCAGATTACCAATATGCAAGACCATTTTCTGGTGCTAAAGGATTAGGTTGGTATGCAGGTGTTGGTGCTCAATTATCTTTTATTGATGCAGGTGATAATCAAACTTGGGTTGCACTTCGTCCTCAATTAGGTCTAGAATTTAAAATTCCAGCTGCACCTATTGGTTTTCACGCAGATTGGAAACCAGATTGGAGATTAAACCACGGTAATGATTTTGATGCTTCGACTTTTTCATTCGGTATCAAATACACTTTGAGATAATTAAAATCGTATATTTTAATAGAAAAAGCCTCCCAAACGGGAGGCTTTTTCTATTATATCGCATCCTTATATACTGTTCATTACAATTTAATCGCTTTTTATCATAAGCTTAATCAAATAAAGCTTTTCATTTTACAAAATTTTTATACCTTTGGCATTCTTGGAGAATTGTAATTTTCATACAAGAATGAGTTATCAATTATATCATATAATATCAAACTAATACACTAAAAACAGACGATGCAAGGTAAAGGGCTGATTAAATTTTTGGTGATAGCGGTATCTATAGCATGTCTATACGCCCTATCATTCACTTTTGTAACCCGCAAAGTTGAGCGTGATGCTGAGAATTATGCACAAGGAGATATGGCACGTGAAAAATCGTACCTAGACTCTATCGCTGGCGAGGTTGTTTACAATTTAGGTTTTGCAAAATACACCTATAGAGAAGCTAAAGCGCAAGAACTTGCTTTAGGACTTGATCTAAAAGGGGGTATGAACGTTACGATGGAAATCTCAATCGATGAGTTGATTCGTAACTTAGCAGATAATCCTAAAGACGAGAAATTCAATGCTGCACTTACAGCTGCTATTTCGAAAAGTAAAACAAGTCAAAAATCTCTAGTTAATTTATTCATTGATGAATATAAAGCTACAGGTAGTACGACTCCACTTTCAACTTATTTCGCGACTAAAGATAATGCATCTTTAATCAAAGCGGGGGACTCTGATGCACAATTGGAATCTTTTTTACAAAAAGAAGCTGATAATGCTATCCAAAACTCATACAAAGTACTTCGTACACGTATTGATAAATTTGGAGTTGCTTCTCCTAACATCCAGATTCAACAAGGTACAAATCGTATTCTGATCGAACTTCCAGGTGTTAACGATGAACAACGCGTCCGTAAATTATTACAAGGATCAGCTAAATTAGAGTTTTACGAAACTCATGCTAATCAAGAAGTGTATCCTTTATTGGAAAACATCAATAAAACTTTGTCTGCAACTTTAAAAGTTGCTTCGACAGATGATAAAGCAACAACAGATTCGACTAAAAAGTCTGATGACTTATTAGCGAACCTTGGTGCTAATAAAAACACAAAAGATAGCGCTGCTGCTAAATTGTCGCAAGAAAATCCATTATTTGATGTTTTGAGACCTGCTGTTTACATGGGTGAGAATCAACAGATGGCTTTAATGCCTGGCGCAATGGTAGGTAGTGCAGAACTTAAAGATACTGCCAAAGTAAATGCTTTTTTAAACAGACCTGAGGTTAAATCTATTATCCCTGGAAATCTAAAATTGTTATGGTCAGTAAAACCAGAAGCTAAAACACCAAATATCCTTTCTTTATATGCAATCAGACCTGCAGGTGTTGATAATGGCCCAGTATTAACTGGTGATGTTATTACCAATGCGCGTGATGAGTTTAATGAGAGAAATGAACCCGTTGTTTCCATGCAGATGAACAGCGACGGTGCTCGTGAGTGGAAAAAAATTACAGCTAAAGCAGCACAAGGTCACCAATCGATCGCTATCGTTCTTGACAATGTAGTATATTCTGCACCTGGCGTTAATGAAGAAATCGCTGGTGGTAATTCATCTATCTCTGGTTCTTTCACAGTGGAAGATACAAAGGATTTAGCGAACGTACTAAAAGCTGGTCGTTTACCAACTACCGCTAAAATCGTTGAAGAAGCGATCGTAGGTCCTACTTTAGGACAATCGGCTATTGATTCTGGTGTGAATTCAGCAGTTATCGGTATTGTGCTTGTTCTTGTATTCATGATTGCATACTATAACACTGCAGGTTTAGTAGCAAACATTGCTGTTCTTATAAACGTATTCTTTATCATGGGGGTATTGGCATCGCTGAATGCAGTATTAACACTCCCAGGTATCGCGGGTATCGTATTAACGATGGGTACTGCGGTGGATGCCAACGTCCTAATTTACGAACGTATACGTGAAGAATTAGCCGGTGGAAAATCAATCCGTCAAGCGGTTGCCGATGGTTACAAGCACGCATTACCTTCGATCTTAGATTCACAGATTACAACATTCTTAGTTGGTTTGGTATTATTCTTCTTCGGAACAGGTCCAATTTTAGGATTTGCTACCACATTAATGGTGGGTATTATCACTTCATTATTCACAGGTATATTCCTTACTCGCATTATTTTTGAGTGGATGTTAGAACGTGATATGAAAATTAAAGTTTCTTTCCCTTGGTCTGCGAAAACATTGCAAAATGCAAATTTCCAATTCATCAAGAAAAGAAAAGGCCTTTACATCGTTTCTATTGTAATTGTTATCGCTTGTTTCGCATCAATCTTTATTAAAGGCTTTAGCCAAGGTGTAGATTTTCAAGGTGGACGTACTTATACCATCCGCTATGATAAACCAGTTGATTTGGAAGCTGTGCGTCAAAACTTAGATGATGCTTTCCAGAAAACAACTGAAGTTAAAGTCTTTGGCGCTGCAAATCAAGTACGTGTAACAACAACTTACCATGTAGAAGAGACTTCTGATGAAGCAGATAAAGAAGTCTTAACTAAATTGAATGACGGATTATCGAAGGTAGATGCAAGCAACAAATATGAGATTCTTTCTTCTCAGAAAGTTGGTCCTAGTATCGCGACAGATATGAAAGCAAGATCAATTTATGCAACTATATTTGCGTTATTAATCATTGCGGTTTATATCCTAGTGCGTTTCCGTAAATGGCAATATTCAGCAGGTGCGGCAATCGCAACTATACATGATGCCATCATTGTATTAGGTTTATTCTCTATTTTAGATGGTATTGTTCCATTCTCATTAGATATTGATCAACATTTTATTGCCGCTATTCTAACGGTATTAGGTTATTCAGTGAATGATACTGTAGTGGTATTTGACCGTATCCGTGAAGATGTAAACAAACCAAATGCTTTAAATAAAGATTTTGGTGAAACGATCAACCACGCCATAAATACAACATTAAGTAGAACGGTTATTACATCATTGACGATTGTATTCGTATTAGCAGTACTATTTATTTTCGGTGGTGAAGTTATCAGAGGATTCTCTTTCGCTATCTTAATTGGTATTATTGTAGGTACTTATTCATCTATATTCTTAGCTGCACCAGCAGTATACGATTTAAGTAAAGGAAAACACTTTGAAGAAGCTCCTAAAAAAGCTGAACCGGTAACTCCTTAGTAAAAAATCAAAACGTTTAAAAAGGCTTTCAGATAAAACTGAAAGCCTTTTTTATTTTATAATAAATCTACCAAATACTTGTTGCACTAAGTATTTAATGATTATATTTGTTGTACTAAATATTAGCAATACAAATATTTTAAATGCAAGACGAAAAATTCAATCGATACTCTTTCATATTAGAAAGAACAGCAAAAAAAGTAAAACAATTTGCACAAAATTCTTTTACAGATAATGATTTTGATATCACCGTAGATCAGTGGACCATCATGAAGACACTTTATGAGAATGATAATCTATTGCAAAAAGAACTTGCTGAAAAATGTTGCAAAGATCAACCTACGCTCACCCGAATTGTTGATCTGTTAATAAAAAAAGGATTAACAGAACGAGTGATCCATCCCTCTGACAGGCGAAGTATCCACTTGCACCTAACAGAGGAAGGTCGAAAAAAAGTAGAAAACTACTCTCCCATCGTTTCCAGCATTCGCATGAAAGCTTGGGAAAATCTAACAGACGAAGACTTTAGTTCTTTCACACGTATTCTAGACAAAATTTATAATAACTTAAGTAATTAACATTTGATATGATAACAACAGACATATGTATTATAGGAGCCGGACCAGTGGGTCTATTTGCTGTATTTGAAGCAGGTTTGTTAAAGATGAAATGTCACCTCATTGATGTTTTACCTCAAGTTGGAGGTCAGTTGTCTGAAATATATCCGCATAAGCCGATATACGATATACCGGGCTACCCGACTATCCGTGCTCAAGAGTTGATTGACAATCAGATGAAACAGATCGAACCATTCAATCCCACTTTTACACTCGGCGAGCGTGTTGAAGGCTTAGAAAGGCAGGAAGATGGTTCATATGTGGTCGTAAGTTCAGAAGGAACACGTATACACTGCCGAGTTGTTGTTATAGCAGGCGGCTTAGGATGCTTTGAACCCCGAAAACCTGAACTTGCTAATTTAGTTAAGTATGAAAGAAAAGGTGTTGATTACATGGTCAGAAATCCAGAAACGTATCGTGACAAGAAGATCATCATCGCGGGTGGTGGCGACTCTGCTCTAGACTGGACGATTTACTTAGCCGATATCGCAAAGGAAGTAACATTAATTCACAGAAGTGACTCCTTTAGAGGAGCGCCAGACTCTGCCGAAAAGGTTTATCATCTAGCTCAAAAAGGGGCCATCAACCTCTTACTGTCCCACAACCTGGCAGATGTACACGGCTCAGATAGCTTATCGCATGTCATTGCAGTCAATAAACAAAAAGAAGAAGTCAAAATGGAAGCGGATTATTTTATACCGCTATTTGGGCTAACCCCAAAATTAGGACCTATTGCGGACTGGGGCTTAAATATTGACAAGAGTGCTATCGTAGTAAACACAGTTGATTATTCGACAAATGTAGAACGCATTTATGCTATAGGAGATATCAATACCTATCCAGGTAAATTAAAGTTAATTTTATGTGGATATCATGAAGCGGCATTAATGGCTCAAAGTGCTTTTAAATATGTGTATCCAGATCAAAAACTAAGCTTCAAATATACAACTGTTAATGGCATCAATACTTTTTAAATTATGGACAATATTATTGAAATAGAAATTGAAGATCGG
The DNA here is from genome assembly GCF_014191365.1 of Sphingobacterium sp. JUb56. NCBI lineage: Bacteria > Pseudomonadati > Bacteroidota > Sphingobacteriia > Sphingobacteriales > Sphingobacteriaceae > Sphingobacterium > Sphingobacterium sp. JUb56. The sequence goes on along the minus strand of NZ_JACHWL010000001.1, from coordinate 515,512 downwards.
GATGGAACTGTTCAAACAATCGAAGTTCCTACGGATGTCAACTTATCCGTAATGGAATTGCTAAAAGCATGCGATTATGAGGTCTTAGCTACCTGTGGAGGCATGGCACTTTGTGCAACTTGTCATGTTGAAATCAAATCTGGAGGTGAAAACTTGTCCGAACCTCAAGACCAAGAGCTCGATATGCTCGATACTTTACCCGATGCTAATGATGATAGCCGACTAGCATGCCAGCTGCGGTTAACAAATGAAAATAACGGCCTAAGTATTAAAATAAGAGGAGCATTACAGTAATAAATTATCAAAGTGTACTTTCTACACACTTTTTTTCATTTTTTGAGACAAGCCGTATTAATAAACCATGCAATTAATACGGTTTACAAAACACTGATTAACAAGGAGTAATAAAACAAGAGATATATTAAAAGAGTGAGTTATCAATAAATATGACAATAAAAAGCAAGTATATATAAAGATATTTTAGTTTTTTGAGTGAAAAATTAAGATATTTGCAGAAGGATTACAATTTTCCGAATATTTTATATAAATTTCAAATAATATGCTAAGCAATCGTTCAGATAGAAAATTCCCAAAAGTGGTCATTATTGGTGCTGGATTTGGTGGAATTGAAGTTGCTAAAAAGTTAAAAAATAAGGAAGTAGAAGTACTATTATTAGACAGAAATAATTTTCATACCTTCCAACCTTTAATGTATCAGGTAGCTACAGGTACATTATCTGCAGATTCGATCTCTTTCCCTATCCGTAAGATGTTCAAATCTCAGGAGAATTTTAGTTTCAGAATTGCAGAAGTTAATCATATTGACTCGTCCAACAAGACTGTTCAAACGAATATCGGTGATTTTGAATATGATTACTTAGTGGTTGCTACTGGAGCAACAACAAATTTCTTTGGAAATCAGCAAATTGCAAAATATGCGTTACCAATGAAAAGTATTCAAGAAGCTTTAAACATTCGGAGCTATGTGCTACAAAATCTTGAAAAAGCTGTTCAAATTGCAAATCCGGAAGATCGCAAATCATTTTTAAACTTTGTAATTGTAGGCGGTGGCCCAACTGGTGTTGAGCTTTCTGGAGCAATTGCTGAGATCAGAAATAATATTCTGGAAAAAGATTATCCAGAATTACGCAAGGAAGAAATGAATGTTTACTTAGTCGAAGGACAAAGTAAAGTATTAGCAAACTTGTCAGAAAAATCTTCTGAAGACTCTGAAAAATATTTAAAAGCATTAGGTGTTAAAATATTACTAAATGTTTCTGTAACGGGCTTTGATGGTACTGCAATCTCTTTTGGTGATGGTAGTGCGATCGAAACAAAAACAGTTATCTGGGGCGCAGGTGTTGCAGGACAATTTCCTGAAGGTTTCAAAAAAGAAAATATTCAACGCGGTAACCGCATTCAAACAGATGATCAATGTCGTGTGTTAGATATGGAAAATGTATACGCAATTGGTGACGTTTCAGCATTTATCACAGATGATTTACCACGTGGATTACCTGGTGTGGCACCTGTAGCACAACAACAAGGTAAATATGTTGCCAAGCACATTAGCAATGTGATGGATAACCGTTCAAATGAAAAATTCTCTTACTTTGATAAGGGCTCAATGGCGACAATTGGTCGTGCGAAAGCTGTAGTCGATATGGGTAAAATCCATTTTAATGGATTCTTTGGTTGGATTGTTTGGATGTTTGTTCACTTAATGTCTATTTTTGGTTTTAGAAACAAAGTAATTACCTTTATCAACTGGACAGTGAAATTTTTCACGAAGAACTCGGGTGTTCGATTAATTTTCTATAAATTCAATCAGCCGGCGCCAGAGGTAAAACAAGAAGATCAAGTATTAGAAAATAACTAAAATGGATAATAAGACAATTGCTAAAAAATTCAAGTTATGTAGCCAACTGATGGAATTACATAATGTAAACCCATTCAGAACAAAAGCAATTGCCAGTGCATCCTTTAAGTTAGATAAAATACCTTTTCTGCTGGAAACAGCTTCTTTAGAAGAAATAAGCAGTCAGCCCGGTATCGGGAAAAGCACTGCAGAGAAGGTGAAAAAATTAGCCGAAACTGGCTCGTTCGATGAGCTAGACGCGATGTTAAGCATTACTCCAGAAGGAATTTTGGAAATGCTTAACATAAAAGGCTTAGGTCCAAAAAAGATACAAATTATCTGGACTGAGCTCCAGATTGAAAGTGTTGGTGAGTTATTGTATGCTTGCAACGAAAATAGGCTCATTGAGGCTAAGGGTTTTGGCCTAAAAACACAAGAGGATATTAAAAAATCCATCGAATTCTCCATATCCAATCAAGGTTGGTTTTTATATGCAAGGGTATTATCCCATGCAAACAACTTACTAGCTTCATTACAAAAAAACTTATCTCCTACCCTGATTTCATTTACTGGAGATTTTAGACGAAAATGCGAAGTACTTAGCGCTGTTGATATCTTATTGGATACGGATAAACAAACTACTTTAGCTTATCTAAATGCGAATTATGCTGACAGTCTAAAGGAGGAACTTGAATACATTTCATTTCGAGATGAATTAGGATTTTCCTTTCATATTTATCTATCAGCAACAGCAGAATTTTACCAAAAGTTAATATTAACCACTGGTTCTAAAAAGCACTTAGAATTACTCGATCTAACTTTGGTTACAGCTTTAGGTTCTGAAGAAGAAATCTATGCTAAACAAGGCTTAGACTATATTGAACCTGAGCTTCGAGAAGGGCTGGATGAAGTGTTTTTGGCGAAAAACCATCAATTACCCAAATTGATCAATTTTGATGATCTTAAAGGAACTTTACATAATCACTCGACTTATAGTGACGGTGTGCATAGCTTAGCAGAAATGGCAAGATATACAAAGGAAGAATTAGGTCTTAGCTATTTCGGAATTTGTGATCACTCAAAAACTGCTGTATATGCCAATGGCCTACCTATTGAGCGGGTGCAAAAACAGTGGGAAGAAATCGATCAGCTTAATCAACAACTTGCTCCCTTTAAAATATTCAAAGGCATTGAGTCAGATATTTTATCCGATGGTTCGTTAGATTATCCAGATGAAATTCTTGCAGGTTTTGATTTTGTAGTTGCGTCCGTTCACTCTAATCTAAAAATGGATGAAGAGAAAGCAACTGCTAGACTGTTAAAAGCAATAGAAAATCCCTACACGACGATATTAGGACATCCAACAGGTCGCCTCTTATTAAGTAGATCGGGTTATCCACTGGATTATAAAAAAATAATTGATGCTTGTGCGACTAACAACGTTGTGATTGAAATTAATGCCAACCCGTTAAGGCTTGATTTAGATTGGAGATGGCATCGTTATGCCTTAGAAAAGGGTGTGCTTTTATCCATTAATCCAGATGCTCACCGCACGGAAGGCTTACTTGATATGCATTACGGGATATTTGTCGCAAGAAAAGGAGGATTAAGTGCTAAAAATTGCCTTAATAGCTTTTCATTAACAGAAATTGAAAGCTTTTTTAATAAAAAAAGCTAATAGATCTATTTCTTAAAAAAGATCCCATTTTTTTAAATAGGCAAATTATCTTATATTTAACACTTATATTAAAATTATAAGCGTTGAAAAATCTATCCTATTTAATTCTATTTCTTTTATTATCTCCCTTCCTTGTAAATGGGCAATTATTATCGGACAAAAATGAATTTTCCCGCAAAGATTCTTTAAGAGGTCAACTGACTCCCTTAAGAACCTGCTACGATGTCACCTATTATCACTTAGATGTTGATATTAATATTCCAAAACGTAGCATTGCAGGAAGCAATCTCATTAAATTTAAAACTATTCAAGATTTCAATCGCATCCAGATTGATCTTTTTGATAATATGGCAATTGATAAAATTCTTTACAGGGGTAAACAGCTAAAGTATACAAGAGAATTTAATGCGGTTTTTATAGATTTTCCAACGCAGATTAAAGCAAACACACTGGATTCTATTTTAGTGTATTTCTCAGGTACACCACATCAAGCCAACAGAGCTCCTTGGGATGGCGGATTTGATTGGAAAAAAGACAGCAATAACAAACCTTGGGTAGCGAGTGCAAATCAGGGTATTGGAGCAAGCTTATGGTGGCCCAATAAAGATCATCAGTCAGACGAACCCGATAGCGTCTTAATCTCTGTAACGGTGCCTAAAGAACTTATGAATGTTTCTAATGGTCGCCTCCGTAATACGGAAAGCATCGGTAAGAAGAAAACTAAATTCAACTGGTTTGTTTCCAATCCCATTAACAATTATAACATTGCAATCAATATTGGTGATTACGTACATTTTCAAGATAGCTTCAATGGTGAAAAAGGAAAGCTAGATATTGACTACTACGTACTACGTGAAAATATAGAGCGGGCAAAACCGCATTTCGAGGCCAATGTAAAACCGATGTTAAAAGCATTTGAATATTGGTTTGGCCCCTACCCTTTTTATGAAGACAGTTTCAAACTAATTGAAACATCTCATTTAGGGATGGAACATCAAAGTGGTATAGCGTATGGCAATCGTTTTTTAAATGGCTATTTGGGAAGAGATGGTTCTGGAACAGGATGGGGATTAAAGTGGGACTTTATCATCATACATGAAGCCGGACACGAATGGTTTGGAAATAATATCACAGCATCGGATATTGCCGACATGTGGATTCATGAAAGTTTTACCAATTATTCAGAAGCACTTTATATCGATTACTATTTTGGTAAAAAAGCTGGACAAGAATACATACATGGCAATCGAAGAGCAATTCAAAACAAAACACCGATTCAAGGACAATATCATGTTAATAATGAAGGCTCCGGAGACATGTACAATAAAGGTGGTGTACTGCATAACATGATTAGAACAATTATAGCAGACGATGATAAATGGCGATCTATTTTGAGAGGATTAAATGCTAAGTTTTACCATCAGCAGGTTGATTATGATGATATTGTCAATTTCATCAATCAAGAATCTGGTTTAAACTTCAACTCCATATTTGAGCAATATGTGAAGACAACTTTGATTCCTGTGTTATGTATTTCAGAGACAACAGATGGAAAAGTTCAGGCGAAGTGGAAAAATACAGTCGAAAATTTTGAAATGCCGGTCTATATTGGTACCGCAGATAATAATTTAAAAGCAATTAATATCACGAACAACGACCAAACATTAAATATTCACAATCTAACCAAAGAAAATATAAAGATTGACACTTTTAATTACTACATTGACATACAGAAAAATTAATTTCTGCATTAAAAACATAAGAAAATGCTTTAATTAACGTTTACTTGTTATCATCCTTAAAGCTCCGCAAAAGAGTTCTAAATTATCAATAAAAAAAATCAAGACTTACCTACAAAAACTAATAATTTTTAGTAGGTTTGCATATTCATAAAAAGTAGCTTAAAATACAGCAAATGGGTTTATTTAACTGGTTTACACAAGAAGTTGCCATCGATTTAGGTACCGCAAATACCTTAATTATCTATAATGACAAAGTAGTAGTTGATGAACCTTCTATTGTAGCCTTTGATCGTACGACAAACAAAGTAATTGCAATCGGACGTCAGGCAATGCAAATGGAAGGTAAGACACACGATAATATAAAAACAGTACGTCCTCTCCGTGATGGAGTTATTGCAGATTTTACTGCCGCAGAGCATTTGATTCGTGGTATGGTAAAATTAGTAAATAATGGTAAGAGTTGGTTTTTCCCTTCTTTAAGAATGGTGGTTTGTATCCCTTCAGGAATCACTGAAGTAGAGAAGCGTGCCGTACGCGATTCTGCAGAAATTGCAGGAGCAAAAGAAGTGTATTTAATTCATGAGCCAATGGCTGCCGCAGTAGGTATCGGAATTGATGTCGAAGAACCAATGGGTAACATGATTATTGATATCGGTGGTGGAACAACAGAGATTGCAGTAATTGCACTTTCGGGTATTGTTTGCGACCAATCAATCCGTGTTGCAGGAGATAACTTCGACTCCGATATTGTACAGTATATCCGTAGACAGCACAACATCATGATCGGTGAGCGTACAGCTGAGAAAATTAAGATTGAAGTTGGTGCAGCTCTTCCGGAATTACAGGATCCACCTGAGGATTTCGCCGTTCAAGGCCGTGACCTCATGACAGGTATCCCAAAACAGATCACCGTTTCATATACAGAAATTGCACATTGTTTAGATAAATCGATTTCTAAAATTGAAGAAGCAATATTGAAAGCTTTAGAAATTACGCCTCCAGAGTTGTCTGCTGATATTTACCAAACTGGTATCTACTTAACAGGTGGTGGTGCTCTATTGAGAGGATTAGATCGCAGGATTCAAGCTAAAACTAAATTACCGGTACACATTGCAGAAGATCCTCTTCGTGCAGTAGTGCGCGGTACAGGCATAGCATTAAAGAATATTGGCAGATTTAAGTTCTTAATGCAATCATAATTGCCACAACATAAAATTTTATATGCGATATAGTTGATTTTTCACTATATCGCTTCTTTATTAAATAGCAAAGTAATAATTATTAAACAATGAGAAACCTTTGGTTATTCCTTAGACGTTATAACGCTTTCTTTTGGTTTATCCTTTTTTTTGGATTTTCTATGTTTCTGGTTGTTACTAACAATACCTTTCAGCGTGCTAGTGCATTAAACTCTTCCAACACTATAATTGGCAATATTTACCAAAAAGTGAATTCATGGAAAAGCTACCTGTCACTAACAGAAACAAATGATCAACTTGTAAAAGAAAATGCAAGTTTGAGAACGCAGTTAGAAAACTATTTGACGACTGATACAGTCGCCATGGCTAAAAGACCGGTTATTGATAGTAGTGAATTTGGACGTTATGAGTTTATTATTGCAAGCGTTACAAATAATAGCATTCACCAAAAAAGTAATTATCTCACCCTAAATAAAGGTTCTTTAGCTGGTATTGAAAAAGGAATGGGCGTAATTGCTCCAAATGGTGTGGTCGGTATTGTGCTCAACGTAACACCGCACTTTTCGACAGTTCAGTCTCTACTTCATCCCGATACAAAAATATCAGTAACATTAGCTAATACAGATGTATTTGGTTCTTTAGTTTGGGGCAGCAACGTAGACTACCGTTTTGCAATGGTCAAAGAAATCCCGAATCACGTAAAAGTTAAGACTGCGGAAAAAGTGTTCACTTCAGGCTACTCTGGCCACTTTCCAAAAGGTATACTGGTAGGCGCAGTTGTGGAAACGGGAATATCTTCCGGAGACTCTTTTTTAGATTTAAGAATTCTCTTGAGTACTAATTTTTCAAACCTCCACCATGTATATGTTGTGAAAGACTTATTGGCAAAAGAATTAAAACAATTAGAAGAAACGAATCAGGATAATGGCTAGAATATTACTCTTTAATATCATTCGGTTTTTGGTACTTATTGCCATGCAGGTATTCTTGTTTAAAAATATCGGCTATTATAATCTAGCAAGTCCTTTTCCATATATTCTGTTTATCTTTTTGCTTCCTACCGGAATGCCGAACTTTGTATTATTTACAGTTGCATTTTTAACCGGACTTTCGGTAGATGTATTTTATGATACACTTGGAGTCAATGCCGCAGCTTGTGTTGCCTTAGCCGCCTATCGTGTATTTTTTATGAAAATTACAATTGAAAACGATATGGATACATTCATTACACCAATTTTAGGTGAAATGAATTTTAAATGGTTCTTTTCATATACTTTTTTCGGAACATTGATTCATCACTTTGTTCTTGTCACATTAGAAACATTCAGTTTCAAACAGTTTCAGTACACATTAGCGACTATTGGTTTAAGTTGTATCTTTACAATGGTTATCCTACTCATTTTTAGTTTTCTTTTCTATAAAAGAAAGAGTAGAATTTAGTAATTCCATCGCTTAAAAAGAGGATAAAAGAATTTATGAATAGTTTTTTTGCACGTAAATTTGTCATTCAAGGCATTATTATTAGTATAGCGTTATTAATAATAGCAAGGCTATTTTATCTTCAGATTATAGATGACTCCTATATACATTCTGCTAACAGCAATGTCATGCGGAAGGTTATAGTATATCCTGCACGTGGTGTTATTTTAGATCGTAAAGGTCAGGTTTTAGTACAAAATGAACCTGTATATGACCTCATGGTTACGCCAAGAGAAGCAAAAGATATCGATACGGCTCTATTATGTCAATTGATTGAAATTGACAAAGAAGGTTTCATTAAACGCATGGATAAAGCCCGTGCACACTCCCCTTATCGTGCCTCCATCTTTGAAAAACAACTATCATCCCGAACGTATGCCCATTTACAAGAGTATTTGTATCGATTCAGAGGTTTCTATGTTCAAAATAGAACTGTGCGAAATTATCCGGATAGTATCGCAGCACAGTTTCTGGGCTATGTAAATGAGGTAAACGAAAAAGACATTGAGAAGTCGAACGGCTTTTATCGTCCAGGAGATTATATCGGCCGAAGTGGTGTTGAACGCTCTTATGAAGATTTATTAAGAGGAAAAAGAGGGGTTAAAAACCTCATGGTCGATGCCCTAAATAGACCTAAAGGTGTATTTATGGAAGGACGCTATGATACTTTGGCAGTTTCTGGGGAAGGTCTAGTATCTTCTTTAGACAAAGAACTTCAGATCTTGGGTGAAAAACTGATGAAAAATAAGTTGGGATCTATTGTCGCCATTGAACCTTCCACAGGAGAAATTCTTTCTTATGTAAGTAGTCCCAGTTATAATCCAAATGACATGGTCGGTCGTGAAACAGGTAATAATTTAATGAAATTATTAAATAATGAAAGTAATCCCTTATTTAATCGTCCAATTCAAGCATCTTATCCCCCAGGCTCTGTATTTAAGGTTGTTGCGGCCTTAACTGCTCAACAAGCTGGCGTTATTGATGAGAACACCTCTTTCTTTTGTCCACACGGTTATAGCTATGGCGGCGGAAGAGGATTTATGCGCTGTACCCATTACCATGGAGCAACTTCTTTGATCAGATCCATTCAAGTCTCTTGTAATACTTATTATGGGTATACTTATGCCAAAATGATTGATTCAAGAGGCTTGTCAGGACCGAAAGCATACGATCTATGGTATGAGGCAATTTCCAAATTTGGTATCGGTCATAAATTAGGTATTGATCTACCAGGCGAAAAAGGAGGTTTATTATATAAATCTGACCATTTTACTAAAAGTTATAGAAACGACAAGTGGCGTTCATCTTTTAATATTTCATTATCGATTGGTCAGGGAGAAATGGGCGTTACTCCACTCCAGATGGCAAATATTATGGCTATTGTAGCAAATAGAGGTTTTTATTACCGCCCTCACCTTATTAAAGGTATCGGAGATAAAAAGATCGTGAAGAAAGAGTTTACCGAAAAAATATCAGCAGGAGTAGATGCTAAATATTATACTCCGGTAATAGAGGGATTAAGCAGAGCAGTAAATATGGGCGAAGGAACAGCCTTCGCAAATAGAATTGCTGGTATTGAAATGTGCGGAAAAACAGGAACAGCACAAAACCCCCATGGTAAAGATCATGCTGTATTCTTTGCATTTGCCCCTAGGGATAATCCTAAAATTGCCATTGCCGTTTTTGTTGAAAATGCCGGTTATGGTGGTGTATGGGCTGGCCCTATTGCTAGTATGATGGTTGAAAAATATATCAAGGATACAATCACAATGCCGAAGCATATTCAAGATCGTATTTACAATGCTAATTTTATGCCTGCTCCAAAAGCAGACCCAAAGAAAGCAGATTTGAAGAAAACAACGGATTCAACTAAATCTAAAAAAGATACCACAAAAAACGTTAACCATATTGCTGCAGTAATGCCAAAGGAAACAATTGTCCACCATAGTGCTGTAAGGAGAAATCATGAATAACCAAAAAAGTAGTTTTTTCGGAAAGATAGACTGGTTAACCATTATCTTATGGTTGGCTTTATGTATAATCGGTTTATTTAATATTCATGCGGCAGTATATGATCCGGAAAATCCCGGATTGTTTGATATGGCAACAAGATATGGTAAACAGTCCATGTATATTGCCTCAGCTTTGGTATTAGGAATAACAATACTGATTATCGATGCAAAATTTTTCAGTTCAGCATCTCCTGTTATCTACGCTTTAGTTATTCTATTATTGATTGCAGTATTAGTTGTAGGGAAAAACGTGGGGGGAAATCAAGCTTGGATTGATCTAGGCTTTTTCAGGCTTCAACCATCCGAATTTGGAAAACTGGCAACCTGTCTCCTCTTGGCCAACTACCTAAGCTCTCAAAGCAACAAAAATCCAAATATGCATACTTTAGCCATCGGTGCTGGTATCGTATTATTCCCCGTATTCCTAGTAATGCTTCAGCCTGATACCGGTTCTGCTCTAGCTTTCTTTTCCCTCATCTTTGTATTCTATCGAGAAGGATATGTCAATAACAGCTTACTTATTTTCGGAGGACTCTGTATTGTCTTATTTGTTATGGCACTACTCGTAAATGCATGGATATTAATTGGCATACTCGCTTTAATTGCCGGCTTTTTCATGTGGACGTTTAGAAAAAAGCGGAAAAATTTAATTAATATAGGAATTCTTTTTGCCGCTTCGTCTGTATTCATATTATGTGTGGATCTTGTCTACAATCATGTTTTACAATCTCATCAAAGAAATCGTATTGATATCATCCTTGGGAAAATGGACGATCCACGAGGACAGGGTTACAATTTAAATCAATCTAAGATAGCAATTGGTTCTGGACAATTTTGGGGTAAAGGCTATCTTCAAGGTACACAGACCAAATACAATTTTGTTCCCGAGCAAAGTACAGATTTTATTTTCTGTACAGTGGGTGAAGAATGGGGATTTGTCGGCTCTACATTTTTAATAGCGATATACTTAACATTATTGCTCCGCATCATTCATATAGCAGAACGACAGCGATCTGCTTTTGCAAGAATTTATGCTTATGGAGTGGCTTCCATCCTATTTTTTCACTTCTTTATTAATATAGGAATGACAATAGGAATTGTACCTGTCATTGGTATTCCATTACCATTCATAAGTTATGGAGGATCTTCGTTATGGAGTTTCACCATTTTACTCTTCATCATGCTAAAATTTGATTCAAATAGAAAAGGAGTTGTTTAATACAACTCCTTTTCTATTTTTTAAAAACGTTCTAAAATCATTTTTATAGCACGATCTACGACTTTATCTGGCTCTGAACTAAAATGTCCCGCTACACGGCTGGCTAAAATAGCATTAATAGATAGCGCTTGATGACCAAACATACGGGATAAAGCATATATTCCAGCAGTCTCCATTTCTAAATTTGTTATTCTTAAACCATCTGACTTGAAGCTATTCGCCAATTGGATCAAATTAGGAAACGTATTTTCAGAACGCACATTCCTACCCTGAGGTGCATAAAAACCAGGAGCAGTCATCGTCACTCCTTTTGGCAAATCGTAAGCATATTGTGCTAATAAATTTTTACTGGCCTCCGCAACATAAGGCTTTAGATATAAATTCGGAAAAGCATCCCATACTGCTCTTTCCAAAGTTTTCTCATAAGCTGAATAGGGTTTTACATAATATTGCATCAGGGCATCAAAGCCTACTCCAAATGAAGAAGCCAAAATCGTTCCCATTTCAATATCCGATTGAACAGCACCAGAAGTTCCGATTCGAATGATATTTAAACTTGTTAGCTTTGACTTTAATGCTTTTGATTCAAAATCAATATTCACGAGCGCATCCAATTCATTAAAGACAATATCAATATTATCCGTTCCAATGCCTGTTGATATAACAGAAATACGTTTATTACCAATATATCCTGTGTGTGTAATAAACTCCCTTTTTCCCTTCTGAAGTTCAATACGGTCAAAATACTGAGATACCTTTACTACACGGTCAGGATCCCCTACTGTGATAATGGTATCTGCAATATCTTCTGGCATTAAATTCAGATGATAAATACTCCCATCTTTATTCAATATTAATTCTGAATCATTTATCATATTGTCCGCAAATAAGAAAGTTTACAATTATCAATTTTATCAAAACGTGTAATGACCGAATTGACCTGCATTTTTCGTACTTCAATTTCCATATAGCATGTATTATCAAAAACTTGTTTACTGACAGTTATATTCTCTTCTTTAACCACGCGCATCACGTCGTTCATAGCTAAGTAATCAAATTCAATTTTATAGATATCATTGACAGTTTTCTCTACAATCTCTACGGCAGATAAAACCTCTTGAGTCGCCGTTTTATAAGCATTAATCAGACCTGGGACGCCTAATAAAGTTCCTCCAAAATAACGAACTACAACCACAATAATATTTGTTACATCTTGTGATAGTAATACATTTAAAATAGGCCGACCGGCCGTCCCCGAAGGCTCTCCATCATCATTCAGCCGATATACTGTTCGATCCGGACCAATTCGATATGCCCAGCAATGGTGTCTCGCTTTAGGATGTAGGGTTTTTAGATCTGCTATGATTTCCTTCAACTGATCTTCCGTTGTGAATGGGTAGGCATAGGAAATAAATTTACTTCCTTTATCACGAAATATTCCCTCTGCACTTTTTTCAATTGTACGATAAGTATCTTCAAATAAACTCACAAATATGTTATAATTAAAACTGATATAATAGAAAGTGCTAGCCCTAATTTATTGATAGCACTTAATTTTTCTTTAAATAATAAAACACCGACCAGAGCCCCTATTGAAATTACACCAATATTCATCCCTGTGAAAACAATAGAAGGATTATCTGGAATTGCTCGATGAGCTTTCATATAAAACAATATATTCCCAAAATTGAAAAAGCCCAATACAATGCCAAATCCGAAAGATTTAAAAGAAAATGACTGCTTTTCAATTGCTAAGAAATAAATCATAAATAGAAACGCCACAGCTATGGCCAATAAAAAAACAACAAACATAGCTGTAATATAAGGAACAGATTGATGAAGCGCTATTTGTTTAAAAAGAATGTCAATAACACCCATTCCAATAAAAACAATTAAAGGATACAGCAGGCTACCAATCTTATTGTTATTTTTAACATTCCCCTTTTGCCAACCAATGGAACAAATGATAGCAACTAAACCGACTAGAATACCAATTCCTTTATTCCAGGTAATGACTTCCGAAAAAAGTACAAAGGATGCCATTAAAGGAATAAACAGAGACAATCTTTGTGCAATCTCCGTTTTAACCAAACCTGTGTATTGAATTGTCAATGCAATAAAAATAAAAAGTGTTGGAAGTAAAATTGCCAAAAGAATATACAATTCCCAAGGCATTTGTCCAATCTGTATATCTCCGAGGTCTGGCTCTAAAACAAAATAAGTTAGTACTGCTGCTACAGGATAATTCCAGACAATAATTTGTTTGGTGCTTACCTGCTGTAGTTTTGCATACTTTAATAGCACTGCGACCGTAACACTACATAGAACACTTAATAAAACAAAAATCATAAACTTAAATAATTTCGAAAACCGTTTAAAGCTATTAAGGCCTTCTCCTTCAATTTTACGAAATATTCCCCGTATTTCACATTTAGAAGACCTAAAACTGATAAAAGCCAGTTGCTATCTTCAGATAGGAATTAGTGAATGGTATCAAAATTAGCTAGCAATTTTCCAGCGATACAGCTTACTCACTATCCAGCCTTAGTCATTGATGTAGTTTTTATGTTCCGTCATATGAGAAATATCTCCGATAACATAGACTTCTATTTATGCATAACTTAAATAGTGATCGTATGACAAGCAACACACCTTGATATACCTAATCAACTCATTGCGGAGACTAAATGTTGAAAATTTTCAGCTTAATTTTCGATATATTCTAAACAAAAACACAAATAAACAACCAAATTAATGACATAAAATAGTGTTTTTAAAACAAAAATATAACATAAATAAACTTAAAAAAAACACAAAAATAAACTTAAAAAATAGACAAAATAAACTGATTTTTTTCATAAAAAAATAATCTATATTATAATTTATATGCATTTAAACAAAATAAACAAGGATATCGAACACAAAAAGTACATAAAAAATTACATAAAAAACAGCTAAAAAAATAGCTGTTTTCTTAATTAAAAAACACATAAAATTACGGCTAAAAAAATATTTAATTTTTATCTTGCATTTATAAAAAACATCCGTATATTTGAAATATCGAAACGAACAAATAATGAAAACGACGACTACATATTTTTTCAATTACTTTTATTTTAGACAATAAGAGCAGGGACGAATTTGTAATTATCACAAGATATTAAAAAGCAAAAGTTCCGATCAACAATCGGAACTTTTGCTTTTTCTAAGAACATATAAAACAAACAATGGGTTTAAAAATTGCAATACAGGGAGTAAAAGCTTCCTTTCATGAAGAAGCATCATTTAAGTACTTCGGTGAAGACATCGAAACGATAGAATGCGATACTTTTAAAAAAACCTGCGAATTATTAAAGCAGAAAAAAGTTGATTATGTTGTAATGGCTATTGAAAACTCAATTGCGGGAAGTATCTTACCCAATTATAATCTTTTGAGAGATTATAAATTCAACATTGTAGGTGAAATTGCCTTAAGCATTCATCAAAATTTATTGGCTTTACCAGGAGTTAAACTTGCTGATATAAAATTCATAGAATCGCATCAAATGGCCATTCGCCAATGCGAAGAGTTCTTGCAGGAATTACCAGATGTTAAAATATCAGAAAGTTCAGATACAGCGGCTTCAGCAGCAAAAGTGGCAAATCAAAAATTAACTGACACTGCTGCTATTGCAGGTACACTTGCTGCAAAAACGTATGGTCTCAATATATTAGAAGCAAAGATTGAAACTAACAAAAAAAATAGTACGAGATTCTTAGTGTTATCCAATGATGTCGAAGAACAAGCAAGTGCAAATAAAGCTTCTTTATCCTTTCAAACAGGAAACTCGGTAGGTTCTTTAGCTTCGATTTTACAATGCTTTGCTGATCAAAATATTAACCTAAGTAAAATCCAATCTATGCCTGTCATAGGAAAAAGAAATGAATATGATTTTTTCGTTGATGTGGAATGGAAAAAGCAATCAGATTATGACGCTGCTATTCGTAAAGTATTAAAACACAGCATCAATTTTAATATTATGGGTGAATATGTAAAAAATGACCGCATATAAGTTCTAATAAATAAAAAGTAAAACTCACAATAGATATTGAAATCATCATGGCCTAAAGCGCTCGAAAAATAACGAAAAATGATCATGATAACTTCATAACCACTAAAAAAATAAAATTACATAATAATGAAAAACACATTAGATATCGTCCCTTTAAAATCTTGGTTAGATACAGGAGACAAGCCTTTAATTATAGCAGGACCTTGTAGTGCTGAAACAGAAGATCAATTGGTTTCAACAGCGCATTTATTAGCAAATACTGGTAAAGTAAACATCTTACGTGCAGGTATATGGAAACCACGTACTCGTCCAGGAGAATTTGAAGGTATTGGTTCTATTGGTTTAGAATGGTTGAAAAGAGCAAAAGCAGAGACAGGATTATTGACAGCGACAGAGGTTGCAACAGCGAAGCATGTTGAAGAAGCATTAGCTGCTGGCGTAGATGTGTTATGGATTGGAGCGCGCTCTACTGCAAACCCATTTACTGTGCAAGAAATTGCTGATGCATTAGTTGGAGTAGATATCCCTGTATTCGTTAAAAACCCGGTAAACCCTGATTTATCATTATGGTTTGGTGCTTTAGAGCGTATTAACCGTGCGGGAATCAAAAGATTAGGAGCTATTCATAGAGGTTTCTCTTCTTACGAAAAATCAGCTTTCCGTAACGAACCAATGTGGGATCTTGCGATTCAATTAAAATCATTATGTCCTGATTTGCCAATTATCAACGATCCAAGCCATATCTGTGGTAACCGTGAATTGTTGCCGTACATTTCTCAAAAAGCAATGGATATGGATTTACAAGGATTGATCATTGAATCACATATTGACCCTTCAGTTGCTTGGACTGATGCAAAACAACAAGTTACTCCAGCGGCTTTGGCTGATTTAATTGATCACTTAAACTTACGTAAAGCAGACTCAGATAATCAAGCTTTTGAAGATAAATTAGCAGAATTACGTACAAGCATCGATAAATTAGATGATCTAATTATTCAAAAAATTGGTGAACGTATGAAAATTGCTGAAAAAATTGGCGAATACAAGCGTGATAATAGTGTCACAATCTTACAAGTTAACCGTTGGGACGAAATCGTTCAAAAACGCACGCAGCTCGCTGAAGCATTAACTTTGAGCAATGATTTTGCAGTTAAATTCTTAGAATTAATTCATAATGAATCAATTCGTAAACAGAATGCAATCATGAATACTCAACCTACTGCGGAGGCATAATGAGTCAACAGGTGATTACACTTACTCACCCATCTAAAAGTATTAATGGTACGGTTCAACTTACTGGTTCAAAATCAGAAAGCAACCGTGCCCTTATTATTCAAGCATTGGGAAAAGAGAAAGTACAAATAGAAAATCTTTCGCAAGCTTTTGATACAGTTACACTAAAGAAGGCTCTTCTGCTAGCTACCAATACGCAATCTGAACTAACCAAAATTGATATTGGACCCGCAGGGACCGCAATGCGTTTTTTAACAGCCTATCTTAATCTGATTAAAGGAAATTTCATTCTAACCGGTTCAGAACGTATGCAACAAAGACCTATCGGTATTTTAGTTGACGCGCTCAAGACTATCGGAGCTGATATTCATTACGAAGCAAAATCTGGCTTCCCACCTCTTCATATAGAAGGTGGCATGATTCAGAGTAAGGATAAAATTTCAATTAAGGGAAATATTAGCAGTCAATATATTTCAGCTCTATTGCTCATTGCGGCATCCTTAAAAAAAGGTTTAACACTTGAAATTGAAGGCGAACTTACTTCACGACCTTATGTCACCATGACGTTGAATATGTTGAAAGAAGTTGGTATTCAATACGAATGGTTGCATAATACCATTCATATTCCAAATCAAGAAACAAAGGAAGCAACGATTTATGTCGAACCTGATTGGAGCGCGGCGTCTTATTGGTATGCCATAGTAGCACTTTCTAATTCAGGATCGATCATACTTCCCGGATTGAAAAAAAGTAGTCTACAAGGTGATATAGCAATTGTTGAAATTATGAGCCACTTTGGTGTTGCCTCAGCTTTTGAACAAGATGGTTTACACCTTACAAAAATAAGTGAGCCTTCTGGGAAAACATTTTTTGACATGAAAGAATGCCCAGATTTAGCACAGACAGTAGTAGTTATAGCGGCTGCATTAAGACGCGATATATCACTTACAGGTTTAGAAACATTGAAAATTAAAGAAACAGATCGAATTTTAGCTTTAAAAACAGAAATTGCTAAATTCGGAGCAAAATTGATCGAAGATGGAACCACTTATCATATCAAAACTGATGAAGTCTTCGAACCAACAGCTGTTTCTTTCGCCACATATGAAGATCATAGAATGGCAATGGCATTTGCCCCACTTGCATTAATATTCAAAAGTATTAATATTGAGGAACCACAGGTTGTCGAAAAATCTTATCCAGACTTCTGGAAACATTTAGCTGAGCACAAATTTATTATTACTTAGCAAAAAATACCGCAATAATGCTCCTATTATTGCGGTTTTACCTATATTTATAGAAATTATATTAAATCATGGCAGGAAATTCATTTGGCGATTTATTTAGAATTAGCACTTTTGGGGAATCTCACGGAAAAGCGATTGGTGTTATTTTAGATGGCTGTCCTCCAAATATAGCTATTGATGAGGACTTTATCCAATCAGAACTTGATAAACGTAAGCCCGGTCAATCAAAAATAACCACACAACGCAAAGAAAGTGATACAGCACAAATTCTTTCTGGCGTATTTGAGGGCAAGTCTACAGGAACACCTATTGCCATACTTATCCCAAACGAAGATCAAAGATCGAAAGATTACTCACATATAAAAGATATCTTTAGACCATCACACGCAGACTATACATATCATATGAAATATGGTCATCGTGATTACCGAGGTGGAGGTCGCTCATCGGCTAGAGAAACTGCAGCTAGAGTTGCCGCAGGAGCAATTGCCAAATCCTTTTTAAAACAACATGGAATAGAAATATTTGCGCACGTATCAGGTGTTGGCAAAATTGAATCTCCAAATTTAGATACAAAAGATTTAGAAGCATTGTTAGATTTGAGAGAATCTAATATTGCACGATGTGCTGATCCTGCTACAGCGAATGAAATGATTGAATTCATTGATGCTGTTCGTAAATCAGGTGATACTGTAGGAGGACGCATTTCAACTATTATTAGAAATGTACCAGTCGGATTGGGTGAACCTGTTTTTGACAAATTACATGCGGATCTAGCTAAGGCAATGATGAGCATCAATGCCGTACACGGTTTCGAATATGGATCAGGATTTGCTGGTTCTGAATTACTAGGTTCACAGCATAACGATCTTTTTGTATCTGAAGAACATGATATCCATCGTACTAAAACCCATACCAATTTCTCTGGAGGAATACAAGGTGGTATTTCAAATGGTATGGACATCACATTTAAAACAGCTTTCAAGCCTGTTGCTACTATTATGAGAGATCAACAGACAATTGATTCAAATGGTAATGAAGCTACAGTTCAAGGAAAAGGAAGACATGATCCTTGTGTAGTTTCCCGAGCTGTTATTATTGTTGAGGCAATGGCTGCATTAGTTATTGCTGATCATTTATTAAAACAATCTAGTTACAAAAATGTCAGATAAAAGTGAATTCATTTTAGGAGTGGATATCGGCGGCACACATATTAGCGCCGCTATAGTAAATAAATTAGATTGGAAAATTATTCCGAATAACGTGGTGAGAAACCACGTTTTTTCGCAAGAAAATGCTAAATCGATTTTCCTTACTTGGGCAAACACAATTAACAGTTGCGTAGAAGCTGCTGGATCTATGGTAAAACACATTGGAATAGCAATGCCTGGCCCTTTCGATTATGAAAATGGTGTGTCTATGATGACTGGACAAAGCAAATATGATGACCTATATAAAATGAATGTCAAAACCCCGTTGGCAACATTAATAGGAATTCCAGAACAAAATATTCATTTCATTAACGATGCCGCGGCTTTTTTGCAAGGAGAGGTTTTTGCTCAACATCTGAATACAAAAGAAAGAATTTTAGGAATCACTTTAGGTACAGGTCTCGGTTCAGCAGTCTGGAACAAAGGAGAAAAATCTTTCGATGCCGATCTTTGGAACACACCATATAAAGATTTAATTTTTGAAGAGTTTTTAGTAACCAGATGGTTTATAAAACGGTTTAAGGAACTTACAGATATTGAAGTAACGGGACTTAAACAAATTATCAATGAGCATCAACAAAACCCTGCCTTTAGCATATTATGTGAGGAATATAGCATCCATTTATTGGATTTTCTTGATTTCTTCAGTAAAAAATATAATTGTATAGACTTTGTAATCGGAGGAAATATTGCAAAAGCACTACCTATACTATTGGGTCAAAAGAAAAATCAAGTAGAAGCATATAATATAAAAACTGCAATTCTAGGAGAAGAGGCGGCAATTATTGGTGCTGCCGCTCAATTCTCATAAAAGTATCTATCCCTCACTGACTAAAATAGTGAGGGATATTTATCCGGATTACCTTCGTTCATCATTTCAAAGACAGTTTCCACAATATCATCGCTCGAAGGTTTTGTGAAATAATCACCATCAGAGCCATAAGGAGGCCTATGTGCTTTAGCACTCAACGTTCTAGGCTGACTATCTAATAAATAATAACCATTTTGATCCTCCAATATTTGCTGCATTATAAATGCCGATGCACCACCAGGGACATCCTCATCCACAACCAATAATTTATTCGTCTTTTTTAACGATTCAGCACATAAATGAGCTTTATCAAAAGGCTGTAAAGTTTGAGCATCAATAATTTCAACACTGATGCCCAATCGATCCAGTTCCATCGCAGCCTCTTCGACCACACGTAAAGTAGAACCATATGAAACAACAGTAATATCAGCACCTACTCTAATGCACTCAGCATAACCAATCGGGATCGTAAAGTCACCAATATTATCTGGTAAACGTTCTTTTAAACGATAACCATTTAAACACTCGATCACAAGAGCAGGCTCATCGGATCTAAACAAAGTATTATACATTCCAGCAGCTTGAGTCATATTACGAGGAACACAAATATGCAGCCCCCTTAAAGTCCCCAAGATCATAGACATTGGGGAACCCGAATGCCAGATACCCTCTAAACGATGACCACGAGTACGAATAATAACAGGCGCTTTCTGTCCCCCAAACGTACGATAACTCAAACTCGCCAAGTCATCACTCGCCACCGTAATACCATAAAGAAGATAATCTAAATATTGAATTTCAGCAATAGGCTTAAGTCCCCTAATAGCCAATCCAATTCCTTTCCCTATAATAGAATTCTCTCTAATTCCAGTATCAAATACTCTATGTTCTCCAAACTTCTCTTGTAGACCAGCAAACCCTTGATTTACATCACCAATTTTACCAACATCCTCACCAAATGCTAACAAGCGCTCATCTCGACGGAAATTCTCTTCGAAGCATAAGTTAAGAACTTCCCGGCCGTCAATAAATTTAGCATCATCAGAATATTGAGGGGCGATAACTTGGACATTTTCCGGACCATCAACTCCTGTGGTAAATAATTTCGAATTATATCGGGATTCATTTACCCCTTGTTGAAGTTTATACCAAGCCAATAAAGCACCTTTACCTTCAATATCCTTCCCTTTCAGTTCACGAATAACCTTGCGGACAGTACTATAAACCTCCTTCAAAGAAGGTTCAGTTAAAGATTGCAATTGTTTTAAAGGTAATTCGACCAGTTCGTCATCAATTTGACTTAAAAGTCCAATAGCCTGTGAAGCATCAACAGCTAAAGCTTTATTATAATCAGACCAGGCACGTCTCTGCTCCTTCCTCACGAAATCCTTCGCTTCTTCATCAATTAAATTCAACTGCTCAGCAGTTGCAATATCCGAATCAATCAACCATTGATGCATTTTAGCAATACAATCATGCTCAAGCTCCCAGTTTAAACGCTCTTTCGACTTATAACGTTCATGAGAACCAGAAGAAGAATGCCCCTGTGGTTGAGTCAACTCGATAACATGAACAATACAAGGCGTATGGTGCTCCCTAGCATATTTTGCAGCTCGCTCATAAGCCTGACAAAGTCCTGGGTAATCCCAGCCTTTTACTTTAAATATCTCAAAACCGTTAGATCCATCTTCCTTCTGAAATCCTTTCAAAACTTCGGAGATATCCCCTTTAGTCGTTTGCACCTCATTCGGAACCGAGATTCCATAGCCGTCATCCCATATCGAAATAACAACAGGAATCTGTTTAACACCTACAGCATTGACAACTTCGAAAAATACTCCCTCTGAAGTTGACGCATTACCTACAGAACAAAAGACAACCTCATTACCCCCATTAGAAAAATACTTTAAATAAGATAAATTCGGATTCTCACGATACAGTTTTGAAGCTAGGCCAAGACCTAAGATACGAGCCATTTGCCCGCCAGTAGTCGAAATATCTGAGAAAGTATTCTTTTGCTTCGTTTGGTCCAACCAATTACCTTCCTCATCAATAACACGGACTGAAAAATGACAATTCATTTGACGCCCCGCAGAAGATGGATCATACTCAACATCAGGATGAGCATATAATTGCGAAAAAAAATGATAAATTGAGGTCATTCCACTTGCAAAGGCCAAGGTTTGGTCCCTATAATATCCGGAACGCCAATCACCCTTTTGAAATACTTTAGACACTGCAATCTGCGCCAGTTCCTTCCCATCTCCAAAAATTCCAAATTTTGCTTTTCCTGTTAAGACTTCCTTACGTCCCAATAGACTAACATATCTGCTCTCTACTGCAACCCTATAATCTTCAACAATGATCTTTCTAAAGTCATCAAAACTTAATTTCGAATTTAAATCACTGCCTTGGTCTAATGTGGTTTCCAACATATTATATTTTCAGTTTCCAACAAATTTAATAAAAATAATATTCTAAAATAATCATTATTAACATTAATAAATAATTGGAGATAGCTATTTAAACAATATAAATAATTGCTTAACGGAATTAGCACTTACAATTAGCTTATAGCTACTCTACTAAAGAATATTATCAATTTAGTCACTAAATCTTATCTTTGGTAAAATAAAACATCAAAACTTTGAAATTTCAAGATCTTAATATTCATTCAAGTCTTTTATCCATCTTAGAGCAATCAGGATTCACAATCCTGACATCCGTTCAAGAACTTGTGATTCCTCATATACTAAATAAAAAAGATCTTATTGCGATTGCTCCTACAGGAACAGGAAAAACCGAAGCGTTTACAATACCCATCTTACATCGCTATTTCACACAAGAAATTACATTACAGGAGCAGACACTTATATTAAATCCTACAAGAGAATTAGCGTTGCAAACACAAAGCCGTATAAATAAGCTCATTCAAAGCTACCCCGTTACAACCATCACACTTGTTGGAGGACAGGCTTATGATATGCAGCTAGCAGGACTATTGCAAAGTCCTACTATACTTATAGCGACCCCTGGCCGTATCTTAGATCTTATTGACCAAGGGAAAATTACATGTAATACTATTAAAACGCTGGTTATAGATGAGTTTGATCAGTTATTACAGCTAGGTTTTATTAAAGAAGTAAATCAAATTTTAAAGCATTTACCAAATAAAAAACAAAGCCTTTACTTTTCAGCTACACTTCCTAAAGATATTTTGAAAATTGTGAATAAAACGTTGAAAAATCCAATTAAAATTGAAATAGAAAAGGAAGTGAAGAAATGCACGATCGAAGAAAGTGTATTTTATGTAGACAGAACCAATAAAAAAAATCTGATCAAGTACTTAATCGAGTTAAACCCGGAAGAACAGATACTGATCTTTAGCAGAACAACACATGCAGTAGATCGTATCGTAGCGGATTTAAAAAAAGAAGGAATTGTCGCCGAAGGGCTTTACGCAGATAAAGCGCAGAAAAATAGAACGCAACTATTAACGGCTTTTAAATCAAAAGAAATTCAGATACTTGTTGCCACAGACCTACTGGCTAGAGGAGTGGATATCGAAAACCTTCCCATAGTAATAAATTACGAAGTCCCGGATAGTGATTCCTTATACACGCATAGAATTGGGAGAACAGGAAGAAGTATGACAACAGGTAAAGCTTATACCTTTTGCGACGCACAAGACAATAACAAGTGGATCCAATTACAATTATCATTAAATAGACAAATAAAAATAAACGACCAGCACCCTTATATATTAACCTGGGAACAAATGATTTCCACAAGTCAAGTCAAAACAGCTAAGAAGAAAAAAAAATAAGGAATCGAAATTGTTGCACATCCTTATATCCCATTCCTAATAAAATGTCTATTTTTACTAATTATCATAATGATCGAAATTTAATATGAGTACGGTACATTTATTTAACGACAGTGAAAACTCAAATGAAAATCTGCTAGGGGATCTTTCAAAAACTATCAATATTAATTCTTTACTGGAGATTCCGTTTAAAGAACGTGATGAAAAATGGGTAGCAGAATTTTTAGACAACATAGGTGAGTCAACCTTCCAGCTGGCAGCATCAGAACTAATCATAGGTCCTGATGGATATCCTTATTTTCAATTAGAAAATGCACCGAAAGATCAAAATTTTCAAGCTTTTGTGATCAAACATAAATTGAAATCATTCCTTCTCAAAAAAGGTATGGGGCTTGCTATTAATACACATCAAGAGCAACCAGACTGGATCTTCTCATATGGTGACCTAGTCAACTATTCCTTAAATAATGAATTCTATTCTGATGAGTCTATTTTTTCAAAAAAAACGGAAGAGGCTCACATTGATAAAGATGAAAAAATCTTAGTGGGACAACCTTCAGAAACAATTCTACCAAAAGACTTACGCCATAATTTGAGAGAATACTTAGTAAACATGGGGATCAAAGAACCCAAAATTATGTTGATAGCAAGAAATTATGATGATGAAACTTTGGTAAGTCAGGATTTAGTTTTTAATATTACACCAGCTATGTTTCAGACTGAGCAAGATTTTAAACAAATTATGGCATCTATATCTTGGTTTTTACCGAGGCATTATTCCTACATGGGTATAGACGAGCAAACAGTTGAAAATGGTTTTATGCCTTTATAATGATGAAACTCAAATATATATTGCCGATCGGCTTATTAGCACTGTCTGCTGCCTGTGCTACACAGCATCATTCAAAAAATCAAAATAAGAACGGGTGGATCAGTCTGTTCAACGGAAGAAATCTTGATAATTGGATTGTGAAAATACACCATCATGATGTTGATGTAAACTTTGCCAATACCTTCCGAGTAAAAGACGGTGTAATACAAGTCAATTACGATGGCTATGGTGATTTTAATGAGCAATATGGACATCTTTATTATAAAACGCCCTATTCAGATTATCACGTTAAGCTAGAATATCGATTCTATGGAGATTTACAAAAGGGTGCACCATCCTATACCTTACGGAATAGCGGACTTATGTTTCATTCACAAGATCCAAGAACGATGCCTAAAGAGCAGGATTGGCCAATCTCAGTTGAAATGCAATTTTTAGGAGGGTTAAGCGATGGAAAGCCGAGACCAACCGGCAATATGTGTTCTCCAGGAACAGATATCGTCTATAAAGGAAAAAAATTGGAATCACATTGTCTAGAATCAACCTCTAAAACATATGATGGAGATCAATGGGTCAAAGCAGAATTGATCGTACATGGTGATTCATTGATAACACATATCATTAATGGGGATACTGTCCTTCAATATAGCCAGCCAACGATAGGTGGCGGAGTGGCAAATAGGTATGACCCAAGAATAAAAATTGATGGCAAAAAGCTAAAACAAGGATTTATAGCCTTGCAAAGCGAAGGTCAGCCTGTGGAATTCAAAAATATTTATCTTAAAGATTTATCAAAAAAATAAAATAATAGCACATGTTTCCTTTTAATGTAAGAGTATATGGAATTTTGATTAATGATGATAATGAAGTACTCATCAGCGATGAGAAAACTGAAAATGTATCGTTCACCAAATTTCCTGGAGGTGGTTTAGAATACGGAGAAGGACTTATTGATGCCCTAAAAAGAGAATATCAAGAAGAATGCAACTTTGATATTGAAATCTTATCACACATCTATACAACTGATTTTTATGAAAAATCAAGCTTTAATGACAGTCAGATTATTTCAATATATTATTTAATCAAAAACAGCACCCCCATTCAGATCCGAACCACAAAAAAAGAATTTGACTTTGAAGGCCAGGAATATGACGATGGTAAAGCGCAATCTTTTAGATGGGTAAAAATAGAAAACTTGAAAGAAATTAATCTAACATTCAAAACCGATCAAATGGCATGGAATATTTTTTATAAGGATATAAAATAAATTTGTATTTATAAAAAAAAACATTAAATTTACGTATACCAATAAAAAAATTACCTTTTGTAGAAGGAACCTAATCAGTTATTTTGTTAAGATTATTCCAGATTTATAAACGTAAAACTTTGGTATACTGAATTTTGCAAATTCCTAGTTCTATAGGTTTTTTAATAGTTAGTGTGATTTTATGGCGATACTCCCGGTATCGCCTATTTTTTTTAATAAAAGTCCAGACACTTAAGTGCATGAACTTATATTGCTTCAAAAATTATATTGAAAATATATACTCTTATGCAGGATCTCTACGCAATTATAATCAAATCACTAAAACTAAAAGAGGCTCTAAACAAAGAATAGAACCTCTTAAGAAAAGTTCGTGCTATAAATCGTTTAGACAAAATAAGCCAAAAGCAAGACAATAATAATACAAACAATAATAATAATCTTAGTGACTCCTGAATTATTATCATCGCTCTTAAAGTGATAATCTCTTTTACTTGGTAACATATGTAACTCCTTTCTTTAATTGATGCATAAATTATATTAATTCCACAATTATTCGTGATGATAAGGCTCACCTTTTAAAATTGAAAATGCGCGATAGGTCTGCTCAACAAAAAACAAACGAATCATCTGATGCGAAAATGTCATCTTTGATAATGATATTTTCTGATTAGCACGCTGATAAATCTGATCATCAAAACCATAAGGCCCTCCTATAACAAAGATAAGATGCTGCGTACTCTGAATCATATTCTTTTCCAAATAAGAAGCAAATTCCAAAGAACGATACTCCTTCCCAAACTCATCCAGTAAAACAACAGTATCCAAAGAATTAATATGTTTCAGCAAAAGTTGTGCTTCCTTTTCCTTTTGTTGTTCTTTCGTTAGATTTTTACTATTCTTGATATCTGGAATAACTACGAGATTGAAGGTTATATAAAACTTTAATCGTTTCAAGTATTTTTCAATTCCTTCAATCAAATATTTATCATCTGTCTTCCCAATGCACAACAAAGTTATTTTCATAAATCATTCTCTTTCTACAAAAATGACTTATTTTTTGATTATTTTGTAATAAAAGTTCCAATTATTAAACAAGCGAACTATTAACTTTGTTTAATATGCTAGATTTGGAACAGTTAAAGCTACCCTATTTCTATCAAAGTCCTAACACCTGCTGCCAAATCGACTCACAAGTAAATGATGCATCAATCTGTATCCTATTTTTCAGACATCGGATTACGACCAAACCCTCTCCCCTAATAAAAAACTAGCACAACAATCAAATAATCATCTTGATCACAAACAGTTCCATATGACCTCCTTTTCTAATTCCTATTTAGATCTGAGCAATTACTTTTTTAAGAATAGTGATTCTTAATACACATCATATTGTTTGCAAAAAACAGTGTTCTTCTAGACAAAGGTTGTTTTTTTTGATTGTTTAATAATAAAATATTGACTTTAACTAAACAATCTAAGTTGGCTTTGTGTTTAAGCTTTTAGACTTAAAAAAATGAAATATGAATAAAATAAAACTTTTATTGTTTACAGCCATCTTTCTAATAATTAACAAAGGTCAGGCACAAGTTGATTCGACAAAGAATTGGACCATACATGGAGAGAACACATTTCTGATTAACCAAAGTTCATTCTCGAATTGGGCTGCCGGGGGAGTCAATTCTTTCGCAGGCAACATAATCTTAAATTATGACTTCAACTATAAAAAAGAAAAATGGTCCTGGGATAATAAAGTAATTGCAGCTTATGGTCAAACTTTTCAAAAGGAAACAGATTGGAGAAAAAATGACGACCGATTATCTTTAAACAGTTTATTGGGTTACCAAGCTAAAGAACATTGGCTGTACACCTTTTTTCTTAATTTTAACACCCAATTTGCCAAGGGTTATGATTATACATCCGCAAATAAAAAATTGCTATCAGAGGCCTTTGCTCCTGCCTATTTAAGCTTTGGTCCCGGTATAGCTTATAAAAAATCAGATAATTTAAAATTTAACTTGTCTCCCGCAGCCGTTCGCTTTGTTATTGTTAAGAATGATAGCCTAGCGCCAAATTATGGACTGGATCCTGGAAAAAATACACGCGTAGAATTTGGTGCTTCATTTGATGCCTATTATAAAACACAAATTATGGAGAATGTTACTTTTGAAAATATCCTAAAACTTTATTCCAACTATTTAGAGAAGCCACAAAATGTAGATATTGACTATACGGCCAATCTAAATATGAAGGTGAACAAATGGATTACAGTAAATGCAGGTGTACAGTTAATATATGATGATAACACCAAACTTCCTAAAATAGAAAATGGAGTTCAAGTAGGCAAAAAATCAGATCTACAAGTGAAACAAATACTAGGAGCTGGTATTACTTACAAATTCTAATGATGTAAAAAAGCCTTGTTCTTAGTAAAGAACAAGGCTTCCAAATAACTATATAAGTTTTAATATTTTAGCTTAACCTTTCTGAAAACAAAATGCCAAAGCCAAATAGGACCTACGGAAATTAATGTCCAAAATTCACCTAATGAAATAGCTTTATTCTCTTTAGACTTACCCCACCATAATGCAGCTAAAGAAACTGCTGTAATCACTCCAGAAACAAGTAATACACTTGGTCCACCATCCCGCTCAATATATTCGAGTTGCACAATAAAATAACTCATTATGCCTATACATAGTAAAACAGCATAAGATAGTGTTGGAGAAAGCTTTAAAAAATAATAGATAAGCACGGCAATAAAAAATGAACCCCAGTTCAGAAAAGTATGCCATCCTAATTTAACCAAAAAATCAAATTGAGGAAATGGAATCATCCAAATCAGTCCCATTAAACCAAAAAAGAATAACGGTAAAAAAATAATTTGAAAAATTCGATTCGTAGGATTCTGAAAATTTGCATTTAAATTCTCAAAATATTGATCAACTGGTCTTTTTACTTCTTGAACGGGCGGTTGCTTTTTCTTCATCTGATCTGCGTTATAGTTGCTATGCAATATGAACTGCAAAAATACTAAAAATAAAAGTTGAAAGTAAGGCGAAATAGCGATTAAAAACAAAAAAAGCCAGTCTGTAATAAACCTGCTCTGTTGAAAACCGAATATAATGCCAATAATAAATCTTAATCATTAAATAGGATCAAAAAGAAATCTAAAACACTTATTTTCATCACGGTACAAATATTCAAAAATTACTTAAGAGACAGCTTTTCTTATTAGAGACTAGATAGCAAGGGAAGATATTTTCACCCTCAGAAGCAAAAATATCTTAACATATGCTTTATGCCAGGATGTTCTCTATTTAAGTTTAGAGTGACTACAATACATAAAAGACAATGAAACCTTGGCCCTTTCGACACGATAAATGTAGAAATCATTTTGCGCAAACGCAGTAAAGCAAAGCACAATGGCTTATTACTTTCTCCCTCCCGCCTACATATATCGCAATATGGCGGACTGACTATGCGCCTTTAGTCAATCATGATGCGCAAAGGCAATAAAGCAACGCGCTATGGCCGATTGGTTTATCTCCATAGCCATAGTGTCGTGCATTATGGCGATACATTTCGGTACTCTGGGTAGTTCATATTGCGACACGGCTTATTGAAAATTCTGGATGGCCTTTAAGTATCGCTACGTAACATGCTTTTAAGCTAATCCTATTTAACTATTAAGAATAAATGATTTACAAACAAGTAACATTGCAATACTATTTAGCCCCCTGTTAAAACCCAAAGTACTCCTCGCAGAAACTCTCTGCACCTATGGAAAGTGTTATTTTTACTCGAATCTATTCATAATCATCTTTGGGAGCTTATTTTTCAGTCAAACGAAACGAAAAATCCATGTAACAACTTTGCTTTGCAGTATGGTGAAATAAAATAAACAGAAGAATTTGTGCGCAAACTATACCGCGATAAGATCAATCACATGCTCCTCCTTTCCATGTTACGTAGAATAATGAGCTACTTTGAATATATAACAGTAAAAACATCCTCTTAATAGCGCAAATCATTAAAAAAACTAAGGCTGTCTCAAATAAATGAGACAGCCTTAGTTTTAAGCTATATTTTTAAAATCTCGTTTTATTTCGCGTAGGCGACAGAACGGATTTCACGAATAACAGTTACTTTAATTTGACCTGGATAAGTCATCTCAGTCTGAATTCGGTTTGAAATATCAGCGGCTAGAATCTCAGCCTGTGCATCAGATATCTTTTCACTTTCAACAATAACACGTAATTCACGACCGGCTTGTATAGCGAAAGTTTTTTCAACGCCTGGATAAGATAATGCTAGATCTTCTAACTCCTTTAGTCGTTTGATATAACTCTCCACGACTTCACGGCGAGCCCCAGGACGAGCTCCTGAAATAGCATCACAAGCTTGCACAATTGGTGAAATCATTGCTGTCATTTCAACTTCATCATGGTGAGCACCGATAGCATTACAAACATCAGGATGTTCTTTATACTTTTCAGCCAGTTGCATTCCCAAAATAGCATGTGGCAATTCTGGATTATCATCAGGCACTTTACCAATATCATGTAAAAGACCAGCACGTTTTGCATGCTTAACGTTTAACCCCAACTCTGCTGCCATTGTAGCTGCAAAATTTGCAACCTCACGGGAGTGCTGTAACAAGTTCTGTCCATAAGAAGAACGGTAACGCATACGACCGACCATACGGATCAATTCCGGGTGTAAACCGTGAATACCAAGATCAATAGCTGTACGTTCACCTATTTCAACAATTTCGTCTTCTATCTGTGTACGTGTCTTTGCAACTACCTCCTCAATACGCGCAGGGTGGATACGTCCATCTGTCACAAGACGGTGCAAAGCCAAACGAGCGATTTCACGACGAACAGGATCGAATCCCGATAAAATAATTGCTTCAGGGGTATCATCAACAATGATCTCAACACCAGTAGCAGCTTCTAATGCACGAATATTACGTCCCTCACGTCCAATAATACGGCCCTTGATTTCATCATTCTCAATATTGAAAATAGAAACCGTGTTCTCAATAGCAGATTCTGTAGCCGTACGTTGAATGGTCTGGATGACCACTTTTTTAGCTTCTTTTGTTGCTGTCAATTTAGCTTCATCAACGATATCTTTAATTTGGCTAATTGCTTGTGAACGTGCCTCTTCACGCAAAGAGTCGACCAGTTGATTTTTAGCTTCTTCCGCTGTAACTCCAGCAATACCTTCCAGTTGTTTAATCTGCTGTAACTTTAACTGCTCGACTTCCTCAGACTTACTTTCATTTACTTCAACAAGCTTTTCAAGCTGTTTACGGGTTCCATCTAATTCTTGTTTTTCGCGGTTTAAATTCTCAAGCTTCTGATTGACAGATTGTTCCTTCTGGCGTAAGGTATTTTCCTTTTGACTGATTGTATTATTTCGCTGACTGACCTCTTTTTCATGCTCTGATTTTAGCTGTAGAAACTTCTCTTTAGCTTCTAAAAGCTTTTTCTTTTTCAGATGTTCTGCTTCTTGATCTGCCTCTTTTATAATGCTTTTCACCTTTTCTTGAGCTTCTGCTGTTTGTTTACTAAACAAAAGAGCTAAAAGATAACGGCCAATTGCAATACCAACAATCAGAGAAAGTATGATATAAATTGCGATGTCCATGTAATATTAATTGTTTATATGTATTTTATTTATTTATAATTTTCAAAAAAAAACCGCAATTAAATAACGGGTATCTAATATTATTAAACTTCTATATCATATGATTAGGCTATGATCATGGTCCAGATGGCTTACGCAAAATGACCTACATCTTTTTCGCCTGTAATATTGAAGCGTTAAGTTTAAAATAGTGACAACCCGAATTCAACTGCGGCAAATTCGTTTAGTAAAGCGCTATAAAGAACGATTATTTTGTAAAGAAATTAGATAATAGCTGATCCAGTTCATGAACTGATTGCTCTAAACCTTGATCTTGTGTTTGAACTTGTCGCTCAGCTTTCAACATTCCTGTTGCGTACTGAAGGACGCACATTGACAATAAATCCTGTTTATCACGAACAGTATAGCTATCTTGTAACTCTTTTACTTTTTCATTAATCAATTTCGCTGCATGGCGGATTATCTCCTCCTCTGCTGTATCAACACGTAGCGGATACACACGATCAGCGATATTTATTTTGATGGAAATCTCTCCCATTGTTATTTGAGCTTTACGTTGTATTAGTAAGTTATCCTTGTACTACACTCTTCACTTACTTCAACAAACTAATACATTTGTCTATTTCTCGCACAAAATCGTTAATTTTTTGCTTTGTGTCAAGTATTTTCTCATTAATTGCATCCTTATCGGCTTCAGAACTATCAAGAGAACGAGCAACTGCCATTGCTTTCATTTGCTCCTCCATTTGCTTATTCTTATCGCTACTCGTATTGAAAGCGACTTGAAGCGATTGAACCTCTAATTTAAGTAAATCATTTTCTTCTTGCAAGACTTCGCACATTTGAATCAAGTTTTTCGTTTTCTCAACGATAATATTCATTTGTGAAGATAATGCTGCCATATACTAAATTTATACAATTAAATGTTATTATTCAAATTAACCACGCACTTCTGCGTTTACTTCTTTCTCAAAGTTAAGAATTAATTTTTGAACTATTGCGTCAATTTGTT
Source organism: Sphingobacterium sp. JUb56 (assembly GCF_014191365.1). Classification (NCBI taxonomy): domain Bacteria; kingdom Pseudomonadati; phylum Bacteroidota; class Sphingobacteriia; order Sphingobacteriales; family Sphingobacteriaceae; genus Sphingobacterium; species Sphingobacterium sp. JUb56. Next base: position 483,179 of record NZ_JACHWL010000001.1, on the reverse strand, counting down.
TGTCCATTAAAGTTTTTTCCTCATCCTCGATAATAAAACTCAAAGCATATGATTTTTTGCCTACAGGAATCTTGTCTCCCTTATAAACATCAAATACTTTAACCTCTTTTAAGAGTTTACGTTCGGTTTTATGCGCGATTGTTTCCAATTGTTTGAACGTAACTGCTTCATCGATCAACAACGATAAATCACGTTTTACAGCAGGAAACTTAGATACCTCTTTAAACTTAATAACATTTTTACGGATGATCTTCAGTATTTGATCCCAGTCAAAATCAGCAAAAAACACTTGCCCATCGACGTCAGCTTTGGATAAAGAAACATCAGATACCGCTCCGAAAGTTACTAAAGGTTTTGTACCCTTCATATAACTTAATCCGTAAGCGAAATGATCGGTAGGTGCATCTTCCAACTGAAGTCCTTCAATTTTCAATCTTTTCAAAATAAGATCGACAACCGCTTTCAGATTGTAAAAATTTACCGATTGTTTACTATTGTTCCATTGCTCAACTTCCAACTTTCCACTAATAGCAATAGCCAAGTGCTGTTTCTCTTTATATCCCTCACCATCGATCGAATATGTTTTTCCAATTTCAAAAACCTTCAAATCAGAATTTCTTCTCTTTTGATTATAAGAAACTGCTGTTAAAGCTGAAAACAACATATTTTGTCGCATGGTATCCAAATCAGAACTTAATGGATTACACAAACGAACGGCGGTCGCTTCATCATTTACATAATCCAACTTCGTTAATGAATTCGAAAGAATTTCTCTAAAACCATTTGCAATAAGCAAATCTGCCAGTTGATTTAAAACAACCTCTTTATCAGGTTTTTCCGAAGTATTTAAAGATGACTTTATCTGTGGTTTCAATGCTACGTTATTGTAACCGTAGATACGCAAAACCTCTTCTATCACATCCACCTCACGCGTAACATCAACACGATAAGCAGGAACTAATACATCAATACTATCTGCCGATTCTTTTTCAATACCGATACCTAAGGCAACTATAATTGATTTTATTTCCTCATTAGGTATATCCTGACCGATTAATTTACGGACATTATGGTAATTGACATTAAAAGCAAATGGATTTATAACAGCAGGATAAATATCGGTAATATTAGAAGTGATCTCACCACCAGCGATCTCTTGAATCAGAATAGCCGCCTTTTTTAATGCATTAACGGTAATATTTGGATCAGTTCCTCTTTCATATCGGAAAGAAGAATCTGTTTTCAGATGATGACGCTTTGCTGTTTTACGTACTGAAACTGCATTAAAATATGCTGACTCTAAAAATATGTTTGTAGTCGATTCTGAAACGCCTGAATTAGCACCACCAAAAACACCAGCGATGCACATTGGCTTCTCAGCATCGGCAATAACAAGATCTTCAGCAGAAAGCTTACGCTCAACACCATCTAAAGTGACAAAAATCTCATCTTGTTTCGCTTGTCTAACAGTAATTTTATTACCTGCAATCTTATCTTGATCAAAAGCATGAAGTGGCTGACCCAAGTCATGTAATATAAAATTAGTAACATCAACGATGTTATTAATGGGACGAATACCGATAACGTTTAAACGCTCCTTTAACCAATCAGGGGATTCAGTTACTTTAACACCTGAAATATTAATTCCTGAATATCTTGGACTGCCGGAATGATTTTCTACAATTACTTCTGTATTGACACCAGACACTTCTTTAAATTTAGAAAGATCAATTTGCTTCATTTCAGATCTAAAATATGCGGCAATATCACGAGCGACACCTAAATGTGAAGCTGCATCTGCACGATTCGGAGTCAAACCAATTTCATATCGGTAGTCATCTTCGATCTGATAAAAATCTTTGACAAGTGTACCAACCCCAGCATCTGAAGGAAGTTCTACAATACCTGCATGCGAATTGCCTAAACCAACTTCATCCTCCCCGCAGAGCATTCCTTCAGAAACTTCACCACGGATTTTTGATTTATTGATCTTAAAAGGCTCACCGCTAGTTGGATGAACTGTTGAACCAACTGTCGCAACAATAACTTTTTGACCGACTGCTACATTTGGAGCTCCACAGACAATATTTAACAACTCGGGCTGACCAACATCAACCGTTGTAACTTTCAATTTATCTGCATTCGGATGTTGTTCGCATGATTTTACTTCCCCTATGACCAACCCTTCTAAACCTCCTGGTATACTTTGGACCACATCTAAAACCTCAACCTCTAATCCTACGTTAGTTAGAATCAAAGAAAGCTCTTCTGGTTTTTTATCAATATCGATATGATCTTTAAGCCACTTATATGAAATATTCATTTTAGAATCTTATTTTACGCACAAACTTAGATAAATTTGCTCTGATTCGCAATATAATTACAGTCTTATCCATGCAAATTTATCGTTTTATCCTCTACCCTTGAGAGTTTATTACTACCTATAATATTAAAATTTGTATGTAAATAACCAATTCAGTTTTATAGACTGGCTCAGTTTCTATATTTAAGTAATAAAAAAAGAGAACGTATGGGCAGCTCATTTACAGCATATAAAACTTAAAATCGTAAGTACTTCAAAAATTAAAAAGAAGTTGAGATCAAGCAAAAGATGAACCGCTTAAGAGTAAAAAATATTTTTACGATTATTTAGCACTTTTCATTCCTAATAAGTCAAAGGATTAACGTAAATTTGTATTTTAATTTGAAGAACGTTCAAAACTTACAGTTATAATGATTCATTTCTTTGTGAACCCAAGCGACATCGTTTACGGTGTGCAAACCCTACAAGATTTATCAACCGATGATATCTCTAAACTAAACTGGCTATTTGGAAACGCTACCAAAATCGAAAAAGCAACCTTAAACGATTATTATGTTGGTCCTCGTGCAGCTATGATTACTCCATGGAGTACCAATGCCGTAGAGATAACCCAAAACATGGGTATTCAAGGGATTATTCGAATTGAAGAATTCCATAAGGCACAAGCTGATTTTATCGATTTCGACCCAATGATTTCTCAAAAATATGAGTCATTGACACAAGAAATGTATACCATCAATATTGCTCCTGAATCTATTTTAGAAATTGAGGATATTGATGCTTATAACAAACAAGAAGGTCTTTCTTTAAATCCTGAGGAAGTTCAATATCTTTCGGACTTAGCAACAAAATTAGATCGTAAGTTAACCGACTCAGAAGTATTTGCCTTCTCTCAAGCAAATTCAGAACACTGTCGCCATAAAATATTCAACGGTACTTTTATTATCGATGGCGAAGAACAGCCGACATCGCTTTTCAAATTGATTAAGAAAACATCTGAAACAAATCCCAACGAAATCGTTTCGGCATATAAAGATAACGTAGCTTTTGTTAAAGGCCCACGGATCACCCAATTTGCACCACAATCTGCAGATAAGCCAGATTTTTACGAAGAAAAAGAATTTGACTCTGTACTTTCTGTAAAAGCAGAAACACATAATTTCCCAACTACCGTTGAACCTTTCTCAGGAGCAGCAACTGGTTCAGGAGGTGAAATTCGCGACCGTTTAGCTGGAGGACAAGGATCATTACCTTTAGCAGGAACAGCGATTTATATGACGTCTTACTCCCGCTTAGAAGAAAACCGTCCTTGGGAACAAGCGATGGAAGAACGTCCATGGTTATACCAAACTCCAATGGACATTTTAATCAAAGCTTCCAACGGTGCTTCAGATTTTGGCAATAAATTTGGACAGCCTTTAATAACAGGATCGGTCTTAACATTCGAACATGAAGAAGATGCCCGAAAATTAGGATTTGACAAAGTAATCATGCAGGCTGGTGGTATAGGCTATGGTAAATTGAACCAGGCAAAAAAACATACTCCAAAAATTGGTGATAAGATCGTTATACTGGGTGGTGAAAATTACCGTATCGGTATGGGAGGAGCAGCAGTTTCTTCTGCTGATACAGGAGCTTTCGGTTCCGGTATTGAATTAAATGCAATTCAACGTTCAAATCCAGAAATGCAAAAACGTGCCGCAAATGCAGTTCGTGGAATGGTGGAATCCGATCACAATCCAATTGTATCTATTCATGATCATGGTGCAGGAGGTCACTTAAACTGCCTTTCAGAACTAGTAGAAGAAACAGGCGGCCTAATTGATTTAGATGCACTACCTGTAGGTGATCCTACCCTATCAGCAAAAGAAATTATCGGTAACGAATCTCAGGAAAGAATGGGATTAGTGATCGGTGAAAAAGATATTGACACGTTAAAACGCGTTGCCGATCGCGAACGCTCTCCAATGTACACTGTTGGCGATGTAACAGGAGATCACCGTTTCACTTTCGAATCAAAAACAACCGGTGAAAAACCAATGGATTATGCCTTAGAAGATTTCTTCGGGTCATCTCCCAAAACAATTATGAAGGATACAACTGTCGTTAGAAATTACGCAGATGTAAATTACAGCACTGAAAATATCCCAACTTACCTAAAACAAGTGCTGCAATTAGAAGCAGTAGCCTCTAAAGATTGGTTAACCAATAAAGTTGACCGTTGTGTTGGCGGACGTGTTGCTAAACAACAATGTGTTGGTCCATTACAATTACCATTGAATAACGTGGGAGTAATGGCATTAGATTACAAAGGTAAAGAAGGTGTAGCAACTACAGTAGGTCATTCTCCCGTAGCAGCAATTATAGACCCTGCAGCGGCAAGTAGAACGGCTATTGCCGAATCATTGTCAAACTTAGTATTTGCTCCTATTAAAAATGGTCTTGCAGGTGTATCACTGTCGGCAAACTGGATGTGGGCCTGTAACAACGAGGGTGAAGATGCTCGCCTTTATAAAGCTGTCAAAGCATGTTCAGATTTTGCTTTGGAATTAGGAATCAATATCCCTACAGGAAAAGATTCACTATCGATGAAACAAAAATACCCGAACGGTGACAATGTCATCGCTCCAGGTACTTTGATCGTTTCTGCAGCTGGTAACTGTACGGATATTACAAAGGTTATAGAACCTGTGCTAAATAAAAATGCTGGTTCTATATACTATATCAATCTATCAAAAGATAGTTTCAAATTAGGCGGTTCTTCATTCGCTCAGATCTTAAACAAGATTGGTAAAGAAGTTCCAACCATTCAAGATGGAACATATTTTAAAACGGCTTTTAATACGATTCAAGATTTAATAAAAGCTGGACAAATTGAAGCTGGTCATGACATTGGTTCAGGAGGTTTAATTACGACTTTATTAGAACTGACATTTGCAGATGTAAACTTAGCTGCAAATTATGATTTATCAAGCTTAGGTGAAGCAGATACTGTAAAAGCACTATTCAATGAAAACATTGCTGTTGTTTTACAGGCAAAAGATGACGCTACATTTGAAAGTACTTTCGCCGCTGCTGGTATTGATGCTGTTAAGATTGGAGAAGCAATCTCAGGTGCAGAAGTTTCCTTCAAAAATAATGCTGACACGTTTACTTTCAATGTTGTAGAAACTCGTGATACTTGGTATAAAACGTCTTTCCTATTAGATTCAAAACAATCTAAAAATGGAACTGCTCAAGCTCGTTATGATAATTACAAAAATCAGCCATTGAATTTTGTATTCCCAAATCACTTCACGGGGTTGAAACCTGCAATAGACGAATCAAAACCTAGACCAAAAGCAGCTATCATTCGTGAAAAGGGTTCAAATTCTGAACGCGAAATGGCAAATGCGATGTTCTTAGCGGGATTTGATGTAAAAGATGTCCACATGACTGATTTAATTTCAGGACGTGAAACACTAGAAGACATTCAATTTATTGGTGCTGTTGGGGGATTCTCGAACTCTGATGTTCTAGGTTCTGCAAAAGGTTGGGCTGGTGCATTTTTGTACAATGAAAAAGCTAAAACGGCATTAGAAAATTTCTTTAACCGTCCTGACACCATGTCGGTAGGTATTTGTAACGGCTGTCAATTGTTTATGGAATTAGAATTAATCAACCCAGAACACGGAGTTCATGGTAAATTACTTCATAATACTTCACAGAAACATGAATCTAATTTCTTATCCGTTACCGTTCAAGAAAACAACTCGATCATGTTATCAACGTTAGCTGGTACAACATTAGGGGTATGGATCTCACATGGTGAAGGTAAATTCAATTTACCTGAAGAAGAGTCACAATATAATATTGTTGCTAAGTACGCTTACGATCAGTACCCTGCAAACCCTAATGACTCTGATTATAATACAGCTATGCTTTGTGACAAAACTGGTCGTCACTTGGTAACCATGCCACATATTGAGCGCTCAACATTCCAATGGAATTGGGCAAATTATCCGAAGGATCGTCAAGATGAAGTGACACCTTGGTTAGAAGCATTTGTAAATGCCCGTACTTGGATTGAAAAAAATAAAAAATAGTTTTCTATACGGAAAAAATAAAAAAACCTCTTGCATGAATTGCAGGAGGTTTTTTTTGAATTGATATAATCAATATTAAATCTTTCTCTCATAACCAGGTCTATTCATTAAATTATCTAATGAATATTTACCCGAACCCATAACAAGAAATAAAATAAGCAAAAGTAGAACAACAATGGACAACCATAATTCTCCATTAAGAAAACTAAATCCATGCGTTAAGTTTACAAAAAATACAGCACCAAACAAGATCGGCAAAAGAACTAGACAAGCTAACCTGGTCTGGAAGCCAAAAATAATAAACATCCCACCGACAATCTGGGCAAAAACAATATAATGCACCCCTCCCCAAATATAAAATGTATAGTTAACTTGCTGCACCAAAGAACTAACCCGATCTAGATCACCAACAAAGCTCATTCCTTTGATTAAAATTAAGAATCCTACAGCAATCCGTAGGTAATCTATCCATTGCGGATGATGCGTATCACCCCAATGCTCAATTTTGTGAATAAGGTTCATAATATTATTCCTTTCTTATTGATTTATAGCTACAACAAACCTAAATTAGTTTTGTTTTTATATAATTTTCAACAAAGAATAATAGCTGTTTTTAATAAAAAAAAGTAATTTTAATATATTGCTAATATAAATAGATGTATCCTTATCATAATAAAATAAAACAGCGTATTGCTAATGGAGAATTCATTACATATGAGTATGTACCGAAGTACAAACAAATTGCACCATGCATGTTGCTATACTTTAAAACTGAACCGTACATTCGGCCGATAAGAGAACATCGGTTCCAAGAATATGAACAAATATTCCGGACTTTAAAGCAGGAATTAGAATGTCCAAAAAGTAAATAGTCTATTTGGGATAAAAAGGACCATCAATTTTTGATCAATGCTTAATGATATGCGGAACAAATCGACTCTTATCCGTGGTGATGGGCATAGTCGATTCTCTAAAACTTATACCACACGGTTCCTGTCCAATAATCCAGCTGCCTATGATAGAAAAACCCGATTCTTCTTTATGAAGTGTGGCCAGCTCTTGATAAATATACCCTTCATGTCCATATGCACCAGATGTTGAATAAATGAGCTCCTTATCATAATACATTGCGATATTAGCACCCTCCCTGGATAGAATAGGTTTTTTAATGTAATTTCTAAGTGTTCTCTGCTCTTCAAAATAAGCTGGCAATAAGTTATCATGATGCGGAAACAAATTCCATAATATGGGTAAAATAGCTTTGTTAGACAGTATCATTTTCCATGAAGGCTCTATCCATTGAGTTTTATTGATATCATTGAGGATATGGTGCCCAAACTCCTCATGTACCATCCATTCCCAAGGATACAATTTAAATATAGATTGGATCGAGTCACCCTCTAAATCAATAAATGAATTTCCATTCCAACCAATATCGTCGACGTAGATCAATTGTGTTTGGATGCCAGCTTGTGTGGCCGTATCTCTTAAATATTCTACATTGGTCAGATCCTCCAATGTCTCCTTTGCACAAGTGAAATACAAAATATCACCTTTGAGATAAGGTTTAATATCTTTCCAAGAAGTGATCAATTGCTCATGTACGCTATTAAACTGATCGACTGATTCTGAAAAATAATGGTTTTTCCAATACCACTGGACAATGCCACACTCAAATAAAGAAGTCGGTGTATCTGCATTAAACTCCAGTAACTTTAATTTTCTTTTACTGCTATCATAAGCAAAATCAAAACGACCATAAATTGAAGGAGATTCACTTTCCCACGACTGTTCGATATGAGGTACCATATGATCGGGAATATGAAATAAAGCGTAGAGCTTATTTGCAATCACATGTTCAACTGCTTTTAGACACATATCCCAAACCTCAGCTGTTGCTTGATAAATAGTGTCTGCTTCATTACTAGTGATTTCGTAGTAATAATTATCTATCCAGTAAGGTTCATCATGATCCGAATGATAACCATATCCAATAGCCGTTAATCTAGATTTCCAATTTGGATCAATCGTAAGATGTTTAATTTTCATTATGAACCGACAGAAGAAGAGTGGGAAGAAGCAGCAGTATTGCCAAAACCACCTCGCTTTGCTTGATATGCAGCAGATTTTTTAGCATTAGTACCAGAAACAGAACTGGGATTTAGATTATTGTTCGCATATCCCATTCCTCCCCCAAGATGTCTAAAGGCCATAAACCACAAAAGAGAAGACCCCATACCTCCGCCCGTACGATGCTGATCCTTATAATCATTTGTAACTTCTGTATAAGGAGCAGTAGAATCAGCACGCATAAAAACACGCTGTTTATTTTTATCCTCCGGAGGAGACTGAGCAGTTCCACATGAGGCCAAAACGGAAGTAATTAATACTAATTTAATCGCTGAAGATGTTTTTTTTCTCATAATTACTGCACGGTTACGTAAATAGGAACTTCACTAAGTGTTTGAGCAGAATCCCCAACACTCCAGGTATTCACTTTCTTTGCTGTAATGATCGTATCACTTTGAGAAGCAATTTGCTCTCCATTAAACCAGATATGCTGTTTAGTAATATGCAGGACTGAATCACCCTTCACTTCGGTCACTAAAACCACTTCACGAGCAGACTTTTTATCTAACTGCTCTAATGGCTTATCTTGTTGCGCATTGGAACAACTCATGAAAACCATGACTGGAAGTACGAATAAAATATATTTCATTTCAACGGAATTTAAACAAGAAGAATACTGCTAGCTTAGAAAATAATAGGGCAATTTACAAAAAACTAAATACAAAACATTAAAAAAAAACAGTACTTAACGAACGTTTAAAACGATAGATAATGATTTGATTAAAATTCTTTATCGTATGTACGATTCCAATGTTTATTGCTGTCCAAAGGAGTTGGAATAACACGATACTCAAGGTTTATTCCATTTAATCTTCTTTTTTTGATCCGTTTATTTACTTCGTTAATAAAGGCAATATGGGTAATTCGGTAAGTTCCAAAACTTGTTCCTCTTATATCTTCTCTATCCAACAAATCCTCAACCAATTCAAAATTAAAAAAGCATCCTAAATAATCCTTCCAAAAGAAAATAGGATTGTCAATTTTATCCAAATAACTGTCTTCAGGATAACATAATTCACCATCCTCAACTTCAAAGTGGTCGGATAATACCTTATTTGTATGAGCTACAAACTCTTTCGCAACTTCTTCATCTTCGATTGGAAGAAATGAAATTACATCTTCCTCCTCTAAGCTATCAAACATCAAATGATTATTGAAGCAATGAATCAATTCGGGCAATAATTCCACCACATCATTATACATTTTTCCCATCTTGCAAAGATACAAACATTCTATCATTACATAATTATTTTTAGCTAATGATTCTATTTACATCAAATTGCATGTAAATTTATGCCATGAAAGCACAAAGAATATTTTTCAGCATCCTAGTTATATTTTTATCCCAACTTTGTTTTGCTCAAAAAGTTGAAACTAAAAACCTTAAAAATGGTGATCTTATCTTTGTAGAGGCGGAACAAGAAAATCTATCTGGAGCTATAAACCGTGTGACACAACGTGACAAAAAAAATTCTTTTGATCACATTGGACTCTTAGAAGTTGAGCATGATTCTATTTTTGTTTTACACGCAAGTTCCAAAAATGGATCCATACGTCAAAACTTAAAAGATTTTTATGATTCTCAAAAAAATAATCAAAACAATTTAGTCGTTTACAGACTAAAAAAAGAATATCAGAAAGCTATACCCCTAGCGATAAAAACTGCAAAAAATATGCTGGGAAAACCGTACAATTGGAGCTATATTTTAAATGAAAACACTTACTATTGTTCCGATTTTATCGAAAGAGCTTTTAGAAAATCTCAAATTTTTACCTTAGAGCCCATGACCTTCATCAATCCTGCTACGGGTGAAATAGACAACTTTTGGAAAGATTTTTATAACAAACAAGGACTGGAAGTTCCTGAAGGAAAACTAGGTTGCAATCCCAATGGATTGGCAGCGTCAGAAAAATTAACAAAAATCGGTTTTCTAACACCCTTAAATTAATTAGAATATCATTAAAATTAATTTTTATCGTAACTTACGACCACCATCAAACATACAAATTATATGAGTCCAAGCCTAATCAACACGTTGAAGAAGCAATATAAAATACTTTCTGGAAAAATATCATCATTCAAGATCGAACATAAATGTCCACATGTTTGGTACGGAAATTCTTATGGTGGATTTTTTGTCAATCCAGATCTGCTGCATCCCGATGCGATTGTATACTCTTTTGGAATAGGACAAGACACTTCTTTTGATGATGCCATTATACAAAAGCACAATTGCCATGTCCATGGCTATGACCCAACACCGAAATCAATTGAATGGATAGCGCAACGATCAGATCTATCTCCCAAATTTCATTTTCATCCGTTCGGATTGGACAAGGAAACCAGAATAACCCATTTCAATTTACCAAAAAACAAAGAGCATGTCTCCGGCTCCATCATTAACCATCAAAATGTTGATGAGAATAATATGGTAGAAGTACAAATGAAATCACTTATAGATATTGTATCTGAAAACAACCATAGCTACATCGATGTGCTAAAAATGGATATTGAAGGCTCAGAATATTGCGTCATAGAAAGTATTCTAAATTCATCCATCGAGATCCGCCAGATTTTATTAGAAATACACGAAAGATTTTTTGATAATGGAATTGAAAAAACAAAAGAGTTATTAAACTCTTTACATCAACATGGATACAAAGTATTTGGGATTTCTGATACTTTAGAAGAAATTTCTTTTATTAAAGTCTCTAGTTAATATCATTTCAGAATTAATTATCTCATGGACATTTTCAAGGATTACATAAAAAAAAGAATAGCCGTTACAGAAGAACAACTTGAACAGATCACGTCTAGTTACACCCAAACACATGTAAAAAAAAAGAGCTTCATTCTGCGGGCAGGGGAAATATGCAATTTTGAAGGATTTGTAAAGAAAGGCTGTTTTAAAATTTTCTATTTGACTCCAAATGGAGAAGAACATATTTTATACTTCGCTATAGAAGAATGGTGGATATCAGATATTGCCAGCTTCAATGATCAAGAACCCGCTCAATTATATATTCAAGCTTTAGAAGATTCTGAAATACTAATAATCTCGAGAGAACAGAAAGAAAAACTCTTCACTAATTGTACTCAAGTAGAACGGCTATTCAGAATTATGTCCCAAAGAGCTCAAGTAGCATCACAACATCGCATCATTGCGGCTCTGGGATTTACGGCACAGGAGCGCTATCTGGATTTTATTAAACGTTATCCAAAAATATACCCCAGAATATCTAATTTGCAGCTCGCATCTTATATCGGAGTTACACAAGAGTTTTTAAGCCGATTAAAAAGGCAGATCCTAAAACCAAAAAAATAGTACATTTTATTGATGTAGGTCAATTTTTAAAACAGCATTATTCGTCATCTTTGTACAAGTTAATACAACAATTTATTTGTTTATCGACAAACATTTTGAACAAGATTACTGTTAAAAAAGATAAAAAGAAAGATTATGAATAATTTATTGAAAATTGTAGCAGCCACAGTCTTAATGATCAATGGCGCCTTAGCACAAGTAAAATGGAGTGCAGATCCTGCACATACAAACGCAAGATTTGATGTAAATCACTTAGGGATAAGCTTTGTCGATGGTGAATTCACGAAAGTATCCGGATCCATTGATGCTCCGAACAAAGAAAGTTTTGATAATGCAAAATTAGATTTCACGATTGATGTCAACAGTATTGACACACGAATAGATGCTCGTGACGGCCATTTAAAATCAGATGACTTTTTCAATGCAGAGAAATATCCAACAATGAAATTAAAATCTGTTTCTTTTAAACAGGGTAAAAAAGGAAAATATGTATTAATCGCCGATCTAACAATCAGAGATGTGACAAAGAAAGTTACTTTTGACGTTACTCAGAACGGAGGAATCATTACTGATCCTTGGGGAAAGACACGGGCTGGTTTCACTGCGAAAACTACTATTAATCGCTTTGATTTCGGAATGAAATATAATGATAAATTACCATCAGGGGTTGAAGCTGTCGCAGCAGATGTGGCTATCACAGTAAATACAGAAATCGTACTGAATTAAGAAAATAAACAGATAAAAGCCCTTAAGTAAATACTTAAGGGCTTTTATTTTAAAATCCATTCATCATGCCACCGTCAAGTGGAATATTGGATCCCGTGAGGTAGCTCGCATACTCAGAACAGATGAAGGCGACAAGATAACCGTACTCCTCGGGTCTGCCCAATCTATTCATGGGAACTTGCTTCAATCGCAAAGACAAAGCCTCTTCATACGGTATATCTAGACGCTCCGCATCCATCTGTGTCAATGATTGAATGCGCGCAGTATCAAATAGACCTGTCAATACACTGTTAACTGTTATATTATGAACGGCAACATCTTTCGCTAATGATTTGCTCCAGCTCATTAATGCCGTACGCACTGTGTTCGATAATACCAAATTTGACATTGGCTCTTTTACAGTTAACGAAGAAACATTAATGATACGCCCATAACCCGCACTTTTCATATGAGGTAATGCCAGATCTGTCGTATAACAGTGAGTCTTAAATAATAAGTCAAATGCCCGTTGATAGTCTGCTAATGATTGATCTGCAATAGTGCCGGCCTTCGGACCATTGGTATTATTAATCAATATATCAACAACATGATGAGTAAAATACTGGGATATTACACGTTGGTATTCTTCAAAATCATTAAAATCTACGACAAGATAACGGTGCTGCTGTCCTCTACTCCTATCTAATGTAGCAAGTGCAATTTTCAGCTTCTCTTCATTTCTAGCCATTAAAGTGACAGATGCACCATGTAAGGCTAATTGTTGTGCTATTGCGCAACCTATACCACCAGAACTGGCACCAACCAATGCTTCCTTATTTTCTAAATTTATTTGTATCATATTATTTTATATCATGTCTAACCTCTATTGACTAATCTCGATTTTTAGCACGTATCATAGCTATAAATAGATAAATCGATAAAGAAAAAGAAGTTCCTAAAAACACCCATGCCCAAACTGGAATTCCTAAAAATTTAGGCTCAACATGCGCGATAATAACCATACCTGCAAGCATATTCAAGGACAAAACCATAATTCCGATTACAATACGGTTAACGCCTTTTCTTAAGATCTGGGTAAATGACTTAGCACTGATCAAGTGGTGATTAAGCGTGAAATTTCCAAGCTTTATTTGCCTAAATAAGCCTCTAAGATCATCAGGAAGTTTTTCAATATCACGAGCAAAAGAAAAAGCCTTATTCTTCCCTTTTTCAAATAAATATTTTGGATCCATTCGCTCCCGCATAATACGGTTTGCAAACGGTCTTATACTCTTCATAATATTCAAGTTTGGATTGAGTTGTCTGCCAATTCCCTCCATTAATGATATGCCTCGAATAAGCTGATAGATATATTCAGGAAAATAAAGACGGTTATCCCCAATGATCGTCCATAATTTATCAAATAATGACTCCAAACTGATATCTCCCAATGAGACGTTATCAATCAGATCAAAAATCTCATACAAAGAACGTTCAAATCTAGCACGATCAGGAATATTACTCACAACCGCCACATCTTCTATCGTATCAGCTAGATGCATCGCATTGGAAGAAACTGCCGCCTGGATAAACTCTTCTAAATTTTGTCGGTCTATACCTAACAATTTACCCATATTTCCAAAATCAATAAAAGCTAGTTTACCATTTGGAAGCACAAGTAAATTACCAGGATGAGGATCGCCATGAAAGAAACCATGTACGATCACCTGTTCTAAATAAAGATTGATGCCATTATCTACAATCTCCTCTAAATCAAGCCCCATAGACTGCAACTTCTCCTTATCCGTCACTTTAACACCGTCCATAAATTCCATTGTCAGGATACGATCAGAACTTATTTTCGGATAAACTTTAGGAACACTGATTTTGCTGTTGCCCTTAAAGTTTTTGGCGAAACGCTCTATGTTATGACGTTCATTTAACAGCGAAATTTCCTGAACCAAGGTGGTTGCAAAAGAGTCAACAATTAATGGTAAATTAAGGTTGTGCAAAGGTTCACTATAGCCTACCAAAATCCGGGCAATATCTCGCATTAAAGATAAATCCGTTTTCAGAATCTCATCGACTTGAGGCCTACGAACTTTAACAACAACATCTTTTCCATCCATGAGTTTCGCCTTATAAACCTGGGAAATAGAAGCGGCGGCAAAAGGTTCTGGATCAATAGAAGCGAAATGATCATCAAAAATAATATCCAGTTCCTCTTCAATATAACTTTTGATATCAATGCTAAATGGATCAACACGATCTTCCAAAAACTTCAATTCTTCAATAAGCTCTTGTGGCAATAAACCCTCGCGTGTAGAGGCAGACTGCCCAAGCTTAACAAATGCTGGCCCCAACTCTTCCAAGGCCATTCGAATACGTCTGTAAACGGAAATATTCTCGACATCAACACCTATTTCTAAAGAAGTTTTACCGGTATTCCAGGGGAGTCTGTTTAAGATATCGCGAAATCCATATTTAGCAAGTACGCTAATGATATGAGAACTACGCTGTATTTTTTTAGCTGAATGCTGCATCATAACCTTTTATTCGATTAGATCATCAAGATACAAAAACCTTGCCCACAAATCGAATTGAGAAACTCTTTTAAAGATTGATAACTCAAAATAAAACAGTTTTATTACAATTACTCTTCCTCTAGGGCATCGATATTTTTTTTGATCATTTTCAAATATTTGCCATAGTAGTAATAACTCATAGACTCAATACAAACAACCAAACAAATCAAACCTGCAAAAACCCCAAGAATAAAAAATATGATAAACGAGGAATCATTTTCCCAAGTAGCACCAAAATGATAAATCTTATCTGCCCACTCCGCAGAATGACCTAAAGAGAAAAATATGAAACAAATAAGAATTCCCTGAGGAACTAATAAATAAGAAGACATTTTATAAGTTTCAATCGAAAATTTTAAATCGTAATACAACTTTAACAGATTTTCACGGGAACTTAATAGTTCAAATTGCTTTGTGGTTTTATAAAAATAAAAAAACTTTTTATAGTAAAATAGACTGGATATGCACATTTGAAGTAATAAAAAGTAATAGGCAACTTTTGTATATCCTGTGATCATATAGGTATCAATGTTGGGCAATAACATCAAAAATGTAATTGCACACAACCATGAGAAAAATTCCATTTTAATATTTCTCCTCAGTTTCACAAGAATGCTACCAACGGATTTATAATGATTAAGATTTGGATCAATCTCAAAATTATTTTCCGCTTGATTATTCCATTGTTCTTTTAATTCATCAAAATTCATAACCTTGTGTTTTAATAATCTGTTGCAATTTTTCTTTGGTTCTGTTCAATTTAACACGTGCATTTACTTCAGAGATACCGAGATTAATAGAAATATCGCGATGACTTTGTCCTTCCAAAAACAGAAAGATTAATGCTTTCTCTACAGGATTCAGATGTTGAACTGCTTGATAGAAATAACGTAACTGCTCCTCTTTTCTTTCCGAATCAAATTCATCTACGACATCAATATCAACAGTAAGCTCATGCTGATCAGGCCGGCGTTTCTCCTTTTTGAAATACATGAGGGCAGTGTTAATTGCCACACGATACAGCCAGGTAGAAAATAAACTCTCCTTCCTAAAGGAGCCATAAGACCGCCATAACTGCATAACAATTTCCTGAAATAAATCCTGCTGATCCTCTAAGTTGTCCATATACATTCGAGACACCTTAATGATAGCACCTTTATTCTGCTCTATCTGTCTTAAAAATTGCTGTTCGTCTGGCTTTATCATTAATCGTGTAGCCTCTTAATGTAATTAAGTTTAATATACAGGATTAGTACCGCATTTTTGAAAATGTTACAGTCAATATTTAAAAAAAAGAATCTTTTGCATTTTATTCACTATTTTAGGTTGAAAACAAAAAATATCATCGTATGGATAAAATATTTTTTAAAGGTCAGGTATTATGGGCGCAGATTGATCCAAATCGGCATTTACGTCACTCCGCATATGCAGACTTCTGTGCACAAGCAAGAAGCAATATGTTAAATAAAATTGGATTATCTCTAGAGCAATTTGCTAAACATCACATAGGCCCCATCCTATTTAGAGAAGAGCTACTATATCATAGAGAAATTCATCTCGATGAAGAAATTTATGTTGAAGTAGAATTAACCAAATTCAATATTTCCAATAGCCGATTTTCTTTTAGGCATATCGTTTTTAAAGCAGATGGAACAAAAAGTGCTACCATTAATGTCGATGGTGCTTGGCTAGATTTAGAAAAAAGAAAATTAACATTCATTCCTCAAGAATGGAATCATTTTATGGATAAAATTCCTAAAGCGGACGATTACACAGAAATTTTAGAATAAAAAAAGCTTCAAGGAATTTACTCCTTGAAGCTTTTTTCAATAAACACATATTACTTAACTTCTATTAATCTTTTTGCTACAATAGCATCTTCTCTCTTGCCCACTGTCACTACTAAAACACCATCTTCGTAGACCGCATCAATATTGCTGTGATCTACCGTTTCAGGCAATGCAAAAGATCTTGAAAAAGAAGTGTAATTAAACTCTCTTTTACTAAATAATTTCTCTTCACTTACTGACTCTTCTTTTTTCTCAGCAGATATAGTTATTATTTTTTTATCTACATTGATCTTAAAATCAGACTTCGTTAAACCTGGAGCAGCCAGCTCAATACGAAAAGCCTTTTCTGTCTCCGAAATGTTCACCGCCGGAACGCGGGAAATCAGACGATCCGAAATAAAAGAATCGTTAAACAAATTATCAAACACTGTACTTACAAATGGATTTACAGAATCAGTATTCAAGCTTTTTGTTGGAAATTTAATTAATGCCATTTTTTGTCCTCCTTTTATGTTTATACTTTATTTTTTATTAATCAATTTACATCAGTATTTCAATTCCCATACCAAAACATTAAAACAAAAAATACATAGACAAAATGTCTGAATAACTTATTTAAAGTTGACAATATGTCACTTTCGATATAAAGAAAGAAAATAACAAACTTAAAATCAAGCAATTTGAAAATAAAACTTTATTATCAAAAAAATATAAATTGTTTACACTTAGTTTTCAGCATAGAAAAATTGTAATTGATAGCGAAAAAAAAAGAAAAACAAAAGCTGAACATATAATTAGTGTTTATCAATCAAAATTTAGTTAAATTAGATTACAAAGATGTATTGACAATCATAACATAGAAAAATATGAAGTGGAATCCCCAAATTTACAATCAATTTAAAGATATACGCAATCAACCATTTTACGATTTAATCAATTTTATTACTGAAGAACCACAACAAAATTGTATCGATATTGGCTGTGGTACAGGTGAACAAACTTTTATCCTGTCCAACAAGTTAAAAAACGCGCAATTTCTAGGTGTTGATTCTTCAGAAGCGATGTTATCGGAGTCTTCACAATTTAAAAATGACAGATTAGCATTTAAAATAGCTACTACTAAGGATGTCCTCGATACAAAACAAAAATGGGACCTGATATTTAGCAATGCAGCATTACAGTGGTCTGATAACCATCAAACCTTATTTCCCGATCTTTTGTCGCTATTAAATCCCAATGGCCAAATTGCAATTCAAATGCCGATGCAATCGGATAATATCTTAAATCAAATTTTATTAACATTAGTGCAAGAACAGCCATTTAATGACTATCTCAGTGGATGGAAAAGAGAATCACCAATGTTATCAATAGATCAATATGCGGCAATTATGTATGACGCAGGATTGATAAATTTGCAAATTATTCAAAAAGTATATCCCATAATTGCACAAAGTTCACAAGAATTACTAAACTTTATTTCTGGCTCTGCTTTAATTCCTTATCTGGACAAACTACAGGAGGATCAAAAAGAAGAGTTTATTACGGTTTATAAAAGTCGTATCGAACAAAAATTTCCCAAATTTCCAGCCATATATGCCTTTAAACGACTGTTACTATATGGAAGAAAACCCGTGTAAGCTCTTATGCGCCTGCTCTCATAGAATTCCATAATTGGATTAAGGTTTTGAAAAATTAATAAAAATCTCTTTTCCTGCTCTTGGTGAAATACTATTGTAACACTTTTCCATTTTGTCGATGGAAAAAAAAGGTCTGAAAAGCTTTTCATAAGTAACAACATCACCTCCAAAAGGAGGCCCAGGTGCTTCAAATGCTTTATCAAAAAGTAAACCAACAATCCGACCCTGTGGTTTCAGCAAGGATAATACTTTTTGCACGTAATCGGCACGTCTTTCCGGTGCAATCGCACAAAAAAAAGTTTGTTCCAACAACAGATCATATTGTCTCTCGTGTTCAAAAAAATCTGTACAAAGAATCTTTATAGCAGGATATCCCGCAAATTTTTCAATCAATCCTTTAACTGCTTCTTCAGCAAAATCAATTAAAGTAATGTCAGTGAAATTATTCTCTAATAAGTAGACCGCTTCGTAGGCATTTCCGCAGCCCGCTATTAAAATTGCCGCATTTTTATTAGGGTATTGCGCCATATACGCGGTAATAGCCGGAGAAGCATAACCGATATCCCAACCGGTTTGATTGTTCTGCCACTTCGTATTCCAATAGTTTTGATCCAGGACAGGCTGTACTGTTTTAACTGGAAATTGTTTTTTAATCTTATTATTCATACACCTAATAATAAATAATGATCACTTAATACAACTGTTGAACATCTACGCTTACCTAATCAAAAGTCATATTTGTGCAATTTGAATAAATAAATTTAAAATAATTTTGCTTAGTGTAAAAATAACACTTATATTTGTGTCATCATAATTTAGGTTTATAATTGGTTATAAAGGTTTTCATTCTCCCCGTTTGAAAACCTTTTGTTTTTTAACAGAAAACCAAACTTATAACGTTAAAATTCACGTTTCAATTCCTTTAAACAAACATTTCATTCTATACTAAAATCGCTGGATAATTTTTTCACTACCTACTGTGTAATAACAAAATATCCAGCGACTAACTATGAAAGATCGAATCTTCACAAGAGCAATTATGCCGAAAAAGACTAATCACAATACGTTACGATTATATAGACTGCAATGCTAATTTGACATGTTCATCAATCAAAATTAGTCTTTTGCTCCTTCGTATATTATTATTCTTTTCAGGTACACTCAGATTGGGATCAAAAGAATACACTTGATTTCCTTCAACCGTTGCAACATCTGCTTTCCAACCATCCCATTGATAGTCTTGATAAAATAAACCAAGGTCTCCATTTAATGACCAATTAATGAAGTCTGCGTAACCGCATTCCAAACTTTCCCAACGCAAAGTATTTGGAGCAAAGTAATATATTTTACCTATCTCTTCCCCCAGCTCCCCAGCATTAATTGCAAAATATCCACCCAAAACATCATCAGCAATCAGTAAGAAGCCCCCTTTCTCTCCTTCATTGACATAGGTCTTACCTTTATTCCACTCCATCATACCTCTATTCAGCTTTGTGGAACCCGAACCTAAGATACGTAACCATCCATTTTCAATTAGAATACCCCCTGTTTCAAAAACAATAGCCCCCATCGGCGATTTAGTTGAAATCTGCAAGCGTAACAACTCCTCATCAGCTCGCTTAGAAACTCTTGGCAAAGTTTCAAAGGTATTCTTTGAATTTTCCATCCACTTTTGTACAAGTGCCCAACCAAATCCATCCTTATTTATTAAATCTTTTAATGTTTTCATCATCTAATCTTTTAAAAAAAACATACGGTGATGATAAATACATTATAACCTCCAATATTTTTCACTTATTATATTTTCAACTATTACTGATATGATAACCCCACTTTACCTTCATTGAATATAATTCAAATGGTACTATAATAAAACAGGGTAAAAAGTAATAGTGCGCATTTTTCTCCATCAATAACGTATAAGATGCTTTATGCTAAGCATAATATTCAATCTGTTTTCAAAATAGCAAGCAATACCTTATCCCAAAATCAAACAAAGAAAACGCTACTGCAAAGAAATAAAAAAGAAACGAATAACCCGTAAAAATTAAGGTTAAATCAAAATAGGATACAATTCGAAAAAAATATTAAAAAAAATTTGTCTTAGTGTACAAATAACACTATATTTGTGTCATCATAATTTAGGTTTATAATTGGTTATAAAGGTTTTCATTCTCCCCGTTTGAAAACCTTTTGTTTTTTAACAAAAAAACAACTTACCAATTCATACTTAGACTAAGAAGACAAGTCAATATTCTATTACCCCTACCATCATACTGTTCTCCATTCAAAAGAAAATACTGAAAAAACAGGAGCCTTTCGGAGCTAATTTTCCTACTTCTAGATTTCCGTATTATTTCTCTTCAAAAGTATTTAGCCAGACTTATCAATTGAAGTAATACATACACAATAAATATCCTAAACTTAAGTTCAACTTGATTAAAAATACAATAGAGGAACTGGAAAAAGACTGGTTATACTGGATCTATATCAAATAAGCATAGGACTTCTATGGACTTATTAATATTTTGGTAGGCGGAGAGATCAAGGAATCAGAATAATTAGCATCCATGACAAATTATTATTTTTAAATTCATACAACCTTAAAATTCAATTCTTATATTTCCATAATAATAAAGGATACCTATCTTTACTTATCTAGAAACAAGTCAACGAGCACGATAAAACTAGATGATGAACAAAGCTTTTGAAATAGACAAAAACTAACCATAAATAGAAAAACTATGAAAATTCAAAAAATGGTATTAAAACTATCACTTTTGTTAAGTTTTATACTCACAACTGAGCTTGCAACCGCACAACTTGGAGGCTTTCTCAATAAAGTAGGAAAAGTAGCAACAAGTAAGGGCACACAAGCGCTAGGTTTGGACAAACTACTCAAAGAACCCGAAGCGATATCCACGAATTTTGAAGATGTAGATAGAAAAGGTGAGCAGATGCCAAGTTTTCAACAAGATGCAAATTATAAGCCATTACAGGAACTTCCCAGAAACGCCAAAGATGGTTATATTTTACAGGCTGGTCATTTCGAGATGACAAACAAAAGCTACTGCTTAAAAGCGGGCACTCATGCGCCATCATCGGGAGATGGTTATATGTATGCACCCACCTTAGGTAAGAAAAAAGAAGTTGTTACAGCCATACTTAAAAGTGCTGAACAACATCCCGAAGTAAAACAAAGCGATATTCAGATGCTCTTATGGACAATAATAGCTAAAACAAAATTTATCGATTACGCTGGCTCCGTAAAAGAAACAGCATTGACATTGCTAACACCTAAACAACTTTTGCAACTAGAAGGGGGCGCACTTGGAATTTTACCTTTTGATGCAATGGCTGCTGCCAAAGAACAATTGCCTGCATCGCTGCGCGCAGTCTTTGAAGCTGAAAATAATATTAGAAGCCTAGTTTCTTCAGGTAATTACTCCTATGAAGAATTTGAACAATATGCAATTTTGGCGGGTATGGCTATGCCAAGAACAGATACACCAAGTGGAATTTGGACATTACATCCTGATGGTTACTATATTCGTTATTTCCCTAGTGGATATAGCATAACCCGTATTCAAATTTATGTACCTGAAGAATTAATAAAACCAGGTAAAAAATTAATCTATGATGCGACAGACGATATCTCATGTCCTGCAAATAATGGTTCCCAACGTTTAGCGCAAACAAACGAACCGATTCAAAATCATGAATAATTGAACAACCAAATAAAAAAGCCAGACATTGTTACTGTTTCTCACAATATGATAAAAACGCAACCTTTAAAATTAACGGGCTAATATCTTCCATGATGTTAGCCCGTTAAAATAAAAAAAATGCGAAGTTTTTACGCTCCGCATTTTCCTACAAACTAAATCACCAAACTAGTTTTTCTGCGACACATCCGATCGTTCCTTCTTTACCATTCGATTGACTGATCTTCGTCAGGAATCTCGGTGTTCAATCGCCGTTGTAAAATCAATGACCCCGTAACCTTATATTTAATAGCAACATTTGGAACCATCGTATAGTCGGTAAATTGATAGTCAATATTATTGATAGCAATGTAGCGGTGCAGTAGATAAGGCCTTACCGCATCCATCTGCTCTGAAATAGTATAACTGGCATCTTTATTCACTTTGAAATTCATGTTGGCATTATCAGCACGAAAGCTGACCCCACCAGTTTCATTAAAAGTTGCATAAATTTTATATTTACCACGATCTTGTCGTTCTTCATCTATGTTTCCTGCATAAAAGAAAATCGTATTTTCATCAACGACATAACTCCGAATTTCACTTTTAACAATAGGAGTTTCGTTTTCATATCCCTCCATATTTGTTTTCAAAGCTGTACCGCTATAGGTTCCCGAGTAATTGTTAAAAGGATAGATACGCAATAGAGCTTTACGATAATGTTTTCGAGGATTAGCTTTGTATCCATTGGACGCATCGTCCAAGATCGTTAATGGGAGAACCCACTTATCGACCATGTCAATATTTTTAAGCGTGAAATCTATTGGCATTAAAGCAGTGCTTTCACCAGCTTTTATATGAACTGCTGGAATCATTGAAAAGTATTGACTCATAAGCTCCCGGTAATAAAAATCTTCCCTGTTTTGAAAACGTTCATAATTCAACACCTTCAATGTATCGGGATCCACACGAACTTGAACAGTCATAT
Source organism: Sphingobacterium sp. JUb56 (assembly GCF_014191365.1). NCBI lineage: Bacteria > Pseudomonadati > Bacteroidota > Sphingobacteriia > Sphingobacteriales > Sphingobacteriaceae > Sphingobacterium > Sphingobacterium sp. JUb56. The sequence continues at coordinate 459,906 of NZ_JACHWL010000001.1, read as the reverse complement.
TTTTATCATTGATAGTCGATCCGCTAACGATCATAGGTAGCATGAAAGTCGTTTTCTGATCTCCTTTATACCGCACATAGATATTAGAAACACCCTCAATTGTCAAAGGTGCTTTAAATGACACAAAATTTTCAAATTGTTCATCTTTCCATTCATCATTGCAGCCGCTAAATAAGAACAGCAAAGAGAGTAACAAGAGTTGTATATATCTTTTTTTCATTGGACAATTTATTTTTATAAGTGTAAATTATAAAGGGCATACAAGAGTTTAGTAACACTCTTTTTTTTTAAAGGCATTTATTTTAAGTACTATATTATTTACGATCTAAAAGCATGCATCAACTAATTTTACAATATTCCATCACTGTGTTATACCGCTTAGCTCATATGCATAAGCATCACATATCTTTAATCATTGTAAGTCCATCCTGGATTTTGAGTCAATCTCTTATTACGTTTAAGCTCACTATGACTGATCGGCCAAAACCACATTTTATCCGCAAAGGTCGTTTTAAGTGTCCATATGGCTACTGGTCTATGAAAGAGATCTCGCTCCTTAACATTCATCAAAATATTACACCCATAAACTGGTAAAGCCTCCTCAACAGGCGCATCCATCCAACGACGTAAATCATAGTAACGCTGTCCCTCTCCCATCAATTCTATAAAACGTTCTCGTTTCAAAGTTTTTCTTAATTCCACTTTGCTAGTATACACCTGAGCAGGATAGTCTGGTACACCAGCACGAATACGAACCGGATGAGTACCACGCTGTATCTCTTTAATATCGCGACTGATCGCATAAGTTGTACCGCGCCACGAAGGAATATTATAGGAACCACTTAATTCATTTAATGCCTCGGCATAGACCAATAAAATATCAGCATAACGAATGGCAGGTTCAGCTTTTGAAATAACGCGTGACGCACTCCCCCCCTCATAAGTGTCACTTGGATGAACAAATTTTTTCACTCCAAAACCCGTACGAAGCCAGTATGCATTGGATGAGTTGAAGCCATTACCCTTTGTATCATCGCGGTAATAAAACACTTGCTGATTGCGATTGCGTTCCAAGGTCTCATTCAGTAAAGTCCAGAAGCTACCATTATAAGCAACAGAAGCATAAAACCGAGGCTCTCGATTGGCATATTGCAAAGAAACACCTTCTCTCAATGGCCTATATTTACCTTTGCTATAATCATCAGCTGATACATAACCACTTAACCGGTTTGTTCCATTTCCACGTCCGATCTCACTATCTTTACCTGGAATATCTTTTCCGTCATTCATATAATATGCATCGACGAGCTTCTGTGTAAGACCATGCGTATTCCATCCGGTTGCAGAACGAGGCAACTGATGGATAACCATATCTGCTACGCTTTCACCATCTTGATTATTACCTCTAGTGAAAATAAGTTCCGGATTTCCTGAGGCTTGCAAAGTACCGTCAAACACTTGCGCATAGGATTTGGAAGGATCAATATTTGCCCAACCTTCCGGCCAGTTCTTTCCTGAAAAATTATTATCATTTGGCGGAACTACAGTTGCATCATCACCAGTTTCTTGGATTGGAACCCAATACAGTCTATATACGCCTAATTCAATCACATCTCGCGCAGCGGCTGCAGCCAGAGCCCATTTCTCATCTTGATAATCTACTGAAAGCAACCGCTTACCGACATCATCGACCAATCTCGCTGAAAAGCTTGACGTATTTCCGTTGGCTAATGGACTTGCCGCATACAGCAATACTTTAGCACGTGTGGCCAATGCGGCACCGCAACTAGGGCGAGCAGAACCATCCTGACCACGATTCATACCTAGCTTTTCCATTTCTTTAGCCGCCAATAATAGCTCATCAGCAATAAATTTAGCACACTCCTCATAGGTGCTGCGTGCTGTAGCAATGTCATCATAACTTTGTGTATAATCAATTCCTTCATCAGGTAACAATGGAATCGGACCGTATTTCCGCAAGAGTAACCAATAGAGGTAAGCTCTACCAAAACGAGCTTGCCCGCGATAATCTTCGATCTCAGCAGCAGTCATTTCTGTATTCATATACACATGATGAATAAAAGTAGTGGCATTGCGAATGCCCCGATAACACTGCGTCCAGCTACCTTGCTTATCATTTTCAGTATAAATCCCCATTTTGAACATATTATAGGATAGTTCGGTCTTTGAAGGATCAAAATCACGATCCCGATCACCATAATACATATCATCTGCAAAATTATGGGGCGTGAGCCCCTTGCTGGCAACGTCAACATTCTCTCCTTTAAACTCTTGGAAAACATGTGCTAACCACTCCTCTGTATATACTTTACTCTTAAAGACTTTTTCAATCGTGATCCGATCCTTAAAATATTGATCAGATTCCAGATAATTCTTTTTACAGGAGGAAATAAAAGTTGTGCACAGCACAAATAATAGCATGAAATATATCTTCTTTTGCATTTTTATTCAATTTATAGATTAACATTAATGCCTAACGTAAATGATTTCGGAAGCGGATAGTCTTCACCCCTAGGGCTCGCGAGTTCAGGATCCCAAAGCTTAAATTTTGACCAGGTCAACAAGTTACTTCCAACAAGAAAAATTCGAATGTTATTAGTCTTGATTCGATTAGCTAATGACTTAGGAATAGAGTAACCGATATCCAGCGTTTTAAGACGAAGATATTGACCATTTCTAAGCCAGTAGGTAGATTCTCTAAAATTGTTAGCGTTATAGCCATAACTTAAACGTGGATAGGAAGCATTTGGGTTTTCAGTCGCTGGATCTCCTGAAATATCCGCAGAAACCCAACGGTTATCGCCCATTACGCCTTTCATAACTTGCCCCCACTCGCCCTCACTGAATGCGTGCACAGTTTTTCCATAGGTGGAGAAAGTAGATTTTCCCGCTCCTTGAAAATGGACATTTAGATCAATCGCTTTCCAACTGATCGAAGCACCGATACCATAAATCAAATTTGGTCTTCTGGTAGCACCAATAGGTACACGGTCACCATCATCAATCACTCCATCACCATTAATATCTTTATATTTCAAGTCTCCAGGTTGATAATTTCCGAAAGTTTGATTCGGACTGTTGCGGATGTCATCATAATCTTTGAAGAGACCTAAAGCAACTAATCCTTTAGCCTGATCAACACGGAAACCGCGTTCATTCTGATAACCGTACACATTATTCTCTTCATCTTTTTCTAAAATGATATTCTTACTATAGGTAATATTACTTCTTGCAGTGATATTGAAAGCCCCTAACGTTTGCTTATATTCAAATCGACCATCGAAACCCCGTGACTGCACCGCGCCTACATTGGCACGAGGCGTACTTTCAAGTCCAACGATCGCAGGTAAAAATCTGCGTTCCATATATATACCTGTACGCTCCTCATTGAAGAAATCAAGATTAGCAACAATCTTATCTTTAAAAAGTGAAATATCGAATCCTAGATTTTGTTTCGTTGCCATCTCCCAGGTCACATATGGAGACGCTACTTGCGCATATTTCATTCCTTGATAGTACCTATTGAAACCATAATCGGCCCATTGGTAACCCCCATCTGGTATCCTGTTACCTGCACCATCTAAAGCAAAACTTCCGTCACTATTCCTTCGCCAGATTTCTTCGATCGTATATAAATAAGGAAACCTTTCCTGATTATTACCTACTTTTAATTGATCATTACCTACACGACCCCATGAATACCGGATCTTAAACATATTGACCCAATCCAAGTTTTCCTTGATAAAGGATTCCTCTGATACGTTCCAGGCTGCAGAAACTGCTGGAAAAAAACCATACTGCTGTCCAATAGCGAAATTTTCGGAACCGGTGTAACCAAAATTAAAATCGGTAATGTATCTATTTTTCCAATTATAGGTTACCCGTCCTGCGAGTGCTTGATTTCTTCTCGATATACCATTCTTAATATCATCACCAATGTTTACGGTTTTTACTAAGGCGTCACGCGTAAAACGGATTACCCCACCTATATTATGATCGCCAAAGCTTCGATCATAATTGAACATTAAATCCAGAAATTCACGTCTTTCTCCCTCAGCTCCACTCATTTGAAACATTTCACTGGGATTGGATACATGCGTAAAAATCAGATTTCCATTTTCATCGCGCGCACGTTCAGCACGCCATTGCTCAGGCCATTTACGACGGGATATATTACTTTTATTGTTGGTATCAAAACCGACGATTCCCCTAGCCCGAAGTCCTTTAGTAATGAAATCGAAATTTTGTTCTATAGATACATTTGTCTGGATACTATTGGTCCAATTCTCATTAAAGCCCGTCTGCGTAGCTACTACCCAGGGATTAGTCTGATTCCCTGTACCGATCGCAGGTACGTAACCATTCGAATACATAACAGGTGTACGGATGGGCGAATACCCAAAGAGTACCCCCCAGAAATCATCATCCCCCATTCCTGGGCTGTTTCGTTTATCTAACGATCCTGCAACACCAATTTTAGCTACCGTAGTTTTTGTGATATTAAAATCAGTATTCAAACGATAATTCCAACGTTTGTAATTTGCATTGGTATTATAATCATTACGCAATGTTTCATCGATCTTATACATCCCACCTTCTTCAACATAACTCCCTGAAGCAAAATAGCGCGCTGTGGGGCCACCGCCACTCATATTCAGATTGGCTCTATAGGTCATCGCACCATCTTTGAGTAACAGATCTTGCCAATCTACATTTGGATATAAATCTGGATCCAGTCCTAATCTCAAAATTTCTAATTCTTCAGGTTGATAAATGGGTGCCTGATTACGCGTGATCCGCGATTCGTTTAAGAGATTAGCGTAAGTGACTCCATCTTCAAATTGAGGAGTAATCGTTCGGGTATTATAAATTGTTTCATCTTTAAAATTGATATTAATTTTACCCTCCTTACCTCGTTTAGTCGTAATGAGAATAACTCCATTTGCACCTCTAGAACCATATATTGCAGTAACTGCAGCATCTTTGAGCACGGAGAAGGATTCAATGTCTTCAATATTGATATCGTTGATATTACGTTCAATATTATCAACCAAAACCAGTGCACCTGTGCCACCACCAAAAGTTGAAATACCGCGAATCCAGAATTCAGAAATATTTTTACCCGGTTGTCCAGATTGCATCATGGCCATCACACCCGGTACATTTCCTGCTAATGCATTGGATAAGCTCGAAGTTGGATTGGATTTCAAGTCATTGACATTTACACTGCTTACAGCTCCTGTAGAAGTCAATTGCTTTTGGGCACCAGTTCCTGTGATTACAACTTCATCCAGAACACTTGTTTCTGATTTTTCCAATGCCATATTTATAACAAAGACATCTTTAATCAGCAGGTCTTGTTTAATATATCCGATATAAGAAAATGTTAATCTTTTATAGCGTTCTACTTTGATTTTATACCGACCATTATTATCGGTAACCGTACCTAATCCAGGTGAATCGGTTACAAAAATACTAACCCCTACTAAAGGTTGTTTTTGGGCGTCCGTGACGACACCAGTTACTTCGACGATCTCTTGAGCCAAAAGACTACAGGTGAAGCCGAACAGCAACATGCATATTATTAAGAATTTTTTCATCATTAAAACCACTGGTTATTCGTTAATACTTTGATCCATTTCTTCAAGTGCGATTTTACGGATACGGCGATTTGATTGATCTCCTATATAAAATGCACCTTCTGTTTCACTGTAAGCGATACCAGAAGGTCTGTCAAAACGTGCTTCCTGTCTCAGGTCTCCATCTACATAGCCATATGGATTAGCATTGATACTGGAACTGCCTCTTCCTGCAAAAGTCGTCACACTCCCATCGGGTTTCAAGATACGGATAGCATGATTCTGCTGATCTGTGAAATAAAAATCGTATTCATCTGTCTTACCATCAGCGACATATTTCGGATTTTTAACAAAGACTCCCTGATAAGGATTTCGCAGTCTTGCAGAAGAACCTACCGCATCCTCATAACCAGCTCCTCTAAGTTGACCACAAACCAAATACGGTTGATTAAACTGTTTCTTTTCCCAATTATAATCGACACGAAGGATATAGTGCTGGTTAATGACAACAATGTATGCGTAGTTTCCCGTAGGATGAATCAAAATCTTATATTCCCATTGCGGATCATGCACGACAAATAATTGTTCGTAGCCTTTAACATCAAGACCTTCATTAAAATATTTATTCAGATCGAAACGAAAAAATTGTCCTTTCTCATAACTATTAAAATACATCTCCCCATTAATAGGATGAACAGAGGCACCATTACACTGCCTATAGGTGGTCAGCACCTCCCTATCCTGCCACTGTCTATCACGCGATAATCGATAAGTTGCTCGATCATTTTCTCCGCCGCGGTCTTCTGCTATAATCATATATTTATGATCAACCGTGAAATCAATACTACGGGGACGGTCAAAATCAGAACGTTTTTTTGTTACGGTACTATCTGCAAAATTGATCAAGTAAAGTCCATTGTTATTATCGAATGTCATCCAGAGATGCTTCGGATTCACAGGATCAAATTTCATAAAAGAAGGCTCCCAGAATCCACTTGCCATTTTACTTTGGTCTGCATCCTTAAATTTTCCGTCCCTCCACGGTTCATCCCCCCGCGAGTTTCGGTATCCTATAATGGTAGATACAACCATTTTGCGCTGGTAGTCAAAAGGTTTTGCAGATTTACCAATAGTTTGTTTATTTGGATCTCCGACCCGCACTTCAATGTCCCCATTAAACGCTTGCCTTGGGACCAAGCAGTATAGTGATTCTCCGACGGCACTAATGACTTTTGCTTGCTTTCCTCCAATAAGCACATTTATCTTTGTGGGATCATTTCCAAAATTTTGTCCATAGATAACAAGGCGCTGCCCCATACCTCCCGCTTTTGGACTAAAATCAGATACAACCACAGGTTTAGCTGGATCAAAAGGCAACGCCTCAGTGACATTTTTAATATCATCCTTACAGCCCCCCAATCCAAAAATAAGTACAAGAAATGTCCATAGCATATTGCTTAGGAGACACCTATTGCTGTTAATAAACTGTTTAGTTATCATAAAATATAATTTGGTTAAAATTTATTCTCAGTATTTAAAGTATTATCATCGATACAAATAACATAAGTGAATAATATCACCACAGCTAAATGGTATTAGCTTTTTAAATTAAAAAAAGGACCTCAATACGGTCTCCACTTTTTAACGATATATAAACTGCTACATTTTTAATTTACTTCTTGTAATTTAGATCTTTTAAAAAACCAGGTGAAGACATTTATAACTGCTATACCAGTATAGAACTATATGATAATGGTCAAAAAAAATAGTAGCTATAATTTTATAAAAATCGCTATTTCCCTAACCTCAGAATACATGTGGTTTTAAATAAAGTCTCTAATTATATTAGAAGGTTTAATGCTATAATTGATTAATCAAAATTAATCAATACAAAAAACATGACACTACCAATTCATCTCAACAGTCTGCTAATTAGTATCATAAATAAACAAAAAGACATGTTGAATATATTTTCAAACAAGATTTCCGAGGATAAAAACTTGGTTAAAAAAAGAATAAATGAATAGAGACCATCCAAAGGAAGTAAGTTTATCGATTTTTACACAAAAAAGAATTCTATAAAAGACAGTAAAGAATAGCTTCTCGTACATGAGAATATATACATCAGATAAACAAAAAACCGCTCTTTAACGGTCTCAAAAGAGCAGTTGAAATTGTGAGTATGTACGAAACAAAATGGGTAGATTTATCAATTGCGAGTTCGTCTTAATCTGCATCCATCACCTGGTCAAAACAACTCATTACTTCAGTAAAATTGAATTTATCAAATTTTACTAAAAAGTGTAATTATTAATTTTAAAATTAACTCAACTGATCTTCAAGTGAATATAACGAGACAAAAAACTAGATATGAAAGGAGCTTAACAGCTAGTGATTGTTAAGTGCTAGTATTACGAACTCTATAGATTAAAAATTTAGATAGTTCTGTCGACTATTGTACTGCTCTAAAAAATGGTGCTTCCTTAGCTAAATGGCTACTGGTATTATTTTCCACTATAGGCCAGTCGGCGACCCATTTAATTTGATCTAAGAGCAGAACGCGTCTGTTACCTCCTGAAGATACACGGCTTTGCTTAGGGTTTATTCCATGATACAGCATCCAATCAATGCCATTCTCATCGGTCATGATACGAGAATTATGCCCAGTACCTACAAAGTTGTCATTACCCTCTAGCAACAGCGTGCCAGCACCCCTCATTTTCAAATCTCGCCCCTCTCTATCAAAATATGGGCCTTGCAATACTTTTGCACGCCCCACCATAATATGATAAGTACTCTTGGCTCCTTCACAGCAAGAACCCTTTGAACCAAATAAATAATAATACCCTCTACGTTTATGAATCATAACAGCTTCAAAATCTCCTGCGGCCACTTTAAACTTTTTCTGTAAACTGGAAATAGCTAATCCATTATCTGTCAACGGTATTCCATAGGTACCTTGCGTATCAGCATCACTAAAACTTCCCCAGAACAGATAATTAATGCCTTTATCGGAGAAGAAATGGGGATCTATAGAATTGGGAACTTGAATTTCTTGACTATCGAATAATTTACCTTGATCTAAAAATGGACCAATAGGTTGATCTGCAACCGCGACACCTATTCCTGGATTGGAATCTCCCCAAGTGGAAAATGCATAGTACAGCAAATATTTGTTCTTTAGCTTGATAACATCAGGTGCCCAGATTCCTCCAGTCATTTTCCATGATGGCTTCTGTTGAAAGGCTGTCCCTATCCATTTCCAATGAACAAGGTCTTTAGATTGTAATATAGATACGAGACGTTCTCCGTGTTCATCTCCCCAATTATCAGCAGTACCATACGCATAGAAATAGGCTGACTTCGGATCTTTAAGTACTGTTGGATCCGCAAGTATGGGCTCAAATACTGGATTCAAATATGTGTTAGATCCAATAGTAGCATCACTGCCACCGGTCAGATTGCTCTTCCGCAATCCTAAACTACTACACGAAATCGAAAAATAAACAGTACATATAAGTACTAAAAAACGACCGGTTACATTTAATTTATACATGATAAATGAATAATATGTCCGTAGGTTGAGCCTGCATTAAAAAAGGGCCTTGTTGCATACAGGTATACACAAGGCCCTACAAACCAACCTATCTAAATCTACTTTACTTTTTCCATTTTTTCTGCCAGCATTTTGATAAAATAACCACCTACTACAGATCTAGCTTTAAAACCTGAGCGTTTAGGTTTATCTGTATAGATCCAATCTGACATGGGTACACGATCTACTGTCTCATTCATAAAACGATATACTGGGCTAATGAATTTTTCAAAGGTTTCTTTGTCATCGGCCATTGTTGCAGTCCAAGAAATCCAATCAGTTTTTGTATACTGTTGACGGTTATCCAATGGAAGACCATAAATGTTCTGCTTTGTGAGATAGTATTTGATTTCAGTTGTACGAATATCTTCATCAAAAATTTTCATTTTTAATATTTTGTCCCAGACCATGTTGTATTTTTGACTCCACGTACCAGATTGATCAAAGGTAAGTTTATAATGATCACCGTCTTGTGCCATTGTCTTCCATTTCTTAGCCATTGATTTTGCTTGATTGAGATACTTATCAGCGGTTTGCTGATCACCCATCATCTCCGCTAAATAACCATAAGAAGCAATTCCTAAAATCGCTTTAATCGATAAGTTGGCATTATGAGCAAAATGCCCTGCAAAGTCATCTGTACATAACTGATTTTCTGGATCAAGTCCTTTCTCTACCAAATAATCTACCCAGGTAGATAAGACTTTCCAATGTTTCTTTGCATAAGCAGCATTGCCTTCTGCTTTAGCAATAGCATAAGTTAATATTAACATATTGCCAGACTCTTCTACTGGCATATCTCCGCCATAGGTTTGCCCATTTGCTATCGGATAGGTACCCACGTCATGTGCCGCAAAAGGTTTTGTCCACTTATTACTTTCACTGTAATAGAAAATAAAATTCATAAGACCTTTTGCCAGTTCAGGATTATAGTATAGAAATAATGGTGCTGAGGGATAAGTAATATCGACGGTACCAATAGATCCATTGCTATCATTTTCCTTCGATAACAAAAGTAAATCACCATTTGGTGCTTTTACCAATTTATGTGCAGCTATCGCTTGACGATACGCAAGTGCGCATAATGCTGCATATTCTTTACCACCAGCCTTGATCGCGCTTTGCATCAATTGGGCATCAAATTGATCTGAGGCTTTTATTAATTTGCTATATTCTTTATTTGCTAAATCAAATTGCTTTTCAATGGTACTTTGGCCATCTCTATTCCAATAAGGACGTAAGTTTTCGTTAAAATACTGAATCGCATATAAATCGTCGTAACCTAAAAGTATCTTATCACTATATTTGGACGTTACGGAGAATGACTGACGCAGGGCCAGTTGCTTCCCTGAAACAGAGCTTTGAATAACGTGATTTGATTTTAAGAATTGTTTCCTTAAATCATGGCTATCACCAATCATGGCTTTGGTATTTTTTTGATCTCCAGCCATATAAAAATATCCCCAATCAATACGCAAGTCATCACCTTTATTACCCAGTATCTGTTGATTCTTACTTCCTGTTTTTACGTATTGTAAGGATCCATTTTTAAATTCACTACTTTCAGATTCTTGTAATGGCGAATTTAATGCCCAGTTTGGAGATGCTTCAAGATAGAATTCGATTTGATGTTTTTTACCATCTTTTGATTCAACTTGATAAGATAAATAATTGACAGGTCGTGTCAGTAAAGCCAAATTATCCAAAAACATAGGAGCAGTAAAACTTACTTTCACTTTTACCGGCCCACAGTCAAAAACATAATGAGTTTGTGTTGCTTGCACATCAACGCTTTCTTGCTTTACTTCCTGATCAAAATGATTGCTCCCCTCTCTTTCTAAAAATAAGCCAAAATCAAAAAAGCCATTTGCAACTCTGTTGTGGCAGTAACCTCCAATGATATTTTTCCCTTTCCGAAGGGTTTTAACAACTTCATCTGAGAGTTTGACGCGATTATTTTTACCGGTTCTATTTCCGGTATTAACGACTTCTATTCCATTAACATATAAAATTGCATCATCATCATGGGTAAATTCAATATAAACAGACTGTCCCGCTAAATCTTTTTCTAAGTTGATAATCCTTCTAACCCATATCTTAGGCTCTTGCCAATCTGTTTTCGCATGAGATTCTTTATCTTTTGTACCAAATGGCGTAATCCCTGTTTTCCAGTTCGCATCATCAAATGCCAAGGTATTCCATCCGGCAGAAGGTTCCTTCTCTGTGTATGGCGCTTTCCAGTGATCATCTTCTCCCATTCGTGCGATAGGTTCTAATTCTATTTCCTCTTTACCTAAAAAACGATAAGCTTTACCATCTACTTTTATGACGCCAAGCAACGGAAAAGTTTTTCCGGTCCAATGCCGCACAACATCACCATAAAGTTCATCACTATACGACCACGCACTGGTATTGGGGTCAATGGTGACTAGAGGAAAAGCAGGTGCGCGCAAATTATTTTTGACTGGATTATGTTGCGCCGACGAAAAAAGCGACTGACACAACAGAACAGCTATAGCGACATATTTTAATTTCATTATGAATATATTGATGGATTACTTAAATAAATTTTCAATTTATTATCTTCATGAATCAGGTTACTCCACTTGCACAAAAGTAGAGCAACCTAATACACACTAACGTTTAATTAAAAACTCAAATAAAGGTTTGTGAATTGCCTTCAGTTCACTTTCAGGCATTTTTATTACTTTTCGATCGTAGGTCATTAGTCCATTTGTTTCAACTTCCACATCTGTGGTTTGCGTATAAACTGCCGCTGATAATCCCATTGGAATCAAACGGTTTAGATCATGAATAAGTCTTTTATAACGATCCAATAACTCCGTTTTATTTTTAAAACTTTGATAACCCCAGTTGTCTTTTTGTTGCCAAGAATGCCCCTCGACCGGTAAGCCTAAACCTCCAAATTCACCTAATGCTAAAACCTGATTTGCACCAAATAAAGAAGGATCAGGCATAGCAGCATCTGGATAATTATGAATATCAAGAATATGTCCAGTTTCCATGAAATTCCCTCCACTGGCACTGTTCACTAAACGAGATGGATCATTTGCAATTGTCCATTCTGTAATTTCCTTAGTTTTAAACTGTCCCCAAGCCTCATTGAAAGGCACCCAGATGACGATGCTTGGGAAATTATGCAAAACTTCCATTATCGCCTTCCATTCTTTACGATAATACTGTTCTGATATTGCCGAACGCGTCTTGTCACGATCACCTCCTGAAATTTTTCCGGGTTGCATATCCCAATTATTTCCACCAAGATCACCGCTTGGCATATCTTGCCAAACTAACATACCGATACTATCGCAATGACGGTACCAACGTGCAGGTTCAACCTTAATATGTTTCCTGATCATGTTGAAACCCATTTCCTTAGTTTTGATCACATCAAATTTCAACGCTTCATCTGAAGGAGCTGTATGCAGACCATCGGGCCACCAGCCTTGATCCAATGGACCATACTGAAATGTAAACTTATTATTAAGCATTAATCGTTGAATACCATCTTTATCTTGCTGCATCGATATCTTACGCATCGCAAAATAACTTTTAGCCTGATCAATTACTTTACCCTTACGTAACAATTGAATTTCCAGATCGTACAATTTAGGATTAGAAGGAGACCACTCCTCTGCATTTGGAACAGCAATCTTAAAAGCCACATTTGGCTCACCTAATTGCTCCTGCAGAATACGACTGCCATCCACAGCTTTCACCTTGATCTGATCGCCAGGCTGACCTCCGGATACCAAAGCTTCAAAGGTTAAGCTTCCCTCATCCAATTGCGGAGTTTGCTTAGTACTTACAATATGACTTTGAGAAACGCTCTCTAGCCAAACTGTTTGCCATATACCTGTCACAGGTGTATACCAGATTCCATTAGGATGCTTTACTTGTTTACCGCGTGGCTGTGGCCCATCATCGGTAGGATCCCATACCCGAATAGCAATATCCTGCTTCGATCCCTTTTTAAGAAATTTTGAGATATCCATCGTAAAGGGATCGAATCCCCCTTCGTGCCTACCGACCAGTTGGTTATTGATAAATACATCACATTGCCAATCTACGGCACCGAAATGAAGTAAAATCTTATTTTTTTGAACTGCTTTATCTAAAGTAATGCTATTACTATACCACAACGCTTTATCTTTTCCCACTTCTTTCCCTACTCCAGACAAAGATGATTCAACAGCAAATGGTACCAAAATATTACCTTCCCATTGGGTTGGAATAGCCTGAGCATCGACAGGTGTAATGGCATATTTCCAAAGTCCATTCAAATTTTGCCAATTGTTCGATCGGACGAGCTGTGGTCTCGGATATTCTGGATGTGGCTTTTCAACATTTACTTGTTCCCCCCAAGAAGTTAAAATATGCGAACCTGCGGGCTTCCAATCTTGAGCAAAGTTCATCTGTATGGTCATTAATAAACCTGCAAACAATAAAGTTCTCTTCATAATAAAAAAACGTATAATCATTAATATCTATATCACTATATTTAAAGATGGGACGACTACAAACCATGAACTTAGGCTCCCATCAAAATCAATTCAATTCTTATTTTGTAATCTCAATATTTTCCACACGAGCCTAAAATGCTGTGATCAGTATCATTCTCTTTTAACCCCAAAACGATCATATTTTCTAAGATTAAACCATAATTCCTCGAAATAATTATTGAATGATTATTAGGTCGTTGTGCTTAATTACTGGTTACTCAAATTTATGATTTAACAAGCTACTTTAACTTGCTAATTTTCTCAAAAATGTGCGCATTTGTATCATTTAATTAAGCTTAAAGCAAAGGATTCTAAATTATTATTAAAGAAAAGCCCATTACCTAAATAAGAAATGGGCTTGATTATGTTTGGATAATATGAAAATAACAATTACAGAACTGAGAATCGATATAGTGATTTAGTTTTATAGATCTGACCAGGAACTAATACGGTTGTTGGAAAATTCGGTTGATTAGGGGAATCTGGATAATGTTGTGGTTCTAAACAAAATGCAGTTCTAAAAGAGTCTTTTTTACCATTTTTCAATTGGACCTTTTCACTCATAAAATTACCACTGTAAAATTGAATCCCCGGTTCCTGCGTCAAGATATCCAGGACAATTCCGGATTGATCACCCACAATATGAGCAGCTTTATACCAATCACCTTCTCTTTGTTTATTTAAGACAAAATTATGATCATATCCCTTACCATAAGACAGTTGACGATCATTAGCATCAATATCTTTACCAATTGCCTTAGCGGTCGTGAAATCAAAAGCTGATCCGCCTACTTTCTCAAGTTTTCCAGTTGGAATCAATGTACTATCAACAGGCGTGAATTCATCGGCAAATAACTGAAGCTGGTGATTCAATATTGAACCACTACCTTCTCCGTTTAAATTAAAATAAGCATGATTTGTTAGATTTACAACCGTTTTTTTATCCGATTGCGCCTCATATCCAATTGTTAGTTCATTTTGGTCATTTAAACCATATGTAACTTCCATCGCAATATTTCCTGGAAAACCTTCAGCTCTATCTGGCAAGGTATATGCAAATGTAATCGATGAATCGCTCTTCATTTTCAAGGTCCAATTGGCAAAATGAACGCCATTAAACCCACCGTGTAGTGTATTGACACCATTATTAATAGGTAGTTGGTAAGTTTGTCCATCAAGTTGAAACATTCCCTTTGCTATACGGTTTCCAAAAGGACCGACAATCGTTCCAAAATAGGGCTCTGCCGGGTTGTTGTAATCGGTAGCTTTTGTAAATCCCAAAACCACATCCCTTAAATTACCTTGTTTATCCGGAACCCACAAACCAACTATGCGTGCACCAAAATTTGTAAAGTATGCATGCACACCCCGTTTATTTTTCAATTCAAATAACTGGACATCATGATCATTTATTTTAGCAGCAAATGCAGCGCTATCCATATAGGAAATCATTCCAGATTGATCCTTATTTTCTGTGACATTCTTTTGCTGACATCCTAATCCAACGACAAGGATACTAACAATACCCATACACTCCATTTTTCTTTTCATTTTTAATTTATTTTAGGTCCCTTATAAAGGTTCATAATTTTGATCATATTGATCAACTTAAGCGATTTAGTTGACAGATAAATGAAATAATTAAACTTAAAAGTTACGATTTACTTTTTAATTTTTTATCTTCAACCTTACAAGTACTAAAATCCTAAATTTAGAAAATATTGATTAGCAGAATTGTTTCATAATACTGCTCTTTTGTATCAATTACCAATTAGACATGATAAAAATTAAATTGTTGCTTCTTTATTTTGCTTATCTTTTATTTTCTGCTCATATCCATGCACAACCTTATTATTTTAACCATTATCAAATAAATGAAGGACTTTCTAACAACGCAGTTATCTGCAGTATGCAAGATAGCTACGGATTTCTATGGTTTGGTACCAAAGATGGATTGAATCGCTTTGATGGAAATTCTTTCAAACACTTTACAAGTAAAGAAGATCATCGAAGTTTAGGAAGTAATTCTATTATATCTTTAAAAGAAGACTATCAAAAAAAAATGTGGATCGGTACAGATCAGGGGATCTACTCTTATGATCCCATTCATGAAAATTTTGAAATATTAGATGAGAAATTTAGAAGCACAGAAGTTCCTGTTATTACGACAGATGGAAAGCACAACCTATGGTTTATATCCAGTGGAATGCTTTACCTGCACAACCTTACAAATAAAGTAACAAGACAACTTACAAAATCAAATCTGTACATCACATCACTATGCAGCACAAAATCCGGAAAACTCTATTTTGGAACTCCAGAGGGTATTATTTACCTCGTTAACGAAAAGTATCAGATTACTCCATTTCTTGATTTCACAAAATCATTTGAAAAAAAAGATTGGTATAGCATTGAAAAAATAGTAGAAACAAAGCAGGGACAACTCCTAATTGGGACTTCCAAAGCGGGTGTATTCTCTTACGAAAAGAGCACTGGAACACTTACTTCCATTCTTGGTCAAAAACAGTTGAAACAATTTTTATATGTAAGGGATATTCTTCAACCGAATGACCATGAATATTGGTTTGCAACAGAATCTGGCTTGTTTGTTTATCAAATCGCCACTAAAAGTTTTCTCCATTTACGTAAGGAGAATCATAATAAATGGGGTATTTCCGACGATGCAATTTACAACATATTACAAGACAAAGATCAGGGCATCTGGTTAGGTACTTATTTTGGTGGACTAAATTACTATCATGCACATAACAGCATCATCGAAAAAATTTTACCGGGCGACCAACCAACAAACCTACAAGGATCGGTTGTAAGGGCCATTAAAAAAGACAAAGAAGGTAATATTTGGATGGGTACCGAGAACGGCGGAATATCAAAATGGAACCTCTCAACCAATAAGATCCAAAGTTTTACGAGTCAAAATAGCTCATTAGCTAATAATAATATTCATGGATTACTAGCCATTAAAGACAAATTACTAGTCGGTGCTTTTGTAAATGGACTCGATATATTCGATTTAAAACGTTTACAGGTGACACAACATTTGGATAGAAATAGTTATCATAATTCAGAACTTGAAAGTAATTTCATATTCCACCTCTATCAAACAAAAAAAGGTGATATTTTAGCCGCTTCTACACGAGGATTGTACCGCTTTAATTTGGATACCAAACAATTTTTCTTAATAAAAAATGTACCGGCTTATATTTTTTACACCTGTATATTAGAGGACTTCCGGGGTAATTTGTGGATAGGTACGTGGCGTGATGGTTTAATTTGTTACAATCCAGAGACCAATTATTTTAAACATTATAAGCAGCAGACACATGATCAACATGCGCTACCCAATAATCGAATTAACAGTTTATTTGAAGATTCAAAAAAAAGATTGTGGATTGCAACTGAAGGAGGAATGGTAAAAAAAGAATTTGAAAATAACAGCTTTAGCTCTATAAGTATAAAAGACGGAATGCCCAGCAACGTTATTCTCTCTTTTTTAGAAGACAAAGAAAATAATATTTGGGTGGCTACTTCCAAAGGTCTTGTTAGGTATAACCCCGTCAACCACAAAA
Organism: Sphingobacterium sp. JUb56; assembly: GCF_014191365.1. Lineage (NCBI taxonomy): Bacteria > Pseudomonadati > Bacteroidota > Sphingobacteriia > Sphingobacteriales > Sphingobacteriaceae > Sphingobacterium > Sphingobacterium sp. JUb56. The sequence goes on along the minus strand of NZ_JACHWL010000001.1, from coordinate 442,598 downwards.
TACGGACATTCAATATGGAATCGGGTTTACCAACATTACAGTTCAATTACAACTCTTCCTTTGATGATAACAACAATAATTTCTACTTTGGGACTATCAATGGTTTGATCCGATTTAAGCCCGAACAATTAAATCAAATCAAATACAATGCAAAAACACCTATTTTTATTACAGATTTAACTGTCAATAATCGAGAAGTAAGTCAAACTGATGAATCAACCATTCTCAAAAAATCAATTCTCTTTACCGAAAGTATTAAACTTAAGCACGATGAATCCTCATTTAGCTTAGATTTTGCAGCATTACATTACCAAGCTCCTCATTCTGTACGCTATAGTTATAAAATGTTAGGAATAGATGAAAAATGGAACCCTATCAATGGTGTCCCCCGCGCATACTTTACCAAACTGGCGCCAGGAAATTACACATTCATAATTAAAGCTGAAGATCCAAATGGCACTGCGATTCCACAAATCAAGACCTTGAAAATAGAAGTATTACCACCAATATGGGCAAGTCTTCCTGCATATCTTATCTATGGATTTATTATTATCGGGCTTATCGCATTTATAATTCATCATTTTAATGAAGCAATAAAACAGCGGAATCGTCAACATATCTTAACAATCCAAAACTTAAGAGATCAAGATTTATACCGTTCAAAAATCAATTTTTATACTGATGTTGCTCATGAAATCCGAACTCCGTTAACATTAATAAAGGCCCCTTTGGAAAAATTGATGGATAGAGTCGAACGCAGTCCGGCTGTAGATAAATTACTGCTAACGATGGAAAACAATACCAATAAACTTATTGAATTAAGCAATCAATTACTGGATTTCAGAAAGGTGGAGGCCGAAGGGTTTAAATTAAACTTTGCTCCGCATAACATAAGCCATATTTTACAAGAAATTATCAATAATTTTGCCATAACCTTAATTGCTCAAAATCGTGTTTTAACACTAGATATCAGTCAGAGTATTATCGCTTTAATAGATCTGGACGCTTTCGAAAAAATCTGTTATAATCTGCTTAATAATGCATTAAAATATGCTGATCATCGAATAGAAATAACATTAAAAACTGATGAAAACACAAAAACATGTGTATTGATCATAAAGAACGACGGGGCAATAATTCCGCCAACAGAACAGCAAAATATTTTTGAACCTTTTAATCGCTTAAAAAGAAGCAAAAGTATTTCAGGTAGTGGATTAGGTTTAGCCCTTACTAGATCATTGACCTTAAAACATCAAGGGACATTAATATATGAAGTAGACGAATCCTCCTTCAACGTATTTAAACTCATACTTCCTCTAAATCAAAGCTCACTATCATCATGAAAAATGCAAAAGCCAATATCCTCTTAATCGACGATCATCAAGAATTACTTGAATTTATTGCAGATGATCTCTGTGAAGAATATCATGTTCAAACCTGCAACAATGGTATAGAAGCATTGAAATTGATGGAATCGGATAATTTTGATTTAATTATTAGCGATGTCATGATGCCGGAAATGGATGGCTACGAATTGTGCCAACATATTAAAGAAAATATGGCATCCTCCCATATTCCGGTAATTTTACTTACGGCGAAAAATAGTATTGAATCTAAAATCCAAGGCTTAGAATTTGGCGCTGATGCTTATATTGAAAAACCATTTTCACCGGCATTTTTAAGAGCACAAATTGCCAGTCTTTTAAAAAACAGATTAAAAGTAAAAGCTTTTTTTGTTAGTAACCCTTTATCACAGATACAGAGCATTGGGCAAAATCAAAGCGATCAAGAATTTCTTCAAAAAGTGGATGAAATTATTCAGAATCATTTAGATGATCCGAAATTCAATGTTGACCGTATGGCTGATATTTTGTGTATGAGCCGACCAACACTCTATCGAAAAATTAATATTGTTTCAAGCCTATCTCCTAATGAATTGATTAACCTGACCCGGCTGCGAAAAGCCGCAGAATTACTAGCACAACGAAAATTCAAAATCTATGAAATATCCAACTTACTAGGCTATAGCTCGGCCACGCATTTTTCACGGAACTTTCAAAAACAATTTGGAGTAAGCCCTTCTGAATTTTTAGAACAACAAAAACTACACTCCTAAAATAACTAAAAGACCCCATGCTAAATACATGAGGTCTTTAAAATCAATCTTTATTTTTTGGCTAAAATCACAACTTGCTATTTAGGTTTATTTCGATTTGTCTAATTCGTATTGCGATAAAATAGCATATTGCGCAGCATATGTAAACATGAACATACCTTCCAGATTATTTTTATTTTGATCGGTGTCCCATCCCTTTAATAAATCTGTTGGTAAAAACCCATCCTTCAAGAAGTGGTCATATCCATAATCAAGATTCTTTTGAAAAGACTCCATGTAACTTCCTACTTTTCTATGATTAGGATAAATATTAAAGAATCCCCGCAGTAGGATACCGTTAAACCAATTGTTGAATCCGGAGGATTCGTAAGTGTAATATGCCGGAATCTGCTTTCCCAATTTTGCAAAATACTCGAAACTAGCATGAGATAATGACTGTGCATCTTCCCTATATTTTTTTGATTTTGTTACACGATACAGATCTGCAGCTCCAGAAATCATCGTTCCGCTATTATAGGAAAATGAAGGACCTACGGCAGTTTTCAAGCGTGTATTTGCACGGTATCTCGTTCCATTTACATTCTCATATGCGATAGTACAATCCGGAAAGCAATCTCCCATCATATCTGAATACACACCTTGGTTGTTTAAAAGGTAACGTTTTTGCCAATCGTAGACTTTTTTTGCAAAACTTAGATAATAATCACCTTTATTTAACATTTTAGAACGACGTGTTTTTTTGTCTTTTGGATCGACATAGCGATGCTCGATCTGATCAGATTTATGCTTATAGATTTCGTGTAGCCATACCAAGGGGCTAACCATTGGACCGTTGCTACAAGCATGCTTGGTCACATAACCTGGGCCCCAGGGAATACCGCCATGCTCTTTATTTCTGTCATCTAGTGTACTATCCCAACCGTCAAGAACATAGGCCGTCAAATACTCAGCCTTTTCTAAAAAGACTCGATCATTCGTTAGGTGATAGGCGTCTAATAATTCACGGACAAGCCACATTTGGTCATCGTAAACATTCAGTATCCCAGTAACATTCGCTTTCCCCTTTTCTCGAACACGGTCTACCGCATAGACTGCCCACTCTTTTTCTTGTGTAAATGACGTCAACTTAAAAGTGCCTAGATAATAATCAGCATTATCAAATAGTTTTTTCAACAAATCGACATAACGCTTGTAATGTTGATTAAACAACAATACATTGCCATTTTCCTTTTGAAGTTTAAGACTTGTTAAAATTGCATTAACAGCTTCTATCGAAGCTGTATACATCCAAACACTCCCCCTTTCAGAAGATAGTTCTTTGGTATCCGGGTTGTAAAATCTAGCCATGGTCATCTCATCACCTGAAAAATAGGTAGCAATGGATTTATCAACAAGCTGAATAGAACGCACTAAATTTTGCGTTTGAAGATCTGAAACATTATTACCATCCCCGCCATTTCCCATCGTGGCATAGGTAGGCATTAAAAAACAAAACTGTACAAACAGTAATAGTGGAATAGCATGAATAAAAATGCTTTGTAGCTTTCTTAAAAATTTCATAAGAAGAATCTGGTTTATCATTAGTCAGAATTTTGCCCATGATTAAGGCATTAAATTCTGGAACAAGATAAGTAGAGTTGATTAATTTTAGGGTTAAAAGGGGGTTAATAGGCAAAAATAAAACAATAACCCGGTTTTATTTTAATACTATAGCGTGTTAAAAATCAGAAAACATGTAACAACGTCTTTATTTCATTTGATTAATTTTTTGTATACTTTTAAGGTATTAAGATGTTGAAAAATTAGTTACTAACCATTAAATCATCTACGAAGGTTTATACGCTCGCCTTTTAAAAGGAATGATGCGTCCATACTTCTGGATTTAAGTTTTTGATTGCCCTGTATGAAATTCTATTATATATATTTTGCTATTTACTTATTCCTGCCGACGCTATCCTTTTCACAAGGACTTAAATTTAACGGAGGTCATCACGCAATCGATGAACGTACTTCTTATGAAGTTTTTGGAGAAAACACAATTTCATTTGAAGGACTATTTGATATTGACTTTCAACTTGCAATCTATGGCACCAACTCACTTGGGAATATCCTTAGAGTTCAAAACAAGGAAAATAATACCATCTATAACCTATTTTATGACGAAGAAAAAGATCAGTGCATTTTCAGACTAAATGAAGAAGGAAAAAGTAGTTTGATCATAGCCAAGATAGATCGTCGGTTATTAGACAACAACAGCTGGTTTCCGGTTAAATTAACCTTTAATCTGACACAAGGAATTTTTAAACTTCAAATAAAAAACAAAGTTTTCGCATCCGAAAAAATTAAGCTCCCTAACCCCTATTTTCCAATCATTACTTTCGGAAAAAGTGATTACCTAATCGATGTCCCAAATATGGGAATTAAAAACCTATCCATTGGAAATAAAAACACCAAATATGTGTTCCCCTTGAGGGAAAATGAAGGTAATATCGTTCATGATTTTGAAGGAAATAACTATGGTTTAGTAAGCAATCCCGAATGGTTGATCAATGATTCTTACAGATGGCAATTAGTACAGACCTTCAATTCGTCGATTCAAGCAGGCTCTAATTATAATGAAAGCAGAAAAGAAATTTATTATTTCAATCGCGATTCTATATTTATTCATAATATCAAAACGAATGACACTCGGAAAGTTGCTTTTCAAAAAAAATGCCCTGTCGATCTGATCCAAGCAACCAATTTTCTCGATGTAAAAGCAAATAAGCTTTATGTTTATGAATTGTATCATAATTATCCCTATGAGGGCCCCACCGTCGCCAGTCTTAATCTAGATAACTTGACATGGACTATTGAAAGCTATGATCGTGTCCAAAAGGAATTGCATCACCATGGATTCTTTTTTGATCAGCAAGCAAAGCAATATTACATCTTCGGAGGATATGGGAACATGTCCTATAGTGACAAATTTTATCGATATGCCGCTGATTCTACCAAATGGCAAAAACTTGAAGATTTTACCGGAGATAAGCTCTTCCCACGATATTTTCTATCTGCGGGCTATATGGAAAACAACCGTACAGCATATATTTTTGGAGGAATGGGAAATGAGTCTGGAGAGCACATTGTTGGAAGAAAATACTATTATGATCTACACAAAATTAACTTAGATACTAAAAAGGTGACAAAAATGTGGGATATTCAATGGAAAGATAAGCATGTGGTACCTGCACGCGGTATTGTATTCCTAGATCAGTCACACTTTTATGCCTTATGTTATCCCGAGCATCTCACCCGATCAGCAATCAAGCTTTATCGGTTTTCAATCCAAGATGGAAGCTATGAAATATTAGGTGATTCTGTAGCCATCTATTCGGACAAGATTTCAACACGGGCACAGCTTTATTATGACCATCAACTTGGACGTCTAATCGCTTTAGTACAAGAGTCAAATGATGATGTTAAGTCAACATTAAAAATCTATTCCCTAAACTCCCCTCCTATCTCAGAAACAGAATTAAGCAATTATCCCAAAAAAAATAATAAAATTAAATATCTGATTTTTGTATTATTCGGAGGAACTGTTGCAATAGGAGCTTACATCATGCTCAAAAGGATCTCTAATAAAAAAACAGGGCGACATATGATCTTACCAGTACCTGCAGGTGTAGCTGATAGCAATAAAGAACATTTGTTGGTCAAGACTAAAAAATTAGCACCCATCGGTAAGTTAAAACCAAGTAATAACGAACCCGCTGTCTGGAAAAATAACTTACGAGCCAATGCAATCTATTTATTTGGAGAATTTACGGTATTAGATCGCAATCAAAAAGATATATCCCATTTATTTAGTACACGACTGAAACAAGTTTTTTGTTTGATTTTAACCCACGCAGGTGAAGCCGGGATTTCATCCGCATTATTAAGTCATCTGGTATGGCCAGACAAATCTGAAGATAAAGTCAAAAATTCAAGAGGCGTTACAATCAACCATTTAAGAAAAGCATTAAGTGAATTGGATGGGATAGAATTACGCTATGAGAAAGGGCGTTTTAAAATTGAACAACATGCTGATTTCTATTGCGACTATACGAGATGTATGAAACTCACTTCGTCTATTAACAACACTGAAAACAGAGATGAGTTAATTCATCTATTACGAAGGGGAAAGTTCTTACAGGGTACCAATCAACCTATTTTCGACTCAACTAAGGCTGATCTAGAGAAAAATATAACACCTCTTTTAATCACTGAAATCTATCAAAGTATGGAGAAACATGCCTATAACGATAGCATAGCATTGGCTGAAGTTATTTTTCTATTTGACCCTCTCAATGAAAATGCCTTATTTATGGAAATTAAAGCAATGATTGCTTTAAACATGCTCCAAGAAGCTCGCATACGTTTTCAAAACTTTGCTAGCCAATACAGGAACATCATGGGGGAAGACTTCCCTTTCAACTTTGAAGATATAGCCTAATTTTACATCTTATGGGTTTAAAATCTCCAATCAAATGTAACTTAATCATTTGATCGGAGGTTATCTTGAGTTGCCGAAAAACTATTCCTTTTCATCGAAAGAATTAAATACCCTTTTAAGTTCCGTCAGTTTTTCAGGATATTCATGAATCAAATTCGTTCTTTCACTCGGATCCCAGGCAATATTAAACAATTCCTCTACCGTCTCCTCCGTTTTGCCTGAGATTAAATTTGTTCGTTGTTTAATAATACGATATTTCCAATCACCAACTTTCACAGCTTCTGGTTTACCATAATTAACCAAAAAAATTGGTCTATGGACATAGTTTAAATCAGTCTCTTTACCTTCCAGTAAATTATGAATTGATTGTCCATCCAGTTTTCTGTCTGGTAAAGAAGATCCCGTCCAAGAAGCAATAGTTGGTAAAATATCTAAATTACTGATAGAAGAGCGAATAACTTTTCCTTCCGGGATAATTCCCTTCCCGAAAACAATAAAAGGAACTCGGGCACCGCCTTCATAAGTCAGCGCTTTAGAACCTTTAAATACGCCAGCAGTTCCAACATGCCAATTTTTCGTCTCGCCGTCATCTGACATACGAGCAGGATACTCAATCCAAGGTCCATTATCACTAGAAAACATCAAGATGGTATTTTTATCCAGACCCTTAGCCTCTAATGCGTGCCATAATTGGGCAATATACTGATCCAGCTCATACAAGACCGCACCAAGAGGACCTGCATTTTGTGCACTGGCATAAGGATTTTTCTTGTTTGAAAATGCCAATGGAAGATGAGGGAAATTATGTGCATAATACAAAAAGAAAGGTTTGTCTTTTTTTTGCTTATTGATAAAATGAAGTGCTTCACGGTGATAGTGCTGACTTAGATCCGAATCATCAGGAGCAAATACTTCAGGACTGCGATTTCTAAAAAGTTTAATAACAGTATCCGTTTTCACATAAGGTGCACGATAATCATGGCTATAGAGCATACCATAAAAGAAATCAAATCCTTGTGCATTGGGTAGCGATTCTGCTTTATCACCAAGATGCCATTTTCCTACCAAACCCGTTTGATAGCCCTTCTGCTTTAACATTTCAGCGATCGTTACCTCTGCATCAGGTAGACCTAATTCCGAACCAGGACCGATCGGTTGAGGCAAGTTATAACGAGAAGCATAACGTCCGGTCAATAGCGATGCACGAGAGGGTGTACATGAAGGAGTGGAAACGACATAATTTGTAGCCCGTACACCTTTACTCGCTATCGAATCTAAAAAAGGTGTTTGAATATTCGGACTACCATAAGATCCCAAATCCGAATACCCCATATCATCCGTCAATATAAAAATAATATTAGGAGGTTGTTTTTGAGCATATAATAAGGAACAAAAACTTATGCCCGTTAACAATAACAACATTCTTTTTTTACACGACACGATACTCATAATAGTAATTTCTTTTTTTAAATTAATCAATTAGGATTTATAAAAATTAAAAACTGCTGCATGTTTATTAAAACCTTTGCAGGGACTACATTTTCGATCTTCCAATATTAAATAAATGGCATAATCAATTTCAGAACTGCAAGATTGATTTATAATTGCAGACCAATATAATTAATAAATTGTGCGACCTACAATAAAAAACCTATTAAAATACGAAAACGATTTCATTCCATCAATTTCAATAACATCATTTAAATGTAAAACATAGCCGTAAAAATAACATTAAACCGTTATGAGATTATAAAAAAAATCCTGTAACATCAGCAAGACAGTAATTAAAAAATAAAACATAACCAACTCATTACAAATACTATAATAAAAAAAAATAAAATTTATTTTCTGAAATTAAATAATCAAATAATTATGTAAAATGTAAAATCATATACCATCCACGTTCTGTAAATATTAAAAAACAAGTCTTCATCTTTATTGAATTTTATACCTTTGCCACATGAGTACATTCAAAAAATAGGTTACATATGTCATATGTAACTTTTGTGACATTTCAGATATCCTCAAGAACATTCGCTAGCTAAAGAAACCCTATTTACGTTTATCTCATTTGTTTTCAATAAACAATACACATGCAAGAAAATACTTTAAATTCACGAAAATCATTTGCTCCGACACTAATTGCATTCGCATTGGTTCCAATTTCGGGCTTAGCAACAGACATTTACCTACCATCCATGCCACAGATGGCAACAGAGCTAGGACTGGCAGAAAGTAAGATTCAACTCACCTTATCCCTGTTTTTAATTAGTTATGGTATTTCACAATTCTTTGCCGGTGCCCTTGTTGATGCATGGGGAAGATATCGGATTACCTTAATTTCTCTTTTTCTATTTACAATCAGCTTTTTTATTACAGCCACAACTGATAATATTATTGTCATTTATATGATGCGCATACTGCAGGGAATACTATCCGCTTTTGTTGTAGTATCAAAACGCGCCTATTTCGTTGATGTGTACGAAGGTGAAGAGCGAAAACGATACCTGAGTGCCATCACTATCGTTTGGTCATTAGCGCCAATTATTGCTCCTTTCATTGGCGGATATTTACAGGCACAATTTGGATGGCGCTCTAATTTTATGTTATTAGCAGCTTACAGCATTGTGCTCTTCATATTAGAACTCATTTTTTCCGGTGAAACAATCCGTCAGAAAAATCCACTTCAATTTGAATATTTAGTCACTGAATTTAAGACCATGCTTCAAACGAAAGACTTTACGTTTGGAGTGCTCATGTGTGGAATAAGCTATGGTTTAGTTATGTTCTACAATCTAAGTGGACCATTTTTCATTGAACACAATTTAGGTTATAGCTCCATTACGACCGGATACATTTCCTTATTAATGGGACTTGCATGGATGTCCGGTGGGTTTATCGGTCGTGCACTAATCAAGAAAGCACTACTACCAAAATTAAGATATGCTAATTATTTACAAATTGCTTTCATTATTTTAATGATTATAATATCTCCGTATATCACAAATCTCTTTACATTATCACTATTCGCCTTCTTGATCCACGTTACCGCAGGATTTATATTTAATAATTATTTCGGTTACTGCTTAGGTCGTTTTCCTTTATCTGCAGGAATTGCAGGTGGCTTAGCAGGTGGTATAACTTACCTCGTCACTTCTGCATTAAGTTATATTGTCGTGAGTCTCGTGAATCCAGAAACACAGACTGAGATAGGTATTGGTTATGCAGTATTTGCTGTTTTGGGTTTCGTTACCCTGATGATAATTAAGGCGAAAAAAGCATACAAACAATGGACATAATCACTAAGTTTAGATTATTCTAAAAACAAATTGGCGAAATTATACGTTTTTACCTTAACATTTTAGACAACTTAAAATAAGCTTGTTTCAACTTTTTTAAATATTTCACCAAGGTATGATGATTACGTCTTCAATAGTAATACAAAAAAAAGCATCAATTATCTGGGAGGTACTGACCGATAAGAATCAATTCAAGCAATGGTATTTTGACATTCCTGATTTTGCTCTAGAGAAGGGCTTAACATTTCATTTTTATGAGCCTGGTGGTAAAAATAAATTTTTACATGAGTGTACAATACTTGAAATTATTCCTAATAAAAAATTAGTTCATACCTGGACTCACCCCACCTTTAGTCAGGGTGTAACAACAGTCAGTTGGTTGCTCCAGGAAAATGAAGGACTAACAACTGTTACTTTACATCATGAAGGTATCGAAAACCTTCATGATGCAGGCCCCGAATTTGCTTCAGAAAACTATCAAACCGGATGGGATCAGATTCTCAGCAATCTCAAAAAGTTTGCTAATGAAAAAGATTAATAAATTTCCCAAAAGCGGGTATATTTTACAAAAAGCAATTGTAATCTAATTCATAAACTTTTTAGAGCAGTAAACTCACAATAAGACCTGTAGAGTTTATATCTAGTAACTAATTACTGCTAAAAAAAATCAAATAATAATTTCACTCGAATTAAATAGATTGTATATTTGCCTATTGTTTAGAACAAATCTAAATCAACATAAGAATATTACAGATGCCTATTTCATTCCCTTCCATCTCTAATAGATGGAAATTTCTAATTCTAATAATACCATTACAGGTATTCGTTTTCATTTGTCAAGCACAACAAATGACTATAAAAGTCAAAACAGAAAAAGATCTTCCAATTGCTGGAGCGACGGTACGTTTAAATCAACAACTATTAGGAAGTACAGATACAGCTGGTGTGTTGATCACAACAAATGAAAAAATAGTAAATCAAAAAATATCAGTCTCCGCGATAGGATTTAAAGAAAAAACCCTCAGCTTATCAAATAAACCCAGCAATAATTTAATCAGCATCACTTTATTGGCAAGTACAAATGTATTGGATGAAATCGTTGTTACGGCCGGAAGAAAGCCAGAAAGTATTTCAACGATACCATCCTCTATCACAATCTTGAATCAACAAGATATACAAGCACAAACCAACATTACGAACAATTTAGCTACGGTACTTGGTAATGCAATTCCGGGTTTGGGTACCTCGACCAATAAAGCTACAAATTCTGGACAGACCCTTCGTGGACGTGCCGTACTTGTTCTGATAGATGGAATCCCGCAATCAACACCGCTTATGAATGGAGCACGTGACCTACGCACCATCGACCCAAGTGTGATTGAACGTATCGAAGTAATAAAAGGTGCTACTTCAATCTACGGAAATGGTTCAGGTGGAGGTATTATCAATTATATTACCAAGAAAAACAAGGACGGTAAAAAGATTAGTGGTCAGACCATTTTGGGAACATCAATAAATCCATTTGATCCCAAGGAAACCTTAGGTTACAGACTTTCACAACAACTTTCAGGACAGGTAAATAAATGGAGTTACACCGTTTCTGGTTCGGCAGACTACAACGGTTTACAAAGAGATTCCGATGGTTTACCTCTTGGACAGACTGATGGACTTTCCAATTCCTATCAGTACAATGGCTTTATTAAAATAGGTTATCAAATTGATTCAAGCAGTACATTGACTGGATTTTACAACTACTATGGAAGTACACAACATGCCAAATATATCAGTAAAAACGGCATCTATGGTCAGTCGCCTACAATTGGAGTTAGAGGAGAAGAACCAGGCAAACCCGCAGGTACACCTTATAATCACAATGCGATGTTAACCTATTCAAAAAGTAATCTTTTTCATTCAACCCAATTGGATGTAACAGCTTATTTAAATTCCTTCAGTTCAATGAACAGATACGTTGCTAGTGGAACGGCTTGGTATGGTCCTGGACAAACCATGATCAACTCTGATAAAAAAGGATTGCGCTTAAATCTGAATACCCCATTTCAGCTTTTTTCTATTCCAACCGAAATAACTTACGGTTTAGATTTATTAAAAGATGTAACCTATCAAGATTTAACAGATGGACGTGTATACATACCAAAAATGAATATGGTTAATTTTGCCCCCTATGCGCAAGTAAAAGCCGACCTCATTGAAAATTTGATCTTTAAAGCCGGGCTTCGGTATGAAAATGCAACCGTTAAAGTCAACGATTACAATACCATAGCTACTGGTCCGAATGGAGAAGGAAGTATATTGGTAAGCGGAGGAAATATTCCATATAAAGCGACAATGTTCAATGCAGGATTACGCTATACTAAATACGATTATTTCAACCCTTTCGTTAGTTTTTCGCAAGCATTTGCGATCAATGAATTAGGTCGTATTTTACGCCGTGCTAAAGAAAACACAATCGGTAATTTAGAAACAGACCCGATCATTACCAATAACTATGAAGCTGGTTTTTCAAGCCGTTTCAGTATCTTCAATATTTCAGCCTCTTACTACATCAGTACTTCGGATTTAGGTGTTAATTTAGTAGATGTTGGTGGTTTTTTAATGCCTCAGCGTGAACCTGAAGAAGTAAAAGGATATGAAGTTACTCTTGATGCGCAACTGAGTCAAAAATTAAGCGTCGGTGGAAGCTATGCATATGTAGAAGGAAAAGCAAAAATGGATGATGGTAGCAAAATTTATCTTAATGGATCTCGGATTGCACCACCTAAAGCAACTGGTTTTTTAAGCTATAAACCAAACCAACAGTTAAATCTGCAATTGTTTTGGATACACACTGGAGCTAGAGATCGATTTGCACTCAATGACAAAGAAAAATATAACAATAGTGAAGGCCCAATCAGTAATGTCGATCTCTTCAATTTATCAGGTAACTACAATTTGAATAAAAATTGGAAAATAGGCTTCGGAATAGAAAATATATTCAATACATCTTACTACCCTACAGTTAGTCAATACCGTGCATTGGATGCCGAGTACGTAAAAGGTAGTGGTACTGTCACTTCATTAAACCTTCATTATCAATTTTAATAATGATTAAGGCAGTTTTATTATGGCTACATAAATGGCTAGGTCTCTTTACAGGCCTAGTTGTTTTTATTGTTAGTTTATCGGGTTGCTTTTATGTTTTCTATGATGAGCTTAAACTAATAGTCTATCCTCAAAAATACTATACTCAAGATTCAGTTGGAGAAAATAGTAAGTTACTCCCACTAACACAGCTGATTGATATTGCTCAAAACGCTTTACCTAAAGGTGAAAAAATAAGTAGAACAGATCTGTACCTCTCACCAGACAGAACTTGGATATTTCGTGCGCTAAAAACGGATGAACATGCTTTTGGTAATAATCAATATTATATTTACCATAAACGAGTTTTTATTAATCCTTATTCGGGTAAAGTACAAGCGGTAGAAAACTCCAAAACAGAATTTTTTCAGATCGTCTTACAACTTCATATGAACTTACTATTGGGCGCCATGGTAGGACATTGGGTAGTAGGAATTTCGGTCATCATATTCATAATAATTTTAATAACAGGAGTGGTCCTATGGTGGCCTAAAAAATGGACCATCAAAAAATTAAAAAGACAGCTTTGGTTTGATTTTAAAGTTAAATGGAAACGATTAAACTATGACCTGCATCAAATCTTAGGACTTTATAGTGTCATTTTCGCCTTATTAATTGCATGTACAGGTATTGCATTTACATTTCCCGCATTTAAAACTTTTTATGTAAAATCGCTCAATGGTTTCGATAGCACAAAAGAAATTGAACAACAGGAAAAGTTCGAATATGTACCACAGAATCAGTCTAAAATATTAGATAATGCGCTCAATTTCACCATATCAAAACACCCAAATGCAGATATGATGTCGATTCGTTTACGTAAATCTCCAACAGATCCACAAGATATTCAAGTGCGGTTCATTAAAGATCGTACCGGCGAATTTATTTGGTATTATTTTAACAGAGGAAATGGTCAGATTGAAAAAGTAAAACAATCAGAAAATGCTCTCATAGGTGATAAAATTGGCGCGATGAACTATGATCTTCATGTGGGTAATTATGGAGGTATAGCCACTAAAGTTTTACATTTTTTCATCGCTTTAATATGCGCATCACTTCCTATTACAGGAACAATCATTTGGTTAAACAAGAAGAAAAAGAAAACCAAAAAAAGAATTAAATAATTTCAATTATATAATAACATAAAAAGAAAAGCCATCCTAATAGATGGCTTTCCTTTTTTAATAAGAATTTATTTTTTGTCTTTTCTATTTTCAATATTTAATAACAATTTTCCCAATTGCAGTAGCACTTTCTAGAAGCCTATGCGCTTTCATATTTTTTCTAATTATTACTACTAACTACTATTTCTTTTTAAATCTATAAATGAAATAAGGAGCGACTCCAATATCTTTACCACCTGTAAAGGCTGGCGCTGTATTCAATTGATTTATAGAAATATACATCCAGTCATCAGGCCCCTGATAAACATTATCTGGCCATAAAAGTTTATCATCATCCTGTATTATATGACTCAATTTGCCTTTCTTGTCCATTTTAGTGATCGCATGCTCCTGTAGATTTGTAAAATAATGATTCCCCTCCCAATCGGTAAGAGCTCCGTCACTGAATGGTTTATCCCCTACCTTAATAATCTGATCAAATACCAATTGACCAGGCTGGTGTCCCCGTAATACTTTTGTCGGGATACTGTACCATCCCGTGCCATTCATAGCTCCGTAAAATAAAGTTTCACGATCATCCGATAAGGTGATAGGATCGATACCCACTCGCGCAGGCTTTCCTCCAAAATGAACTACCTTCCCGTCAATAACCATATCTTTATCCTCGGCATCAAACGAAAAGTGCTTACCAAATCTTGTTGCCTTCTTAGTTTTTAAATTTAAGACGATGATACCTGGATCGGCAATATCTGCTAAATAGGCAAAACCATGCTTTTCGTCAATGGTCACATCCTGAGCAAATGTCCCCTTAGGAGCAATACGACTTGGCAACGTTATTTTCTCTATAACTTTATTTTGCTGTATATCAAATGCCCATAGTCTGGTCTTCCCAAGTTCCAACCCCATATCAACAACCCAAAGCCTATTCTGTTTGTCAAAAATAAGACCCAACATCGCATCAAAAGTTGTATCACTTGCTTTAGCACCATTCTTTTGCATTTTAAGATTAGGATAAGGAACTGCCTTACCATCCACAATCTCCACCAATTGTAACTGCTGACTACCCAATGGATGAATCGTTGAGAAAATGCGTCCTTCAGCAGATACAGCCACATCACCAGGGCGAACGTCCAATTGGGCGACAGCTTCCAGGTCTCTCTTATTTTCTTGATCATTTCCAAAATAACTGGCAGTTCCATCAATCCAATCTTTTCTTGGAGGAGCAAAAAAATCAATGTCCAATGTGCCGTCTTCCAAACATTCAAACTCATGAGGTATATTACCTGGTATAATAAGTACCTCTCCTGCTTTAACAATATAATCTTTGTTCTGCATAGTCACTTTAACACTTCCCTTCGTAATATAAGTCGTTTGTTCATTCGAATGCTGGTGCAAAGGAACTTTCGCTCCTTTATCCATTTTGAACAAGGCTAGCATACCTTGTTCACCAAACACATATTTCCGGTAAAGTCTGTCAGCTAATTTTTCCCAGCCCAAATCATCAAATTTAATATGCTGAATTTCCTTTGGCAGTTGAGCGACAGCAAAATTCATTACTGCAAATGTAAACAGTACAAATACAATGGACTTTTTTAATAAAAACATAATATAAAAATTTATAATTATTTAATAAGCGCTTTGAGAAGCGCGACCTGTATTCCATTCTTTTTGAAACCTTGGACTTGACTCAGGAAAGAGTAATTCATACCCCACTTTAGTATCCACACTGACTTTTATTTTTGTTGTACCAGACCTTCCCGATATAACATGTCCACCAACAGATCGGTCATCAGAAATAAAGTGCAGATGAAAAGGAGTTAGATCAATATTATCCATGAATGTAGGATTATAAAATCCCACCAGTGTACCCGATATACCCGAAACATGATAGACCGGTCGTGTTTCCATTAACTTGGCAAGACCGGTAGTATCATTTTCAGCAAGCTTTAGGGCTCCTCCCAATTGAATTTCTGCCATTAGTCCATGTATCTGAATACCGAAAGGCTTGTTAAAAGAAGGTAATCGCTTAACGATCTCTTCCTGCATCCGTGCTAGTGTTAGATCACCATCCATTTCAAATACCATATCAGGCGTGAATTGTGCAACAGCGGCGAAAGGTACCTTCCTATCATCTTCAGCTTGAACAACTTGACCGGTAGGGATAACACGGTAATATATACCATCCAAAGCAACCATTTCACCATCCAAGTGATTGAATGTACCTAATCCAAAATCCCCCTTCTCTCTTAGCTTACCAACAGCTAAATCTCCCATATAAACACCATGGCGCATAGCATCCATGACAGAATAATGAAATACAGTCTCCGTCGACTGCGCCCAGACGTCAAAGTTAAATCCACTGATCAGAATCGATAAAATTAGAATGGTATACTTTTTCATCAAAGCATAATTCAATGATAGATCATGGATCAGCAAAACATTAGTTTTTATAGTTTTCATTATTGATTATTATATTTTCGTTCGGAATCATCTCTTGGTGTTTTAGGATCATGGAGCACCATCTTCGCAATGTCATCCTTACGCATAAAAACAACCCCATCTTTATCTTTGACATATGTAATAAAATCATCCATTGCTTTTACAACAGCTGGAGTTCCCCCAATACGATCATGAAAACTTATACTCATCATTCTTCTTTTTGATTTACCCTCCTCATACAGTTGATCGAACTCCATCTTTAACTGCGAAAGAAACATTTCTGGAGTCCAATGATTGCCTGCTATATTGACAATATCATTGTTACGAAGCGTGTAAGGCATGACCACAAAGTCCTTTCCATTCACGGTTGTTAAAAAAGGTTCATCACGGCTCAAGTCATCGATATGATATAGAAACCCCAATTCTTGTAAAATCTTTAAAGTATTAGGACTTCTACGTAACCAATTTGCATTATATCCAACGGCTCTTTGTCCCGTAATACGCTCCACAGTATCTACACCTCTTTTTACAAAATCTAGTTCCTCATTATAATCTTTATTCCATTGGTCATCCCATGAAATTCCATGGGCAGCTATCTCATGTCCATCTGCAGCAATTGCCTGAGCGACTTCGGGATATTTCGCCGCGGCTGTCCCAACGACATGAGAAGTCACTTTGATATCGTACTTTTTCCAAAGATTTAGCATGCGATAAACGCCTTCTACAGCCCCGTACCTATACCAACTTTCAGCAGGTAAATCGGGGTTTCCCACCGGTAAGGGATTGCCCGAAAATGGACTTTCAGCTCCAGCCGGCTGTCCCCCTGTTTCAAACTGCATGGAAACAGATATCACCAGCTGAGCGCCATTTGGCCATTGCTTGGTACTAGAAATAGAATCAGAAACTGAAGATTGCACATCAGAACTTTGCCCATTATTTTTGCAAGAAGCAAAGACGAGTATAGTTGCTAAAATAGCAACTATAGAAATTGATGATTTATACATAGTAATTATTTGTTTTTACAAAAATATTATGAAGCAAGCGCTTAAATCTGTAATTTTTCATCGTATGTTTGTACAAATCAATTACTATGTATGCAAAGGTTTAATAGCTATTACTCATTAAATGTATTTGCTCTGGAGCTGGATAAATGGGATTTCCCAGAACATAAGCACAATTTTTATGAAATTATTTTCATTGAAAAGGGAACCGGTGATCATATCTTAAATGATGCTCGTATGTCCTATGAGGCCGGAGATGTTTTTATCTTAAGGCCTGAAGATGGACATTATTTTGAAATAAAAGAATTTACAAAATTCATCTTTCTAAAATTTAATGAGCAATTATTTACAGAAAAGTTAGCAGGAAGCAAAACAGCCAAATGGTTAGAAACGACCCAAACTTTACTTCAGACAGCCTCAACAATAAATGGAAACATAGTAAAAGATGAGGTTGACAAAATTCATCTCCACTATCTGTTTCAAATTCTATTGCGTGAGTTTTCAAATAATTGTGCCTATAGTAGAGAGTTGCTTCTGGAACTGTTTGGTGGTGTCATGATGCTGTTGGCCAGAGCGCAGTCTACAGTCCAATTTGGACTAGAATGCCCCTCTAATACTGAAATAGATAAATTAAGCCAAATACTGAGTTTTACCCGGATGCATGCCTTGAATCCTGAAAAGATGAAAATTGACAATATAGCATCCCAATTTAATATGTCTCCAAACTACATCAGTATATATGTCAAAAAGCATAGTGGCCAATCCATTCAGCAACATATCATCCAGACCAAAATAAAAACAGCTAGTCAACTATTAAAAAATGGTCGGTACAACATTAATGAAATTGCGCTAAAACTTGGATTCTCCGATGCAAGTCACTTCAATAAAATTTACAAGAAATATACAGGAGCAAGTCCTAAACAAAAGTAAAGACAATTGCTTTAAACGGTATAAGATATTGCATTATATAATTCATCAATGAAAACTGTTTACAAAATATCCTCTCTCTTGAATATAATAGCATGGACGCTAATGTCTCTCGTTATTATTGGAAGCGCATATCATGATATGAGGCACCTTGTGCTCAATAGCTCAGTAGGAATAATGGTCCTGATCATACCCATTTTCACCTATAAAAAAAGACAGAATATCCTAAGACTATGGGAATATTCTGATAAATCAAACAGTCAATCCTGGAAAAACTTTTCCATACTAAACATCATACAGTCATTATTCGTTTTACTAATCGGATCTGTTGGTTTATTTGCTGTAATTTCGAGAGCATTTGGAGAAAACTATCCAGTCTTTGGATAGCAGTATAAAAGTTAAAAAATCTTTCACAATTCCGCAATAAAGAGTTATTTATTTTCATACTATAACAATAATAGATACAAGTAACATGCTCCCTCAAACAAACAACTACTAGGCTTTAACTGTTATCTTTCAAGAACAGTTAAACAAGAAAGATGAACAGCAGTCTCCGCAACGAAAAAGAAACAATAACTAATCATAAATTCCAAAAAGAGGTATTGGATGATTTAAAAAGTAATCCGAAGAGATTATCCTCTAAATATTTTTATGATAGCAAAGGAGATCATCTCTTCCAAAAAATCATGGCACTGGAAGATTATTATCTGACAAAATGTGAACTTGACATCTTCAAAAATCAGACAGCTGAAATTGCTAATTTAATAAGCACAGATGGCAAACCATTTGATCTAATAGAATTGGGAGCAGGCGATGCAATGAAATCCACCTTTTTACTGCAACACCTTGTTAGTAAAGGAGCAAACTTCACTTATATGCCGATCGACATATCAGGTAACATACTTTCAGTTTTAAAAACAAATCTTAACGATGCAATTCCAGCTTTAAATATCATCTGCCTCAAAGGTGAATATTTTGAGATGATCGAAAAAGCAATGACAATATCGTCAAATCGCAAAGTAATATTATTTTTAGGGAGCAATATTGGTAATATGGAAATTGCGGATGCTGAACAGTTTTGCTCCAAATTGAAGAGTAAACTAAATCCTGGAGACAATGTATTAATAGGTTTTGATTTAAAAAAGCATCCTAAAACGATACTTCGTGCTTATGATGATCCAACAGGTATAACTGCAAAATTCAATCTTAATCTTCTCCTTCGCATTAATCATGAACTCGGGGCTAATTTCAACATAAATCAATTTGAACATTATCAAACCTACGATCCCTTAAATGGCGCATGTAAAAGTTATCTCATTAGCTTAACAGAACAGCAAGTGACACTCGGCGAGGAGCAGATCTCATTTGAAAAAAATGAACCCATTTACATGGAGATATCACAAAAATTCTCACCTTCTGACATCCGACATCTCGCCAATAGCTCAGGTTTTAACTTTGTCAGCGAACTATACGATTCGAAAAAATGGTTTATGGATGCAATATGGAAAATCAAGTAAAAAAACGATGATGAATACAAAACATACAATAACCGATCACATTACAGATTTAGAAGAACAATATTGGACTATTCGAAATCACTCTGTACATATATGCGCACCTTTAGCCATTGAAGATTATGTTGTGCAGCCAATAGTAGATGTCAGTCCTCCAAAGTGGCACTTAGGGCATACAACTTGGTTTTTTGAAACATTTTTATTGATCCCTTACTTTCCTGAATATCAGGTTTTCGACTCACAGTATAATTATGTCTTTAACAGTTATTATGAAACTGTAGGCGCGCGGGTCATCCGAACCGATCGTGGAAATTTAAGCCGTCCATCCGTATCTGATATTTACAAGTATAGAGCATACGTAGATGAGCAAATGCAGTTATTTTTTAAGCAGAAACGACATCACTTACAAGACGTATTAACTTTGCTCGAACTAGGACTTAACCATGAACAGCAACATCAGGAATTACTGATTTCAGATATCAAATATATTTTGGGACACAATCCACTTTTCCCATGCTACAAAAGCGATCCAGAACCTTCAAAATCAGAATTCGTAAATAACGAAATGATTACCTTTCCAGCCGGAATATACGAAATCGGATTCGAAGGAAAGGGGTTCTGTTTCGATAATGAACTTGGGAGACATCACGTCTATTTACAAGAATTCGAAATTGCTGCACAAGTTGTCAGCAACGGGGAATACTTAGAATTTATAGAAAACGGAGGGTATCAAGACTTTCGCCATTGGCATGCTGAAGGTTGGGACTGGGTAAAAGAAAATGATGCTCATGCACCACTATATTGGCATAAAATTGACAATCAATGGATGCACTATACATTATCAGGTCTAAAATTATTGGATCTCAATGAAGCACTCAATCATATCAACTATTTTGAAGCGGTTGCTTATGCAAATTGGAAAGGAATGCGTTTACCAATAGAGGCCGAATGGGAAATCGCGGCTGATAACATGCATTGGGGCGACCGATGGGAATGGACAGGAAGTGCCTATCTGCCTTATCCAGGTTTCAAAAAAGAAGCTGGTGCGGTAGGCGAATATAATGGAAAGTTCATGGTCAATCAAATGGTTTTACGAGGTGCTTCGGAAGCTACGTCAAAAGGACATAGTAGAAAGACATATCGAAATTTCTTTCATACACAGCACCAGTGGCAATTTACGGGTATTCGACTAGCACGATGATATCGATCACAACGAAATCAGCCCTATAATATCAAAAAATACGATAATAAATAACGGTGACATGGATTATCAAGCCGTGGCTAATAATTTGAAAAGAACGTAACTGATAACAACTTATGTGACCAAACAAATTTTATAAAAAACCAAATCATGTACCTTAATTTCCATAAATTAATATAAATTTAACATTTAAAAGATATAGTATTTATAAACAATGTTTAGCATTGTAAAACATTTTATGTTATATTTACAATACAATTATGGCTAAGCAAGGAAAATTCTTGGTTTTTGAAAAACCTAAATCTCCTCTTCAATCAGTATCGAGTACGATACCAAATCTGGAAGAAGGAGAAATACTCGTCAAAATAAATTACGCTACACTTTGTGGCAGTGATCTTCATACTTATTGCGGTCTACGTCAAGAACCTTGCCCAACTATACTTGGACATGAGATAGTGGGGACAATAATGGAGACAAATTCAAATTCAGTTTTAACAGATGCTTCCGGACAGGAACTCAAAGAAGGAGATGTTATCACCTGGACCGTATTTGCTAGTGATCCCGAAACAGCTAGTTATAATGCAGAAACACCTCAAAAAAATGAAAATCTATACAAATATGGACACAGACAAATTACAGATCGTGACAGTTTTCATGGAGGATTAGCGTCACACATTATATTAAGACCACATACTTCCATTCGTATTCTTCCAAAAGAATTACCTGCACCTATTGCAGCAACGATCAATTGTGCCATTGCTACATCAGCTGGAGCTATTCGGTTAGCTGGAACCATCAAAGGTAAAAAAACACTTATTTCCGGAATGGGTTTATTGGGTCTCGTATGTGTAGCGATGTGTAAAGAAGCAGGTGCATCCGAAATTATAGTAACAGATATTGATGACAAACGCTTAGCGCTTGCTAAAAAATTCGGCGCTAACGAAACTCTAAATTCTAAGGAAACCACGCTTGATGAATCAGCAATTGTTAAAGTAGGAA
This sequence comes from Sphingobacterium sp. JUb56, assembly GCF_014191365.1. Classification (NCBI taxonomy): domain Bacteria; kingdom Pseudomonadati; phylum Bacteroidota; class Sphingobacteriia; order Sphingobacteriales; family Sphingobacteriaceae; genus Sphingobacterium; species Sphingobacterium sp. JUb56. The sequence continues at coordinate 420,360 of NZ_JACHWL010000001.1, read as the reverse complement.
ATGGGATTGATCGCTTTATTGACATGAGTGGCTCACCAGATGCTATGGAAGCAGGAATAGCACAATTGGGTATAAATGGAGTTGCCGTATTTATTGGAGCAGTGTTTAAACAGCGTAAACTTGAGATCGATGCAGAGCAAATGATCCGACGCATATTAACAATTAAAGGTTTACATAATTATAATTACGAAGATTTTTCTACAGCAGTAGATTTTATTGTGCAGAATTTCGAGAAATACCCATTTCTTGATCTTGTTGAAAAAGAATTCTCTTTAGATGAAGTGAATGAAGCTTTCGACTACGCTGTAATGAACAAACCAATACGTGTCGGCATCAATATGGATATCAAATAACAGAAGATGCAGATTCAAAAAAACTTCAGAAAAGAGCAATGGAAGATGCTATTTATCACCATGTTCTGTTATTTATTTTTTTATACAGGAAGACATAATTTTGGCTGGGCGGCAAAAGGAATGTCAGCTGAATTAGGTATAAGCTACCAGCAAATTGGATGGATTAGCTTTTCCATGTTGATGGGATATGCCATAGGACAATTAATTAACGGTAATCTTGCAGATCGTCTAAGTCCAAAAATCATGATCTTAACAGGTGGTTTTCTATCTATTGTCTGCAACCTGTCTATTAGTTATGCCAATACCTACGTTGTAATACTTATTCTTTGGACATTAAATGGTTATTTTCAATCTATGGCCTGGGGATCGGGAAGTAAATTAATCTCCAATTGGTGGGATAGCAATGAACGAGGTAAAGCTTTTGGTTTTTATACGATGGCAGCAGGGAGCTCATCTGTGCTTACATTTTTCATGGCGTTACTTTTAGTACAACAAGAACAAAGCTGGCGTACACTTTTTAGATACCCCATACTCTTTCTTCTTTTTGCCTTAGTCTTATTTTTAATTATTGCGAGAAGTCATCCGTCTTTAAAAGGATTTACGCTACAATCAGATAGTGCACAAAACGATTCAACATCAAAATTAGGTTGGAAAGAGTCTTATAAGCTCGTATTCGGAAACAAAAAATTTCTGATCGCATCCTTTGCCATCGGATTTCAAAGTATGGCAAGATATGGACTTATTTTCTGGGTACCGATCCATTTCTTAGGGAATAATTACAAGGAATCAAATGGTAATTTATGGCTTACTTTATTCATTCCTATCGGTATGGCTGTAGGAGCAGTTTCATTTGGTTATATTTCAGATTTACTGTTCAACAAAAACAGAAGCAAGTCGATTAGAGCCGGAATGCTCTGCAGCTGTGCAATTGCATTGTTGATTTATGTTATACCAACCCCACATCATGTACTCGCTGCTGTCTTGATGTTTACTGCTGGCTTTTTTGTGTACGGACCCCAAGCTAACTTTTGGACCTTAAGCCCAGATATCTTAGGAACCAAATTAGTAGGTACCGGTATAGGTGTTATGAATATGTTCGCGTATGTGTTTGCGGCTATCGGAGAACCTATATTTGGAAAAATTATTGATTACACAGGCAATACATCAAACATCTTCCTTGTAGTTGCTGTAATTTGTGCAATTTGTGCTATCATTATTTCCTTTGTAAAGCCAGCAACAGCAAGTGAAGTTCAGATGTAAAAATAGCGCTATTAGATGAAGAGAATATAAACCGGAATATAATATTATAAATTATGTTAAACAGAAAATCATTCCTAAAAATCGGAGGACTAAGTCTGTCAGGACTTCTTGTAAATAAAACTATTGCAGCTCCAATAGTGGAGAATATTGACAACATTACCAGTAAAAATCGGGGAGTAAAATTCGGCGTCATATCAGATCTCCATTATGATCTCATGCATGACAGTGATCGAAGAGCACAGTTATTTATTGATACTATGGTCAAAGAGCAGCCCGATTTCATAATACAGTTAGGTGATTTTTGCGTCCCAAAACCAAAAAATAAACCTTTACTAGATATTTGGAGTAAATTCGAGGGAGAAAAACATTACGTATTGGGAAATCACGATACCGATGGTGGCTTCTCCAAAGAACAGGCTCTGGCATTTTGGGGTGCGACAAATCCTTATTATTCATTTGACAAGAATGGTTTTCATTTTGTCGTATTAGATGGCAATGAAAAAAGTGAAACGAAGAAAATAGATGGCTATCCTCGTTCTATTACAAAAAAGCAACTTAACTGGCTAAAAAAAGACCTTCAAAACACATCCTTACGCACCGTTATTTTCTGTCATCAAGGGCTTGAAAATACATTAGGCGGATTAGATAATGGCATGGAGGTCCGTTATCTATTCGAACAGATAAACAAAGAGGCAGGCTTTAACAAAGTAGTACTCGTGTTAACAGGTCACCATCATATGAATTATCACAATGAAATCAATGGGATCCATTATGTACAGATTAACAGTTCATCATACTATTGGGCGGGAGAAGACTTTAAAAGTTCGGCTTTCTCAGATGATTTTTACAAAAAACACGGCATCCTTCGCTATACACTCGTATATGAAGATCCAATTTGGGCAGTAATTGACCTAGATCATAAAAAGAATATTCGTATTCAAGGTACGAAAACCAAAATGGCTGGAGTACCATTAAGCGATGCAGGAATTGATGTTTACAAAGATGTATATCCAATAACTTCCGAAATTGACTCGCGAAAATTGAAGTATTGATTTCATAATAAAGGCCTCTAAAGAGGCCTTTATTATGAAATCAATATCATTATGTTATCTGGAAACAATTAACATGACTTCAAAAATCAGTTATTTAAATATTTTTAACTTAGATATGCTCTTCTTAAAAAGATGCTACACCTAAGAGCATAAATGCTAAAAATATTCCATTGCATTCCAATTTGTTATTTTCTATAGTACCTAACTATACACGTGACCTCATAACTGAGCTTTAAAGATAATTGTTGCTAACAAAATAGCTCAAATAATTCATTTTTCTCATTACTATAAAAAAAATTAGCCCTTGAAAATCAAGGGCTAAATACCTAAAAAATATTAACAAGAGTTATCTCCATCCTAAAGGCTGTAATAAATTCGGATTAAGCGTAGTTTGTACAATCGGAATTGGGCGATAGTAGTATTTAGGTCCATCTTCCCATTTTCGTACTTGCACTTGATCTCTTACAAACTGAATATGCCCTGACGTTCCATTTGAAAGAAAGATAACCTTTTCATCCAAATAATACATCACAAGCTTATCTTTAACTTCCTTAGGAATGGAAGAAATGGGTTCTAAAGTATCCTTATTTTGCAGTATAGCAATATCAGGAACACCGTCACCAGTCACATCTATTGCTCCTAACGCAGGGACATACATGCCTTTTGGATTAACGGCCAACAACTGACCTACAAACCATCTATTTAAATCATTTAATCTAAATCCTTCAGAAGCAAGCTCTATCCTTCGCTCTCGTCTGATCTCCAAAATAACGCCATTCTGAAAAGGTGTATTATCTCCAAAACTGCCATAGCGTTTTGCCAGAATAGGATCAACATTTGCATTTGCAAAACCCAAATTCAATGCAGGCATTTCTACACGAGCACGAAGCTTACCTATTGTTGCATCCAGATCAGCTTGTGAAATTGAGCCCAATTCTGCTCGTGCCTCGGCATAATTCAACAACACCTCTGCATAGCGCATAATCGGAAGATCAGTATAATTCAGATCCCAACCTTTACGCTGATTTGGATCTCTAGGATAAAACTTGATCTGAAGATATCCACCAAAAGTAGGTTTTAAAACATGTGGAGTATTAACAGCAGGATTAGTCTTAAAGCCCGGTTGCATGATATTCTCAGCTAACCGCGGATCACGATTTTCAAATATTTCTGTCACAGTCTTTTTATCATAATTTGGTAAATCTGTAAAGCGCGTACCATCCTTCATCAGAAACTCTTCCATCAGATCTTTACTTAGTGCCCATTGGTAATCAAAGACCGTATGAGAATTATTCGCGGCACCATCTGCTTCAGAATTTTTTCGGAAAAATATAATTTCCTTATTACTCGTTATATCACTACTTACAAATAGATTTCGATAATCCTCTCCTCCTTTTCCTGTGCTATAGATTGTAAAACCTCCTTGATCCATTACTTCTTTAGCAGCAGAAGCAGCACGCTCAAAATAAGTATTTGCACTTTTATCTAATCCTAAATATTTGTGGTATTTGCGGTATGAACCTTCAAATAAAGATATTCTTGACAGCAAGCTCAATGCCGTCCATTTAGTCACCCGCGTATTGCTACCACTTGGCTTAATATTAGCAGCGGCATACTCTAGATCGGCCATCACTGAATCCACAACAAGCACTCTAGGATCTTGTGTTTTTTCCATTAATTCGGTTTCGTCATCCTTTAAGACCTTATTATACCATGGCACATCACCATAAGTCATCACCATATTATAATACAGGTATGCTCTATAAAATTTGGCTATACCAATAAAGTGATTGATACTTGCTTTATCCCCAACAGTCCTACTCGAATTTTGCAACATAAAGTTGATTGTACGGATGTTTTTCCAACTGTCCCATCCGCCAACATTTGAAGGGGTAAGACTATTTCTGACCATCGCGTCTGTATTAGATGATCCACTCATACCAGCAATATTATCCGAGAATCCATCACTATAAGACGGTCCCATCATTTCATAAAAACTATTACTATAAGTTTCCAAGTCACTCACATTTTTGAATAGCGTTTCTTCAGTAGGTTTCGTTTGAGGCAAACGATCCAAAAAATCTTTTTGGCACGATCCAAGCATTAAAATGCTTGCACATGCTATATAAGTTAGAATTGTATTTTTCATCATTATCATTTAAAAAATAGACGTTGTTCCTTAATACTTAAAAGTTAAGATTCATACCAAATGAGTAGGTACGTTGAAATGGATAAACTTTACCATCCAAGCCCTCAGGATCCAATGATACTTTCAAATTGGTTTTTTCAAACAAATTCTCCCCACTAAAGTAAAAATGTACACGCCCCAATCCAGTCCGCTCCAACCATTGTTTAGGCAACGTATAGCCTAAGGTTATATTTTTCACCCGCATATAGCTCGCATCTTGCATATACTTTTTATTTGGTACAGCCAATGAACGATCAGTCACTTCTGCAGCATAAGCGCGCACTGCTGGAAAATAACCATCTGGATTTTCTGGAGTCCAGTGATCTAAATTTTGTTTGGTTAGATTAGTCCATGGTTGTGCATATACACCCCAGAAATAAAAATGTCCGCCACCTGGATACCAATCCTTCTTACCTACACCTTGAAGAAAAACACGTGCATTAAAACCTTTCCAATCGGCTCCTAAATCTAAACTATATGGATACTGCGTACTTGAATTTCCAACGATCACGCGATCACCGTGATCATTCAAAGTATTTTTACCAAAATTGATTCTGCCATCGCCGTTCAAGTCCTTAAATTTAATATCTCCGATATAAGAATTGTTTCCTACATTTCCATTTCCAATATCCACTTGATTTAAAGCGTCTAATTGTGCTTGATTTTCGAAAACACCATCATATTCTAAACCCCAAATTTCGCCCATAAGTTTTCCAGCGTAATGGTCCTTTAAGTTACCCGTCGGATTGTGATATCTAGTAATATGGGTTTGACTATTTGAAACAACAACTGCAACATTGTATTTAAAAGGAGAATTAGAGAGTTCAAATTGATCATTCCATGCTAAGCGCAATTCCCAACCTTTATTTTTCAGATCTGCGGCGTTAAATCGTGGTGCTTCCGTCCCGAAAACACCTGGTAGCGTACGCCCTGGGATAACCATATCTTCTGTCTTACGAGTATAGGCATCAAAATTAACATTTAATCGATTCGCTAAAAGCGCGAAATCAATACCAAAGTTTACGGTTGATACTTTTTCCCATGTTAATGATTTTGCAACTGCCTCCGGTGGGCGCAAAGATGTTGGACGTTCACCATCTAACCATTGACCTACTTTATAACTGTCCATAAAAGGTATATAGGGGTAACTTAACAGATTCCCATCTTTATCGTATACATTTTGGTTACCAAGTTGACCATAAGAACCTCTGAATTTAAGCAGATTAACAACAGGTTTTAAACTTTCGAAAAAACGTTCTTCAGATAGCACCCATGCTCCAGAAACAGACGGGAAAAAACCCCAACGATCGCCTTTAGGAAAACGAGAAGAACCATCGTAGCGACCATTAAATTCCACCAAATATTTTCCTTCATAGTTATAGTTCAATCGATAAAAAATCCCTTGTAATGCCCAATCATCAATCCCATGACCTACTGACATCGGTCCAGTCGCCAATTCAACCGTTGGAAAATCGGGAGACAACAAATTATTTCGAGACATTTCACTGTAGTCATTTTTACGATACTCTTGATTGTACCCTAATAATGCTTGTAAAGAATGTTTTCCAAACTCTTTCTTAAAATTGGTGTAAATATTAACTACATCATACTTGTCCGTATCGTTAGTCTTTGAAGCGTAAGATGTTGTAGAACCTGCATACTTAATCTCTGTTTCTGGTCCCGTACGATAAGGAATCGGTAAATCGAATGAATTAGAATTTCCACTTGTCCTTCTAAAGGTAACATCAGCATTTACATCCCAGATATCTTTGATAATGGATGCTTTAGCAGAAAATGTGGATTGAAATTCATTAATAGTTTGTCTTTTACGACCCCCGTCTTGCATTCTACCCAACAAACCTGCTCCTGCCGAAGTCCAACTTCCATCAGGATTCTTAGGGATATCCAAAGAACTTGTACGGTTCACATTTCCAAAGAAATCGCCTCCCATAAAAACTGGCGATTCATAATCACGACTTGTGATTAAAGTATTGACGCCAAAAGATAGCCAATCTTTCATTTGAAAATCAACCTTACCCCTTGCATTATATCGATTCAACTGATCAGCCCCATATTTCAACATACCATCTTGACGGTAATATTCTCCGGAAAACAGATACGCTAATTTATCTGCTTTCTTTCCAATACTTAAATTAATCGTATGCGCTGGAGCAGATTTTTTATAAGCTTCATCCATCCAGTCTGTTGAACCATAATACATATAATTCAACTTATTGGTCGGATCCATAATCACATTGGGCAAAGATGGATCATCCTGCATTTTCTTTGCATAATCTCTTACAGCATCAGGATACAAATCATAAAGCGGAGCGGCAGCCATCCTTTTGTACTCCATTACTTTTAAAGGATCCGTTACGATATCGGGCAGCTTGCCTACTGTACGAATTGAGGTATTATACCCTAGATTGACTTGAACATCACCATTCTTAGCGGATTTAGTTGTAATTAGTACGACACCGAAAGCGGCTCTAGCTCCGTAAATAGCTGCCACAGCAGCATCTTTAAGCACAGTAACCGTCTCAAAATCGTTAGGATTCAATCGAGCCAGTTCATCTTCGGAATAAGGAATATTATCGATCAAAATTAAAGGAACTCCTCCATTCAGAGAAGTTGTTCCCCGGATATTGAATTTGGCACCCTCCGAAGGATTTCCACTTGGATTTGTAATATTCAAATTGGGTATTAATCCTTGCAATGCAGCACCAATATTGGTTACCGGGCGATTCTCCAATTGCTTCGCTGAGATCTGATCTACAGCTCCTGTCAAATTAATCTTCTTTTGGGTACCAAAACCCACAACAATTGCCTCCTCAAGAAGCGAAGCATCTGCTATCAAGTCAACATTTAGTAATGGACCAGCTTGTACTTCCTGCATCTTAAAGCCTATGGAAGTAAAGATAAGAGTAGAACCTTTTGGTACTTCTAAGGTAAACTCTCCAACACTATTTGTTTTAGTGCCTATTGATTTCATACCTTTTACAAAGACAGATACATCCTGCAAGCCTCTTCCTTGACTGGTTACTTTACCTTTTACCAGGATTTCTGATTGTATAGATGTATGTACCGATGAAGCATATAAGGCATTGTGCTCGACATGCATAAGTGAGAGCATCAATCCGATAGATAATGCTTTTTGTGTAGTGGAAACCCGAAACACTGGGCAATAAAATTTACTTTTCCATTTTGAAACGAGGGAAAAATTACTCATATTTAAACAATTAAGGTTAATTAATTTTTTTCTAGACTTTTGATTTCCTTATACTTAAAGGGGATGTTAGCGCATCTCCTTTTGTATTTTGAGGATCTTGTAATTAGTTATCCATAGGCATTTCTTATTTTAAAATTTCTCAATAATAAGTATTAAATTATTTCATTTTGAATCAATCTATCTACAACCTACTCAATTGTTTACAAATATTAAAATAATACATCATCATCAGCATTAATTCCTCAAATATAAATCTCTGAGTTTAGCATTACTTAAACTTAATATTAAATTTAAACTTTTTTATACCTGCAAAAGTATATAGAACAAGACACGCGTATTTTCTTGAAGAACCATAATTCAACAGGTTATACTATAATTTGGTCGCTATAAAAAAATATAGAAGTAACAATTTGATCCATTTAAATGCAATTTGCAAAGTAAGATCGACCTCTTCATTACTTAGTCTATATCTGTTTAATATAACTTAACATCAATAATAGATAATATATTTTGATTAACAAAAATAAATTCGCTAAATCCTTTTAAAACAATATTTATATAATAAAAGATGAAATTAAATACACATAAGTTTAGCCTTTATTAACAAATCACATCCCCACAAATAAATAGTTATAAATCTGATTACTATATAAATAGTAAATATAAAATTGCATCAGTTGCCAACAACATAAATTAACTAGGCTACTATAATCCCTATTCAAATAATTTTCATTTTTATATTTCTTCTGTCCAATTGTTGTAACAACATCTTGAGTCAAACACGCTTCACAATAAATTTTTGTTACTCCCCTAACTAATCTTATATTAGCTAAATACAGTTATATAATCTACAAAACAATCAATATACATGAAGCCAGTATTTGCAAAAGTTTTAGAAGGATTAGGAAGCAATATATTTGTAACACGAGAAATAAACAGGCCCTACTTTTCCTCAGAATTTCATTTTCATAAGGAATGTCAAATCACGTATATTGTCAAAAGCGAGGGACGTCGCATGATTGGGGATAGTTTAGATACTTTTACCAGTGATGAACTGACTTTCATTGGATCAGATTTACCACATGTCTGGCACAATGACAGTCAAGATTTAAATATTAACCATGCGGCATCTTCGATGGCATTATACTTTGAGCCGGATAAGTTAATTAGTACACTTTCCCTTTTTTTTAACACATCCAAACTCGAGCAGTTCTTTGCCCTATCTCAGAGAGGGCTAATATTTCATGGTAAATTAAAAAATGACCTGAAAAGTATTTTACAAAAAATGATAAGCAGTGAGGGTATCCCAAAAACGATTCTCTTACTTGAGCTTTTCCAAAAAATGTTAAATTCTCAGGAATATAGTTTTCTTTCAAGCCCAGGATATACAAATACTTACATTGCTAAAGACAATGAAAAGATTGATAAAATTTTCCGACATGTATTCGACAATTTTTCTAAAGAAATAAATTTAGAGGAAGTTTCCAAAATAGCGAATATGACCAAACATGCTTTTTGTAGATATTTTAAAACCCGCACGCAAAAAACATTTATTCAGTTTGTCAATGAAGTCCGTATTAGTCAAGCATGTAAACTCATTAATGAAGATAAAAACCAGATTGGAAATATCGCTTATGATTGTGGTTTTAACAGTTTATCAAATTTTAACAAGATTTTTAAAACTACAAAAGGAATTACTCCAAGCGAGTACAAAAATGAGTTGCTGAAATAAAAAATAATGCTTCATTACTAGTAAATATCAATAAATTGATACTCGAAAAACCATTAATAAATATAAAGTCCAGTTGAAGTTAATCTTTCTGGACTTTATATTCTCATTTATAATTTTATTTCTTTTTATTTTTCAAACCGTAACATAACTTTTCCAGTTACACGGTCCCCCCTTTTTAAGGGGCGATATTCAACCTCTGCATGAGAGGATAGAAAACCTTCACGTCCAGCATTATTGTAATCTGCGACCAACATATTAATACTATTTTTATCCGTGCTTATCCAAGCTCTAAAATGTTGTTTACCATTACCTAAGACCTTAACCTTATTCCCATTTAAATTCGACAAATCAGCAGAGTAAATATTTTCTTTCGTTGCCCTAAAGAGGTTCGAACCTGCATCTGTCTGATCAAAAGACCAACCTAAGTGGGGTAAAGCAGATGGTCCCGCCGAAGCAGAAACGGGTAGATCAGGATTAAAAGCGACAGCATGACCAGTCAATGACCCGAGATGATCCTGCGGATACATATTCCAATATCCATGACGTTTCCATTCTAAATTATTAAATTCTTTAGGTATTTCAAATACCAATCCAACTTGCCTTGGTGATACTGCAGTTCTCAATTCAAAATCATAGCTAACCGTTAATACGCCATTTGCTTTAAACACATAAATATATGCTCCTTCAGCTTCTTTGTATGCTCCCTTAATACGTATAATTAAACTATCTTTCTGTATGTCATAGACCACCGACTGACATATCCAGTTCACACAAACAGGGTTAAAAGGTTCAAAATTTTGATCTTTACCAACCATTTGAATACCCCTGCCTTCCGAATTGAGCGGCAATAACATCAATGTAGCCCCTTTATTGATCAAATTGTTACCATGGACATCATAAACTTTTAAAAGCCCATCAGACTTATTGATTTCAAACACCCTGTTCTTGTCCTTAACAAGGATAGCTTCATTTTTTTCTTCAAAACTGACAGAACCTTTCTTTTCAACCTCCGCGACCATTACTTTCGGTTTCAAGGAATATAGATATTCATCTATTACAAAACCTAAAGGAGAAATTATTCTCAAATAAATTTCCTGATCCAAGTGTTTTTCATTCTTCAGATCGATATCAAAATGACCTTTACTTCTGGCAGGTAAATTCACTTGCACAACCCCACTATCCTGACCAGAGCACCATTCAAATCGACAAGCAGACAGATCCGTAAAATTATGACGATTCTCGACATCAAAAGATACTACACCGTCCTTTGATAAATTTCCACGCTGTTCTAATTTTACTGGACTGTATGACTTTTTCATATTCCAATACTCGGGTTTCGCCCGACGCCAGCCATCCAACGGACCCCATGTTCCATATCCGACAACCTTGTTGTTAGGTAAGAAAAAAGTATCATCTATTCCAGCCCAGATTGCGCCACCAAGCACACCTTGACTGTTGTACATAGCTGTCCACATTTTATCCAATAACGGTCCCCACATATTTCTTACACCCGGATCTGCCGATAGTTCAAAACGATTGTAAGAATTTACATGGATATATTCGTCAAAAGTAACCGGACGTTTACTATTGCGATACATATCTGGACCAGTTGGACCAGGATAATGATGGTTCGTCACCTCAAGCTCGCCATTATCAGCATCCGGGCCCCATTGACTGAATATGCGGGGACGGGATGGATCCATCTTTTTAATAACTTCACCAGCTTCCTTAAAATACTCTTTATAAAGATTAGACTCATTTCCTAAAGACCACATAATAATAGAAGGATGACTCCTGTCCCGGTTAACCATCTCAATATGTTGATTCACCAGAAGAGGGTACATATCCTCTTTTTTAATAGCAGTCTCATGTGCCCAACAAAATGGAGCCTCAACCTCTACAAACATACCAAGCTCGTCACAAGCCTCAAGCAATCTCTCATCAGGAGGATAATGCGATGTACGAATATAATTTACATTGGCTTCTCTAAATAACTTAACATCTTTAGCCCAAATATCACCTTCCAAAGATCTTCCTCGGAGTGGCATCACTTCATGTCTATTAACGCCTCTTAACTTGATCGGTTTTCCATTAACCAAAAACTGGTTTCCTCTTACTTCAAGCTCTCTAAAACCAACTCTTCGCTTTGTGCGATGTAAAACACCCGATCCATCACTTAATTCACAAATTAACGTGTACAAATAGGGAGACTCAGATGTCCAATGATGAGGTTTACGAATCTGAAACTTTAGACTACGATTTAAATTTATACCATTTTTCAACTCATCAACTAGATATTCCGACTTTCCTAAATCAACGGATCTTCCCTCTGTGTCCAACAAACTAAATGCTAGTTTAAGAGTACCTTTGTCTTTAATAGATTCATTTGACAACTGCACATCCGCAGACAAAACCGCATCTGTATAGCTCGCATCAAAATCAGTAACCACATGAAAAGAAGAAATATTTGTCTCTGGGATCGCAAACAAAAATATATCTCGAGTTATACCACCAAGGGCATGTACAGCATAGCGTGATGCGCTCGCTAAGGAATCAGCTAAACTTTCGCTACGTACAGCTATTGTAATCTGGTTAGTAGCACCGTAGTGAACAAAATCTGTCACATCGATCTCAAAAGGAGTAAATCCCCCTATATGACTTCCTACTTTCTTACCATTAATATAAACTGTACTTTCACTAAAAATCCCATTATTTCTAAGCTTGACACGCTGTCCTTTCCAACTTACAGGGATTTCAAATTGACGAAAATAGCCCGCCTTAGCTCCTTTCTCTACTTCAAAACCTTGCATCACCCATTCGCCCGGAACCTGTATATTCTTACAATCTACAGCTTGCGGAGACTTCCAGAAACTTTCGTTCGGATCAACATCAAATAACCATTTTCCATTCAAATCTATTTTTGTAGATTGGATATGATCAGGAAAAGGCGTTAATCTTGGAACAACAATATCTTGCGCCCATATTATAAGCGGAGAAAGAAATCCAAAGAAAAGGACTAATAATGATTTCATTTATTTAGATTTTAGATATTTACTCATGATAAAAAAATCCCTCTCGGATTACAGATCATGTACGTTTCAAAAATGAATAATAAAAATCGTCTTTTCTGCAACTAAACTAACCCTTTCTTAAACTATAATACCTCATAATATCCCATACAACATCTCTTTCAGTATAAATTATTGAAAATTTACCCACATACACTAAAAATTAAAAAATCCAGCAAATGTATACTTGCTGGATTTCCTACATCAAAAAATAAGATTAATCAAGTTTCAAATCAAAATTAAATGTTGACTTTTGAATACCTTTTTCCTGAATAACAAGTTTCATTAGATTATTCGCCCCCTTTGTTAATGGAATAATTCCTGCTAATTTAATTTTGCTCATGGCATAAGGATCAAGTGGAGCTATCAGTCCACTAGCGATCAAAGTTTTCTTTTCACCATCAAGAATATATAATTCTAACTTACTTTCCTTAGATTTCACTAGCCCAAAATTATCCACCTGTACTTCGAAAACTTGCTGATCTTTTGTTTTATCCACGATCGGCTTTCTAGCTGATAAAATCGCTTCGTTATACGCCACCCATGGCACTCTGGTATAACCAAAAAGAATCTTTCCCGACTTAGATTTACCAATTAATTTGGGAGCAAATTCATCTTGAGTTAACCCATGCCCACTATTCTCAAATGTAATGATAACCCCATCTTTTGTATTTTCTATTTTAGTTGCACGGCTCCCTTTTCCATAATTAACAAGCTCTGATTTTCCAAATCGCAATGTTTGTAAATCCAATTCCTTAGCAGGATCAAAATTAGGCTCTTTTAACACTTTGACACGGACAAATTTTGTATTTAAAGATGGTAGTTCTGTATTCAGCATTTCCATCAGCATTCCTGGGTTCAATGGAATCGAAATATTTTTTGAACTATGTCGGTCATTCGGTTTATCTTCCAGCTTTAAAACATCAATAACGGCGAAATTTGCCTGATAAGCTCGACCGTACTTATCTTGCAATACTTTAATGCGCTCATACTTAAACCAATCTTCCTTTACACCATCCTGATGAAAAGATATACCAGTGGTATAAGCTTCCCCTGGATCAGTTAACCAATTTACACCATCTTTAGAACGCTGATAAAAAGCAATTCGTCCCAACCAATCATTTACAATAAGATGATACTGAATATGATCGCGCCAGACAACTGGATCTTCGAACTCTCCTTCAACAGCTGGATATACGCGTTTATCTGTTATCTGATTATAAGGACTTAAACCTGTTTCACTAAACCAGATACCACCACCTCGGCACACCATCAAATTAGATCCATCCTCACGCTTTGCAAAGGTAAGGTTTGACAAACCTTCGATGATAGGACGATCCCGTTGATCAAATACAAACTTCTCATACTTCCAAGGCCCGTTATAGCTATCAGATATGTAGTAACCATTGATCACATAAATAACATACTTACCATTTTTCGCTCTGAAAATTTCAGGATTATGACCTTTACCTATAGTATCAACGATTTTGTACGGCCCGATTGAATTATCACTAACCGTATGATATACAACTGAATTCGACCATTCCATATGTCCTTTCGCTGAACGCTCAGGCCATCCGCATACGTAAAGATGAAACTTACCATCATCGCCTTTTAAGATGTTACCGCCCCAGTACGATCGCTCACCATCTTCAATTCCATTATCAATATATCGTTTCCGCACTCCCTCCGCTCCCCAATCACTTCCAGTTATAACTTTTCCTTTAGGCATAGGTAGAAAACGATCTTTAAAGCGAGCACCTTCAATAAGAAGATCCCATTCTTTAGGACGTGGCCTTTCAGTAATTTGACCATAAGATGGGGCAATCATCCACAAGCAAAATAAAGCAGTCGTATACAGTCCAAATTTTCTCGGCTTTTTCATAATCTTAAATGAAGTAAATAATAGTCATGTAAAGATACCTATGACCAATTTCATATTGCAAAGCCTATTTTACCAAGCTTTGATCCAATATTATCATGATGTCTATCACTCAATTATTCTTTTATTGAATTCGATATTTTCAATCTTATAAAACTAAAACTATTCACACCTTAAATGACACTATTTTAACTACATAAAGAAATTAATAAAATAATGGTATAAAGAGTTTTAATACTGGTTAAAATAGTTTTACAATTTCAATTAATTAGCGTATAGATTTACCAATAACCAAATCTCTAACCAAGATGTACTTAAATAATTACGCTGCTTATCGCATCAGGAGCGACCTGTTGCATGCTTGTCAAATTCCTGTAGACCGCATTTGCTATGCCTCTATCGGTAAAACAAACCAATAATACTAATAACCAAACACCTATAATCTACATCTTATGAAACTAAAAAACTATTTGCTGTTTTTTCTCATATCCCTACTTTGGATTTCATGTAAAAATGCAGACAATATACCCATTGAACCTCATAATGCAAATCAACCTATTGTGCTGACAGATTTCTCTCCTCAATTAGGATCCGCGGCAACTAAACTTATTATTACAGGAGAAAATTTTGGAAATGACACTAGCCAAGTTACGGTCAACATTGGAGGTAAAAAAGCGGCTATAGTAGGCATTTCACCCACCAAAATATATGTTTTATCACCTCGCAGATTAGAACCTATCAATACGATCGAGGTAACAATTAAAGGTCAGTCAAAATCCTTTGAAAAAAAATACAACTATAAGTTGCTACAGACCGTCAGCACACTTTCCGGTAGAGTAAACGCAGATGGTAGCGGTGGCGATGTAGATGGTGCACTTGGTACCGCCATGTTTAAAGATCCAAAATACCTGAACATTGATGGTGAAAAAAATCTTTTTGTCATACAATATGCTGATTCAAGAAATATTAGAATGGTCAATATTACAAACAACAAAGTAACGACTATACCTGCCGGAGCTGTGAAATCTGCACATGGGATAGTAATCAGAAAAGTAGATAATGTCCCATTCGTATGCGACCGCGATGGTTTTCCTAAGACTTTCTTTCAATTATCACCCGCAAATTCGTGGCAACCTACATTGAGTTTCAATGATGCGGCAAATGAATACTCCTACCCCTTAGATATTGCTTATGATGAAACGGCTAATATTTTCTATTTACAAGACTATACTTTCGGTAAAATATTAGCTGTAGATGGACGCACCTTTACCTCATTGGGAGAAGTGTACAGAACGAATGTAAATGAAATTGATCGCATAGCTGTCGATCATGAAGGTAATATCTATATCGCTAGAACAAGTAGCCACTACATTGTCAAGTTCAATCCCAAAACTGGTCAGGCAGAAACATACGCTGGAGGTCAAGGTATTGCCGGAACACAAGATGGACCAAAAATGCATGCTCGTTTCAACAATCCTGAACAGATGGTCTTTGATGAAGAAAATAATATGTATGTAGCAGACCGTGGCAATCATTGTATCCGAAAGATTGATAAAGACGGTAATGTCACGGTATATGCAGGTCAACCAGGTAAAGGAGGGTATTCAGACGGACTTCCACAAAATGCGCTTTTCAACCAACCCACTGGTTTAGCATTAGACAAGGAAGGTATTCTTTATGTAGCAGATTGGAAAAATCATCGTATCCGAACTATAATTATTGAATAACAGATCTAAAGAACATATACATATGAAAAAAATACATATAATCATATTTCTGCTCAGCTTTACGATGATTTCCTTAGCAGAGGCGCAAGATAAGATAAAAGTTAGAGGTACTGTAACAGACTCATTAAAGAGTGCTCTATCCAATGTCAGCATTATTGTTAAAAATAAACCCGGCTTTGGTTCTACGTCGAATGACAAAGGAAACTATCAAATAGACCTATCTAAAAATGATATTTTGATATTTTCTTCTGTCGGATTTCAAACGAAAGAGGTTTTTTTTAGCGGAGATAGCACAGTCATCAACGTTACACTTAATAAATCCAGTGCTAGTGACTTAGATGAAGTGGTTGTCGTAGGTTTTGGAACACAAAAAAAACTAAGTCTTGTAGGCGCAGTAACCACTGTTACGCCAGAACAATTGAGGACACCGACTTCATCGATTACCAATGCCCTGGGAGGACAAGTTGCCGGTATTATTACCCAGCAACAATCTGGTGAACCAGGGTATAGTAATTCTAACTTCTGGATCAGAGGAATCAATACATTTGGAGCTAACCAAAGTGCCTTAGTACTCGTGGATGGTATTGACCGAGGAAGTATCAATGATATCAGTCCCGATGATATTGAATCCTTTACCATCCTAAAGGATGCCTCAGCCACCGCGGTGTATGGTGTACGAGGTGCCAACGGGGTTATCCTCATCACAACAAAAAAAGGAAAAGCAGGGATGCCTACATTTAATAGCCGCATAGAGAGAGGGTATCTTACTCCAGCACGTCTTCAAAAATTTGAAAATGCATACAATTATGCAAAATTAGCTAATGAAGCAAGAGCTGTACGAGAACTGACTTCTCTTTATAGTCCCGAAGAACTGGACATCATCAGATATGGTCTTGATCCGGATATTTATCCCGATATCAACTGGAGAGATTATACCATGCGTAAGTCTACCAGTAATACCAATTTTAACGTCAGTACAAGTGGTGGTGGTGAAACTGCAAGATATTATGTTTCCACAGCATACTACAATGAATCTGGTCTTTACAAATTTGATGATCTGAATAAATACAATACCAATGTCAATCTCCAACGTTACAGCTTCCGCTCTAATGTGGATATCAATATTACAAAATATACGATTGCCCAGGTTGGCGTAGGTGGCTATATATCAGACGTTAATTTCCCAGGAGTAGGTTCATCAAATATATGGGGTTCCTTGGCTAATCTAACCCCATTAACTGTCCCTGTACGTTATTCAACTGGTGAAATGGCTTCATATGGAACTGGAAATGCCGCAAATCCCTACGTCTTATTGTCCCAAACAGGTTTCATTAAAAACTGGACAAATAAAATCGAATCTAACCTTCGTATCAATCAAGATCTATCTATGCTTTTAAAAGGTCTAAAAGCACATGTGCTCTATTCTTTCGATGCCAATAATTATCATAACATGAACCGCACGAAATTTCCGGAACTATATCGTGCTTCTCGTGAAAGAGACCGCAACGGAAACTTGCAACTTCGAAAAGTAACTGAACAAACCCCCTTGGCATTTAGTAAAGATGCCTTTGGAAATCGTAGAAATTATCTTGAAACAGCCATCAACTATGCGAATACTTTTGGAGATCATAGTGTGTCAGGTTTAATCCTTTACAATCAATCTGATTTAATGAATAGCGGTGCTGCTAATGAAATCGCCTCTATACCATATCGCATGCAAGGATTAGCGGGTCGGACTACCTATGGATACAAATCAAAATATCTATTGGAATTAAACTTTGGGTACAATGGATCTGAAAATTTTGAAAAGAAAAGTCAATACGGTTTTTTCCCTTCTGTAGGTGCTGGATGGTTAATCTCGGAAGAGAACTTTGTAAAAAATCACTTTCCATTTGTCAACCTACTCAAGATCAGAGGATCATATGGTGAAGTAGGAAACGACAAAATCGGTCAGGATAAACGTTTCCCCTACATCACATTTGTCAATCTAAATGCTCCTAATGGTGGTTCATTTGGAGATTATGGAAATAATAATTTCGATGGGCTGGCAGAAGGAGAACTGGGAGCCGACAACTTAACGTGGGAAGTGGCGAAAAAGTCTAATTTGGGTATTGATATCGATCTATTTGACAGTAAATTTTCGACCCAGATCGATATTTTCAAAGAAAGAAGATCAGGTATATTTATGCAACGTACCACCCTTCCCGATATTGTCGGTGTCACAACAAGTCCTTGGGGTAATGTGGGTATTATGGCGAACAAGGGGATTGATGCATCAGCCACATTTAAACAACAATTGGGCAATCTTTTCATAACACTAAGAGGAAACTTTACGTACAATAAGGGTGAAATCATAAGTTTTGACGAACCAGAACCAAGATTTTCTTACCAAGGATCAAAAGGTCAGCGGTACGGTCAATTAAAAGGATTGGTATCATTAGGACTTTTCAGAGATTCATTAGATATTATCAGTAGTCCAAAACATTTCGGAGAAGTAAGACCAGGTGATATTAAATACAAGGACATCAATGCAGACGGAAAAATTGATGATGATGATATTGTTCCTATAGGAAAGAGCGCTGTACCGGGTATTATTTATGGATTTGGTTCTGAGTTACAATGGAAATCCATTTCCTTTGCCTTCCGTTTTCAAGGAGCTGGTGATGCAAATTTTTTCTTAGGCGGTCCGGGTATGTATCCTTTTGCCGGAGGTGAAACAGGGAATATTCTTAAAATTGTAAATGACCAAACAAATAGATGGACGCCGTCTTGGTATTCTGGAGATCCAAATACAGAAAATCCTAATGCTAAATTTCCACGTTTAGATTATGGAAACAATCTGAATAACAACAGAAATTCAACCTTTTGGCTTGCCAACTCACGTTATCTGCGACTTAAAGAAATACAATTGGGTTATACGTTACCACGTGAACTGACAAAAAGAATGCGCATGAGCCATTGCAGAATCTATGCTACAGGCTTCAACTTATGGGTTTGGGATGCTATCAAACTATGGGATCCTGAACAGGCAAACAGCAACGGAACAGCATATCCTATATCGCGAACCTTTAACCTAGGTTTAGAAGTCAGATTTTAACCGATTAACACATAAGAAAATGAAAAAAATTTTGCTTTTTATTATAACCTTCGTAGTTATACTATGGGGGAGCTCCTGTAAGAAATTTCTTGATGTAGATCCTTACATTAACGATATGTTCAACTTAGACACCGTTTTCTCAAAAAAAACGTTTGCAGAACGATATCTCTATACCATATACTCCACAATACCAGATGATGGGGATTACATGACCTCAGGAGGTGTCCCTTGGGTAGGTGCATCTGATGAAGCAGTATGGAAATGGACCCGCGGAGATATACCGGCGAATTATTATGCATCTGGTGATTATGATCCTTCTCTTCCATATTACAATAATTGGAAAAACCTTTACCAAGGGATCCGATCGACCAACGTTTTTTTAAGTCGAGTTGATGAAGTTAAAGACATGAACCAAAGTGAGAAACAACAATTGAAAACCCAAGCCCGATTTTTACGCGCATACTTCTATTTCTATCTTGTTCAACAATATGGTCCGGCAATCTTGCTTCCAGAAAAACCCTTAGAATTTGATAAAGAACTGGATGAACTATTGCTTCCTAGAAATACTTATGATGAGTGTGTCAATTATATTGTAGACGAACTAAGCGCTGTCGCACAAGAATTACCCCTTACACAAGATCCAAATTGGATTGGGAGACCGACAAAAGGTGCCGCATTAGCAGTTAAATCTAGATTATTGTTATATGCTGCAAGTCCCCTATTCAATGGCAACACGCAGTACGCTGACTTTGTCAACAAAGACGGATTGCCAATGATCAATCAACAGTATCAAGAAGAAAAATGGGCTAAAGCTGCTGCCGCGGCAAAAGAGGTCATAGACTTAGGTATTTATCAATTGTACACCGCACCAAAAACTGCACAAACAGCTTTACTACCTGCGAATGTTTCGTCATTAAGTTTTCCAGAAGGTGCTGGAGATATTGATCCCTTTAAATCTTACCGTGATATGTTCGCTGGTGGAACAGTGCTGACCAGTATGAATACAGAAGCGATCTTCGTTCGTTCGCAAACCAATCTAAATGGATCGTTGCGTTTCAGCATGCCTAAAAACATGGCAGGATGGAGTGGAGCAGGTGTAACACAAAAATTAATTGATGCCTATTTTACGAGAGATGGAAAAACGATCTTCAATTCAAGTTCATCATATCCCTACACCGAAACTGGATTTAGCACTGTAGGAGATGATTTCACGTCTTCCGGAACAGCAAAAATGTATGTCAATAGAGAGCCTCGTTTTTATGCTTCCATTGGTTACACGGGAACATTCTGGGAAGGCACTAGTGCAACAGTTACTTCCGCCAAGAATTTCACAGTAGAATACTACTTTGATGGCAATGAAGGTCGTGGCTCTGATGCTGAAAATTATCCATTAACAGGTTATGTCATTCGCAAATTTATTCACCCTGAAGACAACCTTGCATACGGCGGTGGCTCTGCTCAAACCAGAAAAACATATATGTTATTTCGGCTAGCAGAAATTTATCTGAACTATGCAGAGGCACTCAATGAGTTATCTACAAGTTACACCATATATGGCAAGACCATCACGAGAGACTTAAATGAGATAAAAAAATATCTTAACCCCATACGCTTCAGAGCTGGTCTACCAGGATACACAGACGAAGAACTCAGTAACCAGCTGGACACGCGTACAGCTTTACGCAGGGAACGACAAATTGAACTTGCTTTTGAAGGTCGCCGCTTTTTTGATACTAGAAGATGGAAAATCGCAGAAACTGAAGATAATCAATCTATCGTCGGTATGAATATGATGGCCACAAAAGCTAATAAGGAACAGTTTTTTACCCGTACACTTGTTAGAGATGTCAAGAGATCATTTAGTCGTAAACAATACATTTGGCCAATTCCGCGAACAGATATTGTTAAGAATAAGAACATAATACAAAATCCAGGTTGGTAAATCTCTAATAATACTGTTTAAAAATAAATAAATTATGAAGTACACAAAACATTCTAAAACAGCTTTGCTCTTTCTGATTGTATTCCTTACCTCTTCCTGCAAGGATGAAGGATTTGGTGAACTCTCCGAAAAACAAGTTTACTTAATTGGTAGCGGAGAGCCTATTGAAAAAGAAACATCATTTGATCAATCAATAAATAAAACGAGTATCAGTATTTACTGTTCTGGTATGGAACTGCCGACATCAGACATCCAGTTGCAACTTGGTATTGACGAAACTATTCTAGAGAAACACAATAGCACATTAGGAGATAATGATGAAAAATTCACTATGCTTCCTACTGAAACTTACACACAGAATGGATTAGTTGCTAAAATCCTAAGTGGAAACCCTTACGGCCTTTTTAACTTTGAAATCAACACAACAAATTTAGATGGTTACAAAACATATGCCATTCCTTTTCGGCTAATAAAAAGTGAGCCGTACCCATTAAACAATAAGATGAGCACACTGCTGTACAAACTCAACCTCGTCAACCGTTTTTCAGGAGATTACCGCATGATCGGCCAAATAGATGCAAACACGATAAGTAGTATAAAATCCATAAGGGCGGCCTCTGCCAATGAGGTCATTATCTTTACGGATAACAAAAGTGAAATCATGACAAATTATGATTATCGAATCACTTTAAAAGTTAATACTGATAATACGGTTAGCATAAGTTCCAAAACACTGAGTGTGCAACAGGAAGGTAGCAATACCTTCGATACTGCGACTGAAACTTTTTCGCTCAACTATAGCTACACCGACCCAAAAACAAAAACAATCAAAAAAATCAAAGAATCGCTTGTTAAAGAAAAAATAATAATCAAATAGCTTTCTTAAGAATTAGCTGGCGTGAAAAATTTCATGCTAGCTAATTCTTGAAATTTTTTCTGACCATAAAATTGCACTATCGTCCATAAGCAAAACAAAGCTGTCATATAAAGTCCAAATTTTATCGGGTTTTTCATAATCTTAAATGAAGTGAATATAGTCATATAAAAATACCTATGACCACTTTCATATTGCAAAGCCTATTTTACCAAGCTTTGATCCAATATTATCATCAAGCCTCTTTAAATCAAAAAGCATTAATTTAATATTATTAATTACTCATGTACTTAAAGACAATTATGAGATAATACAAAAAAATACCCGCTAGAAAAATTTTTCTGGCGGGTATATGTAATCAGTCAAAAGTATGAAAATTCTTACCTATTTCACTTTTTAAAATCCTTTAACCGTTTTTATCAAATACTCTTTAGATGAGCCATCTGCTGCCCTCACAGTATAGATATGATCTGTAGAAAAATTTCCAGGACTACCTAATTTGGGAGCATCCTTAACACCTGTTACGGTTGCCACATCCGAAATCGTCATATACACCCATAATTTATTCAATTGATCGACTTTAATTAATTTTTCAAATTCCTTAAAAAGCATAGCTTTGGTTACCGATCCAGTCGGACCAGCTTTTAGCACCGAGTTAGCATCATAGGAAATAGTTGTCTTAAATCCTTCCAATCCCCCCTCTTCAATTTTCTCTGTATTCTTTTTGAAAAGAACCTCACACATACGTCCTTCTAAAATTTGTTGTTTATCTGTTCCCTTTTGAATAGTATCATTATATAAAAATCGATACGTATAATCAATACTTGAAAGAACTTTATCACTGGAATTAGTCAATTCCTCCATACCACTTTTCAAACAACCTGTTAATGTAAGACATCCTACAACAACTGACAAACTTACTACTCTTATTATATTTTTCATATTTTTTTCATTTAACATTGATGATTATTCCCATCCCGGATTCTGTGCAACTCCTGACTGTAGACGGAATGATTCTCTAATTGGCAACAAATAACGCTTAGGAGTAAATCTAGCCTCGCCCACAGCATTGTTATCCTGAAAAAATGTATAACTCTTACCATCTCGAGAAATCCTAATTCCACGTAATGATCCCTGCAGTTCTGGGATAACATAACCACTATTGGCGTATTCGCCATTTTTCACACCTCCTGAAGATCTCATACCCCAGCGCATCAATGACCAGTAGTAATCATTATTTTCATAAACCATCTCCACATTTCTTTCACGTTTAAAAGCTTCAAATAAACTGTTATTCCAATTGTTTCCTGTTAAAGGAGCTAAATAAGATGCTACTCGATCAGCTTTAAAGCCACCATGTTTTATCATTGTAGGAGCCATATATTTTTTCGCATTTTCAAAATCACCTTTCATCAGATAAGCTTCAGCCATATTCATATAAGCTTCACCATAACGAAGCACTGAGTATAGATAATCCATTTTTTGATCACCGGGACTAGGAAGGCTGACAATGTGGGTATAGAAATACTTCAACATCGCATATCCTGTAGAAGAATTATAATTCTCTGTATTACCTGCACGGTATCCATATTCTTGCTCAGAGCCTTCATTTATTTTACTACTTGCATTACTTACATTTCCATCTCTTCTAAAAAATACCCTAACCTGATCATTGAAATATTTACAGCTGTCATATAAAACTGTTGCATAAAAACGTTGATCTCTTTTCTTCGTATTACTGAAATACATTTTTTCATCAACATTTTTCCCTGTTGTCACATAAGATGCATCTTCCCAGTATTTAATACTTCCATCCACATCCTCTACTAAGTAATCATCAACAAGATCTTGTGTTGGCCATGCACCACCATCCATGCCCCAAAAATTCATTGTCACATTGATTGGAAAATGCTGTTTTGCATAGTCAGAAAACTTACCATTTGCCCATAAACCCTGATACTGCATAGGGGTATCATACAATGAGGTGTTTGTTTTATTACGTTCCCTAGTTAAAATAAACTCTGAAGCAGTAACCGCAGTCTCATACGCACGGAACATATTAGCATAAGGGCTCAATTGTGATCCCGAATCATCTAAACCTAATGCCTGACCAGCCTGGATTACCTTATCATAATAAGAACTATTTGCTGTTCCACCATCTACATAAGCAGCAGCTTGTAATCCCACTCTCATTATTAAAGCATGAGCTGCTTTCGCATTAGCTCTTCCTCTTTCAGATGTTGCAGGAAGCGATTTTCCAGCTTCTTCAAGATCAGCCAAAATAAAATCATACGTTTCTTTTATAGATCCTCTAGGAATCTGCAAATTATCCTCTAAAGTTAGTTCTCTATCTATAATCTGTAATCCACCGAATAACTTAGCATATATAAAATAATGCGTAGCTCTCAAAAAATGCAACTCACCTAATGACCTCTTTTTAAATTCAGCTGAAAAAGTAGTACTTTCCTCAATATTTTTCATTGCCGTATGGATTCGCCATAAAAGACTATAATTAAGCCAACCATAATCGTCATTATTTGTCATCAATTCTGCGCGATCTTTCGACCAAAATGGGCCATTTAGGGTTCCTGTCATGGCATTTTTAGTTGAACTTTCAGAACGCGCTGAATTAGGGCTTGCATAAGATGCTAACCAAGAATCATTAGCAAGAACGTCAGCATATATTTGAAAAATAAAGGCTGTTGATAAGTTTTCACTACTCCAGGTTTGATCTCCTGTGATTTTATCGTAGGGTTTTGTATCTAAAAAATCTTTACAAGATGAAAAGATTGATAAACTCATTATCCCAATTACTATATATTTTTTCATTTTTATTTTACTAAAGTTTAGAAACCTAATTGAAATCCAAAAGAATAAGTTCTCATCATCGGGTAAGTGTATCCATCGAAGTTGTTTGCCTCTGGATCTCCATACTTAACAGATGGACCAACAGCAAATAAATTAACACCTGACGCATAAACAGAGAGATTACGAAGCCATTCTTGTTTAAGTAATGCCGCATACTTAAAGTCATAAGAAACTGTAAGTGATTTTAAACGTACATAGTTAGATTTTCTAGCCCAAAAATCTGATGAAGCATAATTATTATTGTCATTCAAACTCGCATTACCCGAACGTGGAAATGTTGCATCCGTATTTTCAGGAGTCCAGTTATCATTTTGAAATTCAAAATCTAAACGTCTTTCGCCCTCCGATCCCATTGCGATATTACTCATATAGGTCTCACGTATCCCAGTTCCCTGAATATTGGCCATTACATTTAATCCTTTATAACGTGCACCAATATCAAATCCGAAAACAAAAGTAGGCGTTGTATTATGACCAAAGCGTGATTGATCACGTCCATCAATTTTACCATCACCATTAACATCTTCGTACTGTAAATCCCCTGGTCTGAGATCTCTCGATGTTATACGTTTGGGATTATTGAGTATCTGATCAGGCGTAGTATAAAACTGTGCTCCTACATAACCTGTTGCAACATAAAACTTTTCATTACCTTGTTGTCTTAGACGCGGATTGATAAGTGTCAAACTATCCTCATTGGTCTTAAAAGCGATCGCTCTATAATAAGTAAAGTTAAACCCAGTCGTCAAGTCAACCTGTCCGACTTTTGTTTTATACTTCAAAGCTCCGTCAAAACCTTCTATGCGATCTTCCGCCTCAGATACGACAAGTGGAAGATCATAGCCAATAGGACCAGTATAGCGAAACTTATCTGCTGATAAGAATCCCTTAGTTTTTTCAAAGAACCAATCGACACTTCCTTCTATTTTATTATTGAATAAAAAGAAATCCAATCCAGCATCATATTTTGTCCGGGTATACCAGGTCATATTTGCACTAGGTGTTGGACCAGGAGTTACTGTATTGACCAATTTACCATCTACCACATATGCATTTGAGTTGTAATTATAAGTCGGTAAATAGGCATAATCTGCGTGTGTAACATCATTTAAACCAATTTCACCATAAGAAGCCCGTAACTTTAAATAATTCAATAGGTTACCTTTTTTAATATTACTGAAAAATTTCTCATCCGAAATCGTCCATCCACCGGATACCGACGGAAAGAAGCCCCAACGGGAGTCTTTCCCAAAATTATCAGATCCATCATAGCGTCCCGCAAACTCGATCATATATTTTCTTTCATAATCGTAGTGAAATTTACCGACATATCCCATCCATGCTTGCATTAATTCACCATTAGATGCTGTAATAGTACTCGCATCTCCTTTTTGTATCTGGTGAATCTCAGTTGTAGCAAATCCTCTAGATCCAGCGCTTAAATTATTATTATAATAATGCTGTCTGGTATGTACCACTGTTGCTTCCACATTATGCTTCTCTTTAAACGTCTTCGTATAGTCTAAACGAGCATTGAGATCATATCGACTGGTCATATAAGAAGATCGAGAAACACCTATGTTTGCAGGATCTTCCTTCGTTTCATTACCATCTTCATCATAATACGTTGCGGTTTGCACCCAATCTACCCGATCTTGAGTTTCAACATTGTAATTACCATTAAAGCCCAAAGTCAATCCATCCACACCGGGTATTTTCCATTTTAAAGCCCCCGCCAATTGATTATATATGGTATTCAACTTGATGTATCCTGGACTTTGCAACTGCAATGCTGGGTTATCAAATTGATTAGACACCTGGCCCGATGATGTAAAAGGGTTTTCAAAAGGATTTCTATCACGCAATCTAGAATAGATCACCCCTGCACCTGCGGGAGGGTATTTTTCTTTAGTTAATGTTCCATTGACATTGAAATCGATATTTAATCCAACTTTTTCAAAATAAGTGCTTACGTTGGAACGGTAGTTATAACGATTATACTCCAATGAGTTTCCTTTATAAATCCCTTGTTGATCCAGTGCATTTAAACTACCAAAAAATTTTAAACGTTCAGTTCCACCACTCAAAGAAATTGTCTGCTCTTTTTGAGGAGCAAAATCGCGTAAGAGCGCTTTCTCCCAATTGGTATACTGATCTAGATTTTTAGAAATTTCCTCCAGCTCCTGAGGTGTCTTAAATGCAAATGTCCCCTGCCCTAATGCTAAATTTAAATTATTGATCGCTGTGGCAAATTGGTATGCATTCATCCTTTTGGTTGGATATGATGGTGTATTATATGCAAAATTAGCCTGATAATCAACGCTTAATTTCCCTTCTTCTCCTTGCTTAGTTGTTACCACGATAACACCATTTGCTGCATTCATACCATATACTGCTGTAGAAGCAGCATCTTTTAATATGGTCATCGATTTAATATCAGTCTTGTTCAGGGTCAAAAATCTTGCTCCCGTTGAAATAAACCCATCAATAACATAAAGCGGTGTACCATTACCACGAATCGAAATATTAGCACCATTCTGCCCAGGTTCTGCAGATCCTTGTTGCACAATAACACCAGCTACTCGCCCTTGTAAAGCAGATCCCATATCACCAAAAGGTAATTCTTTAACGTTTTCAGCATTAAATGAAGCTACAGCTGTTGTATTTTTACGAATACTAGTTGTTCCGAAACCTACAACAACAATTTCTTCCAACTGCTGGGTTCCTTCTTCTAGTTGAATTTCTAGATTGGATACTTTTCCAGATATAACCACATCCTTGCTTAAATGGTTAATATGACTGATTTGCAAGGTTGAATTTAACGCGACAGAAATTTCAAATCGACCATCACTTCCAGTTACGGTACCACGTTGTCTGTTAGATTTATCCACGACAGAGGCTGACGCCAATGGCTGCTTGTTGGCATCATAAACAATCCCTTTAACGATGATTATGCTATCCACAGCATAATCACTTCGTGATAAGTGATAACTTAATAATGTTCTATTTATTGTTAAGGAATTATACTTTATCCCAGCATAAGCTTTTTCTGCCAATAGAATATCAGCAGAACAAAAAAGAACAGTAGAGATACTCAGTAATCCCGCTACTTTTTTAGATGAGCTCCAAAATAGAGCTGCTTGTGCACTTTTTCTTTTCATTTTGTACTAGTTAGATGTTTGGTTTTTGCTTTCTGAATAGGCACAGAAAGTTCGCTAGGCTTTCTTTTACGAAAACTTAGATTTAAAAATGGCAGAACAATTTTTGACACTTGCTTTAGAGAGTAACCTACTTTAGGGTTATCTAAGTTATAGCGTTTTTACAAATTCTCCATTGTTGATAATAATTGCGAAATAAATGGAATCGCCAACGCATCCATTTCTTAAGGGTGGTAAAAAGTCTTTTTCATAGCTTAATTTTTGGTTTTATAAATTAGTTTTCATTGGTAGTATCAACATGAGGTGCTAAATAATTTTAAACGATATATAAAGCTGATCCTCAATTGATATATAACAAAGATATAGGTGTGAACATATTCAAACTACAACTTAAAAAGCCTGTATTAAAACTATTTTACCCGAAAAAGACATGTCTTTTTTCAAAAAGTGTATATTTCCATTTAATACATCGTAAAAATTAAAACAAAAAAATAGCTGGATTCACGCAAGAAAAAATCAATATATATAAAATATAAAATCAAAAAAGCCTATTCAAAAAAATTGAATAGGCTGTAATATTTTTAAGTTTGCTTAAAAAGCATTACCGAAGTAAACACTGCATTAAACAAATCCACTTTTGCAAAAAGGCTAAATTATTCTTTTCACTTCAACTGTAAAAATACTGTTCCTGAAGATTTCTTGGTTTTATTGCGAGTACCTTGATAGTTACCCCAGCTAATTGTCCAATAATCCCATTTATCACTCACGAGCAATTGCTGGCCACCATCTTTATTAACATTCATTTTTGCGGCTTGCTTACCATCACTAATTACATTTAAGGCACCCCCATCTCCTGACACGGTATAACTATAGATATTTTCTTTCTTAGCTCGATAAATTCCCGATGCTGACATTTCGGCTTTGTACAATACCGCAGGATCTTTTTTAGTAAGAAAATAGTCCGACATCGAATGAGATACCTCAAAATTTGGTTTGATACCAAAAGATTCAGTGCTGTTATACACTTTTTTAGCCATGCCCTTTAAAGCGGACATATGTCCCTCAGGATAAGTTGTCCAATAACCCTTGCGATCCCAGCTAATTTTATCCAGATCAGAAGCTACAGGCACACCTACCCCTATATCCCAGGTATAGGCAGGAATACTGTCCGCGCTGTATGTTATTTTAATTTTCCCGTTAGGATATAAAGAGGTAACCATCTCAACCGGATACTTATCCACTTCACCTTTGCTATGTATTACAAATACCTCTTTATTCAATTGATCAAAACTAAAGTTAGCGATACGATAATCACCCGATAATATAGCATCTGTATTTTTGAGTACACCGGCATCTTTAGGTCTATTCACGACTAAAAGTGGATTACCTACAATTACAGCTACATCCTTTACAGATCCCTGATCAATAGCTCCTGTTTTCTTATTGATTTTAAAAGTAAAATCACCAGATTTTAGTGTGAACTGACTACTTTCATCAGCCACTGTCCAGACACCTGTTGATACGATTGCAGGGGCTTTATGTTCACCCTCCATACTGATCAACTCTTCATCAATCAATGCACCTGTTTTGTCTTTAAACTGAATCTTTACGGATGAAGTAGAAGTCGAGATCGGAATAATCATTTCACCTTTAGCATGGGGCGCCACGTCTGGCATAGCAATAGCAACTTCTTTACCATTAATGAAAGCTGTTGCTTTAATACTTTTCAAATTAGTATGATCATAGCGATTATGAAGTGGCAATATGATACTACCTGTTGCTTTTTTAACATCACCGACCAGCACTCTAATCGGTGAATAGGCTTTTTTAGTATTCCAGAATTCGGTTTTCTTCCTTCTCCACACATCAACAATTCCCCAAGGACCGTAACCCGTCATACCATCTTTCATTGTAAAAGTTTCATCAATCATTCCCCAGATAGCACCGCCAAGATAGCCTTTCACATCAAAACGATAGGTCCAGGTAGAGTCCATACTCACTCCCCAAAAATCCCTCACATTAGGATCATAAGTGCTCAAATCGGTATTATAACAGTTCACATGTACCCACTCATCGCCAATAATCGGCAAATCCCCTTTCATGTTTTTCTCGTACTTGCCTAGATCGCTATATTTACCATTATATGCCGGATAGTGCGATACCAGAATGTCAAAATTTCTTTTCCCTTGATCCAAAGCTGTTGCTGGAAAAGACCAAGAAACGGGTCTGCTCTTATCCACAGATTTTACAAACTCATACGATTTTTGAAAATTAGTACCCCAATTACTTTCATTCCCGATAGACCACATCACAATAGAAGCATGGTTTCTGTCCCGATCTATCATCTCACTTAACTGACCAAGGTAACGATCCGTATAAGCTGAATCACTCTGTGTCTCAAATTTATTATAAGGAGCAACTCGCCAATCCAACACAAAACAAACTGCAGTTTCTTCCTGTACATAGATGCCATATCGATCACAGAACTCAAGAAAGTCTTCAGTTGGAGGATAATGTGAAGTACGGATAAAATTCATATTCGATTCTTTGGTCAGTACAGCATCAATACTATCCTGTGCCCGATTGGTACTACGCCCAAGTGTAGGATGCATATCGTGTCGACAAGCCCCCCGTAGCTTTACAGTTTTGCCGTTCACCAACATTTCATTGTCTTTATTAATTTCGATACTCCGAAAACCAACCAACTGTTCGATCGTTTGTTGGATCTTACCATTTTTTATGACACTTAAGATCATCTTATATAAAAAAGGTGACTCCGCCGTCCAAGAACTTACTTTTGGAACACCAATACTGTCTTTCCAGATATTACCGATAGCTTTTAAAGATCTCGGTTTTGACCATACTTTTTTTCCAGAAGGATCAATTAACTCATAATGTGCAGTTAAGTTTTTACTTTGAGGTAACTCCATCTGTATACTTAATGTTCCATCCGTATAATTATTAGTAAGCCATGATTTAGCGTATAAATATTGAACAGGACTTTCTGGTAAGATAACGTAATCAACTTTTCGCGTGATCCCGCCTATATTATGATGTGCATAACCAGAGGCATAAGAAATATCATCCGCACGATCCGTGACTTCCACATGCAACCAGTTGTGCTGACCAGGTTTGATAAACTTCGTTATATCCGCATCCCACGCGGTAAACCCACCAAAATGCTCACGCACGAGGTTCCCATTAAAATAAACCTTTGCATGATTAAATACACCGTTGAAACGCACAGCATGACGTTTACCTTTAGTATTTTCGGTTATGTTTATTTTTTTACGGTATACAAAGGCGGTGTCATGCTTTATTTTAAATCCTTGCATCATGGCCTCACCTGGCACCATAATTTTATTCCAGTTGGCTGAAGCAGTCTTATCAGAAATAGACGTAGCAGATGGGGTAAGATTAATTTCCCATTCGCCATCCAGACTTTTCACGGGACTAGCTATACCTTCTACCCGAGTAGATTTAGGTGGTAAATGCTGTCGGCCACCT
Organism: Sphingobacterium sp. JUb56; assembly: GCF_014191365.1. NCBI lineage: Bacteria > Pseudomonadati > Bacteroidota > Sphingobacteriia > Sphingobacteriales > Sphingobacteriaceae > Sphingobacterium > Sphingobacterium sp. JUb56. Next base: position 388,423 of record NZ_JACHWL010000001.1, on the reverse strand, counting down.
GCCATAAAGTTTTGGGCAACCACATGAGAAGCAAAAAATATCATTAAAATGAATACTGAACAATTTTTCACAATTTGCATTTTTAAGAAGATTATAATTAAAAAAACTTATAACTGCAAGATATATCAATGTAAGAGCTGATTCTAAAACAATATTGATCATTAAGTAAACTTTTTTACCATTTTAGAATCAATTGCATTGGTAAAATAGACAAGCATGATTCATCATAAACGCTAATATAATTTGTTAATAAGTTATATTTAGCATTTACTATTCTAAATTTTTCACAACTTTAAGTTTGCTCTTTACAATAAGATAAGATTGCATACTCAGGTGTTGGTTTATACAAACTGATATCACCCATTATGGTGATTTTATCTTGACCACATGATTTACTCAAATTCATAATGCTAAAAAGCATCAAGACTACTACTTAATAACATTCCATAATTTACTACAAGACTAAATGTTAAAGAAATAAAAACAATAAATATTTGATTATAATAGCTTTATTTTCAATTCCGTTTTAATCCGTTCTGTTAATATATCATTACCCATATATCCACCCAAGTATTTTTCCACAAGTTTACCATCCTTCCCAAAGATGAGATAGCTGGGAAGTGCCTCTATTAAAAACTCTTTATTAATAATTTTGGATTGATTATTATATAAATAATAGTGTTCACCACCAGTGAAGTTGGCAAACTCCTTCCATCTAGATTGTTCAGAAGTTTCATCCGTTAGGTAGACAAATACGACCTCATCTTCGGAAAACTTTTCTTTTACAGTCTTGATTTTACCGGAAGCTTCAATACATGGGCCACACCAGGTAGCCCAGAAATCTACAACAATGACTTTACCTTTATAACGAACTAAAATATCTTGAAATACTGATTCCTACGATTTATCATAAAATAAGTAATATTCCCTTGCTCTTCTTTCCGTCTTTTTTGAAATCAGATCATTGTGATGAATGATATAATTGCTTATTTTTTTATTTTTGAAAAATTTAAGTACTTCACTTCTTTGAGTTGCTGTAAGTGCATTGCCTAGGTTAATCTGATCCATATAGGCTCCGGCAATCATTAAATCATAAAAAACATTTTTAGTGTCTTTTACCTCAAAATCAAATAGATTCTTCAACTTACTTAGATAAGTCTCGGGATTGGTCTCATTAATATTGGGTAAATTCAAAAGAGAATCCTTGCGTACCATTTGATATAACCTATATGGGGAAATTATCAATCTTTCTATATTTGCATGACTTGATATGTCCATCCCGTGATAATAGGATATATCTCGCTCGAGGGGAACACGTACACTTCCTGAATCGGTTTCAACTTCATTATATGCGCGAGCTTTATAAGATTCAAATAGGAAAAGTTGCTTAGTCGCTACTTCCATATTAAATTTAAATTCTTCTTTTACACGGTTCGATGGGATACTTTTTGTTAGAGAAGTTATCATACGTTGGGTCTCTGCCAAGGTATAATCTCTGTATGTGTTTGCTGATCGTAAATCTTTAGAACTTTTATTTATAAAATAAGGTCCTGTAAATATTGCTTCTCTAATCATCTCACCAAATTCTTTAGAGTATTTGAAATTTTCCCGGAACAGCCCTTGATAATCCATAGTATATTGTGCTGAATCAATATAATTGATATTTAGGACATCATCATGATTAGGTAATAATATGGGTTTGCAGTAATTGTTTTTATACATGAAATATAATAACGATGGCCCTAAAGTATAATATGACATAAAGTATGTTGAGTCGTTTATTTGTTCAAACTTTACTGGCTTGTCGCTTAATAATAAATTTGATAGCATTGGAGTAGAGATTGGCTTATCATGAGGATATTTGCCAGAAAACTTAATAGTCAAAGATGTATAACCGCTGTTAGTATAATCAGCAAGTTGGCAGAATGTCGTAAGCGGAAAGACAAAAATTGACAAAAAAAATACAGTATTTTTGATCATAACACTTTTAGGTTATCGTCTTTAAATTAATATTTATAAACAAGTTATATTCATCACTAACTACATATTGAGTTCATCTCTATTATTTTATAGATGAGCAAATTTGACAATAGTACCTATCTAAAACTCTAAGTCATTTAGCACTACAGATCCATTCTTTAAATATACTTTTACCCAAAATATCATTCAGAAATTGACTGTCAACATCATCACTCGAACTTATATTTATATCTTCAGTATCTACATTGTTATATCACGTAAAAATAATGCTCATTTGTTTTTGAGTTATACTTGTATAGATAATTAACCATTATATAAATTTTCTCACACTCATTAGCTATAAATTTTAAAATAATTTATATTCACACCCTTAAGATATAAACTATTTAATTGGTTAACAGCAAACTGATAATTCAAATATAAATTTCCTTTCCCTGAAAAACTAAATCAATTATACCTTATCATCAAACTATTTTAACCAAAAAACACTTAAACACAGATTTATTCAAAGAAATAATAATCAAGGCAGTTTCGTAAACGTTTAAAAGTGGCGGTGTTTTGCTATAGCAAAGTTGCTATATTTAAATCGCCAAACTTAAACACACCGCCAATGGTAAATTTAAATATTTTTAGTCAGATTTTATCTCTTATCGACCGCGAATTAGTCAAAGATTTGGTCGCTAAACACAAGAGTGATAAAAATTGCAAAGGGATCAACAGTTGGACGCATCTTACGAGCATGTTATTCTGCCATTTTTCTTCTGCAGATTCAGTTCGGGATATCAGTAATGGCTTGCGCAGTACTACCGGTAATCTGAATCATTTTCTGACCAATAATACGGGGTGGAAGGCCTCACTGGTAGCAAACATTTACAAACAGCGATGGCAGATTGAGATCTTCTTCAAACATCTGAAACAACGCTTAAAAATATCATCATTTGTGGGTACTTCTGAAATGCGGTAATGATCCAGATATAGACTTCATTGATTGGCATATTACTACTCAAATACCTTCAAAAAAAAGCTAAATACAACTGGAATTTATCCAATCTCGTGGGATTTATAAGGATGAATATCTTTGTGAAAATAAATGTTTGGCAATAGATAGATGAACCTTTTATCAGGACGCCAGTTAAAGGGAAAATAAGCAGCTACACATCTTTTAAGACTAAAAACTAAGATCAAAATTATAATGATATAAAACAGATGTTTCTTTGAATGAAAATTCGTATCTAAACTTTATTAAGGACAAAAGTAAATTTATAAAAGAGAAAAGAAACTAAGGCAATTCAAGGTTACTATCAAAAAATTATAAAAACTGCACCCACTTAGAATTATCAATATCATACAAAAAATCACCAAGGTTCATGTCAGTAAACCTTGGTGATTCTTAAAGTTTACTAACTTAAAACTGGTAACTTATTCCGACGGTAGCGATACCTTTATGGCCAAATCCTAATTCCGCAAAACCACCTAATTGATTACCAATTCTCAATCCTAATGGATTTACTTGAAATGCAAATGACATATCTGTTCCTCCTTTTATTTTTTCTTTAGGTTGATCCGGAGTCGCGATCAGGATTCCTCCTGCACTAGCAGAACCATAAAAATTAATGAATGAAGTTTTAATGTAAGAAAACTCTGCTGTTGGCATGACCACGATTACATGCTGATTTGATTTATAAACAGCTGAATTGTCAGATTTATCTTTTTCTACCAAAGTTCTATCCATTTTTAAATATCCGGCATCCAAACCTGCTCTAAAACGATCAGAAAACTGATACGTATAACGCAAGCCTAGCATTCCAATTGCTTTGCTATCTTTTATTTTATAGCCAGTTCCACCAGTTAAGCCAGAGACAAGACTTGTTCCGAGTATATCTGCTATTTCTGATCCTAATTTTAGTGTAGTAGCATCGCTGTAAGTAATACGAAAATCATGTTTCCCTGTTGATGTCTGCGTTTGTGCTGAAGCTGTTGTAAACGAAAAGAAGAGCGCAATTGCTAAAATAATAAATGAATTTTTCATGTTTTAATTTTTTTTGTTTTGATTATTTTACACCAGAATATCTGGCTTTGCTATAAATACGCTGCTATTTTAAAAACCCCTATTTCAACTGCTTATTTTTTTAAAAAAAAATAAAAAAAACAGAATCACACATTATAGAACAGACAGTTATATGATCGTATTATTTTAATTGATCATATTTATTAAAATCAGAATTAGTATTTTTGAACGTTACTTCTATTATATGAATACAGAAAGCAGAGCATTTAAATCCCTTTTCTACACACACTATCAGTCGCTTTGCAACTATGCTTTCAAATATCTCTCTGATCACGATGAGAGCAAGGACGTTGTACAGGAGGTACTCATACGCTTTTGGGAGATAAAAAGAGATATGATTAGCGATCCAGCAGCAAAATATTATCTTTTCACTGCAGTAAGAAATCGCTGTATCACGATCCTACGAAAAAAAATATACAATATATCTACAGATGAACTGACATTAGAAGTGGCAGACGAACCGTACATAGAACAGCCAGAGCGTGACGTACAAAAATTAATTCAAGAAGCAATGGACGGACTTCCGCCAAAATGCAGAGAAGTCTTCACATTAAGTAGAGTCGAAAACCTAACTTACAAACAGATAGCAGAGAAATTAAATATATCGATTAAAACGGTCGAAAATCAAATGGGAAAAGCCATTAAGCACATGCGAGAATTTATAAAAAAACATGCAATTCTCATTCTTATTTTATTATTATATATCTGGAATAAAATTGGGGAATAGGGTTTTTAAAAAAAACGGCGTTTTATTAAATATTAATTAGAGAAAAATGGAATTTGAAGATATAAATATACTCTTAGCTAAGCACTTTGTTAATGAGACCAGTTCTGCCGAAGAAACTGAAGTACAGGCATGGATTAATCAAAACAAAGAAGAGTATTTAAAACTACGTATAGCATGGGCTGATGCCAACACAACAGCATTAGAGCATCCTTATAATCCTTCAAATGCTTGGGATACCATTAGTAATAAACTTCATCTTGAGAAAAAACCGATCTACCTGCGTAATTGGAATATTGCCGCTGCCGCAATATTAATCATCTCCTTTTGTGGAATATGGTATTATTTTCTAAATACGATTACTACACAAACCTTGACAGGAGAAGTTAAACACGTACAACTATATGATGGTTCATTAATAACACTTAATGAAAACTCGAGCATCGCGTACAAGCGTAGATATTTTGGGAAGCGGGAAATAAACCTAAAAGGAGAAGCATTCTTTGAGGTCAAACGCGAAGAAGAACACCCTTTTGTCGTAGACTCAGATTCTTTAAAAGTCACGGTTTTGGGTACATCATTTTATATTAAAAATAGCGATAAACAAAAAAATGTAACGGTAATAACCGGAAAAGTAAAGGTGGAAGTCCAGGACAAATCGCCCCTTATTTTACTCCCCGGTCAGGCTGTAGAAATAGAAAATGGTAATCCCATGAAAAAAGAAATTCAGGCTAATCAATTAGCATGGCAGACTAATACACTCATATTTAATAACACTTCGCTACAACAAGTTTTTAAAACATTAGAAAAGTACTACAACATACAGATAAAGATCACAAATCCACCAGCAACCTGGTGTACATTGACCTCGGAATATAAAGATCTTCCAATTGAAAAAGTACTGAAAGAGCTTGAATTATTATTTGGTCTTAAATATAGTATTGCAGGTAATGAAATTTTCATTACAGCTTTAACTTGTAAAAATGAATAGATATATCCTTTGTTGTCTTATTGTACTTTTCCAATGGAAAAGTGCTTTAACGCAACAACGTAGCATTCTCAACCAGAAGGTTCATATTAAATTGGCTGAGGGTACTGTTGGATCCTATCTATCAACAATAATAGATCAAGGAATATCACTGTCCTATAGCAATGATCAAATAAAACTATTACGTGTAGTTCAAATAAAACCAGGAACTTACATTATTAAAAAGCTCTTAGAGATCATCCTTAAGGACGAACAGATTCAGATAACAGATCAAGAAAACAAAATCTTACTCCATAGACCCACTAATGCGAAGATTAATAAAAATATCTTAAGTGGATATGTGTACTTAAAAAACAGCAGAGAGCCTATACCGTATGCGAATATTAATATCGTAGGCACATCTATTTCTGTTAGCAGCAATGATTATGGATTTTACAGTCTAGAATTACCCGATGGAAAGTATGTATTAAAGGTCAGCCACATCGGATACACCTCCCAATTGGATTCATTAAAAATCACATCCTCCTTTACACATCATTTTCAGTTAGGATCCGGAATAACACTAACAGAAATTAAAGTAGAAAAGAAAGATACTAGAACCTGGGACGGACATACAATCAGCCCTAATACCGCTAGCAGTATTCCGTTGCTACTAGGACAGGCCGATCCTTTACGAACTATTCAAATGTATTCAGGAGTTTCTGGAGGAACAAGTGGAAGTAATATGTCTGTTAGAGGAGGCAGTAATGATCAAAATTTAGTTTTGTTAGATGGAATACCGGTGTATAATTACAGCCATTTTGGAGACTTATTATCTATTTTCAACAACGATGCCATTAAGCACATCAGCTTTTACAAAGGCGCTTTCCCGTCCCGCTTTGAGGGGCGGCTCTCATCTGTCATTGATGTCAAGATGAAAGAAGGAAATATGGAGGAGTTTCATGGTGTAGCCAACGTCGGAGTAATTACAAGTTCAGCCATGGTAGAAGGCCCCATTGTTAAACACAAAGTGTCTTTCATGTCCAGTATAAGAAGAAGCTGGATTGATGCAATTACCCAAGTAATTGATAAAGATATTGACCTCAAGTACTATCTTTATGATGCAAACTTTAAAATTAATTACAAAATTGATTCCACAACACATCTGTATTTATCTACTTATTTAGGTAGTGATCGTATAAGTTTAGGTTTTAAAGAATCTGAAACTCCATTTCTACTGCAATGGGGAAATGCATTGGTATCGACTAGATTAAACAAAGTCATTAATAATCGATTGTTTTATAATACTTCCATGACCTTTAGTAGATTTACAAATAAACTAATCACTGACATAGACAACAACTCTTATAACCAGATCAGTGACCTAGCGTTAAATAACGAAATAAATTACAGGTGGAATAATAATGTGTCCAGTTATTGGGGAGTTCGATTTAATGATAGCAAATTTAAATCGCGCTACCAAAATGACGAAGAGGGTAGCATCCAACACACAACACAGATCAGTATCTATTCAGATAATGATATTTCTATCAGTGATCGACTGAAACTAAGAGCAGGATTACATTTGGTGACATTTTTAGTCAAACAAAAAACCTACGAATCTTTTCAACCACGCAGCTCATTAGTATTCAAGGTTGACGGTTCAAATTATTTTTCAGCCTCTTACGCCTACATGGCACAATTTTATCATCAAATAACACAGCCGGGCATAACCATTCCCAATGAATTTAGAGCACCCAGTTCAGCAAATTTACCACCTGAAGCATCCTCCACTTACGAATTAAGCTACAGATATATTTTCCCATCAGATGGCAATATAAATATTGGTATATATAGCAGAAATTTAAGAAACATATTGATGTCAAGACCTTTTCAATCATTATTTGATGAACCAGATGAAAATATAGCGTGGCAAAATCGGCTTCTCTCGGGAATAGGGAGAAGTAAAGGATTAGAAATTGATTATAATCAAAAATTTAATACCATCAACATTCAGGCATCGTATACCCTGAGTAAGGCTGAATCATCTTTTGCACAGATCAATAATGGCCAATATTTTATTTCACCAAGTGATATACGCAATCAGTTTAACTATTCGATGACCATAGACCTCAGTTCTAGATGGCAGACTTCGTTCCTCTTTACTTACCGGACAGGTAAAAGAATTACCGTTCCTTCTTATAACATTCCTGATTTAGACGAAATACTTGAAAACAGTCAAAATCCAGAAGAATACCAATTATATGCCGAAGATATACAAAACTACAAACTCAAAGATAATTACAGTCTGAACATTGGATTAGCGTATACCAAATTATACCATAATTCACGACGATCACACTTGAGGTTTGGTATTAATAATATTATCGGTAGACCGGCACCCATTATTACAACGACAAGTATTGAAGACAATCAAATAATAGTCAATCAAGTAGATCCTTTTAAATTTTTACCTTATGTGGGCTATACCTATGTTTTTTAAAATCCAAAATTTAAGATATCCTATCATGATCTTTTCATTCATGCTTTTAGGCTGTGAAAAAGAAAATAAAATTACTTTAACAGATCAGACCAAAATTGCAGTAAATGGTCTTTTAATTGTAAACGGAAAATCAATATTACACCTTTCAAGAACGGGTAATTTAAATCAACAGACAAAGCCTCAAGCAATACAGCAAGCATCAGTATCTCTAAAAAATGAAAGTAAAACAATTGTTTATCAACATGAGCAAAATGGTTATTGGGTCAATGATAAAATGGCACTGGAATATGGAATGAACTATACCCTCAATATCTCAGTAGCATCAGAAAAAATTCAAGCAAAAGTACAAGTCCCCTTTTCCTATAATACTCAAATTACAAGAAAAAACACAAAAACGTCAGACATGACACTAACGATTAAAAGCCCAAAACCTCAGTGTTTTATCCTAAAAATGATGTTGAGAAATTATACTATAGGGGCCAACAAAGAAAGAATATATTCAGATGACTGGCAGGAGGCTACAATAGCTACTAAAAGTATGCAGACAGACAATGTAAAATACAGAGAACTGCAAATACCTTACTCCAAACTTTTTATACCGAAAACCACTGAAGCAAGCATTGATTTTCAAATCTCCGCAGATAATAACAATACCGAATACAAAGGCATTGTTCAAGCTGTTGACCCCACATTTTATCAATATTATTATAATTATACAAATATCAAACAGGGTAATTCAGAAGAAGAAGTTCTTACGAACAAGGGAAATATCACTGGAGGTGTAGGCATATTGGGAACCGCAGTGGAGCGTATCGTTTATATCGATTAAAGCGATACAATAGATCTTAAAAAACGAAGAAAAAATCTCCTTTACTATAACAATCAGCTCATAGTAAAGGAAATTTCTATAACTATCCATTCTTGGAAGTCAGCTCTTGCAAAATCGCTTTCGAAGCTTCTTGAATAATACCGACATCTACCGAATAAGAAATATAATTGACACCTAATTGGATCCACGATTTAGCATCTTTCAAGTTATCCGTAAATACACCGGTTGCTAATCCCTTTGTCCGACATTTATCAATAATAACTTTCATCTTTTCCAGTACCAAAGGATGGTTGATCTGACCGCTCACACCCAAAGCCTGAGACAGATCATAGGGACCTATAAAAATTACATCAACACCTTCCACTTCAATAATTTCATCCACATTTTGAATAGCCTCAGCCCCTTCCAGTTGCAAAATCAAATAGTTATCATTTGCCGATTTAAAGTACTCAAATCGGTCTGTATTGGAATACGCTGCCGCACGTACAAAGCGGCACACACCCCGCATACCCAATGGTGCAAATTTAGCATACTGAACAGCTTGCTTTGCTTCATCAGCATTTGTAATCTGAGGAACTTGCACTCCCTTTGCACCAATATCGAGCGCTTTTCCAATCTCCGTTGGGCCATTTTCAGCAACACGGATAATAGGGAAAGTATGTGAAATCTCAGCCGCTCGAACCAAATTTTGCGCGTTTAAAACATCATTAGGTCCATGTTCCAAATCAATGATTATAAAATCAAAACCCGCATATCCCATCGCTTCAATCATCCCCGCATCAGAGGTCTTAGAAAAGGGTCCGATCACCACTTCCTTATTTTTCAATTTATCTTCAAAATTCATAATCTTAATCTTTATAAACTACCATTCGGCTATTGAACCATCCTCATTTCTCCATATTGGATTATGCCAGTCATGACCAATCAAGCTCATCTTTTTAACATAATCTTCATCAACCGTGATACCTAATCCGGGACCACTTGGTATCTTTACCATCCCTCTTTCATATGAAAAAACCTCACTATTCGAGACATAGTCGAGAAGATCGTTAGAAGTGTTGTAATGAATACCTAGACTCTGCTCCTGTATCGCAGCATTGTGAGCCACAGCATCCAATTGCAGACAGGCAGCAAGTGCTATAGGTCCTAGAGGACAATGAGGAGCCACTGCCACATCATAAGCCTCCGCCATAGACGCAATTTTACGGCATTCCGTAATCCCTCCAGCATGAGAAAGGTCAGGCTGGATAATATCAACAGCTCTACTCTCCAATACCCGCTTAAAATCCCAGCGTGAAAAAAGTCTCTCTCCTAGTGCAATAGGAATATGGGTCAATTTTGCCAATTGCTCTATGCCTTCCATATTTTCAGAAAGCAGTGGCTCTTCAATAAATATAGGATTGTACTCTTCCAATTTTTTAACCAATATCTTAGCCATAGGTTTGTGTACCCGACCATGAAAATCAATTCCGACATTGATCTGATTACCAAAGCGCTCTCTTATCAAAGCCATCCGCTCCAAAAGCGCATCGATTTCAGCATAAGAATCCAAATAGCGCATGCTATTGGTGCCATTTATTTTTATCGTCCGAAAACCGAGATCAACCACCTTTTGAATTTCCTCCAAAATAACCTGTGGTTCGTCGCCACCTACCCATGAGTAAACTTCAATCTCGGTACGGCATTTCCCTCCAAGTAATTCATAAATTGGTGCATTATAAAATTTACCTTTAATATCCCAAAGTGCTTGATCTATGCCTGCTATTGCACTCATGAGAATAGGCCCCCCACGGTAAAACCCACCTCGATACATCATATTCCAGTGGTCTTCAATATCCATCGGATTTTTACCGATAAGTGTATCCATAAGCTCACGCACGGCAGCACATACCGTGTCCGCTTTACCTTCTAAAACAGGTTCACCCCAACCGATTATCCCTTCGTCTGTGACGATTTTTAAAAACAACCATCTCGGTGGTACTTTAAAAAGCTCGTATGCTATTATTTTCATAGATTAAAATTTATCCGCATGATAAAGACCAGCAGTCAATCCTCCATCAACCATAAATTCACCACCTGTTATATTAGAACTTGCTTCACCAGCTAAAAACGCAACCATATGAGCAATATCTAATGGTGTCGAAATTTTACCAGTTGCATGCAATTTCACAACATCAGCCTCGACTTGTGATGGATTATCCTTATCAGCCAACCAGTTTTGATAGTGGTAAGTATCCGTAAACCCGGGACATACACAGTTAACCCTGATTCCATATTTCCCGAGACTTAGCGCCATACTTCTTGTCATGGCATTGACCCCGCCTTTAGCTGCTGCATACATTTCTGTATCGGGCAAAGTTCTGAAAGCATGATTAGAAGATATGTTAATAATTGATCCATGGCTAGCATGCTTTATCATACTCTGGGCAACATACTTAGTACACAAAAATACACCTCTCAAATCCGTATTAATAACGCTATCCCAGTCCTCTATTGTAGCCTCCAAAATTGATTTAAACAACGTAATACCCGCATTGTTGATCAATATATCGATCGATCCAAAAAATTGTTCTGTCTTTGCAATCATATTGATCACACTCTCTTCAGAACAAACATCAGTTTGTACAGCATAAGCCTGATAACCTTTATCAGTCAGTTTTTTTTGTAGATCTTCACCTTCCTGATTGTTAATGGTAGCGATGACGACTTTAGCACCACATGCAGCGAAGTATGTTGCAATACCCTCTCCAATACCTTTCCCTGCCCCCGTGACGATGACGACTTTATCTTTTACTTCGTTCATTAAAATAATGTGTGCTTGTTTATTAATATTTATATAATTCTTTAGCGTCTGAAGGCTAAATACATTTTCAACTCATGGAGTTTAAATTTTCACCAATTAAAACATCTCAATGATGTTAGACCCGATTATTTTTAGTTTCTGGCACATAAAGCCACAGGAATAAGAAATAGATCGCACATAAACCACCGAATATGGTAAATGTCTGAAATGTGGTCAATGTGGCAATCATGACTGGAAAAACATAAGTAATTCCGAAACATGCAACCCACAAAAAGGCAGAAGCAATGGACATGGCCTGTTCTCTTATTCTTAATGGAAAAATTTCAGCAATAATAACCCAGGTAACCGGTGCCAATGTCGCCGCATATGTTCCAATAAAAAGAAGAACAAGTACACTTACAAATTTTTGAGGAATGAAATCACCTTGGAAAGAAAGCCCAATCAAGAGCAATAAAATTGCCATGGTACCTGCACCTATCATCATCAGTTTTTTTCGTCCAACTTTATCGACTGTTCGAATAGCAACCAATGTGAACAACAGATTGACCGAACCAATCAAAATCTGTATTAACAATTGATTTTCAACGTCCATACCAACTTTTTCAAAAATAATTGGTGCATAAAACAAGACCGCATTAGCACCCGATATTTGCTGAAAAACAGCGATTACGATAGCTATCAGTAACAAAAAAGAATGTGGTTTTTGAAAGATGGAGCGATAGATCGCGCCGATAGAATCTTTTCCCTTCGTATTTTGACTCTGTAAATATTCCAGCTCATTAACCAATTCCTTCTCATCTACGGTATTTTCAAGAATACGTTTACCTTCGGCAAGTCTACCCTTATAAATCAGCCATTTTGGACTCTCCGGAAAGAAAAATGATGCGATCAAAAAAGCGGTTGCAGGAACTGCCCCACTTATAAACATCCATCGCCAATTCCCTTCTATTCCTGAAAGAAAATAATTGGACAGATATGCCAACAAAATTCCAATTACAATAGCCATCTGATTTAAGGAAACCATTTTACCACGGATCTTCTGCGGACTTATTTCCGCAATATAAAGTGGTGACAGAATAGAAGCTCCGCCGACACTAAACCCGGCCACAATACGCCAAAAGATAATACTATCAATGTTATTGGCTATTCCCATGAAAATAGAGGATACAATAAAAATGAGGGATACTAGAATTAAAGAAGGCTTTCTTCCTAATCGCTGTGCGATTCTTCCAAAGGCCATAGCCCCAAAGATACAACCAACGTACAAACAACTTGCCACCCAGCCCAACTGATCAGGTTCAAGGTTAAAATGTGGCACAATAAAAGGTATAGTCCCCGAAAAGATGGCAATATCAAAGCCAAACAGCAGGCCTCCTAAAGAGGCAATCAAACTATATAATAATACCTTACTTTCTCTAGCATTCATAAACTTGGTTTTAGAATGACTAAATTAGAAAGAGATACAAACTTAAGGATGTATAATTCGTGTGAATTAATGGATTATATTCTCATCCAATTTAACACTGTTACGATAGTGAGAAGGCGATACACCCATATGATCTTTAAAAAGTCTTGAAAAATAATATTGATCCTCAAAACCGAGATCGAATGAAATCTCCGATATCCTGCTATCCGAAAACTGCAACATATAACAGGCTTTCTGTACTTTAAGGTGATTTAGATATTCAATCGGAGAATAACCAGTACGCATTTTAAAGAGCTTTGAAAAATGTGAAACAGAAAGATTACTATTAGCAGCAATATCTTTTAAACTAATTTTTGTACTAAAATTAGTTTTAAGGTATAAGATGGAGCTATTTATAATATCCCCTTTATTCTCCAGTTGCCAATTACTAGAAATCTCACGATGAAGATATCCACTTAAAAAATAAGGTAAAGTCATCGTTAGACATTCCATAATCTCACGACCATATCCTTTTAAAAGTAATGTGTACATCTTCTCAAAAATAGATTTCATTTCTTCTCCAAAGACAAATGAATTTTTGTTAAGCAAAACATTCTTATATATACCATCCACAATATCTCCGGCATTTCTACCATTAAAATGTATCCAGTAAATTGTCCATGGATTATTATGATCCGCTTGATAGGTATGTGCAGTATTGGCCGGAATTAAAATATATTCATTCGCCTGGATATGGTATAAGTCGTTGCCAATAGAAACTTCTCCTCTCCCATCCACGCAATGGATCAGAATATGTTGCATACATCCTTCTTCTCGTTGGCGGTAATGAAACCTTGCTTTTGGAAAATAACCAATATCTGTAATGTAAAAATTACCAGAAATTTTTTCCAAACTATTCTGTTTAACAACAATTGGGGGAACGACAACGCACACCTCGCCATCAAAGCCATCTTTTTTATTTTCAAATTTCTTCATTTCAAATTTATAAAAGAAAATAATCCATGTAAATGAAAATTTACGCTATCTATTCATGTTAAACCAACATTATCTTTGGTAAAGCAAAACGATTATAAGCATATTACCAAAGGTAACAATAATCCCTAATAAATACACCTTTATAACTAGGGCCCCTATTATGATGAAAATATAGATTTAAGCGCTTCAAAATTGCATATTGAAGATTTGAAAATTATTCATAAAATAGCTTGTACCTCTAGTTTAAATTGTAAAGACATGTTATAACCATCGAAAACAATCCGACTAATTATGACTAAAAAAATTTCTATTTCTGAAGGATTTAAAGGAGAAGAAGCGATAGCATTACCATTGGATATTCTACAAATGCAGAAACTGCTACCAGCTAAAAAAAATCTATTTATTACCCATATTGGCTATTATCCTGAAGCTAGGTATCATCTTAGAAACAGAGATCAGGGATGCAACGAACATATTCTCATCTATTGTTCAGAGGGTATGGGATGGGTAACACATGAAAATAGAACAGTACATTTATCAGCGGATACCTATTACCTTATACCTGCAGGCGAGGCACATAGCTACGGAAGTAGAGATAGCAATCCATGGAGCATCTATTGGTTACATTTCAAAGGAGAAGATAGTGGATTAGTTCAATCCTTAAAAGGTAAACCACTTGCATTAAAAAATACAGGTCCACAGAGCAAAAAACACAGCCTAGATCTTTTTCATAATATTTATGAAAATTTGAAATTTGGTTATCATGCAGAGACATTGGATTATATTAGTTTTACACTTCTTTACTTCTTAGCATCCTTAAAGTATCAAGAGCAATATCTTCGTAATAGTCGTCTGAATAGCGAAAATATCATGAATAAGTGCATTGCAATTATGAAAGAAAATTTAGAAAAAAAGCTAACACTTCAGGAATTATCTAACTTGATAGGTTATTCGTCTTCACATCTTACACGACTTTTTACAGAAAAGATGAATAGCTCACCAATGACCTATTATAATCGGATCCGACTCGAACAAGCATGTCAATATCTAAAATATTCATCCTATAAAATAAAAGAAATCGCTTTTAAGTTAGGGTATTTTGATCCTTATCATTTTTCAAGAAGTTTTAACAAAGAAATGGGTATCACTCCCAAAATTTATCGTCAGCAATATTACATACCGACCGAGCAAATCAATCAATAAGCATTGATTGATAAAACGAAATACAACTTATCACACTTTCATAGAGTATGATAAGTCGCATTCAATTTTTTTACGATATTTTATAATGGAAAACCGAACCACTATTAGGGTATTTCAAAAGTTGCTGTTCGTCTAGTCCTACTTTTGCCGTTGAAATAAACAAATCCTGATTATTAGGTCCGCCAAAAACACAAGAAGTAACATGGGGTGCATCAACATATATTCTATCTAAAAGCTTGCCTGTATTTATATCCCAACAGTATACGCCGTACCCTCCCCAATGGGCAACCCACAAGTTTCCATCAGGACCTATACACATACCATCCGGAGAACCGTATTCCGATGGAATTTTAACCAACACATCATAATGAGCAGTTTCATTAGTATCTTTTGTAAAATCATACCGACGTATTTCATTAGTAAAAGTATCAATAAAATAAGTATAGGGTAATTTCCCGCTCCATACAATTCCATTAGGTATAGAGACCGCATCAAGCATGACATGCAGTTTTTGATCTTTATAACAATATAACTTTCCACGCCCAGAAATGGCATCCATATGCATTGTTCCGATCCAAAAATTACCGTCCGGATCCAGACCACCATCGTTTGTTCGGATCTGACCATTCTCGTGCGGAATATCAATAATAGGTTTTACTATATTTGTAGCTTCTTCCCAAGATGCCAACATCCCCTGCATGCCTAAGATAAAACCGAGACGATCATTCAATACAATTTTACTGACATAGTCATCCAAATTCCAGATACTCGTCTGTTCACCACCAAACTTATGTTTATAAATTTGTTTACCTAAGATGTCAACCCAATAGATACTAGCATTACGCTTATCCCATAAAATACTTTCTCCTAATTGACAGGTTGATTTGACCAATAATTGTGCATTTTTCATTAGAATATAATTATGTTTGAGTTTACTAAACTCAGTTTATCACTTAGATGGTGTTATCTTAAATCCGATTAAACGTAAAAGGATTGGATCAGAGGAGTAAAACTACCAACTTATCCAATCCTTTACCATATACTAAAATATCATAAAGATGTATAATCTTATGTATTTAACCGTTTCCCTTAGTCTTGCATCAAAGCACTTCTGCCACCATCAATAAGGTAGGTCGTTCCATTCGCAAACGCTGCATAATCGCTCGCTAAAAACACACACCAAGCACCGATTTCCTCAGGGGTTCCTAAACGTTTCACAGGATGAAGCGCCACGGTAGAAGCTCTTGCTTTGTCCGCATCATCAAAAGAATCAAACCATTTTTGATTTCCAGGTGTATCAATAAACCCCGGAGCAATACCTACAGTACGAATATGAGGAGCCCATTCAATAGCCATGGCCTTCACCATAGCCAATAACCCTGCTTTAGCTACATTGTATGGAAAACAACCTTTCATAGAAGAATAAGCATGATTAGATGTCATGATAATAAAAACACCTTGCTCAGCTTGATCTAGTAATGGTTTCATTTTTTTTCCCACCTGCCAGTGTGATTCAAGATTAAGATGTTGATTGAGATCCCATTTTTCCTGATCACAGTTTTCAACAGTATCAAACACATTCATTCCTGCATTAGAAACGACTACATCAAGTTTTCCATAACTTTGAAGCAACTCATCTGCGAACAGTTGAATCTCCATAGCCTTGGTTAAATCCACCTGATAATAAATTGCATCATCAGTATAGACCTTCATCTGTTGTCGATAGTATTGTACCTGCACTCCATCAGCAGGTTGCTCTGCGCATACAATAACGCGAGCTCCGGCTTGAGCAAATAAGATAGAAGTACCAAGTCCAATACCAGATATCCCTCCCGTGACTAATACAGTCTTCCCTTTTAAATCAATTGATAATGCCATCGTAACTATTAAACGTAAAATCCAGGTCTTGGTTCTAATATTCCTGGATGTTTTTCCATCTCCTCTTCTACCAGATCCACTCCTAATCCAGGTCTGTCACTTAATGAAAGAACACCATTTTGAACCATATCCGCAATTGGATGATCGATAACAGTATCTCTCCAAGCAACATCGTTAAACATAAATTCCTGTCTAAAGAAGTTCGGCACAGAAGCACATACATGTGCGCTAGCCAAAGTGGACAGTGGACCATTTGGATTATGTGGCGCTAACAAAACATTATAAGCCTCCATCATCGTTGCCATACGCTTCATTTCGGATGGTCCTCCACAACGGGTAATATCGGGCATCATAATATCACAGATATTTTTTTCTAAAACAGGTCGGATACCATGTCTTGTATAGTGACGTTCACCGACACAAATAGATACGTTTGAAGGAATCCGTTCACGCATAGCTCGTAAAGTATCCGCACTTTCCGGACCTGCAGGTTCTTCATACCAGGTAATATCTAATGCTGATAGGCGTTGTGCCATCTTCACTGCAACCCGATAATTCAACATCGCATGTGTCTCGATCATAATATCAAAATCAGGACCAACGGCATCACGTACAGCTTTACTCACATTAAATGCTAAATCCTGCTGCTCCGAAGTCAAGGTTAAATTAGGAGCAAGATCTTCTCCATATAAATAATTAGTATGCGCAAATGGATCAAATTTAAGGCCGGTAAAACCAGCTTCTTTTACTTTAAGCGCTTGTGCGGCATAATCTTCGCCATTATGTCCACCACCAGTGAACCAATAATTAGCATAAAGCAAAATATCTTTACGGAAAGCGCCTCCCAACAATTCGTAACAAGGCACTCCTAACACTTTAGCTTTTAAATCCAAGAGCGCCATATCTATTCCACTGATGGCACACATACTAGCACCGTAGGGACCAACCCAATTTAAATCGCGGTAGAGCTTTGTCCATATAAAGTCAGTCCGCATCGGATCTAAACCGATTATACGCTGACCTACATGTTTTGCTGCTTCAAACACCAAAGGACTTCCTGGCCAATTTGTTGCTTCCCCAACACCAGTATGACCTGTATCCGTATAAATTTTTAATAGTGTCCAGTTGTATTTTACTCCCTCTACCAACCAGACTTTTACATCAACTATTTTCATTTGAATATATTATTTATGAGTCTATTTTTTTTCAACGACATCCTCAGCTCGTTACACTTTTCTTAATTTTCAAGAACTATATAACTAGTCCATTTTCATTCATTTAGGCATAAACTCTTCTAAAGAGAGTTTATGCCTATTTTTCTATATAAAGTTACGTATTAATCAATCTGTAAAATCATACTTCCTTTTATCACATCACCTTTTTTAAGCGTAATCCGACCGTCTGTAAAGGGACTTCCATAAAAGGGCTCAGAACCGCTATTTGTATAATCAGCAACTAACCATTGAATATGTTCATCCTGTTTCCAGGTACGGGAAGCTTGCTTGCCTGTAGCTAATAGATTCACCTGTTTACGATCAACAGTCGTTAAAGAAGCGGTTATCACCCTAGCCTTTGTAGACCTAAAATCATTTGATCCCATCGTATTTGCATCATCTTTCCAAGCTTTCGCAACCGGCTCGCCATGCGCTTCAACCTCATATACGTTATTCGCATTTAACTTCGCTACACCATTATTACGACCAATATGATTTTCTGGATAATAAGAGAAATCTCCTTTTCTAGACCACTTAAGTTCATCATAGTGCAAAGGTAGTTCTAACATTAAACCATATTGATAAACAGAAACTTCACCAGCCTGATAATTCATCTCATAGTTTGTTTTAAACAGACCTTCTTTTGTAAAAATGAACTGTTGCTTACCTGTACCTTGTTGATACGTCAGATTCAAATCGACAACGATACTATCTTTATCATCCCGAGCCTGTACCTGTGTAGCAAACAAAGTGTATTGCTCATAATGCTTGATCGGGTATATATTATTTTGATACGTCTCCCCTGCTACATTTGGTTTTCCACCATCCTCAGCATTTGCAGCGATAATCGCCACAGATGGTCCTTTGGAAAGGACTTGTTCACCAGAAGTTCTAGCAGCAGTCATTAATCCATAAGTTTTGCTGATGGTATACACAACATCTCCTTGGGTAATATAAACAAATGCCGAATCCTGTTTCAAAGCTAACGCTTTAGCTGTTCCATTTACTGTTACTACTTTTGGCGTTTCAAAAATCTCATGTTCAACCTCAAAACCTCGATCATCATTGACGATAATTTCAACCTTATTGAATACACCCGAAGCATTTGGGACAACAAGTTTACCTGCTGAACGAGCTTGCAGATTAGAAGTTACCGGAATTAATTTACCATCAACCATCACTTTTATTTCCACATCTTTTAATGAACGGAAATCATAACGATTTTCAACATCGAAGGTGATATTATTGGAATTACTTTTCAAATTAGAAATACGTACTGGAGAATAGGCTTTTTTCATCCCAAAATATTCTGGTTTTTCTCTTCTCCAGCCATCAATTGGTCCCCAAGGTCCATAACCTACAATTCGTCCATCCGGCATATGGAAAGTATCATCAATACCACTCCAAATTGCTCCGCCTAAATTACCTTTATGAACATACATCGAGTCAAAATAAGTGACCATTGGTGCATTAAATGCATCTCTTACCCCTGGGTCCGTCAATAGTTCTCTTCTATTATAATCCGATAAATGCGCGTATTCACCAAACAAAGTAGGTCTGCTCATTGTATCTGTAGCCTTTGGTCCATTAATTCCGGGATAGTGATAATTAGCAATATCAGCTTTACTACCAGCATTGTTAAAACTTCCCCAAGTTTGATCATGAAATACAGTAGGTCGGGTTTTATCCAACGCTTTTACGGTCTTGTTTACCTCAGCCCATAAATCACTCCACCTAGATTCATTACCCAATGACCAGAAGATGATAGATGGATGCTTTCTATTACTCACGACATTATCCATATTTGCACGTAGCATTGTAGGCAAAAATTTCGGATCTTGATAATTCCAATGACGCCAGATAGGTGAAGCGTGGTGCTGTATCCAGTTTAGAGCCGATTCACTTTCTACATACAAGCCCAGTTCATCTGCCGCATTTAAAAACTCTTCCGAAGGTGGGTAGTGTGAAGTACGGATATAGTTGAGATTACCCGCTAAAAATACTTCAACATCTTTTCTATCCAAAACCGGATCAGATGCTCTACCCATTAACGGATGTACAGCATGACGGTTTACCCCTTTCAACTTAACCGGACGACCATTAACCAAAAGTTCATTACCTCGAATCTTAATGTCACGGAAACCAACTTTTTGTACATTCGATTGTACCACTTGAGTTCCATTCAACAATGAAGTAGTCAATTCATACAAATACGGACTTTCAGCAGTCCAATGCTTAGGCTTTGATACCTGAATATCCAAATCAAACGGTATTGTCTGATTTCCTATCGCCGATTTTTTAGCTGTTTTCTTTTCAAAAACAGTTTTACCACTTTTATCTTTTAGCGTATATTGAATAGCTAGATTTTGATTTCCGGATGTATTATTAGCCACAAGTGCTTGCAAATGAAGTTTAGCATCTTGATATTTAGGATCAAATTTAACCTTCACATCTAAATCAGCAACATGAGTCTCAGGAAGCGCAAATAAAGTCACTTTCCTCAAAATACCGCCAACCGTATGCGCTGCGTACTGGGACACACACGAAAGAATATCACTGATCGTATTGGCACGTACCTCAACAGTCAAGACGTTAGTACCAGACTTCACTGCTTTCGTAACATCCATTTCAAAAGCAACAAAACCTCCCTCATGTTCTCCTATATATTGCCCATTCATTTTCACCACAGCATTTGAACTAACAGCATCAAATTTTAGAGCAATACGTTTACCTTCCCAAGATTCGGGAATAGAAATCTGTTTTTCATAAACCGCTTTTTCACCCGCTTTAACCTCATATCCTTGCATTTCCCATTCACCAGGAACTTTTATAGTCGCCGGTTTTCCATTTTCAACCCGAAAGGACCATACTCCATTTAATGAGATCTGCGGTTGATCGATACCTTCCACCTTCGCAGGTAAAGGAGAAAGTATTTTTATGTTAGCACTTTGCTGCGCTAGACCCAAGTGTCCAAACCCCAGTAGCAGCACAACCATTACTGCGTTAATCTTTTTTATATTCATCGGAATAACATTACATCTTGAGCTCACACGCTCGGTTTATGTATAATTTTAGAAAAATCGATCTTTGATGAGTAACAAAAAGCTTATTACATGATACCATAGGTATCAAAAGCTTCCTTAGCACCCATACCCTCTAAAACCTTTTTCAGAACAACTTTTTCACTTCGAGCTTTTTCCAATGCCCGAGTAAAAACTTCGACTTCATGCTCCTTCGGCACCAAACAAACACCATCAATATCTCCGATTAAAATATCTCCATCTTGAATCATAATATTGTTGATGCATATTGGCACTCTCCAATCAATCACCTTACCACGAGGAGCTTGATCCTGTGCATAATTACCCATTGAGAAACAAGGGAAATCTAGTGCTAATATACCATTCGTATCTCTAGAATAGCCATTTACAATAGCACCTGCAGCACCCAGCATTTTTGCTCGTGCACTCATAATCTCGCCCCATAGTGCATAGCTCGGTGATGAACCACTACAAATATAGATTTCATCCTCTTTAAGATCATCCAAAGCTTCCAGCATATAACCAAAGGTTTTAGCTAGAACCGGATTTTTAGATGTTGACTCTCCCAATGAACTTACATCGGCTTCCAATACAGTCATTGCTCTTCCTACAACAAACATATCGTCACGAATGGAACGGATATTTGGTGGTAAAAACTGATGGTACATCCCCATCTTATCCATAATATCACCAATGACTGCTGTAAATAATTCTCTGCGGATCAGCGCGAATAATTCCTTATCATTGTTCCACTCTACTTGCAAATTTGTCTCCATTTTATATTTTTTATTATTGCTATTATTATTGATTACCAAAAAACGATATACAAGGCGGTCAACACGCCTATAATTAACAAACTAACCACTTTAAATAAATCTGACACCACAAACATTTCCTTCTCCAAGATCAATGCCTGCTGATTTTTTCTTTTCTTATCAAAAACACTAATGACCGTCATCGTGATCACTGTAAAGACAAAAACCACAAGAATACGATTCATAAAAGGCATCTGATCCAACCATACATTTTTAAACAAAATCGAATAAAAGAAAGTCGATAGCGCTCCACCAATAGCGGCGTTAGAAGTTGTCCATTTTGTTAAAATACCCATTAAGAAAATAGCCAGTACACCAGGTGTTATAAAGCCGGTAAATTCTTGAATAAATTGAAACCCTTGATCCAGATTACTTAATAATGGTGCTAATGCAGCTCCAATAAATAGCGAAACTACAACCGAGATTTTACCCAATTTGACTAAAAAAGACTCTTCAATCGGTTTGGTTTGCGTATTTTTATAAATATCCAGCGATACAATTGTAGCAATACTATTCACTTTCCCAGCCAATGAAGCCACAATAGCTGCCGTCAATGCGGCAAAAGCCATTCCTTTAAATCCAGTAGGCAAAATCGATAACAGTAATGGATACGCTTTATCAGGCTTAACGATATCTCCGTCCATCATACCGTTTTGAAATAGCGGATTATTCCCACTCTGATATAGATAAAATGCAGCAATACCTGGTAAAACGACAATCAAAGGCATCAGTAATTTCATAAATGCGGCAAACAACATACCCTGTTGCGCAGTGGCTAGATTTTTAGCTCCTAATGCCCGTTGCGTTATATACTGATTACAACCCCAATAAGAAAGATTCATAATCCACATACCACCTATAAGTACCGACCACCCCGGTAGATCCATGTAAGCATCACCACCATCAGGTTTAGTCAATTGTCCTTTTTCAATAAACAGATGAAAATGAGAAGGCACCTCTGCTTTCAATACTTTCAAGCCATTCCACCATCCTGACAATCCTTCGGCATCAGCGACCAAGCTCAGTGCAATATAAGTTGTTGTCAAGCCACCGATAATTAACAGTACGACCTGTACTACATCCGTATAACCAATGACCTTCATGCCACCTAATGCTATAAATCCTGCCAGTATAGCTAATATCCAAATACACCAGACAAATGGAACATCCGCAATTGCATGTATTGCCAAAGCTCCCAAATATAGGATCGAAGTGAGATTAACAAAAACATATACCAGCACCCAAAACACAGCCATGATCATACTCACCCGATTATCAAACCGCTTCCTCAGAAATTCAGGCATCGTATAAATCTTGTTCCTCAGATAAATGGGCAAGAAGAATATCGCGACAATGATCAATCCTAGGGCTGCCATCCATTCGTAAGAAGCAATTGCAATACCCAAGGCAAATCCGGAGCCGGACATCCCAATAAACTGTTCTGCAGATATATTAGAAGCAATGATGGACGCTCCAATCGCCCACCATGCTAATGATCCCTCTGCGAGGAAAAAATCATGACTTAAAGAGCCAGACGTCTCCTTTTTCTTATAGATATAATATCCATATCCACCCACAAGAATGAAGTACAGAACATAAATCAATTGATCAATCCAAGTTAACATATGTAGTTAATTTTATAATTAAAATCTTAAGGTTATAGCACCGTTACATGGAGACGCTTCTAACGTTTTGCAATAGTTCCCCCAGGCGATTTCAGGATAATCCCATTTATTATTGACAAACAGTATAACTTGCTCACCCTCCATACGGTCTATTCGACAAGCAACATCACCCTTTGGTGCTATCACAGAAACCCGGGTTGATTTACCAGAAGAAAGTGTATAATAAAAAGCATTCTCTTTCATACTTTTTGCTTTGTTGGTTAAAGGATGCTCACTTCGAGCGCCCTTATCCGACCAGTAATAGTAATTGTGTGTATCCTGGTCCCACCCTTGAGTAGGTTTCTCACCATATGCAGCCTGTTTACTTTTATAAAGATCAGCACTCCCTTCATTTCCGGCAAATTCTCCTTCAGGATAGTAATTCCAATATCCATCTCTTTTCCAATTCAAACGGTCCAGATCATTTGGCATATAATATTTTATACCAACCTCTCTTAGATAGCCGTTAGGTTCTCCAGCAGTACGGTAATTAGTCGTCATTTCTCCTCCAGACTTGATCACAATATCAAAATACACTTGTAATCCTTGATAAGTTCCAGCAATAGCAAGTAACGCAACACCATCTTTAATTTCACATTTCACAGAGGTCTTCTTCCAATCTTTATCGTAAATCAAATATTTGTTCGCGCTTTTTCTAACCTCTGCTCCCGTTAAATGATTCAGGTTTACATCCATATTCAAGAAAGGCCCCTTTTCAATAAACACCTTCCCATTAGTAGTTGCACCTTCAATCAACCCTGTTTCCTTCGAAATAGGTATTTCAAAATTATGTCCCTTGATGATAAAATTTTCTTTAGTTTCCACAAGTTTAAGTTTACCCTTATGTGAAGCTTCAGGCATATCGATAGGTCGTTCACCAAAATAATACTCATAAGTATCCACGACACGACCATCCTGATCAATAAAGTTTAAGCGTACCGATCTCCCCTCTTTCCATTCTTCCGCCGGTAATTCAAATTGTCCTTTAGCATGGGGTTCAATGGAAGGCAATCCAATTGTCTTCGTACGTCCTTCATAAGTATATGCTAATTTTACTTCATTAAGATTGGTGTGATCATATCTATTGTATACATCAAATTTTATTTGCTGTTGTGCTGCAAAATTTTTCACAACCTTTCCCTCGTTCAAGATCCGAATAGGAGACTGTGCTTTCTTCGTCGACCAGAATTCAGGTTTGGGCCTTCTCCAGACATCTACAATACCCCATTCTCCATATCCTACAGCATGACCTTGATATCCTTCCGGCTTTGCAGATTTTGCAAATTCATTCCAAAATGGTGTACCTTTTTTCAAGGTTTGAGGAATATTAAAGGTATCATCTACATATCCCCAAATTGCACCACCCAATCCACCTTTGGTCGGAAATAATCTTCCCCACATCATATCCATCGAGATTCCCCAAAATTCTCTGATATTCGGATCATCTCGTAAGGTCTGATACGTGTAACAAGCAGGATGTGCCCATTCATCAAACAAAGCTGGTATACCATGTCCTTCATATCCTTTAGTTGTCTTTCCAAACTGTGTCAGATTACCATTAACATCCTGATAGTGCATACTTAATATTTCATAAATCTTCGCATCACTAGATTGCGATCCTGGATAACTCCAGATAACAGGCCTGGTTTGATCAGCATTTTTAACCAAATCCCAACTTTTTCTGAAATTACTTCCGTAGATAGATTCATTTCCAATAGACCAGATAATAACCGATGGATGTGTTCTAAAAGTATTGACCATTTCGCGACATTGGCTCAGATATTGATCCGTATGATTAGCATCATTTTGAGTAGCGCCAGGTGCATAATTCTTTTGTCTATAAGTATCAACAAAACAAACAGCTGTTTCTACTTCTACATAAATTCCATAGCGGTTACAGAACTCAACAAATCGTTCTGATGGCGGATAATGTGAAGTTCTTACAAAATTAATATGAGAATCTTTAAACAATTTAACATCCAAACTATCGTAGTAAGGTACACTAACACGACCTAAAGTAGGATGAACATCATGACGATTAGCCCCTCTTAATTTAACAGGTTTCCCATTCACAAACATCTGGTCTTCAATAATCTTAACTTCACGAAATCCGATCGCTTTACTAAACGCATACGTATCATTACCGTCTTTTTTAATTTTAACATCAAGACGATAAAGATTAGGATGTTCAGCATCCCATTTCAAAGGATTAGCTATTGGAAAACTATTGCTATTGTGACCTTTGTTTACCACAAATTGTTGTTCAGACTCGGGAACGAGTTTATTCTTACTATCATATAACGCATAATGAACAGTAACACCTTGCGCCTCTTGCAACGTATAATTTAATTTTAAGACAGCATCTTTAAAATGCTGATCCAAATCTGTTTCAACACCAAAATCATGTATGCTATTTACAGCAGTTGCAAATAGGGTAACATCTCTTAATATCCCTCCAATCGGATGATGTGCATACCCCGAAGCGTAAGATATATCATCCAGTTTATCTTGAACTTCCAGAAAAACTTCATTTTCCTTATCAAAATTAACATAAGGAGTGATATCGGTTTCCCAGCGTGTAAATCCTCCTTTATGCGTTCTGATCACTTTACCATTAATACTTAATGTCGCTTGACTATAGACACCATCAAACCGCAAGACGATCTTTTTCCCTTTAAAGTCTTTGGGCAGTGTAAACTTTCTTTTATAAAAAAATGATTTATCATGTTCTATTCCATACCCTTGCATCACGGCTTCCCCAGGTACTTGTATTGGTGCCCAATCGGATTGCTTATCAAATTGAAACTGCCACTCTCCGTTGAGCGATAGTACAGGACTTTTAACCTGGTTTGTTTTCTTTGGTAACTCATAAGCTAACTCCTGTCCCAAAACACCGAGATGAGAAACAGCCAAAAACAAAAATATCACTACTAATTTCAACATCTTCATTTTAAAAATTGGTTATTATACACATAAAATATTTACTATAAAGGTATATGAAGCGAACACGCGAACATAGAACTCAAAGTTATCGCTCCTGAAGACAACAAACTAAAACTTGATACACATGAAATAAAACTTTTTACACCCATCTTCATAATTTAACATGACAAAATAATCAGTATTGTTTTATTCGAAAAATTATTACTTATATTTGTTTGACAATTATTAATCATCATATCCTATTATGAAAGCACAATTTATTGAACTGTCTCCCCCTAACGAGAAGACAATCCTCATCAAGCAGGTCGATCAGGAGTTTTTGAGTAACCCCTTACATTTCCATGAGTTATGTGAACTCGTCCTAATTTTAGAGAGTTATGGAAAACGTGTCGTTGGCAATCATGTCGATAGCTTTAGTGCTGGAGATCTTGTGCTAATGGGACCAAATATCCCTCACATCTGGCGTAATGACGATATTTTTCTTAATCCCCAACATGATGAACGTGCAAGAGCAATCGTACTCTATTTTCCAGCGGATTTCTTACTACGACTTACAGATGATCAAGCAACCATTAGTGCTATGCAGCAATTCATCAAAAGATCAAAACGAGGATTGAGATTTCATGGACAAACCTTAGAACAAGCTACCGAACTAATTAAAAGTCTAGCACAGAAAAAGAGTTTTTCTAGAATCACAGGATTTCTAAATCTTATTGAATTGCTCCATCAGGCAGAAGAATGCGAAAATTTAGCCTCAGAAGGCTATAAACCTACTTTTGGAGAACAAGAAACCAATCGCATTAATAATGTATACATTTATGTTATGCAAAATTTCCGAGAAGAAGTTTCATTAGGAATAGCCGCAGAGTTGGTTAATATGACACCCAATGCCTTTTGTCGTTTTTTCAAACGCCATACCCAAAAATCATTCTCTAAATTTGTTAATGAAATGCGTATCGGACATGCGTGCAAATTGCTGATGAATAAACAACTGTCAATTTCTGAAATCTGCTACCAAAGTGGCTATCAAAATCTAACCAACTTCAATAAATTCTTTAAAACTATTATGAGAAAAAGTCCACGGGAATATCGTAAAGAAATGGACATGTAATTCCCTAATACAGGTATTAATACACGTTGATAAATTATAAAAGGTTAACTTTGCATCAATAATTGATAATAAACATCCAAACAAACTTTAGTGAATTCTTTAACTTTGGCAAGAACCATTAGAGCTTTCAATGAAATCATATTTATTATCATTAATAGCGATAGCTACGCTAACCTGTCCGCTATACGCACAACCTTCTAAGCAGGACAATCTTCAATCCGAACATTTAGCAACCCGTTGGGACGAAGCCATCCCTTTAGGAAATGGTATGCTTGGCGCATTAATCTGGCAAAAAGATAATACCTTAAGACTATCTTTAGATCGTGCCGATTTATGGGACGAGCGTAAGGCATTTCAACTTGAACAACATGACTTCAAATGGGTACAGCAAAAACTTCATTCGGGGCAATATACCGAAGTACAAAAATGGGGTGACAATCCTTATGGGGATTATCCCTACCCAACCAAACTTCCTGCCGCAGCCATGTCTTTTGATCTCGCTTCTTTAGGCAAGGTAGTCTCCAATGTACTGGATATAAAAACTGCAACAAACACCGTCCGCTTTGACAACGGAAACACATTTACTTGCTTTATTCATGCAGATAAACCAGTGGGTTATTTTGAGATTACAGGTCAAAATATACAAAATGCCCTTCCCAAATTACTTCCACATCAATATGCGTTGGCTTCTGATAATAGTAACGAAGTGTCCGTAGTCGATGGACAAAGTCTATCGCGGCTAGGCTATACACAAGGGAAGTTGACCACATCAACACACAGCCAGCTTATTCACCAGCCGACCTATGAAAATAGGTTTTATGAAGTATTATTGGAGTGGAAAGAAGTCTCGCCCAATAAGCTTATTGGTATGTGGACTGTAGCCAATAATGAAAAAGCAAACTTAAATAAAGAGATCCAATCAAAAACCACCAACAAATTTACAGAAACTCATCTCTCCTGGTGGAATGCTTACTGGAAGCAATCAGCGATAAACATACCTGATGCTTTATTACAAAGACAGTACTATTTGGAAATGTATAAAATCGGCGCTGCAGCAAGAAAAGGAGCACCGGCCATTACACTTCAAGCAGTTTGGACTGCAGATAATGGTGGATTACCGCCATGGAAAGGAGATTTTCACAATGATCTGAATACACAGCTCAGCTATTGGCCCACCTATACAGGAAATAGACTTGCTGAAGCCGAAACTTTCACAGACTGGTTATGGAAAATCAGACCAGCCAATTTAGCTTACACCAAACAGTATTTTGGTGTTGAAGGTCTTAACATTCCCGGCGTTCTGACATTAAGTGGAATCCCCATGGGCGGCTGGGTTCAATATGCCCTTTCACCAACAGTAAGCGCTTGGACCGCACACCATTTCTATATGCAATGGAAGTACAGTATGGATAAGAAATTTCTTAAGGAAAGAGCATTACCGTACATTATCGAATCGGCCACTTACCTTCGCAACATTACAGAGGTACGCAATGGAAAACGTTATCTTCCACTTAGCGCAAGTCCTGAATATAATGATAATAGCACAAATGCCTGGTTTAAAGATTGGACCAATTTTGATCTCGCCCTTGCCCATTTTCTATTTGAAGCTGCTGCAGAAGTAAGCGAAGCTAGCGGACAAATAAACGATGCCAAAGCATGGAGAGCTGTAGGAACACAACTACCCGGTTATGCAAAAAATGAAACAGGATTAATGGTTGCGGTCGATGTTCCTATGGAGCATTCCCACCGTCATATGTCACCCTATTTATCCATCTATCCACTAGGTCTTTTGGATATCAATAAAGCAGAAGATAAAGATCAGATCACAAAATCAATGCGCCATTTAGAAAAATTAGGCACTCGTGCTTGGGTTGGTTACTCCTTCAGCTGGATGGCTTGTTTACATGCCCGTGCAAAAGAGGGCGATCAGGCAGTTCTTAATCTCCAAAAATTTGCTAACAATTTTTGTTCGACCAATTCCTTCCATGTCAACGGAGACCAGAAAGGTGGACAATATTCAGGTTTTACTTATCGACCATTTACATTAGAAGGCAACTTTGCATTTGCACAGGGAATCCACGAATTGCTAATACAGAGCAAACAAGGTTATGTGGAGCTATTTCCAGCAATCCCGATAAGTTGGAAAAACATTTCCTTTACTGATCTCAGAGCTGAAGGTGGCTTCTTAATTAGCGCTTCTAAAACAAACGGTCAACTTGATAAATTGATCATTAAAGCAGAACAAACCGGTACTTTAAGATTACGCTATGAGCAACCATTAAAATCAAAAACAAATAAAATGATCAGTAAAGAAGGAGATACGTATAACATCTCTTTAAAAGCAGGCGAAAAAATAGAACTTCAAAAAATCTAATTAAATATAAAGCTTCCTTAGTATGATATAAACAGAAAAAATTGGAAGTTTTTAAAAAATAAGAGGAGCCCAATAAATATTGGGCTCCTCTTATAAAAAAATGTCCTGTTTAATATTCTATCCCTTAATAGAAATTATATTTTTATAGAACATTAGAGTTCAAAAAATTATTCACCTAATGCCTTTTGAATTATTTTTGACAAACTTTGCGCCCATTTCGTATACCCTCCAGAAAGATGGATGCCGTCAGTGCTATAATCATCCAACGATAAATTACCGTCAGCTTTTATAAACGTATCAGATAGCGGGGCATAGATCCAACATTGATCTTTAGCCTGAATCGCTAAAAGACGGTGTATATCCTCATATTTTCGTCTTCGGGGATCCGTACTTTCCACGCCTACAGGCAATGGCCCCGTTAAGATCAATTTAGAATTCTTCATATTCGTGCGTATCCATTTTTTTATTTCAAGGATACCTGCTACAATTTCTTCAGCCGTATCACCATCTAAGAAATTATTGACACCTATTGTTACGACAACAACTTTAGGAGCTGCCTCCTTATATTTACCATTGATCAACCTCCAAAGTACATGTTGTGTTCGGTCGCCCGCTATTCCTGCACAATCCCATTTGTATGATGAAAAAACGGATTCAAATGCAGTGTAACCTGGTTTATAAGGAAGATGTGACCTTGTACCTCCAATACCCTGTGTAATGGAATTACCGACAAATAAAATGTCCAACTGTTGTTTCTTACTGTCCAAAATACGGTTAATATCATCATTTTCTCCCCACCAGCCCATATTTGGACTCCAACCCGCTCCACTCCTATATTCTGAGCCAGCTGCGGCAATAGCTGCAAAGTTTAGCTTACGCCCATCTGCTCTTAGCAGAAAATCTACCAGTGGCGTTGGATCAGCTAAACTGTGCGGATGATGACCCACTGTCGGTTTATGTATAATTTCCAATTTTCCGCCAGCGGCAATATAAGCTTTGGCAAAAGGAAGTGTATTTTCATCCGGCGGTACTATATCATCCACATCACCGACAACATGAATCGAAGGAATTTTTAACGCACCGATTTCAGAAGCTCTATCCACAGGTGCATCTTTAAAATTAAGAGCCTGTTGTTCTGTCAGTTTATAAACCTGTTTAAAGATTTCCCAATTCTCTGGACTTCCTTTTCCCTTTCCTTGTCCTCCCGGCCAACTTTTAAAATTTAACACAGGTGCGTCAGCATAAATGGCACTAACACGATCCGGATAACGTAGAGCCCAATTGTATATATATACCCCACCTCGACTCATACCTTCCATAACTGCTTTTTTATTCAGTCCGAATTGCTGTAAGAATTTATAAAAATTATTCCAGATTTGTAGTGACTCCTCATTGCCAAAAAGTTCGGATACATCACAGTAAACGATATGATATCCTCGCTCCAACATCGCAATATCCAATTGAGGTTCATGTCCCCAGAAACGTGCGCGCCATATCCATGGGCTTCCTTTAGCTACGATTTTAGGTTTCACAACTCTCGCTTCTTTACCTTCAAAATCGAACGTTTCAGAAGAAAATCCATAAAAAGACTCACGCTTTCCATTCTTTATTTTAATTCTTGAAGCACCGGTTACTGGTGTTTTTATAAGTTCATATAATCGCTTTGCAACAAAACTAGCACCGATAGACGTTAGCCTTTTCTCTTTATCCAGATAAGCGTCACCTCCATATAAAGCAGGGGATAAATCCACGATTTCGCAGTTACTCTTAAAAGCAAGCGTCTGTAATTGTATTCTCGCAGATAATTGTTGCTTTTCATACGAGTTACTAGGAGTATGCAGCAATACCACTCGAGCACCTTTATTGATTGATGAAGTGATATTTTTCAATAATTTGCTATCATCTCCTTGTGAAAAATCAACATCATGATTCAGATCAAGAATCAGAAAATCTCCTTTCTTAATATTCAGATCATCCAAATGTTTTAATACATGATTATCAATAGATATCGGAGCGTTTGTTACGACATCCTTTCCATTTAAAAATACTTGATAATCTTTGCCGAACATCCCTCCCAACTGTGCAGGAAAGTTATTTTTTTCAGGCATAAACATCGCAGATCCTGTCGTGAATTCCTGTCCGATACAATAAATTTTACCCTTAGATTGAGCAAAAAGTATCGTAATAGTGCTCAGCATAATAAGGATCCATTTGATACAAATAGACAATAGATTTTTAATCATCGGTTTTAGGTTTAGATATCATATAAAGATAAAAAAAATCATTACACCAAGAGAGTCCTAAACAGCAAAAGTTTAGCCGGAATAAACATTCCGACTAAACATTCAATTTGAATATAAAATTTTAGAAGTGCTCAATTAAAAGTTACGATAAAGCGTCACTTTACGAACCCGCCAATATTGATCGCCAGTCATATTTGCAATAAATACTATTATTCCTAACAAAGAGGTCGTAGCTAAAACGTGTATTTTGTTAATTTAATATATGCAGTAAACAAATTCCAATATTCAAAAACCAAAGACATTGGTTTACATAATTTTTGCAATTATATGCTGCTATTAAAAAAAATATTCAATTTGAGCATCAAGTATACGATTTAAAAAATTAGATCTTGTGGTAATATAAGCACTATTTATATCAAGATAGCTTTCATTGAGACCAGGTGCATCTGGATCCAGAGTAGTTGCCCCGGAATTCATACAAACGTCAATTATATTACATTTATTTAAACCCGGAACTTGACTCGTAAGATGAAACAAGCTATAATCTTTACTAGTGAAAAATACTTTGATATGATCAGAATTGACACCATATATTCCCATTAAAACGTCAGTCAGGTATAATTGATGGTATCCAAAGCTTGTATTACTAGCTGGACTTAAAGGATATCGACCAATGAACATAGCTTTATCAGTTTTAATATTCCCTTCAGGTGTATAATAGTCAGGTGAAATATAATATACATACATTGTCACATTTTCAGTACCATTGAAAATATGTTGAATTTCTAGAGTTTTTCTCCCTAAAACATCGACAGTTATTTTGGGTATAGAAAATGTAATCTCTTTTTGTATTTGTGCCACTCCATGAGACCAATTTAAAACTATTGAACTTGCATTTGAAGCTAATAAAACGCCATTTCTATAAAGGCTAGCTTTTAACATTGTAGTTGTCGTTCCAATAGGATTAGAAGGAGGAGGAACCCTAAAAGTATAAGATCCTGTTCCAACGAGATCTGAACTTTGTCCAGAAACTTCAATTTTTAACATAAGATTTAATGTACTTGCTCCAGAAGGTGGTAGTAAATCAAAATTAGCTACCACTTCACCATTACCGGCTGAAGTTTCATTCAAACGAACAAACAGTTGCCAAGCATCTGATACGCTGGCTTTTGGCGATGTAGTTTTTTCGCTACTATCAAAAACTATTTCATCTTGCTTACAGGAGTTAAAGCTTAAAGCTAAAGTCAAAATAAATAGTAATTTGACCAATATACAAGTCCATTGTTTCCCTTTAAATATTTTTAATTTCATAATTTATGTTATTTGTTAAAATAAATATAACGCCTCTTACAATACAGATATAAACTAATTGTATCGGTAAAGGGTTACTTTCCGCACCCGCCAATATTGGTCGCCAATCATATTTGCAATAAATCCTATCGTAACCGGACCATCATTTGATACTGTAAAATCAAAACCTTTAAGTTCCAAACTTATACTTCCATAAGCCCCTGGCACTTGCTTATTACTATCAAAATCAGGTATCACCTGTCCGGGAATAGCAACAATTTTAACAGTCGAGCTACCTAAACCAAATGCTCCCAATTCAACTTGTAACCTATATTCTCCTTTAGGTAACATAGTTGTTTGATACATTTTTCCATTAACAATATTAGTTGAGCCCCACCCCGACTCCATATTCAGTACCGTATTGTCATCCGTACTCCAGCCCCCCATTTCGCCATGATTCTGTACAGTAGCATTAACGATCCAGTTTAACGGATCCCGAAACCGGTTAGCTTGTTGAACAGGTAAAAAAGGTTGTTGAAAATTTTTAAGATATTGCGCAGAGATATCTTTTGTTATCTTCATAGTCTCCTCCTCTTTTACGTAAAAAGTATCGATAGCATTTGCTTTTGGTTTATAAGAAGATCGATATAAAACAGGAGTTCCTATTTTCCAATCTGCAATAACAATCTCATTTTGCAAGCGGTTCACATTTACTTTTTTCTGTTTATTCAAGATATCCGTGTAAACAATTTCCGTTCCTACGTTTGCTTCCTCAGCATTTGCAAATACAGCTATTAATTGATCATTTACATCAATCTTAGCGCTCAATAAGATCCTATTTAAAAGTGTTGCCTCGTAGCGCTCGCCATAGACATTGACAGAAGTTAAGGTTTTAATAGACCGATTCCCTTCCTTATCATAAGAGTATATATCAAATAAATAAGTTGCCTCCTGCAGATCCTTGATTTCTGCATCATAAAGTTTCCCTTTAACAGGTTTAAATAGCAATTCTACAGAATCCTGGTCTTTATTCCAAAAAGCAAACACTTTATGAGCAGAGTGATTCGCAGGAAGTTCCCAGGTCAATCCAACTCTATTACGTCCCGAAAAACTTTTTAAAGAATCCACCTTTGTAGCATAACTGATTTCTCCTCCTTCAATAAATGGCGCAATAGTATCGTTCATTTTAGAGCAACTTATTACAGTCAATAATATGCTCGACAAATACCATAATTTTATTATATTTTTCATGTTTTATTATTCTTTATACTGTCCCCAAAACTGCATTTCTGATATTTGTCCTCCATCTAAACCAGACCAACTTTCTAACATTTTAACACGGATATAACGCACTTCTGGTGCTGATGTTAAAACACCGTACTCCTCTCCGGCACGTGCATAGGCAATATCATCATTAGTCCATTGCCCTGTTGGCAAACCTGAAGGTTTTTTAGATTCGTAGGTGCCAATCAACTGCCAACTGGCCCAATCACTAGAAGGATTATTAGAACCCCATATTTCAAATCGTTTTAAGTTATAGTGATCAAATATGAAACTATTGCTTGACGTTCTTTGAAAATATTTAAAGCGGCTTAATTTCACTTTTTTACCCAGATCAAAAGAAACAGACATCGGCATCTTTCCATTACCTGAATGCCAAGCATCGTCTCCAAATATATTGTTCCAAATGGCGGGGATATCGCGACCTGAACCTAAAGGTGGCGTGTCATTATCATACTTAATGGCCCGGTAAAGATTCCGATCCAAAAGCAATTCCTCAATAGGTAGAATATTCTTAACAATAGGTGAAGAAGTATTCCCAAATTTATCTTTGATGACTACAACAAAAGTTACAGGCTCAGGTTCATAACCTCTAATATTAAAAGAGATATTTTTCACCTTTGTATAAAAAGTACTAATAGGTCTTTCCATATTTGAACTTGGCACTTTTTGTGAAACTAAAATTCTGAAATCTGATTCAGACGGATTATTGACGATGATTCCCATTCCTCCAAAATCATCAATCAATCCAATAGTATTAGCTAACGATATAATCGGGGGCGTTGTCGGCTTGACCTCGATAACTGTGGGTAAAGAACTATTTTCACCTTTATCAAAAGCCGTCAATTCAACTTTATACGTCTTTTCCTCTCCAAATCCATCTACCACTAACGAATCATTATTTTTCGAAGATTTAGTCTCTCTAAAGACTCCGGGTCGGATCTCATACCTCGCTTTCACATAGGACAAATCCACATCAGTCGGGACTTTATAATGTAACACAGCACGTCCGGGACCATTTTCTATGTTAACGTTATTGACAGTTCCTGGACCTTTTCCATCCGATGACAGCGGTTCTGTTGTACCTAGATCTTCTTTACATGCATTGGTCCAAAACATCGAACCGAGCAAGATCAACCTTAATATTTTAATTTTCATAATAGATCTTTTAATTACCATCCAAGATTTTGAACCAAATTTTTATTGACCAGTATATTGTTATCCTTAATAGGCCAGAAATAATCCTTTATTTCAAATTGAGGAGTAAACAACACCCTTTCTCTATAAAATCCTTCCATACTTTCCTGATTGATATCCCAACCTTTAATCGTTTGACTCATTTCTTCAGGTGCAGTTTTCCATCTTCTTAAATCCCAGAATCGGCTACCTTCAAAAGCCATCTCAATTAACCGCTCTTGTCTGATAATATCCCGAAGACCTTCTTTCGTCGCAGGCTTATTTGGATTAGATGAATAATTTGTCCAAGACTCCTTTACACCTTTCAAACCAGCGCGTGCCCGGACTTTATCCAGATATACAAGCGCATCATCACCAGGACCATTCGATTCATTAGCAGCCTCAGCAAACATCAGATATAAATCTGCCAAACGTACATTCGGCCAGGTATAACGCTGGATACTGTAATCACTTCCTTCGTACATCGTATTCAAGTAATTAACTAATTTCTTAGGCCAATAACCTGTTGCAGAAAAATTACGGATATTCGTCTTTCCTGCGGTCTCTTTAAATCTGGCTTTGACGTAATTCGTATTAACAGTTCCATCTTCATATTTTCCGAGCCCATACCAGATTCCGCGATCAAATCCCATATCCGCATAAAATCGAGGTTCGCGATCAAAGTGCAGTTGTACTGTAGACTGCCCTTCTTTTACATAGTATTTATGGTCAACCTCTCCCACGCGATAGACAAATCGATCAGCGAAAGGATAAGTTTTATCTTCCTTTATCGGCACCCCATTTTTTGAATAAAACAGCTCTGTCATTTTCATAGTAGGTGAAATACACGATAAAATGCTATAATTCCCAACTACACGAGCCATAGAGGCATCTTGCAAAGTGGATGTATTGCTGTTTGTCAATCCCCAGATAATTTCAGGATTCCATTTTTCAGTTATTGCCCCCTGTATTGACAATAAAGTACGTGTTTCAGTTGAAAGCGTTCCTGTTCCTGCTGTAGGTAAAAAATCATACAGTTTGGAACCACTGGCTTCTGCCGAAGCAATCGCTTCTTTCGCCGCATCCATCGCAATCGTCCATTTTTCTTTCTTTTCTACCTGATTGAATAACTGCTTTCCAGTATTATCCATCAATGAAGCCATTTCTGTATTCCCATTAAATAATGGACTCGCGGCGAGTAATAATACACGAGCCTTAATGGCCAGTGCAATTGGTTTTGTAATTCTTCCCAGGTCATTAATGGGGCTTTCTACTTTATCCGGAAGATTTGGAATAGCCTTATCTAAAGTTTCCACAATATAATCCACTGTTTCATCAACTGTGGCCCGATACACTCTTACTTCTTCAGGTGTTGATGAAATAGGTAGATTCTCCTTTACCAAAACAATAGGACCATACATCCTAAATAAATAAAAGTGATAGTATGCCTTCAAAAAATTCACTTCCGCGATCCACTGATCGCGTTCAAATGAATTAAGATCGCGTGGAATAGTTATGTTTTCTAGAAAAATATTACAATCCCGAATTCCCTGATAAAGATCTTTACCTCCATATTCCCCATCCCAGTAATTCAGTACCGGATCGGTGATTCCCATCTCTCCACGACCAATAAGCCATGCTCTGTAATCAATAATAGGATTTTGATCGATCCCTTCATACAGCCATATTTCATCGCCACCAAGAAATGCAGGGTTTGTCGTTGGATCACCATCAACGGGTAAATAAGAATAACAGGTATACAAATATCGTTCAGCCATTGCTTTACTTACGAAAGCATCCTGTATCGTCGCAATATTATCTGGCACCACATCCAGAAACTTTTTACAAGAGCTGACCATTATAACAATTGTTATCAAAATACCTGATAGTATATTTTTTGTTTTCATAAGTTTAAAAAGTTAGATTGATACCAAAATTGTAAACACGCTGAATCGGATAATTAAACGCATTTCCACCCAACTCAACATCCCATAGCTTGAACTTGCTAAACGTCAGCAAGTTATTTCCAAGAACATATACCCGTAATTTTGATATTTTAAGTTTAGAAAGCCAATGTTCAGGAAGTGTATATCCCAACTCCACCTGTTTCAATCGCAGGAACGAACCATCCCGCATAAACCAGGTACTTTGTTGTGCATTGTTATTGTTCACTGCAGAACTTAATCTTGGCCAAAGGGCATACAAATTTTTATTCTCTTCAGACCAATGATCGTCAGCATATGCCTTCAGGAATGCCCGTTGGTCGCCGATAAATGGACTTGTAGCCCCATAGTTTATCCAAAAAGACCTTCTTCCTAATCCAGAGAAAAAGGATGAAAAGTCGAGACCTTTATATCCCATGGAAAAACCGAAACCCACAGTTACCTCCGGAGAAGTTGGGAAACCTAACGGAACACGATCTGCATCTGTTATCCGGCCATCTCTATTGATATCCCGAAATTTTATATCGCCAGGCATATATTCACCATAGGTTTGCAAAGGCGAATTACGGATATCCTCTTCATCGATAAACAGACGTTCGGCAATTAAGCCATAGCCTTGACTAAGTGGATTACCGACAACACTTCGGTATTCTTCTCCTTTGGGATACTCGGACTCCTCGTAGACCAGGTATCGATTAGTTGCATACGTAAAATTCGCACGCAATCCCAACCAGTAACCTGAAGCGAAACCTTTATTATAATCTACCGAAGCCTCGAAAGCCTCAGATTTGGCCTTACCTACATTTGCCCTCACCGCAGCAGCTAAGCCCATCGTGCTTGGAATAAATGCCCGGTTCATTAAGATATTTGTACGGTGATCGGTTGAATAATCCGCAACAATTGTAAAATCTTTAATATTCAGATCCATACCAAGGTTTAAGCGTCTTGATTTCTCCCAGGTAATGAAAATATTATCATATCTATTGATTGATACACCTGGTCGGTTTCGAGTAAAATTTTCCCCAAATGAGTAACTCATTGCTGGATTATTCAGTTGAACGTCCGATAAATAGAAAAAACGGTCTTCTGGTCCACCAATAGCATCATTACCGATAAAACCATAGGTAGCACGAAGTTTAAATTGTTTGACAATATCAGACATCGGTTTCCAAAAACTTTCATTTGCAATATTCCATGCTACCCCAGCAGAGGGGAAAAAACCGTAACGGCTATCTTTATGGAAACGTTCAGAACCATTTAGCCCAAAATTGACCTCAATCATATAACGGCTGTCATAACCATAACTCGCTCTTCCTGAAACGCCTAGATTTCGGTAAGGTAAAGAAGTCTGCAATGAAGTTGTCTTTGCAGAAGACTCAATACTATTTCTTAAAATCCCAACCAACAAAGCACTTACGGAATGTTTGTCTGCAAATACTTGATCATAATTTAGTGCTAACTCTCCATATGAAGAAGTTGCGACTTCTTTAGGAGACTGTGTATAGTCAAGCGTATTACTACCTGTTAGTTCATTCAGTTGAATGAGATTATAAACACCGTTCATCAAGCTCCCTTCATCCAGCATATAGTAGTACGGATTGTATTTTCTATTAATAGAAAAATACGAACGTCGCTGTGTGCTCGCCATAAACCTAAGCTTCAATCCTTGCAGCAAAATCTCAGACAAATCTTGTTTTAACTCCAGTTGTGAAAGCATCAAGGATCTTGAATAATCCTGATACCCTCTAACCATTTCTGCATACGGATTGTTGTAAAAACCAGCACCTTCACTTGATTGATAGTTTCCAAACAAAATATGCTCGGTAAATTCATTTGCCTCATCTGGCTTATAGTATGCCGGAAAACGAACTGGATTGGTGTTTACAATACTGGAATAAACAGCACTTCCCCCATTCAAGGGACCATTATAATCGTCAAAATTGCCGTACATCCTGACAGCCAAGTCTGTCGAAGATGTTAATTTCATATCCACATTTGATCGCAGGGAGTACGAATTCAATTTGATATTATTATTAAAATTATTACGCTTATCAACATTTAAAATACCGTTGTCCGTATTCATTGATCCCGTCACAAAATACGAAGCCACCTTTCCGCCCCCTCTTATACTCATATTGGCTTTGGTATTGGTTGTACTTTTCTTGAGCAACATACCCATCCAGTCATTAGCCGGATAGAGATTAGGATCCATTCCCGCAATTGTTGCATCGATCTTACTTTGAAAGTAAGGCGTTACAGCCTCGGGACTACGGTTTATCGCCGCCTCATTGGCCTTAATCATATACGTAATAGGATCGGCTAATTCTAAATTTCTGGTAGGTGCAGAGGTATTACGATCCAGTTGAAAGTTTAAGATTGCCTTTCCTTCTCGACCTCTCTTAGTCGTTACTAAAATCACACCATTAGCACCTCGAGCACCATACACTGCGGCAGACGTAGCATCTTTCAAAATCGAAAAACTTTCAATATCATTTGGCTGTAAGCGCGCTAAATCGGTAGAATTCAGCTCTAGACCATCAATCAGTATTAATGGTTCTGTCTTATATCCAAAACTTGCTGCTCCACGGATAAAAAACTGCGCATTATCCTGCCCCGGTTCTCCCGAAGTTTGATAAGCAATCATACCGGCTACCCGCCCCTGCAAAGCTGTTGTAAGATTACTCGATGAAGTCTTCAATTCCTTAGGGCTGATCGTCGTCACAGCTCCCACCAGACTTTCCTTCTTTTGTGTTGTACCAAATCCCGTTACGACCACTTCTTCTATACCTTGATTGACACTCGTCAGCATTACATCAAGAGTAGGTTTTTCAACATTCGGAATCTCAAGCGCTGCATATCCCACAGAACGGAAAATAAGTGTTTCTCCTTTATTGATGTCCAAGATATAACGCCCATTTTGGTCCGTGGTCGTACCTATCCCTGATCGCCCCTTCACAGTGACGGAAACACTAGATATCACGGTACCTAAAGAATCTTTCACTGTACCCGACACCGCTATCTTCTCTTGTTGATTAATGGGTACTGCAATCTGTACAGGCATATAATTCACTTTGGTAACCACACTCATCTTACGGGTATCTTCTTTTTTCTCGATGATGATAATGGCTTTTTTCTCCATAATATATTGAAGATCCAGCGGAAATAACACCTGTTGTAAAGCCTCTTCTAAAGGAGTATTTACTAATTTTACATTTTTGAGCACTTTCCCCTTTAACAGGTTTCCTTTCGCGATTATATTATAATTGGTCTTTGATTTAACGACTTTTAAAAAGTCTGTTAAAGAAACATTTGATTTGGAATATGAAATAGTCTGACTAAATGTATTTGCATTTACATGTAAGACCATTAGGAATACGAACGTAAATACAAGCTTCAGTTTTTTCCACCTGCATACGCCCGGATACTTTTCAAAGCACCGATAGCAGTTCTCTACATTATTCATTATCTTTGGTTAGATTTAAAAATTAACTAGTACGTTTTAATTGGTTATTTTTATCAATTAGCTAGAGAGTTGCCCCTCTCTAGCTTCATAATAAGTAGATCATTTTATCACCATCACCCTCCTTCCTTTAATTTCAAATTTTGCACTCTGTGTCTTTTGCAGCGCAAGCAGATTTTCTTCCAATTTTTCAGACTTAGACAATGTTCCCCAGATTTCTACCGACCGCAATTCAGCATCAGCAAATTCAAATTCAACATCATACCATCTCGAAAGAGCCTCCGTAACGTCCTCCAGACGAGCTTGGTTAAACATGAATTCTCCATTTTTCCAGGCAAGCACTTCATTAACATCAAAATTTTGAATATTAACCTTATTTCCAGATCGTACTGACTGCTGGCCAGGTTTTAAAATAACAGCTTTTTCCACTTTGTCTTTTGAACCAACCTGCACACTACCTTCTGTAAGAGAAGTAATTGATTTTTCCTCGGATAGATAAGCATAGACATTAAATTTTGTACCTAAAACGCGAATTTTCTCTTTGGGTGTTTCTACAATGAACGGTGTATTATTCAAATGCTTTACTTCAAAGTAAGCTTCCCCTTGCAGTTTTACGTAACGCTCATGTTTGGAAAAAGCAACATTAAATTCCAATTTTGAATCGGCATTCATCCACACCATAGTCCCATCTGGGAGATGGATTTTATATTCACCACCTTTAGGTGTGATAACAGTTGATATTTCATTATTTGATTGCTCCTTATTATTTTCTAAAAAGACAATCGAACCATCCTTTTCTTTCATATAAGCAAGTGCACCCGCCTGTCGCTGTTCACCTACCTGTAAATCATCAAAAGTGTGTTCATTTCCTTTAGCATCTTTTATTACTGCCTGTTTGTTTTCTAAATGCGCATGTTCGTTTCCGTTATTAAAAGAGAAATATAACCAATAACCAATCAGCAGCATTGCCAAAACAGCAGCACAACTTGAGATAATTCGAATAAAATTGATTCGTTTAATAGGTGGGTTATTCTTTTCCTTAATAATGGTATACAGCTTGCGCCCGAGATCCTGCAATTCCTGTTCTGATAGTTCAGTTACTTCATTATCATTATAGGAAGTATACCACTGGTCGAGTTCGATCAGTTCTTCTTCAGAAATAGTTTTATCAAGAACTTTTTTTGAAAGTTCTTGAATTCGGTTTAAGGATAATTGGTCCTTCATATGATTTGGTACTTAGGCTTATTATACTACCTACCAATCGTAAAGACCTTATCCCCTACTTCAAAATTTTATTTTTTTTTAAAATCCAATACATGTAAGAATTTACGAGGGTTTTGCAAACATAAATCTGGCACTCTGGATGAAAAAATACCGCTAAATATTTAAGAAGATCAACAGTGCTTTTAATGTACCACTAGTACCCAAAACAGTACGAATACGCTTTCTTGCTTTCAACAATTGCGTTTCTACTGTTTTCTCAGAGATTTC
Source organism: Sphingobacterium sp. JUb56 (assembly GCF_014191365.1). Taxonomy (NCBI): domain Bacteria; kingdom Pseudomonadati; phylum Bacteroidota; class Sphingobacteriia; order Sphingobacteriales; family Sphingobacteriaceae; genus Sphingobacterium; species Sphingobacterium sp. JUb56. The sequence continues at coordinate 345,021 of NZ_JACHWL010000001.1, read as the reverse complement.
CAGCTCTGTTGCTATTTCTTTTTGCGTATACCCACTTTCTACCCGTAGCCGGAAAATAAGTTGACATTTTTCCGGTAATACGCACACTGTCCTTTCTATAATTTCACTTAGAAATTTAGCGTCAAGTTCTTCCTCAATCGTAAAATCCAATTGATTCCTATATTTTGAAAGCCACTCGAGGTAGTTTTCCCGATGCTTACTACGTGCATAGTAATTTATAATTTCATACTTTACAGCTTTTGCCAAATAGGGCTGAAATGAGTCTAAGATCTGAACACTAGTTCTTCTTCTCCATAGATTAAAAAAAATAGTTTGAACGATCTCTTCTGCAATTTCATTGTCACGCGTACGATTTTTTGCCACTAAATAAATACTAGCCCAATATCTATTGTAGACTTCAGTATATGCCTTTTCAGAGCCTTCATTAATCAATTGGCAAAGTGAACAGTCGCTAATATCTTTCATTGGAATAAATTTTAAAGCAGTAAGTTGTTAACCTACTTAGGCAGATTTCATATTAAGTCAAATTGGACTGTCAAATTATAAAAAAAACCAATAAACATCAAGCGTATAATTGATATTTATTGGTTTTTCAAACATAGACATTAAATGTAAATCGGTTATTCAATAAAATCCAGTTCCGCTACAGTAAGGAGTTTTCCTCCTCCAGTTATTTCTGTCGATTCAACCGTGATGTATCGTGCTTGGATATTTTTAGAAAATCGATGTGTGCGCTTTGTAGGATCATTAATTAGATTTCCAAATTCAAATCGTTCAGCATCACTCCAATTCTTTCCGTCATTACTGACTCTCACCACGCCTTTCGCCATCATCCCTTTGCCGTGTTCTTTTTGTGGTGTATAACTAAATGCTGTTAAATTATACTGCTTTCCAAGATCTATCGAAATATGTTGTGAAGCGCCATTATCATTAGATTGCCAATACGTTTTTGGGTCTGCATCGAAAGCCAATTTCGCACCATGTTTAGCAATCTCACTGCTATTATCGATAAGTTGCCATTGTTTTTTAGCAATACCAATTGTTTCTTCTGCAACTGCACCGACCAATTTATCAGCATTAATTGCCACAGCTTTTATCTGCCCACCTTTTACAGCAATCGGCTGTGTATATACAGGTGACTGTGCTGTAGGTTGACTGCCATCTAACGTGTAGTGTATTTGAAAATTGGTGTTTAGATTTTTAAGAATATCCTCACCATGCGGTTTCCATCCAAACTCACTTTTTAAAGGAGCAATAGCAACCATACCATCTACACTGCGATTAAATACCAATTGCGGAGGTCTTCCGGGAGCATAATGAGCAGAGACATTGCTGATAACCGGAGTAGCCCTACTTTCTAACACACGAATGCGGAATTTATCTGATGTCACTTCCGGGAAACGAAGAATACGTTTGTACCCCACATTAGTCGCATGGGCGATCTCTTTCCATTGACCATCGATCCAAGCATCTAAAGCATGCTTTTCGATACGTTCACCATTTGTGCTTACAGCTTCCTGAATAACAAAGCGATTTATTTTCACAGGCTTTACAGTAGTGTAAATCAGTTCCGGATTTTTATCCGACAAGATACTAAAGGATTCCATATTGTCATCCAATGTTTCTTTGCTTCCTTTTGCTCCACGCAAAAGATTCTGACCGTAGGTTTCTTTAATACGGCTTCCTACTTCATGTAGTACCTTAACATCTTCAGGTGAAAATTTTCCATCTCTATTCGGTGGTATATTCAAAAGAAATGTAGAATTACCCCCGACCGATCGTTCATAAATATCAAAAACATCATCAGTACTTCTCACTTTCTGATGCGTATCGTCTCTATAAAACCATCCTTCTCGAATCGAAGTATTTGTTTCGGCCTGTTGGTAATGTAGGTATTTAGCTTTTAATACCTTCGCCCGACTTCCCAAATCTTCATCTGTAAGATCAAGAAAATTCTGAAGTCCTGCAGGATCGTCATGATATGGAATTACATTCCATTCCGTGCTTCTGGTATTTCCAGATTCATTCCCACACCATCGGATATCTTCTTTCCCAAAAATTACGGCCTCTGGGGCCAACTTTTTGATCAGTTCACGCCACGCATCGTAATTGTATTTTTGTCCACCCTTTGTTTTCGGGTGCGCACCGTCAAACCAAACCTCGTGTACAGGACCGTATTCCGTCAATAATTCAAACAGTTGGTTTAAGAAATATTCGTTGTAATCGTCTACTTTAAAATTGAACTTTGTTTTATTTTTAAATGGTCTTCCAGCTACTTCACGAGGAATTGTTCGTTGCGTGTATTCACTTAAATTGCCATAAAGTCCATCAGCACTTTCAATTTGAAAAAGATCTGCTGGAGATAAATAGACCCCCAGTTTTAATCCATACTTCTTACAGGAAGCTGTTAAATCTTTCAAGATATCACCTTTTCCTTCTCTGAATCCAGTAGACATAATACCATGTTTCGTATACCTACTTTGCCAAAGCACAAAACCATCATGATGCTTCACCGTTATGATTACTTTCTTCATACCGGCAGCCTTCATTGCCTCGCACCATTGGTCAGTATCTAGGTTTTTAAGATCAAAGATCTTCGGGTCTTCCATACCATTTCCCCATTCCATTTTAGTAAATGTATTGGGACCAACATGGATAAAAGCAATAAATTCATTTTTTAAAGCCTGGTATTGATTTGCTGTAGGCACAACATGAACGGCTTTCCTTAATATATCTTCAGGACTATCGGTACTCTTAATTTCGTACGTATTCTTAACAGGTATTTTCTTACTATTCACTTGCGCATGACCATATATAGAGGCAAACCCTAACATAGATGTCAATAGGATAGATTTATTCATAATTCTAATAATTTGATTAACATAGTTATTTAGATTTTGAATAATAGTACTGAGCATTATTCAATGTGCAATTTACTTTGTCCTACTGAAAAAGATGAATACAAAATTAACGTATACTAAGCCTATATTACCATTTTAAACTTAAACATCAGACACAAGGAAGCAATTCGTCGTAATACAATAGTTCAAAAAAAATCTGCTATTTCCATTTTATTTATACAATAAAATGGAAATAGCAGATTAACAACCAGAAATTGATCTATTTTGCTCCAAGCCCTGCTGCTATTGGCCAGCCAGGATTCTGGTAAATAACTGAATTCGCTACCGAACCATCTGTTGAGGCAAGTTGAAAATGCTGTACCGCGATTGGTGACAAATAGTGCGCTAAAGTAAACCGTACTCCGTTATAAGAAAGCATATTCCGGCGAATTTCATGAGGACGAAGATACATACCCAAACTCGGGTCAGATACAATAGCCTTTGGTTCATCGGCACCGTAAACGAGTTGCTCTGGTTTATACCAACTCTTCATAGGTCCCCATATTTTGAAACCTTCAAAATGATCAGCTTTGCTAACCAATTGATCCATCGAGCGCCAGCGCTTTAAATCCATCAAGCGTAATCCTTCAGCCATCAATTCATTTCTTCGTTCTCTTCTGATATTATATAAGGTCGGAGAAATCAGATTTCCAGCAGAATAAGCACCCCAATCCTTTACCTCCAATCCCATCTGAGTTGCCGCTATTGTTTTCTCAAAATCTACATCAACCATTGCCCGTTGACGGATCTTTTGCCAATAGTTTCTTGCAGTCGCATCGATGCTACCATTTTTTTCATAAGATGCTTCTATGTAATTGAGGTAAGCTTCGGTTGCACGGAAAGTAATACTTCCAGTAAATCCCATACCATTATTCGTCTGTTTTCCATCATATGAAATGCCTTTTCGAATGGTATAACCAGAAATATAACGTCGTTCTGCTGTCGTTTCGCCGATACTTGGATAAGGTTCAATGGGTGTACCATGCGTTCCTACCCCCAGATTTAAAAGAACATTTTTTTGTCCTGGTTCTTTTAAAAACAGGTTCAATCTACCATCTCTCTCCTTCCGGATATCGGCAATATAATCGTCGCCATGATATCCAGATCCTGCAGCATATATGGGTAATCCATTTTTCATAAGGAAACTTTCCACCAAGCTCCGCGTTAAACCAACCGCATAGTTACCAAGTTGCGCATACACAGGAACATTATGTGTTACAAGACTTTCACTGTACTGTCTCCATAAAAGAACTTCACTATATCCTGCCATATTTACTGCTCCAAACATCGAAAAGTAAGGGTTTTCGTTATTTGGTGATTCAATAATTCCAGTGTTGGGCACCAGATCAATTTGATCTGCCACCTGCTTAGAGGCATCCATAGCTAGAGAAAGAAAATAGTTAATTTCACCATCGATGCTTCCTGTTGGATAAGTATATGTTTGCGTATACGCTTTCGTTTTTCCTGGCCAATCAGCACCATCAGGAACAAATGCCGTTCCTTTGAAATATTTCAACCAAGTTCCTTCATTTAAAGCAACTCGAGATTTCAATAATAACGCCACATTTTTAGAGATACGTTGCTTCGCACCATCTATTGATGTGCTTTTCAATAATGTAATTGCCGAATCTAGATCCGAGATGATAAACCGGGCAACTTCGGTGCGTGGATCTCGCTTTGCTGCTTCGATCAAAATTTGTGGATCTTTATCATTCATTGCATTTCTAATAATCGGAAAATCACCTAATTCCTGTAATTTCTGAAAATAGATATATGCACGTAAAAAATAGATCTCACCAATGTAATGTTCAATATTTTGTTGATTTCCCACTATTGTTTTAGCCTTCCATTTTGGTAAGACGCTGTTCAGGAAAAAGTTCATCTGATAAATGTTCGAAAACTCCCAAGCACCACCCTCAGTATCCACTCTCCATTCACCGGGAAGATATCGCTTGTTTATATCTGGAGATATCATATTATCCGTTCCAGCATCAATTCCAAATGTGCCGAAACCCCAACCGGAGTGTGATGGAAGAATATTAGGATATTGTCCTATAGCATAACTTGCTAATTGCGATTCTTCATTAAGATATTTTTCTGGGATTATCTGCGAAGGGGGTGTAATATCGAGATAATCATTGCATCCTGCTACCATCCAAAGCGGTAGCACTAAAGTAAGATATTTTAGTAATTTCATGTTTTTTTGAATTAAAATGTAAGACTTAACCCTGCTGCCCACATTTTGGTAAGTGGGTAAACCGTACCACTGGAACCTCCATCTATGGTTTCAGGATCAAACATTGTCGCGACATTTGATTTTTGCCATAAATTTTCACCAGACAAATATATCCTTCCCTTTGAAATACCGATTTTCTTCAGCACATCAGCATTAACCGTATAACCGATCTGAATATTTTTAAGTCGGATATAAGCTGCATTCTGTAGGTACCGTGTTTGAACCTCCTGATTTTTATTCGTACCAAATATTGGACGCGCATAATAAGCATCAAGGTTTTCACCAAACATATTATCTCCAGTTCTAAAATAATCCATATGTTGGGTTAACCCTGTAGATGCCCAAATATTAGAGGTGGCACCCCAAAAATAATAACCCGGTTGCCATACATCACGTTTGATTACTCCCTGTAAGAACATACTGAAATCGAAATTTTTATAATCAGCCCCAAAATTGAACCCAAAGGCATATCTCGGTGTACTATTTCCGATTACTTTACGATCCCCAGGCTCCGATTCTGTCCAAGACCCAAAATCAATTTTACCATCATTGTTCAAATCTTTGTACATGATATCACCGGCTTCCCATTGACTTCCAATGACAGACTGTCCGCCGTTAGGTAAGCTATTTAAATGACTTTCCATTTCTTCCTTAGACTTGGCAATCCCTATGGTTTCATATCCCCATATTTCACCCAACTTCTGCCCTTCTCTATAGCCTCCGTTAAATGAACCAGTTAGATTTGGATACCTTGTAACCGTAGAAGTATAATCCGACAGTAAAAACTTAACATTATATCCAAAATTGTCCGCAATTTTGTCCCTCCATCCTAATGTTAATTCAAATCCATTCGTTTTTAAATCTGTATTATTCGCTTGAGGCACCGCAGTACCCAAAGTATTGGACAGTTGTGGTGCTGGCCCCACCATATTCAATGTTTTTCTCTGGAAAACATCAAATGAGCCAAATAACCGATTGCTTAATAAAGCAAAATCAACTCCCATATTTAACGTTTTAACCGTTTCCCATGTCAGATTTGCACTCACCAATCCTGCTGCAGATGCCGTATTTGGACGCTGATTATTAAGAAGCCAACTTCCGGATGCAATACCGACGGGCATTACAACATAAGTTGGGTACCAAACATTGGTATTTTGATTTCCTAGTTCACCGTATGAGGCCCTAAGTTTGATCATATCGATGTATGATCTTGTATTCTCCATAAAACTCTCCTTAGCAAGATTCCAGCCTGCAGAAAATGATGGAAAGAATCCCCATCTACTGTCTGCTCTGAATCGAGAAGATCCATCATAACGCATACTCGCTTCCAACAAATACTTAGAATCATAATCATAATTAAACCGGCTAAAAAATCCGGCCGATGCCCAATCCTGATACTGACCAGATACTGTAGGTGCCTTTGGCTGTCCACTTGGATCTGTGCCTGAAGTCAAATCAATGACAGGTTGTCCAATAATCATGATACCATCTCGAGAAGCATTTAGGTCACGATAAGCTGCGCTTTCGATTTGGAAACCAGCCATTCCTTTAAAGTTATGCAGGTTCCAATTACGGGTCAACTCAGTGTAGGCATTGATATTATAATAGTTTTCTTTATAAGCGTATTCCGCTACATAAGAAGAATTTTTATAAAGAATCGGATTTCCTGCGACATCATGGTTATAAAGTTGGTTTGAAAAAGTATTATCAAAACGGCTCGTAATCCTGTAAGTTGCAGTCCCGTAGGTTTTCCAGTCTTTAAGGGGTTCGAAAACAAGTTGCACCTGTTGTGTATTGATATCTTTAACGGTCTTATAATCTCCCCCTTCTAACATCCCCATTACCGGTGAGGGTGAATTATAAAGAAATCCATTTGGATCCTTATAAGGTAATGTAGGCCAGCCCTGACGGCCTAGATTGTCATAAAAAGAATTATTAAGATCCGTTGGCTTTTTAAAATCTTCACGAACAAGTCTTCCTATATAATTTAAGTTTAGTTTACTGGATATTTGCGAATTTATCCTTGCTGACATCGAATATCGCTTATAGACATCCGTATTAAGCGCCATTAAACCCTGTTGATCCAATAAATTGGCAGAGACGTAATAGGTTGTCTTATCGCTACCTCCCGCAAGACTTAGGTTATGCTCATGTCCAAAAGATTGATCTTTATACATCAGATCAAAGTAATCCACATTATCATTGCCCTTCATATATCCATCGGCCCATTGTGCAGGATTGGTAGGATTAGGAATAATACTCGTACTAATTTTACCTTCTTGAAATTGCTTGATTCGTTCCAGATGTTCTTGGTCAAAATGGGGGGCGCCGTTTCCGTTGACTTGTGCTTGATTAAAATAATTTGCAAATGAATAAGAGTCCATCGTTTTCAATGTTAATGCAGGCGTACTTATCCGTAAACTATTATTGTAAGAAGCTACAGGGCGACTCCCTTTTTGGCCAGACTTAGTTGTTACAAGTATAACACCAAACGCCGCTCTAGACCCATAGATGGAAGCGGTACTCGCATCCTTAAGGACAGTGACAGTTTCGATATCTTGTGGATTTAAAGCAGTCAATGATCCCTCCGCTCCGTCTATTAAAACTAAAGGAGCTGATGACGATTGTCCTATTGTACCACTTCCGCGAATATTTAAAGCGGGGTTACTTTCCAGAGAACCGTTATTTTGAGAAATATTCAATCCTGGAGCAAGGCCCTGCAGTGCCTGCAGTGCATTCTTAACAGGTCTATTTTCCAATGATTTTTTATCTACAACAGCCACCGATCCAGTCAAATTAGTTCGTTTTTGCTGCCCAAAGCCAACAACTACAACCTCATCAATCATATTATTCTCAGAAGATAATGTAACTGTAAATTGGGTTTCTTTACCAACAGCTATCTCCTGCTTGATGTAATTAATATAAGAAAATTGTAGAATCGTTTCTTGATTTGGTACGTTTAGCTTAAAAGCACCATTTATATCCGTTTGTGTTCCGATTGCAGTTCCTTTTGCCCTAACGCTCACTCCTTCCATAACAACACCTTGTTCATTACGTACTACCCCTTGAACCGATATATTATTTTGTGCTTGAACACTAATTGTTATGGCACAAAAAGCATTAAGTAAGGCTATTTGATGCCATTTCGGGACAGACAGCCGAGTTGCCCAGAGACAACATGTTATTAAATTCACTTTCATTATTGATTTGATATTTGGTTCAAAGCAAAAATAAAAGAGTATAGGTTCGTAAAAATGTAAGAAAGAATTAAAACGATGTAAAAACAGCTCATTACTAATGAGGAATAGGTTTAGAGAAAAGAACGAAATTCCAACTGCTCGATAGTAAATAAGGAAATCAAAAAAAACGATCAAGTAGAAATGCTACTTGATCGTTTTTAAAATTATATTTAAAATAGATTTTATTCATGGACTAAAAGTCAGAAAAATAGTACGATCTATTTTCCCCCTCTATAGCCTTTTTTTAATAAATACTCTTGGGATCTGTTTTCAATTGTTCTTTATCTGTTTTAATCATCAATGCTTTAATCTGCTCCGGATTTTGAATGGCTGTTGGATTAAATTGATTGCTATTCATATAATCCAGCGTAGAGATCAACAATTGCTTTGCCACAAAACGTTCATCCAATTTTTGAGATAGATCTATTGAAACCAACATTAATTTACCCTGACCAACTTTCGCTTCATAAGCCAATGCCAATTTACGGTTATTAGCAAAGTTATCCACCATCTGAATTACTGATTGACCACCTGACAATGAATCAACGATCATTGTTGTGGAATTGATATTCAGATCCCACCATTGCCAATTGGTATGCAAGTCTGTTGGAAATTTTTTAAACATCGCGTGATTAGGATCAACCAACATTCCCATTGTTCCCGCCTGTTTAGGAAAATGAACCGGGCTCCAGAATACAGGTACAAATTTTCCTTCTAGTCCTTTTATCTTTTTCCAATCCGGATTCAATAAGACCTTTTTCCCTTGATTCAGCAGTACAAATGCTTCATTCACATCTCTTGTGTAATGCACATCGCCATATGAAACTTTTTCTGATTCAGGATATACCCAGATATCCCATTTATTGGTATATGCAGTACCTTTCAGATCAACTTCCACAGACAATTTTGATGCCGTCGGTACTTCTCCCAAATCAAACTGCAACTGTCCAATGCCCGCATTGTATCCATTGGAAAGATTACCAACAACTGTTCCGCTTTTTAAAACTTTTTCTCCGTCTTTGATGCGCCATACGATTTCCTGGTTTTTAAGTATTTTGCCACCATAATTCGATACCGCAATCTGTGCTTCAAATCGCTCCGAGTTCATATACGTTGCCTTTGGAAAATGAAGTAAAGGAACAATCGGCGCATTAAACTGGCTGAAAGTCTTCGCATCAATCACACCCTTACTATCCCAGAAAGCATCAAGCAATCCAACCAAAGCCGTTCCCTGGCCAGGAAAATCATGCAGATCCAACAATTGAAAACCACTGATTCCACCTGTTTTAAGCGCTCTTTCTATTTCTTCTTTATATAAAATTGCTGCTAGTTTTCCTGAAGCAGACGTAAAAGAATCGGCTTGCCCCAACATCCCTTTCTTTTCCAGATCCTTTTTTACCGCCTTAAAATTGATTGGTTCCAATACACCCGTATATTTATCAATCTCTTTCAGATTAGGGTATACTGCGTATTGACCGATTTCATGGGTTACAATTGGAACTTGAAAATTCGCAACCGCTTTTTCATAATTTGTATTAAATGCCGGTGATTTCGAATTAAATACACCCTGTCCCCTTACCCAACCATCTTTCGTATATTGGGTAATCAGAAAATCGTCATTATATTCAGGTCGATCTCCATGCCCACTTTCAAACGTGTAAGATGTATTAGCATACAGATGCCTTTTATCAACCGATTTCAATGAATCGACCAACTTATTTAAGGTTTTCATATCACCCTGCAACTCATTACCCATACTCCACATCATAAAAGAAGGATGATTACCATATTCACGAATCATACGGCTTGCTTCCTGGTATAAAAATGAAGTCATTCCAGCATCTTGTCCGATCGTTAAAGACCATACCGGAAGCTCTACCTGCAAGTACATCCCGATTTCATCCGCAACATCAAATGCAGCCTTTGGCGGACACCAAGAATGAAATCTGATGTGGTTCAAACCCCATTCCTTTGCCGTCATAAAAACTTTCTCCCATCCCGCTTTATCCATCGGAGGATGTCCGGTTAAAGGAAAAATATTACATTCTAAAGTACCGCGCAGGAAAACAGGCATGCCATTCAATTCAAAAGCATTGCCCCTTGATGCAAATTCGCGCATACCAAAACGAACATTTTCCTTAGATTGATGTTTTTTGGTTTTCAAGAATACCTCGCAAGTATACAGATCAGGAGTAAACTCACTCCACGTCTTCACATCACCTTCAATCGGATATTCGTATTCCAGTTCTGTTACACCGGGATTCAAAACAAGTTTCTTGTTCGGGTATATTTCATTTTTAGCTTGCTGTCCAATCTGCACATTAAGGGTCCCCTTAATTGCCTTACTATCAAAATTATGTGCCTTAACCTTTACGCGAACTATTTTTCGAACTAAATCAGGAAAAACCTGTAAATCGGAAAGGTTAACCTGATCTAATGCCTGCAGACTAATTTCACCGATAACACCATTCCAAATAATCTGTGTATGATCGGTATAAGCATGTCCCATATTATCAGTACTGATATCAAAAAGCTTACGGTTGTCCACTTTGATTGTAATCTGTTGCTCTTTTCCCGCCTTTAAATAAGGTGTTATATCATAAAAATGAGGGGCAATTAGACTATTTTCCTCCAATTCTACCTTTTGACCATCTACCCAGACATTTGTTTTCCAGATTGTTCTTTCCAGTTTTAAGATCACCCTCTTCTTGTCCCAAGCCTTGGGTATAGCGATAGCTTTACTATACCAGGCAGAACCTAGATACGCATGTTTACGTGTCAAGTGTGACACTTGTGGTTTTTGAAGAGCGGGCTTTAGCGTATTTGCAGTTCCCAAACCAGCATCATCAGTCGTACCCGGTAAAAGCATGGACTGCTTAAAATATTGTGTCGGCCACCCCTGCTTCTCGCCAATATCCAAAGAATCCAATGCAACCGACCATTTGCCGGAAAGATCCAGTTTCTCCTGCGCATAACCAACAGCACCAAGGGTCAAGCCATTTAAAAGCAGACCATAGCGAAGAAAATTTTTAATTGTTATCATAGTTTTTGCTTATTCCTTATTCAACATCGTGTATTTAACACAATCACAAATTTAGCTAGCAGACAACGGTATAGACAATAGACAAAATGCTCAAAAACATGTAAAAAAAAAGGAAAGTTCATCTATCCGGTAGATGAACTTTCCTTTTGTTGATCATTTACAATCCTTCCTAAAAAATCATAAGGAAGTATAATAATGAATTTCACATTCTGCAATAAACACGTTACCAGATCAATTTAACTACATCAACCATTCTAGTCCGATCGTGCGACTCAATATTCATTTTCAATTTCCCACTTTCAACGACAAACGGAACAGATTTACCTGTCCGAAGCAATACAGCCTTTTTAGGAGACTGGTTTACATCCATTTCTACCGTCTTATGAAAATTGGGAAATACATGTACATAAGCATCTTTTCCTTTACGGGTAACGGGTTGATTAGACTTCTCTGGAAAATCACCACTAGTGGTCTCAAACACAGATTCAGCAGAATGTTTCATCCACGTAGCCATCGTCTTCCAAGCCTCAATAGCCTCTTTAGGTATGCTTCCATCAGCAGCAGGTCCAACATTAGCTAAATAATTACCATTCCACCCCCTCAAGATGATTAGCTTTTCGATTGCCTCATCGCCCGTCATCATCCTGTCACTGGTTGAATAACTCCACCAGCGCTGTGGCCAGCAAGGGTCACAGGTCTCAAACCAGCTATTGAATCTTTTTGTTGGCAATACACCCTCCGAATCAGCATAATCACCAACCTCTCCATTCCGACGGTTGATCACGATCCCCGGTTGAAGCGCCCGGACTTCATCATTAGTCATTTCCCCTGCACCACCATCAAACCAAAGCAGATCAATCTTTCCATAGTTTGAAAGCAATTCCTTAAGCTGTCCTCTCACCAGGTCCCGTTTCTTCGCCTTATGCTGTTCGGTCATTTGTGGCAATTTACCGATCTTTTCATACGAAGTATTCATGACCGATTTTCCACTATAATCCCAATTGATATAATCCTGATCGAAGTACCAATCTGGTGGAGAATAGTAAAACCCAATCTTCAAGCCTTTTTTTCGGCAAGCATCTACCACTTCCTGAACTAAATCCCGGCCCTTCATTTTTTGTTTTACACCTAGCTCACCATAATTGCTGGGCCATAAGGTATAGCCGTCATGATGTTTTGTCGTTAAAACGATATATTTAAAGCCTGCTTGAGCAACCAGATCGATCCAATCTTTAGGATTGAAATTCTTTGGATCCCATTGATCCGCTAAACCCCAATATTTTTTAGGAACCAGCTCACCATCTTCCCAAGATTTATTAGCATACATTCCCCAGGAGAGATCGATCCCGCCATGTACAGCTGCCAATCCAAAATGGATAAACAAACCGAGACCAGCAGCAGGAAACCATTGCGCATCGGGATGGCTATTAATCCTGACATCTTGTGCTCCTGAATAGCCCGCTGCATTCTGACCAAGGATGGTATGCTGTGCTTTAGCGGCATCTGTTTCCTGTCCGTAACTAGCATGTACCAAAGCTAGACAGAGGAATAAAATACTTTTTTTTATCATTTATTCATATTATATATCCAGACACACTGAAATTTTCATTATAAATCAATATTCCCACTACACATTTCTTCTGTAACCCAGCTCTGCACCACCGCTCACCGGTAAATTAACTCCCGTAATAAAGCGTGCTTTATCAGACAATAGAAATACGCAGGCATCAGCGATCACATCACCATCAGGACAGTAGCCCAATGCATGAATATCTTTCAAAAAATCAAAGACCTTATCGGGATCGGCCTGCTCCTGAGCCCATGTCTTAAGCATTGGCGTCATTACTGCTGCAGGAAGCACAGTATTAACCCTTACTCCATCTTTTGCATAGTCCAGCGCCATTGATTTAGTAAGCGCATTTATGGCACCTTTTGTCGCCGAATAAGCCGCATGATTTTCCTGTCCGATCTCTCCCACCAAACTCCCTGTATGTATGATACAGCCTTTCGACGCTTTTAAATGAGGATAACCATGACGTGTCGTCAACAAGATACTCTTGATATTCACATTCATCAAGAGATCCCACTCATCATCTGTTGTTGTATGCAAAGGTTTTGATGGGGAACCCAATCCGGCATTGTTATGAATAGCATCTAGCTTTCCAAAACGGGCTATTGTCTTTTCTACACTCTCCCGTACATCCTGGTCTTGAGACACATCACAGCAAATCCCCAGATGCTCACCACCTATTGTTTTTATCGTTTCCGCAACACTCAGCTCGTCCAATCCGATGACAGCCACATATGCCCCTGCAGCCACATACGCTTGTGTGCAGGCCAATCCAATCCCCGCTGTACCGCCGGTAATCAAGATTACTTTATCCTTCAATTCTTTCATTGAACTCGATCTTTTTTATAGCTATTTATTATTAAAAGCCCGTAAGCTTTTTCTTGTCAACTTTATGCCACAACCGTGATCACGATTATAATAATTTCTGTAAATTAACGCTTTTACCCGGTATTAGTTTTACTTCAATTGTACGCTCCTTATACTTAATCTTACATGTTGTACTGTACTTTGCTTTGACAAAAGCGGACTTCAATTTACCGCCCTGCCAATTCATATTCACTTCGACAGCTCCTCGTGCTTTTAAACCTGATACTTCACCTTCAGTCCAATCCTTAGGAAGTGCAGGTAACAATTCGATAAAATCTTCATGACTTTGCAAAAGCATTTCAGCCATTCCTGCGATCACACCAAAATTACCATCAATCTGAAAAGGAGGACAAGCATCAAACATATTATAATATGTCCCACCACCGCCATCATATTTTGTATTCATATCTCCCGTCGGTCTCAACTGTTTATTCAACATCGTCAATGCACGAGCACCATTATGCAACCTTGCCCACAGTGCAATTTTCCATGCATAGGTCCATCCCACACCATCATCACCTCGTTTTTCTAAAGATTTCTGTACCGCCTTAGCTAGCTCTGGTGTTTTATTCACCGTTATTTCATTACCCGGATAAAAGGCAAATAGATGTGACAAATGCCTGTGAGCAGGTTCAACTTCCTCAAATTCATGTGCCCATTCCATTAACCTGTCATCGCCTCCTATTGTTGGTCTTGCCAGTTTATCTTTAGCCGCCTCAACACTTTTTACAAAACCATCTTGTTCACCGCCTACTATTTTAGCCGATTTAAGTGTGTTATTAAAAAGATTGTAGATCACCTGTTGATCATGTGATGGCCCCATACTGATCTGTGCCACAGAACCGTCAGGAGCTTTAAATGAATTTTCAGGAGATGGAGAAGGACCAGAAACCAAAAAACCAGTTTTAGGATCAGCGACCAACCAGTCCAGATAAAATAGACAAGCCTCTTTTAAGATCGGATAAGCTTTGGTTAAAAAAGCTTTATCCTTTGTAAAAGCATAATGTTCCCAAATATGTTGCGCTATCCAGGCGCCACCACCAATGTGCATGCCCCAGCTCGCACTTTCTCCAGGAGAAGTATACCCCCATACATTTGTGATCGGGTGCAGGGCCCAACCCGACATTTGATATTGTGTTTTTGCAGTCTTTTGACCCGGTGCCACTAAAGAAGCAATCAGGTCCATCAATGGTCGATGCGATTCCGATAAGTTTGCCACTTCCGCCGGCCAATAATTCATCTGAACATTGATATCCGTATGGTAGTCACCATTCCACGGAGTCTGTATTTTATTAGCCCAGATTCCTTGCAGATTTGCCGGTAATCCACCATCTCGTGATGATGATAACAGGAGATATCGACCATACTGAAAATATAATGGATACAAAACCTGTTCATTCCCAGATTGCACATTACTAGCCATCAAGGTGTTTGTTGCTTGATCATTCTTTGCATTCCCCAATCGAAAGTCCACTCGGTTCATATAAGACGAGAAATCTTCTGTATGTCTCTTTTTCAGAAGCGGATATTTTTTAGACACAATCTTAGCCACGATTTGAGCATGCTCTTTTTCAAAATTTGGATTAACAAATGTTGGATATTCCTGCTTATAATTTGTCTTAGCCGTCACAATCAGAGTCAATGCATTTGCCCCAGTAATCTGGATCGCTTTACCTAATGCACTAATTTTTCCGCCTTCCAGCACCGGAGTGACCTGCGCAATATATTTCATTCCATCTCCTCCTCTACCGTTGTCCATCGTTCCTGACATCTGCAGCCTATTGTCAACCACACGTGTCTCGAACCTTTCCGGTCGATCCAGGTTCAGAGCAACCTGAATTGCTCCGGGACGATCCGCAGTCAAACGAATGACAATAGCCTGATCCGGATGACTAGCAAACACTTCCCTCGTAAACTTGACGCCATTCTGAATAAAAGTTGACCGCGTTATTCCGCTCATCAGATCCAGTTCGCGATAGTAGTTTTGATATGGTTTATCCGATCCAAAATCTAACCGCAGATCACCTAATGTCTGAAAACAACCAAAAGGCACGTTTGCCCCATTTCCGGATCCAGATCCCTTACCCTTCGTTATCTGTGTTTTATTCGTTAGCGCTGTCGCTTCTTTGTATTTTCCTTCAAAGAGCAATTGCCTAATTTTGTTGAGTGCGTTCGGTGCATCCGGATTATCGCCATCATCCATACTACCGCTCCATAACGTCATCTCGTTAAGCTGTATACGTTCATGGTTAACATCGCCAAATACCATAGCTCCAAGTGAACCATTACCTACAGGCAATGCTTTCAGCCATTCGGGATCACTTTCCCATCCATTTGCCGCATCTTTAACAAGTGCATTAGCCGGACTTTCATACCAAATTTTATTCCTTTTTGCATCCTGGGCTTTCAAAGTCGAAATACCAATACAAAAAATTAGTAAACAAGCAGCAAGTTGCTTTGTATTATTCATTGCAATTATAATTTATGAGTGTCGGTTTTAATTGGTAAAAATGAGCACATGACACTCTGTTTAATGATATATTATATAATTTCGTTTACATAAACGACATTAAAATCAAATAAATTTTTCGATAGCGAAAATTCTAAGATACAATATGCATTTTAATCCGTGTGGAAAACCTCTTCCATATCTGACCAAGTTGCACCCTTTGCTGCAGCATCCGGTAACGGAATCTGACAGGGATCCGTCTCTTTCCACCAGCGCTGTGTCTCTGGATCATCTCCCATTTTCTTCATATCCAATTCAAAATTATCACCTACATATTCAAAATAACTAAAGAGGTAGTTTTTCCCGTCTATTTTTTTTAAGTAAATGGAGTAATTCTGAATATTACATTCTTTTATCATTTTTAACACACTAGGCCATGCCGCTGCATGGAGCTTTTTATACTCCTCTATTTTCTCTTCCTTAAGTCCGGTTACAGATGCATACCTTTTCATCTTTTGAGATGAATTGGAGGCTTTACAGCCGACGAAGATTAATGAAACCATCACTACCCCGATTACAAATCGAAATAATACCTTTTTATTTAAATATTCCATATAATACCACAACAATTAATAACAATAGTCCCGATAATACCCTATAATTTCCAATACCTTTCCAAGCTTTTCCCCTAAGAGGTTCCAGTGGATTTTTCCAGTATAATTCCTTACTTTCGGCTGTATGTTGCACAGGAAAACGATAAGAAAATATGATTTGTATCAACACACAGATTATAAACAGGTAAAAGGCCATCACCATAAAGGGGATCTGGCCTATCCATGTTCCTGGTAAAAGCTTATTCGCGATAAAGACAATCACACCCAATGCAGAACCGATCCATAGTGTCCATTTCGAAGATGCCGCAGAAGCCTTCTTCCAAAAGATTCCTAAAAGAAATACACATGTTATCGGCGGTGCGATATGTGCAATTACATCGTTGATTCCATTAAATATACTTTCGTATTTATCTAACAAAGGAAGAAGAGCTAAAGAAAAAGCCATAGCTACTACTGCCGAGATTTTACCTGCAGTTATAAGCTGCTTATCTGTTGCATGTGGTCTCTTCTGCTTATAGATATCATAGCTGACCATAGTGGAAATAGAATTGAGTGCACCTGATATCTGACTCATTAAACCCGATAGCAAAGCTGCGACCAATACCCCGATCAAACCAGATGGCAACAATTGTGTAATCATCAACGTATAGATACCTTTTGAATTTACATTTCCGGCAACGTCAACACCTAAGCTTGTCAGATCCAACTGCCCCGTTTTAAATAAAGTGTAGGCAAATAATCCAGGAAGAACAAAAATAAAAACCGGCAAGATTTTAATAAACCCACAAAAAAGTGCTCCCACTCGGCCATGATTTTCATCCTTAGCACCGAGTACCCGTTGCACAATCGTCTGATCCGCACACCAGTACCAGATACCTAAAATGGGGTAACCTAAGATCACGGCATACCATGGCATACCACTGCTGTCCCCATGGGGACGCAACATCGATAATCGTTCAAGCTGACCTTCATCAACCAAAACATC
This sequence comes from Sphingobacterium sp. JUb56, assembly GCF_014191365.1. Taxonomy (NCBI): domain Bacteria; kingdom Pseudomonadati; phylum Bacteroidota; class Sphingobacteriia; order Sphingobacteriales; family Sphingobacteriaceae; genus Sphingobacterium; species Sphingobacterium sp. JUb56. The sequence goes on along the minus strand of NZ_JACHWL010000001.1, from coordinate 327,118 downwards.
CTTCATCGAAATCCATCCGCCCATCTTATCGTAAGCAGCAAAACTGATAATAAAAGCACCAGCCAAAAGAACAATAGTCTGGATAGATTCCGTTATAACCACTGCCCGTAAACCTCCGAGTATCGTATAGATGCCCGTGATAATACAGATGACGGTAATACTCAGATACATATCAAAACCGAAAAGTGTTTTGAGCACGATCCCTCCTGCCAACATCGAAAAGGCAATGTGAATCACAATTGCCGATACAATGGAGATCATCGTCAGCCATTCACGGCTTGCTTTATCATACCTACGTTCTAGGAAATCAGGTAAAGTTGAAACACCTGACTTCAGATAAAACGGCACAAAAAACAAAGCCAGCAGAATAAGCGTAAAAGCAGCCATCCACTCAAAATTACCATTCAACAACCCGGTATCAAATCCGCTCTGTGCGAGACTGACCAAATGCACAGTAGATATGTTCGTTGCAAAGAGTGCAAGTCCTATTGCCGGCCATTTCAACGATTTGCCCGCTAAAAAATAGTCACTGGCAGAACCTTTATTTTCGAGTTTCTGACTCACCCCTGCCCATATCCCTACCGCTAAGATGAGTAATATATAAATGATGGCAATACTTAAGTCTAACGATCCTAACATCAAATTATTAATTAAAGTAAATCACAACTACTTCCTACTTCCATAGGAGTTTTATACACGCCCCCTTCAATCTGTACAGGATGTACAAAATGGGATTTTAAATGCGGAATATGTTCTAAGAATAATGCTTCATGACCCATGGAAATATGATTAAAAAGCACCAGATGCTGATGCAATTGTCCCATATCGCCCACATGTGGCACTACCGGAATATTATATTTTCGACATAATAAACTTACACTGATAAATTCACTAACACCACCTACCCTGACAGCATCGACCTGCACAAATCCAGCGGCATTTAGCTGTAGATAATTCTTAAATACAATACGATTGGGGACATGTTCACCCATTGCAACCTTAATTGGCGCTATTGCATCTGTTAATGTCTTATGTGCTAAAATATCATCTGGATGTGTAGGCTCTTCAATCCAATATGGATTCATCGCTTTCAGTTCATCACAGATCGACAGTGCCTGCGGAAGTGTCCATTGCTGATTTGCATCCAACATAACTGTAGCGGCATCGCCGACTACCTCCCTTACAATATGAGCACGTTTAATATCACGGAGCGGGTCAGTACTTCCAACCTTCAGCTTCATCGCACTAAAACCATTATCTAAAGCCCTACGGCAATTCTCCCGCACTTGCTCATCCGAGTAGTTAAACCAGCCCACTGAAGTATCGTATCCCGTATAGCCACTATCAATGACACCCATACGGCTATCCTTCGTGGCCAAATTCGTTTCTAGCAAAGCAATCGCTTGCTGAGCGGTCAATTCATCTTCTAAATACGATAAATCAAGTGTATTCACAATCTCCTTAGCTGTCAGATCGGTCAACAATTTCCATAGCGGCACACCTCTGGTTTTTGCCCATAGATCGTAACAAGCATTGGTTACTGAAGCCAGTGCCAAATGCACAATTCCTTTATGGGGGCCCAACCATCTAAACTGCTGTTCATTGCTCAGCGCATTGAATATACGACCAAAGTCGGCCATCGTTTCTTCTATCCCTTTGCCCACTAAGCGTTCAGCATAAAAGGCCGCAGCCTGGCATACTAATTCATTACCAGCCCCAATAGTAAAGGCTAATCCAGTACCCACACGGCCTTTGTCATCCACTAATCGGGTTACGGCATAAGAATAAATTGGGTCTTTATGCACAGCATCACTTCCAGCTCCTGTATTCAAAGGAAAGCGTTTATCTTCGATATCAAATCTCGTTATCATCTATTTATTTAAACTGTTATTTTATTATTATATGTTTATTTCGTTAATGTCAATCTTGAACATATGAAAAGGGAGAGGGGACTCCTTTTAATCACCATTTTTAAACCTTTCAATACAACTAATTCATAATATATTTATTCAAAAATTCTTTTGTATACTGACAGCTCGGAATACTAATATGGATAAAGAGAACTTATTCATCCAAAAATCATAATAAGTGTAGTCCGTAAACACTGCTAGTTACCACGATGTGGCATTTTTTTATCATTGGTTATTTAATGATCATAAAATTAACGTAAATAAATACGTATGATTGACGGATTATTAATCAGTATTGATACTATATTAACATAAAATCTTACCAAAACCTTAAATCTTCCGTAAATTTATTCAAGCTAATTACCAGACTTCTTAACTGCTTAAAAAATGTAAATAAATAATAAGTGTTTATGAATTCAAGAAACTCTCAACAACTTAAACAAAAAATGTGGCACAGAATTTCTCCTGCACCACACACTAACCATCTTTGAAATTTCCTTACTCATTTGGGAGATCTTTATTCTAGCTTTCTTAAATCCTCCTTCATATAAAACCACCTGCTCCATTGCTTGGTTACTGTATCAAAAGTTTTATACCTATAGTACAGCAAAAATCGCTCTTTTTCCTTCGTGGGTACATACGTATTTAAGTAAACAAAATCCGGTTCATCTGCTGGTCGTGCCAGCTGTTGTACCATTAATCCTGCTTCACTTTCTTCATAAGCTCTTATATTGACTGAATTATTTTCATTTATCTTCAAGACAAGGGCATTACGTTTAATATTCGGTACAGTTGGTGCAGTCAGGTTCGTATTACCGATATAGATACGCACTTCATTCTTATTCAGTGGTAACATCTGTTTTGATGTAGAAGTCATGAGGACATTGTTAACCGTATTTCCAACTGTATCAATCTTATATCCTTTAAGACTATAAAAAGTCTTTTTCTTCGTTTGTGCATATCGGTTACTGGTCTGCACCCTGAACAACACATTTTTTTTCTTCTCATTCACAGTGTAGTGTGATACATTACTGATCTGTAACGGAATAAAATATATAGAATCAGGAGATAATTTCTCCATCTGTGATGCAGTCATAAAAACAGGAAGAGAAACATTCGGTTCTCCTTTTTTTAATATGACTTGATTGCTTCCCAACTTATAATACGCAGGATTCAAGATCTTAGCAAATTTCTGCTCATCTTGATCAAAGTTTGCTTTATTATAAATTGGCAAAAGCACATCATCAGGTTTGACATCAATAATGATATCCTGATCGATATCTTCACTACCACTGCTTGAAAATGAAATATTACGCACACTTTCTTTCTCCTCGAAAGAAAACTCCTCAGCATCTACATTATACTGGCCACTCACGATATAGATCATCTTTTGATAAAGCTCTTTGTCAAAAAATTCTTCTTTATTGCAGGATACCAGAGTCAGCAGGATTAACATCCCGCATAACAGTGTTTTTTCTTTAAGCTTGTTCATTATCTTAAAATTAATTTTTCAAATATTGGTTACCATCCCGGATTCTGATCAAAATCTTTTACCTTCCGCACTTCATTCTGAGAAACAGGGAGAAAGATCATTTTACGATCCACAACCCGCTCTCGCACAATACGGCTATTGACCGAAACACGCTGAAAATAGCCATTTAGCGGAGCTTCTATGTTCATTCCAACCACAGGTTCACGTTCACTATCTTCATATGTTGCCCATCGCCTTACATCATAGTAGCGTTTATTTTCAAATAAAAACTCGATCATCGACTCCCTTTCAATAAGTTCCTGAACCTTGGCCGCTGACGCCACCTCACCCGCACTAAGCCCAGGAAGGCCTGCACGGTACCGCACCTGGTTGAATGCGGCCTGGATTTTACCCTGATCTCTACCAACAGTATACGTATTTTCACCCAGTGTAATATTGTGCGATTGCGTAAGCTGATTGAGCGCTTCCGTATAGATCAACAAAATTTCAGCGTACCGTATAATGGCATATGACTTATCCATGACCACTCCGCCAGTTCCTTTCCAGGCATCGTCCGGATGAACATATTTTGTCAAAACATATCCTGTAAGCGGATAATCCTGGTTAGAAAGCGATGATGCTGTTTTTCCTGAGTTTCCACCAAGGAAATATTCAATGATCTGATTTTTGTACCGCGCTTCTGTGGTCGTATTCGCTTTCCACAGTCTACCTGAAAATCCGACATTGGCGTAAAAACGCATCTCGCGGTTGTGGTACATACTATCGACTTTATTCGGTCGCAATGTATAACCTGAAAACTGAATATCCCCACCTTTCCCCATCTTATTTTCCATATATGGAAACTCTTTACTGGAGTTGCTGATATCACGTCCATCGACCATGTAATAAGCATCGACCATCTTCTGCGATACCGCTAGACCGTTCCAGCCTCCCATCAGATCGACGTTAAAGGAATGCTTTGTCGTATTTCTTACTGCATCAGACATACGTGCCCAGATAAATTCCTTATTCCGAAAAGCTACTGTCTCTCCGGTAAACATATCATTGTATGATCTGAAAGGGTCAATATCTGCTGCACCATTAGGAAATGAAGAACCGGTCAGATTTCCATCTCCCGTATTTTGTGGCAATATTTTCGTGTCTGCTTCGCGCGGTACAGTATTCAACTGGTATGCACCCATTTCCATTACCCGCTGTGCGGCAGCGGCGGCAACCGCATATTTACGTTCATCATAGGTCTGCGAAACATAGTGGACCCCATCGGTACTTCTTGTCCAGCTTCCAAAATAAAGTTTTGCACCCTGAACCCCACCATTAAACATTGGACTGGCCTGCTGTAATCTGAGACGAGCAATCAAAGCATAAGCAGCACCCTTGCTTGGTCTTCCAAAAACATTGACAGCCAAAGCCTGAGGCATAAATTTAGCAGCCTCTTCCATCTCTGCACAGATATAGTCGACAGATTCGTCATAAGTAGCCCGCTGTGTATTATAATAGTCCGAAGGCTCATTATTCTCCATGACCTTGTCATCGACTAAGACAACAGGGCCGTAGTCCATTACTATTTTATAATAAGCATAAGCACGCATAAATCTGGTATAGCCGATAATATCCAGTTTCTCTAGATTGGTCAGATCTTTTGCTTTGTCCATATTGGCCAGAATTGTATTACATTTCCTGATAATTTGGTACATGCCCGTCCAGACCCCCAATCCTCTAGAATCCGTAGCAGAAACTTCGCCCAATACAAAACCGATTCCTTTAAATTCTCCGGTGCTAAATGTACAGATCCCTTCATCTGTGGCCATTGGTCCTGGAGTCCAGGGACCTGAAAGAATTTGGCCTTCATCCGGAAACATGGAAGCTGTCCCCCACATATAGCGTTCAATATAATCTTTACGGGTCCAGATAGAATCGAATTTCAATGTATCGTCAAAATGTTTCTCCACATTGAGGTAATCACATGAGGTTAAAGTAACTGTTGCAAGTAGTACTGAAAATAGTATACGTTTCATAAGTAATTGTAATTAGAGGTTAAAATAAAGCTGAAAAGAAAATCTGCGTGGAATTGGGTAAACCAGACCATTTCGGTCGGCCTGTTCTGGATCCCACATATCAACTTTGTCCCAAACAAAAAGATTAGAAGCCACAAGCGAAAAATCAATGGAATTAATACCGATGCTCTTATTCAAAAAAGGTGTAGCAAAATTATAGTTGACATTAACCTCCTGCAACCTTAAGTATTTAGAATTTCCTTTCCAGAAAGTAGACAATTGTGAGTTATTGGTGTTATTGCCATAGCTAAGGCGTGGAAAACGGGCATCCGGATTTTCAGTAGCAGGATCACCAGATATACTCGCCGGTGTCCAGCGATTAGCAGGATCTGCAACTGTAGTCAACACATTACCCAGTTTTTCTCCTTGAAATGGTATATAACCCACATCAAATCCCTTACCGACATGATAAAAATCAGTATTTCCTGTCCCTTTAAACAAAAGACCTATGGTCAATTTTTTATACATAAACTCACCTCCGAATCCGTACATAAGACGTGGATAATTGGAGTAAGAAATCGGCACGCGGTCATCCGTGTTGATTGTACCATCACCGTTCACATCCTTATATTTGATATCTCCGGGAAGGTATTTCCCAAATCCGGACTGATCGGCACTGTTGGCGATATCCAGATCATCTCTGAAAAGACCCATAGAAATATAACCGCGTTCGATGTTATGCGGATTGCCCGTAATTTTTTGGTAATCGTACAGTGGAAATGCCTCTTCCCAGTTCTGCACCTTATTTTTTGCAACTGTAAAATTACCCCTCACAGTAAAACTCATGTTTTCACTGACACGCTGGTTGTAACTGATACTTCCGTCAGAACCATAGCTTTTCATCCTGCCCACATTTCCGAAAGGCATCGCTATAAGCCCTACATATTCAGGAATCTGAACCCGTTGCTGGTAGATACCGTCACGCTGATCCTCAAAGAAATCGACCACAAAACTCAGACGGTCTCCAAACAATTTCCCTTCTATCCCTAGATCAAACTTTTTAGCCTTTTCCCAGGCCAGATTATCGGCACCGATCGAGCTTTCTGTAATACCTCCCGTACCGCCCCATCCAGCAATACTACCTTCATTTATGATTGTGAGGTATGGAAACCTGGTATTACTGATACGATCATTACCGACCATTCCATAAGAAGCTCTGATTTTAAAAAAATCTAGCCAAGGTAATTTTTCATCGACCCATTTGTAGGCAGTAGGAACCCAACCTCCCGATACAGAAGGAAAAAATCCGAACTGTTTTCCCGGTTCAAAATTTTCAGATCCCGTGTAGCCAAAATTACCGTCGATCATATAGGTGTCATCGAAGCTATAGGAAAGTCTGCTCGAAATTCCCTGGTAACGCTTAGGAATAGCCGCCATACCTGTAAGGTGTCCTGAAGCCTTATTATCACTCATGTAATAATAACCTAGTGCAGAAATACGATGCTTTTCCGCTATTTCAGTTGAATAAGTCAGATTACTTTCAAAGTGGTAATTACGTGCTTGGTAATTTTTTGTTTCACTGTAAGCTGTTCCCGATTTGGCAATCTTTTTGGTCAGCAACAGCTCACCATTGGCATTTCTTCCTGCGGCATAAAACATATCGGGCATGACCGAGCGTGTTTCAGCATGTTCCGTATTGTTCTGAAAAGCACCCTGGGCCCGGAATTTCAGTCCTTTTATAAAATAGGATGAAAAATCATGGTTAAAAGCAAGTGTATAATTCCCTCTATAGGTATTGATAGATGCCAAACCAGTATAATTCAACATCACATAAGGTGAATAAGCATCATCTGGGCCAAATGCTGGTAATTGACCTGATGAATATCGCGTTGGAATAGTAAGGGGTGTCAATTTAGATTGTGCACTCCAGAGAAAATCAGTATTGGCATTACCAGGTTGCGTGTTATTTGATAAAAATCCATCAGCTCCAAAATAAAGCGTGGATGCCTTACCCAAATTCATATCAATATTTGCACGATAATTATAAGTATTGTAGTGCACATCCTTAAAGTACTTACTGTCTGGCGCATTGCGATAAGCTGCAGATTCATTACTGGTACCCAGGCTCAAGAAATAACGGGCTAGATTACCACCACCACGGGCACTTGCATAAAGAGTATTTTGATTGGAATACTTTTTTAATATTTCATCACGCCAGTTGACATCCGGATACAGATCAGGATCCAGTCCATACTTAATCACATCGAGTTCAAGATCCGAATACAAAGGTGAATCACCTCTAGCCATTTTAGCCTCATTTGCTAGTTTAGCATAATCATAGGCGCGCAGATATTCTGGCATATTATGTAACTGGGAGATGGTAGTATTAGCCCTAACATTGATATTCATTTTATCCGAAACACCTCGCTTTGTAGTCACCAAAACCACTCCATTGGCACCACGAACACCATAAACAGCGGTAGCAGAAGCATCTTTCAGCACTGAGAAACTCTCAACGTCTGCAGGATCGATGGTGCTGAGATTCCCCTCAAGACCGTCAATGAGAACAAGTGCTCCTGAATTAGCTCCAAAAGTACCAATCCCTCTAATCCAAAATTCTGAAATATTTTTTCCTGGTTCACCGCTCTTCTGCATGGAAATTACACCAGGAACACGTCCGCCCAGCATATTGACCAAGTTGGTAGCAGGTGTCTGCAGCTCCTTGACATTTACGGTGGTAACTGCACCTGTTAGAGTTACTTTCCGTTGTGTAGCACCCAATCCGGTAACCACCACCTCTTCCAGTTCTGTATCCACGCCCAGTATAATGTTCAGATCTTTAACCGCATCGGAAACATAATGTTCTTTCTTTTTATAACCGATCATCGAAAAGATCACGATATCGCCCTTGCTTGCTTTTATGCTAAACTTTCCTTCGCGATCTGTACTGGTACCAACTGGTTTATCTTTCAGTATGACTGACACGCCCTGAAGTACAGCTTCATCGCTTGTTTTCACAAAACCGGAAACCGTTATTTGATCCTTTGCTGTTTGCGCTAACATTTGACCTACAAATGTCAGGAGAAATACATGCAATATTATTATTCGCTTCATCATATTCAGTTTAAAATTCTCTATTTAAATGACAGCTTTCTGATCACTCTGTTACCGCGATCCGCAACATATACATCATCATTTTTATCAACCGCAACTCCCCATGGATTATTCAATAAAGCTTCATCAGCAGAGCCGTCCACATATCCAGCTACGCCACCCTGCCCTACTACAGTTGTTACCATACCGTTACTGATTTTACGGATACAATGATTTCCTGCATCAGCAACATAGATATTTCCCTCACTGTCTACAGTCATTTGTCTTGGATTGTTAAATTCTGCATTTGTGGCTGGCCCATCATTGTAGCCGGCGACACCAGATGTACCTGCAATTAGTTTATGCTCGAGTGTTTTTATATTGAAAGAGTAAATGCAATGTCTTGGCTGATAGGCAACGTAAATCACATCTTGGTTATTAGGATCAAAAACATGATAAGAATCCATATCTACAAATAAGGGATCAGGAAGTACTCCGGCTGTTTTTGGTGAAGCCACTAACTCTCCCACTCGAGTCTTTGGATTAAACCTTACAAATTCACCTAACCAAGACCTGGTGTAGACATATCCATCCTCTTGATTAAAAGCTAATGAAAGCTTCCAATCGATAGGGGTAAAATTTTTATCCGCATCGGTCGGATTTAATATCTGCTGCTGTCTGCTTGACCACTGTAGCTCCGGGTCAAATTCATAATACCAGGAATTTGCGGCAGAGGGCACATAGATTTTTCCATTTGCGGGATTGATTGTTGGAACTTGAGGATCACCTTGCGCACTGTTAACCACTAAAAGCTTTTTGGAAATGTTTTTGTCTTCATTGAGCATAAAAATCAATTGGCCACTTCCATGCTGCGTACCAAAAAGGTTACCCTCTGTATCGGTGACTAAAAAAGCTAAACGATCGTTAAATTCCGTTTCTGCTAAATTTCCATCGATCATGGTTGTGGCTGTACCCCCGTATTTTCCTGCTACGGTTGTAATCGTGTAGGAAGAAGCATATTGGAAGGTTTCTTTAAAAGATTGACTCTTGCCGTCTACGTCAACTTTTACCGTGCAGATCTCTCCGGGAAGCTTTGGTACTACAACGTACAATTGCTCTCCATTTGTACCCACAATACTCGCCTTTTTTTCATTAAAATAGACTTTAATTTTTGAGGTGTCAGTTCCAAAGTTCTCACCGCTGATGATTACTTTTGTTGCATATCCTCCCGATTCGGGATAAAATTTAGCCAGTACAACTGGACGACTGGGATCATAATCTGATTCCTCTTCTTTATTCTTATCACAGGAGCTCCAGGTGAAGGCAAATGCAATAATGAACAACAACCTGATCGGCTGAAAATAACTTGGCATGCTCATTTGGTTAAATTTAAATTGGTTATAGAATTAATTTTTAGAAAATAGCATCCCCTTATAGCATAATCATAGATTATCTACTTACTTATACAAATACTCATTTCTAAGTCAGGATGATTTCCTAGCCTTTACCTCGACAAAAGCAATGGCTAATAAATAGACCTTACAAAAATTGGTGCAAGTGAAAAAAGTGACTTTTCATCTCAAATAATTTGGTTATCATGAATTGGTTTACAACACCTAAGTTACTGGACATAAGAGCTTAAAAGATGTATACATCTCTCAAAAAGATGTATATTACAGGTTTTTAAAGACATTAATACGGTCATAAGTAAGAAAAATTGTGAACACAAAAAAAGGCTATTCCTTTGGAGGAATAGCCTATTAAACTAAAATTGACACTGGTACGCTACCAGCCTGTATTTTGTGGTTTCAAGTTCGGATTAAGGGTTAATTGATTTACATTAAAAACATAAACCTAAGAAAAAAAGCACCAATAATTTCTTACTCATACTTAGCATAAATTCTCATAGTTAATTTCTCATTAGCTGATGCTTTAATTCTCATGTACTGAACAGGTTTACCAGGAACTTGAACACCTGTCATAAATGTATTTAAACTAATTTCTTGTTTATCACCATAACCTTTAACAATAATTTTCTCCCATTTCTTACCATCTGTAGAAATTTGAATTTCAACATCTTTCGAACCACCATAAATTCCCACTCCAGTCAACTCCCGAACTTGTTTCAAATCGATAGAAAGCCCATCTTTAGCAAACTTCCCAGCTTCAACATTAACCTCTTTTATCATATTACCATAGCTGGGCGAATCAAAAATTGAATATTTTTTTTCTTGTAGTATTTCTTGGATGGGTGAATCAAATTCCAATTCTATAATATCTACGATCGCATCCTTCTTTCTTAGTGAACTAAGCACATAATTATCAGATTGTTGTTTCCACAAAATAGGTTTACCATCTGACACATATCGAATTTTTTTCAACTTGCTTTTTGTTAGTTTCGAGAGTTTCAGTCCATTTTCAAAAGAATTAAAAAGATAAATAAATACTTTATTTCCTTTGTACACTGCACCATAATTTTTACTTGGCATCCACGGTCCGCCTTTGGTTCCATAGTAGTAGTCACCGTTCTGCTTAAGCCAATCTCCAATTTTCAAAAGCGTATCCTTTTGCGCATGATCATACTCTCCATCAAATTTTGCGCCCCAGCTCATAAGGACGTTACCATTTCCACTTGCAGCCATCAACATTTCTTGAATTAATACTTTTGTTGTTTTTATTTTATGATCTGGATCAAAACCCCAGCTACCATTAAGTGTCATTGCACTTTCCCATGGTCTATTCTGATACATCCCTATTCGTTGCTCGGGCGTATCAAAATCACCAGGAAGACTTGCGCGATTATTGATCACAATTTCTGGTTGCAACTCCCGTATCATGCGGGTTAACCGTTCAGAATCCCACATATCAGCTGTAAACATTCCTCCCCAATAAGTAGCATCGAACCAAAAGATATCAATCTTACCATATTTAGTGAGCAGCTCACGAACTACGTTAAATTGGTATTCAATATATTTTTTATGCTTCTTTCCTGCCGTCACCTTTTTCCCTGGTAGCGCTTCATAGAATGGTGGACCAGAAATAGACCGAGCTGTGCTCATATCTACAGGTTCATAATCCGGATGGTACCAATCCCGTTGAGAATAGTATAAACCCACCGGTAATTGAGCTTCATGGCATGCATCGACTAACTCTTTCAAATAATCACGTCCAAAGGGCGTATTAGTAATCTTGAAGTCTGAAAATTCAGTATCCCACATATGAAAACCATCATGATGCTTCACGACGATAGTAATGTACTTCATTCCCGACCGCTTTGCAATTTCCACCCACTCTCGAGCATTAAATTTCTCCAATTTGAATTTAGACGGCCATTCGATCTGCCATGCACTATCTGGATAATTACCATGACCATTGTCAGGCATTTTTCTATTATATACAATTGGCCAACTCATATCTTTCTTAACAAAGGAATTAAGTCCAAAATGCACAAACATACCATACCTGGCATTAGTAAACCATGCCATCTGGTTTGCTGTCGCAAAATTACTTTTATTCCACTCTTCCTCTGTAAATTTTTGATATACAAAATATTCTTTTTCATCATATCTCGGATCATTGTTCAATATTGACCATTGTCCTTGTACAGTTATACATACGAAAAGGCCTAAGGAGGTCATTAATAATTTTATTATTTTCTTCATCACTTTACTAAGTTTAACTTTAAAGGGTTATACAATGCACAATATTCGTATACAGTTTTTTCTAGGACCAATTCTATCATATATACTTATCAGTACTGAAAACGATTAACCTGCATACCAATTTGTTTAATAACTTTAGATAGTATCTTTTGTCTTCTAAAATATTATTGGAGTAAAGCTGATACCGTTTAAGCTTGCCTCTTTTCGCTTACCTTCAACCAAACTCACTTTAATATCATATATACCTGCCTTCTCAAAATTCATCCAACCAATAGGATGCTTAGCGTATATTGCTGACGAGTTTTGTTGATTTTGAATTTGAACACCTTCGTTATGTTCGACACGCCACACCACTTTTCCTGCACCACTATAACTTAAATCCACTTGGTAATAACCTGGCTTTAAAACCTCAACTTTCCAGATCGCACTGCCATTATTCTCCCATTCGGTGATTTGGTTAATATGTTTCCATTCACCGAATTTTTCCATCCATCCTTTCTTATACTGCTTACTTTGTTGCGCCGAGGCAAAATCGGTGGTCAGCTCAGTCATCATTCCTGGGTCTAGCCCCAGAACAGGATTTACATTCGCTTTACCATCCAGATCCAATTCGATAACAGAAACCAACTTATCTGCTCTTTCGTAAGGGATATGAACCACAGTCCATCCCCCATTCTGTACAGTTTTTAGTTTTTCTGATTGCCCCCCTTTCAATAACCTGCTCTTTTCAATCTTATTCTTTAAGCCCGGTAGATACAGTTTTCCGGTAGCTGGCCACTCATATACACACAGATAAAGTTTACTTCCCTGCTGAATCACATCCCCCCAAGGCAACGCATGTCTCCAAGGTGATCCTTCACCATTATACACAACCTGCGGATATCTTTTCAACCATTCTCCTGCAGCCTGTAAAGATTTTTGAGCAGGCTGTGGAACAGTACCTTTTCCATTAGGCCCTACATTAAGCATGTAGGTTCCTCCCCTAGCCACCGTCGATATTAAGCGTTCTAATATTTCATTTGGACTTTTCCAATTTTCATCGTACCAAGCGTATCCCCAAGCGTCATTCGTAACATCTACAGTCTCCCATAAGCCTTCCTCATTTTCTACAGGAATTTCCATATCTCCCAAGGTATTATAATCCCCAAGATCATGTCCAGCCCGTCCTGAAACAAATGCATTTGGTTGATTCTTACGAACTACAGCCACCAGTTCTTCTACAAATTCCTTTTTCATATTTCCAGGAGTATCAAACCAGACAAGCTCTATCGGCCCATAGTTCCTAGTGATTTCTTCTACCTGTGGTAAGCATTTATTTCGGAAATAGCTTTCATATGATGTAGGATCCAGACCATCATTCTTACCATACACCGTTCCATAAGGAGTAGTCCAATCTTGATTATGGGAATAATAAAAGCCAAAACCAAGTCCAGCATCCGCACAAGCTTTAGACAATTCCTTCATCGGATCTCTTTTAAAAGGAGTAGCTTTCACAATATTAAAATCACTTACTTTGGAATCGTACATAGCAAATCCATCATGATGTTTGGCAGTAATGATAATATATTTCATCCCTGCATCTTTGGCCAATTGCACTAATTTCTTGGCATCAAAATCGATTGGATTAAATTCTTTTGCCACAGGAACATATTTTTCAGTTGTAAGGTTGGCCATATTTTCATTCATCATCCATTCTCCGATTCCGTAATAGGTCTTCCCGTCCCACTTGTTTGCAAAGTGTGAATATAAACCCCAATGAACAAACATGGCGTACTTCCCTTCCCTAAAGCGTTTACCTTTTATAGAAATCGTTTGATCTATCTTTACTTTTTGATCACGCTCTCCCCACATTTTATCCATTTCTTGTGCATTCGAATTTATTGATAAAAATAATCCACCAATAATAATGGAAATAATGAGCTTCAACGAAAAACTTGCACTGCTTATTTTTTTAATCATATTTTAGAGGTTATATACCAAAGGTATCGTAAATGAGGCCCCTTCATTTAAGCAATATTAACCAATACTAACACTATGTTAACTCTGCTCCATATAATATATCATTATATTTTCCGCTTCTATAAATTCGCTGACAACGATATTAAAACGCTCTACATTAACAAGAAAGTTTGGAATGGGTAACGCTATATTTTTTACAATGACTAATCTTTTTTTTTGCTATATTTTAAAAATTATTCAACGTTAATTTCCTTCATTCCAATCAATCATTAAACATAACTTTCTAACACTTTTCCTCCAGTAACATTCCGTCGCGAAACATAAATAAGCAGATTTTCCGTCAATAACTACAACAACTGGCCGGTCAATTTTTATCATTACTGCTATAGTCAAATTATCAGTCGTTTACAATAATTTTTATGATCAGCTGGTGCAGCCCAATAATCCATTATTCTACCCCATTTTTATTTTGATATATGCAAGCTTAAAATATAACCCTATTTGAAATTTCCATAAGATCATTTCCAAACATACTGTATCTGTACAGTAATTATCCGTTGAAATCTTCTTTTGGTTTCTACAATTTTAAAGCTTTGCTGTTTCTGATTAACATGCTGATTCCCGAGCTCTTTCTATATTAAGTGAAGCTCTGCGTTAAAACTTATTAGTGATATTTTAAAAATATACCATGCCCAGAAAAAAAACTGTCCCAGAAAGCAGCTAACTTTCTGGGACAGTTCCTATTTCACATGCTCTCTTCAGTAATAAATTAAAAATCGATAACAGCCTTAATCAGATTTTGGTCTGGTTGATACAAAGTTTCAAAGTCATCAATAAGATGATCGAATGGAATACGGTGGGTAATGTATCCCTCCGTATCAATAAGTCCCGCTTGTAGCAATTGGATTACTTTCTTAAAGTCTTGAGCCCGGGCAGAGCGGCTTGCTTTTAATGTAATTTCTTTCCGATGAAAATTAGGGTCATCAAAGGTAACTGTACCTACAAATAATCCTACAAAAACAATCGTTCCCCCTTGAGCAATGAGGTTAAAGGAGTTTTCCATAGATACTTTACTACCCGTTGCATCAAACAGCATAGTCGGTAACTCTCCTTGAAAAGCATTTTTGATAGCATCTTCAGTATGATCTGACAATAAGATGGTTTCTACTTCAGGAAATTTATGCTTAATAAAATCCAGCCTGCCTTGCAACAAATCCACAACCGCAACTTTCACTCCCGACAAGCGTGCGATAGCAGCAACGCCCAATCCGATAGGGCCGGCACCGATCACCAGAACAGTGTCGTCGTGCAAGATCTGAGCACGGTCCACGGCATGAGCACCAATCGCCAGCGGTTCAACCAATGAAACCTGATCATCATCAAGTCCTTCTGTGAGATGTACATTAGCAGCTTTATAGGTAATGTATTCCTGCATTGCACCGTCCTCATGAACGCCCAATACGGTTAACGTACTTCCACAATTAGTTTTTCCCTTGCGCACAGCCTGATCTTCTACCAGATTACGATAAGGCTCAACTGTGCACTTATCTCCAACCTTAAGTCCTTTCACTTCACTTCCTAATGCGATAATCTCGGCAGATACTTCGTGCCCTAAAATACGAGGATAAGTAAAAAAAGGTTGCTTGCCTTTGTAGGCATGCAGATCGGTACCACAGATCGACACTTTCTTTATCTTCAACAATACATCATCAGGTTTAAGATCTGATGGCTTTTCTTTGGTAATATATTCGAACCGGCCTGGTTCATGCAATATAATTGCTTTCATGTTTTTCTTTTATAATCTATAAATTAGACAATCTAAATCTGAACGTTAAAAATTAACAGTCGCCCCACCATCAATGGGCAATAAAACTCCGGTAATATAACGTGCTGCTGGAGAGGAAAGGAAAACAGCGGCATTCCCCACATCTTCAGGTTTTCCAAACCCTTCCATAGCAATCCGATTGACAATCT
The DNA here is from genome assembly GCF_014191365.1 of Sphingobacterium sp. JUb56. NCBI lineage: Bacteria > Pseudomonadati > Bacteroidota > Sphingobacteriia > Sphingobacteriales > Sphingobacteriaceae > Sphingobacterium > Sphingobacterium sp. JUb56. Next base: position 311,034 of record NZ_JACHWL010000001.1, on the reverse strand, counting down.
TTTCTTTTCGTTGCGGATCATCGCCTATAGCTTTAAAAAACATCGGACTTTCTATCCATCCCGGAACTAACGTATTGACCCGAACATTATATTTCGAAAATTCAGTGACCAGATTTTGCATCAAACCAGTCAAAGCAGTTTTAGAAGTGCCGTAGGCCGATACACGATCCATACCAAACATTCCGGTCATAGAGCCAATAAATAAAATAACACCATCTTTTCTTTCTACCATTTTAGCAGCACACGACCTGCTTAGGCTAAATACACTGATCACATTGGTCTGAATAATTTTTTCAAATTCAGCATCAGATGTATCCAATGCATATTTTTTTAAATGAACACCTGCATTGTTGACCAAAATATCAATTTGTCCTACTGCAGATTCTATACGATCTATCAATCCAGGAATAGCTTCTGTAATGGCTAGATCAAATACAAAATAATGAACATCCCCACCTAATTCGAGTTGTGCCTGTTGTAGCGTTTCTTCTCGACGGCCTACAATGACCACTCTCGCACCCGCCTCCAACATTGCTTTTGCTATTCCAAATCCAATACCTGTTCCGCCACCTGTTATTAAGGCTGTCTTGCCTTTTAATGAAAATGCTGTTAACATAATTGTATTATTTTAATTAATTTAAATTCTTCTAAAACTTATATCATAATCAGTTTCCAACGCCAATTTCACTGACAATGGCTTCTCCCACAGATTCTACAATCTCAAATTTCACATAACGCGTTTTTACTGAAGCAAAATCCGATATCTTTAAATTGGTGTTTTTCTGCCACTTCCCTTCCGTTATCTTTTTAAAGTTTTGACCATCCAAACTTGTGGAGATCATATATTTAGTTATTATCCCATTATAACCTAACCAGCGTGCCGGTAGATAATACAGCTTCCTTATATCTTTGGCTGTTCCCAGATCAAGGACAAGGGAACGGGATTTATGAGGAGCAAATTCCCAATAAGTCTGAAAAGGAGAAAACCCGCCGTTATCAGGAATCTCGTCACTACATCCATCGATCATCACGTTTGCAGTGGTCTGGGTCAGCAGTTCTGCGATCGGCGAGCCATCATTTGCTGGAGGTGCTGGCTGGGTGACTGCTTTACCAGCAGTAGCGGTAATTGCCACAGGTAAAATGTAACTATTCACGGTTTCGGGCTGTGCCGGTAGCGGTAAACGGGAGGTATCCGGTTTCCATCTTTTTCCAATTTCGACCAAGCGATCGACTACCTCTTTATCAAAAAGACCCTTACGATTAGGCGCTATATTGAGCATGAAATTGCAATATAGCGGTTCAAGACGCTGTAGCTTATCCAGCGTATAGTCCAGACTTTTGACATTCTTAGGTGAATCTTCATGCCAAAACCAGCCGTTGGTCATCGTCAAAGCCATCTGCGAAGCAAACACATTATTTCCAGGAGGAAATACCCCTTTTGGTCCTTCATAATAAATCAAATCCGTTTGAAAATTACTGTTGCCATTATGTTCAGATATAAGGCAATTGGGTTGTAATTTTTTAACATGATCATAGATGCGTTGATAAGAAATAAGGGTATGACCCATTTTCCAATTCCATCCATCGAAGATAATTTGCGGGATCTCTCCATAATTTGTTAAGAGCTCCGTGAGTTGATTCAGTATTAACTGCTCTTCTTTCAGCCCTCCGTTTTCAACACCATTGTGACGGTCCCAAATGGAAAAATATAAACAAGGCTTTATACCCCGACTACGAAATGCATCCACATATTCTTTTACAACATCTTTTTTGTAGGGACTACTTGCGACATCATAATCCGTATACTTAGAGTCCCATAGACAAAATCCGTCATGATGTTTTGTGGTTAAAATAGCATACTTCATACCTGCAGCTTTACATGCATCAGCCCATTGATTGCAGTCAAGCTCGGTCGGATTAAATTTCTTAGGATCGTGATTGGGGGAAGCCCATTCTTCATCGGTAAATGTTCCCATATTAAAATGCATCATAACCCCAAATCTCAGATCGACAAAATCTGACTGTAAAGTATACAAACTCTTATTTTCTTGTCCCTGAACATTACCCGACAGCATCGAGATTGTACTTAACAAAAGTCCTAACTTTCCAATCTTCAACTTGGAGTAAAGTCTTTTTTTTCCTATTGATGCCATATTAAAAATAATTATACACTTAAGATTTTATTCTGGTTTATATGATCACTAAGTTAAAGGCTTAAAAAATTAAAAACCAATTGGCAATTCACCAATTTATACGCTATATTAGCATATTTAAAAAACCAAACTTTAATATAGCAGCAATAGAGCATTGCTTCGAGATCATATTAAAGGTAGCTAGATATTATGAAACCAGTTCCAGCTAAAATATTAGAAGGTAAAGAAAATGATGTGTTTGACACCAAAATCGTCAACTCGCCTTATTTCTCAACGCTATTTCATTTTCATGAAGAATGTCAGATAAATTATGTCGTTAAAAGTGAGGGCACCAGAATGATCGGTGACAGCATTGAAAGTTTTAGCCAAGATGATCTCATTTTGGTAGGTTCTAACATTCCTCATGTCTGGCACAATAGTAAAGAGTATTTCATCGCTTCAGAGAATGAAAATCAAGCTAAATCTGTGACCCTATTTTTTCATCCGGATAAGATTATTAAGATTATTTCCCAATTCGGAAACGTCAAAACACTTGCTGATTTTTTTCAGCTGAGTAAACGATGTATGCGCTTTAAAGGTAAAACCAAATTGCAGATAAAAACTCTATTGATCCAATTAGCAGATGAAGTTGACGTACTCACCCGTTTGAACCTCTTGACTAAAATACTGCAGATACTGAGTGAGACTAAAGAATACGACTTACTCACTGGAGCAGGTTATACCAATACCTATCAGCTGAAGGACAATGACCGTATGGATATTATTTTGAAGCATATTTTCAATAATTTTGCTAAAGAGATTCATCTGGAAGACGTGTCGGAAATGATCTATATGAATAAGCAATCTTTCTGCCGTTATTTCAAAAGTAGAACGCAAAAAACCTTCGTAGAATTTGTCAATGAAGTACGTGTCGGACATGCCTGCAAACTGCTGACACAGGAAGATTACCGGGTAAACAATCTGGCGTACGATTGCGGTTTCAATAGTCTTTCAAATTTCAACAAGTTTTTCAAAAAATTCAAAGGATTAACACCTCGGGAATACCGAGGTAAATATATGTCCTCATCAGTAAGAGGCCATAACCTGTAAACTAAAATAGCCCCCTGAAAATAATATCAGGGGGCTTTTCATGGTCATATCGAACATGAAGGTTTAGGGATTACGGCGTGTAATCATCATTTTGTTTCAGTTGTTTATTTTTATCCAATTCATCCTGCGCAAAAGGTAAAACATTATTCTTCTCACCGAATTTCAATTGTACCCCGCCCGGATTTTTAATTTTAGAAAGAACAGTTTCCATTTGATTACGACGTTTAAGATCGTAATAACGGTGTCCTTCCAAGGCCAATTCTATCCGTCTCTCATGCAAGATAAAATCACGTAACTTGTCTTTGGTATTGTACACGGCCTCATTTACCTTCGGCATACCGACACTTTTTCTTTCCCGGATTTCATTCAACGCTTTGTAGATACTTTGGTCAGGACCGCTCACTTCATTTTTAGCCTCGGCATACATCAGTAAAACATCGGCATAACGGGTATGGATGATGTTCTGATCCGTCAGCGGTGTCTTCGTTCTGTTGAACGGCAACATCGACAGATCTACATATTTTTTCTGAACATAAGTCGTCAATAACGGATCTGACTCTTCAAATACTGATCCATCCGGATTAATATATTCTTCAGTCGGCACTTTGATCGTAAATTTTAAACGCGGATCACGATTGCTGTAGGGGTCTGATGCCACATAACCTGAGCCCATTTCATTAATCATTTTACCATTGGACATTTCATAAGCATCGACCAGATTTTGGTAAGGTGCTATACTGCCATACCAGCCGACTTCGACCAATAAACCCTCACCACCCTGTGGATTGTTGGGTGCCGAATATTTCGTTGAAAATATAATTTCTGGATTGTCCTTTTGCGTAGGTGTGAAAAAGAGATTCTGGTACCCACCTTGATAGATCTGAAATTTACCCCCTGTAATGATGTCATTCGCTGTACTTGCTGCCAAAGGCCAATTTTGCTGATAAAGATACACGCGGGTTTTTAAGGCCTGCGCACTCCCTTTTACGGCATGGCCATCTGTATATGCTAAATTGGGCAGATTGGTGATGGCATAATCAAGTTCACTGTGAATAAACTTCAGCACATCTTCTTTCGAACTCTGGACGATTTTACTTTCATCCACAGTCTTTGGCTCAGTCTCATACAGGATCACCCCGCCAAATGCCTGTACCAGGTCGAAGTAAAACATCGCCCTGATAAATCTAACCTCAGCCTTATACACTGCTTTTTGAGCATCGCTACTTGGCGCCTTATCAATATTATCTAAGAAAAAATTACATCCCGCAATCCCTTCGTAAGGTGTATTATAAAATGTGCCGGTGACGTTAGTCGAGTTGACGATACCCTGGGTCAAATCTCCAAAGCCATAAAAACTATGGCGATCCAGTGCATTATCCGAATAGGTATCCAACCATAATTTACCCTGGCCATAAAAACCAGACTGCAATCTTCTATATACGCCCGCTACAGCCAACTTCACATCTGTATCGGAAGTCCAAAAGGCTCCTCCGTCAATAGCTGTAGTCGGATCTTTATCCAGAAAGTCTTTGTTACAAGAGCTAAGCATACCGATCACGAAAACTGCGATCAAAGATATGCTGGTATATTTTGCTTTCATTGTTGCTATTTTTATATCAATATTCGTTTTTTTATTATCTCAAGAGGTTAGATTAGTATTTAATCTTGATTCCTGCTGTATACATCTTAAGCTGCGGGAATTGCGCAAATCTTCCAGAACCCGATCTTTCCGGATCATTACCTTCGTATTTTGTCCAGGTGATCAAATTGTCGCCCGATACATACACCGTAATTCCTTTAGCCGCTATACGTTTGGTAATGGACTCAGGAAAAGTATAAGATAGGTATAGATTTTTCAACCGTAAGTAAGATGCATCTTGCAAGAAGTAGGTTGACGGGTATCCCGATACGCCGGCATAACCTGACAGGTACACTGCCGGAACGGTGTTACTCGGATTGGTCGGTGTCCATGCATCCAAAAATCTCGTCGGTGGTGCTGATCCCTGCATAAAAGGATCGTAACCCCATTGGCTAACCTGCACCTTTTGTCCTTGTACGCCCTGAAAGAATGCACTTAGATTAAATCCTTTCCAACCTGCATAGACATTGAAAGAATAACTGTAATCCGGGAATCTACTGATCCGGATGCGATCTTCTGGACCGATACTTCCATTACCGTCCACATCTCGCATCTTCAGGTCACCAGGTTTAACTGCACCAGAATTTGGCTGTTTCGGTGAATTGTCGATATCAGCCTGACTCTGAAAGATGCCGATCCAATCGTATAGGAAGAAATTATTATAAGGCTGACCAATTTCAATCGTTCCTAAAGTCTCGGCCAATCTATTAGTCACTTTATTGCGGTAACGGTTGAAGATCACATTAGCACCGTAATTGAATTCACCTATCTGATTCTGATGTCTCAGCTCAATTTCTATTCCTTTATTCACCATAGCCCCTGCATTGATGATCGGAGGCATTAAACCCATACTAGCCGGAACATCCGTTCTTGTTTCCAGGATATCCGTCGTATTTTTATTGTACCAGTCGATGGTTGCACCAAAGAGCCCTTTGTAAATATCAACATCTAAACCAATGTCGGTAATCGCTGTTTTCTCCCAGCGTAAATTATTCTCAACAAGACGCCTCTTCATAACACCAGCTTCTAGATCTGCGAATGTATAGGTTGTACTGGAAAGGATATTCTGGTAAGGATAATAATCGAGATTCCCATCTCTTGTTATTTCCTGATTTCCCAACGCACCATAAGAAGCACGCAGTTTCAGATTATCCAGCCAAGTTGCATTATTTTTAATAAAATCTTCTTCTGAGATGCGCCAAGCGGCAGACCCTCCACCAAATGTTCCCCATCTATATTTTGGTCCTACCCGCGAGGTTCCATCATAACGAATATTACCTTCCAAGAAATACTTTCCTTTGTAGTCATAGTTTGCCCTTCCAAAAAAAGACTTGAGCGCCCATTCAAAAGAACTACCATTCAAGGTTTGATCTTTAGGAGAACTTCCGTCCAGTTCCATAAGAACATTGTTAGGAAAACTATAGCGTCCGCCTCCTATTGTAGTACTTCTATTATCCTGCTGTTCATATCCTCCCAACACACTGATATTATGATCTTCAGCTATCGTCTTTACATAGTTTAATGTCGAGTAAAATGTTTTGGTAATATTACGGTCAGACGATTGTCTAAGCCCATTAAAAGTTGGATTACCATTTCCCGACTGCTCATATTCGCCTTTATCGTTGGGATGAAAGGCGTAGGCAGGGCTACCAAACTGGCGCTGTTTATATTCCTGATTATAAAACGTAAACGCTGCCTTTGAAGACCATTTCAATCCTTCCATAAGGTCGACATCCACAAACGCCTGCGCATTGACATTGTAATTTTTGGTCAGCTGTGCACCTGTATTGTACACTTCCTCTGGCGTACGGTTAGTCCCGCCTGTACTCATATAATCGCGACCGGCCGATCTACCGCTACCATCTGGTAACCAAGGCGAAAATGTAGGTGCAGCCGCATAGGCCAATAATAACAGGTCATCGTTGGTCAACCAGGGCGCTTTAAAATCCTGATAGGAAAAGTTGACATTAGTACCTACTTTTATCCTTTTGTGAACCTGGTTGGTATAATCTGTTAGACCATTATATCTTTTATAAAGATATCCTTTGGTAATACTATTCTGATCCAGATAATTGAGAGAGATATTGTGCGTACTCTTCTCACTTCCACCGTTAACACTGAGATTGTGATTCTGAATAGGACCTTTTCCGAGTACATGATCTAACCAGTCAAAGTTTGGATATTCGGCGCTATTGGGATTATTTTTATAACTATCGATCTGCGCCTGCGTGTATACCGCTGGCTGTCCGCTTCTGGCTCTTGCCGAATTGTACATCTCCATATAGGTCACCGAATTGGTGATCAGATCTGGGTATTTGGTCGCTTCACTGGTCCCCCAGTTTCCTGTATATTCAATATTACTGGTTCCGAGCTTACCTTTTTTTGTGGTAACTAAAATAACGCCATTAGCTGCTCTTGCTCCATATATAGAAGCGGAAGATGCATCTTTAAGAACAGTTACATTTTCAATATCCTGTGGTGATAAGTTGGACATCGATCCAACAACTCCATCAATAAGTACGAGCGGGTTGGGTGACGCTCCGCTCGACCCAAGCCCCCTTATCCGCATGCTCCCATTGTCCCTGCCAGGCTCACCGGTAGGTTGTACCACATCAAGTCCGGCGATGCGTCCCTGCAATAGGTTTTGGACATTAGGAACCGGACGCTCAGTGATGGTCTTGCCCGATACACTAGCCACAGACCCGGAAAGGTTGACTTTTTTCTGGGTACCGTATCCTACAACCACAACTTCGTCGATCTGCTCACTACCTTCCTGCAAAGTGATACTGTACGTTTTTGCATCCCCGATCACCACATCCTGAGGCTCATAACCAACAGAGGTAATATGCAAAACATCTTTTGCGGTAGCATTGACACTAAAGCGCCCTTGTTCATCAGTTTTAACCGTTTGATTAGTTCTCTTAACCTGAACAGTGACACCAGGAAGAACTGTACCCCGCGCATCTTTAACCGTTCCAGTGATGGAGACCTGCTGTTGATAAGTTGTTGCATATGCAGCATGAACAGGAAGATACAGCGTGCTTAAAAAGAACGGTACTACCAAAGGTATGGTAGTCTTTTTTAGAAATACCTGCATGCGATATGCACCAGGAATTATAGGTTTGAATAAATACATAGGTAAATTGGTTTATAATGTAACTGGTTTGTTACCCTAAAATTATTAAACTAATCTATCCCAAATACACGTTATATTACCCGATTTGCATGCATTATTAACATCTTTAAAAAAACTTAAGTTTAGTAAGGATTATAAAATTCTTACCATAACAAAAGCCTCTCAAAAATTATCTGAGAGGCTTTTTTGTAGACCTAAAGATTTTCTCTATCCGTATGAAGATCTAATCTATTTCATAAAACACAATCAACAGCACGTGGCTTACTTTCAGTAGCAATAGCAACAACATGCTTTTAATAATCAACTATTTGATCACAATAATTTGTTTATTTTGGTTCCTATGAACACTCAAAGAAAAAGAATCTTTAGCTTCATTGCGTTTTAAAATTCGTTGTAGGTCGGCTAGATGATCTACCTTTTCATCTTGACACCCTATAATCACATCCCCTATTCGCAATCCGTTTTTATATGTTGCACTACCTTCATCTACCTTGAGTACCAATACACCAGCTATGGACGCTAGGCCAGCTGCAGATTGCTCACCTAAGCTTTCAATAGATTTGAGCGTTGCTCCTTTCCACATATAAATATCTTTCTTAGCATCTGCTATCGTTTCTGCTACCTTAGGGATTTGGGGTCCTTTGACTAACGCTTTAAGTCGAGGATTACGAACTCCCATATGTAGCATGTCAAAATTTTCAAAGCCTTCAAGTTTAGGAACATCCAACCTGAAGTCACCCGTAGCCACATCTTTAAATTTAGCTAAGATCACCTTTCCATTGCTTTCTATTCCTTTTGATTGATCGTCTAACAATGTCTGACTGCTCGTGTAGTAATTATTATCAACCGTATCTCCCCAAAATTTAACCTGGATATCTTGATGAGCCGTCATAACCACGTTATTTCTGAATACATCATGGCTATTTTTAAACCAGACATGCGGATGAAAACCATTGTTGATCATCACATTGTTATATACTTTTCGATAAAACCCTTCTCTAAGTTTGAGGCCACCGCTCAAACAAATATTATTATAGATCTTGTAGTTCGTCGAGCCATCATCCAGATCAATATCCCAACCGTGATCACACTGAAATCTGTTGTCATGTAAAAGTGTGGTCTTCACCGCATCTAACGTTACCCAATTAGGATGTAACGCTACTAGTCGATCCATTTCTTGGCGGTCAGGGTGCCAAAACCGGTCTCTTCCCCAAGAATTAAATGCACCATGATCACTCGTTTCAAGTACAGTATGAAATACATCATTATAAGCAATTTCATGGCCACCCCAATTTCCATCGCCAACATTTATTCCTGATCTAGGAACTTCATATATGGTATTGTGCAGTACTTTGATCGACGAGGCCATTGCGATCTGAACTCCAGCAACCTGTTTTTCGATCGTTCCTATTTTACGAATCAAGTTATCACTAGCCTCACAATTCATCGGATAATCCTCCGATTTAGGACCTGGAATCGTATCCATTTCATTTGCCGTTACAAAATTTTCATAACGAAAAGACGGCGATCTTACTGCATCAGGATTTCCTACAAAATTGATTGCGCCAGCACCTATGCGTTCAATCAAATTATTTGAGATTTTCACATCCCGATTATAATTACTGACAAAAATGGCATTACCACCTAAGTCAACAAATTCCGATCCTTTGATCTCACAACGCTCCGCTCCTTCGATTTTAACTGCTCCTTGCCGATAAATAGTCCAATCACTTCTCAGTAAAGGCTCGGAAGTCTTCATAAAAGTAGGCGCCGTGTAGACAAAGCGAATACCTGCTACATGTACATCATGCACATGTTGTGTTAAACTCCCCTGAATGGTTAAGATATTCTCCAACTGTGGTGCCTCTAATTGCAGGTTATTAGGATTTACTCCTGTGGCAGGATAATAATATAATGTACCAGAACTTTCATCCAGATACCACTCATTAACTGCATCCAACTCCTCAAAAACATTCTCGACAAAACGATAGGTATCGTGCATAGCACTAGGTCTATTATTCTGTTTCCCCCCTTCCAGTTTCAGTTTTCCTTCAGCATCCTTACCTACAACACGATAATGAAACCCACCCCATCGGCCGATATGCAACGCATGTACATAAGCACCTACAGGATTTTTCCAGCTCTTCACACGTTCTGGACTAATTGCATCAGTGGCATACCCATTGAACGGAAGTATTGCTGGATCATAATTTGGATATCTTGCACGAATGAGCTGCTTTCCATTTGCAAATAGGCTTTGGAAATTTATGCCTTTTGGTACCTGAGTTTGCCAGATACCGTTAGCACCTTTTGTCCAAGATAGCTTAAGTGGTACAGCCCCACTCCAAGTAACACTTCCCCCATCAATCGCTTTAATCGTAAATGGTGCATCTGCTGTACCAGACAATTCAGTTCCAACGATAAGTGGTTTGTTAATATAATATTCACCTTTGCTAATCAGCACCTCAACCGCTCCTTTATAGCCAGTTTTCTTCAATTTAGCAACACTTTCAAGCGCTGCAGAAGGACTTGCATAAGGCTTATCTACAGTTCCTGGATTGCTATCTTTACCCGTCTTGGCAATATAGATTTTTTTAGGCACAGCAGACTGAGCAATAGCGGTACTCCCCTTCCAAACGATACTAATTAGCAGTATTACCAATATTCGAGGAAAATACGTTAGAACATAATTCATAAGATGAAAAATTTATTAAATTGATTATTTTATAATAAGTTATAGTTTTTAGCTTATGGTAGTTAAAAATTGGACTACCTTCTCAATTGGCGTAAAATAGCATTAATACACGTTTCATTAAAAACAGGTGCTCCCAAACGCCATTCCATTAATTCTTCAGAAGCTTCTTTTGTATATCCAATAGGCTGTTCTCTCGAAAAACAGACTGTAAAACATTGGATCCTATTTTTTTTAAAACAAACAAAATCCTTCGTACATCTCCATTCTTCTTATCCATAAGATTTATGATGATCAATTACTACATCAGGTTAGCAACACGATTAAAGTTTTCGAAACCAATTTAACAAAATTTACACAAAGTATAATTAACTAGTTTTTCCAAACTATAAATGGATCTGGCATCGTATTTCAGATCGCTACTCATCACAATATAATAAACAAAGAGGAACAACAGTTTTCAGTATAAATAACAAGCCTATCAAGCAAGTGAAGCCTGAAATTGTTATAATAGAATGCTTTACTTTGCATTTGGTTTGTTGCCCTAAAATTATTGAATTAATAGCTTCGTAATACATCTTAAATTATCCGATTTGCATGTATTATTAACATTGTTTAGGAATTAAAATGCTTTTAGCAATAAACTTCTAAAAAAATACCCTTCAGTTCATAAAGAGGGCTTTCATCTAAACTATATCATATTCTTTTTACTTATTTACACCAATATGAGGCCTGTCGCATTACTGGTACTTGTTAAAACTTACATCCTTTTTTAATATCACGAGCCAACCCATATTAAAAAGGATGACTCGTACCTACCAAAGTAGCATCTTATACGTATGCATTATGAAAAATTTCAAGGTATAAAGTTTACCTCCTTCTGGCCTAACCACTCCGAAGAAGGAATCAGGAATATCCCTGATTTCGTATCCAACAGCTGTTGCTAATAATCTGTAAATACCTCGCCTATGAGTTCGTAGATACCTGGCCAGTTTTTATCGGAAGATTGCATTTCAAAATGTTTCCCGTGAATTTGATACAAAATTCAATAGAATTCCGCTATAAAACAGAAAATCCTAATTCCCCCTAGTACTAAACTGTTGAGACTATATATCTATTGTTGATTAACAGTTTTAAAATTTCATAAATAATAAAAAAAATTTATTAAAGAAAAAATATTTTGATTTTAAATAATTTTAACTTATCTTTGTGATAGAATCAAGCATGATTGTGATTAAGAAAAATAGTGGGCTATTCCTACTTTATCTGTTTACTCCTTTCAATTGCTAATTTTTGTTATTCATAAAAAGTGAGCAGTACTCTAAGAGCTTGACTCCAATCAACCTTCAAATTACACACATCCTTTTTCTTTCTAGCAGATCGATTAACTTCTGTAAGTCATATTTTATGTCTTTTACAGGTGTTCAGAATTAAATAATTTATAATAAAAACAATAATATAATGCAACAAGGAACAGTAAAATTCTTCAACGTTACCAAAGGTTTCGGTTTTATCACACCAGCAAACGGTGGTCAGGATGTATTTGTACATTCAACAGGTTTAATGGATGATATCCGCGAAAACGAAAACGTTACTTACGAAGTAGAAAACGGTCAAAAAGGTGTTAACGCATTTAATGTGCGCATAGCAAGATAAAAGAATTCGGGAATTATCTTAATTCTCGGTATTTTGATGTAGTAATTAGCATCTGTGCTAATTAACTACATTTTTTTAATGTACCTCTCCCATCTTAAAGCAGTTTCATCAACCACGACAAGAATGGTATTTATCATGTACTTGTGATTAATTTCCAAAAGAATATACTTGTATTAATTACTTCAACAGATCAAATCCCATATTGAACAAATGAGGAACTTCATTTATCGATCTACACTACTATTTTTCAATTGTACATATTTTAAGGATTATGATCACTATGATGATTTGCAATGAAAAATATAATTACTAACAAACTAAACTATAAATTTATTAATAACATATCATTTTTAGATCATGTACTTCAACCACCTTCCTATGGGTGGCAAGATGCTACAGGAAAACTTATTAAGCCTAGTAACAAAGAAATCATTACTGAATTCTTTAGGAGACTTAACATCTTTAAGGACCGTAGAAATTGGCTTCCTTTTTTCAGCTGGTTCAAGATTGCCTGCCTTATTCCCTTTTTCTTTATTTTTTTAACGAATTATCTGACATGGTGGACAGTTCTAGCGGCCTTTGTATACAGTATGATCATTATGGGAACCCATGGAACTATCTGGCACCACCGCTACTGTACACATGGAGCCTATAAGTTTAAAAATAATTTTTGGCGATTTATTACCCAAAATCTCACGATCAGTGTTATTCCGGAAGAGATATATGTCATATCACATCATGTACATCATGCAAAATCAGATCAGCCGGGTGACCCTTATAATGCCCAGGCCGGATTTCTTTATTGTTTTCTGGCGGATGTTAATCATCAGCCGATCTCAAAGAACCTGAATGAGCAGGATTATAATAGAGTTAAATCCCTGATGTTACATACAGGTGTACCGGCGAACTCTTATCATCAATATAAAAAATGGGGTTCATATGTATCTCCTGTTTATGCTATAGTAGCATCATTATTAAACTGGGTATTTTGGTATGCTACTTTTTTTCTAATAGGTGGTCATGCACTTGCATGCAGCCTCTTTGGTGCGGCAGCTTTCTGGGGAATCGGTGTACGTACTTTTAATTATGAAGGACATGCCAAGGGAGAAGATAAGCAACGGGAAGGAACAGATTTCAGTGTGAATGACAAATCGATCAACCAAGTATGGCCCGGAATTGTTGCGGGAGAATGGCATAACAATCACCATTTATTTCCTAAAAGTGCACGCAGTGGTTTCAAACCTCATCAGGTAGATCTCGCATGGTACTATATCAAACTATTACATAAAATGGGAGCTATCTCCAGCTATAGAGATGACAAGAAATTGTTTTACAAACGTTATCACAATCCCTATCTGGAAGCTAAATCAAATAAAAAAAATAAAGATATTATTGCATAAACTGTCATCATAAAATAGCGTACAAATTATTATCGCTTTTGTTTTCGGAAATATTATTGTATTGTAGAATTCAATCCAGATAGTTATTCATAGAATGAAAATTAATGTAAGAACGCCTAACTTTAATTAATAAGTTAGGCGTTCTTACATTAATTATTTATGCTCATTTAATGTTGATGTCCATAGTGTTTTCCTTCCTCATTACCTTTCTCTCCCTGGGCTACGTCGACAGTAAAATCTGCTGTGTGTACTTGTCCGTCAATTTTAAACTGTGCCCACATCCGGTACAATCCCGCTTTTTTAATATTGGTTTGCGCATATATCGGAAAGCGCTTGTCTGATACCGGATGAATATGAAGAAAATCTTTATCTTTTGCTCCGATCATAACAATATGAGCCGTTGCTCCCAAATAATTTTGAAAATCACTTTCCTTTAATTTCTTGCCATTCTTTTCTACTGAAAATTGCAGATCTTGTGTTTGATTTGTTTTTAAATCAGAAGCGTTAATTAAAGTTACCGTATATCCAGCTGTTGTTGCTATTGCTTTTGGATTCAATTCAAAAGTGCTGGCACCCGCGGTACCTGTTACTTCTAGTTTCTTCATCGCAACTTCTCCAGCCAATCCCTTAGGTTTATAATCTGTAAACAGCAGGTATTTGCCTGCAGCAGGAAATGTTTCTTTCACAGTATAACTACCATCCTGCTGTTCTACGGGATGAATATGATCAAACCAGGATAAATCTTCACTTACTACCAAGAGGTGCATTTTCATTTCATGAACTTCCTCTAATCCTACATTTTTCTCATTCTCCTTTATTGAGATAGAAAGTGCTGTGGGTTTTCCAGCTTCTATAGGCTGCGGTGAAGCTAAAATGCTGACCGCTAACTTAGCCGCATCCTCCTTATGAATAGGCTGTAATTCCATACCGCATTTGGTACATTTTTCACCTTTATGTCCTGTTACTTCAGGGTGCATCGTACAGGCATAAGTATGTTCGTGATTGTGAGTTGAGTCTTGTTGTGCTGTCATGGTTTCTGTTTTACTATTTCCGGGATTGTTACAAGCTGCGACTGTTGTCATGGCCGTCAACCCTAAAAATATAATTTTAAAATTTTTCATATATGCATAGTGTTTGTAGATTAAATCTTGAAATCTACCTTTTTGTTTTCCATCCAACTTAAATATCTACTATCGAAAGGACAATACAAAGATGAGCAAAAGTTGAGCTTGCTATTTTACGGTATTTTGTGTTTGATTTGTAAAATTTACTGATTCCACTTTTGGTCCCACCCTATAGCATTTCTCTGCATCCTATGCGCCATCACTGCAAACTGTATTAACTGAAGATTAAATTAGGGCTATTTGGCACGATTTTCAACGTACTTAAATTCAACAAATTAATATGATGAAACTTATTCTATTAACAGGTATCTCTCTTTTTACACTCAGTTTTAGTGCATGCGCGCAACAAAATGGAGCAAAAAAGGAAAGTACGGCTATATACACTGATAGTCTGGAACATGATCATGAGCTCGGATTAACTCCTCAACAGGAAGAAAAAATTAATGCGATAAATAAAAGTACAGCGTCTAAGTTTGAAGCAATAGGTCGCAATTCATCTTTATCTGGCTATCAAAAGGGACAAAAGAAACGTGAGCTTGCATTGCAACATAAGAAAGAAATTTTTAACGTATTAACTGCAGAACAACAAAAAACCTGGTTGGAAAAATATGGTGATGAACGAGCTTCCATTAAGGATAATGTGACAGATCAGGCAGATCAGGCATTAAAAAAGCTGGAAGACCGTTATGATGCCGACAAAAAATCCATTGAGGATGACCATTCATTAAGTAAAAGCGAAAAGAAAATACGTCTCGAGAAGTTAAAAGTCAACTATAAAAATGAAAAAGAAAAGTTAAAAGAAGCGAAAGAGAAAGCGACAACGAGTGGTTTGCTTCAAGGAAGATAATGGCACAGGAAGATAGTAATAAGACCTACATCCAAGCGCCATCAATCAATTTCATTCGCAATTCATAGACTTATAAAAGCTAACTTATTTCATTAAAACGGTTTGCTCTTCTAAATGTTCCCATATCATTAAAACGGACACCATGTGCTTTCATAATTTCATATGCTTTTTTACGGGCGATATGCCTTACATAGAAAGATTCATTAACGACAAAATGATGAATACCATGTGTCCATCCAAAAAAGAAACAGAAAATCTGAAATGGATAAGTCCACCAAACGGTTAATATCTGTGTCTGTTCGATTACGTTTCCTTTCTCTACATCTCCAAAATAATGTAAATTTGAAGTGATAAAATGGAGGCAGAACTGACGTAATAAATTTGGTAATAGAATAATATAGATGATAGGATTGCACCAACTTAATATTGATTTAATCACTATTGGGAAAACAAAGCCAATATCAAATTTTCGATTTAAAAAGTCAAGTAATAAATCTGCACAAAAAAAATATAAGAGGATATGTGAAACGATGGTCAGTGGAATTAATCCAAAGACACCGCAAAGCTTAAGTTTATGAGCAGTTTCAAATTTCAAATTCCCATTGTCTACTTCACGTTTGATATCGGAAAACAATCCTCTTACGCGAAGTAAATTTCCTAAAACCAAATCGGGGGTAAATAATAGGCGTTTCAATGTCCATTTTTCACCATTAGTGACACCTCTTTCTTCGACATCATGTAAGGTTCCCGAAAAACGATGGTGATGTAGATGCAAGGTACGCCTAAACCAAGGATTTAAAGTAAGGGGTCGTAAAATCCATACAGAAAATAACATCAGATTATGAATAGCTTTATTACCTTTAAAATACATATAATGAATTAAATCATGTTCCAATTCATGCAAGACTCCAAATAAAAATGCATTTACAACGATTAAAATCCATGCTGGAACAACATCAATATACCACAGATATCCCATGAGTAGACTGAAGCCCACACAGAGCAAAAAAATACTGAGTCCGATTGCATTTTGATATTTTAGCAAAGGGTATTTACATTTTAATGCTTTGTAAGATTCTATTATCTCTTTTCTAATTTTACTTGTCCGTTCCTGATGCGTCACTATTTTCTTTCTTAAAATTTCCTTGCAAGTTACCTAATCTTGGACAAATAAATGGTTTTAAGCTCAAAAGCAAACACAGAGCTGACATACGCTGATGTTTAAAAGACTCTAACATTAACTTTGAAATGTTTCTTTTCCATGAGCTGCACTTAAGGTAAAACAAACTGCAGTTTCAATTTTTCATTTCACAACGAAAAAACACTGTGAATAACTTAAGCCATTAAATAATTTAATATGTTCCGGATGTTAATAAATTTTGTTTTAATCCATATTTTCAGTTACAGGATGATAATCGTCCTATAACTGAAAATAGAATTATGCATATTATTTATAATCTAACCAAGCTGTCGCTTCGCAATTCTGATCACTTACAAAACGGATCCATCTTGCCTGGAAGTCCTTCGGAAAATCAAATTTGAGTGTCTGTCCATTTTTCACCGATAGTGTTTTATAAGCCATCCAATTACCATCTCCGCCAGGATCAACCTCCAACGTTATGTTTACGGTTCCCTTTTCATTATGGGATAATATTAATGATTTCTTATCGTAAAAACCAATCAGGTAAGGATCTGAAGAAGTTCCTTTTTGAACGGCAGTTTTGTACCAAGGACCGCCATGCCCAGTTGGTTTACCCAACTTCCAAAGATCATCAATGGCACCTGCCCATACCGCAGCTTTTTTATCAGTTGAAACAAAGATGTGCTCTGAATTGGATTTTGCTTTTTCCAGATCTAACCCCGTCATGATCAGCATACCGCGATAAGAAGCGTAATCATTGATTTTCAGATTGTGTGATGATACAGGACGTATTTTTGCATATCCATCTGCATTTTCAGCAGGAAGTTCATAAAATGTACCGTGCAAATTAAACAAATCGCGCTCGGTTGCAACTTCTCTACAGATCCGCAAAGCTCCATCATTGGTCAATGATGTAAATGAATCGTCTCCTAACGGCAGTCTCCAACGGCGTCCTTTGTCATCGACTATCAAAGCCGATGATGGTTCAATATTGACAACCTGCTGTGGGATGCTGTACTTTGTTTCGATTAACTGTTCCGTTTTTGCATCCGATTTTGGAACTAAATTGAATTTATCATCCATTTCATAATAGCCGACTTTCTCCTTCTGTCCCTTATGATTATAATCGTATGCTAATAAGCCTAAACTTCTGCGATTTTGCCCCAAACTGTACAAAAGACCACCGGAAAACTCTCCATCTGTAGATATACCTGTAAATATTTTATCCGCTTTTGTTTCACGCTTATCTACATCGTGATAGGTAAAATGCACACTTAACTGAGCATCTTTGTCTGATTTGAGACGAATCCACTCGCCCTGCTCTTTTGAGGAGAAAGATTTATGAAGCGTTTCACCTGCCTTTAAAAGGTACTCTCCTATTTTTGACCATTTACCATCCCCTTTCAGATCGACCTCTGCCGTCAATACAATGGCTTTCTCACTGTGGTTGTGCATCCATGATGAACGATTGTTCCAGCCGGCGAACAACATCGGATCGGAATACACGCCAGCTTTTACATCGTCCTGTTGCCATACTGAACCTTCTGAGGCGTTTGGTCCTAAATGATCAATCGTACTGCGATCGGTAAACCAAAGATTGGAATGTGACTGCCCAGGTCCTTCCAAGTTTCCCTTTGCTTTTCTTTTATTTAAAAATTCCTTTTGCGCAGAATCGTCGGTACCAAAGACAAGTTTATCGTTCCATCTTGTGAAATCACCAATTACTTTTAGATAAGCTGACTTAGGACGTATTCCTGCTGTCGTGTTATTAGTAAATGTCGCCGGGAATAACCAGAACATACCGTGCATAGTCATAATATAGTCGTTCTGTCCTTCTTTTCCCACATTACGAATACGAGGCCACTCGGTATTCCAACCATGAGCACCATCGTAACTACGGCTTGCTTTTGGTAATCTAAAAAAGGTCCATTGTCCCGCACCTCTTACACCTAGCAAAATAGATTTATGGTCCCAACCTGTTGCCCATATAGCATCTGTCTGTGGATTTGCATTTCCTTCCACACCTCCAGGACCTGTCACTTCAACGAACTGATTTCGACGGATAACTTTCCAATTAGTTCCATCCCATTCAGATAAACTTCCAGAAGGTGTATCAAATTGTGTAAGCGCCTTATCTCCATATTCGCCATTATTACTATAAACCAATACGCCTTGCCCAGAATACAATCCTTTTCCGTGATACCCGGGTAAGTTTGCTGTTGGGACATTGCGCCTGTCAGAGGGTTTTAGATTGGTATCTGAATAGAGCCATTTCACATTTAAGCTCTTTACATCGACCTCGTAAAATCCTTCCTCCATAGTACCGTAGAAGATCTTATTGGCAGGATCTGTCAAGTGACGTGCGTTTCCTGTAAGCCTTCCAGGCATTTCTTTATTTGGGATAACCCGTACTTCACCTGTTCCGCTGATGGCATAGGGGCCAATAAAAAGTTGCTTGCTTTCTTTATGGATCATGCGATTGGCAGGAGTACCGCCAATGCTTTCTTTACGAACATTCTGATTGAGGTTGGCATCAATTTCATACAATTTATCTGAAGATCCGTGCGGTAAATGAGGCCCATAAGTAATCGCCCAAAGCTTACCAGCCCATGGCATAACAGCTCCAGTACCAGCCTCCCCTTCCTCGTTATACATCGCCAAATGTGGATAAATACCACTTACAGATTTATAGCTTTGTTTTTGTTGCGCATGTGCATTTTGATAAACCAGTGCACCTGAAAAGATTAAAGCAAAAGTTACCTTATTCTTCCAAGAAACAATTCGATTTTTCGTTAATTCAGTCATAGAGAGATTCATGTATTAAAGTGGCTTATAATAAAAGTTTTTAATTCTTATATTTGGTTTGTACTAATCAGGATATAACGCATGGAACGATCATCCTACGAGCAAAATTAATTAAGATTATCCTGATTAAGGAAGCCATTTCTGTACAAACAAAAACCATTATTAACAACAACTTAATATCCTTATTACCAATAAATTAATCATGAGTAAAAACAACTTTGGACAAGACAAAATTGGTAATGACTTCAGATTGTTGGAGCTTTGTTGTCAAGAGGTTGCTTCCAAATTTGGAAAGACGAAAAGTGAACTATGGAAGAATAGTGATTATGTTCAATTGAGTGCACAGCTGAGGCGGGAAACGAAAGTACTGATAAGTGAAAACACGTTAAAAAGAATCTTTGGAAAACTCAAAACGACTGAACGTTATTATCCACAAAAAGCGACAAGAGACGCTCTTGCTGCATTTGTCGGATTCCGGGATTGGCAGGAGTTTGAGAAAGTCCAAAATGCTAAAGAAACTTTCGAACCTTTGGAAGTTGCCGATAATAGAATAGCTCCTGAAACGAAAACAAATGAAATAAGTCCATCAAAAAAAACAGGTGTTAATCGTCTCTTTATTTTTGCGTGTTTAGTTGCTCTCGTACTGCTGACTGCTGTTTGGACATGGTGGCCAAGAAGTGAAAAAAATCCAGCTGTTTATTTGAAATGTCTGAATCCGGAGGGCCATACCCCACACTCGGCAATATTTAAACTTATACCAAAAGACGATGCACATCTCCGTTTATCAGACTACGAAATTGAATTTAAAGATGGAAAACGGGGCCGGTCTAGATTTTCAGACAGCACTTTAACACATTACTACGAATTACCTGGAGTTTATTTTCCTATACTATATTATAAAAATAGAATAATCGATACAGCAAGAGTTTTTTTAGCTACTGATGGTTGGGAGGCTACTGCTCAGATCCAATATGACACCACCCGTGTTTATCCAATTTTATTACCCAAAAGTATTAATCGGCAGATTCCCCCTAACCTTAGTATTCACCAAATATTAACCGCTGGAGTTGATACCGTACGTACTTTTTTCACACATTATGCAAACATGCAACCAACAGCAATATCTGGCGATAATATGATGCTGGAGGCTTTCATTACAACTTCTAAAGAAAGACCCGGAGTAAGGTGTTCTCAGGTGGATATTACGTTATATGGAGAAAAAGACCGGCACGAATTATCACTTATGAAACCCGAATGTACGGCATGGAGCTCATACAAGTTTTCGGAGAAGTATAAAAGTGGCAAATCTGAAGATTTACGGGCCTTAGGACATAATCTTTCTAATGGAGGACATATTAAGCTCACTATTATCAACAAAGTGGTTACGCTATATATTGAAGGTCAAAAAGTATTTCAAACCCATTATGAAAACTCAATCGGCAATATCTTAGGTGCCAATCTTATGTTTTCCGGAATAGGTAAATTTTCTAATTTCAAAATGGAAAGTCTGCCTTAGGTAATATACGATGCTATAAAAAAACATCATCAAAGAAGACCCATAGTAGTCGCTATGTCCCTTCTTTAATGATGTCAATTCCTTTGGTTAGATAAAATATGTTATTACAACCCTAGATTTACTTTTAGTTTTTGCAGTACATCAACGTCAGTATCTTTGACACGACCTTCACGATTTGGACCTACGTTTAGAATCAAAATATTATCCTGGGCAGTTGCTTTATGATATAGATCGGCTAGTTCTGCAACAGGACGAGGCGTATTATCATCCGTATGGTAAAACCATCTTTTTCCCAAAACTACTGTTGTTTCGAACGGCATATAATAAACCTGCCCTTGGTTAACAAATAATTTTGGATCTGGATCTTTAGGAAGATAGGAATCCCCTAAGCGGAAATCACTCGGAAAATAACGGATCGGGAAGTACTCCTGCTGGTCATTTGGAAGTACAGGATGCTGGTCAACATTTTTTGGAGAACCGATGGTCCAATTAACTCCTACTTGACATTGCGGCGCACGCTCTTTTACATTTGAATAAAGTTGCTGAATAGGCCAACGGTAATTTTCTTTTTCCCAACCTCCATCTAACCACAACTCGACTACTTTAGTATGTTTCTGCGCCAGCTCCAGTAGTTCATTGATTTGGTTCAGCATATATTTATTGTAGGCAAAGTCTGCTTTAACATTCTTTACATCTCCATTTTCTTTCCGGTCCCATAGTGAATAATAAAGTCCTAAACGGATACCTTGTTCCTCACACTCTTTAGCTATAGCTGCTACAACATTTGTTTTATTACCAGAATTGGCAACATCATACTCCGTATATTTACTATCCCAAAGACAGAAACCATCATGATGTTTGGCAACTAGGATAATATATTTCATTCCCGAATTTTTGGCTGTAGCTACCCACTGCTTCGCGTCGATTGTGGTCGGACTGTAAGAGGAGGCTGGTTTTGATCCATCTGTCCATTCCTCATTATGAAAAGTATTGATACCAAAATGCACGAACATGCCATATTTACGCTTGATTTGCTCCAGCTGATATTTGCTAGGCTGTGCAGATGATGCCGGCACATGTACCTTTGATTGCCCAAAGGTATAGGAACCTATCGCTAAAAGCATCATAACGAGGATGTTTTTCTTATTGATCATAATTTATTTTGAATGCTAAATTTTAAATCGTTTATAATTTCTACTTGAGCGTAAGAAAATTTGTAACATTATGGCAGATACCATCAATCATTTTTTTATCTCAGGCAATCATTGATAATCAGGATAAAGTTAGTCGGATAGAAAACAACTAAATGAAACTATATTAACCCGATATAATGCTATATTATCCGATCTTCAATAATACAGGCTACAGGGAATTTTAAAATCATGATATTTCTATGTTTCTTCATTTATACATCAGTTTGGTCGGCCTTTTGCTATATTAAAGTAACTATAAAATCACATCAAATGTATATTCTAAAAAGCATGATTGTGTCCGGATTTTTCCTTTTGACACTTAACAGCTGTAATCAACCAACTTCCAAAACCCAAGCCCCGGCAGCACCGTCCGAAACGGCACCAACATTAACCATTGATGGCAATTATGTTACTGCCGAATATGATAAAAGAGCGGAGGGATTTGACTGGGTTGGTGTTACTATTAAAAGCGAGCAGGATAGCAGTATCACGATACAGGTAAGATCTCGTGCTGACAAGAAAAAACCAACTTGTACACTTGATGCGAAAGCAACGAAAACAAAAGATAATACATACAGAGCAACTTTAGAAGGGAAAGCAGTATTATTTGCATTTGATGCAACTAGTTTGACGATTACACCAGAAAATCCTGCTGAAGCAGCAGTATTAAATTTCTACTGTTCAGGTGGAGGATCTTTAGCTGGAACATACAAGAAAAATGCTGAAGCACTGGATCCAACGCAAATAGATAAAACCTCCTATCAAAAAACTTTAAGTCTTCAAGGTATCACCTTCTATATTGAAAGTATCAAGAAAGCTGGAAAAGAACAATTAAGTATTACTCCTGCCGGTCTTAGTGTTGACAACCAAATCGTAACTCATGATATCACTGGAGAGACAGTTTTAAATGCAGAAATAGAAGATATGAATAGCGATGGATATCCAGAATTACTTATTTATACGCAATCTCATGGCAGTGGAAGTTATGGAAATGTAATTGGCTATTCCGTTAATAACGGTAAATCGATGAGTCCAATATTCTTTCCCTCAGTATCTGAAAACGCTAAGATAAATCAAGGTTATCAAGGGCATGATGAGTTCGCTATGGTAGAAACATCTCTGGCACAGCGTTTCCCGATATATAAAGATGGTGATACAAACGCAAAACCAACAGGTAAAACACGTCAAATCGAGTATGAACTAAAAGATGGAGAGGCTTCCCGAAAATTGGTAGTCAAGAAGGTTAGCGAATTTTAATTTTTTTTCATTTAGACGTAGTTTGGTCGGCCTTTTGCTATACTAAAGCAACTATAAAATCACTTCAAATGTATATTCTAAAAAGCATGATTGTGTCCGGATTTTTCCTTTTGACACTCAGCAGCTGTAATCAACCAACTTCCAAAACCCAAGCGCCGGCAGCAGCGACTGAAACGGCTCCTGCATTAACCATAGACGGTAATTATGTAACTGCTGAATATGATAAAAGAAGAGAGGGATTTGACTGGGTTGGTGTCACGATTAAAAGCGAACAGGACAGCAGTATCACGATACAGGTGAGATCTCGTGCTGACAAGAAAAAACCGACTTGTACACTTGATAAAAATGCAACCAAAATTAAAGAGGGAGTTTATCAGGCCTCACTTCAAGGAAAGAATGTATTATTTACTTTCGATGGTACTTCTTTAACGATAGCACCAGAAAAATCTGAAGATGATGGAGTTTTAAATTATTACTGCTCGGGTGGCGGATCGCTAGCAGGCACTTATAAAAGGATTGCTGGAGCATTAGATGCGACACAGGTTGATAGTCTTAAGTAAGATAACGACTATAAAAAGAGAGCGGGCTGGAATTATTTCAGCCCGCTTTACTTTTTATAGTCGTTATCCTTCGGTATACAGTTCATAAAATACAATAGTTGCCTTAATATTGTTTCTACAAAATAAACAACCCACACATTTACATTCAATCACCATTGTCTAAATATTTTACAAACTGGATCCTATTCTTATTAACGTATTTTAAGATCTGTCTTAACATCACTTTTACTCATATTATGAATACCTAGTGACAGATCATCTCCTGCTGTCGCTGTATTATTTTTGATCACCACATGCTGGCAGTTATCCAATACGATAGCTGGAACAGTCTGGTTTGAATCTACAGCTAAAGGAAAATTAGAAGTACTAACTGCTATCCGATTTCTTTCAAATTGAAGACCATCAACACTTTTTGCCCGTAACACATAAGGAGAAAAAACCTTAAAGTCATTGTCAAGAATGTTTATATTACGGTGAACATAATGTCCTTTTAGCTGCGCTTTGTTTTCAGGAAGGATGGCGATTGCATAATTAAATCCAGGTAGATTGTAGCCACATTCAACAAATGAATTATTTTTAATGGTCACATCGCTAACAGCCCCTGACTCAAACCAGCTGTTCACATCTCCTGCGATCAAAATACCGTGCATCCCTGTCCGGTAAAATATATTACCTTCAATATGTACCTTACGTGGAGTTGTTACCAATATCCCCCTTGCATTAGTCCGTTCAAATCGACTGTTACGAATATCGACTTCGGGCGTCCATGTTAAGTTTTCAACGGCATCACCAATTTTTGTATTTGTAGGTATACTACCATTCAATTTCAATCGAATTTTAGTTAAAGATAATGTTTCAATACCTGTAACCGTTAACTCTCCCAATGGTTGTATAGCCTCTCTACTCACAATACTAATCGTATCATGAAGTGTAAAAGCATCAAAGCCGTAAGATTGATGATGTTTAAATTCGACTATTAATTCTTTCGGAGATAAAATTTCAGCGATCTGTAGATACGTTCCGTGAACATTGATCGGATCATCATGCAGGCCTTTAAAATGACAGTTGGAAACTTTGATCTTCCCTTTGCAACCCGAAAACTGCATCCCGTCAGCAAAAGCAGCAATAGACCTTCCTTTAACGGGCACGACTTTTACTTGTTCATAATCCAGATTTTCGGAAAACTGAGAGGTAATACCAATGCCATGCATATAGTTCATGGTGAGATTAAAGAGTTTGATGTTTTTAGACCTATAGATAAATCCCCCAACTTCGTCCCGAACAGTATTACGCATACTTAATATACTCCCAACTTTATAATCAGCCTTTAGTTCCCCCTCAAAACGCAAGATATTGGATGCTATTTCTTTTACTCTGGCCTTGGCTAATGGTTCATATTTACTATAAAGACTTATCCCCTGTGCCGTATCTACCATCATCGTGTGTAAATGGTCTCCGGGTGTCCAACTCTCCCCATACCAAAATAACTTATCATTCTTGAGCGTGTAGGTCGATGTGGGATTTACTTGAGCGACCAGATATCCTGCACCTACTTCTTGTATAGTCATTTCGGACATCGTAGGTCGTTCAAAGGTAATAGTCAGATCCTGCAAACGAATATTACTGCTCCTGATAATCGAAAATGTGGTCATCTTACCATGAAATACAAATTCAGCGCCATTTCCTTCTACCACCAGATCATGCATATCTTCTATTAACATTCCGATATGTTTGGTTTTATCTGGCCATTCTGTTTCTGAAGAACTATTGGTAATGTATAGTTTTCTTTGCGCAGCTTTCTCTGGCCAAAAATCATAACGTCCCGATTGTAAGACAAGTTTCTTCGCTTTTTTATCTTTACACTGCTTTAACACCTGTTGCATCGCAGCAGATACATCTACAAATGTATTGGGCTGTATTCCATGCTCATTTGCTTGAATTGTCTGCGCAAGTGCTCCATGACCAACCGTTACAAAGCATACCATCAAAAAAAGAATCGCCTGGCCCAATATTTTATTCATATACATCATTAAATGTTAAAATTTAAAAAAAGAGCCCACATATTCAATAGAACATGTGGAACTCTCACCTACCTATCACTTATTATTTATACCGATCTTCTAATCTAGTGTATATTGATAGTCTTTAGCAACTTTCAATTTCTGTATCGCTGGATGCTGTCCTTTAATACTATCTACGTTGTCTTCTAAAAAAATATCTTCTGTTGAAGGGCCAAAACCTTTAATACGTAAGGTCAAGACATTGCTATTAAGTTGCTCTTTATATCTGGTAAGTCCTAATATCCATGGAGCACCATCATTATAACAATCAGTAAACGGCTCCGAACCAATGTAAGCTGTTGCCACATCTCCATAGAAGCTTACTTCAAGACGTAATTCATCTTTAATACGAGCTAAATCAGCTACACTTAATTCAAAAACACCATACCTTTCTTCCGCGGCATACTCTACCGGTTTTGTTTTATTGGATACCTTCTCACTTGGTTTTTGATCTGCATTTAACCATGTATCGTCTGTATTCCAAATGGTACGAACTCCATTTTTATATAATATTTCCACTTCAGCAACAACTGTAGGGTCACTATCTACGGATTCAAAAAGAATCTTATTTTTTCCTGAAACAACATTGCCAGTTACAACTGCCTTAAAATAATCACCTAATGATTGGGACGGAATTTCTTTGTCGTTCCAGAAGAGCTTTACTTTTTTATCCGAACTAAACCTGATCGTTGCTTCTGCAATAGCTGATAATGAAGTTGCATCAAATACCTTTCCTATTGTTTTTCCAATCTTCGGATGTACCCATGAAGCATAGTGCATAGGCCTTAATGCCAAGTAGGATGCTTGTGGTGTATTTTCTTTTTGACTCTGGTAAGTTGCATCGGTAAATCCTTTACCATCTCTTACCTTATAAAGCGCAGCCTGCTGTACAGGACTCTCTGCTGTAATATTAATTTTATTTCCATCGACGACCAATGATGATGATGTAATGGCTACAAAATCTTTTTGATGTTGCTGTCCTTTCCAGATGTAATCTGACTCTTCTTGGGTCAATGTCACCAATCTGATCTGTTGTGCATCGTTTTTGGTTATTGTTACCATTGATTCCTTTCCTGCAATCACATTGGAAACAAAGTACCCGTTTTTCTCTTTCGTTATCTTCGCTCCTTTGGCAGTGACAGTTTTAATGCCAGCCTTATCAATCAGGTATTCGGTTGCAATTGCATCATCTTCAAAGAAGAAATAACTCGTCACTTTATCTTCATGATGAGTCGTAATTGGCTGTGCGGTACCATACTTTAAAGTCACGCCGTTCATATCCAGATTAAATGGCCATAGGAAATAAGATTTGTTAACAATCGAAATCGGTTTGCGCGGAAAAGTCAACTCTTCATTTTTAAGTTTTAACTTAAATTGTACTTGATCGAATTCCGGTCTGTCGTATCGGTACAAATAATTAGAAACAAACAGGTAACCGGACTGTCCGTCAGATCTGACTGCCCATTGCAAGTTTTCTTTATTTTTATTACTTACTGGGAGATAGGCTAACATAGGGGCTAGCTTCGAACCAAATTCATTCATAAAGTAATTGAGCTTCTTGGTTTCTTTCATGACGACCCCCAATGTTCCAAACTCGCGGATGGGAGCCTGATAGTCATAGCCAAAATAAGGACCATTTCCATACGTATTCTTTTCCCCTCTCGGGTTCGTCCCGCCGACATACATATAATAACCCATCAGGTTTACACCCGTACCTAATCGTAGATTAATATTTTCACCAGCCATACCTTCAGGAACAATAGCTCTTCTGTAATAAAATGATGGAGCTCCAACTCCAATTTCACAGGTAAAAAAGGGCGAATCACTCTTAGAACCATCAAAAGACTCTACTCCACCTTCTACTTTTATAATATCCGTACCTATATTATCCGATAACCGATTATAGGTAAAATACTCAAAATTTGTAGCCGGTGTCATTTTCCCATTATTGGTTACCCAAGGTGTTTCTATATAAAAACCCGCATAAGGAACAATCTCTCCTTTAGGATATTCACTGTCCATCCAGTGCGTCATTGTATACAACGGTACATCAAACCCAATATCCACAGCTAATTTTTTTAAATTCATCAGATGTGAGACTACCAGTCCTTTTTTCACAAACTCATTTTCTAACTGTACTGCCATAATAGGGCCTCCATTTTTATAAAATAGTCCTTTGACCTGTTTATAAACACTTTGATACCACTTACGCGAATAATTTAAATAAAGGGGATCATTGCTTCTGGTAACCAAGACTTTGTTGTTAACAATCCAATCGGGTAAAGCGCCATGCTGGATTTCTGCATTACAATAAGGGCCCATCCTAAGATGTACGGTCATACCAAGTTCCGCACATAGCAGAATAAATTTTCTCAGATCATGATTTCCGGACCAATTTTCTTGACCTTCTATTTCTTCATGTAAGCTCCACATCACATAGGTGGAAACTATATTTACTCCAGAAGCTTTCATTTTCAATAAGGCATTGCGCCAATAACGGTGATCCATACGGACATAATGGAACTCCCCCATTACGGGTAATGTTGGCTTCCCTCCTTGCTCCATATAGATGTTGTTCACTCTTATCTCTTGACCTTTAGGTCCGACAGGTTCTTTATTTAAATAATTTAAAGGGGCAACATTAATTTTCTTTAAATCCATTTCATATTGAGCCTTTGCACTATGACAAAGGAACATTGAAGCTACAGCAACATACAAATACTTCATATTTTTCATTTAAAAGGTATTATTTCATCAAAGTATTTCCACCACCCTTCAAGGTCAGCTCTACTTTTGCATTATTTTTCCAAGCTCCTCTGGTGAAATCGGGAATATCGACACTATTAGATCTATTTTTAACGGACTGTTCACTCAAAGGTGCAATGACACTCCATAGAGCCGCATCGTATACGTCCTGATCCAAGGCTAGACCATTGCGGAGACAATCAATTAAACGCCAATCCATCAAAAAGTCCATGCCGCCATGACCACCAACTTTCTTGGCCATTTCTCCTACTTTCAGTACAATCTCTGGTGTATATTGTTGTTCCAATTTTTTCATTTCTGCTTCTGAAACCCAATCGTGTCCAAAGGCAATCTTTCCTGGCTCTGGCCATTTCTGTGCGAAACCCTTCGTTCCGCTTACCACGTGAATTCTTGAATAGGGTCTTGGACTCGAGACATCATGCTGCAACATAATGGTTCGACCTTTATGTGTCCGGATGGTTGTTGTATTCATATTGCCACGAAAACTCTTACCGTTAAACTGCTGATAAAAGGAATCTTTATTTGCAAGTTCCTTTGCCTTTGCAGCCATACTGAAATCATTGGAAGACATAGAAGTCAAATAATCAAATTGATCACCGCGATTGATATCCATAATCTGACTAACTGGTCCAAGTCCATGTGTTGGGTATAGATTTCCATTTCGGAGATTTTCTTTTAAACGCCACATGTCGTAGTAAGAATTCTTATCAAAATTACTATCCAATAAATCATGGATATATGCTCCCTCTCCATGTAGTATCTCTCCAAAAACTCCTTGTCTAGCCATATTAAGTGTCATCAACTCAAAAAAATCATAACAGCAGTTTTCAAGCATCATACAATGCTTCTTTGTTGCTTCTGAAGTTTCAACCAGTTGCCAGCATTCTTCCACAGTCGTTGCAATTGGTACTTCGACAGCAACATGTTTACCCGCTTTCATAGCATATACAGCCATCGGGGTGTGTAGATGCCATGGTGTACAGATATATATGAGATCAATATCGGGTCGGTCGCAAAGTTTTTTCCATTCGTCTTCTTTATCTGCATAAATTGTAGGAGCTTCACCACTGACTTGTTTAGACGTCCGTTCTGCGACATCACGACGAATATCGCTAATTGCTTTAATCTCAACACCTGCAATATGATTAATACGATAAACAGCAGAAGCTCCTCTATTTCCCACTCCAATAAAGCCGATACGTACTTTATCTAACTTCGGTGCAGCATATCCAGACATGTTAAACTTTTGTTTAGCATTATTTACGCTACAGGTAGATGTCTCATCTAATAATATTGAAGTATTAGCAATGCCCCCATTGCTTATTAAACTTAAACTGGATAAGCCCGCTATTTTTAAAAAATCTCTTCTTTTTGAATTCATAATACTAGTCTAAAAATATTCATACTAATAGTGAAGTTATGTAACTCCAAATCTGCGTTAATAACATGCTATTTTTTAAGGCTATACTGACTGTTAAAAATAACCATCAGTATAGCCTTATTACTGTCTTCCTATTTATTAAAAGTTACGACATTGACTGTCCAATCTCTTGTTGCACCATTAGCTGCGGTGACACGATACTTGAGTGGCTTAGTCGCATCGGAAGGATCCCCTGGTTTATCTGTACCTTCCAATGCTGTCATCGTTGCAGCTGTGGAAATGGTATAATAAAACCAAAGTGCACTTTGTTTCACTAATGCCTTTTCTTCGGCATTAAAGTCAGCATTGTCTCCCGTTTCAGCAGCAGGTACGGTGACGGTCAAATTTATTGTAGAAGTTGCATCATCGATCTGACTGGAGACATTAAGTCCCTTCATAATGATAATTGGTTCTCCATTTATTTTCTTTATCCTACTTTTAAAACGATGCTCTGCATTTACCACACTGATGGAATTACCATCAAACAACGGATATTCCGGAAGATCTTTCTTCAGGCATGACGATAAAAATATACACAATAACACGATTAGGATCGGTGTTATATAGGTCTTGTTATTTTTCATAAAAGTGTATTTTTAGTTATTTATAATGCGCTCGTTAATCTTATGTACTTCCTATTCTCATAAGATATCCGCACTAGCATGAATACTACCAGTTTGGATTTTGAGGTGCAAAATTTGGATTATTATCAATAAAAGATTGCGGTATTGGAAACAGGTACCGACGCTCGGGTTTAAATATTCGCTGATTATAAGCATTGTTAAAAGGTCCAGTTACAATTGCAAAGGATTTACGGTCTTTTGAAATATCCATCACTCGAATTGGCTCTGTCAACTCTTGAATGGTACCTCCTGAGGGGTTACCGTTATTTGCATTAGCGCCGAAACGCCCCCATCTCAGAAGACTGTAGTAATAATCATTTTCACCAACAAGATCTACCCTTCTTTCAATTTTATAATCTTTCCACGCATCTTTTATGTTTCCTGCAGTTGAAGCTGGCAACTGACCATGTATAACTCTGGTTTTATTAAAATTCAGAGTCGCATTTACAACGTCATTTTTCAATAAATAAGCTTCTGCAAGATTTAGTATTACCCTTCCTAAACGCATCGATACATAATGATAATCCGTAGTTACGGTATTCAAGAATGAAGGAGATACGTTGGTGTACATCCCTTTACGCCAATACATATTGCTGGAAGTAGCACCCCAGTCTCCTCCATTAATGCTAATCCAACGGCCGGAATTACCTCGCATAGTCATGGTCATAGTTTGTCCATAAAATGCACTGGAATCACTTAAAATAGAGACCTGCCAGCGTGCATCTCTATTTTCATTGTTTAATGTCCACATGGTTTCACTGCTACTTGCTTTTATTTTCCCTTGCACTAGGACATTTTCATCTGGTGCTTTTGGCACTTTATCAAATGGAAAATCTTTACGGCTGTGCGGAATCATCACACTGACTCCTTCATTTACAGCAGCTTTATATTGAGAGGTCTCATTCCAAGGCAAAGCCTTAGTAGGATCTACTTTATCGATGGTAAGGTAGGCATCAGCTAGATTCTGTGCTGGAAAATGCTCCGGCCAACACTCAAACGGTACAGGTTTATTAAATAAGGGTGAACCTTCAAATTTCTTAATTTTATCAATAGAAATATTAGGCATGCTCAGCTGCATCGGTGTACTTTGAATAATCGTATTAATGGCCTTTTTGTAAACTGCAAAGATAATCTCTGGAGATGTACTTTTGTTTTGATTGAACATACTCTCATAATCGGTTTCTAATGCATACCCCCCCTCATTAATCACAAGATTTGCATTCTTGATCACTTTTTCAAGCAATGGATCATTGGCACTTACAGTGACGGCATTGGGATAATTTTTATAGGCCAATGCCTGTAAACATACTTCTGTCAAAAATGCGGCTGCTGTATATTTATTTGCTCTACCCGCTATTTTGCTCGTCGGAAGATCTTGGATCGCCTCCTCGAGATCTTTAATGATATAGTTATAAGACTCGGTCGGTGAAGCTGTGGTCGGTAATAGGAGTTCATCCTTCTCCGTTAAGACTTTGTCTATCCATACGATTCGTCCAATTTTACGTGCAACATCGTAATAACTCATCGCTCTTAAAAACTTACCTTCAGCAATCAGGGCTTTTTTATCTGTATCAGCGATACCTGTAGATTCAGCAACTTTTTGGATGATCATATTACAACGACGTACCTGCGCCCAATTGTCAAAACCGGCATTATACGTATTACTTATAATTTCACGGAAGACCTGAAATGCTCCGCTTGCTGTTCCATCATTGGCGAGTGTATTTGAGGTATAAACATCTTGTCCAGGCCCACTATTATAGCGCTCCATAATACCGTAAGATCCAAAGATAAAGGTCTCGGCATTGGCTTTTGAGCTCCAAATAATTTCCTCACTAATCCGGTCATAGGGCTCGACATCCAGTACATCTTTACAGGAAGCCATCAAGACCAAACTGCTCAAAGCGAATACATGTATATATTTATTTTTCATGAGAATATAATTTGTTTTAATAATGAGTGGTAGCTCTTTATTATATTATTGAGCTCGTTTCACTCAGTTTTAACGGTAATGAAGCTAGCATGAGCATATTCATTGCTGTTTGTAAGTGTATGCTCATGCTGTTTTTACAAATAATTTATTAACGGTTAAAAAGTTGCATTTATACCAATGGCAATTGTTCGTTGTATCGGATACTGATAATTACTGGTGTCAGATTCAGGATCAATAAAGAATTTTTTACTGTTCGAAAATGTGAGCAGATTGGTTCCTGATAAAAACATCTTTAATTGTTGAAAAGGTATATTTTTCAAGATACTTTGCTTAAAGTCATATCCAAGTTGGATATACTTCAATCGTAAATATCTCGACTGTAAGAGATAAAAATCACTGGTCTGCAGATTGTTTCTACTATTGACACTTGGAGCGGTAACAGCTCTTGGCAATAGTGGATCGGAATTATCCGGGCGCCAGTAATCGGCTTGGAAAGCATAAGGAAACCGGCTGACGATAGCAATATCTCCCTGCAGTACTGGACCAAGATTTCGATCCCGGCTACCTGCTCCCTGAATAACAGTACTTAAAGAAAATCCTTTATAACCTAAATCTACCGTAACACCATAATTTGTGCGTGGAAATGTACTGCTTCCTATCCGTCTATAATCGTCGCTATTGATCTGACCGTCGCCATTGGCATCGTTGTACTGAAGATCACCCGCAGCAAAACCTGCTCCTGCAATATGTGCACCCAGCAACAGATCACTATTATTGGTATAAAATCCAAGATTTTGGTACCCTGTACCATAAAAACTTCCCGGGATACCGGATCTACGTGTATAAGGATTTTTCAAATTGGCTTCACTTTCATCCGGTGTTCGGGCCCATAAAGAATTGGAATAGGTAAAATTAAATCCTACTTTGTAGCTAAAACCCTGGATCTTATCATTCCAATTGATATTGAAATCATACCCTTCGGTACGGTACTCCGCATCTTCAAAATTAATTCGTGGTAAACCAATCCCCAATGTTTGAGAAAAACGAGGGTCTCCAACAACAAAGCCAGTCCGCTGTGTATAATAAAAATCAAAAGAACCATTCAACTTATTGTTCAGTGTTCCAAATTCTAAAGCAATATTGCGGCTATTGATCTTCTGCCACGAATAAGTTGAATTTGGTAAATTTGCTGGCTCAGAAGTGCCCTGAACCAGATTACCGTTGATAACCCAAGCAGTAGGATTAATAGAGTAGGCTGATACGTATTGGAAAGCGCTGATATTGTTTCCACTTGAAAAATCTTTTTTATCTCCTAAAACACCAAATGAACCTCTCAATTTCAAGAAATCAATGATATGGTTATCTTTGAGCGATTGCATAAAGGGCTCATCGGATAGGATATAGTTTCCAGAAACGGCATAGAAACTACCCCATTGGCTTTTGGGAGGAAAAAGGTAATCTCCATCCCGACGAAAGGATAATTCCACCGAGTAACGGGATTTAAAACCATACATTAAACGACCTAAAAAAGCGGCACGAGATTCTTCACCTTCACTGGCACTCACACTCTGATCTGTTGCTGGTCCAGCAACCATCTGATCATAAATAATCTGATAATTTACACGGCTTCCGCGTACATTGGAATTATCACTTTGCTGTTGTTCATAAACGCCCGTGAAATCTATTTCATGGTCTCCAAATTGTTTCTTATATAAGACATACCCCTGTAGCGTTAACATACCGCCTTCTCCCTGACCAACTGTCAAACTTGGGGCATTAGCATTGACGGGGACCTTACTCCCGATCAGATAACCCGGAGCGAGATAACTCCACATTTTACGGGTATTGTAATACGTATTATACGTACCGTTAAACTTGAATTTCAGTCCGTCTAAAAAGTGAGCGGCATATTCCAATCCAAGATTGACATTAATAATTTTCGATTTCCCCTTATTATAGCCCGATTTTGGATCAAGTTCGCGAAACGGATTATCCGGATGCGTAGAAGGAAGTCCAAATTCATTCATAGCCAAAGCATTTGTCGGCGTATTTTGAATGTGCGAGTAAATGGTGGAGTAAGCTCCACTGGGATCATCAAATCCTACATTTCCCTGTGCCGGAACTGAATTATTTTCAATATACCCATCAAAACCCGTCGTTGCGGTTAAATTTAGCTTTTCAAATGTACTGGTGGTATTCAAACGATAGGTGATGCGTTTGTTGTAGTTTTTATCTGTTTTTAAGATAGATCCCTGATCGTAATAAGAAACACCTGCATAATATTTCAATAATTTGGTACCCGAGGTCACTGAAAGATCATGTCGTTTCTCAGCTGCAAAATCTTTCATGGTCAATTTTTGCCAATCGGTATTGGGAAAATTTAGCGGATCGGATCCTGTACGGTATTTTTCCAGATCTTCCTCTGAAATAAATCGATTTCCAGTTTCATCCAAGTATAATCTGTTGATCGTAGAAGCGCGTTCATAAGAGCTGACGCGTTTTGGAAATAAAGTGGGCTGTGAGAAAATATGATTGTAGGAATAACTGACACTCATTTTTCCTTCTTTCCCTTTTTTAGTACGCACGACGACTACCCCATTTGCGGCTGAAACACCATAAAGAGCAGTCGCTGCTGCATCTTTTAGAATAGAAAGATCTTCGATATCGTTGGGATTGAGATTTGAGAAATCGTTCGACGAACGGATGACATCATCGATAACATACAATGGAGTCAAACCGCCTCGGATTGAGATGCTACTTTTAGCTCCCGGAGCGCCGCTACTTGCTGTTACAATAACTCCTGGAAGTCGACCTGCTATTCCATCATTGATAGACTGGACAGGAAGAGATGATACATTGGACATATCCAAGGTAGCAATCGAACTTGTTGTTTTTCTTTTCGTTGTTGTACCGTAAGCCTGTACCACAACTTCATCCAACTGGGATACATCATGAACCATTGTTACAGTCAAAAAACTATCTGAAGAAACAATCTCCTGTGCAACAAAACCAAGTGTTTTCACAATCAATATTCCGCCCGACTTTATCATTCTTAATGAAAAGTTCCCATCTTGATCGGTAGTGGTACCATTAGTCGTACCCTTTTCAATAATCGAAACGCCTTGCAAAATTTCGCCATCTACACTGACCACTTTTCCCTTGACAACTGTCTGAATAGCTACAGTTTCTTTCCTTGGAAAGATAATAATCATACGATCTTCAATGTTAAAATCTAAACCATAGTCCTCTGTCAGAGATTCTAAAGCCTGTTTAACATTAACGTCTTTTAGATATACATCTTTCTTCGATAACGACTCTATAAGTTCAACATTATAGAAAATATCATATCCTGCCTGCTTTTTGATTTCCTTGAGGACAGTTTTCATATCTGCATTCTTAAGATGTAGATTGATACTTTGGGAATATCCTTTTGCATAAACGGAGAATGAACATAGAAGTGAAATGACAACTGTTAGTTTCATTATTATCAAATGCTTACGTTTCCTTATTGTAAGATTAAACATACCTCGCAATAAGCAATACAAATACTTGTATTGAATTTTTAAATTCATACTTTTGTGGTGTTAGGTTAGTTAGAAAATTTTGTATTACCCTAATTATTATCCGACAGTATGCCAGTACTGTCGGAATCTTTTTTTTAAGTGTACTTTTTTGCCATCTTGTTTAATTTTCAAATTTTATAATTGATCCTGTTTTAATCATTCTTAGATTTCCTGTTTTAACGATTATATTAAGTGCTTTATCCAATTGATAATTTCTGGGAATTGTTCCGCTAAAGGTTAAATTTGGCAATGTTTCTAAATCTACATCTAGATCATACCAGCGTACAAAATCTTTCATTACCTCTTTAAGTGGTGCATTTTCATAAACAAAAAAGCCATTTTTCCAACCAAGTATTTCCTCTTCGCTATCAAGCTTATCTTGCTTTAACATTTTAGAACTCCTATCAATTATGATCTGCTCGCCGGGCTTTAAAACATATTCTTTTTGAGGAATGATGCCCACTAAGTTTTGAACGGATACCTTACCTTGAAACAATGAAGTTTTCGAATGTGGATCATCTGCATAATTACTAACATTAAACTTCGTTCCATAAACTTTAATGCGTTGATCCCGGGTATTAACAATGAAGGGTTTATTTTTATTGGTTTCTATATCAAAAAAACCTTCTCCTTGAAGCTCTACCTCACGTCGGTCTTTTGAGTATACGAGTGGAAATTTAAGTTCGGATGCTGAGTTAAGAACAACAGAGCTTCCATCGGCCAAGAAAATACGCGATTGCTTACCTTTTGCTGTTCTGATGGTCTGAAAAATTGGTTTATCTTCTGTGTAAATACTACTATCTGTCAACTGTACATGAATATCACCCATACTATCCTGAAGAATTGTGGTACCGTGTTGCTCAAATAATGTAACATTGGAGTTTCCATCAAGATTGATAGCTTTACCGTCACTGGTAAACAATACACTCTTTTGATCTAGCTTACTTATCATCAAAGGGGTATCTTTCTTTTGAAAATATATCAAAATGCTAATCGCAGATAAAACCAAAACAGAAGCCGCTACTGCAAGTCTAAGTATCGTGTTACGCTTTCTCTGTGGAATTTCTTTTTGGAAAAAATTTTGAATAAAGTATTCGTCTGTTTCCTGAATTGCCAATTGCGCATTCCTATTGAATTCAGAAGGAATGCCCTTGTCATCATTCAAATCTTCAGAAATCAATTTCTTGATAATTTTTTTATTATCTTCTTGCTGCAAACAGTCCATCAGCAAGCGTACCTCTTCCTCTGTACACTCTTTCGCGAGATATTTTTTAAATAGAGCTATAATTTCGGTTTCTTTCACAACTTGGTCGGTCTTACTTTTACTCCTATATACGTAAGCTAAAGAAAAACCAACTATGCAAAATCAAAAAATTTATTATAAAAAAGAAATCAACTAATATTCAATCATAGTAAAAAATAAAACCATGGCTCCATAATAACTCCAGTTCCAATTGGATTTGATAATTCGAGACGCTTTGACAATATGATTATTAATAGTTGCTGTAGAAATATTAAGCAGCTGAGCTACTTCATCATAACTGCGTCCCTCAAGCTTACAAAGAACATAGACTTCCCGACATCGTTCCGGCATAATATCTAATATATCGCGAAGATGTTTTTCC
Organism: Sphingobacterium sp. JUb56; assembly: GCF_014191365.1. Taxonomy (NCBI): domain Bacteria; kingdom Pseudomonadati; phylum Bacteroidota; class Sphingobacteriia; order Sphingobacteriales; family Sphingobacteriaceae; genus Sphingobacterium; species Sphingobacterium sp. JUb56. Next base: position 272,836 of record NZ_JACHWL010000001.1, on the reverse strand, counting down.
ATATCCTTATAAGAAAGCTCTTGTTCGATATCATTGGCATAATGATTAACGGATAAAGCGATTAACTGATCTGTTTTGGTCTTATCAGATGCTATCTTACGGAAGAAATCATAAACTGCACTTTGAGTAATGGCGTATAAATATGATTTAAAACTTTTGTCCGTATTTATTTTTGATCTATTTTGCCAAACTTTGACAAAAACATCCTGAAGGATATCTTGAGCAAAATCAGAAGATTTAACCAATTTCAATATACCCCCGAATACTTTAATTCTATAAGCATAATAAAGGGTTTCAAAGGATTTTTCATTTCCTTGTGCCAATTGCTTGAGCAAAACGATCTCCTCATCAACATTCATAACGTTAATATAATTTATGCTAAATGTTTATAATTAAAATTCTAAATCGAAAAATTATGGTTTATCTGCTTCATAATTCTTGGTCAAAAATTATGTCCTTTCTAGAATACTTAGATAATAATCATTTCGAAAGTAATGCTTCCATTTAAAAATTCATGACACGATTTTACCATTTACCAATGCTATATTAGCATTACCTATATTTCCACTAAGTAAATATGAATCTGCAATACTAATTCAAAATTTGTGACAAAAAAAAGGTCGATTAAAAGAGCATTAAACTTTTAATCGACCTTTACTAATATATGCTGTATTTCTTTATTTAAACACAGATTCCAGCACTTCCCCTGTCCACGCTAAGGGCTTTTTAAGTCCAAACAAATGCAAAATCATAGCTGCCGTATTTACCGTATTGTTAGGTTCTTCAATTTTTAATCCTTTCTTAATTTTTGGTCCTGTAACTCCCCATGGTACGATCATCTCATCGACAGATACACCACCATGTCCATATTCAATACCACCATGATCTGATAAGAACATAAAATTGGTGCTCTCATATAAACCTTCTTTTTTCATTTTCTCTAAAAATATGCCTATTTGCACGTCCGCTTCTTCAATCGATTTGATGTATTCTGGAGACATCCATTTATGACTATGCCCGGCGTGATCGGTATGTACTGAGTAAAGGAATACAAGGGTTGGATCTTTCTTATTTTTCACAATAAAATTAAATGCTTTATCGTAATTTTCAATATAGGCATCATCTTTTAAGTAGCTAACTTCATCAAAATTTTTCTGATTATGCGGGTAGAAGAGATTGATCCAGTTATAGTAAAAGGCAGTTTTAACATTTGGCATTTGTTCTTTGACAACGGTAAATACAGAAGGGTAATAGCCCTGAGCATCTTTTACCACTGCCGGTAACTTAAATTTATCGATCTGCCAGCCATTATCTACTACTCCGTGCTGTTCTGGCCCACTTCCAGTAAGATGACTGGTCCAATTTGGAAGGGTTACGGAAGGCATGACCACCCTAGTAGTCATCGATAATGCTCCTTCTGCCATTAAAGCATCAAGATTTGGTGTATGTGCCTGCTTGAATCCTTCGACAGAAATTCCGTCCAATGCGATCATTACTATTCGTTTACTTTTAGGTCCACCAGCTAGCGCTGTACAAACAGTGGTCAAAATCAACAATAAATTAATTGCGATAATTTTTTTCATTTTCATCATAAATATTTGGTTCTCTAATTACCTTAATTGCCATTAATTGTAGTTCTTCCCATTATTAAATCATTGCACTTAAAGATGTAAATAGCATACAAAAAAAACAACATGGATTAATTTCAAATTTATAAACAAAAATTTAATATAAGTAAACTTTAATGTAAATTTTACATTAATAAACAGTCAATTACATATTAAAAAACATAAAATGTTTAGCAAAACTAAATACAACATATATCTATTGACGTATTACAACGTGCTCCACTGATTTAAATTTCGTTATCAAATAGGTTAATATATGATAATTTTTAATCGAGATATCCATTTTGACATATCATAAATGGATGATACGTCAAAAGGCCTTCCGAATGGGAAGGCCTTTTATAACACGTTGATATATATTATTCGACATCTTCAACAAGCGACAGCTTAGAAAGCATAATATTAGGTCCTTTCGTTCCTTTTATCTTAAGCTTTAAGTTACCATCGTTAGAATCTTCTCGCATAACGTGAAGTTTGACCCATCTGCCTTCTTTATCATGGCGGGTGAGTGTATAGTCACGTCCTTCGAAATTGATATCTGCTTCACGTCCATTACTATTCCAGTCATGGAAAAACAGATATAGAGAACCGATCATGCCTTGTGGTACTTTTAGGTCTACCTCTATTTCCTTTCCCTGCCAAGCGGCACTTGTTTCGTCCTTCCAAACACCATCTGCTTTAACAGTATAGGTTGTCCCCTTTTTACTCTCACTCTGATCTAGATCTTTAGTCCAGTCAATATTTTGATTGATTTTCTTAGACAATTTACCTGCTTCTACATATAAAACTGCCTTTGAAAATTCAGAGGGTACAGCTGTCTTTAAGGGCTCGATATAAGTAAACGTTTTACGTAACAAAGAAGCATCACGACCGTAACTAGGATCAAAATCATCTGAAGCTGCGTAAGCTAATAAGCTTGAACGAAGTTGCTGACTTACAATATTTTTTTCATCTTGTATATTAAAACCTGTCACCAATAACTTTCCATTACCCACTTTCATTTCAAATATAGATGCCAATTTATTATTTCTATGAAAATCATCTACAGGCTGTGCCAATGGTCTGTATGAGCCTGGAAAGTCATTGATATAAAATGCTCTTGCTCCACCATAAATATGTTGCCACTGCCAGTCACTATGTGAATCTGTAGGAAAACTTTTGAATGCAGGGTGCTTATCTCTTACTATCATACCAATGGTATTTTTCCCTTGCCCCGGGAAGAACGTTAACGACCAGTACAATGGATAATAACTGATGATATCGGAGGTCTCTAAGTTTCCAAGATCGGAAGCATCCAGTAATACCGTTCCTCCATTTCTAAGGACTTCTTCAGTTTTTGCATCAAACCTATTTGCAACATAGACCTTTTTCGTTTCCTCTTTTTTAACTGTAGGATATACCCATATTTGCCATTCATTTTTATTGGCTCTATTTTCCAAACCAACTTCGACAGTCAATTTACCTGCTTTTTGAACCGCAGATAAATTGCTTTTAATTTCACCAACTAGATCTGAAGTGCCTCTAGCAAATGTTCTTTTTGCAAAGGTACCTTTTGCAATTACGCGGCTCTCTTCATCTTTGATACTCCAGTAGATACCATCCTGTATATCGGTTGATCCATAATGTGCCAGTTGCACTTTGGCTAGAAATGGTTCTTCGGCCTTCCATACAAATTTGGGCACACGCAAGAGGGTAACAGTGGTATCATTATGCATTCTAAATTTCTCGGGTGTTGTGATTCCCTTACTATCGTAAAATACGTCTAACCAGCCTATCAGTGCTTCGCCTTGACCTTGATAATCCTGCATACTTAACAACTGTATACCCGCTGCAGATGGTGTTCTTAGGAAAGATTCGATTTCATGTTTATACATGATTTGATTCAATGCTCCTGATGCCTGAACAAATTCTTCATTCTGCTCCTCAATATTGTTCTTGCGTGCCTGCTCTCTGAATTCTTCAAAATTGCGCGCTTTTAATACTCCGGTATATTTTTTTATCTCATCCCATTTCGGGTATACGGGCCACTGCCCAATTTCATGTGCAATGACAGGTATTTTTGACTGACTGTATACTTTTTCAAAATCCCAATCAGTGTGCGCTCCGAGTATACCTCTCGTGCCACCAAGCTTATCAATATAATGTGTCGCGATGAACTGATCCATATCCGTGATCTTACGTGCGGATGAAACTGCGTACAATCTTCTGTTGTCATTTTCCTTATATGGTTTTAACCATGACTCCATCACATCGAAATTTGAATTACCCAACTCATTACCGATAGACATCGTTGCAAAAGAGGCATGATTACCATAAGATGCAAACATACGGTAAATCTCTTTTTGTGTAAAGGCATCTGCTGAAGGATTACTGCCCAGCCCTTGTGGTCTACCTTTTGTATTCATCTCTTCACGACCTGGGTTATCTGCCGCCATCCACCAGTCTAACCATATCACTTCAGGTTGCAGATATAAACCGAGGCGATCTGCCGCCTGAAATGCGGCTTCAGGAGGACACCAAGAATGAAAACGAACATGATTTAAACCATAATCTTTGTATATTTTAAAAATACGTTCCCATTCTTCGACGTGCATTGCGGGATATCCTGTCAGAGGGAAATGGACACAATCTAGGTTTCCGCGAAAGAAAACAGGTTTCCCATTTATCATTATTTTTGACTTAGAAGCTGTAATCTCACGAAAGCCTATTTCCATTTCCTTCGTGTCCAACACATTGTTTTTCTTATCTAGAACTTGAATAGAAAGCGTGTACAAATTTGGATTCATATCATCCCATAATTTCACTAAATCTGGCATCTGCTCTTCTATATCCAATACTTGTCGTGCACCTCGTACGTCAATATTCTTTTTTGTCTCAAAGACTTTATCCTTCGTCTTACGATCTGATAATTTGATAGATAGCGAAAGATTTCTACGCTTCCCGCCTTCATTTACGAGAGTATCTTTTATCTGAAGTTTTTTTGGAGAGATCTTCGTAAATATTTGTGGATTTTGAAATCTTGTCGCATTTTTAGCAATCAATTCTACCTGACCAACCATTCCATTCCAGATACTTTGTGTATATTCCGTATAGACGTGACCTTTATCGCCTATATTATGGATCATATCGTTATTGACACGTACTGTCAATCGGTGCTTTCCTGGTGATATATATCCAAGGTCATGAAGATGTGCAGAACTTAACGCATCGTAAGTTGCAATTTCTTTATCATCAATAAAAACCTTAGACTCCCACATAACACGTTCTAAGTTTAAATACAAACGTTTATCTTTCCAATTCGCAGGTACAACAAAGTCCATTTGATACCATGCGGGACCGTAATATTTATAAGCTCGGGTCAAGATCCCAAAATCTGAACCCGTAGTTTTTTCACCATACCTGGCCTGATCGGTTGTCCCCGGAATAGTAATACGTTTATCTAAATCTTGTTTTTGCCAAACTTGCGCCAGCCCTACATTCTTTTCATCCAACCGGAAATGCCATACCCCATCCAATTTCTGATGTTCCTGAGCTGTAGTAGAAAAATGTAGCGAAAATAGGAACAGAAAAATCCCTAGGTATTGTTTTATCATAATAATCAGTGAATATAAATTAAACTCTTATTACAAATGTAACCAAGTATTGAAATCTAATAAATGGATAAAAATATGATTATCATGCAATATATTATGAATGTCTATCCTCAGTAATATTACTTTCTATTTCTCTGATATCATTTCTGATATACAAAAAAACAGCCCCAAAATGTTTCAATTTTTGGGGCTGCTTTTTTGTATAAAAGATAATCTAATATTATGCGGAATGATTTAATCTAAATATACGATGAAACTAAAAAATTATTTATTCTTTAAAACAATACTCATCTTCCCTCCTTTTACCAAGTCTTGAAACGGCAACTCCTGACCAGACAAGATCTTTCCATTCAATTGGATCTGATCCAGATATATCCTACTTGTATCTTGATTTTTAACTTCGATCTCAAATTTATTTTTGCGTAGTGTTTTAGGCAACGAGATGGTTATACGATCAAAAAGAGGAGCCCCAACTTGAAAAGATGGGTTTTCACCGGTTAAGCTTCTTACATCAAACAACCCCATGCTTGACATGACGTACCAGGCCCCCAATTGTCCCTGATCTTCATCTTGTCCAAAACCGTAACCGTGTATTGCTTCTGTACCATAGAATTCATTACAGATTGCACGTACCCACTTCTGACTCAGGTCTGGTCGTCCTGAGAAATAAAACAACCAGGAAATATGTAAATTAGGTTGATTACCATGATTATAGAGGCTTTCAATCCCCGCAAAAGCATCAATATGTGCACCTCCTCCAAAGATATTCTTTTGCGAAATTGTAAAGATGCTATCCAAACGTCGATTAAACAAATCTTCGCCGACAAGTTTTACTAACTCCTGCGGTACGTGTGGAACGTAAAAAGTGTATTGCCAAGCATTTCCTTCCTGAAAACCGCGCCATGATTCATAGGGATTAAAATTTTGAATGAATCTCCCTTCACTATCCTTAGGTCTCATAAATTTGGTTGCAGGATCATACAATGTCCGCCATGCATCTGATAATTTATTGAGCACACTGTAGTCCGACTCATGTTTCAAAGACTTGGCAAATTGTGCTGCTGCTGCTGCTGAAAAGGCATACTCTAAAGTATGCGAAGCACCAAATGGAGACCCATTCGTTAAGAGCTCTGGATTACCTGTTTCATCTTTTATATAAGGGGAGTATCCCTTATCGACAAAAACCCCTACATCCAGTTTGCCTGCACCCGGAAGCCGATCTTTAGATTCTATTTCATTTTTTCTAACTGCCTGATAGGCTAAGTCAACATCATAATTTCTGATTCCAACATTATATGCGGCAGCGATTGCCAAACCAGTAAAATTAGTACCCACACCTGACACATATTTACTATTAGCAATACCATCTCCTAACCAACCTGCATCTTTATATACAAGCAATTGACTTTGGATCCAATCATTATAATAATCAGGATATGCAATAGACCATAATTGTGTCAGATTCCAAAAAGCTCCCCAGATTGCATCAGTATTATAATGATGATGTACCGGAATACCTTTCCCATTTAAAGGAATCTGTCCGATACTACCGTCATTCTTAGGATATGCACCATTGACATCACTGGCTAAGCCTCTTCCCAATAAGGCATGATAAAGCGCTGTATAGAACTTAGTCCGGTCTTCAATTTTACCTCCTTCAACAAGAACACGCCCCAATTCGGCATCCCAAATCTGAATCGCATTCTTCTTAGCTTCTTCAAAATTTAACTTTTTAGCTTCCTGAAGCAGGTTCAATTTAGCATTTTCAATCGAAGTATAGGATAGACCTGTCTTTAGTTCAATCGCTTCCCCTTTTTTGGTCTTAAAGCGTAAATAGAGACCTGCTCCTTTACCTTTTATCGTTTTTTTATCCGCAAAAATTTCTGAATCTAGAAAGGTACCATAAGCGACAGGCAATTTATCAATCTCAGCAAAAAAATACATTTTTATATCGGCTCCTTTTTGATATTTCTGTACATAAAGCGGACTTGTTATCACATAACCCCATACATGTTTCTGATCATAAGTAACCTCAGCATCAATGACAGGACCGCTTTCCCCCATGACATGACCAATATCAAAAATTACATTTGCTGAATCAGTTGAAGGAAATGTATATTTATGAAAACCTACCCTTTTTGTGGCCGTTAATTCTGCCTGAACACCATAATCTTTTAATTTTACACGATAATATCCTGATGTGGCAAATTCATCTACTTTATCAAAAGAAGAAAGGTAACCACTATGGGGCATATCCACTTTACCAGCATTGGTTTTTATTTCCCCAACTGTTGGTGCAAAGACAACTCCACCGATTTGAAATTCATGAAAATGAGGAAATCCTGCAATTGAATGATGTCTATCATCATAACCAACAGCCTCCCAACCGGAGCGGTTTCCATAACTACCATCTGTACTAGGTGCTAATTTAGCCATTCCAAAAGGCACTGCCGCTGGAGTATAAAAAAAATACCGACTATGAACCGAACCTATATTGGGTTTAACATATTGGGTTAAATGTTGTTTTTGCTGTGCGTAAGAGCATGTAATAAAGATCAATACTCCACAGCAATACATGATTATATTTTTTATCATCTTTATTTATAAGGTTTACACGCAAACTTATAAAATAAATTTCAAATGTATAGACATAGATTAAAATTAAAGATCAAAAAATAAAGCATTAAAAAATAAAAACAGATATGAATAATTGTAAAATTATGAATACCAAACAATTTAAAGCAGGATAATTTGGAATTAAAGATTGTTTTTTCATACTTTTGAATGTATATACATAAGAATAAACCAAAATTTAATCCGTTATGAAAAGATGCATACCGATCCTTACTTTCGCGCTACTGCTAGCAGGCTGCACATCGAAACAGAAAAGTCAAGATATTGAACTTGCAAAAACTATTTTAGCTGATCAAAAATTAGCTTTTGTTGACAGCCTAGCGAGACAGGTCATTAAAGAGGGGTTCAATGCTGGAAGCGGCTACTCGCAAATATGGGCGCGCGACTTGAATACTTTTATCGAAACCGCACTAGAAGAACGTACTAAAGAGGAGGTAAGAGGAGCTATCTTAGTATTCTTTAAGATGCAACAAAAGAACGGCGAAATGGTTGATGGTTACGTCTTGAAAAAAGACTTCACCTGGCACGATGATACTCCTTATTATTCGGAGAACGACCCTGAACATGTGGGCTTTAAAAATACCGTAGAGACTGATCAAGAAACCTCGCTTATTCAACTTCTGGGCAAATACATTACAAAAACAAAAGATCATAGTATCCTTGAAGAAAACATCGGTGGTATACTTGTAAAGGACCGCATTCAACTGATGCTGGATTATTTACATCGTGAGCGATACAATAAAGAATATAAACTCTTGTGGGGAGCAATGACCGCAGACTGGGGAGATGTCCAACCACATGATGATTTTGGTTGTGACTGGAATAATCTATCCAATGAAGCGATTGATGTTTACGACAATGCCATGTACATCATTGCTCTTAAAACACTTATTGATATTATGCCCGACGCAAAAAAAATAAACGAATGGAAAAGTCTGAAAAAGGAAATTGAGATCAACACCATGAAACACCTTTGGGATAAAAAACAACAAAAATTCATTCCCCATATTTATCCTAAAGATTCGCCACTGCCTGAAGGATTTGATGAGAATAAAATTCATTATCACGGTGGAACAGCCATAGCTATTGAATCGGGACTTTTAAGTAAAGAAGAAATTAAAACAGTCAATGATCAAATGTTGGAAAATGTACGTCTATCTGGCATGCCAAGTATCGGCCTTACACTATATCCAACCTATCCTGAAGGATTTTTCAAAGGCTGGATGTCAAAACCTTACGCCTATCAAAATGGTGGAGACTGGACCTGGTTTGGTGGTAGAATGATACAACAATTAGTATTAAACGGCTATCCAAAAGAAGCCTATGAAGAGATTCAACCGATGATAAACCGAGTGGTCAAAAATAAAGGATTTTACGAATGGTATGGAAAAAATGATGTTCCTAGTGGTTCTGGTAAATTCAAAGGCTCTGCCGGAGTTTTAAGCAAAGCGATTCTATTAATGAACGATTGGGCTAAAGAAACTTTAGATAAAAACTAAAAACTTTCTTACAAATGAATCTGGATAATTAATTATCCAGATTCATTTTATATACTAATAATCGCGTCTACTTTCTACGGTATACGTAAAACTCTCAGCACGATAATATCCAAGATTGTATTCAATAGGCCTTCCTGATTGATCAAAGACAAATCTCTTCCTTGACAAAATAGGTGCACCAATAGCTATTTCAAGCTTGTCGGCGATAAATTTATTAGCTGCCATCGCATCCAGTTCTTCCTGAGACAGATCGGCTACAATATGAAAATCGGCTTCTAATATTTCATAAAGCGGACGTTTAAAATCTTCATCTCCGGTCAAACCAATACGCGGATGGAAGTAAGAGATAAAATAAACAAACGGATCGTCTTTTTTACCTCGCAAACGTTCTAATTTAAGTAACTTCAAATCTTCTGGTACATCAAAAAATTGTGAAACTGCTTTATCAGGAATTTCCCAACTAACATGAAGTTCAAAATTTTTCACCTCGAGACCCCGATTTTTCATCTCTTGCGAGAAACTTAACCAATTTTTAGACTTTGAACTAAATTTAGCACTTGCTACCTTGGTACCTATCCCCTTCTTTCTGATTAACAGCTCTTCGTAAACCAACTTATTGATTGCCAGCCGTAATGTTGAACGTGAAATTGCCAAGCGCTTAGCCAGTTCAATTTCATTTGGCAATAATTTCCCATCAATATATTCCGGTTGCTTGATCAGTTCGCGCAACAAATTCTCGGCCTGTATATGTAATGGTATCGGACTTTTATGGTCTATTTTAAGATTCATCATATTTATTACTTAGGCTAAAGTAAGATTTTTTGCATTATTAAAAAAATAAATATATGTTTGTATGTATATACATACTAATTATAAAACCTTAATATGAATAAATTTTTCATCCTTATTCTATGTATCGTGTCGCTAGGGGGGCTACTTTTCGGATTTGATATGGCCGTTATAGCAGGAGCATTACCTTTAGTAAAGCAATTTTTTGGATTAACACCAAATCAAGAGGGCATATTTGTCAGTTCAGCTTTAATTGGCTGTATAGTGGGCGTGATTTTTACAGGTAGCTTTAGCGATAAGTACGGCCGCAAGCCTGCGCTTATCGTTGCATCTATTCTCTTTTTAGTATCAGCAATAGGCTGTGGACTAAGCACGAGCTATATAATGCTTATTCTTTTTCGTGGACTTGGTGGCATCGGTGTCGGCATTGCTTCTATCGTTGTTCCGCTATACATTGCAGAGATATCCCCAAGTCAATTTCGAGGCCGGGCAGTGACTTCATATCAACTGGCAATCACTTTTGGTATTCTGATCGCTTATATTAGTAATTATCTGATTATTCAACATCTTTCTTCACAAACTCATGGACAGTGGCGGACTATGTTCTTAGTTGGTGCAATACCTGCAATATTACTTTCTATTGGAGCATACTTTGTTCCAGAAAGCCCACGTTGGTTACTAAAAGTTGGAAGAAATGCTGAGGTAGCTGAAATAAGTGCTAAACTTAATCTCCAAAATTTACAAGATAGCCCACCTGAGACAAAAGGAAAACTAAAAGACCTTTTTTCTCCGGTTTACAGAAAAGCATTCTTACTGGGTTTACTCCTACCGCTATTCTCACAACTTAGTGGTATTAATGCCATTGTTTACTATGGTCCGACGATTCTTCTGGATTCGGGCATTTCGATGAGCAATTCCTATCATGCGCAATTGTTCTTTGGTCTTGCAAACGTACTTTTCACATGCTTTGCAATATGGAAAGTGGATAACTGGGGACGAAGACCTCTATATGTATTTGGAACATTGGGGGCTACCCTCAGCTTAATTGTGACCGGGTTTCTATTTGCAACAAATCAAGAGATTAACAATACGGCTTTAATCATTTCGATACTTTCATTTATGTTTTTCTTTGCCTTTTCTATTGGTCCTTTAAAATTTGTAGTTGCTTCAGAGATTTTCCCAAATTCGATCCGAGCGCGCGCCATGGGTATCAGTATCTTGGTTATGTGGATTTCAGATGCCATTATCGGTCAATTGACCCCCATCATCCTAGATGCTTGGGGAGCTCGCTACACCTTTTGGCTATTTGCATTCTTCTGCGCTATTGCTTTTATAACCGTACTCCTATTTTTACCTGAAACTAAGGGTAAACCCTTGGAAGAAATAGAGATATATTGGAAAGATAAAGCCCGTAAATAAGTTAGCTATACATTCAACAGATTTCAATAAAATAATTAAATATGCATACCACTAAAGACTCAGCAATAGGCCAGTACAATATTATGCCCGCTTTCCCTGCTACAGGTGAAATCTCAAGCTCATTTCAAAAATTAGTTCGTGTACTGCACGACAATAATATACGTATCATCGATGGTTTTGTTGGTGTAGATTGGAAATTTGTCATTGGAGAGATTTCAAAAGAATTTAAAAATTACGATATTAAACCACGTTTCATCGCTATTGATGAGGCACTTTTATCAGAAGAGATTATTAATAATCAGGTAGCACCTTATCTTGGTGGTAATGATCCCTTATTTGGAAAAAAATCCCCTCTTCCATTATCTTCTTATTTTAACGCTGAAAAATCAGCGAAATTCCATGATATGCTCGTAAATAACCAAGAGTATATCATCTTTTACGGACCTGGAGCAGCTCTTTTAGATAATGAAGCTTCTATCATGTATGTTGATTTGCCTAAAAGTGTTCTAATTCAGCGCATGAGAGCTGGAAAAGCATGGAACTTAGGATGCAGCAATTCAAAAGATCCAAAACAGATTTACAAACGATATTATTTTGTGGATTGGCAAGCGTTAAATAGCCACAAAAATTCAATTCTATCTCGGATAGAAATCATGGCAGATCAGCAATCTGACAACACATTACCTTGGATAAAGGGATCTGATTTAAGACAGACCTTGCATCAAATGTCTGTCAATTATTTTAGAGTAAAACCTACATTTGAATCTGGTGTTTGGGGTGGACAATGGATGAAAGATCATCTAACAGGGATAGATCAAAGTGCAAAAAACTACGCCTGGTCCTTCGAGATGATTGTTCCGGAAAATGGCTTGTCATTAAAATTTAATGATCTACTTCTGGAAATTTCATTTGATCAATTGATGTTCACTGAAAGCAAAAATGTCCTAGGCTTGGCTGAACCAAGATTTGGTGTAGATTTCCCAATTAGATTTAATTTCTTAGATACTTTTGATGGAGGAAATTTATCAATACAGTGTCACCCTAGCCCGAAGTATGCAAAGTCACAATTTGGAGAAAACTTTACCCAAGATGAAACCTATTACATTGTAGACAGAAAAGGAGATGCACAGGTATATCTAGGTTTTCAAGATGATATCAATAAAGATGAATTTCAAAGTGCTTTAGAACATAGTTTTAAAACCGGAGAAGCCATTGAGGTAGATCAATATATTCAAAAATTTGAATCTAAAAAGCATGAGTTATACTTGATACCGCATGGTACAGTGCATTCATCTGGTATCGATAATTTAGTTTTAGAAATTAGTGCGACTCCATACAATTTCACCTTTAAAATGTATGATTGGGTAAGACCGGATTTGGATGGCAAACCACGTCCTTTAAATATCGACCGTGCTTTTGACAATCTTAATTTTGAAAGAAAAGGACAAGTGGTCAACGATACCTTAATTGCGAAACCTGTTTCCCACAAAATTGATAATCAAGCAACTAAAGTTCATTTACCTACACATGAAGATCATTTTTATGATGTCGTACGCTATGACTTTGACCAAGAGGTAACGATTGAAACAAAAAATCAGTGTCATATTCTGATGCTTGTTGAAGGGGAGGCTGTGGAATTAACAACTTCAAATGGTATGAGGGAAGTTTTTAATTATGTTGAGACATTTGCCATTCCAGCTGCAACAGGATCATATACACTTCGTAACCTTGGAAAACAGCCGGCAAAAGTGATCCAGTCATACGTTAAAGATTCAAAATGCAACCAATTTTAAACTAAACATTTAAAAATATGAAAAACTTATTTTTTGCAATAGCTTCCTCTGCCCTTTTATTTTCCTGCAATCCAAGCGGAAGCAAAGGAACACAAAACAGTTGGCAGGCCGACATGAAAAAAGACAGTAGTTTTCAACTAGTCAAAGATATGGCAACCAATACCATAAAATCCGGTTTCAATGCTGGAGATGGATATGGAGAGGTATGGATCAGAGATTACAATACCTTTATCAATTTAGCTACACAAGTGCATCCTCATGAGCAAATCAAAGATCAATTGCTTATATTTCTGAAACTACAGGGGCCTGATGGGAATATTGCAGATGGCTTTGTTAAAAAAGCGAGCTTAAAAAATGGCACATCTGAGTACTATACGATAACAAATGTATTAGCTCCAGATTATGCGGGGCATAAAAATACAGTAGAAACAGATCAGGAAACTTCTTTGATTCAGGCTATTTACAAGTATGTGAACGCATCACAGGATACATCTTTCTTATCGGCCAAGGTGGGTAATAGTATCGTTAAAGACAAAATGGAAAATGCCCTCCAGTTTTTAATGAATGAACGATACAATAAAACTTATGGTTTACTTTGGGGCGCAACCACGGTTGATTGGGGTGATGTACAACCTGAACATGATTGGGGTGTCCATTTAGATGAAAATTCTCATATTGCATTAGACATTTATGATAATGCAATGTTTCTAATTGCATTGGATAACTATATGGAACTTGTTCCTGAAAAAGCATCCCAGTGGAAACCCATTCGCGATGAAATCGCTGCCAATACAATGAAGCATCTTTGGGATGAGAAAAATCAAAAATTTATCCCCCATATTTACATCAACGGATCACCATTTTCTTCAGATTTCGATGAGAATCAGATCTACTATCATGGTGGTACTGCTATTGCTATCGAAGCCAATTTACTGAGTAAGGAGCAAATAAAAACAGCCTTAGATAAGATGGTCAAAAATGTGAAAGATTCCGGTGCCGCTACAATCGGCTTGACGATCTATCCGACTTACCCTGCAGGTTCATTCAAAAATAAAGGTATGTATCCATATGGATATCAAAACGGTGGGGATTGGACTTGGTTTGGTGGCCGTATGATACAACAGTTGGTGAAAAATGGTTACGAAAAGGAGGCATATGAACAAATGAAACCGATGTTGGATCGCGTAATAAAAAATAAAGGCTTTTATGAGTGGTACACAAAGGATAATAAACCTGAAGGATCAGGCACCTTTAGAGGTGAAGCTGGCGTATTGTTTGATGCGATTTCACTATTAGAAAAATCACAGGGCTAATGATTTTTAGGAACTAAAACAGTCATAGATCCTAAGAGCAGAAAAATTACTTCTTAAAGTAACGCAATATGATTTAAAAGAGGTGTAATCAAAATGGTTACACCTCTTTTGCCTTTTTCAGATTAAATAAGGTCTTTTATTTAATATCAAATTTTAATTCGAGCACGTTTGCACCTTTAAATTTGTTTGCATAGCCTGGATCAAGTAAATCGACGCGTTCAATCGTAGCTTTTACTCCAGGCTCTATTTTACGCAAGGAATAAATTAATTTTTTAGTTTTTCCCTTATTTTCATAGCCCAACGTAAAAAATGCCTTTAGGCCTGTCATCTCATATTTACCATTAACTTTAGTTCCATCAGCATAATCCGTTTCGCGTGGTTGAAAAATAGCACCTCCATTTGTCTCCGTATTTGCATTTGCGATTAATTTATCTCCTATTAAAAATGCCTTGTATTCACCGGCTGTTGCCTGATTCTTTACAAAATTATCTTGAATTTCTATTCCTTTTTCATCGTAAACTTTTAAATCTATTTTGTAGGCGAGCTCAGCATCTAAATTAATCGCACCCTTTGTTAGAGAGTTTCCTGATGCATCAAAGTTTACAGTAATCACGGCACCCTCTTTCGCGGTAGTAACACCGTGAAAATGGTCCCCATGACCTGCTCCCTTGGTTTCCAAAAGCTCAGTAAACTGGAGAGATGCCCTTACTTCTTCACCTGCAACAGGGACATGCTCATCTTTCTTACAAGAGCTGACTCCAATTAATAACCCTACTGACGCCAATAATACTACAGCAATACGTTTGATAAATTTCATTTTCATGATTAGATTTTGATTTAAGTAAAACAATTCCAAGTCGCCATATACGCAACTATGTTGCAAATATAATAAATAATATTACAAATGCAACTATGTTGCTTTATAGAGGGGGGGGGGGGGGGGGTATTATTTGATAACCTTTATTCAGCCAATAAATCCCTTAAAATCAACAAGCACTTCATATTATATAATAGCCATTCCGTAGCCCACTCAGTCTGCAGGATGGTTTATAAAAATCATCACAAATAAGTAAAAGCACTTTATTGTTTCCCATATAAAAAACAATTATATTTAAGTTATATTTTAACCTCATATAATGTCGTATGGAAGACATGATACTTTACAATCGGTTACAGTTTGCTTTCACCATTACCTTTCATTACCTGTTTCCGCAATTAACGATGGGCCTCTCCCTGATGATCGTTTACTTCAAATGGAAATTCTTACGAACCAAAATTGAAGATTACAATCATGCTGCAAAATTCTGGATGAAAATATTCGCTTTGAACTTCACCATGGGTGTCGTCACGGGTATTCCAATGGAATTTCAATTTGGTACGAACTGGGCAAAATTTTCCGAATTAACGGGTGGTATTATCGGACAAACATTAGCCATGGAGGGCATGTTCTCTTTCTTTCTTGAATCGTCCTTTCTTGGGATGTTTCTTTTTGGAGAAAAATTACTTGGACACAAACTCCATTTCCTCTCTGGATTAATGGTATTTATCGGTTCTTGGGCGAGCGGTTTTCTCATCATTGCAACCCATTCCTGGATGCAGTATCCAGTAGGATATGAAATATTAGAAAATGGAAAATTTGTATTAAATAATTTTACAGCGCTTTTTAATAATCCATGGCTATGGCCTTCCTATTTACATAATCAGGCAGGTTCTCTGATTACGAGCTCATTCTTTATAGCGTCCATAGGTGCTTTTTACTTATTGAGTAATAAACACAACAAATTTGGAAAAATGTTCGTTAAAACTGGTGTCATTTTCGGTGTTATATCCTCTATTATAGTTGCTTTTCCAACAGGTGATATGGCTGCTAAGAATGTTGTCAAATATCAACCGGTCACCTTTGCGGCTATGGAAGGTATTTTTAAGACCGAAAAAGGGGGATCAGAAATCGTACTTATTGGTCAGCCAGATATGCAAAATAAAAAATTAGATAACAAAATTGCTGTTCCAAATGTCCTTAGCTTTCTTACCTATCAACGTTGGGATGCAGAGATTAAGGGTTTGAATGAATTTGACGAATCCATACATCCTACCAATGTACCTGGACTGTATTATGGTTATCATATCATGGCGGGCCTAGGTACCATTTTTATTGCAATAATGGTAGCGGCCACGTTTTTACTTTGGAAAAACAAATTATTTCAGACAAAATGGTTGCTTTGGATCATCATGTTTATGATTCCTTTCCCCTACATCGCTAATACTGCCGGATGGTATACAGCTGAACTAGGAAGACAACCCTGGCTTGTGTACAACCTGATGCGCATGGTAGATGGTGTTTCTCCAACCGTTTCTTCTGGCAATGCCCTATTTACCCTACTAGGGTTTGTTGGACTATATATTTTATTAGGATTATTATTTTTAATGCTTGTGTTAAAAATAATAAGAAAAGGTCCTGAGCCTCAAATCTCCTTAACGTAATTGATCATGGAAATATTTTGGTTTATTGTATTAATGGTCATGCTGGTAATCTATGTTATTCTAGATGGTTATGACTTTGGAGCAGGAATTGTTCATCTCTTTTTTGCAAAGACAGAAGAAGAAAGAAAAGCAGTAACAAATTCTATCGGACCTTTTTGGGATGCTAATGAGGTATGGCTCATCGCTTCGGGTGGGGTCTTATTTTTTGCCTTCCCAACTTTATATGCTTCAGCTTTCAGTGGCTTCTATTTACCCTTGATGCTTGTTCTCTGGTTGCTTATCTTTCGAGCAATAAGTTTAGAATTAAGAGGCCAGGTACATAACCGCATGTGGGAAGCACTGTGGGACAAGGCTTTTGGTTTAGCCAGTCTCCTGCTTGCTTTATTCTTTGGAGCGGCTTTAGGTAATGTTGTCCGGGGAGTAAATCTTGGTATGGTTGAAAATGGTGTCTCTACACAGGAACCACATTATTTCTTTCTGGCACTTTGGAACCCAACATTTGATCCACTGGCAGAACATCAAGGTATCATTGACTGGTTCACCATACTATTAGGCCTAGTCGCAGTTGTTACACTGACTATCCACGGCGCTAACTGGATTATATTAAAAACTTCTAGCTCTTTAAGCCAGCGATTAAAAGATGTCATATTTAAGCTCAACTTTGTCTTATTATTTTTAGTAATTTTATCCGCTTTTGTGTGGCACTATGTAAAACCAATTTCACTACATAATTTTGAAACTTATTACTGGCTTTGGATTTTCCCGATCATTGCTTCTATCGGACTAGTTGGGCAGTTTCAAATTAAAAAATTCAAAAAAGACTTATCAGGATTTATATTTTCCTCTCTATTTATCTTCGGAAGTTTCGGCTCTACTATAGCATCTATGTTCCCAATCTTACTTCCATCTACAAATACTGTAAACCCATCTTTAACGGTGCAAAACGTAGCCGCACACGAGTATGGATTATCTGTTGGACTGGGCTGGTTTTCTGTCGCCGCTGTATTGGTTATTGTTTATTTCATTATCCAATTTAAAGTGTTTAAAGGTAAACTGGATGATGTTGGTTATGGAGATCACTAATTGAGATTAGTTTTTTAATACAAAGGAGCTATTAGAGCAATTTCTTATTTAGGAATTCTAATTACAGCGGATTTAAAAGCCCTGTGATATTCCAATCCAAAAGCGATGATACTACATCTTGTAAAATCAACTACGGGACAAAGAAAAGCGGGGTGACTTTCGTCACCCCGCTTTTCAATAAACATAAACACATGAAATTTAGTTCTTACCATTGTCTTTTGCCCACCAAAGTCTTTTACCCCAAGCTTGGTCAACGACTCCAGCTGCTGCAGCCTCCGTATTGACCTTATTGTATAGGTATTCATTATTGGGATAAGGCAATCGCCATGGTTGATCTGAATGTTTTCCTTTAAATATTGAATTTAAAGAAGGATAATTAGTAGAAGGAATTCCAGTTCTTCTGTAGAGTGCCCAACCCTCGTAATTCTCTTTAAATAGGGCGACCCACATATCCCACCATATTCTCTCTTTTGTATCATTAAATGCACCTTTATCAGCTAAATATGTTTTTGCATCAGCTTCAGAAACGCCATTATCTTCCATGGAAATCATGACTGCTTTATTATAAGCATCTTTTGCACTAATCCCTACATTATAGCCTAACATTGCTGCCTCGGCTAATATATAATAGGTTTCGCTTGACCGGTAAAATGGTGTATATCCAGCGGCATCATTAATATAATGCTCACCAATCCAAGAAACAGATCTGAGTGGACTAGGCGATGTTGTTAATCCATTTTTATAACCCTCGTAAGTGCCAGAGTTAGTTTTTTGCGCTATTGAAGCAATTCTCGGATCTTTTACGTCTTTTAAATAATCGATAAAAATATCAAACATGCCCCAGTTGTCTATGCGCTTTTCATTGATTCCTGTTTTATACCAAGGTTCCATATAAGGCAAAGTTCCTTGATAATATAAATAACAATTTTCGGCATTAGTTTCTAAAACTGGATATTTATCTTTACTTCCTGCAATTTCTTCAATCGTTGATTTAGCGAGCGCAGGTGCTACTGATGATATCCGCATAGCCATGCGAAGTCGCAACGAATTACAAAATTTTTGCCATTTTAGCATGTCGCCATTATAGATAATGTCATAATCAGCAACATCATCAGTACCTACCCCAGCAGACATTTCGTCCGAGATCTTTTTTAAATCAGCTAATACAGCAGGAAAAACATCTTCTTGTTTATCATACTTAGGTTTTAGGAGACTGCCATCTTCCGGTCTCCCTTTAAGAGACTCAGAATAAGGAATGTCCCCCCATCCATCTAAAAGATAGGACCACATATAGTTTTGCCAAATACGTGCTATAGTTCTAGTATTCTTAAAACCTTCTGCCCGATCTGCTGTTTTCTTTAACATATCATCCATCTGCGTTATATTATAATAACAAGCAGCCCAACGATTACCAAAGGTATTATTTCCGGGCACTAATGATGTCATGTAATCAGGATACTGAATTTTGACAATATATCCTGCAAAAGTCCCATAGCCATCCACGTCACCTCCAAATTGCTCTCCTGCATTTCTAAGTACATTGATCAACATATTTTGAGGAGGAACATTCGGTAGTGCATCTGGATCTGTATTAATTTTCTCAAAATCTTTTGTGCAACTTGCTAGACAAACTACCGCGAGTATCGAAGCAAATTTTATATTAAATAGTATTTTTTTCATTTTTTTGATTCTTTAATTCAATTGAAGTACTCGTCATTTACCTTGTGTAGACTTAGAATGTAATTCCTAATTTTAAACCAATGCTTCTAGAATTTGGAACGGTAGCTTGTTCAAAGCCAACTCCTCTTGAATCACTGGACACACCACCCGATTCAGGATCCAATCGCATCGTATTTGATTTATCTACCCAAAGTAAAGCCAGATTAGACCCGATTACAGATAGATTTGCCCGCTTAATTCCCTTGATTCTACTGATTAAATGTTGAGGCAAACTATAAGTAAAATAAGCTTCTTTTAATTTCAAAAAAGAACCGTCGAAAACATACATTTGATCAATACCACCTCCTTCGTACCAGCTTTGGGCATCAGTTTCTATCGTATTTTCTATCCATCCACCCTTACCATCAGACATGGCAAAGCGTTCGTTTGTCATCATATCCCTTCCTGCAATAATTGCACGTTCCCGTACCCCATTGGCGGCTGTAATCTCTGCTACACCCGTTGTATAACCATGTGACATCGTTTGTGACCATATATCACCACCTTTGCGAAAATCCAACATAAAACCAAAACTGAAATTCTTATAGTTAAAATCATTACGTAAGCTTGCTAAGAAGTCTGGCACAACGCTACCAATATTCTGACCTGCTTTTGGTAGCACAACCCCAGTATCGGTAACTTTAATTGCTCCCTTCATTGCACCATCTTCCACGCGATCATATCCAGCTCCCACCAACGTTCCCCAAGGCTGACCTTCTTTTGCCATATTAGCAATTCCCCAAGTCCATCCAATTTGATAATCTCTTAATTCCAAAGCTGGAGATAATTCTAAAACTTTACTTTTATCTTTTGAGAAGTTTGCTGTCGCAGTCCAGTTCAAACCAGTTTCTTTCTTAAGGATATCACCTCGCAATTGAAGCTCCACACCGTTACTTTGAATGTCACCGGCATTCAAAAACATTTTTGTAAAACCTACCGTATTAGATGTACTTACTGCAAGCAATTGCTTTCTAGCATTTTTATGATAATAGGTAAAATCTGCATGCAATCGATTATTAAACAGCGCTATTTCGGCTCCGGTTTCCCAAGTTGTGATTTTTTCAGGCTCTAAGTTTTCAATTGCATAAGTCATGCTTTTATACATCTGAGCTAAATCCTTAAAACCATCAGGCTGTGCATAATAATAATTTGTATTACGATACGGATCTGTTGCATTTCCCACACCAGAAATATTCAATCTCAGTTTTAAATAAGATAGAACATCGCTCTTGAGATTAGCAAATGAAGTTGTTGGGATCCAGCTCATACTTACCGATGGATAAAAAAATGATTTTGTCAATGTTGATGACCAATCATTTCTGGCTGTAGCATCAATATATAATTGATCTTTCCAACCAACTGAGGCTTGTCCATAAATAGAATTAGAGCGATTATGTGCATGATCCATATCCACTTCTGCAGGACCAATTTTATTGGTAATCGTATAAACACCTAGCACATTAAGTCCTGTCGCACCTAATTCATTCATACTCATTTTATAATCGCGGTAATTTACTCCAGCAGTACCCAACACACTAAAATCACCATATTGTTTATTAAAATTTGCTAAAAAATCAACATTGAGTTCTGTTCTATCATTTTTATTTTCGTTAAAACTTCCATTCAAATGATCGAAATTAAAATAGTTTCGTTCAAACCTTTGCGAATTAACATAATCTAGACCAACTCTTCCCTCCAATTTTAAGAAGTCAAAAGGCTCATAATAAAGTGAACTTTTTCCAAACACACGATTTATCAATAATGAATTAATAGATTCATTCATCGTGAAATACGGATTCATGTGATAATTCGAATTCCAATTGTAATAGGTATAATTACCTTGAGCATCACGTTGATCCCAATTTTTTTTCAGATCTTTCATATCGACCTGTCTACCAAACCAAATCAATCCATTCATAGGATTTGCACCATCATAACCTTGCATGATCAAATTATCACTTTCAGTCCGCGTATAATTAGACATGATATCAAAAGAAACTTTTTCGCTTATTTTATAATCATTATTCAATTGTGCTGTATACTTCTTTTGATCTGTATTTGGCACAGTTCCCTTTTGATCACGGAAAGACAGAGCTGCACGAGTTGAAGATCTATCCGTCTTTGACAGTAAGGAAAGGTTATGATTTTGAGAAAAACCTGTTTGAAAAAAATCTCTAATATTGTTTTTATGAGAGATCCAAGGAGTTGCTTGTCTTACACCATCAACGACAGGGCTATTGAATTGCGGTAGCATTAAACCAGCATCCAAACGTGGTCCCCATGATTCATCAAATCCATCATTCACCCCGCCCCCTGCACCATCAACATACGAAAAAGCATTCTTAAGAGCATATTCTTGATAAGTTAACCCACTCTTACTAAGTAAATGACTATACTCGTCTCCTCTTGAACCCTGGCCATATGAATTTTGGTATTTGGGAATCGTTGATGCTCTATCGATACTAAAATTAGCATCGTAAGAGATTTGTACACCGTTATTAGCTCGTTTTCCCGATTTGGTTGTAATCATAATAACACCTTTACCAGCCCGCATTCCGTATAAGGCGGCCGACCCCCCCTTTAGAACCGTTATACTTTCAATATCTTCCGGATTGATGTCATTTAGACCCGAACCATAATCCACACCTCCATAGGTATTATCTCCACTTCTTTGCGTGTTATTTGTCATAGGCACACCATCAATAACAATTAATGGTTGTTGATCGGGCTGTAAGGAAGTATTACCTCTAATCGCTATGCGTGCAGAAGAACCCACTGCTCCACCAAATTGATTCACCTGTACTCCAGCAACCTTACCCGTTAAAGCCCCGGTTACACTTAATTGTCCTGCATCGGTCAATTCTTTGGCCTTTACTTCTTGTACCGCATACCCCAAAGACTTTTTATCTCTTGTAATACCCATGGCTGTCACCACCACTTCATCCAAACTTTCCGTATTTGAGGCTAAGGTAATAGAGACATTTGTTTGATTTGTAAGGTTAATTTGCTTTCGTTCATAACCGATAGCCGAAATATTTAAGATGCCGGCTTGTCTATATGAAATGGAAAAATCACCATTTGGCCCAGTTTGTGTTCCTGTACCGTCCTGTAAGGAAATGGAAACCCCTGGGATTGGTTTTCCATCTTGACCGACCACCCTACCTTTCAGTACGGTCTGTGCATAAATAGCCGAACTGACCAGCAAGTTAGCCGCTAGAAATGTAATAGCTGTTTTCTTCATAAAATAGTGATTCAAATGTTAGTTTATCCTGTCTATGTAATAACTAAGTTATCAATAGTAACCTTTGAATCTTAACCTTATCTTAACAAAGATGAGCAGTTTTTTAACATTAAATGTTAAATATTAGTACAGTTCTACAGCAGCATTATCCAAAAAGATACATTTTTATTAAATTCCAGTAAAAACAGTATTTTTGTAATTATCCGTATATTCTTTCGGATTGCACCCTCTTACTTGTTTAAAAACACGATTAAAATTAGTGATGCTATTAAAACCACAATTATAGGCAATATAGGACACACTCTCTAAATCACCTTCATTTAAATGATTACAGACTTCCTTTATACGAATGCGATTTAAGTAAGATACGAAAGTCACTCCACAATGCTTTTTAAAATACCGACAGAAGGCCTGCGGGGTTAAGTTTGCATAGTTAGCAACATCTTCTAAACTCAGTTCCTTTTTAAAATTCTCCTTTATATAATTGCATATTAAACTAATTCGACTTACACCACTTGGCCCATCCTGATTAAATTCAATTCTTTCTATACAAAGCGGATCTGTTTCTTTAGAAATCATAGCTAAAGAGCGTAACAAATAAAAGAACTGCATTAATTTATCGAGCTCATCAGCACTCTTTAATTGCACGACTCTTTCAGAAATTTGACTAAAATAAGCTTCTGGCACTTTAAATCCACGAGAATTACTGTTAATAAAATGATTCAGAGACTCAAACTCACCTAATGAAAACAAGGACTTCAACTTACCGTGCGGATCAAAGAAAATAGAAATTGATCTTGATTCATTAAATAAACCATCTTGGGACATCGATTTAAATACATGAGGCTGATTTGCGCCCAAAAAGAATATATCATTTTCTTTAAAAGGATGCAAAGTATCTTCAACAACCAAAACGCCCTGACCTTTTTTTATCCACATCAATTGTGCTTCCTGATGCTTATGCAAATGTGGATAAAATGAATCCATTACATCTTCTTGTATCGTTAAGCTTTGTCCTTGCGTTGTCGGCACATTAAATTGGAGAGTTTTCATAGCATGTTAAGAATTAAACTTTACAAAAATTTATTACTTGGTTGATCTAAATATAACAACTAGATTTTAATAAAGAAAAATATGATGTAAACATGGAACAAATAGTACTTTGCATTTTTGGATAATTCTGAGACTAAAAAACAATGCTGAAGAATCTTTTTTCTATTAAAAGAATAATATAACAACTCTAACAGCTTAAAATCAATTTCTGTAACTATTTCTAATAAAAATTACTAAAAATATTCAGATATAATTTTTTAATTTCTCTTAAATTATACAACAGTTATTGTAACAACTATGTAAAATCTAAAAGATCATATTTTTGATCAAAAAGTTACAGCATCAATTTATACATTTCAGAAAAGTAGATGAGAACAATGAAAACCTTAATAATTTTAATGGTATTGATTTACAATAAAAAGTCAAGAGGTAGTATATCTTGCTAAGAAGACAAATAATGTTTATGTCCTTATAACATGAAAAATGCATAATTTTTTCAACAAATAACAATTCTATACCAAGAATAGATAACAATGCAATAAAAAAATGCTAAAATAAGATTTAAGATCTCCAACCAATAAACATCAATCCTAAATATCTACACTTTAGGATACAAATAACCATTATGATAATTTGCTGCCAAATACTTATTCGCTTCTTTATCTGAGAACTGACGTTTGTCCTTATCCCAGTATAATTTTTTCCCTGTTCTGTATGCAATATTCCCCATTTGAGATAAAACGGCAATATGTGCACCGGCTTCAACAGGTGCTTTCAGAATACTTCTATTTCGTGTAAGAATTGCTTCCACAAAGTTGTCCATATGCCTTTCCAAACCATTATCTTTTGATTTTTGAAATGGCACCGCAGCCATCCGATCCCCTTCTGGCAATACTTCCCACCCCTGTCTATTCAGTACTAAAGTACCATTGTTTCCTATAAAAGCCACACCATGACCTTTGTTATAAGGTCCACCATCAATACCTATTGCATGTTCCCACTGCACATTAAACCCATCAAACTCATATAAAGTTGTCAAGGTATCTGGTGTCTCCTCAACATCATCGGGGTAAGCAAATTTTCCTCCTGCGGCCATGATCGAGCGTGGATCCGAAACTTTCATACCGATCAACGCAAAATCCAACATGTGTACTCCCCAATCTGTCATCAGACCACCTGCATAATCCCAAAACCACCGAAAATTAAAATGAAAACGATTTGCATTGAACGGTCTCTTGGTTGCAGGTCCTAACCATCTATCATAATGCACTCCTGCCGGAATTGCTGAATCCGGGACAATTGGAACATCCTTCTTCCAACCTAAGTAGGCCCATACTTTAACCATTCTTACCTTACCGAGACTACCAGCATGTAGAAATTTCATAGCATCCTCAAAATGCTGTTGACTACGTTGCCACTGCCCTACTTGAACAATAGCATTATACTTTTGAGCGGCGGCTACCATAAGCTCGCACTCTTTGATCGAATTGCCAATCGGCTTTTCTACATAGACATGTTTCCCCGCGGCAACGGCATCCACCATCATTAAACAATGCCAATGATCAGGAGTTCCTATAATCACAGCATCAACATTATTATCTGCTAATAATTGCTTATAATCAATATATGTCTTAACGTTTATATCACGCTTTTTCAATTCGGAAACACGGCTATTTAGAACATTTTCATCTACATCGCAAAGTGCAGTGCATACTACATTTGTATTTTTTAATATTGCGGTCAAATTGGACCATCCCATCCCATTTACGCCGATTACACCAATGCGTATTTTTTTTGAATCTGCCAATACCTTTGTCCCTTTAAAAAATAATGCAGATGCCGCTAATAATGTAGAGCTTTTAATAAATTTTTGTCTATTCATCATAATGTAGGCGTTGATTGCCATAACAAAAGTTTACCAATAAAGAGCCTCAAAAATTAAAATGAATAATTTAACATTAAAGGATCAGGATATGATAAATCAATTGATTTCAGGTTTATATTTAGTTTACTCTTCCTAAGATATAAAAAATAAAAGGAGACACAAACAGACTAAGCGAGAGCCCTTTTATAAATTTCCGACATATTTCCAGCAACTTTTCTATACAAAAGACTCTTAATCTACCTCTGAGCAAATACTATATTATTTTTCAACAAAAAAAGCCGTGCTTAGTGGCACGGCTTTAACTGCGTTATATATTAAATAAGTTACATTAAAATCTATCAATATATTTAAAAACGGTAACTTGCGCCTAGTGCAAAAATGCCTTTAAATCCATAACCGGCTTCAAGAAAACCACCCCAATCTTTACCAATTCGCAAACCCAATGGATTTACCTGAAAAGCAAAGATTATATCATTGGTAGTGGTCTTTTCATGATCTGTTCTATCACTACCGTTAGCCAATATTGCTCCAGAAGCAACTGTACCATAAAAATCAATTATTCCTCGTTTCACATATGAATATTTAGCAGTAGGCAACACCATGTAGAAATTACTCTTTCTATAGGTAATCTCATTTGTGCTCTTGTTTTTCATATCTGAAGAAGCATTAGCATAGCTTAGATCAGCTCCTATCGAAAATCGATTACTCAGCGCATAGCGATATCCCGCCGACAGCATACCAAATGCTTTTTCATTTGAACTTTCGCTTCCCGATATTGCGCTGACAAAAGTATTTGTAAAGACATCTGCTATCACCAATGGAGTCGCATCGCTATAGTCAATTCTGATTTCATGTTTCTTAGACTCTTGAGCCTGAGTTTTAAAAACAAACCCTACTACAGCAGCAATCGCTATAAAAATTGATTTTTTCATTGAATTTCTATTCTATTTTATTAAATATGGAACAAATATAGAAGAACTATACCTTTTATTTTTGTGAAAATCCATTATATTATCGGAAAAATCAATCAACTTCGATACTTGCGCTTCATCAAATAAACAGTATATAAACCTCTAATAAAAACATACGTTTTATAGAAAACTTTCTAAAGAAAAAATTCACAAGCTACGTTACCTAAAAAAAACATGATTAAAAAAAGCGCTAAAGCAGGAAATTTGCCTTAGCGCTTTCAACCTGTGTATAAAAGTAGATTATTCTACCACATACCAAGTATATCCATTTGCTGGTATTTTAACCGTCAATTCTACCGTGTAATCACGTTTCAATTGGTAAGTCGTTAAACTTCCTTCTTGTTCTCGGATTTTTGCTGTTATGGACAATCCGGTATAATAAAGCGGTACCTGAATTTTACGCACGATTTCTTTATCTGTAGGGTTAAAAAATAATGCAAAAGCTTTCTCTTTTTCATCAGGATTCACATGCATCATTCCGTCCCAGTCCCGAGCATCAGGTTTACGTAAATGGATGATATCACTGTTCAATATATTGCGATAACGCTTATACCATTTAATCACATCGACAACCATTTCTTTCGTTTTTGGTGTATCGTAAAGACGAGGCCCTCGGTAACATGCTTGCACACCTGCGCCATAATTTTGGATCATATGCATCTTATATTCATGAAGGTGGTCATTCAATGGCTCTAAAGTCGCATCTTTTCCTCCTCCCTGATATTCTACTAAGGGCACAAAACTCCATAAAGAAGAGGGAATTCTATCCCATGTACAATCATAATTTAACTGACGTGCATGCATGAGCTGACGATCGCGAGGTAAAGACCAATTAGCCTCTCTGTAGCCAATTCCCACTTTATTAGATCCGTTCAAAAAGTAAAAATCGGGTACATTCATATATATTCCTTGGGAAGACATCCAGTGATAAAGTTCAGTAACCTTATGAAATTGTTTCCATTGTGAATCTGCTAGACCCTCGTGATGTGCATGCGTAGTCGAAGCACAGAAATCTCCTGGATAAGAACCATCATGCTCAAAACATTTCATTCCTGTCTTTTCAAAAAAGTATTTTATTTTCTCAAAATATTCATACCCCCAATCACTAGCAAGACATGGGGAACTTCCAAAGCGCATACCTCCACGTTTACCTGTCTCGGGATTAATCACATCGACCTCATCACTGATCCATCTGCTGGCTAAAAGGGAATAACATCCCATATCAATGCCTTTACTACGTGCATAATCAACAAACCCCTTAAATTTCGCGATGTTTGCATCGGAGATATCTTCCGCATTTAACCCCGAACCAAAGCTAAGTATAATCATCTCATAACCTGTCGAATCGCACTGATCTATGGCTCTATGTACCACTTCAGGATCAGTGGATGTTAAATGCATAAAGATAGGATTCTCGCTAGTCCATGGCGCTATAGTCCGATACATCTTACGCGTAAACAATCCTTTACGCTCCCGATCATCACTATCAAATGGCATTTCATAAACAGTGAATGATTGGAAAGTACCTTTACTTTCTAAGCTGTAATTCGGACCAAGCTTAGGTGATACATCCAATACACAAGGGGTCTCCAGGAGATAATTACGTTGCGAGGTGTAAGCAGGATCTGTCACCCATTTTTCTGTAATATCGGTTGTTTTCTCAGTAAAGGCCCCTCCTGCGGCGAAATCACTCTCAACATGAATATTGGGTAATCTAAAAACTGAAGGATCACCATCTCCGGGTGACTCGGGTTCTGAGAATGCCAAATATTCCAATTGAAAGAAGTCAATATTGATTGGTAATGTAGATTCATTAATCACTTCCATTCTTTTACTAATTACCGGAATATGATCATAGATGCTAAAATAAAGCTTCACTTTCACCTCCTTCAACTCTCGTTCACCACGAAGGGTAAATACAAGTTGCTGACCTGATATTGGTTCTTTATTAAGTGCCCAGCGATTGCGGGCCCATTTGATTCGTTCTTCCAGTGGTTTTATTTCGAAATCTTCTACCATAAACGATTCCGGTAATGTTGTCATTTTATCTAACCACTCATTCTTAAGATATCCCCTTTCTTCTTGACCATTTAAACCGCCGATATTCCATTTTTTACCGTCAATCTGTATCGTTCCCTCACTGCTTACTGCCCTGATCAAGCTTTCCCCTAACATACGGTTCGTAATATCTACAGTCGCCAAATTAGGGAAAATCCGAAAAGTTCGTGACACCATCGCATTTGCTATTATGATATTTTTACCATCTGCCGAAGTGTAAATTCCAGCTTTAGATTTCTGAGGAGTAATTAACCAATCAAATGCCGTCTTGTCTGATGACAATTGTTTCATTAGTGGCAATGCTTTGATTTTCGCAGCAAGTTTCTTACTGATTCTAGCATCCATATTAGCACCAGGGCCCACTGTGCCAACGTCAACAAGTTGGGGTTTTATAGTTTTATAATCAATCTTCGGTGCAATCCAAACGGCGTGATCACCACTAGGACCATCATCAGTTGTTTCGGCCACAAGTTCAAGATACATCACGTCTTTTAAAGGAACGTCAATCTGCTGAGGACGATCTCCTCCTTTAATTACTGAACTTACAAAAATAGGTTTACCATCACCTTTCAAAGTAAATTTTACGGAACCTTTTTCTAAGACAGGATTACTTTTTGTGACACCGACAAACTGTTTCTGTCCTTGCTTTTCAATGAAATGCAATTTGGTACCGTCGACTAATGGTATAATGGTCAAAGATTTATCTTTAACATCAATTGTAGATTCAGCTATACCTACTTGAGCAACAAAACGCGTTGCATTTTTTTCCAACTTAATCTTGATAATACTTTTCGCTTGCACTCCAAGCACATCATCATAAACTGTCCCATTAATCGTTACAGGTTCGCCTGTAACTGATCTTCCCTTCTGCAAAATACCATACTCCTGCCAAGCATGAGATAGATCCAGATCTTTCAACTTGATAGATTCTTGTGCAAACAGAGATTGCCCTATTAAAAGCCCTGCACTGATCAATAATATAGTTTTTAACATATTTTAAGATTCCTCTTTTTTAAGGACAGTGAGACATACAACTGATCACTGCCTTTGTAAATAATATTAGGTTATAAATTCAATTTTTAATCAATAAAATTAAAGTTCCACTGTCCCCTCGCATTCTTGGCAATATTTACCAAGTGTTCCTTATTTACTAAATTGAATAGAGGTGACATTAGTTTAAGATTATAAAGGTTTATAAATGCTAAACTTAGATAATTTTGATTACATCCGCAATATAATAGCATTAAATATAATCTTAAAGTTGTATATCGACTTTCAATCAATTCAAAACCTCCATTATTCATAATTATGATCTAAAACCAACTTTCTTTATAATATTTACATTATTTTTGTTAATTACATTGATCTATTCTTATTATTTATGAATTTAATTTACAAGGGTAAAACCAAAGATGTCTACAGTCTAGAACAAAATCAAGTACTATTGAAATTTAAAGACGACGTAACTGGTGAAAATGGTGTATTTGATCCTGGAGCAAATACTGTTGGGCTAACCATTGATGGTGCTGGAAAATCAGGTCTTAAAATGACCCAGTTCTTCTTCGAGCGTTTAGCTGAGCAGGGTATTGCAACACATTATGTCTCCGCTGATTTAGATGAGGTTAGTATGGTGGTTAAAGAAGCGACTCCATTTGGGAAAGGATTGGAAGTCATTTGTAGATACCGTGCTGTAGGTAGTTTCTTGAGAAGATACGCTGCTTATTGCCAAGAAGGTGATGCGCTAGATGCTTTTGTGGAAGTAACGATTAAAGATGACGAAAGAGGCGATCCTACAATTTCGGATGATGCTTTGGAATTATTAGGTATTTTATCAAAAGCAGATTATCAAGAATTAAAATCTTTAACAAAAAAAATCTGTGGAATCATAAAAACAGAATTGGCAAAGAAAGATTTAGAACTTTACGATATCAAATTGGAATTCGGAAGAGATAAAGCTACGGGAGATCTATTATTAATCGACGAGATTTCAGGTGGAAATATGCGCGTATACAAAAATGGAAGCTATATTGACCCTTTAGATTTAGAAAAAGACTTTTTAGGAGCTTAATAGCCTACAGTCAATAGTATAAGGGCTACCATTATCTCAGGTAGCCCTTTATTATTAGCCGTTAATTCCAACCGCCGCCAAGGGCTCGATACAATTGAACCACAGCATACAATTTTTGATTTTGATCTGCTATATTTTTCAATTCTGCACGTAAGAGATTTTGCTCTGCTGTTAGTACATCGGTATAATTGGTGTTCTGGTGGTTCAGAAACAATTCTTTATTAAATGCAACGGCCTGCGTTAATGCTTCAAGTTGTTTTTTGCGGGATTTCATTTTTTTGATTGCCGTATCATATTCAAAAAGCGCATTAGAAACTTCCTGGCTGGCTACCAATAGAGATTTCTCGAATTGATACAACGCCTGTTGCTGTCTTGCTTGAGCAGTTGACAGCCTTGCTTTATTAACACCTTTATTGAAAATAGGCTGTGCAATCCCCCCTGCTATAGAACCAAATAAACTAGCACTCGAAAACCACTGATTCCAACCAAGATTTGAAAAACCTCCAGCAGCTGTTATAGATAATGCAGGATAGAAATATGTACGTGCTATATTCGTTTCCTCAAATGCCGATCTAAAATTAAATTCTGCCATTTGAACATCAGGACGGTGCGCGAGCAATTGTGCGGGAATTCCAGGATTTAAATCATAATTCACCTGTTGTTGCATTAGAGACTGTCTGAGGATGGCACCAGGATGTCGGCCTACTAAAAAACTAAGCCTATTTTCAGTTTCTTTAATCTTTTGCTCAATATCCGGCACATCTAGTTCTGCTTCATAATAGTTTGCTTTACTCTGTACTACCGCTACGCCATTAAGCATTGCATTTTCAAAAAG
Source organism: Sphingobacterium sp. JUb56 (assembly GCF_014191365.1). NCBI lineage: Bacteria > Pseudomonadati > Bacteroidota > Sphingobacteriia > Sphingobacteriales > Sphingobacteriaceae > Sphingobacterium > Sphingobacterium sp. JUb56. The sequence continues at coordinate 240,774 of NZ_JACHWL010000001.1, read as the reverse complement.
TTCCGCTATTGCGGCCGCATCTTCAGCACGGTTCTCAGCCGTTTTTTTAATTATCATCAACTGTTGATCCAGAGCCAGTAATTCGTAATAATCTGAGGCAATATTGGCAATTAACTGTGTTTGTACCGCACGCTTTGCGGCATCAGTCGCTAAAAGCTGTGACAACGCAACACGTTTAGCACTTCCAAGTTTATCCCAGATATCAATTTCCCAATCCGTATATAATCGCATATCATATTGGGTATTATTACGCGGATAACCAAAACTCTGAAAAGCGGGCATCTGTTGTGTATTGGCAGAGATACTAGCTTCTAATGAAGGCAAAAATGCCGCTTTTTTTAATCGCACATTTACCTGCGCCTCCGTAATCCGCTCAACTGCAATTTTGATGTCTATATTCGCTTGTAACCCCTCTGTGATCAATTGCTGCAACATAGTATCTGTAAACATATCACACCATTTCACAGTAGCTATATTGATCGTGTCATGAGCTATATTCTTCACATAACCTGAATCAAGAGCACTATAAGTAGGTGACCGAAAGCTGTCTTTAACTTTATTTTCCGGCACACTATAGGGACGGGTTACGTGACAAGAACTCCAGGTCAAAAGTCCCAGTATTGACATGAATGCCAATCTATATGATTTTTTTTTCAATTGACTATAATAATGTATCATATCTTAATTTTTAAATTTTCACACTAGCCTTTTTATGTTTGATCAATATGAAGCTAGCGTAAGACTATATGCGCTAAGCACGAAAATTTTATTTATTTTATTAAGCGACCGAATATGTCGAAATCTAGCATGTTAATGTTCATCTTCTAATATACGAGGTGTATGTCTTGGCTCCTTTACACCAAATAGTTTTTCCTGTAATGCCTGGAAAACAATAAATAAAATAGGAATAACAAACACACCAAATACAGTCCCGATCAACATCCCTCCTACAGCCGCAGTTCCGATAGATTTATTACTCAATGCACCAGCACCAGTAGCTAACATCAATGGAATCAATCCGAAAATAAATGCAAAGGAAGTCATTAAAATAGGTCGTAACCTTGATTTTGCGCCATAGATTGCGGACTGCACCAAAGTTCTTCCGCTCAATCGATGCAAAAGTGCAAACTCCACAATAAGAATCGCATTTTTAGCCAATAAACCGATCAACATGATGAGACTGATCTGTAAGAATATGTTATTATCTACCGAAAATAACTTCGCAAAAATAAAAGCTCCTGCTAAACCGATTGGCAATGATAAAAGAACGGAAAGTGGCAGGATGTAACTCTTATATTGAGCGCTTAAAAGGAAATAGATAAAAAGAAGACACAGTGAAAATATTAATACTGTTTGACTACCGCTAGACAGCTCTTCGCGGGTCAAACCCGAAAACTCATAGGTATAGCCACGGTCTAAGGTTTGAGCTGCTGTCTCCTCTATCGCTTTAATAGCATCTCCAGAGCTATATCCTTCATTCGGTATCCCTGTTATGGTACTTGAAGTAAATAAGTTAAAACGTTGAATAAATTCAGGTCCATACGTCTTCTTCAAAGTAACAAATTCAGATATCGGTGCCATATTGCCTTTAAAAGTTCGCACATAAATCTTATTAATATCTTCTTCTTTTGCTCTATAATCAGCTCCTGCCTGCATCATGACACGATATTGCTTTCCAAAGCGATTAAGGTCAGAGGCGTAGATACCTCCAAAATATCCCTGAAGTGTCGTCAGTACCGTATTAACACTTACACCTGCGGCCTTACATTGGGCTACGTTGACATTAATTTCTAACTCAGGAAAACCAATATTAAAAGAACTCGTAGCATAATTGATTTCAGGGCGTTGATTTAAAGCACCAATGAACGTATCGATATTTTTATTAAACTGTAGATAATTTCCACCTGTTTTATCTTGTAGCTGCAACTCAAAACCATTACTATTACCAAAACCCTGCAATGTCGGTGCAGCAAAGAAAATAATATTTGCTTCTTTGATATGAGCAGTTTTTTGAAATAACTTCTGTACAACAGCTGCGGCACTTTGCTCTTTTCCGGCACGTTCTTTCCAGGGTTTTAACCGAATGAACAATGCTCCATAGGAACCTCCAGTACCGTGCAATAAGTCCATGCCTGAGAGTGTAGAAGATAATTCAACTTCCGGTATACTGCGCGCAATACTGTCGACTTCAAATGCAATCTTTTCCGTACGTTCTAGAGTAGATGCCGGCGGTAAAACAACATTTCCATAGATAGCACCACCATCTTCATTAGGGACAAAACCTGTCGGTGTTGTTTTTACCAAGAAATAACATACCAGCGCAAATGTTGCAATACCTGCAAATGAAATCCATTTATAACGGATTAAAAGGCGTACGACACCAATATATTTATTGGTTACTACTTCAAAAGCCACATTAAAACTGGCAAAAAACTTTGGCAAGAAACCCTTTGGCTTTTCAACATCTGCTACATGGGGTTTTAACAGTAAAGCACATAGAGCGGGACTTAATGTTAACGCATTTATTGCTGAAATAATAATGGCCACTGCCAATGTCAGTCCAAACTGTTTGTAAAATACTCCAGCAGATCCTGTAATGAAAGTGACTGGTACAAAAACCGCCGACATAATCAAAGTAATTGAAATAATGGCACCACTGATTTCGCTCATGGCATGCAATGTAGCTTTCTTGGCCGATTTAGCCCCTTGATCTAATTTTGCATGTACTGCTTCGACCACCACAATAGCATCATCAACCACAATGCCTATGGCCAACACCAGTGCAAACAAAGTAAGGAGGTTGATGGTGAAACCAAAAAGCTTTAAAAAGAAAAACGTTCCTATAATGGCTACCGGTACTGCGATCGCTGGAATCAAAGTCGAACGCAGATCCTGTAAAAAGAGAAAGACCACTAAAAAAACCAATATAAATGCTTCAATAATTGTATAAATAACCTTCTCAACCGAAGCATCCAAAAAATCATTTGCATTCAAGAAAGTATGATATTCCACTCCTGGAGGAAAATCCTTTGACGCTTCTTTTAAAATATTTTCACAAGCAATGATCAAATCTCGTGCATTAGATCCCGAAATCTGGCTAATGGCACCTCCGGAAGAAAGCTTTCCCTGCGTAATTAGCGATGTCGTATAATCCAGGGCGCCAAATTCAATATCTGCGACCTCCTTTAAACGTAAGTAATCGCCCGCAACACCACTTTTCAAGATAATATTTTCAAATTGTTCAGGATCTTCGAGGCGCCCCGTATATTTCAATGCATATTGTAATGATTGACGGCTATTTTCACCTATTTTTCCCGGTGCAGCTTCAATATTTTGTTCCCTTAATGCTGCCATAATGTCTTCAGGTATAAGACCATGAGTGGCCATAACATCCGGTTTCAACCAAATACGCATCGAGTATTCCTGATCACTATAAATCTCTGTAGCACCAACACCCTCAACCCTTTTCATCTGAGGCATAATATTTATACGCAGGTAGTTATCGAGAAACTTCCTATCGTATTTTCCATCTTTACTGTAAAGCAAAAAACTAAAAGCCGTGCTGCTCAACTGCTTGCTTGTTGTAATTCCTGCTTTAATAACTTCCGCTGGTAGCAAGCTAGTAGCTTTACTGACCCGATTCTGTACATTCACTGCGGCCATATCTGCATTAGTTCCCTGTTTAAAAAAGATGGTAATAGTTGCAGTACCATTATTACTACCCGTAGAAGTCATGTAAGTCATATTCTCTACACCATTAATCTGTTCCTCCAAGGGTATAATCACACTTTTCATTACAACATTCGCGTTTGCTCCTTGATAAGAGGCTGTTACAACAACTGTCGGAGGTGCAATTTCTGGATATTGTGAAATAGGAAGTGACATCAGTCCCAGGATTCCCAGCATCACAATTATTATCGATATTACCGTCGATAGAACGGGATTTTCTATAAATTTTTTCAGCATTTCTTCTCTATTATTTTGTGGATACAGGGTTAGGTTGAATTTGCATACCATCTTTTAGGTTTCCAATTCCTTCAGTGATAATCATATCACCAGGCGCAAGCCCATATTGCACCACATAGTGTTGTTCTGTTGCTATCGGCAATACCTTTATTTCGGTAAGGTGTACGGTATTTTTAGCTTCTACCGTATAGACATAGTGATTTCCCTGCATTTCAAAAACCGCTTTTTTAGGAACCTTCACTGCTTCATCAATTGTGGTCGGGAGCTGTAAAGTTGCGCTCGCTCCGCTCCATAATAAACCATCAGGATTTGGAAATAATGCTCTAAAATTTGCAGATCCGGTTTCTAAACTTATGACCCCGCTCAGACTCTGAATTTTTCCTTTAGACCCGTAATCTTTTCCATCAGCAGTCCGTAAATTAACTTGAGGTATATTACTTAACTTCTCAGCCATGCTCTTACCTGGATATTGATTTAGAAAGCTATTAAGCTGTTTCTGACTCAAAGAAAAATGCGCATATACTTCCTTCGTATTCGCAATTGTGGTCAAAGCAGTTTCAGAAGTACTACTGACTAGACTGCCCTTTTTAAGTGGCAACCGTCCTACTATACCTGATATTGGGCTAACAATCTGTGTAAATGCCAGTTGTGATTGTGCATCTGACAATGCTGCTTTTGCCTGATTAAGTTCAGCCTTTTTAACCCTTTCTACATTCTTCGCTGTCGTCAGTTCAAATGAATTTACGATTTTCTTGTCCACAAGAGACTGCGTTCTCAACACTTGAATACTAGCCGTTTCCAGGGCTGCTTCCACTGCTAATACTGCCGCTTTTCGTTGATTCACATCTTGCACGAATCGATTGGCATCTATTTTAAATAGCTTTTGCCCAGTGTGCACAAGACTGCCTTCTTCGATAAAGACTTCCTCTATATAACCATCTACTTTTGAACGAATCTCTACTGTCTGCAATCCTTCTAACGTCGTTGGATACTCTACCGACAGAGTCGCTTTTTCAGATTTTAGTGTAAGTACAGGATAGGCAATTATTTCACTTGTTGCTGTTTCTTTCTTTGAATCGCAGGAGACCATTCCCGAGACGAGAAATAACAATAGATATAAGTGCATTTTTTTCATGATAATAATTTAGTAATGAAACAATAAGTAATAAACTAGGCATGAGCTTTTGCCTGAGATTCCATACATATTATCGTTAAAAGACTAGACATAGGAATCCCGCTCCCCGCTCAAACCTGTATTTAGCTTGGGGATATTTTTACTCTTTTCTAGTGATAAAAACTAGATTTTAATCTTTATAGTAGTGAAATTACCTCTTCAGTATATTCCAATAGGGAACAACAGTTGTAAAGGCAAGAAATGCTGACTGAGCAATCTTTTTCGGACGGTGTATTTCTGGTGTATCTATCCACATAAAAATAATTATTACAATTCTTACTTAGCATTTACCAAATTTGATAATCAGAAGAAGTAGACTTACAGGTATCGATTTTGATAAGTGTGACAAAAGTAGTAATTTTGAATAATAAAACAACCAAATACTTGTTTTATTATTTTATGACGACAAACCGAATTTTAATGTTACTGAAAATGCGAGGTCCGTTAACGGCACTCGACATTGCCCATGAATTAAAAATAACCAAAGAAGGTGTTAGGCAACAGCTGGTTAAATTTATGGATGAAGGCTTGATTGAAGTAGAGACAGAATCAAAGGGAGTCGGGCGGCCACAAAAATATTTCAATATTTCAGAACTCGGAAACAGCAAATTTCCGGATACCCATGCAGAGTTAACGGTGAAATTATTGACAATAATTAAAGAGTCAATAGGGACAGAAGCTTTACAGACGATCATTGAAGTCAATGAAGCAACAGGAAAAAAAAGATATCACGAAGAGATCGACCCTTTACCCAATCTAAAGTCTAAGATTGAAAGATTAGTCTCCATTCGTACCCGGGAGGGCTACATGGCAGATTATACTGAAGATGACGAGGGATATCTGCTAGTAGAAAATCATTGTCCTATTTGTGCAGCGGCTAAAGTCTGCCAAGGATTTTGTGCTTCAGAACTTCAGATTTTTCAATCCGTCTTAGGCGAATCCGTTTCCGTACAACGTACCGATCATATCATAGCGGGCGCGAGACGTTGCGCATACCGTATCGTATCTTCTGCAAAAGGTTTCGAATAGCATTATACAGAAAATCCTCCCAAATTAAATGAGAGGATTTTCTGTATAAATAGGAATTAAATAATATCGGTGACTGAATGACTTCATCCAAGCCAAAGCAAATCAATATGCTCTAAAGCGTATAGATTAAACCCTTATTTATAACATTTTATCAAAACGGTCGGCATTCATCACTTTATTCCAAGCTTTTACAAAAGCATCCACAAATGACTTTTCATTGCCGGACTCGGCATACACTTCTGCAACAGCCCGGAGTTCAGCGTGCGAACCAAATACCAGATCAGCACGTGTCGCAGTCCACTTCGGTTGACCCGATTTACGGCAAGTACCTAAATACAATTCTTTCGTTTCATCCATTGGTTTCCATTGCGTTGCCATATCTAAAAGATTTACGAAAAAATCATTGGTCAGCTGTCCTGGACGTGAGGTAAATACACCGTGTTTAGATTCATCAAAATTAATATCAAGTACACGAAGACCTCCAGTTAGAACAGTCATTTCAGGAACTGAAAGATTTAATAATTGTGCTTTATCGATCAATAATTCTTCGGTAGATACTGCTTTGTTTTTTAATTTACGATAATTTCTAAATGCATCTGCTAGTGGTTCTAAGAAGGCAATCGACTCTACATCAGTTTGGTCTTGAGTAGCATCTGTACGTCCCGAAATAAAAGGAACTTCCACATCGTAACCCGCCTGGTGTGCCGCTTTTTCAATAGCAGCCGCACCCGATAAAACAATCAGATCAGCAATTGAAACTTTTTTCCCTCCAAACTGTGCATTATTAAACCGTGTTTGAATGTCTGTTAATATTGTTAATACCTTATTTAATTGTATCGGTTTATTGACCTCCCATGCATTCATCGGAGCTAATCGGATCCGAGCTCCATTTCCTCCTCCCCGTTTATCCGAATTACGAAAAGTTGAGGCCGAAGCCCATGCTGTAGATACCAGTTCCGAAATTGATAGACTTGTATTTAAAATCTGTGCTTTTAGAGATTGAATATCTGTCTCATCAATCTCAGCATAATCAACCTTAGAAAGTGGATCCTGCCATATAAACTCCTCATGAGGCACATCTGCACCTAAATAACGCGAACGAGGTCCCATATCACGGTGCGTTAATTTGAACCAGGCACGAGCAAATGCATCAGCAAACTCTTGTGGATTATCCTTGAAGCGACGTGATATTTTTTCGTATTCAGGATCAAAACGCAAAGACAGATCTGTGGTCAGCATAGTCGGTTTTAATCTTTTATTCGGATCGTGCGCGTGCGGAATAATATCACCAGCATCTTTAGCTACCCACTGATGAGCTCCAGCAGGACTTTTTGTTAACTCCCATTCAAAATCAAACAAGTTTTCAAAAAACAGATTTGTCCACTCTGTAGGTCTACTTGTCCAGGTCACTTCCAGACCTGAAGTAATGGTATCGCCACCTCTTCCTGTACCAAAAGAATTTTCCCACCCGAGTCCTTGAGATTCTAAACCAGCAGATTCAGGTTCCTTACCAACATGATCAGCAGAAGCAGCTCCATGCGTTTTACCAAACGTATGTCCACCGGCAATCAATGCGACCGTTTCTTCATCATCCATGGCCATACGTCCAAAAGTATCCCGAATATCTTTTGCTGCCGCAATAGGATCAGGATTACCATCAGGTCCTTCCGGATTTACATAAATTAAACCCATTTGAACTGCTGCCAATGGGTTTTCTAAATTTCGGCTATGAATCTTACCATCAGCGTCATCGTCAGACACCAATACGCCATGTCCTTCCTTTACTCCCTCAGATCCATCTGCATAACGAACGTCGCCACCAAGCCATGTTTTCTCTGAGCCCCAATATACATCCTGATCTGCTTCCCAAACATCCTCACGTCCTCCTGCAAAACCCAAAGTTTTAAAGCCCATTGATTCCAAAGCCATATTCCCGGTTAAAATCAATAAGTCTGCCCAAGAAATCTTACGTCCATATTTTTGTTTTATAGGCCATAACAATCGTCTTGCTTTATCTAAGCTCACGTTATCTGGCCAGCTATTTAAAGGTGCGAAACGTTGCTGTCCACGACCTGCCCCCCCACGTCCATCACCAACACGGTAAGTCCCTGCACTATGCCAAGCCATACGAATAAATAATGGTCCATAATGACCAAAATCTGCAGGCCACCAATCTTGAGATTGTGTCATTAATTCCTTTAAATCATTTTTTATTGCATCCAGATCCAAACTTTCAAATTCTCTTTTATAATCAAAATCCAAACCCATAGGATCAGACTTTACATCATGTTGACGCAATAAATTAACTTTTAACTGGTTTGGCCACCAATCTTGATTTGTTGTACCTCCACCAGCAACAGCTTTACGCAATGTTCCATTATGAAATGGACACTTATTAATGTCATTGAATTCGTTTTCCATGGGTTTCTAATTTTTCAAAAAATTAACGTTCTATTTTGGTTATCTCAACTAACTAAATTTAAACAAAAAAAAATATCAAATGAAATTTATCTGATCTTTAAACCTTCCTAATAAATTAAGATTCAGTGAAGTATAATTACCAGAAATACAATTGTTGGAAAATCCCATAAATAGATAAACTTTTTATTTTTCTTTAATAAAAAAGAAGATAATTTTTTGCACGAACATCATTATTCCTGAAAGAAACTGCTGTACAACAATTTAAAATAAAAATAGATAGTTTCTAATAAGTAGCAATAATTACATCATAAGATAAATGATTGAATTTTATTTCGTATATTAACCCTATAATTATATACTATTTTTAAAATAAATCTAACAAACACGTTAAAGCTTATATTTCACATGGTTTGTGAGAATCAAAAAAGGATTCACGTCACGATTTATAAAGGATTCACGATCATATACCATTTATTTAATGATTAGAAAGTTTTGATACACCGAGGTACAACAAAAAGTTAGTTACCTATAAATAACCAGTATTATGAATAAAGAAGAAAACCGAAAGCCAAAATTAAGATTAAAAAAAGAAATTCAGGATAAACTTGAGGCTGAGAACATTACTCTAGAAGAATTCTTCGAGCAAAAGGAAAAGGAAAAAAATGACCGATTCACTCAAGAGCTTCAAGATTATCGTTTAAAATATCCTGAGCCTCCACAAATAGTGGCTGAAATTGAATTGACTGAAAATATTCAAAACTTAGGCTATAAAAGACAGTTTTTTAACCGTAATGATGCTAATTTTTTGGTCAAAGAGATAGAAAACTGGGAAAATGAAAATAGCTATATGGAAATAGAACCCTTCACCGGTGATCAAAAAGAAAAAATGATTCAGACTTATATCACTACTGGCATACGATATGATTTTAAAAACATCGGCATTACATTATATTATGCTCCGATATTCTACCAAAACAATTACGATAATGGTAGATCCTTGTTGAATTATGGCACTTCATTATATAAATATGATCATTTCAAAAAAGAATTTTCAATCGCTGATAACGATGATTTTCACGATATAACTTTTTCGTAAGTGAGCAGTTAAATATCTCAATTCTCAGATCTTTACCATATGTACAACAGCAAAAAAGAGCTAAATCAGATGGACATGAATTAGCTCTTTTTACTTTGACCTTTAAGCTGACTATAACTTTAGGCAAACTCACTACAAAGATAGTAGCGGTATTAGTTCTTAATATTTAAAGGAAGTTATGTTCTCTTAAAAATACCTATTTTTTTATACCACTAGATCACAGGTGTTGCTCCTTCAAACTCTGTCAATTCATATCTATTTTTATAACTGAGATCCTGCAAACAATTTATTTTCTTATCCTGATCATAAAATATTTTAAATGTTCGCGTCTCTTTATTAATTAAAGTAAGAGACATTTGAATCATATTTTGTCAGCTTCATCAGTATGCTTGAACTAATTCTACACTCTACATTAGTATCCTTTTTTCGCTCTTTTTTATCCCTAACTTCCAATCTTTAAAGGAAGCTCTGCTATCAACCCGATTACCACTTATTTCGATCACCTCTCTAAAAATAACATTTGGGGCTAGGGTCGTATCTACATTTATTTCCAAGCAAAAGCCTCGGGGAAGATAATTCAGTTTCTTTATATTCTTCATGAATTACAACTGTAGGTGGTCCAGTTATATTTGTCTTTTTGGTAGTAGCTTTTTTAGCAGATTTTGTTTGTGTATAGTCATTAGTAGCAACTAAGCTTAAACCTATGGGCAAATATTTGATGATTTTCATTTTCGAATCAACTTAATTTTCGTAATTTTTATATTTATTATTTCAGACAATCAACTAGCAAAATATCTTCTACTTGAATAGCCATTCTTTTTGCTTTGAGCAAATCGGAACAATAATCTACATCATTCAAAAGCTGTTTAATTTGCCCTCTGACATAATATGAAAACCCGTTATTAGGATCCAGCTCAATTGCCTTATTACAATCTCCCAAAGCATTTAACAGATTTGGTTTATCTTTTTTGGATTTCATAACCCAGTTCATTTTAAACGGTTGATTCGGCAATTTACTGCTGATAATTATATTTGACTGTTTCGATTTTTCAGATAAACATACTTGAGCAATTGCTCTATTGACATAAGCTAACGCATATTTTTCATTGCTCTGGATGCTCTGATCAAAATCTGCCAAAGCAAGTTTATATTGATGTTGAAGCAAATAAATATATCCCCTTCTATTCCAATATAACTCCTTTTCAAAACTACTACCATTAGACATTAACGTTATTGCGCTATTTATAGCAGATAACCCTTCATCCAGATTATCAGATTGAACTTTACATTCAGCATTATTATAATATATACTTGCTGTTGATGCATTGTAATAAGATTGTATATCTTGCTCACTCATATATGCAAACCTCGGATTACGTTTTAATTCCCTCATCAACCCCTCTTTATTGACTAATGCATGATCATAATTTAATGCTGCATTTTTAAAATCTTTTAGCGCAAGATGTGTGTTACCCCGAAAAGATAAAAGCATAGCGTTATTGGGAAATTTAGTGAGCCCGGCATCATAAATTTCCAGCGCTTTATCAAACTTTTTTAAATTATAAAAAGCCACTCCGCGTTGGTAATAAAAGCTAGCTTTACTATTATCGCAAAAATCCAGCAATGCATCATCTATCCTTTTAAAAAATGCGGGGTCATTAACTTTTAACTGTTGTGCAAGCAATTTTGCAGTAGTATAATCCTGATAAGAGGCATCCATATCTTCCAACTCAAAGTGCACTTCAGCTTTGTTCAAGTAAGCTTGCAAATTATTCGGATTTAATTGGATCGCTTTAACATGATCTACCAAAGCCTTTTCCGGTTGTTTTAAATGATGATATATTGTACCTCGAGCATCAACCACTCGATCATCCATAGGATCAATCGCCACGGCCGTATCCAAGTAAGTTAAAGCTTCAGTAAAATCGCTCTTGGCGGCATAAATAAGACCTATATTCAAATAGCAACGTGCACAGGAAGGGTTGATGGAAAGTGCCTTCCTATAGTATTGTTCGCCCAGTACTAAATTACCTATCTGGAGATATTGGTATCCCGTTAAGCGTAACAAAACCTCATTTTCAGGATGATTTTTTACCTGCATCTCCAAATATGGGATGATCTTTTCAGATTGACCAATCAAATTTAAAGAATCTACAGTCTTTTCAAAAACACTTTTACTCTGCCCATACACCTGTACAGTAAACAAAAATGAAAAGAATAACATCGTCAACACCGATCTCATAATATGAAATTTAAAATCTGATAGAGTTTATGAAACATTAGGTCTAGTAAATCGGCAAGTATTATAAAAACCTATCTTCAAAACAATTTATGCACTAATCATGCCTCATTTTTATAAGCACTTTCATAATTTACTTATATACTAAGCTACCTAATCTATTTACTTGTTATAATAAGGTAATTGGATACGCTCTTTTATTTCTTTTTTCCCTTTTCCGTCAAAGAGCTTTGTTATTTTTTTCACCAATTTACTTGATGCAATTCCTAGCACAGTATTGAACACTTTGATTCCAAACTTTGTTTTCGGATGTGCTAGCCATGGTACTCCCGGGGGTAGATTCTGAATATCTTCAACATAAGGGCGCATTAACTTTTCATAAGCTTCAAAGGCATCTTGATGATTCTGGTGTCTCGACAATTCTCCAGCCAATACATATGCACCAACTATAGAAAGACTTGCCCCCATTCCTGACATCGGAGTTGGACAATAAGCCGCATCCCCAACCATAGCACATCTTCCATTGGTCCATCGAGGTGCCTTCACTTGACTTATACTATCAAAATAAACATCTTTACTTTCCTCCAATCCTTGTAGCAGACGTGGTGCCTGCCAACCAGCATCAGCAAACTTTTGCTTCAAAATTCCTTTCTGCTCTTGCAAACTAAGTTTTTCGTACCCTTTCTCTGGCGATAGAAAAGAAAATGATGCACGGGTGGTTCCTACATTATCTGGTCTTAGGTTTAATACTCTTGATTCTGGTGCATTATACCAATAAGCCCATGACGTGTCAGAATCAATACGTGGAATAGTCAAATAAGAGCAGTAAACTCCAATATATTTGATCACGGGCTCATCTCCAAAAATTAGCTTCCGTGTTGACGAACGAATTCCATCAGCAGCAATGACCAAATCAAAGGAGCGCGGAGTACTATTTTTAAAAGTAACATTCACTTTATCTTTATCTTCTACTAAAGCTAGAATCTGATCTCCAAAAATATAGGGAATATTATCTTTAGTCGCATTAAAAAATACCTGCGCAAGATCTCCACGCAAAATCTCAAGTTCTGCGGTTCCGAATCCACCAGTAGTTTTAGGAAATTCAGCTAAAGTATGATTGTTAACATCAACAAAACGGATTCCTAGTTCACCTGTATTTGCTGCTCTGATTTCATCTTCGAGCCCCATTAGCTGTACTACTTTCTGAGCTTCATCTCTAACATCTATATTTTGTCCGCCTAATCTCAATTCTTCTGCACGCTCTACGATGGTGACATCAAAACCAAATCGATGTAACCAAAATGCTAAAGCCGGACCAGCAATACTAGCGCCTGATACAAGTACTGTTCTTTTTTCCATTGATTTTTATGTTTTATGACTCATCTACAATACGAATAACAGTTGAAATTCACATCGTACTGAATTTTCACACTGCTCCCTTTATGTACCGGTTCAATTAGTCCAGAAATATTTTCACTTTCTCTAATGTAAACCTATTTTTCCAAAACTAATAATTCTTGCTATATGATTATAAATTACAAATGCATCATCATGATGATTAAATATCAAGCCACTGCGGCAGCCTGCTATTAAATAATGAAACCTAAAATTCACATTTAATTAATACCACTTACCTGCCTATCTGCTTTTTACTTCATCCAAATCACTCAACTAAAACAACCTACATATTAAATCCATATTAATTAAAAACACACTTTATGACAGATATTTTACCGATAAGCAACAGTAATAAAATAAATTCGGTATATTCAGTTATTATTAACCGTACAGAATTATAGTGATTTGAGCCAATAATATACAAAATCAGCATCATTATGTTTTTAGCAACCAAATCGAAAATCATTACAACAGCCTTATTTATAGGGTTTATGACGTCCTGCTCTGTTAATAAGAATACAGCATTTATGCTGACCCTTAAAAATAGTTATTGCATACCACCAACCTACTTTCTAAAGGCAGAGCAGACATTACCTAATTACGCTATAGATTCTCTAGCCATCCACGATGAATTAAACAGTGTATTCTCAAGACAAAATATCCTTATGCTTTATGCTCTTGGACTGACCAAGGAGATAAAAGAATTACAAAAACTTAAAGGCAATACTAGTGTTAGTGCAGAAATTCGTAAGCTAACGATCAACAATAAGGTCAATCGAACACTGCTTCTAGCACTATCAGATATCAATGCCGCAGCAGCCGAACTAGATTGTGAAGCAGAACGCGTCGATCAGGTCGCTGGATATATAGATAATATCAATGCTTCAAGAAATAATAAACTTGTCGTGGGCTCTATTGCACTGGGTGCGGCTGCATCAATAGCCGGAGCTCTCATTACCAATAATAATGTCAATAATGCAGTAGGTATTACAGGTGGGGTACTTGGTGGAGGCCTTGGTTTTTTCACCTTGAATCCCAAAGGAAAAAAGATAGAGTTTTTTCATCCTCATAACCTATTGCGAAATGTATGGACTGAAAATGATTCGGATCAAAGCTTTTCACCTTTTATCTGGTATATGCTGAGCGAGAAAGAATTTAGTAACGATGGTAATAGCTCGCTATTGCACAATCTCAAAACACGATGGATCGATTATCAGTTTGACAGCAACGAAAATCAGGGAAACCAATCTGTTATATTTTCGGATGGAGGCATTTACTTTGCTGATGATTTACACTCCAGAGCAGCTATGATCAACCAGTTACAAGCCGTTATCCGCTCCATTAACCAAAGTATCAACAACTTAATACTGGAAGCAAATAAAACACTTGAATAAATTAATTACCCAACATACTCACGCTAAAATCAATAATGATAAAACTTACCTTATTAGTTGCTTTAATATTCATTTACTTTAATCCGCTTGCTAGTGATATATATTATCTTCATGAATATTATAAGTTTATGAAGATCTTTTCCCGAAGCGTAATATTCTTGAACGCGCTTTCCGTTTAATTTAACCAATTAATACTGCTCTAAATCAAAACATAAAGAGAAATAGTCTAAGCGTAGGTAATTAGTAATTATAATAATGGTTTGGCCCCAACTTTTCATCATTTACTTTTCTTCCTGTTGTTAGATTTAGAGACGCTGTACTTGTAAGCTTATCTTATAAGGACAGAAAATTACCTCCTATCACTATATTTTATATAAAATCACTTATAAAAATCACGCAATTATTTGTCAATAATAAAAAAATATATCACAACAATAATTGACTTTTCCCCGATTTGATAGTTATAAAAAGCTATTTTCTAAAAATAATTTAAATCCATAAGTAATTGCAAATGAACACATTTGGTTCAAATTAAAATATTTTTAAAATAAAGACTACCAAAATGGTAGATTTAATATTTTTTTCTAATATATTTACATCACAATCAACAGAAATTAGCTAACCCTATGCCTTATAAAAATCATTTCTCACTGCTTCGAATGTGCCACTGGCACTTCACTAATTCTACCCCAAAAGCAACAAGTGTCTATACATCGACATTTCCATAAAAAAACATTTAGTTACTACTAAACAAATCGTCGTTTACTAAAAATTTAAATTTTCAATGAAACATATTCAATTTTCTAAATACACCCGTATTTGGCCGGGGATACCTTTGCTCATATTTACCCTCTCCACTGTAGTGGCATATGCACTTGAAAATCCCCAGTTGAAAGGCAAACAACTACAATTACCTGCATCACCTCATACTAGGTATTCCCAACTGTCAGATCAAAAAACAGTAGTCCGTGGCAAAATCCTTAACGAGTCGAATAAACCCATACGTGGGGCTACAGTTAAGTCGAAAACCTCCGGCGTGCTGGTACATTCTGACGCAGGGGGAAACTTTGAGATTCCTTCCAGTAAAGGAGATATACTAATTATCTCCTATATTGGATTTGAGACCGTTCAATACCCTTTACACAACCCGAAGGAACGAATTGATATTACGTTACGTATTCGTCAAAATGCACTTGAGGAGACCGTCGTTGTCGCCTACGGCCGTTCCAAAGCAAAAGATATTACCGGATCAATGACACGTCTTACTGAAGCTGATCTAAAAAATGCTCCTATGGGGGCCAACATCCAAAGTCTGCTTCAAGGAAAAGCTGCAGGAGTCAATGTAGCCATTCAGTCAGCCTCCCCTACATCACCAGTCAGCGTCATTATTCGAGGAGCATCTTCTTTGACCGGAAACAACCAGCCACTATGGGTCATCGATGGTGTACCTGATTATTCGAACAATACATCTGGCAATATAGCCAATACCCTTTATAATCTGAATCTCGAAGATGTTCAAAGTGTTGACATTCTAAAAGATGCATCTGCTACGGCTTTATACGGATCAAGGGCCTCAAACGGTGTCGTTTTAGTAACTACAAAAAAAGGTAAACAAGGTCAGGCACCGACTATTGAAGTTTCTTCCCGACTGGGACTACAGACTCAGAATTTCAATGATTACTCTTACTTTGACGCACCCCAATACATTGATTTTGCCGATAAGGCGGCACGCGAAGAAGTAATAAGTAGAGGATCCTTCGATTATTTCACTCGCTTATATTTAGATGAGCAAGCATTTTTTAACTTACGTACTAGCGAATATGATAAATCCGATCTCCGTATATTACCAGGCGCTTTTTATGAAGGGAACACCAACTGGTTAAACGAAATGACACAATCCCCCTGGAACCATACCCACACATTATCTTTACGTGGAGGAACACAAGATGTAGTTTATTACGTTTCCCTCAACAATCAGAATTATTATGGAGTAATACAATCAGGAAAAAGTCGACTTTATGGGGGCCGTGCAAATCTAGAAGCAAAGCTTAGAAAAGGATTAAAATTTGGTCTACAGATAAACGGTTCATCCCGCAACACTGATGATAAAGATTATATGCTCAACGTGATTAAAAAAATAAGACCTGACATTCCAGTTTACAATCCAGACGGAACACTTTTCACCCGAGATCCTTATACTGAAAACCCCTATACTACTTTATTGAATACACAAAATGGGGAGAACAAAAATTTTAATGCTACTACTTTTTTAGAAGTAAATGTATGGAAAGATTTCCTCTTTAGAACTGCCTATACCGCCAATTATAGCAATAATGAATTTCTTAAATACATGCGACGGGGCAGTACCTTTAATTACGACGGCAACCGAAACTGGCAGTATCAAAAAACGAACTCTCAAGTCTGGGAAAACACACTTACGTATGCTAAACAACATGGCAACCATGATGTGCTGGCCTTATTAGGTTATTCCTTTGAGAAAACAGGTCTCACCAATTTTGGCATGATAGCATCTAATTTCCCTGACGATGACATCCTCAATAATTTTTCTTCGGGAGCAAACAGAGGTGCTTTGGCAGAGGATTACACAGCCTACGCATTGGTATCTCAGTTCTCAAGACTACAATACAAATATAAAGACCGCTACATCCTAGGTGGAACCTTAAGAAGAGACGGCTCATCCCGTTTTGGTCCTAATAACCGTTGGGGAATTTTCCCCTCCGGCTCTTTTGCCTACCTGATCCACGAAGAATCTTTTTTTAAGAACGCAGCTATTAAAGAAAAGATCTCCTACCTTAAATTAAGGGGATCAATCGGAACAGCAGGATCACAAAATCTTGGAAATTACAGTTGGCAGACTTACATCGGCTCGGCTCGGTACAATGAAAGTCCGGCCATAAGTCCCAGCTCGATCGGCAACCTTGGCCTCAAGTGGGAAGAAACAAAAATGGTCGATATTGGGCTAGACTTTGGTTTATTCAAAGAGCGTCTCCGTGGTTCCTTTGGCTATTACTCCAAAAAATCCAACGACCTCATATATTCCAAACCCCTACCGCCCAGTTCATCATTCAGTTCCATCAGCTCTAATGTTGCTTCAATCAAAAATGAAGGAGTAGAATTTGACATCAGATATGATGTTATTAAGCACCCTAATTTCACACTTACTGTAGATGCCAATATTGCCAGCAACAAGGGAAAGGTTCTTAAGATCAACGGATCCGCCACAGAACTCAATTTTGGCAACATCGTAATCAAAGAAGGAGAACGTACAGGTCAATGGTTTGGTTATGAAACCTATAATCGTCTTTTCGTGACACAAGAAGAAATCATTGCGCTTCAGAGCACAAATGCAACAGGTGGCAAACAATATTATAGAAGTGCACAAGAAAGTATCGGAGATCTCTACTTTAAAGATCAGAATGGGGACGGTATCATCAATACCGACGACAAAGTCTCCTTAGGAAGTGCCGAACCTAAATATTTTGGAGGATTTGGTCTGACTGCTATTTACAAAAATTTCTATGCCAATGCCACTTTCACTTATGCATCAGGGATGAAAAGACTATGGAGCATGCCTATGGAGGATGTAGGCTACGTGGGCAACTACAACCACAGTAACAAGATTGCTGGGCAGAGTGCTACTCTATTGAATCCCTACACCGCCACTATCCCTCGGATGACACAGTATGGTGATGGAGCAAACAGTACTTTTTCAGATTTCTGGCTTTATGATGCTTCCTATATTCGCCTGAGTGCGCTTAACCTAAGCTACAGAATACCGCAAAAAACACTTGCCAATTCGTTAATACAAGGCATCGACTTAACTTTTCAGGCAACCAACCTACTTACCCTTACTTCATATCCAGGGTTTGATCCACAAGGAAATTGGTCCAGCTCCAGTATTGGTACTGGAATGGGGACAGACAACAGTGCATATCCAGCTGCCCGGAATTTCAACTTAGGTGTAAAACTAACTCTTAGATAATAACAATGATACTTATGAAAAAACTTACCATACATATGTTCTTGATTTTATTTTTTGCATCGCTCGTCGGTTGTGAGAAATACTTAGATCAACAGCCTAAATTTGCCCTCACAGAATCCAATGGCATTACAAATTATGCTAAAGCTAAAGCCGCTGTCAATGGGATATATTCCACTTTCCGCAATGACAGCTGGTCTGGAGCTCTTTATGTAGCTCAAACCACCAAAGCTGGTTTTATTAACTTTTCAAGTGTAGCAGATTACAACTTATCTTATACACAGGAGTCAGGAGGAGGATCTGCCATCTGGAGCGCCTTTTACCGCAGCTTAAATGCTGCTAATTTCGCTATAACAGGCATTGAAGCACTTCCACAAACCGCTTTTACCAACAATGAACAGCGCAACTCGTTACTTGGAGAGGCTAAAGCTGTACGTGCATGGATCAACCTTAACATTCTTTGGAATTTCGGTTACTGGTGGGCTGAAGATGCTAGCCCTTATGGACTTGTCTTTAGAGACAAACCCGCTTCTTTAGACAATGTCAGGGCTCCTCGAATATCCGTCGGTGAAAGCTATCGCATCATTAATGAGGATTTAGATTTTGCAATACAGCACGCATCGCAATTTGATAGCCCACGTTATATTTCCAAGCAATTTGCTCAAGTATTAAAAGCCAAAGCACTTTTGTATCGGTCAGGCTACCGCAATGAAACAGAACCGCTCAAACAAGCTCTTACTTTAATAAATAATGTCATGGAACAAGCTAGTAGTAAATTCCAGCTTCAGAGTGACCTAGCACAAGTATACCAAAGATCCTGGGAATCACCCGAAAATCTATTTGTCAAATACTTGGAGGACGATGGTTCACGTACTTCTGCAGGTGGTTATTGGTACACTTACGGCATCATATACCAAGGCAATACACTTCCTTTAGCACCCGGTGGGGCACGTACCGCTGGTCTCCGCTACGGTACAGACTGGTTTACTGGCGACCCACGCTGGCCTATTGCTACCGGAGAAGTCCGCGCTCCTGAAACATGGGACAATACTTTTCGGTATACCTTTAAAAAACTAGCGCGTTTAGGTAGCTATCAGGGCAAAGTCAATTCACCAGTTGATGAAAAATATGCGACCTATTATTTTCGTTTTGCAGAACTTTATCTGCTCAAAGCCGAACTGTTAGCACGTACAGGCGCCAGCGTAGCACAAGCTATCGCGCCGATCAATGAGCTTCGACAAAAAAGAACAGCACAAGCTTTCAACCTCCTTCAGCCTGGTAATCAGGAACAGCTTTATGACGCTATTTTTAAAGAAATATTTTTAGAATTATGCTTAGAAAATGGAAGTGAATTTTTCGCTAGTATCCGATTTAAAAAAGATAATCAACCTTGGATTGTAGCAATCAAAGATGGCTTAACTTTCGATATCACCAGAGTATCTTGGCCAATCCCAAATTCCGAGATTATCAATAATCCTGCTGCATTTCAAAACCCAGGGCAAGAGTAAACAACACTATTATTTTTACAATTATTAATTCAAAACATGAATATATTTAGAACACTCAGTTATCTCTCACTATTGGGTCTGACATTTCTCACAGCATCATGCAAAGATGAGGTCAAAGATGCTTTGGTTCCTTACCCGGAAGATATCACCTTCAATGAAATCATATTGGAAAGGTTTTCCAGCCGCATACCAGATGCACCTTTTCGATCAGGCGCCACATCCACAGGCTTTGTACAGATTAATATCCAAAAAAAAGGTGCTACAGATTTCAGTGGTTTTGCATTGTCCAATAAAAACTACCGTTCCTACCCTTGGGTCCTAAGTCCAGATTTCAGACCATCGACAGGGGTATCGGCAGATTTAAAAAGATCAGCTATAGATTCGACAGTATTTAGCGTCTACACGACCACCCCCAATAGAACAGAAACTTACCTCATCGGACACGCAAAAGATGATCAGGCATTTTTATCGTTTGATGACGCTGTCGCGCCTCAACATGTACTAATTGCTAACACAGCTTATACATATCTTCTGGCAAACTATGGATCGAACTATTCGGGCACATTGGATCCTGCCACCCAACAGTACAAGCTTGACGGAACCAAAGTTCGGAATCCCAACATTTCAAGTACCTCCACAGCAGACTATGGCCGATGGTATCTGCCCACATTAGCAGGAAAAGATCTCACCCGAATAGCAGGCTATACTGCTCTGAGCAAGACTCCAACTTATATCCGCTTGCTGATAACAGGATACCTTAAAGGTTCGCTGACAGGAACCACAACATTCTACCTGGGCACGACCAAAGGTGGTGATATTCAGAACCCAACGGTGGAGACCATTCGTTCCAACTGGACAAAAGTTGATTTGCAGCCTTTAGGGCGGGTTGACAAGATATTATTTACAATTGATGGAAATTATCGGGATGCGGAGCAAACATTATTAAGTCCCGCATATTTTGCATTAGACGGCTTACGCATTCAACATTAATACTAAAATATACAAACATGAAAAAAATCACAAAACACATCTTGCTTTTATTGCTTGCTCCGATTGTTTCGCAAGCACAGGTTTCAAAATTTGAAATCCAGGGCCATATTCCTGTTGTAAAAAAGGAATACAAAGCTTATCTGCTTAAAGGCAGTCAAACAGATTCTGTAGACATTAATCCTCAGGGTAAATTTATATTTTCCGGAGAGGTAGAAAGCCCTATAAAGGCACATCTTTTGGTTGGCTCAAGTCTAAGACAGGCCTACCGATATGCCTTTCCATTTTACATCGAGGCAGGTAAACTTGTGGTATCCAGTAAAGACTCTATAAACAACGCTACTATCAAAGGCGGTGCAGTCAATGCCGATGATCAAAAATTAACAGCACTGCTCAAGCCGTACAACGACGAGCAGACCAAACTTTACGAATGGTACAGAAACCTACCTGATACAGAAAAAGAAACCTTAACTGTGAAGCATAAAATTGATGAAACAAATAAAGAGATCAACCAAAAACGAACGACTATACGCAAGGAATTTTTAACCAAAAACCCCAACAGTCCCATTGCCTTAGATGTAGTGCAGGCAATCGGCGGGTATTCGCCTGAGTACAAAGAAATATATCCGCTTTATGATAAACTATCATCTACTGTTAAAAACAGCACTGCAGGAAAAAAATACTACGAACAGTTATTATTACACAAAGCCGTAGGTCTGGGGAGTATTGCCCCTACTTTCAGTCAGCAGGATACTTCCGGCCGAATAGTAAAATTAGAAGAATACAGAGGCAAATATGTGCTTTTAGATTTTTGGGCTAGCTGGTGTGGTCCATGTAGAGCTGAAAACCCAAATGTCGTAAAAGCATTTCATACCTTTAAGGATAAAGGTTTTACTATTATCGGCATCTCTTTAGATGATGAAAAAGGTAAAAATGCATGGCTTAAAGCGATCAAAGATGATAAACTTCAGGATTGGACCCAATTATCTGATTTAAAAGGCTGGAAAAATGATATTTCTACTCAATATGGTATCCGCGCAATTCCTTCTAACTTTTTACTAGATCCCGAAGGAAAGATTATTGCCAAAAACTTAAGAGGAGCTGATTTAGAAAAAAAACTAGCAGAAATTTTGAAACCTTAAGTATTTATACTTATAAATCCTATTACCATTAATTAAAACATTTATAAGGGTCGCCAGCCATGTGCGCTCTTTATAGATGTTTTAATTCCCAAAACGTCTCATCTTACTTAATTAATCACTCTTCAATTCGTTCACTCAAATATCATATGCATTCCTGATATATGTGTCTACAATAACATTAACACGCTCTCCTTTAGAATCAACCGAAATATTATTTTAATTGATCTTCCAAATGCGAATCCAGTTTAGATTACGCTCCTGTAAACGGCATTCTAAGGTATGTTAGCTTAGCACCAACAAAAACTATAGCATAGTTGTTTTCTTGATAATTATCGTGGCACCTATCTACGGTTATTAAACCAAAGAGCTAAACCACATATCCTTTAAAAAATAAATTGTTATATTCAAAAAGACTGAGAAATAGATACACAAAGAGGCACATATTAAATATCGATTTGATACAGTAACAGAATTGATAAAATATTAAAAAACGAATAACATGAAGTTTAAAACAATAATCGGTTTACTACCTTTTTTGATCTTAAGTTGCAACAATTCAAAATCAAAAAAGGTAGATGAAAGAAAAATTAGTAAAGACAGTTTAAGAGTAGATACAGTTGATTTTCCAACAAAAATAGAGGTTCCAAAAATCGATACATTAGCGCGCATAGAATCAGAAAACAACGCATCTGTTACAGTTTCTGCAGATGATGTAACAAAGGCCTACGTGGATCTGAATACTTCGGATAGCATCCTAACGCTAAACGCCAATATGAGACTTGATCATCGTATATTTGGCTATGAAAAACCTGACACCAATTCCAAAAGACTATTTTTACTATCCATTTTCACCAACGACGTTAAGAACAATCCCTTTAAACTTCCATTAGGCGCCTATTATGAAACTTCCGGCTTGGATGAGAAAGGCCTAAAATTAAAATATAAAAATATCACTGGGAACTTTGTTCAAGCCACATTTATAGATGCAACCAAAATCAAAGGAACGACCCTATACTTGGAAAAAAAATGGGTAGAAATTATCCCTAAAAAATAATTAAACTATGCAAGCAGCTGTAATAAATACACAACATTTCAACTACTCTCTCCGTATAAAAAAGCAATTCACTATCTTTGAATTATGTAATTAATTAAAAAGATGCAAACAGAAGATTTATTAGGTTATTATACCAATATAAAGAAAGAAATCCCTTTAGATCTCATCCATTCTCAACGGAATGCTTTACATTTCAATGTCATCAAAACGGAGAGCTGTATGCTAAGTCTCCCCTATGCACGCAGAGACTATTACAAAATAACACTCACACAGAATCCCGGAATTTTAATTACAGATCAGGGTGAGCTTAAAGTTGACCGGCCCACCATATTCTTCTCACGCCCGGAAGTCAATTATGGCTGGGAACCACTTGCTGCAAATCAGGACGGTTACGTCTGCCTTTTCAATGAATCATTTTTAACCAAAGAAATGAAACTAGAATTCGACCGCGTGCATGAAGAGATGATAGCGAAACCGTTTACCTACATCCATCTCGATCAGGCAAAATTCCAGGAGCTCTTTTTTTATTTTGAAAGACTTGCGTCAGAACATATGGATGGACATATGTTTAAAAATGAAATCATTGACAGCATACTGCGTCTCATTATCTACAACGTTATCAAAGTACATCGCGAAACCATCGATGGACAGCGCATTCCGGCAAGCAACCGATTAGTACATCAGTTTTTCACCCTATTAAATAATCAGTTTCCACTAGAGTCACCGCAACAGATTCTGTATTTAAAAAGTCCTGCTGATTATGCCAATCGTTTAAATACCCATATCAATCATCTCAACCATCTGCTTAAGGCAATGACCGGAAAGTCGACTTCTCAGCATATTCAGGAACGCTTATTATTAGAGGGTAAAAAACTATTGGAAAATAGCGACTGGACCATCGGACAGATCGGTCAGGGTCTAGGTTTTGAATATCCGCAACACTTTACTTCCTTCTTTAAAAAGCATGCGCTTATTACGCCTAAAATTCACCGCGAAAGATTTATGAAACAAGTTTGATTTTCGTAAAAATAACTTTGAATCCTGTCTTTTTAATACATCGATCTTCCTTTAATTTTGCTGACAGCATTAAGGAAACAGGTTGATCAAGATAATATGATTTTAGGATGAGAAGACAAGAAAAGAAACACGAGGGTATCAGTACTATTTTGACATTTATGCTTATACCGCTTTCCGGTTTTGCGATGGACATTTACATCCCTTCTTTTCCGGATATGGTAACCGCATTGGGAACCTCCATATCAAGTGTCCGATTAACCCTGACAGTTTATCTCATTTTTTATGGACTGGGACAACTTCTTCTAGGAAGTTTAGTGGACAGTTATGGCCGTTACAGATTAAGCATGTTAGCGTTAGTACTATTTATCCTGAGCAATATCTTACTGATCAACTCTTCCAATATTTATTTTATAATCGGTATGCGGGCCATCCAAGGCTTAGTCATTTCTATTATTATGGTATCCAAACGTAGCTTTCTCGTGGATGTTTATGACGGTGACAAATTAAAAAATTACACCTCATTACTATCTATTGTATGGTCATCCGCCCCCATTCTTGCACCATTCTTAGGCGGGTTTCTGCAAAATTATGTTGGCTGGAAAGGAAATTTTTATTTCCTTGCTATTTATGCACTCATCATGTTTTTATTGGAGTACCGGTTTACAGGAGAAACACTTAAAGAACAAAAACCCTACCGCATTTCGGCTACACTTAATGCTTTTAAAGTGATGTTGAGCGCTAAAGACTTCAGCATGGGCATCGTGCTATTGGGATTCAGTTACGCTATGGCTATTGTATTTGGGATGTCTGCACCTTTTATGATCGAGCATGACTTTAATTTTTCTCCTGTCATGACCGGAAATATGTCTCTTCTTTCTGGCTTATTTTTACTGTTCGGAGGCCTACTGAGTAAAGCTATGTTAGCAAAGCCTATGCTAAAAAAACTACGGCTAGCAACAATCGGACAAGCCACATTAGCCTGTTTAATGTTTGCAACAGCATTCTGGTATTACAGCTTATTTTCTCTGATGTTTTTTGCCTTATTAATGCACTTCCTGATGGGATTTATGTACAACATCTACTTCACCTATTGTTTGACACGGTTCCCACAATATGCAGGCGCAGCAGGTGGATTAACCAGTGGCGGGGCTTATATCGTGACTTCTTTTGCCAGCTACAGCCTGGTCAGTATATTGAATGTTGGTGACCAACAGACATTAGCGATCTGCTATTTTATCTTATCCCTCTGTATAGGTTTAACTTTATTAATAATCGGAAATAAACTAAAGAGAGCAGACTAACAAGGAGCTTTCCATTATAGATATTCAATTAGAACACAAGCTACTATTTCCAGTTTCTTGCTTAAAAAGTCAACAAACTAAAATGAGAATGGAAAATTATCAGAAATAAAAAACATCATTACCTTTGTTTGGTTTTTAAATTAGAGCGACAAACTAATTCGTTAGAGAAACCGGGTCAAAAAGAAGAACTCATGGAATCGTTTTTTAAATTTAATAAAACAAGTAGACAATGGCATCTTCCCATCGTCGCAGGATTAAGTGTAGGCATTCCTATGATTCTGGGCTGGTATATGGACAACATTGAAGCTGGAAAGCTGGGATCCCTAGCTGGACTATCAATCTTATACATTCAATCAGATAAGCTTATCGAACGCATGATCTTACTGATGACTTGTTGTTTTGGGCTTATGCTATCTTTTTCGGTTGGATTGTTATTTTCGTTCAACCCAATGATTGCTCCTATTGCATTGGGTCTTTTCTCCTTCGGAGTACATTACTCCCTGCATAAGCTTCAACTTACCCGTCCACCAGGCAATTTCTTCTTCATCATGCTGGCATCTACTGCCATTTGTTCCCCTTTTCAACCTGAAAATATAGCCGAAAAAATTGGTTATGTTGCAATGGGAACCATATTAACCTGTGGTATCGGTTTAATATATAGCTTACTGACTCTAAAAAAGAATAATCAGCCCGAAAATAGCATTCATCGTAAATCGAGTTACACCAATATTGTAGAATCTCTCATTTTTGGACTCATTATGGCTTTCTCTTTAGCTGTAGCATTTTCGTTAAACATTGAAAAACCATATTGGATCCCCATCTCTTGCTTAGCGGTAATGCAGGGAAGTAGCTCTAAGCATGTTTGGCTTAGAGCAACACAGCGTATAACCGGAACATTAGTTGGTCTTGGAATTACCTGGCTAATTGCGTCAGGAAACCCAACGCCACTTATTATGGTCATAAGTATTACCCTATTGCAAGTCATCGTAGAATTCTTAGTCGTAAGGAATTATGCAATTGCAGTTGTTTTTATTACGATCCTAACTATTTTCCTCTCTGAATCTGGTAAACAGTTAACGCAAGACACCAACGAGATCTTTTTTGCACGTATGATTGATATTTTTATCGGAAGCGTCATCGGAATGATAGGCGGATGGATTTTATATAATGCCAAATTACTCCATCATGCCACGTTGCAATTAAGAAAAGCTAGAATATTAATGAAGAAGACAAATCGCGGTACAGAATAAATAATAAGAAACGATATCGGTGCTTTACATATTTGTACGCTAAACCTTTATTTACTATTAACAATAGTGAATAAATTTAACATATTATGTGAGGATGGTATTCATCTAAAAATGAGACCGATGTAGTTTACTTTTTAAACTGGCTCGGGATAACACCAAATTTTCTTTTAAAAGCCGCCGAGAAATGACGTGGATTTTTATATCCTATACTGTCAGAAATCTCACTGATACTCATATCCTGCTCGGTAATCATCAGTTTAGCCTGATTCATTTTAGCATCCGTCCAAAATCCAAAAACTGTTGTTCCAAACAACTCTTTAAAACCCTTTTTAAGTGTAAACTCATTTGTACCCACATGATGTGCCAGCTCAATCAATGAACAAGCATTATTGAGATTATTCATAATAAACTCCCGCACCGCATACACTTTATGAATATCTTCCTTTCTTAAAGAAACATGGATGTGAGCCACTTCGCTCAGTTGTTCAAACTGCAGCAATAGGAGCTCAATTACCTTTGCCTCGAGGAACATTCTTTTAAAAACACTTTTTCTCTGACAGTTCATAATGTCATCTATAATCTCATACATCTGACGACTAATTCGATTATTTTCAACATTTATTGTCTCTGAATATCCCTTTTCAATTGCATTTCGAAATCTGTCAAATAAAAGAGTATCCTCCGGAAGATATCTTTTAAAGAATGACGGGGCCAAATTAATCTCAAATAACTGAAAAACATCACTTTCCCATTTCATCTTCCCATGTAGCTGGTTGGCATAAATGATATTATGTTGGTGAGAATCAAAACTTACCTCTTTTTTAAAATGCTCTGTGATCGCAGTACTTTTACCTTTTAGAGCAAAATGCATCTCTACTGTTTCAAAATCACTTTCAAAGTACAGCATTAGATTGTTGGACAAAATAGCATCACCAAAACCAATATGTACTCCCTCAAAATATATTTCACGGTAACATCCCTTTCCGATTGGAAGTTCGAGATGAGTTGTATATTCCTGTATTCCACCATCCGATGCAGGTAAAACATCCGGATACTCTTTTTCCAAAAGCAAATTAGAGATATCGGTATTGTACAATCGTAGCGTCATTATATGTTTAATTTTGATTCAGTTTCTCCTTATCGCGGATCTTTTATTCCTTTTCACAGACCTTTTTAGGGTAATTAACTTCTTATATTTGCACAAATATATAAATTATTTAGAACTATTCTTAATAGTAAAGTTGAATATGCAACGCTCCACTTATCATTATTCCCATCAAGTAAAGATGCCCAAAATGAAATAATCACATAGCAGATTTTCAAGAGATCATTAAGCAAATAAGTTAATTAACGTATAAAATGAGTAAACAAAATTTCAAACCCCTACAGGCTACATTAACGGTAAGCCGTAAAGCATATATTACACCGCATTATATTCGCATATACCTCACGGGCGAAAGTGTTCCATCATTCCGTAATACGACAATCGGAGTCAATAACAAGATACTTATACCTCCCGCGGGAATCGGCACTGTTTATTTTCCAGAATTTGATTATGACAAAAAGCAGTGGAAACCCCAACCCGATGAGATTCGCCCTATAGTTCGAACCTACACACATAGGGGTATCAATCTTCAAAAAAAAGAAATTTATATTGACTTTGTTGCACATGGTGATGAAGGACCTGCATCTTCTTGGGCCATTCATGCTCAAAAAGGTGATCTACTGGGTGTTTTAATGAAAGATGGTAAAAGTGAATTATACGGTAAAGCAGCGAACTATCTCTTAGTAGGCGATGCAACTGCCATTCCGGTACTTGGAGCAATATTAGAGGATCTGCCCGAGACAGCAAAAGGTATCTGTATCATCGAAGTACACAGCAAAGAGGATGAACAGCAATTATCGACCAAAGCGGATATCAAATTTATTTGGCTCTACAACTCCAGTCCTCAATTAGGTAGTAACATAGCAACAGTTGTTAAACAACAATCACTTCCAGAGCACTCCCGCTCGGGTTATGTAGCGGCAGAATTTTCTTCTGTGAAAGAAATACGTCATTATTTACGAAAAGAAAAAGGCTGGAAACAAGAAGAACTTTATGCGTACTCCTACTGGAAATCTGGTGTAGCAGAAGATAAATCGGCCACAGAAAGACATGAGGAAAATGAAAGTGGAAAATGATAAAAACGAATGCAATAACTATCTTAGTTAAATGATTATCACAGGGGTGATTTACTTGTAAACACCCCTTATTTTAGATTTGGTAAGTGTAGAGTTACATAGACAATATGAAAATGCTTTATACTTGAATTTAAAAACAATTTTTCTACAGGTACATCGTTCCTATCCGTCTTCGCTTCTCATCAAGCAGTAATTTTTACGTGCCAAATTGAAGACATATCAACATAATTTCTAGCTCCATAATAAAACAAGATTAAACTTGTTTTATTAAATTAATCTCTTTAAATTTGTTCAAGGATTTAATTAAAACAGTTATACTATGAGCAAATTTGAACTCCCTGCCCTTCTCTATACCTACGAAGCACTAGAGCCACACTTTGACACCCTGACCATGACCATCCACCATAGCCGCCATCATCAAGCATATGTGGATAATTTAAACAAGGCACTTGAACAAGACGACATCAAAAATCTGGAACTTCCTGATTTAATAAAACATATCAGTAAATACAGTCCAGCGGTGCGTAATAATGGAGGCGGTCATTATAATCACTCCCTTTTCTGGAGTATCCTTTCACCCACAGCAAGAACTACTCCCGAAGGAAAATTGGTCGAGGCCATCAACCGGAGCTTTGGTAGTCTTGATCAACTTAAAGAAGAAATTAAAAAACTAGGGTTAGGACAGTTTGGTTCAGGCTGGGCTTGGCTATTTGTTTCCTACAGTGGTGCGCTAGCGATAAGCAGTACGCCAAATCAAGACAATCCACTGATGGATATTAATGTAACAAATCGAGGATTGCCTATACTAGGGGTGGACATTTGGGAACATGCCTATTACCTCAAATATCAAAACAAAAGAGCCGATTATCTAGATGCTTTCTGGTCAGTATTAGACTGGGCTGCTGTTGAAAAAAAATACGAAGAGGCTCTTTTAACAATTTAAATTAGTGCAACCATCTATAAATAAACGCAAAATGGCAGAGGAACAATTTATAAATAAAGTAACTGCATCTGGCATAATCGCTTTCGATCTGCTGGACTTTATGCCAGCAGATGAAATAGCAGAATTTGATATTAAAAACCTACTTTTTATGGGCATGATTGTAAAAGAGAAAGAATTCAAAATAGCTATTTCAGAAATTGATTTTTCCGTATTTGTGGCAAAAACAGTTGCAGTGTACTGTTCAGCTGATGCTATTATTCCACCCTGGGTGTATATGATTATAGCCGATAAACTACAACCTCATGCCGCTCATTTTGATTTCATAGATGTTGATTCTATGAAATTAGAACTGTGGAAATCAAATATTGAAAATGCATCTATCTCATCATTTAAAAATCAAAAAGTAGTCCTCCGCGCACGGCCTGATTTACATCCCGCACTCTATATGTTAGCAACTCAACGTTTAAAACCTATTGTAAGAACACTTATGTATGGTGAAATCGGTCTGCCTAAAGTCATTTTTAAATAATAAAATAAACGCTATGAAAGCAATAATATTTAACGGAGCATTAGAACGAAGATCATTTTCTACCTCAAACCTATTATCCAGATACATAAAATCAGGATTAGAAAATTTCGGCATTGAAAGTCACATATTTGACCTTGCAGATAGTGGTATTCCGCTATTCGACTGTACATTGACCAGAATACCTAATGGTGTACAGGTTATGAACAACCTGTTTCGGGAGGCCGATATACACTTCTGGTTAGCTCCATTATACCATGGAAGCATCCCTGGGGTCATGAAAACTGTTTAGACTGGCTAGAGGTAAGTGCTAAGAAAAATAATCCATACCTAACGGATAAAACAGTGGGGCTAGTATGTTGGGCGGATGGGGTACAAGCGATGCAAGGAATCAATACCATGGATGCGATCGCCAAATCACTCCGGGCATGGCCACTTCCTTACAGTGTGCCAATTTCAAAATAAGAATTATTTGATCCGAACATAAGTGGAGAAATTTCGCAGACATACAAAGACAGACTAAATCTTTTGATCAATTTAGCTACAACAAAAATCATTACAGCTATACCAGCAATAAATCAATAAGAATGATCAAAATAGTTTTTTTAATAATTGAAATAGCTACAACAGATCTATTTATGTTATTCAAGACCGATTTACATGTCTATTACACTGTATAATGATCATAGCTAACGATACACATCACAGCCACTGTTATGTGATCAAAATTTCACCTTTCAAAAAATAATTATCAAAATCTAAGATATAAGCTTTAGATTTTGATAATTAACTAACCATACCTTATTCATCTCGTTAATATAGATTACATCATAAAAAGGTTTATATCGCGATGTTTTCTATTGGAGCGTGGATAGTGATTAACCAAAAATAGTACTGAACATTTCATTTCAAAAGAATTAAATATTGGTCTAACCAACTCTTTTCATTATACAGTGCTGACTTTATAGGTTATTGAGATCATTTTAATCGCATTACTATTCTCGTATTATAAATACCCCCAATTTCGGCTATAGTTTCAAATAGGCAAAGCTTCTAAATTTGGGGAAAATAAAATAATTAGTTATGAGAGAGGATAAAAACATTTCGGCAGACACCAATGATGGAAAGACAGTTGCAATAATAGCCTATTTAACCATCATCGGCCTTGTCGCCGCACTTGTTATGAATAGTAAAAATGCGACCAATTTAGGAAGATTTCATATTCGCCAAAGTATCGGAATAACCGTTACTGCACTAGTTGCCGGCATTTTAAGATTTATTCCCATGGTTGGTAATATTTTAGTATCTGTCATCGGAATTGCTATTCTTGTGATGCTTGTTTTAGGTATCCTAAGTGCTGTTAAAGGAGAAGAAAAAGAGTTGCCATTTATTGGACATCTTTACCAAAATTGGTTCTCAGTGATTTAACATCATAAAAAAGGAAGTGTTCTAGTTGAATACTTCCTTTTTTATACACTCCTTCACAATCACCCTCTTTTACATAGAAGCCCATCTTATAACGAATTTAAATTCATCTTTAACGAATTTAAAATGCTGTTCAAAATTTATTCAATAACATTGTATTTTTATAAAAATATAGAACTAACCATACAATAATAAAACGCTATATGGCATCAAAAATAAAAATACCAGCTCTGCTGTTAGCATCCCTTGGTCTTATATCCCTATCCTCTTGCAATGGTTCATCCATCGATACCATTAAAACAATGGAATCCAATTATGACAATGAGGATAAATCTATAACATTAATTGGTGAATTTGATGCTCCCCTATTTACTTTTTCATCAGGTAAATCAACGTTCATACCGATGAATTTCGTTGTAAAATCCAGTGCATTCAGCTCGGAAAAATTTACTGCAACCAGTGTTATTCTTCCTATTGGAACGAATAAGAATAACGTTTTATTTGAGATTCCAATGGACCAAAAAAAATACTCACTTAAAGATTTTTACGTTGTTGATAATACTGGAGAAAAGATTAATCTCGAAAAACATACTACATATAAGATGACAGGTACAGTACATTACACTGAGTTAGAAAAACCTGAAAGCGAACGAGACAATACTAATTTCAATTATAAAATAACCAATGTTATAATTGAAAAAGATTAAATAACATTCATTTTACAACATCATCAACATTTAAATCAAAACTAAAATTATAATGGAAATTAAACTTGGAAATAATCTCTCATTTGGCTGGATTATTATTGCCTTTGCTATTATTATGGCCTGTGGTATTTACATTGCTTATCGAAAACAACAAGTGATCAAAATAAAATATGTAATTGCTGTCATCATCATGTTGGTCGTAGGAATTAATTGGCTTCTGGAAAATTAACATAGACTTCCCAATATTAAGCCTCTCCTTAAAATATAGTAGCAATTATAGATTTACAGCCGATCGCATCAATGCTTCTTTCTCAATAGAAATCTTTTACGGGTAAAAAGACGCAAAGAACCTATTCATGTCTATTTAGATATTTATGAATTTACAATATGATATTAAATCACTTAAAAAAAAACGATCGTTATATGGTAATATTTTTTTTCATCATAATATCAGTCTGCGCGTCATTACCCAACTTAAAAATATGCTTATCAAACTCGATAAAATCATTTTTTTTGTAAAAATTAATCGCTCGCAGATTTTGTTCCCAAACACCTAACCATACATATTTGACCTGTTTATCATGTGCAATCTGAATTGCTTTTTCATATAGTATTTGGCCAATTTTTTTTCCTTGATATTTCTGTAATACATAAATTCGTTCGATTTCTAAACTCGCTTCATTTTTCAATTCGGTTTGTGACCTTCCATAATTTAGTTTTAAATAACCAATTACGTATTCATCATGTACCGCAAAATAGAATTCAGAGTCCCTATTCCCTAATTCTTCCCTGAGCTTTTTAACAGAAAAACCATCTTCTAAGTACTGTTGCATATTTTCCTCCGAGTTGCTGTTGGAGAATGTTTCAAAGAATGTTTCTCTGCCGATTTTCTGCAGTACTGTAATGTCATCAAGAGTGACTCTTTTTATTGCTATATTTTGCATAGTGTTATCTTATCTGGTAAAAATTCCAATTCATAATTTAAACATTTCATATTTTTTTCAGCTTCTACAATCACAAAAATTCTACCTTACGTAAGTGCTAATACAGGTATTAAATATCTCAATTATCAATGACATATCCGATTTTTGATTAAATTGCATGATGGATATTCAGCAGATTAAATACTTTCTTACATTAGCCGATGAACTACATTTCTGGAATACTTCTGAAAAAGTAGGTATTACTCAATCAGCACTTAGCAGGCAGATTATGGCCTTGGAAAGCGAATTGAATCTCAAACTTTTTTATAGAGACAAGAGAAATGTAAAATTAACGGCCACAGGTGTGTTTCTAAAGGATAAGTGGCAAGCAGAACTCATTAATCTTGATATCATACAGCAGCAAGCTCTTCAAATCCATTTAGGGGAGTGTGGCACACTCAAGTTGGCATATCCAGATTCCTTGTCTTCAGCGATCCTGCCCGACATGATATCAAAAATTTCGTCCGTTTTTCCGAAATTAAAAATAGAGCTGCTACAGCTTGCTTATGAAGAGGAAGAAGAATCACTAAAAAATTACAAAATTGATATGTTATTCAGCAGAGATATCAACCACTCCCCATTTATTAATTCGAAAAAACTGAGTACTGAAAATCTTTGTCTTGTTGTCCCTGAAGATCATGATTTTAAAACTAGCGACGATATTTCTAACGCTAATCTCAGTGCTCAAAAGTTTATACTCACCTATGGAGGATTAAATAGCAGTTATGCTACTCTAATTAAAAAGGTTTTTGCCCATTATGACATAGATCCAGAATCCTACATTTCTTGTCAATTTGGATCAACTATTATACCTCTGATTAGAAAAAGGCTAGGTGTTTCTATTTTACCCCAATCATATGATCTCAACAATGCAACAGGTGTTCGTTTCATTTCACTACCTTTTTATACAGATCTTTACATCAACTGGCGTAAAGATGATCCCAATATCATTATTAAAAACGTCCTTAACCTAATCTAATTATTTGAATTCCTTACCATTTCAATATGTACGATACCATCCTCAATGTATAAATCACCAATTTCCACAAATCCGAATTCGTTATAAAATTTTTTCAGATAAAGCTGTGCACCAATTCGTATAGGCGTAATACCAAACAGCTTTTCACAAACCGCTATTGATTGTTCCATTATTTCTTTTCCTACTCCAAGCCCCCTATAAAGCGGAGATGTAATTACTCTTCCTATAGATACTTCCTCAAAACTCAATCCTTCCGGAAGAACTCTAGTATATGCAGCTAACTTGTCATCTATATAGCACATAACATGTAAACTCTCCTGATCTTTGTTATCCATATCCTGAAAAACACAATGCTGTTCTACCACAAACACCTCGCTTCTAAGCTTTAATATTTGGTAGAGCTCCTCATTAGATAGTTCTTTAAATGATTTTATTGCATATATTTTTCCCATAATCAATTTTCCATCTTATTTTTAAGCTATTTTGTAATTTGTATTTTTTTACCCCATTAACATGCTGTAAAATTACCCAAATAAAAAGTTTTGAAAAATGCTATTTTGTGATTATCTAATTCAATTTTTGCATCAAAAAAATGACTCTATTTTATTTCTCACCCCTCATATTTCCAACCCTATGTGCGTAAAAAATGGAGACAACCTAAGAAAAAAAGCGAAGCATTCCTAAGTAGCTTCCAAAATATATAAAATAATATCCCCCGAAATCACAAGAAAATTAGGATAATAAAAAAAGATTAAATAAATAAGATCTGCTCGTCAAAAAATCGTCCTGTTCATCCTATGGGGCTTTGATAAATACAAAGATCTCAGCGCTGTCAATTCCAAAGGTTCGTTAATTAAAGCTTGGTTATACATTGCCAATACAAATTGCTTTCCAACATTCCCGAAACTATATATTTCAATCTCTCATGATCTGACTATTGAAATTTTGTTGTCCAAAAAATCAAAAATACCTCTGGAATTTTACATATCATAATTTTAACAAACAATCAATACGGCTTCCTAAACCATATATAATAATAAAAAAGTATCAATTAATTAATAATCGATACCTAAAAAGTATAACTCATTTATTTCATTTATCTCCCTGTCGCTGGATCAAGAGAGTAATTTCAATACGACACATGATCACGTTGCTGAACAGTAAAATATCGTTGCATAGAGAATCATGTTAATGACAAAAAAGTTGTTGTTAAATCTAAAATGTCCCTAGCTGAGTAACTTGACCGACTCTATAAGGCTAAAAAAGTATGTGCTCCCTCTTACATTGAGAAAAACATAGAACTGGTCAAGGCTTCAAAAGTTAATAACAAACGATTCATATTATTTTTATGAAAAAATGGCCTAGTTTTCACTAAGCCATTTCCTTTATTACAAAACCACAAGTAATGATCAACCTACCTTAACATGTTGGGATGGTCGATAAGATGTGCTGTCTTTTGGAAGGATCACAGTTAAAATTCCCTCTTCATAACTTGCTGTTAAATTGACATTGGAGACCTGCTCGTTCAGCTGGAAAGATCTGCTGAAAGATTGCGGAATAAATTCACGGTACATATACTGCTCTTCGATCTGTTCCTGCACATTGGCTTCATACGAAATTGTCAATATTTTATCTTTTATTTCAATTTTAAACTGTTCTTTCTTGAGACCAGCAGCATAGAGTTGAAGTGTAAAAAATGCACTATTCTCTTCGATATTGACAAGTGGACGTATATCACGAGAAAACTCATTTCTAAACTTTCCAAATTGCTGTTCAAATTGATTTTTTAACTTGCCGTATTTAGCAAAACAGTCTGCGGTGTTATTATTTCTATTAAACATTGTCTTTGTATTAAAATTAATTGATCGGGATAATGGCGAAATTAGTGTGTTGAACTTTGTGGGAAACTGGACGCAATGGCGAACTGTTATCTGTTCTAAAATCAGGAGTAACGGGGGTCCAATATTCCCGCAACATTTTTTTAGATTTCTTATTACGCATCCTGCTAGCTATAAATATCCCTACCGCACTCAGGATCGTAGCTGCTACTAATAATTTAAAAAGCAGTCCGATGACGAAGGACAATAAACCTACAACGATTGTTACTCCTAAGAGCTTTGGTATGATAAATCGAATTTTATTTTTCATGTTTTGTTTTTTTATAATTATTTTAAAGGCCTTTTGATAGAAGACGCACTTGAATCCATAATACTTTAAAAAAAATATCTTTTTTCAAAGTATTATGGGCCTGAAAGAAATTGTAGCGTATAAAAAAAGAGCAACAAAATGAATTTCGTTGCTCTTTTTACTTTCATCTATATTCCTTTTACTGCTTTTTAATTTCATCATCATTTCTATTCCGATCGTGGCAAGCTGCTGAAAATCTACGTTTCCATTCTGCTTTGAATCTGGATCTATCCTCATCACTGAACTGTTGTGAAGGGTTGTTAAAATCATGTCCATGACACATGTCACCTCTACGGCCTTTAAATCTAAAACCACCAAAAAGAATCTTCGATAAGAGTAGAAGACCAAAAGCCTGCCAAAAGGAGATTACTTTTAAACCAAATATTTCGGGCATAAGTACATTCCAGAGTAACTGTACTCCCCATACAAATAATAAGGCAAGTGTGATTCCGCAAGGGATCATAAAAAAAAGTTTTTTCTTTTTATTGCCACTAAATCTATTGTTCATAAGTTATCTTTTAATATTAAATTTCATTATAAAGCACGCGAAGCCTTTCTCTAAGATGCTTCACAGCATATCCTTTACGACTGATGATAGTCTTTATGCTTTCTCCTTCCTGATCTGCTATTTCCTGTAGCGTCATATCTTCAATCTCATGCCATAAAAATGTATTTCGCTGTTTTTCGGGCAATTCATCCAAAGCTTTCATAAGCTGATCCCAAAAAAGATCTTTGAACATTTTCAGCTCGGCATCATTTGTATCATCAGCCAGTAATATTTCTTTAATCTGTATCTTTCCCTCATCATCTTCATAGGTATGATCTTCCAAAGATTCTGGTTTCTTTTTACGATATAGATCTGTTATCTTATTTTTAGCCACCGCATAAAGCCATCCACTCATATTCTCCAACTGGTCGATATTAGAAAGCCGGCTTGTCTGATACCATACTTCTTGCAAAATATCTTCAGCATCCTCTATCTTTTTAACCTTTCCATTGATGAAACGAAGCAATTGTGAGCCATAGTTTTTGACGACCTCGGATATTGAAGATGTTTTTTTATAAGACATGTTTAAGGTATGAGTAGCATCCATGCATTTGTAGACGATCGTCACGGGTTATTACTTTAAATAATTCAAATTAATTTGTACTAGTCACTTAAGCATACTTATAAACGATGATGATAAAGGTATTGTTTTAAATATAATATAGTTAAAACATTTTTGCCATCACAATTGCTGCGCCATGTTTTAACTCGAAGAAATTTAGATTACAAAGGGACGATTTTTTAGATGTATTAGAATATAAAATCAGGGTAATGAAATATTCTATAATATAACAGCAATATAACTCTAAAAATTAGTTTTTGTCCAAACGAAAGTAGCTCTGTTTATTCAGTCAATCTGCTTTACTAATAAACCTCTCTTGTCGAGAAATAATTTCTCAGACAAGAGAGGTTTAGGATACAATGCAATAAATTTTCCAGAATTCTGAATGCATTGCATCAAAATGATTAGAGCATGAATTTAGTCCCTAAGACTAGTAAGATCCTGAGCAGGTATAGGTAATTGTAGATTAGCTATTTCTGTATAAACCGATTCATTAACTTTTAATCCCCACTTTCTAAAAAAGTCTGATAAATCCTTTTGTGTGATTTTACAAGTTGTAAGCATAAAATAACGCATTTTGTCTTCATCGCTTGAAACGGTAGGCCTTTCCTCTCTATTTATTCTACTTAATTGAATATATAGATTATCTCCGAATGCCAATTGTAACTGATAGAACATAATAAGTTTGAGATCATTGTCTCCAGAATTATAATTTCGTTCAGATAAAGGTTTGAGAAAATAGTTACTTAGCTTCGGCCATAAGTTATTAGCTGTAATTCGACTTATTGGAAGGCCAAAACCTCTTTCAGAAGCCAACGAGTAAACATTGACCGTTGTTTCCGTTAATCCACCCCAGGTCCATCCCTTTTGTTGATAAGTATGTCCAACTTCATGCCAAATACCCCAGCCATTCGTATTGGAAAGATATTTCGGTTGTAACATACGATAAGATAGTCCTTCTGTATAATAAATAGAAATACCAGCGGCCATATAGCCGCCCGACGCCGAATCTCTTACAGTAATCAGGTGTTTATTATCTGGTATTGCATGAAGTCCGCTTGTACCACTTAAACCACTGATGTAGTTGGAAAAATTAATAATAGAATCTAAGCGATTGACAATAAGCTGCTGATCTTCATTTTTAAATAATAAAGCCTCGTCCATATTTGCGACTAAAACTGTTCGGTCTGATGAAAACACAACATCTGGCACATTATTCTTTAAAGAATCGAGCGTTCTTATCCACTGTTGATGTGTAGTCTTACCCTTCTGAAAGAAAGGAACAGGAATAAATCCTTGATCAAAGGAAATCTCGATTTCCCCAGTTGTTGTATAATTATTAGCTGTATAGATTAAATAAACCAAACCACCATACTCATCAACCGTAAATGTCTGCTGACCGGAAGTGAGATTGAAATACTGCCTTACAGGTCTTATGTTATCTCTAAAAGGAGTACCTATGGCAAGTCGAGCCGCTGTATTACCATTAATTACATGAACATTTACAGTGATCGTACTGTTTGGAGCTGCATAATAACCTGTGACCTGCATATCGTTGTGATTGGCACGGAACTGTAATCGATCTGCTACCGTCGCCGCTGATGGAGTAACTTTAAAAAGCTGGACCGAATCTGCAATAGCTAAACCTTGTGGTTCTGGATCAGAAATGACAGGTTCCCATCCCTCAGATACTTTGCATGAGGATAGATAACTAAACAAGGATAATACAAACGCATAAAAACATAATTTTCTCATCGATAATTTAATTTAAGTTTATAATATTTCACAACTATAATAGGTTTTGGTTACCTTCTAGTTTACTATAAAAGTGATTCTTTATTTAAATTTGACAAAATAAAAGCACGAAACAAACGATTGCATAAATCACGAAAACGTTGTTTTGAAGAATCAATAATATTCTAAATCATTCATAAAGAAGTACTAAAATGAATACCTTATAAAACTTTAAATCGGAGAAATTATTAATGAATAACGATTTATAAATAGTAATCATAGAAAGATTATAATAGAATTTTTCCAGTATTAGACGCTCAACATTTTAATTATTAAAATTGTAGCATTACTTCGTTTTTCTGCGTTTATTTAAGTATGAAAAAGATCGTGATATTATCCATGCTCGTAGGCCTACTTTCAGGTTGCACAATGAAAAAGACTGGTGGTATGAGTACAATAGTTCTAACAGGAGAAATAACTCCACTAGGAATGACTACTTTTCAATATGGAACACATAAGATAAATTCGGAAAATAAAACCTATGCATTGCAAAGCTCTCGCGTCAAGTTAGATGACTTTGTTAATAAATCAGTCACTCTAAAAGGTAAAAAAGTTTTAGGTTATCCAATTGAGGGTGGTCCTGAATTAATAGAAGTATCGGAAATTTCATTCAAATAAACTA
Organism: Sphingobacterium sp. JUb56; assembly: GCF_014191365.1. Lineage (NCBI taxonomy): Bacteria > Pseudomonadati > Bacteroidota > Sphingobacteriia > Sphingobacteriales > Sphingobacteriaceae > Sphingobacterium > Sphingobacterium sp. JUb56. The sequence continues at coordinate 200,342 of NZ_JACHWL010000001.1, read as the reverse complement.
CCAAAGCTCAAAAAATATGGTTCGTCAATTCTCTTTAATAATTGGTTTAGGAATTATAATGTTTACAGGTTGCCAAAATCAAAAAACAATAAGCTCTGCAAGTAAAACAAAACAAACTCTTACAGTAATTCCCAAACTGGCAACACATTTGAGAGCCTATTCTAACAATTTAACCACCGATTCTGTGATATTATCCTTCACTGTGGCAAACCACTCAGATACGATGCAGCGTTTTTGTAAATGGGAAACACCTTTTGAACCCTTTTTAGGTAAATACATGGAAATTATAGATGTTCAAGGGAACGAAGCCGAATTTACAGGCCCTATGGCCAAACGGATGATGCCGCCTCCTGAGGAAAGTTATATTCAAGTACCTCCTCATGATAGCGTGAGTACTGTATTTAATCTAGCAAAAAACTATTCCATAAAACCGGGAAAGTACACAGTCAAATACACTGGAGGAGGTATTAGTGGTCTCGAACCAGATAATGAAATCAAGATCGTAGTACTTGGCAAGTAATTTAGTGGAACGCAATATCGAATTTAAAGTCCAAGTTTTACCAACACTTTCAGTTATTCCAATAATCAATTAGATTATGAACATTTTTTCTTTTTATATATAAAAAAACACCTGTTAAATTAAAAATTCATCACAAAGATATCTCCGCAGATGAATTAATAAGTTTAGATGTCTGAGTTAAACACAATAAAAATCTAGCTTTCAAAATGAAAAGTAACTATAAATAATAATAACGATTAATGATCTCATTCTATTAAATCATAAAGTGATGCACTTAATTACGATTTTCGCAATGATGTACAACATCATTTAAAACTACCTTTATAATAAAATATTGAAACGATCTTTTAGCATTGTTTTAGCAGCATGATAACCGCACATACCGTGTACTCCTCCCCCTGGAGGAGTAGAAGATGAACAAATATAAATCTGTTGATCGGATGTTCTATAGGGTTTTAACTGTACAGTTGGTCGGGTAAATAATTGCCGGATATCTATAATACCACCATTGATATCTCCTCCGATATAGTTTGGGTTGTAGGCTTCCAACTGTGCTGTATTCATTGTACTTTTTGCAGTGATTCGTTCTCTGAATCCCGGTGCAAAGCGTTCAATCTGATTTTCAACTGCAACAGAAACATCTCTGGTCGAACCATTAGGTACATGACAGTAAGCCCAAACAGTATTTTTACCGGCAGGTGCTCGGCTGTTATCGAATTTACTTTGCTGAGCGAGCATTACAAATGGTTTTTCGGGATATCCGCCTTTTGATGTCAGTGATTCAGCAGCAGCTATTTCTTCATAAGTATTACCTAAATGAACAGTAGCAGCATCTCCACATCGCTCATCTAAAAACGGTATTTCTCCATCAATAATAAAATCCATTTTAAAAACCCCCATGCCGTAGCGATAAGATTCTAGCTTTTTTTTGTAGGCAGCTGACAATCTATGTCCTGCTATTTTTAAGATCTGCTTCGGTGTTAGATCAAACATAACGGTATTATACGGTGCCAGCTCATCAATATTTTCTACAAAATAATTAAGTTTTAATTCGCCTCCTAAGGAAGTGTACAAGGAAACTAATGCATCGGCAATAGCCTGTGATCCGCCCTTAGGAATAGGCCATCCATATTTATGTCCAACAGCACTTAATATCAACCCTATTGCTGAAGAAGCTATATTAGTAAATGGCTGAATGGCATGCGCAGACATACCTGCCCATAATCCTCTTGTATGAGTTTCCTTGAATTTATTGACCATTGTAGCCGCTGGTTTTAAAGCCTGCAGTCCAAATTTAGCCAATAGAAGGGGGCGTTTCGGAAATTCAAAAGGACCCATTGTTGCAGAAGCGATATAATCCCATTCGGAAACAATAGGGTCAATCAAATCGCGGTACACCTTTCTGTCCAAACCTAATCCCTCGGCAGTTTCTGAAATAGAGCGACTTAAAAATGCCGAAGAACCATCGTCAAAGGGATGAGCAGCCTGGTACTTAGTAAAAATAAATTCCAGTCCGTGCGCCCTCAAATCCAAAGCGGTAAAAAACGGAGAAGCCAAAGCCATTGGATGGATAGCAGAACAGATATCATGTCGATATCCCGGTTCAATCAAATCGGCCGTACGCATGCCTCCTCCAACAGTATCACGACCTTCAATGATGAGCGTAGACAATCCTGCTTTCTGTAATGTAATACCTGCGGCAATTCCATTAGGCCCTGAACCGACTATAATAACATCATATGTTTTAGACATAATCGAAGATAATGTTAAAATTTAGTAATCGCATTGGAAATATCCATAATATTTAGCTCAGGTCGTAAACGCAAAATTAAACTTGCCGCTATTCCTGAGCGATAGCCAGAAGCACAGTGTACAAGTACCGTTTTTCCATCAGGAATCTCTTGCAAACGCTCCGTTAACTCGGAAAGTGGAATATTAATCACCTTATCGAAATATTTATCCTTTGCTTCTTTTTCAGTTCTAACATCAATAATGGTATATCGGTCTTGATTAGCCCTAAGGAGGTCTGAATCAAAATCATCTATACTTAAATCTGCGCTGTTTTGATTATAGACAAATATACCCTTAACAAATACTTCATATCCAATCTTTGCGGTTTTCAGTAGCATAGGCTTGATTTTTGACACCTCTGAAACCACAACATAGAATCCCTGGTGAGGGGCAATTAAAGTGCCTAACCAAGTCTCGAATTTATCAGCATCTGGAATATTTAGTGCTCCCTTCCTGTGCGCTATTCTAAAAGCTGAAGAAGGACGAGTATCAATAAAAAGCGCACTTTCTTCCCAATAATTATTGTCAAGTATTGGAACAGCTGACAATGCTTTATGCAACTCATTCGCCCCTAATTTATTGAGTTCTACATTATAAGGGAAATATTGGGGAATATCGGGCTGATCGAGCAACAGTTGCCTTACAAATTCATCCTCATCGAGCCAAGTGAAAGCAGGGTTGGTTCGTTTCTCTTCCCTAATTGTACTTTCCTTCACATTGCGAATAGCATTACCACAGTGAGAGCCTGCCCCATGTGCAGGATAGACAAGGGTTTTATCTGGAAATAGTGCGAAGATATCATGCATCGTATGAAACTGCTGCTTTGCCAATTGCTCACGCTGAGTAGTAAATTCGCCTGAATATGTTCGTAAATCTGGCCTGCCTACGGAGCCAAACAATAAGGAGTCGCCCGTAAAAACAGCATGTGGCTCTTTGTCTTTTTCTAATACAACAGAAATACTATCCGGAGAATGTCCAGGTGTAGAGAGCGCTTTTAACCTAATAGATGGACTTAATCTAATGGTGTTCCCTGTATCGAAAGGCTCAAACTCAAAACTTGCTTTCTGTAATTTACTAATATAAATCTTCGCCTTGGTATAATTAGCGATCTCGAGATGGGAACTGACAAAATCAGCATGCGGGTGAGTTTCTATAACACCAATGATCGTTGCCCCATGCTCTTTGGCAAAAGTATAATAAGATCCTGCATCACGTGCAGGATCTATTAAAATAATTTTTTTATCTACTAAGACGGCGTAGGAGAAATGTGCTAAACCTGAATCAAAAAATTGATATATAATTTGTTTATCGTTTACTTTTTTTGTCTGTGCCCATATACCTGTCCCAGCTAGTAGTAGGCTTTGCGTGAGAAAACTTCTTCTATTTATCATCTGCTTTAACTATTTTTCTTCCTGACTGTTCCCAGCCGATTATCCCATCCTGAAGATTGTATACTTTTTTAAAACCATGCTCAATAAGCCATGATGCAGCCTTACTACTTCGGTTGCCAGATCGACAATAAATGTAAACAGGTCTTGATTTATCTAAAACCCCAATTTGAGCAACAAATACTGTCGAATCTTTCCAATCGGCCAAGGACGCTGCTTCAAGATGCCCTAAAGCATATTCTTTTGGAGTCCGCACATCAACGAGCTGATGCCGCTTTCCAGAGATCCCTTTCTCAAATTTTGTCACGGTAAGATTTTCATACGATTGTGCATTGACACCAGAACACGCTATCAGTACCAAGACAAATAAAACGATTAATTTATTGTACATAAGTATATTTTTTATTTTCTGAAAACCAGCCTTTTCCAAGTAAAGGTTGCTCTGGAATTCTATCTAAAACGACTTTAATAGAATCAAAACTCACATCTTGACCGGATAGCACAATCTGTTCTGCGGAAGGTCTTTCATATTTCCATTTGAGAATACCAATGCTATCACGGATTGCTGTTTGATAAAGTTTTTTGAGATTAACTTCATTTTCTTTTTTATTTTCCTTTTCGAAGTTTTCATTAAACTTCCTTCCTTTATTGACGACATAAATCGCATTCTCCAAAGAATCAATTTCATAATATAGATATACTCTACCGCCGGCACGGCCAGTAAACTCATAATCTTTAAAAAGATCTGTCTTATGGGGAGTTCCATTTCTTAGATCTATAGGTTGTTTTTTATTAACTTTATACACTAGTGTTGAGTACCTTTCAAATACGGCATCATGCCAACGTACTGAATCATAAGGCGAATAGGTTAAGGTATCGCCATTTAAGATAAATTGGCTAACCGTATAATGGCCTACTGCCTTGGAAAATCCTGGAATAACGGGTTCTTTTAATCGCCCCTGATAATAATGAAAATCATAGCGGTAAGCACCATACACAAAGACAAATACCAAGATAAAAAGTGCTTTAGCAAGATAATATCCACGCCTTTTAGTCCTACTGTCCAACTTTATACGATAATACTGTGGCGTAATTGCTTCTTTTTTGATAAACAACCGATATAAATCTGGAATATACAGGATCAATAAAAACAAGGATAACAATACAAAGTAAGAACTATAGACATGAACAGCCCCGTCATAGGCAAAATTAGCATGGGCAATATTATATAATACACCTGCATTGATAATAGCTCCAATGGCCGTCGTGGCTCTAAAAAACATCAATATACCCGCTCCTATTTCTAAGAAACCTAAGAATATCTGATACCAAACAGAAACTCCTACGGACTGCCAGTATAATTTGAAAGGTGCGTAATCGCCCAGATCGGTATGCAGGTTTGCGATTGAAGGAAAAGGCATCTGCATCGGATAAAATTTAATAAAACCGAATGCAATCAATCCTAGACCGATACGATAGCGAACCAGGACTCTAAGCCAATAATAAAGTTGATTGTATGACAAGCGTTGGCGCCTACTAGCTAACCAAGTCCAGATTGCGGTTCCAATAGCAGAAATAATTGCCGCAATAGCCCAGGTGGCATAAGAATCTATTCCCCACTTACCACTTTCTGACGAAATCTCTATAAATTCCGGTCTGAAACCGGAGACATTCGCCAATAGTCCATAAAATGAAAAATCTTCAAATAACTTTTTATACCAGGAAAATTGAATGGGAACTACCAGTAGTATAAAAAAAATAAAAGCAAATCTAAAACTTATTTTCTCCCAAGTAGACCATGCACGATATATAGAACTTCTCTCCGGATACATATTTTTTATAGCTGACATTGTGAAATAATTTAATAAATGGAAATTGGCTTTCTACGGCCTTTGTCTAAGAGGTATTCTTTATTAACCTTGCGCAATTTAACCTGTAGGGACTCTCCTTGTTCATTCTTCCCTGACAGCAATAACACATTTTCACCACTCTTTTGCAATTCAAATTGAAATGATTGTATTGCATTTCTCTTATTTATTGCAAGGACCTGATACCGTCCATCTGGAGCCTGAGCAAAGGTATAACGGTAAAATTCCCGACCACCATTTCCGATATTTTCAAAATTGCGAAGTGAATCAGCTTGCCAAATAATACGAGGTTTATGAAGATCTGCTTTGATATCTGATTTTCGTTTTATACTAAAAGTATTCCAAGATTCAAACACCACATTTTGCCACCGACTACTGTCGGTCAGGGAGTAGGCTAATGTATCTGAATTAAGAACAAACTCATCCACGTTGTATAAACCTCGGATATGCGCTATTCCAGATTCCTTTGGGTATGGGTAATTACTACTTTTCCAGGAGCTGTAGGTCCAAAATCCAAAAAGTATAAAAAATAGTAAAAACCCACCTTTTAATATTACCCTTAGTTTTTTGAGAGGCTGTGAAACTAGCGGATTAACGATCTCTGGCTGTGTTTTCACCTGCCGAAATACTGCATTAAAAAAACGGGGTAAATCATAGGAAAATAAGGTAATGGCAATCAATAATAGGAATAGACTATACACCTGTTCTCCCAATTCATACACAAAATTGACAATGACAATATTGGCTAAAAGAGCAATTAAAACACCTGCCCCTATTGCTACTGTTTTTCGGAATACCAAGAGTACACCCGCAGTTATCTCTAAAACTCCTATGCCCGGAACATACCCAGCTTTAGTGATTGCAGTACTTAAGTAATAAATCTTCCATAATAAAAAATCGCCGTATTCGGTATTATAATCACTAAGCGTTGGAGCTGGAAACTGAACCGGTACCAGCTTAACTATTCCTGAAGCAATAATGGCAAAAGCCAAACGATAACGTAAAAGTACCCTAAGCCAATAATAGAGCTCATGTTCTTGACTCTTCCGCTTTTTAGTCCATATAACAGCACCAAAAAAAGCAATAATTAAAGCTATGAGCCAATTATACAATCCCTCAAAATGATTTCCTACATAATCGCTTTCAGCTATAAACGATGTTCTAAAAGTCGCTAGCTGATATACAGATTCAAAGCTGAAGTGCCGAAGAGCTTGATACAAATGAACATCATATGGGAGTGTCAAAATAATAAAAAAGATAAATAAAAGCCGGAAGGAGAAACTCTCAGCTGAACTCCATTTTTTAGTTGAAATAGCTATTTCCATAAAAATATTTATTTATATTGAGGATTTTGTTCTAGATTTTTATCGATCAGAATCTGCGCATACGGAATTGGTAAAAGAAGTCGAAAATCTTCATCTATTCCAAGAACTGTTTTTGCACGTCTTGTGCGCACTAGATCATACCACCGATGATTTTCAAATGCAAACTCAATTCGGTTCTCCTGTTCTATGGCTAATAATAATGTTGCTTTATCAGCTATATTAAGTTCCTGAATATCGGCACGTTTTCTGATTACATTTAAGTCTGCAAGAGATTTGGCAATATCATTATCCTGCGCATATGCCTCCGCACGAATCAGGTATAGTTCAGCTATTCGGATCAGAAATGCTGGATCTGTTCCATTAGTTCTATAATAGAGATTGCCGAACCAATTGTCCACACCATTTAATACAACTTTAGAAATTAAAGATTGACGCGTTCCCGCGATCGATTTATTATTTAATAAATTAACAATTCCCATTGAAGGTCGGATCCAGCCTACTCCTCCCTTTGTACTGGGTTGCCATTGATAAGCCTGGGTATTAACGACATTGGTTGTATAATATAATTCCAATATGGATTCATTTGTTCCTGAAGCATTGTCTGCAAAAAATGAAGAGTAAGGCGTTAAAAGATTATAATTACTTTTATCATCAATTAATTTGCTGGCATAAGTAATTGCTTCTTTCCATTCCTCCCGATACAGATGGTAGCGTGCGCGAAGTGCCCAAACTGTTTTACGGGTTGCACGGATACGATTGGTACTATTGGGTAAAAGTTCTTCTGCTTTTATCAAATCTGCCAGTACTTGCCGGTAGGTATCTGCTAAAGAAGATCTTTTTAAATTCTCTAGATTGTTGGAAGAAGATGTTGGGACTAAGACAAGCTGTACCCCACCCCAGGTTCTACCTAGATCAAAGTAAGACAATGCCCGAAGAAAATGGGCTTCTCCGACCAGTTGATTTCTTACCGCATCTGTAAAAGTTGGAGTAACCGATAGGGCCGGTACTTTAGCAATCACATTATTCGCACGGTTGATCGTATTATATATCGCAGTCCATGCTGTGGCTAAAGCGGGTAAATCTGCTCTTACACTGTGATTGGTTAAAGATTGGTTCACAATCTGGCTTCCTGTATATTCAATATTATCGCCGGAAAAAAAACCGATAGTCTGAAATGTATACCCGTAATATCCGTCTGACTGTAACTGATTGTATATTCCTCTAACGGCAGTGTGTGCAGAATTTTCATCATTGATTGTCACCTGATCAGAGGTAGAAATCCGAGGATCTATTTCCAAAAATTTCTCGCATGAGGACAGTGTAAACGTCACGGCCAAAGTCCATATATAGCTATATTTAAGAATTTTCATCTGTTATTTTTATCTTAGGTGAAATTATAGTGTTAGGTTAAATCCAAGCTGAAAGCTTCTGGGCTGAGGTGGAGTTCCGAATGATCCAAGTCCCTGTGCATTCGGATTTGAGGTAACATTAGATTCAGGATCTCCTGTATATTTTGTCCAAAGGAACAAATTCGAGCCTAGAAAATATATCCGAGCATTACTAATTCCAGCTTTACTCAAGAAAGATTTCGGCAGTGTATACCCTATCGACAATTGTTTAAGCCTTACAAAGGATGCGTCCTCTAAATAACGGCTATTCTGATCAATGGTATAGTTATTCCCTATCGATGTTAATCTGGGCACATCGGTAATATCACCATCTTTTTGCCAGCGGTTTAGCACATTTTCAAATACTCCCCCGCTAGTAGGATTACGTTCTCTAAAGTAGCGCTCCAGATTTAAAGTGTAGTTACCAAATTGATAAGACAGTGCTGCACTGAGATCAAAACTTTTATAGCTGAACGAATTATTTAAACCACCATAAAATTTAGGATATGCATTATGCATAATTTTGCGGGCACTTACTGGAACTGTTCCATCTTCCAGCTGACCATCAAATATGGCATTTCCGGTTTTAGGATCAACAGCTAACTGCTCATAGAGCCAGAATGAATTCAAAGATTGTCCTTCTTTTAAAATCACCCAATCACGTGTATACTGCGTAATTTGGGTTGGTAGTTTTTCTATTTTGTTTTTATTTCCTGAGATATTGAAACTACTTTTCCACGTAAAATTTTGATTTTGAATATTAACACTATTAATAGTCAACTCATAACCTTTGTTACTCACTTCGCCAACATTGGCCCAGTACTGGGAAAAACCAGAAGAAGTCTTGATCGGTTGTTGCAGTAAAATATTGGAAGTATATTTATCGTAAACATCCAGGGTAATAGATAACCTATTTTTAAATAACTCTGCATCAAAACCGACATTATACTGTGCGGTTGTCTCCCATTTCAAGTCATCATTACCAAGTTGCTGAGGCCCTATACCTGGTAAAGGTGAACCGATAACATCGGCATACGAACTACCTCCGGACCAAAGTCCTCGTGAAGCGAAATTGCTAATCCCTGACTGATTACCTGTAATTCCATAGGATGTTCTAATTTTCAGATCATTTAACCAGTTTACATCTTTCAAAAAGTCCTCTTGCTTCAGTCGCCAAGCAAGCGCAAAAGCTGGAAAATATCCCCAACGATTATTTTTTCCAAATTTGGAAGAAGCATCAGCTCTTAATGTCGCTTCTGCAAAATATTTATCGGAATACTGATATCCTGCTCTTCCGAAAAAAGAAGCAATAGAGTAAGCTGTCCAGTCCTGAGATGAAGTACGGGTAGAAGCTGAAGAAATTAATTTATAACTATTGTTGGCAAATCCATTACCTTCTGCGTACAAATAATTCAACGTATTATGCTGCAAGGTATTGCCTACTAAAGCCGTAATTTTGTGAACGCTATTGAATTGTTTTTGATAATTTAAGGTCTGCTCATTAATCCAAGTAGTATTTTCAGAAATTCCTGACGTTGCTTGTCCATTGTTAGCTTTTCCAATACTAGTATTGGTATTCCAGTACTGATTTTCATCATATTTGTTGTAATCAGCACTAAAACTGCTCCTGAATTTTAAACCGGGAAGTATATCTGCTTCAGCGAAAACACTTCCGATATAACGTAAACTTAACGTATTGACATCATAATTATCAACTAACACATAAGTATTATCAGATCCTGTAGCCACCCCCTCCTGATCGTGTGTCGCTGTATAGGTAGCCGAAGAAACTGCAGAATTCCACAAACTGACCTGCGGACCGTCACCTGTACGTGCTTGATTTCTTTTTGTTCTAGCAATATTACTTGTAATTCCGATCTTAATGCGTTCATTTAGCTGTTGATCAAAATTAAACTTAAAATTTGCTCGTGAGAAATCGATAACTTTAAAAAATGCTTCTTGATCTGTATACCCAGTGCCTATATAATATCGGGACTTATTCCCTCCACCTTGAATACCTAAACTATAATCTTGCACACGTCCATTTCTTAAAATAAAATCTAAACGATCATAGGTCTGCTGCTCATCCGGAAGGCCACGACCTCCTTCATTAACCGGTCGAAAAGGTCTATTAGAAAAGTTTTGATTTAATGATGGTTTATCAATACCCGAGTTAATCCACCATTCATTCGCTAATGCAGCGGTCTCTGGTCCAGATGCCAAATGTGGCAAAGTCGATTTGTCCGCTTGAACAAAACCATTGGAAAGGTTAAAATCAATTTTTGTTTTTGCACCATAACTTCCCTGCTTAGTCGTTACAATAACAACACCATTAGCTCCCCTAGATCCATAAATTGCTGTTGCTGAAGCGTCTTTTAATACTTCTATAGATTCAATATCTGCCGGATTTATATCGGCTAATGGAGATGTAGTACGACCTCCTAAATTTGCATTTTGTAAGCTTGTATTGTTTAGAAAGACACCATCAATAATATAGAGCGGATCACTACTTGAATTAATAGAAGTCGTACCTCTGACACGGACAAATATACCTTCTCCCGGAACTCCAGAATTGGCTACGACCTGTAATCCAGCTGCCTTCCCCTGTAACTGAGCATCAAAACTGGCTACAGGAATTTTATTGACTTCCCCTGCATTAATCTTTGTGATGGCACCAACTACATCTTGTTTTTTTGTTGTTCCATAACCGATAACGACAACCTCATCCAAATTAGAAGCTGTGGGCAATAATTTTATCATACTTTTGGGTGATGTGATTTCTACAGTTTGAGATTGATAACCGAGAAAAGAAACAATGACAGTAGCTGGTAATTTTTGTCCCGTAATAAATTGAAAATTTCCATGACTATCTGTTTGGACAGAATGTGTCACTCCTTGAAGCTTTACAGTCGCCCCCACTATTGGGCTTCCATTAACCTGGTCAACAACTTTCCCTTCAAAAGCCGCATTCACTATAGGAGTAGATTTACTTTGTGCATGGGAATAGGTTGGTTGCCCTAAATGCACAGTTAGGACAAAGAGTACCTGAAAAATCAGATACTTTTGATTTTTTTTCATATTCTTGTAGAAAATTAAGGTAAAAAAAGGTTTCTGACGACAACGCCAATTGGGAATCAGAACCTCATCTAATTTTTAAAATGGGGGAAGCTTGCTTCCCCTTTTTGTTAGTTTGTCGTTTTAACAACACATTCGAGAATCGTAATCCAGGTATTCGGAATGGAATAGGATGGTGAAAAAATTTAGGGAAGAAATTAAAACATCATCTTCATAATGTCCAAAAAGGTTTGAGTCATCAAGCGTAGAATAATATTTCATACTGCTGTTTTTTAGTTAGGTGATTGATCCTGACTGTCTCTAATCAGGGTTTATTGTGCTTATTCTTTAAAACACTTTGCAAATATAATTTTTTATTTCAATAAAAACTACCAATCCTATAGATTTTATTACGCGTATGGATAAAATAGATTTCACGCTACTAAAAGGGACACTAAAAAACTAAAGTATAGGCTTACTTAGCTTATTTTTATTCTCATACTAATGTTCCTGTTCCATTATACGTGAATGATTTTTTCCTCATATTTGCTACGGGCATAATCTGAAATTTCTATTGATCCTGCTAAAATCGAGAACTGGGTGCTATGATAGTCAAAAGATTAAAAAATAAATCGTTGTTCACAAATGAAAATATTTATCAATTTAAATAAACCCTCTTTAGTTGGCTGTTACAACGGTAATGTTTGTTTCGTAGTAACCTCATAATAAAAAAACATCTGAACATATGTTCAGATGTTTTAAAATTTAGGAATATGTATTTCAGTTTTAATTCTTAAAACGATCTATTACTCCACGTACCCTGGATTTTGTACAAGCAATGGATTTTTCCGAATTTCATCCCGTGATAGCGGAAGAAAATAAACTTGATTTTTCCAAACCCGGTTTTCTTTTGTATTGAATTCTTGCGGTGCGTAGGTATAATTATAAATTGACTCGTCATATTTATAAACATTTGCTAATGACTTACCTGGCTTGAAAGTAGCATCAATTTTAACAATAGTGACCTTTCGTCCTATGGTTTCATTAGCAATAAGCCATCTTCGGGCATCAAAAAAACGTTGCTGTTCATAAGCCATTTCTATACGTCTTTCTTGACGGTATATTGTCCTCAGCGTATTTTGATCTGTGGCAGTGATAGCTGGCATACCTGCTCTAAACCTAATTTTATTCAGCCAGGTTTTTGCTGTTTCTAATTCCCCTAGTTCAATACTTGCTTCCACATAATTAAAAACTGCTTCTGTATATCTAAAATAAGGCCAAGGTACAAACTGTCTTGCTTGAGCATCTACAATATTTGGATCTGGATCAATAAACTTTTGAATGTAATATCCTGTCCAAGTTCCGTTGTGTGCCTCTTTAGGTCCTTGTTTTGTATCCAATCCTGAAAATTTTGTCAGCTTACCGGCTAAAATTAGATCGTATGCACCTGTTTGTATCTGATTAGCTGGATCGATCGGATTATTTCTCGGTTTCCAATCAGCACCATCATATAATATGGATGCATAAAAACGAGGATCTCTGTTTTTATAAGGACTGGCTTTATGAATGGGATTGTTCCAGTCAAATTTTGTTCCGTCATTCATTTCATAATCATCCACCAAAAGACCTATAGGCTGATTTCCCCCCCAGTTATTATAACCATTGGGACCATTATCTCTAGCATGTGAAGAACTCTGCTCCGTGATAAAATAACGGGCATATATTATATCTGACGCTGCCGTGATATCCATATCTGGCGCTTTACTTCCCCCTCCCATGGCAATACTTTTATAATTTAATCTTCCTTGTGCTGGAGTAACAGGTGCTGTAAGATTTAACTTATATCCTGTTCCTGCATCTAACACCGCTTTTGCTGCTGCTTGTGCCAAACGGTAGCGATCTTGTTGTGATCCTGCAGCATATGCCAATAAGGGTAGTTTTTCAGATAGATCATTTAGATCTGTTACCTTAGAAGTAAGTTTAGCTCGATCATGTAAATCACTTGCTGCATAAATTAAAGTTCTTGATTTGAGCGCTAAAATAGTTAACGAATTAATCCTGCCTTTTTCAAGTTTACCATCCCCCAAACGCTTGTAAGCCTCATCACAGTCCTTTAAAATCTGATCTGTACAGGCTTCATAAGTTGCCCGTTCTTTTTGATAGATAATCGGGTCTTCAGAGTATGGATAACTATTAAGAATTAGAGGCACACCGCCATAATACCTTAACAATTGGTGATAACAATAAGCACGGATAAAGAAAGCTTGTGCCAATAATTCATTTTTTACTTTTATATCGCTAATGCCATTTTTGGTATCATCTCCCAGTCTTTCTATGGCAATATTACTGAATCTGATATAGGTGTACATACGCTCCCACCATCTTGATGTACCACCCCACCCTTCATTAGCACCGTTGATGGCTCCTGTATTCAACAAAAGAAAAGCATCGGTATGGTTCCATAATGATTCGTCAGTTGCAGAAGCCTGCATCTGTTCTGTGAAACCGGAATTACTTGCTTCAAATACGTTGTAAATATCACTAACAAACTTTTCAGCCAACACTGGATCTTGCCATACGGTGGCATCTGAAAAATCATTTCGAGGTGTTACATTTAGAAAATCTGTACTGCAGGCTGTCATAAATAATAGCATAACTGCTAGCATATAAAGAATTCTATTTTTGATCAATGTCTTCATTTTAATTATTTTATTATATATGATTTGATTAAAATATAGCCTTTACGCCAAAACTGATAATTTTCGATTGCGGATAGAATTGACCCGTACTATTATCAGATTCAGGATCCCAAATTTTGATTTTATCAAAGGTTAAAAGATTAATGCCATTGGTATAAAAACGAATGGAGCTCATCCCTATTCTACTGACCAAATTGTTGGAAAGACTATATCCCAACTCCACATTCTTTAATCTGATATAATTGGTGCTCCGTATCCAGTAGGTATTGTCGGTTGTTGTATAATAAGTATCCGAACGGTTGGTAAGTCGAGGATCAACATCACTCGGATTATCAATACTCCAACGGTTATCATAATTCCACTCCAGGTAGTTCCCTATTAATCCCGATTCTGTAGGGCCCATTCGTCGCATACCACCAGTAGCCCCCTGTACCAGTATACTGAAATCAAAACCTTTATAATCACCGCCTAATACAAGACCTCCTGTAAAAGTTGGGGTACCATTTTTGTCCAATCGCACACGATCGTCACTTGTAATTTTACCATCGCCATTATAATCGACATATTTCATATCACCAGGCAATAGCTTGCCATTTTTCAATCCTAAAGCTGTGTAATCTACAGTATTCGCATCAATAGCAGCCTGATCTTTGAAAATACCATCATATTGATACACCAGCCAAGAGTTTGTTACTCTTCCGATCTGTTGCTGATAAGGTAAGGTGTTGACAACATCGCTGGAGTACTGTACATTGTTTTTTGCATAACCACCATTAACGCCTACATTAAAGGAAAGATCACCAATTTTATCGGTATAAGTCAATTTAAACTCATACCCCTTATTGATCAAATTGCCAAGGTTGGCAATTGGCAGATTACCCGAAATACCCGAACTTATGGGTACTACTCCAGGATTCTTTGTCAAAACATTGGTCCGTTTATTATAAAAGAAGTCCAGTTCTAGCGCCAGTTTATGATTTAAAAAAGAAGCATCCAATCCAACATTGCTATTATTAGCTACTTCCCATGTGAAATTAGGGTTAGGGATGGTACTTTCGTATAATGTCTGATAGAGTTTATCATTAAATACTCCCTGCCCGGTATTCATCAGTGCTAAGTATTTGTATTCTTGAAAAGCATCACCATAATAAGCTTCTGCCCCCATTTGCCCCCAAGATGCTCTCAACTTTAGGTTATTAACAAACCTAACATTATCTTTGAAAAAACCTTCTTCGGATACACGCCATCCCGCTGAAACACCAGGGAAGAAACCAAATCTTTTATTAGGTGGAAAAACATAAGAACCGTCAACTCTCCAATTAAATTCAAAGAGATACTTTTCCTGAAAATTATAGTTGACCCTTCCATAATAACTTAAACGTGCACGATCGTAAGTATTCTCATTTCCCAAGGTCTGGCGTTCGCGATCACCAAAATTTAACTGTTCTATTAATGTCGAGGCGAAATCCTTACGATCTGCGTAAAAACCATTATTGGTAACAGTCTCACGAGTTAACCCTGCTATCGCGGAGATATTATGCCCTCCTGTTAATGTCTTTTCATAGGATAACAAAGCAGATAAATTGATTGCTAATTGATCTTCCGCCGCTTCACGAAGCTGAGCTTTAGGCTCTATACCTTTGGGTACATACCCTACCAGTGATGGCGTTACTCCATCGGCCTCAAAACTTACCTTATCCCAATCATATAGAGTCCACGGGGTTTCCCATCTTTTCGATCTTCCCCAATATTTATCAATTGAAGCTGTTCCAGTTAATTTAAGTCCCTCAACACCTGGTATTCTAAAATCAATGGCACCTGTGTTCTGCAAATAATCTCTTGTATTTCTGTCATAGCCCGTTGCACCAGTGGTTATTACAACCGGATTGGCACCATTTTCTAAATCTGGGCCAGGAAGACCATTGGGCCAGGTTGCAATTTCAGTTGGCAGACCGCGAATCAAAGATCTAAAGATCGTGCCCGCTCCGCGTGTAGGGAAATTACGGGATTCTTCACGACCTGTTATGCCAAGTCTAGCGGTAACATATTTGCCCAACTTAAATTCTAAGTTTGCGCGCAAATCGTACTGTTTATAATATGTTGCTGAATTTTTGTAGATCGCATCCTGATTTAAATAACCTAATGAAATCAGATATTTGGTAGTTTCGGTACCTCCATTGATCTGTAGATTATGTCGCTGCTGTGGCGACCAATCTTTTATCGTAGAAGCAAACCAGTCTGTATTTGGATAGCGTAAAGGATCTGAACCATCAGCATATTTTTGTCTCTCTTCTGGAGTAAATGCAGCTTCAATTATCCCCTTAGGAGAAGTATATTTTCCGTCACCTGTATTTATTGCTTTCCAAATTTCTCCCCACTTATCACTATCTTGGGGATAAACTGTCGTTACCTCGTTTATAATAGAAGTATACTGCTCAGAATTGGCCATTTTAGGTGTACGTGTCGGACGTTGTATACCATAGGTAAAATCGTAAGAAAACTGCGTTTTACCAACTTTACCCTGCTTCGTTGTAATGAGGATAACACCATTACCTGCACGGGAGCCATAGATGGCTGCTGACGCATCTTTCAGCACCGACACACTCTCTACATCATTAGGATTAATACGGTCAAAACCTCCAGCGCGCTGTGGAACTCCATCAATTACAATCAATGGGCTCGTATTTCCTCCAGGCAGGGAATTGATACCACGAACACGGATAGAAGAACCATCTCCACCAGGCTCGCCACTACTTTGCATAGCGGTTACTCCAGGCAATCTTCCTGCAAAAGAATTAGAAAGATTGACTGACGATGATTTAGCAAGATCTTCTCCCTTTACAGTAGCAATAGCGCCTGAAACTACAGTTTTCTTCTGAGAACCATATCCGACGACAACTACCTCATCCATCGCCATAATGGTCTGTTCTAGCTTAACCTGCAAAAACTCGTTTTTCCCAATTTGGATATCCTTATTTTTGTAACCTACCATGCTAAAATGGAGCAATGTCGCATCACCACTCACTGAAAGACTAAACGAACCCGACGCATCAGAGGATGTTTTATTATTTGTACCTACCTCACTTATAGTAACATTGGCCAAAGGTTGATCATTTTGATCCGAAACTTTTCCTTTGATCTGTTTTTGTAACATCTTGTCAACCACTGCAGGAGTATTTTGAACTTTTGCCGTGGTACTTTGACTCAACACAATATTATTATCAATCAATTTGTAGGTAATCTGATATTTTCCCAACAAATCATTAAGTACTAATTCAAGTGGGATATTTTGAAATTTCACATCTATTTTTCGAATGTGAGCAATCAAAGACTCTTTATATAAAATATTATAGCCGCTTTGCTTCTGTATATCCTTCAATAAAGTTTCCAGATTCACATTTTTCTTATTAAGATTGATCTTCTGACCGTAAGAATTAGCACTAACATGAAAACTTGTAGCAAATAGTAGCGGGATCGCAATCGACAACTTCATAGCCAATGGTTTAAGAGAGGAAATCTGTTTAAACTCCATAGGGATTCCCCACCGATTTTTTTTGTATTTTTGCATTCGGTTGATTTAATTTAATTTTTGTAATAAGTTGATTTGTCAGCTGTCTTATAAAAGACAAAAACTTCAGGGGCGGTCGCAACGCTCCTGAAATTTTTTTTAAAAGTTTGTATCGTTATTTTTCCATATATACTTTCCTCCCTTCAATTTTGAAATGTATACCCCTTTCCAATTCTTTTGTATTATTAATGTTCGACTTATACATTCGTCCCTTCAATAGCGATATGTATAGTTCCGATTGGTTATTTTATTGCTTTAATTTTTGACATATACCTTTCTTCCTTCAATTTCAAAATGTATACCTCCTACCAATTCGATGGTTTTTAACAGTTTTCGAAAATCTTCGTATCTAGATATTGTGCCTGAAAATTCAAAATTTTCAATTTTAGTATTATAAATGACATCCACATCATACCACCGACTGATGATCCCCATTACATCTTGAATGGAGGTTTTGCTAAAAGCAAATTTCCCATCTTTCCAGGCTGTAAAATAATAGGGATCAACGGTATTTTTAATCACTTTATTTGCTTTGGTATAAAAAATAGACTGTTCCGCTGGTGCTAGATATTGATCATCAAGACGACTGTCCTCAAAATTTAGTTTTACTTTACCTTCAACTAAGGTTGTTACAATGTCCTGTCCATAATTTTGAAGGTTAAATTCTGTCCCAAGCACTTCAAGCGCCTGACCACCAGTATGAATAACAAAAGGGATTCGCCGACCATCTTCCTGCTGCGCCATTACATCAAAATATGCTTCTCCCTGCAGATAAATTTCCCGCTTTATTTTATCAAACACAATGGGATACCTAAGGGTGGTCATTGCATTTAACCATACTCTGGTTCCATCTGGTAATTTCAGATTATACTCACCACCACGGGGAGTAACAATTGTATTGTAGGCAATTTTTTTTTCATTATGATCACCCTTTTTCATGCGATATGAAATTGAACCGTCCGCCAATTTTAGGATTTCGAATGCACCATTATCAATAACCGTATCACCTGTAATTTTATCAAGGTCAATAACCTGACCGTTTTCTAGAATAATTTGAGCTCTTTCTTTTCCAGGAACAACCCAGTCTTTAGTATTACTCACCAGAGTCGGGTTGCTTTTACGATTGATATTCCAAATTAAAAAACTGCCCACAGTTGTGCACAGGATTAAGGATGCGATAGCAATTTTGAAAACTTTTGTGGAAATGAGTTTTTTACGCAGAGGTACTGTCGTTAAATATTCCCTGATTCGGGAATCGAATTTGATTTTATCAAATAATTGATCATCGTCCGGTTCTGAGGATGAAGCACGATCTAATTCATCATCATCGATCAACTGCTCCCATGCTTCTAAGAACTCAGGATCTTCTAAATACTGGGCAAAATGGGCTTTCGAATCCTCGCGGACAGACTTCGTATAAAACTGGCGAATCAAATTTTTATATGCTTCTACTTTGGACATCTTTTATTTCCCTTGCTCTATTATACTAATCGCACTAGGTCGAAAGGATGTACTAGTCAGAAAATAATTTTTATAAAAAAAAGTAGGTAAAGAATCTTATCCAATTTTAATCGTACAAAATTACAAGCTGTAGCTAGATGATTTCGTACGGTATGTTTTGATACACCAATTTCAGCAGCGATTTCCTTATAACTAAGTTCATCAAGTTTATTCATACGAAAAATTTTCTGCTGCTGCGTTGGAAGGTCTTTAATAATAGATTCTAGAATATCGGATAGATCCTTAGTTTCAATGTGGGTTTCCAGGCAGTCATATGCTTCATTAAATTGCGATTGATTTTTTAGCATATATTGTTCCCTTACCACTGCTTTCCTGAAGTAAGATATGGACATCCGCTTTCCAACTATATACAAAAAAGGAAAAATCGATTGAATATCTGGAATCTGCTGTCTTTTTAAGAATAATTGTACAAACACTTCCTGCAATACTTCTTCCACCTCGACATTGGAAGAACAAAATTGGTTAAATTTCCGAAACAGGAAAGGCTTATAAAACACAAATATCTTATGAAATACAGCTTCATCACCCAATTGGAAGCGATTAAACTCTTCTATATTGCAAGGCATTCCCTTCAAGTTCATTGTAGTATTGTGCTTAGGTTTTTCTTAAAAAAGAAATATAATTGAAGATAAATCTATAGAAATATTACAGTATATCAAAATGAAATTATCAAGAAGCCATATGCATTTTGAGAATCGTTGACTTTTTATCGGGTCTACAGTTAACGTCAGCTTCTTGTTCAGTATATCTTTTTGCATGGGAAAATATGTTGTTATTCTCTTTAATTATAGAACAGCAATGATGGCAAATCTGAATATACAACAACAATTATTTGCCCTGGTCACATAAATGTTGTAATTTTAGTTAGCTAGAGCGAAAGCTTATCACTCAAAAAAAAACAGGAATACATTTTGTCCCATATAACACCGGAATTAAAACCTAAAGGCGCATTATTATGAAAAAACTAACCTTACTTATATTCCTACTATCAATCACTTCATTTGTTTTTGGACAGGAATTTACAGAAAACACCACACAAATCGTTACTAAATCGGGGATTGGCTTAGGTTCGGTGATAGCAGTTGTTACTTCTTGGGATCGAAACAAATCGATACTCTGGGCCATATTCCATGGTATCTGTAGCTGGTTCTATGTTATATATTTTGCGATCACGCGATAGTAAACGAACATTTTCTACGCTATGAACTTATCATTGATCAATATCGGAACAACAGAAATGCTTTATCTTCTTGTTCCCATTCTTTTGGTCGTGTACACGATTTATCACATCATCACCAATGATAATATACCCGGTGACAAGAGGATACTGTGGATAGTAGCTGTTTTACTATTCAATGTAATTGGATGCATTTTCTATTGGTGGTTTGGAAAAGATAAATCAAATAATATATAAAGAAGATCAGTGCAATCAAAGAGATGAAATGAGTAAGTTTTAGGAAAATCGCTGTTAAACTAAGTGAAAAACAACGCAGTTAATCAGATTCTAAAAAATCTATGTACCGCATTTCCAGAAGAAAGCTAGTTTCTATAGAAGCCTCAAACGAAGTTGGAATATGGCAAGAATACGAGTTAAAATTCAAAACCAGAACTGATCTTACGGTAAGCACTATAGACAAAAAACATACGATTACATGATAAATCACTTCCCGGAACACCTGATATCGTCATAAAAAAAATGTAAACTGGCTATTTTTGTCGATGGTGAATTTTGGCACGGCTTTGACTGGAAAAGAACCGAAACCGTATTAAATCTAACCGTTTATTCTGGATACCGAAAATCGAACGTAATATGCAAAAAGACGTACGCACTAACCTTGCTCTGCGTGAACTAGAATATACGGTATTCCGGTTCTGGACTCAGGATATCATTAAAAAACTCCCAATTGTAATCAATCAGATTGAATTGTTTATAGAATCCCGAACGTGTTGGAAGTAAATTGACTAAATCTACCTCCTTGCCAGTACAAGAAGTGGATATTCATTTCTTGTCCAAAGTACTGGAGAATTAACTATCGAGGCTTGTTTGAAGCTGGTTGATCAGTTACAAATAAAATATTTATTCCCTCTTCAATAACTAAGATTTGCTGGTCTCAGTAATTATCGCTAAATTAATTAAGTAATATAAGAAAATGAGTAGCAAAATTATAGGTACTGGACATTATACTCCATCCCACATCGTTAAAAATACATTTTTTCAAGATTCCACATTTTTTGATGAAAATGAACAGCCTCTAAAACAGTCCAATGAGATAATCACACAAAAACTAAAAGAGATTACTGGAATCGAAGAAAGACGATATGCAATGGATGATCAAGTGGCATCCGATCTAGGATTTCAGGCTGCACAAAAGGCGATAACAAATGCGCAGATCGACCCTGAAACTTTGGATTATATCATCTTTGCCCATAATTTCGGCGATGTTAAGCACGGCTCTATCCAATCTGATATGGTACCAAGCCTTGCTTCACGTGTAAAACATCTTTTAAAAATTAAAAATAACTTCTGCGTAGCTTATGATCTGCTTTTTGGTTGTCCAGGATGGGTGGAAGGTGTTATTCAGGCAAACGCCTTTATCAAAGCAGGGCTTGCTAAAAAGTGCCTGATCATAGGTGCTGAAACGCTTTCCCGCGTCATAGATCCTCATGATAGAGATAGTATGATCTATGCGGACGGTGCGGGAGCAGTGATAATGGAATGTAGCGATGATGATTCTGGGCTTAAATCCCATATTTCGGCTTCTTTTACACTCAATGAGATTGATTATTTATATTTTGGCCCCTCCTATTTTAATCAAGATTCTGACACAAAATACTTGAAAATGAAAGGCCGAAAAATATATGAGTTCGCATTGACTAATGTTTCAAAAGCGATGAAAAAATGCTTTGACGAGAGTGGATATGACATAAAAGATCTTGCTAAGATCATCATACACCAAGCTAATGAAAAAATGGATGAAGCTATTGTACATAGATTCTACCAACTGTACAATACACCACAACCACCCGACATTATGCCTATGATCATTCAGAAATTGGGCAATAATAGCGTTGCAACCATACCAACTTTATTAGCGATGATACTTCAAGGGGAATTGCCTCAACACAAGATCAACAAAGGAGACATCACCCTATTTGCTTCCGTAGGTGCTGGTATGAATATCAACGCATTTGTTTATAAATTTTAAAACTTTTACCGAAACACAAATAAAATTATGAAGATTAATTTCAAATAACTTTCAGAACAAATCGAACTGAATCTAACATTACAATAGCAAACAAGATTCAGATCTAAACAGACGATAAGAGATTGAAAACCGCTCCTAATCTTAAATTATAACACTTATTTTTAGATACTATTTTCTATACAAATCCATACGTTACACATGTCCGATCGTGAAATTCTTAGAAATCATATAGAACAAACTGTCCAGCTTAGTGATGAACAGTTTGATTACTTTTTCTCATTTTTAAAACCTGTATCCTTTAAAAGAAAACAATCTGTTATAAATATAGGGGATCGTGTAGTATGTGAATATTTTGTTCTCAATGGTTGCCTAAAAACTTTTTTTGTCAACGATGAACAAAAGATGCATATTCTACAGTTTGCAACAAAAACCTGGTGGGCATCTGATTATGATGCACTTCATAATAATAAAAAGGCGACTGTCAATCTAGACTGTGTTATCGATACCAATGCTCTTTGCCTATTTAGTGAAGACCGGGAAAAAGTCTGCAAAGAAATTCACGAGATAGAAACATTTCTAAGATGGCGTTCAAATAAAGGATATATAGGTTTACAAAAAAGAATTCTCTCTTTGCTTAACAATGACGCTAGAAGCCGTTATGAGCAACTCATGCAACAATATCCCGATCTTTATAACCTGGTACCAAAGCATTTAATTGCGGCATATCTCGGAGTTTCGCGCGAAACATTAAGCAGACTTTATCAGGTCAAATAATCTGACATATGTCACCAAAACAAACTTTCTTTAAAATGTGATGTATATCACATAAAGGTCTAATGATTTATGCCCTATTTTGTGATATCATTTTAAACATTTAAAATTTTCAAAGATGGAAAAAAAGAATTTAAAAGTATTGGTTGTACTGACATCGCATGACCAACTTGGAGATACAGGTAATAAAACAGGTTTTTGGGTTGAAGAATTTGCCGCTCCCTATTATGTTTTGGCCGATGCAGGTGTAAATGTAACAATTGCTTCTCCTAAAGGCGGACAACCACCAATAGACCCCAAAAGTGCGCTACCAGAATTTCAAACAGCTGCAACAAAACGATTTGATGAAGATAAAGAACTGAAAATTAAACTAGCAAACAGCATTCCATTAAAGGAAATAAGTGAGCAAGATTATGATGCCATTTTTTATCCGGGAGGACACGGTCCTCTTTGGGATCTAACAAATGATAAAACGTCTATCGCACTTATTGAAGCATTCTGGAGAAACAATAAACCAGTTGCCGCAGTATGTCATGCTCCTGGAGTACTGCGCTTCGTAAAAGATACAAACGGTTCTTCATTAGTTAAAGGAAAAAAAGTTACAGGATTTTCGAACTCTGAAGAAGAAGCTGTGCAATTGACCAATGTTGTTCCCTTTTTAGTAGAAGATGAACTGGTAAAACTTGGAGGGATATACAGTAAAGGAGAGGACTGGAACAGCTATGTTTTAAAAGATGGTAACCTAATTACTGGACAGAACCCAGGTTCTTCAGAAGAAACAGCGAAAGAATTACTCGCGCTATTAGCGAATTAAAAGTCTTCATAAGAATAATTACAATCAAGGTATACGGACTGGATCTTACTACATCAGTTCGTATACCTTGGTTACCTTAAGTATCTTGGCTTTATCTATGAAATATCTGATGTAAAACATTTAATAGATAAGATTCATGACAAAACTTGCACACGATCACTTCTAATAAGTGACATGTCAATAAATTTACAATGTAAAAGGATTTACAAGTCTAAACGCATTTTCAATAAATGGGGTTTAAATCCCGCTTTTAGATAGGCATTTTTAGCGATTACATTTTCATCATAAACATCCAATTGAACTTCCGTTAAGCCACGGCTTTTAGCCCATTCCATAAGTTTTTGTAAAATTACACCGTTAATACCCTGACCTCTAAATGTGGGATTCACATACATAAAACCCAAATACGCGTATTCCTTATGTTTTTGAAACGGTTTCGCCTCCAAAATTTTACCATAGCCTGAACCTACAATTTCATTATTAACAACAGCCACCAATAACGCTGCTCGCTCACTTCGAATGAGATCCATTAAATCATAGTAGTGAATCTCCCCTTCTTTTAAACTGTCATCAAAGGGTCTTTCAGCATCTACTATTCCTTTTTCAAAATTTAATAATATCTCAATATCAGATTCAATCGCATTCCGTATTTCTACCATCATTTAATTAACTAATTTAATCTATGTACAACTAATTTTTACATTTCAAGATACATAAAAATGATCCAAAGTCACATTAAATTTAAGGTTCGATTATTCTTCATTTTTCATTACTTTGTAAAATAGATTAGGAGATAACCATTTTATACCTACTAACCTTACTTTATGAATATAAATATTGATGATTTTTTTGAGCCCGTACATTTTAAAGATACTCTGAATGAGCTGGATTATAATATAACCAAACCTATCGTAGATTTTGCGAGATCACTCAGTCAATTAACTTATCAAAGTGTGTATTTGATTGATTATTATAAAAAGGGATTTCTTTTTGTGTCCGACAATCCAATATTTCTTTGTGGTCGTACAGCTGATGAAGTTTTGAAAAATGGTTATCAGCATTATCTTAATAATGTACCTGAAGAAGATCTTCTACTATTAAAAAAAATTAATGATAGTGGCTTTGATTTCCTCAAAAATCTATCGGAAGAAGATCGGATGCAACATTCCATTTCATATGACTTCCATCTTAAGCAACCAATAGGAAAACCAATTCTGATCAATCACAAGCTAAAGCCTCTCCTACTAGACAACTCCTCAAACCTTTGGATAGCACTTTGTTTGGTGTCCATATCGTCTCATGCTAAAGCGGGAAATATTAGAATAAAGAATGAATTTGACAAATCTTATTTCGAATATGATCTGATCAATAATATTTGGTCAGAAAAACCTGCAATTTTATTAAAAAAAAGAGAAAAAGATATTCTAAGATACTCTGCCCAAGGATTAACAATGGAGCAAATAGCTGAAATGCTTTTTGTTTCTATCGATACTATTAAATTCTACAAAAAGCAAATATTCTCCAAGTTAAAAGTAAAAAGTATTACAGAAGCTACAGCCATAGCAATTGAACTGTCACTTTTCTAATTCATAGTAAGATGCACTTATGCTCATCAATTATAAAAATTAACAATCAATTTCGCAATATCATTCAATAGCTTCTGTATATTCAATTTGATTGCAAAATGAGTATTGATTTTATTCCTACACAAAAGTGTAGATTTAATAGGAACGATGCGTACTAACGATTAAACTTAATACATTTGACTCATGGATAATGACAAACTGTTTCATCCATATACATTTCAATATTTATATCAAAAATGGAAGTTGCTACCGCTCTAACCATTTGTAAATAAATACTAGCCAAATTATTAAATGAAGAGAGATGAATTGTAAAAGTTGCAACAACGAAGTATATCAGAATTACTGTCCAAACTGCGGACAACCTTCAAAACTAAAGAGAATAGATGGGCATTATATTGCACACGAGATCGAACATGTATTACATTTTGAAAGAGGTATCCTATATACCATCAAGGAATTAATAACTAGCCCTGGGGACAATGTGAGACGTTATATTTCAGAAAATAGAGCTCGACTTGTAAAACCTATTATTTTTATCATCATCACTTCCCTTCTATATACAATTGTTAACGGATTTTTCCATATTGAGGAAGGTTATGTAAAATATGACGGAATCTCAACAACAACCACAGGCAGAATTTTCAGCTGGGTACAAAGTCACTATGGCTATGCCAACATCATACTGGGAGTATTTACTGCTTTTTGGGTTAAAATATTTTTCAAAAAATATGACTATAATTTTTTTGAAATTTTAATATTACTATGCTTTGTTACAGGTATAGAGATGCTTATATATGCATTTTTTGCTTGCTTATATGGTTTGATACAAATTGACTTAATGCAATTTGGAGGCATGATTGGTATTGCCTATTGTAGTTGGGCTATTGGTCATTTCTTTGACAAAAAGAAGACCATAAACTATTTAAAAGCATTCGCCGCATTCGTGTTAGGAATATTAACTTCTGTAACAATTGCATTAACAATAGGAACAATAATCGACTTACTTATAAAACATTAAAAATATGGAAAATAGAAAACCAATATCATTTGTATTTAGCATTATCGCTATTATACTCGGAGTGACCTTGTTTAAGCAGTTCGACTTTGAAAATTTTACATTTGAAAAACCCGCATTAGCAGCTGTCTATTTTACCGTCTTTGCATTCTCAATATACATCCTTGTAAAAAAACCTAAAAAGCAATCTGAAAAATAAAGTAAGGAAAATCCTATAGACGAGGTATAAAGGCCTGGTTGTTTCAATGAAATAACATCCTATCTCAATATGTTGATTTCATATTAAATCTCATACTATACACATTCTTTTTCCCTCATATAAGCAGGGAAAAAGAATAAATATTCTTATCCGCATGCTATTACTGCACCTTACCGGAATCTTTTTTCTGAATAGCCTTTCTCCAGAGGGTTAAGGATCTGCAATTTATTTCTTAAACTGTAGAACAAATATACGACCAATTAGCCACGCAAGACTGACTCCTTTAAGCACTACTTATACATAAAAAGAAGTAAACACCCGTTCAAGATATCAATTTTTCACACCCGTTCATTATTCCTTTACTAAAAATCCATAACAGCAGTGAATATCTAAGCAAGTGTGAATCTGTACATAAGACGCATTCATAAATTCGGTAATCCATTCTGTGCGAGCACCACAAAGCGGACAGCAAGCTGGTTTCTTATCCATAATCAAACTATAAAGTATACTAATATTAATAGCACTAATATAACTATAATTTATTATATCTAAAAATATTAGTATATTATTTTTGGATACTAGAATTCTCCACTATATTAGAAGCAACATCACACCTCTTGAGGTCGATATACTTACTTTTAATAAGCAAATCATTATTATAACGGATAGACAAAATCAAGGGTAAAATATTTAAGCTTCATCATTGTATAATTGAATTACTTTATAACCTATCATCCTTCGATCAAGATTTGGATTTACGCATACACTCCAAGAAATTAAATTCAACCTTAATTGAATAATTAGTGCCAAAATTTTAACATAGACCCTATCATAACTTCTGTACAAATTTAGTTGCTTAATTTTCCAGATGGTAACAGTAAATCATCAGCACAATGAGATAATTTTGGTTATTTACTGTCTTCAAGTGACAACAAAAAAGAACAAATAGCATAGGACAACATGTCCGAAATGTTAAAAAACCTTAAATATCTAATTATCTAACAGACATTTAACAAGTATACCAAAGCATCAAAAAACAACGATAACCCCACTATAAATCAGTTGTTTATGACACCAATAATTATATCAAGTTTGTTACAATTGGCAATTAACATATTTTTTAAATGGTTATTAGGGCATGTGTTTTGTAAATAGTCAATCGTAATATTCTTATTACAAAAGATAGTTTATCATTTGATAGCAAAATCAAATGCATTAGCACACACTCATAATAAAGAAGAATATGAATTACATGGAAGAAGTTCTCACTCCCTCATCGGAGGTTAAGATGCAAGTCAAGCCAGCAGTATTTAATTCAAAAGAGCTGGAATCAAAACAACAAAAAAATAATTTGTTACGTAAAACAATGCAATATGGTCTCAAAGAATATAGCATTTGGGGCTTTACATTTTTGATCTTACTAACATCGGTTTTCGGTCTATACATGCTTCAAACAGAATTTGAAGCATTAAGATTTGAACGATTAAATAGTATAGGTGGAACATTGCTTGTTGGATTTGGTATTTTTTTACTTTTATCGAGCGTAAGCTTTTTAGTTTATCTAATTGTTTTACATATGAAGTATAAACCGATAGCTTCGGTTTCAAATGAGGAGTTGCCTTCATGTACCATTATAGTACCCGCATATAATGAAGGTCATCTGGTATATGATACCTTACACAGTCTCGCTAATAGTGATTACCCAGAAAAAAAACTTCAGATTATTGCTATTGATGATGGAAGTAAAGATGATACGTTTACCTGGATACAGCGTGCCAAAGCAGAATTAGGTGACCGTGTGGAAATCTATAAGCAACCTAAAAATATGGGTAAACGACATGCATTATATCGTGGATTCAAATTAGGAAAAGGCGATGTATTTATTACAGTTGATAGTGATTCTATTGTAAAAAAAGACACTTTGCGTAATATGGTTTCTCCTTTTGTAAAAAATGAGAATTGTGGAGCAGTTGCAGGAAATGTACGTGTTTTAAACAATAAGAAAGCAATTATTCCACGTATGCTCAGTGTTAGTTTTATATTTAGTTTTGAATTTGTACGCTCTGCACAAAGTGTATTAGGTTCAGTAATGTGTACACCTGGAGCTCTATCTGCATACAGAAAAGAATCGGTAATGAATTGTCTTGAAGATTGGATTAACCAGACCTTTATGGATCAACCATCAGATATTGGTGAAGATCGTGCTATGACAAATATGATTCTAAAACAAGGATATCACGTACTATTTCAGTCCAATGCTTATGTGTATACTGATACTCCTGTACGATACAAAAATCTATATAAAATGTATATCCGTTGGGAAAGAAGTAATGTACGCGAAAACATCATGATGAGCCGTTTTGCTTTTACCAACTTCCGAGAAGGTAAAAAATTGGGTACGCGTATCTTATTGCTTATGCAGTGGAAAAAAGTCTTACTTTCTTATCCTTTGCTTCTATTAATGCTATGGACAATATTTCACTATCCACTAATGTTTCTGAGCGCTACTTTTGTTGGTATATTAATTTTTTCAAGTGTACAAGCTTTCTTTTTTGCTTCAAAAAGTGATAATAAGAAGGAAGCAATCTGGGCATATACATATAGTATTTTTTACGCACTTTCACTATTCTGGATCACACCTTATGCAATTGCAACTGCGGGAAGAAGTGGTTGGTTAACCAGAGGATAATTTAACGTATAATACTTCCATGTATTAGTTACAATAAATATAAATGCACTTAATGGGCAAGACTAAGTAAATTTCACTTAGTTCTTGCCCATTAATCATTACAAGATGCATTAGATTATTATTTCTTCTAGACTTCATTGATAATGCGAATACTTTAGACTTCAATCATCTCAATTTTCGTAAAATATATAAATTCGGCTACTTGCAGTTGTTCTGAATAAATTAGATAAAGAATTGTTTAAACAATTGATTGCAATACATTGAAATCAATATTCTGTCGAATATAGGGGTTTCTATGTGTTAGGACAGGAAATTAATCATTCCTATATAGTAAGTATGGTGATCAGCTTAGCCTTTATAATTCAACTTGATCTCTTAAAAAAAATTATTTATATAAGCCAAAAAGCATAAAAATAATTTTATAGTGCTATACCTAGATAGACTACATGTTCAGATCATTTAATTAATTTCAAAAATAAAAAACAAGTAATTGCAGAAGTAAGAATCAAAAAAAAATCTCATTTTTAAAACATTCAATAACTATTAAAGTATGTTCTAAAAACAAGAAATCAAAATAGTAAGTAATCTTTCTTACAAACTATACGTAACCATTTATAAAATTAAGCTACTATTTTGAAAGTTCAGCAAGCTCAGCTTTTGAGAATGCATGATCTCCCTTAAGATAGCTATTGGCTTCGCTCAGATATTTATAAATTATTTTTTTCCCTTCCTGACTCGGTAGTTTTTTTAGATTACGCACCAAAAACTCTTTATCATCTATTCGATCTTTACTATAATTGAGAAATGAGGGCGCATGGGTTTGCACAGACCAACGGATAAAACGCAGATCAATATTGTCTTTTTGTTTGACAATAACAGATTCTAATAAGTTTTTACCCTTCTTAAACTGGCTTAATTTGGTGAATGGATTGTTTTTATGTTTTGCCCAAAGAATCTCATATGCAGCAAGATATCCTTTTTCGGTTACTGTATTTGCTCCCTCATCCAAGATTTTAAGATTCGTTTCACAGAGCTTTTTATCTTTAACAGCTAAAGCATAATCTGAGCGCATCTTATCAATATTGATTTGACCAAAACATGTGATCGAGCTTACCACGAAAAAAACACAGACATAAAAACGTATTCCCATACTCAATTTAATTTAAAAAATGATACTCAATGATATAACCTCAAAAACCTGTTATATATTATATTATTAAACAAAACAGTTCCACAAGGACAACTCATAAGCTGTCCTTGACCGAACATATTTTTATTATATAACAACACAGAACGGCTTTAAGTTTGTTTGGTTTTTACTCTTCTCGATTAGTCTGAGTAGCTGCAGACTATAATCCCGAGCAAATTATAAAAAAACGATCCGTTAAAAATCATAAATCTTTTTATATATGTTAAATTATCTATTTTATATTATTTTGTCAAGTCCAAATCAAAGATCAATTTCCTTTTCGATTATTATAGCAAAAGATATCCATAAATAATTTATCATTAGGCTGACAAGAAACATAAAAAGGCCGCCAACTTAAATGTAGTTGACGGCCTCTAATGATATAAATGTTAAGACTTCTTATTTTTGTTTTGCTAGAAACGCAACTAGTGAAGCAAATTCTTCAACTGTTAATGAATTTGCCAATCCAGCGGGCATCATCGAGTTACCCATTTCCGTACGTTTTGCAATATTAGCTTTTTTGATTGTCGTAACAGATCCAGCAATATCTCTCAATACAACTTTATCAGCAGTTTCCTGTGTCACAAAACCCATAAAACTCTTTTTGTCTTTAGTGCTGATCAAAACTGTTGCAAATCCTTGAGAAATTGAAGCATTTGGTTTTAAAATTGATTCGGCAATCTGTTCACGATTCATGATTGCACCAATTTGTCCCATAAATGGTCCTTTCATCGTTTCACTTTTACTAAGACTATGACATGCAAAACATCCTTGTTTTGTAAATAGCGCTTTTCCTTTTACCGGATCACCTTTTATTTTAGCTAATGCTAACATAATATCCTCAATGGATGTTTTTCCTACTTGCCCTTTTTGGTTTTTGATTTTTTCTAAATCAACTTTTTTCTCCTTAACTTCTTTTACAGCAACCTCTTTCTTAGCAACATTAAAAGAAGCAATTTCCATACGGAATTTCTCATTTAGATCCGCAAAAAATTGTTTTTTCGTCGCTCCAGCTTTTACGCTCTCTGCCTTCAGGAATTTCTCAATGACCGGTGAAGATTCCCAAACAACTCCTTTATAGTATGGCCCGTGCGAATCTGGACGAGTTCCCCACCACCACGAAGCATCATAAGCATCTTCTTTCTTATATAAGCGAGCTAAGGTTACTAGAATCTTATCTTTAAATTTTTGATCTTTTGATTTTCCATAAGCAGCGATTAAGCCATCAACTGCTCTGGCATCGTGCATATAACGCATAGCCCATAAAGCTAGATCAGGATTTTCTGTTCCCAAAAAACCTACACTTGCATTAACTGCATTTAAGCGAACTAACGCTTTAACCGCTAGATGTGCAGGTATAATGGCGGCATTAGGTTTATCGTGTGGCCCCTCCACTCCTTTAGCGGGAGCAACAAAAGATGCTGGCACCTTTGTCTGCAATAATGCATTTGCAGCTTCTACTCGGCCCAAGCGACCCAAACCAACCATTGAAGCCGTTTGTACACGTACGGAAGCATCTTTCAATCCATCAATGAATGGATCAATTGGCACTTGCTCTAATGATCCCATACGGTCAGTCAAAGCACGTAACGCAAATTCACGGATCTGATCCTCCTTTGTAAGTTCAACCAAAACCGGAATTGCTTTTTCCTTTGCCAACTGTGCATAAGTATATATTGCGGCAACACGAGCACTGAGCCCTAAACTCTTGTCTTTAGCAATACTAATAGCAGCTGCTGTTGCTTCATCTGATGATCTGGAAATAAGTTCTTGTGACGCGTAAAGCCTAGTTGTTGCACTACCCGATTTCAAAAGATTAGTTAACTCGCCAATAGATGCTTTCTTCGTATTAGGAAAAGCTTTGTATGTCCATCCTTTTGGTACTACGCGCGCAACATAACCTTTATCCGGGTTACCTGAGTAACCTGCTCCATCCCAAGCTGCTAGATATAACCTGCCGGAACCATCCACATCTAAATCTGTAATTTGTGGCAATTGGATAAATTCTTCTTCTTTTTGTGTAAAACTTGGTCCATCTGGTGTAACATGATGCATATATAAGAAACTTCTGCCCCAATCCGCCATCATCGGTACCTTATTATATTTTTCAGGCCAGGTAT
Source organism: Sphingobacterium sp. JUb56 (assembly GCF_014191365.1). Lineage (NCBI taxonomy): Bacteria > Pseudomonadati > Bacteroidota > Sphingobacteriia > Sphingobacteriales > Sphingobacteriaceae > Sphingobacterium > Sphingobacterium sp. JUb56. Next base: position 167,631 of record NZ_JACHWL010000001.1, on the reverse strand, counting down.
CCTCGTCCATATATAAAGATCCTGTACCCGATCCACCACCTAACATGGCCAAAGCAGGAATAATCTCTTCTGTAAAATTTTGGAATAACAAAGGATAGCCGTACTCTCCAGATTGAATCTGATGCGAAAAACGAATGTCCCAACCGCCACCATCATTGGTATTATCACGGGTAAAGATATTCATATATGGATCAATAGCGACATCATAGATATTACGTAATCCATGTGTATATATTTCCATTTCTTTTCCATCAGGACGCACACGTAAAATTCCTCCCCCCAGCATGGTCAATTTCTTGCCATCTGTACCTGTTGCATTATGAAATCCAAAATCACCAACTGCAATATACATCCAACCATCAATACCCATCCGTATTCCATTAGTAGCATGATCCGTACCACGCTCTTGAATATATTTGGTATTACTTAGACCCACTATAAGTGGTTGAGCTACCCCATCCGCAACCCCATCTTGATTTTTATCTTCAAATACAACTAAATCCATTCCTGTTGCTTTTCCAGTCGATGCATCAAACGTGGTATGCAAAACGAAAACTTGATCACCTAAAACAAAAATACCACGAGGATTATCAACACGTGCAAAATCAGTATGCTTATCCATTTTCCCGTCGTTGTCCGTGTCAACAAATCTGCGGATAAACCCTTTACCCATATCTTTTCCTAAAGATCCGATCATATCAACCCCAACGTAAACTTCACCCGTAGGCGCCACAGCTAAACAAGCTGGACTAGGAGTAAGATCCGCAGCTGTAAAAGAGGTCATAATCAGGTCTGCCGGAGCTCCTGATAAAGTTTTTAAACTATCCTGAGCATGTAATGTAGCTGTAGTTGAATAATGTACATTTTCATTTTTTACTTTTTGATGTACTGGCTTTTCAATATTATTGGTAAATCCCAATAATATAGGAAAGAGAAATAATAGGTTTAGTTTCCTTTTCATTGTAAGGTATTATAATTGCATAAATATTGAGCAAATTACAACTAATGAATCTAATAACTATAATAATAGCAAAAATATTACGAAAATTGAAAGAAATTTCCATTTTTTAAGATCATAATTATTTCAAAAACTGTAATTAATTCCTATATTCACGGTCTTTTGTCTATTCAATAAAAATATACTACTAATCAAATTTGTCTGCATGCTAAACACACAAACCAATTCGCGTACACACGATCTTAATAAACCACATTACAACGTACTGGATGGACTTCGGGGTGTAGCAGCAATTACTGTGGTATGTTTTCACATTTTTGAAGCATTTGCGACCAGTCATTTGGATCAACGTATCAATCATGGTTACCTAGCTGTTGATTTTTTCTTCATTTTATCTGGATTTGTTATCGGTTATGCTTATGATGATCGTTGGTCAAAAATGTCAACAAAAGATTTTATCAGACGCAGAATCATACGGCTACACCCGATGGTTGTAATGGGAGCTGTTTTAGGTGCAATTATGTTTTACTTTCAAGGATGTTCAGTATGGGATGTATCATCCGTAACGATAACGGCTTTACTTGGAGCAACATTATTAAATGCATTACTTATTCCGGCCATGCCGGGACATGAAGTTAGGGGTCTAGGTGAGATGTTTCCGCTAAACGGACCGAGCTGGTCATTATTCTTTGAATATATTGGAAATATTCTTTATGCCTTAATTATTAGAAAATTTTCAACCAAGATTCTAGCATTATTAGTTTTTATTGCAGGTTGTGGTTTAGCAACATTTGCCATTGCAGGACCGTATGGGGACATTTGCGCCGGTTTCTCGTTAACTGAAATAGAATTTACAGCAGGATTTTTACGCGTTCTATTTTCTTTCTCTGCCGGCTTATTGCTCTCCCGAATTTTCAGACCCGCTCATATTAAGGGAGCCTTTTGGATATGCAGTATCACTATAGTGACCCTATTAGCCCTACCCCGCCTAGGTGGAGCAGAGCACTTATGGATAAATGGGCTATATGACACCATTTGTTGCGTAGTAATATTCCCTATTCTTGTCTATCTAGGCGCTTCAGGCAAAAGCACAGATAAATATACAACTCGATTATGTCGATTCTTAGGAGACATTTCTTATCCATTATATACTGTACATTATCCTTTTATTTATCTTTACTATGCCTGGGTAAAAAATAATAAACTCACTTTCGAGCAATCCTTACCTGGCGCGGCAGCTGTAGTCATAGGAAGTATTATTTTGGCTTATATCTGTTTAAAATTATATGATATTCCTGTTAGAAATTACCTAGCAAAACGATTTGCAAAGTCGAAAAAAGGTTAAGTTTAAAACTTATAAATAACAGATAAAAACAATTAAACTAACCTTTGCTTTTCACTGTAGTAAAATCGACAAAAAATTAGCGATATTAAATTTAAATTATTAAAACGGAACCTATTTATGAATAAGAAACCACTCAGTGAATACAGTAATGAAGAATTGCTGCAAGCAAAAAAAACAACGGCAGTCATAGCCATTACGTTAACCTCAATGTTGGTACTGCTATTAGCAATGGGGATTTATATTTCCATAACCAAAAAGTTCAGTGCCCTTTTAACGATACCTTTTTCACTATCAACGATCGCAATCATTCTTTTCAAAAAGCTAAAGGAAATTACAGCGGAACTGAAAAATAGAGAAACAAATGAATTCAAAAACAAAACTGAAATCTAACCTTTAAGAATTGTCATACATTAAGATTGAAAATTAAAACTTTTTAAATCATGAAATAATCCATTATTCCATTCCAACATGCAGTCGTTATAAATCCTACTAAAATACTGATCCCTATGATCAGATTCACTAACCGGGCATTTAACCGAAACTGCTCTGCAATAATGCCCGAGGTAATTAATGTTGGCATAGCGGCTTCAAATATACTGATGCGGGCGATATCCCCTTTAATACCCATAATAACCGCAATAAACAGTACCAAAGCAGGAGCAATCATGAGTTTATATAACATCGCCATTGAAAGTTGTGAAATTTGCTGTTTCCACCCTTTAAACTTGAGCTGTAGACCTACAGAAAACAAAGCAAGCGGACCAACAGTAGCTGCTAATTTATTGATAAACGGTTCTGCTACCTGCAAATCGATAAATTTGGACAAAAAAAGAGCGCTAACACAACCGATAAAAGGAGGAAAAGTAAATAAGCGTTTAATTAATAAAGAAACTTTAACTCCCCCTGTATCGGAAGGATTTCCTTTAACTGCCGCAATAATTCCAATAGTAGACAAAAGAACAAACATCACCTGATCACAAATAATAGCAATACTCAGATCATGTTCTCCAAAATAGGCCGTAATTAAGGGAAATCCAATAAAAGAAGTATTACTATAACCGCTAGATAATTCTAAAGTACTGCGGGTACGTTGCCCATACTTTTTATAACGACAGTAGAATTCCATAAATACCCAACTTCCTGCCCAGACAATAATGGGAGAGATTGCAGGAAAAACCATCTGATTACTCCATGTGATATGTGGAATATACTTAAATGATACAGCTGGTAAAGCTAAATACAATATCCAGATATTAATACCTCTATGTGCATCATGAGGCATGAATTTGGCATGCTGAAAGATCATTCCTGCACTAATACAGAAAGCGATCATTACAAAATTGTCCATGTGAAAATTTGCTATTTTATGACAGCAAAATTATCACCCTGTTCATCCCTATCGCATGTATAAAAACAACATTAGTATGTATATTTGTTTTAAACAAAAAATAAATAAGTTATAATAATGATGGTAATCAACGGTATTTAGAACAATTTTTGAGTATTGGAAGAGATGTATCACGAAGTTTAACAAAGAGAAGTACTACATAAAGCAGCCTCGCATATGACCAAACTCAAGCAATTTGATGCGTTGAAATTATTTGACTTTGAGGAATCCAACTTCCACCTAACCGTTCATGGACAGAACTACTATGAGCTGGTATATATTTATAAAGGGTCGGGAATTCATGAGATCAACAACAACAGCTTAGCCTATAACGCAGGAGATCTCTTTGTAATATCACCTGACGATCAACATAATTTCAAAATTGAAAAACGGACAAGGGTAATAGCAATCAAATTCACTGACGATTATTTCAGTAATAGCAATCATTGGACGCAACAGAATCAAACAATAAATAAGCCTATTGCGATCATGAATAATAAAATATTGAAAGAAATAAAACTAGATTTCAATCCAGAGATAAGGAAAATATTAAGGAATACAATAGATAATATCTTACTTTATAATAGTGTTAGATCACTTTCCACATCTCCACTTGTTTTCCATCAGATTCTTTCCATATTCGGGATAATCATAGAAACGATGACGAAAATGTTATTATTTGGAATAAATGATTTCCCGGCAAAGGAACTTCTTATTTCTTATATTCACCAACATATTTATGAACCAAAGCAAATACAAATTAAACAAATTGCAGCCCACTTCAATATTGCGCCTACTTACTTCAGCACCTATTTTAAAAGAAACTTCGACATGGGTTATCGCGACTATCTAACAGCATATAAAATAACATTGATCGATAAACGATTAGCGTCAGGACTTTTTACTTTCAGACAGATTGCTGACGAATTTGGATTCAACGACGAAAGTCATTTCTCTCATTTCTATAAAAATAGCAAAGGTGTCAGTCCATCTGCTTATTCCAGATCAAAAAAGTAGGAACTAGATTACGCATTTGCACCTTATTCAGATCCTGTATAATAAAAAAGAGACTTTTAAAAAGTCTCTTTTCAACCTACCTTCTTGAAATATCCTGAATGTTTATCAGTAAGTTAAAGTTTATGCATTTCCTCTAATAACACGCAACAATACTACAATTATTGCAATGACTAATAAAGCGTGGATGATACCGCCACTGTAGAAACCTCCTAAAAAACTGATCGCCCAGATAATGACTAAAATGACTGCGATTATATATAATAAATTTCCCATAATATATGTTATTTTAATGTTTTTAATATTTAGCAACTTAATTATATAACAATAGTAACCGAGCATAAGTTTGTTTGTCTAAACAAAAAACTTATGATTTTTTTTTTAAAAATTAGGCGGTATTCTGAATAAAACTGAAAATCAACATCTTAAACAGCTCACGATCTGCCCCCCATCCTTTTATTACACTAAAAATTGCGCAATCGATTTCATTAAAAACAGCTGCTAATTATACAAAGAAAACTTCCTACCTTAATACCATTGCGGAAAGAATACGCAATAAAAACCCATTATAAACAGATCCTTTTATGAGAAAATTAATGATTCACAGCGTATTTCTCGCTGCATTGAGCACAATAGCGTGTTCAAAGGAAATTGTAAAATCGGGATTAGAAAAGCCTTCAAATCTAATCTCACAGAGTGACAAAGATTTACTTAACCTCACATTGACAGGTAGTAATGCAGCTCCTTCACAACATCTTGTTTACAGTTTCACTTCTGATGCAATATTGAAAATGAGCAAAATAAAGATCACAAATACGGCAAAAACGGAATACTTTTCTGTCCTAAATTATAACGGCGGTTATATGGGACTTCAAGATACACCAGACCTGCGCTATGGCACTTCCAATATTATGCTCGCATCACTGTGGGACAAAAATACTGCAACAAATAATTTAGCATTTTACTCTTATCTCGATAGCAAAACAATTGCTAGCCGATTTGGTGGTGAAGGCGATGGGCAAAAGACATTAAATCCTTATAATTGGACGCTCAACACTTGGTATAATATGGTCATTCGTTCCTGGAAGGAAAATGGGAAAATATATATTGCCAATTTTGTTCAAGATTTATCTACAGGAAAATGGTTGCATACCTCTACAATTGGCCGTGAAGCAAGCGCAGGATATCTGGGGTCAGGTACTGGAACATTTTTAGAAAATTGGGTCGGAGATAATCCAAATTATGATGGTAGATTTCACCGTAAAGCATTTCTTAAAGACAATTGGAATTTAAGTATCAATAACGTTTGGGAAAAATCAAATAGCCGATATTTCTCTGCCAATGACAATGATTCAGTACGTAATGGTCAATTTGATCGCGCCTTTAATGTCGGATACAACAGTACAGAAGACGCATATTTCATGGAACACGGTGGTTCCACCACGCCAGATCCAGCCTTTGGTACAGGGCGGGTACTAAATTTACCAGCACAGGCAGGTCAAGGTAATGCACCGGAATTAACGACTATAGAAAACAGCTATAGTACTGTACGTTACCACAACAACAAGCTGATTGTATCCTGGGGAATAAATGAAAACAAATCACCGCAGCTTAGTTATAAACTTGAGCTATTAAATGCTTCAGGGTCTGTAATACAAACGCAGGAGAAAATTAAACCCGAAAAAAGAGTGGACACGTTATCAAGCAGTTTAACATCAGGAAATTATACAGTCCGCATAACATTAACAGATATTTTTAATCAACAAGCACCCTCAAAATTAATTCCGCTCACCATTTTCAGTGCGAATGATACCTACAAAATAAAAAATGTAAGCAGCGGCAAATACCTCACTGTTCGCGATAATAGTACTGCTAATGCAGCTCAGATCGTACAGTATAGCAATAGCATAAGTGATTCACAAAAATGGAAAATCGTTGCCGGAAGCGCTGGGTATGCTTTAGTAAACGTTGCTAGTTCCAAATCTATCGATATTCCTGGAAGTATAGATGACATCAACACAGGATTAATTCAATATACCAATTCGACAAACCAAAATCAACAATGGACCATCAATTTTCTGGAAAGCAACAATACGGTATACATTAAAACCATTCTGAGCAAAGGATACATTATCGACAATCCCGGAAGTAGTACGAGTGATAATACACAAGTTGTATTATACAGTATCAATAATAATATTGGTACTAATAATCAAAAATGGGTTCTAGAAAAGCAATAAATTAAAATCTCCAGTAGTAATTCCAATTCTGGTACTACTGGAGATACCTTGAGAAAATCAAATAGCAGATTGATTATTTTTTTTCAAAAACTTTTACTCTTTTGCGCGATACACTGCTCCCGACTTTGGTTTCTGAACAATTAGTAAAGTATAGATCAAATAAACAGGTACGAATAACTTTAATTCTTCATAAAAGTACGATCGAGATCTATTTATTAATATTTTTACCTAACGTAGTTTCAAAGATCGTCATCACAGCAGCATGATCAGAAGCCCAAACGTCATCAATTTCCGGACTTGTCCTAATGATTTTTGAGGAGATCGCCTGAATAGTCCCCTTATAGTAAATAAAATCTATTCTGGCATCAGGCATTTGACCATATATGGGTGCAAAAGTGCCGCCCTGATTACCTAATTCGTCAGGATTAATTTCACGAAAAGAATCCTTAAAACCGTTTTCTATCATAAACTTCGATGTCGGAAATGGTACTGCACCATAACCAAAATGCAGATCTTTAGTTTTTTCAGTCCAGTCCAGGTGACTATAAGAATTGAAATCGCCGCCTATTATAATAGGCTGATCTACAGCTTCAACATAAGGATCAACATCCTTTTCTAATAAATTTTTCACATCCACCAAAGAAAGTATAGCGTCTTCTGCAACCCAGGTTTTAGGTTCCATACCGAAGTTTTGATAACCACTTGTATATTCAGGTCGATACGCATATCTAAGCCAGCAGCCATTCACTATAATGTCACGTCCATTAGGTAGTTTGATTGTTGCAGGATTAGATTTAAACGGTTCACTTGATTGGATCTTCTTGATAGGATATCTACTGAACAATGCCAGATTGTCCTTTGAAGATTTGGTTTGTAAATAAAATCCCAAAGTTTTTGCGATCGTATCCTGTGCACCATAACCTTCCTGCATGGTAATAATATCCGCATTAGAAGTTTGGATCAAATCAATAATACGTTCTCGGCCTTTATCTTTACCCAAATGCACACCACCATGCCAGATATTCCACTGAAGCACTTTAACAAAATTATTCTTGTCTTTAGGAGTAACAAACTGTTTAACTTTTGATTCCTCTATCTCAGGTTTATATTTTTTTCCAGACAAAACGAAATCAGTAATGAGCGCCCCCAGTTGATTCCCGATCTCCGCTTTATCTTGGACAGTGGCACTAACGAGAAAATAATTAACACCTGGTTTTAAGTAAAATTTATTTTTTGCATTCTTATTTCTAAAAATCATCTTTTTTTCGAGATGCTGTGTACCATCGAAAATTGGCTGTTTAATATTCGATTTAGGATACTGCCCCGTATAATACAATTTTATACCATTGAGATCTTTCAAAGAAGAGTTTTGCGTGAGATCAAGCTTAATTTCGTCCAAGCTAAGCGCTTTTTGATCACCCTGTACCACAATCCTCAATTTTAACAGCTGGCCATCTAAAGTACCTTGTTCTAAATCCCACTCATTCTGTACAACGACCGCATTAAACAATTGCTGTTTCTTATTAAAATTCTGAAAAGAAACATTGGTATTTTCTACCGTATATGCCATCGGAAGCTGGCCATAATAGTCACTGCGTCCATTTCTCAAGTGATAAGATAGATGTCCCTTTCCTACCCAGTTTACCGATACTACATCTTTAAAATCATCAAATGTATAATAGCCTACGAGGGCAGAAAACTGGGGATGAGTTCTTTCAACAGATCTATTTTTCCACTTATTGATTACGTTGATAGGAACAGCTTTTGACCAAATTCTAACCTCATCAATATATCCACCAAAACTTTGTTTTTTCTCGTGGAGACCAATAGCACCTGGTAAAATGGCAACAACTGTATCTTTACGAGCCACTTCTTTACCATCTAAGTATAAAAAAGTAGACTTCCCATTACAGGAAGCCGCAACGTGGTGCCAATTATCATCCAATTGCTCAGAAGCCGTAAGTCCAACCCCATTACTATGTAGATAACCATTCTTAATCACAAGAGGCATATTATCGCAGCTATTTAGATCGCTATACTCACCGCCACCAAAGATAGCTTCATACTCCTTCCATATACGATCATCTCCTTTTATCCATGCTTCTATCGTCCATTCATTCCGTAAAACACCCATACCCGTTCTTACATCATTATCATGACCATCTAAACGCAATGCTAGGTTATGGAAAGATTTTTGAGGATAATTTTTAGGTTTTTGTACAGCAAATGAGCACAGGCAAACGATAAGGAGAAAAGATAATAGTTGATATCTTAGGTACATAATTATTGGTTTGAAGTATAACAAAAATGAGCCAAACTTAATTGTCGTCCCTTTTTCATGTGCCATTCATAGGAAAAGCGCATAAAAAACGATAACAATAAATAAGTCAACCTTATTTTTGTATTTCAAATATATAATAATATGCGCAAAAGCCAAGTTGCAAGCCAGATCATCAAGAAGTGTGGTCCACTAGTTCAAACGTCATTAGACTACCGAATCAAACGTTTGCTTATAAAAAAACAGCTCAATGAGCTGTTCCAAAATTGATTTTTAGTACTTAAAATGTTACAGGAAATACGAGAAATACACTTCATCTTGTAGCATTAGAAACTACAATTCTATTCCTATGCTTATTTCCTATATTTATAAATATAGATTAACCTATTTACTGATATGTTCTACGAGCAATTTTTCACATACCATACTACTTAAAACCTCGGTTCCATCACCCGAGTAACTAACAGACATGCTCTTATCAAATAATTCAACAGATTTTATCGTAATCACAGCCCCAAGAATCAATTGACGGCTATTTAAAAATTTAAGCAATTCTTCCGAAGAAGGTCTAACAGCCATAAATTTTACGACATCCCCACTTTTACAATCGCTCAATTTAATAAACTCTTTTAATTTTAATTTACCATTTACATCTGGTATGGGAGAACCATGAGGATCCACTTCAGGAAAACCTAAAATTTCATCCATTTTCTCAAAAAATGCTGGAGATTTTATATGTTCAATTTGTTCCGCAATATCATGTACCTCTTCCCAGCCAAAACCCATTTTCTCCACAAGATACATCTCGGTAAGACGATGCTTCCGAATAATCAATGATGCCTCTTTCTTGCCCTTTTCCGTAAGCTTTAATGGTTTATAACTCTCATAAATAACAAAATCCTTTTCACTGAGGCGTTTCATCATACCATTAACGGTAGGCATTTTTATATCCAGCAGTTTACTTAATTCATTTACGCTGGCTTCACCTTTTGTACTCGTCAAAGCAAATAATGCTTTCAGATAATTTTCTTCAGTCTGTGATATCATTATAACAAAACTACTAATTATTAGCACAATCTAACAATATTGTTATAAATAATTTGTTAGTTCATACAAACTTTATAGATTTGCATGACTAACAAATAATATTTACATAATGAACATTAACATTTTTTTAATAACAGGAGTCCTCATTTTGATGAGTTTGACTCTTTCTGCCCAAACTGCACGTCTAAAAGGTAAAATAACAGATAGCGAAGGAGAACCTATTGAATGGGCCACAGTAAGCATTCCCCTATTAGGTCTTGCCACAAAAGCAGACAGCACAGGAAATTATGAATTGCAAAATATCCCTGTAGGTTCGCATCAGATCAAAGTAAGTTTCATTGGTTTTGCGACAAAGCTTTTAACGTTAACAATAGCAGATACAAAACTTCAAGTAAGAGATGTAGCATTGACCTCGATCAGCAATCGCTTAAATAGTGTCGTCGTAACCGGTACCCGCACGGCGCGCAAAAGGTCTGAAAGTCCTGTAGCAGTCAATATCCTAGATAGTAGAACATTCAATATTACACAATCCAACACCTTAGCCGACGGATTATGTTTTCAGCCCGGTTTACGTATGGAAACAGACTGTCAGACCTGCAATTATTCTCAATTGCGGATGAATGGATTAGGAGGTTCTTATTCACAGGTTTTAATTAATAGTCGGCCCGTATTTAGTTCATTGATGAGTTTATATGGATTAGAACAGATACCTGCCAACATGATTGATCGTGTTGAAATTGTCAGGGGGGGCGGATCAGTCTTATATGGTTCATCAGCTATAGCCGGAACAGTCAATATTCTGACCAAGCAAGCCCAAAAAAGCTCCTTTACACTTTCAAATAACAGTTCATTAATGGGAAACAAAACCTGGGATCATTTTTTCAATGCCAATCTAACAGCAGTCAATGAAGAGCAAAATGCGGGAGTTTCTTTCTTTGCATCTCACCGCAACCGTAATTCTTACGATGCAAATGGCGATGGTTTTTCCGAAATGCCTATGTTACAAAACAACTCCTTTGGTTTCAATTCATTTTTTAAGTTATCTCCTCAGGATAAACTAGAAATAAATGGTTGGAGTATCAACGAAGAAAGAAAAGGTGGAAATAAATTGGATCTGCAAGCCGACAAAGCCGACCAGTCCGAATATCGGTTACATAATATCTTAGTAGGAGGTTTCAATTATGAACATCAGGCAAAAGATAAAGAAAGCTCATTTAGCGTTTATGGCGCTGCTCAAAATACAAAAAGAACACATTATACAGGCATAGATCAAATCGATGCCTGGGGGCATACAAAAAATCACTCCATTCAAAGCGGAGTCCAATACAATTACATCAGCTCTGATTTTCTGAATGGAAAAAACACCTTTACCACCGGAATTGAAAATCAATATGAATACACTTTCGATGAAATTAAGGCATATGATTATCTTATTGATCAGCATGTCAATCTATTGGGTGCTTTTTTACAAAGTGACTGGGAAGTAACCCGAAAATTAACCGTTCTATCAGGACTACGGTTAGATAAATCCAATCGTATAGATAAACTTGTACTGACCCCTAGGTTAAGTGCATTATATAAATTGGGTAGTGAAACCCAGCTTCGCACATCCTATGCGAGAGGGTTTAAAGCACCGCAAGCATTAGAAACCGACATGCATATGGCTTTTGCCGGAGGTGGAGTTTCCGTCATTAGAATAGATGACAACCTGATCGCAGAAACATCCAATAGCTTTAACGTTTCATTAGATTTCAATAAAGCAAGCGAACATTTTATCTACGGTTTCACGGTAGATGGCTTTTTCACACGGCTGTATAATACTTTTGTTTTAGAAGAAATCGGTACCGATCAAAATAACAATCAGCAACTCTTACGAAAAAATGGATCCAGCTCATCCGTAAGAGGAATCACAGCTGAAGGAAGATTCAATTATGATCAGAAAATACAGCTTGAGACGGGTTTAACATTCCAAAAATCAACCTATGATGAAGCCGTATCTTGGTCTTCAACTATTTCAGGAACAAGAAAATATCTGCGTTCGCCCGATCTTTACGGTTATTATACACTCAGTTTTTGGCCCCAGAATCGCTTCAATGCCGTTTTATCAGGAGTTTTGACTGGTCCGATGAAAGTACCTCATTTTGCAGGTGCCCCAGGCATTGATCAGGATGTCCTGAACACCTCACCCACATTTTTAGAAAATAACATCAAATTATCCTATCGATTTACCTTAAAACAAATTAAGCAAGATCTTCAATTCAATATTGGTATTCAGAATATGTTCAATCAATATCAGAAAGATTTTGATATCGGTAAAAATAGAGACAGTAATTATATTTATGGTCCTGGTCGACCAAGAACTTTTTTTATCGGATTGAAATTTGGACTGATGTAAACCTGTCCATACTAAAAACAACTTCATACCGCTCCTTTGTTATGAGCGGTACGAAGTTGTTAGGAAAAAAAATATGCCTAAGCTGAAGTTAGCACCCGTCAAGAATTAATGATGCTCATCCTCTTGCACCGCCAGTCCAATAAAAAGAGAGGAAAGCATTGTAAAGATATAAGCCTGTAAAAATGCCGCCAATAACTTGATAATAAACAAAAAGGACGTCAGTAAAAGTGAAACAGCAATACTTCCCCCCAATGTCAATTGATTATTCAATAAGTAAATAATTGCAATAAGCCCCATAATAACAGTGTGACCAGCTACATTATTGGCGAACAGTCGAATCATTAATGAGAAAGCTTTGGTAAAAATTCCGATAACCTCAATCGGCATCAATGCGATACGAAAAGGAATTGGAACACCTGGCATCCAGAAAATATGCTTCCAATAACTCCTAGATGCCTTCATATTGGTAATGATTAAAGTAAATAAAGCCAAACATAATGTCACCGTAATATTTCCAGTAACATTAAAACCTAAAGGAGTTAACCCAATCAGATTTAAAATCCATATTAAAAAGAAAACAGAAAGAAGATAAGGTAAAAACTCCTGATATCTAGAGCCGATATTAGGCTTAGCCATTTCATCGCGCACATAGATAATAAGAGGCTCTAACACTCGTCCAAATCCCTGTGGCAACTTATTTTTCCGGTATGATCTTGCCAATGCTATAAACATAAAAAACATTAAACCAGCAGTCAAAATCAAACCAACAACATTTTTTGTAATAGACAAATCGATCGGTTTTACAAATTTATTAGCTTCAACTAGCTTATCCCCATTCTCATCAGTTCGATAAATTTTATTATGATCTATACGATAAAACTTATCCTCGATCTGGACAGGACCATCCGTATGGATAAACCTAGATGATGAAAATATGTTAATACCCTCATCTATTAATATCACTGGCAAAGGAAATCCATAAGTGAGGCTATTCTCTTCGTCTTTAAATAACGAAAAATAATAGTCATCCTCCAGATGGTGCTGTATGAAGCGATCTATATTTTCCTTTTGAGAATTCTTTGCATCCGAAGCATTCCCCTTTGACACAGAAACGAACAGTGTGAAAAGAAACAAACAGAACCATTTCAGATTTTTGATATCATGCATTATTCAATTATTAAGAATTTTAGATTTATGGTGTGCATCACGAGACGCACACCATAATGAAGGAGTATTTTATCGATTTAAAAGATAGGCAAAGATCAAAGGAGCAACTATTGTTGCATCGGACTCAATAACATAGCTAGGAGTATCCACGTCCAGTTTACCCCAGGTTATTTTTTCATTCGGGGTACATCCGGAATACGAACCAAACGAAGTAGTTGAATCTGTGATCTGACAATAATATCGCCACTTTTTAATATTTTCCATTTCAAGATCCTGCTCCAGCATTGGCGCTACACACATCGCAAAGTCGCCCGCAATTCCACCTCCGATTTGAAAGAAACCGATACCTTGATCAATAGCATGCTTCGCATAGTAGTCAGCTAACCAGACCATATATTCAATACCGCTCTTAACCGTTGATGCTTTTAATTCATTTTTTATAACATAGGAAGCAAAGATATTTCCCATAGTCGAATCCTCCCATCCTGGGACCACAATCGGTAGATTCTTTTCCGCTGCGGCAAGCATCCAGGAGTTTTTAGGATCAATTTCATATACATCCTTAAGAACACCACTTAATAAAAGTTTATACATATACTCATGCGGAAAAAATCTTTCACCAGCTTGCTCAGCATCTTTCCAGATTTTCTCAATATGAACCTGTATTTTCCGGAATGCCTCCTCTTCCGGTATACAAGTATCCGTCACGCGGTTATATTTACTGTTAAGAAGATCTAACTCATCTTGAGGAGTTAAGTCCCTATAATTCGGAATTCTTTTATAATGCGAGTGGGCAACCAAATTCATAATATCTTCCTCGAGGTTAGCACCCGTACAGCTTATGATCGCGATTTTATCCTGTCGAATCATTTCTGCCAATGAAATTCCCAGCTCAGCAGTACTCATTGCTCCGGCTAATGAAACCAACATTTTACCCCCCTGCTCCAAATGAGCTTCATAACCTTTCGCTGCGTCAACCAGACTCGCCGCATTAAAATGTAAAAAATTAGCTTCAAGAAACTGTCTAATCGATCCTATCGTTTTTTCCATATCTGAATTTTGTTTATTTAGCAAATCATATTTAATATGGGTGTAAAATTGATAAATCAAAAACAGATAAAAATTTACATATGTTAAATAATGCCTACATACAAATCAGTTCTTTCTTAATGAATCCAGCAGTACCATACCTCCGAACTAAAATAACAAAAGGGCTTTCAGCCAATTGGATGAAAACCCTTTTATAATTACTCCTTGCAGCAAATAAAACGTTCATTATTAAATGCGTTATAATAATATTGCCCTAACTTTTTTTTCTGATCCTACTTAGCGTAACTTGTGTTATCCCCAGGTAAGAGGCCAAATATTTCAATTGTATCCTACGCAATAAACTCGGATTTTTACTCACCAACAACTCATACCTTTCTTTTGCAGATTGTATCTCCCGGGATATCAATTTATTTTCAACTTTTATCAATTCCTTTTCAGCAAGTTTTCGACCCCAATTAGAAATGTAAATATCTTCGTTAAATAAATGTTTTACTGCTTTTATCTCAAGTTCATAAAGTTGACAAGGTTCCATTAATTCTATAAATTCATAACTCCTTTCATTTTCAGCATAGCTTTTCATGGAAAGAATAGTTTCACCTTCCTCACCGAACCAAAAAGTACGTTGTAAACCTTCATGCTCAGCATAAGCTCGAACAATTCCCTTTTTGATAAAATAGATCGACTTTTCGATTTTATTAGCTTTAATAATAATATGCCCCTTTGGAAAATGAACTTCTCGAATTAATAGCAACAACTTCGAAATCGATTCTTCAGGCAATGGATAAATTTCCACTAATATCTTCTTAAGATCCATACTTACTCATTTATAATCAATTCAATTTTATACATCTATTGTAATCAACCTATCATGCGGAGTACAAAATTGACCAAAAGCATTGATTATAAATTTTACATATGTTAAAAAATGATCCTATCTTATGCTATAAAGAGTCAGGAAATTCAACACGTCAGCTTATCCCTTATTAATATCATAACATAAATCCACGAGATCAATATCAGTTACAATAGATTTAGTATCCGCTAACCGCAAAAAACAGTCATAATATAGCTCAAATTCCTTTTCTACAAATTGTATATCTAGCGTTTGCATCCTATTTTTCAATGCAGCTCTACCACTTCGGGCTGTCAGTATAAGATCTGGTAACTCGAAACCGATCATCGCAGGATCGATTATTTCATAATTGCTTCTGTCCTTGAGTACACCGTCTTGATGAATTCCCGAAGAATGCGCAAATGCATTTCTCCCAACAATAGCCTTATTCGCCTGAACAGCATTCGACATAGCCCTTTCGACCATTTTACTCAACTTACTAATATAGATCGGATTCACAGTCGTATACACAGGCAGATCTTTGATCATAAGCGTCATAATGATTTCCTCCAACGCGGCATTTCCAGCTCTTTCACCAACACCATTCACAGTCCCTTCCGCTTGGCTAGCGCCAGCTAGCAGACCTGCGATCGTATTTGCAGTCGCCATTCCCAGATCATTATGGCAATGGACAGAGATTTTAGCTTTATGAATATTCGGAACAGTGTCAATCACAAATTTTATCTTTTCATAATATTCAAATGGTGTGCAAAAACCATTTGTATCTGGTAAATTAACAACCTTTGCTCCCGCATCAATTACATTTTCAACCATTTTTGCTAAGAATAAATTATCAGCTCTACCAGCATCCTCAGCAAAAAATTGCACCTCTTCAATTTTTTTGGACGCATACCGCACCATTTTAAATGCTACGGCTAAAATTTCATCTCTGGTACTATTAAATTTATTTTTAATATGAATATCCGAAGTCCCGATACCAAGTTGCACACGAGGGCACACTGCATTTTTGAGGGCATCAACCGCAATGTCAATATCCAGTTCACGAGCTCTTGCCAATGCGCACACTTTAGCATTTTTAATTAATTTTGAAACTTCCTGTACGGCCTTAAAATCTGCAGGAGAACTCACAGGGAAACCGGCTTCTATAATATCAACACCGAGAAATTCAAGCTGTTCGGCTATTTCCAGTTTTGATTGAAGAGTCAGCAAGCACCCAGGTCCCTGCTCGCCATCGCGAAGAGTTGTATCGAAAATATCTATTTTTTTCTTATTCATTCTATTTCTTTTTCCCAAAAATAAAGACAGATTTTATTTTGTTATATTTGAAAATAGAGCAATACTTATCTAATTATGCCAAAAGCTTATATATCAACACTAGATTGTACAAAAGTTATTGAAGATGGAAATATTGAGATCCGGTATTTTGGTCAATTTAATACCGAGATACATGATCATGAAAAAGCACAGCTGATCTCCCCCGAAATGAGCGCCGTATATCTCTACTCAGAAAAGGGAAGTTTTTGTATTCCTGCCCGCCACTACGCTTATGTTGACGCACAAGTCAAACATAAATTAATATCAAGATCGCCCAATTTAAAACTCAAGACGATCTTTCTTGATTTGAATAAGGAACAGTATCCTATTGCACATTGGGGAAATATCGCTATTTTCTCTCCATCAAACTTATTGGATAATCTGCTAGCCTTTGGCGTACAACATTGGTCCGATAAAGAACTGAAAGAAGTTGGGTTAGCGTCTTTAAAAAAAATGTTATCATATATATTAGTCAGCCCCCTAAAACTTCATGCACAACCACCAAAATCCGAGTCACTCCTAAAAGTTGTTGAATATATTACGCAATCAATCAGTGAACAGATTACAATAACATCCTTATCCAAACACGTAAATATTCCCGAGCGGACATTGTCAAGACAATTTAAAAAAGAAACAGATATAACCATTTTTCAGTTTATAAAATTAAGCCGTATGCAGCTCGCATTAGAATTATTAGAAGATCAATCACTGCATATTAGTGAAATTGTTTACAGAATCGGTTACGACAGTATTCCGACTTTTTCAAACCTATTCAAAGAATTAATAGGAATCAGCCCTCAGAAATATCGGCAAACCTTCCTCTAACTCTAAAAACTTATCCTAGAAAGACAGAATACCCCTACCCGATTCTTATCAAAGAGGAAGTTTAACGAACAATGCATATGTCGATTAGGGGTCGCAGTATGATACCCATTAATCCTTTATAAACAACAAGCATATGCAATTAGGAATAGCGTCAAATATTTAAAAAATTGATGACCTATAAATATTAATTGTACATTTACCTGTTCGATTTCATACATTATTTTAGCATATAAAGAAAAGATATGGCAACACTATATATAAAAAACATGGTATGCGACCGCTGTATCATGGTGGTACAGAGTGAATTAAAAAAACTTGACATTCAGACAGAAAATGTGACCCTTGGAAAAGTGGCTTTGAAGCAAGAATTATCGGACGATCAAATTAAAATGCTGAATGAAAATCTATTAGCAAGAGGATTTGAAGTCATTGACGATAAAAAAAGTCAAATCATTGAGGGTATCAAAAACGTTATTATTGAGTTGGTACATTACCAAGACAGTGAAACAAAAAATAACCTATCCGATATTTTGAGCAATAAGTTACAACATGATTATAATTATCTTTCAAACCTATTCTCAGAAGTTGAAAGCACGACGATCGAAAAATACTTTATTGCCCAAAAGATTGAAAAAGTCAAAGAACTGTTAGGATACGACGAATTGTCTTTAAGCGAAATTGCTGACAGCCTTAACTATTCCAGTGTTGCATACTTAAGCAACCAGTTCAAAAAAGTAACAGGGCTTACACCAAGTCAGTTCAAGCAGATCAAAGAAGACAAAAGAACACCGTTGGACGAGGTGTAAATCTTACAACTCTTTTCCATTAAAGTGCAATACCCAAAACCTTAATTGTTCTCAACTTTGTATCATAAAATAAAAGATACAAAATATGGCAACGAATAATAGGCAACCAATATTCCTTCCTTTAGAAGATGTAGACAGCGAACATTGTGCTTTGATTGTTGATAAAGGATTAGCACAGGTTAAAGGTATTGAAAGCCACAAAGTAGAGCTAAACAATCGCCGTGCAACGATAACGGTCAATGATACCGATACCGTGACGGCGGCTGTTAAAGCCATCCAGGATTTAGGTTATGGCGTTACTACTGTAAAACAATCCTTTCCTGTCCTTAATATGACCTGTGCGTCTTGTGCCATCAGTGCAGAAAGCGGTGTTAAATATGCTGACGGCGTCGTCAATGCAGCTGTCAATTTTGCTACAGCAAGACTGTCCGTAGAGTACCTTCCCAATATGACCAACCCATTAGCGCTCCAAAAAGCAGTGCAGTCCATCGGATTCGATTTACTCATTGAAGACGAAGCCAAAGAACAGGAGACGTTAGAGGCAATACATGAAAAGAAATTCCGTACACTAAAAAATAAAACTATTTGGGCAATCCTACTTTCACTTCCTGTAGTGACTATCGGTATGTTTTTTATGGATATGCCCTATGGCAATGAAATCATGTGGTTTTTTGCCACACCAGTTGTCCTATGGTTAGGTAAAGATTTTTATATCAATGCATGGAAACAAGCAAAACACCGTTCGGCCAATATGGACACCCTAGTAGCCTTAAGCACAGGTATAGCCTATATATTCAGTGTATTCAATATGATTGCACCCGATTTCTGGCATGCAAGAGGATTGCACGCACACGTTTACTTTGAAGCCGCTGCCGTGGTTATCGCATTTATTCTCTTAGGAAAACTACTTGAAGAAAAAGCGAAAGGAAACACCTCGTCGGCTATAAAAAAACTGATGGGATTACAACCTAAAACAGTGATGGTAATACAATCTGACGGTACTGAGAAACAAACAGCAATAGAAGATGTAAATGCAGGCGATGTTATATTAGTAAAGCCGGGAGAAAAAATTGCTGTAGACGGTATAGTAAAATCAGGTAATTCGTATGTGGATGAAAGCATGCTAAGTGGAGAACCTGTTCCTGTGTTGAAAATCGAAAATGAGAAAGTATTTGCAGGAACCATCAATCAGAAGGGAAGTTTCCAATTTACCGCGGTCAAAGTTGGTAAGGAAACAATGCTTGCTCAAATCATCAGAATGGTTCAGGATGCACAAGGAAGCAAAGCTCCTGTACAAAAACTTGTCGATAAAATCGCAGGTATCTTCGTTCCCGTAGTTATTGGCATTGCGCTTATCACTTTTGTGTTATGGATTGTATTAGGTGGCGAAAGCGGTTTAGTACAGGGTCTTCTGGCTGCAGTAACAGTATTAGTGATTGCATGTCCATGTGCTTTGGGATTAGCTACACCTACCGCAATTATGGTCGGTGTTGGTAAGGGAGCAGAAAATGGAATTTTGATTAAAGATGCTGAAAGTCTTGAATTAGCAAAAAAAGTAAATGCGATTGTTTTAGATAAAACTGGAACCATCACTGAAGGAAAACCACAGGTTACCGGTATCAAATGGTTAAATGAGGATGAAACAGTAAAGCAGATTTTATTCAGTTTAGAAAAACAGTCTGAACACCCTTTAGCTGAATCAGTCGTTAAACATATGGCAGGTACAGCTCCCGTTTCACTCAGCACATTTGAAAGTATAACAGGCAAAGGTGCAAAAGCAGGTTACAATAATGAAAATTATTGGGCAGGTAATAGAAAATTACTCCTGGAAAACAATATCAGTATTACAGATGAACTACAGCTGCAAGCTGATAAATGGAGTGAACAATCAAAAACAGTTATCTGGTTTGCAGACAGTCATCAAGCATTGGCCGTACTCGCAATCTCAGACAAGATAAAAGAAACATCTATTGAGGCCATTAAGCAATTGCAACGGATGGGCATCGAATTGTATATGCTTACAGGTGATAATGAAGCTACCGCAAAAGCCATTGCGCAGCAGACGGGCATAGCGAACTACAAGGCCGAAGTACTACCGCAACATAAAGCTGATTTTGTAAAAAAACTACAAAAAGAAGGTAAAACAGTAGCAATGGTAGGCGATGGTATTAATGACAGTACCGCACTAGCTACGGCAGATGTCAGTATTGCCATGGGTAAGGGAAGTGATATAGCAATGGATGTCGCCAAAATGACTATTATTTCATCCGACTTGTCAAAAATCTCACAGGCTATACGTCTTTCTAAACAGACTGTAGCAACAATTAAGCAAAACCTGTTCTGGGCATTTATCTATAATCTTATCGGCATTCCCATTGCTGCAGGAATTCTTTTCCCGATCAATGGTTTCTTGCTCAATCCCATGTTTGCTGGAGCAGCAATGGCCCTAAGCAGTGTAAGTGTGGTAAGCAATAGCTTGCGGTTAAAATGGAAAAAATAACCCAATAAGAGCTAGAAGATTATAAACTATTAATCGTAATCAATATGAAAATAAACAAATTTATAATAGCGATACTGACCTCGGCAATTGCATTTTTATCAGCTTGTGCTAGCGATAACACAAGTGCAAAAAAAGGACATGATCATCAAGATGGAGATACCCACAATCATACGGAGGTTGCTCAGAATAATGGGGCAACAAAAAGAGTAAACAAGTACGAAAATGAACTCGGTCACGCACTTGATAAAAATGGTAATTTTATTACAGGTTGTCCATCACATAAGGAGATGATCGGTATAGAAGGAGACCAATGTCCGAAATGCGGCTATATGACCATGCTTCCCATTACATGGTCTTTGGAAGGGATCGATACGATAAGAGTAACTAATCTTCCCGACTACACACCTATTGCAAAAAAACAGTAACTATAATTTCGACTTTAAATAAAAAGCACAATATTTAAATTGGCGGTTCCATCATTAAGGGCCGCCTTTTCTATTGAACTACCTTCATCAACTATATAGAACAGTCTCGACTTCGACACAATACACCATTCCATCAGTAAATATCGCAAATCAAATAGGAAAAAGTGTAATATAGGATTCAATAACTATCCGGTAATTTGCTATATCAAAATTAGTTAAAAATGAAAAAAGTAGAATTGAGTATACCAGACATGCAGAGTGCTCATTGCCAAACAAGAGTGAACAGTGCTGTGCAAGGTATCGCAGGCATTACAATCGAAAAAATTGAAAGTGGCAAGTTGTTCATCAACTATGAAGATGACAATGAAAAAAAGGAGGTAATTGAAACGATTGAAAAAGCTGGTTATAAAGTCGCTGATAACATCACACAAGACTCAAGTTGCGCAACAGGTTGTTGTGGCAATTAAAAGATTTTAAATCTCAGGGATACCTTAAAACACAATAAAGTATCCCTGAAATTATGTTTAGATTATAGCTGATTAATAATAACACCCTGTTTACACCCACTTTATTGAACACTTTTTCCCGACAGATACTACTTATCGGATATTTCATTTAGAAATCCTCTTTTAATACATCTTTCAGTTTACGATATTGCAAACTTAAATCAGCATACATCGTTTTCAACCTATAATTTTCGTCATGTAGATCTATAAACTCTTTCAAGATATCTGTCCCTAAGTCCTTATATTTTTTCTTCAGTTCAAAAATATTTGTCCCTGATACACCATATTTAGCAAACAGCTCCGAACCACTTTTTCCTGATTCATAATCTTTAAGCACATTTAAAATTTGATCTTCCGTATTTTGTCTATTTTTCATTTTTTTCGCGTTTTTACTTCATACAAAAATCTGCATGATTGATAGTAAATTATTGCTGCTTTTACTTGTTTAGTTTGTAATTTTTAATGCTAATAAATTTGTCGATTATTTTCATGATTCTTAAAATTTCATAAAATAAACAAGAAATAACGTAATATTTTATTACTGATAAAAACGCAATTTTGATCACATAACACAATCAATATTAAACATTTATTTTATCCATGAAACTATTAATCAAAGGAATGGTGTGCGATAGGTGCATATACATTCTGTCAGAAGAATTACCAAAGCTTGGTCTGGAGATTTCCGACATACGCTTAGGTGAAGTAATTCTAAAAGTAAGGGATAAAATCCTTGAAGAGCAAGTTATCAAAACCATGTTGCAGAAGTATGGTTTTGATTTACTATATAACAAAGATCAGAGACTCATCTCGCAGATTAAAAGCGCTGTAGAAAAAGGCATTCAAAAACAATTAGACACTGGCGAACGCATTAAATTCTCAACACTTATCCGCGACGAATTACGTAAAGATTATGATTCATTAAGTGCACTATTCTCATCCTCAGAAGGATGGACACTTGAAAAATTCATTATCTCAAGGAAAATAGAGAAAGTAAAAGAACTGTTATTTTATACACAACTCTCCTTATCTGAAATTGCCTATAGTCTAGGGTACAGTAGTCCTGCACACCTGTCAAACCAGTTGAAGAAATACACAGGTTTTACATCTTCCCATTATAAAAGAATGAAACGCAATAAACTAGCAATTATAGAAGAGCAATCAAAAAATAAAAACCAAGTTTAGAAAACTGCTAAAGAAAATTAGCGGTATAAAACCGCATTAATTAATTCAAATATTTATTCGAACTCCTGTTTATATATGAACAGGAGTTCCTATTTTTTGCCAAGATGTTAAGCGATTCCACTCACGCCATTCAGCAAAAAACGATATAAAACATCAAAATAAATATCATAACTCTTATCTGTAATTCTGTAAAAGTACGGTCGCATTTGTATCTAATTTTGGCAATGAAATTTAATCGATTGTTAAAAATAAAACATCAAAACATGTTATACAAATACACAATACAAAGATTAGGAATTTTAATTCCCATACTCAGCATCTTACTTATTTCTTGTGAAAATAAACAAGAAAAAACGTCAGAAAAAGCACCAACACCATCCGCAGATGCCAGTAAATTACCCGTAGATATCATCATCGCACAGGAAGAGCAACTCGATCAAAAAGAAGCCGTCGTCGGCACCATGATGCCTTATCGAGAAGTTTCCATAGTTGGCGAGCTCCCTCAGAAGATTACTCAGGTATCTTTTAAAGACGGTAGTTATATCAGTCAAGGAACCGTACTTTACAAACTCAATGATGCCGATATCAGATCCCGTTTAAAACAAGTAGGTGCCGAATTGAATCTCGCTAAACTGAATAAAGAAAGACTTGGCAATCTATTAAAAACCGAAACCGTAAAACCGCAAGAATATGATGAGGCCGTTATGCGATTCGAATCTTTAAACGCACAAGAACAGCTGCTTCGAGTAGATTTAGAAAAGACCATAATCCGGGCGCCATTCTCCGGGAAAATTGGTATTTCAAAAGTACATCTCGGAGCCTATGTATCTCCCGGAGAGACACTCGTGACCTTACAGGATCAAAGCGCTATTAAGATCAACTTCTCTGTCCCAGAAAAATACTTACCATTGATAAAGACAGGAAGCAAAATTAAGTTTACATCCGAATTATCCGATACCGAATATTTCGCTACAATAGCAGCTACAGAACCAGGGCTTGAAGCACAAAGCAGAAGCTTACAAGTACAAGCAATAACAAATAATGCTGACGGACAATTCCGTGCAGGTCTATCGGCTAAAGTGTACTTCCAAGTAAATAATCAAGGTGCAAAAGGAATAACAGTTCCAACTGAGGCTTTAGCACCAGGTGAAAAAGGCTATGCTGTTTTTGTGATCAAAAATGGGGTTGCAAAACCGATGGCAGTCACCGTAAGTAACAGAACAGAAAAGGACGCAATCATAACGTCTGGTATCATGCCAAACGACAGCATCATTGTTTCCAATATGCTGCGCTTAGGAGACGGTACTCCCGTAAAAGCTGTCCTGTCAAATTAATTAATTTCAAATCTTAGCTTCATGAGTATATCAGATTTAAGTATAAAAAAACCCGTCTTGGCCGGGGTATTTTCTCTCCTTATCGTCATATTAGGAATAATAGGATGGAAACAATTAGGTATCCGCGAATTCCCGTTAACAGAACCACCCGTCATTACGGTCATTACCTTCTATCCTGGTGCAAGTCCAGATGTAATTGCATCTAAACTGACCAGACCGATGGAAGAATCCATTGCCGAATCAAGTGGCATACGGACCATATCATCCGAATCGCGAGAACAGGTAAGTGTTATTTCAATCGAATTTAATCGGGAAATTGACATTGAGGATGCGCTGAACGATGTTAGAGACAAAGTCTCCAAATCTCGTAAACAGCTCCCGAGCGATGTCGATCCACCAATCGTACAAAAGGCATCATCACCAGACAATCTGGTGGCATTCCTGGAAGTGGAAAGCGACACCAAAAATATAAAAGAAGTAAGTCACCTTGCTTCTACGACTATCAAAGATAGAATGCAGTCTATCCCTGGTATTAATAATGTAGCCATCGTAGGCGAGCATAAGTATGCTATGCGATTGCGCTTTGAACCAGCAAAACTTGCGGCATATCAACTTACTCCTGCCGATATAAGACAAGCATTACTCCGCGAGAATATTGACTTGCCGGCAGGTCGAATCGAAGGAAACAACAGTGAGCTTAGCATCCGGACGATGGGACGCCTAACTTCTGTAAAAGATTTTGAAGAAATGCTCATTAAGCAAGTTGACAATACCATCATAAGATTAAAAGATATTGGATCAGCCGAATTAGGAGAAGAGAATGAACGTACAGCCATCATCAACGAAACAGGAAATCTGAACCGTATCGGTGTCGGTGTTGCTATTCAGATACAACGTGGAGCAAATGCCATAGAAGTAGTCGATGAGTTTTACAGAAGGTTAGATCAATTAAGAAAAGAAGTTCCTTCAGAATATCGCTTGATCGTAGGGTTCGACTATACGCGCTCCGTACGCGAATCCATTAAAGAGGTCGAAGAAACGTTATTCATAGCATTCGGACTCGTGGTCTTGATTATCTTTCTATTCCTGAGAGACTGGAGATCTACTATTATTCCCGTTCTTGCCATTCCGGTATCCATTCTTTCCGGATTTTTCATTATGTATATTGCCGGTTTCACGATCAATATCTTGACACTTCTTGGATTGGTACTTGCCATTGGACTGGTCGTAGATGATGCAATTGTCGTGTTAGAAAATATCTATAAAAAAATTGAAGAGGGTATGTCCCCTATTCAGGCGGCATTTAAAGGTACAAGAGAGATTTATTTTGCGGTTATTTCCACGACAATTACGTTAGCAGCCGTATTTTTACCCATTATTTTTATGGGTGGTATCAGTGGACAACTTTTCAAAGAATTTGCCATTGTCGTATCAGGATCAGTATTGGTTTCAGCATTTGTAGCGCTTACACTGACCCCTATGCTAAGTGCATACTTTTTGAAGAAAAAAGAAAAACCGAGTTGGTTCTATCGTGTCACCGAACCCTTTTTCGTTAGTCTAAACAATGGCTACGCCTATTTACTGATTGCATTTATGCGCGTTCGATGGTTAGCTTGGGTCTTCTTAGCTGGCACTACCCTGCTTATTTATGCTATAGGTAAGCAACTTCCTTCAGAACTAGCACCTGTAGAAGATCGTTCCAACATGAACCTCATCGCTATAGCTCCTGAAGGTGTCTCTTTTGATTATATGAAAAAGCATATGACCGAAGTTGGAAAGTATGTAAATGACTCGACCGACGGATTGTACCAAACCTACTCCATGGTCGCTATTTCATTCATTCCGGCCCCAGCACCGGTCAACGTAGCCGTGCAGAGTATCTATCTTAAAGATCCAAAGGAAAGAAAATCCAGCATTCAGGATCTATATAACCAATATGGAGCAGCTGCGGGTAAATTTAGAGGCTTTCTGCTCTTCCCTTATTTACCTCCAACAATCGGAACCCGTTATGGTGGTGGTATGCCTATTCAATATGTTCTTCAGGCTCCGAACTTAGATAGTCTGACTACCGTGCTTCCAAAATTCCTGGCTGCTGCACGCCAAAGTAAAAAACTGCTATTCATTGACGCTGATCTTAAGATCAACAAACCTGAGGTGAAAGTAAATATCGATCGTGCAAAAGCTTCTATGATGGGCGTATCCATCGAAGAAATAGCCCATACCTTACAACTCTCGTTCTCAGGACAGCGTTACGGATATTTCTTACGTAACGACCGTCAGTACGAAGTGATCGGACAATTAGACCGCCAGTACAGAAATGATAAAAGCGACCTGAATACGATTTATGTCCGTTCAACTTCAGGACAGATGATTCCACTTAATAACCTGATAACAATGGAAGAAGCCGTTAGTCCGGCGGCCATTTATCGCTATGATCAGTATACATCAGCAACTGTATCTGCGGCAACAGCGCCAGGAGTAAGTCTCGCAGAAGGTATACAGGAAATCGAAAAAATAAAAAAAGAAGTACTGGGCGAAACATTCAAAAGTTCACTTGCCGGTCAGTCCAGAGATTATACCGAAAGTCAAGGCAATATCACCTTTACGCTCATCCTGGCACTCGTACTTATTTATATGATTCTGGCAGCACAATTTGGAAGCATGCGCGATCCACTTACCATTATGCTTACCGTACCCATGGCAATTGCTGGAGCAGTGCTTAGTCTTTACTGGTATGAGCAGAGTTTAAATGTATTTAGCCAGATCGGGATTATTACATTAGTAGGACTGATTACTAAGAACGGAATTCTGATCGTTGAATTTGCCAACCACCTCAAGGAAACAGGCCTTTCGAAATACGATGCTGCGATTCAAGCTGCAGAGCAGCGTTTTAGACCGATCCTTATGACGTCTCTTGCCATGATATTTGGTGCATTACCCATTGCACTGACAGCCAATAGCCGCCAGTCATTAGGAATCGTGATTGCCGGAGGACTTGTCTTTTCAGGTATCCTCACCCTATTTATCATTCCGGCAGTTTACTCGTATTTATCAAGTAAGAAAACTCCAAAAGCTGTTGTTGAGGAACCAACTGAAGAGCGCGCTATCGAAATACAACATTAAGTTAAACTGAAACAGATCATGAGCATACCCACACAAAAAAAACGATGAAGCGATCGAAAAATCTTGAATAGGGTTACAAATAAATCTAAAAGGGAAAAAATATGCTCATGATGGTTTCATTTCCTCCGCAATAAGCAGCGATTTGCTTAGCAAAAAATAAAGGAAAAGCATGTATACCGTAACAAGTGAACATCACCACAAATTATAATTCAATGAAAACAAATATCCTATATATCGTTACCCTACTGCTACTCATTGGTAGCAGTAAACCATTGCATGCCCAGAAAAAAATGCTGGCACTCAAAGATGCTTTGGAAATGGCAAAACAGGGAAATAAAGCAATACAGGTGCAAATATTGGAAGAAATCCATGCCCGAGAAATAACCAATGAAGTCAAAGGTGGATTACTTCCAAGTATCTCGGCTAATGCTGCATACTCGCGCTATTTTGACAGACAGGTTATCTTCCTCCCGGGTTCATTTGCAGGTACTGATAAAGCAGTACAAGATGTGGCTATCGGTGGTAAAAATGTCTATCATGTTTTTGCTACCCTCAACCAGCCCATTCTTGCACCTGGTACGCATCATCTGACAAAAGCTTCAAAGATTAATGAATCGATTCAAAATGAAAAAACAGCTGACCTCAAAAGCCAGATTGCCCTTTTGGTCTCTACACGTTATCTTGATATGTTGATGATGAACAGTCAGCTTGATCTACTAGAACAAAGTCTTCAGAGAAATAAAAAAGCACTGCAAGATTCCCGTTCATTATTAGCCCAGGGCAGAGGTTTAAAATCAGATACATTAAGAAGCTTCGTTGCTGTCGCAAATTTGAAATCATCCGTTTCTTACTTAAAAAACAATGTAACGGTAGCAGGCATTGAACTCAAAAGACTGATCGGACTAGAAGATCCTGCAGAAATTGAGCTATCTGACAATCTAGAACTGAACATCGAAACAAGTCAGCATGAGTTTCATCAAGTTGATGCCGCATTGGCTATTGCCGAAAAAAACAGAAAAGATCTCAATATTCAAGAACTTACCATAGAACTGCAACAGAAAAATATGAAGGTGATCCAAGCGGAGCTATTGCCACAGCTTTCTCTAATCGGTCAGTATCAGCTGCAGGCACAAGCGGATAATTTTAAGTTTGGTCAATATGCATTACCCAGAACATCCTTCTTAGGGCTCCAGCTTACAGTACCTGTTTTCAATGGCAACCGTACCAAGTCCAAAATCAACCAGTCCAAAATCAAAATGAGACAGGAAGAAATACGATTAAGCGATTTAAAAGATGAAGTTAAAACCGAGCTTGCAACGTTGATCAGTCAGTGGAAGGAAGCAGTTAACCAATTAAACATCCAAGAAAAAACGGTGCAGTCTGCCACATTAAACCATCAGATGGTAGATGACCGTTTCAAAAACAGTCTGGGGTCAAGACTTGAGTTGACAGATGCTGAACTGGCATTGACACAAGCAAAGATCAACAACCTCAATGCGATATATAAGATACAGGTTCTACATGTAAAATTAAAACATGCTGTTGGGCAGCTAAGCCTATAATTACTTACCATTAATTAAATAAAAAATGAATAAAAATAAAACAGGTACCATAAATCCAACTGCTCCGTACAGTAAACGCTGGGCAGCACTATTTTTACTATGTACCGCACAATTTATTGTGATCATGGACACTTCTATTATTGGCGTGGCATTACCGGCAATAAAAGCCGATCTTGGCTACTCACAAAGTGGCTTACAATGGATTTTTAATGCCTATGTAATTCTATTTGGAGGTTTCTTATTGCTAGGAGGACGTTTATCCGATCTCTTTGGCGCACGTAAGATTTTCATGTGGGGGTTTGCCATTCTCTCAGGAGCGTCACTTTTAGCGGGTGTGGCCTGGTCAGAGGCCGCCCTCAATACCGGAAGAGCTTTACAGGGCTTAGGCTCTGCACTTATAGCCCCTGCAGCACTTACCTTAGTACTGTCCAAATTTACCGATCCCAAAGAACTCAATAAAGCATTAGGTTTCTGGGGGGCTTCTGCTGCTGCAGGTGGTTCAGCCGGTGTATTCCTTGGTGGAGCCATTACTGAATGGCTCTCGTGGCATTGGTTATTCTTAATTAATATTCCAGTAGGACTTGCTGTATTATTCTTCAGTCAAAAACTACTGTTCAAAGGAACTACCCGTAAAGGAAAAGTAGATATCGTCGGCGCAATTTTAGCAACGGTAGCCCTTATTGTGATGGTATATGCGATTATATCAGCAGAAAATGCCGGTTGGATATCAGTCCAAACCATTGGATTACTGGGCTTATCATTGTTGCTGTTCATTATTTTCATTATCATACAGAAACAGAAAAGGGAGCCTTTAATTCCCCTTGCTATTTTTAAAGTCCCTAATCTTTTATCAGGTAACGTGGTGATGGCATTATTAGCGGCAGCATGGATACCCTTATGGTTTTTCCTCAATCTTTACCTGCAGCAAACCCTGCATTACACAGCTTTCAATAGTGGACTTGCTCTTTTACCGATGACAGTTGCAATCATGTTTTTGATGGTCGGTCTTACAGGTAAATTAGTCGCTCGATTTGGCTTCAAAGCAAACATGATAGCGGGCCTGCTTGCCTTGGCAGGTTCACTCCTTCTTTTTAGCACAATCCCTCCTGATGGTACATTTATAATCAATGTATTGCCAGCATCTTTATTAGGCGCTTTAGGTATGTCACTAACGTATATACCTGGCACTATCGCTTCGATGTCGGGTGCCAAACCTGAGGAAACCGGCCTTGCTTCCGGTCTGGTAAACACCAGCTATCAAATCGGTTCAGCTCTAGGACTGGCTATAATAGTTGCCATTTCCGCAGCAAAAACCAATACTATAAAAGCAACAGGAGCCACAGAAGCTACTGCTTTGAACACAGGTTTTCAAACCGGTTTTTTTGCAGCTTCCATCATATGTCTCATTGCAGCAGTCATGGCTGTAATTTTCATTAAGACACTTAAAAAGTAAACGTTAAAACCATATGAAAAAATATAAATGGACCACGCATCAGGTTATACAGGAGACCAAAGATGCTGTAACCATATTTTTCAGTACTGACCAGGATACGATTGAATATCAGCCTGGTCAGTATCTTAATATTTCCTGTATTGTTAACGGAGAACCCCTACAGAGATCCTATTCCTTTAGCTCCGCACCTGCCGATAAATTCCCGTCCATTACAGTTAAACGAGTTGCTGGTGGAAAAATGAGCAATTATCTAGTGGACAATGCAAAAAATATTAGCGAGTGGGATATCGATGCACCTATAGGCAACTTTATCTTGAAGAAACATATTATCCCTGATTCAGAACTTGTTTTTCTTGCAGGTGGAAGTGGAATATCACCCTTGTTCTCTATGCTAAAAAGTCTTATTAAAACAGCTTGTCCCCCTCTGTTGCTATATTCTACCAGCAGCCCGGAGGATACCATATTCAAATTCCAACTGGAAGAAATGGAAAAGAACAAGCAGTTGCGTATTTTTCATTCATTTACGCGTCTTAATAAAGAGATTAAAGGCATTAACAGTATCTCCGGTCGATTTTCTCAACCGATCATTAAAAGCTTGATCGGACAGTATATTAAGCAAAAAATGAAAGCTCATTACTTCATATGTGGTCCAGTAGAACTGATGCAGTTGTATCGTGAGACACTGCGCGCTTTACAGATTCCCGAATCAAATATCCATACCGAATATTTTGATCCGGTCATAACCGATAAGATCATCGTTATCGAGAACGAAGAGCACAGAGAAATACTGGTCAGCTACTTTGAGACTCATTACAGAGACAATGAAGAACAGACCTACGAGTGTACTTCTCTCATCGATGTACAACCAGGACAATCCCTTTTAGAAGCCATTAGTGCCCATGCCATTCAGGTGCCCAGTTCATGTAAAAAAGGCACCTGCGGTTCATGCTGGGCAATCCAAGAAAATGGCAAGATCAAAATGGTAAACAATTATGCCCTCTCGGATGAAGAAGTCACTGAAGGTAAAATTCTACTTTGCCAGAGCTATCCTTTAGATCAGTCTGTTTCCATTGTCATCGCATAATAGTATGAAGCCGTCTAAACACTATCCGGGATACTATTGAGAGTAAGATTACACATGACACGATAATAAAAACAGCATAATCAATAGCATGACTATAATCAGTAAATATTACAAATCAAATAGCAAATAACGTAAAGTGCCACCGTATTTTTTTACTGAAATTTGTACTATAAACAAACGCTAAAAAATAAAATAAAATGGATAGCAATAATCAAAATTTTCAATTCAAGACCAATATTAACTGCAGTGGCTGTGTAACCAAAGTAACTCCTTTTCTAACTGATAAAACGGGTATTAACCATTGGGAAGTAGACGTTGCCAGTAGAGATAAAGTACTTACAGTTAAGACAGATGGGATATCGGAACAGGAAGTTATCGAAATCGTAGAGAAATCAGGTTTTAAAATCGAACCTTTAAAATCTTAAAAAAGAATTAAACAGATTCTTTAAACACTAAGAATTTTGGGTTAAGTAATTGCGGAAGCATATCGAAATTCCGCAATTACACCCAAAGCAAATCTTCAGATATGGAAAACCACCGCCATGCACCTCAGATGAGCATATACACCTGTCCTATGCCCCCCGAAGTAAACGGAACTCAAGGCAACAGCTGTTCGACATGTGGAATGGATCTGAGATCTGTTCAACAGGAAAATCCAGATCAATATCAGGTACAATTAACAACTTTACCACAGATTATTGAAGCAGGACATCCCGTTAGACTACTATTTGCAATCAAAAAAAACCAAAAACAAGTAGCATTGGACATTTCTGATGAAATGAACATTCATGTCATCGTCATTAGTGAAGATCTTAATTGGTTCAGACACATCCATCCAGTGCTGCAGCAAGACGGTAGCTATGCTGTAACACAGACTTTTCATAACGGTGGAAAATACCATTTGTTCACCTATTTTAAACCTCTTGGTAAAGAACATGTCTTAAACATGTTAGAAATCGAAGTGAAAGGGTACTATATGACTTCTCGTGAAGTCACTTCAAAAAAAACGATATGTTACATAGATGACTATACAGTTATCCTTGAAAATACCGATAATTTTAAAACCGGCAACATACAACGTATAAAGATAGCCATCGAAAAATGCGAAAAGAAACTGCATAACAGTAGTTTGGAACAATATTTGGGAACATCAGCTCATATATTAATGATCAATAAGACGGATAAAGAGTTTTTACAGATCCGGCCCATACCACATGTACAATACCCGATATATGCAGAAACAAACATTACAAAGGCTGGTAAATACAAGATGTGGGTGCAGTTTAAAATACATGGAAAAGTCTATACAGCAGACTTTAATATTGACATAAGATCAATAAAGGAAAGCGAAAAGGAAGTACAGCTTCGTCAGCATCAGGTATAGCAAAATGTAAAGCCGAGTGCATTTGAAAGACACAGAATACAGAACCTCTGCTTTAGAAATCGAGAAAATAACGAAGCAGTTCAAAAGTAAAATTTTAAAACTATCTTTAAATGATTAACAGAAAATAGATATGAAAAAGAACTTATTGATATTGGCAATTTCACTATTTGGTCATGTGGCACTTGCCCAAAATACAGAAACACTATTAAGTAAATATTATGGTGTAAAAAATGCATTGGTAAGCAGTGATGAGAAAAAGGCTTCCGAATTCATTCAAGCACTTCAGAAAGTGGTAAAAGCAGAAAGTGCTTTCAAACTGAAAGATAACTTGACCCTTGAAGTAGATAAATTAGCAAAAGCAGGCAATCTTGAAAAACAGCGTGCATCATTCAATGAAGTTTCAACGATCATGTGGCAAATCGTAAAAAGCAGTGATAAGGTCAGCCAACCAGTTTATTATCAATATTGCCCGATGAAAAAAGGCTATTGGTTAAGCAATGAAACGGCGATTAAAAATCCTTACTATGGATCTGCGATGCTTACCTGTGGTAAAGTTACTGAAACCAAGAAGTAACCCGTGAAAAGCTGAGCATTCGATTCAAATAAAAAACTCCGAACCAACAATATCCAATTGTTCGTTCGGAGTTTTTACTTTCCATAGCATCAAATTCATTATCTTCGAATACATAAACCAGTATTCATTCATAAAGATACCCCATGATAGCTATAAAAGTGACTTATACCATCAAAGAAGACTATGTTAATGCGAACAAAGAAAACATTCAGATTTTTCTTGATGAGTTTAAAGAATTGGACAATCATCAATTTGTATATACGATATTCCAGGTTAATGGCAGCAACACCTTTATTCATATGTCACAATATAAAAATGAGGCCATTCAAAAAGAATTATTAAATATGCCCGCTTTCTTAGAATTCCAAAAACAACGCGATCTCCATCTGCTCTCTGAACCAACTATTGAATCCTTAACACAGATCGGTATGTCAAAAAATATATGGTGATGAAATAGTTTAAAAAGCAAGAGCCCTGACAATACTCAAAAACTTCATAATCAATTCATACACAGTTAACATATGCTTTGTAAATTTATATAAGCAAATTAATGTAAACAGTGGTTTAAAACATTTGAATTATGAAAATGATCACACATTTCTTCCAAAGGGTATTATTTCGTATCTTTCTAGTGCAGTTTAGTTCATTCTATTCTCCTCTTAGATTTCACAAATATTAAAACAACTTAAATAAGTGATATTTGCACCACTTGAGAAAATAAATTCCGTAAATGATTTTAACTAAAGATTCCTTTGGCGAAGATTTTATTTGGGGAGTTTCTACAGCCGCCTACCAAATTGAAGGAGCTCATGATATACATGGAAAAGGCCTTTCTATTTGGGATACTTTTGTAAAAAAAAAGAATAAGATCTTTAAAAACCAGCACGGAGATATTGCTTGCGATTTCTATAATCGCTACATAGCAGATCTCCATTTGATGCACAGCTTAAATATTAGGAACTACAGGTTTTCCATTGCCTGGAGCCGTATTCTACCGCAAGGTACAGGAGAAGCCAATCCATCAGGCATTGACTTCTATAATAAACTCATCGATCTTTCTTTAGAATTAGGGATTACACCTTGGATAACACTCTATCACTGGGATCTGCCGCATGCCCTGGAACAAAGAGGTGGATGGATCAACAGGGAAGTCACCGATTGGTTTGCTGATTATGTAGCACTCTGTGTTAAACACTTTGGCGATCGGGTAAAAAACTGGATGGTTTTAAATGAACCTGCGGTATTTAGTGCCGCTGGATACTTCTTTGGCGTACATGCACCTGGAAAAAAAGGAATCGATTACTTTTTAGCAGCTGCACATCATGCATCACTAGCACAGGCTAAAGGTGCAAGAATTATTAAATCACTACAACCAGACAGTACCGTTGGAACCACTTTCTCCTGTTCGCATATTGAACCGTTCACCGGAAGAGAAAAAGATATCCTTGCTGCTAAAAAAGCAGATGTATTACTCAATAGGTTTTTCATAGAGCCCCTGCTAGGTATGGGCTATCCTACAGATGAGATCAAAATTCTAAGAAGAATTGAAAAATATATCAAGCACAATGATGAAAACGAGCTAAAGTTTGATATGGATTTTATCGGAGTACAAAATTATACCCGCGAAATCATCCGTCATTCCTTATTCGTCCCCTACCTACGCGCAAAAATTGTAAGTGCAAAATCGCGCAAGGTCGAACTCACGGCCATGAACTGGGAAGTATTTCCTGAATCCATGTACCATGTTTTGAAAAAATTCAGTGCCTATCCCAATATACCGCCACTGATTGTCACTGAAAATGGAGCCGCTTTTCCAGATGAGGTGGTTAACAATCAGGTCGATGACCCCAAGAGAGTGCAGTATTTACAGTCGACCATTGCCCAAGTACTTAGGGCCAAACAAGAAGGAGTTCAGGTCAATGGTTATTTTGCATGGACTTTTCTCGACAACTTTGAGTGGGCAGAAGGTTATCATCCCAGATTTGGTTTAGTATATGTTGATTTTGAAACGCAACAACGCATCGTTAAATCGTCGGGACATTGGTATGCTGATCTTCTGAAGGAGAAGATATAGGTTCAAGCTATTTGACATTAGCTAAGTGGTATTGATTATAAAATCGATACCACTTACCATATTAATACCTATCATTCACATATTCCGACAGTAACTTCAAGTTCTGAATTGCGTCGCCCATTGTATTGTTAAAATAAGTGAAAACCTCTTTCCCTTCAGCTAACCATTCCCGAATATATGAACTATATTCCTGTAGAAAATCATCTTCATAACTGCCCCGGTAATTACCATTGGGACCATGAAATCGCAGATAAATAAAATCTGTTTCACTATAGGACAATTGCATACCATTACTGTTCTTGTCATGCAGCACAAGACTGGCTCCGTACGAATTTAACAAGCTAAATGTATCTTCACAATGCCAAGATGGATGCCGAAACTCGACGCATACCCGCCATCCCTTTATATGCTCATCATTAACAACAGTCTCTAGCAAAAGATTGACATGCACAGCAGCATTAAACGTAACAGAGGGGGGAAACTGAATCAGTAAACAACCTTTCTTCTCGCCTGCTTCTGCAATCACCTTCAAAAAATGAGCAACATCATTCGGGTCAAAGATCAAACCTTTTGCGTGAGTAATTCCCCTCCATAATTTAAAGGTGAAACGAAATCCATCCGGTACTTCATCTGCCCATCGTTTCACAGTTTCTTCACGTGGTATTTTATAGAATGAACTGTTTACCTCCAACGAATTGAATAATAAAGCATAGACCGCAAGCCTGCTTTTCTCCTGAAGATTTTCGGGATAAAAACTTTTATTTTTATAAGGCAGTAAAATACCGCTCGTACCAGAAAAATACAAAGACTCCATAACCATACAACAAGCACCTCGGAGAGAAGTTATTTTTAATCCTAAATATTAAGATTACATTAGGCAAAAATTACTCAGGATTCCAAATTGAACCATCTAAATATTTTCGGATGTATGTCGACTGGACAAATGCTGAAGTACGATTTGATAGGCCGACTTTTTCTCCCACTTAGCGATCAGCCATGAAATAAAACAAATATGAAAAATATCCGCATGTTCTTTATTCTTTAACAGATCGACCGCAGTTTTTTGAAATACAGGATTAAACACAATATCAGGCTTATTGAAATATTTCTCCACAAGACTCGCAAAATGTAATACCCTTTCTTCATGAGTTTCTGTAAGAAAACCACTGTATCGACGTTTGAAACTACTTAACCTTGAAACAGCAAGTTCGATATGCCCGAACTGTGCATGAACCAAAACCTCCATCAGATTTTTACGAATGGTCCAAAGCATACCCATTTTTTTCTCGTACCATTGATCAGTATGCTGAAACAAAGCAAGATGGCGTAAGCAAGATCTGTCATCCTGCAACGATAAAAACATCGTTAAACATATCCTTAAATCTTCTATGTCCTCCTGTTTTGTCTTTTTTGTTGTCATTTCCAAAGCCTTCATCAATACTGCTGTTCCTTCTCCACCCCTTCCAGTAAAATATAGATTCAGAGCGGATAACAACTGATGCCGCGGATAAAATTGAGATTCATGAAAACGGTGCTGTTCCATTTGGTTCTTCATTTCAGAAAGATACTCCGCACTCTTATCAAAGCTTCTGTTGCGTAAATGAAAGTTTGCCAAAAAATAAAGGACATGCAACTGATAAAATAAGTGCGATTCATCCGCTTTCTTCTTTCCCTGAATAAAATGTTGGATGCGCTGGATATAACGTTCTATAAAACTATAATCCTGATGAATAGCCGCATATTCATTGGCTATAAAAAGTATCTGATAAATAGACTTATAATTCATTAAATCTTTGACTGCAATCTGATATTTTCGTATGGTCCCGAGCATCAGTGCGGCCAAGTTGACCACTTTACCTTTCAGATTTACCTCACGCATTTCCTGACGCAGAAAAGCATATGCCAGATTCAATTTTGCCTCCCGTTGCATATGTTGCTGGTTGACCATAAAACGTGTTGTTAAGTCTTCTAAATTTTCTGAAGCTTCACTATGCGCATAATTTATTTTAAGAAGCAATATATCGTTCAATAAATTATACTGTTCCAGTTTTGTTGCGATTTGCTCGGCCTTCACCAAGCACTTGAAAGCAGTTTTATCCACATCATTTTCCAAAAGAAAACGGCTTACAACGATTAAACGCATCACTTCCGAAGCCTGACTGTTATTGCTTTCAAATGTCTTCTGAGATAGAAATAAAAGTAGGTTATCGTGCAGTCTTTTACGCAAAGCATGGTAAGAATCCCTGCTTTTTGTTTTTTTTAACAGCTTTTCTAAGCCATTTATATCGTCAGTATTTAGCAATTCAAATAATAGAATATTTTTAACATCGTGTCGCTTATTCTTCTTGCGCATAAATGCCTTAAAATCCTTTTTATCCTGATCACCAAGTAAATTTATTAATGTCGCAAGCGCATCCATAATAGGTTAATTTTAAAAACAAACCTACTAAAAAATTAATTTAAATCATCAGTATTTTCAAATATCTCATTTGTGCATCTAGCGACAACAGCGGACATTTGCTTTCATAATAACACATAAAAAAACAAAAATTATGGAACCGCTAAAACACAAAACAGAGGAGAACACTCCACTTACAAAAAACGAAGAAAAAACAAAAAATCCATTCAAACCTACAGGTGCATTCATCGGCGCATCCTGGTTTGCTTTACTAACCGGCTCCATGGGATACTGCATCGGGCTTTGGAACGCTACCATGGAGCTCAATGAAAAAGGATATTATTTCACGATCCTATTATTCGGTTTATTTGCCGTAATCTCCGTACAGAAAAGTGTGCGAGACAGAGCAGAAGGCATTGCCGTAACCGATCTTTATTATGGCCTTAGCTGGTTTGCAACAATTGCTGCAATGGTACTGCTTACCGTAGGGCTCTGGAACGCCGATCTGCTGCTTAGTGAAAAAGGATTTTATGCCATGTCATTCTGCTTAAGTATATTTTCAGCCATCGCTGTACAAAAAAATACCCGCGACGCCAAGATGTTTGAGGAAAACGAATTGTAACTTAGCGGTTGCCACCCGCAGTGACTTGCACAGCAAGCCTGCGGGTTTATTTAATAAATACTGATAAATGAAAAAAAGTAAACTTAAATTATTGAGCAGTACAGCTTTTGTTGCGATGACACTATTTGCATTTACTTTTATTCAAACATATTGGTCGATGGGAAAATTAGCAGATCAAACATCAAGTGGCTGTCTAGACTGTAGTTTCATATACGATGCATGCTTGATTTCTTTATGCAACGCCATTATCCTAACCCTACTATTTCTTTTAATAGCGAAGATCAAGAGAAACCGATATCAAATCGCAGTAGAATTCGTGCTATTGACCAGCTTTTGGTTCTTTTGGAATTACAGTATTTTTGTAGATCGAGAATCCTCGTGGAGTACCTATAGTTTCGATGAAGAAATCTATTATACGGTTTATTTATCCCTATTACCAGTATTGGTAACAGCAACTCTTACCCTCATGACCATCCATCATCAGGTCATTCGTTCAAAATTTAGAGGGCAAAAAAAAGTGACCAGCACCACTCCATAAAAGGTAAATCACTTATTTCGCTTCTATGATCATTAACAAATAATCCGAACCGCCCCATGGAACTTAATCATATTCTGGGGCTTTTTTTTAAAAAAAGATGCCCAGATCGTACAATGTATCGTTTCATAGCAGAATATCTAAGAGCCGCATTGTGTAATACAAGCAAAATTATCTATGTTTGGTCTACTAAATCTACCATAAGTACATTCGTCATATGGCTTAGAATCAAAAAATAGCTTGCAATATGAAAAGACTTTACATTTGTTTCCTTACTGCTTTATTATGCTTTTCAGCCGTCCTTCAGCTCCCGGCTCAGGAGACAGATTCAGTTAATACAAAAGAACTTGGACTGAGCTCCCTATTAAATGGGATCAGGCAGCAACAGATTAACGACTCTTTAGAACGTGTTAAGCTTCAAAATGAAATCACAAATCTAAAGACACAAAATAGCGCAAAGAAAGAAGACCTAAAACAACAGCTCACTAACTTTGATGAAGAAAATATCATCCGAAATCAGCAGTTAAAAATAAAAGTTGATTCAATCAAAAAAAACACCAAACGTTATGCTGTCGCTCCATTTAACGATACGCTGTTTTACATATACAATAAACTCGGTTCATC
Organism: Sphingobacterium sp. JUb56; assembly: GCF_014191365.1. Classification (NCBI taxonomy): domain Bacteria; kingdom Pseudomonadati; phylum Bacteroidota; class Sphingobacteriia; order Sphingobacteriales; family Sphingobacteriaceae; genus Sphingobacterium; species Sphingobacterium sp. JUb56. The sequence goes on along the minus strand of NZ_JACHWL010000001.1, from coordinate 127,569 downwards.
TTTAGCAAAAGACCGAGCTGACAATGTCGTCACCCGCATTCAAAACTTATACGAAGATGATTTCGTAAAGGTCGATTCCTTCAAAATTGAAAACAATGAAATCAGTTCAGACATTGTATATAAAGATCTCATTATCACTTCAGTTACTGAGTTAGACGCACTACTTGAAGGAAAAAGTAAAGAAGAAATCGCAAAACAATATCTAAAAAGTATTCAGGAAACCATTAACCGAGAAAAAGAAGAAAACAGTATTTCAAAATTATTGATCCGCATCGGGCTTATCGCGCTCATCTTTATTGTTTTTTACTTATTGATACTATTGATCAATAAAATTAAAGATTACAGTGTGCAGCGGATCATGACCGAACGCACACAGCTGATCAAAGATGTTAAAATCAAGAATTATGTTTTAGTCAGTTCCGTTCAAAAAACCCGCATCCTGATTAATAGCATCAACATGTTACGCTGGGCACTTATCATATTAATGGCCTTTATCATGTTGCCTATTGTATTCAGTGTCTTCCCCTTTACACAAAGTTGGGCCAATAGTTTGATCGGCCTATTTACCAAACCTCTAAAAAAGGCATTTTTAGCGATCTGGGATTATATTCCCAACCTCATCACGGTATTTGTTATCCTATTTGTCATGCGTTATGCCGTCCGATTGGTAAAATACATCTTTACGGAGATTGACAAAGGAAAACTAGAAGTGAATGGTTTCCATCGTGAATTTGCGATGCCGACATTTACCATTGTCCGCTTTCTATTGCAAGCATTTACACTCGTCCTGATATTCCCTTATCTACCAGGATCTAACTCGGATATTTTCAAAGGTATATCCGTATTTATTGGGGTGCTATTTTCATTAGGTTCATCTTCAGCAATATCCAACATTATTGCAGGTCTTGTGATTACCTATATGCGGCCTTTCCGAATCGGAGACCGCATCACGATAGCTGATAAAACTGGCGTCGTGATTGAAAAATCACCGCTTGTAACAAGACTGAGGACCATTAAAAATGAGGAGATAACCATCCCTAATTCATCTATCTTGTCAGGTAACACCGTGAACTATTCCACCTTTTCAGATCAGGGAATTTGTTTTCAGGTCGAATTAACAGTAGGCTATGAAGAACCTTGGGAACGCATCCATGAAATGCTCTTAAACATACCTCCGCGGGTAGCACGGGTCAATACCACGCCAGCACCTTTTGTCTTACAGAAGAAACTAGATGACTTTTATGTCCTCTATGAACTAAATGTCTACATTTCGCAGTCTGCTGAAATCGCACTGGCACAGTCCGAGATCTTTCAGTTGATTCTGAACGATTTTCTAGCCGCAGGCATTGAAATGAATGCCCCTCATATTTTCGCTAAAGTGGACCATACTCCACAATATAAAGCAGGAATAGATCACATCTAAAAGTACGTCAAAACACGTTAATTACACCAAAAAATTGCGACCAACTCGGAGAAACCGAGTTGGTCGCAATTAATATCTATTTTGAGCTTAAGCTTCTATTTGTTACCCTTATCTGCTGCAGGCAAATAAGCAAGTACGTCAAAAACGGTATCCCTAAATACAAAACTTCCAACTTTTGTAATACCCATTTTTTCATGAGCACGTAAAGATGGTATGTTGTCTTTTCTAATAAATAAAATCCCTTCTCGATTTGGCACCTGCTTTATAAGTTCGCTGAACATCAATTGTGCCACCCCTTTTCCGCGCAGATCCTTATTTACACAAATTGGACCATACACGTACGAATCTAAAGCGCCACTGTAAGCACTAAACATAGCATCAAGAATCGGTACAGGATGCTCTTTATAGACCATTTTAGATGTAGATAATAAATATCCAACAACTTGATCGTCCGAGATAGCCACTACTTGAGGCATATCTTGCATCATGGCTACAATTTGCTCCCGTCCAAGTTCACCTGACAATGTACCACCCTGTGCAGGCTGGTTTTCAAATTGTAACGCAAGTATTCCATCCAGATCCGCTCCGGATGCGATTTTAATTTTAATATCCGCTTTCATCTTATAAAAATGACTACACCTATTCTAACAGACAACCTACTTATATCGTCGCAAAAGTATAACCAAATCCTCTTACTCAAATATTGAATCCCCTACATCAAATACTTCTAGCATGTACTAGTCAATGACGAGCAAAATATGGGAAACAAATAGAAATAAGCATAAAGGACTAAAGAAATAAGTATCTTTCTTAGCAAAAACAGATTTTCGAAATCTTTTACTAATGCCAACATATTTAAAATCCCCTATAAATCGAAGTAGAAATATAACGGCAATAGTCCACATACCATAAACAACATAGGAGGGTGCTATTGGTACCTGAACAAGACCATCAAAAACCATATTGAGCACCGCAAACAGGAACAACCCAACAGCGACGATAAAGGTTCCAAACCGACTGGGGGTAAAAACTCTCTTCCCATTTAACTTTGTCGGAATCGTGGCCGCAATTCCGAACTGCCCATTGCATACCCAATACAGATGCATCGCGGCAAGAAACAAGAAAACAACAATATTTATTTTTGAAAGTATAAACTCCATTCGTTTATTTTTTTATTTTAATTCAATAATAAGGATACTTAAAACAAGATCAAAGATTCTTCATCCGAATCTCCAGTTAATTCAGGTAATACGACAGCTTTCTGACAATCGTTCAGATAAGTTACCTTTCTTGGGTACTTCGTCATATAGGCATTGATCAGTTGCATCATGTAGTGATTGCCGGGATATCGCTGTAAACTAGAACGGATATCTTCCATCGACTCGAATTGCACGTATTCATCCAGATAACCCATGGCATAAAAATTACCCTGCTCTACCCAGACATAACTTTTCTCCTCTGGTGTTCTTCCTTTATCAACGATTACAAAGGTAGGTTGCTGCTCCAAAAGATGATCGACAGCCAATTCCACTTGCGCATTATGTTTTTCAACTTCCGGCAAATCCGGTTCATCAGGAAAACACCTACTTGCATAAGGTATTTCTGTAGCACCAAATGTACACATACGATGATCGAGCTCAAAATTAACCATCAACTGCCGCAAGACCTGTACCCCATCATATTCCAGATTAAATACCTGAATACATTGACAGTGCTTTTTCAATTTACCGACCGCAAGATACAGATAGCCATTCTGTGCTTCATATTTAAACAAACCAAATTTAGGCTCAAAACGTTTCAATGCACGATTATAGGCCGGCCATAGTTTCTTTATTTCTGTACATTCCAGTAATAGCGCCATGAGTTCCGTCGCGCACACCTCAAATGTGATATGATAGATCTCCCTTAAAAAATGCTGTCGTTGTTTATTGATATTGTGCCCCGTAAAATGAGATGCAACACGCTTCTTCAGGTTTATAGCTTTTCCAACATAGATAACCTTTCCGTATTGGTTCATAAAATAATAGACGCCCGGATGCTGCGGTAAGGCTTCAAAATCCTCTGGTGCCAAATTAGGCGGAAGTCGTTGATCCGGAGCCGCTTTCTTCAGCATTTCGTCCACCACACCTTCATTATCCCACTCCAGTAAACAAGAAAACAATATGGCCGTTGCTTCTGCATCTCCGCCGGCACGATGACGATTTGAAATAGGAATAGCTAAACTGTCGCAAAGCTTTCCTAAACTGTAAGATCGAAAACCCGGTTTTATTTTACGGCTCAGTCGTACTGTACATAGTTTTCGTGCCGTCCATCTATAGCCCTGTTCTTCCAGTTGATGACGAATAAATGAATAATCAAAGTTGACATTATGAGCAACAAAAATACGCCCATCCAGCATATCGAAAACCTTTTGCGCGATATCACCAAATACAGGCGCATCTGCCACCAGCTCGTTATCAATCCCCGTCAGTGCAAAAATAGCCAATGGAATATGCTGTTCCGGATTAATCAACGATTCCCATCGATCAATGACTTTCTCTCCGTCATGAATCACAATCGCAATTTCTGTCATACGGCTACCCCGGGCATTTCCACCCGTAGTTTCAATATCCACGATGGCATACGTTATGTTTTTCAACTTGTTCACCTCAATCAATTTAACAAAGTTTGCAACTCATTATTCTATATACTACAGGAACTAACTAACTTCCGATCAACTTTGCGTAATTTTTCTATTTACAAAAATAAATCCAAATCGTCAGCTGTCACGATAATGCCCTACAAATAATCAATATTTTACACTACATTTGTTTCCAATAGAAACAATTCAATGTTTCTAATAATAGCAAATGGAAAATAAAGAACCAAAAATATTTTTTACCAATAACCTAAAGTTCCTCCGGGAGCGTAAAAAAGTCAGTCAGGCAGTACTCTCCGAAGCCATCAATGTAACACGGGTAAAACTTGCACTTATTGAAATTGGCAAAACAAAAGCCATGGAACCACATTTTATGTTATCCATCTCCAATTATTTTAAGATCAGTTTAGATACCTTAATGACCGTTGACATCAGTAAGCTAGGTGAGTTAAAGATTCGCGATCTGGAAGCTGGGAACGATATTTATATCAAAGGCGGAAATCTTAGAGTTCTGGCCATCAGTGTTGACAAATCCGATCAGGAACATGTTGACTATGTGCCCATAAAAGGACGAGCTGGCTATGTATCTGGAGGGTATGCTGATCCGGACTATATTTCAGAGCTACCGAAATATCATATTCCCAATCTTTCTAAGCACCGAACCTATCGTACCTTTCCTGTAGTTGGAGACTCCATGTTGCCCTTTCCTCAAAATATGGATATAACAGGAAAATTTATTGAAGACTGGAGCCAAATAAAACCCGAATCACTCGCGCTTGTAGTCTTAAAGGGGCAGGATATTATATTCAAAGCCATCACACTGCTTCAAGACGGAATGTTACAGTGTCGTTCTTTAAATCCTATTTACGAATTGTATACCGTTCCACTTGAAGAAATTTTAGAAATATGGGAGTTTCATAGTTACCATACAACAGAATTGCCCGAAACAACAGCAACTATTGCAACTGTACTCCAAAGTTTAGATGACATAAAAAAAATGATTATTCAGAAATCCTAATCCAAGGTCTGCACCCCGCCCCCATTTACAAACAGTACCTGTCCACTTGTCCAACTGGAAATCGGAGCCGCAAAATAAAGCACCGCACCAGCAATATCTTCTGGTTCCCCCAAGCGTTGCAAGGGCGTATGATTCAGCATACTGCGTTCTATTTCCGGCGTTAATACTGTACCCAGTGCATGTGTTCGAACCGCTCCAGGACCCACCGCATTCACGCGGATTTCCGGTCCGTAATCGAATGCCAAATTTTTAGTCATATGATTTACCGCAGCCTTAGAAGAAGCGTAAGCACTAATTGCAGGACTGGTATTTATAGAAGCCATAGATGACATGTTGATTATGCTCCCATAACCTGCCGATTTCATATGGGGCGCTACCAATTGACATAGCCGCCACATACTAAAAACATTCATTTCAAATACCTTGGCAAATTGTGAAACAGCGATCTGATCAGGACTTTCTTTCCCTGCTCCACCTCCACCCACATTATTTACTAAAATATGTATTCCACCATACTTTGAAACGGCAGCATCCACCAGATTAACCAACGCTTCATCCTTCGTTACATCACATTCAATTGCAAGTGCATTTCCACCATCTTGATTAATTTCAGATGCTGTTTGCTGCGCTGCAGAAAAGTTATAATCGGCGACCACGACATACGCGCCATAAGCAGCCAGCATCTGGCAACAAGCCCTGCCTATACCTGCTGCTCCGCCAGTAATAACAGCCGTTTTACCGCTTAAATCAAATAATTTAGAAATATCCATGCCTGTTCTGTTGTAATCAATAATAAAAGCAAACAAGAACCTTCAAGACATCATTGCTCGCAATTTCTAAACAAACAAGGAGCATAATAGTTTCTCTAAAAACAAATCACATATCTTACAAACCTATTCAAGTGCATACACAGCGCCATCTGCAGAACTAAAATACAATGATTGACCATCAATCCAGACCGTAGAAAAAATACTGCCCATCTGCAGGTATCCCGTAAACAATTTATGGATATCATGTGCATATTTTTCATCCAGTCCAGTTCGTAACTTATCTTTTTCATCAAAAAAATTTGACCGGTTCAGTTTACTGGATGCCGTTTGAAAAACACTTGAAACCGTACCTTTCGAAAGATCTAACTTATAAAGCACACCATCTAATGCACCAAAATAAGCAGCAGAATCTGTGATCGAAGCACTGCTAAACGTATTTAATGGAATCCGTGGTTCATAAAGTTTCCCTCCATAAACCTTATCCAAAGCGAGCACACTATAAGAATCCGACATAGTCAGCAGCAGCTGTTTTCCAGCAAGACTAGGTACACTGATCCAGCTTCCGGGCTGATGGTAAACCCAATGTCCAGTACCATCTTTAATTTTTAAAGCATAGCTATTAAAATCCCGGGCTCCAAAATAAACAGAACTATCCGCCGCAACAGCATGAAACTGCACCTCTCCCTTCGGAAAATAGTGCTCACCAATCGTTTTAAATTTCCAACGTAAATCACCATTTTTCTCTAAACAGTAAAAATAACCATCAAAACTACCGATCAAGATTTCATGGGCTGTCACAGTAGGCGAAGCATGTACAATACCTGCTGTTTTATATTTCCAGATTTCTTTTCCATTTTTGGCATCAAGCGCATAAATATGTCCATCTCCAGATCCAAAATACACGATTCCCGATTCTACAGCTGCCGAAGATTGAAAATAATCCCAGATATCATAAGTCTTTTCACCTTCCGTTTTAAAAGTCCACAATTGCTTTCCGGTATGCACATCTAGCGCATAAAAATGACCATCAGCACTTAAAAAATAAACAACCTGTTGATCCACCGCCGCAGTAGCCCGTACCTCTCCACCTGTCTTATATTTCCAAAGTACGCTTCCATCAGCTTTATTTAAAGCATAAAGATTACTGTCACAGGATCCAATAATAATTTTGTCGGCATATAAAACGGGAGAAGAATAAACCTGACCTTCGGTTTGAAAACGCCACTTCACCTGAGGCCGTTCCTGAATCAAGGCACCGGAAGTATAATTGTGACGATCGGCCGTTCTAGCCAACTGTTGCGCGTATAAATTCATTTCTAAAAAAAAGAAAGCAAGCACAAAACAGTAAAAATATTTTTTAAAATAAGGCATACAGATTCCAGCGTTTTAAAATGGATCAATTATTTATTAGGTTCTAATATCGCATCAATAGAGCATCGATACCAATCAAAGATATCAAAATTAACCTTAAAAAAAAGACATCCTTTCCTGAAGAAAGGATGTCTCTCAAAAACTTTCAGAACCTGCGGATTACAGAAGCTAAAACAGTATACCACTTAAGATAAAACCGACAAAAATAGTAACGGCGATTGCAACCAGACCCGGAATCATAAAACTATGGTTAACGACAAATTTTCCAATTTTCGTACTTCCCGTTCGATCAAAATCTATTGCAGCGAGCAATGTCGGGTAACCAGGAAGCAGAAAATCACCATTTACAGCTGGAAACATCGCTAATAAATGTGGACTTGTAATACCCAGTGCCAAACCCATTGGCATAATTGTCCTTGTTGTGGCTGCCTGACTAAAAGTCAAAGCACCCATCAAAAATAAAGCAATCGCAAAAGTCCAGGGATATACCGTTACAATATCCTTAAAAGTATGTTCAATAACTGCCTCATTCGCCAGCATAAAAGTAGCACTCATCCATACCACACCCAACACCGAAACAACAGCCGTCGCCATCGATGTAAATAAACTCATCTTAGCGACTTTTACAGCAGAAGTTTTTGTTATCAGCATGATAAATGCTGAAGCCGACAAGGTGATCATAATGATCAAACTGGTCAGATTGATCGTTCCATTTGCATTTACACTGAAACTAGGACCTCCACCCACATGAGGAACAAAAGCAGGAAAAGCGCCAAAAAATATAATCAGCAGAATTGCAAATCCAAATATCGCAACCGCAATTTTAGCCCCTGGCTCAGGTTGGTATTGGGTAGTCCCATTTTCCATCTGACTAGGATCCATCGATCTCGCAAATTCCGGATCCTTCATTTTCTCCAGAAATATCGGATCTTTATCCAGTTCCAATCCCTTCTTTCGTACCGCTAATATACTGGCAAATATACCACAGAGTGCCGCTGGAATACATATTTTCATGATATCGATAGAAGCCGAAGAATAAGCCAGTATAGCAACTAAAGAGGCACTTGCAGCACTCATCGGGCTGCCCGTAATGGCTAAATGCGAAGCAATGACCGATACCGAAAGCGGTCTCTCCGGACGAATACGCTGTTTGGCCGAAACCTCTGCAATAATGGGCAAAAGCGAGTAAACAATATGAGCCGTGCCTGCAAACAAGCAAAGAAAATAGGTCGTAAATGGCGCAATAAAGGTGATCTGACTCGGATTCTTACGGATTATACGTTCCGCTATACTCACCAGATAATCCAAACCACCTGCGGCCTGAAGAGTCGCTGCCGTCGTTACAATAGCAAGGATAATCAGTAAGACCGATATGGGCGGATCCGCCGGTGTCATTTTAAAAAACAGCACAAAGATAAACAGTCCGATCATTCCCATGACACCCAGACCGATTCCTTTCATACGTGATCCGATTAAGATCATCGCCAACAGAATCACAAATTGCACAAATATCATTTCGATATAAATTTAGGATGAATCAAATTTTCGATCGAATAAATCTCATCCCACTTCGCCTGCGTAATCAACTTACGCTCCATGACCACAATTTCGTGAATAGATTTACCCGTTTTTAAAGCTTCTTTTGCTATAGAGGCAGATTCTTCATATCCTAAGATCGGATTCAATTGTGTTACGATCCCGATGCTCTGCATCACCAGATTTTTACTATGTTCAACATTTGCGGTAATACCGACGATACATTTATCTTTCAAGGTACCACAAGCTTTGGTCAGGTACTGCAAGGAAGTAAACAAAGCCATGCCAATGACAGGTTCCATTACATTCAGTTGCAACTGACCAGCTTCTGCCGCCATCGTAATTGTAAGATCCGCACCGATAACATAAAAACAGGTCTGGTTGACCACCTCAGGAATAACCGGATTAACCTTTCCTGGCATAATCGAAGAACCCGGTTGCATAGCCGGTAAATTTATTTCATTTAGACCGCAACGAGGGCCGCTGCTCAACAGACGAAGATCATTACAGATCTTACTCAATTTTATTGCATTACGCTTCAGCGTTCCGCTCAGCTGGACCAAAGCTCCAGTATCGTAAGTCGCCTCGATCAGATCGGCGGCAAGCGTAACGGGAACCTGGCTTATTTCGGCTAGGTATTTTACACATAACTGTGCATATCCCTCAGGCGCATTCACGCCGGTACCGATTGCTGTAGCTCCCATGTTCACCTCTGTAATTAACTGCGAAGCCTCCCGAATACGCAGCACATCTTCGCCCAGCGTGGTTGCAAAAGCATTAAACTCCTGTCCCAAAGTCATTGGCACTGCGTCCTGCAACTGCGTACGCCCCATTTTTAAAATGCCGTCAAATTCCTTCCCTTTATTAAAAAATGCGCCTTGCAGATCCTCCAAAGCGTGGGAGAAAGCCCCAATTTTAAGATAAACTGCAATTCGAAAAGCAGAAGGATAAGCATCGTTTGTACTCTGCGACAAGTTAACATCGTTATTCGGGTGCAAATATTTATATTCTCCTTTTTGGTGCCCCAGATATTCAAGTCCCAGGTTGGCAATCACTTCATTGGCATTCATGTTACAAGAAGTACCAGCACCGCCCTGAATCAGATCGCTGATAAACTGATCCGTAAACTCACCCGCGATCAAACGGTCGCAAGCATACGCGATCGCTTCGGCTTTCTTTGCATCCAGAATACCCAGATCCCTATTCGCCAATGCCGCCGCTTTTTTCACAAAACCAAATGCCTTTATAAAAAGAGGCTCACTACCGATCGGAATTCCAGTAATATCAAAATTTTCCTTCGCGCGTAACGTCTGTACACCGTAATAGCAGTCGTTGCTAATTTCTTTTTCACCTAAAAAATCGTGTTCAATTCGAGAAGATGTCATAATATTAATTATTTAAAATGATAATCGTTTATAATGCTATTAATAACGCAAGAAATAACCTTGCAATGTTTCTTTATCATGTGTATTTAACAAGCCCAGCATCAGCAAAATCCGGGCTTTCTGTGGATTTAGATCATCGGATACCAACGTTCCTAATTCATCATCATTCACTTCTCCATCTTCGACAACCCGCCCCGATACACATCTGCTTCCACGACACACCATAATGCCTGTTTTTACAGCCTGTTTGACCTGTTCAGTAAAAGCTTTCGAAAAATTTCCATTCCCTACACCAGCGATGACAATACCCGCGGCCTTTTCTTTTACCAGCAGGTTGAGGTAAGCTGGTGAAGCATCGGCATACATGTATGCAATTTCAACCTTTGGAAAGACCGTATTAGCATCTATTTTAAAAGGAGCCAAAGGTTTCACCTGACGGTCTGAAGATTTGTAGAATTCCACTTTTCCGTCAAAAACCTGACCGATTGCACCACTATTAGGTGAACCAAATGCATTGACCTTTGTCGTACTCAATTTGGTCACATCCCTTGAACTAAAAATGGATTCATTAAAAGATACCAGCACCCCTCTGCCCTTGCTTTTCGCATCAGCCGCCAAGGTTATGGCATCAAATAAATTCTTAGGGCCATCAGCACTGATAGCGGTAGAGGCACGCATAGCGCCAGTCAAAACAACAGGACTATCGTAAGCCACCACCAGATCCAGAAAATAAGCCGTTTCCTCCTGCGTATCAGTACCGTGTGTAATCACAATTCCGTCGGCTTCCTTTTTACTGAAAATCTCATTAATGCGAACCGCTAACTTTTTCCAGATATCCAAACTCATATCCTGGCTGCCAACAGAAGAAATCTGTTCACCGCTCACCTCCGCGATTTCGTTGATCGATGGAATACTCCCGATCAAATCAGATACCGGAATCTTTCCTGCAGTATACCCTGCACGATTTGCCGAAGCCCCCTGTCCAGCTATGGTTCCACCCGTGGCCAATATGATGATCTTAGGCTTTTGTCCATAGGCCAACTGCAGAAACAGCAGCAGGGTTAGAGATATCAGTAGTCTTTTCATTGTATTATAATTTGATTGGTTAAAAATTAAATAGCATTCCAAAATTCATCCGCATTGCATTTTTCCCTTTTGTAAGCCCTTCATCAAATTCCAGCTGTTTATAACCGAACTGCGGTTCTAATCCCAGCATCAGATTTTCTAGAACATTGTATGAAAGATTTAAGGTAAACTGATAATTATTCATTTTATTCCAAGGACTTAGCGTATTTTCTCCGCCCGAAAAATGATTATAGGAAGTCATAAGCATCGTATGGAATTTAGGTGTCCAAAAGCGCTGATACGATATAAATCCCGCAGTTACATCCAATAAATTGAGCAGCCCGGGCTGTTCTTCATGAGCGAAGCCATCCAGTCCCGAACCTCCGATAGCCAAAAAATAATCAGCGATACCCCGACCCATATTCCATTGTGCCTGCAGGTTGTTGACCAATCCTGATTTTTTATTAAAAAAAATACTGGCCATCCCTGTCAGCCCCCAGCCATTGGCTGTCCTGTACCTGTAGTCCGTATCCCCAGTTAATACTTCTTTCGAATCGTAAGCAATATTGCGGTAAACCCCTGCTACCTTCAAGAAGCTTCCTCCATCGTAATCATAGCGCAGTGCACCGATGACGTCAGGAATTCGTCGCGGTGCATAATCTACCCCACGATCTGTATTGATGGTATAATCATACAATCTGCGGGGTTCCATTTGCTCTATCGCAAGTTCATAACCAGCACCGCCCTTTTCCGTAAATTTGTTTTTATAATTCAATTGGATGCGGCGACTCAGAACCATCCCGGTAGGACCATCCCAGTCCAGCAAACTTGCCGGCCACAGATCCGGATCTCCAAAGGTGGACCAATTCTGTCCCAAAGTAAAGTGATCATACTTAATCCAGGCATGGCGCAGTCTGAACAGTGAAGTCCGGTTAGGTCCCCCCTCGAAATCACCTTCCAACATCGCACTGATCTCCTTGCCATTCTTCAGCTGCGTCGTGGAAGCAAAACGTATTTGACTCTGGCGCATATCAACCCAGAATGCCGGTCTATCACGGCCATAAACATCATTTTCGTGGATTAAAAAAGAACTGTTACCATGCAGGTTACCCTTGATATCGTAGATTCCGTTTAATTTCAAACGGCCGATTAAGAAAGAGGTCATTTTAGGTTTCCCATTCAGCGAATCCTTTGTCTCATAACGTATGAGTTGCGCACAAAGGGGTTGCACAAACAGTAAACAACAAGACATTAATATTGCTAATCGGTATTTAGTAGTAATTGGTATATTCATAAAGACTCTAATCTAAGCCAACAGTAAGTAACCAGTATCCTTTACTCTCAGTTAAACCAATGCCTTCGTTAAAATGTTTTGCAAATTTTCAAATAAACCACAACACACTTAAAAACAATTAATTACCACCAGTAATCATAAATACAATTTATTTAGATCATATTTCAGTTAATTCTAACCTAATTCAACCACACCGTATTTTATATATTTTCTTAAGACACAAGTCTAACAGGAAAATTATTAAAAAAAGATAGCAAGACAACTTTATAAAGAATATTGCTATCCCCATCTATGCCATATCATTGTCAACAAACACATTAAAAAGCCCTATTTTTTAAATTGCACACAACTTAATTGCAAATAATATTTATATTTGTACCGCAAACAAAATTGACATGAAAGATCTTTTAAAGTTGGACAATCAGCTCTGTTTTCCCCTCTATGCACTGAGCCGGGAAATCATTCAGCGCTACCGCCCTCATCTCGATGAGATCGGACTGACCTATCCACAGTACCTGGTATTGATGGTTCTTTGGGAAAAAGACCAACAGACCGTCAATCAGATCGGTCATAAACTGTTTTTAGATAGCGGTACACTGACACCGTTACTAAAACGTCTCGAACAAAAACATCTGCTCGTGCGAAAACGGAGTACGGTTGATGAGCGGGTTGTCGAAATCTTCCTGACAACAGCTGGAAAAGACCTGAAAAAAGAGGCCAAGTGCATACCGCAGAAGTTAATAGAAGAACTGGAGATCAGTGCTGAAGAGATTGAAATTATGCGCAACATTGCTAATAAAATATTAAAAAGTAAAATAGTAACAGAAGTATAACCTTGATATCAGGAGTATCTGACAATTGAAAACACCTAAAAGAACAAATCTTTTAATATCAAAATTGCACGCTCCGTTATCAACATATCATTAAAATTAAAACAATGGCATTAATTGAAGATTTACAGTGGCGCCATGCTACAAAAGCATACGATCCCACAAAAAAAGTAAGTAAAGAAGACATCGAAAAAATTGTAGAAGCGGCACGCTTAGCGCCCACTTCTTCAGGATTGCAACCTTTTAGAATCATCGTTGTCGAAAGTCAAGAAGTACGCGAAAGATTAGTTGCTGGAGCTTTAAATCCAGAGTGTATGCGCGACTGTTCTCATTTGTTGGTATTCGCTGCATGGGACAAGTATACCGAAGAACGCATCGATACCATCTACAACCGTACAACAGAAGAGCGTGAATTGCCTGAAGGACGATTCAATAGTTATACAGATATGATCAAAAAGCTATACGCTTCTCAGACTGAAGAACAGCATTTTGTACATACCGCAAAACAATCTTATATTGGTTTAGGGCTGGCATTGGCACAGGCAGCGGAATTGCGTGTTGACACTACTCCTGCTGAAGGCTTTAACAATCAGATTGTAGATGAAGTACTTGACTTAGCAAGCTTAGGTTTAAAAAGCGTATCATTAATGTACGTGGGCTACCGTGATGCTGAAAAAGATTGGTTAGCACCAATGAAGAAAGTAAGAAATCCGATGGAAGAATTTGCTATCTACAAATAATAAAAAGCAGGATTAGTAAAATAATACCATATCCTGCAATCTATTGGCTAATAATAAAGAAAGGGTTATGTTTTACACATAGCCCTTTTCTGTATAGAAACATTGCCATGCTAAGGCAGTCTCGGTCTCAATATGATGGAGAAAGATGTATAAAGGTGATTATTGGCACAAGATTAGTATAAAATTGCTATCATTTCAATGCGTAACTTTGGTACAGAAAAGAAACATCTTTTTAGCTTTGGCGGTAAGTACCAGAAATATTATATTAGGATCAAGAATGGAAAAACAAGTAAATGCGAACGAATTTGTCGAACGGTTTATGTCCGGCAGTCTGGAACATCTAAAATACATGCAATCGTCAGTCAAAATATTTCGATTGAGCGAAATTGCGCCCTATATTAAATTTCCGACACCACCTATTTTTCTGGGTTACAATTTACTTGTTCATATAACCGAAGGCTATTTTAAACACCAGATCGGCCCCAAAGAATACGTGGTTCAGGCGCCGGCGATCCTCATGAGTAACTATGGTAATATATCGGTGATCAGATCGGTTGATAAATCAGCCAAAGGACATTGTATTCTGGTCAATGATGCAGCCATGACCTCCATTTTCAGAGAGCAGGAAATTTTAAATATTTTTACCATATCACCGCTTCACAATCTCTCTGCAGCAGATGATCACGATCTGCACCAGCTATTTAGATTGCTTTACAAAGAGTTGCATACGGCATCTCCGTATAAAGAACTATTTGAAAGCTTGCTTAAATCAGCACTATTAAAAATCATCAAGCTTTCCAACACCAACAACATGCTCAACCGCAGTCAGGAGATTGCGATGATGTTTAAACAACTTGTGCACAAAAATTACCTGAAACAGAAGGAAATCGGCTTCTATGCAGATAAATTAGCCGTATCGCCCAATTATCTCAATAGATGTGTCTCCGCTGTTTTTAAAAAATCATCAAAGGAACTTATTCTGGAAGTTCTGGTTATGCACAGCCAGCTCCTGCTATTCGAATCCACAAAAAGCATTGCCGACATATGTTATGAATTGGATTTCTCCGATCCGTCCTATTTCTCACGCATCTTTAAGAAAATTGTAGGCATGTCACCAACCTCTTATCGAAATAAAGCCAGGTAGTTTCGTGCCACACATGCACGATTTGTCCTAATCTTTATACTAAATAAAACAAAGAGATTGCGTTTTTAGGTTTATTTTTGTACAAAGCGATGGTGAATATGCAATCACTTTTATAAAACTCATGTTAAACCAGAAAAAAATGTATTTTTTGATAACAAGTTTTTTGTTACCTTACTTCAGTACTCACTTCTCATCAGAGAAGTTAGGAGACGCTGAGCAAGAATGGTATCTGCATAAGCCCCTTCGTTATTGTTCATCATTTAATCCTACATTTTAAGATGCTTAACTTTTTAGAACAATCAACCATGACGCAAGATTTTGATATTTACATTTCCTCATTTAAGGAAAGATTATCCAGCTTATTTAATCAGGAATATGACTATAATAACCTTAGTCTATCGCGCGATTTACCGCCTGATTTTTTAAGCAAAATCATGGACATGACACCGCTTGCGGTTGCTATTCCAGAAAGCCATGGTGGTCGTGGAGTACATGTTAAAGAGTGTCTGGGAGTACTAGCAGCCGCTTCGTACGAATCGTTATCGCTGTCCCTTATTTTCGGAATCAACATTGCCCTTTTTCTAGAACCATTAGCGAAGTATGGTAATATCACCGTTCAGGAAAAAGTATTCAAACAGTTTTTGGAAAACCAGGCAATGGGTGGCTTGATGATCACAGAGCCTGACTTTGGCAGCGATGCGCTCAATATGCGTACTTCTTATGAGCAGGTAGGAGATCATTACAGCATACAGGGCCAGAAACATTGGCAAGGTCTTACAGGAGCAGCCGATTACTGGTTGGTGACTGCACGTAAAAGAAATGAAAACGGCGATCTGACCCGTGATATTGATTTCTTTTTAACGGAAGACGCAGCCGCAGAACAAAAAATTGAAGTTGAAAGACGTTACAACAGTCTTGGTCTATATGCTATTCCTTACGGAATCAATAATATTGACATCAAAGTACCCGCAGCACAGCGATTGGTTCCAGAAAGTACCGGTATAAAATTAATGCTGGATACACTGCACCGTAGCAGACTGCAGTTTCCGGGTATGGGTATGGGCTTTATCAAGCGTATGCTGGATGAAGCGATGCAACATTGTCATGAAAGACGTGTTACAGGCATCCGCCTTAATGAAATGGACTCCGTTAAATTTCAGTTATCACGTCTACAGGCAGCCTTTACCCTATGTTCGGCAATGTGTGCATACAGCACCACAGTAAGCTCAATCAGCAATGACTTATCTAGTCATGGTGTAGATGCCAATAGTGTAAAAGCATTCGTGACAGATCTGATGCAGGAAGCATCACAGATATGCTTGCAATTGTCAGGAGCAAATGGATACCGCTTAGACCATATTGCCGGCAGAGGTGTTGTAGACAGTAGACCATTTCAGATTTTTGAAGGATCTAATGAAATGTTATATACACAGATTGCTGAAGCAATTGCCAAACTGATGCGCAAAAGCAAAGAAAATAATCTTCTGGCATTCTTAAAACAATATAAAGGGACAGAACTTGCTGCACCATTCTTCAGTGAAATTCTTAATTTCAATCTTCCAGATCAGCCAAAACAACGCGAAATGATGACTTTGGGAAGAATGATCGCACGCGTTGTTTGTTATCAATATGTATTGTTGATCAACAATGCAGGGTTTAACGATAAGATGACCGAAATAACACGTCAGCATATCAAGATGGACCTGGGGATGTTTGCTGGTCAGTTGCATAGCAACAACACAGCAGACCCGTTAATGGATTATGAAGAAAATGCGGACTGGATGAAATTCGCATCATTATAATGAATTAGGACTTGCAGTTTCAAAGCATATAGAAAAGACACATCGTCGTACGATGTGTCTTTTCTGTTTAGGACTGATTTTAATCGGTTCATCATCGCAACATAGTCAAACTTCCCTCCCCCCAATGAGCATGTAACCAAATGAATAAGCATAGTGGAATTCATTTTTTAAAAAAATATTTTAAAAAAAAATATGGCCCTATTGGCTTTAAAAACAATAAATAATGCAGAAATGTCATAAAATCTTAATTTTACGGGAAACCGTAAAATCCCGTTATTAGGAATTTTAACTTTGTATCATTCACATTAAAGGTAGGTGCGAATTTTTATTTACAACGTTTGCAGTTGCATGCAGTTTATCCCTAAAATGCTGTATCGACTGCAAACAAATTGATTACTTAGTAATTTTTAAGAAATGGTTAGCGTACAGGTCCTACGTTAACCATTTTTTATTTAAAATAAAATTCTTAATGGGGTTTATTGCTATGATTTACCTAAATTTAAACATAATATAAGGAGCAGCTGTTTCTTTGTTATGAAATAATTTAAAAATTCCATTTATGTTGAAGAAAATCATTCTAGCAAGCTTATTCACATGCAGTATTCCGATTCTTGCATTTTCCCAATCACATGAATTGCGGGTAGGTATTACTTCAGGTTCTTCCAATTTTACAGGACCAGGAAGCGATTCTAGATCATTCCTGAACGGTTCTAGCCCACAGGACTATTATACCAACAATCCTTTTGGAGTAAAGTATGGTATTAACCTGGGCGGAGCGATCAACTACCGCTACGTATTTAGCAACAATTTCTTACTGGGTGTAGAGGGTGCATTTGAACGTTTACAGACTAAAATATATCTTCAAAGCTTAGAAAACACGAACAACATCATAGGCATGACCAAGCTGAACCAGCAGTTTTTAAATTTTAATCCTTTCATTGGCTATCGTTTTTCATTTGAACCTATTACTTTGGATATGCAACTGGGCGTTGATATCGCCAACACGCTTCAGATAAAAGAAAAAGGAAGTATTGAAGACAATAAAGGCAATGAAACCGAATTTGAAAAAGACAGAGGCAAGGATCTCATGAAAATGGATCTTAGACCCCGCCTACAGTTCAACGTCAATTATGACCGTTATACGGTATTTGCGGGTTACGCCTGGGGTACTAAAAACTATAAAGGGGAGATGGATGGCGCGTCCTCATCAGATGCGACCCGTTTAAATGTCTTTCGTTTAGGGTTGCAGTTTCAACTCTTAAGACCTTCTTTACAATAATAAAAAGTACGTGCTAAATAGACAGGGATTCGCTTTCTGAAAATAAATTCAGAAGCCCTGTATAACGGGTTCGGCAAGGATAGAATATCGGTTTATTTAAATTAAACCGATATCTTTTGAATAAGCAATAAGCTGTTCATTCTTCGAAAATTCTAGCACCTCTTTCATCAGGTTCAATCTTTTCTCAACACTGCTCAGTCCGGATGGCTTTATCTGTTGCTGCTGCAAATGATGTGGAATATCCTTCTGCAGGATCCCTTTTGCCAATAGGGCAATGATATGAATATCGAGCGTAGTAAATTCATGTGAATTCTTTTCCCGGATAGACTGTTTAATTTCAGGGGACTGATAAAGTTTATCCTGGTGTGCGGCCTGTAAAGCCTCTTTCAGGTATTGCGCATCTCGTCTTGCTTTACGCACATAACCATCAATGGCTCTGCTTTTAAAAAGTTCATCTATAACAGCAGTCCGACTTTCCGCTGATAACACAATGATTTTCAACTGAGATTGAATCTCTTTAACTGCCTGAATAAGTGCCAAACCTCCAGATAAACGTTGCGGATTATGATCTTCTTCGAAAGTCAGATCGGTAATCAACAGATCGTAAGGCTCACCGTCCCGCTGTGCATTTTTAACCCAGGTAAATGCATCATCACAATAATAGACATATTTTGCTGTCTGGATCCCCAGCTCCTGAAGTGTTTTCTGAACCGAAATATTGGCAATTTCATGATCTTCGGCTATAAGTACTTTTTTAAACATATAATAAGATCTTTTTAAAAAATAGGGATGGACACTTCAACCTTTAGCCCTTTCCCTGCATTATTGACAAAGGTAATCTTACCATCCAAATTAGAAATACGGTTTCCCGTACTGGTAAGACCATTACCTTTTACCTGCGATTCGGGCATTCCTACACCATTATCACTGTAAAAGATACGCAATAGCCCAGGAGACCAGTCAAAACGGATCACCACATCGGTTGCTTGGCTATGCTTGCGCATATTAACCATCAGTTCCTGTAGCACATGATGAACTTCATGCTTGATATGTGCCGTAACCCCCTCCCATTGCTCAGCATCATTTCCGGCAATAATGACCTTTCTATTTTCAGTCACAAAAGATTTCAAAAGTTCAGCAACTTGTTTCTGACAATCTGGCTCTGCATCTGGCGTTATGTCGGTTTCGTAAGAAATATCACGAGATTTCTCATACATCATTTCCAGACGGTCGAGGATCCCTTCCCGGTCAATATCTTCCCTGTTCTCGATTTCGGTCATGACGCGGTAAAGGCCATTGGCTACCACATCGTGAATCTTACGTGAGATAGTAAGCTGATTGGCTTTGATTCTATTTTGTGCCTCAAACTGCATACGTTCTTTGCGTCTCTTATACCATAAAGTACCGCCTACAATAACCGTAACACATAATAAGGAAACGCAGAATGTCCAGATTCGCTGCCTAACGATATTAAATTCTTTCTCCGCATTATCCTTCTGCAAGCTCAGGTTATCTGCCTTATTTTTTTCCACCTCATAGCGAATCATAGTAAACTGATTTTTTGCAACGAGACGTGCTTCCTGAATACTATCGTTCAGAACATTATAAATTTTAAAATAATATTTTGAGGAGTCACTTGGGCTCAATTGTATCAATGTTTTCAGTGCTTTAATTTGATCGTCTGGACTAGCAATTTTTTTAGCAATATCATAACGTTTTTTAGCATAAAACAAAGCTGAATCAGGTTTTTGATCTTCATAATATTCTGTTATATGCAGGAAACTAGAATTTTGCCCACGAAGATCATGCTCTTGTTGCCTAATTTTTAATGCTTTTTGGTAGTCATTTATTGCAGGGTAAGTTGGATCCTGCTTCCATTTCACTCTTGTCAGATTGGACAGCACACGCGCATATTCAACCGCATTTTTATGTGTACCACCGATGATACCATCATATATCTCACGAGCTTTTTTATAATCCCTATTATAAAGATAGGCATTCGCTAAATTATTCCGGTAGATCAGTGTATTTTGCGCATCGTCAGAATATTTAATTGCTAATTCATAGAAGAGAATAGCCTTTGGATAATCATAAAGTTCATCTGTAGAAAGTCCAAGAGCATTGAAATTCATACTCAGAAAACTATGATGTTCAGGTTTATTTTCATCCAGAAAAGGAACAGCCTGCAAAGCTGTTTCCTGAGATCCAAAATAGTCTCCCTGCTCCTTTTGGGTAATCGCCATATTGATTAAACACTTGGCTACTTGCAGACTATCTCCTTTTTCCAAAAAGATCTGTTTTGCCGCATTAAAATAGAAGAAAGAACTATCTGCTTTCCCCATTTCGAGATACTCGAATGCCTTATCATAAGCCGGATTATCAATAGGAATTTCCTTTTGAATAACTGCTTGTTGACAGGAATAAAAAAAGACAATAAGTATGTATAAGCTAAAGCGTTTCAATAAGGAACTTATTTTGTTCGAATTTATCGAAATTTTACTGGAAAAACAACCAGACGCTTAAAAACAAAATAAGGCAACCTTGTGTTGCCTTATTTTAACTGATATTTATTTATCCTTATTTACCAGGACGAACAGGACCAGTATTTCCTTCATTGTCCACATCCTGCACAGAGGATAATGCTTGAGGGTGATTTGTATCTGTATTGGAAGGATTGCCAAATAAAAGTGCTAAAATGAAATACCACATTTTTCAAAAAATTAAAAGTCAAAAACCTGGTAGTCCCGCGGGCCTCATGCCCGGGGTTACTACAATGTTTTCAGAAGGCCTTCTGAATTTTTTGGGAAGTGAGTGAGCTTCAATCGCGGGAACCAATAACTGCTTCCCAAACCGGTTAAAAACGACCGCGATATCCACTCCTTATGAAATCTTTTCGTCGCTTTCCTAGAAAGAACTAGTCGATTGATCAACTGATTTCAAATCAAAATTAACGCAGATAAAAAGCTAAACATCAAAGGATTCCGATCTTTCCAACCTTTCCGTTATTATTCCAGAAATTCCGATAGAATTCCGAAAATTCCAGTGCAAAAAAGTGCGTAAAGAGTCCATTATTTTACGGTTTTCCGTAAAATCGGGTGCTAGGGTTACTTTAATTTTGGGACAATGTTTGAGTTTGAAGAATTTAAAAAAGAGGTGATAAGTAACTTTAGGGAGTTGCTTTCCCAACATGAGTTAGATCTAAAACTTGAGAATCCCACACCCGGGAATCTAAGAGATTTGAGTTTAAAATTATTTGCAAATGGACTATCGAAAGAAGATACACAGGTATTTCAGGATTTTTTTAATCCGATCAAACGATATGATGATCTGGAGACCAGCATCCGTCGATTTCCGTTAGATAAACTGAAACCGCTTAAAAATTTTATAACGGCTAAAACGAGCAATCCCGACGAAAACATCGTCAAACTACTGGCCATACTCACACAGTTTGGTCCAAGACCATTCCATAAATGGCGGGAATTGCGCCATTTAAAAAAGCGAACACCTGAATTTTGCGATCCTGATGATCATGAAAAAACGATCGTACCTGAAGCAAGTACAACAGCAATTGGTCACGAGAGTCAAGAACAGGAAAATCACATAGCGGAAGAGGAAATACTCGAAAATGAAGAGGTGGAAATAGCTTCTGCGGATAATTCGAGCGATGGGGAGGTTATCTTAAAAAATAAAGACAAAAAAAAAGGGAGGCTTTCCCGCGAGGAAACCCCCAGGGAAAAACCGCCCTCAAAAAGAACGTCTATGAAAGTGCATGTTACTTTCTCTAATTTTCAGTTGAAGCAACTGATTTATTTTATGGGTATGATCGCTGGTCTGTTCTTCCTGTATGCTGTATCCCATTTCTTGATCGCAAAACAACGGATGTGCTTGATCGAGGTACAATATGTTTCTGGAAATGATACAACGCAACAGCCATATTCAGAAATTATTACACTAGATCCTGATCATCCAAATTATATCAAAATAAAAACAAATCCTGATACCTTAACAGAAAAAACAATCTACCCCGTACAGATCTCTAAAACAAATAATCATGTTGAATTTTCAACTGCCCCAGACGCATCAGCTTTACAGGATCTCAAATTATTAAAGGATCCCAATCATTATATCATACTGCTCTACCCGGGAGAATTTTCCGTCGGAGAAAGCATGAGACGGGGACCGTAAAATAATTTTTATTTACCTTTTACCGTCAACCTATAAGCGATTAACATAAATGGAATTGTCCCTACCATGACAATTGATGTAGCCAATAGTGCATCTTTTGAAAAAACAGAAACGATGGCACTCGCTATAAAACAGATTCCTAGCTGAATTGCATTTTGTAAGCCCGCGGCTTTACCCAGATTATTTGGAAAAACACGTAGTGCCTGAGCAACTACAATCGGGTAACATGCACCATTTGCTAATGCCATACCGCAGAACGGGATCAGTAATAATGTCAATGTAGGTGTCGTCATCACACTCATAGCATATATCGCTAGAAGAGAAACGGAATATAAAATCAGTAAAACCGGCATCAGTTTTTTGGTCTCAATACGGTTTGCCAGCGCACGATAGCCATATCCGCCCAGCATAAATGCAATGGTCTGCGGAACAAAGCTCAATCCGATCTGACTTTCGTCGTACCCCAGTTCTTTGAGAAAAAATGGAGAGCCCGTTAACCAGGCAAAAAATGAACCCGAGCAAAACGCATAGATGAGCACATTGCCCACATACACGTTGGATTTTAAAAGTGAAAAATAGGACTGTTTCGTTTTTTCACCTGCTTTTGTATCAACTGGAGTATCCAACTTTTGCTTGCGCATTAAAGTGAAGGTATACAGCATCAGGAGCACGGCGATACCAGCTAGGGTGATAAAGATGGATCTCCATCCAAAATGTTGCAACAGATATACACCCAGCAAAGGAGCCAGAGCCGGAGATAAAGCCACCATCGGCATGATGGTCGCGAAAATTTTATTGGTCTGCGATGCCGGATAGTATTCTACGACCAGAGCCTGCCAGCTTACCGCCGCTGCACAGACACCGATTGCCTGCAGTAAACGTAAAATAAGCAACCATAACACATCGTTGGTAAAAAAAATACACACAGAAGCCAGTGTAAACAATGACAGTCCAATAAGGATTGTTTTGGGCTTCCCGATCTTATCAGCTATTGGCCCCCAGACCAGCTGTGCAAGAGCATAACCAGCTAAAAATAAACTTAAACTCGCGCTGATACTACTCTTATCTGTCGAAAGATCCACACGCATCATATCAAATGCCGGCAGATACATATCCGTTGCCAAAAAACCAATAATACTCAGTCCAACCAAGTAAATCAAAAACAAAAAACTATTCTTTTTCCTATCCAACATATCGTTTTCACTAAATTTCTGCAAAGGTAACAATTTTAATGGAACGCTTACCCAAAGATGCTCAATGTTTAATTTTGTGAAAAATTAAGTAATTTAAAAAGCCCCCTCACTTACGATTTGACATTTTACGTGATCTTCTCCTTATTTGTCTATCAATAGTACGATGCAAAACATATAGCAAACCAATTAGGGATAGTCACAAAAACTACTATAAAATTAAGACTAGGAGAAAATAAAATGTAACACAATCGATTTCGTAGATTAAGCAATCGATTGTCTATACTTGGTATTCTAAAATCGACCAAGTTGTTATATAAATTCGTTAACATGACTAATGTGGTGATTAATCTGTTCTCCGGTATATTCTATTTTGGGTAAAACCTGGATAAGGAAAAGCTACTATTTTCATTATAAATCTAAGAATCTATGTTGTCAAAAATGAGTATTTCAGATTGTAGATACTGACAATGAAATCATCTGTATTCTCCTACCCAGGATCATATTGTGTTCAAAAACTGGGTTTTAATTTATCAAAAGAATCATCAAACGAACGAACATGAAACGGATAACAATAAAAGATATTGCTAAAGCTCTGGGTTATTCACCAGGTACAATATCAAAAGCATTGGCGGATAGTTATGAAATAAGCAATATAACGAAGATAGAAATCCAGAAATATGCCAATGAAAATGGTTATTCATTCAATCATTATGCAAAACTATTAAGAACAGGAAGGACAAACATTATTGGAATGATCGTCCCGGCAATTGGAAATTCTTTTTTTTCGCAGATTTTAGAGGGGATTGAGGAACAGATGTCCAAGACCGCTTATAACCTGCTCATTATGCAAAGCAATGATGACCCTGTATGTGAAATGACCCATTTGGAGACTTTATATAAGAAAGGTGCAGATGCAATTGTTATCACACCGACCGGAAATAGGGCCTCGATGGAGTATTTGAAGAAATTAAAGGATGAAGGAATTCCAGTAGTTTTAATGGACCGGACAAATTACAACATCGACACACACAAAATAGGCATCGATAATTATGCAGCAGTATATGAAAGCATTACCCATTTAATCAATCAAGGACGCACTAATATTCTCTTTATTTCAAGTTTTGCGAAGGGAGTGGTAGAAGAGCGTCGGCGTGGCTATCTACAGTGCCTTAGAGACTATAATATCCAATATCATAGTAAAAACTTACTATCAATTGATGTTGAGAAAAAGGGACGAAAAAGTCAAGAAGAGTTAATGCTCTATTTATCCCAAAAAATGAAATCAGAATTGCCTCCAGATGCCATATTTACGGCTTCAGACCAATTAACATACCAAACTTTAGAAGTTCTGCACGCGCTGCATATTGAAGTACCAGCTCAGCTATCCCTCATTGGTTTTGCTAATTTCCGGTTTACAAACATCTTTGAACCGCCGTTATCTTGCATCGTCCAACCTTCCAAAGAAATGGGAGCTCAAGCTTTTTTACTCCTATCAGAGATATTGGAGAATCAATCCCAAAAGACTACCTTGTTTAAAAATATAAAGCTACCTGCATCGGTCGAAATCCGTCAATCTTCTTAAAATAATTAGTAAATAAATCTACATTAAATTATCTCCTTAATCGTTTTCGCACATTACGCAAACGTTTGTTCTGTTTTTTTGCACCAATTAATATAAAGTTTTCTCTAATATTAGGAATAGGTTTAAGTTGATTCTCAAATTTAGCAAAATCTATTATATTATAACTAATTAAAATTCATGAAAAAAAAATCATTGAAACTGCGGAGATTTGTCAAAACATTCGTGCTCCCGTTAATAATAATGTGTTTTTCATGTTCACAGACCAAGATTGATAGTAGGAATATCAAGGATCAAAATTTAAACAATAATAACAATGAAAATGTTTCATTGACGAATCATGAATTCGTATCAAATCCTGTTAACTTAAACATTGTCATGTTTGTGCCAACAGATAATCCAGCTTTAAAAGATTATAAAACTAGGCTCTCTGCGTTATTCGTTTATTTTCAAAACTGGATACATACCGAGATGATGCGGTATGGATACAGCACCTACTTAGGCCTGCCTGTAGATCAACTAACAGGACTCGTCAAAATTATTGAAATTCCAGCTTCAGGGACACAGGCAGATTATCCGTACAAGTCTGCTATTTCTGTAGGTAAGATCATCAATGAAATCAAAACTTTTAAAACTAAAAATCCAGCTCAGTTTTCATCCGATAACCACTGTTTAGTTTTGCTACCAGCAAGAACTGACGGCGGTAATCAGCCTTTTTATCGTCACGGAAAATTTTGTTTTGCTGTTGACAATTCGGAAATGTCTGTTACTGGTATACCAAACCCCAATTCCAACTATTTGGGCGGTATGTTACATGAGCTGGGTCACGGATTAAATCTTCCTCACAGTGAAGCTAAATACAGTGAAGGATTTATACACGGTACTTCATTGATGGGCAGTGGAAATTACAGTTTCAGTAAAGGGCAACCAACATTTCTAACCGAATCTGATGCCGCTATTTTGAACAGAAATGAAGTTTTTCAACCCGCCAAATCTTCTAGCACCCCCTATCTAAAACCCATATACAGCTTGCAACCTAGATTTAATATTGACAATCGTCAACAAAAACTCTTTGTAAACGGCTCCTATACTTCAACACTTCCGGTAAGTGATATTTTAGTCTATATGGATCCTAATGTTAACAATGAAGGCACGGGAGTCAATAAAGATTATAATGCTGTTACATGGCGATTTTCACCTCAATCTATTGGATTAATTCAAGGGACAATTGATTTAAATGAATTAAACTTCAAAAACAATACTCCCTATGAATTAAAGATTAAACTTCTCTTACAAAATGGACATATAACATCAGATGTCTTTCCTTTCCAATATAATAACGGAAAGTTAACGACTAGACTGGACTCTTCCTTAACCTTCTCTAACGCTTCTTATTAAAGATGAAAAGGTAGCTTTACAAAATAAAATACAGCTGCAGATAATCAATCTATAACACGTAAATGCTTTTATGTTCTGAATATCTTTTGCGCTGTTTATCTGATTCTTTAAGCTTTTATTGTTTAAAATTAAATTTCAAATTCTTAATTTTCCAAATCCAACAACATCTTCTTCAGTACCTCTAGACAAAAAGTTATGTATCTTCCAGTCCCAATGTCGTTTTTACCAAATTTATGCAAGCATTAATTTTTTAAAAATGTGCAGATGCCACAGGGACTATTATTGTATACTTCCAACGCATTCTTCAAGATCACGTACATTTAGTTGTTTTTGGAAGTCATCTTTCCAGAAATTAGCGTAATTTTTATCTTTCATCCGTCGGCTGATGATTAGCATTAAATCTATTTTCCCCAGATTAAAGCTAGAAAGAACATCAGCATAAATTATCCCCTTTCTTAATCGTTTTCGTGGATTAAGCAATCGATTGCTATAAGTATTTCACACTGACTATTAAAGAGTTATTTATAATATAGAAATAGATTTTAATTCTTTCTCCCATTGAACAAAATCCATTAACAATTATAAACATTTATAAATAATCAAAGATTATGAAACAAAAACCATTAAGGCTGTCTCGTTTTTCAAAAACAGTTGTCCTCTCGCTGGTACTTTTGAGTGCCGCGTGTTCAAAACCCGCTGTGGATAGTACGAATATCAATGAATCAACTTTAAGCAATAAGCTCAACGAAAATGCCACATTAACGAATCAGGAATTCGTATCAAATCCTGTTAATTTAAACATCGTCATGTTTGTACCAACAGATAATCCTGCTTTAAGCGATTATAAGACTAGGCTTTCTGCACTATTTATCCATTTTCAAAATTGGATACACAATGAGATGTCAAGGTATGGATACAGCACCTACTTAGGTTTGCCAGTCGATCAATTAACAGGACTCGTCAAAATAATTGAAATTCCCGCTGCTGGCGCGCAAGCAGACTACCCTTATAGCTCAGCTATTTCTGCAGGAAAGATCATTAATGAAATCAAAGCTTTCAGAACGAATAATCCAACTCAGTTTTCCTCCAATAACCACTACCTGGTTCTCTTGCCTGCGAGAACAGATGGAGACGGGAGCCAACCATTTTACGGTTATGGAAAATTTTGTTTTGCAGTAGACAATTCTTCTATGTCTGTTAATGGTATCCCAAACCCCAATTCCAACTATTTAGGTGGTATGCTACATGAGCTTGGACACGGATTAAACCTTCCACATAACCGCGCAAAATACATCAGCGAAGAACCGTTACTAGGTACCTCATTGATGGGTAGCGGAAATTATAGTTTCAGTAAAGGCGAGCCAACATTTTTAACCGAATCTGATGCCGCTATCTTGAACAGAAATGAAGTATTTCAATCAGCATCAACTTCTATTACGCCTTATCAGGTACCGACCTATACTGTGCAACCCCAATTTAATATTGATAATAATCAACAGAAGATCTTTCTTAGCGGGTCCTATACTTCAACATTACCGGTAAGTGATATTTTAGTATACATGGATCCTAATGTCAACAATGAAGGAACAGGGGTCAATAAAGACTACAATGCAATAACTTGGCGATTCACTCCTCAGCCCGGAGGCGGCATTCAGGGGGCAATAGATTTAAGCGAATTAAGTTTTAAAGGCAATACACCTTACGAATTAAAGGTGAAACTGCTTCTACAGAATGGTCATACAACTTCCAACGTATACTCTTTCCAATATAATAACGGACAATTGACCACAAATCAAGACTCGGTTTTCACCTACTCTAATGCTTCTTATGCAGGGGTAAAAGGGAGCTTTTCGAAAGGAAATTATACAACAGCAGATTTGCTTGCCAAAGGCGTTACAGACAACAGCATATCATCCATCAAAGTTGGCGCTAATGTAAAGGTTATCTTATTTAACGGAAACAACTTCACAGGAGATAGTTTGATTGTTACCTCTTCATCAACTTACCTTTCTACTTTCAATGATAAGGTATCATCCATGAAAATAAATAACTTATAAAAGCTATATCCTTTAATTATCTGGAAAATAATAAGGAGTACTATTGTCTTATTATTTTCCAGATATTAAGTAAAAAAACGATAAATAGTAATTAGGGTACTGAAATATATTATATTTTCTTGAAAATAAAACAGCCTGCCTCTGAGGGGTGATCTAAGACCATCGTATCTTTATCTTCTTTCCATATCAGGTTGATGATCATAAAATCACCAGCTGCGGCGCCCGTAAAAAATATAGCAAATATTAACAAGAACACATTACCCGTAAAAATTGCGATAAAGGCTGGGAGTACTCCTAAAATAATGGCAGGCATAATAGCTCCTACTATATACTGTCTAACTCTTAAAGGTTCTTTGCAGTGGCAATAGGGAGTTAACATCTTTAATAAGATTCCAAACTTTATGGATTTAAATCCATGCTTAGCGAAAAGAGCAAAAGTAACTCCGTGAATTAATTCATGTACAACTATTCCAGCAAGTAGAACGATTACAACAGCTATCGGAAAGAGGGGATTTTCTCTAAAACTCTCCACAAATACTCCAATAAAATCCAGTTCACCCCATATCAAATAAAAGGGAAGACCATATACTAAAATGATGGGTATGAATAAGAGCAGAGAAAAAATATTTGCCTTGGCTAAATCAATAGTTCTAATCTCCTTTATATAATTTTCTAATAAATTTTGTTCCATATACTTACTCAATAACGTACTTTCATTTATAAAAATTTAAATAAAAGTCCACCACAGTAATACCCAATTTTATAAATTGCAAATACTGAAATTGTTGCTATTATAATGAATCTTTTATTCTTTACGTATAGCTGTAAAATATTATTTAATCCCATAAATGTGTCCTACTATTTATTTGCAATCAACTACATCCAAACTCATCTTTTACTCCTTAGAAATTTAATGCTATTGAACGAACTGAAATAAGTAAGTAATGATAAAATAAATTAATATTCCTACTACTGCTGCTAGCAAATAATAAATCTTTTTATTCATAAATTTAAATTGACATAAATGAATCGATTATTCTGAGAACTCCACCATCAAATTGAGTCATCTCATAAGTATCCAATTCTTGAACATGGATTGATTTTAATTCTAAGTTATTGATTTTTATCTTGATAAAAAAGTTATTCATACTCTATTTCTAAGGTTATTTTCGTAATTATTGTTTTCCTGGGGGCCGAAGCTATCCTCTCTTTGTGCTAGATGGTTGGCTAACGGCTTTGTTGATCAGCAATACTAAATTACAACAGCTCAATGCTCAAAAAAAGCATTGGCGATATTTACTGAAGGTTAATGTTGTTCTGTCGAAATATGTCTGATCTTTCCTTTCCAGCATACCGGAGTTCTTGACCTTACCATGTTCTTTACCAAAGATTATATTATATTCTTAATAAGATTTGTTGGCAATATTATGGGTTTTTACATTCTAGAAAAACTCATATTATCATAGCTGATGAGAAATAACCTGCAACTATATGATCACAAATAAGTAAAGCCACATTTCACAACGTGGCTTTACCGCACATATATAATTAATTAAACAGTAAGCAGCGCTTTTCAGATTAAAATACATTGCAAGCGCATGTGCTGATTCCGATCCTTGCCATTTTTTTGTTGATCAGATATCCTTCCGGTTATCATCCGAATCCATATCAATCAACTTATTGTACGGATCGATTCCGACCTGAAGAGGCAACTCGTCGACCACAAGTGTTATTTTATTATTGATCTGATCGATCCTATGTTTTTTCAGATACAATTCCTGTGTTGAATGGCCACCTTTCTTATTTGCTTTTGCAAACACACCGATTTCAATGTAATCCCTTAAAGGCAATGACTCCACAGTTTCATTATTCGATTTCTTAAATGAAATAGGGTTGTTGCCTTTATCATGATAACTTTTCGTTCCATTTTCATCCACACGATATTTGGCAACCTCAAATTCAATATCGACCTGATACTTGCCATTTTTCATTTTTTTAGCAGTAACTTTTTCAACCTTATTGTTATATAAAGTGATGGTCTCAAACATATCCTTAATCAGATATTGCAATGAATCAGGTGTCGCCTTTTTAAAGTGCTCCACAAACTCCAATGATGTTGTATACGGTGGATTTTGAAAGGCCGTATGTTCCAGATAGGTTTTAGCAGTCTTATTGAAAACATCCTCACCCAGATAATCGCTTAAAGCATACAGTACCAAGGAACCTTTCTGATAGTGGATATACATTTGATTTTCATTGAACATGAGCGGTCTCTCCCCCAATTTCTCAGCACTTCGCCCTGTTAGATAACCGTCCAATGCATCTTTTAGAAATTTGCGCATCTGTCCCTTACCATAACGTTTTTCCAACACTTTCAACGAAGAATACTCCGACATACTTTCCGATAGCAATGTAGCTCCCTGTACATTCGCACCTACGACTTGATGAGCCCACCATTGATGTGCGATCTCATGTGCGGTGACTGCATAAGGATAATCCACCGCATCTTCATTTTTCTCCTTTACATCGGCTATAAACCCGATAGCTTCTGAAAAAGGAATAGTATTGGCAAATGACTGGGCAAAGGTTCCATCGGTAAGCGGAAACTCGACAATACGCAACTGACGGTGTGGATAAGCACTGTATTCTTGGCTGTAATAAGCCAGAGATGCCTTACTGGATGCCATCATGCGGTCCAGATTGAACGTATGTCCTTTATGATAATATACTTCCAGATTCACGCCATTCCAGCTGTCTTTCTTCACTTCATATCGCGCAGAATTAAATGCGTAGAAATTGAGAATCTCCGTATCCATCTTGTAGTGGTAATATTTACGTCCATCCTTTTCCCATTCCTTAGTCAGGTAACCCGGTGCTATGGCCAACTGATCCAAATCAGTACTCACAGTAGCCTCAAAACGAATCCAATCGGCATCATTCGAAATATAATTATTTTGCAATGCTTTCTGATCTGTTGGTGGTGCCATCCGATTTCGATGTGGCAGTCCGTATTTCTTTCGGATATCGTTCTCGACCAATTCCCCTCTATCCAAATATCCAATATTCGGGAATTGCATATTGTTGATAAAAGTACCATTGCCTTTGACAGGAGATCGTTCATTCACCCAAGTATTGAGCGGACTTTGGGTACTGAAATTCAAAGTAATGGAATCACCTGGAGCAAGTGGCTGTTGTAATTTATAGATGTTAAAATTATACTTATCATCTTCCGAAACTAATGTATTGGGCACACTAAACGAGAACTTGTAATCATAATCATTATAATTGACAAAAATGGAATCAATGGCTACCCCGGTCTTATTTTTCAATACATAAGCTACCTGTGCCTTAAAGCTTCGCTCTTTTGGGAAGATATCCATATTGAATTTAACATCCACAACCCTAGGCTGTGGCCGGTATTGATATTTTTTGTATTTCTTTTCCCATTCAATAGCCTGTTTTTCATGATCTAAACTGGTATAATACGGTTTTTTAATATTATTTTCATAATATATACCAGCTCCCATAGCGATAAATCCGACAAGACTGACCGTGATTATCGCAGTTATAGTAAGATTTAAATTACTTTTAAGGATCAGCCATCTTTCCTTAATTCCTGAGAACAAACCTCTTCGCCATAGTAACAACGAAATGGTCAAGAAGAAAACCGAAAATAAAAGCCAATATACCCTATAGGTCAAGAACGGCAACACATACCCGAACCCATCCATATCCGAATAATCAATCCCAGGTCCTTGATTAAATTTGTAAATATTCTGTTCCACTCCCATTGCCGAAAGAAAGGGCAATGCGATAAACAAGAGCAAGAGCACAAAAAATCCCGTCAGATAATTTTTGAACAAAGTATGGACAAACACAGAGACAAACAGCCAAGCTATATTGGACAGCATGCCATACACCATGAGATTCATCACATATTGTCCGATCTCAAAAATATAATACCCATGATATACCTGAAAGGCCATACAAGTCACGATAACAACCAGTAACAAGGCCAGCTGCATTTTGACAATAGCAATTAAAGTTGATAAAAGTAAAACCCAGTTCGGGACAGGACTCGCATCAATCAATCCCCCCATACGGCTAATGCTCCCCCGATGAATCAGCAAACCTGTAAACAGGAAAGTCAATATCAACAGAAAAAACTTAAATGTGGATCCAGGTATCATCAGCATTTTCCAAGTAACAGGATAAGTCGACGTTCCCGAAATAGAACCGACGGTACTTGCCATTAAGATAACAAAGAGGATCCCGACCAATGTCAAAATCATAAATACAGGATTTTTGACAATGTAACTAAAGTTGTATCTCGCCAATGCCCATGAAGTCTTAAAATAGTGAAAAGTTGAAAAATTATATTTCACCACTGGCAGATCCATTCTAAAAATACTTTCAAAATTATTTTTAGTCACGCGTTTACCAATTTTACTCGTTTTAAACGTAAAAGCTTGTTGAGAAAACGAAAAGAACAAGTAAAAACCACCAATAAAAAGTGCAGATACGGCTAGCCAGATCAATCGGTTATAGATCACCGCTCCAGTAAAAGGAAGATTTCTGATATCTTTTTCTGCTGGAGACCAATATTGTGTATAGTAGGAAATGGCACTATCCCCAAATGGATCGATCAACGCACCCAGGTATCGGTTATCCATATCAGCTGTAGTACTTTGCACCACCGCTTGCAGCAGGAGTAAAATCAGTACTGCAACAAAACCTACATAAACATTTCTAGTCAGTGTCACCAATACAAAAATAATGGAACTGAAAATTATCAGGTTGGGGATGACCTGAATAAGATAGGTCTGAAAATAGGCAAATACATGTACCGGCCCCAATAAACTTTGGTTAATACCGGGGACATACTGCGCAACTATAATCCCTAGTGTAGAAGCCATTACGATGATTAAGACTACTGTAAGTGAACCGAAAAACTTACCCAGCAAATAATCAGTCTTGGTAAAGGGATAGCTAAACAGAATGCTATGCACATTGTATTGAAAGTCCCGATAGACAGAAGCCCCCACAATGGTTGGGATCAGAAAATAAATGAGATTAGACATCCCGTTGATCATTTCGCTGATCGCCAGAGGTGAGTTCATGATTGTATTGGAAGATGTCGTCGCGGTAATACCATCAAAGATACCAAGTGCAGACAGCATGATGAACAGTGCTAGCACAAAGAACAGCAACATGTAGATATAGATCGTACTATTCTTAAACCAGCGGGTGAACTCAAATTTAAAAATAGTGCTAAACATGGTGTTGATCTTTTTTAAGGGCGACAAAATAAACATCTTCCAGTTGTCCATCAGCAGGAACAAAAGATTCATCAGGACATAAATCGCTATAGACCCGGATATTTAAGGTATTATCCTGATTATAGTTGGTCGATATCACATTATATTTTTGGGTGTACTCATCCAGTTGTTCCCGGGTGATGATACGTACCCAAATCTTACCGGACAGTTCATCTATGGTTTCTTTCGGAGTTCCCCTTAATAAAATCTTACCCCCATTCAGGATGGCCATTTCATGACACAGTTCACGTACATCATCTACGATATGCGTAGAAAATATAACAGTATGATCCGTGCCGATCTCGCGCAGTACATTGAGAAAACGGTGTCTTTCTGCAGGGTCAAGTCCGGCAGTAGGTTCATCCACAATAATCAATTTGGGATCGTTCAATAGCAGTTGTGCAATACCAAAGCGCTGTTTCATCCCACCAGAATATCCACTGACACTTTTATGGCGCACATCCCACAGATTGGTCACTTCAAGAACACGGTTGATGATTTTTTGGCGATCAGCACCTGAAGAAATACCTTTAAGACGAGCAAAATATTGTAATAGATCGACAGCCGAAAGTTTGGGATAGACTCCAAATTCTTGAGGGAGGTAGCCCAGTACTTTCCTCAAGTCCATCTGATTTTTCAGCACATCAATCTGGTCAAAAGTAATTGTACCACTATCCGGTCTTTGAAGTGTCGCGATAGTTCGCATTAAAGAAGATTTACCAGCTCCATTTGGCCCTAAGAGACCAAACATGCCTGGTTTAATTTCAAGAGTGACATCATCTAAGGCTTTTACACCATTCGGATAGATTTTACTGAGGTTTGTTATAGATAAATTCATAAATAAGTTAACTGGTAATAATCGATTAGTCGATTGAATAAAAAAAATGTTACAACAATATAAAAAGAATATCTCAAATTAAGTTTTCGACGAACCTTGAGAAAGACTTATTTAATACTCTTTTTTACTCAATAAAACCTATTGGATCTGACTTAATAGCTCATACCTGATTTCCCCTAGTCCATATCCAATTTTATAAATTATGTATCAAGAAAATGGACAATAAGATTGATTTTTGAAGTTTATTGTAAAAAGCTAAAATTTGAAAGGTGTTCATAAACAACTAAATTATAGTTGCTCAATGGTAAGAAAAGCATTGGAGATATTATTTGATAAATAATACTTCCCTGCTGAAATACGTCTAATCTACTGATAATTCAGATACTGAATATCAACCTTGATTTATCTACTAATTCTACTTCATTTATGAAACTATAAAAATGTTTCTTCTTTTTAAGAGTCCGAAAATTAAAGAATCCTCTCAAACAGCTGAAAGGATTCTTTAATTTTAGAAGGTAATAATATTACTTCCGATTTGAAATTTTTCTTAAAATTCTACTTGTTGCATAACTCACCACTGTTCCCAATGCAGCCATCAACACGGTCTGCAATACATCTCCAAAAGAAAATGAAACCCATATCGAACATAGTGTACCACCTATCGTACCGATACGGATATCATTCCATTTCATCCTGCACCTCCTTTTCTTGATTAGATAGAAACCCTTCTGCTGTTGGCGGTCCTTCCTCCTCTCGTTTTGTCTCTTTATCATCTAGAACTGTTTCTACTACACCAAGTCCCAGAGCAATGTATTTAATAATATTTAGTGCCTTTCCTGGCAACTTAATTGGCGCCAGCAACACCACTTGCAACACCGCACTTATTTTTTGAATTATCTTTTTCATTTGTATAAAAGTTAAAAGGTTAAATAGTTAGTAGATTAGAAAATCACTTCTTCACTTGGTTACTATGTTACTGATTACTTCGTTACTCCTTCACTAGTCATTGCGTTACTCCGTTACTTCAATAATCACATCCCGTACTAACATCAATTCCACCAACAATCCATACAATTTCTTGTACGCCGTCACCGACTGCATCAACCGATACTCTCCTTTCTCAAACACATAACTTGTTCCTACGAGCAAGCAGCCAGCAGTTTCCTTATACGTATTGCCAATGTGGACATAGACGTAGTTAAACCCAGGAATATTCTTGATTTCGATCATTCCTTTATGCAGTTTAGGAAAACGGTCATAATAGTTACCGTTCATCCCTCCATCACGGTTGAAACCAAGCTTATATCTTCCTGCAGGAATGCTCGTACTTCCTGGTATCTTTTTTTCCCGAGGGATGTCCTCCAGACCATAGCAGATAAACTGATTATTCAGATAAATTTCGGACAGGGTACTGTTTTTCCCCTGTTCGATACGGATCACCTTTAAATGCATAGCCATACTGTTAAAATTTCCCTAGATATTTACTATTGGACACCATCCGCTTATCCCGGTCATGGAGCATCAGATACAGATGCACCTGCTTTCCGCGCAGCACAGAAGGCAATTCCAGTGTCATTCGGGCATCTTTTCGGATTACCTGCTGTTCATTGATCGCCGCGTTGCCGGCTTCAACATCATAAGCACATAAGATCAATTCATCATCCCAGTTGCACTGATCCGGAAAAAAGCCATCCGGTAATAGCCACTTCACTGAGATAAAATCACCGGTTCTCTCCACCTGTTCGAGCATAACCGGAGCTAAGGTTCCTTCACTTATTTTTGCTTTAGCGGGATCGATTTCCATATTCGGATATTCTCCTTTGAGCGCATTCCGCAGATGATGTGACATGGCTTTTCCAATTGCAGTTTTCCCTTTTTTACGGGTTGCAAATCCGATCTGGATCAATAGGTTGAGCGGATTGAGGAAATAGCGCACCAGTTTAAATCCAAGCTGGATAGCTTTGGCTTTATTCGGTTCCGAAGCTGTTTCTTTTTTATTTGATATCATCAACATATCGCTATATTTTAAAGATCAGAACCAGGAGAAACTCTCGCTTCTCCCGGTCTGATGGATGAATAAAATTGATTACAGTAAATCTACCTCTCCCAGATAGGTACTGCCGGAAACCTTGGATCCCTTGCGGTCTGCAAAAAATATCCAGACATGACCTTTTGCTCCGAGGAGATGATCCGGTATAGTGATATCTATAGCCCCATCTGCACGCATAGGCGGTGTCGGAGCCGTCATAAACTCGTTCGCTGTCGGCTGATACAGCAGGATAATCACCTGATCATCGGCTTTGGACTGATATAACGTATTCAGCGTCACGTCCCAGTTTATAGAGAGAAGTCCTAATGAAGCCGAAATACCTGTCGCACCGCCACCTATAAATGAACCCGAACTGATCTCGATCTTGCTGTAGTCCAACTCAAAATTTGGATACGTTCCGATCACTGCTTTATCAATATTTTGTCTCAGCGCGACATTGGTCGGTGTCATCCGATCTGACTTCACCTGACGGAATCCCAGTCGTAGGATCGGTGTGATCGGCATTAAGAATTTCGTCATCGCGTAAAAGCGTGCCTGCACGATCAGCTGTTCCTCCGAGGCTGCTTTTGTGCGCTTTCTGGACAGACCTCTGATGTAGTCGATCCCCTTCCAGCTCGCACCTATCACGCTTCCCGTTTTGCCGCTGAAACTCCCATTTGCACCCTGTCTAATTGTTCCCATTTTTCTAATTTTTTAAAGATTTAACCATACATAAAAGCCTGATAAATACCGGTATATTTCGCTTTACGATGACAAACATAGCATCTGGACATAGGGCTTGTCAAGAGCCAGAAAGGGATTGTCGGCGTTTGTCGGAGTACCGCTGGAAATTTGTCGGTGTTATGTCGGTGTACTGCAATTGGCTTTTCACATCGATATATCTTAAGTTCACAAAAAACTCAGCTATATCGCTGTTAAGAATGCTTAGAAAAATATAAATTGGAAACCATCTACCGATCATTAGAATACCTGCCGGTAACCCGCTTTTACCAAAAGCCGTCCCTGCACCGCAAGTGCACCGTACTTGCACCGTCCCTGCATCGGGAAATGGACGGTGCAAGTACGGTACAGGGATGGTGCAACAGCGGAGAAACTTAAAAGCGGGTTAAAAGAAGGTCCGAACAAGGTTAAAAGAAGGTCCGAACAAGGTTAAAAGAAAATCCGAACAAACGGAGTTATGGCAGACTAAGGCAAATGAGGTGGCTTATAGCCTCGGTAAGCGATATAAAGTCGCACCACATCCCGCTTCAAAAACTGATTCTTTTTCATATTTTTTGCAATCGGACGGATCGCTCCCTCCTTTACCCTACGTTCAAAAGTACGTTTCGAAATCGCGATAAATTCGGCCGCTTCACGTGTGCACATCGTACCGACAAGTCCGGCATATTCATCCTCATTTTGAGGGCATTCCAGCAGGAGCAGCAAACGGTCAATTTTACCATGTAGCTCTTTTTCAGGAAATACAGGATGATGAGAAAGGTGATAATGAATTTTGAAATTAGAGCTTGTCACATGCGAGACAAAGCAGTAGCTAGACTCCCGATAAATAGGAGTACTTTCATAAAAAAACATAATAGGTTCAGTAAGGCGACTCACCGCCGAAATCCCCATCAAAAGGTGGCTTCTGCCACCTTTTGACTACAGTTTATCTTGGTTTATAAATTGAGATGGTTTTGCGCTTAGAGGTATATAGTCATCCCATCCCGTATGCCTCAGATCATTGATATTATCCAAAAAAACAACCAGTTTTTTATTTTTCTTGATCCATGTAGTCAATACTAATTCTTTCTGAATAGCAAGTTCAGTAAGATTCTGACGCAAACAATCAAAAACCTCCCGATGGAAAACCAATCGATCCACATTGTGAGCAATTGGGTAATATACCAGCATCATATTGACGCTATAATTATTGCTGATCTTAAAATACCACTTATCCAGCCCCCGCTTTTCCAGTTCTTTCATAAACCGGTCAGCTTTTCTTCTTTCTCCATTGACCAGA
Organism: Sphingobacterium sp. JUb56; assembly: GCF_014191365.1. NCBI lineage: Bacteria > Pseudomonadati > Bacteroidota > Sphingobacteriia > Sphingobacteriales > Sphingobacteriaceae > Sphingobacterium > Sphingobacterium sp. JUb56. The sequence continues at coordinate 88,657 of NZ_JACHWL010000001.1, read as the reverse complement.
ATAATCTCTTTTGTATCTGCACTGGAATAATAAAATGGAACATCAAACATTCGAGGGGCCCCACACGCATTAAAGATTGGTCCTAATCCTTCAACATGAAACAGTACTTCAAATAAGGAGCTGATAACAATATGTTCATCTAACACATGTGGAGGGACAACCTTCACCTCCTTAACAATTACTCTTTCTACCGGAACTTCAACTTCCTTTATAATTTCTTTTGTTTCGAGCACCGTCTCTCTAATCGGTATTACTATTACTTTTGAAACAAAACGTGTTTTGAATACAGTCCGTATCCAAGACAATTTTCCCTTTATAAAAACATAAGCAGTATAAACTAAACAGATCAATGCAATGCGGCTTGCATAATATTTCATGTAGCTGATGAAGAGTGCTATTGTATCTCCTTCCCTTACATACGAAAACATGAAAATAAAAAAAAGATAGATGGACATCAGTATGCTCACTGTCGATCCGATACCCCAAATTTTGCTAAACAGTGGCAACCGCTTAAAGTATAACTTTTCCCCTTCTATCAATTTCAGTGTCGGATATTTCTTTTCCCAAAAGCTTGCCAACGATAATAACCGAAACTGAACCAGCAGGGTTCCTATAACCAATATCATTGTCAATCCACCAGTCCATATCCAAAAAGCAGGGGTAGAAAACCGGCGGAGCTGCAAGCCGGTATTACCGAACAAATTAAATACTACTGCCAAAGAGATTATAATAATCAGTGGTCTAATTCTTTTCATGAAATTTGGTCAATTGGGTTGATAAAATATTAATTTTCGATTCAAATCAACCTCCAAAATACCAATTATGCTTAATATTTAGATCAATTATTTCACTAAGATAGACTAGAATAACCTACCAAATACGGCAGGTTATTGTATAACAATAGAAAACACTGGCTTTTATGAACTTTAAAGCAAATATTTGAAAGAAAAACAAATATGAAAGAAAACTTTAACACAGCTGGAGTTAACAACAAAGTTACAAACCTACTTGCACTTTCCAGTGCTGATCTACATCTTCAAAAGCAAATGCTCTATACCGATTTTGCCCTCTGGGTGAGAGAGCATTTTAACCTAGAGCAGGAGCAATTGGAGCAATTAGACAACATGCCTCAAAATTTCCGCAACCAATTGGGGACTGCAATTGCAAACTGTCTGGATGCTGGTTATCCTGTACAATTTTTAAAAGAAGAAAAAGAAGAAGATATTGACTGGAAAGAATTATCCATACAGGGACTTGAAGAATGGCAGGAACCGTTCATGACGAGGCAGTTTAGAAGTCCACTTTTTATAGCTATCCGCTATAAAAAGAACCCATAGGAATTAATACAAAACACCACATTATCCAAACCAAGCCTATCACTTTTTCCGAAATCCCAAGTGATGGGTTTACAATAACCACATTAAGAAAGACGAATAAGTATCCCTATTATTAGCCTATTAAAATAATGAAAAAATCGCTACATATAGATCTAGAAAAGCTACTTGGAACTACAATTGAACGAAAACAAGTCAGTATAACACCGTCAATTAAAATGTCCAACGGTCAAATTTCGTACTTTTCTAATCAGCTTGATGAAGCTATTCTGCAGGAGTTCGACGGGCTCTTCGGCTTTATCAATATGATTGATTTCAAACTTAAAAGTAAAAGAATAATTCCTTTGCACATTGAGCAGGCTGATCTGCATATTTTCTATCTAATTGAAGGGAGATCAAGCATCTTGATTAATGATTTACGAACAAAAAAAAGTATTGATATTTCCCCCTTAAGAGGACGTTATTTCTATCTACCAAAGGGTGAATACGAACTTATTTTACCCGAGGGAAGAACAGCTATCTGTAACTTTTACTTTCGATGTAGCATTTTTCGCAACGGGAATGAGAGGCCTTTTCAATTTTTACATGCTCTAATTGATGCTCACCGCAACAACAATCCCACCTCCAGCTGGAGTATTGATTTTCGTGTTGGTCCACGCACCACAGCACATATACAGCACCTGCTTATCAAACTCAAAAAAGGAGACTTAGACACAGAGAAACATATCCTACACGAGCTCAATGAATTGATTAAACTATCGAATGAAAAAGTATTTGAGGAATATCACAAGCTATCTGGTTCCATCTTAAAGGCCAGAGAAGCGCGTGATCTCATCATCCAATATGTAGATCAGCATGGGCAAAATTTCAGTATAAGCAGTATAGCTGAAAACACCCAGATAAGCCATGATTATCTGAACGAAATATTTCATCAGTATTATGAACAAAGTGCAAGTGCCTTTAAATATGATCTTCTCGAAGAAAAGGTGAAAAGCTTATTACTTGAGGGGATTTCAGTAGTAAATGTAGCGTACAGTTGCGGATACACAGAGAGCTCAAGATTATGCAAATTTTTCAAAAAAAGGACAGGTCTCACGCCAACTGAATTTATAACCAAATCAAAAAACAATTGATCAGCTAATCACTATTCTTAATCCCTAACAACTTAGCCTAATATCATTAATATAATTTGATAAAAAACGAAAGCCTATGCGAAAATTCATTTTTTTATATACCAGAGCACCGCAAGGCCAACTACCTAAAGAAAGATGTTATTACTGTGAACGCTGGATAGGGACTAGAGACAGTTGCGGTCTATTGAAACGATCGGTCGATCATGTACGGCCCAAATCAAAACATGTCTACTCCAATATCTTGGTAGTATGTTGTCATTTCTGTAACACTTCTAAAGGAGACCTGGAGCCTGAGATATTCCTAGAAAAACTTAAGATATCGCTAGAAAATAAAGCAGACTTTTCAAATATTCCACATGCAGTATTAAGCAATGTCATCAAAAACACGACTATACTGCTCGAAAAGAAAATAAAACCACTTCGAAATTATCCCGTTACCAAGCATTTAAATTGCTGTTCGATCCATCATTTACGTAGTGTAGCCCGAGATCAATTAGGAGATAAAATCGTCGATCAGCTTCATGATCATTTTTTCCTTGATTTAAAGATCATTATGCTTGGAACTTTAAAATATGTACCCAAACTACTTTTGGAAATCCGCCAAAGAAACATCTCCAAGAGCCATTTTGATAAGCTCATTCAGACGCTGAAAGACCTTGGATGGATCATTGAGTTTGGTTCTGACAGTATTAATAAATCTAGAAGGAGGTACTATGCGCTAAGCAATTCAGGTAAAAAAGCACTATTATTGGATCCAGAATAGTAGCGATATTTGATCCACGATAGGAATGGCAATTTTTATTGTAGTACCTTAAAAATTGACAGTCCAATACCCCTGAACTGGTCAATCCTAAATCATCAATACTCCCGACCTTAGTCTCAACGAAGTTTATAAAAGATAAACCAAATTATGACTAGAAAAGTAAAACATATCATCGCTTACATTATCAGTATTTTTCTGATCATCTTCTGGCTATTTGTCGGACTGGAAAAAGCATGGAGCTGGCAGAACTTCAGGATCTCACTGCAACAGCAACCGCTTCCACAATGGTCAATGAGTATATTGTTCTGGCTGGTACCTCTTATTGAGATCGCGACTGGAATACTACTGGCCTTTCAAAATAGAAAATTACAGCGATTGGGATACTGGGGTTCTATATTACTCCTCACCGCTTTTACAATTTTTATCGGACTGGGGGTAGCCGGAGTTTACGAAAAGCGTCCATGTACCTGTTCGTCCATCTTTAATGAAATGTCCTGGGAGTGGCATTTAGTAGTTAATATCATATTATTGAGTGTTTCTATATTGGGATTATTTATGCTTCGTCCTGCTTCCTTATCCTCAGGTGATAGCGAGCGATACAGCAAAAGTGTACGGTTATTTATCATCTATCTGATTCTTTCATCAATCGGCACGGTACAGAGCAGACCACTCGGGCTTAAAACCAATGCATTTGTAATGCCCCAGAAAATGACAACCTACCCCAGTAACCTGGTGTATCAATTTAAAGTATCTTGAACACCAATTAGGACCGCTGAAATCATTATAAATCGACGTAGGCAAAGATTATGAATATCTGTTTAAAAAAATGAATACAAATTTGAATCGTATTTTTTAGGAAATACAATAAAGTCTTACAAAATGAATACAATCAATTTTATAAAAAAATATGCGCTGGCTATGGTAGCTGTCGCAACAGTTTTAACTTTCTCTGCTTTCAAAGTAAGTGGTGGAGATGGACAACAAAAAAGAATGACGGTTGCTGTATATTTCCATGGTAATCCTACCATTCCATCTCAGGTAGAAAATGAAGCACTTTGGAACACTGATCCAAATGATGAAAGCTGTAATGCAATTAACCAGAAAGCGTGTATGCAACTGGTTGAACATACTGATTTAACGGGATCCAATACCCTTGATCCGGCAAAAATAACCTTGGGTTCCGTTAATACCGGCGCTGGATATGTACCGACAAGAACAGGAGGATCTAGTTCAACTCCATTCAATCCTATCAACCGTAGTTAATACGATATAGAAGTTGACAGATTAGGACCGCCCAATAAAATTGGGCAGTCCTTTTTTTTAAAATATTTAGAAAACAAAAATATGAAACTAATAATCTTTATAAAAAAATATGCCATGGCAATAGTTGCATGCATGGTAATTTTATGTTTTTCTGTCCTTAAAGTAAATGGCGGAGCAAAACAAAAAAGAATGACTGTTGCTGTGTATTTTCACGGAAATCCAAATGATCCTGCCCAGATCGCAAATCATACACTCTGGAATACGAACCCAAACGGACAAACCTGTAGTGGCATTAACCATAGAGCTTGTATGCTTTTGGTTGATCATACCGATCTCACACCTACCGGCACATTGAATCCAGTAAAGATAAAATTAGGATCTGTCTTTACCGGTGTTGGATATGTTCCGACACAAATCGGGGGCTCCACTTCAACAATATTCACTCCGATCAACCGCAATTAACAGTTGATGACTACAATTAGTTAGATCGCTTCAAACTTTCTTAGGCCGTCCTTTTATTTAAAGAAGATAATCTTATGAAACTCTATATTTTTTTAAAAAGCAATGTGGTAGCCATTGCAGCTGTTATAGCTATAGCGAGCTTATTAACGCTGAAAGTAAGCGGAGATATACAACAAAAAAAAATGACTATTGCCTTCTCTTTTGATGGAAAGCACACTATCCCAGCTCAGGAATCATATGAAAATAGATGGAACGTAACACCAAATGACTTACCGATAAATGGATTAATCAAAAAACCGATATGCTACTGGTTGAAAATACGGATCTAACAGCAACTTATTTTAATGAATGAAAGGCGACCCAAGTATATTTGAGTCGCCTTTATGAATTGATTATACCGTAAAAATGGACCAACATTAAATGGGATTCTGAGGCATACCGGTCTCCCTAATAATATCAATAGGCAGTGGCAATGCAAATCGATTGGCATTTGGAAGCAAGATATATTCCTTATCATTGATTTTACGTTTTAAAGTAATGTTTGCACCTTCCAGATTTAAACGTTTAATATCGATCCAGCGTAATCCTCTTAAAACCAATTCTTTTCTTCTTTCCTTCAGAATTAACTGCAGTACCGCCTGTTGACTTGTCAGCGCATATGGCTGGAAAGTACCAGTTTTATAACGTTTTACCAAAAGTTTGTTAAGAGCTTCCTGTGCATCTTCAAGTTTACCTGCTCTTGCCAGACACTCTGCCCGAACTAAATAAAATTCGTCAGTTGCCAGTCCTCCAAAGAAAAATGTTTCAAAAGCTGGCTGACCTGCATAATTACCTTTTAAACTGACATAGGGAGCTAAACCCGTCAAAAAGTAGGCTTCTCTGCGCAGATCATGTGTACTATAGGTTGCATAAAGAAGCGTATCCACCTGAATGTTGGCATACTGATCGAAAATTTCACTCGTAGTCAGATTAAAATAGGTAATCGTTTCTTTATTAAATCTTGCAAACGGAAAGTTAGATGTGATAGCGACATCTGCGGGGTTATTAAAATCCAGCAAATCATCTTTTATTTCCAATACTTTATCAGCAAAATAATAAGCAGAATCATACTTGGCCATCGAAAGATAAGTCCTGGATAATACGCCATAAGCTGCAATTTTCGAAGGTCGCATGACATGCGTTGCCTGATCCGGAAGAAGCTCCATCGCTGTTCGAAGATCCTGAATAACCCTGTCATAACAGACTTGCACTGAAGAACGCACTGATTTTTCATTAAAATCTGATGAATTTCGCAACACGATACCCATATCTGTGTTCGCTGTTTCGGGATGATAAGCTTTGGCATAATTCCATAATAATGACAGATACTGATTTGCACGGTAGAAAAGCGCGGATCCTAATACCTGATCTCTATTGGCCAAATCATCAGAAGCAGGATTAATATGCTGTAACTGATCTATAACCAGATTACTGATGTACACGGGCGTATAACCTTTAGACCAGTCGTTTTCAAAAACATCCAGATCATTCTCCCAGATATACGATCTTTTATTCTCTTCCGTTTTTGCATCATAGAGGGTCTGATCGATAAAATAATCGTCTGCTGAAACCTCTCCGTAAGATCCGACACCCCTATTCATTTTCGCCGAATTGTCCAGTAACTGTTGCAGACTTTCAAGATCCTTAGGAATCACCTGCTCATCATTGGACTGTATATCTAAATATTTTTCACAGGCAGTCATGCCCATAAGTGCTATACATAGACTTATTTTACTTATGAAACTTTTTAATTTTTCCATCATTTAAATTCCTTAATAATCAATCTGTACTCCTAATGAATATGTCTTGGCAGGTCTTATCATATAAGCAAATTCAGGATCGATATGATCCTTATTGGCTGTCCATAAAACCCCCAGATTACTGGCATTTGCAAAAAGACGTACGTTCATCGATCTATAGCCCATCTGCCATTTTCGTTGCCAGGATAAGGTAATGTATTCCAGACGAAGATGATCGGCCTTCAAAACGTTGATAGCAGCATTTCTGTAGAAAGTGTCTCTATCCTGATTTAAAGGATAGATCATCGCAGGTACATTGGTTTTATTTTCATCACCGGGCTGTTGCCAGCGTTTTTCAAAATCGGGATAAGCTTCTCCCATCCTGAAGAGAGAAAAATAGGTGGTAACCGGTTTATTGAAGTAATAATCACCTTTATAGCTGACATTTACCGCCAGTTCAAGTCCTTTCCAAGCCACGCTATTGATCAAATTCCCATATACCTGAGGTTTGGACGGACCTATAAACGATAGCGATTCGTTTCCTTGAGGATTATTAATCGCCATTTGATTTAAAGCCATATAATCGGTACTTGGTTCACCATTAAGCAATCCTTGCGGCATACCCTGATCACTCAGCCCCATCCAGGTATAGGCGGCAATACCGTACAAAGGTTTACCGACAACAGGTTGAAATATATCTCCATTCCCCAGGTAAGACAGTACTCCTGTAAAGGGAGCTGCAAAATATTCGGTCGTCCTGTTTTTATTTAATCCCAGTAATAATCGGGTATTCCAGGCTACAGCACCAGTAGTATTTCTTGAATTGATGGTAAAGTCCCATCCCTTTCCTTCCATGCTGCCGACATTCTTAGTAATGGTTCCCTCTGCACCCCAAGTGGTATAGTCATAACCGGTCATACCATAGAGGTCCTTTCCTTTTTTGATATAATGATCAATAGAACCCGAAATCCGGTTCTGAAATATTGAAAAATCAATTCCTACATTTAAGATTCCAACTTTTTCCCAGCGTAAAGAAGGATCATTCAGGGACTGAATGCCGAGATAAGGATAATTGGTATAAGTATCAACACCGCTATTAGCGATCGGATATGGGGTCTTTCGCAGATCGACATTTCCACTGTAACCGTAAGACGTTCGAAGTTTTAGATTATCGACCCATTTCACCTGAAAAAATTCTTCTTTATCCAATTGCCATGACGCACCTGCTGACCAGAGCGGAGACCATTTATCATTGGTAGTAGCACCGAAGATATTGGCGCCATCCTGCCGGAAGCTACCAGAAATTCCATATTTACCCTGATAGATATCACTCCAGTTGCTATACAGAGAAACGAACCTGTTGGTCACTTTAGAAAATTGCGGTGCTCCGGGTATCATTCCCTGAAAAAATGTCGGTGCAAAGCCCATATAACTATTTGCATAATCAACAGGAACAGAGGTCAGTGGAATCTTATTATAGCCATAGGCTGTGTTACCGGATCCAGATAACCTACTTTCGCGCACCTCCGCGCCCAAAATGCCTGTTATCTGATGTGCTCCGACCATTTTATTAAAATCCAGCTGTCCTCTTGCGGTATAAGAAGCTGCAGATTGACTGTTCAACTCTCGAATAGCTCCCATAGGTACATTATACTTGACCGCACCGGAAGCAGGATCAATAGACATGAATTTATTGATCATCAAACGGGTCTGATAACTCTCTATATCCTGTAGATTTACAGATTCTGTCCGTTGGTTCTGCCACTGAAAAGAAGCATTGGCACTAAAAAAAGGAAATATCTGATAACGGATACCGGTTGTTGCATACCATTCATCCAATTTTTTTCGATCGGTATCATATCGGTATTCCGAAAGCGGATAATAGCCCCAGTCCAGGTAAGGATCAGGAAATTTTTTATTCAGATAAGTATTGTTATACAGCAGATCAAAGGGTATTTCCTTTCCCAGAGCATCTCTAAAAGCGGTATATGGCACTGCCTTACCTGAATATTTAAACTGCGAATACTCCGGTTTTCCGGAACGGTTCAGTTGATCGGTATATTGCACGCTCAGATCAATCTGCAGCCGGTCTACAGGACGAAAACTATTAGAAAGCAGGATATTGAGTTTTTTACTGTTCGCATCGAGATGGGTTTTATCGGTCGTATACCCTATACCAAGGCCATAGGCATTGAACTCACTCCCGCCATTGATATTCAGAGACAGCTGGTTAGAAAATGGTGTTCCATAAAACTCGTTCATATAATTCTGTCGTCCATCCTGTGCCATGAGCCAGTCCATCGTTTTTGCGGAGTCTGCAGCAGTTATCAATCCCTTTTTCCTGTTATGAAAAAGCTGAATAACTGGAGTAACAGATAAATGCGGTGAAGAATTTAGCCTGGAATTATAAAACCCTTTGTTGAACAGCAACTGCTCAATAGCTATAAAATCGCTATTAGGCAATTCATAAATCTGTTTTAGATCGGGTTTTTCCTTGGTGATAAAGGTATTGCTCAGGGATATCCTGGTTTTTTGGTTTGCCTGAAATGCACCTTTTTTCGAGGTGATAACAATGACACCGTTACCCGCTCTGGCACCCCAGATGGAACTTGCGGAGGCATCTTTCAAGATGGAAACCGATTCCACATTATTAGGATCAATATTCTGTATATTACCTTCATAAATAAAACCGTCCAGTACAACCAACGGATCCAGATTACCATTGATGGTACTGAGCCCACGAACAGAAAAATTCAGCTTCTGAACATCAGGAGTCCTAATCCCTTTATTATCAAACCGTATGGATGAAGTGATATTATTGAGCCTCTCAACGATATTAAGACCAGTTTGTTGATTTAGCATCGTATTCGACACGACATCAACAGCTCCGGTTATTTCATTGGCCTTTAGAGATTGGTAACCGGTATTAACGCGAGCTTCCTCCAGATAATTTACCTTTCGGACCAGATAGATCCGGTCTTCTTTTTGAAAGTAAGAGGCAATAATTTTTTGTTCCGTATAGCCTATCATAGAAATCTGCAGAGAATCTAGGAGACTATGCACACGGATTGTAAAATTTCCATTGATGTCAGTAGCGGCGATGTCCGTACCCGGAAATACTTTTACCGTTACGCCAACAAGCAGTTTACGTTCATCAAGGGAACGGACCTGCCCTTTGATCCAAAAGGACTCCATCTGCTGCGCCTGGCACAGCAGAGCCCCTAGACTATACAATAGGGTAATAAATAAAGCTTTCATGTCAATTATGCGCTAATTCAATATGGAAATTTCAGCATAGTCCCTATTCATCTCCACAGCATTTAGAATGATTCCCTGATCTGCTAGGAATGCTAGCCTTTCAGCAATTGATTTGCGGGCAAAATCTGCAGGTAGTTCAATATTGATCATCCGGTTATCGTTCTGATCAAAAACCAGAGGCCTGTCCAGATAGTAAAAGAGATTGGTCAGAAATAAACTGACAGGTGCATTGCGGTACTGCTCGGGATCTGTCCGGGGATATGGCTGTATAATGGGCATCTCTCCTTTTGCTTTGATTTTATCAAAATTTGGATTAAAACTCACCTGATATACCGGTGTTTTTCCGTTCTTCCGCACTACTTTCATTTTAAAATATTTTGAGAAAGTTTCCTGAAAATGAGATTCAGCCTCTGTCTGATTGATTGAGTCACGCACATAAAGTTGATAACTAAATATATTCCCGTTATCGATGGAATTGAGCAGTTTATATTTAATATCCTCCATATCAGGATCAAAAGCATAATCTTTCCATGACAGTCCATTCAGTTCTTTTTTAAAGGCTTCATATAGCATAAATGCAAATGTGTTATTGATCATCTGGTAGCTGGTATGCCCGTTTTTATAAAACACATTTGGATAGGTCGGCAGATAGTAAGGATTGAACTTCGTTATCTCCGATATAAACTCCGCCCCCACAGTATCATGCAATGGAGGCACATCAAGTCGATTTTTGAAATTGCGATAGATCTGAGTAACTGCCATATCAGACTTCCCTGTCTTCAGGATCGATTCAAGATTCTGTTCATTGACCTCACTGGACATCGTATTCCCCATATAAATTCCCTCGGGATTGATCCAGGCCGTGCTCGGTATCGCATTATGAGGAAACAGCGTCGTCAGTAATGTATCGTCTAAAATCGTAAATAGACCGATATCGTATTTATACTGTTCTTTATACCGCTTCATGGTCGCATTTATCTTACCGGGGGTATCTCTGTTCCGCTTGCTATTGACCAGAATGATAGCCAATTCGTTTGGATACTTTTCCTGTATCTGCTCCATATGCGGGATATTTTCGATACAGCTTTTGCAGGTGGTGGACCAGAAGTCAAAGATGATTACCCGGCCTTTCATATCGCCAAACTTAAAGTTTGACTTTTTGCCTTTAAAGTCATTCAGCTCCATAGGCATCTCCCAAAAACTCTCCGGCATTTTATCACCCGGCTTTAGTGCCTGTAAGAGATCCTGTACTTTATTTTGCATACCGGTGCTATCTGTTACATGCTTCTTTTCACTGCTCTTCGCCAAAAGAACTCCTGCACATATCAGAAACAGGATCGTGGAAACACAGACTGCAAAGCGCAGTCCCTTAATAAATCTTATATATTGATTTTCCATTTTAATTTCATTTAATGAGTGTACAGCTTAGTTCTTACGCGCTCTATTTTTAAGCAGTTCGGCTAAACTGTTTTCATTAACAAATACAGCTTTGGGATTGATCTGCACGTACTTCGGGAAAACAGGAGCTTTAAAAAGCTGATCAAGGTTTTTATTCCCGATAATACAGGCAATATCCATATCGACCTGATATTCCTTTTTGAAGCGCTCTAGGGCAGACGCTACCCTAGCCATTGTTGATTTATCACGTTTGCTGATGACAATAATAAAGGTGGAGCTTGCTCCCATTTTTTCTTTATAATCGTAGATTTTCTTAAGGTCTGTCAGGTGATCGACATATGAAGCATCCCAAAAGAACAGCTGTACAAAATTCTCGCTGAGCTTTCTGAAAGAAGACATCACTTTTGCTTTTCCATCAAAATATTGCAGTTCCAATGGCATATCCTGTACAGCATCAGGCAGGTATTCATACTGCTTGATCTCCGGTAGCTGTTTTGCATGTGTAGCACTTGAAGGCTTACTTTTCGTTTGAGCAGATGAGATATTAATCTGCGCGATTATTATTGTAGCCATCAGTAGCATTTTATTGAACATCAATATGCTATCACCTTTAGATCTGAATAGCTTCTGTAGATAATTCCAGAGTACAGCTTTAGATATATGATATATTTTGTAAGATTTCATTATTTTAATTTTTAAGGTATTCCGTTTTACTATTCCCTTTTCGTACCGAGGGATCGACCTGTTCCTAAAGTCTACTTTTAGCCCTCGGTCGAATCGGGCCTTCTAAACAGTGACACCAGTTATTAACTTTTTATATTTTGCTCTGTTGGCCAATAGTTCGGCTACTAACCCCCGTTTTGTACGCATGATCAACATCAGCTGTTCCTCCCAGATCAGCTCAACAGACTCACCGTCCATGGTGAATACTTTTCTGCTGTCTTTCACGATGGAGAGTTTTTCAACTTTAACATCGAGATCAAACTGTTCATTAAGATCATTGAGTATGCGTTGCCGGTATTCTTCGCGCTCGGTACTAGCTGGCAGAGCAAGCTCATAACAATACAGGTTTCTAATTTCGCGTGACGATCGCTCATGGCATACTTTACAGGGTATATACTTATCTCTGTTATGACCATAGACGATGATCTGCTCGGTCGGAAAACTAGATGGCAATCCTAAAGCAAAGAGGTAGCACTCATAGATGGCCATATTGGCAAGTGATATGCGGAGCACATCCGTACTATCATCACGTACAACAGAACTGTATGAACGACCTGCCTGTTTTGACTGGGTGATTATCGAATAATAGCGTTCCTTTGGCCTTCTCTTGACCAAAGCTCTAGGCATCATTGGAGGCCCAGGTTTGTGGGATACGGACATCGGTTTCTTCCATATCCGATTTGGTAAAAGTGTCATCATAATTGGTTTTTTGATAATTGGATCACGTTTTTTACACAAAATCGAAGGCAGTTTTTCCCCTGGGGACAGCGCATAGCTTTCCCTGTTGCAAAGTTTTTGCATTTTTTTTAGGTTAAATTGAGATTTAAAAGGAAGCTAAAAAATAGACAATAGGTTCCCTTTTCAACCACAATAGTTAAAAAATAAGATTAGAAAAAATGCAATTATTAGTCTACATCAAGGTTATAACTGGTCTTCGCGATTGCATAATTTAGATAAAAAACAAAAACCGGCTTCCAAACAATAGTGTATCACGATAAATTTGTGATTTCAAAATTTGCTTTACCACAAGAAAGGTCGTACTTTTAAAGTGTAAAATAAAAAATGTATACCGTGACTATTGTGGCGTATGCAGTATTGTATACTAACTGAATAAAAGCCGGTAACATATGTCTTCTAGGGATTGTTAGCTGATAAGCTTCATACCTTTTCCATGCACCTTTTTTCAGTATGAGGTCGGGCCATTAAGCCATACTTTTTACTGCGGATACGTCTTTGGATTTAGCAAGAGCGAGCTCTTTCCTATTCGACAATATGTTTTATTGTAGCTGCTATTGCGGGGCACAAATAACGTTCTTTATAAGATTGGAATGGGCTGAACATAGACCTTGATCCTCGATCAGGTCGGCGTGTTTTTTTTGGATGGTTTTTAATCGTTGTATCATAATAATGTTTGGTTATGCAACGATGTGACTTGTCAAGCATTAGGATACTCCTTTGCAAAAATCAAAGGAGCAGACTTCAAAGCTTCGCTCGTGGCACCGTCAAGAGCCTGTTAACTTAAAGCTAACCGCTACGAAGGCTGAAATGAAGTCCGCTCCACTGAATTATGTACGAATATACAAAAACGCAATGGAAAGCGAACTCCGACTCAACTTACGTAGCAAAAATTTGACGGTTTTCGAGCGTAAGAGACATCGTAAAAAGAGGATTAACCTCTTATATATTGTCGCTATTAATTATTTACAATACAAATATAATGAATAAATATTAGTTCCAAGTACTAATTTTTAAATTTTTATGCCAAGAAATAAGAATAAGGATTTTATTCAAAAGAATAGAATAAAAGAAGAAGTAAAATTAGCTGGTGCATCTCAAAGGCTATTATCACTATGGTTAGATGTGAATTACACCACAATAAGTCCCTGGAATACAAATAAATCACAACCGGAAGAGGAAAACTTAAATAAAATCGGTGAATTACTTGAAATTGATAATCGCGAATTATTGGAGTCTCAAGGTCGCTTCAAAACTGGTTTGGCGAAAGCTTTAGAGTTAGAATTAGTACGTATCAATAAGGAAGAAGGTATACCATTCGAAATCGAAAAGTTCGATTCGGTTAAGAAAAAAAATATATGGGTCAATAATCCAGAAGTAATAAAGCGGTTAGAAAAATATGCTGCGACATATAAAAAGACGCATGAAAAGATATCACCAATTTATCTGGATAAAATCTTTTCTGAGATTAGTAAGGATGAATTGAAAGGAAAAGAGATTATAATCTGTAACAGTAACGACTCTACTTCAAAAAAGAAAGAATATCAAGTAGTTCATCTACAACTTGAAGATCCATTTATAGCAAAATTCAATGATCGCACTCTCGCTGAAAATTATGTAGATCTAATTCTTCGTGGCTTTGTAAAGATTAAGTAGACTTTACTTATTAAAATATTGGTTTTTGATAAAAAAATAAAAATGAGAACAGATATTTCTCAATATTTATTTCATGGAGTTGGTGCTCCAAAGAAAAAAGAAAGTAACAATTTAACAGATAAATCTACTGTACAATATTATCCTTTATTAGAGGGTGCAGAGTTAAAATCTGAATTCGAAGTGCTACTTAATATAATTAAAGAAGGAGGATTAAGAGGGACTTTTTCATTTAGAAATGGTAAACCTACAATCTATGGAGGATCACCAGCTATTTGCTTCACAGAGATGCCTTTATTAAATTTAATAGAATATGTACGTTCTAGAAAAGATGATAATAAAGTAACGGAATATGGATTTGCTATATTGAAGAATAACGCATTTTCTTACGGAGCTAGGCCTGTAATATCTGGCCTTTCAAATGCTTTGAGCTATTCAAACTACGAAAGAAGAATTTTGAATCCAGAGATCCTACCTATATCAGAACAGTATAGGTATGTCGCTCTCGATCTACTTTCAAAGAATAAGATTGATTGGACTCATGAAAGGGAATGGAGAATCAAAGTCGACCATAAAGACTTTTGGGTAAGAGACGACTGGCATATGAATGTGCACCAAACTTCTGGAATAAATATTTTTAGTGATTTAAATTTTACTGAGTGCATTATCATTATAAAAACAAATGAGGAGGCCATAATTATTCAAAAAGTAGTCCAAAAACAACTAGATTCTGGATATTCAGCAGGAGGTAACGAATTTCATACAGATATTAAATATTTAGTAATAGATGAAGCGCTTAAATATCTTGGCATTAATGAAATAACTAGCATCGAGAATTTACCTGAGAAAGCATTTTATAAACAAAAATATGATATAATTACTGATGATGAAAAAGTTCAAGTTTTAAAAATCATAGAAGAATGCAAAACTATGGCTCTTTCATATGCTGATGAATATATAGATAAATATAAAAATACTATCGATTCTTCTGGAAATTTCAGAGATTGTTGCGGATATGCATATGTTTGTACTTTTGATTCAGAAAATAAAATTATTCGGTTTTTACTAGAGGAAGAAATAGTTTCTTGTGCTAATGGACAATATATCTTTTACGGTTTACAAAATAAAATACCACAAATGCAAGGAATGTCTTATGTGGAGTATATTGCTAATAAACAAGCCGATTTTTTAAATCAACATATCGGTACCATCTTTACTACAACTAGTTGGATGGATTAATTGATGTATTTTAAATTAAACATATAGCAGACATATAATAGAAACTGTACAACCCACTGTACATCGATTTCGGGAGTGTAACTCGAACTGTGTCATTGGATAACTAACCTAATGCTAAAAGCGTCTATCAAGTTTGAGTCTATCTCAAAATTTAATGTAAAGCTATTTCAGGACAAGACATCAAGAATTCATGTTCATCCTATTCGGTTATTTTACAGTGGATTTTATGTTGTCTTCTATTAACTTAATTTAGATCATCAATTCCAGATTCTTTATATCGCTTAACCTATTTTCTCAGCGTAGGCTCAATTTTACCACACTTTAAATATAGCATCCCTGCATTACAAACAGACTGATAAAGCTTGATCCATTTAAGATGCATTTTTATCTCATTGTTATTGACTATGTTAAAATGATGTTATAACTACCAACTCTACCAACATTTTAACATTACGTTATTGAAACGATTTGCACAAACTTCAAAACTAAAAACTAAGAATAATAATTATTAACTTTTTGTGTTTTTTATCAATTCTACGGTTGTAGAGAGTAAACCTTTGGCTTGTTCTAGTGATTTCTCACTAACATTACTCTTTTCCTGCACTAATGTTGGTTTCTCATATATATTATTAACAGCTTGAAGTAATAAACTTTCTTTAACACTTATTTCATCAGATTTATTATTCGAAAGTAAATCTGAATAAGAGGTTATTGTCATAGCTACAGCCGACTTAAAAGCATATTGTTCTTGATAATTGCGTTCTTTTTGATATTGTCCTATGCAAAAACCAACAAGCAACCATGCTGGAGAAGTCTTAATTGCATTAACCAAAAGATTAATCCATGGAATATTTAAATCTGTAGAAAATTTTGTAAACACCAGATAAACCCATACAATTGCACAAATAGTTGCAACTCCAGTACCTATGATCCAATATTGTGCATTTTTTGCTAATTCAGTTTTTCTATCATTAAATTTGTACCCAAGACTACCATCTGCTGCTCTTCCAATTAAACTAACAATCTGTTCCTCCTGAGCTAAAATTTTAGTGCAAGCTTCATTAATACTTTCATTTATTTCTTGATTTTTTTTCTCTAACACCTCAACATTTTTAATAGTTTGATCAAACTGTTGTTTCCTAGTGTTAAAGTCATCCTCATATATCTTTTTAGTTTCATTAATCACGTCTAGTTCAGTCTTAGATGATTTTTGAATTTTTGATATTTCAACATCAGAAGCTTGAGTTTTCACTAACAGAGTATCGACTTGCTCTGCTTTTGTTTGCATCTCTTGATCTACCTGTACTATTTTAGCTAATTCTTCAGAATATTTTATGTTAGCGCTATCAATTTCCAATTGGCTTTCTGTAAATTTATTTTTCAAATCTTCAAAGTTAGCTAATCTGAATTCTATATTTTTTGTTACTAATTCTATTCTTTCCTCAGCATCTTTAATTTTTAAACCTTCAATTTTATGCATTTTTACCGAAGATTTATCCCAGAATCCATGAAATATTTGATAATATATCTGTCGTTTTAAATAATCTGCAGCGTTGTCTTTGTTAGCATAGTTTTTTAAATAAGAATAAAAATTTGTTATTTCGTTATACAGATCAATAACAGCATATTCGTTACCTGTACTAATTGTATTTGGTAATATAGTACCTAACCCCTCTTCTAACTCCGATCTGAGTTGTGAAAAAGTTCTTATATATAGACTCTTAAACTCTGAAACCTTATATTCACCATATAAAATATCGTCTACATTATCAGTGAGATTATTATTTAATATCAATTCATCGAAATCAAAAATCAATATTTGTTCTATCTGATTTAGGATGTATTCTTTCTGCTGTATATTCATAATAATGGCTTTGAAATTTAGTTTTTTTTCGAAATAATATATATTATAAAATTGATAAATGAGTTTCTTAGAATTAATGAATAATTCACATAGTCAGAATCTAAATTCTACAAAATCAGGAGGAGCTATAATTAATAAATTGGCAATGTTTACGGAAACCATAAAAATAGCATTTTAAACTATTAAAAATCCTAAAGAATCAAAAATTTCATCCTTCGAGTCCTGAAATAATGTGCGATGATGATCAATTGCTAAAACTTTTTAAAACGTAGAAAATGAAAAATGAAGTTTATGGTCTTCGCCTAATCTCATTTAATCCTATGATTCCAAATTCTGATTCTTTAGTTAATCAAAAATTGAGACCCATATACATTTTGGTCTCTCTCGCAATATATTCATCTAGATTCTTATTTTTGATTAACCTATGTAGTTTAAAAGAAATGTAGCTTTTAATTTTTATAATTATAAGAATTCACATATCTGTTTGCTAGTCTAAATTTTTCATTCACAAAATTTTAATGTTATTAAAATCATTTTATTTTCCATAACTATTTAGATCCCTTTATAAAATTCAAAATTTTTGTGGTGATGTTTTTAACATACAATGAGTGCTGTAAAGTCTCCCAGTTATAACTACCATCTAATACCTTTCGATACACAAATTCTGCTAATTTTTTTTTATAGGATGACGCAAGTGTTCCACCAAATTCTGCTTTAATCTTTAATATTCTCCCATTTTTTTTAACCCCATTAAACACCTCTCCTAGCTTCTTCGTCAAAACAAGCTTAAAGTCTATAGAATCGATTTGATTTCCTGAAACACCCAATTCCTTTAAAAAATCTTTTAAAATCTCATCAGGAAGAATATTTTCTATTTCAGGGAGACCAGTATCTAAATAAACGAATTGTCTATTTTTAATTTTTGAAAAACGAATAGATTTACCTTCGTTATTGTCATTATCGGCTAAAACTAAAATTCTATTACTACTATAAAATGCTTTGATATCTGCTGACGCTGTATTCTCAACTGTTTCGTTAAAATCATAATGTATAATACTACTTCCCCCATACTCAATAAAACAATAGTCTAGTCCTTCTCTAATAACCTGATCCTTTTTCTTTAAACTATTAATATAAGCTTTCAAAAAAGATTTTACATATAATCTATCAGTAATCCCTTCTACCCAAAGTAGACAGTTACTAATTAAGACAGAAGTATTTAAAACACCTAATAGATCCAAAGTAGATTTCTTGTCATCATTAAAACTTGTAATTGATGTTGTATCTTGATCTCTTTTGGAAAACACCATTACATTAATATCTTGAGGACTTAAGTAGCTATTGACAAGAATATGATTGGAATGAGTATTTATGAAAATTTTTAAATTCTTTTTTTTCAAGAACGAGTTTTCAGCTAACGTCTTAACAAAAATATTCTGAAATGCAGGGTGTAAATTATTCTCAGGCTCTTCAATAAACACCCAACTATCGTCGTGGGCAGTAAAAATTGGATACAGTAAATTGATAATCCCACTTACACCATCTCCGAGATCATTGAACGAAATATTTGGTCTCTCACCTGGCAGGCTAATTTTTATTTCTTTACCGCCAAATTGAGCTATTATATTGATATTGTCGCCACCGAAAAAAGTATTTCCAATAAACTTTTCAAATTCAAGGAAATCAAAAAAATCCTCTTTTGTCCCATTTCTTGATTTCAACACTCTATCATTCAAGCTTAAACCTGTATGAATAACAGTATTACGATTTAAATTAGGCATTTGGTCTTTAACAGTTTCTTCAAAAATATCTCGGCTAATCCCCATGAGCGTCCTCGAAGTCCGTAGAACAGGAATATATATTATATTAGGATTAAATAATTCAAATGAGATATTTTTATAAAAAGGGATCAAAAGTTCCTTTATTTTAATTAAGACTTTGGAAATTTCAGCATCTTTTAACCGTTTTCTCAAATCGCTAGGCCTTTTAGCATTTAGCGCTAAATAAGGAGATTTTGTCAAAGAAAATTGTTGTTTGATCAATAAATCTTCATTATAAATTGCTTGAACTAAATGATTCGACATATTCAATGAGTAGATTAAATCATCAACACTTGTTTTAATTTCATTTAGCCCTGCTTTGGTTTTGCATTGTTGAATATTGTCTATTACCCCTTGAACGACGCCCTTTATCAAAACAATTTGTAATTGATATTCTTCATTAGCGGACACTTTCTTTATTACATTTTGTATTTTCCCTTTAATATCAGCAGATATTCCGTAAAGTTTTAAATCTGCTACAACAATTTCATTAAAGTTTGCCAATTCTTGATTTGCTAATTCTAAATCTCTAATAAAAGGCTCTAGCGCCAGTGCTGTATCCCAAACTGGATAAGACTCCTGTTCCATCAACATTTTAAAGAAACGGCTTTTTCTAGTGTTGTTTCCTCCTACTATAATATTT
Organism: Sphingobacterium sp. JUb56; assembly: GCF_014191365.1. Classification (NCBI taxonomy): domain Bacteria; kingdom Pseudomonadati; phylum Bacteroidota; class Sphingobacteriia; order Sphingobacteriales; family Sphingobacteriaceae; genus Sphingobacterium; species Sphingobacterium sp. JUb56. The sequence goes on along the minus strand of NZ_JACHWL010000001.1, from coordinate 68,591 downwards.
ATATCTTTTATGTTTGAAAGAAACCGAATCGGTTGATCATTGCAATAGAACTCTTTATTCTCCAGACGAATTTTGTTATCATAATAGTAGCTTGAAAGGCTCAGATTCGTGATCATATCTTAATTTGAAATCAATATTTAGGTTAAAAATCTTTGATTAAGTTAATAAGATTTTTTTAATTTCACACTAAATACCAATCTTAAGGAATCTTTGTGAAAAATAAAATTATAAAATAGTTAGCAACTTCAGTTTACCTAAACGCCAAAATAAAAGGTCTAATTCTCATTAGACCTTTTATTTTATAATAACTATTAATACCACGATCACTCTTACTCTATATTGAAAAATTATACGACAGGGATGCGCAGTAGATTGTAGCTTATCACTAGGAAACAATCTTGATTTACGTGCTTCCGAATCTGTTATTATGGAAAATTAAAATTCATAATTCCCATTTTAATCGCTCGACTCCAAACTCTCTCGATAAGCTTTACTAATAAAATTATACGTCAACATGGCGGCACCTTCTTGTGAAAGGACAGGATCTCGTAAAACGGCCAGTTGCATGGTATTTTCATTCAATGACATAATGCGAACATCGCCCCAATCGACCACGATACCATCTTGAGGTTTACCATGTAAGGGTGTTGCATCAACCATACGGATCGTCTTCTTGTCCGTATCAATCATAAAGGATCCTTTTTGCTTTCTACCTAGCATATTGTGGTTGACGATGACATTGGCACCTCCTTTTAAATTAAAAGTCATTTCTCCATAATCACCCGCTGGCATAAGCCAGGTATTTTCTTTCCAGGTGGGATCCCAAAGCCAAGAATCGCTATTAAGAGGCTTTCCCTGCTGATTGACATTGCCCCACCAGTCACCTGTTCCATAAAAATATAATGGCCCTTTGAAAACTCTAGACAGTCCATTTTGATCCAGATCCAGATACCAGGTTTTCTCTTCTCCTGCCCCACCTGCCAACAGTGTCCAGGTTTCGTCACTGATAAACTCGGCATACATATCATCTACCTTAAAAGTGGCAGGTTCTCCATATACAATACCACCGCGGGTTTCAACACCAAACTTCACTTTGTATTCTCCAGGGAATGGAATTCTCAGAGTAACCTTTTTATCTTGGCTACGTCCCTGAGGATGCTCCCACAAAGGTGTATATTTTGCATCCACCAAACTGGTCAAATAAATAATATTGGGATTCGAAGCATCATGTTCAATTTTATAGGATATGCCCTCTACGATCTGGGCCGGTGCAATATCGATACCCCCTAATTCATATTTTTCAGGAGTACAGGCTCCAAACAGAACTATTCCAATAAAGAAATAGATGCTATACTTTACTATATTTTTCATCTTTGTACAATTTTTATCAAAGCAAAATTTAACGATCGGCTTTACTAATTCCATCCGTCATTTTGTTTTAGCACGCCATTCGATAGGGTAATCTGTTTATTAGGAATCTGCATAAAACCTCTTGTCTTTAAGAAGTTCTCTTTTTTAACTGTGACTTTTTCAGGAACAGAACCACTAAGCACATCCTCGGAAGTTTCCAGTATGCCCGCAGCATTATTTAATCCTTGTCTTAAAACGTCCCAATAACGAATTCCCTCGAATGCAAACTCAAATTCTCTTTCTCTTAAAATAGCAGCCTTGGATACAGCGGCTGCTGTGAAGTTGCTTTTGTAAGCTCTTTTTCGCACATCATCAAAATATTTTTGAGCATTGCCCGAACCCAACTCTGCAGCCATCAGTAATACATCGGCATAACGGATTACAAAATAATCTTGATCTTGAGAAAGCTGCATATCTTTCTCTCCTCCCGTATTGGTCGTTCCGTCCGGTAAAGCGGTTGGCGCATATTTCTTTACGGTATATCCGGTATATTCACGTTGATCTCTCAGATCAAAATCAGTAATGCCTTCGCCATCGATGTCAATGATAGACGCTACTTTTCGGGTATCATTATTACTAAATTTATTAAAGAAGTTTTTACTAACGGTACAGGCACCCCAACCTTGGCCATACGGAGACCAGCTTTTACCTCTGAGTCCTAAGAAAACGACCCAGCGATTGCCATCAACATAACCATTATAGTTGGAGGTATTATTGAACTTCTGTGCAAATACCACTTCTGAATTCCCTTTTCCGATATACTTGGATATATCTAACGAGTTGTTGGTTTTGTTGGGAACATAACTCGCTGCCGGCCATAGCGCGCTGAAGTTTTGTACTAAAGCAAACTGCCCACTGCTAATCACGTCTTCTAATCCGGCGAGTGCTTCGGCTTTAGTGACACCTATATCTTCAGTACCATAGTATCCGGTATAAAATAAATAGACACGTGCTAATAATGCTTTTGCCGCTAAAGGCGTTGCCCGACCATCATTGGTTCCTGCTGCCGATTTTGGATAGGCATCTGTAGGAATATGAGTTGCTGCAAACTTAAGATCTTCGACGATCAGTTTGTATACATCCTTAGGATCTGCTTGGGGTATATTTTCATTAGTAGCACTCGTTAGCAAAGGGACTTTTTCAAATAAACGCACCAGATCAAAGTACATCAAGGCGCGTAAAAATTTTGTTTCCCCCTCAATCCTTGCTCTAGCAGCGGTATTATTAGCAAAGTCTGTCCCGTCCAATTTACCCAAAAGCGTATTCGTTCTAAAAATACCGGCATAATAATCTGACCAGGTACCATCAAAAATATTATTATCTGAAGAGGACTCCGAAATATCAAATCGATCGATCGCTTGAAATGCTCGCCCATCTGTGGTACCTGTACCGCCAAAACACTGGTCTGCGGCAACCTCAGCTGTTAAATAAAAGGACTGGCTACCATTGGATACAGTACGCTGATAACCATCGTAACAACCCACTAAGGCCATATCTGCATCGGCTACTGTTTTATAGAAATTACTTTCTAAAACACTTGTCATCGGCTCGACATCGAGAAAACTGGATGAACAAGAGTTGAACAGTAAGGCCGACATTAAAAAAGAACTGTATATGAAATGAGATTTATTCATGATTTTTAGTGTTTAAAATTTAACGTTTAGACCGAACAAAACACTTTTAGGTCGTGGATAATAACCTAAGTCTATACCTGAAACCCAACCATCTGTGCCGTAACCGATTTCGGGATCCATACCGTCGTATTTGGTGAACGTGAATAGATTTTGTCCCTGTACGTAGAAGCGGATCTGATTGGTGAATTTCCAGCGGAGAACTTTGGATAGATCATAACCCAATGTAATGTTACTGATGCGCAGAAAATCGCCATCTTGCAAGTAGAGATCGGAGAATTGCCAGTTGACATTTGTTTCGGTAACCCTCGGTATGGTATTGGAAGTGCCTTCACCAGTCCATCTGTCCAAGATGCGCGTGGTATAGTTTCCTTGTTTGTTCGCGTGGTTGCGATAGGACTGTACGATCTTGTTCCCTACGGATCCATAGGCCTGTATTGAAAAATCGACTCCTTTATAATCTAGGCCTAGGTTAAATCCATAGGTAAAACTTGGCATACCTACACCAAGATTTACTTTATCGGTTGCATTTATAACACCATCGCTATTTTGGTCTACATACCTGACATCACCAGGTCGTACGTCTGCCTGTAGAACACCCTTTCCGGCATCTCTCCATGCATCAATTTCGGCTTGGTTCTGAAATAAACCATCGGTTTTATATCCCCAAAAATATCCAATCGGCTGACCGTTTTCGGCACGATAAAACTCTTCGGAGTTGTCATAAAGCATAGCTGTTCGACCATGAATAATACCGTCTTCAGTCGGAATCTGACCAACTTTATTTTTGTTATAAGCACCATTGACACCAAAGTTATATTTCAGTTCATTGACGCGGTCAGACCAATTGATCGCAAGTTCAACCCCTGTATTCTTGACGTCTCCACCATTGATAAAAGGTGGTCTTGTACCTGTTGTGGCCAGTACGGGCGCTGTAACCAACCAGTCTTTGGTAGTTTTTATATAGAAATCGGTAACAATGTCCAAACGATTATTGCTAAATTTGGCGTCTATACCAATATTGGTCTGCTCGGAAGTTTCCCATGTCAGGTATGGATTAGATAACCGGCTTGGATAAGCTCCAGCGATATTGTTATTGCTTGTTCCAAATACATAATGCGCTCCGGGGTTGCCAGAAGTGATACCTGTTGAAGTACTTATCGGCGAAGCGTATTGAAAATCATCGATATCTTGGTTACCTACCTGACCCCATGATGCTCGAAGTTTAAAAAAGTTTATCGCACTTAAATTGTCTTGAAAAAAATCTTCAGAAGAGATCACCCATCCGGCAGATACCGAAGGAAAATAACCCCAACGGTTGTCTTTGGAGAATTTGGATGAGGCATCGGCTCTTAGGGTTGCATTTAAAAGATACTTCTCTTTGTAATTATAACCCATACGTCCAAAATAAGATACCCTGCGGGTAATATTCTCCGGTTTACCAGCCACTGTGCGGGTTTCTACGACATTACCTTTCTCATCTAAGTGCGCCTGACCTGTGGTATTATCCAAGTAAGCATGCGAAAAATCATTGAACTGCGATAATAGATTCCAATTGGAAGCAGATAGATATGTTCCTTGATAACGCAATGATTCCATACCCACCATAGCTGAAAACCGGTGATCGCTATTGATGCTAAAATCATAGGAAGCTGTATTGGTCCAGGTCAGTGTATGACCTTTGCTCATGTTCTGAGAAGTTGTCGTATGATCTTCGTTGTAGGTGTAAATTGAAAAGCGGTACATGGGCGTAAAGCTTCTGTATTCGGATGCATAATAATTAAATCCCAACAGCGACCTGACTTTCAAACCCTTGATTGGTTCAATTTCAGCAAAGATATCAGCCAGCAGTTTCTGACCATCATTGCTATTATTGGAATTGGTCATCATGCTGCCATAGGGATTACCGTCTCCGTTGTACCAAGGCGAATTGGAAGTATCGTTAAATGGACTTCCAAAAAGACCATTGTCCGAATAGACGGGAGACAATGGCGATGTGCTAAATGCGCCACGTAGCGTATTGCTGTACTGATCACCAACACTTACACCTCTATTTTTTATGTAGTTGAAATTGAGATGCTGTCCTATTTTTAGAAAGTTATTCAATAATTTATGTTCCGAATTACTGCGGAAGCCATAGCGTTCATAGTTGGAAACATCCTTGCCCCCAACAATCCCTTCTTGTGCAACATAATTTAAGGACATCGCGTAGGTTGACTTTTCCGATCCACCGGTTAATCCAATATTATAGTTATCCATCCGGGCATTGTCTTTAAACATGTGGTCCAACCAGCTGGTATTGGCTAAACCTTCCATACCATCAAAATTGATAACGGATGCCCCAGAATTAAGCGACTGTTCATTCATGATGACTTTATATTGGTCGGCATTCAATAGTTTTGCTTTGCGGGCTACATTCTGAATTCCGGTAAAGCCATCAAATGACAAGATACTTTTACCGGCGGAACCCATCTTTGTGGTCACTAAAACAACCCCATTTGCAGCCTGAGACCCGTAAATGGCTGCAGATGCCGCATCTTTTAATACATCGATCGACTGAATATCTGCCGCATTTAACACCGAAATATCTCCTCCCGGCACACCATCGATCACATATAATGGTCCGGAGTTACCTATTGTACCTAAGCCGCGAACGACAACTTTCATGTCTGCTCCCGGTTGCCCTGAGGTCGATGTAATGGATACACCCGGTGCCTGTCCTTGAAGTGCCTGTAGCGGATTGAGCTGATTACGTTTTTGCAGATCTTCGCCTTCAACTTTAAGATTTGCTCCTGTATTTAATTTCTTTTTTTGTACGCCATAGCCAATGACGACCACCTCATCCAGATCGGATACCAATGGTTGTAGACGAATGACCAGATCTGTACCTGAGGCAGCAATTTCTTCTGTTTTATAACCGACATAGGAAATGATCAAGATCGTTCCTTTTGCTGCAGGTATGGAAAATTTCCCAGATTCATTACTACTTGTTGAGGTTGCCTGATTTTTCACTTTAATACTTGCGCCCCCGATTGGCAAGTTGGAATCAGCAGAAACTACTGATCCCGAAAAGGATTGTGCACAGACAACTGAGGTCATGCCCGTCATGACGACGACGGCAATTCCCTTTTTAAACAATTGCTTACTTATCATATAATTTAAAATTTAAAATCGGTTGTATTTATTTTAATTTAACCTGTAGTTTTTTTCCGGAATAAGAAATCATCTTTGATTTTTTGGCCTGTATATCAATACCGGCGCCGTGAGCAGGATCAACAAAAATGATATTGAATTTTCGATCCTTTAGCATACCAGCAAACGAACCAGCACGGTCTGCTAACACGAGTGTTTTTGTGCTGTTGTCATAGGTCATATCGATACGGCTATATTGTCCTTTCTCGTAATTATAATTGATTCCTTCATCTTCATATAGCGTAAATTGACCATCGGATCCATCGTAAACATACAGGTTGATCAGATCTTGTTTTTGCTCAGTTGTAAACTGAATGGTTCTGCCTACTGGCAATATTGATCCTGCTTTTACAAATACCGGCATACGCTCATAAGCAGCTTCTGCTGTGATATCTTGTCCTCCCCGACTCATTTTGCCCGTATAGAAATTGTACCAATCTCTGCCTTCGGGTAAATGAATGACTCTCGAAGTGGCTCCCATTTCTGTAACTGGACTGATCAATAAGGATGGTCCCCACAGGTACTGGTCATTAATATTAAACCCCTTCTGATCTTTGGGAAAGTCCATTGCCAATCCACGAATCATCGAGTAGTCTTCAAAAAATGTCTTTGCGGCTATACTGTAATTGTAAGCCAGAAGTTTATAGCGCAGATTGATGTAATAAACCATGCTTTTATATGCAGGATGATCTTCTGGCGCTATATTAAAAGGTTCGCGAAATGGAAATTGACCATGAGCGCGGAATATAGGCAGGAAAGTTCCATACTGATACCATCTGGCATTCATTTCGCGCCATTCTTCCTGATCTGCAGGATTGGGCTTATGAAATCTATTCTCTACTAAAAATCCACCGGCATCCATCGTCCAGTAAGGCGTACCAGACATTGAAAAGTTGATTCCAGCAGCAATCTGATCCTTCATATCATGCCATCTTGAAGCTATATCGCCACTCCAAGCTGCAGCCGCATAGCGCTGCTGGCCCGCAAAATAGGAACGTGTTAAAATAAATACGCGTTTATTGGGATCTGTTTCGCGCTGTCCCTCATAGATTCCTTTCGCATTTTGAAGTGGAAATGCATTGTAATAGCGGACTGATGATCCGATATTTGGCTGAAAGACAGATTTGCGTTCGTTCAGATCGATGTTTGAATGTATATCAGGTTCACTGGCATCCATCCACCAGGCATCGACGCCAATTTGAAAAAGATTTTTGTCTAATAATTGCCAAAATCCATCACGTGCTCCTTTATTGAAGGGATCATAAAAAGTCGATGTATATCCTTTTCCGATCCAGTCTTTCCGTCCATCATAAATATTTCTGGTGTAAATCCATTTATTGTCGCTGAACTGTTTGTAGACGGTAGATTGTTCATTGATCTTGGGCCATGCCGAAATCATCAACTTATAATTTTGATCATGTAATCTTTTGATCATCCCTGCTGGATCAGGGAATCGCGTCTTATCAAACTGCTGGCTCCCCCAGTCGGGCTCTGACCAGTATGACCAATCTTGTACGATATTATCAATGGGAATTTTTCGGTTTCGAAATTCTGTTGCGACACTTTCAATCTCCGCTTGCGTTTTATACCGTTCGCGACTTTGCCAGTAACCAAAACTCCATAAAGGCATAATCGGTGCTTTTCCTGACACGTGGCGATATCCAGAAACGACTTCATCCATCGATTGCCCATGTACAAAGTAATAATCAATCGCATCACCGGCTTCAGAGTTAAAAGAAAACACATTTTTACGCTGCTCTGGAATAGGGCTTTGCCAATTTAAAGTAAAATAAGATTCTCCCCCATCTGGCAACCATTCTATACGAATATCATGATCCTCTTCTCGTTTAAATTGCTGTTCAATTTCAAATGTTCCTGCATTCCAGGATTGTCTCCACCGATCAGCGACCAATTGTCCATCAATCCACACTTTCATGTAACCCGAGTATTTAAAATGGAGCACATGTTTTCCTGAATAAGGAGAAGATATACGGCCTTCGTAGATAACTTTACTGTCTACGAGTTTGACATCTTTGGGAAACTTATGCTGATCAGTCAGGTAACTATATTCGATAATTGATTCGGGACGTGACAGGAAAACTTCGTCATCTTTATGCTTATTCACATAGGTTGCTGTCAACCACCCTTGCTCGCCCTCTTTAGAAGTTAATTTAAACGCATTGAGGGGCAGAAAAGCACGTGTATCTCCAGCTTTGGTGATGGAATAGTTGTGCCATAAAAGTCCATAATTGTTTGTCGAAACCAGAAAAGGAATTCCAATTTCTGTGTTATATTGCAACAGAGTCACCTGTTTACCGCGATTGTAATTCATAATCGCATTTTGATGCTGACCAAGTCCAAATATGCCCTCAGCGGTGTCTACAATAAAATCTTGATTTAATCGATAAAAAGGATCTCCATTATAGCTGTCGGGAATGAATGCATCGGCATTTCTTTTTGATTCACTGAAAATTCTCTTGCCTGATAAATCAAAAAAATCAACTTTCCCGCTCACCAAAGAAACCTTAGCGATAAGATTCGATGTTGTTAAGTTGATCGTCGAATCTGTTGGTTGTACATGAAAGGCTTTGAGCTGACGTTGCAAAGAGTCTACGACCACTAAACTTGCTTGTGATGGAAATGGATCTCCATAAGGAAGTGCAGTGACGCGGATGATTTTATCCGTGATCACATCCAGATAAACATCTTGATCAATAGCACTTTCAGATCCTTTGAAACTGACCTTTACACCTGATTGGGTTTTTATAAAATTGGATTTATTCACTTGCGCATTTCCATTATGGACAAGTGCAAAAAGCATAATACCGCTCAGAGCAAACTTTAGGTTTTGCATATATAAATAATTACTGGTTTAATTTTGGTTATTTCCCTTTTACCGTTTGAATTGGTAGGATCAAATATAGCGCAGTAGTTATTTCCAGGAGGGGGTATTATGTTAACAATTAGGGTATCTAATGTTAACTGGTGAGATCTGCAGAGATCATCTATAAATCACAAGAATTTAATTTACAGGCTTTTACGATAATAGGATGGTAAAAATCCAAAAGTAGCTTTAAAGTATTTCGTAAATTGTTTGGGATTACTAAAACCAACTTCATATGCAATTTCTGAAAGCGATAAACTGGAATGTTGTATCAGGTGCATGGCTCTTGTTAGACGGATATGCCTGATGTATTCTGTTGGTGAATATCCGGTAATGGCTAATATCTTTTTATAAAGTCCTACCCGGGTCATGTGCATGTTTCCTGCTAATATTTCGACAGACAACGTCGAGTCTGACAAATCTCGCTCGACTTCAAGAATGAATTCGCGAATGAACTTCTCGTCGGCAGACTCAACCTCTGGCTGGTTGAGTTCGATTGCGATATGCTTTTTGTATTTTTTGACCAGGGATGATTTTTGATCCAGGACACTGGCGATTTTAGATTTCAGCAGTTCAAAATTAAATGGTTTTAGAACATAATCTGAAGCTCCTGCACGAAGTGCCTGCAGCTGTATTTTTTGATCTAACACTGCAGTTACCATAATGACAGGAATATGTCGATAACGTTCTGATGATTTTAGATATGTACAAAAATCGATACCGCTTTCACCAGCAAGCTGAATATCGGCAATCACTAAATCATACTCCTTTTTTGTCAGATGGTCTTTTGCTTCCTTTACGGTACAGACACCATCAACTAAGTATTCATCGTTTAAATTTCTTTTCAAATATTCTAAAAATTCTACATGATCTTCAATCAGCAAAATCTGATTTCTCTTGTTGATTTGTTTCTCTGGGAGTGCTGATATTTCCGAAATCGCTTCAATCGGTATTTCAACCACAAAACATGATCCTTCTCCGACTTTGCTCTGAACGGAAATATTTCCATTGAGAAACTCGACATATTCTTTCACAATGGCTAATCCAATACCTGTACCTTGATTTAAACGGCCACTGTTGATATCATATTGAAAATAACGGTCAAATATCCGATTTTGATATTCTTCCGGTATCCCGGGACTTTGGTCTTTAATCTCTAATCGCCATATATCGAGGTCATCGTTTTGTTCCTTAATCGTGCTCGTGATATGGATAGTACCTCCCGATCTACTGAACTTAATTGCATTGGACAATAGGTTGAATAGGATACTTTCTAATTTTCCTTTGTCAAAATTACCGAGATAATGATCGCGGTTATATATTACCTCGATGCAGAGCGAATTGACTTCGGCCAATTGGAAAAAGGGCTCAATCTGTTCTTTAGTAAAAAGAATTAAATCGCCATATTCGTCCATACGGCTAAGCTGGTTTTTTTCCAGTTTTCGAAAATCCAGCAATTGATTGACCAAAATCAATAGACGAGATGCATTTTTATTGATCAGCCTTAAATTTTCTTTTTTATGCAGATCTGTTTCTTCTTTTAGAAGCTGCTCTGATGGGGTTAAAATTAAACTGATCGGCGTTCTGAACTCGTGGCTTACGTTAGTAAAAAAGCGTGTCTTCAACTCTTCGAGTTCTTTTGCTTGCAACGCCTGTTCTTTGACCATTATCAATTGATTTCGTGTCTTTGTCCGCAGTTTTACCCAAGCTTGCCACAGGTAGATACAGGAAATAGAAATCAGCACGTAAAGCATTAATGCCCAATTGCTCCTCCAAAAAGGAGGCTCAATCACGAGGGTTAATAATAATGTTTTTTCGGACCAGCTTTCATTATCGACTGAATGTCGGATGTAAAATCGATATGTTTTGGAATCAAGATTCGTAAAATTGGCCTTCATTGTTCCCGTTTCAAAATCAAACCACTCCTCACTGAGTCCATCCAACTGATACTGGTAGATCCGATTATCCTGCTGCAAATAATTAAATGAGGATAGTTCCAAGGAGATCGCATTTTGATCATATGGCAGTTCTAATTTCTTCACATTGGTCAGTGCCTCATTATAAATAACCTTGCCGTTTACGCGTTCACCAACGTTGATTTTACGATTAAAAAGATAGATATTGGATAGAACAGGTGTTATATTTTCTTTTGATCCCAAAATTTGATTTGGATCAATAATATTATAACCGTTTGGTCCTCCAAATATGAGCTGGCCGTTATCCATCTTTAAAGCTGAATTTTCATTAAAGACATTGCTTTGCAGTCCCTGTTCTTTGGTGAAGTTACGAATGACAAATTGCTTAGCATTTTGATTGGGAACAATTTCAGATAATCCTTTTGCTGTTGAGGCCCACATATTGCCCTTATTATCTTTGATTAATGCCAGTACGGCATTGTCAATCAGACCGTCGCTCGTATTGAGGAATTGGATCGTTTCATCCTGAATGATATTAATTCCTTCTTGAGTGGCCACCCAAATGCGACCTAGTTCATCTTCCTTAATATCATATATCAAATCATTGGAAAGACGCAACTTGCCTTCTTTTTCATTAAATTGATGGATTTCTCCATTTGACCGAATCAGTTCGATGCCTGTAGCAGTTCCAACCCAGATATTATTTTTTGAATCTTCAAATAAGACAGATACATAGGTACTTGAAATTGTCTTTCCCTCACGCGAGCGATAGGTGGAAAACGTTTCCGTATCCTTATTAAACAAATATAAACCAGCAGATAGTGTTCCAACCCAGAAACGACCTCTTGAGTCTTCAAATATTTCCCAGACGCTATCGTCCGGTAATCGATCAGTACCCTTGTTGTATGTTTTGAAACTTTTACCATCGAACCGACTCAATCCCCCGTGGTAAGTGCCTACCCAAAGTATATTTTTTTGATCCAGATACAGACTTACGACAACGTTACTGGGTAAAGAAGTTGCATCATTTGGATTGTGCAGATATTGTTTATATACTTTATCTTGAAAGTTATAATGCAAGAGACCGCCACCATTTGTTCCGATCCATAAGTTATGATTTTGATCTTGAATAAACCTGTTGACATCATCAAATGGCAATGTTTTCGTGTAACCTGCATAATTTTGGTATACCGGAAAAAGCAGTAAGTTTGGGTGATAATAACTGATGCCGCCCTTGTATGTCCCAACCCAGATAATGCCTTTCGGATCTTTATACAGGGAGGTAATACTATTATAGGGTAAACTTCTTAAATTATACGCCTCGTGATTGATCACAAAAAGTGATTGCGTCTTTTTATTAAAGACATTGATTCCACCATGATCAGTAGCTAACCAAATCAAACCTTGTTCATCTTGAACGATACTGCCTACAAATACATTCGAAAGTTGCTCTTTGATATGACTGATCTCATCCGATCCAGCTTTGACCCAAAATACGCCGATTGGAACATCTTTTGAATAAATCCACAGATCGCCTTCGCGATCTATAAATAGACCATACGTAACGCGCTGTTTGCTGGCAGGTAAAGAAAATTGTTTAAGAATATTCCAGGTCTTTTTTTGTACGAGCTGTGTCAAACCGTTTTCATAGATTATCCAAAAAGATTCCTTCGAATAATTTACAACATCGACAATTTTTTGATTCTTAATTGGTGAAAATTTTCTCGTTTTTTTTGAAATCGTATGTGTTAGCATGAATGAATTATCGCTGTACAAAACAGCATATTCATCATCTTCAAAATGGCGGATAATTTGAGGATCTCCGATCGGTAAATTCCATGTCTGAAGAATGGAATCTATATTTTGAATAATTACTCCTTTTTTTTGATCGTACACATTCATTTTCGAATGGGTACGGATCCAAATTTGCTCCCCTGGTCCTTCAAATAATGCCGATATACGATTACTGCTCAGTCCAAAACCTTTGTTTGATGTATACCGGAAATTTGTAAATTGAAGTCCATCAAATCGACTAAGTCCAGATTCTGTTCCAAACCACATGTAATTATATTGATCTCGTAGGCTGCAATTGATATGGTTATGTACCAATCCTTGATCGGAAGTGATGTTCTTAAAAGAATAGACTGTTCCTTGCTCTTGACCGAAACAAAAACTAGTAATCCATGAAAAAAGAAGTATACTGATCGAAAGTAAGGTACTACGGATCATCAAAATTTATAATTAGTACTGTAATACCAATATTAACAAAAATATTATTCAAATAAGAATAACCGCTTGAAGTTTCTACGTTTGCGCAGAGAAATTATTAAGAAAAATACGGAAATTGGAGTTTTGGAAATTTTCAGATCCTAATAAACAAGAAAGTTAACTATTTTTATTATTCACTGAAGTTTAGAATTAATTACCATTGACTTAATATCAAACCATATGAACCAAATAATAAAACCTTATTTAATACTGATTTTTTTATCTTTTACTAGTATTTGCTACGGTCAACAAAAAACACCCTTGTCATTTGATCTCAAAATAACTTATAAATTAAGCTATCTCGGAGATAGTACAGATCAAAAAACATTACGTTCTGAAAATACTGTTTTATTTATACAGCATGATTATTCTTTATTTGAAACCGAGAACTCTCACTACATGGATTCAATAACCTTTATCAGTAAAACAGAAGGGGATAGAAAATATAGTTTTTTCAACTATAAAATAGTAAAAAAAGATAATAGTATTATTACCTATGATAATATCTTACCTAATCGTAATGAACCAGGAAATGAAGGATTTCATTACATTGAAGATGTCAAAGATCTCCTCTGGAAATTATCTGAGGATACACTTACAATTGGCGGTTTTTTATGTCAGAAAGCCACCACTACATTTGGAAATAGAACTTGGATAGCTTATTTTGATCCTTCAATACCAACTTCGGAAGGTCCATTTAAATTTAAAGGACTTCCTGGGCTTATTATTCAAATTTCGGACACAAAAAAACATTGGAACTTTAATCTTATCAGTATTGAAAAAGGAAATCAAAGCTTTAAAGCCACACTACTTCCTGTTATAGACAATCCACTTACCGACAAAGTGACTTTCTTTAAAAATAAACGATACGCAAATGAAAATTTCATGGAGCTTCAACAAACGATGAGAGTTACTGATACTGATCCAGCACGACGAGAAAGAACAAAAAAACTATTTAATCAGGCTTTAAAAATAAGAAGTAATTGGATAGAACTATATTGATGGCTGGATAAAAATTCGTGACAGGATCAGGTTTTGAACATCCCGTACTTTCTCAAAGAAAATTAAGTTCCTGCATTTGCGATGTTGTAGAAATGCAGGAACAATATACCTATTTTACTTTCTCGGAATAGAAAACAATCTGATCAACAATATGGATGACACCATTGTCCGGAACAAGATTTGACGTACGGATTTGCCATTGCTTATTGGTTCCTTCATTGATGAGCCCCACATATGTACCGGTATGGGATAGATACATGATCTGACCATTTTCAGTCTGATATGCAATGGGCTTATTTTTTGGAGCCAAAGCCGGATCATTAAAATTCACTACTGCCTTTACAATATGATATCGCAACATATCTTTCAGTATGGTTACCGGTACTGTACCTATAGCGTCGTAATTATTTTCTTTTAAATATGCCTTAAACGCACGATTCGTGGGCAGAATAAAGGTCGATTTCTCTGTACGTTCGTATAATCCTTCATCCTTACCTAGCATAATTGCTTCTTTTAGGGAAGACAAAGAATCATTTTGTTGGATATAGGCCCATGCAGACATATTTAATCTGCTATTGTCTGCTGCGTAATCGTATTCAAAGCTGTCCTGTACTTCGCAACTAAAAAAAGTAACCAGCACAACAAAACTGCACAGCAAAAGCGTAACGATATATTTGATCTTCTTCATATGATTATCTATAGAATTCATTTTGTTTCAAATTTGGATTTTTAAGTAGTTCGCCTTCGTGTATCGGCCATAGCAGATTTCGATTGTCCGAGAGGCCATTCATCGGTTTCATTGTTGAAATGGCAGTTCCAGTCCGTACAAGATCAAACCATCGATGTCCCTCAAAACAAAGCTCTACGGATCTTTCATGCAAAATTCCGGTGAGTAAGCTTCCAAATTGGGTATTGGCTTTATTTTGATCCAAAGCAGGGAGTCCGGCACGGATGCGGATACGATTAAGTAATGCTAATGCCTCAACGGTCTGGTTTAAATTTGCATGTGCTTCGGCCTTTAGTAAAACAACATCAGCTACTCTGGTTAATACCATATTGCCTGCCGAAGGTTCTGGACTCTCGTCATTAAATCCCTGTCCAAAAAATTTCCAGATCTTACGTGGTTGTACTTGGGACACATCGTAAATACGTGGTTTGCGAAGATCCCCCGGTTCGATAGACGCAATAAAAGATGTACTGGGTACATAGTCACTATCTGATCCCATGGCGTACCATATACGGAGGTTATTGGTCTGTACTTCATTGTAGCCGACTTCAAAAATACTTTCAGCACTGCTCCCTTTTACAAAAATGTTATTCCAATCCTCGATCGACACCAAGGTATATTGCGGATCCGCGAGCACCTTTTCGGACATTTCTATGGCCTGCGCATATTTCTTTTGCCACATATACAGTTGCGTCAGAAATGCATAAGCAGCTCCTTTGGTGATCAGCACACGATTCCCGGCTCCTGAATAATTTGTAGCACAATTCTCTGTCGCGAGCATCAAATCTTCCTCTACCTTAGCCAATACTTCAGTCTCCGTGTTCTTTTGTACAAACAGCTCCTGACCCAAACCCTCGTACGGTTCGATGACTAAAGGTACCTCCCCCCAGATCCGAACTAGGTAAAAATAAGCGAGTGCCCTTAATGCATGTGCCTGCCCGAGTAATTGTTTTTTAAGTTCGCTATCCTCAGTTCCAAATGCCTGGGGAATATATTTGATTGCGTAATTCGCACGGGATATAACGATGTAAAAATTATCCCACCGTGCTGAATTGATAATTGGCGTTAACGTATTTTGTTGCAGCGCTCCAGGATCACCGGCATGACGGGTCACCACATTATCAGCCCGGCCCTCGCCCCAATGGGCATAATTTTGACGGAAAAGAGTTTGTAGACCATTATAGATTCCATTGACTCCAGCTTGGGCATCACTGGGCTTTTTATAATACCCTTCTCCAGAAAAATTGCTAATAGGTTCTTTATCCAGCAACGAATTAGAACAGCTGGTAGCAGATAGAAAAAGAATAGACCAAAATATGTATTTATACATTTTTTTCATCGTTATTTATTAAAGTCCAAAGATTAAACCAAACGTAAATGTGCGGCTCTGTGGATAAGAGCCTTCATCCAATCCTACACGAAGACCGGAATAGGAATTGACATCTGGGTCAAAGCCCGTATATTTTGTCCAGGTGACCAGATTCGTAGCGGTAACAAATGCATCCAACTTGCGCAGACCGATCCGTTTGCTCAAAGCTGAATCAAAAGAATATCTTAAATTGACGTTCTTTAATTTGAGATACGAACCATCTTCAACCCATCTACTTTGGACCCTGCTGTCGGACTGTTTTGGATCGTCCCGAATCAATCGGGGGAAATCTGTTTGATCCCCCTGCTCCCGCCACCGAGTCAGGGCATCGGTCGATAAATTGTTGTAACGAACGATTGAGTTTCGTTGATGATTCAATTCGTTATAAATCTGATTACCGACAGCATATTGAAAAAACACATTCAGATGAAAGTTCTTATAGCTAAAATCGTTGGAGATCCCGCCAAAATATTTAGGTTCTGCATATCCGATTATCTCCCGGTCATTCTGATCGATAATTTTGTCATTGTTGACATCCTTCCAAATGGGGTCTCCACCTACAAAGACAGCTCCGTTGGCTCCATTAGTGAGCTTGTTTGTATTGTCTTCGTCACGCGCATACACACCAAGAAAATTCCAGCCATAAAATACGCCTATAGGTAAACCTTCTTGCAGTATATGGAAATTACCGTTTTGGATATGCCCATTGGTCAATAAATTCTTAGGTAAAGAGGTCACTTTATTCCTATTCAAGCTAATGTTTACATTCGTGCTCCAACGAAAAGCGCCTTCTAGATTGCGGGTCTGTAAGCTAAATTCCAGGCCCCGATTCTCAATCGAACCTATGTTTTGTGTAATATATTCAAAGCCAGAAGTTCCGGGGGTAGGCACATTATACAGTAGATCTTTCGTTTTCTTCAAGTACGCATCTGTTGAAAGTAGGATTCTATTTTTAAAAAAACCGAGCTCTAAACCCAGATTATATTGATGGGTAGTCTCCCAAGTGAGGCTCGGATTGGGCATCACAGTAGGCGCGGCACCCGAAAAATCCAAATAGTTTGTTCCTAAGGTAAACTCTCCTCTTGATGTGTAATCACCGATGGCTTCATTTCCAGTACTTCCGAGACTAAAGCGGAGCTTACCGTCACTCAGCCAGCCCAGATTTTTGATACCTTCTTCTTCCACAAAACGCCATCCTGCGGATGCAGAGGGAAAGAACCCAAACCGTCGATCACGGCCAAAGCGGGAAGAACCGTCAGAACGAAGATTGAATTCCAACAAATATTTGCTCTCATAATCGTAAGTAACCCGGCCAAAATAAGAAAGCATAGCATGTTCGGAAGCGACATTTACACCCTGGTTTGAAATGACAGATGCACCATTGAGTGTACGTATGTCATCGCTTGGGAAATATTGTCCGTCAAGACCTGTCCGGTCATAACGCCATTTCTGAAAGCTCATGCCAAACACCGCTCCAATATGGTGCTTATCCGCTATATTTTTTGTGTATGTAAAGTAACTCTCATTCCCCCAAGTAAGATTTCCAGAAGATCGTACAGCACCGCTATTGTATCCTTCGCGATAGTCCAGTATCGATGGCATAAATTCATCTTCCTTCATTGAAATATAATCCAGATTGACATTGCTCCGGAACTTAAGATCCTGATAAATATCAATTTCTAGATATTGGCTTCCAATAATACGGTTGCTCTTATTGAGATTGGTGGAAAATAAAGCCATACCGACAGGATTCCGCTGACCAATCATATAGCCGTTCAGTGATCCATCAGGCAAGTACATCGACATATTTGGTGGCCTTACCAATAAACTCCTGATAATACTCAAATTCCCGGAGCCAGCAGCATTCGTGCGATTATTGACCGCGTTGGTATACGAAATGCTCTGCCCTATCCGCACACGATCTGAAATTGTAAAGTCAACATTCAGTCGGGAGGTAAACCGTTTATAATTCGAATTCAATATGACTCCATCTTGATCCAAATAGGACGAACTCCAGGCGTATTTTGTTCCTTCATTCCCTCCCCTTACAGAGAGATCTAACTTATACTGTTTTGCTGTACGCATCAATTCATCCTGCCAGTCTACATCACCATTGTTCATGGGGTTGAGGGAGTCGATAATCGTATAGAAAGGGTCTTCTGGGATTGTCATGCCGCGATAAGAGTCCAACACTGCTTCTCGATACTGTCTGGCATTAAGAACACTTAGTTTTCGCGTCAAGGAGCTCATTCCTGCATTTGCATTCAATATTACTTCCGGCTTACCTGCTGCACCACGTTTGGTCGTAATCATCACAACTCCATTGGCAGCGCGGGAACCATAAATTGCTGTTGACGCTGCATCTTTTAGTATTTCAATGGAGGCGATATCGCTTGGATTGATATCCGCCATTGGATTTAGACCTGAATTTTCTGTACCATTTAAAGAAGAAATAGAATTGGATTCTAACGGGATACCATCCACAACAAAAAGCGGATTATTACCCGAGTTCAGTGAAGAACTTCCCCGGACACGGATACTCATTTCTCCACCCGGTGCTCCCGAATTGGACGATACCTGCACGCCGGCTGCCCGTCCCTGTAAAATGGAAATCGGATCCTGCAACGTTGTTTTCTCAATTTCAGCAGCACCCACAGAAACAATAGCTCCTGTTAGATTTCGTTTTTTCTGACGGCCATATCCCACCACAACCGTTTCTTCGATCACATTGGAAACAGGTGCTAAAGATATTGCATAGCTTGTACGCGTATCTATTTTTATCGTCTGACTGGAATATCCCAAAAATGAAAAAGTTAGCGATTGTCCTATTGCCCCATTGTCTAATACAAAACCACCTTGTTTATCTGTCGTTACGGTCGTACCATTTTTATTGTCAAGCTTTATCGTAACACCTAACAAAGGTGTCTTTGTCACCGCATCGATCACTTTACCGAGGATCGTTTTTTGCTGCGCTGCCGCAACGCCAGGAATAATCAATAGGACATGCAAAAAGAACAAGGATGGTACATAATATGACAACCATAGTTTACATTGGGTAGCACTAAATTTCATACAAAGGTTTTAAGTTTAGATCATCTATAAATTGTCGATAACGATTAATAAAAAGTATTTTAATGAAAACATTTACATTAAAACTTAAGCATCATCAAATAATTAACGACGAAAAAAAACCTATAGTATCTGGAGCAATACATTTTGTAACATTATTGTTATAAATATGGATTTCCTGCTCCTGAAGCACACACTTATTCTGACCGATTTATGAGGGGAATTGGCAGATATAAATTATTTAGTGGAGGTAAAAAAGATTTTATTTAGTAAGTACCTATAACCAGAGGCTTTAGTATCCTTTCCTTGAAAATTTTTCCAGATTGATTTTTTGAAAAACTTTCAAAACCTTCCAGGTTTTTAATTTTTTCAAGTTCTGAATTGAGATAAGGATCGGTCTTTATTATTGATAAAACGGCAGGGTCATCTTTCCAAAGATCTAATAAAACAAGAATACCTTTTTCCAGTCCCAAAGCAATCAATTCTGCAAGCTTGGTATTGGCGAATATATGTTCCGGTTTTCTGAAATATGCATTGTTAAGCTGAAGGTATTTACTGCTAATCCATGGAGCTACTTTTTCACTCTGAACACCAATCTTACCATCCTGAACACCAAGTTCGCTTATAAAATCATGTGCCTCCACAATATCGATGAGGCCGAAATGATATAAATCCCTAATGGTATAATCTATTCGATCTGCACAAAGCGCAGGTAGCGGCATCTCAAGCAAAGTATGCTTTGGATCTTCCAGTAAAGAAGTACTGAATCCATATTTAGTGAGAATAGAAGGGATAGTGGACGTTGCTATTACCTCTTCAAAAATTTGCTCATGATAATCTTCGCCTTTATGCTGCAGAACATAATCGATCACATGCGAAAAAGCAGTGTGCGAAACATCGTGCAAAAGCGCAGCTATCTGTTCTTCCAGACTACCTCCAAGTTTCCGCACAAGAAGCATAACGCCGATAGAATGTTCATATCGGTTGTGACAAACATGTGGAGAGACCAAAAAGATGGCACCTCCCTGATGAATATTTTTTAACCGTTGAACAGGCTCCGAGTTTATTAGCTCGCTAAGAATATCTTCAAGTTCGAAATTGCCGTAAAAAATATCACTTACTATCATCATTCAAATATAAAGTATTTAAGGTAATGATAGAGGTAAAAATGAAAACGCCCTTCTTTGTACAGGAATTCTATTAAAAAAATCATTTACAGTGCAATTGAACCAGTATGATTTACTATAAAAACTTATTTACACTGTTGGGCTCCATTTTTTTAAGCACAATTCTAATGATCGCATGGATATTATTCAAAGAAAATCAAACTCGTAAAGTATTAAAATATAAACTAAAACAATTATCTTTAAAGTCTAAGAAGCTGTAAATTACGACAGCTCTTTATCCATCAAATTAAAAACCATAAGACAAATTATTATGCTTAAAAAAATTTCAAGTTACTTCGTACTTCTTTTGATCTCGACAGGTAGCTATGCGCAAAATTTCGATTCACAAAAACTAGACTCGTATTTTGCATCACTGGAGCAAAATAACAAGTTTATGGGAAGTGTGGCTATATCAAAAAATGGTACACTTATATATTCCAAATCGGTCGGCTTTTCTGATCTTGAAAACAATAAGAAAGCAACTACAAATTCTAAGTATAGAATTGGCTCCATTTCAAAAACATTTACTTCTGTTTTAGTTTTGAAAGCTGTAGAAATGAAAAAATTAAAACTAGATCAAACCATCGAAAGCTTTTTTCCGATAATTAAAAATGCTGAAAAAATAACCGTAAAACACTTATTAAGCCACAGAAGTGGAATACATAATTTTACAGATGACAAGGATTACCTGACCTGGAATACACGACCTAAGACCGAAAAAGAAATGGTAGCAATTATTGCAAAAGCGGGCAGCGATTTTGTACCTGACAGTAAAGCGCAATACAGCAATTCGAATTTTGTACTGCTAACCTACATACTTGAAAAAAGTTTCAAAAAAAGTTATACAGATCTGTTAAAAGAATTGATCACAAAGCCTCTTGATTTGAAGAATACATATATGGGAGGAAAAATTAATCCGGCGAAAGAAGAATGTAAATCATATACCTTTAATGAGAAATGGATTCTCCAACCTGAAACAGATATTTCTATACCTTTGGGAGCTGGAGGAGTTGTTTCTACACCAAGCGATTTGGTCGATTTCAGCAACGCACTGTTTAATGGTAAATTGTTGAATCCTGAAAATCTTGAAATCATGAAAAGCATCAAAGATCAATATGGTGTAGGCTTATTTCAAATTCCTTTTTATGACAAAATTGGATATGGACACACCGGAGGAATTGATGGTTTTAGTTCTGTCTTTTCTCATTTTGCTGACGAGAATATTGATTTTGCTTTAACTTCAAACGGAACTCATTTTAATAATAACAATATTGCTATTGCGCTATTAAGTGCCGTTTATAATAAACCATATGATATTCCAAATTTCTCCAGCCATGAAGTATCTTCAGAAGATCTGGACAAGTATTTAGGTATTTATGCGTCAAAACAAATCCCCTTGAAAATTACGATTACAAAAGACAAAAAAACGTTGATGGCTCAGGCAACAGGACAATCGGCCTTTCCTCTTGAAGCAACAGAAAAAGATAAATTCAAATTTGAACAGGCAGGGATTGTTTTAGAATTTAGACCGGAAGATAAAACAATGAAATTGAAACAAGGTGGTGGAGAATTTCTGTTCAATCTGGAATAATAAAACATTATCTCTACCCTGCTCTATATTACGCACAACTGTAAAAGCTACTCCAGCACTTTCAGCAAGATCCTCTTGTGTGAGTCCGAGTTGCTTTCTTTTGGATTTTACAAATTATGCTATTATATACATTTTATATGCATAAGCATATAAAAATATGAAATAATGATATATTATATGTAAAAGCATATAACCCACTTATTATGTCGCTTTTGTCCAGGCATTGATATCTTGGGTAAATTCATAAGCCTCAACCCTACAAACCATAAAAAAATAAAATAAACAATCTGCAGTTCTGATTATAATTATTGATCATTTTGAGAACAATCTAGCAATCACTATCTTAGTTGAAACGTTACTATTTACTATAGTCCACACCGATGCATCCGATCAATACGATATGGAATACATTAGGCTTTAATTAAATAGTGCTAATTACTTCAGAACCCTAAACCAACAATATGACAAAATTTATGCTCCTATTTTTGTTGCTCCCTATTTTTATTGATAGTAGTGCACAACAAACGCAATTGCAACTCAAGACAACAAAAAATATCATCCTCGAAACTGCTGGCATCGCACTGGTTCTGAATGTAGAGGAAAACAAAGATGTCAATATGGTCTACCTTGGAAATAAGCTATCAAAATCGGATGAATACACACAAGTAACCAGGCAATATAAACAAGCTCATGATTATACCAGCATGTATCAATCTGCTTATGCGGCTTCGGGCACCCGAAACTTACTTGAACCTGCTATAAGCGTCGAGCATGCCGACGGTAATCAATCTTTAGATCTTAAATATATCGACCATAAAAATGATATCAGTATTGCTGGCAAACAGCATGTCACCATTTTTATGAAAGATGAACTGTATCCTTTTTATGTGGAATTACATTATCTGGCAAATTATCAGGACAACATCTTTGAACAATGGACGGTTATTCGGCATGAAGAGAAAAAAAATGTAAAACTAACCAAATTTGCTTCGGCGAATCTTAACCTGAAATCAGACGATTTCTACTTGCGCAGCTATCACGGTGACTGGATAGCCGAGATGCAACCAGAAACTGAAAGACTTACCCACGGTATCAAAACACTGGACAGTAAACTGGGTACCCGGACCAACTTGTTGATGAGTTCTTACTTTGCCATTGGTATGGATAAGACATGGAATGAAACACAGGGAACAGTATTACTAGGTGGGTTGGATTGGAGCGGTAATTTCAGAATTGATTTTGAAAAAGATCCGCAAGATAATTTGAGAATTATTGCAGGCATTAATAATTATGCATCGCATTATGCTTTAAAACCTAAAACAGCTTTCACTACCCCAAAATTCACCTATACGCTTTCGACGAAAGGTGTAGGAGAAGGATCTCGTAATTTCCATCGATGGGCAAAAAATAACCGCCTGGTTGATGGAAACGGAGAACGCCTCACTTTGCTCAACAACTGGGAAAGTACTTATTTTGATTTTGATGAAAAGAAGATCTTTCATCTGCTGGAAAATACCAAAAAATTAGGTGTTGATCTTTTCCTGTTAGATGATGGTTGGTTTGGAAATAAATATCCCCGAAATGCGGACACATCTGCATTAGGTGACTGGACTGAGAATAAGAAAAAACTACCCAATGGAATTGCCTCAATCACCAAAGAAGCAACTAAAGTTGGTGTGAAATTTGGTATCTGGGTAGAACCTGAGATGATAAGTCCCAAAAGTGAACTTTATGAAAAGAAACCAAACTGGGTGGTGAAGCAGACAAACAGGCCTGAGTATTATTTTAGGAATCAGCTCGTGCTGGACTTATCCAATCCCGAAGTACAGGATTTTTTATTCAACACTCTTGATCAATTATTACAGAAAAATCCTTCTTTAGCTTATATCAAATGGGACTGTAATGCTGTTATATACAACGCATACTCGAGTTTCCAAAGTGACCAAAATAATTTCTATGTTGACTACACCTTGGGCTTATACAAGATTCTAGAACGATTCCGCGCCAAGTATCCGAAACTTCCTATGATGCTTTGCTCTGGTGGTGGTGGGCGTATCGATTACGGTGCATTAAATTACTTTAGTGAATATTGGCCAAGTGATAACACGGATCCTTACGATCGGATCTTTATGCAATATGAAAACTCGCTGTTCTTCCCCGCAATAGGAAGTGCTAACCATGTCACCACTTTTGGGAAGCAGGATCTTAAATTTAAAATTGATGTAGCCATGATGGGAAAAATGGGTTTTGACCTCAATCTAGAAGAATTGCGTCCGGAAGAACTAAGTTTCGCGCAAAAAGCGGTTAAAACATACGATAACATCAAAGACATTGTATGGCATGGTGATCTTTATCGGTTTTCTAATCCTAGAGAAAACAATTATGCCAGTCTCGCATACATCAACAGCGATAAAAGTAAAGCGGTTATGTTCAATTACCTCACCTTTTATAACCATGTTTTTAAAACCACTAAACCGATCAAATGGCAAGGTTTAGATCCGAATAAATCGTACAAAGTCCAAGAAATAAACCTGAATAAAGACGATAACACGATCGCTGAAAACCTGATCCTATCCGGAGACTTCTTAATGAATATTGGATTAAATCCTGTTTTAGAAAATAACAGAAGAAGCGTTGTCATCCTGTTGACAGCTACTCCATAAGTAGATCAATGGCTTAACAACAGAGGTTAAATATCATATTCCCTTTTCCAGTCAACAGGGAATGTGATATTTTGTTACAACGAATTTTTAATTTTATCTCTATGGATCAAACCCCAATTTACCAGTGTCTCGGTCACCGTAAATACTGATTTCCCGTATTCTGTTACAGCATAAATGACCGTAATGGGTTTGGTATCTTGAATAGTTCTTGTAATCAGTAAATTGATTTCAAGCTCTCGGAGTTCTTTCGTAAGCATTTTAGCTGAAATTCCCGTTATACCACGTTGTAACTTCTTAAAATGAATCTGTTGATCCGTTCTGTTGGTCAGATAACGTAAAATCATCAGTTTCCACTTACCTCCCAATACATCGAGACTGTCGCGCATGGCAAAAAGCTCTTCTGTACATGTCGCCGGTCTTTCTACACCATTCTCTATAATATTTGCCATAATAGTTACCTTCATGTTACTAGTTACCAACAGTTAACTAGTAGCAAATATAAACTATTCTACCTATACCTTTGTCTAAAATCAACACATCATGCAAGTAGTAACGATCAATGAATATGGCCAACTGGAAGATGGATCCATTCCTAAACCAATTCCTAAAGACCATGAGATTCTGATTCACATAAAAGCCAGTGGTTTTAATCCTATCGATTACCAGATGTTGGAAAATGAACACGAAAGAAAACTGATCAGTTCACCGATATTGGGACGAGAACTGGCAGGAATCGTAGTCGACAAGGGCACTCAAGTATTTGAATTTCAAATTGGTGATGAAGTTTTCTGTGCTAGTGGATCAATGGGAAGTATTGGTACATATGCTGAATTTATTACCGTTCCTGAAGCTATCGTTGTCTTAAAACCCAAGAAAATCTCTTTTGAGGAAGCGGCAGCAATACCATCAGCAGCGCTGACAGCACTACAAATTTTTAATCGGCTCCAAATCAGTCCGAAGGACACAATACTGATTACGGGAGCTACTGGAGGAGTCGGTTCGTTTCTTGTCAAGATATTAGTGGCGCATAAAATTAAGAATATCATGGCTACTATAGGTAGTGAGGAAAGTACTAAACTTCTCTTGAATATGGGACTAAAGGAAAATCAGATCGTCAATTATAAACTGCCTAATCTAAGAGATAACCTGCTTAAAGCAAACAACAATCAACCATTTGATATCGGAATCGATCTGGTTGGAAACGAGATGGCCGAAATTACAGCGGAATTACTAAAAATTAATGGAATCTATGTTGATGTTACTTTTATGAACACCACGAAATCCCGTGAAACGCTCTTTAATAAAGGAATAAGCATCTTGAACATCTCCAATTATGCTCACAGCGTAACCAAAAATTACGCCTACTACAAAGATAATCTCCAACATATTTCCAAACTGATCCAGGATGGGACGATAAGTCCGCCAAGTTATAAAATTGTAGGCAAGCTTTCCACCGAAACAGTGCTCGAAGCTCATCGTATGCTTAAAAACAACCAGACAAAGGGAAATAAATTAATAATGATCCATGAATAAAATACCAAGAAGAATCGTCACCGGAATCCAAAACGGAAAATCTGTAATCATTGAAGATGAAATTGTGGCAAATGCTGTAGAACATTTCCCTAATCTGGTCATATCAGACGTTTGGAATACCCAACAGATGCCCGCGAGCCTGGACTATGAAGTACAGATCCCAAATAAAGGTTTCCCCGAAACGCCAAAAAACGGAACGTATTTTCGTTATGTTTCTATCCCGCCTGATAAAGAATTGGGGGTGGATGTAAAAATCGGACAGCCCCACCCGATGATGCATCAGACCTCAACCTTGGATTACATCATCATCCTTTCAGGAGAACTTTATCTGATCATGGAAGAAGGTGAAACGCTTTTAAAAGCAGGAGATATTGTCATTCAGAGAGGCACTAACCACGCTTGGAGTAACCGCTCCGATCATCCATGTATACAACTCGCCATTTTAATTGACGCAGTTCAGGAATAATTATTTCTATTCTTATGAATGATGAGACCATCCTTTTGGCTTGCTGTTCAGAGATATACATGCGGCTTGCAAAATGAATATGGACAATGGAACACGATCAGTGATTTTAATCTGATCAAAAAAATTATTATTCTTCAAAAAAATTGGATAATAAAAGTATTTTCTTTTCTTTGTAAAAACACAAAAGAAAACACTTTCATAATGAACAATCTAGGACAGATTAATATTAACATCTTGATTAACGCTACAGTCGTGGTCATCGTCATTATTTGTTCAAAATGGGAGGTTAATACTTTGTAAGATATTTAAAAATAAATAATATTATAAAAAGCTTCCCAAAAAATTTGGGAAGCTTTTTTTTTGATTCCATGTTATGAAAAAGAAAAATATGACCGCTAAATTGTTCACCTTGAATTGCAAAAATCAACGTGATTTACTACCAGAAATCATTTCAACAATGCATCAATTAGGATTAGAAATTGAGACGATTTCACAATCCCGTACAGATATTCCAGAAATAGTTTTGATAACGATTGAGGTAGCTATGCCAGGAATCTTAATCGACAATACCATACTCACTCTTAAAAAAATAGCCGATGTACTGGATGTTACCATCACTTTTGGTTCTGTTTTAAATGCTGCTTTATTTAAAATATCATTCGACACAAATGAAAACATCTGGGAAATTTTACATCGCTATAATGTACGCTGTGTTTCCATGGAAAATAACACACTATTAATTCACCAAATCGCAAAAGAAGGCGATATTCAAAGGTTATACAATGCTTTAGAAGGGCCTGGACTAATATCTTTTTCGCAGTTGCCACTTTCAAATTATCAATCTACCATTTAATAGTAATTTCGCGACAATTGAATTATCCATTTATACGGCAGGAGTATAAGGATAGTTATTCTTTAAAAGTTTATTAAATTAGTAGTGGAGTAAAATAAATCATTTAAGTTGGAAGCTAAAAATATAACCAATGACAGAAACAGAAATTTTAGATCAGGAAAATAGGCTTTATGAAGCGATCAAGGAAAGTAATATAAGCGTGCTTGAAGAACTGCTGCACGATGATCTGCTTTTTGTGCTTCCAAGTGGAGACGTGATCACAAAGGAAATGGATTTACAGAGTTACCGCGACGGTAACTTAAAAATAAGCGAACTTATTCCCCATGTTGAACATCTAAACATCATAGATGATACAGCAGTGATTACGTTGACCTTGGAATTAAAAGGAAATTACAGTGGTCAAGACTTTGAAAGTAAGTTTCATTACATCCGTTTTTGGAAAACATTCCCTAGTGGAATAAAAGTAGTTGGAGGAAGTGGAAGGATTGTTCATGTTTAAACGGGCTGTACCATTTAAAAGCGTTGCAAAAAGCCAGTAACTTTTTGCAACGCTCTAATTGAAAACGGTGCTACTACACGCGATTATTATTTATACCATACCGGTCCTGGTTTGTTTCCCATTTCGAATACCAATGTTGCCCCAGACATCATTTGCTGCTATGTGATATAACTTGTTTCAATAGGTTTACCATCAATTGAAACAAGATCCGATATAAATATATGGGTGTGAGACAGGGATGCGGATTGATACCATGTGGACATTAATTATACATATTCGGCAAGCCCGCGCATCCAGTTATTAAAGTCAACGTCCGAAGGGATTTCAAATTTTTTACGTAATCTGTTCTTCCGAATCTGTACAGCCCTTACTGTCACAAACGTATATTCGGCAATATTTTTTGTTGAAAAATTAAGAAAGGCCATAGCGCAAAACTCAAGCTCGGTGCTTCTAAGATTCGAATCAAATGATTTCAACGCTTGAATAAACTGTGGGTATAATTCGGTAAACAAAGTCAAGAACTCCGGATTGTTACTTTTAGCCAAGTCGATCAGATTATTGAATTTATTTTCTCCAATTTGCTCTGTCAGTTCTTTATTAATGAGCTCTGTTTCCTGTAAAGCTTCTTCTTTTTGCCCCAAAACTTTACGATTGTGCCTAGATCGCCATACAAAAAAAGTGATCGCGGCAAGGAGCACGATCAAAGCAATTATTGAAACGGTAACTGACTTTGACACCTTTGTCGCAGATTCCTGATCTTTTAATTTCAAAATCTGATTGAGCACCTGATCGACAACCTGTCGATTTTCATTTTCCAAAGAATCATTGAGTCGGCTAAAGGCCATTTCATAGTGATCAGCTTTGTCTTTGTCCAAGTTGTTTGTTCGGTAAAAATCAGCCAACTCCCGATATGAATTCTTCATTCCAATTCTGCTACCGGCTGCCCGCTTTTTTGCTAAGCTCTCTTCATAAAAAGCTGCAGCCTTTTTAAAGTTTTTTCTTTTTTCTTCCAAAAGACCTAAAGCACCATAGGTATTCAAAACAACAGGAATTTTATATTTCTTCATGAGTTCCAGGGATTTGTCAAGGTATTGTTGCGCCTTCACTAAATCGCCTTTCTTAACATATAAACTTCCCAGGTTTTCATATACTATCTGATAACGCATAGCCGCATCTTTCTCTTCAAAGACCTTTAGATTCTCTAATTGTAGTTCGGTATATTTTTGCATAGAATCCAGTTGCCCCAAACGTCGGAAAGCAGCACTTAAATTTTCGTAGTTAAACTGATAGGATTTTACTTTTATTTCGCCAGTCAGCCTTTTGATCACTTCCTGTTGCAAACGGAACTCCCGAATAGCTTGCTGATGAAGCATGAGCCCCCCATATGCTCTTCCCCGCAACCGATGGACTTCTGATTGCATGAAAATTTCATTCTTATAGAAGTCAGTGGCTTCAATACGATCCAGCTGCTTCAGTCCTTCCTTAAATAAGCCTACAGTCACAAGACCTTCTGCAATGTAAGAGCCAGATTTTGCTTTTCCTTCATCATAGTTGGCAACATTAGCCAAATTAAGCGCTTTGATCGCCGTCTCTATATAGGTCACCAAATCTCCTCTACTAGCAAATTCCATTGACTTTGCTAAGAGTGAATCAACCTCTTGCTTCTTGTCATCCCCAGCGATTGCTTTAAACGTAAATAATAATAAAATAAAAAAAGAAGTTGTTTTCTCATTTGGTAGGTCATCAATTGTGATAGATAGTTATGAATCACAACAGTTTAAAGCTCCCTTCAGCCTTAAAGTATTGCGCTACTAATCTAAGAATTTTAAATCATTAACCAGATATCAAACCATCTACAGAATACATTTTCATCCCGAATTTTCTAATCCTCTAACTTCAGATAATCATCCTCCAATGGCGATACTCCCTGGGAAACCTGTGCAGAACCAGCAGCGACTCCCTGCTCCATTTCTACGATTGTAATACTCAAAATCGGAGGAATATAACTTTCCTTTTTCTTTTGATCTTCTGTATCCATGACTATTTTTTTTAGTTTTTATTTGGCGTAAATCTTTCTGACGGCTTATTGTTTTAGATTGATCATTTATTAAACCTTCGATTTGCACAGCCGTAAGCAATACCAAAATCAAATTAATTATTGGGAACAAAGATTAGGATTTTGAAATACAATCGATGAAAAATGACCTATCACATACATATCACATAAAAACTAACCATCATTTATTAACTTGAAATCGATCAAAATAAAATAGAAATAGTGGAAAACTTTTTGATCTCAAATTATATTAACACTTTCTCCTTTTATGTATGCCATTAAATTTTAATATTTAGTGCTTGAAAAGCTATTCCGGCAAGCAAATAGATCTTCCCTAAAATTTTCTTTAATATTACTGAACAATTCAAAATTGAAGTAGGAAAGTCTCATACTTACCGCATTGCTAAATAGTCTCAATAGCTATTTGCTCTTGTTCAATCATTGGAATTCGCTGGATCTGCTCGCGCATCCAACAATTAAAATCAATATCGGAAGCGATATTTAACTTTTTGCGCAATCTATTTTTACGTACCTGTACGGCACGTATCGTGACAAAAGTATATTGAGCGATATTTTTGGTCGAGAAATTCAAAAAGGTCAGGGCACAAAATTCTAATTCACTACTACGGATTTTCGGATTTATTGTCTTTAACGAGACAACAAAATCGGGATAGATCTCGCTGAACAGCGTCAAAAATTCAGCGCTATTATTTTTCGCTAAAGCAATTAAATTATTGAAGTTATTCCTTTCCATTATATATCATTATTTAGTAAATTTTCATTCCCATATTACCGTCCTTGGAGATAAATTCCTTCAACCAGTAGTTGCCAATTTTGCTTATTTTTTAGAGGAAATAGCAATTAAAATCGACAGCTCCAAATTGATACCCGTAGACTAAATCCAACTATATTAGCACGGACCTTCACACAAATTAGGTACGAGCAATAATGCGACAACAAGCATCAAAATGTTCTCAACAATATATTTTTGAATGCTTTTATCCAGCGGCACCTGAACTAAACTGTACTGTCTTATTCTGCCTAACAAATATTTGCATTAAAAGAATGAATCAAAAAAAACCGCCTTTCACATTCATATCACACTTTGTAAAAACCTAATAAACAACACCTTAACATCATTAAAAACAGTAAATAACTTAAATATAAGTATTGAGCAAACGTCCTTCGCCCTTAAAAAGAAAGTCCTTCTTATGAAAGAAGGACTATTTTTTCCCTGATTTAGGACTTTTCGAAGTTTATTTGAACTGAATTTGTGCGCGCATCCAGTTTAAAATCTTTATGCTATCTCATAAAAAAGCTCGACAGGAGTTATTAAAACCTGTCGAGCAACTAAGATGAATTAAACAATAATTAGTTCGGATACATTACCAGTCGATGGTACGATTATCATCATCAGCATTATCCCATGATTGTTGCACGTCGGAGCTAACAGATGCAGCTGCAATACCTTGTTCCATTTCCACTATCATCAATTCGATTCGTGGACTTAAATAGATTCTCTTGGGCTCATTAGTATTCATAATATGATTTTAAAAAAAGTTAACATTCTGTGATTCTACCTACAGTGTACAAGCAGTTTTCTTTCTGCCACTACCTGACCCCACCATCATCGTCTTACCTTGTACTACCTGTGTGATTTTTACAGTATTGGAAGTCGTACTCCATGGCACCGTATTAAATGAACCTTGTGTCAGTTCAAGTGGATATAGTGCACCTCCTGAGGTCTTGCTACCATACATAGTAACCTCACCGGTACGACTAATTACAACTCTGATAAGCGGCTGCGCTGCTGTACCTACCATATCATAAATTTGTTGGATTGTACCGCCTTCAACATTGTTTCCGCCGTAAACACTTCCATCTACATATCTCACATTTTTTTGCGCAATGGCAATACCACCTTCAAATTGAATTTCTTGTGTGGACAGCTTGATACCATTAACCTCCATATTAAAGGAATTGTCTAATTGAAGAATATCAAATACAAATCCATAATCAGCACCTGGTGCTGTCAATGTCTGTGTAACTAAGTTTCCGTTAGGAACAAATGTACCATTGACATTGGCACCTGATCCAGAAGCAGGATAATCCCAGTTTAGATCCGCACCTCCTGTCACAGATTCTGTACAAGTTTTGAAGTTTAGGTTTAAGTTATAACGTTGACCTGGTATAATCTGTAATCCAGCAACGCCTACATTAGATCTTGTCTCTCCATCAATAGTAATAGATCCAAAACTAAATACACCATTGGCAGCGCCAGGGTGGATTAACATTGTAGGGATACTCGATACCGTCCGTAAGCCCGCTCCCAAAGCTGGAAATTGTACAGCAGTAGTTGCAGTATTTCCATTGTAGGATATCGTACCATCTGCTAATTTTAAACTTGCACTAGGATGCGTAGGGTTTATCGTTGGCGTAACCAAGCTTGTTATTGCTCCAGTCATTTCAGTTGCCATACTTAAATTAGTAATTACCTCACTATACTGATGTTTCAATACCACATCAAGATTATTATCACCTGAATGAACTGTCAAATCTTTCTTAAAATACATCAGATCTGCACTGATGTTATCCAGACTGGCATTTGCTAAGTCGGCCTGTGCAGTCACTCCTGGAACGGTTGCCGTACTATTGACTGAATACGCTACAAAAGTATAGCTCTTTTCTGCATCCAATGTGATTTCACTATTATTGTCAACAGAATTTGTGTAGATCTTTTCTGTTACATATTCCCCATCTGCATTATACACCACGATCTTGTACTTGACATTAGCTGCTAAGGGTGTCCTCTCTTCGGAAACTGCGGCACGATTTCCCGACGATGCCCGCAACAGGTTACCATTAACCACGGAAGACTTGCTTGTCAACGTTGCCTCAAAAGAACTTGAGCTTGTCAAAGGAATTACCTGAGTTTGGGCTGTGCTCCCAATGCTTCCCCCATTGCTTGCTTTTTTACTTGTGACAACCGGGTTTTCTACGCCAAGTAAATGAATGCTGACGCTAGCTTTACCACTGGCCGCTACACTGTCTTTGCTTTCCTTACAGGAATACAACGATCCACACACCAAAGCTGATAGAACCAATGCCTTCCAGCTTATTTTTGTCGGTGATTTTAAAATCATTTTTCTAATTTTTTTGATGATTAATAAACATTTTAATTAATTCGTTGCAAATGTTGTAATAATTTCCCAAAAGGAAACAACAAGCTTATATCACAAAGATATCACACATTAATATGACTATTAACAAAATACAAGTCATATTAAAGAAAAGTATTATCATAAAAAGATGTCAAAGATAAAGTACAAGATAAACTATGGAAATTAGGAACAGTATTTTTCTTAATAGTTTTATCAAATCAACACAATAACCTGTATTTCAATTA
The DNA here is from genome assembly GCF_014191365.1 of Sphingobacterium sp. JUb56. Taxonomy (NCBI): domain Bacteria; kingdom Pseudomonadati; phylum Bacteroidota; class Sphingobacteriia; order Sphingobacteriales; family Sphingobacteriaceae; genus Sphingobacterium; species Sphingobacterium sp. JUb56. Next base: position 34,890 of record NZ_JACHWL010000001.1, on the reverse strand, counting down.
GTTAAATACCTGAGATAGGGATGTGATATTAATGTGATATGTGCATTATGCTATATTTTTCTTTATCCGTACTACCTTTGAAGTAAAGAATACAACATGTTTTGATGTAGTAAGACCATATAAGCAGATAGCGGAAAATTACCGATATCATTAATTATTTAAATGAAGAGAAATTAACTTTTAGATCGCCACAAAAAATACACGCAATTGAAACCTGAGCTAATACAGGATATTTATCAGGGTGATATAACTGTTTTGGTGCCATATTGGGCACCGTGTCCGTGGTGGCAGATGTTAAAAATATAAACCAAATAAAATATTAAACATGAAAAAGAGAACTAAAAAAAACATTTACGTGAAACCCGTAATCGAACAGTTACAGGTGGAAATGGAACATGGTGTAGCTGCAGGGTCGGCTGGATCAGGTCAACCCGGAGGCGGAACTGGAGTTAACGAAACAGACTGGAACAATGGCGGAACGGAAACCCAGGATCCGAATGGCGGTGAATGGTGGAACTAATACCAATCAAAAATTATTTATAACAATTATGAAAACAATGTATCAGATTATAAAGATAAAACTAGCCTTAATCGTTCTCCTAGCAGTTGCCGTTTCCTGTAGTAAGGAAAAAGGTGAAAATACTCTTGAAGCGAATAAAGGTGGCATAAAACTGGCTTTAACGGAAGCCCAATTCGGTGGAGATCATGTATCTGTGGCCAAAGCATCGGCAAAAGCTAGCGCAACTGAACCGTTGGTGATCACACAAGAACTGCACTCGGGGCCTTTTACTATAACAGCAGAGCTTACTGAAAATACGGCAACGAACAACGGACTTAAAGCATCTACCAATAAAAAGTCCGCCACTTCTTTGTTGTCATTGAGAGGTGCGGTAACGTATCGGGTAGTAGTCTATGAAACAGACGGTACCTATATTGACCAAGCGGTTGGTGATGCATCAGATGCAAGCCTGGTATTTTTTGGAGATAAATTGATCGCAGGCAATAAATATACCTTTGTGATCTATTCATTGGGCTCTACGACTACTCCTCCTGCTGCTGCCCCAACAACAAACCTCTATACTGCAGGTACAGTTAATTTCGATTTTACAAGCTATGAGGAGAATGGAGCGGATTTGATGTATGCCATCGAAAAAGATGTCACCATCCTCGGTAACAATACGCCGACTCCATTAACGGCTCCACTGCAGCATATGTTTACCCGTGTCACTCTTCTGGTCGACAATAGCGATGCTACGGGCACATTCGGAACCGCAAATTATCTAAAAGGAGGTTATCTTTCAGAGGTTCCGGTTCAAGCGCAATGGGTTTCACCTTTCGCTGACGCCACTGTCGACCTCAGTACTGGAGAAGTCGTATCGGCAGTTAATGAGAGTACTGTACCTCCTATTGCAACTCTCAATGCAACAGCCCGCACTTTTATCGTAAACCAAAATCGGTCAAACACTTTTTCAATTGCATTGTCGATACCAACAGGTCAAGTCAAAATAGGTCATGATGTCAATGCACAAGCAGTAAACTTTAATTTTTCAAATGCAGGCCTTGGTTTAAAACCAGGTTATTCGTACACCATGAAATTGCGTTTTAACAGTGACCGTTATGTGAATGCACTTAATGAAACAAGAAGCGCAACTGCTGCTGATGCGCGTTATGCAGTGATCGGTGGCCATCGTTGGGATCGCTATAACCTGGGTGTCGCAAATGTAAATCCAGTAACAAATAATCCAGATGCTAACCCTTCGATACAAGCCCTATATGGCAACTACTATCAATGGGGCCGTCAATTGCCAGTGGCAAATGCTTACAGCGGAGATGGCGCTATTGTTGGATGGAATACGACATTTGCTCCTGATGGTTCCTGGAATAATGGTACAGCATCTGTTCCAGTGAAAGCAGCATTAGACCCATGTGGTACGGGTGATCGAGTGCCTAGCCCTGTTGAATATACCCGTTTAGGAAATTATACTCGCCATACTTCCATTGGAAACTGGATTCCAAATACAGGAACTTCTGCTGGATTATCGGACTTTACTGCGGCGCATATTATGACCAGTAAAAAGAGCAGTGATATTAAATTAAGCTTTCCCGCAGCTGGTCATAGAGAAACAACTGACGGATCACAGCGTGTTAGACAAGCCACCGCTATCTACTGGTTAAATACAGAAGTTGGCGGTAATGATAGAGCGTTTCAAGGCCGAGGATTCCAAAGTGCTTGGGATACTCAGAATTATTTTAAACGTGCGGGCTATCCTGTACGCTGTATCCAAGATAAATAATAGACAAATTATAAATTTATTTCATAGTTTTCATATTATTCCTACCTATTTAAAAACATCCTATTGAAATCAATAGGAATTGAAAGCCCGGCATGGTTAATTCATGTCCGGGCTTTTCTCTCCTACAAGTTATTTCTTATACCATACTGGCCCTGGCTTGTTTCCCATTTCGAATACCAATGTCGCACCCGACATCAATTGCTGATGCGTGATGTAACTGGTTTCAAGTGGTTTTCCATCTATTGAAACAGATTGGATATAAATATTCTCTTTACTGACGTGATTGGCTTTGACCGTAAATTTCTTACCGTTAGCAAGCATAATTTCACTATGATCAAAAAGCGGTGTACCGATCTCATAATGGCCACTGACAGGATTTACTGGATAAAAACCTAATGCACTGAAGACATACCATGCAGACATCTGTCCACAATCTTCATTGCCACTCAAACCAGAAGGATTATTTAGATATAGCTTTTCCATTACCTCAGCAGCATACTGCTGTGTTTTCCAAGGCTGTCCGGCAGCATTGAATAGATATAAAGCATGATGGCTCGGTTCATTACCATGTGCATACTGCCCAATCATACCGGTGCTAAAAATAGGCAGTTTGGCTGTATCTGATGGATGGAAAGTAAACATACTATCGAGCTTTTGTCCAAAGCGTTCTTCCCCGCCGACCAAATTGATCAACCCAGGAATATCATGCTGTACCGACCAAAAATATTGCCATGCATTACTTTCACAGATATGTTCGCTGTAATCTTCAGGATCGAACGGGCTTATAAATTGACCATTACTATGACGTGGCTGCATAAACGACGTTGCTGGATTATAGACATTCTTATAGTTTTTTGATCTCGCCAAAAATGTAGCAGCAATATCCTCTTTCCCCATCTTGCTTGCCATTACGGCTATACAATGATCATCGAAAGCATACTCCAATGTGCGGGATAAGGACCAGTTCTCTGCATTATATTTATCAGCTACATCATAAGGAACATAGCCAAGTTTTTTATACAGTCCAACTCCTCTGTATGCATCGGTGTTCGCTGAAGCGACACAAGCTTCAAGCGCTTTATTGACGTCAAAGTCACCGATCCCTTTTAAATAGGCATCGGCGATAACAGGTATAGCATGGTGCCCGATCATCATATCGGTTTCGCTTCCATATATATTCCATACCGGTAAACGACCATGTTGCTCGTAAAAGGCAATAAAGGACTTAATCATATCATTTACACGATCTGGATCAGTGATGGTAAATAATGGATGTGATGCTCTATAGGTATCCCACAATGAAAAAGTACTATAATTGGTCCAATTTTCGGCCTTATGTATTTTCCGATCAGCACCAAAGTAAGATCCGTCTACATCTCCAAATATGGTAGGAGCTAACATACTATGGTATAATGCGGTATAGAATTTCACCTTGGTATCTTTATCTGCTGTCTGGATAGCGATCTTGCCAAGTTCATCATTCCAATTTTTTTCAGCCTGCGCGAGATAATAGTCAAAATCATCTTTTGGCGCTTCTGCTTTTAAATTGTTTGATGCTCCTTCCATACTCACTCCGGAAAGTGCTGTACTCAATGTGACTTGATCTCCTTTAGCTGTTTTAAAATCAAAACGGGCTTTAAATGCTGTTCCAGTTCGTTTAGTAGCTTTTGTAAGGGTATCTGTAACGGATAAGATGGCAGTACTATCTAAGTGTACGGCAGTAAAGGGTTTTGAAAATCGAGTTTCGAAATAGACGCGTTGCCCTCTTGCCCAGCCTTCAGAAAATCGATAACCGCGAATCGTAACCGAATCGACGACTTCAATATGGGAATCAACTGTGGCATCCCAGTTCATTGCTTTCTTCAGGTCTAAAAATACAGCAGCATCTGCTTCTGGGAAAGTATAACGCTGAATACCGCAACGAGGGGTTGCTGTCAATTCGACATTGATATCATAATCTGTAAGTTTTACTTGATAATATCCGGCGTGTGCCTGTTCATCGCTGTGCGTAAATTTGGAATGAATACCGAGTGGAGCTTCTGCTTCTTTGTACGGAAGCGTAACTGGCATAAAAGAGATATCATACAGATCCCCTGCTCCTGTTCCACTTAGGTGTGTATGACTAAAACCTGCGATGGTGCTATCCGGATAGAAATATCCCGATATACGGTCCCAGCCCGGCAAACCATTGTCAGGGCTCAACTGGATCATACCAAATGGAGCCTGCGCTCCAGGATAGGTATTTCCCGTAAAATCTGTCCCTATAAAAGGATTAACAGATTTTGCATAAGAATCATGCTGGGTATCTTTTTTGGAAGCACAGCCTAAAGTAACCAATAGACTCGCACAAACCATATAATTCACATATTTCATTGTATATATCGCTTTTTTTAAATTTTATTTACAACTAATTATCACTACTAAAAGGAGATCATCATGGCTATTTTACGGGAGTTTGATCACTTAGTTTAAACTTCGTAAATGTTACTCCTCGACTACCTCTTTTGTTATCTTTTCTATACTAATTTCTAACAACCGATCGCTACATTCTATGATCTCACTACTGTTTAATTAACCCGACAACTGTTTTGATCAAGAAAAACAAGAGCCCAATATAAGATAAATGGAGCGATCAATAAAATTAAATTTAATTTCTTGTTATATATTTAAAACGTTTTAGCAAAATCAAATAGTGCTCGTTTGATTTTGGAACAAGATCAAACGAATATTAATCCAAAATCCCCGAATATACATTTATAGCGATTACAGCAGTAAATTGTCCTTATCTTAATTTTGTAAATAAAACTTTATGCATATGAAAAATTTAGAATTGTTAAAAGAAAAATCGACCATGCTTTCCAAAGAACAGATGAAAGGTGTGCAAGGGGGTATGAAATGGACAAAGGACAGAAGTAACAATGTCCATGATACAAGATACCTGGATGGCTGGCTCAAGCACAGAGCGTCATTATCAGCCGAAACTATTTTATTCGGTCACGATCGATATTAGTATTCGTAATACTTCATTAACGAAATAAATCCCATCAAGTCACTACAAGCTATACGATTATTCAATTGTAAAGAATATCCGTATAGCTTGTGCTTACATTAAAATAAGATTTGATAAAAGATAAGTTTATTTCGCATTCTCCGCATAATAAAGGTCGGCAAATAGCTTCGACAGTTTAGCAGGATCTTCTCTCCAGGCATTATACATGCCCTGCCCCATTTCGTCAGGTATACTATCGAGTTTACCGTCAGCTACACCTTGCAGTATTTGGATAGCAGTACTGTCTGGATCGGGCATATCCCAATCACTACCTTTGTTCATATCCGTGTCAATTGCTCCGGGATTGACCGCATAGACGGATACATCTTTTTTAGCCAATTCAATTCGTACAGATTGTGTAGCAGAAAAAAGAGCTGCTTTTGAAGCCGCATATCCTGCAATAGATGGCAAAGGGGAGTAAGCGGCAATAGAAACAATATTGATCATAATGGAGGGTTTATTTCGAATCAGAATTGGTGCAAATGCCCGCATCATTTTTATTGTTCCAAAATAATTAACCTGTAAATCATTATCCATTCCCAGGAGATCTCCTTCTAAGATATTTCCAGAGTTTACTGTTCCGGCATTGTTGATAAGAATTTCAGTATCCTGAGCTACGGTTGCTACCCATGCAACTTGTTGGTCATCTGTAATGTCTAGTTCTAACGGTACTATCCGATCGTCATTAAATGATGGCATTTTCTTTAAATCCCTGCAGGTTGTATATATTTTCCCTACCCCATTATTAAGTAGAACCTTTACAAGTGATTGGCCTATTCCCCTATTGGCTCCTGTAATTAGGATCACCTTATCTTTAAAAATTTGCATCGTGTTTTATTTTTTGGTTAACACAAAGCTAGTGTGACGAAAGGAATGATAAAATCCAAAACGTGCGGTATTAAAGAATGGTCTCCATTCATTTCACAAAACATCTATGGTGTTGACTAGCGCAGTGCTACCGACGAATCAAAATTAGCATTTGTCCATTTCAGTTTATTATAACTTTTGAGAAATTTGAGTCTTAATTCTAAGATCTTTTCTTGGGCATCAATAAGCTTATTTTCTCGGCTGTTGATTAGAAATAACGAACTTTCGCCATTAGCATATTTGGATTGCTCGGCCATTAGTAATCGTTTATAATTATCCATGTTTTTGGTGGCGATACCGATCTGACTCCAATAGTTGTAGATTTCATTTTTGTAGCCGGTTATCTTGGTTGCCAATTCCTGACTTTTATAAGCTAGATCCAAACTGTTCTGATCGATCTTCAATTTTGCCATTTTATAATCAGCTCTTGCCTGTCTTAAAAAAATCGGTATTTCAAGTTTTAAACCATATTGGAAGTTATTATCAAAAAGTGGAAAAAACTGGTGTGTATACCCTTCTTTATTATAAAAATTATAGCTAAAATCAATCTTAGGCAATAAGCTCTGCAATTTGAGGCGACGTTCGCTTTCTAATATTTTGCCTTTTTCATCATAATAACGTACAGAAGCATGGCCATTTAGCGTATGCGCATCCACCTGCGCCAATAGATCGGTGTATTGCGTATCGTCAGTATTGTTCTGCAATCTTTCTGAGGGAATAAGCCCTTCATTGACGGGATATGGCTTAAGGTCCTCCTCCCATAAATATACCGAAAGCTTTTGTGTCGCACTGACAAATTGAAGATAAGCATCCTGCTGCTCCAGCTCATAATTCTGCAGCTGCGAAAGTGCTTCGGTGGTATCAATTGCAGCCTGTTCACCATACTGAAAAGTTTTGATCACAAGTGCCAGCCGCTCTTTATTGATGTTAACTGTTTCCCTTTGCAGTAGATAAAGCTCATATTGTTTGACCCATTCCCAATAGCTGTTTTCCGCTTCCAGCATCAGCTCGTTGGTCAACACGGTTTGTTCGGCTTCCGTCATACGCTGCGCAATCTGTGCTTGCTCCAATAAAGCACGTCTTTTATCATAAAGCAGATTTTTTGCCAAAGGAACAGTTACGCCAACTTGATATAAACCTCCCTTTGTATCACTGTTATTGAGTTTTTCTCCATCTAAATAGCTGTAACTACCATTCACCTCTATACCATACCAAGTCGGAATACCTAGACCAACATTACGCTGCTGATAATACAGTGTGCCATCAATGGTTTTTTCTCCCGTTTTAGCGTCCAGAACAGGATCAAAATTACCTTTAGCCTGCTGTATACCGGCAGCAGCAATACGGTTCTCTAAGCGATATTTGAAAGCCATGGGATGATAATTTTTAACGATGGCCAGAAACTCGTTCCGCGATAATCTTAAAGTATCCTGCCCAAAAGAAGATTGGCTGAAAAAACATATCAGAATAAGGATGATATAACTATTTTGCCGCTGCATCGTTTGTTGCTTTATTTTCATTTTTGACTGTGTAATAATCCGGAGGGAAACCATTTATATTTCGCCACAGCTCATACCAGATCGGCACATCGTTCAGGATCGCAATACCTTGCACCCCAGCACCCACTTTAATCTGTGGAGGCCATGGTTTTTGTCCTTTATCTTCCATAACCAGAGCCCTAAAAAGTCCGCTCGCATTGATATTATTTTCGACAGCAATTACTTGACCTGCAAAAGTTCCGTAACTCGTGGTTGGCCAGCCTGAAAATACAATGGCAGGAAAACCGTCGAACACACACATCACCCGTTGTCCAACTTTGAGTAAAGGTAAATCTACGGGTCTCACAAAAATTTCGACAGCGTAATCAACCTTGCTGGGCACGATCGTACCGATACTTTCGGTTTCCTTCAGGATTTCTCCGATACCACCTTTATTAAGTTGTACAATCTGTCCGTCCTGAGAAGCTTGCACAAAATATAATCCCCGTCTCGCTCTATAATTGGCAACCTGATTTTCAAGTTTTGCTATTTCGCCAGTACTTCCCTCAATCTGCCCCAAACTCGAAAATCTGTCACCTTCTGTTTTGCTTAGCTTTTCAGTATAATCCTGGATCGTTGCGCGCTCTTCGATCTGTACCGTTAGAATCTCCTGATTTGTCTGCGCCAGCTTATTGTCTATGGCTGTTTTTTTAGCTAAAACATTTTGATAGGAAACATTTCGCTGTTGCAATTGGGTAAGGGACACCAGACCATCATCGTACATTTTTTTCTGTCGGTTAAATTGATCTTCGCTTAATCGCAACTCGTTGGTTATAGCCAAAAGTTCTGCCTGCTCCGCCTGCAGCTTATTATTTAACTGACTGATCTTCACTTTCAATTGTGCCAGCTTAAGTTCTCGCCCAGCACCGAGAGCTTTGATCTGATCTGCAGTAGTCCCCACTTTGGCTTCGTAATAATTACGGACACCTTTCTTCGCGCTGACCTGCTGCTCGGTACGTTCCAGCAACTGCGGATCCATATAGTCATCTTTCACTTCAGCTAGCTGCAGTATGGTATCACCTTTTTTTACAAAATCGCCGTTCTTGACATACCATTTCATGATTTTACCTGGAATAGGCGAATTGAGCTGCTGCGGACGCTGATCCTGATACAACGTGGTCACAGTACCCTTCACCTTAATATTCTGTGTCCAGGGTAAAAAAAGCGTCACAAAGCACAGTATACCCATGAAGATAAACCAGTTTTTAACTGAAGACTGCTTATGGATATGGTATATTTTATCGAATGATTTGAGTTTCATCTGTTCACGTTATCTTTACTTAATTTCAATAGTACGGTTTTGCAGGTAGAGATGCTGATCTGCAATCTCCATTACTTCTTTTTCTTTAGACACTAAGATCACAGTTGTATGTTGCTTGATTTCATCCAGATATTGTGTCAGTTTTTTACGAAATACCTCATCCATCCCGTCAAGAGGATCCTCCAATAGAAGTAGACGGTTATTTCCAAGAAGCGCTCTCAGAATTAAGATCATCTTCCTTGAACTAAAAGAAATCTCGGTATCTGTCTCACTCAATAAGGTATAAAAACCGTTGCTAAATTGATCGGATAGCTGCTCAATACCGATTGCTTCAGCAAGTCGGAGTATATCTTCGGTACTGATGTTTTCACGGCCAAGCACTAAGTTTTCGTGCAGGGTACCTTTGATAATCGTCATATCCTCCATGTACAGACCGATGCGATTTCGTAAGGCAATTTTATCAATATTTTTGATCGGTATTTTATCAAAAAGGACTGTTCCACCAGATGGCTCATAAAAGCCGGCTATCATATTTAAGAGCATGGATTTTCCGGCACCTACCTGTCCCGAGATGATGGTCAGGCTATTGGCCGGAATAGTAAAATTCAGATGGATAAAAACCGGACGGCTGTCGGCAAAATTTAAGCTGACATCTTTAAAAACAACTTCCATTCCTCTTGCTGTACTCTCCAATACAATCTCGCCATTGGATTCTTCACGAAGCCCCGTCACCTTGTGAAGTTTGAGTACCGAAGCAATCATATCGTAGTAACTTTCGAGACTTTTAATCAGCTTTTCAACCGCGGACATAATCATGATCACCACAATTTCTGTTGCAACAAATGCACCGATATTGAGTTTTTGATTGATCAACAAATAAGTCCCTATTCCCAGCATAACCAATGTAATGGTCACATTAAACCCAATGATGGATTTGTACTGAAACAATAAAACCTTGAAATGCGAAGTCCGGTGATCAAGATACTGAACCACCCGTTCATCCGTACCTGTTAAATGCATATCTGATTTTGAATTAATCTTGAATGTTTTTATAGCGCTGGCGATATCTTCGAGCCATGAAGCCACCTCATATTTTTTATTACTTTCTTCAACACTGGACTGGATACCCGAATCCATTGTAAAATAAAAAATACAACCCACAATAATGATCACAACTGCTCCGAATACTAAAAACCAGACATGATAAAAAGACAGCAGGATGATACCAAAAAAGATCTGTATCAAAGCTGTTGGAATTTCGAGCAGAATTTTAGAAATACTTTTTTGTAGGTTCAGAATATCAAAAAAACGGTTAACAAGTTCGGGTAGATAATATTTCTTGGTGGCGGCGAGGTCTATTTTTGGAAGTTTCTTGGCAAAAGCGATGGAATATTCGACGAAAATCTTTTGCTGGATCTTCTCAATAATCTGCATGACTTTAACCCGGAAAACACCGTATAAAAATGTACCCAGCACCACAAAACCGATCAGCAGATAGAGCGATGTGACCATGGTGGCACCCAAAACAAAACTGACGATTGCCTGAATACCTAGTGGAATACTCAATTGCACAAGACCACTGAGAATGGCATATATATAAATGGACGCAACATCTTTCTTTTCCTTGGTTATCTGCTTAAACCACATTCGGGTGCTCGCAGTATAATCTTCTTGATTTGCCATTATAATTTATTTTTGGACAGTATATTTAATGTATTTAGAGGGTCGATATTTTGCTTATTCTCCAATAAAATGTGGTATAAATAATCCTGTAATCAACAGTTTCCTTATCTCAAACTTAGTAAAAAATCCAAATAAAATGCACAGGCATACTGCATTTTTATACGCGCAAATAAGTCTAAAATATAAAATCCACCACCTTGTGCAGCATTTACCATAAAACCGAGACATACTCCTAACCACCTGATTACCTAATCTTTTAAACCCAAGATACCCTGCATTTATAAGATCAACAGCTGTGCCTTTTAAGACTCAAACTTAAGTAGCATAAAAATCAAAAAGAACAATATGCTCTTTATAAAAAAACATGAATACACCAATAATGCGAAAGTTTCGAAAACGGAATTAAACCCAATAAATTGGGCTTTAAAAGGTTAAAAACAATGAATAATATTTGAATGGAAGCTATGGGTAGAAATAACCCATTAAAGAAACGCATCTAGTCCTTACTTATGACAGAAAGGTAAGATAAAAATCCCCCAGAAAATATTAAATTTTCTGGGGGATAATGAAGACAATACTTGTTCGAAAAGTTTCTCTTATTTTAGATATTTCCAACTAAAATTTTGTCCCTTTACGTCAACTTCAAGGTGACCAGGTACTGTTCCTTCAAAACTACCTTGCCACCAATTACCAGAAACTGCACCTGCTGTTATAAATTGTACACCTTTTACTTTAATCTCTTCATATAAATGCATATGCCCTTGAAGTACTAATTTCAGATTATGCTCTTTGAAAAGATCAAATACCTGCTTTTGATTTGTAAACGTATCGGCAGCGGTATAACGTCCTTCCAGGACAGGATAATAAACGGATAAAAAAGGAACATGGGACACAATAACTATGGGCTGTTCTTTCGCTGTACTGTTAATAATACCCTGTAACCAAGCAAACTGTTGCTCTCCAATGATGTATTGATTATCCTGTACTTCTACACTATTGAGCACAATGAACTTCCATCCTTTATGATCAAAGGTGTAATAAGTCTGACCAAAAGTTCTTTCGAAAAGTTCAAAATCATTTTTACCGTTTCTTAGATCACGCGGTAATCTATCGTGGTTTCCGATAGCCATATGATAAGGCTTTTTTGTATGTTCAAACACATCTTTAAGCAACTTGAATCGTTTTTCTCCCAGCGGTAGATCAGTATTTTTTAAATTGTCGATATCGACATTATCTCCACCACTCATAATAAATTCCACCTGTGGCGACAATAATTTAAGCCGTTGTGCTACCTGTCCCAATGTAGAGTCACTATGCGTGTGCATATCGGTCAGAAATGCAAATTTAAAATCTTGTGCCTGTACGGTCTTTATGCCAAAGAGCATCAAGAATAGACAACTTACTGTTAATCGTATTATTGGATTATGCTTTACCATCCGAATATTTGTTTAAGGTTATCATTTAAAAGTATCTCTCCCTGTGGTATAGGGCGATAATAAAATTTTGGGGTTTCAAAAGTTCCTGTATTTTCAACCGTCTCTACAGTACCACTATTGCCATCGGATAAAAACACCCCCACATCCTGACCAAAACGTCCAACACGGTAGTATTGTAATTCTCGTCCCAGGCTATTTTTTTCTTTGACTTCGGGAATTGAAGATGAAGATGCAAGCAGTACGACATCGGGAATACCATCACCGGTCATATCATGCTTTCCTAATCCAGAGAAATAGACACCTTCACGCTTATTTTTTAATAATTCGCCCACATTCCAACGCATAAGATCTGTAAATCGGAATCCTTCAAATGCAAGTTCGACACGGCGCTCTCTTCTGATCTCCAATACAAGATTCCGTTGATTACTTTCAACATTGGCATAGCGTGATGCCAAGACTGGATCTATACGTTCGCCAAGTGTCATAGCGGGCATACCCGCTCGTGTACGCAATAGATTGACACTTCGATCTAAATCGGCTTGTGTCAGCAAACCCAGTTCAGCCTTTGCTTCGGCAAAATTCAAGAGAACCTCCGCATATCGGTACAAGGGAATATCTAAGTTATTACGAGCCTCTAGACTCAGCGTATTTTGAAAACCTTTAATTTGATGATAGCCAGAAAAGTTTTTCGCCAGTTGTTGGACATACAATCCCGCTCCCTGTGCGTAGGTGTGGGAATAGATCAACTCCCATCCCGGATAGGCATAGGTTTGTGACAAACGGGGATCTCTGTTTTCAAACTCCTTCACAAATGAATTCTTATCATATCCTACTTGAGCCGAATAGAAGGAACCATCTTTCATCAGATAGGACTGTACCAGATCCCGCAAGGGATAATATTCATAATTACCGAACATACCCGGCCATGAATCGGCGTTGAGCACATTGTTGGCATAAAAACGACCAAATACAACCTCTTTATTGTTTTCTAGATTTTCACTAAAAAATAAGGATCCATAATCCTGATTGGGTTTGCCTGTTTGATGAATACTAAAACCTCCTTCCCGCATAATTTGCTCACTTAATTGCTGTGCTTTGGTCAAAAAATCATTTGCAGAAACTTTTAAATCCAACTCCTGGTGATACTTACGGTAAGTGCCTTCATAGAGCGCAAAACGACTATACTCCTGCAGTACAACCCACTTATTGACTGTCCCCAATTTAATTCTGGGTTCAACATTTTTTGCGGCAAACTCAAAGTCTTCCATAATTTTTTCGACAACAGTAGCGCGAGGATCGCGTTTAGCAAACAGATACTCTGTATCGCCCACTTCCAATGCTTTATCCACCCAAGGTACATCAGAAAACCGTTGTACTTTTTCGACATAAAATCTGGCACGGAAATATCTGCCCAGACCTTCATAATGTGCCTTCTCACTCGCACTGATTTGTGCTTTCTGCATATGCTGCAGAAAGAAGTTCACCTTACGAAGTTGGTCCCAGTTCCAGCCTCCTGAAATAGTTGCTGCAGATGCATTTCCAGCCATAAGGGTTTTAATTTCCACGTTCCCGGTCGTACTTGCATTGTCACTGGTAGCGTCTGCCTGATAAATGCCTAATCCAGAAAAATTATACAAGCCTGTAATGTACAGTTCCAGATCGGTGGCGGTATTAAAAAAGTTTTCATTATTGATTGCCGTTTCTGGAACACGATCCAGATATTGATCATTACAGCCTCCTAAAAGTGAAAGCCCCGAAAACACAAAAGCTAATTTTATATATTTATTTATCATGATATTCGATTAAAAAGTTAATTGGACACCTGCAGAAAAACTACGTTGAAAAGGATAAGTAAGTCCATTGCCGACACGATCTGAACCCGCGGTAGGATTGGTATAGGTATTTTCATTAAGGGTTTCAGGATCAAAATAGCGTTTTACAGCAGACCATTCGATGATGTTTTCACCACTCACATATACCCGAAGCTGACGGATCTTGGCTCTTGAAGTAAACAATTTAGGTAAGGTATAACCGATCGTTAAATTCTTGAGTCGCAAATAAGCAGCATTCAATAAATAGTTTGTTTGTGGAATAGCCAATCCCTGCGCCTGATCGATACGTGTACCTAAATTACGGTCGGCCAGCCATGACTGCAATATCGGATAAGCGGCATCGAGGTTTTGATCTGCAAGCCCCAAATTTAGGTATGCTTGAGAATGTTTTGCGCGATCGATCTCCGAATCACTATCAGGGCGGTAGAAATCAAGCAAGTGTCCATAAAAATTTCCGTAAGGCTGCTGATAAGTACCCCAATACAGATAATCCAATGGATAATAATCGCGTTTGCCAATTCCTTGGAAAAATGCGCGTAGGTCAAGACCTTTCCAATCTGCTGATAGGTCTACCCCAAATTGATAACGGGGCGTGGAGTTTCCGATGATTTTAAGATCTTTTGTGTCGCCAAGTGTATATCCCTTCTCAATCTTACCATTATTATCCTGATCAACATAGGTCGGCCAGCCCGGTACGATGGATAATGCACCCCAAGGAATAATGGAGGTTTGATCCAATTTAGCGATCTCTGCCTGATCTTTGAAAAGACCGTTATTTTCCAATCCCCAGATTTCACCTAACTGCATCCCATCATAATATTGCAAAATACTCTTATTGGGATTGTCAAAGCGGGTGATCTTGGACTGTGAATCTGACAACAATAATTTGGCGTTAAAGTGCAATGGAGCATTATCCACTTCGAAACGTTCCTGAAAATTAAGCGTCAACTCCCATCCATTAGTCCTGAGATCAGCGGCATTTTCACGTGGCTCGGCAGCACCCAATATATTGGGAAGATCCTTACCTAAGGTCAACATACCTAGCGTACTTCTTGAATAATAATCAAAACTGGCAGAAAACTTATTTTTAAGAACAGCAACATCTACACCGACATTGACCGTATTGACTTTCTCCCAGGTATAATTGGGCGAAACTAAAGATGGAACTTGAATATAGATACCTCGCTCGCTGCCAAGTAAGTAATCTGAATCCTTTTTCTCCATCGAAGGAAGATAACCATAGTTGGATACAGACTGATTACCAAGTTGTCCGTATGACGCTCTCACCTTTAATAAATCAATACCGGATAGTGATGACATGAAATTTTCACGGTCTAATCGCCAGGCAACAGAACCGGAAGGGAAGAAACCAAAACGCTTACTTTTTGGAAAACGAGAAGATCCATCATATCGGCCGTTGAATTCTACAATGTACTTATCGTCGTAGGTGTAGTTAAACCGATAGAATGCACCGCGCAATGCATAGGTATCTATAGCCTCCCCCATTCTCATGGTTCCTGTAGCAAATTGGATCGTAGGGAATGATTCTGAAATCAATCCCGAACGTTCGGCATTAATAAGCTCATAACGATAGTCTTCCTGATTAAATCCGACCACAGCATTTACCTGATGCTTATTAAATGACTGCATATAGGTACCATATATATTATAGACGTTATAGTAGGAGAAGCCAGCTTCACGGAAAGCACCTGTAGTTCCTTCTTTGCGCACATCGTCAGGTCCATATCCGATCTGATATTGTGTCGTATACCAGTTTCTATTCAGTGAATTGCGCTGAAAAGTGTAATCTGCATTCAGTTTAAACTTATTGCCCAAAAAACGAAGTTCTGTATTAAAAGTAGACTGAACATCCAAACGTTTTTGATCACTTTTACCGCCATCGACCATCCGTGCGGCGATATTTCCGGCTGCAGCATTAGCCCATGTGCCATCAGGGTTCTTATCGTAGCTTGTTGGAAAAATATTATAGATATCGGCCAAATTCATTTGTGAAGGTTCAAGTCGTCGCGTACTACCAATCACGGTATTATTGCCGAATGATATAAAATCTGAAAGTCGATAGTTTACTTTTGATCGCAGATTGTACCGGTCAAAATAATCTTCTGTAAGTTTAACGGGTGAATTTTGGCGATTGTAACTTCCGCTGATGTAATACTGTACTTTTTCATTGGATCCTGAGATGGACAGGTCGTGTGAATGGGTTGAATTCCAATCTGAAAAGAAGTAACGTGTCCAGTCCCGATTGCCCATATATTCCCAAGCTTTGGCATCTGATGGATTGATCCGCACTCCGGGAATAGAAGGATTGTCAGAGCGCTCTCTTGCATATTGGTAAAATTGATCGGAGTAATTCACATTATCCCAAGGGGTATTATCAGTAGATGTTTCCAATAATCTGGAAAACACATATGGATCCGTTATTTTATCAGGCATAACAGTTGGCGTATTCCAAGTAAAATTATTTGAATAACTTACTTTAACATCACCCTTACCCGTTTTAGTGGTGATGATTAGAACACCAAAAGATGCCCGCGCGCCATATATTGCCGCAGCAGAAGCATCCTTAATCACGGTAAATGATTCGATGTCCTGTGGGGCAATACGAATCAGTTCAGCCGCCGAAACAGGTACGTTGTCTACTAAAATAAGTGGATCTCCACCATTGATGGACGTGATACCGCGAATGTTAATATTGGGCACAGCACCAGGTGCTCCTGAATTAAACTGTATGTTTAAATTTGGTGCTATACCCTGAAGTCCCTGTGCGGCATTTGAAATCGGACGGCTTTCCAGTACTTCTCCACTGATATAATCTACAGCACCGGAAAGATTGGTTTTTTTCTGGGTACCATAACCGATGACGACAACTTCATCCATGTTATTTGAAGCCGTATCCGTTAGTTGAAAAACCACACTTGACCGTTTCTCCGAAGTGACAATATATTGGCAATCTTCTTTCGGTTGTAATCCGGTATAAGTCACTAAAATACAATAATTGCTGTCTACGGGCAGATTATTGAACACCGCTTTTCCTTGCTGATCAGCTTGGCCGGATCGCTTCAAATTATTCACTTTATTCTTTACAGTTACGGTAGCATTGGCCAGACCTTTTGCCTTCGCGTCCTGCACGATAACAACAAGTTCTCCACGCTCCTGGGCAAAGCCCATTTCGCCAAAAGCAATCGCTAATAGCAGTAATAAAGCCCTGCTGGAAGGCATTTTCATAGTTAAAGATATTCGCATATTTTTCATTAATAATTGTGCATAATATGTCCAGGCTCCCTCTTTTTCGTAGGGTGCTGCTGGTTATTTTTTATTTTTTTACTGGCTTACTTTTGTAATCGCATAGGTATTGGTTGCAGCATTAAACGTCATCTCTAAATCATTGGCAAAGCAGATTGTCTGTAAGATCTGTGCGATATCATCATCTTTTGTATAAGTACCATAAAATGAAAGCCCTGAAACTTCTTTTGAAGAAAAGCGAATCGTTGTATGGTATAATGATGCTAAGGCAGGCAAGACTTCTTCTAAAGGTTTATGATGAAAAGTCAGCGTGTCGATGACTGCTGCTTCCACTATTTGCTCCTCTACTTCCGGATGACGATCGCGCTGTCTAGCCGGTGCTACCGTTTCTTTCCACGACTGCCCAGGAGTCAAAAATGCAAGTAAGCGTACTGCGCCATCTGCTGTTTTCTCTTTGATGGAAACCCGTCCGGTCACCAGGCGTATTTTGGGTTTTGCACTTTTATTGTCCTGCACAACCCAGAAAGAGGTTCCTAGCGCTGTTGTTAGAATATTGCTTGCTAGAACAGTAAATGGACGTTCATGATCGTGAGCCACTTCAAAAAATGCTTTTCCCTGCAATTGAATTGCACGGCAGTCATCCGGAAAGGGTTGCGTCCAAGTCATCGTCGAATTGGCCAAAAGATGAACGCGAGTACCATCTTCCAATACTACTAAACTGTCCTTAGACACCGTAAAGACCTTATTGATTGGCTTTATCAAAGATGGCATGATTGTGCTGTATGCAACTTTCTGCGGTTCATGAATACGATCTGGGTCTACTAGATACCAGCCCAAAGAAAGACAACAAAGCAAGACTGCTGCCACCTGTCCCAAAAGTTGCCAGGAATGACCAGCCTTTTGGACGTCTACCTCCGGCAGGAGTAAACGGGAATCTATCTGTTCTTTCATTTTACGATAGGACTGATTCATATCAATCTGCTCTTTGTTCGAAAGATCCAATTCGCGCATCCACTTCATTAAGTGTCCACGCTCTAGATCAGTAAGCCGTCCCTCCGAATATTTATTGATCAACTCTTCCAGTTCTCTTTTTCTATCTTGCATACATCCTAATAGTTGCGATAACCAAGAGATCGTACCATGCAAAATGCATGAAGTTTATGTTAAGTTTATTTTAAATAAAAAGACAGATCTACAACGGTACAACAAACCCGATTAGAAGAACAATAATAATGAAACCGACAAATAGACCATCGGATTTAACTGTTGCTGTTGCATGTGTGTGCGCACAAGTGTCAATGCTTTGCTTAATTGATTTTTAACTGTCTGAAGTGATATCCCTAATTGTTCTGCGATTTCAAGATTACTGAGACTACGCTGATATTTCAAATTAAAGACGACGCGCATGCGATCTGGCATATCTTCTATAGACTGTTCGATGGCAACTAAAACATGGGTATAGTTTTCTTCGTAGCCATTCACAGTGAATATTTCTTGCAAACCGTCGTGTATTAATAACTTATATTGGTCAATATGTTTTTCATGGATCCCTTGCTTTCTAAAATGCTGAAAGAGTTTATGATATAAGGCCGAAATGAGGTATGCCCGTAATCCGGTATGAATGGTAATGGTGTGCCGTCTTTGCCAAAGGTCCACAAAAAGATCTTGCACGATATCCATGCTCAAATCAACATCTCCTATTTTCTTAATGGCAATACGAAGAAGCAGGTTCCAATAATGGTCATAAATCTCGTTAAAAGCACTGTAATCAGCATCAACAAGGCGTTTTAATAGAATTTCGTCTATTGTTTTCACAGGTATACTCTTTAGATCAAAGGTGTTTCATCTGTAGCAAATATCTCGCTTTAATATAAATTGAGTATTAAGGATAGGTGAAAAATTTATGAACCTCAAAATCGCTCATCGATATTTTCTAAGTGTTAAATATACTGCCAATATCAAGCTATTTTTTGTACTTTTATAGGATTCAAAATAAATTACTGTTATGAATGAAACTGTGAATCTCTCATACAGCAATCAGCAGTAAAGCCTTATAATAAGATTGTAATTACCGTCATTAATATATATGAAAAAATCCCTATTCTTCGTCATTGCGTATTTCGTTATCAGCGTATCGAATGCTCAGGAATCAAATTCAAAAGCTTTTATACAAGCTTTTAAAACACATTTAGGTAATTATTATGAAGGAACTATTATTGCTGGCGGAAAGGAAGGTGACGGGTTTACCGGCAAACGTTTGTTGATGCAGGTAATGCGCTATAGTGACAGTGAAGTCAAGGTTCCCTTCTTTGTAGGGGACGACAAATCACGTACCTGGATCTTCTCCTTGAATAATAATCTTGTAGAGCTAAAACATGATCATAGAAAGCCAGATGGAAATCCAGACAATATCACTTTTTATGGTGGGACCGCAACCAACGAAGGAACAGCTGAGATGCAGCTATTTCCTGCTGATGCAGCAACCGAAGAACTAATCGACTACGCTGCTTTTAATGTCTGGTGGGTAACAATTAATGAAACTAAGTTTTCTTACAACCTCAGGCGAATAGGTTCGGAACGGGTTTTTTCAGTCGAATTTGATCTGACAAAACCGATCTCATCAGATTTTAAACCTTGGGATAATGCTAAGTAAAGCATCATCCTTACTTTAAAACTCTTTTGATTTTATGCAATTCATGCAAAAGATACAGTACTAATATTTGATCGACGCCTTTTATTAATTACATGCTAGAAGGATATTTTGTGACCACAAATATCGATGTTCAATAATATTTAAAGAAAATGAACTCAACAAGGATCACGTTAATCCCTGTTGAGGTGAATTCAACTGTACCATTATGAACATACAATTGAAATTTCATTTAATAATCAAAAAAGTAATATGCACTACCAATCGATGGTCCTATTGTCACCATCAGCAAAGCATAAACATATCTCAATTATTTCTGTGGTAAAGATTAACATTAAATAAATAATCAAAGAAAAAAGATATTTCACATCGCTATCACACTTTTACAAAAACCTATAAATGAATATATTAAAATAAAAATTAGGCTATTTAAACCCATTTACCAAGATTCTTAACCCGCTAATAGTAGCTGTTTTATATATCAAACAGCTTTATAAAAAAAAACAATATGGATACAGAACATTAAATGAATCTAGTTTTCGATTAATTTGGGTGCTTTGGGGAGCAAAAGCTTCAAAATAAAATCATATTTTCAAAGCTTGATGTTTATTATCATCAAGCTAAAATAGAATTGTAAACAACAAAAAAATGAATTTGCTAAAAAAATATTCTGCTCATAAACAGCATCATCTGTATCGGCCATAACGAATAAGAGCAGAATACTTGCAAAGTATAGGTTTCGTTTTTATATTTGCGACATCAAAGAAATCCTAATGCGGAAGTGGCGTAATTGGTAGCCGCACCAGACTTAGGATCTGGCGCCGCAAGGCGTGGGGGTTCGAGTCCCTTCTTCCGCACTTGATATCCTTCTGAACTGAATAGTTCAGAAGGATTTTTTTTATACTCCAATCTGAAACATCAAATCCTCCAGCTTTTATTGACCCCAACATTTTGAAGAAATGGGAGTACATACTGATCTTCCCGATAATGAAATAGAGCAACTATCTTAAATATTATTTAAATTAGCTATGGCGCATCTATATTGATTTTCACTTATCAGGATCTTGTTTTGATGTGACCTTTGATTTTCATAAAAAACAGAAAGTAAATCATAATATTTTGAAAAAGACAAGCGGTACATTTGTATTCTATAAAATATTTAATAGCTCATTATGTTGAAAACTTCGGATATCGAAAAGGTAGATTTGCTACGAAACTCAGCGGATTTCTTACCGGTAAGCCATGCTTATTTTGAGAATTGGAATATCCGTGTGGTGAGCCGAAAAGAGGATCCTTGTAAAAATTATCTGTCTCCACATCGCAGGGACTTTTATAAAATATTATATATTTCTAAAGGAACAGGCATTCTTACTATCGGTACACACACATATTACATCGATAAGCCGACAATTATCTTTCTGCATCCGAATGGAATTATCTCCTGGAAGAATCTTTCTGATGATTCTGACGGATATTACGTCTTGTTTAAAAAACGTTATCTGGATGAACAGCCGATCTTAAAGGTTGCAATGGAAAAATATGAACTGTTTAGTAAAATAGAGAAAAATGTCATTCGATTGGGCGAAAATGATCTAGACTCTTTAAATCATTGGTTCGCCATTATGCTTAAACAATATGAAGATCAGGATGGCATGACGGAGGACCGCTTACAAACGTATATGCAAATGGTAATGATTGAAAGTTTACAGTTTGCTAATTTTCCAAAACCTGATATTGTAAGTGAAGAATATAGACAGATTCACGATTTTTTTCAATTATTGGAAGCTGAGGCTTCGGATATCAATAGGCATAATCCGGTGCGTATTAAAACAGCTAAAGAATTTGCGAACTCGCTATCTATACATCCTAATTACTTAAATGCGATATTAAAAAAGTATACGGGGCAAAATGTGAGTACGCACATTAAAAATCGTTTGCTGGAAGAGAGCAAAGCTTTATTGATACAATCTGACTGGAGTTTACAAGAGATAGGGTTTAGCATCGGTTTTGCAGATCAATCAAATTTCAATCAATTTTTTAAGAAAAATATAGGCTTAACTCCGCAAGCGTTTAGAAAAAGCTATCAAATAAAACATTAATTTATATAAAAAACAGAATCTATGATTACAACGAAAGGATATGCGGCTCAGCAGGCTGGTGCTGAGCTTGCCGAATGGAATTTTGAACGTCGTGAACTGGGGCCTAAAGACGTACAATTTGATATTTTATTTTGTGGGGTTTGTCACTCGGATCTACATCAGATTAATAATGATTGGTTTGAAGGTTTATTTCCCATGGTACCGGGGCATGAAATCGTAGGTAAGGTTGTCCAAATAGGAGCTGAAGTCACGAAATTCAAAATCGGGGATTTAGCAGGAACAGGATGTATGGTAGACTCTTGTAGAGATTGTGAAAATTGCAAGGATGGATTGGAGCAGTATTGTAAAAATGGTAACGTACAAACATACAATGGTGTAAATCCATACACGGATGGTATGCCTACTTATGGTGGTTATTCTAAAACAATTGTCGTTAACGAAGATTTTGTTCTACATGTGTCTGATAAGTTAGATTTAGCTGCAATAGCCCCTTTATTATGCGCTGGCATAACTACGTATTCTCCCCTACGCCACTGGAAAGTGGGAAAAGGTCACAAAGTGGCTATTTTAGGATTAGGTGGCTTAGGCCATATGGGAGTGAAATTTGCTGTGGCATTTGGTGCTGATGTTACGGTGCTCAGTACTTCACCTAAAAAAGAAGCTGATGCTAAAAAATTAGGTGCCCACCATTTTGTTGTAACAACAGATCCTGAACAGTTTGAAGCGGCTAAAGGAACATTTGATTTTATATTAGATACCGTCAGTGCAGAACATGATATCGCATCATATTTGTCTCTCCTACGCACAAATGGAACTCATATTTGTGTTGGAATTCCTGCAGTTCCTTCTCAAATACCACCATTTGCACTACTGGATGGACGTAAAAGTCTAGCCGGCTCGGGTATAGGCGGTATTAAAGAAACGCAGGAAATGTTAGATTTCTGTGCTGAACATAATATTGTATCAGATATTGAACTGATTGATATTAAAGATATTCATGAAGCATATAAGCGGATGGAAAAAGGTGATGTTCGGTACCGTTTTGTCATTGATATGGCAACGCTATAATCAATAACAGATACTGCTTTACCTACATAAACTGTACCTCTTATGAAACAACTCTTGCTGATTTATAATGTATTAATCAGCAAGAGTTTTAGGTATAAACAATGCGACTAATCATCATTTTTTCTATTTTTCAAATAAAATGCAACTGTACAATTAAGTTTATGTTTACATTTAAGGTATAATAAGTCGCTCGATATTGGAGCAATAGAACCTGAAACAATCGTTTTAAATGATGATGCAAGAAATAGAAATATTTTATCCTATTGATAGTAGAGCCTGGCGCGAATGGTTAATGGAAAACCATCAGACAAAACAGGCTGTATGGATTGTTTTTCATAAAAAAAGTTCTGAAAAAAAATCGATTACCTGGAGTGAGGCGGTTGATGTTGCACTTTGCTTTGGATGGATTGACAGTAAAAAGATTTCTGTAGACAACGAAACTTCTCATCAATATTTTAGTAAACGTAAACCTAAAAGCACTTGGTCCAAAATCAATAAACAAAAAGTGCTCGACCTTATTGACAGCGGACTGATGCACGATGCTGGTCATAAGAGCATAGAAATCGCAAAAGAAAATGGTTCGTGGATATTACTGGATGAGGTGGAAGAATTGATTATTCCAAAAGATCTGGAAGTCGCATTTGCAACTAAATCTCATGCTAAAGCATTCTATGTAAGTTTAAGCAAATCAGTAAAGAAAGCTATTTTACAATGGATTGTTCTTGCCAGACAACCGCAGGTGCGACAAAAAAGAATTACTGAAATCGTCGAATCAGCAGAACAAAATTTAAAGCCGAAACACCTTCGATAGAACAGCTATAATTTTTAAAAATATCTGGTTGGATATTCGGAATACTTTCTATGATATACAAAAAGGCACACAAGTAATATGTGTAATTAATTTAGAAAATCCTTAAAATAAAAAATATTTAAAATTATTTGAACTTTTTCTGAAGACAGGTGTTCATCTAGTACAAATCAGTAGTAAACATACTTTTAATTAAGTATAAAACGATAAATGACGTAGTACAGTAATAAAGTCCAATTGTCCCAAAACCATTTGGATGATGAAACAAAAAAGAGGAAACGATAAGAAACATAAAATTACTGTGCAGTTGAACGCCAAGATAAAGGGTCTAATGAAAATTAGGCCCTTTTGATTTTATTCAATTTGTGACAAAGGCCTGGAGATGAACGCTGAACGTATAAGTTAAACAAGAAGATCGATTTATAAATTACATAGAGCAGGGAATTAAATTTCCAACGCAATTAAAACATCATTTTTAAATCATCTTTAACAACGAAATGTAATAAATTCGTATTTCCTTATGGCATGTAAAGAACAATCAAAAAATACCTAGCCTTCACGAATTTCTACGGTTTATTACTACAACACTACGTTATATTCATTCAAAAAATACTGTTTGATCGACAATGCTAATTTGTTATAAATTATCTTTCCATTGGATGGATATAAAAAACTTAATTCACTTATTTTTAACCGTTAAAACCTAAATAAAGTCCACTAAATGATGGTAAGGCATCTTTAAATAAGATGATTATCGGGAAGGTTTAATGCACCGTAAATGATCCGCTTGTAGAAAATTATAAAAAATAAGTTGCTTGTAAAGGCATAGTATTTGTAAAATTGATTCTATAATTAATATATTTTGAAATGAAGTCTACACATCCTGATAAAGACTTCATGTAACGAAAATAAATTTTATGATAAATGAGAATCTCAACATATATCTTCAAGCCTTAAATTCGGCAAACTCGGGTATTATTATCACAGATAATTTGCAGCCCGATAATCCTATCATATATTGTAACAGCGCGTTTGAAAAAATATCTGGCTACAACAAGGATGAAATAATAGGTCACAACTGTCGCTTTTTACAAGCACAAGACAGATCGCAAGCTGAGCGACAACTTATTAAAGAAAGTATAAGAGATGGGAAAGAATGTAAGGTTGAAATTAGAAACTACCGAAAGAATGGTCAATTGTTCTGGAATGAACTGTTCATATCTCCTGTTAAAAATGATGATGGAATGATCACCCACTTTATCGGAGTGCAAAATGATGTAACAGATCGGAAAAAGGTAGAGTATGATTTGCGTGAAGAGAAATCATCTGTAGAGGAAAAAATACAGCAACGCACGAAAGAGCTGATGGGAAAAGAAGCTTTTTTATCCAGTATCATTCAAACGGTTCGGGAAAGCTTATTAGTTCTCGATTCGAACTATGTTGTTTTGAGCGCCAATAATCATTTCCTAAGTTCATTTAAAGTGACTCAGGAAGAGACTGTCGGGAAAGTACTTTTCGAACTCGGAAACCATCAATGGGACATTGATACTTTAAAAGATCTCTTAACGAAAATATTGCCAACAAATAATCCGGTCACCGATTATGAAGTCGAGCATCATTTTCAACATATTGGAAAAAAAGTGATGCTTCTTAATGCTTATAGAATAGAGTTTGAAGGACAGTACAAGGATAGAATACTCATTGCTATAGAGGATATTACAGATAAAAAAGAGTTGGACCGCAGAAAAGATGATTTTCTTTCTATAGCAAGCCATGAACTGAAGACACCGTTAACGACAATAAAAAGTCTGATACAACTACTTCAGCGTATGGATCCTGCTAAAAACCCAGATCAGTTCACAACCTCTCTTGATAAAGTTTCTATATATATTGAAAAACTAAATAAGCTGATCTCTAAATTACTGGACACATCAAAAATTCATTCCGGCAATATAGAACTACATCTAGAACCTTTTGAAATTGATAAAACTATAAAAGAAGCAATTGAAAACCTATCTGTTGTTAATCCTGAGTATGAGATCTCATTTTCCGGATGTACAAATGCCTCTGTACTTGGTGATGAAATGCAGATTTTACAGGTGTTCAACAACTTAATTTCAAATGCAATCAAGTATGCTCCAGGATCTAAAAATATCGAAGTTTACATCAATACTGTCGGAAATTTTGTAAAAATTTCGGTTAAAGATTTTGGAATGGGTATCAGCCACCAAGATAAGATCAAAATCTTTGAAAGGTTTTTTAGAGCAAGTAATATTCAAAAGAAATATCCCGGATTAGGAATCGGACTATATGTTTCTCATGAAATTATCGTGAATCATAAAGGAACGTTATGGGTAGAGAGTGAAGTTGGCGAAGGATCGACCTTTAATTTTACGTTACCGGTCATAAAAAATTAATGCTATGGATAAGAAAAAGATAATGATTTGTGATGATGATCAAGGAATACTTGATGTGCTCCAGATGTTACTGGAGATTGAAGGGTTTGAGGTTTTGCCACAGATCAATAGTATTCATATTATTAATGAAATTTTAATGCAATCGCCCGATCTGCTATTGCTGGACCTTTGGATGCCCATCTTACCGGGGGATGAGATTTTAAAAATAATTCGGGATAATCCGGAGATAAAAAAGTTACCTGTTATTGTGATATCTGCGAGTGGAGATGGAAATAAGATCGCCATGGAAGCGGGAGCTGACAGCTTTCTAGCAAAACCTTTTGATCTCAACGAAATCATATCGGAAGTGAACAATTTATTGTCAAATTAATAGTAAAACCCAATTTTGATAATCGCGATGTTAGATATAGGAACATTCACTGGACATGCCAATGAAATGATTTTTAGCTGATGCAGTGATCAATATTCAAAATCTTTTTAGTGAAATTTTCTTTATGTGTATCTGGCTCTTGCCGATAATTCATTTTTTCAGAACCTAAACCGTCATGTACTACATTAACTTACTGACCTAAATGTGTATCTGTAAAAAAGCTATTTTCTTCATAATAATTTATTCACTTGACTAGATCTGATATGGGCCAAAAGTAACTATTTTTTCAATAGTGCTAATGCGTGCGTGAGGCGGATTTTTTATATGCGCCAGCAAATAATATGGCTAATATAGACGAAATTATAAGAACTAAACCAAAATCTTGAATCCACCCTGATACTGTAAGACCTAAACCGATAAGTGTATAATAGAGTAATCCAAAGAGGGCTCCCGCAGTTCCAACAACATCCTTATACTTAATAAGTGCCTGACTTAATATATTGGGTATTGCAATACTAAATGCAATCAGTATGAAAAGCATGGGAAATAAAAACCATAGACTGCCCTGCAATATAAAGGTGCCTACTGCACCGATTATAGAAATCGCCGATGAAATATAAATCAATCTATATGCAGAAAAATTTAAATGAATAAGTTTTTTATTCAGTACCCCCCCAGCTAATGAACCAATGGCAAGTACGATACCGCTATATCCAAAGTGTGTAGGACTATAGCCGGAGTGCTCAAATATAAATGGGGCTAGAGAATAGTAACTAAATAACATGATATTGAATAAGGCTACCAATAGTGCACTTAACCAGATCATCCGATCACTTAATAATTCTCTCAAAACTGCTCCAATTTTCGGACGGTCTTGTTTAATAGGCGCTTTTGTTTCAGGCAAAAACTTAATAGCATTGATTAACAACAATACCGCAACTAACAAAACTACCATAAATACACCCTGATATCCAAAGCTTTCAGTCATATAACCTCCTGTTATAAAACCGATAATAGGACTTAAAGAGAGCGCAATTCCAATAATAGAAAAAACGTAACCAAGTTCTTCTTTTCGATATACATCCCGAAGGATAGTCTGTGTTATAATAGAACCTACGGAAGCTCCAAAAGCAGCGACTACCCGAGCGATTAATATCATATTGAAATCCCTGGTTAATAGTGCCATAACAGCTCCAATTGCATAAGAAAATAGTCCCCAGATCATAGCACTTCTTCTCCCTATTATATCGGATAATATGCCCCAAAAGATTACACCAAATGCGAAAGCAATAAAGTAAAATGATAGGGTTAACGACGCCTGCTGATTGCTTACCTGAAAAGCTTGTGCGATACCGGGTAATGCAGGGCTATAAATTGTTTCGACAAATTGTGGAAACATAATCAAGATGATTAATAGCATTAAATTTGGTTTATTTTTCATTTTTCACTTTAATTATTTTGCAAAATAACACATGATTTATCGTATCTTGTTATTGGTATTAAGACAAAAAATATCAATATCAAGACAATGACATACATAGCTAAAGATGATTACTTTGATCCCGACAAAATAGATGCTGCTGTAATTGGTATTGCGTCAGAACTGAATGCTCATGATTCAGGAAGCCACAAACATCAAAAAGCCCAACTATTATATGCTCCAAGCGGATGCATGTCAATACGAACAGATAGTACACAGAGTTTATTACCGCCCACAATGGCGGCATGGATTCCACCAAATGTATTACATAGCGTTACGATTAGAAATACAGTCGCTTATCGTTCTATATATTTTGATCCCAGTAAGTTTAAAAATTTACCCGATGAACTAATAATTATGAATATCAGCCCTTTATTACGAGAGGTTATTGAACGCATATCGTATTGGCCTTGGGATATGCTCTGGAACAATCAGAAAAATATAACAGCTGTTTTTTTTGAAGAATTTCAGAACGCATCCCGTGAAAACTTAACTTTAGTAGAGCCATCGGATCCAAGATTTCAACCCTATATAGACCAATGGAATATAGGGAAGTCAAAACCTCCGCTAATGAAGAAATTTGCGTTAGAAATCGGGATAACTGAAAAAACAATTGGACGCATTTTTATGAAAGAAACAGGCATGTCTTATCAGGACTGGAGGCAACAATGGAGGCTGCATCAATCAATAGAATTATTAACCAATGGTAGAAATGTGAACGAGACGGCTCATGAATTAGATTTTTCTAGCCCGAGTGCATTTATAGAATTCTTTAAAAAATATCTGCGAAAAACGCCAAATCAATATTTATAATTTTAAATCTAAAAGAGCCAAAAGACTTAGTAGATCAACCTATTGATGTCAAAATGTAATGACCTCTTTCAATTTTCTTTTAACTCTTTTAAGCTGCTTTTCCAGCCATTGCATTTCTGTTTTGAATCAGATAATTTGATAGATTAAAAACCATTTCTAATGGCTATTTGTTAATCTTTTAAGCTCGCTTAACAGGCAATATTTACGATAGCAAATTATAAGCAGGCAAAATTAATCTAACTTGACTATGAAACACATTTTAAAATTTACAATTTATCTCTTCACTTTACTGATATGCGCCACCACAACTATTGCACAGCAAAAAGAAGATGTCATCTATCTGATGGACGGTGGACAGAAAAAAGGAAAAGTCATCACGATTGGGGACGAAATCATCAAGTTTTCTTATACCGGTGAGGAGTTACAATACGAACTTAAAAAATCTTTAATTGATAAAATTGTATTTGCCAATGGAAGAGAAGAATCCTTTAGGTCAGCTGGTAATCCCAGCAGTACAGTAAATGCAACAGCATTACAATCTAGCGCTATACAGGGCGGGAACAGACTTGCTGTTATTCCATTTGAAATTGCCAGTAATGACCAAGGTCTTACCACCGATGTGATGAGACGGGAAGTGCAGCAGGCCTGTGTCGATGCTTTGAGATCACGATCACTTTCTATTCAGATGCAAGATTCAAGGACGACCAACGCTACCCTTTCTAAAGCAGGTATTAATCTCGCTGATATTGCCAATCATACACCGGAAGAATTAGCAAAACTATTAGGTGTAGATTATGTAGTATTAGGGGTTTATGATATTGAAAATAAAGGAACATTCAGCTATGGATCTGGGGTAGCATCTTATGATGACAAGAAAAAAGATAATAAAACGAAGGGTACTGTTGTCCAATCAAACAACAGCTACACCAGTACAAATTATGACACAAAAGTTTTAATGACTATTTATGATGCGACTGGAAGGCAACTGTTTTCGGACACAAGAAAACCTTTTCTTGGCGGAGTCGATTCTTATAAAGGAGCATTAAAAACATTAGCCAAACGAGTACCTCTAAAATAATTATAGTTGACTGAAAGTATATAATATTATGTAATCAGAAAGATTAAAAATGAGCGTGAAATAAGTAATAAAAAAACAGGCCCTTACTACTGTAAGAGGCCTATTTTTATTAAAAAGCAATTCATATTATAAATTAGGATTTCTAACAATTTCTTCGTTTGGAATAGTGAATAGATAATATGGGCTATTAGCGACGAAATTAGATCCATCCGGAAATTTCACTACGCGATGTCCCTGTCCATTAACAAGTTTAGTACCTCCATTTGCTGTTTTGATCGAAACCTGGATTGGTTTACCTGTTTCATCAATAAACAATTTACGCTGTACTTTTCCTTGCGTTCTAATAATATCCGATAAAGCGAAGCCTTCTCCCCAAAGTTCTTTACGTCGTTCTATCAAGATCTCTTCAATTAAGTTTTTCCCTTGGCTCACATCATAAAGTTTTGCTTGACGGGCTGTACGCAATGTGTTTAATGCAGCAATGGCTTTGTCCTGCAGCCCTGCGCGCGCATAACCTTCGGCTTCAATCAATACCATCTCGGAAGAACGCATATATACGATATCTCCGATCACGTTGGGTTTAAATTTGAATTTTTTATATCTTAAAAACCCTTCACGTCCAGCCAATGGATCCCACTCGAATAAACTGTAGCGCGTATCGCTTTCGTCAAATAAATTCTTAAAATAAGGATCTGCCATAAAGCTGAAATAATAAGATGCATCGGAGGATACGTCTAAATAATGGAAGGTATAACTAGCATTGCTTTGTTCAGTAGTCTGCTTATGTCCCCATATCCATTCTGAATTCCCAAGATCATTGAACCCTGCCTGATAATCAGCTGCACCCATAAGATTGTAAGTACTTCTTGCTTTTTCTGCAGCCTCAGCTGCTAGCTTCCATTCACCCACCTGCAGATAGGTACGTGCCAATAAACCTTGAACTACATTCTGATTGATCTTATATTTCTCGGTACGGGTATATCCTTCAAGAAGTGTTTGGCTATCTTTTAAGTCACTTAAAATTTGATCGTAAAGTTGCTGTAGACTTGCTCGCGGATTTCCTTTGGTCGCTGTGGTGCTTGGTTCAGTATAAATCGGTGCTGTTAACGCATTTTTATCTTTCTGGTAGCTGAACTGATAAAAAGAGGCTAGATTTAGATAAGCAAATGCACGAAGTGCTTTTGCCTGTCCCTTTAACCGATTCTTATCTTCTATCCTGCCTTCAGCCCCATCGACTTTAGCCACTACATTATTGGCATTATCGATGACTTTATAAAGCAAAGTCCAGAAAGAGTTAATGCGGTAAGATCGGTTATTATTGAGTTCTGAAAATGTATAAGCATCGCGATATCCGTATTTTGTCGTCAAAGCAACGTCACTCCCCATGGCATCACTGGTACGCAAAATAGCTGAGTAGCCCGGATTGGCATACGTGAAAAACGTATCATTGAGGTATTTCCAAGTTCCATTAATAACCGTTTCAACATTCGCGGTCGTTTTATAAATCTCGGACTCAGCGACGGCAGTTGTCGGATTCGTGTCCAAGACATCTTTACAAGATGTACCGAGTAAGGAAACTGCCAAAAGTATATAGGTAGATTTTAATTTCATATTCATACTGTTTTATTTTTATATGATTGCCTAAACATTAAAAAACAAGCTGTAAACCTCCTGAAATGGTACGCATAGCCGGGTACCGGAAATAAGTAGCTCCATTTAATGTCTGCTCCGGATCCATTCCTTGATGTCCATAAAAAGTTAGCAAGTTTTCTGCTGTTGCAAATACGCGTAATTTACCGAGTCCAATTCGTCGGATTAAATCTCCAGGTAAACTATAGCCTAAACTCACATTCTTTAAACGCGCATACGTTGCATCATATAAAAAGCGTGTGGAGGTTGAAGTCCAGTTTAAATTATCTGTGGTCAACTTTGGGACGTTTGTAGCTGTATTTTCTGGTGTCCAATGATTCAACATTTCAACACTCCACGCTCTTCCCACATTATTTCCGGTATGCATCAACTGGATATAATCGTTATCCAATACTTGTCCACCTAAACTGAAGCTGACCAAAGCAGATAAATCAAAATTCTTATAACTAAAGCTATTGCTTACACCACCTATTAAATCAGGCAATGAGCTTCCGGCATCAAAAAATCCAGCTTTAGTATACTCAGATGTTTTTTGATCTGTTTTTTTCCCGTCCTGATCGGCCACATACCATTGAGGTAATCCATTTTCAGGATTTACACCCGCCCATTCCGGCATAAAGAAATCATAGATCGTACCACCAACTCGTAATGCACGTGTGCCCGTAATGATATCTTTGTTATTATTTGGCAACGAGGTGATTTTATTGGTATAATGAGATAGATTCACATCCAAGTTCCATCTGAAGTTTTCAGTCAGTACTGGGATCGTGTGTATATCGATATCGAATCCTCTATTTCGAAGTGATCCAATATTGGCATCATAACCTGAATAACCGCTCGAATAAGGCATCGGCATTGTAAATAACAGATCTTTACTTTGGCGATTAAAATATTCCACACTTAATGAAACTCGATTTTTAAAAGCAGCAACATCCAAACCCACATTAAAGTTCAAGTTTGTCTCCCATTTCAGATCTGGTGTTGGCAATCGGCTTGTAACCGTTCCGCCTTCACCTAAACTATTGGAAATAGTATATAAGCCTTGGTAAGCATAGTAAGTTCCCAAGTTGTCATTACCCTGGCCTCCATAACTAGCTCTCAAGGTTAACTGATTAAGAGCTGAAACATCTTTCAAGAAATTTTCCTGCGCAATTTTCCATGAACCGCCCACTGACCAGAAAGTTCCCCAACGGGTTTCAGGTGCAAAACGGGATGATCCATCGGTACGTAATGAGGTCGAGAAATAATAACGGTTATCATAGTTATATTCGGCACGTCCAAGGAAACTCAATAAGCTGTAATCGACGCTAGATCCTGTAAAATTATTCAATTGCGACGCTGCGACCGGTTCGTAAAATCCTGGAAGTACAAATCCCTGACGACTACCACTCATATTGGAACTGTTGAAATCATAATATTCCTGACCTGCCAATACATTCAAGTGATGTAGGTCAAACTGCTTATCAAACGTTAAAATATTGTTCCAAGTTTGTCCTACTGTTCGTACATTGGATTTGGACACAGATCCTTTTGTATCGACACCAAAACCAACCGTAGGATTGGTATAATTATGGGTATTACTATTGATATAGTCTAGACTATAAGTAGATCGGAATTTCAGATCTTTTGAAAAAACAGCCTCAAGGTAGGCTCTAGCGGCAACATTTTCTCTTCGGATATCATTTTTATCTAAAGGCAGTGAAGCTGCCAGATTGTTCTTTGGAGTAGCGCCACTCGGACGGTAAAGTCCAAAATCATATATTTTATTTCCGTTTTCATCCAGCACATAAGAACCGTCTGCTGCACGCTCGTAGTAAGGATAAAAAGAAGGTACTAAGCGGGAAAAATTGATAATATTAGCGGTGTTGCTATCTTCGGATTGCGGATATTTCTGCTGTGTACTGCTACCTGCTATATTGAGACCTGCATTTAACCAGGATTTCATCTTTCCATCGATATTGGCACGTACATTATACCGTTTGAAACCTGATTCAATTGCAATACCCTGATCATCCAAATAACTCCCGGACATAAATAGGTATTTTTAGGACCACCACCACTGAAACTTAAATCTCCTTGTGTACGCACACCTGTACGTTGCAAAACATCGGTCCATGGATCATTCCATAATGCTTTTGCTCCTGGAACTAATTTCCCATCCAGTCCTACCGGCTGCGGAAATGCCGACCCATATGGATTTTTATTCAGATCAGTTATAACACTGTTCGTCGCATTTGTTGCTGCCTGCGCGGCTGTCAAGCCATTTGAAAGGTTTTTATTACGAAGTGCCTCCCAATACATTTGGAAATAATCATCCGTAGATACCTGATCGTAGTCACGAACCGCTCTTCCAGAATAACCTTGGGTAAAATTGAGATTGATCGTCGTATTTTCAGAAGACTTACCACTTTTTGTCGTAATGATAATGACACCATTAGCACCTCTAGATCCATATAAGGCGCTTGAAGCAGCATCTTTCAAAACAGAAACGGATTGAATATCATTGGGATTGATCGAGTTGATATCTCCTGAAAATGGATTTCCGTCCACGACAAATAACGGTGAACTGGAGGCGTTGATAGAACCGATACCGCGGATTCTGATCGCCGCATCGGTACCGGGCTGACCAGAAGATGCGACCGACTGTAAACCGGGTACTTGACCTTCCAAAGCTTTAGAAATACTGGATACCTGTCTATTTTCAATTGCTTTTTGCATTGATCGTGCTGACTGAACCGGTAATATTCGCACGCTTAGAAGTACCATAAGCCACTACAACAACCTCATCAAGGTTTTGACTGGTGACCTGCAAAGCGACAGTCAGATTAGAACCATCGGCTTTTACCCGTTGTGACTCATAACCAATGTAGGAAAACTCAATAGTGGCGTCGGTAACCTGTTGTACAGGAAGTGTAAATTCGCCATTTAAATTGGTTGTTGTTCCCCTAGTCTGTCCAGTGAATACAACATTGACTCCAGCTAGTGCTTTTCCTGTTGTGGCATCTGTAACTTTACCTTGTACATTGCGTTGTTGTGCCTGGAGCTGGCTCACACTTGATACGGTTAATACCGTGGCTACTAATGGAAAAATTTTGTTTGTTAACTGCATGTAATACTGTTTAGAATTTTAATACTGCACTTATAAAGCATATAACATAGACACTATTTTTATTCATATTTATTGAAAATCAATAGTCTACTAATTAGGTAGTCTTTATTATGTGGCAAGTAAA